>NZ_JAHIAB010000001.1:0-79802 GCF_018760365.1 Pseudooceanicola endophyticus
TGCGGCGGATGACGTTCAAAAGTCCCATGTGGATCACTCCGGAATCCCCCGCTGCAAGCTGCGTCGCGGGGAGGGTCACATGGGTCAATTCTCAATGGAAATTACGCGCGCTCCCGGGTCAGTTCTGGGTGGAAATCAACAGAACGACGTCTTCCAGTCCCTTCTTCTGGGGATGCCGCCCCAGCAGGTCCTCCTGCAGCAGGGGCCGCAGATCACGCAGATCTACGGCGGCGTCGGCAAGACCTTCAAGGCGCTGACCTCTGTCCTCACGCCCTTGAATGTCAGCCTCGGTGTGGGGGCCGTGGCAGTTGTTGCTCTGGGTGCGGCGTACACCAGCTATCTGCGATCCACGAAGGAGGTCAAGACGGCTAGCCGGGGCATTGGCCTGGCTGTGGCGGGAACTGCATCCGAGATGACGGCCGCCGCCCAAGCCGGGGCCGCCGCCGCCGGGATCTCGGTGTCTGCCGCCCGCATGATGCAGGCGCAGTTCCTGCGCACCGGCAAGATCGGTTCGGAGAATTTTGAGGCGCTGATCGGCCTGTCGAAGGACTTCGCCACGACTCTCGGGATCGAGAGCGATGCCGCCGGTCAGGCCCTGGCCGAGATGTTCTCGGATCCGGCCCAAGCAGCGGATGAGCTGTATAACCGCTATGGCCTGATCGACGGCGCAACGGCACGCCTTGCGCAAACCCTCGCCGCGCAGAACCGCCTCTCCGAGGCGCAGGCCGTGCTGCTTGATGCCCTACCGGCCCGACTGGTTCATGCCGCAGATGCGACGACGGCCTTCGGACGCGCGTGGGAGGCTGTCGCCACCGGGGCCAGCAACGCCTTCAACTGGGTCGGCAAGACCATAGATCGTGCCATCGATGGGCCGTCGCTCGACGAACAGATCCAGCAGGCCGAGAAGGATCTTGCAATCCAGGAGAACAATGCGCGGCGCAAGGCAGAGGGCTTCCGGGTACGGACGCCTGACGTTGCTGGGGCCCGCGCGCGGCTCGATGCACTTCTGGAACAGCGCCGTCTGCTGGAGGACGCCCAGAAGAAACGCGCCGAGGAGCAGAAAGGCGCTGCGGCCTATGGCATCGCCCAGGACAGCGATGCCAACGCGACAGCACGCCGTCAGGAAGAGCTGAGGAACCGCCTGGAGGCGCTTCGCCAAGGGCAGAATGCCCCTGGGCTCGATGCCACGCAGCGCGAGAGCATTGCCCGCGCGATCGAGGCGACCTCGACGGCTCTCGATGGGCTCAACACCAAGCGCGAGCGCGAAGCCGAGTTGGCCCGTATCGAGATCCAGCTGCAGAACGAGCGCAATCCCCTGGTGCGTGCCGACCTGGAAGCGCGGCGGACCCGGCTGGAGCTGGCCGACCAGGAGCTGACAGAAGCCGAGCGGACCCGCCGGGCCGAGGCCGCGCGCACCCGGGAAATCGAGAGCGCCATCGCTGCCGGTCAGACGCAGGCCGCCGACATGCGCGCCGAAACCGAGCTGCGCGCCAAGCTGACCGTCCAGATTGCCAGCGGCGCAATCACCGCCGAGGACGCCAACCGCCTGCTCCAGGAAGAGCTGACCCTGCGCCCGTTGGTGGCCGCAGCGGCCCAGGCCGAGGGCGAGGAAAAGGCGCGCCTGGAAGGGGTGATCCTTAGCTTGCGCGAAGCCTATGCCAGCGCTGCCCAGGCCAACCGTGCCGCCGATCAGGCGGCGGCCTTCCAGGACTACCTGCGCGGCCAGTCCGAGAAGCTGCAGATGCTGCGGGTCGAAGCCGCCCTGATCGGTCAATCCGAGGCAGTTCGACAGCGGGCGCTCGCGCTTGCGGAAGCCGAGCAGAAGATCACCGAGCTGCGCCTTGATCGCAACAGCGACGCCGCCAATCAGATCCGGGCGCAATCGGAGGCCTATGCCGATCAGACCCGCGAGCTGCAAAAGCAGATCGAGGCCTTCAACGACCTGCGCTCGGCCGGAGAGGACGCCGTTGATGGGGTCATTGATAGCCTCTTGAAAGGGGATGTGGGCGGCGCCCTCGACAGCCTCTCCGAGGACATCCTGTCGACCTTCTCCGAGATCGCCATCAAGAACCCGGCCAAGAATGCCCTCTTCGGTACCGACTATGCCACGCTGCCCGAAATGGGTGGTTTGCTTGGGATCTGGAACACCTTCACCGGGGGCAAGACCACGGCAATCCCGGGGCTCTCCTCCGGCACCATCGGGGCACAGATGATGCAGGTCTCCGCTGGCACCGTGGTGATCAACGGATCCGTGACCGGCGGGCTCGGGGCAGCACCGGCAGTTGCCGGTTTTGCGGCCAACAGCGACACGGCCGGCGGAGACGTCGCGCAGCAGGCCTGGAACTACTTCGCCGCCAAGGGCCTGAAGCCGCACCAGATCGCGGGCATCCTGGGGAACATCTCGGCCGAGAGCGGTTTCGATGCCTCCGCCATCGGCGACGGCGGCACGTCCTTCGGCCTCTTCCAGCACCATGGCTCCCGTGGCGCGGGGCTGCTGACTTCGCTCGGCGGGGTCGGCCAGCTTGGCAATGTGCAGGGTCAGCTCGACTACGTCTGGAAGGAACTGCTCGGCAGCGAGAACGGCGTCCTGCAGAAGCTGCGCGCCGCGCCCGATGTCGCCTCGGCTACCAATGCGTTTCTGGGCTTCGAGCGTCCGGCCGGTTGGTCGAGCGCCACGCCCGAGGCCTCGGCCGGTTTCGCCTCCCGCATGAACGCTGCCGAAAGCGCCCTGGCAAAGTTCGGGGCCACGACCGGCACCGCGCAGGCAGAGCTGGGCACGCTCGGCCAGGGCTTCGGCTCGCTGGGCGATGCGCTCGCGTCCGCCTTCACGGGCGGGACGAGCTCCGTCGGGGCCGGTGGGCTGGTCCAGTCGCTGGCGAGTTTCGCGGGCAGCGCCCTGGGCCTTCCCGGCTTCAGCGGCGGTGGGGAGACCGGCGGCAGCGATCCAAGCCGTGTCGCCGGTGTCGTGCATGAGCAGGAATTCGTCTTCGATGCTGCCGCCACCGCGCGGATCGGCCCGAAGAACCTGGAAGCGCTGCGGCGTGGCAGCCTGCGCGGCTTCCGCACCGGGGGCTATGTCTCGGCGCTTCCGGCGTCGGGGACGACAGGGGCGGCCACCGGTGGCGCGGGCGGCAGTGGCTCGGCAGCCACCTCGGTCACCGTTAACAACTACTCGGGCCAGGAGGTCGTGACCGAGCATGGCACCGATGCCGAAGGCCAGCCCCAGATCACCATGACCATCGGCCAGCAGGTTGCGAATGCGGTCAGTCAGCGCGGCAATCCGCTGCGCAAGACCATGCAGTCCGAGTTCTCGATGCGCCCCCGCATGAGGAACCGCGGATGATCCTGGACTGGCCCACCGAACTGCCCCGGCCCGAGCGCAACACCTGGAGCGCCACCCATCAGGACGCCCGGCGCAAGCGCCAGAATGATGCTGGTCCGCCGGGTTACAGCCGTCGCTTTTCCAGCGTGGCCAAGCTGGTCAGCCTGTCGGTCATTCTCGACCGCAACCAGAAGGCCATCTTCGATCTATTCTTCGAGGAGGACTGCGGTTACGGCACCGCGCTGTTCCATATGCCCGATCCGACGACCGACGGCTGGGCGCTGCTGACCTCGGATGGCGTGCCCCTGCTGACCGGCGACGGTCAGCCGCTGCTGATGTCGAAGATCTGGCTCTGCGCCTGGGGCGATGACGTGCCGAAGGAGACGATCCAGGGCACCGAGTTCCGCAAGACCTTCAGCGTGGTGGTGATGCCATGAGACGTGTGAGCCTGAATGCCCGGGCCGCTCAGGATGCCGACATCTCGGGAGAGGTCTATGTGGCCCTGTTCGAGATCACCCACGAAAGCCTGACCGAAACGGTCCGCCTGTCGACCGACCCGACCGAACGGATCACCTCGGATCCGCTGGTCTATGGCACCCGCTCCAGCTGGCGCGGCGCCAATACCGCAACTGAGCCCTGGCTCTGGACCATCGCCTCGGCGCTTCTGCCCTCCGACATGGAGGACACTCCGACCTCGGCCTCGCTCGTCCTGGAGAACCTCGACAGCGCCATGGTGAAGGTCGTGCGGAGCTTCACCTCCCTGGCCACGGTCAACATGGCGGTCGTGCTGGCCGAAACCCCCGACGTGATCGAGGCCGAATATCTCGGCCTGCAGATCCTCTCTGCCGACATCGATGCCGGATCGATCACCCTCGCCATCAGCCGGGAGGAAATCGAAGCGGAACCCTTCCCATCCGGCCGCATGACCCGCGACCGCTTTCCCGGACTGCACCTATGAGCTGGAGCAATGGCTATATCGGCCTCCCCTGGGGCGAATTCGGGCGCTCGCGTTCGGGCGCCGACTGCTGGGGGCTGGCCTGCATCATCTACCAGGAGGAGCTGGGGATCCGGCTGCCCGAGTATCTGGGCTACAGCTCGGCCGAGGAGCGCGGCGAGATCGCGGCCCTGGTGAGCGGCGCGACCTCTTCTCCCTTGTGGCTGCCGGTCGAGGGGCCCGCCATTGCCTTCGACATCGTGGTGTTTCGCCGGGGACGGCTGGCCTCTCATGTCGGGATCGTGGTGCGCCATGGGCTGATGATCCACATGGACGGCGAGGATTGCGCCAAGCTGGCCGATTACACCGGAGGGGCCTGGAAGCACCGTTTGACGGGGCATTACAGGCATGTTGAACGGCCTGTTACCATCCTGTCGGAGGCCCGGAGATGACGGGTCGCAAGGTGCCGCTGCTGGCCGTTCCCCACCTCGACCCGGGCCATCGCCGCATCGAGATCGAGGTGCCCGAAGGCCTGACCCTGGCCGAAATGCTGCGCGTCGCGCTGCCGGGCGCCACGCCCGACGAGCTGAAGGCCTGCCGGATCGCCCTAGTGAGCGCGCACGGCTCGGAAGTGATCCTGCCCGCATTCTGGCATCAGGTGCGGCCGCGCCCCGGGGTCCGGGTGGTGATCCGCGTGATCGCAGAAGGGGATGGCCTGCGCTCGGTGCTGACCGTCGTGGTCGCGATCGCCGCCGTCGCGGCGGCCGCCTGGGTCGCCGGGACCTATCTGGGCCTCACTGCGGGGACCTTCGCCTATTCGGCTGCCTATGCGGGCACGGCGTTGGCCGTTACCGCCCTGGGCAATCTGCTGATCAATGCGTTGATCCCGCCGGTCACGGCGGACAGCCGCGATGCCGAAAACCGCTACTCGATCTCCGGCTTCAAGAACACGCTCGACCCCAACGGCGCCGTGCCCGTGGTGCTGGGGACGATCCGTTTCGCGCCGCCCTACGCCCTGCGCGGCCATTCCGAGATCGTCGGAGATTTCCAGTACATCCGGGCAGCCTTCCTGCCCGGCGAGGGGCAGCTGTCCCTCTCGGACATCCAGATCGGCGAGACCTCGATCTCGGAATTCGACTACGTGGACATCGAAACCCGCGACGGCCTCGATACCGACCTGCCGCTGTCGATCTTCACCTCCCAAGTGGCCGAGGAAAGCGTCTCCGTCGAGCTGGTCCGCCCGCTGCCCCGCGACGAACTGGGTGAGGTCATCGATGACGACCCCTCGGAAGCCTCGCCCGTAGTGCGCGCGACCGGCGCGGATGCCTCTGGCGCCTCCATCATCTTCGCCTTCCCCTCCGGGTTGATCCGCTATGACGACAGCGGCAAGAGCCACACCGAGAGCGTTTCGGTGCTGATCGAGCATCGCCTGGTCGAGGCCGAGGAATGGCAGGAGGTCGAGACGCTGGAGATCCGGGCCAAGAAGCTGGAGAGCTTCTATCGCCAGTACACCTGGACCTTCCCGAGCCGGGGCCGCTGGCAAGTCCGCGTCACGATGCTGACCGACGAGACCACGGACACGCAGATCCAGCGCCGCTGCAGCTGGGCCGCCCTGCAGACGCTACGGCCCGAATATCCTCTGAACTACAGCCTCCCGCTGGCGCTGATCGCGACCCGCATCAAGGCGACCTATCAGCTCTCCGGCGCGCTCGACAACGTCTCGGTCCTCGCAAGCCGGATCTGCCCCGATTATGACGCCGACACCGGCACCTGGATTGAGAGGGCGACCTCGAACCCCGCATCGCTTTATCGCTACGTCCTGCAGAGCCCGGCCAATCCGAAGGCCGTGGTCGACAGCGGGATCGACCTGGACCAGATCGAGGACTGGCATGACTTCTGCCGCGAAAACGGCCTGAAATACGACCGTGTCCTGCAGGAGACGACCACCAGCCTGCGCGATGTCCTGACCGAGATCACCGCTGCCGGCCGGGCGACGCCGCGCCATGATGGCGTGAAATGGGGCGTCGCCATCGACCGGGCGCAGGAACTGGTCGTCGACCACATCAGCCCGCGCAACTCCTGGGGCTTCAAATCGAAGCGGACCTACTTCGAGCCGCCCCATGCCTTCCGCGTGAAGTTCAAGGACGCCACGAACGACTACAAGGATGCGGAGCGCGTGGTGCGCTGGCCGGGCTACGACGGCGAAATCACCCTGACCGAGGGCCTGGAACTGCCGGGCAAGACCGACCCGGACGAGATCTGGATCGAGGCACGCCGCCGCATGTACGAGACCCTTTACCGCCCCGACACCTACCAGGTGACGCAGAAGGGGCCCATCCGGGTTGCGACCCGGGGCGACAAGGTCATGGCGAGCCACGATGTCCTGGACAGCGTCCAGCGCGGCGCCAAGGTCAAGTCGGTCATGGGCAAGCTGATCGAGCTGGACGATCTCGTGACCATGGAAGCAGGGCAGTCCTATGCCGTTCGCTTCCGCGTCTTCGAGGACGCGGAGGACACCATCGGGTCCTCGGTCGTTCGGACTGTTTCGACGGTCTCCGGCAACACCCGCGTCCTGACCGCTACCGGGACCGGAGACATGCCGGAGGCAGGCGACCAGGTGCTTTTCGGGAATGCGGGCACCGAAAGCCTGGCGCTGATCGTGCGCGGCGTCGAGGCGACGCAGGATGGTCATTCGATCCTGCACATGGTGGACGAGGCGGCGATCATCGATGAGCTGCTCGCCCAGGACGAAGTGCCTGCCTGGTCGGGCCGCGTCGGCGCCGAGATCGACGAAAACCTCTCGCAGCCATCCGCACCGCGCTTCACTTCGGTTCGAACCACCTCCGGCCCGCTGATCGACGTCCTGATCGAACCCGGCAGCGGGGTCATCGCCACGGCGCGCTACACGGTCTATCACCGGCTGCTGGGCGAGACGGCGTGGTCCTCGCTGACCATCCAGGCCGCCAGCGGCGGCGGCACGATCAGCGGCTACGCCCTTGCGGACACGGTCGAGTTGCAGGCCGAAGCGGTCTCGCCCACGGATGTGGTCGGCCCGCTGACAACGACCATCGAATTCGTGGTCGGGTCGGACCAGGCGGCGATCCCAGCGGCTCTGGACAGCGCCTCGATCGACATCACGACGCTGCTCGGCGGCGCCTTGATCCAGGTGGCCACCGGCGCGGACGAGGCGACCGAACAGCTCCAGGTCTACCGCTCGCTGTCTTCGACGCTGGACCGCGAGACCGATGCCGTCGGCAGCCCGGTCGCGACGTCTCCGTTGCAGAGCTATTCGATCACCCTGGGCGACACGACGCGGCAAGAGCTGATCACGGACGGCGCCATGGGCAATGCCGCGTCCTGGACCGCAGACACGGGCTGGGAAGTTGTTGGCGGCCTCGCCCAGCACACCGCAGGCACGGCAGACAGCCTGTCCCAGGCGCTGACCATGACTTCCGGCAAGTTCTATCGGGTGTATTTCACGGTCAGCGGACGGACCGCTGGTAGCGTCACGCCGCGCCTTACCGGCGGATCGGACCGCCCCGGTGTGACGGTATCCGCCAACGGCGATCAGAGCGACCGGATCCAGGCCGTGACCGGGAACGACACGGTCGAGTTCTTGGCCAGCACGGATTTCGACGGCGCGATCGACGACGTGTCCGTCTACCTCGAAACCGATGCCTGCCTTGTTCAGGGGACACATTATCTTTGGATCGAGCCACAGAATGCAGATGGAGTTCCGGGCCCCGTGAGTGGTCCGTTCACGATCAGCATCTAGGAGCTGCCGCTCATGGCCAACGGCGTAACAACGACGAACGCGGATCCATCGGCGCTTGTCGATGAGCTGCTTGGGAACCGGGAGGGCAGCACCGTCCGAGTGCTCTTCGAAGCTTTCGTCAATCAGCTTCTGGCCAGCGGCGCTCTGGCCGATCTGGACATCGGCAATCGCCTTACCTCGGCTGAGACCCGCGTCACGACGCTGGAAGGGATCACCTTCGCCGAAGCCGAAACCTACGCAGATACCGCTGCCGGTCTGGCAGCCACCTCTGAGGGCGATTTCTTCAAGGTGCAGAACGCCGATACGGCAATCCTGTACGACGTCTACCTGCACGATGCGGGCAGCGTGGCCACCTTCCAGAAATCGGCACCGTCTGAGTAAGGGTTGACGGGGAAGCTCGACAAGTCGGCGAACCTGGGCGATCTGGACGACAAGGATGCGGCACGGGCTACGCTCGGGGCGGCATCCGACACGGACCTTGCAGAAGCCGTTTCCGCACGCGCAGCATTGATCGAGGCCGTGGCAGGTGAAACCTCATGGCGTGTCAGCTTCGCCGATCCTTCCGGCTTCGTCGGGGCCTATATGACGGTCGAGGGTATCTCGGGGAAAACCTGGTCTGTCGGGGAAGCGGGGCTCGCTACACAGGATGTCTCTCTCCTGCGGGACGATACTTTCGACGGGCTGCGATACATCGGGGCCGATGGCTTCTACGTGGACCTCTATGATCCGGGGATGCGCGCCACCGATGACAACAGCCATTCCGGTATCCGCCTGCAGTTCGCCGACGGGACCTACATGGAGCTGGCCTCGGTGGACCAGATCCCGGAGATCCCGGAAACCGAAGCCCCCATCGCTTCGGACGGGCGCGGGCTCAATGCTTGGCGGGCCGCGATCTCCCGGCTGCGCAGTACCGGCTCGGAAATCGTTCGTCTTATGGGCTATGGCGACAGCTGGACCCAACGCCTCCTCATTTCCCAGGCCGTGGCAAATCTCTTGTACGCGGCCTTCGGCCAGGGGGCGGATGGCTGGATCAGCTTGCTGGCAACAGGCGCTGTTCTGAACGACGTGGATGTCCAGTACACCGGCTGGACCAAGCACGACATCGACAGCGAGGAAGAGAGCGGAGCCTATTCGCATGACGGCCTGCGGCTGGATGCGCCGGGCACCACCGCCACGCTTGCAATCACCGGGGTGCGCGGCACCGAGCTGCGCTTCTACTACCTCGATACCGCCGGGACCTTCCGCTACCGGGTCGATGGCGGGGCCTGGGTGACCGTCGCAGGCGGCAGCACCGGCGCCCCGGCCAAGGTCGAAGTGACGGGGCTGTCCGACAGCACCCTGCACAGCTTCGAGATCGACCTGACCGGCAATACCGGCACGGTCTCGCTCTTCGGGCTCTGGGCCACCGGCATTCCCGGGGTCGAATTCCAGAAGTGCGGCAATGCCGGCGCCATGGCCTGGCATCTGCGCAAGATCATCAATGATGTGACGGCGCGCTTCATCCTCGCCGACCTGGCGCCGGATCTTGCCTATGTGGCACTTGGGGCGAACGACAGCCCGCAGAGCATCTCGGTCTCCGCCTTCCGGGGCTACATGGAGACGATCGTCGCAGAACTGCGGGATGCTGGAACGGATACCGGCGTGGTCATCTATTGCCAACCCGAAACCGGCGATCAGGTGATCCCGATGTCAGGCTATGCGGCAACGCTGATCGACTACGCACAGGCCACGGATCGGGTCGAGTATCTGGATTTCACGCGTCTCGGCCTCAATCACGCCCAGGCGGCGTCCCTTGGCCTCTGGCTCGACCTTCGGCACCTGGACGACCCCGGGGCGTATTTCCTCTCCGGCACTCTCTTCACAACCCATCTGCAATTCCCCTGAAAGGCACACACCATGGGCACGACGATCTATTCCCCGGGCATCATCGGCAACAAATACACCGGCTACCTGCCGGTGATCACCGATGGTCTGGAATACCTGAATTTCTTCGCCGATGGGGCGGACCTGACGCGCAACCTGGCCCCCGGGAAGGCGGCCGCCTCCGTAGTGGGCAGCCCGGTCCAAGGCGAGCAGTCCATCACCTGCGACAGCCTCACCAACTAGATCGACACCGGGCTACTGCTGACCGACGCCTTCACCTGGCTGGTGGTGGCCGAGCAGGAGAGCGACCAGAATGGCTTCCTGGTCGGCATGGCGGGTGCTGCGGCGAATGGCGGGGCCTGGCTTTATGCCAACACCAACAACGCGGGCGATGACCTTGTCCGCCTGGATTTCAACAACGTGCTCGACAACGCGGGGGTCTCTGCGATCAACGTGATGAACGGGCAATCGCTTGCGGTGCCCTTCAGCAGTCCGACCGCATTTGCCGCGCGGCGCGATGGCACGACCGGAAAGAAGACGGTCGATTATCTTACCGGCGACGATCAGAGCGAGTTCACGCCTTCCCTGGTGACGCAGGTCGCGGGGGCGAAGAGCATCCTACTGGGGTCGGCTTCGGCCACGTTCACGGGTCAGACGAAGATCTACGCTGCGGCGCTCTTCAGCGGTCGCCTCAGCGATACGGATCTGGCCAAGGTCTATGCTCAGATGCAGGCTTATTTCACCCCCCGTGCGATCACAATTTAAGATAGGCGCTCTTCGGCTTCCAAAATGCTCGTAAGCGCCACATTGTCGTGCAGCAGTATATTTCAGGAGGCACGGTCGTGAATGTCGAGAGCGGAGACGAGTTCGCAAGGAAATATGAGAGAGACATAGAACGCCTCCAACGCTTTAGCCGAGCCATCGGCACGACCATGCAAGTCGAATACGCCTATCGGAAGCTTCAAGGTATAAAGCCAGATTCCCAAATGACGAACTTCTTGGACGTTGAACTCTACACCACAGCGTTCGTTGTCGCTTACGGTAGGCTATTCACACAGACATCTGGGGCGACGCGACTGAAAGCTTCCTCAGTCCCTTCCCATCTGCGAGCGGTCCATGAGGAGATAATGGGGCTTCGCCACCGACGACATGCTCATAACGGCGGCCATGAAAGTCTCTCAAGTATCATTGCGCTGGACCTTGTCGGACCAGAAGTCCGGGTGGATCTGCAGTTGAGCTTCGGCTTTTACTTTGGTGCAGCTCCACACTGGGAACCTTTGGTCGATTGGCTGAACACACACGTGATGGAACGCATGTTTGCGGAACTTGATCGGCTCTCGCGGAAGACAGGTCGAAAATGGGTCTTTTCAAGAGATCAACCACCTCCCGACGGAGATCCCTCTAGCTACTCAATCATTGTGGAACCGCCTCCAGGCTCCAGGGGTGGGGAAAGTGATCCGAGGTGATGACGTGTGTCCACGGCCCAATCCAGACCACTTCGGATGACCGGAACACCGAAAGTCGTCTGCTGCAACTTTCGGTGTCGCACACTGAAAAAATCGGTGTCGCGCTACACGCAGGCCATCAACGTGAGCGATGCAACTTTACTGCCAGGGCGCGCGCAGAAAGCTTTGCGTCGCGTCGCAAGGTCTCTGGAGAGTTTAGAAGTCCGGACTGGAGCTATATGCCAGTCTTGCCCGGGCAAGATGCCAAGTAGAACCGGATAGGTTCCAACCTTCGGCGAACGTCATAAACGGGAAGAATGGCTGGGGCGGTAGGATTCGAACCTACGGTGCGCGGTACCAAAAACCGGTGCCTTACCACTTGGCTACGCCCCAACATCTCGCTCTTGGAAAGGTCTGGTGCCGCAGGGGAGGATTGAACTCCCGACCTCACCCTTACCAAGGGTGCGCTCTACCACTGAGCTACTGCGGCATCGCCCCTCAAGGCATTCAGCCTCAAGCGATTTCGGCGTTCTCATGCAGATATTCTCGACGGAATGCAACATCGAAAATCACCCGTTCCGCCCGAAACGGCTCTGCCGTGGGGGCAGCTTGCGGCGCGACGGGGTCCGCAGCATCGCCCGCCCCCGCAGGCAGCCCCTCCGGGCCGGCGACGCGGCACGGCAAATGTGCTATGCTGGCGCCGGACCGCCTGCGCATGTCCCTCCCCCACGCCGCACCCGGCAGGTCCGGTCGCAATTCGCCACGGGTAGAGGGCAGGACATGGACGAAACGGACGCCGCTGCGGGGCAGATCTCGGCCGAGGCGGCGCGGATCTACGAGGATTTCTTCGTCCCCGCGCTTTTCGGACAATTCGCCCCCTGGCTGGTCGAGGCCGCCGGCATTCGCGACGGCGACAGGGTGCTGGACGTGGCGACCGGGACCGGCGTGGTCGCCCGGGCCGCGCAGGCCCGTGCGGCCCGGGTCAGCGCCGTCGATATCAACCCGGGCATGCTGGCCATGGCACGGAAACTGGCACCGGAGCTGGATATCCGGCAGGCGCGCGCCGAGGCCCTGCCCTTCGCCGACGACAGTTTCGACGCGGTGACCTGCCAGTTCGCGCTGATGTTCCTGGCAGACCGCCGGCAGGCGCTGCGCGAGATGGCCCGGGTCTGCCGGCCCGGCGGCTGGATCACGGTCTCGGTCTTTGCCCCCTGGCCACGCTCTCCGGGGTACAACGACCTGATTCCGCTGCTGGAAGAGCTCATGGGGGCCGGAGCTGCCGAAGCGCTGAAGGTCCCGTTCTGTCTTGGAGAGGACGGCGCGCTGGCGCAGCTTCTGGCCGAGGCCGGACTGGAAGGGGCCCATCTGGGCCACCGGACCGGAGAGATCCGCCACCCCTCCCTCGATGCCTGGCTCGAGACCGAGATCGGCGGCTGGACCCTGGCGGAAGCCATGACACCGGCCCGCATGACGGCCCTGAAACGCGCCGCGCCCGAACGGCTGGGAAAGTATCGCCATGGCGATGGCAGCGTCAGCTTCGAGTGCCCCGCACTTTTCGCCGTCACCCGGGCCTGAGGGCGCCCCCGCTTGCCGCCGGGACTGCGGCGGCTTCCAGGTCCTTGCGCATCCGGAAGCGGCGCAGCGACACGCCCCGGCGCAGGATTTCCTCGGGCCTGACCACCTGCCAGCCGTGGCGGGCAAAGAAGGGCCGTGCCACGAGGCTTGCCTCGGTGGTCATGTGCCCCGCCCCACCCGAGCGCGCCCAGGCCTCGGCCCGGCGCAGCAGTTGCCCGCCGATGCCCTTCCCCGCCTGCGAGGGCAGCACGAAGGCCAGATCGACATGGGCCTGCGCATCGGCAATGGCGTCGAGGGTCAGCACGCCCACCGGCTCCTCGTCGCGCGTGGCGACGAAACCTGTCATCCCCTCCAGCCGGCGCTGCCAGGCGGGCAGATCGATGGTTTCGCCGGCCCAGGCCCGGCGCTGCGCCGCGCTGTAGGCGGCCCGCGTCCCCTCATGCACGGCGCAGAAGAAGATCCGCGCCACGGCAGCATGATCGGAAACCGTCATCGGACGGATCAGCAGGGACATCTGGGCGGCTCCTTCGGGGCGGCGGGCGTGGTGCGGCACCCTGCCCCGCACTATGACCCGCCCCGCCGAGAAGTCGAGGGTGCTTCCGGCAGGATGTCGGAGACCGCTTTCTGCAAAATGTCGAAGACGCGCTTTCAGCGCGATCCCCTCCGAAGTGCAGGGATCGCGCGCGGCGCCGCTCAGACCGCCCAGAAGCGCCTGCGGGCTTCCTGCTCGATATCGAGCCGCAGCTGGAGTTCGGCCAGGCGGCGCATCTCCTGCTTGCGGGCAGCGGGATCGCTGGTGGCGCGCAGGACCGCCGCCTGCGCTTCAACCGCCTTGCGCAACTGGACCTCTTTCGGCAAGGCACCGGCCTCGGCCATGATGCGGAATCCCACCGCATCGGCACTGCCGTCATCCTCCATCTTCAGAGGCTTGCCCGCCCCCTTCAGATTCTCCAGCTGCCCCTCGGCCTGGGCCTTCAGGATCTGCCGTTCGGCCATGTCGGAAAACTTCATGCGTCGTCTCCTTCTGATGCGGATCGTGTCAGCAGGCCGCGCTCGATCTCGTCGAAGACGGGCCAGAACATCGCCAGGCCCTCCGGCCCCCGGGGGCCGAAGGCGCTGAGCGCGCCGGTGACCGCCAGGGCCGCCGGAAGGGGGTGCAGATCGGCGCGGAACACGCCCTGGGCGCGACCGATTTCAAGGATGGCGGCATAGCGGGCACACCAGTCGCGGGTAAAACCCTCGAGCAGGGCTGCGACCTGCGGCGTGGTGCCGGCGATCTGGGTCAGCTGGACAAAGCAGGCGGCCAGGTCCGGCTGGTCGCGCAGGCTGTCGTGATAGGCGCGCGCCTCTGCCCGCAGCTGCGCACGCGCCGGTGCCCCGGGGTCGGGAGCGGGCGGCAGCAGCGCCAGGAAGGCGTCGCGCGTCGTTTCGGCCACCAGTTCCACCAGAGCCTCCTTGCCGGGGACATGGAAATGCAGGGTCGAGATGTTGATGCCCACCCGCGCGGCCACGTCCCGGGTGCGCAGCGCGGCATAGCCGTTCTCAAGGATCAGCGCCCGGGCGGCCCGGGCGATCATCGCCCGGCGTTCCGCCTTGCGCAGGTAGCTTTGCTTTTGGTCTGACATGAATCAATCATATGATTGATTCATGCTTCTGGCAAGCCCTCCCGGCCGCGTCGGGTCAGCAGGACCACCCCGATGGCGATCAGCACCGCGCCGCCTGCCTCGTGCCAGGACAGTGTCGTTCCCTGCACCGCATAGGCGATCAGCGCGGCGAAGGCCGGGCAGAGGAACAGGAAGCCGCTGGCGCGCAACGCGCCGCCCGCGCGCAGGGCGGCGAACCACAGCGACATCGCCCCGCTCGAGGCCGGCAGCGCCAGCCACAGGAAGGCCAGCCAGCCGGTGCCGCCCACGGGCAGCGCGAAGGGCTCCCGCACCGCGAGCGCCAGCAGGGCCAGCACCAGGGCCCCGATCAGCATCTGCCAGAAGGACAGTGCCCAGGGATCGACCGCCGGCGCCCGGGCCCGCCCGTAAAGGGTCGACAGGGCCCAACAGGCCGATCCGCAGGCCACCAGCAGATCGCCCCGCCCCAGCCCGCCGCCCCCGGCCAGCTGGCCCGGTCCGATGCAGATCGATACGCCCGCCAGCGCCAGGCCGCACCAGCCCCGCGGCGATACCCTCTGACCCAGCACCGGCGCCGAGAGCAGCGCCACCAGCAGCGGATTGCTGGCCATCAGGATCGCCGCCCGGGGCGCCGTGGTGTGCTGCAGGCCCAGCGTCAGGAAGGCCATGACGCCCGCGGTCTGCAACAGCCCGATCACCCAGAGATCGCGCCAGGGCAGCCCCCGCAGCCCAAGGCCGCGCCACAACAGCACCGGAAGCAACGGCAGCGCCGCCACGCCAAAGCGCAGGGCGGCCAGCCACAGCGGCGGCACAGAGGCAAGCGCCAGCTGGGTGGCAATGAAGGAGGACCCCTGCAGGAAGGTCGAGGCAAGGATCAGCGGCAGGAAGGCAGAGGCCGGGCGTGGCGCGGCAAGAGAGACAGACATGGCATTCCGGATCACGGGAGGGACAGACCCCCCGGGGCTTAGCCCATCCCGCCGTGTCCGGCGTCGCGCATCCGGTCAATCTTTACGCCGGATCGGACAAATCCCCGGCCCCCGCGCCGTACTGGCCCGGGGTCATGCCGGTCAGCTTGCGGAACACCGCGATGAAGGCGCCCGGGGTCTCGTATCCCAGCGACAGGGCAACCGAGGTGACGGGCTCTTGCGCCACCAGGCGCGGCACGGCCGAAACCACCCGCAGCCGTTGCCGCCAAAGCGTGAAGGACATGCCGAACTCTGCCTCGAACAGCCGCGCCAGCGTCCGCGGAGAGGCGCCGGCGTGCGCCGCCCAGGCCTCCAGGCCCCGGGCATCGCCCGGATCGGCCAGCAGCGCATCGCAGACCAGCGCCAGGCGCCGATCCCGGGCCACCGGAAGGCGCAGGCCGGCGGGACCGGCACGGACGATCTCGGAGCGGATGAGCGCCGCTAGGTGGCCGGTACGCTCCGGGTCGTCCCCCGCGTGCCGGGGCGGCGCCAGAAGCGCCAGGATCAGCGCGCGCAGCAGGGCGGTGACGGCCAGCACCTGAGGCTCGCTCCCGGGGCCGATCAGCGGGTCCACGGGCGCGAAGTAGAGCGTGCGCAGAGATACCGGGCCCCGGGCGCGCATCTCGTGCGGGGTGCGGGCCGGCATCAGCAGCCCCTGCCCCGGCGGCACCAGCCAGAGGGCGCGATCGGTGCGGATCTCCATCACCCCGCGGGTGGCGTGGATCAGCTGGGCACCGGCATGGGCATGGGCGCCAAGATCGAGCCCATGGGGATAGTCGCGGCGCGCGGCCTGGGGCTGCGAGGGATCGGAAGGAAGGGGCATGGCAATTGTCCTGCGGCGGGGCCAGGGCGGCTGATGGCGCGGCGCGATGGCACAGGCCAACCGCCCCGCGATATCTTAGCCGGGATCGGCCACCGGGACCCGCAGGTCCTCCAGCTGTGCCGAAAGCTGCGCCGCCGGATAGGCGCCGCGCTCCGGCAGGGTCAGGATCGCCAGCCCCTCGGCACGGCCCAGCCGGTTCAGCGCCTGGCCGTCCGGCCCCGCCACCACCGACCCGCCGCCGAAGACCAGGCCGTGATCGGGGCCGGTGTAATTGGCATAGGCGACGGTCATGGCGTTTTCCAGCGCCCGGGCGGGCACCAGGATCCCCGGCACGCCGTCAAAGCCCTCGGGGTTGGCGGTGGGCACCAGCAGCACCTCGGCGCCGGCGCGCGCCAAGGCGCGGGCATGTTCGGGAAACTCGATGTCGTAGCAGATCAGCAGCCCGCAGCGCCGCCCCGCCAGGGTGAAGACCGGCGGCGCCTGCGTTCCCGGGGTGAAGACGCTGCGCTCCATCTCTCCGAACAGCTGGATCTTGCGGTAATGCGCCAACGTCCGCCCGGCGCTGTCCAGAACCGTCGCGGCATTCCAGAGCCTGCCGTCATGGCGTTCCGCCCAGCCCCAGCACAGCGCGATCCCGGCCTCTCGGGCCACGGCGGCCATGGCCTGCATCCAGGGGCCGTCCTGGGCCTGGGCCAGCGCCGCGTGCCGGTCGGGCCGGTTGTAGCCCGGCAGCAGCAGCTCCGGCAGCAGCAGCAGCTCTGCCCCCTGCATGGCGGCACCGCGCGCCAGCGCCGGACACAGCGCCAGTGCCAGCTCGGGATCCTCGGGCGGGCGGATCTGGGCCAGGGCAATCTTCATCGGTCTCTCCCTCTCGGAACCGGCACTGTGCCCGCGCCCGCCGCCCGGGGCCAGAGCGTTCCGCGTCCGGACGCCGCTTTCGAAGCCGCCCCGGGGCCCGGGCAGCGATTGCGGGCGGCGGAATGCGCGCAGAGGCGGTCGCGCCGCTTGCACCAGGGCCGGCAGGCGCCTTTAGTCGGGACGGACCCGGCGCGTCCCGCGCGATCCGGCCTGCCCCCCCCCCGGGGCCACAAACCAAAGACCACAGAGAGGACAAAGAAGATGAAGACCGTCACCGCCGCATCCGCCCTCGTGATCTCGGGCCTGCTCTCCGGCCCGGCCCTGGCCGAGACCTGGGACATGCCGATGGCCTACCCGGCCTCCAACTACCACACCGAGAATGCCCAGATCTTCGCCGATGCGGTCAAGGCCTGCACCGGTGGCGCGCTGGAAATCACGATCCACGCCAATGGCTCGCTCTTCAAGGGAGACGAGATCAAGCGCGCCGTGCAGCTGGGCGAGGCCCCCATCGGCGAGCGGCTGCTGTCGGCCCATGCCAACGAGAACCCTCTGTTCGCCTATGACAGCGTGCCCTTCCTCGCGACCTCCTTCGAGGCCTCCGAGAAACTGGCCGAGGCCGCCGCCCCGGTGCTGGCCAAGCTGCTGGCGACACAAAACCTGACGCTGCTCTATTCGGTGCCCTGGCCGCCGCAGGGGCTGTATTTCTCCAAGCCCGTCGAGACGCCCGAGGACATGAAGGGCGTGAAGTTCCGCGCCTACAACGCCACCACCGCCAAGGTGGCCGAGCTGACCGGCATGGTGCCCACCCAGATCGAGGCCGCCGACCTGAAACAGGCGCTGGCCACCGGCGTCGTCTCGGCGATGATCTCCTCGGGCTCCACCGGCGTCGATGAAAGCGTCTGGGAGGACATGACGAACTTCTACGACGTCAAGGCCTGGCTGCCGCGCAATACGGTCTTCGTGAACACCGACGCCTTCAACGCGCTTAGCGATGCCGAGAAGACCTGCCTGACCGACGAGGCCGCCAAGGCCCAGACCCGCGGCGCCGAGAAGGCCGAGGAACTGGCCGGCGGCTTCGTCAAGACGCTGGCCGACAACGGCATGACCGTCGGCGCCCCCAGCGCCGCGATCTCGGCCAAGCTGGAAGAGGTCGGCAAGACCATGACCGCCGACTGGCTGAAGGCAACCGGAGACGACGGCAAGGCCATCGTCGACGCCTACGAGGCCCAGTAGGCAGGGCACATCCCCTGGCAGAGGTCCGGACCGGACCTCCTGGCGGGCCGGGGCACAGGACCCTCCGGCCCCGCCTTCCGGGCGCCCTGCGGCGCCCGGCCCTCCGACGGCCCAGACGAAAGATCCCCCCATGACCGCTTCCAGCCCGCCCACCGACCGGCCCGTGCTGCACCGCGCCGCCGATTGTCTCTTTGGCCTCTCGGGGCGCCTCGCGGCACTGGCCCTGGTCGCGATCCTCTGCCTGGTGGTCGCGCAGATGGTCACGCGCTGGCTGGGCGTGCTGTTCCCGGGCGGGGCGAATTACGCGGGATACGCCATGGCCACGGCCTCTTTCCTGGCGCTGGCCGACACCTTCCGCCGCTCCGAGCACATCCGCGTCGCCATGCTGATCGAACGCGCCGGCCCCTGGCGCCGCGCGCTCGAGATCTGGTGCTATACAGCCGCCGCCGCGGTGGCGTTGTTCTTCGCCTGGTACGCGATCCAGGCGCCGCTGCTCAGCCACAAGATCCACGACGTCAGCCAGGGCCAGGACGGCACGCCGCTGTGGATCCCGCAGATCGCCATGGCGCTGGGCGCCTGCCTGCTGGCCCTGGCGGTGATCGAGCAGCTTCTGGCGCTGCTGCTGGGCGAGGGCTACGGCGTCGATGCCCCGGTGAAGCCGGTTCTGCGCGACCGGCTGGCGGCCCGGCCCCTGCGGTTGCTGGCGCTGGCGGGCAGCGCCCTGGCGATTTACGCCGCCGTGCACCTGATGACCGGTTTCGACCGCGATGCGACCGGCCTCAAGATCGGCGTCTTCCTCTTCGTGCTGTTCTTCCTGCTGGGCTCGGGGCTCTGGGTCGGGCTCGCGCTGATGGGCGTGGCCTACATGGGCATGATCGGCTTCACGCCGCGCAACCCCGGCAGCTCCATGTCGATCACGGTCTGGTCGAGCGCGTCGAGCTGGACGCTGACCTCCCTGCCGCTGTTCATCTGGATGGGAGAAATCCTGTACCGCACCCGCCTGTCAGAGGACATGTTCAAGGGGCTGGCCCCCTGGCTGGCGCGCTTTCCCGGCGGGCTGCTGCATTCCAACGTGGTGGGCTGCACGGTCTTCGCCGCCGTCTCGGGCTCTTCCGCCGCCACCCTGACCACCGTCGGCAAGATGTCGATCCCCGAGCTGCGCAGCCGCGGCTACCCGGAGCACATGATCATCGGCACGCTGGCGGGCGCCGCCACGCTGGGGCTGATGATCCCGCCCTCGATGACGCTGATCGTCTACGGCGTCACCGTGCAGCAGAGCATCACCAGCCTGTTCATGGCGGGGATCCTGCCGGGGCTGGTGCTGGCCCTGCTATTCATGGGCTACATCGCGCTCTGGTCGGTGCTGCGTCCCGGGCAGGTGCCAAGGCCCGATGCCGCGCTGCCCTTCCGCGAAAAGCTGCGCGCCTCCCTGCTGCTGATCCCCGTGGTCGTTCTGATCGTGGTGGTCATCGGCTCCATGTACCTGGGTCTTGCCACTGCGACCGAGGCCGCCGCCTTCGGGGTGATCGGCGCGCTGGTGCTGGCGGGCCTGCAGGGGTCGCTCAGCTGGGCGGCCTTCCGCGAAAGCCTGCTGGGCGCCACCCGGACCTCGGCGATGATCGCACTGATCCTGATGGGCGCCAGCTTCCTGACCCTGGCCATGGGCTTTACCGGAGTGCCCCGGGCCCTGGCACAGGTGATCGCCGACATGCATCTGTCGCCGGTGATGCTGATCGCCGCGCTGACGGTCTTCTACATCATCATCGGCATGTTCCTGGACGGGATATCCGCCGTGGTGCTGACCATGGCGATCATCGACCCGATGATCCGCGCCGCCGGCATCGACCTGATCTGGTTCGGCATCTTCGTCGTCGTGGTGGTCGAGATGGCGCAGATCACGCCGCCGGTGGGCTTCAACCTGTTCGTGCTGCAGGGCATGACCCGCCACGACATGAGCTATATCGCCCGCACCGCCATACCGATGTTCCTGCTGATGGTGCTGATGGTCGGCGTTCTGGTGGCCTTCCCGGGGCTCGCGACCTGGCTGCCCGGTATCGTGCAGGCCCACCCTTGAGCGCGCTGATCTGGCTGGGGCGCCATGCCTCGGCGCTGCTGGTGCTGGGCTTCGTCGTGGTGCCCTTCCTGCCCTTCGGCGCCGATCAGCTGCGCCCGGCCCTGCCGTGGCTGGTGGTGCTGGTCACGGCACTTGGCACCGCGCGCCAGCCCACCGACCGCGCCACCCTGGCCCGCGTCTTCGCCCCCCGCGCCACGCTGGCGATGGCGGGCTGGCTGGCCCTGAGCCAGGTGGGCCTTGCCCTGCTGGTGGTGATGCTGGGCCATGCCCTTCATGCCCCGCCCGAGCTGCTGGTGCTGATCGTCGCCTTCTGCGCCGCCTCGCCGCTCAGCTCGGCGCCCAACCTGGCGCTGATGCTGGGCTACGATTTCACCCTGGCGCTGCGGCTGACGCTGCTGGGCACGCTGCTGGCGCCCGTGCTGATGCCGCTGGCACTGGCGGTCTCGGGCCTCAGCTTCGATGCGCCGGTGGGCCAGGTCGCGGTGAAGGTGCTGGGGATGCTGGCCGGCGGCATCGTGCTGGGGCTGGGGATCCAGCGGCTCTGCGGCCAGGACCGCATCGCCCGCAACCCCGAGATCCTGAACGGCCTGGCCGCGCTGGCGATGATCAGCTTCCTGTTTCCGCTGCTGGCCGGCAGCCGCGCCGCCGTCGCCGCCGATCCGGTGCTGGGGGCGGAACTGCTGGCGCTGGCGCTGCTGCTGAACTTCGGCGGCCACCTGCTGGTGCGCGCCCTAGCCCGCCCGTTGCTGCCGCCCCCCGCCGCCCGGGCCCTTGGCCTGGTGTTCGGCAACCGCAACGTCTCGATCGTGCTGGCCTCGCTGCCCTTCGATCCGACGCTGACGCTCTTCGTCGCGGCCCTG
Organism: Pseudooceanicola endophyticus; assembly: GCF_018760365.1. Classification (GTDB taxonomy): domain Bacteria; phylum Pseudomonadota; class Alphaproteobacteria; order Rhodobacterales; family Rhodobacteraceae; genus Pseudooceanicola; species Pseudooceanicola endophyticus. The sequence continues at coordinate 21,350 of NZ_JAHIAB010000001.1, forward strand.
CAATGCCCGGTCTATGCCACCCCCGTTGTCTTCGGCCTGGCCGCCCGCCTGCGCAACCGCACCGCCCCCTCTTCCTGACCCCCTCCCGTTAACGTTGTTGACAGAGAGGCTGAGCTTGCTCTTATTTGTAGTACAAATAGGGAGGAGAGTCGAATGCGGGTCACAGCCGCCATTCATCGGGCGTATGAAATCGCCGCCATCGACGACCGGCTTTACGCCGCGTTCATCGAACACATGGGCCGGGCCATCTATTCCGGGATCTACGAGCCCGGACATCCCCAGGCCGATGCCACGGGCTTTCGCCGCGACGTCGCGGCGATGGTGCGGGACCTGAACATCCCCGCGATCCGCTATCCGGGCGGAAACTTCGTCTCGGCCTACAACTGGGAGGACGGCGTCGGCCCGCAGGAGGCACGCCCCGTGCGCCTGGACCTGGCCTGGCGCAGCAAGGAGACCAACCAGGTCGGGCTGAACGAATTCGCCCCCTGGGCCGAGGATCTGGGCATCGACCTGATGCTGGCGGTGAACCTCGGGTCGCGCGGGATCTCGGAGGCGCGCGACTTCATGGAATACGTCAACCATCCCGCCGGCACCTACTGGTCCGACCTGCGCCGAAGCCACGGGGTCGAGGCGCCCTACAACGTGCGCATGTGGTGCCTTGGCAACGAGATGGACGGCCCCTGGCAGATCGGCCACAAGCAGGCAGACGAATACGGGCGCCTCGCGAACGAGACGGCCAAGGCCCTGCGCCAGCTGACCCCGGGCGCCGAGATGATCGTCTGCGGCTCCTCCAACGATGCCATGCCGACCTATCCCGACTGGGAACGCGGCGTGCTGGAGGAATGCTACGAGAATGTCGACTACATCTCGCTGCACAAGTATTTCGGCAACTCCTCGCGCGACACGCTGAACTTCTTCGGCAAGGTCGAGGAAACCGGTCGTTACATCCAGGCGATCGGCGGGGTGATCGACTTCGTGAAGGCCAAGAAGCGCGCCACCAACGATGTCCACATCTGCTTCGACGAATGGAACGTCTGGTATCACCGCCGCGAGGAGGACAGCCGGGCATGGGCCAGCTGGGACTGGCCCGAAGCCCCCGCCCTGCTGGAAGAGGACTACACCTTCGAGGATGCGCTCTTCGTGGCCTGCCTGCTGAACGAATTCATCCGCCGCTCGGACCGGGTGAAGATCGCCTGCATCGCCCAGCTGGTGAACGTCATCGCGCCGATCCGCGCCGAGGCCGGCGGCCCGGCCTGGCGCCAGACGATCTACTGGCCCTACCAGCTGGCTTCCCTGCATGGGCGCGGGCGGGCGCTGCGGGTGGCCGTGGACGGGCCGCGCTACGATTGCGCGGTGGCCGATGACGTCTCCTACCTCGACATTGCAGCGACCCATGACACGGGCGCCGGCACCGTCACCTTCTTCATCGTCAACCGCCACCTGAGCGAGGCCGCCGACCTGCGCCTGACCCTGGGCGATTTCCCCGGCGCGACGCTGCTGTCGCATCAGACCCTGGCCGGCCATCCGCTGATGGCGACGAACGGCCCCGGTCGCGAGGCCATCGTGCCGGTCCCCGGCCAGGGCCTCGGGATCGAGGACGACACGCTGGGCGGCCAGGTCGCGCCGCTGTCCTATCACGTCGTGAAGCTGAAGGTCTGATCATGGACGGGGTGAAACTGACCAACATCCGCAAGGCCTTCGGCCCGTTCGAGGTGATCCGCGATGTCTCTCTGGAGATCCCGAAGGGCGATTTCGGGGTCTTCGTCGGCCCTTCTGGCTGCGGCAAGTCCACGCTTCTGCGGATGATCGCCGGGCTGGAGAACACCAGCGGCGGCCGGATCGAGATCGGCGGCCGCGACGTGACCCATGTGGAACCCGCGAAACGCGGTGTCGCCATGGTCTTCCAGTCCTACGCGCTTTACCCGCATCTGAGCGTGGCCGAGAACATGGGCTTTTCGCTGCGGCTGGCCCGCGCGCCCCGCCACGAGCGCGAGGCCAAGGTGCGCGAGGCCGCGCGCATCCTTCAGCTGACCGACCACCTGGACAAGAAGCCCTCGGCGCTGTCGGGAGGGCAGCGCCAGCGGGTCGCCATCGGTCGCGCCATCGTGCGCGAACCGGAGGTCTTCCTGTTCGACGAGCCGCTGTCGAACCTCGATGCCGAGCTGCGCGTGCAGATGCGGCTTGAGCTGACGCGGCTGCACCGCCAGATCGGCGCGACGATGATCTACGTCACCCATGACCAGGTCGAGGCGATGACCCTGGCCGACGACATCTTCGTGCTGAAGGGCGGCCATGTCATGCAGTCGGGCCACCCGCTGCATCTTTACGACGATCCGGACAACCGCTTCGTGGCAGGTTTCATCGGCTCTCCGTCGATGAACTTCGTCTCGGGCGTGGTGACCCGGGCCGACGACACCGGGCTGGTCGCGCGCACCGAGGAGGGAGAGCTGCGCGCCCGCGTCCTGGGGCCCAAGCCCGGCCCCGGCGCCGAGGTGGTCCTGGGCATCCGCCCCGAGCATCTGGCGCCGGTGGAGGCCGGCGGCCTGCCGGTGCGCGTCGAGGTGGCAGAGGAACTGGGCGGGCAGTCCTTCGTCCATGCCCGTTCCGCCTCGGGTTCCGACATCGTCTTCGAGCGTCGCGAGAACCGCGCCCGTCTCGATGGCCAGGCGCTGCGGCTGGGGGCCGCAGCCGAGAAGGTCTTTGCCTTCACGCCCGAGGGCGGGAGGTTGCGCTAGCGCGCAGACCGGCATCCGCCGGATCACCATCCGCGAAGAGGAGCGCGGATTTTTCAAAGGGAGGATCACCATGAAATTCAGACATTTTGCCCTTGCGGCAACCCTGTCGCTGACGGCGCTGGCCGGCTCCGCGCAGGCCCAGCAAAGCGTGACCATGTGGGACTTCTTCTCGGGCGGCGACGGCGCCCGGATGAAGGCCCTCGTGCAGGCATTCAACGACAGCCATCCCGACATCCAGGTGAAGGCCACGACGCTGGAATGGGGCGTGCCCTTCTACACCAAGGTCAGGACCTCGGTGGCGGTGGGCCGCGGCCCCGACCTGATGAGCTATCACCTCTCGCGGCTGCCGCTGGGCCTGAGCGAGGGGGTGCTTTCGCCGATCACCGACACCGACCTTGAAAATGCCGGGGTGACGAAGGACGATTTCTTCACCACCGCCCTCAAGGCCGCCGAAGCGCCCGACGGCACGCTTTATGCCGTGCCCTTCGACATCCATTCCATCGTTCTTTACTACAACAAGACCTTTCTTGAAGGATCGCGCTTTCTCGATGCCGACGGCAAGCTGACCGGCATCGACAGCCTGGCCGATTTCGAAGAGGCGATGCAGCTGGCCAAGGACAAGGGCGCCGAAGTGCCGCTGACCTATGCCACCGCCGATGACGGCGGCGTCTACCGGGTCTTCTACACGCTGCTGGCCCAGGAAGGCGGCACGCTGATCGACGACCAGGGCAACGTGCTGCCCGGCGACAGCGCCCAGAAGGCCGCCGAGGCGATCCGCATCATGACCGACTGGCACGACAAGGGCTTCCAGCCGGAACAGGCGCTTTACGAAGCCTCGGTGGCGCTGTTCACTGCCGGCAAGTCGGCCTTCCAGCTGAACGGCGTCTGGGAGGTCCCGACGATGAAGGACTTCGAGGCCCAGGGCAAGCTGGGCTTCGAGTGGGGCGCGGTCGAGGTGCCCAAGCTCATGCAGACCCGCACCACCTGGGCCGACAGCCATGCCTTCGCGATCCCCGCCCAGCCCGAGGGCAAGCCGATGGACCCCGAAAAGCGCAAGGCGGTGATGACCGTCATCGGCTGGCTGGAGACCCACGCGATCGACTGGGCGGCGGCAGGCCACATCCCGGCCTACAAGCCGGTCGCCGAAAGCACCGATTATGCCAAGATGGAGCCCAACGCCACCTACGCGCCGCTGGCCGATCACGCCACCTACGACCCCCGCAGCACCATCGCGGGCGTGGCCTCTCCGGCCTATGACGCCGCGCTCAACATCATCTCGCCGGCCATTCACGGCTACCTCTCGCCCGAGGATGCGGTGACCCAGATGACGCAGGAACTGCAGGGCCGCCTGCAATGACCCCCACGCCCCCGCCGGAACCGCCGGCGGGGGCGTCCGGCCCCAAGAGAGGACCCGTTTCCGATGGCCATGATCCGGAACAAGACCAGACACAGGCTGGTCGCCTATTCACTGGTCCTGCCCTTCGTCGCGATCTTCACCCTCGTCTTCGCCTACCCGGTGATCGAGGTGATCCGGCTGAGCTTCACCAACGCGCCGCTGATCGGCGCCGGTGACTGGGTGGGATGGGACAATTACATCCGGCTGTTCTCGGACCGATTGTTCTACATCTCTGTCAAGAACAACGGCTATTTCGTGCTGCTGACCGTGGTGCCGACCACGGTGATCGCCCTGCTGATCGCGCTGGCGGTGAACCGGCTGTCGGGCCGGGTGCAGGCGCTGGCGCTGGTGCTGTTCTTCACCCCCTACGTGCTGCCGGTCTCTGTGGTGACGCAGATCTGGGCCTGGATGCTGGATTTCCAGTTCGGCATCCTGCAGCCGCTGTTCACCGCCATCACCGGCAAGCCGGTGCCGGTGTTCCGCAACCCGCACTGGGTGATGCCCGCCGTGGCGGTGGTGACGATCTGGTGGACCAACGGCTTCAACGTGCTGCTGTTCCTGGCCGGGCTGCGCAACATCCCCGGTGAACTTTACGAGGCCGCCGCGCTGGACGGGGCCACCCGGGGCCAGCTGTTCCGCCGGGTGACCTGGCCGCTGCTGTGGCCGGTGACCGCGCTGGTGCTGACGCTGCAGCTGATCCTGCAGCTGAAGCTGTTCGACCAGGTCTACCTGCTGTCCGAGGGCGGCCCGTTCAACTCCAGCTACGTGCTGCTGCTGATGGTCTACCGCGAGGCCTTCCAGCTCAATCACGGGGGCTATGCGGCGGCGATCTCGCTGGTGGTGTTCCTGCTGATCGTCGTGGTCTCGGTGCTGCAATACCAGCTTCTGCGGATCGGAGGAGGCCGGAAATGACCCGAAGACGCCTTGAGAACATCGCCCTTGCCGGCATCACCCTGACCGCCGGAGCAATCTGGATCTTCCCGCTCTACTGGGCCTTCGTGACCTCGATCCGCTCGGATGCGCGGGTGGTCTCGGACGGCGCCGGCCTGATCCCGGACGAGTTCAACCCGACCTCCTACGTGGACGCGCTGTTCAACACCTCGCTGATCGACTGGTACATCAACTCCATCGGCACCTCGCTGATCATCACCGTCGTGGTGCTGGTGACCGGCATGATGTGCGCCTATGCGCTCAGCCAGATGCAGTTCCCCGGACGCCGGCTGCTTTACCTTGTCGTGCTGGCCAGCTTCATGGTGCCGGCCCAGACCCTTGTGGTGCCCCAGTTCGAGCTGATGAACCGCCTCGACCTGATCAACCGCTGGGGCGGGATCATCCTGCCGCAGCTGGTCGTGCCGGTGGTGATCATCGTCTACAAGCAGTTCTTCGACGCCCTCCCGAAGGAGATGAAGGAGGCCGTGGTGCTGGATGGCGGTGGCGATTACACCCTGCTGTTCCGGGTCTACCTGCCGCTCAACTGGGGCATCACCACCGCGCTTGGCATCATCACCTTCATCATGAGCTGGAATGCCTTCCTCTGGCCCTTCCTGGTCGTCACCACCGAGAACATGATGACGATCCCGGTGGGCATCACCCAGGTCAACGACGCCTTCGGCGTGGCCTATGCCCGGGTGATGTCGGTGGCGCTTTTGGCCGCGGCCCCCGTGGTCATCGCCTACCTGATCTTCCAGAAACGGGTGACCGAGGCGGTGATGATCTCTTCCGGGGTGAAGGGCTGAAGGGCTGAGCCGCGCGCCCCGGGGCCTCAGACCTTCAGCGTCGGCAGGCCCATCTCGAAGACGGTGGAGCCGCGACTGTCCAGCAGCGCGGTATCCACCAGGGCGCTCATCAGGCGGCGGGCGCCCTCCGGATCGCAGGCCTCGATCCGCTCGAAGACCGCGGCATGTTCGTCCACCGGGTTGCGCCGGTGCGGGTTCGGCATGTCGCGGTAGCGGAAGGCGGTGGTATAGACCACGGCGGCGCAGATGCCGGTTTCCAGCGTCCGCAGCACCGGGTTGTGCGCCGCCACAAGGATCGCCCGGTGAAACGCCGCGTCGGCCTGGTGCCAGCGGTCCTCGGCCATCGGAAAGCTGCGCATGTCCGACAGCGCCGCCCGGAACAGCGCCAGGTCCTCCTCACTGCGGCGGGTCGCGGCGAAGGCGGCGGCCGAGGGCTCTATGATCGCCCTCATCTCGTAGAGGGCGCGGATGTACCAGTCGGGCGGCGCGCCGCTCTCGAAGCTCCAGCGCACCACGTCGGGATCCAGCAGCGACCAGCTGTCGCGCGGCGTGACCCGGGTGCCGCTGCGGGTCCGCGTCACCAGCATTCCCTTGCCCACCAGACGCCGCACCGCCTCCCGGTAGGCCCCGCGCGAGATCCCGGTTTCGGCCAGGAAATCCATCTCGGTCGGGACCGGCGCGCCGCTGGGATAGACGCCGGTGACGATCCGCCGCCCGAGCCAGTCGGCAATGGATTCGTTCTTCCGCTTCTCGGACTGGGCGGAGGCATCGAAGGCTGGCAGGTCGGAGGATCTGTCGGGCATGTCGGATGATGGATTTCCGGAAAGGAATGTGTCAATGCCGCCCGTCGCACCCGAAGGTCCCGGGGCAGCCCCGGTGCCACTCTAGCGGCCCCGGTGCCACAGGCAAAGGCATCGCTTGGTGCCAGCGCCGGCACCGGGCGGCCTCAACCTATCCGAAACGCCGGCGGCTCCTGCGCCGCGCAAGGCGAACGGGACCCCGGCGCAACCCATGTGCGACCGCCAAAAGCCCCTCCTACCGGCCCGGTTTCAGATGCGCGGAAACCGGCCCAGATCGGGCTTCACAGTGCCGTGACACCCCCGATAGGTCCGACCCGGCCCCTTGCGCTTGCCCCGGGCCGGGGTGCAGGGATCGGCATCCTGGCGCTGCGTCCCGCTGCGGCGTCCGCCCGAAACGGCGTCTCCTCCCGGCGTCCGGAGCCGGGTCCGCATTGCCAGGGGATGCCCCGGCCACCCGGCCGGTCCATCCGTTCCGAAGACCAGAAGACCGGAGTTAAAGAACCATGAAGCGTTCCGTTTTCGCCCTCGCCGCCGCGCCTGCCCTCCTCCTCGGCGCCAGCCAGGCGATGGCCGTGACCACCCAGCCCGTCCTGGAGGACCAGGACGTTGCCACCGTCGTCAAGGCTGCCGAAGACGCCATGGCCCAGCACAACGTCAAGGGCTGCGTCGCCGTGGCCAACAGCGACGGCCAGATCATCTTCTTCGAACGCCAGCAGGGCGCCTATGCCAGCTGCGATGCCTCGGCGATCGCCAAGGCGCGCACCTCGGCGCTGTTCCATGCCAAGTCCGACGACTTCATGAACATGCTCAACAAGGACGGCGCGACGAACCTGCTGGGCGTGCCGGATCTGGCACCGATGCCCGGCGGCATGCCGCTGGCCCTGAACGATCAGGACCTGGGCGGCGTCGGCGTCAGCACCCCCGATGGCAATATCGACACCCCCGTCGCCGAAGCGGCAGCGGCCGCCCTCGGCGCGAAGTAAGACCTTCGGCGCGGCCCGTTTCAGGGCCGCGCCCTCCCCCGCTCAGGGGGCCAGCATGACCTTGCCGGGGCGGCCCGGCGTCAGCGCGGCGACCATTGCCGCCTCCAGCTGATCCAGCCCGAAGGTGCCGCCGGTTTCCAGCACCAGCGCACCGCTCATCGCCAGTTCCAGCAGTTCGCCGATCAGCGCGCGGCGCTTCTCGGGGGCCATGTCGGCACTGACCTGCGCGCCCCAGAACCCCTTGATCGTCAGCTGTTTCATGATCAGCGCGCCCGAAGAAAGCGGCATCGGCGCGCCGGTCGCGGTGCCGAAGACCACCAGTTCCCCGTTGACCCCCAGCAGCTGCGTCAGTGCCGCGCCGACCTCGCCTCCGACCGAGTCGATGGCCGAAACCACGCGCCCGCCGCTCATCAGCGCCTCGGCCTGCGCGATCCAGTCGGGATCGGAGGTCGAGAGCACCGCCTCGACCCCGGCGGCACGCATCGCCTCGGCGGCCTCCTCGCGGCGCACAAGGTTCAGCAGGTGGATGCCCCGGGCCCGCGCCAGGCCGATCATGATCTGGCCAACCGCACCATTCGCTGCCGTCTGGACGATCCAGTCCCCGGGCTGCGCCTTCAGCATGTCCAGCAGCGTGATCGCCGAGAACGGCATCGCGATAAGCTGCGCGCCCATCTCGTCCGAGAGCCCCTCGGGCAGCGGCAGCAGAGAGGCCGCAGGTGCCAGGAAGGCCTCGGCCCAGGTGCCATGCACCCCGGCGACGGCAATGCGCCGCCCGATCAGCGCCGCATCGACGCCCTCGCCCACGGCCTCGACCGTGCCGGCAGCCTCAGAGCCTCCGATGGCGCCGGGCAGCGGCGGCTTGTAGCCGTAGCTGCCGCGGATCGTCCAGAGATCATGGTTGTGCACCGGCGACAGCAGGGTACGCACTCGCACCTCGCCCGGGCCCGGCTCCGGAAGCGGCATGTCGCGGCATTCGAGAACCTCCTTCGGTTCCCCGAAACGGTCATGTACGGCAGCTTTCATCGTCTTTGTCCTTTGTCGCGCGCCCGGATGGGCGCAGGGATCGGCTGGCGCCAGAATGCCCGGATCACAGCGTCGCGGCCAGAGCCAGACTGTCGGGGAAGGAGCCGGCGAAGGTCTGGCCGTGGGTCAGCCCCGGCAGCACCTTCAGCTTCAGCGCGATGTCGGGGCGGTGGCCCAGCGTCTCGGCCAGGGCCAGGGTCAGCGGCGCGGGCCCCTCGCGTACCGGACGCCCGTGCGGCGCCCCTTCCTCGTGCTGCTCGTGGTCGCCCAGCTCGATCAGCAGGCGTGCGCAGGCGCCCTCGCCCAGAGGGCTGCGCCGCGCCAGGCCCTGCAGGTCGTCCGTCATCGCGTAGACCGAGGGGCTGACTGCCACCCAGCCGGCAAAGGCCTCGGGCGTCTCAAGAAGGGTCGAAAGGGTGAAAAGACCGCCGTAGGAATGTCCCCAGAGGCTGCGGCGGTCCGGATCGAAGGGCAGGTCCTCCTCGACGGCGCGGCGCAGCGGCCCGCGCAGCAGGCGGCGGAAGCTGCGGTCTCCCCCGGTGGCGCGCCCGGCCCGGTCGGTGAAATCGGCGGGCAGAAAATCATAGGCCCGCGCGGCGCCGTCGAAACGGCTTTCGATCGGGTAGCCGATGCCGACGATGGCCAGACCCGGATGCGCCGCCAGCAGATCGCGCGGCAGGGCGCTGAAAGCCGCATTGCCGTCCAGCATCCACAGCGAGGGCCAGCCGCCGGCGGGCGGCGCGGCCTTCGGCAGGGCGCGGAACAGGCGGTAGCGGCGGGCCCCCATCTGGACCTCCCAGCGATCCAGAACGTGGCTCTCGGGCGGGGTATCGAACAGCGGGTAGGGCGCGGGGCCGTCATCGGGCCGCGCCCAGAGCGGGCCGCAGGGCAGGCAGGCAAGCGCCGACAGCAGGGCGGCACGACGGGTCAGGATCATGAGAGGCAACCTCCGGGTCAGGAACGGCTGGCGGAGGCTGGCCCGTTTGTTCCTTACCCGTACCAGCCCGTCGCCGCAATGCGTCAGCCCCGGATCCTGCCCGGTCGGAGGGAACGCCGCCTCCCCTCGGCGCCCCCTCCCCGCTTCGCGCGTCTGTCCGCCCCTCCCCGGGCCGGAGCGCGCGAAACCTGATGTCCGGAGCTCAGCCCACGGGCCGCAACTCCAGGGAAGCGATCAGCGCGGCCCAGCCCTCGCGGGTTTCGGCCACGGCACCGACCGCGAGCTTGCGGCGGGCCTCGGGACCCAGCCCCGTGGGCCCGAGCGCCTCGATCGCCTCGCGCAGCGCCGCCACCGCCCCCGGCGGCACGAAGCGGACCTCGGCGCCGCCGGCATGGTCGCGCAGGCCGTCGATGCCGGTGGCAATCAGCGGGCGCCCGGCCACGCGGGCCTCCAGCGCGGCAATGCCGTAGGCCTCCCAACGGGAGGGCATCAGCACCGCGTCGACCCCGGCCATGGCCGCCACCGGATCCTCGACATGGCCGTGGAAGGTCACCCTCAGGTCCTCGGCGGCCAACGCCTCAAGCGCGGCACGCTCGCTGCCCTCGCCGAAGATGTGCAGCTCGGCCCCGGGATCGGGCAGCGTGCGGAACGCGGTGATCATGGTGTCAAAGCCCTTCTGGCGGTCCAGCCGTCCGAAGGCGCCCAGCACCCGGGGCCGGCCCTGCGGCCCGGGCAGCGCGGCAAAGCGGGTCAGATCGACGACCGAGCGGATCACCGTCAGCCGCGCCCCGGGCACCAGGCCGCGGTCGCGCAGCCAGGTGCCCTGCCCCTCGCTGACCGCGACGACCCTGTCAAACAGCGCGTAGGCGGTCCGCAGCAGCGTGTGAAAGCGCGCCCGGCTGGGCACGTTCAGCGCCGTGAAACCCTCGGTGTAGCTGTGTTCGACATGGACGATCTTCAGCCCGGGGTGGCGGGCGCGCAGGGCGATCAGCCGGGGCAGCGCGCGCCAGTTCACCGACAGGTGAGAGACCACCAGATCGGCCTGCAGCGACAACCGCCCGACCCGACCGCGTGGCACCGGCATGATCATGTGGCCGGCCTGGCGCGCCAGGGCGGGATCGGTGGCCAGGAACTCCAGCATCCGCATGACGCCGCCGGGGGTGGTGTCATCGACAAGGTGCAGGATGCGGGGACGCGGCGATCCGGGGGCAGGCATCGGGAAGCTTGGCAGGATGGACATGGAAGGTCTCCTCGGGGGTGCTCAGGCGGGACGGGTGGCGGCGCGGTGCAGGCGCTGGCCCAGCGGATGGTCGATCAGCAGCGCGGCGGCGCCGGTGGTAAGGGTCTTCAGCGGCTCTTCGGCCAGCGGGCGCAGGCTGGTCGCCAGGGCGCTGCGCATCAGGCGGCGCGACTCCGGGCCCTGCTGGTCGCTGACGGCGCGGCGCGCCAGATAGCGCAGCTGGTAGGCCCGCGCCGCCGGCAGGTGGCGGGCGAAGAAGGCAGGATCGAGCGGCGTCAGCTTTTCGACCATGCGCTGCCAGGAGGCGTATTGCCGCCCCGTCGCGGCGCTCAGGCCGCCGGGCGTGATGCGATAGCGGGTCAGCAGGCCGGGGATCCCCTCGATCTGCCAGTCGGTGGTCAGCGCCAGGCGCAGCCAGCATTCGATGTCCTCGGACTGGCGAAAGGTCTCGTCGAAGATCCAGTCGCGCTCGCGCTCCTGCGCCGGGCGCCAGGCCAGTGCCTCAAGCGCGGCGCGCCGCATCACCGCAGCCGAGCCGTTGCCGACCGGATTGCGCTTGAAGACATGAGCGGCGGAGATGCCGCTCAGCCGTGGCTGCTGGCTGCGGCGCAGCAGCCGCCCCGAGGCATCCATCAGCACCGAGCCCGAGAAGGACAGACCGACCAGCGGATCGGCCTCAAGGTGGGCGACATGAGCGGCCAGCTTGCCCGGCGCCCAGAGGTCATCGGCATCGCAGAAACCGATGTAGCGGCCCCGGGCGGCATGGATGCCGCTGTTTCTCGCCCCCGCAAGGCCCCGGTTGGCCTGACGCACCAGACGGATGCGCGGATCCCGGGCGGCCATCGCGCCAGCGATTTCGACGCTGTCATCGGTGGCGCCGTCATCGACGACGATGATCTCAAGATCGGCAAGGCTCTGGCGGGTCAGGCTGTCCAGAGTTTCCGCCAGGGTCGCGCGGGCATTGTAGCAGGGCACGACGATGGAAGCGGTGGGGCCGGAAGCAGCGGGGGCAGTGCGGGACATGGGGATCCTCCTCAGCGGGTGAACAGCGTGCGGCGCAGGACCGGCGGCAGGACGGGGGCCAGAACGGCAGCGGCCAGGGTGGCGCAGCCGCGATGGGCGGGCAGAAGGAAGCTGCGCGGTGCCTGGCGCAGGCCCCGCACCGCAAGCTTCAGCGCGGTGGCATCGCCCCGCCCCACCCGCAGCGCGCGCCGGGCAAGGTAGCGCAGGTGCACCGCCTCGGCGCCGGCATCGGGGCTGAAGCCGTAGCGCGCGGCGCTTGCCAGCGCCTGTGCCCGGCCCCGCGCCATCGCCTCGAGATCCGCCGATAGACCCAACGGAGAGGCACGGTACCAGACCAGCACCGCGTTCAGCGGGCGCAGGCTGGCGCCCTCTCCGACCAGGCGGATCAGCCAGTCGAGGTCCTCGTTATGGACCATCGCGGGGTCCAGCCCGCCGCTGGCCAGGAAGACCGGGCGGCGCAGGGCGATGTTGGACATGGTGCAGACCGGGTTTTCCCCCAGCAGCATCGCAATGGTGAGCGGCCCCTCGGGCAGCGTCGAGATCGAGCGCGCATCGGCGGGTTCCTCGCGGAAGAAGGCGACCCGCCCGAAGGCCCCGGCGCAGTCCGGATCCGCGAAGGCCGTCCGAAGATGCGCCAGCTTGTCAGAGCTCCAGAGGTCATCGGCATCGCAGAAGGCCAGGATCTCACCCTCCGCGAGGAACGCGCCGAGGTTGCGCGCCGCCGAGGGGCCCTTGCCGATGTTGCGGATCACCCGCAGGCGCGGATCGCGGGCGGCGGCGGCCTCCAGCAGGGCGCGGGTGCCGTCGGTGGATCCGTCATCGATGCACAGCGCCTCCCAGTCGGGGCAACTCTGGGCCTGAAGGCTTTCCAGCGTCCGCCCCAGCGTCGCCTCGGCCTGGAAACAGGGGATGATGATCGAGAAACGCGGCATGGTCAGGTCCTTTGAGCGCGCGGGCCGAAGCCGGCGATGAGAGCAGGAAGCGAGGCCGCGCCCATGCCGATCACGGCGGTGGCGAGGTATCCCCAGGCAAGGGCGGTCAGGCCGAAGGGGGCCATGACGGCGGTGTTGATCAGCAGTGCCAGCGTCAGCAGGGCGGTGGCGCGCAGCTCGTCCGTGGTGCGTTCCTCGGCGCGCAGCCATCCGGCGGCGCTGGACCACAGGCACATCGGGATCGCGGCCAGGCACAGGATGCCCACCACCGGCGCGATGCCCTGCCAGCCGGGGCCGAACATCAGCGGCACGTACCAGGGCGCCAGCAGCGACTGGAGGATCACCAGCGGCGCGATCCCCGCAAGGCTGAGCAGGATGCCCTGGCGCAGCGCGTCCAGGCGGTTCTCGGCGCGGGCCAGATGCGGGAAGATCACCACCGACATCGCGACCGAGAAGGACTGCGCCAGCCCCAGCCCGGCATTGAAGGCCAGGAAGTAGAGGCCCAGCACCTCGGGGCCCATCAGCGCGCCGACCAGCAGCTTGTCGGCCTGAAGACGCAGCGCCTTGACCAGCTCGATCGCCAGCACCCGGGCACCGAAGCCGGTGAAATGGCGCAGCGGCACCCGTCCGGCGGCGGGATCGGGGCGCCAGGGCCGCAGCCGGCGCATGCAGATCAGCCAGACCGGCGCGCTGAGCAGACGCGGCAGCACCAGCGCCAGGGCACTGGGCCAGACCAGCGCCAGCGCCGCCGAGGCGAGGTTGGCGCAGACCACCTGCCCCCCGGCGATGGCAGCCGTGCGGTGCATCCTGCCCTCGCGCATTGCCAGGGCCGCCTGCACCAGACCTGCGGGCATGAACAGGTATTCCAGCGCCAGCAGCGCCACCAGCGCGCCGATCACCGGGCTGTCCTGCATCAGCGCCAGCGCCGCCCCCAGCGCCATCTGAAGGGCGCAGAGGCCGCCGCACCACAGGGTGAAGATCCGGCGGGCACTGGCACAGGTCGCCTCCAGCCGCGCGGCGGGGGCGGCGATGATGCGCTGGTTGACGCCGTTCTCGGTCAGCGCCTTCAGGATGTCCGACACCGCCAGCGCCGCCGCCGCCAGGCCGATGGCCCCCGCCTCCATGGTGCGGGCCACGGTGATCACCACCAGCAGCCGCGAGGCCTTGGACGCCATCTCGGAGGCGCCGTAGGACAGCAGGCTGCGGGCGAAGGGCACGCGGGCGATGGGGGTTATCAGGCGCATGAGGGCCAAGGCTCGGGTCTCCGGATCGGGTGAAAGGCAGTGTCCCCGGTACCTTGCGCGATCCGTGACGCAGCGTCGCGGTCGCGGCGGGACAGTTGCATACTGCCCACGGACAGGGCCCAATCCGTTGGGATACCCCCGCAACACGACCGGAGACGTGGACCTGTCCGGCCTGCTTGTCCTAGACAGGATGGGACAGCTTCCGCTTCGTCACCCCAGGGAGGACCTGCGTGAACCACCCCCGCCTGAAGACTGCCGGACTTGCCGTGGTGCTTGGCCTTGCCGGATGCACCAGCTACCAGCAACCCGCCAATCTGGGCCCCGTCGCCTCGGGGCAGGATTACCAGGCGCAGTGGCGCACCCCCGATGTCAGCCGCAACCGGGCGGATTTCCTGCGCTCTCCGGCGCTGAACGCGCAAAGCTGCCACGCCTTTCTGGGCGGTGAACACGGGCCGCTTGGCAAGGGCGCGGGATACGGCGTGCTGGCGCTGCGCAGCGAAAAGCTGACCCGGGGCGATCTGCTGGACATCCGGGTGGAGGACGACGCCACCTTCAACGGCGCCTACGAAGTGTCGCGCGACGGCACGATCCGCCTGCCCTTCCTTGATCCGATCCCCGCCCAGGGCCGCAGCATCGACGAGGTCGAGGCCGAGCTGGCCGCCGATCTGGTGAAGGATGAATTCTACGAGACCGCGCCGCGCGTCTCGGTCCGGGTGATGGACCTCGCGCCCGTCAGCGTCGGTGTCTCGGGGGCGGTGTTCGAACCCCACGAGGTCGGCATCGGGCCTGCGGGCGGCGATCAGCGCGACGCGACGCGGGCAGCGGCGCTTGGCGCCTCGACCGATGCGCGCAACCTCTCGGCGGCGATCCGGGCGGCGGGCGGCGTGCGCCCGGATGCCGATCTTTCCGCGGTCGAGCTGCGCCGGGGCGGCAAGGTCTACCGGATCGACATGCGCGGCGTCTTCGAGGGCAAGCGGGTGGTCGATGTCATGCTGATCTCGGGCGACGAGGTCTATGTGCCCAGCCGCGAATGCTTCCAGCAGGACCTCATGAAGCCCTCTCCGGTCAGCCCGCCGGGGGTGTCGCTGTTCCTGTCGAACCTGACCCAGCCCGCCGCCGGAAACGCCATCTCGGCCGTCGGGCAGGAGGTGCGCGAAGTGCCCTGGGGCACCCGTTTCATGCAGGCGGTGGTCGATGCCAACTGCGTCGGCGGGCCACGCAGCACCAGTGCCGACCGCTCGGCCCTGCTGATGACCCGCAACCCCGAGACCGGCGTTTCCGTGGTGATCGAGCGCGACATCGAAGACATGCTGCGCCGCGCCGACCGCGACGATTACGACCCCTACCTGATGCCCGGCGATGCGATCGCCTGCTACGACAGCACCGTCACCAGCGTCGGCGAAGTCGCCCGGGTGCTGGGGCTGGTGGGCGTGGTCAGCTTCCTGCGCTGAAACGGGGGGCTGCCCCCCTTCAGCGGCTCTCAGGCGGGGGCCGGTTCGCCTTGCAGCGCCGCCACGCGATCCCGCGCGACCTCGCGCAGGTGGACCCCCAGCAGCAGCAGTGCCGGCCAGAACATGTAGGCCTCGATCTCCAGGTTCTCGCCGAAGGACAGCAGCACGATGGTCATCAGGATGCCCAGCGGCAGCCGCCCCCGGGGATGGCGCGCGGCATCGAAGACGGTCAGGCCGATATGTGCCACCAGCGGCACGAACAGCGCGCCGAACCCCACCAGCCCCTTCACGAACAGCAGCCCGTACCAGGTGTGATGGCTGCCGATGGGCATGTATTCGACGATATGGGGCCCCGGCTGCACCCGGCCATGACCGAACCAGACGGCCTCGGCCTGCCAGCGTTCCTGGGCGATGCGTTGCAGGGTTTCGCGCACCCGGGTGCTGTCGGCGCGCGCGCCCTTGAAGGCGGCGACCCCGGACCTTGCGCTGGCCACCAGCCAGGTCCCCACCACCGCAAGCGAGGCCGTGACCCCCGACAGCGCCAGCCAGGCCGAGCTTTTCAGCACCAGCGGCAGCATCCGGGGGCCGCCGGTGCAGGCCACCAGCCCGACCAGCCCCATGCGGGATTTCGACGCGAAGATCATCAGCATTCCCGCCGCGATCCCGGCGGCGCGCCAGCCCCTGTGGCGTTCTTCCAGTGCAAACAGCACCATCACCACCCCGATCAGCGCCGCAAAGGGCGACCAGGGCAGGTAGAACTGCCAGCGCGGCGTCCAGCTGGCCGGGTCATAGGTGAAGAAATAGACCGAGAAATATTCCGGCCCCGGCCCCCCGATGGCCTTGAGGGGCGAGACCAAGATGCGCTCCGGCATTCCCACATGGGGCGCGGCCAGCATCACCGGCGCCAGCACCAGCGTCCAGAAGCCGATGGCGCACTGGCCGCGGATCAGCACCTCGCGCCGGATCGGCAGGACGGAACCCGCGGCGATGAACAGCGCCACCAGCGCCCAGCCCTTGGCCCAGCCGATGGAGGACTTGATGGTCTGCTTCAGCCCGAGGTCCCAGTTCAGATGCCCGGCCCAGAGCGCGATCAGCATCACCGCCATGCCCAGCAGCCAGAGCCAGGCGATCAGCGGCAGCGGTCCGGTGGCGCGCAGGTCGGGGCGCATCGCCGGACCGAGGTAGAGCGAGAGCATCGCCAGGAACATCAGCGTCCAGCCCATGACCGGCCCCACCACGTAAAGCGCGCCGATGCCGTAAAGCACCCAGGTCAGCACCATGGTACGCCAGATCAGCGCCTCGGCGGGGTTCATGCCCGCAGGACGCGCCCGCCCGGTCATGCCCGCCCCGCCGGACGCGCCAGCACCTTGTTGATCAGCGGTCGGCGCAGCCACCCGAGCAGCAGCCCGAACAGCAGCATCATCGTCGCCGCCCCCCCCGCCGCCAGCGCCAGCTTGCGGTTGGGCGAACTGGGCCGGTCGGGCAGCGAGGGGTCCTCAAGCTCCTGCACCAGCGGGTAGGAGGCGTAGATGTCGGCCTTGGAGGACTGGGTGCGCGCGATGGCAGAGGCAAAGACGGCCTCGGCCACGGAAAAGTCGCGCTGCATGTCTTCCAGACGCGCGGCCAGCGGCGCCAGCTCGGCCAGGCGGGTGCTTTCCGAACGCAGCCGTATGGTCATCTTCTCGTGCTCGGAGGCCAGGCCCTGCCGGTCGGCATCGGCGCGCACCAGCTCGGCCAGCAGATCGGCCCGGGCACCGGGATGGGCCAGGTCCAGCCGCCCGATCCCCGCCTCGTCCAGCCCGGTCAACGCCCCCGCCCGGGCCCGGGCCATCTGGCGCGCCGCTGCAAGCGCCGCACTGGCCGAGGTCACGTCGGGATGGCGCGCGCCCACGCGCGAACGCGCCTCGGCCAGGCTGGCCGTATGGCGGGCGATCTCGTCCAGCAGGGCGATGTAATCGGCATCGGCATACAGCTTCAGCGTCACCGCCGCCTGGTCCGCCGCGATCCCCAGCGTGCGCGACAGTGCCGCCACCGCCTGTTCCTGCTGCGCCAGATCCGAACTGAGGCCTGCAAGCTCGGCCCGCAGGGTGTCGTTGGCGGCCACCTGCTGTTCGTACTGGCCGAAGGACACCAGCCCGGTCAGCCTTTGCAGCGCCGCAATCGCCGCCCGGGTCTCGGCGATCGACCCCCGGTAATCCTCGATCGCATCCAGCGCACCGGTTTCGCGCACCTCAAGCTCGTCCCGGCGCAGCACGTCGACCTCGTGGAAGAAGGCGCGGCGCACCGCCTCGGTGCGCGCCCGCGCCAGCTCCGGGGTGCCGCCGCTCATGCGCACCCGGATCAGGCCGGTCTGGTCCACCAGCTCGACCTTGGGACGGCCCATCTCGCGCACGGTCTCGTTCAGCGAGCGTGCCGCCTGATCCAGGATCCGGTCGGCGCTGATCAGGCGCTTGTAGGTCTCGGTCGGGCTGATCGAGGAGGAGGAGAAGGCCGAGTTCGCCGAGGAGGACGCCTGCCCGATATTGGCCAGGTTGACCGAGGCGGCAGCCCCCGACCCCGGAAGGATCAGCGACATTTCAGAGGTGTAGGACAACGGCGCAGTCTTCAGGTAGCCGGTGATCGGCATCCAGATCCCGGCCCCGCCCAGCCCTGCCAGCAGCAGGTAGCGCGGCATCCGGAGCAGATCGGTCGGCCGCCCGCCCCCCAGCAGCCGCCAGATCGAGAGCTGGCGCGGCGGGGTGCGCAGCAGCCCCGGGATCGGGGCGCGCTGGCGGCGGGTCTGGGGGGCGGGCATGTCGGACATCGGGGGCTCCTTTCCCGATCAGCCTAGCCGCCCGGCCCGGCCCCGGTCCCGGCCAAGCCCGGATAGGCCCGTCGACCATCGGGCGCGGCCCCGTGCCGATCGCATGGCCGCCCTATCCGAAGGGATCGCCGTTAGCCCAGCCCGGCCTCGCGCATGATCAGTGCCGCCTGGGTGCGGTTCGCCGCGCCGATCTTGCGATAGAGCGTCTTGACGTAGAGCTTGATCGTCGGCTCCTGCAACTCCAGCGTACGGGCGATCTCCTTGTTGGACTTGCCCTCGGTCAGGCCCTGCGCCACCTGGCGTTCGCGCCGCGACAGCTGGCGGGCCAGCGGATGAACCTCTTGCGGCGCCTCGGGGGCGGTCATGAAGTCGAGCGGCGCATAGACCTCTCCCATCGCCATGAAGCGCACCGCATTGACCAGCCGCCGCGCCGGCAAGGTCTTGGGAATGAAACCCGCCGCCCCCAGCGCCAGCGCGGCCTCGGCCACGTCGCGGCGCGCCTCCCCGGAAAACAGCGCCACGCGCGGCGCAGCGGGGCGCGCCAGCAGGCTCGAAAGCCCGCTCAGCCCCTCCATCTGCGGCATGTTGAAATCCAGCAGCACCAGATCGAAGGGCGGCCCGGCCTCGGCGATCCGCGCCTCGGCGGCGCCGAAACTGGCAACCGTCGTCACCTCGATATCGGCCTCGGACTGGAACAGCAGGACCAGCGTGTCGCGCAGCAGGTCGTGGTCGTCGGCAATGAGAAGGCGCATGTCGTCTTCCTCCGTCTTCGGGTCCTCTCTCCTCCGCTCCTTCTTAGCCGCCCCACAACCGCAAGGCGCGGGAAAACCGGCCACCGATCCGCCAGAACAGCCCGCCTATCCGGACGGAGGGGTGCCCCATCCCCCGGGGCTGATCGGCGGGAACCATTCGGGGAGGCGATCCTCCGGCAGAGGTAAGCCTGCACCGCGCAAGGCATATTCCAGGCTCCGCCGGGATGGCGCCGGTCCTTCCGCAGGAGCAGTCCCTCCCTCCGGGCGGAGGCCGCACCACCTGTCCGGGCCGCCCGCCTCTCCGGACGCTTCATTGAGGAAGACGCCCCCGTCCTCAACCCTTGGGAGCAGACAGCTTTGCCCGGGGAGGGGCCTTGAGATGAAACACACCGCCGATACCGAGTTCCGCAGCGCGATCGCTGCCCCCGTGGCACCGACCGGTCCGGATCACCCGGAGCCCCTGCCGACCCTGACGGTCATGGGCCTGCCGCTGGTCGATGCCAGCGCCGAGGACACGATCCGCGCGATCCTGGCGCCGGGGCGGCGCACCATCGCCTTCCTGAATGCCCATTGCGCCAATGTCATGGCCCGCGACACCGCCTATGGCGATGCGCTGCAGCGCGCCGACATGGTGCTGCCCGACGGCATCGGCGTCGAACTGGCCGCCCGCATGAACGGCCATCAGCTGACCGCGAACCTCAACGGCACCGACCTGGTGCCGGCGCTGCTGGCCCGCGCCCAGGAGCAGGGCCTGTCGGTCTTCCTGTTCGGCGGCACGCCCGGCACCGCCGAGACCGCCGCCCAAAGGCTTCAGGCCGACATCCCGGGGCTGAAGATCGCCGGCACCCGCGACGGCTATGGCGGTGCGCAGGACGAGATGGCGGCACTGTCGGCCATCAACGCCTCGGGCGCCGACATCCTGCTGGTCGCCATGGGCGTGCCGCGTCAGGACCTTTGGCTGGCCCAGAACGCCCACCTGCTGAGCCCGCGCATCCAGCTGGGCGTCGGCGCGCTGCTGGACTTCCTGGCCGGCAATGTCCGCCGCGCGCCGCTGGCCGTGCGCAAGGCGAAGGCCGAATGGGCCTGGCGCCTGGCGATGGAGCCCCGCCGCATGGCACGGCGCTACCTGATCGGCAACTTCACCTTCCTGGCCCGCGCCGCCCGGGTGGCGCTGCGCGGGATCCCCGCCGAGGCCTACCGCAAGCGCGCGCTCGACCTGCTGCTGGCGGGCAGCGCGGCGCTGCTGCTGGCGCCGCTCTTCCTGATGATCGCGCTGGCGATCCGCCTCGACAGCCCGGGGCCGGCCTTCTACCGCCAGACCCGCGTCGGGCGGAACGGCAAGCCCTTCCAGGTGCTCAAGTTCCGCTCCATGTACCGTGATGCGGAGGCGCGCCGCGCCGCGCTGCTGGAGGGCTCGGACCGGCAGGGCATCTGCTTCAAGTCCCGCAACGATCCGCGCATCACCCGGGTCGGGCGCTGGCTGCGCCGCAGTTCCCTCGACGAGCTGCCGCAGATCCTCAACGTGCTGCGCGGCGAGATGTCCGTCGTGGGGCCCCGCCCCGCCCTGCCCCAGGAGGTCGCGGCCTTTCCCGAAGCCGCCCTCGGGCGCCTTGCCGTGCGACCGGGGATCACCGGGCTGTGGCAGGTGTCGGGCCGGGCGGACGTGGGCTTCGACAAGATGATCGACATGGACCTCGCCTATGCGCAGAACCGGTCGACGCTGCTGGACCTGGTGTTGATCGCGCTGACCTTCCGGGCCATCCTCTCGGGGCGCGGCGCCTACTGAGGCCACGGGCCGTTCCCCGGGGCCGGTCCCCCGGGGCCGGCCCTGCCGGACCGTCATCGCGGCGTCATGCGGGCGCACTAGTCAGGCGCGATCCGAACTGCCCCAGGAAAGACCGGCCCCATGCCCCGTCCACAACCCGACATCTCTGCCCTTCTCGACCCGCGCGAAAGCTTCCTGCGCGCCCTCATGCCCCGCGCCGCCGCCCGGGCGCTTGAAGGGTTCCGCAACCGCGAAGCCGGCCAGTACACGCTGAAGGGCCCGCAGGACATCCTGACCGAGACAGACCTGGCGGTCGAGGCGCTGATCCGCGCGGAAATCGCCCGCGCCTTCCCCGAAGATGCCATCCTGGGCGAGGAAGGCGGCGGCACGCCGGGCCCCGCGACATGGGTCATCGACCCGATCGACGGCACCGCGAACTTTGCCCGCGGCATCCCGCATTTCTGCGTCATCGTGGCCTTCTGCCTGGACGGGCGCTGCGAGCTGGGGGCGATCTGCGAACCGGTCGGGGCGGAACACTACCTGGCGCGTCGCGGCTGCGGCGCCACGCTGAACGGCACCCCGATGCAGGTCAGCCCCACCCGGGAGATGCCGCGCGCCGCGCTGGAATTCGGCTGGTCCCGGCGCCATCCGGTCGCACAGTACCTGGAGGCCCAGCGGCAGCTGCTGGAGCTGGGGGCGACGCTGCGGCGGGGCGCCTCGGGCGGGCTGGCGCTGGCCTATGTCGCCGCCGGCCGCTCCGACGGCTATGCCGAGCTCTCGATGAACAGCTGGGACTGCCTGGCCGGGCTGCTGATGGTGCACGAGGCCGGCGGCACCACCGGCCCCTGGCCCGCGACCCTGGACGACCTGAGCCGCACCGGCCCGGTGCTGGCCGCCACCCCGGCCCTGGCCGAGGCCTTCTCGGGCGCGGTCTTCGGCCCGCAGTTGCCCAAGCCCGCCGCGCCGGCGCCACTCTGAGGGGCGCGGGCGGCCTTGCGTTCGCGTCACTGGACAGCGCCTGCCCGCCCGCCTAGCCTGCCCGCCTGCCGATCCCGGCAAGGAGGCGCCCATGCAGACCCAGAACCGCGCCATCGGCCTGATGATCCTGGCCGCGCTGTTCATGTGCTCGATGGATGCCACCGCCAAGGCGGTGGCCCAGGAGGCCAATACCTTCATGGCGCTCTGGGCGCGCTACGTCGGCCAGACGCTGGTGGTGATCGTGGTGGTGGGCCGGCGCCTGCCGCAGGTCGCCCGCACCCGCTTCCCGCGGCTGCAGGCGCTGCGCTCGGGTTTCCAGCTGGGCGCCACCACCTGCTTCTTCACCGGCCTCAGCCTGCTGGGCCTGGCCGAATGCACCGCGATCATGGACATCAGCCCGGTGCTGATCACCCTGGGCGCGGCACTGTTCCTGGGCGAACGGCTGGGGCCGCGCCGACTGGCCGGGATCCTGGCGGCGCTGATCGGCGCGCTGATCATCATCCGTCCCGGCAGCGGCGTGCTCTCGACGGCGGCGCTGCTGCCGCTGGGCGCGGCCTGCTGCTACGCGGGCTTTGCGCTGACCACCCGTCATATCGGCCACCGCGAGGATCCCTGGACCTCGCTGCTCTACGCGGCGCTGCTGGGGGCTGCCGTGCTGACCGTGCTGGCGCCCTTCCAGTGGCAGATGCCCTCGCCGCGCACGGCCCTGCTGATGCTGCTGATCGCCGCGCTCGGCACGCTGGGCCAGCTGTTCATGATCCGGGCGCTGGCGATCGGAGAGGCGGCAATGCTGGCCCCGTTCAGCTATGTCGGGCTGATTTACGCCACCGTGCTGGGCCTGGTCCTGTTTGCGGAATTCCCCGACGTCTGGACGGTGGCCGGTGCGCTTGTCGTGGTGGCAGCCGGCGTTTATGTCTGGCACCGAGAGACGCGCGGACAGCACCCCGCCCCCGCCGTTGCCGAAGTCAAGATGCCACCGGAAGGGCTCTGAACCGATGGATCCGAAGGACCAGCCGCTGGGCACCCGGGCAGGACATTACCTGTCAAACCTCGCCATGATGGCCGCGCTCAGGGGCGGACGGCTGCTGCCCTACGAAAGGCGCGTGCCGCTGGTCGGACGGCTGATGCAGCTGGTCGCGCCCTTCACCGGCTGGCGCGGGCGCATCCGCACCAACCTGCAGCGCTCCTGGCCGCAGCTGCCCGAAGCCGAGATCGAGCGCCTGGTGAAGACGGTGCCGGAACGCTTCGGCCGCACCTTCGCCGAGATCTTCACCGGCGACGAATTCGCCGACCGGCTGGACGCCACGCCGCTGACCGGCCCCGGCCTTGCCACGCTGGAAGAGGCCCATGCCGCAGGGCGCCCGGTGATCTTCGTCTCGGGCCATTTCGGCAACTGGGATGCGGCACGTTCGGCGATCTCCCGGCGCTTCGCCCCGGTGGGCGCGATCTACCGCCCCCTCAACAACCCCTATTCCGAACGCCAGTGGCGCGCCGCCCTGAAGGGCATCTCGGAGCCGATCTTCCCACGCTCGCGCCGCGGCCTGGCCGAGATGGTGCGCTACCTGCGCCAGGGCAACATGATCGCCATCCTGCACGACCAGCATTTCAGCCAGGGGGTCGAGGGCCGCTTCTTCGGGCGCCGGGTCAGGACCGCGCCCTCGGCGGCGGAAATGGCGCTGAAATACGACGCGCTGCTGATCCCCGCCTACGGCATCCGCCAGCCCGACGGGCTGAGCTTCGAGATGCGCCTCGAAGCGCCGATCCCCCATAGCGACCCCGAAACGATGACACAGGCCATGACCGACAGCCTCGAGGTCCAGGTCCGTGCCCATCCCGAGCAATGGTTCTGGATCCACCGCCGCTGGAAGGCCGAGGACCGCGCCTGACCCCGGGCCCGGCGCCTAGATCCGGGGGCCCGCCCGGGCTCTTTCATCTGGCCGGAAATATCCCCCCGGAGGGTCGCCGCGCCCCGGCGCGGCGAAACAGGGCCCGTGCTCAGCGCAGGCGGGCGGCGGCCTCGATGGCGCCCATGCCGTCACGCTGCAGCAGCACCGCCCCGGGCATGTCCTTCTGCGGCGTCACCTCGATCTTCAGCGGCTGGGTGCCGTCCCAGTCGGTCAGCGTCTTCCAGTAGGTGACGACGTTGACATATTGCAGCTCGGTCCCGGCATTCTCGCCGCGCAGGATCTTGACCTGCTGGCGCGGCATGTAATGCACCAGCTCCAGCACCAGCCCGCCCTTCGGGCGGTCCTGCCCCAGGGCCTGAGCCTGCACCTCGTAATGCCCGTTGTCCAGCTTGCGCACGCTCAGGCTGTAGTGCTGCGGCAGCGTCATGGCGCGGGCGATGTTCTCGGCCAGGGCCATCGGGCGGGCCCCCTTCACGAAGGTGGTGCCGTCCACCACCATCTGGGGCGTGTAGATCATCCGCTTGCCATGGGCCGAGGCATAGGCCTTCTGCCGGGCGGTAAAGCCCGGGTCGGCAAAGTCGTCCTTCCAGCCCAGGTAGTCCCAGTAATCGACATGCAGCGCCAGCGGCAGCACGTCGTCGCGCCCGGCCAGCTGTTCCATCAGCTTGTCGGCCGGCGGACAGGCCGAGCACCCCTGCGAGGTATAGAGTTCGACCACCACCGGCGAATGCGCGCTGCCCGCGCCCCGGGCTGCCGCCTGCCGGGCCATCTGGCTGCCCGGCACATGCCAGACACCGGAGGCCGCGCCCGCGGTCGACGCCGTATCCGCCGTCCCGTTCAGCGCCTCCGACAGGGTGGTGATCGCCGCCTCGGCAGAGAACGCCCCGCCGGGGCCCGCAGCAGACCCGGGCGCATCCTGGGCGAAGGCACGTCCGGCTCCGGTCAGGCTCAGCGCCGCCAGAGCCCCCGCCATCACAAGGGCTGCCCGTCGTGTCATGCTCATGGAATGGGTCTCCGGTGGTTCCGTCCGCAGCATAGGTAGCCAAAGACCCCCCCCCTCGCCAATCAACGTTTTGCGAGAGCGCGCCGCCGTGTGCTCGCGTGATCCTTGGGTCACGCTTTGCGGCGCCGGGAATATTTGCCCCGCCCGGGGCATCCGGCCAGCGACAAATCCCCGCGCCGCCCTAGCTTGTCGTCCAGAACCCTTGAAATCCCGCCATTGTGCACAAAGGTATACGAAAACCCGGTTGCGCCCCTTGATCGCTGGTTGACGATGGGGCAGAACCACGGACAGCACGAACCTCTCACTGATGTTGGAAGGGAGCCATCTTCATGACCATCGTAGTTGGACAGGACACCTCGGGCACGCGCAAGACGCTGACCGTCGGTGACAAGAGCTTTGCCTATTACTCGATCCCCGCGGCCGAGGCGGCCGGACTTGGCGACTTCGCCAGGCTGCCCGCGGCCCTGAAGGTCGTGCTTGAGAACATGCTGCGCTTCGAGGACGGCAAGACCGTCTCGGTCGAGGATATCAAGGCGTTCTCCGACTGGGGCAAGAAGGGCGGCCAGAACCCGGTCGAGATCGCCTATCGTCCGGCCCGCGTGCTGATGCAGGACTTCACCGGCGTGCCCGCCGTGGTCGACCTGGCCGCGATGCGCGACGGCATCCTGGGCCTGGGCGGGGACGCCAGCAAGATCAATCCGCTGGTCCCCGTCGACCTGGTGATCGACCACTCGGTCATGATCGACGAATTCGGCAATCCGCGCGCCTTCCAGATGAACGTGGACCGCGAATACGAACGCAACATGGAACGCTACCAGTTCCTGAAATGGGGCCAGACCGCGTTTGAAAACTTCCGCGTCGTGCCCCCGGGGACCGGCATCTGCCACCAGGTGAACCTGGAATACCTCGCCCAGACCGTCTGGACCGACACCGACCAGAAGGGCGAACTGGTCGCGTATCCCGACACGCTGGTCGGCACCGACAGCCACACCACCATGGTCAACGGCGCCGCCGTGCTGGGCTGGGGTGTCGGCGGGATCGAGGCCGAGGCCGCCATGCTGGGCCAGCCGGTCTCCATGCTGATCCCCGAGGTCGTGGGCTTCAAGCTGACCGGCGCCATGGTCGAGGGCACCACTGGCACCGACCTGGTGCTGAAGGTCGTCGAGATGCTGCGCAAGCACGGCGTGGTCGGCAAGTTCGTCGAATTCTACGGCGAGGGCCTCGACAACCTGCCGCTCGCACAGCGCGCCACCATCGCCAACATGGCCCCCGAATACGGCGCCACCTGCGGCTTCTTCCCGATTGACGCGGAAACCCTGCGCTACCTGGAGCAGACCGGCCGCGACAAGGACCGCATCGCCCTGGTCGAAGCCTATGCCAAGGAAAACGGCTTCTGGCGCGGCGCCGATTACGATCCGATCTACACCTCGACGCTGGAGCTGGACATGGGCACCATCGTCCCGGCGATCTCGGGTCCGAAACGCCCGCAGGACTATCTTGCGCTCGACACCGCCTCCGATGCCTTCAAGAAGGTCGTCTCGGGCTTCCGCGGCACGGAATCCTCTTCCGCCGCGCAGGACATGACCTCCGAAGGCGATGTGGCGACGCTGGAACGCCCCGGCCTGAAGACCGCCTCGGTCGAGGGCCAGGACTACAAGCTGAACGACGGCTCGGTGGTGATCGCCTCGATCACGTCGTGCACCAATACCTCGAACCCCTATGTGCTGATCGGCGCCGGACTGGTGGCCAAGAAGGCGCATGAGCTGGGGCTGAACCGCAAGCCCTGGGTCAAGACCTCGCTCGCGCCCGGCTCCCAGGTGGTGACGGAATACCTTGAGGCCGCAGGGCTTCAGGAACACCTCGATGCCGTGGGCTTCAACCTGGTGGGCTACGGCTGCACCACCTGCATCGGCAACTCCGGCCCCCTGCAACCCGAGATCAGCAAGGCCATCAACGATGCCGATCTGATCGCCACCGCCGTGCTGTCGGGCAACCGCAACTTCGAGGGCCGTATCTCTCCGGACGTGCGCGCCAACTACCTGGCCTCCCCGCCCCTCGTCGTGGCCTATGCGCTGGCCGGCGACATGAACATCGACCTGGTCAATGATCCGATCGCCCAGACGCCGGAGGGCAAGGATGTCTACCTCAAGGACATCTGGCCCACGGATGCCGAGATCGCCGAACTGGTCGAAAAGGTCGTCACCCGCGAAGCCTTCATCGAGAAATACGCAGATGTCTTCAAGGGCGACGAGAAATGGCAGGGCGTCGAGGTTTCGGGCGGCGAGACCTACGACTGGCCGCCGACCTCGACCTATATCCAGAACCCGCCCTACTTCCAGGGCATGGGCAAGGAGGCCGGCACGATCAGCAACCTCGAAGGCGCCAAGGTGCTGGCGATTCTGGGCGACATGATCACCACCGACCACATCTCGCCCGCAGGGTCCTTCAAGGACACGACCCCCGCCGGCAAATACCTGCTGGAGCATCAGGTCCCGGTGCGCGAGTTCAACTCCTACGGCTCGCGGCGCGGCAACCACGAGGTGATGATGCGCGGCACCTTCGCCAACATCCGCATCAGGAACGAGATGCTGGACGGCGTCGAGGGCGGCTACACCAAGGGGCCGGACGGCGCACAGACCTCGATCTACGACGCGGCCATGGAATACATGGAAGCCGGCACCCCGCTGGTGATCTTCGGCGGTGAACAATACGGCGCGGGCTCCTCGCGCGACTGGGCGGCGAAGGGCACCAACCTGCTGGGCGTCAAGGCGGTGATCGCGGAAAGCTTCGAGCGCATCCACCGTTCCAACCTGGTCGGCATGGGCGTCATCCCGTTCGAGTTCACCGGCGGCGACACCCGCAAGACGCTGGGCCTCAAGGGCGACGAAACCGTCTCGATCTCCGGCCTCGACAACGTGACGCCGCTGGCCGAAGTGCCCTGCACGATCACCTTCGGCGACGGCAGTGAAAAGACCATCACGCTGAAATGCCGGATCGATACGGCGATCGAGAAGGAATATGTCGAGCACGGCGGCGTGCTGCACTACGTGCTGCGGGACCTCGCCAAGGCATCTTGAGCGACACACGACAAACCGAGAGGGCCTCCATTCCGGAGGCCCTTTTCGTTGCAGGCGTCGCGGGGGCTCTGCCCCCGTCTCCTGCGGAGACTCCCCCGCCATATTTTTGGAAAGATGAATTCAGCACCGCCGCGCGATGGAAAACGCGCGCCGGATCCCTCCCGCGCGCGCCTCGGCTCTTTCATCTGGCTGAAAATATCCCCCCCGGAGGGTCGCCGCACAGGGTGCGGCGAAAATTCAGCGGGTCTCGGCCTTGGCCTTCTCGATCGCCGGGCGGATCGTCTCGTTCAGCACCCGTTCGGTGATCGGACCGGCGAAGCGCAGGATCACCTTGCCCTGACCGTCGATCACGTAGGTTTCCGGCACCCCGTAAAGACCCCAGTTCAGCGCCATCTGGCCCTTCGCATCGGCGCCGAGCTTGCTGTAGGGATTGCCCAGCTCTTCGAGGAAGGCCGTCGCCTTGGCGGGCTCGTCCTTGTAGTTGACCCCGTAGATCGGCACCTCTCCGCGCTCGGCGATGGCCTCCAGGTTCGGATGCTCCACCCGGCAGGGCGCGCACCAGCTGGCGAAGAAGTTCACCAGCTTGACCTTGCCGTCGCGCAGCGTGGCATCATCGAAGCTCGGGTAGTCGGCCAGCTGGGTCAGCTGCACGCCCGGCGCCGGCTTGCCGGCAATCGCGCTTGGCAGCGCATCGGGATCCTGCCGCTGCATGCCCCAGAAGAACACCCCCGCCAGCGCGGCGAAGATCACCGGCGGCAGCACCATCAACGGTTTAACGCGCATGTTTCGCCCTCGCCTCGACTTCTTCCATGCGCCGTTTCACCCGACGCGCCCGCATCACGCTGACCACGATCACCACCGCCAGCAGCAGCAGCGACACCGCATAGGCCGACAGCACCGACCCCGCATATTTTCCAAGATCGGGCATCACGCCATCCTTTCCCGGGCCAGCAGCGCCCGCATCCGGCGGGCCCGGATCTCGGTCTGGGTGCGCAGCAGCACCAGCGCCACGAACAGCAGAACGAACCCGCTCATGCAGACCAGCAGCGGGAAATAGAAGACATTGGCCACGTGATCCGCCCGGTCCATCGACAGCGAGGCCCCCTGGTGCAGCCCCTGGTTCCAGAAGTCCACCGCATAGCGGCTGAGCACCGCGAAGACCGAGCCCACGATGCACAGGATCGAGGTCAGGTCCGCCGCCGTGTCGTCATCCTCGATCGCCGCCCAGAGCGCGATGTAGCCGAGGTAGAACAGGAACAGGATCAGGAAAGAGGTCAGCCGCGGGTCCCAGGCCCACCAGGTGCCCCACATCGGCTGGCCCCAGATCGCCCCGGTGATCAGCGCGATCAGCGTCATCACCGCGCCCACGGGGGCCGCCGCGCGCGCCGCCAGTGCGCTGACATGATGCCGGCGCACCAGCCAGATCAGCGAGGCCACCAGCATCATGAACCAGCCGTTGATCGCCATCAGCGCCGAGGGCACATGCAGGTAGATGATCTTCACGGTCGAGCCCTGACGGTAATCGTCGGGCGTCAGGAAGAAGCCCCAGATGAGCCCCACCAAAAGCGCCACGCAGGCCAGACCCCCGACCCAGGGCAGCAGCCGGTTCGCCGTGGCGATGAATTTCCGTGGATTGGCGTATTCCCAGATCGAAGCCATGGGTCCTTCCTATCTCCGTCCCGCGACGCGGGACAATCACATCCTCTCGGGGCTCACCGCAGGTTGACCCGCAGCACCGCCGCCGCCGCGAAGGGAAGCAGTGCCAGCGTCGCCAGGCTGACCCCGGCCAGCACCAGCAGCGGCGTCTCCAGCGCCATGCCCGCGGCCCCGCGCCGCGCCACCTCGGCGCCGAAGATCAGCGTCGGCACGTAGAGCGGCAGCACCAGCAGGCTCAGCAGCAGCCCACCCCGCTTCAGCCCGACGGTCAGAGCCGCGCCGAAGGCGCCGATCATGCTCAGCGCCGGGGTGCCAAGCGCAAGGCTGGCCATCAGCCACAGGTGACCGGGCCAGGGCAGGTTCAGCAGCACCCCCAGCACCGGGGCAGCCAGCGTCAGCGGCACCCCCGTGGTCAGCCAGTGCACCAGCGCCTTCACCGCCACCACCGCCTCCAGCGGCAGCGGCGCGGTCGCCAGCAGGTCCAGGCTGCCATCCTCGTAATCCAGCGCAAAGATCCGGTCGAGCGAGAGCAGGCAGGACAGCAGTGCCCCCACCCACAGGATGCCCGGGGCGATCCGCGCCAGCAGCTCGGTCTCGGGACCGACACCGAAGGGGATCAGCGCCACCAGGATCAGGAAGAACGAAAGCCCCAGGCCAAAGCCGCCCCCCGCGCGCACCGCCAGCCTCAGGTCTCGGATCAGCAGCGCGTTCACAGGAAGGCCTCGTCGAAAGTATCCATCGTGTCGGCCCGCGCCTTGAAGGCGCCCAGCTCCAGCACCCGGGCCTCCGGCAGTCCAAGGTCGATATGGGTGGCGATGATCGCCATGCCGCCACCGGCCAGATGGCTGCGCACCACATCGCCAAACAGCGCCACGGCAGAGGTGTCCAGCGACACCGTCGGCTCATCCAGCAGCCACAGCGGCCGCCCGGTGACCAGCAGCCGCGCCAGCCCCAGCCGGCGCTTCTGCCCGGCCGAGAGATGCCCGGCCAGCCGGGTCTGAAGCCCGACCAGATCAAAGCGCTCCAGCGCCTCGCCGATGTCGGCAACGCCATGCACGCTGGCCCAGAAGCGCAGGTTCTCGCGCACGCTCAGCTGGGTCTTGATGCCATCGGCGTGGCTGGCATAGGCCACCCCCTCCTCGGGCAGGTTCACCTGTCCCGAAAGCGGCGGCTGCAATCCGGCAAGGCAGCGCAGCAGCGTGGTCTTGCCGGCCCCGTTCGGCGCGCGCAGCACCAGCGCCTCTCCCGGCACCAGGGAAAAGCCTACGCCCTGTAGCAGCGGCACGCCTCCGCGGGCGACCGAAAGGTCCTGAACCATGCATTCCATGGCGCCCCGCATACCCCAGCCTCCGGGCACACGGAAGAGGGGCCCGCCCTCACATCGCCGCGCCATTCCCCTACGTCACATCCCTGCCACGGCGTCCCGGTCAGGGCAGCCCTGCGCGCCACGCCCCGCAGCACGCCTCCCGCGTGCAGGGCGCCCCGGCTCTCTCATCTGGCCCCAAATATCCCCGCCGGAGGCATCCGCGCGCCCCGAAGGGCGCGCGCTCAGACCGGCAGCAGCAGCGCCGCCACCCGCCGCCCCTCCGACAGGAGCACGTTGAAGGTCCGGCAGGCCGCCGCCGAGGCCATCGGCTCGACCCCGATCCCCGCCTCTTCCAGCGCCTCGCGGAAGGCCGCAGGGACATGCGCGATCTCGGCCCCGGTGCCGACGAACAGCACGTCGATCTGCCCCGCGTAGCCCAGCGGCAGGGCGCTGTCGTCGAAGCCGCCCCAGGGCTGCACCTCGTTGGCGGTCACCAGCAGCGCGCCCGGATGCACCTGCCCCCCGATGCGGAAGAAGCCCGGGCCGTAGCCGTCGATGGGGCGGGCATTGTCGTAGTCGATCTCGATCAGGCGCATGGGTCTGGCTTTCCGGCTGGCAGATGCCGCAGCCTAGGCGAGCCGGGGGCGAAGTTCAAATGCCCCGCCCGCCCCATGACGCCCCCCAACGACGAAGGGCCGCCGCGGTCTTCCCGCAGCGGCCCCTGTCCTTGCGATCCGAAAGGATCAGGCGTCGATATTGGCGAACTGGTTGCCCTTGCCGCCGTTGCTCTTCTTGGTCCAGTCGCGTTTCACGCCCAGCCACAGCACGATGTTCTTGGCCACGTAGACCGAGGAATAGGTGCCCACGACCACGCCCCAGGTGATCGCGAAGACGAAGCCCCGGATCACGTCGCCGCCCAGCACCAGCAGGGCGATCAGCGCGATCAGCGTGGTCCCCGAGGTCATCAGCGTCCGGCTCAGCGTCTCGTTGACCGACAGGTTCATCACGTCGATCAGCGGCTTGGTCTTGTACTTGCGCAGGTTCTCCCGCAGCCGGTCGAAGATCACCACCGTATCGTTGATCGAGTAGCCGATGATGGTCAGCAGCGCCGCGATCACCGTCAGGTCGAACTTGATCTGGAACAACGCGAAGATGCCGATGGTCACCAGCACGTCGTGGAACAGCGCGATCACCGCCCCAAGTGCGAACTGCCATTCGAAGCGCAGCCAGATATACAGCAGGATCGCCGCCAGCGAGGCGCCCACCGCCAGGAAGGCGGTCTGGATCAGCTCTCCGGAGACCTTCGGACCGACCGATTCGACCGAGGTGAACTTGATCGAGCTGTCGACGCCCTGCAGCGCCTTCTCGACCTTGTCGATGGTCGCCGAGGAGACGCTGTCCTGGTCGTTCTGCGACTGGATGCGGATCGAGGCGACGTGGTCGGAGGTGCCGAAGACCTCGGTGATCACGATGTCGCCCAGGCCCAGCGGGCTGATCGCCTGGCGGTAGGCCGCGACATCCACGGGCTGTTCGGACTGGGTCCGGATGGTCGAGCCGCCACGGAAGTCGATGCCGAAGTTCAGCCCCATGGTCAGCCACAGGATGATCGAGGCGACCACCGCCACGGCGGAGATGCCGAAGGTGATCGTGCGGTACTTGAAGAAATCGTAGTGGGTTTCTTCGGGAACAAGTTTCAGCCTGCGCATCTTACACCTCGATCTTCTTGGGACGTGCCCGTTCGAACCACATGACCATCAGCAGGCGCGTCACGTAGATCGCGGTGAAGACGGAGGTCACGATGCCGATCCCCAGCGTCACGGCAAAGCCCTGCACCGGGCCGGTGCCCAGCACGAAGAGGATCACCGCGATGATGAAGGTCGTGATATTGGCGTCCACGATCGCCGAGAGCGCCCGGTCGTAGCCCAGCTCGATGGCGCGGGCCGGCCCCTTGGCGGTCTTCAGCTCCTCGCGGATGCGTTCGAAGACCAGCACGTTGGCGTCCACCGCCATACCGATGGTCAGCACGATGCCGGCGATCCCCGGCAGGGTCAGCGTGGCCCCGATCAGCGACAGGATGCCGAAGATCAGGCACATGTTGATGACCAGCGCGATGTTCGCGAAGACGCCGAACAGCCCGTAGGAGGCGAACATGAAGACCAGCACGGCAATGCCCGCGACGATGCAGGCGACGGTGCCGGCATGGATCGAATCCGCGCCCAGCTCCGGACCGATGGTCCGTTCCTCGAGGAAGTTCAGGCCCGCCGGCAGCGCGCCCGCCCGCAGCAGCACCGCGAGGTTGGTGCTTTGCTCGACGGTGAAGTTGCCGGTGATGATGCCCGAGCCACCGGCGATATGCGCCTGGATCACCGGGGCCGAGATGACCTGGTCATCCAGCACGATGGCGAAGGGGCTGCCGATGTTCTGCGCGGTATAGTCGCCGAAGCGGCGCGCACCCGAGACGTTGAACTTGAAGCTGACCGCCGGGTTGCCGTTCTGATCGAAGGTCGGCTGGGCGTCGGTCAGGTCCTCGCCCGAAACCACCGGGGCGCTTTCCAGCAGGTAGTAGACGCCCTTCTCGTCCGAGGCCGGCAGCAGTTCCTGCCCGGCACCGACGGCGGTGTCCTTGTTGGTGGTGCGGCTGACGACCGGCTGGAAGGTCAGCTGGGCCGTGGTGCCGATGATATCCTTCAGCTCCTGCGCGGAGCCGAGGCCGGGCACCTCGATCAGGATCCGGTCGGAGCCTTCGCGCTGGATGGTGGGTTCGCGCGTGCCGACCTCGTCGATGCGGCGGCGGATGATCTCGAGGCTCTGCTTGACGGTGCGATCGTCGGTCGCGGCCTTTTCGGCCTCCGAAAGCTGCACGGTCAGAAGATCCCCCTGCCCCGACACGTCAAGGTCCGAGGCGCCGGCGGCGGTGACGCTGCTGACCGGCTGGGCCAGGGTCTTCACCGCGGCGATGGCCGCCGACATGCCCTCGGCATTGCCGATGCGGATCTTCAGCGTACCGTCGTCGGAGGGTTGCAGGCGGATGGTGCCCACGGTGTCGCGCTTGTCGCGCAGCAGGTCGCGGACCTCCGGCCAGAGCGCATCCATGCGGGTCTTGTAGACCTCCTGGGTGCGGACCTCGGCCAGCAGGTGCGCGCCGCCGCGCAGGTCGAGGCCAAGATTGACCAGACCATGGGGCAGCCAGGACACCCAGCCCGAAGCGGGCTCGGCATCCGAGCCGTCGGGCTGTGCGGCCTTCAGCTCGTCGTTGTAGGCCTCAACTCGCCCGTAAAAGGCATTGGGCAGGGCCAGAAGCAGACCGAGGGCAACAAGCCCCCAGATCAGGACCCGTTTCCACGTCTCGATGTGCAGCATATGGACCTGCCCTTTCTTGTGCGCGTATCTGCGGAGTTACTTGGATTCCGCAGCGGGCTCGGTCTTGGAAATCACGTTCGCGAGAGTTCCCTTCAGCACGCGGACCTTGACGTTCTCGGCGATCTCCACCTCGATCTCGCCGTCTTCCTTGACCTTGGAGACCTTGCCGATGATGCCCCCCTGGGTCACCACCTGGTCGCCGCGACGCACGGCGTCGATCATGGCGCGGTGATCCTTCGCCTTCTTCTGCTGCGGACGGATCAGCAGGAAGTACATGATCGCGAAGATGAGGATAAGCGGCAGGAACTGCGCAATTGCGTTGCCTTGCATGGGGGACCCTTCTGTCAGGTATTGGCTGTCGTTATCGGTCTTGACGGTGGCAGTGCGCCCCCGCTGAATTCCGCCGGAACCTATGTGCGCTCCCCCGGGATTGCAAGGTATGATGCCGTCCGGACACGGGATAGCGAGGGGGCCGGAGGCCGGCTTGCGCGGCAGGATATATCGTCGCTTCCGCCGCAGCGCAGGCTTTCGCCCGGGCCGCCCCCTCGCCTGGGCTGAAGCCACCCGAGATCACGGCAAGGTGTCCCCCCGGATGAGCGCAAGACGTCCCCCCTCCTGGTCCGAGGTCCTTGGCCTGAAACCGCGCCAATCGCTGCGCAACCATCCCCGCACGGCGCGGCTGGCCGGAGCACTGATCCTGCTGCTTGCCGCGCTGCTGGGCCTTTCGGTGCTGCGCGTCCTGGTCGAACTGCTGGGCCAGTTCGGCCAGGCGCTGGAGGGCACCGGCTATGCCGCGCGCGACGCGCAATCGGAGGCGGTGCGCAACTACGGGCTGGCTCTGGCGGCGGTAATCGGCGTGATCTTCGCGATCTGGCGCGCGCTGGTCGCGCAGAAGCAAGTCCATGTCGCCGAGCAGGGCCTGACGACGGACCGCATCAACAAGGCGGTCGAGGGGCTGGGCGCCGACAAGGTGGTGAAGCGGCAACGGCGATCCTCTGGCCGAACTCCCTTATACGAGCAACTGACCCTCTCAGAAGAAGGCCAATTAAACGAAGCGGACAAGCAAGTGCGCCTCGACTAAAAAAAGCCGATCATGGAGGAAGTCACGGAACCGAACCTGGAAGTTCGTGTCGGCGCACTTCTGTCGTTGGAGCGCATTGCCGAAGACAGCGCTAGGGACCGGGACCGCATTCTGCGTATCCTATGCGCGTATCTGCGGGGTAATAGCAGACACCGCGAAGTGCCGGACAGCCCCCGACCTCGAAAACACCCAGCGCACACTGCACAGCAAAAGGTCGAGGATTGGCATCATTGGCGGTATCAGGTGACTGGCCATTACGCTTCTCATATCCAGCGCCCGCGCGTCGACATTGAAACCGCCTTTTTCGTTCTTAGAGATAGTTTTTCCTCCACAGATGTCTTCATGGACGCCGACCTCATGGGGATATATCTCCGTGCAACAAAAATAAGTGGTGCAAATCTGGCAGGAACACACCTAGATAGCTCAGATTTTTCAGGCGCCTCCCTCCATCAATTCAACCTCTCAGGTGCAAAACTTTTCCGCGCCAATTTTCAGGGGGCAAATTTAAGTGACGTATCCTTTAAGGATGCCGCAATGCAGTTCGTCGACCTCTCCGCCTCAGAGATGACATTCGTCGACCTTGATCAAACAAAGCTTACCTTCGGCAAACTTAACGCGAGTATTATAAGCGGCTGTTCAATGAACTCGGCTGACCTGCTTCACGCCACACTGGCAGCAGCAAAACTTTTCAGATGCGACCTCTCCACCGCACATCTCTCAAAGGCTATCCTCGAAGGTACCCGTTTCCAACAGTGTCAGTTCGACGGCGCCCTCTGGGATGCGCCGAAATTCAACAGCGAAACCGGGTTCCCCGACTGTACCATGAAGGGCGCCGCCGTGCTGAACTGCGATTTCCGGGACTTGCCGCAACTGGCCCCCTTTCTGTCCGACCTCTTCGGCGATGCCAGCTCCGTCCCGCCGGATGGCAGCGCGCCGGAGGATCCCGGCTGGCCCGCGCACTGGTCGCGCAGGACGCTTTCGCCCGAGGCCTTCGACAGGGCCTGGCGGGACTGGACGCGCGCGTCTCATCCCGGCGTCCGGCGCCTGTCGCTCAAGTCTCCCTGACCGCCCGCACCCTTTCCGCCACGCCCCGCCTCTCCTATATCGAGGGCAAATGCCCCTCCCCGGGGCCGATCCGGAGGACGAAACGATGGGTTACCTCAAGACCGCCATGCTGATGGCGGCGATGACCGCTCTCTTCATGGGGCTGGGCTACCTGCTGGGCGGCCAGGCCGGCATGCTGATCGCGCTGGTGGTCGCCGGCGCCATGAACCTGTTCACCTGGTGGAACTCGGGCGACATGGTGCTGCGGATGCACAACGCCCGACCGGTGCCGGAAAACGATCCCCAGGGTCTGCACCGGCTGGTCGCCGAGCTGGCGCGCAATGCCGGCCTGCCGACGCCCCGGGTCTACCTGATCGACACCGAGCAGCCCAATGCCTTCGCCACCGGGCGCTCTCCGGATCATGCCGCCGTGGCCATGACCGCCGGCATCGTGCGCCGCCTCAGCCGCGAGGAACTGGCCGGCGTCATGGCCCATGAGCTGGCCCATATCCGCAACCGCGACACGCTGATCATGACCGTCACCGCGACCTTCGCAGGCGCGATCTCCATGCTGGCGAACTTCGGGCTGTTCTTCGGCGGCTCGCGCGAACGCATGGGGCTGCTGGGCAGCCTCGCGATGATGATCCTCGCCCCGATGGCGGCGGCGCTGGTGCAGATGGCGATCTCGCGCACGCGGGAATATGCCGCCGACCGGGCGGGGGCGGAAATCTGCGGCAACCCGCTGTGGCTCGCCTCGGCGCTGGAGCGCATCCAGGAGGGCGCGGCGCATATCGACAACGTCGCCGCCGAGCGCAACCCCGCCACCGCCCACATGTTCATCATCAATCCGCTGCTCGGCGGCGGGCGCGACAACCTCTTTGCCACCCACCCCGCGACCGAGAACCGCGTCGCCGCCCTGGTGCAGATGGCCCAGGAGATGGGCGCGCGCCCCGCCCGGGCTCCCGCCCGCCCCGATACGCAAGCCACCGCACCGGAAAGCTACGCGCCCAGCTCGATCCCGCGCAGCGGCAAGCGCGGCCTTGCGGACATTCCGAAAACCGGCCGCCGCGACCGCCGCACCCCCTGGAACTGAGGCGACACCAAGGCCGGTTACGCTTGCCTGTCAAATCCGGCATAAGTCGGGCACGAATCGTAATCTGGAGTGCCCGACATGCATGACATCCGTACCATCCGCGACAACCCGGCCGCCTTCGACGCCGCCCTGTCCCGCCGCGGAGCCTCGGCCATGTCGTCGCAGGTTCTGGCCCTCGACGAGGCGCGCCGCACCAAGATCCGCGAAGCCGAGACCGCCCAGGCCGAACAGAACGCCGCCTCCAAGCTGGTGGGCGCCGCCAAGGCCAAGGGCGACGAGGCCGAGTTCGAGCGCCTGCGCGCGCTGGTCGCGGAAAAGAAATCCGCCGTCGCCGCCATGCAGGCCGAAGCCAAGGAGCTGGACACCCAGCTGACCGATCTGCTGATGGGCATTCCCAACCTGCCTTTCGACGACGTGCCCGACGGCAAGGATGAAAACGACAATGTCGAGATCCGCCGCTGGGGCACCCCGCCGGAACTGAGCTTCGCGCCGAAGGAACATTACCAGATCCCCGGCGTCCTTCCGGGCATGGACTTCGAGACCGCGGCCAAGCTTTCGGGCGCGCGCTTCGTCGTGCTGCAGGGCGCCGTGGCCCGCATCCACCGGGCGCTGGCACAGTTCATGCTGGACACCCATGTGGACGACAACGGCCTGACCGAAACCTGGACCCCGGTCCTGGTGCTGGAAGAGATGATGTACGGCACTGGCCAGCTGCCGAAATTCGGCGAGGACAGCTACCAGACCCGCGAGGGCTGGTGGCTGGTGCCCACCGCCGAGGTGACGCTGACCAACACGGTGAACGGCGACACGCTGGACGAAGCCGCCCTGCCGAAACGCATGGTCGCCCATACCCAGTGCTTCCGCTCCGAGGCCGGCAGCGCGGGCCGCGACACCGCCGGCATGCTGCGCCAGCACCAGTTCGAGAAGGTCGAAATGGTCTCGATCACCCATCCCGATGCCTCGCGCGCGGAACTGGACCGGATGACCGAATGCGCCCAGGGCATCCTGGAACGCCTCGGCCTCGCCTATCGCACCGTGGCGCTGTGCACCGGCGACATGGGCTTTGGCGCACGCCGCACCCATGACATCGAGGTCTGGCTGCCCGGTCAGAACACCTACCGCGAGATCTCCTCGGTCTCGGTCTGCGGCGATTTCCAGGCCCGCCGGATGAATGCCCGCTTCAAGCCCGCCGGCGGCGGCAAGCCCGAGTTCGTGCACACGCTGAACGGGTCGGGCCTTGCGGTCGGGCGCTGCCTGATCGCCGTGCTGGAAAACGGCCAGCAGGAAGACGGCTCGGTCAAGCTGCCCGAGGTGCTCTCTCCCTACCTGCGCGGCAAGCTGACGCTCGGCGCCGACGGCCAGCTGGTCTGACGCCACGACAGGTTGTTTTCAGAGGCCCCGGTGTGACCCACGCCGGGGCCTTTTGCGTAGTCCCGGCAAGATACAGGAGGTTTCCATGACACTCAGGGCCGTGCTCGTGCTGCTCGCCACACTCGCCTTCGCGCTTTCCCCGGTGCTCAGCCCCGGTTTCCCCGGCTTCACCGCCGACCAGTTCCCGGTGCCGCAGGTCAGCCCGCCGATCCAGCCCCCGGGCCTGACCTTCGCGTTGATCTGGACGGTGATCTATGCCTGGCTGATCGTGATGGCGCTCTTCGGTCTCCTGAAACGCAAGGCCGACCCCGCCTGGGACGCTTCCCGCCCCTGGGTAATCCTGACGCTGGCGATCGGCGCCGCCTGGATCCCGGTCGCCAACCTCTCGCCGGTCTGGGCGACGGTGCTGATCTGGATGATGCTGGGCACGGCGCAGGCCGCGCTTTACCGCGTCCCCGCCCGGGACCGGCTCTGGCTGGAGGCGCCGCTCGGCCTTTACACCGGCTGGCTGACGGCGGCCTCCTGCGTGGCGACCGCCATCGTCGCCACCGGCTACGGCGCCAGCCCCGAACAGGCGGTGCAGGGCGCCTTCCTGATCCTCGCCGCCTGGCTCGCCACGGCCACGGTGCGCCTGTCGCCCGGTCCCCGCCCCTTCTATCTTGCGGGCCTCGCCTGGGGTCTTCTGGGCATCATCGTCGGCAACCTGATGGCGGATCGCCTGCTTTTCGCGGCCCTCGCCGCCGTGATCCTGATCATCCTTGCGCCGCTGGCCCTGCGCAGCCTGCGCCGCTGACACCATTCATCTTTCCGAAAATATGCCGGGGGGAGGGCCGCAGGCCCGGGGGGCAGCGCCCCCCTCCCACACCGGCCAGAAACGAAAACGGGGGGCCCGAAAGCCCCCCGTTCCTCATTTCACCGGCTTGCGCCCCAGCGGACGCCCGCCCGAAGGCCGGCTGCCCCGTTTCACCGGCTTGGCATCCGCAGGCGCCTTGCCCATGTGCTTCCTCAGCCGCGAGGGGGTGGATTTCTTCTTGCCCTGGTAGGGGTTCTTGTCGCCCTGCCCGCGCATGAACAGCCGGATCGGCGTGCCGGGCATGTCGAAATCGCCACGCAGCCCGTTCACCAGGTAGCGCGAATAGCTGTCGGGCAGCTTGTCGGGATGGCTGCACATAACCACGAATTGCGGCGGCCGGGTCTTGGCCTGGGTCATGTAGCGCAGGCGGATGCGGCGGCCCTGCGGCGCGGGCGGCGGGTGCTGTTCCAGCATCGCCCCCAGCCAGCGGTTCAGCTGGCCGGTGCCGATACGGCGGTTCCAGACCTCGTGGGCCTTCAGGATCGCGTCGTGCAGCCGGTCAAGGCCGCGCCCCGTCTTCGCCGAAACGGTGACCAGCGGCGCGCCGCGCAGCTGCGGCAGCAGACGCTCGAAGGCCTCTTTCAGGGCCTTCAGCTTTTCCTGCTTCTCGTCCTCGATGTCCCACTTGTTGACCGCGACGACCACGGCGCGGCCCTCGCGCTCGGCCAGGTCGGCGATCCGCAGATCCTGCTGCTCGAAGGGAATGGCGGCATCCAGCAGCACCACCACGACTTCGGCGAACTTGACCGCGCGCAGACCGTCGGAGACCGAGAGCTTCTCGACCTTGTCCTGCACCTTGGCCTTCTTGCGCATCCCGGCGGTATCGAAGATCTTCACCGGCGTGCCGTCCCAGTCCACCCGAAGCGAGATCGAGTCGCGGGTGATCCCGGCCTCGGGGCCGGTCAGCAGCCGGTCCTCGCCGAGGATCTTGTTGATCAGCGTCGATTTCCCGGCATTCGGACGGCCCACCACGGCAACCTGCAGCGGACGTTCCGCCGAGGGGCGCCAGGCCGCCTCGGCCTCTTCCTCGCCACCGTCTTCCTCGGGCAGTTCCAGGTCCATGATCGGGGCCAGGGTCTCGGCCTCGGCGGCCTTTTCCTCGAATTCATCCGAGATCGGCATCAGCGCGCTGAACAACTCGCTCATGCCCTCGCCATGCTCGGCCGAGATGCGCAGCGGCTCGCCCAGGCCCAGGCCGTAGGCTTCCAGCACACCGGCATCGGCAGCCGACCCTTCGCTCTTGTTGGCGGCCAGCAGCACGCGGGCGGCGCGTTTCCTCAGGATCTCGGCAAAGACCTCGTCCGTGGCGGTGACCCCGGCGCGGGCGTCGATCATGAACAGGCAGACATCGGCCATGTCCACGGCGCGCTCGGTCAGCTTGCGCATCCGCCCCTGAAGGCTTTCGTCGGTGGCCTCTTCCAGACCGGCGGTGTCGATGACGGTAAAGCGGATGTCGCCCAGGCGGGCCTCGCCCTCGCGCAGGTCGCGGGTCACGCCCGGCTGGTCATCGACCAGCGCCAGCTTCTTGCCGACCAGCCGGTTGAACAGGGTCGACTTGCCGACGTTGGGACGACCGACAATGGCAAGGGTGAAGGACATCGGGCAACTCCGGCTGCGGTTTCGAACGCCCCCGATACACGAAACCCACGGCCCCGGAAAGGGGGGCCGTGGGTCAGATCGCGATCAAGTTTCGCCTCAGCGGTAGGCCAGCAGCTTGCCGTCCTTCGAGAGCACGTAGAGCGTGCCGCCCGCCACCACCGGGGCGCTGGCAGCGCCGCCGGGCAGATCAAGCTCCTGCACCAGGGTCCCGGAGGTGGGATCGAAGAAGCGCAGCTTGCCGTCGCTGGAGGCCACGGCCAGGCGACCGCCGGCCAGGACGGGGCCGAACTGGGCATAGATGGAGTCGATCTTCTTGGGTTTGCGCTTGGGCTGGTAGAACGGCAGCTGCACGCCCCAGACCCGCTTGCCGGTGGCGGCATCAAGCCGCACCAGCTCATTGTCGTCCGAGGTCAGGAAGACCGCGCCACCCGCCACCCAGACCGGGTTCATCGGGCCCTCGTCGGCGGTCCACAGGCGGGTGCCGTCGGCAAGGTTGATCGCCACCATGCGCCCGGCCTGGTTGCCGGCGTAAACGGTGTTGCCCACGATCACCGGCGCGCCGGTGATATCGGTCATGTTGGAGCGCGCATAGCCCAGGCGGCGCCCCGAGACGGGCGTGTTCCACTGCCGCATCCCGCCCTTGCGGAAGACGCCTTCCACCTGGCCCGAGCCGAAGCCGAAGACCGCGTACTGGTCATTGACCGCCGGCGAAGGCGCGCCGGAGAAATTGTTCACGTCGGGCACGGCCGAAACGGTCCACTGCACACGGCCATCATCGGTAGAGATCGCCCAGGCCTCGTCCTCGCCTGCGGTGACGTAGACCAGCTTGCCGTAGACGGTGGGCGCGCCGGTGGCCGAGGCCAGCAGCTTCTGCACCCAGATCACCTTGCCAGTGGCCGGGTCCATCGCGCTCAGCGTGCCGAAGCCCGAGGCCACGAACAGCTTGCCGTCGCCATAGGCCAGCGCCCCGCCCGAACCCTGGTAGGCCTTCTCGCCCGGGGGCACCACCGAGGCGCTCCAGAGATGGGCCCCCGAGGTCGAGGTCGCCGCGACAGAGCCGAGCGCATCCATGGTGTAGACGACGCCGCCCGCCACGACG
The DNA here is from genome assembly GCF_018760365.1 of Pseudooceanicola endophyticus. GTDB lineage: Bacteria > Pseudomonadota > Alphaproteobacteria > Rhodobacterales > Rhodobacteraceae > Pseudooceanicola > Pseudooceanicola endophyticus. The sequence goes on from NZ_JAHIAB010000001.1 coordinate 63,597, forward strand.
GGGGTGCCGGTGATGCGGGTCTTGCGGGTTTCCCCAGCGCCGATGGAAGTGCTCCAGGCCAGCGTCGGATTGCCCGACAGCGCCGGGTTGGTGGTGCGGGTGGAGGGCGTGCCCGCCCCCTGCGTCCAGTCGGCGTTCGCCACGGCCTTCGGCAGGGAAATCGCCTTGACCTGGTTCGCCGGCACTGTGGGATTGTCACCCGGCACCTGGTCGCTCATCACCGCGCGGGGCGGCAGACGCTTGCCGGTCAGGTAAGTCTCGGGGGTCGAACAGGCGCTCAGCGCCAGGCCCGCCAGCAGGGTCAGCCCCACGGTCGCACGGCGGGAAACCATCTTCATCCGCGTGCCGTTCGCGCCCCGGATCTCCGGTGCCGTTTCCGCCTTCGCCATTGCCTGCCCTTGCCCTGTCTTCTGTTACGCGGCGCCGCATCACGCGGCACCGAGAGGCCCTGCTGCCGGAAGGGCGGGCCGTCAGGCGCCGTCCCCCGGGGTCCGGATCAGCTGTCCTTGTCGCCGGTCGAGCCGCCGAGCGCCACAATCAACTGACTTGCGCGTTGACGCAAGCCCGCGGTGACGTTGGCATCGTCGGTGATCCCCTTCAGCGTTTCGATCGCCTTCTGGGGATTTCCTTCGTCCACGTAGGTCAGCGCAATCTGTTCCTGTGCAAGCAGGTAGAGCGCAGAGCCGGGGGCCGCAAGCTGGCTGAACGCATTGCGGCGATCCTCTGCCGACATGTCCGTGGCCATCAGGAGTTTCTTGAATTCCGCGATCTGTCCGTAGATCGGATCGGCGCCGTCACCGGCCACTTCGGACAGCAGCTTGCTGCCCTCTGCGGCGTCGTCCGCCTTGCCCGCCTCGGAGCCCGCCAGCATCTGGATCAGGGCCTTCTGGTCGGCATTGGACGTCGGCACCGCCTCGAGCGCCTTGATGCGCGCGTCACTGTCCTTTTCGTCCAGCGCCGCCAGGATGGCATCGCCGAAGGCCTGCGTCGAGGCGCTGGTGCGGTTGCCGCGGATCTCGTACCAGGCAGCGCCCCCCACGATGAGGATGACCAGCAGGATGGCGATCCAGCCAAAGCGCTTGAGCAGCGCAAAAAGCCGGTCTCGGCGGACCTCGTCGGTGACCTCGTCGATGAAACTGTCGCTGTCGCTCACGGCATACCCCCTTGGGACGTTCGGCCCTTCCTTAGCGCAGGGCCTCGGGCCTGCCAAGGGCGGGCAAGGCGGCAAGCCCCCCCTCGCCGAGGCGTGATCCGCCCGAGAGCCCGCACAGGCGTGGCGACGGACACCGGGGCGACCTTGCGTCAGGCCAAGCCCGCATGGGCCCTGGCATGGGTGTTCAGGTGCCGCTGCGGTCGGGATTGGCGAACTGGATCAGGTCCCAGCGATTGCCCCAGGGATCGCACCAGACGGCGACGCGGCCATAGGGTTCATCGCGCACATCGCCTTCAAAGCGCGCCCCGGCGGCGATCATGCGCGCGCGGTCGGCCTCGAAATCGAGGGTTTCCAGGAACAGCCAGACCCGGCCGCCGCCCTGCTCGCCGATGGCGGCCTCCTGGCGTTCGCCCCTGGCGCGGGCCAGCAGGATCTCGGTCTCGGCATGGGGCGGGGCGATGCGCACCCAGCGCTTGCCATCGCCGAGGTCGGTATCCTCGCGGCATTCAAAGCCGATGGCCAGAAAGAAGGACAGCGCCGCGTCATAGTCGGGCACGAGAAGAGAGAAGAGCGCAACACGATGGGGCATGGGCCCGGGCTAGCACCCGGGGCCCGCTACGGCAAGACGGCTCAGGCCGCCTCCTGCGCCTCGGCCGACTGCTTCTGCCAGAGCGAGGCATAGCGCCCGCCGCGCGCCAGCAGATCGGTGTGGGTGCCCTCTTCGACCACGCTGCCCTTTTCCAGCACGACGATGCGGTCGGCATCGGCAATGGTGGACAGGCGATGCGCGATCACCAGCACGGTACGCCCCTCGCCCGCGCGGTTCAGCGCCGCCTGGATCTCCTGCTCGGTATCGGTATCCAGCGCCGAGGTCGCCTCGTCCAGCAGCAGGATCGGCGGGTTCTTCAGCAGGGTGCGGGCAATGCCGACGCGCTGCTTTTCCCCGCCCGAAAGCTTCAGGCCGCGTTCGCCCACGGGCGTGTCGTAGCCCTGCGGCAGGGACATGACGAAATCGTGGATCTGGGCGGCCTTCGCGGCGGCGATCACCTCTGCCTCGGTGGCATCATCGCGACCATAGGCGATGTTGTAGCCGATGGTATCGTTGAACAGCACCGTGTCCTGCGGCACCACGCCGATATTGTCGTGCAGGCTGTCCTGGGTGACCTCGCGCAGGTCCTGCCCGTCGATGCGGATCGCGCCGCCCTTCACATCGTAGAAGCGGAACAGCAGCCGCCCGATGGTCGACTTGCCCGACCCCGAAGAGCCCACCAGCGCCACCTTTTCGCCCGGGGCCACGCGCACCGTGACGCCCTTCAGGATCTCGCGCTCCGGATCGTAGGAGAACCGCACGTCTTCGAATTCGACCGCCGCGCCCTGCACCTTCAGCCGGGGGGCGCCGGGGGCGTCCTTCACCTCAGCCGGCTGGTCGAGCAACTGGAACATCTCGCCCATGTCGACAAGGCTCTGGCGGATCTCCCGGTAGACGGTGCCCAGCATGTTCAGCGGCACGGTGATCTGGATCATGTAGCTGTTGACCAGCACGAAATCCCCCACCGTCAGCGTGCCGTTCTGCACCCCGATCGCGGCCATGACCATGACCGCCACCAGACCGGCGGTGATCACGAAACCCTGGCCGAAGTTCAGGAAGGCCAGCGAATAGGCGGTCTTCACCGCCGCTTCCTGATAGCCCGCCATGGCGTGATCATAGCGCCGCGCCTCGCGCGCCTCGGCACCGAAATACTTCACGGTTTCAAAGTTCAGCAGGCTGTCGATGGCCTTCTGGTTGGCATCCTGGTCCTGGTCGTTCATCTGCTTGCGCAGCTTCACCCGCCATTCGGTGACCTTGAAGGTGAAGTAGGTGTAAAGCGCGATCACCGCCGCCACCACCAGCACATAGGCAAAGCCGAAGACCCACCACAGCACCACGGCGATCATCGCCAGCTCAAGGATCAGCGGCCCGATGGAGAACAGCAGGAAGCGCAGCAGGAACTCCACCCCCTTCACGCCGCGCTCGATCACCCGGGAAAGCCCCCCGGTCTTGCGCGTCAGGTGATAGCGCATCGACAGGCGGTGGATATGCACGAAGGTCTCGAGCGCCAGGGCCCGCAGCGCCCGCTGCGCCACCCGCGCGAAGATCACGTCGCGCAGCTGCTGGAAGCCCACCGACATCAGCCGGGCCAGCCCGTAGGCCACGGTCAGCCCCACCGCCCCCATCGCCAGCATCCAGGCCGCGCTTTTGCCCTCGCCCGACAGCGCATCGACGCCCGCCTTGTAAAGGAAGGGCGTGCCCACAGCGACCAGCTTGGCCACCACCAGCACCGCCAGCGCCCAGAGCACCCGGTGGCGCACCCAGGCATGGTCCTTCGGCCACAGATAGGGCAGCACACGGGTGACGATCTTGCCGGCGTTCTTCGGCATCTCGGTGGTGGTGACGATGGAATGTCTGGGACTCATGGCGGACTCCTGGGCGGGCTGCGGGCTGGCGGAACCTTGTCTGGGGGCGGGTTATAGACTATCCCTGCCATTGTTCAACTGGACTTGAACAATCGAGGACCCCATGGACAAGACCGCCGCCCTGACCTGCCTGTCGGCCCTGGCGCATGAGACCCGGCTGGACATCCTGCGCCTGCTGATCGCCGAAGGCCCCGAGGGCCTGCCGGCGCGCGCCATCGGCGATCAAGTGGCCGCCCCGGCCTCAAGGCTGTCCTTCCACCTCTCGGCGCTGGAAACGGCGGGGCTGGTGCGGGCGATGCGGCGGGGGCGGCAGATCTTCTACGCGGCGGACCGCGCCACCATGGGCGGCATGATCGGCTATCTGATGGACGACTGCTGCGCCCGGGACGAGACGGTGCGCGCCTGCTGCCAGCACCCCGCCGCCCTGCCCGGTGATCAGGGCTGAGGCGCGGGATCGACCTGCGGCAGGGTGAAGATCTGGCCGGGGTAGATCAGGTCCGGATTGCGGATCAGGTCCCGGTTGGCCCGGAACACCTGCACGTAAAGAGTTCCCTCGCCATAACGGTCCCGGGCGATGGCCCAGAGCGAATTGCCCTTCTGCACGGTGACCTGGGTGGCAGGGGCCTCGGCCATGGCGGTGGCGGCGACCTGAGGCGCCTCGCGCTGGAACGGCGTCTCGACGCGGCTCAGCACGTCCCCGGCGGCATCCACCTCGTCGATGCGCAGGGTATAGACGCCGGCGGCCACCTCCGGCAGATCGCTGCGCCAGTCGCCCTTCGGGTCCACCTGAACGGCACCGGCGGGCCGGCCATCGAGGTAAATGCGGGCAAAGGCGCCGGGACGCCCCCGCCCCGAGAGAGAGACCGACCCGGCATCATCATAGCTGATCGCGTCCAGCGCGATGCTGTCCTGCAGCTTGGGCGCCTGGCCTTGCAACAGGCGCACGCCGTCGGCATCGCTCAGCAGGACGGTGGGGGCGCTCCCGGCGGGGGCCTCCTGGGCGGGCGCGGAGCGCGTTTCGGGCGCGGCAACCGGAGCCCCCTCCTCCGATGCCTCCGCCACGGTTTCGGCGGGCGTTTCCGGGGCAGGCGTTTCCGGAGCGGGCTCGGGGGCGGCAACCGGGGCCACGATGACATCCCCCTGCGCGCTCAGCGCCTCCCCGGTGGCAGGATCGGTCATCTGCAGGCTCAGCACCCGGGCCTCGGCACTGGGCCCCAGATCGAGGAAGGCGGCAAAGCGGCCATCGGGCCCGGTCTCGGGCGCGGCCAGCTGGGAGCCGTTCAGCAGCACCGACAGCCGCCAGCCCGGCGCCGCCTGGCCGGCAATCAGCGCCCGACCGTCGGGCTCCACCCGGATGACATCGAAGCGCGGCGGCGCAGGCAAGACGGCCTGCGCTGACGCATCGGCCTGCGGCTCTGGTTGGGCCTGCTGGGCTTGAGGCTGGGGATCGGGCCGGGCCGCAGGGATCGGCGCGGCACCGGGCGGCGCGAGCGGCAGCTTCACGGGCGGCACGACGCCGCCCTGCCAGAGCAGCACCGTCACCCCCGCCGCAACGGCCACTGCCGCGGCAGCCAGGCCACCGCCTATCGTCCCCTGTCCTAGCGGCACCTGCGCATCCCCTCGAGGTCCGTTCACGATCCGTTGAGCTGTCTTACCAAGATGATACACACGGGTCAAAACGCGGGACTGGAATAGGAGCGCCCCCATGAAGAATCTGTCGATCTGTGTCTATTGCGGCTCACGTCCCGGGGCCCGCCCCGCCTATGCCGAGACCGCCCGGCAGTTCGGCGCCCTGCTGGCACAGAACGGCTGGCGCCTGGTCTACGGGGCCGGCGATGTCGGCCTGATGGGAGAGGTCGCCCGCGCCGCCCAGGCCGCCGGTGCCGAGACCTTCGGCGTCATCCCCACGCACCTGATGAAACACGAGCTGGGCAAGCGCGACCTGTCGCATTTCGTCGTCACCCAGACGATGCACGAGCGCAAGAAGGTGATGTTCATGAACTCGGACGCCATCGTCGTGCTTCCCGGCGGCGCCGGCACCCTGGACGAGTTCTTCGAGGTGCTGACCTGGCGCCAGCTGGGCCTGCACGACAAGCCCATCGTCCTGATCAACACCGAAGGCTACTGGGCACCGCTTGCGGCGATGTTCGACAATATCGTGACCGAAGGCTTTGCCGACGAGAGCGCGAAGGGGTTCTTCCGCCTGGTCGACAGCGCCGAGGAAGCCGCAGTCTTCCTCGGCGCCGCGCTGACCTGAGGCGCAACAACTCGGCCAGCAGGCGGGACGCGCGCAGTCTGCGCCCCGTCGCATCAGGCCCTCTGTGCCGTCCCCGGCGATGGGCAGGACCGGGCCCTGGCCCTGTCTGCCTTTGCCGTTTCCGCCCCCGGTGTCAGCGGGCACGGGTCGCACGGGGTCCGGGTCGCCACCCTGGCGGCCGGATCATGCCGTCCGTTCGATGCGTCCCGGACCAGGGCGGCGGCTTCGCAACAACTTCGCCACCAGGGTCTTGCGCGGACGCCCGGCGCGGACCGGACATGCTTCCTTCCCGGAGTGCACGCGAAATCAACGTGGCCGTAAAGACACGGTTCCTGAAAAAATGAAAATCGGCTGAAATTTGCGCATTCCGACGGGCCCTGCCGGGGCAAACGGGGGCGACTCGCCCTTTCGGAACGCAAAACGCGCCCCGGACGGACCAGAGCGCGCTGCGGCCCCCGAGGGGGCCCTTGCCTTGCGGCTGCCTTACGGCGGGGATCACATGCGCGAAGCGACGTTTTCCCAGCTCACCAGCTTGTCGAGGAAGTTCGACAGGTAGGCGGGACGCTTGTTGCGGAAGTCGATGTAGTAGGAGTGTTCCCACACGTCGACGCCCAGCAGCGCGGTCTGGCCGAAGCACAGCGGGTTGACGCCGTTCTCGGTCTTGGTGACCTTCAGCGCGCCATCGGTGTCCTTGACCAGCCAGGCCCAGCCCGAACCGAACTGCGCCGCGCCGGCGGCGGCGAACTGCGACTTGAACTCATCGACCGAACCGAAGGACTCGACCAGGGCCTTTTCCAGCTCGCCCGGCATCTTCTTGTCTTCGCCCGGCGCCATCATTTCCCAGAACTGGTTGTGGTTCCAGAACTGCGAGGCGTTGTTGAAGATCCCGTTCTGGGCGACGGCAGAGGCGTCATAGGTGCCCTTGATGATCTCTTCGACCGACTTGCCTTCCCATTCGGTGCCGGCAATCGCCTTGTTGCCGTTGTCGACATAGGCCTTGTGGTGAATGTCGTGGTGATATTCCAGGGTCTCCTTGGACATGCCAAGCGATGCCAGCGCGTCGTGTGCGTAGGGGAGATCGGGAAGTTCAAAAGCCATTGGTGGCCTCCTTTCTCGGAGTTCAGAAATTCTTCCGGGCCTAGATGGTATCCCGCGCAGCCGAAGGTCAAGGGGTTAGCCTGTGTCGCGCTGCACATCGCGGCTTTCCGAAATGCCCCATGCCGCCCTTCGCCGGTCCCACCCGCCCCGCCCCGGACGGGCGACGAAAAAAGGCCGGACGCACGCGGCGCCCGACCCAGTTGGACAGGTAAGGGACAGGTCGAAGTCAGGAGCCGTCCGGCAGGTCGATCTGGATCTCGGGCTTGTCCGCCCCGGGCATTTCGCCCCCGGAGAAAACGTACCAGGCCAGACCCGCGACCACGACGACAACCGCGCCGAGGACAAAGGCCAGTGCAGAGTTTCCGGATTTCTCGGCCATGTCGGCTCCTTTCTTCTTCCAGGCAGTGCTGTCATAACTCCGGATTGTGCCGCCCGGTTCCGCGGCACCTTGTGCGTGCGCCCCGGGCCCCCGTTGCGCCAGCCGGCCCGCGGATCTTCGCGGGATGCCCTAAAACGACTCAGGGCACCCGCAAAGCCGCCCAGTTTCCGGGCAGCCGGAAAAACCGGGGGCGGCAAAGCTGCCGTTGCGTAAACTTGCAGCAGCCGGGCCGGAACCCGGCCCGTTTTTACCGCGTTCTGCCATGGAAATGGGCGCAGAGGGCTAACTTCAGGTCCCAACCACAGCCCCTCGCGTGGTTGCGTTAACGACCCCACAATATTCTGTGCTACCTTTTTCGATGTGGACATCATGCCTGTCTGCCGCCCCCGCGGGTCCTGAGCTGCGCCTTGCCGCTCAGAGACCCCAAGGCCGCGACCGAGAAGGAGAATGACGATCATGACCGATTTCATCGAATTTCCGCTTGAATCCGGCCCCCAGCCCGTGCCCCGGCCGGGCCAGCCCCTGCCTCGGCGCCGCGCCCTGCGCTTCCGGGTCATCGACGGCCCCGAACAGCTGCCCGAGGAGGCCGGGCTTTTCGTTCTGATGGGCGCGCGCCCCGGCGAAACGCCCCGCCCGCTGGCCTTCGGCCATGTGCCGGGCAACCTGCGCAAGCAGCTGCCGCAGCGCCCCGAGTTCGCCCAGGCCCTGCGCGAAGGCTACCTGACCACCGCCATTGCCCCGCTGCCCCCCGGCTGCGACCCCGAACGCATGGTCGAGGCCCTGGGACGGCAGCACCGCGCCCCGATCAACCGGCGCCAGCGCGCCCTGCGCGAGATCGACGCGGCCCGGCTGCGCCCTGCCCCGCTGGAAGACGAACCGCCCCTCGCCGCGCAGTAACCCCGCGCGATCGGGACGGTCGCGCACTCCCCCGCCGGTCTCGGCCCGGCGGGCCTTGCATTTCTGCAAAGACGGCTGGCCCGGCCCCGCTCACTCCGGTTTGATCCGCTCCGGGGGCTGGCTGGGCATGACCACGGGGAAATCCCTCTTTTTCCCTGTGCCGCCACGGGGTAGACCGGCCCGGGCCGCGCTCCGCACGCGGCATCCCCGTAAAGAGGTTCTGCCCGATGATCTTCTGGCTCGTCACACTTGCCCTGGCGCTTGCCGTCGCCGCGATCCTGGCCCGGGCCGCGCTGTCGCGGCGCGAGGTTCCCGCCCAGCCCGCCGAAGCCCAGGAGATCGAGGTCTACCGCGCCCAGCTGGCCGAGGTGGAGCGCGACCTGAGCCGGGGCGCCCTGCCCGCCTCCGAGGCCGAGCGCGTGCGCACCGAGATCTCGCGCCGGCTGCTGGCGGCCGATGGCGCGCTGCGCAAGGCCGGCACCGCCCAGGTCATCCGCGGCCCCGGCAGGGGCTGGGCGATCGGCGGGGGCATCGTGGTGATCCTGGTCGCCGTGGGGATCTACGTGGTGGTCGGCGTGCCGGGCTATCCGGACATGCCGCGCTCGTCGCGCATCGCCGCGGCCAAGACCGCGCTGGCCGCCCTGCCGACCCAGGCCGAGGCCGAAAAGCGCGGCGGCGACACGATCCAGACCCCGGAGCCCGATGTCTCGGCGGATTACCTCGCGCTGATGACCAAGCTGCGCGAGGCGGTGAAGGAGCATCCCGACGACCTGCGCGGCCAGCGCCTGCTGGCCCGCAACGAGGCCGCCCTGGGCCATTTCGCCGCCGCCCACCAGGCCCAGGCCCAGGTGATCCGGCTGGAAGGCGACAAGGCCAGCGGCCAGGACTACGCGGAATATGCCGACATGCTGATCCTCTCGGCCGGCGGGCTGATCTCCAACGAGGCCTCGGGCGCGCTGCAGGACGCGCTGAAGCGGGATCCCTCGAACGGCACCGCCACCTATTACACCGGCCTGCTGATGGCCCAGACCGGTCGCCCCGACATTGCCTTCAAGCTCTGGGACGGGCTGCTGCGCCGCTCGCCCGACAGTGCGCCCTGGGTGCCCTCGATCCGCGCCCGGCTGCCCCAGCTGGCCGAGATGGCCGGCGAGAACCGCTACCAGCTGCCGCCGCTCAAGACCCAGGACGACACCGCGCCGAACCCCTCGGCGGATGATATCGCGGACATGCAGAAACTGTCGCCCGAAGAGCGCACCGCGCGCATCCAGGGCATGGTCAGCGGCCTGGAAGAGCGGCTGACCAGCGATGGCGGCTCGGTCGGGGAATGGGTGCGGCTGATCACCTCTCTGGGGGTGCTGGGGCAGAAGGAGCGGGCGCAGAAGGCCTATGACCAGGCGCTTCAGGCCTTCGCTGGTCAGGACGACTCGCTGGTGCTATTGAACCAGGCAGCGCAAACTGCGGGCGTTAGCCAGACCCCCGCCCAGTGACCGGAGCTGCCGCTTGATCTTCGAAGACGTCGCCGAATTCGCCGCCGCCCTGCCCGGCTATCGTGCCCTCGCGGGGCTGGATTTCGGCGACAAAACCATCGGGGTCGCGGTCTCGGACACGTTCCTGAGCATCGCGACGCCGCTGGAGACGATCAAGCGCAAGAAGTTTACCCTGGATGCCGAGGCGCTGCTGAAGATCCTGGCGGCGCGCCAGATCGGCGGCATCGTCCTTGGCCTGCCGCGCAACATGGACGGCACCGAGGGGCCGCGCTGCCAGAAGACCCGGGCCTTTGCGCGCAACCTGCTGCCGCTGACCGATCTGCCGATCACCTACTGGGACGAACGGCTGTCGACGGTGGCCGCGGAGCGCGCGCTGCTGGAGGCCGATACTTCGCGCCGGCGTCGCGCCGAGGTGATCGACCATGTCGCGGCAGGCTACATCCTGCAGGGCGCGCTGGACCGGCTGCGGGTTCTGAAGGGGGCGTGATGGGCAAGGACCGTGGCCGCGAGGTCTGGCAGCGCGAGAAGGTCTCCTCGCCTTGCGTGAACGTCTGCGTCATCCACCCCGAGGCCCGGCTCTGCACCGGCTGCCTGCGCTCGCTCGACGAGATCGCCGGCTGGTCGCGGATGTCCGAGGAGGAGCGGCGCGCGATCATGGCAGAGCTGCCGTCGCGCGGACCGCTGAAGGCCACCCGCCGCGGCGGGCGGCGGGGGCGTCTGTCGCGCGGCTAGATCAGCCCAGCAGCGCCTTGCGCAGCATGTTCAGCGCCACCAGCATCAGGAAGAAGGCGAAGATCTTCTTCAGCTTCTTCGGATCGGTGGCATGGGCCAGCTTCGCACCCAGCGGCGCGGTCAGCGTCGTCATGCAGATCACCACCAGGAAGGCGGGAATGTTCACCGCGCCAACCGTGTAGGGCGGCCGCGATCCGTCGGCGATGTGCACTAACAGGAACGCCAGCGACGAGGGCAGCGCGATCAGCAGGCCAAAGCCTGCCGCCGTCGCCACCGCGCGGTGGATCGGACGGCCGCACAGCGTCATGATCGGCACCCCGAAGCTGCCGCCGCCGATGCCCATCAGCACCGACAGGAAGCCCACGACCGGCGACAGCACGGCGCGGCGCCAGCCGGTCGGCATGTCGTCGCGGATCTGCCAGCCCTGCTTGCCGAAGGCCATGTAGAGACCGATCAGGATGCCGAGGCAGCCGAACAGCACCTGAAGCTCCTTGGTTTTCAGCCCCGAGGCCACGAAGACGCCGATCAGTGCGCCGATGGCGATGCCCGGCGCCCAGGTCTTCAGGATGGTCCAGTCCACCGCGCCCTTCTTGTTGTGCGAGGCGATGGAACGCATCGAGGTGACGATGATCGTCGCCAGAGAGGTTCCGAGGCAGACCTGCATCATCTCGGGCCCGCCGTAGCCCAGCCCCTGGAAGGTATAGAAGAACGCCGGCACCAGAACGATGCCGCCCCCCACGCCCAGCAGGCCCGCCAGCACGCCGGCCAGCGCGCCGATGGCCACCAGCAGCGCCAGAAGCCCCGCCAAAGTCCCGAAATCCATGGTCATCCCCCGGTTTGATCCTGTTCGAGCGGAGCAGAAACAGCTTCCGCCCGGGGATGCAAGACCCGCCGCCCGCCAGGGGATCGGGGCAATTGGAAATATAGAGACACCGCCTGTTAAGCCTCCCGGCGCTATGCGTGGGGCGAGGACTGTTTGCAGGGAGGCCGCCGGACAGATGGGGGCAGACATGGACGAGCGCGACATCGAGGCCGCAAAGAAGAACCTGCTCCGGGCGAGCATCCTGTTACGGGTCAGCACCGCCGCGCATGAGGTCGAAACCGCCAACCGCAGCGCCTCTCGGTTGACCGGCGGCGCCAACACCTCTCCGGTTGGCAAGCATTTCCCCTCCCTCTTCCGGGAGGCCGAGTTCGTTGCCGAGTGCCTGGGCCGTGCAGCCCAGAGCGGCGAGCCGGTGGAATTTCATGTCCACCTGAGCGCGGCGCGGGCCACCGCGACCTTCTTCGGCATGGCCAGCGCCGCCCCCGATGGCGGCGGTGCTGTGCTGATCGACGGGCGGCTGGTGCCCTTCGACACCGAGACGACCTCGAAAATCGACGCGGTAGAGCGCAGCCAGGCGGTGATCGAGTTCGACACCTCCGGCACCATCCTGTCGGCCAACCCGATCCTGCTTGAGCTGATGGGCTACGACGCCGAGGAGCTGATCGGTAAGCCGCACAGCGTGCTGTGCCGCACCGATTACGTGAAATCCCCGGCCTACCGGCAGCTGTGGAAGGACCTGGCCGCCGGAAAGCTGCAGGACGGCGAGTTCGAGCGGCTGCGCAAGGATGGCCAGCCGGTGTGGATCCGGGCCAATTACAACCCGATCTTCGGGCCCGACGGCAAGGTCGCCCGGGTGGTGAAATTCGCCATGGACATCACTGCGGCCAAGCTTGAGAAGGCCGAAACCGATGGTCGCCTGGCCGCCGTGGGCCAGGCGCTGGCAATGGTGGAATTCGACCTCGACGGGCGCTACCTCGACTCCAACAAGGCCTTCCTGACCCTGATGGGCTACAGCCGGGAAGAGGCGCTGCGACTGTCCCATGCGCAGTTCTGCGATCCCGATTACGCCGGCTCCCCGGCGTATCGCGATTTCTGGAGCCGGCTGTGCTCGGGCGAGGTCGAGGCGGGCGAGTTCCAGCGCCGCACCAAGACCGGCGACGGGGTCTGGCTGCGCGCCAGCTACACCCCGGTGCGTGGCCCCGACGGGCGGATCCGCAAGATCGTCAAGGCGGCGCTGGACGTCACCTTCGAACGCAATGCCGCCAACGAGATCCGCGGCCGCATGGAGGCGGTGAACAACGCGCTCCTGGTGGCGGAATATTCCCCCGACGGCACCATCCTGTCGATGAACGACAGCTACCTGGACCTGGCCGGCTACCCGGAGGACCAGATCAAGGGCCGCCATGCCGCCATGCTGTGGAATCGCGAGGGGGTCGAGACCCGCGAGAGCCAGCGTTTCTGGGCGGCGCTCGCCACCGGGGAGACCCAGCAGGACGGCTTCCGCCGCTTCGGCGCCCGAGGCCGGGATTTCTTCGTCTTTTCCACCTTCACGCCGATCCGCGACCTGGACGGGCGCATCAAGCGCATCATCGAGCTGAGCCGCGACATCACCGAGCAGAGCAACCGCAACCTCGAATTCGAGGGCACGGTGCATGCGATCAGCCGCGCCCAGGCGGTGGTGGAATTCGACATGTCGGGCAACATCCTGTCCGCGAACGAGAACTTCCTGTCCCTCATGGGCTACCGCGCCGATCAGATCATCGGCCAGCATCACCGGATCTTCTGCGCGGCGGACTATGTCGACTCGGAGGCCTATCGCAGCTTCTGGGAAAAGCTGGGCCGCGGAGAGTTCGAGACCGGCGAATATGCCCGGCTGACCCAGAAGGGCGAAGAAGTCTTCATCCAGGCCAGCTACAACCCGATCTTCGACCTCGACGGCAAGCCGGTGAAGGTGATCAAGTTCGCCACCGACATCACCGCACAGCGCCGCCACAACGCCGAGTTCGAATCGAAATTCAACGCCATAGACCGTTCCCAGGCGGTGATCGAATTCGACCTTGAGGGCAATATCCTTGCCGCGAACGAGAATTTCCTGCGCGTTTCGGGCTATTCCATGCGCGAGCTGCAGGGCCAGCATCACTCGATGTTCTGTACCGCCGATCACATCAAGTCCCAGGCCTACCGCGATTTCTGGATCGCGCTGCGCAAGGGCCAGGAACAGGCCGGCCGCTTCCACCGGCTGGCCAAGTTCGACCGGGATTTCTGGATCCAGGCCACCTACGCACCGCTGATGGACATGCACGGCCGCCCCGTCGGCGTGATCAAATATGCCCATGACATCACCAACCAGGTCGCGATGGAGAACCTGATCCGCGAGAAGGCCCGCGCCATGCGCGAGATGGTGGACCTGCTGCAGGTCTCGATCAGCCGGATCGACCAGGCGACGACCTCGACCATCGACGTGTCGCGCAACACCAAGGATGCGGCCTCGGGCGGCTTCGATGAACTCAACGGCGCCATCGAGGTGATCGGCATGATCGCCAAGACCTCCGGGTCGGTGACCGAAATGGCCCGGGTGATCAGCGACATCGCCAACCAGACCAACCTGCTGGCCTTCAACGCCGCCATCGAAGCGGCGCGGGCGGGCGAATTCGGCGTCGGCTTCTCGGTCGTCGCCGACGAGGTCCGCAAGCTGGCCGAGCGCAGCTCCAATGCGGCGCTGGAAATCACCCGGCTGGTCGCCGAAAGCGCGGCCCAGGTCGACATGGGCAAGACGCGCTCCAACAGCGCCCGCGCGGCCTTCGAGCGGATCGTCGAATGCGTCCTCCAGACCGGCGGCGCGGTGGAGGCGATCTCGACCTCCGTCGACAAGCAGAAGGAGGTCTCCCGCGACGTGGTCGGGCTGATCTCGACCCTGGCGCAGGTGACCCAGAATGACTGAGGCGCCCGACCCGGCGCGACCGGACCCGGAAACGGAGCCTGCCGCGGAGGATGCCACCGGGGAGGAAGCTCCGGTGGAAACGGCGCCCCGGGAACCGGCCCCGGCACAACACCCTGTCGCGGCGCAACAGGCCCCCACCGCGCCCGGGGCCCCGCCCCCCGAGGAAGCGCTGAGCTCTCCTCTGGCGCTGATCGACCTGGGAGAAATGACCATCGCCATTGCCGTGCGCGACCTGCGCGAAGTCATGGTGGCCCCGGACCGCCTGCAGCCGCTGCGCTCGACCCGGCCCGGGGTGATCGGCTGCGTGGCGCTGCGCGGCCAGGTGATCCCGGTGATCGACCTGGCGCCGCTGATCGGACAGCCGCCACTTCATCCCGATGCCGCGCCCGGTGTCGTGGTCATCGTCGGCAAGGCCGAGGAGGTCTATGGCATCATCGCCCGCACCGCCCGACAGATCGTGCCGCTGCGCGAGGTGACCGAACAGGCGATCACCACCGATGACCAGGATCTTTGCGACCGGCTGCTGCCGCGCGTCGTGCTGATCGGCGGCCATGCCATCGGCGTGCTGGACACCACCGTGCTGCCGCAGCTGGGCGTGCCGCTGTCGCGGGGCCAGCGGGCCCAGCGTCCGGTTCGCGATGCGGCAGACCATTACCTGCTGTTCGAAACCGGCGGAATCGCCTTCTGCCTGCCCCTCAACGTGATCGAAACCACCCTGCCCGAGGCCGAGGTCGATGCCTCGGTCCTGGCGTCGGGGCCCTGCGACGGCGGCGTCACCCACCAGGGCACCCAGCGGGCGCTGCTGGACCTGCTGCCCTTCCTCGGCATGAGCCCGGTGAACGGCGGGATGCATCCGCCCCGGGCCTCTTCGGTGGTGCTGCCCTATCCCGAGAAGGGCTCGCTCGCGCTCAGGGCCGAGAAGGTCCGCGATATCCGCAGCCTGCGCCGGCAGGCCATCGGACGGATGCCCTCCATGCTGTGCAGCCGGCCCGACATGATCTCGGGCGCCTGCGTCGCCGAGGACGGAGAGACCCTTTACGTTCTGAACGCCGAGGCTTTGCTGGCCGATCCGACCCTGGCGGAGCTGTCGCGCATCGCCCATCGCAAGGACGGCCGGGCGGCCAAGGACCGGCAGCCGCGCAAGGATGGCAAGCCCCCGGCGCGCTTTCCACGCCAGGCCGCGCTGCTGGTCCAGTCGGGGATTCGCTGTGCCTTCGCACTGGAACAGGTGACAGAGATCCTGTCGGTGCCGGAGCATCTGCAGCGGGACCTGGGCGCAGAGCTGTTCCTGGGCGCCATCGCCGCGCGGGACCGCACCCTGCTGCCGATCTTTTCCCTGGCCGCGCATTTCGGCCACGCCGCCACCGGCAAGGCGCCGAAGGCCGCGCTGGTGCTGGTGCATCACCAGGGCGAACCCGTCGGCCTGCTGGTGGAGGAAATCTGCGCCATCGAGACGCTGGACGTGATCTCGGGCGCGGCCGGGGCGATCCTGCGCCGACCGCTGGATCCCGATGCGCCGCTGTGGCAGATGCTGACGCCCGATGCGCTGGCGCTGACCGCCGCCGGCACGCTGGACCTGTTCTGAAGCCGCGGCGCGGTCGGATCCTCCGCCCGGTGCCAGGATCAGGAGACCGGCGAAGGGCCGCAGCGGCAGGCCCGGCGGAAGCGGGCGGGATGCACCGCCGGATCCGGCACGAGGCACCGCGTGCAAAGGTCTTCCGGCGTCCGAGGCCAAGGATTTGTTCACCACCCCGGGCCTGGCCAGCGCCTGGGGGAAACGCTGGCACAGTGGAGCGGCGCCCCGGGTTTGATCAGGCCCTGGCCTCGGCTGAAGCCTGGGCTTGGGCTGAAGCCTGGGCTTGGGCTTGGGCTTGGGCTTGGGCTTGGGCTTGGGCTTGGGCTTGGGCTTGGGCTTGGGCTTGGGCTTGGGCTTGGGCTTGGGCTTGGGCTTGGGCTTGGGCTTGGGCTTGGGCTTGGGCTTGGGC
>NZ_JAHIAB010000001.1:79812-743130 GCF_018760365.1 Pseudooceanicola endophyticus
TGGGCTTGGGCTTGGGCTTGGGCTTGGGCTTGGGCTTGGGCTTGGGCTTGGGCTTGGGCTTGGGCTTGGGCTTGGGCTTGGGCTTGGGCTTGGGCTTGGGCTTGGGCTTGGGCTTGGGCTTGGGCTTGGGCTTGGGAAAAATTCGCCGCTATCGCAGGTCGCTGCAAGCCCCCGACCGGTGCAGGCTCAAGCCCCCCGGGATCAGAGATCGGCCGCCACCCGGAAGCCGGCGTTCGACGTGGCGCTGTCGGGATCGTTGCGGGTGCGCGAATGCACATGGTAGCGATCACAGTAGCTGACGTGGCACAGGAAGGAACCGCCGCGCTGGATGCGGGCCTGCCCCTCTGCCGGACCCGCCGGGTCGACCTCGGGCAAGGCCCCCGGGGGGGTGCGGGGCCCGTAGTAATCGGCCACCCATTCCCAGACATTGCCGGTGCAATTGTAAAGACCATAGCCGTTCGGCGCATAGCTGCGCGCGGGCGCGGTGCCGACAAACCCGTCCTCGGCCGAATTCTCGTCCGGGAAATTGCCCTGCCAGGTGTTCATCGCAAAGCCCGTCTCGGGCACCAATGCATTGCCCCAGGGGAATTTCAGCCGCGCCTTGCCGCCCCGGGCCGCGCGCTCCCACTCGGCCTCGCGCGGCAGGCGCAGGCCGGCCCAGGTGACATAGGCCAGCGCATCGTACCAGCACATCTGTGCCACCGGGTGATCGGCGCGCCCGTCCTGCCAGCTGCTGCCCGGCCCCTCCGGCGCCGCCCAGAAGGCGCCATGGACCTGACGCCACCAGCGCAGCCCCGGCGGGCTGACGGGATATTGCGCGGGATCCGCCAGCAGGATGTGGAAGACGTAGCTCCAGCCTTCCTGCTCGGCCACGGTGCGATAGCCCGTCTCGGCCACGAAGCGGGCATACTGGGCATTGGTGACGGTGGTCGCGCCGATCCGGAACGGGCTGACCTTGACCTTGCGGCGCGGGCTGTCGAGGTCCTCGGGGAAGGTCGACTTGCGGGTACCCATCTCGAAGATGCCGCCGGGGATCTTCACCAGCTCGGCCTTAAGGGCCTGCTGCACCTCAGGCGCGGCCCGGGGCACCGCCAGCGCGGCCTCCAGAAAACCCGCGTCCCGGCCCTTCGGCCCTTCCCGTTTGGCGCCGCAGCAGCCGCCCTGTCCCATGATCCTACCTCCGGTCCTTGCGGAAGATCACCGAGGCCAGCCAGCCGGTGGCAATGGCGATCAGCACCGCAATGCATCCGTAGAGCGTCCCGTTGCCCTGTGCAAACTGGTAGACGTAGCGTTCCAGCGGGGCCTTGCGGACGGCAAAGACCCGGCGGGTGGCGTCGATCACCCGGCCGTCCCGGGTCAGGAAGACCCGCACCACGTAATCCCCCTGCGAGGTCGAGGAAGGCAGCGAGAAATGCGCGTCAAACAACGCCCCCTGGGCCAGCCGCACCGCGCCCTCTCGGCTGCGGAACCGCCCGGACCGTTCGCCAATCCGTGTCATCGCCGCCGCGAAGGCCTGCGGATCGCCCGAGGGCTGGCGGGCGGTGACGGCGCGGGTGCGCGCGGGCACGCTGATGTTGTAGGCGGCATCCTCCGAGCCACGCAGCAGATCGGCCAGCGGCGCCGAGGTCGCGACATCGTAAAAGCTGGGCACCGGGGCATAGGCGGCGGCGTCGGAATTGACCCAGATCCCGGCCTCGCGGGTTTTCTGGCGAATGATGGCGACGCCCTCGGGCCCCTCGATGGTGACGATGACGCCGGGGGGCGTGTCGGGCGCGGCCTCGCCCGGGTCGGGACGGATGGCACCGTAGACCGTCAGCTCGGTGCCGCTGAAGGTCGAGGTGATCGAGACCTGCTCCTGCGACAGCTCGAAGACCGCGCGTTCGGCATGGGCGGGTGCGGCCAGCAGCAGAAGCGCCAGGATCGGGCGGATCATCGCATCAGCTCCATGGTGAAGGAGAACGGATCATCCGGCGCCAGCACCAGATCGAGCGCGACCTTGAAGCACACGATCAGCACCAGGATCGAGAGCAGGATGCGCAGCTGTTCGCCGCGCAGCCGGGCGCCGAACCTGGCCCCGAACTGCGCCCCCAGCACCCCGCCGATGCTGAGCAGCAGCGCCAGCAGCACGTCGACGCTGTGGTCGGTCGCGGCATGAAGCACCGTGGTGAAGGCCGAGGTGAACATGATCTGGAACAGCGAGGTGCCGACGACGATCTTGGTGGGCATCTTCAGCAGGTAGATCATCGCGGGCAGCATGACGAAACCGCCGCCCACCCCCATGATCGCGGCCAGCACCCCGCAGAGGAACCCGATGCCCAGCACCGGGATGACCGAGATCACCAGCCCCGAGGTGCGGAACCGCATCCTGAGCGGCATCCGCGCCGCCCAGCCGCGCTGACGCTTGCGCCGCACCGGGGCCTTGCGGGTCAGCGCCCGGGCACTTTCGACGAACATCATCGCGCCGATGCCGCCCAGGAAGACCACGTAGAACAGCTGCACCATCAGATCGACCTGGCCGATCCGGCTGAGCAGGTTGAAGATCCAGACGCCAACCGCCGATCCCGCCAGCCCGCCGGCCAGCAGCATCAGCCCCATCTTCAGGTCCAGCGTGCCGCGTCGCAGATGCGCCAGCGTCCCCGAGAAGGAAGAGGCGACGATCTGGTTCGCCTGGGTCGAAACCGCCACCGCCGGCGGAATGCCGGCGAAGAACAGAAGCGGCGTCAGCAGGAAGCCCCCGCCGACCCCGAAGAGGCCCGACAGAAAGCCCACGAGGCCGCCGAGGCCCAGGATCACCCAGGCATTCACCGAAACCTCGGCAATCGGAAGATAGAGTGTCACGTCACGGATCCGCTTGGTCCGCTCCACGGACGGCGCCGCGCCCCCGGGAAGGAGGCGCGGACAGGGCCGGAGAGCGATCGTCAGAGAGAGAGCGGACCGCGCGGCCCGCAGGAGGTCGCGCGCCCGGGATCAGGCCGGTTCGGGCAGCTTCAGCCCGGCCAGCACATCGGCGCTGACATGTTCGGCCACATCGCCGATCTCGGCCATCTTGGCATCCATCAGCGCCAGCATCTGGGCAAAGACACCGGCATGGGCGGGATCATGGGCCAGGTTGGTCAGCTCGAACGGGTCGGTGTCGCAGTCGAACAGCTCCCATTCGGGCTGGGCGTCGTTCGGATGCGCGCCGATCTGGCCGAGGGGCTTGTTGTACCAGTAGATCAGCTTGTAACGCGGGCCGCGCACGCCGTAATGCGCCCAGGCGCCGTGGAAGGCATCATTGTGCATCCAGTAGCGGTGATAGGCCAGCTGATCCCAGTCTTCGGGGGTCTTCCCCTCAAGCATCGGGCGCAGCGAGGTGCCCTGCATGAAGCTCGGGACCTTGACGCCCGCATAGTCCAGGAAGGTCGGCGCGAAATCGACGTTGCAGCAGATGTCGCGGCTGGTCGTGCCCGCCGGGATCGCCGCCGGGTAGCGCACCAGGAAGGGCATCTGAAGGCTTTCCTCGTACATGTAGCGCTTGTCGAACCAGCCATGTTCGCCCAGGAAAAAGCCCTGGTCGGAGGTGTAGATGATCAGCGTGTTCTCGGTCAGCCCCAGCTCATCGAGCTTGTCGAGCATCCGCCCCACCCCGTCGTCGATGGATTGCACGGTGCGCAGGTAGCGCTTCATGAAGCGCTGGTACTTGAACTCGGCGAAGGCCTGGGGATCGTCGAAGGTGAAGCGTTCGCCGGTCTCGGCGCAGATCACGCTGATGGTGTCGCCCGGGGCCAGGTCGGGCACCTTGCGCATCTTCAGGAAATCGACGACCAGCTCGCCCGCCACGGCCTCGGGGCCGATGGGCTGCACCAGCGCGATGTCTTCCCAGGTCAGGTCCGAGCGCACGCGCATCTTGGCGGCGGCGGCGGCGGCGGCGCGGTTGGAATAGTCGTCGTTGAAGGTCTCGGGCAGCGGCACGTCCTCGTCCGCCCAGAGGTGCGCATGACGCGGATGGGGTTCGAAGCTGCGGTGCGGCGCCTTGTGGTGGCACATCAGGAAGAAGGGCCGGTCCTGGTTCTTCTCGATGAAGTCGATGGACATGTCGGTGATGATGTCGGTGGCATAGCCCGGCACCCGGCGCTTGCCATCGGGGAAGATGAAGGCCGGATCCCAGTAATCGCCCTGCCCCGGCACCACGGCCCAGTCGTCAAATCCCTTCGGTTCGTGCGCGGGCCCCTCGCCCAGGTGCCACTTGCCGTAGATCGCGGTCCTGTAGCCCGAGCTGCGCAGCAGGCCCGCGACGGTGGGAAAGCGGTTGTCCAGATGGGTGACCAGCGTCGTCACCTGGTTCACATGGTTGTGGGTGCCCGTCAGGATCGCCGCGCGCGAGGGCGTGCAGATCGAATTCGTCACATAGGTCGCGTCATGGCGCAGCCCGCCTTCCGCGATCCGGTCCAGATTCGGCGTGTGGTTGATCCCAGCCCCGTAGGCCGAAATGGCGCGCGAGGCATGGTCGTCTGCCATGATGAAGATGATGTTCGGGCGCAAGCTGGTCCTCCTCGTCGTCGTCTGCCGTGGCAGTGTCGGGGGGACCTTAGCCGTGCCTGCGATGACGGGATAATGCAATTACCCCAGCTTCCGATGCACCAGAGGCATCACTCGGGCGCAGAGGCTTCTCCGGTTGCGAGCGCTATCAGTGCCGCCAGTGGCGGCCAGTTCTGCATTTCCTCGCGGTAGATCATGTTGGCGCGCACGCCGCGTTCCCGAAGTCCGGTGCGCACCGGGCGCAACTCGGCCCCCAGGAAGGCCGCCATGGTGGCATCCGGCAGGATCGAGAGATGGTCCGAGCGTTGCAGCACCGTCAGCGTCGACAGCAGGCTTTCGCACTGGATGGTGATGCGCGGCTCCTGCCTTAGCAGCTGATAGAGGCCGTTGCGGGCGGTCTCATGATAGGCCGGGATCTCGGAGTAGACGACCCAGGGATAGTCCAGCAGCCGTTCCGTCGGGATCTGGCCGTCGGGTCCGGCATGGTCAAAGATCGGATGGCCGTCACGCGCCACCACATGGTCGGTCACCTGCGCGAAGGGGCGCGAGACCAGCCGCTGCTCCTCGGCCTCAAGCATCGGGCTGCCGGTAAAGATCACGTCCAGCCGCCCCTCCTTCAGATCGCCGATGGCCTGGGAGAAACGGGTGTTGCGCAGCTCGAACTCAATATCGGGAAAGTCCTTCTCCAGCGCCAGAAGGAAGCCCGGCACCACCGAGGCGCGCCAGACCGGCCCGGCCCCGATGCGCAGCCGGGTCTGGCCAAGCGCGGGATCATGGCGCAGCGACTGTTCGGCCAGCTGCCACTGGCGCTGCATCCGCAGGGCCTCGCTCAGCACCCTTTCGCCGAAGGGGGTGGGCCGCACGCCACGGGCATGGCGTTCCAGCAGCGGATGGCCGAAATAGCGCTCCAGCTGCGCCAGCGAACGCGACAGCGCCGGTTGGGTGATGTTCAGACGATTGGCCGCAGAGCGCAGGCTGCCCTCTTCGAATATGGCCTGGAGGCGGAAGAGGTGGGTGATCTGGTCAAGCATCCGAGCGATAACCTTAAGGCATCAGTTGCGCGCATCTTTTCATTGTCCGTGCATGGGCGCAACTGATACCTCTGTCGGGTACCGGAAGAGCCGGGTGTCTATCGGGAATTGCCCCGACCCGGCCCAGACCTGACACTGGGAGGACCCTTTGACCCAACCGCTTCGCGCGGTCGTGCCCGCCTTCGCAGGTGGCACGGCCATGTCGTCTTTGCCCGCAGGCCGAGGCCCCGCCCCATGCTGACCTATCTTCTGAAGCGCATCGGCGCCGGGATCATCCTCCTGGTGCTGGTGTCGACCGTGACCTTCGCGCTGATCTACGGCTCGACCGGGAACGTGGCCCGCAACATCCTTGGCGAAAGCGCCTCGGCCGCCGACATCGCCGCCAAGGAGCACGAGCTGGGCCTTGACCGCTCTCTGCCGGTGCAGTTCGCCGACTGGGCCGTCCATGCGGTGCAGGGCGATCTGGGCAACAGCTGGACGCGCAACCAGCGTGTCGCGCCCTCGCTGGCCAGCCGTTTCCCGGTGACGCTGTCGATCGTCGCGATCTCGGTCGTCATCATGTTCTTCGTGGCCGCCGTGCTGGGCATCACCGCCGCCGTGCGCCGTGGCATCGCCGACCAGATCATCCAGGTGATCAGCGTCGTCGGCTTTGCCATGCCGAACTTCTGGCTGGGCCTGCTGCTGGTGCTGCTGTTCGCGGTGCGCCTGCAATGGCTGCCGCCCACCGGCTATGTCTCCTTCGCCACCTCGCCCGCGTCCTGGGTCGCCTCGCTGGTGCTGCCGGTCGGCGCGCTGGTCTTCTCGGGCATCGCCTCGGCCAGCCAGCAGGTGCGCGGCGCGGTCATCGACGCGCTGAACAAGGACTACGTGCGTACCCTGCGCGCCCGCGGCGTCAGCCCGCGTTCGATCCTCTATCGCCATGCGCTGCGCAACGCCCTGCCCGCGACGCTGACCGTGCTGTCCGTGCAGTTCATCGCCCTGCTGGGCGGCGCTGCCATCATCGAGCAGGTCTTCGCCATTCCGGGCCTCGGCTCGCTCACCGTGGATGCCGCGCTTCAGGGCGACGTGCCGGTGCTGATGGGCGTGGTCGTCACGCTGATCATCACCGTCGTCATCATGAACATCCTGATCGACATCCTGAACGCCTGGGCCAATCCGAAGGTGCGCCTGCAATGACCGAGACCACCGCTTCCATTCCCGCCGCCGGACCGCAGCGCAGCAGCCTGACCGGGCTGGTGCTGCGCAACCCGCTGGGCCTGCTGGCGACGGCCCTGATCATCGTCGTTCTGCTGACCGCGATCTTCGCGCCGCTCATCGCCCCCAACGATCCCGCCGCCGTGCAGATCTTCAAGGTCAACGTCGCGCCGGGCGATGGCTACCTGCTGGGCGGAGACGGCTCGGGCCGCGACATCTTCAGCCGCCTGGTCTGGGGCGCGCGCAACACGCTGATCGGCGCCGCCATCGCCGTTGTCGTGGCGGCCCTGCTGGGCGTCACCGCCGGCCTTTTCGCGGGCTATTTCGGCAAATGGTACGAGACCGCCTCCAGCTGGATCTCGGACGCGCTGATGGCGCTGCCGGCGCTGATCGTGCTGCTGGCGCTCTATCAGGCGCTTGGCGCCTCGATCTACCTGTCGATGGGCATCTTCGGCATCATGCTGAGCCCGGGCTTCTACCGCCTGACCCGCACCCTGGTGAAGGGCGTCAAGAACGAGCTTTACATCGACGCCGCCCGGGTTTCGGGCCTGACCGACATGCGCATCATCATCCGCCACATCCTGCTGGTGGTGCGCGCGCCGGTGGTCATCCAGACCTCGATCGTGGCGGGCATCGCCATCGTCATCCAGGCGGGGCTTGAATTCCTGGGCCTGGGCGATCCCTCCATGCCGACCTGGGGCGGGATCCTCCAGAACGGCTTCCAGAACATGTACAACGCCCCGCTCGGCATCCTGTGGCCGGGTCTGGCGATCTCGATCACCGTGGCCTCGCTGGTGCTGCTGGCGAACGCGATCCGCGATGCCATGCAGACCGGCGCCGCGCCCAGCTTCCGCACCCCGGCGATCCCGGCGAAATACGCCGCCGCAACGCCCGCGCCGACGCCCGAAGAGGGCGTACTGCTGGACATCCGCGATCTGGTCGTGGCCTATCCCGACGGCAATGGCTGGCGCGAGGTCGTCCATGGCGTGACCCTTCAGGTCCGCAAGGGCGACGTGGTCGGCCTTGTCGGCGAAAGCGGCTCGGGCAAGACGCAGACCGCCTTTGCCGTGCTCGACCTGCTCTCGACCGGGGGCAAGGTGCTGTCCGGCTCGATCACCTTCGACGGCGAGGATCTGACGAAGAAGTCCGAGACCGAGATGCGCGCCCTGCGCGGCCGCCGCATCGCCTATGTCCCGCAGGAGCCGATGTCGAACCTCGACCCCTCGTTCCGCATCGGGGCACAGATGGTCGAGCCGCTGATGAACGTGCTGGGCCTGTCCAAGGCGCAGGCCAAGGCCCGCGTGCTTGAGATGCTGGCCCGCGTCGGCCTGCCCGACCCGGAACGCACCTTCAACGCCTATCCCCACCAGGTCTCGGGGGGGATGGCGCAACGGGTGCTGATCGCGGGCGCCGTCGCCTCCTCTCCGGATCTGCTGATCGCGGACGAGCCGACCACCGCGCTTGACGTCACGGTGCAGGCCGAGGTGCTGGAACTGCTGCGCGAACTGCGCGAGGAATTCCACATGACCGTCGTCATGGTGACCCACAACTTCGGCGTGGTGGCCGATATCTGCGACCGCGTGGCGGTGATGAAGAAGGGCGAGATCGTGGAGGAGAATGCCATCGGCGCGCTCTTCTCGAACCCGCAGCACCCCTATACGCGGATGCTGCTGGGCTCGGTCCTGGAAGACACCGAGGTGCGCGCCTACCGCGCCCCCGCAGCCAAGGGAAATGCGGCATGAGCGACGAGAAACTGGTCGACGTCCGGAACGTCAACATCCACTTCGGGCCGCTGCATGTGCTGAAGGACGTCTCCCTCGACATCCGCCCCGGAGAGACCGTCGGCCTGGTCGGCGAAAGCGGCTCGGGCAAGACCACCATCGGGCGCGCCATCCTGGGGATCTGCCACGTCAATTCCGGGCAGATCGACTTCGAGGGCAAGGACATCGCCAATGTCGCCCCGCGCGAACGCACCGGCGATGCCGCGCGCATCCAGGCGGTGTTCCAGGACCCCTACACCTCGCTCAACCCCTCGATGACCATCGAGGAAATCCTGACCGAGCCGATGATCGCCCGCAAGATCGCCACCGCCGCCGAGGCGCGGGACCGGGTGCGCGACCTGCTGGATCAGGTGAACCTGCCCGCCGATGCCGCGCATCGCTATCCGCGCGAATTCTCGGGCGGGCAGCGCCAGCGGGTCGCCATCGCGCGCGCCCTCGCGCTCTCGCCGCGCCTCATCGTCTGCGATGAGCCGGTCTCGGCGCTGGACCTGTCGACCCAGGCGCGGGTCATGGATCTGTTCATCGAGATCCAGGAGCGCACCGGGGTCGCCTATCTCTTCGTCAGCCACGACCTTGCCGTCGTGCGCCACATCTCGCACCGGGTCGCGGTCATGCGCTCGGGTCGGATCGTGGAATTCGGCGAATGCGACCAGGTGACGGCACGGCCCGAACATCCCTATACGAAACGCCTCCTGCTGGCCGCCCCGGTGGCCGATCCGGTGCGACAGGCCGACCGCCGCCGCGCCTTCCAGGAGCTTGAGGCGGAGGCCTGACATGCGTGCCATCGTCGTGATGTATGACAGCCTTGTCCGGCGGATGCTGCCCCCCTGGGGCGCGCCGCCGGAACAGGCGCCCAACTTCGCCCGCCTTGCCACCCGCAGCGCCACATTCGACACCTGCTATGCGGGCTCCATGCCCTGCATGCCGGCGCGGCGAGAGATGCACACCGGGCGCTACAACTTCCTGCACCGCTCCTGGGGCCCGATCGAGCCCTTCGACGACAGCGTCTACGAGATCCTCGCGAAACAGGGCGTGCACAGCCACCTGATCACCGACCACCAGCATTACTGGGAAGACGGCGGGGCCACCTACCACACCCGCTTCACCACGCACGAGACCTTCCGCGGCCAGGAAGGCGATGCCTGGATGCCGTTCCTCGACCTGCTGGACCGGGACGTGATGCAACAGTACCTGCCGCGCGCGCACACCCAGGACCAGGCCAACCGCACGGTCATGACCTCGCGCGAGGACATGCCGATGACGAAGGTTTTCGACGCCGGTCTGGACTTCCTCGAACGCAATGCGGGCGCGGACGACTGGCTCCTGCAGATCGAGACCTTCGATCCCCACGAACCCTTCACCGTCCCCGGCGAGGAAGGCGACGACTGGCCCGCCTATGGTCCGGTGACACAGGATGCTGCGGGGGTCGAGGCGATGCGTGCGCATTACCTGAAGCTTCTGGGCGAATGCGACCGCCATCTGGGCCGGGTGCTGGATGCCATGGACCGGCTGGAGCTGTGGCAGGACACGATGCTGATCGTGTGCACCGACCACGGCTTCCTGCTGGGCGAGCGTGGCTACTGGGGCAAGAACGTCCTGCCCTGGTATGACGAGGCGATCCACACGCCCTTCTTCCTGTGGGATCCGAAGGCGGGTGTGGCGGGCGAACGGCGCCAGGCACTGGTGCAGACCATCGACATCGCCCCGACCCTGCTGGAAGCCTTCGGCGTGGCCCCCACCGCAGACATGCAGGGCAAACCGCTGGGCGCCACGGTGCGCGACGACACGCCCGTGCGCGAGGCCGCGCTGTTCGGCGTCTTCGGCAGCCATGTCAGCGTGACCGACGGGCGCCATGTCTACATGCGCGCCCCCCTGCCCGGCAACACCCCGCTGGAGGAACATTCGCTGATGCCCACCCGGATGCGCGGCTTTGCCTCGGGCGACGATCTGGCCCGCGCCAGCCTGCACCCGGGCTTTGCCTTCACCAAGGGCATGCCGGTGCTGCGCTACCCGGGGCGGCTGATGCGCGGCCCCGCGCAGCTCCAAAGCCTTCTGTTCGATCTGCAGACCGACCCCGGCCAGCAGACCCCGCTGGAGGACAAGGCCCTCGAAACCCGCATGGCCGGCCATCTGGTCGAGCTGATGCGGGCCTCTGATGCGCCGCCCGGACAATACCGGCGCCTCGGCCTGCCCGAGACCGGCCCGGTGGAAGATCCCCACCTGGCGCTTCTTCCCGCCCAAGACTGAAAGACCCCGCCGATGCAGCCCGAAGACCTGATGCGTGCCCCCTTCCACCTGGACCAGGAGGCCCTGGACTGGGTGGTCGCGACCTGGGACGGCCTTGATCCGCTGCAACAGGCCGCCCAGCTTTTCACGCTGAATTCGCGCGGGCCGGTCGATGCGGCCGAGCGCGCCCGTCTGGCGGCGCTGCAACCGGGCGGCATCACCCGCTTCTTCGGTACCGATGGCGAGGCCGAACGCAGCGCGCTGGATGCGTTGCAGGAGGATGCCGCGATCCCGATGCTGGTCTCGGCGGATCTGGAGGGCTCTCGCATGAGCCTCCCCTTCGGCACCCCGGTGCCCAACCCCCTCGCACTGGCCGCCGCCGATGACGAGGCCCTGACCCGCGAGGTCAGCCGGATCATGGCCGCCGAGGCCCGCGCCATCGGCGTCAACTGGTCCTTCACCCCGGTCCTCGACATCAACGCCGCGCCGCGCAGTGCCATCGTGGCGACGCGCGGCTATGGCTCGGATCCCGCGAAGATCGCCCGCCATGCGCTGGCCCAGCTGACGGAATTCGAGGCCGCGGGCCTGGCCGCCACCGTCAAGCACTGGCCGGGCGAGGGCTATGACGACCGCGACCAGCACCTTGTGACCACGATCAACCCGCTGTCGATGGAAGACTGGCACGCCAGCTTCGGCAAGCTGTACGGGGACGCCATCCGGGCCGGGGCGCGCGCCGTCATGTCCGCCCATATCGCCCTGCCCGCCTACCGACCCGATGCCCCGGACGCCGAACGCTACCTGCCGGCCACGATCTCTCGCGCGCTGAACGAGGACCTGCTGCGCGGCGAGCTGGGCTTCAACGGCATCATCGTCTCGGACGCCTCCGAAATGGCCGGCCTGACCTCGGTTCTGGCGCCGCTGGAGGCCAAAATCGAGATCCTGCGCGCGGGCTGCGACATGGTGCTGTTCTCCTCCGATCCGGAGACCGAGATCGCGGCGGTGCGCGATGCCGTCGCCTCGGGGCGCATCCCGGCGGAACGCTTCCGCGCTGCCGGTCTGCGGGTGCTGGGGCTGAAGGCCTCGCTGGGGCTGCACAGGTCCCGCAAGGCCCCCGAAACGCCCGCGCCCGAGGGACGCGCCACGATCACCGAACGCGCCTTTGCCGCCGCGCCGACCCTGGTCAAGGACCGCGACGCCACCCTGCCCCTTGATCCCGCCAGACATCGCAGGATCCTGGTGCTGAGCCCCGGCATCGTCGAACCCATGGGCAACGAACAGATCCCCTTCGCCCTGCCGCAGATGCTGCGCGAGGCGGGCTTCGAGGTGACCGAGGCGCCCTACGGCACCCCGCTCGACATCACCGGTCAGGACCTGGTGCTGTACCTCTTCGGAGAGGAAACCCTGCTGACCCGAAGCCGGATCTTCCTGGACTGGCGTGCGCTGCATGGCCATTTCAAGACCGCCATGGCGCGGCCCTGGACGGCGCTTCCCACGGTGATGATCAGCTTCGGCTATCCCTACTACCTTTACGATGCGCCCCGGGTGCCGACCTACATCAACGCCTATTCGACCCACGAGGCGATGCAGCGCGCGGTCTGCGAGGCCCTTCTGGGCCGCGCCCCCTTCGCCGGCACCAACCCCGTCGATCCCTTTGCCGGTGCCCCCGACGCCCGGCTCTGAGCCCGCCCGAGCGATAACAACCGTGCATCACCAAGCGGTGAAAATGCACTCCTTACGCATTCCCCACTCGGGTACCACGAGGGCACGCAAGACCCGGGTCCCCAGGGGGCCCACCTTCTGGGAGGAAACCATGTTCAAATCCACCTGTGCCGCGCTGGCGCTCAGCTTCGGCCTGGCCGCCCCCGTGCTGGCCGAGATCCCCAATGATGCGGATACGCTGGCCATCGGCGCCTACCGCGACAACCGGACCTTCGACCGCGCGCAGCTGACCGGCTCGCACTGGATGAACTACTGGCAGCCGGTGTTCGACACCCTGCTGAAGGCCAAGGACGACGGCTCGATCGAACCGAACCTTGCGGAAAGCTACAGCTATTCCGAGGACGGCACCGAGCTGACGCTGAAGCTGCACGCGGGCGTCAAGTTCACCGACGGCACGCCGCTGACGGCGGATGCGGTCAAGGCCAACATGGAATACCTCCAGAACAGCGCCGGGCAGAACAAGTGGATGCTGGCGGGTGTCGACAAGATCACCGTGGTTTCCGACACCGAGCTGGTGCTGCACCTGGCCCAGCCCAACCCCGCCCTGCTGTTCGGCCTGGCCACTGTCGGCGGCGTGGTTGCCCTGCCCTCGACGCTGGGCACCCCCGAAGGCGCGGCGCATCCGGTGGGCTCGGGCCCCTACATCTTCGACACCAAGGACACGGTGACGGGCCGCCAGTACGTCTACACCCGCAACCCGGACTACTGGAACAAGGACGCCTATCCGTTCGACCGCGTCTCGATCACCCCGATCACCGAGCTTTCGGCCCGGCTGAACGCGCTGCGCTCGGGGCAGATCGACGCCGCCGTGGGCGAACCCCGCGTGGTGAACGAGGCCAAGGCCGCCGGCCTGACCGTGACCTCGCTTCCGGCGGACTTCTTCGGCTTCTTCATCGCGGATCGCGACGGCAAGATGGTGCCCGCGCTTGGCAACGTGAAGGTGCGTCAGGCGATCAACATGGCGATGGACAAGGCGCAGATCCTGAAGTTCGTCGACGGCGGCATGGGCAAGGTCACCGACCAGGCCGTCGCGGCGCCGAACGCGCTGTATGATCCGGCGCTGGAAGGCACCTACAAGTACGACGTCGACGCCGCCAAGGCGCTGATGAAGGAAGCAGGCTACGGCGACGGCTTCACCGTGCAGATGCCCGACCTGGCCTCCATGTCGGCCTACAACCCCATCGTCGAACAGCAGCTTGGCGCCATCGGCATCAAGGTGGACTGGGTGAAGGTCTCTCCGACCTCGACGATCCCGGAGCTGCTGTCGGGCAAGTTCCCGCTGTTCCTGTTCCGCCTGGGCGGCAACTCTCCCTGGGGGGACGTGGTGAAATACATCGCCCCCACTGCGCCCTGGAACACCGCCAAGACCGAAACGCCCGAGCTGGACGCGCTGCTGGCGGATGCCCAGAAGGTGCTGCCCGGCCAGGATGACGCGAAATACCGCGCGATCACCGACTACCTGGTCAAGAACGCCTGGTTCGCCCCCTGGTACCAGATCGACTCTGTCTACCTGACGAACAAGAGCGTCTCGGTCTCGCTCCCGGTCGAGAACATCACGCCCTACCTCTACGACTACAAGAAGACCGGCAAGTAAGGCTGGCGCCCCCGCTCCCTCCCGGGCGGGCGTCAGAGCAAGGCCCGCGGTGTCCCTCCCACCGCGGGCCTTGTCGTTTTTAGCCCTGTCGTTTTGGGCCCTGTCATTTTTGGTCTTGTCGTTTTCGGTGCGTTTTCGGAAAGGCCCGCCTCAGGCCGTCGCGCGGTCGCCCGCCACGGTGTCGCGGAAGGCGGCCAGCGCCTCCTCGACCAGCGCCGGACCGGCGCCCTTGCGATGCGCCCCTTCCGAGAGCATCCGCCGCCAGACCCGCGCCCCGGGACGGCCCTGGAACAGGCCCAGCATGTGCCGCGTCACCTGCGCCAGCTTGCCGCCCGCGCTCAGATGCGCCTCGATATAGGGCAGCATGGCGATCACGGCGGCCTCGGGCTCCAGCGCATCGGTCTTCGCCCCGAAGATCCGTTCATCGGCGCCGCACAGCACCGCCGAGGGGTCATGGTAGGCCGCCCGCCCGATCATCACCCCGTCCAGCCCGTCGGCCAGGAAGCCCTCGGTCTGCGCCATCGTGGTGATGCCGCCGTTGACCGAGAGGTGCAGATCGGGAAAGCGCGCGCGCATCCGGCGCACCAGGTCGTAATCCAGCGGCGGGATGTCCCGGTTCTCCTTCGGAGAGAGCCCCTGAAGCCAGGCCTTGCGGGCATGGATGGTGAAGCGCCGGCAGCCCGCCGCCGAAACCTTTTCCAGGAAATCGGGCAGCACCACCTCGGGGTCCTGATCATCGACGCCGATGCGGCATTTCACCGTGACCTCGACATCGACGGCCGCACGCATGGCCTCCACGCAGCGCGCCACAAGGTCGGGCTGCTGCATCAGGATCGCCCCGAAGGTGCCCGACTGCACCCGGTCCGAAGGGCAGCCGCAGTTGAGGTTGATCTCGTCATAGCCGGCCTCGGCGCCCAGTTTCGCGGCCTGCGCCAGCTCGGCGGGGTCCGAACCGCCCAGTTGCAGCGCCACCGGATGTTCCGAAACGTCATGATCCAGCAGGTGCAGCGCCCCGCCGCGCACCAGCGCCGGGGAGGTCACCATCTCGGTGTAAAGCAGGGCCTTGCGGCTGAGCAGCCGGTGCAGATAGCGGCAATGCCGATCCGTCCAGTCCATCATCGGGGCGACGGACAGCCTTGCATTATGATCCAACACGGTGCCAGACATGCGCAACCCCTTGTTCCGGCTCATCCAAGCCCATTCGCGCACCGCAGCCCCCTGGGCACGCGGCGCAAGATCCGTTGACCGGCCCGGGCGAAGCGGCCGCCCCGGCGATGAAACGTGGACATAGGTTCGCTTGCCCGAAGCTGTCAACCGCAACCAGACCGTCTGCGCGGATGCAGGGCGCGCCTCTCAGGCGGTCTGCATGTCGTGGATCATCCGCAGGACCAGCCGCCGGGGGGCGAAGGGCAGAAGGCGCAGCATGAGGCGCTGCACCGGGCTCAGCCCGGTGATGACGTTCAGCCTGCCCTGCATCATGGCATCGTAGCCGGCCTTCGCCACGCTGCCCGCCGAGGCGGCGCCGGTGTAAAGGCCCAGCTGCCCCATGCCGGCGGTCGCCTCGAACCCGGTGCGGACCGGGCCGGGCATCAGCGCCGTGACCGTGACGCCGGTGCCGCGCAGCTCTTCCGACAGGGCATTGCTGAAGGAGGTCACATAGGCCTTGCTGGCATAGTACACGGCCTGCATGGGCCCCGGCAGCAGGGCGCCGCTTGACGAGGTGTTCAGGATCCGGCCCGAGCCGCGCGCGACGAACTCCGGCAGGAACAGCCGGGTCAGCGCCGTCAGGGCGATCATGTTCACCTGCATCATCGCGCGATCCGCCGCCCAGTCCCGCTGATCGAAGCGGCCCAGCCCGCCGAACCCGGCATTGTTGAAGAGGCAGGCAATGTCCTGGCCGGCGTCCAGGACGCTCTGGTGGATGCGGGCCGGTGCGGCCTCGTCCGTCAGGTCCTCGACCAGCACCGAAGCCGCGATGCCATGGCGCGCCTCCAGCTCCTGCTTCAGGGCCTCCAGCGGCGCCCGGCGCCGCGCCACCAGCACGAGGTCACCGCCCTGCTCCGCATGAATGCGGGCCAGGGCTTCACCGATGCCACTTGAGGCACCGGTCACGAGGGCAGTTCCCGGATTCTTGGCCATTTTGGGACTCCGTGTTCGGGATTAGGGCTTGCAGGGACGCGCGGGGTGCGCGATGTCAACGCATGATGACATAAATCATCACCTGTTGACTTTCAAGGGAGAGCCATGCCGACGACACGCAAGAGACCGCGCAATGCCGAAGCCACGCGCAAGGCCATCGAAGCGGCGGCCTGCCGCCACTTCATGGCCCGGCCCTATGACCAGGTGGGCCTGCGGGAGATCGCGCAGGAGGCCGGCGTGGATGCGGCGCTGATCAACCGCTACTACGGGTCCAAGAAGGGCCTGTTCGAAACCGCGATCCTGCCGCATTTCAGCATCGACATCCTGGTGCAGGGCGACATGTCCGATTTCGGCCGCCGCGTCGCGGGGCTGATCCTCGATCCCGGGCACAAGCAGGATTTCGATCCGAACCGTGCGCTGCTGCATTCGATCTCAAGCCCCGAGGTCGGGCCGATGGTCGCGCAGGCCCTGAACGACAACGCGGTCGCGGACCTTTCGGCGCGGATCGGCGGCGCCGAGGCCGGGCTGAGGGCGGCGCTGGCCCTTGCCGTGCTGACGGGGGTCGATGCCCTATACCGGGTGGCCCGTCTGGACACCCTGACAAGGGCCGATCCCGAAGCGCTGAAAGAGCGGCTCGGGGCGCTGCTGCAGGGGTTGGTGGATGCCGGCGATCCCGGGTGACGGGCCCCGGCAGGCTCCGAGGGGCCGGTACGCTGTCCGTTCCGGCCCCCTGTCGCAGCTTCGCGGCGATGATGCTGTCAGAGCGTTCCGCCGAAGACCGGGAAGATGCCGGCTTCACCGTAATCCGGCGCGGTTTCCTGGCCCTTGAGGGTCTCCATATCCGCATCGGAGAGGGTGAAATCCACCGCCGCATTGGTCTTCATATGCGCCGGATTCGCCGTCTTGGGCAGCGGCAGCAGGCCCAGTTGCAGGCAGTAGCGGATCCCCAGCTGCGGGACGGAAACGCCGTATTTCTCGGCCATGGCCCCGACCTCGGCGTTGCGGAACAGCGCGCCGTGGCCGACGGGGGAATAGGCCTCGACCAGGATGTCCTGCCGCTGGCAGACCTCGATCAGGTCGAAGGGGGTATTGGCGACATGGGCGAGCACCTGGTTCAGCATCGGGCGGATCCGCGCGTGCCGCAGCAGGTTCTCCAGGTCGACGGTCTGGAAGTTCGACACGCCGATGGCGCGCAGCTTGCCGGCCTCATGAGCCTCTTCCAGCGCCTTCCAGGCCGCGACATTGCCGTCGAAGAAGCGGTCCTCTCCGGCGAAATCCATCCAGGGCTGGGGGCTGTGGATGATCATCAGGTCGATCACGTCCAGCCCCATGGTGGCAAGTGAGGCGTCGATGGCGGCCTTCGCGCCTTCGTAATCCTTGATCTCGGCCGCAAGCTTGGTGGTGACGAAGATCTCTTCCCGGGGCAGGCCCGAGGTGCGGATGCCCTCGCCCACGCCGCGTTCGTTGCCATAGGCCTGGGCGGTGTCGATATGGCGATACCCCAGGTCGAGCGCGGCGCGCACGGCCTCGGCCACCATGTCATCCTCGATCATCCATGTGCCGAGGCCCAGCTTGGGGATCTCGATGCCATTGGACAGGGTGTAGGTTTCGTTCAGGATCATCCTGGTCTCTTTCGTTGGGGGAATGCGGGACCGGCGCGCGCCCTGCCCGGGCGCGCGGGATCGACAGTCGGCAGTGGGATCGCGGGCCCCTGCCCAAGGCAGGGCCTCGGCATCATCGGGTCGGTTTCGCCCTCAAGGGGGCGTCAGGCGCGGGGCAGAGGGCCGGGGTCAGCCGGCGTAGTCTGCGTCCGAGACCTTCTCGAGCCAGGTCACGGCAGAGCCGTCGATGGCTTCCTGGATCGCGTGGTGGCTCATGGCGGTGTCGGGAGCGGCGCCGTGCCAGTGCTTTTCACCCGCCGGGAACCAGACAACATCCCCCGCCGAAACCTCTTCGACCGGGCCGCCTTCACGCTGGACGCGCCCCCGACCGAAAGTGATGAGGATGGTCTGACCGGCGGGATGGGTATGCCAGGCGGTGCGGGCGCCGGGTTCGAAGGTGACATGGGCGCCGCTGACGCGACCGGGGGCTTCGGCCTGGAACTGGGGATCGATGCGGACGGTGCCGGTGAACCAGTCCTCGGGGCCTTTCACAGAGGGCGTGCTGCCCGAACGGGTGATCTTCATGGGGTCTCCTTTCCGCGCGGATCAGCCGCGCAGTTTCGTGAAAACATAGGTCAGTGCGGGGCCGCCGGGCTGGGCATAGGCCAGTTCGGCGGTGACCATGGCGAAGGGTTCGACGAAGCGGGCATTGGACAGCCCGCCGCAGTCCAGCGGCGCAAAGCCCGTGTCGCGGATCAGTGGCGTGGCGGCCGCCCTTGCGGCACCGTCGTCGGCGCAGGTCAGGACCTGCGGCGCCGGCCCCCGGCCCTTGCGGGCAAAGACCGGGCCAAGGCTTTCCGAGGGCACGGTGTTGAAGCAGGACACCCAGCGGGCAGCGGGGCGCCGGCGGGCCAGATCCTCGGCGCCCGAGGTGGTTCCGCCCAGCACGATCCGGCTGTCGGTCGCATCCAGAGGCACGCAGCAATTCAGCACCAGCTTGCCGGCCATGTCCCCCGCCTGCGCCAGCACATCGGGAACCCGGGACCAGTGCACCGCCAGCAGCAGCGCCTCCGCATGGGCCACGGTCTCGGCCACGCCGGCACTGTGGCCGCCCGTCTCCTGCGCCAGGCGGTCCAGCTTCTGCGCCGAACGGGCGTAGGCAAAGCATACCTCGTGCCCGCAGGCGGCCCAGATCCGGCCAAGCGCGCCGCCCATGCGGCCCGACCCAAGGATGCCGATCTTCATGCGCCGGGTCTCCGTCACGGGGTGCGCGCCTCGAACACCTGCTTCGCCACCGGCAGGGCCGAGAAGACGCGGGGCCAGCCGGCATAGAAGGCAAGGTGCGACAGCATGGCCCCAGCCTCTTCCTGCGTCAGCCCGTTGTCCATGGCGCGGTTGAGGTGGAAGGTCATCTGCGCCGGCTGACCGGCGGCAATCAGCGCGGCGACGGTGACCAGGCTGCGGTCGCGCGGCGCAAGGCCCGGGCGCCGCCAGAGGTCGAGGAACAGCACCTCGCGCGTATTGGCGACGACGCCGGGGCTGACATTGGCGAAGTTGCCCTGAACGGTCGCCTCGCGCGCCGCTTCAGCCGCTTCGTTCAGGGGCAGCAGCCCGGGCGTGGCACCGGGCAGATCCTCGGGGGCAATACCGCGTTCGGCGAAGACCGGCGCGATGGCCTGCGCGGCAGCGGTGGCGTTGCCAAGGCCGGTGTAGAAGGCCAGCTGGGTGATGGTTTCCGACAGCTCCGCCGGTGTGACGCCGGCATCCAGAGCGAGGGCCGCGTGGACGGCAAGGGTGTCGGCCTCGTGCCGGGTCACCAGCGTCGCGAAGGTGACCAGCGCCCGGTCGCGCGGGGCCAGCGCGGCCTGCGCCCATTCCCCATCGAACAGCGCGCCCTCGGCATAGGCGGCAAGCGCGGGCGCCACCTGCGCCACGGCGCCCGGCAGGGTGCTGCGCGGATCCTCGGCAAAGGCGGGCGCCGCCAGCAGGCTCAGGGCGGAGGCCGCGGTCAGGGAGGTGATCTTGCGGGGCATCGGGAACTCCTGTTCGGTTGCTTCCCTGATGTGGCTTTTCCGGGGCAAAGCTTAATGCCCGAAATGATCACCCCACTCATGATCCGCCCTCATGAATGGATCAGCTTTCGCGCAGCGCCTCCAGCACCACGTCGAAAGCCGAGGAAGAGCGCTGGCGACTGGGGTAATACAGGTGGAACCCCGGGAAGGAGGGGCAGTAGTCGCCAAGGCAGGCCACCAGGGCGCCGCTGTCCAGATGCGGCTGTGCCAGCCGTTCGGGGATCAGCGCCAGCCCGTGGCCGTCGACGGCGGCCCGCATCACCGGGTTGATCGTGTTGAAGGTGGCCTGGCCCTGCACCCGGATGTTCAGCTCCCGGCCCTGTGCGTCCTCAAACTCCCAGGCATAGAGCGCGCCATGGGTCGAGAGGCGCAGATTGATGCAGGCATGATCGGTCAGGGCCTGGGGCGTCGCAGGCGTGCCACGAGCGGCGTAATAGCCGGGGCTGCCCACGCAGATCATGCGTTCATCCGGGCCGATGCGCATGGCGATCATCCCCTCGCTGACCTGATCGCCGTAGCGCACGCCCGCGTCGCATTGCGCGGCGGCCAGATCGGTAAAGCCGTAATCCATGACGAATTCCACCTTCACCCCGGGATGGGCCTTCAGCACCGGCGACAACTTGGGCCAGAGCAGGCTTTCGATGGCATATTCCACCGCCACGATCCGCACCGTGCCCGCCGGCTCGTCCCGGCTGTCGTTGAGGGCCTGAAGCCGGGTCTCGATCATCTCGAAACAGGGATTGAGGGTTGCCAGCAGGTCCTCTCCGGCCAGGGTCGGCGCGACAGAGCGGGTGGTGCGGGTCAGCAGACGCAGGCCAAGCCGCTGTTCCAGCGCCTTGATGGTGTGGCTCAGCGCCGATTGCGAGACGTTCAGCTTGGCTGCCGCACGGGTGAAACTGCGTTCCTCGGCGACGGCGGCGAAGGCAATCAGGTCAGAGATATTCTCGCGGATCATGGGGCTGGCCGGGGTTGGTGTCTGGACGATCAAGATGGGTTCCCGATGATAGCGGATTGCGGGGGCGGACGTCGATGGAAGAGCGGTTGCGACGGACTGTCCTGTCGGATTGGCCGGGATGGCGCGCGGCAGGGTGCCCACCCCATCTGGGGGCGCGGGGCACGGCCGTCATGGCCCCGGGGCCGAAACCGCCCATGAGCGCGCCTCATGAATGCTGTGCGACAATCCGCGATTATCCCGGCGCCGGATCCGGGCCATCCTTCCGGGCAGAGCCCCCCCAGAGCCCCCGGAGCGCCCCATGCCCGACGCCTGCCCGCCCCCGCCCCATCCGCTATCGACCCCGCCCATGGTGCCATCCCCATGTGGCGGCTCCCGCCCCGTGCGGCAGGCGCAGGAGGCGGTTGGCGGATGATCCCGATTTTCATCCTCGCAGGCAGCATCGTGCTGACGGCCACGCTGGACGACACTGCCGTGGCCCATTCCTTTGCCGCGCTGCTGCCGCTCGAGGTCAGCCTCAGCGATTACCACGGGATCGAGAAGGTGGCGGATCTGCCCCGGCGGCTGAAGACCGGATCGGCGCCCGACAGCTACGCCGCCTCCCGAGGGGATATCACGCTCTACGCGCCCTGGGGCAACCTGGCGATTTTCTACAGGGATTTCCCCTCTGCGCCGGGG
The DNA here is from genome assembly GCF_018760365.1 of Pseudooceanicola endophyticus. Lineage (GTDB taxonomy): Bacteria > Pseudomonadota > Alphaproteobacteria > Rhodobacterales > Rhodobacteraceae > Pseudooceanicola > Pseudooceanicola endophyticus. The sequence continues at coordinate 101,318 of NZ_JAHIAB010000001.1, forward strand.
CTGATCCGCCTCGGGGCCCTGGACGCCCCGACCGATGTCCGGCTTGAGGCCCTGATGGGCAGGGTCCGATTCGAACGCACCCTTTGACACGACCGGCCTCAGGTCCGACCGGGCCGGCCAAGGGCGCCTTCCCGGGCCTGAGGCCGCGCCGGAGGCTGGCATATTTATCACATTCAATTTTCAAAATGCCCACCCTTGCACCGAATCACCTTAAGGTTGTGTTAATTGTTGAGCACTTCACGAACGCAAAGGACAGGCACATGAAAACGATCTTTCTGACTTCCGCCTTCGCCCTCGCGGCGGGCGCCGCAGCGGCGGGGTCCTACGGCCCTGCGAAGATGGAACCGGCCCCGATGGTGGCCACCCCGGTCATGGCAGCGCCGACCGCCGACTGGACCGGCCCCTACCTGGGCGTCGCCGCCGGCGTCGGCAAGGTCGAGGCCGATTACATGGGCACGACCGACGACGAGGATCTGAATGCCTACGGCGTCTTCGGCGGCTATGATTACGACATGGGCCAGTGGGTCCTGGGCGGAGAGCTGGACTACAACAGCATCGACATCGACAATACCGACGACGATGGCGACCTGTACCGCCTGCGCGGGCGGATCGGCTACGATGCCGGCGCCTTCATGCCCTATGTCACGCTGGGCGCGGCCTGGCTGAAGGTCGATGACGAGACCGACAACGGCTTCACCTACGGCGCCGGCGTCGACTACATGATCAACGAGAACTTCAGCATCGGCGCCGAGATCACGATGAACAGTTTCCGCGATTTCCAGGACACCAGCGGCCTGGACGTGGATGCGCGGATGATCCAGCTTCGGGGGTCCTTCAGGTTCTGAACGACCATCCCCGGAAAGCCCCTCGGGAAGGGCGCCGCGTCACTGCGGCGCCCTTTCGCATTTTCCGACCCGTTTTAAGGTTCGCTTAAGGTTGAGAGGCCAAAGCCCCCCCCGAGGCCGGGAGCTTTTCGTCCCCGAGAAAAGCGTGTTTCCTGTCGTTTCCGCCCGGCCTCCCCCCTCCTCCTGGCTAAGGCCCCTCCGGGTGCTGCGCCGCCGCACGGCGCCTCCATACCCCCCCAAGGCCCCGGCGTATCCGCCTTTGGCAGGATGACACCCCCCCCATTCCGATAGGCCAAATGGCTAGTCCGCCCCGCCGAAAATCGGCCAATTGCGCTACGGCATTAGCCAATGGCCCCCTGTAACTTTGTCCGAATTTATTTTCCCGATACCTCCCCATAAAACTAAATCTCGAAGCGCCGTTCCGCGTTTCATTTCAAAGGAGAAGCGGTCATTCCGCTTAATGGGAGGTACACATCATGAAAGTTCTCATTCTTGCCACCACGGCCCTCTTTATCGGCGCCGGCGTCGCATCCGCTGACACCGTGCTTGGCACCGGTTCCTGGTCCGGCTCGGAAAGCGGCGCCAGCTTCGGCGGCGGCTCGGGCGCCGGCACCTTCGGGGGCATCTCGGGCGCATCCAACACCACCTCGATGAACCTGTCGTCCTCGGGCGCTGCGGGCGGCTTCACCGCCATCGGCCCGGGCGGCGCGGTGTCGGGGTCCGGCTCCACCACCAATGCCTCGGGCAGCGTCAGCAACACCTCGGTTGCGGGCTCCTTCGGCTTCGGTGGCGCAGGCGCCTCGGGCGGCTACACCGGCTCGAACGGCAGCTCTGCCGGCGCCTTCGGGGGGCTTGGCACCATCTTCTGACGGATGGTGTCAGGGCTCGGGTCCGCCTGCGCGGTCCCGGGCTGGCCGGAGTGGGTATCCGAACGTACCGCTCCGGCCTCTTTGAAAACCTCTGCGTTCGGAGGGGAGTATGAAACCATGAAAATCGTGACAAAGGATATCCCTGCCACAGCCGTGACTGTCGCAGCCATCGTCGCCACCTCGCTGCTCTGGAGCGTCTCCGCGACCGCCCAGACCACCACGACCACCAGCAATGCCGGGTCCAGCTCTGCCAGCTCTGCCCAGGTGGAAAGCTCGGCGGGCGCCTATGCGTCCGGGGGCACGGGGGGCAATTCCAATTCCAATGCCCAGATCTACATCGATCAGAGCACGCCCGAGACGATCACCACCCGCCAGCAGTACACCGGGAAATACACGGTGCGTTCCGCCCCGGCGGTGCAGCCGCCCTCGATGGGCTCCGGCCATCCCTGCGCGCTGGCCAGCAGCATCGGCATCTCTCTGATCGGAGGCGGAGCCGCTGGCGGTCTGGGACGTGTCGACGAGGCCTGCCTGCTGGCACAGATGGGCCAGGGCCAGGCCGCCCTGCTGATGATCGCCCGGCGTGACAGCGAGGCCTGCGTGGCCCTGCGCCAGGTCGGCACGATCCCGTCGAACAGCGTCTGCTCGGCCACCGAACGCCGCCAGGCCGCCCGCGCCCAGAGGGCCTCTGCCCCGCAGGTCAGCCGCCAGGCCGCCACCCCGGCCACGCCGCGCCCGATCGCCAGCTACGTGCGCTGCTCGCGTCGCTCCGACGGCAAGATCCTGGCACAGCGGCAAAGGGGCACCCCCTATACCGACGCCCAGGTCGCCGATTATTGCCGGGGCCAGATCAAATGACAGCCTGACGCCCGCCGCCGGATTTCCGCGCGGCGGGTCCGATTCCGGAAATGCAGATTACGGAAAGATGATGGCCCCGGGATATCCGGGGCCATATCCTTTTGCACATCCTCATTTCGAAGGAACACCCCCGAGCCGAAAAATGGAACCCTCAGGATTCAGCTTTTGACGGCTATTGATTCCAGGGGTGATCCATCAGGTACTGGGCGTAATGCGCCCGCAGCACCTCGGTCAGTCGGGAAAAGTAATCGGCATAGGAGGGCACCGTCATCAGGTGCCGGGGCGTCGCCAGCACCATCTGCTGGGCGGTGCGTCCGATGTCGTAAAAATTCACCTGGGACCGGATGCGCTCTGACAGGTTGCTGTGCAGCGTGATGGAGACATGGCAGGTGCCCAGGCCCGCCGCAACGATCTCGGCCGCGCCCAGGTGCAGGTCGCTGACGTAGAAGGGCACCGCGCCGGGCAGATGGGCTGCGAACCAGATGTCGCTGGTCGCACGCCATTCATGGGGCACATCCACCACCACCCGGTTGCTCAGCGCCGACGGCAGCACCGTCGGCAGCGTGCCGGCATCGATGATGCCGCGCACCAGGGCAGGATCGACGCTCTTGGGCACGGCCCAGAGGATGCGGTCCTCGTACAGCACCTCGCTGCGGAAGGCCGGCATCTCCGAAAGGGCGCTGGTCATGGCCATCAGGGCCATGTTGGCCTTCCGGATCTCCAGATATTCCATCAGCATGGAGCTGGAGGGCGCCCAGCTGACCGAAAATTCCGAGATCGTCGGATCGGCCCGCGCCTCGGCGGCGGCATAGCCCAGCACCCGGCCCGAATGCGACGGCATGGTGGCAAAGCGGATGCGGTAGCGGTGCTGGCCGAACAGCTCCCGGTGGCGGTGCGTTCCGGCTTCCAGGTCCGAGAGCACGGCGCGCGCGGTGCGCGCCCAGAGCTCTCCGGCAGCGGTCAGCACGTCGAGCCGCTGACGGTCGCGGTGCACCAGCTCGGCCCCCACCGCTTCCTCCAGCTTGGCCAGCTGCGCCGAGACGGTCGGCTGAGACACCCCCAGAAGCTTTGCGGCCTGGCGCATCGATCCCGCCGCAGTGATGGCATTCAGGACTTCCATTTGCCGTATCGTGATCGCATTCGAATAGGGCATTGCCAACTCCAAGGACCCGGGGCACCGGCGCCTTGCGCAGGGGCCCGCTGCATGCGCAGCGCACATCACTTCCCGGTCCCCTGCCTTCGTTCCCCGAAGAAAACCTATACACTCATAAGGCGATACGCGATTATTTACAACAAATTAAGAAAGCCATTCCCGAGCCTCGCCGGAGGCACCCGCCAGAGCCGCTCCGCCGCGCCCGGACCCCGGCCCGGCTAGCCGTCCCTGTGATGGAAACAGATCGCCGCCTCGGTGCGGTTCGACACCCCGAGCTTGGCCATGATCCGGTGGATATGCAGCTTGACCGTATGGGCCGAAACCGACAGCTCATTGGCGATGACCTTGTTCGGACGCCCGGCCGCGACCAGCGTCAGCACCTCGCGTTCGCGCGGCGTGAGGCGGGCCACCGCCCCGGCCGTGGCCGCGCAATCGGGCCCGGCCTCAGGGGCTGCGGGCTCTGCCTGGTGCAGCGCCACGACATTGCCGGGCGGCGCCGGCATTCCCGGATCGCCGCGGCGCCCGCCGTCATAGACGCAGGTCGGCAGGTAGCGCCCGCCGCAGTCCAGCAGCCGGATCACCTGGATCCAGGCGTTCAGATGCAGGTTCATCGGCAGGATGCTGACCCCCGCCGCCGACAGAAGCACCCCCCAGCGGGCCATCAGCTCGCTCGCGCCGCTGTCCTCCCGCACCGCGATGGCCAGGTTCACTTCCCGAGTCAGCGCGTCGCGCCGCTTGACGAACAGCACCAGGTCGGCCGCCTGGCGTTCATCCACGATCAGCAGCCGCAACGGCGGGTGACCCGGCTGCCCGTGACTTGCAAAGACCAGCGAACAGGTCGCCAGATCCGGGCATCGTGTCGCCCGGACGCCGGCGAATTCGGTCTCGATGGTGCGCAGAACCACCTCCGAGAACAACCGTCGCGAGCCAACGAAACTGAATGAAACCTGGGGTACTACCTCCGGTCCGAGGACCGCCTGTCCCGCCAGCCCGTGCTCTGATCCATCCGGTTCATGCATGGGTCGTCTCCTTCGCTTATTGTGAGGCGTGCAGCAGCCCGTCGGGCTTCACCTCTTGTCCGGCATCCCCATCCGCCCAGACACAACCAGGAGGTTAACAGAATTGAAATCGACGTTAATCTATCCGCGAGATAGGGAAACTTTGTCACCTGCCCAAAGGGTTAGGGGGCCCCGGGTGAAAGCTTTCGGGAATTCGCATTCAAATTCAGACATTTGAATATTGTCTTAACACATATCGAATGCCCATTCAGGGCGCTGAACGAAGGGGAAATATCCTTAAGGATAGGTACCCGAATAGGGGCGTAATTCCGGGTCCGGAACGGGAAAATCCGAATTTTGCCCTGTCTCCAAGGCCCTGCAGTGGATTCGCCGGTGTCCCCCGAATTTCTAGCTATCGGGAAACCGGTCCTTCCCGCATCACTGTATCAGGTATTCGGAGCCCGCCGGGAAAGCCGCTCCGAAGCCGGCGACAGCAACAGTTGGTCCCCAAGCGATGTCGCCATGGCGCGCCCGCCCCCGAATGGCATCCCCAGTGTCAGGGCGCGCCGCCTCGCCGCCCGGGCGCCATGGCCCCTCCGGTTGCCTAAGCCGGTGCGGGATCGGCGCCGGGCGGCGAGGTCTGCTTTCCCTCCCCCCTTTTCCGATGCCTTCAACACACGCATTGAGGTCTTTATCGAAATGATAGATAAACCTTAAGGACACCTCAGGGAGGAGGTTCCGCCATGCCCGATATCGACAGCGACTTCAAAGGCTCCATCCCGGAGATCTATGACAGCCATCTGGTGCCGGTGCTCTTTGCCGATTACGGCGCCGAGCTGGCGCGTCGCGTCGCCCGCAGTGATCCCGCCGCCGTGCTCGAGATCGCCGCCGGCACCGGCGCGGTGACCCGGGCCATGGCGCCACTGCTGAGAGCGGGCGCCCGTTACGTGGTCAGCGACCTGAACGAGGCGATGCTGGAACGCGCCCGGATGCATCACCCCGCCCCGGTGCCGGGCATGGAATGGCAGATCGCCAATGCCCTGGCCCTGCCCTTCGAAGACGACAGTTTCGACGCGGTCTTCTGCCAGTTCGGCGTGATGTTCTTCCCCGACCGGGTGAAGGGCTTTTCCGAGGTGCGCCGCGTCCTGCGGCCGCAGGGCCGTTTCCTTTTCAACAGCTGGGGGCCGCTGGAGGAAAACGACTTTTCCCGCATCGCGGTCGAGACGCTGATCCGGCTTTACCCGGACGACCCGCCGCTGTTCCTGGCCCGCACCCCCTTCGGCTACGGCGATCCCGCCGTGATCGAACGCGACCTGCGCGCCGCCGGCTTCACCCGGGTCTCGCTCGAGCGGGCTGAGCGCGAATGCCATGCCGGGACGGCGGATGATTTCGCCTTCGGACAGATCTACGGCTCTCCGCTGCGCCTCGAGATCGAGGGCCGGGGCGATCCGCCGCTGGCGCAGGTCCGCAAGGAGGTCGCGAAGGCGCTGGCCGAGCACTGCGGCAGCGGCCCGACCCGGGGCCGCATGGTGGCGCTGATGGCCGAGGCCAGCGGCTAGATCACCAGCAGCCAGATCACTGCGGCCAAATCACTGCGGCCAGATCAATAGAGACGGGTGCGCGCATCCTCGTCGTGCATCTCCTGGATCTGGGTCAGGTTCAGCTCGGACGGGGCAGCCTCGGCGGCCCATTGCGCCAGGGTCGGGGCGCTGCGGCGGGCGGGCCAGGTCTCGCTCCGCCAGAGGGCCGAGCGCACGAAGGCCTTGGAGCAATGCATGAAGACCCGCTCCACGGTGATCGCCAGCGCCAGGTCCGGCAGGCGCCCGTTATGGGCCAGCGCCGCGCGGATATCCTCGTCGCGCAGGATCTGCGCCCGCCCCGAAACCCGCAGCGTCTCGGTATGGCCGGGGATCAGGAACAGCAGGCCAACCTCGGGATGGCGCAGGATGTTCTCGAAACTGTCGAGGCGCTGGTTGCCCAGCCGGTCGGGCAGCAGCAGGGTATGATCATCGGCCACCCGCACGAAGCCCGCCGCGTCGCCGCGCGGCGAGGTTGCGATGCTGCCATCCGCCCCCCGGGTCGAGAGCACCGCGAAGGGCGAGAGCGCGATGAAATCCCGCGCCAGGGCGTTCAGGCGGCTCATGTCCTTGTGCAGCACCCGGACCGAGGTTGGCTCGGGCAGGATCGCGCGCAGGGCCGCGCGGCTGGTGACGGGGGACTTCGGCGTGAAGGTCATGGGCAGCTCCGTTTCGGACCGGGAAGACGACGGACTTCAGCTTCTGGCTCGCAGCCTAGCACATCGCGCCCTGGTTGCATCCCGGCATTCCGCCTCGCCGAAACCGGCCCGCGCGGGGGCCCCTGCCCGGCAAAACCGCCCGTCCGGGCCGGAAACCGCCGATCCCCGGGCCGGCCATTGGCGGGGTTCCACCCGTCCCGCCGACCCGTGTGCCGGAACATGGAACAGCCAGCGGGGGCATGATCGTTCTTCCTCGGACGCGGGGCAGCCGTCCCGCCATGAGGATCGGAGCGCATGAACGAGATGCAGGAACAGCCCGGCCGGGACAGCGGCGCGGGCACCGTCACCGGCGGGCCGCCGCAGAAATGGGATTACCAGAGCCTGACCGCCTTCCGCGGCATCGCCGCACTGCTGGTCGTCTTCTACCATTTCTCGGGCGGCTTCATGCCGGGGCTCAGCCCGGAACATGTCACCTACTTCGTCGATCGCAGCTACCTATGGGTCGATTTCTTCTTCCTGCTCAGCGGCTTCGTGATGGCCCATGTCTACCGGGAGCGCTTTTCGGAACGGATCGGCGGCCCGGCCTACCGGGGGTTTCTGGTGGCGCGCCTAGCGCGGATCTACCCGCTGCACCTGGCCCTGCTGGCGGCCTTCGTCGCGCTTGAGGTGCTGCGCAGCCTGGCGCTTCAGGACGGGCTGATCGAGGCCCGCCTGCCCCCCTTTGAAGGCCCCAAGAGCCTGTCGGCGCTGCTGGTCAGCCTGGGCCTGCTGCAATCCACCGGCATCGAAAGCGCGCTGGCCTGGAACTGGCCCTCCTGGTCGATCGCCTCGGAATGGTTCGCCTACCTGCTGTTCCCGGTGCTGGTGCTGGCGGGCGCGCGGATGGGCCGGCGCGCCGGGCTGCTGTCGGCAGCGGCCTGCCTGCTGGGCCTGGTGCTGCTGTCCAAGGACGGCGGCGCCCAGCTGGACCGCACCGCAGATTTCGGCGTGCTGCGCTGCCTGTGCGAGTTTTCCCTCGGGATGCTGGTCGAGGCGGCGTTGCAACGGCTGCTGCGCGCCGGGGACCGGCTGCGCTGGCTGGCGCGCGGAACCACCTCGGTGGGGCTGCTGGCCCTGATCGTGCTGGGGATGCACCTGGGCTGGGATGCCATCGCCTTCCCGCCGCTGATGGCCGCCTTCCTGCTGTGCCTGGCGCTGAATGACCGCCGCGAGGGGCGCTTTGCCCGGGCGCTGTCGGGCCGGATGCTGCTGTGGCTGGGCACGATCTCCTATGCGATCTACCTGTGCCACGCGCTGGTTCTGGAGGCGGCAGAGCTGGCCGGCAAGGTCCTTGTGGGGCACAAGCCCGGCGTCGGCCTGGACCCGGCGCAGTCGCTGATCGCCATTGCCATCGCCTATGCGCTGATCCTGCCGCTGGCCCATGTGCTGCACCGCGGGATCGAACGTCCGGCGCAATCCGCAGTGAAATCCAGCCGTCTGGCTCGGCGTTTCATCCACGGTCCGGCAGCCACCGGGACCCGTCCGGCCACCCAGGGCTGAAATTGCAGGCGACCTTAAGGTAAAGGGTTGCAAACGTTGGGAAGCCTCTCTAAAGACGCGAACACGATCTGCGCCCTGCGGCGCCGGTCAGGGCGACGAGCTGCAAGGTGCGGCAGCGGACTGTAACTCCGCCGGGGAGACCCATGCCTGGTTCGATTCCAGGGTCGCCCACCACTTCCCCTTCTCAGAACGTGGTGGACCCGGGGCCGGGTCGACGGGCCTTTTCGGCCCGCCGAAAGCGCCTTAGCGGCCCGACGTGTCCAGCTGGTCGCGCAGCCAGTCCCCGAGCAGACTGATCGACAGCGTGGTCAGCACGATCACCACCGCCGGGGCCAGCAGCACCCAGGGCGCCGTGCTCAGGTAGCTGCGCCCGTAACCCACCATGTTGCCAAGGCTGGTGTTGGGCGGCTGGATGCCAAGGCCCAGGAAGGACAGCCCGCTGGCCGCCAGGATCACCTCCGGGAAGGCCAGCGTGGCCGAGACGACCAGCGTGGCGGCGATGTTGGGCAGCAGGTGACGGGCATAAAGCCGCCCCGGCCCCGCCCCCAGCTGACGCACCGCCATCATGTAGCCCTGCCCGTTCGCCGCCATCGCAAGGCCGCGCACCACGCGGGCGTGACGCTCCCATCCGTAGAAGGCCAGCAGGAAGACCAGCAGCGTCCAGGAATTGCCGAAGAACGCGAGCGCCGACAGCGCCAGGATGATGAAGGGCAGCGCCGCCTGCACGTCGATCAGCACCAGCACGACCTGCTCTACCGGGCCACGGAAATGCGCCGCCGCCAGCCCCATCAGCGCCCCGAAGGCCACCCCCAGAAGGGTCGCGCAGAAGGCCAGCGTCAGCGACACCCGGATCGAGACGATCAGCCGGCTCAGCACGTCGCGGCCCAGCTGGTCGGTGCCCAGCGGATGCGCCCAGGCGCCGCCGAACAGCACCGGCGGTTGCAGCCGCGCGGAAAGGTCCATCTGCGTGATCGTGTAGGGTTGCAGCCAGTGCGCGCAGAGCGCCACCGCGACCATCAGCAGGATCCACAGGCTTGCCGCCGCGATCGAGGCAGGCATCGCCGGCAGGCGCAGGCGGCGCCGCTCGGGCAGGCTCAGGGTGACATCGGCGCTCATGCCTGGGCCTCCTTCATGCGGGGATCGAGCCAGGTGTAAAGAAGGTCCACCAGCATGTTGGAGACGACCATCGTCGTGGCCACCAGCACCAGCACGCATTGCACCACCGACACATCGCGCGAGGTGACCGAGGTGACGATGAGCTGCCCCAGACCCGGCCAGCTGAAGACGCTTTCGGTGACCACGGCACCGGCCAGCAGCCCGCCCACCATGAAGCCCACCATGGTGACCACCGGGATCGAGGCATTGGGCAGCGCGTGGCGCAGCACGACCTCGTGCCAGAGCAGCCCCTTGGCCGAGCCGGTACGGATATAGGGCTGGTCCAGCACCTCGATCATCGCGGAGCGGGTGAAGCGCGCCAGGATCGCCGCCCAGCCCACCGCCAGGGTGAAGACCGGCAAGAGCGCCGAGGTCCAGCTGTCGTTGCCGCCAGAGGGCAGCCAGTGCAGGTTGACGGCAAAGATCAGCACCAGCACCAGCCCCAGCACGAAGCCCGGCACCGAAAAGCCCGCGACCGCGCCGAACATCATCAGCCGGTCCAGCCAACGGCCCCGGTTCAGCGCCGCAAGGGTGCCAAGGGCCACGCCGAAGACCACGCCCAGGATCAGCGCGGGCACCATGATCTCAAGCGTCACGCCGACGCGGGCGGTGACCTTCTGCAACACGTCGGCCCCGTCCAGCATCGACTTGCCGAACTCTCCGTGCAGGATCTGCCAGGCGTAGGAGGCGAACTGGATCACCAGCGGCTGATCAAGGCCCCAGGCCTTGCGGAAGGCGGCCAGCGCATCGGGCGGGGCATCGGGGCCCAGGATCACCATGGCGGGATCCGAGGTGGTGCGCAGCGCCACGAAGGCCGCCACCACCACGATCAGGATGGTCAGCACGGCGCGCAGCAGGCGCCGGATCAGGAAGCGGGTCATGCCGGGGTCTCCTGGAGGTCGTGATGGCAGGCCACCGCGCGCCCGTCGGCACGCAGGCTCAGCCCCGGGTCCGTGCGGCGGCAGTGTTCGCTGGCCCGGGCGCAGCGCGGATGGAAGGCGCAGCCCGAGGGGCGGTTGCCAGGATCGGGCGGCTCGCCCGACAGGCGCGGGCGCGGCGTGGTGCGGAACGGGTCCGGGATCGAGCTGACGAGGACCTGCGTATAGGGATGGCGGGGGGCGGCAAAAAGCTGCGCGGGCGTGCCGCGTTCGACGACGCGGCCCAGGTACATCACCGCCACCTCGTCGGCGATGGTGCCCACCAGCTTCAGGTCGTGGCTGATGAACAGCATGGCCAGGTTCAGCTGCCGTTGCAGCCCCAGCAGGATGTTCACAACCTGCGCCTGGATCGACACGTCCAGCGCCGAGACCGGCTCATCGCAGACCAGAAGCTCGGGTTCGCTCGCAAGGGCGCGGGCCAGCACGACGCGCTGGCGCTGCCCGCCCGAGAGGGCCAGCGGCTGGGCTTCGCCCTGATCGGGACGCAGGCCGACGGCACGCAGCAGCTCGGCCACGCGGGCGGCGCGGGTTTCCTGCGTGCCGATGGCGTGGATCTCAAGCGGTTCGGCGATCTGGGCGGCGACCGACATGCGCTTGTCGAGCGCGCCCAGAGGATCCTGGAAGACCAGTTGCATACGACGGCGCAGGGCGCGCCAGGCGGCGCTGCCCTCAGGCGGCATGGGGGCGCCGTCAAACAGCACCTCTCCGCCATCGGGGGCCTCCAGCCCCAGGGCGATACGCCCGGTGGTCGACTTGCCGCAGCCGCTTTCCCCGACGATGCCAAGGATCTTTCCGCGCGCGACGGAAAGCGACACATCGCTCAGGGCATGGACGGGGGTCGGCGCCTGGAACAGGCCGCCGCCGCGCGCATAGGTCCGGCTGACGGAGCGCAGTTCAAGTAAGGGCATCGGTCTGCTCCGGGGTCAGGGTCTGCGCCGGGGTCGACAGGACGCAGGCCGAGAGATGGCTGCGATGGCCGGCGACGGGCGCGAAATCGGGCTGTGCATGGGTGCAATCGGCGCGGACATGCAGGCAGCGGGGCGCGAAGGCGCAGCCCTTCGGCATGTTCCAGGGGTCCGGCACCTGCCCCGGGATCGGCGTCAGCGTGCCCCGGCCCCGCCCCAGGCGCGGCGCGGCGGCGATCAGCCCGGCGGTATAGGGATGGGCGGGCGCGCGCAGCAGGCGGCCCATCGGCGCGCTTTCGACGATGCGCCCGGCGTAAAAGACGGAAATGCGGTCGCAAAGCTCGCCCACGACCGCCAGATCGTGGCTGATCAGCACCAGCGCCATGCCCAGATCGCGCCGCAGATCATCCAGCAGCGTCAGGATCTGCGCCTGGATGGTGACATCAAGCGCCGTGGTGGGTTCATCCGCGACCAGCAGATCGGGCTGGCCGGCCAGCGCCATGGCGATCATCACCCGCTGGTTCTGGCCGCCCGAAAGCTCGTGCGGGAAAAGATCGACGCGGTTCCTCGCATCGGGAATGCCGACCTGATCGAAAAGCCGGATCGTCTCGCGCCGCGCCTCGGTCTTGGAAAGGCCGCGATGCAGGCGCAGCACCTCGGCGATCTGGCGGCCGACCCGCTGCACCGGGTTCAGCGCGCTCATCGGATCCTGGGAAATCAGCGCGATGCGCCCGCCGCGCAGCCGTGCCAGGCGCCCTGCCGGCATGGTCCGCAGGTCCTGATCATCGAAGCGGACGGAGCCGGTGATCTGCGCCGCAGGCCCCAGCAGGCCAAGGGCTGCCAGCCAGGTCACCGACTTGCCCGAGCCGCTTTCGCCGACGATGCCCAGGGCCTCGCCCTTCGACAGCGACAGGTCGATCCCGCGCACGGCGGGGCCGCGCGGGAAGCGGACGTGGAAATCGTCGAAGCGCAGGAGCGGATGCGCCGCTCCTGCTTCGGTCATGGACGGGGCCATGATCAGCTCCAGTTGCCAGGACGGAAGTCCATGGCGAAGGAGGGCGACACCTGCCAACCCATCGACTTCGATTTGGCGGTGAAGGTGGCGTTCTGGTTGATCACGCCATAGGCCGGATCCTCGCGTTCCAGGATCACCAGCATGCGCTGGAAGGCCTTGCGGCGCGCGGCCTTGTCGGTCGAGGTCTGAAGGACGCCGCAGAGGGTGTTGACCTCATCGTTGCCGTATTCGCCGGTCTGCACCGCCTGGCCCTGCGGCCCCCACTGGTTCGGCTGGGTCGCGACCGGATCGGGGAACGACCCGCCCGAGGACCAGTCATGCACGCCGCGGGTGCCGTTCGGATCCCAGACCTGGGACCAGTTTTCCTTCATCTCGATCTCGACGTTCAGACCGACCTGCTTCCACATCTCGACCATGACCTGGGCGTTGTTGACCTGAAGCGTGTAGTAGTCGTTCAGCAGGCGGTAGGGGATCGCATCGCCCTTGTAGCCGGCCTCCTTCAGCAACTGGCGCGACTTCGCGGGGTCGTATTCCGGCGCCGCCCAGTCCGAAAGGTACATGTCGCCGTACCATTTGAACTGATCGCCCTTGGGCACCACGGTCTTGCCCATCCAGAGCTGGTCCACGATCATCTGGCGGTCGATGGCATGCAGCATGGCCTGACGGACGCGCGGATCGACCAGCGCGGTGTCGTGCTTGTCAAAGCAGGTGACGCGGATGTTGTTGATGATGCCGCCGACGACCTCCAGGCGAGTGTCGCTTTCGACCTGGGCGAACTGGTCCGGCGTCAGGTCGCAGGCCATGTCGTACTGGCCGGCGCGCACGCCGTTCACCCGCTGCGCGGCCTCGGGCACCTGCACGAAGCGGATGCGTTTCAACGGCGGCAGGCCACCCCAGTAGTCATCATGAGAGACCAGCACCAGCTCGGTATCGGGATCCAGCTTTTCGACCTTGTAGGGGCCGGTGCCGACCGGGGCGCGGGCGAAATCAAGCCAGCTCGGGGCCTCTTCGAAGGCGCGGCGGCTGATGATCTGCGAGCCGAGCGCCATGATCCGGCCTTCCATCGTGACGTCCGGCGTCGCGTTGATGAAGCGGACCTTGTAATCGCCCACGGCCTCGACCTTGACGAGGCTCGGCCAGAGGCGGCGGGCCACGGCGGGCACCTGCGGCGGCAGCTCCTTGGTGCGGGCGGTCACGGTCCGCTCGACCACGGAGATGGTCTTGTCCCAGCCCTCGGGCGTGGTGTCGCCCATCATGCGGTCGGGGCTGAAGGTGAAGACGACATCCTCGGCGGTCAGTTCATCCCCGTTGTGGAATTTCACGCCACGGCGCAGGTCCAGCTCGACCGTCTTGTCGTCGATGCGGGTCCAGGCGGTCGCCAGACGCGGGATCGGCGACAGGTCGCCGCGCAGGTCCTGACCGATCAGGCACTCCAGATAGGAATTCATGATGCGGGTGCCGACGTTGGATTGCTCCGACAGTGGATCAAGCGTGTTCGAGGTCGCCAGTTTCTGCACGGCGATGGTGATTTCGGGACGGCCTGCGGCCTGGGCGAAGGAAAGGCTGGGGGCGGCCAGAGCACCGGCCGTGAGGCCGAGGAACCGGCGACGGGGAAGGAGAAGCATCTGTCTGTCCTTGAACGGGTTCAATGGGAGGAACGGCGGTCCAGGAACCCTTCGGGGTTGCTCTGGAACACGGTGAGGGTGCGGTCGGCATGGCGCATCCGCCAGCTCAGCATCTTCTGCGCATAGATGCGCAGGGTGTCCGCATGGGCGGGGTCTTCGGCCAGGTTGATGAACTGGCCCGGGTCGTTCTTCAGATCGAAAAGCAGCGGCGGCATCGCGGTGAAATGGACGTATTTCCAATCTCCGTCCTGAATCACGCAGAGCCCGGCCTCGTGCTGGCCGACGCCAAGCGCGGCCTCGTGTTCGCGCCCGAAGGCATCGCGGCTGTCGAATTCGTAATGCAGCGCCTCCCGCCAGCCCTCTGGGCGCCCGCTCTCAAGGAAGGGCAGCAGCGAATGGCCATCGACCGTATGAGGCACGCTGCCCCCCAGCCAGTCGAGGATCGTCGGCATCACGTCGATGGATTCGGTGAAGGCGGTCTCAATCTCTCCGGCGCGGGATTTGCGACGGGGATCCTTGATCACCAGCGGCACCCGGAAGCTCTGGTCATGGTAGCAGGTCTTGCCCAGCAGATGGTGATCGCCCAGCTGTTCGCCGTGATCCGAGGTGAAGACGATCAGCGTGTCGTCCCAGATCCCGGCGCGGTCGAGCTGGGCAAAGATCCGGCCCAGGTGGTCGTCGATCTCGGTGACCAGGCCGTAGTAGGTGGCGCGGGTCTGGCGGATCTCATCATCGCTCAGATCGGCGGCCAGCCCCTCGGCGCCCTGGAAGTAGTCGCCGCTGCGGTTGGTGCGCAGGTGATGGGCTAGCAGCGGGTGCTGGGCGCCCTCTTCCCGCGGCGAGGGGGCGCGCAGCGGCCCGGGCATGTCGGCGGGATCGTACATGTCATTGTAGGGCGCAGAGGCGACGAAGGGCGGATGCGGACGCCAGTAGCCCAGATGCAGGAAGAACGGCCGCTCGGGCGTGCGCCCCTCAAGATAGGTCAGCGCGGCCTCGGTGAAGAAGGCGGTGTCGGAAAGCGGCGCGGGAATGCGCGCGGGCCGGTCCGTGGGACCGGGTGTCGCGTCGCCCTCGGGCAGCCAGATGTCGTCGCGGTTCGCCGGCAGCGGAAAGCCCTGGCGGGAGACCCAGCCGAAATAGGCCTCCTTCTCGGGCTCGAAGGAGGCGATGGGGCGGAAGCCCTCCATCACGTCGCCCAGCCAGCGGAAGCGGGGATCGTTCGTCGACAGGCCGCGCGGATCGGGAACCGAGGTCGAATAGCCGATCAGCGCCGGATCATAGCCGACCTTGCGCAGCTCTCCGGCCAGGGTGGCATGGCGCCGATCCAGCGGCAGGGAGTTCTGCACGACGCCGTGGTTCGAGGCATAGAGGCCGGTCATCAGGCTGGCGCGCGCCGGGCCGCAGGGGCAGGTCACGGTGACATGGTTGGCGAAGGTGACGCCCTCGGCGCAGAGACGGTCGATGTTGGGCGTGCGGATATGCTCGGTCCCGAGCTTCGAGAGGACATCGGCGCGCCACTGGTCGACGACGATCATCAGGACATTGGGTTGGGTCATCTGCGCCTTCCACTTTGAAGAAGGCCTCACGCCCTCCCGTTGCGGCGCAGTTCAACGCGGAAGCTGTGTCAGTCGGATAACGTTAGTATGAATATATATTAAAGCTGAGCGGTAGTGGCGGCCCCCTGCCCCGCACGGCAAAACGGCGCGCCCCGGAGAGCGCGCCGTCGGATCTTGCGGAAAATGCGATGGCCTCAGGCCAGTTCGCGGCCCAGCTTGCCCAGATAGCCGGTCACCAGCTCTTCGGCACGACCCGAGGTCGCGGCCTCGGCGTAGCAGCGGAACTCGGGCGCGTTGCCGGAGGGGCGCAGGTGCACCACGTCGCCGCTTTCGAAGCGCAGGCGCAGGCCGTCGGTCAGATCGACCGCCTCCTCGCTGCCCATGTCGGCAAAGAAGCCGGCCCGGGCCGAGGCGTCCTCGGTCAGCCTGGCGATGAAGGCCTTGGAGACATCGGTCTCGATCCCGGCGATGCGGTCGGCGGCGGTGAAGCGCGGCGGCAGGGCGGCAACCAGATCGGCCAGGGTCTTGCCCTCGGCCACGGCGGCGGCCAGCGGCGTCAGGATCGGCAGCAGGCAGTCGCGGGTCATCAGCGGCGCCAGCTTGCCGGCGGGGCCGGAGGCGGCAAAGCCCAGAAGGAAGCCCCCGTTGGCCTCATAGCCCACCACGGCGGCGGCGGGATCGGCGGCCAGCTCGGCCTCCATCGCGGCGATCACGAAGGGAGAGCCGATCTTGGTGCTGACCACCTTGTCAAAGCCCATCTCCTGCACCAGCGTGTTCGACGACACCGGGGTGCAGATCACCTTGGCACCCAGGGTCTTGGCGCTCAGCGCGCCCAGCACGTCACCGGGCACGATGCGGCCGGTGGCATCGGCAACCATCGGACGGTCGGCATCGCCATCGGTCGAGATCACGGCATCCAGACCATGTTCGCTGCACCAGCCCGAGAGCATGGCACGGGTCTCGGCGTCCAGCGCCTCGGTGTCGACGGGGATGAAGACATCGGAGGGGGCAAGGATCACCGCCTCGGCGCCCAGCCCCTCGACGACCTCGACCATGGCGCCGCGCGCGACCGAGCTGTGCTGGTAGACGCCGATCTTCAGACCGGCCAGGGCGGAGGTGCCGAAACCGTCCTTGTAGCGCTCCACATAGGCGGGCAGCGCAGCGGGGGCCTCGACGATGGGCGCCGGGATGGCCCCGGAGGCGGCGCGGCCAAGATTGGCGTTGATCCCCTCCTCGTCCGCCTTCGAGATCTCGCCCGAGGGGACGTAGAACTTCAGGCCGTTGCGGTCGGCGGGAATGTGGCTGCCGGTGATCATCACGGCGGCATGGCCCGCGGCCATGGCATCCAGCGCCAGCGCCGGGGTCGGCAGCGCGCCGCAGTTCATCACCGCCACGCCCTCGGCGGCGATGGTCTGCATCACCACGGCGGCAATGTCGGGCGAGGACGGGCGCAGATCCCAACCGACATGCACGGCGCCGCCCGTCGGGCAGGCCGCCAGGAAGGCACGGGTGTAATCGGAAACAAGTTCGGCGGTCAGCTCGACGACAAGGCCGCGCAGGCCGCTGGTGCCAAATTTGGGAGCCATAATGGATTTCCTTCTAAAAGATTTGAGAATTTTCTGGCCGAGGTTGCGCCCGCTTGCAACCTCGGAAACCTTCCGGGCCGTTGCGGAACGCCGCCCTGCCCATTCCGCCATCAGCCAGCGGCGGGAAAGCGCGTCCGGGTGCGGTTGGCGAAGGCCACGAGCGAGAGCATCACCGGCACCTCGACCAGCACGCCCACCACCGTCGCCAGCGCCGCACCGGAGTTCAGCCCGAACAGGCTGATCGCCACCGCCACCGCCAGTTCGAAGAAGTTCGACGTGCCGATCAGCGCGCAGGGTGCGGCGATCCGGTGCGGCACCTTCAGCGCGAAGGCCGCGCCATAGGCCAGGGCGAAGATGCCGTAGCTCTGGATCAGGATCGGAAGGGCGATCAGCGCGATGACCAGCGGATGCGCCAGGATCACCGCGCCCTGAAGCCCGAACAGGATCGCCACCGTGGCGATCAGCCCCAGGATCGACCAGGGCTTGGCGCGGGCCGAGAAGGCCTCGACCGCCGCCTTGCTGCCCAGCCGCGCCCGGGTCAACGCCCCCGCCAGCAGCGGCAGCGCCACGTAAAGCAGCGTCGCCAGCACCAGGGTTTCCCAGGGCACGCGGATCTCGGTCACGCCCAGCAGGAACGCCACCACGGGTGCGAAAACCACCACCATGATCAGATCGTTCACCGAAACCTGGACCAGCGTGTAGGTGGCATCGCCGCGCACCAGCTGCGACCAGACAAAGACCATCGCCGTGCAGGGCGCCGCCCCCAGCAGGATCAGCCCGGCGATGTACTGCGCGGCCTGCCCGGGCGCCAGGAAGGCCGCGAAGAGGTGGTCGAAGAACAGCACCGCCAGCGCCGCCATGGAGAAGGGCTTGATCAGCCAGTTGACCACCAGCGTCACCAGCAGGCCCCGGGGCTGGCGCGCCACCCCGGCAACGGCACGGAAATCGACGCCCACCATCATCGGATAGACCATCGCCCAGACCAGCACCGCCACCACAAGGTTGATCCGCGCCACCTCGGCCCGGGCGATCAGCCCGACCAGCCCCGGCGCCAGCACACCGATCGCGATGCCCCCCGCCATGGCCAGCGCCACCCAGAGCGTCAGCAGCCGTTCGAAGCGCCCCATGGCAGGGGGAAGGGAAAGGTCGGTCTGGGTCATGGGGGCTCCGGCGGATGGGTTTTCCCAGACCTACGTCAGCCGCCGCGCTCTGCCAATGCACAGGCCGATGACACCTTGCCGCCACCCCGACCCTGCGCGCTATTTGACATTTGTTCACATGGTGCACTAACTGGGGACATGCCGATCAAGCAGACAGATTTCATCGCCAGTTTCGCCAAGGGCCTCCAGGTCCTCGAATGTTTCGGGGCCGAGGCCGTGCGCCTGTCAATCACCCAGGTCTCCGAGGCCACCGGCCTTGACCGGGCGACGGCGCGGCGCTGTCTTCTGACCCTGGCCGAGCTGGGCTATGCCGAACATGACGGCAAGTTCTTCCAGCTGACCCCGAAGGTGATGCGGCTGGGCATGGGGGCGCTGGCCAGCCTGCCACTGACCCGCATCGTGCAGCCCTGGCTTGAGGAGCTTTCGGGGCGGATCGGCGAATCGGTCTCGGTCTCGATCCTCGACGGCACGGAGATCGTCTATGTCGCCCGGGCCGCACAGCGCCGGGTGATGTCGATCAGCCTGATGCCCGGATCGCGCCTGCCGGCCTACTGCACCTCCATGGGGCGGGTGCTGCTGGCCGCCCTGCCCGAGGCCGAGGCCCGCGCCGTCATCGAACGCTCGCGCCGGGTGGCGCGCACGCCCCAGACCCTGACCGACCCGGAGCAGATCATGGCCCGCCTCGACCAGGTGCGCCACAGCGGCTACGCGATCATTGATCAGGAGATCGAGACCGGCCTGCGCTCGATCGCGGTGCCGCTGATGAATGCCCATGGCAAGGTGGTGGCAGCGCTGAACACCGGCCTGCCGGCGCTGCACGCCGATCCCGAGGAACTGGCGCGCGACTACCTGCCCGCCCTGCAATCGGTGCAGGCCGGGCTGCGCAGCGTTCTGCATTAGGGCTGAAGGCGCGCTGCAATTCCCTCCAGCACCAGGGCGCGCTTTCGCAGCCACCAGCGCCTTGGTTCGCCCCGCATCACCTCGGCGGTGTGGCGCAGGGCGCCCGCCAGTGCCGGTTCCTCCTCGGCCACCTGATCCCAGCGGGCAGCCAGAACCTCGACCCGGGGCCGGCCCTCGGCATCGCCCGAGGTGATCCTGCGCCAGCCCAGGAAGGAATCCGAGGTCACGTCGATCAGCGTCTCGACCGCCAGCACCGCATCGGGCAGCGCGAAACCATAGGCCTGCATCTGCACCACCGCCTCCCCAAAGCTGCGGATGCCGCTGACCGGCATCACCTCCATGGAGCGGATCGCGTCGGCCAGACCCGGATGACGTTCATAGAGATCCCAGACCGCGTCGCACATCGCCTCAAGGAACAGCCGCCAGTCGCCCTCGGTGCGGCGCCAGTACAGATCGGCCACCGCCAGCTCGGCGGCGGCAGCGATGATCTCGTCCCGACCGCGCACATGGCGATAGAGAGAGGAGTGATCGACCCCGAGCTGGGCCGCCACGCTTGTCACCGTCGCCACGTCAAGACCGATCTCGAGCGCGGCCCCGGCAATCGCGTCCCGCGAGATCCGCGCGGGGCGCCCCGGCTTTCGGTTGGGGGGGGAAAGATCGTTGGAGTCGTCTACCTGCATACAGCACACCTTATACGCGAGCACTCGGTAAAACCAGTTAAAGCAATGCCTTGCGTCCTATCCAAAGGTCCTATTCCGCAAAGGCCGTCCCAGTGCGCCCAACCTCGGAGCATTCACCCTTCATATTCCGAATATAAGATTGAACAAGGCACCTCTTGCAGCAGCCTGACCGCCGGTCCCTGCCTGCCACAGACCTGCAAATATGCTTTTGCGATGTGGACTTCCGGAGGGTCCGCTTGTCATAGATCAAGGAGGCCCGGAAGGTCCGGGTGCACTGATCCGGCTCTGACCGCCGCCCGGCGCCCCCATCGAAGGACCGAACCGACATGACAGCACTTCCTGCCGCGCCCCGGCCCGGACCGTCTCCGGCCCGCCCCGTTCCGGCAGTGATCGCCGTCGTTGCGCAGGAGGGGGCCGTGCTGCTGGTGCAGCGCTCCAAGGCGCCCGACGCCGGCCTGTGGGGCTTTCCCGGTGGCCGGGTCGAAGCCGGCGAAACCGTCTTTGCCGCCGCCGAGCGCGAACTGCACGAGGAAACCGGGATCACCGCCCGCGCCGACGACGTGCTGGACGTTCTCGACATCCTCGATCGGGACGAAGACGGCGGGCTGCGCTTCCACTACGTGCTGATCGCGGTCCGCTGCGCCTGGCAGGCGGGAACTCCGGTGGCCGGCGACGATGCGCTGCAGGCCCGCTGGGTCCGGCTCGCCGAGCTGGACGCCGAAGCGCTGGCCCTGTCGCAGGATGTCGCCCGGCTGGCGCATCTGATGCTGGACGGGACCCACCCCGCATGACCGGCCCGGCCCGCCTGCTGATCATCGCGCCTTCCGATCCCACCGGCGCCGACGGCCACCAGGCCCGGGCCGCCGCCCTGGCCGGTCTGGACATCGAGACCTGCTGCATCGCCTCCGGCCTGCTGATGCGCCGCCCCGGGGCCGCCGCCACGCTGCTGGCTCATCCCGCCGATCTGCTGGCCGCGGCGCTGGAACAGGCCCTGGCCAGGGCCCCGGTCCAGGCCATCCTGATCGGCGCCCTGGGCAGCCCCGGCAATGTCCGCCTGCTCGCCCACCTCCTGCGCCGTCATCCGGGCATCCCGGTTCACTGTGCCCCCGGCACGCTGGAGGACGCCCCCGAAGCGCTGATCGCCGCCCTGACAGGCGAACTGCTGCCGCTGTGCAGCCTGCTCAGCACCGGGCACGACGGCGCCCGGGCCCTGCTGGGCCGCCCTCTGCCCCACCCGCAGGGGATCGCTCAGGCGGACCTGGCCGGGCTGCACGCCCTGGGCTGTCCCAACGTGCTGCTGCATGCCATGGACGCGGACGGCACGGGGCGGCTGCGCAGCCTGCTCTCCGGCACCTGCGGCCTGCGACGCTTCGAGGCGGTCCTGCCAGAGGGCGCCGGGAGCACGACCGCGCTCTGCCCGCTGATCACCGCCTTCCTGGCCCGGCTCGAGATTCCCGAGGCGGTGTTCCGCGCCCAGTCGCATCTGAGCCGCGACACGGTGATCACCGACTACCTGGCCCCCGGCGACATCGCGCGCCCCGTCCGGCTGTCCGGATCGGCCCCCTGAGGCGGCCTTCGGAGACGGCTTCGGGCGAACTCCCGACCAAAACAGTCAACTATTTGAAATTGTTGAATTTTACTCTTGCGCCCCGAAACAGGACCGGGTATCACCTGTCTTCAAGAGGACCAGCCAGCTGAACGCCAGCCCCTCCTCTTCTTCCAGCACCGCCAGGACAGCGACGCCGCGCGCAAGGGTCAGACCCAGCCAGCCATCGCAGCCATTTCCCAGCCAGCACGAAGCCCCGCCGGATCCCGCCTAGACCGGGCGCAGGAAACCGCCATGCGGTCGCGCAGATCCCGCCGGCCAAAGCCCGACCCGGATCATCAGACGTTCCAGCCAGCCCCCGCGACGCGGGGCCACCAGGCATTCGAGAACGAAGCGCAGGGGCGAAATCTCGGTCATCCATCCCTCCCGGGGTCACAGATGCGTCCTGCCTAGCCGGTCGTGGTAACGCCGCCGTGACGCCCGAGTATCAGCCGCGTTAAAGCATGTGCGCCGCCTTGTTTCCCGCGTCGTCGGGCGCCAGTCTGCCCGGGAAACGACCGGAGACACGACATGAGCCTGTTCGACGAAGACCTTTTCCTGAAGGGCCTTGCACAGCGCAAGGGCACGCTGGGCGATGCCTATGTGCAAAAAAGCCTTGATGCGGCGGATGACTTCACCCGCCCCTTCCAGGAGGCCATGACCGCCTGGTGCTGGGGATTCGGCTGGGGCGACGAGGTAATCGAACCGAAAACGCGCTCGATGATGAACCTCGCCATGCTGGGGGCGCTCGGCAAGATGCACGAATGGGAGCTGCATTGCCGCGGCGCGCTCAACAACGGGGTCTCGGTCGAGGAGATCCGCGCCATCGTCCATGTGGTGGCGATCTACTGCGGCGTGCCCCAGGCGCTGGAATGCTTCCGCGCCGCCCGCAAGGTGCTGGAAGCCGAGGGCCGGCTCTGAGCCATCTGGATTTCGCGGGCCGGTCGCCTTATGCGGGGGGCATGACCCGCGTGATCCTCTTCAACAAGCCCTTCGACGTGCTGCCGCAGTTCACCGACCGCGGCACCGAAGGCACGCCCCGCCGCACCCTGTCGGATTTCATCGACCAGCCCGGGGTCTACCCGGCCGGACGCCTGGATCGCGACAGCGAGGGGCTGATGGTGCTGACCGATGACGGCAAGCTGCAGGCGCGGATCACCGATCCGAAGCACAAGCTGCCCAAGACCTACTGGGTCCAGGTCGAAGGCCTGCCCTCGGACGAGGCCCTGGAGGCGCTGCGCCGGGGCGTCACGCTGAAGGACGGCCCCACCCGCCAGGCCCGGGTGCGCCGGATCGAAACGCCCGAAGCTCTTTGGCCCCGCGATCCGCCGATCCGGGTCCGCAAGTCGATCCCCGATTGCTGGCTGGAACTCGAGATTCGCGAAGGGCGCAACCGCCAGGTCCGCCGCATGGTTGCCCATGTCGGCCATCCCTGCCTGCGCCTGATCCGCGCCGCCGTCGGCGACTGGCGGCTGGACGGTCTGGCTCCGGGCGACTGGAAGGATGGCGAAGCCCCGAAGCGGCAGCGCTGACGCCAAAGGAGGGGGCTCTGCCCCCGTCTCCTGTGGAGACTCCCCCGGGATATTTCCGGCCAGATGATGAAGAGCGCCTGCTCCCTGTCATCTGGCCATAAATATCCCCGCCGGAGGCACTGTCAGCCGACCCGCTCCCCCTCGACCCAGATGCCGCGGGTGACAGGCACGCCGCCACGCAGGGAAAAGCGGACCAGGTCGGCGCGCAGGCCCGCTCCGATCCGCCCGCGATCACTCAGCCCCGCCGCATCCGCGGGGGCGGCACTGACCGTCGCGATTCCCCGTGCCATGTCGCCCCAGTGCTGCCCCAGCTGCACCGCAGCCTGCAACAGCGCCGCCGGCACGTAATCCGAGCTTAGGATGTCCAGCAGCCCGAGGTCCGCCAGCTCCAGCGCAGAGACGTTTCCGGAATGAGAGCCGCCGCGCACCAAATTGGGTGCCCCCATGATCACCCGGATGCCGGTCTCGTGGCAGGCGCGTGCCGCCTCGACCGTAGTGGGGAATTCTGCCACGCGGATGCCGTAGGCGTGGCTGGTCATCACCTGGGCCCGCGTGGTGTCATCGTGGCTGGCCAGCACGGCGCCGAAACGACCCGCCGCCTCCACCGCCGCCGCCTCGTGCCGGGCGCCCAGCTGGTCGTGCAGATCATAAAGGAACTGGATGTAGTCCTCGAACCCCGCGCGGGAGAGGCCGTGCTTGCCGCAAACGTAATCCTCAAACTTGGAGATATCGGAGAACTGTCGCTGCCCCGGCGTGTGATCCATCAGGCTGACGATGCCGATGCCATCCTCGGGGCCGAATTCCGACAGCTCCTCGATCAGCGTTTCCGAGCAGGTCTCGGCGCGCAGGTGCAGCTTGTGGTCGATCCGCAGCGCCCCCTGGCGGCGCATCGCCAGAATCTCGTCCGCCATGGGACGGGCATAGCGGCGATAGTCGCCGCGCGGCCCCTCGACGATCGAGCCCACCCGGATCGCGTCGAAGACCGTGGTGATGCCGCAGCCGCAAAGCTCCGCGTCATGGGCGACGATGGCGGCATTGTGCGGCCAATGCGCCTTGGGGCGCGGCATCAGGTGGCGTTCCAGGTTGTCGGTATGCAGCTCGACCAGACCCGGTATCAGGTAATCCCCCTCGCAATCCAGCGCGCCGCGCGGCACCGCGCCGCTGCCGATCTCGGCGATCCGCCCGTCGCGCAGCACCAGATGGCCGCGCCGCACCTCGTCCGGCAGCACCAGCTGCGCATTGGCCAGCACCTGCTCCGAGGTCCGCCCCCCGATCTCCTGCCCTGCTCCGTCCATCATCGTCACTCCGTTCCCCAGCCTCTGTCGCATCATTGCGCGGGCATGTCTTCGAGAAGGGCCAGCACCCGCGCCACCGTAGCGTCGAGCGGGCCCGAATTGTCCACTTCCGTGGCGGGAATGCCCGGCGGCAGGGCGAAATCCGCCCGCGCCAGGCGCCGGGCGATATCGCCGGCATCCTCGCGCCCGCGCGCTGCCAGCCGCGCCGCCAGTACCGGCACCGGGGCGCTCAGCCGCAGGCACAGGAACCCCGGCACCCGGGCCCGCGCCAGACCCAGCACCCCGCGCGAGAGGTTGACCAGCGCGTCCTGCCCCGCCGCCAGCGCATCGCCCACGTCATCGGGGATGCCGTAATGCAGGCCATGGGCCTGCCAGGACAGCAGGAAGGCCCCCGCCGCCTCGCGCGCCAGGAACTCCGAACGGCTGACGCTGTCGAAGACCTCGCCGCCCGCCGCGCCGTCCCGGGTGATCACCCGGCGCACCAGCACCGTCCCGGGACGGCGCGCGGCCACCGCCTGCATCACGCTGTCCTTGCCCACGCCCGAAGGCCCCACGACCCCGATCAGCCGGCCCGCCATCCTCAGACCTCCCGCGCCGGCGTGAAGGCGGTCACGTCGACCTCCCGGTCGCAGACCCGCGCCCGCGCCGCCGCATCGTGGAAGATCCCCAGCAGGGCCGCGCCACGCGCCTTTGCTTCCTCGATCAGCGCCAGCACCTCCTCGCGGTTCACCGCATCCAGGCTCGCCGTCGGCTCGTCCAGCAGCAGCGCCGGGTAATCGCGCACGAAGCCGCGCGCGATGTTGACCCGCTGCTGCTCTCCGCCCGAGAAGGTCGTCGGCGACAAGCCCCAAAGCCGCTCGGGAATGTTCAGCCGCGCCAGCAGCACCGCCGCCCGCGCCCGCGCCGCCTCCGGCGCGACGCCCGCCTCCAGCAGCGGCTCGGCCACCACCTCAAGCGTCGGCACCCGGGGCACCACCCGCAGGAACTGGCTGACATGGCCCAGCACATTGCGCCGCATCTCCAGCACCTCGCGCGGGCGCGCCGCGGCCACGTCCAGCCCCCCCACCAGGATCCGCCCCGAGGCCGCAAGATAGTTGCCATAGACCATCCGCATCAGCGTCGATTTCCCCGCCCCCGAGGCCCCCACCAGCGCCACGCATTCCCCCGGCGCCACCGTCAGAGAGGCCCCCGCCATCACCGGGATCACCGCGCCGCCCTGGTTGTGCAGGGTAAAGCGCTTCGACACGTTCTCGACCTTGATCATTTCATCTTTCCCCAAATATGTCGGGGGGATCGCGCCACAGGCGCGATGGGGGCAGAGCCCCCTCCCCGCTCTCAGACCTGCAGAACCGAACTGACCAGCAGCTGCGTATAGCCATGCTGCGGATCATCTAGCACCTGGTCGGTCAGCCCGGCCTCCACCACGCGCCCGCCCTGCATCACCATCAGCCGGTCCGCCAGCAGCCGCACCACCGCAAGATCGTGGGTCACGATGATGGCCGACAGGCCCATCTCGCGCACGAGGCCCCGCAACAGGTCCAGCAGCCGCGCCTGAACGCTGACATCAAGGCCCCCGGTGGGCTCGTCCATGAACACCAGCCGCGGCCCCGTCACCAGGTTGCGCGCGATCTGCAACCGCTGCCGCATCCCCCCCGAAAACGCCGAGGGCCGGTCATCGACCCGGTCGGCGGCAATCTCGACCCGGCCCAGCCAGTCCACCGCCTGCGCCCGGATCGCCCCGTAGCGACGCGCGCCCATGCCCATCAGCCGCTCGCCCACATTGCCGCCGGCACTGACGTTCATCCGCAGCCCCTCATGGGCATGCTGATGCACGAAGGCCCAGTCCGAGCGTTTCAGCCGCCGCCGCGCCGGCTCGTCCAGCGTCACCGTATCGACCATCCCCTCGCCCATGTCGTAAAGCACCCGCCCGCCATCCGGCGCCAGCTGTCCGGCCAGGCAGTTCAGCAGCGTGGTCTTGCCCGATCCGCTCTCCCCGACGATCCCCATGACCTCCCCGGGCCAGAGATCAAAGCTCACGCCCCCGCAGCCCAGCCGCGCGCCATAGCGCTTTTCCAGCCCCTCGACCCGCAGCAGCGGCCCTTCCGTCCTGTCCCTCATGCGCTCTCTCCCAGCCGCCCGACATGGCCCGCAGCCCGCCGTTCCCCGCAGAAATCGGTGTCCGAACAGACGAACATCCGCCCCCCCGCATCATCGGTGATCACCTCGTCCAGATAGCTGTCCCCGGCCCCGCACAGATCGCAGGCATGGGGCGCCCGCGCCGCCTCGAACGGGTAATCCTCGAAATCGAGGCTCACCACCTCCGTCCAGGGCGGCAATGCGTAGATCCGCTGCTCCCGGCCCGCGCCGAACAGCTGGATCGCCGCCATCGAAAGCTTGGGGTTGTCGAATTTCGGGATCGGAGAGGGATCCATCACGTAGCGCCCCTCCACCTTCACCGGATAGGCATAGCTGGTGGCAATCTCGCCGTGGCGCGAAATATCCTCGTACAGCTTCACATGCATCAGCCCGTATTCCTCCAGCGCATGCATCTTCCGCGTCTCGATCTCTGAGGGTTCCAGAAAGCGCAGGGGCTCGGGAATCGGCACCTGGTAGACCAGGATCTGCCCCTCCTCCAGCGCCCGCTCGGGGATGCGGTGGCGGGTCTGGATCACCGTGGCCTGCGCCGTCGCCTCGCTCACCGCGACCCCGGCGACCTTCTGGAAGAAGCGCCGGATCGAGACCGCGTTGGTGGTGTCATCGGCCCCCTGGTCGATCACCTTCAGCACATCCTCGGGCACCAGCACGGCGGCACTCACCTGCACGCCCCCGGTGCCCCAGCCGTAGGGCATCGGCATTTCCCGGCTGGCAAAGGGCACCTGGTAGCCCGGCACCGCCAGCGCCTTCAGCAACGCCCGCCGGATCATCCGCTTGGTCTGCTCATCGAGATAGGCAAAGTTATAGGCGCTCATCGCGGCCCCCCTTCGCAGCGGGGATCCGCCCCCGCCATTTTCTTGTTCCAAATACCTCCGCCGGAGGCACCGGCGCCTGCGCCGGTCTCATTCCGCCGCCGCCTGCGCATCTGCCTGAGCACCCGCCCGCACCTCCGCCCCCGCAGCCCGGCGCAGCTTGCGCACCAGCTCCAGCTCGGACTGGAAATCGACGTAATGTGGCAGCTTGATATGCTCCAGGAACCCGGTCGCCTGGATGTTGTCGCAATGCGAAAGCACGAATTCCTCGTCCTGCGCCGGGGCGCCCTTCCAGTCCTCGCCCAGCTCCCGCCAGCGCAGCGCCCGGTCCACCAGCGCCATGGAGATCGCCTTGCGCTCGCTCTGCCCGAAGACCAGCCCGTAGCCGCGGGTGAACTGCGCAGGCGCGCTTTTCGAGCCGGTGAACTGGTTCACCGTCTCGCATTCGCTCAACTCCAGCTCGCCGATCTCCACGGCAAAGCCCAGCTCGGGGATCTCGACCTCGACCGCCAGGGCGCCGATGCGCAGCTCGGCCACGAAGGGGTGGTTCTTGGCATAGCCCCGCTGGGTCGAATAGGCCATCGAGAGCACGAAGCCCTCATCGCCCCGCGCCAGTGCCTGCAAGCGCAGCGCCCGCTCCGCCGGCAGTTCCAGCGGCGCGCGGGTCAGATCGCCCGGCACCGCCTCGCAGGGTGGCTCGGGCTGGATCAGCCCCTCGGCATCCAGGAAGCCGGTGACCCGGGGCATCGCGCAGGGATCGGCCTCGGCGGGGACGGCGGGCCGGTCCAGCCCCTCGGCCTCCAGCGCAAAATCCAGCAGCCGGTGGGTATAGTCGAAGGTCGGCCCCAGCACCTGCCCGCCCGGCAGATCCTTGTAGGTGGCCGAGATCCGGCGATCGCAGCGCATCGCCCCGGTGTCGAGCGGGCGCGAGGCCGCAAAGCGCGGCAGCGTCGTGCGATAGGCGCGGATCAGGAAGATCGCCTCGATCAGGTCGCCGCGCGCCTGCTTGATCGCCAGCGCCGCAAGGTCCGGATCAAAGAGAGAGCCCTCGGCCATCACCCGGTTCACCGCCAGCGCCAGCTGCTCGCGGATCTGCGCCACCGACAGCTCGGCCACCGACGGATCGCCCCGCCGCGCCTCGGCCAGCCAGTCATGGGCCTGGTCGATGGCCTTTTCGCCCCCCTTTACAGCCACATACATCAGGAACCCTCCATCCGGATCCGGGTCGACCGGGGCAGCGCCCAAAGGCTGTCCGCACGCGTGAAATAGGCATCCCACCCCAGCGGGAAGCGCGCCGCATTGGCGCGGAAAGCTTCGGGCATCGGCAGTTCTGCCGCGCGGGCCTCGCGCAGGCCCGGGCCGCTCAGGCGCACCGGGTGGGCCGACGCCCAGCCATCGATGATCAGCGTCGCCGAACGGTCGGGATATTCGGGCACCCCCACGGCGAAATCCGACAGCGGCGCCAGCGCCTCGGCGGTGCCAAGCGCGAAGACGGCCGCCACCCGCGTCTCCACCAGCGGCGCCCCGGTGTGGAACCGCAGCCAGTCCCGCATCGCGGCGCTGTCATGGGCCCCGGCCAGAAAGACCGGCGTCTCGGGATCGCAGAGCACCAGCAGCAGCGTCGCCGCCGCCGGGCTGCAGGGCGCCGGAGCCCGAGCCACCTCGCCCAGTTGCTGAAGCTGCCCGGGCCGGGCCATCGCCTCCAGCGCCGCACGGAAGGCCCGTGCCGCCTGGCGGGGGGCGTCGTCGAAACCGCCGCCCAGGGTTTCCGTCGTGCTCTCCATCAGTCCTCTCCCCGTACCATGGTGAAGAAATCGACCCGGGTGGCATCAGCCTTCGCGGCCCGCAGCCGGGCGCGCTGCGCCTCGGCCTGCGCCAGCGGCGCCAGCAGCGCCGCCCGCAGCCCCGCAGCGCCCGCGCCCTGCATCCCGGCATCGACCCGGGCCGCGATCTCGGCCTTCTCTCGGTCGCGGCCCTGCACCATCGCATGACCGACCGCACCGCTTTCCAGCCGCAGCGCACAGCGCGTCACCGTCATTTCCCCAAGGTTGAAGGGCGCGCCGGTGCCCCCCGTGCGCCCGCGCACCATCACCGTGCCCACCTCGGGCGGGCGCAGCCAGGCAAAGCCCTCCGCCCCTCCGGCCGCCTGCCAGAGCCGCTTCAGCTCTGCCGCCGGCGCCCGGGCCAGAAGGCCCATCCAGCCCTGCCGCTCTGCCTGTTCCGTCATCTCGACACCTTGACCGATTTGTCTAAATTACTATACAACTAGACAAATCGTTACCCCCCTTGCCCGAGTCGCACAATCCCGCAGTGGTGAAATTTCCATGACAAACGCCCCCCGCAAGACGCCGCTCTGGCAATCCATCGCCAAAGCCCTGACCGCCGACATCGCCGAGGGGCGCTACCGCCCCGGCGACCGCCTGCCCACCGAGGCCGAGCTGTCCGCGCGTTTCGGGGTCAACCGCCACACCGTCCGGCGCGGCCTCGCGGTGCTCTCGGAGCAGGGCATGATCCACGCCCGCCGCGGCGCCGGGGTCTTCGTTGCGCTCAGCCCCACCGATTATCCGCTGGGCAGGCGGGTGCGCTTTCACCAGAACATCCGCGCCGCCGGGCGCCTGCCCGCCCGCCAGCTGCTGCTGACCGATACCCGCAAGGCCGATGCCGCCGAAGCCCGTCACCTGGGCCTGCCCCCCGGCGCGCCGGTGCTGGCAACCGAAGGCATCTCGCTGGCCGATGGCCAGCCGATCGCGCTGTTCCGCTCGGTCTTTCCCGGCGATCGCTTCCCGGGCCTTGCCCAAAGCCTGGCCGAGGTCCCCTCGATCACTGCGGCCCTGAAGCGCCATGGGGTGACCGACTATACCCGCGCCTGGACTCGTGCCGATGCGCGCCGCGCCGATGCCACCCAGGCCCTGCACCTGCACCTGCGCGAAGGCGACCCGCTGCTGCGCACGACCTCCCTCAACGTCGATCCGCAGGGGCAGCCGGTGGAATATGGCCGCACCTGGTTTGCCGGCGAACGCGTCACCCTCACCCTGGGCGGCCCGGAGGACTGAGCGCCCTGTCGTCCCGAAAATCTGCAACAAGTGAAAGGGATACCGTCACGCCGGCGATACAAAGCCCGGTTAGACCTGCGGCAACCAGACCGAGCAGAGCCATGCCCAGCCCGACCGCCCCCTTCCTGCCCGCCCTGCGCCTGACCGGCGCCCAGGTCCTGCGCGACGGCGCCCTGCGTCCGGACAGCATCGGCCTTGCCGAAGAGCGGCTGAGCGATGCCCCCCTGCCCTCGGTCGACCTGAGCGGATACCTGGTGCTGCCGGGCATCATCGACCTGCACGGCGACGCTTTCGAACGCCAGGTCGCGCCCCGCCCCTCGGCCCCCTTCCCGCTGGAGATGGCCCTGCGTGCCACCGATGCCGAGGCCGCCGCCAACGGCGTCACCACCGCCTGGCTGGCCCAGAGCTGGAGCTGGGAGGGCGGCGCGCGCGGCCCCGATTTCGCGGAGCGGATGATGGAGGCGCTTTCCGCCTACCGGCCCCATGCCCGCACCGACCTGCGCCTGCAGATCCGCTGCGAGACCCATACCGTCGGCACCGAAGCGCGCCTGCTGGCAGCCCTCGGTCGCCATGGCATCGACTACGTGATCTTCAACAACCACCTGGAGGAAGCCGCCCAGGTTGCGGCCTCGCGCCCCGACCTGCTGCTGGGCTGGGCACAGAAGGCCGGACGCACCCCCCAGGACCATCTGCGTCTGATCCGCGAGGCCCGCACCCAGTCCCGGGAGGTGCCCCGCTATCTCTGCCGTCTGGCCGGCCATTTCGACAGCCTCGGGATCACCTACGGCTCGCATGACGATCCCGATGGCGAAACCCGCGAGACCTTCTCGATGATCGGCGCCAAGATCTGCGAATTCCCCACCGCCCGCCCGGCAGCCGCCCTTGCCCATGCGGTCGGAGACCCGATCCTGATGGGTGCCCCCAACGTGGTGCGCGGCGGCTCGCAATCGGGCAACATTGCCGCGGCAGAGCTGATCCGCGCCGGCCTCTGCGATGCGCTGGTCTCGGATTACCACTACCCCGCCCTGGCCGCCGCCGCCTTCCGGCTGGCCGATGACGGCCTGCTGCCCCTGGCCCGCGCCTGGGAGATGATCTCGACCCGCCCGGCCCAGATCCTGTCGCTCACCGATCGCGGGCACATCGCGCCCGGGCTGCGCGCCGATCTGGTGATCCTCGATGCCGCAACCCGCCGCATCGAGGCCACGATCAGCGCCGGACGCATCGCCCACATGACGGGCCCCGTCGCCGCCCGCTTCCTCGCCGCGACGCCGGAGGTCCGGCTGGCCGCCGAATAGCCCGACCCCTCATTTTCTTGTTCCAAATACCTCGGGGGAGTCAGCCGCAGGCTGACGGGGGCAGCGCCCCCGCACGCTCAGCCATCCACTCCCTCAGCCATCCGCGCCCTCGTAGCGCTCCAGGAAGGCCGGCGCCGAAAGCGCCCGGAAATCCTCCAGTGCCGCGCGCAGCCGGGCATGATCCCAGTCCCACCAGCCAAGCGCGATCAGCCGTTCGGCAATCACTTCGGGCTGGCGGCGGCGCAGCACCCGCACCGGCGTGCCCGCGACGATCACGTAGGGCGCGACATCCTTCGTCACCACCGCCCCGGCGGCCACCACCGCGCCATGGCCGAGGCGCACCCCCGGCTTCACCATCGCGCCGTGACCGATCCAGCAGTCATGGCCGATCACCGCGCGCCGCGACCGCCGATGCGCGAAGAAGGCGGCATCCTCCTGCGCATCGTCCCAGTAATCGGCCGAGCGGTAGAGGAAATGATGGCAGGCGGCAGTCTCCAGCGGGTGATCCGTGGCGCCGATCCGGGTGAAGGCGGCGATATTGGCGAACTTTCCGATCTCTGCATTGGCGATATCGGCATAGCGGTCGCAATAGCTGTAGTCGTCCAGCGCGGAATGGCTGATCCGGCTGCCCTCTCCGACCTCGCAATAGGCGCCGAAGCGCGCGCCGGTGAGGGAAACCCCGGGATGCAGGAACGGGGCTTCGGCGGTCAGGCGGGGCATGAGCGGGCTTTCCTGTGACAGCTGTTTCGACGCCTCCGGCGGAGGTATTTTGAACAAGAAAATGGCAGGCCGTGCGCTCAGGGGGCGGCAGGGGCGCCCTTGATGAGCTTGCGGCGCAGCCAGCCCGAAAGGCTGTCCATGGCGAAGACCGTCAGGATCACCAGGGTGATGTAGTAGGTCACCTCTTCCCAGTCCTTGGTCGTGATCATCGCCTGGGTTAGCAGCAGGCCGATGCCGCCGCCGGTGATCGCGCCGATCACCGTGGCGCTGCGGGTGTTGCTTTCGAAGAAGTAGAGCACCTGGCTGAGCAGCACCGGGATCACCTGGGGCAGCACCCCGAAGCGGTAGCGCTGCACCGGGTTGGCGCCCGTGGAGCGGATCCCCTCGATCTGCTTGCCGTCGACGTTTTCCAGCGCCTCGGAGAACAGCTTGCCGAAGGAGCCGGTGTCGGTCAGCAGGATCGCCAGCGCCCCGGTCAGCGGACCGGGGCCGAAGGCGCGGGCCAGAACGATGGTCCAGATCAGCGCATCCACCCCGCGGCAGAGATCGAAGAGGCGGCGGAAAAACTGGCGCACCAGCACCAGCGGCGTGAAGTTGCGCGCCGCAAGGAAGGCCAGCGGCAGCGCCACGAGGGCCGCGCCGAAGGTGCCGAGGAAGGCCATCATCACCGTCTCGCAGAGCGCCCAGGCGACATCGGCGTGGCGCCACATGGCATTGTGCCAGAAGTCGTGCCAGATCTGCGGCGCTTCGCCGTTCAGCGCATGGGACAGCAGCTGCGCCGGACCCATGCCGTGATAGGGGCTGTCGAGGGTGAAGAAGAACAGCTCCCAGCCCAGGGAATAGCGGAACACCTCGGTGCGGTTGCGGGTGATCGTGATCTTGCCGCCGGGGGCATTGATCGTCACCCGGTTGCGGGAGGCATTGATCCAGTCGGGTCGCGCGCCTTCGGGGAAGGTCGCCTGAACGCCGCCGCTGCCGGGGGTGGCGCGGATGGTGCCGTAGTCGGGCAGCGCGACCTCCACGTGATCGGGGAAGTAGCGGACAGTTTCGCCCCGGCGCAGGGTGATCGTCGTCACGCCGTCGCTCTGGGCCACCCAGTCGGGGTGCTGGCCTTCCGGGTACTGGCCCTTGCGCTCTCCCTCGATGGCGAAGGTGACGGCGCCGCTGCGGTTGTCGCGGGTGGCATGGGTCTTGTAGCTGTAGATGTCGCGCACCAGGGTGGCGCCGTTTTCGGGGCTGGCGCTGCGCAGCAGGCCGGGAATGTCGAAGGCGAACAGCGCATAGGCCAGGTAGGCCAGCACCAGCAGCGGCAGGCCAAAGGCCTGGGCCTGCTTGCGGCGCAACAGGCGGCGGGCCTGGCCGCGCAGATCGGGGTTGGTGGTGGCAAGCGTCATGCGAAGATCCCCCGTTGGCGGCCATGGGTCAGCAGGTCGCGCAGCCAGCCCGACAGCTGGTCCACCGCGACGATGGTCAGGAACAGCATCAGGAAGATCGCCGCCGCCGCATCGAACCGCCCCTGCCCCCAGGAAATCGCATTCTTCAGCTCGTAGCCGATGCCGCCGGCACCGACGAAGCCCAGGATGGCAGAGGCGCGGATGTTGATCTCGAACCGGATCAGCGCGTAGCTGAGGTAGTTGGGTGCCACCTGCGGCATCACCCCCAGCACCATGCGCTGCCCCCAGCTGGCCCCGACCGAGGTCAGCCCCTCGACCGGCTTCAGGGAGGCGTTCTCATTCACCTCGGAGAAGAGCTTGCCCAGGGCTCCGACGGTGTGGAAGGCGATGGCGATCATCGCCGGCACCGGGCCGCCGCCCAGAACGAAGATCAGGATCAGCGCGATGACGATCTCGGGGACCGCGCGCATCACGTCCATGATCCGGCGGAACAGCGGAATGAGGCGCGGCCAGGGCGCCAGCCCCTGGGTCGCCAACATCGACAGCAGCGTGCCCAGGATCGCCCCGAACAGCGTCGAGACGGCGGCGATGTTCACCGTTTCCAGCAGGGTCGGGAAATATTCGACGATATGGCCCGGCAGGGCGGCGCGCTTTTCCCAGGCCTCCGACAGGACAGAGGCCGGGAAATCGAAGAGCCGGTGCAGCCCGCCCCAGAAACCGCCGGCGTTGCGTTCATCCACCACGACGAAGCCCGAGGCCATCAGCGCCACGAAAAGCGCCAGCATCAGCGCGGAGTAAAGCCTCTTGCGGCGCAGCATCGCCATGTAATCGGCGTGCAGCAGGGCGCTTTGGGGAAAGTCCTGGGTCATCGGATCTCGCTTCGGCGGAACGGAACGGGGCGGCCTTGCGAAGGGCCGCCCCGGGGTGTCAGGACAGGATCAGCTGCCGATCTTCGATTTGCGTGCGGCGATGATCGAGGTGTAGGCATCGAGCGTGATCGGGGTGAAACCCTTGCTCTCGCCGCCGACAACGCCGTAGGCGCAATCCGCATCGGTCTCGTAGAGATTGTCCATCATGTCGGTCATCTTGGCGCGCACGTCCTCGGGCAGCGCGTTGCGCAGCACCACGGGGCCGTTCGGGATCAGCTTGGAGCGCCAGATCTCGACCAGGTCGTTCATGTCCACAAGGCCCGCGTCCACGGCCTTGCGCAGCGCGCCGTTGTTGTAGCCGTCTTCCCAGTTGCCCATGCCGTCGGCCCAGGTGACGCCCGCATCCACATCGCCGTTGTTGACCGCGACAATGGTCTGCTCATGCCCGCCGGTGAAGACGACCTTGCCGAAGAAATCGCCGTCCTGCATCGAATGGCCGGTCACTTCGGGGATCTCGATCGAGGGGATCAGGTAGCCCGAGGTCGAGTTCGGATCGCCAAAGCCGAATTCCTTGCCCTTGAGGTCCATCAGGGATTTCACGCCGCTGTCCTTGCGGGCAAAGCCGATGGAGTAGTAGCCGGTGGACCCATCGGGGTTTTCCGTGGTCAGCACCGGGGTCACGGCATTCGGGTCTTCCAGGTAGATCTTGGCAAAGCCCGAGGCGCCGAGGACGGCCATGTCGATGGTGCCGCCCAGCAGGCCCTGGATGACGCCGTCGTAATCGGCGGGGGTGAAGACCTTCACCGGCACGCCCAGGGCCTTCTCGGTGTAATCGACGAGGCACTGGTTGTTGGCGATGCGGTCCTGAGCGTTCTCGCCGCCCAGGATCCCGATGCGGAATTCCTGGATGTCGGCGGCGCTGGCGGCGCCGGCAAGGGCGGTGGTGGCCAGGGCGGCCGCGATCAGTTTCTTCATGGTGTCAGCTCCCGAAATGGCCCCGCGTTTGCTCCCCCGGGGCGCTGTGAAACAGGCTCAGGCGGGAACGGGGCGTCCGGTGCCCCGCTCAAGCGCCGCGATCTCGGTCGAGGTGGCCTCTTCCGAGAAACTTGCATCCGCGCCGTAGATCTCGCGCGCGATCTGAAGGGTCAGCTGGGCGGGGGTGCCGTCGAAGACGATGCGCCCGTCGCGCATCCCCACCACCCGGTCGCAGTAGCGCCGCGCGGTATCCAGCGTGTGCAGGTTGGCGATGACCATGCGACCGTCTTCCTCGTGGATGCGGCGCAGGGTCTGCATGACCACCTGCGCGTTCATCGGATCGAGAGAGGCGATGGGCTCATCCGCCAGGATGATCTTCGGGTCCTGCATCAGCGCGCGGGCGATGGCAACGCGCTGCTGCTGGCCGCCCGAAAGCGCCTCGGCGCGCTTGGGCGCATGTTCGGCAATGCCGAGACGTTCGAGGATGTCGATGGCGCGGTAGATGTCGGCCTGCGGATAGAGGTTGAACAGCGAGGCCAGCGTCGAGCGCCGGTTCAGCGTGCCGTGCAGCACGTTCGAAACCACGTCCATCCGCGGCACCAGGTTGAACTGCTGGAAGATCATCGCGCAGTCGGCCTGCCAGGCCCGCTTCGCCCGCCCCTCCAGCCCGGAGACCTGCCGGCCCTCGAAATGGATCGTGCCGCTGCTGGCCTCCTCCAGCCGGTTCAGCATCCGCAGCAGCGTCGACTTGCCCGCGCCCGAGCGTCCGATGACGCCGATCATCATCGGGCGCTCCACCTGCAGCGTGGCCCGGTCCACCGCGGTGTTGCGGCCGAATGTCTTGGTCAGTTGCTCGATGCGCAGCACGTCTCATCCCTTCGCTTCTGAGCGGGGGATAGGCGGGGCTGCCGACGAAAATGTATCGGAGGCGCGAAAGTTTTGTGACGCGGGCCGATCCGGAGACCGGTGCGTCTTAAGACAACGGCAACAGGTCCTTCCTATTTTCCAAGCCTGACCGCTGTCCATCCGAACGGCCCGATCCGCAAAGCGCGGCGCCACGAGGGAAGAGATACAGCCGGGGCAGAACAGCCCCCAGCCGTCGCTTTTCCGAAGGAGGTTCCCGATGCGATTAGACACCACCGCCGGTCCGGATCCCGGCGCCCTGCCGGGCTCTTTCCCTGGCGGGGACCTCGGCCAGTACTGCCTGGCCGTGGCACTCTGCCCGATGCCGGCGCTGCTGTGCGACCCCGAGGGGCTGATCCTGGCCGCCAACCCGCTGCTGGAACGGATGCTGGGCTACGACGAAAGCGGCCTGTCCGGCCTGTCCGTCACCGCGCTGATCCCCGAACCCCAGCGCGAGGGGCACGCCGCCCTGATGCAGGCCTTCCACCAGCTGCCGCGCCGGCGCAGCATGAACGGCGGCGCAGAGGTGTCGGTGCGCCGCCGGGATGGCGCCCTGCTGCCGGTGGAGGTGCTGCTGAACCCGGTGCAGGTGGACCAGCGGGCGCTGACCTTCACCGCCTTCCTCGACACATCGGCCCGCCGGCGCGCAGAGCGGCGGCTGCGCGACGTGCTGAACGCCGCCGCCACCGCGATGATCCTGGTGGACGAGACCGGGAGAATCCGCCTGGTGAATGCCGCCGCCTGCACCCTGCTCGGCGGTCCCGAGGAGGCGCTGCTGGAGCACAGCGTCGATCACTTCCTGCCTCCCGATCTGCACGCGGCGCACCGGGTGCACCGGGCCAATTACCACATCGCCTCCAGCCCGCGGGCCATGGCGATGAACCGGCCGCTGAAGGTGGTCGGGCTCGACGGGGTGGAACGCCCGGTCAACATCGCCCTGCGCCCGGTCGAGACCGAAAGCGGCCAGCGCGTGGTGGCGACGATCTACGACCTGAGCGAGACATTTTCCTACCAGCAGGAGCTGAAATCCCGCGCCGACGGGCTGGCCGCCCTGAACGAGGAGCTGACCCAGTTCGCCTATTCCGCCAGCCACGACCTGCGGGCGCCGCTGGCCACGATCAGCGGGCTGCTGGATCTCTGCCTGGAGGACCTGGAGGCCGGCGACACCGCCGAATGCCGCCGCAACATCCACGCCGCGCTGGAGACCAGCCAGCGCAACATCCACAAGGTCGAGGCCGTGCTGACCCTGGCCCGCGCCGGGATGCAGGAGGTCCCGGTCGAACGGATGGAGCTGGACGAGGCCGTGGCCGGCGCCTGGTCCCGGCTGACCCGGGATCGCGCCGATGCGCCGGGCTTCGTGATCGACTGCGACGGGCCGGTCGCCCTGATGACCGAGCGACGCACCCTGCTGACCGCAATCGAGAACCTGCTCAGCAATGCGCTGCGTTTCCATGATCCGGAGCGCGATGCGCCCTGGGTGGCGGTCCGGATCCGCACCCGCGCCCGCAAGGTCTCGATCTGCGTCAGCGACAATGGCCTGGGCATTCCCGACACCGAACAGCCCCGGGTCTTCGAAATGTTCCGCCGCTCCGCCCGCAGCGAGGGGCACGGTCTGGGCCTGTCGCTGGTCATGAAACATGTCCGGCGCCTTGGCGGCCTGGTCAGCCTCTCCAGCAGCCCGTCGGGAACCGACGTGATCCTGAGCTTTGATGACATGGAGGTCCTGTCTTGATCCCTACCTACATCGTGGACGACGTGGAGTCGGACCGCTACATCGCCCGCCGCCGGCTGTCGAAGACCGGCCTCTTCGGGCCGGTCCAGGAAGCCCCCGGCGGGTCGGAATTCCTTGATCTCTACTTCGCCGGGACGGATGCCGAAGCCCCGCCGCCGCTGATCCTGATGGATATCAACATGCCCGAGCTTTCAGGGTTCGAGACCCTGGAGGCGCTGCGCCTGCGGCTGGCCGGCGATCCCGGCACAGGCGCCCGCAACCAGGTCGTCGCGGTCTTCTCCTCCTCAGACAACGAACGCGACATCGAGCGCTCTTCGGCCCTTGGCATCGTGCAGCATTTCTTCACCAAGCCGCTGGACGACGCCGCCATTGCCGAGATTCTGGAAACCTACCGGGCCAGCGGCGCGCTCTAGGGCCGCCGCTCTTCCCAGACTGCCACCACCTCTCCTGCGGACCTGTCCCAAACAGAAAACCGCCCGGGGGGGGGGGCGGTTCGGAACCGCCACGGGCGGTCCAAGGACGTCCATGGCCAAGCCGCTCGATACACCTCCGGATCCTTTCGGCGGGACGGTTGGCCCTTTCCCCAAGACACTTATCCCCGGGCACTCCGCAGACGCCCGGGAACCGGCCCAGCCCGGAACCGAACCAGAGCCGCCGCGGGACTGTTTCATCTTTCCCCAAATATGTCGGGGGAGTCTCCGCAGGAGACGGGGGCAGAGCCCCCCCAGCCACGCTTTCCGCCCGGCGTCACAGGGCCCGAACGCGCCCAATCCTCAATCCCGGCCCCCAGGTTCAGGTCGGCCCCAGCCCTTGCCGGCACAGGACGCGGCTCTCCAGCCCTCAATGCTTGTAGAAGACGAAGGTCCGGTCGGCATCGTCCAGAAGGTCGCTCCAGTCCCGCTCCTCCTCCTCGGGGATCAGCCCGTGCCGCTGCAGCATCTCCTTCACGCCATCCCGTCCCTGGGCGCCCTCCGGCATCAGCCGGTTCAGCTCTTCGCGCAGCAGGTCGCGCATGGTCTCGACGATCTCGCGCCGATGCGCTTCCAGCGCGGCCTCCAGGTTGGCCTGAGCCACCCGCCCCCCGGCTTCCAGCGCCCGCAGGATCAGCGATTTCAGCATGTCGCGGTTCAGCTCGTCCTTGGCCTTGTAGTCGATGCAGCCATCCTTCATGGCCTGCACCGCAACGTCCAGCCGCGCCTCGCCGCTGATCATCACCACCGGCGAATCCGCGCTGCGCCCGACCGAACGCAACAGATGCTGCGCCGCAAGCCCGTCGCCGTCGGGCAGCAGGTAGTCGATGAAGACCAGGTGATAATGCCGCTCTTCCAGGGCACGACGGAACTCCGTCATGTCGGCGGCGATCGTCACCCGCACCGGCAGATCGACCGACCGGCATTCCCGTTGCAGGGTCATGGCGTCGAAGCGGCTGTCGTCCAGTACCAGAACCTCGATCGTCGTCGCCTCCGGTTCCTCGGCCCGGGGCGCGACATCGGGAAAGCGCACCGGCTGCTCGCCCTTGGGAACCGGTTCGGTTTGCACATCCATCTGCCATCCTCCTGTGAACGGACATGCGCTGCGACATGCATGCCGAGGCAAAGGATCCGCCCCGAGCCTTGCCAGCTCCTTAACAAGCTCTTTCGAAACGCTCCGCATTTTAGCTGCTTTCCCGCAGCGCCGCCCGCTGTCGTAAAACCCCTGTTCACCGTTTCCGGGTCAGCCTGCCGCCATGCCGATGCCCGATCTTCCCACCGACAGCCCGCCGCCCACGCCGTCCAGCCCGGACAGCGCGCTGGAGGAATTCCTCTACATCGTCACCCATGACCTGCGCGCCGGATTCCGCGCCTTCGACACCATCCCCGACTGGATCAGGGAGGATATGGGCCCGCTGCCGGCAGAACGCCGCGCCCTGGTCGAGGGGCATCTCGACATGCTCAAGACCCAGGCGAAGCGCTGCAACCGGATGCTGCTGGACCTGCGCGACTATTCCCGCATCGGGCGGATGGCCGATCCGCCAGAGGATCACCCCGTCGCCGCCCTGCTGGAGGCTGCCGAACAGCGGGTGCCCCTGCCCGACGGGTTCACCCTGGCACTGCATGGCGACGGCGTCCTGACCGGCCCCGCGAACGAGCTGACCCAGCTTTTCGCGGCGCTGCTCTCCAACAGTCTCAAGCATCACGACCGCGCCCATGGCCAGATCAGCGTGACCGTCAGCGGCGCCGGGCCGCGGCGCCGGGTGGTCTTTGCCGATGACGGGCCGGGAATCCCCGCGCGCTTGCGCGAGGCGGTGTTCATCCCGCTGCGGACCCTGCGCCCGCGCGACGACTGCGAGGGCTCGGGCATGGGGCTGACCATTGCCCGCAAGATCGTCCAGCGCCTGGGCGGAGAGATCGAGGTGCTGGATGGCGGCGATGCCCGGGGCGCCACTCTGGTGTTCACCCTGCCCGGCCACGCGACGCCGCGGATCAACTGACCTGCGCCGCCCCCCGAACCGACCGTTCCGGTGCGGTCCCGGGCCGGCATCTTCCGGGCCAGTACTTTCCGGGCCAAAAGCTTCCGGGCCAATACCTTCCGGGCCAATACCTTCCGGGCCAATACCTTCCGGCACAGTATAGCTTCCCAGGCGGCGCCCCCCGCCAGGCCGCCCCCTGCGACACGCCCGCCACGGCACGCCCCCGCACCGCCACCGCCCCTTGGCCTCGGACCGCCT
Source organism: Pseudooceanicola endophyticus (assembly GCF_018760365.1). GTDB lineage: Bacteria > Pseudomonadota > Alphaproteobacteria > Rhodobacterales > Rhodobacteraceae > Pseudooceanicola > Pseudooceanicola endophyticus. The sequence continues at coordinate 142,359 of NZ_JAHIAB010000001.1, forward strand.
CCGGCCTATAAGCCCGGCATCCCGCATCGGAGGCAGACATGCGCAGCGCCCAGATCACCCGGACCACGGCCGAGACCGACATCAACGTGGCCATCGAGCTTGACGGCACCGGCAGCTACGACTGCCGCACCGGCGTCGGCTTCTTCGACCACATGCTGGACCAGCTGGCGCGCCATTCGCTGATCGACATCACGGTGACCTGCAAGGGCGACCTGCATATTGACGACCACCACACGGTCGAGGACGTGGGCATTGCGCTTGGCCAGGCGCTGACAAAGGCGCTTGGCGACAAGCGCGGCATCCGCCGCTACGGCGATTGCCACCTGGCGATGGACGACAGCCTGGTGCGCGCCGCGCTCGACCTTTCGGCGCGGCCCTTCCTGGTCTGGAACGTCGATTTCCCCACCCAGAAGATCGGCACCTTCGACACCGAGCTGGTGCGTGAATTCTTCCAGGCCTTCTCGACCCATGGCGGGATCACCCTGCATGTCGACAAGCTGCACGGGATCAATTCGCACCACATCGCCGAGGCCGCCTTCAAGGCTGTCGCGCGCGCCCTGCGCAACGCCGTGGAAACCGATCCGCGCAAGGCCGATGCCATTCCGTCCACCAAGGGTGCGCTCTGAGAGCGCCCGAAAGGAGGCCCCGATGCTGACCGTCCTCATCGATTACGAGAGCGGCAACCTGCACTCTGCCGCCAAGGCCTTCCAGCGCATGGCGCAGGAGGTCGACGCCGGCGAGGTGATCGTTTCGTCCAAGGCCGAGGACGTGGCGCGTGCCGACCGCATCGTGCTGCCGGGCGACGGCGCCTTCCCGGCCTGCCGCCAGGCGCTGGCCGGGGCGGGCGAAGGCTCTGTCCTGGAAGCGCTGAGCGAGGCCGTCGAAGTCCGTGGCCGCCCCTTCCTCGGCATCTGCGTCGGCATGCAGCTGATGGCGAAGACCGGCTTCGAATATGAAGAGACCCCGGGCCTGGGCTGGATCGACGGAGAAGTCCACCGGATCACCCCGGCGGACCCGTCCTTCAAGGTGCCGCACATGGGCTGGAACGACCTGGTGATCGACACGCCGCACCCGGTGCTGGCGGGGATCGAGACCGGGCAGCACGCCTATTTCGTGCACTCCTACCACATGCAGGTGGCGACCCCGTCGCAGCTGCTGGCCCATGTGGACTACGGCCATCCGGTGACCGCCATCGTCGGGCGCGACACCATGATCGGCACCCAGTTCCACCCCGAGAAAAGCCAGGCCACCGGCCTGCGGCTGATCGCCAACTTCCTGACCTGGAAGCCGTAACCCCCCTTTGGCGGTGCCTCAGCGCAGGCGCCGCCAGACCTGCAGGTCGCACAGCATCGGGTTCACGCAGCCCTGCACCTGCAACACATCCCCCTGAAGCAGCATCTCGGCCGAAACCGTCTGGTCGATCCCCGGCACCCAGACCATCCCGCTGTAATAGGCCGGGGCCGTCGGCTGCATCCCCCAGGCGATGCGCGTGCCCACGGCGTCGCTGGGCACCACGCGCCCCTGCGGATCCAGCAGCGCCGCCACCGTGCCGCAATAGGCCGGGCCGCAGGGCTGGATCATCACCCGTCCCCGCATTCCGTTCGGCGCGGGCGGCGACAACCACATCCCCACCAGCGGATCCTCGTATGGCGCCTGCGCCGCGACCGGCGCCGCCAGAAGCATTGCCCCCAGCATCAGCGCCGCCTGTCCTGCCCGTCGGAACATCCTTGCCTCCCGTCCCGTTCGGACACCAGCCTAGCACCGAAACGGCACCGCATCACCTGTCTGGCCGGTCGAACACCGGCAGGAGATTGCATTCCCGGCCCATGCGTGCAAAAGCCCGCCCATCCCCGCCCGGTTCTCGTGAAAGGAAATCCGATGATCCTCTACCCCGCCATCGACCTCAAGGACGGCCAGGCCGTGCGCCTGTTCAAGGGCGACATGGAGAAGGCCACGGTCTTCAACGACGACCCGGCGGCGCAGGCCATGGAATTCGTCGAGGCGGGCTGCGAATGGCTGCACCTGGTGGACCTGAACGGCGCCTTCGCCGGTGCCCCCGTGAACGCCGCCCCGGTCGAGGAAATCCTGAAGCGCACCAAGGTGCCCGCCCAGCTGGGCGGCGGCATCCGCGACATGAAGACGATCGAGACCTGGCTGTCGAAGGGCCTGGCGCGCGTCATCCTGGGCACCGTCGCGGTCGAGAACCCCGCGCTGGTGCGCGAGGCGGCAAGGGCCTTCCCCGGCAAGGTCGCCGTCGGCATCGACGCCCGCAACGGCCGCGTCGCCACCAAGGGCTGGGCGACCGAGACCGACGTCATGGTCACCGACCTAGCGCGCAGCTTCGAGGACGCGGGCGTTGCCGCGATCATCTACACCGACATCAACCGCGACGGCGCCATGCAGGGCCCCAATGTCGAGGCAACGGCGGATCTGGCCAATGCCGTCTCGATCCCGGTGATCGCCTCGGGCGGGGTGTCCTCGGTTGCCGATCTGAAGGCTCTGAAGGACTGCGGCGCACCGCTCAACGGCGCGATCTCGGGCCGGGCGCTTTATGACGGGGCGATCGACCTGAAAGAGGCGCTCTCGGTCCTGAAGGGCTGATCCCGGGTGTGACCCCGGGTCGCATGGCCAGCCCGCGCGATTGCGCAAGGATGCGCCATGCCGCTTCGGGAGGTCGCCATGCCCCGCATCTTCACCGCAGCCCTGCCCGCCTGGGCTGCGGTCCATGATCTGACCCGCAGGGGCGATTTCCTCGACTGCTATGCCGCCGTCTCGGACATGCCGGCGCCCGAGGCGATGCGCCTCGGCCTCGCGATGCCGGGCTGGGCCATGGCGCTGCTGCGGTTGCGCAATGCGCTGGTTGCCCCCTTCGGCCTGCGCACCGAAGCGCCCGCAGGCCCCAGCTTCGGCCTGTTCCCGATCCTGAAGGACACCCCGCAGGAGGTGCTTCTGGGCTTTGACGACAGTCACCTGAATTTCCGCATCACCGTGCTGTCGCAGGCGGGCCGCATCTACCTGTCGACCTGGATGCATCCCCACAACCGCTACGGGCGCGCCTATCTGGCGCTGGTGATGCCCTTCCACGTGCTGATCGTGAAGGACAGCCTGCGCCGCATCGCCCGGGGCCCGTCGCACGTTGCATCCGGGCGCGGGGCCTCTTAAGGGAAGGCCATACCGTTTTCCGGAGGCCGCCCATGCTGAAGACCCGCATTATCCCCTGCCTCGACGTGGCCGATGGCCGCGTGGTCAAGGGCGTCAACTTCGTCGATCTGCGCGATGCCGGCGATCCCGTCGATGCCGCCCGCGCCTATGACGCCGCCGGCGCCGACGAGCTGTGCTTCCTCGACATCCATGCCACCCATGAAAACCGCGGCACCATGTTCGACGTGGTGACCCGCACGGCCGAGCAATGCTACATCCCGCTGACCGTGGGCGGGGGCGTGCGTACCGTGCAGGACGTGCGCAACCTGCTGCTGGCGGGCGCCGACAAGGTGTCGTTCAACTCGGCCGCCGTGGCCGATCCGGACGTGATCGCGCGCGCCGCGGATCATTTCGGCAGCCAGTGCATCGTCTGCGCCATCGACGCCAAGACCGTCGCGCCGGGCAAATGGGAGATCTTCACCCATGGCGGGCGCAAGCCCACCGGCATCGACGCCGTGGAATTCGCGCGTCTGGTCGCCGCCAAGGGCGCCGGGGAAATCCTGCTGACCTCGATGGACCGCGACGGCACGCGCGCGGGCTTCAACCTGCCGCTGACGCGGGCGATTTCCGATGCGGTCGAAGTGCCGGTCATCGCCTCGGGCGGGGTCGGCAACCTGGATCACCTGGTCGAAGGGGTGACGGAGGGCGGCGCCTCGGCGGTGCTGGCGGCCTCGATCTTCCACTTCGGCGATTACACCATCCGCGAGGCCAAGGAACACATGGCCGCCGCGGGCATCCCCATGAGGCTGCAATGAGCGATACCCTCTCCCGTCTCTATGCGACGATCGAAAGCCGCAAGGGCGCGTCCCCGGACAGTTCCTGGACCGCCAAGCTGCTGTCCAAGGGCCCCGAGAAATGCGCCGAGAAATTCGGCGAGGAGGCCGTCGAGGCGATCATCGAGGCCGTGCGCAACGACCCCGAGAAGCTGGCCTCGGAATGCGCCGATGCGCTTTATCACATGCTGGTCATGCTGGCGGCGCGCGACGTGCCGCTCTCGGCGGTGATGGACGTTCTGGAAGCGCGCGAGGGCACCTCGGGCATCGCCGAAAAGGCCGCCCGCCCCAAGGGCTGAGGGCCTAGCCCTCGTAAAGCTCCAGCGGCAGGCCGTCGGGATCGGCGAAGAAGGTGAAGCGCCGCCCGGTGTATTCATCGGTGCGGATCTCCTCCACGGCGATCCCCTGCCCCTCCAGCACCTGCTTTGCCGCCGCCACGTCGGCCACGGCGAAGCAGAGGTGCCGCAGCCCCTGTGCCTCGGGGTGCGACAGGCGCGGCGGTGCGCCGGGAAAGCTGAACAGCTCGATCTGGCCGCCATCGGGCAGCGCCAGGTCCAGCTTCCAGCTGTCCCGCGCCGCCCGGAAGTTTTCAGCCAGCACCTCCAGCCCGAGGACCTTCGTGTAGAAGGCCTTCGAGACCGGATAATCGCTGCAGATCACCGCGACATGGTGGATTTTGCGAAGCCCGATCACATCCCGTGCTCGTGCTCGTGTTCCTCCACGCGGTCGGCATAGCGGATGTGCCCCGGACCCGAGGCGCGCAGCCCGGGCTCCGGATCGCGGCCCGTCAGGCGGGCATGTTCCACGATGGCGAAGCGGTCGGTCATGCCGCTGATGTAGTCGCAGACGATCCGCGCCAGCTTCAGCTCATCATCGCCGACTTCCTCCACGTCCTTGCGCCATTGCTTCGGCAGCCGGTCGGGATGTTCCATGAACAGCGGGAACAGTTCCTTCACGATGTCGGTGACCTTCTTGCGCATGGTGACGACCTCGGGGGCGCGGTACATGCGGTGGAACAGGAATTCCCGGATCACCTTCAGATCGGCCCAGACCATCGGCGAGAACTGCACCATCATGCGTCCGGCATTGCGCACATCGGTGACGCTTTGCGGGTTCAGCGCCTTCAGGTTGGCCTGGCTGACGTCGATCACGTCGCTGACCAGCACGCCGAAGAAGCGCCGCAGCGCCTCGTGCCGGCGACGGTAGTAGTTCAGCCCGGGGTAAAGACCGTCCACTTCCGCGAAACAATCCTGGAGGATCGGCAGCTCCGACAGCTCATCGGTCGAGAACAGCTCGGCGCGCAGCCCGTCATGCAGATCGTGGTTGTTATAGGCGATGTCATCCGACAGCGCCGCAACCTGCGCCTCGGCGCTGGCGTGGGTCGACAGCTCCAGATCGTGGTGGGCATTGTAATCGGCCAGGGCATAGGGGATGCGCCCGGTGACCGGGCCATTGTGCTTGGCGATACCCTCCAGCGTCTCCCAGGTCAGGTTCAGCCCGTCCCATTCGGCATAGGTCCGTTCCAGCGATGTGACGATGCGGATCGCCTGGGCATTGTGGTCGAACCCGCCATAGGGCGCCATGAGTTCATGCAGCGCGTCTTCGCCGGTATGGCCGAAGGGCGGGTGTCCCAGGTCATGGGCCAGCGCCACGGCCTCGGTCAGTTCCTGATTCAGACCAAGCGCGCCGGCAATCGTGCGCGCCACCTGGCCGACCTCGATGGAATGGGTCAGGCGGGTGCGGAAATAGTCACCCTCGTGCTCAATGAAAACCTGGGTTTTATGTTTCAGGCGCCGGAACGCCGAGGCATGGATGATGCGGTCGCGATCCCTTTGAAAACAGGAGCGGAATGCGCTTTCCTCTTCCGGGTAGAGACGGCCGCGCGATTGCGCGGGGTCGGAGGCATAAATGGCTCTCATCATGGGTGTCCCTTCGGCTTCTTGTCGCTTTTTTCCACAATCCATATATTGCGGGAAGACGACATGCAAAATGTCAGGAGAAATTCATGAACCTGCCCCCCATCGTAACCGACCGCGCCTTCGCCCGCCTTGCCGAGATTGACGCAGGCGAAAAGGCCCTGCGCGTCGCCGTCGAGGGCGGCGGCTGCTCGGGGTTCCAGTACGACATCCGCCTTGACGACGTGTCCGAGGACGACCTGGTCCTTGAAGGCCAGGGCCAGAAGGTCGTCGTGGACAGCGTGTCCCTGCCCTTCCTGGCCGGCGCCACCATCGACTTCACCGAAGAGCTGATCGGCGCCCGCTTCGTCATCGAGAACCCCAACGCCACGTCGTCCTGCGGCTGCGGCACCTCCTTCTCGATGTGAGCGAGTCCGACCGCCTTCATCGCCAGCGCCTCGTGGACGAGGCGCTGGCGCATCAGCGGCTGGCGGGCATTGTTCCAGATCAGGAAACGATTGCCGCGCTGAATGCCTATGTCGCCGGGGATCTGCCCCTGGCTGCGGTGCTGGCCGACCTCCAGGCCCGCTATCCCAGCCGCTAGGCCCGAGCGAAGGGATGGCCGGGCCATTACCGGGGGTCCTGCGGGGCGGTTTCAACAAGATCGCCCTTGCCGAACCGCCCCGCACTATTTTCGCATCGCGGTGAAACTCCGGCGCATTCCCTGCGTTGTTCCATACGGAAACGGGGCGGTGGTCACCAGTGGTGTGTTTCGCAGGTCCCGAGTTTTGACGAGTTGCGTCCCGTTTCCTCCGCCCGCGTCGCAGCGGGTCGCCAAGGAAGCCCTTGCGCCCACCCCCTGCCCCGGTGTGAATGGGGCCCTGACGGCAGCAGCAGCGCAAGGGGCCCCCGCATGAAGATCGCGACCTTCAACATCAACGGTATCAAGGCCCGGGTGAATGCGCTCTCGGACTGGCTGGATGAAGCCCAGCCCGATGTCGCCGTCCTGCAGGAAATCAAGTCGGTCGACGAGGCCTTCCCGCGCGAGCTTTTCGAGGAGAAGGGTTACCAGGTGGAGACCCACGGGCAAAAAAGCTTCAACGGCGTGGCGATCCTGTCGAAACTGCCGCTGGAGGACATCTCGCGCGGGCTGCCCGGGGACGAAAGCGACGAACAGGCGCGCTACATCGAGGCGACGGTGATCGGCGCGAAGAACGCGCTGCGCATCTGCGGCCTCTACCTGCCGAACGGCAACCCGGTGGAGCTGGATGAGGCGGGCCGCCCGGTCGAGGGCGGCAAGTACGCCTACAAGCTGGCCTGGATGGAACGCCTTAAGGCGCGCGCCGAGGAACTGATGGCCGAGGAGGAACCGGCGGTCTTCCTGGGCGACTACAACATCATCCCCCAGGAAGAGGACGCGGCGAACCCGAAGAAATGGCGCGAGGATGCGCTGTTCCGTCCCGAAAGCCGCGCCGCCTATCGCCGGATCCTGAACCTTGGCTACACGGAAATCTTCCGCACCCGCTTTGCCGCGCCCGGTCACTATACCTTCTGGGATTATCAGGCCGGCGCCTGGCAGAAGAACGACGGCATCCGCATCGACCACATGCTGATGACCCCGCAATGCGCGGATCTGGTTACCGATTGCGGCATCGACGCCGGCATTCGCGGCCGCGAGAAACCCTCGGATCACGTGCCGCTCTGGGCCGAGATCGACCTCTGATCAGGCGAGCCTTTCGCCGCCGGTGACATCCTCGGCATAGAGCCAGTCGAACTGGTGCAGGATGCGATCGGCGGCCAGCCGGTCGCCGACCCGCAGCAGGGTATGGGCGGCCAGCCGCAGCGGCGGGAAGCGCAGGTGGTATTTCCAGGCATTGCGGTTGGCGGCCGAGATGGCGCGCTGCACCCGCGGACGCCGCCGTTCCTGGTAGCGCGCCAGCGCCTGGCCCAGCTCTGCGCCCGCAGCCAGTTCGGCGGCCAGCACCCAGGCATCCTCCAACGCAAGATTGGCACCCTGCGCCATGAAAGGCAGCGTGGGATGGGCCGCATCGCCCAGCAGCGCGCTGTGGCCCTGCACCCATTGCGGCGCCACCGGGTGGCGGTGCAATCCCCAAAGGTGCACCGTCCCGACCCGCTCCAGCAGGCCGCGCACCTCGGGGCAGAAGCCCGCGAAAGCCGCGCGCAGGGTTTCGGGACGATCCTCGTGCGACCAGGAATCGGGGGCCCAGGCGCGGCGCTCTTCCACCGCGACGATGTTGCGCATCCGCCCGCCGCGCAGCGGGTAGGTCACCAGGTGGCGACCGGGCCCCATGTAGATGCGCGCCTCGGCGGGAATGCGTTCACCGGGGGCCGCCGGCAGCACCGCGCGCCAGGCGACCTGGCCGGTGAACTGCGGCTTCGCCTCGCCCAGGATGGCGGCGCGCAGCCGCGAATGCAGGCCGTCGGCGCCGATCACCAGATCGGGCCGCATGACCGAGGAATTGCAGATCCGGATCACCGGTTCGGCGCCGGTCTGGACCTCGTCCACCCGTTGCAGCAGGCGGATCTTGACGCCGGCGGACCGTGCCGCCCCCGCCAGGGCATCGACCAGATCGGCCCGGTGACAGAAGAAATAGCCCTGATCGGGCCCCAGCCGCCCCAGGTCCATGCGCAGCACCCCCTGGCCGGCATGATCCTTCAGGCAGACCGCCTCGGCGCGCTGGCCGATGGCCGCGGGATCCAGCCCCAGCCCGCGCAGCACCGCCGCGCCGTTCGGGCTGATCTGAAGCCCCGCCCCGACCTCGCGGATCGCCTCGGCCTGTTCCAGTACCGTGACATCGGCGCCGCGCAGCGCCAGGGCACGTGCCGCGGCAAGGCCACCGATTCCGGCACCGATGACGGTGATTTTCGATGTTTCCAGATCCAAGGGGCACTCCTGACCGCCCCGGTACGCCGGCACGGTCCCCCGACCGCTCCGAAACCGGGTGGCGCAGATATGGACCTGCAAGTGCCCGCTTTGCAAGCAGGAACGCCGGAGCAAAGCCCCGGCGCGCCAAAGTTTGATCTCCCTCCCAAGGGGCCTGTCAGTCGTCCCGGTGCACGCGTTCGCGGCGTTCGTGACGTTCCTGGGCTTCCAGGCTCATGGTCGCGATCGGACGGGCATCCAGCCGTTTCAGGCTGATCGGCTCTCCGGTCACTTCACAATAGCCATATTCCCCCTCGTCGATGCGGCGCAGTGCGGCATCGATCTTGGCGACAAGCTTGCGCTGACGGTCCCGGGTGCGCAGTTCCAGGGCACGGTCGGTCTCCTCGCTGGCCCTGTCGGCAATGTCGGGAATGTTGCGGGTGGAATCCTTCATGCCCTCGATCGTGTCGCGCGAGTCCTCCAGAATCTCCTCTTTCCAGGTGAGAAGCTTGCGGCGGAAGTACTCGAGCTGCCGGTCGTTCATGAACGGCTCATCCTCGGCAGGGCGGTAATCGTCTTCAAGGAAAGTTTCTGCTTTCATCACAGGCTCCCAAACTAGTCCTTGGCCCGGGATGCTCATGCTACATGCACTTGCCTTGCCGGGCGGCAGGGTCCCCTGAGGGTGGGAATTAACGGGTTCCCCTTACGATGTCACTACACAATAACCGCCTCCGCCATGTGGAATTGCCTTCTGGCTGGGCAGATGCTCAACCACGGGGCACTCTCCCGCAGATGTGACGGCCACCACCGGAAACCTAATGTTTCAAGGGCCGGAATGTCCCCAGACCGCTATCCGGACTACCCACCACAACCGAAGGAAGAGCGACTGGAGTCATTAAACGTTTCATGAATTTGGTGACTGTCCTGTTAATCAAACTGCTGAAAAACGAGGCTTAATGCCGGATCGCCCCGCGACGGAGAGGGGGCTGGACAAGCCGGCGGCCGCCACTTACCCCCAAGGGGTCCCCGGCGACCGGCCCCGCGCGGGTCCCGCCCCCAGCGGAGAACTCCATGACCCTCAGTTTCGAAGGCACCCAGAGCTACATCGCGACCGAGGACCTCTCGGTAGCGGTCAATGCCGCGATCACCCTGGAGCGCCCCCTCCTGGTGAAGGGCGAACCCGGCACCGGCAAGACCGAGCTGGCGCGCCAGGTGGCCCAGGCACTGGACCTGCCGATGATCGAATGGACCATCAAGTCGACCACCCGCGCCCAGCAGGGACTTTATGAATACGATGCCGTATCGCGGCTGCGCGACAGCCAGCTGGGCGAGGAAGGCGTGCACGATGTCGCCAATTACATCCGCAAGGGCAAGCTTTGGCAGGCCTTCGAGGCCGAGGGCCGCGTCGTCCTGCTGATCGACGAGATCGACAAGGCCGACATCGAATTCCCCAACGACCTCCTTCAAGAGCTCGACCGTATGGAATTCCACGTCTACGAGACCGGAGAGATGGTGCGCGCCCGCCAGCGCCCGATCGTCATCATCACCTCCAACAACGAGAAGGAGCTGCCCGACGCCTTCCTGCGCCGCTGCTTCTTCCACTACATCCGCTTTCCCGACATCGACACGATGCGCGCCATCGTCGCGGCCCATCACCCCGGCATCAAAGCCGAGCTGCTGAGCGCTGCGCTGACCCAGTTCTACGAGCTGCGCGAAACCCCCGGGCTGAAGAAGAAGCCCTCCACCTCGGAAGTGCTGGACTGGCTGAAGCTGCTGCTGGCCGAGGACCTGAGCCCCGAGGACCTGAAGCGCGACGGCGCCAACGCGCTGCCAAAGCTGCACGGGGCGCTGCTGAAGAACGAACAGGACGTGCACCTGTTCGAACGGCTGGCCTTCATGGCACGCAATCCGCGCGGACGCTGAACGAAGGGGCTTGGCCCGCCGCCGTCGGGCCGATACTCCTGTCACAAGATCCAAGGCGGCCCGAGACCGCGGTTCCGAGGAGGCAGGCCCGTGAAGGCAACCCCATGTGGCAACAGGGATTTCCCGCTCCGCGCCGCGGCCCGGCGGCCTTTTGGCCGGGCGTTTCTGCTGGCCGGGCTGCTGCTGGCGGGCTGTGCCCGGGCACCGGCTCCGGTGCCCCTGCTGCCGCCCGCCACCGCCCTGCGCCCCGTCGCCCCCGACCCCGACCACCTGGCCCTGCCGCCGATGCAGCTGTTCGGCGCCGTCAGCCCGGTGGCCCCGAAGATCTCCAACATCGACCTGGCGCGGGATGTGCTGGACCTGACGATGCAGCTGGAATCGGGACGCACCCTGCCCCGCTTCACCCGCTTCGAAGGGCCGATCCGGATCTCCCTCAAGGGGCCCGAACCGCCGACGCTGCGCCATGACCTGGCGCAGGTGATCGACCGGCTGCGCCGGGAGGCCGGGCTGGACATCGCCCTGCAGCCCGACGGACAGATCGGCAATATCGTCATCCAGACCGTCCCCGAGGCCGAGATCCGCCGCCAGCTGCCGGGCGCCGCCTGCTTCGTCGTGCCCGGCATCGCCGACCTCTCGCAGTACCGCGCCGCGCAGCGCCAGGGCCTGACCGACTGGGCCAGCCTGGACGAGCGCCGCAACCTGGCCATCATCGTGCCCGCCAACCAGCCCCCGCAGGAACTGCGCGACTGCCTGAACGAGGAGCTGGCCCAGTCGCTCGGGCCACTCGACGATCTTTACCGGCTGCCCGACAGCACCTTCAACGACGACAATATCCATTCGATCCTGACCGGCTTCGACATGCTGGTGCTGCGGGTCACATACGCCCCCGAATTGCACAGCGGCATGACCCGGGACGAGGTCGGCGCCGCCCTGCCCGCGATCCTGTCGCGCCTCAACCCCGAGGGCGACCGGCTGCCGGCCCGCAACACCCCCGCCAGCCCGCCGGAATGGCGCGCGGCGATCTCGGAGGCGCTGGCCGAGGGCAGCAGCAGCAGCGGGCGCCGCCGCGCCGCCCAGCGTGCGGTCGAGATCGCCGAGGCCGCCGGCTGGCAGGACACCCGAATGGCCTTCGCCTATTTCACCCGCGCCCGGCTGGAACAGGACCGCGACCCCGAGGGCGCGCTGCGCGACCTGAGCCGCGCCCACAGGCTTTATGCCAGCCTGCCCGACACCCGCCTGCACGAGGCCACGACCGCGACGCAACTGGCTGTCTTCGCACTGGCCTCGGGCGATCCGGAGGCGGCGCTGGCGCTGCTGAAGGGCCGCGACGCGGTGGCGCTGCGCTACCAGAACGCCGCCCTGCTGTCCTCGGTGCTGATGCTTCAGGGCCGGGCCGAGATCCTGCTGGGCCGCACCGATGCCGGCAAGGCGCTGATCCGCAAGAGCCTGGGCTGGGGGCTGTACGGGTTCGGCAGCGCCGAGGCGGTGCAGGCGCAGCTGACCCAGGTCGAGGGGATGGGTCAGGGCCTGGAGGACAGCGCCGCCGCCCTCGCACCCGACACCGTCACCACCGCGCAGGCCGTTCCGGCGGCCCTTCCCACCGGCCCGGCCCCGGGCTGAGACCATTGAACCGCAAGGGAGAACCGCCATGCTGGCACTGGCAGGTCTGATCATCGGCGCGCTTTTCGGCGGGCTGCGCGCCCGCAGGCGCGGCGGCGACCGGCGCGACATCTGGCAATATGCCATCGTCCATGCGATGCTCTTTGCACTGGTGGGGCTGTTCCTCTCCATCCTGCTGACCCGCGCCCTCGGCTGAGGGGCCGCGCGACACGAGGGATCCCGATGTTCCTGCCCTTCTTCGAGAACCTCCGCCGGCACGGCGTTAAGGTGTCGATCCGCGAATTCCTGACCTTTCTGGAGGCGCTGAAGGCGGGGCTGGTGACCTATGACCCGGAGGGGTTCTACTACCTGGCCCGCGCCACGCTGGTGAAGGACGAGCGGTTGATCGACCGTTTCGACCAGGCCTTCGCCGCCAGTTTCGAGGGCCTCGACGCGATCCCCCCCGAAGCGGTGATGAACGCGGTCGAGATCCCCGCCGACTGGCTGCGTTCCATGACCGAACGCCACCTGAGCGAAGAGGAAAAGGCCCAGATCGAGGCGCTTGGCGGTTTCGAGAAGCTGATGGAAACCCTGCGCGACCGCCTAGCCGAGCAGAAGGGCCGCCACCAGGGCGGCAACAAGTGGGTGGGCACCGGGGGCACCTCTCCCTTCGGGGCCGAGGGCTACAACCCCGAGGGCGTGCGCATCGGCCAGGACCGTTCCCGCCATCGCCGTGCCGTCAAGGTCTGGGACCGGCGCGAGTTCCGCAACCTCGACGACGGGGTGGAGCTGGGCACCCGCAACATCAAGGTGGCGCTGAAACGGCTGCGCCGCTGGGTGCGCGAGGGCGCGGCGGACGAGCTGGACCTGGACGGCACGATCCGTTCCACGGCCGAGCACGGCTGGCTGGATGTCCAGACCCGGCCAGAACGGCGCAACGCGGTGAAGGTGCTGCTGTTCCTCGACGTGGGTGGTTCGATGGACGACCACGTGAAGGTGGTGGAGGAACTGTTTTCCGCCGCGCGGGGCGAGTTCAAGCACCTTGAGCATTTCTACTTCCACAACTGCCTCTACGAGGCGGTCTGGAAGGACAATGCCCGCCGCTGGGACGAGGTGATCCCGACCCGGGAGATCCTTCATCGCTACGGTCCCGACTACAAGTGCATCTTCGTGGGCGATGCCTCCATGTCCCCCTACGAGATCACCCAGCCCGGCGGCGCGAACGAGCACTGGAACCCCGAGGCGGGCCATGTCTGGCTGAACCGCGCGCGGGCGCAGTGGCCCTCGCATCTGTGGATCAACCCGGTGCCCGAGCGCTACTGGCAGTATACCCAGTCGATCGGCCTGATCCGCCAGATCTTCGAAGAGGCGATGGTGCCGATGACCCTCGACGGGCTGGACCGCGGGATGCGCGACCTGGTGCGCTGAGGGAACGGGCCCTGCCCGTCCGGCGTTCCCCTTCCCAAGGAAAGGAGACCGCCATGCCCAAGGACACGATCCCCGACCCCAAGATGCGCCCCCCCGGGGCCGAAATCCGTCGCCCCGACCGGTTCGACGCCTTTGCCCGCCTCGCGCAGCGCCACGCCGCCGAAGTCGCCCAGCACCGTCCCGGCCAGCTGACCGGCCAGGCCCGCCGCCTGCATGTTCGTGACACGATCATCGAGGACCACGCGCTGCGCATCGACAAGAAGGCCGAAGGCGCGACCGAGAAGTTCGCCAAGCTCGACGCCAGCCTGTTTTCCTTCTTTCGCGGCACTTCCCTGCTGTTTCACCGCGACATGGCCGGAGAGGATGCCGACATGCCCACCGTTCTGGGGCTGGGCGACGTGCATCCGGCGAATTTCGGCATCATGCCCAATGCCGACAACGTGCCGATCTTCGGCGTGAACGACTTTGACGACGTGATCTATGCGCCCTTCACCTGGGACCTCAAGCGCGGCACCGTGGGCTTTCTTCTGGCCGCAGAGGAGGACGGCGGGCTGAAGCCGAAGACGCGCCGCAAGGTGGCGAAGGCCTTCCTGAAGGGCTACCGGGACGGCATCGCCCATTTCGCCCGCCACGGCACCGAAGGGCGCACCGAGATCCGCGCGGACAACGCCCCGAAGATCCTGCGCGACCTTTTCGAGGACAGCCGCAAGAGCCGTCGGAAATGGCTTTCGAAACGCTACCTCGACGAGACCGGGCGCGGCTTCCGCGCCAATGAGGAACTGACGCCGCTGTCGCGTCACCGCGCGGAGTTCCAGAAGCTGGTCGACCAGCTGGCCCGGGCCAACGGGCTGAAGAAGGGCGGTCGGGCCGGTGCGCTGAAGGTCAAGGACGTCGCCCTGCGCCATGGCCAGGGCACCGCCTCGCTCGGCCTGCCGCGCTACTACGTGCTGCTGGAAGGCCCGGCGAAAGACGCCTCCGACGACCTGATCCTCGAATTCAAGCGCGCCCGCCGTTCGGCGCTGGACGGGCTGGTGCCGGTGCGCGCCTTCGATGCCGGAACGGAAGGCGACCGCATCGCCCATGGCCAGTCCGTGCACCTTGCCCGGGGCGATGTCTTCTACGGAGAGGTCACCATCGCGGGCGAAAGCTTCATGTCGCGCGAACGCGCCCCGTTCCGCAACGACATGGATCTGGGCGATCTCTCGAAGAAGGGCTGGAAGCGCTACGCCCATGCCTGCGGCACGGCGCTGGCGCTGGCCCATGCGCGCTCGGACGACGCGGGCCTGCTGGACTATGACATCGAACCGGCGATCCTTGAGGCGATGCAGCCCGGCGCGCTGTTTGTCGACGACCTGCTGTGCTTTGCCGAGGAGGCGGTGGCGCGGCTGCGCCGGGACCATGCCTGCTTCCGAAAGGACCTCGCCCTCGGGGCCTTCGACATGACGCGGAAACGGTATCGCTAGGCCGCGCATTCCGGCAGGATGGCCCGGCGGGCGGAACCCGTTCCCCGCCCGCCCCGTTGACCCCGGGGGGCAGGCCCGCTGCGGCATGGCCCCGAAAGACCCAAGGACACGCTCCAAGGAGAAGGAGATCGACATGATCAAGAAACGCGGTTCCGCCAAGTGGTCCGGCACCCTGACCGAGGGCAAGGGCCTGGTCTCGACCCAGTCGAAGGCGCTGGACGACCAGCCCTACGGCTTCCAGACCCGGTTCGAGGACAAGCCCGGCACCAACCCCGAAGAGCTGATCGGCGCGGCCCACGCCAGCTGCTTTTCCATGGCGCTGTCGATGATCCTGGGCCAGGCCGGCTTCACCCCCGACAGCATCGAGACGACGGCCACGGTGATGATGGACAAGGAGGACGGCGGCTTTGCCATCCAGAGCGTACACCTGGACGTGAAGGCCAGCGTGCCCGGCGCCACCGCCGAGGACTTCGCCAAGGCCGCCGGGGCGGCCAAGGCGGGCTGCCCGATCTCCAAGCTGCTGTCCTGCGAGATCACCATGGAGGCGGCGCTTCTGTAAGCCCCTGCGCGGGTGCACAGCCGCCCCCGCGACCTCTGCACGGCCCCGCGCCCGGTTTCCGCTTGGCGCGGGGCGCGGGCCTGCCCATATCTGGGCCATGCTGAAGCTCACGCCGCTCCTCCTGGCCCTTGCCTATGCCCTGATCGCCTGGCGCTTTTCCTCCTGGCGCCTGAAGGCCGAGCTTGACCGGCGCTCGCGCCCGCTCGAGGAACCGGGGCTGGAACGGCTGACCGCGCGCCTCGCGAAGGCGCTCGACCTGCCGCATATCCCCGTGCATCTCTACGACATTCCCGCGATCAACGGGCTGGCGGCCCCGGACGGGCGGATCTTCCTGACCCGCGGTTTCCTTGACGCCTACCACGCCGGACGCGTCACCGCCGAAGAGCTGACCTCGGTCATCGCGCACGAGCTGGGGCATGTGGCGCTTGGCCATTCCCGGCGCCGGATGATCGACTTCTCGGGCCAGAACGCGCTGCGCATGGGGCTCTCCATGGTGCTGGGACGGCTCTTGCCCGGCATCGGGGCCTATCTGGCGAACGCCCTGACCTCGCTGCTGGCGGCAAGGCTGTCGCGGCGCGACGAATACGAGGCCGACGCCTATGCGGCGGCGCTCCTCACCAAGGCGGGCATCGGCACCGCGCCGCAGATGCGCCTTCTGCAGAAACTCGAAACCCTCACCGGCGGAGGGGGCCGCGGCACCCCCGCCTGGCTGCTCAGCCATCCCCGCACCAGCGAACGGGTCGCGGCCATCGCGCGCCTCGATACCGGCTGGCAGGGGACGGGCCAAAAGGACATGCCATGAAATACTCCCTCCTCGATCTCGCCCCGGTGCCCGAAGGCTCCGATGTCGGCCAGTCCATCGCCGCCTCTGCGCGCCTCGCCCAGGCAGCCGAGCGCCTGGGCTACCACCGGCTCTGGCTGGCGGAACACCACAACATGCCCGGCATCGCTTCCTCGGCCACCGCGGTGATGATCGGCCACCTGGCCGCCGCCACCGCGCGCATCCGCATCGGCTCGGGCGGGATCATGCTGCCGAACCACTCGCCCCTGGTCATCGCCGAGCAGTTCGGCACCCTGGCCGCGATCTACCCCGGGCGCATCGACCTTGGCCTCGGGCGCGCGCCCGGCACCGACCAGGGCACCATGCGGGCGCTGCGCCGCAACCACACCTCCTCCGAGAACTTCCCCCAGGATGTCGGCGAACTGATCGCCCTGCTCGATGACCCGACCGAAGGCCAGACCCTGCACGCCATCCCCGGAGAGGGCACGAAGGTCCCGGTCTGGATCCTCGGCTCCTCGCTCTATGGTGCCCAGCTGGCGGCCCAGGCCGGCCTGCCCTATGCCTTCGCCTCCCATTTCGCCCCCGACGCGCTCGGCCAGGCGGCCGAGGTCTACCGCCGCCACTTCCGCGCCTCGCGCTTCCTCGAAAAGCCGCATTTCATGATGGCGATGAACATCTTCGCGGCAGACACGGAAGCAGAGGCGATCCGCCTGAAATCCTCCCAGCAGCTGCAGTTCGTGGCGCTGCGCACCGGCAAGCCGGGCAAGCTGCCCTATCCGGTCGAGCGGATCGAGGATCACGTGCCCGCCGGCATCCTGGCGCAGGTCAACCGCGCCTTCTCGGTCTCCGCCACCGGCACGCCCGAAACCATCCCCGCCCAGGTCCAGGCCCTGATCGACGCCTTCGAACCCGACGAGCTGATGATCGGCGGCCAGATCCACGACCCCGAGGCCCGCATCCGTTCCTTCACCATCGCGGCCCAGGCCCTGCAATCACTCGGCGCCGAAAGCAGCGCGACCCCGCTCGCCGCTCAGTAACGCGCCAGGCTCTTTCATCTGGCCATAAATATCCCCGCCGGAGGCACCGGTCCGCAAGGGCCGGTCCCCCTCCCGGGGCCGCTCCCCCCCGCCTCAGACCCCAAGCGCCTCCAGCGCCTTGCCGAGCCTGGGCAGCCGCGCCTTGCGCATCAGCGAGCGGATCGTCCAGTCCGACCCCGCCCCCGAGAGCGCCCGCGCCTGCCCCAGCACCCGCGTGCCCACGGTGCCCATGACCTCGGGCGATCCGGCGGCAAAGCCTGCCAGCAGCCCGTCGGGATCGGCGCGCGACACGCCTTCCTCGGCCAGCAGGTGACGGGGGAAATCCTTCGCATTCACGGTGACGATGGCATCGGCGGAACTGCCCACCGCCAGCGCCAGCACATGCAGGTCGTTCTCGTCGGGCAGCCAGAGCCGGCGCGCCACGCCCTCGGGCACGTCGCGCTCGGCGCGGGGCCAGGCGGCCCGCAGCAGCGCCACCTCGGCGCGCGCCTGCGCCTCGCCGGCCTCGCCCAGCTTGCGCGCGGCCCGCGCCCATTCCTCAAGGATGCGCGCCGACCAGACCGGCTCGTAAAGCCCGGCCTCGGCGGCGCCCATCAGCATTTCGCGCATCACGGTCGGATAAAGGACGCAGGCGTCCAGAACCGCCCTCATAGCCGGAAGAACAGCGCTTTCAGGTAGCCGCTCTCGGCCAGCTGGGGATGCATCGGATGATCGGGGCCGGCAAAGCCCGTGTGGATCAGCGCCGAAGCCCGCCCCGTCCCGGCCAGCCCGCGCCCGATCCCCCGGATCGAGGCCTGACGGAACTTCGCCAGATCCGCCGCATGGGAACAGGAGCAAAGCCCGAGGTAGCCGCCCTCGGCCACCAGCGGCGCCGCCAGGCGGGCAATGCGCTCATAGGCGCGCAGACCGGCCTCCAGCGCCTGCTTGCTGGGCGCAAAGGCCGGCGGGTCGCAGATCACCACGTCGAACTGCGCGCCTTCACCGGCCAGCGCCTCCAGCTCGGCGAAGGCATCGCCCTGGCGGGTGGTGAAGCGTTCCGCCGCCCCCATCGCCGCCGCGCCGCGCGCCGCGAGGTCCAGCGCCGGGGCCGAGCCATCGACCGCCGTGGCCGAGACCGCGCCCCCCGCCAGCGCCGCCAGCCCGAAGCCGCCGACATGGCTGAAGACATCCAACACCCGCGCGCCTTGCGACAGGCCCGCCGCGAAGGCATGGTTCGGGCGCTGGTCGTAGAACAGGCCGGTCTTCTGGCCGCCGGTCAGGTCGGCCATGTAGGTCGCGCCGTTCATCTGCACCGGCACCGGCGCCTCGGGGGCCGCGCCCAGCAGCACCGAGGACAGGTCGTCCAGACCTTCCAGGCCGCGCGCGCGGCCCGAAGCGTTCTTGAGGATGTTGGCCACCCCCGTCACCTCGGCCAGGGCGGCGGCCAGCGGTTCGATCAGCGCCTCGGCCCAGGCGGCGTTGGGCTGGATCACGCAGGTGTCGCCGAAACGGTCGATGATCACGCCCGGCAGGCCGTCGGCCTCGGCATGGACCAGCCGGTAGAAGGGCGCCGCATAGAGGCGCTCGCGCATTGCCAGCGCCCGGGACAGCCGCTTGGCGAACCAGGCCTGATCGGGCAGGCCCGCGCCCGCCACGTCCAGCACCCGGCCGATGATCCGGCTTTCGGGGTTCACCGCGACCAGCGCGATGGGGGTGCGCTCCTCGTCCTGAAGCTCGGCGATGGTGCCGGGCGGCAGGGCCTTGGTGCGGCGGTCGGTGACCGCTTCGTTGGCAAAGACCCACGGGTGCCCGTGCCGGATCCGGCGGGCATCGGTCTTGGGTTTCAGGCGGAGGACGGGAAGATCGGGGGTGCTCATGGCGCTTCCTCTACAGGCTTCCGCGCGCCCCGGGAAGCCGGGAACTGCACGAAAGCGGCCCGCGATCCCGCAACGGCGTCAGGATCGCGGCCTCAGCCCCGGGGCCGGATCGGCGCCACCCGCTCCGGCAGCTCCGCCGGAGGGACCGGCGGGACCGGTGGCAACGGGCACAGGCCCAGCACCACGACCCCCAGGACATCGACCAGCTTCCGGGTGATCCGGTAGCGCTGCGTCTCGCCCCGCGCCTCGGCGGCACGGGCCCTTGCCCCGCCGTAGCCGCGAAGCTGGAGGCTCACCAGATGCGCCGGCACCACCACCGCGCCGGTCGCGGGATCCGTCAGCGTGACTTCGAACCGCAGGCTGTGCCAGCCCCCGATCCACGCCCGCGCCGTCTCGGACAGGGCATGGAAATAGGCGACCTGCAGCGTTGCCACCACCGGGCGCCCGCCGTTCGAGCGCGCGAAGGCCTCCTCTGCCGCCTCCAGGAAGATCTGCTGCACCTGGGCATGGCGATCCCCCGGCGGGTCGCCGTGCCAGACGATGTCGCCCAGCGGGTAGTAGCCGGTGCCCTCGGCCACCGAGAGCGCGCGCGGCACCCGCACGATCACCCCCCGGACATCATAGCGCGAGAGCGCCTCCGCCCCGCTGCGGCAGGCCTCGGACCGGGCCCCGGAACCCGGGTCCGGGACAGGGTCCGGACCGGCGCATCCGGCCAATGCCAGGCAGAGCAGCAATGCCCTCCGGATCCGTCCCTGTGCCATCGCCATCCTCCGCCGCGCTTGCCCTGCCCGCCCAGTTACAACCTGAGCGTGTCCTTCTGGCAAGAGATTAAGGTTGCAGCACCACCCGGCCCGGCCCTACCTTCTAGCTGTCCCCGCAGGCAGGCCGGAACGAAGGGCTGGTAAGACCTCGGTGTTAGCGCTAAACCGCGCAAAGTGAGATTGATGCTGCGACCAGCTCCGAAGCCAGATTGGAGGCCTCGACCATGTCCATGAACCAGACCATTTCCGATGTGACCGACAAGATCATCGAGCAGTCCCGCGACCGCCGCGAGACCTACCTGTCACGGATCGGTGCCGCCGCCTCTGCCGGGCCGGTGCGGGCGCACCTGACCTGCGGCAACCAGGCCCATGCCTATGCCGGCATGCCCGCCGACCAGGAGGCGCTGTCGCTGGGGCGGGCGCCCAACCTGGGCATCGTCACCGCCTACAACGACATGCTCTCGGCCCACCAGCCCTATGAGCGCTACCCGCAGCTGATCCGCGAGGCCGCCCGCAAGAAGGGCGCCACCGCCCAGGTCGCGGGCGGGGTTCCGGCGATGTGCGACGGCGTCACCCAGGGCCAGCCGGGGATGGAGCTTTCGCTGTTCTCGCGCGATGTGATCGCCATGGCTGCCGGTGTCGCGCTGTCGCACAACTGCTTCGATGCCGCGCTTTTCATGGGGGTCTGCGACAAGATCGTTCCGGGTCTGGTGATGGCGGCAGCGACCTTCGGCCATATCCCGGCGGTCTTCCTGCCTGCCGGTCCCATGCCCTCGGGCCTGCCGAACGATCAGAAGGCCAAGGTGCGCCAGCAATATGCCGCAGGCGAAGTGGGCCGCGACAAGCTGATGGAGGCCGAGATGGCCTCCTACCACTCCCCCGGCACCTGCACCTTCTACGGCACGGCCAACACCAACCAGATGCTGATGGAGTTCATGGGCCTGCACCTGCCGGGCTCCTCCTTCGTGAACCCCAACACGCCGCTGCGCGACGCGCTGACCATCGCGGGCACCGAACGGGCGCTGGAAATCACCGCCCTTGGCAACGACTACCGCCCCGCCGCCGAGATCCTGGATGAAAAGGCCTTCGTCAACGGAATCATCGGCCTGATGGCCACGGGCGGCTCGACCAACCTGGTGCTGCACATGCCCGCCATGGCGCGCGCCGCCGGCATCATCCTCGACCCCGAGGATTTCGACGCGATCTCCTCGGTCACGCCGCTGCTGGCGAAGGTCTATCCGAACGGTCTGGCGGACGTGAACCACTTCCACGCGGCAGGCGGCCTTGGCTACCTGATCGACCAGCTGCTGAACGCAGGGCTCCTGCACCCCGACACCAAGACCGTCGCCGGCGACGGGCTGGAACGCTACACCCACGAACCCAAGCTGAAGGAAGGCCGCGTCGTCTACGAGGCCGGCGCCCGCGAAAGCCTGAACGACAAGATTGTGCGCCCCGCCACCGATCCGTTCCAGAAGACCGGCGGGCTGAAAAGCCTGAGCGGCCCGCTGGGCAACGCGATCATGAAAGTGTCCGCCGTCAAGCCCGAGCATCACGTGATCGAGGCGCCCGTGCGCATCTTCCACGACCAGCACGACGTCAAGGACGCCTTCAAGAAGGGCGAGTTCACCTCCGACACCATCGTCGTGGTGCGCTTCCAGGGGCCCAAGGCCAACGGGATGCCGGAACTGCATTCGCTGACCCCCACCCTGTCGGTGCTGCTGGATCGCGGCCTGAAGGTCGCGCTGCTGACCGATGGGCGCATGTCGGGCGCCTCGGGCAAGGTGCCCGCCGCGATCCACCTCTCGCCCGAAGCGGCGGATGGCGGCTGGATCGCCCGGCTTCAGGACGGCGACGTGGTGAAGATCGACGCGGTGGCGGGGACCATCACCACCGATGCCGATCTGGCCGCGCGCACGCCGGTCACGCCCGACCTCTCGGCCAACAGCTTCGGCATCGGCCGCGAGCTGTTCGAGACCTTCCGCCAGAATGCCTCGCCCGCGCGCGAAGGCGCCTCCAACGTCGTCTAACCGGAGAGAGTGATGATCACCGCCGAATACGCCTCGAAAGAGGCCCTGAAGATTGCCAACCTCGCGCCCGTGATCCCGGTGCTGGTGGTGCATGATGCCGCCATCGCCCGCCCGCTGGCCGAGGCGCTGGTTGCCGGTGGCCTGCCGGCGCTGGAAGTGACCCTGCGCACCCCCGCGGCCCTCGACGTGATCCGCGAGATGGCACAGGTCGAGGGCGGCGTGGTCGGCGCGGGCTCCATCCTGACGCCGGAAATGGTGACCCAGGTCGTCGAGGCGGGCGCGAAGTTCGGCGTCTCTCCGGGCTCCACCGACAAGGTGCTGGATGCCGCCGAGGCCGCCGATCTGCCGATGCTGCCCGGTGCCGCCACCGCCTCCGAAGTGATGAAGCTGCTGGAACGCGGCTACACCATGCAGAAGTTCTTCCCCGCCGAGATCGCCGGTGGCGCCGCCGCCATCAAGGCCATCGGCGCGCCGATCCCGGGCGTCACCTTCTGCCCGACCGGCGGCGTCAGCCCGAAGAACGCCATGGACTACCTGTCGCTGAAGAACATCGTCTGCGTCGGCGGTTCCTGGGTCTGCCCGCAGTCCCTGATCGACGCGAAGGACTGGAAAGGGATCGAGGAGCTGGCGCGCGAAGCGTCGCAACTCGGCAAGTAAGCCCCTATCAGGTCACACAAAAGGGCGCCCCGCAGGGCGCCCTTTTCGCATCCCGCCCGCGAAATCCCGTTGACGCATCCGCCGCCCCGCCGCACGGTCGCCCCATGGATGACGCGCTGAAGATCTCCCGCCTGCCCCGCCCCTTCGACCCCGACCGGGGCGCCGAGGTCCTTGCCCTGCTGCCCGGCCTTGAAGGCGACCTGCCCGCGCTGATCGCGGGCACCGGCGGCACGTCTCCCTACCTCGCCGGGCTGATCGCCAGGGAGGCCGACTGGCTGCGCAGCTCCGGCGCGCTGGAGACGCCGCAGGCCGCCCTTGCCGCCGAGGCCGCGCGGCTGAGCGACATCGCCCCCGACCAGATCCCGACCGAGCTGCGCCGCGCCAAGCGCCGCTTCGCCCTGATGATCGCGCTCTGCGACCTCTCGGGCGCCTGGCCGCTGGAAAAGGTGACCGGCGCGCTGACCGATTTCGGCGATCTGGCGGCGGGGCTGGCGCTGCGCGCGGCGCTTGCCGCCGAGATCCGCCGCAAGAAGCTGCCCGGCATGAGCGAGGACGACCTGGAGACCTGCTGCGGCATGGTCCTGCTTGCAATGGGCAAGATGGGCGCGCATGAGCTCAACTACTCCTCCGACATCGACCTGATCGCGCTTTACGACGAGCGCCGCTACGAGGACGTGCAGGAGGCCCGCCCGGCGCTGATCCGCGCCACCCGCAAGATGGCGGCGACGCTCTCGGACATCACCGCAGAGGGCTACGTGTTCCGCACCGACCTGCGGCTGCGTCCCGACCCTTCGGTCACCCCGGTCTGCGTCGGCATGGCGGCGGCGGAACGCTACTACGAAAGCCTCGGGCGGACCTGGGAACGCGCCGCCTACATCAAGGCCCGCGCCGCGGTGGGCGATCTGGCGGCGGGGGCCGAATTCCTCGATGACCTGCGCCCCTTCGTCTGGCGGCGCCACCTTGATTATGCGGCGATCCAGGACGCCCATGCGGTGCGCCTCGCCATCCGCGAGAACAAGGGCTTCTTCGGCCCGCTGTCGCTGCCCGGCCACGACATGAAGCTGGGGCGCGGCGGCATCCGAGAGATCGAGTTCTTCGCCCAGTTCCACCAGCTGATCGCCGGGGGGCGTGACCCGTCGCTGCGCATCCGCCCCACGGTTCCGGCGCTGAAGCGACTGGCGGAACAGGGCTGGGTGCCGACCGAGACCGCCCAGATCCTGTCGCGCCACTACCGCGCCCACCGCGAGGTCGAGCACCGCATCCAGATGCTGAACGACGCCCAGACCCATTCCCTGCCCGCCGGTCCCGAGGGGCTGGGGCGGCTGGCGGCGCTGATGGGGCGGGACGAGGCAGAGCTGGCCGCCGACATCAAGGCCCGCCTCGAAGAGGTCCACGACGTGACCGAGGCCTTCTTTGCCCCCGAGAACGGCGGCGCCGAACCTGCCCCGCATCTGGAGTTCGACGAGGAGATCGTCGCGCGCTGGCGCAGCTATCCGGCGCTGTCCTCGGGCCGCGCGCGCGAGATCTTCGCGCGCCTGCGTCCGCAGCTTCTGGACGCGCTGGCCCGCGCTGCCCGCCCCGAAGAGGCGCTGAGCGCCTTCGACGGCTTCCTGCGCGGCCTGCCCGCCGGCGTGCAGCTTTTCGCCCTGTTCGAGGCCAATCCCCACCTGATCGACCTGCTGGGCGACATCGTGGGCACCGCGCCGGATCTGGCGCTGTATCTCAGCCGCAATTCCGGCGTCTTCGATGCGGTGATCGGCGGGCGCTTCTTCTCGGACTGGCCGGGGCTGGAGAGCCTGCGCGAGGAGCTGCGCGGCGTCATCGCCCAGGAGGACGATTACGAGGCCCGCCTCGACGCCGCCCGGCGCTGGCAGAAGGAATGGCATTTCCGCATCGGCGTGCACCATCTGCGCGGCCTCGTGCCGCCGCAGGAGGCGGGGCGCGAATATGCCGAGCTGGCCGAGGCCGTGGTCAGCGCGCTCTGGCCGACGGTGCAGGCCGAATTCGCCGCCCGCCACGGGCTGCCGCCGGGACGCGGCGCGGTGGTGATGGGGATGGGCTCCATCGGGGCGGGGCGGCTGAATGCGCGCTCGGACCTCGATCTGATCGTGATCTACGATCCCGCCGATCAGGAAACCTCCGACGGGGCCCGCCCGCTGCCTGCGCGCACCTATTACGCCCGCCTGACCCAGGCGCTGGTGACCGCGCTTTCCGCCCCGACCGCCGAGGGGCGGCTTTACGAGGTCGACATGCGGCTGCGCCCCTCCGGCAACCAGGGGCCCGTCGCGACCTCCCTGCCCGCCTACCGCGACTACCAGGAGAACCACGCCTGGACCTGGGAACACCTGGCGCTGACCCGCGCCCGGGTGATTGCCGGCCCCGAGGATCTGGCCGCCGATGTGATGGCCTTCCGCGACGGGCTGCTGAAGCGTGGCCGCGCCCCCGGTCCGGTGCTGCGCGACGTCGCCGAGATGCGCGCCCGAATCGCCGCCGCGCGCGGGCCCTCCTCGGTCTGGGACGTCAAGGTCGGCCCCGGGCGCAACCAGGAGATCGAGCTGATGGCCCAGTCCGGCGGCCTTGTCGCCGGCAATCCGGAGGGCTGGGTCGGCGACGGGCTGCGCCTGGCGCAGGAAAGCGGCTGGATGACACCGGCAGAGCGCGACACCCTGACCGAAACCTACCGGCTGCTGTGGTCGGTGGGCCAGGTCGGCAAGCTGCTGAGCGATCGCACCCTCGATCCCGGCGGGATCGGCGAGGGCGGCCGCACCCTGCTGCTGCGCGACACCGGCGCCGAAAGCATCGCGGCGCTTTCGGAGCGGCTGGAGGCCGCGACCCGGGCCGCCGCAGAGGCCATCGACACCATCCTCGCGCGCGAGGCCGCGCCGGAAGAGAGCGCCGGGGACGCGGCGCCGTGAAGGGCGACCGGGCGGATCCGAAGGCGCTGATCCGGGAAGCCTACCGGATCGAGGCGATCACCGAGGCCGAATGCCGTTCGATCCTGATGGATTGGGCCCTGAGTCTACCCCCCGACCAGCCGCAGGAGGCCGCCCTGAAGGTGCTGCTGCAACGCCACGGAGAGGCCGCCCCCGGCCACCCGATGAGTGCGCTGCTGCGCCAGGGGCTGGACCCGGCGGGAGCGCGGGGGCGCCGCGGCGGCTGGCGCGCCCGCCGAACCGACCAATCCCCGGGCTGACGCTTAGTCCGGCGCGAAAGCCGTGTCACAACTTCTGGATATTGGGCGGGACGGCCCCAATTCCCCTCATAGGGGCATTGATGTATGCAGCATTGTGACGATAAGGAAGCCGGAACCTGCCCTGGGTGGTCCGGGCAAAGGAGGTGAACCCGTGTTCTCGCGCTTTATGACCGATTTTCTCGCGCCGCTGATGCGCCGCCCGGCCCGTTACCAGGTCTCGGCGCTGTGCTATCGCTTCACCGCGGACGGCACGCCCGAGATCCTGCTGGTCACCTCCCGCGATACCGGGCGCTGGATCCTGCCCAAGGGCTGGCCGAAGAACGGGCGTTCCGGCGGCGGCACCGCCATCGAGGAAGCCTGGGAAGAGGCGGGGGTGAAACCCGCGCCCCGCGATCCGCTGAAGATCGGCCGCTACCGCTACAAGAAACGCCTCACCGGTGGCCTGCCGGTGGAGACGGTGGTGGATGTCTACGCCATCGAGGTGATCCGCCTGTTCGACGAGTTCCCCGAAATGGACGAACGCGAACGTCACTGGAAACTGCCGCTCGACGCCGCCGAGCTGGTGAATGAACCCGACCTCAAGATCCTGCTGCGCAACCTGCCCCAGCTGCCCTCGGGCCCCGAGGCCCATTCGCAGGCATATCCGCAGGACAGCACCAAGCCGAACGGAGGCTGACCCGCCCCGCCCGGGCGGCCGGACTGTATCCCATGAGCAATGACGACAACGCCTTCGAGTGGAAGACGCTCGACCGCGACCTGAACCGTTTTTCGCGGCTCGAGGCCGCCTCCATGTATGCCTCGCGCCCGCTGGTGGGTGTCGGCCTGTCGATGATCTTCGTGGCGCTCGCGGCCCTTGCGGCGGCGCTGCTGACCGGGGGCAACCAGCCCGGCGACCTGGTGGTCATCGTCGCCGCCGCCTTCGGGGCCTACATGGCACTGAACATCGGCGCCAATGACGTGGCCAACAACATGGGTCCGGCGGTGGGGGCCAATGCGCTCTCCATGGTCGGGGCCATCGCCATCGCCGCGATCGCGGAAACCGCCGGCGCGCTGCTGGCGGGGGGCGACGTGGTTTCGACCATCTCCAAGGGGATCATCGACCCGGCCAGCCTAGCCTCTTCGCAGACCTTCATCTGGGCGATGATGGCGGCGCTGCTGTCGGCGGCGATCTGGGTCAACCTGGCCACCTGGATCGGCGCGCCGGTCTCGACCACCCACTCGGTCGTGGGGGGCGTGATGGGCGCGGGCGTGGCCGCTGCGGGCCTCGGCGCGGTCGACTGGTCCACCATGGGCTCCATCGCGCTCAGCTGGGTGATCTCTCCGTTGCTGGGGGGCATCATCGCCGCCGGTATGCTGGCCTTCATCAAGTGGCGCATCCTCTATGTCGAGGACAAGATCGCCGCCGCGCGTACCTGGGTGCCGGTGCTGATCGGCGTGATGTCCGCCGCCTTTGGCGCCTATCTGGCGATGAAGGGGCTGAAGCACCTGATCAAGCTGTCGCTGGCCGATGCCTGCCTGATCGGCGCCTTCGCCGGCATCCTGCTGGGCGGCCTGTCGGTGCCGCTGATCCGCGCCCAGTCCGAGGGACTCGAGAACCGCAACCGCTCTCTCAAGGTGATGTTCCGCCTGCCGCTGGTGATCTCGGCGGCGCTGCTGTCCTTCGCCCATGGCGCCAATGACGTCGCCAATGCCGTGGGGCCGCTGGCCGCCGTGGTCTATGCCCAGAAGACCGCCGCCACCGCCGGCCAGGTGGAAATCCCGCTCTGGGTCATGGTGATCGGCGCCGTCGGCATCTCGCTTGGACTTGCCGTCTTCGGGCCGAAGCTGATCGGCATGGTCGGCAGCCAGATCACCAAGCTGAACCCGATGCGGGCCTATTGCGTGGCGCTGGCCGCCGCGCTGACGGTGATCGTCGCCTCCGCGCTCGGCCTGCCCGTCAGCTCGACCCACATCGCGGTGGGTGGGGTCTTCGGCGTCGGCTTCTACCGCGAATGGTATGTCGAACGCCGCGCCCGCAAGCTGCAGCAGGAGCGTCCCCGCACCACCCTGGCCACCGAGGAACGCAAGCGCCGCAAGCTGGTGCGCCGCTCGCATTTCATGACCATCATTGCCGCCTGGGTGATCACCGTTCCGGCAGCGGCGCTGCTCTCGGCGCTGTGCTTCTGGGCGCTGTCGGTCTTCGGCGCCTGAGGGCTTTCCCTCTCTCCTGCCTTGTGGCACCCCACCGGGGCACTAGGCAGGAGAACACCATGAGCAAGAGCCTCAAACGGGTGGCCCGCGCCCTTCAGGACGCGGGCATCGCCACCGAGCTGGAAGAAGTGGGCGAGGCCCGCACCGCCCAGCAGGCCGCCGACCTTGTCGGCTGCGAGATCGACCAGATCGCCAAATCCATCATCTTCCGCGGCGAGACCTCCGGAGAGGCCATCCTGTTCATTACCGCAGGCGGCAACCGGGTCGATGACGCCAAGGCCTCGGACCTGGCCGGAGAGGCGCTTGGCAAGGCCGATGCGGCGCTGATCCGGGCCCAGACCGGCTTTGCCATCGGAGGCGTGTCGCCGGTGGGCCACCTGAACCCGATCCGCGCCTTCCTTGATCCCCGGCTGCTGGACTTTCCCCGGATCTGGGCCGCCGGCGGCACGCCGCGCCACCTCTTCGGTATGGACCCGACCGAGCTTCCCCGGATCACCGGCGCGCAAGCCGTTGATTTCACGGGGTGACTCAAAAGAATGTAAATTTCCTTCACATACCCCCTTGCGTGTGGCGGCCCGGGTCCCAATCTAGGCAATGTGAAAAGCATTCACATACCACACACGGAGAGAGAAATGACCACCGCCACCGCATACGACCCGTCCGAGCGCCCGCTGCGCGAGCGTTCGTGGATCGGCAAGACGGAGGACTGGATGGACAGCAGGGGCAAATGGGCCTGGATGACCGCAATGGTTCTGGGCTTCGTCTTCTTCTGGCCGGCCGGCCTCGCACTTCTCTTCTACATGATCTGGGGGAAAAAGATGTTCGGATCGAAATGCCGCAGCCGCATGGAGGGCCGCGGGCCCGCCGCCTACCGCACCGCCCATGCCGCGATGAAGTCCAGCGGGAACTCTGCCTTCGACAGCTACAAGCAGGAGACCCTGCGCCGGCTGGAAGAGGAACAGGGCGCCTTCGAGGCCTTCCTGGAACGCCTGCGCGCCGCCAAGGACAAGGCCGAATTCGACCAGTTCATGGATGACCGCGCCCGCAAGGCCGCCGCCGAGCGCGACGCACCGGCCCGCGAAGAGGCCTGAGGCCGCGGGCCTTCCCGGCGGGCCCGCCCCGCCCCACGACGCGGCCCCCACGGGGGCCGTTGCCGTGTCGGGGATCAGCCAGCCCCCCGCCTTTCCGCCACGCCTGCCCTTGCTCACCGGAGGTTCCGATGTACCGCCCCGACCCCGATTTTCGCGATATTCCCCGGGATCCGCCCGCCGAGTGGACGGCTGGCACCGCCCCCCGCCGCGCCCTGGCCTGGGCCCTGGACAGCGTGCTGGTGCTGGCGATCACCCTGCTGGTGCTGCCCTTCACCGCCTTCACCGGGCTGCTGTTCTTTCCGGCCCTGATGCTGGGCGTGGGCTTTCTTTACCGCCTGTTTACCATTGCCGCCGGATCCGGCACCTGGGGGATGCGCCTGCTGGGGATCGAGCTGCGCAGCCTTGATGGTGCCCGCCTGACCGGCGAGCAGGCCTTTCTTCATACCCTGGCCTATACGATCTGCTGGGCGATCCCGGTGCTGCAGGTGATCTCGGTCATCATGATGGCCGCGACGCCCCATGGTCAGGGTCTGGGTGACCATATCCTGGGAACCACGGCCATGAACCGGCGGCTGCGCTGATCCGGCACGCCCGCAGGGCTTGGCGGAAAGGGAATCGCGCGTTATCGTTCTGCCAAGAGGGGCGGCGCCCGCCGTTCCCGGTTCCCAGTCCCTGCTCCGGTTGTCATGCGTCATTCCCTTCCTCTCGCGCCGCAGTTCTACGTGACCGCCCCGCAGCCCTGCCCCTATCTGGAAGGCAGGATGGAGCGGAAACTGTTCACCTCGCTTCAGGGGGATTCAGCCGAACAGCTGAACAATTCCCTGTCCAAGCAGGGCTTCCGGCGCTCTCAGAACGTACTCTACCGTCCCTCCTGCGCCGATTGCGCCGCCTGCCTCTCGGCCCGGATCCGGGTGTCGGATTTCCGGCCCACCCGCTCGCAGCGGCGCACCATCAACCGCAATGCCCATCTGGAACGCCGCGCCACCTCGCCCTGGGCGACGGAGGAGCAGTTCTCTCTGTTTCGCCGCTACCTCGACAGCCGCCATGCCGATGGCGGCATGGCCGACATGGATGTCTTCGAATTCGCCGCCATGATCGAGGAAACCCCGATCCGCTCGCGCGTCATCGAATATGTCGATCCCGAAGCCGGGCTGAAGGCGGCGGCACTGACGGATGTCCTCGATGACGGGGTGTCGATGGTCTATTCCTTCTACGACCCGACGCTGGAGCGCAATTCGCTGGGCACCTACCTGATCCTCGATCACGTGGAGATCGCCCGGGCCGCCGGGCTGCCCTTCGTCTACCTGGGCTACTGGGTGCCGGGATCGCCGAAGATGGGCTACAAGGCCAAGTTCTCGGGGCTGGAGCTGTATCACGCCGGCCGCTGGGAAGGCATGAACGATCCCGCAGATTACGATTCCACCACCCATCCGCTGAAAAGCGATCCCATCGCCGAGCAGGTGGCCAATATCACCCTGCCCGATACCCGCGCGCCCCGGCGCTGAGGCGGACGCCGGTTCGGGGGCGGATCGGGGCCCGGGCCGGATCGAGCTGGAAGGTCGGGCCGGAGCGCCGGGTTGGGGGCTCTGCCCCCGTCTCCTGCGGAGACTCCCCCGGGATATTTATGGCCAGATGACAGGGAGCGGGGCCGGTACGGGTGGGTGACGTTGCGCGCCGGGGGGGCTGGGCGGGAACCCGCCGTGGAACCCATCTGATTTTTGGCATTTGTGGCGGAGATCTGCGCGCCGGGGCCCCGACGGGCGGCGGCGGCGAACCGATCCGGGCCAGGGCGGGTTGTACCGTCAGAGCAGGGATACAGCCCCGCAAGCCAAGATCTAGAAGGAAAGACAATGTTCAAGAAATCCATTTTCGCCGCCGCCGGTCTCGCCACGCTGATCGCCTCGGGCGCCGCCTATGCCGATACCACCGTCATCACCAAGCATGACAACATGGCCGAGAAGAAGGACAATGCCACCGCCGGCATGGTCGCCGGGGCCGCAACCGGTGCCGCCGTCGGCGGACCCGTGGGCGCCGTCGTGGGGGCCGCCATCGGGGCCTGGACCGGCAACGAGCTGACGCCGGAGCAGAAGGAAGTCGTCACCTATGCGGAAGCCCACCCGGTGCATACCGTGACCATCCCCGGCGAAGTGCGCACCGGCGTCGTGGTGCCCGACACCGTGGCCCTGACCCCGGTCCCCGACCAGCCGCAATATGCCTATGTCTATGACCAGCAGCAGCAGCCGGTGATCGTGGACAGCCAGGACCGCACCATCGTCCACGTGGTCGACTGAGCCATCCTCCCGGACCCGTGACGGGCGACCGGCCGCAGGGCATCCCCTGCGGCCGTTTCGCGTTCAGCGGCCCAGAAGGTCGGGCACCACGGTGACGATCTGGGGGACGAACCACAGCAGCATCAGCCCCAGCACCTGGATCAGCACGAAGGGGATCACGCCGCGGTAGATGTGGCCCGTGGTCACCGCCGCCGGGGCGACGCCGCGCAGGTAGAACAGCGCAAAGCCGAAGGGTGGGGTCAGGAACGAGGTCTGAAGATTGACCGCAATCATGATCGTCACCCATTTCGGATCGAAGGTGCCCCCGTAGATCACCGGGCCGACGATCGGGATCACGATGTAGATGATCTCGAGGAAGTCGAGCACGAAGCCCAGCACGAAGAGCACCAGCATCACGATCAGGAAGACCTGGAATTCGCTGTCGAAGCTTTTCAGGAAGTCCTGGATGTAATGCTCGCCGCCGAAGGAGATCACCACGAGGTTCAGCAGCTGCGAGCCCACCAGGATGGTGAAGACCATCGAGGTGACCTTGGCGGTTTCGCGCACCACCGGGCCCAGGACCTTCGTGCGCAGCAGCACCCAGCCCGAATAGATCAGCCCGATCGCCGCCATCATGTAGCAGGCAAAGGCGGCAAGATAGGCCAGCCAGTTTTCCGCCGTGACGACCTCCTGGGTGATGCGCAGGTCGAAGTTCGCGCCGAGCAGGATCATCCCGATCAGGGCGAAGGTGGCCCAGAGGATGATCCTGCGGTTGCCCCCCGTCTCTTCGAGCTTGCGGTAGGCGGCGAGCATGATCGCCCCCCCCGCCCCGAGGGCTGCCGCCGGTGTCGGGTTGGTGATGCCCCCCAGGATCGAGCCCAGCACCGCCACGATCAGCAGGAGCGGCGGGAAGACCACGCGCACCAGCTCGTTCTGCGCCAGCCTTGCGGCGGCGTGCTTCATCCCCCAGAGCGCCACCAGCATCGGCAGCAGCAGCACCAGGAACCGGGTGCCCGGGCCCGCTGCGGGCGGCAGGAACAGCACGTCGGCCAGGGCTGCGGCCAGCAGGCCGCCCGCGCCGATCAGCAGCGGCAGCGGGCTTTCCAGCGGTTTGACGCCACGCGCCGCCGCCAGCGCGATCCCGAAGATCACCAGCACCACCGCCAGACCGCTGCCGATGGGCGCGGCCGAAGCGGCCTTGGCGGCAGTGGCGGCGGCGAGTTCCTCCGCCGAGAGGCGGTGGGATTCCTCGACCCCGCCGGCGGCCTCGATGGCCTGGGTCTGGGCGACGGCCAGATCCCATTTCGCCTGGCCGTGCAGCTCGATCATCGCGGCCTTGCAAGTGTCGGAGACATGGGTGCGCAGCACCGCGCCCTGCCCCGCTTCGGAATAGCTGGCCACCGTCAGGTCCTGGGAGCCGATGATCCCGAATTCCCCCAGCAGCAGCGCGCCCGCCAGCACCGCGCCCGGCACCAGCAGGAACCAGGTCAGGCTTTCGGAACGCGTGATCACCTCTGCGCCACCGGTGTAGCCGGCATGGACCGCCGGCGCCTTCTTCGGGTTCAGCACCGCATAGCCGAAGGCATAGGCGGCATAGAGCACCGCCAGCAGGATCCCCGGCAGCATCGCCGACTGGAACAGCGTCCCGACCGAGACCACGGCGGGCTTGCCCAGATAGGTCAGCGCATCGGTGCAGCCCGCCGCCTGGGCGCGGGCCTCCTGCGCGGCGGAATAGAGATCCCCGGCAAGCGTGCCCAGCAGCACGATGACGATAGAGGGCGGGATGATCTGCCCCAGCGTGCCGGAGGCGGCGATGACGCCGGTCGAAAGCTCGGGCGAATAGCCGTTGCGCAGCATCGTGGGCAGCGACAGCAGCCCCATGGTGACGACCGTGGCGCCGACGATGCCGGTCGAGGCGGCAAGAAACGCCCCCACCACCACGACCGACACCGCGAGGCCCCCGGGCAGCGGGCCGAAGACCCGGGCCATGGTGGTCAGCAGGTCGTTGGCGATCTTCGAGCGTTCCAGCACGATGCCCATCATGACGAACATCAGCACCGCCAGCAGGGTCTCGATGCTCTGGCCGGCGAAGACACGCTCGTTCATGCGGTTCACGATGAAGGAGATGTTGCGGTCCATCGCGGTCTCCCAGCCGCGCTCGAACACGGGCTGCGCGAGGCGCGGCAGGTCGGGGTAGCGGAAGACCGAGATCGCATCCGCATGCACCCCCGTCCCCAGAAGCGCCCGGTAGGCGTCCGACCCGGTGTCGATGGCCTGGTGAACCAGCAGCCCGTTGCCATCGAGATAGGCGATGATCGCGAAGGCAAACAGCCCCGCACCCGGGATGGCGAAGGCCACCGGGAAGCCGGACAGGATGCCGGCAAACAGCGAAAGGAAGACGATGATCAGGCCGATCTCGACGCCATCAAGTCCGAAAAGCATGGTGTATCAGCCCCTTAATGCGTGCCTTCATAGGCTTCTTCGCCCGCGCCAAGGCTGTCCTGGTCACGGTAGCGGTCTGCGCTTTCGGGGCCTTCGAGGAACTCCAGCAGCGAGCGGTAGAAGAAGCTTACCGCCTGGAGGAAGACCAGCGCGATGAAGCACAGGATGAGGATCTTGAAGAGGAAATAGCCGTTGAACCCGTCCGGGCTGAAACCGATGGTTTCCACGTTCCATTTCACGATGCGGGCCTTCTTCAGCATCAGCTCCAGCTTGTCGGAGGCCGAGACCTTGGGCGTGATCAGGTGCCGCCAGAGGAAGAACCAGGAATACATCCACATCAGCGCGGCGACCGGCATCATGAAGAACAGCGATCCGAACATGTCGACGACGCGCTTGGCGCGGTGGCCGATGGGGGCATAGATCAGGTCGACGCGCACGTGGCTGCCCTGCACGAAGGCATAGGCCACGCAGAGCGCCACCACGATGGCGTTCCACAGCTTCAGCCCCTCGGCATACCAGGTGATCGACTGGCTCAGCCCCAGACCGAAGGGCGCCAGCACGATCTCGCCCTTCCGGAAGATCGACTGCACGAAGACGATGATGATCTGCTGGCCGACCAGGATCAGCCCCGCCCAGGCGGCGGTGCGCCCGATGGCATTGGCCGTGGCCTCGAGCACCCGGACGCAGCCCCACATGAAGCGCCGCCAGACCAGCCCCGCCACCGTCAGCACCAGGAACAGGTCGATGAAGACAAAGAGAAACTCGTGCGAGCCGCCGTAGTAGACGAAGCGCAAGAGGTTCTGCTTGTCGGACCAGTCCAGCCAGAGCGACGGATGCGTCAGCGCATAGCCCATGTGATAGAAGCCGAGGCCGATCTGCGAGATCAGCCAGATGAATGCGTCGAGCATTCCCCTCCCCCCTTTCGAAAGGCCCTGACGGCGCACGGGCGGCGCCTGTCACCCGTGCCCCCGGGCCGGGGGGCACAGGCCTGTTGCCGGTTCCGGCGGGCCTCAGGCCCCCATCACCCGGTTGCGCTGCGTGACATAGGTGCCGTCCGAGACCGAGTTCCACCCCGAGGAGGCCTTCATCGAGGTCTCGGCGCTTTCCCGGATCTTGGCGAACAGCTCATCATCCATGAAGCCGTCCAGCACTTCTTTCGAGGCCTGGCCATAGGCATCCCAGATCGCGTCCGAGAAGGTCTCGACGTTGACACCCGAGCCGCGCAGACGATCCAGCGCGGGACCGTTGTTGGAGATGAACAGCCCGTAGTTCTGCTGGTGGGTCTCGGCGGCGGCGATCTCGATGATCTTCTGCTGTGCCGGGGTCAGCCCGTTGAAGACATCGAGGTTGCAGGTCACGGTCAGCGCCGCGCCGGGTTCGTGAAAACCGGCGGGGTAGTAGTACTTGCAGACCTCCTGCAGGCCCAGCTTCTCGTCCGACCAGGGGCCGATCCATTCGGTGGCATCCAGCGCGCCTGTGGACAGCGCCTGATAGATCTCGCCGCCCGGCAGCACCTGCACCGAGGCGCCGAGCTTGGCCAGCGCCTGCCCGCCCAGACCCGGCATGCGGAACTTCAGGCCCTTGAAGTCGTCCGGGCTGCTGACCGGCTTGCGGAACCAGCCGCCGCCCTGGGCGCCGGTGTTGCCCGCGATGAAGCCCTTCAGGCCAAAGATCTCTCCCAGTTCGTGATGCAGCTCCATGCCGCCGTCGGCATAGTACCAGGTGATCATCTCGGGCGCGGTCATGCCGAAGGGCACCGTGGTGAAATAGGCCAGCGCCGGGTGCTGCCCGACAAAGTAGTATTCGCAACCGTGGTACATGTCGGCCTGGCCACTGGTCACCGCATCGAAGACCTCGAGCGCGCCGACCAGTTCGCCGGCGGCCTTCGCCTCGATGGTCAGCTGGCCGTCCGACATGGTGGCGACCGTGTTGCTGAAG
Organism: Pseudooceanicola endophyticus; assembly: GCF_018760365.1. Taxonomy (GTDB): domain Bacteria; phylum Pseudomonadota; class Alphaproteobacteria; order Rhodobacterales; family Rhodobacteraceae; genus Pseudooceanicola; species Pseudooceanicola endophyticus. Next base: position 178,327 of record NZ_JAHIAB010000001.1, read on the forward strand.
CGCTCGACCGAATCCCAGACGCCCGCCAGGCCGCGCGGCCAGGTGGTGACCATGGTCAGCTTGACGGCGCCCTGCGCGATCGCAGGGGCCGCCAGGGACGTGGCCGCAGCCGCAGTGCCCCCGAAGGCCGAAGTCTTCAGGAAAGAACGACGATCCATGGGTATTTCTCCTCCCCTTGACGCACCATCGGGCTCCTCCCGCCCTCGGGTGCGTCGTTACAGTGTCTGGGAAGCTACCCAAGCTCACGGAACAGTGAAATACCAAGGATTGCGTAGACGGACAGATTTTTCACCGGAACGTGCGCGCCCGATCCGCCCGCGGGGGCGCTTTTGCCGCATGTGACGCAACGAAAGACACGCCATGGTGGAAATCACGGTCCGCCACGGCTAACGGTTGCGCATGAGGAGGAGGCTTCCCCGGGTCAAGGCAAGCTACGGACAGAAGATCTTTCTTCTGGCCACGCTGCCGCTCATCCTGGCGGTGGCGGCGATCTCCTGGCTGGTGGTGGAACAGTCCCGCGACCTCTCGGAGCGCGAGATCGCGGCGCTGGAGCGCCAGATGATCGAGGCCAAGAAGGCCGAGCTGAAGAACTATGTCACCCAGGCGCGCAACGGGCTGAACAGGATCTACGGCATGGCCGGGCCCGACGATGCGGCAGCCCAGGAGGCGGTCAAGCAGATCCTGTCGGCCATGACCTACGGCGAGGACGGGTTCTTCTTCGTCTACGACTACAGCGGCACCAACCTCGTCTCGCCGCGCCAGACCGCGATGATCAACCGCAACTGGTGGGACCTGCGCGACGGCACCGGGCGCTATGTGGTGCGCGACTTCATCGAGACCGCCCGCGAGGGCACCGGCTATGTCACCCACCTCTGGCCCAAGCCCTCCTCCGGAGAGGAGGCGCTGATGGTCAGCTACGTGACCGCGCTGCATTCCTGGAAATGGGCGGTGGGCACCGGGGTCTTCATCGACGACGTGCTGGCCAGCACCGCCGCCGCGCGTGCCGACGTCGAACACCGGGTGCGCCGCACCTTCCTCTACATCGGCGCGATCACGGCGGGGGCGCTGGTGCTGGTCTTCGCCTCTGGCCTGATGCTCAATATCCGCGAACGGCGCCTGGCCGATGCCAAGCTGAAGGAACTGACCCAGCGGGTCTTCGATGCCCAGGAGGAAGAGCGCGGCCGCGTCGCCCGGGAACTGCATGACGGTATTTCTCAGCTGCTTGTGGGGGTGCGCTACGGGCTCGACAGTGCCAAGCGGCGGATCGAGGCCGGCGATGTGCGGGGCCCGGCGACGCTGGACCGGGCCATGGCGGGGCTGGGCGACGCCATCCAGGAGGTGCGCCGGATCAGCCGCGACCTGCGCCCCGGGGTGCTGGACGACCTGGGTCTGGGCCCTGCCCTGAAGGCACTGGTGGAGGATTTCTCGGCGCGCACCGGCATCGCCTGCGACTTTACCACCGTGGTGTTCCGCAACCGGCTGGACGACAATGCCAAGATCGCGCTCTACCGCATCGCCCAGGAGGCGCTGACCAATATCGAACGCCACGCCCGCGCCACCCGGATCGAGATGGACCTGCGCGGCCATCGCACCGGCGTCACCCTGAAGATCGCCGACGACGGCCAGGGCATCCGCGAGGGCGGCACGCCCGGCACCCGCCCCGGCATCGGCCTGCGCAACATGCAGGAACGCGTCGACCAGATGGACGGCACGCTGAAGATCGTCTCCTCGCGCAGCGGCACGCTGATCGAGGTGACCCTGCCGCTGTCGCAGATCAAGGTCGCCTCCGCCGCCTCGGACGGCACCACCCCCGCCAGGGAGAAGGACCCCGCATGACCCTGACCCGCACCCGCCCCACCCGCGTTGCCATCGTCGACGATCACCCGATGGTCGCCGATGGCATCGAGGCGATCCTGGAAAGCTTCGAGGACATCGAGGTCGTGGGCACCTACGGCAACGGTCGTGCCATCATCGAGGCGGTGCCGGGCATCGCTCCGGATGTGATCCTGCTGGATCTGAACATGCCCGAGATGGGCGGGCTGACCGCCTGCGAGATCCTGCTAGAGAATACCCCCGACCTGCGCATCCTGATCCTGTCGATGCATGACAGCCCGGAATACATCCAGACGGCGCTGGACCATGGCGCCCAGGGCTACGTGCTGAAAGACGTACCCACGGACGAGATCAAGCGCGCCATCGACGCCGTCATGCGCGGAGAGCGCTACCTGTGCACCGGCGCCCAGGGATCGCTGGCGCCGCGCCGCAACGGCGGCCACCTGACCAACCGCGAACAGACCATCCTGCTTGCCCTGGCCCAGGGCAAGAGCAACAAGGAAGTGGCGCTGGAGCTGGATATCTCGGTGCGCACGGTCGAGACGCACAGGAAGAATCTGAAGAAAAAGCTGGGCATTTCCTCGACCGCGGGGCTGACGCAATATGCCATGCAGCACGGGGTACTTCAGGGCACGGGGCGCAAGTTCTGACGGGATTCCAGCGTGATGGCCGTCCCCGGGGGCGGCGTTAACCCGGGACGGTGAAAATCCGGCGCTGGCAAGGATCGGGAAAGGGATCCGGCGTTAAGCAGGGGCATCACCCTGCCGGAGGTCCCCATGCCGCTTTCCGTCTGCCGTCTCCTGCTGCCGACACTGGCCCTCGGGCTGGCCCTGCCTGCCCTCGCGCCCCCGGCCCATGCCGAGCAGAGCCACGTCGAACCCGCCCATGCCCCCCCGGCCCGGGCCGTGCCTGCCGCGGCCCCGACCGCCGGACATGACACCCCTCTGCCGGCGCCCGAGGATGGCGCCCTGTGCCAGGGCTTTGGTCCGCAGACCCCGCGCGACATCGCCCTGCGTGCCGGCACCAACAGCCAGATCTTCCCGCTGGCCCCGGCGCCCGCGATGATGAACCTCTGCAACATCCACACCCACACCAATGCCGAACACCGCGGCCCGGGCTTTCCCGTCGCCTCCCTCGATCCAGAGGCCGGCGGCTTCAAATGCGAGGGCTCCGACCAGCTGAGCGCGGCCGAGCTGGAAGACCCCGCCTTCGGTCACGGCCCCTTCCACGGCGTCAAGCCCGGCGACACGATCGAGGTGCACTGGGTCTATTCCTCCTGCGACGTGCAGCCCGGCAAGGGGCTGGGCGCCTGCCTGTCGGACAGCTGCTCCAACCCGACGCTGCGGGTGGAAAGCCAGGTCTTCCTGGTGGTGAACGACCCCTTCGCGCTGGACTTCGGCGCCTATACTTTCGACGGCCACATCTCGGGCGGACGCCCGCAGCCCAAGGCCCTGCCCCGCGACACCGGCACCCCGGTCGTCTTCCGCGGCTCGACCACCGGGCCGAACTACAGCCAGGCGGTCTGCTCTCCGCTGCAGGTCACCTGGTCGGTCCGGCCGCGCTGCGCGCGCCTTGATATCACCTCGCTCTACAACTGGGCGGCGCGCGGCAATGTCTTCGAGGAGGACCACTCCCACGGCGTGCGCAAGCTGGTCACCGCCCCGTCCCTGCTGGCCCCGATGATCGAGTGATCCGCTCACCAGGACGTGAGAGGGGTGCGGACCCGGCGCCGCACCCCGTTTTCATTGGGATTCGACGGCCAGATCGCCCCAACCCGAGGGATTGCGAAACCGGACCGGCAGGATCGCGCAACTTTCGAAAAGAAAATATGACCTCCGCGACATTTTTGCGTGGAAAAGGCGGTTGACCTTTGGGAGGTCAGCCCATATCACCCCTGTACCAACGAAGGAGCCCCGGGCGTCATGATGACCCTAGTAATCATCGTAGAGGAAAGGCGCATGGGCCGGTAATCACCGGAGACCCTTTTAGGACCCCATGCGCCCCCGGTAGATCCCACCGGGGGTTTTTTTGTACCCGAATAAGAGTTGAGAGCGCCACGGCGCGAGACGAGGAGAAGACAGATGGCACGGCAGATGACTGGGGCGAAGATGATTGTCCAGGCCCTGAAGGATCAGGGCGTGGACACGATTTTCGGCTATCCCGGCGGCGCCGTTCTGCCGATCTACGACGAGATCTTCCTGCAGAACGACATCCGCCACGTCCTCGTCCGGCACGAGCAGGCCGCCCTGCACGCCGCCGAGGGCTATGCGCGTTCGACCGGCAAGCCCGGCGTGGCGCTGGTGACCTCGGGCCCGGGCGCGACCAACGCGGTGACCGGCCTGACCGATGCGCTGCTCGACTCGATCCCGCTGGTCGTCCTGTCGGGACAGGTTCCGACCTTCATGATCGGCACCGACGGTTTCCAGGAGGCCGACACCGTCGGCATCACCCGCCCCTGCACCAAGCACAACTGGCTGGTGAAGGAGACCGACGACCTGCCGCGCCTGCTGCACCAGGCCTTCCATGTCGCGACCTCGGGCCGTCCGGGCCCGGTGCTGCTGGACATCCCGAAGGACGTGCAGTTCGCCACCGGCACCTATATCGCGCCGCCCAAGAAGACCGAGTACCGCTACCAGCCGCAGCTGAAGGGTGATCTGGAAGAGATCACCGAGGTCATCGCGGCGCTGGAAACCGCGAAGCGCCCGGTCTTCTACACCGGCGGCGGCGTCATCAACTCGGGCCCTGCCGCCAGCCAGCTGCTGCGCGAGCTGGTCGAGGCCACCGGCGCGCCGATCACCTCGACGCTGATGGGTCTGGGCGCCTACCCGGCCTCGGGCGACAAGTGGCTGGGGATGCTCGGGATGCATGGTCTCTACGAGGCCAACATGGCGATGCATGACTGCGACCTGATGATCTGCGTCGGCGCCCGCTTCGACGACCGCATCACCGGCCGCACCGACGCGTTCAGCCCGAAATCGAAGAAGGTGCATATCGACATCGACCCCTCTTCGATCAACAAGGTCATCCATGTCGATTACCCGATCATCGGCGACGTCGCCCATGTGCTGGAAGACATGCTGAAGGTCTGGAAGGCGCGCGGTCGCAAGATGGACCGCGAGGGCCTGGCGAAGTGGTGGCAGAAGATCGACGGCTGGAAACAGGTCAAGTGCCTGACCTACAAGAACTCCGACAAGATCATCAAACCGCAGTACGCGCTTGAGCGTCTGGAAGCGCTGACCAAGGGGATGGATCGCTACATCACCACCGAAGTGGGCCAGCACCAGATGTGGGCCGCGCAGTTCCTGCATTTCGAAGAGCCCCACCGCTGGATGACCTCCGGCGGCCTCGGCACCATGGGCTACGGCTTCCCGGCCTCCGTGGGCGTCCAGCAGGCCCACCCGGAGGCGCTGGTGATCAACGTCGCCGGCGAGGCCTCTTGGCTGATGAACATGCAGGAGATGGGCACGGCGATGCAGTACCGCCTGCCGGTCAAGCAGTTCATCCTGAACAATGAGCGCCTCGGGATGGTGCGCCAGTGGCAGCAGCTGCTGCACGGCGAGCGCTATTCCTCCAGCTGGTCGGAATCGCTGCCCGATTTCGTCAAGCTGGCCGAGGCCTTCGGTGCCAAGGGCATCCAGTGCTCGGATCCCGCGGATCTGGATGACGCGATCATGGAGATGATCAATTACGACGGGCCGGTGATTTTCGATTGCCTGGTCGAGAAGCACGAGAACTGCTTCCCGATGATCCCGTCGGGCAAGGCGCATAACGAGATGCTGCTGGGCGATGCCTCGACCGAGGGCGCGATCCAGTCGGACGGCGCGGTGCTGGTGTAAACGGTCGGAACGGAGGACAGAAAGATGAACGCACTCCATATCAAGAAGGGCGCAACCAGCCATTCCGCCTACAACCTGCGTCCGACCTACGGCGACGCGGTGGAACAGCACACTCTTGCGGTGCTGGTCGACAACGAGGCAGGGGTTCTAGCCCGGGTGATCGGCCTTTTCTCGGGTCGCGGCTACAACATCGAAAGCCTGACCGTCGCCGAGGTGGACCACACCGGCAAGCGGAGCCGCATCACCATCGTCACCCGCGGCACGCCGCTGGTGATCGAGCAGATCAAGGCCCAGCTGGGCCGCATCATCCCCGTGCACCAGGTCAACGACCTGACCGTCGAGGGCCCCTCGGTCGAGCGTGAACTGGCGCTGATCAAGGTCTCGGGCGGCGGCGACAAGCGCGTCGAGGCGCTGCGCCTGGCGGATATCTTCCGCGCCAAGGTGGTGGATTCGACGCTGGAAAGCTTCGTCTTCGAACTGACCGGCGCGCCGGACAAGATCGACGCCTTCGCCGAGCTGATGCGCCCCCTCGGCCTGAGCGAGATCGCCCGCACCGGCGTCGCAGCCCTGTCGCGCGGCGAAAGCTGATCGCCGGACGATCTCAAACAAGGGGCCGCCTGTCTACCCGACAGGCGGCCCTTTTTCCTTCCCGCGCCCTGCGTCCCGGTATCCGGAACGTCTGACCTGCCTCAGCAGATCAGCACGCGTTCTCCGGCGGCCAGATTCCAGCGGCTGCGGGCGCTAGCACAGGCCATGCCTTCCGCCGGCTTTTCCGCGCGCGGCGCGATCCGGCAGGGCGCCGCAGGATCCGCCGCATCCGCCTGCGCCGCCCCGGCCGCGCGCAGCTGGCGCAGGACCTGCGGCGAATGCCCGCCCGGCACGGCACGGGCGTTGCGGCCAACTCTCTGATGATCCATCACGAAAAGGTCGAACTGCACAAGGTCCCCGGCCCCCAGCCCGCCCCGTACCAGGCTCTGCCCGGTTCCCGTCGCCTCACGGCACAGTTCCAGATTGACCAGATCGCCCTGATCCTCGCACCACACCACTGCCGTTCGGGATTCCTCTGCCACCCACAGCACAATCCCCAGCATCGATCTCTCGATCTTCATAAGACGCTCCCCTCCCCGGTCACGTGTAGAGTGCACTATTCCAAATACCGGGCCATCTGTCGAGTTGTCAGTGATCCAGATCAAACATATGATATTTCCTGAGTGCTCCGGTCTGCGGCCCCTCGGGCCCCGGTCGCGTCATGGGGCCGCCAGTGGTGGCAAATGGTACATGGCCCGACGGCTTGCCCCAAGCCGGCAGAGCAAGAAGGATGCGCCCCGCATGAGTGACGCCCAGGATGCCCGTGCCGAAACCCTCAAACATGTCTTCGGCGTCAACCTGCGCCACCTGGCCAACCAGCACCCCTCGGTCTCGGGGCTGTGCCGGGATCTTGGCATCAACCGGACCCAGTTCAACCGCTACCTCTCGGGCGAGAGCTATCCCCGCCCCGAGGTGCTGGAGCGCATCTGCGCCTTCTTCGACACCGATGCCCGCATCCTGCTGGAGCCGCTCGAACAGATCCGGCGCAAGCCCGCCGCGCTGCTGGATCACCCCGAAATCTCGGGGTTTCTGACCACGGCCAAGCTGAAGGTGGCGCCCGATGCCTTTCCGGAGGGGTTCTACCGGTCCCTGACCCCCAGCCTGACGCATCACGGCAAGGTGCTGGTGATCCTGTCGCGGGTTTATCGGCGCGACGAACAGACCTTCATCCGCGGCTACCAGCCCCGGGCGCTGATGCGTCACCTTGGGCTTCCCGAGACCGGCGCCGCGCGGGAATTCCGCGGCTCCGTCTTCCGGCAGAGCCGCGGCGTCGGCATCCTGATGGCGCGCCGCGAGGCAAACTCCAGCACCTACTGCTTCGTCCATTCCGCGACGCCCGACGTGACGCAGAACCTCTGGATGGGCTGCGTCGTGCGGCAGAACCAGCCCGGTTCCGGCAGCGGCATGATGACCTTTCCGATCCTCTACGATTACCTGGGGCGGGACCTGGGGCGCGCCCTGCGCTGCGCCCGCAGGACCGGCTTTGCCGATCCCGAATCCCTGCCCCGCTTTCACCGCATGGTTCTGAGCGGCACCATGGCCCCCGCCTGACGTTGCGCCTCAGGCCACGGCACGGGCCTGCATGAAGCTCTTGAGGCGCGCCATCCCCTCCTCCATATCCGCCGTCGACCCCGCGTAGGAGAAGCGCAGCGTGCGCGCGCCGCGCGCCTTGTCGAAATCAAGCCCCGGGGTCACGGCAACGCCGGCCTTGTCCAGGATCTCTCGGGCGAAGGCAAGGGAATCGCCGGTCATGTCGCCGACATCGGCGTAGATGTAGAAGCCGCCGTCGGGCGGCGCGATCTTCGTGAACCCGGCCTGTGGCAGCTCGCGCAGCAGCAGGGCGCGGTTGGCGGCATAGACGGCGCGGTTCGCCTCCAGCTCCTCGCGGGCATCTAGGGCGGCAAGGGCCGCGACCTGGCTGGCGGTGGGGGCGCAGATGAACATGTGCTGGGCCAGACGCTCGACCGTGCGGACGTGATCCTCGGGGACCACCATCCAGCCGACCCGCCAGCCGGTCATCGAGAAATACTTGGAGAAGGAGTTGATGACGTAGCACTCATCGCTGACCTCCAGCGCCGAGACCGCGCGCTCCTCGTAATGCAGCCCGTGATAGATCTCGTCCGAGATGACCGAGATGCCCTGCGCCCGCGCCTCTGCCATCAGCTCGGACAGCGCCGGACGCGACAGCATGGTGCCCGACGGGTTGCCCGGAGAGGCCAGCATCAGCCCGGAAAGCCCCCGCCCCGCCAGATCGGCGGGACGCGGCTGGTAGCGCGCCTCGGCGGCGGTCTCGATCACCACGGGATCCAGGTTCGAGGCCTTCAGGAGCTGCAGGTAGGAGGGATAGCCGGGCGCCCCGATCCCCACCTTGTCGCCGGCATCGAACAGCGCGGCAAAGCTCAGCAGGAAGGCGCCGGAAGAACCCGTGGTGACCACCACGCGTTCGGGGTTCAGATCGACGTCGTACCATTCACCGTAAAGCCGCGCGATGCGTTCGCGCAGGGGGGCGATGCCCAGCGACAGCGCATAGCCCAGCGACTCCTGGTCCAGCGCGGCCTTCAGCGCCTCCCGCGCCGCCGCCGGCGCCGGGGTCGAGGGCTGGCCGACCTCCATGTGGATGATCCGACGGCCCTGCGCCTCCCACTCGGCCGCCCGGGACATCACGTCCATCACGATGAAAGGATCGACGGTGCCGCGACTTGAAACGCGCATGAGCTTCTCCGAAAGTAGTGACAGTCTCTTTCGTTTCATCAGGATGGCCGGGTCAGGTCAACACGGGGGCGCTCAGCTCTTCGGGAGGTTCAGGTGCGAATCTGCACGGTCAAGCTGCCATTCGTCGTTATTCTTGCCCTTTGTGCACAATTTCTCCCCGGGCGGGCAGCGCAGGCGGGCACGCTGGTGCGCGATCCCGACATCGAACATGCGCTGTCACAGCTGGCCGCGCCGGTGCTGCAGGCGGTGGGCCTGTCGGGCACCACCCGGATCCTTGTGATCCAGGATCCCGAGGCCAATGCCTTCGTCATCGACCGCAGCACGATCTTCCTGAACTCGGGCATGATCGAGGCCACCGAAAGCCCCGGAGAGCTGCAGTTCGTCATCGCCCACGAGGCCGCCCATATCGCCTATGACCATATCACCCGGCGGCGGGTGAATGCCGCCGATGCCTCGCGCGTGGCGGGGTTGGGGGCGGTCCTGGCGATCGGCGGCGGGGCACTGGCGGGCAATGCCGCCGCCGGGGTCGGTGCCGCGCTTGGTGTCGGCTCTTCCGCTGAGCGCGGCCTGATGGCCTATTCCCGCGCCGAGGAGACCGCAGCCGATCAGGCCGCCATCCGCGCCATGGCCAGCGCCGGGCTGGGCACCGCCGGCGCGGTCACGCTGATGCGCCGCTTTGCCGGCCAGGAGACGCTGAGCGCCAGTCTTCAGGACCCCTACACCCGCTCGCATCCCATGTCGCGCGACCGGCTGCGTGCGCTTGAGGCGCTGGCGCAAAGCTACGGCACCGCGCCAAAGGGCGACAGCGCCGCGCAGGCCTACTGGTTCGCCCGCGCGCAGGGCAAGCTTTCTGCCTTCGAACGGGCCCCCGCCTGGACCGTGGCCCGCGCCAAGGACAGCCCGACCGAGGACATTCGCCTGATGCGCCTGGCCATTGCCCGGCATCGCCAGGCCGACTGGAAGGGCGCAACGGCGCTGATCGACCAGGCGCTGGCCCTGCGTCCCCGCGATCCCTGGTACCTGGAGCTGAAGGGCCAGATCCTGCTGGAGGGCCGCCAGTTCTCCGCCGCCGAAGCCGCCTATGCCCAGGCCTCGGAGCTTGCCCCGGACGATGCGCTGATCCTGGCAAGCCTTGGCCATGCCATGGTGGTTCAGGGTGGCACCGCCCGGCTGAAACGCGCGATTTCGGTGCTGGAGCGCGCCCGCCAGCGCGATCCCCGCAGCCCCGGTGCCCTGCGCGATCTGGGGGCGGCCTATGCCCAGACCGGCCAGCCGGGTCTGGCCGCATTGTCGGCCGCCGAACGCCATGCGCTCTCGGGGCGGATGCACGATGCCGCGATCCTCGCGCGGCGGGCCGCGCCGCTGTTATCCAAGGGCTCCCCAGCTTGGCAAAGATCACAGGATGTGATCTTTGCTGCGCAGGGAGAGGAATGATGCTAAACCTTTGCCTGCAAGGAAAGATCACCGGGGCCCTCCCCCCTCTGCCACGTTCCGGAAGGACATGACATGACGCTGAAACTGCTTCGCAGCCTCTTCCTCGCCGGGACCACGGCGCTGACCCTGGCGCCGGTCGCCCCGATGACCGCCACCGCAGCCGAGATGACCGAGCAGGAGCGCGAGGATTTCCGCTCCGAGGTGCGCGACTACCTGCTGGAACATCCGGAGGTGATCTTCGAGGCGGTGCAGGCCTACAAGGACCAGCAGGAGCAGAACGCCGCCGCCAGCGACAAGACCCTGGTGTCGCAGAACCAGAAGGCGATCTTCGATGACGGGTTCAGCTGGTCGGGCGGCAATCCCGACGGCGACATCACCCTGGTCGAATTCATGGATTACCGCTGCGGCTATTGCCGCCGCGCCTTCCAGGATGTCGAGAAGCTGATCGCCACCGATGGCAACATCCGCTTCGTGCTGAAGGAATTCCCGATCCTGGGGCCCGACAGCGTGACCGCCTCGCGCTTTGCCATCGCCACCCGGCTGATTGCCGGCAACGATGCCTACAAGTCCGTCCATGACGCGCTGATGAACTTCGACGGCCCCTATGACGACACCGGGCTGGGCCGGCTGGCCGACGGGCTGGGGCTGGACGCCCAGCCGATCCTGGCCGCCATGGAGACCGATCCCGTCAACGCCGAGATCACCGCCAACCACAAGCTGGCCCAGGTGCTGAACGTCAGCGGCACGCCGACCTTCGTGCTGCCGGGCACCATGCTGCGCGGCTACCTGCCGCTGGACGGCATGCGCCAGGTGGTCGCGGACATCCGCACGGAGTGAAAGCCATGGCCGGTTCCGCCTCCTACCTGATCGCCGCCGCCCTGCTGCTGGCCCCCCTGCCCGTGCAGGCCGAAACCGCCTGGCAGCAGGCCATGGACGACAACCCGTTCCTCTTCAACGAAGAGCTGCGCGGCGTGCTGCGCGACCAGCCCGACCTGATCAGCAATGCGCTGGACCGGGGCGCGGCGCGGCTGAAGGCCGCCGTCTGGTCGCCTCTCCAGGATGAGATCGATACCGACCTGCAACGCATCACCCTGCATGATGCCGATCTTTTCGCACCCGGCCCCCAGGGCTTCGGCGCGGCGGATACCCCGGCGAAGATTACCCTGTTCACCGCCGCCGACTGCCCCGCCTGCCCCCGCGCCGAGGCCGAGCTGGCGCAGATCGCCAAGGAGCACCCCGGCCTGCGGGTCGAGGTGCGCAGCGCCGCCGCCACCCCCGACGACCGCCTGGCCCTGGCCCTTGCGCAGGACAAGGGGCCCGAGGCCGCGCGGCGCTTCCGCTCCGGGCTGATGCAGGGGCAGACCCCCGAGGCGCTGGTGAAGGCGGAAGGCGCGGATCTGGCGCAGCTGCGCAGCCGCGCCGAAACCCCCGCCATGGTCGAGACCGTCGCCCGTCAGGCGGATCTCTTCGGAGAGCTCGGGCTGGATACCGTGCCCTCCTACGTGATGAACGACAAGCTGATCCGCGGCGCCGTGCCGACCGTCGTGCTTGAACATTACCTCGCGAAGTGAGGAGGGGCGGCCTTATTCGGCCGCCTTGACCTCGCCTTCGTCGATGGCAGCCGCGCGTTTCTCGACCTCCTCGACGATATGGTCGATCATCTGGTCATTCGACATCTTGTGGCTGGCCTTGCCGGCCAGGTAGACCATGCCGCTGCCCGCACCGCCGCCGGTAAAGCCGACATCGGTCATCAGCGCCTCGCCGGGGCCGTTCACCACGCAGCCGATGATCGACAGCGACATCGGCGTCTTGATGTGCTCAAGGCGTTTTTCCAGCGCCTCCACCGTCTTGATCACGTCAAAGCCCTGACGTGCGCAGCTCGGGCAGGAGATGATGTTGACGCCGCGATGGCGCAGCCCCAGCGATTTCAGGATCTCGTAGCCGACCTTGACCTCTTCCACCGGATCGGCCGAGAGGCTGACGCGGATCGTGTCGCCGATGCCCATCCACAGCAGGTTGCCGAGGCCGATGGCGCTCTTGATGGTGCCCGACATCAGGCCGCCGGCCTCGGTGATGCCAAGGTGGATCGGCGCATCGGTCTGTTCGGCCAGCATCTGGTAGGCGGTCGCCGCCATGAACACGTCTGAGGCCTTCACCGAGATCTTGAATTCGTGGAAATCGTGGTCCTGCAGGATCTTGATGTGATCCAGACCGCTTTCCACCATCGCGTCCGGGCAGGGCTCGCCGTATTTCTCAAGCAGGTGCTTTTCCAGGCTGCCCGCGTTGACCCCGATCCGGATCGAACAGTTGTGGTCCCGCGCGGCGCGGATCACCTCGGCCACGCGCTTTTCATCGCCGATGTTGCCCGGGTTGATGCGCAGGCAGGCGGCCCCCGCTTCGGCGGCCTCGATGCCGCGCTTGTAGTGGAAATGGATGTCCGCGACGATCGGGACCGGGCTTTCCTTCACGATCTCCTTCAGGGCGCGGGCCGAGGCCTCGTCCGGAACGGAGACGCGCACGATGTCGGCGCCGGCTTCGGCGGCCCGCTGCACCTGCGCGATGGTGCCGGCGATATCCGTGGTCACCGTGTTGGTCATCGTCTGGACCGAGATCGGCGCATCGCCCCCCACCGGGACATTGCCGACCATGATCTGGCGGCTCTTCCGGCGGTCGATATTGCGCCAGGGGCGAACGGGATTGTGCGACATGAGAGATCCTCTTCCGGCTCGGGGCAGAGATAAACCTTCCCCACCGCAGGTGCAATCGGATGGCGGGGTCCCGCAACGCAACGCGCCCGGAACCGCCGGGATCCGGGCGCCTGGTCTGCACGAGATCTGCAGGGGGCTGTCAGATCAGTCGGACTGGCGATCCTGCGGCAGGTCCGCCTCGGCCACGACCGAGATCACCTTCTGCGCGGTCGGATCCGCCGAAAGGTCCGCCACCTTGTAGTTGTCTTCCAGCTGGTCCGCCGAGAGCGCCACATTCTTGACGACGCTGGTCCCCTTGCCGGCCGGGCCGTAAAGCTTGCCGTTGACCGCGAAATAGACCGAGCCCGACATGCCGGCACGCAGATGCGCGGGCTCTTCGGTATTGGGCAGCGCGTAGCTTTCGCCGGCGGTCATGGTCTTTTCCAGCAGCACGGTGCCGTCGGCGCTGGTTACCCGCACCCAGGCCGGGCGCACGGCGACAAGCGACACGCCGGGCTTGGCATCCGCCACCACCTGGGGCTGCGGCACCGGCTTTCCGTCGGCCTGCAGGCCAAGTGCCACGGCGACCGCCTTGTCCTCGACCGAGCCGCCGGAGGCGGGCGCAGCCTCGGCCACCAGATCCGTCGTCGAGGGATCCTTGCCGACGAAGGTGCCGATCTGCGCCGGATTCAACGTGGCGATCGGCGCATCGCGCGAGGCGACGACGGGCACGTCCAGCGCCTGCGGACGATAGAGCCGGTACATGGAATCGGCAGGGGCGTTGTAAAGGCCGGCGGCCTTCTGTTCATCGGCGACCGGATCGTCGCTGGGATGGGTCGCGGCCTCCAGCGGATCGAGGTCGGCCAGCACGTCCGGGGTGCTTTCCACCGGGGCGAACTTGACCCGCTGCACCTCGTTCAGGACGGCATAGCCGCCGTAGCCCAGGCCGCAGATCAGCGCGATCAGCACCAGCGCCGAGCCGATGGCGGCGGGTTCGATGCGGCTGAACCAGCTTTCGCCGGCAGGAATGAAGGGGGTTTCGGGGGCCAGGAAGGGATCGCGCGGCGAGGGCTTGCGCGGCGCCTCCTTGCGGTCTGGCCGCGGGCGCGAGGAAGCCTCTGCCGCCATGCCATGGGCCGGCGCGAAGCCGCTTTCGCGGCAGAACTGGCGGAAGGTCGCCTCGGCATCCATGTTGAGGTAGCGCGCGTAGGAGCGCACGTAGCCGGAGATGAAACCGGGGGTATCGAAAGCCTCGGGGTCGCAGTTCTCGATGGCCGAGATGTAATTCGCCTTGATCCGAAGCTCGCGCTGGACGTCCAGAAGCGACTTGCCCATCGTGGCGCGTTCGCCGCGCATCACGTCGCCAAGCTTGACCTCGAAATCGTCGTAGCCGCGAGGCTGACGAACCGCCTGATCCCCGACAGGCTTTTTCTTCCGCCGCATGATCCCTGCCCCGTTGAGTTCCCCATGACCCGCTCCTGCCCCGATTCGAGTCACGCTCTTTGTTGACGCGAGCCTAACATGAATCAAGGAGCTTTGGGCCATTTCGCGGCATACACGCCATATTTCGGCGTGAGCCCGCGCATGAGGACTAATACTTGGGTCCTCCCCGAAATCTTCGTGGAGGGGTGACGTATTCCTGCATGTGGCCAACCCATGGAACCCCTTTTCGGTTCCCGCGGAAAGCCACGACTGTGCAAGATTCCGTGATTTGCATGAACGAAGGCTTAACGTCGCCGGGGCTCATGGACGCAAAACGCCCGGCCCCCTGCGGGACCGGGCGTTCCGGATGTGGATGCGGGTCTCGCCTAGCTCAGCCGGCCAGGTCCTGGCGGTTCAGCGCGCAGTGCGACCAGAGCTTGTCCATGGCACGCACCAGCGCGTCCAGCTCCTTGGGGCCGTGCACCGGCGAGGGGGTGAAGCGCAGGCGCTCGGTGCCGCGTTTCACGGTCGGGTAGTTGATCGGCTGGACATAGATGCCGTGGTCTTCCAGCAGCATGTCCGACAGCATCTTGGTGTGCACCGGGTTGCCGACGATCACCGGGACGATATGGCTGCCATGGTCGATCAGCGGCAGGCCCAGGGCCTTGAAGCGGGTCTTCATGATGCTGGCACGTTCCTGGTGCAGGTCGCGCAGCGCCTGGTCGCCCTTCAGGTGCCGGATCGAGGCCGCCGCCCCTGCCGCCACGACGGGGGGCAGCGAGGTGGTGAAGATGAAGCCCGGCGCATAGGAGCGGATCGCGTCGCACATCTTGGCCGAGGCCGCGACATAGCCACCGAAGACGCCGAAGGCCTTGCCCAGCGTGCCGTTGATCAGGTCGATGCGATGCGCGAGGTTGTCGCGTTCGCTGACGCCGCCGCCGCGCGGGCCGTACATGCCGACCGCGTGCACCTCGTCGAGGTAGGTCAGGGCGTTGAATTCCTCGGCCAGCTCGATCAGCTGCTCGATCGGGCCGAAGTCGCCGTCCATGGAGTAGACCGACTCGAAGGCGATCAGCTTGGGCGCCTTGGGATCATCGGCTTCCAGCAGTTCGCGCAGGTGGGCCAGGTCGTTGTGACGGAAGATGCGCTTGGCGCCACCGTTGCGGCGGATGCCCTCGATCATCGAGGCATGGTTCAGCTCGTCGGAATAGATGATCATCCCGGGGAACAGCTTCGGCAGCGTCGAGAGAGTGGCGTCGTTCGCGGTATAGGCAGAGGAGAAGACCAGCGCCGCTTCCTTGCCGTGCAGGTCGGCCAGCTCGGCTTCCAGCGCCTTGTGGTAAAGCGTCGTGCCCGAGATGTTGCGCGTGCCGCCCGAGCCCGCGCCCACATCGTTGAGCGCCTGGTGCATGGCCTCAAGCACCACCGGGTGCTGGCCCATGCCCAGGTAATCATTGCCGCACCATACGGTCACCGGACGCTCCGTCCCGTCGGGGCGGCGCCAGGTCGCGTGCGGGAAATTGCCCTTGTGCCGAACGATGTCGATGAAAGTACGGTAACGGCCTTCCTCGTGCAGCTTGCCGAGGGCCTGATCCAGTTGAGCTTCGTAAGTCACGTGGCTACTCTCTTCTTCACGTCGGGTCCGGCCCGGAGATGAAAAGCGGAGGCCGGTCTACGTCTGCTTGCGCAGGCGGGTTCCGTGTACCACCCCACCCCCGGATTTGGAATGGTAATAAAGTCCTGTGTCGCGTCTACGGAGGCTACAAATTGACGCCCCCCACATCCTTGACCTGAGTCAAGACGCGCACACCAAAGTGACCGCTAACAAAATTTTCCGCCCAAACTATGACCAGATCGAATAATCCGCAGAAAATTCGACGCTTTGACCCTTTACGCCCCCCCGAATCCGAGTCAGAAGTCAGCTGTACTCAGCAAGACTTTTTCCATTCCTTTCAAATACCTGCATATTTCCTCCCGGCCCCCGCCCCTCCCTCCGAGGGGCGGGGGTCTTGCTGTTCGGGCCCGCCCCATGGGATCGCTCCCGCAGGCAGGCCGGTCTCCGCATCCGCGCAGAACGCGTTTTGCCCGGGCGCACAATGCTTGAAAAAACAGACTGTCACATTCTGGTGACAGATCATCTGTTCGGGTGCCGGGGCGATCTCTGGACAAGCGCGGCGCGGGTGGTACGGTCCGCCCCGACCAAAGCACGACAGGAGCCCTCATGTCTCTCGACCCCGTCCTCGCCCATATCGACTCGGACCTCTCCGCCGCCACCGAGCGGCTGATGGAGCTGCTGCGCATCCCGTCGATCTCGACCGATCCCGCCTACAAGGGCGACTGCCAGACGGCAGCCGACTGGCTGGTGGCCGACCTGAACTCCATCGGCATCAAGGCCGAGAAACGCGTCACCCCCGGCCACCCGATGGTGGTGGGCCATGTGGAGGGCGAAGGCCCGCACCTGCTGTTCTACGGACATTACGACGTGCAGCCGGTCGACCCGCTGAACCTGTGGGACCGCGACCCGTTCGATCCAGCTATCGAGGACACCGCCAAGGGCAAGGTGATCCGCGGCCGCGGCACCGCCGACGACAAGGGCCAGCTGATGACCTTCGTCGAGGCCTGCCGCGCCTGGAAGAAGGTCAACGGCACCCTGCCCTGCAAGATCACCTTCTTCTTCGAGGGCGAAGAGGAATCCGGTTCCCCCTCGCTGGTCCCGTTCATGAAGGACCATGCCGAAGAGCTGAAGGCCGACATCGCGCTGATCTGCGACACCGGCCTGTTCGGAGAAGAGACCCCGGCCATCGTCACCACGCTGCGCGGCATGATGAGCGACGAGATCACCATCACCGGCCCGACCCGTGACCTGCATTCGGGCATGTACGGCGGCATCGCGATGAACCCGATCCGGGTGCTCTCGAAGGTGCTGGCGGCGCTGCATGACGACGAAGGGCGCATCACCGTCCCCGACTTCTACGAGGGCGTCCCCGAGATCGCCCCCGAGATCATGGCGCAGTGGGAAGCGCTCGGCTTCGACGAGACCGCCTTCCTGGGCGAGGTCGGCCTGTCGAAACCCGCCGGCGAGCAGGACCGTTCCGGCCTTGAGATGATCTGGTCGCGTCCGACCTGCGAGGTGAACGGCATCTGGGGCGGTTACACCGGCACCGGCTTCAAGACCGTGCTGCCCTCCGAAGCCCATGCCAAGATCTCGTTCCGGCTTGTCGGCCAGCAGGACCCGCACAAGATCCGCGAGAACTTCCGCAAATTCGTGAGCGACCTGCTGCCCGAGGACGTGAAGGTCACCTTCAAGACCCACGGTGCCTCCTTTGCCTCGCAGATGGAAACCTCGGATCCCATCTTCGAGAAGGCCCGCCTGGCGCTTTCCGACGAATGGCCGCGCGAGGCCGCCTATGTGGGCTCCGGCGGCTCGATCCCGATTGCCGGGCATTTCAAGAAAATCCTCGACATGGATTCGATGCTGATCGGCTTCGGCAAGGATGATGACGGGCTGCATTCCCCGAACGAGAAATACGACCTTAACTCCTTCCATAGTGGAATCCGGAGCTGGGCCCGCGTGCTGGACGCCCTGACCCGCTAAGGGTCGGCGATCATGGCGGGTTCCCGACAAGGAGGAGCCCGCCATGGTCCTGAATATCGAAGAAGAAATCGACGCCCGCATCGCCGCCATGGAGGCCGAGCCGCAGGCGTCCTCGGGCAGCCACATTGTCCGGCGTGAAATCCTGTTCATCACCGAAGCGGTCCACACCACCGGAGCCGAGGCGCTGTCCCCGGTCCGCGGCCTCGCGCAGATCGAGGTCTGCGGCACCGCCACCCCCTCTTCCGAGGTGCGGCGCGGCATCATCCGCTTCCGCCCCCGGGACGAGCTGCGCGCGCCCTATTACAAGGAGGCGGACCGCACCATCCGGCTGTGGCTGGACATTGCCCATCTGGACCACCTGGCGATGCAGCTCAATCACCGCAAGCGCTGGCTGTGGATCGGCATCTGGCCCGACGGCTACACCTATGCCGATGTGCATTCCCGCCCCTGAGGGGCGGGCCCCTGCCCGGTCAGACGCTCAGCGCAGCTCTCCGGCGGCGATGGCGGCCTGAAGCCGGTCACGGAAAGAGGTGTCGCGCTCCGGCAGCTCGTTCTCCACGTGGCTGGCCTCGGTCAGGAAGTGGTCATAGCCCCGGCCCATCTCGATCCCGCGGCGGGTGTGCATGTCGATGGCGTAATCGGGCACCTCGGGGGTGCGGTTGCGCGCCACCAGCTCCAGCCGGGCGAAGCCTGCCATGTCGTCCGAGGTCCGGTCCTTCGGCGCCCGGGCGATCAGGCGGATCGCATGGGCGGCAAACAGGAACCGCTCCGGAGAGGGCCAGGCGACGCGCAGGTGCTGCTGGAAGAGCGTCTCGATCAGCACCGGCAGCATCGGCTCTCCAAGGCCCACGTCCTCCACCGGAATCACCTGCAGCCGCGCCCAGAGCTTCTGCTCCAGCGCCTCGGAGGTCAGGAACATCTCGTAGCCCAGCAGCAGGGCCGTCTCGGCCGCGCCGCGACGCAGGGACTTCTGCAGCCCCGAGATCACCTCGTCCGCGGGAATGTCGTGATACGTGCGGACCTTCTGCCAGGGATCGGGGGGCATCGTCACGTCCATCGGGGGCTCCTGCGGGAAATGGGGTGGGCAGAAACGAAAACGCCCTCCGCGAAGGGAGGGCGCTTGCGCTTGAAGTGGCGCGGTTGACGGGGCTCGAACCCGCGACCCCCGGCGTGACAGGCCGGTACTCTAACCAACTGAGCTACAACCGCGTTGAGGGCGATTTACGGGACAGGGCCGGAGCCGTCAACGGGGAAAATCGACATCAGCGACAGAATTCGACGTTTTTCGCGCGAGGCCTTCCGGCACACGCCAAGCCCTTGGGCAAAAATGAAAAAAGCGCCCACGAAGGGGCGCTTTTCATTACGGCAGTGGCGCGGTTGACGGGGCTCGAACCCGCGACCCCCGGCGTGACAGGCCGGTACTCTAACCAACTGAGCTACAACCGCGCAGCTGCCGTGAGGGGGCTTCTATGGGCAGCGCACGGGACCGTCAAGACGCAGATGCCCCCCGAAACGACGAAATGCGCGGATTTTCCGGATGCCCTAGCTGCCCCCGCGCAGCGCACCGAAAGGCCGCGTCCGGACATGAAAAAAGCGCCCCGAAGGGCGCTTTTCATTACAGCAGTGGCGCGGTTGACGGGGCTCGAACCCGCGACCCCCGGCGTGACAGGCCGGTACTCTAACCAACTGAGCTACAACCGCGCAGCTGCTGTGGAGGGCGTTCTATTGGCAGGGAGGCAGACCGTCAAGCAGGATTTTCGCTTTTTCCTCGAGAAGTTGTCGCCCGCCCTGCCCGCCCCCTCACAGCCTCATGAAAACAAGGGCTAAGGCCAGAAAGGTGACGCTGCTTCCCCGGCTCATCCGGCCAGGAACGGCACCGGGATGCCGAAGGTCTGGGCCAGCAGGATGAAGTTCAGCGACAGCACCACCGCCGCCCCGGCCCCCGCCAGCACACGCCAGACCAGCCCCAGACGGAACGCCCCCATGATGTCGCGGCGGCTGACAAAGATCAGCAGCGCCACCATCGGCACCGGCAGCGCGATGCTCAGCACCACCTGGCTGAGGACCAGCGCCCGCGTCGCATCCACCCCCATGGCCACGACGGCGAAGGCCGGGATCATGGTGACGAGACGGCGCAGCCAGACCGGGACGCGGCGGCGGATGAAGCCCTGCATGATCATCTGCCCCGCCATCGTCCCCACCACCGAGGAAGAGATCCCCGAGGCGATCAGCGACAGCAGGAAGAAGCCCGCCGCCGCCCCGCCCAGCAGCGGCGTGAGGGTGTGATAGGCGGTTTCGATCTCGGCCACCTCGGAATGGCCCTGATGGAAGGCCGAGGCCGCCATCATCACCATCGCCATGTTGACCAGCCCGGCCCCGGCAAGGGCGATGATCACCTCGCGGTTGGAATAGGTCAGCAGCTTGCGGCGGTCGCTGTCATTGCGCACCTCGGCACGGTTCTGCGACAGGCCGGAATGCAGGTAGATCGCATGGGGCATCACCGTGGCGCCGATGATGCCGACGGCGATGGTCAGCGCCATGGTGTCGGGCAGTTGCGGCGTGACCAGCCCGGCAGCGGTCTCTCCCCAATGGATCGGGGCGATGAACACCTCGGCCAGGTAGCTCAGCCCGATGATGCCCACGAAGAAGGCGATGACCTTCTCCATCGGGCGGAAGCCGCCGCGATCGAACAGCAGCAGCCCGTAGGTGACCAGCGCGGTGATCACCATCCCCGCCATCAGCGGCATGTGGAACAGCAGCGCCAGTCCGATGGCACCGCCCAGGAACTCGGCCAGATCGGTGGCCATGGCCGCGACCTCGCTCACCGCCCACATGATCCAGACCACGGGGCGCGGGAAATGCATCCGGCAGTGCTCGGCCAGGTTATGCCCGGTGACGATCCCCAGCCTTGCCGAGAGCGCCTGGAACAGCATCGCGATCAGGTTGGCGCCCAGCACCACCCAGAGCAGCGTATAGCCATAGCCCGCCCCCGCCTGGATGTTCGTCGCGTAATTGCCCGGATCCATATAGGCGACCGAGGCGACGATGGCCGGCCCGGCAAACAGCAGCGCCGCCTTCGGCCCGTGCCGCTTGCCGTCCAGCACGTCGGCAATCGCCTGCCTGGTCCGTCCGGAAGAATTGGTCATGGTCATGGTCGTAAGGACTTTTGCAAAAGGAACCTGGGGAAAATAAAGCCTCGGCTACAAAGAGGTCAATGATGTACAAACAAAAGTCTTAGCATGATAAGGTTTGCATTTGCGCCGCTGCCTCTCCGGCAGTCATTGCCGGCGGGTGACAAATCGTAGCCGGGCCTTCACAATGAAACCCGGCTTGCACGCGGATCGTTCCCTGCGTATCCCGGGCGCCCGGGCTTGCGCCGGGCGCGGGCCGGACGGCAGGTCGAAGCAGGCAGGCCACAGCAGGCAGGAATGATGTCGGAAACAGAAGACGCGCCGATGACCCCAGATGATGCCCCCGACTGCGCCGCCCAGCCGGCGGAACGCTTCAACCAGGCCCGTGCCGCCCAGGCCAACGCGGTGCTGGAGGATTACGCCGAGATGATCGGCGATCTGATCGAAGAGATGGGCGAGGCCCGGATCACCGACATCGCCGCCCGCATGGGGGTGACCCATCCGACCGCGACCAAGGCCGTGGGCCGCCTGAAACGCGAGGGGCTGGCGGTGTCGCGCCCCTATCGCGGGGTCTTCCTGACCGAGGAAGGCGCCGCACTGGCGGAACGGGTGCGTGCCCGTCACCGCACCGTGGTCGATTTCCTGGTCGCCGTCGGCGTGCCCGAGGAAAACGCCGAGCTGGATGCGGAGGGGATGGAGCACCACGTCTCCGACATCACCCTTGCCGCCTTCGAAGCCTTCCTGAAGGCCCGGACCCCCTGAGCGGCCCGGACCGGCGCCTTACTTCACCAGCGTCAGCTTCACCGGCGCCCCGCGGCGTGCCGCCAGACCGGCGGCGCGGGCGAAACTGCCGTGGATCGCATCCTCCAGCCCGCCCTCGGGGGTGCCGATGACCAGTTGCAGGGCATGCCCTTCGCGGGCGCGGGTGACCAGGCTCTGGGCCGCCTGCCCCACGGGTTCCTCCAGGATCTCCTCGCGGGCGCTCAGCCCGTCGGCCTCGATCCGGGCATGGGCGGCTGCCGCGATCTCCTCGGCGCGTTCGCGGGTTTCCAGCGCGACCTCCTGACCATCCAGCGCCTCGCGCAGGCGGACATGCAGGGCGACAACCGGCGCGTCCCCGGCGGCATGGGCCAGGGCGATGGCGCGTTCCAGCAGCTCCGCGTCGCGACCCGTGCCGTCCAGCGCCACGTAGACCGGCTGCGGCCCGGGCACAGTGGCCGGCGCGTCATGGATCAGCGAATGCCGCCGCGTGATCAGGATCACCGGGGCCAGCAGCGCGGCAATGGTGGCGACCGAAAACGCCGTCAGCACGTTGGTATGTTCGGCAATGGTGGGCACCGCGAAGGGCGCGATGACACCGGCGAACCAGCGCAGGAAGTTGTAGCCAGCCGAGGCCACGGGACGCGCGACGTTCGACACTTCCAGCGCCAGCTCGGTGAACAGGGTGTTGCAGACCCCGATCACCGCACCGCTGGCGATGATGCAAAGCGCGATGGCGGTCTTGTTGCCAAAGCCCATCACCAGCAGCAGCGCCGCCAGGATCACCAGGCAGACGGTGGTGACCGGCAGCAGGCCGAAGCGCGCCTCGACCCGGGGCGCCACGAAGACCGAGAACACCGCCAGCATCACGCCCCAGCCGAAGAAGATCGCCCCCACCGCATAGGCCGAAAGGTCCAGCACGAAGGGCGCGAAGGCCAGCACGGTGAAGAAGGCGAAGTAGTAGAACAGCGCCGCCAGCGACACGGTGAACAGCCCCGGGTGCCCGAGCGCCCGGATCGGCGCGCTGAGGGATGTCTTCTGCGCCGGTTTCGGCAGCGACGGCAGGAAGATCGCGATGGCGACAAAGCCCACCGCCATCAGGGTTGCCGTGCCGAAGAAGGGAAAGCGCCAGCTTTGCGCGCCAAGCGCCGCGCCGATCAGCGGGCCCGCCGACAGGCCAAGACCCATCGCCGCCTCGTAGATCAGCACCGCGCGGCCCGTGCCGCCCTTGGCCACCGCCACCAGCACCGACAGGGCGGTCACCACGAAGAAGGCATTGCCCAGCCCCCAGCCGGCGCGGAACCCCACCAGCGCCGCAACCGAATCCGAGGTCCCCGCCAGCGCCGAGAAGACCACGATCAGCACCGCCCCCATCAGCAGCGTGCGCCTTGCGCCAAGCCGGGAGGAGACGAAGCCCGTGATCAGCATCATCACCGAGGTGACGAAGAAATACGAGGTGAACAACAGAGAGACCTGCGCCGGAGAGGCCTTCAGCCCCGCCGCGATCGAGGTCAGGATCGGGTCCACCAGCCCGATGGACATGAAGCCCACCACGCAGGCGAAGGCCGTGGCCCAGACGGCCTTTGGCTGATCGAAGAAACCGGATGTGTCCGAGGGCGCTCCGGCGGCGCCCGCATCTGTGGATGACATGGGAAAGCTCGCGGATAATGTGGAAATCGCTTGAACCAAGGCGTAATCCTCGGCGCAGGAGGAATCAAGTTGTACGATACAATAAAATACCCGGAGTGACCCGATGACCAATGAAACGCCGTGCCCTGCCGATGCCGTCACCCGGATGGAGCCCGAGATCGCCTTCATGGTCCGCGGCCTTGAGGGCATCTACCGGCGGCGGAAATACCCGATGGAGCGGGCGCATTACCTGGTGCTGATGAACCTGCTGGAGGGGCCGCTGGCCAGCGGCGCGCTGGCGGCGCGGCTGTCGCTCGACCAGTCGACGATCACCCGGCAGATCGCCGCGATGGAAAAGCGCGGCCTGGTCGAAAAGCGCGCCAACCCGAAGGACGGGCGCGGCGTGGTGATCGCCGCCACCCCCGAGGGAGAGGCCCGCTACACCGAGATGCGCGCCCTGCGGCTGGAACGGCTGTCGGAAATGCTCTCGGACTGGCCCGAGGCCGACCGCGCCCGCTTCGCGGAGCTGATCACGCGCTTCAACAGCGCGCTGATGGCCTCGGAGGGCGGTCAGGTGCTGAAGGGGCGCTGAATGCGAACGGGCGCCCGCGAAGGGGCGCCCGCCAAAGGATCGAAACCCGGCCTCAGTGGCCGAAAACGTCCGAATCCGCCATGTCGGGATCCTCGCGGCCCATGCCATTCATCGCGGCCATCTCTGCCTCCGAAAGGGCAAATCCGAAGACATCGAGGTTCTCGGCCAGCCGCTTGGGGTTGGAGGATTTCGGCGCCGGCAGGTAGCCGGACTGGACATGCCAGCGCAGCACCACCTGGCCCGGGGTGACGCCATGGGCCTCGGCGGCGGCCGTCACGCGGGGATCGGACAGCAGTTCGCCGCCGCGCCCGATCGGGCTCCAGCTTTCGGTGATGATGCCGTGCGCGTTATGCACCGCAACGATATCGTCGCGACGGTGGTAGGGATCCAGCTGGATCTGGTTCACATGCGGCACGTAGCCCCGCGACAGCAGATCGTTCAGGTGCGTCACCTTGAAGTTCGACACGCCGATGGCGCGCACCAGCCCGGCATCCAGCACCTTCATCAGCCCCTCGAAGGCCTCCACGTAGCGGCCCTGGCCGGGGTTGGGCCAGTGGATCAGCAGCAGGTCGAGGTAATCGAGGCCCAGCCGCTCCAGGCTGCCCTCGCAGGCCTGGCGCACGCCTTCGACGGAATGCCAGGTCTTGTTGAACTTGGTGGTCACGAAGACCTCGTCGCGGGGCACCGAGGAGGCCCGCAGCCCCTGCCCCACGCCCTTTTCATTGCCGTAATTCTCGGCGGTGTCGACCAGGCGGTAGCCCATATCCAGCGCGGTCTCGACGGTGCGCGCGGCCTCGGCATCGTCCATCGGCCAGGTGCCAAGACCCAGCTTCGGCATCTCGACGCCATTCGACAGCAGCGTCACAGGCGCCAGCTCAAGTGTCGTGGTCATGGAAAAATCCTCTTGTCGGAAAGCTCGGAGCGTTCCCTCCCGAAAACGCCCCGTCAAATCTGGCAGGTCGGGAACCCGCCCCCCACAGGTAGGGGCTGACGCCGCTTCGCGCCAGCCCAAGATGACGCAAAGGCAGTCTCGCACGGGCGATGCTTCGCCCGGCGCAGGGGGCACGACGGCACAGAGCCTGCCCCGCCCCGTCTCCCGGCACCATACCCCTTTCGGTCCATACCGCGCCGCGCCCCCTGCGGGCAGTCTGGCCCCGTTCGCGCAGCCCTCCAGAGGCCGCGCCGCTCCACAGGGATCAAAAAAGGACAGACGGGATGAACACCTCCTCCATCAGCGCCATCGCACTGGCCATGGCCTTCGGCTTCACCACCGCGGCCCAGGCCGAGGACAGCGTCAACGTCGGCGTGCTGCAATCGCTCTCGGGCACCATGGCGATCTCCGAGGTCACCGTGAAGAACGCCGAGGTCATGGCCATCGACGAGATCAACGCCGCCGGCGGCGTCATGGGTCACCAGATCAAGGCCGTGGTCGAAGACGGCGCCTCGGACCCGGCGATCTTCGCCCAGAAGGCCACCAAGCTGATCCAGAACGACGACGTGGCGACCGTCTTCGGCGGCTGGACCTCGGCGTCGCGCAAGGCGATGCTGCCGGTCTTCGAACGCGAGAAGGCGCTGCTGTGGTACCCCGTCCAGTTCGAGGGCAACGAATGCTCCTCCAACATCATGTACTCGGGGGCGCAGCCCAACCAGCAGCTGCTGCCCGCCTATGACTGGGCCAAGGCGGAAGGCTACAAGAGCTTCTTCCTGCTGGGCTCGGACTATGTCTTCCCGCGCACCGCGAACCTGATTGCCAAGAAGCACATCGCCAAGGACGGGCTGAAGCTGGCGGGCGAGGAATACGTGCCCCTGGGCGGCACCGATTTCTCGGCCGTGATCTCGAAGATCCGCGCCGCGAAACCGGATGTCATCTTCAACACGCTGAACGGCGACAGCAACGTGTCCTTCTTCAAGCAGATGGCCGCCGCCGGCATGACCCCGGAGAAGATGCCGGTCATGAGCTTCTCGATCGCCGAGCAGGAAGCCAAAGCCATGGGCCCGTCGCTGGTCGAGGGGTCCTATGCGACCTGGAACTACTTCCAGTCGCTCGACACCCCGGCGAACCAGAAGTTCGTCGCCGACTACCAGTCGAAATTCGGCGCCAATGCGGCGATCACCGACCCGATGGTGCACGGCTATCTTGACGTCTACGCCTGGAAGGCCGCGGTCGAGAAGGCCGGCTCCTTCGATCCCGACGCCGTGCGCAAGGCCGCCGTGGGCCTCGACTTCGACACCCCCCTGGGCGAGGCGCATTTCGCCGCCAACCAGAGCCTCGTGCAGACCGCCTATGTCGGCCAGCTCGACAAGGACGGGCAGTTCCAGATCCTGTGGACCTCGGACGCCCCGATCGAGCCCAACCCCTACGATCCGGTCGCCTTCCCCGGCAAGACCTGCAACCCGGTCACCAACTGAGCTGACACAGGGCCGTCCCCGCGCTCCCCGAGGGCGGCCCCTCCTTTCCCCAACATCGTAAGAAGGACAGACCAATGCTTGATGGCGCCCTCCTCGCGGGGCAGGTGTTCAACGGTTTCAGCGTGGCTTCGCTGTTCGTGCTGGCGGCCCTCGGCCTGGCACTCAGCTTCGGCCTGATGCGGGTCATCAACATGGCCCATGGCGAAATGCTGATGCTGGGCGGATACCTGGCCTACCTGACCTACCTGATCGTTCCCGGCCCGCTGGCCATCCTTGTCGCCATGCCGGTCGCCTTCCTGGGCGCGGCGCTGCTGGGCGGCATCCTGGAAATCACCGTGATCCGCAAGCTTTCGGCGCGCCCCCTCGACACGCTGCTGGCGACCTGGGGCGTCAGCCTGATCCTGCAACAGGGCGCGCGTTCGATCTTCGGACCGATCGGCGTCGGCGTCACCGCGCCGGACTGGCTCAACACCGGCTTCACCCTGGCAGGCGTCTACTTCCCCTCCACCCGGATCTTCATCCTGGCCGTTGCCGTGATCGTGCTGGTAGCGCTTGGCCTGCTGATCGCCCGCACCCGCCTTGGCCTGCTGGTGCGCGCCGTCAACCAGGACCGCATGATGGCCGCCGCCTCGGGCATCAACGTGCGCCGGGTCGATCTGGCCGTCTTCTGTCTGGGCACCGGGATCGCGGGGCTTGCGGGCGTCGTGCTCTCGCTGCTGGGGCCGGTGACGCCATCGGTCGGGCAAAGCTACATCATCCCCGCCTTCCTGGTGGTCGTGATGGGGGGCCTTGGCTCGATGGTGGGCACCACCATCGCCGCGATCATCCTCGGCCTTGTCTCGGCGCTCAGCCAGATCTTCGTCGATGTCTCGATGAGCCAGGTCCTGATGCTGCTTGCCGTGATCCTCTTCCTGCAGTTCCGCCCCCAGGGCGTGATCGCCACCCGTTCCCGCGCGCTGGAGGACTGATGCGATGACGAAATCCTCTCCCTTCCGTCACGCCTGGATCCTGGTGCTGATCGTCGCGGTGCTGGCACCGATGCTGGTCTCTTCCTACAACCTCAACCTGCTGGGCCGCTTCCTGTCGATGGCGATCCTGGCGGTCGGCATCGTCCTGATCTGGGGCGAGGCCGGCATCCTGACCCTGGGCCAGGGCGTGTTCTTCGGCCTCGGCGGCTATTCCATCGCCATGTACCTGAAGCTTTCGACCCTGCCCGAAGGATCGCTTCCCGACTTCATGGAATGGTCGGGCGTCATGGCCCTGCCGTGGTTCTGGTGGCCCTTCAAATCCGGCCTGCTGGCGCTGCTGGCCATCATCCTGGTGCCCGCCGTCTTCGCCGGGATCTTCGCCTGGGCCATGTTCCGCCGCCGCATCGCCGGCGTCTACTTCGCCCTGATCACCCAGGCCGTCGCCCTGACCTTCGCCACCCTGCTGACCAGCCAGCAAAGCACCACCGGCGGCTACAACGGTCTGACCGGCTTTACCGAGGCCTTCGGGATGCCCCTTGGCACCGATCAGGCCAACCGGACGCTCTACTGGATCACCCTGGCGGTGCTGGTCGCAGTCTTCGCGGGCTCCAAGTGGCTGATGGCGACCCGCTACGGCACCCTGCTGCGCGCCACCCGCGACGGCGAGAACCGCGTGCGCTTCCTGGGCTACAACACCACCCCCTACAAGGTCGTGGCCTTCATGCTGGCCGCCGTCTTCGCCAGCCTGGGCGGGGCACTCTTCACCCTGCATGCAGGCGTGGTGTCGCCGGCCTTCGTCGGCGTCGTCCCCTCGATCGAGATGATCGTCTGGGTCGCGGTCGGCGGGCGCAAGTCGCTCTGGGGCGCCGTGGCCGGTGCGCTGATCGTCAACTTCGCCAAGGACATCATCAGCTCGGCCCTGCCCGAGGCCTGGCTGTACGTCCTGGGCCTGATCTTCATCCTGGTCGTCACCTACCTGCCGAACGGTCTGGCCGGTCTGGTCGAGGATCTTCTGGCGAAATCGCGCCGCCCCGCCGCCCCCGAAGGCGCCCTCGTGGAGGAAGGCAAATGACCATGGCAACCGCTACTGCCGACCCGATCCTGAAGGTCGATGGCATCACGGTGGATTTCGACGGCTTCAAGGCCATCGACAACTTCTCGATGACACTGGAGCGTGGCCAGCTGCGCGTGCTGATCGGGCCAAACGGCGCCGGGAAATCGACGCTCTGCGACACGATCATCGGGCGGGTGCATTCGGCCTCGGGCAGCGTCACCTTCAACGGCGAGAACATCACCAACAAGCCGGAGTTCGAGATCGTGCGCCGCGGCATCTGCCGCAAGTTCCAGACGCCCGGGGTGCTGCCCTCGCTGACGGTGCGCGACAATCTGGCGGTGGCCGCGCAGCGCGACCGCCGCTGGTGGACCGCCTTCCAGATCGGCGCCAAGGCCGCCGAGGCCCGCAAGGTCGAGGATATCCTCGAACAGATCGGCCTGACCGAGCGCGCCGACACGCTGGCGGCAGATCTGGCCCATGGCGAAAAGCAGTGGCTGGAAATCGGCATGGTCGTCGCCACCGAGGCCGACCTGCTGCTGCTGGATGAACCGACCGCCGGGATGGGGCCGAACGAGACCTCGAAGACCGCGAAGCTGATCCATTCCCTGCTGGGCAAGCACGCCGTGCTGGTGATCGACCACGACATGACCTTCGTGGAGGAACTGGGCGGCAAGGTCACCGTGATGCACCAGGGGAAATTCCTGAAACAGGGCAGCGTCGCCGAGGTGCGCGCCGATCCCGAAGTGGCCGCCGTCTACCTGGGCCGGGCGAAGGAGTAAGCTGATGGAAACGCTTCTGAAGATGGACAAGGTTTGCGCCGCCTACGGGCAGAGCCAAGTGCTGTGGGACATCGACCTGGATGTGGAACGCGGCGGTGCGCTGGCGCTGATCGGGCGCAACGGCGTCGGCAAGACCACCCTGCTGCGCACCATCATGGGCGTGCAGAAGACCACGAAGGGCCGGGTGCAGTTCGACGGTGCCGACGTGACCGAAGCCAAGCCCCACGAACGCTCTCGCGCGGGCATCGGCTTCGTGCCGCAGGGGCGCCATGTCTTCCCGCAC
Source organism: Pseudooceanicola endophyticus (assembly GCF_018760365.1). GTDB lineage: Bacteria > Pseudomonadota > Alphaproteobacteria > Rhodobacterales > Rhodobacteraceae > Pseudooceanicola > Pseudooceanicola endophyticus. The sequence continues at coordinate 208,038 of NZ_JAHIAB010000001.1, forward strand.
CTGACGGTGGAGGAAAACCTGCAATCGGGACTGTCCGCCCTGACCGGGCGCGGCAAGGGCCTGATCGGCAAGGGCATCCCCGAGCATATCTATGACCTTTTCCCGAAGCTCCTCCAGATCAGGCACCGCAAGGCAGGCGTGCTCTCGGGCGGGGAACAGCAGCAGCTTGCCATCGGGCGGGCGCTGGCCGGTCAACCCAAGCTGCTGCTTCTGGACGAGCCGACCGAGGGCATCCAGCCCAACGTCGTCCAGCAGATCGAGGACGCCCTGCGCCGCGTGCGCACCGAGCTGGGCGTGACCATCGTCATCGTGGAGCAATACCTCGATTTCGCCTGGTCCTTTGCCGATGACTACTGCGTGCTGATGCGCGGACGCACCGTCCGCCAGGGGCGCACGGCCCAGGAAAGTGCGGCAGACGTAGCGCATCTGGTCAACGTCTGATCCGGGGCGCTCAGGCCCCATAGCAAGGGCGCCGGAGCGGAGGATGCGGGCAAAGGGCGGTCGGATGTCCTGCCGCCCCCTGCCCCCTCCGGACTGGGGCGGGCGCGGATGCTAGCCCCGTTCGGCCAGCACCTGCACCGCCATGGCGGCCGCCGTCGCCCGGTTCTCGGCCCCGAGCTTGGCGTAGATCTGAAGCAGGTGCTTCTTCACCGTCGCCGCCGAATTGCCGAGGATCTCGGAAATATCGAGGTTCGACTTGCCGGCGGCCAGCCAGACCAGCACCTCGGCCTCGCGCTGTGTCAGGGTGAAACGCTCGCGCAGCAGCGCCTCGCGGGCGCCGGGGACCTCTTCGGTGACGCGGAACAGGTATTCGCCGGGACGCACCGGGTTGAGGTAGGTGAACTCCACCTGGCCGCCCTCCAGCGCCACCCGCACCGCGCCACCCGCCGATCCGCGTGCCGACAGAAGCTGCGCCGCCAGCAGATCGTCCAGCACCAGCCGCCCGCCCGGCAGCAGCCCCGCCAGCATCTCTTCGGCGCGCGGCGTGCTCCACAAAAGCCGCCCGTCTTCGGACAGCGACAGCAGGCTGCGCCCGGTGGCATCCAGCGCCGCGCGCGCGCCCTCGCTGCGGCGCGCATTGGCCATGTGGACGCGGATGCGCGCGATCATCTCTTCCAGCTTGATGGGCTTGGTCACGTAATCGACGCCCCCCGCCGCCAGCCCCGCGACGACGTGATGGGTGTCCGTCAGGCCGGTCATGAAGATCACCGGGATATGGTCGCGCCCCGGGGTCTGCTTGATCGCCCGGGTGGTCTGGAACCCGTCGAGCCCCGGCATCACCCCGTCCATCAGGATCACATGGGGTTCCACCTTCGCCAAAAGATCCAGCGCCCCCTGCCCGGAGGTCGCGACCAGCACCGTCAGCCCCTCGGCCTCAAGCGTGTCGGTCAGCAGGCCAAGCGCCTCGGGGCTGTCATCGACGATGAGGACGGTTTCGCCAAGATCAGTCATCCGTTTCCTCCTTCAGCCGCGCCAACAGGCCCGGCAGATCGAACCCCTCGGCCAGCGCACGCCAGGCCGCCAGCCGCGCCGGGTCGACGCCGGTGCCCGCCAGCCGGTCCAGTTCGTTCAGCACGCCGCGCCGGTGGCCGATCTCGGCGGCGGCACGCAGGGCGGTGGTGTCGATGGCGGTCCGCACGGCGACAGGCGGCGGGGGGGCGGCCTTGTCGCGCAGCCAGGTCAGGTGCAGCAGCTCCCCGACGATCTCTTCCATGGCCTTCACCTCGAAGGGTTTCGCCAGGAAGGCATCGTGATCGGCACCGCCATCGCGCGGGGCGCTGGCGCGGGCATCCTGCGCATTGCCCGACACCATCAGGATGGCGATCCCGGGGAAGCGCGCGCGCAGGTGATGCGCCAGCTCCCAGCCATCCATCCCGGGCATGGCAATGTCCAGCAGCGCAAGATCCGGCGCCTCCGTGACCTTCTCCAGCGCCTCGGCCCCGCCCGTCGCGAGGGTCAGGGCAAAGCCCAGCGGCTCCAGCACCTGCCGCGTCAGCTCAAGGTGCTGGGGATCGTTGTCGACCAGCAGCACCCTGCGGCGCGGCCCCGAATAGCCGGTGACCGGCAGGTCCTTGGCCGGCGCCTCGGCCCCGGGTTCGGCCTCGAACATCAGCATCTCGACCGTCATGGTGCTGCCCTGGCCGGGGGTGCTTTCGACCCGGATGCGCCCGCCCATGATCTCGACCAGAAGCTTGGTGATGGTCAGGCCCAGGCCCGAGCCGGGGATCGCCTGCGCCCGGGCGCCGCTGCCGCGGTCGAAGGGCTGGAAGATCCGCTCCTGATCCTGCGGCGCGATGCCGATGCCGGTGTCGTGGACCTCGACCACCAGCATCGGGTCGCGGTATTGCACGCGCATCCCCACCCGGCCCGCCTCGGTGAATTTCACCGCGTTGGTCAGCAGGTTGATCAGCACCTGGCGGAAGCGCTTGCGGTCGGCCAGCACCTGCCGGGGCAGCCGCCCCGTGCGCGCATAGGCGAAGGCGATGCCCTTCTGCTCGGCCTGAAGGCGGAACATGTCGGCCAGCTGTTCCAGCAGCTCCGGCAGGGCGATGCGATCACGCGACAGCACCATCGTGCCGCTCTCGATCCGCGAGATGTCCTGCAGCGCATCGACCAGATCGGTCAGATGCTCGGCCGAGCGGCGGATGACGTTGACGGCGTTCTTCGGGCCGGTGCCGTCGCGCTCCATCAGCTGGGCATAGCCGTAGATGGAGTTCAGCGGCGTGCGGACCTCGTGGCTGAGGCCGGTCAGAAAGCGCGACTTGGCGATATTGGCCGATTCGGCGGCCGCGCGGGCCTTCTGGGCGGCGGCCTCGGCCTTTTCGCGGGCGGTGGCCTCTTCCATCAGCTGCTCGGCCTGACGCTGGAACTCGTCCTCGACCTTGCGGCGGCTTTCATGGGCCAGCACCAGGAACCAGGCGGTCAGGCCCGAGAGGATCAGCAAGGCCAGGAACGACACCCAAAGGGCGCCGGTCACCGCCTGTTCCTGCGCCAGACTGTAGCCCGGCGCCATCTGGTGCAGCACCGCGCCGTAAAGCCCTGCGATGGTCAGCGCGAACAGCAGCGTCAGCCCCGCCACCTGCCCGATGCGCGATCGCGTGCGCGCCGCGATCCGGGGCGTCAGCAGCCGGTCCGCCAGCCGCGCCGCCTGCTGGGAGGCGCGCGCATCGGTCTTGCACAGGTCCCGGCAGCGCCCTTCCAGGGAACAGCAGAGCGAACAGATCGGCACGCCGTAGGCCGGGCATTGCGCCATGTCGACGGGATCGAAGCGGTTCTCGCAGATGCCGCACTGGCACAGGCCATCGGCGCCGGGCGCGACCTGGCTTTCCCTCGCCAGGTAAAAGCGCCCGCCGGTGCCCCAGGCGATCAGCGGGGCGGTGAAGAAGGAAATGACCAGCCCGATGACGACGCAATAGGCCTGGGCGATCTCTCCGAACAGGCCGAGGAAGCACAGCACCGCCACCAGCACCGAGAACGCCATGGCGCCGCAGCCCACGGGGTTGATGTCGTAAAGATGGGCGCGCTTGAACTCCAGCACCGGCGGCGACAGCTTCAGCGGCTTGGCGATCACCAGATCGCCCGCGATGGCACCCAGCCAGCCGACCGCCAGCATGGAATACAGATCAAGGATGCTCTCGATGGCGCGGAAGACGCCGAATTCCATCAGCATCAGCGCCAGCAGGCAGTTGAAGACCAGCCAGACCACCCGGCCCGGGTGATTGTGGGTCAGCCGCGAGAAGAAGTTGGACCAGGCGATGGAGCCCGAATAGGCATTGGTCACGTTGATCTTCACCTGACAGACGCAGACGAAGACCCCGGTCAGCACCAGCGCCACGGTGGGATTGCCGAGGAGCTGGGCGAAGGCCATGTTGTAGATCTCTGCCGGCTGGGCCGCGCGCTCGGGTGCAAGGCCCTGCGACAGCGCCAGATAGGCCAGGAAAGAGCCCAGCACCAGCTTGGCCCCGGCGATGAAGACCCAGCCCGGTCCAGCCAGCACCAGCGCCACCCACCAGCCCCGGCCGCGTTTCACCGACATGAAGCGCAGGTAGTCCACCTGTTCGCCGATCTGCGGCAGCAGCGACATCAGCAGCGACAGCCCGGCCCCGATCAGCAGCGGGTCGAACCCGCCCGAGCCAATGGTTCCCGAATGCGACAGCCAGCCCGGCAGCCGGTCGCTGCCCATCAGCGCCACGATCAGCAGCGGCGCGACCTGCAGCACGATCCACACCGGCTGCGTCGCCAGTTGCAGAGAGGAGATCCGCTTGATCCCGAAGGCCGCGATGGGAATGACCACCAGCGCGGAGATCATGTGCGCCAGCCACAGCGGCAGGCCCAGCACCATGCTCAGCGCCACCGACATGATGCTGGCCTCGATGGAGAACAGCACGAAGGTGAAGCTGGCATAGACCAGCGAGGTGACGGTGGAGCCGATGTAGCCGAACCCCGCCGCCCGGGTCAGCAGGTCGATATCTAGGCCCGATTTCGCCGCCTGGATCGCGATGGGCAGGCCGATGGCGAAGGCCAGCACCATCAGCGCGGCAATGGCCACCAGCGCGTTCAGCGTGCCGTAGCCCAGCGTCAGCGATCCGCCCAGCGCCTCGCAGGCCAGGAAGGCCAGCGCCCCCAGCGCCGTCTGGGCCACCCGCGCGGGCTTCAGCCGCACCCGGTTGGCGGTGAAGCGCAGGGCGAAATCCTCCAGCGTCTCGTTCGCCGCCCACTGGTTGTAGCTGCGCCGCTCGACCGCGATGCGCTGGATGTGACTCATGCGTGTTCCCGTCCCGCCCCATGGGTCTGGCCCCGGCGCCCATTGTGGCACTTCCCGGGGGCGGGCCTCAATGGGCGGCGTCGGGAAACCCCGGAGAGATCAGGAAGATGGCCGGGCGGCTGCCCAAGCGCTCAGCCCCGCAGCAGCCGCAGCCCCGCATCCATGGAGCCATCGCGGATGTCGTCCTCAAGCGCGCGGCGCATCACCGTCAGATCGCGCGCCCGCATCGCCGCCAGCATCTCCTTGTGGTGATCCTTGGCGATGGTCACGTCGTAGGAGTTCAGCACCTGGCGCTGGAACGGCCCCAGTTGCAGCCAGATGCTCTCGATCATCGGCAGGGCGGGCTGGTTCGGGTTCAGACCGTAAAGCCGCTTGTGGAAGGCCTGGTTCAGCTGGGTCAGCGCATCCAGATCGCCGCGCGCCACCGCCGAGTCCATCGCAAGATCCGTGGCCGTCAGCTCGTCGATGACGACATCGGACAGCCAGGGGAAGGCGCGCTCGGCGGCGTGGCCCTCCAGCGTCAGGCGCAGGCGCACCAGCTCCTCGAAACGGGCGGCATCCATCTGCGGCACCTGAAGGCGGCGGTTGCCCAGCACGTCGATGGCCTGTTCGGAATGCAGCCGCCGCACCGCCTCCCGGATCGGCGTCGGACTGAGCGAGAGCGCCTCGGCCAGCCCCCGGAAGGTCAGCGCCGTGCCCGGCGGCAAGGCCCCCAGCAGGATCGCGTTGCGCAGCCGCGCATAGGCATAATCCTGAACGGTGAGCCCGGCATCATGGGGCACATCGGGGATTTGGCTCATTTTCCGTTCACCTCGTGCGGCAAGGATGCGTGCCAAGGGGTCTCCGCTTGACTCGATTCATAATGCTATCACATACTGAAAAAAGCTATCACAAATTACCCCCGGGGAGTTGAAAATGGACAAGGCCGAAGCCGAGCGCTGGCTGGCGGAACGCCCGGAGATCGAGACGATCTTCGCCTGCATCTGCGATCTGAACGGGGTGATGCGTGGCAAGCGCGTGCCGGCGGAACAGATCGACAAGATCGTCGACGGCAGCCTGCGGATGCCGCTGTCGCTTCTGTCGATGGACGTCTGGGGCGAGGATATCGAGGGCAACGACCTGGTCTTCGACACCGGCGATGCAGACGGGCTGTGCGATTTCACCGGGCGCTCCCTGTCCCCGGTGGACTGGACGTCCCGCCCCGCGGCCTTCGCCCAGCTCTGGATGCGCGAGGAGGACGGCACCCCCTTCGCCGGCGATCCGCGCCGGGCGCTGGCCGATATCGTGGCGCGCTACAAGAAGCTTGGCCTGACCCCGGTCGTCGCCACCGAACTGGAATTCTACGTCTGCGACCCCTCCGAGGCCGCGCCGCAGCCGCCCTGCTCTCCGGTCACCGGCAAGCGTCTGGACAGCGACGGCGCCCTGTCGCTGGACGAACTTCAGCATTTCGACGCCTTCCTGAACGAGGTCTACGACGCCTGCCGTGCCCAGGGCATCCCCGCCGATGCCGCGATCAGCGAAAACGGCGCCGGCCAGTTCGAGATCAACCTGCTGCACGTCGCCGACGCCATGGAGGCCGCCGATGATGCGGTCCTCTTCAAGCGCCTGGTGCGCGGCATCGCGCGCCGCCACGGCTTTGCCGCCACCTTCATGGCGAAACCCTATGGCGCGCGCGCGGGCAGCGGCATGCATGTCCACTTCTCGCTTCAGGACGAGACCGGGCGCAACGTCTTCGACAACGGCGGCCCCGATGGCAGCCCGATCCTGCTGAACGCCGTCGCCGGCCTGCTGGCCACGATGCACGAGAACACGCTGGTCTGGGCCCCGCACGAGAATTCGTTCCGCCGCCTGCTGCCCGGGGCGCACGCGCCTTCGGCCATTGCCTGGGGCTATGAAAACCGCACCACCGCGATCCGCATCCCCGGCGGCAGCCCGAAGGCCCGCCGGATCGAACACCGCGTCGCCGGGGCCGACGCCAACCCCTACCTGGTGCTGGCCTCGATCCTGGGCGGCGCGCTGGTGGGCATCGAGCGCGATATGGTGCCCCCGCCCCCCGTCATCGGCGATGCCTATTCCCAGGACCTCGACCACCTGCCGCCCGACTGGGCCTCGGCCATCGAAAGCTTTGCCCGCGGCCAGCTGGTCGGCCAGATCTACGCCCGCCGCCTGCAACGGATGTTCGTGCAGTGCAAGCAGCAGGAACTGGGCCGCTTCACCCGCCACGTCACCGATTTCGAATATCACAGCTATCTGGAGTCCGTCTGATGGCCCCCGCCAGCTACGCCGGAAACGGCGAACACACCGGCAGCTACTATGCTGCCTCCGCCAACCCCGCCCCCGAACGTCCGGCCCTGAAAGGCGCGATCGAGGCCGATGTCTGCGTCGTCGGCGCCGGCTATTCGGGCCTCTCCACCGCGCTGCACCTGGCCGAGAAGGGCTACAAGGTGACGCTTCTGGAAGGCGCCCGCGTCGGCTGGGGCGCCTCGGGGCGCAACGGCGGGCAGATTGTCAACGGGCTGAACGCCAGCCTGCAGACTATCGGGCGCCGCTACGGTGCCGATACCGCCCGCTTCGTCGCCGGCCTGGCGCTGGAGGGCGGCAACATCATCCGCGAACGCGTCGCCACCTACGGCATCCAGTGCGACCTGAAGCCCGGCAACGTCTTCACCGCGATGAACGGTCGCCACATGAAGGAGCTCGAGGAAATGCTCGAGCTCTGGCAGGGCTATGGCCTCAACTGCCTTGAGATGCTGGACCGCGAGGCCCTGTCGCGGCACGTCAAAAGCGATCTCTACACCGGCGGCATGATCGACCACATGGGCGGCCACATGCACCCGCTGAACCTCGCCCTGGGCGAGGCGGCAGCGCTGGAAAGCCTGGGCGGCACGATCCACGAACACTCCGCCGTGCTTTCCGTCGATACCGACGCCGCGCGCCCCGTGGTGCGCACCGCCGACGGCCAGGTCACCGCCCGCATCCTGGTGCTGGCCGGGAATGCCTACCTCGGCAACGCCGTGCCCGCGCTGGCAAACCGGGTGATGCCGGTCTCGACCCAGGTGATGGCCACGAAACCCCTGGGCGAGGCACTGGCACGCGAGCTGATGCCCGCCGACACCTGTGTCGAGGACCTGCGCTATGTCCTCGATTACTACCGCATGTCCGCCGATCACCGGCTGCTGTTCGGCGGCGGCGTGGTCTATGGCGGGCGCGACCCGGCGGACATCCGCAAAAGCCTGATCGGCAACCTGGCCCGCGTCTTCCCGCAGCTTGCGGATGTGCAGATCGACCACGCCTGGTCGGGCAACTTCGCCCTGTCCTTCAGCCGGGTACCGCAGATGGGGCGCCTCGGCCCCGCCACCTATTTCGCGCAAGGCTACAGCGGCCACGGCATCACCGGCTCGCACATGTACGGCAAGATCCTGGCCGAGGCGATCCATGGCGACACCACCCGCTTCGACACCTTCGCCGCACTGCCCTGGATCCCCTTCCCCGGAGGCCGCACCTTCCGCGTGCCCTACACGGTGATGGGCGCCTGGTGGTATTCGCTGCGCGACCGGCTGGGCGTCTGATCCGCCCGAAGCTTGGGCAGGGGCGGCCCTGCGCCGCCCGCCCACTCCCCGCGCCCATCGACCGGCCTGCGCGCCCCTGCGCGGCCTTGGGCACACCCGGACGGAGAGGCATCATCGGCGGCGCCGTGATCGGCGTCTCCACGGCCCTTACCCTGCTAAAGGACGGCCATGCCGTCACCCTGTTCGATCGCGCCGGCATCTGCGCCGGCGCAAGCCAGGGCAATGCCGGCGCCTTCGCCCTGACCGACGTGACGCCCATGGCCGCCCCCTACGCCGCCACCCGCTTCTGACCTCTCCATTTTCTTGTTCCAAATACCTCGGGGGAGCGCCGCAAGGCGCGGGGGCAGCGCCCCCTCCCCGGTCGCCGCAGCGAAAAGGCCCGCCGGATCGCTCCGACGGGCCCCTCCTCCTGCCGAAACCGCGCTCAGGCCGGTTCGAACCAGTCCTCGGCCAGGGTGATCTCCAGCCGCTCCTGCACCGCTTCGGCGCTGGAGGCCACAACCAGCCCGTAGCGTCCCGCAGGCGCCGACCAGCCGCCCTTCGCGACATCGAAGAAGGCCAGCTCCCGGGCCGTCACCGTGATCTCGGCCAGGCCGCTTTCCCCCGGTGCCAGCGCCAGCTTGGCAAAGCCGCGCAGCTCCTTCTCGGGGCGCGCCACCGGCGCTTCCGCCGGGGTCACGTAGAGTTGCACGACCTCCGCACCGGCCCGGTCGCCGGAGTTCGTCACCTCCAGCGACAGGGTCACACCCGCCGCCGTCATCTTGGTGGACGACACCTGCGCCGTGCTCCAGCCGAAGCGGGTGTAGCTCAGGCCGTGGCCGAAGGGGAACAGCACGGGCACCTTGCGGCTGTCGTGGAAGCGGTAGCCGACGAAGACCCCCTCGTCATAGCGCACATGGCCGCCCTCCCCGGGATAGGAGATCGCCGCCTGCGTCCAGGCGCCGTTGTCCTTCATCGCGACAGGGAAGCTCTGCGGCAGACGTCCGCCCGGGCCCACCTTGCCCAGCAGGACATCCGCCATGGCATGACCGACCTCCTGGCCGGGATACCAGAACTGCACCACGGCCTTCACCTTGTCGAGCCAGGGCATCTCGACCGGGCCGCCGGTCTGGAGGACCACGACGGTGTTGGGGTTGACCGCCGCCACCGCCTCGATCAGCGCGCCCTGATCGCCGGGCAGATCCATATGCGGCAGGTCGTGGCCCTCGCTGTCCCATTCCTCATTGCGCCCCACAAACAGCAGCGCCACGTCGCGCGCCCCCGCAAGGGCGACGGCGGCGTCGATCTCGGCCTGTCCGGTCGGCTTCTCGATGCCGAAGCGCAGCGCCCGCACGGTGATCCCGTCATCAGGATGATCGGGCGAATAGTAGTCGATCCGCAGCTCATAGCTGCGCCCCGCCTCCAGCTCCACCGTGCCGCGCTGCTCGTCATTGGCCAGCCCGAAGAAGTTCATGCCCTTCTGCCAGCCGGTCTCTCCGTCGATGATCTCCTGCCCGTCGACATAGGCGCGCGCAAAGCCCGCATTCACCAGACCGGCCACGTAGGTGCCGCTTTCGGCGGGGGTGAAGCGGGTCTCGATCCGGACCGAGAAATTGTCCTGATCGAAATCCTCGACCGGCAGGTCGAACCAGAAGAAATTCGCCTCCTGCTCGCTCAGGGTGTGCATCGGCGCGCCCTCGAAGGAACGGCCCCGGAAGAACGACAGCTTAAGATCGCCCTTCAGCACCTCGATCAGGCGGTTGTTGCCGCAGCCCGGAGCGGTGGCGACCTTGTCGGCACCCAGGGCGGCGCGCAGCCCCTCCAGCGGGCTGACGCGGTAGGGCGCGTTGATCTGCGCCGACCCGCCGCCCATGATCCGCGCCACGGCGGCATTGGGCCCGATCGCCGCGACCGAGGGGGCGCCCGCCAGCGGCAGGATCCCGTCGTTCTTCAGCAGCACCGCACCCTCGGCGCCCAGGCGCCGGATCAGCGCGCGGGTCTCGGGCAGATCGCGGGTGACCTCTTCTTCCGGGCCCTCGCTTTCGAAGGCGCCGACGCGTTCGAACAGCTTCAGCAGCCGGGCGCAGGCGGCGCGCACGGTTTCGGGCGCGACCTCTCCGGCCTCCATCGCCGTCAGCAGGCGGGCGCCGCGGTAGCGGCTGGGGCCCGGCATCTCAAGGTCGTGGCCGGCGTTGATCGACTCTGCCGTGGAATTGGTGCCGAACCAGTCCGACATGAAGATGCCGTCATAGCCCCACTGTTCGCGGGCGACCTCGGTCATGGCCCATTTATGAGCATCCATGTGCACGCCGTTCAGCCGGTTGTAGCCGGTCATCACCGCCCAGACGCCGGCCTTCTTCACCGCCGCCTCGAAGGGCGCCAGGTAGATCTCGCGCAGCGTGCGCTCGTCCACGTCCGAGGAGATGGTCTGGCGCTCGATCTCGCTGTCGTTGGCGACGAAATGCTTGATCGTGGCGCCGACGCCCTGGGCCTGAAGCCCCTCGATATAGGCCACCGCCAGCGCCGAGGTCAGCATCGGATCCTCGGAATAGCATTCGAAGTTGCGCCCGTTCAGACCCGAGCGGTGGATGTTCACGGTCGGCGCCAGCAGCACCCGCGCCCCCTTGGAGCGCGTCTCGGCGGCCAGTTCGCAGCCCATTTCGCGCGCCGCCGCGACATTCCACGACGCGCCAAGCGCGATGGCGCAGGGGAAGGCCGCCGCCTTCGTGCCGTTGGTCAGGCCGCCGGCCCCGCGCGCGCCGTTCGGCCCGTCCGAGACCTTGAGCTTGGGAATGCCCAGCCGCGCCACCGGCTCGGTGGTCCAGAAATCCGCGCCCGCCAGCAGCGACACCTGCTCTTCGGGGGTCAGCGCGTCCAGCAGGGCGGCGATGTCGACCGGCGTGCGGGAAGGGTAATCCTTGCTCATGAACTCTCCTGAGGTCTTCGGGCCCGGACACGCCGGGCGGGGGCAATGGATCGCGGGCCATCCGACAGGGACGCACGGCCCGCGACCAGAGCGGCAGCCCGTGCGGGAAGGTCACGGGACCGCCGGGAGGCAACCGGAGGCGTCGCCGCGCGGCGCCTGACAAAACCTATACATCAGTAGGTTTTTGTGTAAAGGGGGTCGGCGCCGCCCTGCGACCCGGGGGCGGGAGGCCGCGCGGGCGCCATCGCGGTTGACTTTCACAGGCGCGCGGGGACACTTCCGGCCCTCGGCCCGAGGGCGGTATCGGCAGAAGGACAGTGCCATGAACAGCGAACAGCCCGGCCCGGCCCCGGGCACCCCCGCCAGCGGCCCCGGCGCCCGCGGCAGCTACCGCAAGGGCCAGAAGCGGCGCGCCCAGATCGTCGACGCGGCGATGGAGATCTTCGGCAGGGCGGGCTACCAGAACGCCTCCTTCGCGGCAGTGGCCGAGGCGGTGGGGCTGACCCTGCCCGGCCTGCTGCACCATTTCCCCCGCAAGGTGGACCTGCTGATCGCCGTGCTGGAACAGCGCGACACCGACATGCGCACGCGCTTTCCGGTGATCGACGACAGCTGGCTGGGCACGCTGGACTCGCTGATCCAGGTGGCGCGCTACAACGAAACCGTGCCCGGTGTGGTGCGCGCCTTCTCTCTGCTGTCGGTGGAAAGCCTGACCGAGGACCACCCCGCCGCCGCCTGGTTCGCCGCCCGAACCGAGGAAACCCGCGGCCTGATGGCGCGTGCCTTCCGGCGCGGCCTGGCCGAGGGCACGCTGAAGCCCGACCGCGACCCCGAGGCCCTGGCCGCAGAGGTGATGGCGGTGATGGACGGCCTGCAAATCCAATGGCTGCGCGCCGGCACCGCCTTCGACCTGAGCGGCATCTTCGAGGCCTATGCCCGCCACTTCATCGAGACGCACCGCGCCTGAGCGCGCGCCGCGCGGCAGAGCTGACGCCTAGCCCTCTCCCCCGGGCCGCCGCCCGGATCGGGGTGCGGGGCCGGTCTGGCCCAGCAGGTTGTCCGAAATCCGCCGCAGCACCTCTTCGGTGGCGGCGATCTCGGCGGGGGTCAGGCCGTCCAGCGCCTGGCCATAGACCCGCTCGGCCTTGTCGCGCATCCGCCGGCGCAGCGCCGCGCCCTTCTCGGTCAGGTGCACCCGCTTGGCGCGGCTGTCGCCGGGATCGACCTCGCGGCGGACCAGCGCCATGCCCTCCAGCCGCTCGACCACGTCGCTGATCGTCATCGCCCCGGTGCGCAGCTCCTGGCCCAGCTCGGTCTGGGTCTGGCCATCCCGCTCTCCCAGGGCGCCCAGGATGCGCCATTGCAGCAGGGTCAGCCGGTAGGGTCGCGCCTCGCGTTCGAAGGCGCGCTTGAGCAGGCCGGCGGCCTCCTGGGTCAGCAGGCCGATGCGTTTCTTGCCATTGGTCGTCATGGACCTCTCCGGCAGGTTGCAGGCGGCGGGCGGATACAGCCCGGGCCTGTATCGCAGATAGGCCCCCCGCCCTGCCCTGTAAAGACGCGTCCGCCGCGCCATCCCGACGCGCCGGCCCCCTTTCCCATCGACAGGAGCGGCCCGTTGCCGCTAGCCTGCCGCCGTGGGAGGAGACAGCGCAAGGTGCGGGGCCGGAAACACCCGCCCCGGTCCGGTAACAGGACCGCCGGGCGGCCATCGGCAACAATCGGCCCCAGGGGCAGGCGGTGGCATGTTGCCGGAACGCCGCCGGGGGCGTCGAGGGGATTGCATGATCGCCTGCGACAGGCCATCAGGGCGGGGGAAAGCCGCTGGCAGAATGTTGCCCACTCTGACAGGAACGTGTTTTCAAGGCGGCCACCGCGCCGCACCATGCGAGTCGACAAGATGACAAGCCGTGGACCCACCGCGGCACAGTACGAGAGCAGGAGCACAGTTAAACAGTGCCAACACATGACGCGAGGGACAGCGGAACATCCTCTCCGGCCAGCGTCCGTCCGTTCCAGGTCCGAGGACGGTTCCTGACCGCGATCGCCCTGCGGATCGAGACCGATCAGGCCGATGACGGGTTTTACAGCGCGCTGGACGCGCAGCTGCAGCAGACCCCCCAATTCTTCACGGGCGCGCCCATGGTGCTGGATTTCGAGAAGGCCCCCGCCTTCGTCCAGCCCGAGCAGATCCATCGCCTGGTCGATGAGCTGCGCCAGCGCCGGCTTCAGGTCTTCGGGGTCCAGAATGCCGGGGATGCGCAGCGCCGCGTCACCGACGCCCTGGGGCTGATCCCGATTGCCAACGGCCGCGAGGCCCCCCTGCCCGAGGCCCGCCGGGCCCCGGCGGCCGCCCCCGCCTCGGCCCCCGACGCGCCGGCCCCCGCGCCGCGCCCGGCGACCGAGAACAAGCTGATCACCGCGCCCGTGCGTTCGGGCCAGACGGTGGTTGCCGAACATGGCGACCTGACCATCCTGGGCTCCGTGGCCTCGGGGGCGGAACTGGTCGCCGCGGGCAACATCCACGTCTACGGCCCGCTGCGGGGCCGGGCCATGGCCGGCGTCCATGGTGACGAGGACGCCCGCATCTTCTGCCAGCATCTCGATGCCGAGCTGCTGGCGATCGCCGGTCTCTACCGGACCAGCGACACGATCGAAGCGGCTCTGCGCAAGAAGGCCGTGCAGATCTTTCTCGACGACGACAGACTGCGCATGGAGGCGCTCGGATGACGAAAGACAAGGAAAAGAAGAAGGCGCCTCTGGGGAAGATCATCGTGATCACCTCCGGCAAGGGCGGGGTCGGCAAGACGACCTCGGCCGCGGCGATCTCGGCCGGGCTGGCACGGCTGGGCCACAAGACCGTGGTCATCGACTTCGATGTGGGCCTGCGCAACCTCGACATGATCATGGGCTGCGAACGCCGCGTGGTCTTCGACTTCATCAACGTCATCCAGGGCGATGCACGTCTGAAGCAGGCGCTGATCAAGGACAAGCGCGAAGAGAACCTCTACATCCTGCCGACCTCGCAGACCCGCGACAAGGATGCGCTGACCGAGGAAGGCGTCGAGAAGGTCCTCGGCGAACTGCGTGAAGAGTTCGACTACATCATCTGCGACAGCCCCGCCGGCATCGAGCGCGGCGCCCAGATGGCGATGTATTTCGCCGACGAGGCCGTCGTGGTGACCAACCCCGAGGTGTCCTCGGTGCGCGACAGCGACCGGATGCTGGGCCTACTGTCCTCGCGCACCAAGCGCGCCGAGGGCGAGAAGGAGGCCGTCAAGGCGCAGGTCCTGCTGACCCGCCACGACCAGGGCCGCATCGACAAGGGCGAGATGATGACCGTCGAGGACGTGCTGGAGATCCTGGCCGTGCCGCTGCTGGGCATCATCCCGGAAAGCCAGGCGGTGCTGCGCGCCTCCAACGTGGGCTCTCCGATCACGCTGCTGGAAGACCATTCCGCCGCCAAGGCCGCCTATGAGGATGCCGTGGCGCGCCTGACCGGCAAGAAGGTCGACATGCGCGTCGAGGCAGAGCGTCGTCCCGGGTTCTTCAGCCGACTGTTCGGGCGCACGGCATGAGTCTATTCGGATTCAGCTTCAAGCCCCGCAAGAAAGGTTCGGCCGAAACCGCCAAGGACCGTCTTCAGATCCTGCTGGCGCACGAACGCTCCAGCGGCAGCGGCACGCCGGACTACCTGCCCCAGCTTCAGCGCGACATCATCGAGGTCGTGAAGAAGTACATCCAGGTCGAGCAGGACGATGTCGAGATCCGGATGGAACGCGGCAACGAGCTGTCGAGCCTCGAGATCAACATCGAAGTGCCCAGCGGCAAGCCGAAGGAAGAAGCTGCGAAGGCCTGAGGGCCTTCGCCGATTGATCCGCAGGTGCGGCGCGTGATATGTCTTCGGACAGCATCTCGCGCCGTGCTCTGCCGGTGCGGCTGACCCCTCCGCACCCGCGCGCAGACCGCGCGCGCCGGATCGCCCAAGACGGCCCCAAGGCCGCCGCGATCCCGGGCGGACCCAGCCCCGGTGCCGTCGGAGCCGCTCCGGCCAGACAGAGCCGCCGGTGACGGGGACGCGCCATGGGTAGAGACAGACGCAAGCTGGATGACGAGGCCGGACGCCTGGCCGCGCTGAGGCGCACCGCCATCCTGGACACGCCGCCCGAGGCGCCCTTCGACCGGATCACCGCGCTGGTGTGCACCGTGCTGGGCGTGCCGATGGCCCATGTCAGCCTGGTCGACCGCGACCGGGTCTGGCTGAAATCTGCGGTCGGGCTGAAGATCCGTGGCGTGCCGCGCGACCGGTCCTTCTGCACCCTGACGATCCAGACCTTCGAACCGATGATGATCCCGGACGCGACCCAGGACGCCCGCGTCCGCGACCTGGAGGCCGTGACCGGAGAGATCGGCATCCGCAGCTACCTCGGGATTCCCCTTGAAAGCCCCGACGGCTACGTGCTGGGCTCGCTCTGCGCGCTCGACACCCGCCCGCGCAGCTTCACCGAGGCCGAGATCGCCACCCTCAAGGGCTTTGCCCGGCTGGTGATGAGCGAACTCGAACTGCGCCAGATCGCCCACAGCGATGCGCTGACCGGGGCGATGACCCGGCGCGGCTGGATGGAGGCCGCCGAACGCGAAATCGCCGAGAGCCGGCGCGACGGGATGCCGGCGGCGCTGCTGCTGATGGACATCGACCATTTCAAGCGGATCAACGACACCCATGGCCATGCCTCGGGCGACCTGGTGCTGCGCGAGGTCGCCCAGACCTGCTTTGCCGAGCTGCGCGAGGCCGACCTGCTGGCCCGCATCGGCGGCGAGGAATTCGCCGCCCTGCTGCCGCTGACCGACACCGAGGGCGCCCTGGCGCTGGCCGAACGGCTGCGCGCCGCGATCTCGGGCCGGCTGCTCAGGGTCGAGGGCGGGATGCTGCATGTCACCGCCAGTTTCGGGGTCGCCGGGCTGACCCCGGGGATCACCGGCATCGAAGACTGGCTGAGTGCGGCGGATGCCCTGCTCTACCGGGCCAAGATGGACGGGCGCAACCTCTGCCGGGTGGCCTGAGCCCGCGCCCGGGGCTCAGCAGTTCTCGCCGATCAGCACGTCGAAGGGCAGCACCTTCTGCACCGGCATCGGGCTGTCGCCCTCGTCCAGCAGCGCCACCAGCGCCCGCACCGTCTCGCGCGCGATACGTTCGGCGGGATGGGCCAGGATCATGTCGATCTCGCCGCCGATCAGCAGGCCCCGGGTCTCCTCGGTCAGCTCGTTGCCGATCAGCACCGTGGGCCCGCTGCGCGCCCGCAGCGCCCGCGCCGCCCCGGCCAGCCCGCCCCCGGTCAGGAACAGCGCCGACAGGTCCGGATGGTCGCGCAGCAGCGCCGTGACCACCTGTTCGGCGCGGGCATCGCTTTCTTGGGTCGGCGGCGCCTCGACGATGGTGAAATGCGGCACCGACAGCTCGCTCATGAAGGCGCGGAAGGCGGCGGCCATGGACTGCTGGCAGACGTAGCGCGCGCTGCCCGGCACCAGGGCGACCTTGCCGCCCTTCGGGCAGAGCCCGCGGGCGAACCATCCGGCCGAGCGCCCCAGCTGCCAGTCGTTCGACCCGATGAAGCCGCGCCGCCGCGCCGAGGAGATGTCGGAAAGCATCGCCAGCACCGGCACGCCGCGCGCCGCCAGTTCCTCGATCGCCATGTTCACCTTGGGATGGTCGATGCAGACCGCCGCGATGGCATCGCATTTTTCGCCAAGCGCCAGCAGCGCCTCGGCGGTGCGGGCCGGATCCAGATCGGCGACATGGGAAAACACGGCCCGGCCCTGGATGCCGGTCTGGGAGGCGACGTCGCGGGTGATCTGATGCGCCAGGGCCTGATAGAACTGCCGCGCCCGGTCGTTCAGCAGGAAGCCCAGGGTGCGCACCGGAACCGCAGTGTCGCGCCGGCTGCGAATCGATCCGACGGCGTGGAAGCCGATCCGCTCGGCGGTGGCCAGAACATGACTGACCGTGGCGGGCTTCACCCGGCCCCGACCACTGAGGATCCGGTCGATCGTGGACACGCTGACATGGGCTTCGCGGGCCAGGTCCGCAATGGTGATGCGTGCGCTCAAACTGTCACTTCCTTCGCTGACGTGCGTCCTGCCCCCTCCTTCCCAGAGCGTAGCTAGTAGCAAACCGCCACGCACAAGCAACAGCTTAAACGTGTGGGATACCGCAAGAGGCACGTCAATGTGATGGGGGAAATCCCTCATTTCCCCTCACCTTGACGGAAAGGTTCGGACGGCGCGGCGGCATCCTTCGTGACGACTTGTGGGCGGACCTGCGACAACATACCGCCGTATACTGTTCCAGCAGACGCCAGACGTTATCCTCCAACTGTCTCCGGCGCCGCAGGATGTAACCGCCCTTCGAGCCCGGCATCCGGCCCGAAAGGGTCCCTCCCCCGGATGTCAGGGTCGCTTATGCGGCCATTTCGTGAGATAAACGCGCTACGCCCCTGTTTCGGCAAGGGCGCCCTTGCGGCGATTTGCCACAGGGTCGCTTTCTAGCCAACCGCGGGCGCGGCGTAGTTAAAGAGGTGTCCCGATGAACCGAAGAGAAGCCCTGTTCTCGCTCGGCTCCATGGCTGCAGCAGGGGGCCTTGCCTCCAGCGCCAAGGCTGCCGAGTTGCACGGCGTTCCCGCACAGACCGCCCTGTCTGCCGACAACATGCCCACCCCGGCCCGCCGCGGCGGCGCCTTCCAGGTGCTGACCGACGATACGGACCGTGCCACCGTGAAGGCCGTGTTCGACCGTCTGATCCCCTCCGACGAGCTGGGCCCCTCGGCCAGCGAAGCCGGTTGCCTGGAGTTCCTGGACGATCAGCTGGCCGGCGACTACGGCTCCGGCAAGGCGCTGTACCTGGAAGGGCCGCTGCGCCCGGAGAACGAGGAAGCCATCATGGGCTCTCCGCAGTTCCTCAGCACCCCGCGCGAGCGTTACAACACCGGTCTGAAGGCGCTGGAAGCCTATGCGCAGAAGACCGACGGCGCCGCCTTCAGCGCGCTGTCGCCCGACCGCATCGACGCCATCCTGACCGACCTCGAGGCCGGCAAGCTCGATCTGGGCAAGGACGTCAACGGCCAGGCCTTCTTCGAGCTGATGCTGCAGAACGTGCGCGAAGGCTACCTTGCCGACCCGATGTACGGCGGCAACAAGGACATGGCCGGCTGGAAGATGATCGGCTTCCCGGGTGCGCGGTATGACTACCGCCCCTACGTGGATCGCCACGACCAGGATCTGAGCCTGACCCCGGTCAGCATCATCCCCAGCAACTGACGGCCAGGAGAATAACTATGGAAACCAGACCCAAGGCCGATGTGGTCATCTGCGGGTTCGGCTGGGCCGGCTCGACGATGGCCGAAGAGCTGACCCGGGCGGGCCTCAACGTTGTCGCCATCGAGCGCGGCAAGTGGCGCGACACCTCGACCGACTTCCCCCCCGCCGTCGACCCCGACGAGCTGAAGTGGCACACCCGCCGCAACATGCTTCAGCCGATGAGCGTGGAAACCACCACCTTCCGCAACAACACCGGTCAGACCGCGGCCCCCGTGCGCAACTGGTCGGCGTACCAGTTCGGCTGGGATGTCGGCGGCGCCGGCACCCACTGGGCCGGCATGTCCTGGCGCTTCACCCCCTGGGACTTCCAGGTGGCGACGCAGACCAAGGAACGCTACGGCGCCGGTCGCCTGAACGAGCTGGACCTGGACTTTGTCCAGGACTGGGGCGTCACCTATGACGAGATGGAAACCTACTACGACCGCTTCGAGCGGATCGCGGGCACCTCGGGCAAGGCAGGCAACCTCAACGGCCAGAAGATCAAGGGCGGCAACGTCTTCGAGGGCGCGCGCAAGCGCGAATACCCGACGCCGCCGCTGAAGGATACCTACTGGATGTCCAAGTACCGCAAGACGGTCGAGGACATGGGCTACCACCCCTTCACCATCCCGGCGGGCAACCTGTCGCAAAGCTACGTCAACACCCTTGGCGTCACCATGGGTCCCTGCACCTACTGCGGCTTCTGCGACTTCCACGGCTGCGGCAACTTCTCCAAGTCCTCGCCCCAGGCCTGCATCCTGCCGGCGCTGATGCGTCGCAAGAACTTCACCCTGCTGACCGAGACCGAGGTCCTGCACGGCGTGAAGTCCGAGGATGGCAAGACCCTGACCGGCGTGAACTGCATCACCGCCGACGGCACCGAGGTCTTCCAGCCCGCCGACGTGGTCTGCTTCACCGCCTACCAGATGGACAACGTCCGTCTGATGCTGCTGTCGAAAGTGGGCACGCCCTACGATCCCTCGACTGGCGAAGGCACCATCGGGCGCAACTACAACTACCAGACCTGCGCCTCGATGACCGGCTTCTTCGATGACAGCCACATGAACCCGTTCATCGGTGCGGGTGCGCTTGGCGTGCAGATCGACGACTTCAACGGCGACAACTTCGACCACGCCGGTCTCGACTTCATCGGCGGCGGCGGCATCATGGGCTATTCGACGGACGGGCGTCCGATCGCGCACATGAACAGCCTGCGCGGCGGTGCCAAGCGTTGGGGCTCCGAGTGGAAGAAGGCCTATGCGCGCGATTACTCGACCGCGGGCAACATCTTCGTCCAGGGTACCTCCATGCCGACCCGCGGCAACTACCTGTCGCTCGACCCGAACTACAAGGACCGCCACGGCCAGCCGCTGCTGCGCGTCACCTTCGACTGGGCCGAGAACGACAAGAAGATGACCAACTGGGTCACCGACAAGGCCAAGGAAATCATGGTCAATGCCGGCGGCAAGGACATCAACCTGGAGCGCCAGACCGACCAGAGCTGGAACCCCTACAGCCAGGACAGCTCGCACACCATCGGCGGTGCCGTCATCGGTGCGGATCCGACCCGTTCGGCGCTGAACCCCTATCTGCAAAGCTGGGACTGCCCCAACCTGTTCGTCGTCGGCGCCTCTGCCTTCCCGAACAACGGCGGCTACAACCCGACCGTCACCGTCGGTGCCCTGGCCATTCGCGCGGCCGAGGCAATCCATACCGAGTACATGAAGAACCCCGGCGCGCTGGTGAAGGCATAACCCATGGCAAAGTGGATCAAGATCGCGGGCGGCGTCGTCGTCCTGGCAGCCATCGGTGCCGGCGGCTGGGCCTACAGCGCGCTGAACACCTCGCGCTCCTCGGTGGCAGATGATTCCGTCACCCTGGCCAAGTTCACCAGCTCTGACGCAGAGGCCATCAAGCGTGGCGAATACGTCATGCGCATGGGCGACTGCGCGGCCTGCCACACCCGCGAGGACGGCGATTTCGCCGGTGGCTACGAGATCGCGACGCCCTTCGGCACGCTGGTCTCCTCCAACATCACGCCCGATACCGACACCGGTATCGGCAACATGACCGAGAAGGACTTCTTCAACGCGGTCCGTCAGGGCATCGGTTCGCACGGCATGCTGTACCCGGCCATGCCCTACACCGCCTATGCCAAGTTCACCGACCAGGACATGCATGACCTCTGGGCCTACATGTCCACCGTCAAGCCGGTTAAGCACGACGTGGACGAGAACGGCGGCATGAGCTTCCCGTTCAACATCCGCCTCGCCATGGCGGGCTGGGACATGCTGTTCTTCAAGAACGAGGGCTTCACCCCCGATTCTTCGCAGTCCGAAGCCTGGAACCGCGGCAAGTACATCGTCGACGGCGGCGGCCACTGCTCGGCCTGCCACAGCCCGCGCAACTTCCTGAGCGCCGAGAAGGAAAGCGCCTACCTGCAGGGCGGTTCGCTCGGTGACTGGTACGCGCCCGACCTGACCTCGAACCCGCATGTCGGCCTGGGCAACACCTCGGCCGAGGACATCGCATCCTACCTGACGACCGGCAGCGACGGCGTGGCCGTGGCCGCAGGCCCGATGGCCGAGGCGGTGGAGCATTCGCTCCAGTACCTGACCACGGATGACGCGATGGCGGTGGCGACCTACCTGAAGTCGATCCCCGCTTCGGCCACCAAGCCCGGCACGGCCCCCAAGATGTCCGACAGCGAGACCGCGCGTCTTGCGGATGTCTACGAGGTCAACTGCTCGGCCTGCCACGGTCTGAACGGCGAAGGCATCTCCGGCATGGTGCCGGCGTTCGCGGGCAACCACGGCCTGCTGGGCGATGATGCGACCAACCTCGTTCATGCCATGCTGAAGGGCGCCCGCGCGGCCCACACGCACACGGCGCAGACGGCGGCGGGCATGCCCTCCTTCGCCTGGAAGATGGACGACAAGGACATCGCCGAGATCCTGACCTATGTCCGCAACAGCTGGGGCAACTCTGCCGCCCCGGTGTCGGCAGACCAGGTCGGCGCGATGCGTGCCGCGCTGGACGCCCGCGACCAGATCAAGGTTGCCGACTGAGGCCACTGACCGGAGGGACGCCCCGGCGCCCCTCTCCCGAAAGACCCCGAGATCGCGCCCTGTCCCGCAGGGCGCGATCTTTTCGTTTGCCCTGCCTTGCCCTGCCGGCCTCCGAACCGGCCCGCTCCAGTGCCGAAACCGGTTGGATCGCAAGAGCCGCTCCACAGAATGCAACCGGGTTTTGGGAATATGATGCCCGCCGGCAACATTTTGTCACAATGCGTTTCTTATCGGAGAATACTCTGGAGATTCCATTTTCTTTTTGCCACGCCCATCAGGTCGGAATTGCCAATCGGGGGAGCGGCATTTTTCGACCAAAGCGGGAACGAAGTATACGGGTAGAAAATGAAAGAGTTATCTCTGAAATGTGCCGCCGTGCATTGGGACAGCACGGACCTGCGGCATTGCAATCCGGCCAATCATCCAGACGGTCTTCCGGCGCGCATCCGCTCCGGAGAGCGCGCGCCCTCCATGCGCAGCAGCGACCACCCCGAGGCCGCGCGTGGCAGCGCGTCCTGGCCGCGCGGGCTTGGCACGCCGTCGCGGCGCAGCGCGGGCGGACCGCGCCTGCCGACGTCGTCGCGCACCCTGATCGGCGCCAAGATCGCCGTTTCGACGGACGGGGGCGGCCACCTGTTCGATTTCCAGCGCTGCCAGCTGATCGGCCCTTCCGGGGAGGCCACCGATCTGAAGGTCGCCTTCGCCTATGTGCGGGAACTGAAGATGCGCCTGCAATATGTCTCCACGCCCGAGGCGATGATGGACCTTCTGCGCCGCCACGCCCGGGACCGGGACGTGATCCAGCCGCTCTATCTGGAAAGCTGATCCACCCCGGCGCCAAAGGCGGCGCCTTGCCATTGGAAATGCAGCCCCCCGGGCCCGGCCAATACGCAGGCCGGTCCGGGGAATGACGGGATGCATTCCCGGCTCTTGCGATTGCATCAACCGGATGGCGCCGGCATGGCATCGGCATCGCCCGAATGGGCAATGCCGCCAACCCCATATGCGCCAGGCGATGCCCCACCTCCGGCCCTGCCCCCGGCCCGAAACCGCGGACGGTTCTTCCCCCTATGGCTAACTGCCCGAAGCGACAGGTGCGCGGCCCGGTGCGAACTGGTAGAACAGCCTGGGAGGAGCTTGCATGACCGACACGAACGGGACCATCCCCGATCCGCACCACAGGCCGACGGACCGCGAGGCCGCGCTTGCCCACGAGGTGGAGACGCTGCAAAGCGCGCTTCGCGCCATTGTCGCGGTCGCCATGCAGCATGGCCTGCGCGACTACTGCAAGGATCGCCACCCCGCCATCGTCCAGGAGCTGGAGGCCGGGCTGGACCTGTCGGAGCAATGCGTCGAACTGAAATATCCCAGGATCCTGGCCGCGCTGCAGGACATCCCGGGCCTCCGGGCCTCCTGCGGAGAGACCGGAGAGCGGACCTATTTCCAGAATGACGTCGATGATGTCGCCTATCTGGAACATGCGCTCAAGGACCGGCGCTTCGTGCTGCGCGGCATCTGGGTGGTGCCGGCCTATCGCGGCCAGGGCATCGCGCACCGGCTGCTGCGCAAGCTGATCGAGGCCGCGGACGAGACGCAGTGCGGCATCGCCCTTTATCACGAACCCTTCGGCACACAGGGCCTGAAGAAGACCGAGCTTGAGGCCTTCTACAACCGCCACGGCTTCCAGCAGCACGAGACGACACCGGGCGGCCTGTTCCGCTTCCCGGGCTCGCCTCTGGACCTTTACGCCCGCCGCCCGCGCTGAGGCTCAGCCCCGGGCGGCCCTGGCGGTGGCCCGCAGGTGCCGCGCATCGGTCCCGCAGCAGCCGCCCAGCACCCGCAGGCCGGACATCTGCCGGTAAAGCGCCCCCAGCTGCCGGCCGAATTCCTCCGGATCGCCGTCATCCAGCTCCGTGGCTTCGTCCAGCTCGGCATGGCTCTTGCGCGAGGCATTGGCGACGATGCCACACAGATGCGCCTGCCAGCTGCCGCCGTCCAGCGCCCGGGCGATGTGATCGGGATGGGCACAATTGACCATGATGCCCGCCGCCGGCGCCTCTTCGGCCAGGATCGACACCGCCGAGGCCAGGGACATGCCGTCGGCCAGGCGCCCGTCGGTTTCGACCGTGAAGGAGATCAGCGCGGGCAGCCCCGCCGCGCGGGCCGCCATCGACAGGCCCACCGCCTCTCCGGCGGCGCCCAGGGTGTAGGCGCTGACCAGATCGGCCCCTGCGGTACGCGCGGCCTCGACCTGCGGGGCGTGATAGGCGGCCGCGGCCTCGGCGGTCGCGATCCCCGGCTGGTAACCGTCGCCCCGGGGGCCGATCTGCACGCTGACCCGGGTCTCGACATCGGGATGCTCGCGCGCGACCCGAAACGCCAGCGCCACCGCGTCCCGGGTGATCCGGGTCAGATCCTGCGGCCCGTATCCCAGCACGGCGGCCCGGTCCGGGTTCGCCATCCAGGTCGGCGTGTCCAGCAAGATGCCCGCGCCGGTGTCCCGGCCAATGCCGATCAGCTCCCTGTAGCTGCGCACCAGAAGATCCCGGCCCGCCTCGGTCTCGACCAGGGGAAAGGCCGCGAAATGCGCAAGCGCCACGCCCTGGTTGAAGATCAGGTCGGTTTCCAGCCCGGTCCAGGCTATCCAGACACGATCCTTGCTCAGAAGTTCCATTCGGCCCGCCTCCCAACCGACCGCCAGGATGACATTCTAGCATCGGAATGGGTTTTCGCACAGCCCGTCGGTGCGCCCCCCCGGGATCAGCCGGTGGAATGGCCGGACAGGGCAAAACTGCCCTGCACGGTGGCGGCGCCCCGGCCAAAGGCCATCGTCAGGGCGTCCGGTCGTGCCCGAAGCCCAAGCCCGGACAGGAACTGCCGGAACGGCCCTGCCTCCCGGCGCGTGTCGATCCGGATGAACTGGCCCTCCAGCCCGGACAGCAACGCAGCCGTCAGCCGGATCGCGTCGGCCTCCCGCTCGGCGATCAGCGGTCCGATAAGGAATCCGCGCCCGAACCTGCGGCGCATGGCAAAACCGGCGATACGCCCGCCGCGCTCGATCACGCGGGTCTGCGACCGGCTCTCCAGGCTTTCCAGCACCCGGGCACGATCGGCTTCGTAGACATTCTGATCCAGGCGCAGAAGGCCGGGGAATTCCCCTGGCCGCAGCAGCCGGACGTCGCCGGAGACGGCAGGAGCCCGACACAGCAGCCCCTCGATCTTGAGGACCGGTGCGCCCACGCCCGCGCCCAGATCCCGGAACACGGCCACGTCCTCCCGGCAGGCATTCAGGAAGGCGGCGTCGCCACCGGTGCGTTCCACCGCCGCGCGGGTCAGGACCTCGAACAGGTCCGAGCCGCGCAGCCTGGGGTGGGTGATCACCATCCCGAGGGCGGAAAGCGCATTGCGATAGGGAAAATACATCGCCGAACCATGCACCCGATCCATCGCGTCGACCGCGACGATCCCCTGCCCCGACTCGAGGTTGGCGGCCCAGTCCGAACGGCGATGCGGCCAGCCGATGCTGACCGACAAGCCGTGCAATGCGTCCAGATGGCCGGGCTGCATCGCCACGATCCGCAGGTCGTGACGTTCGATCCCGCCCCGCCGGGCCATCCGCTGCATCATGTCATTCCCCTTGCCAAGGCGGACCGGCCCCACCGGGCGCCGCGATCCGTTCCCGATCCTTCCAGCTTCGGGCGGCGACAGCAAGCCGCCCGCGCACCACCTCAGATCTGCGCGCGGATGGCCGCAGTGTCGATCACCGACCAGACATTGCGGATGCGCCCGGCCTCGAAGGCGTAGAAGACATTCTCCGTGAAGCGGACCCGCCTGCCGTTCACCGGCACGTCGAACAACCTCCCGACGGGCCTGCAATCGAAAGCCAGGCCAGCGGCCAGCAGCGGCGGATCGCAGGCCAGCCGCGCCACGACAAAGCGCAGGTCCGGAATGGCTCTGAAATCGCCGATCAGCATGTCGCGGTAGCCGTCCAGACCCAGGGGCCGTGCATTGTGGGTCACCGCCGCGTCGACGTAACGGGACAGCTGCGGCCAATCCTGGCGGTTCAGGCAGGCGATGTATCCGTCATAGGTTCCAATGATCTCCTCGCGTGTCATGTCGCCCCCTTCACGTCCGAGACCACTCTGGCACACCAACCGCCCGGCGACGATCCCCCCGCGCGCCTCTCTGCTCCGGGCACGGGGCGGCAGGGCGCCGCCGGTCCCCGCCCCCCGACCCGCAGGTCTTTGCCGAAGCCGGCGCCCCCGGGTTGATTTCCTGCCGGGCCGGATAACCCTTTCCCCAATGACCGACCGCATGTCCCCTCCCTCCCGGCCCCGGGCGGCCGCGCTGCTTGCCGCAGCCCTGCTCCTGACGCTGCCCGGCTGCTCGCCGCCGAACGACACCTCGAAGGTGGTGCCCCAGTCCAACGTGGTGCAGGACGCGCGCCACGACCTGCTTGGCTTCAGCAAGACCCGGATGCGGATGTGCGCCGGCTTTCCCACCGCGACGGTCCAGATGGACGAGACCACGGACATCTGGACCTATGCCAAGAGCGGCACGCGCAGCGGCGTCGCCGTCTCCCTGCCCTCGGTCGATGCCGGGCCGCTTGAGGGTTCTGCGGGCACCGTCTCGGTCAGCGGCGGCGCGACCTGCTCCATGCAGGTCCGCTTCGTCTCCGACAAGGTGGCCGAGGTGGATTTCGCGGGCGATAGTAATACGCGTACGGAGCTTTACGCCTATTGCGTGCCCCTGGTGGACAACTGCGTCCGCGAGGCCCAGCTGGCACAGGGCCGCTAGACGCGCGCCACGCCGTGGTCCGAAAACGAAAAAGCCCCGGCGAACCGGAGCTTTTCGAAGAAAAGTGGTGGGTGATAAGGGATTTGAACCCCTGACATCTTCGATGTGAACGAAGCGCTCTACCACTGAGCTAATCACCCGTGAGGCGCCTTCTAACGAAGCCCGCCGGGCTCTGCAAGCACCTCTTTCGCATTTCCGTGCAGTTTTTCTCACGACCTAGCGGCAGCCTTCTTCGCCTCCCCGATCCCTCAGGTAACATATTGTTTTCATGTCACCTTCCCAGCCTATCGGGCGGTCCGAAAACAGAAAGGGCGCCCCAAGGGCGCCCTTTCCGCGATCTGTGAAGGATCAGTGGGCGATGGCGCCCGGCCCGTCCTTGTCGGCCAGCTTGGAGCGCGCTGCCGCAGCGGCCTCCTCGGCGGCCTCGTCCCATTCGACAGGCTCGGGCTGACGCACCAGCGCCTGTTCCAGCACCTCCCGCACGTGGGTCACGGGGATGATCTTCAGCCCCTGCTTCACGTTGTCGGGGATATCGGCCAGATCCTTCTCGTTCTCCTCGGGGATGAAGACCGTGGTGATGCCGCCGCGCAACGCCGCCAGCAGTTTCTCCTTCAGGCCGCCGATCGGCATCGCATTGCCCCGCAGCGAGACCTCGCCGGTCATGGCGATGTCCTTGCGCACCGGGATCTGCGTCAGCACCGACACGATCGAGGTCACCATGGCCAGACCCGCAGAGGGGCCGTCCTTGGGCGTCGCCCCATCGGGCACGTGGACGTGGATGTCCCAGTTGTCGAAGCGCGGCGGCTTGATGCCGATCTCGGGCGCGATGGAGCGCACATAGGAGCTGGCGGCATCGATGGATTCCTTCATCACGTCGCCCAGTTTCCCGGTGGTCTTCATCCGGCCCTTGCCCGGCAGGCGCAGCGCCTCGATCTGGAGCAGATCGCCCCCGACCGATGTCCAGGCCAGCCCGGTCACGACACCGATCTGGTCTTCCTTCTCGGCCAGCCCGTAGCGGAACTTCTTCACGCCCAGGAAGTCGTCGAGGTTGTCCTCGGTGACGGTCACGGTCTTCGCCTCGCCCTTGACGATCATCGTCACGGCCTTGCGCGCCAGCTTCGCGATCTCGCGCTTGAGGTTCCGCACGCCGGCCTCGCGGGTGTAGCGCTGGATCATCTCGGTCAGCGCGCCGTCGGTGACCTCGAACTCGCCCTTCTTCAGGCCGTGGTTCTTGATCTCCTGGGCGACCAGGTGCTGCCGCGCGATCTCGCGCTTCTCGTCCTCGGTGTAGCCGGCCAGGCTGATGATCTCCATCCGGTCCAGCAGCGGGCCCGGCATGTTGTAGGAGTTCGCCGTGGTCAGGAACATCACGTTGCTGAGGTCGTATTCCACCTCGAGGTAGTGATCGACGAAGGTGCCGTTCTGTTCCGGATCGAGCACTTCCAGCATGGCCGAGGCCGGGTCGCCACGGAAGTCCTGCCCCATCTTGTCGATTTCATCGAGCAGGATGAGCGGGTTCGTGGTCTTGGCCTTCTTCAGCGCCTGGATGATCTTGCCCGGCATGGAACCGATATAGGTCCGGCGGTGGCCGCGGATCTCGGATTCATCGCGCACCCCACCAAGGGAGATGCGGATGAACTCGCGCCCCGTGGCCTTGGCGACGGATTTGCCAAGGGAGGTCTTGCCGACACCCGGAGGACCGACGAGGCACAGGATCGGCCCCTTCAGCTTCTGGCTGCGCTGCTGCACCGCAAGGTATTCGACGATGCGCTCCTTCACCTTCTCGAGGCCGTAGTGATCCTTGTCGAGGACCTCCTGCGCCAGGTTCAGGTCCTTCTTGACGCGGGACTTGGTGTTCCACGGGATCGACAGCATCCAGTCGAGGTAGTTGCGCACCACCGTGGCCTCTGCCGACATCGGCGACATCGACTTCAGCTTCTTGATCTCGGCATCGGCCTTTTCACGGGCCTCCTTCGAAAGCTTGGTCTCGGAGATGCGCTGTTCCAGCTCGGCGATCTCGCCCTCGCCGTCCTCGCCATCGCCCAGTTCCTTCTGAATGGCCTTCATCTGCTCATTTAGGTAGTACTCGCGCTGCGTCCGCTCCATCTGGGACTTCACGCGAGTCTTGATCTTCTTCTCGACCTGCAGGACGGACATTTCGCCCTGCATCAGGCCATAGACCTTCTCCAGCCGCTCCGAGACGGGCAGCGTTTCCAGCAGCTCCTGCTTCTGGTCGACACTGATGCCCAGATGCCCGGCCACGAGGTCGGCCAGCCGCGAGGGATCGCTGCTTTCGGCCACCGCCGAGAGCGCCTCTTCGGGGATGTTCTTCTTGATCTTGGCGTAGCGTTCGAATTCCTGGCCCACGGTGCGCAGCAGCGCGCGGGTGGCTTCCTCGTCACCGGCGGTTTCCTCAAGATATTCGGCGGTGGCCTCGAAGAAGCCATCGTTTTCAAGATAGCCGGTGATGCGCACGCGGGTCGTGCCCTCGACCAGCACCTTGACGGTGCCATCGGGGAGCTTCAGCAGTTGCAGCACGTTTGCCAGCACGCCGGCCTTGTGGATGCCTTCGTTGGTCGGGTCATCCTCGGCCGGATCGATCTGGCTTGCGAGCAGGATCTGCTTGTTGTCCGCCATCACCTCTTCCAGAGCGCGCACCGATTTGTCACGTCCGACGAAGAGCGGGACGATCATGTGGGGGAAGACCACGATATCGCGCAGCGGAAGCACGGCGTAGGAGGGGTTCAGAGGCTCAGTCATGCTCTATCCTTGTCTTGGGCAGAGGGCGGGGTCCCGGTCGCGGCAACCGCTCCCTCTCCGTTTCCTGGATGTCATCTGGGGGCGCGGGCCCCTGAATGCAACCGATTGGCGTCCAGTGTGCCCGCGCCGGTGATCCCCGGCAAGCACCATATGCGCGGCTTTTCAGGCAGGATCCCCGGCCCGCCCCTGCCCCCTGACCCCGATGACGTGGCGTTGTGCCGGGCGGCACCCTGCGCCGGGGGCTCTGCCCCCATTGGCCTGCGGCCAATTCCCCCGAGGTATTTGGAACAAGAAAATGGGCAGGGGCGCGCCTTGCGTTTCATCTTTCCCCAAATACGGCTGTCGCGCCCTCTGTCCCGGGCCCGCCGTCAGGTTTTCATCTTTCCATAAATATGCATGTCTTCCGCGCGGTCTCGGGACTGGCATTCGGGCAGGGAACGCGCTATCGCGCGGCCATGACACAGCGCTTCTCCTTCACCCTCAAGGCCACCGACGGCAAGGCCCGCACCGGCGTCATCGACACGCCGCGCGGCCAGATCCGCACGCCCGCCTTCATGCCCGTGGGCACCGCCGCCACCGTGAAGGCGATGATGCCCGAAAGCGTCGCCGCGACCGGCGCCGACATCCTGCTTGGCAATACCTACCACCTGATGCTGCGGCCTACAGCCGAACGCATCGACCGGCTGGGCGGGCTGCATCGGTTCATGAACTGGGACAAGCCCATCCTGACCGACTCGGGCGGGTTCCAAGTGATGAGCCTCGCCGAGCTGCGCAAGATGACCGAGGAGGGCGTGACCTTCCGCAGCCATGTCGACGGCTCTCGGCATTTCCTGAGCCCGGAGCGCTCGATGGAGATCCAGAAGCTGCTGGGCTCGGACATCGTGATGTGCTTCGACGAATGCCCCGCCCTGCCCGCCACCGAGGAGCGCGTCGCCGAGGCGATGCGCCTGTCGATGCGGTGGGCGCAGCGCTCGCGCGATGCCTTCGGGGACCGGCCGGGCCATGCGCTGTTCGGCATCCAGCAGGGCGGCGTCACCGAGGATCTGCGAGGCGAAAGCGCCGAGGCGCTGAAGGCCATCGGCTTTGACGGCTACGCGATCGGCGGCCTGGCCGTGGGCGAGGGCCAGGAAGCGATGTTCGGCGTGCTGGACTACGCGCCCGACCAGCTGCCCACCGACAAGCCGCGCTACCTGATGGGCGTCGGCAAGCCCGATGACATCGTGGGTGCCGTCAAGCGCGGCGTCGACATGATGGATTGCGTGCTGCCCTCGCGCTCCGGACGCACCGGCCAGGCCTGGACCCGGCATGGGGTGGTCAACATCAAGAACGCCCGCCATGCCGACGATCCCCGCCCGCTTGACGAACACTGCACATGCCCGGCCTGCCGCAACTATTCGCGCGCCTACCTGCATCATGTCTTCCGCTCTCACGAGATGATCTCGGGGATGCTGCTGACCTGGCACAACCTGCACTACTTCCAGGAGCTGATGCAGGGGATGCGCGATGCCATCGCGGAAGGCCGCTTCGACGCCTTCGAGGCCGCCTTCCACGCCCAGCGAGCCGAGGGCGACATCGAGCGCCTCTGAGCCCGCCCCCAGATCCCTGACATGCAAGCGGCGCCCCCCTTTCGGGAGGCGCCCTTTTCGTACCGAAACCGGAAGGGGCCGGGATCAGAAGGTCATGATGTAGGACACGCCCATGACCACCGGATCGACCTCGGCGGTGCCGAGCCTGGTGCCGTTGAGGTTGGTGTCCATGTCGATGTCCATCCAGCGCACGTCGGCCCGGATCGCGCCGCGCGGGCTGATCGCGTAGTCGAAGCCGGCATGGGCGGCCAGGCCCCAGCTGTGCGCCAGCTCCAGACGGCCCAGCGGGCTGTCGACATCCAGGGCGGTGGTGTAGTTCACGCCCGCCCCGATGAACGGCGTCAGCGCGGACTTGTTCTTGAAGTGGTAGTTCACCGACACCGTCGGCGGCAGCTGGGTGACGTTGCCGATATTCGCGCCGTTGAGGTAGATGTCATGCTTGAAGGGCGTGGCGGCCAGCACTTCCAGGCCCAGCTGGTCGGTCAGGAAATATTCCACCGTCAGGGTCAGCTGGGTGTCATCGCCGATGGTCAGGTCGCCGGCGCTCAGGTGGCCGTTGTCGCTCTTGGGGTTCACGTTCCCCACGCCCAGACCGAAGGTGATGTCGCCCTTCTGCTGAGCGCTCGCGCCGGTTGCCGCAAAAGCCAGCATGGCGGCGGCGGACAGAAGCAGGATGCGCGTTTTCATGTCAAATCCTCTTGATCGTGCATGCCGCTCCTGTGCGCCTCTCGCGCCGCCCTGCCCTTGATCTGCATCAAGAATTCGCCACATAGCGAAAGGTGCGGCGAACGGGCGCAGCTGCGGGGCTGCCGGCCCCTTCCGCCTCTGGACCCTGCCGCGCCGATTTCCTATATAATCGCTCAGGAACAGGACGGATATGACATGACCGACACCCCCGAGCCCATGGAAGGCGAACCGCTGATCGCGCCCTCCAGCACCGATCACCCGCTCTACGACAAGGTGGCCGAGGCCTGCCGGACGGTCTATGACCCCGAGATCCCGGTGAACATCTACGACCTCGGGCTGATCTACACGATTGCCATCACCCCCGAGAACGAGGTCTCGATCATCATGACCCTGACCGCGCCGGGCTGCCCGGTGGCCGGCGACATGCCCGGCTGGGTCATCGACGCGGTCGAACCGGTCGAGGGCGTCAAGCAGGTCGATGT
Source organism: Pseudooceanicola endophyticus (assembly GCF_018760365.1). Taxonomy (GTDB): domain Bacteria; phylum Pseudomonadota; class Alphaproteobacteria; order Rhodobacterales; family Rhodobacteraceae; genus Pseudooceanicola; species Pseudooceanicola endophyticus. The sequence goes on from NZ_JAHIAB010000001.1 coordinate 240,008, forward strand.
CGACCTGACCTGGAACCCGCCCTGGGGCATGGACATGATGAGCGACGAGGCCCGCCTCGAACTGGGCTTCATGTAAGGCGCCGGCGGCCCCGCGGGGCCGCAGCGCACCGGCCCTGCATTTCGGACAGGGCGCCTGCGCATCCGCGCCCCTTGGCAAGCAGGCCCGCCCTGCCTAAATTCCTGTGACAAGGAGACAGCCCATGTTCAGCATTCCCGGCAAGCAGGCCGTGACCATCACGCCCCGCGCAGCCTCGCAGATCGTCAAGCTGATGCAGAAGGACGGCCAGAGCGCCGGCCTGCGCATCGGCATCAAGAAAGGTGGCTGCGCCGGCATGGAATACACCATGGAATACGTTGATTCCGTGGACAAGATGGACGAGGTCGTCGAACAGGACGGCGCCCGGGTGATGATCGCGCCGATGGCGCAGATGTTCCTCTTCGGCACCGAGATCGACTACGAGACCTCGCTGCTGGAATCCGGCTTCAAGTTCCGCAATCCGAACGTGGTCGAGGCCTGCGGTTGCGGCGAATCGATCAAGTTCGCCGACATGTGATCCCGGCGGGGGCGGCGCCATGGCGGTCGACCCCGACCTTCTCGCCTATGTGAGAGAGCTTTTCGAGGGGCTGGGCCCATTGCGCACGGGGCGGATGTTCTCCGGCGCGGCGCTTTATGCCGAGGGCGATGCGATGTTCGCGATGATCGCCGCCTCGGGCACAGTCTACATGAAATCCGACGCCACCACCGAGGCCGCCTACCTGGCCGCCGGGGCCCGCCCCTTCACCTACACCCGCAAGGAGGGTGTGCGGGAGGTCCGCGCGCTGCTCTCGCTGCCCGACAGCGCCCTCGACGACCCCGAGGAGGCGCTCTTCTGGGCCCGTCTCTCGCTGCCGCCCGCGCGTGCGGCGGCGCTGGAAAAGCGGCGGCGGAAGCCGCGGCGGCCCGCCCGGGGCTGACAGGATCCCTTTCCGGCCTATGTCTGCGCTATCAGTGGCTTGACCTCCGACGCCTTCGGGTAAGAATGCAGCCGAGGTCAAGAGCCGGGAAAATCCGGGAAGGGATGGAATATGCGCAGAAAACTCGCCGCAGGGAACTGGAAGATGAACGGGATGAAAGCCTCGCTCGCAGAGATCGAGGCGCTGGCCAAGGCCCACCCCGATCCGGCCTGCGACCTGCTGATCTGCCCGCCTGCCACGCTGATCGCCGCCGCCGCGGAGATCTGCCAGGGCACCGGCGTGAAGATCGGCGGCCAGACCTGCCATGACCGGCTGGCCGGCGCCCATACCGGCGACATCTCGGCCACCATGCTCAAGGATGCCGGTGCCAGCGCCGTGATCCTGGGCCATTCGGAACGCCGCGAGGATCACGAGGAAAGCTCCGAAGACGTGCGGATGCTGGCCAAGACCGCGCAGTCGGCCGGGCTGATGACGGTGGTCTGCGTCGGCGAAAGCCTGTTCCAGCGCCAGTCCACCAACACGCTCGACATCATCGGCGCGCAGCTCTCTCTGTCGATCCCCGACAGTTCCACCGGCGAAAACCTCATCGTCGCCTATGAACCGATCTGGGCCATCGGCTCCGGCCTCACCCCGACGAAGGACGAGATCGGCGAGGTCCACGATTTCATGCGCGCCCGCCTCGAACACCGCTTCGGCTATGGCGTCGGCAAATCCGTCCGCCTGCTCTACGGCGGCTCCGTGAAGGGCTCCAACGCCGAGGAGATCTTCTCGATCTCCAATGTCGACGGCGCGCTGGTCGGCGGCGCCTCCCTGACAGCCGAGGATTTCGGCCCCATCGTCAGCGCCCTCGAAAAGGCCTGAGGCCCCCCGGCTCTCTCATCTGGCCGGAAATATCCCCGCCGGAGGCAAGCCGCCGCGCAAGCGGCGGTTTTTTCATGGCCCGGACGCAACGAAACGGCGCCCCCGAAGGGACGCCGCCAAAACCAGGGCCCAGCCGAAGCCTTACCTGGTGACGATTTCCGGCCCCATCACCGCATTCGGCAGGAAGGTCGAGATCGCGGGGATATAGGTCACCATGATCAGGAAGATGAAGAGCACGCCCAGGAACGGCAGGGCCGCCTTCACCACCCGCATCATCGGCATCCCCGCCACCCCCGAGGTCACGAAGAGGTTCAGGCCGACCGGCGGGGTGATCATGCCGATCTCCATGTTCACCACCATGATGATGCCCAGATGGATCGGGTCGATGCCAAGCTCGATGGCGATGGGGAAGACCAGCGGCGCGACGATCACCAGCAGCCCCGAGGGCTCCATGAACTGGCCGCCGATCAGCAGGATCAGGTTCACCACCACCAGGAACATCACCGGCCCGAAACCCGCCGACAGCATCGCCTCGGCGACATGCTGGGGCACCTGTTCATCGGTCAGCACATGCTTGAGGATCAGCGCATTGGCGATGACGAACATCAGCGTGATGGTCAGCTTGCCGGCCTCGAACAGGGTCTTCTGGGTGTCGCGGTGGAACCAGGCGGTGACCAGGGCCTGCGGCTTCTTCCACAGCGGCGTGTTGGCCTGCCCCTCCGCGCCCTTCAGCGGCCCCATGTCGCGATAGATGAAGACCGCCGCGATGAAGGCATAGACCGAGGCCACGGCGGCGGCTTCCGTCGGCGTGAAGATCGCGCCGGTGATGCCGGGGATGCCGTAGATCCCGACCATGATGATCACGATCAGCATCAGGCCCCAGAAGGCTTCCCTGAAACTCGACCAGACCTCGCCCATGCCGGCGAACTGGCCCTTGGGCATGTTCTTCACCCGCGCCATGATCCAGATCGCGACCATCAGCATGGCCCCCGCGAGGATGCCGGGGATGACACCGGCCAGGAACATGCGGCCCACAGAGACATCGACGGCCGTGGCGTAGACCACCATCACGATCGACGGCGGGATCAGGATGCCCAGCGTCCCGGCGTTGCAGATGACGCCCGCAGCAAAGTCCTTGGTGTAGCCCGCCTTGGTCATCGCCCCGATGACGATGGAGCCGATGGCGACCACGGTTGCGGGCGACGAGCCCGAGAGCGCCGCGAAGATCATGCAGGCGAAGACCCCGGCGATGGCCAGACCGCCCTGCAGGTGCCCGACGCAGGCGATGGAAAACCGGATGATCCGTTTCGCCACCCCGCCCGTCGACATGAAGCTGGAGGCCAGGATGAAGAACGGGATCGCCAGCAGGGTGAAGTGCCCGACGAAGGCCTGCATCAGCGTCTGCGCGATGGAGGCAAGCGAGGTATCCCCGAACCACAGCAGGAACAGGATCGAGGACAGGCCGAGCGAAACGGCAATCGGCACGCCGATCAGCATGAAGCCGATGACAAGGCCGAAAAGAATGATGACGGTCATGGATCAGCTCTCCCCGCGGCGCTCTGCGACGTCCGCGATTTCATCTTCGACTTCATGGCTGGCGACGATCCGGTCCAGCTTGCCGGCCCAGACCTTCAGCGCGACCTGCACGAAGCGGAACAGCAGCAGCGCCATGGACAGCGGCAGCACGGCATAGGGGATGAAGCGCGGCAGCTTCTCGTAGGCCTCGCCCTCGTTCATCGCGCTCTCCAGGAAGCCCAGGAAGGCGGGGAACGGGATGTCGTTGACCTCGTACCAGGATTTCGAACGGAAGCGGTCCTCGAAGCCCAGCGGGAACCAGCGCCCCCCGGTCTGGGGCAGGTTGGCGAAGTTGGCCCAGTAGTCCCAGGCGCCCTTCAGCATCAGGCAGGCATAGACCAGGCACAGCGCGATGGCGATGACGGCCAGCACCCGGCGCACCGGCAGGGGGCAGATGTCGACCACCGCATCGACGCCCAGGTGGGCGTTCTTCTTGACCGCGTAGGAGGCGCCCAGCAGCACCAGCCAGCCGAACAGGAAGACGGTCGATTCCAGCGCCCAGAGGATGTTGGAATTGAAGACGTACCGCGCCACCACATTGGCGAAGGTGATGAGCGTCATGGCGCCCAGGATCACCGCGATCAGGGTTTCCTCGATCCGGTCGACAAAGCTTTCACCGGGTGCAGCGTGCATCTGCCTCCCCTTTCCTGTCCGTTGTTGTCATTGGGGGCGAAGCGGAAGGGCGCAGGATCCGTGCCCGCGCCCTTCCCTGTCTCGCGCGGCGCGCGTCAGAACTGGGCGTTGATCGCCTGGGCGGCGTCGATGTTGTCCTGGCCGACGTCATCGGTGAACTGGTCCCAGACGGGTTTCATCACGGCGACCCAGTCGGCACGCTGCTCGGGCGTCAGCTCTCGGATCACGCCGCCGGCGTCCAGCACCCCCTGGCGGGCATCGGCATCGACCTGGGCAATGGCCGCGTTGCGCTCCTTGGTGACACCGTCGAGGATCTCAAGGAACTGATCGCGGGTGCCCTCGTCCAGGCTGTCCAGCCAGTCGACCGAGGCCACGACCATGTAGTCGAGCACACCGTGGTTGGTCTCGGTGATGCCGTCCTGCACCTCGTAGTACTTCTGGCCCAGGGTGTTGGACCAGGTGTTCTCCTGGCCATCCACGACGCCCTGCTGCAGCGCGCCGTACACTTCCGAGAAGGCCATCTTCTGGGGCGAGGCGCCAAGGGCTTCCATCTGGGCGACCAGCACGTCGCTGGGCTGCACGCGGAATTTCAGGCCCTTGGCATCCTCGGGCTCCAGCAGCGGCTTGTTGGCCGAGAACTGCTTCAGCCCGTTGTGCCAGAAGCCCAGGCCCGCCAGCCCGCGGCGCTCCATGGAGGACATCATCGCCTGACCGTTGTCGGAGGCCTGGAAGGCATCGACCGCTTCCATGTTCTTGAACATGAACGGCAGGTCGAAGATGCGGAAGACCTTGGTGAAGGTCTCGAATTTCGACAGCGAGGGGGCGCCAAGCTGAACGTCGCCCTGCAGCATCGCCTCCAGCAGCTTGTCGTCATCGTAAAGGGTCGAGTTCGGGTAGACCTCCATGCAGGCCTTGCCGTCCATCTGCTCGTTCACGCGGGTCTTCAGCAGTTCGGCGGCAATGCCCTTGGGGTGCTTGTCGGTATTGGTGACATGGCTGAACTTGATCACCATCTCGCCGGCATCGCAGCCGGCCGGATCGGCCAGGGCCGCGGAGGCGGTGACAGAAAGCGCAAGGGCAGTGGCGGCGGTGGTCAGGAATTTCATCTGTATCTCCTCCCGAGAGTGCAGGTGGGCGGGTCCTCGCCCGACTGACAGCGAAAATCCGCAAACGCGGCCCTGCACTCAAGAAAAACTGACGAAACCGTGAAGAGATCTGTTTTTCGAAGCGAAATCAGCTTCTTGCAAACAAGCCATGCGACAGGAACATAGCCGCCATGCATTCAATGTGCGAAATCCCACACAGTGAAATCGCCCATTTGTGCGGTTTCCCGCACAGTGCTCAGCGAAACGACTCGGGCCTCAGGCCATGTTTCGCCAGTTTGTCGTAGAAGGTCTTGCGCGGCAGCTTCAGCGCCTCGGCGGCGGCCGAGGCATGGCCGGCATGGCGTTTCAGCGCCGCCGACAGCAGGCTCTTCTCGATCTGCGCCATCTGCTCGGCCAGGCCCAGGTCCGAGGGGCGCTCCTCCTCCGCCTCCCCGCCCGAGAGGACAAAGCGCATTGCCGCGCTCATCAGCGAGCGCGCATTGCCCGGCCAGTCGCGGGTCATCAGCCCGGCGACGACTTCGGGGGTGACCTCGGGGGCGGCCATGCCGGATTGCTCGGCGGCCTGGGCGACATACTGGCGGAACATCACCGGGATATCCTCGGGGCGCTCCTTCAGGGCCGGGGAATGCACACTGAGCGGCTCCAGCCGGTAGTAGAGATCGGCATTGAAGCCCCCCTCCTCCACCGCCTGACGCAGCGCGGTGCTGCATCCGGCGATCAGCCGGGCGGGGGCGCCGCGCTCCATCAACTCGGCCAGGGCGAACTGCGCCGCCTGACCCAGGCCCGCGATCTCGTCGAGATAGAGCGATCCGCCGGCGGCCTCCTGAAAGGCTGCGTCCAGCGCCTCGGGGCCAAGCCCCGCCGAGGCGCGCTTGACGAAGGGGCGCTGCGCCGCCGGAGAGGACAGGTGGATGACCTCGGCCACCTTGGAGATGCCCGCGCCCGGCGCGCCGGTCACCAGCACCTCGCCGGTCAGGCGGGCCAGCTGGCGGATGCGCCGGCGCAGCGCCTCGGACTGTTCGGAGCGCCCGAAGATCATCCGCGCCGCCGGATCGCCGCTTTCCAGCTGGGCCTTCAGGCGGCGGTTCTCAAGCACCAGTTCGCGGGTCTTCAGGGCCCGTTCCAGGATCGGCAGCAGCTCGGCGCTGGCGCAGGGTTTTTCCAGAAAGCCGAAGGCGCCGCGCTTCATCGCATCGACCGCCATCGGAATGTCGCCCTCGCCGGTCAGCAGGATGACCGGCAGCTCGGGGTCCAGCTTCAGCGTGTGGTCCAGCAGGAAGAAGCCGTCGCGCCCGGGCATCCGGATATCCGACAGGATCACCCCGTCGAAGTCCGGCGTGATACGGTCCTTGGCGGCCACGAAGGAACCCGCCGGCAGCGGATCGAGATCCGCCAGCTCCAGCGTCTGGGCCAGCGCCTCGCGCACCGCTGCATCGTCATCGACCACCAGAACCTGTCGCGTCATTCCGCCTGCCTCCTGTTTCCTTCCAGATAGCCGCGCCCCGCCCGCAATGCGAGGGGTTCAGGCGGTCTCTTCGGCCAGGCCTTCCAGCTGCACGGTGAATTCGGCACCGCCATCGGGATGGTTGCGCCCCCGGATCGCACCGCCGAAACTTTGCACCAGCCCGTAGGAGATCGACAGCCCCAGCCCCATCCCCTCCGAGGCGCCAACCTCCTTGGTGGAATAGAACGGGTCGAAGATGCGGTCCGGCTCGGCAATGCCGGGGCCGGTGTCGCGCACCCGCAATTCCGGCGACGGCCCGTCGGTCAGGGTCACGGTCAGCACCTTGCGCTCGCGTCCCGCCATGGCGTCGATGGCGTTCGAGATCAGGTTGACCAGCACCTGGCCCAGCCGCACCTCTCCGCCCATGGCCCAGACCGGCCCCTCGGGCGGGGACCAGTTCAGCCGCACGTCCTCGCGCAGCATCCGCGCCTCCGTCAGCTCGAGCGCGGTGGCGGTGACGGCGTGGATGTCGATGCGGCGCACCGGCTCGCTTTCCTGGCGGGCGAAGGCGCGCAGGTTGCGGATGATGCGGCCCATCCGCCCCGCCAGCTCCTCGATCCGGGTCAGGTTCTGGGCGGCACGCTCGGGCTTGCCGCGTTCGAGGAACAGCGCGCCGTTGCCGGCAAACTGGCGGATCGCCATCAGCGGCTGGTTCAGTTCGTGGCTGATGCCCGCAGACATCTGCCCCAGGGCCGAGAGGCGCCCGGCCTGCACCAGCTCGGCCTGGGCGCGGGTCAGCCGGGCCTCGGCCTCCTGACGTTCCGCGACCTCGCGGCGCAGGCGGGCATTGGCCCCCGACAACTGCGCGGTGCGGGCGGCAACCCGGGTTTCCAGCCGCGCGTTCAGATCGGCAAGGGTGCGGCGGCGCTCGGCCACCAGCACCAGGATCAGCCCCAGCCCCAGCAGCACCAGCGCCACCACGGCGGCCTGAAGCCGCGCCAGGCGCAGCACCGGGCTGGCATCGACCAGCGCCTCGGCCCGCATACCGATCTGCGGCAGGTCGCGGGTCACGTGCAGCGCCACCCGGGGCAGGTAGGGGCCCCAGTCGATCCGCCAGATGTCGAAGCCCCCCGGGCGGGTCCGGCGCAGCCGCGTCTCGGCCCCCCCGGGCGGCGAGAAACCGGCCCCTTCCGCCGCCCGCTGCCATCCCAGCAGCTCGGACCGGTTGGAGATGAAGACGGTGCCGGAGGCATCGGTGAACAGCACCGCCGGACCGGCGCCGCGCCACTCCTGCTCCAGCAGGTCGATGTTGACGGTGACGATCAGCAGCGCCGTGACCCTTCCCGAGGCGCCAAAGACCGGGGCGGCATAGACATAGACCCGCAGCCCGCTCTCGGGATCACGGCCATGGGCCTGCCCCAGGGCCCCCTGCAGGGCCCGGGCCCGGGCCTGCGCCATGTAGGGGGTGGCGGGCACCGCACTCGGCTTGGCCTCGGCCAGGACGCGGCCATCGGCATCGACATAGGCCATGTTCAGCAGTCCGGTCCGGTCGCTCACCCGGAGCAGCATCGCCTCGGCCGCCTCAGGCGTGCCCCGCCCCTCCGACAGCGCCTGCAGCAGCGGATGGGTCTTCACCAGCACCGCGAGGTCGCGGTAGCGCTGCAGCTGACCGGTCAGCCGGTCCGCCGCCAGCGACAGGTCGGAGGCACCGCCCTGCGCCAGCCCCTCCAGCGACTGCCGGTAGCCGGCCTGGAACACCAGGGCCGAGACCAGCCCCACCGCCGCCACCAGCAGCCCCAGCATCCCCAACCTGCGTGACATCGCGTAACCTCCCCCGCCTTCTTAGCGGGAGGGCTCTTGCCATGGAAAGCGCAACTCGCAAAGTGGGCGTCATGATCCAGATATCGCAATCCCCGACGGACGCGGATTTCGTCCAGAACCCCTACCCGTTCTACGACCGGGCCCGTGCTCAGGGACCGCTGCTGGAATGGACCGATTACGGCGTGCCCGCCGCCTTCAGCTACGCGCTGGTGAACGCGCTGCTGCGCGACCGGCGCTTCGGCACCAAGCCCCCCGAGGATCTGGAGCCGCCCCGCCCCGCGCATCTCGACGGGTTCTACCGGGTCGAGGACCGCTCGATGCTGGCGCAGGAGGGGGCGGCCCACAAGCGGCTGCGCGGGCTGGTGCTGCGCGCCTTCACCTCGCGCCGCATCAACGCCCTTGGCCCCGAGATCGAGACCCTGTGCCACCGCCTGATCGACGAGTTTCCCGCCGACCAGCCCTTCGATCTGGTCAGCGCCTATGCGACCCATGTGCCGGTGATCGTGATTGCCCGGCTGCTGGGCGTCCCCGAGGACATGGCGCCGCAGCTGCTGTTCTGGTCGAACACCATGGTGGCGATGTATCAGGCCCGCCGCGACACCCGCATCGAGGAAGAGGCCGACCGCGCCTCGGCCGAGTTCTACGACTACATCCGCGGCTATGCCGAGGAGCGCCGCAGCCGCCCCGGCGACGATCTGATCACCGAGCTGCTGAACGCTGAGGAAGACGGCGAGAAGCTGACCATGGACGAGCTGATCGGCACCTGCATCCTGCTGCTGAACGCCGGCCACGAGGCAACGGTGAACACCCTTGGCAACGGCGTTCTGACGCTGCTGCGCCACGGAGAGGCGGCGCGCTGGCTGACGCCCGAAACCGTGGACGGCACCGTCGAGGAAATCCTGCGCTACGACCCGCCCCTTCACCTCTTCTCGCGCTATGCGCTGGAGGAAGCCGAGGTCGGCGGCCACCTGTTCCGCCGCGGCGACCGGGTGGCCTGCCTGCTGGGATCTGCAAACCGCGATCCCGACACCTGGGAGGAGCCGAACCGCTTCGACCCGGCCCGACCGGTGAAGACCAACGCGGCCTTCGGCGCCGGGGCGCATTTCTGCATCGGCGCGCCGCTCGCCCGCCTGGAGCTGAAGATCGCCCTGCCGGTGCTGTTCCGGCGCTGCCCGAACCTGCGCCTTGCGGAAGAGCCGCGCTATGCGGATCTCTACCATTTCCACGGGCTGAAGGACCTGATGGTCACGGTCTGATCCCGCACGCGGCCCCGTTGCGCCCCCGACCTTCGCCACCGCAACGCGAGGCCGGTGGCGCACTCCGCGGCGCCCGGGCTCCCTCATCTGGCCGGAAATATCCTGCAGGGGGTCGGGGGGATGCAAAATCCCCCCGTTTCACCGCTCTCAGAGCGGCAGCGCGGTGGTCGACTTGATCTCTTCCATCGACAGCAGCGCGGTGACGTTGTGCACCTTCACCTCCGAAATCAGCGCCTGATAGAAGGCGTCATAGGCGCGCGCATTCTTCACCCGCACCTTCAGGATGTAGTCGATGTCCCCGGCCAGACGGTGCGCCTCCTGCACTTCGGGGCGATCGCGCAGCGCCTTCAGGAAGGCCGCCTGCCAGTCGGCCTCGTGCTCGCTGGTGCGGATCAGCACGAAGAAGCAGGCGTCAAAGCCCAGGGCCTCGGGATCCAGCACCGCGACCTGCGGCCCGATGATCCCGGCTTCCTTCATCTTGCGGATCCGGTTCCAGACCGGGGTCTTGGAAGACCCCACTTTCCGGGCAATATCATCCAGGGATTGCGCCGCGTCCTGCTGCAATTGCAAAAGGATTTTCCGGTCAGTCTCGTCCAGACGGACACTCATTCCCGCTTCTCCACCGGCTTTGGAACGTTTCGTGACGTGCCAGACATCAGGGAAACGAAATTCCTTATTTCCCGACCCCCATGGCACGAACACAGGATTATTTCCTATTCTAGGGGCAAGTCAACGCCACCATGAAAAGCCCCGACATGCGACATTTTCCGATCTTTCTGGACATGGACCGCACCCGCGTCATCGTCTCGGGCGGGGGTGACGCTGCGCTGGCCAAGCTGCGGCTGCTGCTGAAGACCAATGCGGCGATCACCGTTCATGCCCTCCGCCCGCTGCCCGAGATCCGCGACCTGGCCCGCAACGGCCGGCTGCACCTGACGGATGCGCCGCTGGACGCCACTGCCCTTTCCGACGCGACGCTGGTCTATGCCGCCGACGAGGATGCCGCCCGCGATGCCGCGACCATGGCCCTGGCCCGCGCCGCCGGCGTGCTGGGCAATATCGTCGACGATCTCGAGGGGTCCGACTTCATCACCCCCGCCATGGTCGACCGCGCGCCGCTGACCATCGCCATCGGCACCGAGGGCGCCGCCCCCATGCTGGCCCGCGCCGTCAAGCGCGACCTTGAGGAGCGCCTGCCCGCCGCCACCGCGGAGCTTGCCCGCGCCGCCCAGGCCTTCCGCCCCCGTGCGGAGGCCCTGCCCCATGGCCGCGCCCGCCGCGCCTTCTGGGCCGAGTGGTTCGAAAGCCACGGCCCTGCGGCCCACGGCAACGGCACGGCCCTTGAGGCCGCGCTGGAAACACTGCTCAAGCGCCACCTTTCCGGGCAAGACGCCGAAGGACGCATCACCCTGACCTTCACCGCCAGCGCCGATCCGGACCTGATGACGCTGAAGGCCCGCAAGGCCCTCGACAGTGCCGACGTGGTCATCCACGATGACGACATCGCGCCCGGCATCCTCGAACTGGCCCGGCGCGAGGCGCGCCTGATCTCCCTGGCGCCCGCCTCCAACCGCATTCCGCCGCTGCACCAGCTCCTCGCGCTCGAGGCCGATGGCGGCGCCCATGTGCTCTACATTTCCGGTGCCCCGCTGTCCCGCTCTCTCGGGGCGGCCTGCCGCCGCAGCGGCATCACCGTCGACATCATTCCCGGCATCGCCGCCCGCGACGCGGCGCAACTGAAGGAAACCGCCTGACATGCCCCGTCCCTTTACGCCCAAGGTCGTCACCGCCAATGCCCTTCTTGAGGGCGATGTCGTCTACTTCACCGCAGCCGACACCTGGACCCGCCAGCTGGCCGAGGCCGAACTGCTGCACGATGCCGAAACCGCCGAGGCCCGCCTGGCCGTTGCCGCGCAGCAGCAGGACCAGATCGTCGGCGCCTACCTGACCGACATGAAGGACGGCGACGCCGGTCCCGAACCCACCCATTTCCGAGAGGAGTTCCGCCGCACGGGCCCCTCGAACTACTTCCACGGCAAGCAAGCGGAGGCCTGAGCCCATGTACCAGTACAACGACTTCGACCGCGCCTTCCTGGCGGCCCGCAACGCCCAGTTCCGCCAGCAGGTGGAACGCCGCATCGACGGATCCCTGACCGAGGAAGAGTTCCGCCCGCTGCGCCTGATGAATGGCCTCTACCTGCAGCTGCACGCCTACATGCTGCGCGTCGCCATCCCCTATGGCACGCTGCGCGGCGAACAGATGCGGATGCTCGCGACCATCGCCGACAAGTGGGACAAGGGCTATGGCCACTTCACCACCCGCCAGAACATCCAGTACAACTGGCCGAAACTGCCGGATGTGCCGGATATCCTCGACGCGCTCGGCGAGGTGCAGCTGCACGCCATCCAGACCTCGGGCAACACCATCCGCAACGTGACCGCCGACCATTTCGCCGGTGCCGCAGCAGATGAAATCGCCGATCCCCGCCCCGTCGCGGAACTGCTGCGCCAGTGGTCCACCGATCACCCGGAATTCCAGTTCCTGCCGCGCAAGTTCAAGCTGGCCGTGTCGGGCGCCGAACACGACCGCGCGGTGCTGCGCGCCCATGACATCGGCATCCAGCTGGTCGAGAAGGACGGCCAGCGCGGCGTCCGCGTCTTCGTCGGCGGCGGCCTGGGCCGGACGCCCGTCATCGGCAAGGTCATCAAGGACTTCCTGCCGGAAGCCGACATGCTGCCCTACCTGGAGGCCATCGTCTCGGTCTACAACACGCTGGGTCGGCGCGACAACAAGTACAAGGCGCGCATCAAGATCACCGTGAACGAGAACGGGCTGGAAACCATCAAGCAGAAGGCCGAGGAACGCTTTGCCGTCCTCAAGCCCCTGTTCGAGGGCGTCGATCAGCAGATGCTGGCCGGGATCCGCGCGATGTTCGCCGCCCCCGCCTTCCGCAACGCGCCCCTTGAGGGCTACGAGGAAGCGCGCGCCGCCTCCCCCGCCTTCCGTGCCTGGACCGACACCAACCTGTCGGCCCACAAGCAAGAGGGTTATGCCATCGTCACCGTCTCGCTCAAGAAGCATGGCGAGACGCCCGGCGATGCGACCTCGGAGCAGATGCGCCTGCTGGCCGATCTGGCCGAAAAGTACGGCCATGACGACATCCGCATCAGCCACGAACAGAACGTCATCCTGCCCCATGTCCACAAGTCGGACCTGCCCGCGCTCTACGAGGCGCTGAAGCCTGCGGGCCTGGCAACCGCGAACGTCGGGCTGGTGTCGGACATCATCGCCTGCCCCGGCATGGATTACTGCGCGCTGGCGACCGCCCGCTCGATCCCCGTCGCCCAGGAGATCGCCACCCGTTTCGAAGAGCTCAAGCTGGAGCACGAGGTCGGCCCCCTGAAGATCAAGATCTCGGGCTGCATCAACGCCTGCGGCCACCACCACGTGGGCCATATCGGCATCCTGGGGCTGGACCGCGCGGGCGTCGAGAACTACCAGATCACCCTGGGCGGCGATGGCTCCGAGGATGCGGCGCTTGGCGAACGCACCGGGCCCGGCTTTGCCTATGACGAGATCACCGGCGCGATCGAGACCATCGTGAAAACCTATCTCGGCCTGCGCGAGGGCGCAGAGGAAACCTTCCTCGCCGCCTATCGCCGGGTCGGTGCGCAGCCCTTCAAGGACGCGCTCTATCCCGAGAAAGCTGAAAGGAAGGCCGATGCCGCCTGAAGCAGCCATGGATTTCGGGGGTGCCCCCTCGCCGGATATCACGGCGCGGGTGCAATCCCTGAATGATCGTTACCGCCACCACGGCGCAACCTCGGTGCTGGAAGCGGCGCTGAAGGATCATGACGTCGGCGATCTGGCGATGGTCAGCTCTTTCGGAGCCGAGTCGGTGGCCCTGCTGCACCTTGTCTCGATGGTGGACCGGAGCGTTCCGGTCTACTTCATCGACACGCTGATGCTGTTCCAGGAGACGCTGGATTACCAGGTCGAGGTCGCCGAACGGCTGGGCCTGAAGAACATGCGGGTGATCCGTCCCGCCCCCGCGGCCCTCTCCAAGGAGGACCCGGACGACACGCTGCACCTGTTTGACACCGACGCCTGCTGCGCCCTGCGCAAGACGCGGCCCCTCCAGCAGGTGCTGGGCCAGTTCGACGGCTGGATCACCGGGCGCAAGCGCTTCCAGAGCGCGACCCGCGCCGCGCTGGAGTTCTTCGAGGCCGACGGGCCCGACCGCATCAAGGTCAACCCGCTGGCGCACTGGACCCCCGAGGACGTGCGCAACTACATGGAAGAGAACCGCCTGCCCAAGCATCCGCTGGTGGCAAAGGGGTACCCCTCCATCGGCTGCGCGCCCTGCACCAGCCCGGTCAAGCCGGGCGAAGACCCCCGCGCCGGACGCTGGCGCGGACAGGACAAGACGGAATGCGGCATCCACGTCGTGGATGGCAAGATCGTGAGAGGACCGAAAGCATGAGCATTATCGTGACCGATGAGGGCTTCTCGGCCCTGGACTGGGCTGCCGACCTGCCGGAGACGGACGTGGTGGTGCTGGCCTCCGATACCGACCCGCAAACCGCCGAAGCCGGCGCCGCTGCCCTGGTCAAGGTCGAATTTCCCTCCTTCGCGGACGGACGCGGCTTTACCATTGCCCGGGTTCTGCGCCAGAAAGGCTATACCGGCAAGCTGCGCGCCGTGGGCCATGTCATCGCCGATCAGTATGCGATGGCCCGCCGCTCTGGTTTCGACGAGGTCGAGATCAGCGACGACCTGGCCGCGCGCCAGCCGGAAAAACAGTGGAAGTTTCGGGCAGATTGGACGGCGCATGACTATCAGTCGCGCCTGCGTCACGCCTGAGGCTTCCGAAACCGCGATATTCGAGATAGGAAGGATCGCAAGATCCTTTGTGTACATATGAACCAGACCGCCGTGACCGATACCGCTCCCGCCCAGAAGGCGACCCCCACCCTGCCCGACGCCCAGACCGTGACCTTCGTCAAGCACTGGACCGACCGGCTGTTCAGCTTCCGCGTTTCGCGGCCCGCCTCGCTGCGCTTCCGCTCGGGCGAATTCGTGATGATCGGCCTGATGGGCGATCCCGACGAAAAGACCGGCCGCCAGAAACCGATCCTGCGCGCCTATTCCATCGCCTCCCCCTCCTGGGACGAGGAGCTGGAGTTCTACTCGATCAAGGTGCCGGACGGTCCGCTGACCTCGCGCCTCCAGAAGATCGAGGTCGGCGACCAGATCATCCTGCGCCCGAAACCCGTGGGCACGCTGGTGCATGACGCGCTGCTGCCCGGCAAGCGGCTGTGGTTCTTCGCCACCGGCACCGGTTTCGCGCCCTTCGCCTCGCTGCTGCGCGAACCGCAGACCTACGAGGATTACGACGAGGTGGTGATCACCCACACCTGCCGCACCCTGGGCGAACTGACCTACGGCGCCCAGCTGATCGAGGACCTCAAGACCGACGAGCTGCTGAACGAGCTGATCGGCGAGGGCTTCTGGAAGAAGATCCGCTACTACCCGACCACCACCCGCGAGGAGAGCCCGAAGATGGGCCGCATCACCGACCTGATGCGCTCCGGAGAGGTGTTCGCGGATCTCGATATCGCGCCGATCAACCCGGAAACCGACCGCGGCATGGTCTGCGGCAACCTGGCTTTCAACATCGAGATCAAGGAGCTGCTCGAGGGCTACGGCCTGGAAGAGGGCGCCAACTCCGATCCCAAGCATTACGTGGTCGAAAAGGCCTTCGTGGACTGACCCATGGTCAGCCGGAATGGAAAGGGCAGCGGGACCCCCCGCTGCCCTTTTTGCATTCCCGGGATGAAACAGCGAAAAGCCGCTTGAAAATCAGCCTTCCGAGGCTTATTTTCCCGCCTCAATTCTTCCAACGATCAAAGGAACAAAACCATAGCTCGCAGACCCCACAACGCGCCGCCAACCCGAGACACCGGCCCGCGCGTGAACGACCGAATCCGTTGCCCCGAAGTCCGCCTGATCGGCGCCGAAGGCGAAAACCTTGGTGTGGTGACGCCCCAGCGGGCGATGGCACTTGCCGAGGAAGCAAGCCTCGACCTGGTCGAGATCTCGCCGAATGCAACGCCTCCGGTCTGCAAGATCATGGACTTCGGCAAGTTCAAGTACGAACAGCAGAAGCGCGAATCCGAAGCCCGGAAGAAGCAGAAGGTGATCGAGGTCAAGGAAGTCAAATTCCGCCCGAACACCGATGTCCACGACTACGACGTGAAGATGAAGAACGTCGTCAAGTTCCTTGAAAAGGGCGACAAGGTGAAGGTGACCCTTCGCTTCCGTGGCCGCGAGATGGCGCACCAGAACCTGGGCCGCGAACTTCTCGAACGCGTCGCCGAAGACGTCAAGGAACTCGGCAAGGTCGAGAACATGCCGAAGATGGAAGGCCGCCAGATGGTCATGATGATCGGTCCGCGCGCGTAACCGCGCCCCGATCCCGACCGTCCCGACGGACCGCTGCAAACGCCCTCCCCGACCGGAGGGCGTTTTCTTTTGCCCGCCCCCGTCTTCGCGCCACTCAGCCGCATTCATCTTTCCCCAAATACGGCCGCCGGAGGCGGAACCGGGCGCGCCCCTTTCATCTTTCCCCAAATATGCCCGCCGGAGGCCGGCGCGCAGCGCCGCCCCCGCTCAGCGCCCCTCGCGCGGCTGCGGACGGGTCGGGATCTCCTTCAGAAGCCCCCCCACGCCCATGGCCGCGACATCGCCCTCCGTGACCGGCACAGCGCAAAGCATCCGCTCCAGCACCCAGTCGGCCCCGTTCAGCGCCGGGCTGCGCGCGCAGCCCGGCAGGCCGATCACCGGCAGCGCCCCCAGGTCGCCGAAGAACAGCAGGTTGCCGGGATCGACCGGCATGCCGAAGCGCGTCACCTGCCCGCCCGCGCGGCGCAGCGCCTCGGGGGCGACATCATGGGGATCGGAAGTGGCCGATCCGGTCAGGATCAGCGCCAGCTCGGCGCCCGGCACCTCGGCCAGCGCCCGGGCCAGCGCGTCGGTCTCGTGCGCCACCTCGGTATCGCTGATCAGCACCGCCCCCATCCGCTCCAGCCGCCGGCGCACCGCTTCGGGGCCCTCGGCTTCCGACGCCGCCCCGGCGACCCGGGTGCGGATCAGCGCCACCCGGCGCCGCTGCGGCGCGTGCAGGCGCAGCGCCCCCCTGGCCTCGGCACAGGCCCGCTCCAAGGCCGCGCCCGGCACCGCATAGGCGATGATCTTCACCGTCGCCACCATGGTCCGCGTCGCGCAGCGCTGCCACTGCGGCACCGTCGCGACCGAGATCATCGGATCGACCGCGTTCAGCGCATCGATGCGCGCGGCCAGCACCTCCAGCACGCCGGGCCCGGTGGCATGGATATTGACCCGCCCCGTGCCCGGCGCCCCCAGCCGAAGCCCCACGGCCTCGGGATCGGGTACCAGGGCGGCGGCCAGCCGTGCCGCGGCGGTATCCTCGTCCACGTCGCCCGGCTCCAGCCGGGCCGCGATGACCTTGTCCAGCCCCGCCGCCTCCAGCCGGGCCAAATCCGCCGCCTCCAGCCGGTGCCCCTTGCGCATCCGCCCCTCCGGCAGCGCCAGCGAATGCGCCAGCACTGCGTCCAGGGCCTGTGCGACCGGCAGGGGTCCGAACTTCACGCGGCGCCCTTCCGCAGCACCTGGACCATCTCGGCCAGGATCGACACGGCGATCTCGGCCGGGCCGGAGGCGCCGATATCCAGCCCGATCGGGCCATGGATACGCTCAAGCTCTGCGCCAAGGCCTGCCGCCTCCATGCGGTCCAGCCGCCGGGCATGGGTGCGCGTCGAGCCAAGCGCGCCGATGTAGAACACATCCGAGCGCAGCGCCTCTTCCAGCGCCGGATCGTCGATCTTCGGATCATGGGTCAGCAGCACCAGCGCCGTGCGCGCATCCAGGCCCAGCGCCTGTACCGCCTCGTCGGGCCAGTCGTTGATCACCTGTTCGCCGGGGAACCGTGCCGCCGAGGCGAAGCTGTCGCGCGGATCGATCACCACCGGGTCGAATCCCGCCACCCGCGCCATCGGCACCAGCGCCTGGGCGATATGCACCGCCCCGACGATCAGCAGCCGCAGCGGCGGATTGTGCACGGTGACGAAGCGCCCGTCCTCCTCCAACCCGGAGCGATCCATGCGGAAACGCGCCTCGAACCCCTCCTGCACCAGCCCCTCGACCCTGCCGTCGGCGCCCGAGACCACGGCGATGCGGGCCCGCGCAGCGCGACGCTCGACCAGCTCGGCCAGGGCCACGTCGGGAAAGGCCCCGCCCACCGGCTGCACCAGCACCCGGATCGTGCCGCCACAGGCCAGCCCCACGGCGAAGGCATCCCCGTCGCTGACGCCGTATTCCAACATGCGGGGCTTGCCATCGGCGATGGCCTCCTGCGCCTCAAGCACCACCGCGCCCTCGACGCAGCCCCCGGAGACCGAGCCCGCCATCGCCCCGTCCCCCGAGATCGCCAGCTGGCTGCCAACCCGGCGGGGCGCGCTGCCCCAGGTTTCCACCACGGTGGCCAGCGCGGCACCGCGTCCGGCCCGGTACCAGTCCAGGGCCTGTTCGGGAATGTCGTCAAATCGTTCCATGGGCGCCTCCTGCGGGAAGAGTGGACCTGCCCGCGCCTGCGCGCAACCGGTCCCTGAAGCCTCCAGATAGGAAGCCGATGGCAAAAGGGCCACGCCAGAGGCGCGGCCCTTCCCTGAGGTCCCGTCAGGCGGGATCAGTTGCCCTGCTGCAGCAGCGGGGTGATCCGGCGCACGGCAGCGCGGCGGTTGTCGCGGTCCGCCGAAGCGGTCTGCACCTTCAGGTCGCTTTCACCGTAGCCCTGCACCACCATGTTCTCGGGCGGGACGTCGAAATATTCGCTGAGCGCCAGCGCCAGGCTTTCGGCCCGACGGTCCGACAGCGCGAGGTTCGAGCCCGCATTGCCCACCGCATCGGTGTGCCCCTCGACCAGGAAGACCTCGCCGGGGTTGGTGGCGATCATGTCGGCCATGGCCTTGCCGAGCGTCGCCAGGTGCTGCGCCTCCTCGGGCTGGATCACCGCCGAGCCGGTCGCGAAGGTCACGTCGTTCAGCGAGACCTCGGGCACCAGCTTGCGCACCGCCGAGATGTCGCGGATCTGGCCGAGCGAGAAGGTGCGGCCCACCTTCACCTGCTCGTTGCGCAGGGCGCGTTCCAGGGCGGCGGAATCGGTGCCCTGGTACTGGATCACCTGGTCACGGTGCTGCGGCAGGTCGGCGACGTTCACCTGGCGGTAGGATTGCGTGTCGTCGAACAGCACCACCCGGTCGCCGTTTTCAAGCAGGCGGGTACGTTGCAGCACGGTGCCGTCGGCGGCGCGGATCGTCTCGATGCGTGCACCGTCGGGACGGGTCACCGTGGTGCGGGTCGAACCGTCCGAGAAGGTCTCGGTGCGCAGGTCGTTGCCGGGCTGGCGCAGCAGGACGTTATCGTCCTTCAGCACGCGATACTGGCCGTCGTTCAGCACGACCACCCGGTCCCCCGAGTTCGACACCACCTTGTCCCCGTTGTTGAGCAGGCTGCCCACGGCATAGGCGCCGATCCCGGCCACCGCCGCCTTGGCGATGGTGTCGAAGAAATCGTTGCCGTCGTCCTTCTTGCGGTCACGCGCCTGCGGAGCATCGCCCCCCGCCCTGGTGCGGAATTCCTCGTCCGAAGAGCGCGCCTCGTCCTTGCTCACCTTGTCCTCGCGGACATCGGCGACCTTGGCATCCTTGCCGGCGGCGGCCACCTCGCGGCGGCGATCCTGGCGGTTCGCCTCGCGCTTGGCCTGATCCTCGGCCATCTGGCGCGGATCGCGCTTGACGCCCGGATCCTCGGCGGCGGCGGTTTCCTTCTTCAGCTCCTCGGGCGCGATCTTCCGCGGGGCATCGCCTTCGGCGGTCTGCCGCGGGGCGTCGCCTTCGGGACGACGCGTGTCGTCACGCTGGCGGTCGGCCTGCTGGGCATCCGCCGGGCGGCGCGCGTCGTCGCGGGCCACGGCATCCTCGCCACGGCGGGGCGCCTCGTCCCCGCGCTTGGGCGCATCAGCGCTGCGCGTTTCCGAAGGGGCAGCGGGGGCACCATCCTTCTGACCCAGGCGGCGTTCCAGCTCCTTGGTGTCGGGGGCTTCCTTCGGCTCGTCCGGTTTCGACTGCGCCTTCTGCTCTGCCTTGGGCGCGGGGGCGTCGGCCTTGCGGTCCATGGCCGGGGCCTTGATGTCGCCCTTGCCCTCCGCCTTCATGCCTTCCGCCTTGGGGGCTTCTGCCTTCGTGTCCTGCGCCTTGTCGCCCAGGCGGCGCTTCAGCTCATCCGCATCGGGGCCGCCGGCCGCCTTCGGTGCCGCGTCCGCCTTGGCATTGGGCGCCTTGTCGGCACCGTCCTTGGCCCCGGGGGCCGTCCCGGCCTCGGGCTTTGCCTCGGCGGGTTTCGGCGCCTCGGCCTTCTTCTTCTGCGGAGCGGCCTCTGCCTTGCCCTTGGCGCCGTCCTGGGCCTCCATGGCCTGCGACTTGCCACCGGATTTCTCTTCCGAGACGACAGCATTGCCGCCCTTCTTCAGGGACTGGGGCGCGGCCTGCTCGGGGGCGGTCCTTTCAGCCCCCTTGCCGGGGGCGGCGTCCTGCGGCGCCTTTTCGGTGCGGGCATTGCCGGCCTTGCCGTCATCGGACTTCCCCTTGCCGGCTTTCGCGCCGTCGGCCTTTTCGGCCCGGGGCTGATCCTTGCCACCCGCCTCCTTGCCGGGACGGGCGTCCTCCTTCGGACCATGGTCGGCGGCCTTTTCTCCGCCGTTCCTGTCGCCGGCCTGCGGACCGTCGTGCTTCTTCTGGCCGGGGGCCTTGCAGTCCTGGCTCGGGGCGCAATCAGGCGCTTCCTGGCGGGGGGTCTGAGCTTCCTTCCCGCCGTCATTCGACTGCGAGAAACCCGTGGAGGGCAGCGCCAGAGCGATGCTCATCACAAGGGCCGTGGAGCTCTTCAGCAGGGTCTTGGTCATAGTCTTCCTCTCTTCCGCCGATCATGGCGGTTTCGAGCAGACAACTTCCGAGAACACATTCCGGTTCAATGCTGCGTTGCAAAGAAACAGCGGATTCCCGCCGGCCTACTCACGCAGCAGACACATCAGCCGCGCCTTCTCGCCCGGATCATCGGGCTTCGAGATCGCCTCGGCCAGGGCTTCGAGCGAGGCCACATTGTGGGCGGCGCGGAAGCTGTCGACATGGGGCAGCAGCGCCGCCACGCCGCGGGCCTTCGGGGCAAATCCGTCGAAACGCAGCAGCGGGTTCAGCCAGATCAGCTGCCGGCAGGACCGCTGCAGGCGCTGCGCCGCGCCCACCAGCAGCTCCGGATCGCCCCGGTCCAGACCATCGGTGATCAGCAGCACCACCGCCCCCTGCGACAGCACCCGACGCGACCAGTCGCGGTTGAAGGCCGCCAGGCAGTCGCCGATCCGCGTGCCCCCCTCCCAGTCGCCGGCCCGGGCGCCGGCGGCGGCAAGGGCCGCATCGACATCGCGGGTCCGCAGCAGGCGCGAGATATCGGTCAGCCTTGTGCCGAAGGTGAAGGCATGGACCCGCCCCCAGCCGGTGCCGCCACCCGCGCCCCGGGGCTGCGCCCGGTTGCTGAGGGCGTGCAGGAAATGCAGCACCATGCGGGAATAAAGGCTCATGGAGCCGGAGATGTCGCAGAGCACCACGAGGTCGGGCGCGCGCGGACGCGGCGCCTTCAGGGCCAGGGCGCGCAGTTCCCCACCCTGGCGCATCGCCTGGCGCAGGGTGCGGCGGGGATCGGGACGGCCATGGCGGGCGGGGGCCTGGCGGCGCCCGGCAACCGGCGGCACCGGCAGGCGGAGCCGCGCCAGCATCCGCCGGGCCTCGGCGCTTTCCTCCGGGCTCATCTGCTCGAAGTCGAGATGGCGCAGCCGGTCGCGCCCCGAGGCGGTCAGCCGGGCATCAAGGCGCAGTGCCTCGTCCTCGGCTCGGGGCGCGGGGGGGCGCGGCGCATCGGCGGTCAGCGCCTCGGCGGCGCGCCGTTCCGCCGGGGCCGGCGGGCGTTCCTCTGCCAGGCCGCGGACCGAGGGCAGCAGCATCGACATCATCTGTTCCATGTAGCGCGGATCGCGCCAGAACAGCCGGAAAAGCTGGGCGAAGACCCGGGTTTCCTCGGGGCGCGAGACCAGACAGGCATGCAGCGTCCAGTAGAAGTCGCGCCGGTCCGACAGGCCCGTCAGCGCGACCGCGCGGATCGCCTCCAGCGTCCGGCCGGGACCGACGGGAAGGCCCGCGCGACGCAGGGCGCGGGCGAAATGCACGATATTGGCCGCCAGTTTCGGGTCATGCGGCAGATCGGGCGGCAGCGGTGCGCTCACCGACCGGCCCCGGGGGGATTTTGCATCCCCCCGCCCCCCTGCAGCATATTTGCGGAAAGAGGGACGGCCATGTCAGGCCGGGGTCTTCGGGCTGCGGATCTCCTCCAGCAGGCGTTTCGCCCCGGCGCCCTCGATCCGGCGGATGTCATCCTGGTACTTCAGCAGCGCCCCCAGCGTGTCGGATATCACCTCCGGGGTCAGCGCGATGACATCGAGCGCCAGCAGGCATTTCGCCCAGTCGATGGTCTCGGCCACGCCGGGGGTCTTGAACAGGTCCTCGGTGCGCAGGCGCTGCACGAAGGCCACCACCTCCTGCGAGAGGGCGCGGGCGGCCTCGGGGGCGCGGGCCGAGAGGATCTCGAGCTCGCGCGCGGCATCGGGGTAGCCCACCCAGTGGTAGAGGCAACGCCGCTTCAACGCCTCGTGGACCTCGCGGGTGCGGTTCGAGGTCAGGATCACGATGGGCGGCGCGGCGGCGCGGATCGTGCCAAGCTCCGGGACGGTGACCTGGAAATCGGAGAGCGCCTCGAGCAGGAAGGCCTCGAACGGGGCATCCGTGCGGTCAAGCTCGTCTATGAGCAGCACCGGCGGGCCTTCGGGATGCGGGCGCAGCGCCTGAAGCAGCGGGCGTTCGATCAGGAAGTCCGGACCGAAGAGATCCTGCTGAAGGCGGGCCGCATCGCCGGCACCGGTGGCCTCGGCGGTGCGGATGGCGATCATCTGGGCGGGAAAGTTCCAGTCGCACACCGCCTGGGCCGCATCCAGCCCCTCGTAGCATTGCAGCCGGATCAGCCGCCGCCCCAGCCCCGCCGCAAGGGCCTTGGCGACCTCGGTCTTGCCGGTGCCGGGCTCTCCCTCCAGCAGGAGCGGCCTGCCCAGCCGCAGCGCCAGGAAGGTGACGGTGGCAAGCGCCCGGTCGGGCCGGTAGCCCTGCCCGTGCAGCAGCGCGGCCGTGGCGTCGATCGTCTCCGGTAGGGTCATGGGTCTGTCCTTCGGGCCATGCCCCCAGCCTGCGCCTGAGCGACGCAGGGTCAAGTGCGACGAAGGTCTGCGACCGGCGCCGTCGACCGGAGACTGGCCGGTCCCGTGTTGACGGAAAATCAACCTTTGCCGCCCGATAACCACTGCGGTGCCTCCGAAGGGGGAACCCGCCAGCCGGGAGGATCCATGCGCATCACCGCCGTGACCTGCGTGAAGAACGAGGGCCCCTTCCTGCTGGAATGGATCGCCTGGCAGCGGCTGATCGGCGTGACGGGACTGCTGGTCTATTCCAACGATTGCAGCGATGGCACCGACCGGCTGCTGGACGGTCTGGCGGCCCATGGCGTGCTGCACCACCTGCCGAACCCCGCCAGCGGGCGCAATTACCAGATGGAGGCGCTGAAGGCCTGCCGTCAGGAGGCGCTGGTGCGGCAGGCCGACTGGGTCTGGATCGCCGATGTCGACGAGTTCCTGAACATCCATACCGGCGATCACACGATCCCGGCGCTGATCGCGGCCTGCGGCGATCCGCAGGCGATCTCGGTGCATTTCCAGTTCTTCGGCAATGACGGGGTGACCCGGTTCGAGGATCGCCCGGTGATCGCCCAGTTCACCCGCTGCCATGATCCCGACATCTGGAACGGCCAGCTGGCGATCGAGGTGAAGACCCTGGTGCGGCGGGACTTTCCGCTGCGCTACTACGGGGCGCACCGGCCGTTCTTCGGCAAGGGTCTGGCTGCCGCGCAGCGCCCCCGCTGGTGCGACGGATCCGGTCGTGCGGTGCCGCAGCGCTTCCTGATGGCGGCGAACCCGCGGCGGATCCGCCGCTTTCCGGCCCGGGGCGCGCGCCACCACGCGACGCTGAACCACTACGCCCTGCGCTCGCTCGACAGCTACCTGGTGAAGACCGACCGTGGCGACGTGAACCGCGCGCATCGCGCCTTCGACGACAGCTACTGGCGCGAACGTGCCGATACCGCCTGGCAGGACCTGTCGATCCGGCGGCTCCTGCCGGCGCTGGAGGCCGGGATCGCAAAGCTGAAGGCGCTGCCGGGCATTGCCGCCCTGCACGAGGCCGCCGTGGCCGCCCATCGCGCCCGGGCCGGGGCGCTGCTGGCACAGGAGGGTCCCCGGCAGCTGGCCGCGCAGCTGCGCCGTTCCCCGCCCCTGCCCGAGGCCGAAACCGCGCTGCTGGTCCGGCTGGGCGTCCCCCCCGAGGCGGTGGCCACAGGGGCGTTCCGGTGAGCGGCGCGATGCAGGTGATCAACCTCGGCCTGCCGAAATCCGGCACCACCAGCTTTGCCCGGGCGATGAAGGCCGCGGGGCTGAAGGTGGCCGACCACCGCATCCGCCGCGGCCAGACTGCCGATCCGGCCCTGTGGCGCAGCTTTGTCGGGATGGCGCTGTATCGCGGCCATTTCGGCAACGGCGATCCGCTGCGCGATCTGGGCGATTTCCAGGCCATTGCAGAATGCTCTTTCCTGCAGGGCCGCCGCTCGGCCTGGCCGCAGATGGATTTCGCGCTGATTGCCGCGATCCGGGACCGGCATCCGCAGGTGCGCTTCGTGGCCACCTGGCGGCCCCCCGAGGCGCTGGCGGATTCCATGCGGCGCTGGACCAACATGGCGACCCGGCTGGAAGCGGCCAGCCTGCCCGGCCTGCCCGAAGGCTTCGGCGCCGACCCCGGGCAGCTGGCACGCTGGATCGCCGGGCATCACGCCCATCTGCACATGCTCTTCGCGGGCTCCGACCGGTTCCTTGAACTGGATGTCGCCGACCCTGCGGCCCAGGACCGGCTGGCCGGTTTCCTGGGCCGCGACCTGCCCTGGTGGGGCCGCGCCAATGCCAACACGCGCCGCCCCTCCCCAGCCTGAGGCCGCCATGAGGATCCTGCTGCATATCGGGCCGGACTGCGCCAGCGCAACGGTGCTCCAGGCGGCGCTGGCCCGGCGCCGCGACGCGCTGCGCGCGCAGGGCCTGCTGTTTGCCCGCAGCCCCGGCGCGCGCAACCACACGCGGCTCTACATGGCGGTCACCGATCCCGGCAACATCGACCCGCTGCGGCTGGCACGCGGCTACCTGATGCCCGCCGCCCAGGCCGCGCTGCGGCAGGCGGTCACCGCCGATCTGGCCCAAGAGGTCGCAACCCATCGTCCCGAGGTGCTGATCCTTTCGGCGGCCCAGCTGCTGCCGGGACTGCTGCACGAGGCCGAGCTGCGGCGCCTGCACGCCCTGCTGGCGCCGCTGTCCGAGCAGATCACCGTGATCGCCCATGTCGAGGCCCAGCCCCGGATGATGCTGCGCGCCTACGCGGCCCAGCTGCTGGAGGGGCGCCGCAGCACGCTGGAGCTTGAACAGGCACTGCCGACGCAGGAGAACTGGACCACGGCCTGCCTGTCCGCCCTGCCCCCTGCCAACCCATTCTCCGGGCAGTTTCCCAAGGTGCAGGCGCCGCTCTTCTGGCTCGATTACGCCGCCGTCGTGGCCCGCTGGGAGGCGGTCTTCGGCGCGGGCACCATGCGGCTTTGCCCCCATGACCCGCAGCAGATCCACGGACCCGGGCTGCGGGCCGTGCTGTCGCGCGACTTTGGCCTGCCCCCCCTGCCCGAACCGGAGCCCGAGGCCCCGGCCCCGCCGCCGCTCTCGGCGGCCACGCTGACCCGCGCCCGCCGGATGAACGCCCTGCTGGGGCGCTACCTGCAGCAAGAGCGGCGCCTGATCGACCGGCGCCTCAGGCTGCGCCTGCTGAGCGAGATCTCGGTCCCCGGCCCGGCGCCTGATCCCGGCGAGCTGGTACCGCTCTGCGCCCGTTTCGCCCAGGGGAATGCCGCGCTGAGCGCCCGCTGGCCGGAGCTGGCACCGGTGCTGACCCCGCCCGCCGACAGCAGCGGCGGTCGCCCCTGGCAGGAGGCCGACCCGGGCTTCGGCTTCCGCCCCTCGCCCTATCTGCTGGCCCTGCGCTGGCACATCGACCATGGCGATCCGGAGGGCAAGACCGCCGAGGCCGAGGCCTTCCTGTCGGGGGCCGACAGCCTGCCCGCCAGCGCGAATCCCGAAAAGGACGGGCTTTCCCTGGCCGCACGCGCCCTGCTGCCCCCCGCGGCGCTCGCCCGCTACCACCAGCTGCGCCAGGGCCCCTTCGCGCCCCATGACCGGCTGGGCAAGGTCCCGGAGGAGGCCGAGGCACCGCCCTATCGCCCCGCCCCCGCCCGCAGCCTGTCCCCCGGCTGCACCGGGCGCGTGGTCATCGCCTGCATGAAGAACGAGGCGCCCTACATCCTGGAATGGATCGCCCATCACCGGGCCATCGGCTTTGACGCCTTCCTGATCTATTCCAACGACTGCACCGACGGCACCGCCCAGATCCTGGAGCGGTTGCAGCAGATGGGGGTGATCGCGCACCGCAACAACGACGGCTGGCAGGGCAAGTCCCCGCAGCAATGGGCGCTTGATCGTGCCCTGCAAGAGCCCCTGATCCGCGACGCCGAATGGATCGCGCATTTCGACGTCGACGAATTCGTCAACATCCGCTGCGGCAACGGCACGCTGGACGATCTTCTGGCCCGCGTGCCCGGCGCCACCAACATCGCCATGACCTGGCGGCTGTTCGGCCATGACGGCGTGACCCGGCTGGAGGATCGCCCCGTCCTCGACCAGTTCACCCGCTGCGCCCCGAAATACTGCCCAAAGCCGCATACCTCCTGGGGATTCAAGACGCTTTACCGCAACATCGGCGCCTATCGGAAACTGTCCTGCCACCGCCCCAACAAGCTGGACGAGGGGCGCGCCGCGCAGGTCGCCTGGGTCAATGGATCGGGCCAGCCGATGCCCGAGGCGCTGCGCAGCGGCTGGCGCAACTCGCGCGCCTCGATCGGCTACGACCTGCTGCAACTGAACCATTACGCGCTGCGCTCGGCCGAAAGCTTTCTGGTCAAGCGCCAGCGCGGGCGCGCGCTGCATGTCGACCGCTCGATCGGGTATGCCTACTGGCTGCGGATGGACTGGAACGACCATCGCGATCTGACGATCCGGCGCAACCTGCCCCGGATGCAGGCCGAGCTGTCCCGGCTGAAGGCCGATCCCGCCCTGGCCGCGCTGCATGAGGCTGGCTTTGCCTGGCACCGCGCCAAGGTCGCGGCTCTGCTGGAACTGCCCGAGTTCCGGAAG
The DNA here is from genome assembly GCF_018760365.1 of Pseudooceanicola endophyticus. Lineage (GTDB taxonomy): Bacteria > Pseudomonadota > Alphaproteobacteria > Rhodobacterales > Rhodobacteraceae > Pseudooceanicola > Pseudooceanicola endophyticus. The sequence continues at coordinate 267,219 of NZ_JAHIAB010000001.1, forward strand.
CTCTACACCGAAGTGCTGCAGCTGAAGCTGAGCGCCACCGAACGCGCCGCCTACGCGCTGACGCTTGACCAGGACGGCCCCGCTGCACAGGCGCCGCCCTGATGCGCCTCCTCGCGATCCTCTGCGTGAAGAACGAGGGCGCCTTCCTGCTGGAATGGCTGGCCCATCACCTGGCCTGCGGGGTGAGCGAAGTGCTGGCCTTCTCGAACGACTGCGCGGACGGCACCGATGCGATGCTGGAACGGCTCCAGCAGATGGGCCTGGTGCAGCACCGGCCGAACCCCGGCCCCTACGACCGGCGCGGCATCCAGTTCACCGCGCTGAACGCCGCCGCGCAACACCCGGCCCTGGCCCGGGCCGACTGGATCCTGCCGCTCGATATCGACGAATTCGTCAATGTCCACATCGGCGATCACACCCTGCCGGCCCTGATCGCGGCCCTGCCCGAAGCCACCGCCATCACCCTGACCTGGCGGCTTTTCGGCAATGCCGGCGTGCAGCGCTACGCCGACCGCCCGGTGACCGAAACCTTCCGCCGCGCCGCGCCCCGCCGCCTGCCCTGGCCCTGGCGCGCCGCGATGTTCAAGACGCTCTACCGCAACGACGGCACCTATGCCAAACCCGGCATCCACCGGCCCCGCGCCCCCGATCCCGCCCGGCTGGAGGGCGCGCGCTGGTTCGACGGCCAGGGCCGCCGCCTGCCCGATCTCTACCGCAGCGAACGGATCTTCTCGCCCTTCGGGCGCGACAATCACGCGCTGGTGCAGCTCAACCACTATGCCCTCGGTGCGATGGAAAGCTACCTGCTGAAAAGCGACCGCGGCCGCGCCGTCCATGCCCGCGACCAGCTGGGCCTGGACTACTGGAGCGAGCGGAACTTCAACCAGGAGGAAGACCGCAGCATCGATGCCCTCGCGCCCGCCCGGGCCCAGCAACTGGCCCGCCTGCGGGCCGATCCGGAGCTGGCCCGCCTGCATTCCGCCGCCGTCGCCTGGCGCCAGGCCCGCTTTGACCAGCTGATGCGCCAGGAGCCGGCCCGGGCGCTGTTCGCCCGGCTGCTGATGACCCCGCCCAGCCGGGCGCTCAGCCCGGCGGAGGCCCGGTTTCTCTTCTCCCAGGCCCGCCCGGAGGCCGTTTCGCGGCCCGGATAGCAAAATTTTTCGCCGCCCCTGCCGCTGCTGGAAACATCTGGTTAAGCTTGTTGAGGCGTGATGGGAGGGCCGCAGAAGGCGGACCGGATCTTCGGAGGAGCGGATGGCCCCGGACAGAGACAGTGCGATGCTTCCTTCCCTGGCGGGGCTGGCCCCCGGCGCCTGGCTCAGGGAACTTGCCGCGACCTCGCGCAGGCGGGGCTTCTTCTACCCGCTCGGGCGGCGCCATTTCGCCAGCTTCCTGATGGGCAACCGCACCCTTCTGGTCAGTTTCGAAACGGTGCCGGCGATGCGCTCGCTCACCGAACGGGCGCAGCCGCTGGGCTGGAAGCTGGCAGAGGAGGCCGGCTGGTCCCACCTGTGCCTGGGCGCCGAACACGATACCTGGTTCCGCGCCCCCGAGATCGCCGATTTCTTCGATGCCCTGGACGAGGAAGCCTTCTTCGACCAGTTCGACACGGTGCTGTTCCACGGCGCCGGTCCCTGCGGCTATGCGGCCTGCGCCTATTCGGCGGCCAGCCCGGCGGCAACCGTGCTGGCGATCCAGCCCCAGGCCACGCTCACCCCCGCGCGCGCCGGCTGGGACGACCGCTTTCCCCAGGCCCGCCGGATCGACTTCACCCACCGCTACGGCTATGCCCCCGAAATGCTGGACGCCGCGCGCCACGCCTTCATCCTCTACGACCCGGACGAACCGCTTGATGCCATGCATGCCGCGCTCTTCTCCTGCCCCCACGTGACCGAGCTCAGGCTGCGCCACATGGGCGACGCGCTGCAGGGCGCGCTGCTGTCGATGGAGCTGCTGCACCCGCTGCTGCGCGCCGCCGCCGAAGGCAGCCTGAGCCTGCGCAGCTTTGCCCGGGCCTACCGGATGCGCCGCAACCACGTGCCCTACCTGCGCCGCCTGATGGCCCGGCTGGACGAGGCCGGGCACATGCCGCGCGCCGATATCGTCGCCGCCAACGCGGCCCGCAGGCTCGACCTGCCCCGGTTCCGCGCCCGCGCCGGGCGCAGCCGGCCGCAGGACGCCCGCCTGGCGGCCCGGGTGGCCGAATAGCTGCGCCCGCGCGCCGGACCGGGGCATCCGCGCCAGTAAATCTCTTCCTCTCCGCGCCGCTTTGCCGTAAAGCGGCGCCATGACCGATACCCTCATCATTCGCCGCCCCGATGACTGGCACCTGCATCTGCGCGACGGCGCGATGCTGGAGGCCGTCCTGCCCGAAACCGCGCGCCATTTCGCCCGCGCGATCGTGATGCCGAACCTCGTGCCGCCGGTGGTGACCGGCGCCGATGCCGCAGCCTATCGCGACCGCATCCTGAAGGCCCTGCCCGAAGGCGGAACCTTCGAGCCGCTGATGACGCTCTACCTGACCGAGGACACGGACCCCGAGGATGTGGCAACAGCAGCCGCCTCCGGCCTCGTCCGGGCGGTCAAGCTTTACCCGGCCGGCGCCACCACCAATTCCCAGTCCGGGGTGCGCGATTTCCGCAAGGTGATCCCGGTGCTGGAAAAGATGGCCGAAATCGGCCTGCCGCTGTGCACCCACGGCGAGGTCACCACCCCGGAGGTCGACATCTTCGACCGCGAGGCGGTCTTCATCGACACCGTGCTGGATCCGCTGCGCAAGGAGATCCCCGAGCTGCGCGTGGTGATGGAGCACATCACCACCTCCGATGCCGTCGACTACATCCGCGCCGCGCAGGCAAACCTTGCCGCGACGATCACCACGCACCACCTGGTGATCAACCGCAACCACATCCTCGTGGGCGGGATCAAGCCGCATTACTACTGCCTGCCGGTGGCGAAACGCGCCACCCATCAGCAGGCGCTGCGCAAGGCCGCGACCAGCGGCGATGCCCGCTTCTTCCTCGGGACCGACAGCGCCCCCCACGTGGACCCGGCCAAGGAATGCGGCTGCGGCTGTGCCGGCTGCTTCACCGCCACCAACACCATGGCGATCCTGGCCCATGTCTTCGAGGAGGAAGGCGCGCTCGACCGGCTCGAGAGCTTCACCTCGCTGCACGGTCCCGCCTACTACCGCCTGCCGGTCAACGAGGAAACGCTGACCCTGGTGCGCGGCCCGAAAGACTACCCCGCCAAGATCCTGGGCAAGGACGGCCCCGTCACCGTCTTCGACCCGGGCTTCGTGCCGGCCTGGCACGTGGCCGACTGACCCATTTTCTTGTTCCAAATACCTCCGCCGGAGGCTGGGACGCGCAGCGCGCGGCCCAATCCCCGGGCCAGAGGCCCGGGAACGCCTCCGGCGGGCATATTTGGAGAAAGATGAAACAGACCTTCGAGAGGACTTCAGATGATCCCCAGCGCCTACCCGAGCAAGGAAGAAATCGCGCGCCTGACCGCCGGCATGCTGCTGGACATCAAGGCCGTGCATTTCAATGCCGACGAACCCTTCACGCTTGCTTCCGGCCTGCCCTCGCCGACCTATATCGACTGCCGCAAGCTGATCTCTTTCCCGCGCATCCGCTCGACGCTGATGGATTTCCTGGCCTGCACCGTGATGCGCAACGCCGGTCTTGAGGCCTTCGACAACATCGCCGGCGGCGAGACGGCGGGCATTCCCTTCGCCGCCCTGGTGGCCGAGCGCATGGCGCTGCCGATGACCTATGTGCGCAAGAAGCCCAAGGGCTATGGCCGCAACGCCCGCATCGAGGGTGCGATGAGCGAGGGCCAGCGCGTCCTGCTGGTCGAGGATCTGACCACCGACGGCGGCTCCAAGCTGTCCTTCGTCGATGCGATCCGTGACACCGGCGCGGAATGCGGCCACACGGCGGTGATCTTCTTCTACGACATCTTCGAAGGCACCCGCGAGAACCTGCGCGAGCATGGTGTCGAGCTGCACCACCTGTGCACCTGGTGGGACGTGCTGGCCGTCGCCCGCGAGCGTCAGGCCTTCAGCGCGGCGACCCTGGACGAGGTCGAGAAATTCCTGAACGCGCCGCGCGCCTGGCAGGACGCCCGCAAGGGCTGAGCCTGCCGCGACGAAAGCAGCAAAAACTTGCTGCCGGGCCCCGGAGAAAGCATCGGGGCCCGCGCAGATCTTGACCCGAGGCCCCGCCTTCCCACAAGATAGGGGAAAAAGCGGCCCTCCACAGGTTTTCCACAGAGTTATACAAGTTGGCCGCACGCCCGGGTATCTGTAGAACCGGGCGATCAAGGGCATGCGGGTCCGGTCTGACCGGAACCGGCATCGGGGCGTCAGGCAGCGCCCGGCCCGGACAGGCAGAGCGGGGACGGCATGAACGAGATCACGACTTTCAACGCCACGGGCGAGACCGGCGACGTCACGGAGGCGATGCCGCATTCGGTCGAGGCGGAACAGCAGCTGCTGGGCGCCATCCTGACCAACAACGACATCTACGACCGCATCGCGCAGATCATCAACGCGAAGCATTTCTACGACCCGGTCCATGCCCGCATCTTCGAGGTCGCCGCCGCCCGGATCGCGCGCAACAACCTGGCCTCTCCGGTCACGCTGAAGGCCTTCCTGGCCGATGACGAGGGCCTGAAGGAGCTCGGCGGACCGGCCTATCTGGCGAAACTTGCCGGGGCCGCGGTCTCTTCCTATGCGGCGCGCGACTACGCGCAGATGATCTATGACCTGGCGGTGCGCCGCGAGCTGATGAAGCTGGGACGCGACATTGCCGACCAGGCCAGCCGCGTCGCGGTGGAAAACGACCCCAAGGAACAGATCGTCCAGGCGGAACAGCGCCTTTACAAGCTGTCCGAACAGGGCCAGTCGGAATCGGGCTTCGTCTCGTTCCTGAAGGCCGTGACCGATGCGGTGAACGTCGCCAACGCCGCCTACCAGCGCGAGGGCGGCCTGGCCGGCGTCTCTACCGGGCTCATGGACATGGACCGCAAGCTGGGTGGCCTGCACCCGTCGGACCTTCTGATCCTCGCCGGTCGCCCCTCGATGGGGAAGACCTCGCTTGCGACCAACATCGCCTTCAACGTCGCCAAGGCCTACAAGCGCGGCATCAAGCATGACGGCACCGAGGGCGCCATCGACGGGGGCGTCGTCGGCTTCTATTCGCTGGAAATGAGCGCCGAGCAGCTGGCCGCCCGTATCCTTTCGGAAGCCGCCGAAGTGCCTTCGGAGCAGATCCGCAAGGGCGACATGACCGAGGAGGAATTCCGCCGCTTCGTCGAGGCCGCCAAGCAGCTGGAAGCCTGCCCGCTTTACATCGACGACACCCCCGCCCTGCCGATCTCGCAGCTGGCGGCGCGGGCGCGGCGGCTGAAGCGGACCCATGGCCTGGACCTGCTGATCGTCGACTACCTCCAGCTTTGCCGCGGCACTGCCGACAACCGGGTGCAGGAAATCGCCGAGATCTCCATGGGTCTGAAGGCCGTCGCCAAGGAGCTCAACATTCCCGTCATCGCCCTCTCGCAGCTGTCGCGTTCGGTGGAAAGCCGGGACGACAAGCGGCCGCAGCTGTCGGACCTGCGGGAATCGGGCTCGATCGAACAGGATGCCGACGTGGTGATGTTCGTGTTCCGCGAGGAATACTATGTCGAACGCGAAAAGCCCTCGGACGACCGGCTGGAGGAAATGGCAGCCTGGCAGCAGCGCATGGAACGGCTGCATGGCAAGGCCGAGGTGATCATCGGCAAGCAGCGTCACGGGCCGATCGGCACCGTGGAACTCTCGTTCGAGGGCCGCTTCACCCGCTTCGGCAACCTCGTGAAGCCCTGGCAGAACGACCAGCCCGACTACTGATAGGCGAGCTCTTCGCAGATGCAGCACGGCCCGCCGCCTGAAAAACAGGCAGGCGGGTCGCAGTGATTCCCCGATCTCACAGGGCAAAAGGTCGAATGTCTCGGGCGGAAATCTCGCGTTAAGGTAAAATGGCTAGTTCCTTGAGCATCTTTTGCGGTCCCGGATCGCCCGGGCCGCTGCAGCGCAGCAATGTGCTGGACAGCCCTGCCACAGCGACCGGACACTTGCCCCATGCCCCAGATCTTCCTGATCCTGCTTCTTTTGCTGCCGCTGCGGGCCGCCGCGCAGATGGCGGATTTCAGTTATGATCCCACCCGGGTCGAGGTTGATGTCGAACTGGCCCTGATGGTCGATGTCTCGCGCTCCATGACCGCCCACGAGCTGGAGATCCAGCGCCACGGCTATGCCGCCGCGCTGACCTCGGAGGATGTTCTGGGGGTGATCTCGGAGGGGCTGCTGGGACGGATCGCGGTGGCCTATGTGGAATGGGCGGGCCCGGGCAATCACCGCGTGGTGGTGGACTGGACCACCATCGGCACGCCGCAAGAAGCGCAGCGCGTCGCCGCCGTGCTGATGGACAACCGCCCCTACGGCATGCAGCGGACCTCGATCTCGGCGGCGCTGGACTATGCCGGACGCTTCATCGCCGAGAACCAGTACGAGGGGCTGCGCAAGGTCATCGACGTCTCGGGGGACGGGCCGAACAATGCCGGCGATCCGGTGACCCCGGCCCGCGACCGGGTTCTGGCCCAGGGCATCACCATCAACGGCCTGCCGCTGATGACCGACGAGGGCGTCGGCAGCCGCTGGACCGTCACCGACCTGGATGCCTATTACCGCGACTGCGTGATCGGCGGCCAGGGCGCCTTCGTGGTGGCCGTGCACGACTGGGCGGAATTCGCCAGCGCCGTGCGCCGCAAGCTGGTGATGGAGATCGCCGGGCTTGCCCCCGCGCCCGCCCCCTCTGCGCGTCCCACGGGTTTCCTCCCCGGCGACCTGCCCGCGGCCCGGATCGTTCCGGTCGCGGGCACGGCCCCCGGCGAAAGCTACGACTGCCTTGTCGGCGAAAAGACCTGGGACAATTTCCGCCGCGCCTGGGAACCCTGAGCATCCGCGGCGGCGGTGCCCCGCCCGGTCGTCAACCCTGCAACGGCGGGCCTCTGCCGGGAACGGGGTGGCACCCGGTCGCGGCCTCTCATATTGTGCTTGCACATAATTGACCCGACTCCCAAAAAGCACGCATGAGCACCGCATTCCTCTCCATCGACCTCGACGCCATCGCCGCCAACTGGCGCGCCCTTGACCAGGCCTCCTCCGACACTGTCGAGACGGCGGCCGTGGTGAAGGCCAACGCCTATGGGCTGGGTGTCGCGAGGGTCGCCACGCGACTGGCCGCCGAAGGCGCCCGCCGTTTCTTCGTCGCCGCAGCAGAGGAAGGCGTGAACCTGCGCCGTGCCCTCGGCCCCGGGCCCGAGATCAACATCCTTTCCGGTCACATGGAGGGCGACACCAAGCTGATCGCCGAAGCCCAGCTGACGCCGATGATCAACTCGGCCGACCAGCTGGTGCGGCAGCTCGAATCGCTGCCCGGCGCGCCCTTCGGCGTGCAGCTCGACACCGGGATGAACCGGCTGGGCATGGAACCGGCCGAATGGGCGGCGCTGCGCGACATCGCGCTGGCGCAGAACCCGACGCTGATCATGTCGCACCTGGCCTGCGCGGACGAGCCCGATCACCCGATGAACCCGCACCAGCTGCGCATCTTCAAGGAGATGACCGCCGGCACCGCCGTGCCGCTGTCGCTCTCGGCCACCGGTGGCATCCTGCTGGGGCCGGAATATCACTTCAACGTCACCCGCCCGGGCATCGGCCTCTACGGCGGTCGCCCCTTCGAACAGGCGGCAACCGTGGTGCGCCTCGACCTGCCGGTGATCCAGCTGCGCGAGATCGACGCCGGCGAAACCGTGGGCTACGGCAATGCCTGGACCGCAGAGCGCCCCTCGCTGATCGCGACGCTGGCGGCGGGCTATGCCGACGGCATCCACCGCGCCATTGCCCGTGACACCGTGCTCTGGGCCGGCGAATATGCCGTGCCGCTGATCGGGCGCATCTCCATGGACCTGATCACCGTCGATGTCACCGACCTGCCGGTCGAGGTCCCCTCGGCCCTGACGCTGCTGGGCGACCAGCAGGGCATCGACGTGCTGGCCGACACCGCCGGCACCATCGGATACGAGTTCCTGACCGACCTCGGGAACCGCTACAAGAGGAGCTACCTCGGCTGATGACATTGCCCCTGCGCCTCCTTGGCGGGCTTGGCCACGCCGTGCTGAGCTTTCTTGCCCTCGTGGGGCGCGTGGTCCTGTTCCTGGCCGAGACGCTCTCTCACCTCGTGCGCCCGCCCTTCTACGGGCGGGAGTTCCTGAACGCGCTGTTCCAGGTCGGCTGGCTGTCGCTGCCCGTCGTGGGCCTGACCGCCATCTTCACCGGCGGCGCGCTGACGCTGCAGATCTACGCCGGCGGCGCCCGTTTCGATGCCCAGGCCGTGGTGCCCCAGATCGTCGCCATCGGCATGGTGCGTGAACTGGGCCCGGTGCTGGTCGGGCTGATGATCGCCGCCCGCGTGACCTCCTCCATCGCCGCCGAGATCGCCACCATGAAGGTGACCGAGCAGATCGACGCGCTGGTGACGCTCTCCACCCACCCGATGAAGTACCTCACGGTGCCCCGTGTGCTGGCGGGGCTGATCACCGTGCCGCTGCTGGTGGGCCTGGGCGACATCATCGGCATCCTCGGCGGGTTCACCGTCGCGGTGAAGTCGCTGGGCTTCAACCCGGCGGTCTTCGTGCAGAACACGGTGAACTTCCTCGAACCGCTCGACATCATCTCCTCGCTGGTAAAGGGCGCCGCCTTCGGCGTGATCGCCACGCTGATGGGCTGCTATTCGGGCATGAACTCGGGCCGGGGCGCCCAGGGCGTGGGCGCCGCCACCAAATCCTCGGTCGAGGCCGCCTCCATCCTCATCCTCGCCGCCAACTTCCTGCTCACGGGGGCATTCTTCTCGGTATGATCAGGCTGGAAAAAGTCGAAAAGACCTTCGGGTCCAATGCGGTGCTGCGCGGCGTCGACCTGGAGATCGCCAAGGGCAGCTCCATGGTGATCATCGGCGGCTCCGGCACCGGCAAGTCGGTGCTGCTGAAATGCGTGCTGGGGCTGGTGCAGCAGGACGCGGGCCGGATCCTGGTCGATGGCCAGGACACCGCAAAGACCGACCGCGACGCCTTCCTGGCGCGCTTCGGGATGTTGTTCCAGGGTGCCGCCCTGTTCGACAGCCTTCCCGTCTGGCAGAACGTCGCCTTCCGCCTGCTGCGCGGGTCGCTCAAACGGCCCAAGGCCGAGGCCCGCGAGATCGCGATCGAGAAGCTGCGCCGCGTCGGGCTGAAACCCGACGTCGCCGACCGCCTGCCCGCAGAGCTTTCGGGGGGGATGCAAAAGCGCGTCGGACTGGCCCGCGCCATCGCCGCCGACCCCGAGATCATCTTCTTCGATGAGCCCACCACCGGCCTAGATCCGATCATGTCCGGCGTCATCAACGACCTGATCCGCGAGATCGTGACCGAGATGGGCGCCACCGCCATGACCATCACCCATGACATGACCTCGGTGCGCGCCATCGCCGATAACGTGGCGATGCTGCATGGCGGCAAGATCCGCTGGACCGGCCCGGTCAGCCAGCTGGACACTTCGGGCGATCCCTACGTGGCACAGTTCATCTCCGGCTCCGCCGAGGGCCCGATCGAGGCGGTCAGGTGAACGCCCCGCTGCCCATGATCTCCATGGTGCAGCTGACGGCCCTCGGATTGATCCCGCTGCTGGCGGGGCTGGCGCTCTGGCGGCGCGGCCCCCGCCCGCGCCCCGGGCTGATCGCCGCCCCGCTCTGGCTGGCGTTTTGCGCGGCGGGGCTGGCAGGCCTGCTGCCCGATCCCCTTCTGACCCCGGGACCGCGCCTTGCGGGCCTGGTGCTGTTTGCCCTGGTGATCTGGGACTGGGGCCGCAGCCTGCGCGGCCATCGCCCCGCCCCGACCGACATCGCGGTCTGCGCCCTTGGCGCCGTTCTCGCGGCCACCCAGATCACCCTCTGGTTGTCCTGAAAGCCACAGCTTTCGCATTTCGCACAAATACGAGGCTGATTCGTTCATTTTCGGATATATATTGACCTAGGGTAAGCGGAACCTGCGCAGGATGGGAACCCGGCGGTATCCTGCCCCGTTTGACCCTCAGCACGGCGGAAACACGCCGCCCCGTCCGATGAGGAGCCGTCAATGTCCAAAGTCACTGCGGACCATCCCCTCCGCGCCATCGCCACCAGCACCCTGCAACTGGCAAGCCTTGCCTTTCTTGCCCTCACCGCCGCCGCGCTTGGCACGGCCAGCCTGCTGGCCGCCTTCGGCCTGCTGCCCTGGCCCGAACTGACGCTGGGCTACGGCGGCGAAAGCTACCAGGCCGGCATGGCCGCGCAGCTGGTATTGACCGCCCTGGCCTTTGCGCTCTGCGCCTACATCCCCGCCAATGGCCGGATCCTGGCACTGGAAACCTCGCACCGACGCTTCTCGATCTCGATGCGCGACGTGCAGCGCGCCTACATGGCCGCCCATGCCGCCGACCGGGCCGGCCTGTTCCATGTCGCCGAACAATATGACGAGGTGCGCGAGCGGCTGCTCTGGCTGCGCAGCCATCCCGACCTTGGCGCCCTCGAACCCGGCATCCTCGAGGCCGCCGCGCAGATGTCGGAGGTTTCCCAAGACCTTGCCCATGTCTATTCGGACGAGGCCATGGCCCGCGCCCAGGCCTTCCTGGCCGAGCGCCAGCAGGAACTGAGCAGCTTCGAACAGCGCCTGGCCGAGGCCAAGCGCCGCACGGAGGACCTGCGCCGCTACACCGAGGCGGTCGAGATGGACGAAAGCGTCGCCCGCGCCCAGATCAGACGCCTGCGCGACGAACTGGCCGAGATCCTGCCCGAACTGGCAGAACGCGGTCTGGTGACCTCGGTCGATCCGCGCCTGCACCGGGCCAGCGCGAACCGGGTGCCGGCCGAATAGGCTTTCATCTTTCCGCAAATATGGCGGGGGAGTCGCGCAGCGACGGGGGCAGAGCCCCCCGCCCCCCTGCGGCTTGGGCGGACGGCGCAATTCCTTTGACGGCCCTCCTCCGCTCGGGCACAACGCCGGCCATGGCCAAGCCCGTCACCTCCTTCTCCTGCGCCGAATGCGGCGCCTCCTTCACCAAGTGGTCCGGGCGCTGCGACGCCTGCGGCGCCTGGAATTCCATTACCGAGGACGTCCCCCTGTCCACCGGCCCTGCCGGCAAGGGCCTGGGCGCCGCGCGCGGGCGCAAGGTCGCTCTCACGGATCTCTCCTCCAAGGAAACCCCGCCGCCGCGCACCTCCTGCGGCCTCGACGAACTCGACCGGGTCTTGGGCGGCGGTCTGGTGCCGGCCTCGGCGATCCTGGTCGGCGGCGATCCCGGCATCGGCAAGTCGACCCTGCTGCTGCAGGCCGCCGCCGCCTTCGCCAACCGCGGGCTGAAGACCTTCTATATCTCCGGCGAAGAGGCCTCGGCGCAGGTGCGAATGCGCGCCGGGCGGCTGGGGCTGGAAAACGCGCCGGTGAAACTGGGCGCAGATACCGCGCTGCGCGATATCCTCACCACCCTGGACGAGGAACGCCCCGACCTGGTGATCATCGACTCGATCCAGACCATGTGGTCGGACACGGTCGACAGCGCCCCGGGCTCGGTCTCCCAGGTGCGTGCCGCCGCCCATGAGCTGACCACCTTCGCCAAGCGGCGCGGCGCGGCCGTGATCCTGGTGGGCCACGTCACGAAAGAAGGCCAGATCGCCGGCCCCCGCGTGGTCGAACACATGGTCGACACCGTGCTCTATTTCGAGGGCGAGCGCGGCCACCAGTTCCGCATCCTGCGCGCGGTCAAGAACCGCTTCGGCCCCGCAGATGAGATCGGCGTCTTCGAAATGACCGGTGGCGGCCTGGCCGAGGTCTCCAACCCCTCCGCCCTCTTCCTGTCGGAGCGCGGCCAGCCCAGCCCCGGCTCCGTGGTCTTTGCCGGCATCGAAGGCACCCGCCCCGTGCTGGTCGAGATCCAGGCCCTCGTCGCCCCCTCGCCGCTGTCGCAGCCGCGCCGCTCGACCGTGGGCTGGGACGGCGGGCGGCTCGCCATGATCATGGCCGTGCTGGAGGCGCGCTGCGGCATTCCCTTCGCCGGGCTTGATGTCTACCTGAACGTGGCCGGTGGCATGAAGGTCAGCGAACCCGCGGCGGACCTTGCGGTGGCGGCGGCTTTGCTTTCCGCCCGCGAGGACACCGCACTGCCCGCCGAATGCGTGGTCTTCGGAGAGATTTCGCTCTCCGGGGCGCTGCGGCCCGTGGGGCAGACGGAAAACAGGTTGAAAGAGGCGGCGAAACTTGGTTTCTCGTCGGCGATCGCTCCGGCGGGCGGCAAGCCCGGCGCCGGAGCTGGGCTGAAGCTGACCCGCATGGCGGATCTGACAAGCTTCGTAGGCGAAATTTTCGGCGCCGGTTAAGAGCGCAGCAGGACGGAGCAAGGCAGGCATGGAAGGCTTTACCATCATCGACGCGATCGTGGCGGCGGTCATTTTCCTCTCGGCGATCCTGGCGTATTCGCGCGGTTTCCTGCGCGAGGTGCTGGCCATCGTCGGCTGGGTGGCCGCAGCCATCGTGGCCTTCGCCTTCGCGCCCGAGGTGGTTCCGCTGGTCAAGGAGATCCCGGTTCTGGGCGATTTCCTGTCCGACAGCTGTGAACTTTCCGTGATCGCCTCCTTCGGGATCCTGTTCGCCGTGGTGCTGGCCATCGTGTCGCTTTTCGTGCCGCTGTTCTCTTCCGCCGTGCAGCGCTCGGTGGTGGGCGGCCTCGACCAGGCGGCGGGCTTCGTCTTCGGCATCGCCCGCGGCATCCTGCTGGTGGCCATCGGTTTCTTCGTCTACAACACCGTGCTGCCCGCCCAGGACATCGCGCTGGTGGAACAGTCGCGCTCTGCCGTGGTCTTCGCCAACCTGACGCAGAAGATCCAGGCCGAGAACCCCGAGCGAGCGCTTGGCTGGGTCACCTCGCAGTACGAAACCCTGACCGGCTATTGCAGCGCCCCCGCTGGCACCCCGTCCTGAGCACGCGCCCCCTTGAACAGCGGCGCCGGATCGTCCATCTAGCGCCCAAGGGTTACCGAAAATCGAGAAAGACGCGCACCGCAGCAGCTGCGGCCGGCGCGTCTCGTCATTGGATGTGATCCTTTCGTGACACTTGCCGCGGAGGCGCGTATGAGAAGCGCGTCGGAAATGACCGGATTCGGAGCAACGCCCTTGCCCAGCCAGCACCCAGACCAGCAGCCCCAGCAACCAAGTCAGGCCCAGCACGACATGAAGAAAGCCGCGATCGCCGCCTCTCTCGAGGACGCCCCGCGCTTCCTCGCGCATCCCTTCGACGATGACAAACTGAAGGAGGAATGCGGCATCTTCGGCGTGCTCGGCGTCGCCGATGCGTCGAACTTCGTCGCCCTTGGCCTGCACGCGCTGCAGCACCGGGGCCAGGAGGCGGGCGGGATCGTCTGCCACCATCCCGAACATGGCTTCAACTCGGCCCGCCGCTTCGGCTATGTCCGCGACAACTTCACCTCGCAGGACATCATGCAGACGCTGCCGGGCCCGATTGCCATCGGCCACGTGCGCTATTCCACCGCCGGCAAGAAGGCCGCGGTGATCCGCGACGTGCAGCCCTTCTTCGGCGAATTCTCGATGGGCGGCGCGGCCATCGCGCATAACGGCAACATCACCAACGCCGAGGCCCTGCGCAAGGAACTGATCGAGCGCGGCTCGATCTTCCAGTCCTCCTCGGACAGCGAATGCATCATTCACCTGATGGCCCGTTCGCTGCAAAAGGGCATCGCCGACCGCCTGGAAGACGCGCTGCGCCGCGTCGAGGGCGCCTTCTCGGTCATCGCCATGACGCGCTCCAAGCTGATCGGCGTGCGCGACCCGCTGGGCGTGCGTCCGCTGGTGCTGGGCAAGGTGGCCGACGGCTGGGTGCTGAGTTCGGAGACCTGCGCGCTCGACATCATCGGCGCCGAGTTCGTCCGCGAGATCCAGCCGGGCGAGATGGTGGTGATTTCCGACAAGGGCGTGGAAAGCAGCTTCCCGTTCCGTCCGCAGCCCTCGAAGTTCTGCATCTTCGAACATGTCTACTTCTCGCGTCCCGACAGCATCATCGGTGGCCGGTCCGTCTATGAAAGCCGCCGTCAGATCGGCGTGGAACTGGCGCGCGAAGCCCCGGTGGATGCGGATCTGGTCTGCCCGGTGCCCGACAGCGGCACTCCAGCGGCCATCGGCTTCAGCCAGGAAAGCGGCATTCCCTTCGCGCTCGGCATCACCCGCAACCAGTACATGGGCCGGACCTTCATCGAGCCGACCGAGCAGATCCGCAACATGGGCGTGCGTCTGAAGCTGAACGTGAACCGCGCCCTGATCCGCGGCAAGCGCGTCATCCTGGTCGACGACTCGGTCGTGCGCGGCACCACCTCGCGCAAGATCAAGGAGATGATCCTGGATGCCGGCGCCGCCGAGGTGCACTTCCGCATCGCCTCCCCGCCGACCGCCTGGCCCTGCTTCTACGGCGTCGACACGCCGCAGCGCGAAAAGCTGCTGGCGGCCACGATGTCCGAGGACGAGATGCGCGACTACCTTCAGGTCGACAGCCTCAAGTTCATCTCGCTCGACGGGCTCTATCGCGCCGTGGGCGAGGCGACGGGCCGTTCGAACAGCTGCCCGCAATATTGCGATGCCTGCTTCTCGGGCGAATATCCGGTTGCGCCCAGCGACATGATCGAGAAGGGCTTCCAGCTGAAGGCGGCGGAATAAGCCTGCCGACACCGCCGAAAACCTTGACACGCCAGCCCCTTCGGGCTGGCGTTCGCATGTCCGCCGTGGAAGGGAGGCCCCATGAACCTGTTGCAGCTTGACGCCCGCTGGCGCCGTTTCACCGATCCCGATTTCCGCAGCCCGATCGACGGGCGCGGCTTCTCGGGGCTATACGACCTGGGCTTCGAGGCCCCCGACGACTGGCCCCATGCCACGCCCGAGGGCGACGCGGTGGTCGAGGTCGGCCAGCATCGCCTGGCCTCGGAGCTGTGCCGCATCGGAGAGCACCGCTACCTGCGCTGCGTGATCCCGCTGGCGCTGCGCGGCGCCGGCGACGAGGTGTTCTGGTTCGCCCCCTGGGCCGAGGTCGCCAGTGCCGATTTCTACGCCTTCCTCGACAGTCTCGACAGCGGGGCGCCCTTCGCCGGCTGCACGGCGCGGCTGGCCAACGCCCTGCCCGGCTTCGGCGACGCCCTGGAGGGCCGCTTGCTGGGCGGCGAGGACGGCGAGCGCCCCCGTTTCCAGCCTGATGGCGGCCCGCTGGCCGAAGCCGTGGCCGAGGGGCTGTCCTTCGACACCCTGCTCGACATCTACGCCGCTGCCGGCGACGACATCCGCCCGCATCTGGGCCGCTGAGGCCTGCGCAACCTCTTGCCGAGGCCCCCTCACGTCCGCGTGCGGGGGCTTTCGCCTGCGCCGGTTCCGTGGCACCCCGCGCCCTCCACAACCGCCAGGAGATCGCCTTGCCCAGCCCGACCACGCCCACCCCCGCCATCGTCGCGCAGCAGGCCACCCAGGCCGATGCGCTGCCGCTGAACGGCATGACGCTGCTCGGCACCCGGGTCAACAACAGCGGGGCCTCTGCGCTGGTGCGTGACGGGCGCGGCGGGGTCTCTCGCGTGACCCCCGGCGACAAGCTGGATGGCTATGTGGTTGCGGCCATCGGCAACGGGCAGATCCACCTGGCCCGGGGCAGCGAGGCGCAGGTCCTCGCGATTGCCGGGTCCTGAGGCTGGCCCCGGACGCGCCACGGCCCCATGGTGGGATCATGCGCGCGTCTTCCCATGATCCCAACCTCGCAGGCTGTCCCGCCGATCACCGCGAGGTGCTTCAGGTGCTGCGCCTCCCCGGGGTTCGAGGTCCGGGGCGGCCATGTCGTTGCCGGCTATGCCTCCGGAACGGGGCATCTGTCGCTCTCTCCCTTCTCGCTTGCCGTCATCCCCGATGATCCCGGACGGGCTGGAGGGCCGCGCCTTCCGATGGCGCATTGCATCCGACCAGATCGTGCCGGACGCGATCCTGAACCGCGTGCTGGAACCCCGCCTGGGTCAGTCGCGCGCGCTCTGCCCGCCGCCGCAGGCGCACCCGGCCCCTGCGGCAACGCGACCACCTGCCGGGCCGGAGCGACGCTTGACCGGTGCCTGAAAAGGCCGCAAGACGCTGGACATGAGCGAGAATGACCTGTCCTCCCGTCCCGTCGCGCTGATCACCGGCGCCTCCCGTGGCCTTGGTGCCGCGCTGGCGTTGGAACTGGCGCAAAGCTTCCATGTGGTTGCCGTCGCCCGCACCGTCGGCGCGCTTGAGGAACTGGACGACCGGCTGCGCGCCGCCGGTGGCAGCGCCACCCTGGCCCCCATGGACGTCACAATCCCCGAGGCGATGGCGCAGCTCTGCCGCTCGATCCACGACCGCTGGGGCGGGCTGGCGCTCTGGGCGCATACGGCGGTGCATGTGGCCCCGCTGACCCCGGCCGCCCATGTGGATGCCAAGGACTGGGCCAAGTCGATTGCCACCAACGTGACCGCCATGGGCCATCTTGTGCCCTATGTCGCACCGCTGCTGGGCCGCGAGGGCCGCGCCCTGTTCTTTGCCGATGACGACATGAGCGGGGCCAAGTTCGCCTCCTCCTACGGGGCCACCAAGGCCGCGCAGATCGCCATGGCGCGCTCCTGGGCTGCCGAGACGGTGCGCACCGGCCCCCATGTCCATGTCCTGAGCCCCCGCCCCATGCCCACCGCCACCCGCGCCCGCTTCTACCCCGGCGAAGACCGCGCCGCCCTGACCCCGGTGCAGGACGAGGCCCGCCGCCTGCTCTCCGGGCTGGTCTGAGGCCACCTGCCGCAGCGGCAGGCCAGCGGCCCGGGCGGGTGTCTTGCCCCGCCCCTCCGCCTCCCCTATGCATGGGGCCGGACAGTTTCGAGGGGGCCCGACATGCGCATTCTGATCACCAACGACGACGGCATCAACGCGCCGGGCCTGGCCACGCTGGAAGCCATCGCGGCCGAGGTCGCCGGCCCCGAAGGCGAAGTCTGGGTGGTTGCCCCCGCCTTCGAACAGTCGGGCGTCGCGCATTGCATCTCCTATACCCATCCCACGATGATCTCCCAGATGGGCGAGCGCCGCTTCGCCGCCGAGGGGTCTCCGGCGGATTGCGTGCTGGCCGGGGTGCATGACGTGCTGGAGGGCCAGCAGATCGACCTGGTGCTTTCCGGGGTGAACCGGGGCAACAACTCGGGCGAGAATGCCGTCTATTCGGGCACCCTTGGCGGAGCCATGGAAGGCGCGCTGCAGGGCCTGCCGGCGATTGCGCTGTCGCAGTATTTCGGCGCCGGCAACCGCGACCTCGACGATCCGTTCGAAGCCGCCGCCGCGCATGGTGCCGCCCTGGTACGAGAGATCCTCGCGCTGCACCGTCCCGCCGGAGAGAAGGACTACAACACCTTCTACAACGTGAACTTTCCCGCCTGCCCGGCGGATCAGGTCAAGGGCCGCAAGGTCACGCCGCAGGGGCTGCGCACCGATTTCAGCTTTGCCGTTTCGCCGCAGGTCGCCCCCTCGGGGCGGCGCTTCCTGTGGGCGCGCAGCGGCAACCAGCAATCCGCCGCCCTGCCCGGATCGGACGTGGAGGCGAACCTCTCGGGCTACATCTCGGTGACGCCGATGCGGGCGGACCTGACCGCCCATGACCTTCTGGACGGGCTGAAAGGCCTCGAATGAACCCCGATTGCGGCGCGGGACGATCTGGCCCCTTCCCTAGCGGCACGGATTGCGCAATCCTCTGCCCGACGCCCTCCGCTGCCGCCTCCCGAACGTTTCCCGGATCCGCCCGAGCCTGATGCACAGCCATGATGTGACCCTCGCCGAACGCAAGATGCAGTTCCTGTTCGCCCTGCGCAGTGCCGGGGTGACCGACACCCGTGTCCTGGAGGCGATGGAGAAGGTCGACCGGGGCGCCTTCATCAAGGGGCTGTTCTCTGAGCGCGCCTACGAGGATACGCCGCTGCCGATCGCCTGCGGCCAGACCATCTCCCAGCCCTCCATCGTCGGGCTGATGACCCAGGCGCTGGAGGTGCAGCCGCGCGACAAGGTGCTGGAGATCGGCACCGGATCGGGCTACCAGGCCGCCGTGCTGAGCCACCTGGCGCGCCGGGTCTACACCATGGACCGCCACCGCGAACTGGTGCGCGAGGCCAAGGTGGTGCTGGATGCCGAGGGTCTGTCGAACGTGACGACCTTTGCCGCCGACGGCTCTTTCGGATTGCCGGAACAGGCGCCCTTTGATCGCATTCTCGTGACCGCCGCGGCGGAGGACCCTCCGGGGCCGCTCTTGGCGCAGCTCAAGACCGGCGGTATCATGGTGCTGCCTGTCGGACAGTCCGATACCGTCCAGCACCTGATCCGGGTGCGCAAGACCGAGACCGGACTGGATTACGACGAACTCTGCCCCGTGCGCTTCGTGCCGTTGCTCGAAGGCATGGGACGGGACAGCTGAAAGCCCGGCGCCAGACCGGGAGGGGGAGGCGGATGCCGCCCCCCCGTGAGCGGATGAGGATCTAACCGATGACCGAGACGACGAGCCCGCGCCCTGCGGCCCCCGCCCTGCCTGCGGTGCGCATCACGCGCCTGCTGCTGGGTGCCAGCCTGCTGGGCCTGATGGCCGCCTGCACCAATTTCGACAGCGACCTGCGGGGCGGCTTCGGCCAGTTCTCGACCGCCGATGCCGCCCGCGCGGTGACGGCGACGCGCCCGCAGCCCGACAACCGCGGCATCATCTCCTATCCGAACTACCAGGTCGCGGTGGCCCGGCGCGGCGATACCGTGGCCAGCGTCGCCCAGCGGATCGGCATGAATGCCCAGACCCTGGCCGGCTACAACGGCCTTCAGCCCGGCGACCAGCTGCGCGACGGAGAGATCCTGTCGCTGCCCTCGCGGGTGGCGGAACCCTCCATGGCGACCGGGGCCGCGGGCGTCGGACCGATCATCTCTCCGGATGATTCGAGCCTGACCACCATGGCCGGGGACGCGATCAACCGCGCCGCCGACAACGAGGTCTCGGTCACCACCCTGCCGCCGGCCACCCCCGACAAGGAGCCCGTGCAGGTCGGCCACGAGCCGATCCGCCACAAGGTCCAGCGCGGCGAAACCGCCTATTCCATCGCGCGCCTCTACGGCGTCTCGGTGCGCTCTCTGGCGGACTGGAACAGCCTGGACAGCAACTTCACCATCCGCGAGGGCCAGTACCTGCTGATCCCGCTGGTCAACCAGCAGGGCGGCAGTGCCGCCCCGGTCGCCACGGCCGCCGCCAGCACCACGCTGCCCGGCCAGCCCTCGCCGACGCCGCTGCCGCCCTCGGCCTCCAAGCCGCTGCCGGCCGACAATCCCGAGGCGATCACCGCGCCGCCCAGCAAGACCGAGCAGCAGGCCGCCAAGGCGGCCACCCCGGACCTGTCGAAGGAACAGGCGCCCTCGGGGGCGCTGATGGGCTACCCGGTGCGCGGCAGCATCGTGCGCACCTACCAGAAGGGCAAGAGCGACGGCATCGACCTGTCGGCCGAACCCGGCGCGCCGGTGAAGGCCGCCGCCGCCGGCACCGTGGCCGCGATCCTGCAGGACACCGACAACCAGAGCGTCATCGTGCTGAAGCACGAGGGCACGCTGCTGACGCTCTATTCCAACGTCAGCAACATCGTGGTGGCCAAGGGCGACACGGTCGAGCGCGGCCAGCAGCTGGCGCAGGTGCCCACGGGCGCCAATGCCTTCCTGCATTTCGAAGTCCGCAAGGGGCTCGAGACCGTCGATCCGATGCAGTACCTGTCGCAGTGAAGCCGGGTCGGGAGGGGGCGCTGCCCCCTCTTGCGCCTGCGGCGCAATTCACCCCCGGGATATTTCCGGCCAGATGATGAAGAGCCGCCCCAGAGGCGAAAGAGCCATTGAAAAAGCGCCCCGCGGGGCGCTTTTTCGGTCCGGATCAGCCCAGGGAGACGCCGTGGCGACCCGCCAGATCGGTGAAGAACTGCCAGGCGACGCGGCCAGAGCGGGCGCCCCGGGTGGCCTGCCATTCCAGCGCCTCGGCGCGCAGGGTGTCGGGGTCGACGCTGAGACCATGGGCGGCGCAGTAGCCGTCGATCATCGCGAGATACTCGTCCTGGCCACAGGGATGGAAGCCGAGCCAGAGGCCGAAACGGTCGGAGAGCGAGACCTTCTCCTCCACCGCCTCGGCGGGGTTGATGGCCGATGAACGCTCGTTCTCGATCATGTCGCGGGGCATCAGGTGGCGCCGGTTCGAGGTGGCGTAGAACAGCACGTTGTCGGGCCGCCCGGCGATGCCGCCGTCGAGCACGGCCTTCAGCGACTTGTAGTGCTGGTCGTCATGGCTGAACGAAAGGTCATCGCAGAACAGCAGGAAACGGTGCGTGCTGGCGCCCAGCAGCTGCATGAGGCGGGCCACGGTGGGCAGGTCCTCGCGCTGGAGCTCGACGATCTTCAGGGGCAGGCCCTGGCGCAGCACCTCGGCATGGATCGCCTTCACCAGGGAAGACTTGCCCATGCCGCGCGCGCCCCACAGGAGCGCATTGTTGGCACCATGACCGCGGGCGAACTGAAGCGTGTTCGCCAGCAGCGTGTCGCGGGAGCGGTCCACCCCGACCAGCAGGCCGATATCGACGCGGCTGACCTTCGTCACGGGGGTCAGCCGCTCGGGGGCGGTCTGCCAGATGAAGGCCTGCGCGCTGTCGAAATCGGGGGCCTCAAGCGGCGCCGGGGCCATGCGCTCCAGCGCGGCGGCGATGCGGGTCAGCTCTTCGGACATCTTACTCGGTCTTTGCGGGCGGTGTCGGTTCCTCGTCCTCGTCGTCATAATAGCCTTCGGCGCGCAGCTGCGCCTCGCGCTTGCGATCGACACGGCGCACCAGCCAGATCGAGACCTCGTAGAGGCCGTAGACCACGACGAAGAGGATCACCTGGCTGATCACGTCCGGCGGCGTCACCACGGCGGCCAGCACCAGGATGGCGACGACGGCGTATTTGCGCACCGCGCCCAGCCCCTCGGCCGTCACCAGCCCCGCCTTGCCCATCAGCGTCAGCAGCACCGGCAGCTGGAAGCAGAGGCCGAAGGCGACGATGAACTTGATGGTCAGCGACAGGTAGGCCTGGGCCGAGCCCTGGAAGGCGATCGAGGCCGCCTTGTGGTTGATATCCACGTCGCCGGTCAGCGTGCCCGGCTGCTGGAAGCCCAGGAAGAAGTCGAAGGCCATCGGGGTGATGACGTAATAGGCGAAGGCCGCGCCCAGGATGAACATGAACGGCGAGGCGATCATGAAGGGCAGGAAGGCGTTCTTTTCCGACTTGTAGAGCCCCGGCGCCACGAACCGCCACATCTGGTAGGAGATGTAGGGGAAGGACAGCACCAGCCCGCCCAGCATCGAGATCGAGACGGCGACGAAGAAGCCTTCCTGAAGCTTGATCAGGATCAGGCCGCAATCCTCGCCCATGGCGCTACGCGCGGTGCAGAGCGGCTCGGTCAGGAAGTTGAAGATCGGGTTCCAGACCGTGAAGCACAGCAGCATGCCGACCATGAAGGCGGCAATGCAGTGGATGAGCCGCGTGCGCAGCTCTGCCAGGTGTTCGATCAGGGGCGCGGAGCTGTCTTCCAGCTCGTCCGTCTCGTCGGTCATTCTCAGTTCTTCCTGCTGGGCAGACGGCTGGAACGGGCGGCGCGGCCCTTGGCGGCGGGCTTGGCGGCCCGGCCTCCGGAGGCGCGCTGCGCGGCGGTCTGGTGCAGCCCGGCCTGGGGCTGCGGTGCCGGCTGCGGCGCAGGGGCGGCGGGCGTGGCGGCAGCCTTCGGCGGCAGCTTCACATCCGGCACGGCCAGCGCGCTTTCGACCTCATCGGCGGCCTGCTCGGCGTCCTTTGCTGCCTCGGCCTCAAGGCGGTTGGTCGCGGCCTGGGCGGTCGCTTCCTGGATTTTCTTCGCCGTCTCCGTGCGCTCGGCGGTCATCGCGGCGCTGGAGGTCGACGTCGAGGACGGCGCGGGCGTCATCGGCCGGGTGACGGAATCCGCAGCTTCCTTGACCTTGTCGAGCCCGAATTTCTTCGGGTTCGCCATGCCTTTCAGCATCTGGTTGGTCTCTTTCATGCCCGACTGGTCAGCCGCGTCCTCCATCGCGCGGGTAAACTCCCGCGCCATGCCGCGTGCCTTGCCGACGAACTGCCCGACCGTGCGGAACAGGTTCGGCAATTCCTTGGGCCCGACCACGATCAGAGCCACGATCCCGATCAACAGGATCTCCGTCCACCCCATACCGAACATGGGTTATCAGACCTTGTCCTTGGTCTCTTCCGGGCTGACGTCGCGCGCCTTCGAGACCTTCTCTTCCTCGATCTCTTTCTCAGAGTCGTTCACGCCCTTCTTGAAGGCGGTGATGCCCTTGCCGACCTCGCCCATCAGGTTCGAGATCTTGCCGCGTCCGAACAGGACGAGGACCACGACAGCGATCAGAAGAAGGCCCATGGGACCGATATTGTTCAGCATAGCAGCTCTCCCCTGCAACGGTGGGCCTGTTCCCGGAACCCACATCTTCAAGTCACTGCGTATCTAAAGGCTCCCTGCCCTGCCGAAAAGGACCAAAGCACCGCGCACCCGAATTTTTGATCGCCCCGCAGGGCCAAACCCCCTTGACCGGGGCTTTGCACCGACCCGGCCGTCGGGCTATGGACCGCTCAGTCGGGCCAGGGTCTCGTCCTGCCAGGCGCGGATCGCGGCTGAGATCTGGGCGTGGAATTCCGCCCGGTTCTGAAGCTCTTCGAGCTTGAGAAGCAGGTAATCGGTGCCAACGGCGACACCGGCACCGAAGGCCATGCCGACCGCGCCGCCGATCACCGTGCCCAGCCCCGGGACCACGCTGCCCGCCGCCGCGCCGGCAGCGCCCCCCGCCGCCGCGCCACCGAAGGCCGAGGCGGTTTTCGAGGAGGCGACTTTCACCAGCGCTTTTGCCGCAATTTTAAGCACACCCTTGGCGACCAGCTTCTTGACCACCACCCCGGCCACCAGACCAGCCGCCGCACCACTGCCCCCGCGCAGCGCGATGCGGCCCGAAAGCCCGGCCTCCATCTGCCGCGCCACTGCCGCCAGATCGAGGCAGGGCGCCTGTGCGCAGCTTTGCAGCACGTCGATCCGGGCGCCCTCGGGCGGGCTCAGCCGGCGGTCCGAGAGGATGGCGGCATAGGCCGCATCGCGGGCCGCCCGGCCTTCTGAGAGACGCGCCTGAAGATCCGCCTGCTCCAGCAGCCGCTCCAGCGGGGCGGTCGGATCGCCCCGGCCCAGGGCCTCGCTCAGCTGGCGGCCCAGGCGGCTTTCCAGCTGGCCGGTCAGCATCAACCCCAGCCGCGTGTAATCGGCGGGCAGGCTGTAATAATGATCCAGGAAGGGATCGACATTGGCCTCCATCCCGGCGGCGGCTGTGCGCACCGCCTGCTGCAGGGCGGAACGGCTGTCGGCCTCAAGCCGGTCGAGGTCGCGCTGCGCCACGTCCTGAAGCGCCGCGATGGTACCGGGGCGGTAATCCTGCGCGCCGATCCGTTCCACCTGCATCACCAGAAGCTGCAGGGTGCGCGCGGCCTCGGGCACCGGGCGATGGGTGGGCGGCAGCAGCGCCAGCCGGGCATCGGAGGCGGCCATCAGCGGCAGCCACAGGAACCCGAGCAGGATCGTCAGCACCGCCGAGAGCAACGCGACCTCGGCCGGGCCTGCGCGGGGCGGATCGCTGAGCACGCTGCGGCGCAGGGCACGCCGCGCCAGATCGCGGGGCAGTGCCGCCCAGCAGGCCATGCCGGAGGCCAGCGCCGCCACCGCCCCGCCCCCCAGCCCATAGGCCAGCACAAGACCCAGCAGGCGATTGCCGGTCACCGCCTCGCTGCGGAAGAACAGGTAGCCGCGGATGTTCTCCATCAGCCGGGCGGCGGCAAGAAGTTGCTCCAGCAGGGCGCTTTGCGGCGCCTGTCCGGGCGCCAGCCCCGCCAGCCCGGCCAGCCCGGCCAGCCCCGCCGCCGTCACCGGGGCCGGGGCGTCAATCCCGGCCAGGGAGAGCAGCAGCGGCAGCAGGACCAGCACGAGGACCGTGCCCGCCCCCGCCCAGCGGATCGTCAGGGCAGCCCGGAAGGGCTCGGCCAGGTGCGGGGCCGCCCAGCGCGACAGGCCCGCGCGCAGCAGAACGAAGATCGGGAAGGCCGAAAGGAACAGCGCCAGATCAGGGGGACCCGCCAGCATCAGCTGCGGCAGCGCCAGCCCCACCACGATCATCGCAAGGGCCAGCGCCAGAACCACCCGCCAGGTGATCCCGGCCAGAACCCCGGCCAGCGCGCTGTCGCGACTGAGCCGGGACAGCCGGTGCGCCCGCTGCACGGCGATCAGCGCCGCCCCCACCCGGGCCAGCGGCAGCGACAGCACCGGCACCGCCAGAACCAGCCCCCAGACCGGCAGGTGCGGCAGCACCAGAAGCACCAGTGCCAGAAGCGACACCAGCGCCAGCGCGCGCAGCAGGAAGGGCAGCAAGGGCATGGTCTTGTCCGGCTCAGGGGGCTTCTCAGGGGGCTTGGCCCGACACTAGCCTGTCTCGGCGGCCCCGAACATGGGGCGGCCCTGGCACGGGCGATCCTGTGCCGGCCCTCAGGCCGGGAAGACGAAGCAGCGGTCGCGCCGGATCGTCAGCCAGAGCGGCTTGCCCGGGCGCGGCAGGAAGACATTCGGCACCGTGGCCTTCAGGATCGAGCCATCGTGGTCCATGCGGAACTCCACCAGGCTCTCGTTGCCCATGAAGCGCGCGCGCTGGACGATGCCGCGCGCCGGCGTGCCCCGCGCGGCAGTGGGCAGCGGACCGGTGCCGCCCCGATCAAAGTCGATCGACAGGTGCTGGGGGCGGATCACGATCTCGACCTCCGCACCATCGGGCAGGCCGGGGGCCAGGAACTGGCCGAAGGGCGTTTCCGTCAGCGCCCCCTGCACGCGCCCCCGGATCACGTTGATGTCGCTGAAGAAGGCCACGGCCTCTCGGTCCACGGGGGCGTTGTAGATATTGTAGGGCGCGCCCTGCTGGACGATGCGGCCGCCCCGCATCAGCGCGATCTCGTCTGCCATGCGCATCGCTTCCTCGGGCTCGTGGGTGACCAGCAGCACCGCCGTCCCCTCCTCCTTCAGCAGGTCGAGCGTCTGGTCGCGGATGCCGTCGCGCAGCCGGTTGTCGAGCCCCGAGAACGGTTCGTCCATCAGCATGACGCGGGGCTTGGGCGCCAGGGCGCGGGCCAGCGCCACGCGCTGCTGCTCGCCGCCCGAAAGCCCGTGGGGATAGTCGTCGATGTAGCGGATCAGGTCGACACGGGTCAGCAGTTCCTCGACGCGGGCACGCTTTTCGGCGCGCGAACCTGTCAGGCCGAAGGCCACGTTCTCGGCCACGCTCAGGTGCGGGAACAGGGCGAAATCCTGGAACATCAGCCCGATCCGGCGCTTTTCGGCGGGCAGGTGGCGGCCCGGGCCGCTGATCCGCTCGCCGTCCACAAGGATCTCTCCGGCATCCTGGTGCTCCACCCCGGCGACCATGCGCAGCGTGGTGGACTTGCCGCAGCCCGAGGGGCCCAGCAGGCAGCAGACCTCTCCGGCCCGGATCGTCAGCGACACGCCCGAGACGACCTCCCGGCCCTCGTAGCTGCGGTGCAGGGCGCGCAGGTCGAGGCGCGGCGGGGTCTGGATCTGCGGCATCGGCTTTCCGGCAAGGATGGGGTCCGCCGGGGTGTAGCAGCGCGCCCCGGCCCGCGCAACCGCAGGCAGAGCCGCCGAAACGGCCCTGCCGCGAAGGGCTTAGAAGGTGCTGTTGAAGGCGCCGCCATCCAGTAGCACGTTCTGCCCGATCATGAAGGCCGCATGTTCCGAGCACATGAAGGCGCAGGTCTTGCCGAAACCCTCGGCGGTGCCGTAGCTGCGCGCCGGAATGGTCGCGGCGCGAGCCGCGCGGGCCTCCTCCAGGGTGATGCCCTGCTGGTTTGCAACCCCGGTATCAAGCGACAGCGCCCGGTCGGTGTCGTGGATGCCCGGCAGCAGGTTGTTGATCACCACCCCATGAGGGGCCACCTGGCGCGCGGTCCCCGCGACATAACCGGTCAGCCCGGCACGGGCCGAATTCGACAGGCCAAGCACGCCGATCGGCGATTTCACCGATTGCGATGTGATGTTGACCACCCGGCCCCAGCCCTGCGCGATCATCCCCGGCAGCTGCGCCTTCATCAGCGCGATCGGGGTCAGCATGTTGGAATCGAGCGCCTTGAGGAAATCCTCGCGCTCCCAGTCGGACCACATGCCCGGCGGCGGACCGCCCGCGTTGGTCACCAGGATGTCGACCTGGCCTGCGGCCTCCAGCACCCGGGCACGGCCCTCCTCGCTGACGATATCGGCGGCGATCGCCGTGACCTCGACGCCGTAGGTGGCGCGGATCGCCGCGGCGGTGGCCTCCAGCGCCTCGGCGCCACGGGCGTTCAGCACCAGGTTGACGCCCGCCTCGGCCAGCGCCTCGGCACAGCCCTTGCCCAGCCCCTTCGAAGAGGCCGTCACCAGCGCCCGCCGGCCCTTGATTCCCAGGTCCATGGATCACTCCTTCCCTTGTCCTGCCGGAGGCCCGCGCCCCGTAACGCCGGTTTAACCGGCCCGGGTGCACAGTGCTCCTCCTGTCCGACGCGAAGAGACCACCCCGAGGGAAGATGCACAAGGGCACAGACAAGGGCACAGACATCGGCAAAGACATGGCCATGGGCCCGGGTCCGACCGCGGCGCCGCCGGCGACCGCCGTCGCCGTGCTGCCCGCCCCGGCGCTCGAGGTCGTCCATGGCGTCAACGAGGGGGACATCCTGTCCTTCGCGGCCGAGCTTGTGCCCGACGACATCTATCACCGGGCCGAAGGCGTGCGCCCGCTGCGGCTGATGGTGCGGGCAGAGGCGTCGGGCCTGCTGCGGCTGGCCGAGGGATCGGACCGGGGCCGGCCCGGGGCGCGGCTGCTGCTGGACAGCCTGCTGACCTTCATGACCCCCGATGCCGCCATGGCAGAGGTGCTGGTGCTGGTCGAGCTTGATCCGCTCGGCAATGTCGCGGATCTCCATGCCCTGCCGCTGGGCGACCTGCCGCCGGACACCGACCTGCGG
Organism: Pseudooceanicola endophyticus; assembly: GCF_018760365.1. Lineage (GTDB taxonomy): Bacteria > Pseudomonadota > Alphaproteobacteria > Rhodobacterales > Rhodobacteraceae > Pseudooceanicola > Pseudooceanicola endophyticus. The sequence continues at coordinate 294,513 of NZ_JAHIAB010000001.1, forward strand.
CTGGTGGGGATCGACACAGAGACGGCGGCACGGCGCTTTGCCCAGCTCGGCTGCGTCTCCTTCGCCCGGGGCACCCGGATCACCCTGGCCTCCGGGGCTCAGCGCCCGATCGAGGCGCTGCGCCCGGGCGACCGGGTCCTGACCCGCGATACCGGGCCGCAGGCGGTGCGCTGGATCGGCCACAGCCTGCACCGCGCCACCGGGGCCATGGCCCCGGTGCTGATCCGGGCCGGTGTCCTGGCCAATGCCGGCGACCTGCTGCTCTCCCCCGACCACCGGCTGTTCTTCTACCAGCGCGAGGACCGCCTGGGCGTCGGTCGCCGGGCGCTGCTGGTCCGCGCCCGCCACCTGGTCGACGGCGAGCGGGTGATCCGGGCCGAGGGCGGCTACGTGGAATATTACCAGCTGCTCTTCGACCGCCACCAGATCATCTACGCAGAGGGGATCGCGGCGGAATCGCTGCTGCTCGACCACCGCAACCGCGCCGCCCTGCCCAAGGGGCTGGCCGATCTGCCCGGTCATGATCCCACTCTGCCGCCCCCCTACGAACTCAAGCGCGAGGACCTGAAACGCCCGGGCGCACTGGACCTGCTCGCCCGCCCCTGACCCGCGTCCGACCCGATCATCCTCCTGCCCCCCTCAGCGCGGCCTTCAGCCGAATGAAATGCATATTTTCGGAAAGATGAAACTGGCCGCCCGCCCCTGTCACTTTCTTGTTCCAAATACCTCGGGGGAGCAGGTCGCAGACCTGCGGGGGCAGAGCCCCCAGCCACGCCCGTTCCCGGGCCGCCTCCGATCCGGCGCCAGACCCCGGGGGGCCCTTCTGCACACGGTTCCCCCGCCTGCAAAGCCTGTTCTGCAAGGCCATCCTCCGCCCGCCGAGGCTTGCCCTTTTCCCAAGGGGTGCTATACGCCGCGACATGCTCGACACCGCCTCCAACCGCCCCGCCCTGCCCCCCGAGATCGCCCGCCGGCGTACCTTCGCGATCATCTCGCACCCGGATGCGGGCAAGACGACGCTGACCGAAAAATTCCTCCTTTACGGGGGCGCCATCCAGATGGCCGGACAGGTGCGCGCCAAGGGCGAGGCGCGGCGCACGCGCTCGGACTTCATGCAGATGGAAAAGGACCGCGGCATCTCGGTCTCGGCCTCGGCGATGAGCTTCGATTTCGGCAAGTTCCGCTTCAACCTGGTCGACACCCCCGGCCACTCGGACTTTTCCGAGGACACCTATCGCACGCTGACGGCGGTGGATGCGGCGATCATGGTGATCGACGGGGCGAAGGGCGTGGAAAGCCAGACCCAGAAGCTGTTCGAGGTCTGCCGCCTGCGCGATCTGCCGATCCTGACCTTCTGTAACAAGATGGACCGCGAGAGCCGCGACACCTTCGAGATCATCGACGAGATCCAGGAGAACCTGGCGATCGACGTGACGCCGGCCTCCTGGCCGATCGGCGTCGGCAGGGATTTCCTGGGCTGCTACGACATGCTGCACGACCGGCTGGAACTGATGGACCGCGCCGACCGCAACAAGGTCGCGGAATCGATCAAGCTGAACGGCCTCGACGATCCGAAGATGGCCGACCACATCCCCGCCGACCAGCTTGCCAAGCTGCGCGAGGAGGTCGAGATGGCCCGAGAGCTGTTGCCGGCCTTCGACCAGCAGGCGCTGCTGGAGGGCACCATGACGCCGATCTGGTTCGGCTCCGCCATCAACAGCTTCGGCGTCAAGGAGCTGATGGACGGCATCGGCGAATTCGGTCCCGAGCCCCAGCCCCAGCAGGCCGATCCGCGCCAGATCGCGCCCGAGGAAACCAGGGTCGCGGGCTTCGTCTTCAAGGTGCAGGCCAACATGGACCCCAAGCACCGCGACCGGGTGGCCTTCGTGCGCCTTGCCTCGGGGCATTTCAAGCGCGGCATGAAGCTGACCCATGTGCGCACGAAAAAACCGATGGCGATCTCCAACCCCGTGCTGTTCCTGGCCTCGGACCGGGAACTGGCCGAGGAGGCCTGGGCCGGCGACATCATCGGCATTCCGAACCACGGCCAGCTGCGCATCGGCGACACGCTGACCGAGGGCGAAATGCTGCGCGCCAAGGGCATCCCGAGCTTTGCCCCCGAACTGCTGCAAGGCGTGCGTGCGGGCGATCCGATGAAGGCCAAGCACCTGGAAAAGGCGCTGATGCAATTCGCCGAGGAAGGCGCGGCCAAGGTCTTCAAGCCCTCCATCGGCTCGGGCTTCATCGTCGGCGTCGTCGGTGCCCTGCAGTTCGAGGTGCTGGGCAGCCGGATCGAGCTGGAATACGGCCTGCCGGTGCGTTTCGAGGCCTCGCAGTTCACCTCGGCCCGCTGGGTCCATGGCCCCAAGGCGGCGGTCGAGAAGCTGGTGAACGCCAACAAGCAGCATATCGGCTACGACCATGACGGCGACATCGTCTACCTGACGCGCCTGCAATGGGACATCGACCGGGTGGTGCGCGACTATCCGGAGGTCAAGCTGACGGCGACCAAGGAAATGATGACCTGATCGAAGCGCGGCCCCCGGGGGCCGCGTTTTCGTTTCGCCTTCACGGCAAATCCACCATGGCGTGCATAACCCCTTGCCGCAAAACCGCCCTGCGCGCATTCTGCCGCCATGATGCGCGACAGCACCTATGGCGGGTTCGACAGCCTCCTGGCCCGGATGGAAGCCCGGCAGGATCCGCTGTCCTTCGATCCCGGAGAGGCGCTGCCGCCGCTCGATCTGGATCTGGCACCGTTGCGCAGCCGGCGCGTCGCGGCGCCCGACGGTCCGGCCCCGCGCTCGGGCCACGGGCGCAAGGCGCATGAGCTGGCCGGGGAATTCGCCGGCGCCCCCGAGCTCTGCCACCTGCATGGCCTGCTGATCGCCCATCTGCGCCGCCGGGCGCAGCCGCCACAGGCCGCGCCGCTGTTCCTGCGGCTCTGGCGGGAAGAAGCGGACGTCCTGCTGGCCCGGCTCTCGCCGCGCTGGCTGGTCTCGGCGGTGACGACCTTCGCCGATCATGGCGCGACCGAGGCGCAGCGACGCTCCGGGCTGGCGCTGAGCGTGCTGTTCGGCACGATGAAGCTGTATGAGAGCGAGCGGTTGCATTCCGGTCTGGTGCCGGAGGCCCCCTTTCCCGGTCCGCGCAAGCGCCGTCGCCTGCCGCTGGACATGGCGCCCTATGCGCTGAAATCCGGCGGGCTGGACGTGAACCTGCTGGGGCGCCTCTGGCAGGAGGCCGGCGCGGACCCGGGGATCGCGCCGCTGGCGCGCCACCTGCTGGCACTTCTGGACGGCGATCCGCGCACCGTCTTCCGCCGCCTCGCGCTGATGCGCGGAGAGCTGACGCCGCCCCCCGAAAATGATGCCTTCCGCCTGCTGCCCCTGCCCGAAGGCGCCGAGCCCGCGCTCAGCACCCGGCCCGTGGCCGATCCGGCCCGGCCGGGCTGGGGGATCGTGGCGACCCTGGACGGCGAGCTGCACGACATCGCCCACTTTGCCGCCCATCACCTGCTGACCGGGGCCGACCGGCTGTTTCTTTACCTCGATCCGCCCGATCACGGCATGGCCGCCGTGCTGGCGCGCCACCCGAAGATCGAGGTGATCCAATGCGATGACGCCCACTGGCAGCGGCTGGGCACGGCGCGCCCCGACAGCGCCGAACGCCGTCAGGCCCGCAATGCCAGCGCCTGCTACCATGGCTGCGATCTGGACTGGCTGGTGCATCTGGACGGCGACGACCGGCTGCTGCCCGACCGTCCCTTCGGCGCGGTGCTGGCGGCGCTGCCCCGCCAGGTCGCCGTGCTGGACCTGCCTCCGGTGGAACAGCTGTCGGGCCCCGCCCCGGTCTACCGCCTGCCGACCCCCGACACCCCCGCCGGAGAGGCCCTGCTGGCCGCGCTCTATCCGACCTTCGGACTGCATCTGCCGCAGGGCCGGCTGGGGCCGGCGCAGGGACGTCCGGCAGTGCGCACCGGGATCCGGGACTGCCGGCTGGGGCTGCATTACCTGATCCGGCGGGGCGCTCCGGTGCCGAACCGGGCGCTCTGGCAGGCCGGCTGGCTGGGGCGCACCCTGTCACGCGGCGCGCAGGATTTCCACGCCGGCCTCGAGGCGCGCCTGGCCCGGGGCCTCTATCCGCGCGGCAAGGACCGCTTCGGCCCCGGCGACCTGCTGGAATACCTGGCCGGCACGGAGGGCGAGGCGGCGCTGCGCCTGTTCCACGAAGAGGTCCTGGCCGACACGCCCGACATGCGCGCCCGGCTGGCCGCCCAGGGGCTGCTGCTGGATCCCGGGATCGACCCCGAAGCCCAGGTCCGCGCCGTCTTCGGCCCGCTGCCGGAAGGATCCCCCGCATGAGCCCGCGTTGGGGAATCGTCTGCACGCTGAAGGCGCCGCCCGAGCGGGTGCTGGACTTTGCCGCCTGGCACCTGGAGCTGGGGGCCACGCGGCTGCACCTGCATTTCGACGATCCCGCGGACCCGGCCCTGCCACTGCTGAGGGCCCATCCCCGCATCCGCACCGTGGCCTGCGACAGCGGCTGGTGGCGACGCATCAGCGGCTTTCGCCCGAAACGCCACCAGGCCAGGCAGACGGCCAATGCCACCCACTGCTACCGGCACAAGTGTCGGCTGGACTGGCTTGCACATATCGACGTGGACGAATTCCTGCTGCCCGAAGCACCGCTGCCCGGGCTGCTGGCCGCCCTGCCCGGCGATTGCCACAGTGCCCGGGTCCATGCCATCGAGGCGCTCTGGTCCGCCGTGCCCGAAGGCGACACCGTGCATTTCCGCGCCGCCCACCGCGATCCCGCCGCCCGCCGGGCCAGTAGTGCGCGCAGCGATCCCGAATTCGGGGCCTGGCTGACCGGCGGCCTGCTGAGCCACACCAACGGCAAGATCTTCGCCCGTCCCGGCCTGCCCGAGGCAGAGTTCCGCATCCACAACCTGCTGACGCCCGCAGGCCCGAACCCCGGAGAGGTCGTGCTCGGACGCTGCGCCCTGGGCCATTTCCACGCCGGCGCCCCGGCGCACTGGCTGGCGCAGTTCCGCTTCCGCCATGCCCGGGGCTCCTACCGGGCCGAGCTGCGCCCCCCCCGCCCCGGCACGCCCAACCTGCATGCCCATCTGGCCGCACTGGAGGCCCGAGAGGGAGAGGCCGGCCTGCTGCGCTTCCACGCCGCCACCTGCCGGGACACGCCAGAGTTGCGGAGGCGACTCGCGGCCGAAGGATTGCTGCGATGCCACGAAATGCCCCTCACGGCCCTGCGACAGCGCCATTTTCCGCATATCAGCATGGCACCCCCGGAAAACGGCCCTTGAAAACAGGGCATTTGCCCGTTTCGATTGACCTTTTTGAAAGGCTCTAGTAAGAGCGCACTCCATGAGGCGACGGTCGACCTGCTCGCCCGGGCCCTGTCGGCCCCCCTTCACGGATACGCTACGGGCCAAGATGTGTCCGTAAACCTACGGATGCACATGACCAAGTTTTCTGATCTCGACCTGGACCCCAAGGTCCTGAAAGCCATCGCCGAAGCAGGCTATGAATCGCCGACGCCGATTCAGGCCGGCGCGATTCCCCCTGCCCTGGCAGGCAAGGACGTCCTGGGGATTGCCCAGACCGGGACCGGCAAGACCGCCAGCTTCACGCTGCCGATGATCACCCGTCTGGCCAAGGGCCGCGCCCGCGCGCGGATGCCGCGCTCGCTGGTGCTGTGCCCGACCCGCGAACTGGCCGCCCAGGTCGCCGAGAACTTCGACACCTATACCAAGCACATGAAGCTGACCAAGGCGCTGCTGATCGGCGGCGTCAGCTTCAAGGAGCAGGAAGCGCTGATCGACCGCGGCGTCGACGTGCTGATCGCCACCCCCGGCCGTCTGCTCGACCATTTCGAGCGCGGCAAGCTGCTGCTGACCGGCGTGCAGATCATGGTGGTGGACGAAGCCGACCGGATGCTCGACATGGGCTTCATTCCGGATATCGAGCGCATCTTCTCTCTGACGCCCTTCACCCGGCAGACGCTGTTCTTCTCGGCCACCATGGCGCCGGAAATCGAACGCATCACCAACACCTTCCTCTCCGCCCCCGAGCGGATCGAGGTCGCGCGCCAGGCCACCACCTCCGAGAACATCGAGCAGAGCGTCGTCATGTTCAAGGCGTCGCGCAAGGACCGCGAGGGCTCCGAGAAGCGCCGCATCCTGCGCCAGCTGATCGACATGGAAGGCGAGACGCTGACCAACGCGATCATCTTCTGCAACCGCAAGACCGATGTCGACGTGACCGCCAAGTCGCTGAAGAAATACGGCTATGACGCGGCGCCGATCCATGGCGACCTGGACCAGTCGACCCGGATGCGGACGCTGGACGGCTTCCGCGATGGCTCTCTCAAGATCCTGTGCGCCTCCGACGTGGCGGCGCGCGGCCTCGACGTGCCCTCCGTGTCCCATGTCTTCAATTTCGACGTGCCGACCCATTCCGAGGACTACGTGCACCGCATCGGCCGGACCGGCCGCGCCGGGCGCAAGGGCAAGACGATCATGATCTGCGTCCCCCGCGACGAAAAGAACCTGGCCGATATCGAAAAGCTGGTCGGCAAGGAGATCCCGCGTCTTGAGCTGCCGGGCGTGAAGGCCCCGGTGCGCAGCGAGGAAACCGCCGCCGCCCCCGAGGCCAAGGAAAAGCCGCGCCGCACCCGGACCCGCAAGCCGAAGGCCGAAAAGGTCACCGAAGCCGCCGCCCCCGAGGCCGTGCAGGAGGTGAAGGCCGACAAGGTCACCGCCGCCGCCGTGGAGGCGCCCGAGAAGGCCGTGCAGGAAACCGCCGCGCCCGTCGAGAAGGCCCCCGCCGCCGAGAAGCCTGCCGAAAAGCCCGCCCGCAAGGCGGCGCCGAAAGCGGCCGAAAAGGTTGCCAAGCTCGACAAGGCCGAGAAGGCCCCCGAGCAGGTCGCCGACAAGACCGAGAAAGCCGAAAAGGCCGATGCCAAGCCCCGCGGCAACCGCGAGCGCGGCGGCAAGGGCCGTGGCGGCAACGATCGCGTCATCGTCGGCATGGGCGATCACATGCCCAGCTTCATCGCGCTGTCCTTCGAGCAGCGCCGCGCCGGCTGACGCCGGTGCCGCGCGGGCGCCGGGCTCGATGCCCGGCCCCGCGCGCCCTCTCTTCAGCCTTTCGCAACAGATCCGGTCCTAGCCTGCTCCTGTCAGCCACAGGGGTCAGGCCATGCATGTCGTTCTACCGCAGCCGCCATCGCTTGCGAATCGCCGCAGACACGCGCGCTACGCGCTCTCCCGCCCCTGTGAGCTGATCCTGGAGGACAAGGTCCTCACCGCCCGTCTGCTGGATATCTCCGCCGGCGGCGCCCGCCTGCTGCTGCCCCTTGCGGCCAGCGGCTACGGTCCCCTGCCCCAGCTGCGCTTCCGCCTGCCGCAGATCTGCACCTTCCGGGCCGATCTGCGCTGGAGCGCGCATCATCATGTGGGTCTTCAGTTCGACGAGCTCTCAGCGCGCCAGTCCGGCGCGCTGAGATCGCTTCTGTCGGAACTTGAGCGGCGCGATCAGGCCAGCCGGGAGATCACGACCGTGACCTCGGGCTTCTTGCCGATCTCGCCCTGAGCCGAGTTGCGCACGACGCGCCGCAGGGCTTCTTCCAGCTTGTCGTCGTCGCGCATGGTCTTGGCATCGGCCCGGCCCAGGAACTGGCTCAGGTCCTGTTCCAGCACGTCCACCAGCGTCACACCCGAGCGACCGGTTTCCGGCAGGCCCATGACGTCGCACCAGGGATCGCCAAGCGCCTCGTCGTCCTCGTCGATGACCGCCGTCACCGTGACATGGCCGTTCAGCGCCATGCGGATCCGGTCCCGCACGATGCCGTCCAGCGCGCCGATCTGGATCGAACCGTCCAGGTAGGTGCGCCCGGTCTCGATGTACTCGGCCACCTTCGGGGCATTGCCCGTCAGCTCCAGCATCATGCCGTTGACGGCGACGAAGGACATGCGGCCCTTCTCCATGCTCATCTTGGCATGTTCGCGCAGGTGGCGGTGCTCGCCATGCATCGGGATGACGATCTGCGGGTTCACGATGTCCTGCAGGCGCGCCAGGTCGGGACGGTTCGCGTGCCCGGAAACGTGGTAGCGCCCGGCGGTATCGTCGATCACGTCCACGCCCATCTGGCTGAAGTTGTTGATGATCGAGATCACCGACTTCTCGTTGCCCGGGATGGTCTTGGAAGAGAACAGGAAGGTGTCGCCCTCGCCCAGGGTGATGCCGTGGTGCTTGCCCCGGGCCAGCTGGGCCGCCGCCGCGCGGCGTTCGCCCTGGCTGCCGGTGACGATCATCATCAGGTTCTCGCGCGGGATCTCGCGCGCATCCTCGATGCTGATCACCTTGGGGAAGCCCGACAGGATGCCGGTTTCCTGGCCCGCCTCGATCATGCGGCGCATGGCGCGGCCCAGCAGGCAGACCGACCGGCCCGCCTTGTCGCCCGCCACCGCCAGCGATTTCACCCGCGCGATGTTCGACGCAAAGGTCGTCGCCACGAAGATGCCGGTATCACAGGAGGCTACCAGCTTCTCGACCTCCGGCTCCACCTCGGATTCCGAGCGGCCGGGATTGGGCGAGAAGACGTTGGTGCTGTCGCAGATCAGGGCGCGCACGCCATCCTTCGACACCTCGCGCCAGAGCGCCTCGTCGAAGGGTTCGCCGACGATCGGGGTCTCGTCCAGCTTGAAATCGCCCGAGTGGATGATCCGACCCGCCGGCGTGTCGATGACCAGCGCGCTGCTTTCGGGGATCGAATGCGACATCGGCAGGAAGCCCACCCGGAAGGGGCCGGCCTTGATGGTCTCGGGCCAGGCGCTTGCGGTGGTCACCACGTGATCGCCCAGACCGTATTCCGCCAGCTTGCCGCGCGCGATATTGGCCGTGAAGGCCCGCGCATAGATGATCGGCGCCCCGAGGCGTTCGAACAGATGGCCGACGGCGCCCACGTGGTCCTCGTGGGCATGGGTGATGAACACCGCTTCCAGCCGGTCGCGGTTCTCTTTCAGCCAGGTGATGTCGGCAAAGATCAGATCCACCCCCGGCGTGGTATCCATGTCGGGGAAGGCGACGCCCAGGTCCACGAGGATCAGCCGTTCCTTGCCGGCCGGCCCATACCCGTAGACATAGGCGTTCATCCCAATTTCCCCGGCACCGCCGAGCGGAAGATAGATGAGCCGATCGGTTGTCATGTAGCCCCTAGCGTTTGATTGTAGTCATAGATGACCCTGAGCCCATGGATGGTCAGGTTTTCGTCGAAATGGTCGAACAGCGTATCGCCCTGTCCGAAGAGGGGCGCAAGCCCCCCGGTCGAGATAATTCTCATGGGTCGGGCATATTCGGCGCGGATCCGGTCACAGATCCCGCGCACCAGCCCCACATAGCCCCAGAACACGCCGCTCTGCATGCAGGCCACGGTATTGGTGCCGATCACATGGGCAGGCCTGGTCACATCCACGTGCGGCAGCGCGGCGGCGCTCTCGTGCAGGGCCTGAAGCGACAGGTTCACCCCCGGCGCGATCACGCCGCCCACATAGGCGCCGTCCTCGGCCACCACGTCGAAGGTCGTGGCGGTGCCGAAATCCACCACCACCAGATCGCCGCCATAGCGGTCGAAGGCGCCGGCGGCATTGACCAGCCGGTCGGGGCCCACCTGGGTCCCGGCATCGACGCGCGGCTTGTTGGGCAGCGCGCATTCCGGTTTGCCGACCACGAAGGGACGGCAGTTGAAGTAGCGGTCCGCCAGGACGCGCAGGTTGAACACCACCCGCGGCACGGTGGACGAGATGATCACCGCGTCGATGTCCATCGGGATCTTGTTGTGCGCCAGAAGCGCGGCCAGCCAGACGTAATACTGATCGGCGGTGCGCTGATGTTCGGTCGAGGTGCGCAGGGTGCAGAGGAATTCCTGGCCGTCCCAGATCGAAAAGACAGTGTTTGTGTTGCCGCAATCAATGGTCAGCAGCATGCAGTCGTCCTCCCTGGAGTGACTGTCGGGTCGTCAGAAGTAGACGTCGGCGGCGGCGATCGCATGTCGCTGGCCGTCGACCGTCAGGACGAGGTGTCCGTTGTCGTCGATGGTCTCAAAGCGCCCGGTCAGGCTGTCGGAACCGAACCGCGCGGTGATCTCCTGCCCCAGACGGGTGGCGCGGTCCAGCCATGCCCTGCGGATCGGGGCGAAACCCTGGGTGCGGAACATGTCCTCAAGCCGGGCATAGGACGCGGCGAGGGCCGTCAGGAAGTCCTCCGTGCTGACCTGGACACCGGCCTCGGACAGCAGAGAGACGGGGCGCAGGGCGCGCGCCTCCAGCTGCTCGGGCTGCGGCGCCTCGGCCAGATTGACGCCGATGCCGATCATCAGCCCCTCGACCCGGTTCCGGCGCAGCACGCTTTCCAGCAGGATGCCCGCCAGCTTGCCGCCGTTCATCAGCACGTCGTTGGGCCATTTCAGCGCGAAGGGATCGGTGCGCCCGCTGACCAGCACCAGCGCGTCGTAAAGCGCCAGCGCGGCCACGAAGCTGCGCAGGGCGATGCGGTCGGGGCTTTCGCCCGCAACCGGCAGCACCAGCGTACCGGCAAAGTTGCCGGTCGGGTTGGCCCAGGCGCGGCCCCGCCGCCCCCGTGCCTTGGTCTGAAGGCCCGCTGAAATCCACAGCGGGCCGGTCAGGGTGTCGAAGCGACGCGCCCCCTCGTCGAGGGTGCTGTCCACTTCCGCAAGCTCCAGCCGGTCGTAACCGGCGGGCCAGGCCTTCGGCAGGTCGCTCAAGATCACTGCACCAGGGAGGCCGCGGCGGCCTGCGCCACGCCTTCCAGGCCGAACAGGTTGACCACGCCGATCAGCATGATCGCGGCGGACACCGTCAGGAAGCCCAGCAGCACGGGGTTCTTCGACTCGTCCAGCGGCTCTTCCGAGGATTTGCCGAAGTACATGAAGTAGACCACGCGCAGGTAGTAGAAGGCGCCCACCACCGAGGCCAGCACCGCCATGATCGCCAGCCACACCAGGCCGCCTTCATAGGCCGCGCGCAGCACATAGATCTTGGCGAAGAAGCCGATGAAGGGCGGCACGCCGGCCATGGAGAACAGCAGCAGCAGCAGCGCCAGCGCCCGCCCCGGAGAGGCCGAGGCATAGACGTTGAGCGAGCGGATGTCGGTCACAGGCTGGCCGTCGCGTTCCATCGACATGATGAAGGCGAAGGCGCCGATGTTCATGGTCACGTAGATCGAGAGATACAGCAGCATCGACTGCACCCCGAAGGCCGTCCCCGCCGACAGCCCCATGAGCGCGTAGCCCATGTGCGCAATCGAGGAATAGGACATCAGGCGCTTGATGTTGGTCTGCCCGATGGCCGCGACCGAACCCACCACCATCGACAGGAAGGCGATCATCGCCGTGACCTGCTGCCAGTCGCCCACGACACCGCCGAAGGCATCATAAAGCAGCCGGGCGAACAGGCCCATGGCGGCGAACTTGGGCGCGGTGGCGAAGAAGGCGGTGACCGGCGTCGGAGAACCCTCGTAGACATCCGGGGTCCACATGTGGAACGGCACGGCCGAGATCTTGAACGCCAGGCCCGCGATCATGAAGACGATGCCGAACAGCAGGCCGACGGGGGCATGGCCCTGCCCTGCCGCCTCGATGATCCCCGAGAACAGCGTGGTGCCCGAGAAGCCGTAGACCAGCGAGGCGCCATACAGCAGCATCCCCGAGGAGAGCGAGCCCAGCACGAAGTACTTCAGGCCCGCCTCGGTCGACTTCAGGAAGTCGCGGCGGATCGAGGCCAGCACGTAGAGCGCCAGCGATTGCAGCTCCACGCCCATGTAGAGCGTGATCAGGTCCCCGGCCGAGACCATGACCAGCATGCCCAGCACCGCCAGCGCGATCAGCACCGGGAATTCGAAGTGCAGGACCTTGCGGCGGGCCATGTGTTCAAGGCCCATGACCAGCACGGCGGCGGCCGAGAACAGGATGCCGACCTGCGCGTATTGCGCGAAGGCATCGTTGTTGTACATGCCGTGGAACGCGGTGGTCCCGGTGGGCCGGATCGAGATCCAGAGCCCCAGCAGCACGAAGACGGCGGCCGTTGCCCAGGAGAGGATGCCTGCGACCTTGTCCTTGCCGAGGTAGACCCCGAGGACCAGGGCCACCATCGCGTAGATCGCCAGGACGATCTCCGGAAGGATGATGTTCAGGTCAGACTGAAGCATGTTGAAGGGTCCTCCGGGTTCAGTGCGATGCGGCCGGCGCTTCGGCGGTGGCGGTGGCCGCTTCGGTGCGGCCCGCCTCCTTCAGCGCGGTCTGGTTATGCTCGACGAGGGCGGCGATCGTGGGGCCGACGCGGTCGGTCACGAAGCTCGGGTAGACGCCGAGGAACAGGGTCATGGCGACCAGCGGGCCCATGATGAGCTTTTCGCGCAGGTCGAGATCCTTGATGGTTTTCAGGCTTTCCTTCAGCAGCGGGCCCATGACCACGCGGCGGTAGAGGTAAAGCGCATAGGCCGCCGACAGGATGACGCCGGTAGCCGCGACCATCGCGATCCAGGTGTTGACCTGGAAGATGCCGATCATGGTCAGGAATTCCCCGATGAAGCCCGAGGTGCCGGGCAGGCCGACATTGGCCATGGTGAAGAACATGAAGATCAGCGCATAGGCCGGCATCCGGTTCACCAGGCCGCCGTAGGCCTCGATCTCACGGGTGTGCATCCGGTCGTAGATGAAGCCCACGGACAGGAAGAGGCCGGCAGAGATGAAGCCGTGGCTCAGCATCTGGAACATCGCGCCGTCCATGCCCTGCTGGTTCACCGCGAAGATGCCCATGGTGACAAAGCCCATGTGCGCGACGGACGAATAGGCGATCAGCTTCTTCATGTCGGTCTGCACCAGCGCCACCAGCGAGGTGTAGACGATGGCGATCACCGAGAGCCACAGCACGAAGGGCGTCATCACGTCGGCGCCCACCGGGAACATCGGCAGAGAGAAGCGCAGGAAGCCGTAGCCGCCCATCTTCAGCAGGATCGCCGCAAGGTCGACCGAGCCCGCCGTCGGCGCCTGGACGTGGGCGTCAGGCAGCCAGGTATGGACCGGCCACATCGGCGTCTTGACGGCGAAGCCCACGAAGAAGCCGAAGAACAGCAGCGTCTGTAGCCCTCCCGGGATCACGAAGCCGAACAGCTTTATCGGATCGGAACTGAAGTCGAAATTCATCAGCGCCACGATGTCGGTGGTCTGCGCATGTTCGTAGATGACGATCATCGAGATCAGCATCATGACCGAGCCGAGGAAGGTGTAGAGGAAGAACTTGAAGGTCGCGTAGATCCGGTTCGGGCCGCCCCAGATGCCGATGATCAGGAACATCGGGATCAGGCCGGCTTCGAAGAAGACGTAGAACAGGATCAGGTCCAGGGACATGAACACGCCGAGCATCAGCGTTTCCAGGATCAGGAAGGCGATCATGTATTCCTTCACCCGCCGCTTCACCCGCCAGGAGGCGGCGATGGTGATCGGCATCATGAAGGTGGTCAGCATCACGAACAGGACCGAGATCCCGTCGACGCCCATCTTGTAGCGCAGCCCGCCCAGCCAGGGACGGTCCTCGACCATCTGGAAGCCGGTGTTGGCGCTGTCGAACTGGAACAGGATGAAGAGCGACACCAGGAAGGTCAGCGAGGTGGCGATCAGCGCCACCCACTTGGCATTGCGCTGAGAGGCCCGGTCCTCGCCCCGCAGGAAAATCGCCAGGATCAGCGCCGCGATGGACGGCATGAAGGTGACGATGGACAGAAGGTTGTTCATTAGTGGGCCCCTCCGATGAGCGTCATCCAGGTCACAAGGGCCGCGATGCCGATCACCATCGTGAATGCATAGGTAAAGATGTAACCGCTCTGCCAGCGTCCGATCAGGCGCACGAAGGCGGGCACGATGCCAAGGGCGACGCCGTTGACGGTGCCGTCGATGATGGTGCCGTCACCGCGCTTCCAGAACAGCCGCCCGACGGCGAAGGCCGGACGCACGAAGAGGAAGTCGTAGATCTCGTCGAAATACCACTTGTTCAGCAGGAACAGGTACAGCGGACGGTTGGCATCGGCCAGGCGCTTGGGCAGGGTCGTGTCCTTGATGTACATGACCCAGGCGATCCCGAAACCGATCAGCATGGCGATGAAGGGGCTGACCTTGACCCAGGCCGGCGCTTCGTGGGCGGTCTCGATCACGTGGTTCTCGGGGCCGGTGTAGATCGCGCCGTACTGGATCGCGGCATGGTCCGCCGCGGCCTCTGCATGGTGCGCCGGCATCGAGAAGAAGGCCGCCATCCTGTCATGGTCTCCGAAGAAGGGACCATACCAGATCATCCCCGCCAGGATCGCGCCCAGCGACAGCACGCCGAGCGGGATCAGCATGACCTTCGGGCTTTCATGGGCGTGCTCATGGGCATGTTTGTCGCCGCGCGCCTCGCCGAAGAAGGTCATGAAGATCAGCCGCCAGGAGTAGAAGGAGGTGAACAGCGCCGCGATCACCAGCATCCAGAAGGCATAGCCGCCCATGGTGCCAGCCCAGACGCTCTCGATGATGGCGTCCTTCGACAGGAAGCCCGCAAAGCCGATATGGGTGAAGGGGATGCCGACGCCGGTGATGGCCAGCGTGCCGATCACCATGGCCCAGAAGGTCATCGGGATCTTGTCCTTCAGCCCGCCGTAATTGCGCAGATCCTGCTCGTGGTGCATCGCGGTGATGACCGAGCCCGCCGAGAGGAAGAGCAGCGCCTTGAAGAAGGCATGGGTGAAGAGGTGGAACATCGCCGGCCCGTAGGCGCCGACACCCGCCGCCGCGAACATGTAGCCCAGCTGCGAGCAGGTCGAATAGGCAATGACGCGCTTGATGTCGTTCTGCACCAGGCCGACCGTCGCGGCGAAGAAGGCCGTCGTCGCGCCGATGAAGGTGATGAAGGCCATGGTTTCGGGCGCGCTTTCCATCAGCGGCGACATCCGGCAGATCAGGAAGACGCCGGCGGTGACCATGGTCGCCGCGTGGATCAGCGCCGACACCGGGGTCGGGCCTTCCATGGCGTCCGGCAGCCAGGTGTGCAGGAACAGCTGCGCCGACTTGCCCGCCGCACCGATGAACAGCAGGAAGGCCAGCAGGTTCGCCGCGTTCCAGTCACGCCACAGGAAGTGCAGCTCGGTATCCGCGATGTGGGGGACCTGGCTGAAGATCGTGTCGAAGTCGATGGCATCGGTCAGGAAGAACAGGCCAAGGATCCCCAGCAGGAAGCCGAAGTCGCCGATCCGGTTGACCACGAAGGCCTTGATCGACGCCGCACCCGCCGAGGGCTTCTTGTAGTAGAAGCCGATCAGCAGGTAGGAGGCCAGGCCCACGCCTTCCCAGCCGAAGAACATCTGCACGATGTTGTCGGAGGTGACCAGCGCCAGCATCGCGAAGGTGAAGAGCGACAGGTAGGCGAAGAAGCGGGGGCGGTATTCCTCGGTCTCCAGGAAGTTCTCGTCATGGGCCATGTAGCCGATCGAGTAGAGGTGCACGAAGGCCGAGACCGTCGTGACCACCACCAGCATGATCGTCGTCAGCCGGTCGACCCGCACGCCCCAGGAGGCGTTCAACGTGCCGCTTTCGATCCAGCGCATGATCTCGACGTGCTGGGCGGTGTCGGGGGTGGTGAAGAAGGCGATCCAGCTCAGCAGGCAGACGAAGAACAGGACCCCGGTGGTGAGGTACTGCGCCCCTTTCACGGAGATCACGCGCCAGCCGAAGCCCGCGATGACCGCCGAGATCAGCGGCAGCAGGAGGATGATGGGGACCATGGGTTCAGCCTTTCATCACGTTGACGTCTTCCACGGCGATGGAGCCGCGGTTGCGGAAGAAGCAGACCAGGATGGCGAGGCCGATCGCCGCCTCGGCGGCGGCCACCGTCAGCACGAAGAGCGAGAAGACCTGCCCCGCGAGATCCCCGAGATAGCTGGAGAAGGTGACAAGGTTGATGTTCACCGACAGCAGGATCAGTTCGATGCTCATCAGCAGGATGATGATGTTCTTCCGGTTCAGGAAGATCCCGAAAATCCCGATGACGAACAGCACGGCCGCCACTGTCAGGTAATGTTCGATTCCGATCATGTGCCTCGGTCCCTCACGTTTCGCAGCGGACGACCGCATGGGCGGGGCCTTGCACCCCGGCGGCGGCGGTCCGTCTTGTTTTATCCTCCCGCGCGCCAAGGGCGCACGGCCTCCCCGCGGTGCGGGCCATGGCGGTCGCGGCGACCGGCCTCACAGCCCCTGCCCCGGCTTCACGTCCTTCATCTTCAGCTGGACCTTCGGATCGCGCCACATCTGCTCAAGCACGTTCTGGCGCTTGACGTCCTTGCGGTGGCGCAGCGTCAGCACGATGGCCCCGATCATCGCGACCAGCAGGACCATGCCGGCCAGCTGGAAGGGCAGGAAGTAGCGGTCGAAGATCAGCATCCCGAGCGCGTTGGTGTTGTGCATGTCGGTGGGCGTCACGGCGGTCCGCGCGGCCTCGGCCGTCGAAGCCTCGTGCCAGGAGCCGTAGGCCAGGCCGAACTGCATCAGCAGGATCAGCCCGATCAGCAGCGCCAGCGGCATGTACTTGGCCATCTCCGCCTTCAGCTCGGCGAAGTCGACGTCCAGCATCATGACCACGAAGAGGAACAGCACCATGACGGCGCCGACGTAGACGATGACCAACAGCATGGCGACGAATTCCGCCCCCAGCAGAACGAAGAGCCCCGCCGCGGAAAGGAAGGTCAGGATCAGCCAGAGCACGGAGTGAACCGGGTTCCGGGAGATCACCGTGAAGAGGCCCCCTGCAATCGCGCAGAGCGCGAAGAGGTAGAAGGAGAAAGCGGCGACGGTCATGTCTCATCATCCTCTGGTGCGTCCATGACCTCCTTGGCGAGCGCGGCGGCCCGGGTCATGGCGGGTATGCCGGCGAACATCGACATCTGTGCGATGGCCTCGGCGATTTCCTGTTTCGTGGCGCCGACCTCTAGCAGGTGGCGCACGGTGAGGCGCAGCTGGCTTTCCGCCTGCGCGCCGTGCATGGTCAGACCCGCAAGGGTCAGGAAGAGGCGGGTCTTGGCGTCCAGCCCCTCCTTGTTGAAGGCCTTGCCGAAGGCCATCTCCATCCAGTCCTTGGGCATCACCGGCCAGAGCGTCTCGAAGCCCTTGGGGGTGAAGGTCTCAAGCGAGGGGTTCATGGCCTTCGCCATGTCCTGGGCCTGCGCCATGAAGAACTCGAACGGGTTCTTCGGATCGCTCATGCCGCCTCCCCTTCCGCCGCGATCACGCGGGCCAGATCCTGGAGCGTCGCCATGTAACCGGCGATCTCCTGCGGGTCCTGGCCCAGCTCTTCCAGCAGGTCGGGGGCCTTGACGGCGACCATCTGCGCCAGGCGCACCAGCGGTCCGCGCGGCAGAGCGCGGATCTCGGACTGGATGGGCGCGGGCAGCGCGGCCCGGGTCGCCTGCGCCTCGGGCGCGGCAGGATCAAGCGCACCGGCCACGATGACGAGGATGGCCAGGCCATCTTCCAGCTCGCTGTCGGTAAAGTCGTCATCGGCCCAGGCATCGTCGCAGACCGCCAGGATCTCGCGGATCACCGGAACGCCGACCTCGGCCACGCCAGAGAGCAGCTCCTGCGCGGTTTCGTTGTCGTAAAGGCCGGTCGTCGCGGTCATCGGGGGGTCCTCAGCGGTAGGGGGCGTCAAGCTCGAGGTTGCGGGCGATCTCGGCTTCCCAGCGGGCGCCGTTCTCGAGCAGCTTCTGCTTGTCGTAGTAAAGTTCTTCGCGGGTCTCGGTGGAGAACTCGAAATTCGGGCCTTCGACGATGGCATCCACCGGGCAGGCTTCCTGGCAGAAGCCGCAGTAGATGCATTTCGTCATGTCGATGTCGTAGCGCGTGGTCCGGCGAGAGCCGTCATCACGCGGTTCGGCATCGATGGTGATGGCCTGCGCCGGGCAGATCGCCTCGCAGAGCTTGCAGGCGATGCAGCGCTCTTCCCCGTTGGGGTAGCGGCGCAGCGCGTGTTCGCCGCGGAAGCGGGGCGACAGGCGGCCCTTTTCATGCGGGTAATCCAGCGTGGGCTTGGGCGTGAAGAAGTACTTGAAGCCCAGCTTGAAGCCCTTGAAGAAATCGACCAGCAGGAAGTACTTGGCCGCGCGGGTATAGTCGACGCTTGCCATGGATCAGCCTCCAATCATCCAGCGGGCCCAGGCGCCGCCGAAAAGCTCGAATTTCGCGAGGAATGCCACCAGCACGACCCAGCCGAGCGACATCGGCAGGAAGACCTTCCAGCCGATCCGCATCAGCTGGTCGTAGCGGTAGCGCGGGGTGATCGCCTTCACCATGGCGAAGACGAAGAACACCAGGACGCATTTCAGGATGAACCACAGCACGCCGTCGGGCAGGCCCGGGATCGGCGACAGCCAGCCGCCGAAGAACAGCGTGGTCATCAGCGCGCACATCAGCACGATGGCGACATATTCCCCGATCATGAACAGCAGGAACGGGGTCGAGGAATATTCCACCTGGTAGCCCGCCACCAGTTCCGATTCCGCTTCCGGAAGGTCGAAGGGGGGGCGGTTGGTCTCGGCCAGGGCCGAGATCAGGAACAGGAAGACCATCGGCAGGTGCGGCAGCCAGTACCAGGAGAACAGGCCGAAGCGGCCGTCCTGGGCATGGACGATGTCGGTGAAGTTCATCGAACCGGTCGAGATGATGATGCCGATGATGATCAGGCCAATCGACACCTCGTAGGAGATCATCTGCGCCGCAGAGCGCAGCGAACCGAGGAACGGATATTTCGAGTTCGACGCCCAGCCGCCCATGATCACGCCGTAAACCTCAAGCGAGGAGACCGCGAAGACGTAGAGGATGGCGACGTTGATGTTCGACACCACCCAGCCGTCGTTGAACGGGATCACCGCCCAGGCCACCATCGCCAGCACGAAGCTGAGCAGCGGCGCCAGGAAGAAGACGAACCGGTCGGCGCCCGCCGGCACCACGATTTCCTTGGTGATGTACTTGCCGAAGTCGGCGAAGCTTTGCAGCAGGCCGAAGACGCCCACCACGTTCGGGCCCTTGCGCAGCTGCACGGCCGCCCAGACCTTGCGGTCGCCGTAAAGCAGGAAGGCCAGCGCCACCAGAAGCGGCACGACAACCAGTAGCACCTGGCCGATGATGACCAGAAGGATGCCTATCGGGTTGGTGGTGAAAAACTCAGCCATATGTCCTCACACCGTCGGTATTCCGTTGTCCCGCGCGATGCGCGGCGATGACGTCCGTCCGGGTCATTCCGTCTCCTCCGTGCCGGGCTGACAGTTCGGTATAAACCGCATCTGCCGTTGCGACACCAGAGCCGCCGGGAACAATTCCCAACGGACGTCTTGAAAATCTTTCACCGCATCCCAGAGGCCCTTCCGCCCCCCGCAGGACCGGGCCCGAAGACGCCTTCGCGCCCCCTGCCCGGTGCGGGATATGAAGGGTCCGGGCCACTGCGAACCTCACTCTGCCGCCATCGGCGCGGCGGCGCGTTGTGCCGCCAGACGCGACAGTTCCGCCATCACCTGGGACGCCCGGGCAATCGGGTTGGTCAGGTAGAAATCGCCGACCGGCTTGGCGAAGGCGCCCTCGAAGACCGTGCCCGCGGCCTCTGCCGTCCAGGCGTTTGCCGGCACCCGGTCGACCTGTGCCAGCAGCGGCTGGGCGGCGATCATCTTGCGGCGCAGCTGCGCCAGGCTGTCCCAGGGAAGGGCCTGGCCCAGCTCTGCCGAAAGCGCCCGCAGGATCGCCCAATTCTCCTTGGCCTCGCCCGGCGCATAGGCCGCGCGCATGGCCAGCTGGGGCCGGCCTTCGGTGTTCACGAACAGGCCGTTTTCCTCGGTATAGGCGGCGCCCGGCAGGATCACGTCGGCGCGGTGCGCGCCCCGGTCGCCGTGGCTGCCCTGGTAGATCACGAAGGGACCCGCCGGGATCTCGATCTCGTCGGCGCCCATGTTGTAGATCACGTCGGCCTTCAGCGCGGCCTCGATGCCGCCCTCGCAGACCGCGCCCACGTCCAGCGCACCGACCCGGCCCGCAGCGGTGTGCAGCACCAGGAATTTCGACCCCGCCTTCTCGGCCAGGTATTGCGCGGCGGCCAGCACGGCGGCGCCGTCCGGACCCGTCAGCGCGCCCATGCCAAGCACGACCACGGAGGGTTTTTCGGCCAGCGCAGAGAAGTCCTGCTCCATGAGGCGCAGCAGGTCGGCCCGGTCAGAGCCGAAATGGGTGTAGGGGAAGGTCAGGTCGGCGGCTTCGCCCACCAGCGTGACCTCGGCGCCCTTCGACCAGGCCTTGCGGATGCGGGCGTTCAGCACCGGCATCTCGACCGCCGGGTTGGCACCGATGATGTGGATCGCCTGGGCGGTGTCCAGATCCTCGATCGCGGCGGTGCCGACATAGGCCGAGCGGTTGGCGGCGGGCAGCTTGGCGCCATCGGTGCGCGCCTCGACCATGCCGCCCAGCCCCTCGATCAGGGTCTTGAGCGAGAAGGCGGCCTCCACCGGGGCAAGATCCCCGACCAGGCCGGCCACCTTGGCACCTTTCATGGCAGCGGCAGCGGCGGCCAGCGCCTCGGCCCAGGTGGCGGGCTTGAGCTTGCCGGCGACGCGGACATAGGGCTGGTCCAGGCGCTGGCGGCGCAGGCCGTCCCAGATGAAGCGCGTCTTGTCGGAAATCCATTCCTCGTTCACGCCATCATGGTTGCGCGGGATGATCCGCTTCACTTCGCGGCCCTTGGTATCGACGCGGATATTGGCGCCCATGGCGTCCATCACGTCGATGGTCTCGGTCTTGGTCAGCTCCCAGGGGCGGGCGGTGAAGGCATAGGGCTTGGAGGTCAGCGCGCCGACCGGGCACAGGTCGATGATGTTGCCCTGCAGGTTCGAGCTGAGCGTCTGGTTCAGATACGAGGTGATCTCGGCATCCTCGCCGCGCCCGGTCTGGCCCATCTGGGTGCTGCCCGCGACCTCGGTGGTGAAGCGGACGCAGCGCGTGCAGGAGATGCAGCGCGTCATGTGGGTTTCGACCAGCGGGCCGAGGTTCAGGTCGTCGCTGGCGCGCTTGGCCTCGCGGTAGCGCGAGAAATCGACACCATAGGCCATGGCCTGATCCTGAAGATCGCATTCCCCGCCCTGGTCACAGATCGGGCAGTCCAGCGGGTGGTTGATGAGCAGGAACTCCATCACCCCCTCGCGGGCCTTCTTGACCATCGGCGACTTGGTCTTGACCACCGGCGGCTGGCCTTCCGGCCCCGGACGCAGGTCCTTGACCTGCATCGCGCAGGAGGCGGTGGGCTTGGGCGGGCCGCCGACGACCTCGACCAGGCACATGCGGCAGTTGCCGGCAATCGACAGACGCTCGTGGTAGCAGAAGCGGGGCACTTCGACGCCCGCCTGCTCGCATGCCTGCAGCAGCGTCAGGGCCGGATCCACCTCGATCTCGTTGTCGTCGATGATGATCTTGCGAAGGTCAGACATGGGTGCTCACTTTTCTCTCAGAAGGACACCGATCTGGCTGCCCCGTGCGATCTCTTGCTTGCCGAGCGTGCACAGGTCAGCGGTCTTGGTCGGGTCCAGACCCTGGGATTTGACGTAACTCTCGCCCAGCTTGCGGATGCGGGCCTTCTCCGCCTTGCTGGTGATGTATTCCTTGATCTCGGTGCGCGTGTAGCCCATGGCCAGCGCCTGGTTCTTGAGCTCGTTCAGGAACAGCAGGCCCTTCACGGTGCGCGCATCGATGCTGTCGCACTTGTTGCTGATCTCGATGGCGATCCCGACCCAGAGCATGGGCCGGTCGAGCGAGGCCACCTCGCGCAGCGGCAGTTTCGGATTGGCGGCCAGGGCCGGCGCGGCCAGCGCGACGGCTCCGGCCAGCACCGCGCCGCGCAGCCAGCGGCGGCGATGGCGCATCAGGGCGCGCAGATGTCCCCGCACCGGACGCAGCGCGACCCGGCGGCTGGGCGCCAGGGGCGCCCGGGGATATGCGCGCAGGCTCACCATCCGGCGCAGGTCCCGCGCAGGGTCATGACATTGCCCGAGATCAGCTGCGCATCCGTGGCATCCGGACCCAGAGACCAGCTGTGGTCGGAGGTGCCGAACTGCTGGATGCAGTAGCCGACGGCCTCGTAATCCCCGGCGGCACGGGCGCCCTTGGGGCTGCGCGCCGGATCCTTCACGGTCACCACGAACTGCTTGTTGTCGCCATCGACGCCCTCGACCCCGGCCAGGAAGTACTGCCCGTCGAAAGAGGGCGCGCCGCTCTTGGCCATCTGCGACAGCTTGCCGGCCGTGCAGGAGGCCAGCCCCAGCACCAGAACCGTCAGGGCAAGCCCCCGGAGAGCGTTTTGTTTCGTCATGATAGTCACCGTCTTCAGCTGGCCTTGGGCATCAGGATGGATGCGGATCGGCCGGTCTTCTGTTTCTTGATGCGGTCCTCGATC
Organism: Pseudooceanicola endophyticus; assembly: GCF_018760365.1. Classification (GTDB taxonomy): domain Bacteria; phylum Pseudomonadota; class Alphaproteobacteria; order Rhodobacterales; family Rhodobacteraceae; genus Pseudooceanicola; species Pseudooceanicola endophyticus. Next base: position 317,056 of record NZ_JAHIAB010000001.1, read on the forward strand.
TCGCCACGGAAGTGGCGGACAAGGCCCTGGATCGGCCAGGCGGCCGCGTCGCCGAGGGCACAGATCGTGTGCCCCTCGACCTGTTTGGTCACCGACAGCAGCATGTCGATTTCCTCGACCTCGGCCTCGCCCGTGACGAGGCGGTCCATGACGCGGCTCATCCAGCCGGTGCCTTCGCGGCAGGGCGTGCACTGGCCGCAGCTCTCATGCTTGAAGAACTTGGCCAGGCGCCACACGGCTTTCACCACGTCGGTGTTCTGATCCATGATGATCATGCAGCCGGTGCCGAAGCTGGACTGGTTGGCGCGCATCCAGTCGAAATCGAAGATCGCGTCTTCCAGCTTGTCCTTCGGCAGCACCGGGCAGGAGGCGCCGCCGGGGATGATGGCCTTGAGGTTGTCCCAGCCGCCGCGCACGCCGCCGCCGTGCTTCTCGATGATCTCGCGGACCGAAAGGCCCATCTGTTCCTCGAAGACGCAGGGGGTGTTCACGTGGCCGGTCAGCGCCATCAGCTTGGTGCCGACGTTGTTGGGCCGCCCGAAGGAGCTGAACCATTCCGCGCCGCGCCGGATGATCGTCGGCACGACCGAGATAGATTCCACGTTGTTCACCGTGGTCGGGCAGCCATAGAGGCCCGCGCCCGCCGGGAAGGGCGGCTTCATCCGGGGCATCCCCTTCTTGCCTTCCAGGCTTTCCAGCAGCGCGGTTTCCTCGCCGCAGATATAGGCCCCTGCCCCATGGGTCAGGTAAAGGTCGAACTTCCAGCCCGACCCGCAGGCATTGTCGCCGATCAGGCCGGCATCATAGGCCTCGTTGATGGCGGTTTGCAGGGCTTCGCGTTCGCGGATGTATTCGCCGCGGATATAGATGTAGGCGGCATGGGCCCCCATCGCGAAGGAGGCGATCAGCGCGCCCTCCACCAGGTGGTGGGGGTCGTGGCGCATGATCTCGCGGTCCTTGCAGGTCGCGGGCTCGGATTCGTCGGCGTTGATCACCAGATAGGAGGGACGACCGTCGGTCTCCTTCGGCATGAAGGACCACTTGAGGCCGGTCGGGAAGCCCGCGCCGCCCCGGCCCCGCAGGCCCGAGTCCTTGACCTGCTGGATGATCCAGTCGCGGCCATTGGCAAGGATGCCGCCGGTGTTGTCCCAAAGGCCGCGCGCCTGCGCGCCTTTCAGGGAGCGGTCCTTCATCCCGTAGAGGTTCGTGAAGATACGGTCCTGATCCTGGAGCATGTCTTACCCTTTGTCATCCCGGCGCGCGCGCCAGATCCGTGTCGCCTCCACCAGCACCCAGACAAGGGCGACGATGGCCGCGAAATCCAACAGGAAGGCATACCGACCCGGCAGCCCCATCTTTCCCCCGAGAAGCTGAAGACCCATCCACGCCAGCATCGTCACCGCGATGACAATCGCCAGTTGCCGGCTTTTCCGAGCCCGGGCGATCTGCGTGGAACGGTCTCCCGTCATCTCCTCTCCTCATCCGGCAGGCTCCGCCACCTGCCTTCGGGGTCTCCTAACCCTGGCCGCGCCCGCCCTCGGGCACGCCCCTCGTCAACGGATGCTCAGCGCATCCAGGGCGCGACGATGGGCACCTCGGTCCCGTCGATGCGCTTGATCGTCTCGCCGATGTCGACGGCCCGCTGGGCGCTGGCATTGTGCGGCGCGCGCTCGGCCGCGTCGAAATCGGTCAGCACCTTCGGGCCGCCCAGCGGCTCGGCGGCGTAGCGGCCGTTCTGGGGCCCCGGCACCGGCACCTCACCGGCGGCCAGCTTGTCCAGCAGCGCGGCAAAGCCCTCGACCGTCAGGTCTTCGTAATAGTCCTTGCCGATGGCGGCCATGGGCGCGTTGGTGCAGGCGCCCAGGCACTCCACCTCTTCCCAGGAGAACTTGCCATCGGCAGAGAGCGTCATCGCCTTCGGCGCGATCTTCTCCTTGCAGACGGCGATCAGATCCTCGGCGCCGCAGATCATGCAGGTGGTGGTGCCGCAGACCTGGATATGCGCCACGCTGCCAACCGGCTGAAGCTGGAACATGAAGTAGAAGGTCGCCACCTCGAGCACGCGGATATAGGCCATGTCCAGCATCTGGGCCACGGTCTCGATCGCGGGCTTGCTCAGCCAGCCTTCCTGTTCCTGCGCGCGCCAGAGCAGCGAAATGCAGGCGCTGGCCTGACGGCCTTCGGGGAATTTTGCGATCTGCGTCTTGGCCCATTGGAGATTGGCCTCGGTGAAGGCGAAGCTCTCGGGCTGTTCGTGGTGCAGGCGTCTCAGCATCGGCTCAGGTCCCGTCCTTCTTTCGTGTCTCTGACAAGGCCCCCAGGGGGCGCTCCTCGCTCTGCCCGGGCGTCCCGGGCGGGTGGCCGTTCGGCGGCCTCAGGTCTCCGGCATTGACGGGGCCGGTCCCGCATTCTTCACGACTTCGGCGCGCAGGCCCCGGTGGTCAGGCGCACGCCGCCGCCTTCAAGCCCGACGGCCTGCTTAGCAGCCATCCGGTAGCGCGCCATGGCAATCGCCTGGTCGCGGCTCAGCCCGGTCTGAAGCTCTACCGGCAGGTAGTCGCGCTCGGTGCGCAGCTCGCAGCCGACAGAGGCGACGGCCTGATCGAAGGCCAGCCCCTGCGCCTCGCTCACGTCCTGCGGGCGCATCGTGCAGGCCGACAGCGCCCCTGCCCCGGTCAGGACAAGGGCCGCGATCAGACGGGCGCGCGGCGCCGCCATCAGCGGTCCACCTCGCCGAAGACGATATCCATGGAGCCCAGGATCGCCGCCACGTCGGCCAGCTGGTGCCCGGAGGCCACGTGGTCCATCGCCTGCAGGTGCAGATACCCCGGAGCGCGGATCTTGGCGCGGTAGGGCTTGTTGGAGCCATCGGCCACCAGATAGACGCCGAATTCGCCCTTCGGCGCTTCGACGGCGGCATAGACCTGCCCCTCGGGGACGTGGAAACCTTCGGTGTAAAGCTTGAAGTGGTGGATCAGGCTTTCCATCGAGGTCTTCATGTCGCTGCGCTTGGGCGGCGTCAGCTTGCCGCGCACCAGAACGTCGCCGGGGGTCTCGCGCAGCTTCACGAGGGCCTGGCGGATGATCTTGGTGCTTTCGCGCATCTCGGCCATGCGGCAGAGGTAGCGGTCATAGCAATCGCCATTGGTGCCGACGGGGATCTGGAACTCGAACTCGTCGTAGCATTCGTAGGGCTGGGCGCGCCGCAGGTCCCAGGCCAGGCCCGTGCCCCGCGCCATCACGCCCGAGAAGCCGCGCTGCTGGATGTCCTCTTCGGTCACCAGACCGATGTTGACGTTGCGCTGCTTGAAGATGCGGTTTTCCGTCAGCAGCTCGTCGATGTCATCCAGCTTGGCGGGGAATTCGATCGCCCATTCCTCGATGTCGTCGATCAGCTTGTCGGTCAGGTCCTGGTGGACGCCGCCGGGGCGGAAATAGGCGGCGTGGAAGCGCGCCCCCGAGGCGCGTTCGTAGAACATCACCAGCTTTTCGCGTTCGACGAAGCCCCAGAGCGGCGGCGTCAGCGCGCCCACGTCCATGGCCTGGGTCGTGACGTTCAGCAGGTGGTTCAGCACGCGACCGATCTCGCAGAACAGCACCCGGATCAGCGAGGCGCGCTTGGTGATCTCGGTTCCGGTCAGCCGTTCGATGGCCAGGCACCAGGCATGTTCCTGATTCATCGGCGCCACGTAATCGAGGCGGTCGAAATACGGCAGGTTCTGCAGGTAGGTGCGGCTTTCCATCAGCTTCTCGGTGCCGCGGTGCAGCAGGCCGATATGGGGATCGGCACGCTCGACGATCTCGCCGTCGAGTTCCAGCACCATGCGCAGCACGCCGTGGGCTGCCGGGTGCTGGGGCCCGAAGTTGATGTTGAAGTTGCGGATCTTCTGTTCGCCGGTCAGCGCGTCTTCGAAGCCTTTGGACCCGTCCATCATTTCGCCTCCGCTTTCTTCTCGTCGCCGGGCAGGATGTACTCGGCGCCCTCCCAGGGCGACATGAAGTCGAACTGGCGGTATTCCTGCACCAGCTTGATCGGCTCGTAGACGACGCGCTTGGCGGTCTCGTCATAGCGGACCTCGGTGTAGCCCGAGGTCGGGAAGTCCTTGCGCAGCGGATGGCCGCGGAAACCGTAGTCGGTCAGCAGGCGGCGCAGGTCCGGGTGCCCCGAGAACAGGATCCCGAACATGTCGAAGACCTCGCGCTCGAACCAGTTGGCCGAGGGGTGGACGGAGGTGATCGAGGGCACCATCTCGTCTTCGCGGATCGCGGCGCGCAGGCGGATGCGCTGGTTCTGGTACATCGACAGGAAGTGGTAGATCACGTCAAAGCGCCTGGGGCGCTCCGGCCAGTCGATGGCGGTGATGTCGACCAGGCTGGAGAAGCGGCAGGACGGATCCACGCGCAGGAATTCCACGAAGGCCACCAGGGCCGAGGGCGTCACGTCCAGCGTCAGCTCACCGAAGGCGACCTCCCAGCCCGAGACGGCTTCGGGGTGCTTCGATTCGATATAGGCGCCGAGTTCTTTCAGGGCTTCGCTCATCGGGCCGTCTCCTCAGCGGACCAGTGTGCCGGTGCGGCGGATCTTCCGCGCCAGTTGCAGGATGCCGTACAGCAGCGCCTCTGCGGTGGGCGGGCAGCCGGGGACGTAGATGTCGACGGGAACGATCCGGTCGCAGCCGCGCACCACGGAATAGCTGTAGTGGTAGTACCCTCCCCCGTTCGCGCAGGAGCCCATCGAGATCACGTAGCGGGGCTCGGGCATCTGATCGTAGACCTTGCGCAGCGCGGGGGCCATCTTGTTGGTCAGCGTGCCCGCGACGATCATCACGTCGGACTGGCGCGGCGAGGCGCGCGGCGCGATGCCATACCGTTCCGCATCGTAATGCGGCATCGAGGTATGCATCATCTCGACCGCGCAGCAGGCCAGGCCGAAGGTCATCCAGTGCAGAGAGCCGGTGCGCGCCCAGGTGATCAGGTCTTCGCTGGTGGTCAGCAGGAACCCCTTGTCCTGAAGCTCCCGGTTCAGGGCCTGGGTGGCGACCTCACGGTCGGCACCCGCGGTATTGGATCCTGCCATCACTCCCATTCCAGCGCTCCCTTCTTCCATTCATAGAGAAAGCCCACGGTCAGCACGGCCAGGAAGACCATCATCGACCAGAAGCCCGTCATCGAGAGATCCTTGAAGGCGACCGCCCAGGGGAACAGCATCGCGATTTCAAGATCGAAGATGATGAACAGGATCGAGACCAGGTAGAACCGGACGTCGAATTTCATCCGCGCATCGTCGAAGGCGTTGAACCCGCATTCGTAGGCACTGACCTTTTCCGGATCCGGGTTGCGAACGGCGATCAGCAGAGCGGAGAGGATAAAGAACAGACCCAGGGCAACTGCGACTGCCAGAAAGATGAGGATGGGAAGATATTCCCGCAGCATCTCTTCCACGAATGGCTCCTTTCATGGGCGGCGGGGTCCGGAGGGGCCCCGCAGGGCTGTTCCGGGTTTACTCTGGCCCTCCGGCAGGGTCAACCGAGGCACGACGATTTCAACACCGTATCGGGCGTCTTCGCCAAGGTTGTAAAGGTAATCTTTTCAGTAAGTTATTTAAAAAATACATCCCTGATGCCGCATTGCCGCAGCAAGGTTCTAACCTGACTGAAATGGTCAGGAACAAAGTCGGGAATCGCTGCGCGCCCTGGCCTGTCAAAATGCCGCAGGATGGAACCGTCTGCGACGTTACGCCGCACAGCCTGCGCACGCCCCTGACGTTGGGAACGCTCCCAAAGAAGAAAATTTTCCCGCAGACCTCCGGGAAGCCCAGTAAAATCAGGCGACTTCGGACGCTTCGGAAGGCAACCCAAGCGTGTAAAACGGCTCCGGAAACTGGCCGGTGCCCGGTTCCGGACGGCAGGCATCAAAGCCCGCACGGGCGGTGATCGCCTCGAACCAGGCCCGGGTTTCGGGGAAATCGTCCAGCGTCAGGAAGTGGCAGCCCATCCAGACGGCCTGCCCCACCGCGATATCGGCCGCCGAAAAGCCCGAGGTCAGAAGATAGGCACGGTTTTCCACCGGCGTGGACAGCCGCCCCTCGATCGCCTCGAAACAGCGCCGCAGCCCGGCCAGCGCATGGGCTATGACCGGCGCCGAACGCGCCGCCTCTTCCAGCCGCAGCCGCTGGAAGCACAGCGTGTCGACATATTGCGTCAGCGTTTCCGAGAACTGCACCCAGACCAGCCAGTCGGGACGGTCGAAATCGCCCTCGAAGCGGCCCAGCGCCTGGTTGCGGAACCGCTCGCAGAGGATCTGCAGGATCGCCAGGCTCTCGAAGTAGTTCTCGCCGTCAACCTGCAGCGCGGGCACCAGCCCGACCGGGGAATAGACCCGCAGCTCGGGCGTCTGCAGCATCTCGTCCAGGGGATGGATGACCACTTCGAAGGGCACGTCCAGCTCATTCAGCAGCCACAGGATCCGCATGGAACGGCTGCCGGCACAGTGATGCAGGGTGATCATGGGCGCTCCTCCGGGCCGGAGAGCGGGAAAACCACGGGAGAGGCGGGGCGGACGCACGCGGGTTCGATGATCATGCCCCAAGCATGGCCTGTCGGAGCGACGGCGGCAAGCGGCCCGGGACGCACGCTGCGTCACCCCGGGCGGGGAACCGCCCGTCAGGAACCAAGCACCGCCCGCAGCAGCGCCGCCTGGGAGGCATCGAAGGCGGCCAGCGTCACCTCCATGTCCGGGCATCCCTTCAGGGCCTCGCGCAGGGTCGCCACCGCAATCGCGGCGGCCTCTGGCGCCGGGTAGCGATAGACCCCGGTCGAGATCGCGGGGAAGGCAATGCTGCGATCCCCCGCCTCGTACGCCAGGCGGAAGGCGTTGCGGTAGCAGGCGGCCAGCAGCGCGGGCTCGCCCCTTGTGCCGCCCTGCCAGACCGGCCCGACGGTGTGGATCACGTGGCGCGCCGGCAGGTCGTAGGCGCCGCTCAGGCGGGCCTCTCCGGTCGGGCAGCCGCCCAGGGTCCGGCATTCCGCCAAGAGCCCCGGCCCGGCGGCGCGGTGAATGGCGCCATCCACCCCGCCCCCGCCCAGCAGAGAGCTGTTCGCGGCATTCACGATGGCATCCACCGCGAAGGTGGTGATGTCGCCCTCCCGGACCGCGATCATGCCCGCGCCTGCCAGACCGCGCCGACCTCGGCCCGGATGATCCGGGCGATCAGGGCGCAGTCCTCAAGGGTGAACGTCAGCGGCAGGCGCATGTCGATCAGCCCCCTCAGGATGCGGTCGCTTTCGGGCAGGCGCTGCGCGGGGGCATAGCGCCAGCTGTCATAGCGCGAGGTGAAGCCGCGCGGCTCGGCCTCACCGAACCATTTCAGCTCCACCCCCCGGGCGGCGCAGCGGTGCAGCACCTCGGCAATGTCATCCTCGGACCAATCCGGCAGCAGGAACTGGATGGAAGAGCCGACGTAACGTTCCTGCTCCGGGCGCGGGATGGTCGCAAGACCCGGCGTGCCCGCAATGCCGGCCTCGACCACCCGGTAGCGGGCGTTCCAGGCGGCGCATTGCGCTTCAAGGCGGCGCAGCTGGGGCCGCAGGATCGCCGCGCGCAGGTTGTCCATCCGCCCCGAGATATTGGGGGTGTCGTATTTCACCTGTTCGAAGACCTCTGCCCCCGGCGCCGCGAGGTGACGATCATAGAGCATGTAGCTGCCCGAGAGCATGATCGCGCGGGCCGCCAGATCCTCGTCATCGGTGATGAGAAACCCGCCCTCGCCCGAGTTCACATGCTTGTAGGTCTGGGTGGAAAAGCACCCCGCCAGCCCGTGCCGTCCGCTGGGCGTGCCGTTCCAGGCCGCCCCCATGGTATGGGCGCAATCCTCGATCACCCGGACGCCGGCAGCATCGCAAAGCGCCATCAGCCGGTCCATGTCGCACAGGTGCCCGCGCATGTGCGACAGCAGCAGAACCTTCGCGCGGGGCAGCTTGACCGCCAGATCGTCAAGGTCGATCACCAGCCCCTCGGTGACGCCGACGTAGACCGGCACGCCGCCGACGGCGGCAATGGCGCCGGGCACCGGGGCCAGCGTGAAGACATTGGTCAGCACCGGATCGGCCGGCCCCACCCCCGCCGCCCTGAGCGCGGTCGAGATCGCATGACCGCCCGAGGCGATGGCCAGCGCAAAGCGCGCACCGGTCAGCGCGGCGAATTCGCGCTCCAGCTCAGCCACCTCTCCGGCTTCTCCGGGCAGGGTGTTGTAGCGGTGCAGCCGGCCATGGCGCAGCACCGCGACGGCGGCCTCGATGGCGTCCTCGGGGATGGGCTCCTGCTGGGTGAAGCTGCCGGTGAATACGTCGCGCATGGGCTGTCCTTCACGCCGGAACGGCGCGGCCCCATAACGTCCCGCCCGGCCCGGCCCGTCAAGCGCCCGGCGCGCAAGGGCGGCCCCTCAGCCGATGCGGGGGCCGAGGCCGGCCACCACGCAGGGCAGCATGTCGTAATCCTCCAGCAGCACCTCGGGCTCCAGCGCGGCCATGTCGGCGCCCGAAGGCCCGAAGGTCACCAGGATCGAGGGCACGCCGGCAGCGCGCGCGGTGTTGCGGTCGGTGTCGCTGTCGCCCACCAGGCAGGCATAGGCCGGATCGCCCCCCGCCAGGCGCACCGCCTCGCGCAGCGGCGCCGGGTCGGGTTTCTTCACCGGCAGGGTATCGGCCCCGACCAGCGCCGCGAAATCGCCCAGCACGCCCAGCTCCTCCAGAAGCATCCGCGCCAGCCCCTCGGGCTTGTTGGTGCAGATGGCGACCGGATGGCCGGCGTCCTTCAGCGCGCCGACCGCCTCCATCGCGCCGGGAAACAGCACGGTGTGGCGGGCGATGTCACGCTCATAGGCCTTCAGCAGCACCGGATAGAGGCGGTCGATCTCGGACTGATCCGCCGCGCGGCCGAGCCGGGAAAACCCGAGCGTCAGCATCGCGCGCCCACCGCGCAGCGCGGTGCCGGCATCCGCCGCCGTCAGCACATCCCCCGCGCCGATCTCGCGGAAGCAGGCATTCGCGGCCTCCAGCAGATCGCCACTTGTATCGGCCAGCGTTCCATCCAGATCAAAGACAACACTACGCATGATTCATCCTATCGGCGAAAATCCGCGGGACATGTTGCGCCCCGAAACCCAAGTTGATCCGACGTTCCGGCGCGTGGACTTGCGCCGGGGTCACATCCGATTAAAACGGCCCGGAAAAAGACACAATGCCCTTTCACCCTTTCCCGCATCTGTTCAGAAAGCGCGAGAAAACAAAAAGATGACGAGGTTGTCATGAGTACCGCGCTGATTGTTCTGGCCGCCGGCATGGGCACGCGAATGAATTCCGACCTGCCCAAGGTCCTGCACGAGATCGCCGGCGCCCCCATGCTGCACCATGCCATCGCCTCGGGTCTGTCGCTGGAGCCCGAGGAGGTGATCGTGGTCGCGGGCCATGGCGCCAAGCAGGTCTCGGAGGCGGCAGCCGACAGTTTCGAGGGCGCCCGCATCGTCATCCAGGCCGAGCAGAACGGCACCGCCCATGCCGTCGGCAAGGCCAGCGCCCTGCTGGCGCAGTTCGAGGGCGACGTGATCGTGCTTTACGGCGACACGCCCTTCATCCGCTCGGAAACCCTGGCGGCGATGAAGGCCGCGCGCGACCGTCACGACGTGGTGGTGCTGGGCTTCGAGGCCGCCGATCCGGGCCGCTACGGGCGTCTGGTGATGGACGGCGAGGCGCTGGAGCGCATCGTCGAATTCAAGGACGCCACCGAGGAAGAGCGCGCGATCACGCTTTGCAATTCCGGCGTGCTCTGTGCCGACCGCAAGGTGCTGTTCGATCTGGTCGCCAAGGTCGGCAACGACAATGCCGCCGGGGAATACTACCTGACCGACGTCATCGCGCTGGCGCAGGAGGCCGGGCTGTCCGCCGGGGCTGTCACCTGCCCCGAAGAAGAGACGATGGGCGTGAACTCGCGCCAAGAGCTGGCCCGCGCCGAGGCGGAATTCCAGGCCCGCGCCCGCGCCGAGGCGATGGAGAACGGCGTCACGCTGGTCGCCCCCGAAACCGTGCAGTTCGCCCATGACACGGTGATCGGTCGCGACACGGTGATCGAGCCCAACGTGGTCTTCGGCCCCGATGTCACCATCGAAAGCGGCTGCCGCATCCGCGCCTTCAGCCATCTGGAGGGCTGCCATGTCAGCCGTGGCGGCCTGATCGGCCCCTATGCCCGCCTGCGCCCCGGCGCCGAGCTGGCCGAGGAGGTCCATATCGGCAACTTCGTCGAGGTGAAGGCCTCCTCCATCGACCAGGGTGCAAAGATCAACCACCTTTCCTATATCGGGGACGCCCATGTGGGCGAGGCGACCAACATCGGCGCAGGCACCATCACCTGCAACTATGACGGCGTCCTCAAGCACCGCACCGAAATCGGCGCGCGGGCCTTCATCGGCTCCAACACCATGCTGGTGGCGCCGGTGACGATCGGGGACGAGGCGATGACGGGCTCGGGCTCGGTCATCACCTCGGACGTGGAGGCGGGCGCCATGGCCATCGGGCGGGCGCGGCAGGTGACGAAACCGGGCATGGCCCGCAAGCTGATGGAATACCTGCGCTCGAAGAAGGCGCAAAAGGCAGAGTAGGACCAGGCACATGTGCGGAATCATCGGCTATCTGGGCAAGCACGAAGCGGCCCCCTTCCTTGTCGAGGCGCTGAAGCGTCTGGAATATCGCGGCTATGATTCCGCCGGGATCGCCACGGTGAACGACGGCGCGCTGGACCGCCGCCGCGCCGTCGGCAAGCTGGTGAACCTCTCGGATGTGCTGGTGCACAATCCGCTGGCCGGCAAGTCCGGGATCGGCCACACCCGCTGGGCCACCCATGGCGAACCGACCGAGAAGAACGCCCACCCGCATCGCTCGGGCCCCGTCGCCGTGGTCCACAACGGCATCATCGAGAACTTCCGCGAGCTGCGCGGAGAGCTGAAGGACCGCGGCATCACCGCCGTGTCGGACACCGATACCGAGGTCGTGGCGATGCTGACCGCCGCCTATCTCTCGGACGGGATGACCCCGGTCGAGGCGGTGCGCACCTGCCTGCACAAGCTGGAAGGCGCCTTCGCGCTGCTCTTCCTTTTCGAGGGTGAAAACGACCTGATGATCGCCGCCCGCAAGGGCTCTCCTCTGGCCGTGGGGCTGGGGGAGGGCGAGAACTACGTGGGATCGGACGCGCTGGCGCTGGCGCCGCTGACCGACCGCGTGGTCTATCTGGAAGAGGGCGACTGGGCCGTCGTCACCCGCGAAAGCGTGCAGATCTTCGACAAGGCCGACCGGCTGGTGAACCGCCCCGTGAAGGTGGTGACGCTGGACAATGCCCGCGTCGACAAGGCCGGCCACAAGCACTTCATGGCCAAGGAGATCGCCGAGCAGCCGCAGGTCATCGGCGATGCGATCAAGCATTACCTGGGCGAAAGCGGCGCGACCATCACCCTGCCCGGAGAGGGCCTTGATTTCACGAAGATCGACCGGCTGGTCATGGTCGCCTGCGGCACCGCCTACTACGCCTGCCTGACCGCGAAATACTGGTTCGAGCAGCTGGCCCGCATCCCGGTCGAGGTCGACGTGGCCTCGGAGTTCCGCTACCGCGAGCCGCCGATCACCCCCGGCACCGTGGCCCTGTTCGTCTCCCAATCGGGCGAGACCGCCGATACCCTGGCCGCGCTGCGCTACTGCACGGGCAAGGCGGAAAAGATCGTCTCGGTGGTCAATGCGCCGGAAAGCTCCATCGCGCGGGAAAGCGACATCGCCCTGCCGATCCTGGCGGGGACCGAGATCGGCGTCGCCTCGACCAAGGCGTTCTCCTGCCAGCTGACGGTGCTGCTGGTGCTGGCGCTGGAAGCCGCGCGCCAGAAGGGCACCCTTGACGCGGAGCGCTACCAGTCGCTCGTCAGCGCGCTGCGCGCCCTGCCCTCGGTCTTCGGCGGCGCGCTGGATCGCAACGCGGTTGCCGAAACCCTGTCGCTGCAACTGGCAGAGGCGCAGGACATCCTGTTCCTGGGCCGGGGCGTCATGTACCCGCTGGCGCTGGAAGGCGCGCTGAAGATGAAGGAAATCAGCTATATCCACGCCGAGGCCTATGCCTCTGGCGAGCTGAAGCACGGCCCCATCGCGCTGATCGACAAGCATGTCCCCGTGGTCGTCATGGCGCCGCGCGACGGGCTGTTCGACAAGACCGTCTCGAACATGCAGGAGGTCATGGCGCGCGGTGGCCGCGTCCTGCTGATCTCGGACAGCAAGGGGCTGGAGGAGGCAGGCGAAGGCATCTGGCGCGCGATCGAGATGCCGCGCGTCGATCCGGTGCTGTCCCCGATCCTTTACGCCCTGCCGGCGCAGCTCATGGCCTATCACACCGCCGTCGCCAAGGGCACCGATGTCGACCAGCCACGCAACCTCGCCAAGTCGGTCACGGTAGAGTAAGGGCTGGGGCGACCAAGCCCCGGAGAGCCCCATGGACCTAGAAGCCGCCCTCGGCGCCCTGACCGCCGCCGCCGAGCCCGACCGGATCGAAGGTGTCGCCGCCTATCACAAGGCGGCGCGCAGCTATCTGGGCACGCCCAACCCGGCGATCAACGACCTGGCAACGGACTGGCGCCGCTCCCTGCCGCTGGACGAGCGCCTGAGCCTGGCGCAGGCCCTGTGGGAGACCGACATCCACGAGGCCCGCATCGCCGCCGCCAAGCTGCTGACCCAGGCCCGCATTCGCCCCGACGATGCCGCCGTCTGGGCTATGATCTGCGCCTGGGTGCCCGATTTCGACGCCTGGGCGATTGCCGATCACGCCTGCATCGCCGGGCAGAAACGCGTCATGGCGGACCTCTCGCGCCTGGACGAGATCGAGGCATGGACCACGTCCGACCACCTCTGGACGAAGCGCGCGGCGCTTGTGATCACACTGGGGCTGACGAAATCCAACCACCCCAATGCCGAAGAGGCCGCCGCCCGCGACCGCGTGCTGGGCTGGGCCGCCGGATATGTCGAGGACCGCGCCTGGTTCATCCAGAAGGCCGTCGCCTGGTGGATCCGCGACCTGTCGAAACACGACCCCGCCCGCGCAAGCGCCTTCCTGGCGGCCCATGGCGCCCAATTGAAGGGCTTTGCCCGCAAGGAAGCCGGCAAGTACCTGTAGGGCACATACCAAAGGGTGCTTGTTCCGACCGCCCCCGCAGCTTACCTTCAGACCATGACTGCCCCGCTCATAGATCCCTTCCAGCGTGCCATCAGCTATCTGCGCGTGTCGGTCACAGACCGCTGCGACTTCCGCTGCGTCTACTGCATGGCCGAGAACATGACCTTCCTGCCGAAGAAGGACCTTCTGACGCTGGAAGAGCTGGACCGCATGTGCTCGACCTTCGTGCGCATGGGGGTGGAGAAGCTGCGCATCACCGGGGGCGAACCGCTGGTGCGCCGCGATATCCTGACCTTCTTCAACGCCATGTCCCGGCACCTGGACAGCGGCGCCCTGAAGGAGCTGACGCTGACCACCAACGGCAGCCAGCTGGAACGTTTCGCGAAGGATCTGTTCGCGGCGGGGGTGCGGCGCATCAATGTCTCTCTCGATACGCTGGACGAAGAGAAGTTCGCCCGCGTCACCCGCTGGGGCCGCCTGCCGCAGGTGCTGCGGGGCCTTGATGCGGCACAGGCCGCCGGCCTGAAGATCAAGATCAACGCCGTCGCGCTGAAAGGTTTCAACGAGGACGAGCTGTTCAGCCTCGCGCAGTTCTGCGCCGAACGCGACATGGACCTGACCTGGATCGAGGTCATGCCGATGGGCGATCTGGGCAACGAGGACCGGGTGGGCCAGTACTGGTCCCTGAAGGACGTGCGTGCCCGGCTGGCGCAGCAGTTCACCCTGCGCGACCTGCCCGAAAGCACCGGCGGCCCCGCGCGCTACGTGCGGCTTGAGGAAAGCAGCCAGAAGATCGGCTTCATCACGCCCCTCAGCCATAATTTCTGCGAAAGCTGCAACCGCGTGCGCATGACCTGCACGGGCGAACTTTACATGTGCCTCGGGCAGGAAGACATGGCAGATCTGCGCCCGGCCCTGCGCAATCACCCCAAGGACGATGCGCCGCTGGAGGCCGCGATCCGCGCCGCCATCGGCCTGAAGCCCCAGGGCCATGATTTCGACTATTCGCGCCAGCGCGCCGATGGTCAGGTCTCCCGCCACATGAGCCATACCGGCGGATGACGACGACCCCGGGCGCGACGCCCTTCTACCTGTTCTACTGCCTCGTCTCGAACGCGCTGGCCCCGGCGCTGCGCCGCCGCGTCGCCGCCAAGATCGAGGCCGAAGGCCTGCCCGCTGCCCGCGCCCGCGAACGCAGCGGCCATGCCTCCGCGCCGCGCCCGGAAGGGCCGCTGCTCTGGGTCCATGCCGCCAGCGTCGGCGAAAGCGTCTCGGCGCTGGCGCTGATCGACCGCCTTCTGGCGCTGTCCCCGACGCTTTCGGTGCTGGTGACCTCGGGCACCGCGACCTCGGCCAGGGTGCTGGCCACCCGCCTGCCCGCCCGCGCCCTGCACCAGTTCGCCCCGCTCGATGCCGCCGCCCCGCTGAAGCGCTTCCTGAACCACTGGCGCCCCGATGCCGCGATCTTCGTGGAAAGCGAGATCTGGCCGCAGATGCTGGTGAAAAGCGGCGAACGCGGCATTCCCCTGGCGCTGATCAACGCGCGGATGTCGAAGACCACGCTGAAGAACTGGGGCCGCTTCGGCGACACCTTCCGCTTCCTGCTGAGCCGTTTCACCCGCATCCACACCCAGGACCGCGCCACCTTCGACGGGCTGGCCGCCCTTGGCGCCGATCCCGCGCGGCTGCACGCGGGGCCGAACCTCAAGGCGATGATCCTGCCGCCCCCGGTGGACCCGGCCCGGCTTGAACAGATGCGCGCCGCCTTCCCCGGCCCCTTCTGGGCCGCCGTCTCGACCCACGAGGGCGAGGAGGAGGCGGTGCTCGACGCCCACCTGCAGGCCCGCGAAACGATCCCCGGCCTGCGGCTGATCCTGGTGCCCCGCCACCCGGCCCGCGCGCCCGAAATCCGTGCCCTGATCGAGGCCCGCGACCTGTCGCTGCGCCAGCGCTCGCTGGGCGAGGCCCCAGAGGAGGCCGAGGTCTATCTGGCTGACACGATGGGCGAAACCGGCCTCTGGTACGCGCTTGCGCCGCTGATCTTCCTGGCCGGCAGCTTCGGCCCCGCCGGCGGCCATACCCCGTGGGAGCCCGCGCTCTTCGGCACGCCGATCCTGCACGGCCCGCATTTCGCCAATTTCACGGAAACCTACGCGCAGTTCGACGCCGCCGGTGCCGCCGAAACCACCGCCGATGCCCCGGCGCTGGCCCGTGCCCTTAACCGCCTGCTGCACGATGAGGCCGCCCGCCAGGCCATGGGCGAGAGCGCCCGCACCCTGGCCGAGGGCAGCCGCAGCGCCCTTGATGACCTTGCGCGCGCTCTTGCCCGGGACCTGGCCCTGCCCCTTCCCGCGCCCGTCCCCCCGGTGTAAGCCCGAAGGCGCAGACAGGAGGCCCCGATGACCGACCCCAAGACGCTCGACGTGATCGCCCCGAACTTCAAGAAGCGCATGTCCGGCGTGACCTCCACGGTCTACCGGCTGGTGCCGCTCCAGGCGCGCGACATCGCGATTGCCGCCTGCGGCCCCGCGGTGCCCGAAGGTGTGCCGCAGATCCCGACCTCGGCGCTGCCGGGCCTCTCGAAACGCCGCCGGGTCTGGCACGCGCGCCGCAACAACGAGATGCTGGCGGGCATCGCCCTGAAGCGCCTGCTGGGCAAGGATCTGAAGCTGGTCTTCACCTCTGCCGCGCAGCGCGATCACAAGGGCTTCACCAAGTGGATGATCCGGCAGATGGACGCGGTGGTCGCCACCTCCGCCCGCTCCGCCAGCTTCCTTGAGGTCCCCTCCCGCGTCATCCATCACGGCATCGACGCCGATCTCTTCCGCCCCGCGGAAGACAAGGCCCCCCTGCGGGCAGAGCTGAACCTGCCGCAGGACAAGATCCTGGTCGGCTGCTTCGGCCGCATCCGGCCCCAGAAGGGCAATGACCTCTTCACCGAGGCGATGCTGCGGCTGATGCCCACCCGCCCCGATGTCGTCGCGGTGATGATGGGCGGCGTGACCGAGGCCCACAAGGCCTATCACGAAGGGCTGAAATCCACGGTCGAAAAGGCAGGCCTGTCGGATCGCTTCCTGTTCCTGCCCGAAGATCCGCACTGGGACATCTCGCGCTGGTTCCGCGCCCTCGATCTCTATATCGCGCCGCAACGCTGGGAAGGCTTCGGCCTGACCCCGATGGAGGCGATGGCCTGCGCCGTGCCGGTGGTCGCCACCCGCGCCGGCGCCTTCGAGGATTTCATCCCCGACGGCAAGGCCGGCCATATCGTCGACATCGAAGACCTCGATGCCCTGACCGAAGCCACCGCCGACCTGCTCGACAATCCCGAAAAACGCGCCAGCTTCGCAATGGCCGCCCGCGCCCATGTCGAGGCGCATTGCCGCATCGAACAGGAGGCCGCCGCCCTCGTCGCGCTCTACCGCGACCTGCTCGCCGCGCCCTGAGCTTTCATCTTTCCAAAAATATGCCCGCCGGAGGCGCGAAGATCCCCGCGCCCCCGTTTCATCTTTCCCAAATACAGCCGCCGGAGGCGCCCGCCATCAGGCCGCCGGCATGCCCTGCTCGACCAGCTCCGCCCAGTAGGAACAGCCCGCCGGGATCGCCTCGTCGTCGAAATTGTAGGCCGGGTTGTGCACCTCGGCGCTGTCGCCATTGCCGACCAGGATATAGGCGCCGGGACGCTCCTGAAGCATGTAGGCGAAATCCTCGCCACCCATGGTCATCTCTGCCGGGGCACAATCGCCCGACACCCTGCGCGCCACCTCTGCTGCGAAGTCCGTCTCCGCTTCGGAGTTCACCATCGTCGGGTAGCCCGGCAGCCAGCGCACCAGCCCCTCGCAGCCCATCGCCGCCGGCACCGTCTCTCCGATGGCCTTCAGCCGGGTCTCGGCCATGGCGCGGCTTTCCTCGCTCATGGTGCGGATCGTGCCGCGCAGCGTCACCGAGCCGGGGATCACGTTGAAGGCCTTGGAAGAGCTTTCCACCGAGGTGACCGAGACCACGACCTGCGCCACCGGATCGGCATTGCGGCTGGCGATGCTTTGCAGCGCGACAACCAGCTGGCCGGTGGCAACCACCGGGTCGGCGGCCAGGTGCGGCTTGGCGGCATGGCCGCCATGGCCCTTCACGGTGATCTCGAACTGGTCGGTCGAGGCGAAGAAGGCGCCCGGACGGATCGCGAACTGGCCCAGCGGCACGCCCGGCCAGTTGTGCATCCCATAGACCTCCTGGATGCCGAAACGCTCCATCAGCCCGTCCTCGCACATCTCGCGACCACCGCCGCCACCCTCTTCGGCGGGCTGGAAGATGATCACCGCCGTGCCGTCGAAATTGCGCGTCTCGGCCAGGTATTTCGCCGCCCCCAGCAGCATCGCGGTATGGCCGTCATGGCCGCAGGCATGCATCGCGCCGGGCGTCTTCGAGGCATAGTCGACCCCGGTTTCCTCAAGGATCGGCAGCGCGTCCATGTCGGCGCGCAGCCCCATCACCTTGCCCGAGCCGGTGCTGCGGCCGCGGATCACCCCGACGACGCCGGTGCGCCCCAGCCCCTCGACCACCTCGTCGCAACCGAATTCACGCAGCTTCTCGGCGACCAGCCCGGCGGTGCGGTGCACCTCGTAGAGGATCTCCGGATGGGCGTGCAGATCGCGCCGCCAGCCGGTGATCTCGGCGTGCAGTTCGGCGAAGCGGTTCTTGATCGGCATGGTCTTCCCTTCTCAGATGGCAGGCCCGCCCGTGGCAGGGCCGGATTGGTCCCGGAACGCTAGCGAGGGCGTCGCGGCAATGTCAAATGCCCGCCCCCCGCAAGGCCCCGATCCGGCCCCTGCTGCCCGCGTTTTTGCGCGTAGGAGGTCCGCCCCCGCCCCGTATCTAGCCGTACACCACGACGGAGAGACACGATGATCCGCACAAGACACCTTCTGTTCCCGCTGGCCGCCCTGGCGCTTCTGTCGGGGGCCTCGGCCCAGGCCCAGGGGCGCGGCTTCGCCAAAACCGACACCAATGGCGACGGAGAGCTGAGCACCTCCGAGATTTCGGCCCGCAAGGCCGAGATCTTCGCCCGGCTCGACCGCAACGGTGACGGTTTCATCGACCGCTCGGAACTTGAGGCGCTGAACCGCCGCGCCGCCAAGATCATGAGCAACGCCGGGCCGATGGGCGCGCTGATGGCCGAGGCGGTGGACACCAACCAGGACGGTCGCATCAGCCAGGCGGAATTCACCGCCCCCGGCGCCTGGTTCGCCGAGGCCGACACCGACAACAGCGGCGGCCTTTCGCCCGCCGAGGCCGAGGCGTTCCGCGCCGCCCATAACAAGTAACCGCCCCGCGCGGCATGTTTTTCAGAAAGGACAGATCCATGACCAAGTTTCTTCTTCCCGCCCTCCTCTCCGGCCTGCTGATCGCCGGTTCGGCCCAGGCCCAGTCGGTGACCGTGACGGGCGGCAACGGCGGCAGCGTCGAAAGCAGCCGCGACTGCATCCGCGGCGCCGGCCAGGCGACCTGCCAGCGCAACACCACCGCCACCACCGCCGACGGCCAGACCGCCAGCAAGAGCCGCACCCGGGTGACCAATGAAAACGGCACCACGGTCGACCGGACCGGCTATGGTGGCACCACCACGACGAAGCAACGCAAGATCACCGTCAACCGCTGATGAGACCCGTCCACCCCGTCCCGCCCGCCCCCCTGCCTGGGGAGGCAGACCTGCCCGATGGCGAGCTGCTGGCCCGCATCGCGGAGCGGGACGAGGGGGCGTTGGCGCTGCTGATCACGCGCCATGGGCATGGCATCCGCGCGCTGGCGCGGCGCTACCTGAACGATGCCCACCACGCCGAGGATCTGGTGCAGGAGGTCTTCCTGCGGGTCTGGACCACGGCGCACAGCTATGACCCTGATCGCGGTCCGGGGCGGCCCTGGCTCTACCGGATCGCGACGAACCTGTGTACCGACACCTGGCGGCGCCAGCGCCTGCGCCGCTTCTTCGGGCTGACCCCCGAGATGCCGGAACCCGAGGACGAGGCCCCCGATGCCCTGCGCAGCCTGGCCGGCCGGCAGGAGCTGGACCGGCTGAAGCCGCAGATCGCCGCCCTGCCCGAGCGCCAGCGCATGGCGCTGATGCTGAGCGTGGCGGGCGGTCTGGCCAACGAGGAGATCGCCGGCGCCATGGGCACCAGCCCCGGCGCGGTGGAACAGTTGCTGGTGCGGGCGCGCAGGCGCCTGCGGGCGAAACTCGGGATCACGCCCGAAGATGGAAGGAAAGGATGACCGGATGAGCGAGCGCCATGACCACGATCCGCTGGAGCCCCTGCTGGCCAGGCTGGCCCGCCAGGATGGCGCGGGGCCGCCGCCCCGGGTGACCACCGCCGCCGTGCTGCGGCAGGTCCGCCGCCATCATGCCCCCCGGCGCGAGGCCCGCCTGCCGCGCTGGATCGCCCTGCCCTCGCCGCGCGTGCTGGGGGCCGGATTCGCCATGCTGCTGGTGGCAACGCCGCTGGCGATCGCCGGCTGGCCGATGGGCGCCTCGGGGCCCGACACTGCCGTTCTGGCCCTGGCCATGGGCGACCCGTTCGGCGATGCGGGCCTGAACAGCCTGCTGAACTTCGCGGGGATCTCGCGATGAAACGGCGCGGCATGATCCTGATCTGGGGCGTGCTGGGCGTCTCGCTGCTGCTCAATGCTGCCAGCGTCGGCGTGCTGATGCGGCTGAATACCCTGCGCAACATGCTGAACGGGGAAAGCGGCGGGCTCAGCTCGGTCTTCGATGATCACACCCGCGCCGCCGTCTTTTCCGAGATGAGGCGCGATCCGGAAGCCTTACGGGACGGTCTGGAGGCCCTGGGCCAGGCCCGTTCGGAGATGTTTGCCGCCGCTGCGGACCGGCCCTATGACCGCGCCCGGGTCGAGGCCGCCATGGCCCGGGTCCGAGACGCCACCGCCGCCCTTCAGAAAGAGGGCCAGGACCGGCTTATCGTGGCCTTCGACAAGGCCGCCGGCCTAGACGGCACGGAGGACAGCGGCGGGAACTAGGCCCGCCGCCGCCTGCCGGATCAGTGCACCCGCGCCTTGATCCGGCGCACCATCCACCACACGCCCGCCACCACGAGGGGCGTCAGGCAGGCCAGCAGCAGGCCCTTCGAGACATGCAGCGCCTCGGCCACCGGGTAGGTCAGGTAGCCCGCCAGCGACACGGCATAATAGCTGATCGCCACCACCGAGAGCCCCTCGACCGTCTCCTGAAGCCGCAGTTGCAGATCCGCGCGCCGGTCCATCGAGGCCAGAACCGCCTGGTTCTGCGCGCTGCGTTCGACATCGACGCGGGTACGCAGCAGTTCACCGGCGCGGATCGCGCGGTCCGACATGGCCTGCAGGCGGGCCTCGGCGGCCACGACCGTGCGCATCGCGGGCTCGTAGCGGCGCATCATGAACTCTCCGAAGGTCTGGCGACCCCGGAAACGTTCCTCGCGCAGCATGTTGACCCGTTCATGCACGATGGCGGCATAGGCCTTGGTGGCGGCCAGCCGGTAGGCCGCCTGGGCGGCGTGGTTCTCGACCTCCGCCGAAACCGACAGCAGCGAGGCCAGCGTGACCTCGGGCTTCGTCGCGGCCTCGCGCATGGC
The DNA here is from genome assembly GCF_018760365.1 of Pseudooceanicola endophyticus. Lineage (GTDB taxonomy): Bacteria > Pseudomonadota > Alphaproteobacteria > Rhodobacterales > Rhodobacteraceae > Pseudooceanicola > Pseudooceanicola endophyticus. Next base: position 337,866 of record NZ_JAHIAB010000001.1, read on the forward strand.
GGCGATCAGCTCGGTCAGCTCGACGTCGATGCGCGACAGTTCCGGGCCCATGTCGCGCACCCGCGCGAGGCCCAGCATCGACATCGCCTTGTAGGTCTCGACCTCGCAGAGGCGCTGGACCAGCCGACCGATGCGATGGGCGCCGATGCTGGGATCGGTGAAGACGGCAAAGCGCATGTGCCCGGCCGGATCGATGCGGAAATCGCCCGCGATCACGCCGCCGCGTTCCAGCACATGGGCGGTGGCCAGGCTTTCGCCGACGAACCATTCGTCGATCAGCCGGTGCACCTCTTCCTCTGCCGGCAGCGGCGCCACGCGCAGCAGCGCCGAGGTCACGCGTTCGCCCGGCGCGGCTTCCAGCCAGTCGGCGGGGAAGACCTCGAACTCGGCGGGATCGAAGGCCCGCTCGGGCAGCACCGGAGAGAACATCGTGTAGGTCACGAATTCCGTGTGGCTTTCCCATTTCAGCACGTGGCGCCCCAGCTGGCCGGACCAGTGGGTGGCCTCGGGGCTGGGATGGCTGGCCCCGTGGCGGTCCAGCAGGTCAAGCAGATGCGCCCGTTCGGCGGCGCGGTCGCGCGGCGAATCCTCGGGCGCCATGACGGCGAGGTAGGCCACGCTGCAGGGCGCGGTCAGGGTCGGGAAGGGACGCGCGTGCAGCTCGTTGGCGAGCGCGTAGCGCAGGGGATGGTCCAGCAGGGTCATGGCCTCCTCGTGGCACGTGATCCCCGAGGGATAGCGGCCCCGCGCGACGGAGGGAAGGCATTTCCCGTTACAAATCAGTGATTTGACGGAATACCTTTGCATGCGGGGGTACACCTGCCCGCGCATCCGGCAGGCGTACCCCCGCATACGCGAAAGGGGCCCCGGTTTCCCGGAGCCCCCTGATGCCTGACTGTCGCGCGGATCAGCTGATCTTGGTGACCAGATCGCCGATCGAGGATTTCGCGTCGCCGTAGTACATCATCGTGTTTTCCTTGTAGAACAGCGGGTTCTCGATGCCCGAGTAACCGGTGCCCTGACCGCGCTTGGACACGAAGACCTGCTTGGCCTTCCAGACCTCCAGCACCGGCATGCCGGCGATGGGGCTGCCCGGATCTTCCTGTGCGGCGGGGTTCACGATGTCGTTCGAGCCGATCACGATCACCACGTCGGTATCCGGGAAGTCCTCGTTGATCTCGTCCATTTCCATGACGATGTCGTAGGGGACCTTGGCCTCGGCCAGCAGCACGTTCATGTGCCCCGGCAGACGGCCCGCAACCGGGTGGATCGCGAAGCGCACGTTCTTGCCCTTTGCCCGCAGCTTGCGGGTCAGTTCGGCAACGTTCTGCTGGGCCTGCGCAACCGCCATGCCGTAGCCCGGCACGATGATGACGCTGTCGGCATCTTCCAGCGCGGACACGACGCCGTCGACCTCGATCGGCTTCTGCTCGCCCTCGACTTCCATCGCGGGGCCCGCGGTGGTGCCGAAGCCGCCCAGGATCACCGAGACGAAGCTGCGGTTCATCGCCTTGCACATGATGTAGGACAGGATCGCCCCGGAGGAGCCCACCAGCGCGCCCACCACGATCAGCAGGTCGTTGCCAAGGCTGAAGCCGATGGCCGCCGCCGCCCAGCCCGAGTAGCTGTTCAGCATCGAGACCACGACGGGCATGTCGGCGCCGCCGATGCCCATGATCAGGTGGTAGCCGATGAACAGCGCCGCCAGCGTCATCAGGAACAGCGGGAAGAAGCCGCCGGTCGAGAAGTACCAGATCAGGCAGAGCACGGCGATTGCCGCCGCACCTGCGTTCAGCAGGTGACCGCCCGGCAGCTTGGTGGCCTTGGAGCCGACCTTGCCCGCGAGCTTGCCGTAGGCGATGATCGAGCCGGTGAAGGTCACCGCACCGATGAAGACGCCGAGGAACAGTTCCACCCGCAGGATGTTCTGCTCGACCGGGGTCTTGTGTGCGAGGATCGCGGCAAAGCCCTTCAGGCCCTCATAGGTGGCCGGGTCCATGCCCAGCACGTGATGTAGCTCGAAATGGGCGTTGTAGCCGACGAAGACCGCCGCCAGACCCACCAGGGAGTGCATGGCCGCAACCAGCTGCGGCATCTCGGTCATCTCGACCTTCTTGGCGACGTACCAGCCGATCAGGCCGCCCGCCGCGATCAGGATGAGCGAGAGCAGCCAGAGGCCCGCGCCCGGGCCGATCAGCGTGGCGAAGATCGCCAGCGCCATGCCCGCAATGCCGTACCACACGGCGCGCTTGGCGCTTTCCTGGCCCGACAGACCGCCCAGCGACAGGATGATGAGGATGGCGGAGACGACATAGGCCGCCGTCGTGAATCCGAATTCCATGGTCTATCGCTCCTCAGGACTTCTGGAACATGGCGAGCATGCGCCGGGTGACGAGGAAGCCGCCGAAGATGTTGATGCCGGCCATGAAGACCGACAGCGCCCCCAGCAGGATCACGATCCAGCTCCCCGAGCCGATCTGCATCAGCGCGCCGAGGATGATGATCGAGGAGATCGCGTTGGTGACCGCCATCAGCGGGGTGTGCAGGCTGTGCGAGACGTTCCAGATCACCTGGAAGCCCACGAAGACCGACAGCACGAAGACGATGAAGTGCTGCATGAAGCTGGCCGGCGCCACCAGGCCCACCGCCAGCAGCAGTACGGCGCCGATCACGATCAGGCTGACCTGGGTCTTGGTCTGCTTCTTGAAGGCGGCCACTTCCTGCGCGCGCTTCTCTTCCGGGGTCAGTTCCGGTTCCTTGGGCTTGGGCTTCTGCGCCGCGATCGCGGCCACTTTCAGCGGCGGCGGCGGGAAGGTGATCTCGCCCTCGCGGGTGACCGTAGCCGAGCGGATCACGTCATCTTCCATGTTGTGGTTGATGACGCCGTCCTTCTCGGGGGTCAGGTCGGCCAGCAGGTGACGCACGTTGGTCGAGTAGAGGCTGGAGGCCTGCGCCGCCATCCGGCTGGGGAAGTCGGTGTAGCCGATGATGATGACGCCGTTGTCGGTGACGACACGTTCGTCCGGGACGGTGCCCTCGGCGTTGCCGCCGCGTTCCGCCGCCAGGTCGACGATGACCGAGCCCGGCTTCATGCTGGCGATCATGTCTTCCAGCCAGAGCTTGGGCGCGGGGCGGTTCGGGATCAGCGCGGTGGTGATCACGATGTCCATCTGCGGCGCGATCTCGCGGAACTTCGCCAGCTGGGCCTCGCGGAATTCCGGAGAGGAAACAGAGGCATAGCCACCCGAGGACGCGCCATCCGCCTGTTCTTCCTCGAAGTCGAGGTAGACGAATTCGGCGCCCATGGATTCGACCTGCTCGGCCACTTCGGGGCGCACGTCGAAGGCATATGTGATCGCGCCCAGAGAGGTCGCGGTGCCGATGGCGGCAAGCCCTGCCACGCCGGCGCCGACGATCAGCACCTTGGCGGGCGGCACCTTGCCGGCGGCGGTGATCTGGCCGGTGAAGAAGCGGCCGTAGTTGTTGCCGGCCTCGATCACGGCACGGTAGCCGGCGATGTTGGCCATGGACGACAGCGCGTCCATCTTCTGCGCGCGGCTGATGCGCGGGATCATCTCCATGGCCAGGACGGTGGCGCCCTGCTCCTTGCAGAGCTCCAGCAGCTCACCGTTGCCGGCCGGGTTGAAGAAGCTGATCAGCGTCTGATCCTTGCGCAGCAGCTTCGCTTCCTCGTCGGAGGGCGCGCGCACCTTGGCAATGACATCCGCCGCCGCATAGAGCGCCTCGCGGCTCTCGGCCACTTCGACGCCGGCTTCCTTGTAGGCTGCGTCCGAGAAGCCGGCCTTGTCGCCGGCGCCTGTCTCGATGATGCACGCGTGGCCCAGCTTCTGCAGTTGCAGAGCCGAGTCCGGGGTCATCGCGACTCGCGCCTCGCCCTCGAACACTTCTCTTGGCGTTCCGATTTTCACCTGTGTCGTCCCCCTTCTGAACAACGCTGAATGAATGTGCCGGGTTACCCCGGGCGGTACAGAAAAACGTGCGCAACAATATTGCGCAACCCTAAACGCAACTTAGTGCAAAACTGCCACACCAATAGCAACAAAGGGGCGACACTGCCCCTTTGCACGATACGGCCCGGTCCGGGCTGCACGATCTATCTCTCGGTGCCTTTCGTTTTGCGAATAGTTCTCCGTCCTTTTACTCGCGCTCCGAGAATACCAAGCCTCTCGGCAAGTACCACCGCGAAGCCACCGCTTCAGCTGCAACCCAGCTTTGCAGGAAGATCCGGGGTCATGGAATAGGCAAAATTGTCCCAGACCTGAGATTTTTTTTATATTCCGTAATGTGTTAGCGCAATCAAGCGCAGATCAGCCGATCCTGGTCCGCAGACCGGACTTCGGGCGCCCCCTCAGGCAGAACGCAGGGCGGGACGGGCCCGCCGGTCGGATTGCCAGGCCCGGGCCGCCTGCCCCAGCCCCTCGAACAGCGGACGCGAGACCGGATCCTGGGCGGCATGGTATTCCGGGTGCCACTGCACCGCGAGCGTGTAGCCCGGCGCCCCTTCGACATAGGCGGCCTCGGGGGTGCCATCGGGGGCAAGCCCGTCGACGACAAAGCGCGTGCCGGCCTTGATCACCCCCTGCCCGTGCAGGGTGTTGGTCATCACCTCGCGGGCGCCCATCAGCTTGTGGAACACGCCGCCCTCCGTGAAACTGACCTTGTGGCGCAGGGCGAATTTCTCTTCCTGGGTACCATCGGGCGGCATCCGGTGGTTCATCCGGCCCGGCAGGTCGCGGATCTCGGGGTGCAGGGTCGATCCCATGGCAACGGCGACTTCCTGGAAGCCGCGGCAGATGCCCAGGAACGGCTGGCCGCGCTGCACGCAGGCCCGCACCAGCGGCAGGGTGATCGCATCGCGGGCGCGATCGAAGGTGCCGTGGGCGGCGGTCTCGTCCTCGCCGTATTCGGAGGGGTGCACGTTGGGCCGCCCGCCCGTCAGCACGAAGCCGTCGTAGGTTTCCAGCAGTTCCTCGACGGAAACATAGCGCGGATCGGCGGGGATCAGCGCGGGAATGCAGTCGCAGACATCCGAGACGGCCTCACAGTTCATGACCCCGCCGGCATGGGTGCGATAGCTCCCGTCGACCACGTGGAGATTGCTGATGATACCGATGAGGGGACGTGTCATGACTGTCTCGGGCTGCCTCGGGTTACCGGATGAAGGTAATATGTCCGGAGCATGAAAGAAACGTCTGAGGCTGTGCAGGGATGCACCACGACGTCGCGCCGCAGCTCGGTGCAGCAGAACCGGGCACATCGGCGCGCCGCCGGGGCGGCGGGCGGATCATTGCAGGGCGGCGGCCTCGGTCGCGCTGCCCGCGTCGATCTGGCCGATCAGCTGACCGACCCCCAGCAGCACCAGCACCAGCACCACCACCATGGCGCGCCAGATCGGCAGCGCCGGGCGCCCGGTCCGGTCCAGCGCGGCACGCATTTCCGCCTCGCGCAGTTCTTCCTGCGTTTGTTTGCTGTTTCTCGTGGTGTCGAACATCTTCTGCATTCCCGGGCCGCACGGCGGCGGCCCTGTCTGAGGGTCAACGCCTGGGTGTCCCGGATGTTCCCGCCGCTGCCCCCTTGCAATCCGCCCCCGCGAGGCGAAGATCTGGGGAAACACTCGAAAGGATGCCCCATGAAGGATGCAGCCGCCGCCCAGACGGGCCAGACGATCTACCTTAGCGATTACACCCCGCCGGGCTGGCTTGTCGAGGATGTCTCGCTGACCTTCCGCCTTGCGCCCGATGCAACCCGGGTCCTGTCGCGCATCCGCTTTGCCCCGAACCCGGAGGGCACGCAGGACCGCTTCTTCCTGCATGGCGAGAAGCTGAAGCTGATCTCTGCCGCCATCGACGGCACCCCGGTCACCCCGGACATCACCCCCGAAGGGCTGAGCTGCGCGGTCCCCGAAGGCGCCTTCACCTGGGAGGCCGAGGTCGAGATCGCGCCGGCGCAGAACTTTGCGCTGGAAGGGCTCTACATGTCGAACGGCATGTACTGCACGCAATGCGAGGCCGAGGGCTTCCGCAAGATCACCTACTATCCCGACCGTCCCGACGTGATGGCGACCTTCCATGTGCGCATCGAAAGCGACCTGCCGGTGATGCTGTCGAACGGCAACCCCATCGCCAGCGGCGAAGGCTGGGCGGAGTGGCACGATCCCTGGCCCAAACCCTCCTACCTGTTCGCGCTGGTGGCCGGAGAGCTGGTGAACCATCCCGATACCTTCACCACGATGTCGGGCCGCGCGGTCGAGCTGAACATCTGGGTGCGCCCCGGCGACGAGGGCAAATGCGCCTTCGGCATGGAGGCCCTGAAGAAGTCGATGAAATGGGACGAGGAGGTCTATGGCCGGGAATACGACCTCGACCTGTTCAACATCGTCGCGGTCGATGACTTCAACATGGGCGCGATGGAGAACAAGGGGCTGAACATCTTCAACAGCTCCTGCGTGCTGGCCTCGCCCGAAACCTCGACGGATGCCAATTTCGAACGCATCGAGGCGATCATCGCCCATGAATATTTCCACAACTGGACCGGCGACCGGATCACCTGCCGCGACTGGTTCCAGCTGTGCCTGAAGGAAGGGCTGACGGTGTTCCGCGATGCCTCCTTCACCGCCGACATGCGCTCCGAGCCGGTCAAGCGGATCTCGGACGTGATCACCCTGCGCGCGCGCCAGTTCCGCGAGGACAACGGCCCCCTCGCCCACCCCGTCCGCCCCGAGAGCTTCCAGGAGATCAACAACTTCTACACCGCGACCGTCTACGAAAAGGGCGCCGAGGTGATCGGGATGCTGAAGCTTCTGGTCGGCGATGAGGCCTATTTCAAGGCGCTCGATCTCTACTTCACCCGCCACGACGGCCAGGCCTGCACGATCGAGGACTGGCTGAAGGTCTTCGAGGATGCGACGGGCCGCGACCTGACCCAGTTCAAGCGCTGGTATTCCCAGGCCGGCACGCCGCGGCTGCATGTCACGGAAAGCTGGGACAACGGCACCTTCACGCTGCATTTCCGCCAGGAGACGCCGCCGACCCCCGGCCAGCCCTCGAAACAGCCCCAGGTGCTGCCCATCGCGGTGGGCCTGCTGGGCCCCAACGGCGACGAGGTGCTGCCCACCACCCTGCTGGAAATGACGGAAGCCGAACAGAGCTTCTCCTTCGAGGGGCTGGGCGCGCGTCCCGTGCCCTCGATCCTACGCGGCTTCTCGGCCCCGGTGATCCTGCACCGCGAAACCGACAATGCCGAGCGCGCCTTCCTGCTGGCCCATGACACCGACCCCTACAACCGCTGGGAAGCGGGGCGCAGCCTGGCCAAGAACGCCCTGCTGCGGATGATCGCGGAAGGCATGGCGCCCGATGCCGCCTATCTCGACGCGCTGAAGACCCTGCTTGAGGACGAGACGCTGGACCCGGCCTTCCGCGCGCTGGCCATGGCCCTGCCCTCCGAGGACGACCTGGCGCTGACCCTGTTCGAAGGCGGCACCACCCCCGACCCGCAGCGGATCTGGGAAAAGCGCGAGGAAATGCGCGAGGCGATGGCCCGCCACATGCCCGACCTGCTGGCGCGACTTTACGCAGCGCATCAGGTTACCGGCCCCTACAGCCCCGAGGCCGGCCCCGCCGCCGACCGCGCCCTGTCGAACGCCGCACTGGCGCTGCTGACCCGCCTCGACGGCGGCGAACGGGCGCGGGCGCAATATGCCGGCGCCGACAACATGACCCAGCAGCTGGCGGCACTCTCCTGCCTTCTGTCCATCGACGCCGGCGCGCAGGAGCTGCAATCCTTCTACGAACAGTGGCAGCATGACCGGCTGGTGATCGACAAGTGGTTCTCGCTCCAGGTCGGGCTGGCCCGCCCCGAGGATGCCGCCGCCACCGCCGAACGGCTGGCCGCGCACCCCGACTTCACCATGAAGAACCCGAACCGCTTCCGCGCGACCTTCGGCGCCCTCGCGATGAGCCCGGCCGGCTTCCACCATGCCTCGGGCAAGGGCTATGCGCTGCTGGCCGACTGGCTGAAGAAGCTCGATCCGCTGAACCCGCAGACCACTGCGCGGATGTGCACCGCCTTCGAGACCTGGAAGCGCTACGACAGCGACCGACAGGCGATGATCCGCGAGGCGCTGGAAGGGATCCTCGCGCAGGACGGCCTGTCGCGCGACACCTCCGAGATGGTCAGCCGGATCCTGAACGGCTGACGCCCCGGCTGCCTCGGATCGGGGCAGACCCCTGGCATGCATCACATGGGACCGGCCCCTCGGGGCCGGTTTCCCTTTGGGACCACCGCGCCTTCGCCCCAGGCTGATGCAAGGTACCAGCCATGCAGGAGGCCCCCCGATGCAAAGCCCGCTCCCGAAATCCTTCCCCGCCCCGCTCCGGCCCTTCCCGGCCCACGCCCGCGCAGGGACACAGCGCGGGCTGTTCCGGCTCTCGCCGCTGCTGGTCATGGCCCTGTCGGGCTGCGGCGCCAAGCGGGCCGTCGAATCCGTCGCCGAAAGCTTTACCGAGGCCTATGCCAACGTTATCGGCACCGTCCTGGCAGAGTCCGTCATCGTCAGCATTGAAGAGTTCACCGACCGTTTCGAAGGGCTGACCCGGATCGAGGGACTGGATTTCGACCTCTCTCCCGAAGAGGAGATCACCGATTTCCGCGCCCATCCGGCGGATCTGAACGGCGACGGGCTGGAAGACTTCCTCGTGCTGGCCCGGGCAGAGGGCGGCGCGGGCGATCTGCTGAACGCCCAGATCGCGTTCTCGGACGGGACAGAGCGCTTTGCGCTGATCCAGAGCACGATCGCCCTGCCCTATACCAGCCTGCTGTCCTTTGCCGATCTGGACGGCGACGGGACCCTCGACATCCTGGCCGTGGACAGCGACAGCGGCACGGCGGCGGTGCTGATCTGGACCGGCGGCAGCTACGACGCGGCGCCGGGCGTGCTGGAGGGCACCGGCGACACCGTCCTGTCGCTGGCCCTCGCCGATGTGGACGGCGACGGCGACATCGACCTGCACGTCACCTCGGCCAGCGGGGGCACGGCCGGCCACCTGCTGCTGCTCAACGACGGGACCGGAGGGTTCACGCCGGTCGCGCTCGACAGCGGGATCTTCGGCTTTGCAGCCACGCTCACCGGCCCGACCGAGCCGGTTTTCCGCACGGCCGAGCTGTTTGCCGATCTCGATGGCGACGGCACCCCCGAGCTGATCCTGGCCGCCTCTGCCGAAGCGGCGGGAACGTCCGCCAGCCAGAGCGCCCTCCTGACCCTTGCAGGGGACAGGCTGGAGGTCGCGCAGATCCTGCCGCAGGGCGTCTACGGGGCAGCGACCCGGACCACGGATATCCAGGTCGCCGACCTCGACGGCGACGGGCGGCTGGACCTGGTGCTGACCCAGGCCGATCTTTCCGCCACGGCGCCCACGCGCGACCTGCAGATCCTGCTGCAACGGAGCGACGGCGGCTTTGACGACATCTCGGCCCGGGCCTTCGACCTGAACGCCCGGAACGATGGCAGCGCCTTCTGGAACGGCTGGAGCGAGGCGGTGATGCTTTTCGATGCCGACGCCGATGGCGCCACCGACATCCTGTGGGAGAACGACGGCACGCTCTACGTCTTCGACAATGACGGCACCGGGCATTTCGACACCGATGGCGTCGAGACTCCGCTGGCCTCGGGGGCGGATGTGGCGACGCACTGGGCCCTATCCGTCGATGGACGCAGCCTGCTGGCGCTGTCCTTGCAGGACGATATCCTGGGCGTCGGCACCTTCACCTGAAATAAGCCGCGCTGCCCCGGCACCGGAAACCTCGCCCGCTCTTGCCCCCCGAAACCGCCTGCCCTAGAACGCATCCCCAAGCCATTCGCGGAAAGGACGGATCATGCTGGATCTCACCTACGAGACCCCCAAGCCCAAGGTGATCGCGGGCGCCAAACATGACTGGGAACTGGTCATCGGCATGGAAGTCCATGCCCAGGTCTCGTCGAACGCGAAGCTCTTCTCGGGCGGATCGACGAAATTCGGGGCGGAACCGAACTCCAACGTGGCCTTCGTGGACGCCGCGATGCCCGGCATGCTGCCCGTCATCAACGAATTCTGCGTCGAGCAGGCGGTGCGCACCGGCCTCGGCCTGAAGGCGGACATCAACCTGTTCTCGGCCTTCGACCGCAAGAACTACTTCTATCCCGACCTGCCGCAGGGCTACCAGATCTCCCAGCTTTACCACCCCATCGTGGGCGAGGGCGAGATCCTGGTGGACATGGAGCCGGGCGTTGCGCGGCTGGTGCGCGTCGAGCGCATCCACCTGGAGCAGGACGCCGGCAAGTCGATCCACGACATGGACCCCAACATGTCCTTCGTCGACCTGAACCGTACCGGCGTCGCGCTGATGGAAATCGTCAGCCGCCCCGACATCCGCGGCCCCGAGGAAGCCGCCGCCTATCTGGCCAAGCTGCGCCAGATCCTGCGCTACCTCGGCACCTGCGACGGCAACATGCAGAACGGCAACATGCGCGCGGACGTCAACGTCTCGGTCTGCCGCGTCGGCCAGTACGAGAAATTCGCCGAAACCGGCGATTTCAGCCACCTGGGCACGCGCTGCGAACTGAAGAACATGAACTCCATGCGCTTCATCCAGCTGGCCATCGACTTCGAGGCGCGCCGCCAGATCCAGATCCTGGAAGCCGGCGGCGAGATCGTGCAGGAAACCCGCCTGTATGATCCCGACAAGAACGAGACCCGCTCCATGCGGTCGAAGGAAGAGGCGCACGATTACCGCTACTTCCCCGATCCCGACCTGCTGCCGCTGGAAATCGAGCAGGCCTGGGTGGACGGCATCGCAGCCACCCTGCCCGAGCTGCCCGACGAAAAGAAGGCCCGCTTCGTCAAGGACTTCGGCCTGAGCGAATACGACGCCTCCGTGCTGACCGCCGAGGTGCCGAACGCGCAGTACTTCGAAGAGACCGTGGGGGTTGCGGGCGACGGCAAGCTGGCCGCCAACTGGGTCATCAACGAGCTGTTCGGCCGCCTGAAGAAGGACGACCTGGACATCACCGAAAGCCCGGTTTCCCCTGCCCAGCTGGGCGGCCTGATCAAGCTGATCAAGGCGGACGAGATCTCGGGCAAGATCGGCAAGGATGTCTTCGAGATCCTGTTCACCGAAGGCGGTGACGCGGCCCAGATCGTCGAGGCCAAGGGGCTGAAGCAGGTCACCGACACCGGCGCCATCGAGGCCGCCGTGGACGCGGTGATCGCAGCCAACCCCGCCCAGGTCGAGAAGGCCAAGCAGAACCCGAAACTGGCCGGCTGGTTCGTCGGCCAGGTGATGAAGGCCACCGGCGGCAAGGCCAACCCGAAGGCCGTGAACGACATCGTGGCGGCCAAGCTGGCGCTCTGAGCCAGCCTGAGCAGCGGAAACGAGGAAGGGCGGGGAATTCCCCGCCCTTTTGCTTTGCCCCGCCGCGTGGGCCCTTGCCTTAAGGCACCCGCCTTAAAGGACCAGCACGCCCGAATGCTTGGCCTTTTCCTCGGGTTCCACGTGGATGGTGATCTGCGCCTCCGGCAGGGCCGCGATCAGCGCCCGCTCCACCCGGTCGCAGATTGCATGGGCATCGCTGACCGTGGTCTGACCATCCACGACCATGTGGAAATCTATGAAGGTCCGGGGCCCGGCATGGCGGGTGCGAAGGTCGTGCACCTCGATCGCGCCCTCGGCGGACTGGGAGATCACGTCGCGGATCTCGTCCAGCGTCTCGTCGCTCACCGCCTCGTCCATCAGCCCCGAGAGCGAACGCACCACCACCCGGAACCCGGCCCACAGGATGTTCAGCGCCACCAGCACCGCCAGGATGGGATCGAGGATCGCCCAGCCGGTGACCACCGCCAGCAGCACGCCGATGGCGACCCCGAGGGAAGAGAAGACATCGGTCAGCAGGTGGTGACCATCTGCCACCAGCGCCGGAGAGCCCAGCACCTTGCCGCGCCGGATCAGCACCCAGCACCACACCGCATTCAGCACCGAGGCCAGCGCGTTGACCAGCAGCCCCTCCAGGGGCGCGTCCAGCGGCACCGGGTTCTGCAACCCGTGCCAGGCCTCGCGCAGGATCAGCAGGGCGGCGACGATGATCATCACGCCTTCCAGCACCGCGCTGAAGAACTCGGCCTTGTGGTGGCCGTAGGGGTGATTCTGATCGGCCGGACGCGCCGCCACCTGAATGGCGATCAGCGCGGCAAAGGCCGTGGCCACGTTCACCGTGCTTTCCAGCGCATCCGACAGCAGCGCCACCGAACCGGTCATCCACCAGGCCAGCGTCTTCAGGCCCAGCACCACGATTCCCACGACGATGCTGCCGATTGCAATCTTGATCGTTTCGCTCATGGGTCCCTTCCGCTTGTGCTTTCCCCGCTCTTTCCCCAAAACGACCGGGATCGCAACGCCCGCCCGGCGACTTGCTGCCATGACGACACGACAATCCCGGGCCTGAGCCGGAGTCTGCCATGCCGCTGTTTCAATCTTCCTACCTGGATCTGAAACCGGACTGGATCGACCACAACGGTCATCTCAACATGGCCTATTATTCGGTGCTCTTCGACCTCTCTCTCGATCCCTTCCAGGAGGGGCTCGGCCTGGGGCCGGCCTATGTCGCCGCCTGCGCCCATACCACCTACACCGCCGAGTTCCGAATCCGCTACCGCCGCGAGTTGCATCCCGGCGCCCGGGTGCGCAGCTCGGTCCGGGTGCTGGATGTCAGCGACCGGGCCTATCACTATGCCCAGGAGCTGCTGCACGAGGAGGGCTGGATCGCCGCCACCGGCGAGGGGGTCTCCCTTCACGTCGATCAGGGCGGCCCCCGCGTCGCGCCCTGGCCCCCGCAGATCCACGCAGCGCTCTGCGCGGCCCGGGACGCCCATGCCGACAGCCCCCGCCCGGACTGGATCGGCGCACCGATGGGGCTGCGGCGCTAGGCATCCCCCCGCCCATCGCGCGCGCCGTCCGGTCACGCTTCCGCAATGCCCCTTGTCCTTCCGGGCGCAAACCTCCAGATAGGGGGACCCTGGCAGGAAGGAGTGCGCCCGATGACCCGTTACGAATACAAAGTCGTGCCCGCCCCGGTGAAGGCCGGGCGTGCAAAGGGCGTCAAGGGCGGCGAGGCCCGCTTTGCAAATGCCCTCGAAGAGCTGATGAACGAGCTTGCCGCCGAGGGCTGGGAGTACCAGCGCGCCGAGACCCTGCCGCAGGAGGAACGCTCCGGCCTGACCGGCTCCTCCACCACCTACCGCAACCTGCTGGTGTTCCGCCGCGCCCTTTCCGGCAGCCCCGCCCCGGGCCCGCAGCGCGCGCCCCAGCTGCAGACGGCCCCGGCGCCCGCCGCCCCCGCCGCCGCGCAGCAGGGCAGCGGCGCCCCGACCCTGACAGCGACCCGCGGCGAGGAGCGCCCCGATCCCGAGACGCCCCGCCCGCAGGGTCTGCGCGCCGAACGCTAGCGGCTCAGGCCTCCAGCTCCAGCGCCAGCGCGTGAATCTGCCCCATCAGTTCCGCGCCGATGGCGGCATGGACGGCGCGATGACGCGCGATCCGGCTCTGGCCGGACAGCGTCGCCGCCTTCATCCGCACGCGGAAATGGCTCTCCCCGCCCTCCTGGAAACCGGCATGGCCGCGATGGCCCTCGCTCTCGTCCAGGACCTCCAGGTGCTCGGGGTGGAACTGCGCTTCCAGACGGCTGCGAATCTCCGCTTCACGGCTCATTATTTTTCCTCTCGCCTCTTCAAAACTTTGACCGACAGTCTAAACTGCACGGCCTGACTCGGAAAGGACTGCGATCCATGCCAAAGAATGATCCCTTCGGTTTCGATATGTCCGTCTCTTCTGCAAAGAAGAAACAGAACCGCGGCCGCCGCGGCATGTCCGGCGCGTCCGAGACATCCACGCGCGTCTGCGAACACCCGGGCTGTGACCAGCCCGGCAAGTATCGTGCCCCAAAAGCCCCCGACGTGCTCGATGAATACATCTGGTTCTGCAAGGAACATATCCGCGAATACAACAACCAGTGGAACTTCTTCCAGGGCCAGACCGAAGCCGAGATGAATGCCCAGATGTCCAAGGACAAGGTCTGGGAGCGCAAGACGCGTCCCCTCGGGGATCCCGAAGCCCGCGCCTGGGCGCGCCTGGGCATCGAGGATCCGCACCAGGTCCTGGGCGAGAACGCCACCCAGAACCCCGGCCGCAACGCCACCACCACCGGCGCCACCCGCCGCCTGCCCCCGACCGAGCGCAAGGCCATCGACATCCTCGAAGCCAAGGACAGCTGGACCAAGGCCGAGGTCCGCAAGGCCTACAAGAAGCTCATCAAGGTGCTGCACCCGGACATGAACGGCGGCGACCGCAGCCAGGAAGAACAGCTCCAGCAGGTGGTCTGGGCCTGGGACCAGATCAAGGACAGCCGCAACTTCAAGTAGACCCGCGTCCCCCGGGTCCCGTTTCGCAAGGCGCGCCCCTCCCGGCGCGCCTTTTCGCATCTTTCATCTTTCCCCAAATACGGTCGCCGGAGGCGCCCTGCCCCCGGCCCGCCCCCTCCGGCCCCGGCCCCGCCACCGCCTTCATCTTTCTGCAAATATGCCCGCCGGAGGCCGCGCCCGGAGGGCGCGTTTCCCGCGAAACAGGCACTCCGCCGGGCACGCGGCCCCCGCGCGGGCCTGCCACGGCCCCGCGGCGCGTTTTGCCCTTTCCCTCGGCGCAGGCTGCGATATGGTGCCCCCTGACGCCTGCCCGGACGGTCCCAGAGGACCGCTGCACGGCTGCAATTCTCGACGACGAAGGGACGACCCACATGGCCGACGGAGCGCTCGACATCAACGCCAAGCCCACCGAGGAGATCTCGGTCCGCGAGGTCTTCGGCATCGATACCGACATGATCGTGAAGGGCTTCGAAGCGCCCTCCGACCGCGTGCCGAAGGTGGACACGACCTATCGCTTCGACCCCGACACCACGCTGGCGATCCTGGCGGGCTTCAGCCACAACCGCCGCGTCATGGTGCAGGGCTACCACGGCACGGGCAAGTCGACCCATATCGAACAGGTCGCGGCGCGCCTCAACTGGCCCTGCGTGCGCGTCAACCTCGACAGCCACATCTCCCGGATCGACCTGATCGGCAAGGACGCGATCAAGCTCAAGGACGGCAAGCAGGTCACCGAGTTCCACGAGGGCATCCTGCCCTGGGCGCTGCGCAACCCGACCGCCATCGTCTTCGACGAATACGACGCCGGCCGTGCCGACGTGATGTTCGTGATCCAGCGGGTGCTGGAAACCGACGGCGCGCTGACCCTTCTGGACCAGAACGAGGTCATCTACCCGAACAAGTTCTTCCGCCTCTTCGCCACCTCCAACACGGTGGGTCTGGGCGACACCACGGGCCTCTACCACGGCACCCAGCAGATCAACCAGGCCCAGATGGACCGCTGGTCGCTGGTCGCCACGCTGAACTACCTCAGCCATGACGCGGAAACCGCGATCATTCTCAGCAAGGCACCGCATTACAACACCGAGAAGGGCCGCAAGCAGATCGCCCAGATGGTGACCCTGGCCGGCCTGACCCGCACCGCCTTCATGAACGGCGACCTCTCGACGGTGATGAGCCCCCGCACGGTGATCAACTGGGCCCAGAATGCCGAGATCTTCCGCAACATCGGCTATGCCTTCCGCCTGACCTTCCTCAACAAGTGCGACGAGCTTGAACGCCAGACCGTGGCCGAGTTCTACCAGCGCTGCTTCGACGAGGAACTGCCCGAGAGCGCGGCGGCCGCCGCCGGCTGAGCCCGCCCCCCGCGCAGGTCATCGCAACGGCGTCGCCCCCGGGCGGCGCCGTTCGCATGTCCGCCCGGCGCATCCACCGGATCGAAAGCTTTGCGGTGCAGCCTCTGCTGTCGCGGGGAGGCGGGCGGATGGCACGGCATACGGTCTCGAAGGGTGTTGCGGCGGGCCTTGGCCTGCTGGGGTTGCTGATGCCGGCCCCGGCCCCCGCTGGCCCCGCCGGCAGCGGCCTGGCAGGGCAGTTCGCGATCTGCGCCGGGCGCTACTCGGCCTTCGTCGACTGGAGCTACCTGCTGCCCCCCGGCCCCGCCCTGACCCGCCTGCACGAGGCACGCCGCGCCGCGCTTACGGCGCTGCAGGAAGCGGCTGCCGATCCCCGCGACGCCCGTCGCCTGCTGGCCCTGCGGATCGAGGCGAAACAGGCCCAGGCGCATCTCCTGCATCGCTCGCGGTTCAATTCCGACCCCGAGGATGCCCGCCGCGCCGCCGCCCTTGCACAGCGCCAGCTGACCGCCTGCGCAGCCCTGCTGCTGCCCTGACCGCCGCCGGTCTGCCGGACCGGGCCGCAAGAGGGGTGCTTCACATTGTCGCGACGCGCCGCAATGAGACCATGAAAAATCCACAGATTGACCCTAGGTTTCCTCTACCCAGCCGGGTGGCGAGCGAACCGACCCGCCGTCCGGCGCCCTCCCCCCAATGAGAACGGAGACTCCCATGAGACGATTCCACCCCCTCCTCCTCCTCTCCGCCATCGCCTTCCCGGCAGAGGTCACCACCGCGGCGGCAGAGGTCGACGACACCAACCACGGCATCCGTGCCGAGGCGATCCAGCAGCTCTCGCTGGAAGAGATGAACGGCAGCGCCCTGGGTGGCGGCCTGCCCGGCGGGGCCCGCTACCGCAGCCTCACCCCCGAACGCGCGCTGGTGCGCGAATGGTCCAAGGACTGAACGAAGGCGGCGGCAAAAGGGCCGCCGCTCGTCCCGACGATTGCCGCAGATAAGGCGGCGATATCAAACAGCTCCGCCAGCGCGCGCTTCGCGCTTGCGAGCGCTCCGGCCAAGTGCTTTACCTTTGGCCATGAGCAAGTCCAGCGACAACCCCGCAGATCCGTTCAAGAAGGCGCTCGCCGAGGCCACGAAGGTCATGGCGAATGATCATGATCTGAACGTGCAATACACGGTCGATCCCTCGGGCAAGATGGGCGACATGGTCCGCCTGCCCCAGATCAGCCGCCGCCTGACCAAGGACGAGGTGCTGCTGGCTCGCGGCACCGCGGACGCTCTGGCGCTGCATCACAAGTATCACGACGCCGGCACCCATGCCCGCTTCGCCCCGCCCGGCCAGTTGGCCCGCGACATCTACGAGGCGATGGAAACCGCCCGCTGCGAGGCGATGGGCGCGCGCGAGATGCCCGGCACCGCCGGCAACATCGACCACAAGATCGCCGCCGAGGCACGGCGTGGCGGCTACGGCGGGATCAAGACCCAGGCCGAGGCCCCGCTGCCGGTGGCCGCCGGCTACCTGATCCGTCACCTTGCCACCGGGCGCCCGATGCCCGAGGGCGCGCAGAACGTGATGGACCTGTGGAAGGACTACATGCTGGACAAGGCCGGCGGCACGCTGGAGGATCTCCAGTCGCGGCTGTCGGACCAGAAGGATTTTGCCCGCTTTGCCCGCCAGATCATCGACGATCTGGGCTATGGCGACCAGCTGGGCGAGGATCCAGACCAGGAAGACGAGGAAGCCCAGGACGACGCCGAGGAGAATGCCGACGAGCAGGAACCCGACTCGACCGGGCAGGACGATTCCGAGGAACAGCCCGAGGCCACGCCCGACAGCTCCCAGGAGCAGCAGCAGGACCCCTCCGAGGCCCAGGTCAGCGCCGACGACATGGCCGACCAGGAAGCCACCGACGAGGCAGAGATGCCCGAGGGCGAGGCGCCGATGGATCCGCCGCAGCCCTCTCCGGCTTCCGAGGCCGATCCGAACTACAAGGTCTACGTCTCTGATTTCGACGAGGAGGTTCTGGCCCAGGACCTGGCGGATCCGGCGGAACTGGAGCGCCTGCGGGCCTATCTGGATCAGCAGCTCGACCCGCTGAAGGGCGCCGTGGGGCGGCTGGCCAACAAGCTGCAACGCCGGCTTCAGGCCCAGCAGAACCGCAGCTGGGACTTCGACAAGGAAGAGGGCGTGCTGGATGCCGGGCGCCTGGCGCGCGTGGTGGCCAACCCGACGACGCCGCTGTCGTTCAAGGTCGAGAAGGACATGGAGTTCCGCGACACCGTGGTGACGCTGCTTCTGGACAACTCGGGCTCGATGCGCGGCCGTCCGATCAGCATTGCCGCGATCTGCGCCGACGTGCTGGCGCGGACGCTGGAACGCTGCTCGGTCAAGGTCGAGATCCTGGGCTTTACCACCCGCGCCTGGAAGGGCGGCCAGAGCCGCGAGAAATGGCTGGCCGATGGCCGTCCCGTGCAGCCCGGCCGCCTGAACGACCTGCGCCACATCATCTACAAGCAGGCCGATGCCCCCTGGCGCCGCTCGCGCGAGAACCTTGGCCTGATGATGAAGGAAGGCCTGCTGAAGGAAAACATCGACGGCGAGGCGTTGGAATGGGCGCACCGGCGCATGATGGGCCGCCGCGAGGCGCGCAAGATCATGATGGTGATCTCGGACGGGGCGCCGGTGGATGACAGCACCCTGTCGGTGAACCCCGCCAACTTCCTTGAAAAGCACCTGCGCGACGTGATCGCCATGATCGAGAAGAAGAAGGCGGTCGAGCTGATCGCCATCGGCATCGGCCATGACGTGACCCGCTACTACCAGCGCGCCGTGACGATCACCGATGTGGACCAGCTGGCCGGCGCGATGACCGAACAGCTGGCCTCGCTTTTCGACAACGATCCGCGGGCCCGCGCCCGGATGGTGGGCATCCGCAAGGCAATGTGAGGACCGGGCGGCAGGAGGGCCGCGGGAATGGCAGAGAAGGACAGCAATCTCGACGCCGCCCGCGCCTTCGTGGATTTCGGCATGGCGGAGCAGGCCGCCGGGCGGCGTGAAAGCGCCTCCGGCCCCGGGTCGGCGCTTGAGGCCGCCCGCCCGACGCTGGAGATGCTGGCGCGGGTGATCCCCGAACAGGGCATCACCTCGGTGCTGGACCTGGGCTGCGGCGACTGGAACTGGATGCGCCACCTCGGCCTTCCGCATGTTGGCGGCCAGCGCCTGCGCTACACCGGCTGGGAGGCCAGCGAGGCCCTTGTCAGCCAGCTTCAGGACCAGTTCGCCACCCCCGAGATCCGCTTCCGCCTGGGCGATCTGACCACCGAGCCCTTCCCCCAGACCGATCTGGTCATCCTGCGCGACGTGCTGTTCCACCTGCCCCAGGACATGGCGCTGCGCGTGCTGGCCCGGCTGCGCCGCACCACCCGCTTCCTGATCACCACCAGCTTCCTCGGGATGCCTGAAAACGAAGGCCTGAATGCCTATCTGACCATCGAGGGCTGGGGCTTTTACCCGATCAACCTGGCGCAACCGCCCTTCTCCCTCGCCCCCTTCCTGCTGGAAGCCCGGGCCGAGCCCCTCTGTTCGGCCCGGGGCCAGCCGCGCTTCGTCTGCCTGTTCCAGTTCCGCTGACAGGCCGCGCAGCCCGACCGACGACGACTTTCGAAAGGACCCCCCGATGTTCCAGAGCTTCGAGACCTCTGCCGCGCCCGAACAGGGCCCGCCGCGCCTGGCCGCCCTTCGGGCGGAGCTGAAGAAGCGCGGGCTGGATGCCTTCCTGGTGCCCCGTGCCGATGCCCATCAGGGCGAATATGTCGCCCCCTGCGATGAACGCCTGGCCTGGCTGACGGGCTTCACCGGCTCTGCCGGCTTCTGCCTGGTCACCGCAGAGCGTGCCGCCGTCTTCGCCGATGGCCGCTATACCGTGCAGGTGCGCGCCCAAGTCGCGCAGGAGTTCGAAAAGATCAACTGGCCCGCCACCTCGGTCGGGGACTGGGCCCGCGCCGTGCTGCCGCAGGGCGCCACCCTGGCCTACGACCCCTGGCTGCACAGCCATGCCGAGATCACCCGCCTGACCGGCCAGCTTTCGCCCGCGAAGATCCGCCTCGTGCCGGTCGAGGACAATCCGCTGGATGCGATCTGGCCCGACCGCCCCGCCCCGCCGATGGGCCCGATCGTGCCGCAGCCGCTGGAATTCGCCGGCGAACCCCATGCCGACAAATGCGCCCGCCTGGGCCGGGACATGGCCAAGCGCGGCCAGGTCGCCACGGTGCTGACCCTGCCGGATTCCATCGCCTGGCTGCTCAACATCCGTGGCTCGGACATTCCGCGCAACCCGATCCCCCATGCCTTCGCCATCCTCCATGCCGGCGGCGAGGTGACGCTGTTCGCCGAGGATGCGAAATGCGATGACCTGCTGATCGAGCACCTGGGCCCCGGTGTCACGCTGGAATCCCCCGCCGCCTTCGGCGCCGTGCTGGAGGCCCTGGCGAAAGAGGCCAGCGGCGCGATCCGCCTTGATCCCGGCTCCTGCCCGGTCTGGGTGGAGCAGCGCCTGTCGGGCGCCGTGCTGGCCTGGGAGGGCGATCCCTGCGTGCTGCCCAAGGCCTGCAAGAACGCCGCCGAACTGGCCGGCTCGCGCGAGGCGCATCTGCGCGACGCCGCCGCCATGTGCCATTTCCTGGCCTGGTTCGACGCCGCCAACCAGCCCACCCTGACCGAGATCGACTTGGTCACCCGGCTGGAAATCTTCCGCCGCGAGACTAACGCCCTGATGGAGATCAGCTTTGACACCATCGCCGGGGCCGGTCCGAACGGCGCCCTGCCGCATTACCACGTCTCCCGGGACAGCAGTCGCCAGCTGGAAAACGGCCAGCTGGTGGTGCTGGACAGCGGCGGCCAGTACCTTGACGGGACCACCGACATCACCCGCACCCTGCTGGTCGGCGACAGCGCCGGCCCCGAGGAGATCGCCGCCTATACCCGCGTCCTCAAGGGCATGATCGCGATCTCGCGGCTGCGCTTCCCGCAGGGGCTTGCCGGTCAGCACCTCGATGCGCTTGCACGCTACCCGCTGTGGCTGGCGGGGATGGATTTCGACCACGGCACCGGCCATGGCGTCGGCGCCTATCTCTGCGTCCACGAAGGGCCGCAGCGGCTCTCGCGGATGTCCGACGTGCCGTTCCGCCCCGGCATGATCCTGTCGAACGAACCCGGCTACTACCGCGAGGGCGCCTTCGGCATCCGCACCGAGAACCTGCTCGTGGTGCAGGAGGCCCCGGATCTGCCCGGCGCCGATCCCCGCCCGATGTATGCCTTCGAAACCCTCACCTGGGTGCCACTTGAACGCCGCTTGATTGACACCGCGCTGCTTGCCGCAGAGGAACGGGCCTGGATCGACGACTACCATGCCACATGCCGGGAAAAGGTCCGCCCGCGACTGGACGAAGTCACGGCTCTGTGGTTGGATCGCGCGACGGCCCCACTCTGAGACCGAAACCACAATCGCCCGCCCCGCGAGGGGCGGAGCGATGTTCCGCTGTTTGACATATGCATGACACAAAGGCGGGACAGAAAGGAGACCATGACAGGAACCCAATTCATGACCGACCTCTCGATCCGTGCCGCCGCCGGCACCTGGAGCGTGCGCGCCGGCGGTGCCGTGATCGCCGAAAGCCGCGCTGCCCTTGAACTGACCGAGGGCAATCTGCCCGACGTGATCTACTTCCCCCGCGAAGACGTCGCCATGGCCTTCCTGGATCCGGGCAGCCGCACCGGCCAGTCCGATGCCAAGGGCGAGGCGACCTTCTTCTCCATCGTGACGAAAAGCACGACGCTGCAGAACGCCGCCTATTCCTACGAGGCCCCGCAGCCCGGCTGCGAACGCCTGGCCGGCCACATCGCCTTCTACGCGACCGACCTGGTCAAGATCGAACGCATCTGACCGGAAGGGGTGCCCCCGCCCCTTTCATCTTTCCGAAAATATGCCCGCCGGAGGCTCCGCCGCGCAAGCGGCGGACCCGCCTCAGCTGTGCTCTTCCGCCGCCGTCGCGGCCAGCGCCTGGCTATAGGCGCGCAGCGCATCCACGTAGCGCACCGAACCGACGATCTTCGCCTCCTGCGCGGCCCCCGTGATCACCGGCAGCACCGTGGCCCCGCCATCCTCGCGCGTGCCTTCCGCCTCGAAGGCGGCAAAGACCGCTTCCAGCCGCGCATTCACGTCGATCACCCGGCCCTCCTCCCGCAGCGCCTCCAGCCCCGCCATGGCCGGGAAGCAGGCCTCTTCGGGCAGCTGCATCACGGCGCGCAGCGGGATCATGTCCATCAGGTATTCCTGCGGCCCCCGCGCCAGGTGCACGCCGCGCTTCTCGAGCTGGGTCAGGAAGAAACTGCGGTCCACCAGCTTCGACCCGATCGCGGTCGAGATCGACACCGTCACCATCACGTTCAGCGCCACCGCCCAGTCGCCGGTCAGTTCGAAGACGATCAGCGTGGTCGAGATCGGCGCGCCCAGCACCGCCGCCGCGACGCCCCCCAGCCCCGCCAGCGCATAAAGCGTCGGAGAGCCCGAGATCTCGGGGAAGACCGAGGTCGCGATCAGCCCGAAGGCCAGCCCGGTCAGCGCCCCCATCATCATCGACGGAGAGAAGATGCCGCCCCCCATGCGCCCACCCAGGGTGATCGCCACGGCGACCGCCTTGACCACAGCAAACAGGATCGCCGCCTTCAGGTCCAGATCGCCCGACAGCGCCCGCACGGTGGTCTCGTAGCCGACGCCGATGACATGGGGGAAGAAGATCGCGATGACGCCCAGCAGGGCGCCGGCCACCGTCGGGCGCAGCCAGCGCGGCATCCCGGTGCGCGCCTGCACCCGCGCCGCCACCTTGTCGGCCAGGAAGACCGAGCGCATCAGCGCCCCCGCCACCACGCCGCAGACCGCGCCCAGCAGCAGGAAGGCCGGCAGTTCCTCGTAGAATTGCAACAGAGAGGCGGTGGGCAGCACGAACTCGGTCACGTCGCCGAATTCCCACCGCGCCAGCACCGCACCGGCCACCGAGGCGATGGTGATCGGGGCGAAGGCATGGATGGCGAAGTGGCGCAGCACAACCTCCATGGCGAACAGCGCCCCCGAGATCGGCGCGTTGAACGAGGCCGAGACGGCAGCAGCCACCGCGCAGCCCAGCAGGTCGCGCCCGGTCAGACCGTCGGCGCGCAGCCGCGTCAGCACCCAGCTCGACATCACGGCGGCCATGTGCACCGCCGGCCCCTCGCGCCCGGAAGAGCCGCCCAGCCCCAGCGTCAGCAGCGAGGCCAGCGCCGAGGCGACGCCCGCCTTGCCCTCGACCCGGCCATTGTTGACGGCGGCGCCCTCGATCACGTCGGCGACCGAACGCGCCCGGCCATCGGGGGTGAAGAAATGCAGGATCAGCCCGACGATCAGCCCGCCCAGGATCGGGATGCACAGGATCAGGTACCAGGGCAGCTCGCCCGCGAAGGTATGGACGCGGTGGACGTCCTCGACCCCGTAGGCCAGGCGTTGCAGGAAGGCGATGGCCTTGCGGAACAGCAGCGTCGCGCCGCCGGCGGCAAAGCCGATGCCGAGGGCGATCACCCAGAACTGCATCTGGTTCGGCCCCCGGGTCCGCATCAGGTGCCACCAGGCGCGCAAGGCGCCCCCACCCGCCGCCCAGAATGTGGCGACCAGGTTGCGGCGTCCGTCTGCCATGGGGGCTCTCCGGGGGTTGTGGCGGGTTCGCCCCGTCTTAGGACAGCCGTCCGCTCGGGGAAAGGCCCCCTGCCCGAAGCCGGGCAGGGTTGCGGCCCCCGGGTGACACCGGCGGGCTCACTCTGCCGTGATCAGCCGCCGCGCGGCGGCGCGGGCCTCTTCGGTGATCGCATCGCCCGAGATCATACGGGCCAGTTCATCGACCCGCTGGTCCATCGACAGCGACCGCACGGTGGAAAGCGTCTTGCCGCCTTCCACGCGTTTGGACACCTGCCAGTGATGCGCCCCGCGCGCCGCCACCTGCGGCGAGTGCGTGACCACCAGAACCTGCCCCTGCCCCGCCAGATCGGCCAGCCTGCGGCCCACCGCATCGGCGGTGGCACCGCCGACGCCGCGGTCGATCTCGTCGAAGATCATCGTCATGGAAGAGGCATCGCGGGTCAGGCAGACCTTCAGCGCCAGCAGGAAGCGCGACAGCTCCCCGCCCGAGGCGATCTTGGCCAGCGGCCCCGAGGGCGCCCCGGGGTTGGTCGCCACGGTGAAGGAGACCTCGTCGCGCCCCTCCGGCCCCGGCTCTGCCGGGTCGACCAGCGTGGTGAAACGGGCGCGCTCCATCTTCAGCGGCGCCAGCTCGGCCTCCACGGCCATGTCCAGTTGCAACGCCGAGGTCCGCCGCGCGGCGGTCAGACGGCCCGCGACCTCGGCATAGGCGGCATCGGCCTGACGCGCGGCGCGCTCCAGCTCCTCGATCTGCGCCTCGCCGCTGTCGATGGCATCCAGACGGGTGCGCATGTCGCTGGCCAGCGTCGCCAGCTCGTCGGCCAGAACGCCGTGCTTGCGGGCCAGACCGCGCAGCGCGAACAGCCGCTCCTCGGTCGCCTCAAGCTCGAAGGGATCGAAATCCAGCGCCTCAAGGCAGCGCTCGACGCCATCCACGGCTTCGCCCAGCTCGTTCATGGCACGGACCAGCGCCGCGATGGGCGCATCAAGCTGCCCCGAGGTACCCTCGGCCGCGCCATCCAGCCAGCGCGAAGCATCGCCCATCGCACCCTCGGCCCCGTCGTTGCCAAGTGCCTGAAGGGCGCGGGAAATATCCTCGCGGACCCGCTCGGCGCCCTGCATCATGCGGCGTTTCGCGTCCAGCTCGGCCTCTTCGCCGGGCAGGGGCGCCAGCTTGTCGAGTTCGGTCATGGAATGGCGCAGGAATTCCTCTTCCTCGCCGGCGCGTTGCAGCGCGGCGCGGGCGGCATCCAGCTGCTTTTCGGCGGCGGTGCGGGCGCGCCAGGCATCGCGCACCTCCTGCTTGAGGGCGGCAAGCTCTCCGAAGGCATCCAGGATGGCGCGGTGCCCCGAGGCGTTCAGCAGGCCCCGGTCGTCATGCTGGCCATGCAGCTCGACCAGCGTGTCCGAGAGCCGCCGCAGCACCTCTCCGGAGGCGCGGCGGTCGTTGATCCAGGCGGTCTTGCGACCGTCGCGGGCATTGACCCGGCGCAGGATCAGCTCTGCCCCGCCGGGCAGCCCGGCATCTTCGAGGACCTGATGGGCGGGATGGCCTTCGGGCAGGTCGAACCAGGCGGTGACCTCGCCCTGGTCGGCGCCTTCGCGCACCAGGTCGGCGCGCCCGCGCCAGCCCAGCACGAAGCCCAGCGAATCCAGCAGGATGGACTTGCCCGCGCCGGTTTCCCCGGTGAGGACGTTGAGACCCGGCCGGAAATCCAGTTCCAGCCGGTCAATGATCAGAAGGTCGCGAATGTCGAGACCACGCAGCACGGGCATATTCTCCGGTCAGGGCGGCACCCGCGAAGGGTGCTTCGTGCCGGAGAATAGAACGAACCGTGACCTAAAGCCACTCACCCTTAACGGTTTGGCGATAGATCGCGCTGAGCCAGTTGTTGCCCGCCGGTTTCATCTCCAGACCCTTGTCGGTCAGCAGCTTGTAGGCGTGATCATACCACTCGGAAGAGCGGAAGTTGTGGCCCAGGATGGCGCCCGCGGTCTGTGCCTCGTCGGTCAGACCCAGCGACAGATAGGCCTCCACCAGACGCTCCAGCGCCTCCGGCGTGTGCGAGGTCGTCTGGAACTGCTCGACCACGGTGCGGAAGCGGTTGATGGCGGCGGCGAAGTGATCGCGCTTGAGGTAGTAGCGCCCGACTTCCATCTCCTTGCCGGCAAGGTGATCGAAGGCCAGGTCGAACTTCATCATCGCGGATTTCGCATAGGGGCTGCCCGGGTAACGCTCGATCACCTGGCGCAGCGCCTGCAGCGCCTGGAAGGTCAGACCCTGGTCGCGACCGACCTCGTCGATCTGGTCGTAGTAGGACAGCGCCAGAAGGTACTGGGCATAGGCCGCATCGTCATCGCTGGGATAGAAGTCCAGGAACCGCTGGGCCGCCTGGCGGCTCTCGTCGTAGTTCTTGGCCTTGTGCTGGGCGAAGGCCTGCATGATCAGCCCGCGCTTGGCCCAGTCCGAATAGGGATAGAGGCGCTCGATCTCGGCGAAATACTTGGCGCCGACGGCGTAGTGGTTCTTGCTGACCTCGTACTCACCGCGCTCGTAGATCTGATCGGCGGTAAAGTTCTCCATGGGGGTGTCGACGTTGTCGATACCCGGCGTCTTGTCCGTGCATGCCCCAAGAGACATGGCCAACAGGACCGCACCGGTCAGCCCCGATCGAAACCCGAAGCCTGTCATGCGTGCTCTCACCCCTTGTGATCTTGCCTGCGCGGTCAGGTTTCCCCGCGACCGCCCGCCGGTCCTAGCACAGATATTTCCGGGGCAAAACGTCTTAACGACCGCCCCACCTCACGAGGGCGGCAGAGTGCCGCCCATCCCGAAGCCCGCGGGTCAGCTGTTACGCGACGGCCGGAATTTCGTCCGACGTGACACCGGCGCCGGGCAGCAGGGCGGCCTGGGCACGGTCGATGGTCACGTAGCGATAGTTCGCCGGATCGGCGAAAAGCGCCCGCAGCAGCGTGTTGGTCAGCGAGTGACCGGCGCGGATCCCTTCGTAGCGGCCCAGGATCGGGGCACCCGCCATGTAGAGATCGCCAAGCGCGTCCAGCATCTTGTGGCGCACCGGCTCGTCCGAATGGCGCAGGCCGCCGGGGGTCAGGATCTGATCGCCGTCGACGACCACGGCATTCTCCAGCGTGCCGCCCAGGGCCAGGCCCTGCTCGCGCAGCGCGTCGACTTCCCAGTTGCGGCAGAAGGTGCGGCTGTCGCAGAGCTCGCGCACGAAGGCGCCGTTCTTCATGGTCAGGGTGCGGGTCTGATGCCCGATGGCGGCCTCGTCGAAGTCGATCTCGAAGGCGATCTCCAGCATCGGGGCGGGCTTCAGCCGCGCCGTCGCCTGGCCGTTCGACACCTCGACCTCGCGCAGGATCTCGATCGCCTGATGCGGGGCGTGCTGTGCGGCAAGGCCACGGGCCAGAATGCCGCGCACGAAGGGGGCCGAAGAGCCGTCGAGGATCGGAACCTCGGGGCCGTCGATCTCCAGCAGGGCGTTGGAGATGCCGCAGCCCGAAAGTGCGGCCATGACATGTTCGACGGTCGAGACGGAGGCGCCGGCGGCATTGACCAGACGGGTGCACAGCGGCGTGCGCTCCACCAGGTCCCAGCGGGCGGGCAGCAGCGAATCCCCAAGGGCGATGTCGGTCCGGCGGAAACGGATCCCGGTCCCAGGGGCAGCGGGGCGGATCGTCAGGTTGGCCGGAAGACCGGAGTGCAGACCGGTCCCGTTGAACGTCACAGGCGCCTTGATCGTATGTTGCATCGCGTTACTTCCCATCCGGATCCGTCGGGATCCCTCATCCGGCCCGCGGCCGGGCTGCGTCTTTCCAGTCGGGGGCGTTGGTGGCGGCATCCTGCGGCCTGGCCCGGTGATCATCCGGGGCCCGCGCCATCGGCGCTCAGGGTCCCGTGATGTCGCGCAAAAGTTCCTGCGCGTTAAGTTGATCTTTAGGTAAAAGCCCCTGCCCCGGATCTCAACTCACGCTTTGCAACGCATTGCAACAGCGCCCCGAAACTGGGCGAGATGCCGCGAAAGTCTGTAACAAAGAGTCACAAAAGCCGTACAAATGCGAAATGGCCGCCCCGAAGGACGGCCATTTCCCGAAATTTCAGAGGCTTGCGATGCCTCGCCCGGATCAGTTTGCCTGACGACGCAGGAAAGCGGGGATCTCGATCCGGTCCTGATCGGGGTCCTGGGCCGGGGCCGCGCGACGGGCGGTCTGGGCCTGCGGGTCCTGGTAGGCACCCCCCTGAGGCGCGCGCGGCGGCTCGACCTTGGCGCGCGGAGCGGCCGGCGCGGGCTGCTGGCCACGGGCCGGGGCCTGCCCATGATCGGAATGCCCGGTCATGCGGTTGATCAGGGAGTTGATGCCGAAGCGCGACTTCTCCTGCGCCGGCTGGGTCTCCGTCCGACGGCCATTGCTCTGGACCGTCTGCGCGCGTTCCTGCACCTCGCGGTTGGTCTTGCCGATGGCGGCCTTCAGGCGGGCCATGGTCTCGGGGCTGGGCTCACCGGCACGGCGCGGCATGGCGGCCTGCTCGTAGCCCTGTTCCTCGACCACCTCGTTGCGGGTCGCAGCCGGGCGCGGCTGGTAGGCCGGCGGCGGCAGCTCGGTGCCCTGGCCGCGCGGCGCGGGGGCCTGCGGACGGGCCTGCTGGGCGGCGGCACGGGCCGCGAAGACATTCGCGGTGACCGAGTTCTGCGGCGCTTCGCCCCCGAAGAGGTTCGGCGCATTGTCCATGTCCTCTTCCTGGTGCATCTGGCCACGCTGCGGCGCCTGGGCGGCCGGGGCCGGCTGCTGGCGCGTCATTGCGGGCTGCTGCACCGGCGCGGGCTGGGGCTCGGGTTGCGGCTTGTGACCGACCGACTGCTCCACTTCCTCTGCCGAACGCAGCGGCTCGGCCAGCGAGCGGCGCG
The DNA here is from genome assembly GCF_018760365.1 of Pseudooceanicola endophyticus. GTDB lineage: Bacteria > Pseudomonadota > Alphaproteobacteria > Rhodobacterales > Rhodobacteraceae > Pseudooceanicola > Pseudooceanicola endophyticus. The sequence goes on from NZ_JAHIAB010000001.1 coordinate 366,338, forward strand.
GCTGCGGCATGGGCTGGGCATTGTCGGTGGCGTCGATGCCGGTCGCAACGACCGAAACGCGCATCCGGCCTTCCATGGTTTCGTCCAGGGTCGAGCCGACGATGATGTTGGCGTCCGGATCCACTTCCTCGCGGATGCGGTTCGCGGCTTCGTCCAGTTCGAACAGGGTCAGGTCGTGGCCGCCGGTGATGTTGATCAGCACGCCCTTCGCACCCTTGAGCGAGATCTCGTCCAGCAGCGGGTTGGCGATCGCCTTCTCGGCGGCCTGCAGGGCGCGGGTCTCGCCGTCGGCCTCGCCGGTGCCCATCATGGCCTTGCCCATCTCGTCCATCACGGCGCGCACGTCCGCGAAGTCGAGGTTGATCAGGCCCGGACGGACCATCAGGTCGGTCACGCCCTTGACGCCCTGGTAAAGCACGTCATCGGCCAGAGAGAACGCCTCGGTGAAGGTGGTCTTCTCGTTCGCGAGGCGGAAGAGGTTCTGGTTCGGGATGATGATCAGCGTGTCGACCATCTTCTGCAGGGCTTCGACGCCGGCTTCCGCCTGGCGCATCCGCTTGGCGCCTTCGAACTGGAAGGGCTTGGTCACGACGCCGACGGTCAGCACGCCCAGCTCACGCGCGGCCTGCGCAATGATCGGGGCCGCACCGGTGCCGGTGCCGCCGCCCATGCCGGCGGTGATGAAGCACATGTGCGAGCCGGCGAGGTGATCGACGATCTGCTCGATGCTCTCTTCGGCGGCGGCTGCACCGACCGAGGGGCGGGCGCCGGCACCAAGGCCTTCGGTGACCTTCACGCCCAGCTGGACGCGGGCCTGCGCATGGCTTTGCTGCAGCGCCTGGGCGTCGGTGTTCGCGACGACGAACTCGCACCCTTCCAGCTGTTTCTCGATCATGTTGTTCACGGCGTTGCCGCCGGCGCCACCCACACCGAAGACCGTGATGCGGGGTTTGAGCTCTTCTCCCTGCCCGGGGACGCTGAGGTTCAATGTCATCGAATTGTCCGCCTGTGATCCTGTCCCGGTTGACCGGGGTTTGTTCTGCCTATCGCTTTAAAGTCTAGCGCGTTTGCCCTGTTTCGTCACCCCGTCCGATGCAAATTACACCAGATATGGAAGGGGTCGGAGGTGGGTTCGCAGCATTCCGCCGACCCCACCTCATCTTGCGGTCACCAGTTGTCCCGGAACCACCGGACCGCCCGTTTCAGGGAGCGGGCCGGATACCTGTCGGCGGGAAGGTCGAAATCCCACCACTCGTCCTGCGGGTGTGCCGCATAGAGGCACATCCCCACCGCCGAGGCGAAGGCCGGTCCGGTCGCCGCCTGCGGCAGGCCATGCACGCGCAGCGGACGGCCCAGACGGACCTGCTGCCCAAGAATGCGGCTGGCCAGCCCGTCGAGGCCGGGGATCTGGCTGGCGCCGCCGGTCAGGACGATCTGCTGGTTCGGCATATGCTCGAATCCGGCGGCATCGAGGCAGTGGCGCACCTCTTCCAGGATCTCCTCGACTCGGGGGCGCATGACTCCGATCAGCTCGGCGCGGGTGACGGTTCGGCGGTCGTGCTCGTAATCGCCGGTCTCGCCGCCGATCTCGATGCGCTCGCGGTCATCCATGCCGGTGGCGACGACGCCGCCGTAGAAGGTTTTCAGCCGTTCGGCATTGGACATCGGGATCTTCAGCGCCATCGAGATGTCGCCGGTCACATGGTCGCCGCCCATGCGCACGGTGTCGGCGTAGATCATGTGCTTCTTCATGAAGATCGACAGGCTGGTGGTGCCGCCGCCCATGTCGATGCAGGCCGCGCCCAGCTCCTGCTCGTCCTCGACCAGGCAGGAGATGCCGGTCACATAGGCCGAAGAGGCCACGCCGGCGAGTTCAAGGTCGCAGCGGTTCACGCAATGCGCGAGGTTCTGGATGGTGGCGGCCTCGACGGTCAGCATGTGCACGTCGGTCGCCAGATGGGCGCCGATCTGACCGCGCGGATCGGTCAGACCCGAGCGGTGATCCAGCGCGAAGTTCACCGGATGGGCATGGAGCACCTCGCGGCCCTCGCCGTAATCGGGCACGTCGCAGGCCGCCAGCACGCGACCGACATCCTGTTCGCTGACCACGTCGCCGGTCACCTCGACCTCGCCGGTCAGGCCATAGCTGCGCGGACCGGCGCCGGAGAAGCAGGCGATCACGTGATCGACCCGGACTTTCGCCATCTTCTGGGCATTCTGCAGAACGGTACGGATCGCGCGCTCGGTCTCGGGCATCGAATCGATCTCGCCGAAGCGGACCCCGCGCGAGCGCGTGGTGGCGACCCCGATCACCCGGAAACCGGCCTGTCCGGCCAGCGACCCGACCCCGTCCCCGATATCGGCATGCTGCTGGGTCGGATCGAAGCGCAGCACGAGGCAGGCGATCTTCGACGTCCCCACATCCAGCACCGCGACGACGCCCCTTTGAAGCGCCGCCTTGCGCATGTTCCGCATGGCCCTTTGGCTCTGGTAAAACTCCATTCTGCTGCCCCTGTTTCCCCTGTCCGTCCCGGACACCTGCCTGTTTCTCGTTACTGTTGGGCCGCGGGCCTGTAACCGCGGCCGTCTCACTCGTTATTTCTTGGTCTGGTTCTGGAAGTCGCGGATGCGCTGCCATTCCTCGATCGCATCGGGCGCCACGCGGATCGTGGGCCGGGCGGGAAGGCGCATGTCCACCACCGTGATGTCGCGCGCCAGAAGATCCTGCGCCTGGTTCAGCGCCAGCACGCGTTCCAGCGCCTGCACCGGCTTGGTCTCGGGCAGGAGAATGCGCTGATTGCGGTCCAGCACCAGGTCCCAGCGGCGTTCGCCGATCCGTTCGATGCCACGCACCCGGGCGGCCACCGGCTGGGCCGCGTGCAGGATGTCCAGCGCCTCGGGGACGGCCTTGTTGGCCCCTGCCCCGGCGATCAGCGGCAGATCCGAGCGGTCGGTGCGCAGCCCGACGCTGCCGGTCACTTCGCCCTTGTCGTCGATCACCGACAGCCCGCTGCGGGTCCGCCACACGGCCACCGGCACGCGTTCGGTCACCACCACGTCCAGCACGCCACCGCTGGCCTTGTGCAGCGCGGCGGAGGCCACCGGCGGCAGCGCCTCGATCTGGGCGCGCAGCGCATCCAGATCCAGACGGAAGGAAGAAGTCGGTTTCTCAAGCCCGACGATATCGCGCACCTTGGCCGCAGTCTCGTCGGAAGCGCCGGTGATCTGGACGTCGTGCACCATGAACTGGGGACGGTCCTCGAAGGCCTGTTTCCAGCTTTCGACCTGCTGCACCAGCGCCTCGCGGCGGGTTTCGCTGGCCAGCCAGATGCCGGCGATCAGCGCCACCACCAGCAACGGCAGCAGCACCCGCAGGAAGAACCGGAACGCCGGGCTGAGCATGAGCCGCTGCATCCGCCAGCTCCAGCGCGAAGGCGCCGGATCATGCCGCGCTTTGCGGCGACTGGCGGTCAGCGGGGTCACCGTTCGCACGAGGCATCCTCCACCAGCCATCGGCACAGCTGGCCGAAGCTGATCCCGCGGGCCGCCGCATGTTCGGGCGCCAGAGAGGTCGGTGTCATGCCCGGCTGCGTGTTGGTTTCCAGCAGGAAGATCCCATCGACGCCCTTGCTGTCATCCCAGCGGAAATCGGTGCGCGACACGCCCCGGCAGCCCAGCACCTCATGGGCGCGGCGGGCATAGTCGAGGCAGGTCTCGGCGATCTCCTCGGGGATCTCGGCGGGACAGACATGGGTCGATCCGCCGGGGGCATACTTCGCGGTGTAGTCGTACCAGCCCGAGGTGAAGATCTCGGTCACGCAGAGCGGCCGGTCGCCCATCACCGATACCGTCAGCTCGCGTCCGGGCAGATAGGCCTCGACCATCAGCGTCTCGGGCATCTCGGGGGCCAGTTCGGGCGGGCCATTGCTGCCCTCGGTCACGATATAGACCCCGACCGAGGAGCCCTCGTTATAGGGTTTCACCACATAGGGCGGGGCCATCACGTGGCCGGCGGAAATCTCGGAGCGGGAAGCGATGCGGCTTTCCGCCACCGGCAGGCCGGCAAAGCGGAACAGCGCCTTGGAGCGTTCCTTGTCCATCGCCACCGCAGAGGCCAGAACGCCGGAATGCGTATAGGGGATGCGCAGCCATTCCAGGATACCCTGGACGCAACCGTCCTCTCCCCAGCGGCCATGCAGGGCGTTGAAGACGACATCAGGGGCGATTTCCGTGAGTCGCGCCGCAAGGTCCGGTCCCGCGTCCAGCGTGACGACCTCGTATCCCTCGTCCCGGAGAGCGGCGGCGCATTCGCGACCACTGGCCAGCGACACCTCGCGCTCAGCCGAGGGGCCACCCTTTAGCACCACCACTTTCGGGGATGTCCTGCCCGACATTCCCACGATCACTGCCTCGTTTTCAGGGCCTCTCGGCCCCCACCTTTAATATGCCCGGGCCTGTACCGACCCTTGGGCGCCTTTTCGGATACATGCCGGCGGAAGTCCGGCAATGATCCTAACTGGTACCATCATGCGCCGGGTCAAGGGCCGGTGTCTCCGACGCCGGCTCCCCGAGGCGCATAATTTCCCACTGTAGCTCAATTCCGCTTATTTCATATACCCTTTTTCGCACTTCCTCACCCAGAGCTTCAAGCTCTGCGGCGGTGGCGGTGCCGGTATTGATCAGGAAATTGGAGTGCTTCTCGCTCATCTGCGCGCCGCCCAGACGGGCCCCGCGCATCCCCGCATCGTCGATCAGCTTCCACGACTTCAGGTCATGCACGTCGTCGGCCCGCCCGGTCGAGGAAAAGCCCGCCGGGTTGCGGAAGGTCGACCCCGCCGAACGATCCTTGACCGGCTGCGTCGCATCGCGCCGCGCCAGCTGGTCCGCCATCCGCGCGGCCAGCTCTGCGGGATCGCCGGGCTGCCCCTCGAAGGTGGCGCGGGTCAGCACCCAGCCCTCCGGCAGGCCGGTCTGGCGATAGGCGAACTGCATGTCCTGCGCGCTCAGCGTGACCACCCTGCCCTCCCGGGTCACGGCGCGGGCCTCGACGAAGATGTCCGCCGTGTAGGTGCCATAGCAGCCCGCGTTCATCCGCAGCGCCCCCCCGACCGATCCGGGAATGGTGCGCAGGAAAGTCAGGTCGACGCCGGCCTCTGCCGCCTTGCGGGCAACATGGGCATCCAGCGCCGCCGTGCCCGCTGTGACCCGCATCCCCTCGACCGAAATGTCGTTGAAGCCGCGCCCGAGACGGATCACCACGCCGCGCAGCCCGCCGTCGCGCACGATCAGGTTCGACCCCACGCCCATCGGGAAGACCGGCACATCGGGATCAAGCTGGCTCAGGAACTGCACCAGGTCGTCCTCATCCGCCGGCTGAAACAGCCATTCGGCCGGGCCGCCGACGCGCAGCCAGGTCAGCGCGGACAGCTCTCGTTCGGCCGTGAGGCGGCCCTTGATGGCGATCTGGTCAGGACGGGGCATGGTCTCTCCTTCGGTGCGAAGGGATAGCTAGCCTCCGGCCCCCTGCCAAGCAAGGGGGTGCGGCATCGGCGAAGCCCCGCCCGGGACCCGATCTGCCCCCCGCACCTGGGCCGCTGATCTGTCGAGAGGTCATGGCCCGTTCAGGCCGAATGGGTCGAAGGCGCCGCCTCGCCCTCGGGCGGAAGACGGCGTGCCCGGCCCAGCGGCCAGCGCAGCACCAGCGCCCCCAGCAGCAGCATCGCGAGGCCCAGCCAGGGGCCGTGCTGAAGGGTAATATAGCCAAGGCAGGGGATGCCGACGGCGATCAGGGCCAGGCGCCCGATCTCGGCGTGTCGCTGAACAGGCACGAGGGCCACGGCATTGCCGCAGACCACCCAGAACAGGACAATCAGGAAGGATTCCATTGTGCGCTCTGCCTCCTACACCGTCCGTTGGTCCGCCAAAACATTATAGGTCCTGCATACAGGTTTTTCCCTACCTGTTGCGCTTTTGCACAAGCTACTCACAACACACCGCGTCTACAACAAATTTTCTGTGGATATGTAACGTTGACCGGCATTTTCAACAGCTGGTCTCAATTGAAATGGGCGCCACGGTGAAACTCACCGCAGCGCCCATGTTTCCAAGGCTTTCGCGGCCCGATTATTCGGCGGCGCGGGCGGTTTCCAGGCGCTCGGGAAGTCGATTCGCCCAGGCCGAGATGGTCCCCGCCCCCAGGCAGACCACCATGTCGCCGGGATGGGCCTGCTCGCGTACCAGGCGCTCCAGGTCGTCCTCGCAGGTCAGGGCGCGGGCGTGGCGATGACCGTGGCGGATCAGCCCGGCCACCAGATCATCGCGCGAGGCGCCTTCGATCGGGTCCTCCCCGGCGGAATAGACCTCGGCGATGGCGACCACGTCGGCCTCGTTGAAGCAGGCGCAGAAATCATCGAACAGCGTGTGCAGGCGCGAATAGCGGTGCGGCTGGTGCACGGCGATCACCCGACCCTCGGTCGCCTGGCGGGCGGCCTTGAGGACGGCGGCGATCTCCACCGGGTGGTGGCCATAATCGTCGATGATGGTGACACCGTTCACTTCGCCCACGCGGGTGAAGCGCCGCTTCACGCCGCCGAAATTCGCCAGTGCGGTGCGGATCTCCTCGGCCTTCATGCCGAGATGACGCGCCACGGCGACGGCGGCCAGCGCGTTCGAGACGTTGTGATCGCCGGGCATCGGCAGGGTGCAGCCCTCGATCACCTGCCCTTCGGCCTGCAGCGCCACGTCGAAATGGGCGATGCCCTTCTCGTAGCGCAGGTTGATCGCGCGCACGTCGGCCTGGGCGTTGAAACCGTAGGTGACGACGCGGCGGTCGGTGATCTTGCCGACCAGCGCCTGCACCTCGGCGTGATCGGTGCAGCAGACCGCGACACCATAGAACGGGATGTTCGACACGAAATCCAGGAAGCCCTTGCGCAGCGTGTCGAAATCGCCCCAGTGATCCATGTGCTCGGGGTCGATATTGGTGACGATGGCAATGGTCGCGGGCAGACGGTTGAAGGTGCCGTCGCTCTCATCGGCCTCGACCACCATCCATTCGCCCAGGCCCACCCGCGCGTTCGAGCCATAGGCGTGGATGATGCCGCCGTTGACCACGGTCGGGTCCAGCCCGCCGGCATCCAGCAGCGTTGCCACCATGGTCGTCGTCGTGGTCTTGCCGTGGGTCCCGGCAATCGCAACGTTGGATTTCAGCCGCATCAGCTCGGCCAGCATCTCGGCGCGGCGCACCACGGGCAGGCCACGGCGGCGGGCCTCGTCCAGCTCGGGGTTGCCTGGCTTGATCGCGGAGGAAATCACCACGACCTCGGCGTTTTCAAGGTTCTCGGCGCGCTGCCCCTCGAAGATCTCGGCGCCGAGACCGGCCAGACGGTCGGTGATCGGCGAACGCTTCAGGTCGGATCCCTGCACGGTGTAGCCGTGGTTCAGCAGCACCTCGGCGATGCCGGACATGCCGATGCCCCCGATGCCGACGAAATGAATCGGCCCCACGTCCTGGGGCAGCTTTGTTGCGGCAGCGTTCACGTCACTTGTCCTTCTCGGTCTTGCGCTCGGCCAGGGCCTCGACCATGTCGGCGAGGGTTTCGGCCGCATCCGGGCGCCCCTGAGAGAGCGCCGCGCGCGCCATCTGCTCCGCGCCCTGCGGATTGTCCAGAACCAACGCGATCTGCTCTGAGAGGGTTTCCGCCGTCAGCTGATTTTCCGGGATCATGATCGCGGCGCCGGCCTCGACCAGGCCACGGGCATTGGCGGTCTGGTGATCCGAGGCAGCGGCGGCGAAGGGCACCAGGATTGCCGGGCGCCCGATCACCGACAGATCCGCCACGGTTGAGGCGCCGGAGCGGGTGATCACCAGCTGCGCCTCCGAGAGCCGTGCGGGCACGTCGTGGAAGAAGGGCTGGACATCGGCACTGATACCCTTGCCCTCGTAGAAGGCGGTGACGCGCTCCAGATCCTCGGGACGGGCCTGATGGCTGATGCGGACATATTGCAGCAGCTCGGGGCGCAGGCCGGCAATCGCCTCGGGCACCACGTCCGAGAGGATGCGCGCGCCCTGGCTGCCGCCCATGATCAGGATCGACATCGGGTAGGCCCCCGGCGCGATATAGGCAGCCCCGGCGCGTTCATGCACGGCAGCGCGCACCGGGTTTCCGGTGGCCACGCCCTCGACCCCCTGCGGCAGGGTGGTCGGCCAGGTGCCGCAGGCGACGCGGTCGACCTTCTTCGCGAACAGCTCGTTCACGCGGCCCAGCACGCCGTTCTGTTCGTGGATCATGCGGGGGATCTTCAGCAGGGTCGAAGCCGCCATCGCCGGGATCGCCGGATAGCCGCCAAAGCCCACCACGGCGGCGGGACGTTCCCGCATCATCCGCCCGACGGCGGCCAGCACGCCCCCGGCGATACGCAGCGGCACACCGGCCTTCGCGATCAGCCCGCCGCGCGCGAAGGTCGCCGAGGACAGCTCCTCGACCTCGACCGCCGCAGGGAAACCGCCAGCATAGCGGGCACCGCGGGCATCGGTCGAAAGACGGACCCGCCAGCCACGGGCCAGCATCTGCTCGGCCAGGCTTTGCGCGGGGAACATGTGGCCGCCGGTGCCCCCGGCGGCAATCACCAGAAGCGGTGCATTGCGGTTCATGAACGTCCCTCGCGTGCGCGCCCGGCCAGCATCTGGCCGATCTCGTTCTGCGGACGCGAACGGGTCAGCGCCAGCAGCATCCCCACCAAAAGCCCGCCCGCGATCAGCGAGGAGCCCCCGTAGGAGACGAAGGGCAGCGTCATGCCCTTGGCCGGCAGAAGGCGCACCGCAACGCCCATGTTGATCATCGCCTGCACCCCGAAGACCGAGGCCAGCCCGGTCCCCGCCAGACGGATGAAGGGATCGCGTTCCTTCATCAGCCGCGAGAAGCTGCGCAGCACCACCGAGGCGTAAAGCGCGATGATGATCAGCACCAGGATCAGGCCGTATTCCTCGGCCGCCACGGCGATGATGAAGTCGGTATGGGCATCGGGAAGGTTCATCTTCACCGTCCCCTCGCCGACGCCGACGCCGAAGAAGCCGCCCTCGCGGATGGCGTTCGCCGCATAGCCCAGCTGGGTCGTCGGATCGACCTCGGGGTTCAGGAAGCCGTCGATGCGGCGGGCGAAGTGGTCGGAATTCTCGTAGGCGAAGAAGCCGCCGACGCTGACCAGGCCCGCGATCGCCACCAGCAGCAGCATTGGCGCCCCGGCGACGAAATACATCACCCCCCAGCCGAACAGGATCAGGCTGGCCTGGCCGAAGTCCGGCTGCATGACCAGGATGCCGACGATGATCACCATCAGCCCGAAGGAGAACATCTTGCCCGGCGGGCCGTTGATCTCCTGCGCGGCGGCCATCAGCCAGGCGGCGGTGACGATGAAGACCGGCTTCATGAACTCCGAGGGCTGCACCGAGGCGATGCCCAGAGAATACCACCGGATCGCCCCCTTGCCGAAGTCGGTGCCCAGCACCGGCAGCAGCGCCAGCGCCGCAAAGGCCGCGAAGAAGCCCAGCACGCCGAAGCGGCGCACCCGGTTCGGCGACATCAGCGAGGCGCCGAACATCGCCGCCAGCGCCAGCACCGCGAACATCGCCTGGCGCTCAACGTAGTAGAAGGGGGGAAGCCCGTTGCGCTCGGCCAGCGGCGGAGATGCCGCAAAGCCCAGCAGAAGTCCCATGCCGAAGAGACCGAGCACGCAGCCCAAAGTCACCTTGTCGACCGTCCGCCACCATTTCGGGATGACGGGTTCGCCGTCCCGAGCCGGGATGGCGCCGTAAACCATCTCAGTCATAGATCGTCCGCCTGATGTGCCTCATCTGCCCCGGGAGTGACCGGGATGCCCCTTTTCGGGATCTGCCCCAAAGACTAGCTCAGATCCCCCCACTCGGCCAGCAAGAATACGTTACTCCGGCATTGTGCAATTGCCGGAAGCCTGTAACCTTCCCGCGACGCGTCCAGGACCGGGCCCGGAACCAGACCAGGGACCAGGGACCAGGCCAAGGACCACGCGGCGCGTCCGTCAATTTGATCACCATCGCCTTCACGAGGTTTCCATGCCCATCGATCCGCTTGCTCCGGATGAACATGCCGCAGGCCCGCTGGCCCTGCACCCGTTCAGCCTGAACCGCCTGCGCCTGTACCGCCGCTTTGCCGTGCCGCGCGCCACGCTTTTCGACGCCCTGCACGATGCGGCGCTGATGCCCGACTGGCTGGGCACCCCGGACCGCCCGCTGCGCGAGGCGCGCGTCGCCCTGCATCCGGGCGGCAGCACCCGGCTCTCCTGGGGGCCCGGAGAGGGCGTGACCCTGACCTATCAGGATGTCGAGCTGCCGGGCCGCACCGTGCATTCCGAGGTCGGTGACACCGACACCACCGGCGGGCCGGTGCTGGTCACCACGCTGGTCCTGCCCTGGGCCGGCGGCAGCCTGCTGACGCGCGAGTTCTGGTACCAGGACGAGGCCGCCCGCGATGCGCTGCTGGCCTCCGACATGGCCGCCACGCTGGAGGCCGGCTATGCCCGCCTCGAAGCGCTGCTGGGCACCCGCGCCAAGGCTGCCTGAGCCTTCGGGTTTCGCTTGCACAAAGCCGCGCCCTGCCCCATGGCAGGGCGCATGACTTTCGACACGATCATCCTCGGAGCCGGGGCCGCGGGCCTCATGTGTGCCGCCCATTGCGGCGGGCGCGTGCTGGTCATCGACCATGCGAAACACCCCGGAGAGAAGATCCGCATCTCGGGCGGCGGGCGGTGCAATTTCACCAACACCGGCACCGGGCCCGCGAACTTCCTCTCGGCCAACCCGCATTTCGCCAAGTCCGCGCTGGCCCGCTACACGCCCTGGGATTTCGTCTCGCTGGTCTCCGAACACGGCATCGCCTGGCATGAAAAGACGCTGGGCCAGCTGTTCTGCGACGACAAGGCCACCCAGATCGTCGAGATGCTGACGGGCCTGCTGCGCAAGGCAGGCGCGGAGCTGGCACTGGAAAGCACCGCCGAGGACATCCGCGCGACCCCCGGCGGGGGCTATGCGCTGACCCTGCTGCGCGCAGGGCGCCGCCAGACGCTTGCGGCACGGCGCCTCGTGGTGGCCACCGGCGGCAAGTCGATCCCGAAGATGGGCGCCACCGGCCTGGCCTACGACATCGCGCGCCAGTTCGGGCTGAACGTCACCGAGACCCGCCCGGGCCTGGTGCCCCTCACCTTCCCCGAGGGCCGCTTCGCCGCCCTCTCGGGCACCGCCCTGCCCGCCCGCGTCCAGGCCGAGGGGCCCGCCTTCCCCGAGGCGCTCCTGTTCACCCATCGCGGCCTCTCGGGCCCGGCGATCCTGCAGGCTTCCTCCTACTGGCGCGAGGGCGAAAGCATCACGGTCAATCTCTCGCCCGCAGCCGATCCCTTCACCCGCCTGCGCGCCCAGCGGCAGGAGGCCGGGCGCAAAAGCCTGACCCGCAGCCTCGACGCGCTGCTGCCCTCGCGCCTGTCGGATTTCCTGAGCCAGGACTGGGGCCTGAAGGGCAACCTCGGCGATCAGTCCGACCGCGCCCTGCAAGACCTCTCGCAGCGCCTCACCGGCTGGCAGCTCACCCCCGGCGGATCCGAGGGCTACCGCACCGCCGAGGTCACCCTGGGCGGCATCGACACGGACGCGCTGAACTCCCAGTCGATGGAGGCCAAGACCCAGCCGGGCCTGCATTTCATCGGCGAATGCGTCGACGTGACCGGCTGGCTCGGCGGCTACAACTTCCAGTGGGCCTGGGCCTCGGCCATGGCCTGCGCCCGAGCGATCAAGGGGGCCTGAAGGCCCCCGGGGCGATCAAGGGGGCCCGAAGCCTCCCGAGGCGATCAAGGGGGCCCGAAGCCCCCAGGGGCGATCAAGGGGGCCTGCAGCCCCCGCCCCTCAGGCCAGCGCCTGCACCCGGGCAACGAAATCGTCGCCGCGCTTCTCGAAACTGTCATACTGGTCGAAGCTTGCGCAGGCGGGGGCCAGCAGCACCGTGTCGCCGGCCTCGGCCTCGGCATGGGCGCGGGCCACGGCCGTGCCCATGTCGCCGCAGATCTCGACCTCGATCCCCTTCAACTGCATGGCGACATGCGCGGCCTCGCGGCCGATCACGTAGGCCTTGCGGACCTCTGCGGCATCCGACAGCAGCGGCGCCACGCCGCCTTCCTTCTCCAGCCCGCCGCAGATCCAGCGGATCTTCCGGAAGGCCCGCAGCGCCTGGCGGGCACTGTCGACATTGGTCGCCTTGCTGTCGTTCACATAGGCCACGCCAGCGATCTCGGCGATCTTCTGGCTGCGGTGCGGCAGACCGGCAAAGCTCTTCAGCGCCGCCTCGATCTGGCGCGGCCCCATGCCGAGGCTGCGCGCCACCGCGTAGGCCGCGCAGGCGTTCTGGTGGTTGTGTGCCCCGGGCAGCCCGGAGATCTCGCGCAGGTCGATGGCGCCGACCTGCCGGCCCTTGCGATATTCTGCCAGGAAGCCCTTCTTGGCAAAGACCAGCCAGCCCGGCCCCGAAAGCTTGCCTGCCGAGGACACCCGGATCACCCGGTCATCCCCCGGCCCGACCGACAGCTGGTTGGCCAGGAAGCGCCCCTCGACCTCGTCCACGCCGATCACGCAGCGATCCGGGCCGCCTTCGGCAAACAGCCGACGCTTGGCCGCGAAATAGCCCCCCGGCCCGCCGTGGCGGTCCAGGTGATCGGGCGAAAGATTGGTGAAGACCCCGACATCCGGCGTCAAAGCGCGCGCCAGCTCGGTCTGGTAGGACGACAACTCCAGCACCACGATGCCGCCATCGCCGGGCGGGTCGATATCCAGCACGCCGCGCCCGATATTGCCGGCTAGCTGCACCTCGCGCCCCGCCTCGCGCAGCACATGGGCAATCAGCGCCGAGGTCGTCGACTTGCCGTTCGAACCGGTCACCGCCACCACCTTCGGCGGCTGCTCCATCATCGCCCAGTCGGCCCCCGCAAGAGAACGGAAGAACAGCCCGATGTCGTTATCGACCGGCACACCCGCCGCCAGCGCCTCGGCAATCGCCGGATGCGGCGCCGGGTAAAGATGCGGGATCCCCGGAGATGTCACCAGGCAGGCCAGGTCCGCGCAGCCCCCGGGCTTCGCAAAATCGCGCAGCGCCACGCCCTCGGCCGCCGCAAGCTCGCCCGCGCGTGCCCCGTCATCCCAGACCACGACCTCTGCCCCACCGGCCTGCAGCGCACGGATCGTCGCGATCCCGGAGCGTCCCAGCCCCAGTACCCCGACCACCTGACCTTCGAACCCCCGGACCGGAATCATACCTGTACTCCTGTAACTTGCGCCCCGACACTGCCCCTGCCAGGCATCCGGTTGCAACCGCCTCCGGCGGGCATATTTGGGGAAAGATGAAACAGCGGGCCAGGACCCATTTTCTTGTTTCAAATACCTCGGGGGAGTCTTCCACAGGAAGACGGGGGCAGCGCCCCCGCGCGCGCCAGCCTCAGGAGGCGGTCTCGCCGCGCAGTGCCGCCTCGCCCAGCAGCACGCCCTCGGCATTGAGGTCCGTCATCACGGTCATCAGCTTCGAGAGCGCCTTGTACATCGTCTTGCGCTCGCCCGCGGTCAGTTTCTCCAGCAGGAATTTCTGCCGCGCCCGGCCCACGTGCAGAACTTCCTCCCCGATCCGGCGGCCTTCCTCGGTCAGCTCGAAGATGGCACGGCGCGCATCCTTGGGATCGGTCCCCTTGCGCAGGAAGCCCCGGTCCACCAGCGCCGCTGCCGCGCGGCTGATCTGCGCCCCGTCCAGCAGCAGTTTCTCGCAGATCTCGCCGTAGGACAGCGGGCCCGAGTTCACCAACCGGGCCAGCACCCGCCCCTCGGCGAAGGTCAGCTCGTAATAGCGGGCGAAATAGCGCGTGATGTTGCGGTTGAACTCTCCCGCCAGCATCGCGATCCGATAGGTCAGGTAGTCCTCATGCGACATGGCATCATAGTCCGGACCCTCCTTGGATTCTTCCAGAAAGTCGGGCATGGGCCAGTAGAGATGGCTCTTGGGCATGGTGATGGCATCCTGAACTCGCAACATGCGCAGGGTATCCGCAAGTGCTTGATGTGTCAAACAACCTGCGCAATCCTGCGCCCCATCCGCACCGAAATGCCACGGGAACGCTCCCCTAGCCCGCCGCGCGGCAAATGGAAACCCCGCCCGGGCCCGGCACACCTGCCTGCGCAGGCCCTCGCCGCCCCTCCGGCTTTTTCCGTTGACCGCTGCGGCGCAAGCGGGCACAGGAATGCCATGTCGATCTACAAGATTTTCCGCCGCGAGGAATGGGATGCGCTCTGCGCCGAGGGACAGACCCTGGGCGCGCCCATCGACCTGCAGGACGGTTTCATCCACTTCTCGACCGCCGAACAGGCCGCCGAGACCGCTGCAAAGCATTTCGCCGGCCAGGACGGGCTGGTGCTGGCGGCCTGCGACCCCGACCAGCTGGGCGACCGGCTGGCATGGGAACCCTCCCGCGGCGGCGCGCTCTTCCCGCATCTCTACAGGGCCCTCGCCCGCACGGAAGTCCTCTCCGTCTGGGACCTGCCGCTGCGCGACGGGCGCCACGTTTTCCCGGACGAGATCCAGTGACATCCTCCTCCCTGCCCCGGACCGGCGCCCTGGCGCGCACGGTGGAACGCGCCGGCCTGCTGGCCCTGCACCGCTGCGATCCCGAACGTGCCCACGCGCTCTCGATCGCCGCCCTGCGTGCGGGCCTCGTGCCCCTGCCCGGCCCGCTCACCACCCCGCGCCTGGCCTGTTCGCTGGCCGGCATCGATCTGGCGAACCCGCTGGGCCTGGCCGCCGGCTTCGACAAGAACGCCCAGGCGCTGCATCCGCTGTCCCGGGCCGGCTTCGGCTTCCTCGAAGTCGGCGCCGCGACGCCCCGCGCCCAGCCCGGCAATCCCCGGCCCCGCCTGTTCCGGCTGACCGCCGACCGGGCCGTGATCAACCGCTTCGGCTTCAACAACGAGGGCATGGAGGCCATTGCCGCCCGCCTGGCAGCCCGTCCGCGCGATGCGGTCCTGGGGCTGAACCTCGGCGCCAACAAGGACAGCGCCGACCGGGCACAGGATTTCCGCGACGTGCTCGCCCATTGCGGCGCGCATCTCGACTTCGCGACGGTCAACGTCTCCTCCCCCAACACCGAGAAGCTGCGCGACCTCCAGGGCAAGGCCGCCCTCTCGGCGCTGCTTGCCGGCGTGCTCGACACCCGCGACAGCCTGCCCCGCCGGATCCCCGTCTTCCTCAAGATCGCCCCCGATCTCGATGCCGAAGGGCTGGCCGACATTGCCGCCGTGGCCCGCGACAGCGGCATCGACGCGGTGATCGCCACCAACACCACGCTGGAACGCCGCGGCCTGAACGATCCCCAGGGTCCCGAGGCCGGCGGCCTCTCCGGCGCCCCCCTGTTCGAGAAATCGACCCGCGTCCTGGCCCGCCTGTCCGAACTGACCGAGGGCAAGGTCCCGCTGGTCGGCGTCGGCGGCATCAGCTCGGGCGCCCAGGCCTACGAGAAGATCCGCGCCGGCGCCTCGGCGCTGCAACTCTATTCCGCGCTGGTTTACGGCGGCCTCTCGCTGGTGCCGACCATCCTGCGGGACCTCGACGCTCTGCTGGCCCGCGACGGTTTTTCCACCCTGGCCGAAGCGGTCGGCACCGGACGGAAGGACTGGCTGTGATCACCCTCTGGCACAACCCGAAATGCTCCAAGTCGCGCGCCGCCCTCGCCCTGCTTGAGGCCAGCGGCCAACCGTTCGAGGTCCGCCGCTACCTCGACACCCCGCCCGACCTCGCAGAGCTGCGCGCGCTGCACGCCCGGCTCGGCGGCCCGCTCACCGCCATGGTCCGCATGAAGGAACCGCTCTTCCGGGACCTCGGCCTAGGCCGAGACAGCGATGACGAAACCCTCCTGAAGGCGCTGGCCGAAAACCCCCGCCTGATCGAACGCCCGGTGGCGATCCGGGGCGAAAGGGCCGTCATCGGCCGCCCCCCCGAGGCCATCGAAAGCCTGCTCTGAGCCACGGCCTCCCCGTCATCTGGCCGAAAATATCCCGGGGGAGTCTTCCGCAGGAAGACGGGGGCAGCACCCCCTCGCCCCCGCGCCTCGGCACAGCCCGCCCACGCTCCGCCTCAGACCGCCTCCGCCTCCAGCGCCGGATAGCGCCAGGCCAGGGTCACGCCCCGCGCCAGGAAGCTGATCACATAGGCGGCCCAAAGCCCGTGATTGCCCATGAGCGGCACCAGCGCGGCGGCGGCCCCCAGGTAGATCAGCACGCTCAGCGCCATCATGTCGCGCATGTCCCGCGCCCGGGTGGCACCGACAAAGACACCGTCCATCATGAAGGCGCCGACGCCCGCCAGAGGCAGGATCACGATCCAGGGCAGGAAATGGCGTGCCGCCGCCCGGACCTCGGGCGCGGTGGTCATCAGGTCGATGATCGCGCCCCCCGCCAGCGCGAAGACCAGCCCCAGCCCCAGCGAGGTGACGACCCCCCAGGTCCCGCTCAGCATCACCGAGCGGCGCAGCCCGGGCCGGTCGCGCCGCCCCATGGCCTGGCCGACCATGGCCTCGGCGGCAAAGGCAAAGCCGTCCAGCGCCGAAGAAATGATCATCATGAACTGCATCAGCACCTGGTTGGCCGCCAGCTGCACGTCACCGAAATGCGCCCCCAGGAACATGAAGGAGACATTGACCACCTGCAGCATCAGAGAGCGCAGCAGGATGTCGCGGTTCACCAGCCCCATGCGCAGCAGCCGCGCCCGGTCGAAGACCACCGGCCAGTGGCGCGCCGCCGGATCCAGGATCACCTCCCGGCACAGCCAGAGTCCGGCCAGCAGCCCGCCCCATTCCGCCAGCAGACTGGCCCAGGCCACGCCCTCCAGCCCCCAGCCCAGTTTCAGCACGAACAGCAGGTCCAGCACCAGGTTCACCGCCGTCATGCCCAGCTGGATCGCCAGCACCGCCAGGGTGCGCTCCTGCGCGATCAGCCAGCCGGTCACCCCGAACAGCGCGATGGCGGCCGGCGCGGAATAGATCCGGATCGACATGTAGGAGCGCGCCAGCCCCTCGACCTCCTCCGAGGCCGGCGACAGGCGGAACGCCCCGGCAAAGAGCAGCCCCTGGCAGGCGATCAGAACCAGCCCGGCGGCCAGGCCGATGACCATGGCACGGGTGAACAGCGCCGCCACCTCGCCGCGATCCCCGGCGCCGGCGGCATGGGCGGTCAGCCCGGTGGTGCCCATCCTGAGGAAGCCGAACAGCCAGTAGAGGCTCGAAAGCACGATGGCCCCGATGCCGACGGCCCCGATCGGCGCCGCCTGGCCCAGCTGTCCCACCACCCCGGTATCCACTGCCCCCAGGATCGGCACGGCGGCATTGGACAGCATCACCGGCAGGGCCATCCGCAGCACCCGGCCATGGGTCAGCGCGCGCACCGGCGCGACCAGGCTCATGCACCGCACTCCGCAGGTTCGGGCATCCGGAAATGTCCCGTCGCCTCGGCAATGGGACGGGCGCGGTTGTCCTGCCAGGCCTCGGCCCGGACCGAGGCATAGCGGCGCCCGGACCGGGTCACACGGGCCCGGGCATAGGCATCGCGCGGCAGGCCGGTGCGCAGGTAATCAACCGTGAAATCAATGGTCTTCGGCATCCTGGGCAGCGCGCCCGCGGCCACCGCAGCCGGGTCCATGCGACCGCTTTCCAGATCCTCCCACAGCACCGACCAGGCCAGGCCGATGACAGCGGTCGCCTCAAGGAAAGCCGCCGTCACGCCGCCGTGGATCGCCGGCAGCGCGGGGTTGCCGATCAGCTTGTCGTCATAGGGCAGGATCGCCGTCAGCTCGTCTCCGCGGCGATCGAAGCGCAGCCCGAGGAACTGGAAATAGGGCACGTGGCCGACCAGCGCCTCCAGCGCCGCATCCCGGCGCTGCTTGACCACCTGGACGGGTTCGGGGGCGGGGCGGCTCATGCTTCGGCCTCCTGTTCGGCGCGCGGCGTGAAGGTGAAGGCGCCCGAGGCCGCGGCCACCGGCGTTTCCTCGTCATCATCCAGCGCCAGCGCCCGCACGAAGGCAACCGAGCGGGTGACGTGATAGCATTCCGCCCGCGCCCGGATCCTCTGCCCCGGGGTGGCGGCGCGCATGTAATCCAGCCTCAGGTCCAGCGTCGCCGTCACGCCGCCCGAGAGCGGATGCCCCACGACCGCCGCCCCGCAGGTGGTGTCCAGCAGGGTGAAGACCGTCCCCCCCGCCATGACCCCGGTCTCGGGATCGCCGACCAGGCGCGGGTCGTAGGGGATCCAGGCCCGGGCGCGTCCTTCGGCGATCTCCTCGACCACCAGCCCGATGGCGCGGGCATGGGGAAGGCGTTCGGTGAAGGCGCGGGCGAAATCCTCTCGGCTGATGTCGGTCATCTGGTCCTCCTCCGGGCCGGGCAACCGCGCGGCGGTTGCCCTCTTCCCCGGGCCGTCCTAGGTTTCGGGGAAGGGTAACAAGGGCTGAGACAGGACATGTCTGAAACGAAGCTCGGCTTCAAGGAAATGTGCGCCCGCTTCGATGTGACACCGCGCACACTGCGGTACTACGAATACATCGAACTGCTGCGTCCCGAGCGCGAGGGCCGCGCGCGCTTTTACGGCCCGCGCGAGATCGCGCGGATGACCCTGATCATGCGTGGGCGCCGCTTCGGGTTTTCCCTGGAAGAGATCCGCCAGTGGCTGGAAATGCGCGATCAGAAGGGCTCTGCCGAACAGATGCGGATCTGGGTGACCATGGCCGACCGCCAACTGGGCGCGCTGGCCGACCAGCGCCGCCAGATCGACGAGGCGATGACCGAACTGAAGGCGCTGCGCGATGTCACCGCCGCAGAGTTGGACCTCGAATGATGCGGGAGCGGGTGTGCAGCGCCGCCCGCCGGGTGCCGCTTTTTTCGGCAGATTCGCGACATTATCCATGCTGCGGCGCGGAATATATCCACAGACCTGACCAGACCGGCAAGTTCAGTTACGGCATTCGGAATTTACCACGCACTCACGTTTTCGTGGGGTCGGCGCCCTGTAAAACAGCCCTCAGGGCCGAAGGATGCCGCCGCTGCGCCCCTCTGGGCGACCGCTGCGAATCACTGCCTGACGCGGCGTCGGAAAAATGCTGCAGCACAGCGTGAAATAGCATGTATCAGAGAAATGAAATTGCGCCCGAATGCAGGATCATCGCATTTATCTTACGTCAACCTGCCCATGACGTGACGTAGCGCTAACGCAAAGCCGCTTCTGCGTTGTATCCGTCTGACGTGGACGTCATTGCACCCGGATCGAAAAGAAAACAATCGATGTGGGTGAGAGTGATGACGGATACTGCAGAAGTGATGACGATCCGCGAGATGTGCGATGCGTTCAATGTGACGCCCCGTACCCTGCGGTTCTATGAAGCGAAAGAACTGCTCTTTCCGATCCGCGAGGGCCAGAAACGGCTCTTTACGCGGCGTGACCGGGCCCGGCTTAAGCTGATCCTGCGCGGCAAGCGCTTTGGGATCAGCCTTGAGGAGATCCGGCAGCTTCTCGACCTCTATGATCTGGGTGACCAGCAGCAGACGCAGCTGACCCGGACCTACGAAGTCGCGCAGCGCCGGCTGGAGGAAATGGAAGCCGAGAAGGCCGATCTCGAGGCAGCAATGTCCGAGCTCAAAGAGCAGATGGAATGGGTGGCCAACGTGCTCGCCTCGACCAACGCGACACGCAGCGCCGCTGAGTGACGCGCCTCGTCCCGGGGCGCCGCATGCGCCTTGGGAGGGGTAGACCATGCCGACATATTCCGGTCCGGTGGACGATCTGCAATTCGTGCTGCACGAGGTGCTGAAGGTCTCCGAGCAGGACATACCCGGCTACGCGGAGCTGGAGCGTGATTTCACCGGCGCAGTATTGGGGGAGGCGGCACGGATCGCCTCGGAGGTACTCGCGCCGCTGAATGCGCCCGGCGACCGCCACGGAGCCCGGTTCGAAAATGGCGTGGTGACCACGCCGCCAGGCTTCAAGGACGCTTTCGAGACATTGAAGAACGGGGGCTGGACGGGCCTCGACTGTGATCCGGCCTATGGCGGACAGGGCATGCCCCATGTGCTGTCGGTGGCCACCGGAGAGATGTTCTCGGCCGCGAACCAGGCCTTCTTCATGTATCCCGGACTGACCCATGGCGCCTATTCGGCGATCCATGCCCATGGCTCCGAGGATCAGAAGGCGCTCTATCTTCCGAAACTCGTGTCCTGCGACTGGACCGGCACGATGAACCTGACAGAGGCCCAGTGCGGCACCGACCTCGGACTGATGCGCACCAGGGCCGAGCCGCAGGAGGATGGCAGCTACCGCATCAGCGGCGAGAAGATCTTCATCTCGGCCGGCGATCACGACCTGGCCGAGAACGTGATCCACCTGGTGCTGGCCCGCATCACGGGCGCGCCCGAGGGGATCAGGGGCGTGTCGCTTTTCATCGTGCCGAAGGTGCTGGTGAACGTGGATGGCAGCCTCGGGGCGCCCAATGCGGTCAGCGTCGGCAAGATCGAGACGAAAATGGGCATCCACGGCAATGCCACCTGCGTGATGCGCTACGAAGGGGCGACGGGCGTCCTGCTGGGCGAGGCGCACAAGGGCATGCGCGCCATGTTCACCATGATGAACGAGGCGCGCCTTGGCGTCGCCATGCAGGGTCTGTCGCAGGCGGTGGCGGCCTATCAGAACGCGGTGGCCTATGCGAAGGACCGCCTGCAGGGCCGCGCCGTCACCGGCGCAGTGAACCCGACGGGGCCCGCCGATCCGATCATCGCCCATCCCGACGTGCGCCGGATGCTGATGGACCAGAAGAGCTTCATCGAGGGCGCCCGGGCCCTGGGCCTCTGGGGCGGTACGCTGATCGATGCCGCCCGCCGCAAGGGCGATGCCGAGGCCGAGGGGCTGATCTCGCTCCTGACGCCGGTGATGAAAGGGCTGATGACCGATCTCGGTTTCGAGGCAACGGTGCAGGCCCAGCAGGTCTTCGGCGGCCATGGCTACATCGAAGATACCGGCATGTCGCAATTCGCCCGCGATGCCCGGATCACGATGATCTACGAAGGCGCCAACGGCGTTCAGGCCCTCGACCTGGTGGGCCGCAAGCTGGCAGCAGAGGGTGGCAGGCCCGCCTTGGCCCTCTTCGCCATGCTGAAGGACTTCTGCCGGGAGGCCGCGGCGCAGGACGCAGCCATCGCCCGCGACTTTGCCGATCCGCTGAAGACGGCCTCGAAACAGCTCCAGCAGGCCGCGATGTTCTTCATGGAGAAGGGGATGACTTCGCCCGACGAAGCACTCTCCGGCTCCTGGGATTTCCTGCATCTCTTCGGGCATGTCTGCCTGGGCTATGTCTGGACACGGATGGCCTGCACGGCGCAGGCGCGCCTGATGGCAGGGACCGAAAACCCGGAATTCTACGAAACCAAACTCGCCACGGGCCGCTACTACATGGCCCGGCGACTGCCGGCGACAGAGATGCACCTCAAGCGGATCCTGTCCGGCGCCAGCCCCGTGATGGCCCTGTCCCCGGATCAGTTCTGACCCGCCGAAAGCAGGGAACGCCCGCATGTTCCGGGCGTTCCGACGCCTCCGGCGGGGATATTTATGGCCAGATGATACAGAGCCGCTGAGCTTTTGACATCATGGGGTATCCCCGTCGAAAGTGGCTCCGCCCTGCCCCGCCTCACCGGATTGGCTACCAGATATATCAGTGGCAGGGCGTCACCTGGCACGTCCATCGGCTTCCCAGCCTGTAACGCCAGATCAGTCTTGCGCAGGGTCCGTTAAAAAGGCGTGACCCGCTCCCTGTCATCTGGCCATAAATATCCCACGGGGGTGCGGGGGTGTGAAACCCCCGCCTTGCAACGCCCCGAAAGGAGACCTGATGACTGCTCACCTCCACTGCTTCGGGGAAAGCGGCAATGCCTACAAGGCCGCCCTCACCCTTCAGCTTGCCGGTTACGACTGGCAGCCCGTCTGGGTCGATTTCTTTCACGGAGCGCAACGCACTCCGGACTTCCTGAAGATCAACGAAATGGGCGAGGCCCCGGTTTTCGTCGAGGGCGATGTGACCCTGACCCAATCCTGCGTGATCCAGCTGCATGTCGCCGAGGCCACCGGAAAGCTGATGGAAGGCGACCGCAACGAGATCCTGCGCTGGATGTTCTGGGATGCCCAGAAGGGCTCCGGGCAGCAGGGGTCGCTGCGCTTCATGAGGAACTTCCTGCCAGAGGAAAAGCGCCCGAAGGAAGCGATTGCATGGCTCTCGGGACGGGTCGGTGCCGCCCTGACCGTGCTCGAGCGGCACCTGGAAAACCGCGACTGGGTGGCGAGTGCCGTCCCCACCCTCGCCGATTGCGCCTGCGCGGGCTACCTCTATTACCCCGAGCCCTTCGGCTACGACGCCACCACCTACCCTGCCATTGCTGCCTGGCTGGGCCGCCTCTCGGCCGTGCCGGGCTGGGCGCATCCCTATGACCTCATGCCCGGCCACCCCTCTGACCGGGGCCTCTGAGCCCGCAACGCAACGTCGTGGTGGAATTCATCCGCCACGGCGTCATGATGACCCAAGGGGAGGAGGAGCCCCCGGGAGCTCTGAACGGAGCGCGAGGAGATCATGACCGAAGCCTATATCTACGACGCCCTGCGCAGCCCGCGCGGGCGCGGACGTCCCGACGGCGCCCTGCACGAAGTCACTGCCGTCGCCCTCGGCAGCCAGATGCTGGACGCCATCCTGGCCCGCAGCGACCTGCCCGGCAACGGGATCGAGGACGTGATCTGGGGAAATGCCACCCAGGCCTTCGAACAGGGCGGCTGCCTGGCGCGGACCACCGTGCTGGCCTCCGATCTGGACGAAAGCGTGCCGGGGCTTTCCATCAACCGTTTCTGCGCCTCGGGCCTGGAGGCGGTGAACCTGGCCGCCAACCAGATTCGCGGCGGCGCCGGAGAGGCCTATATCGCCGGTGGCATCGAATGCATGTCGCGCGTTGCCATGGGCAGCGACGGGGCCGCCGTCGCCGTCGATCCCACCGTCGCCATGGCGCATCACTTCGTGCCCCAGGGCATCAGCGCCGACCTGATCGCGACGAAATTCGGCTTTTCCCGCGCCGATGTGGATGGCTATGCCGTGGCCTCCCAGCAGCGCGCGGCGCAGGCCTGGGCCGAGGGGCGGTTCGACCGCTCCGTCATCCCGGTCACCGACATCAACGGGCTGACGATCCTTGATCATGACGAGGCGATGCGGCCCGGCACCGACATGGCCGCGCTAGGCGCGCTCCGCCCCGCCTTCCAGGACATCGGAGAGGCCATGCCCGGCTTCGACCGGGTCGCGCTGCTGAAATACCCCGGGCTTGAGCGTATCGCGCATGTGCATCACGCCGGCAATTCCTCGGGGATCGTCGACGGGGCGGCGGCAATGCTGATCGGCTCCAAGGCCTTCGGAGAGGCCCATGGGCTGACGCCGCGCGCCCGTATCCGCGCCACCGCCCGCATCGGGTCAGATCCGACGATCATGCTGACCGGTCCGGTGCCCGCCACCGAACGCGTGCTGAAGGCCGCCGGCATGGCGATCGGCGACATCGACCTTTTCGAGGTGAACGAGGCCTTCTCCTCGGTGGTGCTGCGCTTCATGCAGGCCTTCGATGTCGATCATGGGCGGGTCAATGTCTGCGGCGGCGCCATCGCCATGGGCCATCCCCTGGGCGCCTCCGGCGCGATCATCCTGGGCACCCTGCTGGACGAGCTGGAACGTTCCGGCAAGTCCACCGGGCTGGCCACGCTCTGCGTCGCCTCCGGCATGGGGGCCGCCACCATCATCGAACGGCTCTGAGGGAGGCGACCATGACCGATTTCACCATGCTGACCGATGCCGCCGGCGTCGCCACGATCACCTGGGATGTGCCCGGACGGTCCATGAACGTGCTGACGCTGGAGGGGGCGGAACAGCTGCGCCGCCTGTTCGAAACCGCGCTTGAGGACCGCGCCGTGCGCGGCATCGTCATCACCTCCGGCAAGGACAGCTTTGCCGGCGGGATGGACCTTTCGGTGCTGGCAACCATGCAGGCAGAGGGCCCCGAAGCCACTTTCGAGGGGATCATGGCCATGCACCGCCTGCTGCGCCTGATCGAACGCGCGGGGATGGATCCGAAAACCCTGAAGGGCGGCAAGGCCGTGGCCGCCGCCCTGCCCGGCACCGCGCTTGGCATCGGGCTGGAGCTGCCGCTGGCCTGCCACCGCATCTTTGCCGCCGACCGCCCCGATGCCAAGATCGGCCTGCCCGAGATCCAGGTGGGCCTGTTCCCCGGCGCCGGCGGCACGACGCGGCTGGTGCGCAAGCTGGGGGTCATGGGCGCCTCGCCCTTCCTGCTGCAGGGCAAGCTGTCGGATCCGAAGGCGGCGCAGGCCGCCGGGCTGATCGACGCGGTGGTGGCCGATCCGCTGGCCGCCGCCCGCGACTGGGTGCTTCAGGCCGCCGAGGGCGATCTGGTGAAGCCCTGGGATGCGCGCGGCTATAAGGTGCCGGGCGGCGCGCCCTATTCGCCGCAGGGCTTCCCGACCTTCGTCGGCGCCAATGCCATGATCGCGGGCCAGACCTGGGGCGCCTACCCGGCCCCGAAGGCACTGCTTTCGGCGGTCTACGAGGGGCTGATGGTGCCCTTCGACACCGCCCTCAAGATCGAGGCGCGCTGGTTCACCCATGTGCTGATGGACCCGTCCGCCTCGGCGATGATCCGGTCGCTGTTCCTTGACAAGGAGGCGCTTGAGAAGGGCGCGAACCGTCCTGCCCTGCCCGAGGCCCGCGTGCGGCAGCTGGGCGTTCTGGGGGCCGGGATGATGGGCGCCGGGATCGCGCTGGTGGCCGCCCGCGCCGGCATCGCGGTCACGCTGATCGACCAGGACCAGGGGGCTGCCGACAAGGGCAAGGCCTATACGCAGGCGTATCTTGAGAAGGGCGTGAAGCTGGGCAAGACCAGCGAGGCCCAGATGCAGGAGGTTCTGGACCGGATCACCGCGACCACCGACTACGCCGCGCTGTCGCAGGCCGATCTGGTGATCGAGGCGGTCTTCGAGGATCCGAAGGTCAAGGCCGAGGTCACCGCCCGCGCCTGCGCGGTGCTGGGGCCGGAGGCGACCTTCGCCTCCAACACCTCGACCCTGCCGATCAGCGAGCTGGCCCGCGCCAGCACCGATCCCGCGCGCTTCATCGGCATCCACTTCTTTTCCCCGGTCGAGAAGATGGCCCTGGTCGAGATCATCCGCGGGAAGGACACCGGCGATGCGGCGGTGGCCCGGGCGCTGGATTTCGTCCGCCAGATCCGCAAGACGCCCATCGTGGTCAATGACGCGCGCTTCTTCTACGCCAACCGCTGCATCATCCCCTACCTGAACGAGGGGGCGCGGATGGTGACGGAAGGCATCTCTCCGGCCCTGGTGGAACATGCGGCGCGGATGCTGGGCTTCCCGGTGGGGCCGCTGCAACTGATCGACGAGACATCGATCACGCTGGCGCTGAAGATCGCCGGGGCGACGAAGGCCGCGATGGGGGCGGCCTATCCTGCCGATCTGGCCGCCGTCGATGCGCTGATGGAGCGGATGGCCGGCGAAGGCCGACTGGGCCGCAAGGCGGGCGCGGGCTTTTACGATTACGACGCGCGGGGCAAGCGGCAGGGCCTGTGGTCCGGTCTGGTCCCCGAAGGCAAGGGCCGGCCCGATCCCGACCTGCACGAGGTCCAGCACCGGCTGATGTTCGTGCAGGTGCTGGAGGCGGTGCGGGCGCTGGAGGAAGGCGTGCTGCTGGATGTGCGCGAAGGCGATGTGGGCGCCATCCTGGGCTGGGGCTTTGCGCCCTGGTCGGGGGGGCCGTTCTCCTGGCTGGACCTGCTGGGCACCCCCTTCGCCGCCGAAACCTGCGACCGGCTGGAGGCCGCCCATGGCCCCCGCTTCGCCTGCCCCGCCCTGCTGCGCGAAAAGGCGCGGCGCGGCGGACGCTTCCGCACGGCGATGGCAGAGGCGGCGGCCTGAACGGAAATGTGGCGAAAGCCCCCTGGCCCTCAGGCGCCGGGGGGCAGCAGCGTCGGCGCGAAGACCTGCAGCACGGCATCGACCTGCGCCGCGATGCGCGCCTCGGGCACATCGGTGCCGACCTCGGAGGTCAGCGCCTTCCACAGCAGAGGCCCCAGGGCCGCGCTCAGCATCAGGCCGGCGGTTTCCTCGGGGTTGGCGGTGCGGATCGCCCCGGCCTCCCGCAGCTGCGCGAAGCGGCTGTTGAGCGACCCGAACAGGCCGGTCAGGTTGACCTTCAGATATTCCTCGGTAACATCCGAGGCATTCGGCGTCTCCGAGATCACCAGCCGCAGCAGCGCGACCTGGCGTGGTTCCAGCAAGGTTGTCAGCACGTTGACCAGAAGGTTGCGCAATTCCTGGCGGATCGGCGCCTCCGGATCGGGGACCGGCGCACTGGGCGGGCTGTCGGTCTGATGGGCCTTGACCAGCGCATGCAGCAGCTGCTTCTTGTCGCGGAAGAACCGGTACAGCGTCCGTTTCGACATCCCGGCCTGCTGGGCGATTGCCTCTACCGTGGCACCGGCGTAGCCTTCACGCACGAAAACCTCGTAGGCCGCCTCAAGCAAGGCGGCACGCCGCTCGTCCTCGCTGAGGACGGGGGGGCGCCCGGCACGCCGGGGGACCTTTCCTGTCGGTTCCGTGTCGTTTTCCTTCATCATGTCCGGATGTTTCATGCGAGGAATATACCACGCAAGCGTTTTATATTCTTGGGCAGATTTGACTTTAGGACCTGTTTCCGGGACCCTGCCGGCCACCGGTTTTCGCCCGCACCATACGCTATCGTCGGTGGCTCGAAGGCGGATCCATCCCCCTGTCCACGCACCGAAAAGCCCGCCTTTCCGGTCCTCCCGTCCCGGTCCTCCACGGCGGCTGTGCAAAATGACCTTACGGCATCCTTCAGACCGGCGCCCGTGACATCGTGGCACAGCCTGAATGCCAGTGGCGCCCACCCGCTGGGCGCCCCGACCGCGCGCCCCGTGCCTCAGTAGCCGAAACGCGCAATGTCCTCGGCGCAGAGCGCCTCGATCCGGCGGCGCAGCGGCGCGCCCGGCGCCGGCCCCCTCCCCCGCCGGTGCGGTCGCGTTCAGATGCGGCAGCGCCAGCCGGAACCCCAGATGATCCCAGAGCGGCGCGGCCTCCCGGGCGAAATGTTCCAGCCGGATGAACAGCGCGCAGCGCTCGGCCCCGCCCGCATCGGTGACATAGCTGGGATAGGGATGCGCCCTCAGGCTGCGGACGATCAGCGGATGCTCCAGAAAGCCCTCCGGCGGCAGCGCTGCGGCCAGGCGCACCGCCGGGTGATCGAAGCGCTGCCGCCCCAGCCAGCGGTAATAGCTCAGCACCCGTGCCACCGGATCCCGGACCAGGGTGAAGATGAAAAGCCGCTGCGCCTCTCCCGGGGCCAGAACGCCTTCCAGGTCGGACAGCTTGGAATGCTTCCACAACCGCCCGCGCGCCGGCATCCCCGACAGCCGGTGGCGCCGGGCCCGCGCCTTCGGGGTATCGCCCAGCATCAGGTCGTCGCGCATCGCCCGCCCCTCCAGCGCCATCGCCAAAGAGGTGCCGCCGGTCTTGGGGATGTGGATGAACAGGTAGCCCCGACCGCGCGACAGGATCACCGGCCCCGCCCCCCGCGAAAGCGCGCCGCGTCCCGCCCTGCCGCCGCGCCGAAGATTGCGGCGGAGCGGCAAGCCATGTAGGGTCCGCCGGCAACAGGCGGGATCACCGCGAAGAGCAGGCACGCATGACGGCATTGGAAAAGTACCAGCGGCTCGAAGCCGGCGCGTTCTGGCGCGAAGGCCCGGAGGAGGAGCGCCGCGCCGTGGTCGTGTCCATCGGCAAGGCGACTCTGACGATCTCCGACGGCAATGGCCAGCCGCTGACGCATTGGTCCATCGGGGCGCTGACCCGCGCCAATCCCGGTGCCCTGCCCGCGATCTACCACCCAGGCGACCCGAGCGAGACGCTGGAGATCCCGGCCGCGGAAGGCGAGCTGATCGACTGCCTCCAGACCCTGGTCGGCGCGGTCGAGCGCCGCCGCCCCGGGCGCGGGCGGCTGCGGCTGGCGATCACCCTGGCGCTGGTCGCGGGCATCGTGGGTGCGGCCGCCTTCTGGCTGCCCGGCGCGCTGGAATCCCAGGCGCTCAAGGTCCTGCCCCGCTCCAAGCGGGCCGAGATCAGCCGCACGCTGATGAGCGACCTGCGCCCGGTCACCGGCCCGGCCTGCACCGCCCCCGGCGGCGCCGAGGCGCTGGCCCGCCTGGCCAGCCGCCTGGAACCCGCCGCCCAGGTCCCGATGGAGCTGCGGGTGGTGCGCAAGGGCGTGCGCGGCACGCTGGCGCTGCCCGGTGGCGTCATGCTGATCGACAGCGCCATTCTGGAGAATGTTGAGGATCCCGAGGCCGCCGCCGGCATCATCCTGTCGGGGATGCTGCGGGCCCGGGCCCGCGATCCGCTGGCCGAGCTGATGCATGCCTCGGGCACGATCGCGGTGATCCGCCTGCTGACCAGCGGCAGCCTGCCGGCCTCCAGCCTGGATGCCTTTGCCCGTGGCATGACCAACCAGAGCGTGACGCCGCTGTCGGCCAGCCAGCTGCTGCCGGCCTTCGATGCCGCCGGGCTGCAAAGCCGGCCCTTCGCGCGCACCCTGCCCGCCGCCGATCCCCGCATCGAGGCGCTGGTGTCCGGCGATCCCTATCCCGACGGCGCCCCGGACCCGATCATGAGCGACGGTGACTGGCTGCGCCTTCAGCAGATCTGCATCGACTGACCGGCGCGCCGCGCGCCTAGCGCCGGATGAAGGCATCCGCGAAGCCGCGCGCCCGCACCGCCTCCAGCGCCAGCGTCAGCTCCTCCTCCCCTGCGAAGGGGCCGGCCAGCACGACGCGGTAGTTTCGCCCCCCCGAGCGCCACAGCCGCAACACGGCCGGCAGACCGGTGGCCCCCAGATCCTGAACGATCCGGCGGGCGGTGTCATCGCGTTCGTAGGTGCCGATCTGCACGAAACGATCCGCTGTCTCCCGGCGCCGCAGCGGCGGCGGCAGGGGCGCGGGATCGGGCGCGGGCGGCGAAGGCACGGCGCGGGCCTCGGCCTCGGTGACCGCGTCGGGGTCGGGATCCGCTCCGGGAGGGGGCAGGCCCTGCGGCCCGCGATCCGGCAGCGACGGCTCTGCCAGCTGCCGCGGCACCGTCTCGCTCCAGAGGCGGGCCATGGCGCCGCCCTGCCCGGCTTCGGGGCCGCGCGCGGGGTTCAGACGGTCATCCCGGAAGGCGGGTTCGTAGCCTTCGGGCACGGGCAGGCCCAGCAGGCTGCGGTCGCGGCGTCGGATTTCCTCGGACGACAGGCGGCGGGGCGCGGCATCGGGCACCGCCGCAGGTTCGGCGGGACGCGCGGCCACCCGGGCGTTCGGCACGGGCGGTGTCCCCCCCGCCGGCAGGCTGGGCGTCCGGCCGCAAAGCAGCGTGCGGTCGCGGTTGACGCGCGGCACCCAGACGGTGCGGCCATCGACCCCGGCGCGCAGGAAGACGCAGCCGGCGCTGTCGACGTATTCACGGGCCTCATAGCCCACCGGCGGCGCCTCGGCGGGGCCGCGGACCTCGGACAGGGTGCGGGCGGCAGCGGACACGGCCAGGAGGCAGAGCAGCAGCGCCCCGCCGGTCCCGATCCATCCTCCCTGCCATCTCATCGCACACCCTCCGCTGCGGGACCGCCCCCAGCGGGACGGCCCCCTCTTTCTAGCGCGAGAGTCTTACTTGGTCCCGAACATCCGGTCGCCGGCATCGCCCAGCCCCGGAACGATGTAGCCCTGCTCGTTCAGGTGGCTGTCGAGCGAGGCGGTGATGATCGGCACGTCGGGATGGGCTTCCTTCATGCGCGCCACGCCCTCGGGGGCCGCGAGCAGGCACAGGAAGCGGATATTGGTGGCCCCTGCCTGCTTCAGCAGGTCGATCGCCGCGACCGAGCTGTTGCCGGTGGCCAGCATCGGGTCCACGGCGATGACCAGACGGTCGCCAAGGTTGTCCGGCACCTTGAAGTAGTACTGCACCGGCTGCAGCGTCTCTTCATCGCGGTAAAGGCCGACAAAGCCGACACGCGCCGCCGGCACCAGCTCAAGGATGCCGTCCAGCAGCCCGTTGCCCGCCCGCAGGATCGAGATCAGCGCCAGCTTCTTGCCGTCGAGCACGGGCGCTTCCATCTCCATCAGCGGAGTCTGGATGGTCTTGGAGGTCATCTCCATGTTGCGCGTGACCTCGTAGGCCAGCAGCTGGGAGATCTCGCGCAGGAGCTGGCGGAACTTCGCGGTCGAGGCTTCCTGCTCGCGCATCAGGGTCAGCTTGTGCTGCACCAGCGGATGTTTGACGATGGTCAGGTGTTCGGTGTCGCTCATGCCGCGGTCTCCAGTTTCTTGCGCAGATTTTCCTTGGTGGTTGCGTCGCAGAATGCCGCATCAAGCGCAATGGCCGCAATGCTTCCGAAGATTTCCTCGTCCCAGCCGAAGGCGCGGTGCAGATCCTCGTATTCCTTGGACATCGTGGTGTGGAAGAACGGCGGATCGTCGGTCGAGACGGTCACTTTGACGCCACGTTCGCGCAGCATCTCGATCGGGTGGCGGCGCAGGTCGGGGTAAACGCCCAGCTGCACGTTCGAGCCCGGGCAGACCTCAAGCACGATGCCTTCCTCGGCCAGACGGTCCACCAGTTCCAGGTCCTCGATGGCGCGCACGCCGTGGCCGATGCGGGCGACGCGCAGGTCATCCAGCGCCTCGCGCACCGATTGCGGCCCGCCCCATTCGCCGGCATGGGCGGTCAGCTTCAGCCCCGCCTCGCGGGCCATGTCGAAGCTCCAGGCGAAATCCTTGGGCTTGCCCATGTTCTCATCGCCCGCGATGCCGAAACCGACGATCCAGTCCCCGGCGGTCTCGGCGGCGCAGAGGGCGGCCCGTTTGGCCTTCTCGGGGCCGAAGTGGCGGATGCAGGTGATCACGCCGCGCAGGGTAATGCCCCAGTCGCGCTCGGCCTTGTCGGCGGCCTCCTGCATGGCATGCAGGTATTCCCGCCAGGCTCCGACATCGGAGCCGCCGCAGAAATCCGGGCTGAGGAAGGTTTCCGAGTAGATCACCCCGTGGGAGGCGCTCTGTTCCAGCACGGCGGTGGTCAGGCGGGCGAAATCCTCGGGGCTTTTCAACACCTCGGTCGCGGCCTCGTAGACCGAGAGGAAATGCACGAAGTCGTCGTAGACGTAGTTGCCGCGCTCATCGAAGATCCTGTGCAGGTCGATGCGCTTTTCATGGGCCAGCTGGCGGATGAAGGCCGGGGGCGCGGCGCCCTCGTGGTGCAGGTGCAGCTCCAGCTTGGGCAGGGCCGCCAGCTCGCTGCGGCGCTGTTCGTCTTCTCTCATGGCGGCTCCTTCCCGGGGCATCATGGCAGGTGGTGCGCCCTCCTGCCACGAAGCGACCGGCCCCGGCAACAGCGCCTGTCAGGCACTGATCCGGCGCAGCACCAGCGGCTGCGGTTCGGGCGGCTGCGCCCCCAGCGTGATTGCCCGCTGCACGGTGCGCACGGCGGCCTCGGCAAGGTCCGCGCGGGCGGCATGGACACGGGCCAGCGGCTGGCCGGCCTCGACGCGGGTGCCAAGGCGGAGGACCTCCGACAGGCCCACCGCCGGGTCGATCACGTCGCTCTCGACCTTGCGGCCACCGCCCAGATCCACCACCGCAAGGCCCAGGGCCTCGCCGTCGATGGCGGTGACGATGCCAGCCGAGGGCGCCGGCACGTCGCGGATGACCGGGGCTTTCGGCAGCAGATTGCGCCAATCCTCGGCAAAGCGCGCAGGCCCGCCCATCTCTGCCACCATGCGGCCAAAGACCTCTGCCGCGCGGCCCGTTTGCAGCGCCTCCTCCAGCAGGGTCGCCGCCGCCGCTTCGGTTCCGGCCAGCCCGCCCTGCACCAGCAACCCGGCGCCAAGCGCGACCGAGAGGTCGCGCAGCCGTCCGCCCTCATGCTCCGTCAGCACCCGCATGGCTGATTCGATTTCCAGCGCATTTCCCAGCTCTGACGCCAGCGGCTGGGACATGTCGGTGATCAGCGCCCGGGTCGGACAACCGGCGGCATTGGCGGTCGAGACCAGCGCCTGCGCCAGCGCGGCGGCCTCGGCTTCGGTCTTCATGAAGGCACCGGCACCGCATTTCACGTCAAGCACCAGCGCTTCCAGACCCGCCGCCAGTTTCTTCGACAGGATCGAGGCGGTGATCAGGTCGAGGCTTTCGACCGTGCCGGTCACGTCGCGCACCGCGTAGAGCCGGCGATCCGCCGGCGCGATGTCGCCGGTGGCCGAGACGATGGCGCAGCCGGCCCCGGCCACCACCTGCCGGAAGGCGCTTTCCGAGAGCTGGGTTGAGACCCCCGGGATCGCCTCCATCTTGTCGAGCGTGCCGCCGGTATGGCCCAGCCCCCGCCCCGAGATCATCGGCACATAGGCGCCGCAGGCGGCCAGCATCGGCGCCAGAACAAGGCTGACGCAATCCCCCACCCCGCCGGTCGAATGCTTGTCGAGGACGGGACCGGGCAGGTCCCAGTGCAGCCGGTCGCCGCTGTCGCGCATGGCCAGGGTCAGGACCACCCGGCCCTCCTCTCCCAGCCCCTTCAGCAGCACGGCCATGGCGAAGGCACCGGCCTGGGCGTCACTGACGTCGCCGCTCGCCAATCCCTTGGCGAACCATGATATTTCCTCGCGCGACGGGGTTTTTCCGTCGCGCAGCGTCGCGATGATCCGTCGGGCGTCCATGTTACGTGCGGGACATGTGGCCCGCGTCGAACCGGCCCGGCAGGATCTCGGCCAAGGTGGTCTCGATCCGGGTGCCTTCGAGGGTGATCATGGTCAGCTTGGTCTCGGGCTTGCCGAATTCCACCAGCTTCTGGCGGCATCCCCCGCAGGGCGGCGTCGGCGTCGGGCTGTCGGCGATCACCAGCACCTCGGTCAGCTCGGTCTCTCCGGCGGCCACCATGGCGGCGATGGCACCGGCCTCGGCGCAGGTGCCTTCCGGATAGGCGATGTTCTCGACGTTGCAGCCGGCGTAGATCGTGCCCGAGACGGCGCGGACAGCCGCCCCGACCTTGAAGTTCGAATAGGGCGCGTAGGCGTTCTCGCGCACGGCGCGGGCTGCGTCCAGAAGATCCATTGCAGTCTCCCTGCGTGAAGGGTTTGGTCATGTTGAGGGTCTAGACCCTGACCAGAGTGTCAGGTTCCGGGCGCCGCTTGGCAAGGGATATCGCGGCTTCGGCACACCCGCCTGCGCGGGCTGCCGCACTGCCATGCAGCATGCGGACCTTTCCCCCGCCGCACATTTGGTTTAACGCTGAACTACTTTCCTCAGGATGAGGCTTCCAATGTCCGACACCGACAAGGCTACCCTGCGTCAAGCAGCCCTCGCCTACCATGAAAATCCCAAGCCCGGTAAGCTGGAGGTCCGCGCGACCAAGCCGCTCGCCAACGGGCGCGACCTTTCGCTGGCCTATTCCCCCGGCGTGGCCGAGGCCTGCATCGAGATCAAGGCCGATCCCACCGCCGCCTCGCGCTATACCGCGCGCGGGAACCTGGTCGCCGTGGTCACGAACGGCACCGCGGTGCTGGGCCTCGGCAACATCGGGGCGCTGGCCTCGAAGCCGGTGATGGAAGGCAAGGCGGTTCTGTTCAAGAAATTCGCCAACATCGACTGCTTCGACATCGAGCTGGACGAGAAGGACCCCGAGAAGCTGGCAGAGATCGTCTGCGCGCTCGGGCCGACCTTCGGCGCCATCAACCTTGAGGACATCAAGGCCCCCGACTGCTTCATCGTCGAAAAGATCTGCCGCGAGCGGATGAACATTCCGGTGTTCCACGATGACCAGCACGGCACCGCCATCGTCGTCGGCGCCGCCGCCACCAACGCCCTGCGCGTCACCGGCAAGGCCTTCGAGGACATCAAGATCGTCTCGACCGGCGGCGGGGCGGCGGGCATCGCCTGCCTCGACATGCTGCTGAAACTGGGCGTCAAACGCGAGAACGTCTGGCTCTGCGACCTCGACGGGCTGGTCTGGAAGGGTCGCAACGAAGGCATGACGCCCCAGAAAGAGGCCTATGCCCAGGACACCGACCTGCGCACGCTGGACGAGGTGATCGAGGGCGCGGACATGTTCCTGGGCCTGTCGGGCCCCGGCGTCCTGAAGGCCGAGATGGTCGCCAAGATGACCGATCGCCCGATCATCTTCGCGCTGGCCAACCCCACCCCCGAGATCATGCCCGACGAGGTGCGCGCCGTCGCGCCCAACGCGATCATCGCCACGGGCCGTTCGGATTTCCCGAACCAGGTCAACAACGTGCTCTGCTTCCCCTTCATCTTCCGCGGGGCGCTGGATGTCGGCGCGACCGACATCAACGACGAGATGAAGATCGCCTGCATCGAGGGGATCGCGGCGCTGGCGCGTGCCACCACCAGTGCCGAGGCCGCCGCCGCCTACCAGGGCGAGACGCTGACCTTCGGCGCCGACTACCTGATCCCGAAACCCTTCGACCCGCGCCTGTCCGGCGTCGTGTCGGTGGCCGTGGCCAAGGCCGCGATGGAATCCGGTGTCGCCACCCGCCCGCTTGAGAACATCGAGGCCTACAAGGCCAAGCTGAACTCCTCGGTCTTCAAGTCCGCGCTGCTGATGCGCCCGGTCTTCGACGCCGCCCGCACCGCCGCCCGCCGCATCGCCTTCGCCGAGGGCGAGGACGAGCGCGTGCTGCGCACCGCCCAGATGATGCTGGAGGAAACCACCGAGAAGCCGATCCTGATCGGCCGCCCCGAGGTGATCGAGCATCGCTGCGTGCGCAACGGCCTGACCATCCGCCCGGGCATCGACTTCCAGGTGGTGAACCCGGAAAACGACCCCCGCTACCGCGACTACTGGCAGACCTATCACAAGCTGATGGCGCGCCGCGGCGTGACCCCGGACATGGCGCGCGCCATCATGCGCACCAACACCACCGCCATCGGCGCCACCATGGTCTACCGCGAGGAGGCCGACAGCCTGATCTGCGGCACCTATGGCGAATACCGCTGGCACCTGAGCTACGTGGAGCAGATCCTGGGCGGGCCGACCCGTCAGCCCGACGGCGCCCTGTCGCTGATGATCATGGAAGACGGCCCGCTGTTCCTGGCCGACACCCATATCCACGCCGACCCGACGCCCGAGCAGATCGCCCGCGTCACCATCGGCGCGGCCCGCCATGTGCGCCGCTTCGGCCTGACGCCGAAGATCGCGCTGTGCTCGCGCTCCCAGTTCGGCAACCAGGACACCGAAAGCGCCCTGCGCCTGCGCGCGGCGATGGCGATCCTCGACAGTGCGCCGCG
Organism: Pseudooceanicola endophyticus; assembly: GCF_018760365.1. Classification (GTDB taxonomy): domain Bacteria; phylum Pseudomonadota; class Alphaproteobacteria; order Rhodobacterales; family Rhodobacteraceae; genus Pseudooceanicola; species Pseudooceanicola endophyticus. The sequence continues at coordinate 401,860 of NZ_JAHIAB010000001.1, forward strand.
CGACTTCAGCTACGAGGGCGAGATGAACGTGGACACCGCGCTCGATCCCCAGCTGCGCGCCACCGTCTTCCCGGAAAGCCGCTTCGAAGGTGCCGCCAACGTGCTGGTCTTCGCCCATGCCGACACCGCCTCGGGCGTGCGCAACATCCTGAAGATGAAGGGCAACGGTCTTGAGGTCGGTCCGATCCTGATGGGGATGCGCAACTGCGCCCACATCGTCAGCGCCTCGGCCACCGCGCGCGGGCTGCTGAACATGGCCGCCATCGCCGGCACCCCGGTCGCCCATTACGGCTGATCCTGTCGCGCGGGGCCGACTCAGCCGGCCCCGCGCCCCCCTTTCGGGAAAAGGCGTTTGCGCGACATGCCTTTAGAGGCTTTGCAAACCCCGCCCGACTTTGCCCCCCTCCGCTAAGATCCCGTGACTTTGCAAAATTTGCAGTGCGCCCCGGCGCATTTCTGCAAATTTATTGACGCCATCCCCGCCCGCGTCACTTCGCGTCTTGCCCGAAGCGCCTCGCCCCGCTTACCCATTACGTGCAACCCGGCTATGATCGGAACGCAGAGCTGAGGGAGGAGAGGCTCATGGGATACGGGGAGGTTTATTCCGCGTGGCAACGGGATCCGGAGGGATTCTGGATGGAACAGGCGCAGGCGATCGACTGGGCAAGACCCCCGAAGACCGCGCTGAGTGCCCGGGACGCAACCTATGAATGGTTCGCCGACGGCATGGTCAACACCTGCTGGAACGCGGTGGACCGCCACGTGGAGGCCGGGCGCGGCGACCAGATCGCCATCCAGCACGAAAGCCCGATCACCCACGCCACCAAGGGCATCACCTACCGCGAACTGCAAAAGCGCGTCGCCTCTCTGGCCGGCGCGCTGCGGATGCGCGGCATCGAGAAAGGCGACCGGGTGATCATCTACATGCCGATGATCCCCGAGGCGCTGGTGGCCATGCTGGCCTGCGCGCGTCTGGGCGCAATCCATTCGGTCGTCTTCGGGGGCTTTGCCGCGAACGAGCTTGCGGTGCGCATCGACGACTGCACGCCGAAGGCGATCCTGGCGGCGTCCTGCGGGCTCGAACCGAACCGGGTGGTGCATTACAAGCCCCTGCTGGATGCCGCCATCGAACAGGCCGCCCACAAGCCCGAGTTCTGCGTGATCTACCAGCGCGAACAGGAGGTGGCGAAGCTGATCGAGGGGCGCGACTTCAACTGGCACGGCTTCCAGTACGGCGTGAAGCCCGCCGACTGCGTGCCCGTGGAAGGCACCCACCCCGCCTATATCCTTTACACCTCGGGCACGACGGGCCAGCCCAAGGGCGTGGTGCGCCCCACCGCCGGGCACATGGTCGCCCTGCAATGGACCATGAAGAACATCTACAACATCGGCCCCGGAGACCGCTTCTGGGCGGCCTCGGACGTGGGCTGGGTGGTGGGCCACAGCTACATCTGCTACGGGCCGCTGCTGGCCGGCGCCACGACCGTCGTCTACGAGGGCAAGCCCGTGGGCACCCCGCATCCCGGCGTCTTCTGGCGGGTGATCCAGAACAACCGCATAAAAAGCTTCTTCACCGCCCCCACCGCCCTGCGCGCCATCAAGCGCGAGGACCCGGACGGGATCTGGGTGAAACGCTATGCCCAGCATGATCTCCAGGCGATCTTCCTGGCCGGAGAGCGTGCCGATCCCGACACCATCGCCTGGGCCGAAAAGCACTTTGGCGTGCCGGTGATCGACCACTGGTGGCAGACCGAAACCGGCTGGGCCATCGCAGGCAATCCGCTGGGAATCGAACTGCTGCCGCAGAAGGCGGGCTCTGCCTGCGTGCCGATGCCGGGCTACGACGTGCAGATCCTGGGAGAGGACCGCCACCCGGTGAAACAGGGCGAACTGGGCGCGATCGCCATCCGGCTGCCCCTGCCCCCGGGCTGCCTGCCGACGCTGTGGAACGCCGACGACCGCTTCCGCAAGAGCTACCTCACCACCTTCCCGGGGTATTACGAGACCGGCGATGCGGGCCTCGTGGACGAGGACGGCTATCTTTACATCATGGCGCGCACCGATGACGTCATAAACGTCGCCGGCCACCGCCTGTCCACCGGCCAGATGGAAGAGGTTCTGGCCAGCCATCCCGACGTTGCCGAATGCGCGGTGATCGGGGCGGCGGATGACCTGAAGGGCCAAAGCCCGGTGGGCTTCCTCTGCCTGTCCAAGGGGGTGGAGCGCGACGAGGCCGACATCGTGCGCGAATGCGTGGCGCTGGTGCGCGACCGGATCGGCCCCGTCGCCGCCTTCAAGAAGGCGGTGGTGGTCGAACGGCTGCCGAAGACCCGATCGGGCAAGATCCTGCGCGCCACCATGGTCAAGATCGCCGACGGGCAGCCCTTCAAGATGCCCGCCACCATCGACGATCCCGACATCCTGGACGAGATCCGCGCGGCGCTGGAAACCATCGGATACGCCCGCCAGACCCACAGGGTCTGAAACGTCCGAAACGAAAAGCGGCGGCCCCAGGGGGCCGCCGTTCCGCATATCCGGAGGGCTTGGGTACGAGGTAAGTCCCCGTCAATGCTTGCGGACGAACTCGTCCACTTGCCGCTCGGCCTCTTCCTTGGCGAGGCCGTAGCGTTCCTGAACCTTGCCGACCAGCTGATCGCGGCGCCCGGCCACGACCTCGAGGTCATCATCGGTCAGCTTGCCCCACTGGGTGCGGGCGCTGCCCTTGATCTGCTTCCAGTTGCCCTGAATCTGATCCCAGTTCATGGTCTTACTCCTTTCCAGCTTTCGGACCTTCGCGGGTCCGTCAGCAGGAAAACGCATGATAAGCGCACGTAGTTCCGACCGCAAACCGGCTCGGCGGCGGACCGCCGGGCCTCAGACGAACTGTTCCTGGATCAGCCTTTCCTCCAGCCCGTGACCGGGATCGAAGAGGATCCGGTGCTCGACGCCCGGATCGGAATGGACCTCGACCGACAGGACGTTGGTGACCGAACGCGAATCCGCATCGGCCATGACGGGGCGCTTTTCGGGCTCCAGCACGTCGAACTGGATCGAGGCGGACTTGTTCAGCAGCGCACCGCGCCAGCGCCGGGGCCGAAACGGCGCGATGGCGGTCAGCGCCAGCACGTCGGCACCGATCGGCAGGATCGGGCCATGGGCGGAATAGTTGTAGGCGGTGGATCCGGCGGGCGTGGCCACCAGCGCGCCGTCGCAGACCAGTTCCGGCATCCGCACGCGCCCGTCGACGCTGATGCGCAGCTTGGCGGCCTGGGGCCCGGCGCGCAGCAGCGACACCTCGTTGATCGCCAGCGCCTCGTGGACCTTGCCGTCGGCGCGCGTGGCCCGCATCGCCAGCGGGTTGATCACCTCTTCCTCGGCCTCGCCGACGCGGCGGTCGAGGTTGTCCTCGTCATAGCTGTTCATCAGGAAACCGATGGTGCCGCGGTTCATGCCGTAGACCGGCGCGCCCAGGCCCTTGGTGCGGTGCAGCGTCGCCAGCATGAAGCCGTCTCCGCCCAAAGCCACGATCACATCCGCCTCAGCCTCGGGCACCGAGCCGTAGCGCTCGACCAGGCTTTTCCGCGCCGCCTGGGCTGCGGGCCCCCGGCTGGCGGTAAAAGCGAGCTTCATCCGTTCCGACCTTTCTGCAACTTGTGCAACCGGCCCCGGTTGCCCCGCAACGGGGGCACGTTTCCGAAGGCCGTCATTTCGGTCCGAAACAAGCACAAAGTCCCCGCCTGCACCAGACCCCGCCGTTTTTCATGTTCATCATGACGATTTGGACACTTCCTCCCCCCCCTGCTTCCTTGTAGGAAGCGGCCAAACCCTGCTGACGGAGTTTCTGCCCATGACCGACACCGGCTTTTTCACCGAGTCCCTTTCCTCCCGCGATCCCGAGATCTTCGACGCCATCGGCAAGGAGCTTGGCCGTCAGCGCGACGAGATCGAGCTCATCGCCTCTGAAAACATCGTGAGCCGCGCGGTCATGGAAGCCCAGGGCTCCGTGATGACCAACAAGTACGCGGAAGGCTACCCGGGCAAGCGCTACTACGGTGGCTGCCAGTTCGTCGACATCGCCGAAGAGCTGGCGATCGAGCGCGCCAAGCAGCTGTTCGGCTGCGAATTCGCCAACGTGCAGCCGAACTCGGGTTCGCAGGCGAACCAGGGTGTCTTCACCGCGCTGCTGCAGCCGGGCGACACCATCCTGGGCATGTCGCTGGATGCCGGCGGCCACCTGACCCACGGCGCCAAGCCGAACCAGTCGGGCAAGTGGTTCAACGCCGTGCAATACGGCGTGCGCAAGCAGGACAGCCTGATCGACTACGACCAGATCCAGGAACTGGCCACCGAGCACAAGCCGAAGCTGATCATCGCCGGCGGCTCGGCCATCCCGCGTCAGGTGGACTTTGCCAAGATGCGCGAGATCGCCGACAGCGTCGGTGCCTTCCTGATGGTCGACATGGCGCACTTTGCCGGTCTGGTCGCCGCAGGCGAACATCCCTCGCCCTTCCCCCATGCCGACGTGGTCACCACCACCACCCACAAGACCCTGCGCGGCCCCCGTGGCGGCATGATCCTGACCAATGACGAGGCGATCGCCAAGAAGGTCAACTCGGCGATCTTCCCCGGCATCCAGGGCGGCCCGCTGATGCACGTGATCGCCGGCAAGGCCGTGGCCTTCGGCGAAGCGCTGCGCCCCGAGTTCAAGGCCTACCAGAAGCAGGTCCGCGCCAACGCCGTCGCGCTGGCAGATCAGCTGATGAAGGGCGGCCTGGACATCGTTTCCGGCGGCACCGACACCCACGTCCTGCTGGTCGACCTGCGTCCGAAAGGCGTCAAGGGCAACGCGACCGAGAAGGCTCTGGGCCGCGCGCACATCACCTGCAACAAGAACGGCATCCCGTTCGACCCGGAGAAGCCGATGGTGACCTCGGGCGTGCGTCTGGGCACCCCCGCCGGCACCACCCGCGGCTTCGGCGAGGCCGAGTTCCGCCAGATCGCCGACTGGATCGTCGAGGTCGTCGACGGCCTGGCCGCCAACGGTGAAGAGGGCAACGCCGAGGTCGAAAACAAGGTCAAGGCCGAGGTTGCGGCGCTCTGTGCCCGCTTCCCGATCTACGAAGGTCTCTGAGACCGTTATACCTCAGAGGCAGCCTTGCCTCTGCCGTGCATGGGCGCTACGCAAGCGCCCATGCAGATCGTCCGGGATTACCAGTTCGTCACCGAGAGCGACCGCGGCGCCGTCGCCGCGATCGGCAATTTCGATGGCGTGCACCTCGGGCACCAGGCGGTGCTGGACATCGCCCGTGCCGAGGCCAAGCGGATCGGCGCCCCCCTGGGCGTGATCACCTTCGAACCCCACCCCCGCCAGGTCTTTGCCCCCGACGGCCCCGACTTCCGCCTCAGCGGATCGGCCGCGCGCGCCAACCGGCTGGAGAAGCTGGGGGTCGAAAAGCTCTATGAGCTGGCGTTCAACCCGTCCCTTTCGGGCCTCAGCCCGCGCGACTTCGCCGAGAAGGTGCTGGTGCAGGGCCTGGGCATCCGCCACGTGGTCGTCGGCAGCGATTTCCACTTCGGCAAGGGCCGCGCCGGCGACATCGAGACGCTGCGGGCCTTCGGCGCCGAGCTGGGCTTTGGCGTCACCGCCGCCGAGCTGGTGCACAAGGGCGATCGCAAGGCCGACATCGAGATTTCCTCGACCGCGATCCGCGGCGCCCTGCGCGAGGGCAAGCCGCGCGAGGCCGCCGCCATGCTGGGCCACTGGCACCGCATCGAGGGCAAGGTCATCTCGGGCTTCCAGCGCGGCCGGGAGCTGGGCTTTCCCACCGCCAACATGTCGCTCGACGGGCTGCTGAAGCCGAAATTCGGCGTCTATGCGGTGCTGGTCGATATCCTGACCGGCCCCAGCAAGGGCCGCTACCACGGCGCCGCCTCGCTGGGCATGCGCCCGATGTTCGACGGCGAGGAACCCAACCTCGAGACCTTCATCTTCGATTTCCGCGCCGATATCTACGGCTGCATCCTGTCCATCGGACTGGTCGACTACCTGCGCCCCGAGCTGAAGTTCGACGGGCTGCCGGCGCTGATCGAGCAGATGGACAAGGACTGCGCCGAGGCGCGCCGCATCCTGGACGCGCTATGAGCACCCCCGATCCCATCGACCGTTCCGGCCTGCGTCCCCGCTTCTGGGAAACCGTGCCGCTGAAGAAGATGACCCAGGCGGAATGGGAAGCGCTTTGCGACGGCTGCGGCAAGTGCTGCCTGAACAAGCTCGAGGACGAGGAAACCGGCGAGGTCGCCCTGACCCGCGTCGCCTGTCGGCTGCTGGACGGCCATTCCTGCCGTTGCGCGCAATACCCGATCCGTCACCAGTTCGTGCCCGAATGCATCTCGCTTCGGATGCAGAACCTCGACCAGCACATGTACTGGATGCCCCAGACCTGCGCCTACCGCCTGCTGTGGGAGGGCAAGCCGCTCTTCCACTGGCATCCGCTGATCTCGGGCGATGCCCAGTCGGTCCATGATGCCGGCGTCTCGGTCCAGGACATCACCGTGCCCGAGTTCGAGATCCCCGAGGAGGACTGGGAGGATTACATCATAGAGGAACCCACCTGATGTATTTCAGCTCCGACAATGCGGGCATGGCCCATCCCGCGATCCTCCAGGCGATCCTCGACGCCAATACGGGCTATGCCATGCCCTACGGCAAGGACGAGATCATGGAGGGCGTGCGCGAGAGCATGCGCAGCCTGTTCGAGGCGCCCGAGGCCGCAGTCTACCTGGTCGCCACCGGCACCGCCGCCAACAGCCTGTCGCTGGCAACCCTGGCCGAACCCTGGCAGACCGTCTACTGCAGCCCCGTCGCCCATATCCAGGAAGACGAGTGCAACGCGCCCGAATTCTACATGGGTGCCGGCAAGCTGACCCCGATCGGCCAGGGCGACAAGATCACCCCCGACGATCTGGCCGCCGTGCTGGAAGGCGGGCCGCGCCGCGATGTCCATGCCGCCCAGCCCGGGCCGCTGTCGATCACCCAGGCCACCGAGAAGGGCCGCCTCTATTCCGTGGACGAGGTGACCGACCTGGCCTCCATGGCCCATGACTGCGGACTGCCCGTGCACATGGACGGCGCGCGGTTTGCCAATGCGATCGCGGCGCTGAACGTCTCTCCGGCGGACATGACCTGGCGCGCCGGCGTCGATGTCCTGAGTTTCGGGGGCACCAAGAACGGCTGCGTCGGCGTCGAGGCCGTTGTCCTCTTCGATCCGGAACTGGCCTGGGAGTTCGAGCTGCGCCGCAAGCGCGGGGCGCATCTTTTCTCCAAGCACCGCTACCTTTCGGCGCAGATGCAGGCCTACCTGGCGGATGACCTGTGGCTGGACATGGCGGGTGCTGCAAATGCGAACCTGCAGATGCTGGCCGACGGCATGCGCGAGATCGGCGTCCAGTTCCTGGAAGAGCCCGAGGCCAACATCCTCTTCGCCTACCTGCCGCGCGCCATGCATGCCCGGCTTCAGGCGGCGGGCGCACGCTACTACGTCAGCAGCGCCTCCTCCTCGGATCCCGCAGAGCCGGTGCTGGCGCGCTTCGTCTGCGACTGGTCCCTGCCCACCGCAGAGATCGACCATTTCCTGAACGTCGCGGCGGGCTGAGCCCCGCCGCCACGCGCGCCCCTCAGATCCCGATGAAATCGCGCAGCGCCTCGGCCACGGCCGGGGCGTGGGTGATCGGCCCCATGTGGCCCGCCCCCTCGAAGACCTGGCGCCGCGCCCGCGGCAGCAGGGCCGCCAGCGCATCGTTGATGCGCGTGGCCAGCACGGGACTGCGGGCGCCCTCCATCAGCAGCACCGGCATCGGCAGCGCCGCCAGCCGCCCCTCCTGCAACAGCCCCCCGGGATCGCCGTAATTGGTCTCCCGGATCGCGTCGATCACCGCGATGCGGCGGGCGAAATCGGCGCGCTGGACCTCGGGCAGCTTCTCCCAGGCCCGGCCATCGCCCCAGACATCAAGGAAGGCGCGCGCCGCGCCCTCGGCATCGCCGGCCTTCCAGGCGCTGTCATAGCCCGCCATCAGCGCGTCATGCTCGGCCTCCAGCCCCGGGAAGGCCCGAAAGCCCGCGGTGAAGAACACCGGCTCGTAGAGCGCGACGCTCAGCACCTTGTCGGGGTATTCGGCAGCCATCCGCAGCGCCACCGTACCGCCGAAGCTGTGGCCCACCAGATGCACCGGCGCATCGTCCCACATGGCGATCAGGCCAAGCGCCATCTCCATCGCCTGTTCCTGGAACACCTGGTCACCGTGCCAGGGCCCGCTGCCACCATGGCCGGGCTGGTCGAAGGCCAGAAGCTGCGCCTGGCGCTGCAGACGCAGCGCCACCCCCTGCCAGGCCCCCGAATGCGCCAGCGAACAGTGGATCATCAGGACCTTCGGCCCCTCCTCCCCCCATTCCCGCCAGGCGGTCTCGGTGCCCCGGAAGGTCGAGTGCAGCATCACAGGCGCCCTTCCAGATGGGCGCGCAGATCTTCCAGCCGGTCCTGGCCCCAGAACCGCTCCGTCCCGTCGACGATGTAGAAGGGCGCGCCGAAGACCCCCGCGGCCAGGGCCTCGTCGGTGTAGCGCATCATGGTCTCTGCCCCCAGCAGCAGCCCGCTGTCGGCCAGCGCCGGATCGAAGCCCGCCTTCCCCAGGCAATCGCGCACCACCTCATCCTCGGCGATATTGCGCTCCTCGGCCCAGCAGGCGCGCAGGAACAGCCGCACCAGCAGCCCCAGGTCGCCGCCCCCCGCCTTGTCGGCGGCGATGATCGCATAGCTCGACGGCATCGGGTTCGCCGGCGCAAAGGCCGGTTTCAGGTTCATTTCCAGCCCGGTCTTGTCGCGCGCCCGGCGCAGCTCCTGCAGGCGGTACTCTTGCCGCTGAAGCGAACGCTCGGCCGGCTTCACGCCCCCGGTCGCATCGAAAATTCTCATCAGATCCACGGGCTTGTAACGGATTTCCGCACCGGCCTCTGCGGCGATCCGTTCCAGCCCGTCCCCCGCCAGATAGCTGAACGGAGAGAAGGTGGTGAAATAATAGTCGATCTGTCGCGTCATTTGCCCTGTCCTCCGGCGCCGCGGTGATTTGGCAAGACCGTATCGGGGTGCTAAGGCGTGTTCAACGTCACGAATCTGTCTTACGCGTCGCTGCCGGAGCCTACTTCCCATGCCGAATATCATCGAGCCCAAGCTGATCGCGGGCAATGCCAACATGCCGCTTGCCCAGGCGATTGCCCGCCGGATGTCCATGCACCGCGGCATGAACGTCGACCTGGTCGACGCCCGCGTCGAACGCTTCAACGACGGAGAGATCTTCGTCGAGGTCTTCGAGAACGTCCGCGGCGAGGACATGTTCGTCATCCAGCCGACCTCGAACCCGGCGAATGACAACCTGATGGAACTGCTGATCATGGCGGACGCGCTGCGCCGCTCCTCGGCGATGCGCATCACCGCCGTCATCCCCTACTTCGGCTATGCCCGCCAGGACCGCCGCACCAAGGCCCGCACGCCGATCACCGCCAAGCTGGTGGCCAACATGCTGGTCGAAGCCGGCGTCGAGCGCGTGCTGACGATGGATCTGCACGCCGCCCAGATCCAGGGCTTCTTCGACATCCCCGTCGACAACCTCTATGCCTCGCCGATCTTCGCCATGGACATCAAGGAGAAGTTCAAGGACCGCATCCAGGACGTCATGGTCGTCTCGCCGGATGTCGGCGGCGTGGCCCGCGCCCGCGAGCTGGCAAAGCGGATCAACGCGCCGCTCTCGATCGTCGACAAACGCCGCGAGAAACCCGGCGAGATCGCCGAGATGACCGTTATCGGTGACGTCAAGGATAAGATCTGCATCATCGTCGACGACATCTGCGACACCGCCGGCACGCTGTGCAAGGCTGCGGAACTGCTGATGGACTACGGCGCGACCGAAGTGCACTCCTACATCTCCCACGGCGTGCTGTCGGGCCCCGCGATCGAGCGCGTCTCGAATTCGGTGATGGAGAACCTGGTGATCACCGACTCGATCGCCGCCAGCAAGGCCGCCCAGGCCTGCTCCAAGATCCGCATCCTGCCGACCGCCCCGATGTTCGCCCAGGCGATCCTGAACATCTGGAACGGCACATCGGTTTCCTCGCTCTTCGAGACCGGCACGCTGGAGCCGATCTACGAAGGCTATTTCCGCGGCTGACACCGGGTCGGGGGCTCTGCCCCCGCGCCTCGCGGCGCGCCCCCGGGATATTTCCGGCCAGATGATGAAGAGCCACCGGGGCCCCGACGCGGGCCCCTTTTCCATTTTCTTGTTTCAAATTCCTCGGGGGAGTCTCCCGGCACGGGAGACGGGGGCAGAGCCCCCTCAGCGGCGCGCGGCAAAGAAGGCCTTCAGCAGCTGCGCGGCCTCGTCCCCGGCCAGCCCGTCGTAGATCTCGGGCACATGATGCGCCTGGGCATGGCTGAAGATCCGCGGCCCCTGCGCCACCCCGCCGGATTTCGGGTCTCCCGCGCCGTAGTACAGCCGCGCGATCCGCGTGGCCGCGATCAGCGCGGCGCAGAACGGGCACGGTTCCAGCGTCACGTAGAGATCATGGCCCGGAAGGCGTTCGGAGCCCGCCGCCGCACAGGCCTGGCGGATCACCAGCACTTCCGCATGGGCGGAAGGGTCGTTCAGTTCGCGCGTACGGTTGCCCGCGCTTGCCACCACCCGGCCACTGGGATCGACCAGCACCGCGCCGACGGGCACTTCGCCGCGCGCGGCGGCTGAGCGGGCCTCTTCCAGGGCAAGATCCATGTGGGACGTGAAACGCATCCGCCTTCTCTGCCCTGCCCGCCGCGCGCTGGCAAGAGACGCCTCTTCCCCGGCGCCCCGATCCGCGCTAGAGGCTGGAACATGACACGCAAGCCCACGCCCCGCCCGACTCCCAAGGACCAGACCCCCGCCGCCCCCGCGGGCGAGCGCATCGCCAAGGTGCTGGCCCGCTCGGGCGTGGCCAGCCGCCGCGAGGCCGAAAAGATCATCGAGGCCGGTCGCGTCTCGGTCAATGGCCGCAAGATCGACAGCCCGGCGCTGAACGTCACCGCCGCCGACCGCATCACCGTCGATGGCGCCCCCCTGGAGGCGCCCGAGGCGACCCGCGTCTGGCTGTATCACAAGCCCACCGGCCTGGTGACAACCACCAAGGATGAACAGGGCCGTCCGACGATCTACGACGACCTGCCCGAGGACCTGCCGCGGGTAATGTCGGTGGGCCGGCTCGACCTCAACTCCGAGGGGCTGCTGCTGCTGACCAACGATGGCGAGCTGAAGCGCAAGCTGGAGCTGCCGGCGACCGGCTGGGTGCGCAAGTACCGCGTCCGCGTGAAGGGCAACCCGGAGGACGCCACCCTGGCCCCGCTGCGCGAGGGTGTCGTCATCGACCGCGAGAAGTTCCAGCCGATGGCGGTCAGCCTCGACCGGCAGCAGGGCGCCAACGCCTGGCTGACCATCGGCCTGCGCGAAGGCAAGAACCGCGAGATCCGCCGCGCCATGGAAAGCATCGGCCTGGTGGTGAACCGGCTGATCCGGGTCTCCTACGGGCCGTTCCAGCTGGGCACTCTGAAGCAGGGCGAGGTGCAGGAGCTGCGCCCCCGCGTGCTGCGCGAACAGCTGGGCCTTGAGCTGGAAGAGCCCGAGACCACCCCCGCCCGCGGCCCGCGCAAGCGGCCCGGCAAATCCGGCAAGCCCGGCGCGCCGCGGCCCGAGCGCGGCACCGAGATCGAGGCCCCGACCCGCCGCGGCAAGGCCGGCGACCCGCGCCGCGGCTCCGGCCCGGATCTGGATACCCGCACGGGCAAGCCCGCCCGCCCCGCACGCGGCGCCAAGCCTGCGGCCCGGGGCAGCGACAAGAGCTTTGAGAAAGGCCCGGCCCGTGGGCCCGGCAAGGCAGGCACACCCGATGGCAAACCTTTCCGCAAGTCCGCCGGCGCCCCCGGTGGCCGCAAGGACCCGCCCCGCGGCGAGGGCCGTCCCGGACGCGGCAAGCCGCCGCGCCGCCCCTGAGACCCCGCTTCAACGCCTGCCCTTCCGGCAGGCGTTTTGCTGCGATGCGGCGAAACCTTGCCGACCGCCGCGCGGAAAGGGCCGCCAACGGATGACCGGAGCACGGCCCTGACCTACCCTTGGGCCAGGCTTTCCCGGCACAGGCGTCCCGATGCTTCTCCGCGCGTTCCTTCCCGGCTTCCGGCTGCGCCCCGGCGCGGGCGCGCTGCTGCTGGCGGGTGGGCTGGCGGCCTGCAGCGCGCCGCCGCCGATGCCCACGGCCCCGGCCCAGAGCCTGCGCCCGATGCCGCCTGTGCCCCGCGCCCCCGCGCCCGCCACGGCGCGCAGCCTGGCCCTTGCGGCGCGATACGCCGATCTGCAGGCCGATCTGCTGACCCGGGGCCTGCTGCGGCGCGACGGCGGCGGCCCCGATACGCCCTACGGGCCCGACGACCTTGTACGGATCTTCGGCCTGCTGGCCTTCCGGTCCGAGTATGTCGCCGGTACGGCTGCCCCGGTCCTGCATCGCTGGCAGGTCCCGGTGCGGCTGGAGCTGCATTTCGGCGCGGCAGTCCCGGAGGCGCGGCGCCGCGACGACCGCGCCCGGGTCGCCGCCCTGGCGGCTCGGCTGGGCAGGGTCACGGGTCACGACATCCGCCTGGTGACCAGCCATGGCAATTTCGCCGTTCTGGTCGCCTCGGAGGATGATCGCCCCGCCGTGATCGATGCCCTGCTGGCCGCTGACCCGGCCCTGCCAGCCAGCGCCGGGGCCCGGCTGCGCTACCTGCCCGCCTCGGTGCACTGCCTGGAGCTGGGATTCGGCCAAAACGGCGGCAGCGGCTACGACCGGGCCATCGCGCTGATCCGCGGCGAACATCCCCCCCGCCTGCGCGAAGCCTGTTTCGAGGAAGAGATCGCCCAGGGTCTCGGCCTGCCCGGCGACAGCCCGGCGGCGCGCCCCTCGGTCTTCAACGACGACGACGAATTCGCCACGCTCACCAGCCTCGACCTGCGGCTGCTGCGGATGCTCTACGATCCGCGCCTCGCCCCGGGCATGACCCAGGCGCAGGCCGCCCCTGTGCTGGCCGCCGTCGCCCGCGACAGCGCCGGCTGAACCTGCTCGCATCCCGACGTGCCTGCGGGTAGCTCTGGGGCAAAGGAAAGGAAGCAGAATGCGCGCATTGCTACAAAGAGTGACCGGGGCCGAGGTCCGCGTTGACGGAGAGCTGTTGGGCCAGTGCGGCCCGGGCCTGATGATCCTGGTCTGCGCCATGCAGGGCGACACCGATGAGAACGCCCTGAAGCTGGCCGCCCGCATCGCCAAGCTGCGCATCTTCGAGGACGAGGCCGGCAAGATGAACCGCTCGGTCCGCGACATCGGCGGCAGCGCCCTGGTGATCAGCCAGTTCACCCTGGCCGCCGACACCACGCGCGGCAACCGCCCGGGCTTTTCCGCCGCCGCCCGCCCCGAGGAGGGCCGTGTGCTCTACGAAGGCTTCGCCGCCGCCCTCGCCGCCGAGGGCATCCCGACCGAGACCGGGCGTTTCGGAGCCGATATGAAAGTGTCATTGACCAATGACGGCCCGGTGACCATCTGGATCGAAGCCTGACCCCCGGAGGTTCCATGTCCCCGAGTTCCCTCAATTTCCAGCTGGCCCTGCGCACCGGGCTGGCGCTGGCGTTTCTCGTGGCGCTCGACCTGGTGCTGGGCCTCGGCCCGGCCCAGCGCCTGCCGCTGCTGGGCGCGGCCTTCGCCACCTCGACCGGGGCCCGCTGGGAACTGGCCGGACGGCGCTGGCCGATCGTCGCCGTCGATCTGGTGGGCAAGTCCGCCGGTCTGCTGCTGGGCTACGGCGCAGCCAGTATCACGCTCTGGGACGGCCAGACGCTGGTGCTGCCCGGGCTGATCGCCGGGGCGGCGCTGATCGGCTCGCTCACCCTCACCCATCGCGGGCTATGGTGGGTCAGCGTGCAAAGCTTCATCTTCTTCGGCATCGGCGGGCTGCTCGCGGACCGGATCGACGATCCGCTCGCCGTCGCAGGGCTGGCGCTGGCGGGGGCGGCCTTCATGGCGCTCTGGCTCGACCTGCCCCGCCTGCTGCGCCGCCCGCTCAGCGCCGCAGAGCCCCATGCCACCCTGCTCGATGCGAAGGCGGTGCTGAACCACCCGGGCCGCGCCGCGCTGCTGCGCCTGGCGCTGACCACCGCGCTTTCGGTGGCGCTTTCCTACGGGGCGGCCGTGGCCCTCGGGCTGGAACGCCCCTACTGGGCGCCCCTGGCCGCCGTTCTGGTGCTGCGCCCGGATTACATGGAGACCCTTAGCCGGGTGCTGATGCGCTCGCTCTGGACAGTGATCGGCTGCGTGGTGCCCACCCTGCTGATCCTCGCCCTGCCGCCGGGCAATGCCGCCTATGCGGTGCTCTTCCTGCTGGCGGCGATGGGCACGGCGCTGGTGAACGGCCAGCAGTTCCGCTACTTCATCGCCTTCCTGACCGCGACGATGATCCTGCTGATCTCCATGGGCACCGGCGGCATCCTCGAAAACGCCGAGACCCGGATTTACGCCACCGCCATCGGCGGCGCCCTCGCCTTCGCCGTCAGCAGCCTGCTTGGTCTGCTCGCCCCGCTGTTCCATGCCCCCGCCCGGCCCCACCCGCCGGACCCGGAGGAATGACCCCACCTTCATCTTTCCCCAAATATGGCGGGGGAGTCGCCGCAGGCGACTGGGGCAGAGCCCCCCGCCCCGCCCGCCCTCAGACCGAAACTTCGGCCATCAGTGCATCCTTGGACATCTCGTATTTCGCCCCCGAGGCCCGCACCGCACCGCGCCGCAGCACGCAGAACCGGTCCGCCAGCCCGTAGGCGAATTCGAAATACTGCTCGACCAGGATGATCGCCATGTCGCCCCGGTCGCGCAGGTATTCGATGACCCGACCGATCTGCTGGATGATATTGGGCTGGATGCCCTCGGTCGGCTCGTCCAGCAGCAACAACTTCGGCTTCGTCAGCATGGCCCGCGCGATCGCCAGCTGCTGCTGCTGCCCGCCCGAAAGGTCCCCGCCGCGCCGGTGCAGGAAGTCCTTCAGGATCGGGAACAGCTCGTAGATCTCGTCGGGGATGAAATGCTCCGAGCGCGGCAGGCAGGCATAGGCGGTCTCCATGTTCTCCTGCACGGTGAGCAGCGGAAAGATCATCCGGCCCTGCGGCACGTAGCCGATGCCCTTCTTCGCCAGCACATGCGACGGCAGCCGCCCGAGGCTCTCTCCATCCAGCCGCATCTCTCCGCCCGAACGCGGATGCGTCCCCGAGATCGCCTTCAGCAGAGAGGTCTTGCCGACCCCGTTGGTGCCCATGATGCAGGTCACCTCGCCGGTGCGCGCCTCCAGGTCGATCCCGTGCAGGATCTGGCTTTGCCCGTAATGCAGGGTCAACCCCTTGATTTCCAGCATCTCTCAGCGCCCCAGATAGACCTCGATGACCCGCGGGTCATGGGTGACGTGATCCAGCGATCCCTCCGCGAGGACCGATCCCTCGTGCAGCACGGTGACCTTGCAGCCCAGCCGGCGCACGAATTCCATGTCGTGTTCGACCACGACGACGGCGCGGGTCTTCGCCAGGTTGACGAGCAGCTCGGTCGTATGTTCGCGCTCGGCCAGGGTCATCCCGGCGGCAGGTTCATCGACCAGCATCAGGCGCGGCTCCTGCGCCAGCAGCATCCCGATCTCCAGCCATTGCTTCTGGCCGTGGCTCAGCTCTCCGGAAATCCGGTGCAGCGCATCCTCCAGCCCGACCTCCTGCGCCAGCTCGGCCACCCGGGTGCGGTCGGCCCGGCTGGGACGGTAGAACAGGCAGGCAAATGCGCCGCGCGGGTTCTTCAGCGCCATCAGCAGGTTGTCATGCACCGACTGGTCCTCGAACACGGTGGGCTTCTGGAACTTCCGCCCCAGCCCCTCCCGGGCGATCCGGCTTTCGCGCATCTTCAGCAGGTTGACCGATCTCTCGCCCCAGATCACCCGGCCCTCGTCGGGCCTGGTCTTGCCCGTCACGATGTCCATGAAGGTGGTCTTGCCAGCGCCGTTCGGGCCGATGATCGCGCGCAGCTCGGCCTCTCCGATCTGGAAGGACAGGTTGTTGATGGCGCGGAAGCCGTCGAAGCTGACGGAGACACCGGAGACCTCAAGCAGCGTGCTCATTGCCCGCGCCTCCGTGCGATCAGGTCAAACAGGCCACCGATGCCCTTGGGGGCAAACAGCGTCACCAGCACGAAGCTGAGGCCCAGCAGCACCTGCCACCAGTCCACCCAGTTGACCGTGTAGACCCCGAGCGGGATCGAAGACACCAGCCCGCCGGTGAACCAGGTCGATACCAGGCTGACCACGGCAGCACCGATCACCGCGCCGTAAAGCCGCCCGCGCCCGCCGATCGCCACCCAGACCGCCAGGTAGATCGAGGCGATGGGCGCGATTTCCCCGGGATTGATGATGCCGGCCTGGGGATAGTAGAGCGCCCCGGCGACGGCGGCGATCACGGCGGTGAAGGTGAAGATGAACAGCTTGTAACCCTCGACCGAATAGCCGAGGAAGCGCACCCGGGCCTCATCATCGCGGATGCCGCGCACCACCGAGCCGAACTTGCCCGAGACCACCCAGGCGCAGAGGACGTAGCCAAGCGCCAGGGCCAGGGCCGCCCCCCAGAGGAACCAGACCGAGACGAGATCCTGCGAGGCGCTGATCCCGGGCAGGTTCTGCAACCCCGAAAGGCCGTTGTTGCCCCGCAGCCCGCTTTCGTTCTGGAACAGGTAGAGCGAGAGCGCCAGCGTCATCGCCTGGGTCAGGATCGAAAGGTAAACCCCGGTGACGCGCGAGCGGAAGGCCAGCCAGCCGAAGACCAGCGCCAGCAGGCCCGGGATCAGCAGGACCAGGACCAGCTGCGCGGTCAGGCTGTGGGCGAAGATCCAGATCGCCGGAAAATCGGAGGCGCCGACGACCCCGAAGATCTGGCTGCCGATGGCATCGCGGATCTCCTGGGGAGTGGGCGGAATGACGGCGTTGGAGAGGCTTTCCACCACGATCAGCTCTGTGCGGGCATACATCAGCCACATGCCGATCATGTAGCCGCCAAGCCCGAAGAAGGCGAAATGGCCAAGCGAGAGGATGCCGCAATAGCCCCAGACCAGATCCATGGCCAGCGCCACCAGGCAGAGGCAGAGCGTCTTGCCCAGCGTCTTGACGAAGGAGGTGGAGATCAGCCCGGAGCCGGTCGCCGGGGCCAGCATCGTCACCGCCAGAGTGAAGAGCGCGAGGCAGGCCAGGAAGACCAGGATCGAGGGGTTGCGGGCGAGGAAAGAGCGGCTCATGGCGTGGCGCCTTCGGAAGGGGCGGCAGGGGGCTCTGCCCCCATCGCGCCGGGGCGCGATTCCCCCGAGGTATTTTCAACAAGAAAATGAACCGGGGTCCGGGGCGGCGGGCGGCGGTCGAGATTGGCGGGGTGGCCCCTGGCGATCATGGCTCAGTCTCCTGCGGCGCGGCCCTTGAGGGCGATGATGCCCCGGGGGCGGAACTGGATGAAGATGATGATGAAGATGATCATGTAGGTCTGGGCCGCGAGCGTGTTCGAGGGGTTGAACCATTCGATCCCCTTCTGGAGCACGCCGATCATCCCGGCGCCCAGCAGCGCGCCCCAGATGTTGCCGACGCCGCCGACCACCACGGTCATGAAGCTTTGCACGATGTATTGCTGGCCGATCTCGGAGGTGACCTGGGCGTAGAGGCCGATGGCGACACCGGCGATGCCGGCGATGCCGGATCCGAGGCCGAAGGTCAGCATGTTCACCCGGTCCGGGTTGATCCCCATGGAGGCGGCCATCTTCGGGTTCTGGGTGACCGCGCGGGTCTCGAGGCCGAGGCGGGTGTGCTTCATCAGGAAGAGGAAGAAGACCAGGAAGATCAGCGCCAGAGCGAAGATCGCGATGCGGATGTAGGAGATGCCGACGATGTCGTTCAGCACCCAGGAGCCGTCGAGCCAGGCCGGAGAGGTCAGCGGGCGGGCCTGGGTGCCGAAGATGTTCTTGGCGATCTGCTGGAGCGCGATGGAGATGCCGAAAGTCGCCAGCAGGGTTTCCAGCGGTCGGGAATAGAGGTGGCGGATCACCAGCCGCTCCATCGCGACGCCGGCGGCGAAGGTGACCAGGAAGGCCAGCGGGATCGCCACCAGAATGGAGACCGTGTAGTTCGGGATCAGCTGCTGGACCACGTAGCCCGTGTAGGCGCCCATCATGATGAATTCGCCATGGGCCATGTTGATGACCCCCATGACGCCAAAGGTGATCGCCAGGCCGATGGCGGCGAGGAAGTAGATCGACCCCAGCGACAGCGCATCAAGCGCCAGGTCGAGCGCCTGGTTCAGCCCGACCATCAGGGTGGTCCGGGTCAGCGCCGCACGGGCGGCATCGGTGACGGCGGGGTCGGCTTCGGCGTACTGGTCCCAGAAGACATGGGTGGAGAGCGCCTGATCGACCTCGGCCTCGGTCGCCGCCGGAGGGGCCTGGCCGGCCTGCACCAGCGCCGCATAGGCACGGTCGCGGGCCGCCGGATCGGCAAGCTGGTGCAGCGGCACGCCGCCCACCGCGCCGTCCTCCACATGGGCAGAGAGCGTGGTGCGGGCGGCCTCCGCCGTCAGGCGGGGCGGTGCCAGCCCTGCGGCGACCAGCATGTCATAGGCGGTCGCGCGCGGCAGGGCGTCGGAGCCGGGCTTCAGCGTGGCGGCGACATTGACGGTTTGCGGGACCACGGTGCCGGCATGGCGGCTGGTGGCGACCAGCGGGTTCAGCGCGGCGCGGGCATCGACGCCGGTGTCGCCGGCAAGACTGTCGATGGCAGCGACGCGCATGGCGCTTTCGGTGCCGAAGCGGATCGTCAGCAGGGTCAGCAGGCGCTCCTTGCGGGCGCGGATCGCGGGGTCGGGCTCATCTGGGATCGCGGCCTTGAGCGGCGCAAGATGGCCTGCCTCTGCGGCGCGGTCGATGGCGTCAAGGGCGGCGACGCGGATCGCGGGATCGGGATCGGACAGCTGGAAGCGCACCAGCGCGGCGCCGATCAGCGCCCGGATGCCGGAGTTCGGCTTCAGCTGTTCGATGGCGTCCTTGTCGACGGTCGCGACCTCGGCCCCGGTGTCGAAGTCGATCAGCGCATATTGCCCGCCCTTCACCTTTTGCGCCCTGAAGAACTGGCCATCGGAGAGGCGCTGCCACATGTCGCGCTCCGCCCAGGTGCTCAGGACCAGGGGGGCCTGCGGCAGGCCCGATCCGGCAATCGCGTCGATCGCGGGCTGGATGGTGCGGCGCGAACTTTCGGTGATCAGCGCGGCATTGGCCTGAAGCAGGGGCTGGATGGAAGCATCCTGCGCACCGGCCCCGGGGGCCATGCCCAGCGACAGCACCAGGCAGAGGGTCGCGAAAAGGCGTTTCAACATGGAATCCTGCGGAGGGAAAAGGGAGCCGTCATCGAAAGGGAGAAGCCATCGAAAGGGACCGGGGCCGCAGCGCAGAGCCACCGCGCGGACTGCCCCGGCCGGGACCGGGCGCCCCCGCGCGGCTGGAGGTCCGCGCGGGGGCCGTCATCCGGTCAGTAGTTCGACTTCTTCTGCACGCAGGTCTCGGTCTGCGTGTTGTACATGCCGCAGTCGAGCCCCGGCCAGTCGGACTTCAGCACCGCGGAGTCCGGCAGGTAGTCCGTCCAGGCATCGCCCGGCACCGGATCGGTTTCCGAGATGATGTCGAACTGGCCATCCGCCATGATCTCTCCGATCAGCACCGGCTTGGTCAGGTGGTGGTTGGGCAGCATCTCGGCGGTGCCGCCGGTCAGGTTGGGGAACTTCTGGCCGACCATGGTCTTGATGACCGTGTCCACATCGGTGGTCTTGGCCTCTTCGACCGCGTTCACCCACATGTTGAAGCCGATGTAGGTGGCCTCCATCGGGTCGTTGGTCACCCGGTCCTCGCCCATACGGGCCTTCCATTCCTTGATGAAGGCGGCGTTTTCCGGCGTGTCGGCGCTTTCGAAGTAGTTCCAGGCCGCCAGGTGGCCGACAAGGTTGGAGGTGTCGAGGCCCGAAAGCTCCTCTTCGCCGACCGAGAAGGCGACGACGGGGATGTCATCGGCCGAAACGCCCTGCGCCGCCAGTTCCTTGTAGAAGCCGATGTTGGCATCGCCGTTGATGGTCGAGATCACGCCGACCTTCTTGCCATCCGCGCCAAGCGCCTTCACGTCCGAGACGATCTTGGACCAGTCGGAATGGCCGAAGGGGGTGTAGTTGACGAAGATGTCCTCGGCCGGGATGCCCTTGTCCTTCAGATAGGCCTCAAGGATGTTGTTGGTGGTGCGGGGATAGACGTAGTCGGTCCCCAGCAGGGCGAATTTCTCGACCCCGAGTTCGTCGAGGAAGTAATCGGTGGCCGGGATCGCCTGCTGGTTCGGCGCGGCGCCGGTGTAGAACACGTTGTAGGAGCTCTCCTCGCCCTCGTACTGCACCGGGTAGAAAAGCAGGCCGTTCAGTTCCTCGATCACCGGCAGCACCGATTTGCGCGACACCGAGGTCCAGCAGCCGAAGATCACGTCCACCTTCGACACGGTCAGCAGCTCGCGCGCCTTTTCCGCGAACAGCGGCCAGTCCGAGGCCGGATCGACCACGACCGCTTCCAGCATCTTGCCGTTGACGCCGCCCTTGGCGTTCTGCTCGTCGATCAGCATCAGGACGGTGTCCTTCAGCGTCGTTTCCGAGATCGCCATGGTGCCCGACAGCGAATGCAGCACGCCCACCTTGATGGTGTCGTCCGCGGCCCAGGCGGCCCCCGAAAACATCAGCGTGGCCGCGCCGGCGCCAAGCACCTTGTTCAGAAATTGCGACATTGGATGGTGTATCCCTCAGATGTCGCTGCCTCGAGAGATCGTGAAGAACCGGGCTCTTTACAGGCCCGTTCCCCTCCCCGACTGTCTTCCCCAGCAGCTTCTCAGTTGCGTTTCGTGCGGTGGCGACCGAACCGCCAGATTGGAGCCGCCGCACGTTCTCCCTCATGCCCCGGTTGACCCGGGTGCACCCTAGTTAAGGCGTTTTGCGAAACGCCGTCGCCGGCACAGGGTGACGCAGGGTCATATTTTCGAAACAACCGGGGGTGGCTGCCGGTATACAGGGCAGTTGACGTCAGGGTTGCACAACTCTTGGGCGAAAAAAGAACACGTTTCCGTGTCCGGCCCCGGCCATGGGGAAACCGACGGCAACCTGATGGGTGCCGCTCCGCGAAACAGCGTGTTTCGATAAAACTGCTTTCAGAACAGAGTGTTGGGAATGGGATCCCCGGGCGCCCTCAGTCCTGCTGTTCCGGGAATCGGAAATCCGGCAGGTTGGTGAAGGCCTCGCGCAGCGCCACGCCCCAGCCCGAGGAGATCTCCTGGAAATAGGCGTCTTCGGCGTGGATGCGCCCGGTGCGGCCCAGCTTCAGGCTGTCGGCGTCGTAGATGTGAAAATCCAGCGGCAGCGCGACCGAGAGGTTGGCCTTGATCGTCGAATCGAAGGACACCAGCAGCAGCTTCATCGCCTCTTCAAAGCTCATCGCCGGATCATAGGCGCGCACCAGGATCGGGCGGCCATACTTGGTCTCGCCGATCTGGAAATAGGGGGTGTCGTCGCTGGCCTCGATGAAATTGCCTTCCGGGTAGATCAGGAACAGGCGCGGCGCGCCGCCCTTGATCTGTCCACCCAGCAGGATCGTGGCGTTGAAGGCGGAACTGGCCTTCTGGCCGCCGTCGCCATCATGACGCGCGATGACCTCGCGCAGGGTCTGGCCGACCAGCTGCGCGACCTGGAACATGGTCGGCAGGTGTTCGATGTCGGGGCTGCGCTGCTCGGGCGACTTGGAGCGTTCCTGCAGCAGGCTGACCACGGCCTGGGTCGTGGCCAGGTTGCCGGCGGTCATCAGCGTGATGCAGCGTTCGCCCGGCGCCTCGAAATGGGCCATCTTGCGGAACGTGGAGATGTTGTCGACGCCCGCGTTGGTGCGGGTGTCGGACATGAAGACGATGCCGCGGTCCAGCTGCATCCCCACACAATAGGTCATCCTGATCGCGCTCCGTATAGACTCGTCCCGGTTTCGGACCGCGGCAGTCTATTGCTGAACTTGCAGGGAAACGCAAAGCTCTTCTTGGGCATCGCCCTGGCGCAGCCCGTGGACCGGCGCGGCTTCCGCGTAGTCACGTCCCAGGGCCACCCGCACGTAGCGGTCATCGGGGCAGACGGCATTGGCCACGTCAAAGCCCACCCAGCCCAGACCGGCGATCCAGACCTCGGCCCAGCCATGGCTGGCCTCCTGGTCGATGGTGCCGTCCAGCAGCAGGTAGCCCGAGACGTAGCGCGCCGGCATCCCCAGGTGACGGGCGGCGGCGATCATCACCTGCGCCTGGTCCTGGCATACCCCCTGCCCGGCCTGCGCGGCCTCCTCGGCAGTGGTCGCGGCATGGGTCGTGCCCTTGGTGTAGGTCACCGCCTCGGCGACGGCCTCCGACAGCTTGTGGACAGTGCCGAGCGGATTGGCCTCCACCTCCTTCTTCAGCCCCGAGGCCAGCTTGCGGATCATCGGGCCGACCGTGGTGGCCGGAGTCGGCGCCCGGTAGAGCCAGAGCGGCGCCAGCCCCTCTCCGGGACCGATCACGCCGTTGAGGTTCTCGGTCTCGATCTCCCCCTGCGAGGTGATCTCGAGGGTTTCGGCCCCGTCATCCATCTGCACCAGCTGTACCGCGTTGCGGAACTGGTCGTGATAGGAGACCTGGACCGTGCCGCCGGTGATGGAACTGGTCCAGTCCAGCACCGTCTGGCCCCTGCAGCTGCGCGGCGTCAGCCGCAGCTGCAGCAGCGCATACTGCACCGCACGGTCATAGCTGTAGGTGGTCTTGTGAGTGATCTTCAGCCGCATGCCCTTACCCGTAGAACCGGAAATCTTCCTGGATCTGCGCGGCCAGACGGCCGGTATCGCCGATCGCGCATTTGAGGAACTCGTGCAGGCCCTCGTCGAAGATCTCGTCTATGTTGCGCCCGGTCAGGCGGGCATTGATCTGCTCGGCCAGGGTCACGCAGGGCAGCGTGTCGCCCTCGCCCAGGAACGAGAGGTTGCCGACGATCTTGGCGTAGCAGAACGCCAGGCTGCGCGGCATCCTCTTGTCGAGGATCAGGAAATCCGCGATCGACTTCGGCGTCGCGTCGCCCTCGTTCAGCCAGCGGAAGCTGCGGAAGGCCGAGACCGAGCGCAGGATGGTTTCCCACTGCATGTTGTCCATCGAGGAGCCGACATAGGCCGCCGAGGGCAGCAGGACGTAGTATTTCACGTCGAGGATGCGCGCGGTGTTGTCGGCCCGTTCGGTGAAGGTGCCCAGGCGGCAGAAATCGAAGATGTCGTTCCTGAGCATGGTGCCGTGCAGCGCGCCGCGCACCAGGCTGGAATGCTGCCGGATGGAGCGGATCACCTGCGCCAGGTTCTTCACGGAAACCGGGCGCTTCAGCTCTTCCTTCAGGGTCATCCAGGCTTCGTTGACCGCTTCCCAGACCTCCGAGGACAGCGCGGTGCGCACCATCCGCGCGTTCGAGCGCGCCGCCTCGATGCACGAAAGCACCGAGGACGGGTTGTCGAGATCCCGCAGCAGGTAGTTCGTCACGTTCGCCTGGTCGAAGGTGTCGAATTTCTCAAGATAGGCAGAGCGGACCCCTGCCGTGGTGGCGATGCTTTCCCATTCGCTCTCGTTGACCTGGCCGCCGGTCAGGGCGATCCGCAGCCCGGTTTCCAGCAGGCGTGCGGTGTTTTCACTGCGCTCAAGATAGCGGAACATCCAGAAGAGTCCGCCAGCCGTCCTTCCAAGCATATTCGTCAGTCTCCCAGAACCCAGGTATCTTTCGTGCCGCCCCCCTGGGAGGAGTTCACGACCAGCGAGCCCTCCTTCAGGGCCACGCGGGTCAGGCCGCCCGCCGTGATATGCACCCGGTTCGGGCTGACCAGCACGAAGGGCCGCAGATCGACATGGCGCGGCGCCAGCCCCTTCTTCGTCATGATCGGCACCGTCGAGAGCGCCAGCGTCGGCTGCGCGACATAGTTCGCAGGCTTCGCCATCAGCTTTTCGCGGAAGGTGGCCAGCTCTTTCTTCGAGGCCGCAGGCCCCACCAGCATCCCGTAGCCGCCCGAGCCGTGCACCTCTTTCACCACCAGTTCCGAAAGGTGATCAAGGACGTAGGACAGGCTCTCGGCCTCGGAACAGCGCCAGGTCGGCACGTTCTGCAGGATCGCCTTCTCGCCGGTGTAGAATTCGACGATATCGGGCATGTAGGAATACAGCGCCTTGTCGTCGGCGATGCCGGTGCCGGGCGCATTGGCGATGGTGATGTTGCCGGCGCGGTAGACATCCATGATCCCCGGCACGCCCAGCATGCTTTCGGGATTGAAGGTCAGCGGGTCCAGGTAGGCGTCATCGACCCGGCGATAGACCACGTCGATGGGCTTGTAGCCCTTGGTGGTGCGCATCTGCACCTTGCCGTCCACGACCTTCAGATCGCCCGCCTCGACCAGCTCCG
Organism: Pseudooceanicola endophyticus; assembly: GCF_018760365.1. Classification (GTDB taxonomy): domain Bacteria; phylum Pseudomonadota; class Alphaproteobacteria; order Rhodobacterales; family Rhodobacteraceae; genus Pseudooceanicola; species Pseudooceanicola endophyticus. The sequence continues at coordinate 426,508 of NZ_JAHIAB010000001.1, forward strand.
CGCCCATCTGGTCGGCAAGGAAGCTGTGTTCGAAATAGGCCGAGTTGTGGATGCCCGGCGTCAGCACCGCGACGCGCGGCTTCACCCCGTCGAAGTTCGGCGGCGCACATTCCGACAGCGAGCGGCGCAGTTCGGCCGGGTAGGACGAGACCGGGCGCACCTTCATCTGGGTGAACAGCTCGGGGAACATGTGCAGCATCGTCTCGCGGTTCTCCAGCATGTAGGAGACGCCGGAGGGCGTGCGGGCATTGTCCTCAAGGACGTAGAATTCGTTCTCGCCGGTGCGCACAAGGTCGGTGCCGACGATATGGGTATAGACGCCGCCCGGCGGCATCATCCCGATCATCTGCGGCAGGAAGGCCTCGTTCTGGGCAATGATGTGTTCCGGCAGGCGCCCGGCCTTCAGGATTTCCTGCTTGTTGTAGATGTCGGCCAGGAAGGCGTTCAGAGCGCGCACCCGCTGCTCGATCCCCTTTTCAAGCTGGCGCCATTCGTTCGCGGCGATGATCCGCGGCACGATGTCGAAGGGGATCAGGCGTTCCTGCGCATCCTTCTGGCCGTAGACGTTGAAGGTGATCCCGATGCGGCGGAAGAAGGCTTCGGCCTCGGCGGATTTCTTGAGAAGCGCCTTGGGATCTTCACCGGAGAACCAGTCGGCATATCCGGAATAGGGATGCCGGGGATCTCCGCCCTCCAGCGTCATTTCGTCGAAAAATCTTCGATCTGTCATGTCCACCCTCTGACTTCCCCCGACCTGTTGCATCCGCACCCCGATGGTTACAGAGGCCTTCGGGAACCGCGAGAGCACCTCTCGGTGTTCCCCCGGGTTCGGGGTCTCTTTTGCAAGCACACGCTCAATATTTAATCAGATGGTCAGGCGCCGCCGGACCTGCCTCCGAAACAGGCAGTTCCCCGGCACGGCGCCCCTCCCCCTGTGAATTCCCTTTTCGAATGGCGAATTTTCGGACCTTGCGTCAAGGGGTTACAGGCAGGAATCTGGCGGACGGCGAAAATGCCTCAGTCCGGAAAGGTGCCGCGGCGCAGAAACATTCCGCGGGGGCAGCAGGCGCCGACCCGCGCCGGCGTTCCGAAAACCGTTACGCAGCAGGACCCCGGGCGGCCCGGCCCCTCCGGACCGGCGGGCGCGCATCCGCAGAGCGCCTGTATACCGGATACCCCCCGGAAAAACGGTACCGATGCACGCCGGACACACTTGCCGCGCCGCACCGCCCGCGCCGAAGCCATCCCGGACCCGCCCTGCGCGCGCCCGCATCGGGCGACTCGCCCCTTACGGCCTCCGGCGGCGCGGGTTTCCGCCGTGAAGCCCGTCTTTATGCCTCCTCCGGGTGGTCAATCGGGCGGCCGCGATCTAGCTTGTCGGCAAAGACCTGCCGCCCATCCGGAGGGACCGGATGTTGAAAGTTCAGAAAAAGTTCATATGAGGTACCGCGCCCCCATGACGTCGCGCCCTTCCGTCGCCCGTGCCGCCGCCACAGCCGTCAGCCTGGCTCTCGTGATCGCCCCGCTCCCCTCCGCCCCGGCCCTGGCCGCCGAAGTCAGCCTCACGGCCGGCGACAACGCGGACCTGGCCAAGACGCTGAAGGCGGCCTCGCTGTCGGTCTCGGCCATCGAGAACGACAAGGTGAGCGATCCGCAGGAGCTGATCGCGGATGCCAAGGCCGACTACCAGCGGCTGGTCGCGGCGCTTTACGACAAGGGCTATTTCGGCGCCAGCGTGTCGATCCTGGTCGATGGCAAGGAGGCTTCGGGCGTGCCGGTCCTGGGCGGCAACACCAAGATCGGCAGGATCGAGATCCGCGTCGATCCCGGTCCGCGCTTCAAGTTCTCCGAGGCCGAAGTGACACCGCTGCCGAAGGGCGCCGCCCCTTACGAGGGCTTCGCGCCGGGCCAGACCGCGTCGACCGGGGTGATGCGCAAGGCTGCCGCCGCCGGGGTCGAGGACTGGCGCAACCGCGGCCATGCCAAGGCCGCCATCAGCGACCAGAAGATCACCGCCAACCATGACACCGACACCGTTGCGGCGCGTTTCGGACTGACGCCCGGGCCGCAGCTGACCTTCGGCACCGTCACCCTGTCGGAGCGCAGCCTCGCCAGCAAGGTGCGCGCCAAGCGCATCCGCGCCATCGCCGGCCTGCCGGTGGGCAAGCTTTACAGCCCCGAGGAAATCTCCAAGGCGGAATCGCGGCTGCGCCGCGCCGGCGCCTTCTCCTCGGCCACGGTTGCGGAATCCGACTCGGTCGGCCCCGACAATACCCTGCCCACCACCATCGACGTGGTGGATTCCAAGCCCCGCCGCCTGGGCTTCGGCGCCGAGGTCACCACCGAGGAAGGCGCCACGATCTCGGGCTACTGGCTGCACCGCAACCTGCTGGGCGGGGCCGAGCGGCTGCGCATCGACGGCGAGGTTTCCGGGATCGGCGGCACCACCGGCGGCGGCATGGACTACAGCCTGAAGACCACGCTGACCTATCCCGCCTTCAAGAACCCGGACATGGACCTGGTCTACGGCATCGACCTGGAGCACGAGGACGAGGAGGAATACATCTCCGACGTCGCCGAAGTCTCGGTCGGGGTGGACCGCTACCTGACCTCCAAACTGACGGCGAACCTGCGGCTGGGCCTGCGCTATTCCCATACCGAGGACAACCTCGGGGACCGCGACTTCCAGCACATCACCTTCAAGACCGGGCTGACCTGGGACAACCGCAACGACAAGATCGACCCGACCGACGGCGTTTATGCCCAGGTCTCGGCCACGCCCTTCCTCGGGGTCTCGGGCACTGCCTCGGGCCTGCTGACCGAGGCCGACCTGCGCGGCTATCGTGAACTGGGTACGCCGAAGCTGGCCATCGCCAGCCGGGTCCAGATCGGCAACATCCAGGGCCCCTCGATCGAGGACACCCCCTCGGACTGGCTGTTCTGGTCCGGCGGCGGCGGATCGGTGCGCGGCCAGGGCTACCAGTCGCTGGGCACCTATGCCGCGGGCGTGGAAACCGGCGGCCTCAGCTACTCTGCGATCAGCACCGAGCTGCGCAGCCGCATCGGTGACAGCTGGGGCGCCGTGGCCTTCGTCGATTACGGCTATGTCTCGGGCTACAACGATTTCTCCAGCGGGGAATGGCAGGGCGGCGCCGGCATTGGCGCACGCTACTTCACCGGGATCGGTCCGATCCGCCTTGATGTCGCGGTGCCCGTCACCGGCAACAAGAACTCCGTCTCCGTCTATGTCGGCATAGGGCAGTCCTTCTGATGCAGCGCCGTATCTCTCTCTTTCTCCGTCTCGCTCTCGCCTGCTGCGCGCTGGTCCTGACGCTTTCCGTCACGCCCCAGGCCTTCGCCCAGGATGACGACGGGCAGAACTTCCTCAGCCGGACCCTTCAGAACGCCCTCTCGGGCGCCGGCCGCGACGTGAAGATCACCGGCTTCAAGGGGGCGCTGTCCTCCAAGGCGACGCTCGCGAAGATGACCATCGCCGATGACGAGGGCGTCTGGCTGGAGCTCGACAATGCCGAGCTGGACTGGAGCCGCACCGCCCTTCTGACCGGCAAGGTCAAGGTCAACAAGCTCTCTGCCGAAAGCCTGACCCTCTACCGGCTGCCGAAAAGCGAAGAGACCGCCTCTGCCCCCTCGGCCGAGGCACCGGGCTTTTCCATCCCCTCCCTGCCCGTCTCGATCGAGATCGGGCAGCTCGACATCGGCAAGGTGGACCTGAAGCAGCCCGTCATGGGCGAGGCCGCCGTGCTGGGCGTGACCGGCAAGGCCTCTCTTGCCGGCGGGGCGCTTGATACCGCGCTGGAGATCCAGCGCCAGGACAAGGAGGGCACCGTCAGCCTGAAGGCCGCCTATGATCCCGACGCCAAGAACATGGCCGTGGACCTGAAGGTGCAGGAACCCCAGGGCGGGCTGGTGGCCACGCTGATGAACCTGCCCGGCCTGCCCTCGGTCGACCTGACCGTCGCGGGCACCGGGCCGCTCGACAATTACAGCGCCGACATGCTGTTGCTGACCGATGGCGAACAGCGCCTGAAGGGCAACGTGACCCTGCGGGGCCGCGACGATGGCGGGCGCGAATTCACCGTGCAGGCGGGCGGCGACCTGACCGCGCTGGCCGCACCGCAGTACCGCGACTTTCTGGGCACCGACATCGGCATTGCCGCCACCGGCACCCAGGGCGCGGACGGATCGCTCGACCTGCAGCTGCTGCGGGTGAAATCCGCCGCCCTGAACCTTGAGGGCAAGGTCGCGGTGGATGCCGAGGGCCATCCCTCCAGCTTCGACGTGAAGGGCCGCCTTGCCTCACCCAGCGGAGAGGACCGCCTGGACCTGCCCTTCGCCGACGGCGTGTCGCTGGCCTCTGCGGATGTGGACCTGACCTTCGACCGCGCCAAGTCCGAGGACGTCGCCGGCAAGATCGAGGTCAAGGCCCCCGCCGCGCAGGGCTTCTCGGCCGAGGACGTGGCGCTGAACATCTCCGGCCCGCTGAAGACCAGCGGGGCCTCGGCGCTGACCCTCGATTTCGACGCCTCGGGCCTGTCGGCCAGCGATCCCGGCATTGCCCAGGCGCTTGGCAAGCAGGTCACGGGTTCGGCCGTGGTGCAGTTCGGCGACGGCCCGGTGACCATCAAGGACCTGAAGCTTACGGGCCCCGCGCTGGAGCTTGCCGGCAACGCCAGCTTCCAGAAGACCGACGATCAGGGCGAGGTGACGCTGAAAGCACAGACCAGCATCGCCGACCTTGGCGCCTTCTCGACCCTCGCGGGGATGGATCTGGCCGGCAAGGCCGACCTCGGTGTCGATCTGGCGATGACCCTGCCTGCCGGCACTGCCCGGCTGAAGGTCACCGGCAATGGCGAAAACCTCGCAACCGGCATTTCCGCCGTCGACGGGCTGCTGAACAGCCCCGCCAAGATCGATCTGGACGTCGAACGCGGTGCGGACGGCATCACGCTGCACGCGATGGACATTGGCACCGATGCGCTGAAGCTGACCGGCGGCGGACAGATCTCCAGCACCAGCGGGCAGATCACCTATGACCTGCACCTGGCCGATGCCGGGCTGCTGACCGGCACCCATGCCGGCCCGGCGGATCTGGCAGGCGCCCTGACCCAGAGCAGCGAGGGCCTGCGCATCACCGCCAAGGGCGGCGGGCAGGATCTGGCGCTTGGCGTGCCGGCGGTGGACGGGCTGCTGAAGGGCGGTCTGAGCATCGACGCATCGCTGCTGAGCCCGACGGACGGCGCCCCGGTGCTGGAACGCGCCGAGGTCCAGAGCGAGGGCCTGCAGATCAGCGCCAAGGGGTCTCTGGATCCGAAGGCGATGAACCTCGACATGTCGGCACGGCTGGCCAATTCCGCCGTCTTCACCGGCGGACAGGCCGGGCCGCTCAGCCTGACCGGCACCGTGCGCACCGAGGAGGACGGCACCATTCATGCCCTGCTCTCCGGCGGTGGCGACGACATCGCCACCGGGATCGAACAGGTCGACCGGCTGCTGGGCAAGACCGACATCACCGCCGACGTGACCTCCAAGGGCGGGCTGGTGACGCTGAAGGACGTGCATGTCACGACCCCCGGCGTCCAGCTGACCGCTGCAGGCAAGGTCCAGGACGGCGCCCCCGACGTGGATCTGAAGCTGAACCTGCCGAACTCGGCCGCCGCGCTTGGCGCCAAGGCCGGTCCGCTGGCGCTTGAGGCCCATGTCGGCGCCGCCGACGGTGGCTACCGCATCACCGCCAAGGGCACCGGCCAGTCGATCGGCATCGGCAATCCGCAGGTCGATGCGCTCTTTGCCGGCAACAGCAGCCTCGACGCGGTGGTCAGCACCGGCGCAGACGGCAAGATCACCATCGAGAAGGCCGATTTCACCTCGGCGGCGATCACCACCAAGGCCAGCGGCTCGGTGCTGAACGGCAAACCCGACGTGACCTACGAGGCCAAGCTCGACAATCTCGGGCGGCTGGTTGCCGGGCTGAATGGCCCGCTTTCGGTCACCGGCACCGCCAAGGGCGAGGATGCGGGCATCCGTCTGGCGGTCAGCGCCGATGGCCCGGCGGGCGCGGATGCCAAGATCGACGGCCTGGTGGGCAAGCCCGATGGCAGCGTCGATCTGAAGATCACCGGCGCCGCGCCGCTGGGCCTGGCCAATGCCTTCATCACGCCGCAATCGGTGTCGGGCAATGCCCGCTTCGACCTGGCGATGCAGGGCCAGCCGGGGCTTGAGGCACTCTCGGGCAGCGTGCGGCTGTCGGGCGGGCGCTTCATCGCACCGGCCTACAACCAGGTGATCGACGGCATCGGCGGCACCGTGACTCTGACCGGCGGGCGCGCCCAGATGAACCTGACCGCCACGCCCTCGGAAGGCGGCCAGATCTCCATCAAGGGGCCGCTGACTCTGGCGGCGCCCTACAATGCGGGCCTGTCGGTCGTGCTGTCGAAGGTGAAGGTCAAGCAGGCCGACTTCGCCACCACCACGCTGAACGGCACCGTCAAGCTGGAGGGCGGCCTGACCGGCGGTGGCACCGTTTCGGGCCGGATCGGGCTTTCGGACACCGAGATCCGCCTGGCCAATGCCGGTTTCGGGGGCCAGGAGGCGATCCCGGACATCACCCATGTCGACGAACCCGCCGCAAGCCGGACCACCCGCGCCCGTGCCGGGCTGCTGAAATCGGACGACAGTTCCTCCGGCAGCGGCGGTTCGGGCGGCGATGGCGGCCTGAAGCTGAACCTCAAGATCGGCACCGACAACTCCATCTTCATCCGCGGTCGCGGCCTCGATGCAGAACTGCGTGGTGACCTGCAGCTGAACGGCACCACCTCCAACCCGGTGCCGGTGGGGCAGTTCTCTCTGGTGCGGGGGCGGCTTGACCTGCTGACCAAGCGGATCGACCTGGACGAGGGCACTGTGACCATGGCCGGGGGCTTCGAGCCTCTGCTGCACTTCGTCGCGACCTCGCAGAGCGGCAGCTATGCGGTGACCATCACCATCGGCGGCACCGCAAGCGCCCCCGAGGTGACCTTCTCGGCCAACCCCTCCCTGCCCCAGGACGAGATCCTCTCGCAGCTGTTCTTCGAACGCTCGATCTCCAGCCTGTCGCCGCTGCAGGCGGCGCAGCTGGCCTCGGCGGTGGCGACGCTGACGGGCAATGGCAACGGCGGGGTGCTGGGCAGCATCCGCGACAAGACAGGGCTCGACGATCTGGATGTCTCGACCTCGGCCGAGGGCAACACCACGCTCTCGGCGGGCAAGTACATCAGCGACAAGGTCTATACCGAGACCGAGGTGGAAAGCGGCGGCAACACCAGCCTGTCGATCAACCTCGACCTGACCGACAACGTGAAGGCCAAGGGCTCCGTCAGCACCAGCGGCAACACCGGTCTGGGCCTGTTCTTCGAGAAGGACTACTGACCAAACGACCCGGCCCGCGACAGGCGTCGCGGGCCGGGGTCATTCCTGCGGTGGATCTTCGGGCCTAGTCGGGCTTGCGCACCGCCCCGCTTCCTGCCCCCGCACCCAGCGGCACCAGGCGCAGCGCGTCGAGCCGCCGGCTCGGTTTGGCATTCAGGAACGGATCCTCGCCAAGCGCCCGCCACAGGGCCCGCGCCACGTCGCGGCGCGCCTCCGTCAGGCGCTGTTCGACATCCGTCAGCCCGCGATGACGGGCAAAGCCTTCCAGGTCTTCCAGCACGTCCAAGATCCACCCGGTGCCCCCAACGGCCCCCTGTGGAAAGGATCGTGTCCATTCGCCTTGCGTCCGACGCAGATCGCTCTGCCTCCCCCCCCCGTCGTAATTCGACATCTGATACCCCTCGCTCATTCGATGCGGATGCCCCGCTCCAAATTCGGCTCAACTGTGAAATTCAGGCAGCCTCCCCAGCGGCCCGATCCCAGAAGCTTACCCTAAGGCAAGCGCGTGCCGGAAGTACGAATAACGTAATGACAAGGACGGATGGCGTTATAACACCCGTTGTAACACCCCATGGAAAAGCGGCTGCGCGATATTCAACCCCAAGATGTAGGTCGGTGACCAAAACGTGAAAAAAGCGCCGCACCCGGGGGGTGCGGCGCCATGCAATTTGGGAACGCCGTGCGAATCTCTCAGGCACGGGCCCGGGAATGGTCCGGGATCAGTCGGCCGAGGCCTCGGCGCGGCTCTTGCCGGCGACCTGCTGAGCCAGGGTGGCGGCCATGAAACCGTCGAGCGCCCCGTCGAGCACGCCGGACGTGTCCGAGGTCTCGTGCTGGGTGCGCAGGTCCTTCACCATCTGGTAGGGCTGCAGCACGTAGGAGCGGATCTGGTTGCCCCAGCCAGCCGAGCCCTTGTTCTCGTGCGCCTCGTTGATCGCCGCGTTCCGCTTGTCGAGTTCGAGCTGGTAGAGGCGCGATTTCAGGGCCTTCATGGCGATGTCGCGGTTCTGGTGCTGCGACTTCTCGGAAGAGGTCACGACGATGCCGGTCGGGTGGTGGGTGATCCGGACCGCGGAGTCGGTGGTGTTGACGTGCTGGCCACCGGCCCCGGAGGAGCGGTAGGTGTCGATGCGGATATCGGCGGGGTTGACCTCGATCTCGATATTGTCGTCGACCACCGGGTAAACCCAGACGGAGGCGAAGGAGGTCTCGCGCGTGCCCTTGCCGAAGGGGCTGATCCGCACCAGACGGTGCACGCCGGATTCCGACTTCAGCCAGCCATAGGCATTGTGGCCGGAAATCTTGTAGGCGCAGGACTTGATGCCGGCTTCGGCGCCGGCTTCCTCGGATTGCAGTTCCACCTTGTAGCCGCGCTTTTCGGCCCAGCGGACATACATGCGTTGCAGCATCGACGCCCAGTCGCAGGCCTCGGTGCCACCGGCCCCGGCGTTGATCTCAAGGAAGGTGTCGTTGGCATCGGCCTCGCCGTCGAGCAGCGCTTCCAGCTCCTTCTCGGCGGCCTTCTCGCGCAGCGTCTTCAGCGCCTGCTCGGCCTCCGAGACGACCTCGGCATCGTCTTCCATCTCGCCCAGCTCGATCAGGTCGATATTGTCCTGAAGCTCCTGCTTGAGGCCGTCGTGGGTCTGCAGGGAATCCACCAGCGACTGGCGGTCGCGCATCAGCGCCTGGGCCTTGGCCGGATCATCCCAGAGGTTCGGATCCTCGACGCGCGCGTTGAACTCTTCCAGGCGATGCGGGGCCGTTTCCCAATCCATCCGCTGGCGCAGCAGCTCCAGGGATTTCTCGATCTCGGCGACGATGTTCTGGGTCTCGGCGCGCATGGGCCAAATTCCTCTCGAAGGTTAGAGCCGCGTGATAGACCAAGGCCCGCCTGCGGGCAAGGGCGGGCCTGGCGGGACCGTTTCGGTCGGGGGGCGCTGCCCCCGGTCGGCTGCGCCGCCCTCCCCCGAGGTATTTTCGACAAGAAAATGGGGAGGGCGGAGCGCCTAGTAGAGACCGCCCGAGGAGAGCGTGCCGAAGTTCGCCCTGGGCCCGATGGTGGTGGTTTCGCCGGTGGAGGTCGTGATCTGCCGCTGGGCCTGCTCGGCCTCCTTGTAGAGCGGCAGGTCCTGCCCCATGGCGAAGCCGCCGTCATAGGTCACGCCGAAGATCGGATCCTCGCCGTCGCGGAAGTATTCCGCCTGGACATTGGGGCCGGAGGCATCGTCGGGCAGACGGGCGCCGGTGTAGCGGTCGATGTTGATGAAATGGCCGCCCGGCGGGACCTTGAACTTGCTGCCGCCGTATTTCTTGATCGCCTGGGTCATGAACTCCTGGAAGACGGGCGCGCAGAGGCTTGCGCCGTAGCCATGGCCGCCCAGCATCGGGCGCGGCGTGTCGTAGCCGATGTAGCAGCCGGCGACGATGTTGGAGGAGAAGCCGATGAACCAGGCGTCGCGGGCGCCGTTGGTGGTGCCGGTCTTGCCGGCGATCGGCACAGGCAGATGCACCGCGCGCGAGGCGGTGCCGCGCTGGACCACGCCTTCCATCATCGAGGTCAGCTGGTAGGCGGTGATGGCGTTCATCACCCGTTCGCGGTTCGACAGGATGCGCGGCCCCTCGCCCCGCGGCAGGGCATCGGCGCCGCAATCCTCGCAGACGCGCTGGTCATGGCGGTAGATGGTGCGCCCGTAGCGGTCCTGGACCCGGTCGACCAGGGTGGGTTCGACCCGCTCGCCGCCATTGGCGAACATCGCATAGGCCGCCACCATCTTGTAGAGGGTGGTTTCCTCGGAGCCGAGCGCGTTGGCCAGGTAGTGGCCCATGTGATCATAGACCCCGAAACGCTCTGCGTAGGAGGCGACGGTGTCCATGCCGACCTCCTGCGCCAGGCGGATCGTCATCAGGTTCCGCGACATCTCGATGCCGATGCGCAGCGGCGTCGGCCCGTAGTAGCGGTTCTCCGAGTTGGTCGGGCGCCAGACGCCATCGGGGGTGTTCACCTCGATCGGGGCGTCGACGACGATGGTCGCGGGGGTATAGCCGCTGTCGAGCGCGGCGGCATAGACGAAGGGCTTGAAGCTGGAGCCGGGCTGGCGGTTCGCCTGGGTGGCGCGGTTGAACACGGAATGCTGGTAGGAGAAACCGCCCTGCATGGCGATGACGCGGCCGTTGTTGACGTCCATCGCCATGAAGCCGCCCTCGACCTCGGGCACCTGGCGCACCGACCAGTGATCGAACTTGCCGGACTTGGCCTTCGCCTCGCGCACGAAGATCACGTCGCCGGGCTTGAAGTTGTCGTGAAAATCTCCGTGCATCCACTTGATGTCCGAGCGCGGCACGCTGTTGCCGCGCGGATCGTCAAGGGGCACGTCCTCGATGCCCACGGCCAGGCTCTGGTCCGAAACCTTCAGCACCACCGCCGGATGCCACTTGCCGTCGACCTCGATGTCGCGGGCCACGTTGGTGGAGGAAAGCGCGGCGCGCCATTTCGCCTCGTCGCCCAGATCGGCGGCGGGAATGGTCTTGCCGGTGCCGCGCCACTTGCCCAGCTGGCGGTCCATGCGCTCCAGCGAATGGCGCAGGGCGATGGCGGCGACGCGCTGCATGTCCGGATCCTCGGTCGCCCGGACCGAGAAACCGGCGGTAAAGAATTCCTCGGCGCCGAAATCGCGGCTCAGCTGGCGGCGGATCTCGTCGGTGAAGTAGTCGCGCGGCGGCAGGTTGACGCGGAAGGCCGGGTAGTCCCCGCCCTGCACGGAGCGGATCGGTTCGGCCAGGCTCTTGTCGTAGGTCGCCTTGTCGATGTAGCCGTTCTCGTACATCTGCTGAAGCACGTAGTTGCGCCGCGCCAGCAGCCGGTCGTGCTGGCGCACCGGGTGATAATCCGAGGGCGCCTTCGGCATCGAGGCCAGGATCGCCGCCTCGGCGGGATCGAGCTGGTTCAGCGTCTTGTTGAAATAGGTCTGCGCCGCGGCGGCCACCCCGTAGGAGTTCTGACCGAGGTAGATCTCGTTCAGGTAGATCTCGAGGATCTTGTCCTTCGACATCGAATCGACCAGCCGGGAGGCCAGGATGACCTCCTTGACCTTGCGCTCGATCTTGCGGTCGCCGGACAGGAACAGGTTCTTGGCCACCTGCTGCGGGATGGTCGAGGCCCCGCGCACGGTCTTGCCGCGGGTCTCGATCGCCTCGAGGATTGCGGCCGCGATGCCGCGCGGATCATAGCCCTGGTGGGTGTAGAAATTCTTGTCCTCGGCCGAGATGAAGGCATCCTTCACCAGCTTGGGGATCTCGTCCGCGGGCGTGTAAAGCCTGCGTTCCTTTGCGAATTCGTCGATCAGCTGGCCTTCGCCGTTGTAGATCCGGCTGATGGTCTTGGGCTGATACTGGGCCAGGCTTTCATGGCTGGGCAGGTCCCGGCCATAGACCCAGAAGATGGCGCCCACAGACAGGGCCACCATGGCAAGCCCCAGCGTCACCAGCGTGAAGATGCCACCGAAGAAGGAAAGTATGAATCTGATCACGCGCGCTGGCCTCTTTAGACTGAAACAGGGTTATAGTGCGCTCCCCGGGGGCGGTCAAAACACAAGGGCATCACGAAGGCCAACAGACAAAGCCCCGCCCCGGGGGAACCCGGCACCTTTCCGCCCGAAACCCGCGCTTCCGCTCCCTGTCATCTGGCCGGAAATATCCCGGGGGAGTCTCCGCAGGAGACGGGGGCAGCGCCCCCTCCCCGCGCCTCCCCCCGCTCACTGCCGCCGCTCACTGCCGCCGCAACGGTGCCGCGGCCGCATCCGCACGCGCCCAGGCCATCACCCCGTCGCGGATCGCTCCCGCCAGCCGCGCCCGGAACGCCGGGTCCAGCAGGTTGGCCCGGTCCCGCTCGCTCGACAGGAAGCCCGTCTCGATCAGCACCGCCGGCACATCGGCGGCCTTCAGAACCGCATAGGCGGCCGCGCGGCGCGGCCGCGCGTTCAGCGGCAGCCCGTCCTGGCGCAGCGCATTGACCAGCGCCCCCGCCAGCGCCTCGCTGCGCGGCTGGGTCTCCTGACGTGCGAGGTCCAGCAGCACCCCCGCGACCTGGTCGTCGCTGTGGCTCAGGTCCACCCCGGCCAGGATGTCGCCGCGCCCGTGCCGCTCGGCCAGCAGCGCCGAAGCCCGGTCCGAGGCCGAGCGCGCCAGCGTGTGCAGGGTGATCCCCTCGGCCTCCCCCTCACCTTCCGCCAGCGCATCCGCATGGAGCGAGATCATCAGGTCGGCGCCAAGGGCATGGGCCTTCTGCACCCGCCCCTCCAGCGACACGAAGGTATCGGCGTTGCGGGTCAGAAAGACCTCCGCCCCGGTGCGCCGCAACACCTCCTGCAGCTCCAGGGCGAAGCGCAGCATCAGGTCCGCCTCGCGCACGCCGGCGCGCTCGGCCCCCGGATCGACACCGCCATGTCCGGGATCGAGCAGGATGCGCAGCGGCTTTTCGGCCTCCGCCACCGTGCCCTTGCCCACCCGCGCCGGCGTGTCATCGGCCACCGCCACATCCGCCGGCGGCCCGGCCCGGGCGGCAAACTCGCTGGCCGAGGCGGTGGCGAAATGGGCCCGGATCACCGCCGTGCCGCTGCCGGGATCGCTCTGCATGGCGCCGCTCTCCAGTACCAGCGGCGCGCGCAGGGTCAGCTCCAGCCGGCTCCAGCCCGGGCGCGCCGGCGCCAGGCGCAGCGCGGTGATCCAGCTCTTGTGCAGGAAGGCACGGTGCACCAGCCCCGCCAGATCGCCCTGCGGCCAGTCCGCCCCTTTCAGGTCCAGCACGATGCGGCGCGGATCGGCCAGGGTGTAAAGCCGCCAGGGCACCCCCTGGCTCAGCGTCAGCGTCAGGTCCAGCCCGCCCCAGCCGCTGCGCAGCCGGCTCTGCTCCAGGTCCACGCTCGCCCGCGCCGAAAAGCTTTCGGCCCGCGCGACGGACCCCGCCCCCAGCAGCAGGCAGATCAGCAGCCACAGCATCCCGGCCCCAAAGCCCCGCCGCCGTTCGCCTGCCCTCATGCCCGCTCTCCGCCTGTCTGTCGCATCCGGCGCAGTCTATCGCGGCCCGCCCCCCGCGTGAAAGTCGCAAGACGCTTTCCGCAGCGCGATTTCAGCGTTAAAATATCGGTGACTTGCCGGAAAATCGTGAAGGTTCCCATGGCCGATGATCCCCTCCCCAGCGGGCCGCGCCGCATCGTCTCCTCCTCGCACCTGGCCGAGGGGCCGGGTTGGGAAAGCTCCGAGTTCGAATTCGGGCTGATCATCGCCTTCCATGCCTTCACCCGCTGGACGCAGCGCTGCATGGCCGCCGCCGGAATGCCCGAGCTTTCGGCGCTGGAGATCCTGGTGCTGCACAACACCAACAGCCGCGACCGCGACAAGCGCCTGTCCGACATCTGCTTCCTGCTGAACATCGAGGACAGCCACACCGTCAATTACGCGCTGAAGAAGCTGCTGCGGCTCGAACTGCTGGAAGGCCGCAAGCGCGGCAAGGAGGTGTTCTACCGCACCACCGCGACCGGTGCCGCCCTGTGCCAGTCCTACCGCCGGATCCGCGAGCAATGCCTGCTTGAGACCCTGCCCTCCGGAGAGGCCGATGGGGCAGAGCTGCGCCGCATCGCCGCCGCCCTGCGCGCGCTGTCGGGCCAGTACGACCAGGCCAGCCGCGCCGCTGCGGCGCTCTAGCCTCTCCGGGCCGGAAATTCGGGCAGCCGCGGCCCCGCCCCCGGCCATTCGGGGACGAAACGTTGACAAAATGTCGACGTTTTGCCACCGGTATCCGCGACCCCAGCACAGGACCATGCCGTGACCCGATCCGCCCCCGCCCCCGACCGCCCCCGGCTGCTGCCCCTGGGCCTGGACGGTTTCCTGATGCGGTTCTCCGAAGGGTTCGGCGAGGCCGCGAACCGCGCCGCCCAGGCCGCCGGAGAGCTGGCCCGTTCCCTGCCCGGCGTGACCGAGGTGGTGCCGGCCCTGGCCTCGACCCTGGTGCGCTTCGATCCCGCCCGCACGCCCCGCGCCCCGCTGGAGGCCGCCCTGCGAGATCTTCTGGCCAGCCGGGACTGGCTGGACCTGCCGCCAGCCGCCCCGACGCGGCGCTGGCATGTCCCGGTCAGCTTCGATGCCGCCGACGCCCCCAGCCTGGCGCAGGTCGCCGCGCTGACCGAAAGGACCGAGACGGCGCTGGTGCAGGATATCCTCGACAGTGCGACGCGGGTGCTGGCGATCGGCTTTGCCCCCGGCCAGCCCTATCTGGGCCTCCTGCCCGAGGTTTGGGACTTTCCCCGCCAGACCAGCCTGATGCAGGTGCCGCAGGGCGCTCTGGTCGCGGCGATCCGGCAGCTGGTGCTGTTCGCCAATGCCTCGCCCACCGGCTGGCTGCAGATCGGGCGCACCGCATTCCGCCCCTTCCAGCCCGAGGCCGAGACCCCGATGCCGCTGGCCACCGGAGACGAGATCCGCTTTGCCCGTGCCTCTGCCGCAGAACTGGCGGCCTGCGAAACCACCCCGATGGGCGGCGCCCGGCTGGAGATCCTGTGATGAGTGCAACGCTGGAAATCCTCGAGGCCGGACCGGGCCTGAGCGTGCAGGACCTGGGCCGCCCCGGCCTGGCCGCGCAGGGGCTGTCGCGCGGTGGCGCGCTGGACCCGCTGGCGCTGTTCGAGGCCGCGGCGCTGCTGGCCCGCCCCGCCCCCGAAGCCGCCATCGAGATGCCGGGCCTGGGCGGGCTGTTCCGCGTCAGCGCCGCGACCCGGATCGCGCTGACCGGCGCGCCGATGCGGGCCGCGCGCGATGGCGTGCCGCTGGCATGGCACGCCGCGCATCTGCTCTCGCCCGGGGAAACCCTGCGCATCGGCCCGGTCGAGGCCGGCACCACCGGTTACCTCAGCTTCGGCGGCGGCATCGCCACCACGCCCTGGATGGGCAGCCGCAGCACCCATCTGGCCGCCGGGATCGGCGCGCTGCTGCGTCCCGGCGATCAGCTGCCGCTGGGCGATGACACCCCGCGCCCGGCCCGCCGCATCCGCCCCGAGGCCCGCTTTGCCGGTGGCGAGATCCGCGTGCTGCCCGGCCCCCAGACAGATCTGTTCAGCGATGCCCAGCGTGCCGCTTTCGCCGCAGCCCCCTTCACCCGGGGATCGCGGTCGAACCGCCAGGCCATGCAGTTGCAGACCGGGGCAGAGCCGCTCTGGTTCCGCGCCTCCGGCGGCATGGCCTCGGAGCCGATCCAGGCCGGCGACATCCAGATCACCGGCGATGGCACCCCCTATGTGCTGCTGGCCGAGTGCCAGACCATCGGCGGCTATCCCCGCATCGGATCGGTGCATCCCGCCGACATGGCGAAGCTCGCGCAGGCCGGGGCCGGCGCGCCGCTGCACTTCCGCTGGAGCGAGATCCCCGAGGCCCTGCCCGCCACGCCCGAAGCGCTGCTGAACCGGCTGCGCGGCGCGGTCTCGGCCTTGGTGCGGGATCCGGCGGACATTGCCGACCTGCTCTCCTACCAGTTGATCAGCGGGGTCACTGCCGGCGACGATCTGGAGCTTTCGGACTGACGGCGGGTTCCCGCCTTTGTGAGGCGAAAGCAAGGACTTGCCGCTCAGCCTCACGAAACACAACGCAATGTTGCCGATCTTTACCATGACGTGCGCGCATGGCCGCCCCGGCGGAACCTGCGCGCCCTCCTGACGTTTCTCTTGCACAGCCCCGACGCACGGGGCGGCGGCAGCAACGAAAGGAGATTTGCCATGCCCCTCATCTGGCCCATCGTCTTTTTCTCTGTCGCCCTCGTCACAGCCGCCTTCGCCTTCGGCGGAATCGCGGCCGTGTCGGCAGGTATCGCGCAATTCCTCTTCGTGCTCTTCGCTGCACTGGGGGTCGCGACCCTCGCCATGCACGTGTTCGAGGGACAGCAGGAAAACATCCACGGGCCCCGGCCCCAGCACAGCCGGGAATAAGCAACGCCCCGCCGGAGAACCGGCGGGGCGTCTGTCGTGACAGGAAAGGGAAGGAAATGCGGCGCTCAGCCCTTCAGCGTCTCGGTCGAGGCGAAGAACATCGCCTGGCTCACGGCGCTGCGAACCTGGTCCTCGCGGTAGGGCTTGGAGATCAGGAAGGCGGGTTCGGGCCGTTCGCCGGTCAGCAGGCGTTCCGGGAAGGCGGTGATGAAGATCACCGGCAGATCGCCGAACTGCGCCAGCAGGTCGTTCACCGCGTCGATGCCGCTGGAATTGTCGGCCAGCTGGATGTCGGCCATGATCAGGTCGGGACGCTCGGCGGCCCCAAGGGCCACGGCCTCCTTGCGGGTGCGCGCCACGCCGGTGATGCGGTGGCCCATTTCGGCGACCAGGGTTTCCAGGTCCATGGCGATGATCGGCTCGTCCTCGATGATCAGCACGCGGCCGGCGATGGCATCTTCCATCTCCTGGCGGGCGGTGCTGATCAGGCTGTCGACCTCGGCCACGTCGGTGCCCATGATCTGCGCGACCTCGGTGGTGTTGAAATCCTCGATCGAATGCAGCAGCAGCGCCTCGCGGGTGTTCGGGCTCAGCTTGGCCATGTGCTGCTGGGCGCGCGCCTCAAGGCCGGCGGCCTCGATGGCGACGGGGGCGCCGGAGCTGGCCCAGATGGTGTGGAAGACCTTGAACAGGGCAACCTTCTCGGACAGGCCGGCGCCAAAGACCGAACTGTCCTGGAGGATCGCCTCCAGCGTGGCGGCCGCGTAGGCATCGCCCGAGGTCTGGGACCCGGTGAGCGCACGCGCGTAGCGGCGCAGATAGGGAAGGTGGGAGCCGATCAGGGTCGCAAGATCCGTGGTGCCGGAAGAGACTGACATTTTATTCCCTTTTGTCCTTTTTTCGGGAACCTAACTCATCATGGTTGCGTTGGGTTCCGCCAGCAGCAAGAATTTATCCGAAGTCGGAAAGGGATCATGACATTGGGTCACTCGAAATCAAGTCCGAGAGGTGAGATCGATGCAAACCTCAAGAAGGTGTTCCAGACGACTCTGGACGAGGATATCCCCGATCGCTTCAAGGATCTTCTGAAGCAGCTGAAGGATCAACAGGTTGCCGTCGGCAGCGAGGAGAACGGCAAATGAGCGTTCATCCCCGTGACGAACTGGTCGATCACCTGCCCGCCCTGCGTGCCTTTGCCCTGGGTCTGACCCGCAACGGCGCTACTGCGGACGATCTGGTGCAGGATGCCATCGTGAAAGCCTGGACGAACATCGACAAGTTCGAGGCCGGCACCAACCTGCGTGCCTGGCTGTTCACCATCCTGCGCAACACCTACTACAGCAGCCTGCGCAAGACGCGGCGCGAGGTGGCGGATGTCGATGGTGTCTTTGCCGCCTCCCTGTCGGAGAAACCCGCCCATGACGGTCGCCTGCAGCTGGCGGACTTCAAGCGGGCCTTCAACCAGCTGCCCGACGAACAGCGCGAGGCGCTGGTTCTGGTGGGCGCGCTCGGCGCCTCCTACGAGGAAGCCGCCGCCACCTGCGGCGTCGCCGTCGGCACCATCAAGAGCCGGGCGAACCGCGGCCGTGCCAAGCTTGCCGAGCTTCTCGACCTGGACGAGAACGAAGCCATGGAACTGACCGATCCGGCGACGATGGCCGTGGTCAGCTCCCGGCCGATGACCGCCCGCTAAGGGTCCCTTCGGGCCAACGGCCCTCACAAGCCTCTGCATCAAGTCGAGGGTCATGCCCCAATCCGCGAATACGCCCTGGGTCCGCAGTCTGAGTTTCCGGATTGCCGGCATTCTGTCTCTTGCCCTGATCCCCATCGGATCCATCGCCATCTACCAGACCAACCAGGTGTCCTCGCAGGCCGAGGAAGTCACCCGGCTCTCGCTTCTTGCCCTGACGCAACAGGGCGTGGAGCGAGAGCGCGGCGTGCTTCAGCAGGCCTTCGGGGCCGCCGCGGCGCTGGCGCGCACCATGGAGGCCGTCGGCTCTGAGGTCGATCCGACCGAATGCCAGACCATCATGTCGAAGTTCCAGAAGGCCATGCCCTCGGTCAGTCTGGCGGCCTTCGTGCCGGCGGACGGACAGGTGGACTGCGCCTCCTCGGGCAGCGGGACGGACGTGTCGCAGAAGGCGTCCCATGTGGCGCGGCTTCAGGTGAAGGAACCCACCGTCTCGGTGGTGGAAAAGGGCGCGATCTCCAAGACCTCGGTTCTGGTGGTGTCGAACCCGGTGATCGTGGACGGGACCTACAAGGGCTATGTCGCGATCTCGGTGCCCCATGCCGACCTGCAACTGGGCCATGCCCAGGGCTTTGGCGCCGCTCCGGACGATATCCTGACCTTCAACGCCTCCGGCGACGTGCTGACTTCGACCACGACCGACGAGGCGACCAAGAACATCCTGCCGATCCGGTCTTCGCTGTCGGACATGGCCGGGCTGGCACCGATGGTCTTCTCGGGCCAGAGCAAGGGCGGCAAGGACCAGCTTTACGTTGTCGTGCCCATCGTCGAGAACCAGGTCTTCGCGCTTGGCATCTGGCCCTCGGTCAGCAACATGACCGACGCCGTCGAGGCGCCGGTGATCCTGTTCCCGCTGCTGATGTGGATCGCCTCGGTGGTGGTGGGCTTCATCGCCATCGACCGCATGGCGGGGCGCAACATCCGCCAGCTGTCGCGCCGGATGCGCCGCTTCGAACGGGTCCGCACCTTCGAGGACCACCGCACCATGTCCCATGCCTCGGAAGAGCTGAAGAACATGGAGCAGGACTTCATCCTGATGGCGGAAACCATCCTGCACGACCAGGCAGAGCTGGAAAATGCCGTGCGCCAGCGCAACGTCCTGCTGAAGGAGGTCCACCACCGGGTGAAGAACAACCTTCAGCTGATTTCCTCGATCATCAACATGAACATCCGCAAGGCGCATTCGCCAGAGACCAAGGTGATCCTGACGCGGGTGCAGGACCGGGTGCTGGCGATGGCCTCGATCCACCGCAACCTGCACGAGGTCGAAAGCCAGGGCCAGGTCAACGTCGGCCAGCTGGTGCGGGAAATCGCCAACCAGACACTTCAGGCCACCGCCACCGGCGGGCTGCACATGCGCACCGACCTCGATGTGGAAAACGTCATCCTCTACCCCGACCAGGCGGTGCCGCTGTCGCTGCTGACCTCCGAGCTGATTGCCAATGCGGCGAAATACGCGGGCTCTGACCGGGGCGACCCCTGGATGAAGCTGTCGCTGCGCCAGGACGGCAACCGCGCCACGCTGGAAATGGCCAATTCCAAGGGCAGCACCCATCACCTGGATCCCGAGGGCGAAAGCACCGGCCTGGGCAAACAGCTGATCCGTGCCTTCGCCACCCAGCTCGGCAGCCGGATCGAGGTGTCCGACAGCGAAAGCGAATATCACGTGATCATTGACTTCGAGGTGATGAGCTTCCAGCCCGAGGTGCTGGATTACTGAAGGAGAGCCCATGACGACCCATCCCGATCCCCTGCCCGCTCTGCCCACGGCCCGCGACGCCGAAGGCAAGATCCGGCTGCTGGGGGTCGAGGTCGAGTTCGGCGGGCTGACCGAGGGCCGCGCCGCCCGCATTCTGGCCCGCGAGACCGGCGGCACGCTGGGCCGCAACGGCACCGACTATCGGGTCAGCGGCACGCCTTTCGGGGACTGCAAGCTCTACATGGATACCGCCTACCGCGACGAACGTGAAACCGCCTTCGCCCGCGCCGCGCTGGACTTCGCCCGCAACTTCGTCCCGGTCGAGCTGGTCACCGCCCCCTTCGACCCCGCCCGCCTGCCGCAGCTGGACGCGGTGATCCGCAAGTTCCACGCCGCCGGCGCCGTCGGCACCGAACAGGGGCTGTTCCTGGGGTTCGGGGTGCACCTGAACATCCAGACCATTGCAGACGAGCCGCACCACCTGTGGTCGGTCACCACCGCCTTCGCCCTGCTGGAGCCCCTGCTGCGCCGCAGCTGGCCGATCCACATCAACCGCCGGGTGCTGCCCTTCGTCGATCCCTACCCCGCCAGCCTGCGCGATGCCCTGGCCGCGCGGCTGCTGGAAATGCCCTTTCCCGATGTCGATGCGCTGGAAGACATCTACCTGCAGCATGCCCCGTCGCGGAACCACGCGCTGGACCTGCTGCCGGCGTTGGCCCATCACGACCCCGCGCTGGAGGGGCGCGCCTTCGGCTCTTCCAAGGGGGTCTCGGGGCGGCCCGCCTTCCACTACCGGATG
Organism: Pseudooceanicola endophyticus; assembly: GCF_018760365.1. Classification (GTDB taxonomy): domain Bacteria; phylum Pseudomonadota; class Alphaproteobacteria; order Rhodobacterales; family Rhodobacteraceae; genus Pseudooceanicola; species Pseudooceanicola endophyticus. Next base: position 447,150 of record NZ_JAHIAB010000001.1, read on the forward strand.
CCCGACAGCCGGCTGGGCGATCCAGACTGGAGCCTGGTTGCCGAATGGGCGCTCTGGACCCGGATCGAGGCGCTGGCCGAGGATCGCGAGATGCTGCTGCGCCTCTGCGCCGCCTGGGGTGCGATGCGCGAACACCTGACCTTCGGCAATTCCGACTGGGCCGGGCGCTGCCGGGACATGCTGCTGGCGGGCGGCCATGCGGCCCTGGCCCGGGGCTGGCAGGGCCGGGCATGAAGCGCCGCCGCAGGGACCAGGCCCGCCCGGTCATCGGGGTCACCGTCTCGCGCCGCTCGGGCTGGCGGATCTTTCCGCTGATCTGGCTGAACCTGGCGCTGGCGGGGGGCCGGGCGCTGAAATGGCAGCGGGCCGACCAGATCGATATCGCCGCCGTCGACGGGCTGATCATCGGCGGCGGCGACGACATCTTTCCCGGCCTCTACGGCACCGAGATCGTCACCCGCGTCACCCTCGATCCCGACCGCGACCGGATGGAGAAGGCGCTGACCGAACAGGCGCTGGCCCGCGACCTGCCGATCCTGGGCATCTGCCGGGGCGCGCAGATGCTGAACGTGGTGCTGGGCGGCACACTGCATCAGGACGCCTTCGCGGTCTACCCGTCGCGGCGCTATCGCACCATCCTGCCGCGCCGCCGGATCAGCGTGCGCGACGATACCCGCCTGGCCGAGATCGCCGGCTGCCTGCCGATGCGCATCAATGCCCTGCACTCCCAGGCGGTGGACCGTCTGGGAGACGGGCTGCGCATCGCCGCCACCGACGAGGCCGGGATGATCCAGGCCATCGAGCGGCTGCGCGACCCCTTCGCCCTGGGCGTCCAGTGGCATCCCGAGCACATCTTCTACGCCCGCCGCCAGCGCCGGCTGTTCCGGGCCCTGGTCGAGGCCGCCGCCGCCCGGCAGCGTGGCGCCCGGCAACATGTCGCCGTCGAAGAGCTGATGCGCGCCGACAAGATAATTTGAGAAATTCGTGACCGGTGCGGGAACCGTTTACCACGATGCACGTTGATATAGCGACCGATGCGTCTGTCCCGGACATCCCCAGCATCGGAGTTGGACCGTGTATTACCTCGTGACGGTTCCGGCGCCGGAGAAGCTTCCCCCTTCTCCGGCGTTTCCCATTCCAGAGCCTGCAGAACCACAGCGCGCCGTTGCCCTTGGCGGGATCGGTGCCGGCGCCGTTTCCTCACGCTTTTGCCCGCGAAACAGTCGCTCTGCCACCACGATCATCCGGAAACTTCCGTTGCGGCAGCCATAAGATATATCATCCATTGCAACCGCTCCCGAAATTCATTAGCCCGCCCCCATGCACCCGCCAGGATTTCGGCGACACCAGGTGCCGCCCGGGCCTCCTAAGCCATGGTTTTCGCAAACTGCCTGCTTGGCGGGCAAGGATCTGAACACCCGCTCCCGGGATCAGGTCGGCGATCCGGACCAGAGCAACCGGACTCGCAAAAGGCATGTTCTGGATATATCTTTTATGGGGGTGTCCGGAGATGGCCCAGGTGGTTCACAAGTCCGCGGCAGTTCAGGCCGCCAGAAAAGAAAAGCAAAGATGAAGAACGGTTCGAACAACGTCGCGCGTGCCACGCGGATCATGCTGGCTCTCGGCAGCGCAGGGCGCGACGGCATGTCCCTTTCGGCCTTGGCAGAGGTCATCGGGGACGCCAAACCCTCGATCCACAGGGCGCTGATCTCGATGGGGGAAAGCGGTTTCGTCACCCAGAAGGTCCGGCGCGGCAACTACTTCCTGGGGCCCGCCGTCTATGCGCTGGCGCATCGCACCCCCTCGGTCACCGAACTGGTGGGGATCGTGCGTCCGAAGATGCTCTCGGTCACGGCAGAGACCGGCTATTCGACCTTCCTGATGATGCGGGCGGGACTGGATTCGATCTGCATCGACATGCAGCCGGGCCGCACCATGGCCGCGACGATGATCGACGGGATCGGCGGCCGCGTGCCCCTGGGCCTGACCATCGGCGGCATCGCGCTGCTGGGACAGCTCGACCAACCCACGCGAGAGCAGATCCTGCGCGCCAACAGCGGCCAGACCGCCGCCGCCGGCCTGATCCCCGCCCAGATCCAGCGCGAGATCGAGACCTATCACATGAACGGCTATGCCTGCGGGCGCCGGCAGGGGCCGCATTTCGCCCATGTCTGCATCGCGCTGCCGGTGCTCGACCTGGCGCTGCCCGGTTGCGAGGCCGCGATCTCGGTGGTGGCGCCGGACATGGCGATGGCCGATACCGACATCCACGTCCATGCGCGCCGCATCCGCAGTGCGCTGCGTGAAAGCCTGGCCAGCCAGGCGGTCGTCTGACCGCCCGGCCACCGCATCCCGGGTCCGGCCTCAGCCGGCCCGGGCCCGGTCGCGCAGCGAGGCGCGGAAGGACAGGCCGATCAGTCCGGCCCCGATGCACCCGGTGATGACCTCGGGGACCTCGACGAAGACCTGGGCATACATGATCAGCGACAGCACCAGGATGGCGTAGAAGGCGCCATGTTCGAGGTAGCGGTATTCCGACAGCACCTCGCGCTCGACCAGCATGATGGTGAGAGAGCGCACGTACATCGCCCCGATCCCCAGCCCGATGGCGATGATGAAGATGTTGTGCGACAGCGCAAAGGCTCCGATCACCCCGTCGAAGCTGAACGAGGCATCCAGCATCTCGAGATAGAGGAAGGCGCCAAGGCCGCCCCTTGCCACGGCCCCGGTGACATTGCCGGCCGTCCCCTCGCCCAGCCGGGCATCCAGGAAGGCGCTGCCGCCATTGACCAGCAGATAGGTCAGCAGGCCCCAGATCGCCGCCCGGAAGAAGCGCGGCCCCTCCTCGGGTCCCAGCAGCCGAGAGGCCGCCAGCGCCAGGGCCAGCACCAGCACGATCTCGATCCCGCGGGCGGCGGCGGCGGCCGAGAGGCGGCTTTCCAGCCAGCACAGCCAGTGATCGCGCTTGTCGGTGTCGCAGAAGTAGTTCAGCGCCACCATCATCAGGAAGGTGCCCCCGAAGGCGGCGATCGGCAGGTGGGCGCGGTGCAGCACCTCTGCATAGGCATGGGGGTCGGTGGCGGCCATCTTCAGCGCCGCCCAGGGTCCGACATGGGCCGCGGCAACGATGATCAGCAGCGGGAACAGGATGCGCATCCCGAAGACCGCGATCACGATGCCCCAGGTCAGGAACCGTTTCTGCCAGGCCGGCGTCATGCCCTTCAGCTTGTTGGCATTGACGATGGCATTGTCGAAGGACAGCGAGATTTCCAGCACGGCCAGAACGGCGCAGATGAACAGTGCCCGCGCCAGGCCGCTCAGGCTGTCCTCGTAGATCCAGCCGACAGCGGCGCCCAGGCAGAGCCCTCCCAGGGTGACGATGAAGGCCCAGCGGAAATAGGGCAGGATCAGCGAAGAGGACATCTCAGCAGCCTCCCCGCCGCGAAGGCGCGGAACGCCGGAAGGAAGCCGTCGCAACGGCGTGGGGGACATGGGGCATGGGCGCTCCTGTTCATGCGGCTGGGAACAGGAATGCGCCGACATCACAAGCGTGCCGCAAGACGCTTGCCAGAGGGGCCCGGTCGCAGGGCGGCCCGTGCGCGGGCCGTCCAGGTCTTTGCCGGCAACCCGGGGGGCGCCGAAACCTGGGTCCAAAATACAACCTGGCTGCGCGGATGGAAAGGGGGCGCCCGGGGCGCATCCCTCCCCTCGGGCCGCAAGCCCACGGTTGAAGACCCGTGCCCTTGACGCGCGTCCGCTCTGCCCTTGCATCCCCGCGCGCGCCGGACAACTCTGCGCCCCAGGCGCCTGCCCGGCAGGCCCGCCCGGCAAGAGGAGGCCGCATGACCGTTCCGCCCCGCTACACCGCCGCCTGGGCCCATGCCCAGGCGCTCTCCCTGCTTGCCTTCCATGACGGCACGGCCCTGCCGGCGGGCGGCTTTGCCGCGCCCGGCCTCGATGGCACGCCGCAGCTGAAGGGCCCGCGCGGCCGGGGCCCCGCCCGCCCCCTGCACGAGACCTGCCGCATGGTCCACGCCTATGCCATCGGTCAGGCCATGGGCCATCCCGGAGCCGCCGCCCAGGTCGCACACGGCATGAAGACGCTGTTCGAGAACCACCATGACCCCCGTCACGGCGGCTTCTGGTGGAGCTTCGACGACGCCGGCCCCCTCGACACCACGAAACAGGCCTATGGCCACGCCTTCGTTCTGCTGGCGGCGGCCTCGGCCCAGGGGGCCGGACATCCGCAGGCCGGGGCACTGCGCGACCTGGCTCGTGCCGCCATCCGGGACAGATTCTGGGAGGAGTCCCCCGGCGCAGTGCGCGACAGCGCCTCCGAAGACTGGCAGGACTGCCCGGCCTATCGCGGCCAGAATGCCAACATGCATCTGACCGAGGCGCTGCTGGCGTCCCATGCCGCCTGGGGCGACCCGGAGGATCTGCACCGCGCCCTCGGCATCGCCGAGCTGATCATCAACCGCCACGCCCGCGCCTGTGGCTGGGTCGTGGCCGAGCATTTCGACAGCGCCTGGCAGATCGACCGCGATTACGACGGCGACGCGATGTTCCGCCCCTCGGGCACCACCCCCGGCCATGCCCTGGAATGGAGCCGCCTGCTGCTGGAGCTGCACGCCGCCCTGCCCGCGCCCCCCGCCTGGCTGACCGAGGCCGCCGAGGCGCTGTTCACCCGCGCCATGGCCGAGGCCTGGCGCCCGGAAGGCGGACTGGCCTACACGCTGGACTGGTCCGGCGCGGTGTCGCGCGACTGGCGCTTCTGGTGGCCCTGCGCCGAGGCCATCGCCGCCGCCGCCACCCTGTTCCGCCACACCGGCGATTCCGGTTACGACGCCTGGCACCAGCGCCTGCTGGAACATGCCGACCGGGTTCTGATCGACCATGCGCGCGGCGGCTGGTTCCACCAGGTCGACAGCGCGGGCCGGCCACTGGAAACACTCTTTCCGGGAAAACCCGATATCTATCACGCGCTAACCGCCCTGACGGTTTCGGCTTCGGGCTTTACCCCCGGGAAGGCCGGGGAATAGAGCTGAACGGAAATTCCACCGTTTTATCGGCCATTCCAAATTTCAACACGCTTGCAAATCTGTTTGGATTTTCGGAACATAATTTGACAAAGAGGGTGTCGAAATTGAATCGGTTCATTTGGGGCCGGCCTAGCGGCCAAGAAGCCCATGCTGCATTCGCCGGGAGCCTTTCCAGACAGGGCCCGGAACGCGGGATGGGGGTCCAGTTGCCTGACGTTCCGCCGCCCTGAAAGCAAAGCATGAGAGCAGAGTTGTCGATTCCGTCCTTCAATGCCGCCCCCCGGAAAAGCCTGGTTTCGCACGTCGAGACCCAGATCCGGGACGCCCTGATCGAGGGGCGCATGGCCCCGGGAACACGCCTTGTCACCAAGGACCTGGCGTCTTCCCTGGACGTCAGCATCACCCCCGCCCGCGAGGCCCTCGTGCGCTTCGTCGCCTCAGGTGTCCTCTCGGCGGAACCGGCGGCCTCCTTCCGGGTGCCCAGCTTCGATGCCGCCGGCTACCGGGAGCTTTCGGTGATCCGCAAAAGGGTCGAAGGGCTTGCTGCGGAAATGGCATCGGAAAACATTACTGATGCGGATATTGCATCATTGGACAATCAACTGGCGAGTCTGGAAAGGGCCTGCGCCGGTGCCGACATGCACATTGCCCTGAAAGCGAACCACGAGTTCCGTTTTGCATTCTACGCTTTTGCAAAAATGCCGACCCTGCTGGATGTGATCGACACACTCTGGCTGCGGGCCGGGCCCGGGCACAACATGCTTTTCATCGAGGCCGGGCAGACCTTCGACCCGGCCCCCTATCGCACGCTGATCGAGGCGCTGCGCCGCCACGATGCCGACGGCGCCCGGGCGATCATCGAAGACGTCATCGACGCCCTGTCGGATGCCGTGGTGGCGCGGCTGCGCGCCGAGGACAGCCGCACGGCCTGATCCCGCAACCCGGCCTCAGAAATCGAGGCCCAGGTCGAGGGTGCGCGCCGAATGGGTGAGCGCCCCGGCCGAGATGTAGTCGACCCCTGTGGCCGCGACCTCGGCGATGCGTTCCAGCTTCATGTTGCCCGAAGCTTCCAGCACGATCCGGCCCGCCGTCATCGCCACGGCTTCGCGCAGGCTCGCCGTGTCCATGTTGTCCAGCAGCACGACATCGGCGCCGCCTTCCTCCAGCACTTCGGCCAGCTGATCGAGGCGATCCACCTCGATCTCGACCCGCACCATGTGCGAAGCCTGCGCCTTCACCGCCTCCAGCACGGGGCGGATGCCACCGGCGGCGGCGATGTGGTTGTCCTTGATCAGGATCGCATCCGAAAGCGAGAACCGGTGCGCGAAGCCGCCGCCATGCAGCACCGCCTGCTTCTCGACCAGGCGCAGGCCCGGAGTGGTCTTGCGGGTGCAGGTGATGCGGGTCGCGGTTCCGCGGGTCTCGGCCACGAAGGCCGCCGTCAGCGTCGCGATGCCGGAAAGCCGCCCGGCAAAGTTCAGCGCCACCCGTTCCGCCGACAGGATCGAGGCCGCCTCGCCCGAGATTTCCATCAGCACATCGCCGGGGGCGACGGCCTCTCCGTCGCGGGCATGGGTGGTCAGCTTCAGACCGGGGTCCACCATGCGGAACGCCATGGAGGCGATCTGAAGCCCCGAGGCGACGCCGGTTTCGCGCGCCCGCAGCTGCGCGGCATAGCTCAGGCCGCCGGGGATCACCGTGCGGGTGGTGACATCGCCGTTGCTGCCCAGATCCTCCATCAGCGCGGCGCGCACCAGGGGCTCCAGGATCATCTCGGGCATCGGAGGGAGGGTCATCAGGCAGCGTCTTCCGTCAGTGCGGCGGCGCGGCAGGCCAGCGCCAGGTTCAGGGTCATGCGCCGGCGCTCGCCGGTCTCGCCATCCACCTGCGGATGGTCGGCGCGGTAATGCCCGCCGCGGCTCTCCTGCCGCAGAAGCGCGGCGCTCGCAATAAGGGTCGCGGCGGCGGTCATGTTGAGGAGGTGCGGATCTTCGGGGGCCAGGGCCTCGATCCGGGCGATCTCGGCCAGGGCGCGGATCAGCCCGCGTTCGGTGCGGATCACCCCGGCATGATCGCTCATGGTGCGGCGCAGCCGGGCGATCAGGGCGGGATCCGTGGCCGCCAGCGGCGCGGTTTCGGGCAGCACCACCTTTGGTGCCGTCATGGCACCCAGCCCCCCGGCGATGTCGATCGCGGCGCGGCGCCCGTAGACCACCGCCTCCAGCAGCCCGTTGGAGGCCAGCCGGTTGGCGCCGTGCAGCCCGGTGCAGGCGACCTCTCCGCAGGCCCAGAGCCCATAAAGAGAGGTGCGGCCGCGATGGTCCGTCGCCACGCCCCCCATGTGGTAATGGGCGGCGGCGGCCACCGGGATCGGCTGGTGCACCGGGTCGATCCCGGCAGCGCGGCAGGCAGCGGCCACCGCCGGGAAGGCCGCATCGATGCGCGCCCCCAGCACCGCGCGGGTGTCGAGCATCGGGCGCAGACCGGCCTGCGACTGGGCAAAGACGGCGCGGGCCACCACGTCACGGGGCGCAAGCTCCTGATCCGGGTGCAGCCCTTCCATGAAGCGCTCGCCCCGCGCATTGATCAGGATCGCGCCTTCGCCCCTCAGGGCTTCGGTCGCCAGCGGCGCGGGATCGAGCCCGGCGTCGATGGCGGTCGGGTGGAATTGCAGGAACTCGGCATCGCCGATCCGGGCCCCGGCCCGGGCAGCCAGCCCCAGCCCCTGTCCGCGAATGCGCGCCGGGTTGGTCGCCAGGGCATAAAGCCCCCCCGCACCGCCCGAGGCCAGCAGCACCGCCGGCGCCTTCAGCGCCACCGGGGCCTGCCCCTCTCGGGCCAGCGCGACGCCGATCACACGGCCCGCCTCGACCAGCAGGCCGGTGGCGCTGACGCCTTCCAGCACCTGCACCGAAGGGGTCGCGCGGACCTGCGCCACGAGGGTGGCCATGATCGCCGCCCCCGCACTGTCGCCGCCCACCCGCACCACGCGGGCGAAGGAATGCGCCGCCTCGCGCGATTGCAAGAACCCGCCCTGATCGTCGCGGTCGAAGGGCGCGCCCAGCTCGGCCAGGCCGAAGATGCGCGCCCGCGCCTCGGCGGTGACCGAGGCCGCGACCTCCGGGTCAACCAGCCCGGCACCGGCGCGCAGCGTGTCGCGGGCATGGGCCTCGGGCGTGTCGGGCAGCGCCATGGCGGCGGCCACGCCCCCCTGCGCCCAGGCCGAGCTTGCCCCCTGCCCCAGCGGCTCCGGAGAGATCACCAGCACAGGGTACGGCGCCAGCTCCAGCGCCGCCGAAAGCGCGGCAAGCCCCGCCCCCAGGATCACGACGCGCCCGGTCTCGGGCATCTTACGCGGCCATCCGGCGCGACAGGTCGATCATCCGCTCGACCGAGACGCGGGCCTTCGCGGCGACCTCGGGATCAACCTCGACCGCACCCTCCAGGCTGTGCAGCGACCAGAGCACCTTTTCCAGCGTGATCCGCTTCATGTGCGGGCACATGTTGCAGGGGCCGATGAACTCCACCCCCGGCAGCGCATCCGAGATGTTGGAGGCCATGGAGCATTCGGTGACCAGCATGGCGCGCTCGGGCTGCTCGCGGGTCACGTAGTCGATGATCCCCGAGGTCGAGCCCGAGAAATCGGCCTCGGCCACCACGTCGGGGGGGCATTCGGGATGGGCGATGATGCGGGTCCCGGGGTTCCAGTCGCGGAACTCGACCAGGTCCCGGGCGGTGTACTGTTCGTGCACCTCGCAGGCACCGTCCCACCAGACGATGGTCTTCTGCGGCACCTCGCGGGCGACGTTCTGCGCCAGGTACTTGTCGGGGGTCATAATGATCGTGTCGGCGTCCAGCCCGGCGACGATCTGCGCGGCGTTGGACGATGTGCAGCAGATGTCCGAGGCCGCCTTCACCTCGGCGGTGGTGTTCACATAGGTGACGACCGGCGCGCCGGGATAGCGGCGGCGCATCTCGGCAATGCCCGCCGGCGTGATGCTTTCGGCCAGAGAGCACCCCGCCTGCATGTCGGGGATCAGCACCGTCTTGGCGGGGTTCAGGATCTTCGAAGTCTCGGCCATGAAATGCACGCCGCACTGCACGATCACCTCGGCCTCGACCTCGGTCGCCTTGATGGCCAGCTGCAGGCTGTCGCCCACCACGTCGGCAATGCCGTGATAGATCTGCGGCGTCATGTAGTTATGGGCCAGGATAACGGCGTTGCGCTGCGCCTTCAGGGCATTGATCGCGGCGACATAGGGGGCATGGATCGCCCAGTCGACCGGGCTGATCACCCGCGCCATGCGGGCGTAGATGTCGCGCATCTCCTCGGCCAGGGCGGGGTTCGGCGCCAGGTCGTAATGCGCGGCCAGACGGGCCCTCAGCGGGGTCATATCATTCATGCCAAGCCTCCTCCCAACGGTGCCGGGGCGACACCATTGTTTGCATGAAAACAATTTATCATTTCATACCAAGCACTTAGCATGGCGCCTGCGGTGTATGCCCTTGGGGCAGCAAGGGCAAGCGGGTATTTCACACCGGCCCCGGCCCGGCAGCGACGGCGCAAGGTGCTGAAAGGCCGATGCAAATTCCTGCAACCGCCCCGTGAGACGGGGGAGACCTGGCGCGAATCCACATCTTCGTGACCCCGGATTTGCCAATCCGGACATGATCTGGAACCCTGAGCGCATCCGCAACGAAAGTCCGCAACGACAGGGAGACGCGCATGATTTCCGTCTACAGGGGGGTCGCCCACCCGTGGCTCTGCGACGTGATGGGGCATCTGACCACGCGCCACTACATGGCGATGTTCGACGATGCCTCCTACCACCTTCTGGACAGCGCCTTCGGCTGGCAGCCCGGCACCGGGGCCGCCTTCGGCTGGGCCGACGTGCGCCATGTCCTGGACTACCAGGCCGAGGTCGCCGCCGGTCACCTGCTTGAGATCCGCGCCGGGGTGCGGCGCCTGGGCGGCAGCTCGGCCACGGTCCTCTACGAGATGACGGACCTGACCGCCGGCAGCCGTGCCGCCACGCTCGAGGCGGTCTCGGTGCATTTCGACCTGACCGCGCGCCGCGCCGCGCCGATCCCCGAGGCGATGCGCCAGCGCGCCGCCCCACTGCTGCTGGCCGAGGCCGACTAGATCCCGGAACGGAAAGGGGCCGCCCGAAGGCGGCCCCGCGTTCCTGCGCCGATCCCGGGGGATCAGCTTGCCGATTTGGCATGCAGCGCCTTGATGATGTCGCGGTTGGTGATCGAGCCGCAGGGCCCGGCCTCGTTCCGGACACCGACGATCTGCGCCCCTTCCGAAAGGATCTGGATGACCTCGGCCACCGGCGCCCCGGGGGCAACCTGGTGCGGGGAATCCGCTGCCATCTCGGGCGACATGACATCCATCGCCTGAAGCACGCCCAGCGGGTTCATGTGGGTAACAAAGTCTTCCACATAGGCATCGGCGGGATTGGCGATGATCTCCTGCGGGGTGCCGCACTGAACGATCCGGCCGCCTTCCATGATGGCGATCCGGTTGCCGATCTTGAAGGCCTCGTCCAGGTCGTGGGAGACGAAGATGATGGTGCGCTTCAGCTTGGCCTGAAGCTCCAGCAGCTCGTCCTGAAGACGCGAGCGGATCAGCGGATCGAGCGCGCTGAAGGGTTCATCCATCAGCAGGATCGGCGCTTCGGTGGCAAAGGCGCGGGCAAGGCCAACCCGCTGCTGCATGCCGCCCGAAAGCTCGCCCACCTTGTTCTCGGCCCAGTCGGTCAGGCCGACCAGATCCAGCTGGGCACGCGCCTTGTCCTCGCGCTCCTTCTTCGACATGCCCGACAGTTCGAGGCCAAGCGCCACGTTGTCGAGCACGTTGCGCCAGGGCAGCAGGCCGAATTGCTGGAACACCATGGCGACGCTCTTGCGGCGCAGGCGCAGCAGGTCGTCCTTGGAACAGGCGGTCGGATCGCAGCTCCAGCCCTGGGCATGGACGCGCAGGCTGCCGCGCACCACCGGATTCAGCCCATTGACCGCGCGCAGCAGCGTCGACTTGCCCGAGCCCGACAGGCCCATCAGCACAAGGATCTCGCCCTGCTCGACCGTCAGGGAACAGTCGTGCACGCCCAGGACCTGGCCGGTGTCCTTCTGGATTTCGGCCCGGTCCTTCATCTGGTCCATCAGCGGCAGCGCCTTTTCGGGGCGGTCGCCGAAGACGATGGAGACATTGTCGAACTCCACCGCCGGAATGGAAGTAGCGTTGGTCATTTGCGTCCTCCGATCCGGAGCATGCGATCAAGGATGATCGCCACCACCACGATGACGAAGCCGGATTCGAAGCCAAGCGCCGTGTTCACCTGGTTCAGCGCCCGCACAACCGGCACGCCAAGACCGTCCGCGCCGACCAGCGCCGCGACCACCACCATGGAGAGAGAAAGCATGATGGTCTGGTTCAGGCCCGCCATGATCTGCGGCAGGGCATAGGGCAGCTCGACCTTGGTGAGGGTCTGCGACTTGGTGCCGCCGAAGGCCTCGGAGGCCTCGAGCAGCGCCTTCGGAGTCGAGGACACGCCGAGGTAGGTCAGACGGATCGGCGCCGGCACCACGAAGATCACCGTCGCGATCAGACCCGGCACCATGCCGATGCCGAAGAAGACGATTGCCGGGATCAGGTAGACGAAGGTGGGCAGCGTCTGCATCAGGTCGAGGATCGGCTGCAGCACCTTGTAGAGCTTTGGCCGGTGCGCCGCGGCAATGCCGATGGGCACGCCGATCGCCATGCAGACGATACAGGAGGATATCACCAGCGTCAGGCTTTCGGTGGTCTCTTCCCAGTAGCCCTGGTTGATGATGAACAGGAAGCCCAGCACCACGAACAGGCAGGTCTTCCAGTTGCGTTGCAGCGCCCAGGTCAGCGCCACGAAGACGGCGATGACGATGAGCGGGTTCGGTTCCTGGAGAATCCAGAGCAGACCGTCGATGAGATTTTCGGCACCGGCGGCCAGAAGATCGACGACGGACTGGAAATTATCCCTTAGCCAATCAAAGAAATCGGCAGCCCAGTCACCGACCGGGATCTTGTATTCAGTAAGCCACTCCAAGGCGACCTCCACTAATGAAAGGCCCGGTCGCGCGACCGGGCCATCCGAGGTTCACGGGTTCACAGGCCAAGCTTCGACTTCACGGCAGCCGCGCCGTCACCGCCGTCCGCGGTGGTCACGCCATCAACCCAGGACATCACCAGATCGGGATGCGCCTGCATCCATTCCAGCGACGCTTTGTCCGCATCCTCGCCATCGTTCAGGATCTTGCCCATGATCTCGTTCTCCATGGGCAGGGTGAATTTCAGTTGTTTCAGGAACTTGCCGACGTTGGGGCATTCCTCCGCGTAGCCCTTGCGGGTCACGGTGTTCACGACGCCCTCGCCGCCGAAGAAATCTTCGCCGCCGGTCAGGTACTTCAGCTTGAAGCTGGAGTTCATCGGATGGGGTTCCCAGCCCAGGAAGACGATGTCCTTCTGCTTGTCATAGGCGCGGCGCACCATCGACAGCATGCCCTGTTCAGAGCTTTCGACGACCTTGAAGTCGCCCAGATCGTCCTTGTTTTGCTCGGTCAGGCCGATGAGGTAGGCGTTGCCCTCGTTGCCCGGCTCGATGCCGTAGATCTTGTCGCCCAGTTCCTTGCCGAACTTGTGGATGTCGGCATAGGTGTGCAGACCCTTCTCGTAGGTGTAGTCCGGAACGGCCAGCGTGTACTTGGTGCCTTCCAGGTTGGTGGCCACGGTGTCGATCTCGCCCTTGTCGAGGTAGGGCTGGATCGCGGCGGTCTGCGAGGGCATCCAGTTGCCCAGGAAGATGTCCACGTCATCGCTTTCCAGAGAAGCGAAAGTCACGGGAACGGACAGAACCTTCACGTCCACCTTGTAGCCCAGCGCCTGCAGAACCTGCTTCGAGGCGGCGGTGGTCGAGGTGATGTCGGTCCAGCCGACGTCCGAGAAGGATACCTTGCCACAATCGGCGAAAGCGGCGCCGGCGGTCAACGAAAGGGCAACGGTGCTCGTGAGAGCGAGCTTGGTCTTTGTCATCACGTTTCCTCTGTGTCGGTGTCTTGCGTTTTTCTTGATTGATGAGTTAATCAAAAACGAAGAGCTTCGAAAAGTAAAGCACTCCGTCGTAAGGACAGCTCAAATGCCCAAGGTCGGTATGGAACCGGTTCGAAAGAAGGCACTGATCCACGCCACGATCGCAGAGATCGGCGAGGCGGGCACGCTCGACGTGACCGTCAGCCAGATTGCGCGTCGTGCGGGGATGTCCTCTGCGCTGGCGCATCACTATTTCGGCTCCAAGGATCAGATCTTTCTGGCCACCATGCGCTACGTGATGCGCCACTACGGAGAGACCGTGCGCGCCGGCCTTGCCGGCGCCACCACCCCCGAGGAGCGGATCCGCGCGATCACCGATTCCTCCTTTCATTCCAGCCAGTTCGAACGAGAGACCATCGCGGCCTGGCTGAACTTCTACGTCCGGTCCCTGCGCTCGGACGAGACCCGGAGATTGCTCGACGTCTATGCGCGCAGGCTCCACTCGAACCTGATGCACGACCTCAAGAAGCTGTTCGATCCCGATACGGCCAACGAGATCGCACAGGGGCTGTCCTCGTTGATCGACGGGTTCTACGTCCGCGCCGCCCTCCAGGAAGCTGTGCCGGAACCCGAAAGAATCAAGGCGATGGTGAATGACTACCTCACGCTCTGGCTGGAAAGGACACGACGTGGCGAATAAGCCCAACATCCTGATTTTCATGGTTGATCAGCTCAACGGCACGCTGTTCCCCGATGGGCCGGCCGACTGGCTGCACGCGCCCAATATCAAGGCACTGGCGCAGCGCTCCACCCGATTCGCCAATGCCTATACCGGTTCGCCGCTCTGCGCGCCGGGACGGGCCGCCTACATGTCCGGGCAGCTGCCGCGCCGCACCAAGGTCTACGACAATGCCGCCGAATTCGGCAGCGACATCCCGACCTATGCGCACCATCTGCGCCGTGCCGGCTATCAGACCTACCTCTCGGGCAAGATGCATTTCGTCGGCCCCGACCAGCTTCACGGTTTCGAGAAGCGCCTGACGACCGACATCTATCCGGCCGATTTCGGCTGGACCCCGGACTATCGCAAGCCCGGCGAGCGAATCGACTGGTGGTATCACAACATGGGCTCCGTCACCGGCGCCGGCGTGGCCGAGATCACCAACCAGATGGAATATGACGACGAGGTCGCCTTCCAGGCCCGTCAGAAGGTCTACCAGTTGGGCCGCCGCCTGGACGAACGTCCCTGGATGATGACCGTCAGCTTCACCCACCCGCACGACCCCTATGTCGCGCGCAAGAAGTACTGGGACCTCTACGAGGATTGCGACCACCTGCTGCCCGAGGTCGCGCCGATCCCCTACGAAGACCTCGACAACCATTCCAAGCGCATCTTCGACGCGAACGACTGGCGCAACTTCGACATCACCGAAGAGGACGTGAAACGCTCGCGTCGCGCCTATTTCGCCAACATCTCCTATCTCGACGACAAGGTCGGAGAGATCATGGAGGCGCTGGAAGGCACGCGCCAGCTCGACAACACGGTGATCCTCTTCGTGTCGGATCACGGCGACATGCTGGGCAACAAGGGCCTGTGGTTCAAGATGACCTTCTTCGAGGGGTCCTCGCGCGTGCCGCTGATGATTTCCGCACCCGCCATGCCCGCAGGCCTGGTGGAAACCCCGGTCTCGACCATCGACGTGAACCCGACCCTGGCGGACCTGGCCGGCATCGAGCTGGGCGAGATCGCGCCCTGGACCGATGGCGAATCCCTGGTGGCGCTGGCCAACGGCACCCCGCGCGAAACCCCGGTGCGCATGGAATATGCCGCAGAGGGTTCCTACGCGCCGCTGGTCGGGCTGCGCATGGACGACTGGAAGTACATCCGCTGCGCACTGGATGACGACCTGCTGTTCAACCTGGCCGAGGACCCGAACGAGCTGACCAACCTGGCCACCGACCCGGCCCATGCCGAGGTTCTGGCGACATTCTCGCAGATGGCCGACGGCTACTGGGACCTGCCCGCCTTCGACAACGAGGTGCGCGAAAGCCAGGCCCGCCGCCTCATCGTCTACGAGGCGCTGCGCAACGGCGACTATTTCCCCTGGGATTTCGAGCCGCTGCAGCAAGCATCCGAGCGCTACATGCGCAACCACATGGACCTGAACGTGCTGGAATCGAACCAGCGTTATCCCCGCGGAGAGTGACATGAAAAACGTCCAGCCCCAGGGCAGCCACTTCATCGACGGCGCCTATGTAGAAGACACCGCCGGCCGGGAGATCCCCTGCGTCTATGCCGCCACCGGAGAGGTCGTGGCGACGCTGCATTCGGCCACGCCCGCAGTGATCGAACAGGCGCTGGCCTCGGCCAAGCGCGCGCAGGCGGAATGGGCGGCCCTGCCCCCCGTCGCGCGCGGCCGCGTGCTGCGCCGCGTCGCCGAGATCCTGCGCGAACGCAACCAGGAGCTCTCGGAGCTTGAGACCATCGACACCGGCAAGCCGATCCAGGAGACGACCATCGCGGACGCCACCTCGGGTGCGGATTCGCTGGAATATTTCGGCGGCCTGGCCGCGACCCTGACCGGCGAGACGATGCCGCTGGGCGGTGATTTCGTCTACACGATCCGCGAGCCCCTCGGCGTCTGCGTCGGCATCGGCGCCTGGAACTACCCGACCCAGATCGCCTGCTGGAAATCGGCCCCCGCGCTGGCCTGCGGCAATGCCATGATCTTCAAGCCCTCCGAGGTGACGCCCCTTTGCGCGCTGAAGCTGGCCGAGATCTACATCGAGGCCGGCGCGCCCGCGGGCCTGTTCAACGTTGTGAACGGCTATGGGGATGTCGGCGCCGCCCTGATCGGCGACCAGCGCGTCGACAAGGTGTCGCTGACCGGCTCCGTGCCCACCGGCGAAAAGGTCTATGCCGCCGCCGCAACGGGCATCCGCCACGTCACGATGGAGCTGGGCGGCAAGTCCCCCCTGATCGTCTTCGAGGATGCCGATATCGAGAACGCGATCAGCGCGGCGATCAACGGCAACTTCTATTCCACCGGGCAGATCT
Organism: Pseudooceanicola endophyticus; assembly: GCF_018760365.1. GTDB lineage: Bacteria > Pseudomonadota > Alphaproteobacteria > Rhodobacterales > Rhodobacteraceae > Pseudooceanicola > Pseudooceanicola endophyticus. The sequence goes on from NZ_JAHIAB010000001.1 coordinate 463,315, forward strand.
GCTCGAACGGGACGCGCGTCTTCGTACACGAGGACATCGTGGACACCTTCACCGCCCGCCTGGTCGAGCGCACGAAGACCGCGATCATCGGCGATCCCATGGACCCCGAGACCCAGATCGGCCCGATGATCACCGATACCCAGCGCCAGAAGGTGCTGAACTACATCCGCATCGGCCAGCAGGAAGGCGCGACCCTGGCCGTCGGCGGCGGCTGCCCGGAGCGTGACGGCTGGTTCATCGAACCCACCGTCTTCACCGGCGTCACCGACGACATGACCATCGCCCGCGAGGAAATCTTCGGCCCCGTCATGTCGGTGCTGACCTTCAGGGACGAGGACGAGGTGATCGCCCGCGCCAACGACACCGAATTCGGCCTGGCCGCGGGCCTGTTCACCCGCGATTTCGCCCGCGCCCACCGGGTCGTGGCCCAGCTTCAGGCCGGCACCTGCTGGATCAACCAGTACAACCTGACCCCGGTCGAGACGCCCTTCGGCGGCGTCAAGAAATCCGGCGTCGGTCGCGAGAACTCCAAGGCCGCGATCGAGCATTTCAGCCAGGTCAAATCCGTCTACGTCGCCCTGGGCGATGTCGAAGCCGCCTTCTGAAGGGGGGACGCATGGACGCAGATTACATCATCATCGGCTCGGGCTCTGCCGGGTCCGTCATGGCCTCGCGGCTGTCGGAAGACGGCAAGCACAAGGTCCTGGTGCTGGAATTCGGGGGGACCGATGCCGGTCCCTTCATCCAGATGCCTGCCGCCCTGTCCTATCCGATGAACATGAAGCGCTACGACTGGGGCTTCATGTCGGAACCCGAACCCGGTCTGGGCGGGCGCCAGCTGGTGACGCCGCGCGGCAAGGTCGTGGGGGGATCTTCCTCGATCAACGGCATGGTCTACGTGCGTGGCCATGCCCATGACTATGATCACTGGGCCGAAAGCGGCGCCCATGGCTGGTCCTATGCCGATGTGCTGCCCTATTTCAAACGGGCCGAGCATTGGCACGACGGCGGCCATGGCGGCGATCCGGAATGGCGCGGCTACGAGGGTCCGCTGCACGTGACGCGCGGGCCGCGCGCCAACCCGCTCTACAAGGCCTTCGTCGATGCCGGAGCCCAGGCGGGCTTTGAGCTGACCGATGATTACAACGGGCAGAAGCAGGAAGGCTTCGGCCCGATGGAGCAGACGGTCTGGAAGGGCCGCCGCTGGTCCACCGCCAATGCCTATCTTCGGCCCGCGCTGGAGCGCCCGAACCTCGAGATGATCCGCTGCTTCGCCCGCCGCGTCGTCATCGAGAACGGTCGTGCCACCGGCGTCGAGATCGAGCGCGGCGGCAAGATCGAGGTGGTGAAGGCGCGCCGCGAGGTGATCATCGCCGCCTCCTCGATCAACTCGCCCAAGATCCTGATGCTTTCGGGCGTGGGTCCGGCGGCGCATCTGAAGGAACACGGCATCGAGGTCGTGGCGGATCGCCCCGGCGTCGGCCAGAACCTTCAGGACCACCTGGAGCTGTACATCCAGCAGGCCAGCACCCAGCCGATCACGCTCTACAAGCACTGGAACCTCTGGGGCAAGGCCATTGCCGGGGCGCAATGGATGCTGACCAAGAAGGGTCTGGGCGCCTCGAACCAGTTCGAAAGCGCGGCCTTCATCCGCTCCAAGGCGGGGGTGGATTATCCCGACATCCAGTTCCACTTCCTGCCCATCGCCGTACGCTACGACGGCAAGGCCGCCGCCGAAGGCCATGGCTGGCAGGCCCATGTCGGCCCGATGCGCTCCAAGTCGCGCGGCGCGGTGACGCTGAAATCGTCCGATCCCAAGGTCGATCCGAAGATCTTCTTCAACTACATGTCGCATCCCGACGACTGGGAAGACTTCCGCCACTGCATCCGCATCACCCGCGAGATCTTCGGCCAGGCCGCCTTCGATCCCTATCGCGGCAAGGAGATCCTGCCGGGCGCCCACCTGCAAAGCGACGAGCAGCTGGACCAGCATATCCGGGAACACGCCGAAAGCGCCTTCCACCCCTGCGGCACCGCCCGCATGGGCGCGGCCAGCGATCCGATGGCCGTGGTCGATCCGGAGTGCCGGGTGATCGGGGTCGAGGGGCTGCGCCTCGCCGACAGCTCGGTCTTCCCGCGCATCACCAACGGCAACCTCAACGGCCCCTCGATCATGGTGGGCGAGAAGGCCAGCGACCATATCCTTGGCAAGGCGCCCCTCGCCCCCGAGAATGCCGAGCCCTGGATCAACCCGCGCTGGCGCGAAAGCGACCGCTGATCCCTGCGCGCGCCCTGCCCCGGGCGCGCGCCCCCGCACTGTGCCCGCCAAACGGGCGCCCGGCCCGGCAGGGGTCGGATTTCCGCCCCTGCCCGGTCCCGCGCGATCACAATTGCACCAGAGCCTCTTTCCCGGTTAACCGGATTTTAAGACACTCGTTCAAAACCTTCCGAAGGGCAGCAACGAGTCCGGGCAAACCGGAACCGCTCTGCGGGATCGACAAGAGGTGGCAGTGATCCAGACCCATACCATCACCGCGCAGATGCCCGCCTCACTCAGGACGGGGCCCATCGCCCTGCCCGGGCTCAACGTGCAGCTGGCGGCGCTGTGCTACCGGATCGTCAAGGACAAGCCGCAGATCCTGCTGGTGACCTCGCGCGGGACCAAGCGCTGGATCCTGCCCAAGGGCTGGCCGATGGAAGACCGCACCCCCGCCGAGGCCGCGCTTCAGGAAGCCTACGAGGAAGCCGGCGTGGTCGGGCGCGTCAGCCCGCATCCGGTCGGCTACTACAGCTACACCAAGAAGCTGAGCGACGGGCAGTCGCTGCCCTGCATGGCGATGGTCTACCCGGTGCGGGTCCATGCCCTGCTGCAGGACTACCGGGAGGCCGGCCAGCGCAAGCGCGACTGGGTCAGCCGCAAGAAGGCCGCCAGCCGGGTCGAGGAACCCGACCTGGCGCGGCTGCTGAAGCGCTTCGATCCCTCGGGCCTGCATTTCTGACCCGCCGCCCCGGCGACACCTTGCATCCGCGCACCGCGTGCTTATGTCAGTGTGTCAGTTCTGTGACCGGGACCGAGATGATTCACTTTGCCCTGAAATGCGACCAGGGACACAGCTTCGAAAGCTGGTTCCAGTCCTCCGAGGCTTTCGACAAGCTTCTTGCCGCCGGAATGGTCAGCTGTTCCGTCTGCGGCAGCCCCTCTGTCGAGAAGGCACTGATGGCGCCCCGCGTGCAGACCGGCCGCGACAAGCCGCTGTCCAAGCCCGCCAGCGAGGCCGAACAAGCCATCGCAGAGCTGCGCCGCAAGGTCGAGGAAAGCGCCACCTATGTCGGTGGCAACTTCGCGAAGGAAGCCCGCGCCATCCACGAAGGCGAGAAGCCTGATCGTCCGATCTACGGCGAAGCCCGCCCCGAGGAGGCCCGCGCCCTGATCGAGGACGGCGTGCCGGTGCTGCCGCTGCCCTTCTCTGCCGGGCGGAAAACCAACTGAGGGGCCCATCATGCATGTGCTGATCACCGGAGCCAGCCGCGGAATCGGTGCGGAACTGGCCCGCCAGCACGCGGCACGCGGCGACCGGGTGACCGGCACCGCCACCGGCGATCACGACGGGCTGATCCGCCTCGACGTGACAGACCCCGACCAGATCCGGGACATGGCCGCCGCCCTGGATGGCGCGCCCCTCGACCGGCTGATCTGCAACGCCGGCGTCAGCCTGGCGCGGCACGACCCGCTGGAGAGCGGCTTTGCCCCCGAGGTCTGGGCGAAAAGCTTTGCCGTCAACGTCACCGGCGCCTTCCTCTGCGTGCAGGCGCTGCTGCCCAACCTGCGCGCCGCACCCGGCGCCCGGATCGGGCTGATCGCCTCGGCCATGGCCAGCCACGAACATGCCTCGGGCGGGGCCTATGCCTACCGGGCCTCCAAGGCAGCGCTGGTCAGCCTCGGGCGCAACCTGGCCGCCGACCTGGAGGACGCGGGCATCGCCGTCGGCATCTATCACCCGGGCTGGGTGCGCACCGATCTGGGCGGGCCGCGCGCCTCCCTGCGCCCCGCGGACAGCGCCCGCGGCCTGATCGCCCGCATGGACCACCTCTCGCCCGAGACCACGGGCGTCTTCGAGACCTGGGAAGGCGACCCCGTCGCCTTCTGAGCTTTCCGGCAACGGGCCGCGCAGCCTTGTCGAAACAGGGCCCGCGCCCGCTTTCTCGCCTTGCGCAGCACGCGTTCCGCGCGTAAACCACGCCGACTTTGCCTGAAAGGACGGGGCCAATAACCTGACATGCCTGTTCTCGTGATGAAATTCGGCGGCACATCCGTCGCCAACCTCGACCGTATCCGTCGCGCGGCCAAGCGCGTCGGCGTGGAAGTTGCCAAGGGCTATGACGTCATCGTCATCGTCTCTGCCATGTCCGGCAAGACGAACGAGCTGGTGGGCTGGGTCAACGAGACCTCGCCCATGTACGACGCGCGCGAATACGACGCCGTCGTTAGCTCGGGTGAAAACGTCACCGCAGGTCTGATGGCCCTCACCCTTCAGGAGATGGATATTCCCGCCCGCTCCTGGCAGGGCTGGCAGGTGCCGCTGAAGACCAACTCTGCCCATTCCCAGGCCCGGATCGAAGAGATCCCGACCGACAACATCATGGCCAAGTTCGGCGAGGGCATGAAGGTTGCGGTGGTCGCGGGCTTCCAGGGGATTTCGCCCGAGGGGCGGATCACCACGCTGGGCCGGGGTGGCTCCGATACGACGGCCGTGGCCTTCGCCGCCGCCTTCGAGGCGGAACGCTGCGACATCTACACCGATGTCGACGGCGTCTACACCACCGACCCGCGCGTCTGCCAGAAGGCCCGCAAGCTCGACCGCATCGCCTTCGAGGAGATGCTGGAGCTCGCCTCGCTGGGCGCCAAGGTCCTGCAGACCCGCTCGGTCGAGCTGGCCATGCGCTACAACGTCAAGCTTCGCGTTCTCTCGAGCTTCGAGGAACAATCCGATACCGCAGGCACCCTGGTCTGTGCCGAGGAGGACATCATGGAATCCAACGTCGTCAACGGCATCGCCTTCTCGCGCGAGGAAGCGAAGATGACCCTCGTGACCATCGTCGACAAGCCCGGCGTGGCGGCCGCGATCTTCGGGCCGCTCTCCGAAGCCGGCGTCAACGTCGACATGATCATCCAGAACGTCTCCGAGAAGGGCGTGACGGACATGACCTTCTCCTGCCCCATCGACCAGGTGAAGCGCGCCGAGAAGGCGCTGTTCGACGCCAAGACCGCCGGCCTGATCGAGTTCGACGAGCTGGTCGCGGACACCGAGGTCTGCAAGGTCTCGGCCGTGGGCATCGGGATGCGCTCGCAGTCCGGCGTTGCCGCGAAGATGTTCAAGGTCCTCTCGGACGAGGGCATCAACATCAAGGTCATCGCCACCTCGGAGATCAAGATCTCCGTCCTGGTCGAGCGCAAGTACCTGGAACTGGCCGTGCAGGCCCTGCACGACGCCTTCGACCTGGACAAGGCCGCCTGAGGGACTTCCCGGCAGCGCTAACAAATGCGGCGCGTCCCTCCGGGGCGCGCCTTTTTCTTGCACGATGTGCGGCGGGGACAGGATCCCGCCTGTCATTCAACTTTCAATATACTGAAAACATTCTGTAATTTTCAGCAATACTGGGCGGTTTCGCACCTGCGGCATGATTTGCCCATTTCGCTTTCAGGTACTCTGTGGTCTATTCACCCCGGACCCGGAGGCGAGGGGCAGCCCAAGATATGACCGAAGACTTCCAGACCGACAGTCGGCAGATGCTGGGCCGCCTGCGCGAAGTCATGGCGGAGGACGCGCTTGGACAGGCGCGGCTGGACAAGATCACCCGGCTGATCGCCGGATCGATGCGGACCGAGGTCTGCTCGGTCTACCTGTTCCGCGATCCCGAAACGCTGGAGCTTTGCGCGACTGAGGGCCTGAAGCCCGAGGCAGTGCACAAGACCCGGATGCGCCTGGGCGAGGGCCTGGTGGGCCGCGTGGCGCGCACCGGCAAGCTGGTGAACACCGCCGACGCCCCGCAGGAAACCGGCTTTCGCTACATGCCCGAGACCGGCGAAGAGATCTATTCCTCCTTCGCGGGCGTGCCGATCCAGCGGCTGGGGGAAACCCTGGGCGTGCTGGTGGTGCAGTCCAAGGAAGCCCGCAAGTATTCCGAGGACGAGATCTACGCCCTCGAGGTCGTCGCCATGGTGCTGGCCGAGATGGCCGAGCTGGGCGCCTTCATCGGCGACAGCGCCGCGCTGACCAAGCGCCACACCAAGCCGGTGATGTTCCGCGGTACCTGCGGCCAGGAGGGCGCCGCCGAGGGCCACGTCTGGCTGCACGAGCCCCGCGTCGTCATCACCAATCCGATCGCCGACGACCCCGAGCGCGAGAACGCCCGCCTGCACGAGGCGGTCGAGCAGCTGCGCGTCGGCGTCGACCGGATGCTGGCGGGGGCCCAGGCCGGCGATGCCGAGCAGCTTGAGGTGCTGGAAGCCTACCGGATGTTCGCCAATTCCAAGGGCTGGATGCGCCGGATGCAAGCCGACATCACCCGCGGCCTTTCGGCCGAGGCGGCGGTCGAGAAGGAACAGACCGCAGCCCGGGCCCGGCTGGCCAGCGCCACCGACAGCTACCTGCGCGAACGGCTGCACGATCTCGACGACCTGTCGAACCGGCTGCTGCGCATCCTGACCGGTCAGGGCAAGGAAACCGGCGCCGAGATGCCGGCCGATCCGATCCTGGTCGCCCGCAATATCGGCCCGGCGGAACTGCTGGACTACGGTCGTTCGCTGCGCGGCATCGTGCTGGAACAGGGCTCGGTCGGCAGCCATGCCGCCGTGGTGGCGCGCGCCCTGGCGATCCCGCTGGTGGTCCATGCCAAGGACATCACCACCGAGGCGCTGAACGGCGACTACATCATGGTCGACGGCGATCAGGGCATCGCCCATCTGCGCCCCGAAGAGACCGTCTCGAACGCCTTCCGCGACAAGATCGCCATGCAGGCCAAGGCGCAGGAACGCTACGCCTCGATCCGCGACGTGCCCGCGATCACCACCTGCGGCACGCGGATGACGCTGACGATGAACGCCGGCCTGATGGCCGACCTGCCCAGCCTTGAGAATTCCGGCGCCGAGGGCGTCGGCCTGTTCCGCACCGAGCTGCAGTTCCTGGTGCGCAACCAGATGCCCAAGCGCTCGGAGCTGTCCAGCCTCTATGCCCATGTGCTGAACTCGGCCAAGGGCAAGCGCGTGGTGTTCCGCACCCTCGACATCGGCTCGGACAAGGTGCTGAGCTACATGAAGCCCAATGATGAGCCCAACCCGGCGCTTGGCTGGCGGGCGATCCGGGTCGGGCTGGACAAGCCGGGGGTGCTGCGGATGCAGCTCCAGGCGCTGATACGTGCCGCCGATGGCCGTCCGCTCTCGGTGATGTTCCCCTTCGTCGCCCAGTACGAGGAATACCAGGCCGCCCGCGCCGAAATGGACAAGGCGATGGAGCGCGAGCGCATCCTCGGCCATCCGGTCCCCTCCTCTCTTGAGGTCGGCGCCATGCTGGAAACCCCGTCGCTGGCCTTCGCGCCGAAGCGCTTCTTCCAGGAGGTCGACTTCCTGTCGATCGGCGGCAACGACCTCAAGCAGTTCTTCTTCGCCGCCGACCGCGAGAACGAGCGCGTGCGCCGCCGCTACGACACGCTGAACGTCAGCTTCCTGAGCTTCCTGACCAATATCGTCGAGCGTTGCGCCGAGACCGGCACGCCGCTGTCCTTCTGCGGCGAGGATGCCGGGCGCCCGCTGGAGGCCGTCTGCCTGGCGGCCATGGGCCTGCGCGCGCTCTCGATGCGCCCGGCCTCGATCGGGCCGGTGAAATCGCTGCTGCTGCGCACCGATCTGGCCCAGCTGCGCGCGGTGATCGACGAGGCCTCCGAACGCGGCGAACAATCGGTGCGCCGCGCCGTCCTGGACCACCTGCGCAGCACAACCTGAGACCTGCCATGCAAGACCTGTTCCCGGCGGATGACGCCTTCGTCGCCCATCTGCGCAGCCTGCTGCCCGAAAAGGCCTTCCGCGACGATCCCGCCCCCTACCTGAGGGAGCCCCGCGGCACCTGGAAGGCCCAGGCGGGCGTGGTCGTGGCCCCTGCCGATACGGCAGAGGTCTCGGTGGTGATGCGGGCCTGTCACGCCGCCCGGGTGCCGGTGGTGCCCTATGGCGGCGGCACCGGTCTGGTCGGCGGCCAGGTCATGCCCGAGGGCCCCGCCCCGGTGGTTCTGTCGCTGGAACGGATGAACCGCATCCGCCGCGTCCTGCCCGAGGAAAACGTCATCGTCACCGACGCGGGCGTGCTGGTCGAGGATCTGCACCGCGCTGCCACCGAAGCAAACCGGGTCTTCCCGCTCAGTTTCGGGGCCCAGGGCTCGGCCCGCATCGGCGGCAGCCTTGCGACCAATGCGGGCGGGCTGAACGTGCTGCGCTACGGCACCACGCGCGATCTCTGCCTCGGGCTCGAGGTGGTGATGGCCGACGGTCGGGTGATGGACCTGCTGAAGCGGCTCCGGAAGGACAACACCGGCTACGACCTGCGCGACCTGATGGTGGGATCCGAGGGCACGCTGGGGGTGATCACCGGGGCGGCGATGAAGCTCTTCCCCCGCCCCGCCCGCAATGCGACCGCGCTGATGGTGGTACCCTCGCCGGCGGCGGCGCTGAAACTGCTGGCCTGCGCCCGCGACATCGCCGGAGAGACCATCACCGGGTTCGAGCTGATCTCCGGTCAGGGGCTGGAATTCCTCAAGGACGAGCTTCCCGATATCCGCCGCCCCTACGATCCGACGCCGGAGTGGATGGTGCTGACGGAACTGGGCACGCCGGCCCGCGTCGATCCCCAGGCTCTGCTGGAAGAGATCTTCGCGGCCGGCCTGGAGGCAGGGCTGGCCTCCGACGGGATCATCGCCCAGAGCGAGGCCCAGGCGGCCGAGCTCTGGACCATGCGCGAAACGATCCCGGAGGGAAACCGCCTGACCGGCGCGATCTCCTCCCACGATGTCTCGCTGCCGCTCTCGGAGATCCCCGCCTTCATCGAGGAGGGCCGCGCAAAGCTTGCCGAACTCGGGCCGTTCCGGCTGAACTGCTTCGGCCACCTGGGCGATGGCAACCTGCATTACAACGTCTTCCCGCCCCGGGGCGAGAAGCGCGATGCCTACATGCCCCGCAAGGCCGAGTTCATGCGCCTGATCCACGACCTGGTCCAGGCCCATGGCGGCGCCTTCAGCGCCGAACACGGCGTCGGTCGCCTGAAGGTCGATGACCTCGCCCGCTACGCGGATCCGCTGAAGCTGGAGATGATGCGCGGCATCAAGGCGCTTTTCGATCCGCGGGGCATCCTCAACCCCGGCGCCCTGATGGACTGAAATCGCGGCAAGGGGGCGCTGCCCCCGTCTCCTTCGGAGACTCCCCCGGGATATTTTCGGCCAGATGACAGGAAGCGCGTGGCTCTTTCATCTGGCCGAAAATATCCCCGCCGGAGGCCGTGGCCGCCGCCTCCGCAGGGGGCGGCGGCCACGTCATTGCTCAGGCGCCTTCGAAGGCGCAGAGGGCGTGGACGTTCATGCCCATGTCCGCCAGGCGCTTGCGGCCACCGAGCTCTGGCAGGTCGATGACGAAGGCGCAGCCGGCGATTTCGCCCCCCAGACGCCGCACCAGCTTGATGCCGGCCTCTGCCGTGCCGCCGGTGGCCAGAAGGTCATCGACGATCAGCACGCGCTCGCCCGGGGCGATGGCATCGTCGTGGATCTCGACCTCGGCGGCGCCATATTCCAGCGTGTAGCTCTCACCGATCACCGCACCCGGCAGCTTGCCCTTCTTGCGCACCGGCACGAATCCGATGGACAGCTGGTGCGCGATCGCGCCGCCCAGGATGAAGCCGCGCGCCTCAAGTCCCACCACCTTGTCGATGCGCTGCCCGACGAAGGGATCGAGCAGCTGGTCGATGGCCAGCCGCAGCCCGCGCGGATCGGCGAACAGGGTCGTCACGTCACGGAACTGGATCCCCGCATGCGGGAAATCCGGAATGGTGCGAATGTAGTCCTTGACGGTCTTCATGAGACGCTCCTTGAGGCAAAACCCGGCCCTGATGCCGCAAGCGCGGCGTCAAGGCAAGCGCACCCCCGGGTCAGCGCAGAACCCGCCCCGCCACCGCGTCGAGCCGGGCCAGAAGCGCGGGGTCGCGCCGCTCGGGGGCCGTCATGATCGCGTGATCAAGCGCATGGTCGCAGCCCGCCTTGCAGGCCCCTGCCCGGGGCAGCAGCCTGGCCAGATTGGCGACCGTGGTGCGGGCATGATCGCCGTTCGCGCGCAGCACCTGGCCGATCACCTTGATGTCCACTGCCCCGTGGTCGGGATGCCAGCTGTCGTAATCAGTGACCATGGCGACGGTGGCATAGTGCAGCTCGGCCTCACGGGCGAGCTTGGCCTCGGGCATGTTGGTCATGCCGATCACGTCCGCCCCCCAGCTTTCGCGGTACATCCGGCTTTCCGCGAGGCTGGAGAACTGCGGCCCCTCCATCGCCAGATAGGTGCCGCCCTCGTGCACGGTGACGCCCGCCTGCCGCGCCGCCTGCGCCGCCAGCACCGCCAGCACGTCGCAGACCGGATGCGCCATCGAGACATGCGCCACGCAGCCCGAGGAGAAGAAGCTTTTCTCACGGTTCACGGTGCGGTCGATGAACTGGTCGACAAGGACGAAATCCCCCGGCGCCATCTCTTCCCGGAATGATCCGCAGGCCGAGAGCGAGACCACATGCGTCGCCCCCAGCCGTTTCAGCGCGTCGATATTGGCGCGGTAGGGGATGTCGGTCGGGGCATGGACATGGCCGCGACCATGGCGCGGCAGGAAGGCGATGGGTCGCCCCTCGAAGCGCCCTGTCAGCACCGCATCCGAGGGCGCGCCCCAGGGCGTGTCGACCTCCTGCCACCGGGCCTCTTCCAGACCGTCGATCCCGTAGAGGCCCGAGCCCCCGATCACCGCCAGCATCGCCTCTGCCATGCGCCATCCCCTGTGTGCGTCTCATTGCGCGCCATCCTGCCCCCTGCCGCAGAGCGCTGCAAGCGCAGCCCCGGGCCCGCCTTTGGGGCCCCGCAGGCGCCCGCAAGCTTGTCGCAGGGGGCCAAAGCCGCTAACCGGGGCGCTGACACATTCGAAACTGACGACAGAACCGGGAAGAGAGCCATATGCCGAAGAACGAATTCGGAGCATTCGCCAAGCGCATCACCCTGCCCGACCTGCGGATCTCTCCGACCGAGGGGATGTCGCTTGACCGGCTGCGGATCGAGTTCCTGGCCGGGCTGACCACCTCGCTCGCGCTGGTGCCCGAGGTGGTGGCCTTCGCCTTCGTGCTGGGGGTGAACCCGGTGAACGGCCTCTACGGCGCGGTTTTCCTGTGCCTGATCACCGCGATCCTGGGCGGGCGGCCCGGCGTGATCTCGGGGGCGGCGGGATCGACCGCCGTGGTGCTGGTGTCGCTGGTGGCAAAATACGGTATCGAATACCTCTTTGCCACGGTGATCCTGGCCGGGATCATTCAGATCTTCGTCGGGCTGATGCGATGGGGCAAGTTCATCAGGCTGGTGCCCCATCCGGTGATGCTGGGCTTCGTCAACGGCCTGGCGATCATCATCCTGATGGCCCAGCTGGAGCAGTTCCACCTGCCCGGCACCGCCCATGATCCGGGCCCGACGCAATGGATCACCGGCCCGACGCTGTGGATCATGATCGGCCTCGTGGTGCTGACCATGGGGGTGACCCACCTGATGCCGCGCCTGACCAAGCTGGTGCCGGCGCCGCTGGCCGCGATCATCGTCACCGCCGCCCTGGTGCTGATCTTCGGGCTGAACGTGCCCGATGTGGGCGACATGGCGCATCTGAAGGGCGTGCTGCCCTCCTTCCACGTGCCGATGGTGCCCTTCACCTTCGAGACGCTGAAGATCATCCTGCCCTATGCCGTCATCATGGCCGCCGTCGGCCTGATCGAAAGCCTGCTGACCCTCAACCTGGTCGGAGAGATCACCGGCCAGCGCGGCGGCGCCAGCCAGGACTGCGTCGCCCAGGGCACCGCCAACATCTTCGCCGGCGCCTTCACCGGCATGGGCGGCTGCGCCATGATCGGCCAGTCGATGATCAACATCCGCTCCGGCGGGCGCACCCGGATTGCCGGGGTGGTCGCGGCGCTCTTCGTGCTGTCCTACATCCTCGTGGCCTCGCAGCTGATCGAGCTGATCCCCCTGGCCGCCCTGGTCGGCGTCATGCTGATCGTGGTGATCGAGACCTTCGCCTGGAACTCGTTCAAGATCATGGCCAAGGCGCCGCGCATGGACGCCGCCGTGATCGTCATCGTCACCGTGGTGACGGTGCTGACGGACCTGGCCACTGCCGTGGTCATCGGGGTGATCATCTCGGCGCTGGCCTATGCCTGGAACAACGCCCGCCGCATCCATGCCTCGACCGAGACGGACGAGAGCGGCGCGAAGATCTACAAGATCCACGGGCCGCTGTTCTTCGGCTCCACCGATGGCTTCGCCGAGCTGTTCCGCGTGAACGAGGACCCCGAGCGCGTGATCGTCGATTTCGACGACAGCCGGGTGGTCGATCAGTCGGCGCTGCAGGCGATCGAGAGCCTGGCAGAGAAATACCAGGCCGCCGGCAAGGAGCTGCAGCTGCGCCACCTCAGCCCCGACTGCCACCGCCTGCTGACCCGGGCCGGCAGCCTGGTGGTCGAAAGCGACAACGATCCGGGCTACGGCCTGGCGGTGGACTACAAGGTGCGCACCGGCAGCTGAGCCGGGCACGGACCGGCCCCCGGGGCCGGTCCTTTCCTGCTGACGCGCTTACGTCTGACCCGGGCGCAGCAGTTCGAAGACCTCGGTCACGGCGGCATAGTCGCGATAGCCCAGCCGCGACATCGCCTGCACCTTCGTGACGTCATAGCGCCCATCGACCAGCATGTCGGGATGGATATGCACCCCCACCACCTCGCCGATGATCATGTGGTTGTTCTCTCCCGCAAGGCTCAGCACATGCAGCACCCGGCACTCCAGACTGGCCGGCGCTGCGGCCACCCGCGGACAGTCGATCTCCTGGCATTCGGCCTTTTCCAGCCCGGCGGCGACGAATTCGTCCTCGCCCGCCGGCAGGGCCCCGGTGGATATGTTCATCTCCTTCAGCAGCGACCGCGACACCAGGTTGGCACAGAAGACGCCGCTTTCCCGCGCCTGGGAAAAACTGTCCTTCGACACCGCCCGGTCGGGCTTCGCTCCCATGGAGGCGAACATCACCTGGGGCGGCGTGTCGGCCACCATGTTGAAGAAGGAATAGGGCGCCAGGTTGTCGCCCAGCCGTCCCCGGGTCGAAATCCAGCCGATCGGCCGCGGAGACACGATGGCCTTCAGCGGATTATGCGGCAGCGGATGGCCTTCGGCCGGACGATAGTACATGACTTGCCTCCTTCGGTTTGAAGCTTGGGTAAACCCGTGCTACCTGCCTTTCCAGCACTGAAAGAGAGACGACGCCAGAGATGTTCACCCTTGCGCCGGAAACGAAAGAGGATCTGTGGGAAGTCGAAGCCCTCTATGACCTCTGTTTCGCCCCCGGGCGCACCGCCCTCAGCTCCTACAGGCTGCGCGACGGTGTCGAGCCGGTCCGTGGTCTCTGCCTGGTGGCGCGCAACCAGGACGGCTCCATTGCCGGGGCGATCCGCTACTGGCCGGTGCTGGTCGGTCGCCACCGCACGCTGCTTCTGGGGCCCGTGGCCGTGCACCCGACCCACCAGGGCGAGGGGCTGGGCGCCCTGCTGATCCATTCCTCCCTCGACGAGGCCGCCGCCCAGGGCTGGACCCGGGCGCTGCTGGTGGGCGACTACCCCTACTATTCGCGCTTCGGCTTCGAACATCTCGACGGCGTCGAGATGCCCCCCCCCACCAACCCCGACCGGATCCTCGGTCGCGCACTGATCCTTGATGGCTGGCACGGCATCCGCGGCCAGGTCACCCGCGCCGACTGATCCCCATTTTCTTGTTCCAAATACCTCGGGGGTGAATTGCGCCTCCGGCGCAAGAGGGGGCAGAGCCCCCTTCCCTTCGCCCCTTCCCGGCCCCATCTTTGCCCCATGGCAGAGATCGACATCCGGGTCTTCCCCCCCGCCCGCATCACCCCGCTGACCGACACCGAGGTCGCCGCCGAAATCGCCGCCCTGGCCACCCGCTACCGGGAGGCCTCCGGGGCCGGCATCCGCGTCCTCAACATGCTGGGCAACCGCGCCGAGGGGCTGCTGGAGCGGCTGCCGCCGAAGGTGCGCAACCGGCTGGGCCAGGCCACCGAACAGGCCCTGCTGAGCGCGGTGCGGGCCGCCGAACGCTCCCGCGACATGGTGAAGGACCAGCCGGGCTGGGTGGACCGGGTGGTGACCACCGGGCTCGGCGCCGCCGGCGGGCTGGGCGGCCTGCCCTCGGCGCTGGCCGAGCTGCCGGTCACCACGACGATGCTGCTGCGCAGCGTGCAGGGGGTGGCGGCAGAATACGGCTTCGACCCGAAGGCCGCGAACGTGCAGTTCGATTCGATCCAGGTGCTGGCCGCCGCCGGGCCGCTCTCGGGGGACGACGGCGCCGACACCGGCTTCCTGACCGCCCGGATGACGCTGACCGGGCCGGCGCTGAACGCCATGCTGGGCAGCGTCGCGCCGAAGCTGGCCGCCGCGCTTGGCCGCAAGCTGGCGACCCAGATGGTGCCGCTGCTGGGGGCCGCCGCCGGCGCGGCCACAAACTTTGCCTATGCCCGCTACTACCGCGAAATGGCCCATGTGCAGTTCGGGTTGCGCCGGCTGGCCATCGATGCCGGCCAACCGCACGAGGACCTGGTCGATGCCCTGAGGGCCGAGCTGACCCGACAGCCGCGGGTCGAGGGATAGGCCCGGGGCATGGGGGCTCTGCCCCCTCTTGCGCCGGAGGCGCAATTCACCCCCGAGGTATTTCAAACAAGAAAATGAGGCTCAGTCAGGATCCGACAGGGTCCGGGGCTCCAGCACCAGGATGGTCGGGCGCGCGGGCAGGTCGCGCAGCGACAGCGTGACCTCGCTGAGGCCCGGGCGGGAGATTGCGAAACTGTCGGAGACCCGTTCCAGGAAGGCCTGGAGGCTGGCCCCCGAGAACCAGTGCATCGGCAGTACCAGCGAACTGCGCAGCCGCTCCACCACCCGCACCATCGAGTCGGTGTCGAGGGTCATGCCGCCATCCACCGGCACCATCACCACATCGAGCCGCCCGATGGCGGCATATTGCGCGTCATTGGGTTCGTGATGCAGGTGGCCAAGGTGGCCGATGCAGAGGCCTTCGACCTCGAAGATGAAGATCGAATTGCCGTTTTCCTCTACCCCGCCGCCCGCGCGGATGTCGGTCGAAACATTGCGCACCAGCATGTCGCCGACCTGGCGCAGGTGATCTGCGGGCTGACCGAAGGTTTCGGACCAGCCGCGCAGCACATGGGGGATCGCGGGATCGGGATGGGCGGTGAAATGGGTGCCATGGGCGTGGTTCATCGTCACGATGTCGGGCAGGAAGGCGGCACTGCCGAGATAGCCCGGATAATCCGTGACCGCAGAGACGCCGCCGGCGCTCTGGATCAGGTAGGCGGAATGGGTCAGGTAGCGCAGTCGCACGCTGTAATCGGGCACCGGATCGCTGTAGGCCGCCCTGTGGACGAGGCTGGCCCCCGGCAGCGCCTGGGCAATGGCGATGCAGTGGCTGACCGGGGCCCCTGTCTGCGCCTGAAGCGGGATCGGCAGCAGGGCGGCAAGGGCAAGGCAGGCGGAACGGATCATGGGGCACCTCCGCCGTCAGCCTAGCACGTCAGGCGGGCGCCCGGCGGCGCAGTGCCGCCTTCGGCGGGCCGAAACCGGACCCCTGCCCGAAAATTGACCCAAGGGCAGCTCTCTCAGCTGATCCCGGCGTCGGTGCGCCCGCGCCGATCCAGGCGCAGCGCCGCATAGAGCACATGGGTGCGCCAGCGGCCATTGATCTGGAGATAGCTCTGGGCCACGCCCTCGTACTTGAAGCCGCAGCTTTCCAGCAGCCGGCGCGAGGGGGTGTTTTCCGGCAGGCAGGCGGCCTCGATGCGCGAGAGGTCCATGCGGTGGAAGGCGTGGTGCACCACCGCCTCGATCGCCTCGCGCATGTAGCCCTGGCGGGCGTAGCGTTCGCCGATCCAGTAGCCCAGCGTCCCCGAGAGCGAGGGGCCGCGGCGGATATTGTCGAGGGTGATCGCCCCCAGCAGGATCTGGTCCTCGCGCCGGATCAGGAACAGCGGCAGTGCCGTGCCCCCGGAGATCGAGCGCTGTGCCCAGTAGACGCGGTTGGTGAAGCTGCGCCGCGTGAGGTGGTCTGACGCCCAGGTGGGTTCCCAGGGCGTCAGGAAATCGCGGCTGTCATCGCGCAGGCCGGTCCAGGGCCGGAAATCCGAATGGCTCGGCGGACGCAGGGTCAGCCGTTCGGTCTCGATCTGGACCTTGCGCCTGCCGCGCAGCATCAGGCAGCCCGGCGCGCCTGAAGGCCGGCATAGGCGGGGGCGCCCTTCACCGGTCCGTAGAGGGCCAGGGCCATCTTGGCCTGCACCGCCATTGCCTCGGCGTGGCGGCGCAGATCCTCGGGGGTCACCGCGTCGATCCGCTCGACCACCTCGGAGAGGTCGGGCACACGGCCCCAGATCTCGATCATGCGGGCCAGGCGTTCGGCGCGGGCCGAGCAACCCTCGAGGCCCATCAGCATCCCGGCCTTCATCTGGGCCCGGGCGCGGTCGGTCTCGGCCTGGGTCAGGCCATCGGCGGCGCGCTTCATCTCGTCCAGCACCAGCTCGGAGAGCTCGGCGACCTTGTCGCCGGAGGTGCCGGCATAGATCGTGGTCATGCCGCTGTCGGCATAGGCCCCGGCCTGGGCAAAGATCGTGTAGCACAGGCCGCGCTTTTCCCGCGCCTCCTGGAACAGCCGCGAGGACATGCCCCCGCCCAGCACCCCGGCATAGATCTGCGCCGCATAGGCATCGGGGTGGCGGTAGTCGGGGCTTTCGAAGCCGAAGGTCACATGGGCCTGTTCCAGCTTCTTCACCTTGCGCAGGTCGCCGCCGACGAAGCGGGCGGGCACCAGATCGGGCTGGCCGCGCGCCACCATGTCCCCGAACAGCTTTTCGGCCAGCGCGACGATCTGGTCGTGATCAACCGCCCCTGCCGCCGAGAGGATCATCTGGCCGGGGCCGTAATGTTCGGCCACGAAGCCCGAGAGATCCTCGCGGGTGAAGGCGCGCACGCGTTCTTCCGGGCCCAGGATGGTGCGGCCCAGGGGCTGACCCGGGTAGGCCTGCTCCTGCAGCCAGTCGAAGATGATGTCGTCGGGCGTATCCAGCGCCTGGCCGATTTCGGACAGGATCACGCCGCGCTCCATCTCGATCTCGCGGGCATCGAAGATGCTGTCGCGCAGGATGTCGGCGATGACCTCGAGCGCCAGCGGCACATCGGCCTGCAGCACGCGGGCGTAATAGGCCGTCACCTCGCGCGAGGTATAGGCGTTGATGTAGCCGCCCACGTCCTCGATCACCTCGGCGATCTGGAGCGCATTGCGAGTGTTGGTGCCCTTGAACGCCATGTGTTCAAGGAAGTGGGCAATGCCGTTCTGCTCGGGGCGTTCGTGGCGGCCACCGGCGCCCACCCAGATCCCGATCGAGGCCGATTGCAGCCCCGGCATGGTTTCCGAAACGATGCGGAAGCCGTTCTTCAGGGTCGTCAGCTGAACACTCATGCGCGCCTCCGGTCACGGACCAGCGCCTCGATGGCGGCAAGGTCATCGGCGACGCGGGTCACGCGTTCCTCCTTGTCGAACAGATCCGCCATGCGCGGCGGCAGGCCCGGACGGATGCCGCTGGCCGCTTCCACCGCATCGGGGAACTTCGCCGGATGGGCGGTGGCCAGGGTGATCATCGGGGTGGCGGGATCGCGCAGCTCTTCCGCGACCTTCACGGCCACGGCGGAATGCGGGCAGAGCAGCTCTCCGGTGGTCTCGCGCAGCCGGGCGATGGTGGCCCGGGTTTCCTCTTCCGAGCAGCGCCCCGAGGTGAACAGCTCCTGCAGCGCCTGAAGCGCGCCCTGGGGCACGGTGAAACCGCCCGCCTTCAGCTCGTCCATCAGCTGGGCCACGGCCTTGCCGTCCCGGCCCAGAGCATCGAACAGCGCGCGTTCGAAGTTGGAGCTGACCTGGATGTCCATCGACGGGCTGATCGAGGGGACGACGCCGTCGGGCTTGTATTCGCCGGTGGTCAGGCAGCGGTGCAGGATGTCGTTCTGGTTGGTCGCGACCACCAGCTTGCCGATCGGCAGGCCCATCTTCTTTGCGATGTAGCCCGCGAAGATGTCGCCGAAGTTGCCGGTGGGCACGGTAAAGCTGATCTCGCGGTCCGGCGCGCCAAGCGACACGGCAGAGGTGAAGTAGTAGACGACCTGAGCCAGCACCCGCGCCCAGTTGATCGAGTTGACGCCGGCAAGACCGACCTCATCGCGGAAGGCGAAATCGTTGAACATGTCCTTCACGCGGGCCTGGCAGGTGTCGAAATCGCCATCGACGGCCAGGGCGTGCACGTTCGCATCCTCGGGCGTGGTCATCTGGCGGCGCTGCACGTCGCTGACCCGGCCATGGGGGAACAGGATGAACACATCGACATTGTCGAGGCCCCGGAACGCCTCGATCGCGGCCGAGCCGGTGTCGCCCGAGGTGGCGCCGACGATGGTGATCTTCTGGCCGGTCTTGGACAGGGCGCACTGGAACAGCTGGCCGATCAGCTGCATGGCGAAGTCCTTGAAGGCCAGGGTCGGGCCGTGGAACAGCTCCAGCAGGAAATGGTTCGGGGCCAGCTGCACGAGGGGCGCGCGGGCGGCATGGCCGAAGCCCGCATAGGCGCGCGCGATGCAGCCGCGGAATTCCTCTTCAGTGAAGGTGCCGCCCAGGAAGGGCCACATCACGCGAAAGCAGGTTTCCTCGTAGGAGAGGCCGCCCAGGGCGCGGATTTCCTCCGCCGACAGCGTGGGGATCTCGGCAGGCACATAAAGGCCACCGTCCCGCGCCAGGCCCGTCAGCATGGCATCCTGGAAGGTCAGTTCGGGGGCCGTCCCCCGGGTGGAAATGTACTTCACGACGTCTCGCCTTTTTCCTGTTTCCGCATCCGATAAAACAGATAGGCGGTCATGACCAGCCAAACCGCCGCAAGGGCGAACCAGGTCACGGCATATTCCTTGTGATCGTTGCGGATTCCCCCCGTTCCGACCGGCGCGGCGCGCAGCACGCCGCCGCCCCCCGCCCCGTCCCGGCGCACCAGCAGAACCGGCTCGGTCGCCAGCACGTCGGCCATGCCCGACACGTCGCGCCCGTAGAACAACCGGTCCTCCAGATCGGGGCGCGGGGTCATGGCATCCACCTCGTCGGGCCAGAGCAGATTGCCCGTGACCCGCCCCGCGCCGCCTTCCGGGATCTCGGCGCCCTGCGGCACGAAGCCCCGGTCTACCATGATCCGCCGCCCGGCGGTGTCGAAGCGCTGCACGATGCGCCAGCCGGCGCCCTGCCCGTCGCGTGCCGATTGCACCCGCAGCGGCGCGCCCGTGAAATGCCCCTCGGCGGAAACCGCCAGGTAACGGTCGCGCTCCGGGTCGGGCGCGCGCGGCAGCGCGACCGGCGCGGCGGCGATCCGGGTCTCGATCCGCGCCAGCAGATCCTCCTTCCAGGCCAGCCGCCGCAGCTGCCAGCTCCCCAGGCTCAGCAGGATCGCCGCCCCGCCCAGCCCCAGCACCAGGACGCTCCAGATCCGCATTCCCCCTCCCTTCGCAAAAGGGGGCCCGGCCTCCTCCTGCCGCGCCCCCGTTTCATCTTTCCCCAAATATGCCCGCCGGAGGCTGCCGCGCCAGGGCGCGGCATTCCCCCGCGCCTACTGCCCCCAGATGTAGATCGAGGCGAAGAGGAACAGCCAGACGACATCCACGAAGTGCCAGTACCAGGCCGCGGCCTCAAAGCCGGTGTGGTTCTCGGGGGTGAAATGCCCGGCCCGGGCGCGCAGCAGGCAGACCAGCAGGAAGATCGTCCCGATGATCACATGCGCCCCGTGAAAGCCCGTCGCCATGAAGAAGGTGGCGCCGTAGATGTTGCCGCCGAAACCGAAGGCGGCATGGCTGTATTCATAGGCCTGGAAGGCGGTGAACAGCAGACCCAGCACGATGGCGATCAGCAGCCCGGCCTGAAGATCCTTGCGGTTGTTCTCGTGCACCAGGGCATGGTGCGCCCAGGTCGCCGCCGCGCCCGAGCACAGCAGGATCAGCGTGTTGATCAGCGGCAGGTGCCAGGGATCGAAGGTCTCGATCCCGGCGGGCGGCCACTGCCCGTCCACGGCGGGGCTGTCCGGCCCCATCGGATAGAGCGCATGTTTGAAGAAGGTCCAGAACCAGGCGCCGAAGAACATCACCTCGGACATGATGAACAGGATGAAACCGTAGCGCAGGCCGATCTTGACCACCGGCGTGTGGTCCCCGGCGGCGTTTTCCAGCACCGTGTCGCGCCACCAGCCGAACATCGTGTAGATCACGATCACCAGCCCGACGAGGAAGATCCAGAAGCGGCCCTCCGTCATCAGCTGCACCGCCCCGAAGAGCAGCAGGAAGGTCCCTACCGCCGTCAGGAACGGAAAGACCGAGGGGGTCAGGATGTGGTAGTCGTGGTTCTTCTCATGCGCCATCTGCGTGGCCCTCCCTCATGAGCATTCAGTTCAGCCCGCCCGACGCGCCCGGGGCCGAAGCTTCGGGCAGGTCGATCTCGTAGAATGTGTATCCCAGCGTGATGGACGAAATGTACTTCGCGTCGCGATCCTCGACCATCGCCGGATCGACGTAGAAGGTCACCGGCATCTGCACCGTCTCGCCGGGTTGCAGCACCTGCTCGGTAAAGCAGAAACATTCGATCTTGGTGAAAAAGCCCCCCGCCTCGTAGGGCGCCACGTTGTAGCTGGCCTGGCCGGCGATCACGCGGTCGGTGGGGTTGTGGGCCTCGTAGAAGGCCAGCCCCGTCTCGCCCACGTGCAGCGCCATCTCGCGCTGGACCGGCCGGAAGCTCCAGGCCATGTCGCGATCCGTCGCCGCCTCGAAGCGGATCTTGATCATCCGCTCCAGCATGTGATCGGGCGCGGCCTCGGCCCGCTGGGTGACGCCGCCAAAGCCGGTGACCGCGCAGAAATAACTGTAGGCCGGGACCGCCGCCCAGGCGAGAGACCCCATGACGACGATCACCGCGATCATCTGCCAGACGGTCCTCGTCTTGCGGTCCATGGCCATGTCAGTTTCCCCCGGTCTCCGTGGCAGCCCCCGCCGGCAGGCGGATGTCCTGGGTCTCGACCTTGACGAAGGTCAGGATGAAGATCAGCAGGCAGAACCCGGCCAGCACCCCGCCCAGGCCGATGTTGCGGCTTTTGCGGCGGCGGTGCAGCTCGTGTTCATGCGCCAGACCCATTCACCACCCCCCGAGGCCGTAAGGTTTCAGCAGGGCCTCCGCCATGATCGCGGCGAAATGCAGGAAGGTGTAGAACAGCGACAGCTTGAAGAACCAGCGCTCCACCTTGTAGTTGTCCGCCTCCGAAGCGGCCTCGTCGCGTTTCCAGATGCGCACGGCGCCCCAGAGGAACATCGCGTTCAGCACCACGGCGACGGTCAGGTAAATCGGCCCGCCGATCGAGGTGAAGGCCGCGCCCACCGCGACCGGCACCAGCAGCACCGTATAGGCCAGGATGTGGCGGCGGGTGGCCGGGCGGCCATGGGTGACCGTCAGCATCGGCACGCCGGCCTTGTCGTAATCGCCGCGCATGAACAGCGCCAGCGCCCAGAAATGCGGCGGCGTCCACATGAAGATCAGCAGGAACATCAGCACCGATTCCAGGCTGACGCTCCCGGTCACCACGGCCCAGCCGATCATCGGAGGGAAGGCGCCCGCCGCACCGCCGATGACGATGTTCTGCGGCGTCCAGCGCTTCAGCCACATGGTGTAGACGACGACGTAGAAGAAGATCGTGAAGGCCAGGAACAGCCCCGAGAACAGGTTCGTCGCCAGCGCCAGCATCACGCAGGAGAACCCCGAGAGCGCCAGCCCCAGCCCCAGCGCCTCTTCGGCCGAGACCTTGCCCGCCGGGATCGGCCGCTTGGCGGTGCGTTTCATCACCGCGTCGATATCCGCATCGTACCACATGTTGAGGGCGCCCGAGGCGCCACCCCCCACGGCGATGAACAGGATGGCGCAGAAGGCGATGAAGGGATGCACGGAGCCCGGGGCCGCCACCAGCCCCACAAGGGCGGTGAAGACCACGAGGGACATCACCCGCGGCTTCAGAAGAGCGAGGTAATCGCCGAAGCTGGCGTCGCCCTCCCGGACCTGCGGATCAATGCTTGCGTCGGTCATGTCTCGTCTCTTTCACATGCCACGGTCCGCCCCTCCCGGCGAAGCCGCGTCTATCCGCCCCGGCGGGGGCGCGGGAACTGCCCTAGGCTTCGGGCAGTTCCGAGAGCGGCACGAACCGTCCTGCTTCCCTGCTCGCCGCCAGCCAGGCGTCGTAGGTCTCCTGGGCGACCACCTTGACGGTGACCGGCATGTAGGCGTGATCCTTGCCGCAAAGCTCCGAGCACTGGCCGAAATAGATCCCCTCGCGCTCCGGGGTGAACCAGAGCTGGGCGAAACGGCCAGGCACGGCATCCTGCTTCACGCCGAAGGCCGGCACCGTCCAGGAATGGATCACATCGGCGCCGGTCACGGTCATGACCACGGTCTTGCCGACCGGCACCACCAGGGCGGTATCGGTCGCCAGAAGATATTCATCGTCGTTGTAACCGTAGGAAGCGAGTTCCTCCCGGGGTAACAGGAACCCCTCATACGCCAATCCGTCGGCCTGCGCATCCGTATATTCATATCCCCAGTACCATTGGTAGCCGGTGACCTTGATGTGGATGTCGCCTTCCGGAATGACCTGCTGCTTGAACAGCACCGGCAGGGAAAACGCCCCGATGAACAGCAGGATCAGCACCGGCACCAGGGTCCAGGTGACCTCAAGCGGGGCGTTGTGGGTAAAGCTTCGCGGCGTCGGGTTCGCGCGGCGATTGAAGCGCAGGATGCAGATCAGCAACAGGGCGCAGACCAGGATCACCACCGCCACGATGATCCACAGGATCATCCCCTCAAGCCAGTGCAGATCGCGGGCGATCTCGGTCGCGGCGGGCTGAAAGCCGATCCCGCCCGGGACGGGCTTGCCGATGACCTCCAGGTCCTGCGCCCGGGCGGGAATCGCCAGAAAGGCCGGCCCCAGCCCGGCCAGTTTCGTCAGGTGTCGCATGTCTTCTCCCGATCGGTTACGGCCGGCGCGCCTCCTGACGGGATGGCTCCCGTTGTTTCCTCCCGCGCGAGCCCCTATCCTCTGATGGACGACAACAATCGCTATGGTGGCATGACAGCCGCTTTTTTCGGCGCAAATCAAGAGAATCCTCTCTTCAGCGTTGAAAAAATTGAACTTTCACCTTCGGGTAGAACACGCATAGCGGGAAAGGATGGCTGCTAAATGACCGGAAACGCTCCTGAAACCCCGTTCCGCCCCTTCGAGACGATGCTGGACGAGGGCCGTGCCCTCGCCCTGCTGCGCGAGGCCGTGGCCGGGGCCGACGACGGGGAACTCTTCCTTGAACGCCAGCGCGGCGAGGTGCTGCATTTCGACGACGGGCGGGTGCGCACCGCCTCCTACGACACCTCCGAGGGCTTCGGCCTGCGCGCCGTGAAGGGCGAGGTCGCGGGCTATGCCCATTCGACCGAGATCTCCGAATCCTCGCTGAAGCGCGCGGTGGGCACCGCGCGGCTGGCGGTGGGCGACGGCGGCGGCATCATGGCCCCCGCGCCGCGCGCCACCAACCGCCACCTCTATGCAGAGCTGGACCCGATCGCGGGCCATTCCTTCCCGGTGAAGGTCGAGACGCTGCGCGAGATCGACGCCTTCTGCCGCGATCTGGATCCCCGGGTGGTGCAAGTCAGCGCCACCATCGCCGCCTCCTGCCAGGAGATCGAGATCCTGCGCCCCGAGGGCGGCATCGTGCGCGACGTGCGTCCGATGACGCGGGTCAACGTCTCGGTCATCGTCGAGGACAAGGGCCAGCGCCAGACCGGCACCGCCGGGGGGGGCGGGCGAATCGCCCTGGACGGGCTGCTGGAGGCCGCCGACTGGCAGGCCAAGGCCCGCGAGGCGCTGCGCGTCGCGCTGGTGAACCTGGAGGCGATTCCCGCCCCCGCAGGCATCATGGACGTGGTGCTGGGCAACGGCTGGCCGGGCGTCATGCTGCACGAGGCCGTCGGCCATGGCCTTGAAGGCGACTTCAACCGCAAGGGCACCTCGGCGTTCTCCGGGCTGATCGGCCAGCAGGTCGCCGCGAAGGGCGTCACCGTGCTGGATGACGGCACGATCCCCGACCGGCGCGGCTCGATCACCATCGACGACGAGGGCACGCCCTCGCAGCGCAACGTGCTGATCGAGGACGGCATCCTGGTGGGCTACATGCAGGACCGCCAGAACGCGCGGCTGATGGGCGTGGCGCCCACCGGCAACGGGCGGCGCGAAAGCTATGCCCATGCGCCGATGCCGCGGATGACCAACACCTACATGCTGGGCGGCGATGCCTCCCCCGAGGATATCGTGGCCGAGATGAAGGACGGCATCCACGCGGTCGGCTTCGGCGGCGGCCAGGTCGACATCACCAACGGCAAGTTCGTCTTCTCCTGCACCGAGGCCTATCTGGTGAAGAACGGCAAGCGCGTTGCCCCGGTGAAGGGCGCCACCCTGATCGGCGACGGCCCGACGGCGATGAAGAAGATCCGCGCGCTTGGCAACGACATGGCGCTGGATCCGGGCATGGGCAACTGCGGCAAGGCCGGCCAGTGGGTGCCGGTGGGCGTCGGCCAGCCCACGGTGCTGATCGGCGGGCTGACCGTCGGCGGTTCGGCCGCCTGACATCCTGGGCGGGCAGTCGCACAGCCCTGGCGCGACTGCCCGCCCATTTATTAAGATGTTATTAAGAATGATATTTACGGTTAATTAACCGCCCCGACCTAGGGTCGATTCTGCAAGAGACGGAGTCATGATGGTCGTGGGAACACATCCTTCCACTCACCCCCCACTCCCACCCACCACGGAAGATGCTCGGCTGGCATGCCTTCGGCTCTTGCGCTCCCGACGTGTCGGGACGGCGACCTTTTTCAGGTTAATCAGTGAACATGGTACTGCGGCAGAGGCCCTTGCGGCCCTGCCGCAGGTCGCCCGGGCCGCCGGCCTTGACAGTTACAGCCCCTGCCCCGCCGCCGTGGCGGAGAAGGAGATGCGCGATGGCCAGCGTCTGGGCGCGCGGCTTCTGGTACACGGGGCCCCCGATTATCCCAAATCGTTAATGGATCTCGACGATCCGCCGCCCCTGCTCTGGGCGCTTGGCGACCTTACGCTGCTAGGGCGCCCCGCCATCGGACTGGTGGGCGCGCGCAATGCCTCCTCCCTGGCGCTGCGCATGGCGCGCCGGCTGGCCGCCGACCTGGGCGCGGCCGGGCATGTCACCGTCTCGGGGCTGGCGCGCGGCATCGACGCCGCCGTCCACGAGGCCAGCCTGGAAACCGGCACGATCGCCGTCCAGGCGGGCGGAGTGGACACGGTTTATCCCCTTGAAAACGCGGATCTTGCCGCCGGGATCGCCGCGCGCGGCCTGCGCCTGTCGGAACAGCCCATCGGCCAGCCCCCCGCCGCCCGCCACTTCCCGTTGCGCAACCGCATCATCTCGGGGCTGGCCCGTGCCGTGGTGGTGGTGGAGGCGGCGGCGAAGTCGGGCTCTCTCATCACCGCGCGCAATGCCCTGGACCAGGGGCGGGAGGTGATGGCGGTGCCCGGCCACCCGTTCGATGCCCGCGCCTCGGGCTGCAACCTGTTGCTGCGCGACGGCGCCACGCTGGTGCGGGGCGCCTCCGACGTGCTTGAGGCGCTTGGCCAGCCCGCCCCCCCGGCCCCCGCCCAGTCCGCGCTGCCCCTGCCCGATCCGACCCCGCCGCGCCGCAGCCTGAATGAAACCGCCCTGCTGCACCGGCAGATCCTCGACCGGCTCGGCCCCTCCCCGATGGAGGAGGATCGCTTGATCCGCGACATCGAGGCCCCGGCCCAGGACGTCGGCCCCGCCCTGACCGAACTGGAGCTGGAAGGCCTGATTGAAAGGCAACCCGGGGGGCGGATCCTGCGCTTGCCATGATTTTCCTGCCCGTAGGGCAGTTGCCGCATTGCGGCGCGCCCGATCCTGCCCTCCATTGACAACTGGGCCAGAGTGCCCACATCTTCCGCCGCCAAGGCACGACCTCAGAGTCGGGCCCAGTCGCGAAAGGAATCCTTATGCCCGTCGTCGTTGTCGAATCCCCGGCCAAGGCCAAGACAATCAACAAATACCTGGGTTCCGACTACACCGTTCTGGCCTCTTACGGGCATGTCCGCGACCTGCCGCCGAAGGACGGATCGGTCGATCCGGACCACGATTTCGACATGAAATGGGAAATCGCCAGCGACAGTAAGAAACATGTGAAGGCCATCGCCGACGCGCTGAAGGACGACAATGCGCTGATCCTCGCCACCGACCCCGATCGCGAGGGAGAGGCGATTTCCTGGCACCTCGAGGAAGCGCTGCGCAATCGCAAGGCGATCAAGAAGGACACCCCCGTGTCCCGCGTGGTCTTCAACGCGATCACCAAATCCGCCGTCACCGAGGCGATGAAGAACCCGCGTCAGGTCGACGCACCGCTGGTCGAGGCCTATCTGGCGCGCCGCGCGCTGGACTACCTGGTGGGCTTCAACCTGTCGCCCGTCCTGTGGCGCAAACTGCCCGGTGCGAAATCGGCAGGCCGCGTGCAATCGGTCTGCCTGCGCCTGATCGTCGAGCGCGAGATGGAGATCGAGGTCTTCAAGGCCCGCGAATACTGGAGCGTGAAGGCCATCCTGACGACACCGCGCGGCCAGGAATACGAAGCGCGCCTGACGCTGCTGGCGGGCAAGAAGCTCGACAAGTTCTCGATCGAGAACGCCACCCAGGCGGAAATGGCCGTGCAGGCCATCACCTCGCGCGATCTGACTGTGAAATCGGTCGAGGCCAAGCCCGCCTCCCGCAACCCCTCGCCGCCCTTCATGACCTCGACGCTGCAGCAGGAGGCGTCGCGCAAGTTCTCCATGGGGGCGCGGGCGACGATGAACACCGCGCAGCGCCTCTATGAAGCGGGTCACATCACCTACATGCGGACCGACGGCATCGACATGGCCCCCGAGGCCGTGACTGCCTGCCGTGACGCGATCGCGGACCGCTTCGGCAAGGAATACGTGCCCTCCGCCCCCCGCACCTACAAGAACAAGGCCAAGAACGCCCAGGAAGCGCACGAATGCATCCGGCCCACCGACATGACCAAGGATGCCGCCGCGCTGAAGCTGACCGATGATCAGGCCAAGCTGTACGACCTGATCTGGAAGCGCACCCTGGCCTGCCAGATGGAGGGCGCCCGGATGGAGCGCACCACCGTCGACGTCGGCAGCCAGGACGGCCAGGTCGAGCTGCGCGCGACCGGCCAGGTCGTGCTGTTCGACGGCTTCCTGCGGGTCTACGAAGAGGGCCGCGACGATGTCGTCGATGATGACGACAAGCGCCTGCCGCAGATCCACCAGGGCGAAAAGGCCGCCAAGAAGGGCATCACGCCCGAGCAGCACTTCACCCAGCCGCCGCCGCGCTACACCGAGGCGACTCTGGTCAAGCGCATGGAAGAGCTGGGCATCGGCCGCCCCTCGACCTATGCGTCGATCGTCACCACGATCCAGGACCGCGGCTATGTCCGCAAGGACAAGAACCGGCTGATCCCCGAAGACAAGGGCCGCCTGGTCACCGCCTTCCTTGAGAACTACTTCAAGCGCTACGTGGAATACGATTTCACCGCCGGGCTGGAAGAGGAACTGGATGACGTCTCCGCCGGCGAGCGTGACTACAAGGACGTGCTGATGCGTTTCTGGCGCGATTTCCACGCCGCCGTGGAAGAGACGTCCGAGCTGCGCATCACCGACGTCCTCGACAAGATCAACGAGGTGCTGGAACCCCACCTGTTCCCGCCGACCGGCGATGGTACCGATCCGCGGCTTTGCCCGAACTGCGGCGAGGGGCGGCTTTCGATGCGCACCGCGCGCTCGGGTGGCGCCTTCATCGGCTGCTCGAACTACCCCGAATGCCGCTACACCCGTCCCTTCGGCCCGCCCGATCCGGAGGCCGAGGCCAGCGCCATCCCCCCCGACGGCAAGCTGCTGGGCGAGGATGCAGGCGATCAGATCCGCGTCTTCAAGGGCCGCTTCGGCCCCTATGTCCAGCGCGGCGAGGCGACGGCGGAAAATCCCAAGCCCCCGCGCCAGTCGGTGCCCGAGGCCTGGGCCCCCGAGGAGCTGACGCTGGAACAGGGCGTGAAGCTGCTGGAGCTGCCGCGCCTGCTGGGCCCCCACCCCGAGGATGGCGTCAACGTCTGGGCCAATATCGGGCGCTACGGGCCCTACCTGAAGCACGCCGACACCACCTCGAACCGGGGCGGCACCAACGCGAACCTGCCCGGTCTTGAAGACGTCTGGACCGTCGGCATGAACCACGCGGTGCAGCTGCTGGCGGAAAAGGTCGCCTCGCGCAAGGGACGCGGCGCCGCCAAGGCGCTGAAGGAGCTGGGCGAACATCCCCAGGCCGGCGGTGCGGTCTCGGTCATGGAGGGCAAGTACGGCCCCTACGTGAAATGGGAAAAGATCAACGCCACCCTGGGCGAGAACGACTCTCCCGAAACGCTGAGCATGGAACGTGCGGTCGAGCTGATCGCGGAGCGCGCCGCCAAGACCGGCAAGAAGGTCGCGCCCAAGAAAGCCGCCGCGAAAAAAGCCCCGGCGAAGAAGGCCACCGCCAAGAAGGCTCCGGCCAAGAAGGCGACCGCAAAGACGAAATCCGAAAAGACCGAGTGATCGGATTCCGCAGACTGGATTTCAGGCGGCGCCCTCCGGGGCGCCGTTTTGCATTGCGGCAAGGGCGCCGCGACGCAGCGGGAAATTGACTCTCATCCTTCCCCGGGGTCATCTGTCCCCCGAGATACCACGAGGAGGGATTTCATGAAGAAGGTTTACGCCTCGGCCGCCGAGGCGCTGGACGGGCTGCTTTTCGACGGCATGCTGATTGCAGCCGGGGGCTTCGGGCTGTGCGGCATTCCCGAGCTGCTGATCGAAGCCATCAAGGAAGCAGGGACGAAGGATCTGACGTTCGCGTCCAACAACGCGGGGGTGGACGACTTCGGCATCGGCAAGCTGCTGACCACGCGCCAGGTGAAGAAGATGATCTCGTCCTATGTCGGCGAGAACAAGGAATTCATGCGCCAGTACCTTGGCGGCGAGCTGGAGCTTGAGTTCAACCCCCAGGGCACGCTGGCCGAACGGATGCGCGCCGGCGGCTGCGGCATCCCGGGGTTCTACACCAAGACCGGTGTGGGCACCGTCATCGCGGATGGCAAGGAACACAAGGACTTCGACGGAGAGACCTACATCATGGAGAAGGGCATTTTCGCCGACCTCTCCATCGTGAAGGCGTGGAAGGCCGATACCACCGGCAACGCGATCTTCCGCAAGACCGCGCGCAACTTCAACCCGCCCGCCGCCATGTGCGGCAAGGTCTGCGTCATGGAAGTGGAAGAGATCGTCGAGCCCGGCGAACTGGATCCCGATCACATCCACCTGCCCGGCATCTACGTGCACCGCATCATCAAGGGCGACCACGAGAAGCGGATCGAGCAGCGCACCACCCGTCAGAAGGAGGACGTCTGATGCCCTGGGATCGCAATCAGATGGCCGCCCGCGCCGCGGCCGAGCTTGAAGACGGCATGTATGTGAACCTCGGCATCGGGATCCCGACGCTGGTGGCCAACTACGTCGGCGACAAGGACATCACGCTCCAGTCCGAGAACGGCATGCTGGGCATGGGCCCCTTCCCCTATGAGGGCGAAGAGGATCCCGACCTGATCAACGCCGGCAAGCAGACCATCACCGAACTGCCCAAGACCGCCTATTTCGACAGTGCGACCTCCTTCGGGATGATCCGTGGCGGCAAGATCGCGGCAGCGGTCCTGGGCGCCATGGAAGTGGCCGAGAACGGCGATCTGGCGAACTGGATGATCCCGGGCAAGCTGGTCAAGGGCATGGGCGGCGCCATGGACCTGGTGGCGGGCGTGGGCCGCGTCATCGTGGTCATGGACCACACCAACAAGCACGGCGAATCGAAGGTCCTGAAGGAATGCACCCTGCCGCTGACCGGCAAGGGCGTGGTCGATCTGATCATCACTAACCTTGGCGTGCTGAAGGTGGCCGAGGGCGGTCTTGAGATCGTCGAACTGGCCCCCGAGGTCAGCGAGGCCGAGATGCGCGCCGCGACCGAGGCGACCATCGTCTGATCCCGGCCCCCGAAGGCCCGAAACCGAAAGGCCCCGCAGGACGGCGGGGCCTTTTCCGTTTGCCCGGCGCTATTCCGCGGGCGCGCGCAGCTTGCCCGGCGTGCCGTCCAGCGAGGTCTCGATCAGGCGCAGCGACACCAGGCAGGCCAGCCCCGTGCCGCAGGCGCCCGCCAGGAACAGCGGATGCAGCGCCGCCGAGAACCCCTCCAGCACGCGCAGTTGCAAGGCGGGCTCAAGCCGGGCCACCACGTCGGTCGTCAGCTCCCGGATATTGGCAAGGTCGGGCAGCAGCGGCGCCACGTGGCGCGCCATGCCGAGGTTGAAGATCGCCCCGAAGATCGAGGTCCCGATGGAGCCGCCGATCAGGCGGAACATGTTGGCCGAGGCGGTGCCCACCCCCAGATGTTCGCGCGGGATCGAGGTCTGGATCGACACGACGCCGACGCTCAGGTTCGGGCCGATGCCAAGGCCCACAAGGAAAAGGTTGCCGGCGACACGCCAGAGCGGCGTGTCCGGGCCGATGGTGGTCAGCGCCAGCAGCGCCAGGGTCAGCAGCCCCGTCGCCAGCGGCGGCAGCAGCCGGTAGCGCCCGGTCGCCGTCATGAAGCGCCCGGCGCTGAACGAGCCGCCGATCAGCCCCGCCATCATCGCGATCAGGTAGATGCCGCTCTCGGCGGGTGCCACGCCCTTCACCACCTGAAGATACATCGGCATGAAGGAGATGGTGCCGAACATCGCCATGCCGACCAGCAGGTTGACCCCGTTGGCGACCTGGAAGTTGCGCACCCGGAACAGCGGCAGCGGCAGCACCGGCTCGGCGGCGCGGGCCTCGGTGCGGATGAAGCCTGCCAGCGCCACCAGGATCACCGCGACCAGCGCCAGCACCGGCGGCGCGGCCCAGGGCAGCACCGTGCCCGCCAGGTTCGCCACCAGCACCAGCGCGCTGATCAGCAGCATCAGCAGCGTCGCCCCAAGGTAGTCCATCCGGTGCGGCACCGGGTTCTCGGGGCGTTTCAGGCTGCGCGTCAGCACCACGAAGGCGGCCAGGCCGAAGGGCATGTTGACGAAGAAGATCCAGTGCCAGCCGGCGGTCTGCACCAGCAGCCCGCCCACCAGCGGCCCCACCACGGTCGAGATCCCGAAAACCCCCGAGAGCGCGCCCTGCGCCTTCGCCCGTTCGCGCGGGGGCAGCACGTCGGCCACCACCGCCATCGACACCACGATCAGCGCGCCGCCCCCGAAGCCCTGCACGATCCGTCCCAGGATCAGCACCGGCATCGACCAGGCCACCCCGGCGATGCAGCCGCCCAGCAGGAAGATCCCGATGCCGAATTGCAGCACGATCTTGCGCCCGTACATGTCCCCCAGCTTGCCCGCGATCGGCGCCGAGATGGTCGAGGCCACCAGATAGGCCGTCACAACCCAGGTGATGTAGGACAGCCCGCCCAGATCGCTGACGATCTGCGGCAGCGCGGTCGAGACGATGGATTGCCCGGTCGAGGCCAGGAACAGCGTCAGGCAGACGGTGATCAGGATCACCCGCACCAGGGCCGGATCCGGCATCCGGGCAGCCGCAGCCTCTCCGGGGGGCGTGCCGGCGGCGGCCCCGGGGTCATGTTCGCGCATGTGGTTCTGCTTCCTCTCGGTCCATTCCGCGACGGAACCGCGGCAAGGCTTGCCAAGCCGCCTCCCGATGGCTTGACTGGGCCAAATATGTGCAATCAAAAAAAGCATGTCAACGACATGCATATGCCGGTGGCATAGAAAAGGGTGGAACAGGCATGGCGAAGAAGGACGAGCAGATGACGGCCTTCCTGTCCGAAGCGGGCATTCCCGATCAGGTCACCCGTCAGGCGCTGGCGGTGGATGCGGTCCTTCAGGGCTGGCGGCGGCGCTTTTCCAAGCGCGAGCTGGGCCGCATGGCCCTGCAGGAGCTGGGGCTGGATCTGGATCTGCCCAAGCTCGACGTGCTGATCGCCGCCTGGGCCCCGGCCAACGAATTCGGCGATCCCCAGGAAGAGACCATGGTCTCGACCATCGCCGCGCGGCTCAACATCGACCCCTCCCGCGCCTCCCGCCTGGTGAGCGAGCTGATCACCCAGGGCCTGGTGCAGCGCGGCGTCTCGCAGCAGGATGCCCGGCGCACCATCGTCGAGGTGACGCCCCAGGGCGCCGCCGTGGTGGAGGCCGTGCGCACCATCAAGTTCCTGATCCTGGGCGATTTCCTGAAAGGCTGGCCCGCCGAGGAAGTGGAAACCTTCCTGCCGCTGCTGGAACGTTTCTCGACCTGGTCGGAAGAGGCCTACGACAAGGGCACGACCTCCTACGCGCCCACCATCAAGGCGCTGCGCGAAAAGCTGGACGTGCCGGCGCAATAGGCTCGAAACCGGGGCGCCGGGCGCCTATCTCTGGGCCATGAGCCCCCTTCCCGCCCCCTTCGCTGACTGGTTCGCCGCCCGTGGCTGGCAGGTCCATCCCCACCAGGCCCAGATGCTGGCGCGCCGGGACGAAAAGGCCCTGCTGCTGATCGCGCCCACGGGGGGCGGCAAGACGCTGGCGGGGTTCCTGCCCTCTCTGGTGGAACTGGCCGATGGCCACGAAGGGCTGCACACGCTCTATGTCTCCCCCCTGAAGGCGCTGGCCGCCGACATCCGCCGCAACCTGCGCACCCCGGTCGAGGAGATGGGCCTGCCGATCCGGGTCGAGGACCGCACCGGCGATACCTCCTACACCCAGAAGCGCCGCCAGCGCGCCGACCCGCCGCAGATCCTGCTGACCACCCCCGAAAGCCTCGCACTGCTGACCAGCTACGAGGACGCGCCGCGCATCTTCGCCGGGCTGAAACGCGTCGTGGTGGACGAGATCCACGCCCTGGCCGAAAGCAAGCGGGGCGACCAGCTGATGCTGGCGCTGGCCCGGCTGGAAACGCTTTGCCCGGGGCTGCGCCGCGTCGGCCTGTCCGCCACGGTCGAGGACCCGCCGGCGCTGGCCCGCTTCCTGGCGCCCCATCCCGATCCCTGCACCGTCCTTCAGGCCGATCCCGGCCCGCCCCCCGACATCGCCATGCTGCGCACCAAGGCCCCGCCACCCTGGTCCGGCGGCGGCGGCACCTATGCCATGGCCGAGGTGCTGGACCAGATCCGCCGGCACCGCATTACGCTGATCTTCCACAACACCCGCGCCCAGGCCGAGATCTTCTTTCACGCCCTCTGGATGGCGAACGAGGACGACCTGCCGATCGGCATCCACCACGGCTCTCTCGACCGGGCGCAGCGCGAACGGGTCGAACAGGCCATGGTCGAGGGGCGCCTGCGCGCCGTGGTCTGCACCGGCAGCCTCGATCTGGGGATCGACTGGGGCGACGTGGACCTGGTGATCCAGGTGGGCGCGCCGAAGAACGTCAAGCGCCTGGTGCAGCGGATCGGGCGCGCCAACCACCGCTACAACGCGCCCTCCAAGGCGCTGCTGGTGCCCGCCAACCGTTTCGAGGTGGTGGAATGCGAGGCCGCGCTGGAGGCCGTCCGCGATCACGACCTGGACGGAGAGCCCCGCGGCCCCGGCCCCCGCGACGTGCTGTGCCAGCAGATCCTGATCGCCGCCTGTGCCGGCCCCTTCCACGCCGATACCCTGTTCACCGAGGTCCGCCGCGCCGGTCCCTACGCGGCACTGACCCGCGACGCCTTCGACGCCTGTCTCGATTTCGCCGCCACAGGGGGCTACGCGCTGCGCGCCTACGACCAGTGGCAGCGGCTGAAACAGGCGCCCGACGGGCGCTGGCAGCTGCGCGATCCCCGCGCCAGCCAGCTGATCCGGATGAACATCGGCACGATCCAGGACAGCGACATGCTGAAGGTGCGGATGCGCGGCGCCGGCAAGCCCCTGGGCGAGGTCGAGGAAAGCTTTGCCGCCTCGCTCACCCCCGGCGACACCTTCCTGATGGGCGGGCGCATCGTGCGCTACGAGGGCCTGCGCGAAATGACGGTCGAGGTCTCGCGCGATCCCGGCCGCAAGCCCAAGGTCGCGGTCTTCTCGGGCACCAAATTCGCCACCTCGACCCAGCTTTCGGCCCGCATCCTGCGCATGTTCCGGCAAGCCGACTGGCCCGAGCTGCCCGATCACACCGCGCAATGGCTGGCCCTGCAACGGCAGGTCTCGCGCCTGCCGGAACCCGGGCGCCTGCTGGTTGAAAGCTTTCCCCATGACGGCCGCGAACACCTCTGCGTCTACGGCTTTGCCGGGCGCAACGCCATGCAGACGCTGGGCCTGCTGCTGACCAAGCGGATGGAGGAAACCGGCCTTGCACCGCTGGGCTTCGTCGCCACCGATTACGCCACGCTGGTCTGGGGGCTGGACCGGGTGCCCGATCCCGCGCCCCTCTTCGCCCCCGAGGCCCTGCGCGAGGGGCTGGAGGGCTGGCTGGCCGGCAATGCGGTGATGAAGCGCACCTTCCGCGCCTCGGCCACCATCGCCGGGCTGATCCTGCGCAACACGCCGCAGGCCCGCAAGACCGGGCGGCAGGCGACCTTTTCCTCGGATATCCTCTACGACACGCTGCTGCGCTACGACCCCGGCCACCTGCTGCTGGACATCACGCGCGAGGAAGCCATGCGCGGCCTGATCGATTTCGCCCGGCTGGAAGAGATGACGGCCCGCATCGCCGGGCGCATCGACCACCTGCGGCTCTCCCGCGTGTCCCCCCTTGCCGCCCCGCTGTTCCTTGAGGTCGGCAAGGTGCCCGTCGACGGCGCCGCCCGCGCCCGGCTGGAGGCCGAGGAAGCCACCCGCCTGATGCAGGCCGCTGGCCTTGCCTGAGCGCTTGCAAATCCGCCACCCCTGCGCGACCACGGGCGCCATGCGGCATCACGATTTCACCTTCCACGGCGCCCGGTTGCGCGCCCTTGCCTCGGGCGCGCTGCACTGGCCCGAGCAGGGGCTGCTCTGCGTCTCGGACCTGCATCTGGGCAAGGCGGAGCGCCAGGCCCGGCGCGGCGGATCGGTCCTGCCCCCCTACGAGGTCACCGATACCCTCACCCGTCTGCAGGACGTGATCGAGGCGACGCGGCCTGAAACCGTGCTCTGCCTCGGGGACAGTTTCGACGATGCCGCCGCCGCGCAGGCGCTGTCGCAGGATCATCGGCTCTGGCTGACCCGGCTTCAGGCCGGGCGCCGCTGGATCTGGATCGAGGGCAACCACGATCCCGGCCCGCTGGACCTGGGCGGCAGCCACCTCTCCAGCCTCGGCCTCGGGCCGCTCACCTTCCGCCACATCGCCGAGCCCGAAGCCTTGGCCGAGGTGTCGGGCCATTACCACCCGAAGGCCCCCCTGCGCGGCCGTGCCCGCCCCGCCTTCCTGCTGGACGGGGCGCGGCTGATCCTGCCGGCCTTCGGCACCTATACCGGCGGGCTGCGCAGCCGTGATCCGGCCCTGCGCCGGCTGATGCAACCGGGGGCACTGGCGCTGCTCACCGGGCCGGCGCTGCACGTCATTCCGATGCCACGCTAGGCCCGCCCGCGCGCCCCGCAATGGCGTGGATGCCCCCCGCCACCGCCCCCCGCGATTGGCCCGCCAGAAAATATGACATATGAATACATCATATCGCCGATGACCGGCCCGGAGGGACCCCTCGGAACCAATCCGCAGGATGTTTCGTTGATATGGCAAGAGAGTTCATTGCCTGTCGGAGGAATCATCATGAGTGCTGCCGCCATCGTGTTCCATGCCAGCTTTGCAGCCACGCTCGCCCTAGCCTGCCTTGTGCTGGCGTGACCTGGTAAGTGGTAACGAGTATCCGGGCCCGTCGCTTGCGGCGGGCCCTTTTCCTGCCCCCTAAAGGGCCAGCCCCGGCGCCCAGCCACGCTGCGCCGGCACGAACAGCCTCAACTCTGCCCCCAGCTCCAGCGCCCCGGGCCGTTCGACCCAGGCGGTGATGCCGCGCCGGCCCCTGGCCGCGCTCCGGAAGGCCTTGCCGCGCCCCGGTGCCACCGCCTCGATCTCCCGTGCGGGCAGCTGGCAGGGCAGGTTCTCCATGTCGACCACCAGCGTGGTGCCATTGCCCGCCTGCAACCGCGACGAGGGCGGCAGATGGCTGAAATCGCCGATCCCCTCGACCACCACCGTCGCCCCCAGCAGCGCCGGATCCAGCTGCTCCAGCCCCGTCCGCACCGCGATCTCGCGCAGCTCCTCGGCCGAAACCAGGCTCAGCTGGCGGACATTGCGGATCTCGGTTCCCCGCGGATGCAGCGCCGCCACCCGGCTGCAGGCGCCCCGCGTCAGCCCGCCATGGGCCTCCCCCGAGGGTCCGTCAAAGCCCAGCTCCAGCCGCGCCACCGGAACCGAGGCCAGCCGCGCCGCCCGGTCCGCGACGCGCCCCAGCCAGACCACCCGCCCGACATGCTGCGTTTCCACCAGCGCCGCCATGCCCGCCCTTTCCGGCCCCTCAGGCCATTCATCTTTCCCCAAATATGGCGGGGAAGTCGCCGCAGGCGACGGGGGCAGAGCCCCCGCACCGGCCCGCCAAAGAAAAACCGGGGCCGCTGGGGCCCCGGTTTCAAGAACTCAGGCAGAGGGTTCCGGCTCCATCCCGCCGGGCTTGCTGCGCGGCTTGGTCTTCGGGATCGAGGTGACCGAGGCGGCACTGCCCGAATCGGGCTTGTCGTCCTCGTCCGGGCCGGGCTGCGGCGGCTCGCCCCGGATCACGCGCTCGATCTCCGCGCCGGTCAGGGTCTCGTATTCAAGCAGGCCCTGGGCCAGGCGTTCCCATTCCTCTTCGCGCTCTTCCAGGATGCGGCGGGCTTCCTGGTAGCCTTCGTCGATGATGCGCTTCACCTCGGTCTCGATCTGCTCCTTGGTCTGGGCAGAGATCGAGAACCCGCCGGCACCGCCGCCCCGGAAGGCCTCGGCGGCCTCCTGGTAATCGATGTTGCCGACCAGATCGGACATGCCCCACCGCATCACCATGGCCCGCGCCAGGTTCGAGGCCTGCATGATATCGCCGGACGGACCGTTGGAAACGTGGCTTTCGCCCCATTTCTTGATCTCGGCGGCCTTGCCGGCCATCGTCATCGCGATCTTTTCTTCCAGCTCGTCCTTGAAGTAGTTCAGCTGGTCCATTTCCGGCAGCGACATCACCATGCCCAAGGCCTGGCCGCGGGGGATGATCGTCGCCTTGTAGACCGGATCGCATTTCGGCAGCGACAGGCCGACGATGGCGTGCCCGGCCTCGTGATAGGCGGTCATTTCCTTCTGCGCCGGGGTCATCACCATGGAGCGGCGTTCCGCGCCCATCATGATCTTGTCCTTGGCGTTCTCGAAATCGACCATGGTCACGAAGCGGCGACCAACGCGCGCGGCCATCAGCGCGGCCTCGTTCACCAGGTTCGCCAGGTCGGCACCCGAGAAGCCGGGCGTGCCGCGGGCAATGATGCGCAGGTCCACGTCGGGACCCAGCGGCGTCTTGCGGGCATGGACGTTCAGGATCTTCTCGCGGCCCTTCACGTCGGGGTTGGGGACGGTCACCTGACGGTCGAAA
The DNA here is from genome assembly GCF_018760365.1 of Pseudooceanicola endophyticus. Lineage (GTDB taxonomy): Bacteria > Pseudomonadota > Alphaproteobacteria > Rhodobacterales > Rhodobacteraceae > Pseudooceanicola > Pseudooceanicola endophyticus. The sequence goes on from NZ_JAHIAB010000001.1 coordinate 501,454, forward strand.
CGGCCCGGGCGCAGCAGCGCGGGGTCCAGAACATCGCGGCGGTTGGTGGCCGCGACGATGATCACGCCCTCGTTGGCCTCGAAGCCGTCCATCTCGACCAGCAGCTGGTTGAGGGTCTGTTCGCGCTCGTCATTGCCGCCGCCGTAACCGGCGCCACGATGGCGGCCCACGGCGTCGATCTCGTCGATGAAGACGATGCAGGGGGCGTTCTTCTTGGCCTGTTCGAACATGTCGCGCACGCGGGAGGCACCGACACCGACGAACATCTCGACAAAGTCGGAGCCCGAGATGGTGAAGAAGGGCACGCCCGCCTCGCCCGCGATGGCGCGCGCCAGCAGCGTCTTACCGGTACCCGGAGGGCCGACCAGCAGCGCGCCTTTCGGGATCTTGCCGCCCAGGCGGCTGAATTTCTGCGGGTTGCGCAGGAATTCGACGATCTCTTCCAGTTCTTCCTTGGCCTCGTCGATGCCGGCCACGTCATCGAAGGTCACGCGGCCATGCTTTTCCGTCAGCAGCTTGGCGCGCGATTTGCCAAAGCCCATCGCGCCGCCTTTGCCCCCGCCCTGCATGCGGTTCATGAAGTAGATCCACACGCCGATCAGCAACAGGATCGGCAGCAGCGAGATGATGAAGGCCTGGAACCCGCTCTCCTCCTGGCTTTTCGCCGAAACGGGGATGTTCTTGGACAGCAGCAGCTGGGTGACTTCGGCATCCTGCGGCTTGATGGCCATGTAGTCTTTGCCGTCAGAGCCACGGTACAGAACCTTTTCGCCATCCAGGGTGACGGACTGCACGAAGCCGTCGTTCACCTCCTGGACGAACTGCGAATAGGGGCGGTTGGTGCTTTGAAGCGTGTTCCCGGACCCGCTGAACAGGTTGAACAGCGCCACGATCAGCAGCAGCAGCACGGCCCAGAAAGCGAGGTTTTTTGCGGTGCCCACAAGAGCTCTCCCAATCAATCTTGTGCCAATGCGGGTAACACAGTGGCGTCCGGGATAAAATAAGCTTCCTCGCCGAGCATTCAATCCGAAAGCAGCGCGGAATGAAACGCATCTTCCCCACGAAGCAGGGTCAGTGTCCAGCCTGCGCCAAGTCCCGCCAGTGGCGCGGCCACCAGATCGGCCCCGCGCCAGGCCGCCGGGCTGGCCGCCAGGCTGCGCGCCGGAAGCCCGCCCGGAAGGCGCGGGGGGCACAGGCGCAGGCCGTCGCTGCCCAGGGCGCGGATCTCGCAGCCCTGCGCCGCCGGGCCGTCCAGGCACCAGCGGCCATCCCAGGGGGTGCCCGGGCGGGCGCGGCACTTGGCCACGGCGGCGGCCTCGCGGGTGATGCGGATGCGGGCGGGGCCGCCCGCAAGGGTGCAGCCGTGCAGCGTCATGCCCTGCCCCGCGCGCGCCGCCTCAAGCGCCTGCGACAGCGGGCGGCGACGCGGGGCGTATTCCGCCCCCGCCAGCCAGACCAACGCGCCCGACAGGATGCGACGGGCGATCTCGGGTGGCAGGGCGGCAAAACCTGCCCGTTCGATCAGCAGATCGCCACGGTCCGCTGTCACCAGGCGGCGCGCCTCAAGGGCAGCGTAATGGCCAAGCGCCTGTCGGGCGGCGGCCAGGTTCTGCGCCGCCTCGCCGATGGCGCGTGCCGAAACACCCGCCGGCGCCAGGGCCGAAAGCGCATCGCGCGCCCGCACCCTTGCATAGCCGCGATCCTCGTTCGAGGGATCCTCGGCCCAGACCAGATCGCGCGCCCCAAGCCAGTGGCGCAGCTCGGCCCGGCCGATCTCAAGCATGGGGCGCAGATAGGTGATGCCATCGCGCGCGACATGGCCCGACATCGCCGAAAGCCCGTCGATCCCGGCGGCGCGGGCCAGCCGCATCAGGAAGGTTTCCGCCAGATCGTCGGCGGTATGGCCAAGCGCGATCTGCGAAAGGCCCTGCCCCCGCGCCCAGTCCGCCATCAGCGCGTAGCGCGCGCGCCGGGCCTGATCCTGAAGATTGCCCTGCCCGTCCCAGTCCTGCCAGGTCAGGATGGCATGGGGCAGCCCCAGCTGCGCGCAGCTTCGTCCCACCGCCTCGGCCTCTGCGCGCGCCTCGGGGCGCAGGCCATGATCCACGGTGACCGCCTGCAGCGCCAGCCCCAGATCGGGGGCAAGCCCGGCCAGAAGATGCAGAAGGGCGAGGGAATCTCCCCCGCCCGAAACCGCCACGCCCAGGCGGCGGACCTGTCCGTTCCCGGCCCCCAGCCGCGCCGCGATGCGCGCCTGCGGGGTGCCGGCCATGATCCTGCTCACTGGCAGCTCATCGTCTTCATTTCCTTCGAGGCCTGAATCGCCGCATCGGATTCCGGGAAGCGGCGGCCAACCTCGTTCAGGGTGGTGCAGGCTTCCTGCTTCTGGCCAAGCTGGTTCAGCAGCCGGCCCAGACGATAAAGCGCAACCGGCGCGGTCTTGGCCTTGGGCGCCGCCGAGAAACTGTCGAGATAGGCGCGCGCGGCAGTCTTGATGTCGCCCTGCTGTTCCAGGGCGCGGCCCTTGCCCAGATCGGCGGCAGGCGCCAGCGGGCTGCCGGGATAGTTGGCCTTGAAGCTGTCGAAGGCGGTCACGGCGCCGGCATAGTCCTTGCCGTCCAGCTTCTTCTGGGCGGCTTCGAAATCGCCCTGCTCGCTGACCGCAAGCTGGGGATCGTTGGCATCTGCGGGGGGCGCGGTGACGGCATCGGCCGTCTTGTCGGCCTGCGCATCGTTGCCGCCCGGGTCCTTCTCGCCCAGGGTGGTGGTGTTGCCCAGCTTGGAGACATCGCCGCCCTCAAGCTCCACCAGGCGGAACTCCAGGTCGCCGATGCGCTGCGTGCCGTCCTTCACCACCTCGCCGATGTGGTGGTTCATCTCTTCGGTCTGGTCGGTCAGCCGGCGCACTTCCTGCTCCAGCGCGTCGATCCGGTCCAGCTGGGAGCCGTTGGTATTGAGGTCACCGGAGGCGCCGGTGGTCGACATCTCGCGCTTGAGCTTCTGGATCTCGACATAGACGACGGTCAGCTGCTGGCGGATGTCGGCCAGCGTCTCCTTGTCGGGGGCGCTCTGGGCCTGGGCGGCGGGAACCGCGACGGGCACCAGCGGCAGGGCGGTGGCCAGCATCAGCGCCAGGGCGACACGGCGGGGGGCGGCGGTCAGGGAAACGCGCATCGGCTTTCTCCTTGGGTGGGGCGCCACGGGGGCGCCCCGGTCAGGTCAGGGGGTGACGGGCTTACATGCCCGGGGCGCGCAGCACGGTCACCGCACGGCGGTTCTGTGCGTAGCAGCTTTCATCCGAGCACAGCGCGATCGGACGTTCCTTGCCGTAGCTGATGGTCTGCAGACGGTTCGGACGCACGCCACCGGCGACCAGGTAATCCTTGACGGCCGCGGCACGGCGGGCGCCGAGCGCAAGGTTGTATTCCCGGGTGCCCTGTTCGTCGGCATGGCCTTCGATGGTGGCGTTGAAGTCGGGGTTGGCGTTCAGCCAGCGGATCTGGCCATCCAGGATCTGGCGCGCTTCGGGGTTCAGCGACGACTGGTCGACGATGAAATGCACCCGGTCGCCGACCGTCTGCTGGAAGTAGGCCGGAGAGGTCGGGTCGTTCAGCCCGCCCGAGGTGATGCCATTGGCGCCATAGCCGTTCGCGCCATAGGCGCCGTTCGCCCCGTTGGCGCCATAGCCGCCGCCAAGTTTGCCAAAGCGGTCGCCGTTGGTGCAGGCCGCGAGGCCGAGCACGGCGAAGACAAGCGCCGCCTTTGCCAGATAGGTCATGTTCAGTGCCCCTTTTGATCTCGAAAATCTACAGTTTTGCCCGGCCTGCGGCAAGCGTGCCTCCCGGGCGTGGCCCGGCCCCCTGCATGGGGACCGGGCGCACGGTCATTTCTGCAGCGGGCCCCAGCTGGGGTCCGAGGCGCCCGTGGGCGTCGGCACGCGCTGAAGGTTGCGGCCCGTCACGTCCACCGAGTAGAGCGAGGCGGTGCCCGACGCGCCCGGCGTCTCGCGAGAGAACATCACGACGCGGCCGTTCGGCGACCAGGTCGGGCTTTCATCCAGGAACGAGGCCGTCAGCAGCCGCTCGCCCGAACCGTCGGTGCGCATCACGCCGATGTGGAAACGGCCCTTGGTCTGCTTGGTGAAGGCGATCATGTCGCCGCGCGGCGACCAGACCGGGGTGGAATAGCGCCCCTCCCCGAAGGAGATCCGCTGCGGCTCTCCGCCCGAAACCGGCATGATGTAAAGCTGCTGGGTGCCCGAGCGGTCGCTTTCGAAGACGATCTTCGATCCGTCCGGAGAGAAGCTGGGCCCGGTCTCGATCGAGGAGGCCGAGGTCAGCCGCTGCGAGGTGCCCGAGCCGAGGTTCATCAGGTAGATGTCGGTGTTGCCGCCCTGGGTCAGCGAATAGAGGATCGAGTTGCCATCAGGCGAGAAGCGCGGCGAAAACGCCATGTCGCCGGCGCCCGTGCTGATCTCGCGCAGGCTGACCGAGCCGACGTCCAGCATGTAGATGCGCGGGCTTCCGGTAGCATAGCTGGTGAACAGCACCCGGTTCCCCGAGGGCGAGAAACGCGGCGCCAGCACCAGGCTGGAGCTGTCGGTCAGGTACTGGGTGTTGGCCCCGTCGTAATCCATGATCGCCAGGCGCTTCAGGCGCTTGTCCTTCGGCCCCGTCTCGGAGACGAAGACGACGCGGCTGTCGAAATAGGGTTTCTCGCCGGTGATGCGGGCATAGACCTGATCGGCGACCTTGTGGGCCATGCGGCGCCAGCCGTCGGTGGTGCCGTTGAACTGCATCCCCTGCCCCAGCTCCTGGCCAGCGAAGACGTCATGCAGGCGGAACTTCACGTTCAGCTGGTTGCCCTGCACCGTCACCGCGCCGGTGATCAGCGCGGCGGCATTGATCGCCTTCCAGTCGGCATATTGCACCGGGCTGGTGAACGAGGTGATCTTGGCGATCTGCGCGCTCTGCGGGATCTCGCGGAACAGGCCCGTGCCCACCAGGTCCGACACCACCACCCGGGTCAGCTTGTTCGCCATGTCGGCGGACTGGCCGTTCTCGGCGACGAAGGTGGGGGCGGCGAAGGGCATCGGTTCGACCACGCCCTCGGTGATGGTCAGCTTCAGCGGCCCGGACTGCGCCAGGGCCGGTCCGGGACCCGCGAACAGGGTGCCAAGCGCGGCCAGCGCGCCGGCAAGAAGGGTGAGCCTTTGGACATGTCTCATCATAGGTTCCGCATCTTCTCCGGATTGAAGGTCATTTCGACGTCGCGCCACTGGTCGTACTTTTCAGCGGGCATGCTGTAGCCGCCCTGCTGGCAGCGCAGGATGGCCCGGCGGGCGGCTTCGAAGGCGGTGCTCTGGGAGGCCTTGTCGCCCCCCGTCGCGGATTTCAGTTTCACCGAGCTGCCGATCACCTTGCCGCTCTGGTCCATCGAGAAGCCGACGACCACGGTCACCTGCGCGGCAGCCGAGCCGGGATCGACGACCCAGCACTGCGCCACCGCAAGACGCAGCGCGTCCTGTTCGCCGGCGGTCAGCGGCGCGCCGCGCGGCGCGGCCTTCTGGGCCGGGGCGGCGGGCGCAGAGCCGGCGCCGCTCAGGGCCTCGGCCAGAGCCTGGTCGATCAGCGCCTTGTCGCTCTTGGAATCGCTCTTGGAGCTGTCAGGCTTCGGTTTCGGCGCCGGTTTCGGCGTCTCTTTCTCGGCCGTCTTGGTGTCGGGTTTCGGCTCGGGCTTGGGCTCGGGTTTCGGCGGCGCCTTGGGCTTTTCGGCGACTTTCGGCGCCTCGGGCTTGGGCTTGGGCTCGGGTTTCGGCTCCGGCTTGGGGGCGGGCTTGGGCTCCGGCTTCGGCTCCGGCTTGGCCTCGGGCTTGGGCGGCTCGGGCGGCTTGGGGGCCGCCTCGGGGGCCGGCGGGGCCTCGGCCAGCTGCTGCGGGCGCGGCTGCGGGCGCACCGCCTGGCTGGGCGCCAGGGGCTTGGGTTTCTCGGCCTCGGTCACGATCTGGGTCGTGCTGTCCTCGGGCGCGGTTTCCTTCTGCTCTTCCAGCGGCACCTCGGCGGGTTTCGGGCTGGGCGCGACCTGGGGCCGCTTGCTGACGTCCACGGGCACGTCCTTGTCGGGACGCTCCACCGGCTCGGGGGCGATGCGGGGCGCCTGTTTCGGCACCGCGTCGGGCTTCGGCGTGACCGGAGTTTCCGGCAGCAGCGCGGCGACGTCGTTCTGTTCCTCCGGCTGGGAGGCCTCGGGCGGGGCCGGCGCCTTGCTGGCCACCTCGGCAGGCGGGCGCACCGGCTGGGCCGGCGGCGTCGGGGCGCTGTCGGCGGTCTCGGGGGCCGGTTCGGGGCGCGAGGGCACCGACGGCGGCCGGCTGGACGACGTGGGCGCGCTCTGCGGCGCCTCGGGGGCGGCTTCGGCGGGCGCGGGCGGGCTGTCGGGGGTGTCCACCTCGGTGGTCACGCCCGGCGGCTGGGCCTGGGCCTGCAGCTGCTCGAACTGTTCCTCGGTCACCACGGAGACCGGCGTCACCTCGACCTCGGGCGGATCGGGTTCCAGCAGGTTGCCGAACAGCAGCCAGGCGATCAGTGCCACATGGCCCGCGCCGGATATGACATGGCCCTTGTTCATGACGGACCTATTTCGTCCCGCCCGCAGCATCGCGGCCCTTGCCGCCGCTGTCGGTCACAAGACTGATGTTGCTGAACCCGCCCGCGCTCATCATGCCCATGACCTTGACCACGGTATCGTAGGGCACGGTGCCGTCGGCGCGCAGATAGACACGGTCCGACTTCCGTTCGGAGGCGATGGCGCGCAGCTTGTCCAGCAGCTCGTCCTCGGCCACCACGGTGTCCTGGATCGAGATCTGCCCCTTGGCGTCCACGGTGACGGCCAGCGGTTCCTCCTGCTCGGAGGGCAGCGCGCTGGCCTGGGTCTTGGGCAGCTCCACGGGAATGCCCACCACCATCATCGGCGAGGCCACCATGAAGATGATCAGCAGCACCAGCATCACGTCCACGAAGGGCGTGACGTTGATTTCGGCCATGGGGCGGGCGCGCCCGCCCCGGCGGCGGTTGCGACGTCCGCCGCCACTGCCCTTCTGGATCACACCCGCGCCCATCTCAGCTCTCCAGCTGCCGGCTCAGGATGGTCGAGAATTCGTCCGCGAAGGCTTCGTAGCCGCTGACGATCTGTTCGCTGTCCGAGGAAAGCTTGTTGTAGAAAATCACCGCCGGAATGGCCGCGACCAGGCCCAGCGCGGTGGCAAACAGCGCCTCCGCGATGCCCGGCGCCACGACGGCCAGGTTGGTGTTCTGCTGCTGGGCGATGCCGATGAAGGAATGCATGATCCCCCAGACCGTGCCGAACAGGCCCACGAAGGGCGCGGTCGAACCGACGGTGGCCAGCACCTGAAGCCCCGATTGCAGCGAATCCGATCCCTTGGCGATGGCCACGTCCATCGCCCGGTCGATACGCGCCTGCGCCCCCGGGATCAGCGCCCCGTCGGTGCGGTGCGAGCGACGCCATTCCGTCATGCCCGCCGAGAAGACGCGGCTGGCACGGCCACGGGGTTCCGGGCCGACCTCTTCGTAAAGTTCATCCAGCGGATCGCCCGACCAGAAGGCGCGATCGAACTGCGCGGCCTCGCGGCGCGCCGATTTGAAGGCGATGTGCTTCTGGATGATGATCGACCAGCTCCAGAAGGAAGCCAGCACGAGGATGATGATCACCAGCTTCACGGTAAGGGATGCATGGGCGAACAGCCCGAGCATGGAGAAATCGATCCCCTGCGCCGCTGCGAGCGTTTCTGATTCCATAGGTCTGCTCTCTATGCCTGTCTTGTGACGAGGACCGTCTCTTTGGCGGCCTGCTTGGCTTTTAAAATAGCGCATATCAAGGGCCGTGACCAATGATACGGCGTGAAACCGCGCAGGCTGACGGGTTAGTGAAGCTGCAGGCGCAGTTTGTGCGGAAGCCGCACCGGATGGCCCGTGTCCGAGAGCGTCACCAGCACCACGCGGGCGGTGAACAGCACCTCCGCGCCGCGCCGGACCTCCTGTTTCAGGGTCAGCCGGGCGCCGGTCACGGCTTCGGTCCGGGTCTCGACCGTCAGCTCGTCATCGAAGCGGCCGGGGGTCAGGAAGTCGATCTCCATCTGCCGCACCGCGAAGGCCAGCCCCTCGTCACGCTTCATCGCGACCTGGTCGATGCCGAGGGATTTCACCCATTCAGAACGCGCGCGCTCGATGAATTTAAGGTAGTTGGCGTGGTAGACGATGCCGGCAAGATCCGTGTCCTCGTAGTAGACGCGGCAGGTGAAGATGTGGGCCATCGGGGTCTCCGTTCTGTCCGGGGCGCACAGAGATGAACACCCCGCCCCGCCGGGCGCAAGGTGTCGGCCCGCCCCGGCCCGCGATATTGCCCGCCGGGCACGCATTTCGGCCCCGCGCCTCCCGTGCGATCACGGGGCTGACACGGACTGAAACAGCGCCCACACGCGGCGGTTGCAATTCAGTTGAAATACTGTCCGGCCCGCGCCATCAGCCGCAGCGACAGGGTCTCCTCTTCGGAGAAATCGGGCAGAACCGGGTCGTAGGCCGCACTTAGCAGCGCCGAGATGTCGGGCCGCAGCACGGTTTCGCCGCCCTCTCCCACCCGCGCCATGGGCGAACGCTCGCGGAAGGCGCGCGGCGACCACAGCAGCATGGTCTTCACCATCTGCTCGATGCCAAGGTCCGTCGCCGGCATCGTCGCCAGCGGCCCGCGCATCCGCAGGAAGATGAAGGCGGCCCGGATCGAGTTGTCGCGCTCGAAGCGGAAGAAACGGTACTGGTCGGCCTGCGCGGCCTGCAGGCGGGGCAGCAGCTCGGGCAGCTCGGGGACCAGCTGGTCCATGTTCTCGACCTCGGAAAGCTCCTTCCAGTCGTTCAGGAAGAAGATCATCAGGTTCGCGCCCAGCTCCGGATCCATGTCCGACAGCTTGTGCCCGGCGGTCAGCACCACGGATTCGATGGCGCCCTTCAGCGGCGGCAGGGAGTCTTCGGAGACGCCGAAGATCACCGGCACGATGGGCCGGGACCAGCGCGCGAAGCGGAACCGCCCTTCCTCGTCGGTGAAAAGGCGGGTGATTTCGGCCATATCGGGCGCATGGCTGGTCATGGCTGGCCCCTCCTGCGGGCGGACGGTTGCGATCAGGACCCGTCCTTTTTCAACTCTGGGCCCGGATGGCAAGCCCCGGATGCCCGCCCGGCGGGCGCGGCGGTCACTCGCCGAAGAGGTCCGGCATCTCTCCGGGGCCCCGGCGCGGCGGATTGAGGCCAAGGTGATCCCAGGCCCGCTGGGTCAGCATCCGGCCCCGCGGCGTGCGCTGGATCAGGGTCTGTTGCAGCAGGTAGGGCTCGATCACCTCTTCCAGCGCGTCGCGGCTTTCCGAAAGCGCGGCGGCCATGGTCTCGATCCCCACGGGGCCGCCGCCATAGCCTTCACCGATCAGCTGCATGTAGCGGCGGTCGGCGGAATCAAGGCCGATGGAATCGACGCCCAGTCGGGTCAGCGCATTGTCGGCCAGTTCCCGGGTGATCCGCCCGTCGCCCTCGACCACGGCGAAATCGACGACCCGGCGCAGCAGCCGCCCGGCGATCCGGGGCGTGCCCCGGGCGCGGCGGGCGATCTCCATCGCGCCCTCGGGATCGGCGGGCGCGCCCATCAGGCGGGCGTTGCGGGTGACGATCTCGTTCAGCTCCTCGACGGTGTAGAACTGCAACCGGGTGGGGATGCCGAAGCGATCCCGCAGCGGCGTCGTCAGCAGGCCAAGCCGCGTGGTGGCGCCGACCAGGGTGAAGGGCTGAAGCTCGATCCGCACGGTGCGCGCGGCGGGGCCTTCGCCGATCACCAGATCCAGCTCGAAATCCTCCATCGCCGGATAAAGCACTTCTTCCACGGCCGGGTTCAGGCGGTGGATCTCGTCGATGAAAAGGACATCGCGGGCCTCAAGATTGGTCAGGATCGCGGCCAGATCCCCGGCCTTGGCCAGCACCGGCCCGGAGGTCATGCGGAAGTTCACCCCCAGCTCGCGCGCCATGATCTGCGCCAGCGTGGTCTTGCCGAGGCCCGGCGGGCCGTGGAACAGCGTGTGGTCCATCGCCTCTCCCCGCTGGCGGGCGGACTGGATGAAGACCTTGAGGTTGGCGCGCGCCTCGGCCTGGCCGATGAAGGCGTCTAGGACCTGCGGACGCAGGGCGCGGGTATCCTCGGCCACGTCCTCGGGAAGGGGATCGGGGCGAAGCGTCGGATCGGGGCTGGTCATGGGGGGCTCCTTGGCGGGCCGGAAGTCTCAGGTAAGGATGCGCGGCCTAGTCCTTGGGGGCAAGCCTGCGCAGGGCGGCGCGGATCAGCGCCGAGGTATTGGCATCGGGCGTTTCGTCCAGCGCCTGGGCGACGGCCTGCATCGCCTCCGAGGGCTGGTAGCCGAGGTTGGTCAGCGCCGAAAGCGCATCGGCGCGCGCCGCCGCATCGATCTTGGGCCCGGGATCGGCCTTGGCACGGCTGTTGCGCACCGGGGCGGGCGCGGGGGTGGCCTCTTCGATCAGCGCATCCGGATCGGGGCGCGCGGCGGGCTGGGCGCCCATGGCCATGACAGTGGGGGCCTTGTCCTTCAGTTCGTTCACCACGCGCTGCGCGGTCTTCGGGCCGACGCCCTTCGCGGCCTTCACCGCGTTCCAGTCGCCAAGCGCGATGGCGCGCCCCACCCCGTCGGGGCCAAGCGCCGAAAGGATCGCCAGGGCGGCCTTCGCGCCGACCCCCTGCACGCTCAGCAGCAGGCGGTACCACTCTTTCTCTTCCAGGGTGGTGAAGCCGAAAAGCTGCAACAGGTCCTCGCGCACCAGCATGTCGGTATAAAGCGCCACCGCCTCTCCGGGGCCGGGCAGCACCGCCAGGGTCCGGTCGGAACAGTAGACCAGGTAGCCGACGCCCCGCACATCCACCAGGACGTGATCCAGAGCCTTGTAGTCGACCCGTCCGGAAATCTTGCCGATCATGCGCTTCTCCGCATCGCGCGGGCCAGGCCCGAGCTTCTGTAATGGGCGTGGCACAGCGCCACCGCCAGGGCATCCGCCGCATCCGGCCCCGCCAGCTGCACGCCGGGCAGTTGCAGCTTCACCATGTGCTGGACCTGATGCTTTTCCGCATGGCCGACGCCGACGACGGTCTTCTTGATCTTGTTGGGGGCATATTCGCCGACCTCAAGGCCGAACTGCGCCGGCACCAGCATGGCGATGCCGCGGGCCTGGCCCAGCTTCAGCGTGCCGGCGCCGTCGCGGTTGACGAAGACATGTTCGACAGCGGCCTCGTCGGGCGCATGGCTGCGCACCACCGACGTCAGCCCCTCGTGCAGGGCCAGCAGCCGCTGGGCCAGCCCGGTCCCCTCGCCATGGATGATGCCGTTTGCGACATGGGCGATCTTGTTGCCCTCGACGCGAATCACGCCCCATCCGAGGTTCTGAAGCCCCGGGTCGATCCCCAGAATTAGCATTTTCCGCCCCTCGCACCTCTGTTTCGCCCCTTTTCGACCGGGGCTTTCCCCATGGCTAGCACGAAAGGGGAACATGCGCAAAGGGCGCCGCGCGGCAGATCCTGCCGCCGAATGACGTTTTCGCGGCAGAAAAGCGACGTCCGGCCTGTCGAAATCGACACCTTCCAAGAGAAAAATTCACCTGCTCTTCATTTTTTGACCAAAGCCGCAGAGCCATGCAATCGCCGCATACATTCCATGCTGAAATGGTGATTGTTTGGGCGGTTTGAAAACTCTACCTGCGCTTCAGAACAACGGGCCTGTCCCGCTACGCCAATAAGGATAGAGATCATGAACAGCTACGACGCACGTCACAACTCCGCCCCCCACATGCCCGCCTTCGCATGGGCCATCACCCACCTGCTGACCGCCATCACCGACTGGAACGACGCCCGCGCAACGCGCCGCGCCCTGTCGCGTCTGGATGACCGCGAGCTGGCCGACATCGGCCTGAACCGCGGTGACATCGAGGCCGTGGCCCGCCGCTAAGACTTTCGCCCGCGGCCAACCGCGGCTTCTGGCGAAGCGAGACAGGCGTCCCCGTTCGGGGGCGCCTTTTTCGTTTCCGGGGTCCCTGCCCCGCGCCCCCGGTCAGGACATGAAAAAGCCGAGGTGCGGCGGCACCCCGGCTTTCTGCTTTTCGCGCGTTTGCCGTTCCGGCGGATCAGGCGGGCTTTTGCAACGTCAGCGTGGTCCATTCGCGGATCTGCTCCGCGTAATGCAGGGTCAGGCCCTGGGCCTCGTAGGCCTTGCGGACATCGTCGGCCTGCTCGTTCAGCAGACCCGACAGGATGGTGTAGCCGCCGGGCGCCAGGTGGGCGGCCACGTCGGGCGCCAGTGCGATCAGCGGCCCCATCAGGATGTTGGCGAAGATCAGCCCGTAGGGCGCGCCCGCGTTCAGGGCCGGGTGGTCAAAGCCGGTGGCCTCAAGGCAGGTGACGCGGCCCGCCATGTCGTTGGCGGCCAGGTTGGCAATGGCGACGTCCACCGCGACCGGATCGATGTCCGAAGCGATCGGCGTGCCCGGCCAGATCCGCGCGGCAGCCATCGCCAGAACGGCGGTGCCGCAGCCGATATCGGCGGTGCGGTCGGTGCTGAAGCCCTCGTTGTCCAGACGGTCCAGCGCCTTGAGGCAGCCCGAGGTGGTGCCGTGGTGGCCGGTGCCGAAGGCCATGGCGGCCTCGATCAGCAGCGGCACGACGCCTTCGGAGGGCACCTTGTCGGCATCATGGGAGCCATATAGGAAGAAGCGACCGGCCTCGACGGGGGCCAGTTCGCGCTTCACATGGGCAACCCAGTCGGTCTCGGGCAGCTCGGAGACGGCGAAGGGCTTGGCCTTGTGGATCTTGGCCAGCAGTTCGAGACCCGCGATATCGGGCTTCTCCTCGAAATAGCCGCCGACCTCGTACAGGCCGGAGCCATCTTCCATCTCGAACACGCCGACGCCGGTGGGCTCGGGCAGCAGCTCTTCCATGGCGGCGCCAAGCGCCTCTGCGTCGGACTTGGTGGAAAGAGTGGTCAGGGCGGTCCAGGTGGCCATGGTGTCCTCGCGTTTCAGGTTGCAGCGGGGCGTAAGGCCTTCCCCCCGCCCCGTCAAGCGCAGCCCCTGTTTGCCGGTGTTTGCCGGGGGCAGCGGCGGCTCAGCTCTCCGTGTCGGAGATCTCGTAATCGCGGGTGATATCCGCCGTTACCTCGGCCCAGCGCGAGGCGCCGGTGCGCGCCTGATGGGCGTCGAAGGCGGCGCGGTCGGTGAACTTCTCTTCGACCCGCCAGACCAGAGGATCGACCGTCGGCGTCACCTCGAAGGACAGGCAGCCGGGTTCGGCGCGGGTCAGGGCGGTATGTTCGGGCAGGTGGCGGTTCAGCCGGCCCACCGCCTCGGGGGTGGGGCAGATCAGGCGTCCGGACAGGCGGATCATGAGGGCGCTCCTAGAAGAAGGTCTGGGGGTCGATGTCGATGGACAGGCGCAGGCCCCGGGGCAGGTTCACCCCGGCAACCCAGTCAGCCACCGCCCTTTGCAACATGACGCCCTTGGGCGCCTTGACCAGCATCCGCACCCGGTGCCAGCCGCGAATGCGCGCGATCGGCGCCTGGGCGGGCCCGTAGACCATGGCCCCGGCGGCCCGCAGCGGCCCGTCGGCACGCGCCAGCGCATTGCCCGCCGCCATGGCATCGCCCTCCCGCTCGGAGGACAGGATGATCCCTGCCATGCGTCCGAAGGGCGGCATCCCGGCCTGTTCGCGCGCCGCCGCCTCGGCATTCCAGAACTCTTCCTCATCGCCCGACAGGATGGCGCGGATCACCGGGTGCTCGGGCTGGTAGGTCTGCATCAGGGCCTCGCCGGGCTTGTCGGCGCGCCCTGCCCGCCCCGCCACCTGCCGCATCAGCTGAAAGGTCTTTTCCGCCGCGCGCATGTCGGACCCGTGCAGCCCGAGGTCGGAGTCGATCACCCCCACCAGCGTCAGTAGCGGAAAGTTGTGCCCCTTGGCGACCAGCTGGGTACCGATGATAATGTCGGCGCCCCCCGTCGCAATCGTCTCGACCGCCTGTTTCAGCGCCCGGGCAGAGCTGAAAAGATCCGAGGACAGCGTGGCGATGCGGGCCTCGGGGAAGACCGCCTGCGCCTCTTCCGTCAGACGTTCCACCCCCGGACCGATGGCGGCCAGCTGGCCCTCGGCGCCGCAATGGGGGCAGACCTCGGGCACGGGTTCCTCGTGGCCGCACTGGTGGCAGACCAGGCGCTTCATGAAGCGGTGCTCGACCAGGCGGGCATCGCAATGTTCGCATTCCAGCTGCTTGCCGCAGGCCCGGCACAGGGTCACCGGGGCATAGCCGCGCCGGTTCAGGAACAGCAGTGCCTGTTCGCCCGCCTCGACCCGGGCCCGCACCGCCGATTGCAGCGTCGGAGAGATCCAGGTGCCCGAGGCCAGATCCTCGCCGCGCATGTCGATCGCGCGCATCTCGGGCAGGACGGCGGTGCCGAAGCGCTCCACCAGATCAAGGCGCTTGTACTTGCCGGCCTGGGCATTCACCCAGCTCTCAAGGCTGGGCGTGGCCGAGGCCAGCACCACCTGCGCCCCGGCGACAGAGGCGCGCAGCACCGTCATGTCGCGGGCGTTGTAAAGGACGCCATCCTCCTGCTTGTAGGAGCTGTCGTGTTCCTCATCCACGACGATCAGGCCCAGGTCGCGGAACGGCAGGAACAGCGCCGAGCGCGCGCCGACCACCAGTTGCGCCTCGCCCGTGGCGATCATCTTCCAGGTGCGGCGCCGTTCGGTCATCGTCACGCCCGAGTGCCATTCGGCAGGCCGGGCGCCAAAGCGCTTCTGCACCCGGGTCAGGAATTCCGCCGACAGCGCGATCTCGGGCAGCAGCACCATGGCCTGACGACCCTGGCGCAGGCATTCCGCCACCGCCTCCAGATAGACCTCGGTCTTGCCCGATCCGGTGATGCCGCGCAGCAGCGTGGTGCCGTAGCCATGCGACCGGATGCCTTCGCGCAGGCTTGCGGCAGCGGCGATCTGCCCCCCCGCCAGCGGCTTGCCGGGCAGGTCCGGGTCCAGATGCGGGAAAGGCAGATCGCGCGGCGTGTTCTCTTCCAGCACGACGTTCTGCGCCACCAGCCCCTTGATCACCGAAGACGACACCCCGGCGGCCTCGGAGAGCTCCTTCAGGGTGAAGGCCAGGCCGCCGTATTCCTCAAGCACCGCGATGACGCGGGTGCGCGCATCGGTCATGCGGTCGGGCTCGGCCTCGCCCAGGCGGTAGATCTTGCGCATCGACGGCGGATCCGAGAGCCCGGGCACCCGCGTCGCCAGCCGCAGCATCGCATGCATCGGGGTCAGCGTGTAATCGCCGGCCTTCTTCAGGAAGATGCGCATCTCCTCGCGCATGGGGGGCACGTCGAAGGCCTTGACGATACTGCGCGCCTTCTTCAGGTCGAAGCCGCCGATCCCGGGGCCCCAGACCACGCCCAGCACCTGCCTCGGGCCCAGGGGCACCTGCACGTAGGCGCCCAGGTAACAACCGCCCTCGGGCGCGCGGTAGTCCAGCGTCGTGTCGATCGGCTGGGCGGTCTGCACCGCCACAAGGGTGCCTTCGGGATAGTATTCGGGCAGGTCGGCCAAATGCGACTCCACGTCGGAACGGGGTTTCGGAGCGCCACTCTATCGGCTAAATCGGGGCAGGAAAACGCTAACGCTACCATTCCCCCCCGGAGGCCCCATGAAATTCTTCGTCGACACCGCCGACGTCGCCGCCATTGCCGAGCTGAACGACCTCGGCATGGTTGATGGCGTGACCACCAACCCCAGCCTGATCAAGAAGTCCGGCCGCGACATCCTGGAAGTGACCAAGGAAATCTGCGCCCTGGTCGAAGGCCCGGTTTCCGCCGAAGTCGTCGCCACCGAGGCCGAGCAGATGATCGCCGAGGGCCGCAAGCTGGCCGAGATCGCCGACAACATCGCCGTCAAGGTGCCGCTGACCTGGGACGGCCTGAAGGCCTGCAAGGTGCTCTCGGACGAGGGCAAGATGGTCAACGTGACGCTGTGCTTCAGCGCCAACCAGGCGCTGCTGGCCGCCAAGGCCGGTGCGACCTTCATCAGCCCCTTCATCGGGCGCCTGGATGACATCAACCTGGACGGCATGCAGCTGATCGAGGACATCCGCACCGTCTACGACAATTACGGCTTCGAGACCGAGATCCTTGCGGCCTCGATCCGCACGGCGAACCACGTCGCCGAAAGCGCCCGCATCGGCGCCGACGTGATCACCGCCCCGCCCTCCGTGATCAAGTCTCTGGCAATGCACCCGCTGACCGACAAGGGCCTGGATGCCTTCCTGAAGGACATCGCCGACGCCGGCATCAAGATCCTCTGATCTTGCGGGCGGTTTCGCCCTGCACACAACAGGTTGGGCCCCGTATGCGGTTTTTTCTCGAAAACCCATGCGGGGCCTTTCCGTTTTCTGCTATGGTGAACAAAAACATACATATCCATACAGAGGCAGAGAGAGCAGAATGCCCGGACTGGACAGTACCCTGCGCGAGAAGATCATCGCGCAGCCCGACGTCATCCTTGAAGACAGCGCCCTGATGGAGGCCCTGATCGCCGCCAATGCCCAGGCGCTTGGCGCAAACGTGGTCGATCTGCGCGGCATCGCCATGGCCCGCCTCGAAGAACGTCTCGACCGGCTGGAGGATACCCACAAGACGGTGATTGCCACCGCCTACGACAACCTTGCCGGCACCAACCAGATCCACCGCGCCGTGCTGCGGCTGCTGGACGCCAACGATTTCGACGATTTCCTGGCCGATCTGGGCGGAGAGGTCTCGGACATCCTGGGCGTCGACCGGCTGCGGCTGGTGCTGGAAACCGCGCAGGAACAGGACGATCCGGTGCTTGACCGGTTCGGCGGGCTGCTGGCCATCGTCGATCCCGGCTCGGTCACGCATTACATGGAAGGCGGCCGCACCGGCACGCCCCGCACCGTGATCCTGCGCCAGACCGACGGCTACGCGCCGGGCTTCTTCTACGGCGACATGGCCCCGCAGATCGCCTCAGAGGCCTGCCTGCGGCTGGATTTCGGCCCCGGGCGCCTGCCCGGGATGCTGCTGCTGGGCTCCGAGACGGCGGAACAGTTCACCGCCCAGCACGCCACCGACCTTCTGGCCTTCTTCGCCGGCGTCTTCGAGCGGACCATGCGCCGCTGGCTGGCATGAGCCTGGCGCTCTCAGAGGCGGCCCGCGACGCGATGGGCCGCTGGCTGGACGGGCTGGCCAGCGTGCTGGACCGTTCCGACCGCACGATCGAGGCCTACCGGGCCGATCTGGTGGAATTCCTGACCTTCATCACGCTGCACAAGGGCGAAAGCCAGGGTCTGGGCGCCATTGCCCGGGTCGATGTCGCCGACATGCGCAGCTGGATGGCGAACCAGCGCGCGCGCGGCGTCTCGGCCCGTTCGCTGGCGCGCCGGCTGTCCTCGGTCAAAAGCTTCTACCGCTGGCTGGCCGAGCGCGAGGGCTTCGATCCGACCGCCGTGCTGTCCACCCGCAGCCCCCGTTTCCAGCGCAAGCTGCCCCGCCCCCTGTCAGAGGAAGACGCCGCGAAGATGCTGACCCAGGTCGGCGAACAGGATGCGCGCGCCTGGGTCTCGGCACGCGATACCGCCGTGGTGACACTGCTGTACGGCTGCGGGCTGCGGATCTCGGAGGCGCTCTCGATCACCGCCGACGACCTGCCGCTGGGCACCGCGCTGCGGATCCACGGCAAGGGCAAGAAGGAACGCGTGGTGCCGGTGATCGGCCCCGCCCGCCAGGCCGTCGAAGCCTACCTGGAACTGTGCCCGCACCCGATGGAGGCCGGCCAGCCGATCTTCCGCGGCATCAAGGGCGGCCCGCTGTCACCGGGCGGCATCCAGAAGGCCATGGCGGCGGCGCGCGCGCAGATGGGCCTGCCCTCTTCCGCGACGCCCCATGCGCTGCGCCACTCCTTCGCGACCCACCTGCTGAATGCCGGCGGCGACCTGCGGGCGATCCAGGAACTTCTGGGTCATGCCAGCCTCGCCACCACCCAGACCTACACCGCCGTGGACTCCGCCCGGCTGATGGAAGTCTACCGCAAGGCGCATCCGCGTGGCTGATCCTCGCGCCGGCCTTGTGCCACCCCATAACTCATGACTAGGGTACTGGATGCAAAAAGAGCGTCTCCGAGCTATCTCCGTCCACCTGCTGACCGCCACAGGCGCGATCTTCTCCATGCTGGCGATCATCGCCGCCGCCAACCAGTCCTGGGAGGTGATGTACCTCTGGCTGGTGGTCGCCTTTGCCGTTGACGGCATCGACGGCCCGCTGGCGCGGCGCTACGACGTCAAGAAATACGCCGGAGAGATCGACGGCGTGCTGCTGGACCTGATCATCGACTACCTGACCTATGTCTTCATCCCGGCCTATGCGCTGTACCAGTCGGGGCTGCTGCCGGGCTGGTGGGGCTGGTTCGGCGTGCTGCTGATCGCCTTCGCCTCCTCGATCTACTTTGCCGACACCCGCATGAAGACCGCCGACAAAAGCTTTTCGGGCTTCCCGGGCTGCTGGAACATGGTCGTGCTGGTGTTCTTCGCCGTCGATCCGGCGCCGCTGACCATGGTCACGATGATCGCCCTGCTGACCATCGCCATGTTCGTGCCGCTGAAGTTCATCCACCCGGTGCGCACCAAGCGCTGGCGCAAGCTGTCGCTGCCGATGGCCGGGGTCTGGGTGCTTCTGGCGCTCTGGGCGACGCTGACCAAGTTCAACCTGCCCGGCCCCGCCGAGGTGCTGCTGATCCTGGTCAGCCTCTACCTGCTGTTCGTGGGCATCGCCCAGCAGATCATCCCGCAGCGTGAACCGGCCACCGCCTGACCGCCCTTGCCCGGATCTTGCAAAGGCCGCCCCCGGGGGCGGCCTTCCTGCATTCGGGGGGGCGGCTTACAGCGCCGCCAGAACCTCCTGGATCGCAGTGCCGATCAGGCCCAGGCATTCGGGGGTCGAAAAGCGGTGATCGGCGCCCTTCACCAGCCGCAGCTGGATGTCGGGGCCCTCTGCCGCCTCCATCAGCCGCAGCGCGACCGAAAGCGCCACATCCGCATCCGCCGTGCCGTGCAGGAAGCGGACCGGGAAGCCCAGCGGGATCGGATCGCGCAGCAGCAGATGGTTGCGGCCATCCTCGATCAGGCGTTTCGTGATGATGTAGGGTTCGCCATAGTCCGACGGCAGGGCAACCTGGCCCAGGGCCAGCTCGGCCCGCTGGGCGGCATTGAAACCCGCCCACATGCTGTCCTCGGTGAAATCGGGAGCGGCGGCGATGGTCACGAGCCCCGCCACCTTCGCCCCCAGCCGCTGCGTCATCAGAAGCGAGATCCAGCCGCCCATGGAGGACCCCACAAGGATCTGCGGCCCCTCGGTCAGCGCGGTGATCAGCCGCTGGGCATCCTGCGCCCAGTCGCCGATGCAGCCATCGGTAAAGGCCTCGGAGCTTTCGCCGTGCCCGGAATAGTCGAAGCGCAGGAAGGCCAGACCCTGTGTCCGGCACCAGTCTTCCAGCCAGACCGCCTTGGTGCCGCCCATGTCGGACTTGAAACCGCCGAGGAAGACCACCCCGGGCCGCCCGTCGCCGGCCCCGGCGCTCTGGTGATAGGCCAGGGAACGGCCCTCGGGGGTGGCGAAACGATCGGGCTGGGTCATGCTGCGGTCCTCGGCTGATGCGGCCCCTGCTTGGCACGGGCCGCATCGGGGTGCAACATCAGGCCTCTTCTGCCAGCTGCCGCGCGGAATAGAGCGTCATCGCCAGCCCGCCGCCGATCACCGAGAGCACGGCGAAACAGGCCAGCACCAGCTCTGCCCCGACCATCGCCAGCGCGGCGCCCAGCAGGCCGCCGACCAGCAGCACGCCCCCGACGGCGGTGTTGGCGATGGCCGCGTAATTGCCGCGGAAATCCTTCGGCGACATGTCCACAAGGTAGGTAGAGCGCGCCTGACGCACGCCGTGATAGGCGATCATCAGCACGAACAGCACCAGCGGCGCCGCCCAGATCGTCGCTTTCAGCGGCGTCAGCGACAAGCCCACCATGGCCGCCATGGCAATCCCGCCGACAACGCCCGAGAGGCACAGCACCAGCCGCGCCGAACGGTCCGACAGCCGCCCCCAGACATAGGAGCTGAGCAGCGAGGCCAGCGCCGAGGCCAGCACCAGCGTGCCGAGGCTGCGCAGCACCCCCTCGCCCTGCCCGGCCGAGAGCATCACCAGATAGGGCGGCGCCAGCGCCGTCGTCACCAGCAGGGCGCGCACCACCACGAAGCGGCGCAGCAGCCAGTCCTCGCTCCAGAGGCGGGCGAATTCGGTGCCCCTGTCGTCGTCGCGGGTCTTGCTGGGGGCCTCGGGCAGGCCGGCAAAGACCACCGCCGCCGAGATCCACAGCACCCCGGCCAGCCCCACCGCCAGCACCAGCGCCAGCCGGTCCTCCAGCAGGCCCAGCATCAGCAGCACCGCGAAGACCACCACGCCCGCCGCGCCCGCCGAGGCCGCCGCCCCGGTCACCGCGCCGCGCCGCGACCGTCCGACCAGCTTGCCCTGCACCTCCTTGAAGGAGACCGAGCAACCGGCCCGCGCCACCGCCAGTACCGCCAGCGCCAGGCAGATGCCCAGCCCCGCCGGCCAGCCATCCAGCAGGAGGCCGCAGGCCGCGATGGCCAGCGCCGCCAGCCCCTGCACCGCAGAGCCCGCAACCCACATCCGCTTGCGGTATTCCAGCCGCTGAAGGCGCGCCGACAGCAGCCCCTGCGGCAGCAGCGCCCCGGCCTCCCGGATCGGCACCAGCGCGCCGATCAGAACCCCCGGCGCCCCCAGGGCATTCAGCAGCCAGCTGAGCACCAGCTTGGGATCCAGCAGCCCGTCGCTGACCTTGGTCAGCGACAGCGCCGTCACCATGCGGCGACCACTTTCATTCTCGGTATCGGAAAGGTTGTCTGCGCCGGACAGGCGTTCAAAACTCTGCCGTTTCGGCAGATGGGTATCAGCAGAAGACATGGGACCATTCAACTTGACTCGTTACACACCATTGGACAAGTAACGCATTACACTTGACCCGCAACCGGGCGTTCCGTGGGCGCCAAACCGACGAGGAGGACGTATGTCCCTGATTTCCCTCACATTCCCTGACGGCAATAAGCGAGAATTCGCCGAAGGCATTACTGCTGCCGCCGTCGCAAGTGAAATTTCCAG
Organism: Pseudooceanicola endophyticus; assembly: GCF_018760365.1. Classification (GTDB taxonomy): domain Bacteria; phylum Pseudomonadota; class Alphaproteobacteria; order Rhodobacterales; family Rhodobacteraceae; genus Pseudooceanicola; species Pseudooceanicola endophyticus. The sequence continues at coordinate 522,779 of NZ_JAHIAB010000001.1, forward strand.
TTCACTTGCAAAAAAAGCGATCAGTGCAACGGTCAACGGAGCCCACTGGGATCTGCAATGGCCGATCACCGAGGATGCCTCCATCGCGATCCACACGATGAAGGATGACGAACAGGCCTATGAGCTGATCCGTCACGACCTCGCCCATATCATGGCCCGCGCCGTCCAGGAGATCTGGCCGGACGTGAAGGTCACCATCGGTCCCGTCCGCGACAAGGGCTGGTTCTACGATTTCGACCGTGCCGAGCCCTTCACCCCCGAGGATCTGGGCACCATCGAGGCGAAGATGAAAGAGATCATCAACGCCCGGGAACCCGTCCGCACCGAGGTCTGGGAACGCGCCGATGCCCTGCGCTACTACGAAGAGCGCGGCGAGCCCTACAAGATCGAGCTGGTCAACCGCATCCCCGGCGATGAGCCGCTGCGGATGTACTGGCACGGCGACTGGCAGGATCTCTGCCGCGGCCCGCACCTTCAGAACACCGGGCAGGTTCCGGCGGATGCCTTCAAGCTGACCCATGTGGCCGGCGCCTACTGGCTGGGCGACAGCACGCGCCCGATGCTGCAACGCATCTACGGCGTGGCCTTCAAGAACCGTCAGGAGCTGAAGGCCTGGGAAACCATGATGGAGGAGGCCGCCAAGCGCGACCACCGCAAGCTGGGTCGCGAGATGCAGCTTTTCCACATGCAGGAAGAGGCCCCGGGCCAGGTCTTCTGGCATCCGAACGGCTGGACCATCTACACCACGCTGCAGGACTACATGCGCCGCAAGCAGCGCGCCGGCGGCTACGTCGAGGTCAACACGCCCCAGGTGGTCAACCGCAAGCTCTGGGAGGCCTCGGGCCACTGGGGCAACTACCAGGAAAACATGTTCATCGTCGAAGTGGACGAGGATCATGCCCGCGAAAAGACCATCAACGCGCTGAAGCCGATGAACTGCCCCTGCCACGTGCAGGTGTTCAACCAGGGCCTGAAGTCCTACCGCGACCTGCCGCTGCGCATGGCCGAGTTCGGTTCGTGCAACCGCTACGAACCCTCGGGCGCGCTGCACGGCATCATGCGGGTGCGTGGCTTCACCCAGGACGACGCGCATATCTTCTGCACCGAGGCGCAGATCGAGGCCGAGACGGCAAAGTTCATCGCCTTCCTGGCCGACATCTACAAGGACCTGGGCTTTGTCGACTGGACGATCAAGCTCTCGACCCGGCCCGAAAAGCGCATCGGCACCGAGGAAAGCTGGGACCGCGTCGAGGCCGCCCTTGGCAATGCCTGCAACCACGCCGGCTACGAGTTCGAGATCCAGGAGGGCGAAGGCGCCTTCTACGGTCCCAAGCTGGAATTCACGCTGACCGATGCGATCGGGCGGGAATGGCAGTGCGGCACGCTGCAGGTGGACCCGAACCTGCCGGAACGTCTGGACGCGACCTTCATCGGCCAGGACGGCGACAAGCACCGCCCCGTGATGCTGCACCGCGCCGTGCTGGGCTCTTTCGAGCGCTTCATCGGCATCCTGATCGAGAACTCCGAAGGCAAGCTGCCGGTGTGGCTGGCGCCGCGCCAGGTGGTCGTCGCGGCCATCGTCTCGGACGCCGATGACTACTGCCTTGAGGTCGTCGAGGCGCTGAAGGCCCGGGGCGTGCGCGCCGAGGCCGACCTGCGCAACGAGAAGATCAACTACAAGGTCCGCGAGCATTCCGTCGGCAAGGTGCCCTACATCCTGGCCTGCGGCATGAAAGAGGTCGAGGAACGCACCGTCTCCACCCGCCGCCTTGGCGAGAAGCAGACGAAGACCCAGACGCTGGACGAGATCGTCGCGCAGCTGGCCCGCGAGGCCATGGCCCCCGACATGCTGTAAGATGAGGGCTCCGGTGATCGTGCATTGCGACTGGAGCCTGCATCCGAGGAAACGCTGGATGACGGCCGCCCTGCCAAGGGGCGGCCGTTACCTTTTGGGCGCCCCGGAGCCGGTGGGCGACACGGCCACCCTGCTGGCGCGGCTGCGCGGCGCCGGTCCGCTGCTGATCGGTTTCGACTTTCCCATCGGCCTGCCCGCCGCCTATGGCGCCCGCACGGGGTTCGCGGATTTCCCCACGGCGCTTGCAGGGTTCGGTACGGGCGACTGGGCCGACTGGTTCAGCGTCTCCCGGGAGCCGGGGCAGATTTCCCTGCACCGCCCCTTCTATCCCCATGCACCGGGCGGGCGGAAACGCGATCACCTGACCGCCGGTTTGGACCTGCCCGGCTTTGAGGCCCTGCTGCGGCTCTGTGATCGCAAGACCCCCACCCGCCCCGCCGCCTGCGCCCTGTTCTGGACGCTGGGCGGCAATCAGGTGGGCAAGGCCGCGATCACCGGCTGGCAGGAGGTCTTGCAGCCGAACCTGTCACGTATCGGGCTCTGGCCCTTTCAGGGACGGCTGCACGACCTGCTGGCCCGCCACGCGACCGTGGTGGCCGAAACCTACCCCGCCGAGGCCTATGGCCAGATCGGCATCACCAAGTCCGCGCAATGGAGCAAGCGGAACCAGGACCACCGCCGGGCCCATGCGGCGGCCCCGCTGCTGGACTGGATCGCCCGGCGCGGCCACGATGCCACCCCCGCGCTGCGCGCGCAGATCCGCGCGGGCTTCTCCCCCGGCCCCGAGGGCGAGGACCAGTTCGACGCCCTTGCGGGACTCTGTGCCATGCTGGACGTGGTGCAGGGCCACCTGCCCGAAGGTGCGCCCGAGCAGCCCGACATCCGCCAATGGGAAGGCTGGATCCTGGGCCAGCAGCCCTAGCCGAAGGTCATCAGCGCCGCCCCCGCGCCGACCAGCGCGACGCCGATCCAGCCGGTGGTGGACAGGTGTTCGCCAAGGAAGATGACCCCGAAGATCGCCACCAGAACGACGCTCAGCTTGTCGACCGGGGCCACCTGCGCGGCCTGCCCCATCTTCAGCGCCCGGAAGTAGCAGACCCAGGACGCCCCCGTCGCCAGCCCCGAAAGCACCAGGAACAGCGCGCTGCGCGGCGGAATGGAGCGCAGGGGTTCGAATTTGCGGGTCACAGCCAGGATCGCGCCCAGCACCACCAGCACCACGCAGGTGCGCAGGAAGGTCGCGTAATCGCTGTCGATCCGGTCGACGCCGATCTTGGCGAAGATCGCCGTCAGCGCCGCAAAGACCGCCGCCAGAATGGCCCAGAGCTGCCAGCTTGCCGCCAATGCCGTCATCCTTGCCTCCCGGATTGCCAGCCCGAGGCTAGCAGGGTGCGGTGCCACCGGGCGGGAAATCATCGCCGTCCGCATCACGCCCGCGTGATCTGCCTACCAGCGCAGCCATTTCGCCCCCGCCAGGGCCCCGATCCCGGCGCCAAGGGCGATCCCGCCGGAATACCAGACGCTGTAGAACAGCGGCGAATCCTCGGTGCAGAAGGTCGAATAGACCACCGTCGCCAGCGCCCCCGCCGCCAGCCCCGCCAGCGCGCCGGTGCGCACCGGGCGCACCGGCGCCCCCCGGCGCAGCGCCAGGATCAGCCCCGCCGTGACCGGCAGCGACAGGGTGGCGATGGCCGGCATGCAAAGCTGGATCGAATGGCCCAGGAAATAGCCCAGACGCATGTCCGCCGGGGTTTGCGCGAAGGCCAGCCCGAACAGCGCCAGCGCCGCCAGCGGCACCGCCCAGATCAGCCGCGCCGGCAGGCCCGGGCGCCGCCCCGGTCGGGCCGAGCGCCGCGCCAGCACCAGCGCCAGCCCCGCCAGCACCGCCGGCAGCAGCGTCTTGGCAACCACCAGCGGGGTTTTCAGCGCCTCCAGCAGCCCCGGACGCGGCCCCAGCGCGGCAAAGTAAAGCGCCACGCTGACCAGCAACCCGACCAGCAGGAAGGGCAGAAAGCGCGTCTCGACCCCGGCATCGGGGGCGGGCGCGGGATCCTGCGCCAGGCGGGCAATCAGCTCTTCGGTGTCCATCTCAGTCATCCTTCGCTTCGGGCTTTGCTTCGGGACCGCGCGCGATCCGGCGCAGCCGCGTCATCGCGCGGTGATAGGCCACGCGCACCGCCCCCTCGCTCAGCCCCAGCCGGGCGCCGACCTCTCCGGCGCTCTCGCCCTCGACCCCCAGCGATCGGACGATGCCGGCCGAGCGGGTGTCGATCCCCTCCAGCAGGCGGCCCAGATCGCGCGCGGCGGTCGGGTCGCCCAGGGTGTCGTCCACCAGCCCCTCGGCGTGATCCTCCAGCGGATCGGTCCGCCGCAGCCGCCGCGCCCGCAGCGCATCCGCCGCCTTGTAGCGGGCAATGGCATATAGCCAGGGGGTCACCGGCGCGTCCTCGTTCCAGGTGTGGCGCTTGGCATGCAGCCCCAGAAGCACCTCCTGCACGATATCCTCGACCGCGGCCTCGTCGCCACGGGCGCGGGCCCGCACGACGGTCCGGATCGCCGGCGTCACCTCGCTCAGGAAGCGCGCATAGGCCGCACCATCGCCGCGGCGGGCGCGGCGCAACAGTTCTCCCCAATGCATGTTCCTGTCCGTCATCTGTCTCTCCCTTCGGACGGGCACCGGGAAACGTTACAGCCTTTCGACGATTTTTCCCAAATCAATCACCAATCCGTGAACCGCGTAACGATGCCGCCCCCCGGTACGAAGAGGGGAATATCGGGCCGCCACGACGGCGCCCGCCAACGGAGGATACCCGAATGACCACCAAGACCACCGCCCTGACGCTGGCCACCGCCCTTGCCGCCGCCTTCGCCGCCCAGGCTGTTCCCGCCGCTGCCGCAGGGCAGGAAAAATGCTTTGGCGTCGCCATGGCCGGCAAGAACGACTGCGCCGCCGGCCCCGGCACCACCTGCGCCGGCACCTCGAAGGTCGATTACCAGGGCAATGCCTGGAGCTTCGTCGAAGAGGGCAAGTGCACGCAGATCTCCCTGCCGGCGGGGAAGGACGGCATGGCACGCATGGGGTCGCTTACCGCGCTGGAACGTGACCTGCCGATGGAAGGCTGACGCGCCCCGGGGGGGGCGGACACCGCGCCCCCCTTTCCCGGAAGGAGGAGATCCCATGTTCGACCGCACCGCCCCCGCCCTGCCCGCGCGTCCCGGCGTCGGCTTCAAGCCGCAGCATTACGAGGCCCTGATGGCCGATCCCGGCCCCGTCGCCTGGCTTGAGGTCCATGCCGAGAACTACATGGGCGCCGGAGGCCGGCCGCTGGCGCAATTGCAGGCGCTGGCCGCGCGCTTTCCGGTTTCGGTCCACGGGGTCGGCCTGTCGATCGGCGGTGAGGGGCCGCTGGAGCACGCCCACCTGGACCGGTTGCGCGGGCTGGTCGATCACCTGCCCGCCGCGCGCTTCTCCGAACACCTGGCCTGGTCAAGCCATGGCGGCGCCTTCCTGAACGACCTGCTGCCGCTGCCCTACACGGCGCGCACGCTGGCACGCGTCTGCGCCCATGTCGATCAGGTGCAGCAGGCGCTTGGCCGCCAGATGCTGCTTGAGAACCCCTCCTCCTACCTGGCCTTCACCGAAAGCGAGATGCCCGAGACCGCCTTCCTGGGCGAGGTCGTGCAGCGCACCGGCTGCGGGCTGCTGCTGGACGTGAACAATGTCTTCGTTTCCGCCGTCAACCTTGGGTTCGAACCGCGCGCCTATATCGACGCCCTGCCCCTTGGCGCCGTCGGAGAGCTGCATCTGGGCGGCCATGACAGCGACAGCGACGATCAGGGCCGCCCGCTGCTGATCGACAGCCACGGCGCGCCGGTGGCCGATCCGGTCTGGGCGCTGCTGGATCACGTGCTGTCCCTGACCGGGCCGAAACCGCTGCTGATCGAATGGGACACCGATGTGCCCGACTGGCCCGAGCTGCGCGCCGAGGCCGCCCGCGCGGCCCTTGCGCTGGAGGCGGTGCGATGAGTGAGGGCACACTTCTGAGCGCCCTGCGCGACCCCGAGGGCGTCCTGCCGTCCGGGCTGCACGATGGCCGGGGCGGGCCTGCCACGCGCCGCTTTGCCGTCTATCGCAACAATATCGCCGTCTCGCTGCGCGAGGCCATCGTCACCGGCTTTCCGACTCTGCTGGCGCTGCTGGGGCCGCGCAACATGGCACAGCTGGCCCGGGCCTTCGTGCAGGGCCATCCCCCGACCTCGCCGGTGCTGCTGACCTACGGCACGGAGCTGCCCGCCTTCCTCGACGGTTTCGCGCCGCTCGCCACCCTGCCCTACCTCGCCGATGCCGCGCGGCTGGACCTGGCGTTGCGGCGCGCCTACCACGCCGCCGATGCCGATCCGATCCCCCCCGAAGCCCTTGGCCTGCTGAGCCAGACCGACCTTGGCCGGGCCGTGCTGATCCTGGCCCCGGCGGTGCAGGTGCTGCGTTCCAACTGGCCGCTGCACGACATCTGGCGCCTCGCGCATCAGGACGGCCCGCCGCCCGGAGCGCAGGCACAGGACCTGCTGATCACCCGGGCGCATTTCGACCCTGCCTGCCATGCCCTGTCCCCCGGCGCCGCCGCCTTCCTTCAGGCCTGTCTGGAGGGCCGTAGCGCCGCCGAAGCGCTGGAGCAGGCACGCACGGAGGCCCCCGCCTTCGACCTGAGCGCCCTGCTGGCCCTGCTTCTGGCCCAGCGCGCCCTCTGCACGCTGGAGATCCCGCAATGACCGATCCGACCGCCCCGCTGGCCCGCCTCTCGCCCCTGCTGCCGCTGCTGGCGCGGTTGCTCTTTGTCGCGATCCTGCTGCCCTACTACTGGAACTCGGCCCTGACCAAGATCGGCAGCGGGCCGTTCACCCCCTCTGCCGGAGCCTATGCGCAGATCTTCCCCCGCGCCTTCGAGGCAGCGGGTTACGATCCCGACAAGCTGTCGCTGGTGTCGCATCTGGTCGTGCTGGCCGGCACCTGGGCCGAGTTCGCCCTGCCCGCGCTGCTGCTTATGGGTCTGCTGACCCGGCCCGCCGCGCTGGCGATGATCGGCTTCATCGTGGTTCAGACCCTGACGGATCTCTATGGCCACGGGCTGATCGCCCAGCCCGGCGTCCCGGGCCAGTGGTTCGACCGCGCGCCGGATGCTTTGCTGGACCAGCGCGCGCTCTGGGTGTTTCTGCTGGCCGTACCGGCCCTGCGTGGCGGCGGCGCGCTGGCGCTGGACCAGCTGCTGTTCAGAAGTGCGCCTTCTCCTCGTCCGGGCGCCCGGCCAGCACCGCCATGATGCCGGCGGCGGCGATGAAGGCGATGGGGAAAAGGGTGAAGAAGTTCACGCCGTAGCCCAGGTAGAAGCCCACCGCGCCGATCAGCATCAGCAGCCCGCCCCAGAGCGCCCGGGCGCGCGCCATGCCCGCCCCGGCAATCGCCACGATCGGCACCAGAAGGCCGGTCAGCCGCACCCTGTCCGGATCGGCCACCTGCATGAACAGGCCGTCGACCTCGCCCCAGGTCGAGATCGCGGCGGTGTACCCATAGGCCGCCAGTCCCACGACCAGCGCCATGACCCCGCCGATCAGCCCCAGTATCATTGCAGCGTTGCGCATGGCCTCTCCTTCTCAGGCCGCCAGGGCGGCCTGCACATCCTTACCCCATCCCAGATAGAGCGCCGCCCCGTCCTCGATAAGGGGCCGCTTCATCAACAGCGGATGATCGCGCAGCAGCGCCAGCATGTCGCGGCCGCGCTCTTCCTCGGACAGGCCGCGCCAGGTGGTGGAGCGCGTATTCATCAATGCGCTGCCGAAGGTTTCGGCGGCGCGGCGCAGCAGATCCTCAGGAAGACCGGCGTTCCGGATATCGACAAGCTCTGCATTCGGCAGCGCCTTCAGAGCCTTGCGGCAGGTGTCACAGGTCTTGATCCCGTAGAGAAGCATGGGTGTACCCTTTCGTGGCAAATCGCTCAAATGCTGTGCTGTGGTGCAGCATGAAACGTGTTTTGCTTGCTTTTTACAGTAGCGATGCAATCCTGAAAGGGTCGCAGGGTGTTTACGTACCGATTTTTCGGAACCAGGGCGCCGTGTAGCAAATGCCCCGTTTGCGGGGTGGGAACGGCAAGAGGAGAGACGGAATGCCTGTAGGCACCGTAAAATGGTTCAATACGACGAAGGGCTACGGGTTCATCGAACCCGAGGAGGGCGGCAAGGACGTTTTCGTCCACATCTCCGCGGTAGAGCGTTCGGGGCTGACCGGCCTCGCGGACAACCAGAAAGTCGGCTACGAGCTGACCGAGGGGCGCGATGGCCGCAAGATGGCGGGCGATCTGAAACTTCTCTGACAGTCCGATCTGATCCCCAAGACATTTCGAAATGACAGATCCGACCCGGGAACGGATGTTTCCGGGTTTTCCTTGGGCACATGTCAGGCCGGGTCGCGGGGCGGCCCGAGATCCTGCCAGCCCTCCCCCATGGCGACGATGCAGGAGGTGCCGCCGGCATAGGCGACCACCAGGCTCCAGTGACCGCGCGCATCGGTCCAGACCTCCATCACCTGTTCGGGCCCCTGAAGGCCGAGGGCCGCCCGGGTCGCGCCCATGCGCTGGCTCAGCCGCTGTTCCAGCCGCGGCGTGCTGTCGCAAAGCACCTCGGCCAGCGGGGTGGCAGCCTGCGCGGGCAGACCGATCAGCAGAAGCGGAACGGCAAGTCGGACCACGGCAAAACCCTCCGGTGCGGCACCGGAGGGAGTGTAACAGCTTCGTGACGGTTTTGCGACGCCCGTGGGCTCAGCCCCAGATCTTCTGCACCACGGCGACGCCCGCCGTGGCGGACAGGCCGGTCAGCACCGTGCCCCAGCTGAGGTCGACGGCCACCATCAGGGGCGACCAGGCGCGCAGGGTGGCAAAGTTGGTGAATTCGTAGGTCCCGTAGGCCATGGCCCCCAGCAGCGCCCCCGACAGGAAGGTGCGCACAAGGTTGCCATGATCGAGCGCCGGCAGAGAGACGAACCACAGCACGGCGCCGACATAGAACAGGTAGAACACCGCCGCCGGACCCATGCGCGGATCCTCAAGCAACTGCCCGGCAAGGCGCGTCTCGAACAGCGGGCGCATGACGGTCTTGAGCATCACGGCATCGAGGCCGAGGAAGATCACGGCCGTGACGAGGTAAAGGGTGAGCGTCTGCATGGGGCCTCCGGGACTGGTCGAAGAGGATACGTGCAGGGGTGGGGAATGGATCAGTCGCCCGTTCCCACCAAGCCCACGGAAACTCAGTACTTGGAGACAGTACTCAGGATCCGGTCCCGGAATTCGAACATGTCATCCAGCGTCCCGATCTCCATCCGCTCCTCCGCCTCACCGTCGAAAAGACCGATGTACTTCTTGGACCTGTTGAAATGGAGGCGCGCCAGAGGCTTGCGATTGTTGTCGTCGAGCAGGATCGCGCAATAGCTCTTGGCATCCCGCATGAAAATCCTGTTGCTTTCAACGGACCCCCGCAGCAGGGCCTTGATCAGAAGCCAGCCCTCGATTTCCTCTTCCGTCGTCACGACGCCGTCATCCTTTTCGGCAGGGATCGTATTCGCGGGAATCTCCGAAGGGGCCGGAGCATCTTCGAAAGCGTTGGAAAGCTTTTGCCGGATACGATCACGCACCAGATCGCGAAAGGCCGCCGTAATGGCGTTGGAGAGCATTTCCCGCACCGCCGCGCTAGAGCGTCCATCATAGACCTCGGCTCCGATCAATTTGACCAGCCCTTCGGAGGGGGTTTCGACCCAGGTTTCCAGAACCTTTTTGACCGCAGAGACGTATTTCAGGCGTTCGGCCTGCGCGAGGATGTTCTCTACATCGAAATCCGCCCTGGAGAACTTGGCCAGTTCGGAAATGGACGCCGGTGCATAGTCCAGAAGGTCAAAGATGAAGAAGGGTCTGCGGTCGAGCTTGTTCGCCTCTTCAAGATCCGAGTAGAAGCGGTATTCCCGCCCGTTGGTCAGGATCGCGAACCGGGCCTTTGTCACAGTGAAGTAGCGGAACAGCTGGGCAAGGTGCTTTTCGTTCAGCTGGGTACTCAGCCCCTTGCATTCGATCAGGATGGAGACCTCTCCGTCCTTCATGATTGCGTAGTCGACCTTCTCTCCCTTTTTCCCGACCGCATCGGCCGTGAACTCGGGGACAACCTCCGCGGGATTGAAGACATCATACCCGAGGGATTGGAGAAAGGGCAGAATGACGGAGGTCTTCACTGCCTCCTCCGTCTGAATCGTTTCCGAATAATCTTCAACGCGCTTTGCCAGCGCCTGAATCGAAGCTTCCATATTCGACATAACCGTCCCCCTTTTCTACCATGAGGTGAAAGGGAACGGTCCGTGTCAAGAAATTCCGATCAGGAGATCACGCCCTGAAACTCGCGCCATTCGCGTTTGCTCATGCCGCAATTCTCTTCGGTGACCTCTTCGCCTGCAAGCATTCTTTTCAGGCAATCGACCATCTGCGCCGACATCGTCACCGCGCCCAGGCGGTAATCCTCGAAGGCCTTGTAGGCGAAGGGCACCCAGTCGGCGACCAGCTTGCACATGGCCTCCGCATAGACGCGGATCTCGTATTGCGCATGGGCGTCGGCGCGCAGGCGCAGGAAATGCAGCAGGTTGTGCAGATCCACCTTCCAGTACCACTGGGTGTAGATGTTCGCCGGCAGGTTCATCCGCGCCAGCTCGCGCGCCAGACCCTGCTGCCCCTCGTCCGAGATCATCTCGGCATAATGATCATAGGCCCGCGCACTGTCGGCCTTGAGGTATTCCAGGACCCGGGCGGCTTCCTCTCCGGTCAGCGCCTCGCCACGGCCCTGGTTGTTGATCACCGATTGCGCGGCCAGGTTCTCGGGGGCGGGAATGTAGAACTCCCGGTCCAGGATCGAGTAGCGGGCGGAATATTCGTTCACGTTGGCGGTGCGGTGGCGGATCCACTGGCGCGCCACGAAGACCGGCAGCTTCACATGCAGCTTCAGCTCGCACATCTCGAACGGGGTCGAGTGCCAGTGCCGCATCAGGTAGCGGATCAGCCCTTCGTCGTTCTGCACCGACTTGGTGCCGCGCCCGTAGGAGACCCGCGCCGCCTGGCAGATCGCCGCATCGTCGCCCATGTAGTCGATGACCCGCACGAAACCGTGGTCGAGCACCGGATAGGCCTTGTAGAGATGCGCCTCCATCCCCGGAACGGTGGCACGCAGGGTCTGCTGGGGCGCCGAGCGCAGCTCGGCGATCTCGGCCTCTTGTTCGGGCGACAGGGGCATGGTCTCATCCTTTCGAATCTGCACGGGCACTACCGCATGTTGGTGATGCGGCTTTTACGACCCCTATAAATGGTATCAACAGGGACGTCACCCCCGGTCTGCGGCCCGGACCCGCACGAAGGGGATCGACAAGTGGCGCGGGGCTGCTACCCTCTTTCCCAAGGCGGGCCCTGCCCGCGACGGACGGAAGGACGCAAGATGAAGGTGCGCTACCTGCACACGATGGTCCGGGTCAAGGACCTGGACGCCTCCATGGCCTTTTACGAACTGCTGGGCCTGAAGGAGACCCGCCGGGTCGAGAACGAGGGCGGGCGGTTCACGCTGGTCTTCATGGCCCCCGAAGGCCAGCCCGAATGCCCGGTGGAACTGACCTGGAACTGGGATGGCGACGAGGGGCTGCCCGCGGACAGCCGCCACTTCGGCCACCTCGCCTATTCGGTCGGCAATATCTACGAGATGTGCCAGAAGCTGATGGATGCGGGCGTGACGATCAACCGCCCGCCCCGCGACGGCAACATGGCCTTCGTGCGCTCACCCGACAATATCTCGGTCGAGCTGCTGCAGGACGGGCCGGCGCTGGCGCCGCAGGAGCCCTGGGCCAGCATGGAAAATACGGGGCATTGGTAAGGGCCCGCCTCCGCAGCGCCCTGCTGGCGCTGACGGGGGTGGCCTCCCTCGGACTGGGCGCGTCGGCTGCGCGCGCCCAGGACCAGACCTGCCGGCTGGCGCTGCTGCTGGCGATGGATGTCTCGGCTTCGGTCGATGCGCGCGAATACCGGCTGCAACGCGATGGCACCGCCGCCGCCCTGTCGGACCCGGACGTGCGCCGGGCGATCCTTGAGGGCAGCGGGCCGGTTGCGCTTGCGGCCTATGAATGGAGCGGGCGGCAGCAGCAGGCGGTGATCCTGCCCTGGATCATGATCGACAGCGCCGCCGCGCTGGATGCCGCCGTCGCCACCCTGGCGCGGACCCAGCGGGTCCATGTGGGCTTTCCCACCGCCGCCGGCTACGGGCTGGGCTTTGGCGCCGGGATGATGCAGGACGCCCCGCCCTGCCTGCGCAAGGTGATCGACGTCTCGGGCGATGGCGTCAACAACGAAGGCTTCCTGCCCAGCCTCGCCTATGCCAACTTCCCCTTCCAGGACGTGACGGTGAACGGGCTGGCAATCCTTGGCCCCGATCGCGGCGTTCTGGACTTCTACCAGAACGAGATCCGCCACGGCCCCGGTGCCTTCGTGCAGATCGCCGACGGGTTCGACGATTTCCTGCGCGCCATGACGCTGAAGCTGTTCCGGGAAACCAACGACATGCAGCTGGGCGCCCTGCCCGGGGCGCCGCAGCCGCAACCGGAAGACGCCGGATGAGGCGTGGGCCCTGGCTGCTGCTGGCGCTGCTGCTGCCCTGGCCCCTGCCCGCCCTCGCCAGCTGTCGCACCGCCCTGGCCCTGGGACTGGATGTCTCGGGCTCGGTCGATGCCGGGGAATACCGCCAGCAGCTGGATGGGCTGGCGGCAGCGCTGGACAATCCCCAGGTCCGCGACGCGCTGCGCCAGATCCCCTCGGCGCCGGTGCGGCTGATGGTCTACGAATGGGCCGGCCCCACGGACCAGCGGATCCTGGCCCCCTGGAGCGAGATCGCGGGAGATCCCGACATCGACGCGCTGCGCGACCGGCTGCGGGGCAAAGTGCAGCAACGGCGCAGCCCTTCGACCGCACTTGGCTCGGCAATGGCCTTCGGCGCGGCGACGCTGGCCAAACAGGACTGCTGGCGGCGGGTGCTGGACCTGTCAGGGGATGGCATCCAGAATGCCGGGCCGCATCCGCGCACCGTCGGGATGGCGGATATCACCGTGAATGCCCTGGTGATCGGCCCCGATGCGGCCGAACGCGCGGTGCGCAACGGCAGCCTCTCCGATCTGACCGCGTATTTCCGCGCCTACGTGCTGCGCGGCGCCGATGCCTTCGTGGAACCTGCGGCGGGGTTCGGCAGCTACGAGGCCGCCATGGTCCGCAAGCTTCTGCACGAGCTGGAGGGCACGCCGCTGGCGCTGAACGCCCCGGATCGGGCGGGCACGCTTCAGTAGATGTAGCGGATCTGGTCGCTCCAGAACCGTTCGACCCGGCGCAGCATCACCGTCACCTCTTCCAGCCCTGCCAGATCCAGCACCTTGCGCTCCTGCAGGCCTTCGGAGTGGCGCGCAAAGAGGCCTGCCACCACCGCGCGGATCTCGCGCCCGCGGGGGGTCAGCCGGACCCGGACCGAACGGCGGTCGATCTCGCAGCGTTCGTGGTGCATGTAGCCCATCTCGACCAGCTTCTTCAGGTTGTAGCTGACATTGCTGCCCTGGTAGTAGCCGCGTGACTTCAGTTCCCCGGCGGTCACCTCGTTCTCGCCGATATTGAACAGCAGCAGGGCCTGGACCGCGTTGATCTCCAGCACGCCGACACGTTCGAATTCGTCCTTGATGACGTCCAGCAGCAGCCTGTGCAGCCGTTCGACCAGCGCCAGCGCATCGAGGTACCCCGCCATGAAGTCTTCCGGTGCAGCCTTGGCACCGATGGCCCTCTGAATGCTCATAACCTTCTCCGTCCAACAGGTCTCGGACCGGAGAATTGAAGCAAATTCCCGAAAATCAGGTTAATTCCAAATGGATAGATCGGCCGCGTGGTTAACGGCCCCGCCGGCACGGACGGAGCCGTATCGTTGCCCGGGCCTCAGCCCATGGCCTCGTCGCTGACCCGGGCGATGCGGGCGATCATCGGGGCCAGCGGCGCCGGCGCCGGCATCTGCCCCGAAACCCACTGATAGAGGTCCTGATCGTTCTGCGACAGCACCGCGTCGTATTCGTCCAGCTCGGCGTCGCTCAGCTTTTCCAGCTCGATGGCGGAGAAGCGCATCAGGATGATGTCCATCTCCTTGATGCCGCGGCGCATGGACCGCATGTGAAGCCGCTTCAGGCGGACGTTGCGGGCTTCGCCGGAGGGGATGGGTTCGCTCATTCTGCTGGCTCCTTGAGGGCGCTTCTCAGACGTTTCTCCAATAGCGCCAGCCGGTCCGCCATGCCAGTCATCTGGGTGCGGATCTCGCGCATTTCGTTCAGCGCGGCCAGCAGGCCGGGATCGGGGCTGGCGGCGGCCTCGTCCGGGGCCGCGACCCCCTCGCCCTCTCCGGTCAGCAGCCAGGGCAGCGACACCCCCAGCAGCCCCGAGAGCATCTGCAGCTTGTTGGCGCGGGGTTCGGCCAGGTCCTCCTCCCAGCCGCGCAGGGTGCCCAGCTTGACGCCCAGCCGTTTCGCCAGCTGGCCCTGGGTCATGCCGGCAGCCAGGCGCGCGGCCTCGATCCGGTCTCCGAAGGTGGCGCTTTCGGCGCTGTACCAGTCATCCGACATGGGCAATTCTCCTGTGGTTCCGATCCGCCTTGCGGGGCCTTGATCCCAAGCCTAAGACGGAGCGCGTGAAATGACAAACCAAGGACCCCGTCCCATGGCTTTCCTCTCTGACACGCTGGCCCGTGTGAAACCCTCTCCGACGATCATGATGACCACCAAGGCGCAGGAGCTGAAGGCCCAGGGCCGTGACGTCATCGGCCTGAGCGCCGGCGAACCCGACTTCGACACCCCCGACAACATCAAGGCCGCGGCGATCGCCGCGATCGAGGCGGGCAAGACGAAATACACCGCCCCCGACGGTATGCCCGAGCTGAAGCAGGCGATCTGCGCCAAGTTTGCCCGCGACAACGGCCTGACCTACAAGCCCAGCCAGGTCTCGGTCGGCACCGGCGGCAAGCAGGTTCTTTACAACGCGCTGATGGCCACGCTGAACCCCGGCGACGAAGTCATCGTGCCCGCCCCCTACTGGGTCAGCTACCCCGACATGGTTCTGCTGGCAGGCGGCACCCCCGTCACCGTCGAGGCCGGCATCGAAACCGGCTTCCGCCTGACGCCCGAAATGCTCGAGGCGGCGATCACGCCGAAGACCAAGTGGCTGATCTTCAACAGCCCCTCGAACCCGACCGGTGCCGGTTACAGCTGGGACCAGCTGAAGGCGCTGACCGACGTGCTGCTGCGCCATCCCCATGTCTACATCCTGTCGGATGACATGTACGAGCACCTGGCCTACGGCGACTTCAAGTTCTGCACCCCGGCGCAGGTCGAACCGGCGCTTTACGACCGCACCCTGACGGTCAACGGCGTGTCGAAGGCCTATGCGATGACCGGCTGGCGGATCGGCTATGCCGCGGGTCCGGAAAACCTGATCGCCGCGATGCGCAAGATCCAGTCGCAGTCGACCTCGAACCCCTGCACGATCTCGCAATGGGCTTCGGTCGAGGCGCTGAACGGCACCCAGGACTACATCGCCCCCAACAACGAGCTTTTCGTGCGCCGTCGCGATCTGGTCGTCTCGATGCTGAACGAGATCGAGGGCGTGACCTGCCCGGTGCCCGATGGCGCCTTCTACGTCTATCCCTCGATCGCCGGGCTGATCGGCAAGACCAGCGCCGCCGGCACCGTGATCGACAGCGACGCGACCTTCGCCACCGCCCTTCTGGAAGAAGGCAACGTGGCCGTGGTCTTCGGCGAGGCCTTCGGCCTGTCGCCCTATTTCCGGATCTCCTACGCGACCTCCGAGGCCATCCTCGAGGAAGCCTGCAAGCGGATTCAGGAATTCTGCAAGGGTTTGAAGTAAGACCGGGGGCCCAGGAGGGCCCCCATGTCTGACACCCTGCCACCCTACTACTTTCGCATTCGCGACAATGGCGCCTTCGTCTACCGTGTCGACACGGTAGACCGCCAGCGCCGCATCGCGATGGAACAGATCGCCACAGTGAACCTGAAGAACGGCACGATCAAGGCCCATGGGGAGCGGGCGCTTTCCGACTCCGACCGGGCCGCGATCACCGACTGGATGGGACAGCGTGGCGCGCTGCTCGCGCGGCGCGAGATCGACGATATCCACCGCACCATCGACCACCTGAACCTGACCGCGCAATGGGCCCAGGCCCGTGCCAGCGATGCCGCCCTGGACGAGGTCGCCGATGCCCTGCTGCTGGCCATGCATGACCTGCGCATGGTGCTGGTGCGACGCCGGGCCGATCAGCTTCTGGCCCAGCGCGGCGACCCGCCCCCCGAAGGAAACCCGGCCTAGCTGGCCTGCCGCGCGCCCTGCTTGTCGGTGATCATCTGGTTGAAGCCGATGCGGGCATAGACCTCGGCGGTGATGCGGGGAATGACCACCCGCCAGAGGCGGCGCATCATCAGGAAGGCGGCCAGCGCCAGCCCCAGGGCCAGACCCAGCCAGATGCCCACACCGCCCCAGCCCAGCACGATGCCGAAGACATAGGAACAGGGCACCGCCACCCCCCAGTAGCTGAAGCCGGCATAAAGCATCGGACGCTGCGTGTCGTGCAGCCCGCGCAGCAGCCCCAGCGCCATGACCTGCATGGCATCGGCCAGCTGGAACGCCGCCGAAGCCAGCAGCAGCACGCGCCCCACGGCGATGACCTCGGCCCGCTCGGGGTTGTCGGGGTCCAGGAACAGGCCGATCAGCTCTGCGGGGAAGGCGACCAGCACCACCACCGTCACCGCCACCATCAGCACCGACATCACCAGCGCCATGGAGGCGCCGCGGCGCAGGTCCGTCATCGTGCCGCGCCCATGCGCCCGGCCCGCGCGCACCGCCGCCGCCTGGCTGAGGCCCAGATGCACCATGAAGGTGAAAGAGGTGATCTGCAGCGCGATGCCATGGGCCACCAGCGCGGTTTCCCCCACCCAGCCCATCATCACCGAGGTGGCCGAGAACAGCCCGACCTCGGCCACCAGGGTCAGCCCGATCGGCCAGCCCAGGCGGAACACCTCTCCGAAGGCCTCCCAGTCGGGGCGCCAGATGCGCACGAACAGCTCGTGTTCAGGCAGGGTCTTCTGGATGTAGATCACCAGAAAGACCGTGGTGGCGCAGTGCATCAGCAACGAGGCCAGCGCGGCCCCCCTGATGCCCATCTCGGGAAAGCCGAAATGACCGAAGATCAGCAGGTAATTGCCCGCCCCGTTGACCAGAACCGCCACCAGCATCGCCACCAGCACCACCCGGGTGCGCTCCAGCGCGGCCAGGTGGCTGCGCAGCACCATGGTGGCCAGCCCCGGGAAGATCCCCCAGGACAGGATGCTCAGGTACTGGCCGGCCAGATGGGCGATCTCGGGCTTCTGGCCCAGCAGCAGGAAGATCGGCTCGGCATTCAGCAGGATCGGCAGGCAGCCGGCCCCGGCCAGCAGCGACAGCCACAGGCTCATCCGGGTGACGCGGCGCGCGGTGGTGTGTTCCCCCCGCCCCTCGGCGGCCGAAACCAGCGGCGTCAGCGCGGCGGCAAAGCCCGTGCAGGCCAGGAACAGCACCATGAAGAAGGACCCGCCCAGCGTCTCGGCGGCGAAAGTCGTGGTATCATACCACCCCAGCATGACCGCATCGACAAGGCTCAGCGACATCTGCGCAAGCTGCGAACCGGCCAGCGGCAGCCCAAGGATCAGGATGGCGCTCAGGTGCTGGCGATATGTCATGCGAGGGATCATGGCCCGGCCATACTGCGCGGCACCCGATCCGGCAAGCCTCGGCAGCGCCAATTCATTGACAGATCGGCATAAAACCTGACCACGCGGCAAGCTTGCGACACTTGGCCTTCCGGCAGCGTCCCCGGGCCCTTGCCTGCGCCCCGTGGCAGAGGCCTTTTCCCGGCGCGCGCGCAATGCCATAATGCCCCGATCCATAGAAAAGATAAGAGCAGTCCGCAGCACATGGCAGATGACCTTCTGAACGGCACCGAACCGCAGACCTACGACGCCTCCTCGATCGAGGTGCTGGAGGGGCTGGAGCCGGTCCGCAAGCGCCCCGGCATGTATATCGGCGGCACGGACGAGCGCGCCCTGCACCACATGGTGGCCGAGATCCTCGACAACTCGATGGACGAGGCCGTCGCCGGTCACGCCAACCGCATCGAGGTCGAGCTGCATTCGGACTATTCCATCACCATCCGCGACAACGGTCGCGGGATGCCCTTCGATCCGCACCCGAAGTTCCCCGGCAAGTCGGCGCTGGAAGTGATCCTGTGCACCCTGCACGCGGGCGGCAAGTTCAGCGGCAAGGCCTACGAGACCTCGGGCGGTCTGCACGGCGTCGGCGCCTCGGTGGTGAACGCGCTGTCGGACACGATGGTCGTGCAGGTGGCGCGCGACCGCAAGCTGGTCGAACAGCGCTTTTCGCGCGGCACGCCGCTGGGTCCGGTGCAGGAGATCGGCGCGGCGCCGAACCGGCGCGGCACCACCACCACCTTCCACCCCGACCCCGAGATCTTCGGCAGCCACAAGTTCAAGCCGGCGCGGCTGTTCAAGTCGATCCGCTCCAAGGCCTACCTGTTCTCGGGCGTGGAAATCCGCTGGAAGACAGCCATCGACGACGGCGAGACGCCCACCGATGCCGTCTTCCACTTCCCCGGCGGCCTGTCGGACTACCTGACCGAGACGCTGACCAAGACCTCCACCTATGCCGATCAACCCTTCTCGGGGCGGGTCGAGTTCCAGGAGCGTTTCGGCGTGCCGGGCCGGGTCGAATGGGCGATCAACTGGACGCCGGCGCGGGATGGCTTCATCCAGTCCTACTGTAACACCGTCCCCACTCCCGAGGGCGGCACCCACGAGGCGGGCTTCTGGGCGGCGATCCTGAAGGGCATCCGCGCCTATGGCGAGCTGGTGAACAACAAGAAGGCCTCCAACATCACCCGGGACGACCTGATCACCGGGGGCTGCGCGCTGGTCTCGTGCTTCATCCGGGAGCCCGAGTTCGTCGGCCAGACCAAGGACCGCCTGGCCACCGTCGAGGCGCAGAAGCTGGTCGAGGGCGCGGTGCGCGACCGTTTCGACAACTGGCTGGCGGCGGATACGAAATCCGCCGGTGCGATCCTCGATTTTCTGGTCCTGCGCGCCGAGGAACGCCTGCGCCGCCGCGCCGAGAAGGAAACGCAGCGCAAGTCCGCCACCAAGCGGCTGCGCCTGCCCGGCAAGCTGGCGGATTGCTCCAACAACTCCCGCGAGGGGACTGAGCTGTTCCTGGTCGAGGGCGACTCGGCCGGGGGCTCTGCCAAGATGGCCCGCAACCGCAAGACCCAGGCCCTGCTGCCGCTGCGCGGCAAGATCCTGAACGTGCTGGGCGCGGCCTCGGGCAAGATCGGTGCCAACCAGGAGATCGCCGACATGTGCCAGGCGCTTGGCGTCGGCATGGGGACCAAGTTCAACATCGACGATCTGCGCTATGAAAAGATCATCATCATGACCGATGCGGATGTCGATGGCGCCCACATCGCCTCTCTGCTGATGACCTTCTTCTACACCCAGATGCGCCCGATGATCGACCAGGGGCACCTCTACCTGGCCTGCCCGCCGCTGTTCCGCCTGACCCAGGGCGCGCGCCGCCTTTACGTCCAGGACGAGGCCGAGCGCGACATCTGGCTTGAGAAGGGCCTGGGCGGCAAGGGCAAGATCGACGTCAGCCGCTTCAAGGGTCTGGGCGAGATGGACGCCAAGGACCTGAAGGAAACCACGATGGACCCGACCACGCGCAAGCTGATCCGGGTCACCATCGACGAGGACGAACCCGGCGAGACCGGCGACCTGGTGGAACGCCTGATGGGCAAGAAGCCCGAGCTGCGCTTCCAGTACATCCAGGAGAACGCCCGTTTTGTCGAGGAATTGGATATCTGACTGTCCGGTCCCCCCTCCGGCAGACCTTCCCGTGTGGATCCAGAGCATCGGCGCTCTGGGTCCGCCAATCATCGCCCTGATCGTCGCTTACATCGCCTGCGGGTAAACAAGGCCACGGCCCGGGAAAAGCTCTTTGAACGCAGAATGGCCCTCTTTGAAGGGACACGAGGTTTTCTAAGTGCGATCCTGAAAGAAGCCACCTTCACAGATGACGAGCTTTGGGAATTCACCGATGTTTGCCAGCGCGCACGCTTTTTACTATCCGCCGACACTGCAAAATATCTCCAGGTAATCCGTACGCGGTCCCTGATAATGCGGACCAAGCAAGTTCAGTTTAAGAAATTGCCGGTTGGGCCAGAGCGTAGCAAGTTGGTCGACGAAGAGGGTGCAGAACTCAAATGGCTAACTGACCAGCTGCCGCTCATTTTCGATGTGTTTACTCCCTACCTCAAATTCGATGAGCTAATCGAGCGCTCCCTCTGGGCACGCGTGCGATCAAGACGCAGCAAGAAGTTCCCCAAATAGAAAAGGGCCCGGACGGATGTCCGGGCCCTTCCTGTTCGACCGTTGGCCCCGGGGGGCCGACGGATCAGAAGCGGTAGTTCACTTTTGCGGCGATCGAGTCGCCCAGCAGCTTGGCGTTGGTGCCAGCGAAGTCGTCGACCTGGTGGTGCAGGTATTCTGCGCCCAGCGAGATGGTCGGGGTGATCATGTGCTCGACGCCCACGCCTGCAACCCAGCCGGTGTCGTCGCCGATGTTGGAGTACACGCGCTCTGCGCCGGCGGTGCCGTAGACCATGGTGTCGCCCATGTCGTAGCCCGCTTTGACTTTCAGAGCTGCGGTGTTGTCGACGTCGATGCCATCGAAGGTGTCGATGTCGCCGGCGTTGTAGGAGATTTCACCGCCCAGGATGTAATCGCCGAAGTCGTAGTCGTAGCCAGCTTGTGCGCCGTAGATGGTGCCGTCGCCGTCATCGCCGCTGTGCTTGAACTTGCCGTAGCCCAGGTTCAGACCTGCGTAGCCGCCGGTCCAGTCGTGGCCCATCACGACCGGAGCGGGTGCCGGTGCGGTGATGATCGGGTCGGCAGGTGCCGGCGCCGGGTTGCCTGCGAAGGCGGGGGCTGCGATGGCTGCGGTGGATGCGACAGCAGCTGCTGCGATCAGTTTGTTGCGAAGCATAATGCTCTCCTTCGTTAATGCCGGGGCTGCGGCCCCTCACCCGATACCGCCTGACACAAGCGGACCGGGACACTCTCAACGCGCTCATCGTCGCGTTCGACACATCAACTGGCGTATCGGGGGAGAAGTTCCATCCGATACGTACATTCCCTCACGGCATGGGCCACAAGGCGCCGCCCGGAGGCAAAATCGACGGCAAGCTTCTGCCGTACACTGAAACATGGAGGGATTGTGACGGAGGCACCCCTTGAAATCCCAAACATCCCCTTACCGTCGCCCCGGCAAAGACCGGCCCGGGCGGGCAAGGACAGGCTTGGCATGACCCCTGTCAACGCGTATCAACCCCTTGAACAGAGGACATGCCGATGAAGAAGCAGACCGCCATGAACCGAGACTGGATCGCAACCGCCCGTACCCTCTCCGAGGCCCTTCCCTACCTCAAGCGCTACGAGGGCGCGATCGTCGTCGTGAAGTTCGGCGGCCATGCCATGGGCGACAGCGAAGCGATGGAAACCTTCGCGCGCGACATCGTGCTGATGCGTCAGGTGGGCGTGAACCCCGTCATCGTGCATGGCGGCGGGCCGATGATCAACGAGCTTCTGGATAAACTCGACGTCAAGAGCGAGTTCGTCCGCGGCAAGCGCGTCACCGACGAGAAGACCATGGAAGTCGTTGAAATGGTTCTCTCGGGTCAGGTCAACAAGCGCATCGTGCAGGCGCTGAACGACCAGGGCGGCAAGGCCGTGGGCCTGTCGGGCAAGGATGCCAACCTGATGACCTGCGTGCAGACCGATCCCGATCTGGGCCTGGTCGGCACCCCGGACGAAATCGACACCTCGATCCTGCATTCGCTGTTCCGCAGCTCGATCATCCCGGTGATCGCGCCGATCGGCATGGGCCATGAGGGCGAGACCTTCAACATCAACGGCGACACCGCCGCCGGCGCCATCGCCGCCGCGCTGAAGGCCGACCGCCTGCTGCTGCTGACCGATGTCTCGGGCGTGAAGAACCAGGATGGCGACGTGCTGACCTCGCTCAGCTCGCAGCAGATCCGCGACATGATCGAGGACGGCACCATCGCCGGCGGCATGATCCCCAAGACCGAGACCGCGCTGGACGCGATCGAGGGCGGCGTGCGTGCCGTGGTCATCCTGGATGGCCGCGCCCCCAATGCCGTGCTGCTGGAGCTGTTCACCGAACATGGCGCAGGCTCCCTCATCCGCAAGGCCTGAGGCCTTTCCGGGCGCCGCGCCCCTGCAGGCCGCGTTGCAGAACGCGGCCCTGCGCATCGCCGCGGGGCTGGACGCGACGGCCTGTGCCAGCGCCGCCGGCCTGCCCCCCGGCACCCGCAGCCTGCTGCTGCTGTCCCCCGACGAACCCGCCTTCTGGCCGGTCTTCACCGCGGCCCCGGAATGGCTGGACGGCGCCCCCGATCCGATGGACCGCTGGTCGCGCCGGGTGATCGGCACCCTGGCCGAACGCTGCCACGCCACCGCGCTTTTCCCCTTTGGCGGCCCACCCTGGGCCCCCTTCCTGGACTGGGCGCGGGCCTCTGGACGCATCCATGCCTCGCCCGTCGGGATGCTGGTCTCGCGGGCGGGCGGCCTTTTCACCTCCTTCAGGGGGGCCCTGGCCTTCGACCGGGACCTGCCCGTGCCCGCCGCCGACGCGACGCCCTGCCGGTCCTGCGCCGCCCCCTGTACGGCAACCTGCCCGGTCGCGGCCCTGGGGCCCGGGGGCTACGACGTGGCCCGCTGCAAGGCCCATCTGCGCCATCCCGAAGGCCGCGCCTGCCTGGAGGGCGGCTGCCTGGCCCGCCGCGCCTGCCCCGCCGCCCCGCCCGGACAGCGCCTGTCGGCGCATTCCGCCTATCACATGGCCCAGTTCCTCGGGGCCCCGCATCTGGAAGCACGATGAAACGCCTGATCCTTATGCGCCACGCCAAGTCGAGCTGGTCCAACCCCGCCCTCAGCGATGCGCTGCGGCCGCTGAACCGGCGCGGTCGCGAGGCGGCACAGGTGCTGGGCCGCTGGCTGCACCTGAGCGGTCAGCAGATCGACCAGGCGCTGGTCTCTTCCGCCACCCGCACCCGGGAAACCTATGCGGAACTGGGGCTCATGGCGAACCCGGTCTTCGTCAACGCGCTTTACGAGGCGACTGTGGCCACGATGCTGGATGTGCTGCACAAGGCCGATCCGAAGGCCGCCTGCGTGCTGATGATCGGCCACAATCCCGGCATCGGCAGCTTTGCCGAAAAGCTGCTGCGGCTGCCGCCACCGCACGGACGCTTCTTCGACTACCCCACCGGGGCCACGCTGATCTGCGATTTCGACATCGAAACCTGGGCCGAGCTGCGCCTTGGCACCGGTTCGGTCGCCGGCTTCACCGTGCCCCGGGAACTGATGGGCGACGAGAGCCTGCGCAAGGCGTGATCGGCTGAAACACAAACCCACCCGGCGTGATCGCACCGGGTGGGTCGGGATCTTGCGAAGCCGCCCCCGAAGGGGCAGCGCTCAGTGACCGAGAATCTGGCTGAGGAACAGCTTCGTGCGCTCCGAGCGGGGGTTGTTGAAGAATTCCTCCGGCTCGTTCTGCTCGACGATCTGGCCCTGGTCCATGAAGATCACGCGGTTCGCCACCTGACGGGCAAAGCCCATCTCGTGCGTCACGCAGAGCATGGTCATCCCCTCTTCGGCAAGCTGGATCATGGTATCCAGCACTTCCTTGATCATCTCCGGATCCAGCGCCGAGGTCGGTTCGTCGAACAGCATGATGCGCGGCTTCATGCAGAGCGAACGCGCGATGGCGACCCGCTGCTGCTGCCCGCCCGAAAGCTGGCCGGGATACTTGTTGGCCTGATCGGGGATCTTCACCTTTTCAAGGAAGTGCATCGCGGTATCGATGGCCTCCTTGCGGGGCACCTTGCGGACCCAGATCGGCGCCAGCGTGCAGTTCTCCAGGATCGTCAGATGCGGGAAAAGGTTGAAGTGCTGGAAGCACATGCCGACCTCGGAGCGGATCTTGTCGATATTCTTCAGATCGCTGGTCAGCTCGGTGCCGTCGACGATGATCTTGCCGGACTGGTGTTCTTCCAGCCGGTTGATGCAGCGGATCATCGTCGATTTCCCCGAGCCCGAAGGCCCGGCAATGACGATCCGCTCGCCGCGGTTGACGGTCAGGTTGATGTCGCGCAGCACGTGGAAGTTCCCGTACCACTTGTTCATGTTGACGATCTCGATCGCCACTTCGTCGGAAACCTTCAGGGAGGAAGGCGCGGCCGTCGTCTGGAATGCGGTGTCGGTCATGGCTTGGCCTCCTTAGCGGTGCCCGGTTTGAAGTTTCTTCTCGAGGTACATGGAGTAGCGCGACATCGAGAAGCAGAAGACGAAGAAGATCGCGCCGATGAAGATGAACAGCTCCCAGTAGACGCCGTTCCAGGCCTGGTTGGCGCGGATGGCGTTCGACAGGCCGATCGGGTCGAACATCGAGATGATCGAGACCAGCGTGGTGTCCTTGAACACCCCGATGAAGGTCGAGACGATCCCGGGGATCGAGATCTTCAGCGCCTGCGGCATGATGATCAGCCGCTGCGCCTGCCAGTAGTTGAGGCCAAGGCTGTCGGCGCCCTCGTACTGGCCCTTGGGCAGCGCGGCGAGGCCGCCGCGCACCACCTCGGCCATGTAGGCGGAGGCAAAGAGCGTATCCATGATGATGACGCGGACGATGATGTCGAAATTCGTGCCCGGGGGCAGGAAGATGTTCAGCAGCGTCGAGGCGACGAACAGCAGGGTGATCAGCGGCACGCCGCGAATGAACTCGATGAAGCCGACGCACATGTACTTGACCAGCGGCAGGTCGGACTGGCGGCCAAGCGCCAGCAGGATGCCGATGGGAAGCGAACAGCCGATGGCCGCGACGCCGATGGTGATCGACAGCATGAAGCCGCCGAAGGCGCGCGACTGCACCTCGGTAAGGGCCAACGGCAGCACGGAGGCGAAGGCCCCGGCGACCAGGCCCGACAGCAGGACCCACCAGAGCACCGCGACAATGGCGGCGATGAAGAGCGCGAGGCCCCCCGCCACCCGGCCCGAGAACCCCCGGAAGACCAGGTAGCCGATGACGAAGCCGAGCGCCGCCATGACCGGGGTCCAGACCGTGCCGCCCCACAGAAGCCAGGGCATCACGAAGGGGAAGGCCGCGGTCACGACCAGCAGCTTGCGGCTGACGAAATCGCTGAACAGCACCGGCGCGATGGCGACGAACAGCATCAGCAGGGCCACCACGGGGCGCCAGTACAGTTCCGGCGGGTAGAAGCCGAACAGCAATTGCTGCCAGCGTTCCCGGATCACGCCCCAGCAGGCGCCGTCGGTGTGGCCGGCGGCCGTCACCATGTCGCGGCATTCATTGAGCGAGGTCGCCATCCAGGTCGGAGAGACGAACCAGGGCACGATGTGCAGCACCAGGCCAATGATGAACAGGCCCGCCACCACGGTGATGACAGAGTTCAGCCAGCCCGAGAACAGGTTCTGGCGCGCCCAGCCGATGGCCCCGGTCGAGGAGCTTGGCGGCTCCTGCTGGGGCAGCATCGTTTCACGGACGAAGAGGACGGTTTCAGCATGGGTGTCCGACATCTCAACGCTCCACCAGTTTGACACGGTTGTTGTAGATGTTCATCGCGCCCGAGATCAGCAGCGAGATCGCAAGGTAGACGATCATGCCCAGCAGCACGGTCTCAAGCTCGCGCCCGGTCTGGTTCAGGGTGATGCCCATCAGCGTGCCGGTGATGTCCATGTAGCCCACGGCGATCGCCAGCGACGAGTTCTTCGTCAGGTTCAGATATTGCGAGATCAGCGGCGGGATGATGACCCGCAGCGCCTGCGGCAGGATCACCAGGCTCATGATCCGGTTGGAGCGCAGGCCCAGGGCGGCGGCGGCCTCGGTCTGGCCCTTGGAAATGGCCATGATGCCGGCACGCACGATCTCGGCGATGAAGGCGGCGGTATAGAGCGACAGCGCCAGCCACAGCGCGATCAGCGAGTTGCGCAGATGCGTGCCGCCGTCAAAGTTGAACCCCTTGAGGTGCGGCAGGCCAAGGTGGAAGCCCAGCCCCGCCAGCAGCGCCACGATGGGCAGGATGATCACGGCGGTCTGGACGGGCCAGGTGCGCGGACGCAGGCCGGTCTTGTTCTGCTCGGCATCGGCGCGTCGGCCGATGCGCTTGGCCACCCAGATGGAGCCGCCCAGCACGACGATGATCGCCAGCAGCTCGATGCTGATGTCGAAGGCGCCGAAGACATTGATATTGCCCAGCGGCCGCGAGAACAGCGGCTCGGGAATGTAGACACCCCGGTTGGTCAGGGCGATGCTGTCGAACAGCAGCATCGAGGAGGAAGGATCGTTGCCGCGGAACGCCGAGGGCGGCGGCAGTGCCTCGATCAGGATCGCCATCGCCAGGATGATCCACATCAGCACCGGCACGTTGCGGAAGGTCTCGACGTAGACGGTCATCAGCCGGGCGACCAGCCAGTTCTTCGACAGGCGCAGCACGCCGACAAGGACGCCGATGACGGTGGCGGTGATGCAGCCCAGGGCCGCGACCAGCAGCGTGTTCAGCAGGCCGACGAAGGCCGCACGCAGGTGGGTGTCCTGGTTGTTGTACTCGATCAGCGTCTGGTTGATGTCATAGCCGGCAGGCTGGAACAGGAACCCGAAGGAGGGATCCTTGCCCAGCTCGTGCAGGTTATGCGCGGTGTTCATGTAGAGCCAGCCGAACAGCGTCAGGAAGGCAATCAGCGCGATGATCTGGAAGGTAATCGCCCTGTACCGCGTGTCGTAGAACAGCATGGATAGCTTGAACGACTCCGCCGGCGGATCTGAAATGGTGGTCATGTATGTGTTCCCCTAGGTCCGGCCCGTTCTTCTGTGCGTCTTCTGCGCGGGGCCGTCTCTTCTTGTCCCCACTTCTGCGGGGAATGGCAGGAGGGCGCGACCCTGGCCGCGCCCTCCCCCGGTGTCCTTAGCGGAACGGCGGAGCGTATTGCAGACCACCGTTGGTCCAGAGCGCGTTCAGGCCGCGCGCCAGGCCGATCGGGGTGTTTTCGCCGATGTTCTTCTCGAACAGTTCGCCGTAGTTGCCGCCGGCGGCAATCGCGTTGACGGCCCAGTCCTTGGACAGGCCCAGCATCGCGCCCAGGTCGCCCTCGGTGCCCAGCATCCGGTTGATCTCGGGGTTGTCGCCCGGTGCGGAGGCCAGATCCTTCACGTTCGCGGAGGTGATGCCCAGCTCTTCGGCGGCAACCAGCGCGTTTTCGGTCCAGCGCACCACGTCGGCCCACTGGTCATCGCCCTGACGGACGAGCGGACCGAGCGGCTCCTTCGAGATGATTTCCGGCAGGATCACGTAGTCCTTGGGGTTCTCGAAGGTGGCGCGGGTGGCAGCCAGGCCCGAGGCGTCGGTGGTGTAGACGTCGCAGGCGCCGGCCAGGAACTGCTGCTGGGCCTCGGCGTTGGTCTCGATCGGGACGGGCTCGTATTCCATGTTGTTGGCACGGAAGAAGTCCGCCAGGTTCAGCTCGGTCGTGGTGCCGGTCTGGATGCAGACGGTCGCGCCGTCCAGTTCCTTGGCGGAGGTAACGCCAAGCGCCTTCGGCACCATGAAGCCCTGACCGTCGTAGTAGTTCACACCGGTAAACGTGAACTTCAGGTCGGCGTCGCGCGACAGCGTCCAGGTGGTGTTGCGCGCCAGCATGTCGATCTCGCCCGAGGCAAGTGCGGTGAAGCGCGTCTTGCCGGTGGTCGGCACGAATTCGACGGCTTTCGGATCCCCCAGAACCGCAGCGGCGACGGCACGGCACATCGCGACGTCGAAGCCCTGCCACTCACCGCTTGCATCCGGGAAGGAGAAGCCGGTCAGGCCGGTGGAGACGCCGCAGTTCAGCTTGCCGCGTGCCTTGACGTCGTCCAGCGTGGCCGCGCCGGCAGCGCCGGCAGCCAGGGCGGCAACCGTCAGTGCGCCAAGAAATACGGTTTTTTTCATGTTTACCTCTTCCTGATTATCCGCCGTTTCCGGTTCGGCGGTTTAGCCGGCCCGCAGGGTGTGCGGGCGCTGTGCCAGGGAAGCTCCCCCCAACAATGCCCAAAGGTTGAGCGGATTCATCGCTTTCGGTCAAGGCAATCATAACGGAAAGTGAACCATTCGGTCGAATGGACCCGCCGGCGCCGCGTGGAGTGGCAAACCAAAAGGGGCCCCGAAGGGCCCCTTGGATAACTCTGCTCCGCAAGGGCGTTTTTCGACCCTATTCCGAAGTGCGCAACAGCTCCAGGAAGCGGCCGGCATCTTCGAAGGCGGCGCGTTTCTGGGCGGAAATGTCGCGCGCTTCCTCGTCGATGCCCCACTGTTCCTCCTGCCAGCTTTCGTCCAGGCGCGAGATCTCCCAGAGCCGTTCGCGCGGCTGCAGCGCGTGGTAGGCGGCAAAGCCCAGCACAAGGGAACCGGTCAGGCTGACAAGATCATGAAACGCCGCCAGCTCGAACGGATCGAGCGCATGGACCCGGGTGCGCAGCGCCGCCAGTGCCGCCGCGTCCTGCGGGGCGTGGATGATGCCGGCGCGCGGTTCCAGCCGGGCCTCAAGCGTCTCGGCCGCCCAGTCCAGCATCGGGTCCCAGGCATCCTGCTGACGCGAGACCAGCTCGGCGGGGTGGCTGGCGCGGTAGCACAACAGGTCGCTGTCGCCGTATTCCGCCAGCAGGTCCGCGACCTCGGCGCGTTGCAGCGCCACCTTGTCGATGGCCGAGTTCACCGTGCGGGTGATCGGCATGGTGGTCGGGTCGATGGCCTCGACCTGGGCATCCCATTCCGCGGCCAGCGCCTGCGCCAGGGCGCGGCTGGGCACAACCAGGGCCGCCTTTGCCGGGGTTTTCACGGCGCGGCTGTCCAGCAGGACGGTATAGCCGCCCTCGGCCTCGCCCACGGTTGCCGCTTTCCAGAAACGCTTCGCCTTCCATTCGGCCATGGCTTCGCTCCGTCAGATCATCGTGTTGAGGTCAGGCGACGCGCAGCGGCGTCAGCCGGTCGATGGCCGCGCGCAGCGCCGCCGCATCCGAGACCACCGCGCGCGCGCGATGCAGCGCCTCGACCGGGTGAAAGCCCCAGTCGACGCCGATGGCGGCAACGCCCGCATTGCAGGCCATGTCGATATCGAAGGTGGTATCCCCGATCATCACCGCGCGCGACGCCTCCACCCCGGTTTCGGCCAGGGTGGTCAGGATCATCGAGGGATGCGGCTTGGACGGGTGATCATCGGCCACCTGGGTGGTGATGAAGTGGCGCGCGATGCCGTGGGTTTCCAGCAGCGCATCAAGGCCGCGGCGCGACTTGCCGGTGGCGATGGCGACCAGAGTCTCGGGTTCCGCGGCCAGATCGGCCACCAGATCCGCCATGCCCGGGAACAGCGGCGAATGCGCCGAACCGGCGGCCAGGCGATGTTCCCGGTAGGCTGCCTTGTAGGCCGCGACGATAGCCGCGTGATCGCCAGCCGCCGCCTGGGGCGCCAGCTGCGGGATCGCGGTTTCCAGCGACAGCCCGACAATCGACTTGATCGCGGCGCGGCTGGGTGCGGGCAGGCCCACGGCGGCAAAGCCCGCCTCCATGGCGCCGACGATCTCGGCCTGGCTGTCCGAGAGCGTGCCGTCGACGTCGAAGATCACCAGCCGCAGGTCGCTCACAGCGGTTCGTCCAGGTCGAACGGGTCCTTGCGGACGCTGTTGACGTCC
This sequence comes from Pseudooceanicola endophyticus, assembly GCF_018760365.1. Lineage (GTDB taxonomy): Bacteria > Pseudomonadota > Alphaproteobacteria > Rhodobacterales > Rhodobacteraceae > Pseudooceanicola > Pseudooceanicola endophyticus. The sequence continues at coordinate 552,641 of NZ_JAHIAB010000001.1, forward strand.
CACTGGAAGTTCTCCCAGCTCTGGGCCATGTGATCGGGCAGCGGCGCGATCAGCTCAAGGATATTGCCGGTGCCGGGATGTTCGACGCGCAGCATCCGGGCGTGCAGGTGCAGCTTGCGCGACACGTCGCCGCCGATCTGCGCGCCCCAGCCATCGCCCATGTTCTCCTGGCTCGAGCCGCCGTACTTGCCGTCCCCGATGATCGGGTGGCCCAGCTCGGCCATGTGGGCGCGCAGCTGGTGGGTCCGGCCGGTGATCGGCTCAAGACCCACCCAGGCGGCGCGCTGGCCCAGACGCCAGAGGACCGAATAGTTGGTCTCGGCGCGCTTGGCGCCCTCGGTGGTGGCGACTTCGCGGGGATGCACGCAGTACATCTTCTCGCCCTCGCCGTCCTTGCCGTGACCATGGGCCTTCACCAGGCCGTACTTGATCGTGCCCATGTAGGGCTGGGGCACGCCGGCAACCAGCGCCCAGTAGATCTTGCGGGTCTCGCGGTGGCGGAAAGAGGCGGTCAGCTTGCGCGCGGCCTCGGCGGTGCGGGCCAGCACCAGCACACCCGAGGTGTCCTTGTCGAGGCGGTGCACCAGGCGGGGCTTTTCGTCATAGCCGAACTTCAGCGCCTCCGAGAGGCCGTCGACATGCTTGGTCAGCTTGGAGCCCCCCTGCACCGGCAGACCCGAGGGCTTGTTCAGCACGATGACATGGTCATCCTTGTAGATGACGCAGGCCTGGATCATCTTCGTGTCGGCATCCGAGACGCGGGTGCGCACCGGCGCGGGCGCCGGGATGCTGGCATCGGGGATCGGCGGGACGCGCACGTTCATCCCCGGCTCCAGCCGGTGGTTGCTTTTCACCCGGCCGCCGTCAACGCGCAGCTCACCCTTGCGGCACATCTTCTCGATGCGGCCCTGGGTCACGTTCGGGTAGAGGCGCCGCAGCCAGCGGTCCAGCCGCATGCCATCATCTTCGGAGCCGATTGTCAGGGTCTGGACGCCGCTCATACTGCCACCAATGCGCGCATCGCGTAGGTGCCGATCACGATGGCCGCAAGCGAGACGACGACATTGATGCCGACGTACAGCGCCGCCAGCGCGGGTTCACCGCGCTCCCAGAGCGTGAAGGCCTCCAGCGAGAAGGAGGAAAAGGTCGTGAAGCCGCCGAGGATGCCGGTGGCCAGGAACGGGTTGAAGTGGCCCCAGCTTTTCGCGCCGAGGATCACCACCACGCAGCCCATCAGGAACGAGCCCAGGATGTTGACGAAGATGACACCCAGCGGGATCGGCAGGCCGGTGCCGAAGATGCGGGCCAAGCCCACACCAGACAGATAGCGCAGCGAAGCCCCGATGGCTCCGCCCGCAGCAACTTGGAGAACGGTCAGAAACATCCCCGTCCTGTGGCCCGACGAACCGCCCGAGTCAAGCCACGCTGGCGTGTTGGCGCCCTGCAAAGCGGGGTTCCGGGGCCGGTTCCCCTGCCCGCCCCCCCCTGCCCGGGCCAGCCGCGACCGGCGGATCGGCGCAGCGCGCAGGAGGGACGGGCAACACCCCGTTGCCAGATCCCGGGAATCGCCGTAGCGCAGCATCGGTGCCGCCCCCTTGCGCGGCCTCTCCCAACGGGTGCCATCGTGACCGCCTTCCGCCGAATTGCCCTTTGCCTTCCCCTGCTCTGCGCGGCCGCGTCCTCGGCCCAGGCGGGGGCCTGCGACTACCGGCCCAGCCAGCTGCTGCGCCCCGCCGCCTCGGCCGCCGGGGCGGCGCTGAACCGTGATACCTCCGACACCGGAGGAGAGGAGCGCAAGTCCGGCATCTACACCCTGGTCAACGCCACCACCGGCGTCTCGCTTTCCAGCACCAGCTGGGCGGGCACGGTGGCCGCCGGGGCGTCCTCGGTGCTGTCGGGGGCGGTGGCGCTGATCACCGCCCCCGCCGCGATGATCGCCGGCGCCGTCACCGCTGTCGGCGCCGGCGCCTTCGAGGGCGCCTGCTACTTCACCGAGAAGCGGATCACCGACTACCGGGAGGTCAACGCCATCGTCCGCGACATCGCCGTCACCGCCCCGGACGAGAATTACGTCTACACCGAGGCCAGCGAAGGCCAGCAGGACGCCCGGGTGAAGATCCGCAAGCCCGGCAGCGAACCGGCAGAATACGACGATTACGCCGTCGCCGATCTTTATATCGTCGATGGCGTGCTGAAGCACCGCGACAAGGGTCGCGACAGCACCGTCGGGCTGATCGGCCAGATCGAGGAGTGATCCCCGAAAAGGACGCTGCCCCGGGCGTGGGACGCCGGGGCAGCTTTTACGGTCCACTGGAGGTTGGCCGGTCCCGGGCAGGCGCGTCAGGCCGCGCCCGCCTCTATCCCCGGGTCAAAGCCGGTAGCGCAGGTTGAGCGTTCTGCCCTGCCGCAGCAGCACCAGCTCGAGGTAGTGGCCCGGGGGATTGGAAAGGGCGTCTTCGGCATCTTCCGAGGTCACCGTATCGCGACCGTTCACCGACAGGATGACGTCGCCCTCCTGAAGCCCGGCGCGGGTGCCCAGGCTGCCGGGATCGGCGATCATGGCGCCCTGGGTCGACAGCGGCAGCTGCTTTTCGGCCACCACGGCGGGGTTCACGGTGATCAGGTTCAGTCCCGGCAGGGTTGATCCCTTGCCGGTGGTCACCGGATTGCGGGCCGGTTCCTCGGGGGCCGCGACCATCTGCACGTCGATGTCCTTCTGCTGGCCATCGCGCAGCCGGGTGATCCGGGCGGTCTGGCCCAGCCCCGTGATCGACATCCGGTAAAGCACCTCGGCGGGGCCAGAGACCGGCACGCCGTCCACCGCCAGCACCACGTCGCCCGCCTTGAAACCCGCCGCCGCGAAGGGGCTGGCCGTGTCGATGGCGGAGATCACCATGCCCTGCGGACGGTCCAGCCCGACGGCCTGGGCCATGTCGGCATCCACCGGCTGGCCGCTCAGGCCCGCCCAGGGCCGTTCGTAATGGGTCTTGCCCGCCTGCGCCTCGGAGAGGAACTGCTTCACCATCGCCGCCGGGATCGCGAAACCGATGCCGTTGGAGCCCCCGGAGCGGGTCAGGATGGAGGTGTTCACGCCGATCAGCTTGCCGGTGATGTCGATCAGCGCCCCGCCCGAGTTGCCGGGGTTGATCGGCGCATCGGTCTGGATGAAGTAGCCGCGCTCGTTGCCCGTAGCGGTGCCCGAACGCGCCAGCCCCGACACGATGCCGGAACTGACCGTCTGGCCGACGCCGAAGGGGTTGCCGATCGCCAGCGCCAGGTCCCCCACCTCGACGCTGTCGCTGTCGCGCAGGTCGAGGTGGGCCAGGTCCTTGGCTCCGTCCAGCTTCAGGATGGCCAGGTCCGCCTGCTTGTCGGCCAGCAGGACCTTGGCCTTGAACTCGCGCCGGTCGCTCAGGACGACGCGGATCTCGTCGGCCTCGCCCACCACATGGTAGTTCGACACGACATAGCCGTCGGACGTCAGGATCACGCCCGATCCAAGCGAGTTCTGCACTTCGGGGCGGGAGGGCCCCACGGAGTTGAAGAACTGCGAGAAGAACGGATCGCTGGCAAAGGGAGAGCTTCGCGTCTGCACGATGCGCTTGGCGTAGATGTTGACCACCGCGGGGGTGGCCTTCTTCACCACGGGCGCGAAGCCCAGGGATATTTCCGCTTCGCTCTGAGGCACCTTCGTCTCGGCCATGACGCAAGCCGGACCAAGCGTCGTGACGGCCACGCAGGTGGCCAGAAGGGCAGAACGAAACGGGCTGGGGAGCATGACATGCCTTTCCATCAGGAAGAAATATCCCGAACCTTGCGGTTCCTCCCCGATATGGAACCAACTGGAAAGCCGCGCAACAGGGGCCCGGTGCACGGGCTGTCACCTTTTCAGGAGCGCCCGTGCGCAGCCCGCGAGGGGGCTGTAACAAACCTGTCCGCGATCAGCCCGGCAGGGTCAGGATCACCGGGCCACGGTCGGTGGCAACCACCGTGTGCTCGTACTGGACGCAGGGCGCCGGCGGGGTGCCCAGCAGGGTCCAGCCATCCTCGGCGGTCTCGGCCCAGAAGCTGCCGCGCGACAGGAAGGGTTCCACCGTCAGCACCAGCCCCTTCTCGATCCGGCGCCGCTCCGACCGTTCCGGCCAGGTGGGAATCTCTCCGGGATATTCATGCAGCGATTCGCCGACCCCGTGGCTGGCCAGATTGCGGATCAGCGTGTAGCCGCGCTCGGAGGCGAACTTGCCGATGGCATTGCCGATCCCGGCCAGCGGCCGCCCGCTGCCGACCTGCGCGATGCCCAGCTGCATGGCCTTGCGCCCGTCGCGGCACAGTTTCGCCTGCGCGGGGCTGGCCGTGCCCAGCACGAAACTGGCCCCGGTATCCGAAAAATAGCCGTTCTTGCTGGCCGAAACGTCGATGTTGACCAGATCGCCCTCGGCCAGGACGCGGGGGCCTGGAATGCCGTGGGCGACTTCCTCGTTGACGCTGATGCAGGTGGCGCCGGGAAAGTCGTAGACCTCCTCTGGGGCCGAGATCGCCCCCTCGCGCTCCAGCAGGGCGCGACCGATGGCGTCCAGCTCTTCGGTGGTCATGCCCGGCTCCATCGCCTTCGCCATGGCCCGCAGGGTATTGGCAACGACGCGGCCGATCTCTTTCATGCCATCCAGCTGGTCTTCTTCGGTGATCGTCATGGCGGTCCTTTCGGCGGGTCTTCGGATCGACGGGTCCTAAAAAAGCGAAGACCCCTGCCCGCACGCGCGGACAGGGGCCTTTTCGTGCCGTGAAGCAACGAGGGCGCAGATTACTCCGCGACTTCCTCGGCTGCGACGCGTGCCTTGTCGGCTGCGCCCTTGGCGGCAACGTCACGGTCGACGAACTCGATGATGGCCATCGGAGCCATGTCGCCATAGCGGAAGCCGGCCTTCAGGATGCGGACGTAGCCACCCTGACGGTCCTTGTAGCGCGGGCCCAGGACGTCGAACAGCTTGGTGACCAGTTCATCCTGCTTCAGCTTGGAAGCGGCCTGACGGCGGGCGTGCAGATCGTCACCGCCACGCTTTGCCAGGGTGATCATCTTTTCGATGATCGGGCGAAGTTCCTTCGCCTTCGGCAGGGTGGTCTTGATCTGCTCGTGCTCGATCAGCGAGCCGGCCATGTTCGAGAAGAGCGCCTTGCGGTGCTCATGGGTGCGGTTCAGGCGACGGTAGCCGCGTGCGTGACGCATGTGTCTATCTCCAATCGGTGCCCTCTACGGGCGGTTTTGCTTTGTCCGGCAGCCCTCGGATGCGGGCCGCTCTCCTTGGGGCGGAATGCCCTGGAAACGCGACCGGCCCCCGGGATTGGCGGGAGCCGGTCACGATGGCGGGTCCATAAGCGAGGAAAGCCCTTTGCGCAAGGGGATTCGGCCTCCTCCGGCCCGGGAATTCGCCCACCCGTATGGACAGGCCGGAACGGAAAAGGGGCAAGGCTTGCGCCCTGCCCCTCCCTGTCCCGTAAGAACCGGCTCAGAAGTGGTCTTCGAACTTCTTGGCCAGGTCTTCGATGTTTTCCGGCGGCCAGTCCTCGACATCCATGCCAAGGTGCAGGCCCATGCCCGAAAGCACTTCCTTGATCTCGTTGAGCGACTTGCGGCCGAAGTTCGGCGTGCGCAGCATCTCTGCCTCGGTCTTCTGGATCAGATCGCCGATGTAGACAATGTTGTCGTTCTTGAGGCAGTTCGCCGAACGGACGGAAAGCTCCAGCTCGTCCACCTTCTTGAGGAGGAGCGGGTTGAATTCCAGACCGTCGTCCTCGTCCTGGCGGGTGGCCGACTCGGGTTCTTCGAAGTTCACGAAGATCGAGAGCTGGTCCTGCAGGATGCGCGCGGCATAGGCCACGGCGTCATCGGGGCTGACGGAGCCGTCGGTTTCAACCTTGAGGGTCAGCTTGTCGTAGTCCAGCACCTGGCCCTCGCGGGTGGGCTGAACGTCGTAGGAGACCTTCTTGATCGGGGAATAGATGGCGTCGATCGGGATCAGGCCGATCGGGGCATCCTCGGGCTTGTTCTTGTCGGCGGGGACATAGCCCTTGCCGGTGTTCACGGTCAGCTCCATGAACAGTTCCGCGCCCTCGTCGAGGTGGCAGATCACGTGATCCTTGTTCAGGACCTCGATGCCTGCGGTCTCGGCAATGTCGGCGGCGGTGACGGCACCCGGACCCTTGGCCGAAACGGAAAGACGTTTCGGACCTTCGACGTCCATGCGCAGAGCGACGCCCTTCAGGTTCAGGACGATGTCGGTGACGTCTTCACGGACACCGGCAACCGAGGAGAACTCGTGAAGAACATTGTCGATCTGTACCGAGGTGACGGCGGCGCCCTGGAGCGAGGACATCAGCACGCGACGCAGGGCGTTGCCCAGCGTCAGGCCGAAGCCGCGTTCGAGCGGTTCCGCAACCACGGTCGCCTGACGTGCCGGGTCGTTGCCCGGTTTCACTTCAAGCTGCGTGGGTTTGATCAGTTCGGCCCAGTTCTTGTGGATCATGCGTGTCTCCTCAATGCTTGTCCCGTTCCCATGTCCGAAGAACGGCACTCCCGAGGTTTCAAATGACGAAAGAGAGGCCGCGCAAAGCGCAGCCTCTCGAAGAACCGTCGGGGGATCAGACCCGGCGACGTTTCGGCGGACGGCAGCCGTTGTGGGCGATCGGCGTCACGTCACGGATCGAGGTGATGTTGAAGCCGATGGCCGCCAGAGCGCGCAGTGCGGATTCACGGCCCGAACCGGGGCCCTGCACTTCGACTTCCAGGGTCTTGACGCCATGTTCCTGAGCCTTGCGGCCAGCATCTTCCGCAGCCATCTGGGCAGCGTAGGGGGTCGACTTGCGCGAACCCTTGAAGCCCATGGTGCCGGCGGACGACCAGGAGATCGCGTTGCCCTGCACGTCGGAGATCAGGATCTTGGTGTTGTTGAAGGAAGAGTTCACGTGAGCAACGCCAGCGGCGATGTTCTTGGAGACCTTCTTCTTCGTGGAACGACGGGTATCACGTGCCATGTTTCAGATCTCCCCTTACTTCTTCTTGCCGGCGATCGGCTTCGCCGGGCCCTTGCGGGTACGGGCGTTGGTATGGGTACGCTGACCGCGAACCGGCAGGTTCCGGCGGTGGCGCAGGCCGCGGTAGCAGCCGAGGTCCATCAGGCGCTTGATGTTCATCTGCGTCTCGCGACGCAGGTCGCCTTCAACGGTGTAGTTGGCGTCGATGTGCTCGCGGATGGCGAGGACTTCGGCGTCCGACAGTTCGTTGACGCGACGGGTGGCGTCGATGCTCACGGCTTCGCAAATTGCCTTTGCGGAGGCCGGGCCGATGCCGGTGATGTAGGTGAGGGCGATGGGAACCCGTTTTGCGGTCGGGATGTTAACGCCGGCGATACGTGCCAATGGTCACTTCCTTGAGTTGCGGATCCGTAGCACCAGATCCTTTTTTCACAACATCTGACCCGAAGCACTCATTGCGACGGGCCAAAAGTTACGGTGGGCACGGCCGGGGCGAAGGAATCACCTCGCGACCGAGATAGGGATGGGTATTGGGCTTTTCACGAAGCGTCAAGCCCTGCCCGGCACAAATCGACCGGGCCGGTTCCGAAACGGAAAAGGGGCGCCCCCGTTCGCCGGGCGCGCCCCTTCCATCCGGATCTACCGCGTCTGGATCACTTGTCCAGGATGGCGGCGATGGAAGCCTTGACGACCTTCATTTCGGCCAGGCCGTCCACGCGCTTCAGGTTGCCCTTCACGTGGTAGTAGCCCAGCAGCGGCGAGGTCTTCTTGTAGTATTCCATCAGGCGGTTCTTGAGGCTGTCCTCGTTGTCGTCCGCCCGGCGCTTGAACTCGGTCCCGCCGCAGACGGTGCAGTGACCGTCCGCCGGGATCGGCTTCGTCGTGTCGTGGTAGACTTCGCCGCAGCTGCCGCAGGTCGAACGGCCGACGATGCGGTCCACCAGGACCTCGTCCCGCACACGCAGTTCGATCACCGCATCCAGCTTCTCGCCTTCCTCGGCCAGCAGGGCCTCCAGCGCGTCAGCCTGGGCCAGGGTGCGGGGGAAGCCGTCAAAGATGAAGCCCCCCTTCTTGTCACCTTCCAGCTTCTCGCGGATCAGGCCGATGACGATCTCGTCGGTGACGAGGTCGCCGCGGTCCATGACGTCCGCCACGATCTTGCCCATCTCGGTGCCGGAGCTGCGCGCCTCGCGCAGCATGTCCCCGGTGGAGAGCTGGATCATGTCGCGCTCTTCAACGAGCGCACGAGCCTGGGTGCCCTTACCGGCGCCCGGCGGGCCAAGCAGAATAATATTCATCGACGAGACGGTCCTCCCTTGCGAGTGCGCCGCTTACCCTTGCCGCGCAGCTGGGATTTTTCAATGAGGCCTTCGTACTGGTGCGCAAGAAGGTGGGATTGCACCTGCTGAATCGTGTCCATGGTCACGGAGACGACGATCAGAACCGAGGTCCCGCCGAAATAGAACGGGATCTGGAACTGGCTGCGCAGGATTTCCGGCATCAGGCAGACGGCAGCCAGGTAGGCTGCGCCAAGCACCAGAACGCGGTTGACCACGTATTCCAGGTACTGGGCGGTCTTGGCGCCGGGACGGATGCCGGGGACGAAGCCGTTCTGGTTCTTCAGGTTATCCGCCACATCGTCGGTCTTGAAGGCGACGTTGTGGGTGTAGAAATACGCGAAGAAGACGATCATCGCGATGAAGAACAGGATGTAGAGCGGCTGACCCGGGCCGAAATAGGCCAAGATGGTGGACATCACGGGGCCGGTGCTGGCGCCCGAGAAGGTCGAGATCGTGGTCGGCAGCAGCAGCAGCGAGCTGGCGAAGATCGCCGGAATGACGCCGGCCGGGTTGACCTTGATCGGAAGGTGCGACGATCCGCCGTCATACATCTTCATCCCCACTTGGCGGCGCGGATACTGGATGTGGATCTTGCGCAGGGCGCGCTCCATGAAGACGACGAAGGCGATCACGATGATCACCATCAGGATCACGCCGATGATCACCGCGGGGCTCAGCGCGCCGGAACGACCCGAGGCGAAGAACTGCGCCAGCGCAGCCGGGACCTCGGCGATGATGCCGACGAAGATGATCAGCGAAATGCCGTTGCCGATGCCGCGGGCGGTGATCTGTTCACCCAGCCACATCATGAACATCGTGCCACCCACCAGGGTGATCAGGCATTCGACGCGGAAGAAAAGACCGGGGTCGGACACCAGGTCGCCCGCCTCCAGCGAAACCGCGAGGCCATAGGCCTGCAGCGCGGCCAGCAGCACCGTGCCGTAGCGGGTGTACTGGTTGATCTTCTTGCGACCCGCCTCGCCTTCCTTCTTCAGATTCTCAAGGGCCGGCACGAGGGCCGTCATGAGCTGCACGATGATGGAGGCGGAGATGTAGGGCATGATGCCCAGGGCGAAGATCCCCATGCGTCCGAGCGCACCGCCGGTGAACATCGACAGCATACCGCCGATGCCCTGCCCCGCACCCTGCATGAAGTCCCGCAGCGCGGCGCCATCGATCCCGGGAACCGGGATGTAGGTACCGAGCCGGCAGATGATCAGCAGGCCGATGGTGAAGAAGATACGCTTGCGGAGCTCGGTCGCCTTGCTCAGCGCGGCCCAGGACGTGTTGGCCGCCATCTGTTCTGCTGCAGATACCATAGGCTCTCTCTTATGCGAAAACGCCGCCGGGGCCGTGTCCCGGCTTCGGCGGCGTCAGGTAAACTCTGGGAAGGGTGTAAGCGGCTTAGGCGCCGCTCACAACCTTATTCCGCGGCAGCAGCAGCCACCTTGAGCGAGCCGCCGGCTTTCTCGACAGCTTCGACAGCCGCCTTGGAAGCACCGGTGACTTCGAGGTTCAGCGCGATCGAGATCTCGCCCTTGGCCAGGACGCGGATGCCGTCCAGCTTGCGACGGATCAGGCCGGATGCGACCAGCACGTCCTCGGTGACGACGGCGGAGGCGTCGATCTTGCCGGCTTCAACGAACTTGGCGATCAGGCCAAGGTTGATGACAGCGTAGGACTTGCGGTTCGGCTTGTTGAAGCCGCGCTTCGGCAGACGCTGGTAGAGGGGCATCTGGCCGCCTTCGTAGCCCTTGATGGCCACGCCCGAGCGGGATTTCTGACCCTTGATACCACGGCCACCGGTCTTACCCTTGCCCGAGCCCGGACCACGGCCGACGCGGGTGCGTTTCGGTGCTGCGCCAGGATTGTCGCGAAGTTCGTTCAGTTTCATGTCGCTTCTCCATCGCCGGAACCGTCCCCGAAGCGGGTTGAGACGGACTCGGCATTTCTTGGTTGTGATTCCGTGGCCCAAGGCCACCGGGGGCGTATAGGACAAACGCCCCCCGCGATGCAAGGCTTGCCTTCGGCCCCCTGCCCCGCCCGGACCGGCGGAACCGCTCAGCAGGACGGGTCGTCGCGCCGCCCGTAGCCGGACGACAGGCTGAGCCCCAGGCTGACCGAGCCGCTGCGCGTGCAGACCGAGGTGCCGGCCAGCGGTCGGGTGCCCCCCGGGCCCGAGGCCACGCCCATGGTCACGGAGCCATGCACGGCACGCCCAGAAGCGTCCGAAGCCGCCGGCGACGGCACGTCGGAAGAAGGTGCGGCGGGCGGCGGCGCGCAGCCGGCCAGCCACAGGCAGGCGCCCATCGGCAGCAGGAAAAGCGGGGAACGGATCATCGGCACCTCGGGAACAGGGACCCGGCGCCAGCTGCGGCTGCGCCGGTCAAGTTTGCGTGGGGCAGTTTCCGGGCAGTGCCGGAAAGGCCGTGACATCATGCATCAGCTGTTCCAGCTCGGGATCCTCGATCTTCATGCAGCGGCAATGCGCGACCACGTTTTCAAGGTATTCGCGGCTGGTGCCCAGAAAGCCCCGCCCGGTGGCAATGTAGCGGACCTTGGTGGCATGATCGAGGGTCGGATCCATCATCTCGACGGCATGGTCGGCGCGGAAGGACAGCACCTCAACCGGGCCCTGCGCGGTCTCTGCCGGCACGAAGACCGGAATGTAGCCCGGCGCGATCATCTCGCGCTTCCAGACGTAGTCGGCCTCGCAGCGCACGTTGCAGGCCGGGATGCGGAAGGCCAGCCCCTCCACGCTGCCACCCAGATCCAGCGCCGCCATCAGCCCCGGCGCCGAGGCATCACCCCGTGCGCCCATCCGGTCCACCAGGCAGAAGCTGCGGTGCAACCCCTCGACCCGCGCGCGGCGGACCTCGGAAAAGTAGAAGCCCGGGTTCCACATGAGAGAGCCGTAGCCGAAGACCCACAGATCGCGGTCACAGCGGCCCTTCAGCGTCTCGTCCAGCATCCGGTTGCGCGTCGCGTCGTCAAAGCGCCAGTCCTCGGCAAAGCCCAGCTCCCGCATCCGGGGATCATGGTCGGCAGGTTCCATGTGGCGGAAGACACAGTCCTCCGGATCACGGATCTGCGCGGCAAGGCCCGGGTGGTGGCGGAAGACTTCGGGATCGAGGGGCATGGGAGGCACTCCTGGTCTGGACCTGCGAAATTTACGCCCCTGCGCTCAGTAACGAAAGTGGCCTGATGGCGCAGGAAGCGTGCCTCAGCGCACACCACGCCACGACGGCAGGTCCAAAAGAAAAACCCCCGGTCGAAGACCGGGGGTTTTGCCGTAACCCGAAGATCGGAAAGAGCGGCTTACGCCTTCTCTTCGATGATCTTGACCAGGTGCGGGATCGAGTTGACCATGCCGCGGACGGACGGGGTATCCTCGAGCTCGCGCTCACGGTGCATCTTGTTCAGGCCGAGGCCGATCAGCGTTTCACGCTGCTTGGCGGGGCGGCGGATCGGCGAGCCGATCTGTTTCACGACGATGGTTGCCATGTTTAAGCCTCCTTACGCCTCTTCTGCCACTTGGCTCGACTCGGCCGGAGCCTCGTCACGCTTGGGCAGAATGTCAGCCACTTTCTTGCCGCGGCGCTGAGCCACCTGACGCGGGGAAGATTCCTTGGTCAGACCGTCCAGCGTGGCGCGGATCATGTTGTAGGGGTTCTGCGAACCGATCGACTTGGCGACCACGTCCTGAACGCCCAGCATCTCGAAGACGGCACGCATCGGGCCACCTGCGATGATCCCGGTACCGGTCGGGGCGGTGCGCATGACCACCTTGCCGGCGCCGTGACGGCCCTCGACATCGTGGTGCAGCGTGCGGCCTTCGCGCAGCGGAACGCGGATCATCTGACGCTTGGCTTGCTCGGTTGCCTTACGGATGGCCTCGGGGACCTCCTTGGCTTTACCTTTGCCGAAGCCGACGCGGCCCTTTTGGTCGCCAACGACCACGAGGGCTGCGAAGCCGAAGCGCTTACCACCCTTGACGGTCTTGGAAACGCGGTTGATCGCGACCAGGCGATCTGCGAATTCCGGTGCTTCGTCGCGCTCGCGACGGCCGCCCCGGTTGTCATCTCTTGCCATACTGGCTTCCTTTTCTCATGGGCGCGAACGCCCTTTCATCCAATCCAGGTGAGGCCCAGTCGAGCATTGCTCTGGCGGGACGCTCCCGGATCATCGGGGCTCTTGCGGGCCCACAAGCTCCGCGCCGGGCGCGGAGACGAGGGAGGGCGGGAACCAAAGGCCCCCGCCCCGATCCTCAGATCTTCAGACCGCCTTCGCGGGCTGCGTCTGCCAGGGCCTTGATCGAGCCGTGGAACAGGAAGCCGCCACGGTCGAAGTAGGCTGCTTCCACACCGGCCTTCTTGGCGCGTTCGGCAATCGCCGCACCGACCTTGGTGGCCGCGTCGACGTTGTTCTTGCCGACAAAGCCCAGATCCTTCTCGAGCGAGGAGGCAGAAGCCACGGTCACGCCGTTGACGTCGTCGATCAGCTGGACGCTGATGTTCTTGTTCGAACGGTGAACCGAGAGGCGCATACGACCGGCGTTGACCGACCGCAGCTTGTTCCGAACGCGCATGCGGCGCTTCAGAAACAGGGTACGTTTGCTGGTAGCCATTTTTGCGTTCCTTACTTCTTCTTACCTTCCTTGCGGAAGATGAACTCGCCTTTGTACTTGATCCCTTTGCCCTTGTAGGGCTCGGGACGGCGCCATTCGCGGATGTTGGCCGCGACCTGACCGACGAGTTGCGGATCGATGCCCTCGATGATGACTTCGGTCGGTTTCGGCGTGGTCACGGTGATGCCAGCCGGAATCGGGAAGTCGACATCGTGGGAGTAACCGAGGTTCAGCTTCAGGGACTGGCCCTGAGCCGCAGCACGGTAACCCACACCGGTGATCTCCAGCTCTTTCTTGAAGCCGGTGGACACACCCTGGACGATGTTCGCGACCATCGAGCGGGACATGCCCCACTGCTGACGAGCGCGCTTGGACGAGCCGCGCGGCGTGACCGAAACCGACGACTCGCCGATTTCGATGGTCACGTCATCCGTCGCGGTGAAAGTCAGGGTGCCTTTCGGACCCTTCATTTCGATGGTCTGGCCGGACAGCGTCGCGGTGACGCCGGCGGGCAGCTCGACCGGTTTCTTACCAATACGAGACATTCCAGACCTCCTTAGAAGACGGTGCAGAGAACTTCGCCGCCAACATTCTGGCTACGAGCTGCTGCATCCGACATCACGCCTTTCGACGTGGAGACAATCGACACACCCAGGCCCTGACGGACTTGCGGGATGTCATCGCGGCCCATGTACACACGACGGCCGGGCGTGGAAACACGCTTCAGCTCGCGAATGACGGGGGCGCCTTCGTAGTATTTCAGGCCGATTTCCAGGGTCGGGTGACCGTTGGCATCGGTGCCTTTTTCGTAGCCGCGGATGTAGCCTTCGTCAGCCAGAACATCCAGGACCCATGCGCGCAGCTTCGAAGCGGGGGTCGACACGGTCGACTTGCCACGCAGGGAGGCGTTGCGGATACGGGTGAGCATATCGCCGATGGGATCGTTCATACTCGTATCTCCTTACCAGCTCGACTTGACCAGGCCAGGGATCTGACCATTGGAGCCGAGTTGACGCAGCATGATCCGCGAGACCTTCAGCTTACGGTAGTAAGCGTGGGGACGGCCGGTCAGCTGGCAACGGTTGTGCAGACGGGTCGCGGACGAGTTCCGCGGCAGTTCGGCAAGCTTCATGGACGCGCGGAAACGCTCTTCCATCGGCTTGTCCTGGTCGTAGATGACCTCTTTCAGCGCAGCGCGTTTCGCGGCGTGCTGGGCAACCAGCTTCGCACGCTTCTTCTCGCGCTCGATCATGGATTTTTTAGCCATAAGAATCTCCCTCGCGCGATCAGCTGTTGAAGGGCATGTTGAAAGCTTTCAACAGCGCCTTGGCTTCTGCGTCGGTTTTCGCGGTGGTGGCGATGACGATATCGAGGCCCCAGACTTCATCGACCTTGTCGAAGTTGATCTCGGGGAAAACGATGTGTTCCTTGATGCCCATGGCGTAGTTGCCACGGCCGTCGAACGACTTGCCCGGGACGCCGCGGAAGTCGCGGATACGGGGCATTGCGATCGTGATCAGACGATCAAGGAATTCGTACATGCGGTCGCCGCGAAGGGTGACCTTGGCGCCCAGCGGCATGTCTTCACGGACGCGGAAGCCAGCGATGGACTTCTTTGCCTTGGTGACGACAGCTTTCTGGCCGGCGATCGTGCTCAGGTCTTCCTGGGCCGACTTCGCCTTCTTGGAGTCGCGAACCGCTTCTGCACCGCAGCCGATGTTCAGGACGATCTTGTCCAGGCGCGGGATCTGCATGTCGTTCTTATACGCGAACTCTTCTTTCAGAGCGGCGCGGATCGTCTCGGCATACTGGGCCTTCAGACGCGGGGTGTAGTTCGTGGTATCAAGCATCGATCACGTCCCCCGTGGTCTTGGCGAAGCGGACCTTCTTGCCGTCTTCGAACTTGAAGCCGACGCGGGTTGCCTTGCCGTTTGCATCGACGAACGCGAGGTTCGACAGAGCGATCGGCATTGCCTTGGCCAGGCGGCCACCCTGAGAGGTCTGGGTCTGGCGGGTGTGGCGCAGTGCCATGTTCAGGCCTTCGACGACGGCCTTGCCGGCTTTCGGGTCAACCAGGGTGATCTCACCCGTCTTGCCCTTGTCCTTGCCAGCGAGAACGATGACCTTGTCACCTTTTTTCAGTTTCGCAGCCATCAGAGCACCTCCGGCGCCAGCGAAATGATTTTCATGAAGTTCTTGGCACGCAGCTCGCGAACAACCGGGCCGAAGATACGCGTACCGACGGGCTCGTTGTTGTTGTTCAGGATGACGGCGGCGTTGCGATCGAAGCGGATCGCGGTGCCATCTTCACGACGGACTTCCTTGGCGGTGCGCACGACGACGGCCTTGCGGACGTCACCTTTCTTCACGCGACCGCGCGGGATGGCTTCCTTGACGGAGACGACAATGATGTCGCCAACCGAAGCGTATTTACGCTTGGAACCACCCAGGACCTTGATGCACTGAACTCGGCGAGCGCCGGAGTTGTCAGCAACATCCAGATTGGTCTGCATCTGGATCATGTGGTTTCTCCCGACCTATGGCCTCAGGATGATCAGCCTGAAGCCGCGGTTTCGATTGAACCGAGACGTGTTGCCCGGCTGCTGAATGGAAGGGCGTTACCGCCCTGCCCCCATCAGCTGGCGATCACTTCCCAGCGTTTGGTCTTCGACTTGGGTGCGCATTCCTGGATGCGAACCTCATCACCTTTCTTGAAGGTGTTGTTCTCATCGTGAGCCCGGTACTTCTTGGACTTACGGATGGTCTTCTTCAGAACCGGGTGCGTGAAACGACGTTCCACGACGACGGTGACGGTCTGAGCGTTGGCGTCAGAGGAGACGACGCCTTGAAGGATACGTTTGGGCATCGGAAAGCTCCTTATTCGGTAGCTGCGGCAGCAGCTTTTTCGTTCAGAACGGTGAGAACGCGGGCAGCCTGACGGCGGGCCTTGCGGATCTCAGCAGCGTTCTCGAGCTGGCCGGTGGCCTGCTGGAAACGAAGGTTGAATTGGGCTTTCTTCAGCTCGACCAGCTCATCGCGAAGCTGGTCCGGAGTCTTCTCGCGAAGCTCTTTGGCGCTCATAGCGCTTCCTTTCCTTCCTGGCACCGGGAGGCCCCGAGAGGGGTGACCTGCGAATCCGGTGGGTTATGTCAGAACAATGAGCGCTCCCAATACACGGGGAATCCCCACCGGTCAACAGGGGAAAGGCGGGTTTCACCCCATATTTTCAAGGCCCGGCGCGGGCTCCCTCCGGGCGCCGGATTCCAGCCGCAGCGCGGCGATCAGCGCCTCGCTCAGCGGTGCGACATGGGCATTGCCCCGGGTGATCGCCGTGTAGACCTCGGGGGCATCGTCGGCCACCATGGCGAAGGCCTCCATCATCAGCTCGTAGCTGCGGGTGCGGATCGCGGGCTGCGGCCCGAGCCGCGCCATGGCATGGGCCAGCAGATGGGTCAGACCCTGGCTGAGCGCCGCCTGGCGATCATGCTCCTCGGGGGTGGCGCGCAGCAGGCGCAGCCCGTGACGTGCCCGCAGGAAGGCCGCCACCCGTCGCCAGCGATTGCCCCGCAGCGGGCACAGAACCATCTGGCAGCCCCTCAGCCCGCGTGCCGCACTGGCGGGGCCGAACATCGGATGGGTGGCCAGCGCCTCGACCCCCTCGGGCAGCAGCGTCTCCAGCAGACGCGCCGGCTCTTCTTTCACCGAGCAGGTCTCGATCACCAGCTGACCGGGGCGCAGATGCGGCGCCAGATCGCGCAGCACGCGCTCCAGCAGCGGCACCGGCACGGCCAGCACGACGATGCCGGCGCGCGCCGCCGCCTCGGGCGGCAGAACGGTGGCGCCCAGGGCGCGGGCGCGGGCCTGGGCGGCGGGATCGGGATCGCAGACCACCACGGGCATGTCGGGCAACAGCGTACGCGCCACCAGCTCGCCGAAGGCACCGAAGCCAAACAGCGCCACCGCGCGGGAAATTTCGGGGAAAGAGGTCACGGACATGTCCAGATCCTTGAAGGAATTTGGCCAGGGTCCGAATGCGAGGGGGTTCGTTCGACCGCTGGCAAGGGGCAGCGGGAACGGGAAGACGCGACCGCTGATCAGCTCAGCGGATAATAGGCCTGTGCGAAAAGGGGGCGGCGGGTCTGCGTCATGGCCTGATGACTACGCCCGCCGCCCCCGCAGGTCAAGCCCGCATCACCCCTCGGTGGCGCGCTGCATTTCCTCGGCGAATTCGCGGCGCAGCTTCTTGCGGATCTGGGCGGCGCGCAGGCGCTGCGCCTCTTCCTCGGTCAGCACCTGCAGCTCGGGCACATGCACCGGCTTGCCGCTCTCGTCCACGGCAACCATGGTGAAGTAGCAGGAGTTGGTGTGCCGCGACTTGCCCGAGCGGATCTCCTGCGCCTCGACGCGGATGCCGATCTCCATCGAGGTGCGGCCGGCATAGTTCACGCTGGCGCGGAAGGTCACCAGCTCACCGACATTGATCGGCTCCTTGAACATCACCTGGTCCACCGACAGGGTGACGGCATATTGCTGCGAATAGCGCGACGCGCAGGAGAAGGCGACGCGGTCGAGCAGGTTCAGCAGGGCACCACCATGCACCTTGCCGCTGAAATTCGCCATGTCCGGCGTCATCAGGACCGTCATTTCCAGCTTGCGGTGATCCATCCTGGGTCTCTCCTTGGGGTCTTGCTTGGCCTTCCACTAAGACACGGGATCGCTCCCGCACACCAGTCCCGGAATGCCCCCGCCCCCCGCAACATGGCGGGGTTGCGCGATCTGCAAGCTTTCGCCCGCGATCGCGCCTGCCTCAGCCCCAGGAATAGTTGAAGCTGACGCTGATGCGGTCGTCCTCGGACTGGTTCATCGGCACCTCGTGGCGCAGCCAGCTTTCCCACAGCAGCACGTCGCCGACCTCGGGCGCGACGTAGACAAAGCTCTTCAACTCCTCGCGTGCGCCCTTCACCCGGGTCGGCGCCGCCATCATCATCGGCAGGCGCGGATCCTCGAGCTTCAGCGCCGAGGCCCCGTCGGGCATCGCCACATAGGTGGTCCCCGAGATCACCGAATGCGGGTGGATATGGCTGGAATGGGTGCCGCCCTCGGGCAGGATGTTGATCCACAGATCCTCCAGCTTCAGCTCCCGCTCGCCCAGGTCGAACTCCAGGTCCTTCGCGAAGGCCGCCACGTGCTGGTCCAGCAGCTTGACGATCTCCCCGAAGATCGGGAACCGCCAGGCCAGGTCGGTCAGCGAGGCATAGGAGGTATAGCCCGGATAGCCGTTCTCCTCGCACCATTCCTGCCCCGCCTCGTCATCCTCGGCGATGGAATAGCAGGAGGCCTCCAGCTCGTCGGCATCAATCACCGCGCCGGAAAGATCCAGCCTGGCGCGGTAGAGACGGGTGGCAAACAGCGAACGGATATCGGCGGACATGGCGGACCTCGGTCACGGGAAGGGAAACTGGCGCTCCATACCGCGCACGCGCCCCTGACGAAAGCCCCCAGCACGCCGCAGGCCCCGCCGCCTCCCCGTCATCTGGCCCGAAATATCCCGGGGGAGCAGGCCGCAGGCCTGCGGGGGCAGAGCCCCTGCCCCATCGCCAAACGAAAACCCCCGCCGGTTTCCCGGCGGGGGTTGCAAATCTCGGCAGGCGGCGGGGCCGCCCGACCGGATTACCAGTCTTCGCGGACCACGATGCGGGTCTTGATCGGCAGTTTCATCGACGCCAGGCGCAGGGCCTCGCGTGCGACGTCTTCCGCAACGCCATCGATCTCGAACATGACGCGGCCGGGTTTGACCTTGCATGCCCAGTAATCGACGGAGCCCTTACCTTTACCCATACGAACTTCGGTGGGCTTGGAGGTGACGGGAACGTCGGGGAAGATACGGATCCAGACACGGCCCTGACGCTTCATGTGACGCGTCATGGCACGACGTGCAGCTTCGATCTGACGGGCGGTGACGCGCTCGGGCTGCGTCGCCTTCAGGCCGAAGGTGCCGAAGTTCAGGTCGGAGCCACCTTTGGCCTCGCCCTTGATCCGGCCCTTGAACTGCTTGCGGAACTTCGTGCGTTTCGGTTGAAGCATCTCTCTGTCTCCTTACCGGTCGCGATCGCCGCGGCGGTTGCCGCCTGCGCCACGCGGAGCCGGACCGTCCTGCAGTTCCTGTGCCTTGCGGTCACGGGCCTGAGGATCGTGCTCCATGATCTCGCCCTTGAAGATCCACACCTTGATCCCGATGATGCCATAGGGGGTGGTGGCTTCGACATGGGCGTAGTCGATGTCGGCGCGCAGGGTGTGCAGGGGCACACGGCCTTCACGGTACCACTCGGTACGGGCGATCTCTGCACCGCCGAGGCGGCCCGAGACGTTGACCCGGATACCCAGGGCGCCCATGCGCATGGCGTTCTGAACCGAACGCTTCATGGCACGGCGGAAGGACACACGGCGCTCCAGCTGCTGGGCGATGGACTCGCCAACCAGCGTCGCGTCGAGTTCCGGCTTGCGCACTTCGACGATGTTCAGGTGCAGCTCGGAGTCGGTCATCTTGGCGATCTTCTTGCGAAGAACCTCGATGTCCGCACCTTTCTTGCCGATGATCACGCCCGGACGTGCGGTGTGGATGGTCACACGGCACTTCTTGTGGGGACGCTCGATGATCACGCGGGCAACGCCGGCCTGCTTGCACTCGGTCTTGATGAATTCGCGGATCTTGATGTCTTCCAGAAGAAGATCACCGTAATCCTTCGTATCGGCGTACCAGCGCGAGTCCCAGGTGCGGTTGACCTGGAGGCGCATGCCAATCGGATTGACCTTGTTACCCATTAGGCTTGCTCCTCGACCTGACGCACCTTGATGGTGAGTTCCGAAAACGGCTTCATGATGCGGCCGTAACGACCACGTGCCCGGGGACGGCCACGCTTCATCACCAGGTTCTTGCCGACGAAGGCTTCCGCGACGATCAGATCGTCCACGTCGAGACCATGGTTGTTCTCGGCGTTGGCGATGGCCGACTGCAGGCACTTCTTGACGTCCTGGGCGATCCGCTTCTTGGAGAAGGTAAGATCGTTCAGAGCGCGGTCGACCTTCTTGCCACGGATCAGCGCGGCAACCAGGTTCAGCTTCTGCGGGCTGGTGCGAAGCATGCGCAGTTTTGCCATTGCTTCGTTGTCAGCCACGCGGCGGGGATTCTTTTCCTGACCCATGACTTACTTCCGCTTCGCTTTCTTGTCGGCCGCGTGCCCGTAGTAGGTACGGGTCGGCGAGTATTCACCGAACTTCTGACCGATCATGTCTTCGGTGACGTTGACGGGGATGTGCTTCTGGCCGTTGTAGACGCCGAAGGTCAGACCCACGAACTGGGGCAGGATCGTCGAGCGGCGCGACCAGATCTTGATAACTTCATTACGGCCGGATTCGCGTGCCGCTTCCGCCTTTTTCAGGACGTAAGCGTCAACGAAGGGGCCCTTCCAAACAGAACGTGCCATAGATCAGCGACCCTTTTTCTTCGCGTGACGCGACCGGATAATGTACTTATCGGTCGTCTTGTTACGACGGGTTTTCGCACCCTTGGTGGGCTTACCCCAGGGGGTAACCGGGTGACGGCCACCGGAGGTACGGCCTTCACCACCACCGTGGGGGTGGTCGATCGGGTTCATGACGACACCACGGACCGACGGACGGATGCCCTTGTGGCGCATACGACCGGCTTTACCGTAGTTCTGGTTGGAGTTGTCGGGGTTGGACACGGCACCGACGGTGGCCATGCATTCCTGACGAACCATCCGCAGTTCCCCGGAGGAGAGGCGGATCTGAGCGTAGCCACCGTCACGGCCGACGAACTGGGCATAGGTGCCAGCTGCGCGTGCGATCTGGCCGCCCTTGCCGGGCTTCAGCTCGATGTTGTGGACGATCGTACCGATCGGCATGCCCGAGAAGGGCATTGCGTTGCCGGGTTTGATGTCCGCCTTGGTGGCAGCCACGACCTTGTCGCCGACAGCCAGACGCTGCGGTGCCAGGATGTAGGCTTTTTCGCCATCGACGTATTGGATCAGCGCGATGAAGGCGGTGCGGTTCGGGTCATATTCGATCCGCAGAACAACGCCTTCGACGTCGAACTTGTTGCGCTTGAAATCGACGATCCGGTAGAGACGCTTCGCGCCACCGCCACGGCGGCGAGAGGTGATCCGTCCGGTGTTGTTCCGGCCACCCGACTTCGTCAGACCCTCGGTGAGGGCTTTGACGGGGCGACCTTTGTACAGCTCCGAACGGTCGATCAGCACCAGCCCGCGCTGGCCCGGCGTCGTCGGTTTGTACGACTTGAGTGCCATGCTTTCTGTCTTCCGTTTAGCAAGCGCGACCTCAAAGCAGGAGGCCGCTATGTGGGGGTATTTGCCGGGCGGCCGGAAAACCGCCGCTGACAGACTACCCGAGATATAGGGCCCCGAAGGTCCCCAGGCTCAATACCCACAGGCCCCGGAGCGAATCCGGGGCCTGTGGGATTGGGGGCGTATAGCAGGGGGGGCAGGACCTGTCCAGAGCCTCATCTGTTCATGGTCGAGATGGGGTCCGACAATCTATGGCAAGTCCACCCCGATTGGCTGCTGGGAGACCCAAATTGAGCTTTGTCAAAGCACCCACATCAAAAAGGGAGATAACTGGGGCTGTGACATTCGTACAGAAAGCGATCTCGGCAAAAAATGGAATTAAAAGCGAAATACCTCGCCCCGCTGGCGTGGCTTGTTCTGACGTCCTGCGCCAGCCAAATGACACCGCAACAGCTTTACATGTCTGGCAAACCACTGCCTTTCCGAAACTACAAGACAGGCGCTACGCTCATGCAACGCCAGGATGCAACGACAGATTGCCAGATTGAGGCTGCCCGCCGCGTCCCCCAAAGCATTCAAATCGGCACCACACCATCCTATACGACCCCCATACAGACAAGTTGTAACAGAATTGGAACACAGGTCTTTTGCAATACCACCGGCGGTGACACGATCGGTGGCAACACATATTCATACGACGCCAATTCAGGATTGAGACAAAGCGCCTACAGGCAATGCATCGCACACAAGGGTTTCTTGGATCTGAGCATTCCTGCGTGTCCAAAAGATCAAGACGTCACCATTCTTGCAACTCCGGCTTCGACCCGCCTCCCGAAGCTTGGCGCCAGCTCGTGCTACCGCGCGGATGAGACCGGCATTACTCTTGCCAATCTAAAATGAAAAAGCCCCCCGCCTTTCGGCGAGGGGCTCTCTAGCTTCTAACGACAGCAGGGTCTCCCCTGCCCCGCCGATCAGAGACCGGTGGAGACGTCGATCGTGTTGCCCTCTTCGAGCGTCACGTAGGCTTTCTTGACGTCCTTGCGCTTGCCGAGCATGCCACGGAAACGCTTGACCTTGCCCTTGGTGATGGTCGTGTTCACGGCCTTCACCTTGACGTTGAACAGGGTCTCAACGGCTTCCTTGATCTGCGGCTTGTTGGCGTCGATCGACACTTCGAAAACCACGGCGTTGGCTTCGGAAGCCATGGTGGATTTCTCGGTGATGATCGGCTTGCGGATCACGTCGTAATGTTCTGCCTTGGCGGTCATTTCAGGCGAGCCTCCAGAGCTTCGACAGCCGACTTCGTGAGCACCAGGGTGTCACGCTTCAGGATGTCGTACACGTTTGCACCCATCGACGGCAGGATATCCAGGCCATCAATGTTTGCTGCGGCGCGGGCAAAGCCCTCGTTGACGGCTGCGCCGTCGATCACGAGTGCACGCTTCCAGCCGAGGTTTTTCACCTGCTTGGCCAGGGCGCTGGTCTTGCCTTCCGAGTCCGCGTTCTCGATGATCACGAGAGCGCCGGCCTTGGCTTTCGCCGAGAGGGCGTGCTTCAGGCCGAGGGCGCGGAACTTCTTCGTCAGCTCGTGCTCGTGCGAGCGCGGCGTCGGGCCCTTGTAGATACCACCCTTGCGGAAGATCGGAGCCTTGCGGGAGCCGTGACGTGCGCCACCGGTGCCCTTCTGGCGGTAGATCTTCTTGGTCGAGTAGGAGACCTCGGACTTCGTCAGGACCTTGTGGGTACCCTGCTGAAGCTTGGCGCGCTGCCAGCGAACCACACGGTGCAGAATGTCTGCACGGGGCTCAAGGCCGAAGATCGCGTCGTCGAGATCGACGGAATCGGCAGCGGAGCCGTCCAGCTTGATCACGTCGAGTTTCATGCGTCGCCTTCCTTCTGCTCAGCCGCGGGCGCTTCGACAGCGGCGGCGGTTTTCAGAGCTGCCGGCAGAACGGCGTTCTCGGGGAACGGCTTCTTGACGGCATCCTTGACGGTGACCCAGCCACCCTTGGAACCGGGGACGGCACCCTTGATGAAGACCAGGCCGCGCTCTGCGTCGGTCTTGACGACCTGCAGGTTCTGCGTGGTCACACGGACGGCACCCATGTGGCCGGCCATTTTCTTGCCCTTGAACACCTTGCCCGGGTCCTGGCACTGGCCGGTCGAACCGTGCGAACGGTGCGAGATCGACACACCGTGCGAGGCGCGCAGACCGCCGAAGTTGTG
The DNA here is from genome assembly GCF_018760365.1 of Pseudooceanicola endophyticus. Classification (GTDB taxonomy): domain Bacteria; phylum Pseudomonadota; class Alphaproteobacteria; order Rhodobacterales; family Rhodobacteraceae; genus Pseudooceanicola; species Pseudooceanicola endophyticus. Next base: position 576,187 of record NZ_JAHIAB010000001.1, read on the forward strand.
GCGTTTCATGCCACCGGCGAAGCCCTTACCGATCGAGGTACCGGCGACGTCGACGTACTGACCTGCGAAGTAGTGGTCGGCGGAGATTTCCGCGCCAACTTCGATCAGTGCCTCGGGGTCGACGCGGAATTCGGCGACCTTGCGCTTGGGCTCGACGTTTGCAGCGGCGAAGTGGCCGCGCATGGCTTTCGAGGTGCGTTTTGCCTTGGCAGTGCCGGCGCCCAGCTGGACGGCGGTGTAGCCATTGGCGTCGACGGTGCGCTGAGCAACAACCTGCAGGTTGTCGAGTTGCAGCACGGTCACGGGGATCTGCTTGCCGTCTTCCATGAAGAGACGGGTCATGCCGACCTTTTTAGCGATGATACCGGAACGCAGCATATCCGTTGCCTCCCTTACACCTTGATCTCGACGTCGACACCGGCAGCCAGGTCGAGCTTCATCAGCGCGTCCACGGTCTGGGGGGTCGGGTCGACGATGTCGAGCAGACGCTTGTGCGTGCGGATCTCGAACTGATCGCGGGATTTCTTGTCGACGTGAGGACCACGGAGAACCGTGAACTTCTCGATCTTGTTGGGCAGCGGGATCGGGCCACGGACCTGAGCGCCGGTGCGCTTGGCCGTGTTGAGGATTTCCTGGGTGCTGGCGTCCAGAACCCGGAAATCAAATGCCTTCAGCCGGATGCGAATGGTTTGGCTCATTGTGTCAGCCTTTCGCGGCGTAGGAGTTGATAGGACGAACAGAGCTCACCTCTGTCCCTCGTCGAACCCAGCGGCGGACCCTAGGGGCAACCCGCCGTCTTGGAATTGGCGCGGGATACTCGGGACGGACGCAGTTGTCCAGCCCCTAATTTCCCTTTCTGCGGGATGAAAGACGGCCGGGTTTCCCCGGCCGTTTCAACCCGTATCGGTCAGTCGACCAGGAGCCCCCGAAAGGGCCCCTGCCCGGCATCACTCGATGATTTTCGAGACGACGCCGGAGCCGACGGTGCGGCCGCCTTCACGGATAGCGAAGCGCAGCTTCTCTTCCATGGCGATCGGCGCGATCAGCTCGACGGTGAACTTCAGGTTGTCGCCGGGCATGACCATCTCGGTGCCCTCGGGCAGTTCGACGGTGCCGGTGACGTCCGTGGTCCGGAAGTAGAACTGCGGGCGGTAGTTCGCGAAGAACGGCGTGTGACGGCCACCCTCTTCCTTGGTCAGGATGTAGGCTTCGGCTTCGAACTTGGTGTGCGGCTTGACCGAACCCGGCTTGCAGAGCACCTGGCCACGTTCCACGCCTTCACGGTCGATGCCGCGCAGCAGGGCGCCGATGTTGTCGCCGGCTTCCCCGCGATCCAGCAGCTTGCGGAACATTTCCACGCCGGTGCAGGTGGTTTTCTTGGTGGCCTTGATGCCGACGATTTCGAGTTCGTCGCCAACGTTGACCACACCACGCTCGACGCGGCCGGTGACCACGGTGCCGCGGCCCGAGATCGAGAACACGTCTTCGATCGGCATCAGGAACGGCTGGTCGACAGCGCGTGCCGGCTGCGGGATGTACGCGTCAACGGCGGCCATCAGTTCGCGGATCTTGTTCTCGCCGATCTCGGGATCACGGCCTTCCAGTGCGGCCAGAGCCGAACCTGCGATGACGGGGATGTCGTCGCCGGGGAAGTCGTAGGCGGACAGCAGTTCGCGCACTTCCATCTCGACGAGCTCCAGCAGCTCCTCGTCGTCGACCTGGTCGACCTTGTTCATGAACACGACCATGGCGGGGATACCCACCTGGCGGCCCAGCAGGATGTGCTCGCGGGTCTGCGGCATCGGGCCGTCAGCTGCGTTCACGACCAGGATCGCGCCGTCCATCTGGGCGGCACCGGTGATCATGTTCTTCACGTAGTCGGCGTGGCCGGGGCAGTCGACGTGCGCGTAGTGACGGGCTTCGGTCTCGTATTCCACGTGTGCGGTCGAGATCGTGATGCCACGGGCCTTCTCTTCGGGCGCGCCGTCGATCTGGTCGTAGGCCTTGAAGTCACCGAAGTACTTCGTGATCGCCGCCGTCAGCGTCGTCTTGCCGTGGTCAACGTGACCGATCGTGCCGATGTTGCAGTGCGGTTTGCCGCGCTCAAACTTTTCCTTTGCCATGATGGCCTCCTTGCATTGGCGGTCGGCGGGCATGTGGCCCGCCAAGCGTGGAATGCCGGCGGGGTCACCCCCGCCTGGCGCTTATGCGTATTTCGCCTGGATCTCTTCCGAGATGTTCGACGGAACCGGATCGTAGTGGTCGAACTGCATCGTGAACTGCGCGCGGCCCGAGGACATGGAGCGCAGGTTGTTGATGTAGCCGAACATGTTCGCCAGCGGCACGAAGGCCTGGATCGCAACGGCGTTGCCGCGCGGTTCCTGGCCGGAGACCTGGCCACGACGGGACGTCAGGTCGCCGATGATCGAACCGGTGTATTCTTCCGGGGTGATCACTTCGACCTTCATCATCGGCTCGAGCAGCTTGGCGCCTGCCTTGCGGAGGCCTTCACGCATGCACATACGAGCAGCGATTTCGAACGCGAGGACCGAGGAGTCGACGTCGTGGAACTTACCGTCCAGCAGCGCGACCTTGAAGTCGATCACCGGGAAGCCTGCCAGCGGACCGGAGTCCATGACCGACTTGATGCCTTTTTCGACACCCGGGATGTATTCCTTCGGAACCGCACCACCGACGATCTTGCTCTCGAACGAGTAGCCTTCGCCCGCTTCGGTCGGGCTGATGACCAGCTTGACCTCTGCGAACTGACCCGAACCACCCGACTGTTTCTTGTGGGTGTAGGAGTGCTCGACCTCGTGACCGATGGTCTCGCGGTAGGCCACCTGCGGCGCACCGATGTTCGCCTCGACCTTGAATTCGCGCTTCAGACGATCAACGAGGATGTCGAGGTGAAGTTCGCCCATGCCCTTCATGATGGTCTGACCGGACTCGAGGTCGGTCTCCACGCGGAAGGAGGGGTCTTCAGCCGCCAGACGCTGCAGGCCTGCAGACATCTTTTCCTGGTCGTTCTTGGTCTTCGGCTCGATCGCGATCTCGATCACCGGATCCGGGAAGGTCATGGTTTCCAGCACGACCGGGGCGTTCTGCGCGCAGAGCGTGTCACCGGTGGTGGTTTCCTTCAGACCTGCCAGGGCGATGATGTCGCCGGCGAATGCCTCTTCGATCTCTTCACGATCGTTCGAGTGCATCATCATCATACGACCAACGCGTTCTTTCTTGCCTTTGGTCGAGTTGAGGATGCTGTCGCCCTTCTTCATCACGCCGGAGTAGATCCGGGTGAAGGTCAGGGAGCCGACGAACGGGTCGTTCATGATCTTGAACGCGAGGCCCGAGAGGGGCTCTTCGTCCGAAGCGTGACGGGCGATGTTGCGCTCTTCGGTCTCGTCGTCCGGGCTGAAGCCCATGTACGGCGGAACGTCGAGCGGACCCGGCAGGAAGTCGATCACGGCGTTCAGGAGGGGCTGGACGCCCTTGTTCTTGAACGCGGAGCCGGCCAGGACGGGAACGAAGGTCAGCGTCAGGCAGCCCTGGCGGATCAGTTTCCGCAGGGTGTCGACGTCGGGCTCGTTGCCTTCCAGGTACGCTTCCATCGCGTCGTCGTCCATTTCGACGGCGTTCTCGATCATGGTCGCGCGCCATTCTTCGGCGAGGTCCTGCAGATCTTCACGGATCGGCTGACGCACCCAGGCAGCGCCCAGGTCTTCACCCTTCCAGACCCACTCTTCCATCATGATCAGGTCGATGATGCCTTCCAGCTGATCCTCGGCACCGATGGGCAGAGCCACGGGAACGGGGGTCGCGCCGGTACGGTCCTTGATCATCTTCACGCAGTTGAAGAAGTCGGCACCGATCTTGTCCATCTTGTTGACGAACACGATCCGCGGAACCTTGTAACGGTCGGCCTGGCGCCAGACGGTTTCCGTCTGGGGCTCAACGCCGGCGTTACCGTCAAGAAGGCAGACCGCGCCGTCGAGAACGGCGAGCGAACGCTCGACTTCGATGGTGAAGTCGACGTGTCCGGGGGTGTCGATGATGTTGAAGCGGAACTTCGTGTCATCGGTACCTTCGAGCGTCGGATCTTCCTGGCGCTGCCAGAAAGTGGTCGTGGCAGCCGAAGTGATCGTGATGCCGCGTTCCTGTTCCTGCTCCATCCAGTCCATGGTGGCGGCGCCGTCGTGGACTTCGCCGATCTTGTGGGACTTGCCGGTGTAGTAGAGGATACGCTCGGTGGTCGTGGTCTTGCCGGCATCGATGTGGGCCATGATGCCGAAGTTACGATACCGGGTCAGCGGATATGCGCGTGCCATGGGGCCTGCCTTCCTGAAAGATTACCAGCGGTAATGGCTGAACGCTTTGTTCGCGTCGGCCATCTTGTGGGTGTCTTCACGCTTCTTGACGGCGGAACCACGGGAGTTCACGGCGTCGAGCAGCTCGCCTGCGAGGCGCTCTTCCATCGTGTTCTCGTTGCGGCCGCGCGAAGCGGTGATCAGCCAGCGGATTGCCAGGGCTTCACGACGCTCGGGACGGACTTCGACCGGCACCTGGTAGGTGGCACCACCGACGCGGCGCGAACGCACTTCGACGGACGGCTTGATGTTGTCCAGCGCCTCGTGGAAGATTTCCACGGGGGCGCGCTTGACCTTGGCTTCGATGCGGTCGAGCGCGTTGTAGACGATCTTTTCTGCGACCGACTTTTTGCCGTCGATCATCAGGTTGTTCATGAACTTGGTCAGCACGCGATCGCCATACTTGGCGTCGGGCAGAACTTCGCGCTTTTCGGCAGCGTGACGGCGAGACATCTGTGTATCCTCTTACTTCGGACGCTTCGCGCCGTATTTGGAGCGGCGCTGCTTACGATCTTTGACGCCATGGGTATCCAGCACACCGCGCAGGATGTGGTAACGGACACCCGGAAGGTCTTTCACACGGCCGCCGCGGATCAGGACAACAGAGTGCTCCTGAAGGTTGTGCGATTCACCGGGGATGTAGGAGATGACCTCGAAGCCGTTGGTCAGGCGAACCTTCGCAACTTTCCGCATTGCGGAGTTCGGTTTCTTCGGGGTCGTCGTGTAAACGCGAGTGCAAACGCCACGCTTCTGGGGGCATTGCTCCAGGTGCATCGACTTCGAGCGTTTCACTTTGGGCTGCCGCGGCTTGCGGATCAGCTGCTGGATCGTAGGCATAGGGTTATATTCCCGTCTCTAACACTAGTGTTGCATGAGGGGCCGTGTCCCCATGCGTTTTCCTTCCAAATGGTCCTCGGCGCGTCCGCCGGGTCCGGTTGCTCCCCGCACCTTGCGGCGCGGATCTCGTGTGGGGACCGAGGTCCCCAAATGGTCCGTCACACTTGCGCGCAACGTAAAAAACCGCATCCGACCCCACGCTCACGGGGATCGACGCGGTGGGTTTTCCAGAGGATCGGGGCGGTGGACCCGGATCTTGACCACTTCATTCTGGAAGGCCAAGGGGCGGCCCCCTCGCCTGATTGGAGGCGCGTATAGGGGGAGTCGGAAGGGTTGTCAACAAGCGCTGAACGCAGCGTCCGCGTCATCGCCCTTCCCTGCTTGCCCCGATACGCCTTTTTCAGCGCATGTCCCGGGCGTTCCAAGCCTTTTCCAGCAGTTGCCGGTCAAGCCCGAAGCGGCGCTGCAACAGGGCAGCGGACGTCTCGTGTCCGGGCGGTTCGCGGGGGATCATCCCCGAGACCCGGCTGTCGTTCGCACCATGGACGCCGCGCAGGTACATCGGAGGGGCGGGCAAGGTCAATGTCGGAATCCGGCTCCAGACGCGACGGTGATTGAAATCCTGCACGCAGCGGCTGCTGCCGGGACGGCAGAACAGCGTCAGCCCGGCCGCCCATTGCGGCGCATGGACCGGATGCAGGCGGATGCCCTGCCCCGCCTCGACGATCAGCCCGGCGTTGTAATCCAGCGCCGCGCGCCCGGCTTCCCGCCAGAGCGGTGCCAGATGGGCGAAATCGGCACGGCTGCGGGCCACGTGATCGCAGGCCAGCCCGTCGTCGTCGTCCAGGGTGAATTCCCCGACCACCCGGGCGCCGGGATCGCGGGCCTGGCACAGGGCAGCCCGGCACAGTGCCCGGTGCCCCTGCCCCTCTGGCGCGGACCAGAGGCGGATCTGCGGCACGCAGGCACAGAGCGTCTCCAGGCGGGCCCTCCAGGGGGCAGGCAGCCCGTCGCCATGCACCAGGACCAGCGTGAAGTCCGGGTCGTCCTGGGCCCTCAGGGAGGGCAGGCAGAGCTGTTCGAAGAACCAGAAGCGCAACGCCAGCCGGGCCGGATCGTACAGCCGCGCCCGATTGGTCTGCAGATCCCGGTCGGCATGGGCGAAGCCATCGCCCAGCGTCGGGTAGGAAAACCGGCAGAGGCCCAGGATCTGGATCCCCGCCCGGCAGGTCACGGACGCATCTCCGGGCCGACCGCGGCTGCCACCGGGCGCCGGCGTCCGGCGCGGGCCTCCCGATAAAGGGTGAACAGCCCCGAGGCGACGATCACCGCCGCCCCGGCCAGGGTCATCAGGCGCGGCCATTCGCCGAACAGCATCAACCCGGCGATCAGCGCCCAGATCAGGCTGGTGTAGCGGAACGGCGACACGAAGGAGATCTCTCCGCGCCGCATCGCCTCGATGATCGCCAGGTAGGACAGCAGCACCAGGCCCGCCGTCAGCGCCACGAGGGTCAGCAGGCCGGGGCTCGCAGGTTGCCAGGGGTCCGCCCCGCTGGTCACCGCGAAGACCGCCATCACCGCCGCCGCCGAGATCGTCGTCACCGTAAGCGAGGACACCCCCGCAGAGAGCCGCCGCGTGCACAGGTCGCGCAGCGCCACGAACAGCACCGAGATCAGCACGTAGATCGCCGAGACGTCGAAGGCATCGGTGCCCGGGCGCACGATCATCAGCACCCCCAGGAACCCCGCCAGGATCGCCAGCAGGCGCCGCCAGCCCACCGCCTCCCCGAGGAAGAGCGCAGCGCCCAGCGTCACCACCAGCGGCGTCGATTGCAGCACCGCCACCACGTTGGCGAAGGGCATCCGCACCAAAGCGTAAAGATAGAACCAGGCGGCGCCGATTTCCCCCACCGCGCGCAGCAGCACCAGCGACCAGTCGCGCCGGCTCATCTGCCAGGCGGCGCGGCGGCGGGCCAGCACGGCCAGCAGCGCCAGCACGATCAGCCCATTGCGCAGGACGATGATCTGGCTCAGCGGCAGGCTGACCGAGATGAGCTTGATGATCGCGTCGCTGATCGTCAGCAGCAGCAGCGCCACCGTCATCATCCCGGCCGCGCGCAGATTGTCCGTCATGAAACCTCCGGCGGGTCCGAAACGGACCCCTGCCCCGTTCATGCCCGCAGGACCGCGGCTTGCCCAGCCCCTTTTCCGGATCCCGGAACGCAAAAGGGGCCCCCGTTGCCGGGAGCCCCCTGTTCTCAGTCCCTTTCGGGAAACGCTCAGTCGCGGTTCTCGGGCGTCTCGACCAGGTTGTCGAAGGCGTCCCCGCCGAAGTCGCTGGCCGAGGGCGCTGCCAGGGCGGCATTGGCCTCGTCGCGGCGGGCTTCCAGCACCACGTTGTCGCGATCGCCGGCGATCCGACGGACGCGGGCGGTCGCGCCACCCGTACCGGCGGGGATCAGGCGACCCACGATGACGTTTTCCTTCAGGCCGATCAGCTTGTCGCGCTTGCCCTGGACCGAAGCCTCGGTGAGCACGCGGGTCGTCTCCTGGAAGGAGGCGGCCGAGATGAACGAACGCGTTTGCAGCGAGGCCTTGGTGATCCCGAGCAGGATCGGCTGGCCGGTTGCCGGACGCTGACCCTTGGATTCCGCCTTCTCGTTGGCCTGGTCGAACTCGATCTTGTCGACATGTTCGCCCTTCAGCAGCGTGGTCTGGCCGCTGTCGAGGATCTCCCACTTCTGCAGCATCTGGCGAACGATCACCTCGATGTGCTTGTCGTTGATCTTCACGCCCTGCAGTCGGTACACGTCCTGGACTTCGTCGATCATGTAGTTCGCCAGCGCTTCGACACCCATGATGGCAAGGATGTCATGCGGCGCGGGGTTGCCGTCCATGATGTAGTCGCCCTTCTGCACGAAGTCGCCTTCCTGCACCGGGATGTGCTTGCCCTTCGGCACCATGTATTCCACGGGCTCCAGGCTCTCGTCCGCCGGCTCGATCGTGATGCGACGCTTGTTCTTGTAGTCGCGACCGAAGCGCACGTAACCGTCGATCTCTGCGATGATCGCGTGGTCCTTCGGACGACGCGCTTCGAAGAGTTCGGCCACACGCGGCAGACCACCGGTGATGTCCTTGGTCTTGGCGCCTTCACGCGGGATACGCGCAACGACGTCACCGGCCTGGATATCCTGGTCGTGGTCGACCGAGAGGATCGCATCCACCGACATCGGGTAGCTGACCGGGTTGCCCGCATCGTTGCGGACCGGCTCACCATCCTCGTCGACGATGAAGATCTCGGGCTTCAGCTCGTTGCCCTTGGGCGCGGTGCGCCAGTCGGACACGATCTTCTGGGTCATGCCGGTGGCATCGTCGGTGTCCTCGCGGACCGAGATCCCGGTGATCAGGTCGGCAAGGCGGGCCTTACCGGCTTTCTCGGCGATGATCGGCAGGGTGTAGGGGTCCCATTCGAACAGCTTGTCGCCACGCTTGATCTGCTGACCTTCCTTGACGAACAGCTTGGTGCCGTAGCCCAGCTTGTGGGAGGCGCGTTCCTCGCCGTGCTCGTCCATGATGCGCAGCTTCATGTTCCGGCCCATGACCAGAATTTCGCCTGCCGCATTTTCCAGCACGTTGGTCGCCTCGAAGACGATGACGCCATCGACCGAAGCTTCCAGGAAGGACTGCTGACCACCCTGGGCCACGCCGCCGATGTGGAAGGTCCGCATCGTCAGCTGGGTGCCGGGTTCACCGATCGACTGGGCCGCGATGATGCCGACGGCCTCGCCGATGTTCACCTGGGTACCGCGCGCCAGGTCACGACCGTAGCAGGCCGCGCAGACGCCGTCGTCGGCTTCACAGGTCAGCGGCGAGCGGATGCGCATCGACTGCACGCTGGCGTCCTGGATGGAATCCGCCATGCGTTCGTCGATGAGCTGGCCGCGTTTGACCAGGATCTCGTCGGTGCCGGGGCGCAGCACGTCATCGGCCGCGACACGGCCCAGGATACGCTCGCCGATGGTGGCAACGACTTCGCCGTCGTTGACGGCGTTGCCGACGGTGATCGCACGTTCGGTGCCGCAATCGGGCTCGCGCACGATGCAGTCCTGGGCGACGTCCACCAGACGACGGGTCAGGTAACCCGAGTTTGCCGTCTTCAGTGCGGTATCCGACAGACCCTTACGGGCGCCGTGGGTCGAGTTGAAGTATTCAAGAACGGTCAGACCTTCCTTGAAGTTCGAGATGATCGGCGTCTCGATGATGTCGCCGTTCGGCTTCGCCATCAGGCCGCGCATCCCGCCCAGCTGCTTCATCTGCGTGACCGAGCCACGGGCACCGGAGTGCGCCATCATGTAGACCGAGTTGATCTCGCCTTCCGAACCGTCCGCGTTGCGCGGCACGGCCGAGATGGTCGACATCATCGCCTCGGTCACCTTGTCGTTGCACTTCGACCAGGCGTCCACGACCTTGTTGTACTTTTCGCCCTGGGTGATCAGGCCGTCCATGTACTGCTGTTCAAAGTCCTTCACCTGCTCCTTGGTCTCGTCGACGATGGTCCACTTGTTATCGGGGATCACCATGTCGTCCTTGCCGAACGAGATGCCTGCCTTGAAAGCTTCCTTGAAGCCCATCGACATGATCTGGTCGCAGAAGATGACGGACTCTTTCTGACCGCAGTAGCGGTAGACGGTGTCGATGACGCGCTGAACGTCCTTCTTCCGCAGCAGGGTGTTCACCAGCTCGAAGGGCGCCTTGGCGTTCATCGGCAGGAGCGAGCCCAGACGGACACGGCCGGGGGTGGTTTCGAAGCGCTTGTAGACTTCGTTGCCTTCCTCGTCGATCTGCAGGATCCGCGCGGTGATCTTGGCGTGCAGGTGCACGATCCCGGCGTCGAGCGCGTACTGGACCTCGTCGATCGAGGCAAAGCTCATGCCCTCGCCCTTCATGCCTTCGCGCTGGATCGAGGTGTAGTAGAGACCCAGAACCATATCCTGCGAAGGAACGATGATCGGCGCGCCGTTGGCGGGCGACAGAACGTTGTTCGTCGACATCATCAGGACGCGCGCTTCCAGCTGTGCCTCAAGGCTCAGCGGGACGTGCACGGCCATCTGGTCACCGTCGAAGTCGGCGTTGAACGCCGAGCAGACCAGCGGGTGCAGCTGGATGGCCTTGCCTTCGACCAGCTGCGGTTCGAACGCCTGGATGCCCAGACGGTGCAGCGTGGGGGCGCGGTTCAGCAGCACGGGGTGTTCGCGGATCACCTCGTCCAGGATGTCCCAGACCTCGGGACGCTCTTTTTCCACCAGCTTCTTCGCCTGCTTCACGGTGCTGGACAGGCCCTTGGCCTCCAGGCGCGAGTAGATGAAGGGCTTGAAGAGTTCGAGCGCCATCTTCTTGGGCAGGCCGCACTGGTGCAGCTTGAGTTCCGGCCCGGTCACGATGACCGAACGGCCCGAGAAGTCGACGCGCTTGCCCAGAAGGTTCTGACGGAAACGACCGTGCTTGCCCTTCAGCATGTCCGAGAGCGACTTCAGCGGACGCTTGTTGGCGCCGGTGATGACGCGGCCGCGACGGCCGTTGTCGAACAGGGCGTCCACGGATTCCTGAAGCATCCGCTTTTCGTTGCGCACGATGATGTCCGGTGCGCGAAGGTCGATCAGACGCTTCAGGCGGTTGTTCCGGTTGATCACGCGGCGATACAGGTCGTTCAGGTCGGAGGTCGCGAAGCGGCCACCGTCCAGCGGCACCAGCGGACGCAGTTCCGGCGGGATGACCGGGATCACGGTCATGATCATCCATTCCGGACGGTTGCCCGATTCCAGGAAGGATTCCACGACCTTCAGGCGCTTGATGATCTTCTTCGGCTTCAGTTCGCCAGTCGCCTCGGCCAGTTCGGCGCGCAGGTTCTCGGCTTCGGATTCCAGATCGATCTGCGCCAGCATCTCGCGGATGGCCTCGGCACCGATGTTCGCCGTGAAGGCGTCCATGCCGTAGGTGTCCTGGGCATCCATGAACTCTTCTTCGGTCATCATCTGGCCGTATTTCAGGTCGGTCAGACCCGGCTCGATGACAACGTAGTTTTCAAAGTACAGGACGCGTTCCAGATCGCGCAGCGTCATGTCCAGCATCAGGCCGATGCGGGAGGGCAGCGATTTCAGGAACCAGATGTGGGCGACGGGCGCCGCCAGTTCGATGTGGCCCATGCGCTCGCGGCGGACCTTCTGCAGCGTGACTTCGACGCCGCATTTCTCGCAGACGACGCCGCGATACTTCATCCGCTTGTACTTGCCGCAAAGGCACTCGTAGTCCTTGATCGGACCGAAGATGCGCGCGCAGAACAGGCCGTCCCGCTCGGGCTTGTAGGTCCGGTAGTTGATCGTCTCGGGCTTCTTGATCTCGCCGTAGGACCAAGACAGGATCCGCTCGGGCGAGGCGAGCGAGACCTTGATCTCGTCGAAGGCCTTCGCCGGGGTCAGCGGGTTGAACGGGTTGTTCGTCAGTTCCTGGTTCATGTCGTTTTCCTAGATAGACAGGTCGGGGAGTGAGGGTGGGGCGACATCACGCCGCCCCGGAGCAAGCGGTGGGGCTTACTCCTCCTCCTCCGCGTCCAGGAGTTCCATGTTCAGGCCGAGGCCGCGGACTTCCTTCACGAGCACGTTGAAGCTCTCGGGAACGCCCGCTTCGAAGTTGTCCTCGCCCTTGACGATGCTTTCGTAGACCTTGGTCCGGCCAGCCACGTCGTCCGACTTCACGGTCAGCATTTCCTGCAGGGTGTAGGCGGCGCCATAGGCTTCGAGGGCCCAGACTTCCATTTCCCCGAAACGCTGGCCGCCGAACTGCGCCTTACCACCCAGCGGCTGCTGCGTGACGAGGGAGTACGGGCCGGTCGAGCGCGCGTGGATCTTGTCGTCCACCAGGTGGTGCAGCTTCAGCATGTACTTGAAGCCAACCGTGACCTTGCGCGAGAACTGCTCGCCGGTGCGACCGTCGAAGAGGACCGACTGACCCGAGGTGTCGAAGCCCGCACGGCTGAGCGCCGCGTTGATGTCTTCTTCCTTGGCGCCGTCGAAGACCGGGGTCGCGATCGGCACGCCACGGGTGACGTTGCCGGCGGCCTCGATCAGGTGCTCTTCGTCCATCTCGGCAAAGCCTTCGTCGTAGACTTCGTCGCCATAGGCGATGCGCAGGGCCTCGCGAACCGGGGTCATGTCGCCGGTGCGGCGGTAGTCCTGAAGCGCCTCGTCGATCTTGAGACCCAGGCCGCGCGATGCCCAGCCCATGTGGGTTTCAAGGATCTGACCGACGTTCATGCGCGAGGGCACGCCCAGCGGGTTGAGGCAGAAGTCGACGGGCGTCCCATCGGCGAGGAACGGCATGTCTTCCATCGGGACGACGCGCGAAACCACACCCTTGTTGCCGTGACGGCCGGCCATCTTGTCGCCCGGCTGAAGCTTGCGCTTCACAGCGATGAAGACCTTGACCATCTTCATCACGCCCGGAGGCAGATCGTCGCCGCGACGGACCTTCTCGACCTTGTCCTCGAAACGGGCATCCAGGGCGCGCTTCTGCGCCTCGTACTGCTCGTTCAGGGCTTCGACGATCTGGGATTCCTTGTCGTCTTCCAGCGCAAGCTGCCACCACTGGCCGCGCGACAGCGTGCCCAGCAGGTCTTCGGTGATTTCCGAACCGGCCTTGATGCCCTTCGGACCCTTCACCGCGGTCTTGCCGAGGATCATGTCCTTCAGACGGGCGTAGATGTTGCGATCCAGGATCGCCAGCTCGTCGTCACGGTCACGCGACAGGCGCTCGACTTCTTCCCGCTCGATCTGGAGGGCACGTTCGTCCTTCTCCACGCCGTGACGGTTGAAGACGCGCACTTCCACGACGGTGCCGTAGTCACCGGGCTTCACACGCAGCGAGGTGTCGCGCACGTCCGAGGCCTTTTCGCCGAAGATGGCGCGCAGAAGCTTTTCTTCCGGCGTCATCGGGCTTTCGCCCTTCGGGGTGATCTTGCCGACCAGGATGTCGCCCGGCTCCACGTCCGCACCGATGTAGACGATGCCCGCTTCGTCGAGGTTGCGCAGGGCTTCCTCGCCGACGTTGGGGATGTCGCGGGTGATTTCTTCCGGGCCCAGCTTGGTGTCACGGGCGGCGACTTCGAATTCCTCGATGTGGATCGAGGTGAAGACGTCGTCACGCGCGATGCGCTCGGAGATCAGGATGGAGTCTTCGTAGTTGTAGCCGTTCCAGGGCATGAACGCGATGACGATGTTCTTGCCGAGCGCCAGTTCCCCCATGTCGGTGGACGGGCCGTCGGCGATCACTTCGCCCTTGCCAACCGTCTGACCCACCTTCACCAGCGGACGCTGGTTGATGCAGGTGTTCTGGTTGGAGCGCTGGAACTTGCGCATCCGGTAGATGTCGACGCCGGCATCGCCCAGCTCCAGATCGCCGGTGGCACGGATCACGATCCGCTGCGCGTCGACCTGGTCGATGATGCCTGCCCGACGGGCCTGGATGGCCGCACCGGAGTCGATGGCGACCTTGCCCTCGATGCCCGTGCCCACGACCGGCGCTTCCGCGCGCAGCAGGGGAACGGCCTGACGCTGCATGTTCGCACCCATCAGGGCGCGGTTTGCGTCGTCGTTTTCAAGGAACGGGATCAGCGAAGCGCCGACCGAAACCAGCTGCTTCGGCGACACGTCGATCAGGTCCACGGCCTCGGTCGGGGTCAGCGTGTATTCGCCGGCCTGACGGGTGTTGACCATCTCGTTGGTGAAGCGCCCCTCTTCGTCCAGCGACGCGTTGGCCTGGGCCACCACGTGACGCTGTTCCTCGGTCGCGGACATGTAGTGGACCTCGTCGGTCACCTGCTTGTCGCGCACCGTGCGGTAGGGGGTCTCGATGAAGCCGTACTTGTTCACGCGGGCGAAGGTCGCCAGCGAGTTGATCAGGCCGATGTTCGGACCTTCCGGCGTTTCAATCGGGCACATGCGGCCGTAGTGCGTGGCGTGAACGTCGCGCACTTCGAAGCCGGCACGTTCGCGGGTCAGACCGCCCGGGCCAAGCGCCGAGAGACGGCGTTTGTGCGTCACTTCGGACAGCGGGTTGGTCTGGTCCATGAACTGCGACAGCTGCGAGGAGCCGAAGAATTCACGCACGGCAGCCGCTGCGGGCTTCGCGTTGATCAGGTCCTGCGGCATGACCGTGTCGATCTCGACGGAGGACATGCGTTCCTTGATCGCGCGCTCCATGCGAAGCAGCCCGACGCGGTACTGGTTTTCCATCAGCTCGCCGACCGAACGCACACGACGGTTGCCGAGGTGGTCGATGTCGTCGATCTCGCCCTTGCCGTCGCGCAGCTCGACCAGGGCCTTGATGCACTTGACGATGTCGTCGCGATCCAGGGTCCGCTGGGTGTCCGGCTTTTCCAGATCCAGACGCATGTTCATCTTCACGCGGCCCACGGCCGAAAGGTCGTAGCGCTCGCTGTCGAAGAACAGGGTGTCGAACAGCGCCGAAGCGGCTTCGACGGTCGGCGGCTCGCCCGGACGCATGACGCGATAGATGTCCATGAGCGCGGTGTCGCGGTTCATGTTCTTGTCCATCGCCATCGTGTTCCGCATGTACGGACCGACGTTGATGTTGTCGATGTCGAGGACCGGGATATCGGTGATGCCGGCTTCCAGCAGCTCCTTCACGGTGCCGCCGATGATCTCGCCGCCCTTGTCGTATTCCAGGGTCAGCTCATCGCCTGCCTCGACGTAGATCGCACCGGTTTCCTCGTTGATGAGGTCGCGGGCGACATACTTGCCGACGATGCGCTCGAACGGCTCCAGCAGGCTTTTCACCGTGCCTTCGTCGATCAGCTTCTTGACGGCGCGCGGGGTCACCTTCTTGCCGGCTTCGGCGATGATCTCGCCGGAATCGGCATCGACCAGGTCGAAGGTTGGACGGGTGCCGCGCACACGCTCGGGGAAGAACTTGGTCACCCAGCCCTGACCACGACGGTAGGAGTAATCCACCGTGTTGTAGTAGGACTCCATGATGGTTTCCTGGTCCAGGCCCAGGGCGTAGAGCAGCGTCGTCACCGGCAGCTTGCGGCGACGGTCGATGCGCGCGAACACGATGTCCTTGGCGTCGAACTCGAAGTCCAGCCAGGAGCCACGGTACGGAATGATGCGGCAGGCGAAGAGCAGCTTGCCCGAGCTGTGCGTCTTGCCCTTGTCATGGTCGAAGAAGACACCCGGAGAGCGGTGCATCTGGGACACGATGACCCGCTCGGTGCCGTTGACGATGAAGGTGCCGTTCGGCGTCATCAGGGGCATGTCGCCCATGAAGACATCCTGCTCCTTGATGTCCTTGACGGACTTCGCGCCGGTATCCTCGTCGATATCGAAGACGATCAGACGCAGGGTGACCTTCAGCGGGGCGCTGTAGGTCATGTCGCGCTGCATGCACTCGTCGACGTCGTATTTCGGGCGTTCCAGCTCGTACTTGACGAACTCGAGAACCGCGGTCTCGTTGAAGTCCTTGATCGGGAAGACCGACTGGAAGACACCTTTGATGCCTTCGCCGTCGGTGGGATCCACCGCATCGCCGGATTTCAGGAACAGTTCGTAGGAGGACTTCTGAACCTCGATGAGGTTCGGCATTTCAAGGACTTCGCGAATCTTGCCGAAGTATTTGCGAAGACGTTTCTGACCAAGGTAGGTCTGAGCCATGACGGGTCTCACCTTTCGTTTCTCTACGGGTCGCGCGCCGTCGGGCCCCGGCGCAACGCCCAATCGAGACAGGGGGTTCGGATCC
The DNA here is from genome assembly GCF_018760365.1 of Pseudooceanicola endophyticus. Taxonomy (GTDB): domain Bacteria; phylum Pseudomonadota; class Alphaproteobacteria; order Rhodobacterales; family Rhodobacteraceae; genus Pseudooceanicola; species Pseudooceanicola endophyticus. Next base: position 592,200 of record NZ_JAHIAB010000001.1, read on the forward strand.
ATGCCTGGCCACCGTCCCAATGGTGACCTCCCGATCCGCGAACCTCGCCTTAGGCAGGACTTTCAGAAAAGCCCTCTCTGAGACAGGTTCGGCTGAACGCGGGTATCCCCGCGTCCAGCCTTGGAAATCCTTGCATCCGGGACAGGCCCGGAAAGCCGGATTACTTGATTTCGATCTCGGCGCCAGCTGCTTCCAGCTTGCCCTTGATGTCTTCGGCTTCTTCTTTCGAAACGCCTTCTTTGACAGCCTTGCCGCCGGCTTCGACCAGCTCTTTGGCTTCTTTGAGGCCCAGGCCGGTGATGCCGCGGACTTCTTTGATGACGTTGATTTTGGAAGCGCCGGCCGACTTCAGGATGACGTCGAACTCGGTTTTCTCTTCTTCGGCTGCGCCAGCGTCGGCTGCCGGACCTGCGACCATGACGGCGCCGCCAGCTGCGGGCTCGATGCCGTACTCGTCCTTCAGGATGGTTTTCAGTTCTTGTGCTTCGAGAAGCGTCAGACCAACGATCTCTTCTGCCAGTTTCTTCAGATCAGCCATTTTGTGACTCTTTCCGTATCTCTAGATGTGTTCCAACGTTGGGGCTTAGGACCCTACGCCAGTCGCAAGGTTGCTTACGCCGCCTTGTCCTCGAACTTTTCTTCGATCGTGGACAGGATGGAGGCGATATTCGAAGCAGGAGCGCCAATGGCACCGGCGATGTTCGAGGCGGGTGCGCCGATGCACGACACGATCTGAGCAATGAGCTCTTCGCGCGAGGGCATCTTCGACACGGCTTCGACACCGGCACGGTCCAGTGCGGTTTCACCCATTGCGCCGCCGAGAATTTCGAACTTCTTGTTCTCTTTGGCGAAATCTTCCGCGACCTTCGCTGCTGCGACAGGGTCTTCGGAGTAGGTGAGCACCGTCATGCCCGTGAGAAGATCGGCCATGCTTGCGCAGGGCTTGCCTTCCAGGGCGATCTTGGCGAGCCTGTTCTTGGCGACACGCACGCTACCACCGGCCTCACGGGCCTTGGCGCGCAGCGACTGCATGTCTGCAACCGTGAGACCGGTGTAGTGGGCAACCACCACAACGCCAGAGCTTTCGAAGATCTGGCCGAGTTCGTCGACCACTTTCTCTTTCTGGGCTCTATCCACAGTTTCACTCCAAGTAGGGAGGTGTGACCCTCCGGCTCATTTCTGCCGGAACGAACGTCCCGGCATGCGGGTCCGTAAACGGGTCCGTCCAAGGTCGCCCCGGGGAGCCGCATGCGCGGGCCCGAAGAAATCTGGTTCTTTCCCGTCTCAGGCAGGAATTATGGCCCACATGCGCGAACCACCCGCCGTCTCGGACGAATCGTCGGGCCAACCGAATCCGGACGACCTGACCAGAGGGCTTCTAAGCCTTCCGGAAGCGGATGTGAAGAGCAAAATAAACGTGAACAGGCCGCACGTCGGAACGGCGGCACTTTTCGGCGGGCCAGTGCCGGTCCGGGGACCCGCTGGCACCATGATCCCGGATCTTATACGCTTGAAGGCGGCCCTGTGCCAGTGATCCCTTCAGATTGGAAGCGAAAGACCCACCCCATGAGCAAATCTGCCCGCGCCGCACTCGATTATCCCGCGCTGCGCCGCAAGCTGACGAAGGCCCGCGCCCGGGGGATGCCCGACTTCCTGGAGGACCGCGGTCGCCGCCTGCTGGATGCCTGGCTGGCCACCAGCGCGTCCGAGGCCCGCCCCCTGCCCCGCACCCTGGCGCGACTCGCCTCGGGCGATGCCGCCCGCGAGATCGGAGAGATCACCGGCGCGCAGATCCGCGCCGAGCAGCCCGAGGTGCTGACAAATGCCGCCTGTGCCGCCGGCTGCGCCTTCTGCTGCATCCTGCTGGAGGGCGACGGCGGCCTGATCGGCGAGGCCGAGGCCACCGCCCTGCACGGCGCCCTGGCGCCCTTCGCAGGGCAACCCGACGGCCGCGCCTGGCACGCCCATGCCTGCGCCGCGCTTGATCCCGAGACGCGCCAGTGCCGCGCCTACGAGGCCCGCCCCACGGTCTGCCGCAGCTTCCTCTCGGTCGATGCCGAGGCCTGCCGCGAGAATGCCGAGGGCGGTGACGAGGACGGATCGGGGATGCTGGGCAACCACCTCGATTACCTGACCGTGCTGGCGCTCTCGCGCGAGGTGATGCGGGGCACGGCGCTGCTGCACACCTACAGCCTGGAGGCGCTGGCGCAGGCGGCCTGCGACGGTGCGCCGCTGGATGCCGCGCTGAAGGCCGCGCGCCATCCGACCTCGGAACTGGAGGAGACCTGCGAGGACATCGGCAACTCGCCCTCCTGACGCCCCTGCCCTGCCCGGGTCCCGAGGGGCCCGGAAACGGGGCCCCGAAATGCGAAAGGGCGGACCGAAGCCCGCCCTTTCAGAATGTCACCGATCGGAACGATCAGTTGCCGGTTGCGCTTTCGACAGCGACCGAGACGCCCGGGCCCATGGTCGAGCTCAGCGAGATGCCCTTCATGTAGGTGCCTTTGGCGCCTGCGGGCTTCGCGCGGGAAACTGCTTCCACGAAAGCGCGGATGTTCTCGACCAGCTTGGCTTCGTCGAAGGAGACCTTGCCGACGCCGGCGTGCACGACGCCTGCTTTTTCGACCTTGAACTGCACTTCGCCGCCCTTGGCTGCTTCCACGGCCGCTTTCACGTCCATGGTCACGGTGCCGACCTTGGGGTTCGGCATCAGGTTGCGCGGGCCGAGGATCTTGCCCAGACGGCCGACGATCGGCATCATGTCCGGGGTCGCGATGCAACGGTCGAAGTCGATGGTGCCGCCCTGGATGGATTCCATCAGGTCTTCTGCACCGACGACGTCCGCACCGGCTTCCTTGGCTTCGTCAGCCTTGGCGCCACGGGCGAAGACGGCAACGCGCACGTCCTTGCCGGTGCCGTTGGGCAGGCCGACGACGCCGCGGACCATCTGGTCTGCGTGACGGGGATCGACGCCGAGGTTCACGGCGATCTCGACGGTCTCGTCGAACTTGGCCTTTGCGTTGGCCTTGATCAGCGTGACCGCTTCTTCGATCGAGATGTTTTCCTTGCCGGCGAAGGCTTCGCGGGCGGCGCGGGTACGTTTACCGAGCTTAGCCATCACTTCACCTCGATGCCCATGGAGCGGGCGGAGCCCAGGATGATCTGCATCGCCGCTTCGATATCGTTGGCATTCAGATCTTTCATCTTCGCTTCAGCGATTTCCTTGACCTGAGCAACGGTCACCGTACCTGCGGTGGCCTTGCCGGGGGTCTTGGAACCGGACTGCAGCTTGGCGGCCTTCTTCAGGTAATAAGACGCGGGGGGCGTCTTGATTTCCATCGTGAAGGACTTGTCCTGGTAGTAGGTGATGACGGTCGGGCAGGGTGCGCCAACTTCCATGTCCTGCGTCTTGGCGTTGAACGCCTTGCAGAATTCCATGATGTTGATGCCGCGCTGACCCAGTGCGGGGCCGACCGGCGGGGACGGGTTGGCTTTGCCAGCCGGGACTTGCAGCTTGAGGCTGCCGATCAGTTTCTTGGCCATTGGCCTTCTCCTTGGTTCACCGGCACATCCTTCGATGTGCCCTGGCGGATCACGACGCGTCGCGCCCGCCTGTCAGCGTGGTCTGGTCCGAAGCGCGCGCGCCCCTCGCCTCCCACGAATGAATGCCGGCCCTGCCCCGGCGGACGCGCCCGAAGGCGCGCGTGACCCGGGTCAGCCCTGCTTGGTGACCTGGGTGAATTCCAGCTCGACCGGGGTTTCCCGACCGAAGATCGAGACCGAGACCTTGAGGCGCTGGTTGTCCTCGTCGACCTCCTCGATCATGCCATCGAAGTCCTCGAACGGACCGTCGTTGACCTTGACCTTCTCGCCCACCTCGAAGTGGATGAGCGTGCGCGGCGCTTCTTCGCCTTCCTGGACGCGGCCCAGGATGCCCTGCACCTCCGCGTCACGCATCGGCATCGGACGGCCCTGCGGACCGAGGAAGCCGGTGACGCGGTTGATCGAGTTCACCAGGTGATAACCCTCGTCCGACATTTCCATGTGGACCAGCACGTAGCCGGGCATGAAACGGCGTTCGGTCGAGACCTTCTTGCCCCGACGGATCTCGATCACTTCCTCGGTCGGCACGAGCACCTCGTCGATCTGGTCCTGAAGACCCTTCTCTTCGACGCTCTGCCGGATCTGCTCGGCGATCTTCTTCTCGAAGTTCGAGAGGACCGAGACCGAGTACCACCGTTTCGCCATGTCGCAACGACCCTTGCTAGTTCCACTCAATGCCGCGGGGTGCCCTCGGGCACACACGACCGAAATTTCCGTCGGACCTTCGCGGCGTTCCCGGGGAACGCGAAAGGCCCTTCCCCCATAGAAAACCGGCGCGGGGCCGAATCGCCACGCGCCAGATCAGGGGGAACGGGGGCTGAGTACAAAACTCGGCCCCGATGTGCAAGTCCCGGGGTGCCCCGGGGCCCGGCTCAGCTGAAGAGGCTGAGGATGCCCTGCAGACCCGAGCGGATGCCGAGGTCGACGAGCGCGAAGAACACGGCGGTCAGGGCGGCCATGACCAGCACCATGACGGTGGTCAGCGCGACTTCGCGACGCGTGGGCCATGCGACCTTGCCGATCTCGGTACGGGTCTGCTGGATGAACTGGAGCGGGTTCGCCATGGCGGGATCCTCACCTGGATGTCTCTGGGCAGGGCCCGACGGGCCCCTGCGGGTGCTCTCCCTTACGCGGATGCGCAGGGATTATCAACCCGTTCGCATCACGCCGGAAGAGCCCGAAATGGGCTGGCGGACCGTGCTGGCGATGTCGTGATGGAAACTGGCAGGGGCAGCAGGACTCGAACCCGCGACCCTCGGTTTTGGAGACCGATGCTCTACCAACTGAGCTATACCCCTATGCCGTAGGGCGGTGATTATGGCAGGGCGCGCAGAAGATCAAGGGAGAGTTTCGGGCCGTGGAGAGATTTCCCGCCTGTCCTTGCGGCAGGGGGCGGGAGGGGGCGCTGCCCCCGTCGCCCCGAGGGGCGACTCCCCCGGGATATTTCCGACCAGATGACGGGGAGCGGCGCCTAGAGCCAGCGGAAACCGCGCAGGATGGCCAGGACGAGAGCCACCAGGGCGATCAGCAGGCCGGTGAAGACCCAGAAGGCATGCGGATCCCCTGCCCCGGGCATGCCGCCCACGTTTATGCCGAAAAGCCCGGTCAGGAAGCCCAGCGGCAGGAAGATGCCCGAGATGATCGCCAGCACGTACATGTGGCTGTTGAGCCGGTCCGCCAGCAGCCCGGCCAGTTCGTCGCGCAGGACGCCGAGATTGTCGCGCAGCTCGTCGAGGTTTTCCGAGACCCGGGTCAGCCGGTCGTGATTCTCCTGCAGCTCGCGCAGGTCATGCTCGGAAAAGAGGGGGGACTTCGAGCCTGCCAGCAGCTTCAGCGCGTCGCGCTGCGGCGGCATGTGGCGGCGCAGCTCCACCACGGAGAGCCGCAGCGCGACGATTCGGCGGCGCAGATCCTTGGAGGGGGACTGGATGATCTCGGTCTCCAGCCCGTCGACATCGCTGTCGAGCTCGGTCACGAAGGGTTCGATGCGGTCGGTCAGCCGGTCCGCCAGCATGGCGATGAATTCCCCGGCGGTGGCCGGTCCCGCGCCGGCGTCGATCTCCGCGGCGATGTCCTCCAGCGCGCGGACCCGCTGGCGCGACAGCGTCACGATGCGGTGGGCATCGGCCCAGAGCCGCACCGCCACCATGTCCTCCCGGTCCTTGCCGGGGTTGAGGTTGACTCCCCTGAGGATCACCAGGAGCCCCTCTCCGATCGCCGTGGCGCGGGGGCGGGTCTCGGTCTGGGTCAGGGCCTCGGTCACCGTGTCGTCGAGATAGGAGAGATGCGCCGCCACCCAGTCCTGGGCATCGTCATGGGTGGCATCGAGATGCGCCCAGGCCAGGGTCGGCGACAGCAGCATGTCCTGCACGTCGTGCCCCGCCAGGCGCTGGCAGCGCGCGGGACCGTCGAGGACATAGGCGAAATGGATCGGATGGGTCATGGCGGCGATGATAGGCGGGCGCCCCGAAAGGTCCAGCGCCGCGACATCGCCCTGCCGCAACGGGAAACGGCGGAGGAGATCCCCCGCCGTTTCGAAGTCTGGCATCAGCGGGTCACCCCGCGGAAGCGTCGATCACTCGATGATTTTCGAGACGACGCCGGAGCCGACGGTGCGGCCGCCTTCACGGATAGCGAAGCGCAGCTTCTCTTCCATTGCGATCGGCGCGATCAGCTCGACGGTGAACTTCAGGTTGTCGCCGGGCATGACCATCTCGGTGCCCTCGGGCAGTTCGACGGTGCCGGTGACGTCCGTGGTCCGGAAGTAGAACTGCGGGCGGTAGTTCGCGAAGAACGGCGTGTGACGGCCACCCTCTTCCTTGGTCAGGATGTAGGCTTCGGCTTCGAACTTGGTGTGCGGCTTGACCGAACCCGGCTTGCAGAGCACCTGGCCACGTTCCACGCCTTCACGGTCGATGCCGCGCAGCAGGGCGCCGATGTTGTCGCCGGCTTCCCCGCGATCCAGCAGCTTGCGGAACATTTCCACGCCGGTGCAGGTGGTTTTCTTGGTGGCCTTGATGCCGACGATTTCGAGTTCGTCGCCAACGTTGACCACACCACGCTCGACGCGGCCGGTGACCACGGTGCCGCGGCCCGAGATCGAGAACACGTCTTCGATCGGCATCAGGAACGGCTGGTCGACAGCGCGTGCCGGCTGCGGGATGTACGCGTCAACGGCGGCCATCAGTTCGCGGATCTTGTTCTCGCCGATCTCGGGATCACGGCCTTCCAGTGCGGCCAGAGCCGAACCTGCGATGACGGGGATGTCGTCGCCGGGGAAGTCGTAGGCGGACAGCAGTTCGCGCACTTCCATCTCGACGAGCTCCAGCAGCTCCTCGTCGTCGACCTGGTCGACCTTGTTCATGAACACGACCATGGCGGGGATACCCACCTGGCGGCCCAGCAGGATGTGCTCGCGGGTCTGCGGCATCGGGCCGTCAGCTGCGTTCACGACCAGGATCGCGCCGTCCATCTGGGCGGCACCGGTGATCATGTTCTTCACGTAGTCGGCGTGGCCGGGGCAGTCGACGTGCGCGTAGTGACGGGCTTCGGTCTCGTATTCCACGTGTGCGGTCGAGATCGTGATGCCACGGGCCTTCTCTTCGGGCGCGCCGTCGATCTGGTCGTAGGCCTTGAAGTCACCGAAGTACTTCGTGATCGCCGCCGTCAGCGTCGTCTTGCCGTGGTCAACGTGACCGATCGTGCCGATGTTGCAGTGCGGTTTGCCGCGCTCAAACTTTTCCTTTGCCATCGTCAGGCGCCTCTGTGGTTTGGGGGCCAACCCGGCCCGATTTCACTGGGGCCGCGATTTATTTTGTCCCGAAGGGAAAATCAAGCGCCACTTCGGCAACAGCGCCCTGCTGTCACATCGGCGAAACGCCCCCGGGATGCGCCCCGTCACGCGCCTGTCGCGAAAGCGTCACGCAGATGCCGCAACCCGCCCGCGACCCGGGGTCGCGGGACAGGGTCCGACGGTGGTCAGGCGGGCTCAGGAACCGGAGGGTTTCGCGGCCGGGGCGGTGCTGTCGTGCTTGGCGAACCAGGCCGGGTTGTCGGCCAGCCAGTCCTCGATCTTCTGGGCGGCGCGGTCGGCCAGCTGGTCGATCTGCTCTTCCCGGGTCATCGTGAACCCGGTGCCGATCAGGCTCTGGGCGCCGAATTTCTCCATCACCACGATCAGCTTCGGCTCCTCGTTGATCTTGCCGCCCTTGGCGTCGTCCCAGACCGTGACCTTGATCATCAGGATCGACTTCGGCGCGAAGATCAGCGGAATGCCGGGCGCGGCCAGCACGTACCCCTCGACCGAGATCCCCAGATGATAGAGCTGGTCGCCGTCATAGGGCCGCAGGCGCTTCTCGACCGAGGCCTTGATGGCATTCTGGAACTCTTCCGGCGAGGCCTCCCGCGACAGCGGGCCCTGGCGCATCTTCGAGGCCACCACGACATCCCAGCCCAGCTTGAAATGGCCGAGGTCGGGATGCTGGTCCGCCTTCTGGCTTGAGGCGCAACCGCCGAGCATCAGCAGCGCCGTCAGGCCCAGGGCGGGCACCAGGCGGCGTGAAAGGATCTGGGCGGTCATGCGGCCTCCTCGGGCAGATCTGGATCCTTTCCCCGATAGCGGATCGGCCCGGGCGTTTCAATTATCGCGGGACCGGGCGGGGTTCCGGCTGCCCGCCATAGTGATATGATCCCCACAATGCGGGCCCGGCACGGGGCCCGCCCGGCGGAGACCCCGATGCCCGACGACCAGAGCCCCCCTCCTGCCCTGCCGGTGCGCGTCCCGCTGGTGACCGCGCCGCTGGGGATGCTCGGCTCGCTGCGCGCGGCGCGGCGCAACGTCCTCGAGATCCTGCCGGAGCTTGCGGTGAAGCAGCCCATCGTCTCGGGCAGGATGGGGATCCGCTGGCACATGCTGATGGATCCCGCCGCGATCCGGCGGGTGCTGCTGGAACGGGTCGAGGATTACCCCAAGAGCGGGGTGACGAAGAACCTGCTGCGCCCGGTGATCGGGCATTCGCTGTTCATCGCCGAGGGGGCGCACTGGCGCTGGCAACGCCGCGCGGTGGCGCCGGTCTTCTCGCACCGCCACGTCACCGGCCTCGGCCCGGTGATGAGCGCAGCCGCAGATCACGCCTGCGCCCGCGTGGCCGCCGCCGGCCCCGGTGCGGTCGACATGGCCGACGAGATGGTCCGCGCCACCTTCGAGGTGATCTCCGAAATCACCTTCTCGGGCGGCAAGAGCTTCGATCGCGACGCGGTGCACCGCGCCATCGACGGCTACATCGCGGCGGCGGCCCGGGTCTCGATCCTCGACATGCTGGGCGCGCCCGACTGGATCCCGCGCCCGGCGCGGGCGCTCTCCGGTCCGGTGGTGAAGCGCATGAAGGCGGTGGCGGACGATGCCATCGCCTCGCGCCGGGCCAGCGGCCAGCGCGGCCCGGCCCCGGATCTGCTCGACCTTCTGCTGGCCGCCGAGGACCCCGAGGAGCACCGCCGCATGAGCGACGCGGAGCTGGCGGACAACCTGCTGACCTTCATCGTCGCCGGCCACGAGACAACGGCGCTGACGCTGGGCTGGGCGCTGTACCTCTGCGCCTTCGACCCCGCGGTCCAGGACCGCGCCCGCGCCGAGGCCCGCGCCGCCCTGGGCGAGCGGACCGCGACCGCCGCGGACCTGCCGCAGCTGCCCTACCTGCGGGCGATCATCGACGAGGCCCTCCGCCTCTACCCGCCCGCCGCGATCATCTCGCGGACCGCGCAGGTGCCCGACAGGCTGTGTGGAAGGGAGGTGCGCGCCGGCGATACGGTGATGCTGCCGATCTACGCGCTGCACCGCAACCGCCTGCTCTGGGACCGGCCCGACGCCTTCGATCCGGACCGTTTCACCGACCGCAAGGCGGTGCCCCGCTATGCCTACCTGCCGTTCGGGGACGGCCCGCGGGTCTGCATCGGCGCCAGCTTCGCCGTGCAGGAGGCGGTGATCATCCTGGCCACGTTACTGGCCCGTTTCCGGTTCACCCCGATCCCTGGCCGCAATCCGCGCCCGGTGATGATCCTGACACTGCGCCCCGAAGGTGGCATCTGGCTGCGGGCCGAAGCACTTTCCTGACCCATTTTCTTGTTCCAAATACCTTCGCCGAAGGCTTCGTTCCGCAGGAACGAAATCGCCCCGGACCTGTGGTCCGGGGCGACGCTCCGCGGGAGGTATTTGAGAACAAGAAAATGAGACAGGTCGCTCTCAGTTGAACTTGTTGTCGCGGGGGAAACCGCGCGGCGCCATGCGGCCCGTGGAGGCGCGCTTCGCGAGCCATTCCGCGAGATTGCTTTCGGTGCGGGTGCGCCCTGCCGGGTCGTGCCAGGACAGGCCATCGGCCAGCACGAAGGTGGTCAGATCCGAAAGACCGCCGTCCTTGAACTTCTGCAGGCGCACGCCCTTGCCTCGGGACATCTCGGGCAGTTCCTCGATCGGGAAGACCAGCACCTTGCGGTTCTCGCCCACCACGGCGACGTGATCGCCCCAGATCGGCTTGACCAGCAGCGCGCGGACATCGTCCTTGACGTTCAGTACCTGCTTGCCGCTTCGGGTCTGGGCCAGCACCTCGTCCTCGGGGACGATGAAACCATCGCCCGCCGTCGAGGCCACGATCAGCTTCTCGCCGGCGCGGTAGATGCGCATGTCGATGATCTCTGCCTCATTGGGCAGGTCGACCATCAGGCGCAGCGGTTCGCCCATGCCGCGCCCGCCGGGCAGGTTCGCCGCCTGCACCGTGTAGAAGCGTCCGTTGGAGCCGAAGATCAGGATCTTGTCCGTCGTCTCGGCATGGAAGGCGAAGCGGCCCTCGTCGCCATCCTTGAACTTCAGCTTGTCGCCCTGGCCGAGGTCGATATGGCCCTTCATCGCCCGGATCCAGCCCATCTTCGAGCAGACCACCGTGATCGGCTCGCGCTCGATCATGGCTTCCAGGGGAACCTCCTCGACCTCGCCCGCGGCCTCGATCAGCGTGCGGCGGGCGCCGCCCGCGTAATCCTTGCCGAAGGTCTTGCGGGTCTCGCGGATCTGGTCGGCGACACGGCTCCACTGCAGTTCGGGATGGGCCAGCAGATCCTCGAGACCGGCGCGCTCCTCCATCAGGGCGTCGCGCTCGCGCAGCAGCTCCATCTCTTCCAGGCGCCGCAAGCTGCGCAGGCGCATGTTCAGGATCGACTCGGCCTGAAGCTCGCTCAGCTCGCCCTCATCGCCCTGCGAAAGCGGCGAGACATAGGCGGCCTCGCTGGCCGCACGGGGACGCTTCTTCGACCAGTCCTCGGCCATCAGGGCGGCCTTGGGATCCTCGTCGTAGCGGATGATGTCGATCACGCGATCAAGGTTCAGGAAGGCGATCACCAGGCCTTCCAGCACTTCCAGCCGGTGGTCGATCTTTTCCAGGCGGAAGACCGAGCGGCGTTCGAGCACCTCGCGGCGGTGGTCGAGGAAGGCGCGCAGCACCTCCTTGAGCGAGCAGACCTTGGGCGTCACGCCGTCGATCAGCACGTTCATGTTCAGCGCGAAGCGCACCTCGAGGTCCGAGTTGCGGAACAGCATGTTCATCAGCACATCGGGATCGACGTTCTTCGAGCGCGGCTCCAGCACCATGCGGATGTCATCGGCGCTTTCGTCGCGGATGTCGGCCAGGATCGGGATCTTCTTGGTCTGGATCAGCTCGGCGATACGCTCGACCAGCTTGGATTTCTGCACCTGGTAGGGGATCTCGGTGACGACGATCTGCCAGGTGCCGCGGCCCAGATCCTCGACCGCCCACTTGGCGCGCAGGCGGAAGCCGCCGCGCCCGGTGGCATAGGCGCGGGCGATGTTTTCCGGGCTTTCCACCAGCACACCGCCGGTGGGGAAATCGGGCCCCGGGATGTATTTCAGCAGCGTGTCGTCATGGGCGTCGGGCGACTTGATCAGATGCAGGCAGGCATTGCACAGCTCGACGATGTTGTGCGGCGCGATATTGGTCGCCATGCCCACCGCGATCCCCGAAGAGCCATTGGCCAGCAGGTTGGGGAAGGCCGCCGGCAACACCACCGGTTCCTGCAGCGTGCCATCGTAGTTGTCGCGGAAATCGACGGCGTTCTCGTTCAGGCCTTCCATCATGGCCTCGGCCACGGCGGTCAGGCGCGCCTCGGTGTAGCGCGAGGCCGCCGGGTTGTCGCCGTCGATATTGCCGAAGTTGCCCTGGCCGTCGACCAGCGGGTAGCGGACGTTGAAGTCCTGCGCCAGGCGCGCCATGGCGTCGTAGATCGCCGTGTCGCCGTGCGGGTGGTAGTTGCCCATCACGTCGCCCGAGATCTTCGAGGACTTGCGGAACCGCGATGCCGGGCCCAGGCGCAGTTCGCGCATCGCGTAAAGGATGCGGCGGTGCACCGGCTTCAGCCCGTCGCGGGCATCCGGCAGGGCGCGGTTCATGATCGTGGAAAGCGCGTAGGTCAGGTATCGCTCACCTATCGCGCGGCGCAGCGGCTCGGCCAGCATGGTGCCGCCGGCCGGGAGATCTGGGGTATCTTCGGGCGTATCCGTCATGGATCAGGTGATAGCCGTCCCCCGCGTCCCGGTAAAGCGGCAGCTTGCGCGCCTCGCATCGGTTTTCGGCGGAAATCCGGGAACCCGGGCGGGGGTTCGCCTGTTCCATTGACAAGCCATCTGCCAGCGCCAGCACCGGGGGAAAGCACCATGTTCCGATTCCTGTTCATCGCCACGACCAGCTTCCTGCTGTTCCTCACCTTCTTCCAGATGAGCGGCGGCTTCGACTTCCAGCCCCTGAGCCCTCGCAAGGCGGACCAGGAGATTGCCCGGAATTCGGGCGCCCGGCTGGCCGAGATCGACCCCGACCTGGCGCCCGCCGACCAGACGCAGCGCCAGGCCGACCGCTCCGCGCAAGCCTCGGGCGGCACGGTGCAGCTGGCCTCGGCGGAGACCGAGAGCGACGCCGTGGACCCTGCCGCCGCCGATCTGTCGATCGCCACGATCAGCAAGGCCGCGCTGCCCGCCCCCGCCCCGACCGGCGCGCCGAAGACACCGGGCAGCCGCGCCTCGGCCAGCTCCGACCAGGTCGACGGGGTGCGCCAGGACGAGGCCCGCGCCATCGCGGCCGCCATGGCACCGCAGGGCACCACGCCCGGCGCCGACATCCGCGAGGTCTCGGGCAATGTCGTCAACATGCGCAGCGGCCCCGGCACCGGTTACGGCGTGGTCGACCAGCTGAACGAAGGCACCCGGGTCGAGGTGCTGGATCAGAAGGGCGGCTGGCTGAAGCTGCGCGCCACCAGCGGCAACAGCGCCACGGGCTGGATGTATTCGGGCCTGCTGACCGCCTCGAACTGAGGCCGCCCTGAAGCCGGGGCGCCCGATGCCGGCCACCGAAGCATGGCACCGGGGCTTGCGGCCCCGCCCGCGCTTCGCCACAGTCCCGGCATGATCCGAAACATCCTCATCACCGGCTGTTCCTCCGGCATCGGCTACGATGCCGCCCACGGGCTGAAGGCCCGGGGCTGGCGCGTCTTCGCCTCGGCCCGCAAGCCCGATGACGTGGCCCGCCTGCGCGACGAGGGGCTGGAGGCGCTGCATCTCGACTATGCCGACCAGGCCAGCATCGAGGCTGCGGTCGCCGCCATGCAGGCCGCCACCGGCGGACGGATCGACGCGATCTTCAACAACGGCGCCTTCGCCGTGCCCGGCCCCGTCGAGGACATTCCCCGCGACGCCCTGCGCGCCAATTTCGAGGCTAACCTCTTCGGCCCCCATGCCCTGACCCGCGCCGTGCTGCCGCAGATGCGCGCCCAGGGATTCGGGCGCATCGTCAACTGCTCCTCGGTGCTGGGGCTGGTCGCGGCGCCCTGGCGGGGCAGCTACAATGCCACGAAATTCGCTCTCGAAGGGCTGACCGACACCCTGCGCCTTGAGCTGAGGGGCAGCGGCATCGACGCCATCCTGATCGAACCCGGCCCGATCCGCACCGACTTCCGAAAGAACGCCATCAAGGCCTTCGAGACCTGGGTTGACTGGGAAAGCTCGGCTCGGATCGAGGAATACCGCAACGGGCTGCTCGACAAGCTCTACAAGCGCGGCACCCGCTCTGCCACCGAAGCCAGGTTCGAGCTGGGCCCGGAGGCGGTGACCGCCAGGCTGATCCGCGCGCTGGAGGATCCCCGCCCGAAACCGCGCTACTACGTGACAACCCCCACCTACATGGCGGCGGCGATGCGGCGGCTGCTGCCGTCCCGGGCCATCGACCGACTGATGCGCGACGCCTGACAGGGCAATCCGCAATGGCTTTTTTTGCGCCAGGGGCGTATCCAGAGCAAAAGCACATGGAGGAGAGATCATGGCCGGCAACCCGATGTTCTTCATCGCCACGGTGGCGGTGCTGATCGTGGCGGTGATCCTGGTGAAGGGCATCGCCAACTTCGCCCGCGCGGGCGATGCGCGCAAATCCAACAAGCTGATGCAATGGCGCATCATGGCCCAGCTGGTGGCCGTGCTGCTGATCGCGCTGGCTGCGATGATCACCAGGGGACACTGAGATGGTCGTGCTTTCGAAGATCTACACCCGCACAGGAGACGCGGGCGAAACCGCCCTGGGCGACGGAACGCGGGTGCCCAAACCCTCCCTCCGGGTCGAGGCCTACGGCACGGTGGACGAGACCAATGCCACCATCGGTCTCGCGCGCCTCTCTTCCGAGGGCGAGATGGACGCGGCCCTGGCCCGGATCCAGAACGATCTCTTCGATCTTGGGGCCGACCTGTGCCGCCCTCACATGGAGCGCGACGAAGAGGCCCCCTACGTGCCGCTGCGCATCCTCGCCGCGCAGGTGACGCGGCTGGAAACCGAAATCGATGCGATGAACGCGGACCTGGCGCCGCTGCGCAGCTTCGTGCTGCCCGGCGGCACGCCACTCGCCGCACATCTGCACCTCTGCCGCACCGTCTCGCGCCGGGCCGAACGCCTTGCCGTCGCGCTGATGGCCGAAGAAGGCTGCAATCCGGATGCCGTGCGCTACCTGAACCGGTTGTCGGACTGGTTCTTCGTGGCCTCCCGCACCGCCAACCGCAACGGCGCCGGAGACGTGCTCTGGGTCCCCGGAGCCACGCGCAACGACTGAGCGCGCAAGGGGGGCTCTGCCCCCGGCGGCTGCGCCGCCTCCCCCGGGATATTTCCAGCCAGATGATAAAAAGAGCCACCCAGGCTCTCTCATCTGGCCCCAAATATCCCCGCCGGAGGCCTGCGCCGCGGGCGCAGTTTCTAGAGCATGCCCGGGAGCACCAGATCCGGCGGGCGATGTCCATCAGCATAGGTCTTGATGTTGATGATCACCTTCTCGCCCATCTCGAGGCGCGCCTCGTAGGTGGCCGAGGCCATGTGCGGCAGCAGGATCACGTTGTCGAGTTCGCGCAGGCGGGGATTGCCCTCGGCCTCGGGCGTCACGACATCGAGGGCCGCACCGGCGATATCCCCGGCACGCAACAGGCGGGTCAGGGCGTTCTGGTCCACGACCTCGCCGCGCGAAGTGTTCACAATCACCGCCTCGGGCTTCATCAGTTTGAGGCGACGGGCATTCATCAGGTG
This sequence comes from Pseudooceanicola endophyticus, assembly GCF_018760365.1. GTDB lineage: Bacteria > Pseudomonadota > Alphaproteobacteria > Rhodobacterales > Rhodobacteraceae > Pseudooceanicola > Pseudooceanicola endophyticus. The sequence continues at coordinate 607,409 of NZ_JAHIAB010000001.1, forward strand.
GAAGGTCGCCGGCGTATGCGGACAGGTGACCGCCAGAACGTCGGAGCGCGCCACCATCTGGTCCAGGCTTTCCCAGTAGCGCGCCTTCAGATCCTCTTCGGTCTCGCTGCGCAGGCGGCGTCGGTTATGGTAGTTGATCTGCATGCCGAAGGCCGCCGCCCGGCGCGCCAGGGCCTGGCCGATCCGCCCCATGCCCAACACCCCCAGCCGCTTGCCGGCAATACGCGAGCCGCACATGCCGGTGGGGCTCCAGCCTTCCCAGGCCGCATCGCCCTTCATCAGTGCCATGCCCTCGGGCATGCGGCGCAGCAGCGCCAGGATCAGCGCCATGGTCATGTCGGCGGTGTCCTCGGTCAGCACGTCGGGCGTGTTGCTCACCAGGATGCCGCGATGGCGCGCGGTCGCCACGTCGATATGGTCCACCCCCATGCCGTAATTCGCGATCAGCCCCAGCCGATCCCCGGCCCGGGCCAAAAGCGCCTGGTCGATCCGGTCGCGCAGGTTCGGCACCAGCACATCCGCGCCCGGTAACAAGGACGCGATCTCATCGGCGGACATCGGCGCATCGGCGGGGCCGAAATGGCAGTCGAAAAGCTCTGCCATGCGGGCTTCGACCCGCTCCGGCAGCCGTCGCGTGACAACAACACTCAGACGACGTGGTGGCATGCGGATCCTCCTGCGGCTTCCCTTTCCGGGCGAACGGCGTCAGGGTGACGCAAAGCGATCTCCGGCACAAGAACCGGGGCGCTTTCCCGAGGCAGTATGAGGCACGAGCAGATGAGACTCCTGCATTGGCGCACGGGTGCCATTCTCCTTTTCCTGAGCGGTGTCGGCGGTGTCGCTGCCCAGGAGGCCGGCACCGCCGTCCAGTTCGACCTGGGCGGAGATGTCGCAGCCGCGACCCTGGCCGCGACCGGCACCGACACCAGCACGCTTCCGCCCCCGGCCCCGCCGGCGGCCACCCCGACCGAGCTTCCCGACACCGCGCCGGCCCATACGGTGGGGCCGGTGACCGGGCTGCCCCTGCCCCGCTTCGTCTCGATGAAATCGAGCCGGGCGAATGTCCGGCGCGGCCCCTCGACCACCAACAAGATCGACTGGGAATTCCTGCGCCGCGGCATGCCGGTGGAGGTGATTGCGGAATATGGTCACTGGCGGCAGATCCGCGACCATGACGGCGCCGGCGGCTGGGTGCACTACGCGCTGATCTCGGGCAACCGGACGGCGCTGATCGAACAGGACATGCTGGAGCTGCACGCCCGCGCCGACAGCGAGTCGCGCGTGGTCGCCAAGCTGCAGCAGGGCGTGATCGCGGACCTGGGTGACTGCACCCAGGACTGGTGCGAACTCTCGGTCAGCGGCTACAGCGGCTGGGCCCCGAAAACCACCTTCTGGGGCGCCGGCCCGGACGAAATCCGCAACTGATCCGCGCCGTCGGCGGGTGCCGTAGGGTTCCCTCCGGCGGACCGGTGCAGAGGTCGAAAATTCTCTTCGAAAGGGCTTGCGCCCCCCGAAGCATACCATTAGAGAACGCCTCACGGATGGGGCGTAGCCAAGTGGTAAGGCACCGGTTTTTGGTACCGCGCACCGTAGGTTCGAATCCTACCGCCCCAGCCATTCCCCCTTTCTTCCGATGTCAGAATGTGCTCTCGCCCTGCGGGTCACATTCCAGTCTGCCCGTTCGGCAGGGTTTTCCCAAGCCCTTCCTTTGGCCCCCCGCAGATCGTTGCAATGGAACACCAATGCCTTCAGCGCGCCAGCAAAGGGCGCGAAGACCCCGGAAGACAACGGAGGGGCCAGAAAATAAGGCTCTGAGGGGATCGGCGATGGCGTCGCGCAATGTCCTGCCTTGCCGCGAGAGTTGCCAGAGGATGCGGGAGGACCGCCCCGGACATGCCAGCTGGTCGACGCTTGTTCAGATCAGGAAAGACAATGGGTTAAGCCGTATCCGGGCCCTCAGCGCCTCCGACTGAGGGGATCGGAACATGCAACTTGGTGCGCACCTTGCCGGACCGGCCTGCATGTTGGGTAACTCTTTTATTTCCAAATACATGTCTCTCATCATGGCGCCGTGCCATCGCCTCCGGACATGCCCGCGTTTCCGTGACGGTGCGTTGTTCGACCCGTCCAGGTTCAGGGGCATGGCTTTCTTCAACCGGGGTCGTCCGGGGGCCGCCAGGCAGCCGGACCTGCGTTTCCAGGAACGAGCCCATTGCCGTGGATCCTCCCGGAGCCGTTGGGTGCCAGCGCTTCCTCATTGGCGAAGGGGCAGGTTTTGCCCGGGTGTCAGACCGGGAGCCCTCTGCCGCCCCCGGGGGGTCTTCCCCATTGATCGTCAGTCAATGCGGATTGCCGAACCTCCCTGTCGCCCGGCGCGCCCGGTGTCCGACGCACCCGATATGGCCGCAATCGCCAACACCGTGGCGCTCGGCCATGGGCGCGATGACCTTCCACCGCGGCGACGCCGGCGGCAGGGTTGATGCCCGCAGGATCGCCCCCCTTCCTGCACCTCGCCGACGGATAACCCTGCGCGGCGTGATCCCCGCTAAGGCCCGCGACCCCGGCACCTGCCTTGGCAACCCGGGCTGCGTGCATTCCGGCGCCACGGGCACCGGCTGGCGCGATCTGTCCTGATATCAGGACAGCCCCCCCCGGCGGCGGCGCAGCTGGCGGCGCTGGTGCAGCGGCTGAAGCGGCACGCGCGGGTCCAGAAGGGGCTGATCTGCCTGCTGGGGCGGCCCGAGGCGACCTCGAAGCTCGCGCACTGCGGCGTCCGGTGTCGCGCACCGACGCAATCGCCGCCCATGCCGCCGGAGGCCCGGTTTCGTGCCTGCCCCGGGACGGCCCGGCACCGGGTGCCTGCAGCGCAGCCTCCCCAATGTTGCCAGCTTCAGAGGCCGCCGGACGCCGGCGGGACCGGCGGCGCGGATACCGCGATGGCCGAGAAATCGAGCCGCGCCGTGGCCAGCCCTGCGGCGACATCGAACCCGGTCACGATGCCGTTCTGCCCGGCAATCGCCTCGACGATGCTGAGGCCCAGCCCGGTGCCGGAAGAGCCCGCGCCCTTCTCGAACCGGCCCGGGTGGAAGGCCGCCCCCCGCGCCACGGGATTGCGGATGCAGACCCGGGGGCCCGGGGCCAGGCCGATCTCGACCCGGCCGGTGCCATGGGTGCGCGCATTGCCGATCAGGTTGCCCAGCAGGATGCCCAGCAGGTCGCCATCCATTGCCACCCAGGCGCCCTCGATGTCGCCGTCGTCGAAGACCACCTGCCCCGCCCCGACCTCTGAAACCAGCAGCCGCAGCACGGTGACCAGATCGGCCCGCGCCCGGTCATCGCCAAGGCCCGCCTCGGCCCGGGCCAGCTGCAGCAGCCGTTCGACCGTGGCAGCCAGCCGCCCCAGAACCGGCTCCAGCCGCGCGGCCATTTCCGGCTGGCCGCTTTCCAGAGCCACCGCCTGCACCTCGGCGCGGGCGGCGGCAATCGGGGTGCGCAGCTCGTGGGCGGCATGGCCCACGAAGGCGCGTTCGGCGGCGATCAGCACCTCGATCCGGGCCAGGTACTGATTCAGCGCCTGCGGGATCGGCTGCAGCTCCCGCGGGAGGTCGGTATCCTCGATCCGCGACAGGTCACGGGCATCGCGCCCCGCCAGCCGGTCGGCAAAGCGGGTCGCCGGGGCCGCGCCCCGGGTCAGCGTCAGCCAGGAGACCAGCAGGACCAGCGCCAGGAAGGGCAGCATCAGCAGCGCGAAGGCGCGCGCGCTCTCGAACATCTCATTCCGGCGCATGGCGCTTGGCTGGCCGATCTCGATGCTGCGCTCGCCCTGGCTCAGCCGCAGCACGTGCCAGCCCTCGGCCTCGCGGTAGCCATCGGCGGCCAGCGGCGACCAGGGCGCATCGGTCAGGACCCTGTCGCCCAGCACGATCCGCGTCCGCTCGCCCTGTGCCAGCGGCAGGGAGGGCGCGTCCTCTCGGGTGGCCAGCAGCTCAAGCACCAGCTTGGCCTCGCCCTTCATTGCCGCGTTCAGCAGTTCGTTCATGTCATGGGCGATCACCAGCGCCCCGATGAAGACCACCGCCAGCCAGCCGCCGGTGATGCTCAGTGCCAGCCGCCGGGTCAGGCGACCGGTCAGCGACCAGCCCCGGCTCATGGCACCAGGTATCCAAGGCCGCGGCGGGTCTCGATCACGCCGGGGCCCAGCTTGGAGCGCAGCCGAGAGATGTAGACCTCGACCGCGTTGCCGGCGATCTCGGCGTTGAAATCGTAAAGCCGCTCCTCGAGCTGGGCACGAGAGAGCACGCGGCCGCGCGCCGCCAGCAGCGCATCGAACACCGCCCATTCGCGCGAGGTCAGCTGGATCTCGGCGCCGTCGCGGCGCACCCGGGCGCGGGCGCGGTCGATGCCCAGCCCTGCCAGCGCGATCTCGGAGGCGGGATCGCCGCCGGCGCGGCGGGCATGGGCGCGCAGCCTTGCCGCCAGTTCCAGCGTGTCGAAGGGCTTGACCACGTAATCGTCCGCCCCGGCATCCAGCCCTGCGATCCGGTCGCTGATCTGGTCCTGGGCCGTAGCCACCAGGACCGGCGTGCGATCACCACGCCGGCGCATCCCGCGCAGCAGGTCCAGCCCCGATCCGTCCGGCAGCCCGAGGTCCAGCACGATGGCGTCGTAACGGGCCACGGCCAGCGCGGTCTCGGCCAGCGCGCAGGTGGCGGCGGTATCGACGGCATGCCCCTCGGCACGCAGGGCCCGGGCCACGGCATCGGCAAGTTCGGCGGTATCTTCGATCAGCAGAAGGCGCATGTAGCGATCCTATAGGCGCTCTGCCGGGGCATCGCGACAAAAGTTTCCGGCATGCGGGGCGATCGTAAGCTTTTTGCAAGCTTGGTGCGCGAGGCCGGGGAAACCCCTGACCGTCCGAGGTGCCCATGCCCATCGACATGCCGATTCCCTATGTCCCGCAAAGCCGTCCGCGCGTGGTGCTGCGCGGCCTGGCCCGGCTGGCTGCCGCCGGCGGGATCGTCGTCTTCCTGCTGGCCGCCTGGGCCGGCTGGCTGCAACTGACCGGCAACGTCCACACCACCCTGCCCGGAGAGCTGTATCGTTCGGCCCAGCCCGACCGCGCCGCCCTGACCCGTGCGGTGGAAACCCACGGCATCCGCAGCGTGCTGAACCTGCGCGGCCCGAATCCCGGCAAGGACTGGTACGACAGAGAGATCGACGCCTCGAACGACCTTGGCCTTGTCCATGCCGATTTCGCCCTTTCGGCCCGGAGAGAGCCCGACGCCCAGAGGATGGCCGATCTGATCGCGCTGATGAAAAGCCTGCCGAAGCCGCTGCTGATCCATTGCCGCAGCGGCGCCGACCGCACCGGACTGGCCGCCGCGCTCTACCTCGCCGCGCTGAAGGACGTCCCCGAGGCGCAGGCGGCGGGGCAGCTGTCCTTCGCCTTCGGCCATGTCTCGGCCGCCTGGCTGTCGAAGGCCGCGGCCATGGACCGCGCCTTCGCCGACTGGACCGCAGAACGCCCGAGCTGACCGCCCGCGACGCTACAGCCAGCCCAGGGCCCGGGCCGACTGGATGGCATCGCTGCGCCGGCGCACGCCCAGCTTGGCGTAAAGCCTTGAAAGGTGGAACTTCACCGTCGGCTCGGCAATGTGCAGCGTCTGGGCGATCCGCTTGTTCGGATAGCCCCCCGCGATCAGCTGCAACAGCTGGGCCTCGCGCTCGGTCAAGCCGCCGGCCCGCGCCTTCGCCCGCGGAGACGAGATCGAGCCGGCATAGATCGACAGCGTGGCGCGAATGTCGGGCGCCGTTTCCAGGTACTGGCGCATCCGCTTTTCACGCAGCAGCGGCGCCAGGAACAGGCGCTGTTCCGACAGCACCCCGAAACAGCCCAGCCTTGAGACCGAGGTCAGCGCGGCCTCAAGGTGGCGCCGCGTCGCGCCGCTGTCGCGGCGCCGGTGCGCCAGATGGGCCCGCCAGATCTTCAGGGCGACCATCTCGCGCAGGGTGGTCCTGGCATTGCCTTCCAGCGCGGTGATCAGCCGGTCGATCGCGGGCCCCGGCGCGGGGTCCTCGACCATGCAGCGCAGCCGCGCCAGGGACAGCGCGATATCGTCGCGCAGCCGCAGCTGCGCCAGATGCTCCGGCGTCATCGCCAGGGCGGCGCCCTCCAGCCCCTGAAGCATCAGCTCCGCCTCGGAAATCCGCCCCTCGTTCTGGTAGGCGGTGGCGGTGCGGATCTGCACCGTTGCCAGCAGGTTCATCCGTTCCGCCAGATGCAGCCACAGCCCGTCGAGGAACCCGGGCCGAATGCTGGCGGGGTAGTGATCCATCACCGCCTGGGAACTGTACTGGATCGCGAAGTGGAACAGGCTGGGCCAGATCTCGGCGCGGGCGAAGGCATCGAACTCCTGTTGCACGAAGGTCACCAGCTTCTGAGGCTGGCCGTTTTCATAGGCCAGCGCGGCCTCGACCAGATGCAGCATCCGGTATTCCTGCACCACGGGATGGGTGACGCAGCCCAGCTTGTCGCGGGCGGTCTGCGCGGCGGTGCGAGCCAGGCGCGCATCGCCATTGGTCAGGTGCAGCACGGTCAGGTGCAGGTGGATGAAGAATTCCAGCAGGGGATGGCCGCCGATCTTGCGGAAATAGAGCAGCGCCCGGGCAGCGGCCGCCTCGGCCTCGCGGAAATTGCGGCGGCGGATCTCGAACTCCAGCAGGGCGTTGTAGAAGGCCGCCCATTTCTGCCCGTCGCCGACCGGGTAATCGGCCATGAACTCGCCCAGCCGCTGCAACATCGCATCCGAGGGGGTCATGTCCTCGCTGATCATCATGTTCAGCCGGAACCGCCGCGCCGCGAAGGAGAACCGCGTGCCCCGCGCCAGCACCTTCAGCGGATCGAGGTAGTCGGACCCCAGGTGCTTGGCGGTCAGCTGGCGCACCCTTTGCAGCTCTCCCTGCTTCATCAGCGTGCGGGTGATGGCGAACAGCACCGTCTCGTTGGTGGCGATGATGTCCTGGGAAAAGCGCAGGATGGTGCGGCTGAAATCCTCAAGGTCGGAATCGTAGATCAGCTCCAGCCCGCGCGACTGGCTGAGGACCTGGGCGGCATGGGCCTCGTGGCCGTGATCCAGCAGCAGCTCCATCGCCGCAAGGGGCCGGTGCGCGGCCTCAAGCGCCTGGGCGACCTCGGTCACGGCGCCGGTGTCGGAAAAGCCCCGCAGCCGCGCGCGCACCGCCTGATGCAGCGCCGAAAGCAGCGCCGTGGGCGCGCCGGGTTCGGTGCACAGGCAAGGCGGCAGGGCATCGCACCAGTCTTCCTGCGGATCGGGCACCGGCGCCTCCAGCCAGAGCGAGAGCCGCGTCGTCGGCCCCGGCGACATCTGGCTGAGGAAGGTTTCCCCGATATAGGCCGCCAGCAGATCGGGATCGGGGTCCCGGGCCATCGGCAGGAAGGCCGGCCAGCCGGCATAGTCCTGCAACAGGCGCCGTTTCACCGCCGCCGGCAGGGCCGTGCCGATCTCTTCGGCGTCAAAGGCGAGGGCCGCGGCATCGAAGGTGTGCGCCCCGCCATGCAGAAGGCGCCGGGCCAGCCCGGTGATCTTCTGCCCGGGCCGCTGGGCGATCACCAGATGGGTGACCGTCTCGGCCACATGGGCGGACAGCCGGGCGCTGCGCGCCGATCCCGGCACGTTCCAGAACAGCCAGCCCGCCTGCACATCGCTGAGCCGGGGATGCTGGAGATCGCAGACGCTCACCCCCATCCGGGCGGCGGCGGCACGCATCAGGCAGGTCTTTCCGGCCCCGGCGGGGGCGCGCAGGAACACCGTGCCGCCCGGCGCGCCAAGCAGGCGGTCAAGCAGCGCGGGACGGGGCAGAAGGGTCTGGGCAGAGGGCGGCAGGGACATCAAAAACCTATACCATTTTTTTCAAAACCCATACCATCCGGAAATTGTTTGGCGCCCGGCGCTGCAGAATAGTCTCCGGAACGTGACCAACCCGGAGGTTTCCGGCTGATGCAGCAAAATCCGTTCCTCGCGATTCTCACCCGGCTCGGCACCTTCGTGCTGGTCATGATCGTGCTTTCGATCATGATCTTCGTGCTGGCCCGGGTCGTGCCCGGCGACCCCGCGCGCATGGCGCTTGGCCCCACCGCCACCCCCGAGCAGGTCAGTGCCCTGCGCACCGAAATGGGCCTCGATCTGCCGCTGCCGGTGCAATACCTCAGCTACATGGGCCGCGCCCTGCACGGGGATCTGGGCATGTCGCTGCTCTCGCAGCGCCCGGTGACCGCCGATCTGGCCCAGACCGTGCCTGCCACGGTCGAGCTGGTGCTGGCCGCCGTCATCATCATGTTCGCCATCGCCATTCCGCTGGGCGTGATGACCGCGCATTTCCGCGACCTCTGGATCGACCACGTCGGCCGGCTGGTGTCGTTGGTGGGCGTGACCATCCCCAGCTTCCTCTTCGCGATCTCGCTTCAGCTGATCGCGGCGCGCTATTTCGGCGACTGGCCGATCATCGGGCGGATGGATCACGGGCTGGGCTTTACCGGCGGACCCACCGGGCTGATGCTGGTCGACAGCCTGCTGGCCGGGCGCCTTGATGTCTTCCTGAGCGCGCTTCAGCACCTCGCGCTGCCGGCGATCGCGCTGTCGATGGCGGGCATCGGCCAGATCACCCGCATCACCCGCTCTGCCATGCTGGAAAACCGCCGCAAGGACCATGTGCTGACCCTGCAAAGCTTCGGCGTGCCCGAGCGCGTGATCATCTTCCGCTACCTGCTCAAGCTGTCCTCCATTGCGCCGCTGACCATCATGGGGCTCGAGTTCGCCTCGCTGATCGGCAATGCCTTCGTGATCGAAATGGTCTTCTCCTGGGGCGGCTTCGCCTCCTACGGCCTGAACGCGATCCTCCAGAAGGACCTGAACGCGGTGACCGCCGTGGTGCTGGTCTCGGGGCTGTTCTTCATCGTCGCCAACCTGATCGTCGACATCCTGATCTCGATCATCGACCCCCGCATGCGCCGAAAGGAGGCCCGCTGATGGCCCAGATCAAGATGGCCCTGGACGGCGCCGACAAGGACCTGAGCGCGGGCTACATGATGTGGTACCGCTTCAGCCGGAACCCGGCGGCGGTGATTGGCACGCTGATCGTGCTGTCTGCGGTGATCTGCGCCCTGCTGGCGCCCTGGATCACGCCGCGCCCGCAGGACGTGGGCGCCGTGGTGAACTTCCGCGCCCGTCACCTGCCCCCCGATGCCCAGCACTGGTTCGGCACCGACAAGGTGGGCCGCGACATCTTCTCGCGCGCGATCTTCGGGCTGCGGATCTCACTGCTGCTGGTGATCGGCGTGCTGGGGATCTCCGTGCCGATCGGCACGGTGCTGGGGCTGGTCGCGGGCTATGCCGGCGGCTGGACCGAGCGGCTGATCACCGGGCTGACCAATGTCATGCTGGCCATGCCGCCGCTGGTGATGGCACTTGCCGTGTCGAACCTGCTGCAACCCACGCTGATGAACGCGATGATCGCGATCACCCTGCTGTGGTGGACCTGGCATGCCCGGCTGATCTACGCGGTGTCGAAATCCGTGGCCTCCGAGGATTACATCGAGGCCGCCCGCATCGCCGGCGCCGGGCCGCTGCACATCCTGTTCCGGGAAATCCTGCCGAACTGCATCTCGGTCATCTCGGTCAAGACGACGCTGGATGCGGCCTTCGTGATCCTGTTCGGCGCAACGCTCAGCTTCCTCGGCTTCGGCGTGAAGCCCCCGACCCCGGACCTGGGCTCCATGGTGGCCGACGGGCGCCAGTTCATGCCCGATTTCTGGTGGGAGGTCCTCTGCCCCGGCGCGGTGATCCTCTACGTCACCCTCGGCTTCAACCTGCTGGGCGACGGCCTGCGCGACATGTTCGATATGGAGGGCTGAGATGAGCGATCCGCTTCTGAAGGTCGAAGGCCTCGACGTTCTCTTCACCGCCTACGGCCAGACCCGCCAGGTGCTGCGCGACATCTCCTTCACGGTCGGTGCCGGTGAACGTGTCGCCCTGATCGGAGAGACCGGCTCTGGCAAGTCGGTCACCGCCAAGGCGATCCTGGGCACCCTGCCCCGCAACGCCACCGTCAGCGCCGGCCGGATCGAGGTCGAGGGCCGCAACGTGCTGGATCTGCCGCGCAGCGCCCGCGACGCGCTGAAGGGCCAGGCGTTTTCGCTGATCATGCAGGACCCGCTGTCGTCCTTCAATCCGGTCTTCAAGATCGGCAGCCACCTGGATGACGTGCTGCGCTATGCCGACCGTCGCGCCGGGGTCCGCGCCAGCACGTCAGAGCGTCGCGCCCGCATCGCCGCCGTGCTGCGCCGCGTCCAGCTGGCCGATCCCGAGCGGGTGATGAACGCCTATCCCTCCGAACTGTCGGGGGGCATGCGCCAGCGCGTGCTGATCGGTCTGGCGCTGCTGCACCAGCCGAAACTGCTGATCGCGGACGAGCCGGGCACCGCGCTCGACGTCACCACCCAGGACGAGATCCTGAACCTGATCAACACCCTGGTCGCCGAAGAGGGCATGGCGCTGCTGATGATCACCCACAACCTTGGGGTCGTGCGCAAGGTCGCCGACCGCGTGGTGGTGATGCGCCACGGCGATATCGTCGAAACCGGCCCCTGCACCCAGATCCTCCATGCCCCCGCGCATGATTATACCAAGGGCCTGCTGGACGCCGTGCCACCGCTTTATGGCGCGCGCGTGCAGACCCAGGAGCTGAGCGAGAAGCCTGCCATCGTCAGCGCCAATGCGCTGTACAAGGAATTCGGCCGCGGAGCGCGCCGCTTCCAGGCGGTCAGGGACGTCACAGTCACCCTGCGAGAGGGCGAGATCTTCGGCCTTGCGGGGGAATCCGGGTCCGGCAAGACGACGGTGGCGCGGATGATGATGGGCCTCGCGCGGCCCACCACCGGCACCGTCACGGTCGAGGGCACGCCCAACCCGGGCCGCCCGCTGGCGCAGATCGTCTACCAGAACCCCGGCACCTCTCTGAACCCGAAACGGACGGTGAAGCAGAGCCTGTCGCTGCCGCTGAAACGTGCAGGCCTTGCGGGCGCTGCCCGCGACGCCCGCCTGGCCGAGCTGATGGGCCTTGTCCGCCTGCCGGTCTCCTATCTGGCGAAATACCCGCACGAGCTGTCGGGCGGGCAGAAGCAGCGCGTCGCCATCGCCCGCGCCCTGGCCGCCGATCCCAAGGTGCTGATCCTGGACGAGCCCACCGCCGCTCTGGACGTGTCGGTGCAGAAGACGGTGATCGAGCTGCTGCTGCAACTGCGCGCAGAGCTGGGCCTGACCTATTTCATGATCTCCCACGACCTGTCGCTGATGCGCAACTTCTGCTCGCGCCTCGCTATCATGCTGCGCGGAGAGATCGTCGAGGAAGGCCCCACGCCGCAGGTCTTCGCCGCCCCCCAACACCCCTATACCCGCGCGCTGATCGCCGCGATCCCGGTCGTCACCGATGCCGAGGAACGCCTGAAGCCCGCGGTCACCCCGGAAGAGCGTCAGGCCTTCCTGGTGACAACCACTGACTGAAAGGACCCGCAGGTGTATCGCGTAGGAATTGACGTAGGCGGCACGAATACCGACGCCGTGGTGCTGCAGGGCAAGACCGTCCTGGCAGGGATCAAGGCTTCGACCACCGAGGACGTGACCTCGGGCGTGTTCGACGCGCTGGAACAGGTCATCGCGGCCTCGGGCATCGACCGGGCCCGCATCGGCGCCGTGATGATCGGCACCACCCATTTCACCAATGCGGTGATCGAACGGCGCCACCTGGACCCGGTTGCGGCGATCCGGCTGGGCCTGCCCGCCGGCGCCGGCCTGCCGCCGATGGTCGACTGGCCCGAGGACATCCGTGCCATCGTCGGCAACCACGGCTATCAGGTGAAGGGCGGCTACGAATTCGACGGCCGCATCCTGTCGCCCCTCGACGAAGACGAAATCCGCCGCATCGCCGCCGAGATCCGCGCGAAGGGCATCCGTGCCGCCGCCGTCACCTGCATCTTCTCGGGCGTCAACGACGCGATGGAGCTGCGCACCCGCGAGATCCTGCAGGAGGAATGCCCGGAGCTGTCCGTCGTGCTGTCGCGCGACATCGGTCGCCATGGCCTGCTGGCGCGCGAAAGTGCCGCGATCATGAACGCCTCGCTGCTGCGGCTGGCCGACAAGACCGTGCAGGCCTTTGGCCATGCGCTGCAACAGGCGGGCGTCACCGCGCCCTTCTACATCACCCAGAACGACGGCACGCTGATGGCCGCCGACACGGTGCGCGCCTTCCCGGTGCTGACCTTTGCCTCCGGCCCCACCAACTCCATGCGCGGCGCCGCCTTCCTGACGGGCCTGGCCGAGGCCATCGTGGTCGATGTGGGCGGCACCACCTCGGATGTGGGCGCGCTCTCGCACGGGTTCCCGCGCCAGGCCTCGACCTCGGTCGACATTGGCGGCGTTCGCACCAACTTCCGCATGCCCGATGTCTTCTCGATCGGGCTGGGCGGCGGATCGCTGGTGCAGGGCAGCCCCGAGGCGCTGACCATCGGCCCGCAATCCGTGGGCTACCGTGTCCGCCAGGAGGCGCTGGTCTTTGGCGGCCAGACCCTGACCACCACCGATATCGCGGTCGCGACCGGCAAGGCCGAGATCGGCGACAAGGCCCTGCTGGCCGGGCTTTCGCCCGAGCTGGTGAGCGCCGCCGCCGCCAAGATCGAACAGATGTTCGAAGCCTGCGTCGAGCGCGCCCGCATCTCGGCCGAGCCGGTGCCGGTGATCGCGGTCGGCGGCGGCTCGGTGCTGATGCCCGACCGGATCGGTGACCTGCAGGTCATCCGCCCCGAGAACTTTGCCGTCGCCAATGCCGTCGGCGCCGCCATCGCCCAGGTCTCGGGCGAGACGGACCGGATCTTCAGCCTGACCGACGGGGTGACCCGCGACAGCGCCCTGGCCGAAGCCGAGGCCGAGGCCCGCGCCCAGGCCATCGCCGCCGGCGCGCTGGAAGAGACGCTCGAGGTGATCGAACGCGAAGACATGCCGCTGGCGTATCTGCCCGGCAACGCCACCCGCATCCACGTCAAGGTCGTGGGCGAAATGGGGGCCCTTGCAGAAATGGAAGTCCAGAATGCCTGAAGCCCGTGAACTGAGCTACGATCCCGCCGACCTGTGGGAACTGACGCCGGAGGATCTGGAGGCGCTGGAAGTGGGCGCCGGGATCCTCGGCACCGGGGGCGGCGGCAACCCCTACCAGGGCAAGCTCTTGACCCGCGAGGTGATGCGGGCCGGTCACAAGATGACGATCCTTGCGACCGACAAGATCGCCGACGAGGCGCTGTGCATGTCGATCGGCGGCATCGGCGCGCCGGTGGTGGGCACCGAACGCATCCGCGAGGGCCGCGAGGGCTATCGCTGCCTTCAGGGCATGGAAGAGCTGACGGGCCGCAAGATGGACGCCATCGTCTGCGAGGAGATCGGCGGCGCCAACTCCATGAACCCGCTGGTGACGGCGGCGCTTGGCGGGCTGCCGGTGCTGGATTGCGACGGCATGGGCCGCGCCTTCCCCGAGATGCAGATGACCACCTTCTCGATCTACGGTCACAGCTCCACCCCCTCGGTGATGTGCGACCTGCATGGCAACCGCGTGGTGTTCCAGCACGCCGTGTCGGAAGTGTTCCACGAACGCATGGCGCGGGCCTGCGTGGTCAGCCAGGGCGGGGCCGCGATGCTGGCCACCGCGCCGATGCAGGCCAGCTTCGTGCGCCAGAACGCGATCCCCTCCAGCTACACCCAGGCGATCCGTCTGGGCCGTGCGGTGCTGGATGCGCGCCGCAACGGTGACGATCCGGTCGCCACGGTCTGCGCGCTGGAAAACGGGCGTCATGTCTTCACCGGCAAGGTCACCGACCTCAAGCGGCACCTGCGCGGCGGCTTCGCCGTGGGCGAGCTGGAGCTGGCGGGCTTCGATGCCTTCCAGGGCGAGACCGCCGGCATCGACATCCAGAACGAATTCCTGATCTTCCGCCGCGACGGCCAGGTCGAGGTGACGGTGCCCGACCTGATCATCGTGCTCGATGTCGACACCGGCTACCCGATCACCACCGAGATGCTGCGCTACGGCCAGCGCATCGCGGTGCTGGCGGTGCCCTGCCACGACCTGCTGCGCAGCGCCCGGGCGCTCGCCGTCGTCGGCCCCGCCGCCTTCGGCTATGCCGAGATCCCCTTCACGCCCCTGCCCCGCCCGGGTCAGGCCGCCTGAGCATAAAAGACCAACAGGAGAAAACAGATGACCTTCCCCTCCAAGACGTTCGGGCTTTCCGCCCTTGCCCTTGCGGCGGCCTTCGGGCTGGCCGCGCCGGCCGCCCAGGCCCAGGACCCGGTGTCGACCGTCGTCAACACCATGCAGATCTTCAGCTCGCTCGATCCGGCGAAGGTCACCGACTACACCGGCTACATGGCCGTGGTGAACATGTATGACGGCCTGACCACCGTCGCCCCCTCCGGCCAGATCGTGCCGCACCTCGCCAAGTCCTGGGAAATCTCGGACGACGGGCTGACCTATACCTTCCACCTGCGCGATGACGTGAAGTTCCAGGACGGCACGCCGCTGACCTCGGCCGATGCCGTCTGGTCGATCCAGCGCCTGATCAAGATCAACAAGGGCCCGTCGAACCTGCTTGTCGGCCTGATCAAGCCCGAGAACGTCACCGCCCCCGACGCCACCACCGTCGTCATCAAGCTGGACCGCCCGTTCTCGCCCTTCCTGGCCTCCACCCCGATCCTGATGGTGCTGAACAAGTCCCTGATCGAGGCCAACGCGACCACCGACGATCCCCTGGGCGAAGCCTATGTGGGCGAGCATTCCTCGGGCTCGGGCCCCTATGCGCTGGTCAGCTACAACCGCTCTGCCGACATGGTGATCAAGCGCAACCCGGACTACTTCCTGGGCTGGGACAAGGGCACGCCGATCGACGAAGTGCGCTTCGTGCAGACCTCGGATGACGCGACCGTGCGCGCGCTGGCCGAAAAGGGCGAACTGGGCCTGTCGTCCCACGGCCTGGGCAACGACACCTTCGAGGCGATCTCGAAGATGCCGGGCTACAAGCTGATCCAGACCCGCACCGCCGGCGGTTTCCAGATCAAGCTGAACACCAAGGTCTATCCGACCGACGACATCCATGTCCGCCGCGCCATCGCCTATGCGACCGACTACGACACGATCCAGCAGATCATCTACCCGGGCGTCGCCATGCACGGGCCGCTGTCGGACACCTTCAAGGATGCCTTCAACACCGACATCCCGGCAGGCGAATACAACCTCGAGAAAGCCAAGGAAGAGCTGGCGAAATCCAAATACGCCGGCCAGAAGATCACGCTGGTCAACAGCTACGTCGCCTCGCTGGCCTTCGAGCAGGAAGTGGCGCTGCTGATGCAGGCCAACCTGGAGCAGATCGGCATCACGCTGGACATCCGCCCCGAGCCCTGGAACCGCATCGTCGAGCTGTCCTCCAAGCCCGACACCACCCCGGCCTCGACCCAGGTGAACGTCAGCCCCAGCTATCCTTCGCCGGATTCGATGTTCTTCAACCAGTACCACTCCAAGGCCTCCGGGACCTGGTGGTCGATGGAATGGCTGCAGGACCCCGAGATCGACGCCCTGATCGACAAGTCGCGCGCCCAGACGGACCCGACCGAGATCAACGCGACCTACAAGGACCTGCAACAGAAGCTCTATGACCTGCAGCCCGATGTCTGGGCCGTGGCCCCGATGCGTCGCTACGCGGCCAACGCCTGCCTACAGGGCTATG
The DNA here is from genome assembly GCF_018760365.1 of Pseudooceanicola endophyticus. GTDB lineage: Bacteria > Pseudomonadota > Alphaproteobacteria > Rhodobacterales > Rhodobacteraceae > Pseudooceanicola > Pseudooceanicola endophyticus. The sequence continues at coordinate 623,247 of NZ_JAHIAB010000001.1, forward strand.
AGTTCATCCCGATGCAGAGCTGGGATCTGAACTTCTGGAACTTCACCTGGGACTGCCCGGCCAAGTGATCGGCGCCCGCTTCTGAAACAGGCCGGTCCCGCGTCGCGGGGCCGGCACCGAAAGACCCAAGGTGGACAGATGCTCCAGGAATTTCCGGAAGAGAATATCGAATCCCTCGCAACCGGCGCGTGGATTCTGGGAACGGGCGGCGGTGGCAACCCCTACCTGTCAACGCTGAACCTGCGCCGGCTTTATGCCGATGGCGCAAGGGTGCAGGTGATGCAGCCCGAGGACCTGGCCGATGACGACATGGTCGCCGTGGTCTCCGGCATGGGCGCGCCGCTGGTCGGGCAGGAACGCCTGAAGGACCCGGCCCACATGGCCCGCGCGGTCGAGCTGATGGAAGATTACCTGGGCCGTCCGTTCCGCGCCATCATGGCGCTGGAAATCGGCGGGGCCAATGCGCTCTCGCCCTTCCTGGCCGCCGCGCTGCTGGGCCGCCCGGTGGTCAATGCCGATTGCATGGGCCGCGCCTACCCGGAGGCGCAGATGACCTCCTTCGCGATCGGCGGGCTGTCGATGTTCCCGCTCTCTCTGGTGGATGTGCGCGACAACGAGGTGATCGTTGCCCGCGCCGAAAGCTGGAAATGGATGGAGAAGATCTCGCGTTCGGTCTGCACCGCCGTGGGGTCCACCGCCGCGACCTGCAAGGCGCCGCGCACGGGGCGCGAGGTGAAGGACTGGGGCATTCACAACACCATCACCCAGGCGACCGACCTGGGCCGCGTGGTGCTGGAAGCCCGTGCCCGCCACGCCGATCCCGTTGCCGCCGTGCTGGCGCACGCGAAGGGTCAGCAGGTCTTCCGTGGCAAGGTCGTGGACGTCGACCGCACCACGACGGGCGGCTTCCTGCGGGGCCGCACCGTGATCGAGGGCATCGACGCCGACCGTGGCGCGACGCTGGAACTGGCGTTCCAGAACGAATGGGCCGTCGCCTTCCGCAACGGCGAACCCGTCGCCATGACCCCGGACCTGATCTGCCTGCTCGACAGCGTGTCGGGCAGCGCCATCGGCACCGAGGCCGTGCGCTATGGCCAGCGCGTCAGCGTCATCGCCCTGCCCGCCCCCGAGATCCTGACCACGCCCGCGGGCGTGGCCGCCGTGGGCCCGCGCGCTTTCGGCTATGACATTGACTTCAAATCGGTATTCCAATGAAGCGTATTGGCATTGACGTTGGCGGCACCAATACGGATGCCGTGCTGATCGACGGCGACAGCATCATCGCCTCGATCAAGGTTCCCACCACCCAGGACGTGATGTCGGGCGTGAAGGCCGCGCTGGCCCATGTCGCCGCCCATATCGGCGACAGCCCGCGCCGCCTTGATGCGGTGATGATCGGCACCACCCATTTCACCAATGCGGTGGTCGAACGCGCCCGGCTGGAGCGCGTCGCCGCGATCCGCATCGCCCTGCCCACCGGCGCCTCGCTGCCGCCGATGTGCGACTGGCCCGAGGATCTGTATCGCGCCGTCGATCCGATGATCTTCATGGTCCATGGCGGCCATGAATACGATGGCAGCCCGCTGGTGCCGCTGCGCGAGGACGAGATCCGCGAAGCCGCGATGAAGATCCGCGATGCCGGCATCACCTCGGTCGCGATCTCGGCCACCTTCTCTCCGCTGACCACCGAATGCGAGGACCGCGCCGCCGAGATCGTCCGCCAGATCCTGCCCGAGGCGCGCATCACCCTGTCGCATACCCTGGGCCGTATCGGCCTGCTGGAGCGTGAGAACGTCGCCCTGCTGAACGCCGCGCTGCAATCGCTGGGGCGCACCACCGTGCAGGCCTTCAAGACCGCCCTCGCCGAGGTCGGCCTGAACGTGCCCTTCTTCCTGACCCAGAACGACGGCACCGTGGCGCTGGCCGATGTGGCCGCCGCCAATCCGGTGTTCAGCTTTGCCTCCGGCCCCACCAATTCGATGCGCGGCGCGGCCTTCCTGACCGGGCTGACAGACGCCATGGTCGTCGATGTGGGCGGCACCACCTCGGATATCGGCTGTCTGGTGGGGGGCTTCCCGCGCGAGGCGAACAACGTCGTCCATATCGGCGGCGTGCGCACCCTGTTCCGGATGCCCGACCTGCTGCCCATCGCCCTTGGCGGCGGCACCGTGGTCGATCCTGAAACCGGCGCCATCGGGCCGCGCTCGGTCGGCTACCGCATCCTTCAGGAGGCCCGCGTTTTCGGCGGCCAGACCCTGACCACCTCCGACATCGCGGTCGCCGCCGGGATGATCGAGATGGGCGATCCCGAGAAGGTCCGCGATCTGGATCCGGCCTTCGTGCAGGCGACGCTGGCGACGATGCGCGCCATGGTGGCCGAGAACTTCGACCAGATGAAGACCTCGGCCGAGGACGTGCCGCTGATCGCGGTGGGCGGCGGGGCCTTCCTGATCCCTGACCAGGTACCCGGCGCCTCCGAGGTGCTGCGGGTGGAAAACGCGGGCGTCGCCAATGCGCTTGGCGCGGCCATGGCACAGGTCTCGGGCGAGGTCGATCAGGTCTTCTCGGACATGTCGCGCGAGGCCGCGCTGGCCGAGGCCGAGGCGCAGGCGCGTGCCGCTGCTATTGCCTCGGGGGCCGCGTCGGATAGCCTGAAGGTGCTGGAGGTCGAGGACATTCCCATCGCCTACCTGCCCGGCGGCGCGCGTCGCGTGCGTGTCCGGGTGATCGGTGATATCCATTTTGACTGAAGACAGAAACGTCCCGACCCCCGGGGCGTTTCCGCGTGACGACAGGAAACCAAGATGACGATTGCACTTGCGATTCACGGTGGTTGCGGCGTTCTGCCCCTCGACAGCATGAGCGCCGAAGACTGGGCCGAAGCCCGGCAGGATCTGGGCCGTTCCCTTGCGGCGGGCTGGGCGGTTCTAAAGGCGGGCGGCAGCGCCGTCGATGCGGTCGAGGCCGCCGTCGTCGTCATGGAGGACAGCGCGCATTTCAACGCCGGTCACGGCGCCGCGCTGAACGAGAACGGCGAGCACGAGCTTGACGCCTCGATCATGGACGGCGCCACGCTTGAGGCCGGTGCGGTCAGCGCCGCGCGCGGCATCCGCAACCCGGTGCGCGCCGCCCATGCGCTGATGAAGGACGGTCGCGCGGTCTTCCTGACCGGCGCCGCCGCCGATGCCTTTGCCGAAAGCGCCGGTCTGCCGGTGATGGAACAGGGCTATTTCACCACCGCCAAGCGGATCGAGGCGCTGGCCGCGATGAAGGCCCATGCCGCCGCCGGGACCGAGGCGACCGAGAACGAAAAGCACGGCACCGTCGGCGCCGTGGCGCTGGATCAGGCCGGGCACCTGGCCGCCGCGACCTCGACCGGGGGCTATACCAACAAGCCCGCGGGCCGCGTCGGTGACAGCCCGGTGATCGGGGCGGGCACCTATGCCCGCGATGGCGTCTGCGCGGTCTCGGGCACCGGCAAGGGCGAATTCTTCATCCGCCACGTGGTTGGTCACGAGATCGCCGCCCGCATCGCCTATCTGGGCGAAACTCTGCCCCAGGCCGCCGAACATGTCGTGCATGTCGATTTGGCGGGCTCTTCACAGACCACCGGGATCATCGGCGCCGGGCTGGTGGCGATCGATGCCACGGGTCAGGTCAGCGCCCCCTTCAACACCGCCGGCATGTTCCGCGGCTGGGTCACGCCCGAGGGCCGCGCCTTCGTCGCCACCCATGCCGAGATCCACGAGGTGGCGCTGTGAGCCCGCAGATCCCCGTCTTCGACGGCCACAACGACGTCCTGTCGAAACTCCTGCACCAGCGCGACGGCGCCGAGCACCGCTTCCTGACCGGCGCGCCGGGAATGCAGATCGACCTGCCGCGCGCCCAGGCCGCAGGCTTTGCCGGGGGGCTTTGCGCGATCTGGGTCAGCACCGAGGACACGACGCTGGATGCCAATGGCGACCTGCCGCCGGTGCCGCAGGCTTCGGCGCTGGAGCAGACCATCGCGCAAGCCGCGCTGCTGCAACGTATCGTGCGCCGCTCTGATGGCGCCGTCGCGCTGTGCCGCAGCGCCGCCGAGATCCGCGCCGCCATGGCCGAGGGACGCTTTGCCGCCGTCTTCCACATCGAGGGGATCGAGGCCGCGACCCGCGATCTGGATCTGCTGCACGTACTGCACGCAGCCGGTCTGCGCACCCTCGGCCCGGTCTGGAGCCGCCCGAACCAATTCGCTCATGGCGTGCCCTTCGTGATGAACCATGGCCCCGATTTCGGCCCCGGCCTTTCCGATGCGGGCCGCGATCTGGTCCGGCTCTGCAACGAGCTGCGCATCATGATCGACCTGTCGCACATGAACGAGGCCGGCTTCTGGGACATCGCCAAGCTCTCGGATGCGCCGCTGGTCGCCTCGCATTCCAATGCCTTCGCGATCTGCCCGCACAGCCGCAATGCCACCGACCGCCAGCTGGATGCGATCCGCGACACCGGCGGTCTGATCGGGCTGAACTTCGGCGTCCGCTTCCTGCACCCCGAGGGGATCCGCGATCCCGACATGGGGATGGAGGTCATGGTGCGCCATATCGACTATCTGGTCGAACGGGTCGGCATCGACCACGTCGCGCTCGGCTCGGATTTCGACGGCACCTTCATGTCGCGACAAATGCAGGACGTCTCGGGCGTGCAGCTGCTGCTGGAGGCGCTGCGTCAGGCCGGCTACGACGAGGCCGAGCTGACCAAGATCGCCCATGGCAACTGGATCGCCACGCTGGAGCGCAGCTGGGGCGGCTGAGCCGTCCCCGGTCCCGGACCGCAGCGCTGGCGCTCCGGGATCTCGCAATCGTGTAGCCGTCCCGTCTTTGATCTGCGCCGGGGCTGTCTAAATGCTCTGGACGACCGGCTTTTCCGCCCTGCGGGGCCGGTCCGAAGGAGAGTGACATGGACACCAACGACAAGACCGCCATCCAGACCCTGTTCGACAAGCTTGCCGAGGTGGAGCGCCGCTTCCCCGCCCGTGACGGCGAGGCAGAGCGTTTCATTTCAGAGCAGGCCGCGCGCCATCCCGGTGCGCTTTATTACCTGGCCCAGACCGTGATCACCCAGGAACATGCGCTGAAGCTGGCCGAAGAAAAGCTGCGCCAGGCCGAGGCCGACCTGGCCGCCGCCCGCCAGTCCGACAATCGCGGCACCGGCTCCTTCCTGTCCGGCCTGTTCGGGGCCGGCCCGCGCGAAGAGCCCGCGCCGCGCAGCTACGGCGCCGTGCCTTCGGTGCCGCGCGGCGGGGCCGCACCGGCTGCCGCCCCCGCGGCCACCGGTTGGCAGCAGCAACCCCAGCAGGCCCCGCAGCAGCGCAGCTTCCTGGGCGGCGCCGCGCAGACCGCGCTTGGCGTCGCCGGCGGCGTGATGCTGGGCGAGGTCGTCGGCAGCATGTTCGGCCACCATGGCGGGCTGGGCGGCTTCGGCGGACCCGAGGAAGTCATCGTCGAACGCGAGGAGATCCTTCAGGATCCCACGGGCGCAGCCGCCAACCAGGCTCCGCAATTCGACAATACCGGTTTCGACAGCACCGGCTTCGATGACGCCGGCGGCTTCGACGACAGCGACGACTGGACCTGATCCGGCAGGCCCGGGGTCAGGCCCGGGCCGCCGCGCGGGGCGACGGACAGGCCACCGGACCGCTCGCGCCGCCCTCTTCCTCTACCAGAAGGCTCAGCTGCGCGGCGTCGTGCTGCGCGCAGATGCGCAGGGCGCTGCCCGGCACCACCGGCATCGGGCGGCGCAGCAGGAAGGCCGTGCGGCCCCAGTGGCCGCCGTCTTCCAGGCCATTGCCCAGCACGATCCCCTCGGCCAGCTGCAGGGTGAAGGACACCAGAACCGCGTGGGCCAGGCCGGCCTGCGTGCAGGTCAGCGCGGTGTCGCAGCGCCCGGCGGCCAGGTCGGGCCGGGTGAAATCGAAGGTGAACAGCGCCTGCGGCGGGGCCAGAGGCCTGAGCGCCGTCGCCGCAAGATCGTTCGGGGTCAGCCGGGCCAGCCCGGCAAAGCCGTGAAAGGCGGATAGGTCGAACCCCTCGGCCCGGGCGGGCCGCCACAGGTCCCACAATGCGCCCCCCTGCACCGGCTGCGCGGTCAGCCCGCCCCAGTCCGGCACCGTGCGCGCGCCCGGACGGGCCAGCGCCCTCATGGCATGGACCAGCGTCGCCAGCGCCCCCTCGCCCAGCAGCACGGTATCGACGATCTCAGAGATCACCACGTCGGCGGGTTCGGGCAGGTCCTCACCGAGGATCAGCGCATGGGACATCTTCGGGATCACCGTGATGCGGTCCGACAGCCCGTTGGCCGCGATCACCGCCTCGGCCGCCCGGGCGATCAGCGGCGTCTGTTCGCAGCTGTAGACATGGCGCGCCCCCGCCCGCGCCGCCAGCATCGCCGTCAGCCCGGCCCCACAGCCGATGTCCAGAACGATGTCCCCGGGCCGCACCCTGGCGGCGATCGCCTCTGCATAGGCCCGGTTGCGCACCGCATCGGCCAGCATCGGGAAATGCCAGCGCGGCACGGTCATCTGGTGCAGACGCTCCCTCAGGATCTGCGCCTCATGATGGCGGGGATCGCGCTCCAGCGCCTGCTCCAGCAGGTCCGCGGTGCGCAGGCCGCCATCGGTCATCGGGGTCAGCCGGGCGCGCCGGACCAGCGTGTCGGGATCGCAGGGCGGCGGGGCGTCGATACGGGGCGCATGGGCATTTGCCATCAAGGGTCCTCTTTCTAAGGCAGTGCGCCCCCGGCTTAGCCGCAGTCCCTGTAGATCGGGTAAAGGCGCACCGCCCCGCGCAAGCGCCCGTTTTCCGGGCCCCGGAACCGGGTTTGCCGGACGCGCCCCCCGCCCCGCAGGCCCTGCCGGGCACGGACGGGCTTTCCCTGCGCCTCACAACCCCTAGTCTGGCCCCGGACAGCCGGCGCGCCCGGCCCCCCAGACCGACAGGACAGACCCGATGACCCAGACTGCCCCGCTGCCGCCCCGCGACAGCCTGAAGATCCTCTTTGCCCACAACGCCTACGACATGAAACCGGTCTTCGATGCCCGGGGCCTCGGCATCACCAGCCGGCAGGTCACCACCCGCGAGGCCCTGGCCGAGGCCCTGCCGGAAGCCGATGTGCTGGTCGCCTCGGGCTTCTGGAAAAACGAGCTGCTGGCGCTGGCGCCGAGGCTGCGCTTCATCCAGTCGGTCAGCTCGGGCACCAACCAGTACGACCGCGATGCGCTGGCGGCGCGCGGCATCCGGCTGGCCTCGGGTCAGGGGGTGAATGTCAACGCGGTCTCAGAACATGCGCTCGGGCTGCTGCTGTCGCTGACCCGGCAGCTGGCGCTGGCGCGCGACAACCAGACCCGGGGCTACTGGCGCCCCGAGATCCCCGATGCCGCGATCCGCGAGGACGAGCTGCCCGGCAAGACCATGGTCATCGTCGGGACCGGCGGCATCGGCGACCGCATCGCCCGGCTGGCCCGGGCCTTCGACATGCGGGTGATCGGGGTGCGCCGCGATCCCACGAAGGGGGCAGGCCATGCCGATGCGGTGCATGGGCTGGCCGACCTGCCCCAGCTTTTGCCCGAGGCCGACGTGGTGGTCCTCAGCTGCCCGCTGACCGAGGAGACCGCCGGGCTGATCGGCCCCGCCGCCCTTGCGGCGATGAAGCCCACCGCGCTGCTGGTCAACGTGGCGCGCGGCGGCTGCGTCGATGAACCGGCGCTGATCGCGGCACTGAACGAAGGCCGGATCGCCGGCGCCGGGCTGGACGTCACCGCGACCGAGCCGCTGCCCGCCGACAGCCCGCTCTGGTCCATGAAGAACGTCGTTCTGACCTCTCATGCGGCGGGGGAAACCCGGCGCTACGAGGCCAATGTGGTCGATCTTCTGGTGCGCAACCTCGACCGGCTCTGGGCCGGAGAGACGGCGCTGGTCAACCAGATCGTCTGATCCGCCGCCCCTGCCCCAAGGTCCGGCCCCGGCGCCATGAAACTTTCATGTCCCTGTCGCCGGACCTTTACCATCGGGCGCCAAAGCCCTGCGGGTGAAGACATCCGCAGGAGGCCCCATGGCCCGTTCCCTTACCCTGACCGGGCTCGACAAGAGCTTTGGCGCCACGCCCGTCCTCCGGGGCATCGACCTGAGCGTGAACCCCGGCGAGTTCGTCTCGCTCGTGGGCATGTCGGGCTGCGGGAAATCGACCCTGCTGCGGATGATCGCCGGGCTGGAAAGCCCCGACCGCGGCCGCGTCGCCATCGACGGGCAGGACGTGACCGAAGCCGACCCGAGCGATCGCAACCTGGCGATGGTGTTCCAGAGCTACGCGCTCTATCCGCACATGAGCGTGCGCCAGAACATCGCGACGCCGCTGCGGATGCGCCAGATGACGCTGGCGCAGCGCCTGCCGCTGATCGGGCGCCTGCTGACCCCCGCCGCCCTGCGGAGCGAGATCGCCCGCGCGGTGGAAGACGCCGCAGAGACGCTTCAGATCACCGCCCTGCTGGATCGCAAGCCCGCGCAGCTGTCGGGTGGCCAGCGGCAGCGGGTGGCGCTGGCCCGCGCGCTGGTGCGCAACCCGGCCGCCTTCCTGATGGACGAGCCGCTTTCCAACCTCGATGCCAAGCTGCGCGCCCATATGCGAGAGGAGCTGGCGGCGCTGCACAAGCGGCTGGGCGCGACCTTCATCTACGTGACCCACGACCAGATCGAGGCGATGACCATGTCCGACCGCATCGCGCTGATGTCGGAGGGCCGGATCGAACAGCTGGGCACCCCGGATGAGCTGTATCACAGCCCCGCCACCCTGACGGTGGCGCGCTTCATCGGGTCGCCCACCATCAACCTGCTGCCCGCCGAGGCCGATGCCGAGGGCCGCGTGCATCTTTTCGGCACCGATACCGGGCTGTCGACCCCGGCACGCGGGCCGCTGACCCTGGGCCTGCGCTCCGAGGATCTGCGGATCGCCGAACAGGGCCTGCCGGTGCAGGTGCTGCGCTGCGAAACCCACGGCGCCGATCGCTACATCGGGGCCCGGGTCGAGGGCGGCGAGGATCTGCGCCTGACCCTGCGCCAGCCGACCCTGCACCCCGCCCCCGCCGAAGGCCAGCGCCTGCACCTGGCGATGAACGGCGAGGCCGCGCATCTTTTCGACGCCGAGGGCCGCCGCGCCAGCGTCACCCGGCGCGAACGGGTCGCCGCATGAGCGTGACCGACATGGCCGACATGGCCCCCGCCGCCCGTCCCCGCAGCCTTGAGGACCGCCGCCTGCGCAAGGGGATCCTCTTTGCCCTGCCCGCCGGCCTGCTGCTGCTGGCGATCTACATCGTCCCGCTGCTGGTGCTGGGGGGCTTCTCGCTGACCGATTACCGGCTGGGCGCGCTGAACTGGCACTTCATCGGGCTGGAAAACTTTGCCCATGCCTTCGCCGATCCGGTCTTCCTGCGGGCGCTGCGCAACACGGTCCTTTATGCCGCGATCGTCATCCCCTGCGGGATCTTCCTCGGGCTTGGCGTGGCGCTTCTGGTGCATGGGCGCAAGCGCACGCGGGGGTTCTGGGAATTCGCCTATTTCCTGCCCGTGACCGCCACGCTGGTCGCCATGGCGACCGTCTGGCAGTTCCTGCTGCACCCGACGCTGGGCCCGGTCAATGCCGCGATCACCTTCCTGGGCTTCGATCCGGTTTCCTTCCTCGGGAACCCGAAGCTGCTGATCCCGACGCTGGCGCTGATCGGCACCTGGCAGGTGGTGGGCTTCAACATGGTGCTGTTCCTCGCGGGGCTGACCGCGATCCCGAAGGACCTGCTGGAGGCCGCCCGGCTGGACGGCGCGAAATCCCCCATCGACCGCTTCCTGACCGTGACCTGGCCGATGCTGGGGCCGACGACGATGTTCGTCACCGTCACCACCTCGATCACCGCCTTCAAGGTCTTCGAGACCGTCGCCGTGCTGACCAAGGGCCGCGCCGGATCGGAAACGCTGCTCTATGCGCTCTACCTCGAAGGGTTCGACTATTCCAACACCGGCTATGCGGCGGCGCTGACGCTGATCTTCCTCGCCATCGTGCTGGTGCTGTCCATCGGGCAGACGCTGAAGCTTGAAAAGAAGGTGCATTACTGATGCTGCGCCGATACCTGCCCCATCTTGTGCTGGCGCTTGGCGCCGTGGTGATGCTGCTGCCCTTCTACTGGATGGGCCTGACCGCGATCCGCCCCCCGGCCGAGGTCTTCGACATCTCGCTCTGGCCGATCCCGAAGCATTTCGCCGGGGTCGAGAACTTCACCCAGGCTGCGACCTCCGTGCCCATGGCGCGCTTCATGCTGAACGGGGTGATCGTCTGCGGCGGCATCCTGATCGTGCAGGTCGCAACCGCCGTGCCCTGCGCCTATGCGCTGGCCAAGCTGCGCTTTCCGGGCCGCCGGATCCTGCTGTCGATGGTCATTGCCGCGCTTTGCGTGCCGATGCAGGCCCTCGCGCTGCCGCTTTTCGTGGGGCTGGCCAAGACGCATATGCTCAACACCTATTTCGCGATGATGGCGCCGTTCTTCCTGTCGGTCTTCGCGATCTTCCTGTTCTACCAGTCCTTCCGCTCCTACCCCGACGAGATCCTGGAAGCCGCCCGCATGGATGGCTTCTCCGAGATGGAGATCTGCTGGGGCCTGGTGCTGCGCGCCTCGCTGCCCGCACTGGCCGCCTTCGCGGTCTTCTCGATCGTGGCGCACTGGAACGACCTCTACTGGCCGATGATCGTCGTCACCAAGACCGAGCTCGCGCCGCCGCCGCTGGGGATGCTGTTCTTCTCAGACGCGGAAACCGGCGCCAACTACGGCGCGCTGATGGCGGGCGCCACGCTGATCACGGCGCCCATCGTCATCTGCTTCCTCCTGGCCCGCAAGCAATTCATCGCGGGCATCACCATGACCGGCGTCAAGTGACGCCGCCTTTCGCAACCTCCCTGCAAACCCCGGAGATCACGATGAAACCGAACCGTCGTTCCCTGCTGCGCGGCCTGAGCGCGGGCGTCGCCCTGATGGGCCTTGCCGTTCCCGCCATGGCCAAGGACGTCACCCTGAACGTCCTCTACAACATGCCCGGCTTCACCAAGTTCCATCAGCCGCTGGCGGAAGAGTTCGAAAAGAACAATCCCGGCGTGAAGATCAACTTCCTGGCGCCCGCCGCCAACTACACCGACGGCCAGGCGCAGGTGCTGCGCTCGGCCGTGACGGGCGAGCTGCCGGATGTCTACTTCTCGGGCTACAACCTGACGGCCGAGCTGGTGCACACGCTGGCACCGCGCGGCCAGATCACCGATCTGGGGCCGTTCATTCAGGCCGATGGTGGCCAGGCTTTCCTGGATGCCAACTACACGCCCAACATGGCGGCGCTTGGCCAGATCGACGGCAAGCAGTACGGCCTGCCGGTCAATGCCTCCTCGCCGATCCTCTACATCAACGCCGATCTGGTGAAGGAAGCGGGCGCCGATCCCGCCCATATGCCCGACACGATGCCGGGCCTCATCGCCCTCGGCAAGAAGATCCACGAGATGCACCCCGATGTCGCCGGCATGGCCTATGACATCGCCGGCTGGCCCGATGACTGGCTGTGGCAGGCGCTGATCTTCGAACAGGGCGGTAAGCTGGTCGACGAAAAGACCGGCAAGGTCGCCTTCGACAACGAGATCGGCCTGAACGCGCTGAAGATGATCCGCCAGATGGTGACCGAGGCCGGCGCCCCGACGCTGGACTGGGATCAGGCGCGTCAGCAGTTCGGCGCCGGCAAGACCGGCTTCATGGTCTCGACCCCCGCCCATGTGCAGACCATCGAAGGGCTGGTCGGCGATCGGTTCCAGCTGACCACCGCGACCTTCCCGCTGGATGACAAGGCCAAGGGCGGCGTGCCGACGGGTGGCAACTCTGCCGTGATCCTGACCCAGGACAAGGACAAGCAGGCCGCCGCCTGGAAGTACCTGAAATGGATCACCGGCCCCGAGGCGCAGAACGTCATCGTGCGCATCACCGGCTACCTGCCGACCAACAAGAACGCCACCGGCGCCGACTACCTCGCGCCCTACTACGCCGAGCATCCGAACGTGAAGACCGCCTCCCTTCAGGCCGACAAGTCCCTGCCCTGGGCGGGCTATCCGGGCGGTGACTCGGTCCGGATCTGGCGCACGCAGCGCGACATCATCGGCACCGTCATGCGCGGCGAGGTCTCTCCCGAAGACGGGCTCGCGCAGATGGTCGAAGCGACCAACGGCCTGATGAACTGAGCCCGGGGCCAAGGCCCTGACCGGGATGCGGGAGGGGGCCCTTCCGCATCCCTTGCCGTTTCGAGGACACCATGAAGATCATCCAGCTGACCGACACCCACCTGATGCCCCCGGGCAGCCCCGCCTACCACATGGACCCGGAGGCGCAGCTGCGCGCCGCCCTGGCCGACATCACCGCAAGGCACGGCGATGCCGACCTGCTGGTGATCACCGGGGACCTGTGCAACCACGGCGACCCCGAGGCCTATGCCCTGCTGCGCGACCTGCTTGCGGACCTGCCCTTCCCGGTGCAGCTGCTGCTGGGCAACCACGACGACCGGCCGAATTTCATCGCCGCCTTCCCCAAGCATCCGCTGGATGCCAACGGCTATGTCCAGGACTGGCGCGACACGCCCTTCGGGCGGCTGATCTTCCTTGATACCCACGGCGCGGGCGTCATCGGCGGGATCTTCGACGCCGACCGGATGGAGTTCCTCGACGATGCGCTGCGCGGCGCCGGAGCGCTGCCGGTCACCGTCTTCGTGCATCATCCCCCGATCGGCGACGGCATCCGGCATTTCCGCGACATTTCCCTGCATGACGAGGGGCGCCTGATCGCCCGGCTGGCCGCCCATGGCCCCGGCGTGCGCCATATCGTCTTCGGCCATATCCACATCCCGATGGCGGGCACCTCTCCGGAAGGAATCTCCTACAGCTCGGGTCAGGCCTGTTCGCACCGCTTCATCACCGACCTCGACAGCCCGACGCCGGACTGGACCGGCGGCAATCCCTGCTACCGCATCCTGATGCTGGACGAGCTGGGCCTGCGCGCCTTCATGGCCGAGGCCGGCCAGCCGGTGCTGTCGCGCGCCACGCTCTGCACCGGCCCCTGAAGCCGGCGCCTTCCCCCGGGGCCCCCGCCGGGCAGATCCCTCGCGTCTTCCGGATCTTCCCGGCGGGTCTCAACCACTGATTAAGGTCCCGGTCTTATCTCCTGCTGCGACGCCAAGGCGCCGCATCCGTCGGGTCGCTCCTGGCGTTCCGGCATGCCGGCCAACGCCCCGGGAGAACGATCACATGGCTCTTGTGAAGAAGCAGAATTCCACCACCCCCGCCCCCCGCGAGGAGGCCCTGGATGCCGATTTCCAGGCCGCCGCAAGCGACCGCCGCCCCCGCGCCGCCGCCGACCAGAAGCGCCAGCGCGCCCGCACCCTGGCCCGCCAGCAGCAGGCCGCCGAACGCATCGCAGGGGCCTCGGCCGATCTCAACACCGGGGTCTCGCAGGCCAGCGCCGCAACCGAGGAACTGTCCCAGGCGATGCAGCAGATTGCCAGCGGCGCCGAGGAGGCCGCCTCGGCGAGCGAGGAAAGCGCCGCCGCGATGACCCAGATCAGCCGCCGGGTCGGCCTGCAGCGGGAGATGGCGGAGACCTCACGCGATACCACCCAGAAGCTTCAGGCCTTGCTGGAGGAAACCAATACCAGCGTCGCCCTGATGATCGACAACGTCGGCCGGGCCTCGCGCCGGCAGTCGGCCTCGGTCATGAAGATGGAAGAGCTGGAAAGCCAGGCCAAGGGCATCATCGAGGCCGTCAACCAGGTGATCCGGATCGCCGACCAGACCAACCTGCTGGCGCTGAATGCCGCGATCGAGGCGGCGCGGGCCGGCAAGCACGGCAAGGGGTTCGCCGTGGTCGCCGACACGGTGCGCACCCTGGCCGAGGCTTCGGAGAAGAACGCCACCAACATCGACACGCTGATCCGCCAGATCCAGACCGGCGCGCAGCAGATCTCGGACGGGGTGCGCCAGTCGGCGGAGGCCGCCGCGACCGAGGTCGAGAAGGGCCGCCGCGTCACCGCCCAGCTGGACGAGATCAAGGCCGACATGACGGAGATCATGGTCGGCGCGCGCGAACTGGCAGAGGCCGCGCTGGAGATGGGCACCGCCGCCGCCCAGGCCCAGAAGGGCGCCGAGGAGGTGGCCGCCGCCGCCGAGGAACAGTCCGCAGGCGCCCAGCAGGCCCGCAAGGCGGTGGACATGCAGGCCCAGGCCCTGGCCGAGGCCGAGCGCGCCGCCGCCGAACTGGACGATCTCTCGGACGAGCTGAAGACCTCCACCGACATTGCCAAGTCCTCCGAGGAGGTCGCCGCCGCCGCCGAGGAACTTTCCGCCTCCATCCAGGAGCTCAACCGCGCCAGCAGCCAGATCATGGGCGCCATCCGCGAGATCGCCGATACCGCCTCGGCGCAGTCGGCAGCGGTGGAACAGGGCGTCGCCGGCATTGGCCAGATCGAGACCAACTCGGCGCTCGCGGAATCGCGTTCCTCTGCCGCGCTGGAGAAGGGCGAGGCGATCCGCACGCTGCTGGAAAGCAACAAGGCCAGCATCGACGCGATGATCACCGGCATTTCCGGCGCAATGGATGCGGCGCAGAAATCCGTCGAGGAGATCCAGGAGCTGGAGCTGATCAGCCGCAAGATCGACAAGATCGTCGATGCCATCGCCAATGTGGCGATCCAGACCAGCATGCTGGCGGTGAACGGCGCGGTGGAGGCCGCACGGGCGGGCGAATACGGCAAGGGCTTTGCCGTGGTCTCGACCGACATCCAGAACCTGGCCAATGACGCTGCCGTCAATGCCGAGCAGATCAAGGACATGGTGAAGGGCATCCAGGACCAGATCGGGGTGGTGCGCTCGGATCTTCTGGCCACGGCCGAGGCCTCTCTGGCCGAGGTCGAGCGCGCCACGGTCACCACCACCCAGCTGGTCACCGTGGCCAGCGACATGACTTCGGTGATCGGCGGCAACCAGGAGATCCAGAACGCCTGCCTGGAAATCACCCGCGCCGTCGCCGATGCCAAGCGCGGGATGGAGCAGATCGCCTCGGCCGCCGAACAGGCGCGCACCGCCGCCGAACAGGCCGCCGCCGCCGCCCGTCAGCAAAGCAACGGCGGAGAGGAATTGGCCACCACCATCGACAGCATCGCGGCCATCGCCGACGAACTTCAGAGCGCGTGAGGCTCCGGTCCCGCGGACCCCGCCCAGGCAGGAGGACGACCCATGACCCTGACCGATGACGTGCTGGAAGAGGATCCCGCCGCCGCGCTGACCGAGGAGGCAGAGGATCAGGCCACCCGCCAATACGTGACATTCTTCCTGCGCGGAGAGTGCTTTGCCTTCCCCATCGACATGGTGCAGGAGATCATCCGCGTCCCCGATACCGTGGCCGTGCCGATGACTCCGCCGGCGCTGATCGGGCTGGCCAACCTGCGCGGCGTGGTGCTGCCGGTGGTTGATCTGCGCGGCGCGCTCGGCCTTCCGGTCCAGGCCCCGGAGGAAGCCTCCCGCGTGATCGTGGTGAATGCCGGCCAGTCGGTGGGCCTGCTGGTGGATCGCGTGGCCCGCGTCACCAATGTCTCCGAGGCGCAGATCGAACCGGCACGTCAGGTCGACAGGGCGGTACAGGTCGACATGCTGACCGGCGTGGTGAAAAGCCATGACGACACCGAGCTGATCCAGATCCTCGACCCCGCCCTGGTGATCGCACAGCAATTCCCCGAGGCCGAGGCGCGGGGCGATCCGGCCCGTGTCGCGGCCCTCGCTGCGGTCCAGCCGCCGCCCGTGAACGAGGCGGAGGACGACACCGTCCAGCTGGTCAGCCTGATGATCGCCCAAGAGGAATATGCCTTCCCGATCGACAGCGTCGACGAGATCGTCCGCGTGCCCGAAAAGATCTCGGTCGTGCCGCGCAACGCGCCCCATGTGCTGGGGCTGATCACGCTGCGCGACCGGCTGCTGCCGCTGGTGTCGCTGCGCGGCATCTTCGGGTTGGCGGCGGGATCGCGCAGCGACAGCAACCGCGTGGTGGTGCTGCGCCTGGGCCAGAGCGCGGAGGAGGACCTGCGCGTCGGCGTGGTGGTCGACCAGGTCCGCGAGGTGCTGCGGGTCCCCGCTTCGGCCCGCGATCCGCTGCCGGGCGTGCTGCGGGGGGCCGAACGCCAGGAGATCGAGGCGGTCTGCCAGCTCGACGGCGGCCAGCGGCTGGTCTCGGTTCTCTCGGGAAGCGCACTTTTCGACCTGCCAACGCTGCGCGACGTCGCCGCCCTGGCCCAGGGCACGCGGGAGGCCGGCTCGGACCCCGGAGAGGAGGAAACCGTCATGAACACGGGCGAAACCGAGGAGACCCAGCTGGTGGTCTACCAGCTCGACACCCAGGAATTCGGGGTCGACATCCATTCCGTTCAGGAGATCATCCGCGTCCCCGAGACCCTGGCCCGCGTCCCGAAGGCGCCCGAGACGGTGGAGGGGATCATCAATCTGCGCGGCATGGTCCTGCCGGTGGTCGAGATGCGCCGCCGCTTCGGCATCGCCCCGACCGAGCGTGGCGACCGTCAGCGCATCCTGGTGCTGAACGTCGACGGCATCCGCACCGGCTACATCGTCGACAGCGTCGCCGAGGTGCTGCGCGTGCCCGCCAGTGCCATGGAACCCTCGCCCCGGCTGTCGAAGGAGGCGGACCGGCTGGTCGGGCGCGTGGCCAGCCTGCAGAACGGCGCCCGCATGGTGCTGGTCCTCGATGCCCGGGCGCTGATGGCGGACGACGCCGAGCTGGAAGCCCTGCGCGCCGAAGCGACCCTGCCCTGAGCGGATCGGGAGGACCGGAGATGAAACTGCTGATCGTCGACGATTCCGCCCTGATGCGCCGGGTGCTGCAGCAATGCTTCGCCGAGGACCCCGAGATCGAGCTGATGACCGCCCGGGACGGCGAGGATGCACTTGAAAAGGCGCGGGAATTCCAGCCGGACGTCATCACGCTCGATATCAACATGCCGAAGATGGACGGGCTGACCTGCCTTGCCCACCTGACCGAGGACTGCGACGCCAAGGTCATCATGGTCTCATCGCTGACCGAGAAGGGGGCGCTGGCCACTTTCGAGGCGCTGGAGCTGGGGGCGGTGGATTTCGTCGCCAAGCCCGGCGGCACGGTGTCGCTGAACCTCGATCGGGTCTTCGACGAGCTGCGCGCCAAGGTCCGAGCGGCGATGGGGATGCGCCCGGTGCGGAGAGCACCGGCCCCTCCTCCGCCCCGGCCCCGCCCTGCCGCAGCTCCGCCGCCGCGCCGGGCGCTGCGCCGCCATGCGCCGGCGGATGTTCTGCTGATCGGCAGTTCGACCGGCGGGCCGAAGACCGTGGGCGCCATCCTGGAGGCGCTGCCCGTGGATTTCCCGATCCCCATCGTCGTCGCCCAGCACATGCCGGAACGGTTCACCCGCATCTTCTCGCAGCGGCTGAACGACTCCTGCGCGCTGCGGGTGACCGAAGTGACCTCGGCCCAGCTGCTGGAACCCGGGACTGCCTATATCGCCACCGGTGGCGCCGACCTGGAACTCAGGCCGCGCGGCATGGGCCTGGCCGTACACCCGGTCGCCGCCGATGACCGCTACGTCTGGCATCCCAGCGTCTCCCGCCTGGTGGCCTCGGCGCTGGATCACGTGGCAGCCGACCGGATGCTGGCGGTGATGCTGACCGGCATGGGCAATGACGGCGCGGCGGAAATGGCCGCCCTGCATGACGGCGGCGGCCGCACCATCGCGGAATCGGCGGAAACCGCGGCCGTTTTCGGCATGCCGGAACAGCTGATCGCCCGCGACGGCGCCACCAAGGTGCTGCCGTCCTACCGCATCGCGGATCAGATCCTGCGCTGGTCCCAGACCGCCGCCGAAAGGACCCCCTGATGCCGCTGATTTCCTCTCCGTCCGAGCCGTCGCATCCCCGGCGCAAGCCCAGCCGCAGCGCCATTCTGAAGGCCCTGGCCGAGGGCACCGCCTATGCCCGCCGCCAGGCCGCGCGCGACCTGATCGGCGTGCCCGAGGCCGAGGCGGCGCTGATCCGTCAGCTGGAACGCGAGGAGGATCCGGCGGTGCGCCGGGCGCTGCTGGACACGCTGACCGGCTTCGGCGGCGCCCGGGTCACCGCGACGCTGATCGCCATGCTGCGCCAGGACGATGCCGGGCGGCGCAATGAGGCGGTGACCGCCCTGCAGCAGCTTTCGCAGGAGGTGGCGCTGCACATGGCCGACCTGCTGAGCGATCCCGATCCCGACATGCGGATCATGGCGGTGGACGTGCTGCGCCTGCTGCCGCACCCGGAGGCGCCGCACTGGCTGCACGACCTGCTGCTGCGCGAGACCCATGTGAACGTGGCCGGCGTCGCCATCGACCGGCTGGCCGAGATCGGCACCCCCGCGCATCTGCCGGCACTGGAGGCGGCGCGCACCCGTTTTGCCGCCGAACCCTACATCGGCTTTGCCGCCGATTTGGTGATCCGCCGCATCCGCGCCCTCGACGCGGAGGGGCCACGATGAGCGTCACCGCCCTCAGCGCCGAGGATTTCGGCCTGTTCCGGGAATATTTCTACAAGAAGACCGGGATCGAGTTCGACGAGAGCAAGCGCTACTTCGTCGACAAGCGCATCCTCAAGCGGATCGAGGCAACCGGCGCGCCCTCCTTTCGCGACTATTTCGTCAAGATGCGCTTCGAGGCCTCGCAGAAGGAATTCCAGAACATCGTCAACCTGATGACGGTGAACGAGACCTACTTCTTTCGGGAAGAGCACCAGTTCCGCTGCCTGACCGGCCCGGTGCTGGACGAGGTGGTCGAGATCCGCCGCCGCCGCAAGGGACCGATCCGCATCCTGTCTCTGCCCTGCTCGACCGGGGAGGAACCCTATTCCATCGCCCTGTCGCTGATCGCCGACTGGCCCGGCCTGGCGCAGCACGACGTGGAACTGGCCGGCTGCGACATCGACACCGAGGTCTTGGCCCGCGCCCGCGACGGGCTGTACGGCGCCCGCAGCGTCCAGCATGTGCCCCCCGCCGTCCTGGCCCAGCATTTCACCGCCGAGACCGGCAACCGCTTCCGCATTTCCGAGGAGCTGCGCGGCGCGGTCGATCTGTTCCGGATGAACCTCTCGAACCCCGAGGAAGCCCGCAGCCTGCGCAACTACGACGTCATTTTCTGCCGCAACATGCTGATCTACTTCGACGATACCTCGCGCCGGATGGCGACCGATGCGCTCTATGATGCGCTCAACCCCGGCGGGTTCCTGTTTCTGGGCCATTCCGAAAGCATGAGCCGGATCTCCTCTCTGTTCACGATCCGGAAGTTTCCCCAAGCCATCGTCTACCAGAGGGGCCTGTCATGACCGAAGACCGATCCGAACCCCGTCGCCCGCTGGCCCTGGTGGTGGATGATGCGACCACCGTGCGGATGTACCACCGCGGCCTGATCGAGGAAGCCGGCTGGGATGTCATCGAGGCCGAGAACGGCATGGAGGCGCTGGAGCGCGTCATTGGCCAGCCGGTCGAGGTGATGTTCGTCGACGTCAACATGCCGGTGATGGACGGCTACCGCTTCATCGCCGCCGCCCGCAGCAGCGAGACCCTGGGCCAGGTGCCGGCGGTGATGATCTCCACCGAGGCGCAGGTGCTCGACAGTGACAAGGCCTTCGCGGCGGGCGCCAACCACTACCTGGTGAAACCGGCGCGTCCCGGGGACCTGCGGGCCCTGCTCGCGCTTCTCGCCCCGGAGGTTCCGGCATGAGCCCGCTTCTGACCCAGTTCATCCAGGAGACCCGGCACCTGATCGAACAGGCCTCCAGGGCCCTGTTGGCGCTGGAGGCCGCGCCATCGGACAGCGAACATCTCGACGGGCTGTTCCGCGCCGTGCACACCGTCAAGGGCGCCTCGGGCCTGTTCGAGATCGCGCCCTTCACCCGCATCGTCCATGCCGGAGAGGACGTTCTGGACGCGGTGCGCGCCGGCGACGTCCCCTTCGATGCCGAACTCGCGGACCAGCTGCTGCGGATGCTCGACCAGATGAGCGAATGGCTGGAGGCGCTGGAGACCAGCGGCGGGCTGACCGAGGAGGCCGCCGGGGTCGGAGAGGCGCTGTCGCAGGCATTGCGGGCCCATCTGATCGAGGCGGCGGAGGCGCCGGTGGTGCTGTCGCCCGATCTCTCCCCCCGCACCGACTGGCCCGAGGCCGTTCCCGAGGCGCTGCGTCACGGCACCGGCTGTCATCTGATCACCTACCAGCCGCATCCGGAGGTCTTCTATTCCGGCGACGACCCGCTGCTGACGGTGATGACCACGCCCGGACGCGGCTGGTGCCGGACCCTGCCGCCCGAGGTCTGGCCGGATCCGGAGGCCTTCGATCCTTTCACCGCACTGCTGGGCTTCCAGCTGGTCAGCACCGCCCCCCTGGCCGAGCTGGAGGCGCATTTCCTCTATGTCGCCGATCAGGTCCGGATCGAGGCCCTGCCCGACCGCGCGCCCCCGCCGCATCCCGCAGAAGGGCCCGGCGCCGTGCTGGCCGACATGGCCCGGGCGCTCTGCACCTCGCAGCTGCGCCTGCTGGAGGCCGGGGCCCCCGAGGCGCAGCGCCCGGCGCGGCAGGGCACCGCGCGTACCGTGCTGATGCGCGCGGCCAGGGCCCTCGGCCAGGCCGGGATCGCCGGGCAACTCGCGGCGCTCGACCCCGGGGAGGCCGGTGCTGCCGGAGCGCTGGCCGATCTGGCGCGGGCGCTGTCCGACAGCCTCAGCGCGCCGCCACCCGCCCTGCCCGGCCCCCCCGTGGCCGCGCCGCAGCCACCGCCCCCCGCAGAGGCGCCGGACCCGGCCCAGGCCGCCCCCCGCAAGGCCGCGCCGATCCGCGTCGACGCGGAACGGATCGACCAGCTGATGAACCTGGCCGGAGAGCTGATCGTCGCCAAGAACGCCATGCCCTTCCTGATCCGCAAGGCCGAGGAGATGGAGGACCCCCGCGCCCTCGCACGCGAAATCAAGGCCCAGCATGACGCCATCAACCGCATCGCAGATGCGCTGCAGACCGCCGTGATGCAGATCCGCATGGTACCGGTCGGCACCGTGCTGAGCCGCTTCAACCGGCTGGTCCGGGACCTGGCGCGCAAGCTCGACAAGCGGATCCGGCTGGAGATCACCGGTGAGGAGACCGAGGCCGACAAGGCCATCGTCGAGGAACTGGCCGACCCGATGGTGCACCTGATCCGCAACGCGATCGACCACGGGCTGGAGACGCCCGCCGAACGCCGCGCCGCCGGCAAGCCCGAGGAGGGCACTTTGCGCCTGTCGGCCAGCCAGCGCGACGATCACGTTGTGATCGAGATCGGCGACGACGGGCGCGGCATCGACCTGGACCGGGTGGTCGCCAAGGCGCTGGAAAAGGGCCTGATCGACGCCGCCGAACTGGACACCATGACCGAGGAGGCGCGGATGCAGCTGATCTTCCGCGCCGGCCTGTCGACCCGGGACGAGATCTCGGACCTGTCAGGGCGCGGCGTGGGCATGGACGTGGTGGCCAGCATGGTGCGCCGCGTCGGCGGGACCATCGCACTCAGCAGCCGGACCGGCCAGGGCACCACGGTCCGGGTCAGCCTGCCGCTGTCTATGGCGGTGCAGCGGTTGATGATGATCGAGGTCGGCGGCGGACTTTACGGCGTGGCGGTGGACCAGATCGTCGAGAGCCAGCGCCTGACCCGCGACCGAATCCACCGCCACCGTCACGAGGAAACGATCCTGCTGCGCCAGCGGATGATCCCGCTGCTGCGGTTGCGCGACCTGTTCGGCTGCCCGCCCGAAGATCCCGGCGAGGTGAAACCGGAAATCAACATTATGGTCGTAAGCGTCGACGGAAACGAGGTCGGGCTGGTGGTGGATCGCTTCCACGCCGGCATCGAGGCGGTCGTGAAACCGATGGAGGGCATCCTGAACGGCGTCAACTGTTTCGCCGGGACCGCCCTTCTGGGGGACGGCTCGGTCCTGCTGGCCCTGAACCTGTCGGAGGTACTGTCATGCCGCTGGAACTGACCGAGGACCGCGCGGTGCTGCACGGCCATGCCGAGATCACCGAGGCCGAGGACCTGTTGGCCTGGCTGCGCCGCACGCCGGCGCCGCGCGTCGATGTCTCGGGTTGCGGCTCGGCGCATCTGGCGGTGCTGCAGGTGCTGCTGGCCCTGCGCCCTGCCCTCGACGGGATCGGCAACGCGCAGGACTGGCGCGGCTTCCTCGCCGCGGCCCGGCCCCAGGAAACGGAGTGAGAGATGAGTACGATCCTGATAGTCGATGACAGCCCGACGGTGCTGATGAGCATGGAACAGCTGCTCAGCCGGTTCGGCTACGGCGTGATGAAGGCCGCCAGCGCCGAGGAGGCGCTGCGCAGCGTCTCGGGTGGCAGCCGGCCGAACCTTGTGATCACGGATTTCAACATGCCCGGCAAGAACGGCGCAGAGCTGATCCGGGCGTTGCGCGCCATGGCCCAGCACCGCTTTACCCCGATGCTGGTGCTGACCACGGAATCCCAGCGGGACCGCCGCGAGGAGGCCAAGGCCGCCGGCGCCACCGGCTGGCTGGTCAAGCCCGCCGATCCGGTCCAGCTGGAAAGCGTGCTGAAGAAGCTGCTTCCGAACGGCTGAGCGATGCGCGTGCGGGCGATCCGAACCCTTCTGGCCGGCCTGATGCTGGCCGCGCTCTCGGGCATGGGCGCATTGCTGTTGCCCCCGCTTGCCGTGGCCGGGCTGGTGCTGGTCGCGGCTGTCCTGACCCTGCATCTGACCGGGCGCCCCCCTGCCCCTGCCCCGCCCGAAGCGCCCCCGGATGCCCCCGAGGAGAGCGCCCGGATCCTTCCCCTTGTGCGCCAGCCCCCGCCCGCCGTCGGCCTGTCGGCGCCCCATCTGGCCGCGCTGATGGAGATCCTCGAACGGCTGGCCCTGAACGCGGTCGAGGACACCAACCGTTCCAGCACCGATTTCATCACCCGACTGATGGACATCGAAACCCGGGTCAGCTCGGCCAACCATCAGCACAGCGCCGCCCTGGCCGAGCTGACCCAGATCGACGCCATGGCCGAGGGACATGCCGACGACCGCACCGTGATCGACGAGGCGATCAACACCGCCATCGGCTTCAACCAGTCGATCCAGGTGGAATATGCGGCCTCGACCAATGCCCTGCAGGAGGTCGAGACGTCGATTTCCGAACTGCACAAGGAGCTGGGCACGATCAGCCGCATCGCCAAGGAAATCGACCTCCTGTCGATCAATGCCGCCATTGCCGCCGCCCGCGCCGGCGAGGCGGGCGCGGGCTTTTCGGTCATCGCACAGGCGATCCGCGGGCTGGCGCTGGAAACCCACAACATGACCCTGCGGATGGAACCGCTGCTGCAATCGGCGCGCGGCACCGTTCAGTCCCATGCCGCCCGCAAGCAGGACAGCCGCGACCGCCACAAGGGCGAGATCGGCCAGAGATTGGCGGACCAGGTGACGCTTCTGGAATCAATGCGGGTGAAACTGCGCCAGCTGGCCACGGATTATGCCGCGCTGATCGAGAACAACCGCGCCGACGTGGAGCATTCCCAGCAGGCCGGGCAGGATGTCGAACAGGCGATCCGCGCGGCCATGGCGACGGCGCAATACGGCGATATCATCCGCCAGCAGATCGAAACGATCATCGGCTGCCTGAAGACCCTGCGGGCGGTCTCGGAACGCGGAGCTCCGCTGGCCGAGACCGAGCCCGAGCTGGAGCGCCTTCTGGGGGGCCTGTCGGGCGGCTACGTGATGGACAGCCAGCGCCGCGCCCATGCCGGCGGCGGGCCGGGCACGCCGGAGGAACCCCAGGTCGAGCTGTTCTGATGTCCGCCCCGGCGCTGTCGCCCGCGCCGCGTCACGGGGCAAGGCGCTCCGGATCCCGCCCAACAGGGCGGCGCGCACACCCCACTTCGGCACGAATGGCCGGGAGACACGGGACGGACGGCCCCCTCCCTCCGGGCGCCGCCGGAACTTGCATCCGGACCGAAGGCGGAAGCAGCGTCAGAGAAGAAAGCTGGGACAGGGACAGGGACAGGGACAGGGACAGGGACAGGGACAGGGACAGGGACAGGGACAGGGACAGGGCAAAAAGCAGCGAACCCGCTGTCTCGCAAGGCGCCGTTCATCCGGTTTCAACCTGCCGCACCAGTTCGCCGGGCTCTTGGCTCTTGGCTCTTGGCTCTTGGCTCTTGGCTCTTGGCTCTTGGCTCTTGGCTCTTGGCTCTTGGCTCTTGGCTCTTGGCTCTTGGCTCTTGGCTCTGAAAAGATCATGTCGGGCCAGACATCCTAGCAAGGCCTTGCCGGCGGCCAGGGTCCATCAGGGCGCGGGGTGCGCCCGGAAGCGAACGGATCACGTCAGGCGGGCTGGCACACGCGATGCGTGCGGGACAACGGGCACATCCGGCCCGCCGCGTGCCGGATCAGCTGATGCCCTTCAGGAACACGCTCAGTCCAAGATTGAAACGGGCCTCCCAGGCGGCGGGGGACGGGCGGTGATGGGTGTCGATCAGGGTTTCCAGCACCGACAGATGCAGCATGTCCAGCAGCAGCGCCGAGGCGGCATCGGTGTCGCGCACGCTCAGCTCGCCGCGTGCGCAGGCCCGCTCCAGCTCGTATTTCAGGCGTTGCTGCTTGTAACGCGGTCCCTCCTCCAGGCAGCGCCGTGCCAGCCGGGGATGGTTCTGCGCCTCGGCCACCGCCAGGCGGAACAGCGCGATCGGCAGTTCCCAGGCATCGCAGGGCTGATCGAAGCGGAACATGTCGCGCAGCCGCGCGCTCAGGTCGCGGTCGTCGTCCAGGCAGCAGGCCTCCGGATCGCCATGGCAGAAACGCTGTTCCAGATAGGCTTCGAACAGGCTGTCGCGGTCCTGGAACAGCCCGTAGAGGGTCTGCTTCGACATGCCGGCGCGCCGGGCCACGGCCGACATGGTCATGCCCGCCAGCCCCACCTCGTGAAACAGGTCGTCCAGCGCATCCAGGATCTTCTGCCGCCGCTCGGAGGCTTCCATGACCACGGGGCGCCCCTTGCGGCCACGCGCCGCACCGCAGACCGATGCGGTTTCCTTCTCTGCCTGCCCCGTCATCACCGTTCCCTTCCGGACCGGTCATTTCCTCGCCGGTACGTGAATTGTCTTGCGAAATTTCTCCCGCAGCATTTAAAAGACTTCCGAGTCTTGTATTACATCCGCGGGCGCGCTCCAAGCGCTTTCCCCTCACAACTCCGAGAAGGAGCCGGTCATGGCCCACTTCAGCCTCGCCTCCCTGCGGGCGCTCCCCCTTGCGCTTGCCCTGCTGGCCGGAACGACCGCCCAGGCGCAACAGGGCGGCCAGATGCCGCCCGGCGCCGTGACCGTCGTAACCCTTGAGCCGCAATCGCTGACGCTGACCTCGACCCTGCCGGGCCGGGTGCGGGCCTTCGCGGAATCCGAGGTGCGCCCGCAGGTCAACGGCATCGTCACCGAACGCCTGTTCCAGGAAGGCTCGGACGTGAGCGAGGGCCAGGTGCTCTACAAGATCGACGCCACGACCTACCAGGCGGCAGTGGACCAGGCGCGGGCCTCCGTCACCTCGGCCCAGGCGACGCTGCGCGCCGCCGAGCGCGACTTCGACCGGGTCTCGGCTCTGAGCGACCGGGGCGTGTCGACCCAGCAATCGATGGACGAGGCGACCTCTTCGCGTGATACCGCGCGCGCGCAGGTCAGCGTCGCGGAGGCCGCGCTGCGCTCGGCCCAGATCGAGCTGGACCATACCGAGGTGCGCGCCCGCCTGTCGGGCCGCATCGGCCTGTCGGACGTCTCTCAGGGGGCGCTGGTGACCGCCAGCCAGACCACCGCGCTGGCCACGATCCGCAAGCTGGACGTGGTTTCGGTCGATGTGACCCAGTCGGCGGCAGAGCTGCTGCAATGGCGCCGCGGCCAGGGCGTGCAGGCGGTGGAGGATGCCGATGTGGCGCTGACGCTGGCCGATGGCAGCACCTATGAGCAGACCGGCAAGCTGACCGCCGCCGAGCCCCATGTCGATGAACAGACCGGCGTGGTGGTGCTGCGGCTGCAGTTCCCCAATCCCGACGGCGTGCTGCTGCCGGGCATGTATGTCCAGGTGGAAATGCCGACGACCCGGGTCGAGAACGTCTTCCTGGTGCCCCAGGAGGCCGTCAGCCGCGACCGGCGCGGCAACCCGACCGCCCTGGTGGTGAACGCCGAGAACAAGGTCGAACCCCACCCGCTGAAGGTGCTTCAGGACCAGGGCAGCGACTGGGTGGTGACCGGGGGCGTCGCCGCCGGCGACCGGGTCATCGTGGCGGGCATGAAAAGCGCCGCCCCCGGCGCGACGGTGGTCCCGCAGGAACGCAAGACCGATGCCGAGGCCCAGGCCTCGCCCGGTGCAGACGCTTCGAAATAAGGCGAACCGATGGCACGCTTCTTCATTGACCGGCCCATCTTCGCATGGGTCATCTCGATCATCATCATGGGCGTCGGGCTGCTGTCCATCATGACGCTGCCGGTGGCGCAGTATCCGCAGATCGCGCCGCCCTCGATCACCATCAACGCCACCTACCCCGGCGCCTCGGCGCAGACCGTCGCCAATACCGTCACCCAGGTCATCGAACAGCAGATGACCGGGCTCGACGGGATGCGCTACATGTCCTCGAACGCCTCCTCGGCGGGCACGACGCAGATCACCCTGACCTTCGAGACCGGGACCGATCCGGACATCGCCCAGGTGCAGGTGCAGAACAAGCTTTCTCAGGCGACATCGCTGCTGCCGGAAAGCGTGCAGAAGCAGGGCGTCACCGTGCGCAAGTCCTCTGCCGGCTTCCTGATGGTGATCTCGCTGATCTCGCCCGACGGCTCGATGGACGAGACCGACCTGGGCGACTACCTGCAATCCAACCTCGTCGACGACATGAGCCGGATCGAGGGCGTCGGATCGGTGCAGGTCTTCGGCTCGCAATACGCGATGCGGATCTGGCTCGATCCAGCCAAGCTGACCGCCTATGAGCTGACGCCCTCGGATGTGGTGTCCGCCGTCAGCGAGGAGAACGCGCAGATCTCGGCCGGGGCTTTCGGCAATCGTCCCGCCCCCGAGGGCCAGATGCTGAATGCCACGATCACCGCCCAGTCGCTGCTTCAGACGCCCGAGGATTTCCGCCAGATCGTGCTGCGCGCCGAGGAAGACGGCGGCCTGGTGCTGCTGGGCGATGTCGCCAAGGTCGAGATCGGCTCCGAAGGCTACAGCTTTACCGCCACCTACAACGGCCAGCCCGCGACCGGCATGGCGATCAGCCTCGCCCCCGGGGCCAATGCGCTCGACACGTCCGAGCGGGTGCACGAGCGGATGAAGGAATTCGCGCAGTTCTTCCCGCAGGGCATCGACTACGTGATCCCCTACGACACCACCCCCTTCATCGAGATCTCGATTGAATCGGTGATGCACACGCTGGTCGAGGCGATCGTGCTGGTGTTCCTGGTGATGCTGCTGTTCCTGCAGAACTTCCGCGCCACGCTGATCCCGACGCTGGCGGTGCCGGTGGTGCTGCTGGGCACCTTCGGGGTGATGGCGGCCATGGGCTTTACCATCAACACCCTGACCATGCTGGCCATGGTGCTGGCCATCGGCCTGCTGGTCGATGATGCCATCGTCGTGGTCGAGAACGTCGAACGCGTGATGGCCGAGGATGGCTCCTCTCCGCTGGAGGCGACCAAGAAATCCATGGGCCAGATCACCGGCGCGCTGATCGGCATCGCCATGGTGCTGTCGGCGGTCTTCGTGCCGATGGCCTTCTTCGGCGGCTCGACCGGCGTCATCTACCAGCAGTTCGCCATCACCATCGTCTCGGCCATGGCGCTGTCGGTGGTGGTCGCGCTGACGCTGACCCCGGCGCTTTGCGCGACGCTGCTCAAGCAGGGGCACGGGCCCAAACGCGGCCTCTTCGGGCTCTTCAACCGCGGTTTCGAGGCGACGACACGCGGCTACGGGCGCGGCGTGGCGGGGATCGTGAAACGGCCCTTCCGCATGGCGCTGATCTATCTGGTGATCGTCGGCGTCATGGTGGGGATGTTCCTGCGCACCCCGACCGGCTTCCTGCCGGACGAGGATCAGGGCATCATGTTCGTGATGATCCAGGCCCCCACCGGCGCCACGCTGGAACGCACCGAGGCGGTCGTCGATCAGGTCGAACAGTACTTCCTGAAGAACGAGGCCGACGCGGTGCAGGCGGTCTTCGGCGTGGCGGGCTTCGGCTTTGCCGGCCAGGGGCAGAACATGGCACTGGCCTTCGTGCGGCTGAAGGACTGGTCCGAACGCACCGACCCCGCGCTGTCGGTCAAGGCGGTGGCGGGGCGGGCCTTCGGCGCGCTCAGCCAGATCCAGGATGCCTTCGTCTTCCCGATCGTGCCCC
This sequence comes from Pseudooceanicola endophyticus, assembly GCF_018760365.1. GTDB lineage: Bacteria > Pseudomonadota > Alphaproteobacteria > Rhodobacterales > Rhodobacteraceae > Pseudooceanicola > Pseudooceanicola endophyticus. The sequence goes on from NZ_JAHIAB010000001.1 coordinate 651,790, forward strand.
CTGCGGTGACCGAGCTGGGCAATGCCTCGGGCTTCGACATGTATCTTCAGGCACGCGGCGGCCAGACCCATGAAGAGCTGACCAATGCCCGCAACATGCTGCTGGGCATGGCCGCGCAAAGCAAGCTGGTGACCGGCGTGCGCCCGAACGGGCTTGAGGATGCGGCGCAGTTCGACCTGGACATCGACTGGCGCAAGGCCGGCGCGATGGGGGTTTCGGCGACCGACGTGTCGAACCTGCTGGGCATCGCCTGGGCGGGCTCCTACGTGAACGACTTCATCGACCAGGGCCGGATCAAGAAGGTCTATGTCCAAGGCCAGGCCGACAGCCGCGCCACCCCCTCGGACATCGCCAAGTGGCGGGTGCGCAACTCTTCCGACGGGCTGGTGCCCTTCGCGAACTTCGCGCAGGGGTCCTGGAAGACCGGCGCGCAGGGCATCTACCGCTACAACGGCGTGCCCGCGATGCAGATCCAGGGCAGCCCCGCCCCCGGCGTCACCACGGGCGAGGCCATGGCCGAGATGGAGCGCCTGGCCGGCCAGCTGCCGCCCGGCTTCAACGTCGCCTGGACCGGCCTGTCGCTGGAGGAAAAGCAGTCCGGCAACCAGGCGCCGCTGCTCTATGCGCTTTCGCTGGCCGCGGTCTTCCTGTCGCTGGCGGCGCTCTATGAAAGCTGGACCATTCCCTTCGCGGTGATGCTGGCCATGCCCATCGGGGTGCTGGGCGCGCTGATCGGTGCCTGGCTGGGCGGCTACGAGAACGGCGTGTTCTTCCAGGTCGGCCTGCTGACCGTCATTGGCCTGACCGGCAAGAATGCCATCCTGATCGTCGAGTTCGCCCGCGAAAGGATGCAGTCGGGCGAGGCGCTGATCCCCGCCACGGTAGAGGCCGCACGCCAGCGCTTCCGACCGATCATCATGACCTCCATGGCGTTCTCCCTCGGGGTGGTGCCGCTGGTCCTGTCGACCGGCGCGGGGTCGGGCGGGCGCAATGCCATCGGTGCGGGGGTGCTGGGGGGCACGCTGGCCTCGACCATGCTGGGCGTGCTGCTGGTGCCGCTGTTCTTCGTCATCGTGATGCGGCTGTTTACCCGCCGACCGAAGGGCTGAACCTGGCACATACGAAAAACGGGGGCCTTCGGGCCCCCGTTTCGCATCCCCCCGGGATCTCTGCCTAGCGGATCTGCCGCTTGGCCAGCCGCCGCGCCAGGGTACGCCGGTGCATCCCCAGACGCCGCGCGGCCTCGCTGATGTTGAAGTCGGTGTCGCGCAGCACTTCCTGGATACGCTCCCATTCGCCGACCCGCAGCCCGCCCGAGGCCTGGCCCAGCGGCAGCGTCGGATCGCCCTCGCCGCGCTCGAAGGCGGCCTCGATCTCGCTCGCGGTGGCGGGTTTGGCAAGGTAATGGCCGGCGCCCAGCTTGATCGCCTCCACCGCCGTGGCGATCGAGGCAAAGCCGGTCAGCACGACGATGCGCGGCGGCGGGCTGAGGGCGGCAAGGTCGCGCACGCATTCCAGCCCGCTGCGCCCGGGCAGCTTCAGGTCGACCAGCGCGCAATCGGGCACGCGGGCCTCGCCCATCTCCTGGGCCTCTTCGGCCGAGGCCGCGATGCGCACATCGAAGCCGCGCCGCTGCATCGACTTCTGAAGGGTTTCCGCCAGTGCCGTGTCATCCTCGACGATCAGCAGGTCGCGGCGGCTTTCCGTCTCGCTCATGACGTGATGCTCCGTTCAGGGCGGCAGGACGAGGACGACACGCGCCCCGCCCTCCGCGCGGTTCTCGATCCGCCAGTCGCCGCCCAGGCGCCGCACGGCGTTCGACACGAGGTAGAGGCCGAAGCCCCGCCCGGGGTTGCCCTTCTCGGCCTGGACCGGGCGGATCGGATGGGCAAGGATCTTGTCCGGGAAACCCGGACCGTCATCCTCGAATTGCAGGATGATGCCGCCGGCACCGCTGCGCCCGGCGCGGATCGTCATGTGCTGCGCCCCCGCCTGCCCCGAATTGGTCAGGATGTTGCGCAGCGCCTGTTCCAGCAGCGCATCCACCAGCAGGGTCTGCTGCGCGATCTCACCCTCGGGCAGGCGCACCTTCAGCGTGCCGCCATCATCATGCCAGTCGGCCACCAGCTCTTCCAGGAAGTCGCCCAGAAGGATGCTCTCGGCGGCCTCGAACCGATCAAGACCGGCGGCGAACAGCATGTGGCTGACGATGCGCCGGCAACTGGCCAGTTCCGCCTGCATCTGCGCCAGGTTCGCCTTGAGTTCCGCCTCGGGCGGCAGACCGACCTGGGCCCAGTCGTCCAGCGTCACCGCGACGGTGGTCAGCGGCGTGCCCAGCTCATGCGCGGTGGAAGAGGCCATGACGCCCAGCCGCACGAAATGCTCGTCCTCGACGATCTGCTGGCGCAGGGCGCCGATCTGGGCGTCCCGGGTCGCCAGGTTGCCCTGGATGCCGCGCAGGATCCAGGTCAGCAGCCCGACCGACAGCACGAAGCCCAGGAACATCCCCTCAAGGTGCAGGCTCATGAAGGTGGAGCCATGCGCCAGGTGTTGCGGCAGCGTCAGCGGCAGGCCGTGGTTCAGCAGCCAGAAATAGGCCAGCACAGCGGCGCCGAGGATCGCCAGGACCTGCGGCATCGGGATCAGCACCAGCGCCAGCATGACCTGCAGGAAGTACAGCGTCACGAAGGGATTGGAGGCACCGCCGCTGAAATAGAGCAGGATGGTCAGCGCGATGACGTCGAACAGCAGCTCGACCGTCAGGGTCCAGCGCCGCACCCGGCGTTCCCGGAAGGAGCGCCAGACCGCCGCCAGATTGATCGCCGCCGAGATCGCGATGACCGTCAGCATCGGCCCCACCGGCAACTTCGCCTTGAACAGGAAGACCGTCAGCGCGATGGCCATGACCTGCCCGACCAGCGCGAACCAGCGCAGCCGGATCAGCAGGATCAGGTTGCGCAGCGCCGCATTGTCCGAGGCCGCGCGGATCGCGGCATCATGGGAAGCTTCCGTCCCGCCGCCCCCTGGGGATGCGGGGCCGCCGGGCGCGGGGCCCGCCTTCCACCTGGAAAATACACTCATGACCATCACCCCTTCATCCGGGTGCAATCATGGCCTGCGACCGCCGTCAATGCTACCTTCAGATAGGGCACTGCGCTGTCGCCGGGGCGCGTCATGCGCGGGCACCACCGATCACGACCTGACGGTCGGCCAGCGCCAGGGCCTGCGGGCGGTGGGTGACCAGCAGCACCGTGCGCCCCCGGATCAGCGTCGCCAGCGCCGCGATGACCTGCGCCTCGGTGGCACTGTCGAGGCCCTCTGTCGGCTCATCCAGCAGCAGTACCGGCGCATCGACCAGCAGCGCCCGCGCGATGCCCAGCCGGCGGGCCTGCCCGCCCGACAGCCGCGTGCCCAGCTCGCCCAGTCGGGTCTTCAGACCCTCGGGCATGGCGCGGATCTCGGCGGCCAGCTGGGCCTGCTCCAGCACCTGCCAGAGGCGGTCCTCGTCGGCATCGGGACGCGCCAGGCGCAGGTTCTCGGCGATGGTGGCGTTGAACAGCTGCACCTGCTGCTCGACCACGGCGATGCGTTGGCGCAGCGTCGCATCGGCGATGCGGCGCAGGTCGGTGCCGCCCAGGCTGACAAAGCCGCGATCAGGATCGTGGAAGCGTTGCAGCAGAGCAAGAACCGTGCTTTTGCCCGCGCCGGTGGGGCCGGTCAGCGCCAGGCAGCGGCCCTCTTGCAGGGTCAGATCGAACCCGTCCAGAACCGGGCTGCCACCGTCATAGGCAAAATGCACATCTTCAAAGCGGACCGCATTGCCCCGAGGGGTTTCGGGCATGGCGGGTTCGCTGACCGCCGGGGTCTGGTCGGTCAGCGCGAAGATCCGCCGCGCCGAAGCCAGCGTCGCATCCCAGGCCGCGAAGGCACCGGGCAGCGAGGACACCGCCTCAACGCTGGCCATGGCGCCCAGCACCAGCATGGCGAAGATCGGGCCGGAAACCTCTCCGGCGGCGGCGCCCGGCAGCAGGATCAGCGCTGCGCCCAGGGTCATCGCCTGGCCGACGCCGTTCGTGAGGGCCGTGCCCGCAGCGGCGGCCCAGGCCGGGCGGCGCTGCGCCGCGATCAGCCGCAGCGACAGGGCGCGCAGCCGGTCGATCTGGGCACCGGTCGCGTTCAGCACCCGCAGCTCCTCGAAGCCGCGGGTCAGATCGCCGGTGCCCGATTGCAGCTCGGCTCGGGCCGAGGACAGCGCGCTCCCCGCACCCAGCGTGGCGCGGCGCACCAGCAGCGGCACCGCGACCCCGGCCAGCAGCAGCCCCAGGGCCGTCATCACCGCCACACCGGGCGAGACCAGCGCGAAGGCCGCCACGATGATCACCGAGGAGATCAGCGCCGCCAGCCCCGGGCCCAGAATGCGCAGGTGGAAGGTGTCGAGCGCGTCGATGTCGCTGCGGATGCGCGCCAGCAGGTCCCCGTGGCGCAGGCCCTGAAGCCGCGCCGGGGCCAGCGGCACCAGCTTCTTGTAGAACCAGGGCCGCAGCCGGGCCAGCACCGCCAGCGTGGCATCATGGCTGACCAGCCGTTCAAGGTAGCGCGCGCCCGAACGCAGCAGCGCCAGCCCCCGGATCCCGGCGGCAGGGGTGAAGAATTCCAGCGTCATCTTGCCAAGGCCCGCCAGCGCCATGGCGGTGATGAACCAGCCCGACACCGCCATCAGCGCGACGTTGGACAGGATCACGATCACCGAGAGCAGCACGCCCAGGGCGATCTTCCAGCGCATCGGGTGGCACAGTCTGAGAAGGCGGCGAACTTCGGTCATGCGATCTCTCCCTCTGGGCGCTCCAGGCGGATCACCCGGTCGGCGCGGGCGGCGCAGTCGGCATCATGGGTGACGATCAGGCGGGCGGCCTGCGGGCAGGCGCGCAGCACCGATGTCATCACCGCCCCGGCCATGTCGCGATCCAGCGCGGCGGTGGGTTCGTCGAGGATCAGCAGCGCCGGATCCCCGACCAGCGCACGCGCCAGGGCGACGCGGCGGATCTGCCCGCCGGACAGGCCCGCGCCGGATTCACCCAGCGGTGTGTCGTAGCCCCTGGGCAGCGCGACGATGAAGTCATGGGCCTGCGCCTTGCGGGCGGCCTCTTCCAGGTCGTAGCGGCTGGCGCCGGGATGCCCCAGGGCGATGTTCTCGGCGATGGTGCCGGCGAACAGCGTCGGGCGCTGCGGCAGCCAGCCGATGCGGGCCTGCCAGTCGGCGGCGGCAAAGTCGGAAAGCGGGCGGCCATCAAGCAGGATCTGCCCCTGCTGCGGCGCAAGCAGGCCCAGCAGCAGGCGCACCATGGTGGTCTTGCCGGCGCCGCTGGGGCCCATCACGGCCAGGGTTTCGCCCCGGGCCAGATCGAAGCTGAGGTCGCGCAGCCCTTCCGAGCCCGCGTGGATGTAGCCAAGCCCCTGGACGCTGATCCTCTGCGGGGCGCCCGCGGGCAGGGCCGCGCCGGCGCGGGCCTCGGCCTCGGGCATCTGCATGATCGAGATCAGCCCCTCGGCGGCGCCGATGGCGGTCATGCGGGCATGGTAATGCTGGCCCATTTCGCGCAGCGGGCGGAAGAATTCCGGCGCGATCAGCAGCGCGAAGAGGCCGGGCAGGAAGGCGATTTCGCCGTAGTACAGGCGGAAGCCGACGTAGACGGCGACCATGGCCACCGCGATGGTGGCGAAGAATTCCAGCACCAGAGAGGACAGGAACGCCAGGCGCAGCACCTTCATGGTGGCGCTGCGATAGCCCTCGGACATGGCGGCGACCAGCGCGGCCTCGCGCTCGGCGGCGCCCAGCTGGCGCAGCGTCACGAGGCCCGACAGGCGGTCGAACAGATGTGCGCCCATCAGCAGCAGGCGCTGCCACTGACGACGGTTGAGCGCCTCGGCCCCCTTGCCGACGACGATCATGAAAATGGGAACGATGGGGGCACAGATCGCAAGGATCAGGCCGGTGACCCAGTCGAAGGGGAAGACGGCGGCCAGCACCAGCAGGGGCACCATGGCTCCGATGATCTTCTGCGGCAGATAGGCGGCAAAATAGTCCTGCACCGCCTCGACACCCTCGGAAAGGATGCCCGCCACCTCGCCCGAGGACCGGGCCTGCATCGCCACAGGCCCGGTCGACGCGATCCGCACCAGCACCGCCTCACGAAGTGCCTTCCTGATCTGCGCCCCGGCCTCGAAGGCCGTACCCTGCCGAAGCATGTCCGACAGTATTCTTCCCAGGATCGTCCCGACGAACAGGAGGATCGGGGTCGCGAGGTCCGAAACCCCGCTGCCCTGCAGAACGACCCCGGCAATGATGCGCGCCAGGGCCCAAGCCTGCAGGATGGTCAGGCCGGCCGAAAGGCCGGCCATGGTGATCGACAGGCCCAGCATCCGCCCCCCGTACCGGCGGTAGCCTCCGAGCCAGCGCTCGTCCTGCTTCGCTTCGGCACCATGGGGAGAGCGGATCTGGGTCATGTCGTTCGGCCTTCTTCAGTGCGCGTGGCTAACCAGCTTGGAAATCCGCGCGCGGAATACCCAGATCTGGTACCAGTTGTACATAACCATGACGGGCAGGAAGCCACCCATGGTCATCGTGAAGGTGATCAGCGACACCTGCGGGCTTGCGCCGTCGCGGATGCTCCAGGTGTGGGGCACCAGCCAGGGGTGCAGCGTGATCAGCATGCTCAGGCCCATGATCAGCAGCGCACCGCAGTACCACAGCACGGCGCTGACATCGTCGTCGCGCAGGGTGGCGCGGCGCACCTTGTCGATGCAGACCAGCGCCAGGATGCCGAAGATCGCCCAGATCCAGAAGAAGTGACCCAGCCACTTTTCACGGGCCCAGTCGAACTTGAACAGCGACCAGACCAGGGTGATCACGACCGACCCGATGGCCAGCCAGAAGATCGTCGCGGTCCAGCGGGCCGCGTCCTGGCGGATCGGCTCGTCCTTTTCGAAGCGGGCGCGGACGAAAAGCACGCCCGAGAGCAGCACGGCCACCACGGCGGCAATGCCGGTCCAGATCGAGAAGGCAGAGACGAAGTCGAAGGCAGAGCCGGCAAAGTGCGGAACCTGGCCCTCGACATGGGTCAGCTTGAAGCCCTGAAGCGAGGCGCCCACGCACATGCCGCCGAAGAAGGTGACGACAAGGCTGGAGATGCCGAAGACCCAGTCGCCGAAGCACTGCCACTTCGCGGAGGCAAGGTGACGGAACTCAAGCGTCACCGCCCGCGCCATCACCCCCCAGAGCACGAAGGCCAGGGGCACCATCAGATAGTGGAAGGCAGAGCCGTAGACGAAGGGGAAGGTCCCGAAGAGGATCCCCCCGGCCACGATCAGCCAGGTTTCGTTGGCGTCCCAGGTGCCGGCCATGGCCGCCATGATGGCGCCGCGTTCCTCGTGGTCGCCCACGAAGAGGCCGAAGATCCCGGCGCCGAGGTCGGCGCCGTCAAGTGCGATGTAGAGCAGTACGGCGACGCCGAGCGCCAGCCACCAGGCATTCGCCAGGAAATACTGCATGTCGTCCAGATGGTTTGTCATTTGGTCGCTCTCCTGGCTCAGATCGGGCGGACGTATTCGGGGTGATCGGCCTTGCCGGCTTCCGGCAGGTCCAGTTCGCCCAGGTGTTCATGCCCTTCCCCGGCCACGGGGCTGGTCAGGTCGGGACCCATGCGGCAGACCTTCAGCAGGAACCAGATGGTGCCCAGGACCACGGCGGTCTCGAAGACGGCGAAGCCGATCAGCCAGAAGGTGGCCAGCGCCGTGGACATGTGGCTCATGCCGTCCTTGACGGTCATCATGCCGTAGACGATCCAGGGCTGACGGCCGATCTCGCGCGTCCACCAGCCGGCAATGACGGCGATGTAGGGCAGCGCGACGGCGGCGGTGCAGGCCATCAGGAACAGGCGTTGCTGAGAGGCCAGGCGCTCGGTCAGCTGACCGCGGTAGCGCAGCCAGCAGCCCCAGAGACCCAGCAGCAGCAGTGCGCCACCGATCGCCGCCATGACGCGGAACGAATAGAAGGGCAGCACGACGGGGGGCTGTTCATCTTTCGGGAAGCTGTTCAGGCCCTCGACGGCGCCGTTCCAGGTCTTCGTTTCGATCAGCGACAGGGCGTGGGGGATCTTGATCGACCAGGCAAGGCCCGTGCCTTCCTTGTTCGGCCAGCCGATGATGTTCCACGCGTTGTTGACGTTGCCGTCCTTGTCGTAGGTGTCGTACTGGCCTTCCATGGCGGCCAGGGCGGCCGGCTTGTTGTCCAGGACGTTTTCACCCAGCACGTCGCCCATGTAGACCTGAACCGCCGCAACGACCGCCAGAGCCACCAGGGCGTATTTCAGCGGGCGCAGGAACAGATCGACGTTGCGCCGCTTCAGCACGAACCAGGCGCAGACGGCGACCACGAAGGTCAGCGACAGCTCCACGGCGGCCAGCAGCATGTGCGGGAAGGCGGCGAAGACGTTGGGGTTGAACAGCGCGGCCAGCCAGTTGGTCACCTCGAAGATGCCATCCTTGAACTCGACCCCGGTGGGCGTCTGCATCCAGCTGTTTGCGACAAGGATCCACATCGCCGACAGCGTCGAGGACAGCGCGACGTTGAAGGTGGCGAAGAGGTGCATCTTGCGGCTGATCTTGCCCCAGCCGAAGATCATCAGGCCGATGAAGCCCGCTTCGTACATGAAGGCGGTGATCGTCTCGTAGCCCAGAACCTGGCCGAAGAACGGGCCGGCGGCCTGGGAGAAGGGACCGTAGAGAATTCCGAAGGCCATCTCCATGGTGACGCCCGTTGCCACGCCTGCGCCGAAGTTCACGATGAACAGCTTCTCGAAGAAGCGGCAGAGGCGGTACCAGCGTTCGTCCTGCGTCTTCACCCAGAGGGCTTCGGACACGAAGAGGATGATCGCCAGGCCGATGGTCAGCGGGGGGAACAGGATATGCACAGACGAGATCAGGGCGAAGTCTATCCGCGAGATCAGGGTGCTCAGTGTGTCGGGCGGCATGCCAGACCTCCTTTGCATCGGCGGAGCAAGCGCCCTCCGGGGCCGCCAGAGGGCGGAATTGCAAGGGGGATCCGAGGAGATCGCGACCGCAAAGGGGGACGACCAGCACCACCAGGGTTGCTGTCGGGCGGTTGGTAGGAGCCTCCTCCGCGCGGACACATTGGACAAATTGTCCAATGCGAGATGTATCTTTTGACCAAGGGGAAACCTTGGTATGCAGGGTTTCGGGAAAATAGGAGATTTTTCAACTTTTCCCGGACAGCCTTGCACGAGGCGGATGGCGGGGTTGTCTTTTCGCACCCCCTGCGACCGGTCTAGGATGGCCCGGCGGGCCGCTGCGCCCCTCCCCTCCCGAAGGAAAGACCATGGCCCGAATCGTCTTCGACCTCGACGGCACGCTGATCGACAGCGCCCCCGACATCCGCGAGGCCGCCAATGGCCTGCTGGAGGACGAGGGGCTGCCGCCGCTCTCGATCTCCGAGACGCGCCGCTTCATCGGCGAGGGCAGCCCGACCTTCGTGCGCCTGATGATGGCCGCCCGCGACATCGAACCGGACCGCCATGCGCCGCTGCTGGCGCAGTTCCTGGACCGGCTGAAGGGCGCGGTGGCGCTGACCCGGGTCTATCCCGGTGCCAAGGCCGCGCTGGACGCGCTGGCGCAGGCCGGGCACAGCCTGGCGATCTGCACCAACAAGCCCGAGGCCCCGGCCCGCGCCGTGCTGGACCATCTGGGCCTGCTGCCCCGCTTTGCCGAGGTGCTGGGCGGCGACTCCCTGCCCCAGCGCAAGCCCGCCCCCGAACCGCTGCTGGCGGTGCTGGACCGCCTGCCCGCCGGCCCCGCGATCTACATCGGCGACAGCGAGGTCGACGCCGCCACCGCCGAGGCCGCCGGCGTGCCTTTCCTGCTGTTCACCGAAGGCTACCGAAAGGGCGCCGTGCACGACATGCGCTGGCAGGCCACCTTCGCCGATCACGCCCGGCTTCCCGAGCTGATCGCGGCCCTGGTCTGAGGTCCAAGCTTTGACATTCCGGGCCGGGACCTGTTTCCTGCCGCCGACCCCCGGCCCGGAAGGATGACCCATGGCGACCCCTGGTGAACGGCACGACTTCGACCTCTTCATCATCGGGGGCGGCGTGAACGGCTGCGGCATTGCCCGCGACGCGGCGGGGCGCGGGCTGCGCACCGGCCTGGCCGAGATGGGCGATATCGGCGGCGCCACCTCCTCGGCCTCGACCAAGCTGTTCCACGGCGGGCTGCGCTACCTGGAATACTGGGAGGTCCGGCTGGTGCGGGAATCCCTGATGGAGCGTACCCGGCTGCTGAAGGCGATGCCGCATATCTCATGGCCGATGCGCTTCGTGCTGCCGCTGCACCAGGAGATGCGCTTTGAAGGCAATACGCCCACCTCGCGGCTGCTCAGCACGGTGATGCCCTGGATGAAGGGCCGCCGCCCGGCCTGGCTGATCCGGCTGGGGCTGGCGATCTACGACCGGCTGGGCGATCGCGGCCCCCTGCCCGGCACCACCAGCCTGTCGCTGCCCGGCACCCCCGAGGGCGCCGGGCTGAAACCCGGCTTCACCCGCGCCTTCGAATATTCCGACGCCTGGGTGCAGGACGCCCGCCTGACGGTGCTGAACGCCCGCGACGCCGAGGCCCGCGGCGCCACCATCCTGCCGCGCACCCGCGTCACCGGGGCCGAGCGCAGCGCAGAGGGCTGGTCGATCACCCTCTCGGACGGGCGGCAGGTGACGGCCCGGCTGCTGGTCAATGCCGCCGGCCCCTGGGTCGGAGAGATCCTGCACGACACGCTGCGTCTGAACACCCGCGAAAATGTCCGCCTGGTGCGCGGCAGCCATATCGTCACCCGGCGGCTTTTCGACCACGACAAGTGCTACTTCTTCCAGGGCACCGACGGGCGGATCATCTTCGCCATCCCCTACGAGGACGACTTCACCCTGATCGGCACCACCGATGTCGACCATCCCGATCCCGACCAGCGCCCCGAAGCCTCGGAAGAGGAAATTGCCTACCTGATCCGCTTTGCCAACGACTACCTTGCCCGGCCCATCGGGCGGCAGGACGTGGTCTGGACCTATTCCGGGGTGCGGCCGCTTTATGACGATGGCGCCGCCAGCGCCTCGGCGGCGACGCGGGACTACGTGCTGAAGCTTGAGGAAGGCGCGGCACCGCTGCTGTCGGTCTTCGGCGGCAAGATCACCACCTACCGGCGCCTGGCCGAGCACGCGATGCAAAAGATCGCCCCCGCGCTTGGGGAAAGGGATGCGCCCTGGACCGCCGGCGTCCCCCTGCCCGGCGGCGACTTCCCCGTCGAGGAAACCGCGCAGCGGATCGCGGCGCTGTGCCAGACCTATCCGTTCCTCGGCATGAAGCAGGCCCGCCGGATGTTCCGCCATTACGGCACCGAGGCCGCGCAGATCCTGGGCGACGCGACCCGCTGGGAGGACCTGGGCACCGATTTCGGCGCCGGGCTGAGCGAGGCCGAGCTGCGCTGGCTGATGAGCCGGGAATATGCCCGCACCGCCGAAGACGTGCTGTGGCGGCGCACCAAGCTGGGGCTCAGGCTGGACGCGGCGCAGGTCGCCGCACTGGAAGACTGGATGGCGCGGGCCACGTAAGCCATCGAAGGGAGGAGACCACCCCATGACCCATATCCTTGCCATCGACCAGGGCACCACATCCAGCCGGGCGATCCTGTTCGACGCACAGATGCAGATCGCCGGCTCTGCCCAGCAGGAATTCCCGCAGCATTTCCCGCGCTCGGGCTGGGTGGAACATGACCCCGCCGACATCTGGTCCTCGACCGCCGCGACCTGCCGCGCCGCGATCGAGAAGGCCGGCCTGCGCGCCAGCCAGATCAGCGCCATCGGCATCACCAACCAGCGCGAGACCGTCGTGCTCTGGGACCGGGAGACCGGCAAGCCGCTTTACAACGCCATCGTCTGGCAGGACCGGCGCACCGCCGCCCTGTGCCACGACCTGCGCGAGGCCGGCCACGAGGAGCGCGTGACCGAGATCACCGGCCTGCTGCTGGATCCCTACTTCTCCGGGACCAAGCTGAAGTGGCTGCTGGACACGGTCGAGGGCGCCCGCGAACGCGCCGCCGACGGCCACCTGGCCTTCGGCACCGTCGACAGCTACCTGATCTGGAAGCTGACCGGGGGCGCGACCCATGTCACCGACATCACCAATGCCGCGCGCACCATGCTCTGCGACATCCGCACCGGCGACTGGTCGGAAGAGATGTGCGCCCTGCTCGACATCCCGATGAACCTCCTGCCCGAGATCCGCGACTGCGCCGATGATTTCGGCGTCACCCGGCCGGATCTTTTCGGGCGCGAGATCCCGATCCTGGGCGTGGCGGGCGACCAGCAGGCGGCGACCATCGGCCAGGCCTGCTTTGAACCCGGGATGCTGAAAAGCACCTATGGCACCGGCTGTTTCGCGCTGCTCAACACCGGCGACACACCCGTGCGGTCGAACAACCGGCTGCTGACCACCATCGCCTACCGGCTGGACGGCCGGACCTCCTATGCGCTTGAGGGCTCGATCTTCGTGGCGGGCGCCGTGGTACAGTGGCTGCGCGACGGCATGGGGCTGATCCGCAAGGCCGGCGACAGCCAGCGCCTGGCCGAGGCCGCCGATCCCGAACAGCAGCTGATGCTGGTGCCCGCCTTCACCGGCCTGGGCGCGCCCTACTGGAACCCCGAGTGCCGCGGCGCCGTTTTCGGGCTGACCCGCAATTCCGGACCCGCGGAATTCGCCCGTGCCGCCCTGCAATCGGTGGGTTTCCAGACCCGCGACCTGCTGGAGGCGATGCATGCCGACTGGAGCGGCGGCGAAACCCAGGCGCTGCGCGTCGATGGCGGCATGAGCGCCTCGGACTGGACGATGCAGTTCCTGGCCGATGTCACCGGCGCCCCCGTCGACCGCCCCGCCATGGTGGAAACCACGGCCCTTGGCGCCGCCTGGCTGGCCGGGCACCGCGCCGGGCTTTATCCCGACCAGGCGGGCTTTGCCCGCGCCTGGGCGCTGGAGCGCACCTTCACCCCCGCGATGCCCGCCGCACAGGCACAGGCGCTCTATGATCGCTGGAAACGCGCCGTGGCGGCGGCCCAGGCCTACTAGATCCGCCGCAGCACCTCTTCCAGCACCGTCTGGGCGGCGCGCGGCAGCTGCTTGCCCCGGTTGGTGATCACGAAATAGGGCGAGACGGTGAACCGGCTGGCGACGTTCAGCGTCACCAGCCGGGCGCCCAGCTCGGGGCCGGTCAGGATCTCGGCCACCTCGCTGGACTGCGGCGCGATCACCTCGGCGCTGGCCAGCAGCGCCAGCACCACCAGCAGCGAGGAGGAGTTGTAGATGTTGCGCGGCACCTCCACCCCCTCGGCGACAAAGCCGTCCTCGACCGCGCGCCGGATCGGAGAGCCGCGCTCCTGCACCACCCAGGGGTAGTGGCGCAGCGCCTCCAGCGGCACCTCGGCACGGCCCGCCAGCGGATGGCTGTCGCGCACCAGAAGCGAGACATCCTCGGAGCGGGCGGGATAAAGATGCAGGTCGCGCCGGTCATGTTCGGGCGGCAGGCGCGCGACGATGAAGTCGAAGCGCCCCTCCTGGAGCCCGCGCACCAGCTGCACCGAGGGGCTGACCTCGATCGTGGCCTCGATGCGGGGTGATTGCTCCTTCACGTATTGCAGCGCCGGCATCAGGAATCCCATTGCCGGGCCCGTCACCGCGCCCACCCGGACCTCGCCCATCTGGCCGCTGTTGAGGCTTTCGACCTCGGATTGCAGGCTCTCCATTTCCCAAAGGATAACACGGACATGGCGCAGGAAGGCCTCTCCCAGCGGGGTCGGTTCCATCCAGCGGGGATGCCGGATGAACAGCGGCGCGCCGGTCTCCTGCTCGATGTCGGCCAGCATCCGGCTGGCGGCGGGCTGCGACATCGCAAGTGCCTCGGCCGCAAGCTGCAATTTCTGCCGGCGTGCGATCTCTGCCACCAGGCGCAGATGCGTCGGCTTCAGGCGGCGAAACAGGTCCATGGCTCCTCCCTCATACCAGTTTCGGTATATATTTCACCGTAAATAGCATTTTACAGATATGGAAGCGCGGTTTACCCACACTGTTGGTTGAGGAGACAACCAGGGAAACGCCCGTACGGCAAAGGAGAGCTGTCCGGGTTTCAGTGGAGGAGATCATGATCTTCAAGAAATTCGCGGCCCTTGCGGCCGCCTCTCTCATGCTGGCCGCAGGGTCCGCTCAGGCCGATGGTCTCGTGGGCATCGCGATGCCGACCAAATCCTCGGCGCGCTGGATCTCGGACGGGGATTCCATGGTGAAGCAGCTGAAGGCTGCGGGCTACGACACCATCCTGCAATATGCCGAGGACGACATTCCGAACCAGGTCGCCCAGATCGAGAACATGATCACCCGCGGCGTCAACGTGCTGGTGATTGCCGCCATCGACGGCACCACCCTGTCGAACGCGCTGGAGAATGCCCATTACGCGGACATCCCCGTGATCGCCTATGACCGGCTGATCCGCGACAGCGACTATGTCAGCTATTACGCCACCTTCGACAACTTCAAGGTCGGAGTCGAACAGGCGACCTCTCTGGTGGACGGGCTGAAGGAACGCTTCCCCGATGCCAAGCCCTGGAACGTCGAACTGTTCGGCGGCAGCCCGGACGACAACAACGCCTACTTCTTCTACAACGGCGCCATGTCGGTCCTGCAGCCGCTGATCGACGACGGTTCGATCGACGTGGTGTCCGGCCAGGAAGGCATGGACAAGGTCGGCACGCTTCGCTGGGACGGCGCCGTCGCCCAGGCCCGCATGGATAACCTGCTGTCGGCCTATTACACCGACAAGCACGTCAACGGCGTGCTCTCGCCCTACGACGGGCTGTCGATCGGCATCCTGAGCTCGCTCAAGGGGGTCGGCTACGGCTCGGGCGACACGCCCATGCCCATCGTCACCGGCCAGGACGCCGAGATCCCCTCGATCAAGTCGATCATCGCGGGCGAACAGTACTCCACCGTGTTCAAGGACACCCGGGAGCTGGCCGGCGTTGCCGTCAACATGGTGAACGCGCTGATGCAGGGCAAGGAGCCCGAGATCAACGACACCACCACCTACGACAACGGCAAGAAGGTCGTTCCGGCCTACCTGCTGGAGCCCAAGCTGGTCGACAAGTCGAACTGGAAGGAACTGGTTGTCGACAGCGGCTACCACGACGCGTCGAACTTCCAGTGACGCCGCGCGCCGGGTGACCGGCCCGCGATGCGTCGCCCCGGGCCTGCCCGCGCCCCTTACGGGGGCAGGCCCACCCCATCCTCCTGATTTCGAGAGGCAAAGCCATGACTTCTTTGCTTGAAATGCGCTCCATCACCAAGGAATTCCCCGGGGTGAAGGCGCTCGACAACGTCAACCTGACGGTGGCCGAGGGCGAGATCCACGCGATCTGCGGCGAGAACGGCGCCGGGAAATCGACGCTGATGAAGGTGCTTTCCGGCGTCTACCCCGCCGGGACCTACGACGGCGAGATCCATTACGACGGCAAGCTGGCGCAGTTCGCCGGCATCAACGACAGCGAAGAGCTGGGCATCATCATCATCCACCAGGAACTTGCCCTGGTGCCGCTGCTGTCGATCGCCGAGAACATCTTCCTGGGCAACGAACGCGCCAGCCGCGGCGTCCTCGACTGGCGCGAGACCTTCCAGCGCACCGAGGGGCTGCTGAAGAAGGTCGGGCTGAAGGAAAGCCCCGGCACGCTGATCGACAGCCTGGGCGTCGGCAAGCAGCAGATGGTCGAGATCGCGAAGGCCCTGTCCAAGGACGTGCGGCTGCTGATCCTCGACGAACCCACCGCCGCGCTTTCGGAACACGACAGCCAGGCGCTGCTGGACCTGATGCTGGAGCTGAAGGCCCAGGGCGTCACCCAGATCATCATTTCCCACAAGCTCAACGAGGTGAAGCGCGTCGCCGACAGCGTGACGGTGATCCGCGACGGCTCGACCGTCAGCACCATGTCGGTGCACACCGACGAGATCACCGAGGACCGCATCGTGCGCGACATGGTGGGCCGCTCCATGTCGGACCGCTATCCGCCCCGCGTGCCCACCCCCGGCGCCCTGCTGATGGAGGTCGAGGGCTGGAACGTCTGGCACCCCGAGCACAAGGGCCGCCAGGTGATCCGCAACGCCAGCTTCAACGTCCGCGCCGGAGAGGTGGTGGGCATCGCCGGCCTGATGGGATCGGGCCGGACCGAGCTGGCGATGTCGATCTTCGGGCAAAGCTACGGCAAGAACATCTCGGGCACCGTGAAGATGCACGGCCAGCCCGTGGATACCTCCAGCGTGGGCCGCGCCATCGCCGCCGGGCTGGCCTATGTGACCGAGGACCGCAAGTCGCTTGGCCTGGTGCTGGAGGAAACCATCCAGAAGAACACCACCCTGGCCAACCTGCCCGGCGTGTCCAAGGCCGGCATCATCAACGAGGCCGAGGAAACCCGCGTCAGCGAGGAATACCGCCGCGCGATGAACATCCGCACCCCCTCGGTGTTCCAGAAGGTGATGAACCTTTCGGGCGGCAACCAGCAGAAGGTGGTGCTGTCGAAATGGCTGTTCTCGGGCCCCGAGGTGCTGATCCTCGACGAGCCCACGCGCGGCATCGACGTCGGCGCGAAATTCGAAATCTACGGGATCATCAACGACCTCGCGGCCCAGGGAAAGGGCGTGGTCATGATCTCGTCCGAAATGCCCGAGCTTCTGGGCATGTGCGACCGGATCTACGTCATGAACGAGGGCGCCCTGGTGGGCCAGCTGACCAAGGACGAGGCCAGCCAGGAACGGATCATGTCGATGATCGTGACGGAAGTCGTGGAATAGGGAGTGAGAGACTTGGAACTGGCAGAAAAGAACAATTCCGGCAGCGAAGGCCCCAAGCTTGGCGCTTATCTGGCCGGCCACCTGAGGGATTACGGCCTGCTGGTCGCCCTGATCGCGATCATGGTCTTCTTCCAGATCGTCACCAACGGCACGCTGCTGAAGCCGGTGAACATCACCAACCTGTTCCTGCAGAACAGCTACATCATCATCATGGCGCTCGGCATGCTGATCGTCATCGTGGCCGGCCATATCGACCTTTCGGTCGGCTCGGTCATGGGCTTCATCGGGGCGCTGGCGGCAGTGATGATGGTGAACTGGGGCTGGCCCGTGTGGCTGACCATCCCGGCCTGCCTGGTCGCGGGCATCGCCATCGGGGCCTGGCAGGGCTACTGGGTCGCCTACTGGAAGATCCCCGCCTTCATCGTCACCCTGGCGGGTATGCTGGTGTTCCGCGGCCTGTCGCTGTGGCTGCTGGAAGGCCAGTCCATCGGCCCCTTCGACCGCAGCTTCCAGGCGCTTTCGACCGGCTTCATCCCCGACCTCTTCGGCATCAACCGTCCCAACGGCACGGCGCTGGCCGCCGGCGTGATCGCGGTGATGCTGGTGATCTGGATGGGCCTGCGCAAGCGCGCCGCCAACCGCAAGTACGGCATGGATGACGAACCCGCGATGTTCTTCGCCGTGCGCACCCTCGTGATCTGCGGCGCCCTGTTCTACGTCATGTACAAGCTGGCGGGCTTCCGCGGCCTGCCCAACGTGATGATCTCGATGACCATCCTGACGGTGATCTACGCCTTCATCACGGAAAACACCGTGCTGGGCCGCCGGATCTACGCCCTGGGTGGCAACGAGAAGGCCGCAAAGCTCTCTGGCATCAAGACCGAGAAGCTGACCTTCCTGGCCTTCATCAACATGGGCCTGCTGGCCGCCCTTGCCGGGCTGATCTTCGCCGCCCGCCTGAACACTGCGACCCCCAAGGCCGGCTTCGGCTTCGAGCTGGACGTGATCGCGGCGGTCTTCATCGGCGGTGCGTCGATGTCGGGCGGCTCGGGCAAGATCATGGGCGCGGTCATCGGCGCCTTCATCATGGGCGTGCTCAACAACGGCATGTCGATCATGGGGATCGGCATCGACTACCAGCAGGTCATCAAGGGCCTGGTGCTGCTCGCCGCCGTGTTCTTCGACGTCTACCAGAAGAACAAGGGCTGAGGGTTCCTCCCGGCGGGCCTCCCTCCCCCGCCACCACCGGACCGGGCGGCGGCCTGACCGCCGTCCGGAACCCCGGCGCGACCGCGCGCCCCATCTGCCCCGGCGCCGCGCGCCTCTCGTCTCAGGACAAGGTTCAAGGAAATGACGTTCAAACCCGCTGAATGGCCCCGCAAGCTGCGCTCCCAGGAGTGGTACGGAGGCAACTCCCGCGACACGATCTACCACCGTGGCTGGCTGAAGAACCAGGGTTACCCGCATGACCTCTTCGACGGGCGCCCGATCATCGGGATCATGAATACCTGGTCCGACCTGACCCCCTGCAACGGCCACCTGCGCGAGCTGGCCGAGAAGGTTAAGGCCGGCATCTGGGAGGCCGGCGGCTTCCCGGTCGAGGTGCCGGTGTTCTCGGCCTCGGAAAACACCTTCCGGCCCACGGCGATGATGTTCCGCAACCTCGCCGCACTGTCGATCGAGGAACAGATGCGCGGCCAGCCGATCGACGGCTGCGTGCTGATGGTGGGTTGCGACAAGACCACGCCTTCGCTGCTGATGGCGGCGGCCTCCTGCGACCTGCCCTCCATCGTGGTGACCGGCGGGCCGATGCTGAACGGCTATTTCCGCGGCGAGCGTGTGGGATCGGGCACCCACCTGTGGAAATTCTCCGAGGACGTGAAGGCCGGCAAGATGACCCAGGAGGAATTCCTGGAGGCCGAACAGTCCATGTCGCGCTCCACCGGGACCTGCAACACCATGGGCACCGCCTCCACCATGGCCTCCATGGCCGAGGCGCTCGGCATGGCGCTGTCGGGCAATGCCGCGATCCCCGCGGTGGATTCCCGGCGCCGCGTCATGGCGCAGATGTCGGGCCGGCGCATCGTGCAGATGGTCAAGGACGACCTGAAGCCCTCGGACATCATGACCAAGCAGGCCTTCGAAAACGCCATCCGCACCAATGGCGCCATCGGCGGATCGACCAATGCGGTCATTCACCTGCTGGCCATTGCCGGGCGTCTCGACGGCGTGGATCTGACCCTGGACGACTGGGACCGCTGCGGGCGCGACGTGGCGACCATCGTGAACCTGATGCCCTCGGGCAAGTACCTGATGGAAGAGTTCTTCTATGCCGGCGGCCTGCCGGTGGTGCTGAAACGGCTGGGGGAATCCGGCCTGCTGCACAAGGACGCTCTGACGGTTTCGGGCGACACGATCTGGGACGAGGTCAAGGACGTCGTGAACTGGAACGAGGACGTCATCCTGCCGGCCGAGCGTCCGCTGCGCGACCATGGCGGCATCGCCGTGCTGAAGGGCAACCTGGCGCCGAACGGCGCGGTGCTGAAACCCTCGGCCGCCTCGCCGCACCTGATGCAGCACCGGGGCCGCGCCGTCGTCTTCGAGGATATCGACGACTACAAGGCCAAGATCGAGGACCCGGACCTCGACATCGACGAAACCTGCGTGATGGTGCTGAAGAACTGCGGGCCGAAGGGCTATCCCGGCATGTCCGAGGTCGGCAACATGGGCCTGCCGCCGAAGGTGCTGCAGAAGGGCATCACCGACATGGTGCGGATCTCGGATGCGCGGATGTCGGGCACGGCCTATGGCACCGTGGTGCTGCACACCTCGCCCGAGGCCGCCGCCGGGGGGCCGCTGGCGGTGGTGAAGAACGGCGACATGATCGAGCTGGACGTGGAGAACCGCCGCATCCACCTGGATATCCCGGATGCGGAACTGGCCGCGCGCCTCGCCGCCTGGGCCCCCACCCATGAAATCCCGCCCTCGGGCTATGCCTGGCTGCACCAGCAGCATGTGCAGGGCGCCGATACCGGGGCGGATCTGGACTTTCTCAAAGGGTGCCGGGGCTCCCCGGTCGGAAAGGACGCGCATTGATGGAGATCGCCCTCATCGGTATCGGCAAGATCGCCCTCGACCAGCATGTCCCGGCGATTGCCGCCTCTCCCGACTGGGAGCTTGCCGCCACCGTGTCGCGCGCCGGCACGGTGGAGGGCACCCCCGCCTTCACCGACTTCGACGAGCTGCTGGTGACGCGCCCCGACATCCGCGTGATCTCGCTCTGCCTGCCGCCGGTGCCGCGTTTCGACTATGCGTCGAAGGCGCTGGCCGCCGGGCGCCACGTGATGCTGGAAAAGCCCCCCGGCGCGACGCTGGCGGAATGCCATGCCCTGACCGAACTGGCGAAGCAGAACGGCGTGTCGCTTTACGCCACCTGGCATTCGCGCGAGGCCGACAAGGTCGCCGATGCCAAGGCCTGGCTGGCCTCCCGGGTGCTGAGATCGCTCACCGTCACCTGGAAGGAGGATGTCCGCCGCTGGCATCCCGGCCAGGACTGGATCTTCGAGGCCGGCGGCCTGGGCGTTTTTGACCCGGGCATCAACGCGCTTTCCATCGTGACCGAGATCCTGCGCGAAGAGATCCATGTACGCGACGCCACGCTGGTCTTCCCCGAGAACCGCCAGGCCCCGATCGCCGCCGAGGTCGCCTTCCATCATCCCCAGGCGCAGGTGCAGGCGACGCTCGATTTCCGCCAGGAGGGAGAGCAGACCTGGTCCATCGAGGCGGTGACCGACACCGGCACCCTGCTGCTGACCCATGGCGGCGCGCGGATGTTCATCGACGGCGTCGAACAGGGCGCCTCGCAGGACGGCCTCTCGGGGGAATACCCCAGGCTTTACGCGAAGATGGCGGCGCTGGTGCAGCGCGGCGGCCTCGACATGGACCTGCGGCCGATGACCCACGTCGCCGATGCCTTCCTTCTCGGGCGGAGAGAGACCACCGCCCCCTTCCATTTCTGACTGTCTGCAAAGACCGAAAGGACCGTTGCCGTGAAAACCCCTCTGACCGGGATCCTGCCTGTCGCCCCCACGCCCTTCAACGCCGATGGCACGCTGGATGTGCCGGGGATGCGCAATGTCATCGACTGCCTGATCGACCAGGGCGTCGATGCGATCTGCATCCTGGCGAACTACTCTGAACAGATGGTGCTGTCGGACGAGGAACGCGCGCTGATGACGCGCGTCAGCCTGGAACATTGCGCGGGCCGGGTGCCCGTGATCGTCACCATCAGCCATTTCAGCACCGACATCGTGGTGAAGCGCGCCATCGAGGCCCAGGCCCTCGGCGCCTCCATGGTGATGATGATGCCGCCCTACCACGGCGTCGGCATGGTTCCCGCCCCGGACACGATCTTTGAACATTTCGCCGCCGCCTCGGACGCGATCAGCATTCCGATCATGATCCAGGACGCGCCGCTGTCGGGCGTGACCCTGCCGGTGCCGCTGCTGGTGAAGATGGCGCAGGAGATCGAGAACGTCTCCTATTTCAAGATCGAGACGCCCTTTGCCGCCGACAAGCTGGCCGCGCTGATCGCGGCGGGCGGCGATCACATCGTCGGCCCCTTCGACGGCGAGGAGGCGGTGACGCTGCTGGCCGATCTGGATGCCGGCTGCACCGGCACCATGACCTCGGGGATGTTCCCCGAGATGATCCGCCCCATCGTGACCGAATACCTGGCGGGCAACCATGACGCGGCGCTGGCACAGTGGAAGCTGTGCATGCCGCTGATCAACCACGAGAACCGCCAGTGCGGGCTGCGCGCCTGCAAGACGGTCTATGCCGCCGGCGGCGTGATCGGTTCGGATTACGTGCGCCATCCGCTGAAACCGATGTCCCAGCGCACCAAGGACCGCCTGCTGCAACTCGCCGGCGATCTGGACCTGATCGCGCTTCGCTGGGGCAAGTAAGGGAGACACCGCATGACCTTCGATCCCCATGGCAAGCACCTGATCGCCGGCGCCTGGGTCGCCACCGACACCACCTTCCAGTCCGTCCCGGTCAGTGGCCCCGCCCACAGCTTCTTTGCCGGCACCGCCGCGCTGGTCGACAAGGCCGCGCAGGCCGCCGAAGAGGCCTTCTGGAGCTACGGCTATTCCACCCGGGAGGACCGCGCCGTCTTCCTCGACACCATCGCCGAGGAGATCGAGGCCCGCGGCCCCCAGATCACCGAGATCGGCAGCGCCGAGACCGGCCTGCCGCCCGGCCGTCTGGAAGGCGAGCGCGGCCGCACCACCGGCCAGCTGCGGCTTTTCGCAGAGCACATCCGCAAGGGCGCCTACCTTGACGTGCGCCACGACCCGGCGCTGCCGGACCGCGCCCCCCTGCCCCGGCCCGACCTGCGGATGATCGAACGGCCCATCGGCCCGGTGGCGGTCTTCGGCGCCTCGAACTTCCCGCTGGCGTTTTCCACCGCCGGGGGCGACACGGCCTCGGCCTTGGCCGCCGGCTGCCCGGTGGTGGTCAAGGGTCACGAGGCCCATCCCGGCACGGCGGAAATCGTCACCGAAGCGATCCATGCGGCCATCGTGAAATGCGGCCTGCACCCGGGCGTCTTCTCGATGATCCACGGCGGCATGGGCCACGAGGTCGGCGCCGCGCTGGTCCAGCACCCGCTGATCCGCGCCGTGGGCTTCACCGGCTCCTACCGGGGCGGCAAGGCGCTGTTCGACCTCTGCGTCACGCGCCCCGAGCCGATCCCCTTCTTCGGCGAACTGGGCTCGATCAACCCGATGTTCCTGCTGCCCGCCGCGATGTCCGCCCGCGCCGCCGAGATGGCGACGGGCTGGGCCGGATCGCTGACCATGGGCGCCGGGCAGTTCTGCACCAACCCCGGCTCGCTGGTGATGATCGCCGGCCCCGAGACCGAAACCTTCCTTGAGACCGCCGCCGCCGAGCTGGCCAAGGTCGCCCCCCAGCCGATGCTGACCGAGGGCATCGCCAATGCCTACCGGAAGGGCACCGCCGCCATTGCCGCGCAGACCGGCGTGCAGGAGGTCATGACCTCCACCTGCGACCTGCGCAACGCGGCGCCCTACGTCTTCCGTACCACCGGCGCGGAATGGATGGCGAACGAGGCGCTCTCGGAAGAGGTGTTCGGCCCCTCGGGCATCGCCATCGTGGTCAGCGATTTCGAGGAAATGCTGGCGGTGGCCCGCAGCTTCCACGGCCAGCTGACCACCACGCTGATGATGGATGCGGGCGATACCGGGGCCGCGCAGCGCCTGATGCCGATCCTGGAGCGCAAGGCCGGGCGGCTGATGGCCAACGGCTTCCCCACCGGCGTCGAGGTCTGCGACAGCATGGTCCATGGCGGGCCCTTCCCGGCCTCCACCAACTTCGGCGCCACCTCGGTTGGCACGCTGGCGATCCGCCGTTTCCTGCGGCCCGTCTGCTACCAGAACCTCCCCGAGGCGATCCTGCCCGAAGACCTGCAGGGGCTGTGAATGGCCCGGCTCTGGATCGCGGCGGACTGGGGCACCTCGAACCTGCGTCTCTGGGTCCTTGGCCCAGAGGGCACGGTGCTGGCCGAGCGTGCCTCGGATCGCGGCATGGGCCAGCTTGCCCCCGACCAGTTCGAGGGCGCGCTGCTGGATCTCTGCGCCGATCTGCTGCCCGAAAAGGGCCGCACCCAGGTGCTGATCTGCGGCATGGCGGGGGCCAAGCAGGGCTGGTGCGAGGCACCCTATGCCGCCACCCCCTGCGCGCCGGCGGGACTGGCGCCCGTCACCGCCCCCACGCAGGATCCGCGCCTTGTCGTGCGCATCCTGCCCGGGGTGGCCCAGGCCGCGCCCCCGGACGTGATGCGCGGCGAGGAAACCCAGATCGCGGGCTTTCTGGCCGGTGCGCCTGATTTCGACGGCACGCTCTGCCTGCCCGGCACCCATACCAAGTGGGTGCGGGTGCAGGGCGGCCAGATCCGCCAGTTCCGCACCCTGATGACCGGAGAGGTCTTCGCGCTGCTCTCGCAGGCCTCGGTGCTGCGCCATTCGCTGGGCGGCGAAGGCTGGGACGACAGCGCCTTCGAAGCGGGCCTTGCCGCCGGGCTGCACGCCCCCGAGGGGCTGCTGGGCGATCTTTTCGCGATCCGCTCGGCCACGCTGCTTCGGGGCACGGCGCCAGACGCCGCCCGCGCCCGGCTGTCGGGCCTGCTGATCGGCGCCGAACTGTCGGGCGCGGCGGCCTTCTGGCAGGACCTCCCGGTCGAAATCATCGGCAGCCCCGCCCTTTCGGCCCGCTACGAGGAAGCGCTGCGTGCCGCCGGGGCCCGGGTGCGCCTGGCCACTGCCCCCGACCTTGCGCTGGCGGGGCTGCGCGCGGCCCACGCCCGCCTGACCTGAAGGAGAGACGTCATGAGCCGCAACATCATCGCCATCCTGCGCGGCCTGCCCCCCGCCGATGCCCTGCCCGTGGCCGAGGGGCTGATCGCCGCCGGGATCACCCGGATCGAGGTGCCGCTGAACTCTCCCGAGCCGCTGGTCTCGATCGCCACGCTGGCGAAGGCCTTCGGCGACAGCGCCCTGATCGGCGCGGGCACCGTGCTGAGCGTCGCTCAGGTGAGCGCCGTCGCCGGGGCCGGCGGCAGGCTGATCGTCTCGCCCGATACCAACCCGGAGGTCATCGCGGCCAGTGCCGCGCAGGGCCTGGCCTCCTGGCCGGGCTTCATGACCCCCTCTGAGGCCTTCGCGGCGCTCCGCGCCGGCGCCACGGGGCTGAAGCTGTTCCCGGGGCTGCTGGTCGGCCCCGCCGGGCTGAAGGCCATGCGCGCGGTGATCCCCGCCGATGTGCCGGTCTATGCCGTGGGCGGCGCGGGGCCGGAAAACTTTGCGGACTGGATCGCGGCGGGGGCGGACGGCTTCGGGATCGGCACCGCGCTCTACCGTCCCGGGGATCCCGCCGCTACGGTGGCGACCCGGGCCGCCGCCATCGTCGCGGCCTATGACGCCTGCGCCAGCTGAAAGACCAGACCATGACCCAAGCCCGCATCTTCGACCCGCGTTCCTGCTTCCTGGGCGAGGGGCCGCTGTGGCACCCCGAACGCCAGCAGCTGTTCTGGTTCGACATCATCCACAAGCGCCTGCGCAGCCGCCGCGACGAGGCGGCCCTGGAATGGCAGTTCGAGGAGCATTTCTCGGCCGCCGGGCGCATCGATGCCGACACGCTGCTGCTGGCCTCGGAAACCGGGCTGTGGAGCTTCGACATCGACAGCGGCCGCAAGGAGCGCTTTCTGACGCTTGAGGCCGACAAGCCGCAGACCCGCTCCAACGACGGGCGCGCCGATCCGCAGGGCGGCTTCTGGATCGGCACCATGGGCAAGCAGGCCGAACGCGATGCCGGGGCCATCCACCGCTATTTCGAGGGCCGGATCGAGACGATCTTCATGGGCATCACCATCCCCAACGCGATCTGCTTCGCCCCCGATGGCCGCACCGCCTATTTCGCCGACACCCCGACGCAGAAGATCCTGCGCCAGCCGCTGGATCCCGAGGGCTGGCCCGAGGGCGCGCCCGAGCTGTTCCTGGATCTGGCGCCCGAGGGGCTTTATCCCGATGGCGCGGTGGTCGATGCCGAAGGCGCGCTCTGGAGCGCGCAATGGGGTGCCGGGCGTGTCGCGCGCTACCTGCCCGACGGGCAGCTGGAGCGGGTGGTGCAGCTGGCCGGATCCCAGAGCACCTGTCCGGCCTTCGGCGGCCCGGATGGTGAAACGCTGTTCGTCACCTCGGCACAGGAAGGCCTGGAACACCCGGATTCCGCGCAGGGACTGGTCTACTGCATCGAAACCGGTATCAAGGGACAGCAGGAGCACCGGGTGAGGATGACCAGATGACCCATGTCCAGACCTTCGGCACGCTGCCCTCGGGCGAAGAGGTCCGGGTGGTGGAGATTGGCAATGGCGTGCTGTCCGCCCGGCTGCTGACCCACGGCGCGCGGCTGCAGGATCTGCGGCTGGCCGGCGTGGCGCATCCGCTGGTGCTGGGCTCGGACCGGCTGGAGGATTACCTGGGCCCGATGGCCTATTTCGGCGCCACCGTGGGCCGCTACGCCAACCGCATCGGCGGCGCCGCCTTCGTGCTGGACGGGGAGCGCTACGCCCTGGATGCCAACGAGGGCGGACGGACCTGCCTGCATGGCGGCAGCGAAGGCACCGGGGTCTGCAACTGGACCCTGGCCGAGGCCGGCGCCGACATGGCGGCCTTCACCCTGGACCTGCCCGACGGCCACATGGGCTTTCCGGGCCTTTTCGAGGCCCGGGTCACCTACCGCATCGAGGCGGCGCAGCTGCTGGTGGAGATGGAGGCGCAGTGCAGCGCCGACTGCCCGGTCAGCCTGGCACATCATTCCTATTTCAGCCTGGACACGGCGGGCGACGTGGCGGGCACCCGGCTGCATGTGCCGGCCAGCCATTACCTGGCGGTGGATGCCGCCAAGATCCCGCTGCCGGGCGCCCCGGCCCCGGTGGCCGGCACCGCCTTCGACTTCCGCGTGCCGCGGCTGTTCGGCGCCTCCGGGATCGACCACAACTACTGCTTCGAGGAGGCCGAGGGCGTGGTGCGGCTGATGGCCATCGCCTCGGGGCGCGAAGGTCTGTCGCTGGTGGTGGAAAGCGATGCGCCGGGGCTGCAGGTCTACGGCGCCGATCACCTGCCGATCGCCGGGCTTCCCGGGCTGGAGGGGCTGTCCTACGGGCCGCGCGCCGGGCTGGCGCTGGAGACCCAGAACTGGCCCGATGCGCCGAACCGTCCGGATTTCCCCGACGCGGTGCTGCGCAGTGGCGCGACCTATCGCAACGTGACGCGCTACGGTTTCCGGCGCTAGGGCGGCGAGCGTGGCCGGGGGCTCTGCCCCCGTCTCCTGCGGAGACTCCCCCGCCATATTTGGGGAAAGATGAAGCAAGGGCCCGTCGCTGCGGCGGGCCCTTTCAGGTGTTGCGGGATCAGTTGAACATCGAGTTCGGGATGATCAGGGCGATGTCCGGGAACAGGATGATCAGCAGGATGCAGACGATCATCGCGATCAGGAACGGGGTCACGCCCTGGAACACGGTTGCCAGCGGCACCGAGCGGGCGACGTTCTTGACCACGAAGACATTGAGCCCGACCGGCGGGGTGATCATCCCCATCTCGATCACGATGACGGCGATGACGCCGAACCAGATCGGATCGAAGCCCAGGGCCACGATCACCGGGTAGTAGATCGGCACCGTGATCACCAGCATCGCCAGACCGTCGAGGAACATCCCCAGCACCACGTAGCTGAGCAGGATCACGATCAGCGTGCCGTAGCGGCCGATCCCGAGCGCCTCAAGCGCATGGCCCAGAGCATCGGGGATGTTGGTGAGCGCCAGGAACGGGTTCAGCACGTTGGCGCCGATGACGATCATGTAGAGCATCGCCGAGGTGCGCACCGTGTCCATCACCGCGCGCTTGAAGCCCGAAAGGCTCATGGCGCGGGTGCCGAAGGCCAGCAGCACCGTCAGCGCCGCGCCGACGCCGGAGGCTTCGACCGGGGTGAAGATGCCGGTGTAGATGCCGCCGATGGAGACCACGATGACGATCAGCAGCGGCAGCGCCCGGAAGAGCAGCGTGAAGCGTTCCGCCAGCGGCACCGCGTGGCCCTTGGGCCCCTGGGCCGGGTCCCGCAGGGTGACGATCCAGATCGCCGCAATGAAGAGCAGCATCATCAGCGCGCCCGGCAGGATGCCCGCCATGAACAGCCGCCCGATCGATTCTTCGGTCAGGATGGCGTAGATCACGAAGCCGGTCGAGGGCGGGATCAGGAAGCCCAGCGTGCCGCCGGCAGCGATCGAGCCGGTCGAAAGGCCATCACCGTAGCCCAGGCGCTTCATCTCCGGCAGGGCGACCTTGCCGATGGTGACGGCGGTCGCCACCGAGGAACCCGAGACCGCCGAGAAGGCCGCACAGCCCAGCACCGAGGCCGTGGCCAGGCCGCCGCGGAAACGTCCGACCCAGGCATGGGCCGCGTCATAGAGCCCGCGCGAGAAGCCCGCCTCGGAGCTGATGTTGCCCAGCAGGATGAACATCGGCACCACGATGAGCGAGTAGTTCGCGACCGCCGAATAGCTTTCGGTCAGCATGAGCGCGCCTGCGCGGCGCAGCCCCTCGACGATCCAGGTGCCGAAGAATCCCACCATCAGCATGGAGAAGGCGACCGGCGTGCGCATCACCATCAGCCCGAAAAGGGCGACGAAGCCCAGGATCCCGATCTGAAGCTCAGTCATCGCCGGCCCCCCTGTTGGCAATGATGGTGATCAGCTGCACCGCGAAGACCAGGATGCAGAGCCCCATGCCGAAGGCCATGAGGGCGTAGAAGGGCCAGAGCGGCAGGGCGAGCATGTTCGTCGTGTCGCCGAATTCCAGCGCGTCCATGGCCTTGTACCAGGCGCGCTCGGTCAGGTGATACAGCACCAGGATCGACAGGCAGCGGGTCAGGATGTCGCCCAGGAAGCGCCCGCCCCAGCCGATCAGCCGGTCGAAGATGTCGGCGCGCACATGCACGCCCGAGGAGGTCGCGTAGGGCAGCGCCAGCATCGCCAGCGCCACCGCGTTCAGCTGCACGATCTCGTTCAGCCCGAGGATCGGCGCGCCCAGGAAGTAGCGCGAGATGACGCCCCAGGCGATGATCACCACCATCGCCAGCAGCAGCACCCCGGCCACCACCGAGAGCGCATGGGTGGCCCTGTCGGTGATGACCGACAGGGACCGCAGGGTTTTCGAATGCGTCACGGACACTCACTCGGCCTTCAGGGCGTCGTAGTAGTCCTGCGCGCCCTTGGTGGCCTTCAGCACCTCGGGGATGATGCTGGCCGAGGCCTTGTTGAAGGCGGCAGCCGCGTCGGGCGTGGGGGTGATCACCTCGTGGCCGGGCATCCCGGCGAAGGCCTTGATGCCTTCGGCGGCGACGCGCAGCTGGGTGTCCTGGCCCAGTTGCGAGGCCTCGCGGCCGGCGTCCAGGACCGCCTTCTGGTCCTTGTCGGACAGCGACTTGAAGGCATCGCGGTTCATCAGGATGAAGAACGGAGAGTTGGTGCTGTCGATGCCGATGGTCAGGTACTTGGAGACCTCGCCCAGCTTGAAGGCATTGACGCCGGTGCCGTCGATCATCGCCGCGTCGATCACCCCGGTCTGGAGCGAGTTGTAGATCTCGGAGACCGGCATGGAGACCGGGGTGGCGCCCCAGGCCTCGACCATCAGGCCGGTGTTGCGCGAGGGCACGCGGATCTTCATGCCCTTGACGTCATCGAGGGTGCGCACCGGCTTGTCCTTGGAGAAGATGTAGTTCTTCGCCGAGGACCAGAGCGAGACCAGCTGTACGCGGCGGTATTCGCCCTTCAGCATGTCGATGTGATCCCACAGCGTCTGGGTGCCGGTTTCCTCGTTCAGCACGCCGGGCAGTTCGGCGACCAGGGTCAGCGGGAAGGTGTTGGCGGTGTAGCCTGCCAGGCTGACCGACAGATCCGCCACGCCGTCGAGGGCGCGCGAATACTGTTCGACCGGGCCCGGGCCCAGTTCGCCGCCGTTGTAGAGGCGCACGGTCACGTCACCGCCGGACTTCTCCTTCACCATCTCGGCGAAGGGTTCGAAGGTGCCCGTCGTGTAGGGATGGCCGCCGGCCAGGAAGTTCGCGAATTTCAGCTCTTCGGCACCGGCAGCGGCGACGGAGAGCCCCAGCGCCACGGCGGCACCGGCAACAGTCTTGAAAATACCCATAATATCCTCCCGGGTAAGTTGCGGGACGGCCCGGAGCGGCCAGACCATCCCCGTGATGGTGCGGGGTCAGGCCCCGCTGTCCTTGCCCACCCTCTTGCTGATCGGGCCCGTGCAGGGGGGCGCGACCTTGCAGGTGGTCGGGAAATCCTTCGGCGTGCCGCCGTGCGGGACGGCATGGCGCTCGGGCGTGAAAGCGCCGGTGACGGGGGCCGTCTTCTTCGGCGTGCAGGGGGACGTCCTGGCGATGCGGTCGGGGGATGCCTTCGTCCGGGCGGCGCTCACGAAGCCCGCAGGATCACCGCGCAGCGCGGCGATGGCCGGTGAATGCGACGTATCCCTCCCCCCGATGATGCGTGCCATTCTCGCCTCCCCCGTTCATGGCAACCGCAAGGCGCGGACCGGCGGAACCGGACTGCGACCTCACTGAACCGTGACTATACAAGGCCGCGTCTTCTGGACAATTTCCGAGCTTTGGACATAGCGTTCCGATATCTGAACGATGAGGGCGCCATGAAGTGGAAGATCGACGACGTTCCGGTCTTTGTCGCGGTGGTCGACCACCAGGGCATCACCGCCGCCGCCCGGGCGCTGGACATGCCGAAATCCACCGTCTCGGCCGCGCTTCAGCGCCTTGAGACCGCGCTTGGCCTGCGCCTGCTGGACCGCAATTCCCGCAACCTCCGCGTCACCAGCGAGGGAGAGACCTTCTATCGCCAGTCGCTGCTGATCCTCGAACAGGTGCGCGAGACGGATGCGACCATGGCCGGCCTCAACAGCCTGCCATCGGGTCGCCTGACGATCTCTCTGCCGCCCGCCTTC
Source organism: Pseudooceanicola endophyticus (assembly GCF_018760365.1). GTDB lineage: Bacteria > Pseudomonadota > Alphaproteobacteria > Rhodobacterales > Rhodobacteraceae > Pseudooceanicola > Pseudooceanicola endophyticus. The sequence continues at coordinate 682,332 of NZ_JAHIAB010000001.1, forward strand.
AGCCAGGAGATCCTGGCGGCGAATCTCGCGGCCTTCCGGCGCCGCTACCCCGAGATCGAGTTCGAGCTGATCGTCACCAGCCGCCCCGTCGATCTGGTGCGCGAACAGCTGGATGCCGCCATCGTCGTGGGCCATCAGGACGATTCCGAGATGATCTCGAAGACGCTGGTGTCGGGATCACTGCGTTGGGTGACGACGCCCGCCTACCTGGCCGCCCATCCGGTCGGGCGGCGCATCGCCGAGATCGAACCCCACGTCCAGATCTGCGAGAAACGCTATGGCCAGAAACGCATGGCGGTGCTCTGCGACGGCCAGGCCGCCAGCGTCGATCTGGCGCGCGGCGTCACCCATGTGAACGATCCGCTGGCGGTGCGCCGCGCGGTGCTGCACGGCGCCGGGATCTCGCTCCTGCCAGAGTTCTACTGCCATCAGCAGCTGCGCGAGGGCACCCTGATCGAGATCTGCCAGCACATCACCTTCGACCCGGAAATCTCCAAGCTTTCCGTGGTCTACCCCAGCCGGCGGCTGATGTCGCCGAAGGTCCGCGCCTTCCTGGAATTCCTCGACCACATCTGCCGGATCTGAGCCGTCGCAGCGTCACCATTTCTCCACCGATGGCGCTACCGCGTCCTTCTGACTGTTGATATCGCCGCGAAGCCCCTCTAGGGAATTGGGCAGGAGACTGCGGCCCAAGCCCAGTGCCCCCGGAACGCCCTTCCGGGACGGGACGCCGCCCAACAGAGAGGCCGCCGACAGCGGTCGTAACCTTCCGACGACGTAAAAGGGGAAAGAAACATGGCTCCTTCGAACACGCCCGATATCGTGTATACAAAGGTAGACGAAGCGCCCGAGCTCGCCTCGGCCTCGCTTCTGCCGATCATCCGGGCCTTTGCCGCACCTGCCGGCGTGACCATCGGCACCAAGGATATCTCCCTTGCGGGCCGCATCATCGCGACCTTCCCGGAAGTGCTGACCGAAGCACAGCAGCAGACCGATGACCTGGCCGTGCTGGGCGAGCTGGTGAAGACCCCCGAAGCCAACGTCATCAAGCTGCCGAACATCTCGGCCTCGGTGCCCCAGCTGGTCGCCGCGATCAAGGAACTGCAGTCCCAGGGCTACGCCCTGCCCGACTACCCCTATACCCCCGAGACCGACGAAGAGAAGGCCATCCAGGCCAAGTACGACGGCATCAAGGGCTCGGCCGTGAACCCGGTGCTGCGCGAGGGCAACTCGGACCGCCGCGCCGCCGTCGCGGTGAAGAACTACGCCATGTCGCACCCGCACCGCATGGGCGAGTGGACCGCCGACAGCAAGACCCGCGTCTCGGCCATGTCGGGCGGCGACTTCTTCTCGAACGAAGTTTCGGCCACGCTGGCGGCTGCCGCCAAGGCCAAGATCGTGCTGGAAACCGCCGCAGGTGAAACCGTCCTGAAAGAGGGCGTCTCCTACCCGGCCGGCACCGTGGTCGATGCGACCTTCATGTCCGCCAAGGCGCTGGACGCCTTCCTGACGGAAGAGATCGCCAAGACCAAGGAAGAGGGCACGCTGTTCTCGATCCACATGAAGGCGACGATGATGAAGGTCTCGGACCCGATCATCTTCGGCCATGCGGTCAAGGCCTGGCTGGCCCCGGTGTTCGAAGCCTTCGGCGACAAGCTGGCCGCGCTCGGCGTCAACCCGAACTCGGGCCTGGGCGACCTGCTGGCCCGCGTGAAGGACGATGCAGAAATCATGGCCGCCATCGACGCCTGCACCGCCGAGCGTCCGCCGATGTACATGGTGAACTCCGACAAGGGCATCACCAACCTGCACGTCCCCTCGGACGTCATCATCGACGCCTCGATGCCCGCGCTGATCCGCGCCGGCGGCAAGGGCTGGGGCCCGGACGGCAAGGAAGCGGACACCAACTGCGTGATCCCCGACAATTCCTACGCGCCGGTCTATGACGCCTCGGTCGAATTCTTCAAGGCCAACGGCAAGCTGAACCCGGCGACCGCAGGCACCGTGCAGAACATCGGTCTGATGGCGCAGAAGGCGGAAGAATACGGCTCCCACCCCACCACCTTCGAGATCCCGGCGGACGGCACCGTCAAGATGATCCTCGAAGACGGTACCGTGCTGCACAGCCACGCGGTCGAAGCCGGCGACATCTGGCGCTCTGCCTCGGCCCGCAAGGCCCCGATCGAGGACTGGGTGAACCTGGCCATCGAGCGTCAGGCCGACACCGGCTACCGCGCGATCTTCTGGCTGGACGAAGCCCGTGCCCACGACGCCGAGCTGATCAAGATGGTGAAGCCGATCCTCGAGGCGAAAGGCGTTGCCGACAAGTTCGAGATCATGGCGCCCCGCGAAGCCACCATCGCCAGCCTTGAGACCATCACCAAGGGCGAGAACACGATTGCCATCACCGGCAACGTGCTGCGCGACTACCTGACCGACCTGTTCCCGATCCTGGAACTGGCGACCTCGGCCAAGATGCTGTCCATCGTCAAGCTGATGCAGGGCGGCGGCCTGTTCGAAACCGGCGCCGGCGGCTCGGCCCCCAAGCACGTCCAGCAGCTGGTGGAAGAGAACCACCTGCGGTGGGACTCCCTGGGCGAGTTCTGCGCCCTGGGCGAGTCGTTCCGCTTCCTGGCCTCGGCCAAGGGCAACGCCAAGGCCAAGGTGCTGGGCGCCGCGGTCGACGTGGCCACGCAGGGCATCCTCGACAACGACAAGTCGCCCTCGCGCAAGGTGGGTGAGCCCGACAACCGCGACAGCCACTTCTACTTCGCCATGTACTGGGCCAAGGCCCTGGCCGAGCAGAGCGACGACGCAGAGCTGGCCGCCCACTTCGCCCCCATCGCCAAGGCGCTGGCCGACAACGAAGCCACCATCGTGGCCGAGTTCAAGGCGGTTCAGGGCAAGCCGGCGGATCTGGGCGGCTACTACCATGCCGATCCGGCGAAGGTCACGGCGGTCATGCGCCCCTCGGCCACGCTGAACGGCATCATCGGCTGATCCGGGCGGCGGGGGCCTGCCCCCGCCCCTGTCCAGACAGAACCGCCGCCGGAGCGATCCGGCGGCGGTTTTCGTTTTCAGATCTGATACTTACCCCAATTCCTCTGAGGCTTACCCCAATTCCATCGTGGCGATGGCCTGCAGGGTCGGCCCGGTGCGGGGCGGATCGCCCCGGTACATCCGGGCGGTGGCGAAGGTCTCTTCGAAGCCCAGCCCCTCCAGCGCCTCGGCCAGGGCCAGATTGCCCGGCGCCACGTCGATGAAGACCGTTTCGGAGGGCAGGCGCGCCAGCGCGGCCCGGGCCAGCCGCAGCGCCAGCGCCGTGTCCGGGGCGATGATCGGCCCGATCTTCACGCCGCTGCCGCAGCGCCGGATGGTGGCAAAGCCCTGATCCTCTTCCAGCGCCACGCTGACCCGGTCCGCTCCGGCCTTCAGCCATTCGAACAGGAAGGCGGGACGAACAATGCCCGTGGCCTCCAGATCGACCCGCGCCAGCGCCGCCAGGTCCTGCGGACCGACATCGCGGATCTCGGCATCCGTCTCGGGCGTGAGGGTCCCGGCGAAGCGGCGCGAGGCCCCCGCCCGCACGAAGCCCGAGGCGGCGTAATTCGCCTCCTGCGCGGCGACGCCATCCAGCCCGATGCAGCGGGTCCCGGCATGGGCCAGCGCATGATCCCACAGCGCCTTGCCGATGCCCTGGCCCCGAAACTCCGGCGCGCAGATGTAAAAGCCCAGAAAGGCGAAATCCGGCGAATGGTTGACCACAGAGATGCAGGCCACCACCGCGCCGTCGCATTCGGCCACGAAGAACCCCTCCGGGTCGGCGGCATGGAAGGGCACGGCATCGGCCAGCCCGGGGTTCCAGCCCTCGGCAGCGGCCCAGCCCAGCATCAGCGACAGCTCTTCGGGGCGGGCGGTGCGGAAGCGGACGGATCGGGTCATGGCACCAGGGCCTCCTTCAGGCTGAGCGGACGGGTGCGCCGGTCGAGGTCGAGCGAGGAAATCAGCGTCTGGAGATGTTCCACCATCAGCCATTCGGCGCGATCGGCATCGCCGGCGGCCAGCGCATCGACCAGGCGGTGATGGGGCGCGTTCACGCAGCCCGCAGTGCTGCCCCGGCCATAGATCGCCATGATCAGGGACGAGCGCGCGACCAGTTGCTCCAACAGCTCGCGCAGGGTCTCCTTGCCCGAAATCCGGGCGATTTCCAGGTGGAACTGGCCGCAAAGATAGACGCCGCGCCCGTGGTTGCCCTCCGCCTCGGCGGCGTGCTCCTCGGCGATGAGGGCGCGCAGGGCCCCGGCATCGGCGTCGCTCATGCGAAGGGCGGCGGCCCGTGCGGTCGAAGCCTCGAGCAGCGCGCGCGCCTCCAGCACCTCGATGGCCTCGGTCGGGCCGGGATGGGCGACATAGGCGCCCCGGTTCGGACGCCGGTCCACCAGACGCATATGCGCCAGGCTTTGCAGCGCGGCCCGGGCGACGGTGCGGCTGACCCCGAAGATGGTGCCGACCTCGTCCTCGTTCAGCTTGGTCCCGGGGGCGATGCGATGGGCGTGGATGGCATCCGCCAGTTCCGTCGCCACCCTGTCGCTGCTGATCTCCTGAATCCCGCCAGCCATGTCCCGCAATCCCTCTCCACATGCAGAGTGACCGGGTTCACACCCCCGTTCAAGCACCGATCCGGTGCCAAAATGGCTTTTCATGTGCCGGAAATCAGGTGGCACCGCGGTCAAATATATTCTCCGCGCACCTTGTTCGCGACGGACCGGGAGAGGTCAAGCTCTCCCGGACCTGCCGCAGGGTCAATCAGGCGGCAGGCTTGCGGCGCGGACGGCGGCGGCGGGCGCCATTGCCCGGGGCACCGGCGTTCTGCTGGGGCTTGCGCCCTTCCCCACCCTTGCCGGCATTGCCGTTGCCACCGCCGCCACCGCGACGGCGACCGCCGCCGGAGCGCGGCTTGGAGGCCGCTTCGGAGCTGCCGGCATGGGCCAGCATGTTGGGCCCGGAGGCGACCGGGATCTCGATCTTCATCAGGCGCTGGATCTGGCGCAGCAGGTCGACATCCTCGGCGGTGCAGAAGGCGATCGCCTCGCCCTCGCGGCCCGCGCGGGCGGTCCGGCCGATGCGGTGCACGTAGTTCTCGGGCACTTCCGGCAGGTCGTAGTTGATCACGTAGGCGACGCCGGGAATGTCGATGCCGCGGGCGGCAACGTCGGTGGCGACCAGGATGGTGATCTCGCCCGAGCGGAAGCCGGCGATGGCGCGGTCACGCTGGCCCTGGCTCTTGTTGCCGTGGATCGAGGCGACGTTGTAGCCGTCCTTCTCCAGCTGGCGCTTCAGCTTTTCCGAACCGTGCTTGGTGCGCCCGAAGACCAGCGTCAGGGCCTCGGGTTCCTTGTCGAGGATCTCGCGCAGCATGGCGGGCTTGTCGGCCTTGGACAGGAAGTGCACCGACTGGGTGACCTTGTCGGCGGCCTTGCCCGGAGGCGTGACCTGCACCTTCTCGGGGTTGGTCAGGTAGGCGCGGCTCAGCTCTTCCATCTGCTTGGGCATGGTGGCCGAGAACAGCATGGTCTGGCGCGGCGTGCCCAGCGCGGGCGCGATCTTGCGCAGCGCGTGGATGAAGCCCATGTCGAGCATCTGGTCGGCCTCGTCCAGCACCAGGTTGCCGACCTGCGACAGGTCGACGGCGCGGCGGTCCATCAGGTCGATCAGGCGACCGGGGGTGGCGACCAGGATGTCGGTGCCCTTCTCCAGCATGTTGATCTGGCGGTTCAGCGACTGGCCGCCCACCACGGTCGAGACCTTGATGCGGGTCTTGCCGGTGATGGCCTTCAGGTTGTCGGCGATCTGGTTGACCAGCTCGCGGGTCGGGGCCAGCACCAGCGCCTTGGCGGTGCGCGGCGCAGGACGGCCCGGTTTCGCCAGCATCCGGTCGATCAGCGGCAGGCCGAAGGCCAGGGTCTTGCCGGTGCCGGTCTGGGCCAGGCCCAGCACGTCGCGGCCTTCCAGCGCCAGCGGGATGGCCCGGGCCTGGATCGGGGTGGGCGTCTCGAAGCCGCCTTCGGCCAGGGCACGGGTCAGGGTCTCGGACAGGCCGAGGGTGTCGAAGTTGGACACGTCAATTCCTTTCGAACCATGCGCCCGGGTCCTCCCCGGAGCATGCGCATGGTAGGCAGGTCGCGGCGCGCCACGGACCGGCTTGGTTTCAGCGGGGCCTGCCCTGCCGGCACGCCGGAAACTCCGGCCCCGGGGACATGCGCGCGCCCGCGTCAGCCGCCCTGCGTGATGGGGAAACTGGGGAAGGTGAAAGCGCGGATCGGCAAGGATACGTCGCGCGGCTGCCTCACGCGGCAGCAAAGATGAGAGCTAGATGGAGGAAAAACATGAAACTGTCAAGGAACTGCTACTTCAGCTGGCTGTCCTTCGACCCGCGCCGGTTGATCCCGCCCCGCGCCTGCGGGCGGGCATCGCGTTCCTGCTGGCACTCGATGCACAGTTTCACCCCCGGAATGGCCAGGCGGCGCTTCTCGGGGATAGGTTCCTCGCAGTCGGCGCAATGGGTCAGGCTTTCGCCCTGCGGTTGCCGCCGGCCCTTCAGGCGCTGAAGCTCGTCCTGGATCGAGGCCTCGATCTGTTCGTTCACCGCGCCGTCGCGCGACCATCCGCCCGCCATGGCATCCCTCCGCCGGAACCCGTCTGTCGATGACGGTTATGTAAAGATCCCGGCCCGCAGTTTCAAAGCCCCCCTCCGCGCTTTGCAAGGGCGCCCTTTCGCCTTACGGTGCCCGCAGCCCGAAATTCCGGACCCTGCACAGATGACCATCGCCCCCCCGCCCCAAACGCCCTTCGATCTGGTGATCTTCGACTGCGACGGCGTGCTGATCGACAGCGAGGTGATCTCGGCGCGGATGCTGGTGGCAGAGCTGGCGCTGCGTGGCATCGCCATCGACCTGCCCTATGTCGCGCGGCACTTCCTGGGGCGCAGCTACCCGGTGGTGATGCAGCAGATCCGGCAGGATTTCGGCGTCACCCTGACCGCCGACTTCGAGGCCGACTACCGCAACCGCCTGATCGCCGCCTTCGAGTCCGAGCTGCGCATCATGCCCGGCGTGCGCGCCGCGATCGAGGGGCTGCGGGTGCCCTACATGCTGGCGACCAGCTCATCTCCGCGGCGGCTGGAAAGTTCGCTGCGCATCGTCGGGCTGTCCGATCTGTTTGCCGGGCGCTGCGTGACCGCCTCCGAGGTGGCCCATGGCAAGCCCGCGCCCGACCTCTTCCTGCATGCCGCCGCGAAGGCCGGTGCCGATCCCGCCCGCTGTCTGGTGATCGAGGACAGCCTGCCGGGCCTGCGCGCGGGGCTGGCCGCCGGCATGACCACCTGGCAGTTCACCGGCGGCAGCCACCTGAAGGGGCTCGACCTGCCGCTGCCCGACGACATTGCCCCGCATCACCGCTTCGACGATTTCAACCGCTTCCTCGACCAGCCCGCCCGCTGCGGGCAGGAGGCGTGACATGGCGACCCTGCCCCCCGAAGACCGCGATGCCTCGGCCCGCGACCTGGCCGCCCGCGCTGCCTGGCTGTCATTCGTCGGCGGCCTGACCCAGGACCAGATCGCGACCGAACTCGGGATCTCGCGCCAGCGGGCGCAGCGGCTGGTGGCGCGTGCCGGTCAGGAAGGGCTGATCCGCGTCCGCATCGAACACCCGATCGCCGCCTGCCTTGAGCTGGAGCGCGCCCTGAAGGCCCGCTTCGGGCTGGCGCAGGCCTGGGTTTCGCCCTCTCTGGGGGACGGGGCCGATCCGATGCAGGGGCTCGCGCGTTTCACCGCCCCGGTGCTGGAACGCATGTTCGCGACCGAACCGGGCCGCACCTTCGCCCTTGGCACCGGGCGCACCCTGCGCATGGTCGTGGACCAGATGAGCCCGCTGGAAGGCGCCCACAACCGGCTGGTGTCGCTGATCGGCAACGTGGCGCCCGACGGCTCGGCCTCCTTCTTCGAGGTGATCATGCGCTTTGCCGAGATCACCGGGGCCAAGCACTACCCGATGTCGATCCCCGTCGCCGCCCGCAACCGCGAAGAGCTGGAGCTGTTCCGCTCTCTGCCCCATGTGCGGGCCGCGCGCGATCTGGCACAGTCCGCCGATCTGGCCATCGTCGGTATCGGCCAGATGTCCGACAATGCCCCGCTGCATGTCGACGGCTTCCTGAGCGCCGAGGAACTGGCCGATCTTCAGGCCGCCGGTGCCGTGGGCGAGATCTGCGGCCATGTCTACGACAGCGAGGGGCGCTACCTCGATCACCCGATCAACCAGCGCGTCACCGGCGTGCAGGTCCCGACGGGGGACATGCCGGTCTATGCAGTGGCCTGCGGAGCGACTAAGATGCCGGGACTGCGGGCGGCGCTGAAGGGCCATCTGCTGCACGGTCTCTTCGTGGACGAACTCTCGGCCCGGGCGCTCCTCACCGCCTGAGCCCGTCCCAAGCGTCTGAAAAGATTAACCCTCCCTTAAAATTACGGCCCCACCCTGGGACCGGGCCAACCGACACGCGCGGGAAGTGTCTTGACTCTTCCTTAGCGATAGTTGAGCATTGGCTCATGTGCTGAGCAATTGCTCACATGACATGGGAGGATATCATGACAAGCACACTCCGCGCCCTTCTGGGGGCGTGCGCCGTTTCCGCGTTGTCCGTGGCCGCTCAGGCCGAGACCATCACGGTCGCCACCGTCAACAACGGCGACATGATCCGCATGCAGGGTCTGATGGACGACTTCAAAGCCAAGCATCCCGACATCGACGTGGAATGGGTCACCCTGGAGGAGAACGTCCTGCGCCAGCGCGTCACCCAGGACATCGCCACCAAGGGCGGCCAGTTCGACGTGATGACCATCGGCACCTACGAGGTCCCGATCTGGGGCGAGCGCGGCTGGCTGGTCTCGCTCGACGACATGCCGGCCGCCTGGGATGCCGACGACCTGCTGCCGGCGATCCGCGGCGGCCTGACCATGGACGGGCACCTCTATGCGGCGCCCTTCTACGGCGAAAGCTCCATGGTGATGTATCGCAAGGACCTGATGGAGAAGGCAGGTCTGGAGATGCCCGAAGCCCCCACCTGGGACTTCATCGCCAAGGCCGCCGCCGCCATGACCGACAAGGACGCAGAGGTCTACGGCATCTGCCTGCGCGGCAAGGCCGGCTGGGGAGAGAACATGGCCTTCCTGACCGCCATGGCCAACAGCTTTGGCGCCCGCTGGTTCGACATGGACTGGAAGCCGCAGTTCGACACCGAGGCCTGGAAGACCACGCTCGACACCTATCTGGACCTGATGAACAACTACGGGCCCCCGGGGGCGTCCGGCAACGGTTTCAACGAGAACCTCGCGCTGTTCCAGACCGGCAAGTGCGGCATGTGGATCGACGCCACGGTCGCCGCGTCCTTCGTGACCAACCCCAAGGACAGCAAGGTTGCCGACCAGGTGGGCTTTGCCCTGGCGCCCGATGCGGGCAAGGGCAAGCGGGGCAACTGGCTCTGGGCCTGGAACCTCGGCATTCCCGCCGGCACCAAGCACGAGGCCGCCGCCAAGACCTTCGTGGAATGGGCCACCTCCAAGGAATACACCGAACTGGTCGCTTCCAAGGAAGGCTGGGCCAACGTGCCGCCGGGCACCCGGACGTCCCTCTATGAGAACCCCGAGTACCAGAAGGCCGCGCCCTTCGCGAAGATGACGCTCGACTCGATCAATGCCGCCGATCCGCAGAACCCGACCGTGGACCCCGTGCCCTATGTCGGCGTGCAGTTCGTCGCCATCCCCGAGTTCCAGGGCATCGGCACCGCCGTCGGCCAGCAGTTCTCGGCCGCGCTGGCGGGCCAGGTCAGCGCGGAGCAGGCGCTGCAAAGCGCGCAGTCCCTGACCGAGCGCGAGATGAAGAAAGCCGGCTACTACAAGTAACCCCTCCGCCCCTTCGCAGGCCCGGGCACGACCCGGGCCTGTCTGCCCCGCGGAAAAAGTCCCGAGACCCCCGATGGCCACGAAACATTCACGTGCCGCCGCGCGGCTCATGATCTCACCGGCGGTGCTTCTGCTGCTCGCCTGGATGATCATACCGCTGGCGATGACCCTGTATTTCTCCTTCCTGAGCTACAACCTGATGTCGCCCGGGATGGAACGCTGGATCGGCTTCACCAATTACCAGTACTTCCTGACCGATCCCGCCTTCTTCGCCGCCCTGACCAACACCATCCTGCTGGTCGTCGGCGTGCTGATCGTCACCGTGATCGGCGGCACCCTCTTCGCCCTGCTGCTGGACCAGCCCTTCTTCGGACAGGGGATCGTGCGGATCATGGTGATCGCGCCCTTCTTCGTCATGCCAACCGTCTCGGCGCTGGTGTGGAAGAACATGTTCATGAACCCGGTGAACGGGCTTTTCGCGCATCTCTTCAAGGCGCTCGGCCTGCAACCCTTCGATTTCCTGGCCCAGGCGCCGCTGGCCTCGATCATCGGGATCGTCAGCTGGCAGTGGCTGCCCTTCGCCACGCTGATCCTGCTGACCGCGCTGCAATCGCTGGACCAGGAACAGCTGGAGGCCGCCGAGATGGACGGCGCGCCCTGGCTCAGCCGGTTCATCCACATCATGCTGCCCCACCTGGCGCGCGCCATCACCGTGGTGATCCTGATCCAGACGATCTTCCTGCTGTCGATCTTCGCCGAGATCCTGGTGACCACCAACGGCGGTCCGGGCACGGCCTCCACCAACCTCACCTACCTCATCTACATGCAGTCGCTGCTGCAGTTCGATGTGGGCGGGGGATCTGCCGGGGGCGTCGTCGCCATCATCCTGGCCAATATCGTCGCGATCTTCCTGATGCGGATGATCGGCAAGAACCTGGAGGCCTGAGCCATGGCACGTGCTGTTTCGACCAGACGCAAGGTCTTCACCACCGCCCTCGCCTGGGGGCTGGGGCTGGCGATCTTCTTCCCGATCTTCTGGACCGTCCTGACCTCGTTCAAGACCGAGGCCGAGGCGATCGCCGACCCGCCGCTGTGGGTCAACTTCCACTGGACGCTGGAGAATTACGTCACCGTGCAGGAGCGTTCGGACTATTTCCGGCACTTCTGGAACTCGGTCGTGATCTCGGTCGGATCGACCCTGGTGGGGCTGATCATCGCGGTGCCGGCAGCCTGGGCCATGGCCTTCGTGCCCGGCAAGCGCACCAAGGACGTGCTGATGTGGATGCTCTCGACCAAGATGCTGCCGCCCGTCGGCGTGCTGGTGCCGCTCTACCTGATCTTCCGCAACCTCGGCCTGCTGGACACCAGGACCGGGCTGGTGATCGTGCTGACGCTGATCAACCTGCCGATCATCATCTGGATGCTCTACACCTACTTCAAGGAAATCCCCGTCGACATTCTGGAAGCCGCCCGGATGGACGGCGCCGGCCTGCGCAACGAGATCCTTTACGTGCTGACGCCGATGGCGGTGCCGGGGATCGCCTCCACGCTGCTTCTGAACATCATCCTGGCGTGGAATGAGGCCTTCTGGACCCTCAACCTGACGGCCGCCAAGGCCGCCCCCCTCACGGCCTTCATCGCCAGCTATTCCAGCCCCGAGGGCCTTTTCTACGCCAAGCTCTCGGCCGCCTCGACCATGGCGATCGCGCCGATCCTGATCATGGGCTGGTTCAGCCAGAAACAACTTGTCCGCGGCCTGACCTTCGGCGCGGTGAAATAGGAACGAAACGATGGGACGCATCACACTCGACAAGGTACGCAAGGCCTTCGGCCCCGTGGAAGTCATTCCGCCGCTGGACCTGACCATCGAGGATGGCGAATTCGTCGTCTTCGTCGGCCCCTCGGGCTGCGGGAAATCCACCCTGCTGCGGCTGATCGCCGGGCTGGAGGATGTCTCGGGCGGGGAAATCCGCATCGACCGGGTCGATGCCACCACCCTGCCCCCCGCCAAACGCGGCCTCGCCATGGTGTTCCAGAGCTACGCGCTCTATCCGCACATGTCGGTGCGCAAGAACATCGCCTTCCCGATGAAGATGGCGGGCGTGCCGAAGGACGAACAGGACCGCCGGATCGAGGCCGCCGCGAAGGCGCTGAACCTGACGGACTATCTGGACCGGCGTCCGGGGCAGCTTTCGGGCGGGCAGCGCCAGCGGGTCGCCATCGGGCGGGCCATCGTGCGCGAACCCTCGGCCTTCCTCTTCGACGAGCCGCTCTCGAATCTCGATGCCGCGCTCAGGGTCGGGATGCGGCTGGAAATCTCGGAGCTGCACGCGCGGCTGAAGACCACGATGGTCTACGTGACCCACGATCAGGTGGAGGCCATGACCATGGCCGACAAGATCGTCGTGCTGCGCGCCGGACGCATCGAACAGGTCGGCGCCCCGCTGGAGCTGTACCAGAGCCCGCGCAACACCTTCGTCGCGGGGTTCATCGGCTCTCCGAAGATGAACCTGATCGAGGGGCCCGAGGCCGCGCGCCACGACGCCCACACCATCGGCGTGCGCCCCGAACACATCGCCGTCTCGACCGAGGGCGGCCAGTGGCAGGGCCGCGTCGGGGTCAGCGAGCACCTGGGCTCGGACACCTTCCTGCATGTCCACGACACCGGGCTGGCCGAGGCGCTGACCGTGCGCGTCGGCGGCGAGGTCGCGCTGCACCAGGGCGATACCGTCTGGCTGAGCCCCGAGGCCGACAAGATCCACCGCTTCGACGCCGACGGGCTGCGGATCGGCTGACACCCCCCGGGGGCGGCCCGCCGCCCCCTTCCCGGAACCGCTTTACGGTAGATTTCTGATGAAACTGTCCAACGCCACCCTCAAGGATCTGCCCGACGGGATCGAGGGCCCGTCCTATGACCGGGCCGCGCTGAGCGCCGGCATCGTGCATATCGGGCTGGGCAACTTCCACCGCGCGCACCAGTCCTGGTACCTGCACCGGCTGATGCAGCAGGGCCTGGCCCATGACTGGGCGATCCTGGGCGCGGGCGTGCGCCCCTACGACGCCGCCATGCGCGACCGTCTGGCCGCCCAGGACTACATGACCACCCTGATCGAGCTGGACCCCGAGGGCAGCCGCGCCGAGGTCGTGGGATCGATGATCGGCTACCTGCCCATCGAGGACGGCAATGCCCCCCTGATCGCCGCCATGGCCGATCCGGCGATCCGCATCGTCGCGCTGACGGTGACCGAGGGCGGCTATTACATCGACCCGGTGACCAAGGGCTTCCACGCCGATCACCCCGACATGGTGCATGACGCGGCCCATCCCGACAGCCCCCGCACCGCCTTCGGGGCGATGATCGCGGCGCTTAAGATCCGCCGCGACGCCGGCACCGGCCCCTTCACCGGGCAAAGCTGCGACAACCTTCAGGGCAACGGCGCGATCCTGCGCCAGACGCTGGTGTCGCTGGCGCGCCTGTCGGACCCTGAGCTTGCCGACTGGATCGACAGGCACTGCACCTTCCCCAATTCGATGGTCGACTGCATCGTCCCCGCCACCGGCCCGAAGGAACTGGAGCTGGTGCGGACCTTCGGGATCGAGGACGCCGCCCCCGTCACCCACGAGAACTTTCGCCAATGGGTGATCGAGGACACTTTCTGCGCCGGTCGCCCCGACTGGGACCGCGCCGGGGCCACTTTCTCGGACGACGTGCATGCCTACGAGACGATGAAGATCCGCATCCTCAACGGTGGCCACCAGGTGATCGCCGATGTCGGAGAGGTGCTGTCGGTCGAAACCATCTCGGGCTGCATGGCGCATCCGCTGATCGGCCCCTTCTTCGAGAAGGTCGAACGAGAGGAGATCCTGCCCCATGTCCACGCCGTTCCGGGCTTTACCCCCGAACAGTACCTGGAGCTGATCCGCACCCGCTTCTCGAACCCGAAGATCGTCGACACGACGCGGCGGGTGGCTTTCGATGGCTCCTCCCGGCACCCGGGCTTCATCCTGCCATCGGTGCGCGAGGGGCTGAAGGCGGGCCTGCCGGTCGAGGGGCTGGCGCTGGTTTCGGCGGCCTGGGCGCGCTACTGCACCGGCACCCGCGAGGACGGCAGCACGGTCGCGCGGAACGATCCGTTCTGGGCCGACCTCCAGCCGCGCGCCGTCGCGGCGGCGGACAATCCGCAGCTCTGGCTGGAGAACCGGGTGCTTTACGGCGAGCTGGCCGACACCCCCGGATTCGCCGAGCCCTTCGCGCGCTGGATGAAGATCCTCACCGCCGGCGGCACCGAGGCCGCGCTGCGCAGCTACCTGGGCGTCTGAGCCCCTCCTCCAACGCCGCAAAAATGATCATTTTACGGGCCGTCCCGCGCCGCCGCCCGGGACGGCCCGAAGCTTTTTTGCCCCGATACGTGCATGTTCACATTCGGTTCCGCATGTCACCCGGCGGGAACCGGCAAGTTTCCTCCGATCACGAAAATGAACGCTTTGTTTCGCGGCAGTGATCGGGTCATGGTGCCCTCGGACCTCGTGGGGAACATTGCGGGGCCGGGACAGTGGGAAATATCGAGGGAATTCATGAGCGTGAAAAGCGCCCACGCGCGCCGGTTCGGCCTGCCGGCAGCCTGTGCTATGTTGTTGCTGACGGCCGCATGCACCACTCCGCACAATACCACCCAGGACATTCCGAGCATTGATCAGGACCGCAAGGCCCTGGCCTTCGCCGAGGTCAAGGACCTGCAGACGCGCGGCCAGCGCGTCTGGTGCGTGCCCTTCGCGCGCAACATCAGCGGCATCGACATCTACGGCGACGCCCGGACCTGGTGGAACCAGGCCAAGGCCGCGCTGTTCCCGCAGGACAACAAGCCCCAGATCGGGGCGGTGATGACCTTCAAGCCCACGAAGCGCATGCCCCTGGGGCACGTGGCGGTGGTCTCCAAGGTCGTCTCCGATCGCGAGATCCTCGTGGACCATGCCAACTGGCACAAGAACAGGATCTCCATGAACATGCGCGTCGTGGACGTGTCGAAGAAGAACGACTGGTCCGCCGTGCGTCTGGAAAGCAACCCCGGCACGCTTGGTTCGGTCTACCCGGTCGAAGGCTTCATCCTGCCCCAGCAGGCCGACAGCTAAGCCCCCCTTCCCCACATGTGCCCCGGCAGCCCGTCCCGGCTGCCGGGCCTGTTCCTTCGCGGCCCCTGCCGCGGCGTTCCCCCGGGCCGCAAGGGCGCTGATGCGGGCGCGCGCTCTGGCCCCTCCCGGCGTTCCCTGACAGCGTGCCGCCACGCCCAGATGCCCGGAGATCCGCCCGATGAACCTCTTCTACCTCGTGATGGCGCTTTGCGCCGGGTCCATGCTGTCGGTGCAGGCGGCGGTCAACAGTCGCCTCGGCGCGGGCCTGGGCGGGCAGCCCCTGGTCGCGGCCTTCGTCAGCTTCGCGGTCGGCACGGTCTTCCTGGGCGTGGTGGCCCTGCTGAAGGCCGACTGGCAGCCGGTGGCCTCGGGGCTGGGGCAGCAGGGCTGGTGGCGCTTTACCGGCGGCGTGCTGGGGGCCTGCTTCCTGTTCACCTCGGTCTTCCTTGCGCCCAGGCTGGGCGTGACCAACGCGATGTTCCTGTTCATCATCGGCCAGCTGTGCGCCGGGATGCTGATCGACGGGCTGGGGCTGATCCAGATGCCGGTGCGCCCGCTGCACTGGTGGAAATTCGCGGGCCTGGCGATCATGCTCGGGGGGCTGGTGCTGTTCACCTTCGGGGACCGCTTCTTCCGGTCCTGGAACTGAGGCCTCAGAAGCCTTCGCGCAGGGTGCGGCGGTAATCCTCGATCAGCGCCTCGACATCCTCGTAGAAGCGGATGCCCTGACGGGTCAGGAACAGCCCGCAGTTGCAGTAGTTGCGGATCTCGTTGACCGAGTGCGAGATCATCACGATGTTGCTGCGCTTCAGCTTCTCGGTGAAGACCTTCTTCGACTTGATGCGAAAGTTCTCATCCCCCACGGCGGTGATCTCGTCGATCAGGTAGGTGTCGAAGTCGATCGCCATGGAGACCCCGAAGGCCAGCCGGGCCTTCATGCCGCTGGAATAGGTGCGCACCGGCAGCCGGATCGAGGGGCCGATCTCGGCGAAATCCCTGACGAAATCCAGCACCTCCTCGGTGTCGGCGCCGTAGATGCGGGCCAGGAAGCGGACGTTCTCGATCCCGGTCATGGTGCCGTTGAAGCCGCCGGAAAAGCCCAGCGGCCAGCTGACCCGGGTCGAGCGGTAGATGCGCCCGCTGTCGGGGGGCTCGGTGCCCGCAAGCATCCGCATCAGGGTCGACTTGCCGGCGCCGTTATGGCCCATGATCGCCACGTTGCGGTCATCGGGGAAGGTAAAGTTCAGATCCTCGATGAGGTTCTTGCGCACGCCCTTCTGGGTGTAGCCCTTGCAGACATCGACCAGCTCGATCATGGCTCAGGTCCGTTTCTTGCGGGTCAGGCGTTCGCCGCCCAGCCCCAGCAGGGTCAGCCCGATGGCAATCCCCAGAGGATACCAGGCATCGAAGATCCGGCTGTCGTAATTCGGATAGTAGCCCATGCGGAACCACTCCACGAGGTGCAGGATCGGGTTCCACCACAGCACCGCCTGGGCCTCGGGGGGCAGCAGCGAGGGCACGTAGAACACGCCCGAGATGAACATCAAAGGCCGGGTCAGGATCTTCTCGATATGGCGCCAGCTTTCCCACTGCGACAGGATGACGGCATTCACCGTGCCAAAGCCGAAGCCGAGGAACCCGGTCACCAGCACCGCCTCGATCACCTTGTCGGGAAAGGCCGGGGCCTGGGCCAGTCCGAACAGCACCAGCCCGCCGAAGAACAGCAGCATGATCAGGATGTAGGTGGCGGTGATCAGGATGGTGCGGGCGAACAGCGTGTCCGTCACCTTGATCACCGGATAGGTCAGCAGCGCCTTGTTGGCATCCATCGCCCCGATCAGCCCGTTCGAAAGCTTGTTGAAGTACTCCAGCGTCAGCACCCCGGTGGCGAAGAACAGCGCGAAGCTGTTGCCGAAGGGCGGGCTGCGCCCGACAAGCGAGAAGATCGTCACCAGCACCGCGACGCTGGCCGCGGGCGTGATGATGGCCCAGAGATAGCCGATCTGCGACGACCCGAAGGTCGCGCGGGTCTCGCGCAGGACCAGGGCGCCGATCACGCGGACCTGTAGCGCCAGAAGCTGCCGGGTGCTGATCGCCATCAGGTCAGGTGATCCCGCACCGCGTAGACGATCAGCGTGCCGATGCCCCAGAGCGCGCCCAGCACCGACAGGATCAGCAGCACGCTGAGCGCCCGGCGCGGATACATGGCCTGCTGCGCCACCATCGGCTGGCTGTAGACGGCCAGATAGCGCTGCTGGCGGTCGGCATCCATCCGCGCCTGCTCAAGCGAGCTGAGCGCGGAGGCATAGCTTTTCTCGGCGAAGGTCTTGTCGACCTCCAGCGTCTCGTATTCCGACAGCAGGTCCGACATCTTCTTGCCGTCCGGATCATCCGAGATGCCGCCCGAGTAGTTGTCGATCTGCTGCTGGATCGAATCCTCCTGCCGCTTCAGCGCCTGCATCGAGGGGGCATTGGCATCCACGTTGCCCTCCAGCGCCGAGATCCGCGCGCGGATGTCCACCAGCTTGGACTGGAGCGAGCCCAGCAGCTCGATGTCGAGCTGGGCGCTGGCCGCCGGGTTGATGGAGCGCTCCTTCTCGCGGAAGGCACGCATCTGGGTCATCGACTCGCGCAGGCGATCCTCGGAACGCGACAGCTCGCCCTGGGCGAAGCGCAGCGCGTCCTGGCGGGCACTTTCCGACAGGTCGTTCACCAGGTCCTTCACATGCACAAGGATCGCCTTGGCGATGCGGTCCGCATCCCCGGGACTGAAGGCCTGGACCTCGAAGGTGATCATGCTGGAGGTGTTGTCGAAGGTGGTGCTGATCCGTCCGTCCCAGTACTGCACCACGTCCTCGATCGGCGCATCGGGATGCAGCCGCGACAGCGGATCGACCCCCTTGCCCTGGTAAAGCGCGGTCAGGTCCACGTCCTTTTCCAGAAGTTCCACCAGATCGCGGCTCTTGAGGTAGTGCAGGATGATGTAGCTGTCGGAGGTGGTAGAGCCCGCGCTGGCCAGCCCGGTCAGCGCCCCCAGCCCGTCCATCGACACGCCGCCGTCGATGCTGCGCACCGAGAAGCCGGCGGTCGAGACATAGCGGTCGGAGGCCACGAAGGCGTAATAGGCAGAGCCGATCAGCCCCGGGATCAGCACGCAGATCACGAAGGAGGCGGCCAGGTACATGCGCCGCCGCGCCTGCGGGCGGCGGGCGGATTTCTTGCCGGATCCCGGGGTCTTGGTCAGCTCGACCACGGTCGGGGCCGGCTTGGCCTCCTTCGGATCGGATTTGGGGGTTTCCTTGCTGTCAGCCATGGGATGTCACCCGTTCTTTTTCAGGCCAGAGGCGACCCAGAGCTGGAGGATGCGGCGCTTGCCGCGGCGCAGGAGGCCGGGACGCGACGGTCCCGCCTGCTTCCAGGCGACAAGCTCCTCGATGGCGCGCTCGGGGGTTGTGAAGTGTCCGCTCGTGCGGCTGATGTAGCGGGGATAGGTGATCAAGGCAACGGCGACCAGCTCCTCCAGCGTGCCGGGGCGGGTGCGGCGGGGATTGGGCAGCATGTCGGTGGTCAGCCCCCAGCCGGAATAGAAGGGCTGGCCGTAGCAGGTCACCGGCACGCCGCGCAGCAGCGCCTCGAACCCGATGAGGGAGGTCATCGTGTGCACCTCGTCCACCTGCCCCAGAAGCGAGACCGGATCGGCCTCGGTAAGCACCTCGTCGCAGTACTGTGCGGCCTCGCCCTCGCCCGCGCCCTGACGGCGCAGGCCGGCAACCACGTCGGGATGCGGCTTGTAAAGGATATGCGCGCCCGGATTGGCGGCCCGCACCGCGCGCAGCAGCGCGATGTTGCCGCGCACCCCCGGCGCGCCGTATTTCAGCGAGGCATCGGCCTCCACCTGGCCGGGCACCAGGATCACCTTCAACAGCCCGCCGGGGCGGCGCCAGGGCGCGGCGCGCAGGTTGTACTTGGTCACCCCCGCCGCAACGATGCTGGCGCGCAGCGCCTGCGCCCGGGGCAGCAGCGCCGGGTCGGGGCCCGCCTGCATCAGCTCTTCCAGCCGCGAGGGGCGCGTGCTGTCATAGTAGATCCCGCGATCATCCACGACCCAGGACAGCGGTCGCACCAGATCCGCCCCCAGCCCCGAAGAGCGCA
The DNA here is from genome assembly GCF_018760365.1 of Pseudooceanicola endophyticus. GTDB lineage: Bacteria > Pseudomonadota > Alphaproteobacteria > Rhodobacterales > Rhodobacteraceae > Pseudooceanicola > Pseudooceanicola endophyticus. The sequence continues at coordinate 701,567 of NZ_JAHIAB010000001.1, forward strand.
GGAAGCCGTCCTCAAGCCGCAGGATCTTCACGTCCCGGGGCAGGCCCGGCGGCGTCTCGTTCCCCCAGAGCGCCAGAGTCGCACCCGCCGGCACCGCCTCGGGATCGCGCAGGAAGATCACCCGGGAGCCCTGAAGGAAATCGCGCAGCACCTCGCGCTTCCAGGGAGAGAAGCCGAGCGCATGGATCTCTTCGGGGAAGGCGCCGCGCAGGGCGCGCTGCAGCCCCATGCGGGCCACGGCGGCCTCGGGTGTGCTGCGGGCGCCGCGTTCGGGATCGACATAGGCCGGGTAGCCGATCAGCGTCGCGTGCACCAGCTGGGCCAGCGTCGCGCCTGCGGCACGGCGCGCGGGGGCCGGACGGGCATCCTCGGTCAGGCCCCAGCCGGCGTAGAAGGGCATCCCGAAGCACCGCACACGACTGCCGTGCAGCAGCGCCTCGAACCCCACCTGGGAGGTCACGGTGTAGACCACCTCGGCGCCGCGCAGCAGCCGCACCGGATGACAGGGCGTGCCAATGATGTGCAGGCGCGGGTGCGCCGCCAGCGCCTCCAGGTCGAAATGGCCGCTCCGCGCCCGGGTGAAGACATCGGGATGCACCTTCAGCAGCACCTCGGCCTCCGGGTTCTCTTCCAGGGCGGCCTCCAGCATCCGGGTGAAATCTGCGGGCTCTGCCCCGCCCCGGGGGATCGACAGATCGCCGGCCACCTGGTCCAGCACCAGCACGTAGCGCGGCGGCAGGTCGCCGGCATGATCGCGGCTGCCGTTGTATTTCGACACGCCCGCGCGGCGCCAGTCCAGCGCCAGTGCCATGGCACGGGCCTGGGCCTCGGGCGTCAGGGGCGCGCCGATCAGCGCCTCAAGCCGCGAGGGGGCGTGGCAGTCGTAGTAGATGCCCAGGTCATCCAGCACCAGCGAGACCGGCGCCTCCTCGCGTCCGAGCGAGCGCAGGAAGCCGTCCTCGACCACGATGCCGCGGGCGCCGCGTGCCTGCGCGACCGCCCGGGCCCGCCGCCCCGAGGCGCGCTGCCCCCAGCCGTAGATCTCGCGCGGGCGGCCGGGCCAGAGCCGCGACTGCACCTGAGGCGCCTCTCCTAGCACCGCCGCCAGCGCCGGCGTCCGGCACAACTCGACCGAAGTGGCAGTGACCTGCGGGGCCGGGCCGCCCAGGCGCCCCGCCATCGAGGCGCACCAGTAGCCGACGCCGCCCAGGCGCCGCAGCAAGAGCGCGCGCGGGATCATCGGGCCGCCTCCGCCGCCGTCTGCTCCGGACAGGTGCCGGGAAATTCCATGGGCCGGTCTCCTTCGTCCCGGGGTTCGGCCAGCGCCACGGCGCCGGCCCTCCGGAGGCCCCGCCACGCGCGATGGCGGGGCGGGACGGGATCAGTTCAGGTCGTTGACGTCGCTGACGGTGCTGACGAAGGGCGACAGGATGATCTGCATGAACTTGCGCAGCTCGGCCGCCGGTGCGTTGGCCACGTAGATCATGTCCTGGTCCTGCATCGCGAAGTTGCCGGCCAGGAAGAAGGCCTGCGGAGAGCGGAAATCGACCTGGTAGATCGTCGGCACCCCGGCCTTGGGCCAGCTTTGCGGCAGCGACACGCCGGCGGCCCGCAGCCGTTCGGGGCTTTCGTAGCGGAACAGGAAGACGCCGCCGGCATCGGCCAGGGAATCGTTCAGGCCGCCGGCCTGCGCCAGCCCCTGCGCCAGGGTGACATGCTGGGTCTTCAGCTGGTTCAGGCTTTGCTGGCGCACCGCGCCGAAGGCCATAAAGCTGCGCGGACGGCTGGTCACCTGGACCACGTCGCCGGGATGCATCCAGACGTTGTTGGAAGCCCGCTCCACCACCGATTCCAGCCGGATATCGGCGGTCCGCCCGGCGCGCAGCAGCGTCAGCTCGGTGTCGTAGGCGGGCTGTGCGGGGCCGCCGGCCAGGGCCACCGCGTCCAGCAGCCTCATGCCGTTCTCGGGCACATCGAAACGTCCCGAATGATTGACGTCGCCCTCGACCGACAGCTCCCGGCCGATCTTGCCGGTCAGCTCGACCTGGACCTGGGGTTCCACCGCCTTGCCCTGAAGCCCATCGGCAATCGCCCGGCGGGCATCCTCGACCGAGCGCCCCTCGACCTGGATCTGGCCGACATAGGGGAAGAAGATCGTGCCATCGGTGCCGACCGTGGTCTGCAACGCCGTGCTCTTCTGTTCGGAGGTCGAGAACAGCCCGTCCGGAGAGCTTTCCCAGACCGCGATCGAAAGCTGGTCGCCCACCCCGATGATCCGCCCCGAGCGCGACGGCGCATTGCTGCGGAAGGCCTGGGGAATGATCTGCGGGGCCGGCTCGCCCAGCTGGTCGGCCAGCGCCGGGGTCAGCTTGACCACGGCGAATTCACGCGCCAGCGCATCGGCATTGTCGGAATTGGTCAGGGCCACATCGACGGTACTGGGACCGGTCCCGGGCAGAGAGGCACAGCCTGCCACGGACAGGACGATGCAGAGCGCTTGCAGCGCCGGTAGTGACTTCATGTACCGACCTTCCGCGGCATTTGGTATTCTGCCGCGGCACGGGCCGCGGGCTTTTCGTAATCCATTGTAGGCCGCAGAACCGGCATGTCGATCCTCGGACCGTCATTCAGCACGCGGGCGACGCTGGAACAGGCGGTTTCGATGCCGGCCCGGCTGTAGAAATCGCCCGGCACCAGCGCCTCGGTCTTCAGCCAGGCCAGGAAGGTGCGGCGCAGCTCGGGGCGGGCAACATGGCCGCCGCTCCACCAGTCGTCGAAATCGGGCTGGCCCTGGGCACAGGTCGCCAGCGCCGGATGGGCGTAGATCGCCTTGCCCAGCACCATCAGGCGGCAGCCGTGGCTGATCGCCGACAGGCCGGAGGTCGAGTTGATCGTGATCATCCCGGCGCTGTGCCGCGCCAGCAGCCCCAGCGATCCGGTGTCGATCACGTCCACCCGGTCGGCGACGCCGCAGGCGGCGGCGGTATCCAGGATCAGCGGCGTCAGGGAATTGTGACCGCGCTCCATCGGGTGGGTCTTGAAGACCAGCCGGGTGCCTGCGGGCGCGCGCCGCGCGAAGGAGGGGATCAGCTCGGCGATCAGACGGGCCGAGTTCCAGCCGCAGGCGGCAGTGCCCATGTTGCTGTCGGCGGCGACCTGAAGCGGGACGATGTAGTAGCGCCCGTCGTGATGCTCCAGCAGGCGTTCGATCCGGCGGAAATCGCGTTCGCCGTTGAAGATCCGGCGGGTCGCGTTGCGCGTCCAGTATAGGATCTCCATCAGCAGGGTCATGCGGCGATGGTAGAGTTCGCGCTGAGGGCCGATCCCGAACAGGCCCCGGGCGGTATAGTAGAAGCCGCCAAGCCAGCACATGCGGTTGAAATTGGCGCCATTCACGTCGGGCTTGGGCACCTGGGGCACGAAATCGGCGGGCGGCAGGCGCCCGGCCAGAGGCGAGGCGGCGTTGTTGCCGCCCTCCTCCACCGTGACATAGCCCGGGCGGATGTAGCCCTCTTCCAGCGCCAGCACGCGCACGCCCAGCTTTTTGCAGACCTCGCGCGCGATGCGATGCGCCGGACGGTCGGAGCCGAAGAGGATCAGCGTCTCGAACCGGCCATCGGCCAGCAGCGCCTCAAGCCATTTCTGCCATTCCATCTTGCCGCCGAAAAAGCGGATCACCCGCTTGCGCGGCGCAAACAGCAGATCGCCCGCGTTGAAGCAGACGCGCCAGGTCTCGTGTCCCTGGGCTTCGAGAGACGCCTGAAGTTGACGGAAAAAGGGGCCAACCGGCCCCTGGAGCAACAGCACCCGCCCGCCCTTGGGCAAAGCCTGTACCAGGCCTCCGGAGGCGTTATCCTTAAGCACACGTTCCTGCGTCACCACACCGACTTCCCGTTACTCACTTGCCCGTACCGGGACGAAATGCCGCCCCCGTGGTCAAAACTGAGGTAGATAAATGGCGCGATGTTTCCAAGAAAACCAGCCAGCCAGGCCTGAACCTCGGCGAGTCGCCGCCGGGCGCGGGTCTCATTCTCTCTTCGCACGGATGCGCTGCTCTACCTGTTTCGCCTCGTTACGCCCGCAAGTTGCATTAACACCTACGGTTGGGCCCCCTTTTCCCTACACGCTCTGCGATCCTTGGGGCAAGCCTGACACTCGCCACAGGATCAGGCACGGCTGACCCAGGGTCCGCCGGACCTCCGCGCGCCGGAAAAACCCCGCCTGCCCGCATACGGGGCACAACAGTTTGAGATCGCGCCACTTCTGAAAATATGTATGCCAAATCCAGCACATAGCGGGCGCCCTTCCAGCTGGAAAACGGCTGGGGCCCGGCCTTTGTGCTGTGGCAAAAAAGCCCCTTCGGCAGTGTTCCCGTGCCACTTTGACGGGCATTCAGGGGCTCGAAACGGGCCCGTTTCGGCCCTCTGTCGGGGGTCGGCGGGCGGGGTATCACGCCCGCCGCACCGCATGTTTCGGATTGTTTCACCCAATCGGCGAAATTCCCGCAAGGGTTGTGGCGGGAAATCACCGGCGGATCAACACACCCCCACGCCCTGCCCCACCGACACCCGACCGATCTGCGCCGCCGCCGCGAAACCATGGCTGCGGAACAGCGCCAGCACGGCCTCGGCGGCCTCGGGCGCGCAGGAGACCAGCAGCCCGCCACTGGTCTGCGGATCGCACAGCAGAGCCCGGTCGATGGCGTCCAGCCCGTCGCCCAGCGTGACCTCGGCGCCGTAGCTGGCCCAGTTGCGCCCCGAGGCGCCGGTGATGTGGCCGGCCTCTGCCAGGGCGCGGACTTCGTCCAGCAGCGGCACGGCGGACCAATCGATCTCGATCCCCAGACCCGAGCCGCGCGCCACTTCCAGCGCGTGGCCGGCAAGGCCGAAGCCGGTGACATCGGTGATCGCATGGACTCCGTCCAGCTGCGCCAGTGCCGGCCCCGGGGTGTTCAGCCGGGTCATCGTCTCGATCATCGTGTCGTAGAGGGCGGGCGCCAGCAACTCTTTCTTCAGCGCGGCGGAATAGATGCCGACGCCAAGCGGCTTGCCCAGGATCAGCACGTCGCCGGCCTGCGCCTGGTCGTTCTGCTTCATCCGCTTCGGATCGACGATGCCGATGGCCACCAGGCCGTAGATCGGCTCGACCGAGTCGATGGTATGGCCGCCCGCAACGGGAATGCCCGCCCCCGCCGCCGCCTTGGCGCCGCCTTCCAGGATCTTTCCGATGGTCTCGGGCGCCAGCACGTTGACCGGCATCCCCACGACCGCCAGGGCAAACAGCGGCGTGCCCCCCATCGCGTAGACATCCGAAATGGCGTTGGTGGCGGCGATGCGGCCGAAATGTTCGGGATCATCGACGATGGGCATGAAGAAGTCGGTGGTGGCGACGATCGCCTGATCGTCCGAGATCTTGTAGACCGCCGCATCGTCGGAACTGCCGATGCCCACCAGCAACTCGGGCGGGACCGGCAGGGCCTTCGTGCCCTGCAACAGCCCCGACAGCACGCCGGGCGCGATCTTGCAGCCGCAGCCGCCGCCATGGCTGAGCGAGGTCAGGCGGGGTTCGAGCGGGGTTTTCGGGCTTTCAGTCATAGCGGGGTCCTTCCGGCAGGGTCAGGGTCGTCAGTGTTTCGGCCAGCCGTTCGGCCAGCCCCGGCAGGGCGGCCTCGGCCAGGCTGGGGGCCTCCAGCGGCGTGATGGACACCGGGTCCATCCGCGCGCGGTGGCGGGTGTAGGTTGGATCGTAGCGCAGCTCCATCAGGCTGCGGGCCAGCGCGCGCATGTCGCCGGCATCGGCCTGGGCATGCCAGGCCGCGATCTGATCGGCCGAGAGGTAGCGGCGCAGGGCGTCGATGGTGTCGTGCAGGCGGCCCATGTCGGCGCTGACGTCGGCATAGGCGCGGGTCAGGTAGTCGGCGCGTTCCTCCAGCGGGGCGATCACCTCGATCCGGGGGGCGTCGCGCATCGCCTTCCAGAGCGCGGGCGGGATGCGGCAATTGCCGACCTTGGCGCTTTCGGCCTCGACCAGCACGGGCCGGGTCGGATCGAGCGCCTGCACCTGCATCGCCAGCGCGGTCTCGAAGCCGCGCTGCTGCGGCTGGGCGCCCATCGCCCCGAACAGCGAACCACGGTGATTGGCCAGCCCCTCAAGATCCAGCACCTGCACGCCCAGATCCGGCAGCCGCTTCAGCAGATCGGTCTTCGCGGATCCGGTATTGCCATCCAGCAGCACCACCGGCGCCGGGAAAGGTTGTTCGTACAGCGCATCGACCACCAGGCCGCGAAACCGCTTGTAGCCGCCCTCGACCCGTTCGACCCGCCAGCCGATCATCTTCAGGATCACCTCGAAGGAGCCCGAGCGCTGGCCGCCGCGCCAGCAGTAGACCAGGGGTTTCCAGCCGCCGTCGCGATCCGCAAGCGGCCCCTCCAGGTGACGCGCGGCATTGCGCGACACCAGCGCCGCGCCCAGCTTGCGCGCGGTAAAGGGAGAGACCTGCTTGTAGAGCGTGCCGACGCGGGCGTGCTCCTCTCCGTCGAGGACGGGCAGGTTGATGGCGCCGGGCAGGTGATCCTCGGCGAATTCCGCGGGGGTCCGGACGTCGATGATGTCATCGAAGTCGTGGCCGGCCAGCTGGGACAGGGATGTGAGCGTGAACGTCATGCCCCGCAGATACCGCATTCCAGGCGCTGCGGGAAGCGCCCCCGACGGACTAGAACAGGGCCGGCCGCATCCCGGTTCCGCCGCGCAAGCTCGCGCAGACGCGATCTTTGGGGCCGCATCAGGGCTGGCTCTCCGGGGCGCTTCTCGGTTATCACGGAGTTGAGATTAAGAGGCCGGTCCCGGCGCGGAACAGGCGCCGCCCGGCCCCCATGCCGATGCCGAGCAGGAGTGATTGCCCCATGCCGAAGCCCTTCAAGTCCCTGCGCCTCTTTGCGGCCGTCACCCTGGGCGCGCTGCTGTCGATGACGGCCATTCCGGCGCAGGCCTTCGATACCTCTGCACGGGCCGCCTATATCTTCGACGTGACGACGCACACGGTGCTGCTGGCCAAGAACGCCGACGAACCGCTGCCGCCGGCCTCCATGTCCAAGCTGATGACGCTCTACATCGCCTTCGAGGCGATCAAGTCCGGCCAGCTCAGCATGGACGAGGAACTGCCGGTGTCGCAGCACGCGATGGATTACGGCGGCTCCACCATGTTCCTGGACACCACCGACCACGTGAAGGTGAAGGACCTGCTGCAGGGCATCATCGTGCTGTCGGGCAATGACGCCTGCGCCGTGATCGCCGAGGCGCTGTCGCCCGATGGCACGGAGGCGGGCTTTGCCCGGCTGATGACCAAGCGGGCGCAGGAACTGGGCATGACCCATTCGCATTTCGCCAATTCGAACGGCTGGCCGGATCCGCAACAGCGCATGTCGGTGCATGACCTGGCGATCCTGGCGACCCACATCATCCAGGATTTCCCGGAATACTATCCGTTCTTCGCCGAGCAGACCTACAAGTTCGACGGTCGCGCGCCGCAGAACATCCACAACCGCAACCCGCTTCTGGCCATGGGCATCGGCGCGGACGGCATGAAGACCGGCCACACCCAGGAAGCCGGCTACGGGCTGGTGGGCTCGGCCAAGCAGGACGGGCGCCGCATCGTCTTTGTGGTCTCGGGCCTCGACAGCGTGCAGGCGCGGGCCGAGGAAAGCCGCTCGATCGTCAACTGGGCGTTCCGGCAGTTCTCCGAAGGGACCCTCGTGAAGGCCGGCGAGACGGTGACCACCGCCGCCGTGCACGAGGGCAGCGTGCCCAGCGTCAAGCTGACCGTTGCCAATGACCTGACGACGCTGATCCCGGTGCTTCAGGGCGGCGACATCAACGCCGAGGCCGTCTACAACGAGCCGCTCTCCGCGCCGATCGCCAAGGGCCAGGAAATCGGCAAGCTGATCCTGCGCCCCGAAGGCCTGCCCGAGAAATCCGTGCCTCTGGTCGCCGCCGAGGCCGTGCCCTCGGGCGGGTTCACCGCCAAGATCAAGAGCGCCGCGACCTACCTGCTGCGCCGTGTCAGCGAAGGCCAGAAGGACGCCGCCACCCCGGCCCCGGAGGCCACTTCTTGAGCACCGGACAGGGCCTGTTCCTTTCCTTCGAAGGCATTGACGGATCGGGGAAGTCCACCCAGGCGCGCCGCCTGGCAGAGGCCCTGCGCGCCCAGGGCCTTGAGGTCGTGCTGACGCGCGAACCCGGCGGCTCTCCCGGTGCCGAGGAGATCCGCGCCCTGGTGCTGAACGGCGATCCGGACCGCTGGTCGGCGGAAACCGAGATCCTGCTGTTCACCGCCGCCCGCCGCGACCATCTGGAACGCACGATCCGCCCCGCCCTGGCGCGCGGCGCCGTGGTGATTTGCGACCGTTTCGCCGACAGCACCCGGGTCTATCAGGGGATTTCCCGCGGCGATCTGCGCGCCACGGTGGACAGCCTGCACGCGCTGATGATCGGGCGCGAACCCGACATCACCCTGCTGATCGACATGGACCCCGAAGAGGGCCTGTCGCGCGCGCTTGGCCGCGCCGGCACCGACACCCGCTTCGAAGGGTTCGGCAGCGACCTCCAGAAGGCGATGCGCAAGGGGTTCCTCGATCTGGCCGCCGCGCATGAGCGCTTCCGAGTCATCGACGGCAAGGGCGATATCGACACCGTTTTCACCCGGCTCTCGGCCGCGCTGCCGGAATTCTTCAAGGCCCCGGCATGAGCGACGCACAGCCCGAACCCGATCGCGTCGAAGGCGCGCCTCATCCCCGTGACACCGCCCGCCTGATCGGCCAGCAGGCCGCCGAGGCCGAGTTCCTTGAGGCCTTCAACACCGGGCGGCTGCACCACGGCTGGATGATCACCGGGCCGCGCGGGTCCGGCAAGGCGACGCTGGCCTGGTCCATCGCGCGATTCCTGCTGACCACCCCCGCCCCCGAGGACGGCCCCTCGCTGTTCGGCGAAGCCCCGAAGCCCGACAGCCTGCACGTGAACCCCGATCACCCGGTGGTGCACCGCATGGCCGCGGGCGCGGAACCGGGGCTGTTCGTGCTGCGGCGCGGGCTGAACGAGAAGACCGGCAAGCTGAAGACCCAGATCACCGTGGACGAGGCGCGCCGCCTGAAGGGCTTTTTCACGCTGTCGGCCACCGATGGCGGGCGCCGGGTCGTCATCGTCGATGCCACGGACGAGATGAACCCCTCGGCCGCCAATGCCCTGCTGAAGCTGCTGGAGGAACCGCCCGCGCGCACCACGCTGCTGCTGGTCACCCATCAGCCCTCGGGTCTGCTGCCGACGATCCGCTCGCGCTGCCGGGTGCTGCGCCTCGCGCCGCTGTCGCCGCAGGACCTGGGCGAAGCGCTGGAGCAGGCAGGCGTGGTCACCGATGCCCCCGATGAACTGGCGGCCCTGGCCGGCGGTTCGGTGGGCGCGGCGGTGCGTCTGGCGAACCTCGACGGGCTGGCGCTGTACGGTGAATGGATCCGGCTGCTGGGCACGCTGCCGAACCTTGACCGGGGCCGCGCCATGGCGCTGTCGGAAGCTGCCGCCACCCGTGGCGCCGAGGAACGCCGCGACCTGCTGGTGAGTCTCCTGGATCTGGCATTGGCGCGCATGGCGCGCGCGGGCGCCACCGGCCAGCCCCCCTTCCCCCAGGCCGCCCCCCATGAGGCCGAAATTTTCGCCCGCCTCGCCCCCGATCCGCACCGAGCGCGTCATTGGGCAGCACAGGCGCAGGAGATCGGGCAAAGGCTGCGTCATGGTCTGGCGGTCAACCTTGACCCTGCCGCGCTCATCCTAGATACGATCTTCAAGTTACAGAAAGCCGCTGGCTCCGCCTGACCTCCGGGATGTGCCCGGGGGTGGAGGACGGGGCGCGGCTGCAAGGCAGGCCCCGCATGACGAACACGCCCACGATCACCGACAGCCACTGCCATCTCGACTTTCCCGATTTCGAAGGCCAGATCGACCAGATTGTTGCCCGCGCCGCAGAGGCCGGCGTGACGCGCATGGTCTCCATCTGCTCGCGGCTGCGCAACGAAGCCAATGTCCGCGCCATCGCCGAAGCCCATGACCCGGTGTTCTACGCCGTCGCCACCCACCCGATGTCGGTGGCAGATGAGCCCATGGCCACCGTGGACCAGCTGGTGGCCTTCGCGAAACATCCCAAGATGGTCGGCATCGGCGAGACCGGGCTGGATTACCACTACACCGCCGAAAGCGCCGAGAAGCAGCAGGAAAGCCTGCGCATCCACTGCGCCGCCGCCCATGAAACCGGCCTGCCGCTGATCATCCACGCCCGCGCCGCGGATGAGGACATGGCCCGCATCCTGGCGGAAGAACACAGGAACGGCGCCTTCGGCTGTGTGCTGCACTGCTTCAGCTCTTCGGCGGAACTGGGCCGCGCGGCGCTGGATCTGGGCTTCTACCTGTCGATGTCGGGCATCACGACCTTCAAGAAAAGCCAGGAGCTGCGCGACATCTTCGCCACCGCCCCGGTCGATCGCATCCTGGTCGAGACCGACAGCCCCTACCTGGCCCCCGTGCCCCATCGCGGCAAGACCAACGAACCCGCCTACACCGCCCTGACCGCCAAGGTCGGCGCCGAGGTCTTCGGCATGGACTATGCCGCCTTCGCCGCCCAGACCCAGGCCAATTTCGACCGCCTCTTCGCCAAGGCCGCGGCCTGGACACCGGAGGTCGCCGCCTGATGGCCATGCTGCGTTTCACCATCCTCGGCTGCGGCTCTTCCGGAGGCGTGCCCAGGATCGGCGGCCACTGGGGCGCCTGCGACCCCGAGAACCCGAAGAACACCCGGCGCCGCTGCTCTCTCTTGATCGAGCAGGAAGGACCCGGCGGCTGGACCCGCGTGCTGATCGACACCTCTCCGGACATGCGGATGCAGCTGATCGACGCCGGGGTCGGCGAACTGGACGGGGTGGTCTTCACCCATGCCCATGCCGACCACGTGCACGGCATCGACGACCTGCGCCAGGTGGTCTTCAACATGGATGCCCGGGTGCCGGTCTGGGCCGATGCCCATACCGCGAAAGAGCTTGAGCACCGCTTCCACTACGTCTTCACCACGCCCGAAGGATCGCCCTACCCGCCGATCCTGGAGATGCGCCGGATCGAGGGCGCCGTGACGGTCACCGGCAAGGGCGGCCCGGTCACGCTGCTGCCCTTCCGGGTCAATCACGGCTCCATCGACGCGCTCGGTTTCCGGATCCGCGACCTGGCCTATCTGCCGGACGTGCTGAAACTGTCCGACGAGGCCTGGGAGGTCTGCGCGGGCCTGGATTGCTGGATCCTCGACTGCCTGCGGCGCAAGCCCCACCCCAGCCATTCGCACCTGGCGCAATCGCTGGCGTGGATCGAACGCGCCGCGCCCGAGCGCGCCGTGCTGACCAACCTGCATATCGACCTGGATTATGCCGAGCTCGACGCGGAAACGCCCGATCACATCGTACCGGCCTATGACGGGATGCAGATCACCTACGAGATCTGAACCCGCCTTTCGGGGAACCGCCCATGAGCGCTCTTTTCAATATCATCCTGCCGGTCTTCCTGCTGATCGGCGCCGGGTACGCCTGCACGCGCTCCGGTTTCATCAAGCTTTCGGCGGTGGAAGGGGCGCTGACCTTCGCCCAGAACGTCGCCCTGCCCTGCCTGCTGTTCCGCGCCATCTCGACCTTCGATCTGGGCGCGGAATTCCACCTGCCGCTGCTGGCCAGCTTCTACATCGCCGCCATCGCCTGCTTCGGCCTGGGGATCGCGGGGGCCAGGCTGCTGGGCCGGGCGCCCGAGGATTCGGTGATCATCGGCTTCTGCTGCCTGTTCTCGAACTCCATGATGCTGGGGGTGCCGATCACCGAACGCGCCTTCGGCACCGATGCGCTGGCCGGCAACTTCGCCATCATCGCGATCCATTCACCGGTCTGCTACACGCTGGGCATCGTCGCGATGGAGGTCACCCGGGCCGGGGGATCGGGCCTGGATGCCTGGCCGCTGGCGCGCCGCATCCTGAAGCAGATTTTCACCAACCCGCTGGTGATCGCACTGATCCTGGGCTTCGTGGTCAACCTCTCGGGGCTTTCGGTGCCGCTGCCGCTGGGCGATGCGCTCGACATGCTGGGGCGCGCGGCGCTGCCGACGGCGCTGTTTGCCGTGGGCGGCGTGCTGGTGCAGTACAAGCTGGAGGGCGACTGGCGCCTGATCGGCATGATCTGCCTGATCGCGCTGGCGGTGCATCCGGCGCTGACCTGGCTGATGGGCAAGGGCTTTGGCCTCGATGATGCGGGCTTCCGCTCTGCCGTGCTGACGGCGGCGACGGCGCCGGGGGTCAACACCTATGTCTTCGCCAACCTCTACGGGGTGGGCAAGCGTTCGGCGGCCTCCTCGCTGCTGATCGCCACCGGGGTCTGCCTCTTCACCATCTGGTTCTGGCTGGCCGTCATCCCCTGAGCCGCGGCGCTGCACGCAATCTTTACGCCCCCCGGGGCAGAAATCGGGTAGACGACCGTCACGCCCCGTCCCGGGGCCGGAGAGCCGAAGATGAGCGCCAAGGCCCCGCCCCGTCCCGCCCTGCCCGAAGCCGCGCTGGCGCGCGCGCGCACCGCCTTCGAAGCCGGGCGGATCTCTCTCTGCTGGCAGGAGATCGCGCCGCTGCTGGCACAGGACACCCCGCCCGAGGTCGCGCGGGCGCTGGAATACCTGCAACTGGGCTGCGCGCTGTATCACATCGGCGATCTGGAGGCGGCGCGCGCCCTGAACGCCCGCCTGCCGGTCGCGCAATGGACGACCATGCGCTACCGGCTGTCGCTGCGACTGCGCGATCCCGCCATGGCGAAGCGGCTGCGGGGCGCGCCCGGGCTTTCGCCGCGCGACCGGGACGATTTCCGCACCTCGGCGGGGCTCTACTGCCTCTGGCACAAGCGGCCCCGGGCCGGCCTGCCCCTGTATGCGGCGCGCCACAACGCGGTGCATTTCCCCAAGCTGCTGCCCGCCGGCGTGGCCCACCAGCCGCTGGGCGCCCCGCAGGACGACACCGACCTGATCGTGCTGGAGCAGGGTCTGGGCGACGTGCTGTTCCATCTGGCCCATATCCGCGCCTGCGGCGGCCATGAGGGATCGACCTTCACCGGCCTGCCGAAATACGGCGCGCTGGTGCGCCGCTACTTCCCGAAGGCGCGCTTCCTGGCGGCGGGCGACCTGCCCGAAGGCCCCCGCCCCGGCCATCTGGCCGGCGATTTCATCGCCCGCAGCTTTGCCCGCACCGGCCGGATCGCCCCCGGGGGGACGCTGGACAGCCCGCTGCGGCGGGGCGTCGACGCGCCGGTCTTCGGGCTGTGCTGGCGCGGCGGCTCGGGGCAGAACCGGCGCGAGGAACGCCATATCCCGCTGGGCCATCTGCTGGACCTGCTGCCGCCCGACATGCGGATCCTGGCGCTGCAATTCGACATCACCGAGGCCGAGCGCGCCCGCCTTCAGGCCGATCCCCGCGCCGCCGTGCCGCTGGCCGACCTGACCCGCAACCCGACCGAGGTGATCGACATGATCCGCCCGCTCGCCGGCGTGATCTCGGTCGACAGCGCGAACTGGCACATGGCCGGCTTTTCGGGCGTGCCGCTGCTGGCGATCCTGAACCCCACCGCGCACTGGTACTGGGGCCCGCAGGAGGATGCGGCCAGCGTCTTCCCCTCTGCCACCACGCTGCGCAAGGCCGATCTGTCAGCCCCCGCCATCGCCCGCTGGGCGGAAACGGCAGAGGCCCGGTGGCAGGCCCGCCCTCTGGCCGCCCGCCCGGAAATGCCCCCGCACCAGAGGCCGCTTTTCGTCTGCGGCCTGCCGCGCTCTGGCACCTCGCTGGTGATGCGGGTGCTGGTTTCCCAGGGGCTCTGGACCGGAGAGACCATTGCCGGCAATGCCGACAACCCCGAGGGGTATCAGGAGAACCGCCGCATCCGCGAACGTCACCTGAAGCCCTTCCTCCAGGCCATCGGGGCCGATCCGCGCGGTGTCGATCCGCTGCCGCGCCCCGACACTCTGCCGCCCTTCCCGGGCCTCACGCGGCGCCTGCTGTCGAGCCTGCGCGAGGAAGGCCATGCCGGCCAGCCCTGGGGCTACAAGGACCCGAAGCTGACACTGCTCTGGCCGGCCTTCGCCCGCGCCTTCCCCGGCGCGCGCTGGCTGGTGGTGCGGCGCGGGCGCACGGCGGTGAAAACCTCGCTGTCGCGGGCCGGGTTCATGCAGATGCATTCCTCCAGCCCCGACTATTGGGACGCCTTCTGCGCCGCCTACGAGCGGCGGCTGGACGCGCTGGAAGCCTCGGGAGAGACGGTGTTTTCGCTGCAGGCCGAGGCGCTGATGGCGGGCGATGTCTCGGGCTTGGCGCCGGTCTGCACGGCCCTGGGGCTGCCTTTCGATGCGCAGGCCGCCCGCGCCGCGCTGCGCCGCTGAAGCCTCTGGTCTCCGTCCCGCTTCCTGCTAGAGATCGGGCATCAGAGGAGACAGACATGGCCCATATCCAGATCATCAACGGCCCCAACCTGAACCTGCTGGGCAAGCGCCAGCCCGAGATCTACGGGGCCGAGACCCTGGCCGATGTCGAGGCGAATTGCGCCGCCCTGGCGCAGGAGCTGGGGCTGGAGGTGTCGTTCTTCCAGTCCAACCACGAGGGCGCGATCATCGAATGCATCCATGCCGCGCGTGAAAATGCGCAGGGCATCGTGATCAACCCCGCCGCCTATACCCATACCTCGGTGGCGATCCTCGATGCGCTGAACGCCTTCGACGGCGCGGTGATCGAGGTGCATATCTCCAACGTCCACAAGCGCGAGAGCTTCCGCCACCATTCCTACGTCTCGGGGCGGGCGGATGCGGTGATCGCGGGGCTGGGGACCGAGGGCTACCAGGCGGCGCTGCGCCGGATGGTCACGCTGACCGCCGGCTGAGCATTTCCCGGGCAGGTGCCGGAAGTTTGATCGCCCTGCCCGGGGGGCAGGCAGGCCAGCCCCGGCGCCCGCGTTGACAGGCCGGGGCCCGGCGCCTCCCATGCCGCCATGACGGGGCCTGTCACGGACAGGTGCGGCCCGGCTCCGCTCCGCGGCGGGCCCGGACGCAGCTCCGCCAGATCCCGCGGCCGGTCGCAAGGCTCCGGCCGCCGGTCAGCGCGCCGTTCCACCGGGGCGGTGCCATGTCCCCTTCCGTGGTGCCGTTCCGGCTGCGGTCTCTCCCGGGACGGCGCGCTGGTCAGGGTTCCCCGCCGCTCGGCGAAACCGAACGCGCAGGCCCTCCGCCGGGGCTCCGCCCTTCGCGGCCATCGGGGCCGCGGCGGGCGGCGCGGCCTCGACGGCCGCGGTGCCTGCCCCCCGGGGATTTCCCTGCCCCGCGCTTCACGCTACCGTGACGCGGGGCCGCTGAAGCCGGCCCCCAAGGAGGCCCCATGTCCCGCATCCTCGTGCTCTGTGCCGCCATCCTGGCCCTTGGCGCCTGCACCATCGTGAATTCCAACGTCACCGGCAGCTCGGCCATTCCCGCCGACCTCAGCCCCCGGACCGTCTTCATCCAGCCCGGCGCCGAAACCGACCCCGCCGATCCCCGCTGGCCCGTCTTCGCCGGCAAGCTGGCCGGTGCCCTCGCCGAGAAGGACTTCGCCTTCGTCACCGAGCGCAGCGCGGCCCGCCTGACCGCCCGCCTCGGCTACAGGATCGGCCCCGGCGAAAAAGTGACCGAGCGTGTGGAGGTGCCCGAATACGGCACCATCGGCTTCGACCGGGTGACCGGCAAGGACGGCAAGACCCGCCGGGTGCCGATCCGCGGCCTGATCGGCTACCGAATCGAATACCGCACCAGGATCCTCTATGCCCGCGAAGTGACCCTCGAGATGACCGACACCACCACCGGCAAGCAGGTCTTCACGGGCCGGGCCACCAGCCGCGATCAGTGCGGCGACCTCGCCCCGGTGATCGGGCCGATGATCGCGTCGATCCTGAAGGATTTTCCCAGGGCCCGGAACGGCCTGGTGGTGCGCGCCGACAAGCAGGTCTGCGCGTGGTAGCCCCCGCCACCCCCCCCCGAAACCCCACAAAAAAAGGGCGCCCGCCGTCGGACGCCCCTCAAAGCTGCCGCAGGCCGCAGCCTCAGGCCTTCTTGGCTTCCAGCGCCTCGATCCGCGCCAGCAGGGCCGCGTTTTCCTCGCGGGCCTTCTGGGCCATCAGGCGCACCGCGTCGAATTCCTCGCGGGTGACGAAATCGCGCTCGGCCATCCAGCGGTCGATCATCGAGCTGAAGGCGGTCTCGGCCTCGGCCTTGGCGCCCTGGGCAACGCCCATGGCATTGGTCATGAGCTGCGACATGTCGTCGAAGAACTTGTTTCTCGTCTGCATCTGGCCGCCTCTCGCGTGGCTGTTACATCTGCCCCCTATATGACCCGGAGCGCAGGCGGCAACAACCCTGCGGTCCGCTTGACCTGGACCTGAACCATACGGCAGAACCCCGCCATGCACGCCGCCATTCCCTTCCCCGATATCTCGCCCGAGATCGTCTCGATCCACCTCATGGGCCTTACCCTGTCGCTGCGCTGGTACGCCATGGCCTACCTCGTCGGTATCGTCATCGGATGGCTGCTTGCCCGCGCCGCCATCTCCCGCGCCCGGCTCTGGCCCGGCGACACCGGCCCCATGAGCCGCACCCAGCTTGACGACCTGATGACCTGGCTGATC
Organism: Pseudooceanicola endophyticus; assembly: GCF_018760365.1. Lineage (GTDB taxonomy): Bacteria > Pseudomonadota > Alphaproteobacteria > Rhodobacterales > Rhodobacteraceae > Pseudooceanicola > Pseudooceanicola endophyticus. The sequence goes on from NZ_JAHIAB010000001.1 coordinate 718,309, forward strand.
CTGGGCGTCGTCCTGGGCGGTCGGCTGGGCTTCGTCCTGTTCTACGAGCCCGCCTACTACCTCTCGCATCCCGCCCAGATCCTGCAGGTCTGGAACGGCGGCATGTCCTTCCATGGCGGCCTTCTGGGCGTCACCGTGGCCATGCTGGTGTTCTGCCGCAAATACGGGCTGCCGATCCGTTCCACCATGGACATGCTGGCGCTGGCGGCCCCTCCGGGGCTGATGCTGGGCCGCATCGCCAACTTCATCAACGGAGAGCTCTGGGGCCGCCCGACCGATCTGCCCTGGGGCGTGATCTTCCCCTCGCCCGAGGCACAGACCTGCGCCGGCGTCATCGGCCCCTGCGCCCGCCACCCCTCGCAGCTGTACGAGGCCGGGCTGGAGGGGCTGATCCTGGGCACCCTGCTGCTGATCCTGGCCTTCGGCACCCGCACGCTGAAACGCCCCGGCCTGCTGACCGGCATCTTCGTCATGGGCTACGGCATCGCCCGCTTCATCGTGGAATTCTTCCGCCTGGCCGATGCCCAGTTCATCACGCCGGACAACCCCCATGGCCATGTGCTGCGCTTCACCGCCGAATACGGGCTGACCATGGGCCAGCTGCTCTCCACGCCGATGATCCTGCTGGGGCTGATCTTCATCCTGGCCTTCGGGCGCCGGGCGCGCCCGTGACGCCGCTCGCCCGCCTTCTCGCAGAGCGCATCGCCCTCGACGGGCCGATGAAGCTGTCGGACTACATCGCCGAATGCCTGCTGCATCCGGGCCTTGGCTACTATGCCACCCGCGATCCGCTGGGGGCGGCGGGCGATTTCACCACCGCCCCGGAAATCTCCCAGATGTTCGGAGAGATGCTGGGCCTGGCGCTGGCACAAAGCTGGCTGGACCAGGGGGCGCCCGCCCCCTTCGTCCTGGCAGAGCTGGGCCCAGGGCGCGGCACGCTGATGGCCGACGTGCTGCGCGCGACGCAGGGCGTTCCGGGTTTCCACGCCGCCCTGCGCCTGCACCTGGTCGAGGCCTCCGGACCGCTGCGCGCCGCCCAGTCCGAGCGCCTTTCGGCCCATGACCCGCAGTGGCACGACACCCTGGAAGACCTGCCCGACGGACCCCTGTTCCTGCTGGCGAACGAATTCTTCGATGCCCTGCCGATCCGCCAGTTCCAGCGCGACGGCCATGGCTGGCGGGAACGCCGCGTCGGGCTTGAGGGCGACCGCCTGACCCCCGGGCTGACCGGCATCACCCCCGAGCCCGCGCTGGCGCTGCGCCGCCTCGACACCCGCGATGGCGACATCGTCGAACTCTGCCCCGCCGGTCAGGCCATCGCCGCCGGGATCGGCGCCCGCATCGCCCGATTCGGTGGCGCCGCGCTGATCGTCGATTACGGCGACTGGCGCTCCGGGGGGGATACCTTCCAGGCGCTGAAGGCCCATGCGCCGGTCGATCCCTATGCCGAACCCGGGCTGGCCGACCTGACGGCGCACGTGGATTTCGAACAGCTCGCCCGCGCCGCCGCCCCGGCCCGCCATGCCGCGATGACCCCGCAGGGGGTCTTTCTGGAACGCCTTGGCATCACCGAACGGGCCCGCGCCCTGGCCTCCCGGCTTGGCGGTGCGGCGCTTGAGTCCCACATCGCCGCACATCGCCGCTTGACCCACCCCAATGAAATGGGGACGCTCTTCAAGGTACTCGCGCTCTACCCCGAGGGGCAGATGCCGCCCCCCGGCCTTGAAGCCGCCCCGCCGCTGGACCTCCATGACGCTTGAAATCCTGACATCCCCGGTACTTCGCCCCGCCCGCCACGGCTTCTTCACCCGCAAGGGAGGCGCCTCTTCAGGCATCTTCTCGGGGCTGAACTGCGGCGCCTCCTCGACCGACCAGGCCGAGATCGTCTCGATCAACCGGGCGCGGGTCGCCCAGGCGATGGACGTGCCCCCGGGCACGCTGGCGCAGGTGAAACAGGTGCATTCCGCCCGCGCCGTCACCACCACCGGCCCCTTCGACACCGCACCCGAGGCCGACGGCATGGCCACCGCCACCCCCGGCGTCGCGCTGGCGATCCTGACGGCGGATTGCCAGCCGGTGCTGTTCCAGGACCCGGTGGCGCAGGTGGTGGGCGCGGCCCATGCCGGCTGGCGCGGTGCGCTGGACGGCGTGCTTGAGGCCACGATCGAGGCGATGGAATCCCTCGGGGCAAGCCGCAGCAACATCACCGCCGCCATCGGCCCCACCATCAGCCAGAAGGCCTACGAGGTCGGCCCCGAATTCCTTGACGCCTTCCTGGACCAGGATCCCGACAACAGCCGCTTCTTCGCCGGGGGGACGGCGGATCGGATGCAGTTCGACCTGCCCTCCTACGGGCTGCACCGGCTGCGCAGCGCCGGCATCGCCCAGGCCGAATGGATCGGGCACTGCACCTATTCCGATCCCGGGCGTTTCTTCTCCTACCGGCGCACCACCCATGAGGGCGCCGCCGATTACGGGCGGCTGATCTCGGTCATCCGGCTGTAATTTGTCTTGAATGCAAGGCAGCTTCCGCCCGCGCCGCAAGCGGGCGGTAACCCCGCGCGCCCAGACTGCCGTCCGGGTGTGCGGGAAAGGAACGGCCATGCGCAAGCAGGAGGAACGTCTTCAGCGCCAGATCGCGGCGGCGGCCAAGGCCGCCGGGCATGTGCCCTATCGCCGGGGGCCACCCCGGGAGGCGCTGATCGCCCGCCGCAAGGCGCAAGAGCCCCCGCCCCAGCCCGAAGACTAGGGCCTCAGGCCTCGCGGGTCAGCCGTTCCTCGAGGATCTCGAAGGGCACGCCGGGCTCGTCCTTGGCGCCGCGGATCACCAGAGAGGTCTTCACGCTGGCGACATTTTCGGCCGAGGTCAGCTGCCCGGTCAGGAAGCGCTGGAAGGTCGACAAGTCGGGCGCCACGCATTTCAGGATGAAATCGACCTCGCCGTTCAGCATGTGGCATTCCCGGACCAGCGGCCAGGAACGGCACTTTTCCTCGAAGGCGACCAGATCGGTCTCGGCCTGGCTGACCAGCCCGACCGAGGCGAAGACCTGCACCTCGAAGCCCAGTTCGCGGGCATCGACCTCGGCGTGGTAGCCCCGGATATAGCCCGCCTCTTCCAGGGTGCGCACCCGGCGCAGGCAGGGCGGCGCGGAGATTCCGACGCGTTTTGCCAGTTCGACGTTGGTCATGCGTCCATCGGCCTGCAGTTCGGCAAGGATCTTGCGGTCGATGGGATCTAGACGGTTTCCGGCCATGCCTGTGCTCTCTCCGTTATTGCGTTTCTTATAGCAGCGCCAAATCCCTGCGCAATAATGTTTCAACCTCGCGCAACATATGACTCCGACCTCCGGCGCCCTGCCGCACAATCTTGTCATCTCGCGGCTCGTCTTGCGCGGCGCCCGGGGGCAGCCTAAGTAGGACCCGTTTCTGAATTCCCAAGATGAGCGGAGGGCTGACATGGCCGAGACTCGCAAGACCAAGGTTCTGATCATCGGCTCCGGCCCCGCCGGCTACACCGCCGGTGTCTATGCCAGCCGCGCCATGCTGGAGCCGATCCTGGTGCAGGGGATCGAACCCGGCGGCCAGCTGACCACCACCACCGAAGTCGAGAACTGGCCCGGCGTCGCCGAGATCCAGGGCCCCGAGCTGATGGTCAACATGGAGGCCCATGCCAAGGCGATGGGCTGCGAGATCGTCGGCGACATCATCACCGATCTCGACCTGTCGAAACGTCCCTTCGTGGCAAAGGGCGACTCGGGCACGGAATATGTCGCCGACGCGGTGATCCTGGCCACCGGCGCCCGCGCCAAGTGGCTGGGCCTTGACTCCGAAGAGGCCTTCAAGGGCTTCGGCGTCTCGGCCTGCGCCACCTGCGACGGCTTCTTCTACCGCGGCCAGGAGATCGTGGTGATCGGCGGTGGCAACACCGCCGTGGAAGAGGCGCTGTTCCTGACCAACTTCGCCTCCAAGGTGACGCTGATCCACCGCCGCGACGAGCTGCGCGCCGAGAAGATCCTGATCGACCGCATGTCGAAGAACCCCAAGATCGAACCGCTGTGGTTCCACGAGCTGGTCGAGGTGGTGGGCGAGGACACGCCCAAGGGCGTGACCGGCATCAAGGTCCGCGACGTGCGCAGCGGCGCTGAATCCGAGATCCCCGCCAAGGGCGTCTTCATCGCCATCGGCCACGCGCCGGCCTCCGAGCTGGTGAAGGACCAGCTGGAGCTGCACCACGGCGGCTACGTCAAGGTGAACCCCGGCTCGACCGAGACCTCGGTGCCCGGCGTCTTCGCCGCCGGCGACCTGACCGACCACAAGTACCGCCAGGCGGTGACCTCGGCGGGCATGGGCTGCATGGCCGCTCTGGATGCAGAGCGTTTCCTGGCCGAGGCGGGCCTCGCCGAAGGCGGCGAAGCCGCCGCCTGAACAGCGCCCCCTCGCGACAAGAAAGAAGGCCCTTCCCCTGGGAAGGGCCTTTCTCATGCGCCCCAAACAAAAGGGCCCCGCGCCTCCCGCCGCCGGAGCCCTTCCGGACATTCCGCCAGCCCCGGGCTCGCTCTCATCTGGCCGAAAATATCCCGGGGGTGTCGGCAAGGCCGACGGGGGCAGAGCCCCCAGCCCGGCCCGCCGCCAGCGCCCCGTTCAATCCATCGTCAGCCCAGCCATCATCCGCCCAGGCTCACTTCAAGGTCAATGCACCGTGACCGGCGCCAGGTCGTTCTCGCGCGCCAGGGCGAAGGCGAGGCTGCGTTCCTTGACCAGCGCCAGGCGCTCGCCCTCGGCATTGTGCACCGCAAAGAGCTGCGTCATGCCCGGCACCTGTTCGCGCACATCCTCGGGCAGGTCCTCGATGCGCACGGCGCGGACATAGACGGTCCGGTCATCGCCGAAATCGAATGCGTACTTGTGGTCCATGGTCTTCATCCTTTCCTGATCGAGATGCGCTGCACGATCCGCTCGGGCTCGGCCCGGGTGAGGTCCACGTGCAGAAGTCCGTTCTCCATCACCGCCTCACCGACCTCGACGCCCTCGGCCAGCACAAAGCTGCGCTGGAACTGGCGGGCGGCGATGCCGCGGTGCAGGAAGACACGTTCTTCCTCCTCGTCGCCCTGGCGGCCGCGGATCACCAGCTGGCGATCCTCGAGCGTGATGGCCAGGTCATCCTCGGCAAAGCCCGCCACGGCGAGCGTGATCCGATAGGAATAGGCGGAGGTCTGTTCGATATTGAAGGGCGGATAGCCCTCGTTGCCGGACTTGGCGCTGCGCTCCAGCAGCCGCTCCAGCTGTTCGAACCCGAGAAGATAGGGGTGGGACCCCAGGGTCAGCTTGCTCATCCGATCGCGTCCTTTGTCTAAGCGACGTATCACGCGGATCCCCGACATCGGCGAACCCGCTGATTTCAATATGGGTAGAGCGGCCAGCGGCTGCAAGAGCTTTGCGATCCTGCCCGTCCTGGCCTATCCTAAGATCCCGACAACCAGTGATCGAATCAGCCATGAACGCCTTCAATGATCTCTCCATGAAAACCGACGAGGTCCTGAAGGTGGAGCTTGAGGTGTTCCGGCGCGAACACCGTGACCTCGACGATGCCATCTTCGCCCTGCACGAACAGGGGCGCGCAGATGCCCTGACGCTGCAGCGGCTGAAAAAGAAGAAGCTGGTGCTTAAGGACAAGATCCGGCTGATCGAGGACCGCCTGACCCCCGACATCATCGCCTGAGACCTGCCGGGCCGGGGGCTCCGCCCCCGTCGGCCTGCGGCCGCCTCCCCCGAGGTATTTCGGACAAGAAAATGCAAGGGCGGCGGTTTTCGGCGCCGCGCCGAGAGCAATTGCCCCTGCGCGTGAAATCTCTATAAGCCAAGGCTCCGATATTCAGGAGGCAAGGCATGAGCGAGGTCAAGGTCGGGATCATCATGGGCAGCCAGTCGGACTGGCCCACCATGAAGGAAGCCGCCACCATTCTCGACGAGCTGGGCGTGGCCTACGAGACGCGGATCGTCTCGGCGCACCGCACCCCGGACCGGCTGTGGGACTACGGCAAGACCGCCGTGGACCGTGGCCTGCACGTGATCATCGCGGGCGCGGGCGGGGCTGCGCACCTGCCCGGCATGATGGCCTCGAAGACCCGTGTGCCGGTGATCGGCGTGCCGGTGCAGACGCGGGCGCTCTCGGGCCTCGACAGCCTCTATTCCATCCTGCAGATGCCGAAGGGCTTTCCCGTGGCGACCATGGCCATCGGCTCGGCCGGTGCCGCGAACGCGGGCCTGATGGCGGCCGGCATCCTGGCCGTGTCCGACGCGGCCCTGGCCGAACGGCTGGAGGCCTGGCGCGCGGCCCTGTCGGCTTCGATCCCCGAGGTGCCTTCCGATGACTGACGTGCTTCCCCTCGGTTCGACCATCGGCATCCTGGGCGGCGGCCAGCTGGGCCGGATGCTCTCCGTCGCGGCTTCGCGTCTGGGCTTCCGCACCCATGTCTTCGAGCCGGGCGCCAACCCGCCCGCCGCCGACGTGGCCCATGCGCTCACCACCGCCTCCTACGAAGACACCGAGGCGCTGAAGGCCTTCGCCGCCTCGGTCGACGTGGTGACTTACGAGTTCGAGAACATCCCCACTTCGGCCCTCGACGTGATCGAAGCCCTCAAGCCGATCCGTCCGAACCGCGAAGTGCTGCGGATCTCGCAGGACCGGCTGACCGAAAAGGACTTCCTGACCGGCCTCGGCCTGACCACCGCGCCCTATGCGGATGTCCCCGACCTTGCCGCCCTGGAACAGGCGCTGGCCGATCTGGGCGCCCCGGCGATCCTGAAGACCCGCCGCTTCGGCTATGACGGCAAGGGCCAGGTGCGCATCACCGACGCCACCCAGGCGGCCCAGGCCTTTGCCGAGATGAAGGGCGCCCCCGCCATCCTCGAAGGCTTCGTCGATTTCACGATGGAGATCTCGGTCATTGCGGCGCGTGGCCTCGACGGCTCCGTCGCCTGCTTCGATCCGGGGCGCAACGTCCACCGCGAAGGCATCCTGCGCGAGACCACCGTACCCGCCGGCATCCCCGCGCGCCTGCGCACCGATGCCATCATCCTCGCGGGCCGGATCCTGAACGCGCTGGACTACGTCGGCGTCATGGGGGTCGAACTTTTCGTCACCCCCCAGGGCCTGCTGGTGAACGAGGTCGCCCCCCGCGTCCACAATTCCGGCCACTGGACCCAGAACGGCTGCGCCACCGACCAGTTCGAACAGCACATCCGTGCCGTCACCGGCTGGCCGCTGGGGGACGGCTCGCGCCATTCCGACGTGGTGATGCAGAACCTGATCGGCGACGACATGGACGAGGTTCCCACCCTCGCCGCCCGCCCCGGCACCGCGCTGCACCTCTATGGCAAGGCCGAAAGCCGCCCGGGCCGCAAGATGGGCCATGCGAACCACGTCAAGCCGCAGCAGGCCTGATCCATTTTCTTGTCCGAAATACCTCGGGGGTGAATTGAGCCCACAGGGCTCAAGAGGGGGCAGCGCCCCCTCCCCCATCACCCGAAGAACCGGGAGGCCATCTCCGGCCCCAGGTAGGCCAGCCGCCCGCCCGCCACGGTCGCGCCGACGCGCCCCGTCTCGGGGTCCAGCAGCAGCAGGTCGGCGCGCAGCCCGGCCTCGATCCGGCCACGATCCGTCATCCCCAGAACCCGCGCCGGCCCGTCCGACACCAGCGCCCAGGCGGCTTCCAGCCCCATCGTTTCCGCCAGTTTCAGCGCGCCCTGGCGCGGCGCCGGGTAATGGTAATCCGACGCGAGCGCCGCGCAGAGCCCCTGCCCGATCAGCGCCTGCGCCGAAACCTTGCCGGCATGAGAGGCGCCGCGCACCACGTTGGGCGCACCCATGATCACCGGCTCGCCAGCCGCGACGGCGGCCTGCGCGGCCTCAAGCGTCTCGGGAAACTCCGAGATCCCGGCGCCAAGCGCCCGCCAGAAGGCCCGCCGTTCAGCACTGTCGTCATCATGGCTGCCGAAGCGCACGCCGGGCAGGCGCGCCACCAGCGCCGCCACCGCCGGGCCGACCTCGGCGCTGCGCTGATGCAGCGCCTGCATCAGCGCCAGATGCGCCTCCGGAGAGCGTCCGCTCTTAAGCGCCTGTCCGGTCAGACGCGGCGGTTTGCGCCCCTCCGACAGCTGGCGGTGCGGCAGGTGATCGTTGAACACGACATAGCCGACCCCGAAGCGCTCCACGCAGGCGGCAATGGCGTCGAAATCGTCCAGAAGATGGCTCTCGACCCGCAGCTGCACGCGCAGGTCCACCGCCTGAAGCGGCGCCACGGCGGCGTGGGCCTCCAGCATGGCACGGGCGAAATCGGGGCCGCGCATCCCCCCCTCCCAGGACCAGAACTGCGCCAGCATGGCGGTGGTGATGCCGTTCGCGGCCAGCTCGACCGCCAGCATCGCCAGCCCGTCGCCCATGTCGAGCATGGCGCCCCGGCGCGGCGCCAGGTGGCGTTCGAAGCCGTCACCATGGGGATCGACGATCCCCGGCAGTAGCAGGAAGCCCGAGGCATCCACCGCCCGTCCGCAGGGCGCATCGACGATCCGCCCCTCGGTGATCCCGACGGGCGTTTCGATCAGCCCGCCCGGGCGCAGCACCCGGGCACCGGTAAAATGGAACGGAATCATGCCGCAACTCCGGCGGCGCTGGCGCAAGCTCTGTCAGTCATGCCCCCCGCTAGCACGGCGCAGCGGGCGGGCGGAAGACCCTCAGCGCGTAGGCGCCATGTCCAGGGCGTCGAAGGCCTCGGCATAGACCAGGCGCTCATGGGCGAAGGCAGTACCGGGCTTGATCGGATACATCAGCGTCTGCTGCGCATCATAGGGAGTCGAGAGGTTCTGCGCCGCCTTGTAGGTGAAACCGAAGCGCTGGTAGTAGCGCCCGTCGCCCAGCACGGTGACCGCCGCCGCCCGCGCCCGGCGGGCATAATCCAGCCCGTAGCGGATCAGATCGGCACCGATGCCGCTGCCATGGTAGCTGGGAATCACCGAAAGCGAGGACAGCGCGAACCAGTCCTCGGGGCTGACATGGCGCGAAAAGCCGATATAGCCGACGGCCTCGTCCCGTGCATCGAAGGCCAGAAGCTCGACCGCCATGTCGCCGTTGTCGCGCAGGGTGCTGACCAGACGCGCCTCTGCCGGGGTCTCGTACCCCTGGGTCAGCACGTTGCCGACCCGGACTTCGTCCCCGGGCTCGAACAGCCGCATGGTGATCTTCACGTTCTTCGCCATACCAATAATCCCGGCTCAAATCTGACATTGCGGGCACTGGGCCCCGCACCGGATCAACTGTACCGCGCGGCCCGGGCGGTGCAGCCCCCCGGATGCGGCAGAGCGGCGATATATCGCAAATCTTTAACGCATGTGATGAATTTGCAGCCGTTTCCGTGTCCGGACCCTGGTATCCGCACCTTGGCGTTTACCGGAACCGATTGCCCGCAAACGAAAAAGGGGGGCCGAAGCCCCCCTTTCCCGCCGGGCCGAAGCCCGAATGTTCGGATGAATTACATCATGCCGCCCATGCCGCCCATGTCGGGCATGCCGCCACCTGCGGGCGCGTCCTTCACCGGCTTGTCGGCCACCATTGCTTCGGTGGTGATCAGCAGGCCTGCGATGGAAGAAGCGTCTTCCAGCGCGGTGCGGGTCACTTTCGCGGGGTCGATGACGCCGAATTCGAACATGTTGCCATATTCTTCGGTCTGCGCGTTGAAGCCGAAGTTCAGGTCTTCGGATTCGCGAACCTTGCCGGCAACCACGGCACCGTCGACACCGGCGTTTTCGGCGATCTGGCGCAGCGGCGCTTCGATCGCGCGGCGCACGATGGCGATACCGGCGTTCTGGTCGGAGTTGAAGCCGACGAGGCCTTCCAGCGCCTTGCCACCCTGAACCAGGGCAACGCCGCCGCCGACCACGATGCCTTCCTGAACGGCCGCGCGGGTCGCGTTCAGGGCGTCATCAACGCGGTCCTTGCGCTCTTTCACTTCGACTTCGGTCGAGCCGCCGACCTTGATCACGGCAACACCGCCGGCCAGCTTGGCCACGCGCTCTTGCAGCTTCTCACGGTCGTAGTCCGAGGAGGTTTCCTCGATCTGGGTGCGGATCTGGGCAACGCGTGCTTCGATCTCTGCCTTGTCGCCAGCGCCGTCGACGATGGTGGTCTCGTCCTTGGTGATGGTGACGGTCTTGGCCGAGCCCAGCATGTCCATGGTGACATTCTCGAGCTTCATGCCCAGATCTTCCGAGATCACCTGGCCGCCGGTCAGGATCGCGATGTCCTGCAGCATGGCCTTGCGGCGATCACCGAAGCCCGGTGCCTTGACGGCTGCGATCTTCAGACCGCCGCGCAGCTTGTTCACGACGAGGGTCGCCAGGGCTTCGCCCTCGACGTCTTCGGCGATGATCAGCAGGGGCTTCTGCGACTGGATGACCTGCTCCAGCAGGGGAACCAGCGGCTGCAGCGAGGAGAGTTTCTTCTCGTGCAGCAGGATGATGCAGTCATCCAGCTCGGCAACCATCTTGTCGGCGTTGGTCACGAAGTAGGGCGACAGGTAGCCACGGTCGAACTGCATGCCTTCGACGACATCCACTTCGGTTTCCATGCCCTTGGCTTCTTCGACGGTGATCACGCCGTCGTTGCCGACTTTCTGCATCGCGTCCGCGATCATCTTGCCGATGGCTTCTTCGCCGTTGGCCGAGATGGTGCCGACCTGAGCAACTTCGCCCGAGTCGTTGACGGGGCGCGAAGCGGCTTTGATGGCTTCGACGACCTTGGCGGTTGCCATGTCGATGCCGCGCTTCAGATCCATCGGGTTCATGCCGGCGGCAACGGCCTTCAGGCCGTCCTTGACGATGGCCTGAGCCAGCACGGTTGCGGTGGTGGTACCGTCACCGGCTTCGTCGTTGGTGCGGGAAGCAACTTCCTTCACCATCTGTGCGCCCATGTTCTCGAACTTGTCTTCCAGTTCGATTTCCTTGGCGACCGAGACACCGTCCTTGGTGATGCGCGGTGCGCCGAAGGACTTGTCGAGGACCACGTTGCGGCCTTTCGGGCCCAGGGTCACCTTGACGGCGTCGGCGAGGATGTTGACGCCCTTGAGCATCTTGTTGCGAGCGTCGGTGTTGAACTTGACGTCCTTAGCAGCCATGTCTCTCTCCTGAAATTCTAGTACGGGGGTCAGCGATCAGGGTCAGTGCCAATCCGTGAGGATCAGGCGATGACGCCCATGATGTCGCTTTCCTTCATGATCAGCAGCTCTTTGCCGTCCAGCGTGATCTCGGTACCGGACCACTTGCCGAACAGGATGCGGTCGCCTTCCTTGACGTCCATGGCAACGCGGTTGCCAGCATCATCCTTGGCGCCTTCGCCAACGGCAATGACCTTGCCCTCGGCGGGCTTTTCTTTAGCGCTGTCGGGGATGATCAGACCGCCGGCGGTCTTTGCTTCGCTTTCGACGCGCTCGACGAGCACACGGTCATGCAGCGGTTTGAATGCCATCTCTGAGGCTCCTTGGCTCAAAGTTTCTCCCTTGGGCCCGCCCCTGGCGGGCATTAGCACTCGGTCTTGATGAGTGCTAACGGCACCTGAGATAGGCAAGCGATCCGGAGCTGTCAACGATCCTGTCCGGAAAAAACTTCCTGCTGCGAAGCAGAGCGAAGAAAGCGGGCAGTCGGGTCAAGGCACCACAAGATATGGGGACACCCCGCCTTGCGGATAAGGGCCTCGGCACCGATCTGCCACGCAGGGAAAAGAATCGCCTGCCCCGGGGAACCGGGGCGCCCCCTGCGGCGTCTTGACCACACAGCGCCATCGCACCCTCCGGGAGCCCCGCCATGCAGACCAGAACCGTGACCCGCCTTTGGCAGCAAGAGCGCCAGCTCTGGACCGGCGACAGCGCCCGCTTCGCCCGCCGCCTGTCCCCCGCCTGCCTGATGGCCTTTCCCGACGGCGCCATCCTGCGCGGCGCCGAGATCCTGCGCTCCCTGAGCGCCGCGCCGCGCTGGCAGGCGGTCGAGATGCACGGCCAGCGCCTGTCGGAACACCATGGCGCCGTGGTACTGGCCTACCGGGCGCGGGCCCGCCACGCCGGGCGCGCGGATTACGATTGCCTGTGCACCTCCTGCTGGGTGCCGCGCGACGGCGTCTGGCAGATGATCCAGCACCATCAGGCGCCGCTGGCCGCCTGAGCCTCCAGCGCGTCCCGCCCTTCCGGGCGCAGCGCGTAGACCCCCTTCTCCACCCGCTCGAACCAGCCGTAATGATCGTCGCGCATGATCTGGGTGGCGCGCGGCACGGCGGCGGCGCGGGCGACTTCGGCGCCCCGGCAGGCGCCGGCCAGCGCCAGATGCGCGGCGCAGCGCAGCGCATCCTGGCGGTAGGCGGTGACGATGCCCGCCCGGCTGCCCCCCGTATTGGGATCGCCCTGCCGTTTCGAGAATTCCCGCAGCAGCCGCCCCTGCCGCGCCTTCACCTTGCGCGGCGCATAGGGACCGGGATCGCACTGCGCCTCGACATAGCCATCGCGCAGCCGCACCGTCAGCAGACCCAGCCCCAGCCGCCGGCACAGCGCCACGTGGCGCGCCAGCGTCTTGCGCCCCTTCACCGCCGGCACCGCAAGATAGACGAAATCCGTCACCCCCAGCCGGTCGATCCCCTGCTGGATCAGCTGCAGGCTCATCGCGGTCTTCATCTCGACGATCACCGGGTCCGGGTCATCCCCGCGCATCGCCATGACATCGGCGCCCGCGACCTCGGCCTTCACCGCGTAGCCCTGCCCTTCCAGGTAGGCCTTCACCGGGGCGTAAAGATCCGTTTCCTTCAGCGTTTCCCTCCTTCGATGCCGCCCCGACATGCGCCTGTGGCTGCCCTGCGCCGTTTTCGCGCAAGCCGCAGCGCGACCGGGTGACTTCGTTTCGCGCCCCACTTATAAGGGCCGCGGATTCCATTTTTCGCAACGACGGAAGCATCTCATGACGATCAAGGTCTTTGGCCACAAGTCCCCCGACACCGATTCCACCGGCTCCCCGATCATCTGGGCCTGGTACCTCTCCGAGGTCGAGGGCAAGCCTGCCGAAGCCAAGCTGCTGGGCGAGCCCAACACCGAAGCCGCCTTCATCCTGGAGAAATGGGGCTTCGACAAGCCCGAGATCATTTCCGAAGTCACCGCTGACGACACCGTCGTCATCGTCGACACCAACAACCCCGCGGAACTGCCCGCCGCGATCAACGACGCCAACGTCGTGCAGATCATCGACCACCACAAGCTGGTCGGCGGCCTGGAAACCAAGGGTCCGATCGACATCACCATCAAGCCGCTCGCCTGCACCGCGACCATCATGTACGACCTGATGGGCGATGCCGCGGCCAAGATGCCCGACAACATCAAGGGCGCGATGCTGTCCTGCATCCTGTCGGACACGCTGGAATTCCGTTCGCCCACCACCACCGACGTGGACAAGGCCCTGGCCGAGAAACTGGCAGCCGAGCTGAACCTGGACATCGCGTCCTACGCCTCGGAAATGTTCGAAGCGAAATCCGACGTCTCGGCCTTCTCCGATGCGGAACTGATCCGCATGGATTCGAAGGAATACGAGGTCGGCGGCACCAAGTTCCGCGTCTCGGTGCTGGAAACCACCGCGCCGAAGATCGTGCTGGATCGCAAGGCGTCGCTGATGGAAAGCTTCAAGGCCGTCGCCGCCGAGGATGGCGTGGACGAGGTGCTGCTGTTCGTCGTCGACATCCTGAACGAGGAAGCCACCATGTTCATCCCCAACGACCTGGTGAAGGGCGTGGCGGAAAAGAGCTTTGGCGCGACCGTTTCGGGCGACACCGTGGTCCTGCCGGGCATCATGTCCCGCAAGAAGCAGATCATCCCGAACCTGGCCGTCTGAGGTTTCGGACCCGGGAACGGAAAGGGGCGCCCCGCGGGGCGCCCCTTTTGCATTCGGCAAGGCCCTTCCTTCAGGCCCGCACCGGCATCACCGCGCGTTCGCGGAACAGCAGCACCGACAGGCCCGCGCAGACCAGCGCGGCCACCCCGAAGATCGAGAAGGCGGTGGTGAAGCCATGCGTCCCGATGATCGGCTGAGAGATCAGGGGCGACAGGAACTGGCCGAGGAAGATCGAGGTGCCGATCAGACCCGAGCACAGGCTGCGCCGCCTGGCCGGTGCCACGTCCATGACCGAGGCCATCACCGTCGGCACGATCAGCCCCGGGCCGGTGCCCAGCAGCAGGCCCGCGATGGTGGCGAAGACCATGTTGGAGGACTGGCCCATCAGTTCGAATCCCGCGCACATCAGCACGAAGCCGCAGGCCATGACCCCGGCACGGCCCAGGGCGGCGCGCAGCTTCGGATAGATGAAGGTGACCGAACCCGAGGCGAAGAAGGCTGCCACCAGCACGATGGAGGCCGCCATCGGCTCCGGATGGCCGATCTCGGCCATGTAGAAGGCGATCTGGGTGGGCACGATGTAATAGCCGACAAAGACCATCAGCCCCAGGAACAGCGCCACGCCCAGCATCAGGCCCCAGCCCGGCTGACCGCCGCCGCCCGCCTGGGCATGGGCCGTGGCATGGTCGTGATGCGCAGGTTCGCTCAGGGAAACCGCCATGACCGGCAGGTAGATCAGGCCGACGAAATACAGCACGAAGGGCAGGAAGGCGGAATGGCCCGCCAGATCACCGGCGATGCCGATGAAGACCACGCCGCCGTAGCTCATGAAGGCCATCTGCAGCGCCATGAACTTGCCGCGCACGGGGCCGTGGAAATACTCGGCCGCCAGAGCGGTCAGCGGCGCCATGACCAGCGCCACGGCCAGGCCCAGCAGCAGGCGGCTGGCCAGCAGCAGCGGCAGGGTCGGCAGCCACAGGCCCCCGGTCCCGGCGATGGCGAACAGCGCCGCGCCGGTCATGATCATCCGCTTGCGCCCGAAACTGTCGGCGAAATGCCCGGCGATGGGCGCGCAGATCGCCACCAGCAGAGAGGGGGCGGTGACCAGCAACCGCGTCAGCAGCCCGGCATTGGGCGTGTCCCTGAAATGGTCGGCAATCCCGGCGAGGCCGGGGCTGATGATGGCGTTGGACATGATCGTCAGTGTTGCGGCAAGCAGCAGGGCAATCGCCCGACGGTCCTTGAGCAAGGAACCCATGGGTGGTGTACCTTCGAATCTGGAGAGGAGAGTTACAACTTTCACTTTCCGTAACTTGTAACTAAATTGCTCGCAAGACTGTGAGGAGAGGATCGGATGCCGCGCACGGGGCTTTCTGCCGAAGAGCTGAAACAGACGGCGGTGCGCATTGCCAGCGCCCGCATCACCTCTCAGGGATATGCCCGCCTGCGGATGACCGATGTCGCGGCCGAGATCGGCGTCAGCCATGCCGCCCTCTATGCCCATTTCCGCGACAAGGCCGCGCTGCTGGACGCGGTGGTGGATTGCTGGCTGATCACCGCCCGCCACCGCCTGAAGGAGATCGCCGAGGGTCCGGGCAGCGCCGAGGACCGGCTGGAGACCTTCTTTGTCGAGCGCGTGCGCCTCAAGCGCGAGGGGGCGCGGCGCGACCCCGAGCTGCACGAGGCCTATTGCCAGGTTTCGGACCGGCTGCGCGATGTGGTGACCGGGCACCTGGATGACATGCAGGCGACCATCGCGGTGCTGCTTCGGCAGACCATCCCGACGCTGGCGGACCCGGCCCATGCGGCGGCGGTGCTGCAAACCGCGCTGATCGGCTTCAACCACCCCCGCCTGGTGCGCGACTTCCTGCATATCGACGATGCCACCACCGAACGGCGCCTGCGCGACACGCTGCGCACCATGCTGCGGGGGCTGCGCGCCGACCCGACCGCCTGAACGGGCGTGCCCCCGGCGCAACCCTGCCACCGGGATCCGCATCGCCTCTGGCCCCCGGGGGGCATCTGCGCCATATCTCTGCCCGAGCCCACCGCCCAACAGCCTGGACCAGAGATCACATGACCCGGATCATTTCCTCCCTCGCCGACATCTCCGACGATTACGACGCGCTTTTCGTCGATCTCTGGGGCTGCGTGCACAACGGCATCACCGCCTATCCCGCCGCCGTCGCGGCCCTTGAGGCCTATCGCACCAAGGGCGGCACCGTGGTTCTGGTGACGAACTCTCCGCGCACCCGCGCCGCCGTGACCAAGCAGCTGGTGGGCTTTGGCGCACCGGAAAGCTGCTACGACACCATCGCCACCTCGGGCGACGCCGCGCGCACCGCGATGTTCGAGGGCGTCGTCGGTCAGAACGTCTGGTTCATCGGCAGCCAGGAAGAGACCGTCTTCTTCGAGCCGCCGAAGATCCTCGACAACCCGATGCAGATCAACCACGTCCCCCTGGACGAGGCCGAGGGCATCGTCTGCACCGGCCCGCTTGATCCGATGGCCGATCCCGAGGTCTACCGGGGCGAATTCCTGCTGGCCAAGACCAAGGGCCTAAAGCTGCTCTGTGCCAACCCCGACATCGTGGTGGACCGCGGCGATCACCGCGAATGGTGCGCCGGCGCGCTGGCCAAGCTTTACACCGAGATGGGCGGCGAGAGCCTCTATTTCGGCAAGCCGCATCCGCCGATCTACGACCTGGCACGCCGCCGGCTGGCGAAACTGGGCAAGGACGTGCCCTCGGACCGGATCCTGGCGATCGGCGACGGCATCCACACCGACATCCAGGGCGCCATGGGCGAAGGCATCGACAGCCTGTTCATCACCGGCGGACTGGCCGAGAAGGAAACCCGGACCACCGACCAGCCCGAGGAGGCCGCGCTGAAGGCCTATCTGGAGCAGGCGCAGATGGAACCGACCTTCTCCATCGGCTTCCTGCGTTAAGACCTTAGCAGGATTGCCCGAGACAATCGGATGGGTAATAAAATTACCCATCCGGCCACCTCCCGCGCCGGATTGTGACCTGCCCACAGACTCCCGGAGGAGGGTACATGGACAATTTCCCGCGCGGCACGATCTGCATCGAAGATATCGAGATGGGCATGACCCGGCACCTGCGCAAAGAGGTGACCGATGCCGATATCGAGAAATTCGCCGAAGTCTCGACCGACCGCAATCCGGTGCATCTGGATGACAGCTATGCCCGCGACACGATCTTCGGCGGGCGCATCGCCCACGGGATGCTGACCGCCGGGCTGATCTCGGCGGTGATCGGGGAACAGCTGCCGGGCCATGGCTCGGTCTATCTTGGACAATCGCTGAAATTCCTCGCCCCCGTGCGCCCCGGCGACGTGGTGCGCGCCGAGGTCGAGGTCGTGGGGATCGAGGTCGACCGCCGCCGGGTGACCCTCGATTGCCGCTGCGAGGTCGCGGGCAAGACCGTGCTGGCCGGAGAGGCGCTGGTCATGGCGCCCTCCCGCAAGTTCGACTGAGGGCGCTGGACAGGGCCCGCGGCAAGCCGCATGAAGACCGCATGAGCGCCTCAGACCCCAGCCTTCCCCGCCCCGCCGGTTTCCTCTCTGCCGCCGTGACCTTCGTGGCCCGGCAGCTCTGGGCGGGGCTGTTCGCCGTCATCATCCTGGGCGCGATCATCGGGACCAAGCTGATCTGGCAGCCCGGCTGGGCGCTGGAGCGTTACGACGCGCTGTTCCTGATCGCCATCGGCACCCAGATCGTGCTGCTGGCCACCCGGCTTGAGACCTGGGACGAGGCCAAGGTGATCCTGCTCTTCCACTTCACCGGCACGGCGATGGAATGGTTCAAGGTCAACCACGGCTCCTGGGGCTATCCGGAGGCCGGGATCTTCAAGATCCTGCACGTGCCGCTGTTCACCGGCTTCATGTATGCCTCGGTCGGCAGCTACATCGCGCGCTCGATCCGGATCTTCGACGCGGTCTTCGCCCCCTACCCGCCCTACTGGGTCAGCGTGCTTCTGGCCGTGGCGATCTACGTGAACTTCTTCGCCCACCACTACCTGCCCGACATCCGGGTGCTGCTGTTCATTGCCACGGTGGTGATCTTCGCGCGCACCCGGCTGTGGTGGCGGGTGGGCCAGCGGCGGATCTGGATGCCCTTCCCGCTGGCCGCGCTCGGCATCGGCTTCGCGCTCTGGGTGGCCGAGAACATCGGCACGCTCTCGGGCACCTGGGCCTATGCGGGTCAGGGCCGATGGCAGCTGGTCTCGACCTCGAAGATCGGCGCCTGGTACCTGCTGTTCTTCGTCAGCTTCGCCACGGTGACGCTGGTGATGCGCGACACGCTGCGCCGGGGGCCCTGGCGCCCCGGCCAGGACTGATCGCCGGAACCGATCACAGCCAGCCCTGCCACCAGGCCAGCGCCATCAGCAGAAGAAACAGGATCGCAAGGTTGATGCCCAGCCCGCTGGCCATCTCGTAGGCGATGCGGGCGCGGCGCTCCTTCGGATCAAAACCCTTCAGCCCGCGTTCAAGCGTGCGGAAACTGCGCTTGAGCGCCTTGTCGTCCAGTTGCCGCGCCAGTTTCGGATGGCCCATCATCTGACGGGCGCGCAGGATCTCCTCGGCCGCGCCCTGGGCACCGCGCGGCAACCGCTTGCCGGCCAGAAGCAACAGGCTCTCGAAATCACCATCCCGGCGCCGCATGCGACGGCGCAGCAAGGTTTCAAGCCGGGCTTCCTCCCGGCGGAATGTCTCGGCGTCGACCATCTGGCGCATTTCCTTCTGCTGGGCGGCCAAGGTAGCGCGCGCCGCCGCCCCCGCCAATCCCCGCCTTTCCCGCAGGGCGCCCATGCGCGCTTTGCCACTGGTCGGACGCTGCGGCTTTGGCTATCGCTGGGCCATGCTGAACACGATCCGCCATGATGGCCCCGCCGATGCCACGCCCCTCCTGATCGCCCACGGGCTTTTCGGCTCCGGGCGCAACTGGGGCGCGGTGGCGAAACAGATCGCGCAGGACCGCCCGGTGATCGCAGTGGACATGCGCAACCACGGCAACTCCTTCCGCGCGGACGAACACAGCTATCCCGCCATGGCCGCCGACCTGGCCCGGGTGATCGAGGCCGAGGGCCGCCCCTGCCATGTGCTGGGGCATTCCATGGGCGGCAAGGCCTCCATGGCGCTGGCGCTCTCGCGGCCCGAGCTGGTCGCCCGGCTGATCGTCGGAGACATCGCCCCGGTCAGCTACGGGCACACACAGCAGGACTTCATCGACGCCATGCGCAGCGTCGACCTGGACAGCCTGACCCGCCGTTCCGAAGCCGAGGCCCAGCTGGCCGCCGCCGGCGTGCCGAAATCGCTGCAAAGCTTCTTCACCCAGAGCCTCGACATCAAGGAACGGGCCTGGAAGCTGAACCTCGACGCGCTGGAGGCCGAAATGGCAAAGATCCTCTCCTTCCCGGAGGATCTGACCGGCCCCTTCGAGGGCCCGACCCTGTTCCTTTCAGGCAGCGAAAGCGACTACATGCGCCCCGAATACCGGGCCCGCATCAAGCTGCTCTTCCCCCATGCGCGCTTCGCGAAGCTGCAGGGCGCTGGCCACTGGCTGCATGCCGACAAGCCGCGCGAATTCATCGCGACGGTTCAGCAGTTCCTCGACAGGGGCTGAGACAGCGACCGGGAAAGCGACCGACCCGCCATCCGTTTCGGCGCAGGCTTCCCGCTGCGCGTGAGGCGCCGGACCAGCGGGCCGCTGGCCAGCAGGCAGACGGCACAGAGCGGCAGCAGTTCCGGCAGTTGCCAGCCCGACCGTGACAGGATCTGCAACCCGTCGGCCAGCTGCACCATCATCCCGGCCAGCGCCGCCCCGACAACAAGCTGAAGCAGAAGATTCATGCGGATCATCTGGGGTTCCTTCCTCCTAGGTCCCGGACATCTATGCGGGGACAGGCCCTCCCGGCCTTGACCTGTGTCAAATCAACGCGGAACGCCCGGAGGCGCCCGGTTCCCCGCAGCAGGATGACCCAACGTCACCTAAAAATCGAGCGATTTGTGGCGACCCCCAGGGAACCGGCACCGGCAAAGGGCGTTGACCCATGAAGCGTTCAACGGACCAAGGAGATGACCATGCTGCGTATTGCCGCCCTGACCGCCGCCCTTCTGAGCCTCGCCGCCTGCGAGACGATTCACGGCGCCGGACAGGATATCCAGAACGCCGGCGAGGGCATCCAGCAGTCCGCGACCGAGACCCAGGCGCAGATGTAAGCGTCCGGACAGCGTAACGAGTACGGGGCCGGCTTGCCGGCCCCTTTTGCGTTCCGCACCCGCTCTGGACGGAGCCGGACGGCGCCTCTAAGACTGTCCGCACCACCACATCAACCCGAGGGAAAGATGATCCGACTTTTCATCTGTCTGGCACTGCTGAGCGGACTTGCCGCCTGCGAAACCGTCAAGGGCGCCGGGCGCGACCTCCAGAATGCCGGTTCCGCCATGGAACGGGCCTTCTGAGGCTCAGAGGCACCGGCGCCACTCAGGATACCCCCGCCGCCCTTACCAAGATTCCGCCTCCGGCGGGGATATTTATGGCCAGATGACAGGGAGCGGACGGCTCTTTCATCTGGCCGGAAATATCCCGGGGGAGGCCCCGCAGGGGACGGGGGCGGAGCCCCCTTCTTTGCCCTCCCACTGCCCCCGCACGATGCACAAGACAAAACCCCCTCGGTTCAGACCGAGGGGGTTTTCATTTCCAGAGCTCTCCCGACCGGGCTCAGCTGTCCATCTTGAGCGCCGAGATGAAGGCTTCCTGCGGGATCTCCACCTTGCCGAACTGGCGCATCTTCTTCTTGCCGGCCTTCTGCTTATCCAGCAGCTTGCGCTTCCGGGTGGCGTCACCGCCGTAGCATTTCGCCGTCACGTCCTTGCGCAGCGCCGAGAGAGTCTCGCGCGCGATGACCTTGCCGCCGATGGCCGCCTGGATCGGGATCTTGAACATGTGGCGCGGGATCAGGTCCTTCAGCTTCTCGCACATGGCCCGGCCGCGCATCTCGGCGCGGTCGCGGTGCACCATCATCGAAAGCGCATCGACCGGCTCGTCGTTCACCAGGATCTGCATCTTCACGAGGTTATCCTCGCGGTAGCCGGTCAGGTGGTAGTCGAAGGAGGCATAGCCCTTGGAGACCGATTTCAGGCGGTCGTAGAAATCGAAGACCACCTCGTTCAGCGGCAGGTCGTAGACCACCAGCGGGCGGGTGCCTGCATAGGTCAGCTCTTCCTGGATGCCGCGGCGGTCCTGGCACAGCTTCAGCACGTCGCCGAGGTATTCGTCGGGGACCATGATGGTCGCCTTGATCCGGGGTTCCTCGATATGATCGACATAGGTCAGGTCGGGCATGTCGGCGGGGTTGTGCAGCTCCTGCATCGTCCCGTCCTTCATGAAGACATGATAGACCACCGACGGCGCCGTGGTGATCAGCTCGATATCGTATTCGCGCTCCAGCCGGTCGCGGATCACCTCTAGGTGCAGCAGCCCCAGGAAGCCGCAGCGGAAGCCGAAGCCGAGCGCCGCCGAGGTCTCCATCTCATAGGAGAAGGAGGCATCGTTCAGCGCCAGTTTCTCGATCGCGTCGCGCAGGTCCTCGAATTCCGCGGAATCCACCGGGAAGAGACCGCAGAACACCACGGGGATCGAGGGTTTGAAGCCCGGCAGCGGCTTGTCGGTGCCCTTCTTCTCGTGGGTGATCGTGTCGCCGACCTTGGTATCGCGCACCTGCTTGATCGAGGCGGTGATGAAGCCGATCTCGCCGGGCCCAAGTTCGTCGACGTTCTGCATCGCGGGGCGGAAGACGCCGATCCGGTCGATCTGGTGGATCGTGCCGTTGCGCATGAATTTCACGCGGTCGTTCTTCTTCATCACCCCGTCCATGATACGGACAAGGACGACGACGCCCAGGTAGCTGTCGTACCACGAATCGACCAGCATCGCCTTCAGCGGCGCGTCGCGGTCGCCCTTGGGCGCGGGCAGCTTGTGGCAGATCGCCTCCAGCGTCTCGTGGATGCCGAGGCCGGACTTCGCCGAGACCAGCAGCGCCTCGGAGGCGTCGATGCCGATGACGTCCTCGATCTGCTCCTTGATGCGCTCGGGCTCGGACGCGGGCAGGTCGATCTTGTTGAGGACCGGGATGATCTCGTGGTTGGCGTCGATGGCCTGGTAGACGTTGGCCAGCGTCTGCGCCTCGACCCCTTGCGTGCTGTCGACAACCAGCAGGGAGCCTTCGACGGCATGCATGGAGCGCGAGACCTCATAGGCGAAGTCGACGTGTCCGGGGGTATCGATCAGGTTGAGGACATAAAGCTCGCCATTGTCGGCGATATATTCGATGCGGACGGTGTTCGCCTTGATCGTGATGCCCCGCTCGCGCTCGATATCCATCGCGTCGAGCAGCTGCTCCTTCATTTCCCGCTCGGAAACGGTGTTCGTGGACTGGATCAGCCGGTCGGCCAGGGTGGATTTCCCGTGGTCGATATGGGCAACGATGGAGAAGTTACGGATATGCGCGAGATCGATCATGATGGGCAGCATATGCGGGGGAAAAGGCGTTTTGGCAAGTGGCCAGATGCGTCCGAAGCGCCCCCCGGCCAGCTGTTTTGCGACCTTCGTCCGGGGTCGGGGTCCGGGCCGTGCAGGGCGGGGCCCCGCATCCCGGCGCGCGGCCCTGCCGCAGCGGCAATCCGCCGGTCCCGATCACCCGGCGACGCCACCCCCGGGGACGCGCGCCTCATCGCCGATCTCCGCCGCCTTGCAGGCTTGGCCACGGGGCGCTTTGCGCCTGCGGACAGAAAGGCAAGCGGCATCGGCGGAACCCCGCCACCGCCCGCGACAAACCGTTGCCTGAAAGCCGCGAATCCCTCAGCATCCGGGCCATCTTCGGCCCGGGCAAGCGGGCCGGGAACCGTCCCCGACAACGGCTTAAGCCGGACCGGGCGGGCAGGTCTTCAGTATGGCAGAAGCCAGGGGCAGAAACATGACAGGCACCTTCCGCACCGCCCTCAGAGGCGGTCTTTTCCCGATTACGGCCCTCGCCTTTTCGGCACTTGTGCTGTGCGCGCTGCCGCAGGCCGGTCAGGCCGGTCCCATCGACAATGCCTGCATGAGCAGCGGACAGCGCCAGGCCAATGCCCGCGTCTGCTCCTGCCTGCAGGCCGTGGCCAACCAGACGCTGGGGCGCGGCGATCAGAAGCTGGCCGCCAAGCTGATGATGAAACCCGAGATGATCGACGATCTGCGGCAGTCCCCCTCCGGCGACCAGCGCGCCTTCTGGAGCCGCTACACGATCTTCGGCACCGCCGCGCAGAACAGCTGCTCCTGAGGAGTCACACCCGCCCGAGGCGGGCCAGCAGGCCCTTCGCGCAGTCCTCGATCAGGTCGAGGGCGCCGTCGAAGTCGCGCGTGTACCAGGGGTCGGGCACCTCGGTCGCGCCGAAATGCGCCGAGGCCTCGGGCAGGTAATCGGTGAACAGGCGCACCGGCGTGTCCCTGCCCGCCGGGCGCTGCGCCTCGATATCCTCAAGGTTCTGGGCATCCATCGCCAGGATCAGGTCGAAATCGTCGAAATCGGCGCGGCGGAACTGGCGGGCCCGCAGCCCCGACAGGTCATAGCCCCGCGCCGCAGCGGCCTGCTGCATCGGTCCGTAGGGCGCCTCTCCGGCGTGCCAGCCGCCGGTTCCGGCGGAATCGAGCGTCAGCCCGGGCGCCAGCGCCCGCGTCACTCCCTCCGCAGAGGGCGAACGGCAGATGTTTCCCAGACAGACGAACAGGATCGAGGTGGTCATGGCGGCTCCGGCTGTGGCAGTCTTCCTGCAAGCTAGAGCGATGAACAGACGGGGAAAAGGGCGGATGGAGAAGATCGTGATCCTGACCGGGGCCGGAATCTCGGCCGAGAGCGGCATCAACACCTTCCGCGACAGTGGCGGGCTGTGGGAAAACCACCGGCTGGAGGATGTCGCCACCCCCGAAGCCTTCGCCCGCGATCCCGTGCTGGTGCAGGGCTTCTACAACGCCCGCCGCGCCGCCGCCGCGCAGGCCCGTCCAAACCCCGCCCACACCGCGCTGGCCGAATTGCAGCGCCACTTCCCGGGCGAGGTGATCATCGTGACCCAGAACGTCGATGCCCTGCACGAGGCTGCCGGGGCGCAGGTGCTGCACATGCACGGATCGCTGGACCAGGCGCTCTGCGCCGCCTGCGATCACCGCTGGCCCGCCCCCCTCCAGATGCGCGTGCCCGAGCCCTGCCCCGCCTGTGGCGCGCCCCGGGGCCGCCCCGACATCGTCTGGTTCGGAGAGATCCCCTACCACATGGAAGAGATCATCGGGCATCTGGAAAGCTGTACGCTGTTTGCCGCCATCGGCACCTCGGGGCAGGTCTATCCGGCGGCGGGTTTCGTCCAGGCCGCCGATGCCGCCGGCGCCCATACGGTGGAACTGAACCTGGAGGCTTCCGCCGTCTTCAGCGATTTCGCCGAGGTCCGCCAGGGCCCGGCCAGCCGGATCGTCCCCGCCTGGGTCGCTGAGCTGCTGCCCTGAGCCTTACAGCCACAGGACCCTGATGGCTGCGGAGACGATGAGGCCCATGGAGAGGTTGAGGGGGATGCCGATCCTCAGGAAATCCGAGAAGCGGTAGCCGCCGGGCCCGTAGACCAGGGTGTTGGTCTGGTAGCCGATGGGGGTGGCGAAGCTTGCCGAGGCGGCGATCATCACCGCGATCACCAGGGGGCGCGCATCGATCCCCATGGCGCCGGCCAGGCCCACCGCGATCGGGGTCATCACCACGGCGACGGCGTTGTTGGACACCAGCTCGGTCAGCACCGAGGTCAGCAGGTAGACCGACCAGATCACCAGGAAGGGCGGCAGATGCGACATCGCCGGGGCGATGGCATC
>NZ_JAHIAB010000010.1 GCF_018760365.1 Pseudooceanicola endophyticus
ACCTGATCTGCGGATCCCATCAGGGCCAGCGGTGTGAACCGCGCAAACAGGCCGGACACAAGACCGCTTCTGAAAAGGTACACGAGATCATTTACGACTTGCTATGCGGGGGCCATCCACACAGGACCTTCGCCAAGTTTGGTTTTCCGCAGCGCAGCAGGTCACTGGCGTTAGATATTGAAGCGAAAAGAATTCGGCGACGCACCCAATTTGGGAAAGTCGACCCGCCAGTCAGCTTTTACCTTCAAAGAGGGAAGTTTGCCGCTGCTCGACAGATACTGACTGATATTGAACAGGCTTGCTGAGTTTCTTTATATGACCATCCGACGTGCCCCGTTTCAGCCAAGCATTCACCTGCACTTTCTCCAACTCCAAATGCGCAGCGATATCCTCGATCTTCATTGGTGCATCAATGGTCAGCACTCGTACCCGCCGCAAAAACAGGTTGTAGAATTCGTTCACAGGTTCTGAAGTAAAGTTATCCGCTTCGTCTTGAGCCAAGGGATCACTTGAGGACAACAAATTGGCAGCTCCATCTTTACGCACTGCAGAAGTCGCCATCCCAAGTTCCATCGCGGTTTCAGTCGCTGTATTCTCGGTCTCGAATTGCAGTAGTGGAAGCCCCGCTTCTTCGGGCGCAGCATGCTCTCCCGGATCCCCTTCCCACAAGGTTGAAAACGTCGGCATATCCTGCGGAAACCAGCGCGCGCCCATTTTGACGAGGGCTGCGTTGCCGGATGCCGAGTCGCCCTTAGGTTGCACCCAAAGTGGCACCCATCCGTTCTTTAGGTTTTCGCTCGCGCCAGCCCATGTGCCCCCCTTGTCGGGCGTGCTGTTCACTACTGCAGCAGCATCAGACAGGCAGTAGATATACTTATTCCGCGCCATGGCATTACCCACGTTGAAGCCTGCCTCAGGGTTGAACGGCGAGACCAAGGCCAGATCACCAGAGAGCAGGTACTTGCGAAATTTGGCAGATGTCGCCGCACGGAGTAGACTATCAGCCATCACTCCGATTGATGTGCCCTCACTCTCTAGGGCGCCGATCATTGCGCTTTCGTCCACGCCGCGGGCACCGCCGGAAATTACGGAGAGCCCCTGGTTGGCTGCGGATCGGGCAAGGCTCGTTGAGAACTTGAGGTCAGCCTCGCTGGCATCACGGGAGCCCACTACCGCAACGCCGCCTTTATTGAGAAGCGCTCTGTTGCCACAACCGAAGAAAACCGGAGGAGAGTCGAGGCGCAGCTTGCGCTTCAGCCTTTCCGGATAGTCGGTTTCGGATCGGGTCACGATCCAGAGCCCGGCCCGCTGCCATTTTTCCAAGGCCAGGCCTAGGGCTCCGCCGCGATCCAGAAGGCCTTCGATCCTTTGCAGGGTGACGGTACGGTCCATCCAGCCGGAAAGAAGAGATCGCGGGTCTCCCTTGAGGAGTCGCGATGGCTCAAGCTCATGATCCTTCAGCCAGCGAGCAAAGCGTCCCCATTCCTTGACAGAAAGCGGTTTGGTGCCTGTCTTGCCAAAGGGTACAGTGAGGAGAAGCACCGCTTGGATGTGGGAGTTTATGTTCAATCTAGGCCCCAATGCTCGATGTCGTAAGAGCGAAAGGCCAAACTACTCCACTGCCGGCGTGCCGAAGAAGCGCAGCGGTAATCGTAAGCGTCCAAGCAGAGTCGACGACATCATCGACCAGCAACACGGGTCCGGTTGGCACCGGCCCGTCGATCCCGAATACGCCGTCAAGGTTGCTACACTGATGAAATCTGTTCTGCTGCATTTTCTGTGGTTCGTTTGCCTTGACCTTACCTACCACCGGTTCGAACGGAAGTCCCAGTGCATTAGCGAGACGGTGGGCAAAGTCGGGAACTAGATTGGGATGGTTCAATGAAGGCACGCAGGTCACCCAGGCCGGTCTTGGCGTGGGCTGCCAGCGATCATTCAGCATCTCGACGACTGCATAGACCAGCTCGTCTCGGAAGTGGCCGGTGTGCTTGTCATCTGCCACCAACTGCCCCCAGCCGGCATCGCCCCATCTCGACAGGATCCGACCGGTTTCGGCGCGAAGATGCTCGGGTATGTTTCCAGTTAGACCGTACTCCGGGAACGCACCTCGCGCGACCTGTTTCTTGCACTGCAGCTCAAGCTCGGCCTGACGCAGATACCGCGTGGCGGCGATCGCTGTCACTCGGGTGAAATCCTGCGCCACGATGGGTCGACCTAAGCATCCGGAACATTTGCCACATGGTTTGGGATCTGCGTCGTCCAGCGCTTCTGCGAGGAACTCCATAAGGCAGCCTTCATGGGCGACGTATCGGCGTACTTCGTCCCATTCCTCTTCACGCTGGCCTGTCAGCCTCTCTAACTTCTCATGATCCATCCGGTAGGGAACCGGTGTCCTTTGCCATTGTGAGCCCGACTTCAATATCGGCGCCGGGTTTTCCACAGAAAGGAATTTCAGAACCTGCTCAATCTGCTTGCTTCTGAGGTTGACGGCCTCTTCGAGCTGGCGAGTAGTCAGGCCGTCACTTTCCTCAAGCTCACTAAGTATCGCGCGAACCCACGTTTCTTTGGGAAAGGCGCTTCTTCTGAAAAATTCATGAATTTTGGCATCTTCTTCCCCTGACATCAGAATGCCAACTGCATGGTCTATCGCGCGTCCCGCTCGACCGACCTGTTGATAGTAGGCGACGATGGATCCAGGCGCCTGGTAGTGTACGACGAAGCCTAGGTCCGGCTTGTCATAGCCCATACCGAGCGCCGTCGTCGCGACCAGCACCTTAATTTCATTTCTCAGAAGCTGCTGCTCGAGGTGCTGCCGGAACGCGTCGGAGCCTTCAAAGCCGTCACCATCCACTCCTCCGAAATATGCACGAGATTCAATCCCATGAGACTGCAGCCAGTCGGCAACCTGTTTTGCATCTCGCTTCGTGAGCGTATAAACGATGCCGGTTCCGGGCAGTGCAGGTACGTGCTCTGCGAGCCAGGCCAATCGTTCAGCCTGAGTCGGTAGCTGTATGTTTTGCAGAGCGAGACTGCTCCTCATCAGGCTTCCGCGCTGAATGCCAATATCCCCGAGCTGGCTTTGAACATCTTCGACCACACGATTGTTGGCGGTCGCCGTGGTGCCGAGGATCGGCACGTTGGACGGCATGCGCTGCAAGATGTTGACGAGGCGGCGATAGTCCGGGCGGAAATCGTGGCCCCAATCGGAAATGCAATGCGCCTCGTCCACCACGAGCAGGCCAATCCGCTCTGCGATAGGCAGTAGAACGTTCCCAACGAACTCTTCGTTGGCGAGGCGCTCCGGTGACACGAGCAGTGCATCTACTTCGTTCCTGCGAACGGCACGCTCGATTTCAGGCCAAGCTTCTCGATTGGTCGAGTTGACTGTGAACGCGCGGATCCCGAGTCTCTCTGCGGCTTCGATTTGATTTCGCATCAAAGCGAGAAGTGGGGAAACGATAAGGGTCGGTCCGCGTCCCCGGTCGCGAAGGATCCGTGTCGAGAGGAAGTACACCGAGCTCTTGCCCCATCCGGTTCGCTGCACCACGAGCAGTCGTTCCCGCCGGTTCACCAAAGCATCAATAGCCTCCCACTGCCCATCACGAAACTCGACGTTGCTTTTGCCTAGTGCGATCTTGAGGAGTTTGAGAGCATTAATCTTGTCTGTCAAAGGTCAGTCCTATGTCAATTAAGTGAAGGCGCACCCCGAAAGGAAGGCTCCTCATTATGATTTAATATCTTACCTGTCAGATTGTGCCAGATATTTGATTTCGCCAAGAAAAATCTGAAATCCCTTTTCTCTGATATCGTGATAAGTTTGTATTGAAGGTGGTCAGGCTATCGAATGTCACCTCAGTGAGGTTCTCTGTTTTTTGTTATGAGACCCTTGGGTCGCAATTGGTGAGTGCCGTTCTAGCGCTTTGTGCCACGACCGTCCGCTTCGTGATCGTACGTGGACGGCGCAGCGAAGGTCGGCTCTCCGCCCTCCTGCTTTGCACTATGCCGCGCCGAGGGCAGCGATGCGGAGGGTCCCGACCCTCCTGGGGGATGAGCCGGATGTAGCAATGAGTCGGCAGACCCTTGATTATGGTACCCTAGAGGTGGCCCGTAGGGATGATAATCTATGAATTTCATTGATCAGATATCATCTTACCGGCCACCCCAGAGGGATCAGACAGGGTCTTATATCTGCCCTACGGGCTACCTTCCAAGTTACCCATATATGTGCGGAGGGACTTTCTGGTGCTAGACAGCGCATTGGGTCCGTTCCTGTGCTTGACCCGTTGGGAAGCGCCGACGAAGCTCGGCCAAGGTGATCCTCTCAAACACCTCGGGGGTCTCCTCATGTATGTGCGGAGGGACTTTCACAACGCAGGGAGGCTGTCCGGTTGTGAACTTGCGCCTAGCCGGTTTGCCATCATCTAGGATCGTGCTCCGAATGCTTGCACCATACTCTTCCCAGCAGAACGCATTCATGAACTTAGCTAGGTTTAGTTTTCCACGGTCTGATTTCTGCAAGCCCTTTTTAGACCCGCAATCTGGCTTGAGTAGAGAGGGGTCGGTGAGGATGTTTCTCAGGGCAGCGTCGGGGCCAGACGCGGCTTCGAGGATAGTCTGCGCCATATGACGCTGCTCATGGCTCGATAGTCGATACAGGTCACGGAAGAGCCATGCCGCCCGCCCGTAGTGCCGCTTCGCCCGCTCCTTGCCTTCGATCTTGCGAGACCCGCGATTGCTGTTCCTGCTGGCAACCCGAGCGCACGCCTTGGAGCAATACCGCTTGTCCTTTCGGGTCTTCTCAAAGTCTGCCCCACAAGTCGCGCAGAGGAACTCCCCTGCGCAAACTTGAAATAGCCCTTTGGCAGCGCTCACTCGCCTGCATCCCGCATGAGTTTTGCTCGCCTGCGACTGGCCCGCTCGGCGGCTTCCTTTGCCAGCTGGTCTACACGCTCATGTTCCGGGTCTCTCGAATGAGCGGCGACCTCCTGAAACGCAACGTCACGTGTCACCATTAGATTAGCGATGGTTTCCCATTTCTCTCGGTTCTTGACGCCTTTGCCCTTCGTCGTCTTCCATCCATTCTGGGCCCACCTTGCCATGTCTTTTTCACAGCCGTTCTTGACGTACTCGCTGTCCAAGAAGATCAATACTCTTACGCCTTCTGGGGTTGCCTTGAGCGCATTGATCACGGCCTGCATCTCGGCGATATTGTTGGTGGTGTCGAGGCTCTGATTGCTCGCCTCTACGGGTGCAGTTCCGTCTGGCTTGTGAAGGCGATAAGCGCAGCCTCCTGGTCCGGGATTCGGCTGGCAGCTACCGTCTGTGACAGCCACGTAGGTTCCAGCGGCCAGGGCCGATTTCATAAGATCGTCCATTCGACGACTCCTTGATCTTGAGATTGTTGGGGTGGTTTCAGGTGGAGAACTGCGTTCTCACCCCGCTGCCGTGCTGTTTGACGAGGGCGGGGGTAGGAATTCTCCGTCCATATAGGGCAACCCAACCCGTAGGCCGCCAGCGCCTGTTCTGTGGGACACTGGCCGCCCCAAGAAGCGGGGAAGCAAGACCCACCCGCGCCCTGCAAGGCCACCTGACAGCCCGAAAGGTAACCGGTGGGTCTTTTCTATGATCTCGGCTCCTGGCCCCCCAGCGGCTCCCCCTCGCGCTCCCAGAGCGACGTATGCCCCCCTGGTCCGGACTGAAGTCTGAGCGGCAGAAACGGGTTCGCCTGCGAGGCGTCGCCTGGGGGCACCTCACAGGAGCCTGAGGCGTTCGGTTAGCCTACCCAGTCAGAAGCCCTTACCGGCTTTCCGGGACTAGCTCTCGCGCTCCAAGAACCATCGGAAGGGCGCGAAGGTCCCTGAGAATATCTCATGTAGCCCCTTCCGCGTTACACGCTGACGTTCATCGCTGCCAAGCGGTTGAGCCATTGGGTGGTCCCGGCGGAAAGGTTCATCCCCAATGCATTCCAAACGTCCTTGGCGACGAACCACGGATCTCCCTCAAGGGTAACCACGCGGATGCTGCTGCCGTTGAATTCGAAGAGTTTCAGTTCGCTGGTCAGCCCTGCTTCTTGCCGTTGACGATTTCCCGTCCCTTCCGACACTCCCCTTCAGCAGGGCAGCAAGACAGATAGGAGGCATGAATGGCTCCGCATGGCAGCGCTCCTAGCTGGCACCCTCCAGTCGCTCGATCACGCGTTTCACCTGAGATGCCTGCCACTTCCCGCCCCTCGCGGTTGGCACTCCGGAACTGTTCAGGGTTGCCGCGATCTCTCTGAGGGTGGCCCCTTGGCTCCTCAGGGGCAGGACGATCCCGGCGACCCTTTCGGCCCCTTGCTGCGCCTGCGCCTTCAGCGCCTTGTTCCGGGCTTTCGTGGCATCCCGCTCTCCCCCGAGCCTCACGCCCCGCGCCTTCGCCTCGCCCAGCGCGGCCTTGGTCCTGAGGGAAATGAACTCCCGCTCCTGTTCGGCCAGGGCGGCGTAGATATGAAGCTGGAACTTGTCGGCATGGGGCATGGCAGCGACCCGAAGCTGCACCCGCTTGTCATCCATCAGGGTTGCAACGAAAGACACTTTGCGGCTCAGCCGGTCCAGCTTTGCCAGGAGCAGTTCGGCACCCGTCTTCCTGACGATGTCCAGCGCCTTGGAAAGCTCCGGGCGGTCATCTGCTTTGCCGGTCTCCACCTCGGTGAACTCTGCCAGGACCTCAAAGGGCTCCTCTGCGTAGGCGTCCAGAAAGATGTTGATGTCGCGTTCCTGCGCCGCAAGACCCAACCCGGACCGCCCCTGCTCTGCGGTGCTGACACGCTTGTAGATGACGAACTGGCGCATAGTGCAGGGTCTCCCTATCGGCTTACCTTCAGGCATATTCCCCACATGTTGCAAATGTCAACGTTGGTTGTGAATGTTACAAAGCAGATTAGCCCCCTTCGCTCCGAATCTGAGGGGGCAGTCGCTTGGCTTTAGAAAAGACCCTGCATCATTTTGGAACTGCTCCGCCTCGCCCGGCAATCCGCTGAAGCTAGGGCGGACGGGGGGTAAATCCCGCAGCGCCTTTCCAAGGAAGGGCTTTCGAATTTTTGCCCCAAATTCGCCCTCAGCTCCCCGACGGGGACCCGAACAGGTCGAACAGACCACCCCTTTTCAGCGCCTGCTCAATGTACTCGGCCTGACGCTCAAGCATCACGTCCTCACCGTAGTCATCGGCAGACCCGCCTTCCCCGTATCCATGCCCGAAGATCCGCACCTGGAAGCTCTTCGGCGCGACCCAGCGGAGCTGCTCCTTCAGGGTATGCCTGAGCGAGTACGGCACTTTCACCGTCTTCTCCCACGCTCCGGCAGCCTTCATCTGTTTCACGAGCGCCGCCGAAAGGCTGTTGCTGCTGCCGTGTTCGGCATAGCGAGGGAAGATCGGGGCATCCGGATCCTCGATGGAGTCCAAGCGCCTCTGCATCATGGCACGGGCAGCGCCCACGAGCGGGATGCTCCGGGGTCTCTCTCCGGTCTTCAGGCGGCGCTTCCGGTTCGCCTTCACCTCGAAATAGGCAACGTCTCCGCCTGTGGAGACCTCTCGCCGGAGAATGCCCCTGGCCTCATTCGGGCCAACACCACAGAACGTCATGAGCAGCCAGATGTCCCTCAGGTCGTCGTTGCTGGCCCGCAGCTTCCGGACCACGGCAGCAACCTCCTCCGCGCTAAGGGGCTTCCTCTTGGCCTCTCCTGCGGTTCCATCGTCCTGGGGCATCTCCACATCCTCGAACGGATTGGACCAGTGCTTCATGCCGAACCGCTTCTTGCCGTGGTTCAGCACGGCGTTCAGGATGTTGAACCGCTTCTCAAGCGTCGAGATTGCATTCCCCTTGTCGCGCATGACATTCCGGAAGGCATAGGCATCCTCCTCGGTCAGCGAGATGACCGTTGGGGCCTCTCTTCCGGTCACCTCCTCCACTGCTCGAACGACAAGGTTCACCTGCTTTTCGAGATCGTTGTATGTGGCTCTGCCCTCACGGTCTCGCAGATACTCCCGCGCGAAATCCTTAAGGGTCGCGGCGGGTTTCTCGATGCCGGACGCCTGGGCTTCAAGGAGAAGGTCGAAGGATGTCTTCGCGGGCCTGTTCGCAAGTTTCGCAGCCCGTTGTTGTGGCGTCAGCTGAGAGGCCTCGGTCTGGATAGCCTGCGTGAAAGCTTGGAAACGCGCTTGCTCGGCTTCCATGTCCACCGGACCGATCCGGACATCCGAAGGCTTTGCCAAGCCATGCTCGATAGCGGCCTTCTGCGCCATCTCCCATTTGATCTGATCGCCGGAAACTGCCGTCTTCCGGGCAGCCATGGCTTCGAACCTCTGGTGCTCGATATCGTAGTTCCTGAGATAGACCTCAGGGTCTTTCGACTTCAGGGACCACTCGACGGCTGACCGCCCAAAGACATTTCTCAGACCCTCGGGGACACGTCTACGGTACTTGGCATTTGCCGTCCCCGTCGGCGGTTTCAGGTGCTTTCTTTCCAAGACGACTCTCATCCCCGCCACACTCCAATGTGTAGCGTTTGTGTAGTGGTTTCCCCACCAACACCATGAAAATCAAGCGATTTCAATAAGAAATGGTGCCCCCACACGGACTCGAACCGCGGACCCACTGATTACAAATCAATATCCCGCGTGAAGATCAGAGTAAAATCAGGACGTTGCGTAACGCCGTTGTGTCGAAACTTCGAAACTCACCCGATCCAGCATGGTTCAAGGACCACGGGATCGGGTGAAACCACAACAGCGGGAGACCACCCATGGACCTGTCCGACCACCACCTTTGCGCGAACTGCGGGGAGGCTGCGTTCTACGATGCGACCATCACGGACCCGGCCTATCTGGCCATGTCCGACGAGACCGAGACGACGGCACCCCTCGCCGTTCTCGCCCTCTGCCCGGCCTGCGCGAAGACCCACGAACTGATCGTCGTGCGCCGCGAGACCGATGACGAGGAGATCGGCACCTGCGAAAGCTGCTCCCGGCGCGTGGCCGCGGGCGAGCCGCACACCTTCGGCTCTGATCACGAGGTCCTGCTCTGCGGCAAGTGCTCTCCCACCTGGCAGGATCTGCAGAGCGACCCGGAGACGTTCGCGATATTGGACGAGCTGCTGACGCGCGAGCAGGCCGACCGCGCCGTTGCCCACCACCTGGCCGGCGGCGGCAAGCTCACCGACAGCATGGCGACGCCCTCCGGCATGGCCGACCTGAAGATCGAGGTGGACCAGGCATGAACATCATCAACAAAACGATCCCGCTCACCGAAGCCATCATGGGGCTTCTCCCTCATCAACGGAAGCGCCTCACGGCCCAATGGGAACCGTTCCAGCAGGCCGGCATCGAGCGCGCTGTTATCCGTTATGACGGCTGGGAGATCGCGGTGGTCGAGCCGACGCCGGAGTTCGTCAGATTCTGTGCACAGCGGGGAGTGGTGGCATGAAGATCTTCGAGCACACCTCACGCGAACGCGGCATGTGGCGCGGCTGGTTCAAGAACGGCCAGAGCCTCGAAATCACCTGGTGGAAGACGTGTGTCGGCCTGCGCTTCGGGCAACATGGCAGAAGCAAGCACATCTGGATCGGGCTTGGCTTCGTCCAGGCGTTCATTCCTCGCGGTGTCGATGACCAGCACGAGTATTTCGGCGAGGAACCCGACTGGGGCCTCGATATCTCCCGCGAGTTCGGGATCGTCTGGACATGGAACCGCTATCGCAAGTCCTGGGACTGGCCGTTCCACGTCATCCTTCTCTCTGCCGATTACGAAACCGAGGGCGGCGGCTGGGCCGATATCTACGCCAAGAACGAGACCAAGACCGGCGAGGAATGGGTGCGCCGACCCGGCGCCAAGCGGGAAACCTACCCCTATCGCTATGTGCTTCGCAGCGGTCAGGTCCAGGAGCGCAACGCCACCATCACCAAGGAGCGCTGGTCACGCGGCCGCCACATCCTGAGCCGCCTCGGCTGGCCCGCGCGGGTGACTTACAGAATTGACGTGAAATTCGACGGCGAGGTCGGCGAGCGCACCGGCTCCTGGAAGGGCGGAACCATCGGCTGCAGCTACGAGATGCTGCCCGGGGAGACCCCGGAGCAAACCCTGCGGCGCATGGAGCGGGAAAGGAAATTCTGATGATGGAAGAAGCAATCGCAGCCCTGTCGGCCAAGCTGAAAGAGCTTTCCGCTGAGGATCTGGCGATGACCTTTGCCTTCATGATTAAGTCGACGGACGGCGCTCTGGTGCTGGCGGATAGCCTCGCGGCCGAGACCCTGCGCGCCGACCAGGCAGAGCGCAGAGAGCGTGCGCTCAAGGACAGCACGGCGGAACTGCGCGATGCGCTGCGGGAACTCAACGCCCTGCGCGCCGAGAACGAACGCCTGCGTGCGGCCCCGGCTGGCATGTGGGTGAAGCAGTGGGAATTTGATGCCCCGTATTCTCTCGTACGGACCGAAGGGTTAGGAGGAGTTTGGTTTGGGCTGTCCGCACACGGCGTACGCACTGCATCATTTTCTGTCGCATCATGGGGCAGTGAGCAAGCCTGCATCGAAGCCGCATGGCACCATGCTTATGGGTTTCCAGTAGACCGCTCCGCACCCGACCTGATCCCCCGCGCCGAGGCGCTGGCGATGGTGGCGGCGGACCGAACGGAGAACTGTGTGATCTGTATCGGGTCCGGTAAGGATGCGGCTGGGGACGACTGCGACCATGGGCTGACCACTGACGCCCGCGCCGCCCTTAACGCCATGATCGCGAAGGCAGTTGCCGAAGAGCGCGAGGCATGCGTGCGCAGGGTGGTGGACTACCTAATCCCGCTCGGCCGGCTCGACAGCAAGCTCTATGCCGTGATCCGTGACCAGAAGTAGATGGAGCGCTTCGGAATTTTGAGCCGCAATGCCTTGGCAGCAGCTATGATGGAGATTGCCAGCGACAATTGGGCCGGGGACATGCCGCTCATGTCCATTGAGGATCGAAAGAAGGTCAGCTCCGCCAATCTATCGCGGGAAGAGATCGAGGAGCGTAACCGCGCCAAGAGCCGGCAGGAAAGACGCCAGATCGAGCGCTTGAGGCGCAAGGGTAGAGCCTGAAACGAAAAGGCCCCGGTCGCAATGCCGGGGCCTTCTGCTGTCTGGAGGGGCGCTCAGGCGATCGAGAAGGCCGCCACCCGCGCGGTGTAGCTGGCGCCGGCGATCAGCGTGTCGGTCACGTTGTAGACCTTGAAGCTGATGGTGTCGGCCGCCGAGATCCAGGCGCCCTGCAGGATCAGCCCGTCCGGCAGCGCCTCGGTCAGCGCCGCCTGCAGGTGCATCGCCGTGGTGGCGCCGGTCAGGGTGGCCGTCACGGTCTGGGCCGTCAGGGTGTCGGTGTCCGCCAGGGTCACGGTCACGCTGCCGGCGTACAGGTTGGTGATCGTCTTGCCGGAGAGGAACTGCAGGCTGGTGATGATCGCGGTCTGCGCCGTCAGGTTGGTGATCGTGCTAGTGGTGAAGTTGGCGGCCGCGCCCTTGATCGCGATATCGAAGGCGGCCAGGAAATTCGCGACCGTCACCTTCCCCCCGGCATCGAGGCTCTGGCAAAACATCACCATCAGATCGCTGGTGCTGAGATCGCCCGACCCGATCACGGTTGCGATTTCGTCAATCTCCGGCATGGCCGCTCTCCTTCTTCTCGATCAGGCTGCTGTGGGCGTCGTCGAGCCCAGCACGTCGTTCAACTTGGACTGGATCAGCTTCTGCAAGATCCCTTCGCTGGGCTGCAGGGTGGCGATGGCATCGGGAACGCTCGCCTTCACGTAGTCCAGGACGGGGCCGTAGATGGCGGACGGATTGTCGATCTTGCCGTCCTTGGCATAGTCGACCAGCGCGGCCTTGACGCCAGACAGGATGGCAGAATGCAGGTCGGCCTGCGCCTTGGCCTGCAGGGTGATGCCAATGTAATCCTTGGCCAGCTTGGCGCCGTATCCCAGCAGGGCGGTGATGACGGTGCCCAGCAGGTATAGGATCAGCGGCATGGCAAAGTTCAGTGCGATGGCATTCATGATGGGTCCTCCGAATGCGTGTGGTGGGGTGGTAGTCAGGCGGCCAGCAGGACGCCCCAGGTGGCCGGGCCGACGATCCCGTCGGGCAGCAAGCGGCGTGCGGTCTGGAAGGCCTCGACAGCATCCTCGGTCTGGCGCCCGAAGAGGCCATCAGCCGCGCCCACATCGAAGCCAGCAGAGGCCAGAAGGGTCTGCAGCTCGGGCACCGGATCGCCGGAGGAGCCGCGGCGCAGGGTGCGGCGGGTGTCGGGCTGCAGCGCGGCCAGATATTCGGTGGCGAGGGCCGCAATGTCGGCCGCGCGGTCGGTGCCGTTGATGACATGCCGCGCGCCCTCGAAGTCGCAGCGGGTGGCCGAGACGTAATCCGTCAGCTTCTTGCCGGTGAACCAGCCTTCCATGCTGCCATGCACCAGGATCTTCACCGCGGCATCGGGCTCCATCACCGCATCCGGGTCAGTCAGGAAATCCATGTCGAGCTTCTGGCCGGCGCTGATGTAGTTGGCCTCCCAGGTCAGCTGCACGAGGCCGCGGCCATACCAGGGGTAATAGCGCAGCTTCTCCCGGTAGGCCTCGGCTTTGCTGCCGAGGTAATAGGCCTCGCGCACGGGTTCGAGGCTCGCGGCGGTCTCCCAGGCGGCGGTGGCCAGCAGGTATGCCGTCTGCGCCGTCGTGCAGCCATAGGCCTCGGCCACGGCACGGATCTCCGGGGTCAGGCCGATCTTCAGGTCGGTCATGGATTGCTCCTTGCGGCATCGGCCGCGGCTTGGGTGGGGAAGATCGTGAAGCGGTCCCGGGGGCTGTTGAACGAGATCGGATCTTCGTCCGGCTCGGTCCCGGGGCAGTTCGTGTAAAATGCTTCGAACGTGAAATCGGCCTCAGGCTCCAGGCCGGTCGGCGTCATGAGGGTGATCTCGACGTCCTCCCAGGTCGGCCCCATGTTGCGGCCGCTCGGCTGGTCCAGGCGCCGGGCCCCGACGAAGCTATCGGATCTCGGGTTGATGAAGCCCCATTGGATGGAGCCCCGGACGATCCTGCAGGACAGCGCGGCTTCCAGGCGGCGCAGGCGGACCCGGATCTGGCAGGGCTGCCCCTCAACGCAGTAGCCCCGCACCGGTGCGGTGTTGAAGGTCGACATCTCGAAGACGGCCTCGGGTTGCTTCAGCCGGCGCACGTCGGCGGCCAGGGCGGCTTGGCGCGCGCTGATCGTGTCGATCTTGGCGTCGATCTGGCCGAGGGCCTGAGGGCTGTCCCAGATCGCGACGGCGCGGTCCCGCACCGGCTCGAACACCACGGCGACGATCGCGCCGAAGACGGCCAGCAGCAGCCAGTCCATGGCCTTGGTCCAGAGGCGCTCCAGGAACCAGGTGCGGCGGGGGATCTGCTTTCCGTTCGCGTCGGTCATGTCACCCTCACCAGCTCGACAGCGCGACGCGCTTCCAGGTGTCTTCGTCGGTGCACGCATAGAAATAATTGTCGTCGGCGCTCATTTCCCCAATTCGACCATTCGATCCTGCATCAGTGGGGGGCGTGTCCCTCCACATGCCGGCCTGAATTGCAGTCCCATCACTCAGGGCCGCGCCGATACGGCGGAGGTCATTCACGACGTAAGAAGCGCCAGGGGTAAGCGTTGATGGATAGGCCGTGGAAGCGAACACAGCTGCCGACTGCAATGCCAGCCACCCGGTGGTTCCGGTCCCGCCCTTCTTCGTGAAGACCTGGTCGCTGTCGTTCTCGCCCGGCGATTGATCCTTCTTCAGGTAGATCGACCCCGCAGGAGCCGCGATGGACCCCTCGGGATGGCCAGTTCCGGAGATCAGCCACGGGCTGTCTGCATCGGTCCCAAGACGGATGACCGAAAAGACGCCGGGCAGTGCTGCCAATGCGGCCATCGCACCGGCCGCCTTGGCCGTAGCCGCGCTGTCAATCGAGGTCGTCACATTCGACGGCATTTCCGCGATGATCGGCCCCGTGACGTTCGGCCCGATCACAAGATCGGTGCCGCTGGTCGACATCTGCGCCCAGCTGGATTTCACACGACCAGCGTTGTTGACGACGAAGGTATCCCCGGCCCCGGAGGTCACGTCCCCTGACACGACAATTTCTGCAGGCGCCTTTACATCGGTCGAGGAGTAGACGGGATCGCCGTCTTCATCTGTCGTCCAGATGTCGGTGCTGGCGCCGTTCATCTCCAGACCGGGCTGCCCTGCGATGGTCGAATTGAACTTCGCCGCATGCCATTGGCAGGACGAAACCCAACCGGTCATCCGCGCCATGGGGCTGGTATGGCCTCCGCTGGCGGAGGAATTGATCGCGTGGAAAAGCGGGAGAAGCATATCCACCCGCCTGATCGCGTTTCCTGCGATGGGCACGGTGCCGGTTGCCAAGCCCATGTTGGCCCGGTTGAAGTTATGTCCGATGTGAAGACCGACGAAATACGGGTAGACGA
The DNA here is from genome assembly GCF_018760365.1 of Pseudooceanicola endophyticus. Classification (GTDB taxonomy): domain Bacteria; phylum Pseudomonadota; class Alphaproteobacteria; order Rhodobacterales; family Rhodobacteraceae; genus Pseudooceanicola; species Pseudooceanicola endophyticus. The sequence goes on from NZ_JAHIAB010000010.1 coordinate 14,496, forward strand.
TCCTCGGACCAAAGAAATTGCACAGGTTCGTGCCGTCGCCGATGCCCCAGGTGTCGATAACCACGGCGGGATGCGGATCGGTGGTATCCGAACCGTCTCCACCGCCCCGGCTCTCGATGCTGTAGAAATCGCACTCGCGGATGTAGCAGGCGGCGTCATTGCCCTCAGAATTGACGCCGTTGTAGTGGCCGAAATGGAAGTGTGTGCCGCGCAGACCCTCGATGTAGATGTCGTACCAGGCCATCCGGTCATTGCGACCCGTGCAGCGGATACCGTGCTGAAGGCCCGCAAGATCTCGCTGCGAGCGGATGGAGAAGTCCCGCAGCATGACCCCCGCATTGTCCTTGGTCAGATCAGGGACAGAACCGCCATTGTCAGTACCAATGAAATTCGTCTCCAGCAGCTCGATCACAGGACTGCCCAGGAAATCGGAGGCCGGCTTCAGGACCGATTGCCGCTTGCCAGCACCGCGGATCGAAATCGCCTCGGTGATCAGCAGGGTGTCCTCAGTCACGAAGGTTCCCGGCGGCAGGAACACCTCGCCACCGCCAGCCTCCTGGGCACGGGACACGGCGCGCAGAAGGGCGGTCGTGTCATCGGTCAGGCCGCGCTTGAAGGCCGCCACGTTGAAGGACCAGCGATCACGGGGCCGGACATAGAGCGGCACGCCCAGTCCGGTCGCGTTGTCCGGATCATCCTCAGTCTCGGGAGCGACCTCGTAGCTGAACTGCTCCGACCGCGTGCGGACATAGTTTCCGGCGGCGACCTGCCCCTCACCAGCCTCAAAGGTGATCGAGGTGTCGGCCTCAACTGCCGCAACATCATCCAGCCAGACGCCCTCATAGAGCGCAGCCTGTCCTGCAGAAATCTTAGCCGCTTCGGCATTTCCTTGGGCTCCGGAGATCTCGTCAGCGGATGGGCCATCAATGTAGCCGCCCCGATCCTCGTCCCAGATCGGCGCCCGGCCGCTGCTGGGCGCATAGGGCGCTTGGTTCGAGAAGGTCTGCAGGCCGCGCTTCGCCCAGCTCCGCGCCTCCGAGACCATTGCCGTGACGCGCGCCAGCTCGACGTTCAGCTTGTCGGTCAGGGTCGGCTCGGTATAGCCGTAGTCGTTGCCGCGCGCCGTGGACATGTCCCCGAAGAGGTCGATCACGGTGCCGATCGGCAGATCCTCGTCAAACAGGATCGTCGCGTCGTCGGTGTAGTTGTCCGAGAAATTTGCCGTGATTGTGTAGCCGGTCGTCACCGAGTCCTTGTCGATAAAGACCGCGACGGCGTCGCTTTCAAAGAGGCGGAAACCAACCTCGAACGGCCCGGCAGAGGCGGCCGCCAAGGTGATGGTGTTGATGCGGGGCGTGGAGGGAACCGTGACCATGCCGGCACCATCGCGGGCACCGGCATTTCCACGAATGCACCTAGAACGGCGACAGGGAGCCCGAGGGCCACAGTTCGGCGTTACCGTAGTCCTTCAGGCGCTTCTTGGCCTCCTGCTGCATGACAGTTGCAGCGTCGGGATCCAGCAGCAACTGCATCTGATCCCAGACCAGGCGGTCCATGGCCGCGCGCGTCGGCCAGTACGTGGTGCCAGGAGCATTGCGGGCCAGGAATTTCGTCACGTCCCGGCCGAGGTTCATATCCTTGCCCTGCATCGCATCGGCCATGTTGCCGAAGGTCAGCATTCCGAGGTCACCCCCGAACGAGATGACCGGGCCCGCGAAGTAGCCAGACAGCCCGCCGCCAAGGCGCGTAGTCGAAGAGGACAGAAGATCCCCGACGATACCGGCCCCTCCGCCCTGCAGCGCCGCCGCGCCCCAGAAGTTCACATTGTCCATCGGCCGCGGCTCGTTCCCCTTTGCCAGCTCCTTCAGCTGGATGCCGACCGCGCCCATGAAGGTGAAGCCCGCCAGCCCGGCCGCGACATACTGGGCACGGCCCTGCCCGGTCGGAATGGACTGGATCTGGCGCCATTGGTTGATGCTGAACGTCAGCGGATAGCTCTTGTAGGTCGCGAGAGAGCGCAGAACCTCCCCCGGCAAGGACCCGGGCGCGCTGGTGCCAAGCACTCGCGCGCGCATCTCGTAGCTGTTCGAGGGCACGGCTACCTCTGTCAGCTCCTGGGCATAGCCGTCGATGGTCAGCGCGATGCGCTCTGCCACCTCTGGCTTGATCCCGGCATCTACCGCGGCCCGGCGCCAGTAGCTCGGCGATGCGAACCTCGCCCCGTCCTTGGTCCGGAAATGCAGGGCCGTGTCCGAGAACATCGCCCAGTCTGCATCGGAAATCCCCCGGGCGCGCAGGGCGTCCCCGATCGGGCCCAGGTCTGCGAGCGTCTTTGCCCCGGCCAGCTGCCCAGCGAATTCCATATTGAAGGCGGTGCGCGCCATGTCAGTCCAGAAGGACAGCCCCTGGGCCCGCATGACGAAGGAGGACAGGCGCTCAGCCCAGTCCGCCACCGGCGCCTCGCCCAGATAGCGCAGCATCGTGTTCCCGGCATCGGCCAGGGTGTCCGCGACATAGCCCATCCGGGCGGCCTCGGCCCGGGATACCCCGCTGGCCATGAGTGCGATGTGCCGCGACACGACGTTGGCCGGGTTCATGCCCACGCTCTGCGCGGCCAGGGACATAGCCACGCTGTCAGATCCAGAGACCAGCATGGCAGAGCCGAGATGGGCAGAAGACAGCACCTGACGCACCCCACCGAAGAACTTGGCTGCCAGCTCGTTCTGCGGGGTGTTCGCGGCGCCGGAGATGTGATCCAGCATCGCGCGCGACAGCTTGGCATTCGACTTCAGCTTGGCCTCGGCCTTCAGGTCACCGGCCACGCGCTTGGAGGCGTGATTGATCAGGTTCTCCAGGCCCAGATTGTGCGACGGCCCGAGCACCCGCATCATGGCAATGTCCCGCGCCATCCGGTGCAGGTGGCCGACGATCGAGCCGAACGGGTCAGAGACCCCGAAGCGCTCATTGTAGGCCATCCAATCGTCTGCCGACTTGAAATGCAGGACCCGGCTTTCCGAGTAGCGCCGATGCAGCGCCTGGCCGTTCTGCATCCCCCAGGACACGTCGCGCTTCACCCAGCCGTCCGACTCTATGTTGTCGAAGATCTCTTTCAGGAAGCCCCGTTGAACCTCCAGCGGCGGCGGCGTTCCGTCTGCAGAGAACGGTTTGCCGGTCCAGAAATTCTCGATCCGATCCCAGGCCAGGCGCGGCGCGGTCTCGTCGAACCATGCCTGAAATGCCTGCTCTGGTGTCTCGCCGGCTTGCATGATCCGCACCCGGTCATGGCGGTGCGCGAGGCCGAAATCATCCAGCTTGCCGATGTTGCCTCCGGCCGCGTTGAAGAGCTGTCTGGACCGCTCGAAGGTCTCGCCGACCGCCTTGGCCATGGCCGCCGCCGTCTCGTCCCCAGAGGCCTCGCCGTGCAGCTCCCGCAGGATGTTCTTCAGCTGCGCCACGTTGCGCACGTTGCCCGCGAGGTTGCGCGCGTGCTTTTGCAGGAACGCCCCCATCATGCCGTTGAACTGACGCATGAGGGCCGATTGGAGGCCTACCACCGTGTCGACCTGCGTCCCGGATGCGCGGGAACCTTCCAGCACCCGCAGCGGCACCTCCTCCGGCTTTCCTGCGCGCGCCACCACCAGCGAATTGCGCCGCTCGACCGTGATCTGCGCCATCAGCGTGTTGCGCTCGCTCTGCAGCTTCCGGCGCAGCAGGCGCCTCACGTCGTCGCCCGCCATCTGCTCGGCCTGGTGCCGGGGCCAGCCCTGACGCTCGAACCGATCTGCGAACTCCTGCCACATGTCGGCCGCCAGGCGCGCGCGCTCCTGGTGCTTGGTGTCGTCCTGCCCCTTGCCCGTGATGCACTGTGCGAAGGTCATGTTCAGCTCCTGTTGGGGGCGCAGAATTCTGCGAGGGCCACGAATTCCTGCTCGTCATCCATTTCGTCCAGCCAGCGCGAGGCCGGCATGGTGCGCGTCTGGCCGTCCGGCCCCGGCATGGTCACGTCGAAATCATCGGCTTCCCGATACAGGTTCACGGATCCGTATGCTGACGGGTCAAATTCCTTCTGCACGGTGAACCCCTGATCGACTGTCTGATCAGCATAATCAGCGTGAAACATCGGATCATCCCTGGGAATGTCGATGTACCATACTTCATCGGCTCGACCGCCCCCACCACGCTGAGCTGACCACCCCTTGGCATTCTCAAAACTTGATGTGAACCATCTTGCGCCACCGGAATCTCCGTCATGACCACCATGGTACATCCGCACCATACCGGGAGCAGGTTCTTCCGTACCTCTGATCTCTTCACGCAACGCCTCAGCAGCATGCGAGTTCAGCGCGTCCACCTCCGGGTTGGCGCTGCCTTCATCGAACATGTCGAGCTGAGATCTGGCGTTCATGTCGAAGGCGCCAAACTCGGCTGCCGCGTCGTCGGCCTCGATCGGATCCAGCATTCGTGGCGTGAGGTCGTTCAGCGGCACGACGCGGCCCCTGGGACCAGCCCCGAGATCATCCGGGCCCAGATCTGGCCCGCCCACGCCGGCCGGGTCCGCGAAGAACTGCTCCATCAGGCGATCCACCTCGCCCATGTCGCGGGGGCGCGGCGGGAGATCCTGGGCCTCCGGAAGACCATCGCCTGCACGGAAGGCTCGGCCAACAGCCGCGGCCATGTCGCGCATCTTCTCGTCCACCTGCACGATGGCCCGGCGCAGCTCCTTGGTGTCGGGGGTCTCCCGGCGCTTCGGTGTGGCGCGCACCTCCTCAAGGTCCGCCTGCATGTCGCGAATTTTCGACCGGATTTTCGCTTTGGGTCCCTTGCCTTGCGTGATCCGCAGATCCTCTTTCGCCTGCGCAATCCCGCGCTCGATCCTGCCGGCCATGCCCTCGATCTCGGCATCCTGCCGGTCCATGAGATCGGAGAGCCAGCGCCGGTACGAGGCGCGCCGCGTGGACAGCTGCTCGTACTGGGACATGGTGACGGGGTCGGCCATCCGGGCGGCCTGGTAGCGCGCGTTCGAAGTCACTGCCGCCTGCGTGTCGAACCGTACCGGGGAGGTTTCCCACGGCAAGGAGGCATCAGCCGTTCTGGAGATTCCCGACAGCTCCGGCATATCCCGCTCGGGCGGCAAAACCTGCCCATAGATCGGGGTCTGCCGTTCCCGAGGCATCCAGGCAGGCAGCTGGCGGCCCGCGTCATCTGCACCCTGCGGCATCTCAGCGCTGACCGGGTCCGGGCGCATGGGGGTGCCGGTGGTCATCGCATCCTCGGCAGCATCGACCACGGCCTTGTCCTCGATCGGCAGATTGCCGCGGCGCACCCGGATGTACTGCATCGCGCGATCATATCCGGTCGAGACCTGGGCCCGGCCCGCCCGGGTCAGAACCTTTGCGCCACCCGCGACCGCCCCGCCGAAGACTGCCCCGAGCGCGATCTGCGACACAGGGTTGGGATCGGGAATATCGAGGTACTCGGCCATGTCGTACTGGCGCGGCAGCATGAAGATCTCGCCCAAGGCGCCCATGCCCGCCTCCCGGGCGATGGTCCGGGCAATCGAGACCTCGCCACCGCCGACCAGCATCGTCGCAAGGCTGAACGGGTCCGAGATTGCGGCGGCGCCGCGGCCGAAGAAATTCGCCACCGTTTCACCATGGCGCATGTAGCGCATGGTCTGGAGGGCATCGGCATAGCGCGCCTGGTATCGGTCCTTCACCTGCGCTTCCAGCTGATCACGATCGGTCGGAAGATCTGGCAGACCAGAACTGCCGGCGAGGCCAAAAAGCGCATCCGTCCGCCAGTTTTTGCTGGCCTGGTCATTGCGGCGCCGCGCCGTGCCCCGCGCAGCATCCGCCTGGGCAATGGCATCTTCGACAGCAGCGTCACCGAGCTTCTTGCGAAGGCTGCTTTCCATGTCCTGCAGGACGCCATTGCGGATGCCGGCGCGCTGGTCCCAGGCATCCGTTTCCATCTGCTCGGCCGTGAACGCCGCGCTCAGCCCCTCCAGAAAGCCGGCAGGCCCGCGCTCGGGGCGACGGGCCTTCATGTCCGGGATCTTCGCTCCTTCGCTTGGAATGAACATCAGCGGCCCCTTTCTGCCAGCTTGCGCATGTCGAAGATGAAGACGTTGCCCGCCTCGTTCTCTACGTCCGTGCCGCCCATGACCTCGATCCGGTACAGGCCATCAAGGATTTGTCCGGTCGCATCCGTGATCGGGACAAATTTGGCGCTCTGCAGCTGCCGCATGCTGATGGGCTGACCATTGTAGGACGGCGTGCTGCCGTTCAGTCCACCCCACAGATCGGGATCGCCGGGAATAGACCGGGATGCCCCGACCTCGCGCCCAGCGATTGGCGGCGCTCCCCTTCCAGGGAGGATCTGATCGACCGCCTGCTTGATACCCGCCTCAACATCCTTCGGCGAGATGCCAGGCGGCAGGAGCGTCTGGTGACCGTTCACCTCCTGCACGCCGCCCGTGGCCGTCGTGCCATATCGACCGCTGCGGCGCTGCTCAAACCCGAGCGCCTGCTGGAGGCTGGAGGCCATGAGCTTTTTGGCATCATCGCTGGTCGGATCCACGCCCTTCGCGTCCACCGCGTAGAGCGCCTTGGCAGTCTTCAGCGTGGCGCCCATGGCATAGGCCGCCGGGCCCAGGGCATCGACGATTTCCGGGCTGATGGAGGCGACAGACGCGGCCTTCGGTGGCAGCATGACCTGACCCTGCTCGATCATCTGCTGGCCGACCAGAGCCTTTTGCGCGAGGTCATCACCGACCCCGGCTGCCATCAGGCCGCCGACATGCTGCGTCACGTCGTCCGCCTTCACCTCCTTGAGCGCGGCGCCCGCATCCTCCTTGAAGCCTGCCACGAACAGCTTGGCCAGGGCCGCCTTCGCCGCCGGATCAGCACCATCGGCGAAATGCGGCGTCAGCAGCTTCACCTCTGCATCAGACAGGAAGATCGGAACTGCCGTGTAGCCCTCGGCCTGCATCTTCTTGGCATAGTCACGGCGCGCGGTCATGGCCGCAATCGTGGCGCCCGGGTCGCTCATGTCGGACGGCAGCGTGGGGGGCTTCTGGTCGTCCGGCATGAAGTCGGAGAAGTACTGGATCGGGTCCTTGTCCAGCGCCGCCGTCATGCTTGTGTCGACCGACTTCATGGCCTTCAGGAGATCCGGCTCGTAGCCGTAATGCAGCGTGCGCTGCTGCTCTCCCTCGATGATCGCCTTCCGCTCTGCCGGCAGCATGGAACGGAAATCCGGCATTGCATCCCGGAGCTGGATCTTCGCCGCGGCCTCGCGCGCCTTGTCTGGCTGCAAGGACCAGACGCCCTTGTCATCGAGGAGCGCTTCATCGGCCGCGTGCTGGCCGTTCTCGGCTGCCGAGATCACGCCATCCAGCTTCTTCCCGATCTCTGTCTTGTAGGCCGTCGCGCGGGTGTTCTCGATCTTCTGGGCGCCCTTGATCGAACCCAGGATCACGTTTTCGGACTGGGCTCGGGTCCAGCCGATGCCCGGCAGAGCCTCGCGGTTCACCAGCAGATCCTCCAGACGGGAACGGGCGGCCTGCGCCGCCTCGTTGTTGCCGGAGGCCAGCGCCTCGGAATACTGCGTCGACCACCTGTCCACGAGCGCCGCGCTGGCATTGTCGGCCCGCTTGCGGGTGTCGGACTGCTTCTCCTCGACCATCCCGATGTAGCTCTGCTGCATCTCGCGTTCGAGGTTCAGCCGCAGATCGGCGCGCATCTGCTCCGGCGCGCCTTTGACCGCCTGATCCACATAGCCCTGGGCCGCTTGGCGGAAGCCTTCCGGATCCAGAGGAAACTGCGTGGCGAACGCGGCGAAGTCCTGCCCGGCGGCGTTGTTCATCTCGGCGAGGTAGGCCGAAGCCGCCGCGGCATTGTGGGCGCGCAGCATGGGGCCGGACAGCGGCGAGTACAGGCGCGGCTCGACCGCGCCGTCGCGCGTCTTCACCAGGACCGGCTCCTGCGCCGGCGGCTGCCCGCCGCCCCCGCTCATTTCCTGCACCGCGGCTGCGAGATCCTCGTCGCTGACGTTCTTCAGCCCCTCCCAGGTCTGCCGCAGGCGCGCCATCTTCCCTTCCAGCGTCAGCGGCCCGGCCGTGGCCTGGCGTGCCAGATGGTCGATGATCGCCCCCTGCGTGGCCGCGTTGAAGGGCGTGGTGTCCGGAAGGCCAAGCTGGGACGCCGCCGCGCCAAGCGTCGTGCCCACGACCTGACCGCGCCCCATGGGCGTGGCTACGCGACCGACCTGACCCTTGACCCATTGGCCATATTCACCGTCCGGCGCCGCGAATTTCTTCGCCTCGCCGATGGTCATCTTTGAAACGTCAACCCCGGCGAACTTTCCGCCGGGGGCCTGGGAATTGCCGAAGAGGGTGCTGTATCCGCCCCCGCCCTCGGTCCTGTCGATCAGGCCGAGCAGTTTCGAGCTGGTGCCGTCGCCACCGGGCACGCCGGGGTAGGAGAACGTCGCACGGTTGTTGCCCATCTGCTGGCGGGCGTACTGGCTCCATTCCTCGGTGGTCTTCTGCCGGTCCATCTCCGCGACGCCGGGGGCAAACTGCTCGTAGGCAGTCTTTGCAATGTCGGCCAGGGCAGCGAAGGTCATCCCGCCGGATTCGCCGACCTGCCGGAAATTGGACTTCGGATCGGCACGCACGATGCGTCGGATTTCAGCCATGGTCAGCTTCCCATCATCTGGTAGAGGTCAAACATAGACTGGCCGCCCTTGGCCATCTTGGTGATGAACCCGAGGCGCCCGGCCTGCATCGCATTTCGGCCCTTCCGCGCAGAATCCCAAGAGGACTGCATCTCGTTGCCGAACTGGATGCGTCGCTCCCGATCGCGCGTCGTGCGCAGCTCCTGCATCATTTCGAAGGTGCCGACCCCTGGCTGATCTCCGTTCGCGGCCATGGCCGTGCGCATAGACCCTAGCTCCGACGACAGGCTCTGCCGCGCCGTGGTGTCCGTCTGCAGCGCACGCGTCCGACCGATGTAGGAATTGATTTCCGAGTTCTGCTTTTCGGCCTTGGCTTGTCCCAGAAGACTAGCTGCCGATGCTCCAGCCCCGACGACCTGCGCTGCTGCTGCTGCTTCCATCAGACCTTTACCTCCTGCCCGAGTGCCAGAACCGTGAACGGCCCCGGGATGTTTTTGATGACTGCCATATCGGGATGGTCACGACGACCTGCCACCATGACGCGATAGACCTGGTCGCGCTGCGGCGGATCAACCGACAGGTCATCCCCAAAGCTGTAGCCGCCCAGGCTCCTGGTGTACCCGTTGGCGCGGATCTGGAGCGCGACCCGGCCCTGCATCGAAACCAGGAAGCGCGTTACCCGCGTCGGACGCATGCCGGAGCGCGGGCTATCCGTGGCCTCGGCCGGCCACGGCGAGACCTCGGCCGAGTAGTTCAGGCCGATCTGCCTCTGGCCCTCGAAGCCCGGGTTCGTGACCAACTCGCCGCTGTCGTTGACCTCGAATTCGCCGACATAGGCCACGCCGCGCAGAATGCTCACGGTGAGCCCGGGCAGGTGCGTCGGATTACCTTGAGAGATGATGACCGAATCTCCGCCGATCGTCAGCTCCTCGCCGTTGATCAGCACCACCGACGGGTCCAGCCCCTCGGACGTGTCCTTGGCCGAGTCCAGGTAGATGCCCGTGTCGAACCGTTCCAGCATGCGCACGGTGCCGGTTGCCACATCGCGATCCACCATGGCCCAGTAGGTGTCGAACATCGGGAAGACGTTGATGAAGGTCCCCTGGGTATCCCACGGCGCGAAGCTCACGGTCTCCTCGCCGAAGGTCGTCGACCAGCTGACTGCAGCCAGCGTGCCGTCCGCGTTGACCACGAACAGGTATTTCTCGGCCTGAGGCGAATTGATGGCCGGGCCGCAGAGCGCGACCGGACTGTTAACCAGCTGGTTGTGATAGAGGGTCAGCGGCGTGATCGACCATTTCAGGTAGGAGCTACCCGAGAGCGTGGCGGCCGAGATGCCCTCGCCGTTGCTTTCCACGAATACCACGCTGTCATCGACCAGGACAGGCGGGATCGAGCTGGCGCCGCGCTTGTCGAACTTGATCGCGTTGAAGGTCGAGGGGGTCAGAACGCCGTTGTCGCGCACGTTCACCCAGTAGCAGCCGCGGTCGGACAGGAGCAGGAGATCGTTGGCGCTGATCGCGTGCAGGAACCGCGGGGAGTCGTCGCCGACCTCGCGCACGATCGCATCATCGTCTTCGGTTCCAACATCGAAGTTCTGGATGCTGGCAGCGTTCGAGACCGCGACCACGCTGGGCGCATCTGGAAAGTCGATCAGGATCAGCCGGCCGGCAACGGCTGTCGCCGCCCGGGGCCAGCCATGCACCTGCGACATTAACTGCTCATCCCAGATGGTCGAGGCCAGAGGGTCGATCTCGGTCACGGCCGTGATCTCCGACGAATAGTCGTCAGAGGCCAGATATTCGTCCGTCTCCGGGCCCTCATAATAGGCTGTCGTCACCACATCGACGGTATTGGCCGACGTGTCCACAGCGATGATGATGCCCTGGTAATTCGTGTCCCGCGATGTGACTGCCTCGCCCACGCGGAAATCGGCTGCGTCGGAGACCTTGATCCTGTAGCTCGGGGGGAGCTTGCTGATCACAGTGCCCTGAATGATCTGGGAGGTCACATAGGCATCAACGCGGATCTCGCGCTGGCCATATCGGATGTAGGTGCCGACATGATCGGCCGTGAACACCGCGGCATCGGCTTCGACGGTGATCTCCCCCTCCCGCGCCGACGGCGTGATTGAGGTGGATTTATTGAAGACCCAGTACGGCTGATAGCGCTCGCCGCCTGGCGCCTCCTCGAACAGCCATTCGTCGATCGACCAGGACCCGCTGCTGTAGACGAGCTTGTAGATGCCGGTTTCGGGGTCACCGATCAGCGTTTCCTGGCGGAACGGCAAAACCCACAGGTTCTCGGCCGCGCTCCACGGCACATCGGTCAGCGTGACCAGCGTGCCGGCGGTCTCGTTCAGGATCAGCGCCTGGTCATCCAGCAGCGCCACGCCAAAGCGCAGCCCGTCCGCCGGTTGAACCTCGAAGATCTTCTGCGTCTGCAGGTGCCGCATGAAGAACAGGCCGGGCCGGGCTGTCAGAACGTTGGTCGCCAGTCGGCGCATGTTGCGGGCCGACTTCACGGACCGCGAACGGATCTCGCTGTCGGCCGCCTCCAGGAGATCGGACCGCGTCTCCATGAAAGAGAAATCCCGCTGCCAGATGGTCTTTTTAGCCACGGCGGAACCTCGCGGCCGCGATGCGGCTCTCGCGATGCAGGTCGTCCCGCTTCCGTGCTTTCGAGGAGACGGTGCGCGCGCGCTGGAAGCTGGCCTCGGCCATCTGCTCCATGGCCGTGCCGCTCTCGTCGTCCATCCGCAAGAGGACGGCCTCCAGCTTCGCACGGACGCCAGCGGCAAAGTTCGCTCCCCAGAGCGCCGGGTCCTGCGAAATAAGCACCTCGGCATAGCACCCGTCAGCGGCATCGAGGTAGACGTAGCTGTCGTCGCTCGACCAGTCGGGGAAGCATCTCCCGCCGGAGTCGTTCAGGGTCCAGACATGGCGCACATGCAGCCCCGCCGACGGGATGCGATAGCCATCCGAGAACCCGAACTTCCCGTCGATCCGGGTCAGCAGGCGCTCTTCGCTGCGGGTGAAATTGTAGTGCCCGTCCTCCAGCTCTGCCTCGATGATCAAGGGCCAGTTTTCGAGGAGCGCGAGGGCTTCCGGGCTGCCGTCATATGGCGACGACAGCTTTTCGACCCCTTGGGCGGTGAGGGCGGCATTCATGATGCCGAGCATGGAGAATGTGTTGGCCATGGCCGGACTATCCCGGCGGCCTGGGGCTTCTCACATGCACGGCACGAAAAAGGGGGCGCCCGAAGGCACCCCCTGGACCTGACCCTGAGATCCCAGGGAGGTTCGGTCAGGTCGTCTCGTCGTCGTCCACGATGTCGATTTCGGCCAGCTTGGTCTCGATGACCTTGATGACCTCCGACTTTTTCATCTGCTTCTCGGTCTTCACGCCGAGCGAAACCATCATCAGCTTCAGGTCCTGCAGATCCATTTCCGCCAGCTTCGGCGCGCTCACAGTCGCCGCGGTGGCGGTGGCCGAGGCCTCGGGCTGGATGCGGTACATGCCGCCCGAGTGCCGGATGTTGTGGATGGCGGTCTGGTAGGTCACGGTCTTCGCGCCGGCCTTCTCGATCGCCGAGTATTCGGCCTTCTGGGTTGCGTTCGGCTTGAAGTCCGGGTTCGCCTCGATCTTCACCATCTTGGGCATCAGCAGATCTCCTTGGTGATGAAGGCGCCGAACGTGATCGAGGGGCTGGTGCCCTCCACGTCCAGGTGCAGGTCGATGTACTGGAACGCCGTCTGCTGGCGCTCCGTCCGGGCCCGCATCACGTAGCGGTCACCGGCGACGGTATCGACGGTCTCGATGGGGACGGTGCCAGCGTCGCCCAGCTCCAGCGTGTCGAGGATCCGCGCATCCGACCGGTCGGAGACGTTCGAGCCCACCAGGCGGAAGGTGTAGGTTTCGTCACCGGCCGAGACCTTGCAGGCCTCGATATCGATGACGCATGCGATATCGGTGATCGCGGCGTCGCCCTGGTCGTGCTGGGTGCCGATGTAGGCGTCGGCGGTGACGGCGGCCAGGCCGATTTCGCGCTTGATCAGGCCAACGGCGGCGTCGATCGCGAAAGTCTTGCTGCTCATGATGCGCTCCTCACTTCACGATTGCGGCGTTGGTGACCGAGGACATGCGCAGGGCCGAGAACGGGTCCTCGACGCAGATGCCGCAGTCATGCTCGATATTGACGCGCATGTAGACGCCGTCCTGCAGCAGGCCGAAGTCGGTCACTTCCATCGGCGCGGTTTCGAGGCCGCAGACGCCGTCCTCGCCGAAGCGGACGACGTAGATGGACGAGGTCACGGCCGAGCCGCCGCCATAGGCGACTTCATCGAACGGGATGAATTCCCCGAAGGGCGAAATCCCGTAGCCCGTGAAGATCGGCAGGTCGCCGTAGCGGGTGATCGGCCGGCCCATCTCGTCCTTGTCGAGGGTGATGTAGCCACCGATGTTGGTGTCCCGCTGCGCGGCGGCGAAGCGATCCTTGATGGCCTTGGGCATGATCAGCGCGTTCGGATCGTTCACCAGGCCGATGGCCCGGTCCAGCTGCGCCAGCGACAGCGCACCGCCGCCCGAAGCCTCGCTGTTTGCCAGGATGCGGCTGCGGTAGTTGGTGCCGTCCACCGAGCCGCCCACGGCCGCCAGGCGCGCCTTCAGGCCGGTGTATTCGCGCGGCGACGATTGGTTGTCGCCGTCGATGAAGGTGTCAGCCCAGACCTTGGCCTTTTTCTTGATCGACATGCGTTCGTCGATCGTGCGGCGGCCGGATCCATGGCGGCGCACCAGCGCGCGGTCCACATCGACGTTGCCGGCGATCGGGAACACCTGCTCGACGCGGTCGTTCAGCAGGCCGTGGCCTTCTCCGGGCAGCTCGTTGATCGCGCGGAAGCCCATGTTGTCGGGCAGCGCGGCCTCTTCCTGGTAGCGGTAGACGCCGCCGGGCGCGGGCTTGAAGGGGAGAAGGGACATGAAGTCCAGCATCTCCGGGAAGAGTTCGATGATGGCCCGACGTTTGTCGTCCTCAGCGAAGGTCTTCGCGTATTCGATCAGGGTTTGAACCATTGGGGGTTATGCTCCTTTCAGCCGCGTTCGTTGATTGCCGCGAGACGCGACGACCCGAATTTCCCCGTCATGTCGGCCCCGGGCTGGGAGGGCTGAGCGGACTTCATACTGCGGGGGTTCAGGAGGGTTTCGAGGGCCCGCAGCGTCTTGGCGCCGTAGGTCATGCCCTTCAGAGCAGCGGCGAGATCGGCCGGCAGCTTGGCGTCGATGGCGCGCTGCACGGTCGCGACACGCGCGCTCCGGGCTGCCTCATTCCCGCCCAGGGTCTCGAATTCGGCGGTCTGCGCGGCATAGGTCTTGGCGAACTTGGCCGCCTCGTATTTCTGAAGCAGACCCATGACCTGTCCGCCGGCCGTCGCGGGCATGTTGTTGTCTTTCAGGAACTGGCCCAGTTCGCCGACGATCGGCTGCATGGCCTCGTCTTCCAGGTCGATGTTGATCTCGACGCCCTCGGGAAGCTCGATGCCCAGATCGAAGTCCTCCGGCAGGGTGAAGTCGTAGTTGCCATCCTCGGGCACGGTGGCCAGGGCTTCATCCCGGCGCGCGAGATCCGCGACGAGGGCCTGATAGTGCTCGCCGAAGCGGGCAATGTCGGGCTCGCCGTCCGTGCGGAAATCGTCGCCGATGAAGGAGAAATCGGGGGCGGCCGGCGGGTCTGCGGGCGGATCGCCGGCGCCCGGGGCCGCGGGCGGATCGCCGGCCGGCGGGGGATCACCCGCGCCCGGGGCGCCCTCGCCCTCCGGGGCCCATACCACCATGGGCCGAAGAAATTGCATCCAGAACGGTGTCCGTTTCATCGCTCATAATCCTCCTGAGATCGAGGGCGATGAAACGCTGGGCATTGATTGCATCCAATGCACGGGGATCTGCGAGCGGATCGAGGATGAAAAGTGTCGTCGATTTTTCCAGCAGATCCATAAGGATAGCACCGTCGTCCGTATTCAGCAGCCGCTGCACCGTGCGTAGGGCAGCGCGGGCGCGCGTCCGGATTTCAGGATCCTCATGCTGCAGGAAAGGGCGGAGGTATTGCAGGATCGGTCCGCTCTTGGCGAACATGGTGGGCAGCTTTTCCATGCCGGTCTCCTTATTGCTGGGCGCCATCGACCGGCTGCTGCTCCTTGCGAAGCACGGTCAGCTCGTCACCCGAGGCGCGGACGATGTTCTTGAAGGTGTTGACCGGGTCGATGAACGAGCCCACCTGGTCCTGGAAGACGCTGAACGCCATGTCGAGGTTCGACCGCGCCACCATCACCTGGTCCTGGTTCTGGGCCTTCTGCATGGGCGAGATCGGCTGCAGCGTCAGGATGTGGTCGTTCAGGGTCAGCGTATCCTCGAGCTCGCCGGCCTCGACCGCCAGGTATTCAAAGCGCTGCACCAGGGGAGCGATCATCTCGGTCCACAGCGGCGCAGAGGGCTTGCCGAGCCGCTTCTGCACATCGCGGCGCTGATCAGCCCATTGCGTGGCCGAGGGAGGCGTGTCGCCCTTCTGGCGCGGGCCGTCCTGGTAGAAGGCGCGGCGCAGGCGCTCGGTAAAGCCCTCCTCGGTGTAGAACCCCATGTCGAGGTTGGCGCCCTTCTGCAGCTCGTAGATCTGGTCGCGCGTGAACCCGCGGCTGGCCGGATATGCGGTCCCTGGCACCAGCCCTTCGGACATGTCGAGGAACCCGTCATCCGGGTAGATCAGCGTGTTCTGCAGGGAATCATCGAGGTTGGTCAGCACCACCTCGTCGATCTTGTCGAGTGTGCGCATGTCCGGCAGGGCCTTCCATCCCGCGCCGCGGCCCCAGGGGCGCCCGACCTGCGGATTGAACCGGCCGACCAGCAGCGGACAGGTCCCGTTCAGATCCCCGATGATCTCGGCCTCCATGACCCCGATTTCGTCGACCGTGATCTCGGCCTTCCACATCGGGCGGGCCGGGTCGGACCAGTCGACCCAGAAGCCCCAGCAGACCTTGGCAACTGTCCCGGGCTTGCCCATCTTCGCGGTCAGCCGCGGGTCGCTCAGGTCCACCTCCCAGCCGGCGAAGAGCGCCTTCAGCGTGTCGGCTGCGACCCACTGTTCCCGGAAGCGATCAAGCAGCCCCATGTAGCCCGGCGTGATCAGCAGCTCATGCGGCGGCACCGGCTCGACATAGACGGCCTGCTGCATGTGCCCCTGCTGAACCCACAGGGCCGGCGTGCCGTGAGAGGCCGCCTCGAATCCCCATTGAGGTGCGATATCGTAATAGTTCGACGCGCTGATCTTCTCGGCCAGGAACTGCTCCCGCCCCTCCACCATATCCTTCGCGCTGTCGACCATATCCTCGGGCACCGGCGCCGTGACGAGGAAGTTCGTCCACATTGCTTCCGACGGGGTGAAGAAGTTCACGAAGTCGCCGGCCAGGTCCGTGGCCAGCTCCTCGGGCAGCGAATGGAAGGTCTCGGCTTCCGTGATGGTCTTGGAGTTGCGTCTCGAGAAGTCGTTCTCCCGCTGCGGCGCGCAGAAATGGAAGATCTCCTCGATGTAGGGCCGCGCCGCGTCACGCCACCGCTTTGCGGCAGCGTATCGCGTGCTGAAGTCCTTGGAGGGCTTCTTCATTTGGACCTCGAAAACATCGACGGCAGCCCATAGACCGACGCGACATCCCCCTGCAGGTCCTTGGCCGTGCTCTTTGCCGCCTTCAGGCTTTCGGCATTGGCGATACGGCGCTGGCGCAGGCGGTCAGCCTTTGCCTCCGGGTCTTCTTTCGGTGTCATGGATGATCTCCGCTCCGTTTTTCAGCAACATGCGGCGCAGGCCGCCCGGGCCGAATGCACGTCTTCCGACCAGGTGCGCGCATTGGCTCGCGCAGTTCATGCCGAGATGCAGGGGAACGCGCAGCTGGCGGTCATCCGGCGCGATCTTGAGGATCAGCTGGCAGGTCTCGAGCCGGGCCACCATCTGGTCCTCGACCTCGTCGTGCAGGTGCGTGATCAGGATGCGCGTTCCGGCGCCGCGCGGGTCGAAGAAGATCCAGGTGTCGTCTGCCGTGTACCCCCAGGCCTCGACATGACCGAAGATCGTCCGCAGCGACGCACCTGCCCGCAGGTCCCGAAGGCTGGCCGGCGCGTGGAAGCCGAAATACCACTCCAGGACCTTCATCCCCGCTCCCTCCGCAGGTTCGGACGGGACCGCTTGTTCCGCACGGGCTTGGGCCGCTCAGCTGCCTTGTTCGCCACCAGCGCGCGGCCCTCGCCCCCGCCCAGCAGCCCGTTCTCCATCGCATCGACGACGTGCGAATAGCTGTTCTTGACCGGGCGCGGCGAATAGAGGCCCGGGCGCCCCTTGATCTTGGCGTAGTGGTAGCCCCCGGCCATGCCCCGCTTCAGGATGGGGCACCGCGTCGGGTTGAGCTTCAGACCCACCCGCTTTTCCAGGACGCCCTCCACGGTCGAGCGCCGCAGCTCTGGGTTGTTGTCCGTCGTCGCCGGCATGACCCGCATTCCGTGCGCCAGGAAAACGTCGAACGCGGTCGTCTCGGTCGCCTGCGTCCCGTCGGCGCCCCGGGGATCGCCCCAGAATTCCACCTCCTGCCCCGGATACCACCGCGCCAGGTGCGCCTTCACCCGCGGAGCGAACAGCTGCGCGCTCTCGTTGTCGCCGATCAGCTCCGAATGCGCGGTCCAGAGGCCATTGGCGTGCTGCAGGAAGACGGCGGCCGGGTCGCGGCCGAAGTCCAGCCCCACGACGATCGACAGCTCGCGGATCGGGTCCATGTCGGCCGGGTGGACGTGATCGACCTCCGAGAACGTCGGATAGACCGGCTTGCCCTCCATGTGCAGGCCGACCTTGTTCAGCACCCGCCGGTCGATCCAGCTCTTCGGCTTGCCCTGGATCTTCTCCAGATAGGTCTCGCGCAGATTGTTCTGGTTCTCGGCCTTCGGGTTGCGCCGGTAGACCGGCTTGCCGTCCTTGATCTCCTCGATCAGCCCGGGCGGCTGCACGAAGAACACCCAGTCGGCCGGCTTCTGGTAGGTCAGCTTCTCGTCGTCCGACATCTCGGCCGGCAGCGGAATGTCCCCGCGCATGTAGGGCACCCAATGCCCCTCGACCGGCGCGTTCATGTCCAGCATCCCGCCGAACCACGTCGCCCCGGGCCCGTTCTTCATCGACGGATACCGCGCGCACCGCGACAGCAGCTCGTCGATCACCGCCTTCTCGAAGAACTGCCCCTCGTTCACGAAGAACCCCGTGATCTCGTAAGAAGCCAGCACGCTCTCGGCCACATCCGGATCCGGCAGCGCCAGGAAGATCACCTCGCAATCCACGCGCGTCCCGTCACCCGACGGATGCGGCCGCGGCCCGCCCTCGCGAACGTCGATCAGCTTGTGGAACATCGGCTCCGACCGGATCAGCGGCCCCCAATACTCCTCCGGGAACCAGTCCAGCCAGGTCTTCACCGTCGTCTCGCGCAGGTTCTTGTAGGTGTCCCGCGACACGATCCACCGCGTCCGCCGCACCCCGTCCAGATCTGGCTCCTGCTCACAGGCCATCGCCCAGATCCGCATGAGCGATGCCGACGACGTGCCAGACCCGATCGGCCCCTGGATCAGCGCCATCTTCGCCCGAGACCAGAAATAGTCCTCCAGCACCGCCCCGTCCGGGATGTAGACCTGATTGCCCCGCGGAGTGACAGGAAGCGCCATGCCTCAGTCCTCCTCGGTCAGGATGCGGAACTTGGCATCTTCCATCGAGCCGACCAGTTCCATCATGCCCATCCCGCAATGCAGATGGTTTCGAACCTCGTCACGACCGATGGAAAAAATTGACACACACCGCTGCGGATGGGAACGGGCAAATTCCAGCGCGTCCTCCAGCAGCTGGATCACATCCTCTGCCATCGCGTCCTCAATCGTCGCCAGCGCTCTCAGCTCTGCCATCTCACATGCTCCCGGGATCAGAATTCTCCCCAGGACCATCAGGCACACCCGAAAACCCTCACATGCACCGGCAAAGGTCAGATAATATTTTTGAATTTTTTCAGATGATTAAGCTGCCGCGAGGGGGGAGGTCGACTAACCAAATCGCGCGACCGATTTTCAACCCCACCCCCCTTCGATCGAGGCCCCCACCCCCCTTTCCCGGGAGCGGAACATATGCGGAACATGACCCCGCAGAGGTCTCGCGGCCTGCCTGTTGTGACGCGCATTCATCACAACAGATCACGCAAGACATTGATACCTTTGCTATTCTCCTTCGTGATCACCTGATCCATCATCAGAGGACACCGAGATTTCGACCACGCGAGAGCCTGGGCGCACAAACTCGTAACCCCCTGCGCCACCGTTGTTTATCTGCACCGCGACAGCCGGTCCGGCGGGCTCGCGCCTGAGAAACTCGACCATTCTCGCTCTCACCTGCTTGTTGTCTGTCTGGTCGAGGAGTTCCCTTGCGACCTCCAGGGCGCGGGCTTCATGGACCTTTTTCATGGTCTCGATGCGCTGGACGTATTGGGCTTTGATGTCGTCGAAGAGGGCTTGGACGTGCGGTTGCTTGCGGGCCTTGTGGATGCCTGCCTCCGACATCCCTGCTTCGCGGGCACAGTCGGCCCACGGCTTCGCCGTCTCTACCTTGAGCTCTAGTGCTTTACGCACCTTGGGGCTTATGCGGCGCTTACGGGGGGCGGGGGCGCCCTCTTGTGCTGTCTGTAGCTGGGTCATGTGTGGACGGTACGAGAGGGGGGAGGGAGGGGGGAATGCACGGTGGGGGAGCGTGGGGCCCTCTGTGTCGGGTGCTGGGCTGGGGCTAGGGCCGGGCACAAGCCAGAGGGGAACATTTTTTTACATCCCCTCATTGACGGCGGAAAGCGAATCTCCTACCTTCTGTCTTGTCGGGACCGAAACCCTGACCCACCGCCCGGACCGAAACCCGGGCTTCCCACAAAGAACCGAGGATCCACAGATGACCATCGCCAAGACCATCGAGACCGCCCGCCAGCACCTGACCAACGGCAATGCGGGCGCCTATGCCCGGATCATGTCGGGCGCCGTGCGGGCCGCCGCCTCCGACCGGGCCGCCAACGCCTACCGCGCCGCGATGAAGGCCGACGGGTTCGACGCTCTCGCCGCCCAGGCCTGACCTACTGGTGACGGCCTCCCCCCGGGGGCCGCATCCAGTGCGCCAGGCACTCCCTTGGTCCGAAACCCAGGGGCTTCCCACAGAGAGAAGGGCTTTCCCCCATGTTTATCCTGCAAGCGCAGATTGATGGCGCTTGGGTCGATCAGCACGACGACCCGCGCCCCTATGCTCAGATCAACCTGTTCGCCGCCCCCCGGGGCGCGTGGACCCGGCTTCGCCGCGTTTGACCTACCGCAGCGCCGCCCCGGGCGGGCGGCGTCACCGTAGGCCAGAGCCTGCGCCCCGGTCCGAAACCCGGGGTTCACACCACAGAGACAAGGAACCACCCCATGAGCTTCCATCGTTACATGCGCGGAATGAGCAACGGCGGCGTCATCTCGGCCCGCACCGGCGAAGTCCTGAGCAATGAGGAACTGCAGAAGGTCGTGCCGTCGATCTTCGCGACCGAGGCCCACGAAAGCCGCTCTGCGCGCTTCGCGCCGATCCCCACCGCTTCCGTGCTGGACGGCCTGCGGGCGGAAGGCTTCGACCCGTTCTTCGCGCAGCAGGCCCGTACCCGCATCGAGGGCAAGCAGGAGTTCACGAAGCACATGCTGCGCCTGCGTCACCGCAGCCTGGCACGGGCCAATGGCGAGGCCTTCGAAGTCATCCTGGTGAATGCCAATGACGGCACCAGCTCCTACCAGATGCTGCCCGGGTTCTTCCGCTTCGTCTGCGCCAACGGCCTGATGGTCGGCGACACCTTCGAAGAGGTGAAGGTCCGCCATACCGGCGACGCGGTGCATGAGGTCATCGAGGGCGCTTATCGGGTGTTGGAAGAGGCGCCGCGCGTCACGGCGCAGGTAGACGCCTTCAAGGGCCTGACGCTGAACCAGGACGAACAGCGGGCCTTTGCGGAGGCCGCGCATATCCTGCGCTTCCCCACCGCGCACCCCGAGCAGATCGAAGAGGCCAAGCCCGCGCCGATCACCGCTGAAATGCTCCTCCGGCCCCGCCGGCGCGATGACCTGGCCGAAAATCTTTGGACCACCTTCAACGTGGTTCAGGAAAACGTCATCCGTGGCGGCCAACGCAGCCGGGTCCGCGACGCCAACAACCAGATCCGCAACGTGTCGTCCCGCGCGGTGAAGGGCATCGACCAGAACAAGGCGCTGAACCGGGCCCTCTGGACGCTGGCCGAACGCATGACCGAGTTGAAGGGCGCGGCCTGACCCACCGGTGACCGCCCCCACGCGGGGCGGCATCCCGTGGGCCATGCCTACGACGCCCGACCGAAACCGGACGAGATCTATCCCACAGAGACAGGAGGACGACCCATGCCCGTGACCCGCTACGATTATGCGACCGGCTACCGATCGCGCGAGGCGGCCCAGGAGAGCCTTGAGGACGGATTTGCCTCTGGCGACGTGATGGAAGGGGAGCGCCCCCGCATTGAGCCCTATCGCAACGCGCGCGGCCTGCGCCGCTACAAGATCACGCTGGAGAGCTGATCCATGCAGCTGGCTTTCTCCTTCATCGCAGAGCGGCCCATGCGCGTCCTGGTCGCGTGCGAATGCTCCGGCGTGGTGCGCCGCGCCTTCGACCGCCTGGGGCACGACGCCTGGTCCTGCGACCTGAAGCCCGCCGAGGACCGGAGCAACCGGCACCTGGTCTGCGACGTGCGCGACGTTCTGGCCGACGGCTGGGACCTCATGGCGGTGATGCACCCGCCCTGCACCAGGCTCTGCAACAGCGGCGTGCGCTGGCTGACCACGCCGCCCCCAGGGCGGACCCTGGCCGAAATGTGGCAGGAGCTGGACGACGGCGCGGCGCTGTTCTCCGACTGCTGGAACGCGCCAATTCCCCGGATCGCGGTCGAGAACCCCGTGATGCACCGCCATGCGAAAGAGCGCATCCGGGGTTATGAGCCCTTCGCGCAAACTGTGCAGCCCTGGCATTTCGGGACCGAGGAGGACGGGCCGGACAATGAGCGCAAGCGCACCTGCTTCTGGCTGAAGGGCCTGCCGCCCCTGAAGGCAACCGGCACCCTGGACGGCACCACGGCGCGCGACAGCGTCCACAAGGCCAGCCCGGGCGCCAAGCGCGCCACCGAGCGCAGCCGGTTCTTTCCCGGGATCGCCGACGCCATGGCGGCACAGTGGGGCGGCTACGCCCATAGCGCCGCGCTGGCGGCCTGACGCATCGCCTGCGGCCCTGCGGGGCCCCAGCACCATGCGCCAGCATGACCAGGCCTCCGAAACGGCCTGATAGACCCCACAGAGAGAGGGAATTTCCCATGTCAAACTTCTCGGAACACCAGGCAGAGCAGGACGCGCTGACGGCGCGCTATGATGATCTGTCGCCCATTGGAAACCTGGCCCATACCCTCGGCGCCGGTATCAGCACCTGCGAGGACGAGGCCGCCGCGCTGGCCTATTGCGCAGAGCGTCAAGACAAAATGGATGCCGCCGAACTGCGGATCTTCGACGAAGCCCGCGCCGATGCAAACGAGGATACGGCGCGGGCCATGCTCAGCGAACAGGAGCTGGCCACCGTTCTCGCTGCTCTTCGGTTCTACCAGGAGAAGGGCATGGGGGACCCGGAGAACCGGAGCGACGCCATCCACGAAATTGCCACCGACTGCGGCAGCTGCATCAGCCTCGACGCGAGCGGAATTGATGATCTTTGCGAGAAGCTGAACTCCTGACGCACCGGCAGAGGGGGCGCGCCGGTTATGCCGGCAAAGCTGCGCCCCCTTCCCCGTGCGACCGAAACCGCACGTCCACAACGAAAGGAACCCTCCCATGATCAAGCTCTATCTCTTCGCGCGTGGCCGCTGGTCGCCCTGCCACTATGTCGCCTCTATCACCGCGGCGCCGGCGCTGTCCGTCCTGCTGTGCCAGGAGCCCCGCCAGCCCGGGCCGGAGGTGACGCTGGATGCCCTGCGCAATCTGCTGCCCGAGGCCTGCGCCTCCATCCCCGAGGTGACCGGCTTCCGCATCGAGCAAGGTGATTTCGTCCACGAGGAGGACCTGGCGGCATGAGTGGCCGGGGTACTGGTGGCGGCAACCTTCTGGCGGCAATGTGCGAGCAACCTTAGTCCATAGGAGGCAGCACCCATGCTAGACACCCCCGCCGTTCGGAAAATGTCTGACGACGAACTTGCCCAGGCAGCGAGCAATTGTGCCGAGAACAGTATGAACCGCTGGAAAACCGATGCTGAGTTCAAGCGGCGCGAAATGCTGCTGCAACGCGACGTCGCGAAGGCACAGATCAGCGCGACCTGGTGGACCCGGGCATCGGCGATTGCTGTGGCGGTGTCGGTCGTTGTCACTGCACTGGGCATTCTCATTGAGAGGTTCGCCGGGCAGTGATAGTGCGCCCTTGCCATCCCCTTGCGGGGCCGAAACAGGCAAGGGCGCGTGTCCCACAAAGAAAGGACGAGGGGGAACCTAGATCCCAATGGAAACTTTTGCAATGAGAACCGCTCAGGAGATCAGGAGCTTGGACCCGGAGGCGCGCGGCGCGCTGCTGAAGGACCTGGCCGCCGAGGTGTTCTCCGGTCCCGCCCTCGTCAGCCGCCTCACCGAGGCCCTGGACATCACCCGGCAGAGCTGGGCGCGCTGGCTGCGAGAGCCCGACAAGATCCCGGCCTGGCCGATCCTGCTCTTGCAGGAATGGGCCTTCCGGAAGCGGCTTAGCGCGGATCTCGGCCGCCTGCCTTTCGACGCCGATCCCGCTCGTTCTGGAACCGACGCCCCCGACGTCCCGTAAGGCTGCGGGTGTCGCAGATCATGCGCATGGTGACCGGCGGAAGCTCTGCCGGTCTCAGCACCACGTCGAAGCCCAGCGTGTTCGCCCAGATCACGAAGGTCTCCAGGTTCGGCACCTTGTCGCTGTCGTCCCGCTCGATCTTCGCCAGGTGATCCTTCGTCAGGCCGGCGGCGTCTTCCACCTCGGCAATGTTCAGGCGCAGATCTTCCCGGCGCTCCCGCAGGAACCGGCGGGCCGCGTCGAAGGTGGTGGCACGGAAATCCATCTGCACCCGGTCATTGATGCGCGGCGGCACGCTGCCGGAACTGCGGATCCTCGCACGCATGCCGCAGCCCGCCTCGGGGCACCGCACGATGCAGGAGCCCTCTTCCACCGCCTCGATGACCCAGCCCTGTTCTTGCGCGAGCTTGAGGAATTTCTGATCCATGCGGTTTCCTTTCTCGGCTCAGTCCCAGACGTAATCGGCGTAGGACCGATAGACCATCACGCCCTCGCCGGTCTCGGGGTTCACGGCCCACCAGCGGCGCGGCGGATCCCCCTCACCCTGCCAGCACTGCCACGGCTCCAGCTTGTCAGGCTGGTACTTGCTCAGGTCTTCGTCGGTCACAGCGCCATCTCCTCTTGCGCGGCCAGGTCCCAGAACCGCGCCGTCGGCAGGTGGCACCCGACCATGGCCGTGGCCAGCCGCCCGTGCCGGTTCTTCCGCACGATCAGCTCGACCTTGTTCTTGCAGGCGGCCATGTCCGCTTCCCAGTCCAGCTGCGCATCGACGCTGACGCTGCCGTTCTTGTCCAGCTTGGGGCCCTCGCGCTCCAGCCAGTATTCCTCACGGTGGCAGAAGATCACCTGGTCGGCGTCGTTCTCCAGCTGGCCGGTCTCCTTGATATCCGAGAGCATCGGGCGCTTGTCGTCGCGATAGCCGATATCGCGCGAGAGCTGCACGAGGCCGATCACCGGCACGCCCAGCATGCCCGCCATGTGCTTCATCTGGATGGAGACCTCGGTCATCATCTCGTAGCGCTTGCCGCCCATGGCCCGGGCCAGCTGCACGTAGTCGATCACCACCAGCGACAGCGGCGCGCCGGGCCCGAATTCCCGGTTGATGCGCCGGCAGGCCGCATGGATCGCCGGCACGTCCCGCACATGCTTCGGCACGATGCGCAGCGCGCCCTGGGCCGCCTGCAGCGCTCCTTCGGACCAGGCGCGGAAATCCTTCTCGGACATGTTGCCGGCATCACGCAGCGCGCTGTAGGGCACCCGGGAGAACGACGATGCGATGCGGGTGGCCAGCTCGCGGTGCGTCATCTCCAGGGACACGAAGGCAACGCCCTGGCCGCCCCGGAAGGCGGCGTTCTTCGCGATCTCAAGCGCCACGCTGGTTTTCCCCATCGAGGTGGCCCCACCAAGCAGGCAGAAGTCTCCCGGCGCCAGCCCTTTCAGGATTTCGTCCAGCGCGCGGATCCCGGTCTTGAAGAACGTCCGCTTGCCCTCGTAGACCTCCCGCGCGTCGGCGACAGCCTCCGTCATCGCCTTCAGCAGCGACACCGAGCTTTCCTCGTCTGCGCTCTCGGGCAGCGTCTGGAGCGCATGCATTAGGCGCAGCGCGACCTCCTGGGGCTCTGCCCCACCGGACAGCCCCTCCTGGGCTTGGAACGCCATGTCCGACAGCAGGCGCCGGCTGGCATCCGTCACCACGGCCCGGGCGTAGTGGCGGACCGAATGCGGCCCCACCCCGGCGCCGGCCAGCCGGGCCAGATAGGACGGTCCGCCCAGTTCCTTCAGCCCCTCGTCATTGGCCAGGGCCATCTTCATGGTCACCGGGCTGGCCAGGTGCCCCTTGGCGACCCGCCCCGTGATCCCCTCGAAGATCCGACGGTGCACCGGGTCGCAGAAATGCTCGGCCGTCAGGAAATCGCCCACCTGGTCCAGGCTGTCGTTGTTGACCAGCAGCGAGCCCAGCAGGACCTGCTCTGCCTCTGGCGTGTAAAATTCCGTCATTTGCGGTTGCCCTTGTTCTTTGTGGCTTTGGCGATCAGGGCGCGCAGCAGGCGCGTCTCGATCTGGATTTTCTCGCCCGCGTCCCCGGGGACCTGTTTCGAAAGCCCCTCGATGACGTTCAGGTAGGTGTCGATCCGGGCGAGAAGGTCGGTCATCGCACCACCGGCTGCCAGCTCGGCGGGTCGAAGCGGCGCGCGCGATCGGCGCGGCTCACCTGCTGGGGATCTGCCATGCCCTTCAGCACGTCGTCCTCCCAGCGATCATCGTTCAGCCAGCCCTGCGGATGCTTGGCCGAGGGGCGGAACTCTCCCGCCCGGGGCGGCGAGGACAGCCAGCTGGCGTAGAGGCGGGCGCCGCGGATGATCACCTCGGCCGGGGCCCTCTTCACCGCCTTGGCGAATGCTTTCCGCGCTGCTGGCTTGCCGGCCTTCTTCGGATAGGCCTGCCAGAATTCTTCGAAATGCTGATCCTCGGTCGGCGCCGGTGGCGCCTTATCCCCCTGGTCATCCCCTGCGAACAGATCACGCTCCCCCTGAGGGGGTTGGGGGGTATTGGATGGTTCAATGGATGGTTCAATGGATGGTTTGGGTGAATCTGGTTCACCCCTACCCGTGAACGTGGTTCGCCCCTCCCCCTGAACCAGATTCACCCCGTGAACCTCGTTCACCCCTTTTTTGCGAGGCCGGCCACCGCCTTTTGTCGCGATCTCGGGCAGCTGTTTCAGCACGTCGATGTTGATCCGGTATTCGACCGTATAGCCGTGCTCGCAGGGCCTCTGACCCACCTGCGAAACCAGCGCGTCAGCTTCCAGCTCGCCGATCACCTTCTGGACAGAACGCTTGCTCAGCTCCAGGTGCGCGGCAGCCGTCGCTTTGCTCATCCAGATCCCGCTTCCGTCATCGCTGGCGCGATCCGCCAGGTACAAAAGGACGGCCTTCTTTGTCGCCGAGCCGACGACCCGCCATTGGGCAAGGGTGTGGACGAAGTTGCTCATTTACCTGCTCTTTCAGTGAAATGTTCGGCCCCGAAGAGGCCTCCTGTGGGCACGCTCTGCGCCGCCCGAAGCGTCGCGCAGCCGAAATCCCAGATCGCCAAGGCATCGGCCTCGTCATCCGAGCGCGGCCGCCAGCCCAGCTGGTTGCAGCGACCGATGACCCGCTGCTTGATCGCATCCCGTGCCGCGCGCGCGTCAAGGCCGGGGAAGTCCTTCGCCACGAGATGCTTCCCGAGGAAATGCTTCCGGACGGACTGGATGCGCGCCTCACGCACCGGGATGCCCATATCTGCCACCGTGCCCGTGACGCAGGCCGCCAGCCCGATCAGGAAGGCGCTGGCCTTGGGGCCACCGATGGCCGCCTCGTAGAAGACATGATCCGGCTCGTATTTCTCCAGGAGGTGACGGGTCACCTGCATGGCCTTGGCAAACCGGGCCGCTTCGGACTTGCCCCGTTTGCCAAGATCAATCGTTGTGGCCCGCGGGGTTTTCCCCGCGAGCCCGAAGGCGACCCCCGTAGAGGTCGCGATATCGAAGGCCATCACCCTCACTTCTTCGCGCCGCCGCGCTTGCCCTTGATCGGCGTGACCTTCGTATCCTCGGTCTCCAGCTCGGCCAGGTGCGCCTCGAATTCGGCGGCCTCTTCGGCCAGCTCGGCATCTCCGGCGGGCACTTCGTCGCCCATCGGGATCTCGATCTCGTCGTCATCCCCTTCGCCCCAATCGGGATCCGGATCGAGGTCTTCGCCGTCCTCCTCGAAGTCGGCCGGATCGCCCAGGCCCAGCTCGCCGGTGCCCTGGCCCTGCACATGCGCCTCGACCATCGGCAGGCCCATCTTCAGCGACCGGATCACGTCCATCGCCTTCTGCTGGCCGTTCTTCTTCGGCAGCTTTTTCACGATGCTCTTCAGCCAGGAGAAGGCCTGTCCGTTCATCCCGGTCTCGTTCAGGAACTCGGTCAGCTTCGCGGCGCTCTCGCCAGCATCGCTCTGGCGGGCGTATTCCTCCCCCGAGCGCGCTTGGATCTGGCCAAGCAGTTCGTCGTGACCGAACTCGGGTTCGGAGTTAATCGGATCTTCCATCTGGTGCTCCTTTCAGCTGATGGGTGTCGGATCTCGCTCCGACGGGCGCCTGGTGACGACATCCAGTTCTCTTCACCGACCACGGCTGAATGTCGTCGTCGCAGCCTCAGCGAGCGGCTGAGAAAGCCCAGCGGTCGGTATTGCATTTTTCCGGGGTTCTGATTTCCTCGACCCAGGAGGACCGGGGATGAAAAGAATCGTTCTGGCATTGGGAATTTCGGCGGCTGCCGCTGCACACGCCGAGGACTCCAGAAAGATCGGAGCTTGGAACTACTTGCCAGATCAGCAGGGCGAAATTTGGGAAACCATGGCTTCTGAAATACCCGCCTGCACAGGGGCTTTGGACCCCTCGGCTGTATTCGCCTTCACTTGCGAAAAGGGTGATCTCAATGTGGTAATCTCCACGAACTGCAAGATTCCAGCATCCATAGGAGATCGAATCCCAGTAACGATCGGATCTGATAACCTGAGCAAGAAGCGCCAATATAATATGACGATCACTGCCGAAAACACGTTCACTTCTGGAGGTGGATTTGGCCAACTGATCGCACAGCGGCTGGCAACCACCCATTATGCCCATGTTTCTGTTGGAGGTGCTGAGATGACCTTCAATTTCTACGGCCTGGACCGCGTCATTCTCGAGACAGACAACAGCTGCCTCCATTTCTACTGACGACGATCCATACCCCACCACCTGACACCTCAGGCATTCGACAAGTAGGACATGATCTTGCCTCTGGTGGACGAGCGAAGTTCGCGTCCGCGCTTGAGCGTCGTGACCAGCGCGGTATCGTTCAGCGCCAGGCGCCCGAAGTCCGTCAGGGTGATGCCCTTCGTCTCGCAGAACTTTTCGATCTTCTCGATGAGATCTTGCTCAGGGATGGTATCGAACATGACGCCCTCTCGCTGGAAGTTTCCAGTTTTGTACGCTGGGGACTTCCAATTGGTCAAGGCGCTTCTAAGTTGGTAAAAACCAACGTTATGGAACAACCTGATATGTCTGCAATTTTAGCAACCAACCTGCGGGCTCAGATGGAGCGCCGTAGCCTCAGCATGGCACAGCTGAGCAGGAAGGCAGGCACCAACGATACCGCCGTCTACGACATTCTGAAGCAGAGGACCCGCAGCCCGAAGCTCGACACGATTGCGAAGTTGGCGGACGCACTAGAGGTACGTGTCATTGACCTGCTGACCTCTGGAGATCGTAGTGCTGCCGAGCAAGAGATCCTGGCCATTTTTGAGCGGCTGAGCCCTCAGGACCAACAGCGACTTCTCCTCACTGCAAGGGCGTGGAAATCGACCTCCTAGGGATCTTTCACACCCCGAACACAGCTGATGCAGCAGACCAGCACACAGATCGAGAATGACGCCGCCCGCCCGCTGCCCACCCGATGCTCGGACTCAGCGGGCGAAGCAATTCTCCCGAGAACACTTGCTAACCCAACAATATGAGCGTCAGAGAGCCCCGACAGGAGCGCCCTCATCTCTCGTATCCGATCTTCTTCAGATGAATTTTCCAGCATCACCAGAGGCATAGCACTGCCGACTGGAAGTTTCCAATTTTTTTCTTGATCACTGGAAATTACCAACGCATATTCACCCCACAAACTGGAAATAACCAGCGAGTCGGGTATGAAAATGCAGAATGGCAGCACGCATCCAGCACCTTTTGCACAGGAGGTCTTCAGCGTGGACCCGTGGACCGTTTCCCGCGACGTGATGCAGGAACGCGGCCACCGGAAGCTGAATTTCTTCGCAACGCACCAGGAGCGGCCCGAGATCATCGACCTCGACGTGAGCCCCTATGAGGAGCTGTCCGTCGAGACCTTCAAACGCATGGTGGATCTGGGCTTCCCGTCGGGCGGCAACAGCCCCCTGCGGGCGGACCAGATCGAGCTGATGTGGTGGCGGAAGTTCGGCATCAAGCCGGATCAGCCCGCCGCCTGACCCGAATAGCGCGCTGTCCCACGAAGTCCCGAGCGCGCTATGCCCCGGCCGGTTCCATCCCCAAGCGCCGGCCGGGGCCCCAATACCCCCGCACCCTTTGTCTGCCTCGTAAGCGGGGGCCAGCTGGGGCGCAGGAGGCGCGTATCTGCCCGGCGCCGAATGTGCCCCAGCACCAGCACTCACCGAGCGGTCGACCGAAACCGACCGCACAGACCCGGGCGCCCGCGGCAGACGCGATGGCGGGCGCCCTCCCTTTCCGTCGGGCGCTTTCCCGAGACCGTCGAGCACCGATCCCGCCAGCGCCAGAGAAGGCCCGCAGGGGCACGGCGCCAACCAAGGAGGACACCATGAAGTAAGCGCGATGCCCTGGCCGGAGGCGAAAGACCCGGCGCGCCAGAGTGGCGTTCGACTTTGGTTGGCCGGCAGTCGCGGCATAGGGCTGCCGGCATTCCCAAGACGAACCTGACGAGGAGAACTGACCAATGCCCGACAACAAGACCATCATCGACAGCGCAGACCTCATGGAAGTCGACGACGTCAACATCGACGAAGAGAGCTTCGCTGACCTGACCGCCACCAAACAGGCTGACCCCAGCACCATGGATTTCTACGTCCAGATGCGCGGCTACACCATGTCCGACTTCGAGACGATGGTTGTCCACGCGGCGGCTGCGCAGCTGATCTCCGGGCGCAATTTCCAGAGAGAGATCAAGGAAGAGGCCGCCGTCATCGCCACCAATAAGGTGACCGCCGAGCTGGAGAAGGCCACCAAGGACGTCATGTCCATCGTCGTCTCGAAGCGCGGCAAGGAGGATGTCACCCTGTCCCAGATGATCGGGATGGAGGCCAAGGACTATCTGACCCAGCTTGTTGATCCCTACAGCGGCGAGCCGAAGACTGATAACTGGGGCGCTCGCAACATCCCGCGCGTCCAATACCTCGCTGGCAAGTACCTCCGCGACCATTTCAAGGGCCAAATCGACGGCGCCCTCAAAGATCTGATCTCCGAGGTGCGAGCCGAGATCTCCAAGCAGATCGCCGCCGCCATTGCCGCCGAGCGCGAGAAGTTCGCTCAGGCCATCGGCTACGAAATCAAGAAAACGCGCTGAGGAGAAACCACCATGTCCCTTACGCTCACGAGCCACATGCATGACTGCAAGAGCATCGGCGAGGCCATCGCCAATGCGAACGCGCTGCTGGTCAAGACGCAGACCGAGCTTCAGCACACCCGCGAGGTGCTGGAGATGCTGCGGGAATACCAGCACCCGAAGCTGGTCATCCAGACGACCTACAAGCACTGGCTGACCGAAGAGAAGGCCCTGCAGCCCGTCAAACTGATCGACGCCCAGATCGCCCGCATCAACACTCTGCTGGGGGATCGGGCATGACCGAGACCAAGGAGCTGATCACCCTTCCTGACGCGAAGGATCTGCCGGCCCTCTTCACCCAGGAGGGCAAGATCGCCGCGCTGGTCACCCGGATCGAGGAGGAGGTGAAATCCCACGCGATCGACGTGACCACCCCGCAGGGCCGCAAGCACGCTACCAGCCTGGCCGCCAAGGTCTCCAGCTCGAAGGTGCTGATCGAGAACGCGGCCAAGGCCAAGACCGACGAATGGCGCCAGCAGACCGCCGCGGTGAACGAGGTGAAGAAGGACGCTGTGTCCCGCCTCGAAAAGCTGCGCGACGACACCACGGCGCCGGTGAAGGCCTGGGAAGAGGCCGAGGCCAGCCGGGTCCGCGAGATCCAGCAGCTGATGCTGACCTTCGACACCGACAAGCTGACCGCGCTGGCGTCCGCTGACGAGATCAAGGCGCTGATCGTGCGGATCGAGGATCTGGCCGTGACCGAGGAGGTCTTCCAGGAATTCTCCGAAGAGGCCGAGGCCCTGAAGGGCGAGGCGCTGAAGAAGTACCGGGCCGACCTGCAGGTGGCAGAGCAGCGCGAGGCGCAGGCCCGCGAGCTGGAGGAGCTGCGGGCCGAGAAGGCACGCCGCGACGCCGAGGAGGCCGAGCGCTTGGCCAAGGAACAGGCCGAGCAGGAGAAGGCCGACCGCGAAGCCCTCGAAAAGGAACAGGCCGCCGCGCGCGAGAAAGAGCAGCGCGAGGCGCAGGAGCGCGCCCAGAAGGAGGCAGAGGAGCGGGTCCAGCAGCAGCAGAAGGAGGCCGAAGAGCGCCACCAGCGCGAGCTGGAAGTGGCCCGCGCCCGCGAGGAGCAGGCCGCGCAGCGGGAGCGCGACCGCATCGCCCGCGAGGCCAAGGCAAAGGAGGAGGCCGAGGCCGCCGCCCTGGCAGACGCGGAGAACCGGAAGCGCATCAAGGGGCAGATCAAGGACGCCTTGTCCAAGGTCGAGCCGCGCACCGTCGATGCCATGGTCGATGCGATGATCGACGGCCAGATCCCGAATGTGAAGGTGACCCTGTGACCATCGAGTTCCGCACCCTTGAGCCGGACGAGCTGATCACGGAACCCGGCTTCTACCGGATCAGCCTCGACCGGCACCACAACCTGCCCTGCGACGGCCCGAGCGTGACCAGCGGCGTGCTGCGGCGCATGGCAAAGTTCGCGCCGTCCAAGGTCTGGGCAAGGCACCCGCTGAACCCGGATCGGTTCGCCGACCCGGACAGCAGCGCCCTGCGCCTCGGCCGCGCCATGGCGGCCCTGGTCGAAGGCGGCGCGGAGGAGCTGCAGAAGCACTTCCAGGTGCTGCCCGACGACAAGCCCGCGCGCCCCACGAAAGCGCAGCTGCGCGCCCTGGCTCAGGGCCGGGAAACGCCGGCCGCGAAGAAGTCGATCGCCTTCTGGTCCAGCATCACCCGAGACGGCCGCGATATCCTCAGCGAGAGCGAATTCGAGCTGCTGGTGGGCATGGGCGCCGCGCTGGCGGCGGACCCGGCCGCAGCCTACGCCCTGGGCGGCGAGCCCGAGATCACCATGGCGTGGCAGGACGAGCGCACGGGCATCTGGTGCCTGTCCCGCCCGGACAACCTGCGCGAGGACGGGCTGCTGTCCGACTACAAGAAGGTCAACACGCAGGGCCGCCCCTTCACCGGCGCCCTGGTCGACGACCTGATCGAGAAGCACGGCTACCACATGCAGCTGGGCTTCGCGGACGAGGGCTGGGAGATCCTGACCGGCAACAAGCCGTCGCAGATCGGCCTGGTCGTCCAGGAGGATGACGCACCCTACGACGTGATCCTGCGCGAGATCGAGGCCGAGGCAATCTCCATCGGCCGGTTCGAAAACCGCCAGGCCCTCAACCGCTTTTCCGAATGCCTCAACGCAGGCCGCTGGCCCGGCGCCGGCGAGCATGTCGGGGCCTACCGAATGAGCGAGTCATACCGGGAACGGATCCTCGCAGAAATGCAGACCGCCGGGGTGGCACCGTGAAGAAGGATATTTTCAACGCGTCCGTATGGAAAAGGGCAGGACATAGAGACCGTAGGGATTACATGCTGCGGCACCTTCCGGTCGAGGAGAGCGGAGACTGCCTGAACTGGCGCGGCAGGTTTACTCATAACACCCCGTGCCTTTACGACGGCAGATCCGAGGCATCAGCCAGGAGACGGATCTGGGAAGCATCCTATGGGATCATTCCGCTCAATCTGTTCGTGGGCACTATCTGCGGCAATGACCTGTGTGTCGAACCGCCTCACCTATGCCTTCGTCCAGTCGCTCAAGATCAAGCGAAGACCGCCAAAAGGGACGGCAGCAACCGGTGCTTTGCGCACAAGCTTACCCTTCAGCAGCGCAGGACGGTTTTCGGTCTGATCAGATCTGGCGTGAACCAGAGCGACATCGCCGCGCAGTTCGGCATCTCCCAAGCCACCGTATCCCGCATCGGAAAGGAAAAACCATGAACGACCTCGTCACCTTCAAGCGCAACCTGGGCGACCTGATCGCGAAGAACGAGCTGGCCCTGCCCTCGAACGTGACCAGCGATGCCTTCCGCAACGCGGCCGTCATCGCGGCGCAGGACAACCCGAAGATCCTGACCTGCGACCAGGCGTCCGTCTTCAAGTCGATCCGCACGCTGGCCGCCGCCGGCCTGGTGCCTGATGGCCGCGAGGCCGCCCTGGTGCCCTTCCGCACCAAGGATGGCGAAAAGTGCCAGGCCATGCCCATGGTCTTCGGGCTGATCAAGATGGTCCGGCGCTCTGGCACCGTGAAGGACATCCGGGCCCATATCGTCTACCAGCGCGAGGTCGATGATGGCCGGTTCACCTATGTCGTGGGCGACGACGAGCGCCTTGAGCACAACCCCATCCTCTTCGGCGACAGGGGCCCGGCTGTCGGCACCTATGCGATCGCCACGCTGACCGACGGCAGCAAGGTGCGCGAGTTCATGGCGGCCGAAGACGTGGATAAGGTCCGCCGCGCCGGCTCTTCCCAGAAGGTCTACGAGAAGGGAAAGCGCCCGACCGTGTCCGAGCAACCGCTCGGCATCTGGAAGGACTGGTCCGAGGAGATGTGGAAGAAGACGGTGATCCGCCGCCTCTGCAAGCGCCTCGACATGTCCAGCGAGGACATGCGCCGCGTCATGGTCGACGAGGACAGCATCCGCCAGATCCGCGACATCACGCCTTCGGACGAGCCCAAGACCGGCTTTGCCGCCAAGGCCGCAGCCGCGCGCCAGCAGGCCGAAGAGCAGGATCAGCAGCAGGACGACGAGGGCGACACCATCGAGGGCCAGGTCGCGGGCGACGATAGCGCGCCTGAGCCCGACCCCAACGCGCTCGAATTCGCCGAGGGCCGGACTGCGGCCGAGGGCGGCGAGGGCATGGATGCCTGCCCCTACGAGGACGGCCAGCAGCGCATGGACTGGACGGCGGGCTGGTTCGAGGCCCAGAGCAAGGAGGAAGAGGCATGATCGAGTTTCGCGAAGGCGTGGAGATCGGGGGCGGCCCCTCGTCGCAGAAGATGGAGAGCATCTTCTATGCCGCTATCCAGGCGACGGTGCTGATGACGAACCAGCACCCCATGAGCGCCGCCGCCGGCCTGATCAAGATCGGCCTGACGATCATCGAGACCGCGGACAAGCAGGCAACCGACGACTTCGTCGCCTCTCTGCAGCGCCCCATGCCTATTCAGGGGGCGGAAGAGCTGGAGCAGTACATCGAGCACCAGAAGGCAATCATGCGGCGTCTGGTAAGCTCCTACGAGAAGCAGATCGCGGGGGGCCAGGCATGATGACCTCCCTTCACCCCGAGGATGCCGCCAAGCAATGGCGCTGCCCTCTCGCCAAGACCTTCGGCGCGGCCAAGGTCACGGGATTCTGCGCCGGCGATGCCTGCGCCGTCTGGCGCTGGATGCCCATGTCGGCGAATGACCCGCGCTTTGTCTCGGCAGTCCAGCGCGAGATCGCCTCGCTCCAGGAAGCCAACCCGAAGGCAACTAAGGTCGCCCTCCACAAGCAGGCCGTGGCGCGCGTCATGGCCGACCCCAACGCCTTCACCTTTCCGAACGAGACCGACCGCGGCTACTGCGGCCTCGGCGGGCCGATCGAGGCCATGAAGAAATGAGGAAGGTGCGCAGGAGAACCAGGAAGGAATGGGCCGACGAAGAGATCCTGCAGGTCCTGCACCTGCGCGATCACGACAAGCTGCCCATGCGCGACATCGCCACCAGCTTTGGCGTCTCCCGGGCGTCGATCATCGGCATGACCAATCGCATCTCGATCGAGCTGGAGCGCACGGATCCCGACGGAAACCAGAACGGCACCATGCCGCCCAAGTGGTGGCAGAACAGGATGGCGCACACATGATGACCGAGTTCCGCCCCCACATGCTGCCCAAGGTGCGCTCGAAGCGCATCATGGCGGCACCGAACCTGATCCTGCAGCGCACCGGCATCATGATGCCCTGCACGCTGCGGATCGCCAGCTTCCTGGGCGAGCGCTGCTCTGACCCGGACACGAACGTCATGGCGCACCTGCGCGGCCCCGGAAAGGGCGTGTCAACGAAGGTCTCGGATCTGTCGGCCGTGTGCGCCTGCCACCGATGCCATCAGCTGCTGGACCAGCCCAGCCCGCGCGAACGAAAGGCGCTGGAGCTGTACCCGGCGGCAGTGTCCGACCGGATGCTGCAGGCGATCTTCGAGACGCAGGCGATCCTCGCGGCACACGAGATCATCACCATCCCCGATGCGGAGCTGATCTGATGGCTGTGATTGACCTCGAAATGCAGATCCATGCGCAAACCCTGCGGTCTGTCCTCGTCAGCGATGACGGCGAGGAGGCCAACGCCGTCTGGCTGCCGCTGTCCCAGATCGAGCTGGTCCGCCGGCGCGGCGGCATCGCGATCGTCACCCTGCCGGAATGGCTGGCGATCGAGAAAGGCCTGGTCTGATGCGAGATGACCAAGACAACCCGATCACCGATGACGAAGAGACCGAGGACAGCGTGCTGGCTGGCATCGTCGTCATGATGACCTTCGTCGTAGCCGCGCTGCTGTGCGCGGTGGCAGAGCTGGGAGGCTGGCATGGCTGAGAAACCGATTCCTTTCATCGGCCCGATGGTTCGCGCAATCCTCGAAGGCAGGAAGACGCAGACGCGCCGGGTCCTTGATGCGTGGTGCGATGAAGCGCCGGCGTTCATCTTTCGTGATGGCATCTATGCCTACGACGAGAACGATGCGGCCTATCATCTGCCGAAGACCCACAGCGTCGGTGACCTCCTGTGGGTCCGCGAGGCATGGAAGGCCTGCTCACAGATGGATGCCATCCCGCCGCGTGACATGTCTCCATACGAGCCCATCCGCTATGAGGCTGACGGCTTCATCCGTGAGCTTTCTTGCATGATGATCAAGCCTGGGCGCTTCCGGCCACCGATGTTTATGCCCCGGTGGGCCAGCCGCCTGACCCTGCGCGTCACCGATGTGCGCGTGCAACGGCTGCATGATATCAGCCAGGCTGACGCGGTGGCCGAGGGTGTGGAGCGAGTTTCTGTTGGGATTGAAACCCATTGGCGTGACTACTCTGGTGATAGCCAGTTTGTCGGAGGTCCACGTTCGTCCTTCTGTACCCTCTGGGACAGCTTGAACGCCAAGCGCGGCTATGGTTGGGACGCGAACCCCTGGGTTGCCGCCTACAGCTTCGAGGTGATCCGCTGCAACATCGACAGATTGGAGCCGGTAAGCACCTGAAAAGGTGCCTCATTAAAGGTCCAGAAAATTAACATGAGGGGGTCCAAATGACTGACCACACGATGACCCGGGATGCTGCCTGTGGCAGCGCCCGATGGGCGGCGGGCTTCATGGGAATGAGCATCCGCACCTTCTACAGCAAGCGCCCGACCCTTGAAGCCAAGGGCTTCCCGCGCCCGGACCCCGTCCTGAACCTCTACATCAAGGCCGACGTGAAGGCCTGGCTGGAGAAACGCCGCCGCATCCAGGATTCGGATAAGGTGGTCGACGGCATCGAGAGACCGAGCATCAATCTCGACGCCCTCTGATCCGCATGGTGCTCTAAGACGAAAGTGAACCTCATGGCTTACAAGGAAGCCCTCTGGGATGGGTCCGACCCGTCCTATGCCCCAGGCGCGGTAAGGTCCCGCGACCTATGGTACTGGAAGCCCAGCACGAAATTCCGCCAGCTGGGCTACCCCAAGACCTCTGTGCGGCTGACCGGCGCGCATGGCGATGGTCAGGATCTGGTCCGGGCCCGGGAATGCCGCGAGCTGACCCGCGAGATGCTGGCCCATTTCGGAGCAGGCATCGAGCAGCACGAGGTCGGCACCTGGGGCTGGCTGATCCACCGCTTCACGACCGACCGGCACAGCCCGATCCACGGCGTCAAGGCGAACACGCGCAGCAACTATGTCTGGATCCTCGATCGCTGGACCAAGGCCATCGGCTCCGTGCAGATCGCGAGCACGGATTACACGACGATCTGCGACCTGCGCGACGGCATGAAGGCGAAGGGGCGCGATGCCGCCTACATCCACCGCATGTTCGAGCGCCTGCGCGCTGTCGCCAAATACGGCAAGCTGCTGAAGCACGCGCCGGCGCGCGAGGTTTCGGACATTCTGCGCGACATGCGCTTCCAGTCGCCGCCGCGCCGTTCGGTGACGCCCACGCGAGACCAGATCCGCGCCATCGTCGACGAGGCGGACGCCCGCGGCATGTTCGGGTTCTCGACCGGGCTGCTGATCCAATGGGTTTTCTGCCTGCGCGCCGTCGATGTGCGGGGCCAATGGCTGGACTGTGATCCGAACGAGGGCGGCATCGTCCGCGAGCTTTCGCGCAACCGGAGCCAGATCGGGCTGCCGCAGAAATTCGAGCGCTGGCAGGACGGCCTGACCTGGGACATGCTGGATGACGGCCTGACCTATTTCGAGAAGGTCATCTCCAAAACCTCGAAGTCGATGCCCGACCCGATCCGGTTCGAGCTGACTGATGCGCCCGAGATCCGCGCGCGCCTGTCGATCCTCGCGCAGCGCGGCCGCATCGGCCCGGTGATCACCAGCGAGCGCACGGGCCTGCCCTACAACACCCACAGCTGGAGCCAGGCCTACCGCCGGATCCGCAATGACCTGGGGCTGCCGGGTGACCTGACGATCATGGACACGCGCGCCGGCGCGCTGACCGAGGCGAAGAACCTGGGCGTTGACCCCTACATCCTGCGGGATGCGGGCCAGCACCTGAACGTGACGACGACCGACCGCTATGCGCGTGGCCGGAACGATTCCATCGCCAAGGTCGTCAAGCTCCGCAGCGGGGCCTGAGACCACCGACACAACGGCGACACAACGCGCCCTGATGGCACAACGAAATTCACGCTAAGTTATTGATTTTTGGTGCCCCCACACGGACTCGAACCGCGGACCCACTGATTACAAATCAGTTGCTCTACCAGCTGAGCTATAGGGGCACTCGATCTGCCGTTTACGCGGCTTGCGTGGGCCGATCAAGCCCAAAGCGGCGGGCTCAGCGGTGGGTCCGGGCCAGCCAGCCCACCGCGCACAGACCCACCGCGATCACCAGCAGCGCGGCCGGGGCCGCCTCGCCCAGCTGTTCAAGGCTGGCCTTCTCATGCACCCGCGTCGCCAGCGTGTCGTAATTGAAGGGCCGCAGCAGCAGCGTCGCCGGCAACTCCTTCACGCCATCGACGAAGACCAGCAGCAGCGCCGACACCAGAGAGCCCCTGATCAGCGGGAAATGCACCTCTCGCAGCACCTGCCCCCGATTGCGCCCGAGCGAGCGCGCCGCCATCGGCAGGGAGGGCCGGATCCGCCCCATGGCACTGTCGGTGGCCCCCTGGGCAATGGCGAAAAAGCGCACGGAGTAGGCCAGCACCAGGGCAAAGCCGGTCCCCGTCAGCAAGAGCCCCGGATCGATGCCGGTCAGCGCGAACAGCCCGTCGGCCAGCCGGTGATCCAGCGCCGCCAGCGGCACCAGAATGCCGACCGCCAGCACCGCCCCCGGGGCGGCATAGCCGATGGTCGTCACCGGCATCAGCAGCCGCGGCAGCCGCGCCCCCGACAGCCGCACGCCGTAGACCAGGAACAGCGCCGCCGCCACCGTCACCACCGCCGCCAATCCGCAGACCGTCAGGGTGTGCACCAGCGCGCGCAGCAGCCCGGGATCGGCCCAGCCCCCCTGCCGGCCCAGGGCATGGGACAGGATCACCGCACCGGGCAGCACGAAGCCCAGGGCGAAGGGCAGCGTGCAGGCCAGGCAGGCCAGCCCCCCGCGCCAGCCGCTCAGCCGCCGCTTCAGCACCGGGCGATGCCGGTTCGACAGCGCGTAGTAACGCAGCCGCCGGCGCGAGGTCTTCTCAAGCAGCACCAGCGCCACCACCAGCCCCAGGATCACGCAGGCGATCTGCGCCGCGCCACCGGCATTGTAGCTTTGCAGCCAGACCGAGAAGATGCCCGTGGTCAGCGTCTGCACCGCGAAATAGCTGACCGTGCCATAGTCATTCACCGTCTCCATCATCACGATCGCCACCCCTGCGGCAATGGCCGGGCGCGCCATCGGCAGGCCCACCCTCACGAAACGCCGCCAGGGCCCCAGCCCCAGCGACATCGCCACTTCCTCTCCGCCGCCGGACTGTTCGCGGAAGGCGGCGCGGGCCAGCAGGTAGACATAGGGATAAAGCGCCGCCGACAGCACCAGGATCGCCGCCCCGCGCGATCGGATCTCGGGGAAGGCATAGTCCCGCGCAGAGCTCCAACCGAAGAGATGGCGCAGCCCGGTCTGCACCGGGCCGGCATATTCCAGGAAGTCGACCAGCGCATAGGCCCCGATATAGGCCGGGATCGCCAGCGGCAGCAGCAGCAGGTATTCCAGCGCCCGCGCGCCCGGGAAGCGGTAGCGCGTCACCAGCCAGGCACAGCCGCTGCCCGCAACCCCGGTGATCGTCCCGACCGCCGCCATCAGCAGCAGCGAATTGCCCAGGTAGCGCGGCAGCGTGGTCGAGACCAGATGCGGCCAGATGTTGCGCTCGGGGTGCAGGGCGGTCCAGATCACCGCCGCGATCGGCGCCAGCACCACCAGCGCGATCAGCACCGCCCCCATCGACCAGGGCCCGCCGCCGCGCAGCCGCAGCCGTGCGCGCCAGCGGCCCGTTGTCGCAACCGTGCCGTCCTGTGCCTGCATGTCCCCTCCGTCTTCTGAAACCGCTTGGTCTGCCGGGTTCCCAATGTATACCGGAGGTTGAGAGGAAGGAGAACGGCCCATGCAGATCGCCATCCATGCCGGGGTCCATGCCACGGACGAGGACCGCCTGGTCCGGGGCCTGCTGAAGAACCGCGAAGCCCTGGCCGGCGCCGGGATCTGCGTGCCCGGCCCCTCCCGCTACCGCCGCGCCCTGCGCGACGTGCTGCATGAGCTGACCCGCGCCGCGCCGCCCGAGGGCGCCAGGGAGGCGCTGCTGGCGCAGATCGCCGAGGGCCCCGCCCCCGATCAGCGGCCCGAACGGCTGGTACTCTCGCACGAGAACCTCTTCTGCGTGCCGAAGCTGACGCTGCAGGACGCCCAGCTTTA
Organism: Pseudooceanicola endophyticus; assembly: GCF_018760365.1. Classification (GTDB taxonomy): domain Bacteria; phylum Pseudomonadota; class Alphaproteobacteria; order Rhodobacterales; family Rhodobacteraceae; genus Pseudooceanicola; species Pseudooceanicola endophyticus. Next base: position 55,103 of record NZ_JAHIAB010000010.1, read on the forward strand.
CCGCCAGGCCGAAAGCCGGCTGGCCGATCTGAGCGCGCTGTTTCCCGATGACCAGATCGAGCTGTTCCTGGGTCTGCGCAATCCCGCCTCCTGGATCCCGGAACTGTTCCGGCTGATCCCGGAAGAGGATTTCACCACCTTCCTCGGCGCCGTCGAGGTGCGGGAGCTGTTCTGGTCCGACCTGGTGCGCCGGCTGCGCGGAGCCGCCCCCGAGGTCCGCCTCACGGTCTGGTGCAACGAGGACACGCCGCTGATCTGGGGAGAGATCCTGCGCCGCATGACCGGTCTGCCCTCCGAGGCGCCGGTGGCCGGCGGCTGGGACATCCTGCGCGAGATCATGGCCCCCGAAGGGCTGACCCGGTTCCGCCAGTTCCTCGACACCCATCCCGGCATCGACGAGGCGCAGCGCCGCCGCGCCGCCGAGACGATCCTGGCCACCTATGCCATGCCCGAGGTGCTGACGCAGTCGATCGCCCTGCCCGGCTGGACACCGGAGCTGGTGGCAGAGCTGACGCAGCGCTACGAAGGGGATCTTGAGAATGTCGCCGCCATCGGCGGGGTGCACCTGATCCGGCCCTGAGGCCGCCCGGGGTGCGGGCCGGGATTCGGAAATGGATCGGTCTATGGATCGTTCTCCGGGCCGGACCGGGACACGGATGCCCCGGCCCGGAAGGCCTCAGCTCATGCCGAGCGCTTCCATGTACATTTCCAGCACCGCCTCTTCCTCGGCGATGTCGTTCTTGTCACGCTTGCGCAGCGCGATGATCTTGCGCATGACCTTGGTGTCGTAGCCACGGCCCTTGGCCTCGGCCATCACTTCCTTCTGCTGGTCGGCGATGTCCTTCTTTTCGGCCTCGAGCCGCTCGAAGCGTTCGACGAACTGGCGCAGTTCCCCCGCAGAGACGCGGTAGTTCGCCTCGGCCTGGCTTTCCTGTTCTTCCATCGGGATCCCTCTCGTGCTTTTTCCGCCCTGGGCGGCAGGCCCTTTTGCTAGCCGCGCGGGCCTTCTGCCGCAAGAGGGGCCGGGCCGCTTGCATCACCGCGCCGGCTGCTTTACGCGCGATGCCGGAACAACCGGCGGCGGAGGGCACGCGATGGAATGGCTGATCTGGATCGGGACCGCGATCTCGGCATGCGGGCTGGCGGGCCTTGTCTGGTCGATCGTCCGCGTCGCCCGCGCGAAACGCGCGCAGCTGGAGGATGCCGAGCTGCGCATCGCCATCCAGAAGGCGATGCCGCTGAACATGGGCGGCCTGTTCATGTCGGTGATCGGGCTGATGATGGTGATCCTCGGCATTTCGCTGAGCTGATCGCCCCGCCCCCGGGCGCGACATTCTGACACAACCGCACAGAGCATCCCTTGGCGCGAAAACGCGCCAAGGGTGAGTCTTCCAGCCGGTCCGGACAGCGGCCCCGACCCGAATCACGAAATGTTACAGCGCAGCATTTTCCTGCGGCACTGCGGCAAAAGTCATTGGTATAACTACAAAAAACCCGCCGAAGAAAATCTCCGGCGGGGTCGCGATGGGTCACGCTGGCGCCCCGTTGCGGGGCGGCTCGCACTGTCAGATCGGCATATTGTCGAACCGGGATTCGATCGCCTCGTTGGTCAGGTCCTCTTGCAGGCGCCGCAGATTGGGCGGCACGTTCAGGCCTTTCCTGGAAAAATCTCCAACAAGTTCATGGAGTTTCGTAAGGTGCTGATGCCGATTGCCCGGGCGGGTCCCCGCAATCAGGTCCGAGACATCGGCCAGTTTCCGGTGCAGTTCATTTGGGGTCGCTGTATTCATGACTCTCTCCTCCGGAAGCCGCGAAGAAACCCTGGGCAGCGGAATGGCTGTCTGGTGCCCCTTCGCAATTTCATGCTGAAACCGGGCGCGTCTCCCATCGCGTTCCGGCTCCGTTTGACTATAACCAAAGTCGTAGATTGCGCCAAAGGAAATGACACCGGCCCCGCCCCCGGGCAGAGAGGTGCCGCTTCCCCGGCCCGCTGTCGCACCGGCATTTAGGAGTTCCCGCATGAACCTTCGTCAGATCACCCCGACCTACACCGTCTCTCCGCAGATCGAGCCCTCGGACCTGCCCGCGATCCGCGCGGCGGGCTTCGTGCGCGTCATCTGCAACCGCCCCGATGCAGAGAACCCGCCCTCGCACCAGGCCGCCGCCATGGCCGAGGCCGCCGAGGCCGCAGGGATCGATTTCGTGGTGCTGCCGCTGACCCATGACACCATGACCCCCGAGAACGTCGCCCTCCAGATGGACCTGGCCGAAAACGCCGGCGGCCCGGTGCTGGCCTATTGCGCCTCCGGCACGCGCTGTTCGGTGATCTGGTCCCTGGGCCAGGCGAGCCAGGGCACGGCCACGGCGGACGAGATCCTCGAAGCCACCGCCCGGGCCGGCTACGACCTGTCGGGCCTGCGCCCGCGCCTGATGCAGATCCTCGGCTGACGCCAGGGTCCGGCGGCGTTTCGCGGTCGCGACGGTCGCAAAAGCACAAAGGCGCGGTCCTGCCGCGCCTTCTTGCCGCCTCCGCCCCCGGATGCACCGGCGCAGGGCGCAGCCTTCCCGGGGTAACGGGTCTTCGCCGCAGGGGCAGTCCCCTTACTCGAGATCGGGCAGATCGCCGAGCGGCGCCAGGGACATGGCCGGGAAATCGTCGCCCTCGCCGCCCAGCTCGGGCAGGTCCGACAGGTCCGGCAGGTCGTCGAAGGCCATCGGCGCCATCGCCGGGGGCTCTTCCATCTCCATCTCCGGTTCCGGGTCCGGCTCCGGGTCGAAGGCGGGCGACATCGGCAGGTCCGGCAGGCCGGACTCCGCCTCGGAACTGTCGGAGGCGGACCAGTCCGCCCCGGAGAATCCCTCCCCGGGCCCGTCATCCCCGCCCGAAAGCAGGCTGCGCGCCTCCGCCAGTCCCGCCATGGTCAGCCGCACGGCGCGGAAACCGTTCATCTGCCCCAGTTTGACATGACCGATGCAATGCGGACGCCCTTCCTCGCCCAGCGTTTCCAGCCGGGTTTCGCCCAGGGCGGCGCGCGGCACCGGGATCAGGTCGCCGACCTTCAGCCGGCTCATGTCGCGCAGCGGCATCCGGGTGCGGTGCAGCACCGCCGAGATCGCCGCCGGCGCTGTCATCACCGCTTCGCCCAGGGTGCGCCCCTGATCCTCGCCCTCGTCATGGCCCAGAATGTCGCGCGGGCGCGGACGCTCGGGGAAGGCCATGCGGATGAAGCCGCTGCGGACACCGCCGAATTCGACCTCCAGCCGGAAGACGGTGAATTCCGCCGCATCCAGCGCCAGCCCCATCAGGCGCAGGTTCTCGATTCGCGAGCCGTAGTGGAAACCGGTCAGCCACCAGCTTTCACGGTCCCCCTCCAGCATCATCGAGACGCGCAGGAAGATATCGTCCAGGAAGGGCGCCATCAGCGCGGCATCGGTGGAGGTGGGCTTGCGGGCGTCGGGTTCGGAATGGCTGACGTAGCCCATGGTGTTCTGCTCGACCAGCGCCGAGGTCGCGGCCAGGTCCATCGCCACCACGCCCACGCACCGCTCCGGACCATCGGTCAGGATCAGCAGCATGTCGTCCGAGAAATGCTCTTTCAGACGGTCCGCCGGGACCACGTCCACCGCGGAGTCACGCACCACCAGTGCCAGCTCCAGCAGCTCATCGGCGCTTTTCGCCAGCGACAGGCGCAGCGCCTTGGCAGGCGACATAGCCCGCGCGAGGTGGACCTCACGTGCAGCGGACGCCTTTCTGCGCAGGACTGCATTGGACTTGCTGCTGGACATTCTACTCCGCCACCGCCACTCGCGGACAATCCCCTTCATCTAGGGGGGCGAAGGTTACCATTCGATTGAAGATCGCCTAGCGCGCCGCTTTTGCGCTGCGCCGCGGCACCGAGACCCGGAACGCCGCCCCGCCCTGGCCCGGAAGATAGGCGATGCTGCCACCCAGCCGCGCCAGGATCTCTCGGCAGATGGCCAGGCCCAGCCCCGCGCCGCCGGCCTTCTGCTCGCCCACCCGGGCGAATTTCTCAAAGATCACGGCCTGCTGGTCGCGCGGCACACCGCTGCCGTTGTCGATGAAGTCGATCCGCCAGGCCGCCCCCTCGGCCGAGACGGCGATGCGCAGCTCGGGCCGGGGGGCGTCGCAATACTTGCGGGCATTGGCGATCAGGTTGATGAAGACCTGGGTCAGCCGGTCGGCATCGGTCTCGACCAGGGCGCCCTCGGCGATGCGGTCGCGGTGGATGACCATCTCGGCCCCGTCCGAGCGGGTGGCGTCGATGGCGCGCTCCAGCACCTCCGACAGGCGCACCGGCGCCAGCGCCAGCTGCACCTGACCGTTCTCCAGCACCGAGAGATCCAGCAGGTCGTCCAGCAGCCGGGTCAGCCGCAGCGCCTCGTCATGGATGATCCCGCCATAGCGCGCCTTCTGCGCCGCCGTCATCTCGGGCGTGTCGCGCAAGATCTCCGAGAAGGCCCGGATCGACGTCATCGGCGTGCGCAGCTCGTGGCTGATCTGGCTCAGGAAAGCGTCCTTCTGATGCGAGATCTGGGTCAGCGTCTCGTTCGCCTGGCGCAGCTGGCGGGCGGTGCGCACCAGCTCGGCCGACTTGGCCTCAAGCTGGCTGGAATATTCCATGATCTGCGCGGTTTCATCCGCCACCGCCAGCAGGTCTTCGACCGAGACGGCTGCGCGCCCGACGATCTGGCTGACCATGGCATGGGCCGTCGCGGCGCCCACCGATCCGGACAATTCACGCTCCAGCCGCAGCAGGAAATCGGCAGAGGGCTCGGGCAGCACGCCCTTGACGCCCTGCCGCCCGGCCTCGTCCTGAAACAGCGCCTGCGCCTCGCGCGCGCCCAGCAGGCGCTGCGCCATGATCAGCAGGTCCTCGCTTTGCGCGGTGCCGCCCGACCAGCTGCGCGGGGTGCCGGAGTGCTGGAAGACATTGACGAACTGGGCGCCCTGAAGCCGCTCCATCGGGCTGGGGAAGGACAGAAGGGAGCCCAGCGTGAAGACCAGCGCATTGAGCAGGATCGACCACAGCACACCGTGCACCAGCGGATCGAGGCCCGAGATCCCGAACAGCGCCTGGGGCCGCAGCCAGCCAAACCCCAGCGGCCCCTCGGCCAGCACTGCCTGCGACAGCACCACACCGTCGCCGAAAGAGGGCAGGAAGAGGCACCACAGCCAGACCGCAAAGCCCGTGGCCAGCCCCGCCAGCGCCCCCACCCGGGTGGCGCCGCGCCAGAAGATGCCGCCCAGCATCGGCACCAGGAACTGCGCCACGCCGGAAAAGCTGATCAGGCCGATGGCCGCCAGCGCCGTGCCCCCGCCCGACAGGCGGTAGTACAGGTAGCCCAGGAACAGCACACCGATGATCGACACCCGCCGGGCGCTGATCACCACATGGCGCACATCCCCCGACACCATGGCCCCCTGCCCCGGCTGCATCTTCAGCCAGATCGGCATGACGATGTGATTGGACACCATGGTCGACAGCGCGATCGCCGCCACGATCACCATCGAGGTGGCCGAGGAGAAGCCGCCGATGAAGCTGAACACCGCAAGGCCGCTCTGCCCTTCCGACAAAGGCAGCGTCAGCACGAACATGTCGGGGTTGGAGCCCTCGGGCAGCAGGGTCAGCCCGGCCACCGCAATCGGCATGACGAACAGGCTCATGGCGATCATGTAGGCCGGAAAGGCCCAGGAGGCGGTGCGCAGGTGGCGCTCGTCCTCGTTTTCCACCACCAGGACCTGGAACATCCGCGGCAGGCACAGCAGTGCTGCCGCCGACAGGAAGATCAGCCCCGACCAGCGGCCATTGTCCATCTGCCACTGGCCAAGCGCGGCATGGGCGTCGATCCGCGCCAGCGTCTCCTCCAGCCCGCCGCCGATGCCCCAGACGGTAAAGATCCCCACCGCCAGCAGCGCGCAAAGCTTGACCACCGCCTCCACCGCGATGGCGATGACGACGCCGTGGTGACGTTCGTTGGCATCAAGGTTGCGGGTGCCGAACAGCACCGTGAAGGCCGCCAGCCCCGCCGCCACCCAGAGCGCGAGGGATTGCGTATCGGCGACCGCGCCGGGCCCCTCGGGGGCGGCGAAGATCGCAAAGCTCTGGGTCACCGATTGCAGTTGCAGCGCGATATAGGGCGTGGTGCCCACCACCGCGATCAGCGTCACCGCCACCGCCAGCAGGTTCGATTTCCCGAACCGGGACGAAATCAGGTCGGCAACGGAGGTGACCCGCTGGCTGCGTCCGATCCGCAGGATCTTCCTGAGGCCGACGACCCAGCCGATCATCACCAGAGAGGGGCCGATGTAGATCGTCAGGTATTCCAGCCCCGAGCGCGCCGCATAGCCCACGGCGCCGTAGAACGTCCAGGCCGTGCAGTAGACCGAGAGCGACAGCGTGTAGACCATCGGCGCTTTCAGCCAGCCGCTGCGGCCCTGCCGCCCGGCGCGCTCTGCCGCGAAGGCGATCAGGAACAGGAAGGCCCCGTAGCAGATGCAGACCGCCGTCAGGACATTGAGAGAGACCATCAGCCCGCCTTTTCATCCGACCGCAGCGGCCGCCGGTTCGGCGCGTCTGCCGGCAGATCGCCGACGCCCGCGTCATAGGCCTCCAGCGCCTCGTCGGGCAGCCGCCGCACCAGCAGCGCCGAGGCCAGCGCCAGCCCCGCCCAGATCCCGAAGATGTAGAGGATCGCGCGCGAGGCCGGCACCCCTTGTTCGGGGCCCTGCGGCCAAAGCATCGGCACCCCCAGCAGCAGCACCCCCAGGAGCGGCAGCAGGCGGGCGGCATCGATCAGGCGCCGCCGCCGGTAGCTGCGGCGTTCCAGGAAGACCGGGCCGCGCGGCGGCCTCATGCGCCGATCAGCGCATTCACCGCCTCCAGCACCTCGGCATTGGAAAACGGCTTGGTCATGAAATGGCTTGCCCCGGCCTCGCTCGCCAGGCGGCGTTCGCGGGCCTGGCCGCGGGCCGTCAGGATCAGCACCGGCAGGGCGCCGGTGGCGGCATCCGCGCGCAGATCGCGCAGGATGTCATAGCCCGAACGCCCGGGCAGCATCACGTCCAGGATCACCAGATCGGGCTTGCGCGCCTGCACCGCCTCGACCGCATCGACACCGTTGGCATGGGTTGCCACGCGCCAGCCGTCGCGCGACAGGATGAAGCCGATGGCTTCGCTGATGTTCGGCTCGTCCTCGATGACAAGCACGGATTTGCCCATTCGGTCCTCCCCTCCCTCCTGGCCAAGTCACACCGTTGTTACCAGCCCCGAGGCCGGTCGGGGAAGTCCCATATGCGGATCACGCGACATTTGCCGCAGATCAGGGAATGCCGGTCAGGGGACCTCGGCCAGGATCGAGGGATCGCGGCGGCCCCGGCACGCGGGCTTGGGGCAGATCCGGCAGGTGATGCCGATGCGCGGCAAGGTGGCGGCGGCCTCGATCCCGGGGGCGGGCTGGAACAGCATGTGCGCCTCGAACATCGGTTCGCGGTTGGGCACCGGGGGACCGAAGGGCTGGGCGATGGCATGGATGCGGAACACCCGGTCGCTGCGCCCCGCCAGCCGCACCACCGAGGCCAGCGGCATCATCGGGCGGCTCAGCGCCTGGAACAGCGGCCAGAGCGGACAGGCGGCACCGAAACGCGGCAGGGCGAACCGCTCCAGCGGCTTGCGGAAGGTCAGCGTGCCAGAGGCGTCGCAGGCCACCAGCCCCGGCACCGGCTGGCCGACTTCTTCCCAGGCGGCTCGCGGCAGCGCCGCAAGGCGCCGCATCATCCGCGCCGGGTCCAGCCCGAAGCGCACCGCCAGCGCCCCGGGATCCAGCGGCCCCTTCGGCAGCGCCGCCGCCAGCCGGTCGGCGGGCAGCAGCGCGGCATCCCCGGCATAGCGTTCCAGCAGCCGCCGGGCCAGGCGCCGGGCAGTATCGGTGCCAAGGCGGGTTTCGCCTTCCAGCAGCGCATCGACGCTGCCGCCGGCTTCCAGCGCCGGGAAATGATGCTCATGGGCGGCCAGCCAGGCCTCCACCTCGTCCTCCGGCGTGGCAAGGTCGGCGGCCTGGGCCTCCTCGTCCTCAAGCTCGGCCACCAGGCGGCGGGCGCCCTCGGCCAGGCGGGCGCTGTCCTCGGCGATATTGCGGTGGAAGCGGTCGCGCCATTCGGGCTCCAGCGCGGTCTCGGCCACCAGGATCCCGGCGGCGGCATGGATGGCGGTCACGGTCGAAAGCACCTCGTGCAGCGAGGCCGCAAGATGGGGATCATGGCTCATCCGGTCGCTCAGCGCCTCGACGCTGCGCTCCAGCGCCGCCAGCCTGCGCCCCTGCGCCGAAACCACCCCAGCCCAGCCCGGGAAGCGCCCCGAGAATTCCTCGATCCGCTCCAGCTCGGCACCGGCCTGGGGCACCGAGGCGGCGGCCTGACGCAACCCGGCCAGCAGCGCGGCCTCTGCCCCCTCGCTCAGCGCCGAGGGTTCCACCCCCAGCGCCGCGGCGAGCGAGAGCAGAAGCTTGCCGCCGATTCTCCTGCGGTTGTGCTCGATCAGGTTGAGATAGGAGGCCGAGATCCCCGCCGCCCGCGCCAGATCTGCCTGCTTCATCCCCAGATGCAGCCGCCGTTCCCGGATCCGGCTGCCCGTCAGGTCGAACCCGCGTCCCTCCCGTGGCATGGCTTTTCCCTGTCCTTTCAATCCGTTTCTGCGACCGCGAATGAAGGAATTTACGACTTCCCCAAGGTCATGGTGATTTTGTTTACAAAAAAACCCTTCATTTCAAGTGTCTTGTTGCGTGATTTTCCATTTCCCTGCGATGATGTCTTTGCATCGCGGATCATGTGGGGACATGGACCGCCTGCACGCGGCCCGGGCGGAGGAGGTCCGGTCGCACAATCCAGGGAGGAAATCTATGTCGAAGCTTCTGACACGTCGGGGCCTTCTGAAGACCGGGGCCATCGGCTCGGCCGGTCTGGCGATGCCCACCATCTTTACCAGCGCGGCCCATGCCTTCACCAATGCCCCCACCGGCGGCTCGGTGACGCTGGGCTTCAACGTGCCGCAATCGGGCCCCTATGCCGACGAGGGCGCGGATGAGCTGCGCGCCTTCCAGCTGGCGGTCGAGCACCTGAATGGCGACGGCGACGGCGGAATGCTGCAGACCTTCAGCTCCAAGGTACTGGAGGGCAACGGCATCCTGGGCAAGAAGGTCGAATACGTGACCGGCGACACCCAGACGAAATCCGATGCCGCCCGCGCCTCGGCCAAGTCGATGATCGAGAAGGACGGGGCGATCATGATCTCGGGCGGCTCGTCCTCGGGCGTGGCCGTCGCGGTGCAGGGCCTCTGCCAGGAGGCCGGCGTGATCTTCATGTCGGGGCTGACCCATTCCAACGACACCACCGGCAAGGACAAGAAGGCCAACGGTTTCCGCCACTTCTTCAACGCCTACATGTCGGGCGCCGCGCTGGCGCCGGTGCTGGCCAAGAACTACGGCACCGACCGCAAGGCCTATCACCTGACTGCCGACTACACCTGGGGCTGGACCCAGGAAGAAAGCATCAAGGCCGCCACCGAGGCGCTTGGCTGGACCACCGTCAACACGGTGCGCACGCCACTGGCCGCGACGGATTTCAGCTCCTACATCACGCCGATCCTGCAAACCGATGCGGATGTGCTGATCCTGAACCACTACGGCGGGAACATGGTGAACTCGCTGACCCAGGCGGTGCAGTTCGGCCTGCGCGACAAGGTCGTCAACGGCAAGCAGTTCGAGATCGTCGTGCCGCTCTATTCCCGCCTGATGGCCCGCGGCGCGGGCGAGAACGTGAAGGGCATCTACGGTTCCACCAACTGGCACTGGTCGCTCCAGGACGAGGGCACCAAGGCCTTCGTGAAGAGCTTCGGCACTAAGTACGGCTTCCCGCCCAGCCAGGCGGCCCATACCTGCTACGTGCAGACGCTGCTTTATGCCGATGCGGTGGCGCGGGCCAAGTCCTTCAACCCCTGCGACGTCGGCGCGGCGCTGGAAGGCTACGAATTCGACGGGCTGGGCAACGGCAAGACCCTGTACCGGGCGGCGGACCACCAGTGCTTCAAGGACGTGCTGGTCGTGCGCGGCAAGGAGAACCCGCAGTCCGAATTCGACCTGCTGGAAGTGGTCGAGGTGACGCCGGTCGACCAGGTCACCTATGCGCCCGACCACCCGATGTTCGCGGGCGGCTCCCTCGGCGCCTGCAATCCCGGGGCGTAACTCCTGATCCGCGCGGGCCTTCGGGGCCGCGCGCCTTCGCCCTGCGGGCCGTGCCATGGCGCGGCCCTTCACCCGGGCCGTGGGTCCCTTCCTCCGGAGGGCCCCGCCCGGGTCCCTTCGCAAAAACCGAGGTAGGGACATGGACGCCATCATCCTGCAAATCCTGAACGGGCTCGACAAGGGCTCTGCCTATGCGCTGATCGCGCTCGGCCTGACACTGATCTTCGGCACGCTGGGCGTCGTGAACTTTGCCCACGGGGCGCTGTTCATGATCGGCGCCTTCTGTGCCGTCACCCTGAACAAGATCCTCAACCTCTCGTTCGAGACGCTCGATCCCACCCGCACCGACTTCCTGGGCAATCCCCTGAAGGTGAAGACCCCCTATGTCGAAAGCTGGTTCGGCCCCGATGTCGGCGCCGCGATCATCGACTGGTCGGTGCCGCTGGCGATCCTGTTCTCGATCCCGGTGATGATCGCCATCGGCTTCATCATGGAACGCGGGCTGATCAAGCATTTCTACCGCCGCCCCCATGCCGACCAGATCCTGGTGACCTTCGGCCTGGCCATCGTGCTGCAGGAGCTGATCAAGCATTACTTCGGCGCCAACCAGATCGCCACCCCGGCCCCCGACGCCTTCCGCGGCAGCTTCGATTTCGGCGCCATGCTGGGGCTGGATCCGAACGTCATCATCTATCCCTACTGGCGGCTGGTCTATTTCGCCTTCGCCGCCGTGATCATCGGCGGGGTCTTCGCCTTCCTGCAATTCACCACCTTCGGCATGGTGGTGCGCGCCGGCATGGCGGACCGGGAAACCGTGGGCCTGCTGGGCATCAACATCGACCGCCGCTTCACCATCATGTTCGGCATCGCCGCCGCCGTCGCCGGCATGGCGGGGGTCATGTATGCCCCGATCAATTCACCCAACTACCACATGGGCATGGACTTCCTGGTCCTCAGCTTCGTCGTGGTGGTGGTTGGCGGCATGGGCTCTCTTCCGGGCGCGGTGCTGGCGGGCTTCCTGCTGGGTGTGCTGGAAAGCTTCGCCTCGATGAACGCCATCAAGAGCCTCATCCCCGGCATCGACCAGATCATCATCTACGTCGCCGCCATCATCATTCTGCTTATGCGTCCGCGGGGCCTGATGGGCCGCAAGGGCGTGATGGAGGACTAATCCATGCTGGGTCTCGGAAAGAAAGACTTCATCCTGCTGGGGATCGTCGCGGCGCTGGTGCTCCTGGCCCCGTTCATCCTGAACCCCTTCCCGGCGGACAGCGCCCTGGCGCAGTTCAACGCGGGCTATCCCGACCTGATGCAGCGCTTCATGATCTTCGGGATCTTCGCGGTGGGCTTCAACATCCTGTTCGGGCTGACCGGCTACCTGTCCTTCGGCCATGCGGCCTTCCTGGGGGTCGGCAGCTATTCGGCAGTGTGGATGTTCAAGCTGCTGTCGATGAACGTGATCCCGGCGATCATCCTGTCGGTCGTCGTCGCGGGCCTCTTCGCGCTGCTGATCGGCTTCATCTCCCTGCGCCGCTCGGGCATCTACTTCTCGATCCTGACGCTGGCCTTCGCCCAGATGAGCTTCAACCTCGCCTATTCCGTCCTCACCCCGCTCACCAACGGGGAAACCGGGCTGCAACTGACGCTTGAGGATCCGCGCATCCTCGGCGTCTCGCAGACGGCGGCGGGCGGCATCCCGGTCACCAACCTCTTCGGGATGGAAATGCGCGAGACGACGACCCTGACGCTGGGCGGCTGGGCCTTCCAGTTCAACAACGGCTACTACCTGTGCGGCGCACTGCTGCTGCTGGCCTTCTACATCTCCATCCGCATCTTCCGCTCGCCCTTCGGGCTGATGCTGCGGGCGGTGAAGTCGAACCAGACGCGGCTGAACTACACCGGGCTGAACACCAAGCCCTACACCCTTGCGGCCTTCGTGATCTCAGGGATGTATGCGGGTCTTGCGGGGGGTCTGCTGGCCTCCATGGATCCGCTGGCAGGCGCCGAGCGGATGCAGTGGACGGCTTCGGGCGAGGTCGTGCTGATGACCATCCTGGGCGGTGCGGGCACGCTGATCGGCCCGGTGCTGGGCGCGGGCTTCATCAAGTACTTCGAGAACATCTTCTCGAAGATCAACGACAACGTCCTGCATTCCTGGTTCCACATCCTGCCCGACAGCATCGAAAACGCGGTGATCTGGGTGGTCGAGCATTTCGTCGGCTCCGGCTGGCACCTGACGCTGGGCCTGCTGTTCATGCTGGTCGTGACCTTCCTGCCCGGCGGTCTGGTGCAGGGCGGACAGAAGATCGGGCGGCTGTTCCGCCGCCGCGACGCGGCCGCCAAGGCCACCCAGTCCACCCCGGCCGAGTAAGGAGGCAACCATGGGCATTCTCGAAGTCAAGAACGTGGGCAAGCGCTTCGGCGGGTTGCAGGCGCTCTCCAACGTCAATCTTTCGATTGCGGAAAACACCGTACATGCGCTGATCGGACCGAACGGCGCGGGCAAGTCCACCCTGCTGAACTGCCTGGTGGGCAAGCTGATCCCCGATACCGGCTCCGTCATGTTCGACGGCCAGTCGGTGCTGGGCCGCACGCCCTATGAAATCAACCAGATGGGTATTTCCCGCGTTTTCCAGACGCCCGAGATCTTCGGCGACCTGACGGTGATGGAGAACATGATGATCCCCTGCCTTGCCAAGCGCGACGGGGTCTTCAAGCTGAACGCCCTGCGCACCCTGGGCCGCGATGCGGAGATCCGCGACAAGGCCGAGCAGATGCTGATCGACATGAACATGATCGAGAAGCGCGAGATGCATTCGGCCTCCATGTCGCGGGGCGACAAGCGGCGGCTGGAAATCGGCATGTGCCTGGCGCAGGAACCCCGCCTGCTGCTGCTTGATGAACCCACCGCCGGGATGGCGCGGGCGGATACCAACAACACCATCGACCTGCTGAAGCAGATCAAGGCCGAACGCGACATCACCATCGCCATCATCGAGCACGACATGCACGTCGTGTTCTCTCTTGCCGAAAGGATCACCGTTCTGGCCCAGGGCACCCCCCTGGTCGAGGACGTGCCGGAGAAGATCAAGGGCCATCCGAAGGTGCGCGAAGCCTATCTGGGCGAAAGCGCGGCAGCCGCATAGGGGACAGACATGAACACCAGAGCCGATTTCTCGAAGGGCCACAACCTGGCCGAAACCGCGCCCGCCTTCCTCTCCGTCTGGAACATGGAGAGCTACTACGGCGAAAGCTACATCGTGCAGAACGTCAGCTTCAACGTCCACGAGGGAGAGATCCTGGCACTGCTGGGGCGCAACGGCGCCGGCAAGACCAGCACCCTGCGCTCCATCGCGCGGATGAACGCGCCGCAGGTGATGAAGGGCGAAATCTGGCTGGACCACCAGCCCCTGCACCGGATGACCAGCTACCAGGCAGCGCAGGCGGGCATCGGCCTCGTGCCCGAGGACCGCTCGATCATTCCCGGCCTGACGGTCGAGGAAAACATCAAGCTGGCTCAGATCGCCCCGCCCATCGGCTGGTCCATCGACCGTCTCTACGACCTGTTCCCGCGCCTCGGCGAACGGCGGATGCAGGAGGGCGTCACCCTCTCGGGAGGCGAGCAGCAGATGCTGGCCATCGCCCGGGCGCTGGCGCGCGACATCAAGGTGCTGCTGCTGGACGAACCCTACGAGGGGCTGGCCCCGGTCATCGTCGACGAGATCGAGAAGACCCTGCGGGTGATCAAGGAACAGGGCATCACCACGATCCTGGTCGAACAGAATGCCGTGAGGGCGCTTGAACTGGCCGACCGGGCGGTCATCCTCGATACCGGGTCGGTGGTCTACGACGGCTCTGCCGCCGAGGTCCTCGCCAACGAGGAACTGCGCGCCGAATATCTGGCGATCTGACCCAGGCCTGCGGCGAACGTATCGGTTGCCGGTCGTCCGCCGCAGGCGTACCCATATTGTTGAGGAAAGACATTCGAAGGGAGGAGGCCCCGAGATGAACGATCAAGCGTTTACCCCCAGCGCAGATTTTACCCGCGACGCCCATATCGACATCGCCACGTACGACAGGATGTACAAGGCCAGCATTGCAGACCCCGAAGCCTTCTGGGGCGAACAGGGCAAGCGGCTGGACTGGATGCAGCCCTACACCACCGTCAAGGACACCAACTTCACCCTGGGCGAGGTGTCGATCAAGTGGTTCGCCGACGGTACGCTGAACGCATCCGTGAACTGCATCGACCGGCACCTGAAGACCCGCGGCAACCAGGCCGCGCTGATCTTCGAACCCGACGATCCCGGCGCCCAGGCCCAGTCGATCACCTATCGCGACCTGCACCGCCGGGTCTGCCGCATGGCCAACGTGCTGCGCGACATGGGCGTGGGCAAGGGCGACCGGGTGATCATCTACCTGCCGATGATCCCCGAGGCCGCCTATGCGATGCTGGCCTGCGCCCGCATCGGCGCGATCCATTCGGTGGTCTTCGCCGGGTTTTCCCCGGATGCGCTTGGCGCCCGGATCAACGGCTGCGACGCCAAGGTGGTGATCACCGCCGATTACGCGCCGCGCGGCGGTCGCAAGACACCGCTGAAATCCAACACCGACACCGCGCTGCTGCACTGCAAGGACACGGTGAAATGCCTGATGGTGCGCCGCACCGGCGATCAGGTCACCTGGATCCCCGAGCGCGACTACGACTACAACGAACTGACGCTGGAGGCCGACGACTACTGCAAGCCCGAGGAGATGAACGCCGAGGACCCGCTGTTCATCCTCTACACCTCCGGCTCCACCGGCCAGCCCAAGGGCGTGGTGCATACCACCGGCGGCTACCTCGTCTACACCGCGATGACGCATGAGCTGGTCTTCGACTACCATGACGGCGACACCTACTGGTGCTCGGCGGATGTGGGCTGGGTGACGGGGCACAGCTACATCGTCTACGGGCCGCTGGCGAACGGCGCGACCTCCCTGATGTTCGAGGGCGTGCCGACCTACCCCGATCCCGGCCGCTTCTGGGCGGTCTGCGAAAAGCACAAGGTGACGCAGTTCTACACTGCCCCCACCGCCATCCGCGCCCTGATGGGCCAGGGGCCGGAATGGGTGGACAAGTACGACCTGTCGACCCTGCGGGTGCTGGGCACCGTGGGCGAACCGATCAACCCCGAGGCCTGGAACTGGTACAACGATCATGTCGGCAAGGGCCGCTGCCCGATCGTCGACACCTGGTGGCAGACCGAAACCGGCGGACACCTGCTGACGCCGCTGCCCGGCGCCACGCCGCTCAAGCCCGGCTCGGCCACCCTGCCCTTCTTCGGCGTGGAGCCGGTGGTGCTGGACCCCCATTCCGGCCAGGAGATCGAGGAGACCAAATGCGAGGGCGTGCTGTGCATCAAGGACAGCTGGCCGGCCCAGATGCGCACCGTCTGGGGCGATCACGAGCGCTTCGAGAAGACCTATTTCAGCGACTACAAGGGTTACTACTTCTCCGGCGACGGCTGCCGGAGGGACGAGGACGGCTATTACTGGATCACGGGCCGCGTCGATGACGTGATCAACGTCTCGGGCCACCGCATGGGCACCGCCGAGGTCGAAAGCGCCCTGGTCGCGCACCAGAAGGTCGCCGAGGCCGCGGTGGTGGGCTATCCGCATCCGATCAAGGGCCAGGGCATCTATGCCTACGTGACCCTGATGCACGGAGAGGAGCCCTCCGACGATCTGCGCAAGGAGCTGGAACGCTGGGTGCGCTCGGAAATCGGGCCGATCGCCAAGCCCGACCTGATCCAGTGGGCGCCGGGCCTGCCCAAGACGCGCTCGGGCAAGATCATGCGCCGGATCCTTAGGAAGATCGCCGAGAACGATTTCGGCAGCCTCGGGGACACGTCCACCCTGGCCGATCCCGCCGTGGTGGACGAGCTGATCGAGAACCGGATGAACCGGGACTAACCCCCAGTTCATCGCTGCGAAAATTCCGCCCCCGGCCGCGCGAGTGGCCGGGGGCATTTTTCCGCCTATGGCGAAAGCTGCATGAAATCAATCGGAACCCAGGGCGGCCCGGCCTCGTTATCTCCCCGAACGACGGAAAGGAGATCCGCCATGAAACCGATCAAGACCCTGATGACCAGTGTTGCCGCCCTTGCCATCCTTGCAGGTCCGACCCTGGCCCAGACCACGACGAGCTCCGACTCCGAGCTGAACCTCTCTGCCGGGGTCAACAACGGCCAGGTGACGACCGACGCCCAGGCGCAGACCCAGACCGACAGCGACGGCACGCTGAAGAAGAAGGTCGAGAACGGCGCCGATGCCACCGCCGATGCCGCCGGCAAGGCCGGTGAGGCGATCAAGAACGGCGCCCAGAACACCATGGAGGCCGCCGGCAACGCCGCCGACACCGCCGGCGAGAAAATGAAGGAAGGTGCCTCTGCCACCGCCTCGGCTGTCGACAAGGGCATGACCAAGGCCGGTGAGAAGATGGAGGATACCGCCGACAAGATGGCCGGCAACGACCTGTCGCCCTCCACCCTGACCGTGGGTGCGCTGCTGGGCGCCGACGTGATGGTCGGCGAGAACGACAGCATCGGCGAGATCGACAATGTCGTCGTCGTCAACGGCAAGGAAATGGCCGTCATCGGTGTCGGCGGCTTCCTGGGCCTGGGCGAACATGACGTCGCCGTCCCGCTGAGCGACCTCTCCAGCGACGGCAGCAATGTCTGGGCCAAGGGCTATTCCAAGGACCAGCTGAAGCAGATGGCCGAGTTCGACGCGGATAGCGCTACCGCCGTCAGCAACGACGAACCGGTGCAGCTGGGCGCCTCGTGACGCCAGATCACCGGAATTTGCAATGAAATGCAGGGGGCCGTTCCGTCAGGAGCGGCCCCCGTCCTGTCATCCACGGCTTTTCCTTGCCCCATGCATTCACTATAAGCGGTGCATCACGGGGGCCGGAGGGCCCGCAATCCGACCGAGGGTGCAATGACCGAAAAGACGCATGACGCAGACGTGGCCTTCATCAAGGCTCTGGCAGAGCTGCTGCGCGACAACGACCTGACCGAACTTGAAGTGAAGCGGGAATACGCCAAGGACGACCAGCTGAACGTCCGAGTGAGCCGCAAGGCAGAGATCGCCGCGACCGTGGCGATGCCGGCTCCGGTGGCCGCGGCCCCGGTGGCCGCCGCCGCTCCGGCCCCGGCTGCCGCTCCGGCCGCCGCCGCTTCCGACGATCCCGCCGACCATCCCGGTGCGGTGACCTCGCCCATGGTGGGCACGGTCTACCTGCAGCCGGAACCCTCGGCCCCCGCCTTCGTCAAGGTGGGCGACCAGGTGTCCGAAGGCGACACGCTGCTGATCGTCGAAGCCATGAAGACCATGAACCACATTCCGGCGCCGAAATCCGGTACGGTCAAGCGCATCCTGGTCGAGGACAAGGCCGCGGTCGAATACGGCTCGCCCCTCATGATCATCGAGTGAGGATCGTCCCATGTTCGACAAGATCCTGATCGCGAACCGAGGCGAGATCGCGCTGCGCGTGATCCGCGCGGCGCAGGAAATGGGCATCAAGAGCGTCGCGGTGCATTCCACCGCCGATGCCGATGCCATGCACGTCCGGATGGCCGACGAAAGCGTCTGCATCGGGCCGAATTCCAGCGCCGAAAGCTACCTCTCGATCCCGGCGATCATCGCCGCGGCCGAGGTGACCGGCGCCCAGGCGATCCACCCGGGCTACGGCTTCCTGTCGGAAAACGCCGCCTTCGTGCAGATCGTCGAAGACCACGGCATCTCCTTCATCGGGCCGCGTGCGGAGCATATCCGCATCATGGGCGACAAGATCACCGCCAAGGACACCATGAAGAAGCTGGGCGTGCCCTGCGTGCCCGGCTCTGACGGTGGCGTGCCCGATCTCGACGCAGCCAAGAAGCTGGGCGAAGAGATGGGCTATCCGGTGATCATCAAGGCGACCGCCGGTGGCGGTGGTCGCGGCATGAAGGTCGCCCACAACGCGAAGGAAATGGAGCACGCCTTCATGACCGCGCGTTCGGAAGCCAAGGCGGCCTTCGGCAACGACGAAGTCTACATCGAGAAGTACCTCACCACCCCCCGCCACATCGAGATCCAGGTCTTCGGTGACGGCAAGGGCAAGGCGGTGCACCTGGGCGAACGCGACTGCTCTCTCCAGCGGCGCCACCAGAAGGTGCTGGAAGAGGCCCCCGGCCCCTGCATCACCGCGGAAGAACGCGCGCGCATCGGCAAGGTCTGCGCCGATGCCGTGGCCGAGATCGGCTATGCCGGTGCCGGCACGATCGAGTTCCTCTACGAGAACGGCGAGTTCTACTTCATCGAGATGAACACCCGTCTTCAGGTGGAACACCCGGTGACGGAATCGATCTTCGGTGTCGACCTGGTGCGCGAACAGATCCGCGTTGCCGAAGGTCTGCCGCTGTCGTTCTCGCAAGAGGACCTGGTGATCAACGGCCACTCGATCGAAGTGCGCATCAACGCCGAGACGGTCCCGGGCTTTGCCCCCCGCCCCGGCACCATCACCGCCTACCACGCCCCCGGCGGGCTGGGCGTGCGGATGGATTCGGCGCTCTACGACGGCTACAAGATCCCGCCCTACTACGACAGCCTGATCGGCAAGCTGATCGTGCACGGCCGCGACCGCCGCGAGGCGCTGGCGCGTCTGCAGCGCGCCCTGGGCGAGCTGATCGTGGACGGCGTGGAAAACACCGTGCCGCTGTTCGAGATGCTCCTGCAGGAGCCCGACATCCAGAACGGCAACTACAACATCCACTGGCTGGAACAATGGCTGGAGCGCACCTTCGCGAAGTGACATCGCTTCGGACCGCGCAAGCGGCAGGGCCTGGCGATCCGTCGCCCGGCCCTGCGCGCCTCGAAAGACACTCTTTCGCAATCCCTTTCGTCGGAGGATCGTCCTCATGAAGGACAATGACACCGGCATTTCCCCCGAGCTTCTGCTGCAGGCCTACATGTCCGGGATCTTCCCGATGGCAGAGGGCCGCGATGATCCGGAACTGTTCTGGGTCGATCCGCGCCGGCGCGGGATCTTCCCGCTGGACGGCTTCCACATCTCGCGCTCGCTCGCGCGGGAGATCCGCAGGATGGATTACACCGTCACCTTCGACCAGGACTTCGAAGGCGTGATGGAGGGCTGCGCCGAGCGCCCCGAAACCTGGATCAATGACGAGATCCGCGCGCTTTACGGCGCGCTGCACGCCCGCGGCAATGCCCATTCGGTCGAGGTCTGGAACCTTGAGGGCGACCTGATCGGCGGCGTCTACGGGGTCAGCCTGGGGGCGGCCTATTTCGGGGAAAGCATGTTCTCAAGGCGCACGGGGGGATCGAAGATCGCGCTGGCCTGGCTGATCGACCGGCTGCGCCTGACCGGCTTCACCCTGTTCGACACCCAGTTCCTGACCGATCACCTGGCCTCGCTCGGTGCAGAGGAAATCAGCCGCGCCGACTACCACGCCCGCCTGCACGAGGCGCTGCGCCTGCGCGCCGATTTCGATGCCGCCCCGGCACAGGACCGTGACGGCCTGCTGAAACGGCTGAGGGGCCGCTAGGGCCCCTCTCCTGCCGTCATCCTGGCAGATCGATCAGTCGTTCGGAATGTCCGACGGCGCGCTGTCGCTGTCGCCGCTGTCATCGGGCACGGGGTTCGCCCCTTCACTGAAATCGGGCGCGGTGGCGGGCTGTTCGGCCCCGGCCGGCACCGTGCAGCGCAGCGCCCAGACATCGTAGCGGAAATGATCCAGCGCGTTCAGCGCCGGGCTGGAGGCGATCATCCAGCCATCGAACAGGTCGCTCTTGGCCTTGCCGGGTTCCGTGATGGTCAGGTAGGCGAAGGCATCCCCCGCCGGGTTGCCGACCGGATAGCGGCAATCCTTCAGCGTGATGACCAGCGTGCCGTATTTCACGCTTTCGCCGTTCTTGAGGGTGAAGTCCGTGGTCCTGGCGTCGATCTTGTCGAGGCCCCGGATCATCGCTCCGGTGCCCTCGCTGACCTGGTCCTGGACTACGGTCTGCGCATCGGCGCTGCCCGCCATCGCCAGTGCGGCGGCAGAGGCCAGCACGAGGCCTTTCAGTCTTGTCATTGCGTCCCCGAGGAATCGTCGCTGCTCTTGTCGCCACCACCGGCGACGAACTTCAGCAGAAGGTTGATCAGGCTGACCGCACCCTGGGTATCCACCACCTCATCTCCGGGAGCGAGGTTCATCGGAGAGCCGCCGGGCAGGATCTCCACGTAATTGCCACCAAGCAGCCCCTCCGAGGAAATCACGATCTGGCTATCCTCGGGGATCTCGATGTTTTTCTGCACGGTAAAGTTGGCATCCGCGCGGAAGGTCTTGGGATCAAAGCTGATGCCGGTGACGGTGCCCACCTTCACGCCGGCCATGCGGACATCGGTGCCCAGCTTGACCCCCTCGATCGAACGGAAGGAGGCATGCAGGTTGTAGCCCGCCGGCCCGCCGCCGACACCGGCGACCTGGCCGATGTAGATCAGGAAGGCCGCGGCAACGGCCAGCACGCCCGCGCCGACGGCGACTTCGGTGGTCTTGTAGGTGGACATCAGAGTTTCCGGCTGTTGGGAGGACAGGGAGGAGGAGCGCCTTATTCCGGCTGCCAGGCTTCGTAATCCTGGCGCGGACGGGGTTCGGGCCGCCGGATCGAGCCCGCCGGCGCATAGGCCAGCGGCGTGCCCGTCAGGTTCTCCTGGTGGGGTTTTTCCCAGGGCTTGTGGGCCAGAGGCTTGTCGGTCGGCGGCGCATCATAGGTGTGATGCAGCCAGCCATGCCAGTCCGGGTCGATCCGGCTGGCCTCGACCTCACCGTTGTAGATGACCCAGCGGCGGGCACCGTCGCCAAGCTGGTAGAAGACGTTGCCCTGGCTGTCCTCGCCGACCTTCTGGCCCTTGCGCTTGGTGTAAAGCGCCGTGCCGATGGTCGAACCGTTCCACCAGGTGACGGCTTTCAGGAAATTGCTGAGAATGGCCATGAACAACTCCTCTGTTGATCGGGTCCGTTATGACGAATGGGGCGGCTGAGGTCCAGAGGCAGGATGCCCCGCCCCCGCCGGGGGCAACCGCCCCGGGCAGCACGCCGCTCAGGCAAGCGCGGTGACCTCGATTTCGATCCGGTATTTCGCGTCGATCAGCCCGCTTTCGATCATCGTCGCGGCGGGGGGATTCTTGCCGAAGGCCTCCCGCAGGATCGGCCAGCAGGGCTCGAATTCCGTCCGGTCGGGCAGGTAGTAGGTGACCCGCACCGCCCGCTCCAGCGAGGAGCCGGCCTTTTCCAGCGCCGTGCGGATGACCGCCAGGGCGGAGCGGCACTGCTCCTCGACGGTATCGCCCTGACCGACGGTGCCGGCGACATGGACGAAACCGCCGGCGACGACCGCGCGACAGTAGCCGATCTTCTCTTCGAAGGGGCTGCCGGAGGACAAACGGGTGATGGTCATGGGAACCTCATGAAAAAGGCGGGGCACTGCGCCCCGCCTTGCGATATTTCAGCCCTGCCGCCGGGATCAACCCGCGGTGACTTCGCCCTTCTTGGCATCGGCGTAGATCAGCAGCGGTGCCGCCGGAGAGGTCACGGCCTCTTCGTTCACCACCACCTCGTTGACGCCTTCCATGCCCGGAAGTTCGAACATCGTGTCGAGCAGGATGTCCTCCAGGATGGAGCGCAGGCCGCGCGCGCCGGTCTTGCGTTCGATGGCCTTCTTGGCGATCGCGTTCAGCGCGTCGTCGGTGAAGGTCAGGTCGACGTTCTCAAGCTCGAACAGGCGCTGGTACTGCTTGACCAGAGCGTTCTTGGGCTGGGTCAGGATGGTGACCAGAGCGTCCTCATCCAGGTCTTCCAGCGTTGCCAGAACCGGCAGACGACCGACGAATTCCGGGATCAGGCCGAACTTCAGCAGGTCTTCCGGCTCCAGGTCCTTGAAGATCTCGCCCACGCCGCGGTTGTCGTTGTCCCGCACATCGGCACCAAAGCCCATGGCGCTGCCCTTGCCGCGCTGCGCGATGATCTTGTCGAGGCCCGCGAAGGCGCCGCCGCAGATGAACAGGATGTTCGTGGTGTCCACCTGCAGGAATTCCTGCTGGGGATGCTTGCGCCCGCCCTGCGGCGGCACCGAGGCCACGGTGCCTTCCATCAGCTTCAGCAGCGCCTGCTGCACGCCCTCGCCCGAGACGTCGCGGGTGATCGAGGGGTTTTCCGACTTGCGGGTGATCTTGTCGACCTCGTCGATGTAGACGATGCCGCGCTGCGCCTTCTCGACGTTGTATTCCGAGGCCTGAAGCAGCTTCAGGATGATGTTTTCCACGTCCTCGCCGACGTAACCGGCTTCGGTCAGCGTGGTCGCATCGGCCATGGTGAAGGGCACATCCAGGATGCGTGCCAGCGTCTGCGCCAGCAGCGTCTTGCCGCAGCCGGTGGGGCCGATCAGCAGGATGTTGGATTTCGCAAGCTCGATATCCCCGCCCTTGGCAGAGTTGTTCAGACGCTTGTAGTGGTTGTGCACGGCAACCGAGAGAACCCGCTTGGCCCGCATCTGGCCGATCACGTAATCGTCCAGAACGCCGCAGATGTCCTTCGGGGTCGGCACGCCGTCGGTGGCCTTCAACCCGCTGGACTTGGTCTCCTCGCGGATGATGTCCATGCAAAGCTCGACGCATTCGTCACAGATGAATACGGTCGGTCCCGCAATCAGCTTGCGAACCTCGTGCTGGCTCTTGCCGCAGAAGCTGCAGTAGAGCGTGTTCTTGCTGTCACCGCCAGAATTCGTCGCCATTTCTATTTACCTTTCGCCCCGCAGGGCTCTGCTTGCGCACCTCGGACCCCACGCCATCCTCTGTAACAAGAGTAGGACAGCACCCGCGGGTGGACAACACCTGAGTTGTCCTTTTGCCCTCCCCCGCCGTCACGGAAGAGGGCTGGACGATTTACGCAGCGCCGCCCGTCAGGGCGTCACGGCTTTCGACGATCTCGTCGATCAGACCCCAGTCCTTGGCTTCCTGGGCCGACATGAAGTTGTCACGCTCCAGCGCATCGACAACCGTCTGGTAGTCCTGGCCGGTATGCTTGACGTAGATCTTGTTGAGGCGCTCTTTCAGCTTCTCGGTGTGGCGGGCATGGATCAGGATGTCCGTCGCCTGGCCCTGGTAGCCGCCCGAGGGCTGGTGCACCATGACTTCCGAGTTCGGCAGCGAGAAGCGCATGCCGGCGGCACCGCCCGCCAGCAGCAGCGAGCCCATGGAGGCCGCCTGGCCCACCACCAGCGTCGAGACCTTCGGCTTGATGTACTGCATGGTGTCGTAGATCGACAGGCCGGAGGTCACGACACCACCCGGGCTGTTGATGTACATGGAGATTTCCTTGGACGGGTTCTCCGCCTCCAGGTGCAGCAGCTGGGCCACGATCAGGCTGGACATGCCGTCATGCACCGGGCCGGAGAGGAAGATGATCCGTTCCTTCAGCAGCCGAGAGAAGATGTCGTAGGCGCGCTCCCCGCGGCTCGTCTGCTCGACGACCATGGGAACCAGATTGTTCATGTAAAAGTCTACCGGATCGTGCATTCCGCCCCTGCCTTCGATGTACTTTTCGACCCCTAGCGATCGAACCCTAACAGAGTCTTAGTTGTGGCCCTGCCCCGCTGCAAGGGCAGCCGGTCAATTTGCGTCGCCTGCGGTTAACGGGCGCCCCGCGCAGGGCGGCCCTTCGGGGCCGGGGCAATGACGCGAACGTGACGCCACCGGCGCCCTGCCCGGATCTGCGCGCCGGTCATTTCCCTGTCATCCTGCAGCCGCTAGAAGGGCCGAAATGCCGCGGAGGATCCGATGACCTTTTTCACGCGCTACGCGATCTACTACCTGCCGGAGCCCGGGCCGCTGGCCGATTTCGGCGCCCGGTGGCTGGGCTGGGATGTCCAGGCCGGCACCCCTGCCGCCCCGACCGAAACCGACCTGCCGCTGGAGCAGCTGACCGCGACGCCGCGCAAGTACGGCTTCCACGCCACCATCAAGCCGCCCTTCCGCCTGCCCCCCGGCACCACTCCCGAGGCGCTGGCTGAAACCGCCCGCGCGCTCTGCGCCGCGCTGGCGCCGGTGACACTGGAGGGGCTCTGCCCGACCCTGCTGGGGCGGTTCCTGGCGCTGACACCCGAAGGCGACACGGCGGCCCTCTCTGCCCTGGCCTCCGAAGTGGTGCGCGACCTCGACGCCTTCCGCGCCCCCGCCACCGAAGCCGAGCTGGAAAAGCGCCGCAAGGCCCGGCTCAGCCCGCGCCAGGACCAGCTGCTGACCCGCTGGGGCTATCCCTACGTGCTGGAAGAGTTTCGCTTCCACATGACCCTGACCGGGCGACTGACGCCCGGGCAGGCCGGGGCCACCGCCGCCGCACTGGCGGATCTGCTGAAAAATGTGCCGCTGCGCCCGCTGGAGATCCGCGACCTGTGCCTGTGCGGCGAGGATGCCGAGGGCCGTTTCCATCTGGTCGAACGCCTGCCGCTGGGACAGGGCAACAGGCCCTGAGCCGCGCCGCAGTCCGGCAATGGCGGATTTTCGCTTTTCCTGCGGCCCCCTGTCACTGGCACGACATTTTCGGCTGCGATAAAGATCGGGAAAAGTGATTTCATCAGGTTAGGCGGCGCTCTTCCTTCGGGAAGGCGCCGCCTTTTTTCCTGCGGCGGTCAGTCCCGGACCCGCAGCAGCGCCTCCTGACGAACGCTGGCGACCAGCTGGCCCTCGCGGGTGAAGACCCGCCCCTCGCACAGGCCGCGCGACCGGCCCGCCCAGGAACTGCGCAGCCCGTAAAGCAGCCAGTCATCCATCCGGAAATCATCGTGGAACCACAGCGCGTGATCCAGAGAGGCGGTGCGGTTGCCCTCGTCGAACAGATCGCGCCCATGCTTCCACAGCGCGCTCGGCAGCAGGCCAAGGTCCGAGGCATAGGCCAGCGCGGTGCGATGCAGGCCCGGATCCTCGCCCAGCGGCTGGCGGGCGCGCATCCAGCGAAAGATTTCGCCCTCGACGGGACCGTCCGCGAAGGGCGGCGTGGGGGTGGCGGGGCGGATCTCGATCGGGCGGTTGCGTTCGTAGAAGGCCCGGGCCCGCGGGCTGAGCCCCTCGCCCATCGCCATCACCAGATCGTAATCGCTGGGCAGGTCCTCGGGCGGGGCGATGCCTTCGGGCATCGGATCCTGGTGCACCATGCCCCCCGTACCCCGGTTGAACGAGGCCGAAAGCGTCAGGATCGGGCGGCCGGCCTGGATCGCCACCACCCGGCGGGTGGAAAAGCTGCGCCCCTCCATGTCGCGGTTGACCTGGTAGAGGACGGGCTGCGTGGCATCGCCCGGACGCATGAAATAGGCATGAAGGGAATGGCAGGGCCGCTCTGGCTCGACCGTGCGGGTGGCGGCGGCCAGCGCCTGGGAGATCACCTGCCCGCCAAAGCTGCGGCCCTGCCCGTTCGGGGTGGCAATGCCGCGGAAATAGTCCTGCTCGATGGTCTCGACATCGAGAATGGGAACGAGGATGTCGCTGCTCATGGGGCCTCCTGCCGTGTCGAGCCGGAGGATCGCTCTTCCGGCCCGGATTGCAAGAGGTTCGGCCCGCCTCAGGTCGGCATCATGCCGCGGCGGCTGGGCGCATCATCGACGACCGCGACGATCCAGACCAGGATGCCGGCGACAGACAGCCCGGCACCGACCAGGCCCATGGTCGGCCAGCCGGCCCCCATCGACAGCGCCATGCCGCCCAGGAACGGGCCAAGCGCGTTGGCGACGTTGAAGGCGCTGTGGTTCAGCGCCACCGCCAGCGTGGGGGCCTCGCCGCCCAGATCCATCAGGCGCATCTGCAGGATAGTGCTGAGGCCGCCGGTCAGACCGATGGCAAACAGCGCGGCAGCGGTCAGCCACATGCTGTAGATGTCGACGGCGAACCAGTAGCCCACCAGCAGCACGGCGCTGCAGGCCAGCGTGATGCCGGTCGCACCGGTCACCGACTTGTCGGCGCCCCAGCCGCAGACCATCTGCCCCAGGGTCATGCCGATGCCGAAGATCATCAGCATGATCGGCGCGGCGGTTTCCGGGGCGTGGAAATGCAGCATCATGGTCGAAGCCACGTAGGTATAGACCGCGAACATGCCGCCGGTCCCGATGGCGCCGATCAGCAGGGTCAGCCAGATCTGCCGCGATTTCAGCGCCGAAAGCTCGTTCAGGGGGCTGGCATTGGCCGGCGCGGGCAGCTGCGGCGCAAGCGCGCGCACGGTCAGGGCACAGCCTGCGGCCAGCGCCACCACCAGCACGAAGCTCCAGCGCCAGCCGATCTGGGCGCCGAAGATATTGGCCATCGGCACGCCGAGGATCGTCGCCACCGTCAGGCCCATCATCACGCGGCTGACCGCCTGGGACCTCTTGCCGCGCTCGTACATCGAGGCGGCCATCAGCGCGGCCACGCCGAAATAGGCGCCATGCGGCAGCCCGGCCAGGAACCGGGTCGCCACGAAGGTGCCCCAGGTCGGGGCCAGGATCGAG
Organism: Pseudooceanicola endophyticus; assembly: GCF_018760365.1. GTDB lineage: Bacteria > Pseudomonadota > Alphaproteobacteria > Rhodobacterales > Rhodobacteraceae > Pseudooceanicola > Pseudooceanicola endophyticus. The sequence goes on from NZ_JAHIAB010000010.1 coordinate 81,920, forward strand.
AGGCCGTTGGCCACGGCATAGAAGCTCATCAGCGCGACCAGCAGGGCCCGGCGGGACACCCTGGCGCCCAGCAGCGCCAGGATCGGCGCGCCGATGCACACGCCCAGGGCATAGGCGCTGATCGCATGGCCCGCCGGGGCCTCTCCGACCCCGTAATCGCGGGCGAAATACGGCAGAATCGACATGGTCGCGAATTCGGCCACCCCGATGGCGAAACCACCCAGGGCAAGCGCCAGCATAATCAGGCCGCGGCGCGCGGCAGTCGCATCATCGCTCATCATGAGGATAACTCCGGTACGGATTGCGGCTGCCGCAGGGCCGTCATCCGCAGCCCCGGCGACAGCCGGTCATTCAAATCATCAGTGAGTCGGGCCTGAGGGAGGAAAGCCCGCTTCCTGACATGATCATCGCCCTCCCGGGGCCTCAAGCCCCGCAGAGTGCCAAGACGGGTTTGCATCGCGTGCACCTGCTCATCAGCGCACAACCGAAGGGTTAAAACCCCCTCTTCTTCGCGCCTGCAGCATGATCCGGAGCCTGCCCCGGGCGATGCCAAAAACGAAAGCGGCCCCTCTTGCGAGGGGCCGCTTTCGCTAGCCTCTAACTGGTGCGGTCGAAAGGACTCGAACCTTCACGGGTGTTACCCCACAGCGACCTCAACGCTGCGCGTCTACCAATTCCGCCACGACCGCACGTGATCAGGTAGATGTGAGGGGCGTATACCCATGGCGTTCCGCGATGCCAAGAGGAAAATCGCACGTCCCCGAAGTTTTTCCGGACGCCCCCCGAAATTCCCTTTTTTCAAAGGCTTCACGGCCCAAACCCTATCCTTACGTCAGCTCCGGGGCAGCGGCCCATGGCCTTTTGCGCGGGATCGTCCTAAGCCCTAGCAGACGAATCCCGCAGCACGCCCTTTCAGCGGAGAGCCCTCATGAACACGCAAGACGTCGAATGGATCATCAGCCCCGGCCAGGTCGGCTACGAGGAGGCGCTGGCCTTCATGGAGGCGCGCGTCGCCGCCATTGCCGCCGGTGAGGCCCCCGAGGCGATCTGGCTGCTGGAGCATCCCCCGCTCTATACCGCAGGGACCTCGGCGAAGATCGAGGACCTGAAGGACCCCGAGCGTTTTCCGGTCTTCGAGGCGCGCCGCGGCGGGCAGTACACCTATCACGGCCCGGGCCAGCGGGTGATCTACGTGATGCTGGACCTCAACAAGCGGGGCCGCGACATTCGCGCCTTCGTCGAGCAGCTGGAGACCTGGGTGATCCGCACCCTGAACGGCTTTGGCATCTCGGGCCAGATCCGCGAGGGGCGCGTCGGCGTCTGGGTGCCCCGCCCCGAGAAGGAACGCCTGCCCGACGGCCAGACGCGCGAGGACAAGATTGCCGCCATCGGCATCCGACTGCGCAAATGGGTCAGCTTCCACGGCATCTCGATCAACGTGGAGCCCGAGCTGGAGCATTTCAGCGGCATCGTGCCCTGCGGCATCACCGGCCACGGCGTCACCAGCCTGGTCGACCTGGGCCTGCCGGTGACGATGACCGATCTGGACGTGGCGCTTCAGCAGACCTTCGAAGAGGTCTTCTCTTCCACTGCCGCCACCGCCTGAGGGTCCGAAAGGCCCATCAGCAGGGTGTGGATCATCGCGGACAGCAGGCGCCGGTATTCCCCCGGCCCCTGCCCCGCGACATGGGTGCAACCATGGGCGGCGGCGATCATCTGGGTCGCGGCGGCCGGCAGGCCGGCAATGTGCAGCACGGCTTCCACGTCCTCCCAGATCGCGGCCTCGTAGGCGGTGATCGTGCCCTCCGCGACGACGCGCTTCAGGTAGACCAGCTCCTGCGCATGGGGCGAGGAAAAGAGCACCCGCCAGGGTTCACCAACCGCATGGTCCAGATAGGCGGCCAGGGCATGGCCCAGCTCATCCTCGGCGGTCAGCGCCTCGCGGGCGCGCTCCAGGAAATCGCGGGTCATGCCGGCGGCCAGGGTCGCAAAGATCTCCTCCTTTGAGGAAAACTCAAGGTAAACCGATCCCTTGGCGATGCCGGCGGCGCGGCTGATATCCTCGACCGAGCTGCGCCGGATGCCGCGTTTCAGATACAGCCTGCGCGCCGCATCGAGGATGCGCTGGCGCCGGGCGGTTTCCTGGCTGGGCACCCCGGCGGTGCTGCGGGGCGGCTTCGGCGCGACCGCCGGGCTCATGCGCGGGATCCCCGCCGTGTCTGCCGCAGGCTCTGGCCGTCCGATTGCATCACTCGTCTCCCCGGGAACATCGTTAACGGTGTCGGTATAGCGTCGCCGCCGCGCCGCTCGCAAGCGCGCGGCGAAAGGTGGCGGGGGTTTGCCATCGCGCCGCGCGCTTCGGGTCACATTCGCGCGATGCGACAAATCGTCCATGGGCGGCGGCTTCGGTTCGGCGGCGGAATCCTCTATCCCCTCAGCACCTTGCCATCCTTCCGCCCGCGGAGATCTGCCATGTACCGTTCCCTTTACGCCGCCGCCCTGCTGAGCCTGCTGGCCGGTCACGCCCTGGCCCAGCCCGCCGGAGACCCGGAGGCCGGCAAGCGCCTGTTCAACCGCTGCAAGGCCTGCCACTCCATCGTTTCGCCGACCAAGACCTACGTGCTGGGCGGGCGTACCGGGCCCGACCTTTACGGGGTGATCGGCCACCAGGCCGGCGCGCGGGACGATTTCCGCTATGGCGACGACCTGAAGGAAGCCGGCGAGAAGGGCCTGGTCTGGAACACCGAAAACATCCAGGACTACCTGAAGGATCCGCGCGGCTTCATCAGCGATCAGCTGGGCCGCAAGGCCCGGGTCAAGATGACCTTCAAGCTGGCCAAGGATCAGGCCGATGTCGCCGCCTACCTGGCGCAGTTCTCGGATGCGGACGGGGCGGCCAAGACCGGCAATTGACAACCCTGAATTGAACCCTTTCGGATGCACCTGCCCCTGCGGGCGCACCCGGCCCGGGTCGGTCGCGGACAAAAAAATGTGATCCGGAGCGAAAGCATTTGTTGCCGGATGCGCCCTGCTCTTCTAAGAATCCTTTATTCACAGGCAGTCCGGGGCGTCTCGGGTCCCCCGGTGCCGTCCCGGCAGGAGGCGCAGATGGCGGATGCGATCGTTCACGATCATGGGGAGAAGGACAACCGTGGGTTTTTCACCCGCTGGTTCATGTCCACAAACCACAAGGACATCGGGATCCTCTACCTGATCTCCGCGGCGGTGGTCGGGCTGATCTCGGTGATGTTCACCGTTTACATGCGCATGGAGCTGATGACGCCCGGCGTCCAGTTCATGTGCCTTGAGGGCGCCCGCTTCTGGCCCTCTTCCGCGGAATGCACACCCAACGGCCACCTCTGGAACGTGATGATCACCTACCACGGCGTGCTGATGATGTTCTTCGTGGTGATCCCGGCGCTGTTCGGCGGTTTCGGGAATTACTTCATGCCGCTGCAGATCGGCGCGCCGGACATGGCGTTTCCGCGGCTGAACAACCTGTCCTACTGGCTTTACGTCACCGGCACCGCGCTTGGCGTGGCCTCCTTCCTTGCGCCGGGCGGCAACGGGCAGACCGGCGCGGGGGTGGGATGGGTGCTGTACCCGCCGCTCTCGACCTCGGAAGCCGGGCACGCGATGGATCTGGCGATCTTCGCGGTGCACGTCTCGGGGGCGTCGTCGATCCTGGGGGCGATCAACATCATCACCACCTTCCTGAACATGCGCGCGCCGGGCATGACGCTGTTCAAGGTGCCGCTGTTCGCCTGGTCGGTCTTCGTCACCGCCTGGCTGATCCTGCTGTCGCTGCCGGTGCTGGCAGGCGCCATCACCATGCTGCTGACGGATCGCAACTTTGGCACCACCTTCTTCCAGCCGGCGGGCGGAGGGGACCCGATCCTCTATCAGCACATCCTGTGGTTCTTCGGGCACCCGGAGGTCTACATCATCATCCTGCCGGGCTTCGGGATCATCAGCCACGTCATCGCGACCTTCTCGCGCAAGCCGATCTTCGGCTACCTGCCGATGGTGCTGGCGATCATCGCCATCGGCGTGCTGGGCTTCGTGGTCTGGGCGCATCACATGTACACCGTGGGCCTTTCGCTGACGCAGCAGAGCTATTTCATGCTGGCCACCATGGTGATCGCGGTGCCCACCGGCGTGAAGGTCTTCAGCTGGATCGCGACGATGTGGCAGGGCTCGATCGAGTTCAAGACGCCGATGCTCTGGGCCTTCGGCTTCCTGTTCCTCTTCACCGTCGGCGGCGTCACCGGCGTGGTTCTGAGCCAGGCGGCGGTGGATCGGGCCTATCACGATACCTACTACGTGGTGGCACATTTCCACTACGTGATGTCGCTGGGCGCGGTCTTCGCGATCTTCGCCGGGATCTACTTCTGGTTCGGCAAGATGACCGGGCGGCAGTACCCGGAATGGGCGGGCAAGCTGCATTTCTGGATGATGTTCATCGGGGCGAACCTGACCTTCTTCCCGCAGCACTTCCTGGGCCGCCAGGGGATGCCGCGCCGCTACATCGACTATCCGGAAGGCTTTGCACTGTGGAACTTCTGGTCCTCGATCGGGGCCTTCATCAGCTTCGCGAGCTTCCTGTTCTTCTTCGGCATCGTGTTCTGGTCGCTGTTGCGGGGCGCGAAGGTGACGCAGAACAACTACTGGAACGAATATGCCGACACGCTGGAATGGACCCTGCCCTGCCCGCCGCCCGAGCATACCTTCGAGGAGCTGCCGAAACCCGAGGACTGGGATCACGCCCATGCCCATTAAGGGCCGCGCATGAGCAAGGCGTGAAGGGCGTCCACCCGGGGGCGCCCTTTTGCTTGCGGCGCGGGCAGGACCGCCTCCGGCGGCCGTATTTGGGGAAAGATGAAAGGGCGGGGACGGGCCCGGAACGCCTCCGGCGGGCATATTTGGAGAAAGATGAAACCATGCCCTACCGCTGGAGCGCCCCCGACCGGCTGGAGCTGTGGCCGCATCAGGCGCTGTCGCGGCGGGGATTCGCGCGGGTGATCGCCGGATTTGCCGGGCTGGGGCTGCTGCCCCTGGCGGGGGTGCTGGGGACCGGGGCGCTCTGGGGGCTGCTGCCCTTTCTGGGACTGGCGCTGGCGGGGCTGTGGTGGGGATTGCGGCGCAATGCCCGGGACCGCGAGATCCGCGAGGTGCTGGAGACCAGGCCCGGGCTCTGGCGGTTGCAGCGGCTGGGACCGGGAGACAGACGGGCGCAGTGGCAGGGCGATCCGTTCTGGCTGGAGCTGCGCCTGCATGCCACCGGCGGGCCGGTACCCGACTACCTGACGCTGCGCGGTGGCGGACGCAGGGTGGAAATCGGCGCCTTCCTGAGCCCGGCGGAACGCCGCGCCCTGGCGCAGGAGCTGCGCCGGAAACTGCCGGCAAAGTGATCCGGTGCGCCAGGATCCGCGTAGCAGGAGGAGTGACAGAGGAGATCTTCATGACCATCCGACGGACCCGTCCCGCCCTGGCGCTGCTGAGCGCCGGCCTGCTGTTCCCGATGGCGCTTCCGGCCGCCGCCGAGGCCCTGTTCCGCCCGCTTCCGCCCGCAGCCCGGGACCTTGACCCGATGCGATGGCAGAAGCGCCCGGTGCTGATCTTTGCCCCCTCGGAAAGCGATCCCGCCTACCGGGAGCAGCGCGCGCTGCTGGAGGCCGCCCAGCCCGCCCTGCAGGAGCGCGACATCGTCGTGCTGAGCGACACCGATCCCGCCGCCGGGGGCGCACTGCGCAAACGCCTGGATCCGCAGGGCTTTACCGTCATGCTGGTGGGCAAGGACGGCGGCATCAAGATCACCGAGCGCACGCCGCTGAGCGTCGAGCGGCTGGTCGAGACCATCGACCGGATGCCGATGCGCCGGCGCGAAGTCCAGCCCTGAACGCCATGAAAAAGGCCCCCCGGATCTCTCCGGAGGGCCGCTTCAGGCAATGGGATGGCGGGATCAGGCGGCGAAGCGCTTTTTCACCCGGGCGCCGGCCGCGCCGAAATCCATCTGGCCGGTATATTTCGTCTTCAGATGCGCCATGATCTTGCCCATGTCGCGGATCGAGCTGGCGCCGGTGGAGGAGATCGCTTCCTCGATGGCGGCCTGCACCTCGTCCTCGGAAAGCTGGCGCGGCAGGAATTCCTCGATCACCTTGATCTCGCCAAGCTCCTGCTCGGCCAGATCCAGACGCCCACCCTCTTCGTAGGCGCGCGCGCTTTCCTGGCGCTGCTTGGTCATCTTGCCCAGGATCGCGAGCACTTCGTCCTCGCCGACCCCGTCCTCGTTGCCCTCTCCCCGCGCGGCAATGTCGCGATCCTTGATGGCGGCATTGATCAGCCGCAGGGTGCAGAGCCTGTTCGTGGCACGGTCCTTCATCGCCTGCTTGATCGCGGCGTTGACTTGGTCCCTGAGTTGCATCTCGCCTCTACCCTTGAGTTGATTGCAGGTGCCGACCTTATACGAACGTCTGTCTTGCAACAAGCGCCGCGCAGGCCGGACCTCCTGCCGGAAGGGGTGCAGATACTCCCGCCCTGCGCAAGGCGCAAGGCCGGCCTGCCTTTGCTCCTGCGGGCCTTGACCCTTTCCGCCGTGCCCAATAGGTATGCGCCAATTTGCCCAGATCAGAGAAGAGTCGCCCCCATGCCCCTTTCCCAAGGACAGAAACCGACCGCCTGCCTCGCGCTTGCCGATGGCACGATCTTCTATGGCAAGGGCTTCGGAGCCGTCGGCGTGACCGAGGCGGAGCTCTGCTTCAACACCGCGATGACCGGCTACCAGGAGATCATGACCGATCCCTCCTACGCGGGCCAGATCGTCACCTTCACCTTCCCCCACATCGGCAACACCGGCGTGAACGCGGAAGATGACGAGACGCTGGACCCGGTGGCGGCCGGCATGGTGGTGAAGTGGGACCCGACCACCCCGTCGAACTGGCGCTCGGCCGGAGAGCTGGGCGACTGGCTGGCGGCCCGGGGCCGGATCGCCATCGGCGGCATCGACACCCGCCGCCTGACCCGTGCCATCCGCGCCCGCGGCGCGCCGCACGCGGCCCTGGCCCATGATCCCGAAGGCAATTTCGACGTCGAGGCCCTGGTCGCGCGGGCACGCGGCTTCAAGGGCCTGGTCGGGCTGGACCTGGCCAAGGACGTCACCTGCGCCCAGTCCTACCGCTGGGACGAGATGCGTTGGGCCTGGCCGGGCGGCTTCCCCAAGCAGGAGGCGCCGCGCCACAAGGTCGTCGCCGTAGATTACGGCGCCAAGCGCAACATCCTGCGCTGCCTGGCCTCGGCCGGCTGCGACGTGACCGTGCTGCCCGCCACCGCGACGCTTGAGGACGTGCTGGCCCACAATCCCGACGGCGTCTTCCTGTCGAACGGCCCGGGCGACCCGGCGGCGACCGGCGAATATGCCGTGCCGATGATCCGCGGCGTGCTGGACAAGACCGACCTGCCGATCTTCGGCATCTGCCTCGGCCACCAGATGCTGGCGCTGGCGCTTGGCGCCAAGACCGTGAAAATGAACCACGGTCACCACGGCGCCAACCACCCGGTGAAGGAACTGGAAACCGGCAAGGTCGAGATCACCTCGATGAACCATGGTTTCGCGGTGGACAGCCAGACCCTGCCCGAGGGCGTCGTGGAAAGCCACGTCAGCCTGTTCGACGGCTCGAACTGCGGCATCCGCATGACCGACCGCCCGGTGTTCTCGGTGCAGCACCACCCCGAGGCCTCTCCGGGCCCGCAGGACAGCTTCTACCTGTTCGAGCGCTTCGCCGCCTCGATGGAAAAGGTCGCCTGACCCGGACACCTTCCGATGTGTCGCAACGGCCCGCCCTTTGGCGGGCCGTTTGCATTTGGCAGGTGGTTAACGGCGACCTTCCGCATTAAGACTTCTTTAACAATAAGTTAAGCCTCGATTAACCAAGCCCTGTCACTCCTGTCCCCGCCGGATCCAGAAGGGAGGGCACGGGGTGGCGGAACTGCATCGGCCGGGACGCTCGAAGGCGGCCGAATCCGGCCCCCTGGTCTATGCCCATGGCCTGCCGCGCAGCGGCGGCGCGCTGGAGGAGGCCGCCGCCCCCTTCCTCGGGCGGGCGCCCGTCTCGGCCGAGCTGGTCGAGGGGCTGCGCCGTGCCCATGCCGAAGGCCGCATCACCGAAGACCACCTGCTGGACCTTCTGGGCGGCTATTTCGGCATGCGCTGCATCGACCTTTCAGAGGATCCGCCCGATCCGGAACTGGCCGACCTGCTTGACCCGGGGTTCTGCCTGGGTCTGCAGATCGTGCCCTGGCAGCTGGATCAGGGGGTGCTGATCATCGCCACCGCCCGCCCCGAGGGCTTTGCCGAGATGGCCGCCCGGATCTCTTTCGCGCTGCGCGAGAAGCATCGCCTGGCGCTGCGTCCGGTACTGGCGCCGCGCGCCGCGATCCAGGCCCTGGTCGCCAGCCGCGCCCGGACCGAGCTGACGGCGGCGATGTCGGCCCGCGTGCCGCTTTCAGAAAGCTGCCGCGGCTGGGGCCAGACCGGCACCCGGCTGCTCTGGCTCAGCGGGCTGGGCGCGCTGGCGGCGCTGCTGACGCTGCTTTTTCCCCATGCCGCCTTCCTGCTGCTGTTCGCCTGGGCGACGCTGACGCTGATCTTCGCCATCCTGCTGAAGACCGGCGCCGCGCTGGCCCAGCTGTTCCACCCGCCGCCGCCCCTCCTGCCCCGGGCCGAGGGCCCGCTGCCGCATATCTCGGTGCTGGTGCCGATGTTCCGGGAACGCGACATCGCCGGCACCCTGATCGCCAACCTGCAACGGCTGGACTATCCGCGTGACCGGCTGGACGTGCTGCTGTGCCTGGAAGAGGCCGACCAGGTGACCCAGGACACCGTCGCCGCGATCGCCCTGCCCAGCTGGATGCGGGTCGTCGTGGTGCCCCGCGGTGCCCCCCAGACCAAGCCCCGGGCGATGAACTACGCGCTGGATTTCTGCCACGGAGAGATCGTCGGCATCTTCGACGCCGAGGACCGGCCCGAGCCCGACCAGCTTTACCGGGTGGCGCGGCGCTTTGCCGATGCCCCGCCCGAAATGGTCTGCCTGCAGGGCGCGCTCGATTATTTCAACAGCCGCCAGAACTGGATCGCCCGCTGCTTCGCCATCGAATACAACAGCTGGTTCCGTCTGGTCCTGCCCGGCATGGAAAAGCTGGGCCTGCCGATCCCGCTCGGGGGCACCACGCTTTACATGCGCCGCAACGTGCTGGAGCGGATCGGTCGCTGGGACGCCCACAACGTCACCGAGGATGCCGACCTGGGCATCCGCCTGGCCCGGCGCGGCTACCGGACCGAAATCCTGGATACCACCACCTGGGAAGAGGCCAACTGCCGCGCCTACCCTTGGGTGAAACAGCGCTCGCGCTGGCTGAAGGGCTATATCGTGACCTATCTGGTGCACATGCGCCGGCCCGTCGCGCTGCTGCGCGATCTGGGCCCCTGGCGTTTCCTGGGCTTCCAGATGCATTTCACCGCCGCGATCTCCCAGTTCCTGCTGGCACCGCTGCTGTGGTCGTCCTGGCTGATCGTGCTGGGCCTGCCGCATCCGCTGTCACAGCATGTCGCCCATTCCTGGCTGGTCGCGCTGGCCCTGCTGTTCTTCGCGGCGGGGGCGGTGAACATCCTGCTGGGCCTGGTGGCGACGCGCGGAGCGCTGCACCGCCACCTCTGGCCCTGGGTTCCGACGATCTCGTTCTATTTCCCGCTGGGCTGCCTGGCCTGCTACAAGGCTGCCTGGGAAATGGTGGTGAACCCGTTCTACTGGGACAAGACCAGCCACGGCCATGCCCAGCCCAAGCGCAAATCCTAGAGAGAACCCTCGACCCGCGCGGCATCCAGCTTGAGCCGGGTCATGAACGCCTTGGAGATATGGGTGCGCAGCGCCTCGGCGGCCTTGGCCTCGTCATGGGCGGCAATGGCACGCACGATGGCGTCATGTTCGGCCAGCGCATCGCCGCCACGCCCTTCCGCCGCCAGCGAGGTCGTCGCCAGCAGCGCCATGGAGCGGTGCACCAGGTCAAGCTGCTGCACCAGGAAGCGGTTGTGGGACGCCAGGTGGATCTGGTGGTGGAAGCGCCGGTTCGCCCGCGCCAGCGCCGAGGGGTCGTCCATCAGCTTGCGGTCGTCCTGCACCATGTCCTGAAGCACCCGCACCTCTTCGGCAGAGGCATGGCGCGCGGCCAGGCGCGCGGCCAGCGCCTCCAGCTCGGCGCGCACGACGTAAAGCTCCGAAAGCTGGTTGTGATCCAGCGATGCCACGATCAGCGAACGTCCGTCGCGGGTCAGCAGCGCCTGGGTTTCCAGCCGTTGCAGGGCTTCGCGGATCGGGGTGCGCGAGACGCCGAAACGCTCGGCCAGCTCGCTTTCCACCAGCCGGTCGCCGGGGCGGTAGACACCGACGTCAATGGCTTCGAGGATCAGCGAATAGGCGTCGCCCTGGGCGGGTTTGCTGGCCATGCAGGGCCTCCTTAACAAGTCCGCGCAGATTAGGCGGCGCGATTCCTCATGGCAAGCGCCCGGGAACCGCGTGGTTTCCGCAGGGCCGGTGCTGTCGCCCGCTTGCGCCGGACGAAGCCGCGCACTAGCGTCCGCGCCATGCTTCAGCAATCCTTCTCTCACGTCACCACCTGGGTCTTCGACCTCGATAACACCCTTTATCCGCCCGAGGCGCGGCTTTTCGATCAAATCGAGGTGCGCATGACCCGCTGGGTGATGGACACGCTCAAGGTCGATCACGCCGAGGCCGACCGGCTGCGCGCCGCCTACTGGCGCGATCACGGCACCACGCTGGCCGGTTTGATGCGCGAACACGACGTCGATCCCGGCCCCTATCTGGTCGAGGTGCATGACATCGACATGAGCCCGCTGCGCCCCGATCCGGAGCTGGCCGCCCATATCCGCGCCCTGCCCGGTCGCCGCATCGTCTATACCAACGGTTCCGCGCCCTATGCGGAACGGGTGCTGGAGGCGCGCGGCCTGAGCGGCCTGTTCGATGCGATCTACGGGGTCGAGCACGGCAACTACCTGCCCAAGCCCGATCATGCCGCCTTCGAGACGGTCTTCGGCCTGGACGGGTTCGACCGCTCCAGGGGCGCCATGTTCGAGGACGATGCCCGCAACCTGGCCGTGCCCCATGCCATGGGCCTGCGCTGCGTCCATGTCGCCCCCGAAGCCGCCCCGGCGGCGCATATCCACCACCACACCGATGACCTGAGCGGTTTTCTGGCGCAACTCGTCTGAAAGTGGCGGAACGGGACAGCTTGTCGCCTTGACCGTGCGCATGGCACACTCCATCTGCGCCGGAACGTGACAACAGGAGGCTCACATGTCCGCACCCCCCGCCGCCCCGAAGGGCTGGTTCTACAAGATCCCCGTCATCGGCTGGATGGCCCGGGACCTGGCGCGCGACTTTCACGGCAACATCTATTACGCCCTGATCGCCGTGCTGACGCTGCTGGTCGTGGCGGTGAAGATCTGGGGCCTGGTGGCCCTGGGCCTGACCGCCGTCCTGCTGACGCCGGTGATGTTCGTCATCCTGATCCTGCTGACCCTGGGCGACTGAACTGTCGCAGGTGGCGCGCGGGGCCTTTCCCCCGCCTGCCCGTCGGCCTAGAACCTGCCGGGAAGCAGCCCACCGCAGGAGAACCGGACCATGGATGAACGCTACGATATCGTGATCTCGGGCGGGGGCGTCGCCGGTCTGGCGGCGGCCTGCATCTTCGGCGCGGAAGGGTTCAAGGTGCTCTGCCTCGACCCCACCCCCCCGGTCACCCTGCGCGAGGCCGCGGGATCGGACCTGCGCACCACCGCCTTCCTGCAACCGGCCCGCGCCCTGATGGAAGAGGCCGGCCTGTGGGAGGTCCTGGCCCCCCATGCCGCGCCACTGCAGATCATGCGCATCGTCGATGCCGGCGGCCCCGAGCCAGAGGCCCGCATCATCAAGGATTTCAACGCCTCCGACATCTCGGATCTGCCCTTCGGGTGGAACCTGCCGAACTGGCTGCTGCGCCGCGAGATGCTGGCGCGGCTGGAGGCTCTGCCCTCGGTCACCTTCCGCGCCGGGATCGGGACGAAGACCCTCTTCACCCGCGAGGCCGAGGCCATGGTGGGGCTGAGCGATGGCAGCAAGCTGCGCTGCAGACTGGTGATCGCCGCCGACGGGCGCAATTCGCCGATGCGTCAGGCCGCCGGAATCGGCGTGAAGACGCGCCGCTACGGCCAGAAGGCCCTGGCCTTCGCGGTCACCCATCCGATCCCGCATCAGAACGTCTCGACCGAGGTGCACCGCAGCGGCGGGCCCTTCACCCTTGTGCCCCTGCCCGATTTCGAGGGCCGCCCCTCCTCGGCCATCGTCTGGATGGAAGACGGCGCGCGAGTGCAGGAGCTGGCCGCCATGGACGTGGAGGATTTCGAGGCCGAGATGCTGCGCCGGAGCACCGGGATCCTGGGCCCGCTGAAGCTGGAGACCCGCCGTTCGGTCTGGCCGATCATCAACCAGGTGGCCGAGCGCATGGCCGGGCAGCGGCTGGCGCTGATCGCCGAGGCCGCCCATGTGGTGCCCCCGATCGGTGCGCAGGGGCTGAACATGTCGCTGGGCGACATTCGGGTGCTGCGGGATCTGGCACTGAAGGATCGCGCCGGCCTCGGCAGTGTCGCCATGCTGGAGCGCTTCCACCAGGCCCGCCACCGCGAGGTCCAGATCCGCGCCGCCGGCATCGACATGCTGAACCGGGCCAGCCAGGTCTCGGCGCAGCCGCTGCGCGATCTGCGGGCAGCGGGGCTTTCCGCGCTTTATTCCGCAGCGCCGGTGCGCAAGGTGCTGATGCAGATGGGCCTGGGGGCGAAGGGGTAAGGGGGCTCTGCCCCCATCGGCCTGCGGCCGATTCCCCCGCCATATTTGAGGAAAGATGAAATCAGCCGAGGGGGCCCGGCAGGCGCTCCTCGGTCAGCATGACGTTGGCATCGACGCTGCCGACGCCCGGCAGCGTCATGATGCGGCGGCGCAGGACGCGTTCGAAATCGGCAATGTCGCGGGCTGTGACACGCAGGCGATAGTCGTAGGCGCCCAGGATGTGTTCGACCGTCTGGACCTCGGGGATGGCCATGATGGCGCGTTCGAAATCCTCCAGCGAGACCCGGCCCTTGGCGGCAAGCTTGATGCCCAGGAAGACCGTGACGCCGAAGCCGAGCGCGGCGAAGTCCAGATCCAGCTGGCGCCCGGCGATGGCGCCGGCCTCCTCCAAACGGCGGATGCGGCGCCAGGTGGCGGGCTGGGACAGCCCGAAGCGGCGTCCGAGCGCACCGGCGCTTTGCGTCGCGTCCTCGGCCAGGGCGCGCAGGATCTTGCGGTCGATGGTATCGAGCTCGATCATATCGGCAGGCTTTCGTCGTACTTGATGCGCGCGATATGCATCAGCGCATCCAGGTCCGTGACATGGGGCAGATGCAGGATGCGTTCACGATAGATCTGCTGGTAATGCGCCAGATCCCGCGCGATCAGCCCCAGCCGCACATCGACCTGACCGAGGAAGGTCTGGATCTCCAGCACTTCGGGGATCTGGCGCGCCCGGGCGGCGAATTCATCGAAGGCCCGCGGCACCGACTTGTCCAGCGTTACCCGCAGCGAGACCTCGACCGTGTAGCCAAGCGCGCGCCAGTCGATCCGGGCGCGCGTGCCGCGGATGATCCCCGCCTCCTGCAGTTTCTCGATCCGGCGCCAGCAGGTCGCGGGGGCAAGCCCCGCCCGTTCCGCGATCTGTGCCGAAGAGGCGTGCGGATCCGCCTGCAACTGCCGCAAAATGCGCCGGTCCGTGTCGTCCAGAATAGCCATTTCATCTTTCCAAAAATACGGAATAGAAATCTCACAAAAGGGCCAACAAATGCAAGTTCTGCAAAGAACACCGCCGCAGGACCCGTATGTTGAGGGCAACAGAGAAGGAGAAAGACATGCGTGTCTATTACGATCGCGACTGCGACATCAACCTGATCAAGGACATGAAGGTCGCCATCCTGGGCTACGGTTCCCAGGGTCATGCCCACGCGCTGAACCTGCGCGACTCGGGTGCCAAGAACGTCGTCGTCGCGCTGCGCGAGGGCTCTGCCTCGGCCAAGAAGGCCGAAGCCGAAGGCCTGGCCGTGATGGGCATCGCCGAAGCCGCCGCCTGGTGCGACCTGATCATGTTCACCATGCCCGATGAACTGCAGGCCGAGACCTACAAGAAATACGTCAAGGACAACCTCAAGCCCGGCGCGGCCATCGCCTTCGCCCACGGCCTGAACGTCCACTTCGGCCTGATCGAGGCGCCCGAAGGCGTCGACGTCATCATGATGGCGCCGAAGGGCCCGGGCCACACCGTGCGCGGCGAATACACCAAGGGCGGCGGCGTGCCCTGCCTGGTGGCCGTCGAGAAGGACGCGACCGGCAAGGCGCTGGAAATCGGCCTGTCCTACTGCTCTGCCATCGGTGGCGGCCGCTCGGGCATCATCGAGACCACCTTCCGCGAAGAATGCGAAACCGACCTGTTCGGCGAACAGGCCGTCCTGTGCGGTGGCCTGGTCGAGCTGATCCGTTGCGGTTTCGAGACCCTGGTCGAAGCCGGCTACGCCCCGGAAATGGCCTACTTCGAGTGCCTGCACGAGGTGAAGCTGATCGTCGACCTGATCTATGAAGGCGGCATCGCCAACATGGACTACTCGATCTCCAACACTGCCGAGTACGGCCAGTACGTCACCGGCCCGCGCATCCTGCCCTACGAGCAGACCAAGAAGGCGATGAAGGAAGTCCTGACCGACATCCAGCAGGGCAAGTTCGTTCGCGACTTCATGCTGGAAAACGCCGTTGGCCAGCCGACCCTGAAAGCCTCGCGCCGTGCCAACGACGAGCACCTGATCGAGGAAACCGGCAACAAGCTGCGCGGCATGATGCCCTGGATCACCGCCGGCAAGATGGTCGACAAGTCGAAGAACTGATCCCTTCGGGACCCGGTTTCACGGAAGGCCCTGCCGCTTGCGGCAGGGCCTTTTCCGTTTCCCGCGCCGACTGGACAGGCCGCGACCGGCAGCGCCCGGGGCGGTCCGCTCGCGCCAGGGATGTGCGCCCCGCGAAAGGCCTTTTTCTTAAGCTCCGGGATCGCTCCCGGGGTGTGCAATTCCTGCAAGCCTGCGGTCACGCAGTTGCTCCTTGCCGGGGCCCGGGCATGGGGCTAACCGTCGCACCTTGTCAGCCCGGCCAATGGGGTAGCGGGCAGAAACGAAAGGGCTTTTTCGTGATCCTCCGCAAGCGACCCAGCATGCTCGGGCTGTTTTTCGTCCTCAAGGGATCGGTCATCCAGCGAATCTGGATGCAGGTCACCGCGATCTTCCTGATCGGGATCGCCGTGGTCTGGGCGCACCGCAACCTCGACGGGGTCGTGCCGGGGCTGGATCCGACGCCCTTCAGCCTGATCGGGGTCGCACTGTCGATCTTCCTCAGCTTCCGCAACGGCGCCTGCTACGACCGCTGGTGGGAGGCGCGCAAGCTCTGGGGGCTGATGATCCAGACCGCCCGCGACATCCAGCGCCAGTCGGTCGTGCTGGAGGGCACGCCGGAGCGCCGCCAGCTGCTGCTTTCCCTGGTCGATTTCGCCCGCCGCTCGGGCAGCCAGCTGCGCGGCAAGCCCGAGGCGAAAAGCGCCGACGACGCTCTGGCCGAGGCCACCCGCGTCCTCTCCAAGCTGGAGACCCAGGGCCGGCTCAGCCATGTGCAGGCGCTGGTGCTGCATGAAAGCCTCAATCGCATGAACGCCGCCCTGCTGGGCTGCGAGCGGCTGGCCAACACGCCCGTCCCCTTCGCCTACACGCTGCTTCTGCACCGCACCGCCTATATCTACTGCACCATCCTGCCGGTCGGCTTCGTCGACACGCTGGGCTGGGTGGCGCCCTTCGTCTCTGCGCTGGTGGCCTATGCCTTCTTCGGCCTCGATGCCCTCGCCGAGGAGCTGGAAGAGCCCTTCTCGGGCCAGCTGAACGCGCTGCCGCTCTCGGCCTATGCCACCACGGTGGAAATTTCGATGCGCCGCGCCCTTGGCGATACCGAGCTGCCCGAACCGCCGAAGGCCGTGAATTTCGTTCTGAGCTGAGCGGTCTTGCAGCTTCCCGCCCGGCGCACTAGGAACTCCGACTTTCTGGACAGGGAGAGTCGGCATGGACGCAGTGACGCTGGGCGTGGATTTCGGGACCTCCAACTCGGCTGCGGCCGTGGTCGAGAACGGGCAGCTTCGCCGCCTGCCCATCGAGGACGGTGCAGAGACCCTGCCCACGGCCGTCTTCTTCCCCACCGGGGGCGGTCGGATGCTGATCGGCGAGGCCGCTGGCCATGCCCTGATCGAGGGCGAGGACGGGCGTTACATGCGGGCGCTGAAAAGCGTCCTCGGCACCCCCCTCTTCCATGAGAAACGCCTGATCGGCGGCAAGCGCCAGACCCTGTCCGACGTGGTCACCGCCTTCCTGTTCCGCCTGCGCGAACGCGCCGAGGCGGAGCTGGGGCGCAAGGTCTCGGGCGTGCTGTCGGGGCGGCCGGTGCATTTCCACTCGGCCGATCCGGCGCGCGATGCCCAGGCCGAGGCCGACCTGCGCGGCTGCTACGAGGCCGCCGGCTTCACCGATATCTCTTTCCTCAATGAACCCGAGGCCGCCGCGCGCGCCTCGCTCGGCACCGGGCATCCCGGAGAGGTCGGGCTGGTGGTCGATATCGGCGGCGGCACCTCGGACTTCACGCTGTTCCGCACCGGCGACTCGGGGATCGAGGTCCTGGCCAGCCACGGCATCCGGCTGGGCGGCACCGATTTCGACAGCGCGATCTCGCTGTCCCATGCCATGCCGCTGCTGGGCCATGGCGGCCAGCTGAAGCGAGAGATGGGCGCGGGCCTGCTGCCGATGCCGGTGGCGGTCTATGCCGACCTGTCGACCTGGGCCAAGATCCCCTTCCTCTACACCCCCGAGACCCGCCGCGCCGTGGCACATCTGCTGCGCGACGCGGTGGAGCCCGAGAAGGTCGCGCGCCTTGCGGAGGTGCTGGAGCACGAACTGGGCCACGAGCTGGCCTTCGCGGTGGAAAAGGGCAAGATCCGCGCCAATGGCCTTGAGGGCGGCGAGGCGATGATCCGCATGACGATGATCAAGCGCGGCCTGGGCGCCCCTGTCACCCCCGGCACGCTGGCCGCGGCGCTGGAAGATGCGCGCAATGCCCTGCTGAAGGCTGCCGCCGAGACGCTGGAGATGGCGGGGATGAGCCCCGCGCAGGTCGATGCGGTGATCCTGGTCGGCGGCTCCAGCCTGATGCGGATGGTGGGCGACGTGGCCCGCACCCTCTGCCCCGAAGCGCGGATCGAGACCTCCGAGGCCTTTACCGCCGTGGTCGACGGGCTGGCGCTGACGCTGGCGGACGGACGCTAGGCCCGAAGGCGGGCCTCAGGCCCGCCCCGCCTGCACCGCCTGCCACAGCCGGATCGCCTGCGCGGTGCCCGCGACATCGTGGACCCGCACCATCTGCACCCCCTGGGCAATCCCCGCCAGCGCCACGGCGATGGAGCCGGGATCACGCTCGCTCGGCGTGGTGGTCTGGCCCACGGTGCCGATGAAGCGCTTGCGCGACACCCCCAGCAGAATGGCGCAGCCCAGCCCGTGGAACAGCGACAGCCGGTTCAGGATCTGCAGGTTGTGGCCGACGTCCTTGGCAAAGCCGATGCCCGGATCGGCCAGGATGCGGGCGCGGGGAATGCCGGCGGCCTCGACCGCGTCGATGCGCTCGGCCAGCTCGTCATAGGTGTCCAGCAGCGCGTTGTCGAACTGCGGGTCGATATGCATGTCCTCGGGGGCGCGGCGCATATGCATGACGCAGACCGGTGCGGCCAGCGCGGCAGCCAGCGGCGCCAGCGCGGGATCGAAGGCAAAGCCCGAAACATCGTTGATCAGCTGGCCCCCGGCGGCCAGCGCGGCCTTCGCCACCCCGGCCTTTCGGGTGTCGATGGAGATCGGCACGCCCAGCGGCGCGATCCGTTCGATGGCCGGCGCGGTGCGGGCGATCTCTTCCGCCACCGGGACCTCGGCGGATCCGGGGCGGGTGCTTTCGCCGCCCACGTCGATCATGTCGGCCCCGGCGGCAATCATCGCCCGGGCATGGGCAAGGGCCGCGTCCGGCGCATCGTGGCTGCCCCCGTCCGAGAAACTGTCGGGCGTCACGTTCAGGATGCCCATCACCCGGGGCACATCCAGCGACAGGCCGGCAATCGCGGGGCGCGGGCGGCAGATGCGGCGCTGCCAGTCCTCGGGCAGCTGATCGGCGGGCAGGACCTGCGCCCCCTCCCGCGTCAGCCGTTCGACATGGGTGAACCACAGCGGGCCGCCACAGAGCGGCAGCGCCCCTTCGGGACGGGGAAGGCCCCCCTGCGGGATCGGGCGGTAATAGACCTTGGTCATGAGAGCATCCTTCAGGGCAGCGGCAGCACCGGCGTATCGGCCGACACCTTCAGCAGCGACACGCCCTCGGGTGCCTCGGCCTCGGCGCCGATCAGCAGCAGACCCGAGGCCTGCATCTGCCCCGCGAACCAGCGGGCCAGCCCGGTGCCGTCACCCACCGCATCGGGGCGATCCCCGGCGGCGTCCAGCACGATCTTCGAGGGCGCCCAGAGGCAAAGCTGGCGCTGCTTCATCGCCCAGTCGATCTCGGTCCGGGTGTTGACGACCACGCAGCGGCGATCCCGGGCCGCCAGAAGCCAGGCCGCCTGTTCGATGGCCAGCAGGTCGATCCGGCGCTGCACCGGTGCAGAGGGCGCCTGGGGCGGCACCACGGCGCCGCGCCCGCAGGTCAGGATCACCGGGCGCCCTGCCCGCTCCAGCTGGTCAAGCCAGGTCGGCAGATGCGCCGAGGCAGCGGCCCCGGCCCCCAGGAAGACGACCAGCGGATGGGGAATGCCCTTCAGCTGCTCTTCCTCAAGCTGGGGCAGCGCATCGCCACGCGCACGCACGATCTCGACCCCCAGGGCGCCGGGGCCGCGATCCAGCTTCTCGATCCGGATGAAGGCGCGCTGCGCCATGGGCTCGGCCAGGATGCGGGCGGCGATGCGCTCGGCCAGGGTTTCCAGCAGGTTCAGCCGCTCGGCGGCAAGCTCTGCGGCGATGGCCTCGGTCACCTTGTCGTAGGACAGGATCCGGTCGACGTCATCCTCCAGCGGGCCGGGATCGTGACGGACCTCGACCACGATGTTGAAGCGCAGCCGCTGGCGGTGGCCGCGTTCCTGCTGGAAGGCGCCGATCTCGACCTCGACGGGATAGTCGCGCAGGGAAATGCGGTCCGCCGGCGTGTCGCCGCTCAGGGCCTCGGATCGCTCGATCGGGTGGCCGAAGGCCTGGGTAATCTGGTCGCTCATGCTTCCCCCGGAATTCTTGCGGCCTACATGACGCAGCTTGGCCCGAAAGGCAAAGCACCCGCCCCGCGAAAAGAGACATTCCGGACCGAACTTCCGTCACGATCGGAAACATCCGCCCCCCGGAAATGGAAAAAGGGCCCGCCTGGGCCCTTTGCGAAACGTGCCGGATTGCACGTGGTTGGGTGGATCTAGTTCTGGGTAAGCTGGGTGGGTCTTCGGTAGAATTCGTGGACCCCGATTGTCGCCGTATGTGTGAACCTCTTGGACCATCCCGGCTTGACGTGGAGCGTGTGGTAGAAGGTCGCCCCATTTGTCAGAGGCCTCGGCGCGCCCTCCAGCATCAACGCGGCCACCTTGGCCACCCGGGCGTAGGCCGAGGGCTCCGAGATGGTCTCGGCCAGGCCGTCGCAGGTGTAGGTGAACTGGCAGGCGAACTTGCGGCCTGTGCCCTGGTGGACAACGCCGCAAACGCTGTCGGGGAAGTTCTGGCTGTCGACGCGGTTCATGATGACCTCGGCCACCGCGAACTGCCCCTCGACGCTTTCGCCGCGGGCCTCGAAGTAGAGCGCCTCGGCCAGGCACTTGAACTGGTCGCCGCCCGAGCCCTTGGGCTGCTTGGCAAGCCAGTCCCGGCTGTAGGTGATGCCAAGACCGGAGGTGCGCGGCGCCTGGAACATCGCGGCAAGCTTGCTGCTCGACACGGATTTCAGCCCCTGCGTTTCCACCTGCATCGCGTCCGTCATCGGGTTGTCCGCCCACGCGGGAACGGCAAGCATCATGAATGATGCCAACAACGCAGCAGCAAATTTCATCGTCTGTCCCTCGTGGATTTGGGCTTGCGCCAATCTCGACCGGCCCGGTTCCCTAGCGAAATGTTACGGGACCGTCCACCCCGAGGGGTCTTTTTTGGCGGCAGTTTGCTGCCAGCGGGTTAAACCGATCCCGGATCGGAACCGGCAAACACCTGTGTTCAGGAGGTTTTCAGAGCCCTCGGCGGCAGGGTCGGACGGATGCGCAATTGCGCCGCAGCCAGCCGTGCGACCGGAACCCGGAAGGGCGAACAGGACACATAATCGAATCCCACGTCGCGGCAGAAAGCGATTGATTCGGCATTTCCGCCATGCTCGCCGCAAATAGATAACGTCAGGTCAGGCCGTGCCGCACGCCCCCGCTCTGCCCCGATCATGAGCAGTTCTCCGACCCCCTCGGTGTCGAGCGTGTGGAACGGATCCTCGCGGTAGACACCCTGCTTCACGTATTCCGACATGAACTTGCCGGCGTCATCGCGCGACAGCCCGTAGGTCATCTGCGTGAGGTCGTTGGTGCCGAAGGACAGGAAGGCGGCATGGGGGGCGATCTCTCCGGCGCGCAGGGCGGCACGCGGGGTCTCGACCATGACGCCAAGGCGGTAGGTAAAGTCGCGCCCGGTCTCCATCTTGACGGCGGCGGCGACCGCATCAATGCGTTTCTTGACCATCTCGACCTCGCGCTTGGCCGAGACCAGCGGGATCATGATCTCGGGCACCACGGGGGCGCCATTTCGGCTGGCCTCCAGCGTCGCCTCGAAGATGGCGCGGGCCTGCATGTCGTAGATCTCGGGCATGGTGATGCCCAAACGCACGCCGCGCATCCCCAGCATGGGGTTGTATTCCGACAGCGCCTCGACCCGCCGGGTCACATCCGAAAGCGGCATGGAGAGCGCCTCGGCCAGCTCGCGCATCCCGGCCCGGTCGGCGGGCAGGAATTCGTGCAGCGGCGGATCGAACAGCCGAATGCAGACCGGGCGCCCCTGCATGATATTGAAAAGCTTGATGAAGTCGGCCCGCTGCATGGGCAGGAGGCGTTCCAGGGCCGCCGCGCGGTCGGCGCCTTCGCGGGCAAAGATCATCTCCCGCATCACGGTCAGGCGACCGGGATCGAAGAACATGTGCTCGGTCCGGCACAGGCCGATGCCCTGGGCGTTGAAGCGGCGGGCGACCTCGGCATCGGCGGGGGTGTCGGCATTGGCGCGGATGCCGATGTCGCAATATTCCTCGGCCCAGGTCATCATCGCCTGGAAGGCGTCATCCTGCGCGGCCTCGTGCAGCGGCGCCTCTCCGGCCAGGATATCGCCGTTGGTGCCATCGACGGTGACGATGTCGCCGGCGCGGAACACCCGGCCATCGCGGGTGCGCAGCAGCTGCTCCTTCATGTCGAAGATCAGCCCTGTGACCCCCACCGCGCAGGGCAGGCCCAAACCGCGCCCGATGACCGCCGCATGAGAGGTGATGCCGCCGCGTTCGGTGATCACGGCGACGGCGGCATGCATGCCGCGGATGTCCTCGGGGCCGGTTTCGCGCCGGGCCAGGATGCAGGGCTCGTCACGGGCATGACAGGCCTGCGCCGCCAGGGCCGAGAAGACCAGCTTGCCGCTGGCCGCCCCCGGGCTTGCGGCGATCCCCTTGCCGATCACGTCACGCGGCGCCATCGGATCGACCTGACGGTGCAGCATCTCGTTCAGGGCGCGCGGATCGACCCGGCAAAGCGCCTCGTCGCGGGGGATCACGCCATCCTCGGCCAGCGCCACGGCAATGCGCACCGCCGCGCGGGAACTGCGCTG
Source organism: Pseudooceanicola endophyticus (assembly GCF_018760365.1). GTDB lineage: Bacteria > Pseudomonadota > Alphaproteobacteria > Rhodobacterales > Rhodobacteraceae > Pseudooceanicola > Pseudooceanicola endophyticus. Next base: position 103,965 of record NZ_JAHIAB010000010.1, read on the forward strand.
AGCCCTGAGCGCGTCCAGCACATGGACCTGGCCGTTCTCGATGGTGAACTCGGCCTGCATTTCCTCGCGCAGGCGAAAGCGCATCAGCCCGCAATATTCCACCAGCTGCTCGAAAGCCTCGGGGGCCAGGTCCTGCAGGGAGGGCCCGCGCGCATCCCGCGCCAGATAGAGGGCCCCCTCACCGCTGTCCTGCAGCGCCTCGCGGCCCTGGCTCTGGTTCATGTAGCGCCCGGTGATGCGCAGCCGGCCCGTCCCCGAGGAGACCAGCTGGATCACCCCCGATCCGCAGACCCCGCCCTTGCCAAGCCCGAGCGCCATTTCCTGCACCACGAGGCCCAGCCCGGCATCCGCCGGCGCCCCCTTGGCCTGCCGCAGCAGCCGCGCGGTGGTGCCCCGCCAGGCCCGCGCCATGGATTTCAGCACCGCCGCCAGCTGAACTGCCGCATCCTGGGGGAAAGGCTCGTCAGTCTCGTCCTGATAAGCCGCCAGCGCCCCCTCAAGCGCCGCCGGACCGGACATCGGCAGATCGTCGAAGACATCCGGATCCAGCCGCTCGACATGGATCGCATAGGTCCGCACGAAACGACCGTAAAGACGGGTGGCCGCCTCGATCCCGATCCGCTCGGACAGTGCCGCATGCATGGCGTCATTCATGCCGATATTCAGAACGGCCGACGGCCCGCCCCAATCCGGATCCTCCGACGAGGGCCGCACGCAGAGCAGCGGATGCGCCCCGAAGGGTTTCAGCAGGGCACGGATGTCGGGCATCCTCCCTTCCGCAATGTCATGAACCGCCCGGAAGGACAGGGCCACAGTCAGCGGCACGGGCAGCGACAGGCGAACGAGCCTTTGCAGGCACTTCGCGCGCCCGCCATGGGTCTCCGTCTTGATCGGAGCCGTCTCGGTGACGAGAGTGATAATGGGATCGTCTTGCTGCACTGCGGCACCCGAAAATTCGTTCCAGCAGCATAGTCGTGCGGGGATTCGGGGCAAGGGGAAAGCAGTGCGGCGGATGCACAGGATATATCGAGAAGTGGGGGCTCTGCCCCCGCCCGCCTGCGGCGGCCTCCCCCGGGATATTTCTGGCCAGATGATGAAGAGCCGGTCTACCCGTCATCTGGCAGGAAATATCCCGGGGTGAATGCCGCCCGGAACGGGCGGCAGAGGGGCAGCGCCCCTCCCCGGACCTCAGCCCTCGATCTTCGTCAGGTCGGCGACCTTCAGAACCGTGGAACGGATCGTCGACAACAGGTTCAGGCGGTTGCGGCGGACAATCTCGTTCTCCGCGTTCACCTGGACCGCCTCGAAGAAGGCGTCGATCGGTGCGCGCAGGGCGGCCATGGCGGCCATGGCCGTCGCGAAGTCCTGCGTTTCCAGAGCCGCCGCAATCTTCGGGCCCGCTGCTTCCAACGCATCGAACAGCGCCGTTTCGGCAGCGTCTTCGGCGAACTTGCGATCCGCGCCGAACTCGTAGGCGACGCCGTCCTTCTCCTCAGCCTGGGTGAGGATGTTGTTGGCGCGCTTGAAGCCCTGCACCAGGTTGGTTCCATCGTCGGTCGCAAGCGTCTCGGAGAGCGCCCGGGCGCGTTTCACCAGCAGGGTGATGTCGTCGTTGGCCTCCATCGCAAGGCAGGCGTCAATCACGTCGTGGCGGATGCCCTCGTCGCGCAGGTGCACCTTCAGGCGGTCGTGGAAGAAGGACAGAAGATCGGCGGAAACCTCCGGAGCCAGGTCATGGCCTGCGCCTGCGAAGATCCCGGTGAGCGGCGCGGTCACGTCGTTCACCAGCAGCAGCCGGATCACCCCCAGGGCGGCACGGCGCAGCGCGAAGGGATCCTTGGAGCCGGTGGGCTTTTCGTCGATGGCCCAGAACCCGGTCAGCGTGTCCAGCTTGTCGGCCAGGGCCACGGTCGCAGAAACGGCCGCCGTCGGCACGTCATCGGTCGGCCCCAGGGGCGAGTAATGCTCCTGGCAGGCCAGCGCCACTTCCGCCGGAAGACCGGCGGCCTCGGCGTAGTAGCGGCCCATCAGGCCCTGAAGCTCGGGGAATTCGTAGACCATTTCCGACGAGAGGTCGGCCTTGGCGGTGCGTGCGGCCTGTTCGGCCAGGTCCGCATTGGCGCCAAGCGCCGGGGCGATCACCCGCGCCAGAGCCGCGATCCGGTCGATCCGCGCCGCCTGCGAGCCGAGCTTGGCATGGAAGGTCACATTGGAGAGCTGGTCGATCCAGGGCTGCATCTTCTGCGCCCTGGCGACCCGCAGGTCGTTTTCCCAGAAGAACTTCGCATCCGACAGGCGGGCCGAAAGCACCTTCTGGTTCCCGGCCAGGATCGTCGCGCCGTTGTCGCGCGTCTCGCGGTTGGCAACCGTGATGAAACGCTCGATCCGGCCCGTCTTCGGGTTCTTCACCGAGAAGAACTTCTGGTGTTCCTTCATCGAGGTCTGCAGCACCTCGGGCGGCAGGCCCAGGAAGTCGGCGCCGATCTCGCCCATCAGGACCACGGGCCATTCGACCAGGCCCGAGACCTCGGCCAGCAGGCCGCGGTCCTCGACCACTTCAAGGCCGCAGGCGAAGGCCTGGTTGGTGGCTTCCTGCCAGATCGCATCGGCACGCTCTGCGGCGTCCAGCACCACGAAGCGCCGTTTCAGCTGGGCGGCATAATCGTCGAACGAGGACACCACGAAGCGCCCCGGAGCCATGAAGCGATGCCCTTCGGTGGTGTTCGAGGAGACGATCCCCTCGACCTCCAGAGGCACCACGCGGGCGCCGGCCTCATCGCTCAGGATGCACAGGATCGAATGCAGCGGGCGCACCCAGCGCAGGCTGCCGGCGCCCCAGCGCATGGATTTCGGCCAGGGGAAGTTGCGGATCGTGCGGTCGAGGACCTCGGCGATGATCTCCTCCGCCGGACGGCCCGGCTTCTCGATCACCGCGTAGAAGACCTTGCCCTTCTTCTCGTCGCGCTCTTCCAGCTGGTCGCGCGTCAGCCCGGTCGAGCGCAGGAAGCCCTCCACCGCCTTTTCCGGCGCATCCACGCGCGGGCCCTTGCGCTCTTCGCGCAGGGTGGGGCTGTTCGCCAGCAGGTCGCTCAGCGTCAGGGTCAGGCGGCGCGGCGTGTGGAAGGCGGCGGCACCTGCATAGGTGAGGCCGGCATCCACCAGGCCATCGGTGACGAGCTTCTTCAGGTCCTCGGCGGCACGGGCCTGCATCCGTGCGGGGATTTCCTCGGAGAAGAGTTCGATCAGGAGATCGGGCATTGGTTCCATCCGGGTCCGGGCGCCGGGACGGCGCGGTTCCGGGGTGGAATATCGGAGGGGGGCCGGGGCGTCCAGAGGGGGCAGGCCCGGGAATGCGCCTCTTGCGGGCGCAGGCCCCGGATCAGGGCCGCACGGTGCCCTCGGGCGGGGGCGGACAGCCCTCGGGGGTGGGCTTGCCGTCGAAAACCTCGCGACCGCAGGCGTTGATCTGCTGCCAGGCATAGCCATGGCCATCCGCCGTCACCGCGATCACCCGGTCGACGCCGTAATGGATGTTCTTCACCGACAGGAAGGCCCGCGCCGAGCCATCCTCCAGCGCCGCCCCGATCCGCCCCGCATCGTAGCAGGAGAACCAGCGCGGCCCGTTCAGCGGATCGGCTTCGGGATAGGGGCGTGCGGTCTCCGCCAGTTCCTCGGGCGTCACGCGGGTGGTGAAGCAGGCCCGGTAGCGGATCGGAGAGCTGTCGGCGTCGATCGCCTGGAAGCCGGCATGGGCCAGCGGCATCGCCCCCTGCCCCGCCTGCGGCACCAGCACCACGTCGGAAGGCCCCGTGGCCGGGACCTTCTGGTAATAGGCATAGACCTGGAACCAGTAGACGGCCCCGCCGGTCAGCAGCGCTGCGGCAAGGATCACCAGGACCAGGACCTTGCCCATGTCCGCTTACTCGGCCGCTTCGGGCTGCCAGCCCCCGGCCTCGGTCTGCACGAAGGCATCGGCGCATTGCTTGGCCAGCGCCCGCACCCGGCCGATATAGGCCTGACGTTCGGTGACCGAGATCACGCCGCGCGCATCCAGCAGGTTGAAGATGTGGCTGGCCTTGATGCACTGGTCATAGGCCGGGTGCGCCATGATGATGCGCTTGCCGGTCTTGGGATCGTCATGCGGCTGGGACAGGATCGCCTCGCATTCCGCCTCGGCCTCCTCGAAATGCTTCAGCAGCACCTCGGTATTGGCGGTGTCGAAGTTGAAGCGGGAATATTCCTGCTCGGTCTGGCGGAAGACATCGCCGTATTTCAGCGCGATGGCCGCCGAGGGATCGTTGAAGGGCATGTCCATCACGTGATCGATGCCCAGCACGTACATCGCCAGGCGCTCCAGACCATAGGTCAGCTCGCCCGAGACCGGCTTGCAGTCATGGCCGCCGACCTGCTGGAAATAGGTGAACTGAGACACTTCCATGCCGTCGCACCAGACTTCCCAGCCCAGGCCCCAGGCCCCCAGCGTCGGGCTTTCCCAGTCATCCTCGACGAAGCGGATGTCATGCAGCTCCATGTCGATGCCGATCGCCTGAAGCGAACCCAGGTACAGCTCCTGGAGGTTCGCGGGCGAGGGTTTGATCAGCACCTGGTACTGGTAATAATGCTGCAGGCGGTTCGGGTTCTCGCCGTAGCGGCCATCGGTGGGACGGCGCGAGGGCTGCACATAGGCCGCCGCCCAGGCGTTCGAGCCGAGCGAGCGCAGCGTGGTGGCGGGGTGGAAGGTGCCTGCGCCCACTTCCATGTCGTAAGGCTGCATGATCGCGCAACCCTGGGAAGCCCAGTAGGATTGCAGCCGCAGGATGATTTCCTGGAAGCTTTTCGGCTTGTCGATGCTCTGCCCGGTCATGTGGCGTCCCTCTTGGCGAAACGGCGTTCAGCGCCCCTGATATGGGCGCCCCCCCGGCGGGTCAATGAGCGCGTTGCGCATTATTGGGATGAAAGGCGGCGGGGATTTGCTAGAACATCCCCTGACGGCCCCGGTGCCGGGCCCCGTGGGGCCCCGCCCGCAAGAGGGCCCGGACCCGAGGATCGACGCAGGAGAGCCATCCATGTACCGCATTCTGCTGGCGCTGGCCGTGATGCTGGCGCTTGCCCCCCGCATTGCCACCGCCCAGGGCACCGGGGTCTACGTGCAGATCGAGGCGAAACCCACCATGGCCGAGGCCCAGGCGGCGATTTCGCAATATGAAACCTACCTTCAGGACGTGAACGGCTTCACCCTGGCGAATGGCTTCTACGCCATCGCCCTGGGGCCCTACACCCGCGAGGATGCCGGCCAGGTGCTGCGCGTGCTGCGCGGCGAGGGGCGCATTCCCGGCGACAGCTACATCGCCTCGCCCTCCTGGTACGCCGGCCAGTTCTGGCCCCCCGCCGGGGACAGCCCGGCCCCGCAGGCCCCCGCGCCCGCGCCCGAGGCACAATCTCCGGCCCCGCAGGCCCAGGCCCCCGCGCCGCAATCCGACGGCTTCCAGAGCACCCTGCCCGAGGAAACCGTGGCCGAGGCCCGCGCCGGCGAGGCGCAGCTGGACCGCGGCCAGCGCGATCAGCTGCAACAGGCGCTGAAGGCGGCGGGCTTCTATTCCGGCGCCATCGACGGCGCCTTCGGACGCGGCACCCGCAACGCCATGGCCAGCTGGCAGGCGGCGCAGGGCTATGAGGCCACCGGCGTGCTGACCACCTCGCAGCGCGCGACCCTGGTGCGGGATTACAACGCCGTGCTCTCCGGGCTCGACCTGCGGCAGGTCGAGGACAGCCGGGCCGGGATCTCCGTGCAGATGCCGACCGCCCGGGTGGCCTTCGACCGCTACGACGCCCCCTTCGCCTTCTACAAGGCGACCTCGGGCGCGGACACGGCGGCGCCCAGGGTGATCCTGATCTCGCAACCCGGTGATCGCGGCGCGCTCTCGGCGCTCTACGAGATCCTGCAGACCCTGGCCATCGTGCCCGCCAACGGGCCGCGCAGCCGCACCGCCAACGGCTTCACCATCACCGGGCGCAACAGCCGGATCGTCTCCTACACCGAGGCATCCCTGGAGGACGGCCAGATCAAGGGCTTCACCCTGGTCTGGCCCGCCGGCGACGACAGCCGCTTCGATCGCCTGCGCGCCGAGATGAAGGCCAGCTTCCGCCGCCTGCCAGACGTGTTGCCGGCCGCCGCGGCCAGGGCCGATGACGGCCAGAGCATCGATCTGGTCTCGGGACTGCAACTGCGGCGCCCGGCGCAGTCGCGCAGCGGCCTCTTCGTCGACAGCTCCGGCGCGGTGCTGACCGTGGCCAGCGCGGTGGCGCAATGCGCCCGCATCACCCTGGATCAGGACATCCCCGCCCAGGTGGTCCAGAGCGATCCCGATACCGGCCTAGCCGTGCTGCGGCCGGACCATGCGATCGCGCCCCGTGGCGTCGCCGCCTTCGCCTCCGGAGAGGCGCCGCTCGGGGCCAGCATCGCGGTGGCCGGCTATTCCTACCAGGGCGTGCTGGGCGCCCCGACGCTGAGCTTCGGCAAGGTCGCAGGCCTGACCGGGCTCGACGGCGAAAGCGGTATCGACCGGCTCGCGGTGCGGGTGCAGAAAGGCGATGCCGGCGGCGCGGTGCTCGACATGTCGGGCCGGGTGCTGGGCATCCTGCGCGCGCCCGCGGCCAGCCCGGAGCGCAAGCTGCCGGCCAATGTCGCCTTCTCGCTCGAGGCCGACACGGTGACCGGGTTCCTGCGCGATGCCGGCGTGACGCCGAAGCTCAGCGCCCCGGCGCCCGAGATCGCCCCGGAACGCCTGTCCCGGCAGGCGCGCGACATGGCAGTGCTGGTCAGCTGCTGGAACTGAAACGCAAGGGGCCCCGCGCGGGCCCCTTCCGCTTTCATCTTTCCCCAAATATGGCGGGGGAGTCTCCGCAGGAGACGGGGGCAGAGCCCCCTGCCGACGGATCAGGGGGGCGCTGCCCCCGCCGGTGCTGCGCACCGCCTCCCCCGGGATATTTCCCGCCAGATGATGAAGAGCCGCCCCTACCAGGCGTTGAACGACAGGTACTTGCCCGACATCTTCACCTCGACACGGTCGCCCTTCGGGTGCGGGATGCGGTTCACCTCCATGTCGAAGTCGATGGCCGACATGATGCCGTCGCCGAATTTCTCGTGGATCAGCGCCTTCAGGGTCGGCCCGTAGACTCCCACCACCTCGTAGAAGCGGTAGATGCAGGGATCGGTGGGCACGGCCTGGGTCCAGATCTTGGTCGGGCTCTCGGTCAGGATCTCGACCGCCGCCTCTGGCAGGTCCAGCAGGGCCACCAGAGCCTGGGCCTTGCCGAGCGGCATGGCGTTCATCCCCATGGCGCAGGAATGGGTCCAGACCGGCGACATGCCGATCGCCTCGGCGATGCCCTCCCAGCTGCGCTTGCTGCGGCGCCGGGCCGACAGGATCAGTGCCGTCACATCCTCCCGGGTCAGATCCTCGGGGTTGGGAATGTCCTTCATCTTTCGTCCTCCTGTGAATGATCAGCCCTGCTGCAGCCGTGCCAGAAGCACGACCACCAGAAGGGCCAGCAGGGCCGAGACGGCCTGCCAGAAACGCACCGGATTGCGGGCCGCCAGCGGCACCGGATGCGCCGCCCGGAAGGCGCGCCCCGGCGCCCTGAGCGCGGAATCGAATTCCGACAGCGTCGCGAAGCGCCGCGCCGGATCGGGATGGGTGGCCCGGCGCAGCGCATCGTCGAGCCAGGGCGGCACCCCGGGGGCGCGTTCGCGCGCCGAGCGGTAGACCAGGCGCGCCGCATCGCGCCGGCTGCGCAGTCTTGCGACCCGCGCGCCATAGGGCAGACGGCCCGTCAGCATCTCGTAGGCGATCACCCCGAGCGAGAAGAGATCGGCCTGCGAGCCGGCCGGATCGCCGAGGAAATATTCCGGGGCGCTGTATTGCAGCGTGCCCAGCACCGGCGCCGGCGCCGGGGTCCGCATTTCTTCCAGTCCGGCGACCCGGGCAGCGCCGAGGTCGATGATCGTCACCGTGCCAGCGGCGTCGATCATGATGTTCTCGGGGCGCAGGTCCTGGTGCAGCACCTGGCGGCGGTGCAGCGCCCGCAGCCCCTTCAGCAGCTGCCCGATGATGTCGCGCAGCTGCGCCAGTGTCGGCGCCGGATGATCCGTCATCCACTGGCGCAGGGTCTGCCCCTCCAGGTATTCGCCAACGAGGTAGAGCGCGCTGCGCCGCTCGGGCGCGGGGGCGGCGGCCAGCACATGGGGCGAGGAGACCCGCCGGGCGATCCATTCCTCGGCCAGGAACTGGCGCAGCAGCAGCGGGTCCTCATGCAGCTCCGCCGAGGGCACTTTCAGCGTCACCCGCTGCCCGCTGGGCGCCTGCGCCAGCCAGATCCGCGAGCGGTGGCTTTCGTGCATAAGCCGCAGCAGCTGGAAGCCGTCAAGCACCGCCCCCGGCGCCAGGGCGGAGGGCAGCGGCAGCTGGCGGGCTTCCTCGAACAGGGTGGCATCGTCGGGATCGGGCAGCGCCTCGATCCGCAGGATCTGCAGCGTAAGGTTGTCGGTGGCGCCCCGCGCCTTCACCGCCTCCAGGATCAGGTCCACGGCAGCCTGCAGATCACCGGCCTCGCGCAGGGCGCGGGCCACCAGCGGCCCGTCCCAGTGCCCGTGCACCCCGTCGGTGCTGAGCAGGAAGACATCGCCCACCGCCAGCGGCAGCGTCTGAAAGCCGGTCTCGGCGCGCGGGTTCAGCCCCATGGCCCGGTCCAGCACCACCGCGCCCGAGGAAAGCCGGCGCTGGTGATCGACGGTCAGCGGCTCGATGCTTTCGCCCGAAAGGCGGCTGACGCGGCTGTCGCCCAGATGCAGGACATGCGCCTGCCGCCCCTTCAGCACCAGCGCCGCCAGGGTGCAGACCGCGCCCTGCTCCAGCTCTTCGCCCGCGGTCTGGGCATGCAGCCAGGCATTGCCCGCCTGCACCACCGCCTCTAGCGATCGGGCGACCGACCAGGCGTCGGGGGTGCAGGGGTAATCTTCCAGCAGGGCGCGCACCGTCGTCTCGGCGGCCATGCGCCCGCGGGCAGAGGTCGAAATCCCGTCGGCCACCGCCGCCACCACGCCCTTCAGCGTCAGCAGCGGGCCATCGGGAAGGCGCAGGCCCAGGAAATCCTGGTTCTCCGCCTTGCGGCCCGGATCGGTGCCCTGCCCGACCGAGACGGTCAGACGTGCAGGCGATGTCTGGGGGGTATCCCGTGGCATGGCGATCCGGATGGCGGAAGGAAAAGGTGGCCCCGCAGGATGCGGGGCCACGGAGCGGGGCGATTACTCGGCAGCCATCGGCGCGCGGGTCTCGTCCGCGGGCTTGCGCGAGGGGCCGGACTTGTAATGGGTGGCGTAGATCATGCCGCCCACGAAGGTCAGGCCGCCGACGAGGTTGCCCAGAACCACCGGGATCTCGTTGTAAAGGAAGTAGTCGGCCCAGGTGAACTGACCGCCCAGGATGATGCCCGAGGGGAACAGGAACATGTTCACGATGGAATGTTCGAAGCCCAGGTAGAAGAAGACCAGGATCGGCATCCACATCGCCATGATCTTGCCCGAGACCGAGGTCGACATCATCGCCGCGACCACCCCGGTCGAGACCATCCAGTTGCACATCACGGCGCGGATGAAGACGGTCAGCAGCCCGGCCCCGCCGGCGGCGGCATAGCCCAGGGTGCGCGCCTCGCCGATCTTGCCGATCTTCTGGCCGATGGCATTGGGTTCCTGGCTGAAGCCCATGGTGAAGATGATCGCCATGAAGATCGCCACCGTCATGGCGCCGGCGAAGTTGCCGCAGAACACCAGGCCCCAGTTGCGCAGCACGCCGCCCCAGGTGCAGCCCGGGCGTTTCGCGATCACCGCCAGCGGCGCCAGGGTGAAGACGCCGGTCAGCAGGTCGAAGCCCAGCAGGTAGAGCATGCAGAAGCCGACCGGGAACAGCAGCGCGCCGACCAGCGGCTGGCCGGTGTTGACGGTGATGGTGATCGCGAAGGCGGCGGCCAGCGCCAGGATCGCGCCCGCCATGTAGGCGCGGATCAGCGTATCGCGGGTGGACATGAAGATCTTGGATTCACCGGCCTCGATCATCTTGGCGGCGAACTCCTTCGGAGTGACATAGGCCATTTGGTTTCCCTTCTGGTGTTGGTCCAGCCTGATGTTTCAGGCGTTCGTCGATGTGGCAGCGCAGCCCGTGGCCGGGCGGCACCGAAGCCGGCCGGGGCCGGTCGTGGATGACGGAAAGAAAAGGCCGCAGCCCCGCCTTCCGGCAGGCGCCTCGGGGGGAGGCGCGGTTTCCAGTCGGGATCACGGAGAGAGAGGCACGCCGCTTTCCCACGCCGGACCCTTCGGGGGGCCGGGCGAAGTCGCAGCGCCATTGCTGCCGCCCCGGATCGGGGCACTTGACGGAAAGCCGCGCCATTGCGGCGGAACAGGGGCGACGCCTGTGGCCGGTCGCTCCTGTATTCTTCAATACCCGGGAATGTATTTATCGGGCAGAAAAATGTCCCGGCAGAGCGGGATTTCCGCCTTGCAGACCGAAAATGGTCACAGAATGGTCAGTTTCGGACCCGCAGCCACCGGAATGCCCGGGAATTCAGCCATGCCGAATGACGCTGGGGCAGGATCAGGGATTCGGCACCGGCGTGCGGGCGTTTTCTCCGGCGCCCAGAAGCACCGTCAGGGTGGCGGGATGGGCGCCCACCGCATCGGCGACGCTGAACCGGTCAAGGGTGGCATAGAAGCTGCGCTTGGCCTCGGCTAGCACCCGCACCACGCCGCAGGCGCCCAGCAGGATGCAGGTGGAACAATCCACCATCTGGCTATCGCCCTCCATGTGGCGCACCACCGCGCCCAGATGCACCTGGTCGGCCGGGCGCGCCAGGCTGACGCCGCCGCGCCGGCCCCGGGTGCTGGACAGGAACCCGCCGTCCACCAGCTGGTTGACCACCTTCATCAGGTTGCTTTGCGACAGGTCATGGGCGCGCACGATTTCGGAAATCGGAACCTGCCGGCCCTGATGCGCCCCCAGGTACAGGCACACCCGCACCGCGTAATCCGAAAATTTGGACAATTTCATGTCGGAGCCTGCACGAAAATTCTGCGTTTCCAATACAGGGTAGAAGACCCCATGGCTGCGACTCAAGCCATGAGGTCATGATAGAGGAGCGTTTTCGCCCTTTGCGGATGCAGACCCGGGTGTGGGATCCTGCATTCAGACGGCGGATACCCGATTGTGTACATTCCGGGCAACATGGTCTTTCGAATAACGCAACAGAAGGATCGCCGGGCTCTTCACCCCTGCCCCCGCGAGGCTCTGTGCCAGCCCGTCCAGCCGGGTCGAAAGGCAGCGCTGCGATTCGGTCGAGGCCGAGGCCACCACGTCCACCGGGCAATCCCCCGGCACCCCGGACGCCAGCAGCGTGGCCTCGATCTGGGGGGCCTTCTCGACGGCCATGTAGAAGGCCATGGCGGTGCCGGGACGCGCCAGCGGCTGCCAGTCGGGGACCGCATCGCCGGGACGGCACATGCCGGTGGTGATGACGAAACTGTCGGTCTCTCCGCGCTCGGTCAGCGGGCGGGTCAGGGCAGCGGCGGCGGCCGAGGCGGCGGTGATGCCCGGCACGATCTCGACCTCCACTCCGGCGGCGCGGGCAGCGGCGATCTCCTCGGCGGCGCGGCCGAAGATCGACGGATCGCCGGATTTCAGCCGCACCACGCGACGCCCCTTCGCGGCCTCGGCCACGATCAGCGCGTCGATGCGCTCCTGCGGCCAGGCGCAGGCGCCGACCTCCTTGCCGACATAGACGCGGTCGGCGTCGCGGCGGGCAAGCTCCAGCACCTCGGGATCGACGAGGCGGTCGTAGAAGATCACGTCGGCCTCCTGCAGGCGGCGCACGGCGCGCAGGGTCAGCAGGTCACGCGCCCCCGGCCCGGCCCCGACCAGAGAGATCCGGCCCACCGCCTGCGGCGCGCGCCCCTCGGCGATGGCCTGTTTCAGCAGGTCGGCGGCGGCATGTTCATCGCCCTGGCGGTGCTTCGCAAAGGCCTCTCCGGCAAAGACCCATTCCCAGAAGCCGCGCCGCGCCGCAGGGGCAATCCTTTCGGCCACCGCATCGCGCAGACGCCCCGCCAGCGCCGCGAAGGCCCCAAGGCGGGGATGCAGCAGGGTCTCCACCTCGGTCTTGATGGCGCGGCCCAGCACCGGGGCGGTGCCCTCGGTGCCGATCGCCACGACCACCGGATCGCGGTCCACGATGGACGGCGTGAAGGCATCGCAATGCTCGGGACGGTCGACGATGTTGACCACCGCGCCCTTCGCACGGGCCATGGCGGCCAGCGCCAGCTCCTCGGCCTCATCCCCGGTGGCGATGAAGCTCAGGATGCAGTTGTCGAACAGCTCGGGCGTGGCCTCTTGCACCTGGCGGGCGCGGCCCGCGTGCACCAGCCCCTCAAGCTCCGGATCGAGGGTCTGCGCGCACAGCACGATCTCGGCCTCGGTCTTCAGGATCAGGCGGGTCTTGCGCGCGGCCTCGGCCCCGCCGCCGCAGATCACGACACGGCGGCCAGCCATCGAAAGAAACATCGGGAAGGTCTTCATCGGGGGATCTCCGGCAGGAAGAAAACGAAAAAGGGCCGCTGACCTTCGCAGTGTCGCGAAGAGCCGAGCCGCCTTGCTCTGGTTTTCCCAGTCGTCGGGAGGGGGTCCGGGCGCCGTTGCCGGGGACTTGCCGTCAAGTATGACGGAATCAGCGGGCACCGCGCAAGGATTTTCCCCCGCGGCGCCCGGTTTCGCGCGTCAGGCGCGCCAGAAACGCACGGTCAGCATCGCGTAGACCACCATCAGCTCAAGCCGGCCGACCAGCATCCCGACCGACAGGATCCATTTCGCCGGATCGTTCAGCGTGCTGAAGTTGCCTGCCGGGCCGATGATGTCGCCCAGCCCCGGGCCGATGTTGGCCAGCGCCGTTGCCGCCCCCGAGATCGCGGTGACGAAATCCAGCCGCGTCAGCGCCAGCGCCACCGCGAAGACCCCGACCGAGACGACGAAGAACACGAAGAAGGAGATGACGGAGCCCAGCACCTCTTCGCTCAGCGGGCGGCCATCGTAGCGCGGCACCACGACGGCGTGGGGGGCATGGATCGCCCGGATCCGCGCCCGGATGCAGGCGAACAGGATCTGGTAGCGGAAGATCTTGACCGAGCACGCGGTGGAGCCCGCGCAGCCGCCGATCAGCCCGACGAAGAAGAAGATGGTGACCAGGAAGGGCCCCCATTTCATGTAATCGACGGAGGCATAGCCCGTCCCCGAGATCACCGAGACGATGTTGAACAGGCTTTCGCGCAGCGCCTGTTCCCAGTGATGCGGGAACAGCATCACCAGCGCCACGGAGGAGACCAGCGTCAGCGTGCCGATCACCCACAGGAAGCCGCGCACCTGGGTGTCCTGGAACACCGCCCGGCGGTTGCCGTTCAGCAGCTGCACGTAACGCACGAAGGGCAGCGCCGCGAGGATCATGTAGGCCGAGGCGGCATATTCCATCTTGCCGGAAAACGCGCCAAAACTGGCATCATGGGTGGAAAAGCCCCCGGTGCTGATCGTCGTCAGCGCATGGACGCAGGCGTCGAAGGCCCCCATGCCAAGCGCCAGGTAGGTCAGCATGCAGGCCACCGTCAGCCCGACGTAGATGACCGAGATCTGCCCTGCGATGGCGGTGGCGCGGGGCAGGATCTTGCCCATCGTCTCGAAGGCTTCGGACTTGAAAACCTGCATACCGCCGACCCGCAGCTCGGGCAGGAAGACCATGGCGACGACGATGATCCCGATGCCGCCCAGCCATTGCAGGATGCCGCGCCACAGCAGCAGGCCGCGCGGCAGCGCATCCAGCCCGGTGAAGACGGTCGAGCCGGTGGTGGTCATGCCCGACATCGCCTCGAAATAGGCGTCGGTGAAGCTGGCGTCGGTGGCGCCGATCATGAAGGGGATGGCCCCGAACAGCGGCAGGATGATCCAGACGCCCGAGGCCAGAAGGAAGGTCTGCTGAAGCGTCAGCCCCTCGCGGTTTCCGGTCTGGCAGGCCAGTGCCGTCAGAGCACCGACGAAGAAGGTCAGCAGGGCCGAGATCGCAAAGACATGCCCCTGCCCGCGACCGTCGATCAGATCGATGGCCATCGGCAGCAGCATGGTCAGCCCCAGCACCGCCACCAGCAGACCGATGACATAGCCGATGGGGCGGATGTCGATCAGTTGCCGGCGCCGGGCCGGCGCGCGCAATCCGACGTAGGTGTCAGGCTGCAAGGGCCAGGCCACCGATCTCCTCGATCAGGGAGAGGACCTGGTCCAGCCCCTCTCCGGTCTTGAGATTGGTGAAGACGAAGGGCCGCGCGCCGCGCTGGATCTTCGCATCGCGCTCCATGACCGAGAGGTCGGAGCCCACATAGGGCGCCAGGTCGATCTTGTTGATGACCAGGATGTCGGACTTGGTGATCGCCGGGCCACCCTTGCGGGGGATCTCTTCGCCGGCGGCGGTGTCGATGACGTAGATCGTCATGTCGACCAGTTCGGGAGAGAAGGTGGCCGACAGGTTGTCGCCGCCCGATTCCACCAGCACCACGTCCAGATCCGGGAAAGCCCTCACCAGATCGTCGATGGCTGCGAGGTTGATCGAGGCATCCTCGCGGATCGCGGTATGGGGGCAGCCGCCGGTTTCCACGCCGCGGATACGCTCGGAGGGCAGCACCTGCATGCGCACCAGCGCTTCGGCGTCCTCCTGGGTATAGATGTCGTTGGTCACCACCGCGACGGAAAGCCGGTCGCGCAGCGCGCGGCAGAGGTTCGCCGTCAGGGTCGTCTTGCCGGCGCCGACGGGGCCGCCGAGGCCGATGCGCAGCGGGCCATGGGGAGATTTGGTCATGGATGCCTCCTTCTCAGGACCGGAACAGCCGGGTCGTCAGGGTTTCCTGCCGCATGGCGGCAATGTCCGACAATAGCGCAGCCGATCCGAGGGCGTCGAGGTCTCCCGGTGCGGCATCCCGGGCGATCCGGTCACAGACGGGTTCAAGAGCATGCAGAAGGCGCTGCCCGTCGGTCTGGCCAAGCGGCACCAGACGGATCGCCGCCGAGGTCAGCGTGGCCGCAAAGGCCTGAAGGAACAGCGTCAGGGTCAGCGGCAGCGGCAGCCCGCAAAGCCGCGCGGCGCGGCCCAGGGCCACCGGATAGGCCATGGCGGGCAGGTCGATGCCGTGGACGGCGGCGGTGGTGCGGGCAAAGGCCTCGCCCTGGGCAAGGGTTTCCAGCCGACGATTGGCCGAGGGGGCCAGCGCGGCAGCCAGATCGGCGATGTCGGGCAGGTCGGCGGGATCGGCATGGAAGGCGGCGGCCAGCAGGATCGCGTCGTTGTGGCCCGCCCCCTGCTCCAGCACGTCGCGGATCCAGGCGGTGGCGGTGGCGGCGTCCTGCACCAGCCCCTCAGCCACGGCAGCCTCGATCCCGTGGGAATAGGCGAAGCTGCCCACCGGATAGGCCGGGGACAGCCAGCGGTGCAGCGTCAGCGCCGGATCAGTGATCATGGTCATGGGAATGGCTGTGCCCGTGATCATGGTCGCGATCATGGTCGTGGTCATGATGGTGCGAATGCGCATGGGTGTGATCATGGGAATGCAGCGCCGCCCCGTCATGCAGGGTCTTGCCATGTTCATGGGCATGGGTGCGGCCATGGCCATAGGCGCCGCCTTCGGGCAGGAAGGGCGCGCTCACGCGGTGCAGATGCGCCCCCAGATGCACCAGCATCTCTCCGATCACGCGGTCTTCGCGGATCAGCAGATGATCAGTGGCGATCTGGCAGGGGGTGTGCCGGTTGCCGACATGCCAGGCCAGGCGGGCCAGTTCCGGCCCCGTGACATGGTAAAGCGGCTCGGCGGCGGCGAGGATGCCGACCAGGCGGCCATCCTCGAGCTGCAGGGCATCCCCCTCATCGAGGGAGATCGTCTGGACCAGGTCGACGAGGATCTTCTCTCCTGCGTCGGTGGTCAGGCCCTTGCGGCGAACAAAGCGCTGCTCGTAGTCAAGCGTGACGTGATCGGCAGGGGTGCCGGTCAGGTCGGTGGCCCTCAGGGCGGTCAGGGCGCGGATCATGCCGCTTCCCCTGCCCCGGGGGCGATCAGACGTAGAACAGGTCGCGGAAGACGTAGGCCGGGATTTCTTCGCGCTTCAGGCCCATCTTGGACAGTTCGACGTCGGACTTGGCCTGCAGCTTTGCGATCTGCTCGGAGCGCGAACGGCGTTCCATGTAGGCGGCCAGACCGGCGCCGACGGCTGCGAAGAAGGAACCCAGTGCGGACTGGCGCGGTGCGGTAACGTTGCTGGAGAAGCTTGCCATTTTGGACCTCGGATTGAGAAGCTGTGGGGTCGCCCCCGTTGTCCTCAAAATAGGTCAGTGCCTCAGCCGTTACCATTTTCAATCCTTCAATACCGTCATGCGTGCGCTGCAACGCAGAAAGCGGGGGCTGGAACCTCTGCGCAAAGCTGACGTGACCTTGCTGCATGGCTTGATCCAAAGCCCCCCAAAAAGTCGCCAGAGTGCAGGAAAACAGGCCATTTTAACAGGCAGTCTGCAAAGCTCCGCCGTTCGGCGGCGAAACGATGCGCCTGCGACATGGCTGCCCTGCATCGCGCCCCGGGAGAGCGCGAGCCGGGGTGACTCGGGGGGTATGCACCGCGTGCAGGCCCCCCGAAGCGGGTCTTCAGAACAGGAAGTAGCGCTGCGCCATCGGCAGCACCTCGGCGGGTTCGCAGGTCAGCAGCTCTCCGTCGGCGCGCACCTCGTAGGTCTCCGGGTTGACCTCGATCTTGGGCAGGGCCGAATTGTGGATCAGGTCGCGCTTGCCGATGTTGCGGGTGTTGAGGACCGCCACCGTCTCCTTCGCGAGGCCGAGGTTGTCGCGGATCCCCTCGGCCTGGGCGGCGGCCGAGACGAAGGTGATGGCGGTTTTTTCGACCGAGCGGCCATAGGCACCGAACATCGGGCGCGAATAGACCGGCTGCGGCGTCGGGATTGAGGCGTTCGGATCGCCCATCTGCGCGCAGACGATGGTGCCGGCCATCAGCACCATTTCCGGCTTCACGCCGAAGAAGGCGGGGTTCCACAGCACCAGGTCGGCGCGCTTGCCGACCTCGATGCTGCCGATCTGGTGCGACAGGCCATGGGCGATGGCGGGGTTGATGGTGTATTTGGCGATGTAGCGCTTGACGCGGAAGTTGTCGTTGGCGCCGGTTTCCTCCGACAGCCGCCCGCGCTGCTTCTTCATCTTGTCGGCGGTCTGCCAGGTGCGGATCAGCACCTCGCCCACCCGGCCCATGGCCTGGCTGTCCGACGCGATGATCGAAAACGCGCCCATGTCGTGCAGGATATCCTCGGCGGCGATGGTCTCGCGGCGGATGCGGCTTTCGGCGAAGGCCACGTCCTCGGGGATCGCCTTGTCGAGGTGGTGGCACACCATCAGCATGTCGAGGTGTTCGTCGATCGTGTTCCTGGTGAAGGGACGCGTCGGGTTGGTCGAGGACGGCAGAACGAATTCCTCGCCGCAGATCTTGATGATGTCGGGGGCGTGGCCACCGCCCGCGCCTTCGGTGTGGAAGGCGTGGATGGTGCGGCCCTTCATGGCCTTCACGGTGTTCTCGACGAAGCCGGATTCATTCAGCGTGTCGGTGTGGATCATCACCTGAACGTCGTAGTCGTCGGCGACCGACAGGCAGTTGTCGATGGTGGCGGGCGTGGTGCCCCAGTCCTCGTGCAGCTTCATGCAGCAGGCGCCGGCGCGGATCTGTTCCTCCAGCGCGGCCGGAAGCGAGGCATTGCCCTTGCCCGCGAAGGCGAGGTTCATCGGGAAGGCATCGGCGGCCTGAAGCATCCGCGCCATGTGCCAGGGACCGGGGGTGACGGTGGTGGCCAGCGTGCCATGCGCCGGACCGGTGCCGCCGCCGATCATGCAGGTGACGCCGGAATGCAGCGCATCGTCGATCTGCTGCGGGCAGATGAAGTGGATATGGCTGTCGATGCCCCCGGCGGTCAGGATGCGCCCCTCGCCGGCAATGGCCTCGGTGCCGGGACCGACGATGATGTCGACGCCGGGCTGGGTGTCGGGGTTGCCGGCCTTGCCGATCCTGTAGATCCGGCCATCCCGCAGGCCCACGTCGGCCTTGTAGATGCCGGAATGGTCGACGATCAGCGCATTGGTGATGACGGTATCAACAGCGCCCTCGGCGCGGGTCGCCTGGGACTGGCCCATGCCGTCGCGGATCACCTTGCCGCCGCCGAATTTCACCTCTTCGCCATAGGTGGTCAGATCCCGTTCGACCTCAATGATCAGGTCGGTGTCGGCCAGGCGCAGGCGGTCTCCGGTGGTGGGACCGAACATCGCGGCATAGTCAGCGCGGGAAATCTGGGTGGGCATCGGGGGCTCCTGCTGTCGTCCGTTTCACGGTCTGTAGGGGCACCTGGCCGGTCGGGGTGGCTCAGGCGGCAAACGGCCCGCGCCGGGGCGCGGGCCGGAAAAGGGTCAGGCCCGAAGGGCGAAGGGGATCACTCCCCCTCCTTCTTGACGGGCGCGGGGGTGGCGGCGGGCTTGGGGGCCTCCGCCTTGGGGGCCGGCGCAGGCGCGGCGGCGGGTTTTGCAGCCTCTGCCTTGGCGGCGGGCGCCGGGGTTTCGGCCTTGGGGGCGGGGGCCGCAGCCTTGGCGGCGGGGGCCGCAGCCTTGGGCGCTTCGGTCTTCGGGGCTTCGGTCTTGGGTGCCGGGGTCGGAGCCGCCTTCGCGGCGGGCGCCGGGGTCGCGGCCTTCGGAGCTTCCTTGGGGGCCTCGGCGGGTTTCGGCGCCGGCATGGCGACCGGCTTGGCGGTCTCGGCCTTGGGCGCGGGCGCTGCGGCCTCGGCCTTCGCGGCAGGCTTCGCGGCCTTGCGCGCGGTCGGCGTTTTGCGCGCGGCGGGACGGCCCGTCTTGGGCGAAGTCGGCGAGGCCTTGCGCGCCGCCGGCTTGCGGGCGGCAGGCTTGGCCTCGGTCTTGGCCGGTTCCGCTACCGGCGTGCTGGCGGTGGCGGCGGGCTTGGCGGCAACGGGTTTGGCGGCGGGTTTCGCAGCCGCCTTCGGCGCTTCGGCCTTGGCCACCGGCTTGGCCGCCGCCTTGCGGGCTGCGGGCTTCGGCTTGGCCGCCGGAGCCGGAGCCGGAGCGGGCGCCGGAGCCGCTTTCGCGGCGGGGGCCGGAGCCGCCTTCACCGGAGCCTTCGCAGGCGCCGGGACCGGCACGGCGGTTTCGGACTTGTCCTCGGCCAGCCGCGCCATCGCGGTCATGCCGTAGCTCAGGGGGCCGAGCGGCGTCAGGGTCATTTCCAGCGGGGCCGTCATCAGGGCGCGGAAATAGCGCATCTGCCATTCCGCCATCCGGGCAGAACCCAGCATGAAGGTCTTCATCAAATCGGCCTGGCGCATCATCATCTGGGTGGCATCCACGACGGCGTCTCCCCTTTGTTTCCTGTTGCGGTTGACGTGATAGTCCCTGCCCTGCCCGACCCGGCCCTTCTGCGGGGCCCGTCCGGATGAGGCCTGCGGCCCGCTCCTGTCAGAGCGGACCCATGACGGCCTGATTGAAGCCGAAAATACGTCGATCCCCCAGGATGGGGATCAGGTTCACTTCGCGGCGCTGGCCCGGCTCGAAGCGCACGGCGGTGCCCGCCGCGATATCCAGCCGCAGGCCACGCGCGGCGGCGCGGTCAAAGTCCAGCGCCCCGTTCGCCTCGGCGAAGTGGTAGTGGCTGCCGACCTGCACCGGGCGGTCCCCGGTGTTGGCGACCATCAGCGTGATCGCCTCGGCGCCCTCGTTCAGCGTCAGCGTGCCCTCTGCGGGCAGCAGTTCCCCGGGGATCATCGGCGACGGTCCCAGGGCTGACGCTTCGGACGTTCCACGCGCACCGGAATCGGCGCGGGTTGCGGGGCCAGCCCCAGAAGGGAGAGGATCTTGTCGAGAATGGTCATTTCGATACCCCTTATCTACGTCTTTACCCAGCAGGCCCCTCGGGCCCCCTGAAGGATCCTAGCGGATCGGATTGTGCACGGTCACCAGTTTCGTCCCATCCGGGAAGGTGGCTTCGACCTGGACCTCGTGGATCATCTCCGGCACTCCGTCCATGCACTGTTCCACGGTGATGACCCGGGCGCCAGCCTCCATCATCTGCGCGACCGAATGGCCGTCGCGCGCGCCCTCGACCACCGCGTCGGTGATCAGGGCAATGGCCTCCGGGTAGTTCAGCTTCACGCCGCGCGCGAGCCGCTTGCGCGCCACCTCGGCGGCCATGGCCACCAGAAGCTTGTCTTTTTCTCTCGGGGTCAGCTGCATGGTTCAAAGCGTCCAGGTCTTGGGAATGTCTTCACCCGAGAGCGCGGTGATGGCCGGCACCAGGCGCTTGCGCAGCGCATAGCCATCCTCGGCAACGATACGGGCGAACAGGAGGTCCGTCGCGACCAGACTGGCACCACCTTGGGGTCCAAGCAAGCCGCGCAGATGCGAAAGTTGCGCCTCGGCGCCGGGTGCGGCGAAGAGAAGCGCCGCCATGGCCAGGTTTCCCGCCATGACACCGGGCCGCGAGAGCTGCGCGGCAATGTCGCCGGACAGGCGGAACTGGTCGGCAAACAGAAGCTGACCGTCGCGGCGCAGGCGCCAGCGGTCCGACAGCAGGCCCGAACGGACCGTCTCGCCCATCGCCAGGCGCCCGACCACCAGCGGCTCGACCGCGAGGAATCGGGCATCGGGGGCCAGGTCGACCTCGAAGCGGCGTTCGACCCGGGCGCCGTCGAACAGGATCGTCTCCTGCGGCAGCCAGTCGAGCCGCCCGCCCGCCCCCACCCGCAGCGCGATGTCCATCCGCCCGGTTTCGGTCGGCTGGGCACGGTAGAGGCGTTCGGCGGCCTGGCTGGTCAGCATCAGCGATGCCCCGGCCTCTGCCTCGGCGGTGATGACGAAACGGTCGCCGCCCGTGACGCCGCCGGAGGTATTGAGGAAGACGGAATTCAGGATGCCGCGGCGCGAGGCCGGGAACAGCGCCTTCAGCGATCCCGACTGGTGCAGCCGGCCGATCCGGGCACCGGGACGCGCGCTGACATGCAGATCCCCGACCGAGCGGGGCTGGGCGCGCAGGGCCCGCGTGTCCTGCGGGCGCGACTGTGTCAGGCTGGCGTTGATGGCTCCCTCCCGAAGCGGGCCCGCGACTGGGCCGTTCGGATCGAGATTAGCAATAGTTTCAGAGGATGTAAGGGGCATTTCCGGGCGCCGCGCCATTCCGCTTGGTCAAGCGGGGTGGCGCCCGGAAAAAAGGCCTCAGCCCGGGTGGTGCAGCGAGGCGAAGAAGCGCGGATCAAGGCTTGCGCCGCGGAACGTCTCGCCCTCGGTCAGCACCGAGATCGCATCATGGGAGTGCAGGCTTTCCTGGTGGCTGGCCGCGACGCGGAAGTCGCCGACGCGCGGATCGTCCTGAAGCTGCTCGCAGAACAGGCGCGCCGCGTCTTCCACGAAGATCGGATTGGCGGCGTTCAGCTCGGCGAAGGCCTGTTCGTCCTCGCGCTTGACCATGACCTGGGTCTCGGTCGGCACGGCGCGGCGAGCCATGTCGATCAGGTCCTCGAACCACAGGATGTCGTCCGAGACCGCTTCCTGCACCGACAGCCGCGCGACCGAACGCTGCGAATGCGGCGTGGCCAGCTGGCCACGGCTCATCCGGGCATGTTCCGACAGCTCAAGCGAGCACGGGCAGGTCGAGGAATAGACGTAATCCAGGTGGATGAAACGGTTGCGGGTGCCCTTGTGGTCCACCAGCTCCAGCGCGAAATCGTAGTATTGGTAGCCCGACAGGCCCGAACGCAGCGACTTGATCTTCGCCGGATAGGAGAAGCGCATCATGATGCGCGCATCATGGCTTTCCAGGTCCGCCTTGTAGTCGTCCAGCGCGGCCTCGATCACCTCGAAGCTGAAGGATTTCTCGGAATGGACATAGAAGCTGCGCATGATGCGCGACATGTTGATGCCCTTCTTGTCGGCCTCCAGGCTGACAGAGCCGATCACCGAAGTCTCGAGCGTCAGCTCGCCGCCGTCCCGTGTGTGGAAGCGGATCGGCAGGCGGAAGTTCGAGATGCCGACATGCTGGATCGGGGCATGGGCGCCACGGATCAGGCTGGACGGACCGTTCTGCAAATCCGGCAATGTGTCGCGGTAGGCTTCGTCCGCCTTGAAATCCTGCGGGTAGATCCGCGACAGTAGGGGGTAGGACCCCTGGCCCGGCAGCAGCGCCGCCAGGGCTGGATCCAGCGCATTGATCTCCGCGTCCGAGGCTTTCTCCGCCCAGCCGCGCAGAAGCTCAAGGGCCTTGCGGGCCTCTTCGGTTTCGGTTTTCAATTCGTTCGGGTGGATGTTCATGCCGCCCCCTTTCGCCAAAATCGCGCCCCGCGCGGGGTCGCGCAGGACAGATAGTCCCAATAGCCGAATTTTCCACCATGAACAGAGGCGATAGCACGCCCCTCTTTCGGGTGAACAACCTACCCAAAAGGATAGGTTGTCAGTTTTTTCACATATAAGTTCCGACTATCGGATTGGAGTCTTCAGGCCTGATCCAGAGCTGAAAGGAAGTCGGCAATAAGATCCCCGGAATCCTCCAGCCCGATGGAGATTCGAATCAGGCCCGGCGTGATTCCCAGCTCTTCGCGCTGCGCATCGCTGAGGCTCGAATGGGTGGTCGTCTCAGGATGGGTCAGGATGGTCTTCGCATCCCCGAGGTTGTTGGAGATGACGCCCACTTCGCAGGCATTGAGGAAGCGGAAGGCCGCTTCGCGCCCGCCCTCGACCTCGATCGCGATGACCGTGCCGCCCTTGCCGCCGGTCTGGCGCTGCACCAGGTCGTACTGGGCGTGGCTGGGGTGGCCGGGGAAGATCACGCGGCTCAGCTTGGGATGACCGGCCAGCGCCTCGGTGACCTTCAGCGCCGCATCCGACTGGGCGCGCACCCGCAGGTCCATGGTCTCCAGACCCTTCAGCATCAGCCAGGCGTTGAACGGCGACAGCGCCGCGCCGGTGTGCTTGAGGTAGGGCATGAGGGTCTCGCGGACGAACTCCCGCGTGCCCAGAACGACACCGCCAAGCGCCCGGCCCTGGCCGTCGATATGCTTGGTGGCCGAGTAGACGATGACATCCGCCCCCAGCTCCGTCGCGCGCGAGAAGACCGGCGTGGCGAAGACGTTGTCGACGATGACCAACGCGCCGACCGCATGGGCCAGATCGGCCACAGCCTTGATATCAATGACTTCCAGCGTCGGGTTCGAGGTGCTCTCGAAGAACACGGCCTTGGTGTCGGGACGGATCGCCGCCTTCCACTGTTCCAGGTCCAGACCATCGACCAGCGTGATCTCCACGCCCATCCGGCCCAGCACCTTCTCCAGGATGTAGAGGCAGGAACCGAACAGCGCCTTGGCGGCGACGATGTGATCGCCGGCCTGGGCGATGCACATCAGCGCGCCGTTCACCGCCGCCATGCCCGAAGCGGTGGCGAAGGCATCCTCGGTGCCTTCCAGCATCGCCAGGCGCTGCTCGAACATGTCCACCGTGGGGTTGCCGTAACGGGCATAGATGAACTCGTCCGGGCCGGTCTTCTTGAAGCGCTCCTGCGCCTGCTCGGCACTGTCGTAGACGAAGCCCTGGGTCATGAAGATCGCCTCGGCGACCTCGTTGTACTGCGAACGGCGAATGCCGCCGTGGACCAGCTTCGTGCGCGGTTTCCAGTCGTTGGTCATGCTCTCATCCTTCCGGCCGCCGGCATCGCGGCCAACAAAAAAGCCCCAGACGCGGTCAAGCGAAAGGGGCTTCCTATCCTCGACCTCTTTAGCGGAATCTTTAACGTGGCCCGCAATCCGGTAACAAAGCGCCACGCGGATCGCATACTCCCGCGCCTGCCCCGGGTCAAGGCACATGGCCGTGCGGCAGGCGCGCGCCCCCTTGCCAGCCCGCCCCGAACCGCCATCATGATGGGCAGACACAGGAGGATCCCCATGACCGCCCCGATCGAGCTTTACTACTGGCCCACCCCCAACGGATGGAAGATCTCCATCGCGCTGGAGGAAATGGGCCTGCCCTACAACGTCAACCTGGTGAACATCGGCAAGGGCGAACAATTCGACCCCGCCTTCCTGAAGATCTCGCCGAACAACCGGATGCCGGCGATCATCGACCCCGAGGGGCCCGACGGCGCACCGATCTCGATCTTCGAAAGCGGCGCGATCCTGCAATACCTTGCCCGCAAGACCGGTCAGTTCTGCGGTCCCACGCAGCGCGACCGCGTGGCGGTGGACCAGTGGCTGATGTGGCAGATGGGCGGGCTCGGCCCGATGGCGGGCCAGGCGCACCACTTCCTGAAATACGCCCCCGCCATGGAGCCGCCCCAGGACCTGCCCTACGCCAAGGACCGCTACCGCACCGAGGTCGGCCGCCTGCACCGCGTCCTCGACACCCAGCTGGCCACGCACGAATACGTAGCCGGCGATTTCTACTCGATCGCCGACATGGCAATCTGGCCCTGGGCCTGCCTCTGGGAAGGCCAGCAGCAGGACATCTCGGACAAACCGCACCTGCGCCGCTGGCTCGATCTGGTGGGCGCGCGCCCGGCGGTACAGAAGGGCAAGGCCCTGGCCGCCGAGAACCGCAATGCCACCCAAAGCCGGGAAGAGCAGAAGATCCTCTTCGGCCAGAAGGGCTGACCGGCTCCCTCATCTGGCCCGAAATATCCCGGGGGGAGTCTCCGCAGGAGACGGGGGCAGCGCCCCCCCCTCCCCCGGGGCCTCTGCATCAGGGCACATCGCCTGCGCCCTGCCAAACAGCGCCCCCCATTGCCGCACAGCCCCCGGAGTGACTAGGTGGGGGTCAAACCGGCACGGAGTCCGGGCGCGGCTCTTCCGCGCCCCCCGCCCGGAAGGAGACATGACATGAAAAGCATCGGCTTCCTGTCCTTCGGCCACTGGTCGGCCCAGCAGGGCTCCGCCACCCGCAGCGCCGGCGACGCGCTGCTCCAGGCCATCGAAATCGCGGTCGCCGCCGAAGATCTCGGGCTCGACGGCGCCTATTTCCGCGTCCACCACTTCGCCCGCCAGCATTCCTCGCCCTTCCCCCTGCTCGCCGCCATCGGCGCGCGCACGAAAAAGATCGAGATCGGCACCGGCGTCATCGACATGCGCTACGAGAACCCGCTCTACATGGCCGAGGACGCCGGCGCCGCCGACCTGATCAGCCAGGGCCGCCTGCAGCTGGGCCTCTCGCGCGGCAGCCCCGAACAGGTGATCGACGGCTGGAAATACTTCGGCTACCAGCCCGCCGAGGATGAAACCGACGCCGACATGGCCCGCCGCCACACCCAGGTCTTCCTGCAGATGCTGGAAGGCGACGGTTTCGCCCAGCCCAATCCCCGCCCGATGTTCCCCAACCCGCCCGGCAAGCTGCGCCTCGAACCCTTCTCGGAAGGGCTCAAGGATCGCATCTGGTGGGGCGCGGGCTCCAACAAGACCGCCGAATGGGCGGCCTATCTCGGCATGAACCTGCAAAGCTCGACCCTCAAGGACGACGAAACCGGCGAACCCTTCCACGTACAGCAGGCCGCCCAGATCCGCGCCTACCGCGAGGCCTGGAAATCCGCCGGCCACAGCCGCAAGCCGCGCGTCTCGGTCAGCCGCTCGATCTTCGCGATCACCAATGACCTCGACCGGATGTATTTCGGCAATGGCGGCAAGGAGCAGGACAGCGTCGGCTTCATCGAGGAACAGCGTTCGATCTTCGGCCGTTCCTATGCCGACGAACCCGATCGCCTGATCGAACAGCTGAAGAAGGACGAGGCCATCGCCGAGGCCGACACCCTGCTGCTGACGATCCCGAACTCGCTGGGCGTCGCTTACAACACCCATGCCCTCGAAAGCATCCTGACCCACGTCGCCCCGGCCCTCGGCTGGCGCTGACTCAAAACCCCGCGCACCCTCTCCGGTGCGCGGGGCTCTCCTCATCTGGCCGGAAATATCCCGGGGGAGTCTCCGTCAGGAGACGGGGGCAGAGCCCCCTTCCCCTCTCATCCGCCCCGATTACCCGTGCATCGTCCCGGTCTTCACGAAACGGTCGTGCCAGCTCAGCGCCTCGTCCAGCAGCACCGGCGCATGCTTCCCGTAAGAGGATTGCTGCGCCCGCTGGTAGTAGTCCCGCAGCGCCGGACGGTAATCCGGATGCGCGCATTTCTCGATGATCAGGTCGGCGCGCTGGCGCGGCGAGAGGCCGCGCAGATCCGCCAGCCCCTGTTCGGTCACGATCACCTGCACGTCCTGGGGAATGTGGTCCACATGGGCCACCTTCGGCACGATCGCCGAAATCGCCCCGCCCTTGGCCACAGAGGGCGTGACGAAGATCGACAGGTAGCCGTTGCGCGCGAAATCGCCCGAGCCACCGATGCCGTTCTGCACCTTCGACCCCATGATCTTGGTCGAGTTCACGGAACCGAAGATATCGGCCTCGATCAGCCCGTTCATGGCGATGCAGCCAAGGCGGCGCACCAGCTCCGGGTGGTTCGAGATCTCCTGCGGACGCAGGATCAGCTTGTCGCGGAAGAAGGCGGCATTGGCGTTGAAATACTCCGCCTTGTCCGAGGACAGCGAGAACGCCGTGGCCGAGGCCATGCGCAGCGTGCCGGCCTCGATCATGTCCAGCATCCCGTCCTGGATCACCTCGGTAAAGGCGGTCATCTGCTCGAACGGGGCCTTGATCAGCCCGGCCATCACGGCGTTCGGCACGTTGCCCACGCCGGACTGGATCGGCAGCAGGGATTTCGGCAGCCCGGCGCGCCGGGCCTCCCACTCCAGGAAGTCGAGGATATTGCCGGCAATCGCCTCGGCCACCGCATCGGGCGGGCTGAAGGGGGCGTTGCGGTCGGGGGCGTCGGTCTCGACCACGGCAATGACCTTGTCGGGGTCGATGTCGAAATGCAGCTGGCCGATGCGGTCATCGGGACGGATCAGCGGGATTGGCACCCGGTTCGGCGGCAGCGCGGTCCCGTAGTAGATGTCATGCATCCCGTTCAGGTATTCGCTCTGCCAGGAGTTCACCTCCAGGATGACCTTGTCGGCCATCTCCAGCCAGGTCTTGTTGTTGCCGACCGAGGCCGAGGGGATCAGCTTGCCCTCTGCCGTGATGCCGGAAATCTCGACGACCGCGACATCCATCTTGCCCAGGAAGCCCTGCCACGCCATCGGCGCGACCTGGCTCAGGTGCATGTCGAAATATTCCATCTCGCCGGCATTGATCTTGGCGCGCGCGATGGGGTCCGAGTTGTAGGGCAGACGGAACTCGATCCCGTCGGCACGGGCCAGCGCCCCGTCCAGCTCGGGCCCCGTCGAGGCGCCGGACCAGATCTTCACCCGGAAGGGATTGCCCTGGGCATGTTCCCCCTCGATGCGCTTGGCCAGCGCCTGCGGAACGGCCTTCGGATAGCCAGAGCCGGTGAACCCGCTCATCCCGATGGTCTGCCCGTTGGAAATCAGGGCAGCCGCCTCCTCCGCGGACATAACACGTTCACGTAGCTTTTGATTGGCTATACGTGTCGTCATGATTTTCGATCCTCCAATGCCCCGGAATGCGCCATCTGCCATGCCATCAGAGAAGGGCTCTCGTGCTGCGATGCAGCGACTCGGATTCCGGGATTTCACATAGAGGATTGGATAGGATCAGGGCGGAAGATGCCAGAGGGGAACGCCCGCAGGAGGAAAGCCATGCACCCAGTGCATGGCTGACCCGCTCATTTTTCGACCGGAGCGTCCTTATCCTCTTCGATGCCGTAGTCGCGGAACACCTTGTTCTGCGTGATGAAGAACAGGAAGATCGCCGCCGTCAGGCCGAAGGTCTTGAAATAGACCCAGGTTTCCGTGGACTGGGTGCGCCAGATCACCTCGTTCAGCACCGCCAGTCCCAGGAAGAAGAAGCACAGCCTCCGGGTCAGGATCATCCAGCCCTCGTGCTGGATCGGCAGGGCCTCTTCCATCACCAGCTTCAGCCAGCTCTGGCCGCGCAGCAGCCCGATGCCCAGCAGCCCGCCGAAGATCAGGTAGATCAGCGTCGGCTTCATCTTGAAGAAGCGCTCGTCGTTCAGCCAGACCGACAGGCCGCCGAAGACCACCACCAGCACGGCGGTCATGATCTGCATCTTCGAGAGCTTGCCCGTCAGCTTCCACAGGATGCCGGTGCAGATCAGCAGAAGCGGGATGAAGCAGGCGGTCACCAGGATGAAGCCGTCGTAATCGGTGCCCCCGATGGTGAAGGTCTTTCCCTTCAGCTTCAGGTAGGCCACGAAGAAGGCCACCACCGGCCCCAGTTCCAGGCCAAGCTTGACGGCCGGGCTGATCTTCCTTGCTTCTGCCACGTCGGGCTCCTTTGTCATCCGCCCAACTCTACTATCACGGCGCCAAGCGCGATCAACGTCATCAGGGCAATCCGACGCGGACCTGTGGCTTCGCGGAGCACGATCCAGCCGATGGCCGCCGCGAAAACGGTCGAGGTCTCGCGCAGGACGGCGGCCTCGCCCACCTTGTCGAGGCGGGTGGCCAGCATCACGAAGCCGAAGGAGCCGAAGGCGATCACCGCCCCCAGAAGCCCGTTCTGCAACAGGTCGCGCAGGGTGGGCCGTATCGTGACGCCCTTCCAGCGGAAGGCCAGCAGCAGGGGAAAGTCGAGGCCGGTCAGCACGAAGAACCACGCGAGGAAGGTGAAGGGATCCGGAAGCGCCCGGATCGCATAGGCATCATAGGTCGTGTAGATGGCTACCATGCAGCCGGTCATCACCGCGAATGACAAGGCCGAGACCAGCGTCTCGCGCGCCACGGTGATGTGGCGGTAGTTGTAAAGCGCGAGGCCGAAGATCCCCGACAGCAGCACCGCCACGCCCAGCCACTGCACCGGCGTGAAGGCCTCTGCGAAGATCACCCAGGCGCCCAGCACGGTGAAGGCGGGGCCGGTGCCGCGCACCACCGGGTAGACCACGGTATAGGCGCCGCGCGCATAGGCGCTGGCCATGAAGACCTTGTAGACGAAGTGGATCGGCACCGCGCCCAGGATCAGCAGCCAGTGGGTCCCGGTGTCGGGCCAGGGCACCGCGAACAGCGCCAGCGGCAGGGCCAGCAGGACAATGAAGATGTCGATCACCGCCCGCGAGGTCCAGGGATCCAGCCGCCCCTTCTGAAGCGAACCGAAGATCGCGTGAAGCAGCGCGGCCCCCAGGGCCAGCATCATGGCGGCGTGATGGCCCGCAGCCGTGCCCTCGATCGAGGTGATCCAGTCGCTCATGCCGCGCCCCCCCGGGTGCAAGGGTCGGGGCGGGAAAGCGGGGCGGGTCGGATCATGCGTCGGGGCCTTGTGCTGGGGCGCCGCAAGCCGCGCCGGAACGTCAGGCCATTCTTTGAAGCAGCCCCGGCCCTGCCGCAAGTCCGCGCCGCCGGGAGGCGCCGTTGCGGATCTGCGCAACGAAAACGGGCGGCCCCCGGAAGGACCGCCCGCTTCGGATGTTCCCGCGAAGGCCTACTGGTCCAGGCCGGTCAGCGCGCGGGCGAAATCCTCCGGATCGAAGGGGGCCAGATCGTCGATCTGCTCGCCCACGCCGATGGCGTGGATCGGCAGGCCGAACTTGTCGGCCAGCGCCACCAGCACGCCGCCGCGCGCCGTGCCGTCCAGCTTGGTCATCACCAGACCCGAGACATCGGCCAGATTGCGGAAGGTCTCGACCTGGTTCAGGGCGTTCTGGCCAGTGGTCGCATCCAGCACCAGCAGGGTGTTGTGCGGCGCAGAGGGATCCTTCTTGCGGATCACCCGGACGATCTTGGCCAGTTCCTCCATCAGGTCCTGGCGGTTCTGAAGCCGTCCGGCGGTGTCGATCAGCAGCAGATCGGCGCCCTCGGCCTCGGCGCGGGTCATGGCGTCGAAGGCCAGGCTGGCCGGGTCGCTGCCCTGCGCGGCCTTCATCACCGGCACACCGGCGCGGTTGCCCCAGATCTCGAGCTGCTCGACGGCAGCGGCGCGGAAGGTGTCCCCTGCGGCGATCACCACCTTCTTGCCGGCGGCGCGGAACTGCGAGGCCAGCTTGCCGATGGTGGTGGTCTTGCCCGCGCCGTTGACGCCCACCACCAGCACCACCTGAGGCTTTTTCGGATATATCGGCATGGGGCGCGCGACGGGCTCCATGATCCGGGCGATCTCCTGCGAGAGCAGGCGCTTGATCTCCTCGACCGAGAGGCGCTGGCCGTAGCGTCCCTCGGCCATGTTCGCGGTCACCCGCAGCGCCGTGTCCACCCCCATGTCCGAGGTGATCAGCAGCTCTTCGAGCTGTTCCAGCATCTCGTCATCCAGCGCCCGGCGCACGACGGGCTGGGCGCCCTCGCGTTTGAAAAGACGGCCCATCAGGCCACCCTGAGCCGGTTTCCCGGGCTCGGGCGTCGGCTCCGGGCGCGGTGCAGGCGCCGGTTCCGGGCGCGGTGCAGGGGCCGGTTCGGGCGCCGGCTGCGGGGCCGGGGCGGGTTCGGGACGCGGTTCCGGCGCGGGCTGCGGCAGCTCCTGCGGTTCCGGCGCGGGGGCAGGATCGACAGGCTGCGGCAGTTCCTGCGGCGTGGGGTCAGGCTGCTCGGGCGCCGGCGGGGGCAGCTCGGCGGGGGTATCGGCGCTGCCGCCCTCCTCCACGATGGCGTCCAGCCCCTGTTCCAGCTTGCTGGAGGACTTGAACAGACGTTCCTTCAGTTTCGAAAACAGGGCCATGCCTTCTCCCTTCGCGATTGCGGCAGAGGTAATCGCAAAGACCCGCCGATGGAAGGGCCTCTGCCCTTTCTGACCCTGCGGGAGAGCGCCGTCGGTGCCTCGTCAACCAATCGTGGCCAGAATGCCCGCATGACACGATTCGCCCTCGCCTCGCTTGTTCCGGTGCCGCTGCTGCTGATGGCCTGCCTGTCGGGCGGGTCCTGGGGCTGGGCGGCACTGGCCTGGCTGATCGTGCTGCCGGGACTGCTGGACCAGGTCCTGCCGGTGCCCCCCGTGGCCGCGCGACGCGCGCCTTGGCTGCTGCCAGGACTGGCGCTGTTTCCGGGGCCCTGGCGGCGGGCGATGGCCCCCCTGCTGGAGCACTGGCGCGATCCGCGCGGGCGTGGCGCAACTTTACGCAGTCCGCCGCCCCCGGCCCGAAGCCTTCCGGAATGAGCTTTGCGGAAGGCCCTGGCTCTGCCACTCTCGGGTCATGCGCAAGATGTCCCGCCTGCACCGTCCCCTGCCCTGGCTTTTGATGGCCGCCCTTCTGCCCATCGCGGCCAGCGCCCAGGACAGTCTGAGCGGCGCGGAATTCGACAGCTATTCCCGGGGCAAGACCTTCTATTACGGCGCCGGCGGACAGCCCTACGGCGCCGAGGAATATTTCTCCGACCGCCGGGTGATCTGGTCCTTTCTGGACGGCCATTGCCAGGAGGGACGCTGGTACGAGGACCAGGGCAACATCTGCTTCGTCTATGACGAACATCCCGATCCGCAGTGCTGGCGCTTCCGGCTGGGCGCCACCGGCCTGACCGCACAGTTCCAGGGCCCCAGCGAAGGCGGCACCAGCCCGCTCTACGAGATCCAGAGCAGCCCCGAGCCGATGACCTGCGAAGGCCCCGAAGTCGGGGTCTGAGGCGGGATGATCAGAACAGCGAGCCCTGCTCGGGGGCGGGCGGATCCTCCTTGCGGCGCGGCGCCTTGCGCGGCGGCGTCCCCGAGGGCGGCACGGGCGGGACATCGCCGCCCGTCAGGCTGAAGCGGCCATCGGCGAACTCGATCTCCAGCGCACCGGCACGGGCGGCCTCTTCGCGGCTGCGCAGCACATGGCCGGCCTCGTCGCGCACCACCGCATAGCCGCGCTCCAGCGTCGCCTCGTAGCCGACGGAATAGCGCAGCCGTTCCAGCGCCTCCAGCCGGTCGCGTTTCGCCTTCAGGTCCTGGGTGCCAAGGCGCAGCAGCGTCCGGGTCAGCCGGTCGAAATCGCCCTGGCCGCGCGCCAGCCGCTCCGAGATGCGCACCGGGCTGAGACGGTCTGCGCGGGTCTGAAGCCGCTCCTGCTTGACAGCGACGGCACGGGCCAGCGCCGGGGCAAGACGGTTCGAAAGCGCCTCGAGGTCGCGCCGCTCCCGGGTGATCCGGTTGCTCAGCACCGTGGGGCGCAACGCGCCGCCGGCTTCCGAGAGCGCCACCTTGCGCCGCTGCACCAGCCCGCTCAGCCCGCTGCCGAGCCGCTGACCAAGGTAGTCGAGCCGCTGGGACTGGGTTTCCGTCAGGGTTTCGGGACGCGGCAGGGCGCGGGAGAGGTCGCGCAGGATACGCTTGCGGGCATCGAGGGCCTGCATCTGCGCACGCGTCAGCCGGGCGCCCTGTTCGGCGGTCCAGGCCAGCAGGTCGGCACGCACCGGCACCGCCAGTTCGGCGGCAGCGGTGGGCGTCGGCGCGCGGCGATCCGCGGCATGGTCGATCAGCGTCGTGTCGGTCTCGTGGCCGACGGCGGAGATCAGCGGGATCTCCGAGGCGGCGGCGGCGCGCACCACGATTTCCTCGTTGAAGCCCCAGAGGTCTTCGAGGGAGCCGCCGCCGCGTGCCACGATGATCAGGTCCGGGCGCGGCAGCGCACCGCCCGGGGTCATGCGGTTGAAGCCGGCGATGCCGCGCGCGACCTCGGGGGCGCAGTTCTTGCCCTGCACGGCGGCGGGCCAGATCAGCACCTTGCGGGGGAAGCGATCACGCAGCCGGTGCAGGATGTCGCGGATCACCGCCCCGGAGGGCGAGGTGACGACGCCGATCACCTCGGGCAGGAAGGGCAGCGGCTTCTTGCGGGCGGGATCGAAGAGCCCCTCGGCCTGGAGCATGGCGCGGCGCTTTTCCAGCATCGCCATCAGCGCGCCCATGCCGGCGGGGGCCATGTCCTCGATCACCATCTGGTATTTCGACTGGCCGGGGAAGGTGGTGAGGCGGCCCGTCGCGACGACCTCGAGCCCCTCTTCGGGGGCGGTTTCCAGGCGGGAGGCGACGCCTTTCCAGATCACCGCCGAAATCACCGAGCGGTCGTCCTTCAGATCGAGGTAGACATGGCCCGAGCGCGGGAAGGAAACGCGCCCGATCTCTCCCCGGATGCGGACATGGGAAAACTCGCCCTCGATCATGCGTTTCAGGGCGCCCGAGATCTCGGACACCGTGAATTCGGGGGCATTGTCGGGGGTGGCGTCCTCGAAAAGATCCAAAGCGGGGCTCCTGGGTGGTTCGGGGGAACTGTAACGGGTCGGGCGGCGGGGCTCCAGAGGGTCGGACGGGGCGGGGGGCGCTGCCCCCATCTCCTGCGGAGATTCCCCCGGGATATTTTCGGCCAGATGAGGGAGCCGGAGCGGGATGGCACGCTTGCCCCGCAGGCGGCGCCCGGGTAAACCGCCGCAAACCTCAGGAGGCCCTGCATGAACATTCTCATCCTCGGCGGCGGTGGCCGCGAACACGCGCTGGCCTGGGCGGCAAAGCAGAACCCGAAATGCGACAAGCTGATCGTCGCGCCCGGGAATGCCGGGATCGCCGCCATCGCGGAATGCGCGGCGCTGGATGTCGAGGACGGCGCCGCCGTCGTGGCCTTCGTCGAGGAGAATGCCATCGACTTCGTGATCATCGGCCCCGAGGCGCCGCTGGCAGCAGGCGTGGCGGATGCGCTGCGCGAGGCGGGCGTGTCCTGCTTCGGCCCCTCGAAGGCGGCCGCGCGGCTGGAAGCCTCCAAGGGGTTCACCAAGGAGATCTGCGATGCCGCCGGGGCGCCGACCGCCGGGTATGCGCGCTTCGACGAGGCCGCCGCCGCAAAGGCCTATATCGAGGCCCAGGGCGCACCGATCGTGGTGAAGGCCGATGGCCTGGCCGCCGGCAAGGGCGTCATCGTGGCGATGGATGTCGAGACGGCGCTGGCCGCCATCGACGACATGTTCGGCGGCGAATTCGGCAGTGCCGGTGCCGAGGTGGTGATCGAGGAATTCATGGAGGGTGAGGAAGCCAGCTACTTCATCCTCTGCGACGGCGAGACCGCCCTGCCGATCGGCACCGCCCAGGACCACAAGCGCGTCTTCGAGGGCGACGAGGGTCCGAACACCGGCGGCATGGGCGCCTATTCCCCTGCCCCCGTCCTGTCGGACGCCATCGCCGAGCGCGCCATGCAGGAGATCATCCTGCCGACGCTTGCGGAGATGAAGACGCGCGGCACGCCCTACCAGGGGGTGCTGTACGCGGGCTTCATGATCAAGGACGGCCAGGCGCGGCTGGTGGAATACAACTGCCGCTTCGGCGATCCCGAATGCCAGGTGCTGATGATGCGGCTTGGCGCGCAGGCGCTGGACCTGCTGCTGGCCGCCGCCGAGGGCCGCCTGGCCGGGGTGCAGGTGAACTGGGCCGAGGATCACGCCATGACCGTGGTGATGGCCGCCGAGGGCTATCCGGGCGCCTATGCGAAGGGCACCGAGATCCGTGGCCTCGACAGCCTGCCCGAGACCGCCCAGCAGATCTGTTTCCACGCCGGGACGAAGGCCGATGGCGGACGCGTGCTGGCCAACGGGGGTCGCGTGCTGAACCTGACCGCGCGCGGCGCGACCCTGCAGGAGGCCCGCGACCGCGCCTATGCCCTGGCGGAGGGCATCGACTGGCCGGAAGGCTTCCTGCGCCGCGACATCGGCTGGCGGGTGCTGGGCAAGGACTGACCAGCGTTGGGCCGCACCCGGGGGCTGATCCCGGCGGGCCCGGCCACATGACCGCGGGCGCCGAAAACGATACGCATGGCCCTTGTCTGGCCGGCGCTTTTGCTTAAGCTCCCGCGGCATGAGCTTTGTCCAGCCGCCTGACGCGGTTCATTTCTCGTTCCGGCCGTCCCGGCTTCGTCCGGTCCAGGACTGGATCCTGTCCGGCGACCGGTTGACCGGGCCCGAGGGCGAGATCGCCTTGTCCGATGTGACCCGGGTGCAGCTGATCCAGATGCGCGGCGCCCGGATGCGGATGCTGCGCTTCGGGCTGCAAAGCGGCGCCGAACGGCGCAACGTGCAGATCCTGTGTCCGTCCCGTCGCGGCGTGCCGGACACCAACCTGCAGATCTTCCTGTCCCTGGTCTCCGAATCCGCCGCCCGCCTGGCCGAACTGTCGCCGGAGCTGACCTACCGGATGGAGGAGAGCGGCCCAAAGCGCTCGGCGCTGTTTGCCCTGGGACTGGTCGGGCTGACAGTGGGGCTGATCCTGACCGGCCTGGCCTTCCTGACCCTCTATGATGATCTCTGGCGCCTGCTGCTCAGCCTGCCGGGGCTGGCGGCGCTGAAATTCGGCTCGGCCCTGCTGATCCACCGGTTCTGGCCGTTCCGCCAGCCCGAGGCCTTTCCCATCGGCACCCTGCCCTTCATCCTGTGGACCATGGGCGGCCCCAAGCCGCGCGGACTGGCCCTGCCGCAGCCGGCCCCGATGTCCTGATCCCCCTCCTGATCCCCTGATCCGGCGCCCGGGGTCAGTCGCAGCGCTGCGCCGAAGCCAGGCTGTCGAGCCCCGCATAGGGCCCGAGCACGCGGCGCAGGATCGCACCCTGCGGCGTCAGCCGCAGGGCCAGCACCTGATGCCAGTCGCCGTCGGCCAGGATCATCTCGGGCGGGGTCCCGGGACAAAGCCGCAGCCCCCCGGCGATCTCGGTCCAGCCGATGCGGTGGTTGCTGACATCGGGCGCAGAGGCCAGCGGGGTCAGCGCCCCGTCCTCGTAGCGCAGCAGGCGCAGGGTCTTCACCAGGTGGGGCCGGTCGACATAGGCGATCTCGATCCGGCCGTCGCCATCCAGATCCGCCGCACCCAGGGGGGCCAGCCAGCGCCAGGGCTGGCCGATGAAGGCCGTGGCGCTGCGCCGGCCCTGCGCATCCCAGACCGCCAGCCGCGCGCCCCGGCTCAGAGAGCTTTCGACCACCAGCACCTCGGGCGCTCCGTCGCCGTCCAGGTCTGCCAGGCGCGGTGCCGTATCCTCGAAGACCAGGCTCTCGGGCAGGATCATCCGCAGCTGCCGCCCGTCCGACAGCTGCAGCGCCATGCCGCCATGTTCGATGCGATCGCCCAGCACCCCGTGGGGATAGCGCCCGGTTGGCAGGATCAGCCGGGCCGCCTCGATCCGCGGCTCGGCCGACACCGCCGATGGCAGCAGCAGGGCCAGGCAGACGCAAAGGCCCGCCCGCCACGGGCGCCAGGATGGCAGCGCGCGGCGGACGGGCCATTGCCACCGGCGCGCGGTCCGACGCCGCGCCCGGTCCGGCGGGCGGGCGGCACAGTCTCCTGTCCCTCCCGCCGCCATGATCAGATCTGCCGTTCGGGCATCTGCACGACCAGGCCGTCCAGCGCCTCGGTCACCTTCAGCTGGCAGGTCAGGCGCGAGCGCACCGGATCGGGCTGATAGGCGAAATCCAGCATGTCCTCTTCCATGTCATCCTTGGCGGGCAGCTTCTCGACCCACTCCTGCGCCACGTAGACATGGCAGGTCGAGCAGGCGCAGGCGCCGCCGCAATCCGCTTCGATGCCGGGGATGCCGTTGTCACGGGCCCCCTCCATCACGGTCAGACCGTTGGGCACATCCACGACATGTTCGGTGCCGCCATGCTCGATATAGGTGATCTTGGCCATTGGTGCCTCGTCGCTGTCTTGAGTTCCCGCCGTTCCTAGCCCCGCCCGCGCAGCGCTTCCAGCCCTTTTCCCCGCACGGGCCAGCACGGGCTTGCGATCCGGCACAAATGTTCTATATATGTTCACACCCCCTTCACCCGATGCCCGCCCCTTGATCAGACCGGGATCCGATCGCCATGCCGCAGCCCCCCCTTGTCCCCTCTTCCGATCCCTGGCAGCGGGACTGGCCGCGCCCGCCCTCGGCCCTGCCGGCCTGCCTGCTGGAAGTGCCGCCCCAGGGCGCCCGGGTCTGCGTCGCCGGGCTGGTGATCCTGCGCCAGCGCCCCGGCACCGCCAAGGGCGTCGTCTTTCTGACGCTGGAGGACGAGACCGGCGTGGTCAACGTCATCGTCTGGCGCAAGATCTTCGAGCGCTTCCGCCGCGCGGTGATCGCCGGGCGGATGCTGCGGGTCACCGGGCCGCTGCAGCGCGCCCACGAGGTCACCCATGTCATTGCCGAGCAGGTCGAGGATATCTCTGCCCTGCTCGACACCCTGCTGCAGCCGCCCCCCTGACCCGCGCGCCCCGACGACAGGCCGGGCCACAAGCGGGACCACAGGCCAGACCACAGACCCGAACGAAACGGGGCGCCCGAAGGCGCCCCGTTCCCGTTTCCGCAGATCCCGGATGATCGTCGCGATCACTTGCTATCGGACTTGCTGTCGCCCTCGGGGGCACCATCCAGCGGCAGCGCCACGAAGCGGGGGTCCGAGCCGCGACGGATCAGCAGCAGCACGGACTTGCGACCGGCCTTCTTGGCGTCGTCGATGCGCGCCTGAAGATCCGCCACCGTCTCGACCTTCTCCTGGCCGGCACTGGTGATCACGTCGCCGGTGCGGATGCCCTTGGTGTAGGCTTCCGACATCTCGTCAACGTCGGTGACCGCAAGGCCCGTGGCATCGTCGTCCAGACCCAGCTCGGACTTCATGTCCGAGGTCAGCGCGCTCAGCTTCATGCCCATCAGGTCCGAAGACTCGGGCGTCGACTGGTCATCCTGCTGCTGTGCAGCGGGGGTGGCGGCTTCCGAGGTCTCGCGACGGCCCAGGGTGACCTTCAGCGTCTCGGTGTTGCCATTGCGCCAGACGGTGACGCGCACGGCCTTGCCGACGGCGGTGTTGCCGACCTGACGGACCAGCTCGCGGGTGTCGGTGACATCCTTGCCGTCGAAGTTCGTGATCACGTCGCCCGCCTGCATGCCGGCATCCTTCGCCGGGCCGTCGGGAACATCGGTGACCATCGCGCCGTTGGTCGAGGCCAGACCCATGGCATCGGCCATGTCCTTGGTCACGTCCTGGATGCGCACGCCCAGCCAGCCACGGCGGGTCTCGCCGTATTTCTTCAGCTGGTCGACGACCTTGGAAACCACGTTCGACGCCATCGAGAAGCCGATGCCGATCGAGCCGCCGTTGGGCGACAGGATCGCGGTGTTCACGCCGATCACCTCGCCGTTGAGGTTGAACAGCGGGCCGCCCGAGTTGCCGCGGTTGATGGCGGCGTCGGTCTGGATGTAGTCGTCATAGGTGCCCGAAAGCGCCCGGTTGCGCGCCGAGACGATGCCCGAGGTGACCGAGAAGCCCTGGCCCAGCGGGTTGCCCATGGCGATGACCCAGTCGCCGACGCGGGCCTTGTCGCTGTCGCCGAAGGTGACGAAGGGCAGCGGCTGCTTGGCCTCGACCTTCAGCAGGGCGATGTCGGTGTTGGGGTCGGTGCCGACCAGCTTGGCGTCCTCGCTGTGACCGTCGTAGAATTCGATCGAGATCGAGTCAGCGTTTTCGATGACGTGGTTGTTGGTGACGATGTAGCCGTCTTCCGAGATCACGAAGCCCGAGCCGAGCGCCTGGCTGCGATGCGGCTTGGCCTTGTCGTTGTTGCGGTTCTGGAAGTCCTTGAAGAAGTCCTCGAAGGGGGACCCTTCCGGAACCATCGGCATCTGGTCGTCGCTGGTGGTGACGGTGGTCGAGGTGGTGATCATCACCACGGCGGGGCTGACCTTGTCGGCCAGATCGGCAAAGCTGTCGGGCAGCGCGCGGGCCGCCATCGTCTGACCGAGCAGCATGACGGTCGCGATCACGCCCATCCAGAACGCCCGCAGGACTTGCGGGGACTGGATTCGCAGGGCCGAGGCCTGTCTCATCATTCCCTTGTCTCCTTCATTTTGAAATGTCCGTTCCTGGCCCCCGAAACCCTGCACCGCAGGTCCCGGGCTGAACTGAACTTGGTTCTAATGTAGGCCCTACCGCCCGCAACACAAAGCCTATCGCGCAGCGTCAAGAGGACGTGACCGCCACGTGAGAGAACCCCGCATTCCGGCACAACCGCAGGGCGGTCCGGGCCTTTTCGACAGGCTGAGGACAAACTGCTGATTTTTGGTAAAATTTCAACGCTTGCAGCAGGTTTCCGCCCGCTCCGACCGGCGGGATCACGCCCGCGCACGGCAGGCGGAACGGTCGCCGGGGCCCCGTCCGGCGGGCCTGTGCTGAAACATGTCTGAAACACGGGCAAAGCACCGCCGCACGCCCGGCATACCCCCCGAATGCAACGGGGCCGACGCTGCCGCCGGCCCCGAAGGATCCCCCCGAGGGGGCAATTTCGAACGCCTTACTGGCTGGGCGCCGGGGTGGGTTGCGACGTGGCCGCCGGCGGGGTCGCCGGTGCCGCGTCATCTTCCAGGTCGGGATCGGCGCCGTCGCCGGTCATGGCGGCGGGCAGATCGTCCTCGGCCGGGGTGTCCTCAAGCGCATCGGTCGGATCGCCGATGGTGGCGCCGGTCTTCTCGTCCATCTTGGAAACCTCGTCCGCCCCCGGGATCGGCTGGTCGAGCACGGCCGGATCGAAGGGCGCGGGCACCGCATCGGTCGGGTTGTCGGACTTCAGATAGGTGAAGAACTCGCTGTCCGGAGACAGGACCATGGTCGATGTGCTGCCCGAGAAAGCCTTCCGATAGGCGTTCAGCGAGCGGTAGAAGTCGAAGAACTCCTCGTCCTGGCCGAAGGCATTGGCATAGACCGAGTTGCGGCGCGCATCGGCCTCACCGCGGATGATCTCGGCCTTGCGGTTGGCCTCCGAGACCAGCTCAACCTTCTTGCGGTCGGCCTCGGCGCGCAGCTCCTGCGCGCGTTCGTTGCCGCGGGCGATCTCGTCGGCAGCCTCGCGTTCACGCTCGGCGCGCATCCGGGCGAAAGTGGCATCCAGGTTCTCGGTCGGCAGGTCGGTGCGCTTGAGACGCACGTCGATCAGGTCCAGACCCAGGCCCTTGGCCTCGTCGACGGCGGCATCCTTGACGCGGGCCATCAGCTTGGCGCGGTCCGAGGACAGGATCTCGTTCGAGGTGACGGAGCCCAGGACCTCGCGCGTCTGGGCGCGCAGGATGGAGTCGAGCCGGGCCTCGGCCGCGGTCAGACCGGCGGTGCCGTTGGCCTGACGGAACTTGCGCACATCGCCGATGCGGTAGCGGGCGAAGGCATCGACCACCAGGCGGCGGTCGTCCAGCGGGGTAACTTCCAGCGGGTCGATGTCGCGCGACAGGATGCGGTCGTCGTAGCGCACGACCTCCTGGATCAGCGGCAGCTTGAAGTTCAGACCCGGCTCTTCCTTGACGGCGACCACGCGACCGAACTGCAGCACCAGCGCCTTCTGGCGTTCGTCCACGATGTAGACGGACGAGAACAGCAGCGCGAGCACCACGACGACAACGGGAATGAGGATGGTTGATTTCTTCATCTCGGGACCCTCCTCAGTTCTTCGCCGCGCCGGTGGCGGTCGTTGCGGTGGCGGGGGCGGCGGGCGCCGGGGCGGCCGCGTTCGGGGCGATCTGCGGCAACGGCAGGTAGGGCACCACGCCCGAGCCCGACTTGTTGTCGATGACCACCTTGTTGACCTCTCCCATGACGTCTTCCATCGCCTCGATATAGAGGCGCTTGCGGGTCACTTCGGGGGCCTTGCGGTATTCGTTCAGCACGGCGATGAAGCGGCTTGCCTCGCCCTCGGCCTCGTTGACGACCTGGGCACGGTAGCCCTCGGCCTCCTGGACGACCTGGGCGGCCTCGCCGCGGGCGGCGGCGGTGACGCGGTTGGCATAGGCATCGGCCTGGTTGATCAGGCGTTCGCGCTGCTGCTCGGCGGCCTGCACCTCGCGGAAGGCATCTATCACTTGGCTGGGCGGATCGGCCTTGTCGAAGTTGACGCGGATGACACTCATGCCGCTGTCGTAGCTGTCGAGCGTGGACTGGATCAGGTCGCGCAGACGGCTGGCGATCAGACCACGGTCGCGGTTCAGGATCGGCGCCAGATCGGACTGGGCGATGATCTCGCGCATGGCGGATTCGGAGACGGCGGTGATGGTCATCTGCGGATCGCGCAGGTTGAACAGGAACTTCGCCGGATCGGTGATGTTCCAGACCACCTGGAAGTCGATGTCCACGATGTTCTCGTCACCGGTCAGCATCAGACCCGCGTTAGAGCCCTGCCCGCCGACGCCGATGTCGACATTGCGTTCGCGGGTGGTGGCGATGACCTCATGGGTGACCAGCGGCCAGGGCGCAAAGTTCAGGCCCGGATCCTTGGTCGCATGGTACTTGCCCAGGAACAGCTCAACCGACTTTTCGTCGGGGCGCACGGTGTAGACCGACGCGAAAAGCCACAGCGCCACGACCAGCAGCGCACCGATGCCGATGGTGCCGCGGCTGAACAGCGGGCCGCCGCCCAGGCCGCCCCCGGAGGGACCGCCCGAGGGCTTGCGGGGGCCGCCACCGCGGCCGCCCATCAGGACACGCAACTGATCCTGCCCCTTGCGCACCAGGTCGTCGATATCCGGGATCCCGGACCCGTCTCCCCGACCGCCGTTGCCGGGCTTGCGCCCGCCACCGTCATTTCCGGGGGGCGTCGGACCGGATCCGCCGCCGCCGCCCCAGGGGCCGCCGTTATTGCCTGCCATGATCTCCCCTTCCCTAAGGTGTCGTTCGCCCCTAGCTGGGCAAAGCGCACGGTGATTTCAAGATCTTGTGTACGACATGACACAAGGTTTCGAAACCTCGGAAAGCGGGAACTACCCGTTGTGGTAGGCTCAGGACCCCGGCGTCAGGATCCGGGTCGGGGTTTTCATGGTCACCAGCTCTTCGGCGGCGGTCGGGTGCACGGCCACGGTGCGGTCGAAATCTTCCTTCGTGGCGCCCATCTTCACCGCGATGCCGGCCAGCTGGATCATCTCTCCGGCGGAGGGGCCGACGATGTGGCAGCCCAGCACCGTGCGGCTTTCGGCCGCGACCACCAGCTTCATCAGGATCTTCTGCGCGGCGGTGCCGGCAAAGCTCTGCTGCATCGGCTTGAAGGAGGTCGTGTAGATCTCAAGCGGCTCCTTCGAGCTGGCCAGAGCCTCCTCTTCCGACAGGCCCACAGTGCCAAGTTCGGGCTGGGTGAAGACGGCAGTCGGGATCAGCTCGTGGTCGGGCTTGGTGGCATTGCCCTTGAAGACGGTCTCGACGAAGGCCATGCCCTCGCGGATCGCGACGGGGGTCAGCTGCACGCGGTCGGTGACGTCGCCGATGGCGTAGATCGAGGGCACGGCGGTCTGGCTGTAGTCATCGACCAGGATCTGCCCCTTGGCCCCCATGCCGACATTGGCGCCCTCAAGGCCCAGACCATCGGTGTTGGGCTTGCGGCCCGTCGCGAAGATCACCGCGTCGAAGCTGTAGCTTTCGCCATCGGTGGCCGCGACCTTGATCGCCGCACCGTCCTGTTCCAGCGCCGTCACGTCGATGCCGGTGCGCAGGTCGATGCCGGCCGCGCGCATCTCGGTCGCGATCAGGTCGCGGGCCTCGTTGTCGAAGCCGCGCAGCACCTGCTCGCCGCGGTAGAACTGCGTCACCTCAGAGCCCAGACCGTTCAGGATGCCGGCAAATTCGCAGCCGATGTAGCCGCCGCCGACGATCAGCACGCGCTTGGGCAGGGTCGGCATGTCGAAGATGTCGTCCGAGACGAGGCCCAGCTCCGCCCCCGGGATCGCCGGGCGCACCGGACGGCCGCCGGTGGCGATCAGGATGTGCTTGGCGGTCTTCGTGGTGCCGTCGGCCAGCGCCACCGTATGGGCATCGACCAGCGTCGCGCGCTGGTGGAACTTCTCGACGCCCGAGCCGTCCAGCAGGCGCTGGTAGACCCCTTCCAGGCGGTCGAGCTCGGCGTTGAGCTTGACCTTGAAGGCGTCCCAGTCAAAGCCCTTCTCCTCGATGTCCCAGCCATAGGCGCGGCCCTCGGCGGCCATGCGGCCATAGCCCGAGGCGAAGACCATCAGCTTCTTGGGCACGCAGCCACGGATCACGCAGGTGCCGCCGTAGCGGCTTTCCTCGGCGATGGCGACCTTGGCGCCCTGGGCGGCGGCGACACGGCCGGCGCGCACGCCGCCCGATCCTGCGCCGATCACGAAGAGATCATAATCGAAAGTCATGCTGGGCTCCTTGTCCGGTCCGGGCCGCCTCTTGGGGAGGAAAAACGGGCGGCCTTGTATTCTGGGCGTCTTCTGGGCTGCGGTCGCCGTCCGGCGCCCGGATCAGTTGCCGAGGGTGGCGAAGGCGGCGTCCAGGTCGATCTGACGCTCGTCGATGCTGCCGGTGGCGATGTCGCGGGTTTCGGTGCGGCCATCCGCGTGACCGATCACCACGGCGTCACAGATATCAATGAAAAGCCCGTTTTCAACCACGCCCGGGATCTGGTTCATCACCATCGAGAGCTGGCGCGGATCGCCGATGCGGCGCAGGTGCAGATCGAGGATGCAGTTGCCCTCGTCGGTGCGGTAGGGCTGGTCGCCGTTCATCCGCAGCACCGCCTCGCGGCCGGCCACGTCGAGCGAGGTCAGCGCCTGCTCGACCAGGGTGCGCGAGGCGTTCAGCCCGAAGGCCAGCACTTCCAGCGGCAGCGGGAAGGCGCCCAGGGTCTCGACCTCCTTGGAGGGGTCGGCGATGACGACCATCCGGTCGGAGGCGGTGGCGACGATCTTTTCCTGAAGATGCGCGCCGCCGCCGCCCTTGATGAGGTTCAGGTCGGCGTCGAATTCATCCGCCCCGTCGATGGTCAGGTCGAGCCATTTCGCCTCGTCCAGGGTGACGACCTTGATGCCGAGGGAACGGGCCTGTTCGGCGGTGCGGGTCGAGGTGGCGACGGTGGTGATGTTGAGCCCCTCGTCGCGGATGCGGGCCGCCAGGCAACGCACCATCCAGGCGGCGGTGCTGCCGGTCCCGAGGCCCAGGCGCAT
The DNA here is from genome assembly GCF_018760365.1 of Pseudooceanicola endophyticus. GTDB lineage: Bacteria > Pseudomonadota > Alphaproteobacteria > Rhodobacterales > Rhodobacteraceae > Pseudooceanicola > Pseudooceanicola endophyticus. The sequence goes on from NZ_JAHIAB010000010.1 coordinate 148,019, forward strand.
GCCGTCCTCGACGAAGTCGACGGCGCGGCGGGCGGTTGCGAACTTGGCACGATCGGCCGGGGACAGGTCGAGGGTCATGGTGCTCTCCGGAAGGTTCGCGGGCGTTATAGAAAGATCGGCGCGGGGATGCGAGGGGGGAAAAGGTGCGGGGGTGCGCGCGCCCCCGGGGGTGGTTGCGCACCCCGCCTCCGGCGGCCGAATTTGCAGAAAGAGGGCGGCGGCGGGTTGGGCTTAGGGCGCCTCCGGCGGGCATATTTGGGGAAAGATGAAAGACGGGCGGCGGCGCGGGCGGATCGGAAGGGGTCGCTTTTGGTGGCACAGGGGGGCGTGGAACGGATAGGCTGGCGCGGCAAAAGCTGGAGCTGTCCCATATGTTTCTGTCCGTCTTCGAGATCTTCAAGATCGGTATCGGCCCGTCGTCCTCCCATACCATGGGGCCGATGGTGGCGGCGGGGCGGTTCCTGGACCGGCTGCGGGACGCGCCCTTCCAGGCCAAGCGGCTGCGCGCGGTGCTGCACGGCTCGCTCGCCTTCACCGGGCGCGGCCATGCCACCGACCGGGCGGTGATCCTGGGTCTGGACGGGTTCGTGCTGGAAAGCTTCGACGCGCAGAAGGCCGAGGTGGCGCAGGCGCGGATCGCCGCCGAGAAGGTGCTGCGGCCCGGCGGCCTGCCGGAGATCGCCTTTGATCCGGCACTGGACCTGGTCTTTGATTTCGACCGCGCCCTGCCCGGGCACCCGAACGGGATGCGGATCGAGGCGCTGGACGGCCAGGGCGACGTCATCCTCTCGGAGGTCTATTACTCCGTCGGCGGGGGCTTCGTGCTGACCGAGGCGGAGCTGGCCGCGGGCCAGGACAAGGCCGAGGGGCCCTCCATCCCCTACCCGTTCAAATCCGCCGCCGAGATGCTGGAGATGGCGCGCCATTCCGGGCTGAGCATCGCCCAGATGAAGGCCGCGAACGAGACCGCGCGGGGGCGGCCCGATGTCTCCGACGGGATCGGGCAGATCTGGAAGGTGATGTCGGACTGCATCGAGCGCGGTCTGAAGGGCGAGGGTCTGTTGCCCGGGGGGCTGGCGGTGCGCCGCCGCGCCGGCGCCCTGCATGACCAGCTGGTCGAGGAAGCCGGGCGCAACCTGGCGCCGCCTCATGTCGTCAACGACTGGATCAGCTGCTACGCCATGGCGGTGAACGAGGAGAACGCCGCCGGGGGCCAGGTCGTCACCGCCCCCACCAACGGCGCCGCCGGCGTCATGCCCGCCGTGGTGCGCTACTGGCTGACCCATGTGCCCACCGCCTCGCGCGAGCGGCTGACCGAATTCTTCCTGACCGCCGCCGCCATCGGCGGGCTGGTGAAATACAATGCCTCGATCTCGGGCGCCGAGGCGGGCTGTCAGGCCGAGGTCGGCAGTGCCGCCGCCATGGCCGCCGCCGGGCTGTGCGCCGTCATGGGCGGCACCCCCGAGCAGGTCGAGAACGCCGCCGAGATCGCGCTGGAACATCACCTGGGCATGACCTGCGACCCGGTGAAGGGCCTGGTGCAGGTGCCCTGCATCGAGAGGAACGGCCTGGGTGCCATCAAGGCGGTCAGTGCGGCAAGCCTCGCGCTGCGCGGCGACGGGCGCCATTTCGTGCCGCTCGATGCCTGCATCGAGACCATGCGCCAGACCGGGCGCGACATGCACGAACACTACAAGGAGACCTCTCTGGGGGGGCTCGCGGTGAACGTGCCGAACTGCTGATCCCTCAGCGCGCCGGCCAGCTGCCGGGGGCCGAGAGCAGCCGCGCGGCGACCTCTTCCAGGGCGGCGACCGGCATCAGCACCAGCATCGCCGGGGCCTCCATGTGCAGCCGCAGCGGCCCGCTGATCCGGTTCGAGGTGCCGACCCGGTCGTCGGGGGCGAAACCAAGGCCGTCGATGGGCCATTCCAGCCCCTCGGAGCGGCCCCGCACCGGCCCCAGCGGCCAGAGCGAGAAACGCTCGCCCCGGGGACGCTCCAGCGCCAGCTCGGGCGGGCAGAGGAAGACGATGTCCTCCGGGCCCGCCAGCAGGCAGCGCCGCTCCGGATAGCGTGCCAGCACCGTCAGCGCCGCCAACATGTGATCGGCGCGCTGGCCCAGGAAGCCGGTGCCCATGACAAGCGGCGCAGCGATCCGCGACAGGCATTTCTCAAAATCGGTGCTGTCTTGCTCGGCGATGCGGAAAAGCCGGTCCGGCGGCAGGTGGCGCTGGCGGGTCAGCGACAGGGAATCCATGTCGCCGATCACCGCGTCGGGCATGCGTCCGTGCCGCAGCAGCCAGTCCGCCCCGCCATCCGCCGCCACCACCGGACCGCAGAGGGACAGCAGCCGTTCGGCCACCGGATCGGGGACCTCTCCGCCGCCGATCAGGGCAACGGGGCCGGCGCTTTCCATGACGATTTCCAGGGGTCTTCCCTTTCGAGTAAATTGAACGGTAACCACATTCTCGCCACAAAGAGCAGGCCCACTTGGCAGAATCGGATCCTCCGGTCCATGCCGGGACGGCATCAGGGGGGCTGTCCCCAATGTTCGGTAGCGTCAGATTGAGCGGGAAGTAAAGTGGCTGACCAGCGGAAGATCCTGACCGTGTCCTACGGAACCTTCTCCTGCACGCTGGAGGGGTTCGAGGATGCCTTCGGGGCGATGACCCTGATCGCGGAGTATTTCCGCGACCTGTCGGCCCGCGACCGTCACTTCGGCGCCGAGCCCGCGCCGCCCGATCCCCAGGTGCTGGCCGCGCTGGCCGCCCGTGGCCTGTCGGTGCCGATCGAACGCCAGGATGTGCCCGGCGGCGTGGTGCTGCGCGAGGCCGGGCCCGAGACACCGGAAGACGAGGGCGAGGCCGAAGCAGAAACGCCCCCGCCGGTCACCGGCGATTTCGAGGAAATCCTGCTTTTCGCGCCCGAGGCCGGGTCCGTGACAGGGCCAGAGACGGAACCCGCCGCAGAGGAACCACCGCTGAAGACGCCGGTCTGGAGCCGGGCGCCCGCCGATCCGCCGCCCCGGCCCAGGGCCGAGGCGCCCCCTGCCCCGCAGCCCTCCGCCCCCCCTCAGCCCGCCGCCCCGGCGCCGCAAGAGGAAGAGGCCGGGACGGACCGCCCCCCGCAGGAGCAGATGCTGGCCCCGCCCCGGCTGAACCTGAGCCCCTGGCCCCAGGATCCGCCGCAGGACGAGGAGGACGAGGAAGACGATCCCGAGGCCGCCTCCGTCGCGGAGGACCCCGACGCCGGCCTTTCGCTGCTTGAACGGCTGGCCCGGGCCGAGGCCGCCGATGCCATCACCTGGTCCGAGGATTTCCTGCCCCGCGCCAGCCCGCCACCGCCCGCCCCCGGCGAAGCCAGCGAGCTGGAGCGCGAACTGGCGGCGCTTTCCGCCGAAATCCGGGCCGAGGGAATGCAGCTGCCCGGCCTGCTGCGCGCCATGCCTGGCCCGCCCCCGGCTCCGGACACCCGGACGGAGGAGGCAAGCGCGCCCCCCGTCGCCGCCACCGATCCCGAGCTGGAACGGCTGCTGCGCGAAACCGACGAGCATCACGAAGAGGATGCCGCCACCCAGCGGCGTGCCACCCTGGCCGCCCTGCGCCAGGCTGCCGATGCCGGTGCCCCGGACGCGCCGGCCGAGGATGTCTCGGGCCCCTATCGGGACGACCTGAAACAGGCGGTCCGCCAGGCCCCGCCGCCGCCGCAGGCCGCCCCGCTCAAGCTGGTGGCCGAGCAGCGGGTGCCCGAGGACCGGACCCAGGCGCCGGAAGACGATGATGTGCCGCTCGGCACCCTGAGCTTTCCCGACTATGCCGCCGAGGTCGGCGCCCATGACATGGCCGCGCTGATCCAGGCCGCCGCCTGCTACCTCAACCTCGTGCTGAAGCGCGACAGTTTCTCGCGTCCGCAGCTGATGGGCCGGGTCCGCCAGGTCCTGACGGAAGACTTCGACCGCGAGGAAGGGCTGCGCCTGTTCGGAACGCTGGTCCGCGACGGGCAGATCCGGCGGCACGGAACGGGGCTGTTCTCGATCTCTTCCAGCACGCTGTTCCGCCCCGAGGGGCCTGCCGCCTCCCGCGCCGGGAGCTGAGCCGTGCCGGCACTCGCCCGATGCGCCTGCACATCCGCCTGCGCCAGTGAAACAAGGGTCTTGCGCGGCACGTCCCCCGGCGCTACCTCAGCGCAATGACCCACGCCCGCCTGACCCCGCTTGCCGCCGCCCTGCCCTCGACCGTGCCCTTCGTCGGGCCCGAAGAGATGGAACGACAGCGCGGCGCCCCGTTCACCGCCCGTCTTGGCGCGAACGAGAACGGCTTCGGCTGTTCGCCCCGCGCCGTTGCCGCGATGCAGGCGGCTTCGGAAGAAATCTGGAAATACGGCGACAGTTCCAGCCATGACCTGCGCGAGGCCCTGGCCGCCTTCTGGAGCTGCCGGCCCGAGAACATCGTGGTTGGTCAGGGCATCGACGGCCTTCTGGGCGACCTGGTGCGGCTGACCGTGGCCCCGGGCGACAGCATCGTCACCTCTCTGGGCGGCTACCCGACCTTCAACTACCATGTCGCGGGCTACGGCGGCACGATTCACACCGTGCCCTACCGCGACGACCATGAGGACCTGCCGGCGCTGATCGCCCGCGCCGCCGAGGTCGATGCCAAGCTGGTCTACTTCGCCAACCCCGACAACCCGATGGGCAACTACCTGCCCGGCGCGAAAGTTGCCGAAGCGCTGGAAGCCCTGCCCGAGGGCACGCTGCTGATCCTCGACGAGGCCTATGCCGAGCTGGCCCCCGAGGACGCCGCCACGCCGGTCGCGATGGACGATCCCCGGGTGATCCGGATGCGCACCTTCTCCAAGGGCTACGGCATGGCCGGCGCCCGGGTCGGCTATGCCATTGCCGAGGCACCGCTGATCGCCGCCTTCGACAAGGTCCGCAACCATTTCGGCATGAACCGCACCGCCCAGATCGGCGCGCTGGCGGCGCTGCAGGATCAGGACTGGCTGGCCCATATCCGCGCCGAGGTGGCAAGCGCGCGCGAGCGCATCGGCGCCATCGCCGCCGCCAACGGGCTGAACGCCCTGCCCTCGGCCACCAATTTCGTCGCGATCGATTGCGGTCGGGACGGTGCCCATGCCCGCGCCCTGGTCGCCGCCTTCGCCGAAGAGGGGATCTTCATCCGGATGCCCGGCGTCGCCCCGCTGGACCGCTGCATCCGGATCTCCTGCGGGCCGGCGGCAGAGCTTGACCGGCTGGAAGCGGTCTTCCCGCAGGTGCTGGCCCGCGTCGCCACCCCGGCCTGAGGCCGGGCCGCCCCGGTGCCCCCGGGGGGCCGGCCAGATCCCGCCCACGCCATGCTGCAAGGGCGGGATCGCGCATCTTCTGGGTGTATTTCCGCTGGACGCCGCACGCGAACGGGTTAAGACGTGCCGCAGGGAGGCATGTCGCAAGGGAAACCTGAGAGAACCCGATGTCCTACGCCCGCCCGCCTTTTGCCCCGCCCGCTCCGAACTACACGACCCCCGTCCTGGTGATGGGCTTCGTCAACCTGCTGTGGATCTTCGGCTTCCTCTGGGCCGCCTTCGGCATCCAGTGGGTGCTGGTCGCGGGCTACCTGCTGAACCTCGCCATCCGCTGGCTGGCGCGCCGCCGGGCCGCGTAAGGCCCGACGCCGCAGCGCATCTACTTCAGCCCTGCGCGATCACCGCCGCCGCCGCTTCCAGACCGCCCTTGCCGTGCGGAATCTCCAGCGCGGTCAGCCCGGCCTCGATCACGCCCAGGGCGCCCAGCACCATATGGGCGTTCAGGTGGCCCATGTGGCCGATCCGGAAAAAGCCGGTGCCGTTGGGATCCTCGGGCGTCGACATGCCCAGACCCAGCCCCAGCGTCAGCCCGGCGGTGTCGGCAGTCCAGCGGCGCAGCTTCTCGCCCATGCCGACCCCGACGCCAAGCGCGGTCACCGCGTGGCTGCGCAGCGCCCGGTCCCGGATGTTGAGCCGCAGCGCCCCGCCCTCTTCCCAGACCTCGCAGGCGGCCCAGATCGCCGAGGCCAGCTTCGCCTGGCGCGCCAAGGCATTCTCCAGCCCCTCGGCCTTGATCATGTCCAGCGCGGCGCGCAGGCCCAGCAGGTGATGGGTCGGCGCGGTGCCGCCGAAGTAGTTGTAGAAGAACTCAGGCTTGGACCGCGGCACCCAGTCCCAGTAGCGCGACACCCGCGGCATCGCGGCGCGCACCTCTGCCGCCTTGTCGTTGAAGAAGACAAAGCCCAGACCCGGCGGCGTCATCAGACCCTTCTGCGAGGCCGAGACCATGACATCGACGCCCCAGGCGTCCATCTCGAAACGCTCCACCCCGAGGGAGGCCACGCAATCGGCCATCAGCAGCGCCGGGTGTCCCAGCTCGTCCAGCATGGCGCGCAGGGCCTGCGGGTCGTTGCGCACCGAACTGGCGGTGTCCACGTGGCTGAACATCACCGCCTTGAAGGCATGGTCGGTATCGGCGGCCAGAACCTCGGCCACGCGGGCCGGGTCGATGGTGGCGGCGGTGCCGAACTCGACGATCTCGGGGACCAGCCCGAGGCCCTCGGCCATGTCGGCCCAGCCATGGGCAAAGCGCCCGGTCGAGGGCACCAGGACCTTGTCGCCCGGAGCCAGCACGTTCGACAGCGCGGCCTCCCAGGCGCCATGGCCGTTGGCGATGTAGATCGCGGCATGGTGACGGGTGCCGGCGATGGCGCAAAGATCGGGGATCAGGGTCTCGGTCAGGGTGACCAGCCCCCCCTCGTAGATGTTGGGCGCGGGCGCGTGCATGGCCTGCAGAACGGCATCCGGCATCACGGAGGGACCGGGAATCGCGAGGTAGGGGCGGCCGTTGGCGAGGCTCATGGAATATCCTTTCATCGTACGGAAGGCCGGCGGACCCGGCGGCCAAAGCTTTAGCCAGCCCCGGCACAAGGTCAATCCGCCCCCGTCCGGTGCCCGACCGGGCGGCGCATGACGCCACGGAAGACACGCTCCCGGCGCTTCCCCGCGCCGCGACGACCGGCGCGCTTGCCACGAAGGGAGCGCTCGCCTACACGGAAACTCCCTGCCGGGGTGGAGCAAGGAGAGGCCGGACTATGACCATCGGAGCCAGGTTCAAGGCTTGGGAGTGCCGCATGCGCAGGCACTACAACTGCGATCTCTCCTGTCCAGAGAACCGGCGGCGGGCCCGCATCTACAACCTCTGGTTCGATCACGCGATCCTGCGGAAATACTGGAGCAATTTTGCCACCGTCGCGCCCGGCGTCTACCGCTGCAACCATCCCGACCGCCGTCAGCTGGCGCGGATGAAGGCGAAGGGAATCACCACCGTCCTCAGCCTGCGCGGCCTGGGCCATTCCGCCCATTTCCTGACCGAGCGCGAGAATTGCGCGGAACTGGGCCTGGCCTTCTCGGTCTGCCGGCTGAATGCCCGCCGCGCCGTCCCGAAAGAGGACATCCAGGAGGTGATCGCGGCCTTCCGCACCCTGCCCCGCCCCTTCGTGATGCATTGCAAGTCGGGCGCCGACCGCGCCGGCTTTGCCTCGGCCATCTACCTGATGACGATCGAGGGGCGCCCGGTGAAAGAGGCCCGCCGGATGCTGTGCATGCGCCATGTGCACTTCCGCTGGACCAAGACCGGGGTGCTTGATCACACGCTCGATCTCTATGCCGCCCACAATGCCGAAAATCCCATCGGTTTCGAGGACTGGCTGGAGCACCATTACGACCCGGTCGCGATTCAGGCTGATTTCAACGCCCGCCCCTGGTGGCGGCGCATGGGCTGGAACCTATGAGCGAAACACCCCCGAAGCCTGTCCCCGCGCCGCAGCATGAATCGGCGGGGCGGCTGACCCTGTGGCTGTGGAAGCGCTATCTGCGCGGCTATGCCTGGGCGCTGCTGCTGGCCTTCCTGCTGATGTCGCTGGAGGGCTCCATGCTGGGGGCGCTCTCGTGGATCATGAAGCCGATGTTCGACACCGTCTTCATCCAGGGCAACGGCGGTGCGCTTGGCTGGGTGGGCGGCGCCATCATGGGGATCTTCGCGGTGCGCGCGGTCTCTTCCATCGGGCAGCGGGCGCTGCTGGCGCGGATCTCTCAGCGCAGCGCGGCGCAGCTGCGCAAGGACCTGCTGGCGCAGATGATGCGCCAGGACGGCACCTTCCACCAGACCCACCCGCCGGGCTTCCTGCTGCAACGCATCCAGAGCGACGTGAACTCCATCAACCAGGTCTGGGCGGCGATCCTGACCGGCGCGGGGCGCGATGCGATCTCGGTCTTCATCCTGCTGGGGGTGGCGATCTCGGTGGACTGGCGCTGGACGCTGGTGGCGCTGGTCGGCGTGCCGCTGATGATCGCCCCCTCGCTGATGGTGCAGCGCTTCGTGCGCGCCCGCTCGCGCGAGGCGCGCGACACCGGCGCCAAGCTGGCAACCCGCCTGGACGAGATCTTTCACGGCATCGTCCCGGTCAAGCTGAACCGGCTGGAACGCTACCAGTCCGAGCGCTTCGGCGCCCTCTCGGACGAGCTGGTGCGCGCCGAGGTGCGTTCGACCACCGGCTCTGCCGCGATCCCCGGGCTGATCGACCTGATGGCGGGCGCGGGCTTTCTGGGCGTGCTGTTCTTCGGGGGCCGCGAGATCGTCGAGGGCACCAAGACGGTGGGCGAATTCATGTCCTTCTTCACCGCCATCGGGCTGGTCTTCGACCCGCTGCGCCGTCTGGGCGCGGTCAGCGGCACCTGGCAGGCCGCCGCCGCCGCGATCGAGCGCATCAAGGAGCTGATGGAGACCGAGCCCCGCATCCTGTCGCCCGCCGATCCGAAACCGCTGCCCCCCGGCACCCCCGGGGTCGCGCTGCGCGACGTGCGGCTGTCCTATGGCGATACCGAGGTGCTGAAGGGCCTGAGCTTCGTGGCCGAGGCCGGCAAGACCACGGCGCTGGTCGGCGCTTCGGGGGCGGGCAAGTCCACCGTCTTCAACCTGCTGACCCGGCTGGTCGATCCGAACGCCGGCGACGTGCTGGTTGCCGACACCCGCGTCGATGCGCTGGAGCTGGGGGCGCTGCGCGACCTCTTCTCGGTGGTCAGCCAGGACGCGCTGCTGTTCGACGAAACCCTGCGCGAGAACATCCTGCTGGGGCGCACCGATGTCCCCGAGGCCAAGCTTCAGGAGGCGCTGGAAGCCGCCCATGTGACGCAGTTCCTGCCGACGCTGCCGCAGGGCCTTGAGACGCCGGTGGGCCCGCGCGGCTCGGCGCTGTCGGGCGGGCAGCGGCAACGGGTGGCGATCGCGCGCGCGCTGCTGCGCAACACCCCGATCCTGCTGCTGGACGAGGCGACCTCGGCGCTGGATGCGCAGTCCGAGGCGCTGGTGCAGGAGGCGCTGGACCGGCTGGCGAAGGGGCGCACGACGCTGGTCATCGCCCACCGCCTCTCGACCGTGCGCGAGGCCGACAAGATCGTGGTGATGGAGGCCGGGCGCGCCGTCGATGAGGGCACCCACCAGGAATTGCTGGCGCGCGGCGGCCTCTATGCCCATCTGCACGGCCTTCAGTTCCGCCGCGACGGCGAGACCGCCGATGCCCGCGCACTGGACGGGCTGCGCCGCACCGGCCTCGACGCCGAGCGGCGGCGCGACGGTTTCTTCAGGTGGCTGCTACGCGTTCTGCGCGGCGGCTGAGGCGCGCCTCCAGCACCTTCGGCTTCGCCCCGAGGGCGCGCAGCAGGGCGCGCTCTGGGCGCTCCACATCGCTCAGGCCACCGGCGCGGGCATAGTCCCCCGCCCGGATCAGCAGGCCCCGTTCCGGCGCGACGCCGCCCAGCATCCGGCGCAGGCTGCCCGTCAGGCCGCCGGTCTCGGGGGCAAAGACCGCCGGGGCGCTTTCGCCCAGATGCGCGATCACCGCCTCGGCCCAGCCGGGCTCGGGGATGCTTTCGACGGGCAGGAACAGCAGCCAGTCGCCCTGCGCCGCCTCGGCACCCCGCGCCGCCCAGGCGCCCCGCCCCCCCGAGGCGCTGACGACTTCGGCGCCCAGTTCCTCGGCGATCAGGGGCGTGTCGTCGCTGGATCCGCCATCGGCCAGGATCAGTTCCCGCAGCAGACCCAGCTGCACCGCCTCGAACAGCGCCGCGGCGCAGGCGCCCAGATGGGCCTGCCCGTTCCGGCAGGTCACGATCACCGATAGTCTTGCCCGCATGGCACCCCTTGTCCTTCGCAGTTCCGGGGTGCACCTTCGGCCATAACCCGCTCCGAGAACAAGGGGGGCGAAGGCCCCGATGACCCGATGAACACCGATCCCGAAATCTCTCGCCGCGTGCTGCGCCTGACGGGCGCGGATGCGCACCATTTTCTGCAGAACCTCGTGACCAACAATATCGACCGGCTGCCCGAAGGGCCGGTCTATGCCGCCCTGCTGACGCCCCAGGGCAAGTACCTGGCCGATTTCATCCTGCTGGCCGAGGGCGACGCGATCCTGCTGGATTGTGCCGAAGCGCTGGCCGCGCCGCTGATGCAACGGCTGTCGATGTACAAGCTGCGCGCCGACGTGAAGATCGCGGAAACCGATCTGAAGGTGCGCCGCGGCACCGGCCCCGCCCCCGAGGGCGCCGTGAGCGATCCGCGCGATCCGGCCCTTGGCTGGCGGCTTTACGGCCCCGAGGGCGGCGATGACGGCACCGACTGGGCGGCGCTGCGCGTGGCCCATGCGATCCCCGCCTCGGGGCTGGAGCTGACGCCCGACACCTATATCCTCGAGGCCGGGTTCGAGCGGCTGCACGGCGTCGATTTCCGCAAGGGCTGCTACGTCGGTCAGGAGGTCACCGCCCGGATGAAGCACAAGACCGAGCTGAAGAAGGGCCTGGTGCGCGTCACGATCGAAGGCAGCGCAGAGCCCGGCACCCCGATCCTGTCGGGCGACAAGCCCGCCGGGCAGCTTTACACCCAGGCCGGGGGCGCCGCGCTGGCGCATCTGCGCTTTGACCGGATGCAGGATGAGCTGAGCGCGGGCACCGCCCGCATCCGCGCCCTGCCGCAATGACCCCGCAGGCCGTGGCCAAGGCGCTTGGCCACGGCCTGCGCAGCACCCGTGCGCTGCATGGCGGTGACCTCTCGGAGGTGCTGCTGCTGGAGCTTGAGGGCGCTGCGCCGGTGGTGCTGAAACGCGGCCCGCTGGTCGCGGTCGAGGGGCGGATGCTGCAGGCGCTGGCGCAGCGCGGCGCCGCAACGCCCGAGGTGCTGCTGATCGCCGAGGGCGCGCTGGCGATGCGCTATCTTGGCCCCGCCGGCCATGGTTCTGCCGCCGACTGGCAGCGCTTCGGCGCCAGGCTGCGCGCCCTGCACGACAGCCCCGGCCACGGCTACGGCTGGCCCGAGGATTACGCCTTCGGTCCCCTGCACATTCCGGGCTCCGGCCCCGCCGACTGGCCCGGTTTCTGGGCCGAGGCGCGGCTGCTGCAGGGCCTTGGCACGCTGCCCGCCCCGCTGGCCCGCCGGCTGGAACGGCTTGCTGCGCGGCTGCCCGATCTGCTGCCGGCCCGGCCCCACCCTGCCCTGCTGCATGGCGACCTCTGGCAGGGCAACCTGCATGTCGCCCCCGGCGGCCGTATCCATCTGATCGACCCGGCCTGCTGCCATGGCGATCCGGAGGTCGACCTGGCCATGCTGGGTCTGTTCGGACGCCCTCCGGCCGCGTTCCTGGAAGGTTACGGCCCCCTGTCGCCGGGCTGGCAGGCACGCCGCCCGCTCTATCAGCTCTGGCCCGCGCTGGTGCATCTGAGGCTGTTCGGCGGCGGCTATGCCGGCCTGGTCGCGGACCTGCTGACGCGGCTGGATGCCTGAGCGGGCAGCACATGCCCAAATTTACGGCATTTCGTCCGGCGCGCGCACCACACAGCCCGAAACCGGCCCTTCCAGCCCGCAAACCCCGCAGTTCCACGGCCCCGGATGCCTCCGAAACCCGAACTTGCGACCCCATGCCTCAGGACAGGGCCTGTGCAAAAGCCATGCGTTCAGGTCATTGGTATGAGGTCATTCCGGCAAACGGAAAGGGCCGCCGCGCAATCCGCGCGGCAGCCCCCGATCCGGATCCGGTCACGCTCAGGCGCGTTCGGAGTATTCCATGCTTTCGGTATTGACGATCACGTCCTCATCCTGGGCGATGAAGGGCGGCACCATGATCTTCAGGCCGTTGTCGAGAATCGCCTTCTTGAAGCTGTTGGCGGCCGTCTGGCCCTTCACGACCGGCTCGGTCTCGACGATCTTGCAGGTCACCTTGGCGGGAAGCGTCGCGTTCAGCGCCTCTTCCTCGTAGAATTCCACGGCGATGGTCATGCCGTCCTGCAGGAAGGGGCGACGCTCGCCCAGCAGGTCCGCGGGCAGCTCGACCTGTTCGAAGGTCTCGATATCCATGAAGGTCAGCATGCCGTCGGTCTCGAAGAGGAACTGCATGTCCTTGATTTCAAGGGACACGCGGTCGACCTTGTCGACACTGCGGAAGCGTTCGTTCAGCTTGGAACCGTTGCGCAGGTTCTTCATCTCGACCTGGGCGAAGGCCCCGCCCTTGCCGGGCTTCACGTGGTCGACCTTCACGGCGGCCCACAGACCCCCGTTGTGTTCCAGCACGAAGCCGGGACGAATCTCGTTACCGTTGATCTTGGGCATTCAGGGCCGCCTGGAATGGTTGAACCGTCTGAAACGCAGGCTATATAGAGCCTTCGGCTGCGAAGCAAGCTGAGCCGGGCACCGCCCTGCCCAAGATTTAAGCCATGCAAATGACGCATGACGGGACTGCGTGATTGCGCTACCCGAATCGAACCAAAATAGTCATAAGAGGCGGCACGCCCGAAACACAAGAGCAATAAGCAAGGACGGATCATGAAAGACTTCGTTGATGGCACCGCCTTCAATAACGAACAGGGCAATCGCGCACGTAAACTGTTTGCGGCCGTTGTGCTTGCCGCTCTCGACGACGCAATTGCCGACGACAAGAAATACGGCAACGGTCCGGAACAGATCGCCCGCTGGGCCCGTTCCCGCGATGGCCGTGAAGTGCTGAGCTGCGCCGGCATCGACCCCAACGAACGTGTGGTGTCCGGCCTGATGGAATTCGTCGCCAAAGGCGTGCGGACCTCTGTCGCGCTCTCCCGCGAGGAAAGCGAACGCCGTCATGCGGCAGAACAGGCCGAAGCAGCCTGATCTCTCTCGAACTCCCGAGACTCCCTTGAAAAGCGCGTCCCCACCCGGGGCGCGTTTTTCATTGTCCGCCCCCTGCCCCGGTGGCAGAACGTCCCGGATCAGAACGGGGGACGGCAATGGCACGCGCGATCATGGTTCAGGGGACGGGCTCCAACGTGGGCAAGTCGATGCTGGTCGCGGGTCTGGCGCGCGCCTTCGCCAATCGCGGACTGCGCGTCGCCCCCTTCAAGCCGCAGAACATGTCCAACAATGCCGCCGTTACCCCCGACGGAGGCGAGATCGGCCGCGCCCAGGCGATGCAGGCGCAGGCCTGCCGGATCGCTCCCTCGGTGCACATGAACCCGGTGCTGCTGAAGCCCGAAAGCGACACCGGATCGCAGGTCATCGTGCAGGGCCAGCGCATGACCACCGCCCCCGCCATGGGCTACGGCGCGCTGAAACCCGTGCTGCTGGAGAAGGTGCTGGAAAGCTTCCGCATCACCTGCGACGGCGCCGATCTGGTGATCATCGAGGGCGCCGGCTCCCCCGCCGAGGTCAACCTGCGCGCCCGCGACATCGCCAACATGGGCTTTGCCGAGGCCGCCGATGTGCCGGTCCTGCTGGTGGGCGACATCGACCGGGGCGGCGTGATCGCGCAGATCGTCGGGACGAAGGCGGTGATTTCCCCGCAGGATGCCGCGCGGGTGAAAGCCTTCGCGGTCAACAAGTTCCGCGGCGATCCGCGGCTTTTCGATGACGGGCTGACCGCGATTTCCGATCATACCGGCTGGCCCTCCATGGGGGTGCTGCCCTGGTTCCCCGAGGCCTGGCGCCTGCCGGCGGAGGACGTGATGGACCTCGACCGCGCGCCCGCCCATGCCGGCGCGCTGAAGATCGCCGTGCCGCGCCTGGGCCGGATCGCCAATTTCGACGACCTCGATCCGCTTTCGGCGGAACCGGGGGTGACGCTCATGATCATCCAGCCCGGCCAGCCGCTGCCGGGCGATGCCGCGCTGGTGCTGATCCCGGGATCGAAATCCACCATCGCCGATCTTCAGGCCTTCCGCGACAATGGCTGGGACATCGACCTGGCCGCCCATGTGCGGCGCGGCGGCCATGTGCTGGGGCTTTGCGGCGGGTATCAGATACTGGGCCGCGCGGTCTCGGACCCCGAGGGGATCGAGGGGCGCCCGGGCCGCTACGAGGGGCTGGGGCTGCTGGACGTGGAAACCGTGATGACGCCGGCCAAGCGGCTGGCGCTGAGCGATGCCCGCCACCCCGAGAGCGGCAGCGCCCTCACCGGCTACGAGATCCACCTGGGCGAGACCACCGGCCCCGACTGCACCCGCGCCTGGCTTGAGGTCGCGGGCCGCCCCGAGGGCGCGGCGTCGCAGGATGGCCGCATCCGGGGCAGCTACCTGCACGGGCTGCTGGCCGCCGACGGCTTCCGCGCCGCCTATCTTTCGGGCATCGGCGGGCAATCGCAGCCGGGCTACGGCGCCGCCGTGGACCGCACCCTGGATGCGCTGGCCGATCACATCGCCGCGCATCTGGACCTGGACGCCATCCTGGCCCTGGCCGCGCCGGTCTGAGCCCTAGCGGAAACGGTCCTGGAGCGCGCGCTGCACCTCGCGCTGGATCAGGGCGCGCATCTCGGGGCTGCCCTCTCCGGCCAGGGCCTTCTGGATCTCGGCGCGCACCGCCTCGGCGATACGGCTGTCCAGGTCTTCCCCGGGCGCGGCGTCGGGCAGATCCTCCGGCAGCGGCTCTGCCTCCAGCCCTTCGGCACAGCCGGCCTCGGCGCTGCGATCCTCGGGCGGGGCGCCGAGTACCGTGACCTGCGCGCTTTCCTCGGGCAGATCCTCGTCCAGGGCGATGAAGGGGGCTTCGGGGGTCTCCTCCACCCCGGGCGCGGGATCACGGACGCGCATGCCGGGCACCAGAAGGAAGGGATCCGCGGGGCGCGGCCCCTCCCCCTTCCCGTCCGAGACCAGTTTCCGGATCGAGGACAGCACGTCCTCCACCTCGCCGGGTTTTCCTGACTTCGGCATCATCCTCACACACCAAACAAAACTGCCGCCCAGTCTAGACCGGACGGCAGCAAGGCTCAACGAAATGGATCGGCTCAGTTCTGGCCGATGGCCCGCAGCATCTTGTCCAGCTGACGCCCGCGCGAAGAGATCTCGGCCGGGGCGTTCTTGACCATGTTGTAGTAGGCCGCCGGGTCGTAGATATCGACCGCCAGCTTGAGGTTTTGCGCCGTCAGCAGGCCCATCGCCGAAAGCAGCGTGTAGCGGGCCTCGACCTCGTCCACCTGGGACGAAAGGTAGGTCACGCGGGCATCCAGCAGGTCCTGTTCCTGGGTCAGCACGTCCAGCGTGGTGCGCGAGCCAAGGTTGGCTTCTTCGCGCACGCCGTTGAAGGCGACCTCGGCGGCGCGCACCGCTTCCTTGCCCGAAACCGTCGCCGCGCGGGCGATCTGGATGTCGGACCAGGCGGAGGCGGCGGACTGGCGGATGTCGTCGGTGACCACATGCAGGTTGGCCATGGTGGCCTTCTGGTTCAGCAGAGCCGAGCGCTTGGCCGAGGCCAGCGCACCACCGCTGTAGATCGGCCCCGACAGGCTGAGCCCCACGGTGCCCGAAAGCTGGTGGGTGTCGTCATCGACGGCGCTGTCGGAATAGCCGTAGCTGCCGGTCAGATCGAGCGACGGCTTGGTGCCGGCATCGGCGACGGCGACCTGAAGCTGGGCGACGGTGACCTGACGGCGCGCCACATCCATGCTGGGATGGGTCTTCAGCGCGATGTTCACCGCCTCGTTCGAGGTCGGGGGAATCGTGCCAAGGTGATCCGGCGAGGACAGGTTGCCGGGCGCATGGCCGACGGCGGCGGTATATTCCAGCTTGGCCTGTTCCAGCGTGCCCTGGGCCGAGGTCAGCGCCGAGCGCGCGGTGGCAAGCGCGGATTCGGCCTGCGCGACATCGGTCCGGGTCACCTCGCCCACGTCGAAACGGTCGCGCGCGGCCTGAAGCTCCTGCTCGAGAAGCTTCACGTTGGCCTGGCGCAGCGACAGCGTGTCGGCGGCGCGACGCACCTCCATGTAGGCGGTGGCGGCCCGCAGCAGCACCTGCTGTTCGACCTGCAGCAGCTGCTGACGGGTCAGCAGCACGGTTTCCTTGGCGATCGACAGGCTGGTGCGGGTGGCCCCGCCATCCCACAGCAGCAGCGACAGCGACAGACCCGCCGAGGTGCTGGTGGCCGCGCTGGTGGTCTTCACGCTGCCCACGTAGGTGTCACCGACGCTGCGATCCGCCGAAACCGACCAGCTGAGGATCGGCCGCAGCGAGGCCAGCGCCTGGGCGGCATCTTCGTCCGCCGCTTCCAGCACCGCGCGGTTCTGCTCCAGCAGGCCGGAATTGCGGTAGGCGTCGGCCAGGGTCTGGCCCATGGTCTCGGCCCCGGCCAGGCCCGGCAGCAGGCCCAGAACCGACCCGAACGCCAGGTTCCGAAGCGCCCTGCGCGCGCGGCCCGACGAAACGAAAGCCCTGCCCGTTGCCGGCAGGCCATCTTGCTTCAACATCTCATACCCCTCGTTCGGCCGGCGCTCCGACCCGTCCGTGTTGGCTCCCCGCGCCGGCCCCGAAGGGCTCAGAGCGTGAAGGCCGCGTGTCGTTCGAAGCCCGGAAGCACCGGCGCGCCCGCGTTGAAGGCGAAACGCCAGCTCATGTGGCCGTCGATCTTGTACCCGATACGCACGACACCCAGACGACCTTCGGAGAACAGCACCGCAATGCGGCCGCCTTCCTTCAGCTGGTCGGTGATGGCATCGGGCAGATGCTCGACCGCGCCCTCGACCAGAATGACGTCGTAGGGGCCGTGTTCCGGCGCGCCCTCGGTCAGGGCGGCATCATGCAGGATCACGTTGTCGGCGCCCAGATCGCTGAAGATCTGCTGGCTGTCGCCGGACATCTCGCGGTCTTCCTCGACGGCGATCACCGCCTCGGCCAGGCGCGACATGACGGTGGCGGCATAGCCCTGCCCCGCGCCCAGGTCCAGCACCAGCTCGTCGGACTGGATGTCCAGCGCGTCCAGCATCTTGGCCAGGGTGCGCGGCTCGAACATGACCCGGGATCCGCCAAGGCTGATGTTCTCGCCCAGATAGGCGGCCTCCTTGCGGTCCTGGGGCACGAAAAGCTCGCGCGGGACGGTCAGCATCGCTTCGATGATGTTGTACTTGGTGACGTCGGCGGGTCGGACCTGCGCATCGACCATCATCGTGCGACGGGCGGTATAATCGGTCATGCTATACTCACGCGTTCGGAATCTTCTCCCTGTTCTGACACATTGATCCTCCTGCGGCAACGCCGGGTTGCCGCAGGTCCGTCTTGGCAAAGGCTTAACCTTGCAGGGCTAGCCTGCGGGACAGGTCAGCGACAGGAGGGCACCATGCGCGAATTCGACGGGGCAGAGGCGTTTGCGGGCGCCCTGCGCAATCGCCACCGGCGGTTTCCGGGCCGGGACGATCCGCGCAGCCGGGATGCCATGCTGGTGCCGGGGCTGTCCCCCGGCTTTACCCTGGCGCCCGGCGAAGGGGTGTTCACCATCGGCTCCTGCTTTGCCCGCAACGTCGAGAAGGCGCTGCTGGCCCATGGGCTGAGCGTGCCGACCGCCGCCTTCACCGCCCCCGAGGAAGAGGCGCCGGGCCAACCCAACCGCCTGCTGAATCAGTACAATCCCGGCACCATGCTGCAATGCCTGGAAGATCTCGAGGTGCCGCTGGGCGCGCGGGCGCTTTACGAGGCCGGGCCCGGCATGGTGCTGGATGCGCTGCTGGCCACCGGCGGGCGCCCGGTAGCGCGCGCCCGCGCCCTGGCCCGCCGGCAGGAGATTCGCACGCTCTACGCCCGGGGGCTTTCGGTCTGTTCGACGGTGGTCGTGACCCTGGGCCTGGTGGAGGCCTGGTTCGACCGTGCCGATGGCCTCTATCTGAACGAAGCCCCCGGTCGCGCGGTGCTGAACGCCCATCCCGGACGGTTCGTGTTCCGCCAGCTGGGCCCGGCGGAGTGCCGCAGCCTGCTCGACGCGCTGCTGGCCCGGCTGCTGGAGCGCGACCGCCGGGTGCTTCTGACGGTCTCTCCGGTGCCGCTTCAGGCCACCTTCGCGGGCGGTGACGCGATCTGCCGCAACGCCTATTCCAAGGCGGTCCTGCGCGTGGTGGCGGAAGAAGCCGCGCGCGACCATCCCCGGGTCGATTACTTCCCCAGTTACGAGATGGTCACCAGCGCGGGCCTGACCGCCTACGGAGAGGACCAGGTCCATGTCCGCCCGCGGGTGGTCGATCAGGTCATCGCCACGATGACGGCGGCCTATGCGCCGGGCCAGCCGGCGGCGGCAGAATAGCCTCGGGGCCGGCGCACCGCCCGGCCCGCCGGAACGCCCCGCCGCACGGCAACGGGACTGGTCCTCAGGAATGCACGAGAGGACGAACAGAGCCTCTTGCACTCTCTGCGCGCATCGTCTAAACGCCTGAAACACACCACGGATGGCGAGTTGGCGGAGTGGTGACGCAGCGGATTGCAAATCCGTGCACACCGGTTCGATTCCGGTACTCGCCTCCATCATTTTCAAGCACTTATCGCACTCCTTTCTGGTATGTGATGGTGTTTTGAAACTTTAGTTGAAACATTCACGTTCTGGGCTTGTTCTGTTCCATGCGGTTGCGCGCCTCTTGCGCGCGCTTGGCCAGCTCTTTCTGACGCGTCATGCCGCCGTACTTCTTCAGCATCTCGACGCCAGAATGTCCGGTGACGGCCTGGACCATTTCGTCATCACATCCAGCCAGATACAGTTCGATGGTTGCGTTCTTCCGCAGGCCGTGGGTGACGTATTTCTGCGCATCCTGGTGTTGCATCGCCGCTTTGACCTTGCGCATTTCCTCGGCAATCGTCCGGTAGCTCACTGGCCTGCCCTGTGCATCAGTGATGACCGTCAGACCCTTCTTTTCAATCGACGCAAGGTGCGCTTTCAGGCGGTCAGTCAAAGGCACCTCAAGTGCCTTGTTCGTCTTCCCTTGAGTGAAGCCGTAGGCCCCACCCTTGATGTCGCTCCAGCGGATTTTTAGCACGTCACCGATGCGCTGCCCGGTACCGATGCAAAGCTCATAGACCAGCAAGGCACGCGGCGTAGCAACAGCCTCAAACTCGGCACGCACATCGTCCGGCCATGGCTCCCAGCCTTCGCTTTCCTGCTTGAAGAGTGGAATGCCCTTTGCAGGGTTCCCGTGCTCTTTCTTCAGAAAGCCGATAAGGCGCGCGTGGTTCATCAGGACCACAAGGACTTGCACCAGATAGTTTGCCTGGCGCCAACGATCCGCATTGGCCTGATGCAGCTTGTAAACATGATGCGGCTCAATTTTTGCCGGATCCATCGGCCCCCAAATCGTCCGAATATGTTCGATATACTTGCGATAATCCGATTTGGTGCGCGGCTTCAGCTTCTGGAAGGCATCGCTCTCAAAGTAGCTCAGAATGAGCGTCTCAAAGTTGCGCTTTGTCGGCAGAGGCTCACGGCCTTTCAAAAGGCGGTTGTAGTGATCCCAGAATTCCAGAGTACCTGGTTCTTCGTGCATCATGACGGACTGACCACGCGTCTTGCGAATAAAACGCACATAGCCGCGATCAGAATAGACGTACTTTGGCAGCGTTTTCTTAGTCATTTACCCATCCGCAGATCAGACGACAGGAAGTCGTCAGACGCAACCTCTTCGGCCATCCCCACATCTACGGTCACGCTACCATCAGGCTTCACCTCACCCTTGATACGCGCCCAACCTGCGGCTCGCGCCTCACGGATAAGCGCGGCCATTGTCTGACGTGCAACGGTCTGTGGGCTTGCCATTCTCGGGACCTTTCAAGCAAACAATACAAGCAGGGCCGTAAGGCCCTGCTAGACATCAAGCGACACCGTTGAGGCGAACGCGGACGTATGCGGCTGCGTCTGCGGCGGCTTCGGTGGCAGCACCGATCAGCGTGTTGCCTTCTGCTGTTGTGGTCACCACGTCGGCGTCTACGGCCCAGTACAGACGGTCCCCTGCTGCAATCGCGTCTGCGGCTTTCGGCAGGTCATAGACACCACTCAGCGCAGCTTCAAACGGTGCGCCTGCGGCAGCGCTGGTCGAGGCGATGCCGAACAATGCCCCCATGAGAACACCTTGACCGCTGGCCACAGCCTCGGCGCTGGTGAACGTGATCGTGTCGCCCTTCTGGATATAGTTTTGCATTGTTAAAGCCCTCGGCTGGTTTGTGGTCGGATGGTGCGCGGGCGTGACCCGCGCGTCAGTTTCAGAATTTCGGCCTCGATCGAGGCAAGCGCGGCTGCCATCTGCTGATCAGACTTGTAGGTCATAGCCTCGCCGTCGATCATGACGCTAAGAACACCCTTGAACCGGGCGTTCTGAAGCTTTTCACGCTGCGCCAGAAGCTCGGCTATCGTCATCAGGCAACCGGGATTTTCTGTGCGGGTCGCCAATCGAGCCAGCCGCAGCCAAAGTCGAGGAAAGCCCGGAATTTCAGGCCCAAGGTATCCCAAGCTTCAGTGCGCTGGATCTGGACGCCCTGGGCGGCAGACAGATAAGCGTACTGCATTGCGGCAATGCGCGAAGGGTCCGCAAAGATGTACCAGAATGTATCCGGCAGGCGCGGTTCTACTAGAAGGGACAGCTTGCCACCAAACGGGTTCACATCATCCGTCGTATTGGGCTGGATGGATGCCAGCACCTGTTCCGCTTCGGTTTCCAATGCGGCGGAGACAAGCAGGTAGCGCGGCACGGCAGAGATGATGGTTTTCCCGTCAAGGCCGGTGCGCGTGCGCATCGTTTTGCGGGTGGCGCTCAGCGCTGCAATGCTCGGCGCGCCAGCCACGCCGATGTTGCCGCGGGACGCATCAAAGACCGGTGTACCGTCCGACATCACGGGGTTCCCGGTCAGCAGCTTGACCAGCTCCGTGCATTCGGTCTGCGCGGCTGCCTGGCCAAGGGCGCGGGTCACGTCGCCAAACATGCCCAGGTCATCGTTGATCAGCATTTCGCGGGACACGCTGAACGCGCGCGCATAGGTGCCAAGGGCCATGCTCTCGCCGGACTCGGCGCGGCTGGTGGCTTTGATTTCGCCGTTCTCGTTCAGCGGTTCGAGCTGCCCCATGTTGCCAAGGCGGATGCCGGTGCTTTCCTTGAAATTCGGCAGGGTCCGTTGACGGCAAAGCGCCTTCAGCGGGCTTTCAGCCGCCTGGTATGCTTCGAGCGCGACCTTGCCGGCCGCATTGGACACGACAAGCGGAAAGTCGGAGGACGTATGCGCTGCGCGGGTGAACACTTCGTCGGTGGACATCCCGCGCGTGGAAACGCCCTGCCGTGCGAGGCTGTCGATAGCCATATCGCGCAGGGAAACATCCAGATATTGCCGTGCATCTTCGGGAACCGTGCCACCTGCCATGCGGAAGGCCACAGCATCCGCCTGACGACGGTTGATAACCGCCGGGTCATCATTTGCGGGGGCATGGCTGCGAATGATCGGGGTCGCGCTGCGGCGCGTCTGGAGCGCGTCGTAAACTTCGGCCTTGGCGCGGGTCATGTCTGCGCCTGCGTCGATCAGGTCATCGGCAACCTGCGGCTCGAGGCCAGCCGACCGCACCAAGGTGCGGATGTCGCTGCGGCGCGTCTTTTCTGCGTCATCCACGAGGATGGTGTCGGTAACGTCGTTCGGCACGATGGCCTCCTTTTGTCGAAGTGTTGCGGCGGGGTCCGCCGGGTTCGATGTCAGCGTGACTTCGGTCAACGCCCATTGTGCGGGGCGCCGTGTGCGCGTGCCGCCAGTCCGGCTCTCGATCCAACGGGCCACCGTGTAACCGATGGATACGCCGCGCAGGGTGCCGTCTGCGATGCGTTGCAGGACGGGGGCCACGTCATCAGCCGCAGACAGGCACAGCGTGGCGAAAAGCCGGTTGTCTTCGACTCGAACCGCCGTGACGGTCCCCAGCGTATCGCGCACGCTGTTGGTGCGGTGGCTGTCCAGCAGGCGCAGGCTGGCCGCGTTGGACAGGTCGAGCGTGGCCATGTCCAGCACCTCGGCAAAAACACCGCGTTCGTCGCGGCGCATGACCGGGGTCGTGGTGGCAATGACGGCCTCCACCGTCCGCATCTTAGGGTCGAACGTGGTCAGTGACATCCTGGCATCAAGCGGCATTCGGTTTCTCCGTCTTGGTAAAGCCCAAACCAAGGTCCGCCTCGCGGTCGCGGTCGGCCTTGATTTCTTCGTCGATGTCGTCGGCATTCCAGCCCAGTTCGTTGATGGCGGCGGTGCGGCTGGTCAGCCCCATCGACAGGGCCTTTTCGGTCGCTGCCAGATCCTTGGCCGGGTCCACCTGTTGGGGGCGCGGAAAGATCCAATCTGCGGCGGCACCAATCGGGGTGTCCGACTGACCCGACAACATTTCGGTCAGCAGCCAGCGCCGCCAGACCGGGCGCAGCAGCTGCGGAACCAAGGTGGCGTATTGCACCTGTTCCATGCGGGACCGGAACGGGATCAGACCAGCGCGCAGGCTGGAATAGTTGGCGCTGGTCAGATCGCCGGACAGCAGGAATTCAGGGAGGCCAAGCGCTGCTGCAATTTCCTGCAACGTCATCCGCAGCAGCGCGGGGGCGTCCTTGATCTGGTCAGGCGCAGTGAAGGTCACTGTCGCGCCCAACGGCAGGCGCGTTAGGCTGCCCGGTTCCCAGATCGGATCAGAAAAGACATCTTCATCGCCACCGGTGTCAGAGGCTTCTGTGATGAAACCGGCCTGCATCGCGCCCATTTTCGCGCCGACAAGCAAGGCGTCTTTCCATGCGTTCAGGTCGTTGGCGGGAAGGATCGCCGGGGCCAACCATGACAGCCCACGCACTTGGCCAGCGGAAAACGGATGGAAGACGTGCAGCACATCCCACGCATCCACCCGGACAGATGCGGCCTGGGCGGTGAAGATCGCAGACGGGTGCTCCGGGAAAATCCAGTAAGCTACCCGCCGCCCCTTGGCGTCGAATTCCACGCCCTGGACGATCTGACGACCGTCCGACAGGTTGACGGATTTCGACCCGTCCAGATGCTGCGGCGGGATGACCTGAATTTTCAGACCAGTGTCGATATCGTGCAGGATCGCCAGCCCTTCGCCGTGAACCACCATATCGCGGGTGATCTGAGCGATCAGGCCGCCCAGATCGGTGCGCCCGTGGAAATCGGCGTCTGCGGAAAAACTATCGAAGCGCCGGTGAATGCTGCGGGTCACTTCACGGCTTTCGCCACGCACGTTGGGGCGCGGGCCGGTTCCGGCAAGGTAGGTGACGATATTGGTCACGCCATTGCTGACGTAACCGTTGTTTGCAGCAAGGTAGCTGGCACGACTGCTGACCTGCGCATGTCCTGCGGCGATCTCGGCATTGGCCGAACCGAAGTGGCCAAGGCCAGAAGCCCGGCGGGCGGTAGCGCCGTCGAAGCTGCGGCGGCCTTGCGAGTTCGAATTCCCCTGCAGCGTTTTTAGTGGCGCGAGGGAGTTCAATGTACGAACTGCGACACCTAAGAGGTTCGCCAAGGGGGTCGAAGCATTGTTCATGGCTCTGATTAGGGCTGGTTACCAGAGCGGATGTTCTTGACGGCCTTCCAGAAGTTCTGGAGCGCACGCTCCCCCACCTCGTTGCCATGCGACAGAGAAATATCGTCTGCCAGCTTGCGAGCGATGCTTGCTCCGTCATTTTCGAGAAGGAAGGTCAGAAACACATCTTCATATTCGTTGGGGGCCGGATGGATCTTGCCACCAACAAACCCAATCCGAACCTCCTTTTGGTTCATGAAGTCATGGAAGACGCCGTAGTGAACGGCTTTGCATGCCTGACCTACCGGAACACCCACGGACATCAGCTTCTGCGCGGCTTTGGCCTGCAAAAGGTGGCGGAACTGAAAAGTCATCTCAGGTGCACGCCCAGTGCCGCCCCAGACAGGCTGGGGAAGAAAATCGTGCCGTTTCCGCCAAGTACGAAAAGTCTCGACAGGTACACCCAAGATTTCTGCGGCGGTACGAGCATTGATGCTCCAGTCGGTAAGTTTGATTTCCATGCACAAGATCTCCTAGTTCATGATGAACCTTATGGTTCATGTTGAACTATGTCAATTGGGTGGATGCTGCGGTAACGCGCCACGCGTCCTCACGCAGCTGCTCCGCCCAAAAGTCCGAAAGCTCCAACTCGGGATTGAAGAATGCTGTCAGCAGCTTGTAGGCAAGGCACTGCGGCGTTCTCAGCGGTGCCGCGGCGATCTGCTCTTCAAGCGCTTCCACCTCGACAAACAGCGGTTCGATCACGTCGGCTTCCACAGTTGGGGTCAGGGTGCCGCCCGAATGGTGAAGCGCGATAGTCTCGTCCAGGTCATCACGCGCGAAGCAGAACCTAAGGTAAAGGTCCAACAAAGGAGATTGCCGCGCCGGACCAGTCGGGCCGGTGGTGGACGCAGCCACAGCGGGAAACGTTGTTGCCGCTGCCAGCGCCGGAATTGCTTTCAACAGGTTGCGGCGTGAGGTATCTTTGGGGGCAGTCATGATCGATCTCCTTATCCAGATCGGTTTCATGTCAGGGCCGTTTGGTGTTCCCGCACCGGGCGGCCCGCATTCTCTCAGTCGCGCGGCGCGACTGCGGTCAGGTCCATCAGCTCTGTGTGACCCCTGCCGATGATGTACTCGGCATCGCCTTCCGCAGAACTGTCACAACTGTTGCTGACTGGGATCGATGAGTGTCACGGGCTTCTTGTTCGAGCCACTGCTTCACGTCCAAAGGCAAATTCATCTTGAATTGTACGGTTTCCATAACGCGCTCCGCTTGCGGACATTTTATGTCCGTATAGGTACACGAAATGTCCGTGGCGGCAAGGACAAAAAATGTCCATAGTCGTGACTATGAAGGAAGATGCACTCGTTCAATTCAAGCTGATGCTTCCTGCGTCCCTTAAGCGGGCGCTTGAAGAGCGTGCGCATACGAATCGCCGCGCTCTTTCTCAGGAAATGGTCGCCATCCTTGAACAATCTCTGCCCGCTGCAAGGGATCGTCTGCGCAAAACCCATGCACTGGCGGACCTGGCCGCCTTGGCCGAAGAATTCGAAGGTGAGGAAGGCGACCTGGTCCGTAGGCTGGTGCTCAGGAAAATGGATCAGGAGATCAGCGAGATTGAAAAACTAAGGAGCACGCTCGAAACTCTTCAGCTGGAAGCCCTTCGTGGCGAAAAGTCCAAGGATTCGTAGTTTTTCTCTGTGTAAAATGCACTGCCAGTGCATTTCTTGATCTGAACTCTTTTTGGGTTGCGACTAGCCGGTTATGAATTTTGACTGGATCACATTGCGGGGCTTCAGCTTGTTCTGAATGCCCCCAGCCTTCAGTTGCTCGGCACGCTCTGCAAAGTTCACATGTGCCGCTTGCCGCGCCGCAAGGCTGTAGACAAAGCAGTCCAGCGCCTCGGCCCGTCGCCCTGGGACGCGCTCGAACCGGCGTTGTGGCTGGCCTCTGACATAGCGCACGACGGCACGTTCGGACACCAGCTGTTCGAACCAAACCGGCGGCAGGCTATCGGAAAACCGGATGGAACCGGGCCGCGCCAGTCGGGCAAGGATCGCCGTCTTGATGCCGTCCACGCCGATCAGCCAAAGTCGCGTCTCTTTCGGCCTGCGGCTCCTGGAGGGTTCCAGATACTTGCGGGTGCCTGACACGCCCTTGCCTGCCATGATCCGGCGACGGGCGCGAGGGCCGCAGAACGCCATGACGGCTTCCATCGTCACGCCATCGCCCGCGTCGATCACAGCCGCCTCAAGGCCCAAGGAACCGCCCAGGGGATGCGGCCAGCGGGCTTTCAGAACGGTGTCGAGGTCCGCCCAGGTCCGTTCGTCATCCCAGTTCCCCCAGATCACTTCGTGACCCAGAACATAGGCGGTTTCGTCCTGGTCAAAGCCGGTGAAGGTGATTTCAAGCCGGTCGTGCTGCGTGTCGATCCCGGCCGTCACGACCAACACGCTTTCCGGCAGGGCGTCGAGGCCGAACGCCTCGGCCCGGCTGGCAAGCTCGCCGTCGTCCAGTTCGTCGCCCGATCCGGTCCATCCCTGCCCAAGAATGGTATTGACGAAGGTTTGCAGCGTGGTCGGGTCTTTCTTGGCAACAAGGAATTCCCGGACCAGCTGGGGCCAAGACGCGTTGGCATGCAACGACACTAGGGCGTTCAGCTGAAAGCCCGCGTGGCCCTTCACCTCGGGCCGCGTGGCCCTCCAAACGCCATGCTCTACCATGACACGCTTGTATCGTTCGGGGATCTCTGCGGCGCAATGAGGGCACTGCCAGCGGGCGGTTTCCGGCTGTCCTTCGTCCCAGAGGATCGCGTCCCAAAGGATTTCGGCGTGCGCGCCACACTCGGGGCAAGGCACTTCGAACACGCGGGCGTCGGATTCCGCAAAGGCGCGCAGAACGTTGCTGGTGTCCTCATGCACGGGGGTACTGCCCAGGACAATCTTGCGGTCGGGAAAAGACAGGGTGCGCTTTTCCGCCAGCAGGATCGGCGACCCTTCGGGCGTGGGTTCCATGCCGTCCACCTCGTCCATGAACAGGACGCGCACGTTGTGGCGGCGCAGGTTGCGGGGGGCCTTGGCTGCGACCACCTTCAGCGACCCACCGGGAAACCGGCGTGACGTGAGTGTGTTGCGGTCGTCGCCCTCGATGTCATAGGCCAGCGCCTTTGACACGGCAGGCGATGCGCCAAAGATCGGTTCCACGTCGCTCACGATGTAGTCGCGGCAATCGGCCTCGGCAGGCAGAACGCAGAGAATGGGTGCGGGTTCGTTGGCAACGAAGGACGCAACGGCAGAGGTCAATAGCGTGGTGAAGCCGACGCGCACCGGCTTGACCAGCGTCACACGTTCAAGGGTCGGGTCGCCGATGGCATCCGCGATTTCGCGTTGGAAGGGCCACAGCTCGACAAGGCCGGGTTGGGCACTCACGCCTTCTGGCAGGTACACGTTGGCTTCGATCCATTCGGACAGGCGCAGACGCGGCGGCGGTATGAGCGCACGAAGCGCCTTGGCGGTTACCTGGTCGAGAAGGTCAGTCTGCATTGCCAAGCTCCGTCAGGGCAGTTCTCAGGGTGCGGTCCAGTGCCGCGATGGTTTCGGGGGGCAGGTCGGGAACGTCGGACCGCAGGCGGGACGGCACGGCCATGATGCGGGCGCGGACCTGGCGCAGCACGTCGGACCACCTGCGTTCGATGTCGGCAGCGTCAAGAAGCTCGCCGCGCGCCTTCGCGTTCTTGATCGCCTGGGCGTCGGCCTGTTCCTTGGCCAACCGCGCCCGGTTTGCGGTCAATTGCGCCGCCTGGTCTGCCGTGCCCCAGCCTGCCGCAATACTGCGAAGATGGGTCACGTAGGCGGTCACGGTAGCGGTCAGATCATAGCTGTCATGGGCCAGATGGACTGCGATTCCGCGCTTCTTCAGATCGTGTAGCGCCGCTGGGGAGAGGTCGAGAAGATCGCACAAATCTTTGCCTCCTACGGTGTGGCGAGGACCTTCCCCAAGCGGAAGCTCTGACATTATCCTCACGTTTTTAACCCCTTACGCAATTTTTGCAGGGGCTGACACTTCGGGGCTTATCAGACCCGCTCGGCCAATCGTCGGGAAGGACCCGCTTCAGAATTTGGGCGGTCACTGTGCCAACGGGTTTCCACTCGCCGGGTTCAAAGCTGTCGCACGTCTCTCTCATGTCTAACGTTCCCCTTTACTCTCTCACCTGCTCAATGGTGAGGTTCGGAGCGAAAGGCATAGGACGACTGCCTACGCTCAAAAGCGTAGCAGTCCCTAGCCCTTCGCGTGAAGATCCTGCTCAACGGAGCCGGTCCATCGCTTTAGGCCCAACCGGTCATGCGCTCCTGCCGGTCGGTCGGTTGCTGCTTGCGACACCTGAGCGCGGTGCCGGGGATCGGGCCTCAACCTTTCGGACTGCCCTTCGCCTGTGATCCCGCCCGTGGTAGGCGACTGCTGCCTGGGGCCACCGTTGGTACCCCGTCCCCCAAGACAGCCCCTGCAAGATCGTGTGCAGGGGTCACGGGTGCATCACCGTTCGATGACTTCGAAAACGTCTGTGATTGCCGTAGGGGAGTGCTGCTCCGCGATGAGGCGGCGCATGATCTGTTCTTGCTTGGTGCTCGGATGCCAGCTTCGACGCTTGCCGTTGCGTGCAATCGAGAGAACGAAGCCTTTCAGCCAAGCATCGTTCTCGCTCGCCAGGACGCGGCGGACGATCACGGGCCAACGGAGGGTCATGATTTCATCCAGTTCGGCTTCGGTCATGCAGCTACCCTCCCCTGGATGTGAGAGAGGAACGCGGCGCGATCCTGTGGGCTCATGGCCTCAAAGGCCGCAAGCGCGTATGCCTTGAGTTCCGGGCGCGCGGCGATGGAAGCCCACCAACGTGCATCGCCCATGATCGCCCCCAAAGGCGACAGGGGCATCCCTGCCTCTTCATGATCGAAGAGTGCCGCCCTAGCGGCGGCTTCACGGGTGTCGGACGGAAGCGCCCGCAGCGCAGCAAAAGCGACCCCGGCAAGTTCCGTGAAGTCCAAGCGCGCAGCCCAGACCGTTATGACGCCTTGCCACGCGTCCGGGCTTCCCAAGGTCAGGGCATAGCCAAGCATCCGGGTAGCGCGCTTGTGGCGATCTGCAATGAGCTTTCCGAATGCGCTGCCCTTCGGGGCCTTGAGCGTTGCCTCTTCAGTGACCCTGCGGTAATCTTCACCTTGAAGCTCATCAGCTTTGATTTCAGCCCCGGTTGCAGTTGCCGCTGCACCGGGGTTTTCATTTGCCTGCACTGCAAAGGCGTTTGAAACATTCCTGTTCTGTTCGCTGCCTACCTGTGGGTGATTTGAAACGTAACCCACTTGTTTCGAATGGTTTTTAGGCCGGATTGCAAATCCGTGTACACCGGTTCGATTCCGGTACTCGCCTCCAATATTTTCAATGACATAGCTGATTCCTCTTCTTAGGGGTATCACTGCGGGTATCAGGTTCTTTTTCTGATCCCCGTTCGTTCCCCGTGTCATTTCGTTTCTCTGCCGCCTGTCGCGCCCGCATGATCTGGCGCGCCTCACCGGCATACTTCCGGACCATCGCGTCGGTCGCGTGGCCGCTGAAAGATTTGATCTCATCGTCAGAGCAGCCCGCCCAGGCCAACTCCTTGATTCCACGATAGCGCAGGGCGTGCAGATCGAACTGCTCCAGCTGCATGCGTCGCCGCGCCCTGAGCATGATTTGCGCCATGTAACGATAGCTCATCTTGCCGCCGGTCTGCGTTCGCAGGATTGGGCCGTCGGCATCACCTTCTAGTCGCGACTGAGCATTGAGCAGCGCGGCCTTTAACTCCGCCGTACAGGGCAGCTGAAGCGCGTAGCCGGTCTTGTTCTGCTGCACCGCCAGTGTTTCACCGTCAAAATCCGCCCAAGTGAAATCCACCCAATCCCCGGGCCGCTGTACCGTGCCGACGCCAATCTCGAAGATAAGCCGCTCGATGGCCGTCGCTTTCTCGCGAAAGGTCGCTACGGCCTGATCGGTCCACGGCAAATGGGCCTGCTTCTTGTCGTCGGGCGTCGGCAAATGACGGACGCCCTTCGCTGGGTTCTGCGACAGCCAGCCAAGATCAATTGCGTGCTCGCACAGGATGACCAGCATCTGCGGGATGTAATTGGCAAAGCGGACGCGGTGCGCATTGGCCCGTTGCGCTTTGATGACATCCTGACGCGACAACAGCTTCACGTCCCGCTCGCCGATCTTCTCTTCGAGGTAGGTTAGGACCTTCTCGTAATCTTGACGAGTGCGTGGCTTCAGCGATGTCCAGCGATCCGAGACCCGATAGTCCTTCATCAAGGCAGACCAGCTGGTCTTTGCCTGCATCCTCTTACCGGTCAGAATCTCCCAGTATTCAAGATCGAACTCAGGCGTACCCTCCTTCGCGGAAATCCGATGGTAGCGGCCCTGAACGCGCACATACCATCTACCGCTAGGGTGCCGCCAAAGAAACTTCTTCTTCACCAATCGACATCCTCCAACCCTTGCACGGCTTTGCCTGAGACAAAGGCCGAGAGTTCCTCGACGCTCCAGCGTGTCAGGCCCGGCGCCAGCTCTCGCCCACGCGGGACGCTGCCATGGGCGACGAGGCTGCGGAATTCGTCGATCCGGACGCTCAGTAGATGTGCTGCGCCGCTCTCAGAGACGACCAATGGGCGAAGGTTGCTCATCAGAGGCCTCCTCGTCGGTATGATCGTTGCGAAGGGCCTGGACCGTATGCGCATCCAGAAACTCGTTGAGGGCGCTCTCAGGAACGAGGAAGCGGCGCCCCACGCGGACGTGCCGTAGGCGGCGATCACCAAGCAGGGATCGGACATGCCGCACGGACAATGACAGTCGCTTGGCCACGTCCTTCGGCTCTAACATCATCTCGGACATGACTTTCCTTTCGTCTGATACATCGGTAGACCTCTTGGTGTCGAAACAAGCAATCCACGGACGATATGTCCATATATGGCCACTTATGGCCAATTAAGGTCGCACATGTCCAGTACCTTTTCGAAGATAGGGGGGCGTCTCAGGGAGCTGAGGGCACGAACGGGCCTGAATCAGCAGGATTTTGCTGAAACGATCGATACATCGTTCCGCTCCTACCGAGCCTATGAGAACGGACAGCGCGAGCTGCCAACCGCTGTCGTGCTGCGCATTCATGAGATCATGAACGTGTCGCCCCATTGGCTTCTGCTCGGGGAAAAGGAACCGACCGACGACCGTAGCATGCAGATCATCGAGCAGGTCGCGAAGGCAAGTCTGGACGCGATGGATCAATCAGCGACAGAGCGCGACAACGCCGAGAAAGCCAAGAAGCTGCGGCTCCTGATAAAACTCAGCCTGAGCCAAGGCGAGTGCCTGCCAGAGGCGGATATCATGGAGCTGTGGGGGTAAGCGCTGCTGTCCAACTGAAGGAAAAAGGAAGCTAACATTGACGCATTCAGTCAATCTCACTACTGCGCGGCTTGTGAAGCTAGTAAGAAATCTTAAGTTTCTAGCAGCTTGTCTGTGCCTGTCCGGCCTGGGTTTCGGCGGCCTCTATGTCGTGACGCACGGAAGCGCAGGGGCTGGTCTGTCAAATTTGGCGGCATGTTTCGTTTCCTTGGCGACGGCAATCCTGGCTCAGCGAGCAAAGGTGGGGGCTGCGCGTGCACTGGCAAGCTTGACTGGTCAGGCTTAACGTGAGTGCCATCGAAATCGACAAGAACAGTAGCCTTGCAAGGGAAACTTACTGTCGCGCCCGTGACGCTTGTGCCCCAATCGAAAAATCCGCTGAACTTTAAGCTATGCCTTCTACACACCTCAACAACCGAGGGCGCTAAAGCGCTATCTACCCCCCTTCCCCCGACCTTTCGTGCAATGCTCTATTTCGGCCTTTAAGTGCCTCAAAATCGAAGGGTTGTGGCCGCCCAGATACCTCACCGGAAATAATAGCGATTTTTGGAAACCTGACCTTATCTGCCTTTTAACTTGTCAGACACAGCTCTTATAGGAAAATCTCTCCTCAGTTTGATCCACCCTCAACACCCAAAAGCATTGAGTTCCATAATCTGCACTGCGAACTTCAAAACTACTAATTCCTGCACCAATCTTAGCGTCAGCTTCGGGGTGCCTTTTCAAGGCTTCGCGGAGGAACACGGCGTCCTCTTCATTAACTGGAGATCCTGGGGCGTATCGATTTAGCATGGCGCGCAGATACGCCAGCGCATCTCCCTTCGTTCTGAATTTTATCCCCATTATCTCAACCGGCACAGATCTTGGCATTCAAATCTCCCGCCCCTGATCTTCAAAGCCAAATGCCTTTGGAAGAAACTCAAGTGTACCTTCTTCACGCGTCGAATGCCGACCAACAAACAGGCCCTGATCCAACTCAGACCATGGCATCGCTGTCGCGAGAATTACTTGATGATCAACTTTCGTTTGATTTGAAAGTTTTATCAGCTGATCTTGAAAATTATGACTTCTAGATAGCTCAATTCCTTTATCTTCCGTGATATCAATCATAAGAAAGCGCGGGTGCCGAAACTTCGGATCCTCAAGCGCTGCCTCAAGAAATCCTACTAGAAACGCCAGTTTCAGGATCACCCTCGAACTTGCGGAAAAGTAAGTGTTATGGTCAACCGTGATAGAATTTTTTGCAAATGAAAATTGAATACTTTTGGGATTCTCGAAAGAGTCCTGCCGCTTCAAATCCCCCTTTAGGAATTCAATAGCCTTCTTCTCAATCAAAGACCTAGCGCTCCTCAAACGACTTGTTTGACTGAGCTGAAGTGAACTAATTTTTGAACTGAGCGATTGGATGTCTCGATCCAGATTCGCTTTTTTCTCCGACAAGTCACCGATCTTGTTCGCAAGTTTGACCTGCTTTTCAATGTCCTCAATGGACTTATCAACGTAACCCAACCGCCTTTGCAGTTCGTGAATCTTCTCGCGTGCCGCTGATGTAGGCCGAGCCGAGAGAGCCGAGAGCTTCTTTGCCTCGGCTCGCCATTCTGATTGAAGTGACGATAGCTTCTCCTGGTAACTATCAAGCCTACCCTGCCTAATTACTTGAAGCCTCTCGGATTGCTTAATTTGTATGGAGATTTCATTCACAATTCCAACAATTCTATCGCGTTCCCTCTCCACGTCCAGCGGCGTTTTACAAAGGTGGCAAGCTGAAATTGTATTCTCTGCAGCAGAAACCTCAGCGTAGCAGGCAGGGCAGGTTTCAAATTGAACTGCCCCCACGATTGAGGCTGCCAAATCTGCGTCTCGAAGCGCCTCTAGTCGAGAGTGCAGAGTGCGGATGAATGCAGCAGAATCGGAAATCTCAAACTCTACAGCGTCTATTTCAGACTGAACCTCTTGAATTTTGACCTGTAGTTTCTGAACTTTTTTGTAAAGCTGCTTTTGGGACTGCAAAGACAGCTTCTTTGCACCAGGGTCGGAGAAGAAAAGTTCTTCTTCTTCAGAGAGTTCTTTAGAAACCTCGTCGCGTTCTTTGTTCAACGCGCCTCGCCGCTGGTTAATCCACTCTAGCGTCATACTTTCATCGTCACCTCCCACAACGCGGAAGATGCTTCGCAATTCTGCT
The DNA here is from genome assembly GCF_018760365.1 of Pseudooceanicola endophyticus. Classification (GTDB taxonomy): domain Bacteria; phylum Pseudomonadota; class Alphaproteobacteria; order Rhodobacterales; family Rhodobacteraceae; genus Pseudooceanicola; species Pseudooceanicola endophyticus. Next base: position 181,438 of record NZ_JAHIAB010000010.1, read on the forward strand.
GTTGCCTCTGTAAATTGGCGTTCTTTGGTGCGCTTCAATTGTTGAAGTTCGTATATTTCGGTATCGAAGGCGCCGCACAGAAGGTTCCCAACTGCCTCGCGCAGATTTTCAGGGTCATACCCTTCAAATCTAAAAAGATTTTCAGTTGGAGAAAGTTGGTCCGCATACAGGAGGCGAAGGATTTGATGTACCGTAATGCTCGACGTTCCTTCAACTGCAACGTCGGGCATTTCAAGAAGTCGAAAGATGGCCTGTGAAAAACTCTCTTGGTTTGTCGAGCGTGAGTATGGATACCGTTTCCATGCTTCAATTGGAGCAGAAACCGCATCTTCGTAGCGCCCACCATATATTTCCATCGGGGACTGCGAAGAAACATCAATTTCTCTACGCAACACAGCTGGATTTCCATTAAATTCTGCTTCTAGCCAGACATGATCACATAGAAGCGCGTGTCTGCTCCAAGCGGAACGATCAAGGTTGCCGCCGAGGCCAAAGAAGAGGAAGTTCATTATGGTAGATTTTCCAGAGGAATTATCCCCTCGAATTACGTTAACGCCTTTATGAAAGGCCTCATCATAAAGAACTGCTTCCGCTCGTTTCACCACAAGCCGTTTAACTATGAGGCACGGGTCAAATCGAGTCATACCGGAACTCCAAGAGGTTAGTCCGATCCTTCAAGCCATCTCGCCCTCCCAGAGGGTAACGCGATTTAATTTGGCACAGGATATTTGTGAAATCTGCCATTTCTTCGTTCGCAGCTAAACACCGTGAAGAAAAATCGAGGGGCAGTTCTTCAGGTGTAAATTTTACCTCTTCGACATTCCAGGCCGCACCCTCCAGATAGCCGCTATGGACGAGGCTGGCTGCTGCTGCTCGCTGAAATGGCTCCATGCGCAAGAATACGACATTATCCTCAGGCATTGCTCCATAGGGAGTGCGCTTTTCGTAGTTTTTGCTTATTTTGCGCCAGCCGGTATCATGCTCCAAAAACCTCATGCCTTGCAGTCTGAATGGGAATAGAAGGTAAAAGTCGAGAATTCTCAACATTTCAAAGGGCATCCGCGCGCTGATGTCGCACGCTAAGTGAAGTCGCGCAAATCTGAATACGGCGTGATATGGATCGAATGCTTCATTGTAAGTGAATTGCGTCATGGCTTTACCACTCCGTGGTGCCACTTGATAAAACACTGCTCAGCCAGCCAATAGACCATTCCTTGAACAATGTTGTGATTCACATACATCAAATCACCACCGCACTCCTCTACGATGGGGTTGACAATGCGATCTATCACCATTGCATTTATCTCTTCGGCTGACCTTGAAGGTATTTGGCCGTAGATTACTTGCGTAAATTCGTTCTCAGCTTTCGCAAGGATGTGTACAAATATCTGCTGCGCCGAAGAATAAAGAGACCACTTCTCCAGAAGTTTGGCAAACATCTCTTTCTTTTCTATTGCGTCATCGTAGTAGCTAGAACGGCCGCTTGCTTCAAGCTTGGCTTCTAGCCCGTCTATGCCATCAGGGGCCCGGCGCAGATGATATCGCGCAAGCTCATCTATAGTCGTTTGCGTTTTCTCATTTGAGTCGTACTGCACCTGAAGCCGAACAAGCATCTTCTCTACTAGGCTCTTCTTAGGCTCTAAGTGATAGAAATCCCTGCCAGCAATATTCCCGCCCGCAACTGCACCTTGCTGGTTGGAGATACTTCCTTCGTGATTTGCAATTTTCATAAAAAACTTCGAATTATTTAAGTTAGTGCTTATCACGCCCGACGATATCGCCACCGGCCTTGGCGTTCGCCTGATCTACGGCATTGCCATTACGATCAGCGCGAACATTCTTCGTCACTTGAAAAGTAAGCCATGAGCCACCGATACCCGTCACCAAGCCGCCAATAAAATTCCAGAGATCAAATTCCATGCGGCATCCTATCCACTTTCATGTCACGTACTAACATCTGCCTGCTTTTGGGGGCTCCGGCAACCATTTTGCGTCCGTTTGGCGACAAGTACGTCCCTTTGCTCCGCCGCAGGTCTTTCCTCCAGCGGCGATCAGAGCTCGGTTGGTGCTTACGCCAATCCGAGCAGGCTGTTGTGACTAGCAGTGCGCATAGTCACCCGAGGCTTGGTAGGCCAACGCGAAATGGGGTGAGCTTGGTCGCATCGGCGGTAGCAGTGGCACCAATCACGAAGTATGCCGGAGACGAGTTGTGAAATATCGTCTTGCTGAGCAGCCCGTCCCGCTCCGGCTTACCGCACACGTGATGTCACATCATTCGCTTTGGAGCGGGCGAGTGAGCAGAGTAGCCTCTCGCGCGTGTCTTCGGGCAGCCTCACATTGACATGCACCTGCACCAAGCATCTAAGCCGCTTAACAACACCCCCCCAGGCGACCGGCATAAAGGCCGAGCTCAATACCGGGGGGGGGGTGCTTGTTCTCAAGGGGCTGTTCGTCACCTGGAGGTCCACGAATAGTCCCTTTCACTTCTATGCAGCTTCGTTACCCGCTGGCGTCTAAACGATCCTGATTTGCACCCGCCTCAGTGCCCAGTGTGGTCCCGGACCACATTTTCGATCCGACCACCCGTAGTGCTCCGGAGTTGCCCCCCGCCCCCTCAGGGACAATCGCGGTAACTGGATACCATCAACGCCCAACCGCTCCGACAGACAATTACGTCGGTTTACGTTTGTTTTCGGTAGTTTCGCACGGTTACCTGCACTACCAATAGGGTAACGACGCCGAGGCCCTTGATGAACCCTACTGAAATTTATGACGCACTGGCGGAGATTGCCGCCGAACCGTTTGATGCAACCGAATTCCCCTTTGCCTTTGCCGCCGCCACCGATGGCGCCAAGGCGGCGATCTCCAAGCTGCGGAGCGGGTCGACCAACAAGTCCGACCTTCCTGGCGGTGTGCTGTTCGGCAAGAAGTTCCACTTCGCCCCTGCGCTGGCGGGCATGACCGATGTCACGCTGGAACATCTGCGCAGCTCGAAGAAGACCAAGACTTCGAAGCCCGCGATCCTGATTGCCACCGATGGCGAGATGATCTCGGCAGAGCATCCGGCCTCGGGCGATACGCTCCACTGCCGCTTTGACGAGCTTGGCGACAATTTCGGCTTCTTCCTGCCCGCTGCTGGCAAGGAACGCTACCGCGCGGTCGAAGAAAACCCCGTCGACGTCAAGGCCACCGGCAAACTGGCCCGCCTCTATGACGCGCTGACCAAAGCCAACCCCGACTGGGGCAGCGACGAGCGGCGGCACGAGATGAACCAGCTGATGATGCGGCTGATCTTCTGCATGTTCGCCGAGGACGTCGGCATCTTCCCGGACAACCAGTTCTCGCGCCTGCTGTTCACCCATGCGGGCGACAAGGGCGAGGAAGCGCGCGAAACCATCATCGCGGCCTTCCAGGCGATGAACCTGCCCAAGGCCAAGCGTGAGGGGCTGCCCGCCTGGACGGGCGAACTGGAATACGTCAACGGCGGGCTGTTCGCGGGCACCATCGACGCGCCGCGCTTTGATGCCGTGGCCTTCCGCTATCTGCGCGAAGCCTGCGACCTGAACTGGCGCGAGATCAACCCCGACATCTTCGGCTCGATGATCCAGTCGGTGGCGGACCCCAAGCAGCGCTCGGAACTGGGGATGCACTACACCTCGGTGCCGAACATCATGAAGGTGATCGGGCCGCTGTTCCTTGATGACCTCGATGCCGAGATCCACAAGGCCTGGGACCGCGCCAAGGGCCTGCAACAGGTGCTGGACCGCATGTCGCGCATCCGGGTGTTCGACCCGGCCTGTGGATCGGGCAACTTCCTTGTCGTGTCTTATCGCGAGCTGAGGGCGCGTGAGACGCGCATCCTGCGGCGGTTGGAAGAGCTGAATGGCCCTGGATCGCTGTCCATGTTCTCGGCCATCCCGATCAGCCATTTCTATGGGATCGAGATCGCGGATTTCGCCGCCGAGACCGCCAAACTGGCGCTGTTCATCGCCGAGTATCAGGCGAATGCCAGCTTTGCCGAAGTCTTTGGCCGCCGCCCCGCCGCGCTGCCCCTAAAGGACGCGGCGCATATCCGCACCGGAAACTCCCTGCGTATCGACTGGGAGGAGGTCTGCCCGCCGCCCGGCGAGGGCGAGGAGGTGTTTATTGCGGGCAATCCGCCTTTCGTTGGCTCGAATTTCCAGACTGCTGAGCAGAAGGATGAACGGGACCGCCTCTTCAAAAAGGATTTCAAAGCCTACAAGAACTTGGACTATGTCGCAGGCTGGTTCTACTTGGCCGCGCGATACGCTGAAACCTTCGGGCGGACGCAGTTTGCTTTTGTGTCGACCAACTCGATTTCCCAAGGGCGCCAAGTGCCTTCGCTCTGGCCGCATATCCTCAGGAACCTGAGGATCAAATTCGCTCATACGTCCTTCCTATGGAGGAATAACGCATCCGCAAACGCGGCTGTGATTTGCGTAATCATAGGTGTCGCGCCCAATGATGGTGGCAAATCGAAGCTGTTTGAAAACGACTTATCGAGCGACGTCCCGGCCATCAGTCCCTACCTGATCCCGATTGCTCCGGTGTATGTGGAAGGCTCTGGCAAGTCGCTCTTTGACCTACCGCGCATGGACTACGGCTCTAAGCCTGCGGACGGTGGCAATCTTGTTCTCAGCCCTGAGGAAAGAGATACGATCATTACGTCCCACCCGGATGCGGCAATGTTCATTCGAAAGTACTTGGGCTCTCAAGAAGTTGTGCGCGGTCAAGTCCGGTACTGCGTGTGGATCAAGGACGAAGAAGCCGAGCTGGCGAACAAGATTCCAGTGCTCAAAGAGCGAATTGATGCTGTCAGGCGGTTCCGGGAAGAAAGCAAGAATCCTGCGACGACCCCCACTGCTGCAACTCCGCACAAGTTCTGGTTTACCGGCCCGGAACCACAGAACCATTCAATTCTCGTGCCAAGTGTTACCTCCGAGCGACGCCCATATCTTCCCGTCGAACGCGTCGGGGCGGATGTCATATCATCCAACCTGAACCAGGTACTCTACGACGCTCCTGAATGGTGCATCGCCCTGATCGCATCACGCCTGCACCTTGTCTGGATCGCCACCGTCTGCGGCAAGCTGAAATCCGACTTCCGCTACTCCAACACTCTCGGCTGGAACACCTTCCCGGTGCCGAAGTTCACCGAGGACCAGCTGGAGGCGCTTTCGGCCTCGGCCCGCAAGATCCTGCGTACCCGCTATTCCCATTACCCCGCCACGATTGCCGAGCTTTATGACCCCGACAAGATGCCCGACGACCTGCGCGCCGTGCATCGGGAGAACGACGAGCTTCTGGAAAGCATGTATATCGGCCGCCCCTTCCGCAATGACACCGAACGGCTGGAGAAGCTCTTCAAGCTCTATGCCGCCAAGGTGAAATCGCTGGAGGCCGCGCCAAAGAAAAAGAGGGCCTGACAGATGGTTCAGATGGTCAATGTCACCTATGGCACCTCCAAGGCGACGACGAATGCCCTTGGTCAGCGCCCGATGCAGGCCCGTACCTATGCCGCCCGCGCCGCGCAGTTCCTGCTGCTGAAGGCGCCGCCCGCGGCGGGCAAGAGCCGCGCGCTGATGTTCGTGGCGCTCGACAAGCTGCGCCATCAGGGGCTGGAGAAGGTGATCGTCTGCGTGCCCGAAACCTCGATCGGCGGGTCGTTCCGTTCGACCGATCTGACAAGTTATGGGTTCGAGGCCGATTGGGAGGTCAATGACCGCTGGAACCTCTGCCTGACCGGCGAGGATGCCGACAAGCAGAAGGTGCGCGCCTTCCAGACCTTTATGGACAGCGATGCGAAGGTGCTGGTCTGTACCCATGCCACCTTCCGCTTCGGCTTTGACGAGGTCATCAAGACCAAGGGGATCGAGGCGTTTGACAGCTGCTTCATCGCTATCGACGAATTCCACCATGTCTCGGCTTCGGACAACAACCGGCTGGGGGTGATCCTGCGCAGCCTAATCACTCGCGCTGAGTGTCATGTCATGGCGATGACCGGCAGCTATTTCCGGGGCGATGCCGATCCGGTGCTGCGCCCCGAGGACGAGGACCGCTTCACCAAGATCACCTACAGCTATTACGAGCAGCTGGAGGGCTATGCCTGGCTCAAGGCGCTCGGGATCAATTACGAGTTCTACAAGGGCAATTACGTCAACGGGCTGCCGGGCGTGCTGAACCCCGATCAGAAGACGATCATCCATATCCCGCATCGGGGATCGTCCGAGGCGTTCGACGACAAGTTCAACGAGGTGGGCAAGATCCTTGATCTGCTGGGCACCCATGAAGGGCGCGATCCCGAGACAGGGTTCGATCTGGTGCGCAAACCCGATGGCGGGCTGCTGAAGGTCGCGGACCTGGTCGATGATGGACCGGGGCGCGATATCGTCAAGGCAGCGCTGTCGCGCGAGATCAAGGGGCCGGATGGCAAGCGCGACGACGCGGCAGACCGGGCCAAGGTCGATATCATCATCGCGCTTGGGATGGCCAAGGAAGGGTTCGATTGGGTCTGGTGCGAACATGCGCTCACGATCGGCTACCGGTCGTCGCTGACCGAGATCGTGCAGATCATCGGGCGTGCAACCCGCGACGCGCCCGGTAAGCCACGCGCGCTGTTCACGAACCTTGTTGCCGAACCCGGCGTGGAAACCGGTGTCGTGACCGATGCCGTAAACGACATGCTCAAGGCCATCTCCGGTTCGCTGCTGATGGAGCAGGTGCTGGCCCCGAACTTCAAGTTCTACCGCCGCGAAGATGGCGACGTGCGAGCCCCGATGGGCACCGATCACGAGGGCAACATCACCATCGGCATCAAGGGACTGGTCGAGCCGCCCACAGACCGCTCGCGCGAGATCTGCGAGAAGGACATGAACGACCTGATGGCGACAGCCTACCAGGAGATGGACCGGCGTGTATTGTCTCCGGACACGGCTCCCGAGGTCGCAACCCAGATGGTGCTGACCGACATCATCGAGAAGCGGTATGAAACGCTGGATGCCGAAGAAGCGGAGTCCGTTCGTCAGCATCTCGCGGCGCATATGAATGTGCTAACGCTGGCGCGGAAGGAAGCAGAACGCGGTTTTGCCGAGGGGCAGTCGCCCCTGAGCGGCACGCCCCCGAAGCCGAGCGGTGACGACGATGACGGTGAGCCCGCCAGCGCACCGAACACCCTGCTGGAGATGGTTCGGAAGTTCATCAACGTCCGGGACATCGACATCGAGCTGATCGACAGCGTGAACACCTTCCAGGAGCGCTTCGAGGTCGCGTCGAAATCGCTGAACTCCGAGCTGCTGTCGCATGTGCAGTCGGCGATGGTGGCCCTGCGTGTGAATATGACCGGCGACGAGGCCAGAACGCTTTGGCCGCGCATCAAGGCATTCCGTGCCACTGAAGGGCGTGAGCCGAATGTCCATTCCGCCAATCCGCTTGAAAAGCGCATGGCTGAGGCGCTTGCTTGGCTGAAGGCCGAAAAGGCCAAGCGCCTGCGTGAAGGGGCCCTGTGATGTCGCGCCCGAGCCTGGAAGACATTTTCGCGGAAGACGACGAATTCGGCCTGTTGGATGTCAAACCTCGCGCCGGGCGCGGTGGTCCCTCGCAAGATCGTGGCGTCGCCGCCTTGCTTGAAGTCACGGCCTTCTATGAGCGGCATTCGCGCCTCCCTGATCCAGACGCAATGGATCACGACGAGATGCGCCTTGGCGCGATCTGGGACACCGTGAAGCTGACCCCTACCGATCAGATGCGGGCCGTGGACCGTTTGGGCCTGCTGAACGAAGACGCAGCTCCCACGCCGCGCTCATGGCAAGATGACCCCGTCGACGCGGATATCCCCGATAGCCTGGATGACATCTTCGCAGATGATGATCTTGATGTTGATCCGTCACTGGTCAGCCTTAAGCACACCACGCCCTCCGCAGAAAGGCATGTTCCGGATCATCGCGCTGACTTTGTGCCCTGTCAGGATTTCGAACAGTTCCGGGAGCGCTTTGAAACCGTCCAGCGCGGCCTGGAGGCCGGTGAACGCAAAGCAAGCCCGGTCCGGAAATGGTCGGTGATCGAACCGATTGAAGGGGACTTCTTCATCAGGAACGGCTTGCTGGCCATGATCGCTGAGAAGTCGGAAATGACTGCCCGTGGTGGTGCGCGCGACCATCGGCTCCGCGTCATCTTTTCCAACGGCACAGAGAGCGACCCGCTCATGTCATCATTCCGTAAATCCCTCAATGATGACAAGACGGCCCGCATGGTCCAAAAGGTTGGCCTCGGGCCGCTTGATCCTGAATGGGAGAGTGATCAGCTCGAACTCTCAGGAACGATTTATGTTGCCCGCTCTCGATCCGAAAACCCCGAGATCAAGGGGCAGCGCATGATCTTGCACAAGATCGGTGTCACTAGTCAGGACGTTGCCCGCCGCGTTGCTGACGCCAAAAACGATCCGACGTTCCTTCTTGCTCCGGTGGAGATTGTCGCCACATATAGCCTGAAAAATCTTTCGCGGAGCAAAGTAGAAAACTTGCTGCATCGCTTCTTCGCAGTCGCCCGCCCCGAGCTCACAGTGAACTATGGTGGGCGGCGGATCAGCCCACGGGAGTGGTTCCATGTCCTGCCCGACCATGTCGGTCAAGCAGCCAAGCTGATCGAGGACGGCACCTTACACCAGTATAGATACGACCCCGCGTCACAGAGGATAGTCCCCAAAAATTGAAGGCGTCGCCGCTCCCAGTATGGAGCGTAGCTACTTGCTCCGCTTCGCCTCGATGATCTGGAGACCCGCTTTCATAACGTCTTCATGCGCATCAGAGGCCCGTTTCCCTTTCACGGCAGCCTCAAGGCGCGCCCGAAACCAACGTTCATAGTCTTCGGGATCGGGCTCCAGCCAGCTGGGCAAACCGCCTTCGCCGATCACCACTTTCAGGAAAAGCTCTACTGCTGCGGCAAGAGGGATGCCTGCCTCGTTGAGAATGCCTCTAGCTGCCTCGGCGGTGCCTGTGTCAATCGAGACATTTAGGGTGGCGCCTGTCTTGGGGTGCATCGCTCGTCCTTCGCTTTGGATCATCCGCCGTCGATCAATGACATAAAAATGTGGCCTACCTGCTGGCGCTTAGCCTAGCTTATGTCAGTGTCCGAATTTCGGGGGGTAGCTCAGTCGCGACCGGGGACGTTCGGCCGCAAGTTTCCGCCCCCTAGTCAGCCGCTCTGAATAGCGGCCCTTTCTGGTTTGCACCCGCCGCTTCCCGATACGTTTTCGCCAAACTTGCCGCAGGTTCGAATACCTTCGGGGCTGATCCATCAATCCTCGAAGTCCGACCCGGTATTGAAGCCCGTCATGGCTGATCGTCGTCCCCCAGCCCTGCCTGGACCTTGAAGCGACCCTCGGCATAGGTGCTCAAAGCCTTCCGCAGATCGGAAATGTCGGCGCGTAGCCTCTCGACTTCGGCCTTGGTTAGCTCGGCCCCTGCACCCGTCAGGACGCCGCGATTGAGGGCATGGGCAATCTGGTTCGCGTTGACCGCGAGGCCTCGAAGTTGCCGGTACGCTGCACGCACGCCGCGCCGTTCACCTGCCACCATCTGAGGCGCTTTCCGTATGCGGGCCGAGAGAAGAGCCGCAGCCCAGGTTGAGGGCGGTACACCTTGCGCCTGTGCTTCGGCCGCGAGTCTTTCCCTGACATCTTCCACTAGGCGGACCGTAACCTTTCCTTCCCGGCGCGCCCGCGTTGGCAAGGGCCGATGCGTTTCGGGGTGGTCCTCCCCATCGAGAACCAGTCTTACGATGTTCCCGAGAAGCCCGGAAACTGTCTGCCCCTGAGCTTCAGCCATGGCTGCCAGAAGCGCGTGCTGCTCGGCGGTCAGGTATGTGATTGCGGACTTCTTTTTCGTAGGCATTGAGATCAAAAGTGAATTACTCGCTGGCGCGTCGCCTATCCTGCATTAGTGAAAGTCCGAGCCCAGAGTGTGGTCCGGGACCACATTTGCGGGCCTCGTCGCTTAGCAGGTTGGATCGGGTTTCAGATGCAGAATGTGGTCCTGGACCACATCCCCGCCACGAAGATGGCGGCTATGGGTTAGGGCGAAGACGGGCAAGCACATCCGGGACCTCCGAAAGCTGTGCCGGGATCGGCATCTCTGCATTCCAGCTTCGCTCTTCATCAGCCACTTCTCGTTGCGCTGCCTTCGTAGCTGCTGGAGCTCGAAGTGGGGATGCCTAGCCGCCGCTCGACCGCGCGCTGGACCATGCCTGTCGATGCGCCTGCGCCTGCACTCAGCGCCGATGCCATCGAGGGCAATAGGAAGAACAGGAAGAAGCTCGTGGCGACGATGCCCAGGAAGTAGAATAGCCCGATGACGACCCCAAGTTTGGAATTGGCCGTGAGCGCATTTTCCAACATCGCTAGGATGACGATAGCCATCACATAGAGCAGGACCTTGTAGATCGCGAAATTGACCAGCTGCCCCAGCCAGCTGAAGAACCAGCCTCGGGAAAAGTTGAACAGGGCGAAGGAGATGAAAAGCGGCCCGATTGCCGCCAGCAGGGTGAAGCCCAGGGTGACCAAAAGCGAGAAGCCGAACGCGATGGCACTAAGCAGGACGCCCGCGGCCATGGTGAAAAAGTAATAGATCGGCCCCGCGACCCGGCTGCTCATCCCGCCCTTCTGCGCATAGAACTCCAGCACATCCTGGGCGACGCTGTTGGTTTTCGCGAAAATGGAATCCGATGGCAGAGCGTTTCCTGACCCGCCGCCGGTCAGCTGGTCAACGAACTCGGGCAGCCCCTCGGTGATGGTGCTGCCGACCCACGCAGTGTAGGAGCCTGCCTGCACGACCAATGTCCAGATCACGAAGAGCTTCATGGCCCGGAAGAGGAAGTCCATGAGCGGCTCTTGGATGCTGCCCCGAATGATCGCCCAGCCGTAGACGATCAGGTAGGTCGTCATCGCGGCGGTCAGGGGCACGGTGAGCGTCCCGGACATCGAGCTGGAGATGCTGCTTGCCGCCTCCGTGGTGGTGGTCAGGAAGTCGCTGTAGAGGGACTGCCAGAGTTTCTCCGCCATTTGTCACCCCCCGAAATACCGTTCGACGACGCTGCGGTCATTTTGGCTATCGACAAAGTCTTGTGCCGCACGGGCATTCCGGCAGTTGGCCTCACTTGCCTGCCCGATCTCGCAGTTGGACAGGGTGTCTGCCCGAGCTTCTGGGGACGATTTATAGAAGTCGACCGTCTGCGCCTCTTCCTTGCATGCGCTCAGGGTGATCAGCAGAGCCGTCAGGAATATCATTTTCATCACTCAGTCCCCGAAATATTGGCCGACGATGTCGCGGTTCTGTTGGCTTTCCTGCAGCGTGATCTCGGTCGCGCGGCGCTCCTCGGCCTCAACCTGCGCATCTTGCAGCATGGCCATGCCCTGCACGCGGACGACGTCGTTTTGCAGCATGGCCTGCTCGATGCCGATCCGGGCATTCAGGGCATCGACTTCCTTTTGGGTACTGACGCTGCCGATCTGCTGGCGAAGCCGTTCGAGGCCCTCAAGGCGATCATCGGAGAGGTCGATCGTCCGCTCGGCGATCGCCCCCTTGCGACTGGTCGAACTCCGGATGCGGGCAAGCTCTTGGGCATAAAAATCGTCGGCGGCGATGTCGCCGCCATCAAGGGACGTAAACTGCTCGAACTGCTGCGCGGTGCCGGCCATGGAGCCAGACAGATCGTCAAGATCGAAGTCGAACGCAGCCGCGACCTTCTGGGCGTCCTGCCCGAGTATTTCCCGCACATCCGGGTCATTCAGAAGATCCACGACATCGCCCATGTCGGTCGCGCCGTTGATCGAGCTGTAGAGCTGCACCGCCTGCTCATACTCTTTCACCAGTTGAGCGATTTCCTGGGCGAACTGTTGCTTCTGGTTGGCGAGCGCCGACGCATCGATGACCGGGACGCCTTGGGCAAAGGTCCCGCTGGACGCCGCGACACCTGCCGACAGCACAATTGCGAATAGTGTTTTCATGACAGTCTCCGTGAGGCTGGTGTCAGTGGGAGGTGTGATTGGAGGCGCGTGAGCATGCCCGCCAATGTATGGCTTGCGCATCGGCGCCCGCACGAGCGTAGAGATCACCCACAATGCGCGCCGTATGGCGGTGCCTGCGCCCGTGCCGCAGCAACGCGGGGCTGAGCTTGAGTGATTGCGCACAGGGCGCAGCCAGCGTGCCGAGCAGGATGCAGAGCAGCGCACCGGCGCAGCCGATGCCGATCCAAATATCTGGCAGGGATGAGCTTGCGAGACACGCTTCGATCGCCTCTACGCATGTTGGGTGGAGGATCACCCAACTTAGGGACGCAACGGCTGCGACAGAGGCCGCCCCGATCATGATCCTCAGCGTCATTCGGGCCGTGAAATCGGTGGCAAGGCTGCCGAACGGTAGGCAGACGCGATAGCATACGATTTGCAAGCGAACGGGAGGAAACGGCAAATCCCGATTTCTCAGCATTTTTGAAATTTGCATCACTGACCGCCTCGGGCGCTTTGGGGCGAATGAGCGGAGAGTTGTTGTGCAAGCCGTTTCACAGCTGCGATCTGGGCCGCCAACTGGTCACTGCCACGCGGCGCGGGGTTGAGGTCTGGCAGCCAATAGCCGCGCTTGTCGTCGTGTCGTTCCTCGGGAAGCAGGCGCCCTAATGGCGGCAAGCCTGCTTCTTCGAGCCTGTCGCTCCAGTCCCTCGCGAAACAGATGCTCGTAGGCACGAAGCGCAGGCGTAGCTCCGACACCCGCGATCCGGACCTGCCAGCCCTTATTTCCTTGTTTTGTTTCTTGGCTTTAGTTGGGGGACAATCCTGTCCCTCTTCGGCGGACGGGTTTGTCTCCCTTTCAGGACAGGATTGTCCCCCTTTGGCGGGGCGAAGGGAGACAATATTGTCCCGCTTTCGCTCCTCTTGATCCTCGCGTAGCCTCTGAGCAGCAGCGTGTGATTGCTTGGACGGCACATACTCTGTCGAATGCCTCAGACCGTTCCCGTGCGTGATCTCGAACCACTTGCCCTTGAGTTCGGAGATCGCGCGCTGGACGGTCTTTTTCGTGATCCCCAAAGCCTTGGAAATCCGATCGAATGAGGGCCATGCCTTGGCCAGCCGATGGTTGTAATGTTCCAGCACAATATAGGCGGCGACCTGGATCGTGCGGGGGCTCAGCTCCTGATCTTGAACGAGCTGCGACAGCCACTGAAGCTGGATTTCGCGGAAGGGACGCAGCGCACTCATGCTGCGATTCCCGAGGAAATCTCAGGGGTATCATGTTCCCGAGCGGTTCGGGCTTTGTCCTGATACTCGGGAAGACCTAAGGCGTTGATTTCGCGTGAAAGAGAGACGGATTGCAAATCCGTGCACACCGGTTCGATTCCGGTACTCGCCTCCACTTCCCGCGCTGCAAGGCCCGGAAGCCCCAAGCAAAGCTCCTGACATTTCGTTTCGATCTTGCGGCCTTCACAGGTCCCCGGGGCCGTTTTCGGCGTCGGTCCGGTCAGCCGGTCTCCCTGACCTGCCTGGGCAGCCCGAGATAGGCCAGCAGTTCCGCAACCGCCGCCCGACCCGCGCGCCCGGCCCCGATGGTCGAGGCCGAGGGTCCGTAGCCCACCAGGTGCAGGCGCGGATCAGACGCCACCTGGGTCGCCAGCCGTCCGGCCATCCGGATCCCGCCCTGCGCATTCTCAAGGCCCAGAGGGGCCAGATGCGCCAGCGCATTGCCGAATCCGGTGGCCCAGAGGATCACCTCCGCCGCCAGCTCCCGCCCGTCATCCCAGGCCACGCCGGTCTCGGTGATCCGGGAAAACATCGGCTGACGCTCCAGCACCCCGCGCGCCCGGGCAACGCGGATCGCCTCCGAAGGCGGCAGGCCGGTGACCGAGACCAGCGAGCCCGGCGGCAGGCCGGCGCGCACCCGCGCCTCGACCCGGGCCACGGCGGCACGGCCATCCTCGGGGGTGAAGGCACCGCTGTGGAACTCCGGCGGGCGGCGGGTCACCCAGGTGGTGGGGGCGACACGGGAAATCTCTTCCAGGATCTGCACCGCAGAGATCCCGCCACCGACGATGATCACCCGCTGACCGGCAAAACCCGCGGCCGTGCGGTAGTCATGGGCATGCAGCTGGCGGCCCCGGAACAGCGCCGCACCGGGGATCTGCGGCACATGCGGCGCCTCCCAGGTGCCGGTCGCATTGATCACCCCCCGGGCCGAGATCAGGCCCCGGTCGGTCTCGATCCGCAGGCGCCCGGCGTGATCCGCGACCCGCAGGACATCGACGGGGCGGTGCACCGGCAGGGCAAGGGCCTGCTCCACGGTGCCGAAGTAGCGCGGCACGGCCTCGGCGGCGCGGACATCCCCATCGCTGCCGGCGCTGTCGGCCAGGCGCAGCCCGCCCGGCAGATCATGCACCCCGTTCACGGTGCTCAGCGTCAGCGAGGGCCAGCGGTACTGCCAGGCGCCCCCGGGCCCCGGCGCATGGTCCAGAACGGTGAAATCGCGGTCCGGTCGCAGCCCGGCCTCTTTCAGGTAATAGGCCGCCGACAGGCCCGCCTGCCCGGCACCGATCACCACCACCTCCATCCGGAGGGCCGTCCGAGGGTCGCTGGCCATCGCGTCGCCTTTCCTGTCCGCCTCTCCGAGGTAGGCGTGCCGCGCCGCCCCCGCAAGCCGTGCTCCGGGATTGCGCCGCCGCCCCTGCCCTGCCACGCTGCCGGCAGGAGGATCGCCCATGGACACCGTGACCGGAGGATGCCTTTGCGGAGCGCTGCGCTTTGTCGCGCAGGGGGCGCCGCGGCGGGTCGGGATCTGCCACTGCCTTGACTGTCGCAAGCATCACGGGGCGGTCTTCTACGCCGCCGCCGTCTACGCGGCAGCCGATGTCACCGTGACCGGCCCCTCGGCCCGCTACCGGGGCCGGGTCTTCTGCCCGACCTGCGGCGGCTCGGTCCTGGCACAAAGCGGCGCCGAGACGGAGCTGCACCTGGGCAGCCTGGACCAGCCGGACCTGTTCCGCCCGCAATACGAGCTTTGGACCTGTCGGCGGGAAAGCTGGCTGGCCCCGGTGCCCGGGGCGGCGCAGCATGACCGCGACCGCCCCCGAGAGGCCTGAAGATCAGGCGGCGCGATGGCGGTGCAGCCGTGCGGCCAGCAGGCGCGGCAGCGGCGTCTGGGAGACGAAGATCGCCACGATCACCAGCAGCAGCACGGTGGAAAGCGGGCTGGAGAAGAGGCCTCCGAAGAACGCCCCCAGATCGCCCCGTTCGGAGATGATGGCGCGGCGCCAGTTGTCATCAAGCAGCCGCGACAGGATCACCCCAAGGATCACCGGCCCCAGCGGATAGCCGTAGTGGCGCATGAAATAGCCCAGCAGACCAAAGCCCAGCATCCAGTAGACGTCGGTCACCGCATTGTTGACGGCATAGGCCCCGACGATGGACAGCAGCAGGATCAGCGGGATCAGGAAGGCGCGGGGGATCTCGACGATCTTGGTGAAGATGCGGATGCCGGTCAGCCCGAAGATCAGGATGAAGACATTGGCCATGACCAGGGCGCCGACGATGAACCAGAACATGCCGGGCTGATCGACCATCAGCATCGGCCCGGGGTTCAGCCCGTGGATATAAAGCGCACCGATCATTATCGCGGTCACCGCATCGCCGGGAATGCCCAGCGTCATCATCGGGATGAAGGCCCCGCCGACGGCGGCATTGTTGGCGCTTTCGGGGGCCACCAGCCCCTCGATCGCGCCGGTGCCGAAGCTGCGCGAGGGGTTCCTGGTGACGCGCTTGGCGTGGTCATAGGCCATCAGCGCCGCGATGTCTCCGCCGGTGCCCGGCAGGGCGCCGATCAGCACCCCGATGGTCGAGCTTTGCAGCGACAGCGGCAGGTGGCGGCGCAGGCTGGACCAGTGCGGCACGATCCGGTCGATCTTCTGGCGCACCACAGGGGCCTGCAGGTGATGCAGTTGCAGCAGCGCCTCGGAGACACCGAACATGCCGATCATCACCGCGATGAAGCTGATCCCCGATTGCAGCAGCGGCACGCCGAAGGTGAAGCGTTCGTCGAAGGTCAGAGGGTCCATGCCGACGCAGCCGATCACCAGCCCCAGGGCGCCCGCGAAGATCCCCTTGATCAGCGATCCCGAGGACAGGGAGCCCACCAGAAGGATGCCCAGCACCGCCAGCAGCATGTAGTCGCGCGGCTGGAAGGTCAGAGCGAAATCAGAAACATAGGGCGCCGCCAGCGCCAGTACCGCGATGCCGACGAAGCCGCCCAGGAAGGACATGACGGTGGTGATGCCGATGGCCTCTCCGGCCTCGCCGCGCTGCGCCATGGGATAGCCGTCCATGGCGGTGGCGATGGCCGAGGGGGCACCGGGAATGTTCAGCAGGATCGCCGTGCGCGAGCCGCCGTAGACCCCACCCATGTAGATGCCGATCATCAGCGCGATCGCCGGATAGACCGGCCAGGAGAAGGTGAAGGAGATCAGGATCGACACCGCCATGGTGACCGACAGCCCCGGGATGGCGCCGACATAGACGCCCGCGAAGGTCCCCAGCCCCACCAGCAGCAGAAGCTCGGGCTGGGTGAAGATGGTCAGGAAGGCCAGAAGCGTCTCCATCAGGCGCCTCCCATCAATGCGCGCAGGGCGCCGATCAGCTCGGCCTCGGGCAGAAGGCCGGGGGGCAGCAGCACGGTGAAGACCAGGCGGAACACCAGCCAGATCACCAGCAGGCTGCCCAGCCCCACCGACAGCGCCACCCGCCAGCGGCACCGTGCGAGGATCCGGATCGCCCCGACCAGGAACAGCGCCGCCGTCGGCACGAAGCCCAGCGGCTCCAGCAGCAGGCCGAAGGCCAGCAGGCCCAGCCCCAGCACGATCACCATGGGCGGCAGGATGTCCCGCACCAGGGTTTCCGTCGCGACGCGCCGCCGCCGCAGGGTCTGAAGCGCGATGACAAGCGCGCTCAGCGCCATGACGGCGGTCAGCGCCAGCGGCACCGCCCCCGCCGAGGACATCGAGCTGAAGCCCGAGATCCCGTAGGCATTCCACACCAGCACGGCCGAGCCCGCGACCATGGTCAGGGCAAAGGCCAGCTCTCCGGGGCGGCGGCGGTCGCCGTAGCCGCCGGGCGCGGCATCCGCCGTGCCGTCATGATGATCCGCGTCGCCGCGATCCTGTTGCTGCATCTTTTCCTCCTCCTCTGCGTCGGGCGCCCCCCGAATGCGAACGGCGCCCCGCTGCCGGGGCGCCGCCGTGATCTCCGGCCCGGATCAGGGCTTGGGGATGCCGAATTCCTCGGGCGATTTCTTCGCGAAGCCCGCGTCATGGACCAGCCAGGACGAGGTCGAGCGGTAGCTGTCGAGGAACTCCATCGCCTGATCGCCGGCCAGCGACATGACGATGAAGCCGCGATCCTTCATCAGCTTCTGGAAATCGGGGTTCTGCGCCCCCTCGGCGAAGGCCGCCTGAAGCTTTTCGACCACCGGCGCGGGCGTGCCCTTCTTGACGAAGACGCCGAAGAACGGCCCCCAGGGCAGGTAGTTGGCAAAGCCCGGGAAGGACTTGGTGATCGGTTCGACCCCCGGCAGCAGCGGGTTCTCGGCCACGTCCACCAGCCCGATGACCTTCATCCGGCCCGCCTTCACCGCCTCGATCCCGGCGCCCAGCACCACCGGCATGACATCAAGCGCGCCGCCCTGAAGCGCCGTCAGCGCCGGGCCGTCGCCGTCATAGGGCACGCGGGTAAACTCGATATCCACCTGGGAGGTCAGCATCGCCAGCACGATGGAGGTCAGCCCCCCGGGCCCGGTCGAGCCCACGCGGACCTCTCCGGGATGGGCCTTCGCGTAGTCCACGAATTCCGACATGGTGCTGTAGGGGGCATCGTTGTTGGCCACGAACATCGGCACGCCCCGGGCCAGCACGTTGATCGGGATCATGTCATTGTAATCCTCGCTGCCCAGCCCCAGCACCTTGTACATCTGCGGATTCTCGGCGCCCATCAGCAGGGTGTAACCGTCGGCCTTCTGGCTTTGCACGTAGCGCAGCGCGATGGCACCGACGCCGCCGGTCTTGTTCTGCATCACGATGCTGCCGCCCAGGGCCTCGGCGGCATGGGGCGTCACCGCCCGCATCACCGTGTCGGTCGAACCGCCGGCGCCCCACTGGATCACCCCCTGGATCTCTTTCTTGGGGAAATCGTCTGCGGCAAGGGCAGCCGTCGTGGTCACGGCCAGCAGCGCCAGCCCTGCAAGAAACGTCTTCATGGTCTTCCTCCCTATGAGCGCGGCGTCAGGCCGCCTCCTCCTCCTTGGCCGGGTACGGGGGCAGCCCCTGTCCCAGCAGAAAATCCACCAGCCTCTCGGCCTCGGCGTTGAACATCCCCGCCCCGGTCATGGTCTTGCAGCCAAGCGCGCGCGCCGCCGCCACCATGGGCGAGACCTCGGGCCGGGTGATCGCATCGGCCACGAACTGGCCGGCGTGCATCTTCGCGGGATCGGCGGGGAACGGATCGCCCGCACGCATCCCGCAGGGGGTGACATTGGCCACCAGATCCATGCCGGTCGGATCATCGCTGCCGGGGCCGACCCGGCCCGGGAAACGTGCGTCAAGCGCGGCGATGATGCGGTCGCGCCGGGTGGCATCCAGATCGGCGATGCTCAGATGCGCGGCGCCGCGATCAAGGATCTCGTAGGCGACGGCACTGCCTGCGCCCCCGGCCCCGACCAGCAGCGCGCACTTGTCCTTCACCTCGAAGCCCAGCGCGCGGATCCCGTCGAGATAGCCGTAGCCATCCACGTTGTCGCCGATCAGCCGGCCCTCGGCATCCTTGTGGATGACGTTGACAGACCCCACGAAGCGGGCGCGTTCGCTGACCACGTCGCAGCACTCGATCGAGGCGATCTTGTGCGGGATCGTCACCACCACGCCGCGCAGGTTCTGCAGGTGACGGAAGCTTTCGAGGGTGGCGGCGACGTGATCGCGGTGCACATGCACCGGCGGCACGATGGCGTTGACGCCCCGGGCCGCCAGGATTTCGGTCAGGTACCGCGGCGAGCGCACCTGGGCGATGGGGTCCCCGATGATCGGGAACAGGATGGTTTCTCCGTCAAGCTGCACGATGTTGTCCTTTCTCCTCCCTGGACCGGGCCGCCGCATGGCGCCCGGCAATCGCTCCGAACACGAGGCCCGGACCCAGCGTGATGCCCGGACCCGGATAGGTGCCCCCCATGATCGAATGCAGGTCGTTGCCGACCGCATAGAGTCCCCCGATGACCGAACCGTCGGCGCGCAGCAGCCGCGCCGCGGTGTCCGAGCGGAAGCCCCGCGCGGTGCCGATATCGGCCGGTTGCAGGCGCACCGCGTAGAAGGGCGCGGTGGCAATCGGCCCCAGCGTCGGGTTCGGGCTGACCGAGGGATCGCCGTTGTTGCACTGGTAGGGCGATCCTCCGCGCCCCCAGGCCTCGTCCCGGCCCAGCTGGGCGGCGGCGTTGATCTGGGCCACACTGGCGGCCAGCGCATCCGGATCGGTGCCGGTCTTCGCGGCCAGCTCGGCCAGGCTATGGGCTTCGATCAGATAGCCCTCTTCGACATGGGGTTTCGGGTTCTCGCCCCCCGGATGGACCATGCCCAGCCCGAACTTCGCCAGCGTCGGCGCGTCGGTGATGATCCAGGCTCCGGCGGTATCGGGCCCGCCCTCCAGCATGGCCTTGCCGAAGGCGTGGTAAGAAATCGTCTCGTTCACGAAGCGGCGGCCGCGCAGATCGACGCAGACCGTGCCGGGCTTCGAACGGTCCAGCACGAAATGCGGGAAGACCGCGGTGCTGCCATCGGCGCGCTTGCGGATCGAACAGGGCGCCCAGAAGGCGCTCTGGTCGTTGCCGCTGCCGTAGACCGCGCCCAGCCCCTCGGCCAGGTCATGCAGGGTGCCGGTATGGCCCGGGGCCGAGGGGCTTTCGCCTCGCAGCGCCGCCGGCAGATACGCCGCACGCCGGGCCTTGGAGCGCCCGAAGCCCCCGGTCGCCAGGATCACCCCGCCGGGGGTGGCAACCTGCCGGGTCTGGCCCTCGCATGTCAGCGTGATCCCGGTGACATCGCCACCGCTCTGGCTCAGCGCCGTCACCTCGGCGCCACGCAGGATGTCGACGCCCAGATCCAGCGCCGAGGCCAGCAGCCGCCCCACCAGCGCCGCCCCCATCACCAGCCGGGTATGGCGGCCATAGACGGCGCGGTCGCGCATGTAGCGGCTGACGATCTTCGCGACATGCAGGAAGGCGGGCAGAGACTTGTAGCGGTTCAGCAGGTGGCCGATGTCCACCCGGTCGATGTTCATGCCGCCCAGCACGGTGAATTCCGGGATCGGCGGGCGGATCATGTCGCGCGTCCGGCCCATGGCGCGGGTGTCGAAGGGCACCGGCTCGATCGCGCGGCCGTTCAGTGTGGGATGGGGATGGTCCCATTCGTAATCGGGGTGCTTCGGATAGGGGCGAAAGGCAACCTGGGTGCGATCCTCCAGCGTGGCAATGGCTTCGGGGGCGGCATCAAGGAAGGCTTCGCGCATCGCCTTGTCGCCGAAATTGCCCACCGCGCTGTCAAGGAAGGCCGAAACATCGGCCCGGCTGTCACCGGCATTGACCTGCGCGCCGGTGCGGGTGCCCGGCGCCCAGACCGTGCCGCCCGACAGCGCCGAGGTGCCGCCGATGAAATCGGTACGTTCGACCAGCAGCACGCGGGCCCCCTCAAGCGCGGCAAAGATCGCCGCGCTGAGGCCTGCGGCGCCGGATCCGATGACGGCCACGTCGTACTGCGCGGCCAGACTGTCGATCTGAATATCGCCCATCTGTTCCTCCCTGGCGCGGATGTCGAATCGCGCCCTCTCCTCTAGGGTGACTTAATTTGGAAAGTCATTCCAGTTTTTAATTTGCTTCACATTTTGAATGACAATCCGTACCCTCAGGGAAAGCACTACGAGAGGACCGTCATGAGCAGCGCATTGGAAAAGGGTTTGTCGGTGATCAGCTTCCTGGCCCACCGGCCAGAGGGGGCCTCGGTGACCGAGATCGCCAAGGAGCTGGACCTGCCGCCCTCGGGCGTGCATCGCCTGCTGAAAGAGCTTGAGGGGCTGGGCTATACCCGCCAGTTCCAGGACCATGGCAACTACTGCCTGACGCTGAAGCTGGCGACGGCGGGGCTGGCCTTCCTGAACCGCACCGGCATTCCCGACCTGTCGCAGCCGATCCTGGACCGGCTGGCGCAAAGCACCCACGAGCTGATCCGGATGGCCCTGTTCGACGGCGATTCGCTGGTCTGGGTGGGGGTGTCGCAGGGCGCAACAACCGGGCTGCGCTACGATCCGGGCTCGGATCACGGGCTGATCGCGCATCTCGCATCTTCTTCCTGCGGCCAGGTCTGGCTGGCGGATCTGAGCGACGATGCCGCCATCGCGGCGGTGATGAAGCAGGGGCTTGAGAAGCCGGGCGGCGCCGGGGTTTCCGCCCCCAGGACCGTGGCCGAGCTGATGGAGATCCTGAACACCACCCGCCGGCAGGGCTATGCCTGCAACACCAACAGCTTCATGCTGGGCATGTCGGCGATGGCGGTGCTGATCCGCCACCCCGACACCGGCCAGCCCATCGGCACGGTGTCGATCGCCGGCCCCTCGGCCCGCGTCACCCCCGATCTGCAACGCGACTTCCTGCCGGAGCTTCAGCGTGCCGCGGAGGAACTGGCCGAGGCCAGCCTGGCCGGGCGCAGCTTCACCCGCTGGTACGACGAGACCCTCGGCCGCAGGCAGGCCCTGAAATGAGCGCCGCGCCCGGGACCGACGCAGGGATCGACGCAAGGCCCGTGGACGGCGCCGTCTACGACCTGATCATCGTCGGCTCGGGCGCGGGCGGCCTGGCCACGGCGGTGACCGCCGCGCATCTGGGCCTGAATGTCGCGGTGCTGGAGAAGGCGCCGGTGCTGGGCGGCACGACCGCCTGGTCGGGCGGCTGGCTCTGGGTGCCGCGCAACCCGCTGGCCACCGAGGCCGGGATCGAAGAGCCCGCCGAGGCCCCGATGACCTATCTGCGCGCGCTGATGGGCAATCGGGCGGGCGATCCGCAGATCCGCCGCTATCTTGAGACCGGGCCCGAGATGATCCGCTTCTTTCGCGATCACACGGCCCTGGCCTTCGTCGATGGCAACCGGGTGCCCGATTTCAACGATCTGCCGGGGGCGGCGCCGGGTGGGCGTTCGGTCTGTGCCGCGCCTTTCGACGGGCGCCGGTTGGGCCCCTGGATCGACCGGCTGCGCCCGCCGCTCGACATCATCTCGCTTGCGGGGATGGGCATTGCCTCGGGCGCGGACATGAAGCATTTCTTCGCGGCATTGCGGCGCCCGGGATCGACGCTTTACGTCGCCCGGCGGCTTGCGCGCCATGGCTGGGACCTGCTGCGCCATCGCCGCTCCATGCAGCTGGTGAACGGCAATGCGCTGGTGGCGGCGCTGATGCGCTCGGCGCTGGACCGGGGCGTGGCGCTGTTCGCCGATGCGCCGGTCACCGCTCTGCGGCAGGAGGGCGGCGCCATCACCGGGGTCACGCTGGCCTCGGGTGCCACGCTTTCGGCGCGCCGGGGCGTCGTGCTGGCAACCGGGGGCTTTCCCCATGATCCCGGGCTGCAACGGCGCCTCTTCGCCCCCGAGGCCGGGCCGCTGCACCATTCCGCCGCCCCCCGCGACAACAGCGGCGACGGGCTGCGGCTGGCCGAGGCCCTGGGCGCCCAGATCCGCGACGATCTGAGCGATGCCGCTGCCTGGGCGCCGGTGTCGCGCGTGCCCGACGGGCGCGGCGGCTGGCAGAACTTTCCCCATCTGATCGACCGGGCAAAACCCGGGATCATCGCCGTGCGCGGGCGCGGCGAGCGCTTCACCAACGAGGCCGACAGCTATCACCGGTTCATGCGCGCGCTCTTTGCCGCCACGCCCGACGGGGTGGCGCCGGAAGCCTGGCTGATCGCCGACCACCGCGCGCAGCGTCGCTGGGGCCTGGGCTGGGCACGCCCCGCCCCCTTCCCGCTGGGCCGCTACCGGCGCAACGGCTACCTCAAGAGCGGGCGCACGCTGCGCGCGCTTGCCCATGCCTGCAACCTCGATCCCGCGACGCTTGAGGCCACCGTGGCGCGTTTCAACGCCGCCGCCCTCGCCGGAGAGGACCCCGATTTCGGGCGCGGCGCCTCGGCCTACAACCGGGTGCAGGGCGATGCCGATCACCGGCCCAACCCCGCCCTTGGCGCGCTGACGCAGGGGCCGTTCCATGCGGTGCGCATCCTGCCCGGCAGCCTTGGCACCTTCGCGGGCCTTGATGCCGACGAATATGCCCGGGTCCGCGATGGCGCGGGCCGGCCGATCCCCGGCCTGTTCGCCGCCGGCAATGACCTAAGTTCGATCTTCGCCGGCCAGTATCCCAGCGGGGGCATCACCCTCGGGCCGGCGATGACCTTCGGCTACATCGCCGCCCGGGTCGCCGCCGGGCAGCTGGCCCCCGCAACCGACACGCCGACAACCGACACCGCAAAGACCGAATCCCCCGTCTACGGAGACCCCCATGCCGCTTTTTGACATCGTCACCCTGAAAACCCAGATGATGGCCACGCCCAAGCTGGCGCCGGGCCTGCAGGACTGGCTGGCCGCCCCCGAGGCGCGCGGCACGCTGGTCGGCGCCTGGGCCCCCGACATCGGCACGCTGAACGACGTGCTGCTGCTGCGCCAGTACGACACCGCCGAGGACCTGATCGCCGAGCGCACCCGCACGCACCTGTCAGACACCCCCTTCGGCTGCATGGAGCACCTGCGCGGCTGGACCTCCGACAGCTACCTGCCGCTCGATTTCACCCTGCCGGTGGTGCCCGGCAGCTACGGCAAGGTCTACGAGATCCGCACCTACCATACCAAGATGAACGGCATGGCCCCCACCATCGAGAAATGGCGCGAGGCGGTGCCGAAACGGACCGGGTATTCGCCGCTTTCGATCGCGATGTATTCCCTCGACGGGCCGACGCGCTTCACCCAGATCTGGCCCTACGACAGCGCCAACCACCGCGCCGAGACCCGCGCCAGCACCGTGGCCGACGGGATCTGGCCGCCCAAGGGCGGTCCCGACTGGCTCTCTCCCGAGATGAGCTCGACCCTGGCGGTGCCGCTGCCCTTCTCTCCGCTGAAGTGAGGGCATCATGGGCTATCGCTATTCCCTGGCCTTCCTGACCACCGCCGAACTTTCGCCCCCCGAGGCCGTCCACGTGGCGGCCGAGGCGGGCTATGACATGGTGGGGCTGCGGCTGCTGCCGGCGGGCACCGACGGGCCCTATCCGCTGCTGAGCGACCCGACCGTGCTGAAGCAGACCCAGGCGGCGCTGGCCGAAACCGGCGTGGCCCTGGCCGATATCGAGATCATCCGGATCACCCCCGATTTCGATCCGCAGGCCACCCTGCCCTTCCTGGAACGCGGCGCGGCGCTTGGGGCGCGCAACATCCTGACGGCGGGCTACGATCCCGACATGGCCCGGATGAGTGACAGCTACGGCGCCTTCTGCGACCTGGCGCAGGCCCATGGCATGACCGCCGACCTGGAGTTCATGCCCTGGACCAGCATCCCCGACGTGCGCACCGCCGCCGCCCAGATGCGGGCGGTGAACCACCCGGCAGCCGGGGTTCTGGTGGATGCGCTGCATGTCCAGCGCTCCGACAGCCCGATCGATGAGATTGCGGCACTCAATCCCGCCTGGATCCATTATGCGCAGCTTTGCGACGGGCCGGGCAACTTCGATCCAGCCCCCGAGGCGCTGATCGCCACCGCACGCGGCAAGCGGCTGATGCCCGGGGATGGCGACGTGGATTTCACCGCCCTGCTCTCTGCCCTGCCCCGCGACATCGTGCTGAGCGTCGAGGTCGCCCAGACCGCGCGCATGGGCGTCGTCCCGGCGCTGGAGCGCGCCCACGAAGCCATCGCCAAGGCCCGCGCCGTGGTCGAGGCCGCCGGCCTGCCCGCCTGACCCTGCCTGCCCGAGCTGAACCAGGCTGATCCGCCCGCGTCCCCCCGGCGCGGGCGGATCGTTTCAGTGTTCCGTTGGCCCGCAACCCAGCTGGGCCGCGCGACCCTCGTCCAGATTGCCGATCAGCGCGTAGAGCACCCGGATCGTGACCTCCAGGTCCGCCTCCGCGATGCCCTTCAGCGCCGTCTCTCCGATTTTGTCCATGCGCTCGCGGGTCAGCGCGATCAGTGCCGCGCCGGCCTCGGTCAGGTGCACCTGCTTGGCGCGGCTGTCGCTGGGATCGGCGTGCCGGGTCACCAGCCCGCGGCTTTCCAGCCGTTCCGCCGCATCGCTGATCGTCATCGCCTTGGCCGTCATCATCGTTGCCAGCTCGCTCTGGGTGCGCGGGCCCTTGGCCGACACGATCCCCAGGATGCGCCACTGGGTGATGGTCAGATGGTGGTCACGGGATTCACACTCGAAGACTCGTTTCAGCAACAGCGCCGCCTCGTGCAGCGGCAGTGCCAGCCTCTTCATCTCCATTGCGTGACCTCATCTTGCCAAGTTATACGCCACCTTATATTAAGCCTCCGTAAGAAAGAGAAGAGACTCTCCCGGCCAGACCGGCAGAAAGTGCAATTCGGACCGAACGCCCTCCCTCCCCCTCCCTCACCGCCAGCACAGTGCCGCGGCACGACAAGGACGAAGTGACCAGATGAGCGACCAGACCCAGACTCCCTCCGAAGCGGCCCCTGCCGCCGCGCCCCGCAAGAGCAGCCGGGGCAAGGTCATCCTGCTTGTGATCCTGATCGCCGCACTCGCCGCAGGCGGCTGGTGGGGCTATTCCTGGTGGACCGAGGGGCGTTTCCTCGAAAGCACCGATGATGCCTATATCCAGGCCGACCAGGTCGAGGTCTCGCCCAAGGTGACGGGCTATGTCGATCAGGTGCTTGTGCAGGACAATGCCGATGTGAAGGCCGGCGACGTTCTGGTGAAGATCGACGCCTCGGACTACCAGGCGGCGCTGGAACAGGCCCAGGCGCAGAAGACCAGCGCCGAGGCCGATCTGGTGCGCTCCCAGGCTGAACATGACCGTTCCGAAACCATGGTCGATCAGGCCGAGGCGCAGGTCGAAAGCGCCCAGTCCAAGGCCGATTTCGCGCAAAGCCAGGTGGATCGCTACGCGCCGCTGGTCAAGACCGGCGCCGCCACTGCCGAACAGATGGCCCAGATGACCTCCACCCGGGACGAGAGCGCGGCCCAGGTGAAGGTGGCGCAGACCCAGCTTGCCTCGTCCAAGGCCGCCGTCGCCACCGCCGAGGCCGCCATCGGTCAGGCCAAGGCCGGCGTCGTGCAGGCCGAGGCGCAGCTGCGCCGCGCCCAGCTTGACATCGACCACACCACGGTGCGCGCGGCCATCGACGGCAAGATCGGCGACCGCAGCGTGCAGAAGGGCCAGCTGGTGCAGAACGGCACCCAGCTGATGACCATCGTGCCGATGACCGATCTCTACCTGGCCGCCAACTTCAAGGAGACCCAGCTGGCCGACATGAAGGTCGGCCAGGACGTGACGCTTGAGGTCGACGCCCTGCCCGGCCAGGAGCTGCACGGCAAGATCGAGAGCTTCTCTCCGGGCACCGGCGCGCGCTTCGCGCTGCTGGGCTCGCAGAACGCCACCGGCAACTTCACCAAGATCGTGCAGCGGGTGCCGGTGCGCATCAGCATCAAGACCTCGCCCGAGGTCATGGCCCGCCTGATCCCCGGCATGTCCGTGACCGCCACGGTCGACACCCGCACGGGCGACGCGCAATGAGCGATGTGGCACAGGCCCCCTCGGGGCGGCGCCAGTGGAAACCCGGAGAGAAGGCCGACGGCTCTGACTGGCTGACGGTCTTCGCGGGGACGCTGGGCGCGCTGATGGCGACGCTCGACATCTCGATCACCAACTCGGCGCTGCCGACGATCCAGGGGGCGATCGGCGCCTCCTCGACCGAAGCG
Source organism: Pseudooceanicola endophyticus (assembly GCF_018760365.1). GTDB lineage: Bacteria > Pseudomonadota > Alphaproteobacteria > Rhodobacterales > Rhodobacteraceae > Pseudooceanicola > Pseudooceanicola endophyticus. The sequence continues at coordinate 208,479 of NZ_JAHIAB010000010.1, forward strand.
ACGTGGATTTCCACCGCCTATCTGGTGCCCGAGATCATCATGATCCCGCTCACCGGCTGGTTCACCCGGATGCTGGGGCTGCGCACCTTCCTGCTGATCATGACGGTGCTCTTCGTCGTCTTCTCGATGATGTGCGGGATCTCGGACACGCTGGGCAGCATGATCGTCGGGCGGATCGGCCAGGGCTTTACCGGCGGGGCGATGATCCCCACGGCGATGACCATCGTCTCGACCCGACTGCCGCCGGCGCAACGCCCGGTGGGCATGGCGCTGTTCGGCTTCACCGCCGTCATGGGCCCGGTGCTGGGCCCGCTGCTGGGCGGCTGGCTGACCGAGGCGGTCAGCTGGCACTACGCCTTCTTCATCAACCTGCCGGTCGGCATCTTCCTGACCGGGCTGCTGTTCGTCGGCATGAAGCACACCCCGGCGCGCCTTCAGGTCCTGAAAGAGGCCGACTGGCTGGGCATCATCGGCATGTCGGTGGGGCTGGGCTGCCTGACCGTGGTGCTGGAGGAAGGCCAGCGCGAAAACTGGTTCCAGAGCGAAACGATCGTGCTGCTGTCGGTGCTGACCGCCATCGGGATCTTCCTGCTGCTGGTGGGCCAGGTCTACGCCAGGCGCCCGGTGATCGACCTCTCGATCCTGCTGCAACGCGAATTCGGCTCGGTCTTCATCATGGCCCTGCTGCTGGGCGCGGCGCTGTACGGCATGGCCTACATGATCCCGCAGTTCCTCGCCTCGATCGCCGATTACAATTCGCTGCAATCGGGGATCATCGTGCTGATCTCGGGCCTGCCGACGCTGGCAATGATGCCCTTCATCCCGATCCTGGTGAAAACCATCGACCTGCGCGGCGCGGTGATCTTCGGCTTCTGCATGTATGCGCTCAGCTGCTGGGTGGACACCGAGCTGACGGCCAATGCCACGGGCGCCGATTTCTACCTGTCGCAGGTGCTGCGGGGCCTTGGCCAGGGCTTCTCCATGCTGTTCCTCAATCAGGCGGCCAGCTCCTCGGTTCCCGATGAGAAGGCCGAGGATGCCTCGGGCCTGTTCAACGCGGCGCGGAACCTGGGCGGCTCCATCGGGCTGGCGATGATCGCCACGCTTCAGGCCCGCCGCAGCGCCTTCCACGGCGAACGCCTGAGCGAGCAGATCACCACCAATTCGCCGCAGGTGCAGCATCTGCTGGACCAGTATTCCGGCACGCCCCAGGGCACCGAAAGCGTGCTGAGCTACCTGTCGCAGCTGATCCATGTGCAGGCGCTGGTGATGACCTACAACGACATCTTCTACCTCTATGCCCTCGCGCTGATCGTGGTCATGCCGCTGGCGCTGATCCTTCGCCCCCTGCCCAAGGGGCAGGCTCCTTCCGCAACGCACTGAAACGGGGCAGTTCCCATGCGCACCAGATCCCTTCTTCTTCTCTCTGCCCTTCCGCTGCTGGCCGCCTGCACCGTCGGCCCGGATTATGCCGGCCCGCCCGACGTGGCCCCCAAGGCCGAGGCCGCGAAGGCCTTCCACAACGCCGGCCAGGGCGTCACCGGCTACTACCCGGCAGCGCAGTGGTGGAGCGGCTTCCACGATGCCGAAATGACCCGCCTGATCGGACTGGCCCTGCAATCCAGCCCCGACGTAGAGGTCGCCCGCGCCAAGATCCGCGCCGCCGACAGCCAGTTCACCAACACCCGCAAGAAGCTGCTGCCGCAGGGCTCGGCCAGTGTCGGGGTAACCCATGCGCGGCTTGGGCTGGGGGATACCTCGGGGCTGACGCAGACCCTGCGCGATGCCTCGGGCGATGACAGCGCCAGCGTGCCCAGCGTCTACAACACCGACATCTACAACGACATGTTCACCGCCACCTGGGAATTCGACCCCGCCGGCGGCAACACCCGCAAGCTGCGCGGCGCCCGCGCCAAGGCCGAGGCCGCCGCCGCCCAGTATGCCGATGCCCAGGTCCAGCTTTCCGCCGAGGTGGCGCGCGCCTATGTCAGCCTGCGCGCCGCGCAGGAGCAGCTCTCGATCTCGCGCCGCTCGATCGACCTGCAAAAGCGCACCCTGTCGCTGACCCAGCAGCAGGTCGATCAGGGCACGGCCTCGGACCTGTCGCTGGCGCGTCTGCAAACCCAGCTGGCCAGCACCGAGGCCGACCTGCCGATGATGCAGGCCCAGGTGAAGGACCTCTCGGCGCAGATCGCCGCGCTTTGCGGGCTGGAGCCCGGCACGCTCGACAAGGAGCTGTCGCGCGCGGGGCGCATCCCCTCTCCGCCCCGGGTCGTCAATGTCGGCAAGCCCGCCGACATGCTGCGCCGCCGCCCCGACATCCGCATCGCCGAGCGCGACCTGGCCGCCAGCAACGAGCAGATCGGCCAGACCATCGCCAGCTTCTTCCCCAAGATCAGCTTCATGGGGATCGCCACCGCCGGCTCCACCGATGCCAATGCCCTGCTGCGCACGGATTCGATCTCGATCCTCGGGGGGCCGTCGCTCAGCTGGAATTTCCTGGCGCTGCCGCAGAAGCAATCCGCCGTGGCCGGTGCCACCGCCCAGTTCGATGCCTCCGAGGCGCAGTATCGCAAGGCCGTGCTGGGCGCGCTTCAGGATGCCGAAAGTAGCCTCGCCCAGTTCGAGGGGCGCCGCGCCAATGTCGCCAAGCTGGCCGAGGCAAGCGCCGCCGCCACCAAGGCCTCGGACCTGTCGCAGACGCTGAACCAGGCCGGCACGCTCTCGGTCATCGACATGCTCGATATCCAGCGCCAGGAGCTTCAGACCCAGCTGGCGCTGGCGCAGGGGCGTGCGCAGCTTTCGACCGCCTTCATCGCGCTGCAAAAAAGCCTTGGGCTGGGCTGGACGGCACCGCCCGCGCCGCAGACCGGGCCGCAGCAGGTCGCCGCCAAGAGCTGAGCAAACGAAAACGCCCCCGGATCGCTCCGGGGGCGTTTCGCTTTTCCAAGAAGCGCCGATCAGGCCGAGGGCATACCCTTCGGCGGCAGCTGGCGCTTCTGCGCGGCGATCCGGAACGGCGCGTTCGGCGCCCCGAAGCCCTTGTAGCTGTTGCGTTGCAGGATCTCGAAGAACATGCCGCCCGCGAAGTTGCCGGAGTAGATCTGGAAGAACTCTCCCTTCTCGTCGCGGTCATAGAGGACGTTGGCCTCCTTCATCTTCTCCAGCAGGCCGCCGGGGAAGTCGAAGCGCGCCTTCAGGTCGTCGTAGTAGTTGTCCGAGATCTTCAGCGGCACGAAGCCGCGCGCCTTCAGCGTCTCGGCGGTGGCGAAGATGTCGTCGCTGGACATGGCGATGTGCTGGACCGAGGCGCCGAAGGTCTCGGCCAGGAAGCGGCCGGCAAGGGTGCGGTAGCTGTCGGCCCCGTTCAGCGTGAACTTCAGCGCGCCGTCGCGGCTTTCGATGACCTGGCTGCGCACCAGACCGTCGGGGTCGATCACATCCACCATCGGGCTTTTCTGCACGTCGAAGATCGAGGTGTAGAACAGCGTCCAGGACAGCATGTCCTCATAGCTCATGGTCTGGGCGATGTGGTCGATGCACTTCAGCCCTGCGCCAACCAGATCCGCCCCGGCTTCCTTGACGAATTCCACGTCCCAGACCTGATCCAGACCGCTTTCGCCATCAAGGAAATGCATCACCGAGCCCGACAGGCCCCGGATCGCGGGGATCTCCAGCTCGCCCATGTCGAGGGGCTGGGTGAAGGCCTTGGCGCCGGTGGCGATGGCGCGGGTCATCACGTCCTTGGCCGAGGCGACCTCGATCCCCAGATCGCAGACCGTGGTGCCGCGGGCATTGTAGGTATGGGCGGCGTGGCCCTCGGTTTCCTCGTTCACCACGATGCGGATGTCGCCCTGCTGCCAGAGCGAGAGATCCTTGTTGCGGTGCTTGGCCGCCTTGGCGAAACCGAGCGAGGTCAGCAGCGTGCCGAGGGTGTCGGCCTCCTGACCGCGGGCGGCGAATTCCACGAAGGAGACGCCCTTGGGCTGCACGCGGGCGGGCAGGTCCGGCAGGTCGATCTTCAGGGTGGGTTCGGCCTTCTTCACGTCGTCCATGGTGGCAATCAGGCTGCGGTAGCCGTCCTCGGCCAGCTGGCGGGTGTTGGCGCTGCGGAACTGGTCGTTGAAGATCTCAAGCGACACCGGGCCGGTATAGCCCGCCGCCATCACCGCCTGCATGAAGCCGGTGACATCGAGGTCCCCTTCCCCGGGCATGTTGCGGAAGTGGCGCGACCAGTAGAGCAGATCCATCTCGATCAGGGGCGCATCGGCCAGCTGCACGAAGAAGATCTTGTCGCCGGGGATCGAGCGGATGCTTTCCGGCGACAGCTTGCGCCCCAGCGTGTGGAAGCTGTCGACGATCAGGCCGATGTTGGGGTGATCGGCGCGGCGCACGATCTCCCAGGCATCGCGGTGGTCGTTGACATGCTTGCCCCAGGCCAGCGCCTCGTAACCGACGCGCAGGCCCCGGGCGGCGGCCCGATCCCCGAGTTCACGGAAATCGGCGGCGGCACGGTCGATGCCGCCAAGCGCCTGGGGATGGCAGGAGGAGCAGAACAGCACCAGGTCGGTGCCCAGCTCCTGCATCAGGTCGAACTTGCGCTCGGCCCGGTCGAAGGCCTTGGCGCGCAGTGGCTCCGGCAGACCTTCGAAATCGCGGAAGGGCTGGAAAAGCGAGATTTCCAGCCCGTGGTCGCGGATCATGTTGCCCACGTCGCGCGGGCTTCCGTCATAGGCGATGAAGTCCTGTTCGAAGATCTCGATCCCGTCGAATCCCGCCGCTGCGATGGCCTCAAGTTTTTCCCGGAAGTCCCCGGAAATCGAAACGGTGGCGATGGAGGTCTTCATGCCCTGTCCTTTCAGCTCAGCTCAGCAGGTCCTGACGCAGCTTGTCTTCATCGAGGGGCAGCCCGGTGAAGAGTTTCCACGCATGGACGCCCTGATAGAAGAAAAGCTCCCATCCGGAAATGATGTCGAGCCCATTTGCCGACGCTTCCGTCAGGAACTGGGTATCGACGGGGGTGTAGACCGCGTCGAAGGCCCAGGTGCTGCCCGCCATGAAAGCAGCCGCCAGCGGCGTGCCGCCCTTGCCGACCATGCCCACGGGGGTGCAGTTGATCAGGCCCGAGGCGCCCTGGGCAGCCTCTTCGGCGCTGTCCCAGACGGTGATCTCGGTCGGCTTGCCGGCGCCGCGCAGATCGGCGGCCAGCGCCTCGGCCTTGGACTTGTCCAGATCGACCAGCCGGATTTCCGGGGCGCCAAGGGCCAGCAGGCCGAAGGCCACGGCACGACCGACGCCGCCGGTGCCGATCATCAGCGTGACGCCGGGGTTGGCCTCGCCGCGGACGCGGGAATAGGCGGCGATGAAGCCGGTGTGGTCGGTGTTGTGGCCCTTCGGACCGCCCGCTTCGAAGATCGCGGTATTGACCGCCCCGATGGCCCGCACGAGCGGGTCATCGATGGTCAGCTTCGCCACGACCTTCTCCTTGTAGGGATAGGTCACGTTGGTGCCGCGATAGCCCTTCGCGGCCAGGCCGTCGAAGATCTCGTCCCAGCTTTCGCCCAGCTCATGCGGGACGAGACGATTGTAATGGACCAGCTTGCCGTTCTGCTCGCCTGCCAGTTCGTGCAGGCGGGGGGAGCGGGAGGCGGCGATATTGTCGCCGATAAGACCCAGGAGGATGTCAGGCGTGGCGGTCATTTCGGTTGGGTGTCCTTCTTGCGGAACATGGTCCAGAGCGGAGTCTGGCTGACGAAGATCAGGATAACGGCGACCAGCAGCACCAGCGACAGCGGGCTGGTCACGATGCCGTAGAAGAAGCGGCCCAGGTCCTCGCGTTCGGAGATGATGGCACGGCGCCAGTTGTCATCCAGCAGGCGCGACAGGATCACGCCCAGGATCACGGGGCCCAGCGGGTAGCCGTAGTGCCGCATGAAGTAGCCGAAGATCCCGAAGCCCAGCATCCAGTAGACGTCGGTGATGGAGTTGTTCACCGCATAGGCGCCGACGATGGACAGCAGCAGGATCAGCGGGATCAGCACCGAGCGCGGCATCTCGACGATCTTGGTGAACAGCTTGATGCCCGTCAGGCCGAAGATCAGCATGAAGAAGTTGGCCATGATCAGCGCGCCGACGATGAACCAGAACATGTTGGGCTGCTCGACCATCAGCATCGGGCCGGGGTTCAGGCCGTGGATGAAGAGCGCGCCGATCATGATCGCGGTCACCGCGTCGCCGGGAATGCCCAGCGTCATCATCGGGATGAAGGCCCCGCCGACGGCGGCGTTGTTGGCGGTTTCGGGGGCAACCAGGCCCTCGATCGCACCGTCGCCGAACTTGCGCGAGGGGTTCTTGGTGACGCGCTTGGCGTGGTCATAGGCCATCAGCGCGGCGATGTCGCCGCCGGTGCCCGGCAGGGCGCCGATCAGCACGCCCAGGGACGAGGTCTGGATCGACAGCGGCAGGTGCTTCTTGATGGTCCCGAAGGAGGGCACGATGCGGCTGATCTTCTGGCGCACGGCAGCCTTTTCAACGTGGTGCAGCTGCATCAGCGCCTCGGAGACGCCGAACATGCCGATCATCACGGCGATGAAGCTGATACCCTGCTGAAGCAGCGGGATGTCGAAGGTGAAGCGTTCGGTGAAGGTCAGCGGGTCCATGCCCACGGCGCCGATACCGATGCCGAGCGCCCCCGAGAAGATGCCCTTGACCAGCGAGCCCGAGGACAGCGAGCCCACCAGAAGGATGCCCAGCACCGCCAGCAGCATGTAGTCGCGCGGCTGGAAGGTCAGCGCGAAATCGGCCACGAAGGGCGCCAGCAGCGCCAGCACCAGAATACCGATGAAACCGCCGAAGAAGGACATGACGGTGGTGACGCCGATGGCCTCGCCGGCTTCGCCGCGCTGTGCCATGGGATAGCCGTCCAGCGCCGTTGCGATGGCCGAGGGCGCACCGGGGATGTTCAGCAGGATCGCCGTCCGCGAGCCGCCGTAGACGCCCCCCATGTAGATGCCGATCATCAGCGAAATCGCCGGAAGCACGTCCCAGGAGAAGGTGAAGGAGATCAGGATCGACACCGCCATGGTGACCGACAGGCCGGGGATGGCGCCGACATAGACACCGGCGAAGGTGCCCAGACCCACCAGCAGCAGCAGCTGGGGATGGGCAAAGACGGTAAAGAGCGCGAGAACGTGTTCCATCATGCGCCTCCGGCAAAGAGGTTGCGGATTGCCTGCAGAATTTCGGCTTCGGGGATGATGCCGGTGGGCATCAGCACGGTGAAGACGATGCGGAAGACAAGGTAGATGCCCAGCAGGCTGCCCACCGAAACGGTGATGGTGAAGCCCCAGCTGCGCTTCGACAGGATCTTGATCGAGGCCAGCAGGAACAGCAGCGAGGTCGGCAGGAAGCCCAGCGGCTCAAGCAGCACGCCGTAGGCGACCAGGAAGAGGGCCAGCACGATGACCAGCGGCGGCACGATGTCCTGCAGCATGGTCTCGTCCTCGGCGCGGGGCTTGCGCAGGGTCTGGTTCAGCACCATGGCGGCGCTGATCAGCATGACGGCGGCGGTGCCCATCGGGATGGCGCCGGGCGAGGACAGCGCCTCAAAGCCCGCGATCCCGTAGGCGTTCCACAGCAGCACCGCACTGAAGATCACCAGGATGATGGTAAAGACCAGCTCTCCGGGGCGACGCTTGCCGGCCGCTCCGCCGGGCGTGGCATCGGAGCTGCCATCCCGCGAAGAGTCGTGGTGATGTTCGGATTCAGTCATGTCGTCTCTTCCTCCTCCCGGATAAGCCGGTGCTGGAATGAAAACGCCGCTCACAAGGAGCGGCGCCTGTCGCGGTCGGGGGCCGTTTCAGGCCCCCGGGGCAAGCTTACTCGCCCGGGCGCTTGATGCCGAACTCCTCGGGGGAGCTCTTGGTCAGGCCCGCATCCTGCAGCAGCCAGGAGGTGCCCTGCTGCCACTTGGTCAGGAAGTCCTCGGCTTCCTGGCCGGAGATGTTCATCAGCGTGAAGCCACGGTTGTGCATCAGCGTCTTGAAGTCGTCCTGGTTGGCGGCTTCCTTGTACGCTGCGGACAGCTTGGCGACCACGTCATCCGGGGTGCCCTTCTTCACGAAGACGCCGAAGAACGGGCCCCAGGGAAGATAGGTGTTGTAGCCCTCGTTGAAGCTGGTGATCGCGGGAACGTCCGGCAGGAACTCGTTCTTCTCGGTGTCCATGACCGCGAGCGGCTTCATGTTGCCGGCCTTGATCGCCTCGATCGAGGCGCCCAGAACGGCGGGCATGACGTCGATCGCGCCGCCCTGAAGCGCGGTCAGCGCCGGGCCGTCACCGTCATAGGGAACCGAGATCACGTCCAGATCGCCCTCGACCGCTTCCATCATCGCGGTGACGACGGAGGGCAGGCCGCCCGGGCCGGTGGAGCCGATGCGCAGCTCGCCGGGGTGGTCCTTGATGTATTGCAGCATGCCTGCGTAGTCATCGAAGGGGGCGTTGTTGTTGGCAACCAGGATCGCGGTGCCGCGGGCCAGGATGTCGACGGGCACGAAGTCGCTGTAGTCCTTCTTGCCGAGGCCCATGATCTTGTAGATCAGCGGGTTCTCTGCGCCCATCAGCAGGGTGTAGCCGTCGGCCTTCATGCCGGCCACCTTGTTCAGCGCGATGGCGCCGACGCCGCCGGTCATGTTCTGCATCACGACGGTGCCGCCCAGAACGTCCTCGGCATGGGGCGTCACCGCCCGCATCACCGTGTCGGTCGAGCCGCCGGCCCCCCACTGGATGATGCCCTGGATTTCCTTGGACGGATAGTCGGCGGCAAACGCGGCCGTGGCAGAGACGGCAAGCGCGGAGACGGCGCCGATAATGAATCGTTTCATGGTTTCCTCCCTATATTTCTGTCGAGGGGTTTCCTCGAGCCTCCCGATAGGCCTGACGTTCCCGCATTGCAAGCGTAACGTCAAATACCGAAAGTTAAGACGGATTAACATGGTGTTAATATGCCGATATTCCCATGTTTTGCAAATGTTTTTCAAGGTTTTATGGGTTCAACCACGGCGAGATTAAGCTCTTTCCGGAACTGCGCTATGGTGAATTCGGCGAAACTGGACAGCACCCTGCCCTGCTTCTTGACGACATAGCTGCTCAGCTCGCTGCGCTCTTTCAGGGGGCGGCGCACCAGGCCCGGCATGTAGACTTCGGCGACCGAGAACTTGTCGATCAGCGCCACCCCCAGCCCGTGCCGCACCAGGCTGACCACGGTCTGCGCGAAGCGGCCGCGCATGTTGTGGCGCACCTCCAGCCCGGCCTCGCGGAAGGGCTTGACCAGAAAGGCGCCGTAGGGATCGCTGGGATCGACGCCGATCAGGTCCTCGTTCATCAGGTCATGCACCGAGACCACCGGCTTTTCCGCCAGCCTGTGCCCCTCGGGCAGGACGCAGACCAGCGGCGCGGTGGCGATCTTCTCGTTCTCCACGCCCGGGTTGTCGATCTCAGAGCTCATGATCACGAACTCACCGCGCTCCAGCAGCAGGTAGTCCACCGTCTCCTCGATCTTCAGGATGTTGAGGTCGATGTAGAGATCGGGGAACCGCGCGCGCACGTTGCGAATGGCCCGGGCCGCGACGAATTGCGCCACCGAAGGCGCCGAGGCAAACGCCAGCTGCACGTCCTCGCCCTTCTTCAGGTTGTCGAGCGCGGTCTGCAGGTTCTCCACCCCGCGGTAAACGGCACGAATCTGGTCGAACACCGCCTGCGCCTCGACCGAGGGGATGAACAGCCCGCCGCGGCGTTCAAACAGGCGCAGATTAAGGGTTTCCTCGGTGTGCTTGATCAGCCGGCTGACCCCCGGCGCAGAGACGCCCAGATATTCCGCCGCTCCGGCAATCGTGCCGCGCAGCATGACCGCGCGGATGACCTCGACCTGGCGCAGGGTGATGTCGCGCATGGCTCCTCCGTAACATCAGGTTATCGACAGCCTAAACTTGATACTTGACGTTAATCCGTCCGGCAATGAATTTCGACAGGCAGGAGGAAACCGAATGCCGGAATCAATGGAAACGTTCGACCTGGTCGTCATCGGATCGGGCGCGGGCGGGCTGAGCGCTGCCGTCACCGCCGCCCATCGCGGGCTGCGGGTGGTCGTGCTGGAAAAGACCGAGGTCCTGGGCGGCACGACCGCCTGGTCGGGCGGCTGGATCTTCGCGCCGCGCAACGCCGTGGCCCGCCGCGCCGGGATCAACGAGGAGATCGACGCCCCCCGCCGCTACCTGACGGCTGTGACCGGGAACTACGCCCGCCCCGAAAAGATCGAGGCCTTCCTGGAGGCCGCCCCCGAGATGGTCTCCTTCTTCGAGGAGAACACCGCGCTGACCTTCGACGGCGGTCTGGTGATCCCCGACACCTACGGCCACCAGCCGGGCGCCGGCACCGGCGGGCGTTCGGTCATCGCGCAGCCCTATGACGCGCGCGGCCTGGGCGAGGCGGTGAAGCTGCTGCGCCTGCCGCTGCCCGAAACCACCTTCAAGGGCATGACGATCCAGTCGGGTGCGGACCTCAAGGCCTTCATGACCATGACCCGCGACGTGAAAAGCTTTGCCCATGTGACGAAGCGCGTGACGAAGCATTTCCGCGACCTCGCCCTGCATGGCCGGGGAATGGAGCTGCGCAACGGCGCGGCGCTGGTGGGGCGGCTGATGCGCTCCGCGCTCGACAAGGGGGTCGATCTGCGGGTCCGCCAACAGATCACCGGGCTGGAACGCGAGGGGGATCGCGTGACCGGCGTGCGCCTTGCGGACGGATCCGTGATCCTTGGCACCCATGGCGTCGTGCTGGCGACGGGGGGCTATGGCCATGACAGCCAGCGCCGCCACGACAGCTTCCGCCGCGATGACGAACACCTCAGCCTTGCCGTGCCCTCGGCCACCGGCGACGGGCTGCGCCTGGGCGAGGCCGTGGGCGGGCTGGTCGACCTCTCGGTGAAAAGTGCCGCCGCGCAATGCCCGGTCTCCCATGTGACCTGGGCAGATGGCAGCACCGGGGTCTTCCCGCATATCATCGACCGGGGCAAACCCGGGCTGATCGGCGTGATGGCGAACGGCAAGCGCTTCTGCAACGAGGGGCTGGGCTATCACGATTATGTCGATGCGCTGCTGGAGGCCCTGCCCGAGGGCCAGCCGGCGAAGTCCTGGATGATCTGCGACCACCGCTTCCTGCGCCGCTTCGGCCTGGGCATCGTGCGCCCGGCGCCGGTGCCCTACCACGGCTGGATCAAGCGCGGCTACCTGAAGACCGGCGCCACCCCGGCGGAACTGGCGCGCGCCTGCGGCATCGACCCGGCCGGGCTGGAACAGACGCTTGCCCACTGGAACGAACATGCCCGGCAGGGCGAGGATCCGGAATTCCACCGGGGCACCACCGCCTACATGCGCCTTCAGGGCGACCCGGAGCAGAAGCCCAACCCCAACGTCGCCCCGATCGAGGCCGCGCCCTATTACGCGGTCGAGGTCGTGCCGGGCAGCTTCGGCACCTTCGCGGGCCTTTCGACCGACGTCCATGCCCGGGTGCTGGACGCGGAAGGTCACGTGATCCCCGGCCTCTATGCCGCCGGAACGGATGCGGCCTCGGTCTTCGGGGGCTTCTACCCGGCGGGCGGCATCAACCTTGGCCCGGCGCTGACCTTCGGCTTCATCGCCGGTCGCCACGCCGCATCGGAGGCCGCCGCCGCATGACCCGCCCCCTTTCCGTTGCGCATCTGACCGCCGTCGATCTGGCCCCGCCGCAATTCATCGAGGCCGCCGCCCGCGCCGGTTTCGACGGCGTCGGCCTGCGGCTGCTGCGCGTCACCGACACCACCCCGGGCTATCCGATGACGGATGACCCGGCGATGCTGCGCGCCACCAAGGCCGCGATGCAGGCGACCGGCCTCAGCGTGGGGGACGTGGAATTCCTGAAGGTGACGCCCGAGACCCGCGTCGCCGACGTCGAATGGATGTTCGACATCGGCGCAGAGCTGGGCGCCGCCCACCTGATCACCGCGCCCTATGACGACGACCTTTCGCGGCTCTCCGACAGCCTTGCGGCGCTGGCCGAGGCCGGGGCAAAGCGCGGCCTGAAGGTGATCCACGAGTTCTTCCCCTGGACCTCGGTCCCCGATCTTGCAACCGCGCTGAAGGTGACGGGCGATGCGGGCGTGGCCGTGCTGGTGGACAGCCTGCATTTCGACCGCTCCGGATCCTCGCTGGAGATGCTGAAGGCCATCGACCCGGCCTGCCTGCCCTTCGCGCATCTGTGCGACGCGCCGGTGCATCCGCCCTACTCGACCGAGGATCTGCTTTACAACGCGCGCGAGGCCCGCTTCCCACCCGGCGAGGGGCAGATCGACCTGGCCGCCTTTGTCCGCGCCCTGCCCGAGGGGCTGCCGCTGGCGCTGGAAGTTCCGATGCTGAAGCTTCAGCAGGCCGAGGGCAGCGAGGCCGTCCTGCACCATGTCGGGCGCACCACCCGCGACTGGCTGGCCCGGAACGATCTGGCCTGAGACGCGCCAAAGCACATGAAAAGGGCGGGACAGCACCGGCTGCCCCGCCCTTTATTCTTTCCCGAACCCGGAAGGTCAGCCCAGCTGGGTGACGAAGCGGGTTTGCAGGTAGGCCTCGATCGCCTCGGAACCGCCTTCGGTGCCCATACCGCTGTCGAGGATGCCGCCGAAGGGCACTTCGGGCAGCGCCAGCCCGTTGTGGTTCACGGTGACCATGCCGGCCTGCACCTCGGCACGGATACGCTGGCTGCGCTCCGAGGAGGTGGTCCAGGCATAGGCGGCCAGACCGAAGGGCAGACGGTTCGCCTCTTCGAAGGCCTCGTCGTCCTGGCTGAACTTGTTCAGGATCGCGACCGGACCGAAGGGTTCCTCGTTCATGATGCGGGCATCGGTGGGCACGTCGGTCAGAACGGTGGGCTCGAAGAACCAGCCCTCGTTGCCGATGCGCTTGCCGCCGGTGGCCAGCGTCGCCCCGCGCGCCACGGCGTCGCCGATCAGCTCTTCCATGGCCGGGATGCGGCGGTCATTGGCGAGCGGGCCCATGTCCACGCCCGCTTCGGAGCCCGGACCAACCTTCAGCGCCTTGGCAGCGGCAACGAAGCCATCGGTGAACTGCTCGGCGATGCCGTCCTGCAGCAGGAAGCGGGTCGGAGAGACGCAGACCTGACCGGCGTTGCGGAACTTCGAGGTCGCCATGACCGAGACGGCGGCATCGACATCGGCATCGTCGAAGACCAGCACCGGCGCGTGGCCGCCCAGCTCCATGGTGGACTTCTTCATGTGCTGACCGGCCAGACCCGCCAGCATCTTGCCCACGGGCGTGGAGCCGGTGAAGGAGATCTTCTTGATCAGCGGATGCGGGATCAGGTAGCCCGAGATTTCCGCCGGAACGCCATAGACTAGGTTCAGCACGCCATCGGGCAGGCCCGCATCGGCGAAGCACTTGATCAGGGCGGCGGGCGAGGCCGGGGTTTCCTCGGGCGCCTTGACGATGATCGAGCAGCCGGCAGCCAGTGCCGCCGAGACCTTGCGCACCACCTGGTTCACCGGGAAGTTCCACGGCGTGAAGGCGGCGACGGGGCCGACGGCTTCCTTGATGGTGATCTGGGTCACCGAGGGGTTGCGGGCCGGGATCACCTGACCATAGGTGCGGCGCGCCTCGCCGGCGAACCATTCGATCGTGTCGGCGGCGCCCAGCAGCTCCATCTTCGACTGCGCGACGGGCTTGCCCTGTTCGGCGGTCATCCAGACGGCGACTTCCTCCGCGCGTTCGCGCAGCAGGGCGGCGGCCTTGTTCATGACCTGGAAGCGCTCCATCGGAGAGCTGGTCTTCCAGCGGGCAAAACCGGCCTTGGCGGCGGCCAGCGCTTCGTCGAGATCGGGGATCTCGGCATGGGCGACGGTGCCGATGGGCTGGGCGGTGGCCGGATCGATGACCGGGATCGTCTTGCCCGAGGCAGCGGGCTTCCAGATACCGTTGATGAAGAGTTGCGTGTCAGGATAGCTCATGTGCGGTCCTCCGGATGGGTTTCGGGCGCACCTGATCAGTCCTGCGCCCGCTCCGCAAGGGTTACCACCTGAAATTGAACGGCCTGCGCCACCGCGTGCCAAAGGCTGCCCGCGGATGAGCGCATCCCGAGCAGCCAGAGCTGCCCGGCCCCGGGCCGCAGCACGAAGCAGCCCATGTGGTGCAGCGCGGTGCGCGCCGCATGGCCCGGCGCCAGCAGCGCGGGATCAAGGTTCACCAGCTTTTCCAGCAGGCGCTCCAGCGCGGCGGCCTCGCCGGTCACCTCGATCATCGCCCAGCCGTCGGTTTGTTCGGTGACGGCGCAACCGGGCGCCAGGGCGGCGATCCGGGCGGCAAAGTCCTCTTCCGCGCGGCCCTCGGCCAGGATCATCCAGGCCTCGGCGGTGGTGCGGAAGGACCACAGCCCCCCGGCTTCGGCCAGGTCCTTCGGGCCGGGCAGCGGCAGATCCGGCAGCTGGCCCGCGCGCAGCGGCGCAAGAGAGGCCAGCGCCACATCGGGACGTTCGCTCAGCGTCAGCGGGCCGAAGCCCTGCACCTTGGGGGCGGTGCCGCCCAGGGCGGTCACGGGGATCAGGGGCTCAGCCACGGAGACGCTCTCCTTCCGGGTCGATGAAATGAGGAGAGACAACACGCACGCGGGTCTCGGTGCCCTCCAGCGGGTTGGCGGCGATCACCACCTCGTCCAGCCGGGTGTCGCCGCCCTCCAGGTAACCAAGGGCAATCGGATGCCCGAGGTGGGGCGAATGGCAGGTCGAGGTGACCCAGCCTTGATCGGTCTCCATGTTGCGCGCCGCGCCTTCGGTGAACAGGTGCGCGCCGCCGGGGATCGCGCCCTGCCCGTCCTCGGGGATCAGCCCGACAAGACGGCGCGTTTCGCCGGCCAGCCCCTCGCGGCGCGACATGATCGCGCCGATGCTGTCCTTCTTCTGCGATACCATCCGGCCCAGCCCCAGCATCGCGGCGGTGGCCTGTCCGTTCAGCTCCGCCCCGGCGGCATGGCCCTTTTCGATGCGCAGCACGGCCAGCGCTTCGGTGCCGTAGGGGGTGACGCCCAGATCCGCCCCCTGCTGCATCAGCCGCTCCATCAGGGCATTGCCGTAGCGGGCGGGCACCGCGATCTCGTAGGCCATCTCGCCCGAGAAGGAGATCCGGAACAGCCGCGCGCGCAGCCCGCCGCAGATCGTCAGCTCGGCGCAGGCCATGAAGGGGAAGGCCGCGTTCGACAGGTCGAACCCGTCCACGATCCGCTCCAGCAGGGCGCGGGATTTCGGCCCGGCGACGGCGATCTGCGCCCAGGCATCGGTGGTCGAGATCAGCTGCACGTCAAGTTCGGGCCAGAGGCACTGGCGCGCGAATTCCATGTTGCGGAAGACGAGGCCCGCGTTGGCGGTGGTGGTGGTCACGACGTAATGATGCGCGGCCAGGCGGGCGCAGGTGCCGTCGTCATAGGCAAAGCCGTCCTCGCGCAGCATCAGCCCGTAGCGGACCATGCCGACCTTCAGCGTGCCCATCATGTTGGAATAGAGCCGGTTCAGGAATTCGCCCGCATCCGCACCCTGCACGTCGACCTTGCCCAGCGTGGTCACGTCGCACAGGCCCACGTCGCGGCGCACCGCGATCACCTCGCGATCCACCGACTGGCGCCAGTGGGTCTCTCCGGGTTTGGGAAAATACTGCGCGCGCATCCATTGCCCGACCTCGACGAAGGCCGCGCCCTGCGATTTGGCGAAGACATCGGTCGGGGTCAGGCGGCGGGGGCGGAAATCGGGCCCGGTATCGCCCCCGCCCAGCACCGCAAGCGAGACGCCGGTATAGGGTGGGCGGAAGATCGTCGTGCCGGTCTCGGCGATGGTCTTGCCGGTCAGCTCGGCCATGACGGCAAGGGCGGTGACGTTCGCGGTCTTGCCCTGGTCGGTGGCCATGCCCAGCGTGGTCCAGCGTTTCAGATGCTCGACCGGGCGCATGTTCTCCTTGTGGGCTAGGGCGATGTCCTTGACCGTCACGTCGTTCTGGAAATCGACCCAGGCGCGGCCCTTGCCCGGCACATGCCAGAGAGTCGTTCCATTCGGTGCCGTATCCTCAGCCTGCGGCAGGGCGATCACCGGGGCGGTGATCGAAAGCTCCGCCAGCGCCTGACGGGCGATCTCGGCCCCGTCGGCCAGCGCCAGGGCCGTGCTGCCCTTGCCGCGCGCGGCGCCCGCAACCAGCAGCCCCCCGGGGCCGCCCGGACCCGGCACGAAGGCGCCAAGGGTATCGTCCCAGACCGGCCTGCCGCGATGGTGCGAGGAAAGGTGCACGTTCGGGTTCCAGCCGCCCGAGACGCCAAGCGCCCCGCAGGCAATCGCCTCGGTCCCCGAGGCGGTGGTGACGCTGATCCCGCGCAGCCCCAGCCGCCCCTGCGATCCGCTGACCTGCCCGCCGGCGATCAGGCGATAGTCGCCCTGCGCCACCGCATCGTTGCGGCTGTCGATGACGGCGGCCACCGGCACGCCCCTGGCCTGAAGGTCCAGCGCGGTGCGGTGCCCCTCGTCATGGCAGGTGAAGATCGCGACCGGCCTGTCGGTGCCGGGCGCGGTGGCCCAGCGGTTCGCATAGGCGCGCAGCGCGCCGCCCAGCAGGATGCCGGGGCGGTCGTTGTCGGCGAAGGGAATGTGCCGCTCGGTCGCGCCGGCGGCCAGGACCGCGCGTTTCGCGGTGATCCGCCAGAGCGTCTGGCGCACCCCCGCGCCCGGGGTCGGCAGGTGGTCGGCCACCCGCTCCACCGCGCCGTAGATGCCGTGATCGTAGACCCCGAAGACGGTGGTCCGGGGCAGAAGGCGGACGTTCGGCATCGTGCAAAGCTCGGCCAGAACACCCTCGATCCACTGCGTCGCGGGGGCCCCGTCCAGCAGGTGGCTCTCGGCCAGAAGGCGACCGCCGAAGCGGCTGTCCTCATCCGCCAGGATCACCTTCGCCCCGGCCCGCCCGGCGGTCAGCGCCGCCGCCAGACCCGCCGCACCGCCGCCGATCACCAGCAGATCGGCATGCAGGAAGCCCTTGTCATAGGCATCGGGATCGGCGCCTTCGGCCACCCGGCCCAGCCCCGCCGCGCGCCGGATCGCGGGTTCGTACAGCTTCTCCCAGAACGCCTTCGGCCACATGAAGGTCTTGTAGTAGAACCCGGCGGCAAAGAAGGGCGAGAGCAGGTCGTTCACCGCCAGCAGGTCCCGGTCCAGCCGTCCCAGGTAGTTCTGGCTGCGCGCCTCCAGCCCGTCGAACAGCTCGGCCACGGTGGCGCGGGTGTTGGGCTCTTGCCGGTTGCCCGAACGCAGCTCGACCAGCGCATTGGGCTCTTCCGAACCGGAGGAGACGACGCCGCGCGGGCGGTGATACTTGAAGCTGCGGCCCATCAGTTGCACGCCATTGGCCAGCAGCGCCGAGGCCAGCGTGTCGCCCGGATGCCCGCTGTAGCGCACCCCGTCGAAGGTGAAGGACAGCACCTTGCTGCGGTCGATCAGACCGCCGGACAGCCGGGTCATGCGGCACCGCCTTTCACGTCGCGCGCCAGTTCCGCGCCCAGGATCTCGTGCGTCAGCGTGTTGCGGGTTACCACCAGCCAGGAGCGATCTCCCTGCTCGTGATACCACAGCTCCCGATGCACCCCGGCGGGGTTGTCGCGCAGGTAGACGTAGTCGCAGAAGGCGGCCTCGCCCGCGCCCGGGTCGGGCCGGTTCAGCAGCGCGGCATCGCCCAGATAGGTGAATTCGGCCGCATCGCGCAGGCCCAGAAGAGGATGGGGGATCAGCATGGGAAGGCCTCAGTGCAGGTTGGGCTGCGCGCCGGCGCCGCGTTCGTCGATCAGGTGGCCACGCGCGAAGCGATCCAGCCGGTAGGCGGTGGCGGTGGCTTCGGGCCGGTCGGTGGAGAGGAGATGCGCGAAGGCATAGCCCGAGGCCGGCGTGGCCTTGAAGCCGCCGTAGCACCAGCCCGCGTTCAGGTAGAGACCCTGCACCGGCGTATGGTCGATGATCGGAGAGCCATCCATCGACATGTCCATGATGCCGCCCCACATCCGCAGCAGACGGGTGCGCCCGATCCGGGGCATCAGGGCCATGCCGCTTTCCAGCACTTCCTCGACCACCGGCAGGTTGCCGCGCTGCGCATAGGAGTTGTAGCCGTCGATATCGCCGCCGAAGACCAGCCCGCCCTTGTCGGACTGGCTGATGTAGAAATGCCCGGCGCCGAAGGTGATCACGCCGTCAACCAGCGGCTTCAGCCCCTCGGACACGAAGGCCTGAAGGACATGGCTTTCGATCGGCATCCGAAGGCCCGCCATCTGCATCACGCGGCTGGTGGACCCGGCCACTGCAACCCCCACCTTTTTCGCGCCGATGTAGCCCTTCGAGGTCTCGACCCCCAGCACGCGCCCGCCCTCGATGCGGAAGCCCGTCACCTCGCAGTTCTGGAGGATGTCGACGCCGCGCTGGTCGGCGGCGCGGGCATAGCCCCAGATCACCCCGTCATGGCGCGCGGTGCCGGCGCGGCGCTGCATCAGCCCGCCCTTGATCGGAAAGCGCGCATTGTCGAAGTTCAGCCAGGGATACATCGCGCGCACCCCCTCGCGGTCCAGCAGCTCGGCCCCCGCGCCCGACAGGTGCATGGCATTGCCGCGCCGCCGGTACGCATCGCGCTGCGCATCCGTATGGATCAGGTTCAGGATCCCGCGCTGCGACACCATCGCGTTGAAGTTCAGGTCCTGCTCCATCTTCTCCCAGAGCTTCATCGACATCTCGTAGAAGGGCTGGTTGCCGGGCAGCAGGTAGTTGGAGCGGATGATGGTGGTGTTGCGCCCGATGTTGCCGGAGCCGAGCCAGCCCTTCTCGATCACCGCGACGCGGGCCTCCCTGAAGGTTTCCGCCAGGAAATAGGCGGTGGCCATGCCATGCCCGCCGCCGCCGACGATGACGATGTCGTATTCGGCCTTGGGCTCCGGGTTGCGCCACAGGGGCTTCCATCCGGTATGGCCCTTCAGCGCCTCGGCAAAGACCTTCAGCCCCGAGAATTTCATGCTGCGACTCCCTTGTCCTTGATCACAGGCTACGCCGCCGGGCTGTGGCCTTCTTCCTTCCAAGGGACATTTACTTGCGGTATTGAGACAGACATGCGTCCCCGCCGTTTCGCCTTCGTCCTCCAGGAGGGCTATGCCCTGATGTCCACCGCCGCCGCGCTTGAACCGCTGCGCGCCGCGAACCTCTTTGCCGGACAGATGCTGTACGAGCCGGTGATCCTGACGCGCGGCGGCGGGCCCGCCACGGCCTCGGTCGGCAGCCATTTCGACAGCCTGCCGCTGGCGCAGGCGCCCGCGGATCTGGACCTGATCTTCGTCGTGGCGGGGGGCGATCCGCTGGCGGTGCGCGACGGGGCGCTGTTTGCCTGGCTGCGCCGGCAGGCGGACCGGGGGACGGCGCTTGGCGCGATCTCGGGCGGGGCGGCGCTGCTGTGGCGCGCGGGCCTGCTGGAGGGACGGCGCTTCACCCTGCACTGGCACCACATGGAGGCCCTGCGCACCGAGAATCCCGGCGCCCTGATGGAACAGCGCCTCTTCGTCATCGACCGGGATCGCTATACCTGCGCCGGCGGCACGGCGCCCCTCGACATGATGCATGCGATCATCGCGCGCGACCACGGCAGCCGCTTTGCCGCCGCGATCAGCGACTGGTTCATCCAGACCGAGGTGCGGCTGGCCGATGCCCCCCAGCAGGGCAGCACGGCGGCGCGTTACGGCGCCCTGCCCCCGCCGGTCACCGCCGCACTGGAGCTGATGGAGACCCATGTCGCCGACCCGCTTTCCGTGGCCCAGATCGCGGCGCTGACGGGGCTGTCGTCGCGCCAGTTGCAAAGGCTTTTCCACGAGGCGATGCAGGCCCCGGTGGCCGAGGTCTATCGCGGCATCCGGCTGGACGTGGCGCGCGATCTGGTGCGCCGCACCCGGCTGCCGCTGGCCGAGGTGGCGCAGATGACCGGCTTTGCCACCCAGGCGCATTTCTCGGGCGCCTACAGCGCGCGCCACGGCAGCCCGCCCCGCTCCGACCGGGCGGGCGCATGAAAAAAGGGGGGCCGAAGCCCCCCTGAGGTGGTGGTGCCGTCAGGAAGCAGTCAGCACCGGGAACACCCGTCAGATGTCGAGCGTGTTCTCGCGTTCCCAGTGGGAGAAATGCGACACGAAGCTGTTCCATTCCTGGTGCTTCATCTTGATGAAGGACGCCGAGAAGTCTTCGCCCAGCATCGCCTTCAGGCCCGCGTCCTCGTCGAAGAAACGGATCGCATCCAGCATGTTCAGCGGCAGCTTCGGCGCATCCTTCACCAGGTGGCCTTCGGCATACATGTCGATGTCGTGGCGCGGACCGGGATCGGCCTTGGAGCGGATCCCCGAGAGGCCGGCGGCGATGATCACCGCCTGCAGCAGGTAGGGGTTGGCCGCCCCGTCGGGCAGACGCAGCTCGAACCGGCCGGGGCCCGGGACGCGGACCATGTGGGTGCGGTTGTTGCCGGTCCAGGTGACGGTGTTGGGTGCCCAGGTCGCCCCCGACAGGGTGCGCGGCGCGTTGATGCGCTTGTAGCTGTTGACGGTCGGGTTGGTGATCGCCGCCAGGGCGCTGGCGTGCTTCATGATGCCGCCCAGGAAGTGACCGCCCTTTTCGGAAAGGCCCACCTCGCCGATCTGGCCACCGGCATTGCCGGCAAAGGCGTTGGTCTTGCCGTCCAGATCCCAGACCGAGACATGGGCGTGGCAGCCGTTGCCCGTCAGCCCTTCGATGGGCTTGGGCATGAAGGTGGCGCGCAGCCCGTGCTTTTCGGCCACCGACTTGACCATGAACTTGAAGAAGGAATGGCGGTCGGCGGTGACCAGGGCATCGTCGAAGTCCCAGTTCATCTCGAACTGGCCATTCGCATCCTCGTGGTCGTTCTGGTAGGGGCCCCAGCCCAGATCCAGCATGTAATCGCAGATCTCGGCGATCACGTCGTAGCGGCGCATCACCGCCTGCTGGTCGTAGCAGGGCTTGGCGGCGGTGTCGGCGGGATCCGAGATTTCCGTGCCTTCCGGGGTCAGCAGGAAGAACTCGGCCTCGATGCCGGTCTTGACGCGCAGACCCTCGGTCGCGGCCTCGGCGACCAGCTTGCGCAGCACGTTGCGCGGCGCCTGCCCGACCTCCTTGCCCTCCATGATGCAATCGGCGGCGACCCAGGCGACCTCGGGCTTCCAGGGCAGCTGGATCACCGTCGAGGGATCCGGCACCGCCAGCATGTCCGGATGCGCCGGCGTCAGGTCGAGATGGGTGGCGAAGCCCGCGAAGCCCGCGCCGTCCTCCACCATGCCCGCGATGGCCTGGGCGGGCACCAGCTTGGCCCGCTGACCACCGAACAGGTCGGTGTAGGAGATCATGAAATACTTGACGCCCTTTTCCTTCGCGAAGGCGGTGAGATCCGTCATGCGTGAACCTTTCCTGTTGTGCGCCCCGGTGGTCCCTTGCGGCCCCGGGGTCTGTTCCTGCGGGCGGTCGCTGCCGCCCGGGTATGCGCCCTGCCCCAGACAGGAACGGCGCGCGAAGGCCTCTCGCGCGCCGTGAAGATCGTCAGAAGCCGCCCTTGCCCGGCCACCAGTTGGTGCCTGCCAGCGGGACCTGGGTCATCGCGGCGGCCTCCATGGTCAGCGCGCAAAGGTCCTCGGGCTCCAGGTTGTGAACGTGGCTTTTCCCGCAGGCGCGGGCCAGGGTCTGGCATTCCAGCGTCATCACGTTCAGGTAGTTGCGCAGACGGCGGCCGCCCTCGATCGGGTCGAGGCGCTTCATCAGCTCGGGGTCCTGGGTGGTGATGCCCGCCGGGTCGCGCCCCTCGTGCCAGTCGTCATAGGCGCCGGTGGTGGTGCCAAGCTTCTGGTATTCGCCTTCCCACTTGGGATCATTGTCGCCAAGCGCGATCAGGGCCGCCGTCCCGATGGAAACCGCATCGGCCCCAAGCGCAAGCGCCTTGGCCACATCCGCGCCGTTGCGGATCCCGCCCGAGACGACAAGCTGCACCTTGCGGTGCATCCCCAGATCCTGAAGCGCCTGAACGGCGGGGCGGATGCAGGCCAGCGTCGGCTGGCCGACGTTCTCGATGAAGACATCCTGCGTGGCCGCCGTGCCGCCCTGCATCCCATCCAGCACCACCACGTCGGCGCCCGCCTTCACCGCCAGCGCGGTGTCGTAATAGGGGCGCGCGCCGCCGACCTTGATGTAGATCGGCTTTTCCCAGTTGGTGATCTCGCGCAGTTCGAGGATCTTGATCTCCAGATCATCGGGGCCGGTCCAGTCCGGGTGACGGCAGGCCGAGCGCTGGTCGATCCCGATCGGCAGGTCGCGCATCCCGGCGACGCGTTCGGTGATCTTCTGGCCCAGCAGCATACCGCCGCCACCGGGCTTGGCGCCCTGCCCCACCACCACTTCGATGGCATCGGCGCGGCGCAGGTCGTCGGGGTTCATGCCGTAGCGCGAGGGCAGGTACTGGTAGACCAGCTTTTCGGAATGGCCGCGCTCTTCCTCGGTCATGCCGCCGTCGCCGGTGGTGGTCGAGGTGCCGGCAAGCGAGGCGCCCCGGCCAAGGGCCTCTTTCGCGGGGCCCGACAGCGCGCCGAAGGACATGCCCGCGATGGTGATCGGGATCTTCAGCTCGATCGGTTTCTTGGCGAAACGGGTGCCCAGAACCACCGAGGTATCGCATTTCTCGCGATAACCCTCCAGCGGGTAGCGGCTCATCGAGGCGCCGAGGAACAGCAGGTCGTCGAAATGCGGCAGACGCCGCTTGGAGCCGCCGCCGCGGATATCGTAGATGCCGGTTTCGGCGGCGCGGCGGATCTCGGCGTTGGTCTCGCGCGAGAAGGTCCAGGACTGGCGCGGTTCGGTACGGGGTGTCTTGTCCATCTGCCTGCCCTCAGTATTCGTCTGCGTGGTCGATGTTGAAATTGTAGAGCTTGCGGGACGACCCGTAGCGCTTGAACTCTTCGGGTTTGGCGTCGGCACCGGCCCTGGCCAGCAGGTCCTTCAGCAGTTCGATATGCTCGGGGCGCATCTCCTTCTCGACGCAGTCGGCGCCGAGGGACTTGACCGAGCCGCGCACGAACAGTCTGGCTTCGTACAGGCTGTCGCCAAGGGCATCGCCCGCGTCGCCCAGCACCACGAGGGTGCCGCGCTGCGCCATGAAGGCCGACATGTGGCCGATGTTGCCATGCACCACAATGTCGATCCCCTTCATCGAGATCCCGCAGCGCGAGGAGGCATTGCCCTTGATCACCAGCAGCCCGCCGCGCCCGGTGGCGCCGGCATACTGGCTGGCGTCGCCCTCGATGACGACGGTGCCGGACATCATGTTCTCGGCGACGCCGGGACCGGCGCTGCCTTCGACCGTGACGGTGGCCAGCTTGTTCATGCCGGCGGTGTAGTAGCCGGTCGGCCCCTTCACCCGCACGCTCAGCGTGCCGTCAAGACCCACGGCCAGCGCATGGCTGCCGCGCGGGTTCTCGATCACGTATTCCTCGTTGGCCTGCGCCTTGGCGGCGGCCTGAAGCGCAGAGTTCACCTCGCGCAGTTCGGTGGTGCCCATGTCGATGGTCTGCATGGCTCAGCGCTCCCAGAAGTAGACGGTGGCGGGTTCGGGTTCCCAGACCTTGGCGGCCTCGATCCCGGGCAGGTCGGCAAGGGCGCGGTATTCGCTGGCGAAGGCCACGTAATCCTCGGTCTCGGCCAGCACGGCGGGCTTGCAGGCGATGGGATCACGCACCACGCCAAAGCCGTCCCTTGTGCCTGTGACGAAGGTGAAGAACCCGTCGAGATCCTTCAGCGAGCCTTCCAGCGCCTCGCCCAGCGACGCGCCCTTGGCGATCCGGTAGGAGATGTAGGTGGCGCCGACCTCGGTGTCGTTCTCGGTGCGGGTGTGGAAGCCTTCCTTGGCCAGCACGCGCCGCATCTGGTTGTGGTTCGACAGCGACCCGTTGTGCACCAGGCACTGATCCTCGGCAGTCGAGAACGGGTGCGCGCCCAGCGTCGTCACGGCGCTTTCGGTGGCCATGCGGGTATGGCCGATGCCATGGGTGCCGCCCATGGCGCGGATGCCGAAACGGGCGGCCACGTCCTTGGGCAGGCCCGTCTCCTTGTAGATCTCCATCCGCTGACCGACGCCCATCAGGCGCAGGCCGCGGGCCTCAAGCGCGGCGACGGCGGCCGCCTCCTGCGCTTCGGGCACCACCAGGACGGCGTGGGTATCCACCACCTTCATGGTCACCGGCACGCCCAGCTCGGCCGCCAGCGCGGTGTCGAGCCCGGGGAAATCCGTGGCCGGAGCCTCGGACTGCACGGTCACCTTCACGCCCTCGGCGCCCTCGCCGTAGATCGCGATCCCCGCCGAATCCGGGCCCCGGTCGGTCATGGTGATCAGCATGTCGGTCAGCATGTCGCCCAGACGGGGCGAAAGCGCGTCATTCTTCAGGAACAATCCCACAATGCCACACATGGTCTTCTCCGAATTACCTGCGGCCAGGCCGCCTCGGATCCGACTTATCAGGAAACTAATTTTCCCATAAAGAAATTTCTGCGTCGCGGAGGCGATTTTCTCTGCCTTGGCGTCAGGCTGCCCAAATTTGCACCGCGCCACCGGGGTCCGGACATGCAAACGGGCGCCCGAGGGCGCCCGTTCAGAAGCATCGCAAGCCAGGGCTTACCAGGAGGTCAGCACCGTACCGTGGTACTTCTCTTCGATGAATTTCTTCACGTCGTCAGAGTGATAGGCCTCGATCAGCGGCTTCACCCAATCGGCGTTCTCGTCGCCCTTGCGGACCACGATGATGTTCACGTAGGGCGAATCCGGCTTTTCCATCGCTATGGAGTCGGTCTTCGGGTTCATGCCGGCGGCGATCGCGTAGTTGGTGTTGATCATCGCGGCGCTGAGGTCGGCCAGCGAACGCGGCAGCTGCGCGGCGTCCAGTTCCTGGAACTTCAGCTTCTTGGGGTTCTCGGTGATGTCGAGGACGGTCGGCACCAGGCCGGTGCCATCGGCAAGCTTGATCAGCCCCAGATCCTGCAGCACCAGCAGCGCACGGCCACCGTTGGTCGGATCGTTCGGGATGCCGATGCTGTCGCCCTTCTTCAGCTCGTCGGGGGACTTCACCTTGTCGGAATAGAGGCCCATCGGGGTGGTGATGGTGGTCGCCACCGGCACCAGGTCAAAGCCGCGATCCTTGATCTGGTTGTCGAGGTAGGGCTTGTGCTGGAACGAGTTCGCCTGGATGTCGCCATCGGCCAGCGCCTGGTTCGGCACCACGTAGTCCGAGAACTCGATGATGTCGATGTCCAGGCCCATGGGCTTGGCGACCTTGGCCACCTCTTCCATGATCTCGGCATGTTCGCCCGGGGACACACCCACGCGGATTTCCTCGGCAGCCGCCGCACCGGCGGTCAGCGCGAGGACGGAAACCAGCGTCATCAGCTTTTTCATAACATTTGTCCTTCGAATAAATACGAGGGGTTTCAGGCGCCGCGGTTGCGGGGCGCCCGTTTGTCGACGCGCCGTGCGATCCATTCGCCGATGGTCTGCACCAGCTGCACGAGCACGATGAGGATGATCACCACCATGGCCATCACGTCGGGCATGAAACGCTGGTAGCCGTAGCGGATGCCAAGATCGCCCAGCCCCTCGCCACCGACGGCACCCACCATGGCAGAATAGCCGATCAGGCTGACCACGGCGAGGGTCATGCCCAGGGTGATGCCGGGCAGCGCCTCGGGGATCAGGACCTTGCGGATGATCTGCAGGGGGGTGGCGCCCATGGCGCGGGCCGCCTCGATCAGGCCGGCATCGACTTCGCGGATGGCGTTCTCGATCAGGCGGGCGATGAAGGGGATGGCCGCGATGGTCAGCGGCACGATGGCCGCCGTGGTGCCGATGGAGGTGCCCGCGACCATCCGGGTGAAGGGAATGATCGCCACCACCAGGATGATGAAGGGAACCGAGCGCGTGGCGTTCACCACGATGCCCAGCACCCGGTTCACCAGCGGCGCCGAGAGCAGCTCTCCGCGTTGCGAGCAGGCCAGGAAGACCCCGATGGGCAGGCCGATGACGGCACCGATGATGGCGGCCACGGCGACCATGTAGAGGGTCTGCCAGGTGGCGTCGATCAGCATGTGGATCAGGTTAGCGGACATAGCCCAGCACCTCCGTGCGCTGCTGATGGGTTTCCAGGTAGCTGCGCGCCTCGGCGCCGCGATCGGCGGGGACCGAGATCAGCAGATTGCCGAAGGGGCGCGGGCCGATCTCCTCGATGGCGCCGGCCAGGATGTTCACGTCGAGGCCAAGCGCCGCGCTCATCTGCGCGAGCAGCGGATCGGTGGCCTTGTCCCCCAGGAAGGTGATGCGGATCACCTCGCGCGCGGGTCCCTCGGGGCGCTCGGTCACCATCTGCTCGGCGATGAAGCGCGGCAGGGTCACGCCGGTCACCCCCGACAGGAAGGAGCGCGTGGTGGGATGCTGCGGGGTGGTGAAGATGTCGTAGGTCTCGCCCGCCTCGACGATGCGGCCGCCGTCGATCACCGCCATGTGGCTGGCGATGTCGCGCACCACCGCCATCTCGTGGGTGATCAGCAGCACCGTCAGGCCGAGGTCGCGGTTGATGTCGGCCAGCAGCTTCAGCACCGTCTGGGTGGTTTCGGGATCCAGCGCCGAGGTCGCCTCGTCCGAGAGCAGCACCTTGGGTTCGGTCGCCAGCGCGCGCGCAATGCCGACCCGCTGCTTCTGCCCGCCCGAAAGCTCGGCCGGGTAGCGGTTGGCCAGCTTTTCCAGACCGACGCGGGCGACGAGGTCGCTCGCACGGGTGCGGATCTGGCCGCGCGGCACGCCGGCGATCTCCATCGGCAGGGCGACGTTCTCAAGCACGGTGCGCGAGGAAAGCAGGTTGAAATGCTGGAAGATCATGCCGACTTCGCGGCGGATCTCGCGCAGGGCGGCACCATGGGCCGCGCCCACATCGCGCCCACCCACGGTGATGCGCCCCGAGGTCGGCTTTTCCAGCCCGTTGACCATGCGCATCAGCGTGGATTTCCCCGCGCCCGAACGCCCGATGATCCCGGTGATGGCACCTGCCGGCACCTCCAGGGAAATCCCCTCGAGCGCCATGACGCTGCCCGCGCCCTTCTGGGGGTAGGTCTTGCCAACATCGTCAAAGAGGATGGCCGCGCCGGCCGAGGTTTCGCGTTGCATCTGAATGTCCGGATTGTCCTGTGAATTCGGATAGGTCGTCCATAGAACGGAAGCTGACGGCAGATACAACCCCGGAAGCGGGTCTCGCCGCGCTTACCCCGAGGCTGCGGCTTTGCAGGCCGCCGCGGCCCCTTCCCCCCTGCCCCCGCAAGCCCCGGAAAGCAGGGAGTTTCCGGCTTCCGTCCGGGCAGTACGGGCACTCCCGCACTGAACCGCACCGTATTTGCCGGAGGCTGATGTCGGTTGGTTGCGCGGCCATGCCTTCTGTTTCCAGAGCGGCGTAGAAGTTTGCCTCTGCTTCCGCCGGAGGGATGTTCCGGATCGGCGCGGACAAGCGGTGGTTGTTGAACCAGTCGCCCCATTCGAGGCTGGCATGGTCGACGGCTTCGAAGTTGCGCCACGGGTCCGCGCCGATGGATGGCCGCGGCCTTGAAGAGGCCGGTGATCGTCTCCGCCAAGGCGTTATCGCAGCTGTCACCGACGCTGCCCACGGATGGTTCGATGCCGGCCGAGGCTGTGTGAAAACGGGCCGGCAGGGGCTCACGGCTGCTGGTTTGCCCGGTTGCTCACTTTCAGCCGCCTCCGACGCCCTTTGCGCGCGTTACGGCTTGGTGATCCCTTTCAAGCAATGCGTTACGGCGGCGCTTGAGGTGCGACAGCCCCCGATCAGGCGGCAATGGCCCGCATCAGGCCCCGAATGCCGATCAACGCGACCACCCGCTTGATGTTGTAGGCAAGGACATTCAGCGCCATTTCGGTGCCGACGTTCTTCAGCCTCCGCGTCAGGAAATGGGTGTGCCCCATCCAGGCCTTGAGCGTGCCGAATGGGTGTTCAGCCGTGCAGAGGCGCAGGGTCATCCGATCGGCCTCTCCACCC
>NZ_JAHIAB010000011.1 GCF_018760365.1 Pseudooceanicola endophyticus
CCCCCCTTGCCCCGCCCCCTTGCCCCGTCCCGTCCCGTCCCGTCCCGAAAAGCTCATGCACCCGGCACCTCGACCAGCACCGCCGAAATGTCGTCGGGAAAATCGCTCCCCCCCGCCGCCTCGCCCAGGCGCCAGAGCAGGGTTTCCAGAAAGGCGGTGCCGCGGCTGTCGCGCAGCTCGGCCATCAGCGCCATCAGCCCCTCCGTGTCCAGCAGCCCGCCGCCCTCCTGCCCGTCGTCGCCCCGCACCGGGCATTCGGTGATGCCGTCGGATTGCAGCAGCAGCCGGTCGCCCGGCTCCAGCCGCAGCCTCACCTCCTCGTAGGAGGCCCCCGGCAGCAGGCCGATCGGCACGCCGCCCCGCCCCACGCTCTCGATCCGGCCATCGGCGCGCTGGATCAGCGGATGAGGATGTCCGGCCTGCACCAGCCGCACCTGCCCGGTGGCGATCTCCACCTGGGCCAGCACCAGGGTCAGGTAATGTTCGCTCGCCATCTCGCCCAGCACCAGCTGGTTGAGATGCCGTGCCACCTCGGCCGGAGGGCGCGGCGCCGGCTGGCCCGCCCCATCGCGCTGGATCGCCAGGTTGCGCCCCGGCGTCGCGGAGGTCAGGTAGCCCGCCAGCCGCGCCGTCATCAGCGCCGAGCTGATCCCGTGCCCCGAGACATCCAGCGCGAAACAGCCGAACCACTGCGCATTCACCGGAAAGAAGCCCACCAGGTCACCGCCGACCCGGCCCGCCGGTCGCAGCAGCAGCGACACCGCGGCGCCGCCGAAATCGCGGTGCCGGTCGCGCACCAGGCTCTGCTGCAGCTTCTTGGCCTCGATCAGGTCGCCGTCGATCAGGTCATGGGCCGCCTGAAGGCGGTCCAGGGTCTGGCCCAGCAGGCGGTTCTGGGCGCGCAGCTGGCGGCTCATCTCCAGGATGCGCTCTCCGGCATTCAGCCGCGCCCGCAGCTCCGACTTGCTGACCGGCTTGGTCAGGAAATCGTCGGCCCCGGCATCCAGCCCCATGGCAACGCTCAGTTTCTCCTGTTTCGAGGTCAGCAGGATGAAGTAGCCGTAGCCCTCCCGGGGCAGCTGGCGGAAGGCCTCGCAGAAGCCCAGACCGTCCATGCCCGGCATCATCCAGTCGCTGATCACCAGGTCCGGCGGGCGTTCGCGGCACAGGGCCAGCGCGGCATCGCCGGTCTCGGCCTCGTCCACCACATAGCCCCAGCCCAGCAACAGCCGCCGCAGGATGTGACGCTGCAACCGGCTGTCGTCGACGATCAGCACCCGGCGCGGCACGGCATCCTGCCGCCCCGGCCCGCTGCCGTCCGAAATCTCCGCTCGTCTGTCCTGTCCAGCCCGCATGTCACCCGCCAACCCGGCCCCGGCCGGGGCCCTGCATCCGCCGCCCCGCCCCGGCGGCGCAGATCCGTCGGTCGGGGATAGGCCCACGCCCTTAACAAGCCATGAAACTCCGCATTCGATCTTTCCGGGCAAGGCGGGATTAAGACCTCGGGCCTATAGCCAGCGGGAGTGCGGACGGGAGAGGCGAAGATGATATCCTGGGATCAGGTGATGTCCCTGCGGGACGACGTGGGCCATGACGATTTCGGAGAGGTCGTCGATATCTTCCTGGAAGATGTCGAGGAGACGCTGGCGGGCCTGGCCCGCGGCCCGCTGCTGGAACAGGTGCTTCATGCGCTGAAGGGATCCGCGCTGAACCTCGGGTTCAACGCCTTCGCGGGCCTGTGCGCCGAGGGCGAGCGGATGGCGGCCCAGGGCGCCGGCGATGCGGTGGACCTGGGCGCGATCCGCAGCTGCTACGCCGAAAGCCGGGCCCTGTTCCTGGACGAGCTTCCGACGCGCACCGCCGCCTGAGGCGCCCTCAGATCAGGAATTCGGCCAGCACCGGATCGGTGGTGATGTCGCGATAGGTGAAGCCCGCCGCATCCAGCCGTTCCGCCAGCGCATCCAGGTTCTCGGCGGCCTTGGTCTCGATCCCGATCAGCACGGTGCCGAAGTTGCGCGCCGATTTCTTCAGGTATTCGAAGCGGCTGATGTCGTCCTCCGGCCCCAGCATGTCGAGGAATTCGCGCAGGGCCCCGGGGCGCTGCGGCAACCGCAGGATGTAGTATTTCTTCACCCCCGAGAAGCGCTGCGCCCGCTCCTTCACCTCGGGCAGACGCTCGAAGTCGAAATTGCCGCCCGAGGTCACGCAGATCACCCGCTTGCCGGCGATCTCGTCCTGCAGATCCTCCAGCGCGTTGACCGACAGCGCGCCCGCAGGTTCCAGGACGATCCCCTCGACGTTCAGCATCTCCAGCATGGTCAGGCAGATGCGGTCCTCGGGCGCGGCCAGAACATGGTCCGGGGGCACATCCTTCAGCCGGGCGAAGGGGCGGGCCCCGATGCGCGCCACGGCGGCGCCATCGACGAAGCTGTCGACCTTGTCGAGCGTCACCGGCGCGCCGGCTTCCACCGCCGCGCGCAGCGACTTGCCGCCCTCGGGCTCCACGTAGCGGATCTGCATCCGGTCGCCGAAATAGCTACGCACCCCCGAGGCCAGACCGCCCCCGCCCACCGGCAGCACGATCATGTCCGCAAGGCCGGGCAGCTGCTGCTCGATCTCGGCGGCAACAGAGGCCTGCCCCTCGATCACGTCCTCGTCGTCGAAGGGCGCCAGGAAATGGCCGCCGGTCTCGGAGCAGTAGCGCTGCGCCTCGGCCAGGGTATCGTCGAAATAGTCGCCGACCAGACGGATCTGGATGAAGGGACCCCCGAAGGTGCGGGTCTTGTCGATCTTCTGCTGCGGCGTCGTCACCGGCATGAAGACCACGCCCGGAACTTCGAAATGACGGCACATGAAGGCCATGCCCTGGGCGTGGTTGCCGGCACTGGCACAGACGAAGGAGGGCGCGCCACCGGCGGACATCACCTTGCGCATCGCATTGAAGGCGCCGCGCAACTTGTAGCTGCGCACCGGCGACAGATCCTCGCGTTTCAGCCAGATCTCGGCCCCGTAGCGGGCCGAAAGATGATCGTTGCGCAGAAGCGGCGTGGCGGGAAAGACCTCCCGCATCGCCACCATGGCCGCCCGGGCCTTGTCCAGAAACTCGCTCATATCCTCGTCTTTACGCCTTGTATCCTTGCTTGCAAGGGGCCTTAGGCTTGTACCCTTGGCGAAAAAGGGCTATCGCCCGGCGAAACTCGAATTGAGGGAAAATTCATGTCCGCGCCCAAGAAAGTCGTCCTGGCCTATTCCGGTGGCCTCGACACCTCGATCATCCTGAAGTGGCTGCAAACCGAATACGGTTGCGAGGTCGTCACCTTCACCGCTGACCTCGGTCAGGGCGAAGAGCTGGAGCCGGCCCGCAAGAAGGCCGAGCTTCTGGGGATCAAGCCCGAGAACATCTACATCGAAGACGTCCGCGAAGAATTCGTGCGTGATTTCGTCTTCCCGATGTTCCGCGCCAACGCGGTCTACGAAGGCCTCTACCTGCTGGGCACCTCGATCGCCCGTCCGCTGATCTCCAAGCGTCTGGTCGAGATCGCCGAAGAGACCGGCGCCGATGCCGTCGCCCACGGTGCCACCGGCAAGGGCAACGACCAGGTCCGCTTCGAACTGTCGGCCTATGCGCTGAACCCGGCCATCAAGGTGATCGCGCCCTGGCGCGAGTGGAACCTGCATTCGCGCACCGCGCTGCTGGCCTTTGCCGAACAGAACCAGATCCCGATCGCCAAGGACAAGCGCGGCGAGGCGCCCTTCTCGGTCGATGCGAACCTGCTGCACACCTCCTCCGAGGGCAAGGTGCTGGAGAACCCGGGCGACATGGCGCCCGACTACGTCTTCCAGCGCACCGATGATCCGGTCCTGCAGGCCCCGAACGAGCCCGAGTACATCGAGGTCACCTTCGAGAAGGGCGACGCCGTCGCGATCAACGGCGAGGCGATGAGCCCGGCAACGATCCTGACCAAGCTGAACGAGCTGGGCAAGACCCACGGCATCGGCCGTCTCGACTTCGTGGAAAACCGCTTCGTCGGCATGAAGTCCCGCGGCGTCTACGAGACCCCCGGCGGCACCATCCTGCTGGAAGCCCACCGTGGCATCGAACAGATCACCATCGACAGCGGCGCGGGTCACCTGAAGGACTCGATCATGCCGCGCTACGCCGAGCTGATCTACAACGGCTTCTGGTTCTCCCCCGAGCGCGAGATGCTGCAGGCGCTGATCGACAAGTCGCAAGAGTTCGTCACCGGCACCGTCAAGCTGATGCTCTACAAGGGTTCGGCGCGCACCGTGGCCCGCTGGTCGGACTATTCGCTGTATTCCGAGAAGCACGTGACCTTCGAGGAAGACGCGGGCGCCTACGACCAGAAGGACGCCGCCGGCTTCATCCAGCTGAATGCGCTGCGCCTGAAACTGCTGGCAGCACGCAACATGCGGGTTAAGAAGTAACCACTTCTACCACATTTGGTATGAAGGGCGCAGAGATGGCGATCTCTGCGCCCTTTTTCCATGTCCAAAGCCGCAAGGCCGCCTTAAGGCTTGGACCGGCTGCCGGGGACGTCCACCTTGGCGCCAGACCGACGCCCTGCGGAAGGATGTTTCCGATGACCCCGATCCTGCTCATTCCCGGCCTGATGGCGACGCCTGCGCTGTTTGCGGCCCAGATCCCCGCGCTCTGGCCGCATGGCCCGGTGAGCGTCGCCAACACCCTGCGCGGAGAGACCATCGCCGAGATGGCCACGGCGATCCTGGCCGATGCGCCGCCCCGCTTTGCCCTGGCCGGGCTGTCGATGGGCGGCTACATCGCGATGGAGATCATGCGCCAGGCCCCCGAGCGGGTCGAACGGCTGGCGCTGCTGGATACCACCGCGCGCCCCGATACCGACCAGCAGACCGCCTATCGCCGCGCCACGCTGGAAACCCTTGCCCCGCTGGAAGGCCGCCAGCTGCGGCTGGCCTATGCCGCTTCCCTGCCGGGCCTGGTCCATGCAGGCCATGTCGACGGGCTGCGCAACGAGGTGGTCACGATGTCCGTCTCTCTGGGCCATTCGGTGCTGGCGCAACAGTCCGCCGCGATCATCTCGCGCCCGGATTCGCGGCCCGACCTGCCCGGTTACGATCTGCCGGTGCTGGTGCTGGTGGGCGCCGAGGATGTGCTGACCCCGCCCGAGATGGCCCGCGAGATGGCCGAGGCGATTCCCGGCGCGCAGCTGGTCGTGGTGCCGCAATGCGGCCACCTGGCGACGATGGAGCAGCCCGAGGCGGTGAACCTGGCGCTACTGGACTGGCTGCGGCGCTGACACCCCGGCCGGCCCCCGGGAAATCCGTGGGGACAGCACGAAAACAAGCGGGCCGCCACCAAGGTGACGACCCGCCGGGTTCCAACTGTGAACCACTCTTTACGCTTGGAGTGTGGTAACTCCCCCAGCCGGTTCGCCTCCAGACGAAGCCGACCATGCCTGTCAACCTTCAGGCGCACTCTTAATTCGACTAGCCCAAGGTAAGGCGCCCGCCCCGAAATTCAAAAGGGAAAAGCGCTCATCCATGACAATTGTCATATTTCCGCTCGTGTCGGGATGACATCTGCGGTGCCAAGACGCGTCACCATCACCGCCGCCGCCTTCTGCGCCAGCGTGATCGCCTCCTCCATGGACAGCCCCTGGTCGAGACCGGCCAGAAGGTAGCCCGTGAAGGTGTCTCCGGCACCGGTGGTGTCGACCGGGGTGACCTTCGGCGCCGGCACGTCCTGCACCTGCCCCGAGACGGTATCGAATCGCCGGCAGCCCTTGGCGCCCAGTGTCACCAGCACCTCGGCCACGGGCAGCGCCTCGGGGGCAAGGCCGGTGGCGTCCTGAAGCTGACGCGCCTCGACCTCGTTCATCACCAGGATGTCGAGCTGGTCCAGAACCGCCGCAACCGCCGCCGCATCGAAGGGCGCCGCCGCATAGGCCAGCCGCAGCCCGCGGGCCTTCACCGCCCTCGCAAAGGCCTGCTGGCCGTTGGTCTCGTTCTGGAAGACGGCGATGTCGCCGGCACGGGCCCCCTCCAGCGCGCTGGCAATCGCCGCCTCGCTGATTTCGGTGTTGGAGCCCGCCAGAAGCACGATCTGGTTCTCGCCCTCGGCATCAAGGTAGATGATCGCCTGGCCGGTGGGACCCGGCAGTTCCGCCAGATGGGTGGTGCCCACGCCGTAGCCGGCCAGGCGTTCCTTCATCCACAGCCCGTCCTCTCCGACGGCGCCGATATGTTCCACGTGGGACCCGGCGCGGGTGGCGGCGACGGACATGTTCGCCCCCTTGCCCCCCAGCCCCTTCTGGTAGCCGGTCGCGGAAAGGGTCTCTCCGGGCGCCGGCATGTGCGGCACCCGGAAAACCATGTCGGCATTCACCGACCCGAGGTTCCAGACGGTCAAGCTTTCACCTTGCAGGCCGCCATGACGGCCATGTTCAGGATGTCGTTGACGGTCGAGGTGGTGGAGCAGAGCTGCACCGGCTTGTCGATGCCCGACAGGATCGGGCCGATGATCGTCGCACCGGCCATTTCCTGCATCAGCTTGATCGAGATCGAGGCCGAGTGCCGCGCCGGAACCACCAGGATGTTGGCATTTCCGCTCAGGCGCTGGAACGGATAGTTGCCGCGCGCCTTGGCGTTCAGCGCCACGTCCACGGTCATCTCGCCTTCGAACTCGAAGTCGACGCCGCGCTCTTCCAGCACCTTCGGCGCGAGGTGCATCTTCTCGGCCCGTTCAGAGACCGGGTAGCCGAAGGTCGAGAAGCTGACGAAGGCGACGCGGGGTTCCAGACCCAGATCACGCGCCACCTCGACCGAACGTTCGGCGATATCGGCCAGGTCGTTCTCGTCCGGCCATTCGTGGACCAGCGTGTCGCCGATCAGCACGATGCGGCCCTTGTGCAGCACGGCGGTGGTCCCGACGGCGCCATGTTCGGCATCGGCATCGAAGACGTGGCTGATCAGCTCCATCACATGGGCCGACTTGCGGGTCGCGCCGCTGATCATCGCATCGCCGTGGCCATGGGCCAGCATCAGCGCCGAGAAGACGTGACGGTCGCGCGCCGCCAGGCGGTGGACGTCCTGCATGTCCATGCCGCGCCGTTGCAGGCGCTTGTAGAGGAACTCCTTGTAGGTGCCGAGGTGCTCGGTCATGGCGGCATTGGTGATCGTCAGCTCGCCCACCGCATCGCCAAGGCCGGCGGCGGTCAGCTTTTCGGCCACGTCGGCTTCGCGGCCCACGACGATGGCCTCGCCCATGCCGGAACGCTGGTAGAGCACGGCGGCGCGCAGGACGCGGGGATCATCGCCCTCGGCGAAGATCATCCGGGCCTGGGCACGGCGCGCCCGGGCGTTCAGGCCGCGCAGGATCGAGGCGGTCGGGTCCATCCGCGCGCGCAGCGACACCTGGTAGCCATCCATGTCGACGATGGGACGGCGGGCGGCACCGGTTTCCATGCCGGCCTGGGCGACGGCGGGGGGAATGCGCCAGATCAGGCGGGGATCGAAGGGGGTCGGGATGATGTAGTCGCGCCCGAAGGTCAGCGCCTTGCCGTAGGCCAGCGCCACCTCATCCGGCACATCCTCGCGGGCCAGGGCCGCCAGAGCCTGGGCACAGGCGATCTTCATGTCGTCGTTGAT
Organism: Pseudooceanicola endophyticus; assembly: GCF_018760365.1. Classification (GTDB taxonomy): domain Bacteria; phylum Pseudomonadota; class Alphaproteobacteria; order Rhodobacterales; family Rhodobacteraceae; genus Pseudooceanicola; species Pseudooceanicola endophyticus. The sequence continues at coordinate 7,648 of NZ_JAHIAB010000011.1, forward strand.
CGCGCGGGCGTGGATATCAAGCGCGCCGCGGAACAGGTAGGGGAAGCCCAGCACGTTGTTGACCTGGTTCGGATAATCCGAGCGGCCGGTGGCGACGATCACGTCCTCGCGGACTTCGTGGACCTCTTCGGGGGTGATCTCGGGGTCGGGGTTCGCCATGGCGAAGATCACCGCGTTGGCGCCCATGGATTTCACCATGTCCTGCGTCACCGCGCCCTTCACCGAAACGCCCAGGAACACGTCGGCGCCCACCATCGCCTCGGCCAGGGTGCGGGCCTCGGTGTTGGCGGCATGGGCCGACTTCCACTGGTTCATGCCTTCCTTGCGGCCCTGGTAGATCACGCCCTTGGTGTCGCACATGATGCAGTTGTCATGCCGCGCGCCCATGGCCTTGAGCAGCTCGAGGCAGGCGATGCCCGCCGCGCCCGCGCCGTTCAGGACGATCTTCACGTCCTCGATCTTCTTGCCGCTGATGTGCAGCGCGTTGATCAGCCCGGCGGCACAGATCACGGCGGTGCCGTGCTGGTCGTCGTGGAAGACGGGGATGTCCATCTCTTCCTTCAGGCGCTGCTCGATGATGAAGCATTCCGGCGCCTTGATGTCTTCGAGGTTGATGCCCCCGAAGGTCGGCCCCATCAGCTTCACGGCCTTGATGATCTCTTCGGGATCCTCGGTGTCCAGCTCGATGTCGATCGAGTTCACGTCGGCGAAGCGCTTGAACAGCACCGACTTGCCTTCCATCACCGGCTTGGAGGCCAGCGCGCCCAGGTTCCCCAGACCCAGGACCGCCGTCCCGTTCGAGATCACCGCCACAAGGTTGCCCTTGTTGGTGTAGTCGTAGGCGGTCTCGGGCTGTTCCGCGATCACCTCGCAGGGGACGGCGACGCCCGGGCTGTAGGCCAGGCTCAGGTCCCGCTGGGTGGTCATCGGGACGGTGGCCGTGATCTCGAACTTGCCCGGCGTCGGTTCCAGGTGAAAGGCCAGCGCGTCTTCGCGGGTGATGCGGCTCTTGCTCATGAATTACTTCCCTCCGAATTCAGGGGATGAATATCGGGTTGCGCAGGGTGCCTCAACTGCCGACAGCATTCCCCTTTCGCCGCAGGGCCGGGACCGTTAAGTTGCGCGAAACGCTTCGGGGGATACATGAACACGGCGGCAAACGTCACGCCGATGATGGCGCAATACCTTGAGATCAAGGAACAATATCCGCACGCCCTGCTGTTTTACCGCATGGGCGATTTCTACGAGATGTTCTTCAAGGACGCGGAAGAAGCCGCGCAGGCGCTGGACATCGCACTGACCAAGCGGGGCAAGCACCTGGGCGAGGACATCGCCATGTGCGGCGTTCCCGTGCATTCGGCGGAAAACTACCTGCTGACGCTGATCCGCAAGGGCTTCCGCGTCGCCGTCTGCGAACAGATGGAAGACCCGGCCGAGGCCAAGAAACGCGGCTCGAAATCCGTGGTGCGGCGCGACGTGGTGCGCTTGGTCACCCCCGGCACCCTGACCGAGGACAGCCTGCTGGAGGCGCGGCGCCACAACTTCCTGGCCGCCTATGCCGAGATGCGCGATGGCGCGGCGCTGGCCTGGGTCGATATCTCGACCGGGGCGTTTCACGTGATGCCGCTGGCGGCGGTGAAGCTGGGCCCGGAACTGGCCCGCCTGACCCCCTCCGAACTGCTGGTGAGCGAGGCCGACGAACCCGGCCTGCGCGCCCTGGGCGAGGATTTCGGCATTTCGCTGACGCCGCTGGCGCGGGCCTCCTACGACACCGCCAGCGCTACCAAGCGCCTGACAGAGCTGTTCCGCGTCGGTACGCTCGACAGCTACGGACAGTTCACCCGGCCCGAGGTTTCGGCCATGGGGGCGCTGGTCGACTACCTGGAGATCACCCAGAAGGGCAAGCTGCCGCTGCTGCGTCCCCCCGTGCGCGAGGCGATGGAGGGCACGGTGCAGATCGACGCCGCCACCCGCCGCAACCTCGAAATCACCCATGCGATGACCGGAGGCCGCGCCGGATCGCTGCTGCAGGCCATCGACCGCACGGTGACACCGCTGGGCGCGCGGCTGCTGGAACGCCGCGTGGCCTCCCCCTCGCGCAGCCTGACGGTGATCACCGAACGGCTGGACGCGGTGGATTACGCGCATAGCAACACCCGCACCGCCGCCGACCTGCGCGCGCTGCTGCGCAAGGTGCCCGATCTTGATCGCGCGTTGTCGCGGCTGTCGCTGGAACGCGGCGGCCCGCGCGACCTGACCGCGATCCGCAACGCGCTGAGCCAGGCCGAACAGCTGGCCGCCCGGCTGGGCAATGCCTCCTCGCTGCCGCAGCTGCTGGCGAAAAGCGCCCATGCCTTCTCCGGACAGGAGGCGCTGCACGCGCTCCTGGACGTGGCGCTGGTGGCCGAGCCCCCGCTGCTGGCCCGCGACGGCGGCTTCATCGCCAAGGGCTTCCACGAGGAGCTGGACGAGGTCCGCCGCCTGCGTGACGAGGGCCGCGGCGTGGTCGCCGCCATGCAGGGCCGCTACGCCGAGGAAACCGGGATCAATTCGCTGAAGATCAAGCACAACAACGTGCTGGGCTACTTCATCGAGGTCACGGCGACCCATGGCGACAAGATGCTCTCGCCGCCGCTCTCGGAGCGTTTCAAGCACCGCCAGACCACGGCCAACCAGCTGCGCTTCACCACGCCGGAGCTGTCGGACCTGGAAACCCGGATCCTGAACGCCGCCGGCCAGGCCCAGGGGATCGAGCAGCAGCTCTTTGCCCAGCTGCGCGAGAAGGTGCTGGAGGCCGCCCCGGCGCTGACCCAGCTCTCGCAGGCACTGGCCGAGTTCGATCTGGCCACCGGCCTCGCCGACCTGTCGCGCTCCGACAACTGGGTGCGCCCCAAGGTGGACATGTCGCGCAGCCTGCGCATCGACGCGGGTCGCCACCCGGTGGTGGAACAGGCCCTGCGCCGCGAGGGCGCGCCCTTCATCGCCAATGACTGCGCGCTGATGCCCGATGGCCCCCACAGCGCCGCGATCTGGCTGCTGACCGGCCCCAACATGGCCGGTAAATCGACCTTCCTGCGGCAGAATGCGCTGATCGCGCTGCTGGCGCAGATGGGCAGCCACGTGCCCGCGGATGGCGCCCATATCGGTCTGGTCAGCCAGATCTTCAGCCGCGTCGGCGCCAGCGACGACCTGGCGCGGGGCCGCTCGACCTTCATGGTCGAAATGGTCGAAACCGCTGCCATCCTGAACCAGGCCGACGACCGCGCGCTGGTGATCCTCGACGAGATCGGCCGGGGCACGGCGACCTACGATGGCCTCTCGATCGCCTGGGCGACGCTCGAGCACCTGCACGAAACGAACCGCGCCCGGGCCCTCTTCGCGACCCATTACCACGAGATGACTCAGCTTTCGAAACGCCTCTCGGGCGTGGAGAACGCCACCGTCAGCGTGCGCGAACATGAGGGCGAGGTGATCTTCCTGCACGAGGTCCGCATGGGCGCGGCCGACCGCAGCTACGGCGTGCAGGTGGCCAAACTGGCGGGGCTTCCCGACAGCGTCGTCGCCCGGGCCCGCGAAGTGCTCGCTTCGCTCGAGGACAATGCCCGCAAGGGCGGCGGCAATCCCCGCGCGGTGATCGACGACCTGCCGCTCTTCGCGGCGGCTCCGCCGCCCCCGCCGGCACCGAATATCCCGCCACAGATGCTGGCCGTTTCCGAACTCCTGTCAGAAGTGCATCCCGACGACCTGAGCCCGCGTGAAGCGCTGGAGGTGCTCTACCGGCTGAAAGAAGCCGCCAAGGGGTGAAAATGGGGGCTCTGCCCCCGTCAGCCTTCGGCTGACTCCCCCGAGGTATTTGAAACAAGAAAATGAAGAAAGCCGGCCGCGCTTGGGGCGCGACCGGCTCATTCATCTGGCCAAAAATATCCCCGCCGGAGGCTCCGCCCCGAAAGGGGCGAAATCAGCCCGTGAAGGAACTGACACCGACCTGGGCGGGGCGCAGCAGGCGGTCGTGCAGCATGAAGCCCTCGGCCGAGACCTGGATGATTTCGCCGGCCTTGGTGCCGGGCACCGGAGCCTCGAACATCGCCTCGTGCTGGTTCGGATCGAACTTGTCGCCAACCGCCGGGGAAATCACCACCAAGCCGTGCTTGCGGAAGGTGTTCGACAGCTCGCGCATGGTCAGCTCGATGCCTTCCAGAAGCGCGGTGTTTTCCTCGGTCTTGTCGCCCGCAGCCTCAAGCGCACGCTTGAGATTGTCGTAGACCGGCAGCATGTCGCGGGCGAGTTTCGAGCCGCCGTACTGCTCGGCCTCGCGGCGCTGCTTGTCGGCGCGCTTGCGGGAATTTTCCGCATCCGCCAGCGCGCGCATCCACTTGTCCTTCATCTCGTCCCGTTCCGCGCGCAGCGTCTCGAGCTCGACATCGGCATCGTCGATCTCTTCCGTCTCGAACGCGCGGGCTTCGGCCTCGGCCCGCTCGGGATCATCCAGGAAGTCGTCGTCTTTCGGCTCTGCCATCATTTCACCTCACTGAGCGGCCCCTAGCGGCGGTCGGAAAGCATCCGCCCCACCAGCTGGGCCGTATAGTCCACGATCGGCACGATCCGTCCGTAATTGAGCCGCGTGGGCCCGATCACACCGACCGCACCGATGATTTTCCGGTCCGCGTTCATATAAGGAGAGACGACCAGAGAGGAACCCGAAAGTGAGAAAAGTTTGTTCTCGGAGCCGATAAAAATGCGCACGCCCTCGCCATCCTCGGTCAGTTCCAGGAACTCGGCAATGTCCCGCTTGCGCTCCAGGTCGTCGAACAGCTCCCGGATGCGATCCAGGTCGGCCTCGTCCGCGCCGATGAGATTCGAGCGCCCCCGCACGATCAGCCGGTCGTGCAGGCCGCCCTCGCCCTCCCAGATGGCTGCGCCGCTTTCCACCAGCGCCCGCGCCAGCCCGTCGATCTGCTGACGCCGCGCCTCGATCTCGCGGGCGACGACGGATTTGACCTCCGAGAGGGTCTTGCCCTCCAGCAGCGCGTTCAGGAAATTCGCGGCCTCGCGCATGGAGGACGGCGTCTGGCCGGGCGGCGGGGTGAAGATGCGGTTTTCCACGTGGCCATCGCCGAAGACCAGCACCACCAGCGCCCGGTCATGCCCGAGCGCCACGAATTCGATATGCTTGATCGGCGCCTCGTGCTTGGGCGCCAGCACCAGAGAGGCGCCCTGCGTCGCGAGGCTGAGCGCCGAACCGATGCGGTCCAGCAGCGTCGAGGGGTCGCCGCCATTGCCCACCGTCGCGTCGATCTTCTGGCGTTCGTTGGCATCGAGATCGCTGACCTCGAGGAGCCCATCGACGAACATCCGGAGGCCGCGCTGCGTCGGGATGCGCCCGGCCGAGACATGCGGGCTGTCCAGCAGCCCCATGTATTCGAGATCCTGCATCACGTTGCGGATCGTGGCCGCGCTGACCTTCTCGCTCATCAACCGGGTGAGCGTGCGCGAGCCCACCGGCTCCCCGCTGTCGAGATAGCCTTCCACCACCCGCCGAAACACCTCGCGCGAGCGGTCGTTCATGTCGTTGAGGATGGATTTCTGCTCTGCCATCGCCGCATTCCGTTCTGACGATCATTAAAGAGGGCTTGCGTGAAAGGTCAACGGGACTTGCCTTTCCACGGCCCCGGTGCCTATCACGGGCCTCAAAAGATGAGAGGTTTCATGCGACCGTCTGGTAGAGATTTAAGCGAAATGCGCCCGGTTTCAATCGAGACCGGCATCACCAAGCACGCCGAAGGCTCGTGCCTGATCAAGGTCGGAGACACCCATGTGCTGTGCACCGCCACCATCGACGAGCGCGTGCCCCCCTTCATCAAGGGTTCGGGCCTGGGCTGGGTGACGGCGGAATACGGGATGCTGCCGCGCTCGACCACGTCGCGGATGCGCCGCGAGGCGGCGATGGGCAAGCAGGGCGGCCGTACGGTCGAGATCCAGCGCCTGATCGGGCGTGCCCTGCGCGCCGGGGTCGACCGCTCGGCCCTGGGCGAACGCCAGATCACCATCGACTGCGACGTGATCCAGGCCGATGGCGGCACCCGCTGCGCCTCGATCACCGGCGGCTGGGTGGCGCTGAAACTGGCGGTCAACAAGCTGATGAAGGCCCGCATGATCACCTCCGATCCGCTGGTCGATCCTGTGGCTGCCGTGTCCTGCGGCCTCTATGCCGGTCAGCCGGTGCTGGACCTCGACTATCCCGAGGACAGCGAGGCGGGCGTTGACGGCAACTTCATCCTGACCGGATCGAAGCGCCTGATCGAGGTGCAGATGTCCGCCGAGGGCGCGACCTATTCCCGTGAACAGATGAACCAGCTGCTGGACCTGGCCGAAAAGGGCGTGTCCGAGCTGGTCGAGATCCAGAAGGCGGCAGTGAATGCGTAAGTTCGACGGCAAGGAACTGGTCCTCGCGACCCACAACAAGGGCAAGCTGGAAGAGATTTCCGCGCTGCTGGCCCCCTTCGGCATCACCGTCACCTCGGCCGCCGATCACGGGCTGGAAGAGCCGGTCGAAGACCAGGACAATTTCATCGGCAATGCCCGCATCAAGGCGCATTACGCCGCCAAGGCGACCGGCCTGCCCGCCCTGTCCGACGACAGCGGCATCTCTGTCGACGGTCTGGATGGCGCCCCGGGCGTCTACACCGCCGACTGGGCCGAGACCGACCATGGCCGCGATTTCCCGATGGCCATGGCCAAGGTCTGGGACGAGCTGGAGGCCAGGAACGCCCCCTACCCGCGCACCGCAGCCTTCAACTGCACCCTATGCCTGGCCTGGCCCGATGGCCAGGACGAGATCTTTGTCGGGCGGATGCCCGGGCAATGCGTCTGGCCGATGCGCGGCGACAACGGTCATGGCTATGACCCGATGTTCCAGCCCGAAGGCTTTGACGTGACCTTTGCCGAGATGACCTCGGAACAGAAGAACGCGATCTCGCACCGCTCGCAGGCGTTCGAGAAGCTGGTCCAGGGCTGCTTTGCGTGACCTCTGAGGACTGGCAGAATGCCGGCTTCGGCATCTATGTTCACTGGCCCTTCTGCCAGTCCAAATGCCCCTATTGCGACTTCAACTCGCATGTGGCGGAGACCATCGACCAAGAACGCTGGCTGAAAACATACGTCACCGAATTGGAACGATACGCTGCCGTTACGTCAGGTCGTGTCGTCCAGTCGGTGTTCTTCGGCGGCGGCACGCCATCCCTGATGGAGCCCCGGACGGTCGAGGGCATTCTGGATACCATCCGCCGGCTCTGGCCCCAGGCCAATGACACCGAAGTGACGCTGGAGGCGAACCCCGGATCGGTCGAGGCCGGGCGTTTCCGCGGCTATGCGGCGGCAGGCGTGAACCGGGTGTCGATGGGATTCCAGGCGATGAACGACCGGGACCTGAAGCGTCTGGGCCGTCTCCATTCCGTGGACGAGGCCCTGCGTGCCTTCGACGTCGCCCGCAACCAGTTCGACCGTGTCAGCTTTGACCTGATCTATGCCCGACAGGATCAGACCCTGGCCGAATGGGAGGCCGAGCTGCACCGCGCCCTGTCGCTGGCCATCGACCACCTGTCGCTCTACCAGCTGACGATCGAGGAAGGCACCGCCTTCGGCGACCGCTACAAGCGCGGCGGGCTGAAGGGCCTGCCCGAGGAAGACCTGGCCGCCGACATGTACGAGCTGACGCAGAGTGTCACCGCCGAACATGGTTTCGACTGCTACGAGGTCTCGAACCACGCGCGTGACGGCGCGCGGTCCCGGCACAATGTCCTGTACTGGCGCTATGGCGATTACATCGGCGTCGGTCCCGGCGCCCATGGCCGGGTCACCATCGACGGCCGTCGCCACGCGACCGAGGCGCATCGCGCGCCCGGCAAATGGCTGGCCGCTGCCGAGGCCGGGAATGCGGACAGTTTGATCGAAGCCTTGACCGGCCCTGAACAGGCGCAAGAATACCTTCTGATGGGGCTGCGCCTGCGCGAGGGAATCGATCAAAATCGGTTCGAGAGATTGAGCGGAACGTCCCTTTATACCTCTGTCCTGAACGAGCTCGACGAGATGAACCTTCTGAAACGCGAAAAATCGCATATTTTCGTTACAGATCAGGGTCGTATGGTTCTGAACGCGATTCTGAACAAACTGCTGGATTCGCTGGAATGAGGGTCTTCTGGCTGATTTCGGGGCTTCTCAGCCTCGGTTTCGGCCTGCTGGGCGTCGTGCTACCGCTTCTGCCCACCGTGCCCTTCATGCTGCTGGCCGCCTTCTGCTTTTCCCGCTCTTCCGAGCGGCTGCATGCATGGCTGCTGTCGCATCCCAGTTTCGGCCCGGCGATCCAGGACTGGCGCGACCACCGCGCGATCTCCCTGAAGGCAAAACGCCTCGCCACCGTAATGGTGGGAGGCGTTTTTCTTATCTCGATCCTGATGGGCCTCAGGCCGCATCTTCTGGCGATCCAGGGGCTGACCCTCTGCGCCGTGATGATCTTCCTCTGGACCCGTCCTAGCGGGCCGCGCTGAGGACCTGGCACAGGTCGTCCAGCTGTTCCAGCGTGTCGTAGGAGATCGTCACCTGGCCATATTCCTTGCCCGGAACGTGGTCGATGATCACCGTCATGCCTAGCGCCGCCGACAGATCCTGCTCCAGCGCGCGGGTATCCGCGTCCTTCTCGCCCTCGTCCGGACGGATGCCGAAACTGATCTTCTTCTGCGGTTTCGGGGCTACCGGGGCCTCGGGCTTTTTCGCCAGCTGCTCGGTCGCGCGGACGGACAACCCGCCCTGAATGACCTTGTGCGCCAGCGCAACGGGGTTCTCTGAAGTGATCAGCGCCCGCGCGTGACCGGCCGAAAGCTGGCCGTCGCGCAGCATTTCCTGCACTTCGGAGGGCAGCTGCAGCAGGCGCATCAGGTTGGCAATGTGGCTGCGGCTCTTGCCCAGGGCCTGCGCCAGTTTTTCCTGCGTGTGGCCGAACTTGTCCATCAGCTGACGGAAGCCCATGGCCTCTTCCACCGGGTTCAGATCGGCGCGCTGGATGTTCTCGATGATCGCGACCTCGAGGACCTCGACATCATCGAAATCGCGCACGATGACCGGCACTTCATGCAGTTTCGCCCGCTGCGCCGAGCGCCAGCGGCGTTCCCCGGCAACGATCTCGTAACTGCCGTCGCCGCCCGGCTTCGGGCGCACGATCAGCGGCTGGATGATGCCCTTTTCGCGGATCGAATTGGTCAGATCCTCCAGCTGGGCCTCGGTAAAGCTGCGGCGCGGCTGGTCCGGATTGGGAACGACGGATTCAATCGGCACCATCATGTCGGGGCGACGATTGGTGTTACCCCCCAGATTTTGTTCTTCCGGGGACACATCTGCCATCAGGGCGGACAAGCCGCGCCCGAGTCCGCGCGTTTTTCTCTTTTCCATGCTCTGCTCCTCTGCCTCAGGCGGCGACAGGCTCGTATTTCTTCAGAATTTCCTGTGCCAGCGCGCGATAGGCTTCGGCCCCGCGCGACGTCGTATCATATTCGAGCACGGGCATCGCGAAAGAGGGAGCTTCGCTGAGCCGCACATTGCGCGGAATCAGGGTCCGGAAGACCATGTCACCAAGATTGTCCCGCGCGTCCTGCTCGACCTGCTGGGAGAGGTTGTTGCGGGAATCGTACATCGTCAGAACGATTCCCTCGATCCGCAGATCCGGATTGGCGCTGCTGCGCACCTCGCGGATCGACAGCATCAGCTGCGACAGGCCCTCAAGCGCATAGAATTCGCTTTGCAGCGGCACCAGAACCGAATGCGCGGCGACCATGGCGTTCACGGTCAGCAAATTCAGCGACGGCGGGCAGTCGATAACAATGAAATCGTAACCATATCCTGCCATTTCCGGCTGACGCAGGGCGCGTTGCAGTAGGAACAGCCGGTTTTCGTTCTGATAAAGCTCGATATCCGCCGAGGAGAGGTCCACGGTGGCGGGAATGATGTCCAGCCCCGTCACCCCGGTCGCCCGGATCACCTTTTCCAGCGGGCTGTCTTCGGCAAGAAGATCGTAAACCGTAAATTCACGATCATCTGCTTCCACCCCCATCCCCGTCGAGGCATTGCCCTGCGGGTCCAGGTCGATCAGCAGAACGCGGCAGCCCTCTTCCACCAGCGCGGCGCTCATGTTGATCGCGGTCGTCGTCTTCCCGACCCCTCCCTTCTGGTTCGCAACAGCGATGATGCGGGGGCCCGATTGGTTAAGCAGACGCGACACGGCGAATTCCTCCGATTTTCAGGATGACAGCCTCGGATTCAGTCTTACTCGGCACGGCCTCCCAGCGGAAGCGCCATTGTGCCTCGGCTTCCGAAATCTCTTCTTTCCAGCGCTGTCCCTTCGGGAAAAGCGCCACTCCTTCGGGCGCCAGGTGACGTTCCGCAAAGCCCAGAAGATCCGAGAGAGAGGCCAGCGCCCGCGCGGACAGCACATCGGCGCCCTGAACGGGTGCCTGTTCGATGCGTTGCGACAGGACCTGAACCTTCACACCGGTCTCCCGCGCCACGGACCGCAGGAAGGCGCATTTCCGCTGGTCGGACTCGATCAGGGTAAAGGTCGCATCGGGTTGCAGCTCTGCCGCCCGAATGGCGATCACGAGGCCGGGAAACCCTCCGCCACTGCCGATATCCAGCCAATGGGCAAAATCCGACGCCAGGGAATGGATCTGGGCGGAGTCGACGAAATGCCGCGTCCAGAGATCCGGAATGGTGTGCTTGGACACCAGATTGATCTTCCGGTTCCATTTCTCGAGAAGCTCCGCGTAGAGGCGCAGCTTCTCAGATGTTTCACGTGAAACACTCTCGGTGGTCGGATCGAGGCTCACGCGGACTTTTCCCGGTTCTCGCGGTTCAGACGCGCCAGGATCAGGGCCAGCGCCGCCGGGGTCATGCCCTCGATCCGGCCTGCCTGAGCCAGGTTTGCGGGCCGCACGCGCTGAAGCTTCATCTTCAGCTCGTTCGAGAGGCTTTCCAGACCGGAATAGTCAAAACTGTTCGGGATCACCCGGGCCTCATCCTTGCGCAGCGCGGCCGCATCCTGCTCCTGCCGGGACAGGTAGGTCGCGTAGAGCGCATCCTTCTTCAGCTGCGCCTGGGTCTCGGCATCCAGCTCGGCCAGTTCTGGTGCAATATCCACAAGATGCTGTATCTCAACATCCGCAAACGCCAAAACCTGGTAGAGCGAGCGCTGCTTGCCGTCCTCCCCGACCTTGATTCCGTTGCTGTTCAGAACCTTCGGCGTAACCTTGGTGTCTTCCAGCAACGACTTGCCCCGGGTCAGACGCTCCATCTTGTCCCCAAAGGCGGCCTTGCGAACCTCTCCCACCAGGCCGGCTTCGATCCCCTTGCCCGTCAGACGCTGGTCAGCGTTGTCGGCGCGCAGGGACAGCCGGTATTCGGCACGCGAGGTAAACATCCGGTAGGGTTCAGAGACGCCGCGCGTGATCAGATCGTCGACCATCACGCCGATGTAGCTGTCGGTCCGGCTGAAGGTCACGGGATCGGCGCCAAGCGCCTCCTTGGCCGCGTTCAGGCCAGCGACAAGGCCCTGGGCCGCCGCTTCCTCATAGCCCGTGGTGCCGTTGATCTGGCCGGCCAGGAACAGGCCCGGCACATCGCGCAGCCCCAGGCGGCTGTCAAGGGCGCGGGGATCGACGTAATCGTATTCGATGGCATAGCCAGGCTGGAGGATCTTCACCTCTTCCAGGCCACGGATGGAGCGCACATAGGCCTCCTGCACGTCCTGCGGCAGCGAGGTCGAGATGCCATTCGGGTAAACCGTATCGTCGTTCAGCCCCTCGGGCTCCAGGAAGACCTGGTGCGAGTCCTTGTCGGCAAACCGCACGACCTTGTCCTCGATCGAGGGACAGTAACGCGGCCCCACCCCCTCGATATAGCCACCGTACATGGCAGAGCGTTCGAGGTTGTTGCGGATGATCTCATGGGTGGCCGCATTGGTATGGGTGATCCCGCAGGACACCTGACGGATCTCCAAGCCCTTGGTTTGGAAGGAGAAAAAGACCGGATCCTCGTCGCCGGGCTGGCTGTCGAGGATGTTCCAGTCAATCGTCTTGCCATCCAGGCGCGGCGGCGTGCCGGTCTTCAGCCGGCCCAGAGGCAGGCCGAAGCCATCCATCCGCTGGCCCAGCAGGTTCGCGGCATTGTCGCCCATCCGGCCGCCCGAATAGCTGTGATCGCCGATGTGGATCAGCCCACGCAGGAAGGTGCCGGTGGTCAGAACCACGGCCCCGGCCGAGATTTCCGAACCATCCGCCAGGACGATTCCGGCCACGCGGTTCCCGTCCATGCGGAAATCCGTCACCTCGCCCTCGATCACCTCGAGGCCCGGGAAGGAGGTCATTTCCTTCTGCATCGTCGCCCGGTAGACCGCACGGTCCGCCTGGGCGCGCGGCCCCTGCACGGCGGGGCCCTTGCGGCGGTTCAGAAGGCGGAACTGGATGCCCGCAGCATCGGCCACGCGGCTCATCACGCCGTCCAGGGCGTCGATCTCGCGCACCAGATGACCCTTGCCCAGGCCACCGATGGCCGGGTTGCAGGACATCACGCCGATCCCGTCGAATTTCAACGTCACAAGCGCCGTCCGGGCGCCCGCACGAGCCGCCGCATGGGCCGCATCGCAGCCCGCATGGCCGCCACCGACCACCACAACATCGAAGTTCGAATGTTTCACGTGAAACAGTCCCATCATTTGCCGATGCAGAAACTCGAGAAGATCTCTCCGAGAAGAGACTCGACGTCGATATTTCCTACCAGAGAATCCAGGGCGCGAATAGCCGAGCGGAGCTCTTCGGCGATCACGTCTTCCGTCGCCATCTCCTGTCCGAGCATCTCCTGCGCGGTGGCGAGATAGCCCATGGCGCGCAGGATGGCCAGACGGTGACGTTCGCGCGTTGCCGTTGCGACAAGGGCGCTGCGGTCCGCGAAAATCCGGGTGATCCGCGCCACCAGCGCGTCGATCCCCTGCCCCGTGCGGCCGCTGATCCCCTCGGGATCACCGGTTTCGTCCGCCTTGCCGTGCAGCGCGATATCGCCGGGCTGCAAGGCAAAGCGCGGTTCCTCGCCGGGCTCCAGAAGGTAGATCCGCAGGTCCGCCGCCTCGGCCCTCGCGCGGGCGCGTTCGATGCCGATCGCCTCGACCTCGTCCTCGGTCTCACGCAGGCCGGCGGTGTCCAGAAGCGTCACCGGAAGGCCGCGCAGGTCCATGCGCACCTCGATCACGTCGCGGGTGGTGCCCGCCACGGAAGAGGTGATCGCGGCGTCGCGCCCCGCAAGGTAGTTCAGCAATGTCGACTTGCCGGCGTTCGGAGCGCCCAGAATGGCGACCTCGAAGCCCTGGCGCACACGCTCGGCCACCTCTGCCCCGTCCGCCTGGACCTTCAGGCTGGCCGAAACGCGGGCCAGCAGGGCCTCGACCTCAGGTCGGACGTCCACGGGGACGTCTTCGTCGACAAAGTCGATCACGGCCTCCAGGAGGGCCGCTGCGCGCAACAGGTCGCGCCGCCAGCCCTGCACCACCTCGCCCAGCTTGCCCGAGAAGACACGCTGCGCCTGGCGCCGCTGGGCCTCGGTCTCGGAATCGATCAGGTCCGCCAGCCCCTCGACCTGGGCCAGGTCCATCTTGCCGTTCTCCAGCGCCCGGCGGGTGAATTCCCCGGCCTCGGCCATGCGCAGGCCCGGCACTTCGCCCAGCTCGCGCAGGGTGGCGTTGATGATCGCCGGGCTGCCGTGCAGGTGCAGCTCCACCACGTCCTCTCCGGTGAAGGAGGCGGGTGCGCGGAAGTAGACCACGACGGCCTGGTCCAGCAGCGCCCCCTGCCCGTCCCGAAGGCTGCGCAGCAGCGTTTCACGGGGAACAGGATCGGTGACCCCGAAACGGGCAAGGGCCGGGAGTGAACCCGGCCCCGAGATCCTGATCACGGAGACGCCGGCCCGGCCAGGGGCCGATGCCAGCGCGAAGATCGTATCCATCACGTCCTCAGGTGTTCATCGAGTCGAAGAAATCGGAGTTCGTCTTTGTCTGCTTCAGCTTGGAAATCAGGAACTCGATGGCATCGGTGGTGCCCATCGGGTTCAGGATGCGGCGCAGCACGAAGGTTTTCTGCAGATCGCCCTTGTCGACCAGCAGGTCCTCTTTCCGGGTGCCGGACTTGAGGATGTCCATCGCCGGGAAGACGCGCTTGTCGGCAACCTTGCGGTCCAGCACGATTTCCGAGTTGCCGGTGCCCTTGAATTCTTCGAAGATGACTTCGTCCATGCGCGAGCCGGTGTCGATCAGAGCGGTCGCGATGATGGTCAGAGAGCCGCCCTCTTCGATGTTGCGCGCCGCGCCGAAGAAGCGCTTCGGCCGTTGCAGCGCGTTGGCGTCGACACCGCCGGTCAGCACCTTGCCCGAGGACGGGACCACGGTGTTGAAGGCGCGGCCCAGGCGCGTGATCGAGTCCAGCAGGATGACGACATCGCGCTTGTGCTCGACCAGGCGCTTGGCCTTTTCGATCACCATCTCCGACACGGCGACGTGGCGGGTTGCCGGTTCGTCGAAGGTCGAGGAGATCACCTCGCCCTTCACCGAACGCTGCATGTCGGTAACTTCTTCCGGGCGTTCGTCGATCAGCAGGACGATCAGATAGCACTCAGGGTGGTTCTTTTCGATGCTGCTGGCGATGTTCTGCAGCAGAACGGTCTTACCGGTGCGCGGCGGCGCCACGATCAGCGAACGCTGGCCCTTCCCGATCGGCGCGACCAGGTCGATGATGCGCGCGGAGCGGTCCCTGATGGTGGGATCCTCGATCTCCATCTTCAGGCGCTCGTCCGGGTAGAGCGGCGTCAGGTTGTCGAAGGCGATCTTGTGGCGTGCCTTCTCGGGATCCTCGAAGTTGATCCGCTGGACCGAGGTCAGGGCAAAGTAGCGCTCATTGTCGTCGGGCGCCTTCATCAGGCCCTCGACCGTGTCGCCGGTGCGCAGGGACCACTGGCGGATCATGTCGGGCGAAACGTAGATGTCATCGGGACCCGGCAGGTAATTTGCTTCCGGAGAGCGCAGGAAGCCGAAGCCGTCCTGCAGCACTTCCAGAACGCCGTCGCCGCCGATCTGCCAATCGTCATCCGCCAGTTCCCGCAGGATCTGGAACATCATCTCGCCCTTGCGCATGGTCGAGGCGTTCTCGATCTCCAGCTCCTCGGCCATGGCCAGGAGGTCCTTCGGGCTTTTGGCCTTCAGGTCGGAAAGGTTCAGGCGGTTTTCACTCATGGAAAAGGTTCCCCGGGGATCGGCGCCGCAACACGGGGGCGCTGTCGATCAGCATTCGTCTGTCAATGTCATGTGCGGAAGACATCCACCCGGACGGGTGGCTTGAGCGCTGACATAAGCGCTCTGTCCGTCCGAGTCAACGATTCACCCCGGTTTCCCCATTCGGGGATGCCAGCCGCCCTGCCCGGGCCGGGCCGGCGGCGGGCCTCAGAATTTCACCACGACCGCCAGGACGATGATCACCATCAGCACGGTCGGGACCTCGTTCATCAGCCTGTACTGGCGTCCGGACAGGGTATTCGTTTTTCTCATAAAGTCCTTTCGGCGCCCGCCAAGCCAATGATGAAACCAAGTCATAACCACCACGGAGACCGCTTTCACCCAGGGCCAGGGCTGATCCCAGGAGACAATTCCCGGAGTAAAAACAAGGGCTAAGCCAAAGATCCACGTGCCGATCATCGCCGGATTCATGATGCCCCGGAACAGCCGCCGTTCCATCACCTGGAACATCTGATCGGTCTTTTCGTCGTCGCTTCCCTGTTCCACGTGGTACACGAAGAGCCTGGGAAGATAGAAAATTCCCGCCATCCAGGAAATCACGCAGATGATGTGCAGGAACTTTGTCCACGGGTAGATCGCGGCAAGGAAGTCGGCCATGGGGAACTCCGGTCAGTGAGGGGCCTCACATACTCTTTCATATAAAAGAAAGAAAAGATTGTTGTGTGATGTTGGCCTCTTCCAGCCTGTGGATACTTGGTTTGTCCTCCTGCTTTTCCACAGGGGGATAACTGTGGGATGAATCGGAACGAATCGGTGAACTACTTTTACCCGATCCTGAGAAGTTTTTTCAGCTCAATTACTTATCCTGTGAAAAACCCGTGGATAACTGAGCGCTGATTCTGGGGAGCGAGTCCGGGAGAATCGGTGAGGAGTGTGAAATCCACATATCCTTTCCCACCGTGGGGGAATCGGGGCGACTCAGGCGCGACTCGGCAAGGTTTTCCACCGGTCGATGCAGGACTTGCGCTTTCGGGCGTTTTTTCCCAGAACGGTCCGCGCGCTTACGTCCGAATTTTGAACGGGTTTATCCCCATGGTCGCTCCGATCCTCCTCGCTTCAGGCTCCGCCATTCGTGCGGAACTCTTGAAAAATGCGGGTATTTCTTTCGAAGCCCGCAAACCGCGGGTCGATGAGGATGCGGTGCGCCAGGCGCTTGAGGCCGAGGGCGAAAGCCCCCGCAACATCGCGGACGCCCTGGCGCAGGCGAAGGCCGAAAAGGTCGGCCGGAAGGCACCGGAGGCCTTCGTGATCGGCTGCGACCAGGTGCTGGACCTGGAGGGGCGGATCTTTTCAAAGCCGGAAAGCCTGGAAGAGGCGCGCGATCAGCTGCGGGCGCTGGCTGGCAAGCGCCACGTCTTGCACACGGCTGCGGTCATTCACAACGAGGATCGCGTGGTCTGGCGCAAGGTCAGCTCGGTGAAAATGACGATGAGACCATTTTCCGAAGCCTTTCTAGAGGGTTACCTCGAAAGAAACTGGCCGGAGGTCGGTACGTCCTGCGGGGCGTATCAGGTCGAATCCGAAGGCGTTCGGCTGTTCTCTCGGATCGAGGGAGACTATTTTGCCATCCTCGGCCTGCCTTTGCTGGAAATTCTGGACTACCTTGCCCTCAGAGGAGCCATCGACTCATGACGCTGGACGCTGCCCCCCTCGCCGGTGTGATCGGGCACCCGATTGCACATTCCCGTTCGCCGCAGGTGCATGGCCACTGGCTGCGGACCATGGGGCTGCGCGGGCACTACATCCCCATGGATATCCACCATGATGACCTGGCCGATGCGTTGAAAATGCTGCCGAAAATGGGTTTCGTTGGCATCAACGTGACGATTCCCCACAAAGAAGCGGTGCTGAAACTGGCCGATATCGTGACCGACCGTGCCTCTTTGATCGGGGCGGCGAATACGCTCATCTTTCGTCCAGATGGCAAGATTCATGCTGATAATACAGATGGTTACGGGTTTCTTGAGAATCTGAAGCAATATGCGCCGAACTGGGATCCGGCGTCCGGTCCGGCGATGGTGCTGGGCGCGGGGGGGGCTTCGCGCGCGATTGTCTTCGCACTGCTGGAAGTCGGCGTTCCGGAGATCTTCATCACCAATCGGACGCGCATCCGCGCAGAGCAACTTCAGAGCGATTTTGGTAAAAAACTCAAGGTGATAGACTGGCACCTGGCGTCCTCTTCGATGGCCGAGGCTGCCTTGGTTGTGAACACCACGTCGCTTGGCATGGTCAATCATCCGGAACTCAATCTCAACCTGGATGTGCTGCATCCGGGCCAGGTTGTGACCGATATCGTCTACAATCCTCTGGAAACCACCCTTCTGCGCCGGGCCCGCGAAGCGGGTTGCGTGACGGTGGATGGTCTGGGTATGCTTCTGCATCAGGCTGTGCCCGGGTTCGAACGCTGGTTCGGCGCCCGTCCCGAAGTCACGGAGGCGCTGCGGATCGAGGCGCTTAAATGAGCTTTCTTCTCGGCCTGACCGGGTCCGTCGGCATGGGAAAGTCGACGACTCTGAAGATGTTCGCCGAGGCGGGATGCGATGTCTGGGATGCAGATTCCGCTGTGCATCGGCTTTATGGGCCCGGTGGGGCGGCGGTGGCGCCCATGAAGGCTGCATTTCCGGAGGCGGTACGGGATGGTATTGTTTCACGTGAAACACTGAAGCGGATGATTGCGGACGATCCATCCATTTTGCGAAAGATCGAGCAGATCGTTCATCCTTTGGTGGCAGAGGATCGTCGGATTTTCATCGAAAGAGCGAAGTCGGATGTTGCCGTCTGCGATATCCCACTGCTCTACGAAAACGGGTACGAGGGTATTTTTGATGCCGTTGCGGTGGTTTCGACCGACCCGGAGACTCAGAAAAGCCGTGTCATGGCGCGCGGAACCATGACCGAGGACCAGTTTGAGTTGATTTTGAAAAAACAGCTCCCGGATGCCGGGAAGCGCGCCCGGGCCAGCTATGTGATCGAGACACGTACGCTACCGTATGTGAGGGAACAGGTGGCACAAATCCTCGAAGAGATCCGGAAAGGTCAGATCCATGCGTGAGATTGTTCTCGATACCGAAACAACCGGCTTTGATCCCTTCCAGGGCGACCGGCTGGTCGAGATCGGCTGTGTCGAGCTGTTGAATCATGTTCCGACCGGCGAGACCTATCATGTCTACATCAATCCGGAACGCGATGTGCCGGAAGATGCCTTCAAGGTGCACGGGCTCAGCACGGAATTCCTCTCGGACAAGCCGGTGTTCCGTGATCTGGCGAAAAGTTTCGTCGATTTCATCGGAGATTCGAAGCTGATCATCCACAATGCCAGCTTCGACATGAAATTCCTCAACGCGGAACTTGGCTGGCTGAACATGGCGCAGATCCCGAACGCCCAGGCGGTCGATACTCTGGCCATCGCGCGAAAGAAATTCCCGGGCTCACCGGCTTCCCTGGATGCGCTCTGCCGGCGTTTCGGCATCGACAACTCTGCCCGGACGCTGCACGGCGCCCTGCTCGACTCCGAGATCCTGGCCGAGGTCTATCTGGAACTGATCGGTGGTCGCCAGCCGGATCTGGTGCTGGCAACGGCGACCCGCAAGACCGATACGGCGGTTGAGGACGACTGGCGTCCGCGTCCCCGTCCGGTGCCCCTGGAGGCGCGCCTGACAGAAGAGGAAAAGGCCGCCCACCGGGCTTTCGTCGAGAAGATGGGAGATGGGGCCCTTTGGGCCAAGATGCAGTAAGGCAACAAAAAACCCGGCGCGAAGCCGGATTTTTCGTGTCCTCAGAACCACTTAGTTGGTGGTTTCGGGCGCCTGCTGCTGCATCGCGGCGGCGCGGCGCTGAAGCTCGGCCCGGTACAGCGACACGAAGTCGATCGTATCGAGGTTCAGCGGCGGGAAGCCCCCGTCGCGCGTGACGTCCGAGACGATGCGGCGGGCGAAGGGGAACAGCATCCGCGGGCATTCGATCAGCAGGAAGGGATGCAGCTGCTCGTCCGGCACGCCCTCGACATGGAAGACGCCGACATATTCCAGCTCCATCAGGAACATCGGGTCGCCGGTTTCCTTGGCATTGCTGGCGATGGTGAGCTTCATCATCACGTCGAACTGGTGCTCTGCCTCGCGCTTCTTCGCGTCCAGAGCCACCTGCACCTTCACATCGGGCTGCACCTGGCCGGCGGCCGGCTTGCGTGCCAGGATGTTCTCGAACGACATGTCGCGGATATACTGCGTCAGAACGTTCATCTTGACCTGCGGCGCCTGTTGCGGCGCCGCGCCATTCGGTTGATCAGCCATTTCCGGCTTCCTCCCCTTCGGAGTTTCTGCGTCGGGACATTTGGTAGCAGCTTGCACCGGCTGCCTCAACGCCGCGTTAAGACCGAAGGGGCCAGAAACAGGGGGACTGTTGCCGCGATGGGCAGCGGCTCAGTGTCGCGTCCAGCCCGACGGCTGGTGCGTCGGTCGCTTGGAGGGGTCTACCTCGGTGAATTCGCCGTCGATGATATCCGGCTGGCCCGGTTGCGCCTGTGCGCCCTGGGTGGCACCGCCCATGGTGAAGCTCTGGACCTTCACGCGTTTCTTCAGGAAGCGGAAGGCGGCGTGGCGGAAGCCCGGGATCAGCAGGGCAAAGCCCAGGGCATCGGTGAAGAAGCCGGGCGTCACCAGCAGCACGCCGGCAATCAGGATCATCGCGGCCTCGGCCAGCGGCGCAGAGGGATCGGACAGGTCGTTAAAGCTTTTCTGGATCTTCCCCAGCACCTCGCGGCCCTGCTGCTTGACCATCCAGGTCCCCAGGATCGCGCTGCCGAAGACGATGGCCAGGGTCCAGCCAAGGCCGATCAACCCGCCCACCTTGATGAAAAGCGCGATCTCAATCATCGGGATCGCAATGAAGGCCAGCAACAACCACATGGTGTAATCTCCTTTCGTTCGCACAGTGGACGAAGCCCGGTGCAATCCCTACATAGGAACGGACCCTAAGAGATACCATGCCCCGGAGGCCCGAGAGGTTCCCATGAATTCGCCGATACTCCAGCTCCTCGTCCTAGCAGGGATCGCCATCTTCCTGATCCTGCGCCTGCGCAGCGTCCTTGGGACCCGCGAGGGGTTCGAGAAACCTCCGGTTTCCACCGGGCCCCAGCCGACCGAGCGGAAGGGCAATTTCGAGGTGATCGATGGCGGTCCCGACCATGACATCATCGACCATGTCGCCGAGGGCAGCCCCGCCGCCCGCGCCCTGACCGAGATGAAGGCCGCAGAGCCCGATTTCAGCGTCAACGAGTTCCTCGGCGGCGCCCGTGCCGCCTACGAGATGATCCTGATGGGCTTCGAGAAGGGCGAACTGGGCGAGGTGCGTCCCTTCCTTTCCGAAGACGTCTACCACAGCTTCGCCGAGGTGGTGGATGCCCGCGACCGTCAGGGCCTGAGCGTCGAGGCCGAGTTCATCGGCGTCCGCGAAACCACCCTGGCCGAGGCGGAGTTCGACCCCGCCACCGGTCTTGCCGCGCTGACCGTGCGTTTCGTCGGCCAGCTGACCCAGGTGGTGCGCGATGCCAACGGCACGGTGATCGAGGGCGAGGAAGGCAAGATCAAGACTCAGCGCGATACCTGGACCTTCGAGCGCCGCATGGGCACCGACGATCTGAACTGGCAGCTGGTCGCCACCGGCGAATGATCTGCCTGCCCGATCGCCGGGCAGCACCGATCTTGCAGGGATTTCACGAGGCTCCGGGGTGACCCGGGGCCTTTTTCTCTTAAATCTTCCGGTCAAGGATGGCAGGAGGGGGCCGGACGGCACGAGGAGGCACGAAATGATCACGGTGCGGCAGGATGAGGACGGGCAGAGCCTGGCCCCGCGGGTCCGGAGGATCGCCGGATGAGCCGCCGCCGCCGTCTGTCTGCCGAGGAAATCGAGCTGTGGCAATCCGTTGCCGGCCAGGCCAAGCGGATGCACCCGGAGGGAAAGCCGCCCGCGCCGGCGCCGCAACCCCCGAAGAAGACCGCCCCCGTGCCGCGTCCGATGCCCGATCCGGAGCCCGCGATCCCGGCGTTCCGGCTGGGTCAGAACGCCGGCGGTCGGGTGCCGCCGCATGATGTCCTGGATCCGCTGCCCGATCGCCTGCACCGGGCGCCGGTGCGGATGGACAAGAAGACCCATGGCAAGATGAAGAAGGGCAAGATGACGCCCGAGGCACGCATCGACCTGCACGGCATGACGGTGGAACGGGCGCACCGGGCGCTGACCGGCTTCATCCTGCGGGCCATGTCGCAGGACATGCGGCTGGTGCTGGTGATCACCGGCAAGGGCCGCCGCAATGATGACGAGGGGCCGATCCCGGTGCGTCACGGCATCCTGCGCCACCAGCTGCCGCATTGGCTGGCGCTGCCGCCGCTCAGCCAGTGCGTGCTGCAGGTCAGCGCCGCCCATCTGAAACATGGCGGCACCGGCGCATACTACATCTACCTTCGCCGGAACCGTTGATAACC
Organism: Pseudooceanicola endophyticus; assembly: GCF_018760365.1. Classification (GTDB taxonomy): domain Bacteria; phylum Pseudomonadota; class Alphaproteobacteria; order Rhodobacterales; family Rhodobacteraceae; genus Pseudooceanicola; species Pseudooceanicola endophyticus. Next base: position 29,500 of record NZ_JAHIAB010000011.1, read on the forward strand.
ATATATGGTCAGGCGAGGGTGCGGACCACCTGATCGCCTTCCCGCTCGGGCCGCTGCATCAGCGCCGAGGCAACGACGCAGAGCGAGGCGACATCGCTGCCGCGATCCTGCCGCAGCACGCAGTCCTCGATCTGGACCAGGGCAAAGCCTGCATCGGCCAGAAGGCCCTCCACATAGGCGCGGGAATGGGCAAAGCGGCGGCTTTCGCGCAGCTCGACCGGGGCCTCGCCCAGCTCGACCGTGAAGGTCAGCGTGCCGCCGGGGGCCAGCGCGTCGGCGCACCAGCCGAGGATGCGTTCCAGCGCCCCCAGGTAGATGAACACGTCCGCGGCGACGATCAGGTCGTAGCGCTCGGCGCCCAGCTCAAGCGTCGAGAGGTCGCGCTTTTCCAGCAGGTCGTAGATGCCCTTCTCGGCGGCTTCGGCCAGCATGTTCTCGGAAATGTCGTAGCCGCCCAGCCAGCCGCTGCGCTCGCGCAGGACGACGCCGGCAAGGCCGGTGCCACAGCCCAGGTCCAGCACCCGGCTGGCATAGCCCACGCCCGCCCGCGTCAGCGCATCGGCAATCAGCGCCGGGCCGCGATAGGCCAGCTTGTCGACCAGAGAGGTCTCGAACCGGTGGGCATACTGGTCGAACAGCAGTTCCACGAAGGCCGAGGGCATGGTGTCGGTGACCGGCACGCGGCGCAGCAGGTCGCGCTTCAGCCCGGCGCCCAGCGGGTCGGCGGGATCGGCGATCACCGCCTTGTCCCAGGCCGCGCAGGCCTCCTCCACGGCGCCGGCGCCTTCCAGAAGCTCGCCCAGGCGGAACCAGCCGGCGGCCCATCCGGGCACCAGGTCCATGGTGCCCGCGAACACCTCGATCGCCGCGCCGAGATCGCCGATATGCACCAGCATCTCCGCATAGGAGGCGCGCCGGTCCGCTGCCGGGTCGCCCGAGGGGAAACGGGTTCCCATCATCGCTGTCACTTTCCAAAGGGCCCGCCATTTCGCCGGTCTTGCCGGCGCCGGGGCGGGGAAAACGCTGCAGACTCGCTCTGCATCGGCGATGGCGATACGGCCTGAGAGGCCCTTAAGTCAACAACCTGTTTCGGGGCTTCACAGGGGTTTTTCCATATAGACCCGGTGCAGCCCCTTTTCGGTCACCCGGCGCGTCTCGCCGTAGCCCAGACGGGTGTAGAGCGCGATGTTCGTGTCCATCCGCACATGGGTGTAAAGCCGCATCGTCGTCAGGCCCGCTGCCCGCGCCTGGTCCTCGGCGAATTGCATCAGCAGGCGTCCGATGCCCCTGCCCTGGGTCTGCGGCGCCACCGCCACGTTGTCCAGCAGCATGGCCGCGCCCTGGGGCACCAGCACCACGAAGCCCAGCACCTCGGCGCCCTCGTCCAGCACATGGACCCGGCCCTCGGCGATCAGCGCCGCGTAATCGTCGGTCAGCGGTCCGGGCCGCTGGCCGATCTTCTCGATCCAGGGGGTATAGGCGGCCGAGACGATGGTCCCGACCTCCGGCAGATCCGCACTCGTCGCGAGGCGAATATGCGATGTCATTACAGCACGTACCGGCTGAGATCGGCGGAGGCCGCCAGGGCGCCGACGTTCTTCTCGACGAAGGCCGCGTCCACCTCGACCGCATCGCCCGAGCGATCCGGCGCGGTGAAGGAGAGTTCCTCGAAGACCCGCTCGATCACCGTATACAGACGACGGGCGCCGATGTTCTCGACCGTGCCGTTCACCTCGGCGGCGATGCGGGCGATGGCGCGGATGCCGTCTTCGGTGAAGGTGACGTTGACGTCCTCGGTGCCCAGCATTTCCGCGTACTGGCGGGTCAGGGCGTTGTCGGTCTCGGTCAGGATGCGGACGAAATCGTCCTCGCTCAGTGCGCGCAGCTCCACCCGGATCGGCAGGCGGCCCTGAAGTTCGGGCAGCAGATCCGAGGGTTTCGCGATGTGGAACGCGCCTGAGGCGATGAACAGGATGTGGTCGGTCTTCACGGGGCCGTACTTGGTCGAGACGGTCGTGCCCTCGATCAGCGGCAGCAGGTCGCGCTGCACGCCTTCGCGGGAGACGTCGCCGCCCCGGGCATCCTGGCGGGCGCAGACCTTGTCGATCTCGTCCAGGAAGACGATGCCGTTCTCCTGCACGGCGGCCAGCGCGGTGCGGTTGACGGTCTCGTCATCCAGCAGCTTGTCGGCTTCCTCGCCGATCAGGATGCCATAGCTTTCGGCCACGGTCAGGCGCTTGGTCACGGTGCGGCCGCCGAAGGCCTTGCCGAAGATATCGCCCAGATTCATCATGCCCATCTGGCCGGCGCCGGGCTGGCCGGGGATGTCCATCGCGCCCAGAGGGTTGGAATTGTCCTGCAGTTCCAGAGAGATGACGGTATCGTCCAGGTGGCCGTCGCGCAGCTTCTTGCGGAACATCTCGCGCGTGCTTTCGCGGGCATCCTTGCCGGCGATGGCCTCGATCACGCGTTCCTCGGCCTGTTCATGGGCCTTCTGCTTGACGTCTTCGCGCATCCATTCACGGGTCTGGGCGATGGCGGAATCCACCAGATCGCGCACGATCTGTTCCACGTCGCGGCCGACATAGCCCACCTCGGTGAACTTGGTGGCCTCGACCTTGATGAAGGGCGCGCGCGCCAGCTTGGCCAGCCGGCGGCTGATTTCGGTCTTGCCGACGCCGGTCGGGCCGATCATCAGGATGTTCTTCGGATAGACCTCGTCACGCAGGTCATCGGAAAGCTGCTTGCGGCGCCAGCGGTTGCGCAGCGCCACGGCCACGGCGCGCTTGGCGTCCTTCTGGCCGATGATGAAGCGATCCAGTTCGCTGACGATCTCGCGGGGGGTCAGGTCGGTCATGGGAGGGGTCCTTTCGGGCGACCGGCTCAGCCGATCGTCTCCACGGTCAGGTTTCCGTTGGTGAAGACGCAGATGTCCGAGGCAATCGCCATGGCGTTGCGGGCGATCTTCTCGGCGTCTTCCTCGTAGTCGTAAAGGCCGCGGGCCGCCGCCAGAGCATAGTTCCCGCCCGAGCCGATGGCCGCGATGTTGTGTTCGGGTTCCAGCACGTCGCCGGCGCCGGTGATCACGAACAGGTCCTTGCCGTCGGTGACGATCAGCATCGCCTCCAGCTTCTGCAGGTACTTGTCGGTGCGCCAGTCCTTGGCCAGCTCGACGCTGGCGCGGGCCAGCTGTCCGGGGGTCATTTCCAGCTTCGCCTCAAGCCGCTCCAGCAGCGTGAAGGCGTCTGCGGTGGATCCGGCAAAGCCCGCCACCACGTCATAGCCGCCGGGCGAGAGCCGGCGCACCTTGCGCGCGGTGCCCTTGATCACGGTATTGCCAAGCGACACCTGCCCGTCGCCCGCAACCACCACGCGGCCGCCCTTGCGGACGCCGATGATCGTGGTGCCGTGCCAGCCGGGAAAATCGCTGTCTGCCATCAGATATCTCCTTCGATCTTGGCCGCTATATGAGGGTGGGGGCGCGGGCGGGCAAGGCTTGCGGCAGGATCTTGCCGCGGAATCTTTCCCGCCGGAAACGTACAAGCCCATGACATCAAAAGAAAAGGCGCCCTGAGGCGCCTTTTCGTATCTGATCCCGGGGCCATGCCTCAGATCGTGTCGTTGATCCAGTTCTGCAGGGCGGCCTTGGGGGCTGCGCCGGTGCGGTTGGAGATGATCTGGCCGTCCTTGAAGATGAACAGCGCGGGGATGCCGCGCACGCCCATCGACATCACGGCCTGCGGGTTGGAATCCGCATCGACCTTCACGACCTTCAGCTTACCTTCCATTTCGGTGGCGATCTCTTCCAGCGCGGGCGCGATCTGCTTGCACGGACCGCACCATTCCGCCCAGATATCCACGAGAACGGGCAGGTCGGCGTTCTTGACTTCTGCCTCGAAGGTATCGTCGGTGACTGCATGGGTTGCCATATCGGGCCTCCATCGGGGGTATGAGTGAGTTGAGGCGAACCTAAGTACCGCCCCTGTCCGGGTCAAGCTGCGGCGGCGTCGTGCAAGGCTGCCATGACCAGCGCATCGGGCAGATGCATCAATGTAGCATTGCGCGTCCACAAAAGCGCCGTGCGTACCGGCACATCCGGGTAGACCTGTTTGAGCGCTGCCGCATAGGCGCCCATCTGGCGCAGCAGGCCCGTCGGAACGGCCTCGGGGCGGTCGGGGATGGTGACGTTGGTCTTGAAATCCACCGCCAGCACGCCGTTTTCGTCGATGATCAGCCGGTCGATGATGCCATGGATGCGCTGGCCGTCCAGTTCCGCCAGGGTTGCGGTGATGCCGGTCTCGACCAGGGCGTCCTGTCCGAAGAAGGGCGCGGTGACAGGGCCGGTCAGGACCTTCGTGGCCTCGCCCAGCAGCAGCGCGATCTCGGCCGGTTCGGCCAGGTCCGGGCCGCTGCCCAGCAGCTTTTGCGCGGTTTCGGGCCAGTCGGCGGGCGCCAGCAGCGGCAGGTGTTCCAGCAGCAGGTGGACCTGGCGGCCCCGGCGTTTCGCGGCGGCCTCGTCCAGCCCCTCGGCGCCGGGCAGCGCCTTGGCCCCGCCCAGATCCTCGGACGGGGACAGGGTCTTCTGCGGCAGCGGCGGTTTCGGCGCGCGGGCATGGGCCCAGCCGGGCAGCACGGGCTCTTCGACGTGGCGGGTCTCGGGGATTTCGACGGGCAGGTCCCAGTCTCCGACCTCCAGCCGCAGGCCCTCCGCCTCGTCGACGGGCAGCGGGTCGGCCTCCATGATCTGCATCCCGTCGCGGATCCGGGTGTACCAGTTCTCGCTCTTCTCGCCGACCTTGCCGGCGGCGGCGACGATCAGCCATTTCTCGGCCCGGGTCATGGCGACGTAAAGCAGCCGGTCCAGCTCCTGGGCATTGGCCTCCTTGCGGGCGGCGCGCAGCAGGCGCATCGGCGCGGGCTCCTCCGCCTCGGTCAGCGACCACAGCGGCAGGCCCGCGGCATCCACCACATGCGGCGCCGTTGATCGCCCGCCCGAGATCGTCTCGGGCAGGATGACGATCGGGCTTTCCAGCCCCTTGGAGCCATGCACCGTCATCACCCGGATCTGGTCCGAGGCGGCATCCATCTGGCGCTTGATCTCAAGCTCGTCGGCCTCCATCCAGACCAGGAAGCCGGTCAGGCTGGGCACCTCGGTCTGCTCGTAGACCAGCGCCTGATCCAGCAGCGCATCCAGACCGTCCTCGGCCTCGGGGCCCAGACGGCCCAGCAGCTTGCGGCGCCCGTCGTGGCGCGTCAGGATCCGTTCGATCAGGTCATAGGGGCGCAGGAAGTCCGACTGACCCATCATGTCGCGTATTAGCCCCAGCTCCCACTCAAAATCTAGTGGTCTGGCCTCCAGCGCGTGGAACAGGGTGATGCCCTGGGCGCGCCGATACGCCAGATCGAACAGCCGCTGTTCATCCCAGCCAAAGATCGGCGATTTCAGCACGGCGGCCAGCGACAGGTCGTCCTCGGGCAGCGCCAGGAAGGCGAGGAAGGCGGTGACATCGCGCACGGCCAGCTCTGCCGCGACCTTCAGCCGGTCGGCCCCCGCCATCGGCAGGTTCAGTTCCTTGCAGGCGCGGATCACCTCGTTGAAGATGCCCGAGCGGCGCCGCACCAGGATCATGAAATCCTTCGGACGCACGGGGCGCGCGCGGTAGGTGCCGGTATGGCCGATCTCTTCGGGAAGGGTCGCGCCGCCATGGATCATCTCGTGAATCTGGCGGGCGATGCGGCGCGAGAGGATCACGTTGTGGTGGTTCTCGGCCAGCTTGTCGACCGGATCGAACCATTCGCGGTCCTCCTCCTCCTTCAGCTCGGGCACCACGGGCCAGAGGTCGACCCGCCCGGGCATCGTCGCCTTGAAGGCGCGGTGGCGCTGGTCGGGGGTGAAACCGGCGGCCTCGCGCCCCTCAAAGACGGTATCCACCAGCGACAGGATCGCGGCCGAGGAGCGGAAGGAGAATTGCAGCTCCAGCTTTTGCAGGGGAGTGTCGGTCTGTTCCAGCCGGTCGCCGAAATCGTCGCGCATCCGGTCGAAACCGGAGGGATCGGCGCCCTGGAAGGAATAGATCGACTGCTTCTTGTCGCCGACGACGAAGATCGTGCGCTGCACGTCGTCCCGCGCCCCCTCGCCCGAAGTGAACTCCCGCGCCAGCGCGGAGATCACCTGCCATTGCACCGGGCTGGTATCCTGCGCCTCGTCCACCAGGATATGGTCGATGCCGCCATCCAGCCGCCACAGCACCCATTGCGACACCGTCTTGTCGGTCAGCAGGTCGCGGGTCTTCAGGATCAGATCGTCAAAATCGAGCCATCCGCGCGCCTCCTTCGCTGCCGCATAGGCGGGCAGGAAGGCGCGGGCGAAATCCTGTAGCACCAGCGCCTTGTCGCGGGCCTGGATCGCCACGCGCAGGGCGCGGGCCTCGGCGATGCGGACCTGCCAGTCCTCCACCCCCTCGACCAGATGCGGGAAGGCCTTCTTGGCGGCGGCGCCGGGGAATTTCGACGGGCTGAACGGGGTCTTGCCGCTTTTCGTCAGCATCCGGTCCTCAAGCACCAGCAGGCTGTCGAGGTCGCGCGAGCGGATCGGCGTGAAGGCTTCCAGAGATTTCGCATCCCCGGCGGTGGTCCCGGCGCGCAGCATCTCGCAAAGCTGGGGCAGGAAGGCCAGGTCGGCCTCGGTGAAGGCCATCGCGATCGTGTCTTCGATCGCCATGCCGGGGGGCAGTTCGAGGGCCGCTTCCAGATCCTCGGCGCTGTGGCGCGTGGTGAAAAGATCGCGGTTGCGGGCGATATCCTCGACCAGGGCGGCAAAGCTGTCGTCGCGCAGGTAGCTGGCAACCCGTTCGACCGTCTCGGCGATGGGACCGTTCGACAGGCGCTCCATCACCTCCTCGCGCAGGATGACGGCGTTGCGGTCCTCGATCTCCTGGAACTGGGGGGAAACGCCAGCCTCCAGCGGGAAGCGCCGCAGCAGCCCCGCGCAGAACGAGTGGATGGTCTGGATCTTCAGGCCGCCGGGCGTCTCGATGGCGCTGGCGAACAGCGTGCGGGCGCGTGACAGGCGGCGGGCGTCGATCTCTTCCTCGATGCCAAGGTCGGTCAGGGCGGCGCGCAGCTCGTCATCCTTCAGCATCGCCCATTCGCCGAGGCGCTTGAACAGGCGGTTCTGCATCTCCGAGGCCGCGGCCTTGGTGTAGGTCAGGCACAGGATGTTCTGCGGCGACACGCCATCCAGCAGCAGGCGCGCCACGCGGTCGGTCAGCACGCGGGTCTTGCCGGACCCCGCGTTGGCCGCAAGCCAGGTGGATCGGTCGGGCCGGGCGGCGCGGATCTGGCGGGCCGAGGCTTCGTTGCGCGGGATCATGTCAGGTCCATCCGGTCGGGGTCATCGGTTTCGTCCCATTCGCCGAAACGGGCCAGGTGGTCGAAATCGCCGTTGAAGCGCACCTCGCGCATGGCGCGGCGCGACAGGTAGCCCTGCTCGGGGTCCAGCCAGCGCTCCATCAACTGCGTGAACTCGGCCCAGACCTGCGCCGGAGAGGTTTCCTCAAGTGGCGCATGGGCCTCTTCGGGCGGGTTCGACAGGCCGATGTAGACGGCGCGGGCCACCGGCATCGGGCCGGTCTTGCCGAAGCCCTCAAGCTCCGCGATGGCGGCTTCCAGCGGCAACTGTTTCTTGAAGAACTTCTGTTCCCGCTCGCTTGGCGGCTTGCCGGTCTTGTAGTCGAAGATGTGCAGCCGGCCATGGTGATCACGGTCCACCCGGTCGGCGCGGGCGGAAAGCGACACCCCCAGTGCCTCGATCCGCGCGGTGCCCTTGCGTTCGTTCAGGATCTCGGCGGCTTCTTCCTGGCGGGCGCCCTCATGGGCGACGAACCAGTCGGCAACGCGGGCCAGACGGGCGTGCCACAGAAGCCGGGTTTCCGGCCAGGGGACCTGCCTGTCCAGCACCTCGCGTGCCATCTGAAGGAAGACGCCCGCATCCAGCGGCACGGTGCCCTGCGCCACGCCCGAGACGAAATCCTCAAGCACCAGGTGGCTGACATCGCCGCGCAGCATCACGTCGGGTTCGCGCATCAGGGGGTTCAGGGACGACAGCCGCAGGACCTTCTTGGCATAGACCGCATAGGGATCGCGGATCAGCCGCTCGATCTCGGTCACGTAGAAATCGCGGGGGCGGGCCTCCATCGGTGGGCGCGGGGCCGGGCGGCGGGCCGGGGGGATCGGCGTCGGCGTCTCGACCTGACGGGCGAGCGAGAGCCAGCGGTTGCCGCGCGCCTCCATCTGCTTCAGCGCGGCGGGGCCGCTTTCGGGCAGGCCGCTCAGCAGGTTGGTCAGGCGGTTCAGCCAGCGCGCCGGGACGGTCTCGGCATCCTGCGAGCGGATGGAGCGCGACAGCCAGACCTCGCGTGCCGCGACCGCCTGCTGGAAATCGTGGGCCGAGAGGCCGATGTTGCGTTCCGGCAGCAGCAGGCCCGCCTGCTGGCGCATCTGGCGGTTCAGCCAGGGGTCGGGTTTCGGTGCCTCGGGCCAGGAGCCTTCGTTCAGCCCACCCAGGATCACCAGATCGGCGCCCTGCACGCGGGCTTCCAGCGTGCCCCAGACCAGCAGGCCCGGATGCGGTTCATCGGCGTTGCGCACCTCTCCGCCCGAGATGATGGCGCCCACCAGATCGGTGTAATCGCGCGCGGCGAAGGCATCGCCATGGGGGGCGTCCTCGACCAGGGCGGACATGACGCGCTGGGCTTCCTCGCCTGCGTCGCGGGTCCAGAGGTCACCGCTGCCCGTTTCGTCGAGGCAGCCGCGCGCCAGCACCTCGGCCAGGGCCATGTGGTCGGTGACCCGGTCGTCCAGAGGTTCCGGCGCGGGGGCGGCCGCGCCGAAGGCATGGGTGCAGATCCAGTCGGCCCAGCGCGGGGCAACGTCCTGAAGCCGCTCGGTTGCGGCGAAGGCGCGGATGTCTTCGGGGGTGGGGCGCGGGCGGCCCTTGTGGCGCAGGTACAGCTCCAGCCGGCGGGTCAGGCCCAGATGGCGGCCCCGCCCGGTGCCAGAATGCGCCAGCGGGTGCTTCAGCAGGGTCAGCAGTTCCACCGCCGTGGGCGGCGCGATCAGCAGCTGTGCCACCTGCCGCAGGAAGCGGCCCGGGGGCGTCACCTGCAAGGGGATCCCGGCGGAGTCGTCCGGCGTGATCCCCCAGCGCCCCAGCGCCGCGCTGACCTGCCGGGTCAGCTGCCGGTCCGGGGTGATCAGGGCGCAAGTCTGGCCGGTCTCGGCGGCCTCGCGCATCCGCAGGGCAATCGCCATCGCCTCGGCCCGGGGCGAGGGCGCCTTGAGCAGCGTCACCCCCTCGGTCGCGGGGATCAGATCGCCCAGATCGGGGCCTTCCTCCAGCCACTGGTGGGTGACCGGCGCGGGCCGCAGCGCGAGCGAGATCAGCCGGTTGCGCTGGGCCGGGCCGGTGGTGGCCGGGTGCCAGTCCTGCACCTCCGAAGGCTCCAGCCCGAGTCCGGTCATCAGCTTGCGGAAACGGTACTGGGGGTGATCCTCGGCGGTGAGGGCATCATCCAGCTGCGACCAGATCCGGTCCGGCTGGTGAAAGTCGTAGCCCGGCAGGATCACCGCGCCCTGCGGCAGCCGCGCCACCGCCTGCATCAGCAGGTGCGTCGCCCCGCGCGACCCGGTGGAGCCCGCCAGCAGCACCGGGTGCCGGGGCGGGTTGACCTCCCATTCGCGGATCAGCGCCTCGACCACCTTGCGCTGGCGTTCCTCGGGATCGGGGGCCTCGCGGTCGGTATCCAGCCCCCCGACGATGGAGAGGAACTTCTGCGTCCGCGCCCAGTGTCCGGAAAGGTCGGTCACATCGAGGTTGCGGATATCGTCAAGCGAGACCTTCTCGCCCTGCATCTCGTCCAGCAGCTTGGCGAGGCTGTCGGCCAGGTCGTAAAGCGCGGCGCGCGGCGCCAGGTCGGGTTCCGCGTCCAGCAGCGCCGAGATCAGCCGGATCAGTTCCAGCCGCCTGCGGATGCCCGAGATCGCGGGCGGCACGGGTTCGGCGCAGTGCAGGTCGGTCAGCAGGCGGATGCGCGGCACCAGCAGCGCCGGGCCGGTGTCCAGCAGGCCCCGGATGCGACGCGCCATCCGGCGGGTGTTCACCACAAGTTCCACCCGCGCCAGGTCCTGCGGCGGGCGGTTCTTCATTCGTTCCAGAAGCCCCTTCAGCAGGTCGGCGGGAAAGTCCGCGCCGGGGGCAAGGCCGAACAAACGGGGACGGTCGGAGGGCTCAAACATCGGCGCTCAGCATCTCTTCGGCGAGGGAGATCGCCTCGGGGCGGCCGACATCGCACCACAGGCCCGGGTAGGGCAGGATGAACAGGCGCCCGCGGGCGATCATCCGGTCCCACACGGCATTGAGAGAGAAGGCGGTCTCGGGGATCGCGGCAAGGTCCTGCGTGGTGGTGATCTGGGCGCCGGAATAGATCAGACCGGGGCCCCGGGTGATGCGACCTTCGGCATCGGGGGTGAAATCCCCCTGCCCGGCATGGCCGATGGCGTTTGCCGGCGGGATGCCCAGCAGCAGCGCATCCATTCGCGCCGGGTCCCAGTGGCGCGCCAGCAGCGACAGCGCCGCCGGTCCCTTCCAGACCGCATCGGTGTTGAGGGTGAAGACCGGCCCCTCGCCCAGCAGCGGCAGGGCGTGGCGCAGCCCGCCGCCGGTGTCCAGCAGCGCGGCCTCGGGGCTGACCTGCACGGGTGTACCGGCGAAATGGGCCGCGATCTGGTCGCCAAGGTAATGGGCATTGGCGACGGTGCGGGGCAGCGCCAGATCACGGGTCTGGTCCAGCGCATGGGCGATCAGGGGACGGCCCGCGACCTCGATCAGCGGTTTCGGACGGCTGTTGGTCAGCGGGCGCATCCGCGTGCCGTGACCGGCAGCGAACAGCATCAGGGCAAGGGGCGTGTCGCGCATTTCTCTTTCAGACGGTCCAGGACCTCGGGCGTGGGTTCGGGCAGGTCGGCGACCAGCCGGGCGCGGATCTCTTCCAGGCCGGGGCGTTCCAGCGTGCGGCGCAGGTAGCCCCAGACGCGGGGGATGAAATCGACGTAATGCGGCTTGCCATGGGCCATGCAGAGCCGCGCGAAGACGCCGAGGATGCGCAGGTTCCGCTGCACCCCCAGCATGTCGTAGGCCAGCCGGAACGTCTCGGGGTCATGACCCGAGGCTGCGGTGAAGCGGGCGATCATCTGCGCTTCCAGCTCTTCGGGGACATCGCGGCGCGCATCCTGGAGCAGCGAGACGAGGTCATAGGCCGGATGGCCCATCAGCGCATCCTGGAAGTCCAGCAGGCCGACCCGGGCGGGGCCTTCGCGCTCGGGCAGCCAGAGCAGGTTTTCGGCGTGGAAGTCGCGCAGGATCACGACCGAGGGCATCCCGGTGGCCCGCGACAGGCGCGGCAGGAAATCCGCCGAGAAGGCGGTCATCGTGTAGGGCGTGCGGTCTGTGGCGCCGGCAACGTACCATTCGTAGGCCAGCGCCGCGAGGCGGGTCATCAGCGGCGGATCGTAGGGCGGCAGGTCGACCGGCATCGGCTGGGTGTGCAGCACCTGCAGCGCATCCACCGCCGCGCCGTAAAGCAGCGGCGCGCTTTCGGGGTGGGCGGCCACGGCGCGGGCATAGAGGGCATCGCCCAGATCCTCGAGCAGCAGGAAGCCCCGCTCGGGGTCGCCGGCCAGGATCTGCGGGGCCGACAGGCCGATGCCGGTCAGGTGGTTGGCGATGCGCAGGAAGGGGCGCACGTCCTCGCCCTTTTCCGGGGGGGCATCCATCAGCACGGCGGTGCTGCCGTCGGCCCGGGTCAGCCGGTCGTATTTGCGCATCGAGGCATCGCCGGCCAGGGGGCGGATCTGCGCACCGGCCCAGTCGGTTCCGGCCAGGAAGGTCTGCTTGAGCGCGGATCGGTCAGTCATGGGCCAGGATCTCTCTCAGAAGGGGGGCGGCGCGGGCGGGCAGGTCTAGGGTCAGGGTGCGGCCATCCTCGGGGGTGGGCGTGAAGTCCAGGTGCCAGGCATCGGCGGGGGCCAGGCTGCCCAGCCGGTCGGGCCATTCGATCAGGCAGATCGCCTCGGTAAAGGCGTCCTCCAGTCCCAGTTCGACGGCCTCGGCGGGATCGCCCAGGCGGTAGAGGTCGGCATGCCACAGCGGACCGGCCGAGGTCTCGTATTCCTGGACGATGGTGAAGGTCGGCGAGGGGACGTCCTCGGGTTCGTCCTGAAGCGCCTGGATCAGGCTGCGGGCGAAATGGGTCTTGCCGGCGCCGATGCCGCCGGACAGCAGCAGCACGTCGCCGGGCCGCAGCAGCGGCGCCAGGCGCTGGGCCAGCTGGCAGGTGGCGTCGGGATCGGGCAGCAGGAGGTCGAAAGTGGCACGGCTCATTGCGCGAATGTAACGCGCGGCACCCGCGCCGCAAGCCGAACTTCCCGACCCCGCGGAGTTGTGTGCGCCCTTTTGCGCTCACGCGCAGGGGCGCTGGGGGTCACTGGGCCGCCTGGGCCTCGGACGGGTCGGTGGCGGGCTGTTCCGGGCGCTCGGCCAGCGGGGCGGGCAGGGCCTGCGGGCCGCGTCCGAAGGTCACCATGCAGGCGCCCGAGACCAGCGGCAGGGCGCTGCAGGAAACCTCTCCGGCGTCCTTCAGCCGGGCGGTGCCATGCCAGGTCTCGCGCCCCGAACGGCCCAGCACGCGGCTCATCAGCTCATCCAGGCCCTGGGCTCCGGCGGCCCGGCGGCTCCAGGTGTCATGGGCATCACGCACCGAGATGTCCGAAAGATCGTCCTCGGGCGTCAGGCCGAACATCCGCCGGTAGGCGGCGTTGCAATAGCTCATCATGCCCTGGGCATCGAAGATCACGATGGAGTCTGTCATCGCGTCCAGCACCGATTGCGACAGCGAAAGCTGCTGGCGGAAGCGGCGGGTGATGGCGATCTCGTCGGTGATGTCCTCGAACAGGAAGGCGATGGCGCCGTTCGGATGGGGCCGCCCGGTGACCCGGTAGGTGGCGCCGTTGGGCAGGCTCCAGGTTTCCTGGTAGCGGCCATCGGCAGCAGCCGAGACCAGCGCGTTGATCTGTTCACGCCAGGAAGCGTAGTTCTTCGGTTCCGGCATGATCTGGCGGTCGCGCAGGTGGTCGAAGAACTGCGACAGCGCCGGACGGCCGGTCAGGAATTCCGGCGACAGCGCGGTCAGGTCGACCAGCGCCGGGTTGAACAGGATCAGCTGGCGGTCGCGGTCGAAGATCGCCAGGCCCGTGGAAAGCTGCGCGAAGGTCTTGGTGAGGGTCTGCACGAAGTTGCGCTGCGCGACCTCGGCCTTGACCAGGGCGGTGACATCCTGCGCCGCGCAATCCCAGCCATCGCCGTTGCGCCGCGCCGAGACATCCAGCCAGCGCTCCGGCATCCGGCCCCGGGGATCAAGCATGACGCGATAGGTGAATTCCGGCCGGTCGCCGCCCTCCTCGGCGCCGCGCACCAGGGGCGCCGTCAGCTCTTCGGCGCCCGAGATCCGGCTTTCCAGCGCCCGGTAGGCGGCGTTGCGGCGCACGATGGCCCCCTGCCCGTCGACGCTCCAGCTTGGGATCGGCAGGTCCTCCAGCACGGTGTCCAGGCTGTCCAGCTGCCGGGTCCGCAGCACCGAAAGATGACGGTCGACGACGGTGGCGGGACTGGCCTCGCACAGGGTCAGGCGCAGGTTTCGCCCGCTCTGGCGCAGCCGCAGCACGGCCCGGTCGCCGGCGGGCCGGGCATCAAGGCGCGCGAAACTCTTGCCGCCGGGCACTTCCGGCTGCTCGGGCAGGCCGGGAAAGCGCGGCGCCAGAAGGCCGCGCAGCCGCGTCCAGTCCGAAGTGTCCTGGGGTTCGCTGTCCAGCAGCGCCTGCCAGTCGCGCGGCAGGCTGACCAGGTGCTGCTCGTCAAAGATGAACACCGAGGCGGTCGGCGCCTCGGGCAGGTCTCCCGGCTCTTCCTCCCGCGACAGCGTGCGCCGTCCGACCCCGCCAAGGATCACCAGGCATGCCCCGGCCATCAGCAGGCCGAACACAATCGCGAGCAGGAGCGCCGAGGGAGTGATCCCGGTCATGTCGGATCCCGTCATGAAAAACACGCGTTCTCTCCTGCCGAAGTGTAAACAGCATTCTGAACCGAAGGTAAAATATTGATTAATGAAACACCCCGTTCTCGCAACCGGAACGGGGTGAATTGTTAAAATGGAACCTTCAATGGGTGATCGGGCTGTTCTTTTGCCAGGGAATGGCATTTTCCCCGGTTTCCGCATCGATCTTGCGGCGCGGCCAGGTGACCTGGACCACGGCGCCGCCGTCGCCCTCGTCATTGGCAAAGATCAGCTCGGCCCCGGTGCGTTCCAGCAGGGTCTTGGCGATGAACAGGCCCAGTCCCATCCCCTCGTATTCGGGGCGCGCGGAGCGTTCGACGCTGCTGCGGCGCCGGCGCATGAACGGATCGCCGATGCGGCCCAGCACGGTCGGGGCAAAGCCCGGGCCGTCATCCATGATCCGCACGGTGATCTGCCGGTCGTCCCAGCTGCTTTCCACCCAGACCGTGGTGGTGGCGAAATCCACCGCGTTCTGCACCAGGTTGCGCAGCCCGTGGATCAGCTCGGGCTGGCGCAGGATGATCGGCGGCAGGTCGTCCCCGTCACCATGCAGGAACTCGATCAGCTTGCCACGGTCGCGATGCGGCTCCGCCGCCTCCTCGATCACGGTCGAGAGCGGCGCGCGCCGCATCATCAGGTCGTCCTTCCCGGCCCGCCCCATGGAGCGCAGGATGTCGCGGCAGCGGTCGGCCTGGGCGCGGATCAACCGGGCGTCCTCCTGCAGCTCGGGATGGTCTTCCAGCTCTTCGATCAGCTCTGCGGAGGTCAGCTTGATGGTGGCCAGCGGCGTGCCCATCTCGTGCGCGGCGGCGGCGACGACACCGCCCAGGTCGGTCAGCTTCTGCTCGCGCGACAGGGCCATCTGGGTGGCCTGGAGGGCGTCGGACATGGCGTGCATCTCGGTCGCGATCCAGCGGGAATAGATGCCGAGGAAGATGATCGCGATGACGATCGCCAGCCAGTTGCCGAACAGGAACACGTCCGAGACCTGCAACAGCAGCCCGTCCCGGGTGATCAGCGAAAAGTGGAATTCCGTCAGCAGGGTGACCAGGATGATCGCCATGGAGCCGACGAAGATCGTCGAACGCGCCGAAAGCGCGGCTGCCGAGACCGTCACCGGCCCCACCAGCAGGATCGAGAACGGGTTGTTGAGCCCGCCGGAGAGATAGAGCAGCGCGCAGAGCTGGAACAGGTCGAAGAGCACCATCAGCAGGTTCTCGGCCTCCGACAGGCGCTTGCTTTCGGGGAAGACGAAGCTGGCGACGATATTGCCGATGACCGAGATCCCGACCACCAGGAAGCACAGCCCGTATTCGAGGTTCAGCTGGTAGACCTGCTCGGCCACGAACAGCGCCGAAAGCTGGCCGGTGATCGCCATCCAGCGCAGCAGGATCAGCGTGCGCAGGCGGATCCAGTTGCCGCGGTGCTGGCCAGTCTGGATCGGCAGGTCCTTCTGGGAGGGGCTGGGGCTGTCGGGCATGGGCACTTCCTTCCTGCAACCCAACTATGGATTGCAATCACGTCTCCGATTGATAGGTCTAAGGGGCAGGCCCCGCAATCCGACGGGGCGTCGCGGGGATCCGTCATGCAGCGCCTCTATGCCATTGCCGCCGTCATCGCCATGGGCGGGCTGCTGGGCGGCACCTGGTACGCGACGCGACCCGGCGGCGACGACGCGCTGGCTGCCTGCCGGACAGGCAGGATCGCCGGCGGCACCGAGCAGATCGGTGGGTCCTTCACCCTGCTGGACGAAACCGGCGCCGAGGTGAGCGAGGCCCAAGTGATCGACCGGCCCGCCCTGCTCTACTTCGGCTATTCCTACTGTCCCGATGTCTGCCCGATGGATCTGGCGCGCAATGTCGCGGCGGTCGCATTGCTGGAGGCACGGGGCCGGATCGTGAAACCGGTCTTCATCTCGGTCGATCCGGCGCGCGATACGGCCCCTCAGCTGGCCGATTTCACCGATTACCTGCACCCGCGCCTGCTGGGCCTGACCGGCACGCCCGAGCAGATCCGCAATGCCGCCCGCGCTTACCGGGTGTATTACAAGATCCATCCCCCCGAGGCCGGCGCGGCGGCGGACGACTACCTGGTCGATCACACGACCTTCAGCTACCTGGTGCTGCCGGGCCGGGGTTTCGTCGACTTCTTCCGCCGCGAGGAAACGGCGGAAGAAATGGCAGATCGCGTTTCCTGCTTTCTCGACAAGGCGGGTTAACGCGCCGAATGCGCCAATGCCGCGCCTGCCGGTTTGACCTAACCCGGCGTCCGCATTAATGGTTTCGAAAGCTTGCGGCAGAACTGCGGGCGATCGACGGCCGAAGCGGAGACAGTGAAGATGACGGAATTGGGCGAAATCGGAGAAGACAAGAGCCTGCTTCTTCTCGACGATGACGAACCCTTCCTGCGGCGCCTTGCCAAGGCCATGGAGAAGCGCGGCTTCGACGTGATGACCGCCGAGACGGTCGCCGAGGGCAAGGCCATCGCCTCCACCCGTTCCCCGGCCTACGCGGTCTGCGACCTGCGGCTGGAAGACGGCAACGGGCTTGATGTGGTGGAAGTGCTGCGCGAACGCCGCCCCGATTGCCGCATCGTGGTGCTGACCGGCTATGGCGCCATCGCCACCGCCGTTGCCGCCGTGAAGATCGGTGCCACCGACTACCTCTCGAAGCCCGCCGATGCGACCGATATCGTCAATGCGCTGCTCTCGACCGAGGATGAGCTGCCGCCGCCGCCGGAAAACCCGATGAGCGCGGACCGCGTCCGCTGGGAACACATCCAGCGCGTCTACGAGCTGTGCGACCGTAACGTCTCGGAAACCGCGCGGCGTCTGAACATGCACCGCCGGACGCTGCAACGGATCCTGGCCAAGCGCTCGCCGCGCTGATCCTTCCGATCAGGGCCATGAAAAAAGGCAGGCCGCAGGGCCTGCCTTTGTCGTTTCCGGGAGGGCGCGATCAGGCCTTCAGCCGTTCCGCGTGCCAGGCCAGATGCTCGGCCATGAAGGTCGAGATGAAGTAGTAGGAGTGGTCGTAACCCTCCTGCATCCGCACCGTCGTCGGCTGCCAGGTCGCACGGCAGGCAGCCTCCAGCAATTCGGGCTTCAGCTGGTTTTCCAGGAAGCCGTCGGCCGTGCCTTGGTCGATCAGCAGGCCCGAGGGCATCCGTGCCCCGTCCTCGATCAGCGCGCAGGCATCGTATTCGCGCCACTTGGCCCTGTCGGTGCCGATGTAGCCGCTCAGCGCCTTCTCGCCCCAGGGGCAGTTCAGCGGGCTGACGATCGGCGCGAAGGCCGAGATCGCCTTGAACCGCCCGGTGTTGCGCAGTCCGATGGTTAGCGCCCCGTGGCCGCCCATGGAGTGACCCATGATCGACTGACGCTCCATGTCGGCGGGGAATTCCGCCGCGATCAGCGCCGGAAGCTCCTGCTCTATGTAGTCGCGCATCCGGTAATGGGTCGCAAAGGGCGCCTCGGTGGCGTTCACGTAGAACCCGGCACCCAGGCCGAAGTCGTAGGCACCCTCCGGGTCATCCGCCACGCCCTCGCCGCGGGGGCTGGTGTCGGGGGCCACGAAGATCAGCCCCAGCTCGGCGCAGGCGGCGCGGAATTCGCCCTTCTCGGTGACGTTGGCATGGGTGCAGGTCAGGCCCGAGAGGTACCAGACCACCGGCAGTTTCGCGCCTTCCGCATGCGGGGGCACGTAGACCGAAAAGGTCATCTCGGTCCCGGTGACGGCAGAGGCGTGCTTGTAGACACCCTGGGTGCCGCCGAAGGCCTTGTTGGTGGAAACCGTCTCCATCAGAACACCACCACCGAGCGGATCGATTCCCCGGCATGCATCAGGTCGAAGCCCTTGTTGATCTCTTCCAGCGTCAGGACGTGGGTGATCATCGGGTCGATCTCGATCTTGCCGTTCATGTACCAGTCGACGATCTTCGGCACGTCGGTCCGCCCCTTCATGCCGCCGAAGGCAGAGCCCTTCCAGACGCGGCCAGTCACCAGCTGGAACGGACGGGTGGAGATCTCTTTCCCCGCTTCCGCCACGCCGATCACGGTGGAAACGCCCCAGCCGCGGTGGCAGGCTTCCAGCGCCTGGCGCATGACGGTGGTGTTGCCGGTGCAGTCGAAGGTGAAATCGGCCCCGCCATCGGTCATGGCGATCAGGTGGCTGACGATGTCGCCGTCGATCTTGGTGGGGTTCACGAAGTCGGTCATGCCGAACTTCCTGCCCCATTCCGCCTTGGAATCGTTGATGTCCACGCCGATGATCTTGTCCGCGCCGACCATGCGCGCGCCCTGGATCACGTTCAGGCCGATGCCGCCCAGGCCGAAGACCACGACATTGGCGCCGGGGGTCACCTTGGCGGTATGGGTCACCGCGCCGACGCCGGTGGTCACGCCGCAGCCGCAGTAGCAGGCCTTGTCGAAGGGCGCATCCTCGCGGATCTTCGCGACCGCGATCTCCGGCAGCACGATGAAGTTCGAGAAGGTCGAGCAGCCCATGTAATGATAGATCGTCTCGCCCTTGTAGGACATGCGCGAGGTGCCATCGGGCATCACGCCCTTGCCCTGGGTCGCACGGATCGCGGTGCACAGGTTGGTCTTGCCCGAGAGGCAGGATTTGCACTGGCGGCATTCCGGCGTGTAAAGCGGGATCACGTGGTCATCCTGCTTCACCGATTTCACGCCCGGGCCCACGGCGCGGATGACGCCCGCGCCCTCATGGCCCAGCACGGAGGGGAAGATGCCCTCGCTGTCCAGCCCGTCCAGCGTGTAGGCATCGGTGTGGCAGATGCCGGTGGCCATGATCTCGACCAGGACTTCGCCCTCCTTGGGACCCTCCAGGTCGATCTCGACGATCTCGAGCGGTTTCTTCGCCTCGAAGGCGACGGCGGCGCGGGTTTTCATGGGGCATACCTCCGGAATTGATTTGCCCCCGACAAAGCATAGCCTTGCCTTGCAGGAAAGCCCCGAAGCGGCACGCCTCGGTCCTTGCGCGACGGGCGTCCCGTCATCTGGCCATAAATATCCCGGGGGAGCGCCGCTAGGCGCGGGGGCAGAGCCCCCTGCCCCGGCCGCGTGCCCGCACCGATGGTGACGCAGGCATATTTGGGGAAAGATGAAAGCATAAGGGCGCCCACCGGGGGCGCCCTTCGGTCCGTGTTTCGGCGGGCTCAGACGCCTTCCAGCGCCACCGCGATGCCCTGGCCCACGCCGATGCACATGGTCGAGAGGGACTTCTGCCCGGATTTCAGCTCCAGCGCGGCGGTGCCGGTGATGCGGGCCCCCGACATGCCCAGCGGGTGGCCCAGGGCGATGGCACCACCGTTGGGGTTCACGCGGGCATCGTCATCGGCAATCCCGAGATCGCGCAGCGTCGCCAGGCCCTGGCTGGCAAAGGCCTCGTTCAGCTCGATGACCGAGAAGTCCTCCTGCTTCAGGCCCAGACGCGCCATCAGCTTCTTTGAGGCCGGCGCGGGACCAAAGCCCATGATCCGCGGCGGAACGCCGGCGGTGGCGCCGCCCAGCACGCGGGCGATCGGGGTCAGGCCGTATTTCTGCGCGGCCTCTGCCGTAGCCAGGATCAGCGCCGCCGCCCCGTCGTTCACGCCCGAGGCATTGCCGGCCGTCACGCTGCCGCCGTCGCGGAACGGGGTCGGCAGTTTCGCCAGCTTCTCCAGCGTCGAGGCGCGGGGATGCTCGTCGGTGTCGAAGATCAGGTCATCCTGCTTGCGCCGCTTGATCGAGACCGGGACGATCTCCTTCGCCAGCCGCCCCGAGGCAATGGCGGCGGCGGCCTTGTCCTGGCTGCGCAGTGCAAACAGGTCCTGGTCCTCGCGCGAGATGTTGAAGTCCTCGGCGACGTTCTCGCCGGTCTCGGGCATGGAATCGACGCCGTACTGCTTCTTCATCAGCGGGTTGACGAAGCGCCAGCCGATGGTGGTGTCGTAGACGGCGTTGTTGCGCGAAAAGGCGCTCTCGGCCTTGGGCATGACGAAGGGTGCGCGCGACATCGACTCGACGCCGCCGGCGATCATCAGATCGGCCTCGCCGGCCTTGATGGCCCGGGCGGCGGTGATGATCGCATCCATGCCCGACCCGCAGAGGCGGTTCATCGTGGTGCCGGTGACGGAGACGGGCAGGCCGGCCAGCAGCGAGGACATGCGCGCGACGTTGCGGTTGTCCTCGCCGGCCTGGTTGGCACAGCCGTAGATCACGTCGTCGACGGCTTCCCAGTCGACAGAGGGGTTGCGTTCCATCAGCGCCTTCAGGGGGATGGCGCCCAGGTCGTCGGCGCGCACCGTGGCCAGCGTGCCGCCGAAACGGCCGATGGGGGTGCGGATGTAGTCGCAGATATAGACTTCGGTCATGAAGGTGTTCCTCGGGCTGAACCGGTTGGAAATCTGGACCCGCGCGGGCCGCGGGGCCGTCCCGGCGCAAGCCGGGCGGCGTCCGGGCGGCTCCCTCGTGGGGGCGCCCGGACGCATCCTGTCAGATCAGAGCGCGGGGACGATCAGATCGCCCACCTCGCCATCGGTGTGCAGCGGCGCACCGGTGACGGATTGCAGGTCTTCCATGGAGATCCCGGCCAGTTTCTCGCGCAGCACGAAATGGCCATCCTCGATGTCGACCACCGCCAGCGAGGTGTAGATGCGGGTCACGCAGGCCACGCCGGTCAGCGGGAAGGTGCAGCTCTCGACCAGCTTCGGCTCGCCTTTCTTGGTGACGTGATCGGTCAGCACCGCGACGCGCTTGGCACCGTGCACCAGGTCCATCGCGCCGCCGACGGCCGGCACGCCCTTGTTGCCGACGCGCCAGTTCGCCAGATCGCCCGTCTGGGCGACCTGAAGCGCGCCCAGGATCGCCACGTCCAGATGGCCGCCGCGCACCATGGCAAAGCTGTCGGCATGGTGGAAGAACGAGGCGCCGGGCTTCAGCGTCACCGCCTTCTTGCCGGCATTGATCATGTCCCAGTCCTCTTCACCCGGCGCGGGCGCCTGGCCGAAGTTCAGGATGCCGTTCTCGGTGTGGAAGATCGGGGTACGACCCTCGACGGTGTACTGTGCCACCATCTCCGGGAAGCCGATGCCGAGGTTCACATAGGCGCCGTCGGCAATGTCCTGCGCGGCGCGCCAGGCGATCTGGGCGTTGGAGAGTTTCAGATCATCAAGCATAGCTGGCCCCCGCACGGATGAGGTCTTCTTCCTGTTTCGGCTCGGTGACTTCGACGATCCGGTTCACGAAGATGCCGGGGGTGATCACCTGCTCGGGGTCGATGCCGCCGGGGGCGACGACCCTGGTGGCCTGCACGATGGTGGTCGCGGCCGCCGTCGCCATCAGCGGCGAGAAGTTGCGCGCCGCCATGCGGTAGGTCAGATTGCCCATGGTGTCGGCGACCTCGGCCTTGATCAGGGCAAAATCGGCCTTCAGCCAGCGCTCCTGCACATAGGGACGGCCATCGAATTCGCCGATGGGTTTGCCGTCCGCCAGTTCCGTCCCGTAGGAGGTCGGCGTGTAGAAGGCGGGGATGCCGGCGCCGCCGGCGCGGATGCGCTCGGCCAGGGTGCCCTGGGGCACCAGCTCCAGCTCGATCTCGCCGGCCAGGTAGCGGTCGGTGAAGGCCCGCGGATCCGAGCTTTTCGGGAACGAGCAGATCATCTTCTTCACCATGCCCGCATCGATGAGCGCGGCGATGCCGATCTGGCCGTTGCCGGCGTTGTTGTTGATGACGGTCAGGTTCTTCGGGCCGGCGTCGATGAGCGCGTGGATCAGTTCGATCGGGTTCCCTGCGCCCCCGAAACCGCCGATCATCACCGTGGCACCATCGCCGATCCCAGATACGGCCTCTGCCAGGCCGGAAACGGTCTTGTCCATGTGGAGCCTCCTTCTCTGGCGGCGTGGATACGCCCGGGCTGCCGGTCCCGTCCAGCTATTTTGCGCACTATGCGATATTTGTTCATATTGCAAACATTGCAAAAAGACGGGGCTCTGCCCCCATCGCGCGTGCCGCGCGATCCCCCCGAGGTATTTGGAACAAGAAAATGAGGGGTTCGGATGGCTTCGGGGCGGGGCCGGCTCTTTCATCTGGCCAGAAATATCCCCGCCGGAGGCTTCGCCCCGACAGGGGCGAAATCCCGCTGTCAAAGCTGCGGGGCGGAGTTTTCCAGCACCGATTCCATGGCCACGAAGGTCGAGGTGGCGCTGACATGGGGCAGGGCCGACAGCTTTTCGCCCATCACCTGGCGGTATTCCGTGATGTCTCGGGTCCGAACTTTCAGAAGGTAGTCGAATCCACCGGCGATCATGTAGCATTCCTCCACCTCGGGGATGCGCTTCACCGCGGCGTTGAAATCCGACAGCGCCTTCTCCCGCGTGTCCGACATGCGCACTTCCACGAAGGTCACATGGGTCAGCCCCAGCCGGATCGGCGAGAGCACCGCGCGGTAGCCGGTGATGAAGCCGCGCTCTTCCAGGCTGCGGACCCGGGCGGCCACCGGTGTTTTCGACAGGCCGACCTTGCGCGCGAGTTCGGCAATGGGAAGGCGGGCGTTGTCGATCAGTGCGTTCAGGATCTTTCGGTCCGTCGAGTCGAGGTCATCTGTGCTCATCGCCTGAAAGGCCTCCCAAAATAAGTTCTTCTGCCCATCAATCTGCCAACCTTTGGGCGAAAGGGCCATGCGGAATTCGCTAAATGTCAATTCAGATCCCGGAGGTGTTGCGATGATCGAGCCGAAGTTTGATGCCCTGCAGGGCCCCGCCAAATATGCCGACGAAACCAAGGTTCTGGAGCGCCTGGTGGCGCAGGCCGCGCTGAGCCCCGCCGCACGGCAGATGATGTCGCATCGCGCCGCCGATTACGTGCGCAAGATCCGCTCGAGCCAGAAGCCCACCCTGATGGAACATTTCCTGGGCGAATACGGCCTCTCGACCCGCGAGGGCGTGGCGCTGATGTGCCTGGCCGAGGCCATGCTGCGGGTGCCGGACAAGCTGACCATCGATGCGCTGATCGAGGACAAGATCGCCCCCTCCGACTGGTCGGCCCATGTCGGCAAGGCCTCCTCTCCTCTGGTCAATGCCTCGACCTGGGCGCTGATGCTGACCGGCAAGGTTCTGGAGGATGAACGTCCCGGCATGGCCTCGACCCTGCGCGGCGCCGTCCGGCGCCTGGGCGAGCCGGTGATCCGCTCGGCCGTGGGCCGCGCCATGAAGGAGATGGGCCGCCAGTTCGTGCTGGGCGAGACCATCGTCAAGGCGCTGGAGCGCGCGAAGACCCGCGAGGCCATGGGCTTTACCTACAGCTACGACATGCTGGGCGAGGCGGCGATGACCGGCGCCGATGCCGCGCGCTATGCCAGGGACTATTCCGACGCCATCGATGCCATTGCCAAGGCCTGCGACAAGGGCTCGGTCGAGGCGAACCCGGGGATCTCGATCAAGCTGTCGGCGCTGCACCCGCGTTACGAGGTCTCGGACGAGGCGCGCGTGCTGCGGGAACTGGTGCCGGTCGTGCTGGAGCTGGCGCTGAAGGCCAAGGCCGCCGGCATGGGGCTGAACATCGACGCCGAGGAGCAGGACCGCCTGGTGCTGTCGCTGAAGGTGATCGAGGCGGTTTTGCGCGACGAACGCCTGGCCGGCTGGAACGGGTTCGGCGTGGTGGTGCAGGCCTATGGCAAGCGCGCCAGCTTCGTCATCGACTGGCTGTACACCCTAGCCACCGAACTGGACCGCCGCATCATGGTGCGTCTGGTCAAGGGCGCCTACTGGGACACCGAGATGAAACATGCGCAGGTCGAGGGCCTGCCGGGCTTCACGCTGTTCACCTCGAAGACCGCGACCGACGTCAGCTACATCGCGAACGCCAGGAAGCTGATCGGCTATGGTGACCGGATCTATCCGCAGTTCGCCACCCACAATGCCCATACCGTGGCCGCGATCTTGGAAATGGTCGGCGATGTCTCCTTCGAATTCCAGCGCCTGCATGGCATGGGCGAGCGTCTGCATGACATCGTGCTGAAGGAAACCAAGGGCCGCTGCCGGATCTATGCGCCGGTGGGCGCGCACCGCGACCTGCTGGCCTATCTGGTGCGCCGCCTGCTGGAAAACGGTGCGAACTCTTCCTTCGTGAACCAGATCGTCGACGAGGAGGTCGCCCCCGAAACCATCGCCGCCGACCCGTTCGAGGCTCTGGCCCGGGCCAGGGCCCCCGCGGGGCTGGTGAAACCCGATGCGATCTTTGGCGCGGATCGGCTAAATTCGCGCGGTTTCGACCTGACGGACGAGACGGTTCTGGCGGCCCTCGATGCCGCGCGCGATCTGCGCATTCCCGATGCCGGGCCGCTGGTCGCCGGCACCCCGGAGGGGCGCGCGCGCCCCGTGGTGAACCCTGCGACCGGCGTGCTGGTGGCGCAGGTCACAGAGGCCTCCGAGGGCTGCGTGGCCGAAGCCATTGCCGCAGCCACGCCCTGGGCCGCCAGCCCGGACGACCGCGCCGCCGTGCTGCGCCGCGCCGCCGACCTTTACGAGGAGAACTTCGGTGCCTTCTTCGCCGTGCTGGCGCGGGAGGCGGGCAAATCGCTGCCCGATGCCGTGGGCGAGCTGCGCGAGGCCGTCGATTTCCTGCGCTTCTACGCCGCCGAGGGCGCCCGGCGCGAAGACCGCGCCCGTGGCATCTTCACCTGCATCAGCCCGTGGAACTTCCCCCTGGCGATCTTCACCGGCCAGATCGCGGCGGCGCTGGCCGCCGGCAACGGCGTGCTGGCGAAACCGGCCGAGCAGACAGGGCTGGTCGCCGCCATGGCGGTGCGCCTGCTGCTTCAGGCCGGGGTGCCCGCCACCGCCCTGCAACTGCTGCCCGGCGATGGAAGGGTCGGGGCGCAGCTGACCTCGGATGCGCGGATCGCCGGCGTGGCCTTCACCGGCTCGACCGAGACGGCGCAGATCATCCGCCGCGCCATGGCCGCAACCATGGATCCCGGCGCGCCGCTGATCGCGGAAACCGGCGGTCTGAACGCCATGGTGGTCGATTCCACCGCCCTGCCCGAACAGGCCGTGCGCGACATCGTCGCCTCGGCCTTCCAGAGCGCCGGTCAGCGTTGCTCGGCGCTGCGCTGCCTCTATGTGCAGGAGGACATCGCCCCCCATCTGATCGAGATGATCAAGGGCGCCATGGACGAGCTGACGCTGGGCGATCCCTGGCACCTGACCACCGACGTCGGTCCGGTGATCGACGCCGAGGCGCAGCAGGGCATCACCGGCTACATCGCCCAGAAGCGGGACGCGGTGCTGCATGCGCTTGAGGCCCCGGCCCAGGGCACCTTCGTCGCGCCGACCCTGCTGAAGGTGCCGGGCATCGAGGCGCTGGAGCGTGAAATCTTCGGCCCGGTGCTGCACGTCGCCACCTACAGGGCCGCCGAGATCGACAAGGTGATCGCGGCGATCAACGCCACCGGCTACGGGCTGACCTTCGGCCTGCACACAAGGATCGACACCCGCGTCCAGGAAATCACCGAGGCGGTCCATGCCGGCAACCTCTACGTGAACCGCAACCAGATCGGTGCCATCGTCGGCTCCCAGCCCTTCGGCGGCGAGGGGCTGTCGGGCACCGGCCCCAAGGCGGGTGGCCCGAACTACCTGGACCGTTTCCGGGCGCCCGAAACTCCGGCAGAGCTGGCCGAACCCTGGGCCGGTGCGGCAGAGGCCCTGCCCGCCCGCCTGGCGGCGATGCCCGGCGGCGCCGTGGTCGAGGATCTGCTGATGCCGGGTCCGACCGGAGAGCTGAACCGCCTGACCCTGACCGCCCGCGACCCGATCCTGTGCATGGGGCCGGGGAAGGCCGCGGAAGAGGCCCAGCTGGCCGCCGTGCGCGCACTTGGCGGCTGCGCCGTGGCCGCCGGTGGTCGGGTCGAACCGGCCCAGCTGAAGACGCTGGGCGGGATCTCGGGGGCGATGTGGTGGGGGGATGCCGACAGCGCGCGGGCCTTCGCCCAGGCGCTTGCGGCGCGTCCCGGGGCGATCCTGCCGCTGATCACCGCCCTGCCCGACCGTGGCCATGCGGTGCATGAACGCCACCTCTGCGTCGATACCACTGCCGCGGGCGGCAATGCGGCGCTGCTGGCCGGCAAGGTGGAATGATCCCGGTGCGCGCGGGCTCTGCCCCTTCCTGAGGCTGCGCGCCCCACGTCCCGGGTCGGGTCCCGGGCATCTGCGCCGCCGGGTTCCGCCCGGCGGCGATTTTTGTGCCCGGACGGCGGTCCTGCGCTATGCTGGAGGCCGGAGGCGGCCTGTCAGGCGCAGGGAAATTGTGCCGCATGTCGGAACAATTGGGGCAAGAAGAGGGGGGTATTCCCATGGTCGGATTAAGGCGCAGCGCCGCAGAGCTGGTATCGGATGCCCGCGCCCGGATCACCGAGATCGGGACCGCCGAACTGATCGCCTGCCACGGCGATCCGGATCTGGTGATCGTCGACATTCGCGACATCCGGGAACGCCAGCGCAGCGGCTTCATTCCGGGGTCGGTCCATGCGCCGCGGGGGATGCTGGAATTCTGGGTCGACCCCGAGAGCCCCTATTACCGCGAAGTCTTCGGGCAGGCCGGCAAGCGCTACGTGCTGCACTGCGCCTCGGGCTGGCGTTCGGCGCTGGCGACGCGAACGTTGCAGGAGATGGGCTTTGAGGCGGCGCATCTGAAGGACGGCTTTTCCGACTGGGTGGCGCAGGGCGGCCCGGTCAGCCCGCCCGAGGGCTGAGGCCTCAGGCCTCGGCCACCAGGGCCGTCACCTCGGCGGCGGCGCGGCAGACCAGGGCACCGAAATGCGCATCGGCATCGGGCGGCAGGTTGAGGTCGGGCAGCGACAGGCCGATGGCGCCAAGGGCCTCTCCCTGAGGCAGGCGGATCGCGGCGGCATAGCCATGCACGCGCGATCGGAATTCCCCGCGATCAATGGCATAGCCCGAGGTGATGGTGCGGGCGATATCGGCCTCCAGCGCCTCGGGCGTGGTCAGGGTGCGCTCGGTGTGCCGGCTCAGCTGACCGTCCAGCAGGCCCCGGTAGGTGGGCCAGTCGGTGGCCAGGATCGCCTTGCCGGTGGCCACCGCATGGATCGGTGCGGCGGCGCCCACCGGGATCCAGCTGCGGATCGGCTGGCGGCTTTCGATCTTGTCGAGGCAGGTCATGGTCAGCCCCTCGGCCACCGCCAGGGTCACCGCCTCGCCGGTTTCGCGCGACAGCATCTGCATGGCCGGGGCGGCGAAGCTGCGCAGGTTCAGCCCCTCGACCACCCGGCGCCCGATGCGCCAGCTTTTCAGCGTTGCCTCGTAGCGCTTGTCGGGTCGGTGCCGGACATAGCCCATGACCCGCAGGGTCTGCAGCAGCCGGAAGGCGTTCGACTTGGACAGGCCCAGGTCCCGCGACAGTTCCGACACCCCCATGGCACCGCCGCGCCGCGCCAGAAGCTCCAGCAGCAGCAATCCCTTGGACAGGGTGGAATCCACCCGGGCGTCGGGCGGAATGCGGGTGAGATCCTCCATCTGCGGGATCCTCCGAAGGCGTCTTCTCCGGACTTACGCTAGAAATCCGTGCCGCATGTCACAACTACCTAAAGGTCGTAGCGTTTGAACCGCCGGTCAGGGCCGGTCGGCAAGGTCTCTTCGAAGCCCCGGCTCTGGTAATAGGCCAGGGCGCCGGTGTTGGTGGCGGGGATCTCGGCCCGGATCCAGAGGTAGCCTGCGGCGCGGGCGGCGTCGCAGGTGTGCGTGAACAGCGCCGATCCGATGGCCAGCCCCTCGGGCCCCGGTCGGGTGAAGGTGGCGATGCGGGCGGCGTCGGGATGGTCGGGCAGGGGTTCGATCCATTGCAGCCCCAGCAGCGTGCCGGTGTCGTCCTCGGCCAGGTGCAGCAGGGTGCGCGGCTGGATCAGCAGGGCGCCCAGCTGCGCGGCGGTGGGGCGATCCCCCGCAGGCCGCAGCGTGGCCAGCAGCCGGGACATGGCACCGGTGTCCAGCGCCCCGGCGCGGCGGACATGCGGCCTCATGTCAGGGCCAGCAGCGCAGCGTGGCGGGCGGTGAAGTCGCGGCGCACCTCGACCGGCGGGCGCAGGGTGATCGACAGCCCCTCCAGCAGCGCCGGATCGGGCTTGCCGAAGAAGCGGTTCGCCTCCGCCTCCGAGAAACCCGCGACCGAAGTGGCCTCCATCCATGCGCTGATCCGGTCGGCCTTCTTGATGCGCGTCTTCAGCCCCTTCGGCGTCACCGCCGGCAGGCCGAAACGGATGTGGATCGCGGCGGTCAGCCGGGTGTCGAGCTCTGAATACCCCGGGCCCACGGCGGCCTTCACCGGGCTGATCATGTCGCCGATGACGTATTCGGGGGCATCGTGCAACAGCGCGGTCAGCCGTTCCGCGGCGCCGGCCTGCGGACAGAGCCGGGCAAACAGCGCCTCGACCAGCAGCGAATGCTCGGCCACGGAATAGGCGTAATCGCCCATCGTCTGGCCGTTCCAGCGCGCCACGAAGGCCAGGCCATGGGCAATATCGTCGATCTCGATGTCGACCGGCGTCGGGTCCAGCAGGTCCAGCCGGCGTCCCGACAGCATCCTTTGCCAGGCGCGGGGTTGTTTCATCGGGGTCTCCTTCGGGTGCTCCGGGATCATGACTAGGCCGCACCAATGCCCGTTGCAATTACGGGGATACCAAAGAGGACGGTGGTTTTTTAACAGTTCGGTGGCAAAGCACCCCGGGAAAGCAGGCCCCATGCGTTGCCCCCCTTGGGGAGCGGTGCTACCCCTGTCGCCAATCTTGAAATTTCCCCGTGGAGTGACGGATGACCCAAGACTACATCGTCAAAGACATCAACCTTGCCGAATACGGTCGCAAGGAGCTGGACATCGCAGAAACCGAAATGCCGGGCCTGATGGCCTGCCGTTCGGAATTCGGCGAATCCAAGCCGCTCAAGGGCGCCCGCATCGTCGGCTCGCTCCACATGACCATCCAGACGGCCTGCCTGATCGAGACCCTCGTGGCGCTCGGTGCCGACGTCCGCTGGGCGTCGTGCAACATCTTCTCGACCCAGGACCACGCCGCGGCCGCGATCGCCGCCGGTGGCACCCCGGTCTTCGCGATCAAGGGCCAGAGCCTGGAAGAGCACTGGGACTACCTCGACAAGTCGTTCCAGTTCGAGGACGGCCCGAACATGATCCTGGATGACGGCGGCGACGCGACGCTCTACGTCCTGCTCGGCGCCCGCGCCGAAGCCGGCGAAGACATCATCCCGGTGCCCTCCTCCGAGGAAGAGGCCGTGATCAAGGCGCAGATCGCCAAGCGCATGGAACAGTCCCCGGGCTGGTTCACCAAGGTGCGCGACCAGATCAAGGGCGTGTCCGAGGAAACCACCACCGGCGTGCACCGCCTGTACGAACTGTCGAAGAACGGCCAGCTGCCCTTCCCGGCGATCAACGTCAACGACAGCGTCACCAAGTCGAAGTTCGACAACAAGTACGGCTGCAAGGAATCGCTGGTCGACGGCATCCGCCGCGCCACCGACGTGATGATGGCCGGCAAGGTCGCCGTGGTCTGCGGTTACGGTGACGTGGGCAAGGGCTCTGCCGCATCGCTGGCAGGCGCAGGCGCCCGCGTCAAGGTGACCGAAGCCGACCCGATCTGCGCCCTTCAGGCTGCCATGGACGGCTTCGAGGTCGTGCTGCTGGAAGACGTGATCGCCGATGTGGACATCGTCATCACCACCACCGGCAACAAGGACATCGTCCGCATCGAGCATATGCGCAAGATGAAGGACATGGCGATCCTCGGCAACATCGGCCACTTCGACAACGAGATCCAGGTCGCCGCGCTGAAGAACCACAAGTGGACCAACATCAAGGACCAGGTGGACATGATCGAGATGCCCTCGGGCTCGCGCATCATCCTGCTGTCCGAAGGTCGTCTGCTGAACCTCGGCAACGCCACCGGCCACCCCTCCTTCGTGATGTCCGCATCCTTCACCAACCAGACGCTGGCCCAGATCGAGCTCTGGACCAAGGGCGACGAATACAAGAACGACGTCTACGTCCTGCCCAAGCACCTGGACGAGAAGGTTGCCGCGCTGCACCTCGCCAAGGTCGGTGCCAAGCTGACCAAGCTTTCCCCGGAACAGGCCGCCTATATCGGCGTCACCGTCGACGGCCCGTTCAAGCCGGAGCACTACCGCTACTGATCCCTTTCCGGATCGCGACGAAGGCCCCCGCCGCACGCGGGGGCCTTTCGTTTGCGCGGTCCCCCGCCTGCGACGCGAAGGCCCTTGAAAGCGATCGCGCAAAGGACGATCTGAAGGGGATGAGACATCCGCTGCGCCTCCTGCTGTGTTCCGCCCTGATCCTCGTGCCGCTGGCGGCGGGGGCAGAGGTCGCGTCCCAGCAGGTGCTGGAGAATGCGACAAGCTCCGCACAGGCGCGCTCGGACGCGCTGAAGGCCCAGCAGGACGAGGATGCGAACCAGCTGCGCCAGTTGCGGCGCAAGCTTCAGGACACCGCCGACAAGGCGCGCCCGGCGCCGACGACGCCGCAGTTCGGGGTCAAGAAGAAGAAACCCTCGGCGCTGGACCAGATGAAGCAGAAGCAGGGCAAGCTGTTCATCGACAAGGGTATCGGGAACTGATCGGCCCGCAACCGGCCCTGCCGCAGACATGAAAAAGGCCCCGGACCTTTCGGACCGGGGCCTTTCGCGTCTGTCAGGGGCTTACTTGAACTTCTTGATCTCGCCCGAGCGCAGCCGTGCGAGGTAGTAGCTCAGCTCGTTCTTCACGATCGGCATCAGCAGGTAGAGCGCGATCACGTTGACCACCGCCATCGAGAACAGCATCGCATCCGCGAAGTCGATGACCGGGCCCAGGTTCGCCGCCGCACCGATGATGATGAACAGGCAGAAGATCACCTTGTAGATCACCTCGGAGGTCTTGTTCTCGCCGAAGAGGTAGGTCCAGGCCTTCAGGCCGTAGTAGCTCCAGGAGATCATCGTCGAGAAGGCGAAGAGCACCACCGCGATGGCCAGCAGGTAGGGGAACCAGCTGAAGGCCGATGCGAAGGCCGCCGAGGTCAGCGCCACGCCCGAGACATCGCCCTGGGTGGCGATGCGACCGGCTTCGGCGTTCCAGACGTAAAGGCCGGTGCTGGGATCTTCCTGCAGCATCCCGGTGATGACGATGACCAGCGCGGTCATGGTGCAGATCACCACGGTGTCGATGAAGGGTTCCAGCAGGGCGACGTAGCCTTCGGTGATCGGTTCCTTGGTCTTCACGGCCGAGTGCGCGATGGCGGCAGAGCCGACGCCCGCCTCGTTCGAGAAGGCGGCCCGGCGGAAGCCCTGGATCAGCGCGCCGGTAAAGCCGCCGGCGATGCCGAGGCCGGTAAAGGCGCCCTCGAAGATGCGACCGAAGGCATAGCCGATCATGTCGTAGTTCATCGCGATGATGATCAGCGACACGCCGACGTAGAACACGCCCATGAAGGGCACGACCTTCTCGGTCACCTGGGCGATGGACTTGATGCCGCCGACGATGACCATGAAGGTGATGATGGCCAGCACCAGCCCGGTGATCCAGCCCGGGTAGTCGCCCAGGATGTTGGCCAGCTGCGCATGGGCCTGGTTCGACTGGAACATGTTGCCGCCCCCGAAGGAGCTGAGGATGGTGAAGATGCAGAACAGCACCGCCAGGATCGGACCGCCGGGAATGCCGCGCTCCTTGAAGCCCTTGGTGATGTAGTACATCGCCCCGCCCGAGACCGAGCCGTCGGGATATTCGTTGCGGTACTTCACGCCCAGGGTGCATTCGGTGAACTTCGTCGCCATGCCCAGCAGGCCCGCGAGGATCATCCAGAAGGTGGCCCCCGGCCCGCCGATGCCCACGGCGACCGCGACCCCGGCGATGTTGCCCAGGCCCACCGTGCCCGAGAGCGCCGTCGCCAGCGCCTGGAAGTGGCTGACCTCACCGGCATCCTCGGGGTCCGAATAGTCCCCCTTCACCAGGGAGATCGAGTGCCGGAAGCCCTTGAACTGGATCCCGGCGAAATAGATGGTGAAGACCACGGCGGCCACCACCAGCCACAGGGCGATCCAGCTGAAGTTGGTGCCCGGCAGGTTGGCGAAGATCAGCGCCACGTACCAGCCGGTATATTGCGAGAACAGGTCGTTGATGGTCTCGTCGAGACCCGCGGCCGAGGCCGCCCCCGCGACAGCGGAGAAGAGCACCGCCAGTGCGGCGGTCTTGAGATGGTTCTTCATGGGTTTGCCTCTGCGCTCAGGGTACGATGACGGTGGGAACCGGGGCGCTTTGCGCCAGCCCCAGCGGAACCGAGCCGAAGACCCGGCTGGCCATGGAATTGCTGCCGGAGCGTCCGACGCAGATCATCCGCGCGCCCTTGGCCCTGGTGATCTCGAGGATCAGTTCGACCACCTGGCCGTAACGGATCTCGGCGGTGGCCTCGACGCCGGCGGCGGTGCATTGCGCCAGCGCCGGGGTCAGGATCGCCTCCTGGGCGCGGGCCATTTCCTGCTTGCGGCGGCCGTGGCGCTCCTCGACCTCCTGCGGGGTGAGGAAGGAATAGGGCGACCATTCCAGCACATGCACGATGTGCAGCGCCGCCCCCGATTTGCTGGCCCTGTCGATGGCATAGGCCAGAACTGTCTTGCTGTCGTCGTCGCTCTCGTAGGCAACAACGATTATCTCTTTCGTCATTGAAGTGACTCCCCTTATAAAACCGGGCCCTGTCTTGTGGCTCTGCCTCCCGCAGGAGGCGGCAGTCGGGTCCCGTTTCCGCGGACGATGCCGCATGTGCCAAGCCTGCCTTGCAGGCTTCCCCTTTGTCATTTTTTTTCGCCGCCATGTCCGTCTGGCATGGTACGAACGCGGCCTGTTTCAGCTCTCTCCTTCCGGGCTGCCCCGATTGGCGGGCACTCACTGGATTTTGCTGAGGCGGTCAATGGGAATCGCCCGCGCCGGCCTGCGACCAAGGCACAGGTCCGGCGGGGGGACCGGTCGAATTTTCGATAAACGGAATTTGCGCGGCGGCGGGAACTGGTCTAATCAGACTCCTGACGGCCCAGAAGGCCCGTTCCTTTCAAGAATTCATGCTTGGTGCTGTGGGAGCATCGGGGTGGCGGAGGGTAACGGGTGAGGCCGACCCTCCGTTCTTGTTTGGCGTGCCAGGGGGGCCTCAGAACAGGCCCAGCACGAAGCCGATCACGGTCGGCCCCAGCACCGCGTAGCCCCCGTCGATCAGGATCAGCCGCCAGGCCCGCATGGCGTGGGTGTAGGACATGGCCATCCAGGGGGTGACCAGGAACAGGCCCAGCAGCGCGCCGGTCAGCGCCCCCTGCCAGGGGCCGTGGATCGGAGTCAGCGCCACCAGCTCGTGCAGCACGATCGCGGTCAGCAACATGGTCAGGAAGGCCAGGAAATACGGCAGGGTGTCCCGGGCATTGCGCGGGGCGCCGCGCCGGTCGCAGGGCACGCCCGAGGCCAGGCGCCACTGCTGGCGGAAGCTGCGGTACCATACGGTGCCGACGGCGGATCCGACGAGGGCCGACAGGATGATTGCAACGACGTCCATGCGCTCCTCCCGAGCGGGTCTTTGGGATGTCTTTATGCAATCTTAGGATGAATTCGCACAAGGGAATTCTTGTGGCCGGTCGAGGCGGGGGCGCTGCCCCCGTCGCGCCCCTTCGGGGGCGCGACTCCCCCGGGATATTTCCGGCCAGATGAACGAGCCGGTCCCGGGGAGCAGGGTCAGGCGAGGGTGCCGGCGGAGGCAAGCGCCAGCAGCAGGCCGCCGAAGATCAGGCGGTAGATCGCGAAGGAGGTGAAGCGGTGGGTCTGGATGAAGCCCAGCAGCCATTTCACCGCGATGAAGGCGGTCACGGTCGAGAAGACCACGGCGACGATCAGGGCCGTCCAGTCCTCGTGCACGATGCCGCCGTCCTTGATCTGCGAGAGCAGTTCGAAGCCCGAGGCGGCGTACATGGTCGGGATGCCGACGAGGAAGGCGAATTCGGTCGCGGCGGGGCGGTTCGAGGTGCCCAGCAGCATGGCGATGAAGATCGTCGTCGCCGAGCGCGAGGTGCCCGGGAAGACTCCGGCGACGATCTGCGCGATGCCCACGGCGATGGCCACCGTCCAGGTGATCCGGGCGCGGTCGGGCAGGCGGGCGGCGACGGTTTCCGCCAGGATCATCCAGACGCCGCCGATCACCAGCGCCCAGGCGACGGGGGTGATCCGGGTCGGCAGTTCGAAGCCCATCTTCTTGACGATGAGGCCGAGGACGCAGGTGATCACGAAGGCGACGATGATCTTCTGAAGATAGTCGCGGGCCTCGGGATCGGACCAGCCGGTCAGCAGGCTGACGATGCGTTTCCAGTAGATCAGCGTCACCGCCAGGATCGCGCCGGCCTGGATGACCACGTTGAAGAGTTCGGAGCGTTCGCCCAGCCAGTGCTCGGCGATGATCAGGTGGCCGGTGGAGGAGATCGGCAGAAATTCCGTGATCCCCTCGATGATGCCAAGGAGGGCGGCGTTGATGAAATCCATGGATGTATGATCCTGTGTGCTGCAAATCCGGTCGGGCCGGGACGGGTGCGAACCGCAGGTTTCCCGAGCCTCCCGGGAACTCGTAATGCGCGAATGCGCGGGGGGCTACTGTGCCGTGCGGGGATCGGCGGCAGGGCCCTGCCGGCCCGGCGGCTGCTGCGACGGGGGCGGGGCGGGGCAGGGGATGGCCCCCGGGGGCGAGGAACCCAGCAAAGGGGCCCGCCGCGCCCCTTCATATGTCATTCGTGGAATGCATTGGCCCAATATATACTGGTTTTGCCGGGGGCGCGCTGCGGGCAGGGCCCCGACCGGGGTCCGGACCGGACCGGGGGCGGGGCGCGGGCCCGGGGGCTTGGGATGCGGGGCGGCGGGAGACGGAGCGGGGCGTGCGATCACGCAGCTTTGACCGGCTGCCCGAATTTGGGGCGCTGCTGCGGGCCAAAGCCCAGGCCGGTGCCGGGGCTTTGGCCTCTGGGGGCCGGGTCCTCAGGTTGCGGGAAGGCGCAGGAGGTGCAGCGGACCGCTGACTTGCCAGCGCGTGCCGAACAGATCGGTGGTGCCTCGGGCGTCGGGCCGGGGCAGGAGCTGGTCGCGACCGCCGAGCGCCAGCAGCAGCGCGTTCTGTGCGGCCTCGGGGGTCCAGGTCTCAAGCGGGCCGTCGGGGGCCAGCGCCAGGGCCAGCACCGGGGCGCCCGTCGGGGTTCGTCCGGCCTGCCAGATCCGCAGCAGGCTGTGGCCGTCGGCGCTGCGCAGGGTCAGGTCGGCCGGGCGCGCGGCATGGAAGGCGAAGGCGGCGGTGGCGCCGGCGCGGGGCCGCCCGCCGATGTCCTGGCGCAGTGCCGCGACGACCGATTGCAGGCCGGGCCGGGGCACCTCGGTCCAGCCGTGGCGCTGCAGGATCGCGGCCAGCGCCGCGGCGGGCGCGCCTTCGCTTACTACTGAGACCGGCGGCAGGTCGGCGCCGTCCAGGGTCACGACCTGCAGCGGCAGGCGGCCGTCGGTGATCGCGCCGGCCAGGTCGGCGTAGCTTGTGTCGGCGCGGGCGGGCTGGTCGCGCAGCGGCGGCTGGTGGCTGGCGCCCAGCCAGATCGCCCCGGCCAGCCCGGCCAGCACCACGGGCAGCGCCAGCAGGGGCAGGGGCCTGCGGGATGGCAGAGGCCCGCGCAGCGCCTCGGCCAGGCCGAAGCCGATGACCATCCAGATCGCCCCGACCAGCCAGCCGTTCAGCACGTCCGAGAGGTAGTGCTCGACCAGGTAGACGCGGGTCAGCCCGAGGGTCAGCGCGGTGCCGACACCGGCGACGATGGCGAAGGTCGGGCCGATCAGCCGCTCTCTCCAGAGCACCAGGAACAGGCTGGCGTAAAGCGCGACCGAGATCGCGGCATGGCCGGAGGGGAAGCTGTTGGAGGTTTCCAGGAAGTACCCGATCTCGGGGCGGGCACGCCCAAAGGCGAGCTTCAGCAGCGTGACGGTGAGCGCATCGCCCAGCACCGAGACGGCAAAGCCCAGGGCGGCGGCGCGCCGTCCCCAGAGCCAAAGCCCGGCGATGGCGGCCAGGGTGACGGTGGTGGAGACGGGCACGTGGCCCAGCTGGGTCAGCGCTCCGGCCAGGGCCAGCCCGACGGGCGACCAGTAGGCCTGCGCCAGGTTCGAGACCCGATGGTCCAGCGCCGCCGTCTCGGGGAACAGCGCCAGGTCGAGCGCGCCATCGATGAAGAGGCCGGTGAGATAGATCAGCAGCACCGCCAGCGCGGTGGCCAGCAGGCCGCCGCCATGGCCGGGATCCAGCCGGCGGGCCAGGACCCGGGCGAGGCGCGGAAACCGCGCGGCCAGGTGGCGCGTGGGCGGCCAGGCCGACAACCGCTGGCGCAGGTCGGTCATGAAGCCCAGCAGGGCCGGTCCGCCGCGTCGGATCTGCCGGGTGATGATCCAGGTCACCGCCGTCACCAGCGCCAGCAGCCCCAGCGGAAGCACCAGGCGCGGCAGGTAGGGGGTGATCCGGGCCAGGATGTCTCCGGCGGCATAGCCCATGGCGACATGGACCAGCGCGTAGATCATGGCGCCGAGGATGTTCCAGATCACGAAGGTGCGGCGCGCCATCCCCGAGAGCGCGGCGGCCATGGCGGCAAAGCCGGTGACCGGCCCCAGGAAATGCCCGATCACCAGGGCCAGGGCGCCGCGCCGGCGCACCAGCTCTTGGGCGCGCTGGAAGGTCCGGTTGCGCGACAGGCCCGTCAGCCGGCTGCCAAGCCAGCGGGCGGAATGCCAGCTGGCCTCGCCGCCCAGAACCGCACCGATGGCGACGAACCAGGCCAGGTCGAAGAAATCGAGCTGCCCCAGGCGCACCAGCGAGCCGCCGGCATCCACGATCAGCGTGCCGGGCACGATGACGCCGGTCAGCCACCAGCCCTCCAGCAGGGAGGCGCAGCCGATGATCCAGTAGGCCCAGATGCCGAGGGACTCCAGCGTGGGCAGAAGGTGGCTGACGATGCTGTGCATGAACGGGTCCGGGCAGGGGGGCTTTGGGACCCAAGCTAGGGTGCCCGGGCCGGGGATGCCAGAGCGCGGGATCCCGGGGATTGCGATCCGCCGGGCGCGAGGCGATGGTTCCGGCAACAGCAGCAGGAGCCTTCATGCGACTTTTCCCTGGCCGCCGCACCGCCGGTATTCCCGCCCCGGTCTGGATCCTGGGGCTGGTCAGCCTGCTGATGGATGTCTCCTCCGAGATGGTCCAGAGCCTGATGCCGCTTTACCTGGCCGGCACGCTGGGCGCCTCGGCGCTGGCAATCGGCGCGATCGAGGGGCTGGCGGTCGCGGTGGCGACGGCGACGAAATACATCGCCGGCCTGCTGTCGGACCACGGGCCGGGGCCGAAGAAGCTGGCCGTGCTGGGCTACGGGCTGGCGGCGCTGTCGCGGCTGCTGCTGCCGATGGCGGCCAGTGTCGACACGGTGGTGATCGCGCGCGCGGTGGATCGGGTCGGCAAGGGCATCCGGGGGGCGCCGCGCGACGCGATCATCGCCGCCGTCACCCCGCCCGGGATCCGCGGTGCCAGTTTCGGCCTTCGCAAGTCGCTGGACACGGTGGGCGGTTTTGCCGGGCCGCTGCTGGCGGTCGCGGCCATGGCCGCGCTGGCGGGCAATATCCGGGGCGTCTTCTGGCTGGCGGTGATCCCGGCGGCGCTGGCGGTGCTGCTGCTGGCGCTGCGGGTTCCCGAAACCGCACGGCCCGAGGCGAAGACCCCGTTCCGCCTGGCCGAGGCGCTGCGTCTGAACCGGGCGGTCTGGGGCGTGATCGCGCTGGCAAGCCTGCTGATGCTGGCCCGCTTCAGCGAGGCCTTCGTACTGCTGAAGGCGCTGGATGCCGGGATGGCGGCGACCTGGGTGCCGCTGGCGCTGGTGCTGATGCACGCGGTCTACGGGCTTGCGGCCTACCCGGTGGGCAAAAGATCGGACCGCACGGGAGTGCGGGGGTTGCTGATCCTCAGCCTCGGCTTCCTGATGGCGGCGCATGTGGTGCTGGCGCTGTCGGGCTCGGTCTGGGCCTTCCTGCTGGGCACGGTGTTCTGGGGCCTGCACATGGGCTTTTCGCAGGGCCTGCTGGGGGCGATGATCGCGGGCGCGACGCCGCCTGCGCTGAAAGGCAGCGCCTTCGGCACCTTCAACCTTGTGACCGGGGGCGTGCTGCTGCTGGGCAATGTCGCCGCCGGCGCGCTCTGGAGCGGTTTCGGCCCCGCCGCGCCCTTCTGGGCGGGGGCGGTGCTGTCGCTGGCGGCGCTGCTCTGGCTGCTCTCTCAGCGCTCTTCGGCGCCGTCCAGATAGGGGTGGCAGGCGCCGTGCCGGTCGCGCATCCGGTAGCGGGCGCCGTCCTGCGACACCACCGCGCCCCGCGCCAGCGGCACCTTGCCGGCGCCGCCCGGCAGGTCCAGCACGTAATGCGGGATGCACAGGCCCGAATGGTGCGCCCGCAGCGCCTCGATCAGGTCCTGCCCCTCGGCAATCGAGGTGCGGAAATGCCCGGTGCCACGCGCCAGGTCGCCGTGGTGCAGGTAGTAGGGCTTCACCCGGTTGCGCAGCAGCGCCTTGAACAGCCGCCCCAGCACTTCTTCTGAATCGTTGATCCCCTTCAGCAGCACCGACTGGCTGAGCATCGGGATGCCCCGCCCGACGATCCGGGCGATGGCGGCGCAGGCGGCCTCGGTCAGCTCGTCGGGGTGGTTGACGTGCAGCACCACGAAGGCGGTGGGGCCTGCGGTCAGCGCGTCCAGCAGATCCTCGCTCACCATCTCGGGGGCGGCGACGGGGACGCGGGTGTGGAATCGGGTCAGGCCGACATGCGGGATCGTGGCCAGATCGCCCAGCACCTCGGCCAGCCGGCGCGGCGAGAGGGTCAGGGGGTCGCCGCCGCTGAAGATGACCTCCCAGATCTCCTCATGGGTGCGGATGTAGTCGAGCGCGGCGGCCCGCTGCGCGGAATCGAGGCCGCGCGACCCCGGCCCGACGCTTTCGCGGCGAAAGCAGAAGCGGCAGTAGACGGCGCAGGTCTTCAGCAGGTTCAGCAGCACCCGGTCGTCGTAGCGGTGCACCACGCCCGCGACCGGGGAATGGGCGTCATCGCCGATCGGGTCGTCCAGCTCCTGCGGGGTTTCCGAAAGTTCCTCGGCCGAGGGCAGGTACTGGCGGGCGACGGCGCCCTCGGGATCGGCGTGCAGGATGGTCTCGGACAGGGATTCGGTGACCGAGATCGCGTAGCGGTCGGCCACCTGCTGCAGCGCGGGGGTGATCCCGGCGGGCAGCAGACCCAGATCCTCCAGATCGCCCAGAGAGCGGGCGCCCTTCTTCGCACTTGCCATGACGCCTTCCTTGCGCTGCCCCCGGGGGCCGGGGAAAGCGCGGAATGTACCCTTCCCGCCCAGCGGCGCAAGGGCCGCCGTGGCTTACGGTGCGGGCGGGCTCCAGCCGTCGGTGAGGGTGTCGAGGAAGGCCACGATGTCGCGGACCTCGCTTTCCTCAAGCGCCGGCTGCGCGCCAAGGGGCCGGTCGAAAGGCGGATCCACGGTGTCGAGATTGCCGCGCAGGTCCTTTGGCAGGTCGCTCGGATCGGCCTGCCCGTAGACCAGCTTCGGATCGGTAGAGCGGTCCACGTAGAAGCGCACGACCTCGGGCAGGGTGTGGTAGACGCCGTTGTGGAAGAAGGCGCCCCGGGTCGCCACGTTGCGCAGCGAGGGCGTCTTGAAGAGGCCGCAATTGGCGCGCGGCTTCGCATAGGCATCGTCGCGCATCGGCCCGCAGAGGCCAAGGTCGAACCAGCCGGGATCGGCATTCGCCGGGATCGCCGGGTTGCGGGGCACGCCGAGCGCCTCGTATTCGTAATCGGTGAAGACCGGCGGGCGGCCATCGGCATCGGCGGTGTCGATGTGGCAGTCGGCGCAGTTGCCCTTCTTCGGATCGTTGAACAGCACGCGCCCGCGCTCCTCGGCGGGGGTCAGGGTGGCTTTGCCCGCCAGCCAGGCGTCGTACTTGCTGTCATAGGGGTGGAAGGCCGGATCCTCGACCTGGTAGCGGGCCAGGGCGAACTCGGCCTCGGCGACCAGCAGGGTGTCGTCCTTCAGGATCTGCGGCCCGAAAAGTGCCGAGAGGCGCGCGCCGTAGCCTGTGCGCAGATGCGCCGCCAGGGTCGCGGTGTCGGTATTCGCCATCTCGTAGGGGGCCATCAGCGGGCCGTTCGCCTGGGCCTGCAGGGTCGCCGCGCGGCCATCCCAGAACATGCCGCCCCGGGGCACCATGTTGGCGGCGGCATCGGCACCCTTGGCCTGGGTCGGCGCCAGGGTGGCGACGGCCAGCGTGCCGGTGGCGGGGGCCTGGGTGTTGCCGGAAACCGCCATCGGGCTGGCTTCGCCCTGTTCGTCGGCCTCGCTCACGGGCCCGACCGAGAAGGGTGGCGTGCGGTCGCGATAGGTCAGGGACGGTACGGCGCGGAAGCCGGGCGCGGTGCCCCCGGGCCCGCCCCGGGCGATCTCGGAGGCGCCAAGGTCGCCCTTCACCACCGCGCTGCCGGGACCGGGGGCGAAATGGTTGGCCGGGTCGTGGCAGCTGGCGCAGGACATCTCTCCGGTGCCAGACAGATGGGGGTCATGGAACATGTCGCGGCCCATGGCGGCCATGGCACTAAGTTTGGTGTCGGCATGGGCGGGCAGGCCCGCGCAGAGGATCAGCAGGGCGGTGGACAGGGAAACCCGCCGCGCCTTTGCGCGACGGGTCCGGTCCCCGGCAGGGGGCAAGGGGATCATGCGTCCTCAGCCCTTCGCATTGCCCGTTTCGGGGTCCAGCAGCAGGGGGCCTGCCTTCGGCGCGGCCCAGTCGAACATGCCATTCAGGGACCCCGCCAGCGCATCGAAGGAGCCCTGGCCCAGGCGCTGACCGCCCATCCAGTTGTCTTCGATGAAGCGCATGACCGAGGTCTGGTCGGTCAGGGTGTGATCGACATGGTTGACCTTCGCGTAGGGCGAGACGACCAGCAGCGGCTGGCGGGTGCCGTAGCCGCAGCGGCCCTGGACCGGCAGGCCCGAGACACCCGGCAGCGGCGTTCCGGCACCGCATTTGTCGCCGTTCAGCACGTCATAGCCCGGCACCGGGATCTGCGAGGGGTTCACCACCGCCATGGCGTGATCGTACCATCCGTCGGAGTCGTCATAGGCGATGACGATGGCGGTATCCTTCCAGAACGGCGATTGCTGGATCGCGTTGATCGCCTTCACCACGAAGGCCTGTTCGTCCAGCGGGTCGGAGTAGCCGGCATGGCCGTCCTCGAAGCCCGCGCCCTTCAGGAAGCTGACCTGGGGCAGGTTGCCGGCCTTCAGCGCCGCATAGAAGTCCGTCAGGTCGTACTGGTGGTTGGCGCCGCCGTCATGATCGGTGCCGACGACCTCGGCCGAAGCCGGGCGGGTGTGCTCGGGGTTGGCGGTCGAGGCATAGTACTGGAACGGCTGGTGGTGCGGGATGTAGTCGACCTCGCTGACGTTGGTGACGTCGGAATGGGTCGTGCGCGCGCAGCCGGTGGTGCCGTTGGCATTGGTGGCGGTCAGGTCGAAGCCGCCCTCGAACCAGCCCCAGGTCATGTGACGCGCGTTCATCATGTCGCCGATGTTGTGGCCGCTCATCAGCGCGGTCTTGCCCTTCGAACAGACGTCGCCCGTCGGATCGAGGTCCGAGATCATGGTCCAGTTGCCCTGGCCATCGGGGACGACGCGGCCCTTGTCGTAGCTGCCGTCGGCCTCAAGCTGGTAGCCCGGCGGCAGGGCCATGCCGTTGGTCTGACCCGAGATCAGGTTGATCGCGCCCGGGGTCGAAGGCCCGAAGGTCGTCGAGAAGGAACGGTCGTTCATCGCGTAGTGCTGGGCGTAGTTCCACAGGGCGGTGACGGTGTTGCCGTCGTAATAGCCCATGACCTGCCCCCTGGTGCCGAAGCTGCCGGCGCCGCCGTCCGAACCGCGCCCGGTGTTCTTCGGGAAGAGGTCCATCTTGCCGCCGTCATAGGCGGCCTGTTCGGCGGTATAGCCGTGGTTCTGGTCGGCCGAGGCCGCCTGGGTGCGGTCCATCCGGAACGGGCCCGCCGCGTCGCTGCCATTGGCGGCGCCGGCGTTGGGGTTGTTTTCCAGCAGGCCGGCATGGGCCAGCGTGTCGATATCGTCGGGGGTGCCGGGGGCGGCGGTGAAGGCGGGCTCTCCCTCGGGGTTCGCGGCCTTGGGGTAGGTGGCAAAGTAGTGATCGAAGGAGACGTTCTCCTGGAAGATCACCACCAGGTGCTTGATCGGGGTCGCGGTGTTGGGCGCGGCGGGTGCTTGCGCCATCACCGGCGTGACAGAGGCGGACAGCAGCGCGCAGGCAGCCGTTGCCGCGACGCCGCGATGGGCGAGGCGGGAGGACAGGCGGGACATCGGGGGTTCCTCGCGAAAGCGTTTCGGTGCGACCGGGAAACCGGCCCCGAAGGCGCGCACGGTCCGGGCGGCAAGGGGCTTGCCGCTCCGGTGGCTGGGGCCTGCGGGGCCGGGCTGATCCGGACAGGGCCGGGTTAGGCGCCGCATGTGACAGTTTCGCGATGGCCGTGATCACGCCGGCATCACCGTTTCGAGAGGGGGGTGTTCAGGCCGGCAGGCGGCTTTCCTCGGCGATGAAATTGCGCACGAAGGCGGTTGCGGGGCGGCTGCGGATCTCGGAGGGGGCGCCGACCTGCTCGATCCGGCCCATCGACATGACGGCGACGCGATCGGCGAGGGTCAGCGCCTCTTCCTGATCATGGGTCACAAAGACCGTGGTCAGGCCGGTGGCATCGTGGATCTCGCGCAGGCCGGTGCGCAGTTCCTTGCGGACCTGGGCATCAAGCGCGCCGAAGGGTTCGTCCAGCAGCAACATGCGCGGCTCGGTCGCCAGGGCGCGGGCCAGGGCGACGCGCTGGCGCTGCCCGCCCGAAAGCTGGCCCGGGTAGCGCTGCGCGATGTCGGGCAGGCGGATCAGCTCCAGCAGGTGCTGGACGCGTCGGGCGATCTCGGCCCGGGTGGGGCGTTCGGCGCGGGGGCGGGCGCGCAGCCCGTAGGCGATGTTCTCGAACACGCTCATGTGGCGGAACAGCGCGTAGCTTTGGAACACGAAACCGGCACGGCGCTTCTGGACCGGCGTGCCGATGGCATCCGCCCCGTCCAGCAGCACCCTGCCGGAGCTGGGCTGTTCAAGCCCGGCAAGGATGCGCAGCAGCGTCGTCTTACCCGAGCCCGAAGGCCCCAGCAGCGCCACCATCGCCCCCGAGGGGATCGAAAGCGATACCGGGTGCAGCGCCGGGGTGGCCCCGTAGGACTTGGCGATCTCGTCGATGTCGATATGCACGTCGTGCCTCCTTTGCAGTGGGGATCAGTGACGGCGGGTCGCGGCCAGAAGGTCCGCGTGGCGCCATTCGAGGAAGGATTTCAGCGCCAGCGTCACCAGCGCGAGCGTCGCGAGCAGCGCCGCCATGGAGAAGGCGGCGGTCGAAAGATATTCGTTGTAAAGCATCTCGAT
The DNA here is from genome assembly GCF_018760365.1 of Pseudooceanicola endophyticus. Lineage (GTDB taxonomy): Bacteria > Pseudomonadota > Alphaproteobacteria > Rhodobacterales > Rhodobacteraceae > Pseudooceanicola > Pseudooceanicola endophyticus. The sequence goes on from NZ_JAHIAB010000011.1 coordinate 73,290, forward strand.
CAGGATCGGCATGGTGGTGGTCTGGCCTCGGATCTTGCCCGAGATCACCGCGACGGCGCCGAATTCCCCCATGGCGCGGGCATTGCACAGCAGCACGCCGTAGAGCAGCGCCCAGCGGACATTGGGCAGGGTCACGGTGCGCAACATCCGCCAGCCCGAGGCGCCCAGGGTCAGCGCGGCCTCTTCCTCGGCCCGGCTCTGTTCGGCCATCACCGGGATCAGTTCGCGGGCCACGAAGGGGAAGGTGATGAACAGCGTCGCCAGCACCAGGCCGGGCAGGGCGAAGACGATCTTCAGATCATGGGCCTTCAGCCAGTCGCCCAGCACCCCGCCCGAGCCATAGAGCAGCACCAGCGCCAGCCCCGCCACCACCGGCGAGACCGAGAAGGGCACGTCGATCAGCGTGATCAGCAGCGCCTTGCCGCGAAAGTCGAACTTGGCGATGGCCCAGGCGGCCGCCAGGCCCGCGGCGGCGTTCAGCGGCAGGGCGATGGCCGCGACCAGCAGCGTCAGCCGGATCGCCGCCAGGGCGTCGGGCTGGCCGATGGCCTGAAGGCTGGCCAGCGGCCCGGCGCGCAGGGCCTCGGCGAAGACCACCGCCAGGGGGGCCAGCAGCAGCACCGCCGTCAGCGCCAGCACGACCGAGGAGAGGGCGAGGCGCACGGAGCGCGCCTCGGTGGTGACGGGGGTGGCGTGCAGGGCGGTGTCAGCCATGGCGGGGGACCTCGCGCAGATGGCAGCGGCGGCAGCGTGGCCGGGGGGCGACCCTCATGCCCAGCATCACCGCGCCCAGCAGGGCGCCCGGCACCAGCAGCCAGGCCAGCAGCGCCAGGCCAAGGCCCGCGCCCGCCAGCCCCACCAGAAAGGCCGAGATCAGCCCGATGGCGCCGAAGCCTGCGGCCAGAAGGAACCCTGTGGCCGGGGGAAGCCGGCGGTCGGGGGCGTAGAAGAAAGTTCTGTCAGACATGTCCGATCCTCCGTCGTGTCCAGACCTGGGTGGCATTGATCAGCAGCAGCATCCCGAAAGAGATGCCAAGCATGGCCAGGCCGATGGCCGTGGCCGCGTCGTAGTCGTATTCCTCCAGCCGGATGACGATCAGCAGGGGGGCGATCTCGGTCTTGCCGGGCAGGTTGCCGGCGATGAAGATGACCGATCCGTATTCCCCGACCGAGCGTGCCAGCGACAGTGCGAAGCCGGTCATCAGCGCCGGGCTGAGCACCGGCAGCACCACCCGGCGCAGGGTCGTCCAGCGGCTGGCGCCCAGCGTTGCCGAGGCCTCTTCCCATTCCGGCGCGATCTCGTCGATCACCGGCTGGACGGTGCGCACCACGAAGGGCAACCCGACGAAGATCAGCGCCAGCCAGATCCCGGCCTCGGTATAGGCGATGTGCAGGCCCAGGGGTTCCAGCAGGCGCCCGAAGGCGCCGTTCGGGGCATAGAGCGTCGTCAGCGCAATGCCGGCGACGGCGGTGGGCAGGGCGAAGGGCAGGTCCACCGCCGCATCGATCAGCCGCCGCCCCGGGAAGCGGTAGCGGGCCAGGACCCAGGCCAGCGCCGCGCCGAAGACCAGGTTGAAGAGCGCGGCGATCAGGGCGGCGCGGAACGACAGCAGCAGCGCCGCGCCGACCCGGGCCGATCCCAGGTGATGCAGGACCTGGCCCGGCCCCATCGCCAGCCCCTTGCCCAGCAGCGCCGCCAGCGGCAGCAGCACGACCACCGAAAGCGCGCTTAACAGCAGGCCCAGGGCCAGCGGGAACCCCGGCAGCGGAGAAGAGGTGCGCAGCATCCCCTTACTCCCCGTAGATCTGGTCGAAGATCCCGCCCGATCCGAAGAAGGCGGGCTGCACCTTGGCCCAGCCGCCGAAATCGGCGATCGACATCAGCTGAAGATCGGGGAACTGGGCCAGCTCTGCCGGCGGCACCAGCGAGGTGTCCCAGGCGCGGTAGTGGTTGTGCACCGCCAGGGCCTGCGCCTCGGGGGAATAGAGGTGTTGCAGGTAGGCTTCGGCGGCGGCGCGCTGGTCGGCGTCCTTGATGTTGCCCTCCAGCAGCGCCACCGGCGGCTCGGCCCGGATCGAGACCGAGGGCACGACGATCTCGAACTTGTCATGGCCCAGCTCGTCGAGGGCCAGCAGGGCCTCGTTCTCCCAGGCCAGCAGCACATCGCCGGTGCCGCGTTGCGTGAAGGTGGTGGTGGCGCCCCGCGCGCCGGTGTCCAGAACCGGCACATGCTGGTAAAGCTGGCTGACGTAATCACGCGCGGCGGCCTCGTCCCCGCCATGGGTCTTCAGCGCCCAGCCCCAGGCCGCGAGGAAGTTCCAGCGCGCCCCGCCCGAGGTCTTGGGGTTCGGCGTGATCACCTGCACCCCGTCCTTCACCAGGTCGCCCCAGTCGTGGATGCCCTTCGGGTTGCCCTTGCGCACCAGGAACACGATGGTCGAGGTATAGGGCGCGGAATTGTGCGGCAGCTTGCCTTCCCAGTCCTTCGGCAGGGCGTCGCTGCGCGCGGCAATGGCATCAAGGTCCGAGGCCAGCGCCAGGGTGGCCACCTGGGCATCCAGCCCGTCGATCACCGCCCGGGCCTGCGCGCCGGATCCGCCGTGGCTTTGCTCGATCGTCACGGGGCCGTGGCCCTGATCCTGCCACCACTTGGCGAACAGCGTGTTGTAGGCGCGGTAGAATTCCCGTGTCGGATCGTAGGAAACGTTGAGGATCTTGGTATCGGCGAAGGCAGGCTGGGCCAGCGCCGAGCCGGTCAGAAGCGCGGCCAGGATCGGCCCTGCGCTCCGGGTCAGAAGAGTGCGGGTCATGGAAAGCTCCGGAATAGGAAAGGGTCAGGCCAGCCGGGGATCCGGCGGCAGGATCTGGACGCGCCAGCGGCGCGGGTCGCGGCCCAGCATCATCTCGCGGGCGGCCTGCTCGGTGTCGCGGGCATAGACCGTCAGCAGCCGACCGTTGATCCGGTAGGCCTGGCCGGTGCCGCAGGCCACGAAGCGCAGGGCGCGGACGGGACGCGGAGACGGGGAAACAGGGGACATTCGGGACCTCCTTTCGGGATGGCGGGGAGCAGCCCCGCAATATCCTAAATATCTACCGATCTTGTCGATAAAAGGAGGGAAAGCTTTTGCCGTTCCGGGGAGGACGCGGAGAAGATTATTCTCCGGCGGGGTCCGTCGGCGCGGCCCCGATTTCCCGAGGCGTCGCACCCGCCGCCGCGCGGGCGACGGTTTCTTCAAGAATCGCAGGGGTTTTCAGCAGGTCGTGCAGGGTCAGCGACTCGATCAGCAGCAGGTAGCTGTAGAAGACCTCTCCGAAGATCCGGCGCAGCTGGCAGGTTTCCTCGTCCGTGCAATCGTCGCAGCGCCGGTAGGAGCGGCGCGACAGGCAGGGCAGCGGCGCCATCGGCCCCTCGATCAGCTGCAGCAGCTCGCCCAGGGAAATCTTCTCGGGCGGGCGGATCAGGAAGTAGCCACCCGAGCGGCCCCGCTTGGCCCCGAGGTAGCCCGCCTTGCGCAGATCCAGCAGGATATGTTCGAGGAACCGCTTGGGCGCACCCGAGCGCTGCGCGACCTCTTCGATGGTCAGCGCCTCGCCCGGCTTCAGGGAGCCGAGCGCCATCAGAGATTTCAGGGCGTACTTGGCCTTCTGGGTAATCATGACAGAACTTAAACACCAAATTCACGGCAGGGAAAGTCGGCTTTTCGCCTATACACGATAAACACGGTAGACTTTAAGGTGTTTTGGGTCATGCTGATCCCCGGAAACCGACTCTTGAAAGGGAGCGCGATGAAGCTGGACCGGATCGACCGCAAGATCATTGCCGTTCTGATGGCGGATGCGACGGTGCCTCTGGCGCGGCTGTCCCATGAGGTGGGGCTGACGCAGACGCCGTGCTGGAAGCGGGTGCGCAAGCTTCAGGAGGCCGGGGTGATCCGGGCCCGGGTGGCGCTGGTCGACCCCGAGCACCTGGGCCTGGGGCTGACCGCCTTTGCCGGGGTGTCGGCGCCGGATCAGGGCGCCGAATGGCACCGCCGCTTCGCCGCCGTGCTGGAGGACATCCCCGAGGTGATGGAGGCCTACCGCCTGACCGGCAGTCAGGATTATGTCCTGCGCATCGTGGCCCGCGACATGGCCGACTTCGAGCGCATCCGCAGTGGCCTGACAGAGGCCATTCCGATCCGCGACCTGACCACCAGCTTCGCCCTGCAACGGCTGAAGTCCGAAACGGCCCTGCCGGTGGATACCCGTACCGCCTGAGGCGAGGTCAACCCATCCGACACGCCTATGTGGTGGCTTTTTGGTGCGCTTGTGCACAGTATAAAGTTCAGGAATGGTATTAGTTCAATAATGTAGAAAAGAGTTGCCGACAAACAGCGTCTAATCACCGGCGGCGTGCGGGTCTATCTCTCCTTCATCAGACGCAACACACCGCGTCACCCTTACAAACGCACACGAAGGAACAGACCCATGAAACGCGCAGCTCTTGCTCTTACCGCCCTGATCGCCGCCACCACCGCCGGCGCCGCCTTTGCCAACACCGACGCCGCCTATGTCACCGAAACGGTGCCCGCCTCGGCCGTCTACGCTTCGCCGGAAAACCACGGCATCACCGGCAACGTCACGCTGACCTCGGGCACGAGCGTCCAGAAATCGGCCGCCCTGCTGAACGTCTCCGATCGTCAGGACCGCGACCTCGCTCTGGCCGACAACATCACCGTGACCGCCTTCCCCCGCGCCGACGTGCCCTTCCTGGCCTCCTCGGGCCGCTAACCCCGCGCCGCACCTCTGAGACATGAAAGGATCAATGCCATGAAATTCGCAGCTTCTGCCCTCACCGCCCTGATCGTCGCCAGCACCGCCGGCGCCGCCTTTGCCAACACCGACGCCGCCTATGTCACCGAAACGGTGCCCGCCTCGGCCGTCTACGCTTCGCCGGAAAACCACGGCATCACCGGCAACGTCACGCTGACCTCGGGCACGACCGTCCAGAAATCGGCCGCCCTGCTGAACGTCTCCGACCGTCAGGACCGCGACCTCGCGCTGGCCGACAACATCACCGTGACCGCTTTCCCCCGCGCCGACGTGCCCTTCCTGGCCTCCTCGGGCCGCTGAGCCCGGCCAGGACAGCATCCGGATATGAAAGGAACATGGCCATGAAACGCGCCGCTTCCCTCATGACCGCCCTGCTGGTCGCCACCTCGGCCGGCGCGGCTGCCGCCAATACCGACGTCGCCGCCTACACGAACGAGATGGTGCCGGCCTCGGTGCTCTACTCCTCGCCGCGGGCCCTTGGCCCGGACGGTTCGGTCCTGTCGACCTCCGGCATCGCCCGCCTGCAATCGGCGGCCCTGTCGGATGTTCCGGGCCAGGGGGACCAGAGCCGGACGCTGACCGACCCCGCGCCCGTCACCGGCCTGCCGGACTGACGCCGCACCCGGGCCGCGCGCCCGGACCCCGCAGGGCCAGAAGGCCCTTGCCAGGACCCCGGAGGTCCGTCCCGCCCTTTTCGGGCCGGGATGGCCCTCCGGGGTCTTCTTTGTCGGAATGACGACTCCGTGATCGATGCCGCGAATTTTCCACTTCGGGATTGTAATGTTATAACATCCTGAATAAGGATGCCCGCCAACTCCGGTTCCAGAGCGCGGCCATCGACATGATCCCGAAAACCTCCTTTTCCGTTTCCCTGCTGGGGCGCCCGGCCTGGCAGCGCCTGCTTGGCGCGCTGGCGATCCTGGCCTGCCTCTGGCTGGCGATCCTCTGGGCGGTGGTGCTGCCATGACCTCTGCCGCCATCCGGTTCCAGGACGTGACCGTCGCCTATGACCGGCATCCCGCCCTGCATCACCTGACCGGCAGCTTCGATCCCGGCAGCCTGACCGCCATCGCCGGTCCGAACGGCGCCGGCAAGTCGACCCTGCTGCGTGCCCTGATGGGCGAGCTGGCGCCGGTGACCGGCCGGATCGAGCGCGGTGGACTGGCGTTACGCGACCTGGGCTACCTGCCGCAGGCCGCCGCGATCGAGCGCGGCTTTCCGATCACCGTCGCCGATACGGTGATCCTGGGCGGCTGGCGGCGCATCGGCAGTTTCCGGGGCGTGACCCGCGCGCTGCGGCGCCGCGCCGCCGAGGCGCTTGAGGCCGTGGGGCTGGAAGGGTTCGACGCCCGCCCGGTCAGCGCGCTGTCCGCCGGCCAGTTCCAGCGCGTACTGTTCGCGCGGCTGCTGGTGCAGGACGCCCCGGTCATCGTGCTGGACGAACCCTTTACCGCCATTGACGCCCGCACCACCCGCGACCTGCTGGACATCGTTACCCGCTGGCACGGAGAGGGCCGCACGGTGATCGCCGTGCTGCATGATTTCGATCAGGTCCGGGCGCATTTCCCGCAGACCCTGCTGCTGGCGCGGGACCTGATCGGCTGGGGGCCGACCCGGGACACGCTGACCCCGGCCAACCTGCGCCGCGCCCGTGCCATGGCCGAGGCCTGGGACGAGAGCGCCGCGATCTGCGACATCCCCCCGGAGACCCGCTCATGAGCGTTTATTCCCTGATCTTCCAACCCTTTGCGGAATACGGCTTCATGCGGCGGGCGCTGGTTGCCTCGGTCTGTCTGGGCATCGGCGCAGGGCCGGTCGGCGTGCTTCTGATGCTGCGCCGGATGAGCCTTGTGGGCGATGCCATGAGCCACGCGGTGCTGCCCGGTGCCGCCATAGGCTTTCTGATCGCCGGAAACCTGTCCCTGCTGGCGATGGGGCTGGGCGGGCTGGTGGCCGGGCTCAGCGTGGCCCTGCTGGCCGGGCTGGTCAGCCGCACCACCACCCTGCGCGAGGATGCCAGCTTTGCCAGCTTCTACCTGACCTCGCTGGCGCTCGGCGTGCTGATCGTGTCGCTCAGGGGCTCCAACATCGACCTGCTGCACATCCTTTTCGGCACCATCCTGGCCATCGACGCCCAGGCGCTGGTGCTGGTGGGCACGATCAGCTCTGTCACGCTGGTGCTGCTGGCGCTGGTCTACCGCCCGCTGGTGGCGGAATGCTTCGACCCGGGCTTCCTGCGCGCGGTCGGCGGGCGCGGATCGCTTTATCACGGGCTGTTCCTGTTCCTGGTGGTGCTGAACCTTGTGGCTGGGTTCCAGGCCCTGGGCACGCTGATGGCGGTGGGGCTGATGATGCTGCCCGCAGCCATTGCCCAGCTCTGGGCGCGCAGCCTGCCGGCGATGTTCGCCATCGCCACCGGGGCGGCGGCGCTCTCGGGGTTCGTGGGCCTGCTGCTGTCCTATCACCTGCGTTTCGCCTCGGGGCCGACGATCATCCTGACCGCCAGCGCGCTCTATGCGGTGTCGCTTCTGACCTGTCCGTCCGGCGTGCTGCGCCGGCTTCTCAAACGCCCGCATCTGGCGGGCTGACCCAAAGGAGTTCCCATGAAACCCTTCCTTCGTCCGCTGGCCGGTGCCGGCGTGCTGGCCCTGGCCCTGGCCGGGGCTGCCCAGGCCCGGACCGTCGATGCGGTCGCCAGCTTCTCGGTTCTGGCCGACGTGGTGCAGAATGTCGGCGGTGATCACGTCAAGGTGCGCAGCCTGGTGCCCGCCAACGGCGACCCGCATGATTACGAACCCTCCCCCGAGGATGCCAAGGCGGTGAAATCCGCCGCCGTCACCTTCCTGAGCGGCGAAGGCCTGGAAACCTGGTTCCAGCGTCTGGCCAAGGCCTCGGGCGCGAGCCTGGCGCCGGTGGTGGTCTCCGATGGCATCAAGACCCACAGCTTCGAAGAGGACGGCCGCACCGTCACCGATCCCCACGTCTGGAACAGCGCCGCCAACGTGCTGATCTGGGTCGACAATATCGAGGCCGCCCTGGTCAAGGCCGACCCCGAGGATGCCGATGCGATCCACGCCAGCGCCGAGGCCTACCGGGCCAAGCTGAAGGCGCTCGACGCCTCGATCAAGGCCGCGCTGGCGCCGATCCCGGTGGATCAGCGCAAGGTGCTGACCAGCCACGACGCCTTCGGCTACTATGGTGCGGAATACGACGTGACCTTCCTGTCCCCGCTCGGCGTCTCGACCGAGACGGAGGCCTCGGCTGCCGATGTCGCGGAGCTGATCAAGCAGATCAGGAAGGAAGGCGTGAAGGTCTACTTCCTGGAGAATTCCAACGACTCGCGGCTGGTCAAGCAGATCGCCTCGGCCACCGATGCGCAGCCCGGCGGGGAACTGTACCCCGAGTCGCTCTCTGGCTCCGACGGCCCGGCGCCGAGCTATCTGGACCTGATGGCCTACAACACCAAGCAGATCGTTTCCGCGATTTCGGGCAAGTGATCTGAAAGGGCGCTGGCCCCCGTCAGGGGCGGCGTCCGCAAGAGGGCCTGCCGGGGATTTCCCGCGCAGGCCCTCTTCGTTTCAGCCGCGACCGCGGTAGGGCGGCACGCCCTGGTCGGGGATCCAGACGCTTTCGGGCATCGGGCCGGTCTGCCAGAACACGTCGATCGGGATGCCGCCGCGCGGATACCAGTAGCCGCCGATGCGCAGCCACTGCGGCTCCAGGAACTCGGCCAGGCGGCGGCCGATCGAAACCGTGCAGTCCTCGTGGAAGGCGCCGTGGTTGCGGAAGGCCCCCAGGAACAGTTTCAGCGACTTGCTTTCGACCAGCCATTCGCCCGGCACGTAGTCGATCACCAGATGCGCGAAATCGGGCTGGCCGGTCATCGGGCAGAGCGAGGTGAACTCGGGCGCGGTGAAGCGCACGTTGTAGGCGGTGTCGGCCTGCGGATTGGCCACGCGTTCCAGCTCTGCCTCTTCCGGAGAGGTCGGCAGGACGGTAGCGCCGCCCAGCTGCTTGAGATTGCTGTAGATGGAGTCGGTCATGGGTCGGTCCTTCCTGCGGTTCAGACGCCGCGCTGGTTGCCCCAGACCAGGACATGCAGCTGCGGCAGGACCCGGGGGGTGTACCAGCGGTCGCCGGTGACGGTTTCGATCAGCCAGCGCAGGCGCGCGGTGGCGACATCCAGATCGACCGGCTGGTCCGGATCGACCTCGGGGTTGCCGGGCTGGAGGTAGAGCGGCAGTTCCGGGTGGCGCGCATGGGCATCCCGGGCCCAAGCGTAATCGGCGTCATCGAAGACGACAATCTTCATCACCGCACGGGCCGGGCCGGCGGCCTCCAGGCATTGCGCAAAGCGGTCCCAGTCGGGATTTTCGCCGCTCGACGGTGGCTTGGGGCTGAGCACGAGCGTATCGAGATCGGCGAACCAGGGCTGGGCGATGCTGCCCTGGGTCTCGCAGGCGAAGCGGTATCCCTTGGTGCGGCCAAGCGCGATCAGCGGGCCGAAGTCCTGGATCGCGGGGTTCCCCCCCGAGATCGACACGGTCAGCGGCAGCCCGCCCGAGAGGCGCTCGACCTCGGCCATCACGGCCTCGGGGGTCATTGGCAGCCAGTCGTGACGGTAGCGGCTGTCGACCGCATGCAGGCTGTCGCACCAGCTGCATCGGTAGTCGCAGCCACCGGCGCGCACGAAGACCGTGGGTTCCCCGATCAGCACGCCCTCGCCTTGTATGGTGGGGCCGAAGATTTCGACGATGCGCAGGGTCACGGGCGGTACTCGGCCCAGGTCTTGGGCGTCTCCGAAACCTTCACGGCGCTGGTTTCCGCCCAGCGTTCGCGGCACCAGTCGAAGAAGTGGCGGGCCAGCGCTTCGGCGGTGGAGGGCATGTTCAACACTTCGTTGAGGTGCCGATGATCGAAATGATCGTCGATGTAGTCCTTCAGCGCCTTCAGCTCGTGATAATCGCGCACGAAGCCGTCGCCGTTCAGCCGGTCCGAGGCCAGCTCGACCACCACGACGTAGTTGTGCCCGTGCAGCCGCGCGCATTGGTGATCGGCGGGCAGGTGGCCCAGCTGGTGGGAGGCCGAGAAGTGGAATTCCTTGGTGATGCGGTACATCAGCGGCCCTCCCGCTCGGCAATGGCCTGGCGCCAGAAGTCCGGGTCCTCGTAGGAGGTCGGATCGGGGATGCCGGCCAGTTCGAAGGCCTCGCGGCGCTCGACGCAGGTGCCGCAGCGCCCGCAGTGATGCGCGCCACCCTTGTAGCAGGACCAGGTCTGCGCGAAGGGCGTGCCATGGGCGGCGCCGTCGCGCACGATGTCGGCCTTGCTGAGGTTCACGTAGGGCGTCCAGAGCGCCACCTCGGCATAGCCGTCGAGGGCCTCGCGCTGCATCGCGTCGAAGGCGCGGGCGAAACCCGGACGGCAGTCGGGGTAGATGAAGTGATCACCGCCATGGACCGCGGTGGCGACGGCCTCGTCGCCCTGGGCGGCGGCGATGCCATAGGCCACGGTCAGCATGATGGCGTTGCGGTTCGGGACCACGGTGATGCGCATGGTCTCTTCGGCATAGTGGCCGTCGGGCACCTCCAGGTCGTCGGTCAGCGCCGAACCGGTCAGCGCCGCGCCGATCGCGCGCATGTCGATGACGTGATGCGGCACCGAGAGCCGCTCGGCGGCGTCGCGGGCATAGTCCAGCTCCTTGCGGTGGCGCTGGCCGTAATCGAAGGAGACAAGGCGGGTCAGTTGCCGGGTCCGGGCCGTGACATGGGCCAGGGAAACGGAATCCAGTCCGCCGGAGCAGATGACGAGGGTCTTCATGGTAAAACAGTCCTTGTTTTGATGACCGGGTAGGCTGCGACCGGTGCGCGGGGCTTCTAGAAGGTCGGGACCTGCACCGCAAGGGGGCACCCTGCGGCGGCGAAACCTTGCCGAACCGGCGCGCAGGCGGGCGATCCGGGCGGTTTCGGCCCCATCGGGGGGCTGCGGCGCTTTTCCCAATAGATGAATATTGCATATGCCTTTAACAGGTCCGCAACAGGGCTTTCAGAGAAGAGGCACGGGCGACCATGTTCGATTCCGAAGACGACGTGCCGGCCCCGACCGGCAACGGGGCGCCCCCGCGCGATGCCCCTTTCGAACAGATCGTCGAGCTGGCCCGGCTGGTCCTGGACGTGCCCTTCGCCGAGATTCGCCTGAACGAGCGGTCGCGCGACTGGCTGCGGGCGACCTCGGGGATCACCCTGCCGGGCGGCATTTCCGGGGATCGGTTCTGCACCCTGACCCTGGCCGGATCGGATCCCCTGGTGGTGCGCGACAGCAAGCTGGATCCGCGGTTTCGCGGCCCCCCCGCCCATGTCGGGCCGCCCGGGGGGCGTGCGGGTCTGGGCGTGCCGCTGCACCGGGCCGATGGCCGGCCCTTGGGGGTGATCTGCGCCTACGATATCCATCCGCGCTCCTTCTCCGGGCAGGAGGTGGAGATCATGCAGAACCTCGCCGCCATCGTCCTGAAGGAGCTGGAGCTGCTGGAGCTGGCCGACAGCGACGGTCTGACCGGCGCCATGAGCCGCCGCGCCTGGATGGCTGCCGCCACCCGCCAGCTGGCCGTGGCCCGCCAGAAGGGCAGCCCGCTGGCGCTGGTGATGCTGGATATCGATCACTTCAAGCAGGTCAATGACACCCACGGCCACGGTACCGGCGACCTGGTGCTCAGGGAGCTGGTGCGGCGCTGCCGGGCGCGGCTGCGGCCCGGCGACCTGTTCGGGCGCATCGGCGGAGAGGAATTCGCCGTGCTGCTGCCCGGGCGCGATGCCGAGGCGGCGCGGCGCTGTGCCGAACGGCTGCGCGGGGGGATCGCCGAAACCGCCTTCGAGGATCCGGCGCGGGGGCTGCGCCTGTCGGTGACCGCCAGCCTTGGGGTCTGCCTGGTGCCGGACCATGCCGCCCTGGCCGAGGGGCTGGCCGCCGCCGACGAGGCGCTCTACCGGGCCAAGCGCGACGGGCGCAACCAGTGCTGCCTGTCCCGCGCTGAGGCGCCGCCGCTGCCGCGCGGGGCAGCGGTTTCCCTAGGGGAAGAGCGCCACCTGCCGGGATCGTGATCGCCCCGGGGCCGATCTGGCCGCCGCGGTTCATTGACCCTTGCTTCGGATGACTTCTAGTGTCCGCGCGCGCGACCCTGCCCGGGCGCGCGCAACTCTTCCGATTGCCTTCGATCAAAGGACCCTTGCCATCTCCATGCTCAGCACTGCTTCCCGCCTTCCGATCCTCGCCCTTCTTGGCGGCCTCCTTCTGTGCGGAGCCGGCCCGCTGACGCCCGCTCTGGCGGAGGAGGGCGGCGCGGGGCCGGTGCCGCAGGCCGCGCTCGGGGCGCCGCAGCCGCCGGAGCTGGCGCAGGTGGCCAGCTACGTGGTGATGGATGCCCAGACCGGCGACATCCTGGCCGAGAAGGGCGCGACCCTGTCGCGGGCGCCCGCCAGCCTGACCAAGATGATGACCGCCTACCTGACCTACAAGGCCCTTCAGCACGGGATGCTGAGCCTCGATCAGACCGTGCCGGTCAGCACCGCCGCCTGGAAGGCCGGCGGTTCGCGCATGTTCATCTCGCCCAGCTCGACGGTGACGGTGAACCAGCTGCTGCACGGGCTGATCATCGAATCCGGCAACGATGCCGCCATTGCCCTGGCCGAGGCGGTCGGTGGCACCCAGGACGCCTTCGTCGGCCTGATGAATGCCGAGGCCGAGCGGCTGGGCCTGAAGGACACCCATTACGCCAACGTCTCGGGCCTGCCGGATCCGGGGCTGCACACCACCGCGCTTGACGTGGCGAAGCTGTCGCGGGCGATCATTCTGGACTACCCCCAGTTCCTGCAGATCTCGGCCCAGAAGGACTATACCTTCGACAAGATCCACCAGCGCAGCTGGAACCCGGTGCTGTTCCGCGATCCGTCGGTCGACGGGCTGAAGACCGGCCTGACCGATGCCGCCGGCCATTGCATCGCCGCCACCGCCTTCCGCGACGGGCGGCGGCTGATCACGGTCGAGATGGGCGGGCCGAACTGGTCCTCGGCCACCGATGCGACCGAGGCGCTGCTGGGCTACGGCTACCAGTATTTCGACAACAAGCGGGTCGCCACCGTGGGGGCGCAGGTCGGCGTGCTGAGCGATGCACGGCTGGATCCGGAATCCGTGCCGGTGGGCGCCGCCCGCGACCTGACGCTCAGCCTGCCGGTCGATGGCGCCGATCCGGTGACCGCGACGCTGCACCTGGCGCAGAACCTGCCGGAAACCCTGCCCGCCGGCAGCGAGGTCGGCACGATCTCCTATGCGATGGGGAGCCACGAACTGGCCAGCGTGCCGGCGGTGACCCTGGCCGGGGCGCAGCCCGCCGGCCTGGTGACCCGGGTCATGCGCGACCTGCGCGCCCGCTTCTGATCCCCGCCGCCGCCCGTGGCCCTGCCCGGGCGGCGCCGCGACCTGCCTGCGAAACGCGCCCGGGCCCCGGCCTGCCGCCGCGCCGCCCGGCCTGCGGTCCCGCTTCGTCTTGTCATCGTCCTGCGGCTGCGGCTGCATGGCGGCAACTGCGAGGAATGCGAGGAACGGATGAAGGATCTCCTGTTTATCGACGGGGCCTGGGTGGCCCCCGCCAGCGGCGCCAGCTTCGAGGTGATCGACCCCTCGGACCGCAGCGTCTTCCACCGGGTCGCGCGCGGCGGTCCCGAGGATATCGACGCGGCGGTGCAGGCCGCGCGCCGGGCCTTCGACAGCGGCCCCTGGCCGCGCCTGAGCGGGGCCGAGCGCGGCGCCATCCTGCGCCGCATGGCCGAGGAAATCGCCGCCCGCACCGAGGAGCTTGCGCTGCTGGAAGTGCGCGACAACGGCAAGCCCCTGCCCGAGGCCCGCTGGGACATCGAGGACACCGCCGGGGTGTTCCACTACTACGCCGGCCTGGCCGAGGCGCTGGAGGCCGAGGGCCCGCGCGACATCCCCCTGGGGATGGAGGGGTTCAGCGCCAGCGCGGTGCGCGAACCGATCGGCGTGGCGGGCGCGATCATCCCCTGGAACTTTCCCATGCTGATGGCCGCCTGGAAGATCGCGCCGGCGCTGGCCGCCGGCTGCACCATGGTCCTCAAACCCTCCGAGCTGACGCCGGTCACGGCGCTGGAATACGGCGCCATCGCCCAGGCGGCGGGCCTGCCGCCGGGGGTGCTGAACATCGTCACCGGCTTCGGCGCCGAGGCCGGGCAGCCGCTCTCGGAACATCCCGGCGTCGACAAGCTGGCCTTCACCGGCTCGGTGCCGACGGGGCGCCGGATCATGGCCGCCGCCGCGCGCGACATCAAGGCGGTCAGCCTCGAACTCGGGGGGAAGTCGCCGCTGGTGGTCTTCGCCGACACGCCGCTGGAGGAAGCCGTCGAATGGATCCTGTTCGGCATCTTCTGGAACCAGGGAGAGGTCTGTTCGGCCACCTCGCGGGTGCTGGTCGAGGCGCCGCTCTACGAGGCCCTGCTGGCGCGCCTGGCCAAGGAGGCGGGCCGGATCCGCATCGGCCCGGGGCTGGAAGAGGGCGTGCTGCTGGGGCCGCTGGTCAGCGCGGGCCAGCAGGAAAAGGTGCTGGGCTGGATCGAGCGGGGCCGCCGGGAGGCCCGGCTGGTCTGCGGCGGCGGCGTGCCTGCGGGGCTGGAGGGCGGCTGCTACGTGGAGCCGACGATCTTTGCCGATGTCCCCGAGACGGCCTCGATCTGGACCGAGGAAATCTTCGGCCCGGTGGTCTGCGTCGCCCCGTTCGAGACCGAGGCCGAGGCGATCCGCCTGGCCAATGACAGCCGCTTCGGCCTGGCGGCGGCGGTGATGTCGACGGATCTGGACCGGGCCGAGCGCGTGGCCCGCGCCTTCCGGGCCGGGATCGTCTGGATCAACTGTTCCCAGCCGACCTTCACCGAGGCGCCCTGGGGAGGCTACAAGCAATCCGGCATCGGGCGGGAACTGGGCGAGTGGGGGCTGTCCAACTACCTGGAAACCAAGCAGATCACCCGCTACGACCGGCACCGTCCCTGGGGCTGGTACCTGAAAGGCTGAGCCCCGGGTCTGGCGCCCGGCCCTTGCGCCGCCCCGTGCGCCAGACCCGGGCCCGGGACGATCACGCCGAGCGGGTCAGCCGGGCCTGCCAGCAGTTGTTGCGGGCCGAGCGCAGGTCGACGAAGGCCACCTCCGGTCGGGCCAGCAGCGCATCGGCATAGGCGGCGATCTCTGGCACCGGGGTCACCTGGCCGGTGCCGTAGACGATGCGCTCCTCGGCGCAATAGCCTTTCAGCAGGTAGTCGGGAGAGACCAGGATCGCGGGCAGGCTGCCTTCGGCGGCGCTGTCCGGGGCACAGGCATCGGCGCAGAGAAAGACCGGCCCGGTCTCGGCATAGGGCTGCAGGCTGACGAAGGGGCGGTAGGCCAGAACCAGCATGGCCGCCCCCTCGGGGATCATCCGCAGGCAGCAGCGGCAGGGCGCGCCGCCGTCGCTGCGCTGCCGCTCGGGGGGATTGCCATAGGCATCCGGCGCCCCGCCGCGAAAGGACTCGGCGGTGGCGACGGGCATTCCGTGAAATCTGGGCATTCTGAACTCTCCGTTGCGATGGCCCGGTCAGACCATGCCGCCGGTCGCCGCGCGACCCGGATCCTGCGCATTGCGCCGGCAGGGCAGGGGCTGTCAGCCCATCCGCTCGGCCAGGAAATCGACCAGGGCGCGGATCCGCGCGGGCACCGGATCCGCGCCGACGAACAGCGCGTGCACCGGGTGGGCATCTGCGCCGGGAAACTGCGCCAGGATCTCGTGCAGGCGTCCCGCCCGGATATCCTCCTCGACCGCGAAACGCGCGACACGGGCAATGCCCAGCCCCGAGACCGCCAGCATCCCGAGGGCCTCGCCGCTGTTGGCCCGGAAACGGCCGCCGACCTGCACCTCTTGCCGGGCGCCGGCAACCCGGAACGGCCAGCGCGCCCGACCGGGGTCGAAGCTGAACAGCAGGCAGTCGTGGTTGCGCAGCTCCTCGGGGTGGCGCGGCGTGCCCTGGGCGGCAAGATAGGCGGGCGCGGCGACCACCACCATCGGCTCCTCTCCCAGCTTGCGGGCCCGTAGCCGGCTGTCGGCCAGCCGGCCGAAGCGGATGGCGACATCGGTGCCCCCCTGCGCGGGATCCTCCAGCAGGTCGGTCAGGGTCAGGTCGATCCGGAGCCGGGGATGGCGGTGGGCGAATTCCTGCAGCAGCGGCACGATCTTCAGCCGCCCGTGGGACACCGCCGCCGAGATCCGCAGCAGCCCCGAGGGCGGGCCATCCGCCGTGATCTCGGCCTCGGCGCGGTCCAGCTCTGCCAGCAGGCGGCGGGACATGGCGGCGAACAGGTGCCCCTCTTCGGTCAGGGTCAGCGACCGGGTGGAGCGGGTCATCAACCGCAGGCCCAGCCGCCTTTCGCAGCGATCCAGGGTGCGACTGACCCCGGACGGCGTCATCCCCAGCCGCAGCGCGGCGGCAGAGAAACTGCCCTCCTCGAGGATGGCCACGAAGACCTCCATTTCGCGGAACCGGTCGGCCTGATGCGTCATCTTTGCCTTCCATTCAAGAATGACTTGCCCGCCATGCCCCTAATGCCGGGCGGGGATGTCGTCCATAGCGGGGGTCTGCGGAGGCGCGCAGCCGCGCGTCCCGACCATCTTTGAACGGGACGGAACCGATGAAACCCCTTAAATCCCTGAAATTCAATCCGGCTCTTGCGGCGCTGTCGCTGGGGTCCTTCACGATCGGGCTCACGGAATTTGCGCCGATGGGGCTGCTGCCGGTCCTGGCCCGGGATCTGCAGGTGCCGATTCCGGCGGCGGGGCTGGTGGTGACCGCCTATGCCTTCGGGGTGATGATCTTTGCCCCCATCGTCACATTGGCCGGGGGGCGCCTGGCCCGCAACCGGCTGCTGATCCTGCTGGCACTGATCCTTGCGGCGGGCAACCTGCTGGCGGCGGCCGCGCCGGGCTACGCGCTGCTTCTGTGCGCACGGGTGCTGACGGCACTGTGCCAGGGCAGCTTCTTCGGCGTCGGTGCGCTGGTCGCTGCCGCCCTGGTGACGCCGGGCCGGCAGGCCGGGGCGGTGGCGGCGGTGTTCATGGGCCTGACGGTCGCCAATATCGCCGGGGTCCCCGCCATGACCGCCCTGGGAGAGGCCGCCGGCTGGCGGATCCCCTTCCTGCTGCTGGCCGGGCTGGGGCTGGTGACACCGCTGGCGCTGCTGCGGGTGCTGCCGCATCTGCCCGCGCCCGCCGGCAGCAATGTCCGGGCCAAGCTGCGGGTGCTGCTGCGCCGCCCGGTGCTGGGGGCGCTTGGGCTGACGGTGCTGACCTCGACCGGGCAGTTCACCGTCTTCACCTATGTCGCGCCGATGCTGCAGCACGGGCTGGGGGCCTCGACCGGGTTCGTGACGCTGGCGCTGATCGTCGTCGGGCTGGGCATGGCGGCGGGCAATCACCTTGGCGGGATTGCGGCGGACCGGTCGCTGCGCGGCACGCTCATCGTCACGCTGATGGCGCTGATCCTGCTGCTGGGCGGCCTCTCGGCCTGCCTTGCCGTGCCGGGGGCGGTGCTGGGGCTGCTGTTCGTCTGGGGCGGGCTGTGCTTTGCTCTGGTGCCGACCATGCAGATGCGGGTCATGGCGGCGGCGGCAGAGGCGCCCAGCCTGGCCTCCTCGGTCAATATCGGCGCCTTCAACCTGGGCAACGGCCTGGGGGCAGTGGTCGGCGCGGCGGTCCTGAACGCGGGCGGAAGCTATCCGGCGATCCCGCTGGCCAGTGCCGTTGTCTTCGCGGTGCCGCTGGCGATCGTGCTGCTGAAGGGGCGGCGGGGCAGAGCGGCGGTGCAGGCCTGAAGAGGCGGGCGTCGCCCCGTGCAGTGCCCCGTGCGGGCAAAGGTCTGCGCGATGGCGCAGATCTTTCGGCATGTTCGGAGAGGGGTGGAAGTGGTGCCGGTGAAGGGACTCGAACCCCCGACCCCATCATTACGAATGACGTGCTCTACCAGCTGAGCTACACCGGCACTTCCGTACCAGCGCCCCGAAACGGGAACCCGTCGGGGCGCTGGTGGCGGGGCTATAGCATCGCTGCCCCGGCTGGGAAAGTGCTATTTTCGCGCTGCTTGCGCGGAATCGTCGCTTTCCTTCGGCGGCAGCACCTCGGCCTCGGGCACCACCTCGGCGGTCGGTGCCGCAGGGGCGGCGGCTTCGGGCGCCGGCGGGGTGGCGGGGGCCGAAGCAGGCGTCGGAGCGGGGGGCGTCGCCATGGTCTCTTCCAGGCGG
Organism: Pseudooceanicola endophyticus; assembly: GCF_018760365.1. Classification (GTDB taxonomy): domain Bacteria; phylum Pseudomonadota; class Alphaproteobacteria; order Rhodobacterales; family Rhodobacteraceae; genus Pseudooceanicola; species Pseudooceanicola endophyticus. Next base: position 91,425 of record NZ_JAHIAB010000011.1, read on the forward strand.
CCGACGATCAGCGGCAGCATCTGCTGGGACATGCCCGACTGCACCTCGGCGGCGGGAACGTCCTTCCAGGCCAGGGTGTCGAAGGCGCCGCAGTTCTCACATACCGGCTGCCATTCCGCATGGATGTGGTGGCAGTTCTCGCAGGTCCATTGCGGACCGCGCGGGGCGGTGACGGCGCGCGCCAGCCAGCCCTTCACCACCGCGTCGGAAGAGCCCTCTCCGCGTTCGATCGCCGCCATGATGGTCAGCGCGCGGGCATCGGGTTTCTCCTGCGCGAGGTGGCCCATGGCGCGCCGTGCGGCAGGGAAATCCTCGGCGGCGATCAGCAGCTCGGCCTGCAGCAGGCGGGTCTCGCGGTGCTCGGGATGCAGGCGGGTCAGGGTGGCGAAACGCTTGACCCGGGCGGCGGGGCTTTCGTCGGGCTCGATGGCGGCGAAGGCGGCGGCCAGGTCGGGATGCGGCGAAGCCTCCCAGGCCTTTTTCAGCACGCGCACGGCGTATTTCGACTTGCCCTCGTCCATGTAGGCGCGGGCCGCGAAGACGGCGGCGGGGATCAGATCGGGCGAAAGCTTGTTGGCCTCGATGGCCGCTTCACGGGCCTCGATAGAGCTTTCCTCGGCGATCACGGCCTTGGCTTCCGACAGCGCCAGCACGGCGTCGCGGCGCTTGTGCAGGTCGCGCGGCATGGAGCCGTGGCGCAGCTTGGCCTTCAGCGTGTCGCGCGCGCCCTTCCATTCCCCGGCCCCGGCCTGAAGCTGCAGCAGGGTGTCCTGGATCTCGGCGTGCTGGGGTTTCAGGGCGAAGGCCTTCTGCGCCAGTTGCAGCGCGGTTTCGGTGTCGCCTGCGGCCAGCTTCTGCTTCATCAGGCCGCGCACGCCCACGAAGCGGGTCTTGTCGCTGTTCAGCAGGCGCTTGTAGCTTTCCTCGGCCTTGCGCTTGTCACCGGCAACCTCTGCGGCCTGGGCGGTCAGCAGCGTGGTCAGTTCCGGGCGGGCCAGGTAGCGTTCGGCACGGGCGGCCTTGTGCATGGCCAGACGCCCTTCGCCGGAGGCCAGCGCCATCATGCCTTCCGACAGCGCCTCGAAGCCCTTGCGTTCGCGCGAGCGGTTGAAATAGCGCGACATGGCGGTTTCGTCGCCGTTGATGAAGCGCAGCGTGGCGACCAGCAGGCCGGCCAGCTTGATCACGATCCAGATCGCCAGGACCAGGACCAGCAGCGCGATCACCGATTTCAGCGGCGTGAGGTTGAATTCATAGGCACCGAAGGCGATGCGGACGCCGCCCTCCAGCTCTAGCAGGTAGCTGGCGCCGAGCGCGGCAGCAGCCACGATCAGGACGAAGACGACGATTTTGACGAGCGACCAGAGCATCCGGAATTCCTCAGTTCAGGTTGTCGGCCGAGAGGGTCTCGGCGGCGGCAAGGGCGTTGGCGCGGGCATCGGCGAGCGCACGCCAGTCCTGCATCTGGGTCTGCGCCTGTTCGGGCAGGGCATCGAGTTCGGCAAGCGCCTCTTTCAGCTTGCCGGCCTTCAGGTCGGCTTCGGCGCGCGACAGGATGGCGTCGGCGCTGTCGCCTTCCTGCGGCGTGAGCGAGCGCACGCCCAGCTGATCCTTGAAGAAGCCGATGACCGAGGTGCCGGCTCCCTTGCCCTCGCGCGTGGCGGCCAGGGCATCGCGGGCGGCATCGGGGAATTTCTCGCGCAGGGTGGCCATCGGGGTGATCCCGTCGGTGGCATGGGCGGAAAGCGCCTCGGGCACGTCCAGGCCTTCCTGCTGCAGTTCGGCAAGGACATCCTGATAGGGCGCGCCGGTATCCAGCGCCGAGGTCAGCTTGACCATGGAGGTGCGGATCGCGGTGCTGCGCTCGGTGGCGACGGCATCGGATTTCATCTTCTGGGCTTCGCCGATCATCGACTGGATCTCGCTGGTCTGCGAATCCATCGCGCTTTTCAGCCGGTCGAGTTCGGCCTTGTAGGCATCCACCGTGTCCTGGGAGGGGCCGGCGGCGGTCTTCGGGGCGTTTTCCAGCGCGGTGACGCGATCCGCCAGGCCCGAGACCTGCGCCGAAAGATCGGCAACGGAACTGTTGAGCTGGCTCAGCTGGTCGCCCGGCAGTTTCGAGGCCAGATCCGAAAGCTGCGTCTTCTGCTGGTCCAGCTGCTCCTGAAGGGAGGGGCCGGCGGGTTTCAGGAAGGGCGCGCCCTCGGGGTAAAGGTACAGCGCGCCGCCGAAGCCGATGGCGGCGGCGACGATGCCGCCCAGCAGCGCCGGGAAGAAGCCGCCGCGCCGGACGATGACGGTTTCCTTCTGCGGTTCCGGCGCCGGTTCGGGGATCGGGGCGGGGTCGGGCATGGCGGCCGTTTCGGGCTCTGCCTCGGTGCGGGGGTCATGTTCGGGGGCGACAAGGGTCACGTCCGGCGTGTCTTCGGCGGGCGTTTCATCGGAGCGTGCCGCGGCGATCCCGGGCGTGTCTTCGGCAGGGCCCTCCTCCTGCGGCACCTCCCCGGGCGCGGCGGATACCGGCGTCGCCTCGGCGGTGGTCTCCGGTTCGGCGGTGGCGGGCGTGCTGTCGTCCTTGCGCGGATCGTGCTCGGGGGCGGCAGGAGGGGTCTCCTCCGTCGCCTCGGTGCTAAGTCCGCCCTTGTCCTCCAGCGGTGCCTGCGCCTTGGGTCCGGCCTTTGTCTTGTCGTCGTCCTGCTTGTCGGCCACCGATCAATCCCTTTTCGATTCCAATAATTGCGACACAGCGCGCCAGCAGCTTAGTCACAGGGTCCCCCTGCCTCAAGCTGGAGCGCCGCGGCGATAAGTCCATTGGTCACGGCCACCATGGATTCGCCGTCCGGATGGGCGGCATGGCAAAGCCGAAACCTTTCCAAACCATTGAGCTCCGCCGCCACCGCAGGGCTGATCGCCGCCAGAAAAAGCGGCGCGGTGCCATGCCAGCCCTCGGCGAAAAGTCGCCCGGTACGCGGAGAATAAATCGGCGCCACAACAGGTTGTGACCCCGACATAAGGGCCCGTGCCTCTGTCGTGAAGGGCTGTGAGCGCTGACGGTAGGCACAAAGGCTGCGGACGGCCAAACCTTCGGCATTCAGCCGGGCGGCCAGGTCGCCGCGCTGGTGCTCGCCATGCAGGTGCAGCAGCGGCCCGGCAGGCCCTGCGTCGCGGATCAGGGTGAACAGCGCCTCGGCATCGCCCCCCGCACTTTGCACGGTGCAGCCGGCCTCGCGCGCGGCGCGCGCCGTGGCATCGCCCACGCAATAGGCAATCGTGCCGGGGCGGATCCGCCCGGCGGCGGCCCGCACCCCGTTGCGCGAGGTGAAGATCAGCGCCGCGTCTGCGGGCAGGGGGGGCAGCGGCTCGGGCTGGATGGCGATCAGCGGACTGTGCCGCACGGCCAGCCCGGGGTGGTCCCGGCGCAGGCGTTCGCCCAGGGCCGGGCCCTCCGGCGCGGGCCGGGTGATCAGAACGATGGGCGCCATGGGCTCCTCCCCGACAGGCCAACCGCCGCGTGGCGGATTGTTCGCATCCCTGCCAGGTGTTACCTGCGGAGCAGCACCACCGCAATGAAGACCCGGCACTTGGGGGCAAGACCATGAGCGAGATGACCATCCTCGGGATCGAAAGCAGCTGCGACGACACCGGCGCAGCCGTGCTGCGCGGCGGTCCCGGCACCGCGACCGTGCTGTCCTCGGTCGTGGTCGGGCAGAACGAGCTGCACGCGCCCTTCGGCGGCGTCGTCCCCGAGATCGCCGCCCGCGCCCATGCCGAAAAGCTGGACGGCTGCGTGATCGAGGCGCTGGACCAGGCCGGCGTGTCGCTGGCCGAGATCGACGCCATCGCCGTCACCGCCGGGCCCGGGCTGATCGGCGGGGTTCTGTCGGGGGTGATGTGCGCCAAGGGGATCGCGGTCGCGACCGGCAAGCCGCTGATCGGGGTGAACCACCTGGCGGGTCATGCGCTGACCCCCCGGCTGACCGATGGCGTGACCTTCCCCTACCTGATGCTGCTGGTCTCGGGCGGGCATTGCCAGTTCCTGCTGGTGCGTGGCCCCGAGGATTTCACCCGCCTCGGCTCCACCATCGACGATGCGCCGGGCGAAGCCTTCGACAAGACCGCCCGCCTGCTGGCGCTGCCCCAGCCCGGCGGCCCCTCGGTCGAGGCCGAGGCCCGCAACGGCGATCCGAAACGCTTTCCCTTCCCGCGCCCGCTGCTGGACCGCCCCGGCTGCGACCTGAGCTTTTCCGGGCTGAAGACGGCGCTGCTGCGCCAGCGCGACGCGGTGATGCTGGGCGATGCGCTCTATGCCAAGGACCGCGCCGATCTTTGCGCGGGCTTCCAGGCCGCCGTGGTCGATGTGCTGCGCGAAAAGACCCGCCGCGCGCTTGAGCTGTATCTGGCCGAAGCCCCGGCGGTGCCCACCCTGGCGGTCGCCGGGGGCGTTGCCGCCAATACCGCGATCCGGGGCGCGCTGACCGATCTGTGCGCCGGCCTCGGCGTGGCGTTCACCGCGCCGCCGCTGAAGCTTTGCACCGACAATGGCGCGATGATCGCCTATGCCGGGCTGGAACGCTTCGCTGCCGGAGAGGCCGACGACATGACGCTGGCCGCCCGCCCGCGCTGGCCGCTCGACAAGCGGGCTCCGGCGGCGCTCGGCTCCGGCAAGAAGGGGGCCAAGGCATGATCGCGATCCTCGGGGCGGGGGCCTTCGGCTCGGCGCTGGCGATCTCCATTGCCCGGGGCGGCACGCCGGTCTGGCTCTGGGGCCGGAGTCCTGAAACCATGGCGCAGATGCAGGCCGACCGGCTCTGCCCGCGCCTGCCCGAGGTGGCGCTGCCGCCGCAGATCACCTGTGCCTCCGACATGGCCCTGCTGCCCGGCGCAGGCCCGGTGCTGCTGGCCACCCCGATGCAGACCCTGCGCAGCCTGCTGGAAACCCATGCCGACCGCCTCAGGGGCCGCCAGCTGGTGCTGACCTGCAAGGGGATCGAGCTGTCCACCGGCCTGCGGGCCTCCGAAGTGCTGGCCCAGGTCCTGCCCGATGCGCTGCCGGCGGTGCTGACCGGGCCCAGCTTTGCCGCCGACATCGCCCGTGGCCTGCCCACCGCGCTGACCCTGGCCTGCGCCGACCCCGTGCTCGCCAAGACCCTTCAGGCGCAGCTTTCCACCCCGAACCTGCGCCTCTACCGCAGCCCGGACGTCACCGGCGCCGAACTGGGCGGCGCGCTGAAGAACGTCATCGCCATCGCCTGCGGCGCCGCCATCGGCGCGGGCCTCGGCGACAGCGCCCGCGCCGCGCTGATGACCCGCGGCTATGCCGAGATGCAGCGCCTCGCGACCCGCCTCGGCGCCCGTCCGGAAACGCTGGCCGGGCTCTCGGGCTTCGGGGACCTGACGCTCACCTGCACCTCGTCGCTGTCCCGGAACTACCGCTTCGGCCTGTCGATCGGGCGCGCAGAGGCCTTCGACCCTTCCGTCACCGTCGAAGGCGCCGCCACCGCGCGCGCCACCGATGCGCTGGCCGCCAGCCTCGGCCTCGACATGCCGATCACCCGGGTCGTCACCGGCCTGGTCGAAGCCCGCCTCGACGTGAGCGAGGCGATGCATGAACTGCTCAACAGACCCCTGAAGGAGGAACGCCCGTGACCTATCTGCTCATGGCCTGGGACAAGCCCGGCGCCCTGGAAACCCGTCTCGCCAACCGCGAGGCGCATCTGGACTACGTGAAATCCACCGGCAAGGCGCTCTATGGCGGGCCGTTCATGGATGACGCGGGCCAGATGGCGGGCTCGATGCTGGTGCTCGACATCACCACCGCCGAAGAGGCGCAGACCTGGGCCGCAAACGACCCCTACGCCAAGGCCGGCCTCTTCGAGAAGGTGGAGCTGCGCCCCTGGAAGAAAGTCTTCGGCTGATGCGTTACTGGCTCTTCAAGTCCGAGCCCGCGACCTGGTCCTGGCAGGATCAGGTCGCCAAGGGTGCTGCGGGCGAGGAATGGGATGGCGTGCGCAACTACCAGGCCCGCAACTTCATGCGCGAGATGGCCCTGGGTGATCGCGGCTTCTTCTACCATTCCCAGTCGGAAAAGGCGGTGGTCGGCCTGATCGAGGTCTGTGCCACCTCCCATCCCGACAGCAAGGCCGATGATCCCCGCTGGGACTGCGTCGATATCCGCGCCCTGAAACCCCTTGCGACCCCGGTCTCCCTCGCGACGATCAAGGCCGACCCGCAGCTGGCCGAAATGGCGCTGGTAAAGATGTCCCGCCTCTCGGTCCAGCCGGTGAGCGAGGCCGAGTTCCGCCACATCTGCGCCCTGGGCGACACCGATCCGGACTGATCCCCGGCTCGGTCTCATCTGGCCAAAAATATCCCAGGGGAGTCTCCGCAGGAGACGGGGGCAGCGCCCCCTCCTGCACCGCCCGTTCCCCCGTACCGTCCCCCGCCCCCGCGTCGCCCCTTGACCACGCCGCCCGTCGGCGCATCACTTCGGGTCGACGAAGTGAAGACGCAGCAGCAACGGGGCGCAACATGACCTCCTCCTCCCTTACCCCCGCCGAGGCCACGGCCCTGGTGATCCGCACGCTGGAACGTTGCCGGACCGGTGCCGACAATGCCGCCGCCGTGGCCCGTGGCCTGATCGGCGCGGAGCTGGCCGGGCAATACGGCCACGGCCTGCGCCGGATGCCGGCCTATGGTGGCCAGGCGCTCTCGGGCAAGGTCGACGGCTTTGCCACCCCGGCGCTGAAGGTGCTGAAACCGGGGGCGGCCCTGGTCGATGCCGGGCATGGCTTCTCCTACCCGGCGCTCGACCTGGCGCTGGATTGGCTGCCGCGCGCGGCGCAGGCCAACGGCATCGCCATTGCCGGGATCTGCAACTCCTCCCATGGCGGCGTCGCGGGCCTGCCGGTCGAACGCCTGGCCGAGGCCGGCTGCCTCGGCATCATGGTGGCCAATGCCCCCGCCTCGATGGCGCCCTGGGGCGGCAAGCGCCCGCTCTTCGGAACCGATCCGATCGCCTTCGCGGCCCCGCTTGAGGGGGCCGATCCGGTGGTGGTCGACCTGTCGCTCTCGAAGGTCGCCAAGGGCAAGATCATGGCCGCCCGCCAGAAGGGCGAACCGATCCCCGAGGGCTGGGCCCTCGACATCGACGGCAATCCGACCACCGATGCCGAGGCGGCGATGAAGGGGACCATGGTGCCGATGGGCGATGCCAAGGGCACCGCCCTGGCGCTGATGGTCGAGATGCTCTGCGCCGGGCTGATCGGCGCCCATTACGCCTGGGAGGTGCCGGGGGATGCCTTCTTCGACCTGAAGGGCCCGCCGCCGGGCATGGGCCAGACCCTGATCGCCATCGATGCGGGCACCTTCGGGTCCCATGTCACGGCGCGGCTGGCCGAGATGGCGGTGCAGCTGGAAGGGGTCGAGGGCGCCCGCCTGCCGGGCCGCCGCCGCCAGCAGACCCGCCGCCGGATCGCCGCCGAGGGCATCGCGGTCGATGCGGATCTGATGGCCCAGATCGAGGCGCTTGGCCGCTAAACGCCCAGAAGACTGCGCCCGGCCGACCAGATCAGCCGGGCGGAGATCACCAGCAGCACGATGTCGAGGGCGCGGCGGAAGCTGCGGTCGCTCATCCGGGCCAGCAGCAGCTTGCCGGTGAAGGTGCCCAGCAGCCCGGCGGCGATCATCAGCGCCATGAAGCCGATCCAGGGCCCGTAGGCAAAGCCCAGCGTGCCGAAGGCCAGCGCCTTCAGCAGATGCTGCAGCGTCATCATTACCGCCTGGGTGGCGACATGCTCCTGCCGGGGCAATTGCAGGCTTTTCACGAAATTCGCCACGAAGACGGCGGTGGCCCCGAAGAACATCGCCAGGAAGGCGGCGATGAAGCCGTTCAGCGCCGGCAGCCGGGTCATCCAGCGCGGTGGTTTCGAGAAGACCGACCAGATCACGAAAAGTCCCACCCCCAGCTGCACGACGGCCGGCGGCAGGCTGACCGAGATCGAGCCCCCGAGCGCCACGCCGAGCGCCGCGCCGATCCCGAAGATCGCCGTCACCTTCCAGTGCGCATGGGCAAAGAACATCAGTCCCCGGAAGAAGTTCGATCCCAGCTGGATCACCCCGTGCACCGGGATCAGCGCCGCCGGCGGCATCAGGCTGGCCAGCACCGCCAGCAGCAGCGTGCCGCCCCCGATGCCGAGCGCCACGGTGATGAAGGAGGTGAAGAAGCTGACCACGGCCAGGAACAGCGCCACATGGGGCGCAAGACCGCTGAACAGGAAGGAGGCAAGATCGGACATGATATCGGATGGGGCCTTACCGGCAGCGCCTGCGCCCGGTTGCCGGTGTCGCATGCATATTTGGGGAAAGATGAAGGGGGCGGGTCAGCTCAGGACCTTCTCCAGGAAGGTCTCGGCACGGGCATGGGCCAGGGCCGCGGCCTGGGGGAGGAACATCTCGGGGCGTCTTTCATTGGCGAAGGCATGGCCGGCCTCGTAGAAGAAGACCTCGGCCTGGTCGGGCCAGGTTTCGGCCAGCCGGGTCACCAGATCGACGGGGGTGTGATCGTCCGACAGGCCGAAATGGCCCTGGAAGGGCGTGGTCAGCGGCTGGTCCAGCAACTGCCCGAGGCGGGTGCCGTAGAAGGAGACCGCGCCGGCGATCTCCAGCCTCTGGGCCGCGGCAAGGGCCAGCCCGCCGCCCCAGCAGAACCCCAGGACCGCGACCCTGCCACCCCGGCGGCGCAGGTGCTGCACGGCGGCGTCGATATCGGTCAGCGCGCTGTCCGTTCCGGTTTCCAGCATGGCGGCGCGGGCGGTGTCGATATCGTCGAAAGGGATCACCAGGTCACGCCGGACCCGGTCGAACAGCGCCGGGATCGCGACATCGTAGCCAAGGGCGGCGTAGCGCGTTGCCACCTCCTTCAGCTGGTCGGTCAGGCCGAAGATCTCCTGCAGGAGGACCAGCCCGCCCCGGCGCGGCCCCTCCGGCGCTGCGATCCAGCATCCCAGGCTGTGGCCGTCATCGGCGGTCAGGCGGATCATCATCGGCAGGGTCCTCCCGGAAGGCGGCCCGCGTCAGGGAAAGACGCGCCCGTCAAAGAGCTTGCGGGCGGTGCGCAGGGTGCCCGCCGCGCTGATCGTGCCGTCGGCGGCGGTCTCGATCAAGACCTCTGCCGCCCCCGAGGGATGTTCGACGCGAAAGCGCCCGTCGGGGGGAAGCTGCGCCACCCCGGCCGCCGGAGAACCGGGCAGCAGGCAGGCCGAGGCCACGGTGACGGCGGCGAAGACCCCGATGGAGGCATGGCAGCGGTGCGGGATGAAGCTGCGGGTATTGATTGCCCCGCCGGCGCGTGGCGGCGACACCAGGGTCATCTTCGGCACGGATTTCGCGGACACGTCGCCCAGCTGCATCATCGGACCGGCCTGCAGGCGGATCGCTTCCAGCCGGGCCTTCAGGGCGGTATTGGCCTCCAGCGCGGCGCGGGTCTCGGTGCCGGTGATGCCAAGGTCGGCGGCGCGCAGGATCACGCAGGGCATGCCGTTGTCGATCAGCGTGCAGTCCAGCCCGTCGATCACATCCACCCGGTTGCCGGTGGGCAGCATGACCCCGCCCCCGGTCATCGAGCCCGCCAGCCCGGTGAACAGCAGCGGCACCGGCGCATGCTGTCCCGGCACGCCGTCGATCCGCGCGGTCCCGCGATAGCTGACCCGGCCCCCGGGGGTCGCGACCTTCGCCACCGCCACCTCGCCGGTGTTGCGCATGTGGATGCGCACCGCGGTCAGGCCCTCCTGCGCGGGCACCAGCCCGCGCTCGATCGCCGCCGGGCCGACACCGGCCAGGATATTGCCGCAGCCCTGGGCATCGCTGACCAGCGGCTGATCCACGAAGACCTGCAGGAACAGGTAGTCCACATCCGCATCGGGCCGCGACGGGGGCGACAGGATCGCCACCTTGGAGGTCAGCGGATCCGCGCCCCCGATGCCGTCGATCTGCGCCGGGTCCGGGCTGCCCATGATCCGCAGCAGCAGCGCATTCCGCGCCGCCACATCCTGCGGCAGGTCGCGGGCCAGGAAATACGCCCCCTTGGAGGTCCCGCCACGCATCCACAGGCAGGGAATGCCATCCGCGCTGTTCATCGCCGTCCTCGCTTTCATCTTTCCGAAAATATGGCGGGGGAGTCTCCGCAGGAGACGGGGGCAGAGCCCCCCGGCCCGGCCCGCCCAGGGCGCCTCAGATGTATTTCAGCCCCTTGGCCTCCAGCCGCGGCCGCATGTCGTAGATATCAAGACCCAGCTCTCCGGATGCCAGGCGCAGCCGTTTCGCCTCTTCCGCCGCCAGCCGTGCCTCGGTCTTCTTCAGCACCGCCTCCGCATCGGCGCATTTCACCACGCAGACGCCGTCGTCATCGGCGCAGATGATGTCGCCCGCCTCGATCACCTGGCCGGCGACCACCACCGGCACGTTGACGGAGCCCAGCGTCTCCTTCACCGTCCCCTGGGCCGAGACCGCCTTGGACCAGACCGGAAAATGCATCGCCCGCAGGTCGGCGGTGTCGCGCACGCCCGCGTCGATGATCAGCCCGCGACAGCCGCGCGCCTGGGCCGAGGTCGCCAGCAGGTCGCCGAAATAGCCGTTGTCGCAGGGCGAGGTCGGCGCCAGCACCAGCACGTCGCCCTCCTGCAACTGCTCGATGGCGACATGCAGCATCCAGTTGTCGCCCGGCGGGGCCGAGATGGTGACGGCAGTGCCCGCGATCTTCACGCCCTGCTGGATCGGGCGCAGGTAGGATTGCAGGCAGCCGATGCGGCCCTGCGCCTCGTGGACGGTGGCCACGCCGGCGGCGCCGAGGGCGTCGATGATCGCCTGGGGCGCGCGGGGGATGTTCTGGACGACGACAGCCATGGGGGCTCCTTCGGGCTTTGGGGGCCGCGCCGGAGGGCGCAGCCAGAGAGGGGCAGGCGGCCTTGGTTACTTGGCCTTCACGGGCGGGGTGCCATGGGTGTGGAAGCTCTCGATGGTCTTCAGGCCCCAGGCCTGGCCCTTCTTCCGGTCGGCCTCGGTCCAGACGACGGTTTCCCAGTCGGGATCCAGGATCAGGCGGGCGCCGGCATTGGCCAGCTCCACCCGGTTGCCGGCGGGCTCCCAGACGTAGAGGAAGAAGGTGTTCTGGATCGCGTGCTTGTGCGGCCCTGTCTCGATATGGACGCCGTTCTCCAGGAAGATGTCGGCGGCGCGCAGGATGTCCTCGCGCTGGTCGGTGGCATAGGTCACGTGGTGGAACCGGCCATGGCCGCCGCCGTGTTCCTCGGTGCAGGCCAGGTCATAGCCCTTGTTGTTCACCGTGAACCAGCAGCCACCGATCCGCCCGTTGTCGAGCTGGATCATCTCGGTCACCCGCGAGCCGAGGCAGGTTTCCATGAAGCGACGGAACTCCGTCACGTCCGAGGACAGCAGGTTCAGGTGGTCGAGGCGGCGCGGCGCGGCCCCGGTGTGATGGAAGCGCGAGGCATTGTTCTTCAGCGCCGGTGTGTCGGCGCCCTCGGCCTTGAACTTCACGGTGTCGAAGTAGATCTCGAAGACATGGCCGAAGGGGTCCTCGAACTGGAAGGCGCGGCCGTGGTTCAGATCGCCCTCGATCCAGCCCCTGACCTTGTAGCCGCTTTCCTCGATGGCCTTCACGCGGCGCTCCAGCGCCTCGGGGCTGGCGGCGCGGTAGCCGATGTGGCCGACGCCGGTGGTGTCGGATTTCGTCAGCTTCAGGGTGCAGAATTCGTAATCGTCCCAGGCGCGCAGATAGGCGCTGGTCTCGGTCTGGGCGCTCAGCTTCAGGCCGTAGACGCGGGTGAAGAAGTCGAGGCTTTCCTCGAACTTGTCGGTCAGCATCTCGACGTGGCCGAGGTGGGCGATGTCTCCGTAGCCGGACATGTGGGTCCTCCAGAATGGGGTAGGGCCGGCGCGGGATCCGCACCGGCAGGCAGGGCAGGGCCCGGAATTACAGTTCGTCGACGGTGCGCGGGAAAATCGACTGGAAGCCTTCGGCATATTTGCAGTCGCGCCCGCCGGACATGCCGCCGGAGTTGCGCTTGAAGTGGTTGGCGCGCTGCTGGGCGACCCGGGTATAATAGTCCCACAGGTGGATCTGACCCTGGTTGCACTCCATCGCGGCGCGCTTCTTTTCCCAGACCGGCGTGATGTCGAGGAAGGTGTCGGGCTTCCAGCCCATCTGCTCGGTCTGGTGCGGCTCGAACAGGTAAAGCTGCGGCGCGCCCAGCACCTTTTCGCCGGGATTGTGGCCCCAGGCCTGGGCGATCATCCGGCACTCCAGCGCCACCTGCGACATGTACATGTGGTCGGTGTTGTAGGGGTCGTACTGGCTGTGGCTCATCATGAATTTCGGCTGCACCTTGCGGATCAGGTCGACCAGCTCGTACTTGTCCTCCTGGTCCAGATGCAGCGGGTAGTCGCCCTTGTCGAAGCAGACCAGCTCGTGCACGCCAAGGGCTTCGGCGGCGCGCTCGGCCTCGCCGCGGCGGATGTCCTTCACCTCCTGAAGCGCCTTGCCCTCCTTCCACAGGCGGGCAGATTCGCCACGCTCGCCGAAGGACAGGCAGGCGACGGTCACGTTGTAGCCCAGCTCGGTGTGCAGGGCGATGGCGCCGCCGCAGCGCCAGACGAAGTCCGCGGCATGGGCGGAAATCACCAGCGCGGTGGGTTTGTCGGTCATGGAGGTCTCCTCGGGTCTTTGCGGCATCCTGCGGCGCGGGACGGGATTTGCCAAATTTGAAGGCCGGCGCTATTCATAAGCTGAGGCTATAAGGATTTCCGTTCCGGCGCCGGGTGGTGCGGGGCAGAAGGCGGTGAACGCGAGGGGTTTCGCCCGGATTTCACCATAATTTCCGCGCAATGCCGGGCCGGGAGGGACGGGGATGAAATGGAACCTGCGGCACCTCAGGGTGTTTCTGGCGACGGTGCGGCAGGCCTCGGTGTCGCGCGCGGCAGAGCTGTGCCACCTGTCGCAGCCGGCGGCCAGTCAGGCGCTGGCCGGGCTGGAGGCGGCGCTGGAGCAGCCGCTGTTTCATCACCGGCCGAAGGGCCTGTTCCCGACCCCCGCCGGAGAGATGCTGGCGGCCCGGGTGGCGCGGGCGCTGGCCCGGCTGGACGCGGCGGCGCAGCCGCTGGCGCCGGGCCTCGCGCTGCGGGTCAGCACCGCGCAGCTTCAGGCGCTGATCGCCGTCCATGGCTTCGGGAATTTCACCCTGGCGGCGCGCCATCTTGGGCTGGCCCAGCCCACGGTGCACCGCGCCGTCACCCATCTGGAGCGCGAGGCCGGGCGGGCGCTGTTCGACCGTTCCGCCACCGGGATCCGGGCCACCCGGGCCGGCGAGGCGCTGGCCGGCGCCGCCCGGCTGGCCTTCGCAGAGCTTGACCAGGCGGTGATGGATCTCTCGGAGCTTCAGGGCCGCGAGGCCGGGCAGATCGTCGTCGGGGCGATGCCACTGTCGCGCAGCTTCCTGCTGGGCCGGGCAATCATCGCCTTCCGGGAAACCCGGCCCAACATCCTGCTGCGCATCGACGAGGGGCCCTATGCGGATCTGCTGACCGGGCTGCGCCGGGGCGAGATCGACTTTCTGATCGGCGCCCTGAGAGAGCCTTTACCGATCGGCGACGTGGTGCAGACGCCGCTGTTCCCGGACGAGATGATCCTGGCCGTGGGCCCGCAGCATCCCTTGTTGCGCCGGCCCGGCGCACCCCTGGAGGAGATGCGCGCCTACCCCTGGATCGTTGCGCGGACCGGAACACCGGCGCGGCGCCTGCTGGACCGGCTCTTCGAAGGGCAGCCACTGCCCGCCAGCCTGATCGAGACCGGATCGCTGGTTCTGATGCGTCAATTAATGCAGAATTCCAATCACATCGGCTTCATTTCAAAGTTGCAGGCTGCCGCCGAAATTGAATTGGGCCTGATGGTTCCCCTCAGCGGCGAATTGCCCGGAACGCAACGCAGCATCGGAATTACCGTGCGAAGGGATTGGTTTCCGACGAAATCCCAGCAGGCACTTTTGTCGGAAATCCGGGGCGCGGTGCGGAACGAGGCCTGATCCGATCTTCGCCCGGAAGAGTTCCCGCGCGCCGCACACGTCCTGCGGTCTTTCGCGCGATGGTTGCAATTCGATGCCGGATTTACTATGAATGCATACAGGTGTTCTTGTAAAAAGGCGCGTAAATAATTGGGTAGTCATCAAAAACTCGACCAAGCGGTCACAGAAATAACGGGACAATATGATCTTCTGGACAGCCTTGCTCATTTGATTCGCCGGGGGCATTTCTTTTCCGAAAGTATGTACACCAGCAATCTGGGAACCTTTGACATCACCTCTCGGCAGATGGTCCTGCTGATCGCGATCGGGCAGAATCCCGGCGCGTCCCAGAAGGCTGTCGGAGAGATGGTGGCTTTGGACGTCAATACCGTCAGCGACACGTTGCGGCGGATGGAGCGCAAGGGCCTGATCCTGCGCGAGACGTCCAAGCTGGACGCGCGGACAATCTGTCTGCGGGTCACGGAAAAGGGATTCCGGCAAATGCAGGCCATGCAACCGGCCCTGCAGAGCTACAATGAAGCCCTGCAGGATCGGCTGACGGAGGAGGAAGCGGTGCAGCTGAAACGGCTGATCCGCAAGATGCTTCAGCTGGAGGTGACGGCCCCCGCGGCCTGAACCTTTCCCGTCAGCCTGTCGCGGCACAGAGCGCGGCGTCGAGGATCTCGACGCCCGCATCAATCTCTGCGTCCGTGATGATCAGCGGCGGCGCGATCCGGAAGACCCCGCCCATGGCGGGCAGCTTCACGATGTTCATCGACAACCCGCGCGCGAGGGCCTCCTCGGTGATGCGGGCGGACAGGTCGTGCGCGGGGGCCTTGCTCTGGCGGTCGGTGACGACTTCCAGGCCGACCATCAGGCCGCGGCCGCGCACGTCGCCGATGCAGTCGTGCTTCTGCTGAAGCGCCAGCAGCCCGTCGCGCAGCCGCGCGCCGGCGGTTTCGGCGCGCGCCATCAGCCCCTCTTCGGCAACCACGTCCAGCACCGTCAGCCCCACCGCCGCCGGCATCGGATCCGAGACATGGGTGGTGTAGAACAGGAAGCCGCGCCGGTGCGCCTCTTCCTCGATCTCGGTCGTGGTCAGCACGGCGGCCAGCGGCAGGCCGGCGCCCAGGGTCTTCGACAGAGTCAGGATGTCGGGCGTCACGCCATCGCGCTGGTAGGCGAACATCGTGCCGGTGCGCCCGACGCCGGTCTGCGCCTCGTCGAGGATCAGCAGCATCCCGCGTTCCTCGCATTTCGTCTTCAGCGCCTTCAGATAGCCATCGGGCAGCGGAATGATCCCGCCCGAGGACAGGATCGGTTCGGCGATGAAGGCGGCGAGGCTGCCGGTGCTTTGCGCATCCACCAGGTCGAAGGCGTCATCCAGTTCCCGCTGCCAGTCGAGACTGCCATCGGCATGGGTGAAGCGGGGGCGGTAGGCATTGGGCGCGGGAATGGCGTAGTTGCCCACGGGCGCGGGCCCGTAGCCACGCCGCCCGGCGCTGAAGGTGGCGGCATTGGCGGCCCCGGTCATGCCGTGCCAGGATTTCGAGAAGGCGACGATCTCGTGCCGGCCGGTGACCAGTTTCGCCAGCCGGATCGCGGCCTCGTTGGACTCGCCCCCGGTCGAGAGCAGCATCACCTTGTCGAGCCCCGGCGCCAGCGCGGCAAGGCGGGTGCACAGATCGACGACCGGGCGCGACAGCATCCCAGAGAACAGGTGGTCCAGCCGCCCGGCATAGTCGCGCACCGTTTCGACGATGCGGGGGTGGGCGTGGCCCAGAAGGGCGCTCATCTGGCCGGAGGTGAAATCCAGGATCGCCTCGCCGTCGGCGCCGTAGACATGGCAGCCCTCGGCGCGCTCGATGATCTTGCGGTCGAAGCTGCCGCCGTAGCGCATCACGTGGGCGTCGACGGCGGACCAGAAGGCGGGGTCTTCATTGCGGCTCATGGGGGATCTCCGGGAAGGTGCGCGGGCAGGCTAGGTCCGCGGGCCGGGCGGCGGCAAGGGCGCTGCGGGGAAGGGGGCATGGGAACGGAAAATTAAGCCTTTCTGCCCACCGTTCCGCAGACCGGGGTGCCCGGCGGATCAGCAGAAGGGTGATGCGGAATGGAGAGCGAGGCGATCGAGACGAGGGCCCTGGCCTGGCGCGCGGATCAGCGCGTGGCCTGGCCGATGAAGCGGCTGGGACATGCGCAGCTGGGCGCGACCGAGGGGGCGATGATCTATCACCTGGCCCGCGACTGGGTGTCGGGGCGCCGCCCGGTGGTGGAGCTGGGCTCTTTCCTGGGGGCGAGCGCGTCGCTGCTGGGCAAGGGGCTGATGGAGAATCCGGGCTGGGACGGGGCCGCGCATCTGCACTGCTACGACCTGTTCGAGGCGAAGTTCGGCAACATGGCGGCCTTCATCCGCGACCGGATCGACCCGAGCTTTCGCGACGGAGAGGATTTCCTGCCGCTGTTTCGCGGTCAGACCGAGGAGGTGGCCCCGGCGATCACCATCCACAAGGGCGATTTTGAGGCGGCGAAGTGGCGCGGTGGGCGGATCGACCTGCTGTTTGTCGACATTTCCAAGACCCCGGCGCTGAACCGGGTGATCCTGGAGCGCTTCTTCCCGGGCCTGGAGCCGGGCGAGGGGCTGATGGTGAACCAGGATTTCCACAATCCGGGCAATCCCTGGGTGCAGACCTCCATGGGCTATCTGCTGGACTATTTCGAGGTCCTGGAGCCGCGCGCGGATGACAGCGTGCTGATGCGCCTGCGCCGCCCGATCCCGACGGAGGTACTGGTGGCGGCGGGCCGCTACGAGACGCTGAGCGGGGCCGAGCGTCTGGCCCGGGTGGAGCGGCTGATCGCCGCCTGGCGGGGCGCGGGCTGGGATGCGCGCTACCTCGAGCTGGTGCAGGCGCGGCTGCTGATCCAGGCCGGGGCGGTCAGCGAGGGCCATGCGCTGATCGAGGCCGCGCGGGCGGCGGCCGGTGCGCCCGATCCGCAGGGCCACTTCTTCTGGGAGCAGCGCTGCGAGACCGTGCGCGGGGGGCTCTGGGCGGAGTGAGGGGGCGCTGCCCCCGTCGCTGCGCGACTCCCCCGAGGTATTTGGAACAAGAAAATGGGTTCAGGTGCCGGCCTGCGGGCAGGCGCCGGATTCGATCCGGGCAAAGCCGCGGCTTTCCGTTGCCGAAAGGGTCAGGCCGTAGCTTTTGACCAGCTTCTCGAAGTCCTGGATGTAGGTGCAGCGGTAGGCGTTGTTGCCGGGCATCCAGTCCAGCGGGCCCTTGGCGCCCTTGGAGCGGTTGGCGGAGGCGGAGGCCGCCACCAGATTGGCCGGATCATTGGCGAAACGTTCGGCCTTGGCACTGTTCCAGCGATTGGCGCCGTGATCCCAGGCCCATTTCAGCGGCACGATATGGTCGATGTCGAGATCGGAGGCGGTGCGGAAGGTCTTGCCGGTATAGGGATCGATCCACTTGCCGCTTTTGACCGTGCAGCCGCTTGAGGACAATTTGGCCCGGCTGAGCGAGGTCGAGGAGAGCAGCTCCGCCCGGGTGTCGAGGCAGTCGTGATCGGCATCGCTCCAGCCACCGAAGAAGCTGCGTTCGTAGCCCTCGGGGGCGGAGGCGCTGTGGCTGCCGCCGAGGTCGGGCAGGTGCAGGCCGGGCAGCCCCAGGGCGGAAAGGTCCAGCGAGGAGAGATCCAGCGCAGCGAGATCGGCGGGCAGCTTGTCCTTCAGCGGTTCGAAGAACAGCAGGCCCAGGGTGACGAGGATGAAGATCAGGCGTTTCATGCCCCCGCGATACGCAGGGGCAGGGGGCGGAAACAGGGTGTCGCAGCGTCAGGCGCCAGGCGGGATCACGCGGAGGCGGGGCCGAGCAGCCTGTCGGCCACCAGCGTGCCGATGGGCAGGGCCGAGGTGGCCGCCGGCGAGGGGGCGTTGCAGACATGGAGCATGCGCGGGGTCTCGCGGAAGACGAAATCGTGCAGCATCGTGCCGTCGCGCCGCACCGCCTGGGCGCGGATGCCGCAGGTCATCGGGGTCAGGTCCGTCAGTTGCAGTTCGGGGCAGTAACGGCGGCATTCGGCCAGGTAGCGCGCCTTGAAAAGCGAATTGCCCAGCTCTTTCAGCCCGGGACGCAGGAAGCGGGCGATGCTGCGCCAGAAGCCGGGGAAGGCCATCATCTCGGCAGTGTCGCGCAGGTTGACGGAGAATTTCGGATAGCCTTCGCGGGCCAGGCCCAGCATGGCGTTCGGGCCGACCGAGACCGATCCGTCGATCATCGGCGTCAGATGCGTGCCGAGGAAGGGCAGGCCGGGTTCGGGCACCGGGTAGATCATGGCGTGAACGATGCTGTCGAGGCGCGGGGCCAGGCGGTAATATTCGCCCCGGAAGGGCACGATGCGCAGGTCGAGGTCCAGTCCGGCCAGCCGCGCCACCCGGTCCGACTGCAGCCCGGCACAGGCCACCAGCCGCCGCGCCTCCAACTGGAAGCCGGGGCCCGAGACGGTGACGCCACCGGCGGTTTCGGTGATCGCCCCGGGGCGGGTGCCATAGCGGATCTCGGCGCCCTGCTCGGTGATCTCCTTCGCCATGGCCTGCAGAAGCAGGGTGTAGTTCACGATGGCGGCCTCGGGGACGAAGATGCCCTTCAGCGCGGTTACGGCGGGTTCGCGGCGCATCACCTCTTCGCCCGGCAGAAGCTCGGCCCGAATGCCGTTCTCTGCGGCGCGGCCATGCAGGGCGTCGAGGCGGGGGATTTCCTCGGGACGGGTGGCGACGATCATCTTGCCGCGGGTCTCGTAGGGGATGGCGTGCTGCTGGCAGAATTCCTTCGTCCGGGCCGCGCCCTCGCGGCAGAGCCGCGCCTTGAAGGAGCCCGGCGCATAGTAGATCCCGGAATGGATCACGCCGGAATTGTGGCCGGTCTGGTGCAGGCCCAGGCGGGGTTCCTTCTCCAGCAGGACGAGGCTGGCGCCGGGGGTGCGTTGCAGCAGGGCGCGGGCGGTGGCCAGTCCGACGATGCCGCCGCCAATGACGCAATAGTCGTGTTGCATGGTGCGATCCTCCTTCGTCATGCAAGCAAATGCGGGGGGCGGCTGTCCATCGGAACCTGCGGTGATGTGTGCGGCGCATCAACCCATGAGGTTTTTGCGTTTCATTCAGGGGGGCGCGCCCGCTAGACATGAGGCCGGATCATCAAGGGGGCAGATCATGACCACGCAAGACGGGGCCGCACCGCTGGCCGGGCTGAAGGTGGTGGAGCTGGCGCGCATCCTGGCCGGACCCTGGATCGGCCAGACGCTGGCGGATCTGGGCGCCGAGGTGATCAAGGTCGAAAGCCCCGCCGGGGACGATACCCGCACCTGGGGCCCGCCCTTCATCGAACGTCCCGACGGGCGCGGCGGCACCGAGACGGTGGCCGCCTATTTCCATGCGGCGAACCGGGGCAAGACCTCGGTCATCTGCGATTTCTCGGACCCTGAGGATCTGGCGCGGGTCAAGGCGCTGATCGCCGGGGCCGACGTGGTGATCGAGAACTTCAAGCTGGGCGGGCTGAAGAAATTCGGCCTGGATTACGAGAGCCTCGCGGCGGAGAACCCCGGCCTGGTCTATGCCTCGGTCACCGGGTTCGGGCAGGACGGGCCGCGCGCAGCGCAGCCGGGCTATGACTTCCTGATCCAGGGGATGTGCGGGATCATGGACCTGACCGGCGATCCGGCGGGAGAGCCGCAGAAGATCGGCGTCGCGTGGATCGACATCTTCACCGGGCTTTACGGGGTGATCGGCATCCAGGCGGCGCTGGCCGAACGGGCGCGCTCGGGACGGGGGCAGCACGTGGACCTGTCGCTGCTGGACAGCGGTGTGGGCGTGCTGGCCAATCAGGCGATGAACCAGCTTCTGGGCGGGGTGACGCCGAAGCGGCTGGGCAATGCCCATCCCAATATCGTGCCCTACCAGGTATTTCCGGCCTCGGACGGGCATCTGATCATCGCCTGCGGCAATGACCGGCAGTTCGCCGCGCTCTGCCGGATGCTGGATCTGGGCGATCTGGCCTCGGATCCCGATTATGCCACCAACCCGGCGCGGGTCGCCCATCGCGATGGGCTTTGCCCGCGGATCGCGGCGGCGACGGCGGCGCGCAGCAAGGCCGATCTGATCGCCGCGCTGGAGGCCGCCGGCGTGCCCGGCGGGCCGATCAACACCGTGGCCGAGGCGCTGGAGGATCCGCAGATCGCCGCTCGGGGCATGGTGGTGGAACCGGAGGGGATCGCCGGGCTGCGCACGCCGATCCGGTTCTCGCGCAGTCCGCTGGTGCTGGAGAAGGCCGGGCCGGCCCTGGGCGCCGGGCAGTGGCGATTCACCGACCCGGACTGAGCGGGGCGCTGGTGCGGGCGCGGATCGGAAACATCCGGGCGCCTGCGGAAACTCCGGCCCGGGTCCGGTCGCTCGCAGCGCAAATTAGGTCGCCTGCGGCGCAGTCGGGTGCTGTTTCTTCGGAGGAAAGTCCGTTACGGCAGGGCGCATCGCTGCGCCCTCTCTTTCGCGGGCGACCGGCAGGAACAGGACACCGAGGAACAGATGACTGCAACGATCATTGACGGCAAGGCTTTCGCCGCCGACGTCCGCGCCCGCGTGACCCAGAAGGTCGCCGCCCTGAAGGAAGACCATGGCCTGGTGCCCGGCCTGGCCGTGGTTCTGGTGGGCGAAGACCCCGCCTCTCAGGTCTATGTGCGCAACAAGGGCAAGCAGACCGTCGAATGCGGCATGAACTCCTTCGAGCACAAGCTGGACGTCGAGACGCCCGAGGCCGACCTGCTGGCGCTGATCGACAAGCTGAATGCCGACGAGGCCGTGCATGGCATCCTGGTGCAGCTGCCGCTGCCCAAGCATATCGACGAGGCCAAGGTGATCAACGCGATCACGCCGGCCAAGGATGTCGACGGCTTCCACATCTCGAACGTGGGCCTGCTGGCGACGGGGCAGAAATCCATGGTGCCCTGCACGCCGCTGGGCTGCCTGATGATGCTGCGCGATCACCATGGCAGCCTGTCCGGGCTGAACGCCGTGGTCGTCGGCCGCTCGAACATCGTCGGCAAGCCGATGGCGCAGCTGCTGCTGAAGGACAGCTGCACCGTGACCATCGCGCATTCGCGCACCAAGGACCTGGCCGAGGTCTGCCGTGGCGCCGATATCCTGGTCGCCGCCGTCGGCCGCCCCGAGATGATCACCGGCGACATGGTGAAACCCGGCGCCACCGTGATCGACGTCGGCATCAACCGCATTCCCGCCCCCGAGAAGGGCGAGGGCAAGTCGCGCCTTGTGGGCGACGTGGACTTCGCCTCTGCCTCCGCGGTCGCCGGCGCGATCACCCCGGTTCCGGGCGGCGTCGGTCCGATGACCATCGCCTGCCTGCTGGCCAATACCCTCACCGCCTGCTGCCGCAAGCACGGGCTGCCCGAACCCGAAGGCCTGACCGCCTGATTCCTCTCTCCTGAAAGCGAAACCATGAGCGAATATATCCTGACCGTGACCTGCCAGACGCGCCGTGGCGTGGTGGCCAAGATCTCGGGCTACCTGTCCGAGATGGGGTGCAACATCCGCGACCTGGCGCAGTTCGACGATACCGAGACGGGTCGCTTCTTCTCGCGTTGGACCTTCGTCAGCGAGACCGGCGCCACCCATGACGACCTGACCGGTGGTTTCGCGGCTGTCGCGGAGGAGTTCGACATGGAGTGGGCGATCCACGATCCGGGCGAACGGATGAAGGTCGTGCTCATGGTTTCGCGCTTCGGGCACTGCCTGAACGACCTGCTGTACCGCTGGCGCATCGGCGCGCTGCCGGTGGATATCGTCGCCGTGGTGTCCAACCACATGGACTACCAGAAGGTCGTCGTGAACCACGACATCCCCTTCCACCACATCAAGGTGACCAAGGAGAACAAGCCCGAGGCCGAGGGCCGCATCATGGACGTGGTGCGCGATACCGGCGCCGAGCTGATCGTGCTGGCGCGCTACATGCAGGTCCTCTCGGACGAGATGTGCGAGAAGATGTCGGGCCGGATCATCAACATCCACCACTCGTTCCTGCCCTCCTTCAAGGGTGCGAACCCCTACAAGCAGGCCTATGAGCGTGGTGTGAAGCTGATCGGGGCGACCTCTCACTACGTGACCGCCGATCTCGACGAAGGCCCGATCATCGAGCAGGACACCGTGCGCGTCACCCATGCCCAAAGCCCCTCGGACTACGTGTCGCTGGGCCGGGACGTGGAAAGCCAGGTGCTGGCGCGGGCGATCCACGCCCATATCCACCACCGCGTCTTCCTGAACGGCAACAAGACCGTGGTCTTCCCGGCCAGCCCGGGCTCCTACGCTTCCGAGCGCATGGGCTGAGGCCGGCCCGACAGGCGCTGCGAAAGGCCCGGAGCATTGCTTCGGGCCTTTTTGTGTCCGGCCTTCGCTGGCCGAGATGCCCGATAAAACAACGATTGCAGTCCTGCAAAGGCCTGTCTGCATGGGGAAAACGCCCCCATGATCTTCGGGGTCTTGCGCTTTCCGGTGCGGCAATGATAACCTGAGTGAAATTGTCCGGATTGTGCGGGCACGTAAGCGTTAACGTCAATCAACGCGCAGAGACGAACGGCTTTGGCCGTCCGCTTCCTGCGCGTGCACCCTGCTGCGCCGGACGGCCTGAAAGGACTGATATGACGACCGAAACCCTTCCCACTCCGGTAATTGAACGCCACCGCTTCGAGATCCGCCGCCGTGCCCTGACGGTGACGAAGAAGGAGATGCTGACGCCGCAGATGATCCGGCTGACGCTGACCAGCCCGGACCTGGCCGATTTCGCCAGCGCCTCCTTCGATGATCACGTGAAATGCTTCTTCGACGTCGCGGGCGCGGAAAAGCCCGCGATGCGCGACTACACCCCCCGCCGTTTCGACACCGAGGCCTGCGAGCTGGTGCTGGACTTTGCCGTGCACGAGGCCGGCCCGGCCACCGCCTGGGCCGTCGCGGCCGAGGTCGGCTCGGTCCTCAACATCGGCGGGCCGCGCGGCTCGCGCAAGATCACCGGTCCGATCCTGCACTGGGTGCTGATCGGGGACGAGACCGCGCTGCCGGCCATCGGCCGCTTCTGCGAGGAGGCGCCTGCCGGCACCAAGGTCACCGTGATCGCCGGCATCCGTGATGCCGCCGAGGAGCAGGTCTTCGACACCGCCGCCGATCTGGATCTTCGCTGGGTGCACCGCGGCGAGGCCGTGACCGATCCTGCGCCGCTGCTGGAGGTCCTTCAGGGGCTGGACCTGGCGCCGCAGACTTTCGTCTGGACCGCCGCAGAGGGCAGCGTGACCCAGGCACTGCGGGCCTGGCTGCTGGACAGCGGTCATCCCCTGGTCTGGACCAAGTCGGCTGGCTACTGGGTGCGCGGGACCGCCGAAAGCAAGGTCGATTTCGACTGATCCCGGGCCGGGCCAGCGGCAGGAATGCTGCGGGTCCGCCGCCGTTTTCTGCCGATGCGAAGATCGTGCTGGCGAATCGTTCCCCTTCCATGCCAAAGATATCCCCGAGTCGTCCGGCCATGGGATAAATCCGTGGAATGCCAGGCGCCGGTTTGGAACTTTTCCATAAAAATCAAAAACCTGGACTCGGACTCTGGCTGTGGAAAACCGCTTGGGTGCGGATCCCGTTCCGGCAACACTCCCCAAGGTTTTTCCCGCATCCTGACGCGACTTCGTGGGACTCGGGCGCTTTGCAGCTGCGGCGCCCTTTATTCCGATATGTGAAATATGCCCGGGCAGGTGGCGGCTGACGGATCTTCGGGCAGTATGCCAGGAATTTCGCCGGGCAAGGCCGGGGGCAATAGGATTGCGCGTGGAAGTTCCCTGCCCCGGACGACAGTCTGGCGCCCGGATCGCCTGCCTGACGCGGGCGCCAGGAAAAGGACCTGCCTGATGAGCGTTTCGACTTCGGATCTTCCTGCAAACCGGCCTCTGGTGTTCGACGGGCACAACGACCTGGCCCTGAAGCTTCTGCTGGGAAAGTTGACGCCGGACGACATCTGGACCGGGACGGGCACCGGCCACATCGACATGGCGAAGGCGCGCGCGGGCGGCTTTGCCGGCGGCTTCTTCGCGATGTTCGTGCCCAGTGCGGGCGGGTTCGACCTGAGCGAACTGGTCCGGGCCAGCTACGACATCCCGCTGCCCGCCCCGGTGCCCCAGGCGGAGGCGCTGCGCCAGACCCGCCGCGCTGCCGAGGGGCTGGAAGCCTTGCAGGAGGCCGGGCTGCTCGAGATCTGCACCTCGACCGCACAGATCGAGGCGCTGATGGGCGGGCCGAAATGGGCCGCCATCATGCACCTTGAGGGGGCCGAGGCCATCGATCCGGATTTCCGTGTCCTGGAAGAGCTTTACGACCGCGGCCTGCGCTCTCTCGGGCCGGTCTGGAGCCGGCCCACCGACTTCGGCGAGGGCGTGCCCTTCCGCTTTCCCTCGGATCCCGACACCGGCAATGGCCTCACCGCGCTTGGAAAGGAGCTGGTGCGGGAATGCAATCGCAAGCGCATCATGATCGACCTGTCACATCTGAACGCCCGCGGGGTCGAGGATGTCGCCGCGATCACCGATGCGCCTCTGGTGGCGACCCATTCCAACGCCTGGGCGGAATGCCACCATGCCCGCAACCTGACCGACCGCCAGCTGGAAATGATCGCCGAAAGCGACGGCATGGTGGGGATCAACTTTGCCACCGCCTTCCTGCGGCCCGATGGCCAGATGTCGGCGGATGTCTCGCTTGATCCGCTGCTGCGCCATTTCGATCACATGGTGTCGATCCTGGGCGAGGACCGGATTGGCCTGGGGTCGGATTTCGATGGTGCCGTGGTGCCGACCGAGATGGGCGATTGTGCCGGCCTGACGGCGTTGCGCACCGCGCTGCGCCGCCACGGCGTGGATGAGGCGATGATGGAAAAGCTGGCCTGGAAGAACTGGATGCGGGTGCTGCGCAAGACCTGGGGCGAAGCGCCCTCAGCCTGATCCGGCCAGGCGTGCCGGGTCCCCGGCCCGGGCCCAGTGCAGCAGGGCCCGGGCGGCGGCCTCCTCCTCCTGGGCGTCGGCCAGCCGCTGCAGGTCCTGCAGGGCTGCCGACAGGGTGCGCCGCGGTTCTGCCCGCAGGTCCAGCCGCAGCAACCGCCGGTCGGGGGGCCAGGGCGCGCCGGTCAGCGGGGCCTCGTGCAGCTTCTCTCCGGCGCGCAGCCCGGTGACGCGTATCGGGTAGCGCGCGGGATCGAGCCCGGCCAGCCGCAGCATCTGCTGCGCCAGCGTCAGGATCGGCACCGGCGCCCCCATGTCGAGCGCCAGCGCCTCGCCGTTCTCGGCCCGCAGCCCGGCCTGCAGGATCAGCGATACCGCCTGCCCGAGACTCATGAAGTAGCGGGTGGCGGCGGGATCGGTCAGGGTCAGCGGCTGGCGCCGGGCAATCTGCCGGGCAAAGCGGGGCACCACCGACCCGCTGGACCCCAGCACGTTGCCGAAGCGCACCAGCGCAAAGCGGCTGCCGGGGCTGCGGCGTCCGGCCTCCTGCACGATCTCCTCGGCCAGCCGCTTGCTGGCGCCCAGCACGCTGACCGGGTCCTCGGCCTTGTCGGTCGAGATCAGCAGGAAGCGCTGCACGCCCGCCTCGGCGGCGGCTTCGGCAAGGGTGCGGGTGGCCAGCACGTTGTTGCGGATCGCTGCGCAGGCATTGTCCTCAAGCAGCGGGAGCTGCTTGTAGGCGGCGGCATGGATGATCATGTCCACGCCCTCGTCTCGCAGCAGCCGGGTGATCAGCGCGCCATCCCCGGCCGAGCCCAGCACCGGCCGCCAGGGCCCCTCCGGCAGGTCGGTCAGGATGGCATGGAGAGCGGGCTCCGACTGGTCGAGCAGCAGCAGGCGGGCGGGCGGCTGGCGCGCCAGCTGACGGCACAGTTCCGCCCCCACCGATCCGCCGGCCCCGGTCACCAGGATCCGTCGCCCGCGATAGCCCAGCCTGTCCCTGTCCCTGTTCATGGTCGTCTTCGTCTGTTTCCGGTTGCAGCGAAACGGAAAACCGTAAGGATTTGGGAAAGGCCGGGGCGCCGGCGCGGCAGGGCCAGGCGCAGCGTTGCCAGCAGGATCCAGAGGTCCAGCGCCGGGCTGCGCCGTCGGGCGTAAAGCAGGTCCAGCCGCGCCTTCGCCGGGATGCAGCGGGCCAGGTAGCGCGCCTCAGTCTCTGCGGCGCTGCGGCAGGGCGCCAGCAGCCGGCGCTCCCAGGCGCCCAGGCGCAGGGTGGCAAGGCCGGTCAGGCCGGGGCGGCAGCACAGAACCCGGGCGTAAAGCGCCGGGCGCGCGGCGACGTAGCGCGGCAGCGGCGGGCGCGGTCCGACAAAGCTCATGTCGCCGATCAGGATGTTCCAGAGCTGCGGCAGCTCATCGGCGCGGCTGCCGCGCAGCCAGACCCCGGCACAGGTGATCCGCCGCGCCTTGTCGCCACCTGAGACACCGGCATCCGCCGGATCGGGGCGCATGGTGCGGAATTTCAGCATCCGGAACGGTCGTCCGCCGCGACCGATCCGTGTCGAGCGGTGCAGCACCGGACCGCCCTGCAGCAGCCGCAGCCCAAGGCCGATCGCCGCCGCGAGGGGCAGCACGACGGGCAGCAGCAGCAGCGCCAGCCCGAGGTCGCCCAGGCGTTTCCAGAGCGGCAGGTCCGTCATGCCGGGGCCTTCAGCCGGATCTGGGCCAGCAGTCCTTCGGCGGTGCCGCTGTCCTCCAGCGTACCGAAAAGCCGGGCCAGCCGGTGGCCGTCCAGCGCGACCTCCGGCAGGGCGTCGGGCGGGGCCGGGTGCCAGGCGATGTGCCGCCCGGCGGCTTGCAGCAGCGCCTCCATGGCGACGGGGCGGGGGCCGGCGACGTTCAGGCAGGGCGGGCAGGGCACATCCGGACGGGCCAGCCAGAGCAGCATCCTCGCCAGGTCATTTGCGCCCAGGTAGCTGCGCCGGGGGCCCCGTCCGTCGGCGAAGCGGTCCAGCCGCACCGGGTCGTCTGCCGCCGGGTCGGCCAGGGCGGGGGCCAGGGAATCGGCTCCGGCAACATTTCCCAGCCGCAGGATGCAGCACTCCGGCCCGGCGCGGTGCCGCCGCTGCCACTGTGCAAGCGCCTGTTCCATCAGCCATTTCGACTGTCCGTAGCGGCTTTGCGGTTGGGCGGCGCCTTCGTGGCAGCGACCCGCCGGCAGTGTCCCGTAGACGGCGGCACTGGACAGGTGGATCACCCGGCGCAGGCCGTGGCGCTGCGCAAGCGCCTGGGCGCGCAGGGCCAGCCGGGCATTGTCCCGCAGGGGCCCCGCGTTGCCGGTCCGGCCCCAGAGCGCGACCAGCGTGGCGCAGGCAGGCAGGGGGGGCAGGCTGTCCAGCTGCCGGTGCGGCAGCCAGAACACGCCGGGGCCCGACAGCCCCGCGGCCTTCAGCAGGCGTGCCACGCGGCCCGTGCCGCCCAGCAGGAGAAGAGGAGAAGGTGGCATCGTGCACTCCGTCCCGATCCGACAAGGCTTGGGCCGAAGTGGTTAATATCCGGTGAGCCCTTTCCGCCCTGGCGCCGCCCGGATCCGACGGGCCGCCGTTAAGTGCTTTGCAAGGCTTCGCCGCTAGACCGGATCCCGGGTGAGAACACGGGTGGTGGATATGGCCGGACCAGCGAATGGTCAGCCGATCATCATCAAGAAGAAGAAATCTGGCGGCGGCGAAGGGCACCATGGCGGGGCCTGGAAGGTCGCCTATGCGGATTTCGTGACGGCCATGATGGCCTTCTTCCTGTTGATGTGGCTGCTGAATGCAACGACGGAAAAGCAACGCAAGGGGATCGCGGATTACTTCTCTCCGACGATTCCGCTGAACCGGGTGTCCGGGGGTGGTGACGGCGCCTTCGGCGGGGACACGGTCTTTGCCGAGGATGCCCTGCCGCAGGCCGGTACCGGGGCGACATCGGTCAATCCTTCGCAGGAGGCGAAGGCCAGTGGCGCGCAGTCCCAGCCCTTCGAGAAGGAGCAGGAAGAGCAGCGCCTGGAAGAGGTCCGCGACAAACTGATGGCGCTGTCGGGCGAAAGCGATGTGCACCAGGAGATGATGAAGCACATCACCACCCGGGTCACCGACGAGGGGCTGGTGATCGAGCTTTTCGATACCGACACCGTGCCGCTGTTCACCGCCGAGACCGCCTTGCCCGGCGCCCTGCTGGAGCGGATCGCGGCCATGCTGGTGCGGGTGACCTCGATCGTGAAGAATCCCATGGCGGTTGAGGGGCATGTGCGCGCCCGGCCCATCGTCGTGAACCAGAATCCGGTCTGGGACCTGTCCACCGGGCGGGCCGAGGCCATGCGGCAGCTGCTGATCCAGCAGCACCTGCCCGATGCGCGCGTGATCCGGGTGACCGGCCATGCGGATCGCGAACCGGCGGTGCGCAACACTATGTCGCCGCGCAACAATCGGCTGGAAATCATCCTGCTGCGCCAGGTGAAATGACCTGATGCGGCCGACCGGCGCCGGGCAAAGCCCCGGTCCGGTCAGGGAGAATCCCCGGGGACCAAGTCCCGATCATTTTATCTGTTAGGTCCATCTTAAGGCCGCGCGCCTAGCTCTGTGTTCGACGGAAAGTCGATGCAGCAGAAAGGCGTGTTCATGACCATTTCTTCCTCCATGAATGCGGGGGTCACGGGGCTCTTCACGAACTCCACGCGGCTGGCGGCCATTGCCGACAATATCGCGAACTCGTCCACCTACGGCTACAAGCGGGTGGAGGCCGATTTCCATTCCATGGTGATCGGGGCGAACAATGGCGGCTACGTGGCGGGCGGTGTCCGGGCCACCACGCAGCGCCTGATCGACGAGAGCGGTCCGCTGGTGACGACCTCCAATTCCACCGATATCGCGGTGCGGGGGCGCGGGCTGATCCCCGTGGCCTCGGCCTATCAGGTCGCCTCCACGGGGACCTTCGACACCATGATGCTGGCCACCACGGGCAGCTTCCGCACCGATGAGGATGGCTATCTGGTCACCGAATCCGGCCTGGCCCTGCTGGGCTGGCCCGCCGATGCCACCGGGGCGATCCCGCTGTATCCGCGCGACACCAGCGACGGGCTGGAACCGGTGCAGATCAATGTCAACGAGCTGACCGGCGAACCCACGACCACGGTCAGCCTGGGGCTGAACCTGCCGGCGACAAAGGCCTATGCCGGGTCGACCGAGGATGCCGAGCAGCTGTCGATCGAGTATTACGACAACCTCGGGATCTCTGAAAACCTGGTGGTGACCTTCACGCCTACCGGGACGGTGAACGAATGGCAGATGGAGATCACCGATTCCGCCTCGTCCGGGGCGGTGGTCGGCGATTACATCCTGACCTTCGATGACAGCCGGACCGCCGGCGGGACCCTGGCCAGTGTCGCCGACAACACCGGCAACCCCGGCGCCAGCTACGACAGCACGACCGGCACCATGGTCGTCACCGTCGCCGGTGGCCCGATCGAGCTCGACATCGGGGTGCTGGGGCTCAGCGGCGGGCTGACCCAGCTGTCCGACATCTTCGCCCCGACGGCGATCGAGAAGGACGGCTCTCCGGTCGGCAACATGACCTCCATCGAGGTCGATGCCAACGGCTATGTCCATGCCTATTACGACTCGGGCGTGCGGCGGACCCTCTACCAGGTGCCGCTGGCCGACCTGCCCAACGTGAACGGCATGTTCAGCCTGGACCGGCAGACCTACCTGCCCTCGCCGGCCAGCGGCGCCTATTTCCTGTGGAACGCGGGCGAGGGGCCGACCGGGGACGTGGTGTCCTTCGCGCGCGAGGAATCGGCGACCGACGTGGCCTCGGAACTGACCGACATGATCCGCACCCAGCGGGCCTACAGCTCCAACGCCAAGGTGTTCCAGACCGTGGACGAGATGCTGCAGGAAACCACCAACATCAAGCGCTGATCCGGCGCCTTCCGGTGGCGCCCCCGGGCACCACCGGCCCGACCGCTCCGCCCCGGTGACCTGAGGCCCCGCATCGCCGGGCCGCGCCGCGCCGGGCTCCGGATCCGGCCCTCCGACCGGGGGGCCTTCAACCAAGGCAACCAAGGCAAGGACCGAGAGATGAGCTTGTCCACCGCCCTTTCCAACGCGCTCTCGGGGCTGACTGCCTCTTCCCGGGCCGCTGCCGTCGTCTCCTCCAACATCTCCAACGCGATGACCGAGGGCTATGGCCCCCGGCAGCTGGAGGTTTCGGCGCGCACCAATGCGGGGGGCGGCGTCAATATCGACGGCATCACGCGCAGCATGGACGCGGCGCTGGTGGGCGATGCGCGCACCGCCATGTCGGGCCTGTCCTACCAGGACACGCTCTCGACCTACTACACGCGCATGGAAGACATCATGGGCACGCCCGAGGACAGCTATTCGCTGACCGGGCGGATCGCCACCTTCGAAAGCAGCCTGGTCACCGCGGCCTCGCGTCCCGACCTGCCCGAGCGGCTGACGGACGTGCTCTATTCCGCGCGGGACGTCGCCAGCGGGTTCGAGGAGGCCTCCGACACGATCCAGTCGCTGCGCATGCAGGCCGATTCAGAGATCGCCGCGGCAGTGGATCGCACCAATGAGCTGCTTCAGCAGGTGAAGGAGCTGAACGTGCAGATCACCACGGCGATCAACACCGGCTCGGATGCCAATGCGCTGATGGACCTGCGGCAATCCACCATCGACACCCTGTCCGAGATCATTCCGGTGACCGAGACCAGCCGCGATCACGGCGCCATCGCGCTGTTCACGCCGGGCGGTGCAATCCTGGTGGACGGCCAGGCCGCCGAGCTGGGCTTCACCCGCACCAACATGATCACCGCCAACATGACCCTGGACGCGGGGCTGCTGTCGGGGCTGACGATCAACGGGATCGAGATCGATACCGGCAATGCCTCGGGGGCCATCGGCGGTGGGCGGCTCGCTGCCCTGTTCGAGATCCGCGATGACCTGGCGGTCGAATCCCAGAGCCGGCTCGACACCGTGGCCCGCGACATGATCGAGCGCTTCCAGGACTCCGCCCTCGACACCACCCGGGCCTCCGGGGATGCCGGGCTGTTCACCGACGAGGGGGCGGTCTTCAGCGCCGCGGACGAGGTCGGCATTTCCGCCCGGATCGGGATCAACGCCATCGTCGACCCGGCCCAGGGCGGTGAGACCTGGCACCTGCGCGACGGCCTGGGTGCCACGGTGATCGGCAGTGTCGGCGATGCCTCGCTGCTGCAGGACATGGTGGCGGCGATGCAGGAGGCCAGGGTACCCTCTTCCTCGGCCTTCGGCAGCTCCGGCCTGTCGGCCTCGGCCCTGGCTGCCAGCCTGCAGAGCTTTGCCGGGACCGAGGCCAATGCCGCCGACAACCGGCTGGCCTTTGCCCAGGCCCGCCAGTCCGAGGTGAAGGAGCGGCTTCTGGCCGACGGGGTCGATACCGACGCCGAGATGCAGCGCCTTCTGGTGATCGAGCAGAACTACGCCGCCAACGCCCGCATCGTGCAGGTGGTGGACGAAATGCTGCAAATCCTGATGGAGATCTGAGCCATGACCATTACCTCGATTGGCGACCTCGCGCAGAGCTTCATGCTGCGCCAGCAGAGCACCGATCTGAAGACGCGGATGAACCAGCTGGTGCAGGAGTTCTCCTCCGGGCGCACCGCGGATGTCTCGCGGCACCTGTCGGGCAGCTATGCCTACCTGGCGGATGTGGAGCGCAGCCTGTCGCTGCTGCAGGGCTATGACACCGCCGCCTCCGAGGCGCTGACCTTCACCGACGCGATGCAGGCCGCGCTGGAGAATTTCCAGACTGTCGCCACCGGCCTCGGGCTGGATGCGCTGAGCGCCGGGAACGGGCGCCTGCCCGAGGCGATCCGCAACATTTCCCTCAGTGCGGGGGGCGAATTCTCGCTTCTGGTCAACACGATGAACAGTCAGGTCGGCGGGCGGGCGCTGTTTTCCGGCGTGGATACCGATACGCCGCCGCTGGTCTCGGGAGAGGAGATCCTGGACGAGTTGCGCACGGTCCTGTCCGGGACCAGCACGGTGGCGGATGTGCAGACGGCGCTCGACGCGTGGTTCGACACCTCCGGCGGCGGGTTCGAGACCTTCGCCTACCAGGGGGCGACGACCTCTCTGGTGCCGTTCCAGCTGGGCGAGGGAGAGTCGGTCGATCTCGACCTCAGGGCAGATGATACCGGGGTGCGGACACTGCTGAAATATGCCGCCATGGCGGCGCTGGCGGCCGATGCCACCCTGGGCTTCGATACCGATACCCAGGTGGAGCTGATGTTGACGGCCGGGGAAGGGCTCTCTTTCGAGCAGACCCGCCTGGTCGAGATACGGGCCAACCTCGGCTATGCGCAGAACCGGGCCGAGGACAGCCGGACCCGCATCTCGGCCGAGCGCACCAGCTACGAGATCGCCCGCACGGAACTCCTGTCGGTCGATCCCTACGAGGCCGCGACCCGGCTGGAGGATGTGCAGTTCCAGCTTGAGGCGCTCTATTCCGTGACGGTGAAGCTGTCGCGTCTGTCGCTGACCAATTACCTGTGATGGGTCTGCGGCTTCTCCTCGTGCTGTTGCTGGGCCTGTGCCTGGCGGGTGGCGGCGCCCAGGCCCAGCAGGTGCGCATCAAGGACCTGGTGGAATTCGACGGGGTGCGCGGCAACGACCTGGTGGGCTATGGTCTGGTCGTGGGGCTGAACGGCACCGGGGACGGGCTGCGCAACGCGCCCTTCACCGAAGAGATCATGTCCAACATCCTGGAACGCCTCGGGATCAACGTGACCGGAGAGCAGTTCCGCCCCAAGAATGTCGCCGCCGTCTTCGTCACCGCCGAGCTGCCGGCCTTTGCCCGGGCCGGGGGAACGATCGACGTGACGGTCTCGGCCATCGGGGATGCGAGTTCCCTTTTGGGGGGCACGCTGATCATGACGCCGCTGAACGCGGCGGACGGACAGATCTACGCGGTGGCCCAGGGCACGGTGATCGCCGGTGGCGCCTCGGCCCAGGGGGCGGCGGCGCAGGTGGTCCAGGGGGTGCCGACGGCGGGGGTGATCCCCTCGGGGGCCCGGGTCGAGCGCGAGGTGGCCTTCGAACTGGCGGGGATGAAGTCCATCCGGCTGGCGCTGCGGACCCCGGATTTCACCACCGCGGAACGGATCGAGACGGCGATCAACGGCACTTTCGGTCGCGGCGTGGCCCGCATGATGGATGCGGGCACGGTCAGGCTGGACATAGCGGGAACGCAGATGCCCTCGGCGGCCCATGCGCTTGGACGGATCGAGAACATTCTGATCGAGCCCCAGCGCAAGGCCCGGGTGGTGGTGGATCAGCGCTCCGGAACCATCGTGATGGGGGATGACGTGCGGATCAGCCGGGTGGCGGTCAGCCAGGGCAACCTGACGCTGCGGATCGAGGAGGCGCCGATCGTGGTGCAGCCCAACCCCTTCGCCGAGGGGCAGACCGTGGTGGTGCCGCGCTCCAAGGCCGATATCCAGGAAGAGCCGGGGATCGGCCTGGCCGAGGTGCCGACCGGAACCTCCCTGTCAGAGGTGGTGGCGGGGCTGAATGCGCTGGGGGTATCGCCGCGGGACATGATCGACATCCTGAAAAGCATAAAGGCCGCCGGGGCGCTGCATGCGGAGTTCATCGTGCGCTGATCGGTTGGCTTGGACAGGCAGGCATCTGACCCCGGGATGCGGAAATACGGTCGGATCCTTGGCTGGGTGGGCGCCGGAGCCGGGGTCGCGATGGATGCCGGGAGGCCCAGCGCCGGGACGCGGAAAGGCGGCCGGATCCCCGAGAGGGGGCAAGGGAGCCGGGCAACCCCTGTGACCGCGGCCTCGGTGGGAACGCAATGACCCACCGCAGGTCGGGGCAGGTCGAGCCCTCTGTCCATGGCATCGGGATCACGGATCTCCCGATTTGGGCTCGCCTGAGGGCAGAACGGTTCCCTCCGGAACGGGCAGGAGCTGTTGGTCCGGGCGAAAGCAAGATCGGGCTTGTCCCGGGGCGCGATCAAGGACCCTTTTCGAGAGCCGAGAGCCGAGAGCCGAGAGCCGAGAGGGGGCACCAGACAAAACGGGGCCGCGATGCTGCCCCGTTTCCTGTTCTTCCTGCCGGCGCTGGGCCGGATCCGTTCAGAAGGTCTGGTCGTAGGCGCCGACGCCGGGTTCCGTGCGGATGATGCCGTCAATCTCGTTGAAGATCGCGCGCATCTCTGCCTCGGACACGGCGCTTTCGCAGACCACCACCAGGTTCGGCGTGTTCGAAGAGGCGCGTACCAGCCCCCAGGAGCCGTTTTCCAGGACCACGCGGGCACCGTTGACGGTGACGACCTCCCGGATCGGCTGTCCGGCGAAGGGCCTGCCCGCCTCGGCCAGGGCGAGGATCTTCGCCACGATGCGCTCGAGGATCTGGTACTTGTCCTCGTCCGCCGCATGGGGGGCCATTGTGGGCGTGGAATAGGTCCTGGGCAGGGCCTTGCGCAGGTCCGACATCTTCTTTTCGGGGGTGCGGTCCATCAGCTTGCAGATCTCGAGCGCGATGCGCAGCCCGTCGTCGTAGCCCCTGCCGATCGGCGCCGCCAGGAAGTGGTGGCCGGATTTGTCGAAACCCGCCAGGGCGCCCAGCTCCTGCATGCGGCGCTTCATGTGGCTGTGGCCGGTCTTCCAGTAATCGACCCTGGCGCCGCCCGCGATCAGCACCGGATCGCTGGCGAAAAGACCGGTGGATTTCACATCCGCCACGAAGGTCGCTCCGGGATGGCGTCCGATCAGGTCGCGCGCCAGGATGACGCCCACCTTGTCGGCAAAGATCTCCTCTCCGGTGTCGTCGACCACGCCGCAGCGGTCGCCGTCACCGTCGAAGCCAAGCGCGAAATCCGCCCCCGATGCCCTGACCGAGGCCGACATGTCATGCAGCATTTCCATGGCCTCGGGGTTCGGGTTGTAGGCCGGGAAGGTGTAGTCGAGCGCGGTGTGCGAGGGCACGACCTCGACCCCGATCCGCTCCAGCAGGGCCGGGGCAAAGGCGCCTGCGGTGCCGTTGCCGGTGGCGCAGACCACCTTCAGCCTGCGGGTCATCCGGAAATCGCCGACCAGGTCGTCCATGTAGGCCTCCCACACGCCCTCGACGACTTCGAAAGAGCCGCCCGCGCGCGGCACGCCCCTGCCGTTCAGGACGATGTCCTTCAGCTCGGTCATCTCGTCCGGGCCATGGGTCAGCGGCATGGAGAACCCCATCTTCACGCCGGTCCAGCCGTTCGGATTGTGCGAGGCGGTGATCATCGCGATGGCCGGCACGCCCAGGTGAAAGGCGCTGAAATAGGCCATCGGCGTGATGCAGGGGCCGATGTCCTTCACCGCCACGCCGGCCTGCATCAGGCCCAGGACCAGGGCATTCTTGATGGCCAGCGCATAGTCCCGGTAATCGTTGCCGACGGCGATCACCGGGGCCACGCCGTGCCGGTGCATCTGGGTGCCAATGCCCAGGCCCAGGGCGGTCATGCCGGGCAGGTTGATCTCATCGGGGTATTTCCAGCGCACGTCGTATTCCCGGAACCCGGTGGGCTTGATCATCGGCTCGCGCAGGAACTCCCAGCTGTTGGGGG
The DNA here is from genome assembly GCF_018760365.1 of Pseudooceanicola endophyticus. GTDB lineage: Bacteria > Pseudomonadota > Alphaproteobacteria > Rhodobacterales > Rhodobacteraceae > Pseudooceanicola > Pseudooceanicola endophyticus. Next base: position 127,163 of record NZ_JAHIAB010000011.1, read on the forward strand.
TGACGGTGGAAAGCGGTTTCTTCATCAGGAGAGGTCCGGGCAGGGGATCAATGAACGGCAGTCCCTCCGAGTGGTAGCCACAGTGGGCAAACCGTTCAATGCTGCCGGCGGCACGGACTTGCCGGAAATCCCCCCCCCCGCCGGGTTCGGGGCTTCCTGCCGATGCGTCGTTCCGGCGCGCGGGCGAATGGACAGGGCAGGGTCGCCCCCCTATATGCCTAGGAAAAGAGCGAAGGGGACAGGCGCATGGCGGAGAAATTCTTCGGAACCGATGGGGTTCGGGGGCTGGCGAACAGCTGGCCGATGACTGCCGATGTGGCGCTGCGCCTTGCCGCTGCGGCCGGGCGCTATTTCCGCCGCGACGCCAGCCTGGAACACCGCGTGGTGATCGGCAAGGACACCCGCCTGTCGGGCTACATGCTGGAAAACGCGCTGACCGCGGGCTTCACTTCGACCGGTATGAATGTCTTCCTGCTGGGCCCGGTGCCGACGCCCGCCATCGGCTACCTGACGCATTCCCTGCGCGCCGATGTCGGCGTGATGATTTCCGCCAGCCACAACCCGGCCCATGACAACGGCATCAAGTTCTTCGGCCCCGACGGCTTCAAGCTCTCGGACGAGGCCGAGGCCGAGATCGAGCGCCTGCTGAACGAGGGCGTGCCTCCTGCCCAGCCGCAGAACATCGGCCGCGCCCGCCGGTACGAGGACGCGGGCGGTCGCTACGTCGAATATGCCAAGAACTCCCTGCCGCGGTCGACCCGTCTGGACGGGCTGAGGGTGGTGCTGGATTGCGCCAACGGCGCCGCCTACAAGGTCGCCCCCCAGGTCCTTTGGGAACTGGGCGCCGAGGTGATCACCATCGGGGTGGAGCCCAACGGCTTCAACATCAACAAGGATTGCGGCTCGACCAGCCCCGGTGCGGCGGCCAAGCGCGTGCTGGAAACCCGGGCGGATCTGGGCATCTGCCTGGATGGCGATGCCGACCGGGTGATCCTGATCGACGAGACCGGACGCGTGGCCGACGGCGATCAGATCATGGGGCTGATCGCCAGCCGCTGGAAGGCCGAAGGCCGCCTGAAGGGCGATGCGCTGGTCGCCACGGTGATGTCGAACCTTGGGCTGGAACGCTGGCTGGAAGGGCAGGGCATCGGGCTGGAACGCACCGCCGTGGGTGATCGCTACGTGGTCGAGCGGATGCAGAAGAAGGGCTTCAACCTGGGCGGCGAACAGTCCGGCCATATCGTGATGACCGACCATGCCACCACCGGCGACGGGCTGCTGGCGGCGCTGCAGTTCCTGTCGGCTATGGTCGAGACGAAGCGGCCGGCTTCGGAGCTGGCGCAGGTCTTCCAGCCGGTGCCGCAGAAGCTGGTGAACGTGCGCTTTGCCGCCGGGAAGACGCCGCTCGACAGTGACGCGGTGCAATCGGCCATCGCGGCCAGCGAGGGCGATCTGGGCACTGCCGGGCGGCTGCTGATCCGCAAGTCCGGGACCGAGCCGCTGATCCGTGTCATGGGCGAGGCCGAGGACGAGGGCCTGCTGGACGCGGCCATCGACCGCGTCGTCCAGGCCGTGAAGGCCGAGGCCTAATCGGAGACCTTCAGCCCCGCGCGCGCCTCCCAGAGGTGGCGCGCGGTGGTTTCGGGCGCGGCGACCCCCAGCGTGTCGAGCGCCAGCGCCGCCGTGCCGATGACGATGGCCTCGGCGAAGGGATCGGCCCAGTCGCCGGACCAGAGCTGCGACAGCAGCGCCGCATCGGTCCAGCCCTGGTTCAGCTTGCCTGTTTCCTCCAGGATCGCGGGGGCCGTGCCCTCGTGCCACTCGCCGTTGCGCAGCCCGTAAAGGGCGATGGATTTCATCGGGTTGCGCTCGAACTCCCCGCCGCCGCCCTTGATTACGCTCAGCGCGCTCTGGCCCAGCAGCTTGCCGGCGTCAGCCTGCAATTCGCGGTAGGGCGGGTGGAAGACCCCCTGCACGCTGGCCGGTGCCTTGGCGGGGTTCAGCACCCGCAGCACGGTGTTCACGCAGGAGCGCAGGTTGAATTTCTCGCGCAGGCGCAGCAGCTCCAGCAGGCCCGGCTGGAAGGCTTCCAGCGGCAGATAGGCGATGCCCTGGCGTTCCAGCAGCTCTCCGGCATGGGGGACCGAGGTCGCGGCGGTGATCCCGGCATGGGGCAGGGCATCGCGGACCGAAGCCGCCTCGGCCATGTGGGCGGCGGAATTCCAGCCGTGGATCAGCACCGGGTGGCCAGCCCCGGCCACCAGCCGCGCGGCCAGCAGGAAGAAGGGCAGCCCGCGCGTCCGCCCGGCGGCATAGCTGGGCCAGTCGAGCGCGGGGGGCGCGATCTGCGGCAGGGTTTCGCGGGCGGCCTCGGCAAAGCCCGCGATCTCGTCCGGGACCTCGCCCTTCATGCGCAGCAGCATCAGGATCGCGCCGACCGCTTCGGGGTCGGCGCGGCCCGACAGGATCACCTCCATCACCTCCCGCGCCTCGTCCCGGGTCAGGGACCGCGACCGCCCCGGGCCACGGGCCAGGGTGCGGACATGCGGGGCGAGGAGGTGCGGGGTCTCGGTCATTCGGCGGCTTCTCTCCTTGGGATGCGGGCCAGAAGCTCGGCCAGTTCCGGCCGGCAGGACCCGCAATTGGTGCCTGCCCTCAAGGCTTGGCCGATCTGGTCCACCGAAACAAGGCCCTGTTCGGCGATGGCCGACAGGATCGTGTTCACGCCGACGCCGAAGCAGGCGCAGACCGTCGGGCCGGGATCGGGCATGTCGGCGCCGACGCGGCCCGACAGCGCATGGGGTGCCTCTTCGCCCGGCAGGCCCGCCAGATAGTCGCGCATCACCGCCACGGGTTCGGCGGCGGCAAAGAGCGCGGCCTTCAGCCGGCCCCCTTCGTGGAAGGCGATGCGGAAGCCGCCCCGGCGCGGGTCGGACACCACCTGCACCTCGCCGCCCTCGATCCCGAAAAGCGCGCGCGCCCAGGCTTCCCAGTCTGCGGGCGCCTCGGTGCAGGCGATCTCGGCGCGCCAGCCCTGGGCGGTTTTCGCCTGCGCCCAGTAGCGGGTTCCGGGCGTGAACCGTTCGGTTGCCACGGCGAAGGCGTAGAAGGCGGCGCGGAACGGTTGCACGTCGCAGACGGCGGCCTTGCTTTCCGGCTGACCCGAGACCGGATCGACCACGGGCGCGACCAGCGCGTCGATCCGGGCCGAAGGGGCGGTCTCTGCGGTCCAGTGCATCGGCGCGAAGACCTCTCCGGGCTGGACGCGGTCGGTGATCAGCGCGCGCAGGATGCCACGGCCCTGCGGGCTTGCGACCTGCACCAGAGCGGCGGGCGCCAGTTTCAGCCGGGCGGCATCCTCGGGGTGGATCTCGAGGAAGGGTTCGGCCAGATGCGAGGACAGTTTCGCCGATTTCGCCGTGCGGGTCATCGTGTGCCACTGGTCGCGGATCCGCCCGGTGTTCAGGCGGAACGGGTAGCGCGGCCCGGTCTGGGCAGCGGGTTCGCGGTGGTGCAGCGGCAGCATCCGCCCCTTGCCAGAAGGCGTGAAGAAGCGCCCGTCGGCAAAGAAGCGTCCGCCCTGGCGGCCATCGGTCACCGGCCAGCGGGTGGGTTTCATCTGGTCATAGGCGCTGTCGGTGATCCCCTTCAGGCCGGAGATGTCGAAATCCAGACCGAAGCCCCCGGCGATGCCCGACAGGGTGGCATATTCGCGGAAGATCTCTTCGGGGCCCTGGTAATCGAAGGCGTCGCGCCAGCCCATGCGGCGGGCGACCTCGGCCATGGCCCACCAGTCGGGGCGGGCCTCTCCGGGGGCGGGCAGCACCGCGCGCTGGCGCGAGATCGTCCGGTCCGAATTCGTCACGGTGCCCGATTTCTCGCCCCAGGCGGTGGCGGGCAGCAGCACGTCGGCCAGCCGCGCGGTATCCGTGCGGTCGGTCACATCCGAGACGACGACGAAATCGCAGCCCGCGATGGCGTCGCGCACCCGGTCCGCATCGGGCATGGACACGGCGGGGTTGGTGTGGATGATCCAGAGCGCCTTGATCCGCCCCTCGCCCACGGCGCGGAACATGTCGACGGCCTTCAGGCCGGGCTTTTCGGGCATGGCGGGGGCATCCCAGAACTGCCGGACCGCCTGGCGGTGATCAGGGTTCTCGATCTCCATGTGGCAGGCCAGCATGTTGGCCAGGCCGCCGACCTCGCGGCCACCCATGGCATTGGGCTGGCCGGTGACGCTGAACGGGCCGCAGCCCGGCTTGCCGATGCGCCCCGTCGCCAGGTGGCAGTTCAGGATCGCGTTGACCTTGTCGGCGCCGGAAGAGCTTTGGTTGACGCCCTGGCTGAACACGGTGACGACCTTCTCGGTGCCGACCCAGAGCTGGTAGAAGCGTTTCAGCAGCAGCGGATCCAGCCCGGTGACGGTCGGATCAGAGTCCGAGGCCGCGGCAATGGCCTCTTCGAAGCCGTCGATGTGGTCCAGGAACGGGCCGTCCACCGCGCCCATGTCGTAGATCGCCGACAGCAGGCCGTTGAACAGCGCCACGTCTGATCCGGGCCGCAGCGGCAGGTGCAGATCGGCGATGTCGCAGGTCGCAGTGCGGCGCGGGTCGATGACGACGATCTTCATCTCGGGCCGGGCTTCCTTGGCGGCGCGGATGCGCTGGAACAGCACCGGGTGGCACCAGGCGGTGTTCGAGCCGGTCAGCACGACCAGATCGGCCAGCTCCAGATCCTCGTAGGTGCCGGGCACGGTGTCGGTGCCGAAGGCGCGCCTGTGTCCCGCCACGGTCGAGGCCATGCAAAGCCTTGAGTTCGTGTCGATATTCGCCGTGCCAAGGTAGCCCTTGGTCAGCTTGTTGGCGATGTAATAATCCTCGGTCAGCAGTTGCCCCGAGACATAGAGCGCCACCGAATCCGGCCCGTGACGGGCCACGGTGTCGCGGAATTTCTCCGCCACCAGGTCAAGCGCCGTGTCCCAGTCCGCGCGCGCGCCCTTGATGACGGGATGGAGGAGACGGTCATCCAGACCGACCGTCTCGCCGAGGTTGGTGCCCTTGGAGCAGAGCCGCCCGCGGTTCGCGGGATGCTCCGGATCGCCGCGGACCGCCAGCCCGCCTGCCCCATCGGGGCGCAGAAGAACGCCGCAGCCGACGCCGCAATAGGCGCAGGTGGATCGGGTTTCAGGCAGGCTGGAGCCGTCCATCAGGCCGCACTCCTCTTGCCGACAGAGGCGCCATCCAGCAGCAGCCGGCCGCCCTCGATCTTCAGCGGGAAGGTCGGGATCTGGTGACCGTCGGTGCCCTCGCCGGTCTCAAGCGAGAAGACGGCGTTGTGCAGCGGGCAGGTGATCTTCTTGCCGTGCACGATGCCTTCCGACAGCGGGCCCTGCTTGTGCGGGCAGGTGTTGCCGATGGCATAGGCCTCGGTTTCGCTGCTGCGCACGATGGCGACGCAGCCCACGGGGGTCTTCACCACGCGCGAGCCCCGGACGGGGATGTCGTTCAGGTGTCCGATATCGATCCAGCTCATTCTGCGGCCTCCAGGGTGATGTCTGCCAGGGGTTGGTACTGCTCGGAGTGGTTCTTGACGTGATCCGCCCAGGGATCCTTGCGGTAGACGCTTTGCGAGATCTCGAAGCGTTCGTTCAGGGCAGCGCGTTCCTCGGCGTTCGACAGGGTGTCCTTGACCCAGTCGAGACCGACCTTGGCGACCCATTTGTAGGGCCGGTCGAGGTACTTGGCGTTCTCGCGGTAAAGCTGCATGAAGGCGGCGATCCACTCGATCGCTTCCGCTTCGGTCTTCGCGTCGATCAGCCGTTCGGTTTCCTTCACATCCATGCCGGCGGCGCCCGCGACCCCGATCTGGTAGCCGCTGTCGACGCAGACCACGCCGATGTCCTTGCAGGTGGCCTCGGCGCAGTTGCGCGGGCAGCCCGAGACGCCCAGCTTGACCTTGTGCGGCGTCCAGGAGCCCCAGAGCTTCTTCTCCAGCTGGATGCCGAGGCCCGAGCTGTCCTGCGTGCCGAAGCGGCAGAACTCCTTGCCGACGCAGGTCTTCACCGTGCGCAGACCCTTGGAATAGGCGTGACCCGAGACCATGCCGGCCGCGTTCAGGTCATCCCAGATCGCCGTCAGGTCCTCTTTCTTGACGCCCAGAAGGTCGATGCGCTGACCGCCGGTGACATGCAGCTTGGCGCCGTATTTCTCGGAAGCATCTGCAATGGCGCGCAGCTCGTCGGGGGTGGTCATGCCGCCCCACATCCGCGGCACGACCGAATAGGTGCCGTCCTTCTGGATGTTGGCATGGCGACGCTCGTTGACGAAGCGCGATTGCAGGTTGTCCTGATATTCCAGCGGCCAGTCGGCCAGCAGGTAGTAGTTCACCGCCGGGCGGCAGACATGGCAGCCGTTCGCGGTTTTCCAGCCCAGTTCCTGCCAGACGGCGGCTTCGGATTTCAGCGCCTTGGCCTTGATCAGGCGGCGGATGTCTTCGTGGGTATGGTCCGAGCAGCCGCAGATCGACTGTGCCGCGGGGATGACGAAATCATCGCCCAGCGTCACCGCCATGACCTGTTCCACCAGTCCCGTGCAGGTCCCGCAGGAGGCCGAGGCCTTGGTCGTGGCACGAACATCCGCAAGCGTATGGGCGCCGTTCTTCACCGCGTTGACGATGGTGCTCTTGCAAATGCCGTTGCAGCCGCAGATTTCCGCATCATCCGGCAAGGCTGCAACGGCTGCCAAAGGGTCCCCGGAGGCACCTCCCTGGAAGGCCGGGCCAAAGATCAGCGTGTCGCGGATGTCCGAGACATCGGTGCCGTCCTTCATCATGCCGAAGAACCAGTTGCCGTCGGCGGTGTCGCCATACATCACGGCGCCAAGGATCTTGTTGTCCTTCAGCACGATGCGCTTGTAGACGCCGCGCGCGGGATCGCGGAAGACGATGTCCTCGCGGTCCTCGCCCTCGGCGAAATCCCCGGCGCTGAACAGGTCGCAGCCCGTGACCTTCAGCTTGGTCGACACGTCGCGGTGCACATAGCCCGCCGCTTCGCCCACCAGCGTCTTCGCGGCAACCTTGGCCTGGTCGTAGATCGGCGCGACGAGGCCGAACAGCATCCCGTCCAGTTCCACGCATTCGCCAAGCGCCAGAATGTCGGGATCCGAGGTCTGCATCGTCGCATCGACATGGATCGCGCGACCGGTGGCCAGGCCGGCCTCTTTCGCCAGCGCGACGTTCGGGCGGATGCCCACGGCCATCACCAGCAGGTCGCAGGGCAGCACGGTGCCGTTGTCCAGCTCAAGCCCCGTGACCTTGCCGTTTTCCCCGAGGATCTGCTTGGAGTTGGTCGCGCACAGCACCTTGATGCCACGGCCCACCAGCTCCTTGCGCAGCAGGTAGCCGGCGCTTTCGTCAAGCTGGCGCTCCATCAGGTGGCCCATGATGTGCACGACGGTGGTGTCGACGCCCTGCGCGTGCAGGCCAGCGGCGGCTTCCAGACCCAGCAGGCCGCCCCCGATGACGACGGCGGAGGACCCTTCGGTCTTGCCCAGCTCCATCATGCGGTAGGTGTCTTCAAGGTCGCGATAGGCGATCACGCCCTCCAGGTCATGACCCGGCAGCGGGATGATGAACGGGTTCGACCCCGTCGCGATCACCAGCTTGTCGTAGGGCAGGACGTCGCCGTTCTCGGCGGTGACGGTCTTGGCCGCGCGGTCGATCGCCACGACCTTCTCGCCGAAGCGGGTGGTCACGCCCTGGTCGTCGTACCACTGGGCATTGTGGGTCTCGATCTGCTCGTAGGTCTTCTCGCCCGAGAGGACGGGAGAGAGCATGATGCGGTTGTAGGTCCCGCGCGGTTCTGCGTTGAAGAGCGTGACATCCCAGTCGCCGCCCTGCTCGAAAAGATGCTCCAGCATCCGCCCGGAGGCCATGCCGGCACCGATCACAATCAGCTTCTGTGCCATGGGTCTGATCCTTCGTAGGGTCTTGTTGCGGTAACGGCAGGAGAGCTGCCGGGAGGGGGAGGCGGCCTTACTCGGCCGCGATCTTCGTCGGAGCCGCGGCCTTCGCCTTGGGCTTCGCGCCATGTTCGTACTCTTCGAGGAAATCGAGCACTTCCTGGCGGTAGTGGTAGTAATCGGGGTGGTCGAGCAGCGCCTTGCGGGTGCGCGGACGGGGCAGGTTCACATCGGTGATCTTGCCGATGGTGGCCTGCGGGCCGTTGGTCATCATCACCACGCGGTCGGCCAGCAGGATCGCTTCGTCGACGTCATGGGTGACGCAGATCGCGGTGACCTTGGTGCGCGACCAGACCTCCATCAGCACTTCCTGAAGCTCCCAGCGGGTCAGGCTGTCGAGCATCCCGAAGGGCTCGTCCAGCAGCAGCAGCTTGGGGCTGAGGGCGAAGGCGCGGGCGATGCCGACGCGCTGCTTCATGCCGTTGGACATGGAATGCGCCGGACGGTCCATCGCATCGCCCAGACCGACGCGCTCCAGGTAGTATTCCACCACGTCCTGACGTTCGGCACGGCTGGCCTTGGGATAGACCCGGTCGACCCCGATGGCGACGTTCTCCTTGGCGGACAGCCAGGGGAAGAGGTTCGGCGCCTGGAAGACCACGGCGCGTTCCGGATCGGCGCCTTCGACGTCGTAGCCATCTAGCTTGATCACGCCCTTGGAGATCGCGTTCAGACCGGCGGTCATGGTCAGCACGGTGGACTTGCCGCAGCCTGAATGGCCGATCAGCGAGATGAATTCGCCGCGATCCATCTTCAGGTTGAAATCCTCGACCACGGTCAGCGGACCCTTGGGCGTGGGGTAGATCTTGTGCAGCTTCTCGAAGGACAGGAAACGGTTGTCCAGCATTCCCTTCTGCGCGTCGCTGACGGCTTTGGGCAGGTTGTCGTGGGTATGGATCGCCTCGACATTCGGTAGCGTACGGTTGCCGTCGGACTTGGCCTCGATCCCCGCGTCCATCAGGTAATTGGTGACCTTTGCGCGCAGCGCCTTGAAAGTGTCGTCGGTGTTCATCGCCGAGCGGTCCCGGGGGCGGGGCATCTCGACGCGGAATTCCTCGCCCAGGGTGCCGTCGGGGTTCAGCGCAATGATGCGGTCGGCCAGCAGGATGGCCTCGTCCACGTCGTTGGTGATCAGCACGCAGGTCTTCTTGTCGGCGTTCCAGATCGCCTCGATCTCGTCCCCGAGGTTGGCGCGGGTCAGCGCGTCGAGCGCCGAGAGCGGCTCGTCCAGCAGCAGCACCTCTGGGTTCATGGCCAGCGCCCGGGCGACGTTGACGCGCTGGCGCATCCCGCCCGAAAGCTCTGCCGGACGGCGCGAGGCGGCGTGGCTGAGGCCCACCATCTTGATGTATTTCGCGACGGTCTGCGCCTTCTCGACGCGGCCCATCTGCGGGAAGCAGCTATCGAGGGCGAGCTGCACGTTGCCGGCCACGGTCAGCCAGGGCATCAGCGAGTAGTTCTGGAAGATCACGCCGCGCTCGGGGCCGGGGCCCTCGATGCGCTTGCCGCGAAAGCTGACCTGGCCCCTGGTCGGGAATTCGAGGCCCGCCATCAGGTTGATCAGGGTGGTCTTGCCGGTGCCGGAGAAGCCCAGGAGGACGAGGAATTCGCCCTCATGGACCGTCAGGTTGATGTCCTTGAGGACATGGGTGGCCTCGGTGCCTTCGCCGAAGCTTTTCGAAACGTTCTGGAAGTCGATGACGGCCATGGGGATCACCGGTTGTTCGAGAAGGTGAAGAGGGATTGCAGGGCGAACATCACGCGATCGAGCAGGAAGCCGATGATGCCGATGGTGAAGACCGCGACCATGATCTTGGCGAGCGAGGAGGAAGAGCCGTTCTGGAATTCATCCCAGACGAATTTTCCGAGGCCGGGGTTCTGGGCCAGCATCTCGGCGGCGATCAGCACCATCCAGCCCACACCCAGCGACAGGCGCAGCCCGGTGAAGATCAGCGGCAGGGCCGAGGGAAGCACCAGCTTGGTGATCTTCTGCCAGGTGCCCATCTTGAGGACCCGGGAGACCGAGATCAGGTCCTTGTCGATGGAGGCCACGCCAAGCGCGGTGTTGATCAGCGTCGGCCAGAGCGAGCAGAGCGTCACGGTGATGGCCGAGACCAGGAAGGATTTCGCGAACAGGCCGTCGTTGGTGGTGTAGACCGCCGAGACGACCATGGTGACGATGGGCAGCCAGGCCAGCGGCGAGACCGGTTTGAAGATCTGGATGATCGGGTTCAGCGCAGCGTTCGCGGTGACGGAAAGACCGGCGGCGATGCCAAGGGGGATGGCGACGACAGAGGCGACAAGGAAGCCGAAGAACACCGTCTTGATTGAGGTCCAGATCTGTTCGTAGTAGCTGGGCGCGCCGGTATAGGGGATGGTCTTCACCTGGTCGGCCTTGCCGGCGGCGATCAGGCGTTCGTTGCGGGCCTCGACGCGTTCCTCGAACTTCTGCTTGTCGGCGGCGGTGCGCAGGGCGCTTTCATGCAGGCTGACGGCCTCTTCCCAGACCTGGGCGGGGCCGGGCACGGCGCCGAGCGAGGTCTGGACCTTCGGCGCCAGGGTGCCCCAGAGCAGCAGGAAGCAGGCGATGGCCAGCAGCGGCACGCCGAGCAGACGCCAGACGTCCTTCATCTGGGCCTTGGGGTTGTCGCCGGCCAGCGCCTTCAGGATCGGGGTGATCCAGGCCAGGCCGAGGACGCGGAACCACTTGTCCGCGGTGTTGATGGTGGTGAAGAGCTTTGCGCGGCGCGCTTCGCGGGCCTCTGCGCGTGCAAAATCGGGATCGACGGTGGTCATTGTCAACTCTCTGATCTGACGGGCGGAACCCGCATTATCCGTGAAAAGCCGGGACGACGGGGACGCTCGCGCCTTCGGCGCATCGCCCCACCCGCCGTCCCGTCAGGCTGGAAGAGGGAAACAGGCAGTCCTCTGGAGGGGGAACTGCGGTACTCGTTACGGGTGAGGGGGTCAGCCCTGGATGTCGGACCCCACGACCTTCTGATCGTCCTTCAGGCCGATCGGGAGGCTGTCGATGTAGGCATTGGGCTGCTTGCCGTCGAAGCCGATGCCGTCGATCACGTCGGAGGCCGGCGTCGGATCCTTGTAGCCATCGCTGGACCAGTCGAAATCGGCCTCATTGGCCAGGCCCTCGTCGACCAGGGCGCGGGCGGCCTTGAGGAAGATCTCGGGCTTGTAGACGGATTTCGCGACCTCGTCGTACCAGCTGTCGGGGTGACCTTCGGCGATCTGGCCCCAGCGGCGCATCTGGGTCAGGTACCAGACCGCATCGGAGTAATAGGGGTAGTTCGCATTGTAGCGGAAGAAGACGTTGAAGTCGGGGACCTCGCGCTTGTCGCCCTTTTCGTATTCGAAGGTGCCGGTCATCGAGTTGGCGATCACCTCGGCATCGGCGCCGACGTAGTTCGGCTGGGCCAGGATCTTCACCGCCTCGGCGCGGTTGGCATTGTCGTTCTCATCCAGCCACTGGGCGGCGCGGATCAGCGCCTTGGTGACGGCGAGGGTGGTGTTGGGATATTTCTCGGCGAATTCGGCGGTGATGCCGAAGACCTTCTCGGGGTTGTTCTTCCAGATCTCGTAGTCGGTCACCACCGGCACGCCGATGCCCTTGAAGACGGCCTGCTGGTTCCAGGGCTCGCCGACGCAGTAGCCGGAGATGGTGCCGGCCTCGAGCGTGGCGGGCATCTGGGGCGGCGGGGTCACCGACAGCAGCGCCTGGGCGCCGATCTGGCCCGAGACATTCTCGGGCGAGTAGTAGCCGGGGTTGATGCCGCCGGCGGCCAGCCAGTAGCGCAGCTCGTAATTATGGGTGGAGACCGGGAAGACCATGCCCATGTTGAAGGGCTTGCCCTCGGCGTTGAACTTTTCGATCACCGGCTTCAGGTAGGAGGCCGAGATCGGATGCGCGACCTTGCCGTCCGCATCCAGCGGCAGGGCGGGCTTCATCATGTCCCAGACCTCGTTCGAGACGGTGATGCCGTTGCCGTTCAGGTCCATGGAGAAGGGGGTGATGATATGCGCCTGGGTGCCGTAGCCGATGGTGGCGGCGATCGGCTGGCCGGCCAGCATGTGCGCCCCGTCCAGCGTCCCCGAGATCACGCCATCCAGCAGCACCTTCCAGTTGGCCTGGGCTTCGAGGGTCACGAAGAGGCCCTCGTCGTCGAAGAAGCCCTGTTCATAGGCCACGGCCAGCGGCGCCATGTCCGTCAGCTTGATGAAGCCGAAGGTCAGCACGTCCTTTTCCAGGTTCTCGGTCACGGCGAAGGCCGGCGTCACCAGAGCGGTCGAAAGACCCAGTGCCAGAAGCAGTTTGTTCATTGATTCACCCCGTTAGTAGAAGCCCGGGGATCGTTCCTCGTCCAACCGGGCCAAACACGAAAAGCCGCTACGACATGCGCCGGAAACCATGTGGTTTCAGCGAGTCGAGCGGCTCTGCTCAGTCAACCCAATCGGTGGGAAAATGCGTGAGGCGGGCGCCATTGCCTGCCTGTAGGGTCGTTAAACCGGATTCGCTGACGTCGGGCAAACATTCTCTGGGCAGGAAGGGAATGTTTTGCGATAACGGCGCCGGAAGACCGGATGCGGATCAATTCTTGGGCGGTTATTTCCCGCTTGGCTCAAAAACGCGGCCATCGAAGAACCGGTCCGGCAGCAGTGAAAGCCGTCCGGAGGCCGAGGCGATGGAGGTTTCCTGGGCAATCGCCCCCTCGATCTTCATCGAGGCGCCGGGCAGATCGGCTTCGGTTCCCGCCAGGGCATCGCGGTGCAGGTCAGACCGGAAGGCGGCACGCCCGGCGCGCAACGCCTGATCGCGGTCCAGCCCGGTGCGCGCGGCCAGCTGCAGGGCGATCCATTCCGCCTGGCTGCGCCAGGGGAAGGTTGCGCAGCCGCGGTGGAAGCCGACGAACTGCGCCACCTCGCGGACCTCGCCACGGGCATTGATCACCATCCGCCCCGAGAGCGCGCGGTCCAGGATCTCGGCCGGCAGGTCGAGGTATTCGGGACGGGCCAGCAGCTCGGCGGTGAGGCTTTTGGATTCCGGAGCCGCGAGCCAGCGCCCGGCGCGCCAGGTGGCCCGAACCAGCCGGCCCAGCAGCTCGTCCTCGCGCTCGGCCCAGTCGGTGCGGGTGGCCAGCACCTTTTCCGGGGCGAAGGCCCAGATCGCGCGGCCCGGCAACAGCAGCTCTCCGGCGGCGTTCTCGACGGTGATGGAGCCCCAGGGCTCTCCGACGCAGAAGGCGTCCAGCTCTCCGGCGGCCATGGCATCGGCCATCAGCGCGGGGGGCACGGTGCGGATCAGCACGCTTTGCGGGGCGGGCAGGCCGACGGCGTTCAGCCAGTAGTACAGCAGCTCGGCATGCATGGAGAAGGGGAAGGGCACGCCGATGCGCAGCGGCCGGTCGGCGGGCTTGGCGGCCAGCAGCGCCTGGCCTGCGGCCAGCGCGTCGTTGAAGGCGAAATCATGGCCGACGGCGCGCAGGCGCTCGGCCAGCGCGTTCGAGACGCCGATGACATTGCCGTTGACGTTCAGCACGGAGACCGCCGAAAGCGCCGCCCCGGTGCCGCCCAGCCCCAGGGCCGAGGCCACCGGCACCGGCGACAGCATATGCGCGGCCTCGACCCGGCCATAGACCAGCATGTCGCGCAGCGAGGACCAGGAGGGCGCCTTCAGCAGGTCAAGCGCGATGCCCTCCTCGGCGGCAAAGCCCATCTCCTGCGCCACAACGAGGGGCGCCGCATCGACAAGGCCGATGAACCCGACCGAGAGTGCCGTGGCCTTCATCCCAGCAGCCCCGCGGTCGAGACCAGCGCCTGCGCCACGTCGGCGACGCGCTTGCCCTGGTCCATGGCGGCCTTGCGCAGCAGGGCATAGGCCTCGTCCTCGCCGACGCCGCGGGCCTTCATCAACATGCCCTTGGCACGGTCGATGACCTTGCGCTCTTCCAGGGCCTTCTTGGTGGCGGCCAGCTCGGTGCGCATGCGCTGGAACATGTGGAAGCGGGCAACGGCGGCATCCAGCACCGGCTTCACCCGGTCGGGCGCCATGCCGGCCACGACATAGGCGGAAACGCCGGCCTCGATCGCGGCGCGGGTCAGGCTGTCGTCGGTCTGGTCGACGAACATCGCGACGGGGCGTTCCAGCGGGCCGGAGGCCAGCGTCAGCTCTTCCATCATGTCGCGCGAGGGGTTGGCGATGTCGATCAGCACCATGTCGGGATTGTGGTTGCGGATCGAACGGGCCAGCCCGGTGGTTTCCGCGATGACATGGATGTCGAAATCTCCGGCGGCGCGCAGGCTGTCGACGATCAGCAGCGCGCGGTCCCGGTCCGGTTCGACGACGATAATGGAAAGCTTGTCGGCCATGCTTCGGGAAATGCCCCTGTTTACGCGACGTTGTAAAGCCGCCTCCGCGAGGCGTGATGAAGAATCCGCCGGGGCGCCGAAAAAAGCGGCGGGGTCAGTCCAGGGTCCGGCGGAACCGCAGGAGCGCCGCGCCGGACAGCACCACCACGAAGAGCGCCAGCGCCCAGAGCGGCCCGGCGACATCGGCAGGCCCCGCCCCCTTCAGCATGACGCCCCGGATCAGCCGCAGGAAATGGGTCAGGGGAAAGACCTCTCCCAGGGCCTGCGCCCAGGCGGGCATTCCGCGGTAGGGGAACATGAAGCCCGACAGCAGCAGCGAGGGCAGGAAGAAGAAGAAGGTCAGCTGCATGGCCTGCATCTGGGTGCGCGACAGGGTCGAGATCAGGTAGCCCAGGATCACCAGCGCCAGCACGAAGACCAGCACCCCCAGCAGGATCAGCCAGAGCGCGCCGACGAAGGGCACGCCGAAGATCGCCTTGGCCGCCGCTAGCACCACCGCCACCTGCACCGCGCCGACGCAGAGATAGGGCAGCACCTTGCCCAGCATGATCTCCAGCGGGGTGGCGGGCATCGACAGCAGGTTCTCCATGGTGCCGCGCTCGGTCTCGCGGGTCAGCGCCATGGAGGTCATCATCACCATGGTCAGTTGCAGGATCACCCCCAGCAGGCCGGGCACGATGTTGTACTGGGTGATGCCCTCGGGGTTGTAGCGCTTGTGCACGATGACCGAGAGTTGGGCGGCTTCCGCCTCGGGGGTGGGGGTGGTGCCGGTTTCCCGTTGCAGGGCCTGGGTCGCCACGGTCGACAGGGTCGAGACCGCGCCGGAGGCAACCGAGGGATCGGTGGCATCGGCCTCGATCAGGATCTGGGGATGGTCGCCCCTTTCGACCCGGCGCCCGAAATCCGAGGGCACGGTGACCACGAAGGAGACGGCGCCGCGCGCGATCAGCGCCTCGGCCTCGGCGGTGCTCGCATTGGGATAGGTGAAGCGGTAGTAGCCCGTCAGCTCAAGCGCGCTGACCATGGCGCGGGTAAAGCGGTCTTCGGTCGGCGCGACAAGGGCCGCCGGCAGCGCCTTGGGATCGGTGTTGATGGCAAAGCCGAACAGCATGAGCTGCACCAGGGGCAGGCCCAGCATCATCCCGAAGGTCAGCTTGTCGCGCCGCATCTGGATGGCTTCCTTGCGCAGCAGCGCGAAGAGCCGGATCAGGGACAGGAGGCGGATCATCGGGGCGCGCTCATGACATGTTGTCCTGCGACTGGCTCATCAACCGGATGAAGACATCCTCCAGGCTGGTTTCGGCAGGGCTGAGGGTGCAGCCGGTCTCCTGCGCGACGGCACTGGCCGAGCGCTGGAGGAGGGCGGCATCGCTGCCCACCACATGCAGCGTGTTGCCGAAGGGGGCGACCTGTTCGACCCCGGGCATCCCCGTCAGGCGTTTCGCGGCGGCGTGGACCGCCGCGCCCTGCATCATCAGCGTGGTCAGGCCCGCGTCGCGCACCACCTCGGTCACGCTGCCCCGGGCCACCAGCCGCCCGTAGGCGATGTAGTTGATGCGGTGGCAGCGCTCGGCCTCGTCCATGTAGTGGGTCGAAACGAGGACGGTCAGCCCGTCGCCCGCCCGGGCGTGAATCTCGTCCCAGAATTCGCGCCGCGCCTTCGGGTCGACCCCGGCGGTGGGTTCGTCCAGCAGCAGCAGTTTCGGCTTGTGCATGAGGCAGGCGGCCAGCGCCAGGCGCTGTTTCCAGCCGCCCGACAGCGACCCGGCCAGCTGATCCCGGCGCGAGGTCAGGCCCAGATCCGCCAGCGTGTCGCGCACCACGGCGCGGGCGGGACGCAGATCGTAGAGGCCGGCGACGAAGCGCAGGTTCTCCTCGATCGTCAGGTCCTCGTAGAAGGAAAACCGCTGGGTCATGTAGCCGACCTCGCGCTTGATGGCGCGGCCCTCGCGGCGGATGTCGTGGCCCAGCACGCGGCCCGCGCCGGCATCGGGGGTCAGCAGGCCGCACATCAGCCGGATCGTCGTCGTCTTGCCGGACCCGTTGGGCCCGAGGAAACCGGCGATCTCTCCGCGCGCGACGTTCAGCGTCACGTCATCGACCACCCGCCGCCCGCCGAAGCTTTTCGTCAGGCCACGGACCTCGATGGCGGGGGCGGTCACGATCCCGCCCCGGGCAGGGTGACGCTGACGATCTGGCCGGGCTTGAGGGCGCTGCCGTCGGTGGGCCGGGCCTCGATCAGGTAGACCAGCTTCTGACGGTTCTGGAGCGAATAGATCACCGGCGGGGTGAATTCCGGCCCGTCCGAAACGTAGCTGACGCGGGCCTGAAGGCCGGGGGCGCAGGCATCGCATTCGACATCCAGCAGCGCGCCGGGGGCGATGCGGGCGACCTCGGCCTCGGGGACGTAGAGGCGCAGCTTCACCGCGCCGTCGGCCAGCATCGAGAGCACCGGGGCCGAAGGACCGGCGACCTCGCCTCCGGTGCGGATCACGTCGTCGATGGTGCCGGTGGCGGGGGCGCTCAGGCGGCGCTGGTCCAGCGACCACTGGGCCTTGTCGCGGGCGGCCCTGGCGCCCTCCACGGTGGCTTCGGCGGCGGCGATCTCCTGCGGGCGGGCGGGCAGGCGGGCGACGGCCAGCGTCGCCTCGGCCTCGGCCACGGCGGCATGGGCGACCTTGGCGGCGGTGGCGGCATCGTCGCGGTCGGCCTGGGTGGCGGCGCCGCGCTCGTTCAGCTTGGCCAGCCGGTCGGACTGGCGGTCGGCTTCCTCGGCCTGGGCACGGGCCGAGGCCAGGGTGGCCTCCAGCACGCGGATCTCCTCGGGGCGCTTGCCCTCGCGCAGGTCGGCCAGGGAAGAGCGCGCCTCGGCCAGGGCGGCTTCGGCCTGGGCCAGGGCGATGGTGGCGTCGCGGTCCTCCATCTGCACCAGCAGGGTGCCGGACGATACGCGGGCGCCGCGCGCGACCTCGACCGAGCGGATCTGCGCGGTCTCGATCGGGGCGATCAGGGTATAGTCGCCCTCCACATAGCCGGTGGCAAAGGGGGCGGGGGTACAGGCGGACAGCAGGCCCGCCAGCAGGGGGATCGTGCACAGGATCATCGCGTGTCCTTCCCGGCCAGCGCCCGGTCGAGCATGGCATCGAGGTTGCAGGCCAGGGTGGCGGCGATGGCGGGTGCCTGGTCGGGGCCCGGGCTGTCCCAGCCCAGCCGTCGGCTGATCAGCCGTGCGCCGATGCGGAAATAGACGATCTGGCCGATCAGGGTGAAGCAGCTCAGGCAGACGGCCTCGCTTTCGGCGGGCTGCCCGGTGACGGTGGACCAGAGCTCGCACAGCTCCCGGTGGCGGCGTTCGAACAGGCGCTCGTACAGGCGGTCAGCGGCATCGCCGGGCTCCTGCATCTGGCGCAGGACGAAGCCCGCGATCTCGGGGGCGGCGGGGGCGGTGACCAGGAAGCGGGTGATCGCCTCGAGCATGGCGTGCAGCCGCTGCCGGGCGACCTCCGGGGGAAGAGGGCCTTCCAGCGCGGGACCTGCCGCGCCGTCGATCCGTTCCGTCACCGCCGAGAGGCAGGCGTCATGCAGGCCGGCCTTGCCGCCGAAGTGATAGGCGATGGCCGAGATGTTCGCCCCGGCCCGTTTCGCGATGGCCCGGGTGGAGGTTGCGGCATAGCCCTCCTGTCCGAACAGGACGAGGCCTGCGGCGATCAGCCGGGCGGGGGTGGCATCGGGGGCGGGCTGGTCGGTCATGTCTGAAACCCTAGTTCAAACGATTGATTTAAAGTACCACGCATCTTGCCGCAGGGGAAGGCTCTGGCCGCTACGGCGCCGGAGCGGGAGGATGGCCGCACCGAATCATCGGCTCGGACTGGCCAGAATACATCCTGTGATTGCGTTTCGGGGCGGGAGGTCTGAATCCGGCGGATCGCGCCAAAGGAACGCCGCAACGCAGCAAAACCCGTGAAAATCGCGGAAAAAGCACCGATCACGGGGCCAAACCTGCCCTTGCGTCATTCCGCTAGGGCGCTCAGATCAACCCTGCCTTGCAAGCTGCTCATGCCAGTGAAATATGGACGTGACAAATATCTGCCTGGTGCCAATCCTTCGCGCGAGGAGGTGCCGAAGATGGACGATTCAGCGCGCACGGCGCGTGATTTTGCAATTGAACTGCATGACGGTCAGATCGACAAGTTCGGAAAAGACTATTCGGCCCATGTGATCCACGTGGGTCAGATGCTGGCAGACTACGGCTGGGAGTACGAGGCGGTAGGATATCTGCACGACGTGGTGGAGGACTGCGGCGTGTCGCTTCAGGAAATCGAGGACCGTTTCGGCGAGACGGTGCGCAACGGGGTCGACGCGGTATCGCGGCGCCGGGGCGAGGATTACGAGCAGGACTACCTGCCAAGGGTTCTGCAGAACGAGTTGGCGCTGCTGGCCAAATACGCGGATTGCCGGGACAATTTCGGCAAGATCCACCTGCTGCACGATCCCGAGCAGGCGGCCCGCGACAAGAAGAAGTTCGGGACCATGCTGCGCAAGCTGGAAGGCCTGCGCCCGGAACTGACCCGCTGGGGGCCGCCGCCCCGACTGGTCTATGCCGATGGCCTCTGGGTCGAGGATGCCTGAACGCAAACGCCAGCCCGGGGGCTGGCGTTTTTCGTTCGGGATCCTGCGAGAGGGCCTCAGAAGTCGAGGTTTTCCACGTTCAGCGCGTTCTGCTGGATGAACTCGCGCCGCGGTTCCACCACATCGCCCATCAGCTTGGTGAACAGGTCGTCCGCCTCGGCCATGTCCTCGATCCGAACCTGGAGCAGGGTGCGGGCATCCGGGTCCAGCGTGGTTTCCCACAGCTGGTCGGGGTTCATCTCGCCCAGGCCCTTGTAGCGCTGGATCGACAGGCCCTTCTCGCCCTCGCTCAGGATGGCGCGCAGCAGTTGCAGCGGGCCGTAGATGACCTGGGACTTGTCCTTGCGCACCAGCGTCGCGGGGGTGTTGTAGACCTCCTGCAGGGCGCGGGTGAAGGAGCCGGTGCGGCGGGCTTCGCCCGAACGCAGCATCGGGCCGTCGAGCGTGCGAACCTCTTCCACGCCGCGCAGGATGCGGGCCAGGCGGATGCCCTTGTCCTGGGTGATGCGGCCCTGCCAGCCACGCTCGTATTCCAGCGCGATCAGGTCGAGGCGCGCGGCCACCTTGTCGGCCACGCCCTGAAGGTCGGCATCCACCGCGCCCGGGACGAAGGCCCCTGCGATGGCGGCCTGTTCCAGGATGTGGCGCTGGTAATGGGTCGGGAAGGCATCAAGGACGCGTTTCAGCTGGCGGGCCTTCTCGACCACGTCGCGCAGGTCCTGCCCGGCAAGTTCGGAGCCGTTGCCGAGGCGCAGCACGGTGTTGTCGATGCCGTGGTCGACCAGGAAGTCGTCCATCGCCGCCTGATCCTTGAGGTAGACCTCGGATTTCCCGCGCGAGGCTTTGTAGAGCGGCGGCTGGGCGATGTAGAGGTAGCCGCCCTCGATCAGCTCGGGCATCTGGCGGTAGAAGAAGGTCAGCAGCAGGGTGCGGATGTGGGCGCCGTCGACGTCGGCGTCCGTCATGATGACGACCTTGTGGTAACGCAGCTTCTCGATGTTGAACTCGTCCCGGCCGATGCCGGTGCCGAGCGCCATCACCAGGTTGCCGATCTCGGCAGAGGACAGCATCCGGTCGAAGCGGGCGCGTTCCACGTTCAGGATCTTGCCGCGCAGCGGCAGCACGGCCTGGGTGCGCCGGTCGCGGCCCGTCTGGGCCGAGCCCCCTGCGGAGTCACCCTCCACCAGGAAGACTTCGGTCTTGGTCGCGTCCTTCTCGGAGCAGTCCTTGAGCTTGCCGGCCAGGAAGTTCACGTCGAGCGCGGTCTTGCGGCGGGTCAGCTCGCGCGCTTTGCGGGCGGCCTCGCGGGCGAGCGCGGCCTCGACGATCTTGCCGACGATGATCTTGGCTTCGTTGGGGTTCTCCTCGAACCACTCGGACAGCTTCTCGTTCACCAGGCTTTCGACCACCGGGCGGACCTCGGAGGAGACCAGCTTGTCCTTGGTCTGGGAGGAGAACTTGGGATCGGGGACCTTCACCGAGAGCACGCAGGTCAGGCCTTCGCGGGCATCGTCGCCGCTGAAGGTGACCTTCTCGCGCTTGGCGATGCCGCTCTCCTGGGCGTATTTCGTCAGCGTCCGGGTCAGCGCGGCACGGAAGCCCGCCAGGTGCGTGCCGCCGTCGCGCTGCGGGATGTTGTTGGTGAAGGGCAGCACCATCTCGTTGTAGCTGTCGTTCCACCACATCGCGACCTCGACGCCGATGCCGTCCTTCTCTCCGGTGATGAAGATCGGGTCGCTCATCACCGAGGTCTTGGAGCGGTCGAGGTATTTCACGAATTCCCGCACGCCGCCGTCATAGAAAAGCTCGCTGCGCAGGGATTCCGCCGGGCGGTGATCCTCAAGGATGATCCGCACGCCGGAGTTCAGGAACGCGAGTTCCCGCAGGCGCTTTTCCAGCGTGTTGTAATCGTAGTCGAGGTTCGAGAAGGTCTTGTCGGAGGACAGGAAGCGGACCTCGGTGCCCTTCTGGCCCTCGGCATCGCCGACGACCTTCAGGGGGGCGACGGTCTGGGAATGTTCGAAGCGGACGTAGTGCTCCTTGCCATCGCGCCAGATCCGCAGTTCCAGCCAGTCCGACAGCGCGTTCACCACCGAGATGCCGACGCCGTGCAGGCCGCCCGAGACCTTGTAGGAGTTCTGGTCGAACTTACCCCCGGCGTGTAGCTGGGTCATGATGACCTCGGCCGCGGAAACGCCTTCCT
Organism: Pseudooceanicola endophyticus; assembly: GCF_018760365.1. Lineage (GTDB taxonomy): Bacteria > Pseudomonadota > Alphaproteobacteria > Rhodobacterales > Rhodobacteraceae > Pseudooceanicola > Pseudooceanicola endophyticus. Next base: position 148,394 of record NZ_JAHIAB010000011.1, read on the forward strand.
CGGCGTGGATGCTGGTGGGGATGCCGCGACCGTTGTCGCGCACCGAAACCGAGTTGTCGGCATGGATCGTCACGGTCACGCGGTCGGCATGGCCGGCCAGCGCCTCGTCGATGCCGTTGTCCACGGCCTCGTAGATCATGTGATGCAGGCCGGAGCCATCATCGGTGTCGCCGATATACATGCCGGGACGCTTGCGGACGGCATCCAGGCCCTTGAGAACCTTGATGGAATCTGCGTCGTATGTCGGCTGGGTCTGTTGGGCTTCCGCCATGCGTCGGGCATCCTCTTCACTTTGGTCAAGTTATAGCCACTGGGCGCGGCAATGTCACGTCGCTGACACGTGTTTCGGGGCCCTTGGTAGCGCCTTGCCGGTGCGGTCGCGCACAGAGTTCGCCCCTGCCGGGCGAAGCCTCCGGCGGAGGTATTTTCCGACAAGAAAATGCGCTCAGGTGAAAGGGATGATCAGCCCGACGAGGATCATCAGCCCGCCCGCGAACAGCGTCGTGCGGCGCATCCAGACCGGCGAGGTCAGCCGGGCGCGCAGCCGGTGCACGAGGGCGGCGAAGGCCAGGTTGCCGAGGAAGGGCACGCAGACCGAGATCAGCACGATGGCGGTGACATCTGTGGCGGTGACGCGGCTCAGGTCGAAGAAGCCGGGCAGGATGCCCATGTAGAAGAGGATCGCCTTCGGATTGCCGAGGATCACCGCGATGCCGGCCAGGAAGCCCGCCCACTGGCCGGGGCGCATCAGCCGGCTGTCGCTGGAAATGCCCTGTCCGGCATGGCGCAGGACCTGCACGCCCAGCACGAGGAACAGAAGGGCGCCGACATAGCGCAGCACCGTCAGCAGGCCCGCGACATGGGCCGCCAGCAGGCTGATGCCCAGTGTCGCCAGCAGTGGCCAGAGCGCATCGCCCAGCGTCACGCCAAGCGCCAACGGCCAGGCTGCCGCGAAGCCGCCCGAGAGCGTGCGCGCGGTCAGTGCCAGCCAGACCGGGCCGGGGGTCATGAACAGCACGAACATCGCCACGGCATAGAGCGCGAGGTCGGAGAGGGAGAGGGTCATTCCGGCTCCGGCAGGGTCAGGCGGCCCGTGGCGCCGGCGGCCAGGGCGGCCTGCCAGGCGGCATCGACGCCGTCGCGGTCGGTAAAGTTCTGTGCGAGGGTCGCGGCGCCGGTGCCGAGCGGCGCATCGGGCCGGCCCTGATCCTGGGCCAGGTCCTGCAACCCGAAGAGACCAAGCGCCATGCCGTCGAGCTGGTAGAAGACCACGCCCTCGGGCGCGGCGGCGGGCTGCCACCCGAGGGCAGCGTAGAAGGCGCGGGCGCGGTCCAGATCTGCGACGCCGAGGGTCACCAGGGTGATGCGCTGGACGGGCAGGCTCATGGCGCTCATGGGGCGGTCCTTTCCTCGGCGCGGCTTTCGCCGGCCTCTTCGGTCACCTCGAGGTACTGCGCCCGCTCCCCGAGGCCGGTGAACAGCTCCGGGCCCGTGCCGGTCATCCAGGCCTGGGCGCCGAGGGCGCAGATCTCGTCATAGAGGGCGGCGCGCCGGCCCGCGTCAAGATGGGCGGCGACCTCGTCCAGCAGCAGAATGGGGGGCGCGCCGAAATCCCGCGCCAGCCCCCGGGCATTGGCCAGGATCAGGCTGACCAGCAGGGCCTTCTGCTCTCCGGTGGAGGCATCGCGGGCGGCAATTCCCTTGGCGGACCAGAAGGCCTCCAGGTCGACCCGGTGCGGGCCGGTCAGGGTGCGTCCGGCGGCCATGTCGCGCCGCCGCCCCTCCGCCAGCGCGGTGCGCAGGTCGGCCTCTCCGGCGGGCAGCTCTCCCTCCGCATGAGAGAGCGACAGCGCGGGGGCGGGAAAGGCGGTCTCGGCCTCCTCGGTGGCCTCGGCGATCAGCTGCAGCGCCTTCAGGCGGTTCGACTGGATCTCGGAGCCCGCCTCGGCCATCTGCCGCTCCAGCGCCAGGTACCAGTGCTGGTCGCGCTGCTCGTCGCGCAGCAGGCGGTTGCGTTCGCGCATGGCCTTCTCGTAGACCAAAGTCGCCTCGGCATGGCCGGGAACGATGCTCAGCACCATGCGGTCCAGGAAGCGCCGCCGCCCCTCGGCGGCCTCGGTCCACAGCCGGTCCATGGAGGGCACCAGCCAGAGCACCCGCGCCACGCGCCCAAGCGCCACCTGCGCCGCCGCCTTGTCGTCGATGCGCAGCGCCCGGCTCTGCCCCGGCTCGGCACGCATCTCGACTTCGTGCACCTGGTGAAGCGATCGCAGGATCCCCGACAGCCGCCAGCCATAGCCCTCGGGGCGGCGCGACAGCTCTTCGGCCAGGGCCCGGCGCAGTCCCCGCCCGGGCGAAAACATCGACACCGCTTCCAGCACGTTGGTCTTGCCGGCGCCATTCGGCCCCCACAGGGCGACGGGCCGGCCATCGGCCCGGATCGAGCCCTGCCGCCAGGAGCGGAAATGCGACAGGTCCAGCCGGGTCAGGCAAAGCTTCCCCACGGGACCCGCCCCCTCATTTTCTTGTTGATAAATACCTCCGCCGGAGGCTTCGCCCCGCTAGGGGCGAAATCCCGAGCGGCATCAGCCGTTTCAGACGCGCATCGGCATCACGACATAGACCGCGCTCTGGTCATTGCCTTCGCGCATCAGCGTCGGGTCGCCGGAAGAGTTGAACAGGAACACCGCGTTCTCGCGATCGACCTGGCTGGCGATCTCCAGCAGGTATTTCGCGTTGAAACCGATCTCCAGCCGCTCGTCGCCATAGGCCACGGCCAGCTCTTCCTCGGCGGCGCCCGAATCCGGGGCGTTCACCGACAGGATCAGCCGGTCCTCGTCCAGGCTCAGTTTCACCGCGCGCGAGCGCTCGCTGCTCACCGTCGCGACCCGGTCCACCGCCTTGGCGAACTCGCTCGCGTCGACTTCCAGGCGGCGGGTGTTGTTCATCGGGATGACGCGGGAGTAATCCGGGAAGGTGCCGTCGATGACCTTGGAGGTCAGCGTGATCTGCGGCGTCGCGAAGCGCACCTTGGTTTCGGAAACCGAAACCTGAACCTCCAGCTCGTCGTCATCCAGCAGCTTGCGCAGCTCGCCCACGGTCTTGCGGGGCACGATGACGCCGGGCATGTCCTCGGCTCCCTCGGGCAGGGGGGCGTCGATGCGCGCCAGGCGGTGGCCGTCGGTGGCCACGCAGCGCAGCACCCGGCCATCCTCGCCCTCGGCAACATGCATGTAGACGCCGTTCAGGTAGTAGCGGGTCTCTTCGGTCGAGATGGCGAATTTCGACTTGTCGAACAGGCGGCGCAGGACGGGGGCCGGCGCCGTGAACCCGGAGGCATATTCCGAAGAGGCCATCACGGGGAAATCATCCTGCGGTAGGGTCGCGAGGTTGAACATCGAACGGCCCGCCTGCACCACGAGGCGCCCGGCACCGGCTTCCTCGGACAGGGTCACCATGGCGCCGTCGGGCAGCTTGCGGACGATCTCGTGCAGGGTCACCGCCGACACGGTGGTGGCACCGGCGCGTTCGACCATGGCGGGAGCCTTGTCGACCACCTCGATGTCCAGGTCGGTGGCGCGGAACATCACGTCAGCGCCCTCGGCCTCGATCAGGACGTTGGCCAGGATCGGAATCGTGTTCCGCCGTTCAACCACGGATTGCGCCTGGGCAACCGCTTTCAGGAGAACCGCGCGCTCAATGCTGAATTTCATCGTTTCCATCCTGTTCCCGCCCGGCCCCGTGCCGGGACCGGAAAGCTACCCGTTTTATGCGCCAGCACAACGGGTTTCTTGAAGTTCCGTCAGGAAAACGGGCATCTCCTTGCCGCCGGGCCACATCCGGCCCCTGCCTCCCGGGTCAGGTGGGCATGATCCGCAGCATGGCGTCCATGTAGGTGATTGCCTGGCCCTCCAGGTAGACGCGGTCTCCCTCCAGCCGGCAGGCGATCTGGCCGCCGCGCCGCGACAGCTGCGCCGCGCTCAGCCGGGTGCGGCCCAGGCGCTCGGCCCAGAGCGGCACCAGCGTCGCATGGGTGGAGCCGGTCACCGGATCCTCGTCGATGCCCGAACCGGGGACGAAGTAGCGCGACACGAAGTCGATCGAGGCACCGGGCGCGGTGATCACCAGCCCCATCGGCGCCAGAAGCCTGAGCTTGGGCAGGTTCGGGCGGAAGGCCAGGATCGCGGCGGCATCGGGCAGCTCGGCAAAGAGGTTGCCGGGGCTTTGCCACAGCGGCGTCCCCTCGGGCAGATCCGAAAGCGCCTCGGCCCAGTGGGCGGGCAGGGGATCGGGCATCGGCTGGGGCGGGCGCACTGGCAGGTCCAGTTCGTAGCCCGCATCGGTGGCGGTGACGCGCAGGGTGCCGGCCAGGGTCTGGAAGGCCAGGGTGCCGCTGGCGCCGTATTCGGTGGTCAGCACATGGGCGGTGGCCAGGGTGGCATGGCCGCAGAAATCGACCTCGGTCTGGGGTGTGAACCAGCGCAGATCCCAGCCGGAGCCCTCTGCCGCGGGCCGCGCGAAGGCGGTTTCGGCCAGGTTGTTCTCCATGGCGATGGATTGCATCACCTTTTCGTCCAGCCAGTCATCGAGGATCAGGACCCCCGCCGGGTTGCCCGAGAACAGCTCGGCCGAGAAGGCATCGACCTGGAACATGCGCATGCGTCTTCTTCCTTTCCGCGAGGGCTGAACCGGGGGTAGCGACCCTTGCCGCAGCCCGCAAGGCATAGCCCTTCAAATGACGAAGACCCGGCACGCGGATCCGGGCCGGGTCTTCGGAATTAAGCTTGCTAGGGGGAAAGTTAGCCCGAAAGGCTTATTCTTCCAGCGCGCGGCGCAGCATTTCCAGATCGTCCGCGATCTGGGCATCCTGCTGGCGCAGCTCCTCTATTTTCTTGACCCCGTGCATTACCGTGGTGTGATCGCGCCCGCCGAAACGGCGCCCGATTTCGGGCAGCGAGCGGCGGGTCAGCTTCTTGCACAGGTACATTGCCACCTGGCGGGGGCGGGCAAAGCTGCGCAGCCGCTTCGGACCGATCATGTCGCTGAGGCGGATGTTGTAATGCTCGGCCACCTGTCGCTGGATTTCCTCGATCGTCAGCTTGCGCTCGGAGGAGCGCAGCACATCCGACAGGCAGTCCTGGGTCAGTTCCAGCGTGATCTCGCGGCCCACCAGAGAGGCGAAGGCGAAGAGGCGCGTCAGCGCACCTTCCAGCACCCGCACGTTGGTCGAGATGCGATGCGCCAGGAATTCCATCACGCCATCGGCGACGACGATTTCCGGGTGCTTCAGCTGGAAGGCATCGACCTTGGACTGAAGGATGCCCAGCCGCAGTTCGTAATCGGTCGGATGCAGGTCGACCACCAGGCCCGAGGACAGCCGCGACGACAGACGGGCGGGCAGCTGCTTGATCTCGTTCGGGGCGCAGTCGCCCGACAGGATGATCTGCTTGTTGTGTTCGACCAGTGCGTTGAACGTGTGGAAGAATTCCTCCTGGGTGGAATCCTTGCCGGCGATGAACTGCACGTCGTCGACCATCAGCACATCGACGTTCCGGAACAGCGCCTTAAAGTCCATCATCTTCTTTTCGCGCAGCGCCTGCACGAAACGGTACATGAACTGCTCTGCCGACAGGTAGACGACGTTCAGGTTCGGATCCTGCGCCTTCATCTCCCAGGCGATGGCATGCATCAGGTGCGTCTTACCAAGGCCGACGCCGCCGTAGAGGAACAGCGGGTTGAATTCCACTTCGCCGCCAGAGGCGACGCGGCGCGCGGCGGCATGGGCCAGCTCGTTCGGCTTGCCGACGACGAAGCTGTCGAAGGTGTAGCTGGGATCGAGCGGCGCCGGACGCAGCATGCGCTCCTGCATGGAGAGGTTCTCGGCGGAGACGCCGGTGGATTCGGCGGCAACGGGGGCGGCGGGTTCGTATTCCGTCGGGGCGGCGGCGGGCATGGCCTGGTTCGTGTTCACGGCCGGGGCGGGGCGAAGGCCCGGACGGATCACGTTGAACTCGATTCGACGCACGTTGTCCTCGACCTGGGAGAGCTCTCCCAGGATCAGATCGCCGAAGTTCCGCTGCACATAGGTGCCCATGTAGGCGGAGGGCGCCGCCAGGGTCGCCACGCCGTTCTGGACCGAGGCCAGCTCAAGCGGCGCGATCCAATGGGTGTAGTTGTGCTCGCCGACGGATTTCCGGAGATTCTTTTTAAGTTCGCCCCACATTTCGTTGGTCATCTCTTTAACTCTTTATCCCCAGTTCCGTTCGTCTTACCCCCGGCCCGCGCCTAAACGGACCCGCGCGTCACATCCCCTTTCATCGGGAAACACTGATTCCCCCCGTGCCGCCCAGATGGACGAAACAGGGTTACCCCCGTCTCACGGACGGGTGGTCTTCAGGGGTCACGTATCCCGTGGCGGTGCGCGGTTGCGCACAACCCCAGGATGCATGACCTTGCGTCAGTGCTTGGACATCGTGACCGTTAAGCATCCTGGAAATCCGAATGGTTTCCGGGCTTTGGCTGGTCGGCGGTACTGGATGTACCGCGATGTCCCCCCCAAGGCGAAGTGACTCGCAAGGCTGAAGTTATCAACTCCAGAGAGGCCCTTACAACAGCACAACGCGCTTGACTCGGACTCTGTCGGAGGGAATCGGAGGGCTGTTGCCGATGGGTGGCAGGCGGCCACCGGGCACGAAAAAAGGCGCCGCCTCAGCAGCGCCTTTGATCTCAATCGCTTGCCAGCGTGATTAGGCGATAGCCTTCACACGCGAGGACAGACGCGACATTTTCCGCGAAGCGGTGTTCTTGTGCACGACGCCTTTGGTCACGCCGCGCATCAGCTCGGGTTGAGCGGAGCGCAGTGCAGTTTCGGCGGCGTTCTTGTCGCCCGATGCGATCGCCTCTTCCACCTTGCGAAGGAAGGTGCGGATACGCGAGCGACGTGCCTTGTTGACGTCCGTGCGACGTTCAATCTGACGGGCACGTTTCTTCGACTGAGGCGAGTTGGCCATATTCGTATCGTCCCATGGTTTCGGGGTTGAGCAATCTGAAGCCGGGTCCTTAAGGCCGACTCGCCCCCAAGTCAACAGCGCAAAGCCATCGAAAGCGCGGATCGGTGGAAAACTCCGCCCTCGGGGGTGCGGAATCTCTTGCATGGGGGGCGGACGCACGCAAGATGATCCTGCAACGGGGTGTTTCCAGCGGTCGTTCGGGCGGCCGAAAGGGGGCGATTCCCGTTCTGGCACGAGGAGGTGCCGCAGGAGGCGCGTCGGTGAACAGTTTCGATGTGATCGTGATCGGAGGGGGAATCGCCGCTCTGACGCTGGCCAGCCGCCTGGCGGGATGCGCCCGGGTGGCCGTTCTGGAACGTGGCGGCCAGCCGGTTGGCCAGGACGGCGAACCGACCAGCCCGGCGCTGACGCTCAGTTTCGGGCGCCCCGAGATACAGGCGCTGAGCCTGGCCTCCGAACCCTTCTTCACCGATCCGCGCCGACCGCTCAGCGTCAGCCGGGGGCTGATCTTCCTGGCCCGGGACGATCAGCGCGCCCAGCTGTGCGCCCGGGCGGACCGGCTGGCCCCGCTGGGGCGGCACCGCTGGCTTGATCCCGAGGAGCTGGGGCTGCGCCTGCCGCTGTTGCGGCCCGGCTACGCGGTCTCGGCCCTGATGGAGGACCGGGCCCGCGACATCGACCTGGCCGCGCTGCAGGCCGCCCTGCTGGAGCGGCTGCGCCGCCGCGGCGCCCGGCTGCTGAGCGGCAACGAGGTTGCCGCGCTCAGCTACGCCCACGGCTCCTGGACGCTCTCGGCCCAGGGCGGCAGCTACCGGGCGCCGGTGGTGGTCAATGCGGCGGGGGCCTGGGCCGGGCAGGTGGCGGCGCTGGCGGGCGCCCTGCCGCTGCGCCTGGCGGCGCTGCGGCGCACGGCGCTGCGGCTCGATCCGCCGCAGGATCTGGCGGCGGCCCAGCTGCCGATGGTGGTGGATGCGGAAGAGCGTTTCTACATGAAGCCCGACGCAGGCCACCTTCTGGCCTCGCCCGGAGAAGAGCACCCGGGGAGGCCCGATGTCCCGGTCGGGGCCGAAACGCTGGAGGTCAGCCTCTGCGCCGATCGCCTGCGGGCGCTGTCCGCGATGCGGCTGGGCCCGGTGACGGCGGCCTGGACGGGGCTGCGGACCTATGCGCCCGACCGGCTTCCGGTCTGCGGCTTCGATCCCGGGCGCAAGGGGTTCTTCTGGCTGGCCGGCCAGGGGGCGTCGGGGATCCAGACCGCGCCGGCGCTGGCGGGCCTGGCCACCGACCAGATCACCGGTGAACCGGGCGCCGATGCCCGGCGATGGGGCGCCGATCCGACCCGGCTCTCGCCGGCGCGTTTCGCGTGACTCAGCGGTCGCGGAACTGCGGTTCGCGTTTTTCCAGGAAGGCGGTCATGCCCTCCTTCTGGTCCTCGGTGGCGAACAGCGCGTAGAACATCCGCCGTTCGTAGAGGATGCCCTCGGACAGCGGCGTTTCGTAGGCGCGGTTCACCGCCTCCTTCGCCGCCATGACCGAGATGACGCTCTTTTCGGCGATCTTGCCGGCGGCGCCCATCGCCTCTTCCATCAGCTTCTTCACCGGCACCACGCGGCTGACCAGCCCCGAGCGTTCGGCCTCGGCCGCATCCATGAAGCGCCCGGTCAGGTTCATGTCCATGGCCTTCGACTTGCCGACAAAGCGCGTCAGGCGCTGCGTGCCGCCCAGGCCCGCCATGACGCCCAGATTGATCTCCGGCTGGCCGAACTTGGCGGTCTCCGAGGCGATGATGAAGTCGCACATCATCGCCAGCTCGCAGCCGCCCCCCAGGGCATAGCCCGACACGGCGGCGATGATCGGCTTGCGGATGCGCGCGATCGCCTCGGTTTCGGCGGTGAACATGTCGCCGGCGAAGGCATCGGTAAAGCTCTTCTCCGCCATCATCGCGATATCGGCCCCGGCGGCAAAGAACTTCTCCTGCCCGGTGATCACGATACAGCGTACCTTGTCGTTCTTCTGGGCCGCGGTCAGTGCCTCGGCCAGTTCGCCCAGCAGCACGTCGTTCAGCGCGTTCATCGCGTCCGGCCGGTTCAGCCGGACCAGCGCGATATGGTCCTCGATGTCGACGATCAGCGTCTCATAGGCCATGGGTAAGGTGTCCCTTCGCTCGAGATTTAGGGACGATTCCCTAGCAGGCTGGCCCGGGTGATCAAGTTATCTTTGGCATTGCGGGCAGTAGAAGCTCGACCGGCCGGACTGAACGAGGCGTCGAATCGTGGTCCCGCAGGTCCGGCAGGGTGCCCCCTCGCGACCGTAAACATCGAAATTGTGCTGGAAATAGCCCAGTTCCCCATCGGCCTGCCGGTAATCGCGCAGACTTGATCCCCCTGCCGCGATCGCCTCCTCCAGGACCTCCCGTATGACGGGCGCCAGGGCCTCCAGACGCGCTGTGGCAATCCGGTCACAGCGCCGGGCCGGGGAAATGCCCGCCCGGAACAGCGCCTCGCAGATATAGATGTTGCCCAGCCCCGCCACGACCGACTGATCCAGCAGCCCGGCCTTGATCGGGCTCTTGCGCCCCTTCAGCGCCGTCACCAGCGTCTCGCCGGAAAACCCGTTGCCCAGCGGCTCGGGTCCCAGCCCCGCCAGCAGCTTGTGCTCCTCGGCCCGCGCCGTCTCCACCAGGTCCATGGAGCCGAAGCGGCGCGCGTCGTTGAAGGTGATCCGCGCCCCGTTCGACATGTCCAGCACCACGTGGTCATGTTTCTGCACCGCCGGATGGTCATGCACGAAACGCCCCAGCGGATCGCCCGACACCGTCATCCGCCCCGACATGCCCAGATGGATCAGCAGGCTCTCCCCCGAGGCCAGATCGGCCAGGATGTATTTCGACCGCCGCCGCAGCTGCAGCACCTTCTGCCCCGCCAGCCGTTCGGCCATGCGTTCGGGGAAGGGCCAGCGCAGATCGGGCCGGTTCACCGCCGCCCGCGCGATCACAGCACCTTCCATGGCCGGCGCCAGCCCCGCCTTCACCGTCTCGACCTCGGGCAATTCGGGCATCGGCCCCTCCCATTTTCTTGTTCCAAATACCTCGGGGGGAGGCTCCGGCAGGAGCCGGGGGGCAGCGCCCCCCTGCGGCGCTCCGCCACCCGGGGCCACGCCCCGCATTGCAGCCGCCGGTCCGAACCCTATAAGGAAGGGCACCGCAGCAGGCAATTGCGGCCCCCGCAAGGCTCCAGACGAAGGCCAGACGATCCATGGACGAACAGACCACCCATTTCGGCTTCACCGACATCCCCGAGAGCGAGAAGGCCGGCCGCGTCCAGGGCGTGTTCAATTCCGTCGCCTCGAAATACGACGTGATGAACGACGCCATGTCCCTCGGCATCCACCGGATCTGGAAGGACGCGATGATGGACTGGCTGGCGCCGCGCCCGGGGCAGAAGCTGCTCGACGTGGCCGGCGGCACCGGCGACATCTCCTTCAAGTTCCTGGCCCGCGCCGGTCATGGCCATGCCACCGTCCTCGACCTGACCGAGCCGATGCTGGTCGAAGGCCGCAAGCGCGCCGAGGCCGCCTCCATGGCCGACAGCCTCGACTGGGTGACCGGCGATGCGATGAAGCTGCCGTTCCGCGACAACACCTTCGACACCTACACGATCTCCTTCGGGATCCGGAACGTCACCCGCCCCCAGGAGGCCCTGAACGAGGCCTATCGCGTCCTGAAACCCGGCGGTCGCCTGATGGTGCTGGAGTTCTCGCAGATCCCGACGCCGGCGCTGCAATGGGCCTATGACCGCTACAGCTTCAACTGCATCCCGGTGATGGGCCAGATGATCGCCGGCGACCGCGACAGCTACCAGTACCTCGTCGAATCCATCCGCAAGTTCCCCGACCAGGAGACCTTCCTGGCGATGGTCCGCGCCGCGGGCTTCGAGAATGCCAAGTACCGCAACCTGACCCTCGGGATCGCGGCGCTGCATTCCGGCTGGAAGATCTGATCCATGCGCGGACCGCACAATATCTGGCGTCTGGTCCGGACCGGCGCCACCTTCGAACGCACCGGCGCCATGGGGGCGATCCTCGACGCCTATGATGCGCCGCCGCTGCTGCGGCTCGCGGCCCGCGTGATCGGCTGGCCCTTCCAGTTCCTCGGCTTCGACGGCGATCCCGAGATGCCGCCAGTGCCGCGTGCGCTCTCCGCGCTCGGCCCCGCCTACATCAAGTTCGGCCAGATCCTCTCGACCCGCCCCGACGTGGTGGGCCCCGACCTGGCCCAGCAGCTGCGCATCCTCCAGGACAAGCTGCCGCCCTTCGGCCCCGAAGCCGCCCGCGCGGTGATCGAGGCCGATCTGGGCGACAAGCTGGAGACCCTCTATTCCGAGTTCTCCGAGCCGGTGGCTGCCGCCTCGATCGCCCAGGTGCACCGTGCCCGTCTGCGCGACACCGGCGAAGACGTCGCGGTCAAGATCCTGCGCCCGAACATCGAACGCGCCTTCCGCAAGGATATCGACGCCTTCTATCTGGCCGCCTCGCTGATCGAGTCGCTGTCGCCCGCCTCGCGCCGGCTGCGCCCCTCAGAGGTGATCCGGCATTTCGACGGCGTGGTGAAATCCGAGCTCGACCTGCGTCTCGAAGCGGCCTCCGCCTCGGAATATGCTGCCAACACCTCCGGCGACGGCGGCTTCCGCCTGCCCAAGGTGCACTGGGGCCTGTCCTCCAAGCGGGTGATGACGATGGGCTGGGCCGATGGCCTGCCGCTGGGCGACAATGCCGCGCTCGATGCCGCCGGGATCAACCGGGCCGAGCTGGGCGAACGGGTGCTGACGCTGTTCCTGAAACACGCCCTGCGCGATGGTTTCTTCCATGGCGACATGCACCAGGGCAACCTCAAGGTCTCCGCCGAGGGCGAGCTGCTGGCCTATGATTTCGGCATCATGGGGCATATCGACGAATACACCCGCCGGGTCTACGCCGAGATCCTCTACGGCTTCATCCGCCGTGATTACCAGCGCGTCGCCGAGGTCCATTTCGAGGCCGGATACGTGCCCGCCGACCAGGATGTCGATGAATTCGCCCGTGCCCTGCGCGCTGTCGGAGAGCCGATCTTCGGCATGGATGCGACGCGGATCTCCATGGGGCGTCTGCTTAGCTATCTCTTTGAAGTGACGGATCGTTTCGGGATGCAGACCCGGACCGAGCTGATCCTGCTGCAACGCACCATGGTGGTGGTCGAGGGCGTCTCGCGCTCGCTGCATCCGCAGATCAACATCTGGGAAGTCGCCAAGCCGGTGGTGCAGGAATACATCGCGCAAAGCATCGGCCCCCGGGCGCTGGCCCGCGATCTGGCGCTGACCGCCAAGGTGATGGCGCGCTTCGGCCCCCGCCTGCCGGGCATGGTCGAGAAGGCGCTGATCCAGCAGATCGCCGAGCCGAAGGCCGAAACCCTGAATCGCTGGCCGATCCGGCTGGTCTGGGGCGTGGGCGGCGTGGTGCTGGGCGTGATCGCGGCTGCCGCCATCGCGGGCGGTCTCTAACGCCCTGTCGCGGCTTCCAGGGCCGCGATTTCCAGCGCTGCCGCCCGGGCGTCGGGCGCCGATCCGCGACGGGCGCGCCACAGGCAGTAGGCGGCGATCCGGGCCTGCAGGAACGGGATCAGGCGCCGGTAGCGGGCCGCGCCGTCGGGATGGCCCGCCCAGTAGTCCGCGGCGATCCGCGCGGCGGTCCCGGGATCCAGGGCCTTGCCCCTGTACAGCCAGTGCATCGCCGGAGACAGCATCAGCGCCAGGTCCAGGCAGGGATCGCCCACCGCCGGGCATTGCCAGTCGATCAGCCGCTCTCCTTGGGGGGTCAGGATGACATTGCCGGGCACCGGATCGCCATGCAGGAAGCAGACCGGGCCTTCGGCAATCCTGTCGTCGGGCAGGCGTGCCAGCAGGGCTTCGCTGTCGGGCCCGTGCCCCAGTTGCGCCCGGATCGCCTGGCGCAGCGTCTCGGACCCGTTGGGCGCGGCGCGCAGACCCGGCGGGCAGGGGCGGGCATGAAGGCGTCGCAGCAGCCCGGCGGCCTCCGGGGCGGGCAGGTCGGCTTCGGCCCAGCTGGGACCGGGCAGGTGGTGATAGAGGATGCAGGAGCCTTCGGACGTGTCCTGCGTGGCGGCCAGCCGGGGCGCCAGGCCGGTGTCCGCCAGCGCCCGCAGTGCCGCCGCCTCGGCCCGGGCATCGTTGGGAAACAGCGCCGAAGCCGCCGCCGGGCGGTAGAGCTTGACCACCAGGTCGCCTCCGGGCGTCGCGACCCGCCAGGCGCGGTTGCTGCGTCCGCCCGACAGCGGCTGCCAGCCGTCCTGCGGCAGGCCCAATCCGGGCAGGGCCGCGCGCAGGGTCTGCGCCAGTCTCTCGTGTCCCTGCTCCGTCTCCGCGCCGCTGCCGTCCATCTGCCCGCCTGACTAGACCTTCGGCCTTCCTAGGCAAGCGGCCCGGGGCAGGCAAGCGGCGCTTCAGCCAGGGGCGCGCAGCCCGTAGATCTCGGAGGCGGAAACCATGTCGCCGCCGCGGGTGATCAGCATGGTCTGGCCACCGACCAGCCGCGCCTCGGTGATCGGGGTGTAGCTTTCGGCCTCGGTGGTGGAAAGCAGCTCCTCTCCGGAATAGCTCTCCACCTCGAAGGTATAGCGCCCCTTCGAAAGCGTGGCGCCCCCGCTGCCGGTGCCCGCCCAGTCGATCGTGTCGCTGCCCACCGCGATCTCCTGCCGGGAGACCACGGTGCCGGCCGCATTGTGCACCACCAGCACGGCGGCATCCGCACCGGTGTCGATCTGGGGCGCCACGGTGACCGGGGTGTTGCCGTCGAAATAGGCCGGCGTGGTAGAGCGTGCCTCCATCCCGACCCAGTTCGCGAGGTCGGACATGCCGGCGGCGGCCATCTGGCTGACCAGAGATTCCAGAAGGTTGTTCGTCAGCACCTGCTGCTCGACCGAGGAGAAGGTCGCAAGCTGTACCGCGTAATCCGAGGAATCGACCGGGTTCAGCGGGTCCTGGTTCTTCAGCTGGGTCGAGAGCATCTTCAGGAAGGTCTCGAAATCCGAGCTGATGACCGGCTTGGCCGTGGTGTCGACGGAAGAGGCGGTGGAGCTGCTGGTGGCTGCCGCAGCAACGGCGCTGGTGGTCTGGATGTCGGCCATGTCGGTTCTCCGGTGTCAGAGCCTGATGTCGATCTTGTCCGGCACGGTGGCCGGCGGCGGCGTGTCGCGATGTGGTTCGGCAGCCTCCCGGGGTTCGGGCGGGGCGGAGGGCTGACCGGAGTGTCCCGGGCTTTGTCCCTGACCTTGCCAAGCCCCCTGCCCCTGCCATCCCCCCTGTCCCTGGCCGGTCTGCTGGCCATTGACCGAGATTTCGACCCGGGCATAGCCGAGGTTGCGATAGCTTTGTTCCAGTTGGGAAATATGGCGTCGCATCAGGTCCGATGTCTCGGCCCGCTCGGCGGTCAGATGCAGCATCACGGCGCCGTCCTCCGTGCGCAGTCTCAGGGTGACGCGTCCAAGTTCCTCGGGTTCCAGGCGCAGTTCCGTTTGTCCATCGGGCATCTGGCGGGTGGCTGTCAGGATCTGACGCGCGATATGGGCCCCCTGGGAGGCTGGCTGGCCTGGCAGGGAAGCGGGCGTGGTCGGGCGCAGCAGTTCGGGCAGCGCCTCGCCTCGGGTCAGCCCTTCGGGGCTGCGGACCGGATCCGGACCCAGGACCTTCTCTTCTGGGAGGGACCGCCCCGGCGATTTGGGGGCGGGGGGGATTTCGGGAGGCCGCGCCATGGGGGCGATCATGGCCGGGGCGGGGCTTTGCTGGTTCGTGGGAGTGGAGGGCGTGGCCAGGGGGCCGGGAGCGGTGGCTTCACGGGGAGGCATGCCCGGAGGCTCTGAGAGGCGCCGGATCGGTGTGGCCTGTTTCGCAGAGGGCGTCGGGGGCAGGAGTGGAGGGGATGTCGTGGCCGGGCCCGTCCTGTCCGGGGCGCCGGCGGAGCGTGCCACGGTGTCTGGTCGCTGCGCCGGAAGGATCGAGGGCGGCAGATCCGGGTCCGGAAGGCCGGGCGCCGCAGGGATCTGGACCGGTAGTGTGGTCGTCACGGTTCCACTGTCCAACGGTCGTGCCTGGGCCGTGCGGTCGAAGGGCGCCACGGGCAGGGGGCGCGAGGCTGCCTCGGGCAGAAGCGACTCGGGCCTGCGCAAGGGCGTTTCGGGCGCGGGGGCTGCAGGGGAGGCCGGTGCCGTTGTTGGTTCGCCCATTGGGGGCGGGGCGGATAGCCGCGCGGCGACCGGGACCTGGGGTTCGGGCTTTGGTGCAGGCGGGGTGGGGGCTTCTGTCCCGCGCACCGGAACGGGGTCGCGTACAGGGGCGGAGAGGCTCTGCGGCGCCTGCGGGGCCGGGAGTCTGGCCTCGACGTCGGACGAGGCCTTGAGCGGTGTCGCGGAGGACTGGCCGGAAAGCGCCGGGGCGACCGGCTGCGGCGTTTCCGGACCTGCGGGCAGGACGCCGGCCAGCTTCCCGGAGGATTGGACCTGCTGGGTCGCCCTGGGCGAGGTCGTGTCGCTTCGGCGCGCCTGTGACAGGGGGATGCCCTGCTCGGGCTGCGGCATGGGAGCGTGGGAGGGGGAGAGCTGTCGCTTAGGCGCCATGTCGGGCTGGCTTGCAGCCACTGCACGCGGCGGCCGGGCAGGGGATTCCGCGGTGGCGGCGGGCCGGGGCGCTTTGGCCTCCAACGACGCCACGACGGACGGCAGCGGGCGGGGCCGCGCGATTTCGGGCACGGTTGCGGAGTGGGTGGCGAGGGGCGCCGGGGCCGAACTCTGCACCGGTGCCGTCGCCGCGGGGACCGGCGCAGCAGGGATTGGCGCCGCGGTGGGAGGGGGCATCGAAACCGCCGCCGGAATGGGCGGGGCAATATTCTGGACCAGGCTTTCCTGCGGCACCGGTCGCGATGCCTTTCGGGGCAGCTGCAGTTGCGCGGCTGGCGGCAAAGCGATCTCCGTTGCAGCCTGCTGCGGCGTGGTTTGAGGCGGCACTGGCGCCGTCGAAGATGCCGCAGACATGACAGGCATGGGGGCCGGAGCCCGGGAGGCAGCGGGCGGCGGCGCCTGGGTGAAGCCCGGGAAGCCGACCGGCAGGACCGCCGCATGAAGCGAGCGACGGGACCGGGAGGGCAGCGTTTGCGCCGTTTCCGGGGCCGGCATGTCCGGTTCGTCCTCGCCCGTCTCGAAACGGAAATCTGCATCTTCGGGGCCATCTTCCGGCTGCGGGTCAGGCGGCTCGGAGGCTTCGGCCTCGCTCTCCGGCGGTCGTGGTGGCGGCGGGGGGGCGTCCGGCGCCGGTCGGGCGGTATCCGCTTCCAGGGCAAAGACCAGATCGAAGGAAATCCGATCC
The DNA here is from genome assembly GCF_018760365.1 of Pseudooceanicola endophyticus. Classification (GTDB taxonomy): domain Bacteria; phylum Pseudomonadota; class Alphaproteobacteria; order Rhodobacterales; family Rhodobacteraceae; genus Pseudooceanicola; species Pseudooceanicola endophyticus. Next base: position 164,811 of record NZ_JAHIAB010000011.1, read on the forward strand.
CCGGGGAGGGTCTGTCCTTCTTCGGTCCGGGCAGGGGGCAGCCCCCGGGCCGTGCCGGAGGAGGTCGTGAACAGGGGCATGTCCGGGAATGTCATCTTGGCCTCCGGGAGTTCTTCCGCGTCGTCTCAGATTGCCGTCACACGGTTACCGCTTCTTTACCGCTGCTCCGCCATCCTGCGGAAACTGGTTCAAATTGGAGCTGAGGCCGATGCCCGATCCCGTACTCCCTCCCGTGCCGGGGTTGCCGGTGCGTGATCCGCGTAGCTGGGCCGCGGCGCAGGACCTGGAAGCCAGCTTCCTGTCCGAGATGCTGGCGTCGGCGGGTCTGGGCACGGTGCCCGAAGCCTTCGGTGGCGGCGCCGGGGAGGCGCAATTCGCCTCCTTCCTGCGGGAGCAGCAGGCCCGGGCCATCGTGGCGGCGGGGGGCATCGGCCTGGCAGAGCAGATCTATCAATCCCTTCTGGAGAAACCGAGATGACAATCGACCCGCAACATGCGCTGATCGAGGCGCTGGACAGTCTGCTGGAACAGGAGCGAGAGGCCCTTGTGGACGGTCGGCTGAGCGCGCTGCCGGAAATTCTGGAGCGCAAGGAACAGCTGATCGACAGCCTGAACGAGATGACCGGCCTTGCATCGGTCGATCTGCAGCCCTTGCGTGGAAAAGTGATGCGCAATCAGGCTCTTCTGGATGGGGCGCTGAAGGGGATCCGGTCTGTCGCGAACCGGTTCTCGACGCTGCGGCGGATGCGCCGGACGCTGGAAACCTATGATGACCAGGGGCGAAAATCCTCTCTGGTTCGGGCGCGCGACAACACGCTGGAGAAGCGGGCCTGAGTGCCGGGAATTTGACTTAAATGCCGGGAAGGCGCCCCCCGGCATTTAGGATTCCGTTAGCAATTTGACGTCATTGTTCCCCTGCATCCGATCGGATGGCGCGAAGTCGGAAAAACGCCGAATCTTCGCACTGGTCAGAACGACATCTCCACCGTCCCGCAAGGACGGGATGCCAGCACGGGCGTAAAGCGCCCATTGACCAAAGGAACACTCAATGTCCAGCATTCTCACGAACAACAGCGCCATGGTGGCTCTGCAGACCCTGAAGTCGGTCAACAAGTCCATGACCAGCATTCAGGGCGAAATTTCGACCGGCAAGAAAGTTGCCAGCGCGAAGGACAACTCGGCGACCTGGGCCATCTCGAAGGTGATGGAATCGGACGTAAAAGGCTTCAAGGCCATTTCCGAAAGCCTCGCTCTGGGCGAATCGACCGTCTCCGTCGCACGCTCCGCCTCCGAAACCGTGACCGATCTGCTGACCCAGATGAAGGGTAAGATCGTCGCGTCCCAGGAAGAGAACGTCGACCGCGACAAGATCCAGACCGACATCGACGCGCTGAAGGACCAGATCGCGGCCGTTGTCGGCGCGGCCCAGTTCAACGGCCTGAACCTGCTGTCCAACACCGACAGCACCGCCGATACCGGCACCGTCAATATCCTGTCCTCCCTCGACCGCTCCGGCAGCGGCGTCGCGGTCAGCGAGATTGCCGTTTCCAAGCAGGACCTTGGCCAGGGAGCTGCCACCGCCGGTACCACCGCCGGTACCGCCGTGACCGTGTCGGGCGCCTCGGCGGCTGCCAGCGGTGGCACGGTGGACTACGACCTGTCGCCCTCGGACAACGGCTACGGCACGTCGTTCGAATTCTCTCTCGCCATGGGCTCTTCGACCATCGAGGCCACCTATGTGCAGCGGGACGGCGAAACCGCCGAGAACGCGGCTGAGCAGCTGGCCATGCGCCTGAACTTCGCGCTTGCCGATGCCGGGGAGACGGACTTCAGCTTCACGGCGGATGGCACGACCCTGACGGTGACCAACAACTCGACCGCAGCCCTGGCGACGGCTGCGACCGACTTCACCGTGACCACGGACGGCACCGCCGGCGGTGGCCTGGAACTGCTCGACAGCATCGACGTGACCTCGGCCAATGGCGCCGCGGCCTCGCTTGCGGCGATCGAGGGGCTGACCCAGCTGTCCATCGATTCGGCAGCCTCCTTCGGTTCCGTTGAGGGACGGATCGGTACCCAGTCGGAATTCATCAGCTCGCTGATGGACTCCCTGAAGTCGGGCATCGGCACTCTTGTCGATGCCAACATGGAAGAGGCTTCGGCGCGTCTTCAGGCGCTCCAGGTGCAGCAGCAGCTGGCCGTTCAGGCGATGTCGATCGCCAACCAGGCACCGCAGACGCTGCTCTCGCTCTTCCGATAAGGCGAGGCAACTGACCAGGGGCGCGCCTGACGCGCCCCTGACGAGGTTCGTGAAATCTCACCTTTGACTGGAAGGATTCCAAGTGACTGCTCATGCTCAAGCACTGCGCGCTTACGGGCAGGCCTCGAACCCGATCCGCACGCCGCGGGGAACGGAATACGAGGTATTCGCGCGAATCACGCACAGGCTCGTCGCTGCCGCCCGGAAGGGAGCTGCCCGAAACGGGGCCGACAAGTCTTCGGCGGAAAATTTCAACGAGCTGGCCCGCGCCCTCTATGAAAATCGCCGCCTCTGGACGTTGCTTGCCGCAGATGTGGCCGACGCCGCCAATACGCTTCCCGAAGCGCTGAGGGCGCAAATCTTCTACCTTGCCGAATTCACTCAGGTGCACAGCCGCAAGGTTCTGGCTGGCAAGGCAAGCCCCCGTGCACTGATCGAGGTGAATACCGCTGTCATGCGGGGGCTTCGGGCGGAGGGGGCTGCCAAATGACCGGGTTGATCCTCAAACTGTCCCCGAAGGAGCGGGTTCTGATCAATGGTGCGGTGATCGAGAACGGGGATCGCCGGTCGCGGCTTTCTATCGTCACGCCGAACGTGAATATCCTGCGCTTGCGGGATGCCATTCATCCCGAGGAGGCCAATACGCCCGTCCGACGCGTCTGCTACGCGGCGCAATTGGTGCTGACCGGTGATGTGGATCCCGAGGAAGCCCGTCATCAGTTGCTGAGGCGGATCGAAGAGTTGAGCCAGATCCTGACGGATCCCGACAGTCGCAATCTGCTGTCCCAGGCCACCGAGGCGGTCCTGCAGGGCCAGTATTACCAATGCCTCAAGGCGCTGCGCGGCTTGCTGCCGCGCGAGGATCGCCTGCTGGCGGCGAGGCTGTCATGAGCTTCACTCCGGTTCTCCCCGCCACGGGCCTCGTCGGTTGGGTCTTTCTGGACCGGACCTACGAAAACCAGCGGGCGACTTTCGACAAGTCGCCCCTGATCACCCGCGATACCGCCTATTTCGAGGAAAATATCGGCAAGGTCAAAACTGCCGAGGATCTCGTGTCGGACCGGCGGCTGCTGCGTGTCGCCCTGGGGGCCTTCGGGCTGCAGGACGATATCAACAACACCTTCTTTATTCAGAAGATTCTGGAAGGCGGGACGTTGAAGGAAGACTCCCTGGCCAACAAGATGACGGATCAGAGGTACAAGGATCTTGCCCGCAAATTCGGTTTCGACCTGACGCCGCCAAGCACCGCCATCTCGACCTTCGGCAGCGAGATCGTTGAGAAGTATCGTCAGCAACAGTTCGAAGTGGCCGTGGGCGAACAGGACGACACCATGCGATTGGCGCTGAATGCGGATCGTGCCTTGGCGGCGCTGTCATCCGATACCAGTTCGGTGAATGCCAAGTGGTTCAAGATCATGGGGACCTCGGCACTGCGGCAGGTGTTCCAGACGGCCTTTGGCCTTCCCAGCAGCATCTCTCAGATGGACCTCGACAAGCAGCTCGAGCTTTTCAAGGATCGTGCCGAGTCCGTGCTGGGAAGCGAGGACCCATCGGTTCTGGCAGATGATGAGCAGCGCGAGGGCTTTATTCGCAAGTTCCTCCTGCGTAGCCAGCTTGATGAGTACCAGGCCAGCACGAGCGGCAGCATTGCACAGACCCTTCTCTCCAGCGCCGTGAGCTTTGCCTATTCTCTGCGAACCCCCTGAAGTGATTTTGGGGCCGGGCCGTTCTAGCCCCGGCCCCTTGGCTTCAGCAGTGCCTCCTTCGAAGCTGGGGGAGTCCTGTTTTGCGTGGCGCCCCGCGGCGTCGTGGTTGCGCGGCGCATGATCAGGCGCAGTCGCGCGAAAGAGGCTTCTGTGTCATTGGCTTCCTTTTCTCCTAGGAAGGCGTCCAGCTCGGGCCAGGCGCGGATGGCATGATCCAAGGTTGGATCGCTGCCGTTCACGTACAGGCCGGCCTGGACCATCATCTCGGAACGGGCATAGGCACTCAGTAATTGGCGGGCCTCGGCAATGTCGCGGTTCTCCTGATCGGAGGCCGCATCGGGGAGGCTGCGCGAGACCGAGCGCAGCAGGTCGATGGCCGGGTAGCGCCCGCGTTCGGCGATCTGACGGTCGAGGACGATATGGCCATCCAGCACGCCGCGCAGGATATCGGCCACCGGTTCTTCCATATCGGAGCCTGCCACGAGCACGCTGAAAATGGCGGTCATGGCTCCGGCGGCGCCGGCACCGGGGCCGGCCCGTTCGCAAAGCTGCATGATCTGGGCCGCGGTTGAAGGTGGATAGCCCCGCAGGGCCGGCAATTCTCCGGCGGCGATGGCGACCTCACGATGGGCCTCGGCGAAGCGGGTGATCGAATCGGCCATGAACAGCACGTGCTTGCCGGCATCGCGGAAATGCTCGGCCACGGTCATCGCTGCCCAGGCGCAACGCCGGCGCACCAGGGCAGACCGGTCCGAGGTCGCCGCGATCACGACGGCGCGTTTCATCCCCTCTTCGCCCAGGGTCCGGTCGACGAATTCCCGCAGTTCGCGGCCCCGCTCCCCGACCAGCGCGATCACCGCGACATCGGCCTGCATGGTGCGGGCCAGATGCGCCATCAGGCTGGACTTGCCGACGCCGGACCCGGCAAAAAGTCCGATCCGCTGCCCTTCGACAATAGGGAGAAGCGTGTTCAGAACGCTCATCCCGGTTTCCAGCCGGGCGCCCAGAGGGTGTCGTTCGGCCGGAGGAGGTGGATCGTTTCGCAAGCTTTTCCAGCGGCTTCCGGGTAAAATCGGACGCCCGTCCAGGGGCTGGCCGTGGGGATCAATGACGCGCCCGATCCAGCTCAGGTCGGGGGCGATGCGCATCGGCCCCTGCAACACCACGCGATCGCCCAGCGACACGCCCTCGGCGCTGGCATCAGGCAGCAGGGTTACCGCCTGCCGGTCGAGGCAGATCACCTCTCCGTGCAAGGCCGAGCCGTCGCCCCGTGTTATCCGCAGGATATCACCCAGCCGGGCGAAGCGCCCAAGGCCCGTGACCCTCAATACCTCGGCCTCGACCGCGTCGATGCGTCCGACATGGCGGACGGCATCCAGCGCCCCCAGTTCGGCCTTGACCCCTTGCAGCACGTTCTGTGACACCGGTCGGCTCCTTCATTCCCTGCCAACGGTTTCTAAAGGAATCGGAGTTAAGCCTTGATTGAAACCAATCGAGGGAGAAGCCCCGGTGTTCGAAACTCTGCAGATCTTCCGGATGTCCGCTGCCATGGCCCGCCATGCCAGCTTCCGGGAAACGGTCATCGCCGAGAATGTCGCCAATGCCGATACGCCGGGCTTCAAGGCGCGCGACACCCTGTCCTTCACCGAGGCCCTGTCGGGCACCGGCCAGCAGGAGGGTCTGCGCGCGACGCGGGCGAAGCACCTCAATGGATTCGATCCCCGCGCCACGCTGGTCTCCGAGGAAAAGGACAATCCCTGGACGTCGCCAAACGGCAACTCCGTCTCGCTTGAGCAGCAGGCGCTGAAATCCATCCAGTCGAAACAGCAGCATGACCGCGCGCTGGCGATCTATCGCAGCGCCATGACCCTCATGCGCAGCGCCATCGGGCGCAGGTAAGGAGGCCACCAGATGGGGGATCTCTCCGATTCTCTCGCGATTTCCTCGTCCGGCCTGCGGGCCCAGGCGCAGCGCCTGCGGCACACGGCCGAGAATATCGCCAATGCCGACACACCGGGATACCGGCGCAAGACCGTGGCCTTCGAAGAGGTTGCGGGCGCCGGGGAAACGGTTGGCGGGGTCCGGACCGGTCGGGTGCAGCTCGACCGGTCGGATTTGCCGCGGGTCTTCGATCCGCAGCACCCGCTGGCCGATGAAAGCGGCCACTACGATGGATCGAACGTCGATCTGGTGGTCGAAATCGCCGACTCGCGCGAAGCGCAACGCAGTTACGAGGCGAACCTCAAGATCTTCGACCAGGCGCGCCAGATGTCGGCGGGTCTGCTTGAACTGTTGCGTCGTTAATCACGTCCGAAAAGGAGGTCCAGAATGGACATTCGTGCTTTGAATGCCGCCCGGAACTATGCGGCCGCACGCCCCGCCACGGAACCCGTGCCGGGCAGCGGCCAGGGGATCGGCGACAGACTCGGCGAGGTCACGAAGGACTTTGCCGAGACCTTCCGGGAAGGGGAACAGACCGCCCTGGCGGCGATGGTCGGAGAAGCCGACACCCAGTCCCTCGTTCAGGCCCTTGCGCAGACCGAACTGGCCGTCGAAGCGGCAGTGACGGTGCGCGACAAGGTTGTCGAAGCCTATCAGGAAATCCTGAGGATGCCGGTCTGACCGGGGGTTCTGGCCAGGATGGACGAGGCACTTCTCTTCGACACCCTGCGCCAGGGCCTCTGGGTCGCCGTGATCTCGGCTGCGCCGATCCTTGCGGTGGCCCTGGTGGTCGGCGTCATCGTGGGCCTGTTCCAGGCCCTGACCTCGATCCAGGAAATGACCCTGACCTTCGTCCCCAAGCTGGCGGCGATCGTCGTGATCTTCTGGCTTTCCATGAGCTTCATGACCCAGACCCTGGTCGCCTTCTTCCATGACCAGGTGATCCCGCTCATCATCGGAGGCTGAGCATGGAAAACGCGGGCTACACCACGCTGGCACGTCTCTCGGGGCTGATGCGAGAGATGACGGTGATCGCCAACAATATCGCCAATGCCAATACCACCGGGTTCCGGCAGGAAGACCTGATCTTCTCGGAATACATTGCCCCGGTGGATGACGGCCCCTCGCTGTCGATGGCCGAGGCCAATCTGCAATGGATCAACTACGCCCAGGGCACGCTGGAGCAGACCGGCGGGCCGCTCGATTTCGCCATCGAGGGCGACGGCTATTTCGTCATCCAGACCCCGAATGGCGACCGGCTGACCCGGGCCGGCAGTTTTGCCAGTTCCAATGCCGGGGACCTGGTGACCAATGACGGCTACCCGGTGCTCGACAGCGGCGGCGCCCCGGTCTTCGTGCCGCCCGATGTCGATGTCAGCGTCGGTGCCGATGGCACGCTGTCGGCCAATGGCCAGGCGATCGGTCAGATCGGCATCGTCCGTCCCCTCGATCCGCTGGCTCTGGTGCGCGAGGGCGGTGTGATGTTCCGCGCCGATGCCGGCACCGAGCCGGTCGAGGATCCCCGCGTCCTGCAGGGCTTCCTCGAGGCCTCCAACGTCGATCCCATCGGGCAGGTTGCCCGCATGGTCGAGGTGCAGCGCGCCTACGAGCTGGGCCAGTCCTTCCTCGACAAGGAGGACGAGCGCATCCGCACCTCCCTCCAGACCCTTCTCAAATAGGAGCTTGCCATGAGAGCCCTCAAGATCGCGGCCACCGGGATGGCCGCCCAGCAGATGCGGGTCGAGACGATCTCGAACAACCTCGCGAACATGTCGACCACCGGCTACAATGCCCGCCGGGCAGAGTTCGCCGATCTGCATTACCAGCAATATGCCCGCGCCGGCACGATCAACGCCACCGACGGCACCATGCTGCCCACCGGCATCCAGCTGGGGCTGGGGGTGCGTCCGGCGGCGGTGACCATGCAGGTGCAGCAGGGCGCGCTGCTGCAGTCCGGCGGCGACCTGGACCTGGCAATCGAGGGGCGCGGCTACCTGGAGGTCACGCTGCCTTCGGGCCAGACCGCCTATACCCGGGACGGGGCGCTGAAGCGGACCGCCGACGGGTTGATCGTCACCTCCGACGGGTATCCCGTCTCGCCCGAGATCACGATCCCGGATGATGCGCGCTCGATCTCGATCAACCCCGATGGTGAGGTCTATGCCTATTTCCTCGGGAACACGTCGGCGCAGCTGCTGGGCCAGTTCAACGTTGCGGGCTTCACCAACGTGAAGGGGCTGGAGGCCATCGGCTCCAACCTGTTCGTCGAGACCGAGGCCTCGGGTGCGGCGGTTCTGAGCACGCCGGGAGAGGACGGGCTGGGCACGCTGCGCCAGGGCTATCTGGAAGAAAGCTCCGTCGATCCGGTCCGCGAGATCACCGAGCTGATCGAGGCGCAGCGCGGATACGAGCTGAATTCCAAGGTGATCTCGGCCTCGGACCAGATGCTGGCCGCGACGGCACAGGTGCGCTGATGCTGCTGCTGCTTCTCCTGCTGGCGGCCGGGCCGGCGCAGGCCGACACGGTCATCGCGGCACGCAACCTGCGTCCGCAGAGCGTGGTGGGCCCGGGCGACCTGATCCTGCAGGAGGGCAGCCTGCCGGGCGCCTACGAAAGCCTGACCGGGCTGGTCGGGATGGAGGCGCGGGTGACGCTCTATGCCGGGCGCCCGGTGCGACCGGGTGATCTGGGCCCGCCCGCCCTGGTGGAACGCAACGGGCTGGTCAGCCTGGTCTACGACCGTGGCGGGCTCAGCATAACGGCAGAGGGGCGCGCGCTGGACCGGGCCGGCGTCGGAGAGATGGTGCGGGTCATGAATCTTGCATCCCGCCTGACGGTCAGCGGGGTGGTTCAGCCCGATGGATCGGTAAGGGTGAAATGATCATGCGTCTGACTCTCCCCCTGCTGATGCTGTTGGCGGGCTGCGCCCGGATGGAAGAGATCGGCCGGGCGCCGCCCTTCACCCCCGACACCACCTCGGCCGAACGCAGCGCGATGTTCACCCCCGGGCCGGTGGCCAGCCGTGGCCAGTTGCAGGAGGCCTCGCTCTGGCGTGGCGGCCAGGCCTCGCTGCTGGGCGATCGACGGGCGATGAAGCGTGGCGACATCATGACCGTGGTGATCGAGATCGACGACAGCGCGCAGATTTCCAACTCCACCTCGCGCAGCCGCAGCGGCTCGGAAAGCCTCGGCATTCCGAACATGCTGGGCCTGCCGCAGCGGATCGACAACGAGCTTCTCTATGAGGGGGCCACGATGGGCTCGGCGGTGGGGCTCGATTCCTCTTCCAGCGCCACCGGCGACGGCTCCGTCAGCCGCAACGAGAAACTGACCCTGCGGGTCGCGGCCACCATCGTCGACGTGTTGCCCAATGGCGTGCTCTCGATCTCGGGCAACCAGGAGGTGCGGGTGAACTACGAGCTGCGCGAACTTCAGGTCTCGGGCTATGTCCGGCCCGAGGATATCTCGCGCCAGAACGAGATCACCTACGACAAGATCGCCTCGGCGCGCATTTCCTACGGCGGGCGCGGGCAGATCAGCGAGGTGCAGCAGCCACGCTACGGCCAGCAGTTCCTTGAAAAGATCCTTCCGTTCTGAGGCCCGCCTATGAAAAAGCTCCTGCCCATACTCCTGATCATCCTCGGCATCGGTGGCGGCGCCGGGGCCGGGCTGATGCTGCGCCCCAAGCCCGCGGAGATGGCTGCGATCGACCCCTGCGGCGATGGCACCGGCGCCGTCGCCCAGGAGGCCGAGCCGCCGCCGCCCGCCGACGAGGCGCCGAAGGACAAGGACTACGTCAAGATGAACAACCAGTTCATCATCCCCGTGGTCATCGACGACAAGGTCGGCGCGCTGGTGGTCATGTCGCTGAGCCTGGAAACCGATCCCGGTTCCTCCGAAGCGGTCTATGCCAAGGAGCCGAAGCTGCGCGATGCCTTCCTGCAGGTGATGTTCGACCATGCCAATGTCGGCGGGTTCGACGGCGCCTTCACCAATTCCAACAACCTGGAACTGCTGCGGCGCAACCTGCTGAACGTGGCCCGCAAGATCCTGGGCGGCATCGTCAGCGATGTGCTGATCACCGACATTGCCCGCCAGGAAACCTGAGGGCGCCTGAAGCGAAGGCCAGATCACAAGGGCCGCCGGTCGGACCGGCGGCCCTTGCCCGTTCGGGCGGGGATCAGGGGCGGGCGCGGCGCAGCACGGCCAGCGCCTGAAGGTCGTTCAGCTGCTTCTGCCGGGCCTCCGCGCGCTCCGTGGCGCAGGCGCTGTCGTACAGGCGGGCAGCGATGTCCTTGCGACCCAGGCTGCGGGTCAGTTTCAGCCGCTGCTCGGTCTTGTCGGCCAGCACCAGCGCCAGCTCGGACTGGATCTGGCCGCGGCGCAGCCCGGCCCAGTCACGCCAGGCCCGGTCCTGCAGGCTGGCCCGGCCCAGGTCCTGGCCGGGTTCGGCGATCCGTGTCAGGAAGCTGTCGCGCATCCGGGCATCCAGCTCTTCCAGGGCGGCACGCAGCCGGGCCTCGTGGGCGGTGATCCGGGTCAGCCGCATCAGGTCGGCCTCGTAGGCCATGGCGGTGGCGGCGGCCAGCGGCGCAAGCTGGCGGGGGGGGACCGGCACGCGCATCAGATCCGCGCCTTCGCCTTGCGGCGCATCTGGTCGGCGAAGCGGATCGCGGCGGCCACGGCGCGGTAGTCGGAGGGGGCGATCTCGGCGCCGATCTCGACCTCGGTGTGCAGGCGCCGCGCAGTGGGCGGATCGGAATGGATCGGCACCCCGTGTTCGGCGGCGATGCGGCGGATGACATGGGCCACCTCGTCCATCCCCTTGGCGACGCAGACCGGGGCGCTGCCGCGCCGGCGGTCCCATTTCAGCGCCACCGCGTAATGGGTCGGGTTGACGATCACCACATCGGCCTTCGGCACCTCGGCCATCATCTGTGACCGGGCGATCTGCTCGCCGCGCATCCGGCGCTGCTGCTTCATGTGCGGATCGCCCTCGGCCTCCTTCATCTCGTCGCGGATCTCCTTGTCGGTCATGCGGTTCTTGCGCAGATGCTCGCTGCGCTGCCAGAGGAAGTCGATCCCGCCGATGGCCAGGGCAATGGTGAAGACGAGGAACAGGAAGGACAGGCAGAGCCGGCCCAGCAGCGCCGCGCCCTGGCCGGGGTCCAGCTCCAGCGTCATCACCATGTCCTGGAAATTCGCGTCGATGAACCGATAGAGGACGAAGGAATAGATCAGCAGCTTGGCCAGGCTCTTGAGGAATTCGGACAGCCCGCCGCGGCCGAATTTCTGCTTGGCATTGGCCACCGGAGAGAGGCGCGACAGCTTCGGGCGGATCCGTTCGGCAGAGACCACGAAGGCCTGCTGGGCGAAGACGATCGCCAGAACCGCAGCGGCGGGCACCAGGAAAAGCGGCGCGATGCGCAGCGCGACCTCGGCCATCATCCCGCCGGCCAGGCTGGTGCCGCCCGACAGCATCAGCGGCCCCAGTTGCGCCGACTGGTCGACCATGCCCTGCATCTGGCTGCCCAGCCCGACCAGCGCGGGCCCGCCAAGGGCCAGCCCCGCAACGCAGAGCCCGCCATAGGCCGCCGCCGTCGAGAGGTCGCTGGAGCGCGGGACCTCGCCCTTCTGACGCGCCTTCTGCAGCTTGCGGTCGGTCGGTTCATGCGGTTTCTCGCCGCTGTCCTCGGTGTCGGCCATGGTGCCTCAGAACGGGTTGCGCAGGAAGCCGAAGACGGCCTCTGCCCAGAGGGTCAGGATCTGCGGCGCCAACACCCACAGCAGTGCCAGCCCGCCGAAGGTGATCAGCGGCGCACCGACGAAGGCGACCATCAGCTGCGGCATGGCGCGGTTGATGACGCCCAGCGTCAGGTTGTAGATCAGCGAGACGATCAGGAAGGGGGCGGCCAGGGTATAGGCCATCCGGAAACTCTGGGCGATCAGCCGCAGCCCCCAGTCCGACAGGTCCGCCCCTGCGGGCCAGCTGCCGGCGGGCATCGCCTGGTAGGAGATCAGCAGGTAGAGCACCGCGTGCACATGCAGCCCCATCAGCATCGCCAGCGCCAGCGCGCCGATCATCAGGATATGGCCGATGGCGGGCATCGGTTCGGTTCCGGCATTGCCGAGGATCTGGCTGAGCGAGGTCGACTGCGCCATCATCGAGGCGGCGGTCTGCAGCCCCATCATGAAGGTCCGCAGCCCGAGGCCGAGTCCAAGGCCGGCGACCGTTTCCGTGCCGAGGAAGCGCAGGAAGGTCGGCCAGTCGGGACCGGGCGGAATGCGGATCTCGGGCGCGGCGCTGACTACCACGGCGCTGAGGCAGAGCGCGATCACCAGCTTCACCCGCACCGGGACCGCCTGTTCGCCGAAGCCCGGCAACAGGGAGGTGAAGGCCGCGACCCGCAGGAAGATCAGCGCGCCCTGCCAGAGCTGGTCCTGGGCAAGGCTCATCAGCCGGGCGAGCGCCTCAGTCATCGGGCACCATGGCGACCAGGGAGGGGCGGGCGTCGATGCCGATTTCCTCGAACGACAGCACGGGGTTGGTAATGCCGCGGGCGCTGAGGGCCGTGCGCAGGAAGCGCCGCCGCTGGGTCGAGGTGACCAGCGCCGCGTAGATCCCGCGATCCGAGGCATCCGACAGCGCCTGGGCGGTATTGGTGACCAGGCGATTGAACATGTCGGGCGGCAGGGCGATGTCGACGGCGCCGCGGTCGCGCTCGATCTGGTAGGTCTGGAAGATGTCCTCCCAGCCGGGGGCAAGCTGGATCAGCGGCACGGTGCCATCCTCGCGGCGCAGCTCGGCGACCAGCTGGAAGCCCAGCCGGTGGCGGACATGTTCGCAGATCGCCTCGGGTTGCTGGAGCTGGCCGCGCAGTTCTGCCACGGCCTCGAGGATCAGCGGCATGTTGCGGATCGAGACCTGCTCTCCCACCAGCAGCCGCAGCACCTGGTGCAGCAGGTCGAGTGGCACCTTCTCCGGGATCAGCTCGTCCAGCAGTTTGCGGTTGGCCTGGGCGCGGCGCTCGTCCGAGAGGTTGGTCATTTCCTCAAGCACCCGGCGCAGGGATTTCAGCGTCAGCAGGCGGGCAAAATTGCGCTTGATGGTTTCCAGCAGGTGGGTCGCCAGGACTTCGGTTGGGGTGACGATGGTCAGCCCCGAAAGGGCCGCATGGTCCTGCGCCGCCTCGGCGATCCAGCGCGCCGGGGCACCGTAGACCGGCTCGCGCACGTTCTCGCCCTGGGGCAGTCCGGTTTCGCCGCCCTGGGTGAGCACCAGCACCTTGTCGGGACGCAGCACGGCCCGGGCCTGTTCGACCCCCTGGATGCGGATCACATAGGCGCCCTTGGGCAGGCCGGGATCGTCGGTCAGCCGGATCTCGGGCAGGATCAGGCCGAAGCTCTCGGCGACATGCAGGCGCATGTTCTCGATCCGGGCATCCAGCCCGGTGCCGGGATCAAGCGCCATGTTCACCAGGTCCGGGGCGAATTCGACATGGATATCATCAAGATCGAGCGTGTCGCCAATGGATTTCTGCTTTGGCAGGGGGATGTCCCGGGCCGGTTCCGCCTTGGCGCTGGCGGCGCGGCGCTGGCGGTTGCGCACCACGTAGGCGGCGCTGCCCAGCACCGCGGCGCCCAGGGTGAAGGGGATCAGCGGCAGGCCGGGGACCAGTCCGAACAGCAGCATCAGCACGGCCACGGTGGCCAGCGCGGCCGGATGGCGGCCCAGCTGGCCGACCAGGGCCAGGTCGGTCGCCCCGGTGGAGCCGCCCCGGGCCAGCAGCAGTGCCGAGGCGATGGAGATGATCACCGCCGGGATCTGAGTCACCAGCCCGTCGCCGACGGTCAGGATCGCGTAGGTCTCGAAGGCATCCTTCATCGGCATGCCGTGGACGATCACCCCCATCATCAGCCCGACGACCAGGTTCAGCAGGGTGATCAGCAGCCCCGCCACCGCATCGCCCTTGACGAATTTCGACGCACCGTCCAGCGAGCCGAAGAAGGTGGTCTCCAGCTGCTCGCGTTCGCGGCGTTCGCGGGCCTGATTGTGGTCGATCGCGCCGGCGGACATGTCGCTGTCGATGGCCAGCTGCTTGCCGGGCATTCCGTCCAGGGCAAAGCGCGCGCCCACCTCGGCCATCCGGGCGGCGCCCTTGGTGATGACCATGAAGTTGACGATCAGCAGCACGCCGAAGACCACGAGGCCGAGGAAGACGGAGCCGCTCATCACGAAGTCGGCGAAGCCCTGGATGACATCCCCGGCGGCGGCGGTGCCGGTATGGCCATTGCCGATGATCAGCTTGGTCGAGGAGACGTTCAGGGACAGCCGCAGCATCAGCGAAGCCAGCAGGACCGTCGGAAAGGCCGAGAAATCCAGCGGCTTCTCGACGAAGAGGGTGACGGTGAAGATCAGGATCGCCAGGGCGAAGCTGGTGGCCAGGCCGATGTCGAGGATGAAGGCGGGCACTGGCAGGATCATCATGACGATGATCGCCATCAGCGCGAGCGCCAGCAGGATCGTGGGCTGGAACAGGGGGCGGGCTTCTGCCTCGGTCATCTGGGGTCCCGTTTTTGTTCAGGGCCGCCGCTTCGGGCCGGCCTCGGGGCATCCTTCGGGCAAATGGTTGAGAAGTGGCAAAGATTGCCCGCCTCGGGGCCCGGATCGGCTCACTGGTCCAGGGCGGTGTCCACCTGCAGCGTCGACAGCAGCTTCTGCAGGGCATTCCGGGTCTCGGCGCTCTGGCTCAGGGCATCGCGGCTGGCGGTCAGGCTGGGCGGGCCGAGGGCCGGCAGATCGACCGGGGCGGCCTCCTGGGTGGTGACGACATCGGCCAGGGTGGCGCCGGGGGCGGCCTGGCTGGATTGCAGCGTGCTCCAGTCCCGGGCCAGCAGCGCGGCACTGTCGGCGGCCTCGGTCTCTCCGATGGCGCGGAACAGTGTCTCCGCCCCCAGGAAATCATTGGTCTTCAGGCGCAGTTCGGCGCGCAGCCGGTCGGCATCCCGACCGGTCAGACCGGTCAGCTCGCCTTCGGCCTGGCGGGGCAGGTTCTGCGCCAGCGCCAGGCGCGCGCGCATCAGCCGGCGGCTGCGCCCGGCGTCGCCCTCGGCCCCGGGGGCAAGGTAGCCGGCGGCCTCGTCCAGGAAGCCAAGGCTCAGCAGGCGGTCGGCGACCAGGTTGGCGGTTTCCGGCGGGATGCCGTCGCGGATCAGCGGGGTGTGGCGGAAGTAGAGCCGCGCGAAGGCGGCATCCGATGCATTCATCGAAAGGTTCCGGGCCAGGCTGTCGGCCACCTTCGCGCGGTCCGGGCCCGTCATTTCGGCCTGCGCGGCCTCGAAAAGGTCATAGGCGGCGGTGAAATTCCCGGTCGAGGAATGCGCCGCGATTTCGGTCCGGGTCAGACCGGCTTCGATCGGCGTGTCGCGGTACTGTGCCCGGAAGCTTTCCAGCAGGCCGATCGTCTCGGGATCCACGGGCTTGCCGCCGGCCAGCGTGTCCTCGGTGTAATGCAGCAGCGCTTCGGCCGAGACATCATCGTTGTTGGCAATGATCTCGTGGTAGGCGGTGCGGTCGGGTTGGCCGCTGTCCTGGCTTTCGAGGCGGGCCGCCACCATCTCCTGCCGCGGGCTGGTGATCTCGGTCTCGCGTTCCAGTACCCGCATCAGATCGCGGGCGGTATCGCCTTCGTCGATGCTGACGAACCGCTGGGCCAGAATCGGGCCCAGGTAGCGTTTCAGCGGGTCCGGCAGCGTCATCATCGCGCGCTTGACCGCGACGGTGTCGATGTCCTGGCCAGGCGGCAGGGGATCCAGCGCCAGAATGCCCCATAGCGCGGCTTCGGAATCGCAATCGGTGCGGCTGGCAAAGGGATTGTCCTGCGGATCATGCCCGTATTCGAGGATCCGTGCGACCGAGGCCATTTCCCGGGTTTCGCGCGTGTCCAGCGCCAGCGCGTCGAGGACGCTGCGGGCCTCTGCGCCGAACCCCTGGGAGATGTAGAACTGTGCCAGTTCCAGGTGCGCCCGCGGATCGGGCCGGTCGAATTCCCCGACAAGGGCAGAGCGGAGCCGGGCCAGCTGGTCTGAAAACGCCCCGGTCTCCTCGGTCGAGACGGTGGGTGGCATGGCGAGGGCACAATCGTCGCCTGACAGGACGAAGCGGTTGCTGGGGCCGGGCTGGGCATCTTCAAGGGTCGCGGTCAGGGCGGCGACCCCGGGATCGGCAGTGGCGGTGTCGTCCGAAGCAGGCAGGCTGCGTTCCTCGGCGCTGAGCGCGGCGGCCCCACGCGGATCGGTCTGCAGCAGCCCCTCCGTGGCGGCTCCGCCGATGGCGCGCAGCAGGCTGTCCTCAAGCTGGCGGGCCAGGCGCTCTTCGGTTTCCGAAAGCGGCGCGGGCAGGTCCGGCAGGGCGTTGACCCGAGCCTCGGCAAAGCTGCGCAGCGGAGCGGGGATTTCCGGAGGGGGCGGGGCAGAGGTGGGGTCGGTCGCCATCGCGCCCTCGGGCGGATCGGGCGGGGGCATGGCGGGCAGGGCCGGCATCTGTGGCGGCACGGGTTGCGCCAGGCTGAGGTTGGCGCGCGGATCGGCCAGCGGGCGGTCGGCCAGCGGCATGGAGATGTCGGGCCGCTGCGGCAGGGGCGGGCCGTCGCGCAGGTCGAGGATCAGCAGCTGGGTCCCGTAGGTCGAAGGCTCGATCCGGCACAGGCAGGCCAGTTCCAGGGTCAGCGTCTGTCCCGGTTCAACGGTGACCTCGCGCAGGCGGTCCCTCTGAATTCTTTCGAAGACCTGAGATATATCAATGGACTGGATCGTTCCTGATAGGCTGACGGTGGCCCGGCCCGGGGATTGTACCAGGTCCCAGGTGGTTCCCCGCGGCAGGGAGATCGTCAGCCGCGTGAAGGCGGCATGATCGCCGGCCCGCACGACCGAGACCTGTGCCAGGGCCAGACCCGGCAGCAGCATCAGCAACAGGGCCAGCAGGCCGGTGCCCAGACGCCCGCTCATGCGGCGCCGCTGCTCTTGACCGCCTTCAGTGCCTCCTCGAGTTCCGAGAAGCTGGGGCGGTAGTGGGCCGGGGTGTTCTGGCGCCCGACCTCAATGCAGATATTGGTGGCGTGATTGTGCAGGTTGGCGACAAGCACCTCACGGATCAGCTGGTGGAAATGGCTGTCCTCCTCGGTCACGGTCTTCAGGCGGCCGGCGAAGGGTCCGACGATGCCATAGGCCAGGAAGACGCCCAGGAAGGTGCCGACGAGGGCACCACCGATCATGCCGCCCAGCACCTCGGGCGGCTGATCGATGGAGGCCATGGTCTTGATCACCCCCAGCACCGCCGCGACGATGCCGAGCGCCGGAAGCGCATCCGCCATGGCCTGCAGGGCGTGGCTGGAATGCATGGCGTGATGCAGGTTCGCCTCCATCCGCTTTTCAAGCACCTCCTCGACCTGGTGCGGATCGTCGTAGTTCATCGAGGCGGAGCGCATGGTGTCGCAGATCAGCTCGATCGCTTCGCCATCGGCGAGGACCTTGGGGTACTTGGAGAAGATGGTGCTGTCGTTTGGCGCCTCGATATGTTCCTCGATCGCGACCGGGTTCTGGCGGGCCAGGCGGATCAGTTCGAACAGCAGGCACAGCAGGTCGCGATAATCGTCGGGCTTCCATTTCGGACCCTTGAAGACCTTGCCGACATCCTTGGCCGTATGCTTCACGGCGGACATGTCGTTGGACAGCAGGAAGGCCCCGACGGCCGCACCGCCGATCATCATCAACTCGAACGGCAGGGATTTGAGGATGATCGACATCTTTCCGCCGGCCATGACGTAACCGCCGAAGACCATGACGAAAATCACACCGATACCGACGAAACCAATCATGCGTGCAGCCCCGAATCCACTGTCCCTGCCGGCAGGCTAGGGGTCATTCCTTTGGAACCGATGAATTTCGCCCGGCCAGGATCGCGCTGATCGAATAGGCCCGTTCCGAGGACAGGCCGGTCATGATCGCGGCGGCGGCGGGCGGCTGCATCCGGGCGATGAAGCCTGCGGCGAATTCCGGCGCCATCTGCTCGAAAAGCGCGGCGGCGTCCTTGGGTTTCATGGCCTCGTAGACCGAGGTCAGGCGGGTGATGTCCTTTTCCGCCGCGCCATCGGCCAGCGCCAGGGTGTCGCGCAGGCGCTCCTCGGCCTCCTCCAGCTGGACAAGCTTCTTCTGAATTTCCTCGTCGGCGATCGCCAGGGCATTCATGCGGTCGCGGATCTGCGCCTCGCGCTGGTCGAGCCGGGTCTCGCGTTCCTTGAAGGCGCCCAGCATCGCCTCGACATCCGGGCCCGGGGTGCAGCCGGCGGGTGCCCCCTCCGCGGGCGCGGCATGGTCGCCGGGCTCCAGCGCCATGACATCATCGGCGTGCATGGCGATGCGCAGCCCGGCCGAGGTCAGCAGCAGCAGGGCGATCATCGTCAGGGGGCTGCGGGCGCGGCGCTTTGGCCGGCGGGCAGGCTTGATCTTGCCGGCCCCCTTCGCGGCGGGCTTCGCCCGGGTCTTGGCCATTGCTCTGTCTCCTTACTGTCCGCCGGTCCGCCGGGCGAAGACCGGCTGGATCCGGGCCATTTCCTCTGGCGGTTCGGCGGCGGTCGGCGGCGGTCGACGCCCGGGTTCCGGCAGGTCGTGCATCGAAGCCACCAGCAGCTCGAGCCGCTTGGCCACGCCTTCTGCGCGATCGGTCAGCTGTTCGAGCGAGGCGCTGCTGTCACTGGCGGCGCCCTGGGCGGCCTTCAGCGTGCGGGTCAGGTCGTCGACCTGCGCCGAGAGAACCGCGACCGCCCCGCCAACCCCTGATTCGAGGTCGTTGAAGCGCGCCAGCCGGCGGGCCAGGATGAAGCAGTAGAACACCGCCCCGAGGGCGCCGGCGACAAGCAGGATGTCCGAGATCATTTCCATGGCAAGCTCCTCAGTTCAGTACGAATTCCGTGATCAGAAGGTCGCGGACCGCTTCCGGCCCGGTGATGGCCTGGATGCGTCGCAGCATCTGGGCGCGCAGGCGCACGAGGGCAGCCGGATCTTCCAGGTCGTCGATGCGCAGGGCCCGCATGTAGCTGTTCAGCACGTCGACGATGCGGGGCTGGATCTTCTCCACCTCCGGTAACTTGTCCGGCGGGATCTCCAGGCTGGCGGTGAATCGCAGGTGCCGGTTGTCGGCGATTCGTCCCATCGAAATCACCATCGGCTGAAGCGCCAGGTAGGCCATGTCGGGCGCCTTGAAGTCCTCTGCCGGCGCCGCCTCTCCATGGGCTTCCTCGCCCGCGACGGGCGCGTCGCCGCCCAGGATCATGCCGCTGTAGATGGCGAAGAACGCACCGCCGCCGCCGGCAAGTGCCACGACCAGCCCCAGGATCAGGGGCAGCTTGGAGGCCTTTTTCGGGGCCTCTTCCGGTTCTGCAGTGACGTCTGTCATGAGCCTTCCAGAATCTGTCCGCAGGGCCGTTATAGGGCGGGACCGACTAACCGATTGTTAAGTGCGTTCGGCCCATTAAGGGGGGCACCGGCAGAAGGCCGGAGGAACGGAGACGCGGTTTGCAACAGATCATATCCCTGTGGACCAACCTGGAGCCGAGGCGCAGGATCACCGTGATTCTGGCGACTGTCGCGATGTTCGCGGCGGTGCTGCTGCTGGCGCGGATGGCCGCCCAGCCATCGATGAGCCTGCTGTATTCGGGGCTGGAAAACGGCCAGGCCGGAGAGATCGTGCGGGCCCTCGACCAGCGTGGTGTCACCTACGAAGTGCGCGGGGGCTCGATCTA
Organism: Pseudooceanicola endophyticus; assembly: GCF_018760365.1. GTDB lineage: Bacteria > Pseudomonadota > Alphaproteobacteria > Rhodobacterales > Rhodobacteraceae > Pseudooceanicola > Pseudooceanicola endophyticus. The sequence continues at coordinate 184,517 of NZ_JAHIAB010000011.1, forward strand.
TGTCGACGGGCGGGACCGCGACGCGCTGCGCATGACCCTGGCGAGTGAGGGGTTGCCGCGCAATTCCAGCCAGGGCTACGAGCTGCTCGATTCTCTCTCCGGTTTCGGCATGACCTCGCAGATGTTCGATGCCGCCTACTGGCGTGCGAAGGAGGGGGAGCTGGCCCGCACCATCGCCTCTTCGCCGCAGATCGAGGCCGCGCGGGTGCATATCGCCCATCAGGGTGCGACCCCGTTCCAGCGCGACGTGAAGCCCACGGCCTCCATCGCGCTGACCACGTCCGGCGATATTTCCGCGAGCCAGGCCAAGGCTTTACGATATCTGGTCGCCTCGGCGGTGGCGGGGCTCAATCCCGATGACGTCGCGGTGATCGATGACAAGGGAGAGCTGCTGAGCCTGGCGGACGACCCCTCGGCGGATACGGCGGCGACGGACCGGGCCCAGGCGCTGAAGGAGAAGGTGCAGCGCCTGCTCGAGGCGCGGGTCGGCGCCGGCAATGCCGTGGTGGAGGTGACGGTCGAAACCGTGACCGAAAGCGAATCGATCCATGAGCGCCGCTTCGATCCGGACGGGCGCGTGGCAATCAGTACGGATACGGAGGAAAGTTCGAACTCGGCGCAGAACAGCGATGCGGGCAACGTGACCGTGGCCTCCAACCTGCCCAACGGGGCCGGAGGCGGCAACAATTCCTCCAACTCCCAGGGCAACGAGACCCGCGAGCGGGTGAATTACGAGGTGTCCGAGGTCAACCGGGAAGTGCTGCGCGCGCCCGGGGCGGTGCGGCGCATGACGGTGGCCGTTCTGGTCAACGGCGTCGGTACCCAGGGCGCCGATGGCACCACCACCCTGGCGGTTCGTGGCGATGAGGAACTGGCCAGCCTGCGCGAGCTGGTCTCTTCCGCGGTCGGCTACGACGACTCCCGTGGTGACGTGATCACCATCAAGTCGATGGTCTTCGAACCGGTGACCCTGCTGGGCACGGCCAGCGACGGCGGCTTTGCCGCGGGTCTGAACCTCGACGTGATGTCGCTGATCCAGATGGCGGTCCTGGCGCTGGTCGCGCTGGTGCTGGGGCTGTTCGTCATCAAGCCGGTGCTGAGCGGTGGCGTCGCCCGGGTGCCGCTGCTGGAAAGCGGCGGGGGCGGAGGCAGCGCGGGCGAAAGCCTGCCGGCGCTCGACGGCGAAATCGACGGGGACGAAGATTACGCCCTGCCGGACCTCTCCATGGGCTCGGGCTTCGGCGGCGGGAACGAGGGCGGAGGTTTCCCGATGATCGCCGATTTCGACGGCATGGGCGGCGGCAGCGCCATGGACAGCGATGATCCCGTGGCCCGCCTGCAATCGCTGATCGAGGAACGCAAGGACGAGACCATGGAGATCCTGCGCAGCTGGCTCGAGGAAAGCGGAGAGACGGCATGAGGACGATGGCACAGCTGCTGGAGGATTTCAGCGTCGCGCCCCGGGGCGACCATGCCCCCGGGCTCAGCGAGGAAGAGCTGGAGACGCTGCGCCTCGAGGCCTTCGAGAAGGGCTACAAGGCCGGCTGGGACGATGCTGCCCGCGCCACCCGCGAGGAACAGGCCCATATCGGTGCGGAATTCGCCCGCAACCTCCAGGATCTGGCCTTCACCTACACGGAAGCCCATTCCAACGTGCTGAACGCCGTGCGCCCGATGCTGGCGGAGGTCATCGACAAGGTCGTGCCGCTGATCGCGCACGAGACCCTGGGCCTGCGGATCCGGGAACTGCTGGACCACATGCTTGTCGACCGGGCCAGCCAGAAGGTGGAGCTGGTGGCCGCGTCGCAGAACGTGCCCCTGCTGGAGGGGCTCATGGCGCAGGATTTCGGCTTCCCGCTGGAGCTGGTCGCCGATGACACGCTCTCCGACGGCCAGGTCTTCCTGCGCTTCGCCGAGGAGGAGACAGAGATCGATCTCGACAGCGTGACCGAGGGCATCCGGGGGGCCGTCTCCGGCTTCTTCACCGAACAGGAAAGGAGATATCAGCATGGGTGAGCAGAATGGATGACCGGGGCCCCGAGGCGGGCAATCCCTTCACCGTCGTGCCGATCGAGATCACCATTTCGGTCGGCAAGGCGCGGCCGCTGATCCGGGACCTGCTGAAGCTGACCCGCGACAGCGTGCTGCCGCTGGACCGGCGGGTCGAGGATCCGGTGGAACTTTACGTCGGCGACCGGCTGATCGCGCGCGGAGAGCTGGAGGAGCTGGATGGCGACCAGGCCGGCCAGCTGGCCGTGCGCCTGACCGAGGTCGTCGATTTCTCGGGCGAGCTCTGACATGCGCCGCAGCGCGGTGCTGGCGCTGATCCTGCTGCTGATTCCGTCCCTTGCAGGGGCTCAGGGCATCGACATCGACCTGGGGCCGGGGGGCTCGCTGACCGCCCGCGGCATCCAGATGCTCCTGCTGATCACGGTGCTGAGCCTCGCCCCGGGGCTGCTGATCATGGTGACCTGTTTCCCCTTCCTGGTGACGGTGCTGTCGATCCTGCGCCAGGCGCTCGGGTTGCAGCAGGCGCCGCCCAACATGCTGATCGTGTCGCTGGCGCTGTTCCTGACCTGGTTCGTGATGGAGCCCACCTTCCAGCAGGCCTGGAGCGCCGGGATTCTGCCCCTCCTGGATGAGAAGATCACGCCGGAGCAGGCCTTTCCGCTGGTCGCCGGCCCGTTCCGGGGCTTCATGGCCCATCGCATGGATCCCCGGACCTTCGAGGCCCTGGCGGCCCTGCGTCCCGATGCGGCACAGATCCCGACCGGGCCCGAGGCGCCGCTCTCGGTCCTGGTCCCGTCCTTCATGCTGTCGGAGATCGCCCGGGCCTTCCAGGTGGGATTCCTGCTGTTCCTGCCCTTCCTGATCATCGACCTGGTCGTGGCGGCGGTGCTGATGTCGATGGGGATGATGATGGTCCCCCCCGCGATCGTCTCGCTTCCCTTCAAGCTCAGCTTCTTCGTCATCGCCGACGGCTGGAGCCTGCTCGCCAGTTCCCTCGTGCGCAGCTACTTCTGAGCGGTGCCCAAAAGCAAAAGGGCGCCGCTAGGCGCCCCCGCCCGCCGCAGGCGGCGCGCCGTCAGGCGCGCTTCAGTCGTCAAAGCCCGGCAGGTGGTGTTCGCCACGGGCCCTTGCCAGAGCAATCTGCTTCTGGCGCTCGCGGAACCGGGCCTTGTCGGCCTCCGAGGTCTCTTCGATGCAGAAATGGCAGGACACGCCTTCCTCGTATTCCGGGCGGCTGCGGTCCTCGGGCAGGATCGGGCGGCGGCAGGCATGGCAGAGTTCATGCGGGCCTTCGACCAGGCCGTGGCCCACCGACACGCGGCGGTCGAAGACAAAGCATTCGCCCTGCCAGGTGCTGTCCGCGGCCGGAACCTCCTCAAGGTATTTCAGGATCCCACCCTTTAGGTGGTAGACCTCTTCAACACCCTGTCCCAGAAGGAAATTCGTCGATTTCTCGCAGCGGATGCCGCCGGTGCAGAACATTGCGATCCGCTTGTTGTGGAAACGGTCCTTGTTCTGCTCCCACCAGGCGGGAAAGTCGCGGAAGCTCTCGGTCTGGGGGTCGACCGCGCCCTCGAAGGTACCGATGGCGACCTCGTAATCGTTGCGGGTGTCGATCACCGCCACGTCCTCGGCCCGGATCAGCGCGTTCCAGTCGGCGGGTTCCACGTAATGGCCGACGCGCGCCAGCGGATCGACATCCGGCTGGCCCATGCTCACGATCTCTTTCTTCAGCCGCACTTTCATGCGGGCGAAGGGCCGTTCGGCGGCCGTCGAGAGTTTCCATTCCAGGTCCGCGCAGCCGGGCAGGGCGCGCACATGTGCCAGCACCGCCTCGATCCCCGCGGCGGGGCCGGCGATGGTGCCGTTGATCCCTTCCCGCGCCAGCAGCAGGGAGCCGCAGATGCCCTGCGCCTCGCAAAGTGCAAGCAGCGGGTCCCGCAGGGCGGCGGGGTCTTCGAAACGGGTGAAATGATAGAGTGCGGCGACCGTATACATGGCGCCCAGATACGCGTGCAGCGCGCCCCCGGCAAGGGGACGCGCCGCGACAAAGCGTCAGGCGGGCCGGATCAGGCGGCGGCCTTTGCCTCCAGCGTGGCCAGCAGGCCCTGCAGCTTGCCGGCAACGAAATCGCGGGTGCCTTCGTCGGTCAGCTTGCCGCCTTCGACCTTGCCGAAGGAGCCGCTGATCGCGACTTCGAAGCCCGCCATGACCTTGGCGCCGGGGACGGCCAGGATCGAGCGCAGCGAGTGGTTGGCCATCAGGCCGCCGGTGGCACCCGGGGAGTGGCTGATGATCTCGACCGGCATGCCGGCCAGCGGTGCCGCGTCTTCCTTCGACAGCCAGTCGATGACGTTCTTCAGCGCGCCCGAGGTCGAGCGGTTGTATTCCGGGGTGATCAGGACCAGGGCGTCGGCATCGACCAGCTGCTGGGTCAGGGCGGCGACGGGCGCGGGCGAACCGTTGGCCTTCAGGTCCTCGTTCAGCATCGGGATGTCGTTCAGGGTGACGACTTCGACGGTGGTGCCGGCGGGGGCCAGCTCTTCCAGGGTGTTGGCGATCTGGGTGCAGACGGCGTCCTTGCGGAGCGAACCGCTGATCGCGACGATCTTCTTGGTCATGGGGAATCTCCTTTTTTGCAAAGGTACGCCTCGTTTCACCGCTCATGAAGGCCGATATGTGCACCCTGCTTCTTGCAGGAATGCACAGAACTTCGGTGGAGCTTCGCCGATCCGGCAGGCAGATGCCGGGAAATCGGGCAGTGCGCCCGGGCGGCAGGATTGACGCTGCCGGGCGCTCTTGCCACCGTGCCGGCCACAGAAGCGGAGTTTCCCATGGCCAAGGCACTGATCGTCATCGACATCCAGAAGGACTTCTGCCCGGGAGGCGCGCTGGCCGTGCCCGAGGGCGACCGGATCGTGCCGGGCGTCAACCAGCTGATGACCGAGTTCGACGCGGTGATCCTGACCCAGGACTGGCATCCGGCCGGGCATTCCTCCTTTGCCTCCGCCCATGAGGGCGCGGCCCCGATGTCGATGACCGAGATGCCCTATGGGCCGCAGGTCCTCTGGCCCGATCACTGCATCCAGGGCTCTCACGGGGCGAATTTCCACGCCGACCTGACGGTGGACCGCGCCGACCTGATCATCCGCAAGGGATACAATCCGGCGATCGACAGCTATTCCGCCTTCTTCGAGAACGACCACACCACCCCCACCGGGCTGGAAGGCTACCTGAGGACGCGGGGCCTGACCCAGCTGACGCTGGTCGGCCTCGCGCTGGATTTCTGCGTCAATTACAGCGCCGTGGATGCTGCGAAACTGGGTTTCGACGTCACCGTGCGCAGCGATCTGTGCCGGGCCATCGACTTCGGCGGCTCCCTCGCGGCGGCGCAGGCCGCCATGGGAGAGGCCGGCGTCACTCTGGTGTGATCACGGCCCGAGCGGCGGGCCGGTGAAGCGCAGGTTGTGCCGTGCGGCGCTGGCCTCGATCGCGGGCATGTCCTCGGGAATCGCGAACTGGCCCCGGGCCATCTCGGCAAAGAAGCCCTCGAACCCGCCGGGGGTCAGGATCACCAGATGGCGGCTGGGCCCCTCGGTGACGCGGAAGGTGTGTTCGGCCCCGCGCGGAATGAAGACGGTCTCTCCGGGGCCGCGCGACAGCCGCGTGCCCTCCAGCCAGAAATCGCAGCGCCCGGTCAGTACCACGAAGACCTCGTCCTCGGCCTCGTGGACATGGCGCGGCGGGCCGCTGCCCTCGGGGCCGGTGCTGTCGACGATGGACATGCGGCCGCCGCTGTCCGTCGGGTCCAGGATCGTGCGGTAGCTGGTGCCCAGCCAGGTCAGCTCTTCCGCGCCGGTCGGGATCTGCGTCATCTTCGGGTCTCCTCCTCTGGCGTGCCCTCCCCGGCACCCGGGCAGGATGCCTCATGATGTGACGCAGGGGAAACCCATTTCGGCCTATTCGGCGGCCAGCCCCATGCGATCGTCCCGGGCGGCGGTGCCGAACATCGCGCGGTAATCGCGGCTGAACTGCGAGGGGCTTTCGTAGCCGACCCGAAGCGCGGCCTGGGTGACATTGGTGGCCCCGGCACGCAGCAGGCGCTGCGCTTCGAGCAGCCGCAGCCGCTTGAGGAACTGAACCGGCGTGGTGCCGGTGATCTCGCGGAACTGCTGGTGGAAGACCGTCGCGCTCATCCCGGCGCGGCGGGCCAGGGATTCGACCCGCATCGGCTGGTCCATGTGGGCGCGCAGGTGGGCGGTGATCCCTGCAATTTGCGCGACATGGCTGCCGGCCTGTGCCATGCGGCGCAGCATCCCGCCCTGCGGGCTGGTCAGCAGCAGGTAGTGCAGCTCGCGCAGCCAGAGCGGGGCCAGGACATCGCGTGCGCCCGGCTGCCCGACCAGCGAAAAGAGCCGGGCGCAGACATCGACCAGCGCGGCAGAGGCGGGGGCGCTGGCCAGCACCGAGACCGGCTGATCCTCGGGCGGCAGCGGGCTGGCATGGGCCAGTTCGCGCAGCAGCGCCGGGTCCAGCCGCACCGCCAGCGCCAGGTAGGGCACTTCGGGGGAGGCGCGGGTGATCCAGCTTTGCGCCGGCAGATCGAGCGAGACGACCAGCCCCTGGCCCTCGCCGAAGATGGTGGGGGTGCCGTTGAATTCGGCACGTTTCTCTCCGCTCAGCACCAGGCAGAAGACCGGGTCGTACAGGACATGGCTCAGCTCGGTCGGAGCCTCCGAGTAGAACAGCGAGAGCCGGTCCACGGGCAGGGGGTGGGGCCGGTATTCAAGGCCTTCGCGCAGGGCATAGGCGCGGGCATCGCGGGTCAGGATCTGGCTTTGGGTCATGGGGGCAGCTTTCGGCGGAACGGCGCAGGGGGCAAGGCGGATATGGGGCTTGCGCAGGATCGGGCAAGTCTTGCGCAGGATGTGGCAGGCCCGCGCGCCCTGCCTGCGCCATATCGGGGGCAGAACCGAAAGGAGCCATCCCATGACCCATCCCCTCTTCCTCATCACCGGCGGCAACCGCGGCCTGGGCGCCAACATGGCGCTGCACCTGGCCCGTGGCGGCGCCGATATCCTGCTGACCTACCGTTCGGGCGCCGACCAGGCCGCCGAGGTCGTGACCCAGATCCGCGCGCTTGGCCGCAAGGCCGAGGCGCTGCCGCTGGAGGTTGCCGACAGCGCCGCCTATCCCGCCTTCGCCGAAGCGGTGCGGGCCGCCACCCGCGCGCTTGGCCACGACAGCCTGACCGGGCTGATCAACAACGCAGGCCATGGCATCCGTACCCCCTTCACCGAAACCACGCCCGAGGCGCTGGACGGGCTCTACCAGGTCCATGTCCGCGCCCCCTACCTGCTGACCCAGGCGCTGCTGCCGCAGCTGGCCGATGGCGGGCGGTTGCTGTTCCTGTCCTCGGGCCTCGCGCGGTTCGCGACGCCGGGCTACTCGGCCTATGGTGCGATGAAGGGCGCGGTGGACACGCTGGTGCGCTACCTCGCGCAGGAGCTGGGCGGGCGCGGCATCTCGGTCAATTCCATCGCTCCCGGCGCGATCGAAACCGATTTCGGCGGCGGCGTCGTGCGCGACAATGCCGAGGTGAACCGGATGATCGCCGGGGCCACCGCGATGGGGCGCGCGGGCCAACCCGACGATATCGGCGCCGCGGTCGCCAGCCTGCTGCTGTCGCAGGGCAACTGGATCACCGGCCAGCGGATCGAGGCTTCGGGCGGTCAGAACCTCTGACGGTCCAGCGCCTCGACCGAAAGGATGGTGGGCAGGTGGCGGGCGATCTCCTGCCAGCTGTCGCCCTCGTCGGTCGAGGCGAAGACAGAACCGGAGTTGGTGCCGAAGTAGATCCCGGCGGGGTCGCGGGCATCCCCGGCCATGGCCTGGCGCAGCACGGTGAAGAAACAGGCCTGCTGCGGCAGGCCATCACGCTGCGCCTGCCAGCTTTGCCCACCATCGCGGGAGCGCCAGACGGCGGCGCTTGCCCCGGGCGGAAAGCGCCCGGCCATGTCGCCGTTCAGCGGCAGGGTCCAGAGGGTCTGCGGATTGCGCGGATGCACCCGGATCGGGAAGCCGAAGGTCGAGGGCAGCCCGGTGGTAATGTCCTCCCAGCTGCGCCCGCCATCGGCGGAACGCCAGACACCGTGGTGGTTCTGCTGATAGAGGATGTCTTCGGCGCCTGCTGCCCGCATCATGTTGTGGACGCAATGCCCGGTCTCTCCATCCCTGGGGGCGGCGGGGTGATCATGATGGGCGCAGGCTGCGGCATTGGCCAGCCGGTTGCGGCGCTCCCAGGTCGCGCCGCCATCCTCGGTCGCGAAGACCCCGGCGGCCGAGATCGCCAGCCACAGCTTTGCCGGATCAGCGGGGTCGGAGACGATGGTGTGCAGCACCAGCCCCGCCGCGCCGGGCGTCCAGCTGTCTGCCGAAGGGTGTCCGGCCAGGCTGCTCACCTCCTGCCAGCTTGCGCCCCCGTCGCGGCTGGACAGCAGACGGGCGGGTTTCGTTCCGGCGTAGAGCGTGCCGTGCGACAGGCCCAGCGACCAGACCTGGCTGAAGCCCTCGAAGGGGGCGGGGGCGCCGGTCCAGCCGATCATCGCGGCGAAATCGGCGTCCTTCTCGGCCCAGTCGTCCATCTGGCCGCGGGTCAGCTTGGTCAGGGTCCAGCTGTCGCCGTGATCGTCGCTGTGCCAGACCCCGGCGCCGAACCAGTCGCCGCCGCCGCCCGCCCAGATCCGCCCGGTGCCGGGGTCTGCGGCCATGTGGTTGATCGGCCAGCCGCCGCAGAACGGCCCCCGCACCGCCCAGCCGGAACGATCCTCTCCGCCCTCCAGCAGGAAGGCGCCCTTTGTCGTTCCGACCATCAGGGTGATCCCGGTCATCGTCTCCTCCTCGCACCTGACCTTGCGTCACTCTGGCGCCGAAAGCCCCGTCCGTCCAGCGCGGCGATACCCGCAACACTTGCAATCCATGGTCCCGGCAGGCTTTATCGCACGGCAATAAGGGAGCGGGAGCGCCATGGTCGACATCGCGACACGTGTCTACAATCACAAGTGGAAGATCGATCCGATCGTCCGTTCGCTGATCGACACGGATTTCTACAAGCTGCTGATGTGCCAGTCGATCTTCCGCAACAAGCCGGAGACGCAGGTCACCTTCACGCTGGTCAACCGGGCCAGCGACGTGCCGCTGGCCAAGCTGATCGACGAGGGCGAGCTGCGCGAGCAGCTGGATCACGTGCGCTCCCTCTCGCTGTCGCGCGGCGAAAGCACCTGGATGCGCGGCAACACCTTCTACGGCAAGCGCCAGATGTTCCGCTCCGATTTCATGGAGTGGTTCGAGAAGATGCGCCTGCCGCCCTATTCGCTGGAACGCCGCGGCGACCAGTACGAGCTGACCTTCGAGGGCGCCTGGCACGAGGTCATGCTCTGGGAGATCCCGGCCCTCGCCATCCTGATGGAGCTGCGCGGCCGCGCCGTGCTGCACCAGATGCGCAAGTTCGAGCTTCAGGTGCTCTATGCCCGCGCCATGACCAAGCTCTGGGAAAAGGTCGAGCGGCTGCGCCAGATCGACAACCTCAAGATCGCCGATTTCGGCACCCGTCGGCGGCATTCCTACCTCTGGCAGGACTGGTGCGTGCAGGCCATGGTCGAAGGGCTGGGCGACAAGTTCACCGGCACCTCGAACTGCCTGATCGCCATGAAGCGCGACCTGGAGGCCGTGGGCACCAATGCGCATGAGCTGCCGATGGTCTATTCGGCCTTGGCCGAGGATGATGCCACCCTGGCCCGTGCCCCCTACGACGTTCTGGCCGACTGGCATGACGAGCATTCCGGCAACCTTCGGATGATCCTGCCCGACACCTACGGCACCGAGGGCTTCCTGAAGAACGCGCCCGACTGGCTGGCGGGCTGGACCGGCATCCGCATCGACTCGGGCGATCCGGTCCGCAATGCCGAGGTCGCGATCGACTGGTGGAAATCGCGCGGCGAGGATCCGACCGAAAAGCTGGTGATCTTCTCCGACGGGCTCGACGTGGCCGAGATGGAAAGGCTGCACAAGCGCTTCTCGGGTCGGGTGAAGGTCAGCTTCGGCTGGGGCACGCTTTTGACCAACGATTTCCGTGGTCTGGTGGCGGGCGATGCGCTGGCGCCCTTCTCTCTGGTCTGCAAGGCCCAGAGCGCCAATGGCCGCCCCACGGTCAAGCTGTCGGACAACCCCGAAAAGGCGATGGGCCCGGCGGACGAGATCGCGCGCTACAAGCGGGTCTTCAGCGTCGGTGAGCAGGAGCGGCGCGAGGTGGTGGTCTGAGGGCCTAACGCTCCCAGCCGCGCCCGTCCTTGACCTCCGAGCGCGCCTTCTTGGCATCCAGCCGCTTGCGCTTCTGGTTCTGCGACACTTTGGTGGCGATGCGCCGCTTCGGCACCAGGGTCGCCTTCAGGATCAGCTCGGCCAGGCGTTCGCGCGCCAGCTCGCGGTTGCGGGCCTGGCTGCGTTCGTCCGAGACCTGGATCACGATGGCGCCGTCCTTGGTCCAGCGCCGTCCCGCGATCCGCTCCAGCCGCCGCTTCACCGGTTCGGGCAGGGAGGGCGAACGCGCCGCCTCGAATCGCAGTTCCACCGCGGTCGAGACCTTGTTGACGTTCTGCCCGCCGGGGCCGGAGCTGCGGATGAACTGTTCCACCAGCTCCCATTCCTCGATGGCGATCCTGTCGGTGATGCGCAGCATGGGGTCCTTCCTTTCCCCGCCCATATGGCCCGCCGCCCGGCCTTCGGCCAGTGCTTTCCCGCGAAGAGCGCCCTTCGCTTTCATCTTTCCTTAAATACGGGCCACGCGCAGCGCGGAATGAAATCCCCGTCCGGGGTAATGAAATGTTGTCGAAGCGGAAAATGGCGAAAAAAATGGAAAGGGCCGCCCCGGTAACGGAACGGCCCCTCTCGAGATCAGGAGGTGGTCCGGTTAGGTAAAGACCAACCCTTTGGTTCATCTGCCGAGGGCTGCCTCAGCGACGCTCCTTCCAGGCTGTTCCGACCCCATTCCCCAATACCTCAATAGACACTAGAGCACCTCCTTTCTGAATGTTACCGATACCCTGAGGGTGGCACGAAGTTCTTAATAGTCAAAGAACTTATTGCATCCCGGCGAAAGAATTTTCTTCGATCTGCCTCGAAACGCGGCGGGACAAAAACTGCGGCCCGACGGCGTCAGGCGCCGGGGGCGGGCAGGGCGACTTCCAGCAGCGACTGGCCGAGTTCGGGAAGGAAGTTGTTGTCCGAGACCAGGGTCATTCGCAGCCCCTCCGGCGCCTGCCAGACCGCCAGCCCTTCGAAATTGTGCAGCGGATAGGCATCGGTCTTCCAGACCACGGTGCCGGGCTGCTCGGGGTGCCGGAGATCGAAGCGCCGGACCCGGCTGCGGAAGGTCAGCAGCCAGCTGCGTTCCAGCACGTAGAGCGCGCCATCGGGGCCCACATCGGCCCCCGCCAGCAGGTAATGATCCGACAGCGGGATCTGCCGCACGGCCCGCCAGCCCTTGCCATCGAAGGCCCAGAGCGGCGCCAGAGTCCCCTCCGCGCGCGAAGGTTTCTCGGGCATGGTGTAAAGCGTGCCGTCGGGCCCCGCCGCCAGCGCCTCGTACTTGCGGTTCGCGCGCAGGGTGGCCTCGTCCGGGGGGCTGGGCAGGCGGGTCAGGGCGAAGGTGTCGGGATCCATCATGTAGAGGCCCCGGTTTTCGGTCGACAGCGCGATCCGCCCGTCCGGCAGATCCGCCAGCCCCTCCGAATCCAGGCGGTGCCGGCGGGTCAGGTCGCCGCCGGGCCAGACGGCCTTGTCGTAGTGCACGCCGCGCAGCGCCCCCGTGCGATCGCGCAGCAGGCGCCCTTCGACGAAGCGCCCGCGATCGCTGAGTATGCTGAAGCGCTGCCCGTCGGTCGAGACCTCAAGGGCAGAGAAGCCGCCAAAGCTTTTTTCGGCGGCGGGCAGTGGCAGCAACGTTCCGTTCTCCGGGTCCATGGCGCGGATCATCGCGCAGGACCCGGTCATCAGGATCAGGGCAAGGACGGCGATTGCAGGACGGAAACGCATTGGGCAGGCAGGCCGGCAAGGGTCAGTTCGGGTTTCGGCGGGGCCGGCTTGGCGTTCGGGTTCGGCGGCGGCGGGTTCAGGATGTTGTCGACCCAGCTCTGGGCCTCGGCGCAGCCGTCACCGGGGGGCGGCGGGGCCTGCTCCACGCAGCCCGACATGCCGGCGGGGCAGTGCAGACGGACGTGGAAGTGGTAGTGGTGGCCGTACCAGGGCCGGATCTTGTTCAGCCAGGCGCGGTCGCCGGTCGCCGTCTTGCACATCTGCACCTTGGCGCCGGGGAAGACGAAGATCCGCGCGACCCGGGGATCGCTGGCGGCCGCCTTCATCAGCGCCATGTGCTGGGGCGTCCAGTTGTCGTTGACGAAAGCCCCGGCATTGCGGCGCAGGGAGATCGACGAGAGGCTTTCGCGCGCCGCCGGGCTGAGGTGCATGTCGCTGCCAGGCAGCATCCAGATGTCGGCATCCAGACCGATCTGGTGCGACGCGTGACCCGAGCTCATCGGGCCGCCGCGCGGCTGGCTCATATCGCCGATGTAGATGCCGTTCCAGCCGGGAAGCTGGGCGCCCTTGCGCGACAGGTCTTCCAGGAAATCGACCAGCTCGGGCGTGCCCCAGTTGCGGTTGCGGGACAAGCGCATGGCCTGCCAGGTCGGGCCGCTCTCGGGCAGTTGCACGGCGCCGGCCAGGCAGCCCTTGGCGTAGGAGCCGAAGGATTCGTCGCGCTGCGAAGAGGGGCGCGAGACGGCGCCGAACAGGGATTTCGCGCTCTTGTCCGCCCAGGCGGCGGGAATGGCGGCAGCGGTGGCGGCCTTGCTGACCTCGGGCGCCGCAGTGCCCGAAGGCCCCTGGCAGCTGGCAAGCGTCATGACGGCGGCAAGAAGCAGGGGCAGGCGGGTCAGGAAGGTCATCGGGGGGCGGTATCTCCGTCGGGCTTGACGAAACCTAGCATGACCAGCCCGGCGAGAAAGAGGAAAACCAGAGGCAGGATGCCGGTCTGCTGAGACCCGCTCATCCAGGTCGCGGCACTGATCAGCAGCGGGGCCAGGAAAGAGGTCGCCTTGCCCGAGAGCGCATAGAGACCGAAGGCTTCGGTCATCCGGTCCGGGCGGGCCTGGTGCACCATCATGGTGCGGCTGGCGGCTTGCAGGGCGCCGCCGGCGGCGCCGATCACCGCGCCCACCGCCATGAACAGCAGGTCGGGCAGGGGGGATCCTTCCGGAAGGGCGATGCCCAGCACGTGATCGCGCGAGATCGAGATGGTCACCAGGCTGACGCCCAGCAGGATCGCCACGCAGGCCCCGATCACCGGCTTCGGCCCGAAGCGGCTGTCGGCGCGCCCGCCGAGCGCGGTGAAGATCGCCCCGGTGACGATGGCCAGGATGCCGAAGATGCCGATCCGGGTGACATCCCAGCCCAGCACGCCGGCCGCGTAGATGCCGCCGAAGACGTAAAGCCCGTTCAGTGCGTCCCGGTACAGCATTGAAGCGCCCAGATAGGCCAGCAAAGAGGGGGTCTTTGGCAGCATCCGCAGGGTGCCGCCCAGCTGGCCGAGGGCCTGGCGGACGGCGCCTTTCGGAGCTTTGGGGGGCTTCGGATCCCGCACCCAGAGGAAGAAGGGCACCATGAAGACCGCGTACCACAGCGCGGTCAGCGGCCCGACCGCCCGCGTCCCTTCGCGCAGCGCCGGATCCAGCCCCAGGACCGGCGGGATGCCGATCAGCGTGCGCCCGGTGGCGGGATTTTCGGCCAGCAGCGTCAGCATCAGCACCAGCGCGATCAGCCCGCCGACATAGCCGAAGGCCCAGCCGTTGCCGCTGATCCGCCCGAGCTGCTCTCTCGGGCCCAGGTCCGGCAGCATGGCATTGGTGAAGATGGTGGCGAATTCCATGCCGATCAGCCCGAGGGCGAAGAAGCCCAGCGTCCGCCCCAGATGGAAATCGCCCGGGGCGGCGTACCACAGCATCCAGGCGCCGATCACGTAGAGGAGAGAGAACAGCCAGATCCAGCGCAGCCGCTGCCCCGACACGTCCGAGATCGCCCCGAGGAGAGGGGCGAGGACGGCGATGCACAGGCCCGCTGCGCCGATCCCCAGGCCCCAGGCGCTTTGTGCGGCCGTGCCCGATCCCATCAGCTCCTTCACGTAGGGGCCGAAGATGAAGGTCAGCAGCAGCGTGTTGTAGGGCTGGCTGGCCCAGTCGAAGAAGAACCATCCCCAGATGCGCTTGCTCATGTCCGCTCCCCGTTGCGGTTGTGCCCTGCCCGTTCAAAGCGCAGCCCGGCGCCGGGGGCAAGCTCCGCCGCGATCTCAGAGCCGTTCCGGAGGCCAGGGACGCGCGCTCTCGGCGGCAAAGAGATCGCCTGCCCAGCCGGGCAGCGCCGGAAGGGCCTGGGTTCCGAGGGCGGCCAGCACCTCGGCCATGGGCACCATGCGGCGCCCGGCGATCACGGCGGTGCGCAGGATGGCATGGTTGGCGCAGGTCTGCGGATCGCTCCACAGGCTCTGCTCCATGTAGAGAAACCGCGCATCCGCCCCCATCAGGCGCGAACGCATCTCGACCTTCTGGAACAGGGTCAGGCGCTGGCGGTAGCGCACGACGCTGCCGGCGACGGTCAGCCCCCAGCCCTGGCGCTTCAGGACCTCGGTGAACCCGGCGCGGATCGCCAGCGGCAACCGCCCGAGGTCATAGAGCGTCAGGGTGCGGCCATTGTTCAGCTCGGACCAGGGATCGATGTCGCCGGGCCAGATCCGCAGATGGGAGACATGGGTCTGATCGAGCGCCAGCGGAGGCGCACGCCGGGCCTGCCGGATGTCGCGGATGAAGCGGAGATAGGGATACATGGGAGGACCTCCTTGCCTTCGGCGTGACGCGCCATGTCCACACCGTCAACCAGAACGTCCCGTCCGACTTGCGCCCCGGGACCGGACTGCTTACCTGAGGCCGGCCCGGTTAAGGAGAAGCGCCGCATGCAGTCCCTGTTGATGATCATCAACCTCGTCCTGAACGTCGTCTGGTTCTTCGTGATCGCCCATGTGATCATGTCCTGGCTGATTTCCTTCCAGGTGCTGAACACCCGCCAGCAGTTCGTGGCACAGATCTGGTACGGGCTGAACCGCGTGCTGGAGCCGATCTACTCCCCGATCCGCCGCATCCTGCCGCCGATGGGCGGCCTCGACCTCGCGCCGCTGATCGTGCTGGTTGCGATCATGGCGATCCGCATCGTCATCCAGAACAACATCGGTTACTTCTACTGACCGGCCGGGGGGGCGGGGGCTCTGCCCCCGTCTTCCTGCCGGAAGACTCCCCCGGGATATTTATGGCCAGATGATATAGAGAGCCCGGCTCTTCATCATCTGGCCATAAATATCCCCGCCGGAGGCCTGCGCCGCAGGCGCATTCCCGGGCGCGCCGCCTTGTCCCCTCGTGCCTCTTGTGGGACAGTGCCGCCGAATTTTGACAAGGGGACAGGACATGGCGACGGCAGAAACGCTTCTGCGCGAGGTATTCGGATTCGACGCCTTTCGTCCCGGTCAGCAGGAAATCGTCGAGGCCGTGGCTTCGGGCCAGGACACCCTGGCCATCATGCCGACGGGGGGGGGCAAGTCGCTTTGCTATCAGCTTCCCGCGCTGGTTCGTCATGGGCTGACGCTGGTGATCTCTCCGCTGATTGCGCTGATGCGCGATCAGGTGCGGGCGTTGCGCGAAAGCGGGGTCGAGGCGGGCGCGCTGACCTCCGGCAATACCGAGGAAGAGACCGAGGCCGTCTGGGAGGCGATCCATGCCGGCCGGCTGAAGCTGCTCTACGTGGCGCCGGAACGTCTGGCTTCGGCTTCGGCGATGGAGATGCTTCGGCGTCTCGATGTGTCGCTCATCGCCGTGGATGAGGCGCATTGCGTCAGCCAGTGGGGCCATGACTTCCGCCCCGACTACCTGCGCATCGGCGAGCTGCGCGAGGCGCTCGACGTGCCCGTTGCCGCCTTCACCGCCACCGCTGACGAGGAAACCCGGGGCGAGATCGTCCGCCGCCTGTTCGGTACCCGCACCCCGCGGATCTTCCTGAGGGGCTTCGATCGGCCCAATATCCACCTGGCCTTTGCCGCCAAGGACAGCCCGCGCAAGCAGATCCTGACCTTCGCCAGCGCCCGGCGCGGCCAGTCGGGCATCGTCTATTGCGGCACCCGCGCCCGCACCGAGAGCCTGGCCCAGGGCCTGCGCGAGGCGGGCATGGAGGCGATCCACTACCACGGTGCCATGGACCCCGAAGCCCGCCGCGCCGCCGAACTGCGCTTCCAGCAGGAGGATGGGCTGATCGTCGTCGCCACCGTCGCCTTCGGCATGGGCGTCGACAAGCCCGACATCCGCTGGGTCGCCCATGCCGACCTGCCCAAAAGCATCGAGGCCTATTACCAGGAGATCGGTCGCGCCGGGCGCGATGGCGCCCCCGCCGAGACCCTGACCCTGTTCGGGCCCGACGATATCCGCCTGCGCCGCTCGCAGATCGACGAGGGGCTGGCTCCGCCCGAGCGCAAGGCCGCCGACCATGGCCGCCTGAATGCCCTGCTGGGGCTGGCAGAGGCGCTGGAATGCCGCCGCGCGACCCTGCTGCGCTATTTCGGCGAGACCTGCGAACACTGCGGCAACTGCGACCTCTGCGACCGCCCGCCCGAGACCTTCGATGCGACGCTGGCGGTGCGCAAGGCGCTGTCCGCCATGCTGCGCACCGAGGAATGGTTCGGCGCCGGCCATCTGATCGACATCCTGACCGGGCACGAGACCGACAAGATCCGCGAACGCGGCCATGACAAGCTGCCGACCTTCGGCGTCGGGGGCGAATTCAAGCGCTCGGAATGGCAGGCGATCTTCCGGCAGATGATGGGGCGCGATCTGGTGCGTCCGAATGCCGAGCGTCACGGCGCCCTGTTCATGACCGACGCCGCCCTGCCGATCCTGAAGGGCGAGGACAGCATCCGCCTGCGCCGCGACAGCCTGAAGGCCGCCAAGGGCAATCGCCCTGCCGCCAGGACCCTGGTCAGCGAAGAGGACGAGCCGCTGCTTTCCGCGCTCAAGGCCAAGCGGCGCGCGCTGGCGGAAGAAGCCGGGATGCCCGCCTACATGGTCTTCAACGACCGCACCCTGGTCGAGATGGCCGAGCGCAAGCCCGCCACGCTGGACCAGATGGCCGGGATCTCGGGGGTGGGGGCGAAGAAACTCGATGCCTATGGGGCGCTGTTCCTCGAAGTGATCACCGGCGCGGTGGAAGAGATGCATCCGCAGCGCCGCCGCCTGGCCGGGCGCGAGGCCGGATCGCTCTATGACCGGCTGATGGCGGTGCAGGTGGATCTGGCGCGCGGCCCCGAGGGCATCGACCGGCCGCTGTCCTGCTCCTCTTCGGTGATCCGGCGGATTGCCGAGACGCGCCCTTCGGATTCGGATGCGCTGGCGCGGATCATCGATGACCGGCGGGTCGAGCGGTTCGGCGCCGCCTTCCTGGAGGTCCTGCGCGACGCGGGCTGAAAGCGCTGGCCGGGCAGGATTGTTCGGCCTATGTTCCCCTCCGCGAAGGTAAGAGGACAAGATATGCTGATCGTCGTTTCCCCGGCCAAGCGGCTGGACTGGGCCGAGCGGGACCTGGCCATGACCACGCCCGATTTCACCGATGAGGCCAATTCCCTGGCGCGCACCATGCGGGGGCGGACGCTGGAGGAGATCAAGGCGCTGATGGATCTCTCGGACGATCTGGCGAAGCTGAACCGTGACCGTTACCGCGATTATGCCGATGCGCCCTCGGACGATCTGCTGCGCCCCGCCGCGCTGGCCTTCGCGGGCGACACCTACCAGGGGCTCGACGCGCCCTCGCTTGACCCCGAGGAGCTGAACTGGGCGCAGGATCATCTGCGCATTCTTTCGGGGCTTTACGGGGTGCTGCGCCCGCTTGACGGCATCCAGCCCTACCGGCTGGAGATGGGCACGCGGCTGAAGACCCGGCGCGGCACCAACCTGTATCAGTACTGGAAGGACGTGCCGGCCAAGGCACTGAATGCGCAGGCCGAAGCGGTCGGTACCGATGTGCTGGTGAACTGCGCCAGCCAGGAATATTTCGGCGCGGTCGAGCCGAAGGCGCTGAAGCTGCGGGTGATCACGCCGGTCTTCCTGGACGTGGTGAAGGGCAAGGAAAAGGTCGTGTCCTTCAATGCCAAGCGGGCGCGGGGCTCCATGGCGCGTTTCGTGATCGAGCGGCGCCTGAGCGATCCCGAGGGGCTGAAGGATTTCGACCTGGGCGGCTACATCTACCAGCCCGAGCGGTCCTCGGACGACCAGTTCGTCTATCTGCGCGACGCCTGAGCGCTCAGCCCGGGGCCTGCCAGGGGGCCTTTCCCGGGGGGGACCATGTGGCCTCCGGCAGGGGCGGCGGGGCATGGAAGGGCGGACGCAGCCCGGCTGGGGTCAACGCTGCCAGCTTGTCCAGCACATCGGCCTTGCGCAGGGGCTTGGCCAGGTAGTGGTCAAGCCCCGCGGCCAGGGCGCGCTCCTCGTCGCCCTGCAGGGCATGGGCGGTCATCGCGACGATGGGCACGTGATGGCCGGTGTCGGCCTCGGCGGTGCGGATGCGCCGGGTAGCCTCCATCCCGTCCATGCCGGGCATGGAAATATCCATGAAGATCAGGTCCGGGGCAAAATCCCGGTGCAGCTGTACGGCCTCGACGCCGTTCTCTGCAAAGCGCAGCTCGATATCCGCGCCGGCCAGCATCCGGGCAAAGACCAGCCGGTTGGTCTTGTTGTCCTCGGCGGCCAGGATCCGGGCCGGGCGCCCCGTTCCGGCGGGGACGGGGGCGGCTTGCGGATCCGCGACGGGCTGGGCGGGCAGAGTGGCCTCTTGCTCTAGCGTGCCCAGGGTGCGGAACAGGTCGCGGCGCAGCATCGGACGCGGCAGGATGGCGTGCAGGTGACGCCGGGCCGGGTCCATCTCGGCGAAATGCACCGCCGGTGAGAACAGGATGATCGGCACGTCATGGCCGCGCTCTCGGATCGCTTCGGCCAGCTCCAGCCCATCCATGCCGGCCATGTTGTGATCGGTCAGCACCAGGCCGAAGCCTTCGTCCAGCCGCGCAAGGGCGGCGGGACCGTTGGCGCAGGAGACGGTGGAAATCCCCAGCAGTTCCAGCTGCTTCTCCAGAATGGACACCTGAAGCGCATCGTCGTCGACGATCAGTACGCGCCCCGGGTCGGGCACCGGCGCGGGTTCGGCGGACTGGCCGATCCCCTCGGCCACCGGCATGGCGACGCGGAACCCGAAGGAAGAGCCCACGCCCAGCTCGCTGTCGACCCAGATGCGACCGCCCATCATCTCGATCAGCCGGCGCGAGATCGCCAGCCCCAGGCCGGTGCCTTCGAACTGGCGGCTGGCCTCCGAGTCGA
The DNA here is from genome assembly GCF_018760365.1 of Pseudooceanicola endophyticus. Classification (GTDB taxonomy): domain Bacteria; phylum Pseudomonadota; class Alphaproteobacteria; order Rhodobacterales; family Rhodobacteraceae; genus Pseudooceanicola; species Pseudooceanicola endophyticus. Next base: position 204,034 of record NZ_JAHIAB010000011.1, read on the forward strand.
TCTGGCTGAAATCCCCGAAGACCATGTGCACCTTGTCGCGCGCGATGCCGATGCCGGTGTCCTCTACCGTGACGGTCACGTCGATGTCGCCCTGTTCGGGACGCGGCAGGCCCAGCACCCGGATCAGGACATGGCCGTGGCTGGTGAACTTGACCGCGTTGCCCACCAGATTGGTCAGCACCTGCCGGATCCGCCCCGGATCGCCGGTGAAGCCGGTGGGGGTGAACAGGTCGTAATCCACCAGCAGGCTGATCCCCTTCTCCTTCGCGGTGGGCTGGAGCAGCAGCAGCACCTCGTGGATGCAGCGCTCCAGGTCGAAGGGGCGGGGGTGCAGCACCAGCTTTTCGGCCTCGATCTTGGAATAGTCGAGCACGTCGTTGATGATAACCAGCAGCGCCTCCCCGGAGGAGCGGATGGTGTCGACATAAAGCTTCTGTTCCTCCGACAGCGCGGTATCGGCCAGCAGGTCGGCCATGCCGACGACACCGTTCATCGGGGTGCGGATCTCGTGGCTCATGTTGGCGAGGAAGGTGGACTTGGCGCGGTTGGCGGCCTCGGCGCGGGTGCGGGCCTCGCGCAGGCGGCGCTGGTAGCGGATCGTCCCGGTGATGTTGAGTGCCAGGCTGACCACATCGCCGCCATGGCCGCGCTGGTCCATCATGCGGATGTACTGGCCGTTCCACAGCCGGATCACCCGGGGATCGGGGCTGGCGCTTTGCCAGCGCGCCAGCATCTCGTGCCGCCATTCCGCCGGGCTGAGCGCGCCCGTGTCGATCATCCCCTCCTCGGTCGCCAGCTGCAGCAGCCGGATGTAGCTGATCCCCGGAGAGACCTCTGCCAGCCCGTCGAAGACCGAGATCCAGGCATCATTGGCGGCGATCATCACCCCTTCGGAATCCCAGAAGGCGAAGCCGTCGCGGATCGTCTCGATCGAATGCCAGAGCCGGCGTTCGGCCAGGGCGATGCGTTCGTTGGCGACGCTCAGGTCGCCGCGCACGCGCGCGTTCTCTGACAGCGCGGTCTCGACCTCGGCGCTTTTCTCGTGGATCTGCTGCGACAACAGCCGGGCGTGCCGGCTGAGCTTGCGGTTCGCGGCGTGCAGCTCTGCCTGCTTCTGCTCCAGCAACCGTTCCGCGGCGAGCCGCGCGCGGCGCTCCTCCGCGAGTTTGCTTGCCAGGCTCATCCGGTAGTCTCTCCGTCACGGGCAGATCGGGGGACTGTCGCCGGAATCGGTAAAGAAGCGGTTAGGCCTGTTCGGGGCAGGAAATGCGAAAGGCCCCGGATTTCCGGGGCCCTTCTGGTGCATCTGGACGGCTCAGGCCTCTTTCGCGGCCTTCTTCACCGGCTTCCAGATCCGCTTGTTGGTCAGATACAGCAGAACTGACAGCAGGATCAGGAAGGTCACGGCGACGAAGCCCGCGCGCTTGCGGCCCATCATCTTCGGCTCTGCCGCCCACATCAGGAAGGCCGAGACATCCTCGGCCTCGTGGTGCAGCTCGGAGGAATGGCCGTCGTCGAATTCCACGTCATCGCCGGCCAGCGGCGGCGGCATGGCGATCCAGCCGGTCGAGAAGGCGGTGTTCTCGTAATAGGTGACGCCCGCCTGCTCCCGCGTCTTGCCGGTGTAGGAGGTCAGGATCGCGGTGATGTATTCCGGGCCCCCGATGCCGAACAGAAGCTGGTTGATGCCGGTCCCGAGCGGCCCGTGGAAGCCCGCCCGCGCCTTCGCCATCAGGCTGAGGTCGGGCGCGTTCGGCAGGGAGCTTTTCGGGAAGTGATCGTTCGGGGTGGCCGGGCGCGTGTCATCCAGCTCGGGGTCGAAGACCTCGAAATTGCCGGCATAGGCGCGCACCTGGTCCTCGGGCAGCTCCGGGCCGCCGGGATCGCCCAGCGTCCGGATCGGCACGTAGCGCAGCCCGTGGCAGGCCGAGCAGACCTCGGTGTAGATCTTCAGGCCGCGTTGCAGCTGCTGCTGATCGTAGCTGCCGAAGGGTCCGTCGAAGGAGAAGCGGACATTGTGGATATGCCCGCCGCTCTCGGCGGCCTGTGCGGCCCCGGTCATCAGACCCAGGGCTGCCAGCGCGGGAAGGGTGAGTTTGCGGATCATCGGAGTTCGTCCTTTCCTCACTCGGCCGGCTCGGACGGCTTGGCGCCGTAATGGGCCTTGAAGTCGTCCTCGATCGTGGCGGGGGGCGTGTCGGGTCTCTCGAACAGGCCCAGCAGCGGCAGGATCACGAAGAAATACGCGAACCAGTAGGTCGCCCCGATCAGCGAGATGATCGAATAGGGCGGTTCCGCCGGCATGGCCCCGGCCCACATCAGCACCATGAAGTCGAGCGCCAGCAGCCAGAACCAGTACTTGAAGCTGGGTCGGTAGCGCCCCGAGCGCACCCGCGAGGTGTCCAGCCAGGGCACCAGCGCCATGGCGATGATCGCACCGAACATCGCCAGCACGCCGAAGAACTTGGCGTCGATGATCCCGCCCGAGATCCAGTCGAAGAACATCACCACCCAGACATCCGCGGTGAAGGCCCGCAGGATGGCGTAGAAGGGCAGGAAGTACCATTCCGGCACGATATGCGCCGGCGTCGCCAGCGGGTTCGCCTCGGTGTAGTTGTCGGGGTGGCCCAGGAAGTTCGGCATGAAGCCGACGATGGCGAAGAACACCGCCAGCACCACGGCGAGGGCGAACAGGTCCTTGATCACGAAATAGGGCCAGAAGGGCAGGGTGTCCTTCTCGGCATTGGCCTTGCTGTCGCGGCGCACCTCGACCCCGGTGGGGTTGTTGTTGCCGGTCGAATGGAAGGCCCAGATATGCACGATGACCAGCCCGGCGATGACGAAGGGCAGAAGGTAGTGCAGGCTGAAGAAGCGGTTCAGCGTGGCATTGTCCACCGCCGGTCCGCCCAGCAGCCAGGTTTGCAGCGCCTCGCCCACGAAGGGGATGGCGCCGAACAGGCCGGTGATCACCGTGGCCCCCCAGAACGACATCTGCCCCCAGGGCAGCACGTAGCCCATGAAGCCGGTGGCCATCATCAGCAGGTAGATGATCATGCCGATGATCCAGGTGATCTCGCGCGGGGCCTTGTAGGAGCCGTAGTAGAGACCGCGGAAGATGTGCAGATAGACGGCGAAGAAGAACAGCGAGGCGCCGTTGGCATGCAGGTAGCGCAGCATGTAGCCGCCGTTCACGTCGCGCATGATGTGTTCGACGCTGGCGAAGGCCAGGTCCACATGCGGCGTGTAATGCATCACCAGCACGATGCCGGTGACGATCTGAAGGGCCAGGCAGAAGGCCAGGATGATCCCCCAGATCCACATCCAGTTCAGGTTCTTGGGGGTCGGGATCATGATCGTGCCGTGGATCAGGCCGATGATCGGCAGGCGGCTTTCCACCCACTTCTCGGCCTTGGTCTTCGGTTCGTAATGATCGTGCGGAATTCCGGACATGCGCGCCTCCTCAGCCCAGGATGATCTCGGTCTCGCCGTCGAAGGCGGCGACCGGAATGGGCAGGTTCTGCGGCGCGGGGCCTTTGCGGATCCGGCCTGCCGTATCGTAGTGGGAGCCGTGGCAGGGGCAGAACCAGCCGCCGAAATCGCCCGATTCGCCCAGCGGCACGCAGCCCAGGTGCGTGCAGACCCCCATCATCACCAGCCATTCCTCGGCAGCGGCTCCGCTGGCGCCGGCGGGCACCAGGGCCCGGTTGGCATCAGTGGCGGGGGCATCGGCGGCCAGGTTGGCGTTGCGCGCCACCGGATCGCGCAGTTCGGACATCTCGACGGCATTGGCCTTGTCGATCTCTTCCTGGGTGCGGCGGCGGATGAACACCGGTTTGCCCCGCCACTTGACGGTCAGCTGGGTGCCCTGTTCGACCCCCGACACATCGACCCGGATCGAGGACAGGGCCTGAACATCGGCGGAAGGATTCATCTGGTTGATGAGCGGCCAAACCGCCGCCCCGGCGGCTACGACACCCGCGCCAGCTGTGGCGTAATAGAGGAAGTCCCTCCGGGTGCCCTCGTGATCTTCTGCATGGGACACGAATTTTGCTCCATTTCCTGAGCGGCGAGGCCAGCCGCGTTTGGGTTGTAAGGCGCCCTGTTCGCGCAACCGTACCGTTGCTTTTTTTACCGCTCCCGCCCAATTCGGTCCAGCACGCAATCGTGATCGGGGCGCCAGGGTGCGGAAGTGTCGCGCTTGGCAAAGAACAAGGTAAGACGGTCTAGTGTTTCCAGCTATACTCGGTAGTACACTGGTAACGTGTTACGCCGTAATCAAAGGTGAGCCAGAAAACCATGAAAAAGCAAAATTCCCTGAGGCCCCGGCGGGCGGCAGCTTCCGCGTCCGCGCTGGCTCTCCTGCTGGGGGCATCCCTGGCAAGCCCGGCCGCGGCCGAGACCGAGATCAACGTCTTCGGCGGCATCCAGGAAGCGCCGCACAGCCGCATCAAGGGCTGGACACCGGAAACCGGCGACTTTTCCAAGCTGATCGGCTGGGAAGGCAAGAGCTTTGCCGCACCGCCCTATTACGGCGCCCGTGTGACCCAGTGGATCGGCGGCGGCGACTGGGGCCTCGGGCTCGAGTTCACCCATGACAAGGTCTATGCGCCCAAGGGCGACATGTCGCCCGAGTTCACCACGCTGGAATTCACCGACGGCCTGAACATCGTCACGGTGAACGCGGCACGGCGCTGGCGGAATGCCTGGCACGGCATGACCCCGTATCTGAGCGGTGGCATGGGTGTCGCGATTCCCCATGTCGAGGTGACGCCCACCGGCGGGTCCGCGACCAAGGAATACCAGCTGACCGGCCCGGCGATGCGTCTGACCGCCGGCCTCAGCTACCCGCTGAGCGACAGCTGGTCGGTGTTCGGCGAGTACCAGTTCACCGCCTCGGACAACAAGGCGGACCTCAAGGATGACGGGCATCTGAAATCCACCATCCTGACCAATGCCCTGAACGTGGGTGTGGGCTTCCGCTTCTGACGAAAGCCCCGGGCACGGCCCCGCCTCAGGCGGGGACCGTTGCCTGCATCGAAGGCCGCGCGGCAAAGGTCTCGTACCATGCGGCCAGCGCCGGGCGCCCCGCGCGCCAGTCGCGGTCCCCATGGCGGAAGTCGAGATAACCGAGCGCACAGCCAAGCGCGATCTGCGCGCCGTCGAGCGGCTGCGCCATGGCCTCCGCCCAGCCGGTTTCGATCTCCGAAAGCGTGCGGTCGACCTTCTGCCACTGGGCCTCGACCCAGGGGGCAAAGACCATTTCCCCGGGGCGCAGCTTGTGCTCGTAGACCATGAGCACGGCGGAGTCGAGCAACCCGTCCACGAGGGCTTCCAGTGAGAGTACCTCCCAGATCCGTTCGGCGGGATAGAGGTTGGTCCCGGCGAGGGAATCCAGATAGCGGCAGATCACGGGGCTGTCGCAGACCAGCGGTCCATCCCCGCGCAGCAGCGCCGGGATCCGCCCCAGCGGGTTGGCGGCCACCAGCTCCGGATCCGAGTTCAGCGCCGTCGTGGCGACGTTCCGAAGGGTCACGCGGTCGGCAAGGCCGGCCTCCAGGATGGTGACGCGGACTTTCCGGGCAAAGGGCGAGGCCGGGGAGACGAAGGCGGTAAGGCTGGACATGTGAGCTCCGTTCGGATGGTCTTTCGTGCCGGAGCCTAGGAGCGCGGGCTGGGACTGTCCATCGGAAGGGGGGCTCTGCCCCCGTCGCGGCTGCGCCGCGCCTCCCCCGGGATATTTTCGGCCAGATGACAGGGAGCACGTGCTCTTTATCATCTGGCCATAAATATCCCCGCCGGAGGCATGCAGCCTTGCCGGGTGCGGGGCCTCGGGCTGTCAGGCGCGTAGGTGGCCGCTGTCATGCCCTAGAATCGTGGCGCGCACGATCTGGCTTTCGGGTTGGTCGGTTGCGAAGTGGACCTCGGTGAACTGTTCTGTCCGGCCCATGCGCGGGCTTTCCATCAGGATGCTGTGGACCAGCCCCGTCTGGGCTGCCAGGTGACGGGCGACCTGGAGGTCGCCGGCAGCTCGCAGACGGGCGGCACGGTCACGAATTGTCTTGCCGTTCACCTGAGAGGGGATCTTGGCCGCTGGTGTGCCCTCGCGCTTGGAATAGGGGAAGACGTGCAGCCAGGTCAGGTCGCAGTCGGTGACGAGCTTGAGGGAGTTGAGGAACATCTCCTCGGTCTCGGTGGGGAAGCCCGCGATGATGTCGGCACCATAGGTCATGTCGGGGCGCAGCTTGCGGGCCTCTTCGCAGAAGCGGATCGCGTCGTCGCGCAGGTGGCGGCGTTTCATCCGTTTCAGGATCATGTCGTCGCCGGCCTGCAGCGACAGGTGCAGGTGGGGCATCAGCCGCGGTTCGGTGGCGATGGCCTGCATCAGCGCCTCGTCCGCCTCGATCGAATCGATCGAGGAGATCCGCAGGCGCGGCACGTCCGTCAGCTTCAGGATCCGCAGCACCAGGTCGCCCAGTCGCGGCGTTGCCGGCAGGTCCGCCCCCCAGGAGGTCAGGTCGACCCCGGTCAGCACCACCTCGTTGTAGCCCTGCTGCACGAGGCGCTTGATCTGGTCGACCACCACGCCTGCGGGAACCGAGCGGGAATTGCCGCGGCCATAGGGAATGATGCAGAAGGTGCAGCGGTGATCGCAGCCGTTCTGCACCTGGACATAGGCGCGCGAGCGCGTGCCGAAGCCGTCGATCAGATGGCCGGCGGTTTCGGTGACCGACATGATGTCGTCGACCTGCACGCGTTCGGTCTGGCCGATGAAATCGGGGCCCATGCGCTGCCAGGTCTCGGGCTTCATCTTTTCCGAATTGCCGATGACCATGTCGACCTCGGCCATGGAGGAGAAGGTCTCGGGCTCGGTCTGGGCGGCGCAGCCGGTGACGATGATCTTCGCCTCCGGGTTTTCCCGGCGGATGCGGCGGATTTCCTGCCGGGCCTTGCGGACCGCTTCGGCGGTGACGGCGCAGGTGTTCACCACCTGGGCGCCGGTCACGCCGGCTTCCTCGGCCAGGGCCTTCATCGCTTCCGTCTCGTAGGCGTTCAGGCGGCAGCCGAGGGTGGTGAACTTGGGCGCGTCCATGGCTCAGGCTCCGATCAGGGTGGTCGGAAGCAGGCCGTCGAAGACATGGGCGGTGGGTCCGGTCATCCAGACGCCGTCCGCGCGCCAGTCCAGCGTCAGCCAGCCGCCGTCCAGTTCCATGCGCACGCGCTTGCCGGTCAGGCCGCGCAGATGCGCGGCGACAGCGGTGGCGCAGGCGCCCGAGCCGCAGGCCAGCGTGATTCCGGTGCCGCGCTCCCAGACCCGCATGCGGATCTCCTCGGGCGAGCGGATCTCGGCGAATTCCACGTTGGTCTGCTGCGGGAAGAGCGGATCATGTTCGATCTTCGGGCCCAGCTCGGCCACGGCGACGGCCTCGGCATCGGGGACGAAGAAGACGCAATGGGGATTGCCCATGCCGACCGCGACCGGCGCGCCCTCCAGCGGCAGGTCGGTCACCTCCATCTCGCGCGCCAGCGGCACCTCCTGCCAGCTCAGCTGCGGCGGGCCCATGTTCACGGAAACCTCGCCGTCGACGATCCGCGCGTGCAGCAGCCCGCGCGTGGTGCGGATCGACAGGCTGTCGGCGCCGCCCTGGCCCATGACAAAGGCCGAGACGCAGCGGGTGGCATTGCCGCAGGCGCCCGCCCGCGTGCCGTCGCTGTTCCAGAAGTCGAGGCAGATGTCGCTGTCCTCGCCATCGCGGATCTCGGCCAGCTGGTCGAAGCCGACGCCGCGATGACGGTCACCCACCGCGCGCGCGAGCGCCGGGGTCGTCACCGCTTCGCGCCCGCGCGAGTCGATGACCACGAAGTCGTTGCCAAGCCCATGCATCTTCATGAAGGGCAGGCCCTGGGAGAGATCCTGTGTCTGCATTTCGGCGATATAGACCCGGAAAGCCTTGTTGGAAAGGAGGGCCCAGGAGGTTGACGCTGGGTCCTGTATTTTCTGAGAAGTTTTTTGATCCTTTCTGCTTGACCCCCCTCTCAGACATCCTTAGAGAGCGCTTCACAGACGGCGCAGCGACGCTACGCCAGACTGGAAAGTGGGCCGTTAGCTCAGTTGGTAGAGCAACTGACTTTTAATCAGTGGGTCGTAGGTTCGAATCCTACACGGCTCACCACTTTCTTCAAATGACGAAAAGCCCCGCCGCAAGGTGGGGCTTTCGCATTTTCGGCAGCCGAGGTCCCTGGCGGGCGGGCTGCGCCATTCCCAATTTGAAAGTGCCCCGTGTTCGGAGGTGCCCGTGCTGCCGCGCTCCGGGATTGGTGTGTCCGGCGAGGTGTTGTCGGCGGGGGTGTCGTGTTGTCCTCTCTGCCTCTCTGCCTCTCTGCCTCTCTGCCTCTCTGCCTCTCTGCCTCTCTGCCTCTCTGCCTCTCTCTTCTTGGGAATGGGTTTCGGTCGGGTTGGGCGGCTGCCTCGCGCGCGGGCGCGAATCCATACTTGCTTGTGCGGGGTTGGGGATAGATTCGGCCCCTGTGACCTCTTGGGGAGGGGTGTTGAGTCGAGATTCGAGTCCCTGGTGGCTCTGATTCCCCTGAATAAGCCCCTGAGTCTGTGGATAACCTTGGGGATTTGCCGTGATGCCGTTGGCGCTTTGCCGGGGGTGCGCTGCCGGAAAGCCTTTAAAACAGGGCCCGCGCAAATTTCTTGGGGCGTCTTGATTTTTCTGCTTGCGGGCGTTTGGTGTTATCCGTAGAACCCCCTTCACCGGCGGCGCTGAGGCGTTCGGCGGTTGAAATTCAGAGACATTGGTTGGGCGGGCGCGCCGTTGAGTAAAGGGCGCACT
>NZ_JAHIAB010000012.1:0-188172 GCF_018760365.1 Pseudooceanicola endophyticus
GTCGGAATGGCTGGAGGACAAGGTGGCCGAGAGCGACCGGCCCGAGCTGACCTCGGCGAAGATCGTGGTTTCGGGCGGTCGCGGCGTCGGTTCGGAGGCGGATTTCGCGCTGATCTCGGGCCTGGCGGACAAGCTGGGCGCGGCGGTTGGCGCCTCGCGTGCGGCGGTCGACTCGGGCTTTGCGCCGAACGACTGGCAGGTCGGCCAGACCGGCAAGGTCGTGGCGCCGGATCTTTACGTTGCGGTCGGGATTTCCGGGGCAATTCAGCACCTTGCGGGGATGAAGGACAGCAAGGTGATCGTCGCGATCAACAAGGACGAAGAGGCGCCGATCTTCCAGGTCGCCGATTACGGCCTGGTCGCCGACCTCTTCGAGGCCGTTCCCGAGCTGACCCGCGAGCTGGGCTGAGCCCGGATGCGAAAGGGCCCCGGAGACGCCATGTCTCCGGGGCCCGCCTTTTTTCCGGCACCGCCCGCCTCAGGCAGTGACCGGATCGACGCTTCCGGTCACCGGCAGAAGGTAGCTGTCCAGGCGATCGCGCAGGAAGGAATAGGTCTCGCGCACGGAGGTGATCTCCTCCCGGGTGGCGCGCAGGTGCAGGAAGGCCTCCGCATGGGCGGGGAAGGCCGTGGGCGCCAGCGTCTCGTCATGCCAGGGATGGCAGAACAGCGACTGGCCGTAATCCGCCCCGGCCCGGTTCAGCGACAGGAAGTAGCACTGGTTCTCGATCGCGCGCGACACCGCGAAATCGTGCCAGGTGTGGAACGAGACATCGCGGAAATAGGCACCGCAATGCAGAATCGCGTCGACGCCGTGATCCAGCACAAGGGTCCGGCACAGCTCGGGGATGCGGATGTCGTAGCAGATGATCGGCGCCACGCGGAAGCCCGCGACCTCGAGCACCAGAAGGTGGTCGCCGCGGGTGAAATAGTCCTTCTCCATCGAGGCGCCGTATTGTGCCAGGTGCAGCTTGTCGTAATGGCCGACCAGACGCCCCTGGGGATCGACGGCGCCCATGCAGATATGCGCGGTCTCGCCGGCATCGCGGGCAAAGCCGTAGACCACGTGGATGCCATGTTCGCGCGCGACCTCGGACCAGCACCGGAACGAGGCGCCGTCCAGCGGCTCGGCCAGGGCATCAAGATTGTCGAAGGCGGCCCGGGAGTAGTCGATGCTGGCCAGTTCGGGCAGCACCACCAGGTCGGCGGGCCGGTCGCGCAGCTGGCGGCGCACCTCCTCCGAGACGCGGGCCAGATGGGCGTCGCGCTCGGCGGCGGTGGTCATCGCGGGGATGTCGATCTGGCACGCGAGGATGCGCAGCGTATCGGTCATGTCTTGGGGTCCGTCAAAATAGGCCAGTCATCAGATGTCGCGGTCCTGCCAGTATTCACCCATGGCACGACGGCGGTTTTCCATGTTCTCGATGCGGGCAACCGCATCGGGGCTCTGCATGGTCAGGAAGCCCAGCAGCACCTCCAGCATCAGGGTCACGCCGAGGTAGCTGTCGAAGAACATCGGACTGCGGTTGGGGATCAGCAGCACTTCCTGGGCGCTCAGCGCCAGCGGCGCGGCATCGCTGTCGGTCAGCGCCACCACATGGGCCCCGGCGGCCCGCCCGGCGCGGGCAACGCGGATGGTGAACTCGCTGCTGGGCCGCATGGAGACCGCAAGAACGGCGTCCTCGGGCCCGATTTCGGCGATGTCGTCGGCAAAGACGCCGCCCTGCCCCGAGACGATGCGGAAGCGTTCCGACACCATGGAGCCGAGGTATTTCGCGTAGATCGCGCTGGAAAGCGAGGCCTGCATCCCCACCACGTAGATCCGCCGCGCCTGCGCCAGGCGCCCGGCGGCGGCATTCACCGCCGACAGGTGGTTCTGCTCGAACAGCGCATCGACATTGCGATGCGCGGCGTCGCGGAACTCCTGCCAGGTGGCCTGCAGGCCGTCGCCCACCGCACCCTCCTGCAGGGCGCCGGCGCGAATGTGGTAGTCGCCGACGCTGCCGGTCTGGACATGGGTGCTGAAGACCGAGCGCAGCTCGTTGTAGGTGTCATAGCCCAGGGCCTTGGCCAGCCGTGGAAAATTCCCGAGCGAGATCCCGGTATCCGCCGCCACCTGGCGCATCGACAGGGTGGCGATATTGCCGGGATGTTCCAGCACATAGGTCGCGGCGGTTTGCAGGGCGGGCGGCAGATCAGGGAAGCCCCGCTTCAGCCGGTCCTGGAGGTCTTGATATTCGCTCATCGCAAGCGCCTGTTTCCGTTCTGAAATATCTTCCACAGGATTACCTCCGGGTGCCGCGCGCCTCAACGGCGGCGCAAGATTTGCCGGGCCTTTTCATCGGCCCAGCAGTACTTCGGGCAGCCAGAGGGCAATTTCCGGGATGAAGGTGGTCAGCAGCAGGGTCGGCAGCCAGGCGAAGAGGATGAAGATGAAGGTCGGCAGCAGCATCCGGCTGACCGGCGTGTTGGTGACCCTTGCGCCCAGATACAGCAGCGGCGCGGTCGGCGGCGTGACATTGGCCATCCCGAGGTTGACGCCCAGCACGGCAGAGAAATGCACCGGGTCCATGCCGACACCCTGCACGATCGGCAGCAGCAGCGGCGTGGCCAGCAGCAGCCCCGAGATGTCGTCCATCAGCATCCCGATCAGGATCATCACCAGGTTGACCATCAGCAGGATCACCACCGGGTTCTCGGACACGGAATAGACCAGGTCCTGGGCGATGCCGGGGATGTCCTCGAAGATCAGGAAGCGCGAGACGATCAGCACCATGAAGATCATCGCCATGACCACGCCGACGGTGACGCCGCCCTCGCGCATGGTGGTCAGGAAGCTCCGCCAGGTCAGGCCGCGGTAGACGTAGATCGCCACCGGGATGGCGTAGATCAGCGCAAAGCCTGCGGCCTCGGTGGGTGTCATGACGCCGCCGTAGATGCCGCCCAGGATGATCAGCGGCATCACCAGAGCCGGCATGGCGCTGCGCGTGCGGGCCTTGAACTCGGGCAGGAAACGCTCGGGCGCGGGGGGCAGGTTCAGGTTGCGGTACTTGCGCAGCTGCACCTGGTTGGTCAGCGAAAGCAGCACGATCAGGATCAGCCCCGGGATCACGGTCGCGAGGAAGCAGGCCAGCACCGATTGCTGGGCCACCCAGGCATAAAGGATCTGGCTGGCCGACGGCGGGATCAGCAGGCCCAGCGGGCTCGCGTTGACGATCAGCGCCGCCGACAGCCCCTCCGGGTAGTTCGACTTGCGCAGGTGGGGCATCATGATGCCGCCGATGCAGGTCAGCGTGGCATTGGCGCTGCCCGAGATCGCCCCGAAGACGCCCGAGGCCACGACGGCGGCCGCCGGCAGGCCGCCACGGATATGGCCGACGAAAAGCTGCGCCAGCGCCACAAGCGGCGCGGCGATCCGGCCCTTTTCCATCACCGCACCGGCCAGGATGAACAGCGGGATCGCCAGGATCACGACCGAGTTCATCTTCCAGTGCCCCGAGGGCAGGAAGCCGGTGACATCGGTGGTGGTCACGCTGGCCAGAAAGATCAGCACGCCACCGAAGGCCAGCGGCACGCTGAGCCCGATCAGCAGAAGGGCACAGAGAACAAAGATGCTGCCTGCGATGATCATGCCTGGGCCTCCGGGGCGGCGGGGCCTTCCTTCAGCAGCACCCACAGGTGCAGCGCCGAGAAGAGCCACATCAGGACGAAGCCGAGCGCGATCGCCGCGCGCGGCACGAGGAAGGGAATGTGCAGGGCGATGGTGCTTTGCCACATCGGGTAATCGGCGATCTCTTCCATGACCATTTCCCAGCCCAGCCAGGACAGGTAGCTCAGGATCGCCAGTTCCAGCGCCTCGACCAGCAGGGCGCGCCGCCAGCGCCAGAGCGGGCGGGTGATCAGCAGCCCGAGGATGTCGGCATTGATATGCGCCCGGTCATGGGTCGCCACCGCCGCCGCCATGAAGAAGCCCCAGAAGGCCGCCGCCATCAGCCATTCCTCGTAGGCGAAGAGATCGGCGTGGAAGACGTAGCGCAGGATCACGACGCAGAAGAAGGTCAGCGCCATCAGGCAGCCGTTCAGCACGATGATCGCGTGCATCACGGCACGCAGGCCCCGCAGCGGCACCGCGAGGGGCCGGGGCAGATGGTCGGAGAGGTCGCTCATGCGGCGGGCTCGCTTGCTGGAGGGAGGGGACGGAACGGGACGGCGCCCGTTCCGCCGGCGGCGGGATTACTCCACGTCGGCCTTGATGCGGTCCAGCACGTCCTGGCCGACGATATCGGCCATCTGCGGCCAGATCTTGGCGCGCACGGCATCGCGCATCGCGGCGGCCTTCTCGGGCGAGGGGGTCAGCACGGTGTAGCCGCTCTCGACCAGCTTCTGCTCGAAGGCCGCGTCATTGTCGCGGTTCCACTGGAAGAAGCTGTCGGAAGCCTCGGCAAAGGCCTTCTCGACCACGGCGCGCTGTTCGTCGTTCAGCTTGGCCCAGGTCTTGTTGGAGGCGTAGAAGGTCGAGATCTCCATGAAGGCATTGTAGTCGATGTAGTACGACCCGACCCCGGACTTGGCGAAGATCGTGTAGGTCGCCTGCTTGGTGCAGCATTCCGCGCCATCGACGATACCCGACTGCAGCGCCGGGAAGATGTCGGCCCAGGCGATGGTGGTGGTGTTGAAGCCCAGCTCCTTCATGGTGTCCTTCACCACGTTGGAGGACCAGACCCGGATGTTCATGTCCTTGGGGTCGAGCGTGTCCCAGTTCTTCGGCTCCTTGGTGGAAAGCACGTTGGCAAAGCCTTCCGGGTTGTTCTGCAGCAGGTGCAGGCCGATGGCATCCAGGTGCTCGCCCATGACCTGGTTGTAGGCGCTGTCGGGGTTGCGCAGCACCGCCGACATCTCGTCCCAGTCGCCGGCCAGGTAGGGCATCGAGGCGATCTCGAAGGCGGGATCCTTGTGGGCGTAGATGAAGCCCATGGAGAAATCGATATTGCCGCGGATCGTGTCCTCGAACAGCTCCTCGCCCGAACCCAGCTGGTTTGCGGGGAAGACCGTGACCTTGAGGCCGACATCGGCATCCTCGATGGTCTTGGCGATCTGCTCCATCGTCTTTGTGCCCTGATGTTCGACCGGCAGGGTGCCGGCGAATTTCAGACGCAGGTCGGCGGCCTGGGCCCCCGTCGCCAGCATCGAAGTTGCGAGCACGGCGCCGAGCACCAGACCGCGCGCAAGAGAGGAATGCGTGAACATGTGTGTTTCCCTGTTGTATCTCCGGCGCCTCAAGAATTCAGATGAATCACCAAGGCTTGGATTGTGTTCATATGAATACTTTCCTCCGGCGGCGATTCATATGAACAGGAAAACTGTCCACAGATCTCAAATGAATCTCATTTGCCGAAAAAATGGTCAAACCTGCTGAAAGTAACGGCCCGTTGCGCGATGCCCAGGCCACGCCCCCTCCGGTTCACAGCGGCAGCGTGCCGCAAACCATGCACACGTAAAGAGGGAACTCATGCCCTCGGAATCATCCACCTTTCTGGTCACAAAAGGCCCCCGAGATCCCCCTTCCGCACAGCTCCGAACCGGGATCTGATTTGCGAAGTCAATCAAGTTATTTTGACGAATCACTTAATTAATTGTTACAATTTAATCACAGTTTGTAGTTTTCGTGAGGGTAAGGTTATGACTCCATGGGAAATTCACGGCTTCGAGCTTGTGAACTGCAATTGCGACACCGGGTGTCCCTGTCAATTCGTCTCCCTGCCCACGAAAGGCGCCTGCGAAGCGGCAGCGGCCTTCATCATCGAAAAGGGCCATTACGGCGATGTCGATCTCTCGGGGTTGAAACTGGCGCAGGTGTTCAAATGGCCCGGCGCCGTGCATGAGGGCAACGGCACCATGCAGACCGTCATCGACGACCGCGCCACGCCCGAACAGCGCGCCGCCCTCGAACAGATCGCCACCGGCGGGGACACCGAGGAAATGGCCACTTTTTGGTGGGTCTTCTCAGCCATGAGCCCGCACAAGCGCGAAACCCTGTTCCGCCCGATCGAGATCACTCTGGATTACGAGGCCCGCACTGGCACCGCCCGGGTGGTCGGCGTCTTCGACACCGACTGGGGCCCGCTGATCAATCCCGTCACCGGCGCCGAGCACCGGGCGCGGATTTCCCTGCCCGAGGGCTTCGAATACCGTCTGGCCGAGGTCGGCAAGGCCACCACGAAGACCTATGGCGACCTATCCCTGACCGGGAATGTCGACAGCCACGCCCATATGGCCGTCCTGCACATCGGCAACGCCGGTCTGCTCGAACCCGCCTGAACCGGAGGTCCGCCCATGCCCGGCCTGCCCCTGGTCGAGCGCGCCCTGGCGCATGAGCGCCTGATGCTGGCCGCGCTCATGGGAACGCTGTTTCTTCTGGCGTCCCTCTATACCCTGTTCGGGGTCGGCATGGAGATGTCGGCGCTGAAGATGACCTCCATGGCCGGGGTGGCTGATCGGCCCGCATCCGACATGACCGCACCGGCGGTGTCGGGGATGACGGACATGGCACGGGCTTCGGACGGGGACTGGGGGCTGCGCCATGCGCTGCTGGTCTTCCTGATGTGGTGGATCATGATGGTGGCGATGATGCTGCCAAGTGCCGCCCCCACGGTGCTGCTGCATGCCGCGCTTGGCCGTCATGCCCGGGGCGGCACGGCCCTGCCGCTGGCCTCGGCGCTGTTTCTGACGGGCTACCTGCTGGCCTGGGCCGGCTTCAGCGGCGTGGCGACCGCCCTGCACTGGGGTCTCGAAGCTTCGGGGCTGGTCTCGGCCTCCATGATGACGCTCACCGACACGCGTCTGGGCGGGGCGCTGCTGCTGGCGGCGGGCATCTACCAGTTCCTGCCGATGAAGGCCGCCTGCCTCAGCCATTGCCGCAGCCCCGCACGCTTTCTTTCGGAACGGCGCCGGCCCGGCCTGGCCGGGGCGCTGCGCATGGGGCTGGACCACGGCACCTATTGCCTGGGCTGCTGCTGGGGGCTGATGGCGCTGCTGCTGGTGGGCGGGGTGATGAACCTCTACTGGATCGTCTTCCTGGCCCTGATCGTGGCACTGGAAAAGCTGCTGCCCTTCGGGATGCTGGTCAGCCGCGTGCTGGGCGTGGGGCTGATCGCCTGGGGCACGCTCCTGCTGTTTCAGGCCGCATAGACCGGGAAGGACCCCGATGAACCAGACCCCGCAGCCGTCCGGCGGTCCGCCCTGGATCGATCCCGACATCCAGCAGCACATCCACTGGCGCGACGGCGACGTGGTGATCTCGGTCCCGCCGAAAAGCGGCACAACCTGGACCATGAACATCGTCCACCAGCTGCTGCGCGGCGGCACCCGGGCCTTCGACGACATCTACGCCGAGGTGCCCTGGATCGAATTCCTGGGCCATCCGGAGCAATCCCCCCGCGAGGTGCTGGACCGGGTCGAGGCGATGCCTGCCGACCGCCGCCGGGCCTTCAAGACCCATTCCGCCCCGCCGACCCTGCCGTTCCTGCCCGCGGGCACGGACAGGACGGTGAAATACGTTGTCATCTTCCGCAATCCCGAAGAGGCGCTGGTGTCCTTCCGGCCCTTCCTGGAAAAGCATTCAGACGCCTGGTACGCGCTCTGGCAGGTCCCGCGCGAGGCCCTCTGCCGCCCCGATTTTCCCAGCTTCTACAACGAGGTCGTCGACAGCCACGGCCTTCAGGGCGCCTTCTTCGGGTTCCTGGCCGCCTGGTGGCCGCTGCGCCGGGCCCCGAACGTGCTGTTCCTGCATTTCTCGGACATGAAGCGCGATCACGAAGGATCGATCCGCCGGCTCGCGGCCTTCCTTGGGATCCGCCCCGATGACCGGCAATGGCCGGTCATCCTGGAGCACACCTCTTTCGACTGGATGAAGCGGCACGAGGCCAGGTTCGAGGCCCGCAGCGCCGGAAAGGTGCCGATCCTCGATTCCGGGGCGATGATCCGCAGGGGCGAGGCCGGCCATGCCCGGGACGACGGCATGACCCCGGAAATCGCGGCGCATCTGCGCGCGCGGGGCCAGCAGATCTGTGACGATGCCGAGGCGATCGACTGGTTCTACAGGGGTGGCCCGCTGCCGTGAACACGCGGTCCGGCCCCGGGCGCGCTTCGGGGGTCAGCCATGTCCGGCGCGGCGCGGCACCGGGCGGGGCAGCAGGGCGCCGGGACAGCCGATGACCCGGGCCGCCAGGGCATGGCCTGCCAGAACCGCGTCCTCGGGCGGGGCGCCGGCCAGCAGGGCCGCCAGGCAGGCGGCGTTGAAACTGTCTCCGGCAGCGGTCGTGTCGAGCGGCGTCACAGGGACCGGCACCGGGATGTGGCGGGTCCGCCCGTCCTGCCGCAGAAGCGCCCCCTGTGCCCCGATCTTCAGCACGATCCGCGCCGCGCTGCCCCCTGACAGCCGGTCGAGGCTCTGCTCCGGCCCGGCATCGCCCCAAAGCAGCGCCTCGTCCTCGGCGGTGGGCAGCAGCAGGTCGCTCAGCGCGCCGATCCGGCGGAACAGGTCGCGCGCCCGGTCCTCCTGCCCGGCCCAGAGCCGGGGCCGGTAATTGCCATCGAAGACGATCATCACACCGGCGGCGCGTGCGGCCTCAAGCAGCGCCAGCAGCGCCCCGGCTTCTGCCCCCAGCACCCAGGCGGTGATGCCGCTGAGATAGAGCACCCCGGCCTGCGGGATTGCCGCCGCCAGCGGACCGGCGTGATCCCGCAGCAGGTGGCGGGCCGCCGCATGATCGCGCCAGTAATGGAAGCTGCGCTCGCCGTCGCGCGTGGTGATCGCGTAAAGCCCGGTTTCGCGATCACTGTCGAACAGCAGGGCATCGTCGATGCCCTCCTCGATCAGCCGGGCGCGGATCATCTGGCCGAAGGGATCGGGGCCGACCGCGCTGGCAAAGGCGCAATCCACCCCGGCGCGGGCCAGATAGACGGCGGTGTTGAACGTGTCGCCCCCGACCCCGACCGCGAACCCGGCGGGGGTGGCGGCGATCTCTCCCATCGCCTCGCCCATGCAGATCACCCGGGGGCTCATCGTGCGAGCCACCCGCCATCGACGTTCAGCACCGCGCCGCTCACATAGGCCGCCGCCGGGGAACACAGGAAGGCCGCCGTGCCGCCGATATCCTCGGGGCGGCCCCAACGCCCCGCAGGGATGCGCTCCAGGATGGCGCGGGCGCGCTCGGGATCCTCGCGCAGGGCCTCGGTGTTGTTCGTCGCGATATAGCCCGGGGCGATGGCGTTGACGGTGATGCCGTGGGGCGCCCATTCGTTGCACAGGATCTTGGTCAGCCCCGCCACGCCATGCTTGGCCGCCGTGTAGGCCGGCACCCGGATGCCGCCCTGGAACGAGAGCAGCGAAGCGATGTTGACGATGGCCCCCGGCGCGCCCTCGGCCACCAACGCCTTCGCGAAGGCCTGGCAGGTGAAGAACACCGCCTTGAGGTTCACGTCCATCACCGCGTCCCAATCGGCCTCGGGGTAGTCGGTGCTGTCGGCGCGCCGGATGATGCCGGCGTTGTTGACCAGGATCGAATAGCCCTGGCCCTCGAAGACATGGGTGGCCGCCATCGGATCGGCGAAATCGAGGATCATCTCCTCGGCCTCGCCGCCCGTGGCCCGGATCGCGGCGACGGTTTCGCCGCAGCTGCGCCGCCCGGCGCAGGTGACGCGCGCGCCCTGCCCCGCCAGCGCCAGCGCGATGGCCTGCCCGATCCCGGTATTGGCCCCCGTCACCAGCGCGCGCCGCCCCTTCAGGGAGAACACGTCGCTCATGCCAGATCCGCCGGCTGGTGGAAGTCCATGTCGGTGTAATCCACGTTGTCGCCCGCCATGGCCCAGATGAAGGTATATTCCCCGATCCCCGCCCCGGAATGGATCGACCAGGAGGGGGAAACCACGGCCTCTTCATTGGCCACGAACAGGTGGCGCGTCTCGCTCGGTTCGCCCATCAGGTGCAGCACGCGGGCCTCGGGCGCCATACCCCAGTACAGGTAGGCCTCCATCCGGCGGTCATGGGTATGGGCCGGCATGGTGTTCCAGACCGAGCCGTCCTCAAGCGCGGTATAGCCCAGGATCAACTGGCAGCTTTCCATCACGGTGGGGTGGATGAACTGCTTGATGGTCCGCTTGTTGGAGGTCTCGGCGGCGCCCATCTGCACCTTCACCGCGTCCTCGACCGTGATCAGCCGGCTGGGATAGCTGGCATGGGCGGGGGTGGAGGTGATGTAGAAACGGCCCGCTCCGGCAAAGGTCACCGGCCCCGTTCCCATGCCCAGGTACAGCACATCGCCCTTGCCCATCTCGTAGCTTTCGCCCCCCGCCGTCACCGTGCCGGTGTCGCCGATATTGACGATGCCCATCTCGCGCCGGTCGAGGAAGCTCGGCGTTTTCGTCTCGGCCACCACATCCAGCACCAGCGGCGCGTCACCGGGCACCGCACCGCCCAGCACGAAGCGGTCGTAATGGGTGTAGAGCAGCCGGATCTCTCCGGTCGCGAACAGGCCGGTGCCCAGGAAATGGCTGCGCAGGGCGGCGGTGTCCATGGCGCGGGCATGGTCGGGGTGAATGGCGTGGCGGGTTTCCACGGTCAGCATGTCGGTCTCCGTCAGTTCAGGTTGGGGCCCGCGCGGCAGGGAGGCCGCGCGGAACCGGGGCCGCGGCCTCAGAGGTTCAGAAGGCGCGGCAGGCTCAGCGTCAGCGCGGGCCAGTAGGTCACGACCAGCAGCAGCGCGAAGAGCAGGAGGTAGAAGGGCCAGAGCACGGGAATGATCCGCTCGACCCGTTCCTTGGCCACCGAGGCGCCGACGAAAAGGCCGGTGCCGACGGGGGGCGTGATGGTCCCGATGGCCAGATTGAACACCATGATGATGCCGAAATGCACCGGGTCGTAGCCGACCTTCTGGGCGATGGGCAGCAGGATCGGGGTGAAGATCAGGATCGCCGGTCCGATGTCCATGAAGCAGCCGACCACCAGCAGGATGGCATTGATGATCAGCATCACCACCTCCGGGTTGTTGCTGAGCCCGAGGATCAGAGAGGAGATCGCGGCGGGAATGCCGGTAAAGGCCATGGCAAAGCTGAGCGCGGCCGAGGCCGCCAGCAGCAGCATGATCGTCCCGGTGATCTGCGCGGTTTCCAGCAGGAAGCCCGGCACGGCGCGCAGCGGCACGGTGCGGTGGATCACCAGCGCCAGCAGCAGCGTGTAGAGCACGGCAATGCCGGAGGCCTCGACTGCGGTGAAGATGCCGAAGGTGATGCCGCCGATCACCAGCACGATCAGGAACAGGCTCGGCAGGGCATCCAGGGTGATGCGTCCGGCCTGGCCAAGGCTGACCGAGCCGCTGGAACGATAGCCGCGCCGCCAGGCCATGACGGCGGTCACCGCCATCAGCCCGATCCCCCAGAGCGCCCCCGCCACCGCGCCGCCCAGGAACAGCGCCGCGATGGAGGTACCGCCCGAGACCAGCGAATAGATGATGAAGGCGGTTGTCGGCGGGATCAGCATCCCCGTCGGCGCCGAGACGATGTTGATCGCGGCGGCGAAACGCTTGTCGTAGCCTTCCTTCTCCTGCATCGGGACCATGACGCCCCCGATCGAGGTCGAGGCCGCGATGGCCGAGCCCGAGATGCAGCCAAACAGCATGTTGCCGGCGATATTGGTCTGTGCCAGCGCGCCCGGGATGCGCCCCGAGATCAGCTTGGCGAAATTCACCAGCCGGATCGCGATCCCGCCGGAGTTCATCATGACACCGGAAAGGATGAAGAAGGGCACCGCCAGCAGGCTGAAGCTGTCGAGGCTGGCCATCATCTTCTGCGCCGCCGTGAACAGCGCCATGTCGAGGGGCACCATCATCAGCACCGCGGCCAGCGCCGCAACGACGATGCTGACCGCCAGCGGGATGCCGAGGGCCGCCAGCACCCCGAAGGTGCCCAGCAGCAGCAGGCTTGCCTGTCCGGCCATGTCTCAGTCTCCTGCGGTCAGGGCCTGCTCGACCGGATCGGGCAGCGCCCGGGTTCCGCTCAGCATGTCGGCCAGGTTCAGCGCGCTGTAGAGCGCCATCAGCACGCCGCTCACCGGCAGGCTGGCATAGATCAGAGACATCGGAAGGCGCATCACGGCGCTGGTCTGGCCCCGGGCGATCTCGACCCCGTGCCAGCCGCCGATGCCCAGAACGACGATCCCGAAGCCAAGAAGCGACAGCGGCACCAGGCAGCGCAGCGCCAGCAGCGCCCGGCCCCGGGCAAAGCCCGTCACCAGGTCCACCGCCATGTGGCTGCCGCGTCCGGTGGAATAGGCCGCGCCCAGCAGCGACAGCCAGATCACCCCGTAGCGCAGCGCCTCTTCCGAGAAGGTCGAGGGATCATCCAGCAGGTAGCGGCTTATCACCTGCCAGGCGAGGATGCAGACCATCCCCGCCAGCAGGACACAGCACAGCGTACCCACGATCAGATCGAGGCCGCGGCGAAGTCCCCGCATCTCACTCGCCCGCCAGGGCGCGGATCTTCTCGTAGACCGCGTATTTCGCGGGCTCCGCCTTCAGCGCCTCGTACATCGGCTGCACGGCCTTCTGGAATTCGGCCACGTCCGGGTAGAAGAACTGCACCCCGAACTCATCCTGAGCCTTCTTCTTCTCAGCCTCGATGGCGGTATCCCAAAGCTGCTTCTGGTACTCGGTCGACTCCTTCGCCGCCGCGATCACCGCCGCACGGTCCTTCTCCGAGAGCTTGTTCAGCGTCGCGGTCGAGATCAGCACGATATCGGGGATGCGGCTGTGCATGTCGTAGCTGTAGTATTTCGCCACCTCGCCGTGGCGCGCGACGGTCAGGGCGTATTCGTTGTTCTCGGCCCCATCCAGAACGCCCTGCTGGATCGAGGTATAGACCTCTCCCTGCCCCATCGCGATCGGCGAGGCGCCCAGCTCCTTGACCATCTCGATCGAGGTCGGGCTTTGCATGACGCGGATCTTCAGCCCCTTCAGATCGGCCACCGACTTGATCGGCACCTTCGAGGTATAGAAGCTGCGGGCGCCGGAATTGTAGTAGGTCAGCCCCACCATCCCCTGCTTGGCCGTCGCCTGATAGATCGGCTCCATGATGTCGGCATCATCCATGGCGGCGTAGAAATGCGCCTCGCTGTCGAAAAGATAGGGCATCGAGAAGACGCCGTAGACCGGCGCGAAGCTCTCCATCAGCCCGCCCGAGACCTTGGTCATGTCGAGCATCCCGCCCTGCACCATCTCGACCAGCTCGCGCTCTCCGCCCAGCTGGCTGTCGGGGAAGAACTGCACGGTGACATCGCCGCCGCTCTTCTCCTTCACCAGCTCTCCGAATTTCGCCATGGCCTCCTTGGTGGCGGTGGCATTGCTGGCATAGGCAAAGCGCAGGGTTTCCGCCTGGGCCGCGCCCGCCATCAGCCCGAGCGCCGCAAGCGCCGTGATCATCCTGTTCATCTGGTCTCTCCTCCCAAAGAACCGTCCGTTGATAGACGCGGCTCAGATGTAGCCGCGCAGGTATTCGCAGAGGCAGAACATCGCCATCGCCTGCCCGTAGGGCATCGAGGTCAGCGGGATCTGCCGGTAGTACTCAAGGTCGCTGCCCATGGCCGTCCCGAAGGAGACATTGCGCAGCTCGCCCTCGGGCGTGATATTGGCGATGACGCCCTGCACGGCGCGCTCGGCCACCTCCCGATAGTCCGCCGGCAGCAGCCGCAGCCGTGCCGCCTTCATCAGCCCATAGGCAAAGCCCGCCGTGGCCGAGGCCTCCTCGTAGCTCTCGGGATCATCCAGCAGCGTCGGCCAGAGGCCGCTTTCCCCCTGCGTGGCCTTCAGCGTCTCGGCCTGCCGGGCCAGCAACGCCACGAGGTGGCGGCGGATCGGATCGCTCTCGGGCAGGTCCAGCATCTCGATGAACTCGGGGATGGCGATGGTGATCCAGCTGTTGCCCCGCGCCCAGAGCGCCCGGGCGAAGTTGTGGTTGCCCTCGCTGGTCCAGCCGTGGAACCAGAGCCCCGTCTGCGTGTCCATCAGGTACTGGGCATGGACGAGGAACTGGTACTTCGCCTCCTCGACATAGGCGGGGCGGTTCAGCACCTGGCCGATGCGCGCCAGCGGCAGCACCGACATCATCAGCGTGTCGTCCCACATCTGCTGGTCGTTGACCGAGTTGTAGACGATGTGCTGCAACCCGCCGACACGGGTCTTCGGCATCTCGGCCATGATCCATTCGGCCCAGGTTTCCAGATAGGGGACATTGGCGGGATCGGGATCCAGCGCGTGCAGTTCCGCCAGGGTCAGGAAGGGCGCGACGGTGTTGATGTTCTTGGTCGGCGTGCCTTCGGCCAGCCGGTCGGCGAACCAGTCGCGGATGATCTGCATCGCCGGGGCATTGCCGGTCAGCTGCCAGTACTTGAACAACCCGTAAAGGCCGATCCCGTGGGTCCATTCCCAGCCGGCCCAGCCCTTGGTGTCGATGACCCTCCCGTCCTCCAGCCGCAGCAGGAATTCGCCCGTGGTGTCCTCGATATGGATCAGGTTGTCGGTCAGCCGGTCGATCAGCGCGCAGACCTCGGCCCGCGAAATGGCGTGATCCTTCTGGCGCAGGAGCGGATGCATCCCCGTCGCGTCTTTCATATGTCCTCCCTCCGCTATCGAAATTTTCGGAATAGCGTTCCGAAAACATGTAAGCACAGAGTCGCCCCCCGAGGCAAGAGGGTTGATTGGCGGCGCATTTCTTAAATTAATCACGATATATCAGCATGATGGCCGCATTCGCTCAGGCTTCTTGACAAGCGCGGTTCAAAAAAACAAAATGCAATTCCATAAAAACAGAAATGGAAACCATGGCTGCGAATCTCCAGAAATCCGAGAATGTCGCCTCGGTGCTGAAGGTGTTTTCAGTGCTCGAGACCCTGTCCGAGGACGATACGGCAAGCCTGGCGACCATCGCCCAGCACGCCATGACCTCGAAAAGCACGACGCACCGGCTGCTGCAGACCATGGTCGATCTGGGCTATGTCACCCAGGACCCCGAGACCGAGAAATACGGCCTGACGCTCAAGCTGTTCTCGGTCGCGGCGCGGGCGCTGAAGCAGGATGGCGACATCGTGCAGGTGGCCGATGCGGGCATGGGCAAGCTGTCGCGCGCGACGGGGGAATCCATCAACCTCGGGCTGCTGGAGTCCCATGACCAGCGGGTCGTCTACGTGCACAGCTACCCCTCGGTCTACAGCCTGTCGATGAAATCGACCATCGGGATGCGCAACCCGCTGCACTCGACCTCGCTCGGCAAGGCGCTGCTGGCCTTCCGTGACCCTTCTGAGATCGAGGAGCGCATCGCCGCCATGGAGCTGAGCCGCCGCGCCCCCAACACGATCACCGATCCGCAGGTGCTGCGCGACCAGCTGGCGCTGACCCGCAGCCGGGGCTTTGCCGAGGAGATCGAGGAAAGCGAAGCGGGCGTGCGCTGCATGGCGGTGCCGCTGTTGAACCATCTGGGCCGCTCGGTCGGCGCGATCTCGATCGCCTTCCCGATCTTCCGCTTCGACGAGGCGCGGCGGGCCGATTACATCGACCTGCTGCTGGCCACCGGGCAGGAGATTTCCGCCGCCCTGGGCCATGTGCCCGCCCAGAGCGTCCCGACCTGACCTAGCCGCGCACCAGGGGCGGCGCCGGCGCCCAGAGCCGCAGCACGCCGCCACGCACCACCGCGCGCACCGGGGCGTTGGTGCGCACCGCATGGGCCGGGCTCTCGGCACCCAGCAGAACGAAATCCGCCGCCGCCCCCACGGCAAGCATCGGCACCGATGCCCGCAGGATCTGTGCCGGGGCCGTGGTGATCATGCCGAAGGCCGCCGCCATCTCTCCCTCCGACGCAAGCTGATCGAGGCTGGCATAAAGGTTCGCCATCCGCAGCAGCGCCGCATCGCCATGCGGGGTGAAGGGGTTCTGCACGTTGTTGGTGGCCAGCGCGACGGTGGTGCCGAAGCCCGCGATCTGATGCGCCGGCGCCAGCCCCCGGGGCCGCAGCGGATCGCGCCGGTCGCCATTGAGGAAACTGTCGGTCGCCGGCAGCACCACCAGCGCGATTCCGGCCCCGGCCATCTGGCGGGCCAGCGCTTCCCGCCGCTCGGGCGAAAAGGCCGCGAATTTCGTCGCATGGCCCACCGCCACCCGCCCCCGCCAGCCGCGCGCAAGGGTCTGGGCAATGATCTCGGGCAGGATCGAGCCTTCGGGATCAAGGTCGAAATCGGCGTGGAAATCCACGTCCACGTCGTGCTGCTCGGCCAGATCGAAGATCAGCGACACATGCGCCACCGGATCCGCATCGGTGTAGGGGCAGCCGCCCACCAGATCGCCGCCCTCGGCCAGCGCCCGGTCGATCAGGGCGTAGGTCTCCATCTCCTGGGTCAGGCCTTCCTGGGCAAAGATGCACAGCTGCAGGTCGATCAGGTCCGCCCAGTCCGCCTTCAGCCGCTTCAGCGCCGCAAAGCTGCGCAGGCCGGCCCGGGGATCGACCTCCACGAAAGAGCGCATCCTCTGGGTGCCGGCGCGCACCGCCATCTCGATCACCCGCGAGGCGCGGGCATGGACATCCTCTTCGGTGAAGCTGCGCTTGGCGGCGGCGGTCAGGCGGACGGCCTCGGGCAGCGTGCCCTCGCAGATCGGGCATTGCTCCAGCAGCAGCGCCTTGTCGAGATGCACATGCGCGTCGGTGAACCCCTGCGACAGCAGCGCGCCCTGCGCGTCGAAACGCTCCGGCCCCTCCGCCAGCCCCTGCCCCATGGCGGCGATCACGCCGTCCTCGATCCGGATCGACAGGACCTCTCCGTCCGCAAGCCGCACGTTGTCGAGGATGAAGGGAGCGTGCATCGGGGCCTCCTCAGCCGTGAAAGCCCTTCAGACGGGCGTAAAGATCATGGAACCGGGCATAGGCGCGGTCGTAGCGGGCGGCAAGGGAGGGATCGGGGGCGATCACCGCGCCGGTCTTCACAAAGCCCGTCACCGCGTCCCAATCCGCCTGCCCCACCGCCACCGCCGCCGTCAGCGCCACCCCAAGGGCCGAACCGGGATGCCCCTGAAGGCGCTGCACCGGGGCCTGCAACACATCCGCGACGATCTGCATCCAGACATCCGAGGCCGCACCGCCGTCCGAGACGACGAAACGCGTCGCCGGGTGGCCCATGTCGCGCAAAACCTCGACATGGTGGCGCAGGGCGAAGGCGTAGCTTTCCAGCACCGCGCGCCAGAGGTGCCCAAGGTCATGGGACAGGGTCAGCCCCTCGATCACGCCCCGGGCGGCAGGGTCGTGGATCGGGGTCTTCTCGCCCAGAAAATAGGGCAGCACCAGCAGGTCATCGGCGCCCGCGGGCCGCTTTGCCGCCCGGGCATCCAGCCAGCCATGCAGGTTGCCGCCCGGCGCCTCGATCCCCTTGCAGAAGGTGGCGACGAACCAGTTCAGCACCGATCCGCCCGTCGACATGCAGCCATTGGGCATCATCAGCCCCGGCACCAGATGGTCATCGAGGTAAAGCCGCGCATCGGGGGCCACGCGCTCGGTCGCGGTCAGGATGTCGACGGCGCCGCCGAATTTCAGCAGCACATCCCCCGCCGACCGGATCCCGGCGCCATAGGCCGAAGCGATCATGTCCGCCGCCCCGCCGATCACCGGCGTGCCCTCCGCCAGACCGGTCTGAAGGGCAGCCTCGGCGGTGACATGGCCGATCACCTCGGTCGAGCGGGACCGGGGCGGCAGGGCGGCAAAGGGCACGCCGGTCATCGCGGCCAATTCCGGATCAACCGTGCCGGAGGCGACATCGACCACACCGGCCTCCAGCGCCCAGTTCTGTTCGATCCGCTTCGCGCCGGTCAGCCGCCAGTTGACGTAATCGTAACTGCCGAAGACGGTCGCGATGCGGGCGTGGTTTTCCGGCTCGTGCCTTGCCAGCCAGCGCAGTTTCGCCCCCACCAGCTGCTGGTTCACCCCGTTGCCGGCGCGGTGCAGAAAGGCGGCCTCGTCGATCTGCTTGCGCATCTCGGCCACCTCGGCGCCGCAGCGACCGTCGCTTTGCTGGATCGAACGGCGGATCAGCCGGTCGTCTTCATCCAGCAGCACCACCGCCGGCAGCATCCCCGTAACGCCCACCGCCGCGATCCGGCCCCCGCCCGCCTGCGCCAGCAGATCGGGCACCAGCGCGCAGACATTGGCCCACCACTGTTCGGGGTCCTCCTCGGCCCAGCCGGGGTGGTCGGAATGCAGCGTGACAGGGCGCGAGGCCAGCGCCTTCACGCGGCCCGGCAGCTCCACCAACATCCCGATGGTCGAGGTCGTGCCGATATCGAGGCCCAGGAACATTGCCATGGCTCAGCGCAGGGTCGCAACCTTGTCCATGAAGCGCTTTACCCTGTCGCCATCGACCTTGTTCCAGGTGTCGCCATCGACCTTGAAATGGGTGCCGATCACGCAGCCCGAGGCCACCGCCAGCACATCGGCCACGTTGTCGATATTGACGCCGGTATTGGCAAAGACCGGCACGTCGCTCACCGCTTCGCAGACCTTGCGCAGGTCCGAGGCATCCGCCGGCTGCCCGGTGATCGGCCCCGAGACCAGGATCGCATCCGCGACCGAGGAGAAGACCGCCGATTTCGCCCGCAGCTCGATCGGGCGCTGGTCGAGGGAATGGGCGAATTCCGCGTTGATGTTGAACAGCATCTTCATGTCGGGCCGCTTCAGCGTGCTGCGCAGGCGGGCGGCGGCGGCGCAGTCGGGCTGCCAGACGCCCATGTCGGAGGCGAAGACACCGGTAAAGATCTCGCGCACGAAGGAAGCGCCCGTCACCGCCCCGATCGCCACCGTCGCCTGCGGATCCCACAGGTAGTTGACCCCGAAGGGCACCTTCAGCAGCGGCTTGATCGCCTGCACCACCACGGTCATCGCGGCGATGCTTTCGGGCGTGCCCTTGAAGACATAGGGGCGGTCGTTTTCATTGCCGAACATGATCGCATCGACGCCGCCCGCCTGCAGCTGTTCGACATCCGCCGCCACGTCCTCGATCAGCCCGTCCATGCCCCGGTCCGCATCATACAGCGGCGATCCCGGCAGCGCGCCGATATGTGCCATGGAAATCACGGCCTTCGAGGTCTCGCCGAAAAAGTCAAAGATCATCTGGGGCTCCTGGAAAGGGCTTGAGGGAATCCGTCAGGGGGCGATGCGGATCTCGACCCCGGCGCGCTCCAGCGCCTGGGCCAGATCGGCGGGCGGTGCCGCATCGGTGATCAGCAGCTGCACGTCGGACAGATCGCAGACCTTGGTCAGCGACATGCGGCGGAACTTGGAACTGTCGCAGAGCACCACCCGGGTGGCCGAGCGCGCGACATAGACGCGCTTCAGCTCGCTGTCCTCCATCGAGTAATCGAACAGCCCCTCGCCCGTCAGCCCCGAGATCCCCAGCAGCGCCACGTCGAAATGCAGCTTCTCGAAATATTCGACGGCCTGGGGGCCGGTGATCGACATCTCGTCGGGGCGCACGCGACCGCCCGGCACGTAGACCTCGGCCTGGGTGGGCGAAAGCGCCTCGGCGACGCGCAGCGAATTGGTGAAGATGCGCGAGCGGCTGGTGACCTCCATCATCTGCGCCACCGCATGGGTGGTGGTGCCCACGTCCATCGCCACGGTGCGGTAGCCCGCGACCAGCCGCGCGGCTTCCCGCGCGATGGCGGTCTTGGCGGCGCTCATGTGCACGGCGCGGGCACCAAAGCGCGGCTCCACATCGTCGATCACCGACAGCGGCCCCTCGCTCAGCAGCACGGCGCCGCCATGGACGCGCTCCAGCAGGCCCTCGCGCTCCAGCTCGCTCAGGTCGCGGCGCACGGTCATGTCCGAGACGTGGAAATCACGGGCGATCTCGGTCACGGTCACCGAGCCGCCGGCGCGCAGACGCTCCAGGATCGCCGCCAGCCGGACCTGCGCCGGGATCTTCGCCCGTTCCACCGGCTTATGTTCGCTTTCCGACCTGCTCATGTTCGCAATGTTCCTTTTATACCCGCATAACCGTGGCACCGCCGAAATTCAAACAATTTCATTGCGATTGATGTTAGTTTTTGTTTGTTTGTGTTCAGCATAGGAGATTGCCATGTCCCCCCACAGCCTGCCCGCCTCAATTTTCCCCGATTTGTCAGGTCAGCGGGCGCTTGTCACCGGGGCGGCCAGCGGAATCGGGCGGGCGATCGCCACGGCCCTGGCGGCGCAGGGGGTGCGGGTGGCGCTGGCGGACCTGAACCCGGAGGCCGCGCAGGCGGTGGCAGACAGCCTGCCCGGAGACGCCTTCGCCCTGCCCGTCGACGTGCGTCAGCGCGCTTCGGTCGAGGCGGCGGTTAAAGCGGCACTCGACACCATGGGGGGCCTCGACATCCTGATCGCCAATGCGGGCGTGTCGTCGATGGCCCGCGCGCTGGAGATCACCGATGCGGAATGGGACTTCAACATGGACGTGAACACCCGGGGCGTCTTCCTGGCGAACCAGATCGCCGGGCAGATCTTCGCGGCGCAGGGGCATGGGACCATCGTCAACACCGCCTCGCTGGCGGCCAAGGTGGGGGCGCCGCTCTTGGCGCATTACTCGGCCTCGAAATTCGCGGTGGTGGGCTGGACGCAGGCACTCGCACGGGAAATGGCGCCGCTGAGCATCAGGGTGAACGCGGTCTGCCCGGGCTTCGTGCGCACCTCCATGCAGGAGCGCGAGATCGGCTGGGAGGCCACCTTGCGCGGCATGACCCCCGAAGCGGTCGAGGCCGATTACATCGCCCAGACGCCCCTTGGCCGGATCGAGACGCCCGAGGACGTGGCGGGCGTGGTGGTCTTCCTGTGCTCCGAAAGCGCGCGCTTCATGACCGGCCAGGCGATCAACGTCACCGGCGGCGTCTACATGACCTGAGCGCCCGCCACCACGCGCCCCCCCTTGATCACCAGACGCTCCGGGGGGCGGGCGGCGACGGCCTCGGCCCGCGATCCGGCGGGGACCAGCATCAGATCGGCCAGCGCCCCCGGGGTCAGGTCCGCACGCGGACGCCCCAGCACGGCGCCGGGCACGGTGCTGACCAGATCCAGCGCCAGCTCCAGATCCGCATCGGCGCGGAAATCCTGCCGGTCGCAGAGGATCGCCGCGCGTTCCAGCAGATCGCCCGATCCGAAGGGCGACCAGGCGTCGCGGATGTTGTCATTGGCGGCAAAGACGGTGACACCGGCAGCGCGCAGGGCCTTCACCGGCGGCATCGGCACCGGCCCCGGCGCCGAGGTCATGATGCTGACCCCCGCCTCTGCCAACTCCGCCGCGATCCGCGCGAAAGCATCGGGGCTGAGCGCGCCCAGACAGAAGGCATGGCTGACATTGACCCGGCCCGACAGCCCGGCGCGCGCGGTGCGCCGCGCGATCTGCGACAGCTCGTGCGCGCCCAGCTCTCCGCCGTCGTGCAGATGGATGTCGAGGCCCAGCCCGTGCCGTTCGGCAAGGCCGAAGATGGTGTCCAGATGGCCGGTGATATCGCCATCGATCCCCGCCGGATCGAGGCCCCCGATCAGGTCCACCCCCGCCTTCGCCGCCTCTTCCAGCAGCGCCGCCGTGCCCGGTTCGCGCAGGATGCCCGATTGCGGGAAGGCGACGGTCTGGATCTGCATCACACCGGCCAGTTCCGCCTTCAGGGCCAGGATCTGGTGCAGGCTGTCCAGCCCGACCTCGGGGTCGATATCGACATGGCTGCGCAGCGCCACTGTGCCAAGAGCGGAAAGCCGCGCGATCAGGGCGCGGGCGCGGTCCGCCACCGGCAGGGCGACGCTGCGGCGCAGATGCCGTTCGGCGGCGATGCGCGCGGCGATGGTCGTGCCGGGGATATGGGGAATGAAAGGCAGCCCGATCAGGGTCTTGTCCAGATGCACATGGCCATCGACCAGCGCGGGCAGCGCCAGACGGCCCTGCCCCTCCAGCAGCGCCTCGCCCTCGGCCGCGTCCAGCCCCGGGCCGGTTTCCACGATCAGGCCGTCGCGCAGCCGCAGGTCGACGCGGCGACCATCGATGCGCACATCCCGGATCAGCATGGCAGCAGCCCCACCCGCCGCGCCGCCACCACGCGGTAGAGCGGATCGCCCCAGACGGCTTCTTCCTGCGCGGCGGAATAGGTCAGGCTGATGTCGTGCTCATCCTCCGAGGCGCAGGCGGTCGCGAAGATCTCGGGCCAGTCGGGGGCCTGTAGGGCGCGCAAGCGGGCCAGGGTCTCGGCACAGGGCAGATCGGGAAAGCCGATCTTCGGCACCAGCGCCGCGATCACCGCCCAGAACTGCGGATAAAGCGCCTCCGGATCATCGACATGGGGCCGCAGCAGGCGCAGCCAGTGCAGCCCGGTCACCGCGTGCAGGGCCGAGAAATCCATCGTCCCGGCATAAAGCGCCAGCGCCGCCCGCGCCATCCGCCGCGCCGCCTGCGGGCAGGGCTGCATCTGCCCCGCCAGATCGGCAAAGCCCGGCAGGGCCGAGACCGCCTCGATGTTCTTCCACAGCAGATCGATCTCGACCCGGTAGTCGCGCACCCCGGGCAGAGCAGCGACCCCGGCCAGAACCTCCACCGGATCCGAGGTAACCGGCCCACCAGCCGCACGCGGCACCGCCAGATAGGTGCAGACCCAGTAGCCAAGCGCATCGCCCACCGCCGGGGCATCACCATCGATCAGCGCATAGGCCAGCCGCATCAGCGGATGCAGCGCCGATCCGGCCATCCCCGGCGCCAGCCGCGGCAGGTAAAGCCGCAGGCAGGCATCGACGCCCATCCGCGCGACCTCGGCGCGGAAGAAGGCGCGGGCGTCGGTCTCTCGGCTGCGATCACCCAGGGCCTCGGTCCAGGTGGCACGGGTCAGAGGCGCCACGGGCGGTGGCGGCGCAGGCAGCGCATGGCTGGCGCGATACCCCTCGTACCAGGCCGCGCGCCGCGCCTCAGAGGCGCCCATCCGCTTCAGCGCCACCAGCACCATCGGCGCATGGTTGGCCAGCATGGTCGGGAATTCGACCGAATCCGTGCGGGCGCGGTCCAGCGTGTCGGAGAGAGTCATCAGGCGCTCCTTTCGCGGGGCGGGCGGGGATCGAAATGCGGGGCCTCGAAAGCCTCGAACGCGGACAGGAAAGCATCCGCCCGCGCCGCGAACAAGCCCGTCACCAGCGCCCGCACCAGACGCGGCACCCCGTAGCGGAACCCGGTGATGCCGTTGCTGATCGGGCCGAGGCTGGGCAGCGCCGCCGCATTGTAAAGATGTACCCGCGTGATCCAGTCGGCGCCGGGCGCCTGCGGCAGCAGCTCGAACCCCGGGCCAAGGTAGGGGTGGGCGGCGATGAAGGGATCGGCGGCGGCCTCGGGCAGGCGCGTGCCCCAGGTGGTGAACAGCCCCTGAAGGCTGTGCAGCTCGGGCCGCAGGGCGGGATCGTAGCGATAGCCGGTGCCCAGTAGCAGGTGATCGGCATGGAAGGTGCCATGGGCGTTTGCGATGCGGATCTGCGCCCCCTCCATGGCGAAACGGCAGGTCCCGCTGCCGGGCAGGTAGCGAAAGGCCGGATCGCCGATGGCACGGTCGTACTGGTCCTGGGTGGGCGGGATCTTGCAGCGGAAATACTGCTGCATGAAGCGGAAGCGGACCTCGGGCGGCAGATCGGGAAAGCTGGTCATGAAGCCGGGGAATGCCATCCAGGCCAGCGCCTCGGTGCGCGGCAGATGGGCCTCGCGCCCGAATTGGACCACCTGCGCGGCGCCCTGCTCCAGCGCCGTCACCGACCAGTCGAAGGCCGAGGTCTGCCCGCCCAGCACCGCGACCCGCAGCCCCTTCAGGCGCCCGTCCTCGGCCTCTTCCGCGGAATGGGTGTAGCGCGCGCGCGGCAGGGCACGGGCGACCTCGGGCGGGACATGCGGCCCGCCGCCGCCATCCAGCCCGGTCGCCAGCACCAGCCGCGCGGCGCCAAGCTGCGTCACGCCTTCGGGCCCCTCAAGCGTCAGCCGCAGCCCGCCCTGCGCCGGGGCAATGGCGCAAAGCCGGGTGTCGTTCTGCACCGCGATCCCGCTCACCCGGCGGAACCACAGCAGGTAGCGCATCCAGTCCTCCTTGCTGGGGCGCTCCAGCGCGGCCCAGGCGGGCGCACCGTAGCGCGCCTCGTACCAGGCGCGCATGGTCAGGCTGGGGATCCCGAGGTCGAGCGAGGACAGATGCTTGGGCGAGCGCAGGGTCTTCATCCGCGCCGAGGTGATCCAGGGCCCCTCCCGTCCGGCGGGCCGGGCATCGATCACCCGCACATCGGCAACGCCCGCGCGGCGCAGCGCAAAGGCCAGCCCCAGCCCCGACATGCCCGCCCCGCAGATCACCACCGGCACCTGCCCCGAGGCCCCGTCGATCCAGGGATCGGGCAGCGCCTGGACCTGCTCCAGCTCGACCGGGATGCGGGCCTCCAGAGCGCTCAGCGCCGGACAATCTGCCTCTTTCCCCTGCTGCGACATGGTGCAAAAGTCCTGAAATCCTGCATCCCGCCGGAACGTCCCGGCCCCGGATGACGGTTGCGTGATGGAAATTTATGCGGTCGCCGCTTGTTTCGGCTCCCCCGCGGAAATGTTCAGTTATGTTTTGTGTCGAAAATTTTTGGCCTTTGTCAAGTTCGCATATGTGTGCTTTTGTTCGTATTGGGGCAGGATGTCCCAAAAACAAACAAGAAGAAACGCGATCCCGCCCGCCTGCGGGCGCCACAGCAACAGGGAAGTTCAGATGAAAAGATTGTCCTCTCTCCGGTGCCTCGCCCTGGCGTCGGCCTCGGTCGCGGCCCTTGCGGCACCGGCGCTCGCCGATCAGTCGCTCAAGGGGGTGACGCTGACGCTGGCCTCCCAGAACGACCAGTTCGCCGCCGTCCTGGCCGAAATGGCCCCCGAATTCGAAGCCGCCACCGGCGCCAAGCTGAAGGTCGACATCCTCGACTACGGTTCGCTGCTGACCAAGACCACCGCCGATTTCGTCGGCCAGACCGGCAGCTACGACCTGGTGACCATGGATATCGTCTGGGCCGGGCAATATGCCGAGAACGGCTATACCGTCGATCTGACCGACTGGATCGCCCGCGACAAGGACGAGATCGACACCGACGACATCTATCCCGTGCTGATGCAGGCGCTTGGGCAATACGACGGCAAGCAGGTGGCCTTTCCCTTCGCCGGCTATGCCAACGTGCTGGCCTATCGCAAGGATCTGCTTGAGAAGGCCGGCCTGGGCGTGCCGACCACGCCCGAGGAATTCACCGCCGCCGCGCTGAAGATGACCGACCCCGCGGCCGGCGTCTACGGCTTCGTCGCCAACGGCCAGAAGGGCGCCGCCGGGGCGCAGGACTGGATGCAGTACAACGCCCAGATGGGCGGCGCGATCATGGGGCCGGACGGCAAGCCGGACCTGAACTCCGACGCCAATATCCACAGCCTTCAGGTCTACAAGGAACTGTTCGACAAGGCCGCGCCTCCGGGGGCGGCGAATTACGACTGGGGCGGGCGCGAGGAAAGCTTCCGCCAGGGGATCGCGGCGATGATGCAGACCTGGTCGGTGGGCGCACCCGGCTATTACGATCCCGCCTCCTCCAAGGTGGTCGATACTGTGGGCATCGCGCTGGCGCCCTCCGAGAACACCGAGGAACCCTCCTACGGGGTCGGCGGCTGGGGCATCGCCATCAACGCCGGCATCTCCGAAAAGCAGAAGGAGGCCGCCTGGGAATACATCAAGTGGATGACCTCGAAACCCGTCCACAAGGAGATGATCCTGAAGGGCTCGGGCTCGTTCCTGAGGAAATCCGAGATGGCCGACCCCGAGCTGAAGGCCAAGTTCCCCTTCCTGCCGATCCTCGAGAAGACCTTTGAGAACGGCGATGGCAGCTACCGCCCGCGCATCCCCGAATACCCCGAGATCCAGGACCTGCTGGGCACCGCGGTGAACGCCGTTCTGGTGGGCGACGAGGATCCGAAGGCGGCGCTGGACGCTGCGCAGAAAGAGGCGCTGGACCTCTTCTGAGGTCCCGCCCGGGGGCCCTGCGGCCCCCGCCCCGCCTGAAGGAGTCCCCATGAGCGACCTGTCCCTCCCGGTGCCCGCGCGCGCGCTGAGCCCCTTGGGTTTTTACCAGCGGCGGCGCTGGTTCCTGGTCGCCATGGCGGCCCCGGCGCTGGCCTATATCCTTGTGGTGGCGGTCTGGCCGATCCTTCAGGGCATGTATTTCAGCCTCTTCGACTACAACCTGCTGAAGCCCCACCGCACGAAATTCGTCGGGCTTCAGAACTACCTTGAGGTCTTCGACACCCCCGCCAACCGCGCCGCCTTCGTCAACACCGTGATCTTCACCGCCGCCGCCGTCACGATCGAGCTGGTCCTGGGCTTTGGCCTGGCGCTGGCGCTTTGGCGCGACAGCCGCTTCAACCGGATCGCCCTGGCGCTGGTGCTGGTGCCGGTGACGATTACGCCGCTGGTGGTCGGGCTGATCTGGCGGGCGCTGCTGCTGCCCGATTTCGGGCTGCTGGGCTACTGGCTGGCGCACTGGGGCCTGAGCGACCCGCGCGGCCTGCTGGCCGATCCGCACAGCGCGCTGGCCACGCTGATCGCCATCGATGTCTGGGAATGGACCCCGATGATGGCGCTGATCCTGCTGGCGGGGCTGAAATCCCTGCCCTCCGACATCCTTGAGGCCTCGCGCACCGATGGCGCCACGGGCTGGCAGCGGGTGCGCCTGATCGTGCTGCCGCTGATGCTGCCGGCAGTGCTGCTGGCGCTGATGATCCGCTCGGTCGATGCCTTCCGGGTCTTTGACAGCGTCTATGTCACCACCGGCGGCGGCCCCGGCAACAGCACCAACACGCTGATGCTTCAGGCGGTGAAGGAGGGGCTTCAGTTCTTCGACATCGGCGCCGCCTCGACGCTGGGCAACGTGACGCTGCTGTGCATCGCGCTGATCGCGGGCGGGCTGATCGCCGTCATCCGCCGCGCCGACCGGAGAGCCAACGGATGATCGCCTCGGACCGCCGCAGCATCCGGATGGAGCGCCTCGTGGTCAGCCTGGCCATCGTGCTGGCGCTGGTGCCCTTCCTGTGGCTGGCGGCCACCGCCTACAAGCCCGGGCGCGACATCTTCGCCATCCCGCCCACCCTGCTCTTTTCCCCGACGTTGGAGAATTTCCGCAAGGTTCTGACGCTCTTCGACGTGCCGGCGCTGCTGATCAACAGCCTGAAGATCGCCGGGACCTCGGCGCTGCTGTCGCTGCTGGTGGGGGTGCCGGCGGGCTATGCGCTGGCACGCGCGCGCAGCCGCTGGGCGATGGGGCTGGCCTATTTCTTCATGGCGATCCGCATGGTGCCCCCGGCGGCGACGCTGATCCCCTTCTACCTGATGATGCGCGACATCGGCTTGCTGGGCCAGTGGATCAGCGTCGCGCTGATCAACACCACGCTGAACGCCGCCTTCGTCACCTGGATGATGTTCTCCTACTTCCGCAGCCTCCCGAAAGAGCTGGAAGAGGCCGCGATGACCGATGGCTGCACCCAGTTCGGCGCCTTCTTCAAGATCGCCTTGCCGGCGGTGCGCCCCGGCATCATCGCCGCGGTGATGTTCTGCATCCTGTTCTCGTGGAACGATTTCCTGTTCGCCATGTTCCTGACCCGGCTGGAGGACAAGCCGATTTCGGTGGCGCTTCTGTCAGCCTACGGCACCAAGGACATCACCTGGGGCACGCTGGGGGCGCTGGCGCATTTCTCGACCCTGCCGATCGTCGTCATCGTGCTGGGGCTGAACCGCTACTTCGTGCAGGGGCTGACCCGGGGCATCCACTAGATCCGCTTGCCGGTCGCGGGGTCGAAGAAATGCAGCCGCGCGGCATCGGGGGTCAGCCGGATCGGCGTGCCCGGACGCAGCGGCGCCGTCGCCGGAAGCGAGACCCTGAGCCGCAGCGCCGACAGGTCGGCGCCGTCCTGATCGGCCTGTCCGCGCACCAGCGCTCCCTCCGGCAGGGCGACATGGGCCAGAAGGCTTGCCCCCAGATCCTCGACGAAGGCGACCTCTCCGTGCAGCGGCCCCTCCGCATCCTGCACCAGCGCCTCCGGACGGATGCCCGCGATCACCGGGCCCGGGCGCGGCGGCCGGGGCAGCGCGATCTCGGCCTGCCCGGTGCGCAGCCGGTCGCCTTCGATGGTGCCGGACAGAAAGCTCATCGGCGGCGTGCCGATGAAGCTGGCCACGAACAGATCCGCCGGGGCATCGTAAAGCCGGCGCGGCGTGTCCAGCTGCAACAGCTCTCCGGCATTCATCACCGCCACCCGGTCGCCCATGGTCATCGCCTCGACCTGATCATGGGTCACGTAGACCGTCGTCACCCCCGAGGCCCGCTGAAGCCGTGCCACATCCGCCCGCATCTGCGCCCGAAGACGCGCATCGAGGTTCGACAGCGGCTCGTCCATCAGGAAGGCCTGCGGCGTGCGCACCAGCGCCCGGCCCATCGCCACCCGCTGCCGCTGCCCCCCCGACAGCTGCCCGGGCTTGCGCGCCAGATGCGCGTCCAGTTCCAGCAGCCGGGCGGTTTCCTGCACCCGCGCGGCGATCTCGGCCTTGGCCATGCCGCGCACCTTCAGCCCGAAGCCGATGTTCTGCGCCACCGTCAGATGCGGATAAAGCGCGTAGCTCTGGAACACCATCGCGATATCGCGGTCCCTGGGCGCCAGATCGTTGGAGCGGACGCCCCCGATCATCAGGTCCCCGCCCGAGATTTCCTCCAGCCCTGCAATCATCCTGAGCGCCGTCGACTTGCCGCAGCCCGAGGGGCCGACCAGCACCAGGAACTCGCCCTCGCGGATCGTCATGTCGAGGCCGCGAATGGCGGTA
Organism: Pseudooceanicola endophyticus; assembly: GCF_018760365.1. Lineage (GTDB taxonomy): Bacteria > Pseudomonadota > Alphaproteobacteria > Rhodobacterales > Rhodobacteraceae > Pseudooceanicola > Pseudooceanicola endophyticus. The sequence goes on from NZ_JAHIAB010000012.1 coordinate 28,938, forward strand.
TAGCCGTCGGGATAGCTTTTCGTGACCCCGCGAAACTCGATCTCGGACATGGGCGTGCTCCGCTGTGTTCGATTTTGTGATTTGCGTGCGGAGCCCGGTAGAGCCCCGGGAAATATGCACTCTTCAGGCAGGCTAAGCCGGTTCAGCAGGCACTGCAAGCAAAGCTGTGTTCGAAAATGTTGTATAATGTTGTTTTCGGGAAAACCGGGCAGTAACCTCGCAGCATCCTGACGGAAAGGCGTGCGCCCATGACCCCTGCCGATCCCTCCGGCACCGGCGGCCCGCAGGCCGGGCCGGTGCCCGGCCTCTATCCCTGGCCCTTCGACGGTGACCTGCGCCCCGACAACACCGCCCTTCTGGTGATCGGAATGCAGCGCGATTACCTCTGCGCCGGGGGCTGGCTGGACTGCGCGGGCCATGACATCGCGCCGCTGGCCGCCCTGAGCGCGCCGCTGGGCAGCACGCTCTCGGCGCTGCGCCGCGCCGGGCTGGCCGTGCTGCACCTGCGCGAGGGGCACCGCCCCGACCTGAACGACCTGCCCGAGACCAAGCGCTGGCGCTCGGCCCGGATGGGCGCCGAGATCGGCCACCCCGGTCCGCTGGGGCGCCATCTGGTGCGTGGCGCGCCCGGAACTGATCTGGTGCTGCCCGCCCTGCCCGGAGAGGACATCATCGAGGTCACCGGGCGCAGCGGCTTCTACGGCACGGACCTTGATGCCCTGCTGCGGCTGCGCGGCCTGCGCAATCTGGTGCTGGCCGGCGCGCTGACCGACGGCATGGTCCAGGCCACCCTGCGCGAGGCCAATGACCGCGGCTACGAATGCCTCGTGCTGGAGGATCTCTGCGCCAGCACAAGCCCCGCCCAGCACGCCGAACAGATCCGCATGTTCGCGCTGGCCGGCGGGCTGTGGGGATCGGTCGGACGCAGCGCCGATCTGCTGGCCGCGCTGGAGGACCCCCGGTGACCGTCCCCGCCCGCCCCTACGACTGGCCCCTGTCCGGCACGCCCGGCCCCGCCGATACCGCGCTGATCCTGATCGACATGCAGATCGACTTCTGCGGCGAGGGCGGCTTTGCCCATCAGGCGGGATCGGATTTCGCCCTGCTTCAGGCCACCATCGCCCCGACCCGCCGGGTGCTTCGGGCCTTCCGCGCGGCCGGCCACTTCATCCTGCACACCCGCGAGGGGCACCGCCCCGATCTGAGCGACCTGAACGACAACAAGCGCTGGCGCTCGGCGCGCGCGGGGGCCGAGATCGGCAGCCCCGGCCCCTGCGGGCGGATGCTGACGCGGGGCGAACCCGGCTGGCAGATCGTGCCAGAACTTGTGCCACTGCCCACAGAGCCGGTGATCGACAAGCCCGGCAAGGGTGCCTTCCACGCCACCGACCTGGATCACCTGCTGCGCCGGCGGGGCATCCGCAACCTGGTCTTTGCCGGCGTGACCTCGGATTGCTGCGTGCACACCACCATGAGCGAGGCCTGCGATCGCGGCTACGACTGCCTGCTGCTGGAGGATTGCACGGCCTCGGTCCTGACCGCCCATCACGCCACGATCCTCAACCTGACCCTGCGCGATCACGGGCTGTTCGGCGCCGTCACAACCTCCACGGCGGTGCTGGAGGCCCTGCCGGCACCGACCAATGCCCCCTCTGGGGCACCGGATCCCTTGTAAAACCCCTCCTTTGGCATCAATATGGTGCGCAGATGAACAACACGCAGTTAATTTGTGTCATTTGTGCTATTTTGTGAAAAACAGAAGACAATGAAGAGCGTCTAATCCTCCGTCGGTGCTGGGGCTATCTAGGCTTCACAAGACGCAACACACCGCGTCACACCAGAACCCTCACGAAGGATGACCGAAATGAAACTCGCAGCTTCTGCCCTGACCGCCCTGATCGTCGCCACCACTGCCGGCGCCGCTTTCGCCAACACCGATGACGCCACCTACAGCAGCGTCCAGGTTCCCACCGCCTCCGTCTATGCCTCGCCGGAAAACGAAGGCATCGCCTCGGCCACGGTGACCGTGACCTCCGGCACGGCCCACGAAGTCGCCGCCTCGCATCTGAACACCTCGGCCCGCGAAAACCGCGACCTGGCGCTGAACGACGAATTCACCGTCACCAGCTTCCCGCGCCCCGACGTGCCCTACCTGGCCTCCTCGGGCCGGTAAGCTTCACGTCCGGGCCGCAAGGCCCCGCACGGCAATTCCCCCCGGTCTCCCGACCGGTCGTCCCCTGGCGGGGCGGCCGGACGGGGCCGGGGGTTTTTCGTTTCCGTCCCCCGCAACGCCCCTGCCCATTCGGACCGCCCTGTCCGAAACCGGGGTCCGGCACGGACGCCCGGTGCTCAGGACTTGTGCAAAAACCGCCCGTTGCGGGACCTCTGAGCCATTTTGATCAAATTATGAAACCCTGACACGGCAAGGCCCTTTACAGGCGCGCACCCGGTGGACTGCACTTGGGAAGCGAGGGCAATCAGGGGATTTACATGCTGGACACAACGCGCCCATCCGAGGATGACGGGACCATCACTCTTTCCGGAATTGGCAAGAGTTTCGGCAGCTTCACCGCGATCGAGCATATCGACCTCGATATTCGCGGCAATGAGTTCTTCACCCTCCTGGGGCCATCGGGCTGCGGCAAGACCACATTGCTGCGGATGCTCGCCGGGTTTGAGACCCCGAGCCGCGGAGAGATCCTGCTGAACGGGCGCGACATCGCGCGGCTGGCGCCGAACCAGCGTCCGATCAACACCGTTTTCCAGAACTACGCGCTGTTCCCGCACCTGAGCGTGGCCGAGAACATCGGCTTTGCGCTGAAGATGCGGGGCAAGCCGCGCTCCGAGATCGAGCGCACCGTCGAAGAGATGCTGGCACTGGTCCAGCTGGACGGGCGCGGCGGTCAGCTGATCACCCAGCTTTCGGGCGGGCAGCAGCAGCGCGTCGCCCTGGCCCGTGCCCTGGCGCCGCGTCCGGCGGTGCTATTGCTGGACGAACCGCTGTCGGCGCTGGACCAGAAACTGCGCAAGAACATGCAGATAGAGCTGAAGCGCCTGCAAAAGGAAACAGGCATCACCTTCGTCTTCGTCACCCATGACCAGGAAGAAGCGCTGACCATGTCGGACCGGATCGCCGTGCTGTCGAACGGCGCGCTGAGACAGGTCGGCACCCCTCACGAGATCTACAATCACCCCGTCGACCGTTTCGTCGCCGATTTCATCGGCGAGACCAACCTGCTGGAGGGCCGGGTGGTGCACGAAGGCGCGGGCCGCGTCGAGGTCGCGCTGGAGGGGGGCGTCACCGTTACGGCCCAGGCCGACCGGCCACTGGCCGCAGGGCGCGCTGTGACCCTGGCCGTGCGCCCCGAGAACACCGCCCTGGCCGACCCGGCCCCCGGGCAGCTTTGCGGCAAAATTGATCAAATTGTGTACTTCGGCACGGACACCCATTTCCACCTGACCCTCGACAGCGGCGTGCCGCTGGTGGTGCGTCGCCAGAACCGGGCCGACGGCCAGATGCTGCCGCCGGTGGGCGCGCGGGTCGGCGTCACGCTGGAATCCGAGGCCACCCGCATCCTGAAGGACTGAACATGCCGGACCAGAGCCTGACCGAGCTCGAGACCGCCCTGAACCGCGCCGATGTGCGCCGGCGCTGGTGGCTCAGCCTTCCCGCCCTCCTGATCGTGCTGCTGGCCGGTGTCGGACCGCTGGCGATCGTGGTGATCTACTCTTTCCTGGCGCCGGGCGACTACGGCGACGTGGTGTGGAAATTCTCTCCGGAAGGATGGTTCAACGTGCTGTTTACGAAGGATATCTTCGATGGCACGATTTCCATTGCCGATGCCCACCTGTCGATCTTCTGGCGCAGCTTCAAGCTTTCGGCGATCACCACGATCCTGTGCCTGATCGTCGGCTTCCCGACCGCCTACTACATGGCCGGACGCAGCCCGCGCACCCGCGCGCTGCTGCTCTTGCTGATCACCGTGCCGTTCTGGACCAACCTGCTGATCCGCGCCTTCGCGATCCAGCAGCTGCTGCGTTCCGAGGGGGTGGTGAACCTGCTGCTGATGAAGTTGGGGCTGATCGACCAGCCGGTGCAGCTGCTTTACACCGATTTCGCGATCCTGGTCGGCATGACCTATGTCTACCTGCCGCTGATGGTGCTGCCGCTCTATTCCACCATGGAAAAGTTCGACTTCCGCCTGACCGAGGCCGCCTACGATCTTTACGCCTCGCGCTTTCAGGTGCTGACCCGGGTGGTGATCCCGCTGGTGCGGCCCGGCCTGATCGCGGGGGCGACGCTGGTCTTCATCCCCTGCCTGGGGACCTATGTGATCCCGCGCATCCTTGGCGGCGGCAGCACCCTGATGATCGGCAACCTGATCGAGCTGCAGTTCGGCCAGGGCCGCAACTGGCCATTGGGCGCCGCGCTCTCCATCACCCTGGTGGTGCTGGTCATGCTGGGCCTGCTGATCTTCCAGCGCAATGACCGCAGCGGAGGCGAAAAATGACCCGGCATTTCGATACCAAGAGCCTGCCCGGCTTCGGCTTCATCACCCTGCTGTGCTTCCTGATGCTCTATCTGCCCATCGCGGTTCTGGTGGTCTTCGCCTTCAACGCCGGCACCTCGATCGCGATCTGGCAGGGCTTCTCGCTGCGCTGGTTCGTCTCGGCGGCGCAGAATGACCAGGTGATCGAAGCCTCGATCCGCTCGCTCCAGATCGCCGTGGTGGCGGCGGGGCTGGCGACGGTTTCGGCGACCCTGGCTGCCCTGGCGACCACCCGCACCAAGGGCTATCGCGGCATGAAGACCAAGGTGCTGTTGTTCACAGTCCCCCTCATGGTGCCCGAGATTGTCACCGCCGTGGCCCTGCTGATCGTGGTGGCGCGGCTGAAGGTCTGGACCGGCTACACCGGCCTTGGCTACCTGATCCTGAGCCACGCGGCCTTCTGCGTGCCCTTCGCCTACATGCCGATCCGGGCGCGCCTGGCGGGCATGGACAGCACGCTGGAAGCCGCCGCGATGGATCTCTACGCCTCGCGCTGGCAGTGTTTCCGCCACATCACCCTGCCGCTGCTGACCCCGGGCATCATCGCCGGTTTCATGCTGGCCTTCGTGATCTCCCTCGATGACGTGGTGATCACCGAATTCGTGAAATCGGCCGGCCAGGACACCCTGCCCACCTACATGCTGGGCCAGCTGCGCCGCAACATCACCCCCGAAATCAACGCCATCTCGACCGCCTTCCTGGCCCTGTCGGTGGTGCTGATCGTGGTCTTCTACCTGGTAAGCAACCGCAAGAAGACCTGACCATAACAGAGCGAAAAGCCTAGAAAATCCCTTCCAGACAGGAGAGAGACCATGCCGAAATTCCTTTTCGCCGCCAGCGCGGTGCTGGCGCTGGCCGCCCAGGCGGGCCTGGCCCATGCCGAGGGCGAGCTCAACATCTACAACTGGGGCAATTACACCAACCCCGAGCTGATCAAAAAGTTCGAGAAAGAGTACGACGTCAAAGTCACCGTCACCGATTACGATTCCAACGACACCGCACTGGCCAAGGTGCGCCAGGGGGGCTCGGGCTTTGACATCGTGGTGCCGACCTCCTCGGTGATGCCGATCTGGATCAACGAGGGGCTGCTGCTGGAAAGCCGCCCCGACGAGATGTCGAACTTCAAGAACGTCGATCCGCAGTGGGTGGATGTCTCCTTCGATCCCGGCCGGCACTATTCCGTGCCCTGGCAATGGGGCACCACCGGGATCTCGGTGAACACCTCGGTCTACAAGGGCGATATCAACACCTCGGCGATCTTCATGGATCCCCCGAAGGAGCTTGAGGGCAAGATCAACGTCGTCCCCGAGATGTCGGACGTGATGTCCCTGGCGATCTTCTACGAGGGCGGGAAGGCCTGCACCGACGACATGACGGTGCTGAAGAAGGTGCGTGATGACCTAGTGGCCGCCAAGGCGAAATGGCTGTCGATGGATTACGGCACTGTCGACAACTACGCCAAGGGCGATTTCGTCGCCGGGGTGAACTGGAACGGATCTTCCTTCCGCTCGCGGCTGAAGAACCCTGATATCCACTACGGCTATCCCAAGGAAGGCTACCCGATCTGGATGGACAACGTCGCCATCCTCAAGGACGCCAAGAACGTCGAGAACGCCAAGCTGTTCATGAACTTCATCATGGAGCCCGAGAACGCCGCGCTGATCTCGGCCTTCGCGCGCTACGCGAACGGCATCAAGGGCTCGGAACAGTACATGCCCGCCGACATGAAGGACGCCCCCGAGATCAACATTCCCGAGGATCTGAAGGCCGCGGGAGAGTTCGTGCCCCCCTGCCCGCCGGCGGTCAACGCGATCTACTCCAAGATCTGGACCGAGCTTCAGAAGTGACCTGATCGCGCTTCGCGATCCTGCGGGCCGGCCCCGGTGGCCGGCCCCTTTTTCTGTCCCGACCCGAGATTTCCGATGACCCAGACGCCGACCCTGATCCTGCACAATGCCCGCATCCGCACCATGGACCCAGACCAGCCCCGGGCCAGTGCCATCGCCCTGGCCGAAAACCGCGTGCTGGCGGTTGGCCCGGACGTGGAAATCACCGCCCTCGCCACCCCCGCGACCGAGGTGATCGACGCCCGGGGCGCCACCCTGCTGCCCGGTTTCAACGATGCCCATGTGCATATCTTCGTCGGTGCCGTCGGCCTGTCGCATCTCAGCCTGCTGGGGGTCACCGGGCTGGACCGGCTGACGACGCTGGTGCGCGACTATGCCAAGGCCCATCCCGACGAGGCGCTGCTCTGCGCCGAGTTCACCGATTACGCGATCCTGGGCGACACGCCTGTGACGCGTCATTTGCTCGACCAGATCCTGCCCGACCGCCCCTTCCTGATGACCGCCTACGACAACCACACCGCCTGGGCCAACACCGCCGCGCTGAAGGCCGCCGGCATCCTCGAAGGGCGCGCCCTGCCGCTCGGGAACGAGATCGTCATGGGCTCCGACGGCCTCGCCACCGGAGAGCTGCGCGAGCATGAGGCGATGACCCCGGTGCGCGTCATGTCGGCCTCGGGCTACCGCGAGGGGCTGGGGATGCTGACGGGGGGCGAGCCCGATCACGTCACCCCCGAACAGCGCGCCTCGGACCGTGCGACGATCCTTCAGGGGCTGCACTACTGCGCCGCCAATGGCATCACCTCGATCCAGAACATGGACGGCAACCTCTATACCCTTGAGCTGCTGGAGGAAATCGAGCAATCCGAGGGGCTTCCGGTGCGCGTCCGCGTGCCCTTCCACTGCAAGAACACCACCCCGATGGCGGAATTCACCACCCGGGCGGCGGCCTGGCGCGACCGGTTCACCGGCGACCGGCTGACCTCGGATTTCGTCAAGATGTTCATCGACGGGGTGGCCGAAAGCGGCACGGCGGTGATGCTGGGCGGCTACGGCGACGCGCCCGATCACAACGGCGATCCGCTGTTCACCCAGCCCGCCTTGAACGCGGCCGTGGCCGAGGCCGACCGGCTGGGCTTCCAGGTGGCGATCCACGCCATCGGCGATGGCGGCATCCGCATGGTGCTGGACGCCTACGAAGCCGCCCGCGCGGTCAACGGACCCCGCGACAGCCGCCACCGGATCGAGCATATCGAGCTGCTGCATCCCGACGACCTGCCGCGTTTCGCCGCCCTTGGCGTTGCGGCCTCCATGCAGCCGCTGCACGTGCCCGGCAACCGCCTGATGGGTGCCGAGCTCTACCTGCGCAAGATCGGGCGCGAGCGCTGGTCCCAGGGCTTCCGCGCGCGGTCGCTGAAGGACAGCGGCGTGACGATGATCTATTCGACCGACTGGCCGGTGGTGCCGCTCAGCCCGACACTGACGATCCGCGAAAGCATCTGCCGCACCCCCTGGGCGCCCGATCTGCCGCCCGAGAACCTGACCCTGGACGAAACCCTTGAGGCCTATACCCGCGGCGGCGCCTGGGCCGAGTTCAAGGAGGACCGCAAGGGCATGTTGAAGCCCGGCTACCTGGCCGACCTGGTGCTGCTGGATGCCGATCTGGACGCCACCGCCCCCGAAGCCGTCGATCAGGTCGCACCCCGCCTGACGGTCTGCGATGGCCGGATCACCTTCCGCGCCGCCTGACCCGGGCTTGCCCAGGCCGCCTCTGGCATCCCGGCCCGCGCCGGGATACCCCTGCGGGCATGTTCCGGGGCCGCAAGACGCCCCCCTCTCCGACAGGATCCCCCATGCCGAATTATGAACGTATCCTTGTGGGCACCGCCTTCCACACCCCCGCCCGCGACCGGCTTGAGGTGCTAGAGGATCATGCCTTCGTGCTGGATGGGGCGGGCCGGATCTCTGCCGTGCTGCCCCCCGATGCACCCGGGCGGGCCGCCCTTCTGGCCGAGGCCGGGGCGGCGGACCGGCTGGAGCGCCTGCCCCCGGACGCCTTCCTGATCCCCGGGCTGGTCGATCTGCATGTCCATGCGCCGCAATGGCCGCAGCTGGGCAAGGCGCTGGATGCGCCGCTGGAGGTCTGGCTGCAGAAATACACCTTCCCGCTGGAGGCGCGCTTCGCCGATCCCGATTTCGCCCGTCGGGTCTATGATGACCTGGTGCAGACCCTGCTGGATCAGGGCACCACCACGGCGGTCTATTTCGGCTCTGTCGACGTGGAGCCCAACCTGATCCTGGCCGAGGCCTGCCTGCGCCACGGCCAGCGCGCGCTGGTGGGCAAGGTGGCCATGGACGATCCCGCGCAATGCCCGGAGGATTACCGCGATGCCAGGGCCGAGGCCGGGATCGCCGCCACCCGCGATTTCGTCCTGCGCCTGCGCGAGATGGCGCAGGACACGGGCGAGCTGCCGCTGGTGCTGCCGGTGATCACCCCGCGTTTCATCCCCACCTGCACCGATGCGCTGCTGGCGGGCCTGGGTGCGCTGGCCGAGGAACTGGGCTGCCACGTGCAGACCCATTGTTCGGAAAGCGACTGGGAGGTCGGCCATGTCCACGACCGGCTGGGCTGCACCGATTGCGCGGCGCTGGAGCGCTTCGGCCTGCTGCGCGAGGGCACGGTGCTGGCGCATTCGAACTTCATCACCGAGGCCGACATGGGCCTGATCCGCGAGGCCGGCAGCGCCGTCGCCCATTGCCCGATGTCGAATGCCTATTTCGCCAATGCGGTCTTCCCGCTGCGCGACGCGCTGGAGCGCGGCGTGAAGGTGGGGCTGGGCACCGATATCTCGGGCGGGTTCAGCGCCTCGCTTTTCGATGCGGCGCGCCATGCGCTGATGGCCTCGCGGCTGGCCGCCGCCGGGACCGATCCGGGACTTGCGCCGGAGCTGCGGGGCCCGGGCGGCGCGGCGCTTTCGACGGTGGAGACCTTCTGGCTGGCAACCGCCGGGGGCGGCGAGGCGCTGGCGCTGCCGCTCGGACAGTTCCGGGTCGGGGCGCCCTTCGATGCGCTGGTGGTGCAGGCCAATGCGCCGGGCTGCGCCTTCCGGCGCTTCGATGCGGAGGAACCGCTGGCGGAGGTGTTCGAGAAGCTGGTGCTGAGCGCCGACCGGGGCGCGATCCGGAGCGTCTGGGTCGATGGCCGGCTGCGGCGGGGGGAAGCCCTGCGGGGCTGACGCTCTGCTTTGGCAGGGAAACCCCTGCGGGCGCAGCCGCTGCGACGGAGGAAACCCTGCGGGGGCTGGCGCACCCGCAGGGGCGGGGGCCAGCCCCCGCACCCCCGGGATATTTTCGGCCAGATGACAGGGAGGCCGGGGCCGGTCGGGCGCTTCAGCTCCGCATGACCTCGTGGAAGAGGGCTTCGAAGCGGGCCTTGTCGACGCCGGTTGCGACCTTGCAATTGGCGCGCGCCAGGCCCATCGGGCGGCGGTCGGGGATGCACTGGCCGCGGGTCAGCGGGCCGCTGAGCTCGATGTCGACGCGCATCGTTTCCAGCGTCACCAGGCTGGGGTCATGGCAAACCGCCACCGCCAGCGGATCATGCAGCGGGCAGCCGGAGATGCCGGGATGCATCGCCTCGTAGCTGCGCACGTAGAAATCGGCGATCTCCATCAGCTTTGCGCCCGCAGGGGTGCCATTGGCCGTGATGTCGGCCATCATGTCCCGCGACATCAGCGTCTGCATGGTCACGTCCATGCCCACCAGCGTGATCGGCGCCCCCGAGCACATCATGATATGCGCCGCCTCGGGGTCGTTGTGGATATTGGCATCGACCATCGGGCGGGCAACCCCGTGGATGCCCGGATGCTGCAGGGTCGAGCCCATGACGACGATCTCGCGGATCAGCGGCGCGATCTCGGGCGCCTTGGCCAGCGCGAGGCCGACATTGGTCATCGGGCCGACCGGGCAGAGCGTGATCTCTCCGGGGTTTTCCTTGACCAGGCGGATGATCAGGTCGGCGGCATGTTCGGCCACCGGGGCGATCGCGGGCTCGGGCAGCGCGACCTCTCCGAGGCCGTTGGTGCCGTGCACGTAATCGGCCTCCCGGGTGTAGGGATAGAGCAGCGACTTGCCCGCGCCCATCGCCACCGGCACCTCCGGATGGCCGGCCAGTTCCAGGATGCGCAGGGTGTTGGCGGTGGCGATCTCCACGTCGGTATTGCCGAAGACGCAGGTCAGCGCGACCAGATCCACATCGGGATGGCGCAGGGCGTAGTAGATGGCGAGGGCGTCGTCGACACCGGTATCGACATCGAGAATGATCTTGGCCTTGGGCATGGCGGGTATGGCAGGTCCTTGAAGGGGGCTCAGGCCAGGGCGGCCTGACGCCGTTTGCGGTTGCGCAGCGAGCCCATGACGAGGGCCGCCAGCGTGATCACGTAGGGCACCGCATCGGTCAGCTGGTTCGGCAGGCCCTGGGCCTGAAGCTGCACCGAGGCGGTATCGGCCATGGCGAAGACCAGGCAGACGAAGGCCGCCCAGGCCGGGTGGTTGCGCGCCAGCATGACGGCGACGACGGCGATCCAGCCGCGTCCCGCGCTCATGTCCTCGGCGAAGATCCCGACCGTGCCGAGCGAGAGCTGCGCGCCGGCCAGCCCGGTCAGGGCACCGGCGGCGACCACCGTCCAGAGCTGAAGGCGTTCAACGTTGACGCCCAGCGTGCGCGCGGCCTCGGGGTTCTGGCCGACACCGCGCATACGCAGGCCCAGCGGCATGCGGAACATCACCAGCGTCACCAGGATCGTCAGGATCCAGGCCGCCCAGGTGATCGGCGTCTGACGCGAGAAGATCCAGCCGATCCAGGGTGTGGTGTTGATGGCGCGGATGACGATGCGCTTCACCTCGGCGATCTCGGGGCTGGAGAAGGTGCCGGCGGTGTCGAAGAGGACCCGCAGCAGATAGGCCGTCAGCCCCGAGGCGAGCAAGTTCATCCCCACCGAGATGACGATGGAATCGCCGCGGAACCGCGTCGTGCCAAGCGCCAGGATCAGCGAGAAGAGCGCGGTCACCAGGATGCCGCTCAGCACGCCCAGCAGGGCCGAGCCGGTGTAGAAGCTGCCGGCGATGGAGGCGAAGGCGCCGACCAGGATCTGCCCCTCGAGCGCGATGTTGAAGATCCCGACCCGGCCGCAGAGCGAGCCGGCCAGCGCCGCCAGCAGGATCGGCGACATGCTCTGGACCGTCGCATTGACGGTGAAGGCGTTGAGCAGGGTCACGAGCGATCCTCCTTGCGGGCGGCGCCGCGGCCGTTGCGCAGCGAGACGAAGAGGATGATGATCGCCTGCAGCACCATCGACAGGACCCGGGGGACCTGGATCTCGCGCTGCATGGCGAAGCCGCCGGTCTGGAGCGCGGCGAAGAAGAAGCCGGCGGCGATCGCCATCAGGGGCTCTCCGCCCGCCAGCAGCGCCGCCATCAGCCCCGACCAGGTATAGCCCGGAGAGACCAGCGCGCCGTTGATGAAGCGGTAATGGGTCCCCAGCACGATGATCGCCCCGGTCAGCCCCGCCAGCGCCCCCGACAGGAACATCACGGTGACGGTCTGGCGCGCGGTGGGCACGCCGCCGTAGCGGGCGAAACGGGCATTGAGGCCGCGCATCCGCAGCTCGTATCCCGGCACGCTGCGCCGGTCGGCCCAGACCACCACCGCCGCCACCAGCGCCATCAGCACCACCCCGGTCGAGACCGGCCCGAACAGCATCGGCAGGCGGGCGGCCTCGGGCACCGGCAGGGTCTGCGCAAGGCCCGTCGCGGTATCGCGCAGCGGAAAGCCCGCCGCCCAGGAGGTCAGCCCGATGGCCGGGTAGGACAGCAGCAGAGAGGAGATCAGCATCGGGATGCCCAGCACCGTCTGGCCAAGCGCGGCAAGGGCGGCGTAAAGCCCCGCCGCCAGCATTGCCGACAGGATCGCCACCGCCGCCAGCAGCGGCCCCGGCAGCGGCAGGTAGATCGCCGCCATGGCCGCGACGAAGCCGCCGATCACCAGCTGGCCGTCCCCGCCGAGGTTGACCATGCCGCCGCGCAGCGGCAGCGCCGCCACCAGCGTCATGCCGATCATCGGCACCGCCCAGACCAGCGTGTTGTTCCAGTTGCGCGGCGCCAGCGCGCCCCGCACCATCTCGGCATAGGCGCGCAGCGGGTTCTGGCCCGACAGCAGCAGCAGCAGCGCGCCGAAGACCAGCCCGGTCAGGATCGCCATCAGCACGGGATGGGGGCGCAGAAGGGCAAGGCGGTGCATCATCGGGCGACCTCTTGGGTGCGGCCGGCCATCAGCAGGCCCAGGTGTTGTTCGGTAGCCTCCGCCCCGGGCAGTTCGGCGATCAGGCGGCCCTCGTAGATCACCAGGATCCGGTCGGAAAGGCCGAGGATCTCGCTCAGCTCGGCCGAGACCAGCAGCACGCCGTGGCCGCGATCCCGCTCGGCGACAAGGCGGGCATGGATCGCCTCGATGGCGCCGACATCGACGCCGCGGGTGGGCTGTTCGGCGATCAGCAGGGGGGCGTCGAAATCCAGCTCCCGGGCCAGCACGACCTTCTGGAGGTTACCCCCGGAAAGCGTGCCGACGCGGGTGCGTTCGGAGGTGATGCGGATGTCATGGGCCTGGATCAGGTCCCGGGCATGGGCGGCAATGGCGGCGCCGTCCTGCACGCCGTGGCGGGCGAAGGCGGGGTCATGCTGGCGCCCCATCAGCAGCGCCTCGGTGGCGCGGGCGCCGGCGGCGGTGCCGGTCAGGGCGCGGTCCTCGGGCACATAGGCCATGCCGGCGGCGCGGCGCGCGGCCACGGAACGCCCGGAGATCTCCTGCCCGTTCAGATGGATGCGCCCCTCGGCGGCGCGCAGGCCGGTGATCGCCTCGATCAGCTCGCTCTGGCCGTTGCCGGCGACACCGGCGATGCCGACGATCTCTCCGGCGCGCAGGCTCAGGCTGATGTCATCGACCAGCGGCTTGGCGCCGCGCACCGGGGCGGGCACGCGCAGCGCCTCGACGCGCAGGATCTCGGCCCCCGGGGTGGCGGGGCTGCGGGCCACGCTGAGGTTGACCGAACGCCCCGTCATGGCGCGGATGATCGCATCGGCATCGGTCTCGGCGGTGCGCATCCGGGCGCTGACGCGGCCCTGACGCAGCACGGTGACGCTGTCGGTCAGCTCCATCACCTCGTGCAGCTTGTGGGTGACGAAAAGGATCGTGCGCCCGTCGGCGCGCAGCGCGCGGATGATGGCGAACAGCCCGTCGCGCTCCTGCGGGGTCAGCACGGCGGTGGGTTCATCCAGGATCAGGATGCGGGCATCGCGGTAGAGCGCCTTCAGGATCTCGACCCGCTGGCGGATGCCGACCGAAAGGTCGCGCACCCTGGCGCGCACGTCGACGGCCAGGTGATGGCGCTGCGCCAGCTCCTGCACCCGGGTGCAGGCCGAGCGCCGGTCGAGGAAACCGAAGCGGCGCGGTTCGGCGCCGTAGACGACGTTTTCCCAGACCGTCAGGTCCTCGAACAGCTTGAAGGCCTGGTGCACCATGCCCAGCCCGCGCGCGATGGCATCAAGCGAGGAGGCCAGCCGCACCTGCTGGCCCCGCAGCAGGATCGCGCCCTCGTCCGGGCGGGTCAGCCCGTAGAGCATCGACATCAGCGTCGACTTGCCCGCGCCGTTCTCGCCCATGACGGCATGGACCTCTCCGGCGGCGACGCGCAGATCGACGGCATCATTGGCGACCAGGCGCCCGTAGCGCTTGGTCAGGCCCGTAGTCTCAAGTTCCCACTGCATCGAGGTTTCCGGCGGCCCTTACTGGGCCATCGGATCGGCCACGACGACCTCGCCCGAGATCACCTTGTCGCGGATCGCCGCGACCTTCTCGATCACGTCGGGATGTTCCTCGAACAGGCAGCCGCTGTCGGTGATGCCGGGCTTGAGGCTGGTCAGGGTCATGCCGCCCTCGGCCAGGCCCAGGGTGACGACCTTGGGCTGATCACCCGACAGGATGCCCCGAACGCCGTTCTCGACCGCGACATCGGTCATCTTCTCGACATTGTCCATCACCAGGCCGGGGGCCTGCGGGCACTGGTTGATGTCGACCCCGAAGGCGGCGGCGCCGGGAAAGTCCCCGAGCGCGCGGTAGATCCCGCCGTTGGAACCCGAAGCCGCCGCCAGGATGCGGTCGGTGCCACCCGAGGCCATGATCGTGCCGCGCTGCTGGCCCTTGGCCGGGTCCGCGAAGGGATTGTTGCCGCCGATCCAGAGGCTGGGGGCGGTGCGGATATCGGGCACGGCATATTTCGCACCGGCCAGGAAGGCATCGGTATAGCGGTGGATGAAGGGGATATCGAGCGCGCCGATCGCCCCCACCTGCCCGGTCTCGGAGGTCAGCGCGGCCTCGGCGCCGGCCAGGAAGTTGGCCTCGTATTCGCGGAACACGGCGCAATGCACGTTGGCGCCGGACTCTGCAGGGCAGCTGTCGACGGCGAGGAACTGCACATCGGGATGCTTGGCGGCGACGGCGGGCAGGATCTCGTCATACTCATAGGTGATGGCGACGACGATGTCGGCCTCCTCGGCGGCGGCCTCGAGGTTCTGCAGCTTCACCGTCGGATCCGAGCTTTCGTAGATCTTGTAGTCCATCCCGGTTTCCTTCGCGACCTTCTCGGCGCCATTGGCCCCGAGCTGGAGGAAGTCGTTCACGCTGACCGGGCTGGCAGAGAGGAAGATCAGCGTCTTCGCCTCGGCAGAAACGGCGGCAAGCCCGGCAAGGGCAGTGGACAGAAGCAGGGTACGCAGCATGGCAGGCCTCGGGCGTGAAAGGGATGGCAGAGAGGGGCCATCGGGTCTTCACGGCCGCCTCCCGGAACTGTGACCCCAGTTGAGGCGCCGGTGATCGTTGGCTGTCAAACAAATGTGAAAAGTGACGCTGCGCCCTTTTGGTTCCGAGATTATCCTGCTGAATAAAAAGGATATATGCCCCGGTGGCTGCCTTGATTTTGGGCTGAGGGGAGAGTTTTTGCCGGCTGGTGCCCGCCGCCAGGCGACAGCGCCCGCCATCGGCGCGAGGGCTGTCGGCGGACCCTTTCAGAAAGGACAGGCCATGGCCCAGCCCCCCAGCCGGCAGGTGCGGATCGGCACCCAGACCGTCACGCTTCCCGTCGTTCCGGTGAACGCGGACACCTCGATCATCCTGCTGATGACCATCGACCACGGGGTGCGCTTCATCACCCGCGCCGGGGCGGAGCTGGCCGAAGCCTTCGCCGACACCCGCCCCGAGATCGTCGCCACCGCCGCCACCCTGGGCATTCCGCTGGGGATCGAAGTGTCGCGGGCGCTGGAGCTGGACGATTACGTGGTGCTGCAGAAGACCCGCAAGGTGCACATGGGCGATGCGCTGCGCGAAGAGGTGCGCACCACGCTGACCAGCGCGCCCGGCCAGACGCTGTACCTGGACCGCCGCCGGGTCGCGGCGCTGAAGGGCCGGCGGGTGCTGTTCGTCGATGACGTGATCTCGACCGGGTCGTCTGCGCTGGCGGCGCTGCGGCTGCTGGAACAGGCCGGCGCCCGGATCGTCGGCATCGGCGCCCTGCTGGCCGAGGGCAGCGACTGGCAGGGCCCGCTGGCGCCCTACCGCGACCGCATCCGCACGCTGGGAGAGATCCCCGTGCTGCACGGCGCGTGACCTTCCCTGCGGGGAAGGCCCCGGGATCTGATATTTGATCAAATTCCCGGGGCGGGGCGAGGGCTTCAGACCGGCAGGGGCCGCCCGGCCACCAGATCCGCCATCATCCGCCCGGTCCCGCAGGCCTGTGTCCAGCCGTTCGACCCGTGGCCAAGGTTCAGGTACAGGTTGGCATAGCGCGTGCGTTCCACCCGGCTGGGCCCGTCCGGGGTCATCGGGCGGAACCCGTGCCAGAGGCTTGCAGTGTCATAATCGGCGGCACCGGGGAACAGCTCGGCCACCCGCGTCTTCAGCCCGTCGAGGACCGGGGCCGGCATGGCGGGATCGAAGCCCGCCAGCTCGGCGATGCCGGCGGCGCGCAGCCGGTCGCCCAGCCGGGTGATCATCACCTTGGAATGTTCGTCCATCACCGAGGAGCGCGGCGCGGCGGCGCTGTCGGTGATCTGCGCGGTCAGCGAATAGCCCTTCACCGGATAGACCGGCACGTGGATGCCCAGCGGTTTCAGCAACCCGATCTGGGGGCCGGTGGCGATCACCACGGCCTCGCTCGGGAGGTCCTCTTCGCCGATCTGCACGGCGGTGACACGGTGCCCTGCGGTCCGCAATCCGGTGACGCGGGTGTTGAAGCGGAAGGTTGCCCCGGCCTTTTCCGCCAGCCCCGCCAGCGCCTTGCAGAACAGGTGGCAATCGCCGGTCTCGTCCGTGGTCAGTTGCAGACCGCCGCTGAAACGGATGCCCGAGCGGCCCAGACCCGGTTCGACCTCCAGCACCGCGTCGCGGTCCAGTAGGCGATGCGCGATCCCCATGGAGGCCAGCACGGCGGCAGAGCGTTCGCCGCCGGCATATTCCTCGGGCGTTTCGAAGACCTGAAGCACGCCGCCGGTGCCGTGATCATAGGCGATCCCGGTTTCCTCGCGCAGCTCGACCAGGCAGGCCTTGGAGAAATGCGCCACCTTCTGCATCCGCGCCTTGTTGGCGGCGAATTTCGGGGCCGTGCAATTGGCGACGAACTGTGCCAGCCAGCGCCATTGCGACAGCGAGGCCCGGGGCCGCACCTTCAGCGGCGCCGAGGGCTGGAACATCCATTTCGCCGCCTTGAAGGGCATCCCCGGCGCCGCCCAGGGCCCCGCGAAGCCCGGGCAGACACCGCCCGCATTGCCGAAGGAGGTCTCGAGCGCGACGCCTTCGCGGGCCTCCAGCACGGTGACCTCGTGGCCCTCCTGGGTCAGGTACCAGGCCGAGGTGACGCCGACCACGCCGGCCCCGATGACGGTGATCTTCATCGCTGGTCCCTCAGTAGGTGCCGGGATAGCCGCCGCCATCCACCAGCAGGTTCTGCCCCGTCACGAAGCCCGCATGTTGGGAGCACAGGAAGGCGAAATAGGCGCCCATCTCCTCGGGGCGGCCCATCCGGCCGGCGGGATTGCCGGCGGCGCGGGCGGCATGCATCTGTTCCGCCGTCGGGCCGCCGGGCACCACCATGCCTTCGATATGTTCGCGCTGCGCATCGGTGTCGAAGGGGCCGGGCAGCAGGTTGTTGAGCGTCACGCCCCGGGCGATGGTCTGGCGCGCCAGCCCGGCGGTGAAGCCGACCAGCCCCGAGCGCGCGCCGTTCGACAGGCCCAGCTCAAGCTGCGGGATCTTCACGCTGCGCGAGACGATGTTGACGATCCGGCCCCAGCCGCGATCCATCATGCCGTCCACAACGTCGCGGATCATCAGGATCGGCGGCAGCATCATCAGGTCGACAGCGGCGATCCAGTCCTCGCGGCTCCAGTCCCGGAAATCGCCGGGCAGCATGCCGCCGGCGTTGTTCAGAAGGATGTCGGGGTTCGGACAGGCGGCCAGGATCGCGGCGCGGCCCTCTTCGGTGGTGACATCGGCGGCGACCCAGTGGACCGTGGCGCCGGTGGCCGCGCGGATCTCCGCGGCGGTGCGTTCCAGCTGGTCGGCGTTGCGCGCGGCGATGGTCACCTCGGCGCCCTCTGCGGCGATGGCCATGGCGCAGGCCTTGCCCATGCCCCGGCTTGCCCCGGTCAGCAGCGCCCGGCGTCCCTTGATCCCCAGATCCATAGTCGTCTCCTTCAGTCTTCGGTGGGCGCGGGCGCGATGCGCACCAGCGCCGAGAGCGCGGCACAGGCCTGCCCCAGTTTAGAGGTCCGCCGGTCCGAGGTCAGCACGTTCGGATTGCCGTTGCGCTCGGTCCCGGTGCGGGGATCGGGATCGAACCAGGCGCCGGTCGGCATGACCAGGACCCCCGGGCGGACGCCGGGATCAAGGCGGAGCGTGGCAAGGCACTTGCCCCGCCGGTTATAAAGCGTCACCCGGGCGCCGTCTTCCAGACCCTGCGCGGCGGCATCGCCGGGATGGATGCGCAGGGGCGCGGGCGCCCCTTTCATCCCCGAGGAGGTCTGCCAGAGCTGGCTGTGCAGCTGCGTCTCGGGCTGGTTGGTGACCAGATGGAACTCTCCGGGTCTTGCCGCGCCCAGCCATTCGGCGGGGGCATGGAAAACAGGGTGGCCGGGCTGATCGGCCAGATCAAAGCCCGCGATGGTTTCCGAGAACAGCTCGATCCGGCCCGAGGGCGTCTTCAGCGGCGCGGCGTCGGGATCGGCGCGGAACGTGTCCAGCATGACCTCGGGCGTCTCGGGGGGCGGCACCTGCCAGACCCCTTGCGCGCGGAAACTGTCGTAATCGGGCACCTCAAGGCCCTGATCGGCGCCGCGCGCCTGCGACAGGGCCCACATGCGGCGCAGCCAGCCCTCTTCGTCCAGCCCCTCGTCGAAGGCCGCGCGACAGCCCAGACGTTCGGCCAGATCCGCGAAGATGTCGCGGTCATTGCGGGCCTCGCCCTGGGGCGGCACGAGCTGCGCCATGAAGACGACGTTGGGATCGCGCGAGGTGCCGCCGATGTCGTTGCGCTCGGCTGCGGTGGTGGCGGGAAAGACGATATCGGCGCGCCGCGCGGTCGGGGTCCACCAGGGTTCGTGGACGATGACGGTTTCGGCGCAGGCCCAGGCGGATTCGACCTTGGTCAGGTCCTGGGCGTGGTGGAACGGGTTGCCGCCGGCCCAGTAGACCAGCTTCAGATCCGGCAGGGTGATCCGGCGACCGTTGAAATCCAGCGGCTGGCCGGGATGCAGCAGCGCATCGGCGAAGGCGGCGCAGGGGATCGACATGCCCTTGTTGGGCAGCCCGGGGAAGGTCGGCACGAAGCCGCGCCGGGCATTGGCCCCGACCGAGCCCATGGAGCCGTAGCCAAAGCTGAAGCCGCCGCCGGGCAGACCCACCTGCCCCAGCATCGCGGCCAGCGCGATCAGCGCCCAGAAGCTTTGTTCGCCGTGCTGGGCGCGTTGCAGCGACCAGGCGGCGGTCAGCATGACGCGGCCCGTGCGGATCGTCTGCCACAGGTCTTCCAGCGCAGAGAGGGGCACATCGGCCTGTTCCGCCGCCCACGATAGGGTCTTGGGCACGCCATCGGTGGCGCCGCTCAGATAGGCCACCAGGCGATCGGCGCCGGTGGTGTAGCGGTTCAGGAAATCGCGATCGGCGCGGCCCGACACCCAGGCTTCGTGCGCAAGCGCCAGCATGATCGCGGTGTCCGAACCCGGGCGCGGCTGGATCAGCGCCGCCTCCAACCCCGGGGGCACGTCCTGCGCCAGCGGAGAGATCACCGTGAAGCGGCAGCCGCGCGCCTGCGCCTGCGCCACCAGACCGGGCAGCGGATGATCCACCGCCCCGCCCGAGGTCACCCGCCAGTTCTTCGGGTTGAGACCCCCGAAGGCCACCACCGCGTCGGAATGCTCTGCGATGCTTTCCCAGCTGGTCGAGGCGAAGGCCACGGCATCGGTATTGCCCAGCACATGGGGCAGGATCACCGCCGCCGCGCCCCAGCTGTAATTCGTCACCTGATCGGTGAAGCCGCCCGCAGCCGCCAGGAAGCGGCGCACCTGGCTGCGGGCATGGTGCAGACGCCCCGCCGAGGACCACCCGTAGGAGCCCCCCAGGATCGCCGTCGGACCATGGTCGCGCTGAACCCGCGCGATCTCGCGCGCGGCAAGGTCGAGCGCGGTGTCCCAGTCCACCGGCACCATCTCGTCCCGGCCACGGTCGGGGGTCGGGCCGGGGCCGTTCTCCAGCCAGCCGCGGCGGACATGGGGGCGCGCGATGCGCAATGGGGAATGCACCAGTTCGGGCCAGGCGCCGACCATCTGCGGATCGGCGCCGCCCAGGGGAACGGCGCGTTCCAGCCGCCCCCCCTTCACATGGGCGCGAAAGGCGCCCCAGTGGCCAAGGCTGATCGGGGCCGTCAGGTCCTGCGCGTCGCGCGTGTCGTCGGTCGGGATCATGTCCTTGGCCATGGGGATCACTCGGCTGCGGCCTTGGGAACCGACAGGCCGTATTTCTGCGCCAGACCCAGCTTGGCGAAGGCATCCAGACCCTTTTGCAGGATCTCGGGCTTGGCCGGTTGCAGGGGCGAACGCAGCGGGCCGGAGGGCAGGCCGACGGCGCGCATCAGCGTCTTCATCGAGACCGGGTTGATCGTCGAATAGGCGAAATGCAGCATGTCGAGGTTTTCCAGCCAGGCCGCGCGGTGGTTGAAGGCATCCTCGCCGGTTTCCCAGGGCTTGGAGATCACGGCCATTTCCTGCGGGATGATGTTGCCGGTCATGTTCGCGGTGCCATGGCCGCCAAGCGCCATGGTCGGCACCACGAGGCCGAGGTTCGGCGAGCAGCAGCACATGATCGACATGTCGGGCTTGGCCGCGCAGACCTGGGCGACCTGACCGACGCGGGTGGTGCTTTCCTTCAGCACGACCATGTTGTCATGCTTGGCCAGCTTCAGGATGTTGTCCCAGTGCAGGTCGGTCTTCACCCGGGGCGGGTTGTTGTAGAAGCCCATGGCGATATCGGTGCTGTCGAGCACTTCCATCGCGTAATCGGTGATCGCGTCGTTGTCGGCACAGATGTAGGCGGGGGCGGCCATGATGATGCCGTCGGCGCCGCTTTCCTTGGCGAAGCGGGTGTACTCGATCGTGGTGGCGGTATTGTTGCCGGTCACGCCGTAATACATCTGCATGTTGCCCGGCTTCATCTTCGCGGTCTCCGCGATGATCAGCTTGCGTTCCTCGGGCGAGAGCATCGAGACCTCGCCGGTGGAGCCCATGATCAGCACGGCGGAGGTGCCGTTCTCATGGTGCCAGTTCAGCAGGGTGCGGAAGCCCTCGAGGTCGATCGAGCCGTCCTCGTTCATCGGGGTGACAAGCGCGACGAAAGAGCCGGTGGGTTTGGTGTGGGACATGAGGATCAGCCTCCGTTGAAAAGTTGCGGGACCAGGAGCTTGGGCAGCCCCAGGACAAGATCGGGAACGAAGTAGGACAGGATGGCGACGCCGATGGTCAGCAGGCAGATCGGGGCGGCAGCCAGCATGCAGCGCCCGAGCGAGGCACCGGCGATCTGCGAGGCGATCAGCAGGCAGATGCCGTAGGGCGGCGTGATCAGCCCGACCGACAGGATGATGGTCGACAGGACGCCCATGTGGATCGGGTTCATATGGGCCGCATCGCCAAGCGCCTGGATGATCGGCAGGAAGATCAGCGTGGCCGAGATCGGGTTCAGCACCATGCCGATCAGCAGCAGGAAGACGATCAGCATCAGCATGATCAGGAAAGGCTGGTCGGTGACGCCCAGGATGAAGTCCACCACCATCTGCGCCGCGCCCAGATAGGCGATCAGCCAGCCGAAGATGCCGGCACCGGCGACGGTGAACATCGGGATGGCGAAATCGACCATGGCATCGGACAGCAGCTTGGGCAGCGCCCGCACCGGCACGTCGCGATAGACCACCACCGACAGGAACAGCGCCCAGAGCACGGCGGCGATGGCGCCCTCGGTCGGGGTGAAGATGCCGCCGACGATGCCGCCCAGCACGATCACCGGGATCAGCAGCGGAGCCGCGCCCTTGATCAGGATGCCGCGGAATTTCACGATGCCGGGGAAGGGGTTGGCCGGGTAGCCGTTCTTCACCGCCAGCACGTAGGTATAGACCATCATGAACAGGCCGATGGTCAGGCCCGGCACCACGCCGCCGACGAAGAGCGCCCCGATCGAGACATTGCCGAAGGCGCCGTAGACGATCAGGATGATCGAGGGCGGGATGATCACCCCCAGCGTCGAGGAGGCCGCCGTCAGCGCCGCCGCGAAGGGCGCCGGATAGCCCGCCTTCTTCATCGCCGGGATCAGGATCGAGCCCACCGAGGCGGTATCGGCCGCCGCCGAACCCGAGAGGCTGGCAAAGACCATGGAGACGAAGACGTTGACATGCCCGAGGCCGCCACGCACATGGCCCACCGCCGCATCGGCAACGCTGAGCAGCCGGTCGGTGATGGAGCCCGCGTTCAGGATGCGACCCAGCAGCATGAAGAAGGGCACGGCCAGCAGCGTGAAGCTGTCGACGCCGGCAAACATCTGGTTGACCACAGAAATCAGCGGCAGCCCCTGCATCTTGATGACCAGGGCCGAGGACAGGATCAGCGCGAAGCCGATGTTCACCCGCAGGGCGATCAGGACGAAGAAACTGCCGAGAAGGACGACGAGAGGGCTCATGCGCGCGGCTCCGGGAAGGGGTTGCGGACAAGCTCCAGGATCATCTCGAGCAGGAAGATCGCCATCAGCGCACCGCTGACCGGCAGCGGCAGGTAGATCCAGAACCGCGAGATGCCGAGGGACTGGATCTCGCCGCTGGCGCGCATCTGCGCAAGCTGCCAGCCATGCACGCCCAGGATCCAGGCGACGCAGACGCCCGCGACGAGAGAGATCACCTCGACCGCGAAGGCCACGTTCGGGCGGTGGGTCGGCAGCACGTCGACGAAGTAATGGGCGCCGGTCCGAAGACCCAGGGCCGCCCCGATGAAGATGAGCCAGGTGAACAGAAGCTGGGCCAGGTCGCCGGTCCAGATGACCGGCAGATCCAGGACATTGCGGGCAAGGACCTGGAAGGCCACGGCAACGATCATGGCCGCGAAGGCGATCCAGCCAAGGAAGCGGATCACGGCGGCCAGCCCATCGCAGAGACGATGAAGCATGAGAAGTCTTTCAACGGGACCGTCCCGCACGGGGCGCGCGGAACGGCCGGTCAGGGGGGATTACGCCTTCAGCAGGGCGTATTCGTCGGAGAGGTCCAGATCCTTTGCAAGGCCGACCTGCATCGGGGCCAGCACCTCCATGAAGGCCTGGGTATCGGGCCGCGAGACGGTGACGCCGTGGTTGGCCTGAAGATCCTCGACCAGCGCGGCATCATAGCCCTTGGCCTTTTCGACGCCGAGCGCATTGGCGTTCTTGGCGGCCTCGGTGACGACGGCCTGCAGATCGGCGGGCAGCTTCTTCCAGGTCACCTCGGAGATCGAGGTATGGTTGACCTGCAGCGTGTGCTGGGTCAGCGCGACATGGGGCGCGACCTCGTAGAGCTTGGAGCCGGCATAGCCCGGCAGGGAGCTTTCCATTGCCTCGGCGACACCGGTCTGGATGGCGGCGTAAAGCTCTCCCCAGGCAACGGTGACCGGCAGCATCCCGAAGGCGGCCCAGGTCTTGGCGTCCATCGGCGAGGGGGGCGTGCGCATCTTCAGCCCCTTCAGATCGGCAGGGCCGGTCACGTCGACCTTGGCGGTGGACATGTTGCGGGTGCCGGAAACGCCAAGCGCCAGAAGCTTCATGCCGACGCCGCGCTTTTCGTAGACCTCTTCGAAATGGTCATGCACCGGGGTGCCGGGGCCGATCTTGGCCAGTGCCTCGTCCATGCCCTTGAACAGGTAGGGCATGGTGAAGATGCCGTATTCCGGGATCTGCTGCACCGCGTTCGAGGTGGTCGAGATCATCATGTCGATGGTGCCGAAGGCCATTTCGCCGATGACGGCGGGATCCTGGCCCAGCTGGCCGCTGTCGAAGATCTTGACGGCGATCTTGCCGCCCGACTTCTCCTCGATCTCGGCCTTCATGGCGGCGGCCATGTCGTTGTAGGGGTGCGGAGACTTCACCAGCGTGTGAATCCGCAGCGTGTACTTGGCAGCAGCCGCCGCCGGGCCGGCAACCGCCAGGGCCGCCAGGCCAGAGCCCATGGCAAGAACGTCGCGTCTGGAAATGGTCATGATCTCGTCACCCTGTCGTTGGAATGGTCGTCTTCTTTTCTGACAGGGACGCTCTCTTGGCGAGGAGATAATTTCAAATACAAAGTTCAGCTGAGTTTATGCAGAAATGTTATGGACAGGTCGCCCGAAATGCGATTGCCCGGCGATCGTCTCGCGCAGCTCTTCGTAGAAAGCCGTTGCGGCACGGGACATTGACAGGCCGACCGGCTTGATCACCTGATAATCGAAGGGCAGCGCCGGCAGGAAGGGCCGCACGCAGAGCCTGTCGCCGAAAATGCCCGGGGTGATCGGATCGACGATGGCGATGCCCACGCCCAGGGCGGCCAGGCTGCAGGCGGAATAGCTGGGCTGGGTTTCCGCGACGATGCGCGGTGTCACGCCCGCCTCGGCGCAGCAGCGCATCAGGTAACTGTAGGTCAGGGTGCGGAAGTTCAGCGCCACCATCGGCACCGCATGCAGGTCCGCCGGGTGGATCGCCTCGCGCGTGGACAGCGGATGATCGGGGGCCATGACGCAGACGCAATCGGTGCGGTAGGCGGCCAGAACCTCGACGTCCTGACGGCCGGGATCGGTCTGGGCGATGCCGATGTCGATCTGCCGCGAGGCCAGCAGATCGAGGATGCGCGGCGAGGTATGCACGTCGTGGCTGAACTCGATCCCGGGATGATGCATGACGATGCCGTGCAGCGCCCGGGGCAGGATCTCGAACGAAACCATCGGCATGGAGGCGATGCGGCAGACCGCGCGGTTCAGCGTGCGGATCTCCTCGGCGACCTGACCGAGGCGGTCGAGGCCGTAGAACATCCGCTCGACCTCCTGGAAGAAATCATAGGCCTCGCGGGTGGGCAGGGCCTTGCCGCCGGGGCGGTGCAGCAGCGGAAAGCCGATGCTGGCCTCCAGATCCGCGATCAGCCGGCTGACGGCGGGCTGCGAGACGTTGAGGGCGCGGGCGGCCTCCGTGATGGTGCCGTGGCGCATCACCATCCGGAAGGCGGTCAGCTGCTTCTGGTTCATCGCTCCGGGGTCCGTTCTGGGAAAGTCGTCCCGTTGTCTCCGGTTGCGGGGACGCTGGCAATGGGAACGGCGGGTCCGCCGGCTATCAAGGGCGCCAATAGCCGGTATTTGCTGGACTTCTGGCGCCGGGGCGCCGTTGCCCCATTTCCGGGCAGAGCGCGCGGACGGGGGCGGGCCGGGCTGCGCGGCCCTTGTGGGGGCGCCGGGCGCGGGGCCAACTGCGCCCATTCGTGACCGCCAGAAGGATCCTGCCATGCCCGCCTGCCTCCAGATCGACGCCGCCCGCCTGTGGTCCGACCTGATGACCATGGGGGCGATCGGCGCCACCCCTGCGGGCGGCAGTTACCGCCCCGCGCTATCGCCCGCCGACCGCGAGGCGCGCAACCTGTTCCGTCATTGGGCGCAGGAGGCCGGGCTGAGCGTCGGCGCCGATGCCATCGGCACCCTTTACGCCCGGATGGAGGGCTTGGATCCGCAGGCCGATCCGGTGCTGATCGGCTCTCACCTGGACACCCAGATGCCCGGCGGGCGCTTCGACGGCGTGCTGGGGGTGCTCGCGGGGCTGGAGGTCTGCCGCGCGCTGACCCGCGCCGGGATCACCCCGCGCCGCCCCCTGGAGGTGGTGAACTGGACCAACGAGGAAGGCGCGCGGTTTCAGCCCGGGGTGATGGGATCGGCGCTGTTTGCGGGCACGCTGTCGCTGCCCGAAGCGCTGGAGCGGCGCGACGCCACGGGCCTGCGCCTGGCCGAGGCGATGGCCGAGAACGCCCCGCCCGGCCCCCTACCCTTCGCCCGCCCGGTGCACAGCTACCTTGAGCTGCATATCGAGCAGGGCCCCGAACTGGAGCGCACCGGCACCCAGATCGGGCTGGTCGACCGGTCCTCCTGCATGTGTTCGGGCTACGTGACGATCCGCGGAGAGAACGGCCATACCCAGACCGCCCCGATGTCGCGGCGCCGCAACGCGCTGGTCGCCGCCGCCAGGCTGGTGCTTGAGATCGAGCGCATCGGCGCCGCGCAGGAGCCCGAGGGCATGGTCAGCGCCTCGGTTCTGGATGTCTGGCCCAACAACCGCGTCAACATCCCCCACCGGGCCGAGATGTCCTATGCGGTGGTCCACATGCGCCCCGAGGGCCGCGCCGCGATCACTGCGCAGATCGAGGAGGCCGTCTCCCGGATCGCCCGCGAGACCGGGCTTGAGATCACGCTGGAGCACCGCCATTTCCGCGAGGCCCTGACCTTCGATGCCGATCTGCGCGCCCGTGCCCTCACGCTCGCGCAGGCGCGCGGCTACAGCGTGGCAGAGCTGGCGACGCTGACCGCGCATGATGCGCTTTCGATGCAGCCGCTCTGCCCGACGGCGCTGATCTTCGTGCCCTGCCGGGACGGCATTTCCCACAGCGAGGCCGAATGGTGCAGCCCCGAGGACGCCGCGCGCGGCGCGCAGCTGCTGGCCGATCTGGCGCTGGAACAGGTTCTGTAAACGGCTCTGCCCAATTGCTGATCAGCCCCCGCGCCCGGTCCAATGGCGCGGGGGTTTTTCGTAGACCTATGGGAATACTCGATTTTCCGAGAAGGTATAAAGCGCCGCTATAGTCAGGATGCAGCGTTTCTATTGGAGCGGCGCGGCCCCTGCGGGTCAGGCTGGGACCAGCAGCGGGCCCGGCCCCAGCCCGGCCCGCCTCCAACGAAAGGACCTTCCCATGACAGGGACCGTTGCCGCGCTGTTGCGCGCCCGGCGAAGCCATGCCCGAAAGGGGCCGCCATGCTGAGCTTCATCGCCCAGCGGCTGGTCAAGGCCGTGATCATCCTGCTGGCCATCACGGTCATGAACTTCCTGCTGATCCATTCCGCGCCGGGCGATCCGGCGCTGGTCATGGCCGGAGAGGCCGGAGAGGCCGATCCCACCTTCATCGCCGACCTGCGCGAACGCTTCGGCCTCGATCAGCCGCTCTACGTGCAGCTCTGGCGCTACGTGTCGAACGTGGCGCAGCTGAACCTCGGCTATTCCTACCGCCAGGAAGAACCCGTGCTGACCCTGATCGCCGAGCGCCTGCCCGCCACGCTGATCCTGTCGCTGTCGGCCTTCGTGATCTCTCTCGGGCTGGGGGTGCTGGCGGGGGTCGTCGCCGCCGCGCGCCAGGGCCGCTGGTCCGACAGCCTGATCTCGGCGGTGGCGCTGCTGTTCTATGCCACCCCGCTGTTCTGGCTGGCGCTGATGGCGGTGCTGCTGTTCTCGGTCAAGCTGGGCTGGCTGCCGGCCTTCGGCTACCTGACCGTCGGATCCGACCTGACGGGGCTGGCCCGCGCCTTCGACATCTTCAAGCACCTGATCCTGCCGGCCACCACGCTGGGCCTCTTCGTGATGGCGGTCTACGTGCGCATGACCCGCGCCTCCATGCTGGAGGTCAGCCGCCTTGATTTCGTCAAGACCGCCCGCGCCAAGGGCCTGCGCCCGGGCCTCATCCTGCGCCGCCACGTGCTGCGCAACGCGCTGCTGCCGGTGGTGACGCTGGCGGGGCTGCAGGCCGGCCAGCTGGTCGGCGGCGCGGTGCTGATCGAGACCGTCTTCGCCTGGCCCGGGATCGGCCGGCTGATGTTCGAGGCCCTTCAGGCGCGGGATTACAACCTGCTGCTCGGGGTTTTCGTGATGTCCGCCGCCATGGTGCTGCTGTTCAACCTGATCACCGATCTTCTCTATCGCGTGGTCGATCCGAGGATCCGTCTGACATCATGAAGGATTTTGCCAAGAGCTTTGCCCGCAACCGCGGTGCCGTGCTGGGGATCGTCATCCTGGTGCTGGTGCTGGGCCTGACGCTGGCCGCGCCGCTCCTGTTTCCCCGCTCGCCCTGGTCCATCGTCCAGCGCCCCTTCCTGCCGCCGCTCTCGGTGCCGGGCTTTCCGCTGGGCACCGACACGCTGGGGCGCGACCTGGCGTCGGGGCTGGCGCATGGCGCCTATGTCTCGCTCATGGTCGGGCTGATCTCGACCGTGGTGTCGCTGGCCATCGGCGTGCCGCTGGGCGCCGCCGCGGGCTATTTCGGCGGCTGGGTCGATGACGGGCTGATGCGGATCACCGAATTCTTCCAGGTCATCCCGGCCTTCGCCTTCGCGGTGGTGCTGGTGGCGATCTTCCAGCCCTCGATCACCTCCATCGTCATCGCCATCGCGCTGGTCAGCTGGCCCCCCGTCGCGCGGCTTCTGCGCGGCGAGGTGATGTCGCTGCGCACCCGCGAATTCATCGAGGCCGCGGAGCTGTCGGGCCAGTCCGGTCTGACCATCATCTGGCGCCAGATTCTGCCCAACACCCTGTCGCCGGTCATCGTGCTGGCCTCGATGATGGTGGCGACCGCGATCCTGACCGAAAGCGCGCTGTCCTTCATGGGCCTGGGCGATCCCAACGTGATGAGCTGGGGCTACATGATCGGCGCCGGGCGCACGGTGATCCGCCAGGCCTGGTGGATCAGCTTCTTCCCGGGTCTGGCGATCCTGCTGACGGTGCTGGCCTTCAACCTGATCGGCGAGGGGCTGAACGACGTGCTGAACCCGCGCCTTTCGAAACGCAGGAGCTGAGCCATGCAGCAAAGCCAGACCACCGCCGCCGAAATGGCAGCGACCCCGGTCCTGTCGATCAGCGACCTGCGCATCACCCTGCCCGAGGGGGCCGACCGCCCCTATGCCGTCGACCGCGTCAGCTTCGATCTGTTCCCCGGGCGCATCCTGTGCGTGGTGGGCGAAAGCGGCTCGGGCAAGTCGATGTCGGCCAATGCCATGATGGGCCTGCTGCCCGAGGGGGTGCGCGCGGCCAGCGGTCGCATCACCCTGGGCGAGACCGACCTGCTGAAACTGCCCGAAGAGGCGATGTACCAGGTGCGCGGCCGCCGCATCGGCATGATCTTCCAGGAACCGATGTCGGCGCTGAACCCGCTGATGCGGGTCTCGGCCCAGATCGAGGAGGTCTTCGAGGCGCACGGGCTGCTCGGCCCCGCCGCGCGCCGCGCCCGGGCGCTGGAACTGCTGACAGAGGTCGGCCTGCCCGACCCCGAACGCGCCGCGCGCTCCTATCCGTTCCAGCTTTCGGGCGGGCAGCGCCAGCGCGTCGTCATCGCCATGGCCCTGGCGCTGGAGCCAGAGGTGCTGATCGCGGACGAGCCCACCACCGCGCTTGATGTCACCACCCAGGCGCAGATCCTTGAGCTGATCCAGACCCTGCAACGGGATCGCGACATGGCGGTGATGTTCATCACCCACGATTTCGGCGTGGTCGCCGAGATCGCCGATCATGTCGCGGTGATGCAGCTGGGCCGGGTGGTCGAGGAGGGCGATGCCGAAAGCGTGCTGACCCGTCCGCAGCACCCCTATACCCAGAAGCTGATCGCGGCGATCCCGACGCTTTCGGCGCGCGGCGACACCGCGCAGGCGCGCGCGCCGCTGATGACGGTCGAGGCGCTGTGCAAGACCTACACCCTGGGCGGGGGACTGTTTCGCAAGGTGAAGCGGGTCGAGGCGGTCAAGGACATCTCGGTCACCATCGGGCGCGGAGAGACCCTGGGCATCGTCGGCGAAAGCGGCTCGGGCAAATCCTCGCTCGGGCGCTGCCTGGTGCGGCTGCAGGATCCCGAAAGCGGGCGCATCCTGCTGGAGGGCGAGGACATGGCCGCGCTGGAGGGCAAGGCGCTGCGCGCCGCGCGCCGCCGGGTGCAGATGATCTTTCAGGATCCCTATGCCTCGCTCAATCCGCGCATCCGGGTGGGCCGGGCGATTGCCGACGGCCCCATCGCCTATGGCACCGATCCCCGGCAGGCGCTGGAACGCGCCGCCGAGCTGCTGGAAATCGTCGGACTGGGCGCCGGGGCCGCCAACCGCTTTCCGCACGAATTCTCGGGCGGGCAGCGCCAGCGCATCGGCATCGCCCGCGCCCTGGCGCTGGAGCCCGAGCTGATCGTCGCGGACGAGGCGGTCTCGGCGCTAGACGTGTCGATCCAGGCGCAGGTCCTCGATCTGCTGGCCGAACTGAAGCAGAGCCTGGGCCTGACCCTTGTCTTCATCACCCACGACCTGCGGGTCGCGGCCCAGATCTGCGACCGCGTGATGGTCATGCAGAAGGGCCGCTGCGTCGAGATCGGCACCGGCGCCGAGATCTTCGAGACCCCGAAGGACCCCTATACCCGCTCCCTGATCGAGGCGATCCCCGGACGCGCCTACGAGGCCGGGCGGGCCTGACACTTCCCCGAAAGGACGACCGCAATGAACAAGCTGACCCCGCCGCCCAATTCCCTTGAGGCCCGCGACATCGCCGTGCAGGTACATGCCGCCGTGGACCACCGCCTCTATGAGGAAACCGGCGGCCTGGTGATCGAAGAGGGCGAGGGCATCTATGTCTTCGACAACACCGGCAAGAAGTACATCGAGGGGCTGGCGGGCCTGTGGTCCGTCGCCGTGGGCTTTGGCGAACCCCGCCTGGTCGAGGCCGCCACCCGCCAGATGTCCAAGCTGCCCTATTACCACATCTTCAACTACAAGACCCACGGCCCCTCCGTGGAGCTGGCCGAGAAGCTGATCGAGATCTCTCCGGAGCATCTGACCAAGGTGCATTTCACCTCGTCGGGATCCGAGGCCAACGACCTTGTGGTCAAGATGATCTGGTACCGCTCGAACGCCCTGGGCAAGCCCGCCAAGAAGAAGATCCTGAGCCGCCTGAAGGCCTATCACGGCGTCACCATCGCCTCCGGCTCGATCACCGGGATCCCGGCGAACCACACCAGCTTCGACCTGCCGCTGGAGCGGATGAAGCACACGCTGACCCCCGACTACCCGCGCGAGAAGCTGGAAGGCGAGAGCGAGCCAGAGTTCTCGGCCCGCATGGCAAAGGCGCTTGAGGATCTGATCCTTGCGGAAGGCCCCGAGACCATCGCCGCCATGTTCGCCGAGCCGGTGATGGGTGCGGGCGGCGTCATCGTCCCGCCCGAGGGCTACTGGGCCGCGATCCAGGCGGTGCTGAAGAAATACGACATCCTGCTGGTCGCCGACGAGGTGATCTGCGGCTTCGGGCGCACCGGGCAGATGTTTGCCAGCCAGACCTACGGCATCACCCCCGATGTCATGGTGACCTCCAAGCAGATCTCCTCTTCCTACATGCCGCTTTCGGCGATCCTGATGTCCGAGGAATTCTTTGCCCCGATCGCCGATGAAAGCCATCGTCTGGGGATCTTCGGCCACGGCTACACCGCCTCGGGGCATCCGGTCGCCACCGCCGTGGGTCTGGAAAACCTCAAGATCATCGAAGAACGCGACCTGGTCGGCAATGCCGCGCGGCTCTCGCCGCAGTTCCTGGGCCGGCTGAAGGCGCTGGAAGAGCATCCGCTGGGCCTGTGGTCGCGCGGCGTCGGCCTGATCGGCGCGATCGAGCTGGCGCCCGGCGCCACCCCGGGCGCCACCGGGCGCGCGGTGCAGGCGGCAATGCTGGAAGAGGGGGTGATCGCCCGCGCCATCGGCGATGCGCTGTGCTTCTGCCCGCCGCTGATCATCACCGCCGAACAGATCGACGCGATGTTCGATGCCGTGACCCGCGCGCTCGACACCGTGGCCGCGACCCTCTCGCAGGAGGCGTGATCCATGGACGCGCAAACCAGGACCGACCTAGGAGAGATGTCCGCCGCCGAGCTGTCGCGGCTGTTCCGCAGCGGCGAGGCCTCTCCGGTCGAGGCGGTGCAGACCGCGCTGGAGCGGATCGAGCGTTTCAACGCCGCCACCAACGCCTTCGTCCACGTGGTGCCCGAGGCGGCGCTGGCCGAGGCGCGCGCCTCGGAGGCACGCTGGCAGGCCGGGGAACCGCTTTCGGAGATCGACGGCGCACCGACCTCCATCAAGGAGCTGACGCGGGTCCGGGGCATCCCGTTCCGCCGCGGCTCGGTGCTGGGCAGCCCCGAACCCGCCGAAACCGACCTTGAGATCGTCACCCGCCTGCGCGCCGCCGGGGCCTGCATCCTGGGCACCACCGCCTCTCCGGAATTCGGCTGGAAGGGGCTGACGCACGGCCCCTTCGGCGGCAATACCGTGAACCCTTGGGACACTTCGCGCGCCTCGGGGGGCTCCTCGGGCGGGGCGGCGGTGGCGGCGGCGCTCAACATGGGGGTGCTGCATGAGGGCTCGGACGGAGCGGGCTCGATCCGCATCCCCTCCAGCTTCTGCGGCGTCTTCGGGATCAAGCCGACCTTCGGCTGGGTGCCCTCGGACGCGCCGACCGGGTTGCAGGAGCTTGCCCATCGCGGCCCCCTGACCCGCACGGTCGAGGATGCGGCGCTGTTCCTGAAAGCGGTCAGTGGACCTTCGGTGAACCAGCTTTACGGCTGGTGCCCGCCCGATGTGCCCGACTGGCCCGCCATCGCCCGCCAGGACCCCGCCGGCATCCGCGGCCTGCGCATCGGCTATGCCCGCACCCTGGACGGCGCCCGTGTGGATCCGCAGGTGGCCGCCGCCGTCGAGCGCGCCGCCACCCGCATGGCCGATCTGGGCGCCATCGTGGAAGAGGTCGATCCCGGCTTTGCCTCGCCGCAGAAGGCGCTGCTGGATCTGTGGTATGCCGCCCAGGCGCTGGCGGTCGAGGCCGCCGATCCGACCCCCGAACAGCGCGCCCGGATGGACCCGGGCCTGCTGGACATCGCCGAACAGGGCCGCCTGCTGAGCGCCCGCGACCTGCTGCGCGCCGACCAGGTGCGCGCCGAGCTGAAGGTGGTGATGGCGAAGTTCCACAAGGACTACGACGCGCTGATGCTGCCCACCATGCCGCTGGTCGCCTTCGAGGCCGGCGTCGACGTGCCCCCGGGCAGCGGCATGAGCGAATGGACCGACTGGTCGCCCTTCACCTACCCGTTCAACATGACCGAGCAGCCGGCGACCTCGGTCAACTGCGGCTTCTCTGCCGAGGGGATGCCGATCGGGCTGCAATTCGTCGGGCCGCGCTTCCGCGACGACATCGTGCTGCGCCTTTCGGCGGCCTACCAGGCGGCCCATCCCGAAGCCATGCCCACAGCCCCCCTCGCAGCCCCCGGGCTGCGCTGAACCTGCCCCGCCCCCTGCCCCGGGGGGCGGCGCCCATAACCGGCGCCGGAGAACCGGCCCTTTCCCAACCAACAGGACCCCAGGACATGAAAACCCTTCTTTCGGCCCTCTGCCTGACGACCGCGCTGGCCCTTCCGGCCCTCGCCCAGGAGACCCCCACCCCGGGCGGCACCCTTGATGTCATCGTCCAGCCCGAACCGCCCGGGCTGGTCATCGGCATTGTCGCCAACGGCCCCGCCGGGCTGGTCGGCGGCTCGATCTACGAAAGCCTGCTGCGCTATGATGCCAACCTCGATCCCGAACCCTCGCTGGCGAAAAGCTGGGAGATTTCCGAGGACGGCCTGACCTACACCTTCCACCTTCAGGACGGGGTGAAATGGCACGACGGCGAACCCTTCACCGCCGATGACGTGCTGTTCACGCTGCAGACCATGCTGCCCAAGACCCTGGTCAAGGCCCGCATGACGATGGATCACGTCGAAAGCGTCACCGCCCCCGATCCGCTGACCGTGGTCTTCAAGCTGAAGGCGCCCTTCGAACCCTTCATCCGAGCCTTCAACTACGGCAGCCTGCCGATGATGCCCAAGCATATCTACGAGGGCGTCGAGGATTACGCCCGCGCCCCCGCCAACGACACGCCGATCGGCACCGGACCGTTCAAGTTCGTGGAATGGAAGAAGGGCAGCTACATCAAGCTGGAGAAGTTCCAGGACTACTACCTGAAGGGCAAGCCCTACCTCGACGACGTGATCTACCACATCATCCCCGATGCCTCCTCGCGCTCCGTCGCCTTCGAGACCGGCGTGGTCGACGTGCTGCCCGGCGGCTCGGTCGAGAATTTCGACGTGCCGCGCCTGACCGGCCTCGACAACAGCTGCAACACCACCAAGGGCTGGGAATTCTACTCGCCGCTCAGCTGGCTCTGGGTGAACGAGGCGAACCCGATCCTGGCAAACGTCAAGATCCGCCAGGCGATGATGTACGCCATGGACCGCGACTTCATGGTCGATGTGCTCTGGAACGGCATGGGCAAACCCGCCGACGGGCCGATCACCTCTACCACGCCATTCTACTCGGCCCCGGAAA
Organism: Pseudooceanicola endophyticus; assembly: GCF_018760365.1. Lineage (GTDB taxonomy): Bacteria > Pseudomonadota > Alphaproteobacteria > Rhodobacterales > Rhodobacteraceae > Pseudooceanicola > Pseudooceanicola endophyticus. The sequence goes on from NZ_JAHIAB010000012.1 coordinate 63,352, forward strand.
AGCCCTTCTACCCGCATGACCCGAAGAAGGCGAAGGCGCTGCTGAAGGAGGCGGGCTATGACGGCACCCCGATCAAGCTGCTGCCCCTGCCCTATGGCGAAACCTGGCAACGCTGGGCCGAGGTGGTGCGCCAGAACCTCGAGGACGTGGGCTTCAAGGTCGAGATGCAGAGCACCGATGTCGCCGGCTGGAACCAGCGCCTGGCGCAGCGCGACTACGACATTGCCTTCACCTACCTCTACCAGAACGGCGATCCGGAACTGGGGGTGGCGCGCAACTACCTGTCCACCAACCGCGATGCCGGCAGCCCCTGGAACAACGTCGAAGGCTACGTGAACCCCGAGGTCGACAAGCTGTTCAACGCCGCCGCCATCGCCTTCCCGGCGGAAAAGCGGCAGGAGCTTTACAGCCAGGTGCAGGGCATCCTGCGCGAGGATCTTCCGGTGCTCTGGCTGACCGAGATGAGCTTTCCGACGATCTACAACTGCCATGTGCAGAACCTGGTCAGCACCGCCAGCGGCGTGAACAACGGCCTGCGCGACGCCTGGATCAAGCAGTAGAACCCGAAGCCGCGCCCCGGGATCCCGGGGCGCGGCATCCAAGAGGGTATTGCATTGCCAGGTGCCCCGGAAAGAAACAGCGCTGCCTTTTCAGAGCAAAAGCAGGATAATACATTAAGTATTGCATTAATTTAAATACAATTAATTTATTGCATTGGATATTCCAGCATACACCATAAAGAATCGACATTGAAAAGCCGACAGCCGGCGATCATCGCATGATCATCCGCAGGAGGTCCCAATGGCGAATTTCCCTCAATCCGACAAATGGACACTTGAACTGGAATTGACGGAGAAAGACCTCCTGACAGTCCTGATCGTCGAAATCACGCTGCCCGGATCGACCGGGATGGAAGTCCGCGTGGGGCACGCGGCAGGCAAGATCCTGGCTTCGGCGGACGCCACTTCGCTGGTCCAGAAGGCGCTGGCCGCCCTTCCCAACCCCCAGGTTCACGTGGAATCCGGCGCCGCCCTGACCGGTGCCCTGACCCTGGTTTTCACCAATGAGACAGGCGTTACGGTCAGGGTGCCGATTACGCCCGTCCCTGCCGACAGCAGCCAATTTAATTTTCCGGTGGACCCGGCATGACCCGGAACCGGACCCGCGCGCTGCACGCCGCCCTGCCGATCTGCCTGCTGATGCCGCAGCTGACCCTGGCCGAGGACAGCCAGGACGAAGCCACCTGCTACAGCGTCGTAGGCGATACGTGCCTGACCGCCGATCAGCTGTCTTCCGCGCTCGATTACGGGGCGCCGACCTCTCCGCTGTTCACGCTGATGAATACCACCCCCGAAAGCGTCGTCGATCCCCGCGCCAGCGAGAAATGGTCGGTCGTTCTGCCCGCCGCCTCGGCGCTGGCCCGGGACGAGGCCGTCTCCCTCGGGGTTTCGGTCAACCCCGGCCTGCTGCTGCTGGGCGATGGGATCAGCCGGCGCGAAATCCTGGATGGGCAGGACCGGCCCACGACCGCCGCCTGGCTCAGCAACCTGTCGCTGCAGGCCGCCTATATCCGGGGCGATGCCGATCCCGTCGAACGCCAGTTCGGGCTGGGACTGTCCTGGACCTACGATGCGAACGCCCCGATCAACGCCTACAGGCGCTTCGAGGACTGCATCCGCGACGCCGGGGTTCCGCAGGCTGCGCAGACCAGCTCCTCATGGATCCCCGAGGCGGAAGGCATCCTGTTCACGCTTCTTCCGGCAGAGGGGTGGGACGGGGACGGACCCAACAACGACCGCCTGAGCAAGATGTCAGGTGTCGTCAAGAACCAGATCGCCGGCAAGAAGGTCACCAATCCGGGCGCCGTCGCCAAGGCGCTGATCGAGGCGGCAGGTGGCGAACAGATTGTCAGCCAGTCCGATGCGCTGGCGGGTGTCGCCAAGCTGGTTCAGATCCCCGGGATCCTGGACGAGTCCTTCGACATCGTGTCGGTGCAGAACACCTGCCTCGACAAGGTGCTGCGCTGGAACCGGAAGATCTTTTCCCTCGGGCTGGCGCAGTACTGGAGCACGCTGGACGGCGCCCCCGACCGGCAGGGCAGCGGCGCCTGGATCTCTTACGCCTTCCCGCTGGGAGAAGAGGCGCAGGGCACCGTCTCGGGGTTCTGGACCGATGGGCTGGTGCGCGACAGCCTGCTGCCCGATGCCGCGGACGGAACCATCGACATCGTCGACAGCTGGGGGATCTCGGGGCGCTACACTCACCGGATCGGCAAGAGTGGTGGCGCCAAGATCACCCGGGGCTATCTGGAGGCTGCCTATGTCTCGGAAAGCTTCGGCACGACCGAGGACGATTTCTACCAGCTGGGCCTGGGCGCCGAACTGGCCGTGCAGGAGAATGTCTATATGCAGATCGGCTACGTGGACACCCTTGGCAGCAGCCTGAAGGACCGTGGCGCCGAGGTGAACCTTGGCCTGAACATCGCCTTCTCCTCGGCCTCCCTGTTCAAGGGGAACTGAGCAGGGGCCCCGGCTTCCGTCGCGGGATCGAACAGGCACTCTCTCCGTTCCGGAAAGAATGGCCGCACGGAGCCCGGAAAAACAGGGGCCCGCGCCGCCCCCCCCGATGGCCGTGCCGCGCCGCGCGTCCGGCAGGCCTTGCCATTTCCGCCGCCGCCCTCGCATAGCTCGGGCGCACGTGCCGGTCTCGACACCCGCCCGCGTGTAGCCGGCTCCGATCGCGGGGGAGGAATCCCGCCGGAGCCGGCCCTTCAGGGCCGCGACAGCAGCAGGCGCAACCCGGCATAGCCGAAGACCAGCGCCAGCGTGCCCTCGATCCAGCGGCGCAGCCGCAGGTAGCCGTGCCCGAGGGCGGGCGCCGAGAAGACCAGCGCATAGCCCAGGTTGACCGCCGCCGACAGGACCGCGCAGCCCGCCAGGATCGCCGCCAGGGTCATCGGCGGCGCCCCCGGGGTCAGGCCCAGCGTCATGATCGCCATCCAGCCCAGGATCGCCTTGGGATTGGTCAGGTGCATCAGCACGCCGCGCCGGTACAGCACCGCCCGGGGCAGCGCCGCCTGCCCCCGGGCCGCCGGCCCCGGCCCCAGGGCCGCACGGGCCGACTTCCAGGCCAGGAACAGCAGGTAGAGGCCGCCGGCGATCTTCAGCACCACGATCACCTGCGCATAGGCGACCAGCACCGCCGACAGGCCGGTCGCCGCCAGCAGGCCCCAGATCACGCTGCCGCTCACCACGCCGCAGGCCAGCGCCACCGCCCGCGCCCGCCCCTGACCAAGCGCGACGCCCATGATGGCCAGGGTGCTGGGACCGGGGCTGGCAATCAGCACCAGGTAGGCGGAATAGACAAACAGCAGGTGGTGCAGGGGATCGCTGGGCACGGGAGCCTCCTTGGGACAGGCCCCCGATGCTAGCGCATCGCCGCGGCGGCGTCCCGGGGATCCGGGCCCGGTCGCGCCGCAGGGGCAGGCGCTGCCGGAACAACAGGCAAAAGGGTCGCGGCCCCCGCCAAAACCCGGACCCGGGCGGCGCGCCGATGGCGGTCCGGTCCCGATCTGCTAGCCTGCGCCCAGCGTCTTCCAGCCGTCCGGAGGTCAGATGAGGGATTTCAGATCCGCCGCCACCCAGCCCAGCCCCACCGGCAGCGCCTCGCGGATGGCGCCCGCCCATGTCGCCGATACCCCCGCCGAAAGGCTGGCGCGCGATCTGGACTGGAACCTGCTGCGCACCTTCGTCGTGCTTGCCCAGAGCAGCTCTGTCTCCGATGCGGCGCAGCGGCTGCGGCTCAGTCAGCCAACGGTCTCGATGGCGCTGAAGCGGCTGGAGGACCGGCTGGGACGGCAACTTATCGACCGCCGCCCGGGCCATTTCGCGCTGACCGATGCCGGGCGCCTGCTGCGCGAGGAAGCGGTTGAGATCGAGGGCGCCGTGCGCCGGCTGGGCGTGCTGCTGCGCGAAACCCGCGAAGAGGTCCAGGGCCATGTGACCCTGATGCTGGCCAGCCATGTGGTGACGCCGATCCTCGACCAGGCGCTCAGCCGCTTTCACCGCCAGCACCCCCGCGCCACCCTCTCGCTTGAGGTCGTGCCCTCGCGCGATGCGGTGGCGCTGGTCTCGGCCCGGCGGGCCACGGCGGCGATCTGCCTGCTGCGCGAACCGGCCCCGAAACTGGTTTGCGAAACCGTCTACCGGGAACATTTCGGCCTGTTCTGCGGCCCGCCGCACCCGCTGTTCCGCCGCCCCGAGGTCAGCGAGGCCGACCTGGCCGGGCAGCGCCATGTCTCTCACATGACCGACACCCACGCGGTGGAGCTGATGCTGATGGCGATGAAGCTGGACCCCAACGTGGTTGCCCGTTCTTCCAACACCGAAGAGCTGCGGCGGATGATCATGGCCGGGATCGGCATCGGCCCGCTGCCGGTCCATGTCGCCGCCGAGGATGTCGCGCGGGGCCGGCTGCGGCGCCTGCCGCCGCTCGATCAGGCCGCACCTGCCGTCGACGTTCAGCTGATCTGGCATCCCCAGGCCCGCCTCAACCGGGCCGAGGTGGCCTTCCTTGAGATCCTGCGCACCGAGATCGAGGTGCGCCCCTTCGAAGAGCGGATCTACGGCTGAAGCGCAGCGGTGAAGCGCGCCGTGGCCTCGGCCTCGCTCACCCGGTCCAGCCAGGACAGCTCCTGCCAAACCGAGGCGGAGTTGCGGGTCAGACGGGCGCGCTCTTCGGGGAAGAGATCCGCGCGCCATTCCGGCAGCAGGATGCGCATGGCCATCCGGGTGCGCATCGCGGTCCACAGCAGCGCGACCTCGGCCTGCTGCGGGCAGAGGTGCCGGCGATAGCCTTCCAGCAGGTCGCAGACCGCCCCCAGCGGATCGGCGGGATCGGTCCCCAGCTGGTAGGCCGCCGCAACCGCCAGGTCGAAAAGACGCGGCGCATGGACCATGTCGCCAAAGTCGATGATGCCGCTGACCCGCGCGGGCGCCTGCGGATCGACCAGGATGTTCTCGAGGTTGAAATCGTTGTGGATGACCTGGGCAGGCAGGCTTCCCAGCACCGGCAGGATGCGGGTTCGGAAGGCCGCCAGCAGCGCCGCCAGGCGGGCGCGCCGCCCCGGATCGGCGATCACCGGCAGCAGGTCCTCCAGGTCGGCGGCATGGCTCATGTCCCAGGTGATGCGATTGCGCGCCGCCGGGTGATCGAAGCCCGCCAGCGCGCTTTGCAGCGCCGCCAGCGTCTCTCCGACCGCGCGCCTCTGGGCGGCGGAATGCGGCGCCGCCTTCTGCGCCATGCCGGGCAGGAAGCTGACCAGCCGCACCGCGCGCACGCCGCCCTCTTCGGCGGTCAGCCGCAGATCGGGCGCGCCGTCGCGGGTCGGGTGCAGGCGTTGCACCGGCACGGCGGGATCGGCCTGTGCCACATGCAGCAGGGCCGCGCTGTGCATCCGCGTGGTGGCCGGGTCCTCTCCGGGATTGAGCACCTTCAGCAGGTAGGCACGCCCGTCGGCCAGGCTCAGGCGGTAATTCGAATCCTTCTCGCCCCAAAGGAATTCCGCCGTCCCTTCAAGCCCGTAGTGGCGCTGCGCGATGGCCGCACAGGCCGCGGGCGTCAGGCGGGTCGCACGGGTCGCCAGTTCGGCGCCGACGGCGGCGCTCATGCGCGGGGGTCCAGAGGGCGGGGGGCGCGGATCGGGGGCATGGCGGCAGGTCCTGTGTCTTGACGTGCCGCCACGCTCGGCAGGGTGCGGGGCGAATGCAAGGCCCTGCCCCGGCCAGAGGGCGCTTTTCGCCCGCCCCCCCGGACGGGTTGCGCAACAGACGGGCGGGTCGCACTCAGCCGCCGATCAGCCCGGCGCGCCCGGCAATGGCCACCGAATGGCCACCGCCTCCGAGGTAGTGCGCGCGTGCAGCTTGCGGCGCAGGTTGCGGCAATGCATGTCCACCGTCGGCACCGAGATGTTCAGCGCATGGGCGATCCGGTCACGCCGCAGCCCGCGTGCCGCATGGCGCAGCACCTCGCATTCCCGGGGGCTGAGCGCGGCCCCCGGCGGCGGCTCTTCCAGGAACAGCACCCCCCGCACCCGCCCCGGGCGCAGCGGCAGAAGGTTGACCTGCATCACCGGCGCCGCCGCCGATCCCAGCATCCCGGGCCGCAGTTCGGGGGCGGCAGCGGCGCGCAGCAGCGCCGCCAGGCGCACCGGATCGCCCAGCCCCGCCCGGGTCAGCCGCGCGCCCGGCCCCAGCCCCGGCAGGCCCCCCGCGGCCGCGTCGCAGCCCAGGATCCGCCCCTGGCGGTCGCAATCCAGGCAGGCCAGTGTCAGGGTGGGACCGGTATCGGACCCCGTGCCGTCGCGCATCCTTGCATCCTCCGTTTGGGTGTCGCGCCAGCCTAGGCGGCGCCATGCCCCCGATCCGCGCCCCCCGAAAGAGGGGCAGCGCCGCCATGGTTCCGGGAAATCCCGCTGGCCCCCTTGCCTGCCCGCCGTCGCCGCCCGACACTGGCGCCATCGGGACGAAAGGCAGGACCATGGCGAAACCGACATCCCCGTCGCAGCTGATCGAGACGCTGACCTCGGCGCTGCCGCCCGAACAGTCGCGCCCCCTTCCCCCCGAGGCGCAGCTGCTGCGCCCCCCCGAGGACGAGACCGCCGCCGATCGCTTCTTTCACCGCAGCCTTTCCGGCTGCCCGTTCCCGACCAATCTCTATGACCGCAGCGGCGCCCCGCAGGTCCGCCCGCTGGTGCCCGGCGCCGCCCCCGACTTTCCCGACCCGCTGAGGATGCCGGCGCAGTCCCACGCCGGCGTCGCCTTCGTGGTGGCCGGGGAGGCGCTGTTCCTGCTCTATGACCGGATCGACCGCTGGGAGGATGCCCCCGCCATCCTGTCACGTCTCGCGGTGCTGCCGGCGGAGGGCGCGCCATGCTGATCCATTCCGGCGCCAGCCGCAGCACCGCCGTCGATCTGCGCCTCGCCGTGCTGCTGGCCTCGGTCGCGGGGGCGGTGAACGCCGCCGGTTTCCGCGCGCTCGGCTTCTTTTCCGCCAACATGACGGGCAATGTCTCGGCGCTGGCCGACCATCTGGCGCAGGGGCTCTGGGGGCCGGTGGCGCTGGCCGCCGGGCTGGTCGCCGCCTTCATCGCCGGGGCCTTCGTCTCGGCCCTGCTGATCGAGCGCGGGCGCGCCGCGCGCATCCGGGGCATCTATGCCTATTCCATCGTGCTGGAGGCGCTGATCATCGCCGCCTTCGCCCTGGCCGACCTGCTCTGGCAAGGCCCCCTGCGCGGAGAGATGATCCTGCTGGGGCTGAGCCTGGCCATGGGGTTGCAGAACGCCGCCAGCACGCGGATCTCGGACGGGCGGGTGCGCACGACGCATCTCTCGGGGATCTCGACCGACCTCGGGATCGAGCTGGCGGTGCTGCTGGGGGGGGCCCGCGATCCCGACACCCGCGCCGTGGTGGCCGCGCGCTTCCGGCTGCATGTGGCGACGCTGCTGGCCTTTGCGGGCGGCGGCGTGCTGGGGGCGCTGCTTTATGGCGGGATCGGCGCGCTGGTCTACCTGCTGGCCGCCGCCGCCCTGCTTGCCATCGCCCTGCCCGAGCTTGGCCGCAGCCGCACCGCCGATCTGCCCTCCTGACAGGCAGTTGCACCGGCGCCTGCGCATTTTCGCACCCCTCCCAGCACGCTTTGCCATTGTGGCCGGCGCGGCGCGGGACTAGCGTGCCGGCGTTCTCAGGGCGGGGCGGAATTCCCCACCGGCGGTAAGCAGGCCCTCCTGCAAGCCCGCGAGCGCTCCCCTCAGGGAGGTCAGCAGACCCGGTGCAACTCCGGGGCCGACGGTCACAGTCCGGATGAAAGAGAGCAGGTCAGTTCCGACAGGGGCCCTTCCCGGACGGGGCGCGGTCCTGTTTGCCTTGGGTTGTGAGCGCAAGGAAAGGATGCCGCCATGACTCTCCCCTCCCCCCGACCGAAATCTCCCGCGCTGACCGGGGCCGCGCTGATGGTGCTGGCCGGGGCGCTGTTCGCCGTGGTCAACGCGCTGCTGCAATACGGCGCGATGATGCTGCACCTGCCGCCGACCCGGCTGGCCTTCTGGCAATATGCCATCGCGCTGCTCTGCGCGCTGCCCTGGCTGGTGCGCAACGTGAAGGTCGCACTTGGCACGCGGGCGCTGCCCGCACACCTGCTGCGGGTGGCCTTTGCCGTCGCCGGGGTGCAGTTCTGGACCATCGGCTTGCAGCAGGTGCCGGTCTGGCAGGCCATCGCGCTGATCCTGCTGTCGCCCTTCTTCGTCACCCTCGGCGCCGGGCTGCTGCTGAAGGAGCAGCTGACGCTGGAACGCTGGATCGCCGTTCTGGGCGGGATCCTGGGCGGCGTGATCATCCTGGCGCCCTGGTCCGATGCCTTCCGCCCCGCCGCCCTGCTGCCGGTGATCGCCGCCGCCTGCTGGGCCGCGACCACGCTGATGACCAAGCGCATGACCAAAACCCAGAGCCCCGAGGCCCTGACCTTCTTCCTGCTGCTGCTGCTGACCCCGGTCAATGCGGTGATCGCGGCGGGAAGTGGCCTGGCCATCGGATCGGGAGAGGTGACGCTGCTGCTGCTGGCAATCGGCATCCTGACGGCACTGGCGCAATACCTGCTGGCGCGCGCCTACAGCATCGCCGATGCCGCCTATCTGCAACCTTTCGACCAGCTGAAGCTGCCGCTGAACGTCGGGCTGAACCTGGCCTTCTTCGGCTTCGTGCCGCCGGGGTCGATGTGGCTGGGCTCGCTGCTGATCCTCGTCGCCTCCTTCTACCTGCTGCGCCAGGAGATGCCCCGGGATCAGGCCCCCGCGCAGCCGGCTCAGCCCTCGTCCATGTAGGCGGCAAAGGCCCCGGCCCAGTCGGGGTGCCAGCGCGACAGCGGCGGGCGGCCCTCGGTCAGGTCGCCCATCGCCCAGACCATGCGTTTCGTATCCGTCGCACGGTCGACCTCGTTGTCGGGGCAGATCACGTAGAAGCGGCCCGCGTCCATGGCGCCGGTCAGCTCGGCCACCACCTGCTCGGGGCTCCAGGCGCCCTCGGGCTGTTCCGTCACCCCCTTGGCGCGGGTGAAACCGGTATAGGTGAAGCCCGGCACCAGAAGATGCGCCGAGATCCTGCTCCCCGTGGCCTGCACCAGCTCATGGGCGGTGCTTTCCGCCAACGCCTTCAGCGCCGCCTTCGAGACGTTGTAGGCGGTGTCGCCCGGCGGCAGGGTGATGCCCTGCTTGGAGCCGGTGAAGATCACCGCCCCGGGGGTATCGCCCGCGATCATCTGCGGCAGGAACAGCTGCACACAATTGACCGCGCCGCCCAGGTTGACCTCCAGCGTGCGGCGCCAGACCTCGGGATCGGCAAACAGCGCCCCGCCCCCCTCGACCCCGGCATTCGACATCAGCACAGAGACCGGGCCAAGCGCGGCAACCTGGTCGCGCGCCGCCGTCATCTGCCCACGGTCCGAGACATCGGCGCCGATGGCCACGGCATCAAGCGCCCGCGCGGCCTCTTCCAGCGCGGGGCCGGGCAGGTCGATCAGGACGGGGCGCATTCCGGCGCCCGCAAAGGCCCGCGCCGCGGCAAGTCCGATGCCGCTGGCCGCGCCGGTGATCACCGCAAGCGCGCCGGGCTGAAGGGCTGGATGTGTCATCTTGGCATCTCTCCTGTGCTTGGCCTTGCCCTTCAGCTAGGGCAAAGCGGCGCCCCGTCAGCCCGGGGCTGACGCAACGGCGGGGCCAGCCCCCCTTGACGAAGGCGCCCCCGCCTCCCGACATGGGGGACAGGACAGACGCCCCTGCAACCCCACGTTTCAGAAAGCGATTTGCGATGACCTCTCCCTTCGTGGCTGCCGACAGCCGTTACGACACCATGCCCTACCGCCGCACCGGACGCTCGGGGCTGCTGCTGCCGGCGATCTCGCTCGGGCTGTGGCAGAACTTTGGCGATGACCGCGCGCTGGAGACGCAGCGTGCCATCCTGCGCCGCGCCTTCGACGCCGGGATCACCCATTTCGACCTGGCCAACAACTACGGCCCCCCCGCCGGCAGCGCCGAGATCAACTTCGGCCGCATCCTGGCCGAGGATTTCCGCCCCTACCGGGACGAGATGATCATCTCGACCAAGGCGGGCTACGACATGTGGCCGGGCCCCTACGGGCAATGGGGATCGCGCAAGTACCTGCTGGCCAGCCTCGACCAGTCGCTGCAGCGCATGGGGCTGGATTACGTCGACATCTTCTATTCCCACCGTTTCGATCCCGACACGCCGCTTGAGGAAACCATGGGCGCGCTGGATACGGCGGTGAAATCCGGCAAGGCGCTCTATGCCGGGATCTCCTCCTACTCGCCCGCCCGCACCCGCGAGGCGGTGGCGATCCTGAAGCAGATGGGCACGCCGATGCTGATCCATCAGCCCAGCTATTCGATGTTCAACCGCTGGATCGAGGACGGGCTGAGCGAGACCTGCGAAGAGCTGGGCCTGGGCATCATCGCCTTCTCGCCGCTGGCGCAGGGGCTGCTGACCACCCGCTACCTGAACGGCATCCCCGAGGGATCGCGCGGCGCCAAGGACGGCTCGCTCCGGCCCTCGTTCCTGAACGAGGACACCTTTGCCCGCATCCGCGCCCTGACCGCCATTGCCGAAGGCCGCGGCCAGAGCCTGGCGCAGATGGCGCTGTCCTGGACGCTGCGCAGGCCCGCCGTCACCTCGGCGCTGATCGGGGCCTCCAGCGTGCGCCAGCTGGAAGAGAACCTGGCGGCAATCACCCGCCTCGATTTCACCGAGGTCGAGCTGGCCGAGATCGACGTGCACGCCCAGGATCTGGGTATCAACCTGTGGGAGAAATCCAGTACGGACTAAGGCCTCAGCCCGCCTTCGCAAAGCGCGAGGGCGGGGTTCCGGTCAGCTCCCGGAAGGCGGTGGAGAAGGCGGCCGGGGTGGCATAGCCCGCGATCCGGGCGGCCTCGGCCACGCTTTCGCCCCGGCGCAGCGCGGCGGTGGCCTGCTGCATCCGCGCCCCTCGCGCCCAGCCCAGCACCGCCTGACCATGGGCGCGCTGGAACAGCCGCTGCATGGACGAGACGCTCATCCGTCCGGCGGCGGCGATGTCCTCCAGCGTCGGCAGGGGGCCGGGGCGGGTCGCAAGATCCTCCATCCGGCGCAGCCTTTCGCGCTCGGTCGGGCGCAGCCCGTCGGGGGTGCCCAGCAGCACCTCGCTGGCCTGGGCCAGCAGCGACAGCGCCAGCGCCTCGCGGCGCAGGGTCAGGACCGGGCTGTCGGCCTCGGCACTGCCCTCGGCACGGATCAGCGCCTCGGCACGGAAGACATCGCCCGGCGCGGCCAGCCAGCTGTCGCAGCGATGCGCCCGCCCCGCCAGGACGGCGTCGCGTGAAAGGCCGCGCGCCGCCAGCCAGTCCCAGCCCAGCCGCAACGTCAGAAGCCCGATCCGCTGCCCGGCGGCCATCCGGTGGCGCGCCTCGGCGGGGGCCTCAAGGGCGCTCAGCACCACATGCGCCGGACGCCCCGGGGCGCGGGCCAGATCCAGCGGCAGCCCCGCCACCTGCGCGGGAATGCGCCCCTCGGTCACCAGATACAGCGCCAGCCCCTCGGGGCGCATCCGGGTCTGGGCGCTGCGCGCCGCCGGGGCGCCGCTCAGCACCTCCAGAAGCGCGCCCGAGGGCAGCACCTCCTGGCGGCCGGTCACACCTTCGGGAAGCGGCAGCGCCCCGCCGATGCTCGCGCCCTGCGCGGCAAGATCCCGCCCATTGACCTGAAGTCCCCGACTGACCATCGCGCCCGCACCTTCCATTCTGACCGTCTGGCGAAAGTTTTCGACCGTCCCCGGAAAGGAAAGCCGCTGGCTGGCGATGCGCTGGCGTCCTAATAATCGACTGAATTACTCAGAATTACAAGGACAGTGACGACATGCCCGCCTTCACGCGACATTCGCTGGCGTTCCTGCTGGCCACGACCGCGCTTGCCAGCCCGGCCTTCGCCCAGGACGCGATCAACCTCGACGCCATCGCGATCAAGGGCTCCAGCTACGAGACCGAGGATACCGACAGCTACACCTCGGACGTGGTCTCGGTCGGCGAGAAGGCCGCGATGGAGGCCCGCGAGGTGCCCCAGTCGACCGCCGTGGTGACCCGCAAGCAGATCGAGGACGGCGATTACACCGCCCTTGAGACCGCGCTGTCGGACACCCCCGGCATCATGATCCTGAACAACAACGTCGGCCGTTCCTCGATCTATTCGCGCGGTTACGAGTTCGACTACCTCTACTTCGACGGCCTGCCCGCGCCGGTCAGCTCGATCTACGGCACCCAGCCCGACCTTTCGATCGTCGATCACGTCGAGGTCCTGAAGGGTCCGGCGGGCCTGTTCATCGGCACCGGCGAACCCGCCGGCGCGATCAACATGCGCCTCAAGCAGGCCAATGCCACCGAGAAGACCGGCTATGCCAAGGTCTCGGCGGATTCGAACGGCCAGATGCGCGGCGAGTTTGATATCTCCAGCGCGCTCAACAAGGACGGCACCCTGCGCGGTCGCTTCGTCGCCGCCTACGGCGATGGCGACAGCTGGGTCGACGGCGTGACCAACGGCGTGAAATCACTTTACGGCACCGTCGCCTGGGACGTGACGCCGGACACCAAGCTGACCTTCTCGGTCAGCCACATGGAACGCGACATCACCCCCTACAACGGCCTGCCGACCTATTCCGACGGCACGCTGATCGACGCCGACAGCTCTGCCACCACGGTGATGGACTGGAACAACTTCGAGAACAACACCAACGACTACGTGGTCGCCGCCGAACATCACTTCGACAATGGCGCGCGGCTGAAGTTCTCCATGCGCCGCTCGGTGCAGGACGCGAACTTCCTCTACGCCTATTCCGGCTCCGCCGCCTCCGAGGACAACACGATCTCCCGTCTGGCCTGGCTGGCGCGCGACTTCCACCAGGACAGCCTGGCACTGGATGCGCACCTGGAGACCCCGTTCGAACTGGGCAGCTGGGCCGGCAACGCCATCGTGGGTGCCGACTGGCAGCATGTCGAAAGCACCATGTACCAGGCGCGCGGCGCGATCTCGGGCACCTTCGACCTGGACGACTGGGACGCCAGCGCGGCCTCGGCGCCGGACGTGGACTATTCCACCCGCACCAAGACCGACACGATCTCCAAGGGGCTCTACACCCAGCTGCGCCTCTCGCCGATCGAACCGCTTACCTTCATCGGCGGCGCGCGCCTCAGCTGGTACGAGGGCGACAGCACCGCGACGACGCTGTCCACCGGCTCTTCCAGCACGTCCTCCTATGATGTCTCGGGCCATGTGACCCCGTTCGCCGGCGTCACCTATGACCTGAGCCCCTCGACCACGCTCTACGCCAGCTATTCCTCGATCTTCATTCCGCAGTCCTACACCGATGCCAGCGGTAAGCTGCTGGACCCGGTCGAAGGCCGCCAGTTCGAAACCGGCGTGAAGGCGTCCCTGGCCTATGGCCTGAACGTCTCGGCCGCGATCTTCGACCTGCGCGAAGTGAACCGCCCGACCTCGGTGGACGACTACTACGTCGCCTCGGGCAAGGTGGAATCGAAAGGGGTCGAGCTGACGGTGGCCGGCGAAGTGACCCAGAACCTGCACCTCTCGGCGGGCTACACCTACACCCACACCGAATATCTGAACGGCGACGACGAGGGCGAGACCTTCTCGACCTACACGCCCGAGCACATGTTCAAGATCCAGGCCTCCTACGACGTGACCGAGGGCGCGCTTTCCGGCTGGAGCTTCGGCGGACGCCTGACCACGATGTCCGACTTCTCCTCCAACGGCATCACCGCCCCGGGCTACGGCGTGGTGGACCTGATGGCGAAGAAGCACTTCGACAACGACCTGACGCTGCAGTTCGGCGTGGATAACGTCTTCGACAAGGCCTACTACACCCGCGTCGGCAGCACGACGGTGTTCAACTTCCAGGGCGAGCCGCGCACCTTCAACGTGTCGCTCAGCAAGTCCTTCTGATCCTTCGGCAGCGCGCCGCCACGGCGCGCTACCTTTCCGCCCCTCCGGGCAGGGCCCTGGCGCTCTGTCCCGGCAGGGGCGGTTCGCGTTTCAGCCCCACGCCCGAGGTCCCCTCCCGTGCCATCTGCGCCAGCAGCGCGGCGATGCGATGGGCGGCCTCCTGCGGATCAAGGCCCCCGCTGCGGATGTTCGACAGGCAGTTGCGGCGGCTGTCGGGCAGCCCCGGTTCCGGCGCCCAGGTGACATAGGCGCCCAGGCTGTCGGCAGCCGACAGCCCCGGACGTTCCCCGATCAGCACCACCACCGCGCGCGCCCCGGCCCGCGCAGCGATCTGGTCACCAAGCGCCACGCGGGCCTGGCGTGCCAGCACCACCGGCGCGGCAGTCTCGCGCAGCGCCTGAAGGGCGTGCACCACCTGCGCCGCATGGGCATCGACCGCCATCGCCGACAACCCGTCCGCGACCACGATCACCAGATCCGAGGGCGGCAGGGCCAGCCGCGTCCCGGCGGCCAGCTGCCGCCCCAGATCCGGGCGGCGCACATGGGTTTCCCGATCCCCCGCCGCGCTGACCACCTCGGCCAGCGGATAACCGGCCAGCGCCGCGCGCAGGGCCGGCAGATCCATCTCGGACCAGACGGCCTCGCGCGCGCGGGCATGATCCAGCGCGAAATCCAGCACCGCCCGGGTCGGCATCCCGCCGCCCGCGCGCCCCAGCATCACCCGTGCCTCGGTCATCGCGCGCAGCCGTTCCGACAGGGCGCGGGGGCTCATTGCGCAGCCGCCAGCATTGGCACGCCACGCAGCCGCTCCACCAGCGCCGCCCCGTCGCTGGTGCGCCCGCCGCAATCCATCACCCCCATGCCGACCAGCCAATCCTCGAATTCAGGCGCCGGGGGACGGCGCAGCGTCTCGCGCACGAAAACCGCGTCATGGGCCGAAAGGCTTTGATAGTTCAGCATGATGTCATCGGCCCCGGGCACGGTGATGACGAAATTCACCCCGGCGGCGACCAGCGTGATCAGCAGGCTGTCCATGTCCTCCTGATCGGCATCGGCGTGGTTGGTATAGCAGACGTCGACCCCCATCGGCAGGCCCAGCAGCTTGCCGCAGAAATGATCCTCCAGCCCCGCGCGCAGGATCTGCCTGCCGTTGTAAAGGTACTCCGGCCCGATGAACCCCACCACGGAGTTGACCAGCAGCGGATCGAATTCGCGCGCCACCGCATAGGCGCGGGCCTCCAGCGTCTGCTGGTCCATGCCGTGATGCGCCCCCGCCGACAGCGCCGCCCCCTGCCCGGTTTCGAAATACATCACGTTGGCGCCGGCAGGTGCGCGGTTCAGCGCCAGCGCGGCCTCGCGCGCCTCGTGCAGCAGCGCCAGGTCCAGCCCGAAGCCGGTGTTGGCCTGCTGCGTCCCGGCGATCGACTGGAACACCAGATCCACCGGCGCCCCCTGCCCCATCGCCTCCAGCGCCACGCCGACATGGCCCAGGCAGCAATGCTGCGTCGGGATGTCGAGGGTCAGCCGCAACTCTTCCAGCAGAGAGACGATGCGGATGTAATCCTCCACCGTGTCGGTCGCCGGGTTGACGCCGATCACCGCGTCTCCGGTGCCCAGCAGCAGCCCGTCCACCGCCGAGGCCAGAATGCCCCGGCTGTCATCGGTCGGGTGGTTGGGCTGGTTGCGGGTCGCCATCCGCCCCGGCAGGCCCAGCGTATTGCGAAACCGCGTCACCACCTTCACCTTCGAGGCCACCGCCACAAGGTCCTGGATCCGCATCAGTTTCGAGACCGCCGCCACCATCTCCGGGGTCAGGCCCCAGCGAAGCGCGGCCAGCGCGCGTTCATCCGCCGCCGGCGACAGCAGCCAGTCGCGGAACTCTCCGACCGTCAGGGCAGCGACGGGCGCGAAGGCACCCGGGTCGTGGCGGGCAAAGATCAGCGCCGTCACCTCGTCGCCCTCCACCCCCATCACGTCCTGCTCCAGGAAGGCGCGCAGCGGCAGGTCGGCCAGCGCGATGCGCGCCGCCAGCCGCTCCACCGGACCTTCCGCCGCCAGCCCCGCCAGCTGGTCGCCTGACCGCTCCGGGCTGGCCTTCGCCAGAAGCTCCCGCAGGGAGGCGAACACATGGCGCGTCCCCCCGATCACCGTCGCATATGTCATGAGGCGCCTCCTCGCCGCTCTTCCCCGTGACAAGACTGGCCCCGCCCCGGCCCCCGTGCCAGCACGCGGCACGGCTTTGCCCCCCCGAAACGACGAAAGCGGGCAAACTGCCCGCTTTCTCCTCGGCCTGCCGGAAGCTTTGGCGGCTCAGACCCGGCCCGTGCCCGACAGCAGCACCGCGACCGGCCGCGTCGCCTTGATCTCGGCGAAGACGAGGACCATCGAGGCGGTCATCGGCACCGCCAGCACCGCGCCCGCGATGCCCCAGATCGTGCTCCAGACCGCCAGGGCCAGCAGCACCACGAAGGGCGACAGGTTGAAGGCCCGCCCCATCATGCGCGGTTCCAGATAGGCGCCGACGAACATCTGCGCGATGGTCAGGCAGACCATCACCAGCACCGACATCCAGATATCGCCGAACTGCGCGAGGCTCAGCAGAACCGGGAAGACCACCCCCACCAGGGACCCGATGTAGGGGATGTAGTTCAGGAAGGCGATCAGCACGCTCCAGAACAGCGCGAACTCGATCCCCAGCACCAGCAGCACCACGTAGGAAATCGCCCCGAGGATGCCATTCAGCGTGGTCTTGACCAGAAGGTAGCCGCCGATCCGCTCGTTGATGCGGCCCAGCAGGTCCAGGGCGCGGTCGCCCTTTTCCTCTCCGCCCATGGCGATGACGACCTTCTTCGCCAGCACCCCGCGTTCGGCCATGAAGAAGGCGGCGTACAGCACGACGAGGAACAGCATGGTGCCGAGGCCGCGCAGCGACAGCAGCGCCGGGGTGATGTAGGCGCCGAAGTTGATGCGATCGAAGGTGGCGCTGCGCACGTTCTCCCAGGTGGGCTGGTCCTCGATCCCGGCCATGCCGGCCAGCTGGGTGATCAGCGTCTCAAGGTTCTGCTCGTATTTCGGCAGCGCCGAGGCGACCTGGCTCAGGTTGTTGATCACCAGGATGAAGAACAGCACCACCGCCAGCGCGAAAAGCACCAGCACCAGCGCCCGGCGCACCCAGGGCGGCAGCCGGCCAAGCAGCGGCACCCGCTCCATTGAGGCGGCAGCCGCCGAAAGCACATAGACCGAGATCAGCGCCGCCAGCACCGGCACCAGCACCGGCTGGCCGACCCAGAGCACCCAGCCGATCATCAGCGCCAGAGCCGTTCCATAAGTGATGTTTCTAATTCGGAATCCGGATCCGCCCACGCTGTCCCAAGCCTCTTTTCGGTCGTGAAGTGATCGCTACCATGACACCGGGATGTGAAGAATTGGAATAGCTTCCGGGTTTGAGGCGCCGGATTCCGGGTGACGTTCCCGCGATGTGGCGAAGGCGCCCGCCCCGCGTGCAGATGCGGCTTCCTTCACGCGCCTCGCGGGTGGCCCCGGCTCAGCGTCGCCAGCGCCGTTCCAGCAGGCCCACGCCCTCGTAGGCCAGTCCCGCGATCAGCACCGACAGCAGCGCGCCGCCCCAGATCGCATGGTAATCCATCCTGGCCCGCGCCACGTTCAGCAGGTTGCCAAGGCCGGTGCCGGTGACCAGCCATTGCGCCACCATCACCCCCAGCAGCGCCATCGGCGCCACCATCCGCAGGGCGGTGAAGGCATGGCCCAGCGACCAGGGCAGTGCCAGGCGCCACAGCAGTTGCCAGCGCGATCCGCCGTAGACCGCCAGCAGGTCGCGCGCCGCCTGCGGCACCGCCGCCATGCCCCGCGCCAGAACCACGTAGGCCGGGAAGAACACCACCAGCATCGCCAGCACCACCGAAGCCGCCGTGCCGCGTCCGAAGACCAGCACCACGAAGGGCACCATGGCGATCAGCGGCGTGTTCTGCACCACCAGCGCCGCGCCCATCAGCCCCCGCGCCAGCCGCGGCGCCAACACTCCAAGCGCGGCCAGCCCCATGGCCAGCGCCATCCCCGCCAGCAGCCCCAGCCCCGCCAGCGGCAGCGTCTGCGCCAGCGCCTGCCAGAGCGGGCGCGCCTCGGGGGTCACCAGGTAGGCCAGCACCTCGGCCGGGGGCGGGGCGATCAGGGCGGGCAGCGCGCTCAGCCGCGTGGCCAGCGCCCAGAGCAGACCCGGCAGCGCCATCGCCACCACGGCCCAGAGCAGGCGCGATCCACCGACCGGCGCGCCCTCGGGCAGGGCGGCGCCCAGCGGCGCCGCCAGCCGGTCCCGCCCCGGTCCCCGGAACAGCAGGTAGCCCGCCCCCGCGATCGCCGAGGTCGCCAACGCGATCCCCCAGAGCCGCGCCGGGTTGGCCTGCGCCAGCGTCGAGAGCAGGAAGGCCCCGAAGCCGAAGCGCGCACCCGAGCCGAACTCTCCCAGCACCGCGCCCAGAACCGACAGCGGCGCCGCCAGCCGCAGCGCCGCAAGGATCTCCGGCAGAGCGCCGCGCAGGCGGACATGGCGCAGCAGGGCGGCCTCGCCGCCGCCATAGACCGCCACCAGCGCCCGCAGCCCCGGATCGACCCGCCGCAGCCCCATCAGCATCACCGACATGGCGGGAAAGTAGCTCATCAGCGCGGCCAGCACCGCCTGGGGGGCATCGCCGCGCAGGAACAGCACCAGCAGCGGGCCGACGACGATGGCGGGGATGGTGTAGATCGCGATGTTGATCCCGCGCAGCGCGCGCTCCAGCAGCGGCCAGCGGCAGAAGGCCAGCGCCGCCAGGAAGGCGGTGCCGCAGCCCATCGCAAAGCCCGCCGCCGCCGCGCGCAGCGTCGCCGCGCCGTGCAGCAGGTACAGCGGGCGCGCCTGCCACAGGTCGCCCAGGATCTGCGGCGGCGTCGACAGGATGTGGCGCCCCCAAAGCGTGCCGCTGCCCAGCCCCTGCCACAGCGCCAGCCCCGCCAGCACCACCGCCAGCGGCCAGAGCCGGGGCAGCAGACGCGGGATCGGACAAGCGGGCATGGGGGTTCCTGCAAAGCGGAGGGGGCCGGGATCAGGCCCGCTGCCTAGCCGCCTTCGCACGTCAAGGCAAGTATTGACGCATCCATGGTCAAGTTTCTATATGGCGCCACCCTTGCAGCCCCAGCCTTCAGTTTCAGGATCCCAGATGACCCAGCTCAGCCGTCGTGCCTTCACCGCCGCCGCCCTTGGCGGCCTTGCCAGCGCCGCGCTGCTGCCGGGCCGCGCCGCCCAGGCCGCCACCAGCCGCCTTGCGCTGCAGGCGATCTGGGTCAACGACCCGGAGTTCAACGGCTATTACATCGCCATGGAAGACGGCTACTACGCAGCCGAGGGGCTTGAGATCGACTATATTCCCGGCGGGCCGGACGTGATCCCGCAGGCCGCGCTGCTGACCGGCAAGGCGGATGTGGCGCTGACCTCTCCGCCCGAAACCGCCGAGGCGATCTTTGGCAAGGGCGCCCCCTTCAAGGTGATCGGCGCGCAGTTCCAGAAAAGCCCCGACGCGGTGATCTTCCTCGAGGACAGCGGCATCCGCACCCTGAAGGATCTGGAAGGGCGCACCGTCGCCTGCCCGCCGCTCAACACCGAACTGTTCCGCATCCTGCTCAAGCATGACAAGATCGACGCCGACAAGATCAAGATCGTGCCCTATACTTTCGACCCCACCCCGCTGGTGCTGGGCGAGGTCGACGCCATCGTCGATTTCATGACCTCGATGCCCTATGTCATCGGTCAGGCGGCCCACAAGAAGGCCGATTACATCCTGTTCTCGGATGCCGGGCTGGTCTACGGGCAGAACCTGGTCTGCGTCACCGAAGAGACGCTGGCAAAGCGGCGCGCGGATCTGGTGGGCTTCCTGCGCGCCTCCCGCAAGGGCTGGGAGACCGAGTTCCAGGCCCCCGGTCAGGCAGCGCTGCACTGGCAGGACAGCTGGTTCAAGGGCAACGGCTACACCCCCGACATGACCGCCTTCCACTCCAAGATCCAGGTCGACCTGATCAAGGCCAAGGGCGGCGTCTTCTCGATGAGCGACAGCTGGATCGCCAAGACGCTGGAAACGCTGAACGCCGTCGGCATCCCCGCCACGCCCGAGATGTTCGACACCTCGCTGCTGCGGGACCTCTGATGTCCCGGGCCCCGGCCGGCCTGTTCACCCCGCTGCGGATCCGCGGCCTCGAGTTCGCGAACCGGCTGGTGCTGTCGCCGATGTGCCAGTATGCGGCCCGCGACGGGCTGGCCGGGGACTGGCATGTCGATCACTATGCCCACATGGCCATGTCGGGCCTTGGGGCCGCCGTGGTCGAGGCCACCGCCATCCTGCCCGAGGGCCGCATCACCCCCGCCTGCCTGGGCCTGTGGGACGAGGCCCATGTGCCGGGGCTGGCCCGGATCGTCGCCGCGCTGCACCGCCACGGCGCCCGCGCCGGGATCCAGCTGGGCCATGCCGGGCGCAAGGGCGCCTGCGCCGCGCCCTGGGACGGCGGCGCGCCGCTGCCCGCCGGCCAGGCCGATCGCTGGCAGCCGGTCGCGCCCTCGGCGCTGCCACATGCCCCGGGCTGGCCGGTGCCCCGCGCGCTTGGCCTGGCCGACCTGGCCGCGCTGCGCGCCGCCTATGTTGCCGCCGCCCGGCGCGCCATCGCCGCCGGTTTCGACTTCATCGAGCTGCACGGCGCCCATGGCTACCTGCTGCACAGCTTCCTGTCGCCGCTGTCGAACCGGCGCGAGGACGGCTATGGCGCCTGCCCCGAGGCCCGGATGCGTCTGCCGCTGGAAGTGGCCCGCGGACTGCGCGCCGCCATGCCCGATGCCATGCCGCTGTTCTACCGCGCCTCCTGCATCGACCGGGTCGCGGGCGGGCTGACGCTGGAGGACACGCTGCGGCTGGCCGAGGGCCTGAAAGAGGCCGGCGTCGACCTGATCGACTGTTCCGCCGGCGGCATCGCCCCGGGCACCAACGGCGCCGCCCTCGGCGCGGCGCTGACCGGCCAGCACGGCATGGCCGCCCGGCTGCGCGCCGAAACCGGGCTGGCGACCATGGCGGTGGGCGGCATCCATGCACCGCGCCAGGCGCTCGACCTCATCGCGCAGGGCCAGGCCGATCTGGTGGCCGTGGGCACCGAGATGCTGCGCGCCTTCGATTTTCCGCGCCGCTGCGCGGAGGCGGCGGGCCTTGACGATCCGGATGCTGTGCAGCCGCTGCGCTACGCCTTCCACAACCGCGCCGCCCGGGGCTGATCCCGGGGGGCGGCTCTGGCCTTTCCGGCGCCAAGGCGGAAGGATGCGCCATCCGATCCCCGAAAGGCGCCGTCATGACCGACTTCCCCCTCCCCGACAGCCCCCGCCTGCGCGCGGCCCTCGACCATCTTGCCACCAACCACGACCACTTCGTGGACGAGATCGTCGCCCTGACCCAGATCCCCGCCCCACCCTTCCAGGAGGCCGAGCGCGCCGCCGCCATGGCCGCGCGTTTCCGCGCCCTGGGCCTGACCCCCGAGATCGACGCCGAGGGCAATGTCACCGCGCTGCGACGCGGCACCGGAGCCCCCGACGGCCCGGTGATCGTCGCCGCCGCCCACCTGGACACCGTGTTTCCCGCCGGCACCGATGTCACCGTCCGGCGCGAGGGGACCCGGCTCTTTGCCCCCGGCATCGGCGATGACACCCGGGGCCTGGCGGCCCTGCTGGCCTTCCTCGGCGCGCTTCAGGCGGGCGGGGTCGACACCCGGCAGGACATCCTCTTCGTCGCCGATGTCGGAGAGGAGGGGCTGGGCGATCTGCGCGGCATCCGCCACCTTTTCACCAAGGGGCCCTGGGCCGGGCGCATCGCCGCCTTCTTCACCTTCGACGGGATCGAGACCGCGGACCTGACCATCGGCGCCGTCGGTTCGCTGCGCAGCCGGGTCGTGCTGCGCGGACCGGGCGGACACAGCCTGTCGAACTTCGGGCGGGTCAACCCGGCCTATGCCCTGGGCCGGGTGCTGGACGGGATCAGCCGTCTGTCCGCCCCGCCCAGCCCGCGCAGCACCTGGTGCGCCAGCACGCTTTCGGGCGGGACCGGCATCAACGCCATCCCCGCCGAGGTCAGCCTGGGCGTCGACCTGCGCTCTGAAAGCGCCGAGATCCTGGCCGACCTGGAGGCCCAGCTGCGCACCCTGGTGGACGAAGCCGTCGCGGCCGAGAACGCCCGGGGCGACACCGCCGCCGGCGCCGTCACCGCCGAGATCCTGCCCCTGGGCCATCGCCCCGCCGGTGCCACCCCCGAAACCGCCGAGATCGTCCTTGCCAGCCTCGCCGCGATCCGCTCGGAAGGGTTCACACCCAGGATGGACACCTCTTCCACCGATGCCAACATCCCGATGTCGCTGGGCATTCCGGCGGTGAAATTCTCTCATGGCGGGTCCGGCGACCGCGCGCACACCCTTGAGGAATGGATCGATGTCGAACCCACCCTGTCGCTGCGCGGGCTGCGCGCCGGGCTGAAGGCGCTGGTGGCGGTGGCCGGGCTGGCCGAGGGCTAAGCCCCTCTTCCGCCCGGCAGGCCCCTTGCCGGGCGGGCCTCTCCATGGCAAATAGATTGCAATTCAAATCATTTGGAATCGCATCTACCCATGCAGGAGACTCCGCGCACGCGCTTCGGCTACCGCTTCGTGACCATGGCGCGCCAGTGGCGCCGCATGATCGACCATGACCTTGCCCAATCGGGGCTGAGCGACGCCAGCTGGGCGCCGCTGGTCAACCTCGCACTCGGCGGCGACGATGTCAGCCAGGCCGAACTGGCCGAACGGGTCGGGCTGGATGCCTCCAGCCTGGTGCGGCTGCTGGACCTGCTGGAAAAGCGCGCCCTGATCGAACGCCGCGTCGATCCCGCCGACCGCCGCGCCCGCCGCATCCTGCTGACCGATCTGGGCCGCTCCGAGGTGGCGCGCATCCGCGACCGCCTCCAGGGGATCGAGTCCGAGATGCTGGCCGATCTCGACGATGCCACCCTAGCCGCGATGATCGAGGCCTTCGAGCGCATCGAGACCCGCATCCACGACGCCGACCCGAAAAGGAAACGGACATGACCTCGGTCCTCGAACGGCTCGGTTTCGATCCGGGCAAGCTGGCCTTCGCGGGCCGCACGGCAATTGCCGCCTGCCTGGCGCTGCTGCTGGCCTGGGCGCTTGGACTGCACCACCCGCAATGGGCGGCAATGTCGGTCTGGGCGGCCTCCCAGCCGCTGCGCGGCCAGCTGCTGGAAAAAAGCCTGTTCCGCATCCTCGGCACGCTGGCGGGGGCGGCCGTCGGCATCCTGCTGGTGCAGGCCTACCGGGTCGAGCCGCTGCTGATGGTGGCGGGCCTGGCGCTCTGGGTGGCGCTGTGCACGGCGACGACGAACCTGTTGCGCGGCTTCGTGGCCTATGGCGCGGTGCTGGCGGGCTATTCCGCCGCCATGGTCTCTCTGATCGACATCGGCCAGCCCGATCACGTGCTTGCCATCGGGGCCGACCGGGTCGCAACCGTGCTGACCGGGGTCGTCGTGGCCACGCTGGTGGGGCTGCTGCTGGCGGGCCGGATCAATCCCGCCGCCGGGCTGCGCGCCGATATCCGCACCCTCGTCGCCGACATCCTGACGCAGCTTGGCGTCCCGGGCGGTGCCTCGGGCACCCCGCGCGCCGCACTTCTGGAACGCATCGCCGCCATCGAGGAGGGGCTGGATCCCCATGCCGCGGGCTCCCTGCGGTCGCGCCAGCAGGTGCGCAGCCTGCGCGCGGTGCTGATCTCGGCGGTGGCGCTGCTGATGCAGACCGGGCGCCCGCCGGCCAGCCCCAACCTTTCGGCCGCCGCACGCGCGCTGCGCAACGGGCAGCTCGACACCGCGATCTCCCATCTGGACGCCGTGAACCTGGCCGATCCCGATCAGGCGGCGGCCCTGTCGGACCTGCGCGACGCGCTGGCGCGCCTGGAAACCACCGAGGCCGCCCCGACCACCCGCCCCGAACCGCCCGTCGTGCTGCACCGCGACTGGCTGGGCGCACGCGAAGCCGGGCTGCGCGCCCTGACCGCGCTGCTGCTGGTGGGGGTGTTCTGGCAGGTCAGCGGCTGGAGCTCGGGCAACCTGATGCTGCTGGGCCTTTCGGTGATGATCTCACTCTTTTCGACCTTCGAAAGCCCGGTGCGGATGATGCGATGGGTCGGCATCGGCCAGACCACCGGGGTTCTGGGGATGCTGGCCTGCCGCTGGCTGCTCTGGCCCCATGCCGGTGCCGAGGTGCAGCTGATCCTGATGATGATGCCCTTCGTGCTGCTGGGCGCCTTCGTGATGGCGCATCACCGCACGGTGCCGATCGCCTTCGACTACAACATGGTCTTCCTGCTGACGTTGCAGCCGCATTTCCCGCTGACCGGCAGCTTCGGCCAGTCGGTCATGGCCGGGGTCGGCGTGGTCATGGCGCCGATGTTCGCCTGGGTGATGTACCGCTTCATGTTCCACGCCCGCCCCGAACGGCGCGCCGAGACGCTGGTGCGGATGACCCGCCAGGATCTCGCCGCCTTTGCCGCCGATCCCCGCGCCCTGGACAATGGCCGGGTCTGGCAGGCACGCCTCTATCACCGGGTGCTGCGGCTGATCCGCACCAGCCTGCGCACCGGCCAGGGCAGCGAGGCGGCGATCCGTCACGGGCTGGACGCGCTGCGGGTCTGGAACGCCGTGCGCCAGCTCCATGCGGTGCTGGCCGATCCCGCCCTGCCCGCGCGCGAACGCGACACCTTCACCCAGGCCCTCAAGCGCATCGAGCGGATCGAAGCCGATCCCGCCCCCGCGCTGGACAGCGTGACGCAGCTTTCCCCCCGCCTTCAGGCCCGCTGAGAAACCGGAAGCCCCGGCGCCATCGGCTCCGGGGCTTTGGGGAGATAAGGACTGCCGACCGGGGAGGTCGGCCGGCAGCCGGGCTCGGGTCCTGAGGAGGGATGGATCAGAAGAATCCGAGCTTGTTCGGGTTGTAGCTGACCAGCATGTTCTTGGTCTGCTGGTAGTGGTCGAGCATCATCTTGTGGGTCTCGCGCCCGATGCCGGACTGCTTGTAGCCGCCGAAGGCCGCATGGGCCGGATAGGCGTGGTAGTTGTTCACCCAGACGCGCCCGGCCTCGATATTGCGGCCGAAACGGTAGGCGCGGGTGCCGTCGCGGGTCCAGACCCCGGCGCCGAGTCCGTACATCGTGTCATTGGCGATCGCCAGCGCCTCGGCCTCGTCCTTGAAGGTGGTGACCGACACGACCGGGCCGAAGATCTCTTCCTGGAAGACCCGCATCTTGTTGTGGCCCTTCAGGATCGTCGGCTCGATGTAGAACCCGCCGTCCAGCCCCTCGACCGAGGCCGCCTTGCCCCCGGTCAGAACCTGGGCGCCTTCCTCGACGCCGATGGTCAGGTAGGACAGGATCTTGTCCTGCTGTTCCTGGCTGGCCTGGGCGCCGACCATGGTGTCCATGTCGCGCGGATCGCCGCGCTTGATCGCCTCGACCCGGGCGATGCAGCGCTTGATGAATTCCTCGTAGATGTCCTCCTGGATCAGCGCGCGCGAGGGGCAGGTGCAGACCTCGCCCTGGTTGAAGGCGAACAGCACGAAGCCCTCGACCGCCTTGTCGAGGAAGGCGTCATCCTCGGCCATCACGTCCGAGAAGAAGATGTTGGGGGACTTGCCGCCCAGTTCCAGCGTCACCGGGATCAGGTTCTCGGTCGCGGCCTGCATGATCTTGCGGCCCGTCTCGGTCGAGCCGGTGAAGGCGATCTTGGCGATCCGGGGGCTGCGCGCCAGCGCCGCGCCGACCTCTGCGCCATAGCCGTTGACGATGTTCAGCACGCCCGGGGGCAGCAGGTCGGCGATGCAGTCGATCAGCACCAGGATCGCCGCCGGGGTCTGTTCCGCCGGCTTCATGACGATGCAGTTGCCCGCCGCCAGCGCCGGTGCCAGCTTCCAGGCCGCCATCAGCACCGAGAAGTTCCAGGGGATGATCTGGCCGACGACGCCCAGCGGTTCATGGAAGTGATAGGCCACGGTGTCGTGGTCGATCTCCGACATATTGCCTTCCTGGGCGCGCAGCACCCCGGCAAAGTAGCGGAAATGGTCGACCGAAAGCGGGATGTCGGCGGCGGTGGTCTCGCGGATCGGCTTGCCGTTGTCCCAGGTTTCGGCGGTCGCGATCAGCTCGAGGTTCTCTTCGATCCGGTCGGCGATCTTCAGCAGGATGTTCGAGCGCTCCGCCGCCGAGGTCTTGCCCCAGGCCTCCCTGGCGGCATGGGCGGCGTCCAGCGCCAGCTCGATATCCTCGGCGCTGGAACGGGCGACCTCGCAGACCTTGGCGCCGGTGATCGGGGTGATGTTGTCGAAATACTGGCCCTTCACGGGGGCGGTGAACTTGCCGCCGATGAAATTGTCGTAGCGGGTCCTGAAGGGCGAGGCGTAGCCGACGCCTACCTGGGTCATCTCGTTCATGGTGTCCTCCTCTGCTCCGGTCCTCCACCGGATCATGGCTCCAACATGACACGCTGTATCCTGCACCGCACCGGGGCCCCGGCACGCGACCCCGGCCACCTGTCTCAGGGCTGAGACAGGTCGCGGCCCCTCAGTGCAGCCCGAGCCGCTTCATCCGCCGGTAAAGGGTGGCGCGGCCGACGCCCAGCATCCGCGCGGCCTCGGAAACATTGCCCCCCGCCCGCGCCAGCGCCCGGTTCATCGCCGCGCGCTGCGCACGTTCGAAGCCCCGGGGCCCGTCGTCGCGGCCCAGCAGATCGCTGGCCGGGCAGCCCGCCAGCGGTCCGGCGGCGGACAGCCCGAAGGCCCGGCGCGCGCCCCGGGTGGCACCCTGCACGATATCGTCCTGGTCCACCGCCAGCAGCACCGCAGCCTCGCTGTCGTCCTGGTCGGCGACGATGATGCGGGCCTCGCGGAAGGCGGCGCGGAAGGTATCCGTCTCGATCTGGCGGGCGGTCTGGGCCACCATGGCGGCGATCAGCCGGTTGAATCCCTCGGTCTGGTCGACCCGCGCCGAGGACACGTCCAGCGCGCCGATCAGCTCTCCCTCCGGGCCGAAGATCGGCGCGTCCATGCAGCTCATGGCGATGTTGCGGGCATGGAAATGCTCATCCCGGTGCACGGTGATGCGGCGGTGCTCGGCGATGCAGGTGCCGATGCCGTTGGTCCCCTCCGAGGCCTCGGACCAGTCGGCCCCGGGCCAGAGCCCCCAGCTTTCGAAGACGCCGCGGTCGCCCTCTGCGCTGCGCAGGTCCAGCACGACGCCCTGGGCATCGGTCAGCAGCACCGCGCAGCCCGAGGTGCCGACCAGCTGGAACAGCGCGTCCAGCCGCGGCGTCGCGACATGGCGCATCGCCTCGGCGCGGCCCCGGTGTTCGGCCAGCGCGGCCTCGGTGATCCGGTGCACCCCCTGGCGCTGCGCCGGGTCCAGCCCGTGGTGGTCCAGGGACCGCCGCCAGGATGCCGCCAGCCGGGAACGCGCCGCGGCGGCGGGATCGGTGGCGGTGCGCAGCACCCGTTCGGCATGGGTCGAATTCGTCATCGTCAGGTCCTCCCGAAGGGCAGGATAGCCCAGCCCTTCCCCCCGGGGAATGTCCCCGGGCCTTAGACCTTCGCACAGGGCGGGGCCCCGCCGGTGCCGGCTCAGATCGTGGCGTTCATCCGCGCCAGCGCCTCGCGGGCCTCGGAGCTGCCGGCATTTGCGGCACGGGTATAAAGGTCGCGCGCCCTGGCCGCGTCCTTCGGGCCGCCCTCGCCATGTTCGTAAAGACGCGCCAGGGCGACCTTGGCGGCGGTGCCGGTGGCACCGCCCTGATCGGCGGCGCGCCCGTACCATTCGCGCGCCGCGCCGTAATCGCGCCGCAGGCCCAGCCCGGTTTCGTAGGCGCGGCCCAGGTTGTACTGGCTGATCGTGTCGCCCTTGGCGGCGGCCTTGCCGAACCAGTAGGCGGCGCTGTCGTTGTCGCCCGCCTCGCGCGCGTAAAGCCCCAGGTAGCGCCCGGCGCGCCACTGGCCGTTGCGCTCGGCCAGGCGCAGCCATTTCAGCGCCCGCCCCTTGTCCGGCGCCACCCCCAGACCCTGACGGTAGATGATCCCCAGCGTCAGCATGGAGGCCGCATCGCCCTTGCCGGCAGCCTTCTCGGCCCAGCTGCGGGCGGCATCGGGATCGCGGCGCAGGCCGGTCCCGGCCAGGTACATCTGCGCCAGCCGCCCCTCGGCCTGCACATTGCCGGCCCCCGCCGCCGGCAGCAGCGCGCGCGCCGCCGCCCGCGCATCCCCCGCCTCCAGCGCCGTGGTCCCGGTCTTGTAAAGCGCACCGGCCTCCTCGGGGCTGAGCTGGCTGGCCTGGGTGCGCGGCATCGGGGCACAGGCGGCCAGTCCGGCCAGAAGCGGCAGCGAGAGAAGCAGGAGACGCGGCATGAAAGGTCCTTTCTGTCTGGAGCTTGGCTCCGGGAAGAAGGGGTGCAATGCCGCGCCCCGCCCCCGGGGTCGAGGGGGCAGCCCCTCGCATCCGCTCACGATCGGTCGAGGCCGGATGCGAGGGGCTGGCGCGCTGCCGCTTTGCCCGGCACTCCGGGCGCGCGGACATGCGGGCGGACGGATGCGGCTTTACCCCGGCCCGCGCGTCCCTAGTCTGGGCGCAAAGGAGCCCTGCCATGCCCGTTTCCCAATGAGTGTTTCCCCCTTCAACCAGCCGCTGGGCGGCAATGCCATGCCCCGCACCGGCGGCCCCGCCACCATGATGCGCCTGCCCGCCCAGGACAGCGCCGCGGGCCTTGATGCCTGCTTTCTGGGGATCCCGATGGACATCGGCACCTCGAACCGGCCCGGCACGCGGCTGGGCCCGCGCCAGATCCGCGACGAGAGCCGGATGATCCGGCCCTACAACATGGCGACCGGTGCCGCCCCCTTCGAGCATCTTCAGGTCGCCGATATCGGCGATGTGCCGATCAACCTCTTCGATCTGAAGAAATCGGTGGACATCATCGCCGATCACTACCGCGAGGTGCTTTCGCACGGGGTGATCCCGCTGACGCTGGGGGGGGATCACACCCTGACCTGGCCGATCCTGCGGGCGATGGCGGAACGCCACGGGCCGGTGGCGCTGATCCATGTCGATGCCCATTCCGACACCAACGCGGAGATGTTCGGCGAAACCGTCGCCCATGGCTGCCCGTTCCGCCGGGCCTGGGAAGAGGGGCTGCTGCAGAACGACAAGGTGTTCCAGATCGGTCTGCGCGGCACCGGCTATGCGGCGGATGATTTCGACTGGGGGCGGCGGCAGGGCTGGACCTGCATCCAGGCGGAAGAGTGCTGGCACCGCTCGCTGACACCGCTGATGGGCTGGATCCGCGAACGTATCGGCGATGCGCCGGTCTACCTGAGCTACGACATCGACAGCCTCGACCCCGCCTTCGCGCCCGGCACCGGCACGGTCGAGGTCGGCGGGCTGACCACCCAGCAGGGGCTGGAGATCATCCGCGGCTGCGCCGGGCTGAACCTGGTGGGGGGCGATCTGGTCGAGGTCTCTCCGCCCTATGATCCGGCGGGCAACACCGCGGTGATCGCGGCGAATTTCCTGTATGAGATGCTTTGTGCCCTGCCCGGGGTGGAGAGGGCGCGGGGGGGCGTTGCCCCCCATGGCGCCGCCGGCGCCATTCCCCCCGGCATATTTGGGGAAAGATGAAAGCGAGGGGGCGGGTGCTGGCGTCTTCCCGCCCGATCGCCCATAGTCGCGGACGGGCAAATCCGGGGGGCAGATGCGGATCCTTCACACCGCCGACTGGCATATCGGGCAGACGCTGAACGGCTGGAGCCGGGACGCCGAACATGCGCTCTGGCTGGAGCAGCTGGCAGGCGTTCTGGCCGAGGAGGAGATCGACGTGCTGCTGGTGGCGGGCGATGTCTTCGACGGCATCAACCCCTCGGGCGAGGCGCAGCGGCTGCTCTATTCCGCGCTGCGGCGCTTCCGCGATGTGCGGCCCCGGCTGGTCACCGTGATGATTGCCGGCAACCACGATCCCGCAGGCCGGCTGGAGGCACCGCGCGCCATCCTCGAAAGCCTCGACGTGCATGTGGTGGGCAGCCTGCGGCGCCACGGCACGGCGGTCGATGCTGCGGCCCATGTGATCGACCTGCCCGATGCCTCGGGGGCGGTGGCCGCCCATGTCTGCGCCGTCCCCTTCCTGCGCGCCGCCGACCTGCCGGGGCTGCGCTTCGAGGCCGGCGAAGACCGCGGATCGCCGGTGGTCGCGGCAGCCCGCGCGCTGCATATGGAGCTGGCCGAGGCAGCCCGGGCCATCGCCGGGCCGCGCCCGCTGATCGCGCTTGGCCACCTGCACTGCCAGGGCGGCACCGAGAGCGAGGGCGCCGAACGGCGCATCCTGATCGGCGGCGAACATGCCGTGCCTCCCGACATCTTTCCCGCCGCCTTCGACTACGTGGCGCTTGGCCACCTGCACCGGCCGCAGAGCCTTGATGGCGGGCGGGTGCGCTATGCGGGATCGTGCTTTCCGCTGTCGGCGGCGGAGGCGGGCTATGACCACGGCGTCACCGTGCTGGAGCTGAAAGACGGACGGCTGGAGCCGCGCCACCGCCCCCTGCCCCGTCCCGCCGGAATGCTGCGCCTGCCCGCGCGCGGCGCGCTGGCGATCGAGGATCTGGAACGCGCGCTGGAGGCGCTGGCGCTCGATCCCGACCTTGCGCCCGGGCTGCGGCCCTTCGTGCAGCTGGAGCTGGAGGCCACCGCCCCCGCCCCGGTGCTGATCGCCCGCGCCGAGACCGCGCTGGCCGCCCGCCCGCTGCGCCCCGCCGGGCTGCGGGTGCGCCGGGCCGAGGCCGCGCCCGAGGCGCCGCCGCCGGTCTCCCTGCAGGACACTTCGCCCGAAGAGCTGTTCCGCAAGGCCTTCGAGAAGACCAACGGCCAGCCCCCGGGCGCCGCCCATGTCGCGGCCTTCCGCGACGCCGCATCGGAGGTCTGATCCATGCGCATCCTGGCGATCCGGGGCGGCAACCTGGCCAGCCTTTCCGCAGTATTCGAGATCGACCTGGCCGCCGAACCGCTGCGGTCGGCCGGGCTCTTCGCCATCACCGGAGAGACCGGCGCCGGCAAATCGACGATCCTCGACGCGCTGTGCCTGGCGCTGTACGGGCGCTGCCCGCGGCTGTCGAACGATGGCGTCGACGATGACGTGCCCGATATCGAGGGCCAGACGATCCGCGCCACCGATGCGCGCTCGATCCTGCGGCGGGGCACCAGTTCGGGCTTTGCCGAGGTCGATTTCGAGGCCACCGACGGCCAGCTTTACCGGGCCGGATGGGCGGCGCGGCGGGCGCGCGGGCGCGCCGAGGGGCGGCTTCAGAGCGATGAACGCAGCCTGACGCGGCTGTCCGACGGGCAGGTCCTGGAAAGCCAGAAGACCGCCGTCACCAAGCGCGTCGAGGCGCTGAGCGGGCTGACCTACGAGGAATTCCGCCGCACCTGCCTGCTGGCGCAGGGCGATTTCGATGCCTTCCTGCGGGCCCGCACCCAGGAACGGGCCGCCCTGCTGGAAAAGGTCACCGGCACCGGCATCTACCGCGACATCTCGCGCCGGATCTACGAACGTCACGAGGCCGCGCGCCAGGCCCTGGCCGCGCTGGAGACCCGCCGTGCCGCCACCCCCGCCCTGCCCCCCGAGGCGCGCCAGGCGCTGGAGGCCGAGGCCGCGACCCTGCACGAGGAGATCGCGGCGCTCGGGCCGCTGCTGGCGGAAACCGGCGCGGCGCTGGCCCGCCATGCCGCCCGCACCCAGGCCGAGGCCCGCGTTGCCGCCGCCGAGGCCGCCCTGGCCGAGGCCGGCACCGCCGAGGCCGCCGCCACCCCCGAACGCGACCGGCTGGCCCGGCTGGAGGCCGCCGCCCCGCTGCGCCCCGCCCATGACGCCCGCCGCCATGCGGCGGAGGCGGTGCAGGAGCTGGAACAGCGCGCCGCCGCCGCCGGGGCGCAGCTCTCGGATCTGGCGGCGGCACTGGCCGGGGCCCGCGACCGGCGTGCCGAGGCCAGCCGCCGTCAGGGCGCGGCAGAGGCGCTGTTCAAGACCCTCGGGCCGGTCTGGACCCGGGCCACGCAGCTGGACGAACGCCTGCGCGCCGCCGCGCAGGACCTGGCGCAGCTCTCGGAGGGGCGCCAGCAGGCCAGGGCCGCGCTGGCGCAGGCACAGGAGGCCCATGCGGCGCTGCTGCGCCGGGCCGGGACCGCCGAAGCCGCCCGCGACACCGCCCGCGCGGCCCTCGAAACCCGGCCCGGCAGTGCCCGCCTGGCCGAGCAATGGCCGGCGATCGCCGAGGCGCTCGAGACCCGCAACGCCGCACGGGCCCAGGGACGCGCCGCCCGCGACCGCGCCGCCACCCTGCGCCAACAGGCCGAGGCCGCCGAGACCCGCCGCCAGTCCCTTCAGGCCGAGGAGGAGGCCGACGGCCAGACGCTCTCTGCCGCCGAGGCCGAGCTCGCCCGTGACCGCAGCGCCCGCGACGCCCTGCTGGCCGGGGATCCGCAGGCCCGCCATGACCGGCTGACCCGCGCCGGGACCCTGCTGGACGCGGCCCGCCGCGCCCTTCGGACCCATCACGAGGCCACCGGCACCCGCGACGAAGCCCGCGCCCGCGCCGACACCGCGCGCACCGACGCGACCCGCCACCGCGAGGCCGCCGACCGCGCCGCCCGCGCCGGGGCCGAGGCCGCGATCCGCATCAACGCGCTGGAGGCGCCGGTGGACCGTGCCGAGGCCGCCGCCTCGGAGCTGGCGGCCCGCCTGCGCCGCCACCTGAGCGCGGGAGAGCCCTGCCCGGTCTGCGGCGCGCTCAGCCATCCCGTGCAGGCCGACGACGCCCTGACCGGCCTTGCCCGGGAGATGCGCGCGGCCCTGACGGAGGCCCGCGCCACGCGCGATGCCCAGGCCCGTGCCGAGGCACAGGCCCTCTCCGCAGCCGAGGCCGCACGGCTTTCGGCAGAGGCCGCGACCAGCGCCGCCAACACCGCCGAAGCCACCCGGGACGAAGCCGCCGCGACGCTGGCCGACACCGATCACCGGGGCCGCCAGCTGGGCCTGCCCCCCCTGCCCTCCCCCGAGGCCCCCGGCGCGCAGACCGCGCTCGACGCCCTTGGCGCCGACACCACGACGCAGCTGGCCGAGGCGGGCGCGCAGCTGGCCCGGCTGGAGACGCTGCGCGGCGCCATCGACGCCACCCGCGACCGCATCGCCGCCCTCGGCCAGACCCGCGCCGCCCGCGCCGCCACCCGAGAGACCCTGAGCACCGGGATCGCCGAGGCCCGCGCCACCGCCGCCGGCTGCGATGCCGATGCCACCGGGGCCGACGCCCGCGCGCAGCGCGCCGAGGCGATCCTGCATCCGGTCCTCGCCGGGCTCGGCCTGCCGCAGGACGCGCTTGGCTCCGGCGATCTCGACCGGCAGCTCGGCGCGCTGCACGACTGGCACCGGGACCAGGCCGCCGCCCTCTCCGGGGCAGAGGCCACCCTGGCCGACCTCGCCCCCCGGATCGCCGGGGCCGCCCGCGACCTGGCCGCCGCGCAGCAGGCCCTCGACCAGCTGAGCACGCGCCTCTCCGAGGCCGGGACCCGGGCGGAGGCGCTGCGCCAGGACCGCGACGGCCTGCTGGAGGGACCCGACGGCGCCGACACCGCCGCCCACCGCAGCCGTCACAATGCCGATCGGATCGCCGCCGGAGAGGCCGCCACCGCCGCCGCCGAGGCACTGGCCGCGACAGAGGCACGCCAGGCCGCGCTGCTTGACCGGCAGGCCCAGGCCAGCGAGGCGCTCGGCCCCGCCCGCACGCGAGCCGCGCAGGCCGGGGCGCGGCTGGCCGCCGACTGTGCCGCCGCCGGGATCGCCCCGGAGGCGCTCGCCCCCCTGCTGGCCGAGGGGCCCCGGGCCATCCCGGAGCTGCGTCAGGCCCTTGCCGCCCTGGCCGAGGCCCGCACCAGCGCCGCCGCTACCCTGGCCGCGCGCCGCGAGGATCTGGAACAGATCCGCGCCCAGCCTCTGCCCGAAGAGCCGGAAGAGACCCTCCAGGCCCGCCGGGCCGAGGCCGAGGCGCGCCGCGATGCCGCGCACAGCCGCACCGGCGCGATCCGCGAACAGCTGGAAGCCGACGACCGGCTGCTGGGTGGGCTGCGCGCCCTCGATGCAGAGATCGCCGAGGCCCGCAGCCAGCAGGAGACCTGGGCGGCGGTGAATGCCGCCGTGGGCTCCGCCAATGGCGGCAAATTCGCCCAGATCGCCCAGGGCGTCACCCTCAGCCTGCTGGTGGAACGCGCCAATCTCCACCTTGCCGAGCTGAAGCCGCGCTACCGGCTGATCCAGGGCGCCGAGGAGCTTTCGCTGCACATCGTCGACCGCGACATGGGCGAGGAGACCCGCTCGACCCGCTCGCTCTCGGGGGGGGAACGCTTTCTGGTCTCGCTCGCGCTGGCGCTGGCGCTGTCGCGGATGGGCAGCACGGCGCAGCTTGCGGCCACGCTTTTCATCGACGAGGGCTTCGGCTCGCTCGATGCCGAAAGCCTCGATGTGGCCGTCGATGCGCTGGAGGCGCTGCAGGCCCAGGGTCGAACCATTGGCGTGATCAGCCATGTCGAGGCCCTGAAGGACCGCATTCCGGTGCAGATCCGCGTCAGCCGCCACGGCGGCGGGGCCAGCACCCTTGCGCTCAGCGCCCCGGGGCTGTGACCACGGCGCCCGGCGTTTCGGCAGCCGGGCCGCCAAATCCCCCCGAAGGCAGGGTTTTTCGCGCTGCCATCTGGCGCCCGGACGCCGCTGATGTACCGTCGCCGCAACCGATCCGGGAGCTTCCTGACATGCTGACAGATGTCGTTCAAACCATCCCCGGGCAAGCGCTGCCCGACAGTCTCTATGCCCGCACCCTGCCGGCCCCGCCGCCGCCGCGCCAGCCGCTGGGCGGGCCGACCTCGGCAAGGGTGGCCATTGTCGGCGCCGGCTTCACCGGGCTGGCGGCGGCGCTGCAACTGGCGCGCGCCGGCATCGACGTGGTGGTGCTGGAGGCCAACGAACCGGGCTGGGGCGCCTCGGGGCGCAATGGCGGCCAGATCAACCCGGGCCTGAAATCCGGCCCCGAAACGGTCAGCCGCGACCTCAATGCCGAGATGATGAAGATCTCCCAGGCCGCCGCCGACACAGTCTTCGACCTTGTGGCAGAGCTGGGCATCGAGTGCGACATTCGCCGCGGCGGCACGCTGCGCGCCGCCCCCACCGCCGCCCTGGTGGGCGATCTCGAGGCACTGACCGCCGAAGCGGCGCGCTGCGGCGTGTCCTACCGGATGCTCTCGGCCGCCGAGATGGCGGCGGCCACCGGATCGGGCCGTTATGCCGGCGGCATGATCGACCCCAAGGGCGGGCAGCTGAACCCGCTGAAATACGCCCTCGGGCTGGCGGCGGCGGCCCGGGCGGCGGGCGCCCGCATCCATGGCGACACCCCGGTCCTGAAGGCCGAGAAGACGATGAATTCCTGGGCGCTGACGACGCCGAAGGGCAAGGTCACCGCCGACCGGGTGCTGTTTGCCACCAACGGCTATTCCGGCCCGCTGATCCCGGGGCTGCGGCGCTCGCTGCTGCCGGTGTTCAGCTCCATCCTGGCCAGCAAGCCGCTGCCGGAGGAGCTGCGCAAGCGCATCCTCGCAGACGGCCAGTCCCTGTTCGAGATCTCGGCCGTCACCACCTATTACCGGGTCGATGCAGAGGGCCGGCTGGTCTTCGGTGGCCGGGGCCGGATGGCCGAGGCCGGCGGGCCGCGCGCCTTCCCCAGCCTGGAACGCCACGCCGAAAAGCTCTGGCCGGGCATCGGCAAGGTCGGCTGGGACTACGGCTGGAACGGGCGCGTGGCGCTGACCGCCGATCACTATCCCCATCTCCACCAGATCGAACAGACCGGCTATGTCTGCCTGGGCTACAACGGGCGCGGCGTCGCCATGGCCACGGTGATGGGGCTGCAGATGGGCGCCCTGCTGGCCCAGCCCCGGACCCCGGCGCCGGTGCTGCCCGCCACCCCGATCACCCCGATCGCCTTCCAGCCCTTCTGGCCGTCGGGCGTCGCCCCGACCCTGGCCTGGAAACGCCTGGGCGAGGCGCTGCGCCGCGCCTGAGCGGCCATGCCCCGCAAAAGGGCCTGCCGCGGGCGGATCCGCGACAGGCCGAGACTGCTGGAAATGACGGAACTGAAAAGGCGTCGGTCAATCGGTGGGACAATGCACGGCACGCCATCATGCGGCCGCCCCCATGAACACCGCCGCGGCCCCGTCGGACCATGTGTAGATTCACACATGGAGCGCATTTTTTCCCATGCTAGAATTTGCAACAGTCCCCCATCGAAAGCCCCGCCCATGTCGCAGCATTCCGTTCTGATCCTCGAGGACCGGCAGGAAATCTGCCGCCGCCTGCAATCCGCCATCGCCGCGACCGAGGGGCTGGAACTGGCGGGCGTCGCCGGCACGCTCGACCAGGGGGTGCCGATGATCTTCGCGCGGCAGCCCCGGGTGGTGCTGGTCGACATCGGCCTGCCCGATGGCTCCGGGATCGAGGCGATCACGGCCCTGCAAAGGGCGCACTGGCCCGTCGACGCGCTGGTGATCTCGATCTTCGGCGACGAGACCCGGGTGGTCGAGGCGATCCGCGCCGGCGCCAAGGGCTACATCCTGAAGGGCGGCAACCTGGCCGAGGTCGGCACCGCCATCACCTCGCTGATCGAGGGCGGCAGCCCGATCAGCCCGGCGATCGCGCGCCATGTCCTCAACATCGCCAAGACCGGCCTGCCCGGCCCCGGCGCCCCGGCCGAACTGCTGACCGAGCGTGAGACCGAGATCCTGCGCGCCGTCTCGCGCGGCTACAAGCGCCGCGAGATCGCCGAACAGCTGGGCATTTCCGCCGGCACCGTCGGCAATCACATCACCAGCATCTATCGCAAGCTCGAGGTCCGCTCCAACATGGAAGCGGTCGCGCAGGCCTCCCAGGCCGGCATGATCTGACGACCGGGACCGGACCACCAGAAGGGGCGACACATGCCGGGCGGATGGACATCCTGGGTCTTCGTGACCCTCTGGGTCGGGCTGCTGAGCGCGCTCATGCTCTGGCTCACCCCCGGCGCGCTGCATCCGGTGCCCGGCACGCTGATGATCCGCGAGATGGAGCTGTGCCAGAGCGCCGACTGCCGCGATGCCACCCCGATCCACCTGCCCTACTACACCCCCTACCACTATGACGACGCCCCCGAGATCCACCACCTGCGCACCACCATCCACCTTTCTGCGGTGCCCGACCGGCTGCAATCGGTCTACCTGCCCAAGCTCTCGGATGATGTCGAGATCCGGCTGAACGGCGCCCTCGTCTCCCAGCCCCTGCCCTACCGGCGGCTGTGGAACCAGCCGCTGCTGGCCCAGATCTCTCCCGAGCTGATGCATCGGGGCGACAACGACCTCCAGATCACGCTGATCGGCGGCATTCCCGGGCGCCTCGACCTGCACGAGGTCTATTTCGGCCCCGTCGATGTCCTGCGCCCGCTCTACCGGGTCCGCATCATGATGGGCCCGGGCTTTAGCCTGTTCGGCCTGGGCATGATGATCCTGCTGACCCTGGGCTTCGGGATGATCTGGATCCGCCGCCCGGGTGATCGCAAGCAGCTCTGGCTGGCGCTGTGCTGCGCCAGCGCCTGCATCTTTCTGGCACAGTTCGGCACCAACCTTCCGGTCGGCCCCTACCGGATCTGGAAGGTGCTCCAGATCACCTCGCTCTCGGCCTATGCGCTGTTCATGCTGAAATTCCTGCGCTGCCTGCTGGAGGTGCCGCGGCTCTGGCTGGAATGGCTGCACGCCTGGCTGCTGGGACTGGGGGTGGTGGTGATGCTGCTGCTGCCGCTGCGCTGGATCGACATTGCCGCCACGCCGCTGATGTTCCAGATCATCCTGACCTGCCTGGTCTCGGTGGTGCTGCTGCACCGCCATCGCGACCGGCTGGCGAAGGCCGATTACCGGGTGTTCTTCCTGGCGCTCTCGCTGTCGCTGACCTTCTC
The DNA here is from genome assembly GCF_018760365.1 of Pseudooceanicola endophyticus. GTDB lineage: Bacteria > Pseudomonadota > Alphaproteobacteria > Rhodobacterales > Rhodobacteraceae > Pseudooceanicola > Pseudooceanicola endophyticus. The sequence continues at coordinate 101,557 of NZ_JAHIAB010000012.1, forward strand.
GCTCGACGGGCTGTTCCGCTGGCTGCTGCCCTCGCCCCCGGGCAGCATCCACCTGCTGCACCTGATCCCGCTGCTGACCACCGTGGTCGGGCTCTGGCTGATCGTCTCGCAGCTGATCCGCAGCCTCTCCGCCTACGAGGCGCTGACCGCCGACCTCCAGGACCGCATCGCCGAGAAATCCCGCAAGCTGGAGGAAAGCTTTGCCCTTCAGGCCCGCGCCGAACGCCAGGGCGCGGTGCAGGCGGAACGCAACCGCATCATGCTGGACCTGCACGACGGGCTGGGCGGGCAGATCGTCAGCACCATGGCCTATCTGGAAAACAACGACATCCGCGACAGCACCCTCCGGGACGCGCTCGAGGACATGCTGCGCGACCTCGCCCTGATGCTCGACTGCATCGAGAACGACGAGAGCCTGACCACCCTGCTGGGGATGCAGCGCACCCGGCTGGAGGGGCTGCTGGACCGCCACGGGCTGCGCTTCGACTGGCAGATCGGCGAGGAACCCGATTTCGGCGATCACGACCCCTCGCGCAATCTCCAGATCGCCCGCATCGTCCAGGAGGCGATCACCAACGTGGTCAAACATGCCGGCGCCTCGGTGATCACCATCTACACCGACCAGCGCCAGATCCGGATCTGCGACGATGGCCGGGGCTTCGATCCCGGCGACCTGCCGGCCCCCGAAAGCCCGCATTACGGCATCCAGGGGATGCGCCGGCGCGCCGAACGCATCGGCGCCCGGCTCAGCATCCGCAGCTCGGAGCAGGGCACCGCCGTCTCGGTCGTGTTCCGCCCTGCCCCGCCCGCCTCCGCAGCGCCCGCCTGACGGGCACTGCCCCCGCGTCCCGCGCCCCCGCACAGCCCGTCGCGCCCTCCCGCACCTTGCAATCAGCGCCCCGTTTCGTCAGGTTCTGCGCACTTGGAACGGACCGCCAGCCCCCGGCGCCCGCAGCAGAGGACCCGACATGAAACTGGACGAGCTTCCGGAAACCCCGCCCCAGGCGCTCAGCCGCGTCTCCCTGGACCAGTTCCGCGAGGGGATGTCCCGCCTCGCCGGGGCCGTGAACATCGTCACCACCGACGGGCCCGCCGGACGCGCCGGTTTCACCGCCTCCGCCGTCTGCTCGGTCACCGCAGAGCCCCCCACCCTGCTGGTCTGCGTCAACCGCTCCGGCTCCGTCGCCGAGACCTTCGCCGGCAATGACGCGCTCTGCGTCAACACCGTTGGCCCCGAACACCAGGAGCTGGCGATGCTCTTCGGCGGCAAGACCCCGATGGAGGAACGCTTTGCCCGCGCCGACTGGCATGCCGCCGCCACCGGGGCGCCCGCGCTCGACGGCGCCGTGGTCTCCTTCGACTGCGAGGTGACGCAGCGCCTCGACGTCGGCACCCATACCGTCCTCTTCGCCGAGATCGTCGGCGTCGTCACCACCCCCGGCGCCAGCGCCTCGGCCTACTGGGGCCGCAAGTTCCACGAACTGAAGGGCTGAGCCGCCCCCTCCCCCGCCCCGCCGGGACGGGGGACACACTTTCCATACGATAGCGTATGCCGCCTTACAGCGCCTTCTCGAAGAAGACGTCCGGATAGGGATCCTCATTGAAGCGCGGGATCTCCTGCCAGCCAAGCTTGCGGTACAGCCCCACCGCCTCCGGCAGGGCCGAATTGGAATCCAGCCGCAGCAGCGTGATCCCCAGCTCCCGGGCGCGGGCCTCGACCTCGGCCATCATCCGCCCCGCCAGACCCATGCCGCGCGCTGAAGGCGCGACCCACATCCGCTTGATCTCCGCATAGCCCTTTTCGGTGCCCTTCAGCCCGACGCAGCCGATCGGCATCCCGTCCGACAGCGCCAGCAGGAAGCTGCCGCGCGGCGGGCGCATCGCCCCGGCCTCGGGATCTGCCGAAAGCGTCACGTCAAAGCCCTGGCGCAGGCGCCGCGCCAGCTCGGCGTAATAGGCCTCCAGGCAGGCGATGGCACGCGGGTCGCCCGGATCGACCTCCTCCAGCGTGCTGCGCGGATAAGAAAGCGCGGTGGCGACGATATCCATCGCCTCCAGCAGCACCTCGGGGCGGGGATGACGGGCGATGATCTCGGCCGCCTGCACATCCGAGAGCGCCTCGTAGGCGGCATATTCGGCGTCCCCCGCCGGGGTCAGCGTGGCGATGCGGCGGCGCCCGTCCTCGGGGCTGGGGCCGGTCTGCACCAGCCCCTCCTCTTCCAGCCCCCGCAGCAAGCGGCTCGCCAGCCCGGAATCCAGCCGCAGGTAGCTGCGGATCTCGGCGATATCGGTGATGCCGCGCCCGATGGCGTTCAGCACCCGCGCCGGGCCAAGGGGCCGCCTCCGCCCCAGGAAAGACGCATCCAGCACCCCGGCTTCGGTGGTGACGGCACGGTGAAAGCGGCGGGTTCGGGCGATGGAATCGGTCAGCATCTGGGCCTCCTTGAAAGTACCTGACATATGTCAGGTAAATTTCCGAAGCGCAATTGGCGACGTGGCGGCCCCATTTCCGCCCGGATCTTCCCAGGCATCTTCCCCGCGGGGAAGACCCGATCCGCCGCCTGCCTCCGGGGCCAGCGCCCTTTCCGTGCCCGGCGCCGCCCTCCCCCCCCCGCGCCGGCCATTCGGCCCCTTCCCCTCTAATCTTCCCCGCGGGGAAGCTCCGGCGATCCCCGGCCCCATGCCCGTCCGGCGTGGCCAGGGGCATCCCCTGCCCGCTCCGGACCGGGCCGATGGCGCCCGGGCGATCTTCCCCATGGGGAAGATCCGGTGCCGGCCCAAGGCCCGGCCCCAACCGCCGGGCCCCACCGCACTCCGGGCCGAAGCGCGGCGCGGCATCGGCGGCGGGCAACCGCCCCCCGCGCCATCTTCCCCACAGGGAAGATCGCCGCTTTGGCCAGAGCCCTTGCCCCCGCACCGTCAGGGCCCGCCGCGTTTCGTCCCGGGGTCTCTTCCCCACGGGGAAGACGGAAGCAGTTGCGCGGCACATCCCGGACCTTCCCCGCCGGGAAGGATCCCTGCCGCCGCATCAAACAGGCTGGCGCAGCGATCCCCGGCCCGCATCCAGACGGCCCCGCAGCCCCCAAGTCCGAGCGCCCCATGTCGCCCCACCGCACCTTCCCCGCCGGGAAGATCCCTCAGGTCTGACGGGACACCGCGCCCCGCCTCGGCGCAAAGAAAAACCCCAGGCGCCGGGCACCGGGGGTTCGGGGGTCTTCCCTGCGGGGAAGATCAGTCCAGCTGGTCCAGCATCCGCTTCACCGCCTCTTCCAGCTTGCGCCGGTCGATGGTGGAAAAGTCGCGCTCGAGCCGCAGCTCCAGCCGCCCGTTGGAGGCGGTGCAGCGCGCGCGCCCCTCGCGGCGCTGGAACTGGAAACTGGTGCGTGCGGTGCCCGGGGTCTTGGCCTTGGGCGCCGGGGTCTTCGGGGCGGGCGCGGCCTCCGACAGGCCGGCGTGGCGGCGCAGCACCTCGATCTCGTCCCGGACCGAGCGGTTGTCCATCGGCGCCAGCTCGGCCTTGATGGCGGGCACCACGCCCTCGACCTCCTCGATCTTCTGGACCAGCGCCAGGCCAAGGGCGCGCGGGATATCGGGGGCGAAACGCAGCGTGTCGCCCAGCCGTGCCATCAGCTTGATGAAGCTGCGGATGTAGCTGCGCTTCTGGTAGCCGGCGGACTGGAACAGCTCGGCCACCGCCTTGTCCGCATCATCTTCCTGCGTCGAAGGGTCGGCGGCATAGTCGAGCGCCAGCTGCGCCATCTCGGCAAAGGAGATGTCCTTGCGCACCAGGTTCTCGTCCACCATGCGGCGATAGAGCGTCTCCAGCTCGTCGCCGGGCTGGCTGACCGCCGCCGGGATCGTGCCCCAGCGGTCCGTATCGCCGGTCTCTTCCAGCAGCGCGCGATAGGCGGCCAGGCGGCGGAAGCCCTGCACCAGCTCGTAACGGCCATCGGCGCGCGCCTCGACCCGGATCGGGTTCGACAGGCCAAGCGCGGCGAGAGACGCCTTCAGCTCTCCCAGCTCGTAGTCGATGCCCTTGGCGCGGTCGCGCACCAGCTTGGCGGTGTCGATGCTCTCCAGCGGCAGCAGCTCCATGACCAGGCCCAGGCGCTTGAGGCGCATGTGCTCATGGGCCAGGGCATCGTTCTCGGCGCGGATCTGCGCCTCGATCTCGTGGCGGGCGCGGCTGCTCTCCGCATTCTCGCCGATTGCGGTGGCCATGGGGCCACGCCGGCGCACCGGCGCCTCGGGCGGGTCTTCCGCGACCTTCCCCGCGGGGACGATCGGTTCCGGTGCGGCACCGGGGGCCTCGTCCGGCATCTCGATGTCGAACATCCGTCTCTTGCGTGCCATGTCTCAGCCTCCTTTCAGACCTTGTCCCAGGCCGCGATGGCGTTGGCCTTGAACTCTTCATAGGCCCGATCAAAGCTCATCCTTGCCCGCCGCCAGGTCTCCCGCGTCATGGAGCGGTAGTCGATCTCGTAAACCGAGGACAGGAAGCGCCCGGACTGTTCGACGGCCCGGGTCATCTCGATCGGGTGTTCCGTCACATGATCGCCGAACACCTTTCGGAAGGCTTCCAGCATCGCCCGGTGCAGGTCGTTGCCGGGCTCGTAACGGGTCATCAGGAAGCGGATGTCGGCGAAGGCCTTGGGCAGGGTGATGTTCCCCGCGGGGAAGGTCCCCGAGAACCCGTGCGAGAGATCCTCCAGCGCCTCGGCCAGCTGACCGATGAAGGAGGTGGTGCTGTCATATTCCCAGTAGCCGGGGCCGGAGGGGATATAGAGCATGTCGGCGGCGAAGACCGCGTTCATCGACTGGTAGCCGATGGCGGGCGGGCAGTCGAAGAGGATCAGGTCGTAGTCGTCATCCGCGATGCCATCCAGGTAGCGGCTGACGGCGGCGAAGAAGGTCCACTCCGGGTTCAGGTGGCGGTACTGCGCCGAGGCGAATTCGACGAAGGCGGCGTTGGCGCAGGAGGGGATGATGTCGATGGTGGACCAGGCGGTGGTCTTGATGAAATCCGCATGGCGCAGCTCGTCCAGACCCATGTCGCGGATCGAGGCGGGGATCTTGCGTTGGGGCAGGGCGGTGCCCGAGGCGGCGCCGGTCACCGTGGCATTCATCCGGTCGGTTTCGCGGATCAGGTCGCGGGCCATGATGCCCCAGACGGTGTAATCCTCGGCCACGTCGGTCAGGCCCATGGAATGGCTGAGCGTCGCCTGGGGGTCGAAGTCCACCACCAGCACGCGGTAGCCATCAAGGGCGGCGGCATGGGCGAGGTGCAGCGCCACCGTGGACTTGCCCGCACCGCCCTTGAAGTTGGCGACGGCGGCGCGGAAGGCGCGCTTGCCGGCGGGGCGCTCGGGCATCAGGGACTTGCGGTTGATCTTCATGCGGCGGCGCAGCTCGTTGATCTCTTCCAGAGAGTACCAGCGCTGACGCCCGTCGGCCTCAACTTCCCCGCCGGGAAGACTGGGATCGGCGGCAAGGCGGCCGCGGAAGGTCGACTGGTTGATGCGGAAGATCAGCTCGGACACTTCCCAGGACGAGAAGCGCCGCAGCGTCTTGGTGTGTTCCGGGCTGAAGGTCTGCTGCCGGATCCAGCCCTGCATCTTCAGGGATTGCGCCTGAAGCTTTGCCAGGTCGGTATGGGTATACATGAAAACCTCAACGTAAATTCTTATCTGTTTCCTAAATACGCTGGATTTGCTTTTTGCGTAAAGAGAGAGTTTACTGAACGCGGATCTTCCCCGCAGGGAAGTTTACGGCCTGTGTCCCCGGGGAAACGCCCGCCGAATCGATGCCCTGGCCTGCGCCCTGCCGGATCCGTGCCAAAGCCCCCGCCCGAGACCCGGAATAGGGGACAGTTCGGGACCCAGGCCGCGGAAATAGGGGACATTTCCGGCGGAATAGGGGACACAGGAAACTGTCCCCCAATACCTATAATACCCTCCATTTCATTTCGGTTTCGGATCCTGGACCCGTCCCCTCGGCTGTCTGCTTGACAGAATCGAGAAAGCGGACGTTAATGGCCACATAACGAGAAAGAGCGTTGAGAAGTTCTTTCCGCCCGGGCTAAACAGGCCCCAGAGGACAGGCAGGGGTGCGACCGCGCCCGACAGGAGACGACGATGCAGGTGGCGAAACCCGCCGGACCGGGCGCGGCGGCGCGCAAATACGACATTCTGTCGGCATTGATGGCCTATGCGCTGGCGGCGGATCGTCTGGTGCAGCGCCGGGTGCTTCGGATCATGGCCCTGATCACCGCCCGCTACAACTGGAGCCGGGACGAACTTTGCGTCGGCCAGCGCGAGATCGCGCGGCTGTGGTCGGTGGAGGAACGCACCGTCAAGCGCGAGATGGCAACGCTGCGCTCCATGGGCTGGCTGGTGCAGAAACGGCGCGGCGCCCGTGGCCACCTGAGCGTCTACGGGCTGGACCTGGATCGCATCCTGGAGGACACCCGGGGCTGCTGGCCCAATGTCGGCCCCGATTTCGTCGAGCGCATGGACCCCGCGCAGATCGCCCCCGAAGAGACCAATGTGGTGCCGCTGCGGGCAGGGCCCGCACCGGTGGCCACGGGCAGCGTCTGGGGGGCCGTGCAGGCGCGACTCCATGCCGAGGACCCGGTGACCTACGGCGCCTGGTTCCATGCCCTGACGGAGGTCGAGCTGGCGGCGGGGCGGCTGGTGCTGGCCGCGCCCTCGGCCTTCCATGCCAGCTATGTGCGCACCCATCTGGCGACGCGGCTGCTGGCGGCGGCGCGGCGTGCCGATCCCAGCATCGCCGAGCTGCGCATCGAGGAGTGAACCCGGCGGCGGGGCAGGGGGATCGGCAGGCTTTGGCCGAGATGCGCGCGCCAAAGCGCCCTTTCGTGTAGGATGCCCGCACGAGGAGGACCATCGGACGGGAGGAAAGACCGATGAACATCATGCAGACCACGACCATGGCGCGCGCCCTCTACCGGGCACAGGGGCCACGGGCCGAGCTGGCGCTGGCCGAGAAGATCCGGGATTGCCTGGAGCAGGGCCGGCGCGAGGAGGCCGAGGAATGGGCCGAGCTGCGGCGCCAGACGCAGGAGCTGCGCCGGCCCCGTCAGGGCTGAGGCGCAGAAGACCGGACGGCCCCGTACGGAGCCGTCCGGCAGGGGTCAGGCGGCGTGGGGCGGCACCAGCGCCCGCATGACATCGGCCATCGTCACATGGCCCAGCAGCGTCCCGTCACGGGTCACCCGGAAGGCGCGGTCGGCAGCCCCGCCGGCCATGCCGATGACGGTTTCCAGATTGGCCTGCGGGCCGATCTCTCCGTCGCAGCGGGCGGGTTCGCCGGGCCGCAGGATCGAGCGCACGCGCAGCACGCGGGCGCGGTTGATGTCGGCAACGAACTCTTCGATGTAGGGATCGGAGGGGTTCAGCAGGATGTGCTGCGGCTCGCCCTGCTGGATCACCGCGCCATCCTTGAGGATCACAAGGTGATCGGCCAGCTTCAGCGCCTCGTCCAGATCGTGGGTGATGAAGACGATGGTCTTGTGCAGCTCGTCCTGGAGTTCCAGCAGGAGGTCCTGCATGTCGGTGCGGATCAGCGGATCGAGGGCCGAGAAGGCCTCGTCCATGAGCATGATCTCGGCGTTGGAGGCCAGCGCCCGGGCGATGCCCACGCGCTGCTGCATACCGCCCGAAAGCTGGTGCGGATATTGCGCGTCCTGTCCCGAAAGACCCACGCGGTCCAGCCACTTGCGCGCCTGTTCATGCTGTTCCGAGACCGGTCGGCCCTGGGTCGCCAGGGCCATGCCCGCATTGTCCAGCACGGTGCGGTGCGGCAGCAGGGCGAACTTCTGGAACACCATCGACATGGCGGTGCGGCGCAGCTCGCGCAGCCGTGCCTCGTTGAAGGACAGGATGTCCTCTCCGTCCAGCAGGACCTCTCCGGCGGTGGGTTCGATCAGCCGGTTGAGGTGCCGGATCAGCGTCGACTTGCCGGAGCCCGACAGGCCCATGATCACGGTGATCTTGCCGGCATGCATGTCGATGTTGATGTCGTTGAGGCCCAGCACATGGCCGTGGGACTCCAGCAGGTCGGCCTTCGAGAGGCCGTCGCGGACCCGGGCGAGGGCGCCCTGGGGATCCTCGCCGAAGACCTTGTAGAGGTGGCGGATGGAGATTTTGGGGGTGTCGGTCGTGGTCTCGGTCATGGCGGGCTCCTCAGCGGTTGGCCTGGCTGGCATCGATGCGGGCCAGAGAGGCCTTGGTGACGCGATCAAGCGCGATGGCGAGGATGACGATGCCGAAGCCTGCGACCAGGCCCACGCCCAGTTCCAGATTGCGGATGCCGCGCAGAACCAGGATGCCCAGACCCGGGGCCGAGACCATGGAGGCGACGACGACCATGGCGAGGCTCATCATGATGGTCTGGTTGACGCCGGCCATGATGTTGGGCAGCGCCAGCGGGATCTGCACGCCGAAGAGCTTCTGGCGCTTGGTCATGCCGAAGGCATCGGCGGCCTCGGTCACGTCGGCATCAACCAGCCGGATGCCGAGGTTGGTGAGGCGCACCACCGGCACGATGGCATAGAGGATCACCGCGATGCCGTAGAGCTTGGGTTCGGTCACCGAGAACAGGAAGATCAGCGGGATCAGGTAGACGAAGGGCGGCAGGGTCTGCAGCATGTCGAGGATCGGGGTGACGATGTTCTGCAGCCGGTCGCTGCGGGACATGGCAATCCCGATGGGCACGCCGAAAAGCACGCAGATGAAGGCGCAGACGAAGATGATCGCCAGGGTCTCCATGGCGGCCTGGTAGTGGTTCACGAAGGCCAGCAGGCCCAGGCAGAGCGCGACGCCGGCGACGATCTTCCACGACCGGGTGACGAACCAGCTGAGCAGCATCAGCACCGGCACCATGATGAACCAGGGCGTGGCGGTCATCAGCGCCAGCATGTGTTCCAGCATCCACGACAGCGGCTGGGTCAGCGGATCGACCACCACGCGCAGCGGATCGCGGATCGCCAGAAAGCCGCTTTCCAGCCCCTGGGTCAGGTCGCGGGCCTGGGGGATGGCGCCGCAGGCATCGTGCAGCGCGTCGAGGGAGGGGAAGGGGGTGTTCCAGCCCGCCGAGGTGTCGGAGGCGCTGTCGCCGCCGGTCTTGGCCAGCAGGTCGGCCATCGACATCGGCCCTTCGCTCTGACCGCCGTCGCACCAGCTGCGCAGGCCCAGCGTGTCGAAAACGCCGTCATAGGTTGCCATGTTGGTTCCGGACCGCCCGGGCGGCCCGCCCTTGTTGTGAAAACGGAAAACGGGGCCGCTGACCGGCCCCGTCGGAACGGACGCATCTCCGCGTCCGGCGCCTGGCGGCGCTTACTGCATCAGCTTGGAAAGCTTCGCCTTGGCATCGTCATCCAGCCAGTCCGCCCAGACATCGGGGTTCGAGGTGATGAAGTGCACGGCGGTTTCCTCGGCCGAGGCGTTGTTCTCGTCCTGCCAGGCCAGCAGGCCGCTCATGGTGGCGGTCTTGAAGGTCATGTGGCGGAAGAAATCGGTCTCGGCGGGGTGGGATTTCGCGAAGGCCGTGGTGACCGAGGTCAGGATCGGCGCCGCCGGGAACTCCGAGACCTTGGGATCGGGCGTGTCCTTGTTCTGCAGCTTGTCGAAGGCGGCCTTGTCGTAATCACCCAGCGACACGCGGGTCATGTCGTACTTGCCCATCGGCACGGTCGGGCCCCAGTAGTAGCCGAACCAGGGGGTGTCGTCGGTGACGGCGGCGCCCATCGAGGAGGACAGCGTTTCGCCGGAGCCGTGGTTGAACACCTTGATGCCGTGGCCTTCCAGGTCGAGGGCGCGGGCGAGGTTGTCGGAGACCACGCGGCAGCCCCAGCCATCGGGGCAGTTGTTGAAGCGGTTGCCGACCCATTCGGGGTGATCCAGCACGCCCTGGATGGTCTTCAGTTCGGGGTGTTCCTCGGCCAGCTTGGTGGGGATCCACCAGCCCTCGACGCCGCCCGGGGTCAGCACGGAGGCGACGCGTTCGATCGTGCCACCCTCTTCGAGCTTCTTGTAGGCATCGCCCGCCGAGTTCAGCCAGAGGTTGGTGACCACGTCGGGGCTGCCGTTCTCGGCGACGGAGGTGATGGCGGGCACGGTGTCGGACTGCACCAGGCTCACGTCGCAGCCATAGCCCTGTTCCAGGAAGAACTTGGCGATGTTGGTGGTCACTTCGGCGGCAGCCCAGCCCATCTGCGCGATGGAGACCGCGCCGCACTGGCCTTCGGTCCGGGGGGCATCGGCCTGGGTTTCATCGGCCTGGGCGGCCAGCGGCAGGGACAGGACAGCGGCCATGGCAACGGGCGCCAGTGCGAGGGTACGCATGGAGAACTCCTTCGGAGATGGAAGTTGTTTTTAGGAAAGCAGAAGGGGCGTCACGCCGGAAACGCGAAACATTTCCTGTCTCGCGGCGGCCCTCGGTGTCTGAATGCTTTCATCATCGAAGGATTGTGTAGCAAGGCCGCCCCCGGGTTGCAAACCGACAGGGGCCTGACTTCGCGGAAGCGACCGGGGGCGCGGGGTCAGGGGGCGGCGTCCAGGGCGCGGGCCTGGGTGGGGGTGTCGCCGAAGTGGCGGCGGAAGGCGCGGGTCAGCGCGCTGGCATCCAGATAGCCGCAGCGGGTCGCGACCTCGGCTACCGAAAGCCCGGTGTGGCGCATCAGGCGGCGGGCCTCGCGCAGGCGGGTGTCGCGGTAGAGCGCGTCGGGCCCGCAGCCGAAACGGGCGCGGCAGAGCCGCTCCAGCCGGCGCCGCGACAGGCCCAGCCGGGCGGCGATCTGCGCGATGGTCAGGGGCTGCTCGATGTGCCGGCGCATCAGCAGCGCCGCCGCCTGCGGCAGGTCGCGCGCGGCGGGCGAGGGGGCGGGCATGTCGGGCTGCATCCAGAAGGCCGCGAGCGCAAGCCGCAGGGCGGGGCCGTGCAGTTCCTCGACCAGGTCCAGCAGCAGTTCGAACGTGGTCAGCGCGCCGCCGCAGCTGCGCAGGTCGCCGTCGTGCACGACGCGTTCCTGCACCACATCGACGGCGGGAAAGGTTTCCGCCAGCGCCTGCCATTCGTCCCAGTGGATGGTGGCGCGCCGCCCGTCCAGCAGTCCGGCGGCGGCCAGCAGCCAGCTGCCGGTATCCATGCCGACCAGGGTGGCATAGCGGCGCCGGGCCGCCCGCAGGGCACGGGCGCAGGCCGGTGTCGCCAGGGCGCGGTGATCGTAGCAGGGCAGCACGAAGAGCAGATCGCCGCCGGGGTCGTCGGACAGGCGCGCCTCGGTCTGCACCGAAAGCCCGGAAGAGGAGGGGACGGCGCCGCCCTCCAGCCCGAGGTAGCGCCATTCGAACAGGGTCCGGCCGGTCAGGTCGTTGCAGGCGCGCAGCGGCTCCACCGCGTTTGACAGGCAGTGGTTGGAAAAGCGCGGAAACAGCAGCACCCCGACGCGGATCGGGCGGTCCTGCACGAAAGGGGGGCGTTTTGGCGTCATCTGCACGATCCTAGACGCGATCTGCATGTTGTTCCAGCGCCCGTCGGGCCATGCTGCGCCCAGCCCCCGTGCCGTCCCGGCCCGGGGCCCTGCGCATTTCCGGAGATCCCATGCTGAGCACCGACATCCAGTCCGACGCCGAGAAACAGGCCCGCGAGGAGCTGGCCGCCTGCTACCGTCTGGCCGCCAAGTACAACTTCACCGACCTGATCTACACCCATATCACCGCCCGGGTGCCGGGCAGTGACAACCATTTCCTGATCAACCCCTACGGGCTGCAATGGGGCGAGATCACGGCCTCCTCGCTGGTCAAGATCGACGTCGACGGCAATATCGTCGGCGAAAGCGCCCATGGGGTGAACCCGGCAGGCTTCACCATCCATTCCGCGATCCACATGAACCGCGAGGATGCCCATTGGGTGATGCATACCCATACCCGCGCCGGCGTCGCGGTGTCGTGCATGGAGGAGGGGCTGCTGCCGCTCAACCAGATCTCTCTGCAGTTCTACGACCGCGTGGCCTACCATGATTTCGAGGGCATCGCGCTGGATCTGGAAGAGCGTCAGCGCATCGTCGCGGATCTGGGCGACAAGCCGGTGCTGGTGCTGCGCAACCACGGGCTGGTGGCGATGGGGCGCTCGGCGGCAGAGATGTTCAACAACATGTTCTACCTGGAGCGCGCCTGCGAGATTCAGGTGGCGGCGCTGTCGATGGGCGGGGCGACGCCGCGGCTGATCGACGACAAGATCGGCCGTCACGTTGTGGCGCAATATGCCCAGGGCGCCGAGGAGGGCGAGCTGGATCTGGAATGGCAGGCGCATCTGCGCTCCATCGCCGGGGTCGGCACCGACTACCGCAGCTGAGGCGGCTCCGGGCCCTGATCAGACCGGCAGGGCCCGGTCATCCAGGATCGTCTCCATGGTGAAATAGGAGGTGATCGTCTCAAGCTCGATCTTCTCGATGATGCGCTGGTAGACCCGGTCGTAGCTGGCCATGTCGCTGGTGGCGATCTTCAGCAGGTAATCGTAATCGCCGCCGATCCGGTAGAAGCCGATGACCTCGGGGATGGTGGCGATATGGGTGCGGAAGCGCTTCAGCCAGTCGGCGGAATGGCTGCGGGTGCGCACCATGGAAAACACGATCAGGCTGGCGCCCACCGCCTGCGGGTCCAGCCGCGCCTGGTAGCCGGTGATCACCCCCGAGGCCTCAAGCGCCTTCAGCCGCCGCCAGTAGGCATTCTGCGACAGACCGACCGCTTCGGCCTGCTCCCGCTGGGAGCGGGCAGAGTCGCGTTGCAGGGCGGTCAGGATGCGGCGGTCAATTTCATCTAGGTTCTGGGCCATATGCCGATCAATGACTGCAAAATTCCGGAAATTCAGTGTGAGAACAGACGAAAATTTGCGGTGAAAGTCAATAAACTTCCTCAAAAGACTTTCAAGAGACCCCGAGACCTGCCATGGCCGACCCGCTTTCCTTCCCCGCCGTTCCCGAATTCCAGACCGCGCTGCAGCGCTTTGCCCGCAGCCTGGCCGGGCCGGACCTGCCCGCACGCCTCCAGGCCGGGCTGATCGGCGACGGTATGCCCTTCGAGACGCCCTTCGGTCTGCAGAACATGCTTTATGCCGATTACGTCGCCTCGGGCCGCGCGCTGCGCCAGGTCGAGACCTTCGTGATGGAAGAGGTGCTGCCGGTCTATGCCAACAGCCATACCGAGGCCTCGCATGTGGGCCGCGTGATCACCCGGATGCGGGAAGAGGCGCGCGGCATCATCGCGGATCTGGTGGGGGCGGGGCCCGATTGCCACGTGATCTTTGCCGGCAACGGCGCCACCGGCGGGCTGAACCGCATCGTCGGCCTGCTGAACCTGCGCGAGCGCGTCGCCGCCGGAGAGGACATCCGCGTCTTCATCGGCCCCTACGAGCACCATTCCAACATCCTGCCCTGGCGCGAAAGCGGCGCCCGCGTGACCGAGATCCCCGAAGCCCCCGGCGGCGGGGTTGATCTGGCGGCGCTTGAGGCAGAGCTGGTCGCGGCGCAGGGGGCGGGCCTGCTGATCGGCAGCTTCTCGGCGGCCTCGAACGTGACCGGTCTGCTGACCGATCCCGATCCGGTGACCCGGCTGCTGAAGGCCCACGGGGCGCTGGCGGTCTGGGATTATGCCTGCGGCGCGCCCTACCTGCCGATGGACATGAAATCGGGGACCGACTGCGCCAAGGATGCCATCGTCTTCTCGGCGCACAAGTTCCCCGGGGGGCCGGGCGCCTCGGGCGTGGCGGTGCTGCGCGACAGCATCGTGGCGCGGGCGACGCCGACGCTGCCGGGCGGTGGCACGGTGTCCTTCGTGTCGCCCTGGACGCAGGTCTATTCCGGTCGGGTCGAAGCGCGCGAGGAAGCCGGTACGCCGAACGTGGTGGCCGATATCCGCGCCGCGCTGGTGATGATGGTGAAGGATGCGGTTGGCACCGATTATATCGGCCAGCGCGAAGAGGCGCTGCGCCAGCGCGCCCTGGCCGCCTGGTCCGGCCTGCCGCAGCTTCAGATCCTGGGCCAGAACGCGCAAAGCCATGCGCTGCCGGTGTTCTCGTTCCGGGTCTTCGGGGACAAGGGCCGGGTGCATCACCAGCTGTTCACCCGGATGCTGTCGGATCACTACGGCGTGCAGGCGCGCGGCGGCTGTGCCTGTGCCGGCCCCTATGCCCACCGCCTGCTGGAGATCGACGAGCCTGCCTCGGAAGCGCTGATGGCGCGCCTTGCCGCCGGCGAGGAGCTGGAGAAACCCGGCTGGACCCGGCTGAACCTGTCCTACCTGCACGATGACGCGCAGGCGGACCGGATCATCGCCGCCGTGCGCGACCTGGCCCAGAAGGCCGAGGCGATGGCCGCGCTTTACACCTGCGACACCCGCACCGCGCGCTTCAACGCCGCCTGAGCGCGCCGGCGCCCCGGTCTGGACCTCAGGCCGGGGTGGGGCGGGCGGCAGCCAGGTCGCACATCATCAGAAGACGCGCCTTGCGGGCGGTGATCTCGTCCATCGGGGTCACGCCCAGGGCCTTCAGATCGGCCAGGCAGCCGGGATAGTCGTAATCCTCGGCCAGACGGCCCGACAGGGTGCTGCTGGTGATCGCCACCGGCACGCCGTCCTGGCGCAGCTGCGCGATCTCGGGCAGCCAGTCGGGCGGAACCTGGCCGCGCCCCATGCCATCCAGCACCAGACCCTGCGCGCCGCTTTCGACCGCCGCGCGCAGCAGCTTCGGCGAGGCCTGCATCGCCGCCGGCAGGATGTCGACCCGGGGCAGGGGGGGCTGCAGCGTGGTGAAGCGCGGCTTGTCCCAGGGGGCGGGGCGGCGCAGGTCGACGAATTCGCCATCCAGCGTGCCAAGCGCGCCATGCCCCGGAGAGCCGAAGCCCCCCAGCCGGTGGCTGGAGACCTTGCGCACATGGCGGGCCTCGTGGATCTCCTGGTCGAAGACCAGCAGGGCGCCGGCGCCCTGCGCGGCGCGCGAGGCGGCGGTGGTGATGGCGTCGCGGATGTTGGGGGCGGCATCGCTGCCCGGCGCATAGGGCACCCGCTGCGCCCCGGTCAGCACCAGCCCGGCCTGGGGCAGGTCGCAGATCAGGTCCATCAGGAAGGCGCTGTCCTCCAGAGTGTCGGTGCCCTGGCTGATCACCACGCCCGCCGCGCCTTCGGCCACCGCCTGGGCGGCCAGGTCGCGCACCAGGAACAGATCGTCGAAGGTGATCGCGTTGGAGGGCTTCTGGGCCAGCGTCTCGACCTCAAGCGTGACGGGCAGGTCGAGGTCCAGCCGCTCGATCAGTTCCATGCCGGTCATGGCGCCGGCAACCGCGCGGCCGCTTGCCCCCTGAAGGGAGGCGATGGTGCCGCCAAGGGCGAAGAGAACGATCCGGGGAGCTGCGCTCATGGCTGGGGCCTTCTGTAACATCGTAAGGTCGGGTTTGCTTTCTCGCTACCCTCTCGGGACGGGTTTGCCCAGAGCCCGCGGTACCGCGGCGGGTGCACCGTGGCGTGAAGGGGGCTTTTCAGCGCGGCGCGGGCGTGGCACAGCCTGCGCTCAACCCCTTGCAGCCGACGGACCGGCCCGATGCCTGATCCCCTGATCCAGACCGATGCCGGCCCGACGCCCGGCTGGCACAGCTTCTCGACCGCCTCTCTGGAGGAGGCGGCGCGGCGGGCGGGCTGGCAGGCGGCGGCCAACACCCTGTTCCCGAGCAGCGTGCTGGAGGCGGCAGGGGCGGCGGATTTCTTCGGCGCGGTCTCCTGGCTGCGCTGCGGAGAGGTGCTGGTGGCCGATTTCGTCTCGACCGCCGCGGAGGTGTCGCGCGGCGAGGAGGAGATCGCCGAGGCCGACCTGTGGTACGAGGCCTGCCTGCAGGTCGAGGGCGATTGCCGGCTGGCGCAGGGCGGGCGCTTTATCGCGGTCAGGCCCCGCGACATCGTGCTTTACGACAGCCAGCAGCCCTATGTGATGACCTTCGACGGCCCCTATCGGCAGATCGCGCTGAAGCTGCCCCGGGCGGGGCTGCGCGACCGGGTGCCGGGGATCGACGGGCTGATCCTGCGCCCGATCTCGGGGCAGTCGCTGCCGGGGCGCTTCCTGTTCGACTTCGTGCTGACGCTCTGTGACGAGAAGGCCGAGAGCGGGCGCGCGCCGCTGGCGATCCGGCTGGGCAGCCAGATCACCGAGCTGCTGGCGATGGCGCTGTCGGACATGGTGTCGGACCAGCCGCTTTCGGCGCATCGCCAGGGGCAGCTGGCGCGGGTCAAGGCGCATATCCTTGCGCATCTGGACGATCCCGCGCTGAATCCCGGCGCCATCGCCGAGGCGCAGGACATGTCGCTGCGGTCGCTCTACGAGCTGTTCGAGGCCGAGGAGGTGCCGGTCTCGGGCTGGATCCGGACGCAGCGGCTGGAGCGGATCCGCCGCGATCTGGGCGACAGCCTGCTTGCCTCCTGGCCGATTGCCACCATCGCGCTGCGGCGCGGCTTCAAGGACGTGGCGCATTTCTCGCGCGCGTTCCGGGCGCAGTACGGGATCAGCCCGCGCGCCTATCGCAAGGCCCGGCAGGGCTAGGAGGGGGCGCATGGACGCGGAGATAGAGGTCAGGGATGTGGCGCGGCGCTACCAGAAGGGTGGGGTGCAGGCACTGGAGGGCGTGTCGCTGCGCCTGGCGCCCGGCACCTTCACCGCCGTCATCGGGCCTTCGGGCTGCGGCAAGTCCACCCTGCTGAAGCTGATCGCGGGGCTTGAGGCCCCCGATGCCGGAGAGGTCCGTCTGGCCGGCCAGCCCCCCGAGGCGTTCCGCGCCGGCGGCGGGCTGGGCATCGCCTTTCAGGACGCGGCGCTGCTGCCCTGGCGCTCGGTCGAGGCGAATGTCGCCTTTCCGCTTCAGGTGCTGGGGCGCAGCCGGCGCGCCCATGCCGCCCGCATCCGCGAGCTGATCGCGCTGGTCGGGCTGGAAGGCCGCGAGGGGGCCCTGCCGGGGCAGCTTTCGGGGGGGATGCGCCAGCGGGTTGCGATTGCCCGGGCGCTGGTCAGCGATCCGCAGGTGCTGCTGCTGGACGAACCTTTCGCGGCGCTGGACCAGATCCTGCGCCGCACCATGACCATCGAGCTGCAAAGGATCTGGGCCGAGCGCCGCATCACCACCCTTCTGGTCACCCATGGCATCGAGGAGGCGGTCTTTCTGGCCGATCAGGTGGTGATCATGCAGGGCGGCCCGGGGCGCATTGCCGCCATCGTGCCGGTGCCCTTCGCGCGGCCCCGCGGCCCGGAGCTGTTCGCCGATCCGGCCTTCCATGCGCTGTGCGAAAGCCTGATGGCGCAGCTGGCGCCTATTGCGGATAGCAGATGATCGACAGGTAGCGGATCGGGCGGTCCAGGTGACGTTCCGGCCCGTGCGGCGCATCGGAATCAAACAGCAGGGAATCCCCCGGCTCCAGCAGGTAGAGCGTGTCGCCGTGGCGGTATTCCAGCCGCCCCTCCAGCATGTAGAGCATCTCGATCCCCTCGTGCTGGAAGACCGGGAAGGTGTCGCTCTCGTCCCTGAGGGTCAGCAGGTAGGGTTCGACGACGACGCCGCTGTCGGTCGATCCGATATGGCCCAGCAGGTTGTACTGGTGCCCGGCGCGGGTGCCGGCGCGCTTGATCTCGACCCCTTCTCCGGCCTTGACGTGGACGGCGCGGCGCGGCTGGTCGTAGCCCGAGAAAAGCTGGGTGATCGGCACCCGCAGGCTGTCGGCCAGCGCCTGAAGCGTGGAGAGCGAGGGCGAAACCAGGCCGTTCTCGATCTTGGAGAGGGCGCCGACCGAAAGGCCCGCCGCCTGCGCCAGATCCGAGCCGGTCATCCGCTGGCGCTTGCGCAGGTCGCGGATCTGCCGCCCGATCGCCAGTTCGAGGTTCTTCTCCCGCGTCTCGCGCACCGCGTGGGGGTTCTGGGTCAGGGCCCCGGGGCTGTCCTTGGTGGCGCTCATCTGGCGGTCGGTCTCCTTGCTGGCGTGACAGCCTAGGCCGGGGAGGCGGGCAGGTGCAAGGCCATGGGGGAGGTCTGGGAAGGGGGGCCGTCCTGCGACGGCCCGCCCCAAAGCGCGGGCGCCGTTACAGCACCTTGTCCTGCAACGTGTAGCAGATCTGCCCGATCAGGTCCGAGGGCATGCGCGCGCCGCGTCCCTCGGGGTTGCCGGCCAGAAGGTTGCGCAGCTTGTCCTCCGCCTCGGCGGCGGGGGACTGGTAGGGGATCTCCTCGACAAACAGGCCCTGGGCATCGAAGAGCATCACGTAGGAGGTATGGTCCATCGTGTACTCTCCGTTCCCCAGATCGACGCGGTTGGCGAAGATGTCGAAGGAGGAGAGGGCCTTGCGCACCTCCTGCGGGGGGCCGGTGACGCCGGTCACCCCGGGGATCCAGGAGGTGTAGCCGCGCAGCTGGTCGAGGCTGTCGCGGGCGGGATCGACGGTGACGAAATAGACCTTCAGATCCTCCGCCTGTGGCAGATCCTGTTTCCACAGCGCGATGTCGCCCATGGTGGTGGGGCAGACATCGGGGCAATGGGTGAAGCCGAAGAACACCGCCGAGGGGGCGCCTTTCAGCGTCGCCTCGGTGAAGGGCGTGCCCTCGGTGGTCTCAAGCTGGTAGTCGCCCTTGCCCAGCAGCGCCGCCTTGTTGGCCTGGATGCGGGGTTCGATGACCAGCAGCGCGATGGCAGCCACCAGACCCGCGCCGACCAGTCCCAGTGTCAGGCGTTCCGCGGTGCGCGACACTTAGTTGTGCTCCGCATGGTCGTGGTCATGGCCGGGCATCGCCATCGCGCCGTGATCCTGGCCGCCCGCCCGGGCATTGGGCGCGCCGATGGCCAGCGGCAGGGTGACGGTACCGGCGGTTTCGAAGGTCAGGGTGACATCGACCGTCCCGCCCTGCCTGAGCGGCTGCTTCAGCTGCATGAACATCAGGTGATAGCCGCCCGGTTGCAGGGTGACGGTGGCGCCGGCGGGGATCTCCAGCCCGTTTTCCAGCGGGCGCATGACCATCACGCCCTCCTTCATCTCCATCGAGTGGATCTCGGTGCGGGCCGCGACGGGGGTTTCGGCCGAGACCAGGCGATCGGACGCGGTGCCGGTGTTGGTGATGGTCAGGAAGCCGCCGCCCACCGGCGCATTGGGCAGCGTCGCGCGCGAGAAGCCGCCCGAGAGCTGCAGCGCGCCCAGCGTCACCGCCGCAGGGGCAGCGGCGTGGTCATGGCCCATGGGCGCGGCCTCGCCCGCCACCACCAGCAGCTTGGGCGCGGGGCCCTCGGCGCCCTTCGCGCCCGAGGTGTCGGTCCAGGCGGCCTGGCCGTTGTCGCACTGCTGCACGGTGGGGAAGTACAGCACCGTGCCCGGCGCCACGTCGGGGCCGATGGTGGCGCGGATCGTGAACTCGTCATACCAGGCGTCGGGCAGGTCGCCGCCGGTCCAGCTGATCTGGCGCAGCCCCTCGGACATCTGCTGGCCGTGGTTCATGTAGGGACGCGCATAGGCGCCGGTCTCGGTCTCAAGCGTCCAGCCGGCCTTCGGCATCGGCTTGGCGGCATAGACCCCCTCGGGGAGGGAGAGGTGCACGGCGCGGGTGGCTTCACCGTCGCAGCCATGGGGCACGCGCAGGGTGATCTTGGTGGTTTCGCCGGGGGCGGCAGAGGTCTGTTCGAGCGTGACATGGGCCAGCGCGGGGCCGGCCAGGGCGGCCAGCGTCAGGGTGCAGAAGAGGGTACGGATCATCTTGGATCTCCGATCGGGCCCGCGCGGTGGCGGGCGGGGTCTGACAGTTGGAAAAACGGGTCAGGCCGGGAGCGGAGGGGCGCGGGCGGTCAGCCCGAAGTCGAGCCGCGCGCGCGGCAGCACGAAGGCGGCCAGGCGGGGCAGGTCGAGGGCGCGGGCCAGGGGGACATGGCGGTCCGGGGCGGCGGGTTCGGGCGGCTCGGGCAGGGCATGGCAGAACGGGCAGTGATAGCCCATGTGCATCTCGGGCATGCCGCAGAGATCGCCGGGATCCGCCCCGAGGATCAGCTGCGCCTCGATTCGGGCGCGGCTGTCGGGGGCCGGCGCCATGTGCATGGCCGAGAAGACGCTGACCATCGAAAGGACCAGCGCCGCCAGGACGGCCAGAAACGGGCGACGAAGGGCAGCCATGCGGGGGACGTGCCAGAAATGTGATCGCGGGTGAACGGTGAGCGGGAGGACAAATTGTCGCACCCTGTGCCGCGCCTGCGGGCCGAGGCCCTTGCGCCTTGCCCGATTAGCGGGCACAGGAAGCGCTTTGACGGGACCGCAACGGGAGGCCGGGCCATCTCCACCCAAGCCGATATCGCCGCCGCGCATCTGCGGCTGGAGCAGGTCAGCTGCCGGATCGGTCCGCGCGCCGTGCTGGAGGGGCTGGAGCTGGACCTGCGGTTCCGTGCCCTGGGCGTGGTGGGGCGCAACGGGTCGGGCAAGTCGACGCTGGCGCGGCTGCTGGCGGGGCTGATGGCGCCCGATGCGGGGCAGCTGCGGCTGTGCGGCGTCGATGTGGCGGCGGACCGCGCGGCGGCGCTTTCGACCGTCGGCATCCTGTTCCAGAACCCCGATCACCAGATCATCTTTCCCACCGTGCTGGAGGAGGTCGCCTTCGGGCTGCGCCAGCAGGGCCTGCGCCGGCGCGATGCCGATGACGCGGCCCGCGCGGTGCTGGCGGCCTTCGGCAAGGCGGCCTGGGAAGAGGCGCCGGTCTCGACCCTGTCGCAGGGCCAGAAAAGCCTGGTCTGCCTGATGTCCATCGTCGCGATGCGGCCCCGGGTGCTGATCCTGGATGAGCCCTTCGCGGGGCTCGACATTCCGACCAAGGCGCAGCTGATGCGCTATCTTGGGCGGTATCATGGCAGTGTCATCCATGTTTCGCACGCGCCCGAGGATCTGGCGGATTGCGAGACGGTGCTTTGGCTGGAACAGGGCCGGATCCGCGATGTCGGGGCAAGCGGCACGGTGCTGCCCGCCTATCTGGCAGAGATGACCCGGCAGGGAGAGGGCGATGATATCTCTGACCTCCCCGGTTAGGACGCGGGCCCATGGCTGGCCGGCGGGGCTGAAGCTGGGCCTGCTGGTGGCGGCGACGGTGCTGCTGGCCGCGCAGGATGCGCTGGCCTTCCATCTTTGCGCGCTGGCGGGCACGCTGGGGCTGTACCTGCTGCCGGGGGGGCGGTTCTTCCGTGCCGGGCTGCGGGCGCTGCGCGGCCTCTGGCCGGTGGCGCTGATCGTGCTGGCCTGGGACGGGTTGACCGGCGATCCGCTGGGCGGCGTGGTGGTGGTGCTGCGGATGGTCAGCGCGGTGGCGCTGGCCAATCTGGTGACCATGACGACGCGGCTCAGCGACATGATGGAGGTGGTCCACTGGCTGGGCCGCCCGCTGGCGCGGCTGGGGCTGAACCTGCGCGCGCTCGAGATCTGCCTGGCGCTGGTGATCCGCTCGATCCCGGCGCTGTCGGAAAAGGCGGGGCTGCTGCGGCGCAGCTGGCAGGCGCGCGCGCATCGCGCGCCGCGCTGGCGGCTGATCCCGCCGCTGACCCTGCTGGCACTGGACGATGCCGATCACGTGGCCGAGGCGCTGAAGGCGCGTGGCGGCGTGGCCGGTCCCAAGACCACGAAACTGCCCTGATCCGAGGAGAGGACGAAGAGGCCATGGAAAAGACCGTTTCCCACGTCGCGCTGTTTGCCGCCGTCATTGCCGTGCTGGGGCTGATGCCCAAGCTGACGCTGGCCTTCGGCATTCCGGTGACCGCGCAGAGCATGGGCATCATGCTGGCGGGCGCCATCCTTGGGGCCCGGCGCGGCGCGCTGGCCGTGCTGGTGTTCCTGCTGCTGGTGGCGCTTGGCCTGCCGCTTCTGGCGGGCGGGCGTGGCGGCCTTGGGGTCTTCGTCGGCCCCACCGCCGGGTTCCTGGCGGGCTGGGTGGCGGCGGCCTTCGTCACCGGCCTGATCGTCGAGCGCTGGCGCTCGGCCCCGCTGGGGCTGGTGGCGGGCGTCGCCTCGGTCATCGGGGGGATCGTGGTGCTTTATGCCTTCGGGGTCGTCGGCATGGCGCTGGTGCTGCACCGCGGCCTGCTGGAATCGGCCGGGCTGGTGCTGATCTTCGTGCCCGGCGACATCGTGAAGGCGGCGATCACCGCCGCGCTGACGGTCTCTCTGGCGCGGGCGCGTCCGCAAAGCCTGCTGTCGCGGGCGTAAGGTCCGGAGCCGGATCGAAGCAAGGGCGCGGTGTCACACCGCGCCCTTTTCGTTTGTCAGTCCTCGGCCTTGTTCTGGGCGGCATAGCCCGCGAAGGTCGCCTCGAAGCGGCTGTTGATATAGGCGCCCGAGGTGATCGGTTCGAACTGCGCGGGGTGATCGGCATCGACGCAGCTTTCCAGCGGCGTGATCTCGGCGTCGTAGTTCGGGCCGAAGAAGAACGGGATCGAGTAGCGCTCCTTGCCGGAACGGTTGATCGCGCGGTGCACGGTCGAGGCGAAGAGGCCATTGGTCCAGCGCGCCATCTGGTCGCCGATGTTGACCACGAAATGCCCCGGCAGCGGCGGCGCCGAGATCCATTCGCCATTGGCGTTCAGCGCCTGAAGCGCGTGGATGTCGTCCTGCGCCAGGATGGTGAAGCATTCGTAGTCGGAATGCGCGCCGATGCCGATCTGACGGTCGTCGATTTCGCCGAACTGGGGCGGGTAGTGCAGCAGGCGCAGGGTCGCGAGCGGCTTGCTGACCAGCGTGTCGAAGTGATCCTCGGGCAGGTCCAGCGCCAGCGCGAAGGCATGCAGCAGGTTCCGGCTGAGGGTGATCATCGCGTCGTAATAGGCCTCCACGTCGCCACGGAAGGCGGGCGCGCCCTCGGGCCAGAGGTTCGGACCGTAGAGATTCTTGCCGGCCAGCACGTCGGGATCGGTCTCGGGGACCTCAAGCGCGATGTCGAAGCTTTCGTGCAGGTCGCCCCGGGCGGTGGGGTCGGTGTTCTCTTCCAGCAGCGCCGCGTAGCCACGGTTGTTGCGCGACTTCGAGACGTGGATCGCCTGCTTGTCGGCATCGGGGCGCGCGAAGAAGTCCTGCGCGGCGCCGAAGGCCCCGTCGATGACCGCCTGCGGCACGGCGTGGTTGCGGATGTAGAAGAAGCCAACCTCGGTGCAGGCGCGGCGCAGTTCGGCCGCGAGGCGCTGGCGGGCCTCCTCGTCGGTGCCGAAGATCGGCGCCAGGTCGATCACCGGCAGGCTGTCGAAGGGCACGCGGTTGGGTTCCAGCCCGGCGCTCTTGAAGGTGCGGGTGCCGTTGCCGGTTTGCAGCATCGTGGTCATGGTTCTTTTTTCTCTCCTGTTGGGGCGTCGGGCCCGAAGCTGAGGGCATCGACGAAATAG
This sequence comes from Pseudooceanicola endophyticus, assembly GCF_018760365.1. Lineage (GTDB taxonomy): Bacteria > Pseudomonadota > Alphaproteobacteria > Rhodobacterales > Rhodobacteraceae > Pseudooceanicola > Pseudooceanicola endophyticus. Next base: position 124,983 of record NZ_JAHIAB010000012.1, read on the forward strand.
CGCGGCCCGGCATAGGCAAAGCCGGGCTGGAAGTAGTCCTTGCAGAATTCGAGGAAGGCACGGGTGCGCGGCGCCACGTAGCGCGGATCGGGCACCCGGACGGTGATCGGATGGGACTGGGTCTGCCAGTCGGGCAACACCGGCACCAGATGGCCATGCGCCACCTCGAGCTCCGTGAAGAAGGCGGGCAGCAGGGCGATGCCGGCCCCGGCGACGGCGAAGTATTTCAGCGACCAGTAGTCATTGGCCACCACGTCCGCCGAAGGCTGGACGCGCTGGCGGCGCCGGCCCTGGGTCAGTTCCCAGGGCAGGATCTCTCCGGCGGCGCGGTAGAAGATGCCACGATGGGCGGCCAGGTCGTCGATGCTTTCGGGGGTGCCGGCCTCAGCCAGGTAGGCGGGGCTGGCGACCAGGCGGTGATGCACGCGCGACAGTACCTCGGCGCCCTGGGCGGTCTCGGCATCGCCGGACGAGAGGATGGCGTCGAAGCTGCGCTGCTGTGCCGCGTCGGGCTGGTCATTGGGCCCGAACAGCACCAGATCGACCCGCACGCGCGGGTTCAGCGCCCGGAAGGCCTGCAGCATCTGGGCATTCAGCGCGGTGCCGAATTCCCCCGAGGCGCCGATGCGCAGCAGCCCGGCGGCCTCTTCCTGCACGGCGGCGACGGCGGCCTGGGCATCATCGCAAAGCGCCAGGATCTGGCGCGCCCGCGCCATCAGCAGGCGCCCTGATTCCGTCATCTCGAGCGATTTGCCGCGCCGTTCGAACAGCACGGCGCCGATCCGCTCCTCCAGTTGCCTAAGTTTCAGGCTGATCGAGGACTTGGGGATTCCATGCAGCCGCGCCGCCGCGGACAGGGACCGGGCGTCTGCCACCTTAATGAAGAAGTCAAGTGCCTGTAAATCCATGGAAACCTGTTCAGTTATGTGAACGGAAACCCGAAAATATTCGAGTCATCGTCCACTTGATTGAACGATGAAATGCCGTCTATTGCAAGGGACACGACAGGGAACGAGGCCGTGCCCGCCGGTCGCACCGACGACCGGGGGCCCCTCAGAACACGGGGAAAGACACATGATCGCATCCATGCTGCGGGCCGGCGCCGTTCTGGCTCTGCCCTTCCTGGCGGCGGGCTCCGCCCAGGCCTTCGAGCTGAAGGCGCCGCCGAAGATCGCCTTCATTTACGCCACCACAGTCAAGGACGGCGGCTGGAACGAGGCCATCGATCAGGGCCGCGAGGCACTTGCGGACGAGCTGCACACCAAGATCGCCGTGGCCGAGAACATCCCCGAGGATGCCACCAGCCTGCGCAACGCGATCGACCTTTACGTCAAGCGCGGCTACAACATCATCGTCGGCACCACCTACGGCTATTCCGAGGCGATGGCCGAGGCCGCCAAGGCCTATCCCGATGTCGCCTTCTTCAATGCCTCGGGCGTCAACAACTCCGACAACATGGAAAGCTTCTACGCGCGCACCTATCAGGCCTGGTACCTGGCGGGGATGGCGGCGGGCGACATGTCCAAGACCGGCAAGGTCGGCATCCTGGCGGGCTTCCCGGTGGGCGTGGTGAACTGGGACCTGAACGGCTTTGCCCGCGGCGTGCAGGCCGCCAAGCCCGATGCCCAGACCATCGCCGTGTTCACCAACAGCTGGTGGGACCCGGTCAAGGAAGGCCAGGTCGCCGAGGCGATCCTGGATCAGGGCGCGGATGAGCTTGCCACCAACCTGTCGGCGGCTTCGGCGCTGAATGCCGCCGAGAAGCGCCCGGCGGGGGCGATCGGCTATCAGCTCGACATGTCCGCCGCCGCGCCCAAGCAGATCATCACCTCGGTGGTGTTCCACTGGGACAAGTATCTGGTGCCGCGCATCAAGGAAGTCATCGCCGGCACCTGGAAGCCGGAACCCTATGGCTGGTTCGAGGGGCTGTCCTCGGGCGTGGTGGGTCTGGCGCCCTGGGGTCCGAACGTCCCCGAGAGCACCAAGGAGAAGGTCGCCGCCGCCGAGAAGCAGATCATCGACGGCGATCTGAAGGTCTATGCCGGCCCGGTGCTGCGTCAGGACGGCACCGAGGTCGTGCCCGCCGGCAAGGTCCTGCCCGAGGAGGATCTCTGGACCATGGACTACTTCGTCAAGGGCGTGATCGGCACCATGCCGAAGACGCAATGACCCCCTCCGATACGTCCGGCAGGGGCCGCGCGCCGGCCCTGCTGATGCGCGATATCGACAAGGCCTTCGATGGCCACCCCGCGCTGACCGGCGCGGGGTTTCGCCTTGAATACGGCCATGTCCACGCGCTGGTGGGCGAGAACGGGGCGGGCAAGTCAACGATCATGAACGTCGCCACCGCCGTCTATGCCGCCGATGCCGGAGAGGTCATCGTCGATGGCTACGGCACCGCGCTGCGCACCCCGGCCGAGGCGCTTTCGGCGGGGCTGGGCATGGTGCACCAGCATTTCCGCCTGGTCGGGCGCTTCACCGTGGCCGAGAACGTGGCGCTGGCCCTGGGCGGGGCCGGTCAGCCCTGTTCCCTGTCCGAGGCCGCGCGGCGCGTGCGCGAGAAGGCGGCAGAGCTGGACTTCCGCCTTGATCCCCATGCCCGGGTCGAGCGTCTTTCGATTGCCGAACAGCAGCGCGCCGAGGTGCTGCGGGTGCTGCTGCTGGGCGCGCGCATCCTGATCCTGGACGAGCCGACGGCGGTGCTGACCGCCGCCGAGGCGCGGGCGCTGCTTGCGCTGGTGCGCCGCCTGGCGGACGAGGGGCGCGCGGTGGCGCTGGTCACCCACAAGCTGCACGAGGTCGCGGGCTATTGCGACCGGGTGACGATCATGCGTCAGGGCCGCACCGTGCTGGCCGCCGCCGAGGTGGCGGGCGCCGATCTGAACGACTTTGCCCGCCTCGCCGTGGGCGAGCTGCCCGACACGCCGCGCCCCGCGCCGGTGACGCCGGGTGCGCCGCTGCTGGAGATCGAGAACCTCTCGGTGCGCCGCGGTGATGGCTCGGCGGCGGTCGAGGGGCTGAGCCTGTCGCTGCGCGCCGGAGAGATCCTGGGCATCGCGGGCGTCGGCGGCAATGGCCAGCCAGAGCTGGTGGACTGCCTGAGCGGCCTCAGCCCGGCGGTGGCGGGCACTGTCCGGCTGGCGGGGCAGGAGGCGACGCGCGCCCCGGTGCGCCGGCGCCGTCGCGCGGGCCTGGCGGTGATCCCGGCGGACCGCTCGGACAGCGCGCTGATCGGCGGGCTGCCGCTGGCGCAGAACCTGGCGCTGACCGGCGTCTGGCGCGGCGCCTTCGGGCCGTTCTGGTGGCTGAACAAGGCGCGGATGCGCCGCGCCGCCGAAACCGCCATCACCGAACGCGACATTCGCGGCGGCGGTGTCGCCACCCCGGCGGGCCTTCTGTCGGGGGGCAATGCGCAGAAGCTGCTGCTGGCGCGCGAACTGGGCCCCGGGGCGCGGGTGATCGTGGCCCACTCCCCCTCGCGCGGGCTGGACCTGCGCGCCACGCGCGCCGTGCATGACGCGCTTCGCCAGGCGGTGCGCGAAGGCGCGGCCTGCCTGCTGATCAGTGAAGACCTTGAGGAAATCATGACCCTGTCCAACCGTATCGCGGTGATGAACCACGGCCGCCTGAGCGCGCCGATGCCGGTGGCCGAGGCCAGCGCCCAGGCGCTTGGCGCGCTGATGGCCGGCCATGCCTGAGGCGCCGCTGCTGATCCGCCGCCAGCGCGTGCCCGGCTGGCTGAGCGCGCTGTGCTATGCCGGCGGCCTGATCCTGGGGCTGGCGATTGCCGCCGGGCTGCTGATGGCGCTCGGCGTGCCGGGCCCCTCGCTCTGGGATGAATTCATCGTCGAAACCTTCCTGACCTCGGACGGGCTGAGCCAGACCCTGACCGCGATGATCCCGCTGGCGCTGGTGGGGCTGGGCTCCGCGTTGGCGATGCGGGTGGGGTTCTGGAACATCGGCATCTCGGGGCAGTTGTGGATGGGGGCGGTGGCGGCGACCTGGGTGTCGCTGCATGGCATCGGCCCCGGCGCGCTGCGCCTGCCGCTGATGCTGGTGCTCTCCTGCCTGGCGGGGGCCGCCTGGGTCGGCCTGCCGCTGCTGCTGCGGCTGAAATGGAACGTCAGCGAGGTGATCACCACGCTGATGCTGGGCTCCATCGCCTTTCTCTGGGTGCAGCACCTGCTGTTCGGCGCCTGGCGCGATACCACCACGGGCTTTGCCAATTCCCGCAGCTTCGCCCCCGAGGAGCGCCTGCCGCTGCTGGGCTGGGGCCATCTGCACGCCGGGATCTGGATCGTGCTGGGGGTGACGCTGCTGGGGGTTCTGGTGATGGCGACCAGCCGGGTGGGGTTCTACGCCCGCGCGGTCGGGCTGAACCCGCGCGCCGCGCGCGCCGCCGGCCTGCCGGTGCTGGGCACGATTGCCGGGCTGGTGCTGGCCTCGGGGGCGCTGTGCGGCCTTGCAGGGGCAGTGATCGTCACCGGCACGGAATACCGGCTCAGCCAGACCATCGGCGGAGACTACCTGTTCAGCGGCATCGTCATCGCCTTCCTGGCGCGCTCTCAGCTGCTGGCGGTGCTGGTGGTGGCCTTCGTGCTGGGCGGTTTCTACACCACCGGCAACGTGCTGAAGATGTTCTACGGCGTCTCCGAGGCGGTGGTGCTGCTGACTCAGGGGATCGTGCTGCTGACGGTGCTTTCGGCACAGCTCTTCTCGACCTATCGCATTGAACGCAGGGGGAATGCATGAGCGGGTTCCTGTTGTCCTGGGCCGCCACCGTGCCCGATTACGCCGCCCCCCTGCTGATCGCCGCCCTGGGGCTGGTGATCTGCGAGAAGGCCGGGGTGCTGAATCTCGCCCCAGAGGGGGTGATGGCGGTCGGTGCGATGACCGGCGCGCTGGTGGTGATGGGCGGGCAGGGGCCCTGGACCGGCCTTGCCGTGGGCGCGCTGGCGGGCATGGCCCTGTCGCTGTGCTTTGGCCTGGCCGTGGTGGTGTTCCGCGCCGACCAGACGCTGACCGGGCTGGCCACGGTGGCCGCCGGTCTGGGGCTGTCGGGGCTGTTCGGGCGCGACGCGGTGCAAAAGCCCTTCACCGGCCTGCCGCGCTTTGGCGAGACCGGCTGGGGCGCCGATCTGCCCCGCCTGCTGGGCCAGCAGAACGCGGTGATCGTGCTGGCGCTGGTGCTGATGGTGGCGGTGGGCCTGTGGCTGGGGCGCAGCCGCGCCGGCCTGCGCCTGCGCGCGGTCGGAGAGGACCCGGCCGCCGCCGATGTGGCGGGCGTCAATGTCCAGCGCGTGCAGCTTCTGGCGATTGCCGCGAGCGGCCTGCTGGGCGGTCTGGCCGGAGCCTACCTGTCCGTCGTTTCGGCGCAGGTCTGGGTCGAGGGGATGATCGCCGGGCGCGGCTGGATCGTCGTCGCACTGGTGATCTTCGCGGGCTGGCGCCCGGGGATGGTGCTGGTCGGAGCGCTGCTGTTTGGCGGTGCCGAGGCGCTGATGCCCCGGCTCCAGGCCGTCGGCGTGGCCTTCCCGGTCTATATCGGCGCCATGCTGCCCTATGCGCTGACGCTGGTGGTCTTCGTGGTCGCCATGCTGCGCCAGAGGGGCGCCGACGTGGCGCCCGCCGCCCTGGGCCGGGTCTTCCTGCGCCAGGACCGTCACTGAAACCGGCGCGGGGCCACCAGGCCCCGCCGCCGCCTAGCCTTCCGCGACCCGCTGCGCCACCGCCTCGGCGGTGCGTTGCAGCAGCGGCAGCAGCTCCATCGCGCGGGCATAGCTGAGCCGCTGGGAGATCGCGGAGACCGAGATCGCCAGCAGCGACAGTCCCAGCGGGTTGGGCACCGGCACCGTCAGCCCGGTGATCCCCACGAAGGTCACGTCCTGCGCCCAGCCGAAACCGCGCTGGCGCAGGAAGGCGATCTCGTCGCGCAGCCCGTCGGGGGTGGCGTTCAGGAACAGCGCCGGATCGTCGGAGGCGCGGGCGATGATGTCCTCGGCCTCTTCCTCGGGCATGGCGGCCAGCAGCGAGCGGCCGCAATGGGTCGAGACGAGGGGCCGGCTCTGGCTGGCGCCGACCACATGGGTGCGGATCGGGTAGGGCCCCTCGCAGCGCAGCAGGTAATGGCCGTAATCGCCCTGGCGCAGCGCCAGATAGGCGGTGTCTCCGCAGTCATCCGCCAGCTTCTGAAGCAGCGGGCGCAGCGCCTCGGGATTGCCGACGGGGCTGGGTGCGCTCAGCCCCAGCTCGTGCATCAGGGGGGCCAGCTGGTAGCGCCGGTCGCGGGTGCGGCGCACGAACTGCTCGCTGACCAGGGTGCCCAGGATCCGGTGCGCCGAGGGCCGGCTGAGCCCGGTGCCCGTGGTCACGTCGATCAGCCGGGCGCCGCGGGGCCCGTGGCGCGCCACTTCGCGCAGGATGGCGCAGGTGCGTTCCACCACCTGGCTCTTGCCGCCCTTGTCGTCTTTTTCCATCGCTTCGTTCCGGGGTTTCAGAAAGTCCGTCATACGGACCAAGTTAAAGGGCATTTTCAGAGATGCATAGGGGAAATCCCTTTTCATGTTGACTCTGATCGGAAAAGACCCTGCATCTGAGGTTCCATAAATGGACTATTGGAGGACGGTCGATGGAGATGAAGCGGTTCGAGGGCCAGGTGGCCGTGGTGACGGGGGGAGCGCGCGGCATCGGGCGCGCGGTGGCCGAACGGCTGGCGTCCGAGGGCGCCCGGGTGGTGATCTGGGATCTGAAGGGCGCCGAGGAAGCCGCTGCTGCGCTGCCGGGGAATGCGCTTGGGCTGGCGGTGGATGTCGGGCAGGAGGCCTCGGTCGCCGCGGCGGCTGAGCGCACGGAGGCGCTGTGCGGCCAGGTCGATATCCTGGTCACCGCGGCGGGCATCACCGGAGAGACCCGGCCCGTGCAGGGTCATCCCTATGACAGCTGGCGGCGGGTGGTGGATATCCATCTGGGCGGGGTCTTCCTGTGCGCGCGTTCGCTGCTGGATGGCATGGTGGCACGCGATCGGGGGCGGATCATCGCGGTGGCTTCGGTGGCGGGCAAGGAGGGCAATCCCAATGCCTCCAGCTACTCGGCGGCCAAGGCGGGGATCATCGGCTTCATCAAGTCGCTGGGCAAGGAGCTGGCGCCGACGGGCGTGCGCGCCAATGTCATCGCGCCCGGGCTGATCAACGCCCCGCTGATGGAGCAGCTGCCGCCCGAGCAGGTGGCCTTCTCTCTTTCGAAGATCCCGCAGGGCAGATTCGGCACGGTCGAGGAATGCGCCGCGATGATCGCCTTCATGGCCAGCGCCGAGTGTTCCTTCTGCTCGGGGGCGGTCTTTGACCTGTCCGGCGGGCGGGCGACCTACTGATCTGCCTGGGTTGGGGGAAATAAAAGTCCGGAATACAAACTTTCTAAAACACCGAAGATGTCCTGAAAGTCATTGATATAAATCAAATAAGGAAGGTCATCTTCGGGAAATTCGCGAAAAATCGTAAAATTTCCCGATCCTAAGTCCGACATGTGGACTGATCGGGTTGACGACGTGGGGTCCTTTTGGACATGTGGACCTCACGGAGCCCGTCCGGGGGCGTCTTCGCAGGAGGAAGGCGCCCCGGGCAGGACCGGGCGGGGCAACCCGCGAGGAGGAGGTTCTACGACAGTGCCGTTCCGGCTGGAAACCGGAAACCCCGCGTCCGCGGGCTCTCCAGCGCTGTCCCGAGGGAGGAAACCATGAAGAAACCGCAGATTCTGTTGACGTCGGCCATCGCGCTCTGGGCCGCCAGCGCCGCCCAGGCCGAGACCTTCAAGTTCGCCATGATCGACCCGTTCTCGGGTCCGGCGGCGATGGTCACCGAGCGCATCGAGAAGGTCCTGCGCTACGGCGTGGACGAGGTGAACGCCGAGGGCGGGCTGAACGGCGAAAAGATCGAGATCCTGACCTTCGACAACAAGATGTCCCCGCAGGAGACCGCGATCCAGGCGCAGAAGGCGATCGACGCAGGCGCGACGATCCTGCAAACCAGCGTGTCTTCGTCGAACACCTTCGCGCTGGTGGATTTCGTCAGGAAGCACAACCGCCGCAATCCCGATCACAAGGTCATCGTCTTCGACGGCGCCAGCCACGACCCGGCGATCACCGGCGAGAAATGCAGCTATTACAGCTTTTCCTGGGTGCTGAACGCCCATGCCAAGACCGCCGGTCTGGCCGCCTATCTGAAAAGCCGCCCCGATATCACCAAGGTCTTCCTGCTGAACGCCGAAGGCTCTTCCGGGCAGACCAGCCGTCAGGCCTTCCTCGACATGGTGGGCAAGGCGCGCCCCGATATCGAATGGGTGGGCGATGATACCCATCCCCTGCAGAAGATCACCGATTTCGCGCCCTATATCGCCAAGATCCGCGCCTCGGGCGCGCAGGCGGTGATCACCTCGGACTGGGGGGCGGATCTGTCGCTGGTGTTGAAGGCGGCTGGCGAGGGCGGGCTGAAGGCCGAATGGTTCACCTTCTTCTCGACCGGCCCCGGCGCGCCCACGGCGATTGCCCAGGCCGGGCTGGACGGGCTGGTCTATTCGGTCTTCGACGGCGATCCCGGACTGCCGGACGCGGGTCTTCAGGCCCATGAGGTCGCCTTCCGCGCCGCCACCGGCATCTCGGCCAGCCCCTTCCCGGGCGACAGCTCGGCGTTGCGGGCGCTGGTGGCGGCGGCGCAGAAGGCCGGCAGCCTCGAGGTCGATCCGCTGGTCGCGGCGCTGGAGGGATCCGAGTTCCGCACGATCTACGGCGCCCCCGCCACCCTGCGCCCCGAGGATCACCAGCTGCTGACCCAGATGTCGGTGTCGAAATTCGCCCCCGTTACGGGTGCGGCGCTGGACGAGGAAGGCACCGGCTGGGGCTGGCACAACGTGGCGGTGATCCCGGCATCGGAGGTCACCCTGCCCTCGACCTGCAAGATGAAGCGGCCCTGATCCGGCGCCCCGGATCCCGAAAGAGGGAAGGCGATCCCGCCTTCCCGGCGCTTCCTTCCAGTGAGATCGACATGACCAGAACCTCCTATCCCCATCGCGTCGTCGCCGAGGGCCTCGGGTTTCCCGAGGGGCCGGTGGTGTGCCCCGACGGCAGCGTGATCCTCTGCGAGATCAAGGCCCGCCGCCTGACCCGCATCCATCCCGACGGCAGCCGCGACGTGCTCTGCCAGCTTGAGGAGGCGCCGAACGGGGCCGCCCTGGGCGCCGATGGCGCGCTCTATATCTGCAACAACGGCGACGGCTTCGCCTGGGGCGCGCCGGGCGGCGTGACCCAGCCGGTCGGCGGCAACCCGGCCTTCTCGGGCGGGCGGATCGAGCGGGTGGACCTTGCCACCGGCACCGTGACCGAGCTGTATCGCAGCATCGGCGGCCATGACCTGCTGATGCCCAACGACATCGTCATCGACCGCGACGGCGGGCTTTGGTTCACCGATCACGGCACCCGCACGGCGCGCAGCTTTGTCCATGGCGGGCTGTATTACGGTCGGCCCGACGGCTCTTTCGCCTGCGAGGTCGCCTGGCCGATCACCACCGCCAACGGCGTCGGCCTCAGCCCCGATGAGAAGACCGTCTATGTCGCGGATACCGAGACGGGGCGGCTTTATTCCTATGCCGTCACCGGCCCCGGCACCATCGTGCCCCCCGATCCCTACCAGCCCGGCGCGGCGGTGCTGGCGCAGCTGAAGGGGTTCCGGCGCTACGACAGCCTGGCGGTGGAAGCGTGCGGCAACATCTGCTGCGCGGGCCTGACGCCCGGCTGCATCTCGGTCATCTCGCCTGCGGGCGAGGAGGTCGAGACCGTCGAGATGCCCGATCCCTTCTCGACCAACATCGCCTTCGGCGGCCCGGACATGCGCACGGCCTATGTGACGCTGTCGGGCTCGGGGCGGCTGATCGCGGTGGACTGGCCGCGGCCGGGTCTGAAACCAAACTTTTCGGGGCTGTGATCATGGGTCTGGACGTACTGAGCTTTTCCATCCTCAACAGCGTGCTCTACGGGATGCTGCTGTTCCTGCTGGCCTCGGGGCTGACGCTGATCTTTTCGATGATGGGCGTGCTGAACTTCGCCCATGCCAGCTTCTTCATGGTCGGCGCCTATCTTGGCTACGAGCTGTCCAAGGACATCGGCTTTTTCCCGGCGCTGGTGCTGGCGCCGCTGATCGTGGGGGTTCTGGGCGCGCTGGTCGAACGCTACGGGCTGCGGCGGGTGCACCGTTTCGGCCACCTGGGCGAGCTGCTGTTCACCTTCGGGCTGGCCTTCGTGATCGAGGAGGCGGTGCAGATGATCTGGGGCCGGTCCTCGCAGAACTTCGGGGTGCCTGCCGCGCTGGATTTCACCGCCTTCGAGCTGTTCGGCACCGGCTACCCGGCCTTCCGCGTCTTCATGCTGGTGGTGGCGGTGGCGGTCTTTGCCGGGCTCTGGCTGCTGCTGACGAAGACCCGGGTCGGGCTGATCGTGAAAGCCTCGCTCACCCATCCCGAGATGGTCTCCATGCTGGGGCACAACGTGCCGATGGTCTTCATGGCGGTGTTCGGCGTCGGCTCGGCGCTGGCGGGGATCGCCGGGGTGATCGCCGGGCCGGTGCTGGTCACGCAGCCCTCTATGGCGGCGTCGCTGGGGCCGATCCTGTTCGTCATCGTGGTGGTCGGGGGGCTGGGTTCGCTCTCGGGGGCCTTCATCGCCTCGCTGATCATCGGCTTCATCCAGACCTTCGCGGTGGCCATCGACCTGTCTGTGCGCGACGTCTTCGGCTGGCTGGGCGTGAGCGAGGCGCCGACCTTCCTGGGCCCGGTCTTCACCGATGCCTGGGGCGTGAGCGTGGCGCAGCTGGGGCCGGTGATCCCCTATCTGCTGCTGGTCGTCATGCTGATCTTCCGGCCTGCCGGGCTGGTCGGAAAACGCGGCTGAGCCGCCGGGGAGAGGAGGACTACCCATGACCATGAATGCCATCGAAACCGCCCGTTCGCGCCCCGGCCAGACGCTGCTGCCGGCCACGCTGCCCTGGGCCGCAGTGATCGCGGTGCTCTTCATCCTGCCGCTGGCCTTCCCGGGCACGGCCATGGTGTCGACGCTGAACTACCTGGGGACCATGGCGATCTTCGCCCTGTCCTACAACGTGCTGCTGGGCCAGACCGGGCTTCTGTCGCTGGGCCATGCAACCTTCTTCGGGCTGGGCGGCTTCATCGCCACCCATGCGCTGCTGGGCATGGCCGAAGCGGGCTGGGCCTTTCCGCTGCCGCTGCTGCCGCTGATCGGGGGCCTTGGCGCCTTCGTGCTGGGGATCTTCGGGGGCTGGCTGGCCTCGGGGAAGGGGGGGATGCCCTTCGCGATGATCACCCTGGGCCTGTCGGAGCTGGTCTATGCCGCCGCCGCCATCTTCCCCTCCATCTACGGCTCCGAGGAGGGGGTGTCGATGGACCGGATGGAGCTGGGCTCCAGCTTCGGGATGGATTACGGCAGCGCGACGGACATCTACGTGATCGTCGCGGTCTGGTTCGTGATCTGCGCCGCCGGGCTGAAGTACTTTACCACGACGCCCCTGGGCCTGCTGGCCAATGCGGTGCGCGACAATGCCGAACGGGTCGAGTTCCTGGGCTTCTCGGCGCGCCGGGTGCGGATGTGGACCTATGCCATCGCCGCCGGTGTCGCGGGCATCGCGGGTTCCCTTGCCGCCATCAACTTCGAGATCATCACGGTGATCGAGCTGGGCGCCGCGACCTCGACCCTGGTTCTGCTGATGACCTATATCGGCGGCACGCGGGTGTTCTTCGGTCCGGTGCTGGGCGCGGTGGTGATCGGGCTGATGAAGGTCTGGCTGTCGGACCTGACGCCGGCCTGGATGCTGTATTTCGGCCTGCTGTTCATCTTCGTCGTCATGGTGGCGCCGGGCGGGCTGGCCGGGATCCTGGTGGGCGCGGGGGCGATGATCCGCGCCGGGCGCCTGGGGCCGCAGCTGCCGCTGCTGGCGGCGATCGGCGGGCTGGGCCTGCTGTCGCTGGCGGGGGTGATCATGCTGATCGAACTGGGCTACCGCGCCGGGCTGGATGCCGCGCTCGGATCGCAGATCCGGATCCTGGGCCTGCCGATGGATGCGCATGGGCTGAACTCCTGGGGGCTGGCGGCGCTGCTGGCGCTTGGCGGCGCCCTGAGCATCCGCCCGCTGCTGAGCCGTCTGGAAACCCTGCAACACCGCCTCGGCCTGAAGGGAGGAGACCCCGCATGAGTGCCAATGCCATCGAGATCCGCGACCTGAGGAAAAGCTTCGGGCCGGTCGATATCATCCGCGGCGTGAACCTGGAGCTGCGCGCCGGCGAACGCCACGCCCTGATCGGGCCGAACGGGGCCGGGAAATCGACGCTGTTCCACCTGATCTCGGGGCGGCTGCGCCCCACCAGCGGCAAGATCCTGCTGCACGGACAGGAGATCCAGGGCAAGCCGCCCGCCCGGATCGTCCATGCCGGGCTCTCGCGCAGCTTCCAGATCACCAACATCTTCCCCGAGATGACGGTGCTTGAGAACCTGCGCTGCGCGGTGCTGTGGAAACTGGGGCATCGCTATTCGGTGCTGCGCCCGCTGGGCCGGCTGCGCGACGTGGAGGCCGAATGCACCCGCCTGCTGGAAGAGCTGCGCCTGACCCATCGCCGCACGTCGCGGGCCGACAGCCTGAGCTACCCCGAGCAGCGCGCGCTGGAGCTGGGGCTGGCGGTGGCGAGCGGCGCCGACACGCTGCTGCTGGATGAGCCGATGGCCGGGATGAGCCATTCGGAAACCGCCGCCGCGCTTGAGCTGATCATGGCGGTGACCGAGGGGCGTTCGCTGCTGATGGTCGAGCACGACATGGGCGTGATCTTCGAGATGGCCGATCGCATCAGCGTGCTGGTTTACGGAGAGGTCATCGCCACCGGCACCCCGGAAGAGATCCGCGCCAACCCTGCGGTGCAGGAAGCCTATCTTGGCACCCCCAATGCGGAGGAGGCCGCATGAGCCGTCCCGAAACCGACATCCGCGCCGAGACCCTGCTGGGCATCCGCGACCTTGAGGCCTGGTACGGCAAGAGCCACATCCTGCACGGCGTCACGCTGGACGTGCGCCGGGGCGAGATCGTCAGCCTGCTGGGGCGCAACGGCGCCGGGCGCTCGACCCTGCTGAAGGCGGTGATGGGGGCGATCCGCACCACCGGTCGGGTGGATTTCGCGGGCACCGATCTGGTCGGGCGCAAGCCCCACCAGATTGCCCATGCCGGCATCGGCTATGTCCCCGAAAGCCGCGATGTCTTTCCCGAGCTGACGGTGCGAGAGAACCTGATCCTGGGGCTGAAGCCGGGCGGCGAGGGGCGCTGGAGCCTGGAGGAGATCTACGATCTGTTCCCGGTGCTGCGCACCCGCGCCGACACCCGCGCCGGGGCGCTCTCGGGGGGGGAACAGCAGATGCTGACGATCTGCCGGACGCTGATCGGCGATCCGGAGCTGATCATGGTGGACGAGCCGACCGAGGGGCTGGCCCCCAAGATGGTCGCCGCCATCGGCACCCTGCTGGAACGGATCGCGGCGCGCGGCGTCTCGATCCTGCTGGTCGAGCAGAAGCTGGTGATCGCGCTCGACATCTCTCATCGGGTCTACGTGATGGGCCACGGGGAGATCGTTTTCGAAGGCACGCCCGCGGCGCTGATGCAGTCCGCCGAGGTACGTGCCGAATGGCTGGAGGTATGAGGATGACACGACCTGTTGCACTGGTGACAGGCGCCCGGCAGGGGCTGGGGCGCGGGATCGCGCTGGCGCTGGCGGATCGGGGCTTTGACGTGGCGGGGCTGGACCTGCTGGCGGATGAGAAATCCGAAAGCCTGCTGGAGGCGCTGGCCGCAAAGGGCGCGAAGGCGCATTTCGGGGTGATGGACCTGGCCGATCTTTCGGCCCATGCCCCGGCGCTGGAGGCCGTCGAGGCCGCGCTTGGCCCGGTGGATGCGCTGGTCAACAATGCCGGCATCGCCGCACGCCCCCTGACCGACCTGCTTGAGATCGCCCCGGAGGCCTTCGACCGCAACCTGTCGATCAACCTGCGCGGCACCTTCTTCCTGACCCAGGCGGTGGCAAAGCGGATGCTGGCGCGCGACAGCACGCGCTACCGCTCCATCACCTTCATCGCCTCGATCGCGGCGACGCATGTCTCGACCGACCGCAGCCCCTACTGCGTTTCGAAGGCGGGGCTGTCGATGGTGACGCAGCTTTACGCCGACCGCCTGGGCCCCGCCGGCATCGCCGTGCACGAGATCCGCCCCGGTTTCATCCGCACCGAGATGACCGGATCGGCGCCCACCGGCAAGATCGACGCCTATGTCGAAAGCGGCGCCGTGGCGATGAAACGCTGGGGAGAGACCGCCGATATCGGCCGTGTCGCCGCCACCCTGGCCGCCGGCGATCTGCCCTATGTGACCGGCCAGCCGATCTACGTGGACGGGGGGTATCACATCCCCACCGCCTGACAGCCCCGGGGGCCCGGCCCCCGCCCAAGACCGCCCCGATCCCGTTGTTCCCCGGTGCCGCCCCGCGGCCCCGGACCGGGATCCCCATGCAAGGAGACAGACATGCTTGATGATCTGAAATATCGCGACGGCGAAGTCAGCGTCGCCGGGGTCCGCGTCCGCTACCGCGTCGCCGGGCCCGACAATGACCGCACGCCGCTGGTGCTGGTGCATGGCACCGCAGGCTCCGTCGACGGCCATTTCGGCTATATCTTCCCGATGATGGCCTATCGCCAGAAGGTGATCGCGCTGGACTGGAGCGACACCGAAGGCGCCACGCTTGAGCTTGCGGATCTGGTCGCCCAGGTCCGTGCGGTGATCGGGGACGCGGTGCCCGTAGGGCCGGTGACGCTGCTGGGCTATTCGCTGGGCGCCTGCGTCGCGGCGCAGACCGCCGCCGAGCTGCCCGGCAAGGTCGCGAACCTGATCCTGGTCGCCGGCTGGCTGAAGACCGACACCCATCAGCAGATGCGCAACCGGATCTGGCGGGCGCTGCGCGATCAGGACAGTGCCTCGATCACCGAATACATGACCTTCTGCGCCTTCTCGCCGGGCTTCATGAACATGAAGTCGCTGCCCGAGATGGTCGCCGCCGCCGGTATGCTGAAGATGAGCGGTTTCGTGGATCGCCAGATGGATCTGAACACCCGCATCGACATCGCCGAGGCCTGCGAGACGATCACCGCGAAGACCCTGGTGATCGGCTGCACCTTCGACATGATGGTGCCGAAACACCATTCCAAGCAGCTCTTCGGCGCCATCGAGGACGCCCGCTACACCGAGATCCCCTCGGGGCACGCAGTGGTGCATGAACGCGCCGCCGAGCTGTTTCACCACATCGACATGTTCACCCGGGCGCCCGGCGCCCATCCCGCCGGCACCATCATCCCGGCGCAGAAACCCTGACGGAGGACAGGCACATGACCCTTCACAGCAAGATCGTGATCATCGGCTCGGGCTTTGCCGGCCTCGGCATGGGGATCCAGCTGAAACGCAGCGGGCGCGCGGATTTCGTGATCCTTGAGCGCGCGCAGGATGTCGGCGGCACCTGGCGCGACAACCATTATCCGGGCGTCGCCTGCGACGTGCCCTCGCATCTTTACTCCTTCTCCTACCTGCCCAAGCCCGACTGGAGCCGCGTCTTCTCTCCGGGGCCCGAGATCCAGGCCTACATGCGCCAATGCGCCGAGGACGAGGGGCTGATGCCGCATATCCGCTTCGGCACCGAGATGCTGGCCTGCCGCTGGGACGAGGACAGCGCGCTCTGGACCATCGAGACCTCGCAGGGGGATTACACCTGCAACGTGCTGATCACCGGCACCGGCCACCTGGCCGACAGCCACATGCCGAAGATCCCCGGGATCGAGAGCTTCCCGGGCGATCTGTTCCACTCGGCCGACTGGAACCACGAGGTGGCGCTGGAGGGCAGGCGGATCGGCGTCGTGGGGTCGGGCGCCTCGGCGATCCAGATCATCCCCGAGATGCAGAAGGTCGCCGGTGAACTGGTCGTCTTCCAGCGCTCGGCCCCCTACATGATCCCCCGCTGGGACCGCGCCTTCAGCGAGGGCGAAAAGCGCATGTTCCGCCGCGATCCCTCGACCGTGGAGGCGATGCGGTCCGAAATCTTCTGGGCCGGCGAATACAACTTCGCGCAGCGCCGCAACGTGCCGCGCTTCCTGAACGAGGCCAAGGCGATGGCGCTTGGCAATCTGGAAAGGAACGTGGCCGACCCCGATCTGCGCGCCCGGCTGACCCCGAATTACGAGGTCGGCTGCAAGCGGCTGCTGATCTCCAACGCCTACTACCCGGCGATGTGCGCGGAAAACACCCGGCTCGAGGCCTCGGCGCTGGCGAAGATCGAGGGCTCGACGGTCTACGGGGCCAGCGGCGAAAGCTACGATCTGGACGTGCTGGTCTTCGCCACCGGCTTCGAGGCGGTGCGCCCGCCCTTCGCCGCCCGCGTCTTCGGCCGCGAGGGGATCAGCCTGGATGCCCATTGGGACAAGGGGATGCAGGCCTATGACAGCATCGCCGTGCATGGCTATCCCAACCTTTTCATCATCAACGGGCCGAACACCGGGCTGGGGCACAACTCGGTCGTCTACATCATCGAGGCGCAGGTGAACTACATCCTGGAGGCGCTGGACCATCTGGAACAGAACCAGGTTCGCCTGTTCGAAGCCGCCGCCGAGGCCGAGGATGCCTACATGGACCGGCTTCAGGGCCGCGCCGAGGGCACCGTCTGGCTCGCCGGGGGATGCAAGAGCTGGTACGTGGATGAACGTTCGGGCCGCCTGACGCTGGTCTGGCCGGACTATGCCCATTCCTTCCGCGACGAGAACGGCCATTTCCACCCCGAGGGCTACGAGATGGTCCCCGGGCCGCTGGCGGCTGAGTGAGGGGGCGATGATGCTGGAAGGAAAGACGATCATCGTCACCGGGGTTGCCTCGGGGATCGGGGCGGAAACCGCGAAACGGGTGATGGCGGCGGGCGGCAGGGTGATTGGGGCCGATCGCAACCCCGCCGCGCTGGACCTGGCGGCCTTCCATCAGGTCGACCTGATGGATGCGGCGGCGCTGGAGGACCTGATTGCGCGGCTGCGCGAGCTGCGCGCCGACGGGCTGGCCAATATCGCCGGGGTGCCGCCGACCGCGCCGCCCGATGTGGTGCTGACGGTGAACCTTGTGGCGCTGAAGCGGCTGACGCTGGGGCTGGTCGACAGCCTGGCCGATGGCGCCTCGATCGTGAACCTTGCCTCTCTGGCGGGGCTGGGCTGGCAGGACGAGGTGGCGAAGATCCGCGCCGCCGAGGGGCTGACCCACGATGCCGTCGCGGACTTCTGCGCGGCGCAGGGGATCACCCCCGAGAGCAGCTATTTCTTCACCAAGCAGGCGCTGGTCGCCTGGACCCACCAGCACCGCTGGACCTGGCGCGACCGGGGCATCCGCATGAACGCGGTCAGCCCCGGCCCCGTCGATACTCCGATCCTGGGCGATTTCCTGGAAACCCTGGGCGAACGCGCGGAGGAGGACATGCGCATCATGGACCGCCCCGGCACGCCGCAGGACATCGCGCCGGTGGTCACCTTCCTGCTGTCGCCGGGCTCGGTCTGGCTGCGCGGGGTCAATATCGCCTGCGATGGCGGCATGAGGGCCCATATCGAGGCCACCTCGAACGGCCTGGAAGCATGAGGAGCATGTCATGAAAGATCTGGATCTGCTGATCGGGGGCACCGATACCCTGGCCGAGGGCGGGCGGCGCTACGAGCGGCTGAACCCCGTCAGCGGCACCCCCGCCACCCGCGCCGCCGCCGCCAGCGTCGCCGATGCCCGTGCCGCCGTGGCCGCCGCCCAGGGGGCGCTGGCCGCCTGGTCCGCCACCGGCCCCGAAGCGCGCCGCGCCGTGCTGCTGCGCGCCGGTGACATCATGGAGGCCCGCGCCGCCGATTTCGTCGCCGCCATGACCGAAGAGACCGGCGCCACGAAGGTCTGGGCCGGCTTCAACGTGCATCTTGCCGCCGGAATGCTGCGCGAGGCGGGCGCCATGACCAGCCAGATCGGCGGAGAGGTGATCCCGTCGAACAAACCCGGCACGCTGGCAATGGCGGTGGCGCGTCCGCGCGGCGTCTGCCTGGGCATCGCGCCCTGGAACGCGCCGGTGATCCTGGGCACCCGCGCCGTTGCCATGGCGCTGGCCTGCGGCAATACCGTGGTGCTGAAAGCCTCGGAGATGTGTCCGCGCACCCACCGGCTGATCGGCGAATGCCTGGTCGAGGCCGGGCTGCCCGCCGGTGCGATCAACGTGATCTCGAACGCGCCCGAGGATGCGGCAGAGGTGGTGCGCACGCTGATCGAGGCGCCCGAGGTGCGGCATGTGAACTTCACCGGCTCGACCGGGGTGGGCCGGATCATCGGGCGGTTGGCGGGCGAAAACCTGAAGCCCGCCCTGCTGGAGCTGGGCGGCAAGGCGCCCTTCCTCGTGCTGGAGGATGCCGATATCGACGGGGCGGTCAACGCGGCGATCTTCGGCAGCTTCATGAACCAGGGCCAGATCTGCATGTCGACCGAGCGGATCATCGTGGTGGAGGCCGTGGCGGATGCCTTCGTGGAAAGGCTGGCGGCGCGGGCGGCCGCACTGCCCTGGGGCGATCCGGCACAGGGCGACGTGGTGCTGGGCGCGCTGGTCTCGCCCGAGGCGGGGGCGAAGATGGCGGCGCTGATCGCCGATGCCACCGCGAAGGGCGCCCGGCTGGTGGCCGGGGGCAGCGGCACGGGCGCGCTGCATTCCGCGACCCTTCTGGATGGCGTGACGCCGCAGATGCGGATCTATGCGGAGGAAAGCTTTGGCCCGGTGAAATCGGTGATCCGCGTCGCCGATACCGAGGCCGCGATCCGGGTTGCCAACGATACCGAATACGGCCTGTCCTCGGCGGTGTTCAGCCAGGACATCACCCGGGCGCTGGCGGTGGCCAACCGGCTGGAAAGCGGCATCTGCCATGTCAACGGCCCGACCGTCTCGGACGAGCCGCAGATGCCCTTCGGCGGCGTCAAGGCCAGCGGCTACGGGCGGTTCGGCGGCAAGGCGGGCATCGCGGAGTTCACCCAGCTGCGCTGGATCACCCTTGAGGATCCCAAGCAGGCCTATCCGTTCTGAGGGCGGCGGCGGGCGCCCCCCTCCCGGGAGGTCCGCCGGACCCGACGAAGAGATCCGCGTCCCGTCGGTCAGGGGCGCGGATCTTCCATGCCGAAGACGCCCTGAAAGGCGTCGCGAAACATCTGAAATCCGGGGGAGGGAGGAGCGCGGCGACCCCAGGGAGGAGGAGAGGGGCCGCCGCTGATTTCCGGACCTCAGGGAGGAGGAGAGAGGTCCAGGAAACTCTTTGGCACATCGCTGTGCCGTGATCCCTAGATAGCAATTGCTGCGACGCAGCACCATCGCTGTCTCGCCAAACCTGCCTTGCTTCCAGAGCATGGCTCCGTCACGGCATCCCGGCCGGCGCCGGCGCCGGCACCGGACCGGGCGGGCCAGGGCGCCAGATCAGGGCCCGGCCCAGTTGCGCGCCCCGTCGCGGGCGCCCTGCAGGGCGCGGGCCAGGAAGGGTTCCACCGCCGCTTCCCGGGCCAGAAGGGAGCAGTCCATGCGCGGCTCCGGCCCGGCAAGCGGCACGCCCAGGGCACCGGGATCGCGGGCGCGGGCCAGCATCGGGGCGGGCAGGATCGACACGCCGAACCCGGCGGCGACCAGCGCGGGCACCATCATCGGGCTGCTCACTTCCTGGATCGCGCGCGGCTCGAACCCGCCCAGCTTGCGGATCACGGTGCGCCCGTCATCGGCAACCGAATGGCGGTAGACGATGAAGGTCTCGGCGCGCAGATCCGCCATTTCCAGCATGGGGCGCCCGGCCAGGGGATGCGCCAGGGGCAGCACGACCTCCAGCCCCCAGGTGGCGCAGAGGGTGCGGCCCAGGGTTTCGGGAAGCGGCACCCCCAGGGTCGTCGTCAGGCCAAGCTGGATGCGGCCTTCCTGAAGGGCTTCGACCAGGCTGACCGGATCGCGCTCCAGCACCCGGATGTCGAGGTCGGGCGCGGCGGCGCGGATGCCGCCCACCACCGCCCCCAGCAGCCCGGTCAGCAGCGCCAGGCTGGAATAGCCGATGGTGACATGGCCGATTTCGCCGGTCATGGCACGGCGCGCCCTGTCTTCAAGCCGTGCGGCCCCTTCGAGAAGGGCGCGGGCCTGGGGCAGCAGCATCCGGCCCGCCTCGGTCAGCTCGACCGAGCGCTGCGTGCGGCGAAACAGGGCGCCGCCCAGCTGATCCTCAAGTTTGCGGATCTGGATGCTGAGCGCGGGTTGCGCGATGCCCAGGCGCGTGGCGGCGCGACCGAAGTGCAGCTCTTCGGCGAGGGTGACGAAATGGCGGTAATGTCTCAGATCCGGCATGATTGATAGATTTCATCAATCAATGAGAGAAGACAAATATATTTCCCCTTCGGGCGAGAGATCTCTACCCCTGATCCCGGCGCCGGTCGCACCACCGGCGCCGGGAGGAGAGCGGACCCCGCACCGGAAGATCCCCAAGCCCCGTCGCCAGGCCGGGGCCGGGCGGCGCCCTGTGGTGCCCGTCGGGGATCTGCTGTGCGCGCCAGTTCGCGGGCCGGTGCAAGGAGAGGAGGATTTCATGACCAAGACCCTGTTGCGCGTGCTGGGCTGTTGCAGCCTGCTGGGACTGTCCGCCGCGGGGGCGGCCCTGGCCCGGGCGGGGCCGCCGCCCGTCCCCTTCGCGCGGGTCGATGACCGCGCCGCCCAGCCCCGGTTCCGCTGGTGGTGGCCCGGCGCCCTTGTCACCCCGCAGGAGCTGCGCCGCGAACTGCGCGAGATCGCGGCGGCGGGCTTTGGCGGGGTCGAAATTGCCGATGTCTACGATGCGGTCTCGGCGCCCATCGACCCGAAACTGTACGGCTGGGGCACGCCGGCCTGGAACCGTGCCGTTGCGGTCGCGCTGGACGAGGCCGCCCGGCTGGGCATGACCGTCGATCTGACCCTCGGGCCGCACTGGCCCTCTGCGCTGCCTTCGATCACGCCGGACAGTCCGGCGGCGGCGCAGGAGATGGTGCATGGCCAGCGCATCGTTGCGGCAGGAGAGACCGTCTCGGGGGCGCTGCCGGGGCCGATCCTGCCGCCAAGCGGCCAGACCCCGGGCAACCCGGATGTGCAGGTGCGGCGGCACCTGGTGGCGGTGCTGGCGCTGCGCTGCGCGCAGGACTGCACGGCGCAGGGCACGGATCCGGTGGTGCTGGAGGCGCAGGGCGCGCAGGATCTGACCGACCGGGTGCGGGACGGGCAGCTGAGCTGGACGGCACCGGCGGGCGGGCCCTGGATCCTGCTGGCGATCTGGCACCGGCCCACGGCCCAGCGGGTCAACATGTTCGACATGAGTCCCGGCAACGCACCGGTCACCGATCCGCACGCCTATGTGGTCGATCATTTCGGGGCGCAGGGCAGCCGGGCGGTGACGGCCTTCTGGGATGACAGGCTGCTGACGCCCGAAGTCCGCGCCGGGCTCAGCCGCGCGGGCCATGCCTTTTTCGAGGACAGCCTGGAGTTGAAGTCGTTGCAGATCTGGACCCCGGGGGTGCTGGAGGCTTTCGCGGACCGGCGCGGCCATGATCCCCGGACAGAGCTGCCGGTGCTGCTGTTTCGCACCCTCAAGAGCTGGTCGGCACCGGCGCAGCGGGCCTTCGTTTTCCGCGATGCCGCCCTGACCGGGCAGGTGATCCACGATTGGGACCGGACGCTGGCCGGGCTCTGGCAGCGGAACCGATTGGTGCCGCTGCGCGACTGGGCGGCGGGGCTGGGCATGATCTACCGCAACCAGGGGTATGGCGGCCCGGTGGATCCGATCCTGTCGGCAGCCACCACGGGCCAGCCCGAGGGAGAGAGCCTGGGCTTCGCGCGCGAACACGGCAAGTTCCAGGCGCTGCGGGCGGGGCGCGACATGGGCAGCGGCGGGCTGCTCTCGGACGAGATGGGGGCCTTCTTCAAGGGCTATGCCACGGAATGGACCCGCGACATGCTGCCCGAGATCAACCGGAACTTCGCCTACGGGGTGAACCAGCTCTACCTGCACGGCTATGCCTATGACACGGCGCCGGGCACCGGCTGGCCGGGCTTTGCCCCCTTCGGCGCGATGTTTTCCGAGGCCTGGAACGGCAAGCAGCCGACCTGGCGGCATCTTGCGGATATCTCGGGCTACCTGACGCGGACCCAGGGCATCCTGCAGCAGGGGGTGAACCGGACCGATCTGGCGGTGCTGCGCACCGGGTTCGACATCGAGGGCGGCTACCTGGCGGACAGGGCGCTGGCGGATGCGGGCTACACCCTGGGGTATCTGAGCCCCGCCGTGCTGGATCTGCCGGCAGCCCGGGTTAGCGGCGGACGGCTGAAGGCCGATGGGCCGGCCTACAAGGCGCTGATCGTGCCGCTTGCGGCGCAGTTGGACGACGCCCTGCTGGACCGGCTGGAGGCGCTGGCCGGGCAGGGGCTGCCGGTGATCCTGCTGGGCCCGCTGCCCGTCCAGGGCGAAGGCACGGCGCTGGCGCAGCGGATCGGCGCGCTCGGCTGGCCCCGGGTGGCGGATGAGGCGGCGCTGACGGCCCTGCTGGCCGGGCGTGGCCTCCGCCCCGATGCCGCACCCCGGACGCCTGTGCCGCTGCGCAGCATCCATCGCCACGGGGCGGAGCGGGACGACTATTACCTGTTCAACGACAGCGACCAGCCGCTGACGGCGCAGCTGCACCTGAGCGGGGAGGGCGCGCCCGAGGTGCTGGATGCCTGGACCGGAGCCATCCGCGATCCGGGTCCCTGGACCGCGACGGGTGACGGCGTGACCGTGACGCTGCATCTCGGGCCGTCGCAGACCCGGATCCTGCGGCTGTCGGGGGCGGTGGACCGGCCCCATGTGACCGAGGCCAGTGCCGAGGTGCGGACCCTGCGCCCCGAGGCGCTGATGCTGCGGGCCGGGGCGCCGGGGACGGTCCGTGCCCGCCTCTCGACCGGAGAGACCCTGTCGGCAGAGGTTCCCGCGTTGCCGCAGGCG
The DNA here is from genome assembly GCF_018760365.1 of Pseudooceanicola endophyticus. Lineage (GTDB taxonomy): Bacteria > Pseudomonadota > Alphaproteobacteria > Rhodobacterales > Rhodobacteraceae > Pseudooceanicola > Pseudooceanicola endophyticus. The sequence goes on from NZ_JAHIAB010000012.1 coordinate 148,123, forward strand.
CGCCGGCTGGGCCCCTGGCGGCTGGTCGTGGACGGGTGGACACCGGGCGCCACCGCCAGCCGGACAGACCATGTCCGCACCGATGCCGGGACGCTGGCGGCGCTGGAGCCCTGGACGCAGATCCCGGCCCTGGCCGAGGCCTCGGGCGTCGGTGTCTACGAGACGACGCTGACCCTGCCGGCGGACTGGAGCCGGCAGATGGGGGCCCGGATCGTGATCCCCGGCCATGACGACACGATCCGCATCACGGTGAACGCTCAGCCGCTCGGGCCGGTGGATCAGCTGGCCCGCCAGATCGACCTTGGGCACAGCCTGCAGCCCGGGGACAACGTGATCCGGATCGAACTTGCCACCCCGCTGGGCAATGCGCTGCTGGCCCATGCTCCGGAGATGTTCGCGCATCTGCCGGGCGGTCCGCGCCAGCCGCTGAAGACCGGGCTGAGCGGTCCGATCACCCTGCAGCCTTACGTGGACGTGACGCTTTCCCGCTGAACCTGGCCCTTAGATGCCAGAGGCGGCGCTCCGGTGCCGCCTCTCTGCCTGCCTTCCGGCGCGGGGCAGGAAGCAGGAGGGATCAACTGGATCGGCCCTTGCCCACCCCGATTTTCCCGATAAGGCGATCCGGTCGGGTCCGGCGGCGCGCCGATCTCTCCAAGGTGCGGCTCAGGGCCTCAAGTCCGGGACCGATGCGATCCCGGCGCCGCGCCCTTCACCATTCCCCCGAAGGGGCCTGCAAGTTCATCGGCACCATCGGCGCTGCCGTGGAGGCCGGTGGCACGACCACGATCCGACCGGTGAACGGCAGCCTGTCGATTCCGATCGGTGCTGTCGCCGGCTGGGCGTTGCCTTACCTCCGGGGGCGCGCTGATCCTGCCGTGGCCCATGGTGGCGGTGATCGGGGCGGCAATGTTGCAAGACCTCTCGCTCCCGGGCCTGCGCGGCCCATCGGTCCGGGGCCGCCAGAGCGGTCGAGGTCGCGGCCCTCAAGGGCCGACCCGGGCCGACTGGTCTTCCTTCCGCCATCCGCCGGGACCGGGCCCGCCTGTTTCTGCGGGGCGCAACCTCAGGAGGCGGGAAACACGCCCTTGGCCTGCCCGCCGCATGAAAAGGGCGGCCCGGGGCCGCCCTGACAGGTGATCCCGGCGCGGACCTACTGGGTCGGTTCCCCGGCCATGCGCATCCCGGCAGCAATGCCGATGGCGCCCATTTTCAGCCCGTCGCTGTTGTCGGTGCAGCTCCAGTTGGCGGTATCCATGACATCGCCGGTGCCGCTGTAGCGGGCCTCGGCGGGATAGACGCAGAGCGGCATGGAGCGGGTCACCTTGTCGTCCGCGTCGCGTTTCACAGCCTCGATCCGCGCGGGGGCGATGCCCTGTTCAACCCAGGCCTCGAGCGCGGCGAGGGTGTTGAAGCTGTTGGGGCCCGAGCCGCCGCCGCAATGCGACATGCCCGGCACCATGAAGAGCCGCGCCGAGGCATCAAGCGCGCCATAGCCGCCGTCGCGCCGCGCCAGGTCGTCGACAAAGCGCACCGTCCGGAACGGCGAGAGCGCGTGATCGCCCCAGCCGTGGTAGAGGATCATCTTGCCGCCGCCCTTCAGGTAGGACAGCGTCCGGCCCAGGTCCGAGCCATTGCCCGCCTCGGTTGCCGCGACGAAGTCCTGCACCACCGCCGTCGGGATGGTGCCGTCGGCGCCGATGCCCAGCTTGCGCACGTCGTAATCGGGATCCCGCTTCACCATGTCCTGGATGATATGGTCGGAGAAGGCCCATTCCAGCGGCGCGGGCGCGTAGCCGTCATTGCCCCAGGGCTCGGCGGCGGTCACGTCGCCGGCCTTTTCCTTGCCGCCCTGGAACAGGGTGAAGCCGCCGGTCATCTCGACCGGGGCATAGCCCGGGTAGACCAGCTGGCCGTCTTCGGTATGCACGGCGGTGAAATAGGCGCGCAGCGCACCGGCCTGGGCGGGGGTCAGGCAGCTGTCGGTCTCGGCGCCGGTGCAGATCAGGCTCTCGGGGCGGAAGCTGCAGGCGGCGGGGTTCTGAATCAGCCCGTCGGTGACGCCGTCGGTGGCATCGCAATTGGCCAGGATCGCGGCATTGATCGCCGGAAGCTTGCCGGGCAGCAGCTGGGCATCGGGGCTGGCCAGCTGGTTGATCTGGAAGTGCTGGATCTTCAGCATCGAGGAAATGTCGCTGAACGCCGCCCCCGAGATCACGCCGTCGAAATCATCGGGGTAGCGGGTCACGGCGACCTGCGCCATGCGCCCGCCGGTCGAACAGCCGGTCAGATAGGCATGATCGGGCGCCTTGCCGTAGACCGCCCGCGCCATGTCCTTGGCCAGCCGGGTCACGGCATGGGAGGCACGGTAGTAATAGTCCGCAAGTCCCGCCTCGTTGGGGGTGCCGTCGGGGTTCAGGGCAAAGCTGGCATCCAGGATGCTGTCGGCGCTGTGGCCCAGATCGGTCATCGCCGTGACATAGCCGGTGCTGTCGGCATAGGCCACGTCCACCGGGTTGGCCGAGACCGCGACCTTGCCGGCCAGGCCGCCGTTGCCCAGCATGGCGAAACGGCCGTTCCAGCTGTCGGGCAGGCGGATCTGGAACCCGGCGCTGCCATCGGGGGCCGTGCCGCCCGTGGTCACCAGCTGGCCGCTGACCAGACAGGCGGCGGCGCCCTGCGGGGCGGGGGCGACCTGGGAAATGGTGACGCCGGGCAGGGCGAGCGCCTCGATCGCGGAGACCGAGCAATCCATCGCGCGGGCGGCGCCCGCCGTCAGGATCGGCACCGCGCCGAGGGTGGTCAAAAGCAGCAGGGACTTGGTCATGGGCATCTCTCTGGCAGGGTCGGAAGGAACGGATACGACATGCGGTGTCCGGGCCGGCGCCGGGGGCGACGGGTCGGGGAAGATGGGGAGGTGGACCGGAATCTTGTTTGTATGAAAACAATGAGGCAGTGGCGCGGCCCTGCAAAGCAAAGGATCTATGTCCCGGAGATCTTTTTGGGATTTGCCGAATTTTCGACCAGCACCCGGAGAGCTGCGCGGATCCGGACGGCGGGTGGAGCACTTGTGCGGTGCTTCCGGCGCGATGCGGTACAATCGTTCAAGAGCCCGGGGCCGCGCCGGCGCATGACGGGGGCGGCGCCGCCCGCGCCGGCCTCGGGAGGGCGCCATGCCCTGCCGAAATCCGGGGTCCGCTGCGCCCCCGGTCTGCCCGCCCATCGGTCGGGCAGCGTCGGGCGCTTGGTGCGCAGCCCTGCCCTGGACCGGCGGGTCGGGCTTGTGTAACGCCCTGTGGCATGCATCCTCGGGATGCGGGTGCCCGGTGCTTCCGGGCGGTGTGAGGAGGTCGGACAATGGCCGCAACGGAACTCTCGGAAATCCAGACGGAGCTGCGCAAATCCCGGGACAACCTGGGCTGTTCGCTGAAATCGCTGCGCCACAACCACAGCGCCCGCGCCGGAGACCTGACATTGCTGCGCAAGACCGCCTCGGGCCCGGTGCGCTCCGAGATCGCGACCCCGGCGCAGGACAGGGGGATGATCCTGGGCATGTCGCTGCTGCCCGGACACCGCCGCCGCATCCGCGAGGGCAGCCGCCGCTACGACCGGGTCTTCGACCAGGACGCGATCTATATCCGTGAATTCGACGTCGATTATGCCGCCACCGCCGAGGGGGCCTTTGATTTCCTGCTGATCGAGCTGCCGCTGCACAGCCCGCTGCGGCTGCGCCCCACCAACGAGGCGCTGGATCCGCGCCTGGGCCAGATGGCGCGCGGCCTGCTGGACTGGCTCGCGCGGCCCGCGCTTCTGGATCCGCTGGCCTCGGACGAGATCGGTGCGCGGCTGATGCTGCATCTGGAGCGCAACCATGCCATCACCCGGCGCCTGCGCCGGCGCAGCCGGCTGTCACCGGCCCAGCTGGCCCGCGCCAAGGAGATGCTGATGTCGGTGGAATTCGAGGGGCTGCGCCTGGATGATGTGGCGCTTGCGCTGGATCTGCCGCGCAATGCCTTCTTCCGGGGCTTCCGGGAGACCACCGGCCTGTCGCCCTACCAGTGGCTGCTGGCGGAACGGTTGGAACAGGGACGGCTGCTGCTGCGGCTGACCCAGCTGCCGCTGGTCGATATCGCGCTGGCCTGCGGCTTTGCCGATCAGAGCCATTTCACCCGCATGTTCACCCGTGCCCAGGGGCTGAGCCCGGGCCGCTGGCGCCGGGCGGTGCAGGCCTAGCGGGTCTGCCCGGACAAAAGGCCCCCGGCCTGGGGGGCAGACCGGGGGCAACGGGGGGAACCTCCCCCCGGGGATCGCGCCGGCGTCCCGGTGCGGGACCGGGGAGGGGACACCGGGCAGCGCCATCCTGCACCTTGGCCTCCGGCAGGCAGCGGACCGGGGCGGGCAGGGCAGCGGATCGCCGGCGCGATGGGTCCCCGGGCAGGCACGGGCCGGGGGACCGCAGGGGATCACAGCAGCGGGGTAGAGCGCCCGGCCTCGTAGAGGAACCAGATCCGGGTTTCGGCCTCGTCGATCCAGACCTCGATCAGGCTGGTGCTGGCGACGTCTCCGGCGGCGCTGCAGATGCCGTGCACCCCGCGCAGCTCGGCCAGGAAGTGGCGGGTATCCTCCTGCAGCTCGGCCAGCATGTCGAAGGGCTCCACGTAGTCGGCCTCGTTCTCCAGCAGGCTCTTGCGGCGGGAAATGTCGCCGACCGAGCGCAGCGTCGTCCGGCCCAGCTTGCGCACCCGTTCGGCCAGCGGATCGGTCATCGCGATCAGCGCGGCGGCCTGGTCGTCCAGCATCAGGTGGTAGTCGCGGAAATGCGGACCGCTGAGATGCCAGTGGAAATTCTTCGTCTTCAGGTACAGCGTGAAGGTGTCGGCCAGCAGCCGGTTCAGCCCTGCGGCAATATCCTGGGTATCGGCGGCGGACAGGTCGCTGCGCAGGCTCAGCCGGCGTTCGGCGGCGCTGCGGATGGTCTCCTGGGTGGTCATGGCGGGTCTCCTTGCGAGGCGGAAGGGCTTTGGGATACGCCCGCGCCCCGGAGGGGTGGCCGCCGGTCCGCCGGGGCGGTCGGTGGCTCCGGAACGCGGGCGTCCGGTCGGAGAGCCGCCGCGAGAGGGGGCGACGGGTCCCGGCCTCAGTCTTCCCGACAAGGCGGCGCGGCGAAATCATACGCAGGTATGGCCCCGCTCGGGGCACCGCAAACCTGCGTATGATGGATCCCCGGGCGCGCCCCGGGGCAGGATGGCCCCGATCCCCGAGAAAGGAGCGCCCGATGCGTCCGACCCCCGTTGCCGACATCCGCCCGCCCGTCCTGTCCGGAACCGTCCTGCCGCCGCTGACGGTCCCCGATCGCGCCGCCGAGGCCGATCACCGCATCGCCAACAGCCTGCAGATGCTCTCGGCGCTGATCACCCGGGAGCTGCGCGACCCCGGAGCGGGCGAGCGCGGCGCGCTGCTGCGCACCCAGGGGCGGATCCTGGCCATTGCCGAGATGCACCGCCTGCTGCACCATGCCGGCGCCGAGCCCGAGGCCGCCGCCTATCTGGGCCGGCTCTGCGGTGCCTTCGCCCGGCTGCTGCCCGCCCATCGGCCGCTGCGGCTGGAGGCCGAGCCGGCGCGGATGGCGCCCTCGGCCCTGACTGCCGCCGGCATCCTGGTGAGCGAGCTGGTGATGAATGCCGCCAAGCACGCCTACGACCCCCGCACCCCCGGCGAGATCGTGATCCGCCTGCGCGCCCGCCAGGGCCGCCTGCTGCGCCTGGAGGTCGAGGATCACGGGCCGCGCGCCCATCCGCCCGAAACCGGGCGCGGGCTGGGCCTGGCGCTGATCGAGGCGACCTGCCGCGAGCTGGGCGGCACGCCGGCCTGGGAGAACGCCCGCCCGGGCCTGCGTTTCGTGCTGCGGATGCCGATGATGGCACGATGATACAAGACGGCAGGACAAGGCCGCCCTATCCTGCGCCCGCGGACAAGACGGAACCATGGGAGCATTGGGCGGTGCGCATGCGACAGGCCAGCCGGCGGGACCAGGACCGACCGACGGCAGGGCGGAACCTGCTGTATTCGGGGGCGGCGCTGTGCCTTGCGCTCGGCATCTTCGCGCTCGACGTGATGTCGCCGCTGCAGGGCGCGGTCGCGGTGCTTTACACCATCGTCGTGGTGATCCTGGCCCGCCAGGGATCGCGGCTGCTGGTGCTGGTCGCCTGCGGGGTCTGCGTCTGCCTGGCGATCAGCGGCTACGTGATCAGCCATGGCAACGATCCGCTGGCGGGCCCGACGATGCGGCTGGCCGTCAGCCTGGTCGCCATCGTGCTGACCGGCCTGCTCTCGGCCAGCCAGATCTCGGCGGCGCGGGCGCGGCGGGGGGCGGATGCGCGCTATGCCACGATCTTCGATGCCGCCGGCTTTCCGATCTGGGAGACCGACTGGTCCCCGGCCTACCGGCTGCTGCAGCACGATCCGGTCCCCGGCATGGAGGCGGTGCGCCAGGCGGCGGCAGGAGCGCGGGTGCGCAATGCCAACCTGCAGGCCGGGCGGCTTTTCGGCTACGACAGCGGCGCGGCGCTGATCGGCCAGAGCGTGTCGATGCATTTCGCCGCCGGGGCCGAGGCAGCGCAGGCGGCGCTGTACCGCGGGTTGCGGGCGGGCCTGTCCCCGGTCGAGGTCGAAGCCCAGTTCGTCACCCGCGCGGGCGAGACGGTGGAGGCGGTGCTGCGGGCCTCGCTGCCGCCCGACAGCCGCGACTGGTCGCGCGTCCTGGTCACCGCCATCGACGTCACGGAACGCAACCGCGCGCAACGGCGGCTGGCGCAGTCCCATGCCGAGCTGGCCCATATCTCGCGGGTGACGACGCTGGGAGAGATCGCGGCCTCCATCGCGCACGAGGTCAACCAGCCGCTGGCCGCGGTCATCACCTATGCGAAATCGGGCCGCCGCTGGCTGGCGCGCGAGGCACCCGACGCGGCAGAGGTGCGCGATTGCCTGGACCAGATCGCCCATAACGGCAGCCGGGCCGCCGGGGTGATCGCCGGCATTCGCGGCCTGGCGCGCAAGTCCGACCCGCAGCCGGCGCCGATCAGCCTGGAAGACGTCTTTGCCGAGACCAGCGCCATGCTGGCCCCGGAGATGCGCGCCACCGGCACCACCGTGCGCGCCAGCCTGCCCCGGGACCTGCCCCGGGTGCTGGCCGACCGGGTGCAGATCCAGCAGGTGATGATGAACCTGCTGCTGAATGCCAGCCAGGCCATGGCCGCGACCCCGCTGGGGCAGCGCCGGATCGACGTCTCGGCCTTCACCGACGGCCATTTCGTCGAAATGGTGATCCGCGATCACGGCGGCGGGCTGGGCGGGCGCGACCCCGAAGCGCTGTTCCGGCCCTTCTTCACCACCAAACCGGAGGGCATGGGCATGGGCCTGACGATCTGCCGCTCCATCCTTGAACAGCACGGCGGCACCCTGGTGGCCGAGGCCGTGCCCCAGGGCGGGCTGGCAATGCGCTTTCGCCTGCCCGAAAGCGATTCCCGCGAAGGACCCACGCCATGAAGACCGCCCCCTCAGAGGCCCCGCAGGGCTGCATCAGCGTGATCGACGACGACCCGGAGCTGTGCCGCTCCATCGGCAGCCTGCTGCGCGCGATGGGCTACGAGGTGCGGCTGTTCGGCTGCACCCGCGATTTCCTGGCGGCCCCGCCGCCCGGCCCGACGGGCTGCCTGCTGCTGGACATCCGCCTGTCGGGCGAGAACGGGCTGGACTTCCAGGAAGAGCTGAACGCGCTGCCCGAGGCGATGCCGGTGATCCTTATGACCGGCCATGGCGACATCCCGATGACGGTGCGGGGGATGCGGGCGGGCGCCATCGACGTGCTGCCCAAGCCCTTCGACGAGGATCAGCTGCTGGAGGCGATCTCGGCCGCGCTGGAGGCCGATGCGGAACTGCGCGCGCAGGCGGCCCTGCTGGCCGGTCTGCAGCGCCGCTACGACCAGCTGACGCCGCGCGAACGGCAGGTGATGGCGCTGGTCGTCACCGGGCTGATGAACAAGCAGGTCGCGGCTCATCTGGAGCTGAGCGAGATCACGGTGAAGATCCATCGCGGCAACGTCATGCGCAAGATGGCGGCGCAGTCTCTGGCCGACCTGGTGCGCATGGCCGAGCAGCTGGGCGTGCGGGACGCGACGATAAGCCGGTATAGCATCTAGGTATGACTGCCGGTTTCGTGAACCGGCGTGCTAGGCTTGATCCGGGGATGTCCCCGGTGAAGATGGAGCGGAATTCGTGCAGTCCTACCTGGTGGCGATCGTGGATGACGATCCCGGCGTGCGCGGCAGCCTCCACAGCCTGCTGCGCTCGGCGGGCATGGAAGGGGTCGGCTTTGGCTCGGCCGAGGCGCTGCTGGCCTGCGAGGACCCCGGCGCGCTGGTCTGCATCCTGACGGATCTGCACATGGAGGGCATGTCCGGCCTCGACCTGCAGGTCGAGATGCGCCGCCGGCACTGGGCCCAGCCCGTGATCATGATGACCGCCTATCCCACCGCCACGGCCCGGCGCCGCGCGCTGGAGGAGGGCGCCCATGCCTTCCTGACCAAGCCCGTCGATCCGGATTGCCTGCTGGAGGCCATCGACGCCGCCATCGGCTGATCCGCTCCCCCTTCCGACCGAGATGCGAAAAGGGCGCCTTCCGGCGCCCTTCCTGTTGTCCGAGAGGGGGCTCAGGCCTGGGTGACGAAGGCCAGCAGGTCGGGGTTGGTCACATCGGCATGGGTGGTCAGCATGCCATGGGGGAACCCCGGGTAGATCTTCATCTGCGAATTGACCAGCAGCGCATGTTGCTTCACCATCGCGTCCTTGTAGGGCACCACCTGGTCGTCATCACCCTGGATCACCAGCATCGGCACGGTGATCGCCTTCAGGTCCTCGGTCTGGTCGGTCTCCGAGAAGGCCTTGATCCCCTCGTAATGGGCCAGTGCCGCGCCCATCATGCCCTGGCGCCACCAGTTCGTGATCACCCCCTGGGAAACCTCGGCGCCGGGCCGGTTGAAGCCGTAGAAGGGCCCCGAGGCGACATCGAGGAAGAACTGCGCCCGGTTCGCCGCCAGCGCGGAACGGAAACCGTCGAAGACCGCCATCGGGGTGCCTTCGGGGTTGGCCTCGGTCTTCAGCATCAGCGGCGGCACGGCGCTGACCAGCACGGCGGCGGCCACGCGGCCCTCGGGCTGGCCATGGCGGGCGACATAGCGCGCCACCTCGCCGCCGCCGGTCGAATGGCCGATGTGCACCGCGTTGGTCAGGTCGAGGTGATGCACCACCGCTGCCGCATCCGCGGCGTAATGGTCCATGTCGTGCCCGGTCGAGACCTGCGAGGAACGGCCATGGCCGCGCCGGTCATGGGCGACAACGCGATAGCCCTTCGACAGGAAGAACAGCATCTGCGCGTCCCAGTCATCCGCGCTCAGCGGCCAGCCGTGGTGGAACATGATCGGCTGGGCCTCCTTCGGACCCCAGTCCTTGTAGAAGATCTGGGTGCCGTCGGGGGTGGTGACATATCCGCTGGTCATGGCGGTCTCTCCGTTCTGGTTTGCGGGGATCTCGGGGGTGGCGGCCCCGGCGGGGCCGGCCAGCAGGAGCAGTCCGCTCAGGCTGGCGCTTGCGGCGACGAAATGCCGGCGCGTCAGGGGAAGGGGGTGATCTGGCATGAGCGCTCTCCTTGGCCCGGAAACGGGGCTGCACTTTGGGCCCCGGTGCAGCCAGAGCTAGGGGCAGGGCAGGGCGGCAGATATCATCCTTAGGTTTGTCCCGCCCCGGGGATCCGGATTTCGGCCCTTGTTTCAAAGGCCATTTCCCGCTTTCGCCGCCCCCCTCATCCCTGCGTATGATTGAGCGTCCCCGCCCCGGGGCCCAGTTTCGATGCCAGGCAGACGCCCAAGTCTGTCGCTGCCAAATGCATCGCCAGAGCGCCGCAGATCCCGGATGAGCCGGGACACAGGGCGCCGGCCCAGATCAGGAAAAGATCATGAAAGTCATCACCGACAAGCTGCTGTCCTATTCCGCCTATTCCCACGAGGTCGAGGTGCCGCTGGAGCAGATCGACATCGCCGACTGGCTGTTCAACCTGCCCGAGGCGGAATACCAGCGTTGCTGTGCCCCCGATCACGTCTCCTGCGGGGCGACCTTCACCGATGACGGCCGCCGCATGTCGATCAACGTCGAGAAGATCGGCACCGGGCTGGTCATCCAGCACTACGTGGCCGAGGCCGCGACGCCCACCTACTGCCGGATGAACTCGATCTCGGACGTGTTCACGCCGACCGGCGCGCGCACTCAGGTCAACGTGATCTGGGAACTGATCGCCGAGGCCGCCGGCGAGGGGCGCATCCGCTACACCAACCGCGTGACCTGCCACCCCACCGATGCCTTCATGGACTTCATCGCCGTCAACGGCCAGTCCTTCGAAGAGGCCGCCGCCGCCCGCCAGGCCGCCGGGGGCGACCATAACCACCGCGAGACGCCGCTGTTTGCCGAGAGCATCGCCCGCAAGGCCCGCGCCCGGGCCGCGCAGCTGCCCGAAGTGCTGACCGAAGCCTGATCCCGGGTGCATGTCGGGTCCCGGGGCGCTATGGCTGGTCCAGCGCCCCGGGTCCCGGACCCGAAGCCCGCGAACAGGAGGATACCGATGAAGAAGCCCATTCCCGGCATTGCCCGCTATGACCACCCCGCCGGTGGCTGGGGGGCGCTGCGCGCCACCGCCAAGGCCGTGCGCACGCAGATGGATGCCTCCGACGCCGCGCTGACGCTCCTGCGCACCAACAAGCCCGCCGGGTTCGACTGCCCCGGCTGCGCCTGGCCCGACAAGGAGCACACCTCGACCTTCCAGTTCTGCGAGAACGGCGCCAAGGCCGTCACCTGGGAGGCCACCAAGCGCCGCGTTCCGCCCGAATTCTTCGCCGAACACAGCGTGAGCGACCTGCTGGGCTGGAGCGATCACGACCTCGAGGCCCAGGGCCGGCTGACCCACCCGATGCGCTATGACGCGCAAACCGACCGCTACCTGCCGGTCAGCTGGGAAGAGGCCCATGCGATCACGGGCCGCATCCTTCAGGCCCAGAGCGATCCCAACGCGGTAGAGTTCTATACCTCCGGGCGGGCCTCGAACGAGGCGGCCTTCCTGTTCCAGCTTTTCGCGCGGGAATACGGCACCAACAACTTCCCCGACTGTTCCAACATGTGCCACGAGGCGACCAGCGTCGGGCTGCCCCATTCCATCGGGATCGGCAAGGGCACCGTATCGCTGAAGGATTTCGACGATTGCGAGATGATCATCGCCATGGGCCACAATCCCGGGACCAACCACCCCCGGATGATGGGTACCCTGCACGAGGTCGCCCGGCGCGGCGTGCCCATCGTGGTCTTCAACCCGCTGAAGGAACGCGCGCTTGAACGCTTTGCCGACCCGCAGAACCCGGTCGAGATGGCGACCTTCTCGGGCACCGACATCGCCTCGACCTATCACCAGGTGAAGGTGGGGGGCGATGCGGCGGCGCTGAAGGGCATCATGAAGGCCGTGCTTGAGATCGAGGCGAGCCGTGGCGGCGCGCTGGACCAGGCCTTCATCGCCGAACATACCAACGGCTTTGCGGCGCTGAAGGCGGATCTGGAGGCGACCGGCTGGGACGCCATCGAGGCCCAGAGCGGCCTTGGCGCAGAGGCCCTGCGCCGCGTCGCCGAAGCCTACGTGAAATCCAGCGCCACGATCATCACCTACGGCATGGGCATGACCCAGCACGCCACCGGCACCTCAAACGTGCAGCAGATGGCGAACCTGCTGCTGATGCGCGGCAATATCGGCAAGCCCGGCGCCGGGATCTGCCCGCTGCGCGGCCATTCCAACGTCCAGGGCGACCGCACCGTCGGCATCACCGAAAAGCCCGGCCCGGTCCTGCTGAAACGGATCGAGGAAACCTTCGGCTTCACGCCCCCCGCCGCCCATGGCCATGACGCCGTGGCCTCGGTCAAGGCGATCGTGGCGGGCACGGCGCGGGTGCTGATCTCGCTCGGAGGGAACCTGATCGTGGCGATGCCGGACCGCGAACAGACCTACGAAGCGATGAAGGATCTGGACCTGACGGTGTCTGTGGCGACCAAGCTCAACCGCTCGCATCTGCTGGTGGGGCGCGAGGCGCTGCTGCTGCCCTGCCTCGGGCGCACCGAGGAGGATCTTCAGAACGGCGTGCCCCAGGTGGTGACGGTCGAGGATTCCATGTCGATGGTCCATGCCTCGCGCGGGAAACTGCCGCCGGCCTCCGAACACCTGCGCTCGGAACCGGTGATCGTGGCCGAGATGGCGCGCGCCGCGCTGCCCGCCACCCGCGTCGACTGGGCTGCCATGGCCGCCGATTACGACCTGATCCGCGACAAGATCGAGGCCGTCTTCCCCGATTTCAAGGATTTCAACGCCCGCATCAAGGTGCCCGGCGGCTTCCGCCTGCCGCTGGCACCGACCCAGCGGATCTGGAACACCCCGTCGGGCAAGGCCGAATTCCTGCTGTTCAAGGGTCTGGCCGAGGATCCCGAAACCACCGATCCTTCGGTGCTGAAGCTGACGACGCTGCGCAGCCACGACCAGTACAACACCACGATCTACGGGCTGGACGACCGCTATCGCGGGGTTTTCGGACGGCGCGACGTGGTGCTGGTCAACCCCGAGGACCTGGCCGCCCAGGGCATCGAACCCGGCGACAAGATCGAGGTCGAGACGGTCTTCGGCGATGGCCGCACCCGCAAGCTGAGCGGCTTCACCGCGGTCGATTACAACATCGCGCGCGGCTCTGTCGGGGCCTATTACCCCGAGGCCAACTGCCTGGTGCCGCTGGGCTATCATGATCCCGACAGCGGCACCCCCGCCTACAAGTCGATCCCGGTGCGCATCCGCGCCCTGAAAGAGGCGTGATCATGGCGGGGGCCGCGCAGGACTTGCCGCGCGCGGCCCCCCGTGCCTCAGGCGGCTGTGCCTCAGGCGGCGGTGCGCAGCCGGGCCCGGCGCCCGATGCTTTCGGCAAACAGCGGCGTTTCGCGCCGGTTGTGATCGCCGCCGGCCTCCTGCCGGGCGGTGGCGGCGGCCTCGAAGGGGATGCCGTGCTGGTCGAGGAACTCCATGAAGGCCTCGGTCGGGTGGGCGGTGACGCGGTTGGTGTAGCGCGTCCGGCCCGAGTCCGTGGCCTCGGCGATCAGCTCCCAGACCACGTTGACCTGGGTGCGGCCATTGCCGGTGAACACGTCCGAGATCGAGTTCATCCGCAGGTAATCGGGCCGCGCCTCCTCGCAGACATAGTGCTGCACCACCAGCCCGGTGCCGATCATCTCGACGTTGATCGACATGCGGCGGCCGTCATCCGTCCAGGTCAGGCCGGCGGCGATATGGTCGGGGGCGCAGCAGCGCAGGTATTCCGCCTCGGGCAGGGTGAACAGCCAGTCCTCCAGGTCGATCTGCGACAGCGGCAGGTCGATCTCGGCGGAATAGGCGGACTGAGAGAGGATGCGGTCAAGGATTTTCATCGGAATCTCCGTGGGTTGAGCCGGCCCGTCGGGGGCCTCTGCCCGGGACCCTACGCCGCGCCGCCCTGTCCCGGAACGTCCGCCGTTGGCGCAACCCTTTTGCATGGGACGCACAGATGACCGATCCGCGCTTTGCCGAGCACCTGGCGATCTTCGTCGAGGTGGTGCGCCTTGGCAGCTTCTCGGCGGCGGCGCGGCGGCGGGGGCTGACGCCCTCGGCCATTGCCCGCCAGATCGACGCGCTGGAGACCAGCGTCGGCGTGCCGCTGCTGCTGCGCTCGACCCGGGCGCTGGCGATGACCGGCGCCGGAGAGCGCCTTTTCGAACGCGCCCAGTCGCTGCTGGATGATCTGGCCGATACCCATGCCGAGATCTCGGCCTTCGACGGCGCCGTCACCGGGGTCTTCCGGCTGGCCTGCTTTCCGACCTTCGGCAAGCGTTACGTGATCCCGGCGATGCAGGCGGTGATGCGGGACCATCCCGGCCTGACGGTGGAGCTGGACCTGACCGAACGCATGGCCGATCCGGTGCTGGAACGGCTGGATGCGGTGATCCGGATCGGGGCGCTGGCCGACAGCACGCTGATCGCCACCCGGCTTGCGGCGCAGCGCATGGTGCTGGTGGCGGCGCCCGACTACATGGCGCGGCACGGCGCGCCAGAGCACTGCGACGATCTGGCCGGGCACCGGCTGATCGACAAGCTGCACGGGGCCGACCTTCTGGGCTGGGCGGATCTTCTGGGCACCCCGGCGCGCGCTGGCGTGGTCTTCCGCTGCGATGATTTCGAGGCGATGATGGGCGCCGCCTGCGAGGGGATGGGCCTGGCCTACCTGCCCGACTGGGTGGTCGGCGAGGCGCTGCGCACGGGCCGGCTGCAGGCGCTGACCCCCGCCGGGCCCGCCCGCCCGCCGGTCGAGACCGGCATCACCCTGCTGCGTGCCCTGGCGCAGCCCTCTGCCCGCTTCCGGGTGGTCAGCGAGGCGCTGAAGCGTCAGATCGGATCGCCCCCGGTCTGGCGGGTCTGATCCCCCGGCCTTTGCGCTGAACGCACAAGTCTTTCGATCCCGGCGGGCCTACCCGCGCGGGCCGTCCCCCCGCATCTTTCCCGCACCCCTGACCCGAACTGGAGACCCCATGTCCTTCCTTGCCCTTGACCCTCCCGATGGCCGCCGCGCCCGCTTTTCGCCGCGCGCCATGACCCTTTACAGCGCGCTGACCGCCGCCACCTTCCTGGCCAGTGCCGCCGCGCCGACGCCGCTCTACCAGCATTACCAGGCCGCCTTCGGGCTGGGCTCGGGGGCGCTGACGGTGATCTTCGCGCTCTATGCGCTCAGTCTGCTGTTCGCGCTGCTGACCGTCGGGGCGCTGTCGGACTTCGTTGGCCGCCGCCCGGTGATCCTGGCGGCGACGCTGATCAACGTGCTGGCGATGGTGGTCTTCATGACGGCGGATTCGGCGATCAGCCTCGGGGCGGCGCGCATCGTGCAGGGCTTCGGCACCGGCATGGCCACCACCGCGCTTGGCGCCGCGATCCTTGATACCGACCGCAAGCTCGGGCCGCTTCTGAACAGCGTGACCGCCTTCACCGGGCTGTTCTTCGGCGCGCTCGGCTCGGGCATCCTGGTCAGCTGGGCGCCCGAACCCACGGTGCTGATCTATCTGGTGCTGCTGCTGCTCTCGGCGCTTCAGGCCCTGCTGATCTTCTGGATGCCCGAGACCACGCAGCGCCGCCCCGGCGCCCTGCGCTCGCTCCTTCCCGAGGTCCGCCTGCCGCGCGAGGCCCGCCGCAGCTTCCTGCATGTCTCGCCGGTCAATATCGCCGGCTGGGCGCTTGGCGGGCTGAACTTTTCGCTGATGCCCGCGCTGGTCGGCCTGGCCGAGGGGCACAGCGCGCCGCTGACCGGGACGCTGGTGGTGGCGACGCTGATGGCGGGGGCGGTGCTGGCCGTCGCCGGGCTGCGGCTCTGGCCTGCCGAACGCGCGCTGATCGCGGGCACGCTGGCGCTGGCGATCGGCATGGCGCTGGCCCTGCTGGCCCTGGCGCTGGCCTCGGTTCCGGTGATCTTCCTCGGGGTCGTGCTGGCCGGGGCGGGCTTTGGCGCCTCCTTCTCGGGCGCCTTCCGGGAGCTGCTGCCGCGCGCCACCCCGGAGGATCGCGCCGGGCTGCTGGCCACCTTCTACACCGAAAGCTACCTGGCCTTCAGCCTGCCGGTGATCCTGGCCGGGGTGGCCGCGCCGCATCTGGGGCTGGACCGCACCGCCGATGTCTACGGGCTGGCGGTGATCCTGCTGGCGCTGATCTCGGGCGGGCTGTTCTGGCGGCGGATGCGGGCGGGCAGGGCCCGCGCACGCTGATCAGGCCCGGTAAAGCTTCAGGAAGTCCCGTACCCCGTCCTGCGCCAGGGCCTCGATCTCTTCGGGGCCGGGCGGGGCGGGGCGATGGGCAAACAGCCGCGCCCGCCAGATCTCGGAGGAGATAAGTTCCACGAACTGCGTCCCGGCGCGGTGCACATCCTCGATCCGCAGGGTGCCGGCGTCGATCTCGGCCTGCAGGAAGGTGCCCAGCCGGCCAAGGAAATAGGTCGCGCCCGCCTCGTAGAAGCGCGCGCCCAGCGTCGGAACGCGGGTGCCGACGCCGATGACGATGCGCTGAAGCTGGATCACCTCTTCCGAGGTCAGCTTGCGCAGCAGCGCGCGCGCATAGGTCAGCAGCCGCCCCTCGACCGTGCCGGCCCCGGCCAGCGCCTGGGTCAGGCTTTCGAAGAACTCCGCCCGGCGGTTCTCGACCAGGGCGACGAAGAGGTCTTCCTTGTTCTCGAAATAGACATAGAGCGTCCCCTTAGACACCCCGGCGGCCTTGCAGATCCCGTTCATCGAGGCCGCATCATAGCCCTTTTCGAAGAACTCCCGCGCGGCGCCCTCCAGGATCTGGCAGCGCTTGCCGGGATCCGCGCCGGCGGCATGGCGGCGGCCCTGTGGGGGGGGCGGGCCGGGCTGATCTGGAATCTCGTCTCTCATGTCCGGGATATAATCGAACCACCTGGTTCGATAAAGTCTTGAGTTTCGGAGTGGCATCATTTAGCCGTCATCGAACCGGGTGGTTCGATTCTGTCGACCACCCTTTCGTGTTTCGACCCCGGCCCTGCCGACCCCGAGGAGGACGCTGCCATGACAGCCCCCGACACCACCGCGCCCCGTTCCGATCTGCCGCCCAAGCGCAGCCGCAAGAAGCTTGTGCTGGGCGTCGTCCTGCTGGCCGTGCTGGGGGGCGGGGGCTATGCCGGTTACGGCTGGTGGACCAACAGGCGCTTCCAGACCGGCACCGACGATGCCTATGTGCAGGCCGACCTGTCGCTGGTGTCCTCCAAGCTGCAGGGCTACGTGACGGCGGTGCCGGTGAAGGCCAACCAGCATGTCACCAAGGGCGAGGTGCTGGTGCAGCTGGATGACGGCGACTACCGGATCACGCTGCAACAGGCGCAGACCAAGCTGCCGACGCTGGATCGCACGCTGGCGCGCATCGACGCGCAGATCCTTGCTGCCCGGGCCAGCGTCACTCAGGCCGAGGCCGAGCTCTCGGCCGCCCAGGCCGCCCGCCACACCGCGCAGACCACGCTGGAGCGCGCCCGCACCCTGACCGCCCGCAAGGTCGGCAGCCAGGCGGATCTGGACGATGCCGAGGCGGCGATGGAAACCGCCGAGGCCAATGTTGCCGCCGCCCGCGCCGCGATCAAGGGCGCGGAGGCGCAGATCGAGGTGCTGAAGGCCGAGCGCGCCGAAAGCGATGCCAGCCGGGCCGATCTGGAACTGGCGGTGGCGCAGGCGCAGCGCGACCTTGACCACACGGTGCTGCGTGCGCCCTTCGACGGCGTCGTCGCCAATATCGCCACCGAGGTCGGAGAGTTGGTCAGCGTCGGCGCCCGTCTGGCCGCCGTGGTCCCCGACCATGGGCTTTATGTGGAGGCCAATTTCAAGGAGACCCAGCTGGTGGGCCTGGTGCCCGGCCAGATCGCGAAGATCCGCGTCGATGCGCTGGATGGTCACGAGATCGAGGGCCGCGTGACCTCCATCGCGCCGGCGACGGGATCGGTCTTCTCGCTGCTGCCGGCGGACAATGCCACCGGCAACTTCACCAAGATCGTCCAGCGCGTGCCGGTGCGTATCGCCCTGCCAAAGGACGCGCCGGGCCTGCGCGCGGGGCTTTCCGTGGTGGTCGACATCGACCGGCGCAGCGGGCCCGACGGCACCGCCCTGGCCCAGGCCGACAAGTGAGGGCCGATACATGAACCCCCAGGACGAGCCGGAGCTGACGCCGCGCCGGGTCGCGGCCTTCATCATCATGGTCTTCGGGATGTTCATGGCGATCCTGGACATCCAGATCGTCTCGGCCTCCCTGACCGAGATCCAGGCCGGCCTTGGCGCCTCCAAGGACGAGATCAGCTGGGTGCAGACTGCCTACCTGATCGCCGAGGTCATCATGATCCCGCTGTCCGGCCTGCTGGGGCGGATGATGTCGACGCGCTATCTTTTCGCGCTCTCGGCGGCGGGGTTCACCGCGACCTCCTTCATGTGCGCCACCTCATCGAGCATCAACGAGATGATCCTGTGGCGCGCGCTTCAGGGGTTCCTGGGTGGCGGCATGATCCCCTCGGTCTTCGCGGCGGCCTTCACGATCTTCCCGCCGTCGAAACGCAACATCGTCTCTCCGATCATCGGGCTGGTGGCGACGCTGGCGCCGACTGTGGGCCCGACGGTGGGCGGCTACCTCAGCCATGCGCTCAGCTGGCACTGGCTGTTCCTGGTGAACGTGCCGGCGGGCATCGGCGTGACCCTGGGCGTGCTGGCCCTTGTCGATTTCGATGAGCCCGACTGGAAGCTGTTCCGCACCTTCGACTGGATCGGGCTGGCGGCGCTGGCGGGGTTCCTGGGTGGCATGGAATACGTGCTGGAGGAAGGGCCCAACAACGACTGGCTGCAGGACGGCCCCGTCGCGGTGCTGTTCGTGATCGCCGTGGTGGGCGGCGTGCTGACCTTCTGGCGCGCCTTCACCCGGGAAAACCCGGTGGTGGATTTCTCCTCCTACGGCAACATGAACTTTGCCGTCGGGTCGGTGTTCAGCTTCACCATGGGGATCGGCCTTTACGGCATGGTCTACCTCTATCCGCTCTACCTCGCGCAGATCCGCGGCTACGACAGCCTGATGATCGGCGAAACGGTCTTCGTCTCGGGCCTGGCGATGTTCCTGACGGCGCCGCTGGCGGGCATCCTGTCGTCCAAACTGGACCTGCGGCTGATGCTGCTGGTGGGTTTCCTGGGCTTCGGCCTGTCGTCCTGGATGCTGACCGGCATGACCGCCGACTGGGACTTCTCCGAGCTGTTCTGGCCGCAGGTGCTGCGGGGCGTTTCGCTGATGATCTGCATGGTGCCGATCAACAACCTGGCGCTTGGTACCCTGCCGCCGGCCAAGATCAAGGGCGCCTCGGGCCTTTACAACCTGACGCGCAACCTTGGCGGCGCGGTGGGGCTGGCGATGATCAACACCGTGCTGACCGACCGCGAGGCCCTTCATGCCGACCGCCTGAAGGAGGCGCTGAACTGGTCCAACCCCGAGGCGCTGCGCCAGATCGACATGCTGTCGGCCAGCCTTGGCGTGCGCGGTGTCAACGGCGAGGCGGCGGCGCTCAGCCAGCTGGCGGGGCGGGTCACCCAGCAGGCCACGGTGATGTCCTTCATCGACGTCTTCACCCTGCTGACGGCGCTGTTTGCCGGGCTGGCGCTGCTGGCGCTGGCGATGCGGCCCCCGAAGGCGCGGGCGGGCGGCGGGCACTGACCCGCCCGCCCCTCACATCTCTTCTTCGAGAGAGGAGATGAACTTGGAAAACAGCTCTCCCTGAGAGCGCACGCCGAGCTTGCCGTAGATGTTGCGGCGGTGGATGCGCACCGTTCCCGGAGAGATCCCGAGGCTCTGGCCGGTGGCCTCGGCGGAATGGCCTTTCAGCGTGTATTCGACGATCTCGGCTTCGCGCGGGGTCAGCACGTTGCGCCCGACGCGCTGGAAGGCGTCCTCGATCAGCTGCGGCAGACGGGGGCCTTCCGGGGCTTCGCGGCCCTCGAACTCTTCCAGCAGGCCGGTCCAGTGACGCCGGGCACAGGCCGCCACGAAGGGAAAGATCCCCTCCAGATCGCGGAATTCGCGGGCGGAAAACGCCTTGTGCTCGCGCATGGCCGAGATCACCACGCTGACCTGGCCATCGATATCGACGATAAAGCCTATTTCTTCAGCAAGTCCGGTCTGGACGTAGTAATTTCGAAAATATTCCGCCTGATAGAAACGATCCGGCGCCAGATCCCGCAGACGCATCAGCCGGCTTTCGGTCGGGGCGGTGGAGTTCTGGTAGAACGGATCCAGCAGGTAGGGCCCCTCCTGGTAGTCATCGACCATGACGCACCGTTTCGATTGCGGAAAATCGTCATAGATATCAATGGGTCGCAGGTCCTTGTGATAGCCGAAGATCACCGTGAACTCATAGGGCACGACCAGCCGCATGGCCCGGGTCAGCGCCTTGCAGAACGATTCGGTTCCGATCGCGGAGACGACCTCGGCGCTGGCGGAGGCCCATTCATGGATTTGAAGTTTACCAGCCATCTATGCCCTTTGTGATATATACAGTAGATACCAAACTTCGTAACTTTTTTGAAAGTTAAGGCATATGCGCCCTTTGGCAAGACCAATCGGAATCAGTGCCATCTCGTTATAAAGCCGTCCGCGAGCGACGCGACAGGGAAGATGATGACCAAAGAGCCCCTTTCCACCGACGCCACCACCCAGGTCCGCGCAGGCGACACCATTGCCGAATTTGTCTCCACCTCGAAGCAATACGGCGCGGTGCTGGCCGCCGACCGGCTGAGCCTGCGCATCCGGCGCGGCGAATTCCTGTCCTTCCTGGGCCCCTCGGGCTGTGGCAAGACCACCGCGCTGCGCATGCTGGCAGGTTTTGAAAGCCCGACCGACGGCGGCGTGCTGATCGACCGTAAGGATGTCAGCAAGGTGCCGGCCTACAAGCGCCCGGTGAACATGGTCTTCCAGCAATATGCGCTGTTTCCGCACATGACGGTGGCGCAGAACGTCGGCTACGGGCTGCGCCAGCAGCGTCCCCGGATGCCCAAGGCCGAGATCGCCGCCAAGGTGCAGAAGGCGCTGGCGACCGTGCGCCTAGAGGCCTTCGGCCCCCGCCGGATCTGGGAAATGTCGGGCGGCCAGCAGCAGCGCGTGGCGCTGGCCCGCGCCATCGTCAACGAACCCAAGATCCTGCTTCTGGACGAACCCATGGCGGCCCTGGATGCCAAGCTGCGCAGCGAGATGCAGCACGAGCTTCTGGCCTTGCAGCGCAGCCTGGGGATCACCTTCGTTCTGGTGACGCACGACCAGGAAGAGGCGCTGGCGATGTCGGACCGGATCTGCATCATGGGCAAGGGCCGCATCGCCCAGGTCGGCACGCCGCAGGATCTTTATGACCGCCCGCGCAGCCGCTACGTGGCCGATTTCGTCGGCAAGGCGAACATCCTGGAAGCGCAGCTGACCCGCGTCCAGGGCGACACCGGCACGGCGACCCTGGCCAACGGCATCGCCGTGCATCCGCAGGTCTTCGCCGGCGACACCGCCCCCCGCAAGGCCGAGATCGCGATCCGCCCCGAGGTGCTTTCGCTGGCCGCCGCCGGCGCGCCCCTGCCCGAGGGCACCGCGGCGCTCCCCGCGCGCATCACCCATCGCACCTTCCTGGGTGATCACACCGAATACCTGCTGGTGGCCGAAGGCATCGGGCCGCTTCAGGTGAATGTCCCGCGACAGGCCGAGAGAGTTCTGGGCGGGCATGATGTCGAGGCCATGGTCCAGATCCTCTGGCCGGCGGGCACCGGGCTGGTGCTGGCCGCCGAAGCGACCACGGCCTGAGTTCCGTCGTTCCGACAGCGCCTTCCAACAGCGCCTCCAACAAGGGAAATCCAAAGATGACTGACGATTCCAAACCGATCTCGCGCAAGGCCTTCATCGAGGAGCTGCGCCGCTACCAGAAGGGCTCGGTCACGCGGCGCCACTTCCTGGGCGTGACGGGCCTGGGCACCGCGATGGCGGTGATGGGGGGCTCCATGCCCGCGCTGCTGCCGGGGCGCGCCCGTGCCGCCGATCTGGGCAACCGCGTCGTGCTGGCCACCTGGCCGAACTACCACGATCCGGCCAACTTTGATGATTTCGCCGACAAGTTCGGCGTCTACACCCAGGTCAACGTCTTCGGCTCGAACGAGGAAATGCTGGCCAAGATCCAGGCCGGCGGTTCGGGCTGGGACGTCTTCGTGCCCACCAACTACGCCATCCAGACCTATGTCGATGCCGACCTGATCGAGCCCCTCGACCTGTCGAAGATCCCGAACTACGACCCGGCCTCCTTCGACCCGCGCTTTGCCGTGGCCGGCACCATCGACGGCAAGGTCTATGCCGTGCCGAAGAACTGGGGCACCACCGGCATCGCCTTCAACAGCAAGAAGACCGGCGGCGTCGTGGACAGCTGGAAGACCTTCTTCGACGGCGCGCGCGACCAGTTCGACGGCCGCGTCATGGTGCATGACTACCAGCTGACCACCATCGGCAACGCGCTGGTCTACTTCGGCCACAGCTTCAACTCGGTCGATCCTTCCGATCTGG
Organism: Pseudooceanicola endophyticus; assembly: GCF_018760365.1. Lineage (GTDB taxonomy): Bacteria > Pseudomonadota > Alphaproteobacteria > Rhodobacterales > Rhodobacteraceae > Pseudooceanicola > Pseudooceanicola endophyticus. Next base: position 170,366 of record NZ_JAHIAB010000012.1, read on the forward strand.
CGGATGCCGAAAAGCTGCTGCTGGACGTCAAGCCGCACCTCTACGCGATTTCCTCGGATTACCAGCCGGCGATGCGCAACGGCGATGCCTGGCTGACCATGTGCTGGACGGGCGATGGCAAGCAGATGCACACCGACATGCCCGAGATCGGCTTTGCCCTGGGCAAGGAAGGCGGCGAGATCTGGTCGGATTACTACGCGATCCCCAAGGATGCCCCGCACCGCGAGGCCGCCTATGCGCTGATCAACTTCCTGCTGGATCCGCAGGTCAACGCCAAGGAGGCGCTCGCCCATGGCTACCCGGTGGCCGACAAGCGCGTGAACGACCTGCTGCCCGAAGAGCTGCTGGACGATCCGATCCTCTACCCCGCCGCCGAGGCCCTGGCGCCGCTGGAATTCGGCGCTGCCGTGACCCTGACCGACCCGAACCGTGCCGAGCTGATGGCGCGCTTCAAATCCGCCTGACCCACTGAAGGAGACAGGGACGATGGCCATCACCCGTCGCCAAGCGCGCGCGCTTTTGCTGACACCCGCGGGACTGTGGTACGCAGCCTTGTTGCTGCTGCCGCTGGCCGTCGTCCTGATCTTCTCCTTCGGGGAACGCAGCCCGATCGGCGGCTACGCCCCAGGCTTCACGCTAGAGCAGTACGCCAACCTGCCCTCGCGCTTCGCGGCCTTCCGCAACACGCTGACGCTGGCGCCGCTCGGGACCGTGGCGGCGCTGCTCATCGCCTATCCGCTGGCCTATTTCCTGGCGCTGCGGGTCGATCCGAAATGGAAGACCCTGCTGTTGGTGCTGGTCATCGTGCCGTTCTGGACCTCGATCCTGATCCGCTCCTACGCCTGGATCTTCCTGCTGGGCGGCAAGGGCATCCCGGCGCTGCTGGCGCAGTTCGGGCTTGAGGACATCCGCCTGCTGAACACCCCCTTCGCGGTGCTGCTGGGCATCGTCTACGGCTACCTGCCGCTGATGGTCTTCCCGATCTACGTGGCGCTGGAAAAGCTCGACAAGCGGCTGCTGGAAGCCGCCGCAGATCTGGGCACCCCGCCCTGGCGCAGCTTCCTCCAGATCACCCTGCCGCTGTCGATGCCGGGGGTGCTGACGGGCTCCATGCTGGTCTTCATCCTGCTGATGGGCGAATTCCTGATCCCCTCGATCCTGGGCGGCGGCAAGGTCTTCTTCATCGGCAACGCCATGGTCGACCTGTTCCTGCAATCGCGCAACTGGGCCTTCGGATCGGCGGTCGCCGTGGCCCTGGTGGTCATCATGCTGATCACCGTCGCGATCTATTCCCGCCTGATCAAGCGCTTCGGCGCCAGCCGCGACGACGTCGGCCTGATGTGAGGACCCCCGGATGAGACTTTATGCCCTGGCGGTCTACGCCTTCCTCTACCTGCCCATCGCGATCATCGCGCTGTTCTCCTTCTCGGCCGGACGCTCGGCCGCCTCGTTGCAGGGCTTCTCGGTGCACTGGTACCACAAGGCGCTGCACAACCCCTTCGTGCTGGAGGCGCTCTGGACCTCGGTGCGGGTGGCTTTCCTCTCGGCGCTGCTGGCCACCATCGCCGGCACGCTGGCCTCGCTTGCCCTGACGGGGATGCGGGGGCGGGTGCGCGCCATCTTCGACACGCTGGTGCAGGTCGCGGTGATGATCCCCGGCATCGTCATCGGCATCGCCACCCTGATCGCCCTGGTCAGCGTCTTCGACCTGGTGAACCCCTGGCTCGAGCCCCTGACCGGCCTCAAGCTGTCGCTGGGCACCGGATCGCTGGTCGCGGCCCATGGCCTGTTCACCATGTCGCTGGTGATCCTGCTGGTGCGCGGTCGCATGGAATCCCTCGACCCCGCACTGATCGAGGCCTCGGGCGATCTGGGCGCCACCCCGGTTGCCACCTTCTTCCAGGTGACCCTGCCGCAGATCCTGCCGGCGATCATGGCGGGCTTCCTGCTGGCCTTCACCTTCAGCTTCGACGACTTCATCATCGCCTTCTTCGTCGCGGGGTCGGACACCACCCTGCCGATCTACATCTTCTCGTCGATCCGGCGCGGCGTCACCCCCGAGATCAACGCCATCGGCACCATGGTGATGGGCGCCTCCCTGACCATCCTGATCGTCGCGCAGGTCATGCTGCGGCGCTCCCAGGCGCAGCCGCGCCCGTAATACAGTTCCCAGGAGACCAGAATGATTTTGCAAGACCGTGTCGCCCTCGTCACCGCGGCGGGCTCCGGGATCGGGCGTGCCGGCGCCGTGGCCATGGCCCGCGAGGGCGCGCGGGTGATCGTCACCGATCTGAACGCGGCCCTCGCCCAGGAGACCCTGGCCGAGATCGAGGCCGCCGGGGGCAGGGGCGAGGCGCGCGCGCTCGACATGCGCGACGACGATGCCGTGACCGCCGAGATCGACCGGATCGCCGCCACCTGGGGGCGCCTCGACGTGCTGCACAGCCATGCCGGCATCCAGATCGAGGGCCGCGTCGAAGATGTCAGCCCGGCGCAGATGGATGCCGCCTGGGCGCTGAACGTGCGGGCGCATTTCGTCGCCTCCCGCGCCGCGATCCCGCATATGCGCGCACAGGGCGGCGGCTCGGTCATCATCACGGCCTCGAACTCGGGCTGCCAGTATGATCGCGGCATGGTCTCCTACGCGACGACGAAACACGCCGCCGTCGCGATGGTGAAGCAGATGGCGGTGGATTACGCCCGCGAGAAGATCCGCTTCAATGCGCTCTGCCCGGGCTTCGTGGACACGCCCTTCAACCTTGGCTTCGAGAAGCAGATGGGCGGGCGCGCCGCGCTTGAGGATTACGTGGCCGAGACGATCCCGATGGGCCGCTGGGCCAGCGTCGAGGAGATCGCCGAGGGGATCCTCTACCTCGCCTCGGACCGCTCGGCCTTCGTGACCGGGCTGGCCCTGGTCATCGACGGCGGCGAGATCCTGTAACAGCGGCGCCCCGCGCCATCGGCTGGTCCCAATGGCCCGTCCCGCCCCCCGGCGGGGCGGGCGTTTTCGTTTCTGCTGGCCGATGGCGGCAGAGGCTGCGTGACCGCAGCAGGTGCGAAATGCCCAATATTGCATCGCGCATGGTCGCGCCTGTCCGTTCCGGGGGCGGTTTTCGTGCCTTGGCCACAAAATTGGCAGGTTGTCCCGACCCTCACTGATTTTTGGGATGCCAGATTGTAGACAATCTACAGTATGGCATGAGAGCAGATGCGGGGAATCAGATGGTGGGCAGCGTGATCAAGAGAGAGACGATGGGGGCGCAGCTGGCCGCGATGATGCGGGCGGCGATCCTGTCGGGGGAATATCCGCCCGGCGCCTCGGTGACGGAGGCGGGCCTGGCGGTGCGCTTCGGCGCCAGCTGCGGCCCGATCCGCGAGGCCATGCGCCATCTCATCGACGAGGGGTTGCTGGTCTCGGTGCCCTATACCGGAACCCGGGTGCTGGAGCTGTCGAGCCAGGACATCAACGACATCTACGCGATGCGCATCTGCCTGGAGATCTTCGCCTTCGAGCAGATCTGGGACCGCCGCGATGCCGATTTCCGCCAGGAGCTGGCCGCGCGCGAAGCCCGCCTGCTGCAGGCCATCGACGACCGTGACGATGTGCGGGCCATCGATGCAGAGCTTGACCTGCACGGGCTGGCCTATGAATGCGCGGGAAATGGCATCCTGCTGCAAAGCTGGACCGGCATCCGCGGTCGGCTGCAGCTGTACTGGGCCGCGCATCACCGCGCCCACGGCATCCAGGGACCCAAGCGCGAAAGCCACGATGATTACATCGCCCTCGCCCTGGGCGAGGATTGCGAGGCGATGAGGACGGAAATCCGCGCCCATATGAAGCGTGGCCTCGAAACAACCAAGACCTTTGTTCAATCCCTTGAGGATACGAAGGAAAATTCCAACAGGAGAGTAAGATGAACAGAAGATCCGTCCTGCTTGCGGGCGTTGCGGCCGGCGTTTTCAGCGCTCTGCCCGCCTTCGCCGCCGACAGCGGCACCCTGGCCGAGGTGAAGAAATCCGGCAAGCTGCGCATCGGTGTCGCCTCGGCCGAGCCGTGGTTCTTCAAGGACCCGATGTCCGAGAAATGGACCGGCGTCGGCGTCGCCATGGGCGAGCGCATGGCCAAGGAACTGGGCGTGGAGATGGTCCCGGTCGAAACCTCCTGGGCGAATGCCGTGGCCGGTCTTCAGGCCAACCAGTTCGACATCATGTTCGTCCTCGACCCGACCGAAGAGCGCAAGAAGGCCATCGACTTCCCCGAGAACCCGCTCTTCTACTATGCCATGGGCGCGCTGGTTTCCGACAAGAGCACCGCGGCGACCTGGGCCGATCTGGATACCGCCGAGACCCGCATCGGCGTGACGTTGGGCACCTCGCTGGACCGCAACGTCACCGAGACGATGAAGGCCGCGCAGATCAACCGCTTCTCCTCCAATGACGAGGCCATCGCGGCCTTCGCCTCGGGGCGGGTCGACGCGGTGGTGCAGTTCCACCCGGCGCTGGTGGTGCAGTATTCCCGTCTGAAGCTGGGCAAGGTGCTGCTGCCGATCCCGGTGAATCCGGTCGCGACCTCGGCCGGGATGCGCAAGGAAACCCCGCCCGAATTCAGGGACTGGGTGAACGAGATCTTCGGCAAGCTTTATGCCGAAGGCGTGCCGAACGACCTGTTCGAAGCCTACCTGAAATCGAAGAACATCGATCCGACGGGCATCCCCGGCCTGGAAAAGGAAGCCTGGTAAGCCCGGCACCCGGGACCTGCGCCCCCGCGCGCGGGTCCCCCCTCTCTCCCCAAAGAAAGTCGACAGATGAACTATTCCTGGGACTTCCGCCCGGTGTTTGCGCATTTCGATATGCTGGCACTGGGGCTTCTGAATACTGTCAAGATCGCGGCCGTATCCATCGTCCTGGGCGTTCTCGTGGGGCTGGTGCTGGCGATGATGCGGCTTTCCGTGCGCCGCTGGCTGCGCTGGCCCGCCGCCGTGGTGATCGAGTTCTACCGCAACACCCCGCCGATCGTGCATTTCTTCTGGTTCTTCTACGCCTTCCCGGTGCTGCTCTCGGTCAGCATGAGCCCCTATGTCGCCGCCGTTCTGGCGCTGTCGACGCAATCGGGCGCCTTCTACGCCGAGGTGTTCCGGGGCGGCATCGTCTCGATCGAGCGCGGCCAGTGGGAGGGCGCGCGGGCGCTCGGCATGACCCATGCGGCGCTGATGCGCCGGGTCATCGTGCCCCAGGCCATCTCGCGCATGGTGCCGCCCTTCATCGAGCGCAGCTTCGAGCTTCTGAAGACCACGGCCCTGGCCTCCACGCTGGCCTATGCCGACCTGCTCTACCAGGCGATGATGGTCAATTCCCAGACCTTCCGCCCGCTCGAAGTCTACACGACCATCGCGGCCATGTACCTCGTGCTGCTGGTCACCGCGAGCCAGCTTGCCCGCATCGCCGAACGCCGGCTCACCGCGTATCAGTAAGGTCCAAGCCATGCATTACACCCCTGATTTCAGTGTCGTCTGGAACAACTGGCCGGTCCTGCTGCGCGGTCTCTGGGTCACCCTCGAGATCTGGCTGCCCTCCATCGCCATGGGGCTGATCGGCGGCTTCCTGATCGCCCAGGCGCGGCTGTCGCAGCGCCGCCTCGTCTCGGGGATCAGCCTGGTCTACGTGGAACTGTTCCGCGACACGCCGGTGCTGATCCAGCTGATCTGGTTCTACTACGCCTTCCCGATCCTCGTGGGGATCCAGCTCAGCCCCTTCGCGGCGGCGATGCTGGGTCTGACGCTGAACACCTCCGCCTATGCCTCCGAGATCTTTCGCGGCGGCATCCGCTCGATCCATCGCGGCCAGATGGAGGGGGCGCTGGCCATCGGCATGTCGCGCGCCCAGGCCATGCGCCGGGTGATCCTGCCGCAGGTGATCAAGCGGATGCTGCCCGCCTTCACCAACCGCACCATCGAGGTCGCCAAGATGTCGTCGCTGGCCTCCGTGATCTCGGTGCACGAGCTCATGTACCAGGGGCGGCTGCTGTCCTCGACCTACTACCGCCCGTTCGAGCTGCTGACCGCGGTGGCCTTCATCTACCTCGTCCTGATCTATCCCGGCACCTTCCTGGCCGGACGTCTCGAGAAGCACCTGGCGCGCTCCAACTGAGCCCGGAAAGGACCCTGAAATGTCTCAAAACCCCATTCTGGAAATCAAGGGCCTGCACAAGCGGTTCGGCGACCACCACGTTCTGAAGGGCATCGACTTCAGCGTCGAGCCGGGCGAGCGCGTGGCGATCATCGGCGGCTCGGGTTCGGGCAAGTCGACCTTCCTGCGCTGCATGAACTTCATGGAGACGCTGAGCGAGGGCGAGATCTGGCTGGACGGTCAGCGCATCGGCCAGCAGGTCCGGGGCCGCATGACCTATCCCGAAAAGCAGCTTTGCAAGGTCCGAGAGCGGCTGGGCATGGTGTTCCAGCAATTCAACCTGTTTCCCCACATGACGGTCCTTCAGAACGTCATGGAGGGGCTGATCACCGTGAAGGGCCTGTCCCGCCAGGACGCGCGCGCGATCGCCGTGCGTGAACTGGCCAAGGTGGGCCTGGGCGAAAAGCACGATGCCTGGCCGGGGCGGCTTTCGGGGGGGCAGCAGCAGCGCGTCGCCATTGCCCGTGCGCTGTCGATGGAACCCGAGGTGCTGCTTTTCGACGAACCCACCTCCTCGCTCGATCCGGAACTGGTGGGAGAGGTGCTGCGCGTCATCAACCAGCTGGCAGAGGAGGGCCGCACCATGCTGCTGGTCACCCACGAGCTGGGCTTTGCCTATCACTTTGCCACCAGGGTGATCTTCCTCGCCGATGGCGTCTTCCACGAGGTCGGCACCCCCGACGAGGTGCTGAAGAACCCGCAGAAGCCGCGCACGCAGGAATTCCTGCGCCGCTTCGGCGAATTCGCCTTCTGACCCCCTTTTCAAACTCCAAGGTACTATCATGACCCCTCTGAGCAGCTCGTCCTCGCAGAGCTATGTCAAAGATCCGCGCAACGACGGCGTGGAGATCTACGTCAACGGCGAATTCTTCCCGCGCGACGCGGCCAAGGTGTCGATCTTCGACGCGGGCTTCGTGCTGGGCGACGGCGTCTGGGAAGGCCTCCGGCTGATCAACGGCAAGCTGCTGGCCATCGACGAACATATCGACCGGCTGTTCGAAGGTGCGAATTCGATCCAGCTGGACATCGGCTTCGACAAGGAAGGCCTGATCGCCGAGATCTGGAAATGCCTGAACCACAACAAGATGGAGGATGGCGTCCATATCCGCATGATGATCTCGCGCGGGCTGAAATCGACGCCGAACCAGGATCCGCGCTTCATCGTCGGCGGCGCCACCATCGTCATCGTCGCCGAATGGAAGCAGCCCAACCCGGCGCTGAAGCAGACCGGCCTGAAGCTGATGACCTCGACCATCCGCTGCTCGACCCCGGATGTCTTCGACCTGCGGCTGAACTCGCATTCGCGGCTGAACTTCATCCAGGCGCTGCTTCAGGCCATCAACATGGGTGCAGACGAGGCGCTGATGCTGGATGACCGCGGTTTCGTCGCCTCGTGCAACTCCACGAATTTCTTCATTTTCCGGGGCAATGAGCTCTGGACCTCCAACGGCGAGACCTGCTTTAACGGCATCACCCGCAAGAAGGCGATCAAGATCTGGCAGGAGGCCGGCTACGTGGTTCGCGAAAAACGCTTTACCCTGGCCGAGGTCTACTCGGCGGACGAGGCCTTCGTCACCGGCACGCTGGGCGGCATCACCCCGGTCACCAAGATCGACGGGCGCGACATCGGCACCGGCCAGCCGGGCCCGATGACCGCGAAGATGAACGACCTCTACCAAGCCTACATCTCGGGCTGAGCGGTGGTCTGGCGACTGCGTCCTGCCCGTCGCCGCTGGCTGATGCGCCGGATGCGCGCGCCCTTCGTCGTGAGGGCGCTGATCCGGCGCAATGAAATCGCCTACACCGCCGTCGCGGCGGTGCTGGGCATGCTGTGCGGGCTGGCGGTCGTCGGTATGCGCGAGGTGATCCACCTGATGGAAGGATGGATCTACGCCGCCGAGAACCCCTCAAGCGGCGCGGTGGCACTGGACCCGCTGCGGGTCATCGCGGGGCCGCTGCTGGGCGGTGTCGTCGTCGGGCTCAGCTACATCATCGGGCGGCGCTGGTTCCGCCGGGTCTCGGACCCGATCGAGGCCAATGCCATCAAAGGCGGCAAGCTGTCGGTGCCGGGCAGCCTCTACATCACGCTCCAGACCATCCTGTCCAGCGGCACGGGCGGCTCCGTGGGGATGGAGGCCGCCTATACCCAGACCGGATCGGCGCTGTCGTCCTGGCTGGGCCAGCGGCTGCACCTGCGCCGCGAGGACCTGCGCCAGCTGGTGGCCGCAGGGGCAGGGGCCGGCATTGCGGCGGCCTTCGATGCGCCGCTGACCGGGGCCTTCTACGCTTTCGAACTGGTGCTGGCCTCCTATTCCGTGGCGGCGCTGCTGCCGGTGCTGGCGGCCTCGATCACCGCGACGGCAACGGTGCGGATGCTGGGGGCCACATCCGGTTTCAGCCTGTTCTTCGCCGGTCAGATCTCGGTCAAGGCCTACCTGGCGGTGGCACTTCTGGCGGTGGTCTGCGCCGGCGTCGGCATCGTCATCATGCGCTCGGTCACGGTGATCGAGGGGCTGTTCAACCGCAGCCCGATCCCCTACTGGGCCCAGCCGGCCCTGGGCGGGCTGATGGTGGGGCTGCTGGCGCTGATCACGCCGCAGGTACTGTCCTCGGGCCATGGCGCCATGCCCGGGGTGCTGGGGGCCAACCTGACCATCGGGGCGCTGGCCGGGCTGTTCCTGCTGAAGACCGCGGCCTCCGTCATCTCCATCGGCACGGGGTTCCGGGGCGGGCTGTTCTTTGCCTCGCTGTTCCTGGGCGCGATCCTGGGCAATATCATCGGCATCCTGTGGATGGTGGCCTTCGGGCTGAACTTGCCCATCGTGATCCTGTCGGTGGTCGGCATGTGTGCGCTTGCCACCACCATCATCGGCGCCCCCATGGCCATGAGCTTCCTTGCGCTGGAAATGACCCAGAGCCTGCCGCTGGCGCTTGCCGTGCTGTTCTCGGCGCTGGTGTCGACCGCCATCGTGCGCCAGGTCTTCGGTTTCAGCTTCTCGACCTGGCGTTTCCACCTGCGCGGAGAGACCATCCGATCGGCCGCCGATGTGGGCTGGGTGCGCGACCTGACCGTCGGGCGAATGATGCGCAAGGTCGGCACGCCGATCCCGGTTGCCAGCACCATCGCCGAAGTTCGCCGCCGCTACCCGCTGGGCGCCACCAAGGTCATGCCCATGGCGGACGAGGCCGGGCAATATGGCGGGCTCTGCTTCATCTCCGAACTGCATGGCGAGGACCTGGACCCAAAGGAGCGCGCCGGAACGCTGGGCCGGTTCAAGGCCTGCTGGCTGCGCCCCGAGCAGAACGTGCACGATGCGATGAAGCTGTTCTCCCGGCAGGAGGCCGACACCCTGGCCGTGGTCGGAGAGGACGGCACCGTTCTGGGCATCCTGAGCGAACAGTACTGCCTGCGCCGCTATGCGGACGAGACCAACAAGCGGCTCTACCCGTCGCGGTCCTGAGGCGGGTCAGCCTTCGGGGGTCAGCCGGATCAGCGCGCCGTCATCGGCATCGGTCAGGATCATCACCGCCCCGTCGGGGGCGACCGCCACATCGCGGATGCGTCCCTGTCCCCGAAGGTAGCGCGCCTCTGCGGTGACCCGCGCGCCCGACAGCGTCAGCCGCACCAGCGCCTGACCGGCCAGCCCGCCCACCAGCAGGCTGCCCCGCCAGTCGGGGAACAGCGCGCCGTCGTAGAAAGCCATGCCGCTGGGCGCGATCACCGGGTCCCAGTAATAGACCGGCTGCTCCATCCCCTCGGCGGCGGTGATCCCCGCGCCGATGGGCCGTCCGCTGTAATCCTCGCCATAGGTGATCACCGGCCAGCCGTAGTTGGCGCCGGGGCGCAGCCGGTTCAGCTCATCCCCACCGCGGGGCCCGTGCTCGATGGTCCAGAGCGCGCCGTCGGGGGCAAGCGCCGCCGCCTGGATGTTGCGATGGCCCAGGGTCCAGACCTCGGGCGCCATGCCGGGGGCGGCGGGGTTGCCGGGCGCGGCCCCACCCAGGGGCGCCAGCCGCAGCACCTTGCCCAGATGGGTCGCGGGATCCTGCGCCAGCTGGCGTGCCGCCGGCAGGGAGCGTTCGCCGGTGGTCAGGAACAGCGCGCCGTCCCGGTCCATGACCAGCCGCCCGCCGAAATGCAGGGTCGAGGCCCAGGCGGGCTCCTGCCGGAAGATCACCTGCACCGCGTTCAGGCTGCCGCCGTCCGCCGACAGTTGCCCGGTGGCGACCGCGGTACCGTTACGCCCGGCGCCCCGGGGCTCGGCATAGCTCCACCAGATGCGGCGGGTTTGCGGGAAGTCGGGATCGACCAGCACGTCCAGAAGCCCGCCCTGGCCCCTTGCATCGACGTCCGGCAGCCCCCGGATCGGGTCCGAGACGGTGCCGTTGGCGCCGATCCGGCGCAGCCGCCCGGGGCGTTCGGTGACCAGCCAGCTGCCGTCGGGCAGCGCGTCCATGCCCCAGGGATGTTCCAGCCCGGAGGCCAGGACCTGGCGCGACAAGGTGGGGGTGGCGGGCCGTTCCGGGGCGCGAGTCTGGCCCTTGAACGCGGGGCTTTGCCCGGCGGCATTGGGTGGCGCGTCGTTGAACGACACCGCGCCGGCGCAGCCGGTGGTGGCGCCCAGCAGCACGAGGCAAAGGCAGAGGGTCCGGACGGGCATGGCAGGATCCTTTCGCAGGGGAACCCTTCCAGTTGAGCCCGGCCCGGGACGTGATGCAAGCGAAGTGATGCATGGGCCTGCGCCCGGGATGTGGGCGCAGGCGGGGGCTCAGCCCCGGGAGAGGCGCCGTTGCAGCAGCGTGGGGCGCAGCCGGTCGCTGCGGCGCAGGGCGCCCAGCAGCACGGTATCCAGCGCCAGCTCGATCGCGATGACCGGCAGGTAGGCGAGGGCGAAGGTGGCAATGGCGGCACAGGTGGCGGCATTGACGCCCTGACCATAGAGCGACCAGAAGGCGACCCAGCCGACGATCCCGGCCTGGTAGGCGGCTGAAAGCTTGGCGGCCTGCGGGGCCGTGACATCGCGATAGGCGGTACCCGGGGCGACGATCCGCCCGGCCAGCCGTTGCAGCGCCCAGAGCGGCACGATCAGCGTGGTCAGGTTCATGCCGTATTGCGGCAGGTCGAAGGGGGCGAAGATCAGGCCCTGGATCAGCAGGCCCAGGGCCAGGCCAAGCGCGGTGGGCCCGGCGCCCAGCAGCAGGAACAGGGTCGAGCCGAGGATCAGATGCACCTCGGAGACGCCGACGGGGTAATGCGGCAGGACCTGGAAGGCGCCCAGGACCAGGGCGGTGGCAAGGGCGCTGCGGCTCAGCAGCGGCAGCAGCGCGGCCTCCTGGCGGGCGGTCTGACGCGCCAGCTGCAGGGCCAGACCGGCGGCGCCGGCGCCGGTGGCATAGCTCAGGAGGATCTTGGCGCCCTCGACGACGCCGGGTTCGATATGCATGGGGCCTCTCCGTTGTGGATGGCCCAAGCCTAGCGCGGCGGTCCGGGGGCTGCTGTTCCGCCCCGGCCAAAGCGCTGGCCCGGGCGGGACAGGAGGGGGATCAGGGGTTCAGAACCGCGTGGCGCGGAACGGCGACAGGTCGATCCCCGGCCTGCGCCCGGCACAAAGCGCCGCGACCAGCTGCGCGGTGCCCGCCGATTGCGTCAGCCCCAGGTGGCCGTGGCCGAAGGCATAGATCACGTCGCGCGATCCCGGCGCCTGATCGATCACCGGCAGGCTGTCGGGCATCGAGGGGCGATAGCCCATCCATTGCTTGCCGCCCCGGGGATCGAAGCCCTCAAGGAAGCTGCGGGCCTTGTCCAGCAGGATCTCGGCGCGGCGGTAGTTCGGCGGCAGCTCCATGCCGCCCAGTTCCACCGCGCCGCCGACGCGCAGCCCCGCACCGATGCGGGTGACGACAAAGCCGTGATCGCTGAAGGTCAGGTGGGTGCGCAGATCAAAGGCGGCGGTGGGGAAAGTGGTGTTGTAGCCGCGCTCGGTATCCAGCGGCAGGCGATCCCCCAGCGTCGCGGCCAGCCGTTTCGACCAGGCCCCGGCGGCCAGCACCACCTTGGCGGCGCGCAGCGTGCCGGTGGCGGTCTGCACCTCGACGCCGGGGGACAGCGGCTTCAGGGCGCGGACCTCGGCGGTTTCGATCTGCCCGCCGGCCTCGGTGAAGGCCCGGGCGACATGGCGCGTCCAGAGCGCCGGATCGACCGTGTTCATCCACTCCGGGGTAAAGCCCGCATGGGTGAAGCGGGGCGAGACGCCGGGCTGGATCTCGGCGATGGCGCCGGGGCTTTCCAGCATCTCGCAGACCACGCCGTGACGGCGGCGCAGCGCCCATCCGGGCTGGCTGGCGGCAAAGGCGGCGCGCCCCTCGTAGAGTTGCAGCTGGCCCTGGCGGCGGATCAGGTCCTGGGCCTTCAGCCGGGTGATCAGCGCCTCCTGGGCCTGCGCGGAAAACTGCATCATCGCCGATTGCGCCTGCACGGCGGCGGCATAGCGATCCTTCCGGCTGGCGCGCCAGAACTTCAGCATCCAGGGCGTCATGCGCAGCGCATAGCCCGGGCGCAGCGACAGCGGCCCAAGCGGATCCAGCAGCCATTTCGGCGCCTTGCGCATGATGCCGGGGGTCGCGAGGGGCTCGATATCGGCATAGGCGAAGGCGCCGGCATTGCCCGAGGAGGTCTCGGCGGCGATGCCGGTGCGCTCGATCAGGCGGACCTGATGGCCTTCGGATTGCAGGGCAAGGGCGGCGGTGACGCCGATGATGCCGCCGCCGATGACGATGATCCCCGTGGGCGGGGCAAGTTCAGGGAAAGAGGCCAGGGCCATGGCGAACCTCGAAAGGGATCTGATCGGAAGGCCCCCGCCGCCCGGGAGGGGCCGCGGGGGGAGGGATCACGCTGGGATCAAACCGGGATCACACGGGGATGCCGTTGCGGAACGGGTCCGCCGGATCAAAAAGCAGCGTGCTTTCGGCCATCACGTAGGCGCGCCCGGTGATCGAGGGGATCACGCCGCCGCCGGGTCCGGGCGCATAGGATAGTCGGTAGCTGCTGCCGATGACGCTTTCCTGCACGATTTCCTGCCCCGCGGGCAGGCGCCCCCGGGCGGCCAGACAGGCCAGCCGGGCCGAGCTTCCGGTGCCGCAGGGCGAACGGTCATAGGCATCGTCGGGGCAGAGCACGAAGTTGCGGCTGTGCACCCCGGGCGTGTCGGAGGGGCCGTAGAAGATCACGTGATCGACCTCGTTGCCATGGCCGGCGGCCTTCAGCGCCTCGCGGGTGGCGATGGTGGCATCGGTCAGCGCGCGGAGATTGCCCGGGGTGACGGGCAGGGGGCTGGGATCGACCAGGAAGAAGCCGTTGCCGCCATAGGCCACATCCCCCGTCACGGTGCCAAGGCCGGGCACCTCGACCGAGACATCGGCCCGCAGGCGGCAGCTTTCGACATTGGTGACGGTGACGGTATTGGCATCCAGCACCTCGACCGTGACAACGCCGGCGGGGGTCTCGATCCGGTGGGCGCCGGGGCCGACGCGGCCCATGTGGGCCAGCGTCACCGCCAGCCCGATGGTGCCATGGCCGCACATCCCCAGTACCGCGCCGGCGTCGAAATAGATGACGCCTGTCACGCAGGAGGGATCGACCGGGGGCACCAGCAGGGCGCAGACCATGGCGACCTGGCCACGCGGCTCAAGGCTGACCGAGCGGGTGAAATCCACATGGTCGCGCGCCAGAAGGGCGGCGCGCTCGGCCAGCGGCCCCGCGCCCAGATCCGGCCCGCCGTCCAGGATCACCCGGGTGGGTTCGCCCCCGGTGTGGCTGTCGATCACATGCATTCGGCGATCACCCCGCCTTGTTGCGACCAGTTTGCGAACCAGCGGTTGAACTGGTGGAACTGTGCCTCGCAGAAGCGCGCCTGAGAGGGCGACAGCGCATCGGTCTCGTTGATGTTGAGACGATATTCCTCATGGCCTTTCAGCACCATCAGATGCTTGAAGTACAGCACGAGGTCGACGCCCTCGTCGAATTTCGCCAGCACCCAGAAGGCCTCGGCCAGTTCGCGGGCACGCAGGTCGGCCTCGGGGCAGCCTTCGGCGGCGCGGCGCGACAGGGCGACCTGAAGCAGCGCTTCCTGCGGGAAGATCGTGCCGATGCCGGTGATCGCGCCGACCGCGCCGCATTTGACGAAGCCGTGGTAGACCTCGGTGTCGACGCCGACCATCAGGATGACGTCCTCGTCCTGGCTGGTGATGTGTTCGGCGGCATAGGAGAGGTCGGCCTTGCCGCCGAATTCCTTGAAGCCGATCAGGTTGGGGTGTTCGGCGCGCAGGGCGAAGAACAGGTCGGCCTTGGTGACGTAGCCGTAGTAGGGGCTGTTGTAGATGATCGCGGGCACGTCCGGCGCGGCGTCGAGGATCGCCTTGAAGTGGTTGCGCTGCGCGGCAACCGAGAGGCCGCGCGAGAGCACGCGCGGGATCACCATCAGCCCGGCGGCGCCGACCTTCTGGGCATGGGCGGCATGGGCGACGGCGGATTTCGTGTTGACCGCGCCGGTGCCGACGATGACCGGCACGCCGGCGGCGGTCAGGCGCGCGACGCCTTCCATGCGGTCCTCATCGCTCAGCAGGGGCCAGTCGCCGCAGGAGCCGCAGTAGACCACGGCGGACATGCCGGCGGCGATCATCTCCTGGCCCTTGCGCACGAGGGCGTCGAAATCGGGGCTGCGGTCGGGTTTGCAGGGGGTCAGCAGGGCCGGGATGGTGCCGAGGAAGACGTCTTTGTTCATCTGGTAGTCCGTTGGTGAAAGGGTGTGTCAGGCGAGGGCCGCGCCGGTGTCGATCCAGCGGGGCAGTGTGGCGGGGGCGGGGCCCCTGCAGGCGGTCACGGCGCAGTGCGCGAGAGAGCCGAAGCGGACGGCGCGGTCGGTCAGGCCCAGAGCCTTAGGGGCGTATGTGCCGGAATTGGTCATCAGCACCCGGGCCCCGATCGGCCATGTCTGCTTCATCATCTCTGCAAATCCCTGGGGGGATGGGGGTAAGGCGACAAAATTGGGTCAGGGACATTCCCAAGCGTCTTGCCGATTTGCTATTGTTGCGCTTGGCATAAATATATGCATAAACGACCAACAATGGTAAAAAAAGAAAAAAATGACCGAAACGGAAAAAGACGCAGCCCCCGGTCCCGGTGAGGATTGGGAAGCGGAGCGCCAGCAGCTGCGCGATGAGCTGGGCGCGCGAATGAAGGCTGTGCGGCAGGCCTGCGGCTATACGCTTGAGGTCGCGGCGCAGCGCACGGGCCTAGCGCTTTCGACGATCCACAAGATCGAGAACGGTCGCGTCTCGCCCAGCTACGAGAACCTCGTGCGGGTCGCGCGGGGCTATGGAATCGGGCTGGAGCGGCTTTACGCCGGAGAGCAGGACAGCACGCCGACGACGCGGCTGGCGATCACCCGCGCAGGGCAGGGCCGCAAGGTGCGCACCCGCAACTTCGAATACGAGGTGCTGTGCAACAGCCTGGCGGAAAAGAAGATCATCCCGCTTGTCACCAGGGTCGAGCAGCGCGCGCCGCTGACCCGGGACGAGCTGGAATCCCATGACGGCGAAGAGACGCTCTACGTGCTGTCGGGCCGGGTCGAGCTGACGGTCGAGCATTACGAGGCGGTGATCCTGGAAACCGGCGACTGCGCCTATTTCGACAGCACCCTCAAGCACGGGCTGCGCGCCCTGGACGAGACCGAAACCAGAGTCTTCTGGGCCTGTACCTACGTGGACGTGGACAAGTGATCCGGGGCAGCCGGCCCGCCGCGTCCGATACCACCTGAACCCTTGCGAAGGAGCGCGCCGCCGATGGCCGACCAGAACATCCTTTCCGTCGAAGACCTGATGAGCCGGGTCCGGGCGATTTTCGAGACCGCGGGCCTGCCCCCCGAAAACGCCCGTGCCGTGGCCCATGTCATCGTCGCCGGAGAGCGCGACAACTGCAAATCGCACGGTCTCTACCGGATCGAGGGCTGCTTGCGGGTGATCGCCGCCGGCAAGGTCGCGCCGGATGCGGTGCCGCAGATCCATGACGCGGGCCGCGCGGTGATCGAGGTCGATGCGGGGGGCGGGTTCTCGAATCCGGCCTTCTACGCGGCGAAGGATCTGCTGGCCGCGCGGGCGCGCGAGATGGGGCTGGCGGCGCTGGTGATCCGGGATTGCCTGCATTTCTCGGCGCTCTGGCATGACGTGGAGGCGCTGGCCGGGGAAGGGCTGGCGGCGCTTTCGATGTGCCCGAGCTATGCCTTCGTCGCCCCCGCCGGTGGCAAGGAGCCGCTGCTGGGCACCAACCCGATCGCCTTCGGCTGGCCGCGTCCCGGTTCCCATCCCTATGTCTTCGACTTTGCCACCAGCGTCGCCGCGCGCGGCGAGATCGAGCTGCACCGCCGCGCCGGCACCCCGATCCCCGAGGGCTGGGCCGTCGATCACGAGGGCCAGCCCACCACCGATCCCGATGCGGCGCTGTCGGGTGCCATGCTGACCTTCGGGGCGCACAAGGGCTCGGCCATCTCGACCATGGTGGAGCTGCTGGCCGGGGCCATGCTGGGCGAGTTCATGAGCAAGGAGGCGCTGGAGTTCATGGGGCCGGGCGGGCTGCTGCCGCGCCATGGCGCGCTGGTGCTGGCGCTGGATCCGCAGAGCTTCGCGCGCCGCAGCGGTCGCGATCCCATCGCCGAGGGAGAGCGCCTGCTGAGCGCGATCGGGGCGCAGGGCGCCCGGCTGCCCTCCGAACGCCGCTTTGCCGCCCGTGACAGGGCGCTGGCCGGGGGCGTGGTGCTGAGCGACGCGGAACTGGCGCAGCTGGAGCGGTTCCAGGCGCAGGGTCTGGCCGCCCTCGACGCCTGAGCCCTCGACGCCTGAACGCGGATCGCAACGAATAAGGGCGCGGAGGGAAACCTCCGCGCCCTTCTTGTGTCCGGGGATCGCGCTCAGCGCACGCTGGAGAGGAACTGCTGCGTGACCTCCTGCTGCGGCGCGTTGAAAAGCTGCTCCGGGGTGCCGATCTCGGCCATGATGCCCTTGTGGCAATAGGCCGCTCGGTCCGAGACATCGCGCGCGCAGGCCATCTCGTGGGTCACGCAGATCATCGTCGTGCCTTTTTCGGCCAGCATCTTCGGCGTCTCTAGCACCTCTTCCACCAGCTGCGGACCAAGGGCCGATGCCCAGCACCTTGCGGGGCGCCATGGTGGCGTTCTCTAGCACGGTCAGATGCGGGAAGGCATTCCACTACGGGAGCACGATGCCGATCTTCCGGCGCAGGGTGTTGAGGTTGGTGGACTTCGCATGAACCTCGGTGCCGTCGACCAGGATGCGGTCGCTGTCGATGGGCTCAAGCCCGTTGATGCACGTCAACAGTGTCGACTTGCCCGAGTCCGAGCCGCCGATCACCGTCAGCACTTCGGCTTGGCGACGGTTTTGGGAGATTTATCGATCCAAAACCGTCGGGTTTGTCGGGTTTGTCGGGTTTGTCGGGTTTGTCGGGTTTGTCGGGTTTGTCGGGTTTGTCGGGTTTGTCGGGTTTGTCGGGTTTGTCGGGTTTGTCGGGTTTGTCGGGTTTGTCGGGTTTGTCGGGTTTGTCGGGTTTGTCG
>NZ_JAHIAB010000012.1:188182-190311 GCF_018760365.1 Pseudooceanicola endophyticus
CGGGTTTGTCGGGTTTGTCGGGTTTGTCGGGTTTGTCGGGTTTGTCGGGTTTGTCGGGTTTGTCGGGTTTGTCGGGTTTGTCGGGTTTGTCGGGTTTGTCGGGTTTGTCGGGTTTGTCGGGTTTGTCACCGCTCGGACCAGTGTCGGCAGTCAGGCCGGTGCTGATCTCGGGGATTTCGAAAATGGACGCCGGTTTTGCCCCCGAATGCCCTCAAATCATCCCGGTCGGGATCGCTGAGGCCCTGATCCGGGCGAATTCTCAAAATGACCCGGAGAGGCCCGCTGAGCGCCCTTCTTTAGTCGACCGGTGTCTGGGGTCGAAAAAGCAAGAGATGGCCCTCTGGCGGCGCTCTCCGCGCCATTTTGAGGTATTCTCGACCAATGCCGAGGTGTCGATTGGGAGATTTCGGGAGATTTTCCGGTTTGCGCCCGGAGAAGCACGCCGGCCTGGCCGGTCGTGCGCCTTCCCGGGGACCAGCGTATCACCGATCCCGAGCCGGATGAAAGAACGATTTCAGGGGGGTGCCTGAAGTCATTGTCCGTTTTTAGGGGGGGTGTGAAGTCACTACCAGTAGTTTGTTGTTTTAGGGGGGGGTGCTGAAGTCATTGTCCATTTTTAAGGGGGGGCTGAAGTCATTGTCGGCGAGGCCCAGAAACACCCTTCTTTACTCGGCTTATTGGTGACATGAGGCGCCAGGGAAAGAGGGGCGCAGGACCCCGGGTTTTGGTTGTTCCGAGCGCTTGAGCGCCGGATTTTGGCCGTCTTTCCGCAGCCTGCGGGCCTCTCTACAAATCGCTGATTTCAGGGAAAAAATGGATGGTTCTTGACGTAAATTCTCAACACGACATCGGAACGGCTCGGGCGGCCCTGGAAGGCCGGGAGGAGATCGAAGCTTTCCGGCGCGACTTGGCGGTCGACCTGAAGGATGAAGCCTACGAGCTGATCAAGACCTACGACGCGGTGTACAAACGCAAGCAGCCGCTGTTGCTGAGCGTCAGGAACACCTGTCAGGCCTTCGGATTTCGGCTGGTCTGAGTGGAGATGTCCTCGTTCACCCGGCAGGTCCAGGGGCGAAGCAGAGGTTCACCAAGAAGGTCACGGGGCGTAAGGATCAGAAGGACCCGCAGCGCATTTTCAAGGTCTAAGATGACCCTCTGCGCGGGGCACTCTGGGACATTGAACAGCGTGCGGTGAGCCTGCGCCGACGTGTCAGTTTCTGGCGTTCGACCTTCACCGAGATGGAATATCTGATCGCTCACGGAGGTGAAGTTGCTCCGTAATTTTTTCCGAAAGCATGTTCCTTCCGCTCCCCAAACCGGGCCGGAACGCGTCGTAAAAGGTCCCTCTGATGGGGCCGGAACCAGAACCAAAGAGCCCCTCTTTTCGCTCGAAAACCCGGCGCCGAGGGGGCGGATTTTGGTCGGGATCGCGGGGAGGATCGCATCGCTTCCGCGCAGGAATGGCTGAACACGGGGCAGGGGGACTATGTCGCATCGGACTTTCTATACCCCGACAAGGAAGGATTGGAACCTGTTTCCGCTCGGGCGTTGATGGACGCAAGCCGAGGCCTTATCGAACAGACGCTCCAGGCGTTCATGCACAAGGACTTCATCCCGGATTTCGATACGCATGTCCTCGAAATGATCCGTCGGGTTGAGCCAGCCCCTTTGAAGTGGTCCCCCCATGAAGCGTGAAGTCGGATAAGATTTCGGTTAACAGGAGGACGACAGAATGGCTGGAAAGCGAGAGAAGCCGGAAGATATTGTCACCAAGCTGCGCCAGGTCGAGGTGCTGCACGGCCACCGTACACGCCGTGGTCAATCATGGCTAACCCTATCGCCCCTTCTTCGAGGGGGTGAGCCCAGGCGGAAAAACCTCTCTCTGACTGAGCCGTTGAGGCAGTCAATCTGACCTCGTAGATAATGTTCGGGCCTTCTGCTTGGGATTTGGGATCTCGTATTGAGGACGGTGAGGGCAGCAATCGCGCGTACCCTGTGTTTGTGTTGATTTCCACCCAGAACTGACCCGGGAGCGCGCGTAATTTCCATTGAGAATTGACCCATGTGACCCTCCCCGCGACGCAGCTTGCAGCGGGGGATTCCGGAGTGATCCACATGGGACTTTTGAA
>NZ_JAHIAB010000013.1 GCF_018760365.1 Pseudooceanicola endophyticus
TGCTCAGGACGCCGATCACGGGCTTGTCGCGGAACTCTTCCTCCGAATAGCCCAGCTGCATCATCCGCGAACGGTGCCCGAAGCTGCGCAGGTCATCCGGAGAGAACCAGCGCCCGGAACGGAGATCTTCAGGTTTCTTGCGTGTCATGTCGTCTTATCCCGTGAATGCGAAGCTGAGCCAGAACAGCAGGGCGGCCAGGGCCAGCCCGAACACCTCGGGCCAGTTGCCGAAATCGTAGTACTCGGCCTTTTCCTCGGCCTCGTACTCGGGGGCCGAGATGTCCTCGTCCTGACGGGTCAGCTTGTATTTGTCGTCTTCGGTCATCGGATCGGTCTCCTCAGTTCAGCATCGAGGGCAGCCAGAGCGCCAGGTCGGGGATGAACAGCACCAGCAGCAGACCAACCGCCTGGAGCCCGATGAAGGGCAGCACGGCCAGGAAGATGTCCTGCAGCTCGATCTCCTTTGGGGCCACGGACTTCAGGAAGAAGCAGGCGGGTCCGAAGGGCGGCGAGAGGTAGTAGATCTGAATGTTCATGGCGAAGAGCACGCCGAACCAGACCGGGTCGTAGCCGAGCGCCACCACCACGGGGGCGAAGATCGGCACGGTGATGAAGAGGATGGCGATCCACTCCAGGAAGGTGCCCAGAACCATGACGATCAGCATCATGACGATGATGACGACGATGGGGGCGACGTCGAGGCCGGTCAGAACGCCGCGCAGGAATTCCCCGCCGCCGATCCGGTTGTAGATGCCGATCAGCGAGACCGCGCCCAGCACCAGCCAGATGATCGAACCGACGGTCAGCACCGTCTGGCGCATACTGTCGCGCAGCATCCGCCAGCTGAGTTCCTTGCGGATGCCGGCGATGACCACCGCGCCGACGGCGCCGATGGCCGCGGCCTCTGTGACGGTGGCAATGCCTGAGTAAATCACGCCCAGCACGGAGCCGATCAGGATCGCGGGCAGGATGACGCCCTTCATGAACTTCAGGCGCTGCATGAAGGGCAGGCCGGTTTCGGGAATGTCGTAGATCGGCGCCATGGAGGGGTTCAGGCGAACCCGCAGCAGGATGTAGCCGATGTAGAGGGCGGCCAGCAGCACGCCGGGGCCGGCGGAGGCCGCGAAGAGCTTGGTGATCGAGACCTGAGCGGCAAGGCCGTAGATGATCAGCACCACCGAGGGCGGGATCAGCGTGGCCAGGGCGCCGGCGGCACAGATGATGCCGATCGAGAGCTTCTTGTCGTAGCCCAGGCGCAGCATCTGCGGCAGGGCGATCAGGCCCAGCATGACGATCTCGCCGCCCATGATGCCGGACATGGCGGCCAGCACGACGGCGACGATGCAGGTCTGCACGCCGACCGAGCCGCGGAAGCGCCCGCCCATGATCGCCATGGAGTCAAACAGTGTCTTGGCGATCCCTGATCGTTCCAGCACGTTGGCCATGAAGACGAAGAATGGCACCGCGATCAGCTCGTACTTGTGCAGCACCTCGCCGACGTTGGCGGCGACGATGAAGAAGCCTGCGCGCTCGCCGAAATACAGCAGCGCCGTGCCCAGAGAGACGGTCAGGGTGGTGACGCCCAGCGGCACGCCAAGCGCCATCAGCGCCAGCAGCGACAGGACGATCAGAAGGGTAATGAATTCAATGCCCAACGCTGATGTCTCCTTCGGTTTTCTGGCACCAGCGGATGATGTTGGCCAGAAGCTGGGCCAGGTAGATCACGCAGCCCACGATGATGATGGTCTTGAAGATGGTGGGCTGGATGGAGTTGAAGGCGGTGCCGGAATACTCGGTCCGCGACAGCACCTTCATGGCGGGTTTCCACAGCGCCAGGGTCAGAACGAAGACCGCGCCGAAGCTGATCAGCATCTGGAACAGGCGGAACCAGTGCCAGACCTTCGGCCCGACGACGAGTTCCAGCATGGTGATCGAGATGTGGCGGTTGCGTTCCGTCACGTAGCCGACCGCCAGCACCCAGGCCGAGGCACAGAGTGTCATCGACATCTCGGTGGACCAGTCGGAGGGGCGGTCGAAGCCGTATCGCAGCACGACCTCGGCGGCCGAGATCAGGATACAGGCGAAAAACAGGATAGAGCAGCCCTGGCCGATGAAGACGCTGATGCGGTCCATCCATCGGGCGTAGCGGGCCAGAAGGTTCTTCATGGCACCCTCCGGGAATGTGGGGAAGGGCCGCGCCCGGGAGCGGGGCGCGGCCGGCGGATCACTCTTTGAAGAGGCCGATCTCGGTCATGTACTTGAGGTTCGCATCCAGCGCTTCCTGCGCCAGCGGCGACTTCTTGGCGTATTCTTCCCACTGCTTGCGGGCAACATCACGCATCTTGTCGCGGTCGGCCTGGGCCCAGTTGATCACGTGGATCTTGCCGCCGGCCTCGTCGCGCTCTGCCAGCTCCTTGTCGAGCCGCGCGGTTTCCTTGGCCATGGCGAACATGGCGTCGTACCACCAGTCATGCAGCGCCTTCTGATCCTCGGGAGAGATCTTCTCCCAGGTTTCCTCGTTGATGGTGAACTGCATCGAGGGCATGGAGTGGATGCCCGGGTAGAGCGGGTAGGGCGCCACGTCGTGCAGGCCCGAGGTGGAGTTGTTCACGTAGGCCGAGGCGTCGGCAGCATCGACGATGCCCTTTTCCAGCGCGCCGTAGACTTCCGAGAAGGGGATCGACACGGGCGAGGCACCGGCGGCCTTGAAGACGGCTGCGGCCAGGCCCTCGGGCGAGCGGATCTTCTTGCCGGCCAGGTCCTCGAAGGTGTTGATCGGCACGCGGGCGGGCAGGGATTCCTTGGAGTAGGGACCGCAGGCCACAACGTGGACCTCGCCGCCGGTGACCGAATCCGCAGCCTTCTGCATCATCGCCTCGCCGCCGCCGTCCTTGCAGAAGCCCAGCATCTGCTCCGGGGTGTCATAGCCCGAGATCAGGTCGCCCATGATCGCGTAGGCAGGCTCCAGGCCCGCGAAGTAGTTCACCGAGGTGAAGTCGCCGTCCAGCACGCCCGCAGCCACCGCCTCGGGGGTCTCGCGCGCCGGCACGACCGACCCGTTCGGCGTCAGCACGATCTTGATCCGGCCGTCCGTCATCTCCTCGATTTTCGGCAGCCATTTGTCGGTCAGGAACTGGGTCGAGAAATCGCCCGCGTTGAACGAGGTCTGGATGTTGAGCGTCTGGGCCGATGCGATGGCCGCAGGCATGGCAACAGTGGCGGCAAGAAGCGCCGTCAGCGTAAGTTTCATGATGTCCTCCCTTGAAGCGGTCTCAGTAAATTCCGCTCAACTCATGCATTAATATATTAGTGCATTCCACGCAAGCCCGTTGTAGATTTCCGCCAAGAGAAACTTCCTGAGGATGGAAATCCT
The DNA here is from genome assembly GCF_018760365.1 of Pseudooceanicola endophyticus. Taxonomy (GTDB): domain Bacteria; phylum Pseudomonadota; class Alphaproteobacteria; order Rhodobacterales; family Rhodobacteraceae; genus Pseudooceanicola; species Pseudooceanicola endophyticus. The sequence continues at coordinate 3,374 of NZ_JAHIAB010000013.1, forward strand.
GAAAATGAGCGGTTCCACCCCCTCGGACCTGATGGTCGGGGACGTGCGGTCCTCTGTCGGACCCAGCCCGATCAAGCGCATTTCGGCCAGCCAGCAGGTCCATGCGGCCCTGCGGGACCGCATCGTGTCCCTGCAACTCCTGCCCGGGCAATCGCTGTCGCGCACCGAGGTCTCCGAAACCTACGGCGTCAGCCAGACCCCGGTGCGCGAGGCCATGCAGCGCCTGGCCGAGGAAGGCCTGCTGCTGATCTTCCCGCAGTCCAAGACCGAAGTGTCGCGGATCGACATCGACCATGCCCGGGAAACCCAGTTCCTGCGCCTCTCGGTCGAGCTGGAGGTGACCCGGCGCCTGACGCAGGCCCATGATCCTGCCGTCCTCCCCGAGATCGAGACGATTCTTCAGCGCCAGGAACGCGCGCGCGAAGCCGGCGACATGGGAGAGTTCTTCGTGCTCGACCGCAGCTTCCACCGCACGCTCTGCGGTCTTGTCGGGGTCGAGACCCTGTGGGACCTGATCACCGCGCGCTCCGGCCATATCGACCGGCTGCGCAACCTCAACCTTCCCGACCCGGGCAAGCCCTCCTCGATCATCCTGTGCCACCGCCAGATCCTGGCGGCGATCCGCGCGGGCGATGTGCCGGGCGCCGAGGCGGCGGTGCGGGAACATCTCTCCGGGACCCTGGCCCAGATCGAGGATATCCGCGCCCGCTATCCCCAGTACTTCTGAGGGCCCCGGTTCGTCTGAAGGATAGCAACCGCCGGCAGGATCGCCCGGCCCGGTGCCTGTTTCTTGCCCGCCGCGCCCGGGGCAGAGCGGGTCCGGGCCTGCGACGAACCCGGGCGTGCGTGGCAGCGGCCCGGGCTTCGGTCTATGCCGGCGGCAAGACTCACTGGAAGGACCTCCCATGACCTGCCCGCTGCACCCGCTTCGCGCCCCGCGCCCGCTTTCCGGACCGGGGTGCTGACATGGCGCTTCTCGATGGCTCTGCCGGCAGCCTGCCGGCGCGGATCGGCGCGCGCAGCCTGTCGTTGGCGCAGGGCGGGCTGGCGGCCATGGCCTTCAGCCTGCTGCTGGCGGGCACCAACTCCACCACGCCCTTGCTGCCCGTCTACAATACCGAGCTGGGCTTTTCCCCGCTGGAGCTGACGCTGACCTTCTCGGTCTACGTGGGCGCGCTGATCGTGACGCTGGTCTGGGCGGCGCGTCCGGGTCCGGCGGGCCGGGCGCCGCAGATGCTCTGCGCGGCGCTGGTGCTGGCGATGGCGGGCGACCTGCTGCTCTCGACCGGGACGACCTGGGGCATTCTGGCGGGCCGGGTGCTGGCCGGGATCTCGGGCGGGTGCGGCACCGGGGCTTCGGCTGCGCTGGTGACGGCGGTGCTGGGCGACCGGGGGCGGGGCCTTTCGGCCACCGGCAACCTTGCGGGGGCCATCATCGGTACCATCGGCTCCCAGATGATGCTGTGGTCCTTCGGGGATGCGGCGGTGCACCTGACCTTCCGGCTGCATGCGCTGATCTGTCTGGTGCTGCTGGTGCCGCTGGCGCTGGTCCTCTGGGCGCGGCGCAGCCAGAACGCCCGCGATGTCCGCCCCTCCGGCGAGGCGGGCGGCGTAACGGCGGTGCTGGGCCGCCACATCCTGCGGCTGGTGACGGGCTGCGTGGCCTGGATCGCGCTGTCGTCTTCCATCGTGCTCTCGCCGACGCTCTTTGCCCATGCCGGGCAGCCGCTGGCACAAGCGCTGGCGGTGCCCGTGATGCTGGTCTTCAGCTTTGCCGGTCAGGTCGGCAGCCCCTGGCTGGCGGTGCGCCTGCCGCGTTCGCACGGGATGCTGGCAGGGGCGGTCGGCCTGGCGCTGGTGATCCTGGCCGCGCGCACCGGCCTTGGCCTGCTGGTGGTGCCGGGCGCGGCGCTGCTGGGCTACATGGGCGGCATGAGCTACCGCCTCTCGCTGGTGCTGATCACCCATGGCACCAGCCCGGCACGGCAGGGGCGGCTGGCCTCGCTCTATGCGGCGATCACCTATGCGCTGGCGGCCGGGTCCGTGCTGGTCATCGGCCTGCTGGCGCAACACTATGATTACAGCACCCTGGCCGAGGCGCATTTCGCCATCCTCGCCGTGCTGATGCTGCTGCTCTGGCCGGTGGCGCCGCGCCTCGGCCAGAGCCTCAGGCCCTAGGGCCGCTCAGTAGCCGCGCCCGGCATCGGCCAGGTCGGGCACGCTGCCCTCGGCCTCGAAGCGCGCGATATTGGCGGCCACGAGCCGGCTGCCGGTCTCGGCATCGATGAAGGAGGCAACGTGCGGCGTCACGATGATCTGCGGATGGTCCCAGAGGGGGTCATCCGCAGGCAGCGGCTCGGTCTCGAAGACATCGAGGCTGGCGCCGGAGAGCTGCCCCGAGGCCAGCGCCTCCAGCAGGTCCGCCACCACCAGATGCGGGCCGCGCGCCAGGTTGATCACCACCGCCCCCGGCGCCAGCTGCGCGAAAAGCGCGGCATTCAGGATGGCCCGGGTGCTCTCGGTCAGCGGCAGCAGGCAGACCAGGATCTCGCAACCCGCCAGGAAGGGGGCAAGGCCGTCTTCCCCGGCAAAGCAGGTGACGCCCGCGATCTCGTGCGGGCTGCGTGCCCAGCCGCGCACGTCAAAGCCCAGCCCGGCGAGGGCCTGCGCCGAGGCGGCGCCGATATTGCCCAGCCCCATCACCCCGACGACCCGGCGCGGTGCCGGCGGCGTCACCAGCTTTTCCCAGACATGGGCACGCTGGCGGGCCAGAACCTCGGGCAGGCGGCGATGGTGCAGCAGCACCTGAAGCGCCACGAACTCCCGCATCCTTTGCGTCAGATCGGTGCCCACGGTGCGGATGATCGGCAGGTGGGCGGGCAGTTCGCGGTCCTCCAGCACGTGATCGACCCCCGCCCCGAGCGAGACGACGGCCCTGAGGTTGGCAAAGCCCGCGATGGCGCCGGTCGGCGGTTTCCAGACCACGGCATAGTGCACGGCGGCGGGGTCGGTCACCTCTTCGAAGGTCTGCACGGTCATCTCCGGCAGAAGCCGGGCGAGGCGGTCGCGCCACTCCTGGCTGGACTCGTCCGAGGGGATGTAGATGGCAACGGTCATCGCGGGCTCCGGTCTTCTTGTCTTCGGGGGCGACTGAAGACCAGCCCCGGGCCCGGCGCAAGCCTCTGCGGGGCAGCGCCGCCCCTGCAATCCCTTCGCGTGCGGCCCCCCGCCCGCGGGATACGCAGCGCAGGGACCGGAATTCCGCGACTGATGGGCGCAATTCGGCGTGACGGGCATGGCGCTTGGCGTTGCGGCTGCTATCATGGGGTCCCGCCGATGGACCCGAGAATGACGCCCGCCACCGACAGCCAGTTCGATGTCTTTCCCACCAGCCTCAGCCTGCTGAGGGTGGAGCCGCCGCGCAATATCCTGCGCTACTACCGGATCACGGTGCAGCGCGACCTGTTCGGAGGCGCCAGCCTGGTTCGGGAATGGGGGCGGGTCGGCTATCCCGGCAAGGTCATGGTGCAGTGCTTCTCGGACGAGGGCCGGGCGATCTCGGAGCTGTTGCGGCTGGCGGCGGTGAAGCGCCGGCGCGGCTATCGCCTCGATCACCCGGGCTGAGGGGCCTCAGTCGGGATCGCTGTCGGGCGCGGTGATGGCAAAGCGCACGCCTTCTGCGGCCCGTCCGCCCCCCAGACCCAGCACGGTGCCATCGGCGCGCCAGCAGCAGGCGCCCTCCATCGTGCCATCGGGATGGAAGCGGATCGCGTTCAGCCCGCCGCCGATGTGACGCACCAGCTTCACCGTGTTGCCAAGCGCCTCCAGCCGCGGCGCGAGGGCATGGAAGGCCGGCTCCAGCTCAAGCTCCTGACCCTGGGACCAGACCCGGGGTGCCTCGACCGCCGTCTGCAGATCCATGCCATGATCGACGATGTTCAGGATCGCCTGCATGGCGGAGGGGAAGATCCGCGTCGCGCCCGGCAGGCCAAGCGCCAGCACCGGGCGGTCGTCCCGGGTCAGGATCAGCGGCGCCATGGAGGTCGGCACCCGCTTGCCCGGCACGACCGAAAGCGCCTTGCCGGGGCGGGGATCGAAATTCCAGTTGTAGTTGTTGGGGATGATCCCGGTGCCGGGCACCACGAACTTGGCGCCAAACAGCCCGTTGATCGTGAAGGTGGCCGAGACGATCATCCCCGATCCATCGGCAATGGTGACATGGGTGGTGTCGGTGCTTTCGCGGCCCGCGCGCTCGGGCATCAGCGGATCTTCGGCGTCCAGCTCGGCCAGGCATTCCAGCGCGTAGCCTTCGGAGATCAGCCGTTCGACCGGCACATCGACAAAGCGCGGATCGCCGCTGTAGCGGTTGCGGTCGCGGAAGGTGCGGCGCATCACCTGGCCCAGCAGGTGCAGCCGCTCCGGTGCGTCATAGGCCATGGCGGAAAGGTCGTACTGCGCCAGCATGTTCAGCATCTGCGGCACATGCACGCCCGAGGACGCCGGCGGCGGCGGCCCGTAGACATCCAGCCCCCGGTAGTGCCCCCGGATCGGCGCCAGCACCTGCGGCGCATAGCCTTCCAGATCGGCCAGGGTCAGCCGGGCGGCGGGCAGCGGCCCCTCTGCCAGCGTATCGACCAGCGCCTGCCCCAGCCTCCCGCCATGCAGGGCGGCGGCGCCCGCGGCGGCGATGGCCTCAAGGCTGCGGGCATAGTCTTCCTGGATCAGGACATCCCCTGGGGCGAGGGGCTTGCCGCCGGGCAGGAAGATCGCGGCGAAGGCCGGGTCGATGGCGTCGCCCATGTAGGCCAGGCTGTCGTGCAGGGCGCCGGCCAGGTAATGCGTGACCTTGAAGCCGCCGCGCGCGTGGCGGATCGCCGGCTGCACCAGATCGGCGAAGGGCAGGCGGCCGTGGCGGTCATGCATCATGGCCCAGGCGGCCAGGCTGCCGGGCACGGCAACGGCGGCGCGGCCGATGTCGTTCAGCCGGCCCTCGGCCTCCATATAGCGGGCGGGATGGTCCGAGACCGGCGTGAACATCGCCGGGTCGGCGCGCTCTCCGGCGGCGGACAGGCCGTCGATGACCTCATGCGTGCCATCGGGCAGGCGGACATGGGCCAGGCCACCGCCGCAGATCCCCACCATCATCGGCTCGACCACCGTCAGGGTCAGCAGCGTCGCCACGGCGGCATCTACGGCATTGCCGCCCGCCGCCAGCATCTCGGCCCCGGCGGCGGCGCCAAGCGGATGGTTCGCGGTGACGATGCCGCCCCGCGCCCGCACCGGGAATTTCGTCGTCTGGACCTGGAAGGGAGCGGCTGCGGTCATGTCCTGCCTCGTTCTGCGCTGTCAGGTCCCGGTTAGACCGCGTTCGGCAGAGGGCTGCAATCGCCGGGTCCCGCAAAACGTCCGCCACCCGGGCGCCTGCCCAGCAGAGCCGCAGGTCGGCGCCCCAGGCGGGTGCGGCGCGCTGCCGGTTCCCGTGCACGCTGAAAGCGGTATGGCTCCGATGAGGCGATTTTCCGGTGCGACCCCGCAAAGACGTGAGCATTTTGTGGGCAATCCAGGCAGGACGCATCAATTCGGTCGCAGTTCGGCGCAAATTTCGAAACCCCGCGCATCGGGGCCGCGGTTCCCGGCGCAGATTGCAGACTTTTTGCGGAACAATGCTCCTAAGGTCGATCCCGACGGGCCATGCCGCTGCGATTGCAGGGAAAACGACCCTAAGCCGATGCCTTGACCCGGGGCGTGTGCCGGGCTGCGACAGGAACAGGACCATGCATTCTTTGCCGAACGACATGTCGATGGACAGCGCCCACGCGGTGCCGGGGGCCGCTGAGGCCGCCGTGGCCCGGCAGCTGCGCCAGCTGGGCCTGCCCGGTGCCGAATGGACCGTGCCGCGCCCCGGGCCGGACGGCCAGCCGCTTCTGGATGCCGTGGTGATCGGCGGCGGCATGTACGGCGTGTCCTGTGCCGCAGAGCTCTGGGCGCGCGGCCTGCGCAATATCCTGATCCTCGAGCGCAACCCGGAAGGCCGGGAGGGGCCCTGGACCACCTATGCCCGGATGCCGACGCTGCGCTCTCCGAAGACACTGCCGGGGATCTCTCTCGGGACCGGGGCCCTGACCTTTCCGGCCTGGTACGAGGCGACCTTCGGCAAGGCCGCCTGGGAGGCGCTCTACAAGGTGCCGAACGCGGTCTGGGTCGATTACATCGCCTGGGTGCGCCGCACGCTGGCGCTGCCGATGCAGAGCGGGGTCGCGGTCACGGCGCTGCGGCCCGCCGCCGATCACGTGGCGCTGGACTGCGAGGATGGCCGCACCCTTTACGCCAAGCGCGTGGTAGTGGCCACGGGCCGGGCTGCCACCGGCGGCTGGAGCCTGCCGGCGGGCGTCGATCCGGCGCTGCTGTCGACCGGGCGCGCCGCCCATACCAGCCAGGAGATCGACTTTGCCGCGCTGCGGGGCCGGCGCGTGGCGGTGATCGGGGCCGGGGCCTCGGCCTGGGACAATGCCGCGACGGCGCTGGAAGCCGGCGCCGCCTCGGTCGAGATGTTCTGCCGCCGTCTGGCCCTGCCGCAGGTCAACAAGGGCCGGGCGCATTCCAACGCGGGCTTTGCCGAGGGCTGGATGGATCTGGATGATGCGCAGCGCTGGACGCTGACGACCTATCTGGACAGCATGCCCGCCCCGCCCCCGCATGAAACCGTGTTGCGCACCTGCCGGCATCCGGGCTTTGTCATCCGCTTCGGCACCCGGATCACCCATGCGGTGCCGACGGCGGAGGGGCTGAGCGCGCGGATCTCGACCGGAGAGGAAAAGGCCTACGATTTCCTGATCCTCGGCACCGGCTTCCGGGTGGACCTGATGCAGGAGCCGCTGTTTGCCGGGCTCCACGAAGCGATCCGGCTCTGGGGCGACTGTTTCGTGCCGCCGCGCCCCGGGGCGGAGCATCTGCTGCGAATGCCCTACCTCGGCCGCCATTTCGAGCTTCTGGAAAAGCCCGGGCATACCCTGGCCGGGCTGGAGCGGGTGCATCTGTTCAACGCCGCGGGGTTCCTGAGCGTGGGCAACCTCTCGCTCGACGTGCCGACGCTGAGCGCGGGCGGTCACTGGCTGGCCGCGCGGGTCTGCCAGAAGCTCTTCGCCGAGGAATTCGACGCCGTTCTGGGGCAGCTCAGACGCTGGGAGGGCGAGCACGAGCTGGCGCCGACCCCGTTCTACGCCCCCGATTTCATCAACCGCACAGGCCGTGCCGCAGAGACCGAGACCCCATGACCCAAAGCCAGATCCAGACCCTGCCGCCCAAGACCCCCGCCCGCGTGAAGACCCGCCTGCACCGGCGCTCCGGCCTGACCTTCAGCGAGCTGTCGCTGGGCGCGGCCCGCTGGGGCGAGGCGGTGGGCGCCGCCGGAGAGGCCGAGGTGCGCGACGTCTTCGAGGCCGCCTGGGAGGCGGGCGTGCGCTACTACGATACCGCGCCCTTCTACGGCAGCGGGCTGTGCGAGCATCGCCTGGGCGAACAGCTGCGCTGGAAGCCGCGCGACAGTTACCTGCTGTCAACCAAGGTGGGGATCGACCTTGATGCCCATGGCACGCGGGTGCCGATCCCTTCGGTCTACAGCCAGAACCTCGCCTTCAAGCCGATCTGCGACTATTCCGAGGCCGGCATCCGCAATTCCTTCGAAAGCTCGCTGCACCGGATGGGCATTACCCGTGCCGACATTGCCTTCATGCACGGGCTCAGCGTCTGTCCGAATGGCCTTGACTGCGCGATGGAGACCGGGATGCCCGCGCTGATGAAGCTGCGCGAGGAAGGGCTGCTGCGGATGGTGGGGGTGGGGGCCAACACGCCCGCGATCGCGATGCGCATCCTCGAGGGGTTCGACATCGACATCCTGCTTTTCGCAGGAGGGCTGTCGCTGGTGGATCATGCCGGCGCGCAGGAGGTGATGGCCGCCTGCCGGGCCCGCGACATCGCGGTGCTGAGCGCCTCTCCTTTCGGAAACAGCGCCTTCTACGGCGAGGCGAACGCGCCGCTCCGGGCACGGCTGGCAGAGATCTGCACCCGCCACGGCGTCAGCGAGGGGGCCGCGATCATCCGCTTCGGGCTGCTGCAGGACTGCGTGGTTTCGGTGCTGTGGTCCACCAAGACCCTGCATCATGTCCACAGCACGCTGGCCAGCTACGCCGAGACGATCCCCCTCGCCTTCTGGGAGGACTGCGTTTCCGGGGGGCTGGTCGCGCCCTGGGTCCTGGGCGGCTGAGCGGGCCCCCGGAAACGCTGCCGGCAGCCGGGTCAGATCCGCACGCAGATCTTGCCGAAATGCGCGCCGCTTTCCTGATGGCGGAAGGCCGCGGCCAGATCGGGCAGGTCGAAGGTGCGATCGATCACCGGACGGATCCTCAGGGCCTCCAGCGCCCGCACGAAATCCAGCTGGTGCTGGCGCGAACCGACGATGAGGCCCTGAAGCCGCTGTTGGCGCGCCATCAGCAGGGCCGTCGGGATCTTGCCGTCGCGCCCGGTCAGCACGCCGATCAGTGCCAGATGCGCGCCGGGCCGCCCGGCCACGATGGACTGCGCCAGGGTGCCGGGGCCTCCGACCTCGACCACCAGATCGACGCCGCGCCCGCCGGTCAGGCGCTGCATCTCGGCGCCCCAGTCCGGTGTCGTGCGGTAGTTGATCACGTGATCAGCCCCGAGGGCGCTCAGCCGGTCCAGCTTGGCATCCGAGGAGGAGGTGGCGATGACCCGGGCCCCCATCGCCTTGGCCAGTTGCAGCGCGTAGACCGAGACGCCGCCGGTGCCCAGCACCGCCACGGTATCCCCCGCCTTCAGCCCGCCATCGACCACCAGCGCACGCCAGGCCGTCAGCCCGGCGGTGGTGATGGTGGCGGCTTCCGCGTGGCTCCAGCCCTGCGGGGCGGCGGTGAACCAGCTGGCCGGCAGGGTGACGCGTTCCCGGGCATAGCCGTCGCGCCCGTCGCCCGGCGTGCCGGAAAAGTCGTGCGGGCGCCTGTCGCCCTCCTGCCAGTCCGGGAAGAAACACGAGACCACGGCATCGCCGGGACGCAGGGCCGTGACCCCATCGCCCACCGCCTCGACCAGGCCGGCGCCGTCGGCCATGGGGATACGACCGTCGGGCAGGGCGCCTTGAACCGCGCAGACCCGGTAGTCATGGTAGTTGAGCGAGGTCGCATGGAGCCGCACGGTGATCTCTCCGGGGCCGGGGCGGGCAGGGTCCTCCGCGTCTTCCAGCACGAGGTTGTCCAGCCCACCGGGCGCCCTGAGGGTCATCTGTTTCAAGGGATGTCCTTTCGTCTTGCTGTCGGGGCCGGGGTCGGTCCGTTCCCGGGGTAATCTGGGGCGCTGCCTGCGGTTTCCAACGATTTCCTGCCGCCGCGCGCCCCGGGGTCAGCTCCGGTAATCGCTGGCCAGGCCGGTGAGAGAGCGCAGGTGCGCCGCCCATTCCAGCGCCAGGTCGCCGTCTTCCTCGTTCATCTGCACGTATTGGCCATGCACCCGGTCCGCGATGCTGTCTTCGATCAGGCGCAGCGGGCGACCGCTGGCGGTGGCGGCCAGCTGGATCTCGCAGGCGCGCTCCAGGTAGAACATGTTCGAGAACATCTCGGCGGCAGAGCGCCCGGTGGCGATCAGCCCGTGGTTGCGCAGCACCATGACCGGGTGATCCCCCATGTCCGCGACGAGGCGCTGACGTTCTTCCGGATCCAGCGAGATGCCCTCGAAATCGTGGTAGGCCACGCGGTTGTGGAACTGGAGGGAGATCTGGTTGAGCGGCAGCAGCCCCTCTTCGAGGCAGGACAGGGCGACGCCCGCGCGGGTATGGGTATGCATGATCCAGGCGGCGTCATGGCGATGCATGTGCAGCGCCGAATGGATGGTGAAGCCGGCCGGATTGACCCGGTGCGGACTGCCGTCGAGCTTGCGGCCCTCGGTGTCGATCCTGACCAGGGAGGAGGCGGTGATCTCTTCCCAACGCCAGCCGTAGGGATTGATCAGAAAATGCCCCTCCTGGCCGGGAATGCGGGCGGTGATATGGGTGTAGATCAGGTCGGTGAAGCGGTGCAGGGCGGCCAGCCGGTAGCAGGCGGCCAGGTCCTCGCGGGTCTGTTGCTCTTCTGGCGTCATCTTGGGTCCGGGGATCAGGGGCGCTGGCCCACCGCGCCGCCCGCGCCTTCGGCGGGGAGGCCGGCATGGGCCTGGGCGAGGGAGCTCAGGGCGGCGGCGATGGCGGGTTCGGGGCTGCTGGCGCGCCGGGTGGTCAGGTCGGTGTGCAGCATCAGGCATTCCAGCGTCGTGGCCAGGGTGCCATCCGGCAGCCAGACCCGGTGGAACAGCCGCATCTTCTTGCCCTGCGCCTCAAGCACCTGGGTCGTCACCGTCAGCTGCGTGTCGCGATGCACCTCGGCCAGATAGCGGATGCGGGTATCGACGGTGAAAAAGCTCTTGCCCGAAGCCACATAGGCCGCATCCGCCCCGATCAGCTTCATCAGCCCGTCGGTGGCCCAGCTGCCCAGTTCCAGATAGGCGGCTTCGTTCATGTGGCCGTTGTAGTCCGTCCAGGTGACCGGCACCGCGCGGCGCGAGGTGACCGGCAGGCCGTCTTGTTCGTCCAGCGCGGGCAACTGGGCCTCGTGGCGCAGGATCACGCCACCGGCGCCGCTGCCGCAATGGCGCAGCCCGCGCAGGATGGCGACCAGATTGTCGTCGCGCAGCCGGTCCAGCTGGGCGATGCTCAGGTGCCCCGACTGGGCATCGGACTGGGCGCTGATCGTCGCGATCAGATCCGCGTCCAGTTCGGGCACGTCGGTCAGCTTCGACCAGGGCCAGTGGAGGGAGGGCCGAACTGCGCGATGTAGCTGGCCATCCCGTCCGCCCCGCCTGCGATGCGGTAGGTCTCGAACAGGCCCATCTGCGCCCAGCGAAGCCCGAAGCCCATGCGGATGGCATCGTCGATCTGCGTGGTGGTGGCGATGCCGTCCTTCAGCATCCACAGCGCCTCGCGCCAGACCGCTTCCTGGAAGCGGTTGCCGATGAAGGCGTCGATCTCGGTTTCCAGCTCCAGCGGGAACATGCCCAGGTCGGTGATCACCGGTATCGCCCGGGCGCGCAAGTCCTCGGGGCCCGAGACCTCGGCCAGGGGCAGCAGGTAGACGGGGTTGAAGGGATGCACCACCACGACGGGCGCCCCCTTTTCGCCCAGCTCCGAGGCCCTGAAGCCGGAGGTCGAAGAGGCGATGAAGCCCCCCTCGGGCAGGTGGGGGGTGATCTCGGCATAGACGCGGTGCTTCAGCTCCAGCCGTTCCGAGACGCTTTCCTGCACCCAGTCGGCGCCGGTGACGGCCTCTGCGATGCTGTCGCAAAGGGTCAGGCGGCCTTCTGCGGGCAGGGCGCGATCATAGAGCGCGGGCAGGGATGCCCGGGCATTCTCCAGCACGGCGCGGATCTGCGCCGCGGCCCCGGGGGCGGGGTCGAAGACGCTGACATCCCAGCCGTTCAGCAGCAGACGCGCGGCCCAGCCGCCGCCGATGACACCGCCGCCAATCAGGGCCGCGCGGCTCATGCCGGCACCGGCATGGCGCGTTTCACCAGGCCCAGCTGCGCGCGGACCTCTGCCGGGCCGATCAGCGTCGCGCCCATGTTGCTCAGAAGCGAGGCGGCGCGTTCGACCAGCTGCGCGTTGGTCGCCAGCACGCCGCGATCCAGGTAGAGGTTGTCCTCGAGGCCGACGCGGACATTGCCACCGGCCAGCGCGGCGGCAGCGACATAGGGCATCTGGTCCCGGCCCAGGCTGAAAGCCGACCAGGTCCAGCCGGCGGGCACGTTGCCGACCATTGCCAGGAAGGTGTTCAGGTCGTTCGGCGCGCCCCAGGGCACGCCCATGCACAGCTGCACCAGCGCCGGATCTGCCAGCACGCCTTCCTTCACCAGCTGGGTGGCGAACCACAGGTGACCAGTGTCGAAGGCCTCGATCTCGGGCTTGACGCCCAGGGCGGTCATCTGGGCGCCCATGGCGCGCAGCATGTTCGTCGTGTTGGTCATGACGTAATCGCCATCCCCAAAGTTCATCGAGCCGCAATCGAGGGTGCAGATCTCGGGGAGGCAGGCGCGGATATGCGCCATGCGGGCACTGGCCCCGGCCATATCGGTGTTGGGCGCATCCAGGTCCATCGGGGTTTCCGGCGCGCCGAAGGTCAGGTCTCCGCCGATGCCGGCGGTCAGGTTCAGCACCACGTCCACCTCGGAGGAGCGGATGCGATCCGTCACCTCGCGGTAATAGTCGAGGTCCCGGCAGGGCGCGCCGGTTTGCGGATCGCGGACATGGCAATGCACGATGGCGGCCCCGGCGCGGGCGGCGTCGATGGCGGCCTCGGCGATCTGCTTGGGAGAGCGCGGCACCAGCGGGCTCTTGTCCTGGGTGGCGCCGGCGCCGGTGATGGCGGCGGTAAGGAACAGCTTGCGGGTCATCTGAAGCGGCATGATGTCTCCTGTCGTCTGGGTCAGCGACCGGTCCAGACCGGGTCGCGTTTCTCGGCGAAGGCGCGGGCGCCTTCCTTCTGGTCCTCGGAGCGGTAGAGCCGCTCGACCGTTTCGAACTGGCTGGCGTTGATCCGGTTCATGGCATCCTGGAACTTCATGTCCTCGGCCTCGCGGGCGATTTCCTTGATGGCGGCGAGGACCAGCGGCGGACCGGCGGCCAGATCGTCGGCCATCTTGCGGGCCTCCTGCATCAGCGCCTCGGCGGGCAGGATGCGGTTCACCAGGCCCCAGCGATGCGCCTCTTCGGCGTCGAACCAGCGACCGGTGAACAGCAGTTCCATGGCGATGTGATAGGGGATGCGTTTCGGCAGCTTGAGGGTTGCCGCATCCGCCACCGTACCCGAGCGGATTTCCGGCAGGGCGAAGGTGGCATGGTCGGCGGCCAGGATGATGTCGGCGCCAAGCGCCAGCTCAAGCCCGCCACCGCAGGCGATACCGTTGACGGCGGCAATCACCGGCTTGTTCAAGCCGCGCAGTTCCTGCAGGCCGCCGAAACCGCCCTTGCCGTAATCGGCATCTGCGGCCTCGCCTTCGGCGGCGGCCTTCAGGTCCCAGCCGGGGCAGAAGAACTTGGGCCCCGCGCCGGTTATGATGGCGACCCGCAGTTCCGGGTCGTCGCGGAAAGCGGTGAAGATCTCGCCCAGCTCGCGGCTGGTGGCGATGTCGATCGCATTGGCCTTGGGCCGGTTCAGCGTCACTTCAAGAACCGCGCCGCGTCGGGCGGTGATCACGTTCGAAAGGGTCAAGGGGTCTCTCCCATCCTGATGAGGGCATCCGCCGCCACCGCGCCCTCGGCGCGGCAGATCAGCGGATTGATCTCGATTTCCTCAAGCTGCCCGGCATGGGCGCGCACCAGCTCCTGCAGGGCCATGACGGTGTCCAGCACCGCCTCCAGATCCGCCGGGGCCCGGCCCCGGTAGCCGGTCAGCAGCGCCGCAGTGCGCAGGTCCCTCAACGCCGCGCGGATCTCTTCGCGGGGGGCCGGCACGAGGACCGAGACGGTGTCGCGGATCAGCTCCGTCAGGATGCCGCCCAGACCGATGGTCAGCACGAAGCCATGGGCGGGATCGCGGGTGACGCCGAGGATCAGCTCGCTCACGGTGCCGGTGATCATCTCTTCCACCAGAAAGCTCTGCGCGGGCATTCTTGTGGCGGCCTCGGTCACGGCGGCGGCGCTGGCAAGGTTCAGCGCCACCGCGCCGGCTTCTGTCTTGTGGGCGATGCCCTCGCCCTTCAGCACCACCGGAAAGCCGATCCGGGCGGCGCTGGCTCCGGCTTCCTCGGCGCTGGCGGCGCGGCTGGCGCGCGGCACGCGGACCCCCGCCCGTTCCAGCAGGGCCTTGGCCTCGGCCTCGGAATAAAGGCGGGCGGCTGCGGGGCCGGTGCCGGGGGGCAGCACCGGCTCGGGCAGGCGGTTGCCGCGCCTCCTGGGACCCGCCTGGGCGGCGGCGCGGATCGCCCGCAGCGCATCGCCCATTCCACACAGCGGCACGACCCCCATCTCCAGCGCATGGGCTGCGACGGCTTCGGGCAGACCCTCGGCCAGCAACGAGATCAGCGCCATCGGCGTGCCGGTCGCGCGACCGGCCCGGGCCACGGCCCGCAGCACCTGATCGTAATCGGGCGCGGTGAACCGGTCCTGCCGGGGATAGTCGATCACCACGCAGCCCAGGCCCAGGTCGGCGGTGCAAAGCGCGGTGAAAGTCCGGGCAAGAGCCTCTTCGTCTCCCCAGATATAGGTGTTGTAATCCAATGGGTTGGCCAGTGCGACCCGGGGGCCGAGGGCCGCGCGCAGGCCGGTTTTCTGCGCCTCGGTCAGGGCCGGGAAATCGACGCCCGAGGCCTCTCCCATATCCGCCATCAGCGACGCCTCGCCCCCCGAGCAGGAAGCCGAGGCGATCCGGGCCGAGCGCAGCCCGCCCGTCACATGCAGGATCTTCAGCGTCTCGACCAGCTCCGAAGGGGTGTCGACCTGGACGATGCCCAGGCGTTTCAGCAGGGCCACCGCCCCGGCACTGCTGCCCGTAAGCGACGCGGTATGCGAGACCGCCGCCGCCTGTGCCTGGGAGGAAGAGCCGACGCGCAGCGCCGCGATGGGCTTGCCCAGTTCTGCGGCGCGGCTGGCCAGGGCCTCGAAGGCGGGCAGGTCGCTGATCCCCTCGATATGCAGGCCAAGGGCGGTGATCCGGGGGTCCTCAAGCAGGGCGATGCCCAGCTCTGCCATCGAAGTCTGCGCCTGGTTGCCCGCCGCCACCACGGCGGCCAGCGGCAGGCCGCGCCGCTGCATGGTCAGGTTGATCAGCACGTTGGAGGACTGGCCGATCAGCGCCACCCCGCTGTCGAGAGGCGTCAGACCGTGCCGGTCCGGCCAGAGCGCGACACCGTCCAGCGCATTGACGATGCCGTAGCAGTTGGGGCCCAGCAGCCGCATGTCTCCGGCGGCTTCGACCAGTTGCGCCTGAAGATCGGCGCCGTCGGAAAGTTCCGAGACGGCCTCGCTGAAACCGGCGGCAAAGCAGACCGCACCGGCGCAGCCGCGCGCCGAGAGGTCCGCCGCCATGGCGACCGTCAGCTCCCGGTTGACGCCGATGAAGGCCGCGTCCGGCACGCCGGGCAGCGCCGCCAGGTCGGGATAGGCGGGCAGGCCGCCGACCTCGGTCTTTTTCGGATGGACCGGCCAGATCTCTCCGGCAAAGCCCGTCGCGCGGCACTGGCGCACCACGCTTTCGCACCAGGTGCCACCGCCGATCACGGCGATGGCACGGGGCGAAAAGAACCGGCTGAGCGGCCTCATGGGTCAGGCGCCCAGCGGCCGGAAAAGTTCCCGGCTGATGATGTGGCGCTGGATCTCGGAAGTGCCGTCCCAGATCCGTTCGACCCGGGCGTCGCGCCAGAAGCGTTCGATGGGCAGTTCGTCCATCAGACCCATGCCACCGTGGATCTGCAGCGCGGCATCGGTAACGCGGGCCAGCATCTCGGAGGCATAGACCTTGGCCGAGGCGATCTCCCGGTTGGCGGGCAACCCCTGGTCCAGGCGCCAGGCGGCAGAGAGGGTCAGCAGGTCGGCGGCGTCGATCTCGGTGATCATGTCGGCGATCTGGAAGCTGACGCCCTGGAACCTGCCGATCGGCTGGCCGAACTGCCTGCGCTCGGCGGCATAGGAAAGCGCATGGTCGAAGACCCGGCGCGCCCGCCCGACCGAGTTGGTCGCGACGGTGATCCGCGTGGCATAGAGCCATTCGTTCATCACGTCGAAGCCGCCGTCGACCTCGCCCAGCACCTGGGCGTCCGACAGGCGGCAGTTGTCGAAGTAGAGGATGCTGTTCTGGTAGCCGCGATGGGAGACGGAGGTGTAGCCGCGCGCGATCTCGAAACCGGGGGTGCCGCGGTCGACAAGGAAGCAGGTGATCCGCTTCTTGGGGCCGCGGGGCGTGTCATCGACGCCGGTGGCGACAAAGACGATGACGAAATCCGCATGCTCCGCGCCGGAGATGAAATGCTTGGAGCCGTTGATCACCCAGTCGCCGCCATCGCGCACCGCCTGGCATTTCATGCCGCGCACGTCCGAACCGGCATCGGGTTCGGTCATCGCAAGCGCATCCATGCGTTCGCCACGCACCGCCGGCAGCAGGTACTTTTCGATCTGCTCGCCCTTGCAAGCCATCAGGATGTTCTGCGGGCGCCCGAAGAAATGCGTCAGCGCCATGGAACCGCGCCCCAGCTCGCGTTCGACGAGGGCGAAATCGACATGGCTCAGGCCCGGGCCGCCGACGCTTTCGGGGAAGTTCGAGGCGTAGAAACCGAGCTCCAGGCACTTGCGCTTGATCTCGGCGCCGATCTCGGCGGGGACCTCGCCCTGGCGTTCGACCAGGGCTTCATGGGGGTAGATCTCGTTCTCGACGAAGCTTCGAACGGTGGAGACGATCATCTCCTGCTCATTGGTCAGGCCAAAATGCATGGTTCACCCTCGTGTCAATTTAAAGGGGGGATCGGGAAGGGGTTCTGGGATCAGCCGGCCTTGCGGGCCCGGCGCAGCAGGATCAGCGCACGCAGGACCACGATGACGGTGACGATCAGGATCAGGATCACCGAGAGCGCGGCGATGGCCGGGTCGACATTGTCGCGCAGGCCCATCCACATGCGGCGCGGCAGGGTGATGGTTTCGACCGAGGTGACGAAGAGGGTCACGCCGATCTCGTCCCAGGACAGCAGGAAGCACAGGAAGAAGGCGCCCAGCAGCCCGAAGCGCAGGTTGGGAAGGATCACGCCGAAGATCCGGCGCGGCACGCTGGCGCCCATCGACTGCGCGGCCAGGTCCATGCGGCGGTCCACCTGGCTGAGGGCGACCATCAGCACAACCACCGCATAGGGCACGATCATCACCATATGCGCGACCACCACGCCGCCCAGCTTGTCGTAGGCGATGATGCTGTTCCATTGCGACAGCCTGGTCAGGAAGAAATACAGCGTCAGCGAGGAGACCACGGGCGGCGCCACCATCGGCAGCAGCACGACGCCGGTCATCAGCCCGGCCAGGCGCGGGCGCAGCATCCAGATGCCGATGCAGAAGGCCGTGGCCAGGATCACCGCCAGAAGGCTGGCGAGCAGGTCCACCTGAAGCGAGGTCAGCAGGCTGTGGCCCCAGTCGGGATCGCTGAACAGGGCCTCGTAGTGCCGCCAGGACCAGTGCCCGTCCGGCAGGCTGAGGTAGCGCCGCGCGGTGAAGCTGACCGGCACCACCGCGATCAGCGGCATCAGCAGGAACAGCGCGACAAGGGAGGCCAGCAGCGTGGCGACGAGGCCGGGACGCAGGCGGTTCATTTGGCCATCTCCCCGTAGCGGCGCATCAGGACATAGAGGATGCCCCCCACCGCGAGCATCAGCACGACGCTCATCGCGGCGGCCATGCCCCATTGCGGGATCTGGAAGATCCAGAGGTAGATCAGCTCGGCGATCAGCACCGATTGCCCGCCACCCAGAAGCGCGGGCGTGACGTAGAAGCCGATGGAGAAGACGAAGACCAGAAGTGTCGCGCCCAGGATGCCGCTGCGGGTCATCGGCAGGAAGACCTGCCAGAAGATCCGGCCCCGCGAGGCGCCCATGCCGTCGGCGGCGGTCAGCACGCGTTCGTCCACGTTGCGCATGGCGGTGGCCAGCGGGAAGATCGCGAAGGGGATCAGGTAGTGGGCCATGCCGACGACCACCGCGAATTCGTTCCGGGTCATTTGAAGCGAACTGTCGATCAGCCCGAGGTGCTTCATCCAGCTGTTCAGCAGGCCCCGGTTCGACAGCATCGCCAGCCAGCCGAAGGCGCGGCTGAGGATCGACAGCCAGAACGGGATCATGATGCAGAGCTCTGTCAGGCTGCGCACCAGGGGCGAGCCGCGCACCCAGAGCAGGGTGATCACGTAGGCCGCTGTCACCGAGACCAGCGTGACGAGGATGCAGAGCCGCAGCGTGCGGGCGATCACCGACAGGGTCAGCGGGTCGGTCAGCACCTTCTGGTACTGGGCGAGGCCGGGCTGCGGGTCGGTAAAGCTCAGCTCCACGATGCCCAGGAAGGGCAGCAGGTAGCTCAGCCCTAGGAACAGCAGGACCGGGCCGATGAGGAAGAGGGCGGCGCGCATGGGGGCTCCTTGCGGCCGCCTCCGGTCCCTTGGACGCGGAGGCGGCAATGGCGGGGATGGGCGGATCAGGCCGAGATGATCTGGAGGTAGGCGTTCAGCGCGTCGCCGTAGTTGCGGGCGTACCAGTCAGTGTCGAGCGCGGTCTGCCGGGGCAGGTTGGCCGGGTCCATCGGGTTCAGGTGTTGCTGGTCTCCGGGGATCAGCGCATCGGCTGCCGGGTTGCTGGGGCCGTTGCCCAGCAGCTCGAACAGCTTGGCCTGGCGCTCCGGGTCCTGGGTGGCGGCGATGTAGCGCATCGCGGCCTCGCTGCCGCCGGGATTGTCCTTCAGCACGCCGATGCCGCCGGGGCCGACGATGCCGTCGTCGAAGGTGAAGGCAATGTCGCCCTCGGTGTCCTTCTCCAGCAGCATGGCGCGGGTGTTCCAGATCAGCGCCATCGAGACATCGCCGTTCAGCAGCAGCGACTGGCTTTCGGCCCCACCGCCCCAGAAGGCGCCGATATGCTCCTTGAAGCCCTTGATCTTGGCATGGGCGCGTTCAAGGTCGAGGGGATAGAGATCCGCGGGGGCCACGCCATCGGCCAGCAGCGCGGCCTCCCACATGCCGGCACCCCATTTGTACATGGCGCGCTTGCCGGGGAATTTCTGGGTGTCGAAGAAATCCTTCATCGACGTCGGCGCGGTGTCGAACTGCGTGCTGTCGTAGGCGATGACGTAGGAATAGAAGTAGCAGGAAGAGGAGTATTTCCACTGGAATCCCGGGCGCTGCTTGTCCGGGTCGACGATGTCGTAGTCGATGGGCGTCATCATGCCCTTCTCTCCGAGCGCCTCGGATGAGAAGGGATCGGCATCCACCAGGTCCCAGGTCGGGTGGCCGCCCTGCACCTGGGCGGTGATCGCGCCCTCGGTCGGGCCGGAGCCGTCGTAGAGCACCTTGATGCCGGTTTCTGCGGTGAAGGGCTTGCCGAAGGCCGCGTCCATGGCCTTCAGGGCATCACCGCCCCAGTTGACGAAGACCAGCTGGGAGGTCTCGGCCCGGGCGGTGCCAAGGCCAAGCGCGCTGCTGCCAATAAGCGTGGCCGCCCCCTGGAGCATCTGCCGGCGCGAGATCTGGCCCCGGGCGGCAGAAAGCGGCACGGGCAGGGGCCCCGCCCATGCCGCCTGCCCGGGAACGCGCCGGTTCAGGGCGCCTTGTCCAGCCCTGCGCGCACCTTGGCAACCTGGTCCGCCGTCACCGCGCCCGCGTCGTTGGTCCAGGCGCCGCGCAGGAAGCTGGCCAGCTCGGCCACCTCCTTGTCGTCCATCCGCGCCGCGAAGCCCGGCATCAGGTTGACCGAGGGCGCCCGTTCGACCGAGGGCGTCTGCGCCCCGGCAAGGATCGTGTGGATCAGGCCGGTCGGGCTGTCGGCATTGACCACCGAGGCCCCGTCAAGCTGCGGGAAGATATCCTTCGCGCCCTTGCCGTTGACAAAGTGGCAGGCGCCGCAGCTGTCGATGTAAAGCCGTGCGCCCGTCGACAGGTCCGTTGCGGCGGTCAGCTTGGCGGTGGTGGCCCGGGCGGCGCTGTCGGGCTTGGGCGTCCAGGGCGCCGGCGCCGGGCTGAGCGTCTTCAGGTAGGCCGCGACCGCGTTCAGATCGGCATTGCTCATGTGGCCGGTGCTGTGCTGCACGACGGCGGTCATCTCGCCGCCGACGGCGGCGCGGTCGTTGCGCCCCTTGCCAAGGTAATCGGCGATCTCGGCCGTGCTCCAGCCCGCGATACCGGCACCGGAGCTGCCATCGGCGCGCAGGGCGGGCACGTCCCAGCCGTTCAGCTCTCCGCCCGAGAGGTAGGCGGCGCTGTCGCCGTCATAGGCCTTTTCCTGCATGGCGATGCCGCGCGGCGTGTGGCAGCTGCCGCAATGGCCTGCCCCCTCGACGATGTACTTGCCGCGATTTTCTTCGGCGGTCAGATCGGGGTCGGGGGCAAAGCCCACGGCATCGCCGAAGGCGGTGTTCCAGAACATCATCCCCCACCGCTGGTTGAAGGGGAAGCCCAGCCGGGTTTCCGGCGCCGGGGTGGACACCGGGGCGACCGCCTGCATCAGGTAGGCATAGAGCGCATGGACATCCGCATCGCTCAGCTTGGCATAGGAGGGATAGGGCATCGCCGGATAGAGATGGCTGCCGTCGGGCAGCACGCCCTTGCGCAGGGCCCGGGCGAAATCGGCCTCGGAGTATTTTCCGATCCCGGCGTCGGGATCGGGGGTGATGTTGGTCGCATAGATCGTGCCCAGATCGCTCTTGATCGGCAGGCCGCCCGCATAGGGTTTGCCGCCGGGCGCCGTGTGGCAGGCCATGCAATCGCCCAGCCGCGCCACATAGGCGCCCTTTTGCACCAGGTCGGTGCCGTCCTGGGCCAGCGCGGCGCCCGCGATCAGGCCGGAGGCGGCCAGCGACAGAAGGGAAAGCTTCAGCATCTTGGCACCTCTCTCAGGCCTGGACCAGCGGGCCGGGGGACTTCACGTAGTCGGAGACGATCTTGGCCGCCGCATGGTAGGTCAGCGCGCCGATCATGTCGGTCGGGTTGGCCTGGAAGTTCTGCGGGAAGGCATTGCCGCCGGGCACGAAGACGTTGTGGCAGTCCCAGCTTTGCAGGTACTTGTTCAGCGCCGAGGTCTTCGGATCATCGCCCATCACCGCGCCCCCCACGTTGTGGGTCGAGACATAGGGGCGCAGATCGTACTGGCTGTCCATCTTCAGGAAACTGGCATGGTAGCTGTCGGGCCCCAGCTGGTCCTTGATCTTCAGGCAGATGTCCTTGAGGTACTGCTGCAGCTTCAGCTCGTTCTCCTTCCAGTCGAAGGTGATCCGGGCCATCGGGTTGCCAAGGTGATCGCTGTAGGTGGGATCCAGATCGACGTAGTTGCCGCGATAGGACATGCAGGTCGTCGTGATCGAGATCTTCATGTGGTGGCCGTACCAGTCGCGCATCCCCTTCTTCCAGCCCATGCCCCAGCCGGGGGTGCCCTCGGGAAGGGGCGTGCCGATCGGATTGCCGTTGGACTGCGAGGAATGGATCTTGGCGCCGCCCAGGAAGCCGTGCTTCACCCCGTCCTCGAAGCCCGCGCGGGGCGAGACGTCGTTGAACATGACGCCGGTGGCCCCGGCGGTGGCGAAGGGATTGAACTCCTTGTCCTTGAAGAACATGCTCACGCCGCCGTTCGACAGGAAGGCGTAATTGCGCCCCACCACGCCCTCTCCGGTCATCGGATCATAGGGCGTGCCGATCCCCGACAGCAGCATCAGCCGCACGTTCTGGAACTGGAACGAGCACAGGAACACCATCTTCGCGGGCTGGAACACCTCCTGCCCGGTCTCGTCGACATAGGTGATGCCCTTGGCGGTCTTCCCGTCGTCGTGCAGCTCGACCCGGGTGACCTCGGCATTGGTCTTGTAGTCGAAGTTCTTGTGCAGCTTCAGCGCGTCCAGGATCGTCGTCTGCGGCGAGGCCTTGGAATAGTTCAGGCAGGGATATTTGGAGCAGAAGCCGCAGTAGTTGCAGGGCGCGATGTTCTGACCATAAGGGTTGGTCCAGGCCTGCGAGACATTGGCCGAGGGGTTCGAGAACGGGTGGTAGCCCATCTTCGTCGTGGTCTCGCGGAACATCGAGCAGTTCAGCGTGTCTTCCAGCGCCGGCAGCGGGTAGGGGTTCGAGCGCGGGCCCTCGAACGGGTCGCCGCCCGGCTGGATGTCGCCGCGCAGGTTGCCGGTGGTGCCGGACTGGCCGCAGACCTTCTCGAAGAAGTCGAAGTGCTTCTCCATCTCGTCCCAGGTGACCGGGAAATCCTGCACCTGCATGTCTTCCTGCAGCTGGCCGGGGGCATAGACCTCGTCGGCATAGGTCTTCAGCTTCAGGTCGGTGGGGGTCGGGCGCAGCATCACCGCGGTCCAGTGCAGGCCCGCACCGCCGACGCCGTTGCCGGGGCAGAACGAGCCCCACTGCCGGGTCGGCAGGGCCGTGCCGCCGGTGTCGTGGCGCACCGTCACCGCGGCGCTCGCGGGCTTGGCAAAGACCTTGTACAGCTTGTCGTAGCCGTACTGGTCGGCGGGTTTCGGATAGGCGAAATCCTCGCTCGTCTGGTCCGGGCCGCGCTCGATCGCGCGCACCTTCAGGCCGGCTCGGGCCAGTTCCATCGCCATGATGGATCCGCTCCAGCCCAGGCCCACGACAACGGCGTCGACTTCGTCATTCACAATAGCCATGTGCTATCTCCTTTAACCGTTGCCGCGCCTCAGGCGCGCATGCCCTGGACGCTGACGGGACCCAGCGGATAGGGGACGTTGTGCTGGGTGACCCATTCGCGGAAGCTGGCGCGGGCGCCGGGGTAGCCGATCATGATCCAGGCCCCCATGCCCTTGTTGCCGCCGTACATCGGGTCCGAGAGGTAGCCGTTCTTGGTGTCGCTCCAGAGCTGGCCGAAGAAGTTCGAACCGCTCAGGTAATCCTCTCCCATGGCCAGGAAATCGACCTTGTCGGACTGCACGTCGCTCAGGAAGGCGTCCTGCTCGTCGGCGCTCAGGTCCTCGAAGGCCTTGCCATGGGCGGCCTGGGCGGCATCGGCAAAAAGCTTGAGGCCACGCTGATAGACCTCGGAGGGCAGGTAGGGCATCTGGTAGCCCATCAGCGGGCTGGGGCGTTTCGGAAACGGCCCCTTCAGGTACCAGTCCTGGCCGTAATCACCCCCGATCTGCATGTCGAGGAACACCGGCACGTTCGCCTCAAGCGCGCCGGGGCCGATCTTTTCTCCGTCGCCATCACCGGGGATCAGCCGGTCGGTGATCGCGCAGAGCAGGCGGAATTCGGCATCGGTGAAGAAGCCCGGAGTATAGCTGGCCAGGTCGGGGGCGGCCTGGTCCAGCACGGTGGCCGCGCGGACGCTTTCGAACGGCACGCCAAGGGCCGCCGCGCTGGCGATCGCGGCGGTGCCCAGCATGAAGCCGCGCCTCCCGAAGCTGGAACCGGATTTTCGTGTCATGCAATGCTCCTTCGGGGCTGGGAGGGGACGGAGTCGCGGCCTGGCCCGGACGCACAGGCAGACCCTTCGCCCGCGCAGTCGGCCTGCGTGCGGGACGGTCAGACAGCCATCTGTACCTCTCGGAAATGCGGGTCCTGGGGCGGGCCCGCTCGAATTCGTGCATGGGGCCCGGCATCCGCAAGGGACGCCACGTGGCCGGAAACTCATGCCAGCCTAGGTCCATGCAACTGATATATTAATTATACTTTGGAATTAGGGAACGGGATTTCTTTGGATTGTCATGCAAATGCGCGGTCGAGAATTATCGACCGCATCGGCATTTGACGGGACCTTTCGCCGCACTATCGCGCGCCCGCAGGGGCGACAGCAGGCGCGGTCGTCGCAAGGGGCCCGATTGCTCAGGCCAGTTGCAGATAGGCGGGGAAATCCTGCGGCGGTTCGATGATCGCGGTGATCTTCAGCTGCGCGATCATCCGGTCGCGCGCCTTTTCCAGATGTGTCGACAGCATGCTGGCCGCCGCCGGGATCGAGCCCGACAGCGCCAGTTCCACCACCTGGCCCAGCTCCAGCAGGGACTGGGTGTCCGGCGGCAGGCCAAGGGCGAACAGCGCCGCCTGGCAAGCCTCAAGCGCCAGCCGGTTGCCCGAGGCGCTGTTGCCCAGATCCTCGTTCGGGGTGGCCAGGATCACCGTCTCGAAGAAGCGGCGGTCCAGGGCGAACCACTGCCGCGCGCTCAACACCGCGTCGGGGGTCAGGCTGTTGATCTCGTCCATCAGGGCGCGCAGGTCGTCATAGCGCAGCTCGGCCGAGCGCAGCGCCGCGACTTCGAGGATGGCGCGCAGCTGGTACTTGTTCTTGATCATCTGCGAGGTCAGCGGCTCCACCACCCAGCGGGAGGTGCGGTTCTTCTGGATCAACCCGCGTTCCTGCAACCGGCCCAGCACGTCGCGCACGATGGTGCGCGAGACGCCGTATTCCTCGGCCACCAGCGCCTCGATGATCCGGTAGCGGCCGAAGACCGGGCAGCGGGTCACGTGCCGTTCGACATCCTCGTAGATGCGCAGCCAGTTCGGCTTGCCGACACTGTCGTCGAGGCTGGTCAGGTCCATCTCGATCTGGCGCAGATCCTCGCGGCGCGGGCTGTCGGAGCCGCAGACCAGAAAGCCACGCCCGGAAAAGCGCCGGATGCGGCCCTCGGCCTCGATCATCTCCAGCGCGCGCTTCACGGTGGCGCGCGACATGTCCATGCGTTCCGAAAGCGCGCTCTCCTGCAGCACGAGGCCGGGATAGAGCAGCCCGAGCGCGATATTGTGGCGGATCAGCTCTGCCGCCGTCTCGAACAGCGTCGCGCGCTTGTCGTGGTCTTCGGGCTCCTGCGCTGCTGCGGACCTGGCCATGGCTATCCCTTCTGAAACCTGGGCGCAGAATAGGCACCCCGGACTTCGGGGGGAATGGCTTTCTCATCTGTACGCAAAAATCGTTTCTGAGTCGCCGGGCCCACCCGGGCATCCTGCCGAAAATCGCGGCCATCCTTCACGAAGCGACCTATTTTTAGGCTATATTTTGTTATAATATCACAAAAATCAGATCCGTTAACGGTTTTCTTGATGCAAAGATCATTTTGAACTTGGTCCGCGCGGCAGAATCGATGTTTGCATAAAAAAATCGTTAATCAGGGAGCGCACCGTGCTGACAGTCAGGCAAGTAAGCCGCAGATATGGCGAGACCGTCGCCCTGGAGGGGCTTAGCCTCGAAGTGCCCGCCGATACCTACATGTCGCTGCTGGGGGCCTCGGGCTCGGGCAAGACGACGCTGCTGCGGCTGATCGCGGGCTTCGAGGAACCCGATGCGGGCCAGATCGCGCTGGACGGCACGCGGCTGGACGGCAAGCCGCCGCATCAGCGCGACATCGGCTTCGTGTTCCAGAACTTCGCCCTGTTTCCGCATCTGAGCGTGGCCCAGAACGTCGCCTTCGGGCTGCGCTACCGGGCCGCCAACCCGCTGACCGACAACGAGGAAATCCGCGCGCGTTCAGAGGCGGCGCTGGAGCTGGTGGGGCTGAAGGGCTTTGGCCATCGCGGCATCGGCGCGATCTCCGGCGGGCAGCGTCAGCGGGTGGCGCTGGCACGCACCCTGGTCTGCGAGCCGCGCATCGTGCTGCTGGACGAACCGCTGGGTGCGCTTGATGCCAACCTGCGGGCCCGGATGTGCGACGAGCTGAAGGCGATCCGCGAACGGCTGGGCGTCAGCTTCCTGCATGTCACCGGATCGGAAACCGAGGCCCTGACCATGGGCGACCGGGTCGCGGTGCTCTCGGGCGGGCGGATCGTGCAGGCGGATGCGCCAGAACGGCTGTTCGCCGAGCCTGCGAATGCCCAGGCCGCGCGCCACCTGAACGCCTGGAACATCTTCGATGCCGGGCTTTGCGCCGGGGGCGGGGCGGGCCAGCTGGGCGTGCGCTTCGACCAGATCGACATCAGCGCGCCGGGGCAGGCGCCGGGCGCCCATCTGCGGCTGCCGGCAAGGTTCCTGGCCGGGGAATTCAACGGTCCGACCGCGCTGTCCTTCTTCCGCGCCGCCGACGGCAGCCTGCTTCAGGTCACCGATCACCTGAGCCAGCCGCGCCTTCCCGACCTGGTCGAGGGCCAGGATTACGACCTGCATTTCGCGCCCCAGACGGCGCGCCAGTTTCCCGGAGCCGCCCGATGACCGCCCTTTCGACCGACAGCCCGATGCCGACAGAGACCTCTCCGGCGCAGTTGCGTGAACGCAAGGACCGCCGCCGCGCCTGGCTGCTGCTCAGCCCCGGGCTGCTGTGGATGGCGCTCTTCATGGTGCTGCCGATGTGCATGGTGGTCTATGTGTCGTTCTGGACGCAGACGACCTTTTCGGTGAACTCGACCCTGACGACGGCCAGCTGGGAACGTTTCCTGGGCTCCGCCACCTACCTGCACGCCATCGGCACCACCCTGCGGGTCTGGGCCATCGTGCTGGCGGCCACGCTGATCGTCGGCTACCCGGTGGCGCTCTATATCGGGCTGTTTGTGCGCAACAAGACGTTGCAGACGGCGCTTCTGGTCGCCTGCGTCATCCCGTTCTGGACCTCCTTCCTGATCCGCGTCATCGCCTGGCGCCCGATGCTGGGCACCGAGGGCGCGATCAACACCATCCTGATGAAGCTGGGCCTGATCCACGAGCCGCTGACCTTCCTGCTGTTCTCGGAATTCTCGGTGCTGGTCGGCATGACCCAGATCTACTGCGTCTTCATGGTGGGCCCGGTCACCTTCATGATCGGTCGCATCGACCCCTCGGTGATCGAGGCGGCGCGCGATCTGGGCGCCTCCTTCGGGACCATCTTCCGCCGCATCATCCTGCCGCTGTCGCTGCCGGGCGTCATGGTCGGCGCGATCTTCGTCTCGGTCATGGTGCTGGGCGAATTCGCCACCGCCGCCTCGCTCTCGGGGCGCAAGGTCAACCTGCTGGGCAACATCATCGTCAGCCAGGTGGGCTCTCTGAAATGGGCCTTCGCCGCGGTCGCGGGCGTGGTGCTGACCCTCATCATCACCGCCGTCATCGCGCTGGCCCTGCGCATCGTCGACCTGCGAAAGGAAATGTGAGCCATGGAATCCCGCATTCTCCGCCCGACCCTGGGCCTTTACGCCGCCGCCTTCCTGCTTTTCCTCTACGGCCCGATGATCGTGCTGACGATCCTGTCCTTCCAGGGCCCCGAGGGCGGCCCGCAGTTCCCGGTGCAGGACTGGTCGCTCTACTGGTACAAGCAGCTTCTCGGGCTGAGCGAGGCCTCCCGCGTGGCGCAGCTGCCGGTCGGCGACAGCCTGCTGCGCTCGATCACCCTGGCCTTCATGACCACCGTGGTCTCGACCGTGCTGGGCGTAATGAGCGCCGAGGCCTTCCGCACCCGCTTCAAGGGGTCGGGCCCGGCCTTCTACCTGATCATCCTCGGCATGATGGTGCCGGGCGTGCTGGTGGGCCTGGGCATGGCGCTGCTGTCGAGCACGCTGGGCATCAGCCGGGCCTGGTGGGGCACCTCCTTCGTGCTGCACGTGGTCTACACCTATCCCTTCGCCTTCCTGGTGATGCTGGCGATCTTCAACCGCTTCGACCGCACCGTGGAAGAGGCCGCCCTGTCGCTGGGTGTCAGCCCGGCCCAGACCTTCCGGCGGGTGACCTTCCCGATCATCTTCCCGGGCGTGCTCTCGGCCATGCTGTTCAGCTTCACGCTCAGCTACGACGAATTCGCCCGCACCCTGTTCACCGCCGGTCGCGACCTGACGCTGCCGCTGGCGATCTACGGCACCTTCTCGGTCGAGATCCATCCCAACATCTTCGCCTTCGGCGTGCTGACCACCCTGTTCAGCTTCACCCTGCTGGTCATCTACGGCCTGCTGATGAAGCGCTTCACCAACCGCGCCGCACGCTTTGCCGGCCAGGAGGACAACGGATGAGCGCCCTTGTCACCGGAGCGGGCTCTGGCATCGGGGCGGCGATCGCCCTGCGCCTTGCCGCCGAAGGCCATGCCGTCGCCGTCAACGACCTGACGCAGGAGGGGGCCGCCGCCACCGTCGCCCAGATCACCGCCGCCGGCGGCACCGCCCGGGCCTATGGCGCCGATGTCAGCGATGCCGCCGCCGTAAACGCCATGCTGGCCGCCGTCACCGCCGATCTGGGCGCACCGAAGATCCTGGTGAACAACGCGGGCTTCGGCCACCAGGCCCCGTTCCTCGAGATCGCGCCCGAGACCTTCGACCGCATCTTCGCGGTGCATGTGCGCGGCACCTTCCTGTGCACCCGCGCCTGCCTGCCGGCGATGCTGGCGGCGGGGCAGGGGATCATCGTCAACGTCGCCTCCCAGCTGGGGCAGATCGGCGGGGTCGAGCTGGTGCATTACGCCGGTGCCAAGGCCGCCATCATCGGCATGACGAAATCCCTGGCACGCGAGGTTTCGGCCCGTGGCGTGCGGGTCAATGCGGTGGCCCCCGGCCCGATCAACACCCCCCTGGTCGAGGCCCTGTCGGAAGACTGGAAAACCGCCAAGCGCGCGGAACTGCCCCTGGGCCGCTTCGGCACCCCGGCCGAGGTCGCGGGCAGCGTCGCCTTCCTGTGCTCGGACGATGCCGCGCTCTTTGTCGGGCAGACGCTGGGGCCCAACTCCGGCGACGTGATGCTCTGAGCCCCCTCGGAAAGAAGAAAGACATTCAAATGGACAAGAGAACTGTTCTGGTCACCGGCGCCGGTATCGGCATCGGGCGGGCCGCCGCGCTGGCCTTCGGCGCCAATGGCGATCACGTGGTGGTCACCGATGTGCTTGAAGCCGAGGGCCGCGCCGTCGCCGAGGCGATCCGCGCCGCCGGTGGCAGCGCCGAATTCCAACCCCTCAACGTGCGCTCGACCGAAGATGCCGATGCACTGGTCGCCGATCTGAACGCCCGCTTCGGCAGTATCGACGTGATCGTCGCCAATGCCGGGATCGCCCTTCGGGTGCCGATGTCGGAGATGACCGACGAGAAATGGCACGAGACGCTGGATGTCGACCTTTACGGCATGATGCGGGTGATCCGCCCGGCACTGCCGGCGATGAAGGCGGGCGCCTCGATCATCTGCCTCTCCTCGATCATGGGCACTGCCTATGGCTGGGACGAGCATGTGCATTACTCCACGGCGAAATCCGGCGTCATCGGCATGATCCGGGGGCTGGCGGTGGAATATGCCGGGCGCGGCATCCGGGTGAACGGCGTCGCGCCAGGCTACATCCGCACCGCGCAGCTTCTGAACCCCGGCCACAGCCTTGGCCCGGACGCGGCGGATATCGCCTCTCCCTACATCCCGATGGGGCGCCTTGGCGACCCGGAGGAGATCGCCAGCGTCATCAGGTTCCTTGCCTCCTCCGATGCCTCCTACCTGACGGGTCAGGTGGTGACGGTCGATGGCGGGCTGACCCCCGGTCGCTACTGAGCGGCCCAAGACCAGGGGCGACCCAACACCCCCCATTTTCATCCTTCCAGCAACAGGGAAATCCGCATGTCGATGACAGCAAACAGACGTTCCTTCCTGAAATACGGTGCCGCCGCCGGGGCTGCGGCGCTTGGCACGGGCCTGCACCCCTGGGCGCGCATGGCCTATGCGGCCAACCTCTCGGACGAGGCGCTGCGCACCACCGGGCTTTCGACCACCGTGCAGGACCGCATCCTGCAGATGTTCAAGGCGCAGTCCGGCGTCGGGTCGGTGTCGGGCACGCCCTCGACCTACCCCGATGCCCAGACCAAGATCCTCTCGGGCTCCTCGGATTACGACTGCTGGGAAATCATCGGAGAGCGTCTGCCCGCCCTGATCGCCACCGACAACGTGGAGACCATCCCGGCGGCTTCGATCAGCAACTGGGCCTCGATCCGCGACACCTTCACCAAGGCCGACCCGAAATGGGGCCCGAAGGCGCAGATCTCGGGGCAGATCTGGGCGGATGACGCGCAAAGCCAGCTCTACATGGTGCCGGCGGTCTATAACTACGACTCCATCGGCTACAATCCCGAGGTCCTGTCGGACGAAGAGGCCAACACCTGGACCGCGATCTTCGACGACAAGTGGAAGGGCAAGTCGGGCCTGAACGTCGATCCGCTGATCGCCATCGGCCAGGCCATCCTGGCGATGAAATCCCTCGGGCTGCTGGATGCGAAGAACCCCGGCAACCCGACGGTGAAGGAAATCGACGAGGCCGCCAAGTTCCTGATCTCGAAGAAGAAGGGTGGCCAGTTCCGCGCGCTCTGGGGCGATTTCGGCGAACTCGTGAACCTCATGGCCTCGGGCGAGATGGTGGTTTGCGACGCCTGGCAGCCGGCAGTCATGGCGGTGAAGGCACAGGGCAAGCCGGCGAAATACGCGACGCCCAAGGAAGGCTACCGCGCCTGGGCGATCGGGCCCTCGATGCTGAAGGGCACCCCGAACCGCGAGGCCGTCATCGCCTATGCCGATTTCTGGCTGTCCGGCAAACCCGGCATCATCGTGACCGAGCAGGGCTACTATTCGCCCTCGACCAACATCAAGGACGCGATGGATCCCGACGCCTATGCCTTCTGGTACGAGGGTCAGCCCTGGAAGGGCGAGGCGCAGAACGGCATCAACCCCGGCGATCTGCGCGATGGCGGTTCCCTGGAAGAGCGCGCCTCCAACGTCGCCTACTGGCACCAGTGGCCCGATGAATACGACCACCTGATCCAGCGTTGGGACGAGTTCCTGAACGCCTGATCCCCGGCGGGGCGGCGGGCGATCCGCGCCGCCCCGACCCCAGCATTCCCAGACGCGTTTCCCAGACGAGGCCCCGCATGCAGCATGATCTTGAGCTGATTTCCGTCGGCAAGACCTATTCCGACGGCACCGTCGCCGTCTCGAACTTCGACCTGAAGGTCGCCAAGGGCGAGTTCGTCGCCTTCCTGGGCCCCTCGGGCTGCGGGAAGTCGACCACCCTGCGCATGATCGCGGGCTTCGAGGACATCACCGAGGGCGAGGTGATGATGATGGGGCGCAACGTGACCCATCTGCCGCCCGAAAAGCGCCCGACCTCGATGATCTTCCAGAACTACGCGCTGTTCCCGCACATGACGGTGCGCCAGAACGTGGCCTTCGGCCTTGACGTGAAGGGGATGGCCAAGGCCGAGCGCAATCGCAAGGTCGACCGGATCCTCGACATGTTCGACCTGGAACCCTACGCGGATCGCAAGGCCGACCGGCTGTCGGGCGGGCAGCGCCAGCGCATCGCCCTGGCCCGCGGGCTGGTGGTGGAGCCCGAGATCCTGCTGCTGGACGAACCGCTGGGTGCGCTGGATGCGAACCTGCGCCGGATCATCCAGAACGAGCTGAAGCTTTTGCAGCGCGAGCTGGGCATCACCTTCGTCTTCGTCACCCATGCCCAGTCCGAGGCGCTTGGCCTGTCGGACCGGGTGGTGGTGATGTCGAACGGCGTGGTCGAACAGATCTCGCCCCCGCGCGAGCTGTACCGCCGCCCCGCGACGCCCTTCGTGGCCGATTTCATCGGCTCCAACACCATCCTGCGGGGCCGTTCCGTGGGCACGGATGGTCCGGCGTTCGGGCGTATCGACACCGCCGTCGGCCTGATCGACGGCGTCGGCCCGGCAGGCGCCACCATGGCGGTGATCCCCGCCGAAGCCTTCCGCATCCAGCCGCAGCACACCCCCGGAGAGGTGCATCTGCCCGGCACCCTCAGCGCCCGCCGCCTGGTCGGTGCGGTCGGCCACCTGAAGGTGCGCCTGGCCGATGACACCGAGATCGCGGTCGAGATCGGCGCCGACCGTCCCGAGGTCCGCGCCCTGCAGATCGGCGCGCCGGTGACCCTTGGGGTCGATCCGGCCTCGGTCACCCTCATTCAAGCTTAAACTATCCGACAGGAGACACTTCCCATGGCAAAAGAAATTCTCGTTGGCTTCGGCATCGACGTCGATGCGGTCGCAGGCTGGCTCGGCTCCTATGGCGGCGAAGACAGCCCCGACGACATCTCGCGCGGGCTGTTTGCCGGCGAGGTCGGAGCCATCCGCCTGCTCGACATGTTCGACAAGTTCGGCATCAAGACCACCTGGTTCATCCCCGGCCACTCTGCCGAGACCTTCCCCGAGCAGATGAAGGAAGTCGCCAAGCGCGGCCACGAGATCGGCATCCACGGCTACAGCCACGAGAACCCGATCGCCATGACGCCCGAGCAGGAAGAGGCGGTCCTCGACAAGTGCATCGCCCTGATCACCGAGCTGTCCGGCCAGCGGCCCACCGGCTATGTCGCGCCCTGGTGGGAATTCTCCAACGTCACCAACGAACTGCTGCTGAAGAAGGGGATCAAGTACGACCACTCGCTGATGCACAAGGATTTCGAACCCTACCGCGTGCGCGTCGGCGATACCTGGACCAAGATCGACTATACCGCCAAGCCCGAGGACTGGATGAAGCCCCTGGTGCGCGGCGAGGAGACCGACCTGATCGAGATCCCGGCGAACTGGTACCTTGATGACCTGCCGCCGATGATGTTCATCAAGAAATCCCCCAACAGCCATGGTTTCGTGAACCCCCGCGACATCGAGCAGATGTGGCAGGACCAGTTCGACTGGGTCTACGAGAACATGGATTACGCCGTCTTCCCGATCACCATCCACCCCGATGTCTCGGGGCGGCCGCAGGTGCTGCTGATGCTGGAACGCCTGTTCAAGCACATGAAGGGCCACGAAGGCGTGCGCTTCGTCACCATGAACGAGATGGCCGACGATTACGACCGCAAGTTCCCCCGGTCGTAAGGCCCGCGCGGGCGGGGGCGTGTCGTCCCCGCCCGGTTTCGACGACGAAAGGACCGGGCCATGTGCTCTCTCTGCGGCATCCTTGGATGCGATGATCACTGGACCAACGCGGTGGACCGCCCCGGGGTCTATTCCCGCAACCGCGACAGCCAGTCCCGGCGCATGGAAACCGCCCGGCGCCTGAAGGCGGTGAACCGGATCGCCTCCTACCGGCGGCTCAGGCTGGAGGTCTGGCAGGGCCGCTCCTACGTGCTGTCCTCTGCGACCGGGGCCAGCAGCGTCTTCGAGGCGCTCTCGCATCTGTGGCCCGAGGCCGAGGCGCTGGCGGGGCGCGCCTTCGATCCGCTGGACGAGGGGCTGATCGCCTGGATGGAGGGCCAGCGGACATGAGCGGCGCCCATCCCCTGACCCCGGTGATCCTGCTGACGGGCTTTCTGGGCTCGGGCAAGACGACCCTGCTGCAACGGCTTCTGGACGATCCGTCGATGGCGGGCGCGGCGGTTCTGATCAACGAATTCGGCGAGGTCGCGCTGGACCATCATCTGCTGGACCGGATCGACGATACCGTCGTGCTGCTGAAATCGGGCTGCATCTGCTGCACCGTGCGCGGAGAGGTGGCCGATGCGCTGCTGAACCTCGAAAGCCTGCGCGCGCGCGCAGAGATCGCCTTCGACCGCGTGGTGATCGAGACGACGGGCCTGGCCGATCCCTATCCGGTGCTTCAGACGCTGACCGCCCATCCGGTGCTGCGCTCGCATTTCGCCCATGGCGGGGTGCTGACCACGGTGGATGCGGTGAACGCGGGCCGGCAGGTCGATCACCGCGCCGAGGCCGTGCGCCAGATCGCCGCCGCCGACCGCATCGTTCTGACCAAGACCGACCTGGCGCCACCGGGCACCGAGGCCGCGCTGCGCGACCGCCTGGGCCGGATCAACCCGACCGCCGGGCTGGTCACCAGCGCCGATCCCGTGCCGGCGATCCTTGCGGATTTCGGGCCTGCCCTGCTGCCCGCGCCCCGCGAAGGCGGCCATGACGCGGCCCATGTCTGCGACGCCACCTGCAACCACGATCACGGGCACGATCACGGGCATCACCACCATCACCACCCGGGCGCCGACACGCTGGGCGTCACTAGCTTCTCGCTGGTGATCGCGGATGCAATCGATTGGACTATGTTCGGGACCTGGCTTACACTCCTTCTTCACAAATACGGTGACAAGATATTCCGGGTGAAGGGTATTCTGGTCATTGAAGGAGAGGACCGGCCCGTCGCCATTCACGGAGTGCAGCACTTGATCCATGCGCCGACGCATCTGGATCACTGGCCCGAAGGCCCGCGCCAGTCGCGGCTGGTCTTCATCCTGGAAGGCGTGTCCCCCGATCTGATCCGTCGCTCCTTTGCCGCCTTCACCGGCCTGCAAGAGGTAAGGACCGCTGCGTGAGTGAACCGCTACGCATTCTGACGACGGAAGTTCAGCCCTGGAGACTGCTCAAGGATCGCGCCGAGGCCGATCTGGGGTTCCCGCTGGAATTCATCGAGAAGGATTTCATCAATACCCAGAGGACGGCGGCGCTGGATCCGGGCAGCTACGATGTCTACGACCAGTGCTTCCACAACCTTGATATCGTCTGGCACTGGCGCGCCATCCAGGCCATCGACACCCGGCGGATCCGCCAGTGGGATGCGATGGACGACCTGACCCGGACCGCCCCCGGCTACGGGCCGCGCGGGCGCGGCGACGTGCCAGCCTCCCGGCTGTTCGTGCAGCATGACGCCACCCTGTCGCACAGTCCGACCGGGCGGATCTCCATGTTGCCGACCTATTACAACTTCGACAGTTTCGCGGTCAGCGCCCCCGGCGTCGATGTCGACCGCGACGTGACCAGCTGGGCCGAGCTGCTGAACCCCCGCTGGGCGGGGCATGTGGCACTGGTCGATGAACCCGCCATCGGGGTCTTCGATTTCGCCATGGCGCTGGCCGCCGATGGCCGGATGAGCTTTCGCGACATGGGCAACATGTCGGTGGCCGAGATCGACACCATGGCCGACCATGCCGCATCGCTGATCCAGAGCGGCCATTTTCAGCCCTTCTGGCGCCGTGCCGACGATCCGGTGGACCGTTTCCGCAAGGGGGAGCTGATGCTGGCGCCGCTCTGGGGGCCGACCATCGTGTCGATGAAACGCCATGGCATGAAGGTGCGTCAGGCCCGCCCGGCGGAAGGCTACCGCGCCTGGCACGGCGGCATGTGCCTGTCCCGCCAGCTGAGCGGGGCCAGGCTGGAGCGCGCCTATGAATGGCTGAACTGGTACCTTGACGGCTATGCCGGCGCGATGGTCGCGCGGCAGGGCTACTACATGTCGGTGCCCGAACGGGTGAAGGCGCATATGCCCAAGGCCGACTGGGATTACTGGTACGAAGGGCTGCCCGCCGCCGAGACCCTGAACGATGCCGCCGGACGCCCGATCATCCCCGAGGGCGAGAGCCGCTCGGGCGGGTCCTATCGCGACCGCTCGCGCCATATCGGGATCTGGAATTCGACCATGGATGAACACAACTACCTAGTCCGGCGCTGGAACGAGGTCATCGCCCTGGCGGCCACCAAGGGACGCGGGCAGCGCCGCGCAAGCTGAGAAGAGACAGATGAAACACGTGACACTGATTGCCACGGGCGGGACCATTGCGTCTTCCGCCCGCACCCGGGGGGCTGCCGTGACGGCGGGACTGAGCGGCGAGACGCTGCTGGCCGGGCTGCACACCCCGCCCGCCGGGATCACCGTGACGGTCGAGAATTTCGAGGCCGCCGGAAGCTACGCGCTGGACCTCGCGACGATCCACCGGCTGTGCGCCCGCATCGACGCGGTGCTGGCCGATCCCGCCGTCGATGGCGTCGTGGTGACCCATGGCACCGACACGATGGAGGAAAGCGCCTTCCTGGCCTGGCTTCTGGTCCGGTCGGAAAAGCCGGTGGTCTTCACCGGGGCGCAGCGCCATGCCGGCCAGCCCGACACCGACGGGCCCAGGAACATCGCCGACGCCCTGAGCGCGGCGGCCAGCCCCCTGCTGGGCGGCCTCGGCGCCGTGATCCTGTTCGAGGGCGACATCCACGGCGCGCGCCATGTCACCAAGGCCCATACCGCGCGGGTCGATACCTTCCGCTCGGTCGGGCAGGGCAAGCTGGGCGAGGTCGATGGTGGCACCGTCCATCTCTACACCCGCCCCGCCGCGCCGCGCCGCCCGCTGGCGGTGCCCCGGCTGGATCCCGAGGTCGAGCTGATCACCCTCGGCCTGGGCAGCACGCCCCGCCTGATGGCACTGGCGGGGGATCATGGAGCCAGCGCCATCGTGCTGTCGGCCTTCGGGCGGGGCAATGCGCCCAAGGGCTTTGCCGCCGAAACCGCCCGGCTTCTGGCGCGCGGCCTGCCCGTGGTCGTCGCCTCGCGCTGCCACGAGGGGCGCACCGCCGCGATCTACGGCGGCGACAGCGGCGGCGTCACCCTGGCCGAGGCCGGGGCGATCCCGGCGGGCGATCTTTCGGCGGTGAAGGCGCGGCTGCTGCTGGCGGCGCTGCTGGGCGCGGGCTTGACAGGCACGCCGCTGCGCGAGGCCTTTGCGGGCTATGCCTGATCGCGCCGCTCAGTGCCGGGCCAGAACCTGGCTGGGGGTGCGCGCGTAGCGCCGCTTGAAGCTGCGCCCGAAATGCGTGAGGTCGGCGAACCCCGCCGCAAAAGCCGCCTCCGACACGGTCTGCACCCGCCCCTCCGACAGCATCGCATGGGCCAGCGCCAGCCGCTGGTCGCGCAGCCAGGCGGTGGGCGTCGTGCCATCCCGGGCAAAGGCCCGGTTCAGTGACCGCACCGAGATGTTCTGCCGGCGGCAGATGTCGGCCACCGTCAGCGTCTCGTCCGTCAGGTTGTCGGTCAGGAAGCGCTTGATCCGGTGCAGGGCCGCCCCCGGATCCGGCATGGCCTCGGCCGCCGGATCCAGCAGCGCCCGCATCATCAGATCAAGCGAGGAACACAGCGTCTCGCGCGACAGCCGCCCCTCGGCGGCAATCCCGGCGAATTCGCGCAGCATCGCTGCCACCAGCCGGGTCTCGGGGCGCTCTGGCAGGCCGAGGCTGCCGCCCAGCCGGTCGGCATCGACCAGCCGGCTTTGCAGCAATGGGCGCGGCACCCGCAGCACGACGGAACTGTAGCCGCCCTCGAACCGGAACGAGAAGGGCCGGCTGGAATCGTAGATCACCACGCTGCCCGGCACATGGCGGATACGACGGTCGTTCTGGGTCAGCCAGCCTTCGCCGCTGTCCAGCACATGGATCAGGAAATGGTCGAAACTGTCGCTGCGGATATGCCGCGCGGTACGGTCATAGCTGACCGCCCCGGAGCTGAGGCGCGAGAGGTCGATATCGCCGAACCCGAAGACGTCCAGATCGCCGTCGAACCCCTCCTGATCGTGCAGGTTGCATTCGCTGGCCGAGAAGGTCCGGCTGACCAGATCGTGCCAATAGTCCCGGCGCTCCCGCGTGCTCAGGTGGCGGGTCGAGAAAGCTGCCATGGTTCTTACCCCCTGTAGGCCATCAGCCTAGCGCGAGTCCGGCCAATGGTCCGGGGCCGGGGGCTTCCGGGCGCCGGACGACCCCGGGTCACGCCATCTTGTTCGGCAATACCAAAGCGATTTGCCAAAATCTTACGCACCCGCAGAGCGACCCGGGCCGGAAAACCCGCCTCTGCGGGGCCGATTCCGGCCCTTGGCCAGCCTGATCGAACGAATGGCCGATTTGGCCGAGCCGCCCCCCGCGCAATGCCGCAGCCTGTGCGCAATGGCCGCCCCAGAGACGGTCAGCCACAGACAGACCACTTCAGGGACCCGACATGACGCTCTCCAGACGCTCCTTCCTGCAGGCCTCCGCGGCGTTGACCACGACGCTGGCCGCCCCTTCGATCCTGCATGCCAAGACCGACACGATCCGGATCGGCGGGCTGCACGACCTGTCGGGGGCCATCGATTCCAGCGGCGTGCCGATGGACAAGGCCCTGCGCTATGCGGTGGCCGAGCTGAACGCCGCCGGCGGCCTGCTGGGCCGCGAGGTCGAGGCGGTGACCTATGATCCGCAGTCCAACATGTCGCTCTATTCGCAATACGCCACCCAGCTGGCGCTGAAGGACAAGGTGGACGTGGTCTTTGGCGGCATCACCTCGGCCAGCCGCGAAACGATCCGCCCGATCTTCCATCGCTACAAGACGCTGTATTTCTACAACTGCCTCTACGAGGGCGGGGTGTGCGACCGCAACGAATTCACCCTGGGCACCACCCCGGCCCAGACCATCGCCCAGCTGGTGCCCCATGTGATGGGGCTCTGGGGCAAGAAGGTCTACATCGTCGCCGCCGATTACAACTACGGCCATATCTCGGCCGCCTGGGTGAAGCGCTATGTCGAGGAAAACGGCGGCGAGCTGGTCGAGACCGAGTTCTTCCCCCTCGACACCACGCAGTTCGGCTCTTCGATCTCGAAGATCCAGGGCGCCAAGCCCGACATCGTCTATTCGCTGCTGGTGGGCACGGCGCATCTGGGCTTCTACCGGCAATGGGCGGCCTCGGGGATGAAGGGAGAGATCCCCATCGCCTCTTCCAGCTTCGGCGGCGCGGGCACCGAGAACGTCATGCTGACCCCGGAAGAGGGCAACGGCATGGTCGTCGCCACCGGCTACTTCCCCTCGGTCGACAATGCCGCCAACGCCAGCTTCAAGGCCGGCATCAAGACGTTCTACGGCAATGATGCCCCGATCCTGGGCGAGATCTCGGAAGTCACCTACGAGTCGGTGAAGATGTGGGCCCAGGCGGTGAGCGAAACCGGCGCGACCGAGCGGATGGGCATCATCCAGGAGCTGGAGAAGGGCAAGAGCTATGACATGCCCGCAGGCAAGGTCGCGATCGACCCCGACACCCATCACACGATCCGCGATGTCTACATCGCCGAGCTGAAGGATCAGGAGATGGTGATCCAGAAGACCTTCAACGCGGTGCAGCCCTCGGACACGCAGATGGTGTGCAACCTCTCCAAGGATCCCGACAGCAACAAGCAGTTCGAGATCAGCCTGTAACGGGGCAGGGGGCCGCGCCCTTGCGGCCCCCCGCGGCCCCTCCGCCCGGAGCGCCACATGGACTATACCGTCATCGTCATCCTTGAGATCCTGCGGGCCATTTCATGGCTCGTGATCCTGGCTGCCGGCCTTGCCATCATCTTCGGCATGATGAAGGTCATCAACTTCGCCCACGGGGAATTCCTCATGCTGGGCGGCTACATCACCATCATGTCCCACAATGCGGGCGTGCCGCTGTGGATCTCCATCGCGGTGCTGGCGCCGCTGACGGTGGGTCTGTTCGGCATCCTGGTCGAACGGCTGGTGATCCGACACCTTTACGGGCGCATCATCGACAGCCTGCTGGCCACCTGGGGGCTGAGCCTGCTGATGATCGGCGGCGTCACCATGGTGTTCGGCAATACGGTGCAGGGGGTGTCGACCCCGCTGGGCAGCATCGCCATCGGCGCTTACCAGGTGCCGGGCTACAACCTGCTGCTGATCGTCGTGGCGGCGCTGCTGATGGCGGCGATCTGGGCGCTGCTGCGCTATACCTCGGCCGGGCTGATCGCGCGGGCCACCATGCAGAACCCCGATATGGCCGAGACCCTGGGCGTGCGCACCAGCTGGGTCTACATGGCGACCTTCGGACTGGGATCGGCCGTCACCGGGCTGGCCGGCGGGCTGCTGGCGCCGCTGACCGGGGTCGCCCCCTCGATGGGCGTCAACTTCGTCGCGCAAAGCTTCATCACGGTGATCACCGGCGGCGCCTCGATGATCGCGGGCACGCTTTCGGCGGGGACGCTGCTGGGCACGATCAGCCAGGGCGTGACCTTCGCCACCGGGCCGGTCTGGGGCGATGCCGCCCTGCTGCTGGCGGCGCTGGTGCTGCTGCGGGTGCTGCCGCAGGGCATCACCGGGCGCATCTTCCGCAAATCCCTCTGACCCGCCCAAGGACCTTTCCATGGAAACCTCTCTTCACCGCGACGCCGGCTTCTGGGTCATGATCGCCATCGGCCTGGCGCTGCTGGTCGCCGGCCCGCTGGTCTGGGACCTGTTCCAGATCATGCAGATCACCCAGTATGTCGTGCTGTCGGTCTACGTGCTCTCGCTCTCCTACATCTGGGGCTTCGGCGGCATCCTCAGCTTTGGCCAGGCGGCCTTCTTCGGGCTTGGCGCCTATACCTTCTCGGTCGCCTCGATCAACATGGGGGAAACCACCTTTCCCTTCCTGCTGGCCTTCGGCCTGCCGGCGCTGTTCGGCGCGGCGCTTGGCTATTTCATGTTCTACGGCAAGCTTTCGGACGTCTACATGGGCGTGGTGACCATGGTCGTGACGCTGATCTTCTGGAAGCTGATCAACCACACAGCCGGGCCCGAATACGCCATCGGAGACGCCCGGCTGGGCGGCTTCAACGGCATCCCCTCGGTGCCGGTGCTGAACGTGCCGGGCAAGCCCGAGGCCTGGCTGGACCCGGGCCAGATGTTCCAGGTCTTCATGGCCATCCTGGTGATCCTCTACATCGTGCTGCGCACGCTCATCGCCTCGGATTTCGGGCGCGTCTCCCTCGGCATCCGCGAGAACGAGACCCGCGCGGCGCTGCTGGGCTATGACGTGCGCCGCCACAAGGTGATCGTCTTCGCCATCGGGGCGGGCATCGCGGGCATGGCGGGGGGCATGTGGGCCACCTACCAGACCTTCGTCGATCCCAATGTCTTCTCGCTCGAGATGTCGGCCAAGGCGCTGATCTGGACCATGGCGGGGGGCGTCGGCACGCTGGCCGGTCCGATCATCGCGGTGGTGGTGCTGCAGTACCTGTCGCTGAAGCTGGGGGAAATGCATGTGCTGAACAACAACTTCATCCTGGGCGGGATCATGATGGTCCTGGTGCTTCTGGTGCCCAAGGGCGGCCTGCCGACGCTGCGCGACGCGCTGGTCGCGCTGAAGGCCCGCACCCCCGCCGCACTGCAAAGGTGACCTCCGATGTCTGAACCGACCCCGATCCTGACCACCGAAAAGCTGGTGATGCAGTTCGGTGGCGTCACCGCCGTCGATCACGTCGATTTCTCGCTGAACCCCGGTGAGCTGCGCTGCCTGCTGGGGCCGAACGGCGCGGGCAAGTCCACCTTCTTCAAGTGCCTGACCGGCCAGCTGAAACCGACCTCCGGGACGATCCGCCTGAACGGGCAGGACATCACCGGATGGGAAACCCACGCCATCGTCAACCTCGGCGTCGGCATCAAGACCCAGGTGCCGAACCTTTTCGACGGGCTGTCCGCCTATGAAAACATCCGCATGGCGGCGCGGCGGCGGCACCTGAAACCCATGGCGAAGGAGCGCGCCGAGGAGATGCTGGAGAAATGCGGCATCACCCATCTGGCCCGGCGCGAGGTCGGCCTGCTGGCCCATGGCCAGCGCCAGCTGGTCGAGCTGGCCACCGTGCTGGCCCCCGCCCCCGCGCTGGTGCTGCTGGACGAACCCGCCGCCGGCATGACCGGGGCCGAGCGCGACCGGCTGGCCGATCTGGTGCTGGAAACCGCGCGCCGCGCGGCGGTTGTGGTGGTCGAGCACGACATGGCCTTCATCCGCCGCATCGCGAAATTCACCACCGTCTTCAACCGCGGCGCCATCTTCCGCGAAGCGATGATCGGCGACATCATGACGGACCGCGCGGTCCAGGAAATCTATCTGGGGAAACAGGCCGATGTCGCTGCTTGAAATCCGCTCTCTCAAGGCCGCCTACGGATCGGTCCCGGCGCTGCACCAGGTCGACATGACCGTCGCCCCCGGAGAGGTGGTGGGCGTGCTGGGCCACAATGGCATGGGCAAGACCACCCTGCTGCGTGCCATCATGGGCTTCGTGAAGGTCACCGGCGGCGACATCCTGTTCGACGGGACCAGCCTGAAGGGCCAGGCGGTCAATGCCCGCGCCCGGGCCGGGCTGGGGCTGGTGCCGCAGGGCCGGATGATCTTTCCCACGCTCAGCGTGCGCGAGAACCTCGAAAGCGGCATCGCCGGGCAGCGCGACCGTGATCAGGTGATCGAGGAGATCCTGACGCTTTTCCCGCGCCTGACCCGCCTGTTGGAGCGCAACGGCGGCGCGCTTTCGGGAGGCGAGCAGCAGCTTCTGGCGTTGGCGCGCTGCCTGTGCCGCAAGCCGCGCCTGATGCTGCTGGACGAGCCGACCGAGGGGATCCAGCCCTCGATCATCGACGAGATCGCCGAGACCCTGCAACAGCTCAGCCGGAGCACCGACATCACCATCGTCCTGGTTGAGCAGAACCTGGAATTCATTACCGGTCTTTCGGACCGGGTCTACGCGATCTCGAACGGGGTGCTGGACCGGCAGATCCCGAAGGATCAGCTGACCGACAGCGGCGCGGTCAGCGCCTTCATGGGCTTCGCGGCCTGAGCGGATCCCCCGCGCGAAAAGACCCCCCGGCGCCCGCAGGCTCCGGGGGGCTTTGGCATGTCCGCGGGATGCGGCCGCGACATGGAGTTTGGGCAACGAGGTGTCCGGGGCCGCAGGGGCCCCGGACGGGGTCAGGTCATTCGGCGGCGCTGCGACGGGCGGTACCGGCCTCGATCAGCGCCAGCACCTCCTCGGTGGTGCGGATGTCGGCCGAGATCGGATAAA
Organism: Pseudooceanicola endophyticus; assembly: GCF_018760365.1. Classification (GTDB taxonomy): domain Bacteria; phylum Pseudomonadota; class Alphaproteobacteria; order Rhodobacterales; family Rhodobacteraceae; genus Pseudooceanicola; species Pseudooceanicola endophyticus. The sequence continues at coordinate 45,604 of NZ_JAHIAB010000013.1, forward strand.
GGCTGTCGAGCGTGCCGTTGTGTTCGGCATCGTTCAGCGCGGCATTGCCGTCGGCCACGAAGATCACCCGGTAGCTCAGCTGGTGGGCATCGCGCGCCGTGGTTTCCGAGCAGCAGTTGGTCACGGTGCCGGTGATCAGCACGGTATCGACGCCCAGCGATTGCAGCACCGCGTCCAGATCGCAGGTCCCGGCGATGAAGCCGCTGAAGCGCGTCTTGTCGAGCACCGGATCGCCCTGCGCCACGTCGAGGCCCGGCCAGAGGTCATGGGCGTGATCGCCCCGGGTAAAGCCCTTCGCCAGCCCTTCCGAGAATGGCTTGCCCAGCATGTCGCCGTACCAGCTGGTCCAGGGGCGGGCCTCTGCGGCGTCAAAGGTATAGCGCAGAAAGACATTGTGGCCGCCGGCAGCACGCAGGGCGCGCGACAGGGCATTGACGTTGGGCACGATGTCGCGCGCGACGGGCACTTCGGAGACGGCGCCGACCTCCATGAAGCCGTTCTGCAGGTCGACGACGACATGGGCCGTGCGGGTCGGGTCGATCGCCTCGTAGGCATGGTCGCGACCGTCGCGGTTCTTGCGGCCGCGCTCCAGCGCGGCGTCGGACATCTTGATCTTATGCATGATTTCCTCGTTGCTGTTCGGACGGCGGCCCCTCCGGATCGCATCGGGGGCCAGCCGATGTCCGATCATAGCAAATCGATTAGTCATTGGAACCGGTGACGTTGATCCACCGCGCTCCCGGCGCGGAATTGCCCGGCGAACCGGCACCTTTGCCCGCCGAGGTGGTCCCCGGGATCCGGACAGCCGGCCAGGCTTCTGGAGACCAGCGATTTCCAGATGAAAGCCTCCGGTCGATGAACACGGCCTACAGGCCGAGGAGGATCACAGCGCAGGCAAGGGAAACGCCGCTCTGAGGCCGCCGCCAGATGGCAAGGCCGCGCGCCATGCCCTACTTGCCGGAGGCGGCGGTGCAGGTCGTGATGGAGGGCCGGTGAAATTGGGCGCCCCTGACCCGATCAGCCGGCCCTGGCGGTCCCGGAGGCAGGTACGCGGCCTCCTCCGGGCCTTCGAAACCGGGTCTGGGCAGGAATCGGTATCGGCAAGGCGATGCGCTGCCACGACACCGGGCACCCGCTTGCGGCGCCCGGAGGCGGACCTCCGGGCGGGGCCCGTCGGGTCCCTGACCTTCAGGCACCGGCAGGCGCGACAGCCCGGCCGGGCAGCGCCGCCAGCCTGTCCGGGACAGGGCAACGGCCTTGGCAGGTGCACGGTTCAGCCAACCTTGCTCCCGGCCATGAACTGCTCCACCGTCGGGGTGACCCGCTCGAACTGGTCCAGCTGGCGGGCGTAAAGATGGCCCCCGAGGCGGCCAACCGCGTCGATACCGATCTGGTCGACATGGAGCGTTTCGGGGTCCACCAGCGTTTCCCGCACGAACATCCGCTTCACCTGGCCCAGCACGATGGTGCGCGCGGGACTGACCGGGACGGTCTGCATCAGGTGGCATTCGAAGGCCGCCGGCGCCGCGAGGATGCGCGGACAGCGGACAGTTTCCCCCGGCGCCGTTTCCAGCCCCGCGACCGACAGCTCATCCACGTCGGGCGGAAACTTGATCGAGCAGATCTCCATCCCGTCGACAAGCGCCTGATCCGAGATATGCACCGTGAACTCGCCCGTCGCCAGGATGTTGGCGGCGGTGTCCTTGGGGGTGCCATCGGGCTTGTGCTCGATCCCCACGGCCATGATCGCGGGATCATGGGTGAGGATGTTGAAGAAGCTGAAGGACCCGGCGTTCGGCGTGCCGTCCTGCGCGACCGTGGTGATCAGCGCGATGGGACGCGGGATCACGGTGCCGATCAGCAGCTTGTAGCGCTCTTTCGGGGTCAGCTCGGCGAAGTCGAAGGAACGGCTTTTCATGCGGGCACCCGATAGGTTTCAAGAGGGGTATGGCGCGACAGGTTCTCGAACCCGTCGGCGGTCACCACATACATGTCGCCGATGTTGCAGCCTGCGGACTGCGGCTCCAGCCACTGGGTATGCAGCACGAAGACCATGCCCTCTTCCAGCTTGTCGTAGTTGTGGGACGAGATGTTGAAGGCGTTCTGCCCGCCCGCCATGCCGACCGAATGGCCAAGGTTGGGGTTATGCGGCCCGAAGGTGGCCGGGTAGACATGCATCAGCTTGCGGCCCTGCGCCTCGTAATCGGCATCCGGCACATACTGGCGCGGGATCTCGCGCGGGGCGCCACCCTCGGCGGTGGACCAGTTGTAGGGCATGGTGCGGGCCTCGGCGTCGCTCAGCATCCCGGCCTCGATGTAGCTCTCGAAGGCGGCGTTGTTCAGGTCGCGCACCAGCGTGCCGGGCTTGATCAGCTTTTCGGCAGCCTTCACGCCACGGGTGCAGGCGTCCAGCACCAGTTCCTGCCGGTCGGTCAGATCGCCGAAGGCGAACATGCGCGCGGTCTGGGCGGTGTAGCCCTGATAGGTGACGTTGGAGACATAGAGGTTCGCCAGATCGCCCCTGCGCATGACATGGCCGTAGGGCTTGCCGCAATGGGTGCCCCACTGGTTCGCACCGATCTGGTAGCCATCGCCGGTTTCACCGCCGCGCGCCATCTGGGCCATGGTGAAGGCGGCGTAGATCTCGTAATCCGTCACGCCGGGGCGTGCGACATGATAGGCCGCCTGCGTCGCGATCGAGATCAGCTGCGCCGCGCTGCGGAACTGGGCGATCTCGTTCACCGTGCGGTTGCGCTGCATCCGGTCGAGGATGGCGTGCTGGTCGGAGATCTTCGCTTTCGGCATTTCCGCAACCAGCCCGGCGCGGAAGGCGGCAGAGCGCTTGTCACCGATGAAGCCGATGCTGTCGGCCTTCAGATCCCGCAGGATGCCGACCAGCGCCTTCATCGTCAGGGCGCCCGAGTCGCCGGGGATGTCCGCATATTCGCGCCCCACGGCACCGATCTGCAGGATGCGGTCCACGCCCACCGGTTCACCGCCCGGCGGCAGGATCACGGACTGGGTGAAGAAGGAAAGCAGCACCGGCTCCTTGCCCTCGTCCACCGGCACGATCAGCACGCCTTCGCGCATCCAGTCGCAGAGGTAGCGCAGGTAGGCATGGGCGGCGTGGAACCAGCCGACGCTGTCGCAATGCACGACCACGGCGTCCAGACCGGCCAGCACCGCCTCGCGCTTCAGCTTGCGCATCCGCTCGGCATATTCGGAGGGCGGGATCGGCATCGCCGGGGCGAAATCGAAATCCGGTTCGAAATCGCCCAGCAGGCGTTCGATCGAAGGGACGGCGCGGGTAAGATGCGCATTCATGTCAGGGATCCTTTCCGAAAGGGCGGGTCAGCGGGCATCGCGCCCGCCGAAGCGTTGCAGGGTGATGAGCAGGAGGGCGGCGGCCAGGATCAGCAGGCCCGAGACGGCGGCGACGCGGCCATCGAGGCTTTCCTCCAGCATGGCGAACAGGCGCATCGGCAGCATGGTCTGGCCCGGATTGCCCAGGAACAGCGTCACGTCCACATTGTCGAGCGACTGCATGAAGACCAGGAAGGCCCCCGCGAAGACCCCCGGCAGGATGCCCGGCAGGCTGACCCGGACGAAGGTGCGCAGGCGGGAGGCGCCAAGGGTGGCCGAGGCTTCCTCGAGCGAGACGCTCTGCCGCTGCGCGAGGCCCAGCACCGTGCGGAACATCAGCGGCGCGAAGACCATGCTGTGGCCGATCAGGATGGTCCAGAACGAGGTGCCGAGGCCCAGCAGGCTGAGCGCCAGCAGCGCCGAGAGCGAATAGACCAGCGCCGGCAGCACCAGCGGCGCCAGCAGCACCGGCTCTACGGTCGAGGTCAGGCGGCGGGGCCCCCGGGCCAGGGCCAGCGCCGCGGGGGCGGTGATCAGCGTCACCACCACCACCGTTGCCAACGCCACCTTCAGCGAATTCAGCGCCGCCAGGTGCAGCGGGGCCGATTTCACCGGATCCAGCAGCGCCGCATACCAGCGCAGCGACAGGCCCTTGGGCGGAAAGGCCAGCGTCGCGCCGCTGTTGAACGACATCAGCAGGGCGACGCAGATCGGCAGGACCAGGTAGGCCAGCATCAGCAGGCCGCCGCCCCAGACGAAGATCCGGTAGCTCCAGGCGCCGAAGCCCGGTTCAAGGGTACGTTTCTCAGCCATGGGCCTGAAGCCGCTCGTTGCGGGACAGCAGCGCCAGAGCCAGCATCACCAGCCCCGTCGAGGCCAGCAGCAGGATCGAGATCGTCGCGGCCATCGGCCATTGGAACAGCACGCCGACCTGGCGGTAGACATATTGCGGCAGGAAGATCAGCCGCGCGCCGCCGATGACGCTTTGCGTGACGTAGGAGGTGGTGGCACCGGCAAAGACCAGCACCCAGCCCGCCAGCACCGCCGGCAGGATCTGCGGCAGGATTGTGGTGAACCAGGCGCGCCAGGGGCCGGCGCCAATGGTTTCGGCGGCATCCAGCGTGGCCCGGTCGGCGCGGTTGATCACCGCGAAGACCGGCAGCAGCAGGAAGGGCATCTCGATCTGGACCAGGGCGATGATCAGCCCCGGTTCCGTGTAGAGCATCGAGATCGGCCGCTCGACCAGGCCCAGCCCCGCCAGAGACTGGCCGATGGGGCCGTTGCGCCCCAGCAGCACGACCCAGGCGAAGGTGCGCACCACGTTCGAGGTCAGCATCGGCAGCAGCGTCCCGATCAGGATCAGCCCCCGCATCCGCCGCCCGGCATGCCAGTAAAGCATGACAAGCGGCAGGCACACGAGGCTGACCAGCGCGGTCACCCGCAGCCCCAGCCAGAGCGTGTCGAACAGCACCTTGCGCGAGAAGCCGTCGGAGAGGAAGGTCGCGAAATTGCCGAACCCCCAGCTGCCGTCGGGTCCCCGCAGGCTGATGCCGAACAGCAGCACCAGGGGGCCTGTGAAGAACAGGACCATGGCCAGGATCAGCGGCCAGGCGGGTATCAAGTTCTTGCGGATCATCGCGACCTCCCTTGCTTCACATTGCGACGATGCGGTCGAACTGCTCGGTCCAGGCGGCGCGATGCTTGTTGATCGCCACCCAGTCGGGATAGGCGGCCTTGGCCACCTCTTCCGGCGTGATGAAGGCCGAGATCTCGTCCGAATAGGGCACGTCGGTGTTCATCGGGATCATCGCGGTCGGCGCCTTGGCCATCTGCGTCTGAGCCGCCGCCGAGATCGCCGCGTCCATGTAGGCATAGACGCCATCGGGATTGCTGGCGCCCTTGACCATGTGGATCGTCACCGGCACCGCGGGCACGCCGCTGGCGGGCTTGGCGAACTTGCAGTTCAGCCCGAGGTCGTTCAGATGCGCCACGTTCCCGGTCGAGCACATGAAGACCGCGATCTCGCCCTGCTGGTACAGCGCCATCTGGTTGTCGCCCGAGGTCGCGATGGTCAGCTTGTCGATATTCTTGGCGATCAGCTCCCAGACCGGCTGCATGTTGTCGTAGCTGCCGCCGTAAAGCTTGTTGATCTCGGTCCAGGCCATGACGGCGGCGTTCTGTTCGAAACCGGTGAAGGCCACCAGCTTGTCGTATTGCGGATCCTCGAACAGCGCCTTGTAGCCGGTGGGTTCGTCGACCATGTCGGGGTTGTAGGCGATGCCGTTGATCTCGATCGTGACATGGGGGCCCCATGCGCTCTGAGCCGCCGGCATCAGCTTGTCCCAGTTCTTCAGGCGGGTCGGGTCGATCTTCTCGATCAGGTCGTTCCGGATCAGCACGTCGGTCTGACCGGGCGACACCAGGATCGCGTCGTAGGGCGGGGCGTTGCGGCTGGCCATCAGCTTGGCGATCTGGTCCTGGGCCAGGGCCGGCGCGATGGTCAGATCAAAGCCCTCCTGCGCCTGCGTCGGCGTCAGGGTGCTGCGGTAGGCGTCTTCCCAGCTGCCCGGGAAGGTGGCGGCGACGATCTTGCTGCCGGCGGCGCGGGCCGGACGGATCAGCGCGGGGGTGGCAAGGGCCGAGAGACCCGCAAGGGTGAAGGCCCGGCGGGTCAGGTCGAGGGTCATGTCAGTCTCCGATCAGAGGGGTTGGGAAAACGTGCAGTCGGGTCGTGTCGGGAAGAAGGTGAAGGATTTCACCGCGTTCGGGGCGGCAGGCGTCGTCGCGCGGGATCAGCGCCTTCAACGGCGTGCCGCAGACCAGCGAGGCATCGAGCAGCAGCGAACGCCCCATCAAGCCCTTTCGAACCGGGCGCGCAGGGTGCCGGGGTGCCGGCGGACGGGAGGCTCAGGTCCTCGGGGCGGGTGGTGAGCGTGACATCGGTGCCGGGCACGAAGTTCAGCGGCCGGTTCAGCGCCAGCGCGCTGCCATCGGCGGTCCGCAGCTGGGCATCGCCGGTGATGGTGGCCCCGATCCGCTTCGCATTGCCGATGAAGCCGTTGACGAAGAGGCTGGCGGGATGGTCGCAGACCTCTTCCGGGGTGCCGACCTTTTCCACCCGTCCGTCCTTCATCACCACCAGCTGGCCGGCGACGGCCTGGGCCTCTTCCTGGTCATGGGTGACCATGACGGTGGTGATGCCGACATCCTCCTGCATCCGGACCAGCTCGGCCTGCAGCTCGGCCCGCGCAGGGCAAGTTCGAGGGCGCCGAAGGCGCTCGTCCATCAGCAGGGAGGCGGGGTCGATGGCCAGGGCGCGGGCCACCGCGACGCGCTGCTGCTGACCGCCCGACAGCCGGGACGGGAAACGGTCCGCGAAGGCGGTCAGGCGCACCAGTTACAGCAGGCGGGCGACACGTTGCCTGCGTTCGGGGCGGGACAGGTGGGCCAGGCCGTAGGCCACGTTTTCCGCCGCGGTCATGTGGGAAAACAGCGCGAAGTTCCGGAACACCATCCCCAGCTTGCGGTGACGGACCTGCGCCCGGGCCAGATCGCGGCCCTGCAGTTCGATCCGGCCCTGGTCCGGGGTGATCAGGCCCGCGATGGGCCGCAGAATGGTGGATTTGCCGCAGCCCGAAGGCCCCAGCAGGGCGACGACCTTGCCGTCTGCGGCGTCGAAACTCACGTCATGAAGAACCTGCTTGTCCTCGTAGCTGTGATTGACGTTCCTGATCTGCAATCCTGTCCTGGCCATGGCTCGGGGGTCTCCGCCGGTTGCGAACTGTTGTGAGTCCAGCCATGCGGGCAAAGTATTCGCAAATCTTTTCGAATATTTTTACGGCAGTATTTTCGCGAATTATTTGACCAAGAACTGTCGACGTGATGCAGCCATAGGCGCTATGAAAACGAAAACTTGCGCTTTTCGAGTCCCCGCCGCCAAATCCAAAGCAGTTTCAGGACCAGCTTGCGGGGCGCGCCTTCCATGAAAGACGACATAATTCTGTCCGACGACATTTCCGAAGTGATCTGCGCAACCCTGCGCGCCGCGTGCTGGAGCTTGCGGTGATGGTTTCCCTGCCCGGACGGCTTGGAAAGGCAGAGCTGGAGGCGCTGGAGGCCGCCGTGGACGTCGAACGCCGGGTCCATGCGGGCGACGATTTTACCGCGAAGAAGCGGATTGCAGGCGATTTCGACCATATTCTGGCCGGGTTCACCGGGAATGGCGTGCTGATGGCCATGTTGCAGAACGTGCTGACGCGGCTGTCGCTGGTGAACGCGCTTTATGACCGCGAACAGGGCTGCGGCCGCGGCGTGGCCCAGCACGAGGCGATCGTGGGCCACCTCAAGAGTGGCGATTTCGATAGTGCCCATGCGGCCATGGCCGCGCATCTGGACGAGATGGAAAGCAGCATCGCCTATGAGGGCGTCGATGGTGAGAAGGATGTATTCCTGGCCATCCTTGAACGGATGACGGCCAAGGGCTGAAGGGCCGCGGGGTTTCCAAACTGCCCGGGACTGCACAAAGTCGATCAGGAAACAGTTTCACATAAACTTTCGAACATTGGGTAGCGCGTGAATTCTGATCCTGCAGCGTCGAGCAACGGCGCGCCCGACAACAGGGCTTCTCCTCATGCACATGCTCTCAAAGTTGACCCTCGGCCCGGTGCTTGCCGCCCTCCTCGTTGCCTCCGGCTCCCATGCCCAGGGCAGGGGCGAAACCATGATCGCCTCTGCCAAGGTCGCGGCCCTTCCCGGTGTCACCGCCACCCCCGCGCTGTCCGCCAGGCTGCCCGCCGACATCCGCAAGGCCGGTGTCCTGCGCATCGCCACCGACCTGACGCCGCCGATCAGCTTCCACGATGACAAGGGCAATCTGGTGGGCATCGACGCCGACATCGCCGCCGCCCTTGGGGTGATCCTGGGCCTGAAGGTCGAGATGACCGACCTTGGCGCCGGGGCCGGGATCGTCCCGGCGATCCTCTCCAAGCGGTTCGACATGACCGTTTCCGGCATCAATGACGATCCGGAGCTGCAAAAGCAGGTCGATGTCATCGACTACATGTACGACGCCACCACCATCATGGTGCAGCAGGGCAACCCGCTGGGCATTACCTCCATGGAGGATCTCTGCGGCAAGCGCGTCGCCGTGCCCGTCGGCACCTTCCAGAACCGCCTGGTGACCCAGTTCGCCGAAAGCTGCGCCGCGCCGATGCAGATCATGTCCCTGCCGAAGATGCCCGACGTGCTGCAGGCCGTGCGCACCAAGCGCGCCGATGCGACGGTCAATGGCTATGCAACCAGCGTCTACACCACCGAGAAACAGATCGGCAAAGGCGTCGGCCTGCAGGCGCTGCCCGACATCCGCCTTGCCGTTGGCTACCTCGGCATGCTGACCTCGAAGGACAATCCCGAGCTGCGCGACACCGTGGTCGCGGCCCTCCAGCAGATGGTCGATGCAGGCGGCTACGCCAGGATCATGCAGAAATGGGGCCTTGGCCCGCTTGCCGTTGATACCGTGAAGGTCAACGACGCGGCAGCCCTGCCCCAGGAGTAAGCGACATGGCCGCGCCTGTGGGGAAGGGGTCGTGGATTTCAACACGATCCTGCCGATCCTGGCGCAGGCGAACCCCGATCTGAACCTGTCGCTGGAAATGGCGGCCTCCTGCGACGACAAGCCCCGCGCCGCCAACCCGCGCCAATGCATCCAGCTGGACGATCCCGTCTGGCGGGCCGTTCATCCCGACCTGACGGCGGAGGAATACGACGCCTATATCGCCATGGTCGACGCCTACGAAACCCGCATCGAAAGCGGGGAGATCGAGGATTGGGCCACCTACGAGGCCCGCAACTACGGCTATCCGAGCTACGAGGCGCAATCCTACCGCTACGCCGAGGCCCGCGCCTATATCCAGCGCTCTGCCGAACACGTGCGGGCCTGCGCCGAAAGGGCCGGCGTCTTCCTTGAGGGGCGGGCGAACGAGCCTGCCTGACGAAGGCCGAACAGCTGGCACGGCCACCGGCCGCAGGATGGGCACCGCGTCTGACGGCGCTTTCAAAAGGTTCCCCGGTCATCGGGGGACCTTGCCCGCCTGTACCTTGCGGCCTTCCGGGCCATGGGCGGATCGCCCGCAAACCGCGCCCTCCGGCCTGTCGCCGGGGCTGGCCGCGCGGGTGGCAGCGGGCGGCCTACTGGCTCCCGTCAGCAGCGGCGGGCGGGCGATCATCGCTTTCAAGGGCATAGCCGATGCCGGCCACCAGGCTGCCATCCGGCAATTCGCAGGCAAGTGGTTGGCGCGCAATCTGGCGAAAGCCCAGACTGCGTGCCAGACGGGCGCTTCCCCGGTTCGGCTCGGCATGGCCGGTCGTGACAAGGCGTGCCGACAAGACCTCGAAGGAAAACGCGACCATCGCGCCGACAGCCTCGCGTCCGTAGCCTTGCCGCTGCGCAGAGATCCGGATCCAATAGGTCAGCTTGATCTGGCCCCGGCGCCACAGGGGATGAAGGGTGATCATCCCGATCAGCCTGCCCTTGTCGAACAGGTAATAGGTCAGGTCTTCCCGCCGCTCGAAGGCGATCACCTGGGCGGCAAGCCTGCCGGCCTGCCAGCCGGGATCTGCCTCTTCCGCCTCGGTTCCCATTTCGGCGTGAAACCAGGGATGCAGGGCGGCATGGCTCTCGGCCCGGGCCTCGGCAAGATCCAGGGCCATTGCAGGCGAGGGGGCGCGAAGCTGCAGCCGCGGGGTCGGCACTTCGCGTGGCACCCGCAGGGTGCGGGGATCGATGAGACGCGCCTTGGGCAACATGGGTCCTCCTGAGGGGATCAGGTTATCCCCTTGAAGATCGGACGCAATGCCCCTTCAGGCCACCCGGTCACGGGCAACCGCTTCGCTCATGCCCCCAGCCCGGCCCGGGAAGGCCCCGAAGGCCAATGGCCTGCAATCGCCTTCCAGCCGTTCGACGCGCCGCAGCGCCCCGGACCTCCGCACCGGGGGACCAGAGGGGATGCAGGCAAGATCCCCGCACCAGAGGCCCATGACGAGCGGATAGGAAGCTGCCGGGGCAGTGCCCCTTGCCCGCCCCATGGCCGCGTCGCCCTCTGCCGTCCCGCAAAGGTCGCGGTCGCTCCCGCAGCCCTCGCTCATCCGTTCTATCGGGCAAGGAACGGCATGGGCGCGTCTTCAGTAGATTGCACCGCCCTGTACCACATCGCTTTCCGGGCTCAGGATGACGGTCTCTCCGGCGGCGTTGGCGGCCCCCATGATCAGGACCTCGGACAGGAAACCGGCGATGTTGCGGGGGCCGAAGTTCACGACGCAGACCACGGATTTGCCCAGCAGCTCTTCGGGGGCGTAACGGGTGATCTGGGCCGAAGACCACTTCACGCCGATCGCGGGGCCGAAGTCGATCGCAACCTTGTAGGAAGGGTTGCGGGCACGGGGGAAGGGCAGCACTTCGCGGATCTGGCCGATCCGCAGGTCGAGGGCTTCGAAGGCGGCATAGTCGGCCTGCTCCTTGAGGGGCGGTGTCGAGACGGTCATGGGTGTCCTTTCGTTTGAACTTTGGGGCGGGCCGTCCGGCTGGACAGCCCCGCCAGGAGGCTTGCGACCAGGGCCGCCATGAGGAAGGCGTAGTACAGCCCGGTATGGCCGCCTTGGACCATCGGCGCGACCAGAACCGGGGCGCCGAACTGGCCGATGTTGATGCCGGTGGTGACAAAGCCGTAGATGCGGCCCTGCAGGTGCGGCGGGGTCATGCGGGCAACGATCACGTCGCGGGCGGGCAGGATGAAGCCCATGGCAAAGCCGATCACCAGCATCCCGGCGGAATAGCCCTGCAACCCGCCCAGCCCCGACCAGGCCAGGCCCCAGCCTGCCATGGCCAGCACGATGCCGCTGGCAAAGGCCGTGGTCTCGGACCATCCCCGCTGAAGCAGGGTGCCGCCCAGGACGATCCCGGTCGTGCCCACCAGCAGGTAAAGCGCCAGGATCCGGTTCAGATCGCTCAGCCCGTAGCCGAAATGACCGGCCCCCGCGAGCACCGAAAAGCTCTGGACCCCGCCCGAGACCAGGGAAAACAGCGTGAAGATCAGAAGTTGCAGAAGAACCGCCGGGCCGGCGACCTCGGCCAGGCCGGTGCGCTGCCCCGGCGCCCGGCGGCCGGGGCGTGGCTGCGGCGCATCCCCGGGCAGCAGGAAAAGCGCAAGCAGCCCCGGCAGGCCCAGGATCACCGCAAGCCCGAGGGCCGCGCGCCAGCCCAGGGTAAAGCCGACGGGGGCCAGCAGCGCCGGCGCCAGGGCAAAGCCCACATTGCCGGCGAAATTGTGCACCGACAGGGCGAAGGGCCGCCGGGCGGCGGGCACCCGGCTGTTGAGCAGCTGGAAATCCCCGGGATGGTAGACGGCATTGGCCAGGCCGCAGAGCGCGAAGGCGCCCGCCAGGGTCCAGAAGCCCGGGGCAAGAGCGGCAAGGGCGAGGCTGAGAAGCGACAGCGCCAGCCCGATCCGCAGGCAGCGCAGGCCGCCGAAGCGGTCCACCGCCACCCCGGCAAGGTACTGGGTGGCGGCGGTGATCAGGTTGAAGGCCCCGAGGATCCCGGCCAGCCCCGCCAGCGACGCCCCGAGATCCCGGCTGAGCAGCGGAAAGAGCGGGGGCAGGGCCAGCATGTAGAGATGGCTCAGCCCGTGGACATAGCCCACCGACCAGATGACGCGGCCGGCGCCGGCGCGGGGAACGGTTCCGGCCAGGCTCACGCGAAGCGCCTTGCCTGGACGGCGGCGTCGACGGTCTGCAGCAGGCTCTGCTGCGCCTGGGCGATCCGCGCGCGGAAGGCGGCAAGGTCGCGCTTTTCCCGGGCCATCGCGCCGCGGGCGCGCAGCAGTGCCCCCTCCATGGCCTCCGGCCCCGGGCCGCCGAAAGTGTCGCGCCGGGTGACGAAGGCGCGGGCATCCAGCGCCCGGGTAAAGACCGCCTCGTCCAAGGTGATGGTCAGCGCGCCGCTGCGGCTGGCATAGGCGTTGAAGTCGTCGGCGGTGACCTCGTAGGGGGGGCGCTCCTTGGCGATGCAATCGCGCACGAAGCCCGCCACCAGGCCGTGCGCCGTGCGCCAGTCGATGTGGTTCTGCCGCACCAGCGCCCCGGCCAGATCGGTGACGCTGGCCCAGTAGGCATTGGCATGGGCCTCGGCGCGCGGCCCGTTGACCTTCATCTCGGCCAGCAGTTCGGGCAGGATGTCGAGGCGCTCGCTCAGCTGCGCGGCCAGCCCCCGCAGCATCCGGTCCGAATTGCGGCGTTCGATGATCGGGAAGCCGGTCGGGCCGCGCTCCGTGCCGATCACCATGGTCAGCGTCGCCTGGGCCTGCGCCGAGAGGTTGCGCAGGTCCTGCAGCCCGTCGGGGTTGCGCTTCTGCGGCATCATCGAGGAAGTGCCGATGAACCAGTCGGGCAGGGTGATCAGGCTGTATTCGGTCGTGTTCCACAGGAACAGGTCCTCGGCCATGCGCGACAGGGAATAGCACAGCAGGTTCAGCAGCGAGGCGAACTCAAGCTCCAGGTCATGGCTGAGCGCCGCGTCCAGCGTGTTGGGCACCACCGTATCAAAGCCCAGCATGTCGGCGATCCGGCGCCGGTTGATGGGAAATTCGGTGCCGGCCATGATCCCGGCCCCGGCGGGGCTGTGGTTCAGCCGCGCGGTCATCTCGGCCAGCCGGGCGCCGTCGCGCTCAAGCGCGTCGTGGTACATCATCGCCCAGAGCGCGAAGGTGATCGGCTGGGCATGTTGGCCATGGGTGTTGCCGGGCAGCACGTCCTGGACGTGGCGCGCGGCAAAATCCACAAGGCTGGCGCGCAGGCCCAGCAGACCCTCCCGCAGCTTCAGCAGGGTCTCGCGGGCATACATCCGGAACGAGATCGCCGAGAGATCGCCCGAGCTGCGCGCAAGGCCGATCGCCCCGCCCACCGCCGAGCCGCAGTTCTGCGTCAGCCAGTATTCCCCGGCATGGTTGCCGCCCCCGGCGCTGCGCCGGCACTCGGCCATGCCGCGGGCCTGCATCTCGCGCAGGCCGGCCAGCACCTCCAGCGCGATGGGCGCGGGCAGGATCCCGCATTCTCCCAGCATCAGGGCATGGGCCAGATCGTAGGAATGGATGAACTCGGCCGTGTCCTCGACGAAGCCCTCCTTGTAGGATTCCATATAGGCCGGCGTCGCGCCCCGGCGACGGCCGGGCCGGGCCTCTTCGGCGATCACCTCGCCCCGGGGTGCATCACTCTGTGCCATGGCCGATCAACGCGCTGTACTCGAGGAACTCTTCCAGGCCGTAGCGGCCCTGCTCACGTCCGTTGCCGGACTGCTTGAAGCCGCCGAAGGGGGCGGTGCGGTCCAGGACCGGGTAGTTCAGGTGCACCCGCCCCGCCCGCAGCTGCCGCCCGATGGCCCGCACCCGGGCCAGGTCGCGGCCCTGCACATAGGCGGCCAGGCCGTAGACCGTATCGTTGGCAATCTCGACCGCCTCGGCATCGCTGTCGTAGGGGATCATGACCAGCACCGGGCCGAAGATTTCTTCCTGTGCGAGGGTCATCTGCGGGGTGACGTCGGCAAAGACCGTGGGGCGCACGTAGGCGCCGTGGTTCAGCCCATCGGGCAGGCCGGGGCCGCCGGCCACCAGACGCCCGCCCTCGGCAATGCCGGTCTCGATGCAGGACTGGATCCGTTGCCACTGCCGTTGGCTGGCGACCGGGCCGAGGTTCACATCTTCGTCGCGCGGCGCACCGACGCGAATGCTGTCCGCGGTCTTCGCCGCGATCTCGGCGGCGCGCTCCATCTGGCTGCGGGGCACCAGCATCCGAGAGGGCGCCGAGCAGGCCTGGCCCGAGTTCATGAAGCAGGCCCGCACCCCCTTTGCGACCGCATCCTCCAGGTCGGCATCGTCGAGGAGGATGTTGGCCGATTTGCCGCCCAGTTCGAGGCCGACGCGCTTGACCGTCGCGGCGGCGGCCTGGGTGACGGCGATGCCGGCGCGGGTCGAGCCGGTGAACGAGACCATGTCGATGCCGGGATGGGCCGCCAGCGCCGCGCCGACGCCCGGCCCGTCGCCGTGCACCAGGTTGAACAGACCCGGCGGCACGCCGGCCTCGTGCAGGATCTCGGCGATGATCGTGGCATTGCCGGGCGCGATCTCGGAGGGCTTGAGGATCGTGGCGCAGCCCGCGGCCAGGGCAGGAGCCACCTTGATGACGATCTGATTGACCGGCACGTTCCAGGGGGTGATCAGCGCGGCGATGCCGATGGGCACGCGGGTAACCAGGGTGTCGCCCTGCATCCAGTCGAAGGCGAAGTGTTCCAGCTCCTGGCAGAGGATGCGGATATGCGCGGCCCCGGCTGCGGCATGGCCCTTGCGGGCATACCACAGGGGCACGCCGATCTCTTCGGTGATGACCTGGGCCAGATCCTCTTCGCGCCGTTCCATGACATCGGCGATGCGATGCAGCAGGGCGATGCGCTCGGGCAGCGGCAGGATCCCGCGGCGCAGCGCGCTGCGGGCCGCCTCCACCGCACGATCCACGTCCGCCGCCGAACCCAGGGCCACCTGGCCGCAGATCGTGTCGTCGGCGGGATTCCTGATCTCGACAAGGCGTGGGGAGACAGGGTCAACCCATTGTCCGCCAATGTAGAATTTTGTCTGCTCCATGAGATCCCCTCGTGAACTTCGGTCGCGGTCCTACAAGGGATAGCGGGGATGTGACGGGAAATTTCGGTGAAAATCACCCGGACAAAACCGGATTTCACTCTTTGAGGCGACATTTTCTGCGGTTTCCACTGCGGGCCGGGGGTCACTCTTGGGCCAAGAGACCCGGACGCCGACGTCAAGATCGCGCCCCCAATATGGAGACCCAGAATGACCGATTTCGAGACGCCCCGCCTCTCCCCGCGCGACATGGCGCGCCTGCAGCAGGTCCTGCGCCGCGGGGCCTCGCGCCGCGATGTCATGAAGATGCTCGTGGCCTCGGGGATGACCATCGCCTCGGCCGGCCTTGTCGCCGGGACGGCCACCACCGCCTATGCGGAGACGCCCAAGCGCTGCGGGTGGCCGGGTCCTCCTCCTCCACCGCCGAGACGCTGGACCCCGCGCGATTCCGCAACGGCACCGACTATTCCCGCGGCTTCATGTTCTACAACGGCCTGACCTGGCTGGACGGCAACCTGACCCCCCAGCCCGAGCTGGCGACCAAATGGTCCACCACCGATGGCAGCGACTGGACCTTCACCCTGCGCAAGGGCGTCACCTTCCATGACGGCCGGCCCTTCACCTCGGCGGACGTGGTCTTCTCGATCAAGCGGCACAACGATCCCCAGACCGCCTCGCGCGCGCGCAGCTACACCTCCTCGATCACCGATGTCGTGGCCGATGGCGAACACGCGGTGAAGATCACCCTGAGCGAGCCGAACTACGACCTGCCGGTCATCTTCGGCACCTTCAACCTGCTGATCGTGCCCGCCGACACCACCGATTTCGATGCGGGCATCGGCACCGGCCCCTACAAGGTCGAGAGCTTCGAGCCCGGCGTGCGCTCGCTGGCCAAGCGCAACGACGCCTACTGGAAGGAGGGCAAGCAGTTCGTCGACACGATCGAGTTCTTCGGCCTGCCCGAGGAAAGCTCGCGGTTGAACGCGCTGCGCGCCGGAGAGATCCACCTGACCACCGGGATCAACCCGCGCTCGTCCCGGCTGATCAAGATGTCCAAGAACGTCGAGCTGTTCGTGACGAAGTCCGGCACCTATTCCGACGTGATCATGCAGAAGACCGACCCGGTCATCGGCAGCGACGATTTCGCGCTTGGCATCAAGTACATGCTGCAGCGCAAGACGATCCAGAGCTCGATCTACCGCGACTTCGCCAGCCTCGGGAACGACCAGCCGATCGCGCCGACGATGAAGTACTACGACGCCTCGATCCCGCAGCGCGCCTATGATCCGGACAAGGCCAAGTTCCACCTGAAGAAGGCCGGCGTGATCGGCAGCTCGGTGCCGCTGGTGGCCTCGGCCGGGGTCGGCAACACGCTCGACATGGCGCTGATCATGCAGCAGTCGGCCAAGGAGATCGGCCTGGAGATCGACGTCAAGCGCGTGCCCGTCGACGGCTACTGGTCCAACGTCTGGATGAAGGTGCCCTTCGGCTTCGGCACGATCACCCAGCGTCCGACCGCCGACATGATCTTCTCGCTCTGCTATGCCTCGGACGGGGCCTACAACTCCTCGCGCTGGAAGAACGACAAGTTCGACCAGATGCTGAAGGCCGCCCGCGTCGAGACCGACGAGGAAAAGCGCGGCGCGATCTATTCAGACATGCAGCAGCTGGTGCGCGACGAGGCCGGCAGCGGCATCCCGGTGTTCTTCTCCAACATCGATGCGCGCGCCAGCTCCCTCAAGGGGCTCGAGCCGATCCCGACCGGGAACATGATGGGCTATGCCTTCGCCGAAAACGTCTGGATCGACCAATGATCCGGCTGATCCTGAAACGGCTGGTCCTGGGGGTCCTGACGCTCTGGCTGGTGGCGACGCTGGTCTTCCTGGTCAGCGGCGCCCTGCCGGGCGACGCAGCCGCGTCGCTGCTGGGCCAGGATGCGACGCCCGCCACGCTTGCGGCCCTGCGCGCGCAGATGGGCCTCGATCAGCCCGAATTCATCCGATACTGGACCTGGCTGGGCGGCATCCTGCACGGCAACTTCGGCATCTCGCTGGCCAACGGCCAGCCGGTGGCCCAGGTGATCGCGACGCGGCTGCCGAACTCGCTGATGCTGGCGGGGCTCTCGGCGCTGGTGGCGATCCCGGTCTCCCTGGTGCTGGGCATCGCCTCGGCGATGAAGCCCAACTCGGTCTTCGACCGGCTGACGACGCTGCTGTCGATCATCGCGCTCTCGACGCCCTCGTTCCTGATCGCGACGCTCTTCGTGCTGGTGCTGTCGGTCTGGACCGGCTGGTTCCCCGCCCTGTCCAGCGTCGACCGGGTCCATTCCCTGGGCGGGCTGTTCCAGGTGATGACCCTGCCGGTACTGGCCCTGTCGCTGTCGGTCATCGGCCAGATGGCCCGGATGACCCGGGCGATCCTGCTGCAGCAGATGAACGAACCCTATGTGGAGACCGCCGTCCTCAAGGGCTCTTCGGGACTGCGCGCCGCCGTGCTCCATGCCCTGCCGAACGTCGCCGGGCCCATCGTCAACGCCTCGGCCCTGTCGCTGAATGCGCTGATCTCGGGCGTGGTCTTCGTCGAGGTGATCTTCGCCTATCCCGGCCTGACCAAGCTGATGGTCGACAGCGTGTCGAACCGCGATCTGCCGCTGATGCAGGCCTGCGCGCTGATCTTCTGCGCCGGCTTCCTGATCCTGGTCCTGATCGCCGACATCATCGCCATTCTTACCAACCCGAAGCTGAGGACCGCATGACCATGGATTCCACCGCCGTTCCGGCGCGCCCGACCCGTCGCCTGCGCCTGCCGCGCTGGCCCGTCCTGTCGCTGATCGGGGCCGTCGTCTTCCTGTTCTGGGCCATCATCGCCATCTTCGGCGATTGGCTGGCCCCCCATGACCCGGGCGCGTTCATCGACAGCTGGAACGTCCTGGGGCCGATGACCCACCAGACCTGGCTGGGCACCGACTACCTTGGGCGGGACGTGCTGTCGCGCATCATGACGGGGGCCAAGTACACCGTGGGCCTGCCCTTCGTCACCGCCGGTCTGGCGCTGTTCTTCGGCCTGCTCCTCGGTGTCGGCGCGACGCTTCTGAGCGAGCCGCTGGATACCGCGCTGTCCTGGCTGATGGACACCGTGAATTCCCTGCCCTCGACGATCTTCGCCCTCGTGGCGGTCGCGGGCTTCGGCACCTCGATCCCGGTGCTGATCATCGTGATCACGGCGCTCTACATCCCCTCGGCCTACCGCAACGTGCGGGCGGCGGCGCTGAACGTCTCGCGGATGGAATACATCGATGCCGCCCGCGTGCGCGGCGAGGGGCACCTGCATGTCATCTTCCGGGAAATCCTGCCCAACATCGTGCCCAACATGCTGACCCATTTCGGCATCATGTTCATCTACATCGCGCTGTTGCTCTCGGGGCTGTCATTCCTGGGGCTGGGCGTCCAGCCGCCCGAGGCGGACTGGGGCGCGCTGATCTCCGAGAACATGGTGGGGCTCAGCTACGGCGCCCCGGCGATCTTCGCCCCGGCCCTGTCGCTGCTGTCGCTGACGATCGCGATGACGCTGATGGTCGATGCCGTTTCGCACCAGAACCGGGAGCGTTGAGATGAGCGAACAGGACAAGCCCTTCATCGAGGTGTCCAACCTCACCATCGCCGCCGGCGGGCGCGACATCGTCCGCAACGTCAGCTTTGCCGCGAAAAAGGGCGAGGTGATCGCCCTGATCGGGGAGTCGGGATCCGGCAAGTCGACCATCGCGCTGTCGCTGATGGGCTATGCCCGGCGCGGCTGCCGGATCACCGGCGGAGAGATCCGCGTCGGGGACCGGGACGTGCTGGGGCTGTCGCGGGCCGCGCTGCGCGGTTTCCGCGGCAAGGACATCGCCTATGTGGCGCAATCCGCCGCCGCCGCCTTCAACCCGGTCAAGCGCATCCGCAGCCAGATCGTCGAGGCCGCGACCCTGCACCGCTCGATGAGCCGCGAAGAGGCCGGCAGACGCCAGAAGGCGCTGATGAAGACCATGGCGCTGCCCGAGCCCGACAGCATCGGCGAGCGCTATGTCCACCAGGTCTCGGGCGGGCAGCTGCAGCGGATGATGGCCGCGATGGCGATGATCAACACCCCCGAGGTGATGATCTTCGACGAGCCCACGACCGCGCTTGACGTGACCACCCAGGTCGAGGTGCTGACCGCCTTCAAGGCGATGATCCGCGAACGCGGCGTGACCGCGATCTACGTCAGCCACGACCTGGGCGTCGTCGCGCAGGTGGCGGACCGGATCATCGTGCTCAAGGACGGCGAGGTCATGGAGAACGCCCCCGCCGAGGACGTGCTGGAACGACCGCGCTCGGGCTTCACCCGCTCTCTGCTGGACGCCTCCGAGACCCGCCGCCTGGACCTTTCGGAGGGCCATGACCGCGATGTCGTGCTGCAGGCCGACGGCGTGGTCGCAGGATACGGACGGATCCGCAACGGCCTGCCCGGCTACCCGGTGCTGCACGACATCTCGTTCCGGATCCGGCAGGGCCAGACGCTGGGGCTGATCGGGGAATCCGGCTCGGGCAAGTCGACGCTGGGCCGGGTGCTGGCGGGGCTGCTGCCGGCGGCGCAGGGCCGCGCGATGCTGAACGGCCGGCCGCTGGACCTGCGCGACGCCCGGCGGCGCAGCAAGCTGGACCGGCGCGAGCTGCAGATCGTCTTCCAGATGGCCGACACCGCGCTGAACCCCCGCCTGAGCAATGCCGAGATCCTTGGCCGGCCACTGACCTTCTACCACGGCCTGCGCGGCGGCGCGCGGCGCCAGCGGGTGATGGAACTGCTGGACATGGTGCGCCTGCCGGCCCACCTGGCCGATCTCTCTCCCCGAGAGCTCTCGGGTGGGCAGAAGCAGCGGATCAACCTGGCGCGCGCCCTGGCCGCGAACCCCTCGGTGGTGATCTGCGACGAGGTGACCTCGGCGCTGGACACGGTGGTCGCCAACGCGGTGGTCGAACTGCTGGTGGAACTGCAGCGCGAACTGGGCCTGTCGTACCTCTTCATCAGCCACGACCTCGGCAAGATCGAGGCGATGTGCAACGAGGTGATGGTCCTGCTGAAGGGCCGCGAGGTCGAGCGCGCCGCGCGCGATCGGCTGACCGCCGCGCCCGAACATGCCTATACCCGCCAGCTGGTCCGGGCCGTGCCGCAGCTGCGCCGCGGCTGGCTGGAAGAAGTGACCTCCGTCCCCGCCGCCCCGACGGCCTGATGACAGGGCCGGCCCCCGGCGGGCCGGTGCCGATATCCACATGGAGAGCAAGATGAACACCCATGCAAAGCCGGCCCAGATGCGTACCCGGGACCCGCTGCTGACCGAGTTCAAGCTGAAGCACCTGACGATGCGCAACCGCATCATCTCGACCAGCCACGCGGCGACCGCCGGGGGCGGCGGTTACCCGAAGGAGCAGTACCAGGCCTATCACGAGGAAAAGGCCAAGGGCGGCCTTGCCATGACGATGATCGGCGGCTCTTCCCAGGTTTCCCCCGACAGCAACTGGGGCGGCAACCAGATGGATGTCTCTCATGACGATGCCATCCCCTACCTCCAGCAGATGTCCGAGCGCGTGCACAGGCACGGCGCCCATATCATGTGCCAGATCTCTCACCTGGGCCGCCGGGCCGATGCCACGGTCAGCCAGTGGCTGCCCGCCATGGGCCCGTCCCGGATGCGCGAGATGCGCCACCGCGCCATCGCCCACGAGATGGACGAGCACGACATCAAGCGCATCATCCGCGACTACACCGAGGCCGCGCGCCGCCTGAAGGAAGGCGGTTTCGACGGGCTGGAAACCCTCGCGGGCGGCCACCTGATCGGCCAGTTCTTCTCTCCGCTGACCAACCACCGTACCGACAAATGGGGCGGCACGCTGAAGAACCGGATGCGCTTCGCGCTGGAGCTGCACGACAGCATCCGCGCCGAGGTGGGCGACGATTTCGTCGTCGGGATGCGTTATGTGGTGGATGAGGGCGACAACATCGGCCTGTCGTTTGATGAATGCGTCGAGATCGCCACGATCCTGCAGGCCGAGACCTCGATCGATTTCTTCAACTGCATTTTCGGCAAGATGGACACCGGCCGCGCGCTGGTGGAACACAACATTCCGAACATGGCCCAGCCCTCGGCGCCCTTCCTGAAGATCGTCGGCGACTTCAGGAAAGAGGTGAAGCTGCCGGTCTTCCACGCCGCCCGCATCGCGGACCTGGAAACCGCGCGCTACGCCATCTCGGAAGGGCTGCTGGACCTCGTGGGCATGACCCGCGCCCATATCGCGGACCCCTACATCGTGAAGAAGCTGGAGCAGGGCGAGGCGGACCGGATCCGGCCCTGCATCGGCACCTCGCACTGCCTCTACCGGCTGGGCAACTGCATCCACAACGTCTCCAGCAACCGCGAATTCAAGCTGCCGCACATCGTGCCGCCGGCACCGGTGAAGAAGAAGGCCGTCGTGGTCGGTGGCGGCCCCGCGGGCCTCGAAGCCGCCCGCGTGCTGGGCGAGCGCGGCCATGAGGTGGTGCTGTTCGAAGCGGCCCCCAGGGTCGGCGGCCAGATCCTGCTGGCCTCGCTGGCCGGCTGGCGGCGCGACCTGATCGCCATCGTGGACTGGCGCGCGGCCGAGCTGGAGCACCTGGGCGTCACCGTGAAGACCAACACCTTCGCCGATGAGGAGACGATCGCGGCCGAAAACCCCGACGTGGTGATCATGGCGACCGGCGGCCTGCCGGACACCACCGTTCCCCATGGCGGCGAGGAGCTGGTGAAATCCACCTGGGACGCCCTGAACGAGCCGCAGACCATCGGCAAGCGCGTCCTCGTCGTGGATGGCACGGGCCGCCACCAAGCGCCCTCCACCGCACTGACCCTGGCGGAACTGGGCCACGAGGTGACGCTCACCACCATGGACGAGTTCATGGCGCAGGAGATGGAATACCAGTCCCGCGTGACCTACCGCAAGAAGCTGGCCGCCCTGCACGCCAGGGTCGATATCGACATGGAGATCGTGAAGGTCGAACGCGCCGGAAACGGGCTGAAGGCCACCATGATGCACATGCTGACCGGAGAGCATGTCACCTACGAGGCCGACGACGTGATCGTCGATCACGGCTCCATTCCCTTCGATGATCTCTACCGGGAGACGCGCGGCGCCGCGATCAACAACGGGGAAACCCACCTCGATCAGCTTCTGGCGCTGGAACCGCAGCCGGTGCAGCCCGAACAGGGCAGGGGCCATGTCCTTTACGCCATCGGCGATGCCGTCGCCTCGCGCTCGATCCATGCCGCGATCTACGATGCCTTCCGGCTCTGCCTCGTCCTCTGATCCCGTGACCCAAGGAGAGAACCATGCTCACGAATTCGCTTGGTCGCAGCGACCGTCTGAACAGGGTGCACCCGGTCTCTCAGTGGGCGGGCAAGTCCGAGGCCGGGCCGCTGATCTTCGATCGCGCCGAGGGCCTCTGGATGACCGACATCCACGGCAAGACCTACCTTGACGCCTTCGCCGGGCTCTGGTGCGTCAATGTCGGCTACGGGCAGAAATCCGTCGTCGCCGCCGCCCAGGCGCAGATGGAGAAGCTGCCCTACGCCACGGGCTACTTCGACTTCGCCTCCGAGGCTGCCATCCGCATGGCCGAAAAGGTGGCCGAGCTGACGCCCGGCGATCTGAACCACGTCTACTTCTCTCTGGGCGGGTCGGATGCCGTGGACAGCGCGCTGCGCTTCATCGACTATTACTGGACCGCCAGGGGCCAGCCGGAGCGCAAGCACATCCTGTCGCTGGAGAAGGGCTATCACGGCTCCTCCTCGACCGGGGCGGGGGTGACGGGGCTGGCACCCTTCCACGCCGGCTTCTCGGTGCCGACGGCGCATCAGCACCACATTCCGGCGCCGGGCGCCTACCGCTCCGAGGATCCCTCCGACGCCGCCGTCATCGCGGCCTCGGTGCAGGCGCTGAAGGACCGCGTTCATGCGCTTGGCGCGGACAGGGTCGCGGCCTTCTTCGCCGAACCCGTGCAGGGGTCGGGCGGGGTCATCGTGCAGCCGCACGGCTGGCTGAAGGCCATGCGCGAGGCCTGCGACGAGCTGGGCATCCTCTTTGTCGTGGACGAGGTGATCACCGGCTTCGGTCGCACGGGCAAGATGTTCGCCCAGGAGCACGAGGGCGTGCAGGCCGACATCATGACCATGGCCAAGGGGATGACCTCGGGCTATGCGCCGATGGGCGCCTGCGTGCTGTCCGACAAGGTCTTCGAGGGGATCGCCGCCACCGGGGGCACCGTCGGGCATGGCTATACCTACTCCGGCCACCCGGTCTCGGCCGCCGTGGGCCTCGAGGTGATCCGCCTCTACCAGGAGGGCGGGATCCTGGCCAATGCTCAGGCCCGGGCGCCCGCCTTCATGGCCGCGCTCAAGCGTCTGGAAGCACATCCCCTGGTGGGCGAGGTGCGCGGCCTCGGCCTGCTGGCCGCGGTCGAGATCGTCGCCGACAAGCGCAGGAAGACCCCCTTCGCCGCCGACAGCGGGATCTCGCAGAAATTGTTTTCCGCCCTGCTGGAAAACGGGCTCATTGCCCGTTGTTTCAACGACGGCACCATCGGACTTGCGCCGGCCCTCACGATTTCGCCAGATCAGATCGATCTGATTGCCGAACGCATCGAAACCAGCCTGAATACTCTATCCCTGTGAAGGAAGCCTCAAATGAACCTCAATGATTTCAAGATCCTGACCTTCGATGTCTATGGCACGCTCATCGACTGGGAAAGGGGCATGGTCGAAGGGCTGAAACCCCTGACGGCCCGGCTGACGACGCCGCTGAGCCGCGACCGGATCCTCGAGGCCCATGCCTACCACGAAAGCACCCAGCAGAAATGGACCCCGGCGATGCCCTACCGCCGGCTTCTGGCCACCGTCTACCGTCGCCTTGCGGAAGAGTGGAACATCCCCGTCACCTGGGAAGAGTGCCTGGTCTACGGCGACAGCGTGAAGAACTGGCCCGCCTTCGAGGATTCCGCCGGCGCCCTGCAGTACCTGCAGAAATACTACAAGCTCTGCGTGCTCTCGAATGTCGATGCGGCCTCGTTCAAGCATTCCAACGACAAGCTGGGCGTGACCTTCGACCATGTCTACACCGCCGAGGACGTCGGCAGCTACAAGCCCTCGGACCGCAACTTCGACTACATGCTTGAGCATCTCGCGCGGGTGGGCATCGAGAAGCACGAGATCCTGCATACCGCCGAAAGCATGTTCCACGACCACCAGCCCGCGAACCGCCAGGGCCTGACCTCGGCCTGGATCTACCGCCGGCACGACAAGGAAGGCTTCGGCGCCACGATGAACCCCGGCGAGATGCCGAAATACGATTTCCGATTCAATTCCATGGCGGACCTGGTCGCGGCCCATCAAAAGGAGCTGCGCAAGGCATCCTGAGGCCTGCGTAGAGACGGTTTGACGGTCAAATTGGACAGAATAGACATCAACATCCTCAGCGAGTTGATGAAAAATGGCCGGATCTCGAACGTCCGGCTGTCCGAACACGTGGGACTGTCGGCATCCCCCTGCATCCAGCGCGTCAAGCGCATGGAGGCAGCGGGGATCATCTCCGGCTACGGGGCCTTCCTCGATCTCTCGAAGGTCTCGCAGCCGGTCACGGTCTTCACGGAATTTACCCTGTCCGATCACCGCCGGGAGCTGTTCTCGCGCTTCGAGCAGGAGATGGGGCGGATCCCGCAGGTGACGGAATGCCACCTGATCTCGGGCGGGTACGATTACCTGGTGAAATTCACGGCGCGCAACGTCTCGGACTACCACGAGATCATCGAGGGGCTGCAGGACCGCAACCTGGGGATCTCGCAGTACTTCAGCTACATCGTGATCAAGTCGCCGATCGAGCGTCATGCCATTCCGCTGAAGGCCCTGATGGACGACTGATGCCCCGGGGCCGGGCGGCGGGGTCAGCCCCCGGTGTCCCGCGCCCCCGTGTCCCTTCCCCAACAGGCGCTCCCCTGTCCCGAAACCGCCGCCGGGACGCAGCGGCCCCTGCCAGTATCGCCCCGGAGAGGATGCCCCTTCCCGCGACAGGCCACGGCAAAGGGGCACCGCGTGTCCCGTGCCCGGATTTGCCGATGCACGCAGGCGCTGCCGGCGTCCGGCACGGTGATCGCCTTCAGATCGGCGCTCTGGTCGGTCTCGGAGAAGGCCTTGATGCCGTCGTAATGCGCCTTGGCGCCGCCGGTCATGCCCTGGCGCCACCAGTTCTGGATGACGCCTTCCTGGGGCTCCGCGCCGTCGCGGTTGAAGCCGTAGAAGGGCCCCGCCGGTACGTCGCGGAAGAACTGCGCGCGGTTAGCGGCAAGGGCGGCACGGAAGCCGTCGAAGACCTCCATCGGCAGGCCCTCGGGGTTGGTTTCGGTCTTCAGCATCAGCGGCGGCACCGCCGAGACCAGCACCGCCTTGGCGACCCGGCCGGCGGGCTGGCCGTATTGCGCGACATAGCGGACGACCTCTCCGCCGCCGGTGGAATGGCCGATATGGACGGCGTCCTTCAGGTCCAGCGCCTCGGCGACGGCGAAGGCCTCGGTGGCGGTGACCTTGGTTCCGGCGGTGGAGCCGGTCAGGATGACCAAGCGGTCGCGCCCCAGCAACGGCAGCGCCTTCTGGACCGTGCAGATCCCCCCTTGACGTTGTGATCGAAGGCATCATCGACCTTTTCCTCGGTGATCTCGCCCAGGGGCCGCATGCCGCCGCCACCGGCCGCCGTGAACAGCACGTCGCGGCGGCCACGTTCCCCTTGATCCGGGCGAACAGCGCAGCAAGCTGGCAGGGTCGGCCTGGACGCCGGTCGCAGTCGCGCCGCTCTTGGCCACGGCGCGTTCCGATACCTCCCTGCGGCGGCCAGCGATCTAGACACAAGCGCCTTCGACGGCGAAAGACCTGGTGGTGGCCCGGCCGATGCCGCTGGAGGCACCCGTGACGAAGGCGATCTTGCCGGTCGGTCTGTCGGACATGGGAATGCGCCTTCAAGGCATGGGGGTTCGGTCGGACAGGCGACGGGCCTGTCCGGGGAAAGGGTCTGGTTTCGGATTGAGCCCGTCCCCGCTTTGGCTTGCTTGCTGGGGTCCGTAGGGGCCGCTCGGTGAAGGGCACCTCGTCGCCGCCGGCCAGGGGCAGACGCTGGTCCGGAGGCTTCCGGAGCTGTCCCACGAAAAGCCCGCCACGCAGCTGCTGGGCGACAGGCTGACGGCGGCGATCTTTGCCATCCTCGCGGGGCGGCCCAAGGCACCCGCACGGCCTCGGACGGGCGTGGCGGCCTGGTGACTGCGCCGCGCCCCCGACGACATGCGTCATAGACCGCCAGAGCGCGCCGAACCGCCGGCACCGCTCACCGGCGGTCTGGCGCAGCGTCAGCTCCCTCGGCGCCCGGCTCCCGCGCCCGGCTCCCGCGCATGAACGGATCCGCCCCCGTCGCCCTTGCCGCTGTCAAGGACATGGCCACAGACCGGACAGCTGCATGGGCCCCGTGGGACCTGCCGCAACCGCACCTCGGAGAGGATGGCATGGGCGATATCGCGGCTGATGCCGAGCTCGCGGCGCAACCGCTCGATCTGACGGCCCTCCTCCAGGTCGATCCTGCCGTCCTCCAGCGCCAGGCGGAACTCGTTGCGCAGGTGGTCGCGGCGGCGATGCAGGTGATCGGCAAGACCGCTGGCGATGATACCGGCGGGCAGCGCCGCCATGCCGACCCCAAGCACGGTGATGAAGCCGCCGAAGACCCTGCCCAGAGGCGTGATCGGCGTCACGTCCCCGTAGCCCACCGTTGTCAGCGTCACCAGCGCCCACCACATGGCGGCGGGGATCGAGCCGAACTCCGACGGCTGCGCCTGGTGTTCCACGAGGTAGGCGCCCGTCGCCGCGAAGACCAGCAGGATCGTCAGGATCGAGAAGGCCGCCAGAAGCGCCCCCGATTCCTCGCGGATCACCGCGATCAGCACGGACAGGGCCGGGGAGTAGCGTGTGAGCTTGTAGATGCGCAAGAGCCGCAGGATGCGCAGCATCTGGAGGTTGGAGGTGAAGAGAAGCCCGATGAAGAAGGGCAGCACCGCCGCGAGGTCGATCAGTGCCATCGGGCTGCGCATGTAGCGCAGCCGGGCCCGCCAGGTGGCAAGTCCGGGCGCCCCTTCGGCACTGGCCCAGACCCGCAGTATGTACTCGAGCGTGAAAACCGTGACCGAGAGCGTGTCGAAGGCCCGGAAACTGGCGCGGTGGGCCGCATATAGGCCCGGAACGGTCTCGAGGGTGACGGCGATCACGTTGGCGATGATCAGCAGGATCAGCGCGACGTCGAGGACACGCGCCAGCCCCGGCCCGGTCCCGGGGTGTTCCAGCAGCAGGTAGACCCGCCGCCGGAGGCTTTCCTCTCCGGCGCTCACGATGCCGGAGCGGCGCGCAGGTCGCGCACCGCCCGGTAGAGGGGCACGCCGATCTGCGAAAACAGCGCGATGCCCCAGCCGAGGTTGCCGATGATCGCGGGCACGTAAGGCAGGATGAAGAACATGAAGATCGCCATGGCCACCCCGAAAAGCCGCAGGCCACCGCTATGGTAGCGCCGGGTTTCGTCGCGCCCTTCGACCAGCAGCTGCAGCACCCAGAGCGCGGCAAGGAACACGGCCAGCCCGAGCGCTCCTAGTGCCCCGTAGCCCGGCGGATAGGGCTCGAGGAAGCCGACATAGACCTCTCCGGCCAGCGCCACGCCGATGGTCACCGCCGCCCAGAGGATGACGATATGGGCAAACCAGTAGCACAGCATCAGCGGCACCCTGCGTGTCTTCAGCTTGGCCATGCCCGCGCTGTCGAAATAGATCCAGGCCAGCGCAAACAGCGACAGCCCGCCCATGGCAATGTTGAAGAATGTCCCCGGATAGGCCTTGTCGATCCCCTTGTCAGAGAGCGTGATGCAGAGCTTGAAGAAGCCCTCGCCAAGCAGGATCAGCATCAGCAGACCGAAGCGCTCCGAGAGGCGCCCAAGCCGCGGCAGGAAACGCTCGAAGCGCAGCGTGCCGATACCCGGCAGCAGGTACATCAGCTGGATCATCACGATCCCCGCGCCGAACACCCAGTAGGCAAGCGGCCGCGGCAGGAAGGCCGAAACGGCGAAGACCGCAGCAAGGACGAAGAAGTTTCGCCCCATCTCGAAGGCCAGAGAGGTGGTCTCGGCCCCGAGATGGCGCGCGCGCCAGTAGAGCCATGCGGTAAGGGCCCGGTTCAGCGCCTAGCCAAGCGCGAAGCAGGGCCAGCCCCCGTGGGTGATCTCGGGGATGGCCGCCGCAATGAACATCATGGTGACGATCTGCACCGCCATCGCCACCCGGTGCGGGATGTCGGTCGAGATGTAGAGGAAGTTGTAGACCGAATTGTCGGCCCAGGCGAAGAAGATCGCGATGAAAAGGAAGGTATAGGTCCAGAATCCCGGCCAGCCGAGGTGGTGCGACAGGTAGTTTCCGAGCAGGAAGATCGTCACCACATGGACCAGGTCGTAGAAAAGTTCGACCCAATGCACATGATTGCTGGCCCCTCCCTCGACATCCAGGTGATGCCGGGGGCGGGTCCAGATCGGAAAATCCTTGAGCGGCATGTTGTGTCCCTTGCACCGATTTGTCTGCCTTTCAGGGGAAGAGAAGGACCGTCCGGTCGCAATATCTTTCTGAGGCGCGGCAGGACAAAGCCGGGCCCGCAGGGGGATCCTGTCCCCCTCGGTGGCGCTGCGGCGGGGCATCGCCGGCACGGGCCACGCGATCAGGTTCCCTCCGGGCGGCGCATCTGCCGTCCCGGACGGTCGTCACAAGCGCCGCGCCGATCACCCGCCCCCCAGATTGGCGCGCCCCTCCGGGCGGCGAAACCGGCCAGAAGCACCGGGGCAATCTGGCGCAGACGCGGGGAGGATCGCAGTGTTGCCGCGCATCGCGATCACCGGCCCGAAGCGGCACAGGCGGCGAGGACAGGAAACGCCAGCCGGCCCCGCGTCGCGGGGAGGGCGCCAGGGCAGCCACCGGGGACCCCGGTGGCACAGGCGCGGGGCCGCACTTCGCCCCCCGGCTGCCGGCGCGCGAAACGTCAGGACGAAGCAAAGTCGGAAAGGGCACGCAGCCCGCCATGGCAGGTGCGCCGGAGGGCAGGGTCGGGCGGTCCTGCCGCCAGCCTTGCGCAACAAGGCAATCCACGCGACCCAGGGCGGACTTGCCCGCCCCCTCCAGGGCCCTGCCGCTGGTCGGCAGGATCGGGACGCCGGTGATGGAGGAGTTCCTGCGCCCGGCCCGAGGTCCGGCCTGATCCGGACCGCGGCGTCCGGCTGGCGGACAGCCCGGAGGATGGGCCGGACACCGTAATTCGCGCCCCCTCGGACAGCCGGTTGATGCGCCACGGCCCTGGACCGTTCCGCCTGAAGATCGTTTCCACGCCGGCCGATCCGGAAGGATATGGCGCGACGGAAACCCTTGGGGATCTGGCGCGGCGTCACTGCCTGCTTCGGCGCGCGCCAGGCCGGGGCAAGTGCTGCCGCCGGCCGCCAGGGACGGCCCGGGCGGATGGGCGCATCGGTGGCGGCTCCCCTTGTCGCACCGGGAACCCGCCGCATGGGAATGGCCCGGCTGCCCCCCTCGCGATCCGGCAGGAAAGGGCTGGCCTCCGCCTCCTCTCCCTGCAAGAGCGCAGGGTCGTCGCCGGGGAACCGTTCCGCGTTCCCCGACCGGCCAGTCGCAGGATGCCCCCAAGCTGAAGGGCTTCGTCACTGACATGCCGGTATCTTCAACCGCAATGGGGGGCGTTGGCCAAATCCAGATACAGCCGCAGGGCCGGGAGGATTTGCGAAACGTCCCGATGCAAAGGCGATGGTCCGACGCAACGGACGGCCCATGCCCCGCGAAGCGGACAGCCGACATTGCCTCCCGGAGCCGCGCAGCATCACGCAGCCCTCGTAATCTGTCTTATGTTTCGGGTCGTGATCTTCACAGAGCCGTGGCGCACCCATCGAGACTGGGGCCCGTGTCCCGGCTGCCCGGTTGCGCCCCTGGGCGTGCCGCCCCCAAGGTCCTCCGGCAACGGCAGGCCTGCGCAGCCGGCATCCGGGATGCGCAGGGCGTGCCTTCTTTGGCCTCTGCCCGGGTTTTGCAGGCCCCGGGTCATTGCCCGGGCGTCGCAGCCGCGCCGCCCGAAGCCGGACGGCACGGCAGGGACTTATTCCGCCGCCATGATCTTGCCGCCGTCGGGGCGGTAGTTCAGCACCGGGGCCAGCCAGCGCTCGACCTCGGCAACCTCCATGCCCTTGCGGGCGGCGTAGTCTTCCACCTGGTCGCGCTCGACCTTGGCGACGCCGAAGTAGTAGGACTTCGGATGCGCGATATAGAGGCCCGACACCGAAGAGCCCGGCCACATCGCCATGCTTTCCGTCAGCTCCACCCCGGTCGAGGCCTCGGCGTCCAGCAGATCGAACAGCGTGCGCTTCTCGGTGTGGTCCGGCTGCGCGGGATAGCCCGGCGCCGGGCGGATGCCGTCATAGGGTTCGCCGATCAGCTCCTGCGGGGCGAAGGTCTCGTCCGCGCCATAGCCCCAGTGCTCCTTGCGGACCTGCTGGTGCAGCATCTCGGCCATGGCCTCGGCGTAGCGGTCGGCCAGGGCCTTGACCATGATGGCGGCGTAATCGTCGCCCTCGGCCTCGAAGCGCTTGGCGATCTCGGCCTCCTCGGGACCGGCGGTGACGACGAAGCCCCCCACCCAGTCCGCCGTGCCCTCGGGGGCAACGAAGTCCGACAGCGCCAGGTTCGGGCTGTCCTTGCGCTTGGAGGTCTGCTGGCGCAGCGTGTGCAGCACCGCCAGTTCCGCGGTGCGGCTGTCATCGGCATAAAGGCGGATGTCGTCGCCCACCGCATTGGCCGGCCAGAGGCCCACCACGGCGCGGGGGCCGAACCATTTCTCCTCGATGATCCGCTTCAGCATCGCCTGGGCATCATTGAACAGGCTGCGCGCGGCCTCGCCGTAGGTCTCGTGCTCAAGGATGCGGGGATAGACGCCCTTCAGCTCCCAGGTCTGGAAGAACGGGGTCCAGTCGATGTAGCGGGCGATCTCCTCAAGATCCCAGCCCTCGATCACCTTGCGGCCGGTGAAGGCGGGGGCGGTGGCCTTGTAATCGGACCAGTCGATCTTCATCGCATTGGCGCGCGCGGCGGCCAGCGGCAGGCGCTGCTTGGCCAGTTCGGCGCGTTCGTGACGCTCGGCCACCTCGTCGTATTCGGCGCGGATGCCCTCGATATAGGCCGGCTTCTGCGTCTTGCTGAGCAGCGCCGAAACCACGCCCACGGCGCGGCTGGCATCGGTGACGTAGATCGCCTGGCTTTTCTTGTACTGCGGAGAGATCTTCACCGCCGTATGCACCTTGGAGGTGGTCGCCCCGCCGATCAGCAGCGGCACGTCGAAGCCCTCGCGCTCCAGCTCGGAGGCCAGGTGCACCATCTCGTCCAGCGACGGGGTGATCAGACCCGACAGGCCGATGATGTCGACCTCATGGGCCTTGGCCTCGGCCAGGATCTTCTGCGGCGGCACCATGACGCCCAGGTCGATGATCTCGTAGTTGTTGCAGGCCAGGACGACGCCGACGATGTTCTTGCCGATGTCGTGCACGTCGCCCTTCACGGTGGCCATCAGCACCCGGCCCGCGCTTTCGCGGCGGCCTTCCTTCTCGGCCTCCATGTAGGGCAGCAGCACCGCCACCGCCTGTTTCATGACGCGGGCGGATTTCACCACCTGGGGCAGGAACATCTTGCCGGCGCCGAACAGGTCGCCGACGACGTTCATGCCCGCCATCAGCGGCCCCTCGATCACGTCCAGCGGCTTTTCGGCAGCCAGGCGCGCGGTCTCGGTGTCTTCCTCGACGAATTCGGTGATGCCGTTGACCAGCGCATGTTCCAGCCGCTTCTCGACCGGCCATTCGCGCCAGGCCAGGTCGCGCTTCTTCTCTTCGCGCTTGTCGCCCTTGAAGCGTTCGGCGACCTCCAGCAGGTTCTCGGTCGCGTTGCCGCCATTGGCGGGGGTGCGGTTCAGCACCACGTCCTCGCAGGCCTCGCGCAGGTCGGGCTCGATCTGGTCATAGACCGCCAGCTGGCCGGCGTTGACGATCCCCATGTCCATCCCCGCCTTGATGGCGTGATAGAGGAAGACCGCGTGCATCGCCTCGCGCACCGGCTCGTTGCCGCGGAAGCTGAACGAGAGGTTCGAAACCCCGCCCGAGATATGGCAATGCGGCAGGTTTGCGCGGATCCAGCGGGTCGCCTCGATGAAATCGACACCGTAGTTGTCGTGTTCCTCGATCCCGGTGGCGACGGCAAAGACGTTCGGGTCGAAGATGATGTCCTCGGGGGGGAAGCCCACCTCCTCGGTCAGGATCCTGTAGGCGCGGGCGCAGATCTCGGTCTTGCGCTCGAAGCTGTCGGCCTGGCCCTGCTCATCGAAGGCCATGACCACCACGGCGGCGCCGTAGGACAGGCACAGCGAAGCATGGTGGATGAAGGCCTCTTCGCCTTCCTTCAGCGAGATGGAGTTGACCACCGGCTTGCCCTGCACGCATTGCAGGCCGGCCTCGATCACCTCCCACTTGGAGCTGTCGATCATCACCGGCACGCGGGCGATGTCGGGCTCGGCGGCGACGAGGTTCAGGAAGTCGATCATCGCCTGCTTCGAATCGATCAGGCCTTCATCCATGTTGATGTCGATGATCTGGGCGCCGTTCTCAACCTGATCACGCGCCACCTCGAGGGCGGTCGCGTAATCGCGGTTGGTGATCAGCTTGCGGAACTTGGCCGAGCCGGTGACGTTCGTGCGCTCGCCCACGTTGACGAAGGGAATGTCCCTGGTCAGCACGAAGGGCTCCAGCCCGGAGAGACGCAGCAGGGGATCAGACATCTTCGGTCACTCCGGTCTTGCGCGGCGCGTAGCCCGCGACATGCTCGGCAATGGCGCCGATATGCTCGGGCGTGGTGCCGCAGCACCCGCCCACCACGTTCACCAGGCCTTCCTGGGCGAAGACCTCGACCTTGCGGGCAGTGTCCTCGGGGGTTTCATCGTACTGGCCGAAGGCGTTCGGCAGGCCGGCGTTGGGATAGGCGCAGATCAGCGTGTCGGCGACCCCCGCCATCTCCGAAAGGTGCGGACGCATGGCATCGGCGCCAAGCGCGCAGTTCAGGCCGACGGTGAAGGGCCGCGCATGGCGCACGGAATGCCAGAAGGCCGTCGGGGTCTGCCCCGAAAGCGTGCGCCCGGAGGCATCGGTGATGGTGCCCGAGATCATGATCGGCAGGCGCTTGCCGACCTTGGCGAAGCTTTCGAAGGCGGCAAAGATAGCGGACTTGGCATTCAGCGTGTCGAAGATCGTCTCGATCATGATCAGGTCGGCGCCGCCGGCGATCAGCCCGTCGATCTGCTGACCATAGGCCCGGCGCAGGTCGTCGAAGGTCACCGCGCGGTAGCCGGGATCGTTCACGTCCGGGCTGATCGAGGCGGTCCGGTTGGTCGGCCCCACGGCCCCCGCGACATAGCGCTTGCGGCCATCGATGGCCTCGGCGCGTTCGGCGGCGCGGCGCGCCACCTGGGCGCCGGCCACGTTCAGGTCATGCACCGCCGCCTCCATGCCGTAATCGGCCTGGGCGATGGTGGTGGAAGAGAAGGTGTTGGTCTCAAGGATATCCGCGCCGGCCAGGGCGAACTTCAGCTGGATGTCCTCGACCGCCTGCGGCTGGGTCAGCACCAGCAGGTCGTTGTTGCCCTTCTGCGGATGGTTCGAGGGGTAGTGGCGGCAACCCGGACCATGCACGTGACCATTGGCGGTAAAATCCTCCTCGGTCATGCTCAGCGTCTGGATCATCGTCCCCATGGCGCCATCCAGAATCAGGATTCGCTCTTGAGCGGCGCGCGTCAGCGCTTCATAGGCGGGGGTCCTCGGCAGGGCAAAAATGTTCATCGGTCACCTACTTTCTCAAGCGTGCCTGCTTAATACGGTCTGCGTCACAAGAGAAATTCATAATTCTCAGGATCGTTATGCATTCCGCTCAGGTTCCGCCACGGCATCCGGGCGGTAAATCCGGCCATTGCCGCGGGGCACGGCGCGGATCTTTCGCCCGAAATAGTGTCGCCCGCCCCGTTTTGCCAGCCCGGGCGCAACCGGGGTCATGTCCGGAACGCCCCGGTCCCGGCCCTGCCGCACCGGCGAAATCCGGACTGTCAGAAAACCTTCATTGGAAAGTCGCGCCCGCTTCGGTCACGTTTCCGCGAGAACAGCCAAAACCGACCACCCTTCAAAGAGATAGCCGCCCAGCCTGCCCTGCCCAGACCCGCCGCATCGCTGTGCCGGATCCCGGTGTGCTGCCCGGCAAAAGGAGCTTCCAGATGCGTGACATCCCGGCCCACAAGATTTCCGCCGACGACTGGGACGAACAGCATTCGCCCCGTCCCGAAACCAACGATTTCGACCGCGTCGTCGAGGCCGCCCTGTCCCGCCGCGGCTTCCTGGGCGGTGTGCTGGCCTTCGGTTCGGGCGCGGCTGCCATGGGCGGCGCCCTGCTCAGCGGCACTTCGGCCCGCGCCCAGGAGGCGGCAACGCGCTTTCCCTTCACCCCGATCGCGGCGCAGACCGATTTCCAGGTCCATGTCCCCGAGGGCTACGTGCACGACATTCTGGTCAGCTGGGGCGATCCGCTGTTTGACGGCGTGCAGGCCTTCGACCATGCCACCGGCGGCGCCGCCGCCGACAGCGACCGCGTCTTCGGCGAAAACACCGACGGCATGGAGACCTTCGTGATCGGCGCCCATCAGATCATGGCCGTGAACAACGAATACGTGAACCCCGAGATCAACCTGCCCCAGACCGCCGATGGCACCCC
Organism: Pseudooceanicola endophyticus; assembly: GCF_018760365.1. Classification (GTDB taxonomy): domain Bacteria; phylum Pseudomonadota; class Alphaproteobacteria; order Rhodobacterales; family Rhodobacteraceae; genus Pseudooceanicola; species Pseudooceanicola endophyticus. The sequence continues at coordinate 80,598 of NZ_JAHIAB010000013.1, forward strand.
CGCCTCGGCCGAGGACGTGCGCAAGCTGCAGAACCTGCAGGGCGTCACGGTGATGGAGATCGTTGAAGGACCCGAGGGCTGGGCCCCGGTCAAGGGTTCGCGCTTCAACCGCCGGCTGCACCACAATGCGCCGATGACCATCGCGGGCCCCGCCGCCGGCCATGCGCTGCTGCAGACCGAGGTCGACCCCGAGGGCCTGAACGTGCTGGGCACCATGGGCAACTGCGGCGCCGGCAAGACGCCCTGGGGCACCTACCTGACCTGCGAGGAAAACTTCAACGGCTACTTCGGCGCCAGCGACGGGCTGGGCGGCGAGGCGACCGTGCAGGCCGGCTACAAGCGCTACGGCATCCACGAGCAGGGCCAGTACGGCTACGAGGCCTTCGATCCCCGTTTCGACGTCAGCAAGACCCCCAACGAACCGCACCGCTTCGGCTGGGTCGTGGAAATCGACCCGACCAACCCCGACAGCACCCCCGTCAAGCGCACCGCCCTTGGCCGCTTCAAGCACGAGAACGCCGAGGTCACCCTGGCCCCCGATGGCCGCGTGGTGGTCTATCTGGGCGATGACGAGCGCGGCGAATTCCTCTACCGTTTCGTGTCGGATGCCCCCTATGTCCCCGGAGAGGACACCGCACATCTGCTGAACGAGGGCACGCTCTACGTTGCCAAGTTCCACGATGACCAGAGCGGCGAATGGCTGGCCATGACCCCCGAGACCACGGGCATGGAGCTGGCCGAGATGCTGATCTTTGCCCGCACCGCGGCCTCGAAGCTGGGCGCCACCACCATGGACCGCCCCGAGTGGATCGCCGTGAACCCCAACGCGGTCGAGGCCTATTGCTGCCTGACCAACAACAAGAACCGCGGCCTGAAGACCAATGCCGGCGGCGATGCCACCCCGGTGGGCGGCCCGAACCCGCGCGAGGCCAACAAGTTCGGCCAGATCGTGCGCTGGTATCCCGCCGGCGATGACCATGCCGCCGACGGCTTCCAGTGGGATCTCTACGTGATGGCCGGCAACCCCGAGACCGAGGAAGGCGCCTATGCGGGCTCGCCCAACGTCACGGCGGGCAACATGTTCAACTCTCCCGACGGGATGGCCTTCGACAGCGCCGGGCTGCTCTGGATCCAGACCGACGGTGAGGACAGCAACGAGGGCGAATTCGCCGGCATGGGCAACAACCAGCAGCTGGCCGGCAACCCGGTCACCGGAGAGATCGCCCGCTTCCTGACCGCGCCCAACGGCGCCGAGGTGACGGGCCTGTGCTGGTCCGCCGACCGCCGCACGATGTTCGTCGGCATCCAGCACCCCGGTGGCCACTGGCCGGGCAAGGAAGGCGACCTGCCGCGCTCCTCGATCATCACGGTGAAACGGGCCGACGGCGCGCTGGTCGGCTGAGCCGCCCGCGATACGGCAATCGGGGGCCCCGTCATCCGGCGGGGCCCCTGGCCTTTTCGGGCCCGTGACGGCGCCGGGCCCACCGGCGCCCCGCCTCCCGGGCAGCGCCTTGCCAGGACAGGCCTTTTCCCGGTCCGGCGCGCTGCGATTTGACTGTGCCCGCCAATCTCTGGTGCCCGCCCGCCAACCCCGGCGCCATGGCTTGCATGGCCCCCCCGGACCCCGACACTGGCGCCGGGACGCACCCGCCATTCACGGAGGTACAGATGGCAAGCCAGGTATTCTCGCCTTTCACATTGCGCGGCATGACGGTGAAGAACCGCATCGTCATGTCGCCGATGCTGATGTACCGCGGCCAGGAGGACGGCCGGATCAACGAGTACATCTACGCCCATTACGCCGCCCGCGCCCTGGGCGGCGCCGGGATGCTGGGCACCGAGGTCATCGCCGTCGAGGCGCGCGGGCGCATCAGCCCGAACGACCTCGGCCTCTGGGAGGACGGCCAGATCGAGGGACTGAAGCGGATCACCGATTTCGCCCATCTCTGCGGGGCGAAGATGTTCGCCCAGCTGGCCCATGCCGGGCGCAAGTCGCACCTGAGCGACACCGCCGTCGCCGCCTCGGCCATCGCCTATGACGACACGCTGGGCGCCCCCGCCGAGATGACGGCCGAAGACATCGCCGCGCTGATCGACAATTACCGCCGGGCCACGCGCCGGGCACTGGCCGCCGGGTTCGACGCGATCGAGATCCACGCCGCCAACGGCTACCTGCTGCACAGCTTCCTGGCCCCCTGCGCCAATACCCGCACCGATGCCTATGGCGGATCGCCGGAAAACCGGATGCGCCTGCCACTGGAGATCGTCGCCGCGGTGCGCGCGGAAATGCCCGCGGACATGCCCCTGCTCTACCGCATCGTGGCGCAGGACTTCGGGGCGGACGGGGTGACGCTGGACGAGGCGATCACCCTGGCCCGCGCGCTGAAGGAACAGGGTGTGGATCTGATCGACACCCAGACCGGCAACATCCTGCCCGGCTACGAAGGGCCGGTCTATCCCGGCTACCAGACGCCCTACGGCACCCGGATCAAGGAGGCCACGGGGCTGGCCGCCGGGGCGACGGGCTCCATCGCCTCCATCGATCTGGCGGAATATCTGGTGGCCAGCGGTCAGGCGGACCTGCTGATGATGGGCCGGGCGCTGCTGCGCGATCCGTTCTGGCCGATCCGCGCCGCCCGCGAGGCGGGCGAGGAGGTCAGCTTCCCGATCCCCACCTACGCCCGCGCCACCGGTCCCTTCGCGCGCGGCTTCTGAGATCGCAAGGGCGGGCCCGGGCCTGCCCTTTCCCTGCCCCGCCCCGGCGGGTTGCCCGTGACACGGCTTCCGCCGCGCCGCGCCCTCTGGAATTGAGCGAGCTAGGCCCGATCAGCCGAAGGCCCTGCCCTGCTCTTCCAAGTTTTCCGCAAAGATTTTCCGCAAACCCGCCGACGCGCCCCTGAAACACCCTGCAGGGCCCTCGGCACGGTTGACGCATCGGAGAACTCTATTTCGTATGGTGGTATACCATAAGACAAACAGACAAAAGGGTGATCATGAAACACGTTTCTCGACGCATTGCGCTGACGCTCTGCGCAGCCTTCGGACTGGCCGGAGCCGTCCAGGCCGCCGAGTGCACCTCTCCCATTGCGGCCAAGGATCTGGTCGAGAAGGGCAAGCTGACGATGGCCGTCAGCCCGACGCTGCCGCCGATGGCCTATGCGGATTCCACCGGCAAGCTGATGGGCCTGCGCATCGACCTGGGCGACGAGATCGCCCGACGCCTCTGCCTGGAGCCAAGCTTTGTCTCGACCGAATATGCCACCATGGTGCCGGGCCTGAAGGCCCGCCGTTGGGATCTGATCGACGCCGGGCTTTTCGTCACGCCCGAGCGGCTGAAGATCCTCTACATGATCCCTTACGAAAGCCTGGCGATCTCGGCCTCGACGCGGCCCGACGACAGCTCGATCACCAAGATCGAGGACCTGTCCGGCAAGACCATCAGCACCGAGGTCAGCGGTTATGACGCCGCCAAGATGCGCGAGCTGAACGAGGAGTTTAAGGCCAAGGGCCTGAAACCCATGACCATCCAGCTGTTCGACAACTACGCCACCGTCTTCCAGGCGCTGCGCGCGGGTCAGGTGGACGCCGCCGTCTCGATCGACCCGGTGGCCAAGCAGTACCAGGACCAGGGCGATTTCCGACAGGCGCTCTCGGGGATGTACGCCACCCCCGGCTCCCTGACCTTCGACAATGCCGATTTCGCCGCCACGGTCGAGAAGGTCATGGAAGAGATGCAGGCCGATGGCTGGCTGCCCGCCCTGATGGAGAAATACGGCGTCAAGCCCGCCGCCGGCGGCCTGAAGCTGGACGGCCCGGGCCTGTAAGCCCGCCGCGCCCCCTCCGGTTCCGGCGCCAGGGCTCCGGGACCGGCCCCGTTCCGACACGACAGAAGGAAGACCGCCGTGCACGGCTGGAACTGGACCGGATTTTTCGAATACCTGACCAATGGCTACCTGTTCCAGGGCGCGCTGGTCACGCTTGGGCTGACGGTGGCCTCGATCACGCTGGGGCTGGTGCTGGGCTTCGTCATCGCGCTGCTGCGCATGAGCCCGCTGAAACCCCTGCGCTGGTTCGCGCATTTCTACATCTGGCTGTTCCGGGGCACCCCCGTCCTTGTCCAGCTGATCATCATCTACACCGGCCTGCCGCAGATCGGCATCCGCTTCACGGTGCTGGAATCCACCCTGATCGGGCTGGTGATGAACGAGGCCGCCTACCTGGCCGAAATCATCCGCTCGGGCATCAATGCCGTGCCGCGCGGCCAGTCGAACGCCGCCCGCGCCATCGGCATGAAGGACTGGCAGATCATGCGCTACATCGTGGCGCCCCAGGCCACCCGCATCATCATTCCGCCGCTCGGCAACTCGGTCAACGGCTGCCTGAAGACCACCTCCATCGCCTCGGTGATCTCCATGGAGGAACTGCTGCGCCGCACCCAGGTGCTGATCCAGGAAAAGTTCATGGTGCTGGAGCTCTTCGTGGTGGCCGCCCTCTACTACCTGATCATGACCACCGCCTGGGATTTCGTGCAGCGCCGGATCGAGCGCCGCTTCGGGCGCGGTTTCGACATTTCCGCCGGACACTGAGGAGCTTTCCATGACACCGCTGATTTCCCTCAAGGGCGTCGACAAGTGGTACGGCCCCGGTTTCCAGGTCCTCAGGGGCTGTTCGCTGGACGTGGCGCGCGGCGAGGTGGTCGTGGTCTGCGGCCCCTCCGGATCCGGCAAGTCGACGCTGATCAAATGCGTCAACGGGCTTGAGCCGGTACAGGGCGGCAGCATCGCCATCGAGGCGGCCGAGGTCACCGATCCGAAGACCGACATGACGAAGCTGCGCGCCCGCGTCGGCATGGTCTTCCAGCATTTCGAGCTGTTCCCCCACATGAGCGTCCTCGACAACCTCTGCATCGGGCCGCAGAAGGTCATGGGCCGTCCCCGCGCCGAGGCCGAGGCCAAGGCCATGGCCCTGCTGGAGCGCGTCGGGCTGGCCGCCCATGCCGCCAAGTTCCCGATCCAGTTGTCCGGCGGGCAGCAGCAACGCGTCGCCATCGCCCGGGCCCTGGCGATGGACCCGGTGGCGATGCTCTTCGACGAGCCGACATCCGCCCTGGACCCCGAGATGATCAACGAAGTGCTGGACGTGATGGTGGAACTGGCCCGCGAGGGCATGACGATGATCGTCGTCACCCACGAGATGGGCTTTGCCCGCCGCGTCGCTGACCGGGTGGTCTTCATGGATGGCGGCGAGGTGATCGAGGACAGCCCGAAGGACGATTTCTTCGGCGCCCCGAAAAGCCCCCGCGCGGTCGAATTCCTCTCCAAGATCCTGCAGCACTGAGATGACACGCATCCTTTCCCCCCGCGACATCCGCCTCGCCTCCGTCTCCACCCTGGGCGAGGCCGCCCGCGCCCTTGGCTGCCTGCGCCCGCTGGTGGTGGTCGATCCCGGCGTGCTGACGCTGGGCATTGCCGAACCCGCGCTGAAGGCGCTCTCGGGCGCCGGGCTTGCGGCCTCGGTCTTCTCGGGTGTCTCGCCCGATCCGCTGGACACCGAGGCGATGGCCGCCGCCCAGGCCGCCCGCGATCATGGTGCCGACGGGATCATCGGCATCGGCGGCGGCAGCGCCATGGACATCGCCAAGGTCGCCGCGCTGCTGTCGCGCCATGGCGGCCACCCCCGCGATCATGCGGTCCCCAAGATCGTTGATCTGGAGGTGGCGCCGGTGATCTGCGTGCCCACCACCGCCGGCACCGGCAGCGAGGTGACGCGCGCCGCCGTCATCACCGATGCCGCCAGCCACGAAAAGCTGCTGATGCTGGGCACCGCGCTGCTGCCCGCTCTGGCGCTGCTGGACTGGGAGCTGACGGTGACCTGCCCCTTCCGCGTCACCGTGGACAGTGGCCTTGATGCGCTGTCGCACGCGCTTGAGGCGTTGGTGAACCGCAACGCCAGCCCCTATTCCGACGGGCTTGCCTGCGAGGCGCTGCGCCTGATCGGGGCCAATCTGGAACGCGTCGCCGGGGCGCCGCAGGATGGCGAGGCCCGCAAGGCGATGCTGAGCGGGGCGATGCTGGCGGGGCTGGCGGTGTCGCATACCTCGACCGCGCTGATCCACGGCATGAGCCGCCCAATCGGCGCCGCCTTCCATGTGCCCCACGGCATGTCCAACGCCATGCTGATGCCGCTGGTCACGCGCTTTTCCATCGCCACCGCTCCTCAGGCCTATGCCCGTGCGGCCACGGCCCTTGGCGCCGGGGACGACCTGGCGGGCTGGCTGGAGGGGCTGAACACCCGGCTGGAGGTGCCGAAGATCCGCGACCGGGGCATCGCCGCGCCGGATTACGACGCGATGATCCCCGAGATGGTGCGCCAGGCACTGGCCTCCGGCACCCCGGCGAACAATCCCCGCCTGGCCACCGCCGGGGAGGTCGCCGATCTCTACCGGGCGCTCTGGCAGGGCTGAGGCGGCATCCCTCAGGGCGCCGGTGGCGCGGCTGCGGGCCCGTGCGGCGCCCGGAACCGCGCCACCGTCCAGTCGATGAAGACCCGCAACCGGTCATGCACCAGCCGGCGCGAGGGGTAGATCAGCGCATAGGGGATCTCGGGCAGGGTCCAGTCGTCGAGGATCGTCACAAGTTCACCGCTGGCCAGCTGGGGGGCGATGATCTCGCGCAGGTTCTGCCCGATCCCCAGCCCGGCCCGGATCATGTTGACATGGCCGGTACCGTCATTGGCCGCCATGGTGAAACGCTCGACCGTCACCTGCCGCCCCCGCCGCGCGAAGTGCAGCGGCCAGGGCTTGCCGCTGGCGGCCGAGAAATAGCCGACGATGTCGTGCCCCTCCAGCGCCTCGGGGGTCTGCGGCACGCCCCGGCGCTCCAGGTAGCTGCGCGCGGCAAAGGTGACCGTCTGGTAAGCGAAGAGCCGGCGCGCGATGAAGCTCGTGACATCCGCCTCGCCCGCCCGGATGGCACAGTCCACCCCCTCTCCGACGATGTTCACGCTGCGGTCGGAAATGCCGACCGACAGGGTGATGTCGGGATAGCGCGCCGCGAAATCGGGCAGCGCCGGGATCAGCATCAGGTTGGCGAAGGAGGAAGCCACCTCGATCCGCAACGGGCCCCGCGGCTTCAGATCGCGGCCCCGCAGCGCGGTCTCGGCCTGTTCAAGCTCGTGCAGCACCCGCTGGGCGGTGGGGAAATAGGCCTGCCCCTCCTGCGTGACCGAGACCCGCCGCGTGGTCCGGTGCAACAGGAGCACGCCCAGATGTTCCTCCAGGTCCCGCACCAGCTTGCTGGCGCTGGAGCGGGGCAGGCCAAGCTGATCCGCCGCCCGCGCGAAAGAGCCCGTCTCGACCACCCGCGTGAAGACCCGCATCGCCAGCAACCGGTCCATGTGGCCCCCATTATGCACCATTATGGATAGTGATCCCATCCAGAGCGCCTTCCCCGCCGATATTCAACCGTTAAGTAAGATCCCGATACAGATGGCGCGCGGACCGGGCCGGTCTTTATACGGATTTCGGCACAATGGTCGCCAGGCCGCCATCACCTACAGACAGGATCCAGGATCATGAACACGCTTGTCGCCACCCGGTTCGGCACCCCTCCGGACATGCGCCTGCAATCGCGCGAACGCCCCGCACCGCGCCCCGGGCATTCGCTGGTGCGCATCCACGCGGCCACCGCCAACCCGCTGTCCCATCAGGTGCGCACCGGCAAGGTGACGGGGGCCACCGCCCCGCTGGTGCTGGGGAACGAGGCCGCGGGCCGCGTCGAAAGCGGCGCGCGCTTTGCGCCCGGGACCCCCGTGGCAATCTTCGGCGGCGGCCAGCTGGGCATCACCGGGGACGGCCTGCAGCAGCAATGGGCCCTGGTCGAGGACAAGCGGCTGATCGCCCTGCCCCCGGAGTACGATCTGACCGTCGCGGCCGCGCTGCCGGTCAACTATGCCACGGCCCATCAGGCGATGACCCGCGTCGGACAGGTCAGCCCCGGCCAGAAAGTGCTGATCTCGGGCGCGAGCGGCGCCCTGGGCCATGCACTGACCCAGATCGCGCTGATGCTGGGCGCGGAACCGATCGCCCTGGTGTCCTCGACCGCCAAGGTGGCCAGGGCACGGCAATCCGGCGCGCAGACGGTGATCGACCTGTCCGCCGGAGCGCTGCCCGCGCAGGTGGCACGCGCCACCGGCGGCCTCGGGGCCGACCTGGCCTTCGATACCGTCGGCGGGCCGGTGCTGGGCGCGATGCTGACGGCGTTGCGCGCCCGGGGCACCGCCGTGTCCATCGGCTTTGCCGGCGGCACCAGCGCCGCCATCGATCTGCCCGACCTCGTCGTCCACGAGAAACGTCTGCTGGGCTACGACCTGTGGCTGGAAAGCGACGCCGCCATCGCCGCCACCTTCGCGACCCTCGCGGCCGGGATCTCTGACGGACGCCTGAAACCTTCCATCGACAGCACCTGGCCATTGGCCGACCATGCCCGTGCCTACGAGCGGCTGCTGTCGCGCCAGGCCATGGGTGCCGTTGTCCTGACGCTCTGAACGGGATCAGCGCGGGGGCGCCTCCGGCGGGCCGCAGAGCCGCTCCAACGCTGCCAGCGTCACCTGCAGCGCGGTCTTTTCCTGCGCGCTCAGCCCGCTGATCCAGCGTTCGGCGATCCAGCCCGCCCGGGCCGCCCGCGACCGGGCCAGCGTGTCGCGCCCCCGCGCCGTGAGCGAGAACAGCGTCGCGCGCGCATCCGCCGGATCGGGCCGACTCTCTGCCAGCGCCTCCTGCGTCAGCTGAGCCAGCAGGACCCGCATGGTCTGGTGCGTGACGCCCCGCAGCCGGGCCAACTCTGCCGCGCTGGCCGGTTGGTTCTCCAGATGCGCGAGGGTCACCAGCCGCGCATCCGAGGGCGTGCCGGCCCCCTGCCGGACCTGCCGGACAAAGGCCCCCGTCGCGGCCCGTATCCGTTCCGCCAGCGCGAAATCCTCCTGATCGGGCATCCCTGCCTCCCTCCGTCTGGCCCCCCGGCAAACACCGTTTCCCGATGAGGCGATGTCATTTATACAGTGCCCCTGTATAGATTCGAAAGGATGATCAGATGCAAGACCCCAGGTCCGTCGTGCGACGCTTCAACAGGGAGGTGATCGAGCAAGGCAACCCCGCGGCCTTCCGCACGCTGATGGCCGAGGATTTCGTCAACCATTCCGCCCCGCCCGGCGCACCCCAGGGCCCCGAAGGCATGTGGCACACGTTCGAACATGTGCTGCGTCCGGCGATCTCGGGGCTGACGGTCACGATCGAGGATCAGCTGGTCGAAGGCGACAAGGTCACGACCCGCAAGACCATCGCCGGCACGCTGAGCGGACCGCTGATGGGTGTGGCGGCCACCAACGGCCCGATCCGGATCGACGTGATCGACATCGTGCGGGTGCGGGACGGTCGCTATGCCGAGCACTGGGGCCTCAACAGCTTGCCTGCCGTGCTGGCACAGCTGCGCGCCGGGGCGGCCTGAGGCACCGGACGCAGCGCTCAGTCGCCCGGCGCGGGCCCCAGAGAGCCGCGCCGGATCAGCGGCGTCTCGATGCGCTGGTGCCGGGCCGGGCCGGTCTCTCCTCCGATCCGCGCGATGATCCGTTCCGCCGCCAGGGCGCCGAAACGGTGCGTCGGCTGGTCCACCACCGTGACGGCGGGCACCGTCACCCGACTCCAGTCGGCATCGAACCAGGCCACCAGCGACATCTGTGCCGGCAACGCGATGCCGCGCGCGCTGAGGGCGCGGAACACCTCGGCGCCGACCAGGCTGTCGGAGGCCAGGATGGCGGTGACGCCGGGCGTCTCGGAGAGCAGCCGCGCGACGATGGCGTCGATCGCCGCCGCGCCGGTGGCGTTGGTGTGCACCCGCTCATGCCAGTCCTGTCCTGCGGGCGCGGCCGACAGGAAGCCCGCGATCCGTTCCCGCACCGCGGCAATGCGCACCTGCGCCAGGCTTTGCAGGCGTGGCTGCGGGGTCCGGATTGCCGTGACATAGGCGATCCGGCGATGACCCAGGGCCTGCATCTGCGCCACCAGCGCCGCCGTCGCCGCCCGGTCATCACCGCAGATCCCGTCGGCACCCAGGCCCTCGACCCAGCGGTCGATGGTGACGACCGGCGTGCCGCTGGCCATGGCCTCGGCCAGATGCGCGACATCGCCGTCATCGGTGGGCGCGACGATCAGACCCTGCACCTGCTGACGCAGCAGGACCGAGACCAGCGCGCGCTCCTGGGCCAGGTCCTCGCCCGAGTTGCTGATGATCACGTTCAGCCCCGCCGCCCGTGCCGTATCGCTGATTCCCCGCACAGCACGGGCGAAAAAGGCGTTCTCGATATCGCCGACCACCACCCCGATCAGCCCGCTGCGCCCGGTGCTGACTGAACGGGCAAGTTCGTTGGGCCGGTAGCCCAGGTCCTGCGCGGCCTGCAGCACGGCTTCGCGGGTCCGTTCGCTGGTCACGCCGTAACCGCCCAGAACCCTTGCCGCCGTGGCCTTCGACACCTTCGCGGCCCGGGCCACATCCGCCACCGTCAGTTTCTTGTTTCGTGCAGTCATTGCGGCGGCATTCCTTCGGCCTGATCGGATTTTTCTATCCCGCCTCTTGACGGGACGCAAAACAAACATGCAGCATACGCCTATTGAGACCGGTATCACATAGTTTGCGACCGGTATCAGTGGATAAAAATAGAAAATTCCCAACAACCGGACCGACAGTGGAGATCCCCGGATGACCCTGACCATGCTCAAGCGCATGCTTCGCCCCGCCATGGCCCTTGCGACCCTGGCCGCCCTGACCGGCGCCGCCCAGGCGGACGAGGCCAATCCCTACAACCTGATCGAACCCGGCACCGTGATGGTGGGCTCTCTGGGGGATGCCAAACCCTATGCCTTCACCACCGCGACCGGCGAATTCACCGGCTTCGACGTCGAGCTGCTGCGCCACGTTCTGGCCGGCATGGGCTTCAAGAAGGACCAGATCCTGTTCACCGGCCAGGAATTCGCGGCCCTGCTGCCCTCGGTCGCCAATGGCCGCTTCGACATCGCCGCCGCCGCCATCGGCATCACCGATGCCCGCAAGAAGGTGGTCGACTTCTCCGACGGCTACCTGGCGGGCTACCTCTCGGTCCTCTCGGGCGAGGATGCCGTGACCGACGACGTTGCCTCGCTGAAGGGCAAGCGCCTGGGCGTGGTGCAGGGGACGCTGCAGGAGATGTACGCCCGCAAGCATTTCACCGGCACCGACATCGTGCAGTTCCCCGACAACAACACCGCCGTCGCGGCGCTGAACAACGGCACCGTGGATGCGCAGTTCCTCGATTACGAGGCCGCCAAGAGCTATGCCGAACGCTATGACCTGAAGATCAAGGTCAACATCCCCTCCTTCGACGCCCCCGCGGGCTTTGCCGTCAAGCCCGGCAACGACGCCCTGCGCGACGCGCTGAACAAGGGCCTGCACGCGGCGATGCAGGACGGCACCTGGCGCGATCTGTACCAGAAATGGTTCCCCGGCTCGCCGATGCCCAAGCAGTACCTGCCGTCCCAGGGCTGAGGGCGCCTCTGCCGGGACGTCTGCCCGTCCCCCCGCAGCCCCCGACACCGCTGCGGCCGGATCCTTCCGGCCGCCTGACACTTGCCCCCAACGGACCGCCCCGCGCCGGCGGCCCCGGAGTCCTCTCTCATGTGGTTGGAAAATCTCCAACGGACGTTCCTAGACTGGGACGCCATGGCCGAAATCCTGCCGGTCATGATCACCACCGGCCTGAAGAACACGCTGATCCTGGCCGCTGCCTCGACCGTGCTGGGCACGCTGATCGGCATCGTGCTGGCGGTCATGGGCATTTCGCGCTCCGCCTGGATGCGCTGGCCCGCCCGCATCTACACCGACATCTTCCGCGGCCTGCCCGCCATCGTCACCATCCTGCTGATCGGCCAGGGTTTCGCCGTCATCGGGCGCCACCTCTTCGGCCCCTCGCCCTACCCCCTGGGCATCCTGGCCCTCAGCCTGATCGCCGGCGCCTATATCGGGGAAATCTTCCGCTCCGGCATCCAGGCCGTGCCCACCGGCCAGATGGAGGCCTGCCGCGCCCTGTCGATGAGCTATGGCCAGGGGATGCGCCTGATCGTCGTGCCGCAGGGCATCCGCCGGGTGCTGCCGGCGCTGGTCAACCAGTTCATCGGCAACGTCAAGGACAGCTCCCTGATCTACTTCCTGGGCCTCCTGGCCTCCGAGCGCGAGATCTTCCGCGTCGGCCAGGATGCCGCCGTGGTCACTGGCAACCTGTCGCCCTTGCTGCTGGCGGGGGTCTTCTACCTGGTGATCACCGTGCCGCTGACCCATCTGGTGAACTACATTGACACCCGCCTGCGCACGGGACGGCGCCTGTCCAGCCTGCAACCCGCCAGCGGCCTGGAGGAAGTCGCCGAGCTGAAGACCGCCCCCACCCAGGAGGCGCACCGCTTCGACGGCGGCAGCCTGTCGATCCGCGGCCTGCGGCTGTCCTACGGTTCGCTTGAAGTGCTGCGCGGCATCGACCTGGATGTTCCCAAGGGCTCTGTCACCTGCATCATCGGGCCTTCCGGTTCGGGCAAGTCGACGCTGCTGCGCAGCCTGAACCGCCTGGTCGAGATGAACGCGGGCGAGGTGACGCTGGACGGCGCCGACATCCGCGCCATGAAGCCCGAGACGCTGCGCGCCAAGGTCGGCATGGTGTTCCAGCACTTCAACCTGTTTCCCGATCACACCGCGCGCGAGAACATCATGCTCTCGCTGACGCGGATCAAGGGCCTGCCCCGCGCCGAGGCCCGCCGCATCGCCGAGGCCCGGCTGGCCGACGTGGGCCTTGAGGGGCGCGGGGATCACCGTCCCGCCAACCTTTCCGGCGGGCAGCAGCAGCGGGTGGCGATCGCCCGGGCGCTGGCGATGGAACCCGAGGTGGTGCTGTTCGACGAGGTGACGAGCGCGCTGGACCCGGAACTGGTGAAGGGCGTGCTGAACCTGATGGCCGACCTGGGCCGGCGCGGCATGACCATGGTCGTCGTCACCCACGAGATGGGCTTTGCCCGCCAGGTCGCCGACCAGATCGTCTTCATGGACGAGGGCCGGATCGTCGAGTCCGGTCCCCCCGACCAGCTGTTCGACGCGCCCCGGACCGAGCGGCTGAAATCCTTCTTCGCAGAGGTGCTCTGAAAGATGACCGAACCCGAGATCACACCGCTTCGCTGGGGCATCCTTGGCTGCGCCGGCATTGGCCGCAAGGCCGTGCTGCCCGCGATGCGCGCCAGTGCCCTCTGCCAGCCCCTTGCCATCGCCTCGCGCGATATCGACCGGGCGCGCGCCACCGCGCGGGACTTCGCCATCCCCGAGGCCCGGGGCAGCTACCAGGAGATCCTCGACGATCCCCGGATCGAGGCGGTCTACATCCCGCTGCCGAACCACCTGCACGTGGACTGGACGATCCGCGCGCTGGAAGCCGGCAAGGACGTGCTGTGCGAAAAGCCGCTGGCGCTGACCGGGGCCGAGGCCGCCCGGGTCGCCGAAACCGCCGAACGCACGGGCCGCCGCGTGACCGAGGCCTTCATGACCCGCCACCATCCGCAGTGGCAAACCGCCCTAGCGCTGGTGCAGGAGGGTCGCATCGGCACCCTGAACGCCATCCAGTGCCTGTTCAGCTATGCCAATGCCGATCCCGAAAACGTCCGCAACCGCGCCGATATCGGTGGCGGCGGCCTTTACGACATCGGCTGCTACGCCATCGACAGCGCCCGCTACTTCTTCGGCGCCGAACCTGAACGGGTCTGCGCCCTGGCCGATCTGGATCCGGTCTTCGGCACCGACCGGCTGACCAGCGGGCTGATGGGCTTTGCCGGCGGGCGTCATGCCAGCTTTACCGTCGCCACCCAGTCAAGCCTTGCCCAGTCTCTGGTGCTGCTGGGCAGCACCGGTCGGATCGTGCTGGATGCCCCGTTCAACTGCCCGCCAGATCATGCCGCGCGGCTGGTCATCGATCCCGGGCAGGACCTGGCCGGCACCGGGCGCGAGGTCCTGACCCTGCCCGCGACCGACCAGTACCGTGCCCAGCTCGATGCCTTCGTGACCGCCCTGCGCCGCAACAGCGATCCCGCCCCCGCCCTGGCCGAGCTGCGCGCCAATGCCCGCGCCCTTGAGGCGCTGGCCGACAGCCTCCGGGACGGCGCGCCCCGCAACCTCCCCTCAGACCAAGACCTTCAAGGAGCCTGAACATGCCCCGCCCCACCCTTACCCTGTCCTGCGTCGTCGTGATCGGCGGCGGCATCTTCGGGACCTCCACCGCGCTCCAGCTGGCCCGGATGGGGGTCTCTGTCACGCTGATCAACGACGGGCCGCTGGCCAATGGCGCTTCGGGGCGGTCGCTGGCCTGGCTGAACACCGCGCGGCGGCGCTCCCTGCCCTATCACCGGCTGCGCCAGGCCGGGGTGGAACGTTACCGGACACTTGCCGATCAGCATCCCGGCGCCGACTGGCTCAGCTTCGGCGGCGGGCTGACCTGGGATGCCGATGATGCCGCGAACGACATCCCCGCGATCTGCCGCTACGAGCGGGACCTGGGCTATCAGGCCGATCTGCTTTCGGGGGCCGAGGCGGCAAAGCGGGTGCCCGGCGTCAACGGCGCCGCCGTCACCGCCCCCGGCGCCATCCTGAACCCGAACGAGGGCTGGGTCGACCTGCCCTCCCTTATCACCCTGCTGGCCGAGGAATTCGTGGCCCTGGGCGGTACTGTCGTCACCGATGCCGGCGCCACCTCCCCGAAGGTCAAGGACGGGCGCGCCGTCGGTGCGCTGGCTGCCGATGGCCGCAGCTTTGCCGCCGATGCGGTGCTGCTGGCGACCGGCCCCGGCGTCCCGGGGATGCTGGCCCCGCTCGGGATCACGATCCCCGACGAAAGCCCGATCGCCCTGCTGGTCGAGACCGCGCCGCTGGACCATCCGCTGAAGGCCGTGCTGAACACCCCCCGCGTCGCCGTCCGCCCGACGCCCGAGGGCGCCTTCTACCTTGATTCCGGCTGGTCCGAGGAAGAGGTGGTCCTTCACGAGGACGGCACCTGGGAGGCGCGGCCCTCGACCGTGCAGGGGCTGATCGACGCCGCTCAGGCCGTGCTGGACCCGTCTCCCGCGCTCAGCGTGAAGGCCGTCCATATGGGCCCCAAGCCCATTCCCGGCGGCGGCGAGCCGGTCTTCGGAGAGCTTGAGGCCCTGCCGGGCTGCTTCGTCGCCTTCTCGCACAGCGGCGCCACCCTGGGCCTGATCGCCGGAGAGATCCTGGCCGAGGAGATCGCCCTGGGCCTGCGCCACCCGATGCTGGACAGCTTCCGCCCGGAGCGTTTCCGCCTGCCCGAACCCGCCCGCGCCTGAGCCCGGCGTACCCCGGCCCGCTGCGCCCGCAGACCATCCTGCGGGCGCACCCGGTACGTCCCCGCCGCCGATGCCGCCCGGGCGCGCCAAAGGGTCACCCATATCGCCCTCGACGGAACGGGACAGGAGTGCAAGAATACGCTGCACTATTCCCGGATCCGGTGCCGCCGGACGACGGACGGCGCCTTGCGTCGCCCCTCCGCCGGCCCCGCCTGATCGCCGCCCGTCCGGGCGCGCCCCCGGGTGCAGGAGGAGGAACGATGGTCCAGACCGATATCTTGCCGTTTGCCCTGGCGGCACTGGTGCTGCTGGCGGCCTACCTTGCGGTGCGCATCGTGCCGCAATCCGAGAAACACGTGGTCGAACGCTTCGGGCGCCTGCGCGCCGTGCTGGGGCCGGGCATCAACTTCGTGGTGCCCTTCGTCGACCGGGTGGCGCACAAGATTTCCATCCTGGAGCGCCAGCTGCCCACCGCCGAGCAGGACGCCATCACCTCGGACAACGTGCTGGTGCAGGTGGAAACCAGCGTCTTCTACCGCATCACAGAGCCCGAAAAGACGGTCTACCGGATCCGCGACGTGGATGCCGCCATTGCAACGACCGTCGCCGGCATCGTGCGCTCCGAGATCGGCAAGATCGAGCTGGACCAGGTGCAGTCTAACCGCAACGCCCTGATCGAGCAAATCCGCGAGGCGGTGCGCGCCATGGTCGACGACTGGGGAATCGAGGTCACCCGGACCGAGATCCTGGACGTCAACCTTGATGAGGCGACCCGGGCCGCCATGCTCCAGCAGCTGAATGCCGAACGCGCCCGCCGCGCCGCCGTGACCGAGGCCGAGGGGCGCCGCCGCGCGGTGGAACTTCAGGCCGACGCGGAGCTTTACGCCGCCGAGCAGGCCGCCAAGGCGCGCCGGATCACCGCCGATGCCGAGGCCTATGCCACCGGCGTCGTCGCCAAAGCCATCGCCGAGAACGGGATCGAGGCGGCGCAGTACCAGGTCGCGCTGAAACAGGTCGAGGCGCTGACCGCTGTGGGCAAGGGCGACGGCAAGCAGACGGTGATCGTGCCGGCCCAGGCACTGGACGCCTTCGGCGATGCCTTCCGGATGCTGCGGGGCAAATTGTGATGCCCTGGTGGGCCTGGCTGGTGGCTGGCTGCGTGCTGGGCATCCTGGAACTGCTGGCCCCGGCCTTCATCTTTCTGGGCTTCGCCATCGGCGCGGTGCTGACCGGGCTGCTGCTGTGGTCGGGCCTGCCGCCGGTCACCTGGATGGGCGACAGCCTGGGCTGGCACCTGGTGGTCTTCGCCGGGCTGTCGATCCTGGCCTGGCTGGCGCTGCGCGGCTGGGTGGGCGTGCGCAAGGGCCAGGTCAAGCTCTGGGACCGCGACATCAACGACAACTGATGCGCCCGGCGGCGCCGACCCCGTGACCCGATGCCGGTTTGCGGTCAGACCCCGAAGGCCGGATCAAGCGGCCCGTAGCGGTGCAGCCCGTGGAAGAAGAGGTCGATTTCCAGCGCCAGGCCGACCTCGAAATCATTCAGCTCGGCCCCGCTCCAGCGATGCCGTTCCAGCCGTTCGAGGAACTCGCACCGGATCCGCTCGTCGCCCGGCTCCAGCGGCAGGGTTTCGGCGGCGCGCAGCAGGTCGATGCGCCTGTGCACCTCCCGCATTCCCGAAAAGGCCTCCATCATCGGCCGCGTCAGCTGCGGCTCGCTCTGCCAGGAGCGTCCGGCAAAGACCTCCTGAACGACGCGGTTGCCGGCACCAAGACAGTCATAGGCGACGCAGCCCCGCATCCCCTCCCCGTCCAGCCGGTCGTGGATCGTGCAGCTGTGCCCCGAGAGGTTCCGGCAGGGCTCTCCGGGGTTCTTGTCGAAGGCGAAATCCCGGCCCCTGTCGAAGGCCAGCGCAAGGCAGCACAGCGCCGCGCATTTCGAACAATCGGTCCTGAGGTGGTCGGTCTGGGGCATGATGGCTGTCGGCTATCCCGTGGTCTGGCAACAGGGCGGCATATCCCGCGAAACGGCGCCCCGATGCAAGCTTTGCGGTGGTGTCAGCCCTGTCCGGGCAGATCCGTCTGCAGGCTGTAGCTGGTGCTGCGCCCGCCGGCGGGGTCTTTGCGCAGCACCCCGAGCGCGACCAGCTCGGTGATGTCGCGCAGCGCCGTGTCGGTCGAGACCTTGGTCATCTTCGCCCATTTGCCCGAGGTCAGCTTGCCCTCGAACCCGTCAAGCAACCGGTTGATCACGTCGCGCTGACGCTCATTGAGCCACAGCGACCTGAGCTGCTCCCAGACCCGGGCCTTGGTCAGCACCTCGGCCAGCATGGCATCGGCCCCGGAAATGGCCCGGTCCAGGCAGCCCAGGAACCAGCTCAGCCATTCGGTGATCTCGGGGTCCCCCTTCTGGGTGCGTTCCAGCATGGCGTAATAGGCGCCGCGCTCCTGCCGGATCTGCGCGGACATGCTGTAGAAGCGCTGCGGGCTGCCCTCGGACCTTGCCAGCATCAGGTCGGCGATCGCCCGGGCAATGCGGCCATTGCCATCCTCGAACGGGTGAATGGTGACGAACCACAGATGCGCGATGGCCGCCCTCAGCACCGGATCGGTGCCGTCGGGCGCCTCGACCCAGGCCAGAAAGCGGGCGATCTCTGCCGGCAGGCGGGCGGCATCGGGGGCCTCGAAATGCACCCGTTCGCGCCCGTAGGAGCCCGAGACCACCTGCATCGGCCCGGCGCTGCGGGGCCGCCAGCCGCCGACGGTGATCCGCGTCATGCCGCTGCGCCCGGTCGGGAACAGCGCGCCATGCCAGCCGAACAGCCGCTCCTCCGTCAGCGGCATGGCGTAGTTGTGGGCGGCATCCAGCATCATCTCGACCACGCCCTCGACATGGCGGTCGGTGGGGGCCAGCGCCCCGATGTCGATCCCCAGCCGCCGCGCGATGGAAGAGCGCACCGCCCGGCTGTCGAGCTGCTCTCCCTCGATCTCGCTGGATTTCACCACGTCTTCCGTCAGGGTGCGCAGCAGCGCCTCGGCGCGCAGGTCGAAGCCCAGCCCCTCCATGCGGCCCAGCAGCCGCCCCTGCCGGTGTCGCAACGCGGCCAGCTGGTCCGCCAGCGCTTCGGCGGACCAGCGGAACGCGGGCCAATCCGGCCGTTCATGGATATAGGTCACATTCACCGCCTCTTTTGCGGTGAATGTGACAGGGTTTCGCCGCAGCCTCAAGCCCAATCACCGCAGAATATGCGCTGATTGGTGCCGCAATCCCCGCATCCGCCCCGGCAAAGCGCTATTCCGCCGCCATCGCCAGCCCCTGATGCGAGGCGACCTCCCATTCGATCCCGTCGTCATCGAGAAAGTAGAAACGGCGCCCGGGGGCGTAGTCATGGTGGTTGATCGGTTCGAACCCGGCGGCGATAACCCGCGCCTCCACCGCGCCGATATCCTCCTCGGTGAAGACGGCGAGGTGGTTCAGCATCCCCTGGGTCCGGTAGCGCGCCGGGCGCGGCATGTTGGCGCCGCCGAAGTTGAACAGCGCGACATAGCTCTCCTGCGTGCCGACATGGATCGTCTTGCCGGCCTCTCGGCTGGCACCCTGCCAGCGGATCTGCCAGCCAAAGACGTCGCACAGCCAGGCCGCCGTGGCCTGGGGATTGCTGACCGTGATGTTGGCATGTTCCAGACGGATCATCGCGCCTGCTCCTTGGGGCTGGATATTGGATCTTGTGGCGGGCATTCTCCGGATTCAACCTAACTTGAAGGCAAGGGAATAAAAATGTGCAAATCCAAACCAGTAGCAAAAGGTACGCGCGCATTCGGATGGCCCATTGGCGCCGTGGCCGAGCGCACCGGCCTGGCGCCTTCCGCGATCCGCTACTACGAATCCGAGGGGCTGGTGCGGCCCTGGCGCGACGACGCCGGTCAGCGCCGCTACGACCGCACCGACATCCGCAGGCTGTCCTTCATCATGATCGCCCAATCCCTCGGCGCCTCCCTGGCCGAGATCCGCGACCAGCTGGCGGCACTGCCGAAGGGCCGGGCCCCGACCGCCGCCGACTGGCGGCAGATGTCGGAACACTACCGCGCCGCGCTGGACGCGCGCATCGCCACCCTGACCCGGCTGCGCGACAACCTGGGCAACTGCATCGGCTGCGGCTGCCTGTCGCTGGACAGCTGCGCACTTTACAATGCCGGCGACCGGGCCGGTCGAAAGGGCCCCGGCCCCCGCTACCTGATGGGCGATCCCATCCCGGCCCGGGGCGACCGTTCGACCGAATAGCCCCGCGCGGGGCGGCACCCAAACACCCAACCTGCGCGGGTGCCGCAGCGACAGCAAAGCCCTACGAACCTCTGACTTTCCGAATCACCCCTTCCCAGATCGCGATGCTGCAAAGCAGCGATCACAATTGGGAGCGATCCCATGGCCCGGGGGGGGGACCAGAAGGGATGGATTCTGTGAATTCAAAATTCCCGCACTGAAAAGTAAGGAAATTAATGCAAATAAAGAAAACCTACCGGAAACTTGAAAATTCACTTTATTTTTATGGGGTCACGCGTCGGCCGGCACCGGAAACAGATCCGGGGTTGCAAAAGATGATGTCGGATCCACCGCTCCGGTCGGTTGCCGACCTCCTGTCAAGCCTATAGCGCTAGGGTGGACAATTTGACTCACTCATCCGTGGGCTGTGTCGGCTCCACCTAACGGCAGGACAAACCAATGACAGATCTACCCGGATATCCGAGCCGCCGGGGCTTCCTGAAAGCCACGGCAGCCGGCTTTGCGCTTTCAGGCGTCGCGATGTCGGCAAAGGCGGCGGACAAGACCCCGCCGGTGCCCCTCGACCAGTACGAGCGCAGCTATTTCACCGCCGAGGAATGGGCCTTCGTGATGGCCGCCACCGCGCGGCTGATCCCCTCCGAAGGCAATGGCCCCGGCGCCCTCGAGGCGCGCGTTCCGGTCTTCCTCGACCTTCAGCTGGCCGGGCGCTACGGCGCCGCCTCCGACTGGTACATGGAAGGCCCCCATGATCCCGGCGCCGAACCGGCCCGCGGCTGGCAGACCCCGCTGACCCCAGCCGAAGTCTACCGCCAGGCCATTCCCGCTTTCGATGCCTGGTGCGCCGACACCTATGGCAAGGGCTTTGCCGCCCTTTCCCCCCAGGACCAGGACGCCGCGCTGAGCGCCCTGCAGAAGGGCGAGGCGCCCCTCGCGCCCGAGCTGCGCGAATTCTTCGGCATTCTGCTGGCCAACACCAAGGAAGGCTACTTTGCCGACCCGATCTACGGCGGCAACCACGACATGCAGTCCTGGGTCTACATCGGCTTCCCCGGCGCGCGCGCCGCGTTCCGCGAATGGCCCGAGCGCCACAACGTGAAATACCCGCTGGGCCCGGTGTCCATCACGGGCGAAAGGGCTTGAACATGGCACGTCAGGAAAAGAAGAAGGACGTCGTCATTGTCGGCCTCGGCTGGACCGGGTCCATCGCCGGGATCGAGCTGGCACGCGAGGGTCTGGAGATCGTCGCGCTGGAACGTGGACGCGACCAGAACACGGTGCCCGAGTTCAAGTATCCCAACCAGATCGACGAACTGAAATACGGCGTCCGCCTTGAGAACATGCAGAAGCCGGCACAGCAGACCGTCACCGTGCGCCGCAATGGCGACGAGACGGCGCTGCCCTATCGCCACCTCGGCTCCTTCCTGCCCGGCAACGGCGTCGGCGGCGCGGGCACCCACTGGAACGGCCTGTTCTGGCGGCCCCAGGCCGAAGAGATGCGTCTGCGCTCTTACGTGAAGGAAAACTGGGGCGAAGGCATCATCCCCGAGGGCATGAACCTGGGCGACTACCCGGTCAGCTACGAGGAGATGGAGCCCTATTTCGCCCATTTCGAGAAGGTGGCGGGCATTTCCGGCCAGGCCGGCAACGTCAACGGCGAGATCCGCGAGGGCGGCAACCCGTTCGAGGCCCCGCGCTCGACCGAATACCCGATGCCGCCGATGGCGCGGACCTATGACAGCGCCAAGTTCCACGATGCCTGCAAGGCCGCCGGCTACCACCCGTTCCAGGCGCCCGCCGGCATTGCCTCCACGTCCTACGTGAACCCCTACGGGATGCAGATGGGGCCCTGCAACTACTGCGGTTTCTGCGAACGCTACGGCTGCTACCAGTATTCGAAATCCTCGCCGCAGACGACCATCCTGGACGCGCTGAAGCGGATGCCCAACTTCGAATACCGCACCCATTCCGAGGTGCTGAAGGTCGAACTGGCCGCCGATGGCAAGACCGCCACCGGCGTCACCTACTGGGACGAGGCCGCGCAGGAAGAGGTCTTCCAGCCCGCCGACATGGTGATCCTGTCCTCCTACCAGCTCAACAACGTGCACCTGATGCTGGTGTCCGGGCTGGCCGCCCCCTACGACCCCGCCACCGGCGAGGGCGTGCTGGGCAAGAACTACGCCTACCAGATGACCGGCGGCGTGTCGCTCTACTACAGGGATGCCAACTTCAACCCCTTCGTCGGCACCGGCGCCAACGGCGTGTGCATCGACGACTTCTCGGTCAACCAGAACGACTTCGGCAAGCTGGGCTTCATCGGCGGCGCCTACTGGCGTTCGGGCACGTTCAACGGCCAGCCGATCCGGTCGATGTCGCTGCCGCCGGGCACCCCCAGCTGGGGCGCGGGCTGGAAGGAAGGCATCGGTGAATGGTACGGCCACGCCATGTCGATCGGCGCGCATGGCTCTCACATGTCCTATGCCAACAACCACCTCGACCTGGACCCGACCTACAGGGATCGCCACGGTCGCCCGCTGATGCGGATGACCTTCAACTGGCAGGACAACGACCTGCGGATGATCCAGTACATGAAGACCCAGATGGAGCCGCTTGCCGCCACCATGCAGGCCGACATCACCAAGTCGAGCTTCAAGGACATCGGCGCGCAATACGATGTCCGGCCCTACCAGACCACGCACAACACCGGCGGACACATCATGTCCGAAAACGCCCGCGAGGGCGTGGTGAACAAGTACTGCCAGTCCTGGGGCCAGCACAACGTCTTCGTCATGGGCGCCGGCAACTTCGTGCAGAACACGCAATACAACCCCACCGGCCTGGTCGGCGGTCTGGCCTACCACACGGTGGACGCGATCCGCACCCAGTACCTGTCCAACCCGCGCCCGCTGGTCTGAGGAGCCTGACCGATGAAAACCTTCCTGAAGATCATCGCGGGCCTCGTCGTGCTGGGCGTCCTCGCCCTGCTGGCCTTCCTCTTCGTCCCCGTCCAGCGCTCGGCCCCGACCGAGACGCTGGCGGCGGACTGGACCCCGGAACCGGGCCGCGGCGAATACGTCATGCGCGCCGGCGACTGCGCCGCCTGCCACACCGCCGAGGGTGGCAAGCCGCTGGCCGGCGGGCGCGCCATCGAAAGCCCGATGGGCACGATCTGGGCCACCAACATCACCCCCGACAAGGACACCGGCATCGGCACCTGGTCGCTGGATGATTTCCGCGCCGCCCTGGTCGACGGCCTGACACCGGACGGAGAGCACCTCTATCCGGCGATGCCCTACGAAAACTACCGCTTCATGAGCGAACAGGACATCCGCGCGCTTTACGACTACCTCATGACCGAGGTGCCGGCGGTGCGCAGCGACGTCGAGGAGACCCGGCTGGACTTCCCGTTCAACCTGCGTTTCGGCATCCGGGCCTGGAACTGGGTCGCCCTGCGCGGCGGCATCGGCTTTGAGCCCACCGCCGGGGACGACCTGCAGGCCCGCGGCCAGTATCTGGTCGAAGGCCCCGGCCACTGCGCGGCCTGCCACAGCCCGCGCAACAGCTTCATGGCCCAGGCCGGGACCCATGCGGGCGAAGCGGGCTTCCTGACCGGCGGTGTGGTCGGCGACTGGGCCGCCCCGGCGCTGCACGGCCCCGAAAGCGCGCTGAAGGACTGGAGCGTGACGGAACTGGCCGCCTATCTGGCAACGGGGCGCAACGCGCATTCCGCCGCCAACGGCGAGATGGGCCTGGTGATCAAGGACTCCACCCAGTACCTGAGCGACCAGGACAACATCGCCATGGCCGCCTTCCTGAAGGGTCTGGACGGCAAGGTGAGCGATGTGCCGCAAAGCCTCTCCGTCGCCCTGCCGCAGGTCCTGCCCCCGGCCAAGGCCGACGATGCCGGCGCCGAGACCGCGAAGATGCTGACCGAGGCAAACCCCGAGATGCCGCTGGGCGCGCGTCTCTACCTCGACAACTGCTCGGCCTGCCACTTCGTGACCGGCAAGGGTGCGCCGGGGATCTTCCCCGAACTCGCCGGCAACACGCTGGTGACCTCGGACCAGAAGACCCCGCTGATCTCGGTGATCCTGCACGGTGCCAGCGTTCCCTCGACCCGGGAACGCCCCGAGGCCCTGGTGATGCAGGGCTATGGCGAGCGGCTGGATGACAGCGAGGTCGCGGCGCTGGCCAGCTTCCTGCGCCAGGCCTGGGGCAATGCCGCCCCCGCCGTGAGCGAAGCCGATGTCGCCGCCGTCCGGAGCGCCGCCCCCGCGCACTGAATTCCGGGCGCCGCGCCCCGCAAACCCGAAAGGGCCGGTCCCCGCGACCGGCCCTTTTGCCGTCCGGACAGTTGCCCGCCGCGAAAATCCCGGTTTCCAAACGCCGGGCCTGCCAGTAAGCACGCCGGAAAGCGCCGCAGGGCCGCAGGACCCGGACCCGAAGGTCCGCCCGGCGGCCTGTCCAGCCCGTCCCGAAGCCCAGCGAACTGACCATCTGACCATGACCTCTGCCAACCGCCTGCAAGCTGCCCTCGATCTCATGGGGGACCTCGATCGCGTCGCGCGCCCCGCGGATGCCGTTGTCTCGGCCTGGTTCCGCGCCCGGCGCAAGATGGATGACCGCGATCGCGGCGCCCTGCTGGAGCGGCTGAACGCGATCCTGCGGCACCGGGCCCGGCTGGGTTGGTGGCTGGAGCGCCACGGTCGCCCCGACACGCCCCGCAACCGGCTGCTGGCCTGGCTGAGCCTGGGCGAGGGCCAGCCGCCCGAGCAGATCCGCCGCCAGTTCAGCGGCGCAAAATTCGCCCCCGCCCCGCTGACGGCCCAGGAAGACACCCTGCTGACCAAGCTGCGGGGCAGCACCATGGTCCATCCGGCGATGTCGCAGGAGGTGCGGCTGGAATGCCCCGACTGGGCCGCGGAGCCGCTGCACCGCCGCTTCGGCGACAGTTTCGAGGCCGAAATGGCCGCACTTCTGACGCCCCCGACGCTGGACCTGCGGGTCAACACCCTCAAGGCCGACCGCGCCGAGGTGCTGCGCGCCCTGGAGGCGCAGGATCTGCAGCCCGAGCCCTCCGGTCTGGCACCGCAGGGGATCCGGCTGCGCACGCGCCTGTCGCTGGCCCGGCTTGAGCCGCTGAAATCCGGCGCGGTCGAGATCCAGGACGAGGGCTCCCAGCTGGTCGCCATGCTGGTCGAGGCCGGTCCCGGCGATCGCGTGGTCGATTTCTGCGCCGGTGCCGGCGGCAAGACGCTGGCGATTGCCGCGCAGATGGAAAACAAGGGCCGCATCATCGCCTGCGACGTCAACGAGGGACGGCTGAAACGCGCCTCGGAACGGTTCCGCAAGGCCGGCGTGCACAATGCCGAAACCCGGCTTCTGACGAGTGAGACCGACCGCTGGGTGAAACGCCACAAGGGCAGCTTCGACCGCGTTCTGGTCGATGCCCCCTGCAGCGGCACCGGCACCTGGCGGCGCAATCCCGATGCCCGCTGGCGCGCCCCCGAGGAACAGGGCCTCGACAGCCTGATCGCCCTGCAGGCCCGCATCCTGTCCAGCGCCGCGCGGCTGGTGAAACCGGGCGGGCGCCTGGTCTACGCCACCTGCTCTCTGCTGCCCGAGGAGAACGAGGCGCAGGTCGACGCCTTCCTGGCCGCGCATCCCGACTTCCGCATCCTGCCGCTGTCCGAGGCCGCGCCGGGCATCGCCTCGGCGCATCCCGTCCATCTGTCGCTGACGCCCGCGCGCCATGACACCGACGGCTTCTTTGCGGCGATCCTGCTGCGGGAGGCGGCAGATCCGGCACAGGCCTGAGACCGGATGGCGGGGGCATGGTGCCCCCCGGTCAGATATCCGGGGGCCACCGGTCATCTGCCAGGCCGCCGGAAGGCTGCCCCGTCCTCACCAACTCCCGGGCGGGCCGCAATCGGGCGAAGGGCGTCACTATGGCAGGATCGCGGCGGGCCGCCGGTGCGGCCAGCGCCATCCCCCGGGCCATTGGCCAGGCGCCGGGTGCACGACCGGGCCGGAAGATCAGCCGTCATCGTGATTGCCAGCATGTGATCATCCAGCGCCCTACCTAACGCAGACAGCCCGCCCGGTGCGTCCGGCGGGATCCGCACGGGCCTGCCCCGGCGGCCCTCCTTATCGATATTGCGGGCGATGGCCTTCCGACTCTCGGGCAGGCAGGGCCGGTCTTCAACGGTCCTCGTCGTCATGGATCCGCCGGGGTTCATGCCTGTGGCCGTCATTGCCCGCGTGGAAGAGGGCTTGCCCTCCGGTCGATTGGCCAAAGCGTGGAGATCGCGCATTCGTCCCTGATCCGCGTCGATGGTGGGGCGCGCGCCAGCGCTTGGCCGCAGGTCGCGATGCGCGGCGCTTGGGTGCCATGGCGGACAGGGAAGCACAGGCCCCGGGACGCCGTTGCGAAGGTTGCCGCCCCTGAGCGGGGCGGCAAACGCTCAGTCGATATCGAGCGTGTCAGGCATCAGGCCGCTGTCGGCGCCAAGGGCATAGTCCACCCGTAGCAGACGGCCCCGGAACGCGGGCGCATCGCGGCGGTCGGGATCGACGGGCTCGGGGTGGCTGGCGCCGAACTTCAGCGGTGCCAGCGACAGCCGCAGCAGGGTGCGCGGGAAGTCGCACGCGCCCGCCGCCACGCCGTCGATCAGCAGCCGTCCCCGGCCCTGCAACGACCCGGTCTTGTCGAACTCGAAGGTCAGCGTGCTGCGCCCCAGCGGCACCTCCCGGTCCGAGACCAGCCGGGTCACGCCGGTGCCGGCGGCGTTGTAGACATAGACCAGCCGGTTTTCGATGATGTCGAGCCCGTAGCCCCCGTGGCAGCTGCCGAAGCAGACCAGCGTCCCGTCCTGATCGGGGCTGTCGCGCTCCACCGTGACGGTGATGCTGTGCGGGCGATCCTGGGTCAGCGGCGCGGTTTCCGGGGGGATCGGGGACAGCGGCGGATGGAACGTGTAGCTGGCGCGCCAGCGCGGCGCGCCCGGGCGGTAGGCGGGCTTGAACAGCACGTCGCTGTCATCCAGCGGCTCGACCCCGTAGCGGCCCGCCTCCGCCCACCAGCGTTCCTTCAGCTCGGTCAGCTTGCCGGGCATCTCTGCCGCAAGATCGCGGGTCTCCGAGAAATCCTCGTCCAGGTGGTACAGCTCCCAGGCCTCGGACTCGAAATCGGTGCCGGCCTTGTGGCAGGTGACCGCCTTCCAGCCCTGGTGCCAGATGCTGCGATGGCCGTACATCTCGAAATACTGGGTCTTCTTGAGGGTCTCGGCCCCGGGTTCGAGGAAGCTGTAGGCAAAGCTCTCGCCGTGCACGGGCATCTGCGGCACGCCGCTGATCACCTCGGGCGCGGTGTAGCCGCACAGTTCCAGCACCGTCGGCGTGATGTCGGTGGCATGGGTGAACTGGCTGCGGATACCGCCCGCCGCCTCGATCCCGGCAGGCCAGGAAAAGATCATCGGGTCGCGTACGCCGCCACCGTGGGTAAAGCTCTTGTAGAGCTTCAGCGGCGTGTTGGAAGCCTGCGCCCAGCCCCAGGGATAGTTGCCGAAGCTGCGCGGGCCGCCGATCTGGTCGATCTCCTGCGCCGAGACCTCGTAATCGTCCGAGATCCGGTTGAACCAGCGCAGCACGTTGGTGGTGCCGTCGGGATCGCAATCGACCGAGGCGCCGTTGTCGGAGATCAGCACGATGATCGTGTTCTCGCGCTGGCCGGTGCGGTCGAGGAAGTCGAGGACGCGGCCAAAGCTCTTGTCGGTATGGTCGAGGAAGGCGGCATAGGCCTCCTGCATCCGTTCGGAGACGGCGCGTTCCTCCTGCGACAGGTCGGCCCAGGGGCGCACGCCGGGGTTGGGATCGGGCAGCGCGGTGTCGGCGGGCACCAGCCCCATGCGCTTCTGCTTGGCCAGGCGGCGCTCACGTTCCTCGTCCCAGCCATGGGCGAAGGCTCCGCGATACTTCTCCATCGCCGCCGCAGGGGCGTGGTGGGGGAAGTGACCCGCGCCGTAGCAGAGATAAAGGAAGAAGGGCTTGTCCGGCCAGATCGCCATCTTGTCGGACATGAAGCGCACCGCCCGGTCGGCCAGGTCATCGGACAGGTGATAGCCCTCTTCGGGGCTTTTCGGCGGTCGGGTCGGGTGGTTGTCCTCGAACAGCTCGGGGTAATACTGGTCGGTGCCGCCGTTCATGAAGCCGTAGAACCGGTCAAAGCCGCGGCCCAGCGGCCACTGGTCGAAGGGACCGGCGGCATTGGCCTGTTCCGTGGGCGCCAGGTGCCACTTGCCGACCGCATAGGTGGCAAAGCCCTGCATCCGCAGCATCTCGGCCAGGGTGCCGGCCTTGTGGTCGATGGCACCGCGCCCCGAGGGCCAGCCCATGTCGGCATTGGCGATGTAGCGCATCCCCACCGAATGGTGGTTGCGTCCGGTCAGCAGGCAGGCGCGGGTCGGAGAGCAGAGCGTCGTGGTGTGGAAATTCGCGTAGCGCAGCCCGTTGTCGGCAAGGCTGTCGAAGTTCCGGGTGTCGATGTCGGAGCCGAAGCAGCCGAGGTCGGCATAGCCCACATCGTCGAGCACCACGTAGATCACGTTCGGCTGGCCCTTGGGGCCGGCCGCGATGGGGGCGTAACGGCGATCGGACTCGTGATGGGTCCGCCCGATCATCTGGCGGGTGTCCTGGGTCATGGGAAGGATCCTTGGGAAAGCATGGCGCAGCGCCCGGCAAGGCGCAGCGCAAGGAAATCAGTAGCCGGTGACGCCGCGCAGGAAGTGCGCAAGCCAGCGCCGCCCGATCATCCGCCACAGGCGGTCGGCGGTGAAACCCAGCAGGCCCAGCACGATGATGGCGGCGAACATCCAGTCGACCTGAAAATACAGGCGGGCGGTCCAGATGATGTAGCCAAGACCCGCATTGGCGGCCAGCATCTCGGCCGCGGCGATCACCAGGAAGGAAGAGGCCAGCGCCAGCCGCATTCCGATGTAGATCGAAGGCAGTGCCGCCGGCACCGTCACCCTCAGGAAGACCTGGCGCGGGCTGGCGCCCAGGCAGCGCGCCGCGTTCAGCTTGTCCTGCGAGATCCCCGAGACGCCGCTTGCCGTGTTCACCATGACGATGAAGGCGGTGGCATAGGCGATCAGGACGATCTTGCTGAACTCTCCGACGCCGAACCAGACGATGAACAGCGTCACCAGCGCGATGGCGGGCACGAAGCGGAAAAAGTGGATGAACGGGTCGATCAGCGCCCGCGCGGTGCGCGACACGCCCACCGCCAGGCCCAGCGGTACCGCGATCAGGCTGCCCAGCACCCAGCCGCAGAGGATCCGCATCAGAGAGATCCCCATGGAGCTGAGCAGCGTGCCGTCCTTCAGCATCTGCCAGCCCCCCGCCAGCACCGCGACCGGCGTCGGCAGGAACATCGGATCGACCAGCCAGGTCGAGGCCGCCTGCCACAGCAGCAGCACCGCCGCGACAGAGGCAATGGACAGGACGTAATCCCGGGTCATTCCGCGTGCCATTGGCTGGACGCCTCCTTTTCGATATCGGCCTCGATGGCGCGGACGGAGGTGGCAAAGGCCGCATCCAGATCGTCGCGCGGATAGGGCAGGTCAGTGTCGTAGATGCGGATGATGCTGGCGCGCGGGCCGCGGCTCATCACCGCGACGCGCGGGCCCAGGATCACCGCCTCGCGGATGTCGTGGGTGACATAGACCATGGTGCGCCCGGTCTCCTGCCAGATCCGGATCAGCTCCTGCTGGAGCACCCGGCGGGTCAGCGCATCCAGCGCCGCGAAGGGTTCGTCGAAGAGGATCAGCTCGGGCTCGGCGGCCAGCGTCCGGGCGATCTGCACCCGCTGCTTCATCCCGCCCGAGAGTTCATTGGGGGAACTTCGCCGCGTGGCCGCACAGGCCCACGAGGTCAATGTAGCGCTGCGCCATCTCTCGGCATTCCTTGCGGGATTTCCCGGCAACCGGGGGGCCGAAGCCCACGTTGCCCGTGACCGTCAGCCACTGGAACAGCGGCTCCTCGATCGACTGGAAGACCATGCCGTGGCGCCGGTCCGGCCCGTCGATGGGACGATCGAAGGCCAGCACCCGGCCCTCGGTCGGGATCTCTGTGCCGGCGAACAGCTTCGGCAGGGTCGACTTGCCGGACCCGGAAGGGCCCACAAGGATGAAGAATTCGCCTTCGCCGATGGTCAGCGAAAGCTCGGCCAGGATCAGGTCGCTGCCGGCCTTCTGACCGGGGTAGGCCATGCCTACCCGGTCGAAGGTCACGGCAGCCCGACCGGTCGGCGCTCGGGGGCTGTCGGAGGTCATCATCACTTACTTGGTATAGGAGACCGCGCCGGGCACGGCCTGTTCGAGGAATTGCGGCGACACGCCGGTCGCGAAGGTCACATCTCCCTGGCCGGTCCGGGCCAGGGAGCCCGCCACCTCGTCGAAACCGGTCTTCTCGTGGTCGCTCAGCGCCAGGGCGAACTTGATGTCGTCCAGCAGGCTGCGCATGGTCTTCTCGGGGGCGCGGGTGTGGCCGGCGGTGATCCGGGCGGCCTCGTCGGGATTCCCGGCGATGAAGGTGCTGGCCTTTTCCAGAGCGCCCAGCACGGCGGTCACGGTCTCGGGGTGGGCCACTGCGAAGGCGGTGGAGGCCGCGATGTAGCCCGAGCCGCTGCGCTTGGCGGCGCTGTCGTCGGTCAGCACGTAATGCTTGCCGTCGCTGGTCGATTTCTCGGTGCCGTCGGCTCAGACGAAGGCGGCGTCTATGCGGCCCGAACCCAGGGAGGCGACGATTTCCATCAGGCTGGTGAAGCCGACGATCTGTACGTCATCTTCCGACAGCCCGTTCTCTTCGAGGTACTTCAGGGTGATCAGGTGCTCGGCGGTGCCGGTGGCCAGGCCGATCTTCTTGCCCTTCAGGCGGGCGGCGGTCTTGATGTCGTTGACGACCACCAGCTTGTGGAAGCCGGGGGCGGAATGGAAGATCCCCGCCAGCACCGTCATCTTGCCGCCACTCAGGCGGGTGACAATCGGAAAATCAAGCCCCACCGACATGTCCTCGCGCCCGATCAGCAGGCCGTCGTTGGCCTCCACGCCGATGGCGTAGGTGGTGCTCTCGGGCTTGATCTGGGCCTCGGCAAAGTAGCCCTTCTCGGCGGCCACCCAGATCTGGGACCCGGTGGTATAGGCGTCGACACCGAAGCGCACGGGGGTATCCTTGGCCAGCAACGGCTGGGCCAGGGTCAGGCCGAGGCCGACCATCAGGCCGCGCAAGAGGAGAGAAGTCTTCATTCGGAGTGCTCCATGTCGGATGTCGTCGTGGCAGTGGCGGGAAGGAAATGCATCGCCGTCAGGTTCAGGGTCTGGCGGTTGTTGACGATCCGGGAGTTGTACCAGGACCGCGAGGCGAGAAGGACGCGGCCATCGCCCGAGCGCACGGTGGCGGTCCCGGCCAGGATCGCCTCACCCTCGGGCAGCTGCAGCAGGCCGCCGATCTCGTGGGTGGCGTTGACCGCACAGGCGCTGGTGATCAGCTGGGCGCCCTCGATGACGATGTGATCGCGCAGGGCCAGCAGGGCGTTCGGGCCGCTTTCGGGCTCGAAGGCCGCAAGCGGGATCTGCGGCGCGATGTAGTGATCGATCAGCACGCAGGGCGTGCCGTTGGCGCGGAACAGCCAGCGCATCCGGTCGATCTTCTGGCCCTCTTCCAGCCCCATCGGGCCGGCGACCTCGACCGGCGGCGGCGCCGGGCCGCGCTCAAGCTCGGTCAGGCCGGGGATCATGCAGGACTGTTCGATCAGCCGCCAGAACCCGGTGCCGGCGGCCATCGAATTGATGATCGGCGGTTCGGCCACGAAGGTGCCCACGCCACGGCGGCGGATCAGCATCCCCTTGGCCAGCAGGTCTGCATAGGCCTCGCGAACAGAGTTCCGGCTGAGCCCGAGGATCTGCGACAGCACGATCTCTGCCGGCAGGCGATCCCCCGCGGTCAGCCCCGCGGAACGGATGTAGTTGATGACGCGGTCGGTGGCGGTTTCCTGCATGGGCACTCCGAGAGGTAGGACGTCCTACCTCTGGAGGTTCTTCGCCTCCCCGAGTCAAAGTTCGCCCACGCCGCGCGCTGCGGGACCGGAAAGGATCGAGTCAGATGAGCTGTTGCAGCCCAAAAAACCGGGCAAAAGCCGAAAATGTCGCATGATCCGGCCAGGACGGCAGCCGCCCTGGCCCCCGCCGAACACCCGGAGATGGCACGAATCCCCCCCGGGGCACTGGCAGATCGGCAGTGATGACCCCGATGTGAACCCCGGCGACGGCGAGGGCCCGGTGCGGCGGATCACCCGGCCCGGTTTCCTGATCGACCGCACCGCGGTCACAAATGCCCAGTGCGCCGCCTTCGTCCGCGCGACCGGCCACCGTAGCGAGGCCGAGCGCCTGGGCTGGTCCTTCGTCTTCCTCGCCCAGCTCTGGCCCGATGCGCAGGAGGCCACCGGCACCGCCGCGACGGTGGCATTTCCGGCCTGCGCGGGCGCGAGGATCATCCGGTGGTGCATGTGTCCTGGAACGATGCCTGGGCCTTCTGCCGCTTTGCCGGCAAGCGCCTTCCGGACGAAACGGAATGGGAAATCGCGGCGCGGGGCGGCCTGGAAGGGTCCCGCTTTCCCTGGGGCGATGCGCTGACCCCGGGCGGTCGGCACATGTGCAACATCTGGCAAGGCCATTTCCCGGTCGAGAACACCGGTGCCGACGGGCACCTCGGCACGGCGCCGGCGGGCAGCTTTCCCCCGAACGGCTACGGCCTGTACAACATGGCGGGCAATGTCTGGGAATGGACCGGCTCGGACTGGGCCGAGGCGACGCCGGACCTGAAGGCGATGCGCGGCGGCTCCTACCTGTGCCATGCCTCCTACTGCAACCGCTACCGGGTCTCGGCCCGGACCGCCAACATGGTGCAGGCGACCTCAAGCCACCTGGGCTTCCGCTGCGCTGCGGATATCGCGGAGATAGGGCCCTGACGGGGCGGTGAACTCCCCCTGCCTCCCATGGTCCACCCGGAGGATTTCCCGGCGGCAACCAGAGGCCCGAAGGGATCACGGACGGTCGATCGGATTAATTCTTGGGCGAAATGCGCAAAATTTGCGCTATCCTCGCGGCAGGAACGCCCGGCCTGACACGACGGCAGATCGCCGGCGTGATGCGCGCCACCGCGACCGAACAATCGCTAAAGCTGCGTCCGCAAAGCATTTATGCCTTAGGGCGGGCTTTCATTCCATCATGGAATGAAAATGCCCGCCGAACAATTCGCTTTTGTTGTCAGTCCCGAGGCGGAAATTTCCCCTCATCCCACGAGCGCGGACACCATCGCGCCATCTGCAACAGGAGATCTTCCGATGTTCACCCGCGGCCTCGCGCTTGCCCTGCTGACCGCCAGCCCCTCCCTTGCCCTCGCCGAGACCTGGGATCTGCCCCTGGCCTGGCCCGACGACAACTACATCAGCGTCAGCGCCGGCACCTTCGCCGACGACGTGCGCAAGGCCACCGACGGCCGGGTCGACATGGTGCTGCACACCGGCGGCTCGCTGGGCTTCAAGGGCCCCGAGATGCTGGGCACCATCCGCGACGGCCTGGTGCCGGTGGGCGACATGCTGCTGAACCAGCAGATCGGCGAGGAGCCGATGCTGGGCCTGACCTCTCTGCCCTACTTCCTGTCCTCCTTCGCCGAGCTGGAGCAGTTCGAAAGCTATTTTGAACCCGAGCTGGAAAAGATCATGGCGAAGAACAACCAGAAGCTGCTGTACACGATCCCCTGGCCGCAGCAGCAGATCTGGACCAAGACCCCCGTCAGCGACATCGCCAGCCTCGCCGGCATGAAGATCCGCTCCTATGACAAATCCTCGACCGAGGTCTTCTCTTCCGCCGGCATGGTCCCGGTGCAGCTGCCCTGGGGCGAGGTGATCCCCTCGCTTGCCGCCGGGGCCATCGACGCGGTCGCGACCTCTTCGCCCTCTGCCGTGGACGGTTCGTTCTGGGAATTCCTGGGCTATGGCTACCCGACCCGCCAGACCTGGAACATGAACGCCATGACCGTGAACCTCGACAGCTGGAACGGGCTGAGCGAAGCGGACCAGACGGCCATCCTCGACATCGCGCACAAGCTGCAGCCGACCTTCTGGCAGGCCGCCCAGGACGAGGATGCGAAGAACATGAAGACCCTCGCCGAGCATGGCCTGAAGCTTGAGCCGATCTCGGACGATCTGCGCGCCGAGCTGGCCAAGCGCGCCGCGCCGCTGCGCGAGGCGACGCTGAAGGAACTGGGTCCCGAGGCCCAGAAGATCGTCGACGGCTTCAAGCCCGAGTAATGCCCTCCCGCGCGGCCCCTCCCCGGGCCGCGCCCCTCCGAAGGAGTGCCCCCATGCCGCTCATCCGCTTCGTGGACCGCCTGTCCTACGCCCTTGCCCTTCTGTCCGGCATCGCGCTCTGCTCGGTCGCCCTGCTGATCGTGGCCGAGATCCTGCTGCGCAAATTCGCCGGGATCAGCCTGCATTTCCTGTGGGAGTACGGCGTCTTCGTGCACATGACGGCGGTCTTCCTGGGGGCCGGCTGGACGCTGCGCACCGGCGGGCACATCCGCGTCACCCTGCTGCGCGGCCTCTCTCCCCGCCTGTTCGAACTCTGGGCGACGCTGCTGGGCCTCGTCATTTCCTCGATGGTCAGCAATGCGCTGGTGCAGATGGCCTGGGGCTATATCAAGTCCGGCCGCACCACCGGCACGACGACCAATACGCCGCTGGCGATCCCCGCGACCATCATGGCCTTCGGGGCCGTGCTGCTGACCGTGCAGATCGCCCTGCGCCTGCTCTCGATTGCCCTGGGCCGGGATCCCGAACTTGCCACCACCGGCGAGGATACCCCCGCCCCCATCATGGACTGAGACCGTGACCCCTACCCTTATCGTCCCCTTCCTCATCCTGATCGCGATCCTGGGCTCCGGTGTCTGGGTAGGCCTGGGGCTTGCCGGCATCGGCATCTTCAGCCTGGAAATCTTCCGCAACATGCCGGTGGAAAAGCTGCTGGCGCAGTCGATGTGGAACGGTCTTTCGTCGGCGGAACTACTGGCGCTGCCGCTGTTCATCCTGATGGCGGAACTGCTGTTCCGCTCGAAATTCATCGACGGCGTCTTTGGCGCGCTGGAGCCCTGGCTGCGCAACCTGCCCGGCGGCCTGCTGCATACCAACATCATCGGCTGCGCCCTTTTCGCGCTGATCTCGGGCTCTTCCGCCGCCACCACCACCTCCATCGGGCGGATCACCGTGCAGGAGCTGAAATCGCGCGGCTATTCCGAGCGGCTCTCCATCGGCACGCTGGCGGGCGCCGGGACGCTCGGGTTCCTGATCCCGCCCTCGACCATCATGATCGTCTATGGCGTGCTGTCGCAGACCTCGGTGCTGAAGCTCTTTGCTGCCGGGATCCTGCCGGGGCTGCTGCTGTCAGCCTGCTTCATGGGCTATGTCGCGGTGCGCGCCTGGATCGATCCCGCGATCACCGGCACCTCGGAACCCGTCACGCGGTCCGAGCTGTGGCGCCAGCGGCTGTCGAAACTGCCCCAGCTGCTGCCCTTCCTGCTGCTGATTCTGGCGATCCTGGGGTCAATGTACGGCGGACTGGCCAGCCCGACCGAGGCCGCCGCCTTCGCCGTCTTCGCCACCGCCATCATCATGGCCTTCGAACGCACGCTGACGCTTTCGACCCTGCGCGACGCCGCCATCGGCACCGCGCGCACCGTTTCGATGCTGGGGCTGATCATCGCCTCGGCCTCCTTCCTGTCGGTGACCATGGGCTTTCTGGGAATGCCGCGCGCCGTCTCGGCCTTCGTCGGCAGCCTGCATCTGGCCCCGCTGGTGCTGATCCTGCTGCTGATCGTGATCTACATCGTGCTGGGCAGTTTCCTGGAAGGCATGTCGCTGATCGTCATGACCCTGCCCATCGTGCTGCCCCTGGTCGAGGCCGCGGGCTACGACAAGGTCTGGTTCGGCGTCTTCCTGATCCTGATGGTCGAACTTGCCCAGATCTCACCGCCCGTGGGCATGAACCTCTTCGTGCTGCAGGGCCTGACGGGCAAGCCGCTGTCGCAGATCGTGCGCGCCGCGCTGCCCTTCTTCACCCTGATGATGCTTTTCGTGGTGCTGCTCGCGGTCTTCCCCGGCGTCGTGACCGGCCTGCCCGCGCTGCTGCTGGGGCCCTGAGCCGGCCCCGCACCACTCCCCCCCAATTTCCCGGATGACGGCGACAGCCGATCCCGTCGTCCTGCCCAGAAGGACCCCGACATGACCATTTCCCTGTCCAACAAGATCCGCCAGCTGCGCCCCTCGCCCAGCATCGCGGCCAAGCAGCGCGTGAACGAGCTGCAGGCCCAGGGGCGCCGGGTCCTCGACTTCTGCCTGGGAGAGCCGGATTTCGACACCCCCGCGCATATCATCGAGGCCGCCATTTCGGCGATGTGCTCGGGCGATACCCATTACACCGGCTCGCAGGGCATTCCGGCGCTGCGCCGGGCGATTGCCGACAAGCTGCGCCAACAGAACGGTGCGGAATACGACCCCTCCGAGATCGTCGTGGGCATCGGCGCCAAGCAGCTGATCTTCGAGGTTTTCGCGGCCTCCCTGTCCGAGGGGGACGAGGTGATCATCCCCGCGCCCTGCTGGGTCAGCTATCCCGATATCGTCAAGGTCAACGGCGGCACCCCGGTGATCCTGCCCTGCACCGCCGAAACGGGCTTCAAGCTGAGCGCCCCGGCACTTGAGGCCGCGATCACCCCGCGCACCCGCTGGCTGGTCATCAACTCTCCGTCGAACCCCACCGGCGCGGTCTATACCCGCGACGAATGGCTGGCCCTGGCCGAGGTTCTGGAACGCCACCCCGATGTCGCCCTGATGACCGACGAGATCTACGAGCTGGTCTCTTATGACGGCATCCGCAACCTGACGCCGGTCGCCGTGGCCCCCGCCCTGCGGGAGCGCTGCGTGATCATCAACGGGCTGTCGAAGGCCTATGCGATGACCGGCTGGCGGGTGGGCTATGCCGCCGGCCCCGCACCGCTGATCGCCGCCGTGACCAAGCTGCTGGGCCAAAGCACCACCTGCGCCTGCGCCTTCGCCCAGACCGCCGCCGTGGCTGCGCTGACCGGCCCGCAAGATCCGGTGGCCGAAATGAACGCCATCTACGCCGAACGCCGCGCCCTGCTGGTCGAGGGGTTGAACGCGCTGCCGGGCGTGACCTGCACCGCCCCCGATGCCGCCTTCTACGTCTTCCCCGATGTCTCGGCCCTGATCGGCGCGCGCACCCCGGAGGGAGGCGTGATCGCTTCCGACCTCGACCTGGTGGGCTACCTGCTGGAGGCCGCCTCGGTCGCGGTGATGGACGGCACCTCCTACGGCAGCCCGGGCTTCCTGCGGCTGTCCTTCGCCACCGACACCGACACGATCCGCGAGGGGCTTTCGGCGATGCGCCGCGCCCTCTCGGCCCTCAGCCTGAAGGAAACCGCCTGATGTCCATGACCGAGACCCAGATCGACGCCCTGGTGAAGGGCTTCGCCACCTGCGCCGTTGCCAATGTCAGCGACAACCTGAACCGGATGGTCGGGGCGCGCGGCCTGCTGCCCTATCACCGGGGCGGCAGCATGTGCGGGCGGGCGCTGACCGTGCGCACCGCGCCGGGCGACAATGCCGCCATCCACCGCGCCTTCGATCAGGTGCGCCCGGGCGACGTGGTGGTGGTGGATGGTGCGGGTTACCTCGACCGTGCCCTGACCGGCGGCATCATGGCCGCCATCGCACGTTCGCGCGGCGCGGTCGGGCTGGTCGTCGACGGTGCCATCCGTGATGTCGAGGAAATCGCGGCGGGCGACTTTCCCGTCTTCGCGCGCGGCATCAGCCACCTCGGCCCCTACAAGAACGGCCCCGGAGAGATCGGCGTGCCGGTCAGCATCGGCGGTATGCTGGTGTCGCCGGGCGACATCGTGCTGGGGGATGCCGACGGCATCGTCGCCTTCGCGCCCGCAATCGGCCCCACCCTGCTGGAGGCAACCCGCGCCCAGGCCCGCAAGGAGGCCGAGATCATGGCCCAGATCGCCGCCGGCACCTATATCGGCGCCTATGCGAAGTGAGGGCCCGATGACAAGCGACCTCAGGGACCTGCCCGAACGCGCGGCGCCGATCATTGCCGGCCTTGCCGCCGCGCCGCAAGCCTGTCGATGCCTCCGGCAGAGGATCCGGGCCGATGGCTGATCACCCACTCTCGATCTCCTGGCTGGGCGAGGCCGCGCTGCTGGCCCAGACCCCCGGCCCCATGTCGCTGGAGGTGCAGCGCCGGGTCTGGACGCTGGAACGGCAGCTCGCCCCCTTGCCCGGGGTCGCCGACACGGTTCTGGGCGTGCATTCCGTTCTGGTGATGATGACCGACGATGCCGATCCCGAGGCGCTGATCGCCCGGCTGCACGCGTTCTGGTCCAATGCTACCGCCGATCCCCGCCCCGGTCGCCTGATCGAAGTGCCGGTCAGCTACGGCGGTGACACGGGGCCGGATCTGGGGCCGGTGGCAGACCATCACGGCCTCTCGCCCCGGGCGCTGGCCGAACGCCACGCGGCGGGCACCTACACGGTCTTCGCGCTTGGCAGCCAGCCGGGCTTTGCCTATCTGGGCGGCCTAGATCCGGCGCTGGCGACCCCGCGCCTCGATAGCCCGCGCCTGCATGTCGAAGCTGGCAGCGTGGTGATCGGCGGAGCGCAGGCCGGCGTGATCTCGTGCAGCTCGCCCTCGGGCTGGCACATCATCGGGCGCACCGAAACCGTCTTCTTCGACCCGAACCGGGCCGAACCTGCACTTCTGGCTCCCGGCGACCGGCTGCGCTTTGTCCTCCAGGAGGTCCGCCCGTGATCCGCATCCACTCCCCCGGCCTGGGCGCCAGCGTGCAGGATCTGGGCCGCAGCGGCTGGCGCGCCATCGGCGTCGGCAGTGCCGGTGCCATGGACGCCCGCGCCCTGCGCATCGCCAACGCCCTGCTGAGCAATCCCGAAACCGCCGCCGGGATCGAATTCACCCTGGGCGGATTTGAGATCGAGGCCGAGACCGATTGCGACATCTGCCTGGCCGGCCCCGAAGCCCAGGTCACCGTCGACGGCCAGCGCCAGCCGCGCTGGTGGGTGCGCACCCTGCGGCGCGGCCAGCGGCTGCGCGCGGGCCATGCCCGCGACGGAATGCGGATCTATCTGGCCGTCGGCGGCGGGCTGGACCTGCCCGAGGTGATGGGCGCCCGCGCCACCGACCTCAAGGGCGGCTTCGGCGGGCTGGAGGGGCGGATGCTGCGCGCCGGCGACCGCCTGAAGGCCCTGCGGCCCCGGCTGGGCGCGAGCGAGCTGGGCTTTGGCCCCAGCCCGCGTGCCTTCCCGGACCTTTGGGATGCCCCGCAGACCCCGCTGCGCTTCATCCCCGGCGCCGAATGGGACGACCACGATGCCGACAGCCAGGCGCTGTTCACCGGCACCGACTGGACCCTGTCGCCCCAGAGCAACCGCATCGGCTACCGGCTGGACGGCCCGGTGATGACGCCGCGCATCCGCCGGGAACTGCTTTCGCACGGGATCCTGCCGGGCACGATCCAGCTGCCGCCCTCGGGCCAGCCGGTGATCCAGATGCTGGATGCCAACACGGCGGGCGGTTATCCCAAGCTGGGCGCGGTGATCGCCGCCGACCTGCCGCGCCTGGCGCAGGCGCCGCTGGGCCGTGCCCTGCGCTTTGCCCCCTGCTCCCCCGCCGAGGCCCGCGCCGCGAAGGCCGAGGAGGCCCGGATGATCGACACCCTGCGGCGCTGCACCGCCCCGTTCCGAGAGGACCGCCCGTGACCCCCGAAATCCTTGACAGCCCGCCGCGCCGGGCCCGCGCCTGCGGCCCCACCGTCCTGACGGCGGCACGGCACAGGCCCGCCACAGCTGCCCACCCGTGCGCCCTCCACCGCCCGTCGCAGCTTCATGCGCTGGCGGGCCGAGGCACGCCGCTGTACGATTTCCTGCCCCGCGAAAGGACCCAAGCATGACCGCGATCGACGTGAATTCGGATCTGGGCGAGGGCTATGGCCGCTACCGCATCGCCCCCGATGCCGAGCTGATGCCGCTGATCACCTCGGCCAACATCGCCTGCGGGGCCCATGCGGGCGATCCGATGGTGATGGATGAAACCGTGGCGCTGGCCTCGGCGCATCAGGTGAAGATCGGCGCCCATGTCGGCTATCCCGACCTGCCGGGCTTTGGCCGCCGCGCCATGGCCCTGTCGCTGCGCGAGCTGGAACTGACCACCATCGCCCAGCTGGGCACCCTGCGCGCCCTGGCCGAACACCGCGGCCAGAAGCTGAGCCATGCCAATTTCCACGGCGCGCTCGGCAACCTGTCCTTCGCCGACACGGATGTCGCCCGCACCCTGCTGAAGGCGGTGAAGGCGTTTGATCCGACGCTGAAATTCGTGGGCCTGCCCGAGACCGAGGCGGTGCGCGCCGCCGACCGGCTGGGGATCGAGGTCATCCCGTCCTTCCTGGCCGATCGCGGCTACAGCGCCCCGGGTCGGCTGGCACCGCGTGGCGTCCCCGGCGCGCTGATCACCGACACCGAGGCGGTCCGCCAGCGCGTTGCCGAGACGCTGGACACCGGCCTTCTGACGCTGGTCGACGGCAGCAAGGTGGCGCTGCGGGCGCGCTCGGTGCTGGTGCACAGCGACACGCCCAGGGCGCTGGAGCTGGCCCATGCGATCCGGGCCGGCATCGCCGATGCCGGGCTGACCATCGCCGCCTATGGCTGAACCTGCCGCCGTTTCGGGCAATGCGCTCCGAAACGGCGCCATACATTCCGAATTCTCATGCATATCCGCCGGAAAGCTGGAAGAAACGGACTGAACAGCGCAGCGACCCGACGATGACCAGCCAGATCACCCTCAAGCAGCTTGAAACGCTTTACTGGATTGCCCGGCTTGGCACCTTCGACCGGGCGGCGGCGCGGCTCTATACCTCCCAGTCGGCGGTTTCCAAGCGGATCGCCGAGCTGGAGCGCAGCTCCGGCATCGAGATCTTCGACCGCAGCGCCCGGGGCGCCCGGATGACCCCGCGCGGAGAGGAGCTCTACGAGATCGCCCGCGAGATGCTGGAGATGCAGGACCGCATCCAGGGCCTGCGCACCGGAGAGATCGACCAGCCCCGCCACCTGCGCATCGGCGTGACCGAGCTGACGGCGATGACCTGGCTGCCCCGGCTGATCACCGGCATCCAGCACCGGTTCGGCCAGACCCGGCTTTCCCCCAAGGTCGACATGTCGCGCAACCTCTTTGCCGAGCTGGAGCAGGACCAG
The DNA here is from genome assembly GCF_018760365.1 of Pseudooceanicola endophyticus. Classification (GTDB taxonomy): domain Bacteria; phylum Pseudomonadota; class Alphaproteobacteria; order Rhodobacterales; family Rhodobacteraceae; genus Pseudooceanicola; species Pseudooceanicola endophyticus. The sequence goes on from NZ_JAHIAB010000013.1 coordinate 121,682, forward strand.
CTGGACCTGATCATCGTGCCGCGCATGTTCAGCCTGCCCGATTTCGTCTCGGTGCCGCTGCGCGAGGTCGGCAACACCTGGATGGCGCGGCGCGGCCTGCTGGACGAGGACCGGGTCTACAGCCTGCTCGACCTGGCCGAGCACCCGATGCTGATCCAGGGGCGGCAGTCGGGATCGGGGCTGTTCTACGACAAGTGGATGCGCAACCAGGGCATCCGCTTTCCCTCGACGCTGGTCTGCGATTCCATGACCGCGCTGCTGGGGCTGGTGGTCGCGGGGCTGGGGATCTCCTACCTGCCGAACCACTGCTTCCAGAGCCTCGTGGAAGACGGCAAGCTGAGCATCGTGCAAACCGACACGCCGCTGCCGGCGGTGCCCTATGTTGCGATGTACCGGCAAGACCGCCCGCATGCCTTCATTCACCAGGTCGCCGAAATGGCCCGAGACTGCGCCAATTTCGACCAGAGCTACCAGGCCTGAGGGGGATCAGCCGCCCGGAACCGGGGCGGCGGGCGCAAGATCGGGCGTAAGGGCGCCGCGCACGCCGATGACGGCGCTCGCAACCCGGTGCCCCTCGGCCACGGCCTCCCCGGGCGGGGCGCCGGCCAGCCGCCGCGCCAGGTAGCCCGCGTTGAAACTGTCGCCGGCGCCGGTGGTGTCGACCGGATCGACCCGGGGCAGCGGTGGCAGCGCGGTGATGCCCTGCGGGGTGCCCAGCACCATCGGACCGCCGCCGTTCTTCACCACCACCTCTCGGGCGCCCAGCCCCAGGTAGCGCCGCGCGGTGGCCGCCGGGTCGGCATCGCCGAAATGCTGCGCCTCGTCGTCATGGCTGGGCAGCACGGTGCGGGCGGTGGCGGCGGCGCGGGTGATCCAGTGCCGCATCTGCGCGCCGTCCTCCCACAGCCGGGGCCTGAGGTTCGGATCGAAGACCACATGGCGGCCGCTGTCCGCCAGCAGCCCGACCAGCGTCTCGCGGCCCGCCTCGGGCAGGATCGCCAGCGTGATCCCCGAGACATAGACGACATCGACCGCCGCGATCACCCGCGCCAGCGCCTCCCCGTCCTGCGCCAGCGCGCGCGCGGCAGACCTGTCGCGCCAGTAGGTAAAGCTGCGCTCGCCGTCCTGCAGGTCGATCATGTAGAGGCCCGGCACCCGGGTCGGATGCCGCGCGATGCTGCCCGTCCCCAGCCCCGCGGCCGCGAAGAAGGCCAGCATCGCCTCCGAGCGCGGATCGCACCCGACCTGCGTATGGTAGGACACCTGCCAGCCCGGCGGCACCAGCCGGGCCAGGTACCAGGCGGTGTTGAACGTGTCGCCGGCAAAGCCGGACCGCCACTGGTCGGGCTGTCCGGTGCCCGAAAGCTCGATCATGCATTCGCCGATAGAGGTGATCTTCATGGCTGCTTTCCCTTTCCTGTCGCCCGTGTCCCGCCTCAGCAGACCGGCACGGCGCGGGCGGCATCGACCGCCGCGCGCCAGGTTCGGCGCAGGCGGGCGCCCTGTTCGGGATCCAGCGCCGGGGCAAAGGTGCGGTCCTGCGCCGCCTCGACGGTCTCGGGGCAGATCCCGGCCTGCCGCCCGGCCAGCCAGGCGGCGCCGCGCGCCGTGGTTTCGGTATCGCCGGGGCGCTGCACCGGCATCTCGAGGATGTCGGCGAGGAACTGCATCGTCCAGTCCGAGGCCGCCATGCCGCCATCGACCCGCAGCGCCCCGGGGCGCAGAGTCTCGGGCAGGTCGGCGATCATCGCATCCAGCAGGTCGCGGGTCTGGAAGCCGATGCTTTCCAGCATGGCGCGGGCGAATTCCGCCGGGCCGCTGCCGCGCGTCAGGCCGAACACCGCACCCCGGCATTCGGCATCCCACCAGGGCGCGCCCAGCCCCACGAAGGCCGGCACCAGCACCAGCCGCTGCGCGGGGTCTGCGGCCTCGGCCAGAAGCTGGCTGCGCGGCACCTGGTCAAGGATGCCCAGACCATCGCGCAGCCACTGCACCCCGGCACCGGCCACGAAGATCGACCCTTCGAGCGCATAGCTGACCTGCCCGTCAAGCTGGCAGGCGATCGTCGTCAGCAGCCGGTGGGTCGAGCGGATCGGCTGCGCCCCGGTATTCAGCAGCGCAAAGCAGCCGGTGCCGTAGGTCGCCTTGATCGCCCCCGGCACCCGGCAGTTCTGCCCGAGCGCGGCGGCCTGCTGATCCCCGGCCACGCCGCGCAGCGGGATCGCCGCGCCGAACAGCCCCGCATCGGTGACACCATAGTCGGCGGCACTGTCGCGCACCTGCGGCAGCATCGCCTCGGGGATGTCGAACAGGCTGCAGAGCGTGCGGCTCCAGCGGCCCTTGTGGATGTCGTACAGCATGGTGCGGCTGGCATTGGTGGCGTCGGTGGCATGGATGCGCCCGCCGCTGAGATGCCACAGCAGGTAGCTGTCCATGGTGCCGAACAGCACCTCTCCGCGCTGCGCGCCCGCGCGCAGGCCGGGGACGTGATCCAGCAGCCAGCGCAGCTTGGTGGCCGAGAAATAGGGATCGGCGACCAGCCCGGTGCGAGCCCGCACCAGCTCTCGGACCGCGTCGTCCAGCGCGGCGCAGTCCGCCGCCGTGCGCCGGTCCTGCCAGACGATGGCCGGATGCAGGGACCGCCCCGTGCGCGCATCCCAGACCACCACCGTCTCGCGCTGGTTGGTCAGCCCGATGCCGGCGATCCGCGCCGGATCGGTCGCGCTTTCACGCAGCACACGGCGCATCGTCTCCAGCACGGAGGCCAGCGTGGCCTCGGGGTCCTGCTCCACCCAGCCGCCCTGCGGGTAGCTTTGGGTGATCGGCAGTTGCGCGCTGGCCAGCGGCGTCAGCGCGGCATCGTAAAGGATCGTCCGGCTTGAGGAAGTGCCCTGGTCGATGGCGATGATCCGGCTCATGCGGCGGGCCCTCCGGCACGCAGGGGCACCACGGCGGGCGGTTGCTGGGCCTGCATCCAGGCGTCGAGTGCGGCGACCTGCGCTTCCGTCATGCGCAGCACCAGCTTGGTCCGCCGATGGGTGACGTCCTGAGCGCTGCGGGCATATTCGTGATCCATCAGCCAGCGGACCTCGGCCTCGGTCAGGGTGGCGCCGAAATGGCGGCCCAGATCGCCTTCGCTCCGGGCGCCCTCCAGCATCTTCCAGCATTCTGTGCCGTACTGGCGGAACAGCCGCGCCGCATGGGCCGCGCTCAGGAAGGGGAAATCGGCCTTCAGCCGGGCCAGGAGCGCGGGCCTGTCGGAGACCGCGAAATCACCGCCCGGCAGCGCCACCCCGGCGGTCCAGGCCGGGCCGGTCGTTGCAAGCTGCGGCGCCAGCAGGTCCACTGCCTGCTCGGACAGCCGGCGGTAGGTGGTGATCTTGCCGCCGAAGACCGACAGCAGCGGCGGCCCGGCGCCGTCCTGAAGCCGCAGCACGTAGTCACGGGTCGCCCGCGCGGCCTCGCCCGCGCCGTCGTCATGCAGCGGCCGGACGCCGGCATAGCTCCAGACCACGTCCTCGGCGCCCAGCGGGGTGGACAGGTAGCGGTTCACGAAGGCCAGCATGTAGTCGCGTTCGATCCCGGTGCAGACCGGCGGCTGGTCGGGGTCGCCATGATCCACATCGGTCGTCCCGATCAGCGAGAAGTCGTCCTCGTAGGGCAGGATGAACATGATCCGGCCATCCTCGCCCTGAAGGAAATAGGCCTTGTCGTGGTCCTGAAGCCGGGGCACGACGATATGGCTGCCGCGCACCAGGCGGACATGATCGCGGGTTGCCTGCCCCAGCGGGCCGCCCAGCACCTGCGCCACGGCGGGCCCGGCGGCGTTGACCAGCGCGCGGCTGCGCACGCTCCGGCGAACGCCGGTCTCGCTGTCCTCAAGCGTGACCTCCCACAGGCCGTCGGGGCCGCTGCGGGCCCCGGTCACGGTGGTGCGCGGGCAGATCACGGCGCCGCGCGCGGCGGCGTCGCGGGCGTTCAGCACCACCAGCCGCGCATCATCGACCCAGCAGTCGGAATATTCGTAGGCGCGGGACAGGTGATCCTTCAGGATCCGCCCCTCGGGGCCGCGCCGCAGGTCCAGCCGCGTGGTGCCCGGCAGGATCTTCCGCCCCCCGAGGCTGTCATACAGGAACAGGCCCAGCCGCAGCACCCAGGCCGGGCGCCCACCGCCGCCGCCCAGCGGCAGCACGAAGCGCAGCGGCCAGCTGATGTGGGGCATGGCGCCCAGCAGCCGCTCGCGTTCGATCAGCGCCTCGCGCACCATGCGGAATTCGCGGTGTTCGAGGTAGCGCAGCCCGCCGTGAAACAGCTTGGTCGAGGCCGAAGAGGTGCCCGAGGCCAGGTCGCCCCGTTCGGCCAGCAGCACCGACAGGCCCCGCCCCGCCGCGTCCCGCGCGATGCCGCAGCCATTGACGCCGCCGCCGATGACCAGCACGTCGTAAGGATCTTCCATCCCCGCTCTCCTTCTGGGAAACGGGCCGCCCGGGCGGGCGGCCCCGAGCCGGCCTCAGGCGGTGACCTTCAGCGGCAGTTCCTGGCGGTGCCCCGCCAGGGTCCAGGCCAGCGGATCCAGGGTGCGCCCCTCGGCGATCACCTTGCCGTCGCGGCGGAACTGCACCGGGCCGTAATCGGCATCCTCGATGACGAAGGTGCCATCGGTGGTCTCGGCGACCTCCAGCGGATGGGCGGCGGCGAAGCCCGACAGGTCCTGCGTCTCGCCCAGCCGCACGACCCAGAGGCCCTGACGCCCGGCCAGCCGCAGCTCGTGCCCCGCAGAGCCGCCCTGGCGCATCAGCTCCAGCGGCCCCGAGGCGCGCAGCAGCAGCGCCCCCCGGCCCGCGCGCGCCTGCGCCCGGTGCCCCTCGACCGCCCATTCGTCGAAGACCGGGGCCGGGAACCAGGCATGGGTGAAATCGGGCTGCGGCGCCACACCGTCGAAGCGCACGATGGCGAGGTCCCGGTACTGCTGCACCCGCGGCACGCTGGCCGAGCCGCCCCAGAAGGAGGGTCGCCCGAAGCCCGACTGCACGATCTCTCCGGGGTGGTTGATGAACAGGCTCGCCGAGGGGTCACGCCCGATCCGCGCCTGGATCAGTGTCTCCTGGTAGCCCCAGTCCTGCCAGCGATAGAGCGCGGTGCTGCCCAGGGCCGTCTCGGCGGTCTTGTAGTGGTAGAGCCGGCAGAAGGCGTTCTCGCCCTGCCAGAAGCTCCATTCCTGCGCCGCCTCCGGGCGTTCCCAGTTGGCGATGGCGGTAAGGTCCGGCAGATCCAGAGCGTGATCGCGCAGCGCCAGCGCCATCTGCGCGAGGCAGTTCACATGGGCACCGAACTGGCCCCTGCCCCAGAGCAGCCGCGCCATGCCGGTCAGTTCTGAGGTATCGGCGACCAGCAGCGAATGTTCGTAGCTGCGCCCCTGCGCCCCGGTGATCACCCCGTGATGCGCCGAATGGGCAACCATGGTGACCAGCCGGGTGATGGCGCGATGGGCGCGGGCGCGGATCCCGGCATCGGGGGCCAGCGCGTAGAGCGCACTCAGCCCCTTGAGGTCGATGGGGAAATAGGTGGCCGAGTTGAATTCGGCCATCTCGGCGGCCTCGAAATGGTCGAACCAGGCCTGAAGGCGGTCATGGCCGATGCGGCTCTGCTCGGCGCCCAGCCGCCCCGAGCGGCGGAACCGCGCCTCGGGCAGCAGCGCCCCGGCCAGATAGGCCGAAGTATGGAACAGCAGCGCGTGGTTTTCCGAGAAGTACCACTGCACGTCGTTGCCCGGCTCGTCCATCCAGTAGCGGAAATCGAGGATCGCGGCGTCGATCCGCTTTAGCAGCGCGGGCGAGAGCCGGTCGGGATAGACCATCCGGGTCCACAGCAGCGGCACGAGGGCAAAATCGGCACAGTCGAAGCAGCGCTCGATCCCCGGAAGGGCGGTGGTCAGGATGCGTTCGGCCCGCGCCAGCGCCTCGGGATCGCCCAGATCGGCACAGGCCAGCGCCGTCTCGGTGTCGGTCTCGGCATGGCGGGCGATCCAGTGGATGGTCTCGGCAATGCGCGCCTGCGCGTCCTGCGGCGCCGGGCCGGTGCGGCTGCGCCAGGTCACCTCGGCGCCCAGCCGGGCCTCGGTGGTGAAGCCGCCGCAGTCCAGGCGGAAGTCGAAATACCGGTAGTCCGCCGGGAAATCCGCCGAAGAGGCCAGCCGGACCGCCTCTGCGCCGGGCGCGATGGCCAAGGCCACCTCGTCGTGGTCATGGGACATGAAATGCCCCGCCACCCGGATGGATCCCGAAACCGCCGCCGGGAAGGGCACCGGCAGCTTCAGCACGATGTCCTCTCCGTCGTAGACCTTGCGGTCCAGGTGCATGGCCTCCAGCGCCGCCTCGACGCCCGAGACGACCTCGGCCGTGGCGGGGAAGGTATGGCCGGCCCGGGCTGCCGGCCCGTCGAGCCAGCTCAGCGCGATCCGGATCACCGCGTCACGCTCGGCCAGGTCCTCGAAGCGGATGGCCACCTCGTTGGGACCCGCCACCAGATCGACGTCGAAATCGACCTCGTCCATGGCATTGCGGGTCGCGGGCGACAGCCAGGCCACCGGCTGGCCGTTCACATAGGCCCGCGCCGCGCCGCAGATGCCCAGCCGCAGCCGCGCCGGGCCGGCGGTCTCGGCCTCGATCGAGGTACGCGCCCAGCCGCGGACCTTCGTGGCGCGGAACCAGAAGCCCGACAGATCCGCGAAGGGAGAGCCGAAGGGCAGGATATTGCGCGCGCCTTCCCAGTCGGGGGCCTCCTCGGCGGGCAGCGCGCGGTCGCGGCGCTCCTCGATATAGGCGGTCCGGCAGGGATAGGTGTGCGGGATGAAGTTCTTCTCCTTGGTCAGGAAGAAGGTCGAATCCATCTCGCCTTCCATGGGCATGTCGGCCACGTTGTACTCGGCTTCCTCGAGCGGCGTGACCTGCCAGTAGGGAATGGGGGCACCTGGTTTCAGCATGGCTCAGCGCAGCTCCGAGATCTGGACGGGATCGACGTCGGTATAGGCCTGGTTCTCTCCGGTCATGCCCCAGACGAAACCGTAGGGGCCGGTGCCGGCGCCCATGTGGATCGACCAGGCCGGCGACATCACGATATCGCCCGATTGCACGACCAGGTGGCGGGTGTTGTCGGGACGGCCCATGAAATGCATCACGCGGTCCTCGGGGGCCATCTGGAAGTAGCAGTAGGCCTCCATGCGGCGCTCGTGCAGATGCGGCGGCATGGTGTTCCAGATCGAGCCCCGGGCCGGATCGGTGATGCCCATCAGCAGCAGGCAGGAGGGCGCGACCTCGGGGTGGATGTACATCGCCAGGGAGCGCATGTTGCTCTTCTCGGCCGCGCCCATCTCAAGCACCTTGGCCTCGGCGCGCGGGATCAGCCGGGTCGGGATATCGGCGCCCGCCGGCACCGAGTTCATGTAGAACCAGGCCGGGGCGGCGGGATCGTCGCTGCCCATGGTCACCGCACCGCTGCCGCGCCCGATGTAGAGCACGTCGCGGTTGGCCAGCGCGTAACGGGCGCCGTCGACCTCGATCCAGCCGGCGCCGCCCAGGTTCGCCACGCCCATCTCGCGCGCCTCGAAGAAGGTCTCGGTGCCGACATCGGCACCGTCCCCAAAGCCCAGAACGCTGTCGGTGGGCACCGCCCCGCCGACGATCATCCGGTCGAAATGGGTATAGGCAAAGCCGATCCGGCCCGGCGTGAACATGCCTTCGACCATGAAGGCCTCGCGCAGGCGGTCGGTGTTCATCCCGTCGATCTGATCCGGCCCGGCGCCGTATTTCTGCAGCATCCCCATGGGATGATCCTCCTTCCGAGTTCGCGCCACCGGCCCTGCCGGCAGCCATCGTCATGCGGGGAGAGAGCGACCGGATCCCGGGCGCGCGGCACGCCGCGTTCCCGCCCGTCCGGGCAACCGTCATCCTCCCCGAAGCGCATCCTCCCGCGCTTCCTTCCTCAGAAATCCCATTAGGAAAATATTTGTGCAACGTGTAATTTAATTGCATAATGAACAGAACAGCCACCCGCTCCGGAGGGAGACATCCATGGCCGGTTCCTCGCGTCCCCGCATCAGCGACATTGCCCAGAAGCTTGGCGTCTCGACCGCCACCGTGTCCCGCGCCCTCAGCGGCAACGGCTATGTGCGCGAGGCGCTGGCGACCCGGATCCGCTCGGTCGCGATCGAGATGAACTATGCGATGCCGGGCACGGCGGCGGGCCAGAAGGCGCTGATCGTTTCCTCCCAGGATGCCATCATCGACTTCAAGCGCAGCCAGTTCACCATGTACGTGCTGGAGGGGCTGCGCGACCGGGCCGAGGCCCAGGATATCCGGCTGGAAACCCATATCTACCAGGGCTCCCGCGATCTGGCGGCGCTGAAGACCGCGACCGAGGACGAGGCGCTGATCGGGCTGCTGCTGGTCTCGGTCGACGAGCATGTGCTGGATTTCGTGCGCGGGCTCGACGTGCCGGCGGTGCTGGTCAACGGCGACGACCCGGAGATGTGCCTAAGCTCGGTCACCCCCTGCAACCGCTCTGCGGCAGCGTTGGCGACCCGGCACCTGGTGCGCATGGGGCATGAGCGCATCGCCTTCCTGAGCCGCCCGGGCCGGCGCACCATCACCCGGCGGCTGGAGGGCTGGCGCGACGTGCTGGGCAGCGGCGCCACCAAGGCACTGGAGCTGGAGGTGGAGGACTGGACCGCCGAGGCCGCCGCCGAGACGATCACCCGCGCGCTGGACGCGGGCCTGGCCTTCACCGGGGTCGTGGCCGCCGCCGACATCCTGGCCGCCGGCGCCATCCAGGCCATCCAGACCCGCGGCCTGTCGGTGCCCGGCGACATCTCGGTGATCGGCATCGACGGCCTGCCGCAGGGCCAGTACATGTCGCCGGCGCTGACCTCGGTGCGCATCCCGATGCCCGCCGTGGGCGGCCTGTCGCTGGACCTGCTGGTCGAAACGGTGAAGCTGCGCACGGCAGGCGTGCAGATGCCCTCGCGCCGGATCGAGCTGGCCTGCGAGCTGCTGCACCGGGCCAGCGCGGGCCCGGCACCGCAGGGCTAGGCCCTAGCGGGCCAGCCAGCCGCCATCGACATTCAGCACCGCGCCCGAGACGTAATCGCTGGCCGGCGCCGCCAGGTAGACGGCGCTTTCGGCGATATCCTCGGCCCGGCCCCAGCGTCCGGCGGGAATGCGGCCCAGGATCTCCTGGGCGCGGACCGGATCGTCGCGCAGCGCCTCGGTATTGTTGGTGGCGATGTAGCCCGGCGCGATGGCGTTCACGGTGATTCCCCGCGCCGTCCATTCATTGGCCAGAAGCTTGGTCAGCCCCGCCACGCCGTGTTTCGACGCCGTGTAGGAGGGCACCCGGATACCGCCCTGGAACGACAGCAGCGAGGCGATGTTGACGATCTTGCCGGTGCCGCCCCGCGCCAGCACCTCGCGCGCGAAGGCCTGGGAGGTGAAGAACACCGCCTTCAGGTTCACGTCCATCACCGCATCCCAGTCGGCCTCGGTGAAATCGGTGCTGTCGGCGCGCCGGATGATCCCGGCGTTGTTGACCAGCACGTCGATCCCGGCCCCCTCGAACAGCGGCACGGCGGCCATCGGATCGCTCAGATCCACCTGCACCTCCTCGGCGCGGCCACCGGCTTCGGTGATGCGCCGGACCGTTTCGGCGCTGCTGCGGCGGCCGGCGCAGATCACGCGGGCCCCGGCACGGGCCAGCGCCTCGGCGATGGCCTGGCCGATGCCGGTGTTGGCGCCGGTGACAAGGGCGGTGCGGCCGGAAAGCGAAAAGGCGGACATGGGAAACTCCCCTCAGGGTTGGAGAAGGCCCAGGAACCGCGGCAGCGCCAGCGTGAACCAGGGCACGTAGGTCACCAGCGCAAGCGCGAGGCTTGTCGCCAGGAAGAACGGCAGGATCGGGCGGATCACCTGGTCGATGCGCAGCCCGGCGACGGCACAGCCGACGAACAGCACGCTGCCCACCGGCGGCGTCATCGAACCGACGCCGAGGTTGAAGATCATCATGATCCCCAGGTGCACCGGGTCCATGCCGATCTGCTGCGCGATCGGCAGGAAGATCGGCGTGAAGATCAGCACCGCCGGCGTCAGGTCCATGAAGAAGCCGATGATCAGCAGGCTGATGTTCATGATCAGCAGGATGGTGATCGGGCTGTTGAAGCTGAGGATGCCGTCGGCGATGATGTCCGGGATGCCGGCAATCGTCATCACGTAGGACATGATCCCCGAGGCCGCGATCAGGAACAGGATCGAACAGCTGGTCACGGCGGAGGATTTCAGCGCCTCCAGGTATTCCCGCCAGCTGGCCATCCGGTAGCAGAGCGAGAGCCCGAAGGAATAGAGCACCGCCACCGCCGCGCCCTCGGTGGCGGTGAAGGCGCCGACGGCGATGCCGCCGATGACCACCACGACCATCGCCAGAGAGGGGACCGCCGCCCAGAAGGTGCGCAGCACCTCGCCCGCCGTCGTGCGCGCTTCGCTGCGATAACCGCGCCGGTGCGCGATGATCATGATGACCAGCATCACCGACAGGCCCATCAGGATGCCCGGCCCGTAGCCGCCCATGAACAGCGCCGAGATCGAGGTGCCGCCCGAAACCAGCGAAAACAGGATCAGCGGCCCGGAGGGCGGGATCAGGATGCCGGTGGGGGCCGAGGCGATGTTGACGGCGGCCGAGAAGCGCGGATCGTAGCCTTCCTTGGCCTGCAACGGCGCCATCACCCCGCCCACTGCCGCCGCCGCCGCGATGGAGGAGCCCGAGATAGAGCCGAACAGCATGTTGGCGATGACGTTGGTATGGGCCAGCGCCCCCGGCATCCGCCCGCCCAGCAGCTTGGCCAGGTTGATCAGCCGGATCGCGATGCCCCCCTTGTTCATGATGTTGCCGGCCAGCACGAAGAAGGGGATGGCCAGCAGGGTGAAGCTGTCGATGCCCGAGAACATCTTCTGCGCACCGACGAAGAAGATCACGTCCGGTGGCAGGTAGGCCAGCCCCAGCAGCAGCGAAGAGACCCCGATGGCGACCGAGATCGGCGTGCCGAGGACCAGCAGGACGAAGAACAGCGCGAACAGGGTCACTGCGGCCCCGGCGGGGTCCAGCATGTAGTCGATCAGGGCATCCATGTCAGAGCGTCTCCTCGGGGACATCGACCGGGCTGGTCTGCCCGGTGGCGATCAGCAGGGTGTTCATGCCCTGCAGCAGGATGATCAGCACCGCCGCCACCGGCACCGCCAGGTAGACCATTCCCATGGAGATCTGCATGATCGGCGACAGCTGGGTCAGCGCCGACTGGCTGGCCTGCCAGCCGCCCATCAGCATTGCCAGCGCCGCGAAGGCGATGGACACAAGCCCGTTGAACACCCCCAGGATGCGCTGGAGGATCGGCGGGCACAGGTGGATCACCAGTTCCAGCGACAGGTGGCGCCGGGTCCCGAAGCAATAGGCCGTGCCCAGCAGCGCCATCCAGATCATGGTGAACCGCAGGGTTTCCTCGGTGAACAGCGCCGGGGTGGCCAGCACGTAGCGGGTGAACACCTGCCACAGCATCAGGCAGACCATGATCACCAGCAATACGCAGATCAGGACCAGGAGCAGACGCTCCAGGGCCCTCTTGAGAAACAGCATGTCTTCGCCTCCTCTCGAAGCCTTGCGGAACACCGGAGCCTCGCGTCCCTCCCGCGGTGGTGTGCCTGGCCGGAGCATGGGTTGTGAAAATCACCTATGCAATATGAAATTATGTTGCATAACGAAAAGTTTTGACCCCGCATTCGCGTGAGGCGTGCCGCAGCGCGGCATCCTGCCCGGATCAGCCTTGCCGAAGGACTTCCTTGAAACCTTTTTAAATCAGATCGTTGCGGAAAAATGCCCCGCAATCTGCACCCGCAAAAGATTTGTGTAATAAATTTACATCTAGCAAGCAATTTTCATACCGCGCATTCTGGGCCCGTCGCAGCCCCCGCGGGCCGACACCGGAGCGCCGCCCGATGGAGGGGGCGGCCCCACCCAGGGAGGAAATCATGAAGCTCAAGACACTTGCCATTGCCGCCACCGCCGTTGTCGCGCTCATGGCCGGAAGCGTGGATGCGAAAACCCGCCTGCGCCTGGCCAACTCGCTCTCGGAGGATCATCCGACCAGCGCCGCGCTCAAGCAGTTCGCCGACGAAGTCGAACAGAAGACCGATGGAGAGGTCTCGATCCGGCTCTACCTCAACGGCGTCCTGGGCTCTGAACGCGAGGTGCTGGAGCAGCTCCAGAACGGTGCCGTCGACATGACCCGCGTCAGCGCCGGCAACCTCGAGAACTTCGATCCGATCTTCAAGGCCTTCACCCTGCCCTACATCTTTACCAGCGAGGACCAGTTCTACCGGGTGATGACCGGCCCCGTCGCCGACGAGGTCTACAATGCCACCAAGGACAGCGGCTTTATCGGGCTGACCTTCTTCGACAGCGGCGCGCGCTCTTTCTACACCCGCGACACACCGATCAACACGCCCGCCGACCTCAAGGGGCTGAAGATCCGGGTGATGAACTCCAACAGCTCGATCCGCATGGTCGAGATGATGGGCGGCACCCCGACCCCGATGCCCTACGGAGAGATCTACACCGCGCTTCAGCAGGGCGTCATCGACGGCGCCGAGAACAACGTCACCGCGCTGACCATCGGCCGCCACGGCGAGGTCGCCAAGTACTACAGCCAGGACGAACACCTGCGCGTGCCCGACTTCCTGGTGATCTCCAACGCGGCGATGGCGAAACTGACGCCCGAGCAGCAGAAGATCGTCAAGGAAGCCGCCGTCCACGCCACCCAGGCCTTCCGCGGCATCTGGGACAAGGCCATCGCCGATGCCCGCACCAAGGCCGAGGCCATGGGCGTGACCTTCATCAAGCCCGACCAGGCCCCCTTCCGCGAAAAGGTGATGCCGCTGCTCGACGAATACCGCGACGATCCGGACTTCGGGAAGATCCTGACCCAGATCCTCGCCACCGAGTAAGCCCACGCCCCCAGCCTCCCAGACCAAGCGAGACGCATCATGACCACCGAGACCGCGACCCTGCAGGATGACATCCGGCACAAGATCGGCCTGATCGTCACCGGGCTGCGCAACCTGCGCGACGAAGGCCGGTTCGACGAACCCAACCTGGACGGCACCGCCGGGGATTACGTCAGCTTTGACAGCTGGGAATGGCCTCAGGGCGTCGGCCTCTACGGCATTGCGCAGCTCTGGCGGCAGACCGGGGATGCCTCGGCGAAGGCCCTGCTGGAGGACTGGTACGACACCCAGTTCGCCCGCGGGCTCCCCGGGCTGAACGTCAACACGACGGCGCCGATGCTGGCGCTGTCGATCCTGTGGTCCGAAAGCCGCGATCCGAAGTGGGACGCGGCGATGCAGGACTGGGCGCAGCGCCTGATGAGCGAGGCGCCGCGCACCGCCTCGGGCGGCTTCCAGCACGATGTCTCCGACAAGGTCAACAAGGGCGAGCTGTGGGATGACACGCTGTTCATGCTGGCGCTGTTCCTGGCCAGCTACGGCCAGGCCTCGGGCCGGCGCGAGCTGGTGGACGAGGCGGTCTACCAGTTCCTCGTCCACACCCACTACCTGGCCGAACGCGAGACCGGCCTGTGGTTCCACGGCTGGACCTTCGAGGGCGACCATAACTTTGCCCGCGCCCGCTGGGCGCGCGGCAACAGCTGGATCTCGGCCGGTGTGCTGGATCTTTTCGATCTGGCCGAACTTTCGCCCGCCGATCACCGGTTCCTGTCCTGGATCGTCACCAGCCAGCTGGAAACCCTGATCGGCTACCAGTGCGACAGCGGCGCCTGGCGCACCCTGGTCGACGATCCGACCTCCTACGAGGAAATCTCGGCCACCGCCGCCATCGGCTATGCGCTGCTGAAGGGCCATCGACTGGGTCTGGGCGACGCCCGCTGGCGCGATGCCGGGCTGAAGGCTTTGCGCGCGGTGCTGGACAATATCGATGCCCAGGGCGTGGTCCAGCAGGTCTCCTACGGGACCCGGATGGGCCACGACCTGCAGTTCTACCGCGACATCCCGATCCAGCCCACCGGCTACGGCCAGTCGATGGCCCTGCTCTGTCTGGTCGAGGCGCTGCATCACGCAGAAGGCTGACGGCCTGTCCAAGTTCCCTGCCCTCCCGGCCTGCGGCCCGGTCCTGCAAAGGACCGGGCCGTCTGATGTCTCACTGCCCGGCGGAACGGCGTTCGAAGGTCAGCTGCTGCGCGGTGCGCCGGTCGAACCCGGCCCAGTAGCTGTGATCGGCGGCCGGCTTGCCGTCCTGCATGTCCCAGCCCCCGTCATTGGAATTCGGGATCAGGTCCAGGAACCGTTCCCGGTCGCTGTCATGCTTGAGGTAGAGATCCAGCCAGGCGGTGGCGAAATGCGCCGAGATGTTGTTCATCCGCGTATTGTCCCAGGTGAAATCCAAGTAGTGCAGCGCCAGGTTGAAGTTCAGTTCCGGATCGAAGGTGAAGGCTTCTTCCGGGGGCGGCATCGGGGCGCCGACATTGTGGTTCGCCCCCAGGAAGGTCAGCAGCGCCCGGTCCGAATTCACCGCCGCCTCGAAGGTCGGACGCACGCCGTCCTCGTAGCCCACCGTGTCATCGCGCGATCCGCCGATGAAAAGCATCGGGATGTGGATGCCACGCAGCGTCTCGTCATCGAAAAAGCCCACCCGGTAGCCCGCCGGCGCAAAGGCGATGGCGGCCTTGATGCGCGGATCGTGCTGCGCCGCGAAAGCCGCGCTTCCGGCACGGTACTGATCCAGCGTGCCGGGCGGCGCGGACCACATGCCCTCCCGCGCGGTGACGGCGGCCTCGGTCAGCCCGGCCCCGGCGCTGATCAGCGTGCCGTAGCCGCCCATCGAGTAGCCGATGATCGCGGTGGTGTCGGCATCGACCAGCCCGTGCAGGAAACTGCCGGGATCGGCCTCCTGCCGGGCGATCTGGTCCAGCACGAAAAGCTGGTCCTCCGAACGGTTCACCAGCGCCGAGGCGAAGGAGCTCAGCGTGCTGTAGGTCGTGTCGGTATGGTCGATCGACGCCACGACATACCCCTTTGAGGCCAGGTTTTCCGCCAGCGGCGCCATCAGGAAGCGGTTGCCCGGGTAGCCATGCGAAACGATGACCAGCGGATAGCGCGCGCCGGTCTCGGGGGCGGCATCGACCATGGCGCGGGCATGCAGGTCGATCCGGGTGTGGCCGTCGCGCAGGTAGGTCTGCACCACCGTCGCGCCCTCGGCATCGGCAGCGGCGGGGTACCAGATCTCGACCGGCAGGGGCCGGTCGGCGCGCGGGATCGTGGCCAGGGTGTCGCCCTTGGCGGCCCGCGCGATGTCGGGCTGGTCGGCATGGTGCAACAGGATCTCGCGGACGCCGATCCGGTGCGGCCCGTAGGCCGCCAGTTCCGGTGCATCGGGCCGGATCACGTCGATCCTATTCTCTGCCGCCAGAGGCAGGGCCAGCGACGGCAGGTACAGCACGGCCAGCCATACCGCGCCGGTATGCTTCAGGAATGTCATGATTTTTCTCCTCCAGGCGCCGCCACGGCCCGCAGGCCCTCCACGCAACGGCGCCGCCGCCGGGCCCTTCCCGACAGCTCCGTGACGGGCCTTCGGCCCGCGTCCCAAGATGGGATGTCCTCCATTAGGTAAACGATTACCCAACCGCAGGCTGACCCGTTTCGGTTGCAGGATCAAGGCATAGTTCGGATCCCCCGGGGCGCAACTCGGGGCTGCCCGGCGCGCCGAAACCGGCTATGCCTGACGGACAGGAAGGAGGGGCCCGCGATGACCCAGGACAGTACCGCAGACTGGCAGGCCCGGCCGCGCGTCTCGCTGCGCCTGGTGGCGCAGGCCGCCGGCGTGTCGATTGCCACGGCCTCGAGGGTTCTGAACGACGGCCCCGACAAGGCTTCGGCGGAAACGGTGCTACGGGTGCGCGAGGCCGCCGAACGGCTGGGATATCGGCCCGGCGGGGCGGCCCAGGCGCTGCGGCGGCGCGAAAGCCGGATCGTCGCGGTGCTGGCCGCCGCGCTGATCAACCCGGTGATGGCCACCATCGTCGCCTCCATCGGCCATGCGCTGCGCGCCGAGGGGCTGGTGATGGCGCTGTGCGACACCCATGAGGACGCCGCGATCCAGGACGATTTCCTGACCGAGATGCAGGCCCAGAACGCCCGGGCCTTCGTGCTGGTGGGGGCCGTGGACAGCCCCGGCCTGACCCGGCTGCGGGCCGCCGGCGCACCGCTGATCTTCGTCAACCGCCCCGATCCCGGCCCGGCGCCCGGCGGCGCCTATGTCGGCATCGACAATGCCGCCGCCGGAGAGGCCCTGGCCCGGCATGTGCTGGCCTTGGGCACGCAGCGCGCCATCCTGCTGCACGGCAGCCTTGAGCGCACGGCGGGGACCGAGCGCGCGCGCGGCATCCGCGCCGCTTTCGCCGCCGTTCCGGATGCAGAACTGATTGCCGTGGAAGCGCCGGGGCTGGACCAGCTGACCGGCGGCCTGCAGGCCATGGCCCAGGTGCTGTCGCTGCGGGACCCGCCCCGTGCGGTCCTGTGCCTGTCGGATGCGCTGGCCTACGGCGCCTGGCGCGGCGCACGCGAGGCCGGGCGACAGGAGGGCTTCGACCTCTACGGGTTCGACAACCTGCTGTTCAACGACTGGGTTGCGCCCTGGCTGAGCTCGGTCGCGGTAGACCCGGCGGCCTTCGGCCCCGCCGTCCTGGCGCAGCTGCCCGCGCCGCGCGCCGGCAGCCGCTGCTTCCTGCCGCACCGGCTGCACCTGCGCCCCGGCTGAGCCGGCCCTGGTCCCGCTGTTGCAGCGGCGGCCCCCGTCCCGGGAAGACCGCCGCAGCAGAGCTCAGACGATACCGCCGCCGCCGCCCGCAACCTTCGGACGGCGCGCGGTGACCTGGGCGCGGTAGCCCGCCGCGCGATAGGCGCGGATCGGGTCGATGGCACCGCCCGCATCCAGCCGGGCGCGCGCCAGGATCGGTTCCACATCCGTGCGGAAGGCACGGCGCAGCGTGGCCGAGGCCATCAGCGCATCGTTGTCCGCCTGGTAGCCCGCCAGCGCCGCACGATCGACAAGGCTGGCCTGCACATAGGCGCGCTGGATCTCCATCGCGGAAACCATCAGGCTTTCGATCGGATCGGTGACGTTGTGGCTCTGGTCGATCATATGGGCCAGGTTCAGGCCCGGCGTCGCCTCGGCATCGACCAGTTCATTCCAGACCAGGAACAGCCGGTAGGGTTCGATGGTGCCGCTGTCGAGGTCATCGTCGCCGTACTTGCTGTCGTTGAAGTGGAAGCCGCCCAGCTTGCCGGCATGGATCAGGCGCGAGACGATCATCTCGATATTCACGTTCGGCGCATGGTGGCCAAGATCGACAAGGCAGAAGGCCTTCTCGCCCAGCTCCTGCGCGGTCAGCAGGCTGGTGCCCCAGTCCTGCACCACGGTGGAATAGAAGGCGGGTTCGTAGATCTTGTGCTCCGAGAAGATCCGCCAGTCCTCGGGCAGGCCCTTGTAGATCTCCTTCATCGAGCCAAGGTAGCGCTCGAACTGGCGGCCCATATGGGTCTGACCGGGGAAATTCGAGCCGTCGCCGATCCAGACCGTCAGCGCCTTCGAGCCCAGCTTCGCGCCGATCTCGATGCATTCGAGGTTGTGCGCGATGGCCTGGGCGCGGGTCGCGGCATCGGTATGCGAGAGCGAGCCGTACTTGTAGCTGTGATCGCCGCCGGTATCCGAGAAGGTGTTGGAATTCATGCAATCGAAGCCGAGGCCGGTTTCCTCGGCCTTGGCCAGGAGGTCGGCGGGGTCGGCCTTGTCCCAGGGGATGTGCAGAGAGACGGTGGGCGTGGCCCGCGTCAGGTCGTTGATCACCGCGCAATCGTCGAGCCGGTCGAAGATGGTGGCGGGCTCACCGCCGCCGGGGAAGCGGGCAAAGCGGGTGCCGCCGGTGCCGGTGCCCCAGCTGGGGACGGCGACGGCGAAATCGGTGGCGCGCTTGCGGATCGTTTCGATGTCGATGCCCTCGCGGGCGAGCTTTTCGCCCAGGGCGTCGTAATCGCGGGCGAGATCGCCCTGGACGGTCTCGTTGGCAGCGTGGATGCTGGATTCGTCGAACATGGGTCTCCTCCCTCGGGGGGCCGGGGGGCTCTGCCCCCCACGCGCCTGCAGCGCGCTCCCCCCGGCATATTTGTGGAAAGATGAAAGGCGGGAAAGGCCCCGCCTGCCGGGATCTAGCGGGTGAAGGCCTCTTTGTTGCCCGCGTCGACGTTAAGGATGTTGCCGGTGGATTTCGCCGAGAGGTCCGAAGCCAGGAAATAGGCGGCCTCGGCGATGTCCTCGGGCAGGACCGAGCGCTTGAGCATGGAGCGGTTGCGATACATCTCTTCCAGGCCCTGCTTGTCGGTGCCGTAGGTCGAGGCACGCTGGTCGAGCCATTCGCCCTGCCAGATCCGGCTGCCGCGCAGCACCGCGTCGGGGTTCACCACGTTGACGCGGATCCCGGCCTCGGCGCCTTCCAGGGCGAGGCAGCGGGCGAGGTGGATTTCCGAGGCCTTGGCGGTGCAATAGGCCGAGGCATTGGGAGAGGCGGCAAGGCCGTTCTTGGAGGCCACGAAGACCACCGCACCGCCCATCGCCTGCTTGCGCAGCAGCGTGAAGGCCGCGCGCGAGACCAGGAAATAGCCCGTGGAAAGGATCGACATGTTCTTGTTCCACAGATCGAGCGTGGTCTCCTCGATCGGGGCCGAGGAGGCGATGCCGGCGTTCGAGACCAGAATGTCGAGCCCGCCGAATTCCACCGCGAGGGCGTCATAGGCGGCGGCAACCGCCGCTTCGTCGGTGACGTTCATGGCGATGGTGCGCACCACGTCGCCGGAATGCGCCTGCGACAGGGCCGTGGCGGCGGAGGCCAGCGCGCCTTCGTCAATATCGGCCAGCATCACGCAGGCGCCTTCCGCCAGGTAGCGCGCCGCCGTGGCCATGCCGATACCACCCGCGCCCCCGGTGACCAGCGCCACGCGACCGGCGAGGGATTTGGGCTTTGGCATCCGTTGCAGCTTGGCCTCTTCCAGCAGCCAGTATTCGATGTCGAAGGCCTCCTGCTCGGGCAGGCCGCAATATTCGGAGACGGCGGAGGCGCCGCGCATGACGTTGATCGCGTTGACGTAGAATTCGCCCGAGATGCGCGCCGTCGCCTTGTCCTTGGCGAAGGTGATCATGCCGACGCCGGGCACCAGGTAGACCACCGCATTCGGGTCACGCAGGGCGGGCGAGTTGTCGTGCTTGCAGCGGTCGTAATAGGCGGCGTAGTCCTTGCGATAGGCGGCGATCTGGTCCGGCAGGCCCGCCAGAACCGCATCGAGGTTCATCGCCGCCGGGTCGAAGCCCAGCACCAGGGGGCGGATCTTGGTGCGCAGGAAGTGGTCCGGGCAGGAGGTGCCAAGCGCCGCCAATGGCTGAAGTTGCGCGGAATTGACGAATTCCAGCACCGCCTCGCTGTCATCGAAATGACCGACCATGTGCTGGTTGCCCGAGACGAAGCCGCGAATGACCGGCATCAGGGCGGCGGCCACCTTGCGGCGCTCGGGACGCGCCAGGCTGTCATGCACGGCGCCACCGAAGGCCGGCTTGCCCTTGGTCTTGTCGTCGAAATAGGCCATGGCCTTGTTGATGATCTCGAGCGTCAGCTCGTAGCAGTCCTTCGCATCATCGGCCCAGGTGAACAGGCCGTGGGATTCCAGCACCACGCCCTTGGCCTCGGGGTTCTCCAGGCAGAACTTTTCCAGCCAGAGGCCCAGCTCGTAGCCCGGTTTCTTCCAGGGCAGCCAGCCGATCTCGTCTCCGAAGATCTCGGCGGTCAGCGCCTTCGAATTCTTCGAGGCGGCGATGGCGATGATCGCGTCGGGGTGCATGTGATCGACATGCGCCTTGGGCACATAGGCATGCAGCGGCGTGTCGATGGAGGCGGCGCGCGGGTTCAGGTTGAAGGTGCAATGCGGCAGGTAGCCGACCATCTCGTCTTCGAAGTCAACGCCGCGATACTTGCCCTTCAGGGCGCGCAGCTTGTCCATGTAGAGGGTCGCGAACCCGTCCATCCGGATCGATCCGACATCGCCGCCCGAGCCCTTGACCCAGAGCACCTCGGCGCCCGCGCCGGTCAGCGGATCGACCTCGGTGCATTTGCAGGAGGTGTTGCCGCCCCCGTAATTGGTGATCCGCTTGTCCGAGCCCAGCAGGTTGGACCGGTAGAGCAGCTTCTCGGGTTCGCTCATCCCGGCGGCGCGGGCATCATCCCACAGCGATTGCAGCCGCGCATGCAGCCGCTTGTCGACGGTCGTCATCGGTATTCTCCTCCCGGTGAACGGTCTGGTAAAGGTCCTGGAACTGGCCCGAAGCTGCACGGGCGCACCGGGGCTTGTCAATCAAAAACGATCATGAACAATCATTCTGCGTCGCAGAGAAGGTTTTCATGATCAAAAATGATTGACTTTGATTTTGCGATTCAGGACAAGGTTACCAGGAGGACATCATGCACGAGAAGGAACGCCATCGGATCATCCTGTCCGCGATACAGGACCGCCCCGTCGTGACGGTGGTGGAACTCTGTGCGCTGACAGGGGCTTCGGAGGCCACGATCCGCCGCGACATCGCCGCGCTCCATGTCGCCAAGAAGTTGCGGCGGGTGCGGGGCGGGGCAGAGGCGCTTAATCCCAACGCCTTCCCGGGGCTGGCGGGGCGGCCCTTCTCGATCAACGAAACGATCATGATCGAGCAGAAGCGCGCGATTGCGCGCGCCGCGGTGGAGCTTTGCGATGAAGGGGATCCGATCATCATCAACGGCGGCACCACGACGTTCCAGATGGTGCATCCGCTGGCCTCGCGCCGGATGCAGATCTTCACCAACAGCTTTCCCATCGCCGAGCACCTGCTGAAGCATTCGAGGAACACGATCATGCTGTCCGGCGGCGCGATCTACCGCGAGCAGAACATCATCCTGTCGCCCTTCGACAACGACGTGACGCGCAATTTCTATGCGCGGCGCATGTTCATGGGGGCGCAGGGCGTCGGTCCGCTGGGTCTGATGGAGGCGGACCCGCTGCTGATCCAGGCCGAGCAGAAGCTGATCGGACAGGCCGACGAGCTGGTGCTGCTGGTCGATTCGACGAAATTCGAGAACCGCTCCTCGCTGGTGCTGTGCCCGCTGGAGCGCATCGACGTGCTGATCACCGACGAGGGGATCAGCGACCGCGCCGCCGCCATGGTGGAGAGCGCGGATGTGAAACTGATCGTGGCGCGCCCGACCGCCACGAGAGGGGAGGTCAACACCGGCTAGGGCCGGCATCGTCGGGAGGAGAAAAGGGAGGAAAACATGAAGAAACTTGCGGGACTGATGATGACCGCGGCCATGGCGACGGGGCTCATGGCCTCGGGGGCGCAGGCCGACAACATGCGCATCGCGCTGGTGGTGAAAGCCCTTGGCATCGGCTTCTTCGAAGCCGCCAACAAGGGCGCGCAGGAGGCCGCGAAGGAGCTGGGGGATGTCGACATCATCTACACCGGCCCGACCGATACCACCGCCGAGGGCCAGATCGAGGTGATCAATTCGCTGATCGCGCAGAAGGTGGATGCCATCGCGATTTCGGCCAATGACACCGACGCGCTGGTGCCGACGCTGCAGAAGGCGATGAAACGCGGGATCACCGTGATTTCCTGGGATTCCGCCGTCGCCCCCGAGGGGCGCATGGCGCACCTCAACCCCTCCTCGAACGAGCTGATCGGCAAGATGATCATCAAGCTTGCCGCCGACAACCTGCCCGACCAGACCGGAGAGGTTGCCGTGCTGTCGGCCACCACCACCTCGACGAACCAGAACATCTGGATCGACGAGATGAAGAAGGCGATGAAGGCCGACTATCCCAACATCAAGCTCGAGGCGACGGTTTACGGCGACGACCTGGCCGACAAGTCCTACCGCGAGGCGCAGGGGCTGATGCAGTCCTATCCGGACCTCGATGCGATCATCGCGCCGACCTCGGTGGGGATCGTGGCGGCCGCCCAGGCGGTGGTCGATGCCGGCAAGGTCGGCAAGGTCAACGTGACCGGGCTGGGCCTGCCCTCCGAGATGGCCGGCGCCATCGAGAGCGGCGCGTCGAAATCCTTCGCGATCTGGAACCCGATCGACCTTGGCTATTCCGCGACGATGATGGCCTATCACATCGCCAAGGGCGACGTGAAACCCCAGCCCGAGGCCGAGATCCCGATCGGGCGCATGGGCAGCGTGACGCTGGACGAGACCAACTCGGCCGCCATGGCGGACCCGTTCGTCTACGACAAGAGCAACATCGAACAGTTCAAGACCATCTTCTGATCGGCTCTTTCCGGGCGGCACGCATCCCGTGCCGCCCCCCCCTTCCAGACCGCGAGGCCCCCATGGACGACACCCGTTCCAAGGCCGGAGCCGAGCATCCCGTGCTCGCGCTCGACGGCATCACCAAGACATTTCCCGGCGTGAAGGCGCTCGACGGTGTGAAGCTGGCGCTTTACCCCGGAGAGGTCACCGCGCTGATCGGCGAAAACGGCGCGGGCAAATCCACCGTCGTCAAGACCCTGACCGGCATCTACCAGCCCGACGGCGGCCAGATCCTGATGGACGGCCAGCCCGTCGCCTTTCCCACCGCGCAGGCGGCGCAGGACCATGGCGTGACCGCCATCCACCAGGAAACCGTGCTGTTCGACGAGCTGTCGGTGGCCGAGAACATCTTCCTGGGCCATGCGCCGCGCGGCCGCTTCGGCCTGATCGACACCGCCGCCATGAAGGCCCGCGCCAGGGCGCTGCTGGACGGGATCGGCGCGCAGATCGACCCGGGCGTCAAGCTGAAGGATCTGGGCATCGCCTCGCGCCATCTGGTCGCCATCGCCCGCGCCCTGTCGGTTGAGGCCCGCGTTGTCATCATGGACGAACCCACCGCCGCCCTGTCCCAGAAGGAGATCGAGGAGCTTTACGAGCTGGTCGATACGCTCAAGGCGCAGGGCAAGGCGATCCTGTTCATCTCGCACAAGTTCGACGAAATCTTCCGCATTGCCGATCGCTGGGCGGTCTTCCGCGATGGCCAGTTCGTCGGCCAGGGGCTGATGCGCGACGTGGACGAGGGCGATCTGGTGCGCATGATGGTGGGCCGCTCGGTCGACCAGATCTTCCCCAAGCGCGCCGCCCGCATCGGCGAAGAGGTCCTGAAGGTCGTGGGCTATGCCCATCCGACGGAGTTCGAGGACATCAACTTTACCCTCCGCCGGGGCGAGATCCTGGGCTTCTACGGGCTGGTTGGCGCCGGGCGCTCCGAGTTCATGCAAAGCCTGATCGGCATCACGCGGCCTTCGAAGGGCGCCGTGAAGCTGGACGGCAAGATCAAGGTCATCCGTTCCCCCGCCGAGGCGATCTCTGCCGGGATCGTCTATGTGCCCGAGGATCGCGGCAAGCAGGGGGCGATCCTCGACATGCCGATCTTCCAGAACGTCACCCTGCCCTCTCTCGGGCAGACCTCGAAGCGCGGCTTCACCCGCATGGCCGAGGAATTCGCGCTGGCGCGGCACTATACCGAACGGCTGGACCTGCGCGCGGCCTCGCTGGATACCCGGGTGGGGGCACTGTCGGGGGGCAACCAGCAGAAGGTCGTGATCGCCAAGTGGCTGGCAACCCAGCCCAAGGTGATCATCCTGGATGAACCCACCAAGGGCATCGACATCGGATCGAAGGCCGCCGTGCATGACTTCATGTCGGAACTGGCCGCAGAGGGGCTTTCGGTGATCATGGTCAGCTCGGAAATCCCCGAGATCCTGGGCATGTCCGACCGGGTCATCGTCATGCGCGAGGGGCGCATCGCCGCCGAACTGGAAGGCGACGCCCTGACCCCCGAAACCCTGGTCCGCCACGCGGCGGGCATCACCCACACCCCGTCGGAGGCCGCCGCATGAGCCTGCTGAAATCCCGCGAAGCGATCCTTGGGGCGGCGATTGTCGCGCTGCTGGTGCTGATCGCGACCCGCTTTCCGGCCTTCGTCGAACCGAAGAACCTGCTGGAGGTGTTCAACGACACCTCGCCGCTGATCATCCTGGCCCTTGGTCAGATGGTGGTGATCCTGACGCGCTGCATCGACCTGTCGGTGGCGGCGAACCTGGCGCTGACCGGCATGGTCTGCGCCATGCTGAACGTCGCCTGGCCGGGGATGCCCATCGGCGTGATCATGGTCATCGCGCTGGCCTGCGGCGCGCTGATGGGTGCGGTGAACGGGCTGCTGGTCTGGAAACTGGATATTCCCCCCATCGTGGTGACGCTGGGCACGATGACGATCTATCGCGGCATCATCTTCCTGCTCTCGGGCGGCGCCTGGGTGAACTCCCATGAAATGAGCCGCGCCTTCACCGGCGTGCCGCGCACCCAGATCCTGGGCCTGCCGCTGCTGGGCTGGATCGCCATCGTGGTGGCGCTGATCATGGCCGTGGTGATGTCGCGCACCCCGATGGGCCGCAGCTTCTACGCCACCGGCAACAACCCCCATGCCGCCGTCTACACCGGCATCGACGTCGGGCGCAGCCAGTTCCTGGCCTTCACCATCTCGGGCACGCTGGCGGGGCTGGCGGGCTACCTGTGGATCTCGCGCTACGCGGTCGCCTACGTGGATATCGCCGGCGGGTTCGAACTGGACGTGGTGGCGGCCTGCGTGATCGGCGGCGCCTCGATTGCCGGAGGCGTCGGCACGGTGGTCGGCACCATCCTTGGTGCGCTGTTCCTGGGGGTGATCAAGAACGCCCTGCCGGTCATCGACATTTCGCCCTTCTGGCAGATGGCGATCTCGGGAGCGGCGATCCTGGTCGCGGTCACCTTCAACTCCCGCTCGGGCCGCGCCCGGGGCCGGGTCATCCTGAAATCGGCGGAGCATGCGCAATGAGCACCCTCAGCACGAACCACGCCCCCCGCGACAGCGCCGGGCCCCGCAAGATCCCCGATCAGCTCAGCTCTCCGGCGACGAAGGCACTGAAAAGTTGGGAAAGCCTGCTGCTGCTGGTGGCGGTGGCGATTTTCCTGATGAACGCCCTGGCCTCGCCCTATTTCCTGGATGCCTGGAACCTGTCCGACGCCACCTACAACTTCACCGAGAAGGCGATGATCGCCTTCGCCATGGCGCTTCTGATCATCGCGGGGGAAATCGACCTTTCCGTCGCCTCGATCATCGCGCTGGCCTCCACCGCCATGGGGCTGATGATGCAGGCGGGCTTCGGCACGCCCGCGCTGGTGGCGACCGGGCTGGTGGTGGGGCTGCTGTGCGGCGCCTTCAACGGGCTTTTGGTGACGCGGCTGGGGCTGCCCTCCATCGTGGTGACCATCGGCACCATGAGCCTGTTTCGCGGCATCAGCTACATCGTTCTGGGGGATGGCGCCTTCCGCGGCTACCCGGCCGATTTCGCCTTCTTCGGGCAGGGCTACGTGTTCTGGGTCTTCACCTTCGAATTCGTGCTGTTTGCCGTGCTGGCGGTGATCTACGCCGTGGTGCTGCACCGCACCAACTTCGGGCGGGCGGTCTATGCGGTGGGCAACAATGCCACCGCCGCGCTGTTCTCGGGCATCCGGGTGGGCCGTGTGAAGATGATCCTCTTCCTGCTGACAGGCCTCATGTCCGGCATCGCGGCGGTCTGCCTGACCTCGCGCTTGGGCTCCACCCGCCCCTCCATCGGCACGGGGATGGAGCTTGAGGTGGTGACCATGGTCGTCCTCGGCGGCGTCAACATCCTGGGCGGATCGGGCAGCATCGCGGGCGTCGTCATCGCGGCCTTCGTGATGGGTCTGGTGACTTTCGGGCTGGGCCTGCTGAACGTGCCGGGCATCGTCATGTCGATCTTCATCGGCCTGCTGCTGATCGGGGTCATCGCCCTGCCCCGCCTCTGGAAGAAGCTGCGGAGGGCCTGATGGAAAAGCACGCCTTCCGCATGACCCTGAACCCCGGCTGTCTGGAGGAGTACCGCAAGCGCCATGATGAGATCTGGCCCGAGCTGGTCACCCTGCTGAAGGACGCCGGGGTCGAGGATTACTCGATCCATTTCGACCCGGAGACGAACGCGCTGTTCGGCGTGCTGTGGCGGCGCAAGGATCACGCCATGGCCGCCCTGCCCGATCATCCGGTGATGCAGCAATGGTGGGCGCATATGGCCGACATCATGGCGACCCATCCCGACAACCGACCCCGGGAGGCGCCGCTGATCCCGGTGTTCCACCTGCCATGAGCCGCCCTCGCCATATCGCCGTGATCGACGTCGGCAAGACCAACGCCAAGCTCGCCCTCGTCGAGGCCGCCACCCTGCGCGAGATCGCCGTCGTCACCCGCCCCAACCGGGTGCTGGCCGGCCCGCCCTGGCCGCATTTCGACCTGGAGGGGCACTGGGCCTTCTTCCTGGAACACCTTGCCGCCTTCCAGGGCGCGCACGGGATCGACGCGATCTCGGTCACCACCCACGGGGCGGCGGCGGTGCTGCTGGAGGAGGACGGCGCGCTGGCCGCACCGATGCTGGATTACGAACACCCCGGCCCCGACACGCTGGCCGCCGCCTATGACGCGATCCGCCCCGCCTTCGGGCAGACCGGATCGCCCCGCCTGCCTCTGGGCCTGAACCTTGGCGCGCAGCTTTTCTGGCAGTTCGAGACCTGCCCCGGGCTGCGCGAACGCACCGCCCATGTGCTGACCTATCCGCAGTACTGGGGCTATCGGCTGACCGGGAAGATGGCCACCGACGTCACCTCTCTGGGCTGTCACACCGACCTGTGGGAGCCCGAGACCGCGCAGTTCTCCACCCTGGTCGAACGGCTGGGGCTGGCGGGGAAGATCGCGCCCGCGCATCGCTCCTCGGACATGCTGGGAAGGCTTGATGCCGCGATCGCCGCGCGCACCGGGCTTTCGCCCGAGGTGCCCGTGGTCTGCGGCATCCATGACAGCAATGCCTCGCTCTATCCTCATGTGCTCTCGCAAAGGGGGGCCTTCTCGGTTGTCTCGACCGGGACCTGGGTGGTCGCCATGGCGATGGGGGGCAGCCCCGCGGCGCTGGATCCGGCGCGCGACACGCTGGTCAACGTGAATGCGCTTGGCCAGCCGGTGCCCTCGGCGCGGTTCATGGGTGGGCGCGCCTACGAGGTGATCCGCGACGGAAGCACCGCCACCCCGACCGATGCCGACCGGGCCGAGGTGCTTTCCGGCGTCGCCCTGCTGCCCTCGGTCACCCCCGACAGCGGGCCGTTCCAGGGACGGCGGCACGGCTGGACACGGTCGCCTGCGACCGAAGGCGCGAAGATGCTGGCGCTGTCGTGGTATCTGGCCCTTGTCACAGACACCTGCCTGACGCTGGTGGGGGCCGAAGGCCCGGTGATCGTGGAAGGCCCCTTCGGGCGCAATGCCGATTACACCGGGATGCTGGCGTGCCTGCGTCCCGAGGGCGTACGGGTTGCGACATCAGCCACCGGCACCAGCATCGGCGCCGCGCTGCTGTTCGAGGACCGGCGCAGCGGAGACACCCGTGCCATCGCCCCCCCGGCTGATGCCGAAGCGCTCAGGGCCTATGCCGCGCGCTGGCAGGCGCTGACCGCCCCCCTGCCCGCGCAGTAAGCGCCCCGGTCTGATACGCCCGGTGCCTCAGGTGCCGGGCGTGGCCGCGTAACGGCAGGCCACATCGCCCACCAGCTGGCGGCGGAACGCGACCTCGCTGTCCGAACCCAGATCCATCTGCAGGGAAATCCCGGTCGAGATCCGGTTTGACACCGCGTGGAAGCAGACCGCCACCACCGCGAGGTACAGATCGACCACCCGGAAACCCACGCGGATGCTGCCGTCCGCCCGCCCCCGCGCGACGATTTCCTCCAGCGAGGCAAGGTTCGCCGCCGAGCGCTGGCGCACGAAATCCGACCCCAGGATCGTCTCTCCGTCCTTCAGGTTCTCCGCCATGACCAGACGCACGAAATCCTCGTTGCGGCGGAAGTTGTCGTAGGCATCGACCGCATAGGCGCGCAGCTCTTCCAGGGGCGGACAGGCCGGGGCCTCGCTCGGGGCGCGGTGGCCGACGCGTTCATAGGCGGCCTCCAGCACGGCGCGATAGAGATCCTGCTTGGAGCCGAAATGGTAGTAGATCATCCGCTTCGAGGTGGCCGAGGCCGCCGCGATCTCGTTCACGGAGGCGCCGTCGAAGCCGTAGCGCACGAAGGCGCGCGTCGCCACCGCGATGATGTCGGCCCTTGTCGCCTCGGCCAGCGCCGCCGTGTCCTGATCCGCCTTCAGCTTGCGCCGCCCCGAACGACCGCGCGTGGGTGCCTCTTCCGTCATGGCCTGTCCTCCTCCGTTTCGACCTGCCCCACCGCAGAGGGTGAAACAAGGTTAAAACTTCTCCTTTACATGATTGAACCACATGGTACATAAAACGACAAGCGGGGGCCGGAGGAGGCCCGCCGGGCCCGTTAGGAGGACGGGGACGGCAGGTTCGGATCCCGCGAACAGTGGCGCAAAAGGGAGGATGACATGCGCTTTCTCAAAACGATTCTGGCCTGCGGGGCTGCCGTCACCGCGCTGAACGCGGCGCTGCCGGCCGTGGCGGCGGACAAGAAGGTCCAGCTGATCTATTCCGATACCGTTTCGGAGAACGACATCCGTACCACCACCCTGCGCGAGAGCTTCGGCAAGTGCCTGGGGGACGGGTTCGAGCTGAAGGACTACCACGGCGCCACCCTGTTCAAGCAGGGCACCGAGCTGAACGCGATGCAGCGCGGCAACCTCGACATGGGCAACCTGGCGATCTACGACTTCCAGAACCAGGTGCCCGCGACCTCGATCCTGGGCACGCCCTTCCTGTTCCGCGACTATGCCCACATGCGGGCGGTCTACGACAGCGACGTTCTGGATGACCTGCTGGCCGAGATCGAGAAGAAGGCCAAGGTCAAGATCCTGTCCTTCCCCTACATCGGCGCCCGCCACATCGGCTACAAGGGCGACAAGGAGATCATGACCCCCGAGGACCTGAAGGGCGTGAAGCTGCGGATGCCCCCGGGCGAGGGCTGGCAGTTCGTCGGCACCGCCATGGGCGCGACCCCGGTGCCGATCCCCTTCGCCGAGACCTACACCGCGCTGCAGACCGGCGCCATCGACGGCCAGGACAACGGCTTCCCGGCGATCCACTCGATGAAGTTCGACGAGATCATCGACCATATCGGCAAGACCGCCCACCTGATCGCCGCGAACGAATTCACCATTTCCCTGAAGAAATGGAATTCGATGACGGAGGAGCAGCAGGCCAAGGTGCAAAGCTGCGCCGACAATTTCGAGGCCGCGCTGGACAAGGTGACCCTGGACCAGGAGGCCGAATACGAGGCCGCCTTCAAGCAGGAGGGGATCGACGTCTACACCCCCGACAACGCCGCCTTCCGCAAGCATGTGCTGGAGGTCTACCAGAACTCGAAATACGCCAAGGACTGGCCGCCGGGTCTGCTCGACAAGATTTCCGCCGTCGGCGAATGATCCCAGTCCCGGGGGATGCGGCGCTGCCTGCCGCCCCCCGGCCCCTCCTTCCGGAGTGCCCTCATGAAACAGCTTCATCCGCTCCTGCGCAGGGCAGCGGCCCTGCCGGCGCATCTTTCCGCACTGCTGTTCGGCAGCATGTTCGCGGTCTTCATCCTGCAGATCGTCTTCCGCTACGCCCTTGACCTGCCCGTCGGCTGGACCGTCGAATGGGTCACGCTGGCCTGGCTCTGGGGGATCCTGCTGGCGGCGGCCTTCGTGATCCCCACCGACAACATGATCAAGCTCGACATCATCTATGCGCTGCTGCCGCGCGGCGCGCGCCGGGTGCTGGACGTGGTGGCGGGGCTGGTCACGGCGGCGATCTTCGCCTGGACCCTGCCCAAGGCCTGGGACTACGTGACCTTCATGGACATCGAGCGCACCGCCTACATGCGGCTGCCGTTCTCCTGGGTCTTCGCGATCTACATGCCGTTCCACATCGCGGTGATCATCCGGATGCTGCTGGTCGCCTGGAACGGGCTGACCGGCGGTGCCCCGGTCCCCGAAACCCATGCCGAGACCCACGATTATGACTGATCCCTTCACGCTTGCGATGGTCGCCATCGTCGCGCTGTCGATCGCTGGCATCCCGGTGGGCCTGGCGATGATGAGCGGCTCCTTCCTGTATCTGATCCTGTCGGGCTTCGACCCCTCCATCGCCTCGGAACAACTGCTTCAGGGCCTGTTCAACGGCTATACCCTGCTGGCGATCCCGCTGTTCATCCTGGCCGCAGACATCATGAACATCGGCAGCCTGGCCGACCGGCTGCTGCGTTTCTGCCAGGCCCTGGTCGGACGCTTCCGAGGCGGCCTCGGGCATGTCAACGTCTTCAGCTCGGTGATCTTCTCGGGGATGTCGGGCTCGGCCGTGGCGGATGCGGTGGGCATGGGCAAGATCATCATCAACATGATGACCAAGGACGGGAAGTACCCGCCCAGCTACGCCGCCGCGATCACCGCCGCCACCGCCACCATCGGCCCGATCATCCCGCCCTCGATCCCGATGGTGCTCTATGCTCTGGTCTCGGACCAGTCGGTCGGCTACCTCTTTGCCGCCGGCATGGCGCCGGGCCTGCTGATGGCCGCCGTGATGGCCTTCATGAACTGGGTGATGGCACGCCGCCGGGGCTTCCCCGTGGACGAGGCCGTGCCGCTGCGCGAACTGCCCAAAATCACCTGGGAGGCCCTGCCCGCCCTGATGCTGCCTGTCATCCTGCTGGGCGGGATCTACGGCGGCATCGTCACCCCGACCGAGGCCGCCGCCGTCGCCGCCGCCTATGCGCTGGTGATCTCGGTGCTGCTCTACCGCTCGGTCACCTTCCGCGCCTTCTGGGAGACGCTGATTTCCGGCGCCCGCTCGGCCGGGGCGATCGGGGTGCTGATCGGCGGCTCGCTGACCTTCAACTACGTCATCACCCGCGAGGACGTGCCCAATGCTCTGGCCGCCTTCCTGCAGGGCATGGACCTGTCGCAGACCGGCTTCCTGATCGCGATCAACATCCTGATCCTGCTGCTGGGCTGCATCCTTGAGGGCGGCGCGATCCTGCTGATCGTGGTGCCGATCCTGATCCCCGCCGTGCAGGCCATGGGCATCGACCTGGTGCATTTCGGCGTCATCGTGGTGGTCAACGCCATGCTGGGCCTGATCACCCCGCCCTACGGGCTACTGCTGTTCATCACCGCCTCCATCACCCGCCAGCCCATGGGCGCCATCGTGCGCGACATCTGGCCCTTCATCGTCGCGCTGCTTGTCGCGCTCGGCATCATCACCTTCGTGCCGGACTTCGTCCTCTTCCTGCCCCGCCTGCTGGGCTACCAGGGCTGAGCCCCCCTTTCCGGAGACCTTCCATGATCAACCCCGAAATCGAGACCTTCCTGGCCAAGTGGAACGACAGCTGGGCCGTGCTGCCCGCCGGCGCCCCGATCACCGACCGCCGGCTGCTGTTCGAATACATCGCCGATGCGATGCGCCTGCCCCAGCCCGAGGGTATCGCCGTCTCGACCGCCTTCCTGGCCCACGAGGGGCGCAACGTGCTGATGCGGATCGAACGCGCGACGGCGGGCCTTCCCGCCCAGCCCTGCCTGATCTACATGCACGGCGGCGCCTGGATGCAGGGCAGCCCGATGACCCATTCCGACATCACCGCCCGCATCGCCGCCGCCAACGGCCAGACGGTGATCAGCGTCGATTACGCGCTGGCCCCCGAACATCCCTTCCCCAAGGCCATCCACGAGGTCATCGCCGTGGCCCACTGGGTCCATGCCAACGCCGAAAGCCTCGGGATCGACCCCACCCGCATCGCCATCGGCGGTGACAGCGCCGGGGCCAACCTGGCCGCCGCCGCCTGCCTGGCGCTGCGCGGCACCGCCGCCGCCCCGATGGCGCAGATGCTGGTCTATCCCTGCGTCCATTTCGACATGTCCTTCCCCTCCTACCAGGAGAATGCCGAGGGGCCGCTGATCCAGACCGCCGGCATGGCCAAGACCAACCTGATGTACTGCGGCAACGAGGAGAACCTGAAGCACCCGCTGGCCGCGCCGCTCCATGCCGACAGCCATGCCGGCCTGCCCCCCGCCTTCATCGCCGTGGCCGAACACGACCCGCTGCGCGACGACGGCCATGCCTATGCCGAGAAACTGCGCGCCGAGAGCATCGCGGTGCAGCTCGATCCCGGCCAGGGGCTGATCCACGGCTACCTGCGCGCGATGGAATACTGCGCCGACGCCCGCGCCAGCCTCGCGCGCATGACCGCCTGGCTGGCCGACCGCTACGCGGCCGCCTGAGCGATGCCGACGCCGATCCCCGCCCCCGACCACGTCTTCACCCTCGACGTGCATATCGCCCGCCCCCGCAGCAACGGGGCGGGCATCAACGGCGAGCGCAAGCATATCGAGGTCACCGGCGGCACGGTCCAGGGGCCGCGGCTGAGGGGAAAGGTCCTCTCGGGCGGGTCGGACTGGCTCTGGCAGCGCCCCGACGGGGTGGCCGAGATCAACGCCCACTATTCGCTCGAAACCGAGGACGGCACGCTGATCTACGTGCAGAACCGGGGTCTGCGGGTCGCCGATCCGGCGGTGCGCGCCGATCTGATCGCCGGACGCCCGGTGGATCCTTCGGCCTTCTACTTCCGTGCGGCCCCGGTCTTCGATGCGCCCGACGGCCCCTTCCAGTGGCTGCGGGAAACGCTTTTCGTCAGCCGGGTCACCCCCTGCCCCGGCGGCGTCACGGTGGACGTGTTCCGCGTCCCCTGATCCAGGGGCCGCCCCCTCCCCTTCTCCCAAAGAAAACCGCCGCCGGTGCAGCACACCGGCGGCGGTTCCCCTTCAGGTAGCCCCAAAGGTTCAGCGCCCCTCGGCCTCGCGCCAGGCCTTGAAGGCCAGCTGGTGCTCGTCCTTCGTGCAGGGATAAAGCCCGATGATCGTCGCGCCATCCTTCACCTGGTGCACGACGAAATCCTCGTAGGCGGTCATCTCGACGGCCTCGTCGGCGATCTCGTCGGCAATGTCGGCGGGAATGACGATGACGCAATCGGCATCCCCGACGATGATGTCGCCGGGAAACACCGGGGCATCGCCGCAGCCGATGGGGTCGTTGATGGCAATGGCCTCGTTGTTGGTCAGGTTGGTCGGGCTCGAGGGCCGGGTATGATAGGCCGGGATCTCCAGCCCGGCGATGGTGCGGGCATCGCGGAAGCCGCCGTCGGTCACCACGCCGGCGCCGCCGCGCTTCATCAGCCGGGTGATCAGGATGTCCCCGGCCGAGGCCGCATCGGCCTGCTTGCGGCTGTCCATCACCAGAACATGGCCCTCGGGGCAGGTCTCGATGGCGACGCGCTGCGGGTGCTCGGGATCGCGGAAGGCCGCGAGCGTGTTGCGGTCCTCGCGCGCGGGCATGTAGCGCAGGGTGAAGGCCGGGCCGACCATGTTGGCGCCCTTCCAGCCCACCGGGTGCACGCCCTGGATCACCTGGTGGCGCAGGCCGCGCCGATAAAGCGCGGTCGCCAGCGTCGCCACCGACACGCCCATCAGCTTTTCACGGGTTTCGGGATTCATTCTGGGATCTCCTCCGGGATCATCCGGGGGGCCCGCAAGGCCCCCCTTATGCATTCAACTTTCAGGAAATATGCCGGGGTGAATGCGCGGCACGCGCAGAGGGGCAGCGCCCCTTTCCCGTGCCGGCTTTCAGGCCAGCGGTCTCAGACCATGTCCTCGCCCAGCAGCCCCTCGGGGAGGTCCTGGAAGCAGACCGGGCGCAGGAAGCGGCGGATCGACAGGGTGCCGACCGAGGTCGCCCCGAAGTTGGTCGAGGCCGGATAGGGCCCGCCATGGACCATCGCATCGGCCACCTCGACGCCGGTCGGGAAGCCGTTGACCAGCACGCGGCCGGCCTTGCGCTCCAGGATCGGCAGCAGCGCACGCGCATCGGCCAGGTCGCCCTCGTCCATGTGCAGCGTCGCCGTCAGCTGGCCCTCGAAGCCCTTCGCCAGAACCGCCATCGCCTCCTGGCCCGGCACCCGGATCACCAGACCCAGCGGCCCGAAAACCTCTTCACCCAGGGCATGATCCTGCAGATAGGCCTCGGCATCGGTCTCGTAGAGGTTCGGCGCGGCGCTGCGGCCCTCCTGCGGGGTCGCCAGCAGGGTGCGCACGGTGTTGCGACTCTCGAAACGCTCCTTGCCGGCGCGGTAGGCGGCGGCGATGCCCTCGGTCAGCATGACCTGGGGGGCGACCTCCTTCAGCGCGGCGGTGGCGGCGGCGACGAAACTGTCTCCCTCGGCGCCGGTCGGGACGACGGCGATGCCGGGGTTGGTGCAGAACTGCCCCGCGCCCATGGTCAGCGATCCGGCCCAGCCCTTGCCCATCGCCTCGGCCCGCGCAGCAAGCGCGCCCGGCAGCACGAACATCGGGTTGACCGAGCCCAGTTCGCCGAAGAACGGGATCGGCTCGGGACGGGCGGCGCAAAGATCGAACAGCGCGCGGCCCCCGCCGAGCGAGCCGGTAAAGCCCACGGCCTTGATCAGCGGATGCTGCACGAGGGTGGTGCCGACCTCGCGCTTGCCGCCCTGGATCAGCGAGAAGACGCCCGGGTGCAGGCCGCAGGTCTTGATCGCGGCATGGATCGCCTCGGCGACGATCTCTCCGGTGCCGGGATGGGCGGAGTGGCCCTTGACGACGACCGGGCAGCCGGCGGCGAGCGCGGCGGCGGTGTCGCCCCCCGCGGTCGAGAAGGCGAGCGGGAAGTTCGAGGCGCCGAAGACCGCGACCGGGCCGATGGGGCGCTGCACGAGGCGCAGGTCGGGGCGCGGCAGGGGCTTGCGCTCGGGCAGCGCGGGGTCGTGGCGCAGGTCGAGGTAGGCGCCCTTCAGGATGTGGTCGGCGAACAGCCGCAGCTGGCCGGTGGTGCGGCCGCGCTCGCCCTGCAGGCGGGCCTCGGGCAGGCCGGTCTCCTGGGAGCCGATCTGGGTGATCGCGTCGGCGCGGGCCTCGATCTCATCGGCGATGGCGGTGAGGAAGGCGGCGCGTTCCGCGCGGGTGGAATAGCCGTAGGACCAGAAGGCCTCTTCTGCTGCCTCGCAGGCGGCGTTGACCAGATCGGGGGTGCCGACGGAGAAGCTGTGCACCGGGCCATGGGCGGGTTCGGAGGGGAAGCGGGCTTGGGTCGCGACCCACTCGCCCGCGATCAGGTGCTTGCCGTGGGGGGTGAAGGCGGGTGTCATGCCATCCATGAAATGTCCTTTCCGGTGGAGACCCCGGGGGCGCTGCCCCCGGACCCCAGAGGTATTTAAAACAAGAAAATG
>NZ_JAHIAB010000014.1 GCF_018760365.1 Pseudooceanicola endophyticus
TCCTCCAGACGATCAGGGAAAAGCGTGACCTGGTCCCGGTCGATACCATTGATGAAACCCGCCATCCCTGTCTCCTGCCGCCTTGCGAAAGCTTACCACGGAACAGCGTTTCCACACAGCCTCGGCCCGAAGCCGACTTTCGTGGGCAGAAGAACTGCTACGGCGCGGCCCGACGTTGCCGCCGTTCGTTCATGGTGCAGCATTCCAAGTGTGCTAGCCTCCACTGCGGCACAAGCTAACCTCGAATCAAAGAGCATCCGAATGGCCACCTATCAGAGAATCCAAGAACAGACGAAAGCTCGCTTTGGCTTCACTCCCAAGACTTGCTGGATCGCCGACATAAAGGCAGAGTTCGGTCTGACGCGTGGATCCGCTCCCAATAGGCTTGACCAGGGCTCCCGTAAGCATCCGTGCCCTTCGCATCGCAGAGACGAGTTGACCACGATCATGACTGAACTCGGGGTACTCCCTGGGCGCACTAATCCCTCATAGAACGGCCCTCTCCCGACCTTCGCGAGGTTCGGCCTCGCTGCGGCGCAGCTTCCCCAAACCGGCCATCGGTCGCATCGTGCAGCATGTTCTGGCACGCCAAGGTCAGCTGAGCGGACGGAGCGGACCTTCAGTTCCCGCCAGGTGCCTGCGTTTTAAGATAAGCAAGAACATCTTCAGCGTTCTTTGCAGGTTCAGAAACCGGTGACATGACATGAACGATCACGCCGTCCTTCAAGATCATGGTCATTCGTTGCAGCAATGTCATGCCTCCCGCTTCAAACGTAGACGCGCCGATGGCCTTCGCGAGCTGTAGATGCGCATCTGACAAGAGCGGGAACGGGAGGTGAAGGCGCGCAGCCGCCTCGGCCTGATAAGCTGTGTCCTGAGTGGACAGTCCAAAGAGGAAGGTTCCTCCAGCTTGTTTCAATTCGGCATAGTGATCGCGGAACGCGCACGATTGAGGGGTGCAGCCCCGAGCGCCTGGTATGAGATCCCAGCCCTCGATGGGGGCCGCATCTGGCGGGCTTGTCCTGGGATAGGCGTAGACCACCCCGATACCCGCGAGATTCGACAGATCAACATCTGTCCCATCAGTAGCGGGGAGTAGGATGGAAGGAAGGCGAGTGCCGGGAGAGATCATGACGTATCCTTTTAAACGTAAGGATAACACCCCGCTAAGCATTCGAGTGCAAAGCACCGCAGGTTCCTCGCCCAAGCGAGCCGGGTCCGAGGAGCGTGGACGGCCCGTATCGAACATTTCTGAGGCGTGGAGTGGGCGCTGGCGGCCGGAGCTTGACGACCGATGGATTGGCTGCCTTACTCTACTACGTTCTATCGTCCAACCTTCAGCTTCAATCCCTTGCATCTTCCCCCGTAGGATCTGCATGGTTGAAGGTTTACTCAATTCCCGCGGATTCGATAGAAAAATAGTGATGCCTCGGGCCTACATAGAATAATCGGCGGAAATACAATGAACCACGCATCGCTCGTCGCGCCACGGCTTTCTCTCTTCCACCGCAGACTATCTCCTCTGGAGAAGATGGGGAGGAATGAGCGATGCTGGTGCCGATCCGGCAAAAAGTTCAAGCACTGTCACCTTGTTCGCGAGGCACTTGAACCAATAAATGTATTTGAACAGGAGCAGCGGATGTTTGCAGAGCTTCGAAACGGCTATTGCTCACTTCCTGCAGCTGACCCTTGCAGTTCGGAAATTATAAAGGCCCATACGATCCAAAGGAGGGGCGGGCTCGCTGCGATCTCTGATAGTAATCATGTTCTAACCGTAAAGCCACGAATGAGAGACATGATACAGTCGAGCGGGAAGCCGCAACCCCGGAAAATTGGGCTCAAAGATGCATCAGTTTTTCCCGGATTCTGCAGCAAACACGACTCCGAAACTTTTAAACCTATAGAGGGTAAGACGCTCAATTTCGAATTGAGCTCAGCGTTTCTCTTCTCGTATCGCGCTATATCCTACGAACGTTACTCTAAGGAGGCAGAGGGGCGCTTCAACGCGATGATGCGAGAAGTCGCTGATCGCGGACAGCCATTTAGGAAACAGGCTGCGATGCAGTCTTTTCTATACGATGTATCGGTTGGTATAGAAATGGGAAAAAGAGATATGGAGCGAGCGAAAGGCAACTTCGACAATTTGTTTTTGACTGGCGGCTACGATGGCTTCCATTATTGCGGTGTTCGCTTCGACCGCGTCCTTCCAATTGTTGCATGTTGCGCCTTCCACCCTGAATTTGATCTTTCTGGAACTCGCTTGCAGCAGTTAGGTCAAAATAAGGTTGAGCTGGATACCGTGACACTGACTGTTACAGCCTTTGAGGGCAATACAGTTGCGATTTTTGGCTGGATTGGGCCGGATGATGGGCCGGCTCGGTCCCTATCGGACTCCCTACTGGCCATCGCAAGCGATCGCCAAGCCGATGCCCTGATACGCCTTCTATTCATACACACGGACAACCTATTTCTGAACCCGACTTGGTGGGACGGCCTTCCTAATAAACACAAAGTTGCGCTCAATAATATGACACGCAGTGGAACAACGATGCGCGAAAGGACGGCGGCTGAGTATAGCAACGCCACCTTGGATCTTTTCCCAGCGGAGGCCATGGAAAAAGTAGCGGAATAGGACCGTTTAATCTACCGAGTCGCTCTTAACCTTGTCGAATAAGGCGGTCGATCGTGTGCATTGTCTCAAGCAATTGCGGACATTCATGCATTGAGCAGCTACAGTCTGTTGTCCGCCGTCCTGGTCTTTTTTTTGGCAGCGCTCCTCCGGAATGAGCGGATGACGGCTTTGGCTTAATGCTGCAGCTGTCACGCGGCAGCGCCGCAAGTCTGCTATCCGCCCAACCTGAGCCTCATGTTGCAGGACAGGCGCGCCGGGATCTTCCTGGCCGAGGTGGAGGGGCAGATTGCGGGCCTGGCCTCTGGAAGCCTGACCTGCGATGTCGAATTTGGCTGGGCTTGCGAACTGGAGGACCTCTATGTCCGCCCCGCTTTCCGGGGACGCGGCCTGGCACGCCGGCTGGCCGAAACCGTTCTGGCCTGAGCCGCAGCGCAGGGCGCGCAAGAGGTCTGCCTTGTGATCACACCCGAGGCCGAAGCCGGCCAGGGCCTGACCGCCTTCTATCGCAAGCTGGGGTTTGCCGACAGTCGCCGGATCACGATGTATCGAAGCGCCCACCGTGATCCGGGCCGAGGCCCCGCGCAGGACCGGACTCAGGCGTAGGCCTGCGCCTTCAGATCCTCCAGCAGCGACGGGCCCCGGGGCACCCAGCCCAGCTCGGCCCGCGTCCAGGCGCTGCTGGCGGGCATGTCGAGCCCGGCAAAGCCGGCAAGCCAGCCCAGCCGGGCCGCCAGCGCCTCCGCGTCCAGGGAGACCAACGGCAGGTCGAGCCCCTCGGCCAGCACTTCGGCCACGGAGCGCATCGGCACGCCTTCCTCTGCCACGGCATGGAAGCGCGTGCCGGCGGGTCCCTTGTCGAAGGCCATGGCATAAAGGGCGGCGACATCGCCGACATGGGCGGCGGGCCAGCGGTTCCTGCCCTCGCCCAGGATCGCCACAGCGCCGATCTGGCGCGAGATCTCGATATAGGGGCTGATCAGGCCCTGGCGCCGGGTGTCATGGACCTGCGGCAAGCGCATCACCCGGGCATTCACGCCCTGCTCCAGCAACGGTCGCAGCGCGAGCTCCGTCGCGATGCGGGGATTGGGATGGTCGG
Organism: Pseudooceanicola endophyticus; assembly: GCF_018760365.1. Lineage (GTDB taxonomy): Bacteria > Pseudomonadota > Alphaproteobacteria > Rhodobacterales > Rhodobacteraceae > Pseudooceanicola > Pseudooceanicola endophyticus. The sequence continues at coordinate 3,729 of NZ_JAHIAB010000014.1, forward strand.
TGTCGAAATTCGCCTCCTGGGCCAGCTGCCCGGGCCCGGCATCACCCATGCCTGTGCCCGAGGTCACCATCAGCGGTCGGTCGGACCCCTTCAGCTCGGTCCCCATGGCGGCAATCACCCGGGCGTCCTTTTCGCAATTGGCCAGGAAATTGGCAAAGTTGTGGTCGAAGGCAGTGTGGATCACCGCATCGCATTGCGCGGCGCCACGGGCCAGGGTTTCGGGCGCTTCGAGGCTGGCCATCCAGGGGGTGGCCCCTGCCGCACGAAGACTCTCCGCGCCGGCCTCGGACCGGGTCATGCCCAGAACCTCGTGGCCGCGCGCCAGCAGCTCGGGCAGGATGCGGGCACCGATGAAGCCGGTGGCGCCTGTCAGGAAAACACGCATGTCGAACGCTCCTTGGTTGTTCGACGCAAGATATCGGCCTAGAGTTTATCCTGTTAAATACGTGACTTTATACTGTTATAAATTCCAACAGGATGCCATGCCGCAAGATGACAATGCCCTGGGCCGGTTCCTGCGCGACCGGCGCACCCGGCTGGACCCCGCCAGTTTCGGCTTTGACACCGGGCGGCGACGCACACCGGGCCTGCGCCGCGAGGAGGTGGCGCAGCGCGCCAACATCAGCCCGACCTGGTACACCTGGCTGGAACAGGGCCGCGGCGGCGCGCCTTCGACCGATGTGATCGAGCGCATCGCCCGTGGCCTGATGCTGACGGAACCCGAGCGGGAACATCTGCACGTTCTGGCCTTCGGACACCCGCCAGAGGCCAGCTACCGCGCCGAGGATCACGTCACCCCCCGGCTGCAAAGGGTGCTGGACGGCATTCCCCAGGGGCCCGCCATCATCATCAATGCGACCTGGGACGTGCTGGCCTGGAACCGGGCCGCCGCCCGCCTGCTGACCGATTACGCCGCCCTGCCGAAACCGCAGCGCAACGTGCTGCGGCTGGTGTTTTCGCGCGCGGGACAGCAGAGCAACACCAGCGACTGGTTGTCGGTCTGCCGTTACCTGGTCGGCACGTTCCGCGCCAGCGTCGCGCGTGCCGGGGCCAGCCAGGACGTCACCCAGCTGGTCGAGGAACTGTCCGCGCTCAGCCCGGTGTTCCGCGATCTCTGGGCGGAAAACGCCGTCACTGCCCATGGGGACGGGATCAAGCGGCTGCATCACGCGGTGCTGGGCCTGATCGAGATGGAGTTCTCGACCTTCACGGTCGAGGGGCGCGCGGACCTGACCCTGCTGGTCTACAGCCCCGCCACCCCCGAAACCGCCGCCCGCATCCGCGATCATCTGGCCCGGGATTGAACGGACCGGCCCCACCCGGGCCCCCTCTGGCGCGCAGAGCTTGGGCGATTTCCGCCCTGGCGCGTGCCCAAACACCTGCCCCGCCCCGCCCGACCCCGGGAGGCAATTGAAATTCTTCGAAAAACGCGGATCATGGGGAAAAGAACTTTCCCGGAAGACCTGCCGGGGCAACAGACGGCAGAGCAGAGCATGGCATCCCTACTAGTCATCTTCCAGATCGGTGGCGCGGTGGCGCTGCTTCTTTTCGGCCTCGGGCTGGTGCGCGACGGCGTGACCGTCGCCTTCGGCATCCGGCTTAAGACCGCGCTTGGCCTGGGCACCCGCACCGGCCCAAGGGCCTTTCTGGCCGGGCTGGTGGCGACGCTGGGGCTGCAATCCTCGACCTCGACCGCGCTGCTGACGGCCTCTTTCCTGGAACGTCAGCTGATCGCCGACAGGATGGCGCAGATCGTGCTTCTGGGGGCCAATGTCGGCACGGCGCTGACCGCCCTGGTGATCTCTCTGGGCCTGGATGCCATTGCGCCGGTGCTGCTGCTGGGCGGGTTCGTGGCCAGCCGGCGGACCTCGCCTCTGGCTACCGGCAGCGGGCGGGCCCTGATCGGCCTCGGCCTCATGCTGCTGTCGCTGTCGCTGCTGGAGGCGGCCACCGCGCCGCTGCGCAGCTCGGCCGAGATGCAGGCCTTCCTGCACATGCTGGACGGCGCCTGGCCGGTGGCGCTGATCTTTGCCGCCGGGCTGGCGGCGGTCTGCTCTTCCTCGCTCGCGGCGGTCATGCTGGTGGCCTCGCTCGATCTGCCCTCGGGGCTGTGCGTCGTGCTGGTGCTGGGCGCCAACCTGGGCGGGGCGATCCCGCCCGTGCTGGTCAGCGCCAAGTCGGCCATCGCGGCGCGGCGACTGACCTTGGGAAATCTCTGCGTCCGGGCCGCCGGATGCCTCTGCCTGCTGCCCTTCGCCGGTCCCTTCGGCCAGCTGCTGCAGGCGCTGCCCCTGCCCTTCACCGGCCTCGCCGTCGAGGCGCACCTGGTCTTCAACATCCTGCTGGCGCTGTGCATCGCGCCCTTCACCGGCCCGCTGACCCGGGGGCTGGAGCGGCTGCTGCCGCCCCCCGAACCTCAGGGCGACACGCCGCCGCAATGGCTGGACGAGGCGGCGCTGGAACAGCCGCTGCTGGCGCTGGCGGGTGCCGGGCGCCAGGCCTTGGCCATCGGGGATGACATCGCACGGATGCTGGACCTGACGCGGCTGGCCTTCTCAAAGAACGATACCACCCCCCTGACCGAGGTCGCGGCCCTGGAAAACCGCGTCGACCTGCGCCAGCAGCAGGTCAAGACCTACCTGTCTCGCCTCGGCCAGAGCGCCGATGAAAGCGAGCGCCGCCGCGCCATCACCATCCTCGACTACGTGATCAACCTCGAACATGTGGGCGACATCATCGAAAAGGGCCTGGCCGCCAATGTCCGCAAGAAGGTCGGCCTGCAGCTGCGCTTTTCCGATGCCGGCTACCAGGAGCTGGACGGGATGTTCCTGATGACGACCGAGACCCTGCGCCTGGCCCAGACCATCTTCATGACCCGCGACATGGAGCTGGCCCAGCAGCTGGTCCAGCAGAAGGTCGAGATCCGCAACCGCGAGCGCCAGTCGGCTCAGCGGCACCTGGTGCGTCTGCGAGAGGGCCAGCGCAATGCGCAGGAAACCTCCTCCCTGCACCTCGATCTGCTGCGGGACCTGAAGCGGATCACCGCGCATCTGGTCGCCGTTGCCCATCCGATCCTCGACGAGGAAGGCCTGCTGATCGAAAGCCGGTTGCGCAATCACTAGGGCCAAGGGACGGGACGTCCGGACAGGAGTTCGGAGGCAGGTTGTCCTGCCTCCGCGCGTGCTTTGCAAAGATCGGCGGGCTCAGAATTCCTTGCCGAGCCTGCGATCGAGAGAGAAGTATCCGCCCCCGAAGGCCGCGATCAGAGCGGCACCGGCAGCCCAGAACAGCGAGGCATAGATTGCCTTTTCCTGGATCCGGGCCCCGAAGGCGGCCCCGGCATCCTTCAGGAAGGCCGCCTGCGCGCCGGGCGTCAGAAGGTCGGGGTTCTGGCTCAGGTAGGCCAGGCCGTCCGGGGTCAGGAAGGTCTCCGGGTAGGGATGCGAGATGTGGAACCACAGGGTGATCAGCAGCATCACCGCATTGGCCAGCGCTACCGGGCGGGTCAGCAGGCCGACGGCGATCATCATGCCGCCGAAGAACTGCATGGCCGCCAGCAGCGGCGACCAGAACCAGCCCGGGTACATGCCCAGAGATTCCACGAAGCCCGACTGCGCCAGAGGGGCGATGATCTTGGGCCAGCCCGCGATGATCAGGCTGATGCCGATGGCCAGCCGGAAGCCCAGCCAGCCGACGGGTTCGGCGAAGCGTGAATAGACCGGGGACAGGAAGGGAATGATCATCCTGTCACGCGGCGGAAGGAAGATATTGGCCATGCGTCTTCTCCTCGGTTGGAGTGAAGTCCCTTGGACAGGACCTGAAGCCTCGACGGCGCGTCGGGTCCGGTCCTGGCAACAGGTCTGCGCCCAAACGCCCCTGGGCAGAATGATTCAGATCAAATTCTCCTTCCGGTGCGCCACCCTCACGACTCCGTGATTCCCGCGGGTCGTTCCGCGGCACAACCCATGGCGTCGCCCTTTGCGGCACCTCCCTCGGGGATTGCAAAAATGTACAGGCGCCCATGCCCCGGTCCGCGGCCGGAAGGGGGGTTCTGGCCTCCTCTCACAGCCCGTAGCATCCGGTTCGGGCCGGAGGAGAACATGGCCCGCCACAGCCGTGAGGAGGAGCTGCATGGGTCTTTTCGGGATCATTCTGTCATTGTGCCTGCTGATGTACCTGGCCTACCGGGGCATCAACGTCCTGATCCTGGCGCCGCTTCTGGCGCTGCTGGCGGTGCTGCTGGCCGGGGGCGTGCCGGTGCTGGGCACCTATACCCAGGTCTTCATGAAAAGCCTGGGCGGCTACATCATCACCTATTTCCCGCTGTTCCTGCTGGGGGCAATCTTCGGCAAGGTCATGGCCGACGGGGGCGCCGCCCGCGCCATCGCCGAGCGCATCGTCGACTGGACCGGCAAGAGCCGCGCCATCCTGGCCGTGGTGCTGGCCTGCGGGGTGCTGACCTACGGCGGCGTGTCGCTGTTCGTGGTGGCCTTCGCGATCTACCCGATTGCCAATGCCCTGTTCCGCCGCAGCGACATCCCGAAACGCCTGCTGCCCGCCGCCATCGCACTTGGCTCCTTCACCTTCACGATGACGGCCTTCCCGGGCACGCCGGCCATCCAGAACGCCATTCCGATGCCCTATTTCGGCACCAACGTCTTTGCCGCGCCGGTGCTGGGGACGCTGGCGGGCCTGGTGATGCTGGCCGGGGGCACCTACTGGCTGCACCGCCGCGCCGTGGCCGCCAATGCCCGCGGTGAGGGCTACGGGGATCACGGCGCCACCTCGGCCGACAGCACCCTGCCCGAGGATGCCAAGCTGCCGGGCTTTGCCGCCGCCATCACCCCCGTCGTCGCGGTGATCGTGCTGAACGCGATCTTCACCTACCTGATCATCCCGAACATGAGCGCCGCCTACCTGGCCGAGCCGCGCTACGGCGCGACTTCCCTGACCAAGGTAGCGGGGATCTGGGCGATCATCGTGTCGCTGAGCGTGGCAATCCTGCTGGCCATCGCGCTGAACTGGAACCGCTTCGCCGACGTGAAAGAGACGATCAATGCCGGCACCATGGGCTCGCTCCTGCCGGTGTTCAACACCGCCTCCGAAGTGGGCTATGGCGCCGTCATCGCCTCGCTTCCCGCCTTCACGCTGATCCGCGACGGGGTGCTGGGCCTCTTCCCGCACAATCCGGTCGCCTCGCTTGCCGTGGCGGTGAACGTGCTGGCGGGGATCACCGGATCGGCCTCGGGCGGGATGTCGATCGCGCTGGCCGCGCTTGGGGACCAGTTCGCCCAGATGGGGCAGGCCCAGGGCATCAGCATGGGGCTTCTGCACCGGGTCACCGCGCTCAGCTCGGGCGGGTTCGACGCGCTGCCCCACAACGGTGCCGTCATCACGCTGCTGGCGATCACCGGGCTGACCCACAAGAAAAGCTACGGCGACATCTTCGTCGTCGCGGTGGCGATCCCGGTCCTTGCGACCATCATGGTCATCGTGCTGGGCTCCCTGGGGCTCTGAGGGGCCGCGGGGCATGGCCGGTGCCCCGCCCGTGCCCGGGCGGGGCCATTTCTGCCAGCGGATTGACCACGCGGACCCAAAGGGAAGCGCCCTATGCGGGAATCCCTGACATATGGCGCAACTCAGCGTTACCCTGATCCTGTTCCGATAAGAGGATCCGATATGCCCGAGACTCCGATCAAGGTTGCCATTGCCTGCCAGGGCGGCGGCGCGCAGACCGCCTTCACCGCCGGCGCCCTTTCCCATCTTCTTGCCCGCCAGCAGGAGGCCGACTGTCCTTTCGAGGTCGTCGCGCTCAGCGGCACCTCGGGAGGAGCGCTCTGTGCCGCGTTGGCCTGGCACGACCTGATCACCGGCCTGCCCGAGAACGGCCCCCCGATGGTCGAACGCTACTGGACCACGGCCTATCCCGCCGGCAATGCCGCCCCCGACTGGCCCCGCGCGGCAGAGCTTGACCTGCAGGATCTGGCACGGGGACGGGTTCCGGGACAGCACCTGGCGGCCTGGGCCCGCAACCGGGCCGGTCGTCAGAGCGCCGAGTTTCTTGAGGCCGCGACCCGGGCCACGCCGTTCCATGTCTCGCTCGGCCTGCGGCCCGACTACTGGCACCGCCTGTTCCAGGAAATCGACCGCAGCCTGCCCGGGGTGACGGCCACAGCCATGGTGCCGATGGCCCGTCGGGCCCTGTCACTCTGGGCCGCCAACCCCTGGCTGCCCGGCGCCCCGGTGACGGCGCAGCTGGCCGCAGGATGGATGGACCTTTCTCCCTGGCATCGGGTCAGCGTGCTGGCGCCCGAGGCGCCGCCGCTGGGCCGGCGCGACTACGACATCCAGACCGCCTTCCGGACCGTGGTGGGCCAGTATCTGGACGCATCCGCCCTGACGGCCATCGGCACCGGGCTGGACGCGCTGGAGCAGGCCGGTCAGAGCGCGCCGAAACTGCTGATCGGCGTGACCGACGCCACCACCGCCTTCACCAGTGGCGCCGATGCCCCCGGAGCAAAGATCCCCGAGGATCCGGCGCTGCGGGCCCGCCACAAGGGGATGCGGCTGGAGCCCGACCGGGAACAGCGCGCCGATGCCACCAACATGCATGTGCTGGACGGGGCGACCTATCTGGACCGGCTTCTGGACTGCCTGATGGCCAGCGGCGCCATTCCCGACGTGATGCGCGCGGTCGAGATGACCATAGACGGGCGCCCGTGCCAGCTGTGGGATGGCCTTTATGCCACCAATCCGCCGATCTACCCGCTGCCCGATGTCCATGGCGACACTTCCGACGCCAATCCCGAAGAGATCTGGGTGATCCGGATCAACCCGATGAAGATCGCCCGGCCCCCGACCGATCCGCCCGCCATCGCCGATCGCCAGAACGAGCTGGAGGGCAACCTGTCGATGCTGCAGGAGATCCGGCACGTGATCCGGATGGGCGAGCTTGGGGTGGAAACCGCGGGCAAGCGCTATCGCCCGATCACCTTCGGCTTCATCGACATGGCCGCCGATATCGCAGCCGATCTGGACCGGCTTACCAAGATCGACACGTCGCAGGCCCAGGTGCAGCGCCTGTTCGACCATGGTGCCGAGCAGATGCAGGATTTCCTTGCCCGCTGGAGCCGCGTGACGGCCGAAATGGCGGCGGTGCCCGCAGCCCGGACAGAGGCCGCCGAGTAGAAGCCGCAGGTTTTCTTAACCGAATATCAACTTAAGGTTGCAATGTGAGCGATTCCGATATCTGATATATCCCGAGGCCGGCCATGTTTCCCTTGCCGTTCGCGGCACCTTCGGTACCCGACAGACGTCCGGTCGGCCTCATCCCCCGCCAAAGGTCCCCCGAAAGGCGACAGGGGCCTCATCCCCCGTCCGGATCATCCGCCAGGGCCGCGTCCCAGTAGGGCCGCCGCCCGATGGTCTCCGTCAGGAATTCCAGGAAGGCGGTCACCTTCAGCGCCCGCAGCCGGGTTTCCGGCAGCAGCACGTGGATCGCCCCCTCCTCCTGATCCGAAAGCGCCGTCCAGTCCTGCATCACCGGAACCAGCTGGCCGTCCTGCAAGGGGCCATGCAGCACCCAGGTGGGAAACAGCACCAGCCCCTGCCCGGCCACGGCGGCGGCGATCAGGCTTTCGGCATCGTTGCCGCGCAGGTTGCCCGCCACCGGCTGCGCCAGGAAGGCCCCCGGACCTTGCCGGAACATCCAGGGCCTGGCCCCATGACCTCCCTTGTAGATCAGACAGTTGTGCCCCAGCAGATCCGCAGGCACCCGGGGAGTCCCGTGCTGCGCCAGATACGCCGGCGCGGCGGCCAGCACGTAGGTCTGTGCAGCCAGACGGCGGCTGATCAGGCGCGACTCTTCCAGTACGCCGATCCGCACCACCACATCCGCCCCGTCCGCCACCGGATCGACGAAGGCATCCGTCAGCACCAGCTCGACCTCCAATGCCGGATGGCGGGCCTGGAACGCCGCCAGATGCGGCGCGATGTGGCGGCGCCCAAAAGCCACCGGCGCGTTGACCCGCAGCGTGCCGCGCGCCGTTTGCGCCCCGTCGCGCACCTCCTCGCCGGCCATGTCCAGCAGCAACAGCGCCTCGCGCACAGACTCCAGGTAGCGCGCGCCATGATCGGTCAGCCGCAGCGCCCGCGTGTTGCGCACCAGCAACGTCTGGCCCAACCCGGCCTCAAGCGTGCTGACATGGCGCGAAACGGAAGAGACCGGCAGCCCGGTCCGCCGCGCCACCTCGCTGAAGCTGCCCCGGGTCGCGACCTCGACGAAAAGCCGCAGGGCGGTCAGGTGGATATCCTTGCTCATGATGGAAAGATGTTTTCCGAATTTCCTGAATTGTTGTTCATGATCGACTGAATTAGCAGCCTCCGCAAGTCAACGGAGGCGCAATGAAACAGTTACTGACCCTGGCCGTGGTCCTGGCCGCCGGCATGGGCCTGTCCGTCGAGGCGGGCCTGCTGGGCCCGCTGGGAGAAATGGTGGGCCACATGTCCGCAACCTTCTGCATCTTCCTGGTCGGCAGCCTGCTGCTGTCTCTGGCGCTGATCTTCGCGCCGCGCCGGTCGCTGCCGCAGCTCTTCTCTCAGCCGCGCTGGATGCTGAACGGCGGGGTGCTGGGCCCGGTCTACGTGGTGGTGATCACAACCGCGACGCCGCTTCTTGGCGTCGGCACCACGATGGTGGCCATCCTCTTCGGCCAGGTTGCCACCGGGCTGCTGCTGGATCACTTCGGCGCCTTCGGAGCCGCGCGTCAGAAGGTCGACGGCTACCGGCTGGGCGCGCTGGCGCTGATCGCCGGGGCCCTGGCCCTCATTCATTGAAGGACACGAATGATGAGCTTTCTCCTGATTTTCCTGGCGCTGATGGGCGGCGCGGCGCTGTCGGTGCAATCCTCGGTCAACGGTCGGCTGGGCGGCGCGGTGGGTCTGCTGACCACCGCCTGGCTGACCTTTGTGCTGGGGGCGCTGATCAGCGTGCTGCTGATGCTCTTCGCCCAGCCGCCGCAGGCGATGACGCTGCTTGACGCGCCGCGCTGGCAGCTGACGGGCGCCTTCTTCGGTGTTTTCTACATCGTCGCCATGGTATTTTCCGTGCCCCGCATCGGGATTGCCGCGGCCACCGTCGCGGTGATCACCGGCCAGCTGACCATGAGCCTGCTGATCGACAATTTCGGCTGGCTGGAGAATGCGCGCATCCCGCTTGATCCGCACCGTTGGGCCGCCATTGCTTTGCTGTTCGCGGCAATGGCGCTGATCTATACCGGCAACCGCAAACGCGAAGCCGCCGGCTGATCGGCCCCCAAGCCGCCGTCATGTCGCAAAGCCACGCGCAAATGCCGCCGTTGCCTCAGCTTCGGCGGCATTTGCACGCGACGATTCCGCAGCGTCACCCCCTGCGGAGCCATCGCCTCATGATCACCGTCCTGTCCGGCGTCTGGGCCCTGCTGCTGGGCATCGTGCTCATCATGCTGGGCAACGGGATGCATTTCACCCTGATCGGCCTGCGCGGCGATCTGGAGGGGTTCAGTGCCACCGCGCTGGCCGTCATCACCTCGGGCTATTTCGTGGGCTTCCTGTCGGGGGCCCGCATCACGCCGACGCTGATCCGCCGCGTCGGGCATGTCCGGGTCTTCGCGGCCCTCGGCAGTTTCATGTCCGCCGGCCTGATCGCCTTTCCGCTGCTGACCGAGCCCTGGGCCTGGACCCTGCTGCGGCTGCTGGTGGGCTTTTGCATGTCGGGCGTCTATGTCACCGCGGAAAGCTGGCTCAACCACGCGGCCACCAACGAGACCCGCGGCAAGGTCCTGTCGGCCTACATGATCGCGCAGACCATCGGGATCATCGGCGCCCAGGGCCTTCTGACGCTGGGCGACGCCGGCAATGCCGCGCTCTTCATCGGGGCCTCGATCCTGGTCTCGGTCTCCTTCGCGCCGATCCTGCTGTCGGTGACCCCGGTCCCCACGGTCGAGGTCACCCGCCCGATGCCGCTGGCCAGGCTGTTCCGGGCCGCACCGCTGGGCACGGTGGGGATCTTCCTGCTGGGCGGAGCCTATGCCACCCAGTCGGGCATGAGCGCGGTCTTCGGCGCCCAGATCGGGCTGAGCGCGGCGCAGATCGCCCTGCTGGTGGCCATGCTCTTTACAGGGGCGCTGGTGCTGCAATATCCGATCGGCTGGCTCTCGGACCAGATGGACCGCCGCAAGCTGATCTGCGGCGCCGCCATCGTCGGCGCGGCGGCCTGCGTTCTAGGCTGGTTCACGGGCGGCAGCCTGTGGATGCTGCTGCTGGCCGCCTTCTTCGCCGGCGGCGTGACGACGCCGCTTTACGCGCTTCTGCTGGCCTTCACCAACGACGCGCTGGCGCCCGAGGACATGCCCGCCGCCTCGGGCGGGCTGGTCTTCACCTTCGGGCTTGGCGCGATCGTCGGCCCGCTGGCCGCAGGCTGGACGATGCAGCGGCTGGGCCCGGATGCCTTCTGGCTGGTGCTGACCGTGACCTTTGCGGCCATCGCGCTCTATGCGCTCTACCGCATGACCCAGCGGGCCGCCGCCCCGCCCGAGGACACCGAGAGCTACCTCAACCTGCTGCCAACCAGCAGCGTCGTCGCGGTGGAGGCGGCGGGCAACTGGTCCGCCGACCAGGCCGGAGAGGAGAGCCATCCGGGCCCGACCGGCTAAGCGCCGCGGGCTCTCGCTCGCTGCCAGTCCGCCCGTCAGGTCTGACAGATGGACGGGCCGCGCGCCATCGCGCGCACCGGGGCGGCTTTTACCGACAGTTCCACGGGACGAGGAAATGGCCGCATTTTTCACCAAGCTGCCGCCGATGTAGCTGTGGAACCGGTGTCAGTCGCCGACCTGCTCCGGGAAGGCAAGGCGATGGTCCCGAAGGCTGAACATCACGCCTGCGCCGGGCGCGGCCTCCGGTGAGTCCAGCCGTTTCGCCATCGGCGCCTCCCGTGCTCCCCCCATCCCCGGTCGGCGTTTCACAGCCGCAACGCGCCCATGCCGATCGAGGAAGGCGCGTCCTCAACCTGATCTGTAGCTATGGGCCCGGCGCCGCCGTCCTGTGCCGCCCAGGGCTGGAACGTCGAACAGACCGAGCTGACCCGGGCGAGTTGCCCGCGCCCTGCCGGCATTCCAAAACCTCGGCGCTTTCCGTCCCTGCCAGTGCCTTGCGCAGGTTGTGCGCGGTGGGTCCGTGGCCCTGGCGAATGTGCGGTCGGGCAGCCGCTTCTGCCCGCCCATCAGCCACCGCGCGCCGGATTGCAGGGCTGCGGCCCCTTCCCTTCGGCAGCACGGCCATCGGGTCCCGGACCAGACGCCGCCGGAAGGGAAGCAAGCACCGCGCCGGGGCGCCGGATCGGCGGCAATTGGCCGGTGCAGATCCCTGGCGGCGGGGCAATGCAGGATCCGTGTCCCCGGAGCCTCTCGGGACTGCGCCGGAAAATAGCCCGCCCTGCCGTCCCGGATCCGCAGGGGCACCTTCCCGGGGACCCGGAATGGACAGGGCAGACAGAAACCATCCAAATAACTGATTTATTGACACAATGCAGGATACAGGTCGCCCAGGCGCCCAATGCAGGAAGGCCCGAAACCTGATCGTGGCCGGTCCTGCATCGTGATCCCGTCTGTCCAATTTCATGAATCAGGACGCTGCCACCACCGGCCCCCGGCTATCCGGGTTCAGGGCGGCGAATTCCCGCTGCCGGCCCCGACCAGCTTCTCCCGACCAGCTTCCGCGGACAGGATCATGCCGACACTCAGCCACATCTTCCTGCCCAGCCTGCCCGGCGACCGGGTGCCGCTGGCGGCCCTTGGGGACAGCCACGGTGTCAGCCCCCGTGCCGCTTCGATGTATGGCCGTTTCTTCGGCCTGCAAGAGGTGGCCCTGACCCCCGCCCCGCTTACCGAGATGCTGAGCGACGTGCTGGCCCCGGCCCGGGACCGCGTGCGGGCCCATGGCGCGGGCCCGGGCACGCTGGTCTACTGCAAGACCCAGACCCACAACACCTTCGCCGACCGGAACTGGCTGCGCGGGCTGGCCGATGCCCAGGGGATGCACGACTGGGAGGTCGCCTCCCTCTCGATGACAAGCTGCGCCTCGGCACTGGTGCAGATGCATCTGGCCGCCAGCAGCCGCTCCGGCGGACCGCTGATCGTGATGACCGGAGAGAAGGCCTTCCACCCGTGGGTGAACCGCCTGCCGGTGGGGCTGCTGGCCGAACGTCCGGCCTGTGCGGTCTTCAATGCCGGCCCCGGCGGGTGGCGTGTCTCGGGCACCGCCAGCACCCATCTGGCGCGCTTCCATGTCAATGCCGATGCCATGCCCGCCGCCGAACGTCAGGCCCTTCAGGCCATCTACGCCGAGCGCCTGGGCCAGTTCGTCGAGGACTGCCTGGAGCGCTGGCGCGACCGGATCTCGGGGCGGATGGTCTTTCTGCCCCACAACCTCAACCGTCCGGTGACCGATGCGCTGATCCGGCGCCTGGGCTGGCAGGACAACAGCTTTCACGGCGATCTCGCCCGGACCGGCCATGCCTATTGCTCGGACGGGTTCCTCAACCTCGCGGCCTTCGAGGCCGCCGGCCACACCGCCGACCAGGTGCTGCTGATGGCCGCCGGGACCGGCGTCACCTTCGCCACCTGCCTGCTGGACCGCCTGCCCGCAACCGACCCCGAAGCAACCGAGCCGACAAGGACATTCCCATGAACGAGACCATCTCTGCCGCCATCCGCGACGCCCTGAGCGAAGTGACCGAGCGCCCCGCCGCCGCCCTGACCGCCGAGACGCGCTTTGACCGCGACTACGACCTCGACAGCTACATGTTCGTGCAGTTCCTGCTGACCCTGGAGGACAAGCTGCCCGGGCTGCGCTTTGCCCCCGAAGACATCGGCCAGGCCGATTTCAACACCGCCGGGACCCTGGCCACCCATGTCGAAGCCGCGCTGATCCGGGCCGGGGCACGCGCAGATGCTTGATATCGCACGCGCTTCCTCCCTCGCGGGTGCGGTGCTGGCCATGGCCCGCGCCGCCGGCCCCGCCCCGGCGCTGGAGCTGGCCTGCGAGGGGCTGAGCGGGTGCCCGGGCTACCTTGCTCCGGGGCGTCACGCCCTTCATGCGCTGGATGCGGCGCTGGTGGATCCGGCCTGCCCCGATCAGCCGCCCGCGATCCTGAGGACCGCCACCGACCCCGCGCTGGCCGCCTTCGGGCTGCGCCTGTCGGAACTGGCCCCGTGCCCGCCGCTGGCGCCGCTGCCCGAATGTGCCCAGCTGGCCCTGGCGCTGCGGCTGGGCCTGCTGGCACGGATCCTCGACCTGGCCTTCCGCCATCTGGAAACCCGCGAGATCTTTGGCCAGCGCGCGACCCATCTGCAGCTGATCAAGGCGCGTTTCTCGGCCGGGGGCGCCTTCCTGGCCCGGATGGAAACAGAGCTGTCGCTGGGCCCCGTCGCCGCGCCCGGCCTCCTGCATGACGAGATCGACCGCCACACCATCCAGGCCGCCAAGCTGATGGGCGGGCACGGCTATCTCGAAGGCAGTTTGCACGGGCTGGAATATTGCTCCCAGATGATCCGGGCGGTCTACGGCGCCCCCGTGCCGGAGCATCCCGCATGAGCATCGCCCAGAGGCCCCCGCGCGCGCCCGGTGCCGCCCTGATGGCCGCCGGACGGCTGCCCTTCCGAGCGGACCTGCATCCGGACGAGGCCGCGCCCGAAGCCTGGCGCGCCCTGACCGCCTCCGGCCCGGAGCCCCTTGCGGTGCGTCGTGCGGGCTTTGCCGGACCCGACGGCGGCCTGCTGCCCCATGCCCCCGGGCTGCGCGGGCTCTGGGACCGGCTCCAGGCCGGGCTGGCGCCGCAGGCGCACCGTCCGCTTGGGCTGATCTACCTGCACCGGGGCCACCAGTTCGATACCGCCAGCCCGGTTCTGGCCGATCTTCTGCGGCTGATCGGCCATCGCGGCGCCGCCTGGGCGCTGCGGGCCGAAACCCCCGCGGCCCTGGCCGACGCGCTGGATCTGGCCCGCCAGATCGCCACCCTGCGCGGCCCCCTGCTGGTGCTCAGCGATCCGACACGGCGGCTGCCGGACCCCGCGCGCCCCTGCCCGGCCCTGCGTTTCCTGCTGCTGGGCCTGCCCGAAGACCATCGCCCCGCCGCCCGCCTGCCTTCCCCCTCCCGTTCCCTCGTGCAGGAGACTGCCTGATGTCCTCCGTCGACGCCCCGACCCTGACGCCGGCCAAGATGCCCTCGATCCCCGGGGTCCTCGGGCAGATCTTCGCCCTGGCCATTCCCTTTGCCCTGGGCGCCGCCATCACCTCGGCGCTGAACCTCGGCAAGATCGCCCTGCTGGCGCGGGCCCCCGACACCGGCGCGCTGCAGGTTCTGTCGCTGCTGCAACCCGCCTTCATCCTGATCCTGGCCATGATGGAGGCCCTGGCCATCACCAACCAGGTGTTCAGCGCCCGGTCGCGCCATGCCTGGCCGCGCCGGGGCGTGAGGCGCGCCACGCTGCGGCTGGGCGGCACCGGGATCGTGATCTTCCTGGGCGTCGCCGCCGCCGGGCAGGCGCTGGCCCTGCTCTGGCCGACGACGGACCCGACCCTGCGCACCATGCTCGACCATGCCGCGCCCTTCGTGCTTTCGATGATCCCCTTCGTACTGTTCGACATCTGCTACGGCGCGCTGCGCGGCCAGGGCAAGGTGCTGGCCGGCCTGCTGCCCTTCGCCGCGCTGGTGGCGGTCGACCTGGCCGTCACCTGGACCCTGGTCAGCCGCTTCGGCTGGGGCTTCGAGGCGGTGCTGGCCGGCAATGTCACCGGCGCCCTGCTGATGCTGCCGGTGATCGCGCTGCTGCTCTGGCGCGCGACCCGCCATGCGGACCCGGTCCCGGACCAGCCCTTCCGGATCCGCCTGAAGCAGCTCCAGATCGGCGTCGGCCTGCCGGTTTTCAGCTCTCTCGTGGTCGGTTTCGTCAGCTCTTCGGTGATCTTCCCGCTGCTGTCGCACCTAGGTCAGGAGGGCGCCTCGGCCTTCCTCGTGGTGCTGCGCTACCGCATCGCCTTCATGATCCCCGCCATCGCCATCGGCTCGGCCATCGCGATCCTGGTCAACCAGCAGGCCGAGGCGGGCCCGCAGGCCCACCCCCGCACCGCCACCCGCTACCTTTGCTGGGGGATCGGTGCCATGCTGATCCTCTATGCCGGGGCGACGGCCCTGCTGCCGCTGTGGCCGGCCCCGCTGGACCTGCTGGTGCCGGCGCGCTCGCAAACCCTGCATGCCGCGACCGAGGGGATGTTCCGCCAGCTTCTGGTCACCTTCTTCCTGGTTGCCGCCTCGGCGATGTTCCAGGTCATCCTCGAACAGCTGGGCCGGGGTGTTCAGGTCCTGATCATCGCCATCGTGACCGAGCTTGGCACCTGCGCCGCGCTGCTCTGGGCGATGACGCGGGGCGCCGATCAGACGGCGGTGATCGCGGTGATGATCGGCTTTGCCGCCCTGGGCTTCGTGCTGCTGGCGGGCCAGGTCGTGGTGCTGATGCGCCGCATGGGAGGCCCCGATGCGGTCTGAGCGCACCCGCCGCCCCCCGGTCCGCCCCCCGGAGGCCGGACCATGCTGAGGATCCTCGATATGGCCCTGGCCTATCCCGCCCGCGAACAGCGCCTCTCCGAGCTGGAGACAGAGCTGGCGCTGTCGCGCAATCAGATGCGCATGTACGACCGCTTCTTCGGCTTCGACCGCTTTCGCTGCGACCCCGGCGAACCCCTGGCCCGTCTGACCGACCGGGCCGCCCGCGAGGTCCTGGCACGCAACCCCGGTCAGGATGACCGCCTGTCGCATGTCCTGCATTGCCACACGCTGATGAACACCGCCGTCGCGGGGGGCGAAACCTCGGACGTGCTGGGCGGGTTCCGCGACCGCGGCCTCGAGGTGTTCAGCGCCACGATGAACCACTGCGCCACCGGCGTTTCCATGCTGGGGATGCTCTCGCACCTGCTGGATGAGGGCCAGGCGGCCCTGATCCTGATCGGCGAAAAGGCCTTCCACCCGGCGATCCGGGTGATCGAGAACACCACCATCATGGGAGAGGCCGCCGCCGCGATCCTTGTGGCCCAGGAACCTGCCCGACCGGCCCGCGGCAGCTACGAGGTGCTGGGCACCCATGTGCTGCATGAAACCAGCTTCTGGAAGAACACCGGCCTGCGCGGAGAGCCCTATCTGGAGGGGTTCGACACGATCTACCAGGATTTTGCCTGCGCCGGCATCGCCCGGGCGCTGCAACGTTTCGGACGCGAGGCCGGGCAGATCCGCATGGTCATGCCGCACAATGTCAACCTGCCGTCGTGGTTCCACATCGCCAGCGCCACCGGTCTGAGCCGCGCGCAGATCCAGCTTTCGACGATTGCGCGCTACGGCCACTGCTTCGGCGCCGATCCCTTCATCAACCTTGCCGAGACAGCCGCCAGCGGCGCGCTCGATCCCGGCGACCAGGTCCTGCTGTACAGCATCGGGCTGGGGGCCACGGCCTCCTGTGCGCTGCTGCAGGTGAACTGACCGCCCGACCCCGCCCAATCCCCAGGAGACCGACCATGCCCCCCGACATTTCCCCCATTCTGGACAGCCTGCGCGACATCGGGCTTGGCCCGCAACGACTGGAGCGCGCCCGTCAGGACTGCGTGCTTTTCGGCCCCGGCGGGCTGCTGAACTCCATCGAGCTGGTGCAGTTCATCGCCAGCCTGAGCGAGCAGAGCGGCATCGACGCCTTCGAGTTCATGGAAGGGTTCCAGCCGGGCACCGAGGGGATCCTCAGTTCCGTGGGCCGGCTGCAGGCCTTCCTGGCCGAACGCGCGCCGCAGGCAAGGGCAAGCTGACCATGGATGGCACCTTCGATCTCGCGGCGCAGCAGCCGGACCTGGCCGGGCGGATGGCCCGGGCCGCCGGGCTTTTCGGCACGCCCTTCTACCTTTACGACGGCGATGCGCTGCGCGCCCGCGTCGCGCAGCTCCGCACGGCCCTGCCCGGGGTGGCGTTCTTCTATTCCCTCAAGGCCAATCCCAACCTCTCTGTCGTGTCCCGCCTGATCGCCGCCGGGGCCGGCGCCGAGGTCTGCTCAAGGCTGGAACTGGAAACCGCGCTGGCTGCCGGGGCCCCGCCGGACCGCATCCTGATGGTCGGCCCGGCCAAGTCTGCGGACGAACTGGCCCGCGCGGTCGATCTGGGCATCGCCGCCATCGTGGCGGATTCCCTTGATGAACTGGAAGAGATCGACGCCCTGGCCCGGGCGCGCGGCACCGTCCAGCCCGTCGCCCTGCGGATCAATCCCGATTTCAGCGCGACGGGCGCCCGCCTGTCGATGGGCGGGCGGGCCACCCAGTTCGGGCTGGACCAGCCGCTGCTGCCCGATACCCTGACCGCCCTGCGGGCGCTGCCGGGCCTGCGCCTTGCGGGGCTGCATGTCTACATGGGCACCCGGATCCTGTCGCCCGAGGTGATCGCCGCCAATACCCGCCAGATCCTTGCGCTGGCCGATGAGATGCTGGCGGACGGGCCGCTCGATTTCGTCGATGTCGGCGGCGGTTTCGGCGTGGCCTATCACGAGGGCGAGGTGCCGCTGGATCTGGCAGCCGTGGCGGGGGCGCTGAACCCGATGATCCGGGCCTTCCGGGCGCGCCATCCCGGCACCCGCGTCGCCATCGAGCTGGGCCGCTACATGGTGGCCGAGGCCGGTATCTTCGTCACCCGCATCCGCCGCAACAAGCGGACCAAGGGCGAGCAGTTCGCGATCTGCGACGGCGGCTCGAACCTTCATGCGGCGGCGGCCGGCCAGGGCTTCATGCGCCGGAACTTCCCCATCAGCCTGCATGATGCGGAGGGCCAGCCGCGCGCCGGCACCCCCGAACGCTGGAGCGCCACCGGCCCGCTTTGCACCCCGATGGATGTCATCGCCTCGGGGATCGAGCTGCCCGCGCCGCGCCCCGATGACCTGCTGTGCCTGCACCATTCGGGCGCTTACGGGCCCAGTGCCTCTCCCACGGACTTCCTGGGTTTCGGCGCCCCCGCCGAGGTCATTGCCGATGGCGACCGGCTGAGCCTGGCCAGCCCGGCCCCGCGCTGGCAGGAGCGGCTTTCGCGACAGCAGCCCCTTTCCGCGCCGCCTTCCGCCGCGCCCCTTGTGCTGCCCGCGCCCTTCGATCACCCGGCGCTGGCGCGGCTGGACGGGCTGCGGGCGCTGTTCGAGCGCACCGGAGCCCGGCTGGAGGAGGATCCCGCGGCCTGCGCGGACCTCTGGCAAGAGCCGCTGGTCCGGGCGCTGACCACGATCGGCGTGCCCGAGGCCTTCAACGGTTTCCCGCTGTCGCAGACGCCCCTCGGGCTGAGCGAGTGCCCCTATCCGCTTCATGTGGCGATGATCGAGCGGCTGGCGCGGATGGACGCAAGTTGCATCCTGGCGCTTCAGGGCCCCTCGCTTTCCGGCGGGGCCGTGCTGGCCATGGGCACCCCCGACCAGCAGGCGCGCTTCTTCGCCCCCTGGCGCGACGGGCCGCAGGGCACCTTCTTCGCCGTCACCGAGCCCGAGGTGGGCTCCGATGCCTCGGCCGGGCGCACCCGCATCGACACCGACTCCGAGGGCCGCATGTGGCTGAGCGGAGAGAAGATGCTGGTGGGCAACATCGCCCGGTCCTCGGTCGGGCTGGTCTTTGCCCATCATGCCGGTTCGCGCCGGGCGGCGCTGGTCCTGCTGGAGATGGACCGCCTGGCGCGGGAGATCCAGAACGGCCAGCTCGGGATCGCGCGCCTGCCCACCAACGGGCTGCGCGGCGCCGATTTGGCGCGGATCACCATGGAACGCCTGCCGATCGATCCCGGGATGATCCTGGGCGATGGCAGTACCGCCACGCTGCGCGACGGCTTCATGGCGATCAACGGCGTGTTCGAGCGCAACCGCCCGGTGGTGGCGGCACTCGCGCTTGGCAACGGTCGGGGCATTCTGGACCGGCTGGCCATCGCCGGGGCCACCGGCTTTGCCGATCTGGAACGGCGTCACCTGGCGCTGCTGCACCGGCTGGCCGGGGTGCTGGAGGATTATGCCGAAGGCCGCCCCCGTGCCCATCGCATCAGCCAGATCAAGCTGCAGGCGGTCGCCTTCTCGGATGCGCTGGCCGCGCGCATTCCCGCCCGGGCGCCGCAGGCGCTGCTGGCGGATCCGCTGCTGCGCCGCAAAATGCGCGATGCCCGGGCCTTCGAATACATGGAGGGAACCTCAAGCATCCACCTACTGAACGCCTTCCGGGCCTTTGCCGCGCAGGTGCCGGCATGAACATCACCCTCGATCCCGCAACCCTGGTGGCCCGGGACTTCGGTTGCCTCGAACCGGCCCAGCCCGAATGGCTGGACCAGCGCGCCTACTGGGAGGATTTCAATGCCCGTTTCTTCCGCTCGAACGGGCGCAGCTATGCCCCCGAGCGCGACAGCAACGTGCTGAACTGGCTCAGCGCGCCGGACCGCGCGCCCTTCTCGGCGATGACCGGAGAGCTGCTGGCGACGCTGGAACAGCGCGCGGACCTGTCCGACATCGACATCGTGATCCTGGCGCACTGGCTGCCCGACCTGCACCTGGGCACCTCGGTCACCAATTTCGCCCTTCACCGTCTGGGGCTGGAGGACGGCTTTGGCTTTGCCATCTCCGACCGGGGTCTCTCGGCGCCGCTCTTCAGTCTGGATTGCGCGGCGCGCTACCTGCGCGACGGGCGTCGCAAGGCGCTGCTGCTGGTGATGGACCAGCGCCACCTGCTTTACCGCTCCGAGGTGGTCGACCGGCTCAACCCGGTGAATTCCGCCGCCGCCTTCCTGCTGGAGGAAAACGGCACGGGCCTGCGCTACGAAGGCTACGCCCGCCGCCCCGGAACACCGGCTGCGGATGTGCCGGGGGCGGTGGCCGACCTCTGCGTCCGGCACGGGCTGGCACGGGCCGATGTGGCCGTGATCGCACCGCCCGCGCTTTGCCCGGCGCTGGCCGGGGATGGCCCGGTCACGGCCAGCCGGCCCGAACGGCTCTGCGCCGCGCCCTTCGCCGCACTGGCGGGCGTGGGCGGCCAGGACGTGATCCTGCTGTCCCACGAGGGCGAGACCCTGACCAGCCTGGTGCTGCGCGCCGGGACCCGCCCGGCATGAGGATGCGACTGAGCGCCCTTGCCAGCCACGTGCCCGCCGGGCGCCTGTCCTGCGAGGAGATCATCGCCGATGCCGGTGGCAGCCGCGCCGAGGCCCGGGTGTTCCGGCGGCTGTTCGGCATCGACCAGGTGGCGGCGCTGACGGAGACCGAGAGCCTGGACGCGGGCTTTCTTCAGGTCCTCGACCTGCTGGAAGCCCGGGCCCCCGGGCTGCGGCCCGAGGTGCTGATCCTCTCCCATGGCCAGCCGCTACTTTTCGCGCCGGGCAGCGCCCCCGCGCGGCGGCTGGCCGCGCTGCATCCGCTGCTGAGCGGCGTGCGTCGCTGCCACGAGGTGGACCAGCACAATTGCAGCGGCCTGTTCTGGGCGCTCGACCTGGCACAGGTCATCCTGAAGGCGGGCCTGGCAGGCTCCGTGCTGCTGCTGGGCGGCGATGGCCATCCCGGGCTGCGTCCCGGGGCGCGCTACGTGCCGGGCTGCACGCTGATGGGCGATGCCTTCTGCGGCATGATCGTGACGCGCGACGGCGACGGGCCGCAGATCAGCCCGCCGGTGCTGCGCACGCATCCGGAATTCTCGGCCGGGCGGGCGGGCAGCAGCAGGGAAATGGGCGTCTTCTTCGCCGCCCATGGCGGCATCGTTGCCGGGGCCCTGGCGGCGGCGGGTTTCGATCCCGACGGACCGGGCCGGCTGCTGCCGCACAATGTCAACCGGCTGGCCTGGCAGGGCTACTGCAGCGACCACGGGCTGGACCCTGCGCGCGTCGACCTCGGGCTGCTGCCCGATATCGGCCATTGCTACGTCTGCGATCCCTTCCTGCTGCTCGACCGGCTGCCGGTGGCCGCGCGCAGCGCCCCCGCGCCCCTGACCCTCCTGTCGGTGGGGATGGGCGGCTATGTCGGCGCCTGCCGCCTGGGCAGTGCCCGGGCGCTGGCCACCCCTCCGAAACGCTCCACCGTCCCGGTCCCTTCCGAAAAGGATCCCGTGCCATGCCCGCATTCCCAACCCTGCTGACCAGCTTCCTGCCCGAGGCCGCCCGCCAAAGCCCCGACGCTGCGGCGATCATGGATCCGCACGCCGCGCTCAGCTATGCGGACCTTGCCCGTGCCGCCGCGCGCATCGCCGTGGCACTGGAAGCGCGCGGCGTGCGTCGCGGCGACCGGGTGATCCTGAGCCTGCCGAACTCGGTCGGATTCTGCGCCGGGTTCTGGGGCATCCTTCATGCCGGGGCGGTGGCGGTGCCGCTGCATCCCGAAACCCCGGTCGGCAAGTTGCGCTTCATCCTGGACAACTGCACGCCCACGGCGATCCTGGCTGCGGGCCCGGGCGCCGAGGCCGCGCGCGCCGCCCTGAACGATGCGCCGGCCCTGCCGCTGATCGACCCTGCCGCCTTCCTGACCGAGGGACCGGCCCCCCTGCTGGCCCAGCCCCCGCTGCTGGATCGGGACCTGGCCGCGATCCTCTATACCTCGGGGTCCACCGGAGAGCCCAAGGGGGTGATGCTGTCGCATCTCAACATGACCAGCGCCGCCCGATCCGTGGCGCACTACCTGGGCTACCGCGCCACCGACCGGATCTTCACCGCCGTCCCGATGACCTTCGACTACGGGCTGCACCAGCTGACCATGGCCGCGCTCACCGGCGCCTCCGTGGTGGCCGAGGCCTCTTTTGCGCAGCCCTTCTTCAGCCTCAAGCGACTGGCCGACAGCGCGGCCACGGTGCTGCCGCTGGTGCCCTCCATGGTGCCGATGATCGCCCCCCTGGCCGAGCGGTTCGACCTGTCGAAGCTGCGGCTGGTCTCTTCCACCGCCGCAGCGCTGCATGTCGGGCTGATCGACCAGCTGGAACGCTTGCTGCCCGCCGCCACGATCTTTTCCATGTACGGGCTGACCGAATGCCACCGCTGCACGTATCTGCCGCCCGAAGAGCTGGAGCAGCGGCGCGGATCCGTCGGCGTCGCCATTCCCAACACCGAGCTCTGGGTGATCGACGCGGAGGGGCAGCCGCAGCGCCGCGGTGCCACCGGAGAGCTGGTGATCCGTGGCAGCACCGTCATGCAGGGCTACTGGAAGAACCCCGAGGCCACCGCCCGGCGGCTGAAGCCCGGCCCCTTCCCCGGAGAGCAGGTGCTGCACACCGGCGACATCTGCCGCCTGGACGAGGACGGCTTCCTGCATTTCGTCAGCCGCTCTGACGATGTGCTGAAGATCCGGGGCGAAAAGGTGGTGCCCGCCGAGGTCGAGGCGGTGCTGGCCGCCCATCCCGAGGTCTCTGCCGTCTGCGTGCTGGGGGAAAGCCACCCGGTGCACGGCGCGCTCTGCATCGCCCATGTCGCCGCCCCGCCCGACAGCCGCGATCGCCTGCTGGCCTGGTGCCGCGCGCGGCTCGATCCCCATGCGGTGCCAGGCCGGATCACCCTGCACGACGCGCTGCCGCGCAACCAGAACGGCAAGATCGACCGTGCCGCCCTGCGTACCCCGGCCCTTCAGGCCGCCGAATGACCCACCCCGCACAGCAAAGGACATCCTGATGGAAACCGCCGTTCACCCCGCCCTGCCCGCCACCGCCACGCCCCGGATCGCCCGGATGCAATCCCTCGTCATCGCCGCCCTGGTCGAGCTGCTCGACATGGAGGACGACAGCCAGGTCGGGCCCGACACCCGCCTGGAAGAGGACCTTGGCATCGACAGCGGCCTGCTGCTGGAACTGTTCATGATGATCGAGGAGCAGCAGCCCGAGATCCGCATCGACCCGGCCAACCTGCGCCCCGAGCATTTCACCAATGTCGCCAGCTTCGCCGCCATGATCGCCGGAACGCTGCAACCGGAACAGGCCCGCGCATGAGCGCCCCGGGCCTGACGGCGGCGCGGCTGATCGCCGAAACCCACCAGGGCTTTGCCGCAAGGCCCGGCCTGGCCTGCCGCACCCGCAGCGGCGATCTGAGTTTTGCCGCCCTGCACGCGGCCTCGGCGGCGCTGGCCGGGCAGCTGGCCAGCCTGCCCGGGGCCACCGCGCGGCGCCCGGTGCTGATCTGGGGCCACAAGGACCTGCGCTATCCCATCGCCTGGTGGGCCTGCCTGCTGGCCGGCATGGCGCTGGTCCCGGTCGAACGCGACACCCCCGAAGCCCGGATCCGCCAGATCGCCCGCACCTGCGGCGCCGGGGCCTGCCTGGTGGCCGATGCCGCCCCCGGGGCCGCCGCCCGGCTGCGCGCCCTGCTGGATCTGCCGGTGCTGGAGGTCGATCCCGCCGCCACCCCCGCCACGGCGCTGCCGCCCTGTCCGGCCCGGCCCGAAGATGTGGCCTACATCATGTTCTCCTCCGGCACGCTGGGACAGCCCAAGGGCATCCGGATCAACCATGCCAACCTGGCGGATTTCGTGCTCTGGCTCGATGATCTTCTGCCCGAGCCCGTCGCGGGCGTCAGCGGCACGATCCGGCACTGCTTCGATGTCTCGCTGTTCGAACTCTGGACGGGCTGGCGCCGTGGCGTGCCGCTGAGCGCGCTCGATCACGGGGATTTCGCGGATTCCACCGGCTACATCGCGCGTCTGGCCACCGATCGCACCGGGCTCTGGGTGTCCACCCCCTCGATCATCCGGCTGATGCTGAAGAACCGCCGCTTCACGGCCGCGACCCTGCCGGCGCTGCGCACCTTCCTGTTCTGCGGAGAGCCGCTGACCCGGCAGATCGTCGCCACGCTGTTCGAACGTTTCCCCGGGGCCCGGGTGATCAACACCTACGGCCCCACCGAATGCACCGTCGCCGTGACCTCGGTCGACATCACGCCCGCCCACCTGGCCGATGGGCAGGCCCTGCCCATCGGTCGGGCCCGTCCGGGCACCACCCTGACCACCCCCGACGGGGCGGCGCAGGGCGAGATCATGATCGCGGGACGTTCGGTCGGTCCGGGCTACCTGGGCCAGCCCGACCGGCAGGCCCGCGCCTTTCCCGCCCCCGGGCATTACCGCTCGGGCGACCAGGGCCGCTGCGATGCCGATGGTACCTGGCACTTCCTGGGCCGTCAGGACCGCGAGGTGAAGATCCAGGGGATGCGCATCGACCTGAACGAGGTCGAGGCCCATATCCGCGCTCAGCCCGGGGTCGAGGACGTCATCGTCGAACCCCACATGCTGCGCGGCGAGGCCCGCGCCCTCAATGCCTATGTGCTGGGGGCCGGTCGGCCCGACCTGCCCGCCCTGGCCGCCACCCTGGCACGCGATCTGCCGCCCTGGCTGGTGCCGCGCTTCTGGTATGCGGGCTTCGATGCCGGGCTCAATGCCAATTCGAAGCTTGACCGCAGGCAGCTGGCCCGGGCGGCGGATGACGCGACCTGGAAACATGTCCATGTCGCCGCCCCCCAGCCGCTCTCCTGATCCCGTTCCCTTCC
Source organism: Pseudooceanicola endophyticus (assembly GCF_018760365.1). Lineage (GTDB taxonomy): Bacteria > Pseudomonadota > Alphaproteobacteria > Rhodobacterales > Rhodobacteraceae > Pseudooceanicola > Pseudooceanicola endophyticus. The sequence goes on from NZ_JAHIAB010000014.1 coordinate 28,300, forward strand.
GCCGAACCCGCGCCCCCGGAGGTCCCGACCATGCCCGAACCAACCATCCCCGTCTTCGATGCCAGTTCCGAGGTCCACCAGAACCTCGGCCTGCTGAAGGTCGCCGCCATGGCCACCCGCCAGCATGGCGATGTCGTCACCATCCGTGCCAGCGACCAGCGCGCCATGACCCTGCTGGGCGGCACCGCCGCGATCCGCTACTGGAAGGCGCATCAGGGCCATTTCCTGAAGGAGATGGGGGATGTCGCCAGCAATGCGCGGATCACCCGGATCCTGCTGGGTGACCGGCTGGAACAGCCCGACATGCTGCCGGTCTGGGACCGGGTGCGCTGTGCCCTGGCCAGCGCCGGGCAGCACTGGGACGGCTGGGCCGAGGCCGCGCTTTCAGGGGCCAATGACCGCCTGTGCACCCAGATCGCGCAGGCCGAAGGGGCGCTCGACCTGCGGCCACTCTGCGGCCTTTGGGCGCTGCGCAGCCTGGCCCCCGCCGTGCTGGGCGACAGCCTGCCCGAGGCCGAGCTGCTCCAGGGCCTTGCCGATGTCGAGCGGTTCTACTTCTCCATGAGCACCCGCGACGCCGAAGAGACCGCCCACCCCGAGCAGCTGGAAGAGTTCCGCACAGCGCGCGGTTTCCTCGACCGTGCCATTGCCGCCGGGCTGGAAACGATGAAGCCCGGCGACGACAGCGTGCTGGCCACCGCCGCCGCCGCCCTGCCCGAGGATATGGACGCGGCCACGCGGATCGCCTGCCTGCGCCCCGGCATCGGACGGATGCTGCTGGAAAAGCTGAACATCGAGGGGCTGGGCCTGCTCTGGGCGCTGGTGCACCTGGCACAGGATCCCGCCCTGGCCGAGGCGCTGACGCAGGAGAACGCGCAGAGCGATCCCGATGCCCCCGATGCCGCGACACCGCTGACGTTGTCGGTGGTGCGCGAGGCCCAGCGGATGTATCCCGAACTGCCCTTCATCTACCGCGTCACCACCTGTGCCGTGTCGCTGGCCGGCCATGAGATTCCGGCGGGCACGACCGTGCTTTTCGCCCCCTGGCTGACGCATCGCGATCCCCGCTACTGGAGCACGCCCGAGCGCTTCGACGGGCGCCGCTTCCTGGTCGCCCCGGAGGAAAAGAGCAGCTTCCTGCCCTTCGGCACCGGCCCCCGGGTGCGGGCCCGCGATGCTTTCCTGACCCGCCAGATGGTGCTGGCCCTGCGCCGCATCGCCCGCGATTTCCGCCTGACCCTCGCGCCGGAGTGCAAGCGCGGCAGCCTGCGGCCGATCCTGCGCTCGACTCTGGCGCCGCGTGGCCCGGTGCCTGTGCGCTTCGCCGCCGCCGGGACAGCCTCCGCCCAGTTCGTTTCCGTGCTGGAGGACCTGCAATGACCGGTTTCCTCGACCGCATCGCGCAGGCGATCCGAAGCACCCCTGCGGCACCGGCGCTGGTTACCGGCGGGCAGATCGTCAGCTTCGCAGCCCTGGGGCGGCGGATGCAGGCCATCCGCACCGCGCTGGCACGGGATCCCGGCCTGCCGGGGCCGGTTCTGGTCAGCGGGCACAAGGAAGCCGATGCGGTCGCGGCGATGCTGGCCTGCATGTTCGCAGCCCGCCCCTTCGTCTTCGTCGACCGTGCCAATCCGCCCGAACGCGCCGCCCTGCTGGCCCGGCTTTCGGGCGCCGGGGTGGTCGTGGCCGCCGGGGCGCCGAACACCCTGCCGGATCTGCCCCGGATCCGCGCCGATGCCCTTCCCGATGTCGCCGCCGAAGCCCCCGTGCCCCGCGACCCCGGGGCGGCCCTTTACGTCATCTTCACCTCCGGCAGCACCGGAACCCCGAAAGGCGTGCCGATCAGCTTGGCCAATTACCAGGCTTTCGATGCCTGGTACGGCCCGCTCCTTCAGGCCACGCCCGAAGCGCCGGCCCCGGGCGTCGCCGGCGCCCATGTCAACCACGCGAGCCTCGCCTTCGACATGGGCATGCTCGACCTGTGGTCGACGCTGGCGCTTGGCCGACCGGTGATCCTGCTGGATCATGCCGACAACATCCTGCCCCGCCGCAACATCGCCGCGCTGACCGCCCATCCCGGGGTGCAGGCGCGCAGCTGGTTCAGCACCCCGTCCATGCTTCAGATCCTGTGCACGGACCCGGCCTTCGGCGCCCGGACGCTGCCGGGGCTGCGCTGCTTCTTCACCGGAGGCGAGATGGTGCCGCGCAGCCTGGTGCGCAGCCTCTGGACCCGCTTCCCCGAAGCGCAGATCCGGCACGCCTACGGCCCGTCCGAAGCCACCTGCATGACCCATGTCCGCACCCTGTCGGAGCGCGATCTGGAGGGCGAAGGCGTGCTGCCGCTGGGCCCCGCCCTGGGCAAGACGCGGCTGCGCATCCTCGATCCCGACGGTCGGCCCCTGCCCACAGGTACCACCGGGGAGATCGAGCTTTGCGGCCCGCAGGTCGTCGCCGGCTACAGCCCGCCCGACCATCCGGCCAACCGCGCCTTTTCCGGCACGATGCCGGAGCGGCGCTACCGCACGGGGGACCTGGGCCACCTTGATCCCGAAGGCGGGCTGATGCTGGCCGGGCGGGCCGACCGGCAGGTGAAGTGGAACGGCAACCGGATTGAGCTGGACGAGATCGAACATGCGGCCCACCAGCTTGAGGCCGTTCATCGTGCCGCCTGCCTGGCCCAGACCTCCGACGGTCGGGTCAGCGGCATCGTGCTGTTCATCGAACCCGCCCCCGGGCAGCATCCCAGCCCCGAAAGCCTGGCGCTGGACCTGGGCCACCGGCTGACCCAGACGATGATCCCCCGCGACATCCGCCTTGTCTCGGACTGGCCGATGACGGTGAACGGCAAGCTCGACACCGGGGCGCTGGCACGGCGGGCCGCGGGCGAGGCGCCGCTTTCCGAACCGGCCTGAGCGGATCGCAAGAAAGGGCCTGTCCGGCCCGCGATGCATCGCCAGAGGGTGCACCGAAGCGACGTCCAATATCCTGCATCCCCCTGAAAGAACGTGGTTTCACAATGTAGGACGCCCAAGATCACGCATTGGGTCGCAGATGGGCCAAGCCCCGGGACACAGTGCCTTCAGCCCGGGCAGCCCAGGCCCAGCAAAGGGAATCGCCATGACACAGGCCTCTGACATACCGACCGGCAGCCGTTCTGCCACCAGCCTCGAAGCGCGGCTGCGCTCCCTCGCCATCGACCGCGACGCCCCGCAAGGCGCCCCTGTCCGGCGCAGCGGCTGGCTCTGGGCCGGCCTGGTTCTGTGCTGCGGTGGCGCCGCCGTGCTGGCCCTGCCGGAACTGCGCCAGACCCTGAGCGCAGGCCCGGCGGCCCCCGCCGAAACCCCTGCCGTCGCCGCCCCGGCCCTTGCCCTGCCGGTCCAGGCCCCACCCGCCGCTACCGTCCCGGCCATCGTCGGATCGGGCCGGGTGGTGGCGCCGCGCAGCGTGATCGTGCAGCCCGCCGTCGGCGGCACGGTCCTTTCCGTTGCGGTGCAGCCCGGAGCCCGGGTTCGCCAGGGCCAGGTGCTGCTGCGGCTCGACGATGCCAGCGCCCAGCTTTCGCTGCGTCTGGCCCAGGCCGCCGCCCGACAGGCCCGCGCCGAAGAGGCGCTGGCCCGGGCCAAGCTCTCGGCGGCGCAGGGCCCTCTGACGCGGTACGAGGCACTGGCCGCCCGCGGCGCCGGCACCCAGGCCGACCTGGAGGATGCCCGCGCCGAGGTGGCCGAGATGCAGCGCGCGCTCGAGGTTGCGCAGCGCGAGGCCGACAGTGCCGATCTGGAGGTCGACCAGGCCCGGGACACGCTGGCCCGTTACACGGTCCGCGCGCCCTTCGATGCCATCGTCACCGCGCTTCCGGCGGCCCCCGGCATGGTGCTGCCCGCAGGTTCCAGCGGCGGGGCGCTTGATGACGGGCTGATGACCCTTGTCGATGCCCGCCACCGCTTTGTCGATGTCGATGTGGCCGAGCGCAGCATCGCGGGAATTTCCCCCGGCATGACGGCACATCTCAGCCTTGATGCCCTGCCCGAGCGCAGCATCGCCGCCCGCGTGACCGCCATCGCGCCCATCGCCTCTCCGGAGAAGGGGACCGTCACCGTGCGGGTGGAACCGGTCGGGGACGCCGGCACCGACATGCCGCTCCTGCGGCCGGGCATGACCGCCCGGGTCAGCTTCGACGCCGCCCCCACCGCCTCCGATCTCGAATCCTCCGCCCCGGACACAACTTGGAGCAACTGAGCCCATGGACACCATCCACACCGATATCGAGCTTGCCTCGGTCAGCAAGAGCTATCCCCTGGGCCGCAGCCGCGTGCCGATCTTCGAGGATCTGACCCTGCACATTCCCACCGGCGATTTCCTGGCCATCATGGGGCCCTCGGGGTCGGGCAAGTCGACGATCCTGAACCTGATCGGCGGCATCGATCAGGCCGATGCCGGAACCATCTCCATCGGCGGCACCGCCCTTGGGCGGATGGGAGAGCGCGCGCTGACCCGCTGGCGCGCCCGCAACATCGGCTTCGTCTTCCAGTTCTACAACCTGATGCCCCGCCTGAGTGCGGCCGAGAATGTCGAGCTGCCGCTGCTGCTGACCCCGCTGTCGGCCCGGGAGCGGCGGGAACGGGTGCTCACGATCCTCGACATCGTCGGGCTGTCGGACCGCGCCCGCCACCTGCCATCGGAGCTTTCGGGCGGCCAGCAGCAGCGCATCGGCATCGCCCGCGCCGTCGCCAGCGATCCCCGCATCCTGCTTTGCGACGAGCCCACGGGCGATCTGGACCGCAAATCCGCGAACGAGATCCTGGACCTGCTTCAGATGCTCAACCGCGAGCTTGGCAAGACCATCGTGATGGTCACCCATGACGACAGCGCCACCCGCGTCGCCCGGCGCACGCTGCTGCTCGACAAGGGGCGTTTCGTCGCCCGGCAGGAGATGCCGGCATGCGCCTGACCCCCTCCATGCTGCTGCGCCAGAACCTGACGCGCAACCTGACGCGCTCGGTCCTGATGATCCTGTGCATCGGCACGGCCTTCTTCCTTTTCGGGCTGCTGTCGAGCTTCCGCGCCGGTTTCGAGGGCAGCGAGGCGCGGGCCGACCGGCTGGTCGTCAGTTCCAAGGTGGGTGGCAACGAAACGCTGCCGCTGGCCTATCTTCAGGATCTCAAGGCGATGCCCGGCGTGGCGGCGGTGACCCATATCACCCGGCTGCGCGCCTATCGCAGCGCCGATCCGCGCGACATCCTTGGCGCCAATGCGGTCGATCCCGAAAGCTATGCCCGCGTCTATGCCGACACCTACCGCTTCACCCCGGCGCTGATGCAGGCGCTGGCCGACAACCGTACCGGCGTTCTGGTGGGCCGCTCCCTGGCCGAGCGCGAGGGCTGGAAGACCGGCGATCGCATCTCGCTCACCAGTTTCGTGCATCCGAATGCCCAGGGCATGAGCTGGGGCTTTTCGGTGGCCGGCATCTTCGACGGCGCGGAGCCCACGGTGGACACCAATTTCCTGCTGCTGCGTTCGGACTATTTCAACACCGCCCTGGTGCGCGGCAAGGACCAGGTGAACCTGTTCGGCATCCTGCCCGCCCCCGGCACCGATCCCGATGCGCTGATCCAGCGGATCGACCAGCGCTTTGCCAATTCCTCGGCCCAGACCCGCACCCAGAGCGAGACCGCCTACATGGGCGCCTTCCTCGAGCAGTTCGCCGATATCTCGACCATCGTGCAGCTGGTCTCGGCGGTGGCCTTCGCGACGATCCTGCTGATCACCGCCAACACGATGATCTTCGCGATCCGCGAACGCACGCGAGAGATCGGCGTGCTGAAGGTTCTGGGCTTTGCCGGGCCCGCCGTCATGGGGCTGGTGCTGGCCGAGACGCTGGTACTGTTCTTGCTCGGGCTCGCGCTTGGGCTGGGGGCCACCGCCGCGGTGCTGCCACTGCTGGGCGGGGCGCTCTCCAGCATCGTGCCCGAGCTTTACCTGACACCGCGCGCGGTCGCCTCTGCCGTGGTCATCGCCGCCGTTCTGGCCCTGCTGACCGCCGCCGGGCCCGCCCTCAAAGCCCTGCGCCTGCCCGTCGCTTCCGCCCTGAAACAGAGGTGAGATCATGCCCCTCCCGATGACCAGCTTCCTTCGCCAGACCCTGGCCCTGACCCGCTCCAACCTGCGCTCACTGCCCCGGCGCACCGGCATCGCCGCCTCCATGGTGCTGTCGGTGGCACTGGTGGTGATCGTTCTGCTGGCCTTCCTGTCGATGGCCCAGGGCTTTCGCAGGACGCTGCAATCCACCGGCGCGCAGGACATCGCGGTGGTCACCAGCCGGGGGGCCTTCTCGGAAAGCACCAGCCGGCTGTCCACCCGCCAGATCCACATGCTGGAGGCCGCCCCCGGCCTGGCCCGCAAGGCCGATGGCCGCGCGCTGACCTCGGAGGAATTGCTGGTGCCGGTCGATGCGATCCGTACCAGTGACGGCCAGACCGCCACCCTGTCGATGCGCGGCGTGGCCCCGGGCGGCATGGCGCTGCACGAGGGGCTGACGCTTTCGCAGGGGCACATGTTCACCCCCGGCAGCGCCGAGATCATCGTCGGCGACCGGCTTGCGGGGCGTTACCGCGATCTCGGCATCGGCCAGCACATCTCGTTCGGGCATTCGACCTGGACGGTGGTCGGGCATTTCAGCGCCGGTGGCAGCGCCTTCGAGTCCGAGATCATGGCCGATGCGGGCACCGTGCAGGCCATGTTCGACCGCCCCGGAGATATCCAGAGCATGCGCGCCAAGCTGACCTCGGCCGCCGCCTTCCCCGCCTTCCGCGACTATGTGGAAACCACCCTCGACATGGGCCTTTCGGCCCGGACCGAGAAGGACTTCTTCGCCGCACAGGCCGGAAATGTCAGCCGGATCATCCTGTTCCTTGGCTGGCCGCTGGCGGTAATCATGGCCTTCGGCGCCGCCGTCGGCGCGATGACCACGATGCTGAGCTCGGTCTCGGACCGGCTGACCGAGATCGCCACGGTGCGCGCCCTGGGCTATGCGCGCGGTCCGGTCTTCCTGGCGACGCTGGCGGAATCGCTGATGCTGACGCTGGTCGGCTGCGCTCTGGGCAGCGCGCTGGCCTGGGCCTGCCTGAACGGCTTCGGCGCCAGCACCCGCGGCGCCGGCAACACCCAGCTGGCCTTCCAGCTGACCTTCTCGGGGATGATCGTGGGTCAGGCCGTGGTGCTGGCGCTGCTGATCGGCGTTGCCGGCGGCGGGCTGCCGGCGCTGCGTGCCACCCGCATCCCGCTGCGCATCGCCATGTCGGGCCGGGGCTGAGCGGTGGCCGGGCGCCTCATCCCCCATCGCGACGCCGCCGCGCCGAAGCCGCAGGCCCTGCGCCATGCCATCGTCATCGGCGCGGGCATTGCCGGGTTGACGGCGGCCCGTGCCCTGGCGCGGCACATGGACCGGGTGACGCTGATCGAGACCGACCGCCTGGGCAGCGGCGCCGAACCGCGCCGCCGGGTGCCCCAGGCCGGCCATGTGCACGCGCTGCTTGATGCCGGACGCCAGGCGCTGGAAGCACTGTTCCCCGGCCTGGAGGAGACCGCGCAGGAGCAGGGCGCCGTGCTGCTGCCGGTCCGTTCGCGCTGGCGCAGCCATGACGGCCACGACTGGAGCGCCCCGCAGGACACCGGGCCCAAGGTGTTGTCGCAAAGCCGTCCGGCGCTGGAAGCGCTGCTGCGGGCGCGGGTACGGGCCCTGCCGGGCCTCGTGCTGCAGGAGGGCCGCGTTGAGGGTCTGGTCGCCGGGACCTGCCCGCCCGGCCATGCCCCCCGGATCACCGGCGTCCGGCTGAGTGGCGGCGCCCGGATCGCGGCCGATCTGGTCATCGATGCCACCGGGCGGGCCGGTCGCGGTGCCGACTGGCTGGCTGCCGCCGGCTTCGACCGGCCCCCCGAAACCCGAAGCGCCCCCCGGGTACGCTATGCCAGCACCCTTTTCACCCGCGCGGACAGGCTGCCCTCGGCCTGGCTGAAACTGGCCAGCCCGCCGCAGACCCGCGGCGCCGTGCTGGCCCCGATCGAGGGCGGGCGCTGGATCTTCACCCTGACCGACCGGTTCGGCGCTGCCATGCCCGGGGACGAAGCCGGCCTGCGGGCCGCCATCCTGGCGCTTGGCGACGGGCGCATCGCGGCGCTGCTCTCGTCCGAACGCCTGCTGGCGCCGATCCGGCATTTCCACATCGACACCGTGCGGCTGCGTGGCTTCGACAGCTGCCCGCCGCCATCGGGCTTCCTGCCCCTGGGCGATGCCATCGCAACCTACAATCCCCTGCACGCCCAGGGCATGACCGCCGCGATCCTGCAGGCCAGCGCACTGGAGGAGGCCCTGGCAGGCGATGCGCGCGATGCCATGACCCTGCGGGAGCGCTACCTGCCCCGTGCCATGGGCATCGCCCGCGCCGCCTGGCGCATCGGCCTGGCGATGGACCTGACCTGGCCGCAGTTCTCGGGTCCCGCCGATCCCCAGGCCGAGGCGCTGGCCCGCAGCCTGCGCGCCGCCTTCGCCGCCTCGCTCCTGCGACCGCAACTCTGCCCCCCGATCGACCGCCTGCTGCATCTCAACGACCTGGAGCTTGCCCCGGAGTTGCACTCCGGTCTCAGGCCCCCGGCGCTTTCCTGACCCCCGGAGACCGCGATGAACCTCTACACCACCGCCCCCGCCTCGACCCGCTTCCAGCCCGGCAGCTACCTGGGCGCGGTCCGCGACCTGGCCCGCTGGAGCGAGGCCGCAGGGCTCGACGGTATGCTCATCTACACCGACAACAGCCTGGCCGATCCCTGGTGCGTGGCCCAGACGGTCCTGGAAGGCACCCGGAATTTCCGACCGCTGATCGCGGTGCAGCCGCTCTACATGTCGCCCCTCGCCGCCGCGCGCAAAATCTCGAGCCTGGCGTTCCTTTACGGGCGCCGGGTCGCGCTCAACATGGTGTCGGGGGGCTTTTCCCGCGATCTTGAGCAGCTGGGCGACACGGCGGATCACGACACCCGTTACGACCGTCTGGTGGAATATACCCAGCTTCTGCAGGCGCTGCTGCGCGGCGGGCCCGTGACCTTCCAGGGCCGCTGGTACGCGGTGACGAACCTGACCCTGTCGCCGGCCCTACCCGAGGCGCTGATGCCGGAAATCTTCGTCTCGGGCGCTTCCGAGGCCTGTCAGGCGGCGGCCGTCAGCCTTGGCGCCACCCGGTTCAGCTATACCAGCCCCCCCGCCGATCTGGCGCGCCGGGCCCCGCTGCCCGGCGCCGGACGGCTGGGCCTGCGCGCCGGCATCATTGCCCGGGAGGACAGCCGCAGCGCCTGGACAGCGGCGCTGACCCGTTTTCCCGAAGACAAGCGCGGCCAGATGGCCCACCGCCTGGCCCGGCTGAAAAGCCAGTCCCGCTGGCATCGCGACATCTCGGAGCTGGCCGAGGCCCTGCCCGAAGCCCGTGACGGCGCCTACTGGCTGAACCCGATCCGCAATTACCGGACCTTCTGTCCCTATTTCGTCGGCAGCCATGGCGAAGTGGCCGATCTGATCTGCGGCTACGACCAGCTGGGCTACACCACGCTGATCCTCGACGTGCCCGAAAGCCGCGCCGACCTGGAAGAGGCGGTGCGCGCCGTCCGCCTGGCCCGGACCCTTCCCACCGGGCGCCTTGCCCTGCCCCAGGCCTGAAAGAACCGCGATGTTCCACACCACACTCTTCACCCCCGCCCACGAGGCCCTCAGGGAAGAGGTCTCGGCCTTCCTCGAGGCCGAGATCCTGCCCCACCATGCGGCGTGGGCCGCCGCCGGCGCCATCCCCCGGGAGGCCTGGCACATGGCCGGGCGCGCCGGGCTGCTGTGCCGAACCCTGCCGCGCGAGATGGGCGGCCACGGTGGCAGCTTCCTCGAGTCCGTCGTCATCATCGAAGAGCTGGCGCGGTTGCGCATCTCGGGCCTGCTGACCTGCCTGCAAAGCGATATCGTCGCCCCCTTCCTGCACCGGCTCGGCACCCGCGCCCAGCAGCAGGCCTGGCTGCCGGGCTTTGCCTCCGGCGCGGTGCTGGGGGCTGTCGCGCTGAGCGAACCCCAGGGCGGCAGCGACCTGGCCGGCCTCCGGACCACCGCCACCCGCCACGGCGAGGGTCTGGTGCTGGACGGGCGCAAGGCCCATATCTCCAACGGCTCGCAGGCCGACCTGATGATCGTCGCCGCCCGCCGCCCCGGCGCGGGAGGCGAAAAGGCCATCAGCCTGGTCCTGGTCGAGGCCGAGCGCCCCGGTGTGACCCGCCGCGCGATCCCCAAATCCGCCATGCCGGCGCTGAACACCGCCGAGATCGACCTGGACGGCTGCCTGGTGCCTGCCGCAAACCTGTTGGGCGCCGAGGGCACGGGATTTCTCTACCTGATGACCTTCCTCGGCATGGAGCGGCTGGTGCTGGCGATCTATGCCCAGGCCTCGAGCGAGCGGATCCTGCGCGAGCTGATCGGCGATTGCGACGCCCGCGCCCTGCTGGAACACCAGAATACCCGTTTCTCGCTGGCGGATCTCTATGCCGACTGTGCGGTCAACCGCGCCTATCTGGACGGCTGCATCCGCGCCGCCGATGCCGGGCGCCCCGATCCCAAGGCCGCCTGCGTGGCCAAGCTGAGGACCACAAACACCCTGCGCCAGGCCGCCGCCCTGGGGGTGCAGTTCCGCGGCGCCGCCGGGATCAGCGGGGCGAGCGGGCAGCGGGCCACGCAGGACATGCTCGACAGTGCGGTGCAGTCGATCTGGGGCGGCACCAGCGAGGTGATGCGCGACGTCATTGGCCGCAGCCTGGGCAGCGTGCTGTGACCGGAGCCGCCACCCCGCCTGTCGATGTGGAGATCTGGGGGGCCGAGGCGCCGGAACGGCCCTGTGCCCTGAGCGATCGGCCCGGTCTGCTGTCAGCGGAGGAAGAGGCCCGCGCCGCCGCCCTGTCGGGCCGGGCCGCCCAGTGCTTTCGCCGCACCCGGGGCCTGCTGCGGCACGCCCTGGCCCGGCGCCTGGCCGAGCTGCTGCCCGCGGACTTCCCTCCGGGCTTCCCGCCGGGCCGGATTCCCTTCGCCACCGGGCCCCATGGGCGCCCCGAACTGGCCGGCCCCGCCCGCCGCTCGGGGCTGCACTTCAACCTCAGCCATTCCGGCGACCGGGGCGTCATCGCGCTCTGTACCGGGGCCGAGCCCGGCATCGACCTGGAACAGCTGCGCCCCCGCGCCGGGGCCCGCGCCGTGCTGCGCCGGCTGATGGCCCCGCAAGAGGCCGCGCATCTGCTGCCCCAGGACGGCCCCGCCTTCGAGGAGGGCTTTCACCGGCTCTGGGTCTGCAAGGAGGCGGTGATCAAGGCCACCGGAGAGGGGCTGAGCCGGTCGCTGGCCTCTTTCGTCGTCGATCCGGACCTGCCACGCCTGTTGCACGCCCCGCCGGGCCACTGGCACCTGGCCTGGCTGCCCGCCCCCCGGGGTTATCGCTGCGCCCTCGCGCTGCGCCGGGAACACCCCTTTGCGCCGGCCGGGATACGCATCCGTTTCCCCAGTGCGACAAAGGTCCAAGCGATTGAGACAAAAGACCTCCTAAATGGAACAGAATGTTGTGTATAGTGAAGGTGCCGTCTGACTCGGCGCTTTTCCGCCCGGGCAATTCCTGCGGGGTCCGCCCCCTCCGTTGCGCCCCGGGCCCCCTGTATTTCGAAGGCTCCCAATTCCGGAGGCACACGTGCTTTTATTCCCCCTGCCATTCCTGACCGGCTTCTTTCTAATCCTGGTCATGATCCGGCTGGCCCTGTCGATCGGGCGCAGCGTGCCGCCCCTGGTGCTGATCACCGCCGGCTTCTATGCGCTGCAATCCATCCTGCTGGGCATTCACTGGGGGTTCCATTCCCTGCCGCCGATCCTGCTGGCCTCGTTCTCCAACGTGCTGCCGATGCTGACCTGGCTGACCCTGAACGAACTTTCCGGGCGCTCCGGGCGTGGTCAGCAACTGGCGGTGCTGGCCGCCATCGTACTGGTGGTGGGGGCCGTGATCACCTGTTTCCAGGCCGATCTGTCCCATGCCGTCGATGTCATCGAAATCTCGGTCTACGCCCTGTGCGGCGCGCATCTGCTGTGGCTGGGCTGGGCGCGCAAGCTGGAATGGAACGAGATGCGCCCCCTCGATCTGGCGCTGCCGACGCAGCGCGCCTTCTTCCTGGCCGGGATGCTGCTACTGCTTTCGGCGGGGGTGGACGTGATGGTGGCCGTCGACATCAGGATCAATGACAGCCGCATGTCCTCGGCGGTGGTGGGCTATGCCAACCTGGCGCTGCTGATCATCCTGATCACCCTGTTCTTCCGCTTCGACGGCGCCGGACGCGATCCGGCGGGGGATCCGGCCCCCCTGCGCGCATCCCTGCCGTCCCATGGCCAGGCGACCATGCAGCAGGTCGCAACCCGCCCCGCGCCGCCGCCCGTCCCGCCCTCGGCAGACCTTGGCCCCTCCCCGGAAGAGATCCTCGACCGGCTTGATGCCGCCATGCGCGAAGATCACCTCTATCGCAACGAAAGCCTCTCGCTCAGCCAGATTGCCCGGCACATCAAGGTGCCCTCGCGCCAGGTTTCCGGCGCGGTCAATTCCCTGCGGGCGATGAACGTGCCGCAATATGTCAACACCTTCCGTATCCACGACGCCTGCCGGATGCTGGAAGAGACCGAGACCCCGGTCACCGAGATCGTCTTTGCCGTGGGCTTTACCACCAAGTCCAACTTCAACCGGGAATTCCAGCGGGTGACCGGCCTCAATCCCAGCGGCTGGCGGGCCCGGTCGCGCTCGGCCCCGGCACCCAGCCCGGGCGGCGGACGTGGCGCGGCGTTATTGCAGGCCGCCCCGGCCGACCACGGCGCCTGAGCGCGACCGGGCCGCGGCACCGCCCGATCAGGGGGCCAAACGTGATCCGGGACGTCCGCAAACGCGTTTCGGGTCGCGCGGCATCGGCCCGAAGGCGCATCTGGAGGCAAGTCGCAACCTTTCAGGAGCCTTCAAGATGCGCTTCCACATCCGCCTTTCCCCCCGCCCGCTTCTGGCCCTGGCGCTGACCCTGGCCAGCCTTCAGCCCGCCCTGGCCGGCACCACCCGCCAGACGACCACCCTTCCGGACACGATCCGCAAGGTGCGGCTGGCCGGTGACGGCACCGCGCTGGCGCTCAGCACCGGCAGCGGGCGCGCCCTTGACGTCTCGGCCGAGGACAGCTTCGGCTGCCAGTTGACCGCCAGCCTCCGGCAGGAGGGCGACACGCTGGAGATCACCGTCAGCAAGGGCGGCCTGCGCCTGGGCTTCTGGTGCGATCCCGATGTCACTGTGGTCATGCCCGAGAACATGGATCTTGATATCGCGCTGCAAGACCTGGCGGCGGATCTGGGCGGCGATTTCTCGGATGTGAGCATCACCTCCGCGAATTCGGTGGTGAATTTCGACGGCAGCGCCGCGCATTTTTCCCTGAGCGGCAAGCGCGCGGCGGTGAAGCTGAACTTTGCCCCCGACATGGCCCGAGACGCGGTCAAGCTGGACGTGAAATCGCTGCTCTCCCAGGTCAGCTTCAAGGGCGCCTGAGAGGCAGCGCCCCGGGCATGGGGGCGCCCCGGGGACACCTGCGGGCCCGGGGCTACCCCTGCACGCACCAGCCGCGGATGATCACCGCCTGGCGCGCCGGGCGGGCGCTTTGCAGCGTGCCCAGGAACAGGCGCCGGTTCAGCACGTCCCACCGGCCCGCCGGCGCGGTAACCTGGATCCGAGAGAAGGCGTAGCGCCCGCCCTCTGCCGCCTCGTCGATGACGACCCGGTTGCGCAGGGTCAGCACCTCTGCGCTGCCCTCGATCTGCATCTCGTAAAGCGCATCCAGTTCCTTCACCCCGTCGGGGCGCAGGGTCTGGCGGTCCGCGCCGCCCGCAAGCACCTTGCCGCACAGCCCCTCGAAGCCGGGGCCACCGCGAAACTCTCCGCCCAGGATCGGCACGATGAAGCGCTGGCCGGCGGGACCGGCGCCCAGATCCTGCCGGTCGCCCACGTCGATCAGCGCCTCCCAGGCCAGGGTGCAGCTGGGGGGACAGGGCGGAACGCCGTCCAGAAGGGACATCGCATCGGTCATTGGAAACTCCGGTGATCGGTATGGCTGAGGGTGTATTCGACGAAGCTGCGGGTGCCGCTCTGGGCCTCCTTCGGGTTCCAGACCAGCCCGAGCGGATCCAGCGGGACCTCGATCCCGGTGTTCAGCACCACCAGCTGGCCGGTCACGATCCACGGCAGCGCAACGCTGTAGGGCATCATCGTGACCATGGTCCCCTCGCGCAGAAGCATCCACGACAGCAGCATCTGCCGCGACACCACCCGAGCCTGGGGCGCCGAGGCAAAGCCGTAGCTCTCGGCGATTTCCTCGTAGCGGCGGCGGGCCACGGTGGCGATGTGATTGGGCAGCCAGAGCGCCTCTCGAAGGGCCTCGGGGGGCACATGGTCCTGCCCGGCCAGCGGATGGGTGCTGGCGGCCACAACGACCAGGCTGTCGGTCTTGCAGGGCAGGAATTCCCAGCCCTCGGGCAGCACCTCCGAAGCGCGACAGCACAGCAGGTCGACCTCTCCGCTGGCGATCGCGGCCTCCTGGTTCAGGCCGTAAACCTCGCTCAGCTGAAGCTGGATGGTGCGATGCTGGCGGGCGAAATCGGGCAGCACCTCCTGCAGGATCGCGCCGGCCCCGGCGGTGGTGGCGGCCAGGCGGACAAGGGTGCTCTGGTGGTCGCGGCGCAGGATCACCGTCTCGGCGCTTTCCTGCACGGCGGTCAGGATGCGGCGCGCCACCAGCTCCAGGTCGCGGGCCAGCTCGGTCGGTTCGATCCCGCGGTTGTGGCGCAGGAACAGGGGCATGCCCACCAGTTTCTCCAGCTCGGCCACCAGTTGCGACATGCCCGGCTGGGTCATCCCCATCGACTCCGCCGCCCGCGCCATGCTGCGCAGATCGCAAAGCCGCACCAGCGCCTGCATGTGGCGAAACTTGCCCCGTGTCATCAGCCGCTGGATCAGCGCCTGGGTGTCTGTCGCCATGGATCCCCCTTTGATATAAGAAACGCTTTTGGCGTCCCATAATTTTTTATTTTCTGATTATATCACGCCTTCGTAAGCTGGCAATCGGAGGACTTTTCAAGGGAGGAGCAGAGGATGTCTGCAAACGCTTCGCGGATCACGCGGCGCGCCATGCTGGTCGCGTCGCTGGCAACCGGCCTGTCGCTGGGCTTGGGCCCGGCCATGGCGCGGGCCGCTGACTGGCCGAAAGGGCCGGTCCAACTGGTGGTGCCGGCCAAGCCCGGCGGCGGCACCGACAGTGCCGCGCGCATCGTGGCGGCCGCGCTGAAAGAGGTGATCCGGCGCCCGGTCATCGTGGTCAACCAGCCCGCCGGCGGCGGTGCCGTGGCGGCCGAGACGGTGCGCAACGCCAAACCCGACGGGCAGACGCTGCTGTTCTATCACACCGGCCTGCTGTCCACCTACCGCACCGGCGGCTACGACCATTCGCCGGTGACCGATTTCAGCGCGCCGGTGATCATGCCGATGCATGGCAGCTACGCGCTGGTCACCGGCCCGGACAGCGGCATCACCGACGTCAAGGCACTGGTGGCCAGGGCGATCGCCGAACCGGACAGCGTGACGCTGGGCGTGCAGATCCGCGGCGCCACCCATTTCATGGCCGGACTGCTGGAGGGCGATTCCGACGCCAGGTTCCGCATCGTCGACGCCGGAAGCGACAGCGACAAGCTGGTTGCGGTCCAGGGCGGCCAGATCGATGCGGCCTTCGTCAACACCCCCTCGGCGCTGCAGTACCAGCAGGCCGGAAAGGCCCGCATCCTCGGCACGATCTCGGGCGATCCGGGGCGCGATCCGGGTGCACCGGAGCTGCCCTCGGTCGACGAACAGGGCTATCGCGACATGGTGTTCGGCTTCATCTTCTTTGCCCTCGGGCCCAAGGCGCTTCCGGCGCAGACCCAGGCGCAGATCAACACCGCCTTCACCCAGGTCCTGACCGATCCCGGGGTGCTGGCCCAGTTCACCCAGATGAAGATGCCGCTCAGCGTGCTGGGGCCGGAGGCCGGACAGGCGCGGCTGGCCCAGGACGATGCCCGGATCGCCCGGACCGCCCGGGTGCTGGGCTTCGAATGATGCCATTACCTGCCGGCCTCCTCCTCTGACAGCGGGGCCGGCCCTTCCCAAGGAGATCCCACATGACACCCGAAGACCTGAGCCCGCTGGACCGCGCCCAGCTGGCCGAGAAGCTGCGCAGCAACCCGACGCTGACCTTCCGCAACACCCCCGAACAGCAGGCCCTGCTGGACAGGGTCACGGTGACGGAAAAGATGATCCCGACCCGGCATGGCGATTGCCGCACCCTGCTGGTCACCCCACCCGAGGCCGGCGCCAATGCGCCGCTGTTCATCAACTTCCACGGCGGCGGTTTCGTGCGTGGACACGAGCTGCGCGATACGATCTTCAGCGCCGCAATTGCGCTGCGGACCGGCGCCAGGGTGCTGGACGTGGATTACCGCCTGGCGCCCGAACACCGCTTTCCCGTCGCCTTCGAGGAATGCTACGACATGGTCGCCTGGGTCTTTTCCCATGCCGATCAGCTGGGCATCGACCCCGGGCGGATCGCCCTGGGAGGCCATAGCGCAGGCGGCAACCTGACCGCTACGATCACACTTAAAGCCCATCATACCGGTGACTTCCGGCCCGTTCTTCAGGTTCTGGATTACCCGTTCCTGGACGCCGCCACCGACCCCGAGGACAAGACCCCCGGGATCGAGGACGCGGTTCTGCCCTATGAACGGATGCGCAGCTTCAACCGGCTGATCCTGGCGGACCCGGCCGAGGCCCGGAACCCGTATCTTTCGCCCGTGTTCACCGACCCCGCACGCCTGCCGGGCATTGCCCCCGCGCTGGTGCTGGTGGCCGGTCTGGACCCGCTGGCCGGTGAGGCCGAGCGTTATGCCACGATGCTGGTCGCCGCCGGGACAGAGGTGCGCCTGCGCAAGTTCCTCAACAGCCGCCACGGCTTTGTCACCAACGGTCTGGAAGAAGCCGCAGAAGCCCGCGACCTGATGGTCTCGGCGCTGAAAGAGGCCTTCGCGCGTCCGATCTGAACCGGGCCCGATCATCATGTCTTTGGGAGGAGATACATGAAGATGCTCAAGACTCTGGCCGCTGCGGTTCTGGCCCTCGGGCTGGCCACGGCGGCTCAGGCGGCGGACTGGCCCAAGGGGCCGGTCCAGCTGCTGGTACCGGCGAAGGCGGGGGGCGGATCGGACCTGATGGCCCGGATCTTTGCCGATTACCTGCATTCGAAGATCCGCGTGCCGGTCGTGGTGGTGAACCAGCCCGCCGGCGGCGGAACACTGGCCTACGAGACCGTGCGCAATGCCAGGCCGGATGGGCAGACGCTGCTGTTCACCCATACCGGCCTGCTGGTGAATGCCCATACCGGGCGCTACGCCCACCCGGTGTCGGACTTCACCACCATCGCCATCGGGCAAAGCTATCCGCCGCAGGTGCTGGCGGTGGCCCCCGATGCGCCCTGGACGGATCTGAAGGATTTCATCCGGGACGCCCGCGCCCATCCCGACCGCTACAGTTTCGGCGTCTCGCTGGGCGGCACGTCGCATTTCATCGCCGGCCAGATCATGGACGCCGAGGATGTGAAGCTGAAGCTGGTCGAGGCCGCCTCCGAAGTGGACAAGGTCGTGGCGCTTCAGGGCGGCAATATCGACATCGGCAACCTGAGCGCGGGGGCCGCGGCGCAATACGTGCAGGCGGGCAAGCTGAAGGTGCTGGCGATGATCGACAGGGATCCCGACCCGGCCTATCCCGCTTTCGTGCCGGCGGTGCAGCAGGGGGTGAACGTCACATGGCTGGCGCCGCTGGTGCTGTGGGGACCGAAGGGCATGGACCCGGCGCTGGTCACGCGGATCAACGGCATCGTCGCCGGGATGGCCGAGGATCCGGCCACGCGGGAACGGCTGGCGAAGATGTCGAGCCGCTTTGCCCCATTAGACGTGGCGCAGTCGCGCCAGCTGGTCGACGAAGAGGACGCCAAGATCGCCAGGCTGGCCGCAAGACTGGGCCTGGGCCGGGAGTGAGGAAACAGGCGGCGGGCGGATCTCTGCCCGCCGCACGGGGCCCGGACCGTCCGGTCCGGGACGAGGAGGAGAGCACATGCAACGTATCGATCAACTCACCAGCCTGGTGCTGGTGGCGGTCGGGCTGATCGTGATCGCGATGACCAGCCGGATCACCTACACATCCTTTACCGACGACCCGGGGCCGAGGCTGTTTCCCTATCTCGGGGCGGCAGTGCTGATCCTGTCGGGCCTGTCGATCTTCGTGAAAGCCTGTCGCGACAAGCCCGGCAGCGCCATCCCCGTGGACCGCGCCCTGATGCTGCGCGGCGCAATGCTGTTCGCGCTGATGGGGCTTTACGCGCTGGCGATGAAGCTCGTGGGGTTCTACCCGGCGACGCCGGTCGCGGTCTTCGCGCTTTACTGGATGATCGCGGGCGCCAGTCGCCGCCTCTGGCGCGGCATCGTTCTGGGCCTGGCGACGACGCTGTTCATCTATCTTCTTTTCACGCTCGGGCTGCAATCCTACCTGCCCGAAGCCAGCCTGTTCTGAGGCCGCCATGATCCACGCATTCATCGACCTCGTGCATCCGCTGACCTTTGTCATCATCCTGGGCGCCTCGATCCTGGGGGTCATCCTGGGCGCCATTCCGGGCCTGTCGGGGGGGCTGGGCGTGGCCCTGCTGCTGCCCGTCACTTTCGGCATGGAGGCCGCAACCGGGCTGGCCATGCTGGTGGCCATCTGGGTGGGCGGCGTCTCGGGGGCCATGGTGGGGTCCATCCTTCTGGGCATCCCCGGCTCCCCTTCCGCCATCGCCACCTGTTTCGACGGCTATCCGATGACCCGCAAGGGACAGGCCGTGAAGGCGCTTGGCGCGGCGATCACCGCCAGCTTCCTCGGGACCTTCTTCTCGATCCTGATCGCCGCCTGGCTCAGCCCGATCATTGCGGATCTGGCACTGAAGCTGGGGCCATGGGAATATTTCTCGCTCGGGTTCTGCGCCATTGCGCTTGTGGCTTCGCTGTCGCGGGACAATGTGGGCAAGGGCATGGCGGCGGCGGCCCTGGGCCTGCTGGCGGCCTGCGTGGGCTTTGCGCCCATCGACGGCACCGCGCGCTTCTCCTTCGGCAACATGTACCTCTCCAGCGGTTTCGACTTGATCGCCATGATGCTGGGCCTTTTCGCGCTGAAGCAGATCGTCATGGATTTCGCCCGCGGCACCCGCGCCGTGCAGAAGGTGGAGGCCCGAAACATCTCGGGCTTCGGCGTCACCTTGCAGGAATTCCGCGACAATGCCTGGAACCTGGTGCGCTCCTTCGGGATCGGCATCTGGATCGGTTTCCTGCCCGGCATGGGCGCCGCGCTGTCGAACATGGTGGCCTATGCCCAGGCCAAGAGCGCCTCCAAACATCCGGAGAAATTCGGCAAGGGCTGCATCGACGGCGTCTTCGCCTCGGAGGTGTCCAACAATGCCAGCGTCGGCGGATCCGTCATCCCGATGATCGCGCTTGGCATTCCGGGCGATGGCACCACGGCGATCCTGCTGGGCGGGCTGATGATCCACGGCATCCAGCCCGGCCCGCTGCTGTTCACCAACAACCCCGAGATCGTCTACACCGTCTTCGCCACGGCGCTGCTTTCTGCGGTGATGGTGCTGGTCGTGCAGTTCTTCGGGATGCGGCTGTTCCCGGCGATCCTGAAGGTGCCCTATCACTACCTTTATCCGCCCATCGTCGTGCTCAGCTTCGTGGGCGTCTTCGTGAATACCGGCGGGGCCTATATCTTTGCCATGCTGCTGGGCTTTGCCGCGCTTGGCATCCTGATGGACCTGGTCAAGCTGCCGATCAGCCCCTTCATCCTGGCCTTCATCCTGGGGCCGATGCTGGAATCGAACCTGCGCAAGGGCTTCACCTATTCCACCGATGGCGCCTGGGCCTTCCTGACGCGGCCGATCTCGGCCGGGTTGCTGGCCATCGCGGTGTTCAGCATCCTGTGGCCCTACCTGAAGCCCCTGCTGATCCGCCGCCGGCTGTCCCACGGCTGAGCGCAGAGAGCCCCCGGTCGCCGGACCGGGGGCCCTGTGGCAGGGCTCAGGACGGGGCCATCCGCACCGTCAGCTGCGCGACCCCGTCCGAGGTGCGCCGCAGGCTACAACCATCCGCGCCGATGGTGCCACGCAGGCGGTGACGCCAGTTCGAGAAGCTTTCGAACCGCACGGTATCTACGGGCTGGTCAAGCGCGATCTCGACCTGGCGGTGCCCCTCGGGGCCCGAAAGGCCCACGATCCGGCCCCTGTAGGCCTGGCCAAGATATTCTCCGCGGACCCGCGCGCCCAGCGACAGCACCGGCGGCGCATTGGCGAGGGCAAGCCGGGCGTGCAGCGTGTTCCAGTCGCGGGCGCCGTGCTGGCGCGCCACGAGTTCAAGGGCCTGGGCATGGCTGACAACCGTGCCCTGCGCCTGCAGGGCCTGCCTGAGCGCACGGGCCTGGGCCTTGACGGCCTCAAGGGTCGGTCGGCTCATGCGGACCTCCCGGCGGGGGCATGGCCCGGGGCAAGGGGTCTGGGGGCACGCAGGATCGCGCGGCGTGCAGGAAGGGGGCTTCGTAAGATTTCGGCGGGTCCGACGGACATCGCTCATTCCTCTGCTGAGGCATTTCGGATCTGGAGGGAGCCTGCATTGCCCACCTGCGAAATGCATCGAGGGTGAGGGATCGTCTGTTCCGGGCTTCACCGTGACTTGCGTCCGCAGGCGGCAGGTGCCCGGCACCTCTGTTCTGCCTAGGCGGAAAGCGCCGCAAAGGCAAGCGCCGCGCAACGCGATGCGCCACGGGATCGAAACGGGGCGGGACAGTGGCGGAGGAGGTGGGATTCGAACCCACGGATGGTTGCCCATCGTCGGTTTTCAAGACCGGTGCAATCGACCACTCTGCCACTCCTCCGACGGGATGTCGTTTAGCCGCCGGTTTCCGATTCTGAAAGGCCCGGCCACGTTGCCGTAACGGCCCGGCCCTGCCCGCGCCCCTGCCCGCCGCAATCCCCGGTCCCGGGCGGGATCTGGCCGACAGGGGTCCGGTCACGCCCCTGTGACACCTTGATTTGTCCTAGATCAAGGGCGGGGGTGATAGGATCACGTAGTACAAAGATACATTTGAAATTCATGGGACTTTCGAGATGACACAAGACAGCCGAACCACAGACGTCCTTGTTCTTGGCGCCGGCGCCGGTGGCCTTGCCGCCGCCCTGACGCTTGCCATTGCCGGCAAGAAGGTCCTCGTCCTCGAGAAGACCCCCGTCACCGGGGGCCGTGCCAACTACGCCGAAGGCGTCTTCGGGGTCGAGACCGAGATGCAGCGCGAGAACTGGGTGAACCTCAAGCGCGATGAAACCTACCGCGAGGAAATGACCGAGACCCGCTGGTCCGCCAATGCCCCGCTGGTGCGCCGCTTCCACAACAAGTCCGCCGAAACCATCGACTGGCTGCAACAGCAGGGCGTCGAGTTCGAGGGCCCCGAGACCATCGAATGGACCGCCAACCGCACCTGGCACATCGCCAAGGGCCATGGCCGGCAGCTCTGCAAGACGCTGTTCGAGCGGCTGGAGACCTATCCCAACGCCGAACTGATCCGCAACATCTCTGCCAAGGAGCTGCTGACGGATGCGGCAGGCCGCGTCACCGGCGCCAAGGCCTACACCGCCGAGGGGGATGAGCTGGTCGTGACCGCCACCGACGGCGTGATCGTCGCCACCGGCGGCTTTGCCAACAACCCCGAGATGATGGCGAAATACACCGAGGCCCCCGATCCGGTGCAATATGCCCCCATCGGTTCCGAAGGCGACGGCATCACCATGGTGCACGGGCTGGGCGCGGATCTGGACTCCATCGGGGCAACGATGCTGCTGCCCGCGCTTGACCAGCACGTTAAAAAGATGGGCTGGGAGCAGATGAACCTCTGCATCCTGGGCTGGCAGCCGCGCGCGATCTGGGTCGACCTGGCCGGGGAACGCTTCACCGCCGAGGACGTGGCCGTCGACTTCATCCATGCCGGCAACGCCGTGCACCGGGTCAAGCATTCCTGGACCATCATGGACGCCGCACAGCGCGACTACCTGATGAGCAAGGGTCTGGATGTCGGCCTGGGTGTGCTGGTCCCCGCCACCACCAAGGTTGCCGATTTCGACAAGTTCGTCGATTACGGCCTGGCCAATTGCGAAGGCGCCGTGGTCGTGGCCGAGGGGCTTGAAGATCTGGCGAAACAGACCGGCCTGCCGCTGGAGACGCTGAAGCAGACGCTGACCACCTACAATTCCGACGTGGAGCACAACAAGGACAGTGGCTTTGCCAAGGATGAACGCTACCTGACCAAGCTGGACACCACGGGCAAGTTCTACGCCTTCCGGATGACCTACGGCATCCTGACCACGGTGGGCGGCATCCGGGTGAACAAGTACCTTCAGCCGGTGCGCCCCGACGCCAGCGTGATCCCCGGCGTCTATGTGATCGGCAATGATGCCGGCGGCATCTCGGCCCGCGACAGCTACACGCTGGGGGCGGCCTCCGGGACCAGCTTCGGCTTTGCCGTCAACGGTGGCCGGATGGCGGCCCAGCAGATCCTGGGCGAGGTCGAAGCCCCCGCCGTCGCCGCGGAATAAGCCCAAAGGAAAGCCCCCCGCCGGGATCTTCGGCGGGGGGCTTTTTCATGTCCGCTCCGAAAGGCCGCTCAGGCGATCTTCACCGAGACGATCTCTTCTCCGCCGCCGCCCAGCACATGCGCCGCGCAGGCCATGCAGGGATCGAAACTGTGGATGGTGCGCAACAGCTCCAGCGGCTGATCGGGGATCGCCAGGGTGTGATCGTCCAGCAGCGCCGCCTCGTAGGGGCCGGGCTGGCCCATCGGGTCGACCGGCCCGGCATTCCAGGTGGTCGGCACCACGGCCTGGTAATTGGTGATCTTGCCGTCCTCGAAGGTGATCCAGTGCGCCAGCGATCCGCGCGGCGCCTCCACATAGCCCACGCCCTGCGCCTTCTTCGGCCATTTCGAGGGGTTCCAGGCGCTGCCGTCGAAGGTCTTGAGATCCCCTTTCGCGATATTGGCCATCAGGCGATCCTGCCAGACCTGCATCCGCTCGCACATGATCTGCGCCTCGATGCCACGCGCCAGGATCCGGCCCATGGTGGAATAGACCGCCTCGAAGGGCAGGCCCAGCCGGCCAAGGATCTGGTCGGTCAGCTGGCCCGAGCGCGCCTCGCCCGCCGCGCGCATCACCACGAGACGCGCCAGCGGCCCGACTTCGATCGGGTGTTCGCGCCAGCGCGGCGATTTCAGCCAGGAATAGCCCCCCGCCTTCGAGAGATTTGCAAAGGGCGGCTGCGGCCCGTCATAGGCCAGCGTCGTCTCGCCCGCGTAGGGATGCAGGCCCTGATCCTTGCCGCCTTCGTAGCTGTACCAGGCATTCGAGATGAATTCGCGGATCTGGTCCTGATCGCCCAGGTCGATGGGCCGGACCGAGGTCAGGTCGCGGTTCAGCACCACGCCACGCGGCACACCGAAGCCGTTGTCCACCGTGCCGCCGAAATCGCCATAGGCCAGGAAGTTGCGCACCCCCTCGCCCCGGGTGAACCAGTCGGAATAGGCGCCCGCGATCAGCTCCAGGTCCGGCAGGTAAACGCGCGAGACGAAGGTATTCATCTGGGTGATCAGCGCCTGCACCTTCTGCAGCATGGTCAGGTTCACCGCCGTACCGTCGCCGCCGCCGGGCAGATCGCCCTCGCCCGCCGCAATGGCGCAGGGCACGCCGCCGACGACAAGGTTCGGATGCGGGTCCTTGCCGCCGAAGATCGCCATGATCTTGCCGACATCGCGCTGCCATTTCAGCCCGTCGAGGTAATGCGACAGGACGATCAGGTTCACCTCCGGCGACAGCCGGTAACCCGGGTGATCCCAGAACCCGCCCCGGAAGATGCCCAGCTGGCCCGAGTCCACCAGCGTCTTCAGCTGCGCCTGCACGGCGGTGAAATGGGACAGAGAGCTTTCGGGATAATCCTGCGCCGCCGCGATCCGCGCGGCCTCCGCCGGGTCGGCCTTCAGCGCCGAAACCGGGTTCACCCAGTCCATCGCCTGAAGGTGATAGAAATGCATGACGTGATCCTGCACCAGCTGGCAGCCCGCCATCAGGTTGCGGATCAACTGGGCATTCTCGGGGATTTCGATCTTCAGCGCATCCTCGACCGCACGCACCGAGGCCAGGCCATGCACCAGCGTGCAGACCCCGCAGATCCGCTGCGCGAAGGCCCAGGCGTCACGGGGATCGCGGCCCTTCAGGATGATCTCGATCCCGCGGACCTGGGTGCCGGAACTGAGTGCCGAGATCACCCTGCCCGTCTCGTCCACGCCCGCCTCGATCCGCAGGTGGCCTTCGATCCGGGTCAGCGGATCGACAACGATGGTCTTGCTCATGAGGTCTTCTCTTTCTCGTCCAGCTGCTCGGCCACGAGGTCCAGCAGGCTGCCGACGCCGGTTTCGGCCCCGGCATCCTTGAAGCCGTGTTCAAAGGTCTGACGGCAGCCGGTGCAGGTCACATAGACCGTGTCGGCGCCGGTTTCCGCGACCTGGCGTTTCTTGATGTCGAAGGCGTGGTTGCGCAGGGTCTTCGCCCGCCCGATCAGCGCGACACCGCCGCCGCCGCCGCAACACCAGCTGTCGGGGCCATGATCGGCCAGCTCGTGCAGATCAAGGCCCAGGGCCTGCATGATCCGGCGCGGCGCATCCGAACGTCCGCTGCGCCGCGACACCTGGCAGGGATCATGGAACGTGACGCCATGGCCCTGCCCGTCCTTCGGCACCGGGCGCAGGTGCAACTGGCCCGCCTCCAGCGCCTCGGCCAGATATTCCGACATGTGCAGCACCCGGAACGGCAGCGCATGGCCCACGGTATTGGCGGCCTCCCACCGCATCTCGGTGTAGGAATGGCCGCATTCGGGCATGATCAGCACCTGCGCGCCGCAATCCGTCGCCGCCGCGACGATGGCCTCGGTGACGATCTTCTGGCCTTCCCGGTCCCCCGCGGTCAGCGAGACGTTGTCGGCATCGAAACCCTTGGTCATGAAGCTCCAGCGGACGCCGATATGGTTCAGCACCTTCGCGGTCGCGGCGATGGAATCGGGATACATCTTGAGGTCGATGGACGAGACCGCCGGGACCACCTCGGCCCGGGGTTCGTCCACATGCATCTCGACCCCGTGCTTTTCGCCGATCTCCAGCAGGCTGTCGCGCATCGCGTTGGGGGCGATGCCGAAGGGGCTGCCGGTCTCGCGCTCCTTGCCGGCCAGCGCGCCCAGATAGTCGGGCGGGACGAGCCCGGCGTCGAACATGCCGTGGCGGGCCTTTTCCACCAGATCGGCAATGTCGATCCCCGCCGGGCAGACCATGGTGCAGCGCCCGCACATGTTGCAGCTGTCATAAAGCAGCTCCTGCCAGTGTTCGAGCTGCCCGAGGGAAACGCTGGGCGTCAGTCCGAACATCCGGAACAGCGGCGCAAAGGGGCCCATCTGGCGGTTGTAGGCCTGCTTGAAGGGCTCGATCTTCCAGATCGGCGTGTATTTCGGATCGCCGGTCTCGACGTAGAACTGGCAGGCCTCGGCGCATTGGCCACAATGCAGGCAGGCTTCCATCC
Organism: Pseudooceanicola endophyticus; assembly: GCF_018760365.1. GTDB lineage: Bacteria > Pseudomonadota > Alphaproteobacteria > Rhodobacterales > Rhodobacteraceae > Pseudooceanicola > Pseudooceanicola endophyticus. The sequence continues at coordinate 54,128 of NZ_JAHIAB010000014.1, forward strand.
AGGTGGCGGCCTCGGGGCCGAAATCGGTGATGAAGCCGCGCATGGCGGCATCCAGACGGGTCTGGTCCTCCTGGCTGCGGCTTTCGGCGATGCGCCGGGTCGCGGGGGCGATCTTCGGCGCGCGGGACGGGGGCATCGGGCTCATTGCAGGGCTCCTTTCCTGGCCTGCCGGGCGCCAAGCGCGGCGCGTCCGGCAAAGACGAAGACCACATGGGCCAGCTTGCCGAAGGGCAGCCAGATCATCAGCGCCTCGACCGACAGGATGTGCCAGGTCAGCAGGGTTTCGTAGGGCAGCAGGGTTTCCTCGGCCAGCAGGATGCCGGTCAGCACCGGGATCAGGGTCAGCAGGATCGACAGGTAGTCATCGACGTTGGACAGCAGCCGCAGCACCGGATGGGTCAGCCGCCGCAGGATCACCAGCAGCAGCGACACCAGCGTCACGCCGCTGGCGATGGCCACGATCCCCTTCGGCAGCGCCGGCCAGTCCAGCCCGGTGGCCTGGGTGACCAGCAGGATATGCGGCGCGCCCCCCAGCAGGATGACCGCCAGACCGATATGCATCGCATAGCCGATGGTCACCGTCACCATGGTTCGCCCCAGGAAACTGCGGCGCGGGAAGCTGCGGGAGACCACCTGCCAGAGCGCCCCGGAGACCCGCCCCTTCGCATTGGGCCCCGATGCCGCCAGATCGCGGCGGAACGGCAGCAGCGCCACCCCGGTCAGCCGCCAGACCAGCCCGCAGACCATGATCAGCGTCGCGGCATACAGCGCGGGCCCGCGTGCGAAATCCAGAAGAGTCATGCCTCGTCCTCCTGCGCCTTCCATTCCTGCGCCAGCTGCCGCTCGACCGAGGCGCGGGCGCGCCGCGCCGCAAAGGCCGCCGCGCCGCCGATGGCGACACCGCCCGCCGCCGCCCCCGCAACCGCCCCCCAGGGTGGCCCCTCGCCCCCAGAAAGCGAGGTATAGAAGCTGCCCTTGTCCCAGAAATCGGGCTCAGAGCAGCCAAGGCAGCCGTGCCCCGACTGGATCGGGAAAGAGGTTCCGCCGTTCCATTTCAGGCTGGCGCAGGCGTTGTGCGTGGTCGGTCCCTTGCAGCCCAGCTCGAACAGGCACCAGCCTTGGCGCGCGCCCGCGTCATCGAAGCTTTTTGCGAACTTGCCCTGATCGTAATAGGGCCGCCGGTAGCATTGATCGTGGATCGTGGTGCCGAAATAGGCCAGCGGTCGGCCCTGCGCGTCCAGATCCGGCAGCTTGCCGAAGGTCAGGAAGTTCACCAGAACGCCGGTCAGCACCTCGGGGATCGGCGGGCAGCCGGGGATGTTGACCACCGGCTTGCCGCCCACCAGCGCGCCGATGCCCGCAGCGCCCGTGGGGTTGGGCGCGGCCTTGGGGATGCCGCCATAGGCCGCGCAGGTGCCGATCGCCAGCACCGCCGCCGCGCCCTCGGCCAGCTCCGAAAGGATCGCCATGGGGCTGCGCCCGCCGATCATCGAATAGACCCCGTTGTCGGCCACCGGGACCGAACCGTCGACCGCCAGAAGGTAATTGCCGCGGTTCTCCTGCGCGACGGCCTTCAGCACGTCTTCGGCGGCGGTGCCGGCGGCGGCCATCAGCGTCTCCTGATAGTCGAGCGAGACGAAATCGAAGATCAGCCGCTCGATCCCCGGCGCCTCGGAGCGCGTCAGCGCCTCGAGGCAGCCGGTACAGTCCTGGAACGACAGCCAGATCAGCGACTGGCGCCGCGCCTTCGACAGTTCCTCGGCGATGGCGGGCGCGAAAGAGGGGGGCAGCGCCAGGCTGGTCGCGGCGGCGGCGGCGAATTTCAGCAGTGCCCGGCGGCTGATGCCCCGGCGCGACAGCTCCTGTCCCAGGGTGTCCTTCTGGCTCATGTCTCTGCCTTTCCAGCGTCTTCCCCCGAGAGCACCCCGAGGCTTGCGCCTATGTCGGGGGCCGCCGCCGGAACGATTTCCGGCACGGCGGCCACTTCCAGCAGGCGGGCCACCAGATGCCCCGCCCGGTCATGATGTTCGACCCACCAGACGCCGGAAAGCCGCGTTTCCTCGATGCGGCTCGGCCCCTCGGCCTCCAGTGTGATCACAATTTCTCCCTGCCCCAGAAGGGCGCGTAGCGCCTCTGTCTGGGCGGGCGCCATGGGCAGGCGCAGCAGGTCGATCTGTCCGCTCTCTCCGCTCTCCAGAAGCTGTGCCAGCAGCATCCGCAACTCGGCCAGCAGGGCCTGCAGGAAGGGATCGTCACTTTGCATCGGACCAGCCCCGACTGATTTGCAAAACCATCTCGCAGGCGCGCGGCAGCGCTGCGGCCACGACCGGGCTGAGCGTTTCGCCCCAGTCCAGCACCGCCGGCTGGATCGCCACGATGGCCAGATGCGGCGGCAGGCGCCCTTCCAGCCGCACGAGGCCCAGCAGATCCAGCAACCCCGCCTCATGGGCCGAGCTGCGCCCGCCGGTGGCGAAGCGCGCGGTCAGATCCTCCAGGCTCAGTTGCCGGACGGTGCCGGGCGCGGCGCCCAGATCGGCGGCATCGACGCAGATGCAGGCGGCGGATCTGGCCAGCGTATCGGCCAGACGAAACCCCATGGTGCCGCCGTCGATGGCGCGCAGCCCGGGGGCGCGTTGGGCCAGAAGCGCCTCGGCCACCCGCACGCCGATGCCGTCATCGCCCAGAAGCGTGTTGCCCAGCCCCAGAACAGTGGTGATCCCGGCCCCGCCAGCCGCGTGCAAGCCTGTCGCCCAGCTCGTCATGACAATGTCGTCCGTGCAGTTCCCTCGCTTCAGGATCCGTCCGATCGCGCCGCATTTGCAATTTGCAATGTCGTGATCGCTATCGGCTAAGTTGCATAAATCAATGCATTTTCAAGTGCATGACCTGAAGCGGGATCAGCATTTGCCCATTCCACCGGCAACACAAGTCAAAACACCGGGAAATCCCGGGCCCTCCCCGCGACGCGCTGCCGCACGGGCCCGGCCTGCCCCTGCGACGGCCTTGCCAGATGGCCCCCCCTGCGTCAGCCTGAACGGGCCCGGACATCTTCAGGAGGTTTCCGATGTGCATGACCCTTCCAATGCAGGTGTGCCGCATTGACGGGCTGACCGCCCTCTGCACCGCCCGCGAGACCGAGCGCGAAGTCGGCCTGATCCTGCTGCAGGATGAAGGCCTGGCGCCCGGCGATCACGTGCTGGTGCACCTGGGCCAGGCGATCCGCAAGGTCTCGGCCGAGGAGGCCGCGACAACCTGGGAACTGCTGGACCAGATCCTTGAGGCGGGCACCCTGCCCGCCTGACCCTAGGCCAGCGGCGCCTCGATCAGCGGACCGCGCCGCTGCGTGCCCGAGGTCAGCATCTCGCGCACCTCTTCGGGCAGCTCGGGGCTGTCGGGGGCATAGAGCGCGCTGCGGCGCATCTCGGGCAATGGCGCGATGTTCTCTCCGAGGTATTCGAAGACGATCTCGGTCGCGGCGGGGGGACGCGGGGCGCGCGCCGCCACGCCTGAAACCACGCCGGTCAGGTGACGGATGCGGTTGTTGTAGCTGGGATAGAGGATGATCTGCATCACCTCGTTGCGGGTCAGCATCTCCATCACCGTCATGAAGATCCGGTCGCCCAGCACGAAACAGGCGCCGTGATACTTGCAGGTGAACTTGCGCCGCCCCGGGCGCCCGACGCTCTCGATGATCTTCACGTTCATGCCGAAGGACGTTTCGTAGATCCGGCCAAGCGCCAGCAGGATCTGCCCGGGATGGGACATCGAGTTGTAATAGACCCGATAGTAGCCGGTATAGGCCATCAGGCTGCGCTGCGATTCCAGCCGGATGTCATGGGCCAGCGCCGAGACGACATCACGTTCCACCGTCGCCCCCATCCGCCCGGGACGCAGGCGCACCAGATCGGCGAACTGGCCATGGGGCAGCAGCAGCTCTCCCTCCTCGACGCCGAAGAAGTCGCACATCCGCTGCATCAGCCGCAGCGAGGGGAAGGTATCGCCGTTCAGGTAACGGTTGAACTGGGAGCGGTTCACCCCCAGTTGCCGGCACACCTCGGCGATCGATTTATGATAGCTGCACAGCAGCCTGAGATTGCGGGGCAAGTCCTGCGACATTCGCCCATCCTTCGCTAGTTGATGCTTTTCCGTATCAAGGAGCGACAGGGGGGTGCAAGCTAGTGAAATGGCATTCCCGACGGCGCTGCCTAGTGTGCGCCGAAATCGCGCCCGGGGCCCGGGCCGCGCAGACCCTGGAGGACGCATGGACTTTCTTGAAATGATCTTCGGCAAGATCGGAGACCTGACCTGGGGCTGGTCGCTGATCCCGATCCTGGTGGTTTTCGGCTGCTTCATCACCCTGGCCACCGGCTTCGTGCAATTCCGCTACTTCGGGCGGATGTTCCGGGTGCTGAGCCGGGCGAACAATTCCGCCGATCCCAACCGCATCTCGGCGCGCGAGGCGCTGCTGGTGTCGGTCGGGGGCCGCGTCGGCGGCGGCAATATCGCGGGTGTCGCGGTGGCGATCACGCTGGGCGGCCCCGGTGCCGTGTTCTGGATGTGGGCGGTGGCACTGGTCGGAATGGCGACCAGCCTTGTCGAATGCTCCATCGCGCAGCTTTTCAAGCGCAAGGTCGGTGAGCACAGCTTCCGCGGCGGTCCGGCCCGCGCCATCCTGCACGGCCTTGGCCCGCAGTTCCGCTGGCTGGCGGTGATCTACGCGATCTGCCTGATCGCGGCTTTCGGCCTGGGCTTCAACGCCTTCCAGGGCAACACCGTGGCCGGCGCCATCCAGGACAGCCTCGGCATCGACCGGCTGTGGTCGGGCATCGCGCTGGCAATCGCCTCGGGGATCATCATCTTCGGCGGCATCCACCGCATCGCCAAGGCTTCGGACGTGATCGTGCCGATCATGGCGGTGGGCTATCTGGCACTGGCGCTGCTGGTCATCCTGCTGCACATCGCAGAGGTGCCCCATGTCTTCATGACCATCGTCAACAATGCCTTCGGCATTGAGCAGGCGGTCGGCGGCGGCATGGGCGCCGCGCTGGCACAGGGCCTGCGCCGCGGCCTGTTCTCGAACGAGGCGGGCCTGGGCTCGGCGCCGAACGTGGCGGCCACCGCAGAGGTGCGCCACCCGATCAGCCAGGGCATCACGCAGTCCTTCTCGGTCTTCATCGACACCATTGTGATCTGCTCCTGCACCGCGTTCATCATCCTGCTGGGCGATGTCTACGTGCCGGGGGCGGAAAACATCGACGGCGTGGTGCTGACCCAGCAATCGCTGGTCTCGCTGCTGGGCGGTTGGGCGCAGTACTACCTGACGGCGGCAATCCTGCTCTTCTCGTTCTCCTCGATCATCTACAACTACTACCTGGGCGAAAATGCCCTGACGGTGCTGTGGAAGACCCCGGTGGCGATCCTGGTCTTCCGCATGGCGATCATCGTCATCGTCTTCGTGGGCGCGGTCGCCCCCGGCGCGACCTCGGTCTTCTTCTTCTCGGACCCGATGATGGGCGTGCTGGCGCTGGTGAACCTGCTGGTCATCATGATGCTGTTCCCGGTGGCGCTGCGGCTGCTGCGCGACTTCCACGGCCAGCTCAAGGCCGGGGTGGATCGCCCGCTGCTGAACCCCGACGACTACGCGGACCTCGACATCGACCGCGAGGCCTGGCGCCTCCCGGCCGAGTAAGCCGATTCCGATCCGCGCAGTGAGAAGGGGCCGCAGTGACAGCGGCCCCTTTTTCATGTCCGCAAGGCGCCCTCAGTGGGCGATCATCACATGGCGCACGGCGGAATAATCCTCCAGCGCGTAGCTCGACATGTCCTTGCCGTAGCCCGATTGCTTCATGCCGCCATGGGGCATCTCGTTGGTCAGCATGAAGTGGGTGTTCACCCAGGTGCAGCCATATTGCAGCCGAGAGGCCACCTGCATCCCCCTGCCCACGTCCCGCGTCCAGACCGAGGAGGCAAGCCCGTAATCGCTGTCATTGGCCCAGTCGATCGCCTGATCGGCACTGTCGAACCGCGTGACCGAGACGACGGGGCCAAAGACCTCGCGGCGGACGATCTCGTCGCTTTGCAGGGCACCGGCGATGACGGTGGGCTGGTAGAAGAAGCCCGGCCCCTCGGGGATGGCGCCGCCGGTCGTCACCTCGATATGGGCGGCCTCGCGGGCGCGGGCGACGAAGCTGGCCACCCGGTCGCGCTGACGAAGCGAGATCAGCGGCCCGATCTCGTTCAGGCTGTCATCGCCCTCGCCGTAGCGGATCGAGGCAACCTGATCGCTGAGCGCGGCCACGAAACGGTCGTAGATTCCGGACTGCACGTAGATCCGGCAAGCGGCGGTGCAGTCCTGCCCGGCGTTGTAATAGCCGAAGGCGCGCAGCCCCTCGACCGTGGCCTCAAGATCGGCATCGTCGAAGACCAGCACCGGGGCCTTGCCGCCGAGTTCCAGATGGGTGCGCTTGATGGTCTTGTTGGCGGCCTCCAGGATCTTGCGCCCCGTCGCGATATCCCCGGTAAGCGAGATCATTGCCACCCCGGGATGGTTGATCAGCGCTGAGCCCACCGTCTCGCCCCGCCCAAGCACGATGTTGACCACCCCTTCGGGCAGCACCTCGGCAAAGATCCGGGCCATGGCCAGCGCGCTCAGCGGGGTCTGTTCGGAGGGCTTGAAGACCACGGTATTGCCGGCGCCAAGCGCCGGGGCCAGCTTCCAGGCCATCATCATCAGCGGATAGTTCCAGGGCGCGATGGAGGCGACGACGCCGATGGGATCGCGCCGGATCATCGAGGTATGCCCCTCAAGGTATTCGCCCGCCACAGGCCCGGTCATGCAGCGCACGGCCCCGGCGAAGAAGCGGAAACAATCGACGATGGCGGGCAGTTCGTCCCCCAGGGCCAGGGCGCCGGGCTTGCCGCAGTTCAGCGCCTCAAGTGCCGCAAGGCTTTCCGCCTCGGCCTCGATCCGCTCGGCGATCTTCAGCAGGTAGCCCGAGCGCACGGCGGGCGTGGTGCGCGCCCAGCCCGGGAAGGCCTTCTGCGCTGCGGCCACCGCCTCGGAGACCTGCGCGATGGAGGCCTCCGGCAGGGTGGTGATCACTTCGCCGGTGCGCGGATCAAGGATCGCTTCCTCGGTTTCCGTGCCCGTCACCAGCCGGGCGCCGATCAGCATCTGGGTGTCCATGTTGGGGTCCTTCTCTATTTGTCGGAACCGGCGGTCTGCGCGCCGTCACGGGTCAGGTAATAGGCGGCCAGGATCGGCAGGATCGTCACGATCACCACCGCCATGGCCACCACGTTTGTCACCGGACGCTGGCGCGGGCGCACCAGCTCTTCCAGCATCCAGATCGGCAGGGTCGTCTGGTTGCCGGCGGTGAAGGTGGTCACGATCACCTCGTCGAAGCTGAGCGCGAAGGCCAGCATCCCGCCCGCCAGCAGCGCCGTGGCAATATTGGGCAGGATCACCATCCGGAAGGTCTGAAGACCGTCGGCCCCCAGATCCATCGCGGCATCAATCAGCGCGCCCGAGGTACGGCGGAACCGCGCGACGGCGTTGTTGTAGACGATGACGATGCAGAAGGTCGCGTGGCCCAGCACGATGGTCCAGGTGCTGAAGGGAACGTCCAGCAGCGCGAAGGCCGAGCGCAGCGAGATGCCGGTGATGATCCCCGGCAGCGCAATGGGCAGGATCACCAGAAGCGAGATCGCCTCGCGGCCAAAGAAGCGCGATCGCGACACCGCCGCAGCCGTCAACGTGCCCAGCACCAGCGCCACCACGGTCGAGATCGCGGCGACCTTCAGCGACAGGCCAAGCGCCTGCCAGACATCGGGCCGGTGCAGCGTGACGCCGATCCATTTCACGGTGAAGCCCGGGGGCGGCCACTGAAAGCTCTTCTCCTCGCTGGAGAAGGCATAGAGGAAGATCAGCGCGATAGGCGCGAGCAGGAAGACCAGCCCCGCGGCGGCGGCCAGGGTCAGGGCCAGGGGCGGGCGGCGCTCAGAGGGCATCGAAAGCTCCCATCCGGCGGGCACCCCAGAGATAAAGCCCCATGACCACGATCGGCACCACGGTGAAGGCGGCGGCCAGGGGGATGTTGCCGGCGGTGCCGTGCTGAAGATAGACCGCCTGCCCCAGGAACAGCCGGGAATTGCCGATGATCTGCGGCACGATGTAATCCCCCAGCGTCAGCGAGAAGGTGAAGATCGACCCGGCCACCATGCCCGGCAGCGCCAGCGGCAGGATGATCATGCGAAAGCTCTGGCCGGGATGGGCGCCCAGATCGGCAGCGGCTTCGATCAGGCCGGGGGGCACGCGTACCAGCGCGGCCTGAAGCGGCATGATCATGTAGGGCAGCCAGATATAGAGGAAGACCAGAAAGGTGCCCGCATAGCTGACCGACAGGGAATTGCCGCCGATCACCGGAAGGCCAAGGAAGGCGTCCAGGGCCCAGGTCAGGTGCAGCTTGGCGAAGATCCAGTTCAGGATCCCCTCTTTCGCCAGTACCAGCTTCCAAGCGTAGACCTTGACCAGGTAGCTGGACCAGAGCGGCAGCATGACCCCGACGTAGAACAGCGCCTTCCAGATCCCCCGGGCATAGCGGGCCGCGAAATAGGCGATGGGAAAGGCCATTACCGCCGCCGCAAGCGTCACCGCCCCCGCCATCACCACCGTGCGCAGCAGGATGTCGAGGTTCGCGGGCCGCAGCAGCTCCCCGTAGGTCTTCAGGGTGAATTCCCGCACCACCATCCCCGAGAATTCGTCGATGGAGAAGAAGCTCTGGATCAGCAGGGCGATCAGGGCGCCGACATAGACGATGCCCAGCCAGAGCGTGATCGGCAGCACCATCAGGAAGACGAACATGCGCGGGCGGCGCAGGAGGCGATCCGCAAGGCGCGGCAGCAGCCCGGGGCGCGGCGCGAAGATCGCGGGGGCCTCTGTGCTCATGCCTCGGCCTCCAGCAGGTGCAGATGCTCGGGCGACCAGGCGATACGCACCTCGGCTCCCGCCTCGGGCGCGGCCTGCTGGGCGGGGATCAGCGCGCTCAGCCTCTGGCCGCGCAGCTCCAGCGTCAGCTTGGTCACGCGGCCATGGAAGAAGCGCCCGGTGACCCGCGCCGCCTGCCCCGCCGGATCCAGCCGGATATCCTCGGGCCGCAGGGAGGCCCACTGGCCGGGCGCGCCGATGCCCGCGACCTCGGCCGGGATGACATTGGACGAGCCCACGAAATCCGCCACAAAGCGCGAGGCCGGGCGGCGGTAGATCTGCGCCGGGGTGCCCAGCTGGCGGATGCGCCCCTCGGCAAAGACGGCAACGCGGTCGGCCAGCGACAGCGCCTCGTCCTGATCATGGGTCACCAGAACGAAGGTCAGCCCCAGCCGCGCCTGAAGCGCGCGCAGCTCTTCCTGCATCTGTTCGCGCAGTTTCAGGTCAAGCGCGCCCAGCGGTTCGTCCAGCAGCACCACCCGGGGCCGGTTGATCAGCGCGCGCGCCAGGGCAACGCGCTGGCGCTGACCGCCCGACAGCTCTCCGGCGCGGCGGGCGCCGAAGCCCGACAGCTCGACCAGCGCAAGGGCCTCTTCGGCGGCGGCGTGGCGTTCCCGCCGCCCCATGCCGCGCACCCGCAGCCCGAAGGCCACGTTGTCGCGCACGTTCATGTGCGGAAACAGCGCGTAGTTCTGGAACACGGTATTCACGTTGCGCAGGTAGGGCGGCACGCCCCGCGCGGAAGTTCCGAAGATCTCGATCTCGCCGGCGGTGGGCTGTTCGAAGCCCGCGATCAGCCGCAGGCAGGTGGTCTTGCCAGAGCCCGATGGCCCCAGCATGGCAAAGAATTCCCCGTCGCGGATCGCCAGATCGACCCTATCGACGGCCCGGACATCCCCGAAATGGCGCGAGACGCCCCGGAAGGTGACAGCATCGGTCATGGTGCAACTTTCACTCGGTGGTCCCGGGGCCGGATCGCGGCCCCGGGCGAACGGGATCAGCGGCCGCCGATCACGCCGATATAGTCCGAGACCCAGCGGTAGTAGGGCACGCAGCCGCCTTCCGCATCGCATTGCGACACCGGCGTCTGCCAGAACTTGATCTTGTCGAAATCGCCCGCGCCATTGGCCGCGCAGCCTTCCTCTGTCTGCATCCCCGAGCCATCGGTGCAGGCCGCGGGCACCGCCGGCACCGCGCCGAACCAGACCGAGAGGTCCGATTGCAGGTTCGAATTCAGCGCATGTTCCATGAACATGTAGGCGCAGTTGGGATGTTCGCTTTCGCTGTGCAGCATCAGCGTGTCGGCCCAGCCCGTCGCGCCCTCTTGCGGGATGACCGAGGCCACCGGCACCCCGTCCGCCGCCAGCAGGTTGACCATGAACGGCCAGGAGGACGAGGCCACCACCCCCTCGTTCTTGAAATCGTCGATCTGGATCATCGCGTCGTGCCAGTAGCGCGACACCAGCGTCCGCTGGGTGCGCAGCAGATCAAGGGCGGCGGCATACTGATCCTCGGTCAGCTCGTAGGGGCTGGTGATGCCCAGCTCGGGCTGATGCGCCATCAGGTAAAGTGCGGCATCGGCGATGTAGATCGGCCCGTCATAGGCCTGCACGCGGCCCTTGTTGCTTTTGCCGTCGGGCAGCGTCATCTCCTGGAAGACGACGTTCCAGCTGGTCGGCGGTTCGGGGAAGGCTTCGGTGTTGTACATCAGCACGTTGGGCCCCCACATGAAGGGCGTGCCGTAATGCACCCCCTTCACGGTGTGCCAGGGCGCGTCCTTCAGCCGGTCGTCGACCTTGTCCCAGTCGGGGATCAGCGCGGTGTTGATGGGCTGCACCCGCTTGCCGGCGATCAGCCGCAGCGAGGCATCGCCCGAAGCCGTCACCAGGTCGAAGCCGCCCTCGTTCATCAGCGCCACCATCTCGTCCGAGGTATTGGCGGTCTTGACCTCGACCTTGCAGCCCGAGGCGGCCTCGAACTTGGTCACCCAGTCATAGGCGGGATCGGTCTCTCCGCGCTCGATATAGCCCGGCCAGGCCACGATCGAGACGCTGCCCTCTCCCGGGCCCAGCGATTTCAGCATGTCGGCAGCCGACAGAGGAAGGGCAGAGGCGGCCACCAGCGCCAGACCCGCGACGCAGCCGGAGTAAATCTGTTTCATCTTGGCGATCCCTGTTGCAGCGAGAGCCTCACGCTCTCTTGAAGGGAAGCCTTGGCAAAACGGGCCGTTGCCACAAATTCAATTCTCAGGTCGCGGGTATCGGAAAAACCGAAAGCGAAGGATTACTTCGCGTTCTTATGGATTTGCGCCGCCTGGATAAATTCGCGCGCCACCCGCGACAACGGCGCACCCCGCCGCCAGACGGTTCCAACCTGCACAACCGGCAGGCTTCCGGAGACATCGCGCGACACGATCCGGTCGCCTTCCAGCGACCAGCGGCGATAGACCAGCTCGGGCAGCAGGGCGATTCCCGCCCGCGTCGCCACCAGAGAGCGCACCGCCTCGACCGAGCGGGTGCGGAAGGCCACCCGGGGCCGCGCCCCGAAGGCCGCAAGCAGCCGCGCCGTCGCCTCCTCGATCTCGTCCACCCGCAGCATGATCATCGGCTCTTCCGCCAGATCCTCGATCGAGACCGAGGGCCGGGTGGCCAGCGGATGCCCGTTCGGCAGCCAGAGCTGGTAGGGAGAGGTGTCGATGATCTCGGAATGCAGGGCCATGCGATCACGCATGTTGGAGGTGACCATGACCGCCACGTCCAGCTCTCCGCCCACCAGCAGGTGTTCCAGGTAATCGCCGCTGTCCTCCAGCGCCGTCACCTCGACCTGCGGGTTGGAGCGACGGAACCGCGCCAGGATGTCCGAAAGCACATAGCCCGCCACCAGCGAGGTCACACCGACATGCAGCCGCCCGGTCAGCGGCGCGCCCTCCTCGCTCAGCGCCTGGCGGGCATCCGAAACGCTGGCCAGGATGGCATTCACATGGCGCAGAAACTGGTGGCCCTTCTGGGTGATCTCCAGCCCCCGCGGATGGCGGGTGAACAGCGGCAGACCCAGATCCGCCTCCAGCTCCCGGATCGCCTCGGTGACGGCGGATTGCGAAATCGCCAGCGCCTGCGCGGCGCCCGACACCGTGCCTGTTTCCGCCACGGCGACAAAATAGCGAAGCTGCTTGAGTGTGAAGGCCATGTCCCTGCCTAGTCCGGCCGCTGCCGCGCCGTCCATCGCAATGTGATCACAGCCCCGCCACGCTATGGCCTGCCCACCGACGCGGCTTGGCGTCAGGACCAAGGTCGCAGGCCGGACGCGCAATTATTAAGCGCGCTTTAACCCTGTAACCTTTATGAAGAGAGGGCCGGATATCCTTCCGGTGGGTGTTTGAGAGAGGAGCGCCCCATGACCACCCCCTCCGACACGCTGGCCATCAAGCGCATCATCGGCGCCCGGATGGACAGCGATGCAGACGGGCGGCTGACCGGCTGCCGCCTGGAGGCCCTGACCGAAACCGGACAGGTCCATATCGAGTTGAGCCGGGAGGAATCCCACAGGTTGCTCGACCTGATGCAATCCGCCCGCGTCGATTTCGGCTAGGCCCCGGCGGCGCGGCCTTTCGGGCAGGACGGGACCCTGCCCGCTTTTCCAATCAGATCGCCAGAATGCCCAGATAGCGCGATCCGCTGACCGGCTTGCCCTCATTGGCCAGCAGGAAACCGGAAATGATCCGGGTCAGCCCCCAGACCAGCAGAAAGAGATAGAGGATCACGCCGATCCCGATGAAAAGCGTGATCAGGCTCAGGATGCTGATCAGCAGGCTGATCCAGAAGGTCCGGATCTGGAACCGCAGATGGGTATCGACCACCTCATCCTTGCCCTTTGAAATATAGGCGAAAATAACGCCTGCAAGATAGGTGATGCCGACAAAGTATCCCACGGCGTAAAGGCCGTAGATGATTTTCGGCGGCATGAAATCCCGTTCCACGGCCAGGCTCTGATCCGTCATGTGCACTCCGTAATGACCAATGCGGAGAGCCGCGCGAGCCATTGCTCCGCCGCTCACGATGAATTGACCGTCACAATATCCATTAATTCCCGCAGGTCCGATTTTTCTGCCCGCTCGGCAGATTATTGCCAGCGCGCTGCGACTTCAGCCGCCGTAACGGCGCAGCACCACATGGGTTTTCGCCGAAGCGATCAGTCCCGAGGCCAGGATCCTGTCCCCGAGCGCCGAAAGCGCCGCCGGATCGGGCACCGTGACCCGGGCCAGGGCGTCGATCTCTCCGGCCAGCGACAAAACGGAGGTCACGCCCTCCTGCCCGCGCAGCCATTGCAGGGCCCGGTCGCAGGGCCGCTCGGCGATGGTCATCAGGATCACCGCCTCGATCAGCCCGGCGCCGGAGATTTCCGCGTGGTAGCCGCGCAGGATGCCAGCCCGTTCCATCGCCTGGATCCGGCCCTGCACCGCCGGGCGCGACAGGCCGACGCGCCGGCCCAGCTCGGCCGCGCTCAGGCGGGCGTCTTCCTGCAGCAGCGCCAGCAGGCGTTTGTTCGTGGGATCAAGGTCCATTTCAATTCAAGCGTTTGGCAATCATCTTCCGACGATCTGCAAGGTGACGGATCGGGGCGGCCCATGGCAAAACCGGCCCAGCAACAGGAGCAACCGGATGCAAAAGATCACCCCCCGCCAGTTCTCGGGCAAAACCGCCTGGGATGCCATGCTGATCGAGACCTTTACCGGCGCGACCACCGTGCGCCTGCACTGGACCGATGCGCCCTACAAGTGGCACATCAACGACGGCCCCGAGGTTTTCGTGGTGCTGGACGGCGTCGTCGACATGCAGACCGAGGAAAACGGCCATGTCCTGACCCATCGCCTGGAGGCCGGCGACATCTTCCATGCCCGCGAAGGCGACCGTCACGTGGCCGCCCCCCGGGGCATTGCGCGGGTTCTGGTCATCGAACGCGAGGGCAGCGTCTGAGCGCCCCTTGCGGCGGATCGGAACTGTTCCTAGGGTCCCGCTCCGTTTGGCAGGGCCATGTTCCCACCCTGCCCCATTACTTCAGGAAGATCCTCGATGTCGTTGAAATCCCTTCTTCTGGCAGGTGCCGCGCTGACCCTGCCCGGCCTGGCCATGGCAGACCCGATCGCCCCCAAGGTGCTGGTCATCACCATGTTCGGCGGTGAGGCCAAGCCCTGGCTCTCCGGGCTGGACCTGCCGCAAAGCGTGAAGATCCCCGGCCTTCCGGCGGATGCGGACGCGCTGCACTGCAATGCAGACCTGTGCGAAATGACGACCACCATGGGCTTTGCAAATGCCGCGGCCTCGGCCATGGCGGTGGGCTTCTCGGACCAGGTGGACCTGCGCCAGACCTATGTGATCATTGCCGGGATCGCCGGGGTGAACCCCGAGAAGGGCACCCTGGGCGGGGCCGCCTGGGCGGATTACGTGGTCGATACCGGTCTCGTGCATTTCATCGACAGCCGCGAGGCCCCCGCCGACTGGCCCAGCCAGATCGTCGAGCTGGGCGCCAAGGCCCCCGATGAAAAGCCCGGCTGGTCCGCCGGTACCGAGGTCTTCGCCCTGAACGCCGATCTGGTGCAGGACGCCTTCGCGGCGACCAAGGACGTGGCGCTGAGCGACGGCGACGCCGCCAAGGCCTATCGCGCCCTCTACAGCCAGGAGGCGGCCAAGGCCGCGCCCGCGGTCACCGTCTGCGCCTCGGTCTCTTCGGACACCTACTGGCACGGGGCGATCACCGCGGCAGAGGTCGCGCGCCACACCGCCTTCCTCACCGATGGCAAGGCCGACTACTGCATGAGCCAGATGGAAGACAACGCCACGCTGACAGGCCTCAAGCGCGCCGCCGAAGCCGGGCGTCTGGATTTCGACCGGGTTGCGGTGCTGCGCACGGCCTCGAACTTCGACCGTGCCCATGACGGCCAGACCACCGCCGAGTCGCTGGCGGCCAAGTCCGGCGGTTACGGTCCGGCGACCCAGAACGCCTTCCTGGTCGGCAATGCCTTTGCCCAGACCATCATCACCCATTGGGACGACTACGCCACCGGCGTGCCGAAACCCTGATCCCGTCGCGGGCGGTTCAGGCCGCCCGCGTCCCTCGCTCAGTACTTGAGCCCCGTGTCACAAAGCACTGTCGCCACGATCACATCCTCCGCCAGACGGCCCGAGCGCAGCAGCGTGATCGCGGCGCAGACATTGGCCGCCGCCGTATAGCCGACATAGAGCCCTTCGCGCACCGCCAGGGCGCGGTGCATCTCGGCCACCTCCTCATCCGTGACCGCAAGCCCGAGGTCCATCAGCCCGGGCTGCCAATGCGGCGGCACCAGCCCGTAACCGGTGCCCTGAAGGACATGGCGCGGCTTGACGATGGCATGGCCCGCCAGCGGTTCGCTGCCCCTGGGCTCTACCGGGGCGCAAAGCGTGGTAGGATCGGCCCGTTTCAGCGCCCGAGCCACGCCCAGGAAGGTGCTGCCGGTGCCAACCGCCGCCACCCAGCCCGCCACCGGACCGCCGGCCTGTTCCAGGATCTCGGCCCCGGTCCGCTCATGGGCGGTGATCCCCTCGGTGGCATTGAACTGGTCGACGTAGAAACCGCCAGTGTCACGGGCCAGGCGGCGCGCCGCCTCGGCGGCGGCAGCGACATCGGCCCCGGTGACCTGCCCCGGCGCGCCATCAACCTGCGGCACCAGCACCACCCGGGCGCCAAGCGCCTCCATCATCTTTGCGCGGGCCGGGCTGTTGCCGGCGGACATCGTGACGATCAGCGGATGGCCAAGCGCGGCACAGACCACCGCCAGACCCGCGCCCATGTTGCCGCTGGTCATCTCGACCACCGGCATGTCGGGGGCCAGCCGCTCGTCCGCCCGCGCGGCCTCCAGGATGGCGCGCGCCGCACGGTCCTTGACGCTGCCGCCGGGCTGGAGGAATTCCGCCTTGGCCAGAATACGCCCCGGTCCCTCATGGATCCGATCCAGCGCCACCAGCGGGGTCCCTCCGATCAGATCAAGCACGCCTGCGGGCATCGCGGCCTCCATCCTTTGCTGCCTGCGGCCAGCCTGCCCGGCTTTGCCCCGGAAGACCACCGCCGGGCCGCCCCCGCAAAACTGCCTTTCCGATAATCGCATCAGACGGCATCCCGCCCATTGGCCCCCTGGCGAGCCGCCAATTCCCGCCGGGGCACCGGATTTGTGACACCATGGGCAAGAATCGCCTCTTGCGGCCTCGTCCATAGAGGCACAAAAGGGGAACCGGAAACCGTATTCACGATGCACCCCGGCGCGGCGCCTTTCCTGGCTCGATCCAATCATGTGTTGCATTTACATTGACTTATGACAGGGCATTGATCTTGGACGACACCGCATTCGACACCCCCAGCCCGGACCAGGACCAAAAGACGGACCTGCGCCTGGAGGTCGCCTTCGCGACCACCGCCAGGGTGAATTTCGCCTCGTCGCAGAACGGGGTCTCGGTTCTCCAGTCGCTCTGCCTGACCAATTCCGGCACCGAAGCGCTGGAGGGTCTGGAAGTCACGCTCGACAGCACCCCGGCGCTGATCCGGCCCCGGACCTGGACGCTGGACCGGCTGGCACCGGGGGACAGCCGCCAGATCACCGATCTGGAAACCCCGGTCGACACCGCCCTGCTGGGCGGTCTGAACGAGGCGGAACAGGGCCGTCTGCATCTTAAGGTCACGCATGAGGATCACATCCTCTTCGAGGAAACCCGCCCGATCGAGATGCTGGCCCGCGACGAATGGGGCGGCATCGGCGAGATGGCACATCTGCTCGCTGCCCATGTCTCTCCGAACGACGCGGTGGTGGCGGCGCTGCTGAAAGAGGCCGGGCGCCTGCTGGAAGCCGGCGGGCACAGCGGCGCCATCGATGGCTACCTCAGCCGTGATCCGGGGCGCGCCTGGATGCTGGCCGGGGCGATCTGGTCGGCGGCGACGGGCCTCGGGCTGACCTATGCGGTGCCGCCTGCCTCCTTCGAGGAACGCGGCCAGAAGATCCGCGACCCGGGCCGCATCCATGCCGAGGGGCTTGCGACCTGCCTCGACAGCGCGCTGCTGCTGGCCGCCTGTTTCGAGGCCGCCGGGCTGAACCCGGTCATCCTGTTCTCGGAAGATCACGCCTGGACCGGCGTCTGGCTGGAGCCGCGCGACTTCGGTTCCGTCACCGAGCCCGACGTCATGAGCGTGCGCAAGGCCGTCGATGCCCGCGAATTCGTGATGCTCGAGACCACGCTCTTGACCCGGCGCCCCTCTGTCGGCTTCGAGGAAGCCGTTGCGGTTGCACGCGAATTGACCGCCGAGCGCAATGAGCACAACTTCCGCCTGGCGGTCGACATCCGCCGTGCCCGTGCCGCCCGCATCCGCCCCCTGGCCAGCCACCGCATCGCCGAGGACGAGACGGTCGAGGAGATCGCGGCCAGCCCCGCCGCGCTGCCGCGCCCGCTGGATCTGGGCGCGCTGCCCGGAGAGCTGATCGAGGAAGAGCCCGCCACCGCCGATGACCGGTTTTCGCGCTGGCAACGCAAGCTGCTGGACCTGTCGCTGCGCAACCGGCTGCTGAACTTCCGCGACACGAAACAGACCCTGCCACTGCTCTGCCCGGATGTGTCCGCGCTGGAGGACAAGCTGGCGGACGGGCACAAGTTCCGCGCCCTGCCGCTGAAGGACGAGGACCCGCTGGGCAACCGCGACCTGCTGGCCAGCCAGGAGCCGCAGATCCTGGAAGAGGTCGCCCGTGACGCCTTTGCGCGCGGCCAGATCGCCGTGCCGCTGACCGGCCGCGACACTGCGAACCGCCTGCTAGAGCTCTACCGTCGCGCGAAGAGTGACCAGCAAGAGGGTGGAACCAATACGCTTTTCCTTGCCGCAGGCTTCCTGCGCTGGAAGAAAACCGAGGGGGATACCCGCAGCTACCGCGCACCGCTTCTGCTGATCCCGGTCAAGCTGACCCGGCGTTCCGCCCAATCCGATTTCCTGCTGGAGACCCATGAGGATGACGTGCGCTTCAACGCCACGCTGCTGGAATTCCTCAAGCGCGACTTCGACCTGAAGATCCCCGAGCTGGAGGGCGATCTGCCGCGCGACGACAGCGGCTACGACCTGCCGCGCATCTTCGACATCCTGCGCCGCCGCGTGCGCGACGTTGCCGGGTTCGAAGTGGTCGAGGATCTGGCCCTTTCGACCTTCTCTTTCGCCAAGTTCCTGATGTGGAAGGATCTTGTCGATCGCACCGACAGCCTGCGCGAAAGCCGGCTGGTGCGCCACCTGGTCGACAACCCGACCGAACCCTTCCTGGCCGAAGGCACCCCCGGCCTGCCGCAGCCCGTCGACGTGGACCGCCGCATCGCGCCGAAGGACCTGTTCACGCCGCTGCCGGCGGATTCCTCGCAGCTGTCCGCCGTGCTTGCCGCGCAGGAGGGCCACGACTTCGTGCTGATCGGCCCGCCCGGCACCGGCAAGAGCCAGACCATCGCCAACATCATCTCGCAATGCCTCGCGGTCGGGAAAACCGTGCTCTTCGTGGCCGAGAAATCGGCCGCGCTCGACGTGGTGCACCGGCGTCTCTCGGCCAACGGGCTGGCCGATGCGGTGCTGGAGCTGCATTCCAGCAAGGCCGACCGCAAGTCGGTGCTGGACCAGCTGGGCCGCAGCTGGGATCGCGCTTCGGACAGCTCTGAAGGAGAATGGATCCGCGTCACCGAGGGTCTGTCCGTCACCCGCGACCAGCTGAACACCTATGTGAACGCGCTGCATCGTCCCGGCACCCAGGGCTTCAGCGTCTTCCAGGCCATCGGGCGCACTGCCGGCGGCGCCGCGCCCTTCTCCCTGCGCTTCGCCCACAAGGACTGCCACGATGCGGAAACCTATGGCGCGCTGCTCCGGCTGGCACAGGATCTGGCCCGCTGCCACGAGATCGTCTCGGCCCGCGCGCCGCTGCCGCTGATCACCGCCGAGGACTGGTCCTTCGCCTGGCAGGCCGCCCTGCTGGACCAGACCGCCGAACTGGCCCGCGCCACCGAAGCCCTGCGCCAGGCCGCCGCGACGCTTTCCGGGCTGACCGGGCTGACCCATGACCCCGAGGCCAGCGTCGAATCCCTGGCGCCGCTGCGCGCCCTTGCCGTGCTGAGCGATCCCCCCGAGGACCTGAGCTGGGCGCTGGAACGGGACGTGGCGCAGCTGACCCGCGCCGGAGAGGACTTCCACGACCTGCTGAAGGCCTGCCACAGCGCCGAGAGCGGCCTTGCCGCCCGCTATCCGATGGACCGGCTGGCCTCGATCCCGCTGGAACGGCTGGACATGGATTGGCGGCAGGCCCAGACGAAGATCTGGCCCTTCTCGTCCTTTGCAGAAGGTTCGGTGCGCAAGTTGCTGCAAACCTATGCGCTTTCCGGTTCCGCCGATCCGGCGCGCGACATTGCCGCCCTGCAGGAGGCACAGCGCCTGCGCGGCCAGATCGCGGACTCCGTCCTGGCCGATTGCCCGGTGACCGAAGGCGCCGAAACAGATCCCGAGCGTCTGAGCCGCTGGCTGGGTGCCGCGCGGGATCTGGCACAGGTGCTGGACGCCCTGGCGCCCGCCGTCGGGGATCCCGCGCTCTGGGAACAGACCCGGACCCGCATCGCCACCGGCAGCCATCCCGCGCTGAGCACCGCGCGTCAGGCCTTTGCCGCAAGCCATGCCGACTGGATCCGCGCCGCCAGTGCCTTTGCCGACACCGCCGGGCGCGACCCCGCCGACATCGGCCTGAGCGAAATGGCCCAGGCGCTGGCCGACACGCTGGCAAACCGCGATCACCTGACCGACTGGACCCGCTGGAGCGCCGTGCGCGCCCGCGCCCGGGCCTCTGGCCTGACCCCGCTGGTCGAGGCGCTGGAGGACAACCGCCTGTCCAGCGCCGCGCCCGAGGCCTTCGCCGCCGCCTATACCGCCTGGTGGCTGCCCCAGGCGATGGATGCCGAACCCTGCCTGCGCGGTTTTTCCCATTGGGCGCACGAGGATGCGGTACGCCGCTTCCGCGCCCTCGACACCCGCGCGACCGAGATGGCCGCCGCCCAGGTGCTGCGCCGCATCCGCCACGGGCTGCCGGCGCGTGACAGCGTTCCGAAACGCTCTGAGCTGGGGACGCTGCGCCATCAGCTGGGGCTGCAACGGCCGAGCATGCCGATCCGCAGCCTGATCCAGGAAATGCCCGACACCTTCACCCGGCTGGCGCCCTGCGTGCTGATGTCGCCGCTTTCGGTGGCGCAGTACCTGCCCGCCGGACAGGCCGCCTTCGACGTGGTGATCTTCGACGAAGCCTCCCAGATCACCACCTGGGATGCCGTCGGCGCCATCGCGCGGGGCCGTCAGGCGATCATCGTCGGCGACCCCAAGCAGCTGCCGCCGACCAATTTCTTCGGCCGCACCGACGAGACCGAGGAAGACCTGCCCGAGACCGAGCGCGACCTGGCCTCGATCCTTGACGAGGTTGCCTCGGCCGGGATCCCGACCCAGCAGCTGAACTGGCATTACCGCAGCCGCGACGAGGCGCTGATCGCCTTCTCGAACTGGCATTACTACGATGGCCGGCTGGTCACCTTCCCCTCGCCGCACACCGCCTCCGAGGCGGTCAAGCTGCACCAGATCGACGGCACCTACGGGCGCGGCCAGGGTCGCACCAATGCCGACGAGGCCCGCGCCATCGTGCGCCACACCGTGCGCCGGCTGCTGGACTGGCTGGGCCTGCCGGAGGGGGAGCGTCCGACCCTGGGCGTCATCACCTTCAACGCGGAACAGCAGGGGCTGATCCTTGACCTTCTGGATGAAGAACGCCGCGCAAATCCCGATCTGGAATGGTTTTTCGAGGATTCTCGGGAAGAACCTGTCATCGTCAAGAACCTGGAAAACATCCAAGGGGACGAACGCGATGTCATGCTGTTCTCGATCACCTTCGGCCCCGATCCGGCGGGCAAGCTGTCGATGGTCTTCGGCGCGCTCAACAGCACGGGGGGCGAAAAGCGCCTGAACGTCGCGGTGACCCGGGCCCGCCAGGAACTGCATGTCTTCGCCTCCGTGCGGGCCGACCAGATCGACCTCAGCCGGACACGGGCGCTTGGGGTGCAGCACCTGAAGGCCTTCCTCGATTTCGCGGCACGCGGCCCGGTGGCGCTGCCGGCACAGGACGAGGGGTCCCTCGGGCCGGTGGAGAATGTCTTCGAAGGCGCCATCAAGGCGGCGCTTGAGGCCCGCGGCTGGCAGATCCGTCCGCAGATCGGCGTTTCGGGGTTCCGCATCGACCTGGGCGTCGTGCACCCCGATCATGCCGGGGTCTACCTGGCCGGGGTCGAATGCGACGGCGCGAGCTATCACAGCTCGGCCACCGCGCGCGATCGCGACAAGGTGCGCCAGGCGGTGCTGGAAAACCTCGGCTGGGCGATCTTCCGGGTCTGGTCGACCGACTGGTTCAAGACGCCCGACGCCGTGGCAGAGCGGCTGCACGAAACCCTGAGCGACCATCTGGAGGCCGACCGCGCCGCCCGGGCCGAAGCCGAACGCGCCAAGGCCGAGGCCCGCGCGCAATGGGAGCATCCCCCCGAGGAACCGACCGAACCCGCGCCCATGGACAGTCCGGCGGAGACGGAAGCAGAGGCCGACCGTTTCTTTGATCGCGACTACCTGCCCCGGCTCTGCACGCTGATCGCCGGGATCGTCGACCGCGAAGGCCCGATGCCGCTGTTGCTGCTGACCCGGCGGATCGCCGCGCTGCATGGCTGGCAGTGTCTGGGCAAGCGGATCTCGGAGCGGGTCGAGCAGGCGCTGGATCTGGTGGAACAGCACCCCGAGGGCGAGGTGACCTTCCTGTGGAGCCCCGGCACGCTGAGCGAGCGGATCGCCTTCCGCCCCGGCCTGGATCGCGGCCTGCGCGACATTTCCCGCGCCGAGATCGCCGACCTCTGGCACGGCCACGCCAAAGCCCTGGGCACCGGCTCCGATCCGACGCTGGAACTGGCCCGACTGGCCGGTGTCGGACGCCTTTCGGCCGAGGCGCGCAGCTATCTTGAGAGCTGCATCGCGTGGTGCCAGAGCACCGGCGCCGATGACCTGCCCGATCCCGTGGCGGATCTGGACTGGCCCGGCACGCCCTTCCCGACCGGCCCGTTCCGCTTTGTCGCCCTTGATGTCGAGACTGCGAACCACGACCGCGCCAGCATCTGCCAGATCGGCGTGGCCTGCGTGCGTCCCGACAACACGATCGAGACCTGGACGACCTATGTCGACCCAAAGACCTCCCGCTGGGATTTCACCGGGCTGCACGGGATCTCGGGGGCGACGGTGGCGGGGGCCCCGGATTTCGCCACCCTGCTGCCGCTGCTGGACAGCGCGCTGAAGCGGCTGACGATCTACCAGCATTCCGGGTTCGACCGCAGCGCCGTGCGCGCCGCCGCCGAGGCCGCCGGCGCCGAGGAACCGGGCTGGATCTGGCAGAACAGCGTCACCGTCGCGCGCAACGCCTGGCCCGAGCTGACCGGAAATGGCGGACATGGGCTCGCCTCTCTCAAGACGCATTTGGGGCTGAGCTTTGATCACCACGATGCCGGAGAGGACGCCCGCGCCGCCGCCGAAGTCGTGCTGCGCGCCGAAGGCGTCCTGCCGGACTTCCGGCCCTGACCCCAGGATCCCGGGCGCGGCGAGGGTCGCGCCCGGGGCTTCAGACCCGGAAGAAGTCGATGAAGGCGCGCAGTGCGGGCCGCATCTGGCGGCGCGACGGGTAGTAGATGTAGAAGCCATCAAAGGGCGGGCACCAGTCCTGCATCACCGCGATCAGGCGGCCCGCGCGCAGGTCTTCCTCCACCACGTCCTCGAAGACGAAGGCCAGACCCAGCCCCTTCAGCGCCGCATGGCGGATCAGCTCCTGCTGGGGCAGGATCAGCGGGCCGGTGACATCGACGCTGAGCGCGCGTCCGTCCTTCTCCAGCTCCCAGCGGTAGATCCGGCCACTGTCGAAGCGGCGGCGAATGCAGCGGTGCTGCGCCAGATCGCGCGGCACCTGCGGAGCGGGATGGCGGGCGAAATAGGCCGGGGCGCCGACGATCACCCCCCGGCGCGGCCCGCTGGCGCGCACCGCGATCATGTCGGCCTCAAGGCTTTCGCCCAGTCGCAGACCGGCATCGCAGCCGCTTTCGACGATATCCTCGAACCGGTCCGACGTGCGCACCTCAAGCTCGATCTCGGGGTAGCGGGCGCAGAAATCCGGCAGGCGGCGCATCACCACCTCATCCGCGGCCAGCAGCGGCATGGTGATGCGCAACGGGCCCGAGGGCACCTCGGGGCGTTCGGCCACCTCTGCCATCGCCTCCGACAGCGCATCCAGCAGCGGCGCCACCCGTTCCAGCAGCCGCGCGCCTTCCTCCGTGGGGCGGGTCCGGCGGGTGGTGCGGGCCAGCAGGCGCACGCCCAGCCCCTCTTCCAGCAGCGCAACGGCCTGGCTGACCGCCGAGGGGGCGATCGCCAGCCGGTCGGCGGCACCGCGAAAGCTGCCGCAATCGGCAACGGCGCGGAACACCACGAGGCGGGAAAGATGTACGCGATCCATTGTGCGGTTTTCTAGAACGACCCGATCAGATTTGCACGGATTATCTTAACAACGCTGCGGCGCTATCCCGGGGGCACAGAAAAGGAGATCCCCATGATCAAACGTACTCTTGGCCCGCTGACCGTTTCCGCCCTGGGGCTGGGCTGCATGGGCCTGAGCCAGGCCTATGGTGTCCAGGACGAGGCCACCTCGGAGCGCACGCTGCAGCGCGCGGTGGAGCTGGGCGTCACCTTCTTCGACACCGCCGAAGTCTACGGGCCGCACCGCAACGAGGTCCTGCTGGGCCGCGCGCTTAAGCCCTTCCGCGACCGGGTGGTGATCGCGACCAAGTTCGGCTTCACCTACAACCGCGCCCGCACCGATTTCGGAGAGATCACCGGCACCGATGGCAGCCCCGCCAATGCCCGCGCGGTAGCCGAAGCTTCGCTGAAGCGGCTCGGGACCGAGGTGATCGACCTGTATTACCTGCACCGGGCCGATCCGAACGTGCCCATCGAGGAAACCGTGGGCGCCATGGCCCGGCTGGTCGAAGAGGGCAAGG
The DNA here is from genome assembly GCF_018760365.1 of Pseudooceanicola endophyticus. GTDB lineage: Bacteria > Pseudomonadota > Alphaproteobacteria > Rhodobacterales > Rhodobacteraceae > Pseudooceanicola > Pseudooceanicola endophyticus. The sequence goes on from NZ_JAHIAB010000014.1 coordinate 78,251, forward strand.
TGCGCGCGCTCGGCCTGTCGGAAGTTCCGGCCGAGACGCTGCGCCGCGCCCATGCCACCCATCCGATCGCTGCACTGCAAAGCGAATATTCCCTCTGGAGCCGCGAGGTCGAGGGCAATGGCGTTCTGGAGACCTGCCGGGAACTGGGCGTGGGCTTCGTGCCCTTCAGCCCGCTGGGGCGCGGTTTCCTGACCGGCACGATCCGCGATGCGGCGGCGCTGCCGGCGGATGACTTCCGCCACCAGCTGCCCCGCTTCCAGCCCGAGATGGCCGCGCAGAACCACCGCCTCGTGGCGGTGATCGAGGAGATCGCGCAGGATCTGGGCGTCAGCACCGCCCAGGTGGCGCTGGCCTGGGTGCTGGCACAGGGCGATGACATCACGCCGATCCCCGGCGCCCGCACCCTGCCGCATCTGGAGCAGAACGTCGCCGCCGCCGCCCTCTCCCTGCCCAAAGCCGCGCTGCACCGCCTGTCCGACACCTTCGCGCCGGAACGCATCGTCGGAGAACGCTACCCGATGCGCTTTGAGGCGATGTCGAAATGAGCCGCTTTGCCGGCAAGCGCATCCTGATCACCGGCGGCACGCGGGGGATCGGGCGAGCCGGGGCGCGGGCGATCCGCGATGCGGGTGGCACAGTGCTGGTCACCGGGCGCGGGCCCGACCTTCCCGACCTCGGCCCCGGGGTGGAGGTGCTGGCGGATGACGCCGCCGATCCCGACACCGGGATCGCCCTGGCCGCGCGGGCCGGGGCGCTGGACGGGCTCTGGCTGAATGCCGCCCGGGCCGAGGTCGCGCCCCCCGAAGCCCTGACGCCCGAGGGGTTCGACCGGCTGATCGCGCTGAACCTGCGCGGGCCGATGCTGCAATTCGCCCGGCTTCAGGGGCAGCTGCGGCCCGGCGCCTCGGTGGTGGTGACGGCCTCCAGCAGCGCCTACGAGGGCGCGGCGGACACCGCGCTCTACGGTGCCAGCAAGGCCGGGCTGATCGCTGCGGTGCGCTCCTGGGCGCGGGCGATGGCGCCCCGGGGCATCCGGGTCAACGCCCTGGTGCCCGGCCCCGTCGCCACCGCCTTTCGCGATGCCCTTGATCCGGCGCTCCGCGCGGGGTTCGAGGCCGCCGTGATGGCCGCCGTTCCGCTGGGCCGCCCCGGCCTGCCCGAGGAAGCCGCCGAGGTCGCGCTGTTCCTGCTCTCCGACGCCTCGGCCTATGTCACCGGCAGCCAGTACGCGGTCGACGGCGGGATGCTGATGCGCTGAGCGGCGGTCCGCTATCTGGCACGCCCTGCGATCGCGGCAGAACCGGCCCGCCCCGGCGGGTTCTGCCGCGCCCAGGGCGCCGTCGCCCATTTCCCGGGCGCCCCAAAGTCCGCAATCCTACGTTGAATATGCAGCAGCGGGGCGCCGAGGCGGAAATTTGCCGTTTCCATATGCCTCCGGGACTGCGCCGGGGCCGCACATGCCGCAATTCAGTGGCGCACCGCGCCGTATCGCCGCACTGCGGCAAGCCCTCCTGGAGATCGCCGGGGGCAAGCCCTCTGGCATCAATCCGCCATGCCGGGCCGGTCCTGGGGACGGAAATGATCAACCTTTAGGTGTTTCAGAAAGGTTTCCCGCTTCCCCGGCGATGAGGGATCTTGAGTATTTCGCTCGGCCCGCCCTAGGTATTGGGCCAGAGTTACATCCTTGTGAAAAGCCGGAAACCACACCGACATGATGAACAGACGAACGCTCCTGCGCAGTGCGACCCTTCTGGCCGGCGGTCTGATGCTGCCGGCCCTGCCCCTGCGCGCGCAGCAGGCCCAGGACGCCGCCGCCCCCTTCAGCTTCGACGCGCTGATCCAGCGCGCCAAGGACATGGCCCAGGCGCCCTACGAGCCGCCGATGATGCCCGATCCCGAGATCGTCCAGCAGATCAATTACCAGCGCCACGGCGAGCTGAAGTTCCACACCGCCACCGCGCGCTTCTCGGGCCAGCCCGACACCGGTGACGTGAAGGGCTATCCGCTCGAATTCTTCCCGCTCGGCATGTACGCGCCCAAGCGGGTGCGCATGTTCGTGGTCGAGAACGGCCAGAGCAGCGAAGTGCATTACAACCCCGCGCTCTTCGACATGCCGGCGGACAACCCGGCGCGCAAGCTGCCTTCGGATGCGGGCTTTGCCGGTTTCCGCCTGCAGGAATGGTACACCGAGGACGACTGGACCAAGCAGGACTGGGTTGCCTTCCAGGGCGCCAGCTACTTCCGCGCCATCGGAGCGGATGGCCAGTACGGCCTCTCGGCGCGTGGCATCGTGATCAATGCCGCGATCCCCGACGGCCCCGAGGAATTCCCCGACTTCAAGGAATTCTACATCGAGCAGCAGCCCGGCGGCACCCCCGACAGCCCGGTCACGGTCCATGCGCTGCTGGACGGGCCCAGCGTCACCGGCGCCTACCGCATCAAGATGACCCGCGGTCTGGACCGCACCAAGGGCGTGATCATGGAGGTCGAGGCCAAGGTCTTCCTGCGCGAGGATGTCGAGCGCCTGGGCCTGATGCCGATGACCTCGATGTTCTGGTTCAGCGAATACGGCCGCGACCGGCTGATCGACTGGCGCCCCGAGGTCCACGATTCCGACGGCCTGTCGATGTGGAGCGGCACCGGAGAGCGGATCTGGCGTCCGCTGAACAACCCAGATGCGACCCGCGTCGCCGCCTTTGGTGACGAGAACCCGCGCGGCTTCGGCCTGTCGCAGCGCGACCGCAACTTCGATCACTACCAGGACGGGGTCTTCTACGACCGCCGCCCCTCGCTCTGGGTGGAGCCGCTGGCGCCGCTGGGCAAGGGCGCCGTGCAGCTGATGGAAATCCCCACCGACGACGAGATCAACGACAATATCGGCGCCTTCTGGGTGCCCGAGGCCCCCTCGGTCAAGGGCAACAGCTACGATCTGCACTACCGTCTGTATTGGCAGAACACGGAGCCCTTCCCGGCCACCAACATCGCCCAGACCCGCGCCACGCGGATCGGGCGCGGCGGCCAGCCCGGCCACCCGCGTCCCGCCGGGGTCTATCACTTCGCGGTGGAATTCGACCGCCCCGAGGTGATGAAGCAGATCCCCTACGGCGTCTTCCCGGACGTGATGGTCACCGCCTCCAACGGCACGGTCAGCCGCACCTTCGCCGAGCCGGTGCCCAACGGCAACATCTGGCGGGCGAACTTCGACCTGGCGCTGGAAGAGGGCCAGCTGACCGACCTGCGCATGTACATGGCGCTGGACGGCAAGCCGCTGACCGAGACCTGGCTTTATCAGTTCCGGTCCGACTGGGCCTTCGACTGATCGCCCATCGGCCCGCGCCAGATCCGGCGCGGGCCTCTTCCTGCCGCCCCCGGGCGGCAGGCCCCGCACAGTCCTTCGGCCCTGCCGCAGCGGTATCCGCGCGGCACGGCGCCCAAACACCCCGTGCAGGGCGTGATCAAAGGAATGTGCATTGCACACCCGGAGCCCCGGCCAGCACAACCGGGGCCAAGCCCGCCCGGCGGGCGTTCCGGACAAACACGAAAGACGACTCCCATGGCGAAACTTCCCTCCGCAGGCCGCGGCCTGCGCCTGGCCGCGCTTCCCCTGATCCTGGCCGCGGGCCTGGCTGCCGGCCCCGCACTGGCCCAGAGCGCCGCCCCCGCCGCCGCCCCGCAGGTCGAGACCATCGACGTGCCCGCGCCGGTCAAGGCCACCGTCGACAAGCTGACCGGCGGCAAGGCCAAGATCCTCAAGGCCTTCAAGGCGCCCGCCGGCCTGATCGGCCTGGGCATCGAACTGGGTCCGAACAAGGACACCATCCTTTACGCCTCTGCCGACGGCAAATACCTGATGCAGGGCATGATCATCGACAGCGACGGGCAGAACACCACGCAGCTGGCCAGCCAGAGCGTGCTGCCCCAGCCGCCCTCCGCCGCCGAGAACTTTGCCACCCTCGACAAGACCAAAAGCTATGTCTGGGGCAAGGAAGACGCCCCCAAGGAGCTGTGGATCCTGTTCGACCCGAACTGCATCTACTGCCACAAGACCTATGACGACCTGAAACCGGCGGTCGAGGCCGGCAAGGTCAAGGTCCACATCATCCAGGCCGGCTTCCTGAAGCAAAGCTCGCTTGGCAAGGCGGCGGCGATCATGGCCGCCAAGGACCCCGCCGCAGCCCTGGCCGAGGACGAAAGCAAGTTCGACGAAGCCCAGGAAGAGGGCAGCATCAAGGGCGACACCTCGGACGAGGCCGCCGTGGCCGCCGTCAAGGCCAACAACGCCTGGATGCAGGCGCAGGGCATCAAGGGCACGCCCTACCTGCTCTACAAGGGCAAGGACGGCAAGATCGCCGATGTCGGCGGCTATGATCCGGACATCGACGGCCTGCTGGCCCAGATCGACGGCTGAAGAATGCCCGCGCCCGGGGGCACTGTCCCGGGCGCGGATCCTCATCCCAGCGGGTGGCTTTCCAGCACCTGCCAGTCCGCCACCGGCACATCCTGTGCCGAGCGCACCAGCTGCACCGCCCCGAGCCGCAGCGCCTTTCCCGTCCACCCCTTCAGGTTTTCGCGCTCCGTGCCCAGCCGGGCATGGGCCTTGTTGCCGTATCCCAGCGACAGATGCGGGCGGAAGGCATCGCTGAGGGCGACCTCCGGCAGGGCGGCCTCCAGCCGCTGCCGCAGGGCCGCAAGCCCCGCGCAGGGGGCCAGATCCAGATAGAGCGCCCGAAAGCGTGTCGCCTCGCCCGCTAGATCGCGGACCAAAGGCCCCGGCGCAGGCAACCGCGCCAGATCCCGCAGCACCTGCGACAGCCGCGCGCGCGGCACCGCGATATCCCCCAACAGGGTGACATGGGGGCGGAAAGCCTCGGTCCCGGTGATGCCGGCGATACGGTCGATCTCGGCCTGAAGGGCCGTGGCTTCGGGATCGGCGGGGGCCAGCCAGACAGAGACCAGGGACGTCGTATTCAATGGGTATTCCTTGCGATGAAACGGGTGGGAATGCGCACCACCCGCGCAGGGCCGGAGGGATCCTCCAGCCGGGTTTCCAGAAGGCGTAGCAGCTCGGCCACCGTGGCGGCGGCATCATTGCGCAGGGTTGAAAGGTCGATGCCGGGCCAGGGCGCGATGGAAATGTCGTCGAACCCGATAACCGAGATGTCCTGCGGCACGCGGCGCCCCTGGTCGCGCAGCGCCGCGATGGCGCCAAGCGCCATGGCATCATTGCCGCAGAACAGCCCGTCCAGACCGGGGGCGCGCGCCAGCAGCCGCAGGGCGGCGGCCTGCCCGCCCTCGAAACTGTAATCGGCGCTGTCCTCGGCCACGGGAACCAGCCCGGCCCCGGCCATCGCCGCCTGAAAGCCCGCCCGCCGCTCCTGATCCGAGAAAAGCTGCGGCGGGCCGCCCAGATAGGCGATGCGGCGCCGTCCGCGCGCCTGCAATGCCGCCACCGCCAGATGTGCCCCCCCGGCATTGTCGCCACAGACGCAATCCACCCGAGGGGCCGCCATCACCCGCCCCGAGACCACCAGCGGGATGCCCAGCTTGGCGCAATAATCCACCACCGGCGCGCTGACCGACCCGCCGCGCACGATCAGCGCATCCAGCGGGAACCCCAGCACGTTCAGGATATCGGCCTCGATCATCTCGGGGTCGCCCGCGACCACCAGCGGCCACTTGCCGCGCCGCGCCAGCCCCTCCATCAGGATGGCCTGGAAATCGCTGTCGAAATGGTTGTGCAGCCGCCCCACCACCACCGCCACCAGGTTGGAGCGCCCCTTGCCCTGCAACCCCGCCGCCAGCACGTTCGGACGATAGCCCAGCTCCTGTGCCACGGCCAGGATGCGGCTGCGCTTGGCCGCGTCCAGCGGGCTGCCGGGCGTGAAGGCCCGCGACACCGCCGACCGCGAGACCCCGGCCCCGCGCGCCACATCCATCGCCGTCACCCGCCGTTCCCCTGTCACGTCGAATTCTCCTTCCCGTCGCAGGCCCGTCACATCGCTGTCACGCAGGCCCCGTATCTGAACACGTGTGCATGATGACCATGGCAGTTTCATGAAGGCGAAGCGATGATCCAGAAAACCGAAGCCCAGCCGCACCTTGGCCGCAGCATTTCGCTGAGCGACCTGCATCTTGGCTATGGCGGGCGCGATGTCATCGCGGGCCTGTCGCTGGAGGTTCGGGCGGGCGAATTCATCGCGCTTCTGGGCCAGTCGGGCTGCGGCAAGACGACGATCCTGCGGGCTCTGGCGGGCTTCGTTCCGGTGCGCGCGGGCCGCATCAGCGTCGGTGGCACCGACATGAGCCGCACGCCCCCCGAGGCCCGCGGCATGGCGATGATGTTCCAGAGCTACGCGCTCTGGCCGCATATGAGCGTGGCGCAGAACATCGCCTACGGGCTGAAGCTGCGCCGCCGCCCCCGCGCCGAGATCCGCGCCCGGGTGGCCGAGATGGCCGCCCTCGTGGGGCTGGGCGATCTGACCGCGCGCAAGGTGCAGGATCTTTCCGGCGGGCAGCGCCAGCGGGTGGCGCTGGCGCGCGCGCTGGCCATCGACCCGCCGGTGCTGCTGCTGGACGAGCCGCTCTCGAACCTCGATGCCGGGATCCGTGCCACCATGCGCCACGAGATCCGCGCCCTTCAGCAGCGCCTCGGGCTGACGACGATCCTGGTGACCCATGACCGCGAAGAGGCGATGTCGATGGCCGACCGCGTGGTGATCCTGGAACAGGGCCGCATTGCCCAGGCCGGCACCCCCGAAGAGATCTACCACCAGCCCGCAAGCCCCTACGTGGCGCGCTTCATGGGCCTTGGCAACCGGCTGGAGGCGCGGGTCGAACAGGGCCTTCTGCGCACCGGCAACGGCACGCTGCCGACCGGCGGCCTGCATGCGCCCCAGGGCACCCCCGAGGGCCCCGCAGAGATCCTGTTTCGCGCCGAATCCGCCCGCCTTGGCCCCGCGCCGGGCCCGGCGCTGGCGCTGTCTGGGCAGGTCGTCTCGGCCTTCTACCTGGGCTCTGCCTATCGTCACGAGATCGCTGTCGGAGACGACCGAATCCTGGTGGACGCCCCGCAAAGACATCAGGCCGGCACCCCGGTCGGCCTGCATGTACCGGCCACGGCGCTTAGTCTGTTTCCTGCAAGATCCCAGACGTCCGTGACCGGCCAAGAGGCGGCAATGGCTGCCATTCCCACCCTCTGATCCCGTTGGAGAAACACCATGGCACTGCAAATTGCAAAGACTTTGCTGCCCCTCGCCCTGACGCTGGCCGGCACCGGCATCGCCCAGGCGCAAGACACGCTCTATGTCGCCACCGGCGGCAGCCAGAACATGGTCGACTACGTGACCGACTATCTGGGCCCGATGTTCGAGGCGCAGAACCCCGGCTGGTCCGTCAATGTCGTGGGCACCGGCCCCGGTGACGCCGGCAGCCAGGCGATCCTGGAAAAGCTGACCGCCCAGAAGGCCAAGGACAGCTGGGACACCGATGTCATCGTCACCGCCCAGCTGAAGACCGCCGAGATGGTCAAGGACGGGCTTCTGATGAAGTACCGTGACGATATCGACACCGGCAAGCTGGTCACCAGCGACGTGGCGAAGAACGCCCTTGGCACCGATGTCGACGGCTACGTGATGCCGATGTTCATCTCTCAGACCGCCATCGCCTACAACCCGGCGCTGGTGGATCACGTCCCCACTTCGATGAGCGGGATCCGCGACTGGGCCGAGGCCCACAAGGGCGCCTTCGGCTACAACGGCATCAAGAACGGCATGTCGGGCGTGGCCTTCACCACCGCCTGGATCTACGCCTTCGGTGGTGATGCCGATGTGCTGATGAAGGGGCCCTACGACAAGGCGCAGGAAGCCGGCTGGGACAAGGCCTTTGCCGCGCTGAAGACCTTCGACCAGTCCGTCACCTTCACGCCCGGCAATGCCGGCACCCTCGACATGCTGAACCGGGGCGAGATCGCCATGGGTCCGGTCTGGGTCGACATGTTCTACAGCTGGCAGCAGGACGGCCGCCTGAACCCGGGCCTGAAGATCACCCTGCCCGAACCCGGGATGCCCGGCCAGCCCTACTACTACGCGATCCCCGCCAAGGCCGCCCATGCCGAGGCCGCGAAGAAGTTCATCGCGCTTGCGACCTCTCCCGAGGTGCAGGCCGAGGGCATCGTGAAGAAGTTCAACTGGTACCCGGGGATCGACGCCAGCCACCTGCAGGGCGTGCTGGACCAGGCCAGCTGGGACAAGCTGTTCACCGACATCCCCCCCGAGACCCTTGCGAAGAACGCCAAGCCCTTCCCGCTGGGCGGTTATTTCACCGACATGCTGGAACAGTACGAAACTCAGGTCACGAACTGAGACCGCATCGGGGGCGGCCCGGCGCCGCCCCCCATTTCCGAAGGCCCTCCCATGATCTCTCGCAAGGCTTCCCTGCTGCTGATCGCGCCCGCGCTGGCGCTGATGGCGGCGCTGTTCCTCTATCCGCTGGGCTTTTCGCTGGTCTCGGCCTTCCGGCAGGAGGACGGCGGCGGCTGGGGCGCGGGCAATTTCCTGCGCGCCTGGCAATTCTATTCCGCCGATATCGTCTTTTCTCTGGTCATCGTCGGGCTTTCGACCCTGCTGGTGGCGTTTCTGGCCGCGGCGATCGCCGGCTACCTGACGCTGGGCGAAAACCGCTGGTGCCTGGCGGTGCTGCGCTGGCTTTATCGCTGGCCGCTGTTCATTCCCTTCGTGGTGGCCGCGCAGCTGATGCGCACCTTCCTTGCCAAGAACGGCATGATGAACAACGCCCTGGTCGAACTGGGCCTGCTGACGCCCTTTACCACCCACAGCTACCTCGACTGGCGCGGCATCGTGATCACCTTCGTCTGGAAGCAGACCCCCTTCGTGGCGCTGCTGCTGGCCGGCGCCATGGCGGCGCTGGACCGGTCCACCATCGAGGCCGCGCGCAACCTCGGCGCCTCGCGGCTGCGGCTGCTCTGGGACGTGGTGCTGCCGCAGGTCCGGCCCAGCTTCGGCACCGGGCTGATCCTCAGCTTCGTGACGATGATGTCGGTGCTCTCGGTGCCGATGATGATCAACGCCCAGACGCCGACGCTGCTGACCGTCGACATGGCCTGGCGCATCAATGCCTATGGCGATTACGGCCTGGCCAATGCCCTGGGGCTGATCGCCTATGCCATGACCGGGCTGGTCGCCTGGTTCTACCTGCGCCAGGGCCTGAAGGAGAACCGCTGATGCTGCGCACCGTGCTGACCGCAACCGCCCTGGCCGCGCTGGCGCTGGCGATCTTCGGACCGATCACCAACCTGCTGCTCTGGGCCTTCACCGAGACCTGGTACTTTCCCGCCAAGCTGCCGCAAAGCTACGGTTTCTCGTTCTGGGAGCGGGTCTTTCGGCCCCAGGGCAACGCGATGGCATCGCTTTGGAATTCCCTCCTGATTGCCGCTTTGACGGTGCTGGTGTCGCTGGCGGTGGCAGTACCGGCGGGCCTTGCGCTCGGGCGGGGGCGGCTGCCCTGGCGGATGGCCTTCCTGTTCCTCTTCCTGCTGCCGCAGGCCTTTCCGTCCATCTCGGTGCATATGAACATCGCTCGGATCTTCTACGGGCTGGGGCTGAACGGCACCTTCGCGGGCGTCGTGCTGGTCCATGCCATGCAGGGCATGGTCTTCTCGGTCTGGATCGCCTCGGCGGCCTTCGCCGCCGTCGATCCGGCACTGGAAGAAGCCGCCGCCAACCTGGGCGCCCGGCGCTGGACGGTGTTTCGCACCGTGTCGCTGCCGCTGGCCCTGCCGGGGCTGATCGCCAGCGCGATCTTCGTCTTCCTCAGTTCGCTCGACGAATTCACCGGCACCTTCTTCGTGGGCGTGCCCGACATCACCACGCTGCCGCTGCTGATGTACAATGCCGCGATGGAGGGGAACTACCAGATCGCCTCGATCACGGCGCTGATCCTGCTGGTCCCATCGATCGCCTTCATGCTGGTGATCGAGCGCTTCCTGAAGGCCGACGTGCTGGCCCGGATCGGCTGAAGGCAGAACATGAGGATGGCCCGGCAACACCTTGCTGCCAGGCCATTTTCTTAGCTGTTCCAGAAAGCCTCGTGCAGGGCGGCGCCCTCGTCCTCCAGCAGCGGCCCGACGATTTCCACCGCGCGCTGCCCGGCCTCGAAGACCAGGTGGCAGGGCAGATCCAGCGTCGGGTTTTCCGGATGATCGCCGGTCATCTGCTTCAGCCGCGCCTCGGACAGGCCGTAGACCATGCGCCCGACGCCGACCCAGTACATGGCGCCGGCGCACATCGCACAGGGCTCGGCCGAGGTGTACATGGTGGCCCCCGCCAGAACCTCGGGCGCGAAGGCCTTGCCGGCGCGGGTCATCAGCACGCGTTCCGCATGGCCGGTCATGTCGTGGTCGGGCATGAAGGCATTCGACTGCTCCATCAGCACGGTGCCCCCGGCATCCACCAGGATCGCGGCAAAGGGATGCTGGCCGCCCTCGGCCGCCTCGGAGGCGATCTCGTAGGTGCGGCGCAGATGGGTCAGGTCGGCCTCGGAGGGCTGGCCGTAGGACACGGGCATGATGAAACTTCCTGTCGGCTGTAGGGTTGAGGGCATCGGCGCCCCTTGCCCCCATCCTAGGGTCTGCCGTGGCGCCAACAAGCGCAAAGCTCCTCAGAAAAACCTTTCCCAAATGCAACGTTGCGCCATTTCCATCACGGGTGCTGCATAATGCATTGGCCTCTGTCCGGCCAATCAGCAATATACAGGAATATCGGGACACATTCCGCATGGGAGGGGACAATGCCGGCAAAACGTCTGCTTGAATTCATGCTGAACGCCATGCGGCAGGCACCGTTTCCCTATGTTTTCCTGACACCGGACCTGATTGTCGAATACCACAACGACGACGCCGCCGCGTGGTTCGGCCAGTCCGGCCAGCCCTTCACCGGTCAGCATGCCTATGCGATCCTGACCGCATCGGAACGGGCAGTCGTCGCCCCCTACATGGACCAGGCCATGGCCGGCACGGCGGTCAATTACCGGCGCACGATGCCCTACAAGGGCGGCGACCGGACCTCGATCGCGCATTACATCCCCGAGCTGCTGCCCGACGGGCGCCTGCTGGGCATCCATGTCTTCATCTGGGACATCACCGCGCAGCGCCGGTCCGAACACGAGGCCCGCACCTTCCGCAATCGTTTCGAGGTGGCCTTCAACTACAGCCCCGTCGGCATGGCCATCATGGACCGGCACGGCCAGTTCCTGGAGGTGAACGACGCCTTCTGCGACATGCTGGAATATTCCCGGGAAGAGATGCTGCAGCCGGGATTCCGCCCGCCCAGCCACCCCGAGGACCTGGCCCGCGACCAGTTCGAACGCACCCGGCTGCTGGCGGGCGATGGCGACAGCTACATGCTGGAAAAACGCTATACCACGCGTGGTGGCCAGACGCTGTGGAGCATCCTGTCCACTGCCGCCGTGCGCAACGGCGATGGCTCGGTCTCGCATTTCGTGTCGCAGATCCTCGACATCACCACCCGCAAGCGCACGGAGGAACGCCTGCACCGAGAGCACGAGCTGGCGCGCACCACGCTGCGCTCGATCGGGGACGGGGTGATCACCTGCGATGCCGCCTGCCGCATCACGGAGCTGAACCTGGTGGCCGAAGAGCTGACCGGCTGGAGCACCGCCGAGGCGCGCGGCCGTCCGGTAGACGAGGTGTTCCGTGTCCACGACCCCTCCGGCGCGCCGGTGCCCTGCCCGCTGGCCGAGGCGCTGCGCCTGGGCCGGGTGGTGGAGCTGACCGCCAGCTCGACCCTGCATGCCCGGGGCGGCGCGCTGATCGCGGTGGAGGATTCCGCCGCCCCGATCCGCAACCGCGCCGGAGAGATCGTCGGCGGCGTGCTGGTGTTCCACGATGTCACCGAACAGCGCGCCATGGCCCGGAAGCTGGAGTTTATGGCCCATCACGACGCGCTGACCGGGCTGCCGAACCGTTCGCTTTTCAAGGACCGGCTGGCGACCGCGCTGCGCGCCGCGCGGCGCGATGACAGCAAGTGCGCCGTGCTGTTCTGCGACATCGACCGGTTCAAGGTGATCAACGATGCCCAGGGCCACGCCCAGGGCGATGCGGTGCTGAAGGCGGTGGCCGACCGGCTGAGCGCCTGCGTCCGCGAGGGCGACACGGTTTGCCGCTGGGCGGGCGACGAATTCACCATCCTGCTGCCCCGCCTGCCCTCTGAACGGGAAGCGGCCGTGGTGGCACAACGCATCCTTCAGGCCTCGCGCGATCCGCTGCTGCTGGGCACGCCGGGGGGACGCGTCGATGTCAGCCTCAGCATCGGGGTCGGGCTGTATCCCGATGACGGGATCGATGGCGAGGCGCTGCTGTCGGCCGCCGATGGCGCGCTTTACGAGGTCAAGCGCACGGGCCGCAACGCCTTCCTGTTCCACCGCCCCGAGTTCAATGCCCAGACCAACGAACGCCTGCGCCAGGAACGCCGGCTGCGCACCGCGCTGGATCGGGACTCCTTCGTAGTGCATTACCAGCCCAGGATCTCCTTCGACAGCGGTCGGGTGGTCGGGGCCGAGGCGCTGGTGCGCATGCGCGAGGGCGACACGCTGATCATGCCCGGCGCCTTCATCCGCGTCGCCGAGGAAGCCGGCCTGATCGGAGAGCTGACACGGGTGGTCTTCCGCCAGGCCTGCCGACAGGCGGCACGCTGGCGTCAGGGCCCGCTGCGGGACATGCGGATTTCGGTCAACCTGTCGCCGGTCAGCCTGCAACAGCCCGATTTCATCGAAGAGGTGACGGCAGAGCTGGCAGGCTTCGGCCTGTCCCCCGACCAGTTCGAATTCGAGATCACCGAAGGCGTGCTGATCGGCGCCAATCCCCGCATCCAGGAGCAGCTGGACCGCCTGCGCGACCTGGGCTTCCGGCTGTCTCTGGATGATTTCGGCACCGGTTTCTCCAACCTGTCCTACCTGCGCCGGCTGCCCGTGGACACGCTGAAGATCGACCGCAGCTTCGTGTCCCAGCCCGAACTGGACCGACCCATCGTCGAGGCGATCATCGGACTGGGCCGATCCTTGCAGATGAAGGTGGTGGTCGAGGGCGTGGAGACCGGCGATCAGGAAAGCGCGCTGCGCCGGCTGGGCTGTCACGAGGGCCAAGGGTTCCTTTATGCGCCCGCCCTGCCCGCCGAGGCGCTGGAGCTGTTCTGTGCCGAACGCACCGGCTGCGCCACCGCCTACGGCTAGGCCCCGCCCCATCCGCAGCAGCACACCGGCTCGGGACCGCGCGCCCCGGGCCATTTTTTTCGACCGGGCGACCTTTGCGATTTCAGCAACTTGAAGGGGATTTCCTGAAGGAAACACACCTTCTGTTATCTAGTTCTATATAGAAGTAGTTGACTCGATCCCCTACCGGGCATACTCCAGCCCCCGAGGAGATGGGAGCAATGCCAGAGATGACTGCCCAGGAAGACAGCCGACTGCCCGCCTACATGCGTCTGCGCGATCGCCTTGCGGCACGCATCGCCGCCGGGGAATGGCAGGCCGAACAGGCGCTTCCGTCCGAGAACGCGCTGACGCGCGACAGCGGCCTGTCGGTCGGCACCGTGCGCAAGGCGATCCAGCAGCTGGTCGACGAAGGCCTGCTGGAACGACGCCAGGGCGCCGGCACCTTCCTGCGCAAACCCGCCTTCGATTCCAGCCTGTTCCGCTTCTTCGCCCTGCGCGACGGCGGCGACAGCCCCAGCATTCCCGCCAGCCGCCTGCTGAGCCGCGCCCGCGTCACCGCGCCGGATCCGGTGGCCGCGATCCTGGGCACCAGCGATGTCCTGCGCATCGAGCGTCTGCGCCTTTTCGCGGACGAGCCGCTCCTTTCGGAGGAGATCTGGCTGCCCTACGCCCCCTTCGCGGGCTTCGAGAGCGACCCCGAGGCCGCCATCGGCCCGCTGCTCTATCCCTATTTCCTCGACCGGTTCGGCCAGTTCATTGCCCGCGCTGTGGACGAGGTGAGTTTCGGCACCGCCAAGGGCACCACGGCCACGCGTCTGGGCCTGCCCGAAGGTGCCCCCATCGCGCGCATCGAACGGACCGCCTTCGCCCTGGATGGCACGGTCCTTGAGTGGCGCGAGACCAGCGGTCCGGCAGAGCGGTTCCGATACCGCAGCCAGATCGGCTGAAGATACAGCATTGCCGCGCCGGCCATCCCCCGACGCGGCACCCCTGGGGTTCGAGCCGGTCTCCCTGCGGCTCACCCCACCCCCCGGCCCGCCTCCGGCGTCCTCCCCTTCCAGGCGGAAGCGGGCCGGGTCTCCTTTACCTGCCGAGAAGGTTCCTCCATGACCGTCCCCAAGCCCGCCCGCGCGATCACCGGCATCGACACCCACGCCCATATCTTCAACGCCGATCAGCAGATGGCCGAGGGGCGGCGCTACACGCCCGAATATGACGCCACGCTGATCGAATGGCTGGGTCATCAGGACCGCGCCGGCATCAGCCACGGCGTTCTGGTGCAACCAAGCTTTCTGGGCACCGACAACGGGCTGATCGCCGAGGCGCTTTCGGGCCATCGCGATCGCCTGCGCGGCATCGCCGTGGTCGATCCCGAGATTTCCGAGGCCGAACTTGCCCGGCTGAACGACCAGGGCTTTGTCGGCGCGCGGCTGAACCTGGTCGGCAAGACCCCCGAAGATTATGCCGATGCCGGCTGGCAACGTTTCTTCCAGCGCCTCGCCGCGCTGGACTGGCAGGTCGAAATCCAGCGCGCCTTCGAGGATTTCGCCACCATCGCCCCGCCCATCGCCGCCGCCGGCTGCACGGTGATGATCGACCATTTCGGCCTGCCCCAGGGCGGCATCGATCCGGCAAACCCCGCTCATGCGGCGGTGCTTGAGATGCTGCGCGCCACACCGCGCGCCTGGGTCAAGCTGTCGGCACCCTATCGTTCGGGCCAGGACACGAGCGCCGCCGCGCGCTCTCTTGCGGCGCTGCGCGAAGCCTGCGGCGGGCTGGAGCGCTTCTGCTGGGGCAGCGACTGGCCGCACACCCGCTTCGAGGCCGCCACCGGCTACGACGCCCAGCTGGCCCGTCTGGAGGCCCTGCTGCCCGATCCCGCCGAACGCCGCACCGTGCTGGTCGAAAACCCGGCCCCGCTGTTCCGCTTCAACTGACATCACCGACGAGAGAGGGAGGAATACATGAGCCTCGTTGTCGTTCTGGCCATCGTGGCCGCCATTGTCCTGGGCTATCTGACCCGGATCAACATCGGCCTCTTCGCCATCGCCTTCGCCTATATCATCGGCAGCTTCGTGATGGGTATGAAACCCTCCGAAGTGATCGCCATGTGGCCGCTGAAGATCTTCTTCGTGATCTTCTCGGTCTGCCTGTTCTACAGCTTCGCCATGGTCAACGGCACGCTTGAAAAGTTGGCCGGCCACCTGCTGTACCTGTGTCGCGGAATGCCCTGGCTGCTGCCCTACGCGATCTTCCTGACCGCCACGATCATCGCCGCCATGGGCGCGGGCTACTACACCGTGCTGGCCTTCATGGCCCCGATCACCCTGATCCTGTGCAAGCGCACGGGGATGGACCTGATCCTGGGCGGCATGGCCGTGAACTACGGCGCGCTTGGCGGTGCGAACTTCATGTCCAGCCAGTCGGGCATCATCTTCCGCGGCCTGATGACCAATGCAGGTCTGTCGGACAACGCCGCCTTCGTGAACTCGATCTCGATCTTCCTGGCGACCTTCCTGCTGCCGGTCGCGGTGATCACCGTGCTGCTGTTCCTGGGCGGGCGTCACCGCCAGATCGGCGGCCTTGGTGCCGATTTCGCCCGCCCCGAGCCGCTGGACCAGCGCCAGAAGGCCACCCTGTGGCTGACCCTGGTGATGATGGCCATCGTTCTGGCCGGTCCGCTGGCACATCTGGCGATGCCCGCCAATGCCACGATCACCTACATCAACTCCAAGATCGACATCGGCCTGATCGCCAGCGTCTTCTCGGTCATCGCGCTGATGCTGAAGCTTGGGGATGAACGCAAGGCGATCACCTCTCTGCCCTGGCCGACGCTGATCATGATCTGCGGCATGGGGATGCTGATCTCGGTCGCGATCAAGGCCGGCACGATCAACGAGCTGGCCAGCTGGATCGGCGACACGATCCCCGCGCCTCTGGTGCCGCTCAGCTTCGGGGTGGTGGCCGCGATCATGTCGCTGTTCGCCTCGACCCTGGGCGTGGTGACGCCGGCGCTGTTCCCGATGGTGCCGCCGCTGGCCGCGCAGTTCGGCCTGAGCCCGATGCTGATGTTCACCGCCATCGTGGTGGGGGCGCAGGCGACCTCGATCTCGCCCTTCTCCTCGGGCGGCAGCCTGATCCTGGGCTCGGCCCCCGATGACGCGACGCGTTCGGGCCTGTTCACCCGGCTGCTGCTGCGCGCCGCCCCCATCGGCTTCGTCGCGGCGATGCTGGTCAACGTGGCGCTGACCTTCCTGATCTGATCAGCGCCCCCCCGAAAGGCACATGGCCCGTCCGGAGATCCCTCCGGGCGGGTCTTTCATGCCTGAGGCAGGCCAACGGGAATGCGGATCAGGCGCCCGTCTCCGGTCATTTCGGTGATCTCTCCGGCGGGTTCGCGCAGGAACAGAAGCGCGACAAGGCCCAGAACGGCGGTGCCCGCGATCACCAGGAAGAAGGTTTGCGCCCCGACCACGCCATACAGCAGCAGGTAGAAGACCGCGCCGGCATTGCCATAGGCCCCGGTCATTCCGGCGATCTGCCCGGTCAGCGACCGCCGGATCAGCGGCACCACCGCAAAGACCGCCCCTTCGCCCGCCTGCACGAAGAACGAACAGGCCATCGCCACCAGCACCGCCATCCAGACCGGCCAGCCCGGGCCGATCAGCGCCATGGCCCCATAGCCAAGCGCCAGCCCCCCCGTCAGCACCAGCAGCGTCGCCCGCCGCCCCTTCCGGTCCGAGATCCAGCCGCCTCCGGGGCGCGACATCAGGTTCATGAAGGCATAGGCCGAGGCCAGCATACCCGCCGCCACCGCCGAGAGGCCGAAGGTTTCCGCAAAGAACAGCGGCAGGACCGAGACCACGGCCAGCTCCGATCCGAAGGTCGCGAAATAGAGCAGATTCAGGATCGCCACCTGGCGGAAGCTGTAGCGTTGCGCCACCGGCACCGGGGCGCGGAACAGCCGCGCATTGGCCCGCAGCGTCAGCCCCGCATCGCAAAGATACAGCAGCCCCAGCCCGACCCAGACCGCGCCCAGCCCGCCCGGTGTCAGCAGCGCCACCCCCTTCAGCCGCCAGGCCAGCGCCGCAAGCGCTAGGTAAAGCGGCCCCTTCATCGCCAGCAGGAAGGCCAGATCCCCTTTCGAGGTGACCTCCATCCCTCCGGGCGTGCGCGGCCGCAGGTAGCGCCCGCCCTCGGGCACGTCCCGCGCCAGCAGGAAATAGACGCCCCCGTAGACCATCCCCAGGGCGCCGGTCGCGGCGATGGCCCACCGCCAGCCGTCCTCTCCGCCGATCCACAGCGCGAGCCCCGGCAGGCAGAAGGCGGCGACGGCCGAGCCGAAGTTGCCCCAGCCGCCATAGATCCCCTCGGCCGTGCCCAGTTCGCGCGCGGGGAACCATTCGCTGACCATGCGGATGCCCACCACGAAGCCCGCCCCGATCAGCCCGAGGGCGAATCGTGCCAGCGCCGCCTGGGCGAAAGTCTGGGCAAAGGCGAAGGCGAAACAGGGCAGACCTGCGAGGATCAGCAGGGCCGCATAGACCCGGCGCGGCCCGTAAAGATCGGTCAGCAGGCCGATGACGATGCGTGCCGGGATGGTCAACGCCACGTTCAGCACCAGCAGCGTGCTGATCTGTGCGGCGTCCAGACCCAGGCTGCCGCGGATCGCCTGGATCAGCGGCGCCAGGTTGAACCAGATCGCGAAGGTCAGGAAGAAGGCCACCCAGCTGAGGTGCAGGATTCGCATTTTCCCCTGAAACGACAAAAGGTTGAATGGGCTTGTCTGCACGGGTCTCGCCTTCCAGGAACGTGGCCCGGATAGCCTGCGCGGCAGCGCGGCGCAATGCGACCCCCGCGCCTGCGGGACGGGCGCGCCACATCCTCGTGTCCCCGGAGCGCCCGGAAAACCGGCAGCACGGCGCCCCGGTCTGCGCTTTGAAGCGCCCGCGCGGAAATCGGGCAGGCAAATCCGCAAGCGCGACTTTGCCCAGCGATGCCGTCTTGTCAGGCGTCGACCAACTTGCACACTGGGATACCAGTTACACCGCACAACTTCGGAGCCCCCATGTTCGATGCCCAGGAGGATGTCCGTCAGGACCTCGCCGCCGTCTACCGGCTGATCGCCCGCTTCGGCATGGACGACATGATCCACACCCATGTCTCGGCCCGGCTGCCAGATGAGCCCGACCTGCTGCTGATCAACCGCTACGGCGATCTGTTCCGGGAGGTGACGCCGGAAAGTCTGGTGGTGATCGACCACGACGGGCACCAGGCGCGCGGCGCCCCGGTGCCGGTGAACACCGCCGGCGCGGTGATCCATTGCTGCATCCACCAGGCCCGCCCGGATGCCGCCTGCGTGGTGCATACCCACACCGCCGCCGGCGTGGCCGTCAGCTGCCTGGCCGAGGGGCTGCTGCCGCTGAACCAGACCGCGCTGCTGTTCTACGACCGCATCGGCTACCACACCTTCGAGGGCATCGCCCTCGACACGGCAGAGCAATCCCGGCTGGTCGCGGACCTTGGCGACAACCGCGCGATGATCCTGCGCAACCACGGGCTTCTGACCGTCGGGCGCACGATCGGAGAGGCGTTTTCGCTGATGTACAACCTGGAGATGGCCTGCCGGATGCAGCTGATGGCCCAGGGCACCGGCCAGACCCTGCACCTGCCGAGCGCGGATGTCTGCCGCCGCACCGCCGCGCAATACGATGCCGATCCCGATGGCTCGGCGGATCTGGAATGGCAGGCCATGCGCCGCCTCGCCTGGCTTGACGCATGACCACCGGCCCGACCATCCTGATGACAGACCCGCTGGCCTGGAAACCCGCCTACCAGGCGGCCTTCCGCAAGGCCTGCCCCGGGGCGCGCTTTCTTCTGTGGCGCGATGCCGAGGCCCGCGTGCAGCCCTGCGACGTGCTGCTGGCCTGGCAGCTGCCGCCCGACATGGATGCCCTGCCCGAAGGTGTGCAGCGGGTAATCTGCTTCGGCGCCGGCACCGACCGGCTGAGCGGCGATCCCCGCCTGCCCGCCGGCCTGGAGCTTTCGCGGCTGGTCGATCCCGATCAGGCGCGGCAGATGGCGGATTACGCGCTTCTGGCCTGCATGGCACGCCAGCAGCGCGATCAGGACCGGCTGCGCGACCAGAGCGCGCGGCGCTGGCCCGACCCGCGCCCGCTGCCCGCGCGCGCCACGCTGAAGGTCACCGTTCTGGGGCTGGGGCGCATCGGCGCCGAGGTGGCAGCCCATCTCTCTGCCAGCGGCTTCGACGTGCACGGGCTGGCGCGGCGCCCCCGCACCCTGCCCGGCGTCAGCGTCCACACCGATCTGGCCGCGGCCTGCAAAGGCGCCGACGTGCTGGTGAACCTGCTGCCCCTCACGCCCGAAACCACCGGCCTTCTGAACGCAGAGCTTTTCGACCGGCTTGCCCCCGGCGCCTACCTGGCCCAGGCCGGGCGCGGCGCCCAGCTGGACGAGGGGGCCCTGCGCGCCGCCCTCGACAGAGGCCATCTCGGCGCGGCCTTCCTCGACGTCTTCGGCATCGAACCGCTGCCCTCCGACCACTGGATGTGGGACCATCCCGGCATCCGGATCAGCCCGCATTGTGCCGCGATTCCCTCGCCCGAAGGCATGGCCCATGCCCTCGCCGCCGAGCTCGCCACCCTGCAGCCGACCCCGGCCTGACCGACCGCATCCAAGGACACCGCCATGCAGGACACCGCTCTCACCCATATCCGGCTCGATCACGGCAAGCGCAACACCATGGGCGAACAGGTTTTCGACGCCCTGCGCGAACAGATCCTGACCGCGCAGCTGAAACCCGGCGACAAGCTCTCGGAGCAGCGCGTGGGCGAACAGCTTCAGGTGTCGCGGACGCCGGTGCGCGATGCCTTCCGCCGCCTGCATGATGCCGAGATGATCGAGGTCTACCCCCAGTCCGGCACCCGGGTCGCGCTGATCGACGTGGATCGGGCGCGCCAGGCGATCTTCATTCGCGCGACGCTGGAAAGCCTGGCCTTCGCCCGGGGCCGCCGCCCCACCACAGACGAGATCGAGGAGTTGGAGCTGCTGGTGCGCCGCCATGAGCGCCAGCTTGAGAGCGGCAGCATGATCGACCATTTCCGCGCCGACATGCAGTTCCACGCCGGGCTGATGACCGCCATCGGCATGACCACGGTCTGGCGCACGGTGCAGTATTGCGCCGCCGACATGGTGCGGGTGCAGTTCCTGATCGGCCCCGATCTGGCCCACCTGCGCAACATCGTCGAGGATCACCGCGCCGTGCTGGAGGCCCTGGAAAGGGGCGACCTGCCCGAGGTCGAGCGCCGGATGCGCGAACACCTCGAAGCCTCGGCCACCGACCTTGAGGGGCTGGCGCAAAGCAGCCCCGACTATTTCACCAGACCCGCCGTCTGAGGGACCCGCCATGCCCCGCCTTTCTTGCAAAACGGACTTGGTAAAGCGGTTTTCAAGCCGCCTTTCCGCTGTTTCCGACAGTTTGCAAAGGTCCCGCCCATGATCCGCAAACGTGTCACCATCCGCGATGTCGCACGCGAGGCCGCGGTCTCCATGACCTCCGTGTCGCGGCATCTGAACGGCCAGATCACCCTGCCCGAAGCCACCGCCCGGCGCATCGAACGGGCGGTCGAGACCCTGGGCTATGCCCCGAATGCGCTGGCGCGCCAGCTCAGCCTCGGGGCCAGCCGGACGCTGGGCTTCGTCACCTCCGACATTGCCTATCCGTTCTTCGCCGCCATCGCCTCGGCTGCCGAGGACGAGGCCGCGCGCCAGGGCTACGGGCTGATGATCTTCAACAGCCGCAACCGGATCGAGCAGGAGCTGGCCCAGATCGAACGGATCGCCAATCACCAGATCGACGGGCTGATCCTGCAAACCAACCACCCCGCCGATCCCGCCCTGGCGGAGGCGATCAATGCCACGGGCCGCGTGGTGCTGATCGACGAGGACGTGCCCGGCGCCCTGGCGCCGCGCCTCTTTGCCCGCAACGCCGAGGGCGGAGAGCTGGCCACCCGTCACCTGCTGGACCACGGCCACCGCCACATCGGCATGATCTGCGGGCCCGACGGCATGTCCTCCAGCATCGGGCGCAAGGAGGGACATGCGCGCGCCATGGCCCGCGCCGGGCTGCTGCCCAGCCCCGGGCTGATCCTGCACGGCGCCTATGACGAGGACAGCGGCGCGCGCGCCTTCCGCCACCTGATGGAGCGCCCGCATCCCCCGACCGCGCTGTTCGCCACCGCCGATGTGCTGGCGCTTGGCGCGCTGCGTGCCGCCCGCGACATGGGGCTTTCCATTCCGCGCGACGTGTCGCTGATCAGCTTCGACGACATCCCGAACGCCGATCTGCTGGCCCCGCCGCTGACCACCATCCGCCAGTCGCCCGAGGATTTCGGGCGCGGCGGCATCCGCCTGCTTCTGGAGCTGATCCAGGACGGCTCTGTCCTGCCCCGGCAGGAACATGTCCCGGTGTCGATCATCGAGCGCGCCTCGGTAAGCGCCCCCGGACCGGAGGACCCGCCACTGCCCCGGGCGGACTGACCGCCCCGGGCCAAGAACGTTCGCCAACAGAAATCTACCTCAACAGGGAATTGATCACATGCAACGACAGACGTTCCAGCAAGACGCATTCGACATCGCCCGCCACAAGCTGAAGACCGGCCAGCTGAGCCGCCGCCAGTTCGTCGCCGCGCTCTCCGCCCTGGGCCTGAGCGCCACGATCCGCCCCGGTGCCGCCCATGCCGCCGCCAGCGAGATCGTGGTCTGCAACTGGGGCGGCGCCGCCATCGACGCCTTCCGTGACGCCTACGGCGCCCCCTTCACGAAATCCTCCGGCATCGAGGTCGTGGTGGATGGCGCCGGCCCCTCGACCGGCGCGGTGCGCGCCATGGTCGAGGCCGGCAACGTGATCTGGGATGCCACCGACGGCGGCATGACCGACGCGGCGGTGCTGGGCAAGGGCGGCTATGTCGATCCGATCGACTACTCGGTCGTCGACAAGTCCCGCGTCGGAGAGGGCATGGCGGCCGAATACGGCGTCGCCAACTACATCTTCTCGAACGTGCTGGCCTATGATGCCACCCAGACCGACGGCAAGGTGCCCGCCGGCTGGAAGGACTTTTTCGATTTCGACAAGTTCCCCGGCCAGCGCACCATGTGCAAATGGGTCCAGGGCCAGCTTGAGGCCGTGCTGATGGCCGACGGCGTCAAGCCCGAGGACATGTATCCCCTCGACGTGGACCGCGCCTTCGCCAAGCTCGAACCCTACCTCAAGGACATCATCTTCTGGGAAAGCGGTGCCCAGTCCCAGCAGCTGCTGCGCGAGGGCGAGGTGGTGATGGGCAACATCTGGCACACCCGCGCCAACCTGCTGCGCAAGGAAAACCCGGACCTGACCTGGACCTGGGAAAACCAGCTGATCTTCGCCTCGGCCTGGTCGGTGCCGAAGGGCAATCCCGCCGGCAAGGAAGTGTTCGAGTTCATCAACTCCTCGCTCCTGCCCGAGGGCCAGGTGACGCTGCTGCGCGCCATGGGCAACGGGCCCACCAACCCCGCCGCCCTTGCCCTGATGAGCGAGGAGGACAAGGCGGTCTATTCGCTGGCGCCGGAAAACCTCAAGGACGTGCTGCACGTCTCGGCCGCCTATTACGCCGAACATGACGCCGAGGTGCAAAACCGCTTCCTCGACTTCATCTCGCGCTGATCCGCACAGGGGAGCCGCCCGCAACCTCTCCCACCCGGAGGGCGCGCGGGCGGTCATCGAACATGTCGCATTTCCAACGCTGGGCCCTCGCGCTCACGCTGCCGGCGGGCGCGCTGATGCTGGCTTTCTACGTCTACCCGATCCTTCAGGTCCTGGGGCTGAGCTTCAGCGAGCCCACGCCCGGGCTTGGCAACTACGCGGAACTGGTCACCAACCCGGCGATCCGGCGGGTGCTGTGGACCACCGTGCAGGTGACGGTGCCCACGACGCTGATCACCGTGACGCTGAGCTACATCGTGGCGCTGGCCATGGTGCAGATGGCGCCGGGGCGACGGCGGCTGGCGATGTTCCTGGTGCTGGTGCCGTTCTGGATTTCCGTCCTGGTGCGCGCCTTCGCCTGGATCACCGTGCTGCGGCGCCGGGGCATCGTGAACTCCACCCTTCAGGACCTGGGGCTGATCCACAAGCCGCTGGCCCTGATCTACAACGAGCTGGGCGTGGTCATCGGCATGGTGCACTACATGATGCCCTTCGCGATCCTGCTGCTTTACGCCAACCTCTCCGACATCGACCAGAGCGTGATCCGCGCCGCCCGGTCACTGGGGGCGCGCCGCTGGATGATCTTCAGCCGGGTCTGGCTGCCGCTGTCGCTGCCGGGGCTGCTGGTCGCCGCGCTCTTCGTGGTGATCTTCTCCTTCGGGTTCCTGGTGACACCGGCGCTGCTGGGCGCAGGCCGGGTGCTGATGGTGGCCGAATACATCTCGGTGCAGATCTCGAACACGCTGAACTGGGGCGTGGCGACGGCGCTGTCGACCAGCCTGCTGGTCGCGGTCGGGCTGCTGGTCTGGCTGGCCACCCGCCACCCGGCCCTGCGCGCCGCCCTGGAAGGAGGCCGCAAATGAGCGATACATCCCTGGCCCTGCCCGCCGAAGCCCCGGCCCGCGCCAATCGGCGCGCCGGCCTGATGCGCAGCCTTGAAACCTGGGTGCCCCGGGTGCTGACCTGGGTGCTTCTGGGCTTTCTCTTCGTGCCGATGCTGGTGGTGATCCCGGTGGCCTTCACCGACCGCAGCTACCTGTCGATGCCGGTGGATGGGCTCTCGATGCAGCACTTCCGGGCGCTGGCGGACCCTTCGAAGGGCTGGATCGGCTCGATCCTGACCAGCGCGGTGATCGGCGTGGTCTCGGCGCTCAGCTGCACGGCACTGGCGGCGGCCTTCTCCATCGGGGCCTGGCTTCATGCCGGGCGCTGGCCCTCGCTGATGCGGGTGATCCTGCTGTCGCCGCTGATCGTGCCACCGATCATCTACGCGGTCGGCATGGTGCGGCTGTGGTCGGCGCTGTCGCTGCTGGATACCTGGTTCGGCAACATCATCATCCACGTCATCCTGGCGATGCCGCTGGCGGTGCTGGCAATCAGCGGCGCGCTTGGCAACCTGGATCCGGCGGTGGTGCGCGCGGCGCGCTCGCTTGGCGCGCGCCCGCCGATGATCGTCACCGGGGTCATCCTACCCAACCTGCGCGCGGGGCTGGCCGCCTCTCTGCTGCTCTCGTTCATCGTCTCCTGGGACGAGATCACCGTGACGCTCTTCGTCACCTCCCGCAACATCGTCACCCTGCCGCGACGGATCTGGACCTCGATCAACGACAATGTCGATCCGGCCATCGCCGCCATCGCCTCCCTGATGCTGCTGATCACCGTGCTGGGTCTGCTGGCCCGGCTGCTGATCTGGGACCGCCGCGGCGCCGAGAAAACCAACCATAACAACTGATTCCAAGAGGATAGGACCATGAACAAACCCACCAAGGTCACCGCCCATACCCCCGCGATGAGCGAGCATGAGTACAAGGAGGCGAAGTTCTTCCAGACCTTCGGTTCCGTGCCCACCCCCGGCTTCGACGACCCCGAGGAACAGACCCGCGTCTGGGGCCAGCCCTGGGGCTGCACCTCCGACATCGGCCAGCTGCGCACCGTGCTGATGCACCGCCCCGGCGCCGAACTGGGCGTCGTCAAGGACATGCCCATGCCCGAGATCGGCGGCTTCGGCGATCCGCAGGAAGGCTGGTACTGGATGGGCAAGACCCTGCCCGACCTGGCCGCGATGCAGGCCGCCCATGACAGCCTGACCGCCACCCTGCGCGCCGAGGGCGTGGACGTGGTGCTGGTCGACAAGCCCGCCGACGGCGCCATGAAGCAGATCTTCACCCGTGACAGCGTGATCTCGGTGCGCGGCGGGGCCATCGTCACCCGCCTGGCGCGCAAGGTCCGCCGGGGCGAGGAAATCGCCGTCACCCGCGCGCTTGCCAATGCCGGCTGCCCGATCCTGGGCACCGTCCATGGCGAGGGTGTCTTCGAAGGCGGCGGCTTTGCCCTGATCGACGACAAGACCGCCGTCTGCGGTGTCACCGTCGCCTGCAACGAGGAAGGCGTGCGCCAGGTCGAAAGCATCCTGAACGGCCTCGGGATCGACCTCATCAAGCTGCCGATGCCGGGCTACCGCATTCACATCGACGGCTCTTTCATGATGGTCGACCGCGAGACCGCGATCGTGAACATCAACGAACTGCCCTACTTCTTCCTCGACTACCTCAAGAAGCGCGGGATGCGCCTGATCGAACTGCCCCCCGAGGACAACGCCTTCTCGCTGAACTGCCTGGCGGTGAAACCGGGCCGCGTGATCATGCACGACACCCGCACGCCGCGCCTGGCCGACCTGATGGACAAGGCCGGGATCGAGATCGTCACGATTGACTACGAGGCGGTCGAACTGGGCGGCGGCGGCATCCACTGCTCCACCTCGCCGCTGGCGCGGGACGCGCTGTGACATGACCTTCCTGACCATTGACGGGCTTGAAAAAAGCTACGGCAAGGTCCGTGCCCTCGAGCGTATCTCGCTCGGGGTCGCGGAGGGGGAATTCGTCACCCTGCTCGGCCCCTCGGGGTCGGGCAAGACGACGCTGCTGATGTCGGTCGCGGGCTTCACCGAACCCACCGCGGGCCGCATCCTGCTGGGGGATCAGGACATCACCCGCCTGGACCCCGAGGACCGTGACTTCGGCTTCGTGTTCCAGGGCTATGCGCTGTTTCCGCACCTGAGCGTGGCCGACAACATCGCCTTTCCGCTACGGGTGCGCAAATGGCCGCGCGCCCGCATCCAGGCCCGGGTCGAGGAAATGCTGGCCCTCGTCGGGCTTGAGGCCATGGCAAGGCGCAAGCCCGCGCAGCTTTCGGGCGGCCAGCAGCAGCGCGTGGCGCTGGCGCGCGCGCTCTCGTTCGGGCCGCGCATGATGCTTCTGGACGAGCCGCTTTCGGCGCTCGACCGCAGCCTGCGCGACAGCATGCAGCAGGAGCTGAAGCGCCTGCACCGCGAGACCGGCGTGACCTTCCTCTATGTGACCCATGACCAGGAAGAGGCCTATGCCATGTCGGACCGCATCGCGGTGTTCCATCGCGGTCGTCTGGTCCAGTCCGGCCCCCCGCGCGAGATCTACGCGCGTCCCGCCAACAGTTTCGTGGCGGGTTTCATCGGCGGCAACAACCTGTTCACCGCGCGCCATGATCCCCATTCCGGAGAGATCGACCTGCTGGGCCGCCGCCTGCGGCTGGGCCACCTCGATCCCGGGCTGCATTGCGCCGACGGCAAGGTGACCGGCTGGATCCGCCCCGAGGCGCTGCGCCCCGGCCCCGCCGCCCCAGGCGAGCTGGAGCTGGCGCTCACGCTGGAGGACATCAGCTTTGCCGGCACCGGCGACCGGCTGTTCCTGCGCAGCCCCGACGGCCAGCCGCTGATCGCCAGCCAGACCTCCGGGCCCACGGGCCCGGCCTTCCGCCCGGGGCCGATCACCTGCGCGGTGCACCCCGACGACATCGGTTTCCTTCCCGCGAGGCAGACATGAAAGACCTGACACCCAAGCTGGGCCTGCGCCCGATCGCGCCGCCGCAGATTGCCCTGGATGACACCCGTCCGCTGATCCCCGAAGCGGTCTTTGCCGCCCGCTGCGATGCGCTTTACGCCCGCGCCGGCACCCGCTGGGTCGCCGTCTACGCGGACCGCGAACATGCCGCCAACCTGGCTTTCCTGACCGACTTCGACCCCCGTTTCGAAGAGGCGCTGCTGCTGCTGGGCCCAAGTGGCGAACGGCTGCTGCTGACCGGGAACGAAAACGTCTCGCATGTGGCGCTTGGCCGGTTGCCGGGGCTTGAGGCCGTGCTCTGCCAGTCCTTCAGCCTGATGGCGCAGTGGCGCGACAGCGCGCCCAACCTGTCCCGCGTGCTGGCCGATTGCGGCGTGCAAGCCGGCGACAGCATCGGCGTGGCCGGCTGGAAATACCTTGCACCCGTGGAATGGGACGGCCCCGCGCAAAGCTACTTCGTGCCGGCCTATGTGATCGACAGCCTGGCGCGCGCCGCCGGCGGCACCGATGCGCTGTCGGATGTGACGGCGGTGCTGATGAACCCGCTCGACGGGCTGCGCGCGATCCTCGATGTGCATGGCATCGCCCATGCGGAATGGGCCGCGCAGCGCTCCTCCGTGGCGGTCTGGAACATCGTATCCGGCTACCGGGAGGGGGACAGCGAATTTCAGGCCGCCGCGCGCATGGGCCATGACGGGCTGGCGATGAACGTGCACCCGATGTTTTCCTCGGCCGCGCCCGGCACGGCGATCCTGGGGATGCGCAGCCCCACCGCGCGGCGCACCGCGCGCGGCGATGGCGCCACCACCTGCGTCTCCTTCCCCGGCGGGCTGACCGCGCGGGCCGGGATGCTGGACAGCGGCAACGACGCCTTCCTGGAGGTCGCGCGTGGCTATTACGCCGCCCAGATCGCCTGGTACGAGACCGCCGGTCTGGGCACCAGGGGCGGAGAGATCGAGGCCGTGGTGCGCGAGGTGCTGGAACGCGCCGGCCTGCGTTCGATGCTGAACCCCGGGCACCTGACGGGCTATGACGAATGGGTGCATTCGCCGGTCTTCCCGGGCTCGGAACTGCCCATCGCCTCCGGGATGCCCTTCCAGGTCGATATCATCCCGGCGCCGCTGCCCGATGGCCAGGCGCTGAACTGCGAGGATCCGGTGACCTTCGCCGATGCCGCCCTGCGGGCGGAACTGGCCGCGCTTTACCCGAAGGTCGCCGAACGCTGCGAGGCCCGCCGCCGCTTTGTCGCGCAGGAGCTGGGGATCGAGGTCGCCCCCGACCTGCTGCTGATGTCGAACACGCCGCTGTGCCTGGCGCCGTTCTGGCTGGCCTCGGACCAGCTGCTGGCGCTGACCGACTGAGCGTTCCCGGGGGGCGGCCTTCGCCCCCCTACCGGCGCCGCGCCGCCAGCCCGGCCAGCGCCACCCCGGCCAGCACCAGCACCAGCCCCGCCAGGAAGACCGGAGACAGGCGGTTGCCCAGCAGCCAGACCGAGGAGGCAATGCCGATCAGCGGCACGCCAAGGGTAAAGTTCGACATGGCAAAGGCGCTGATCCGGCGGCCCTGCTCTGCCGAGATCACGAAGCAGGCCGAGGTCGCAACCGGGCCGATGAAGCCCAGCAGCACCAGAAGCTCGGGCGACCAGGTAATGCCATGCGGCGCGCCCTCGATCCCCCAGGCCAGCCCGGCCAGGGGCACGGTTGCCAGCAGCATCTGCCAAGGCGCCAGCGCCAGCGGCGAGGACACCCAGCGGTGGCGGCGCACATGCAGGATCACCAGTGACCAGCTGATCGCGCCGATCAGCAGGAAGGCCGCCCCAAGGCGGGCATCCGCGCTGCTCCAGTCGGTTTCCGCCGGAGAGCAGACCAGCGCCACCCCGGCCACCCCGGTCAGCACCGCCGCCAGCTGCGCCCGCCCGGGCCGGTCGCGGAACAGCAGCCAGCCCAGCAGCACGCTCCAGAGCGGGGTGGTATAGGCCAGCAGCACCGAATGGCTGGTGTCGGTCTTGGTCATGGCGATCATGCCCAGCCCGGTGAAGGTCATCATCTGCATCAGCCCGATGCTGCCGACGATGGGCATGTCGGCGCGTTTGGGAAGCCGCAACTGCCCCTTCGCGGCCAGGAAGGCGAACAGGCAGATCCCGGCAGAGCCGAAGCGGAAGGCCGCCAGCCACAGCGGCGGCACATTCAGCAGCGCGATCTGCGTCGCCGGCCAGCTGAGCCCCCAGAGCGTCACCATCGCCAGCAGCCAGAGCGGCGTGGTATTGGCCGCCACCGGGCGGCTGGGGGTCATCTCGGCAAGGGCCATGGCGATCATCCTGAAATACGTTTCGGGACAAAATGGCCGATGAGAGCCGGAAATTCCGGTCTAACCTCTTCCAGTTTTCACTCAAATCGGTCAGTTTTACCGAAATCGTGACCATATCAGGTGAAACATGCCCAACCCCGGGGTCAAGCTGGACGATGCCACCCTGCGCATCCTCGATGCGCTTCAGCAGAATGCCGAACTGAGCAGTGCCGAGCTGGCCGAGATCGTGAACCTTTCCGCCTCGCCCTGCTGGCGGCGGGTGGCGGACCTGCGCGATCAGGGGATCATCCGCGGCTCGGTCGTGCTGGCGGATCCGGTGAAGCTGGGGCTGCTGGTGAACGTCTTCGTCCATGTCACGCTGGACAAGCAGGACAAGGCGTCCCTCAGGGTGTTCACCGACGCGATCGAGGGCCGCCCCGAGGTGATGGAATGCTACCTGATGACCGGAGAGGCCGATTTCATGCTGCGCGTCGTGGTCGAGGATCTGCTGCGCTATCAGGAACTGGTGCTGGATTGCCTGACGCAGATCCCCGGGGTCTCCAAGATCCGCTCCAGCTTCGCGCTGACCCAGGTGAAATACACCACCGCCCTGCCGACGGCGCATCTGCGGGGCGCGCGCTAGGCGCGCCCCGCTGTTTTACACGGGACGATGGGCGGAGAACCGCAGCCGCACGTAATCGGCCATCCAGCCGGTCGCAGGATCATGCAGCGCATCCAGACGACGCACCGCATCGGCCTTGATCGCTTCGGCCTGCGCGACCTCCAGCCCCGAAAGGTAGGGCCCCGCGAAGGTGTCCAGCCAGCCCGCCATGCCCGCGGCAAGCGGCGTCTGGCGCCCGATCAGCGCGCAGGTGTCGACGGTGAAGCCCGCTGCCTCAAGCCGGGCGCGCTGCGTCGGGACCGAGGGGAAATCCCAGGGGCAGCGGGCGCGCTCCGCCAGGCCTGCGGCCTCCAGCGCGGCATGGAGCGCGGTGACCACGGCGGCCACGTTGCCGAAACCACCCTGTTCGACCACCAGCCGCCCGCCGGGGCGCAGGGCACGGAAGGCATGGCGCATCACCAGCCCGGGATCGCGGAACCAGTGGAAGGCCGCGTTGGAAAAGACGGCGTCATAGCCACCCTCTCCGAACCCGTCGTGGGCATCGCGTTCCAGCACGTCCAGCCCCAGGGCGCGCGCCGCCCCGGCCAGTTCCGGCGAGGGTTCCAGCCCGGTCACCTTCGCGCCCGCTTCGGCCAGGCGGCGGGTCAGCACGCCATCGCCGCAGCCCAGATCCAGGACCCGCTCGTCCGGCTGCGCATCCAGCAGCGCCAGCACGTCGCCGCCAAGCGCGGGCACGAAGCCCGCCTTGCCCGCGTAATCCTGCGCATTCCACACCTGTCCGGCGGCGGGGATTGTCCGTTCGCTCATTTCTCGTCTCCGTCCTTGCGCCCGTAGGGCAGCGTCACCTGCGCCCGATCCAGCGCGCCGTTTTCGGCAAAGAAGCCCACCATCGCCCCCGAGGCCGTGCTGTCCAGCGCCAGCCGCTCCGTGCCCATGGCATAGACGGTGATGCGGTAGCGATGGGTCTGGCCTTCCGGCGGGCAGGCCCCGGAATAGCCGTTGATCGAAAAGTCGTTGCGCGCGGCAACCGCGCCCTGCGGCAGCGCGCCCGCCTCCAGCCCGCTGGCCGATCCCGGAATGTCGAAGACCGACCAGTGCCAGAGGCCCGATCCGGTCGGCGCGTCGGGGTCGTACATGGTGACGATGTAGCTTTTGGTGCCCGCGGGCGCGCCGCTCCAGCGCAGCGCCGGAGAGCGGTTGCCCCCCGTGCAGCCAAAGCCCGACAGCACCTGCGCGGGGGCGATGCTGCCCCCGGGCGTGGCAGAGAGATCCGTCAGCTCCATCTGTGCGCGGGCGGCAGGGGCCAGCAGCAGCGCGGCCAGCAGGCCGGCGGTCGCGCGGGAAACAAGGCTGTGCATCTGGAAACTCCTTCTGTTCGTTCAGAAGGCCCTTCTAGCGGCGTCACGGGCCCGGCGTTGTGCCGATCCGCGCAAGCTCGGTGCCGTTCCGATCATTCTGCGGGCGACGCACCTGCGACGGGCTGAGGCCGAAACGGTCACGGAAGCGCAGCGCGAAACGCGACGGGGAACTGTAGCCGACCTCAAGCGCGATGCGCCCGACCGGAAGATCGCCGGTTTGCAGCAGGCCAAGGGCGCAGCTCATCCGGATATCGGCCAGCAGGTCCTGAAAACTGGTGCCCTCTGCCGCCAGCCGGCGCCGCAGCGTTGCCTCGCTGAGGGCAAGCTGCCCGGCGGCGGCCGCCGTCGTCCAGCCCTGATCGGGGGCCTGCACCAGCAGACGGCGCAGTCGCGTCACCAGATCCGCCTGCGGCGGCCCGAAGCGGATGTCGGCCTCGGCCAGCCACAGCAGCACCTCGCGCACGGCGTTCTCGCGCAGGCGTTCGGGCAGCAGCGGGTCCGACAGCGCGGCGGTGGCGCGTTCGAAGGCGGCAACGGCACGGTCGTCGCCGGTGGTGTGAAAGGCATCGCCCCGGGCCGGAACCTCCTGCTGGAGGCGCTCGATCGTCTCGGGGGCGACCAGCAGCGCGCTGGCACGGTAGGCGCCCTCCTCGGGCGGGTGGTTCTGCACCGTGTAGGGGGCGCCGGCCTCAAGGATGCCGATGCGCGCAGGCGTCAGTTCCAGCTGGCGGTGATCGCGGCGGGCGGTCTTGCGCCCTGCCCGCACCAGCACGATGATCGCCCGCTCCGAAACGAGAGAGCGGAATTCGGCGCGGCGGGACTGGCGCAGGTCGATGGCGGAAAGCGCGGACATGGCCTTCTCTTAGACCTGTGCGCCGCCCCGCCACAAGCACCCCGTCGCCCCTCTGCCCGGCATGTCCCGCCTGAAAGGCCCATCCTGCAGGGGCAACCGCCCGCAATCACGGACCTGACACATCCACGTTACATCGGGCGCCTAAGCGCGCAGGAACCAGATGAGTTCCGAACCATGACCCAAGGCCTGCCCCCCGCCCTGTCCGTCCGTGCCCTCGGGCTGAGCTACGGCGCCACCCGCATCCTGGATGGCATCGACCTGACCCTGCCCGCCGGAGAGGTGCTGGCACTGCTGGGGCCTTCGGGATCCGGCAAGACGACGCTGCTGCGGCTGCTGGCGGGTCTGCTGCGCCCCGATGCCGGACGGATCGAGATCGCCGGAAAGGCGGTCGCCGATCCGGGCCGGGGCCTCTTTGCGCCGCCCGAACGGCGCGGACTGGGCATGGTGTTCCAGGATTACGCGCTCTGGCCGCATCTGTCGGTGGCACGCAATGTCGCCTTCCCGCTGGAGATGCAGCGTTGTCCGACCGCGGAACGCCGCGCCCGCGTCACCCGCGCGCTGGAGCGCGTCGGGCTGGCCGCGCTGGCCGAACGCCGCCCCTCCGAGCTGTCGGGGGGCCAGCAGCAGCGCGTCGCCATCGCCCGCGCCATCGTCGCCGAACCGCCGCTGGTCCTGTTCGACGAACCGCTGTCGAACCTCGACCGGGAGCTGCGCGAGACCATGGTGGACGAAATCGCGGCGCTGGTGGCCGATCTGAAGCTGAGCGCGGTCTACGTGACCCATGACCATGCCGAGGCGCTGGCGCTGGCAGACCGGATCGCGGTGATGCGTGATGGCGGGATCGCCCAGCTGGCCGCCCCCGCCACCCTGATCGACGCCCCCGCCAGCGCAGGGATCGCGGCCTTCCTGCGGTTGGGCACGCTGCTGCCGGCCAGCCGGACAGAGGCAGGCTGGACCATCACCGGCAGCCGCGTCGCCCTGCCGGATCCACCGAACGCCCCCGCCGGGGCGGCCGCCCGGGTGCTGCTGCCCGAACGCGCCCTGGCCCCGGCTGCCACCGCCTCGCCCGATGCCCGCGCCCGGCTGGCCGCCCGGGTGCTGCGGGTGCAGGTGCGGGCCAGCGGCTTTGCCCTGACCCTGCGGCTGGCCGGCACCGAGCACGAGGTCGCGTTGCTCAGCCCCCGCCCCGCCGCCCCCGGAGACGACCTGGAGCTGGCCTTCGCCCCCGAAGCGCTGCGCTGGTTCCCCGCCACCGACGACCCCACCGACCATCCCTTGCCCTGACCGGAGATCCCGTCATGAAGCTTTCCCTGATCGCCGCCCTTCTGCTGGCCACCGCCACCACGGCCCGGGCCGATGTCACCGTCTATTCCGCCGGCCCCGGCAGCCTGATCAATGCCCTTGCCGCCGGCTTCACCGCCACCACCGGCACCAGGGTGAACGTTTTCCAGGCCACCACCGGCAAGATCATGGCCCGGCTTGAGGCCGAGGCCGCCAACCCGGTCGCCGACATGGTGATCTCGGCCTCCTGGGGGACCGCCACGCAGTTCGCCGAGGAAGGGCTGCTGCTGGATTACGACAGCCCCAATGCCGCCACCGTGCCCGATTTCCTGAAGCTGCCCGGTGCCGTGGCCGAGGGCGTCTCGGGGCTGGTGATCGCCTGGAACCCCACCTCGGGCACGCCGCGCCCGACCGACTGGGCGGACCTGGCCCGGCCCGCCTACAAGGACATGGTGACCCTGCCCGATCCCGCCGCCTCGGGCGGGACCTTCACCCTGGTCGAGGCCCTTCTGGCCAATGACCGCAAGGATCTGCTGGAGGATCTGAAGGACAATGGCGCCATCGTTGCCGGGGCCAACAAGGCCGCGCTGACCCCCGTCCTGCAAGGCGCCAAGGCCGCCGTCTTCGCCGGGGTCGACTACATCACCATGGATGCCGCCGCCAAGGGCGAGAGCATCGAGGCGATCTTCCCCAGCTCGGGCACCGTGATCGCGCCGCGCCCGATGATGATCCTGAAATCCTCGCAGAACGCCGAGGACGCCAAGGCCTTCTTCGACTACGTGCTTTCGGAGCCCGGCCAGGCCATGGTGGCCGCCGCCTACCTGATGCCCGCCCGCACCGATATCGAGGCCGACCGGCCGCTGATCGGCGACATGAAGCTGATGTCGAACGAGGGCGCACCGGCCCGCGACGAGGTGCTCTCGACCTTCCAGGGCATCTTCCGCTGATGGCGCGGGGCAGCACCACCGGGGCCGGCGGCAGCCGGGGATTCCTGTGGATCTCGGCCCTGTCGCTGGGGCTGGTGGTGGCGCTGCCCGCGCTGTTCGTCGTCCTGGTCGCGGTCTTTCCCGATCTCGGGCGCGGCTCGCTGGCCGCGCCCTTCCGCCCCCTCTGGCGGGTCCTCTCGGATCCGGCGCTGGCGGTGCTGCTGCGCAACACGCTGGTGCTGGGGCTGGGCACGGTGGCGGTCTCGGCGGCGCTGGCGCTGCCGCTGGCGGCGCTGCGGGCGCTGTTCCGGGTGCCCTGTGCCCGGGTCTGGGACCTGCTGCTGCTGATCCCCTTCATGATCCCGCCCTATATCGCGGCGCTGTCCTGGATCCTGACGCTGCAACCGCGCGGTTACCTGGAGCAGCTGAGCGGGGTGAACCTGGCGGGGCTGCTGTTCTCGGTGCCGGGGATCATCCTGCTGATGGCGCTCAACACCTTTCCGGTGGTCTATTTCATCCTGTCCCGCAACTTCGAGACCATCGGCGCGCGGTTTTCCGATGTCGGGCGGGTCTGCGGCGCCGGTCCCTGGCGCGCCTTCCTGCGGCTGACCCTGCCGCTGGCCACCCCCGGCATCGCCGCCAGCCTGCTGCTGGTCTTCGCCATGGCGATCGAGGAATACGGCACCCCGGCCGCCCTTGGCCGCCGCATCGGGTTCGAAGTGCTGGTCACCGGGATCGAGAACCGGGTGTCGGAATGGCCCATCGACCTGCCCGAAGCCGCAGGGCTGTCGCTGGTGCTGGTGCTCCTGGCACTGGCCGCCTTCGCGGTGCAGCGCTGGCTACTGGCGCGGCGCGACTACCGCATCCTCGGCGGCAAGCCCCAGCCCTTCCAGAAACGCCCGCTGGGCCGCTGGCGCCTGCCGGTGCTGGCGCTGTTCGCGCTGGTCGCGGGGGTGGCGACGGTGCTGCCGCTGCTGGCGATCCTGGCGGCGGCGCTCGGGCGGACGATCTCGGGCGGGCTGCGGCCCGACAATCTGGGACTGACCAATTTCGCCGAGCTGCTGGACCTGGGCAGCGGCGGGCTGCGGGCGCTGTCGCATTCGCTGAGCCTGGGTGTGGCGACCGCGCTGCTGGCCGGTGGGCTGGGGGCGATCACCGCCTATGCGGTGGCCCGCGGCGCCGGGCGCGGACGCGCGGCGCTGGATGCGCTTTCGCTGATGCCCAATGCCCTGCCCGGCGTCGTCGTCGGTGTCGGCATCATCCTGGCCTGGAACCAGCCCTGGCTGCCGGTCAGCCCCTACAACACGCCGCTGATCCTGCTGCTGGCCTATACCTGCCTGCTGCTGCCGCAACCGGTGCGCTATGCCTCGGCGGCGCTGCAACAGCAGGGCGACAGCCTTGAGGCCGCCGCCCGGGTCTGCGGCGCCGCCCCCCGCACCGCCTTCGCCCGGATCGTGCTGCCACTGATGACACCCAGCCTGATCACGTCGATGCTGCTGGTCTTCGCCGTCGCCTCGCGCGAACTCGTCGCCTCCCTGCTGGTGGCGCCGGTCGGTTACGAGACCATCTCGGTCTACATCTGGCGGCAGTTCGACCAGGGATCGGTGGGGCTGGGCATGGCCATGGCGCTTTGCACCATCGCGATCACGACGCTGATCCCGATGCTGCTGATCGCCCTGATGCGGGGCCGCCTGTCACCGGGCTGAGGCCCTAGTGATGCGGCGTCTCGTCGGGGCCGGGTTTCAGCACCAGGTCCTCGTGCTGGGGCACCGCCTGACGTTCGATCATCCGGTGCACGGCCGGGCGGCCTGCGCCGCGATGCAGCTTCACCAGCGCCTCGTAGCCTTCCAGATCGGACTTGGTGCGTCGCGCATTGTGGCGCAGGTAGTCGTTCCAGGTCGCGACATGGAAACGTTCGCGCCACAGGTCGGGGTTCTCGAGGTCGCGCATCAGCGACCAGTTGCGCGCTCCGTCGCGGATGCGCACCCGGCGCCGCCGCCCGATGGCGGCCAGGAAGGCGTCGATATCCTCCTCGGCGATCAGGTAGTCGATCAGGATCACGATGGGACCCGAGCGCGCCTGCAGATCCAGCCGCAGCTCGGGCTCGCGGAAGGTGTTCAGCGGATCGAGGTCGAGGCCGCCGAACTCTCCCAGGCGGAACCAGCGCCCCACCACGGCCCCCAGCAGAAGCAGCGCCGCCGAGACCAGCAGCGCCACGAAGACCGAATGCTGTTCCGCCAGAAGGCCCCAGATCCAGGCGCCAAGTGCCATGCCCCCGAAGGTAGCGGTCTGGTAGAACGAGAGGGCCCGGCCCACCACCCAGCGGGGCGTCGACATCTGCACTGAGACGTTGAACAGCGACAGCGCCACCACCCAGCAGGCGCCCGAGATCATCAGGCCAAGCGCGCTGACCGCGATGACCCGCCCGAAGGCCAGGATCACCATGCCGAGCGCGAAGCCCAGGAAGGCCAGCACGACGATACGTTCGTTCGCCAGCCGTGCCCTCAGGTGGCCGTTGATCAGCACGCCGCCGATGGCGCCCAGCCCGAAGAAGCCCAGCAGCAGGCCGTAGGTCAGCGCCGTGCCCTGCAGCACATCGCGCGCCACCAGCGGCAGCAGCGCCATGACCGAGGAGGCCGCGAAGCCGAACAGGCTGCTGCGCACCAGTACCTTCAGCAGGTGCGGCGACATCGCCATGTAGCGCAGCCCCGCCCCAAGCGCCTGGCCCAGCGGTTCGCGCGGCAGCCGTTCATCCCGCGCCGGGGCCTTCCACAGCCAGAGCGCGATGACGTTCGGGATATAGGTCACGGCGTTGAAGCCAAAGGCCGCCGCCGCCCCCGCCAGCGCCACCAGGAAGCCGCCGATCGCCGGCCCGACCGACCGCATCAGGTTGAAGCCCATGGAATTCAGGCTGACCGCCGCCGAAAGGTTCGGCCGGTCGACGATATCGCCCATGCTGGCCTGCCAGGACGGATTGTAGAAGGCCATGCCGCTGCCGATGGCGAAGGTGAAGCTGAGCAGCCCCCAGGGCCCCAGCAGCCCCGCCCAGGCGAAAAGCGCCAGCGCGCAGGACACCGCCAGCATGAAAAGCTGGGCCATCAGCAGGATGCGGCGACGGTCGAAACTGTCGGCCAGCGCCCCCGCCACCAGCGAGAAGGCCATGATCGGCAGCGTGTTTGACGCCTGCACCAGCGCCACCATGTCGCTTGAGCCGGCCAGCGAAGTCATCAGCCAGCCGGCGCCCACCATCTGCACCAGCCCGCCCAGGTTCGACACCTGCGAGGCCATCCAGAGGTTGCGGAAATTGGCGATGCCGAAAGGCGCAAAGGTGCGGCTTCTGGGTTCCATGCGTTCGCTCCGGCGACGGTGGCCCCGGACGGGCCAGGACGGTCGATGGCGCGCCGGGATCAGGGTTTAGGACAGTCGAACGCGGCCCCGCGGCTCGTGATCCTTCTTGTC
This sequence comes from Pseudooceanicola endophyticus, assembly GCF_018760365.1. Classification (GTDB taxonomy): domain Bacteria; phylum Pseudomonadota; class Alphaproteobacteria; order Rhodobacterales; family Rhodobacteraceae; genus Pseudooceanicola; species Pseudooceanicola endophyticus. Next base: position 115,916 of record NZ_JAHIAB010000014.1, read on the forward strand.
TTGTCCGGGAATAACGCATGGAACGCGCAGGACTTTCAAGGCCCAAGCCCGTGCATTCCCGCACAGGCGCAGCCTGTGATCACAGCGCGGGCGCCACGGCGCCCGGCAGATCCGACCGGGCCGGACCCGACCCTTTCCGCCAGTGGCAATACGACGGGGGATCGTTGTCGGATGCCCCGATGATGACAGGGGGCGCCGGTTCCCAGACGCCCCTGCCCCATATCCATTTCATTCAGGAAAACATATCCTTGCAGGATGATCCTGAAGCAACGCCTCAGGGTCCTGCGGGATCAGCCCTCCAGCCGCTCGACGCTCAGGCGGACGCTGCCGCAGTTGTTGCCATAGGTCGCCCAGGCATCATTGGCATAGGCGTAGAAATAACCGCTGCGAAGCGGCGTGACATCGGCGCCGGCGCCGATGACGAAGGTTTCGTGCAATGCCGCACCGGCGCCGCCGCGCGCGGCGGCATCGGGCAGCTCTCCGTTGGCGATGGTGCCGATCAGGGCGAACCAGTCGGCCTCCTCGACCCGCTTGGTGAAGGGAATGTCCGCCTGCCCGTTGCCGGTCAGGCGCTTGTAGAGCCCCTCGAACCGGCCCAGCACCGAGGACGCCATCTGCACCGCCTCGCCCAGCTGGAAACTGCCGTCGCGGGTGCCGCCGGGCGGACAGGTGATGCCGCCGTCCATCCATTCGCCCTCGGCCACGAGCCGGTAGGTCGCGCCGGCCTCAAGATAAAGCCCGGTGCGGTTCCAGCGTTCCTGCGCGAAGACATCGACCGTGGCGTGCTCTCCGGCAGCCAGGCGGCGGGTCTTCCAGTAGCCGCCCTGCGCGAGCGGCGGGTTGCGGTGACGCGCCAGCGCGGAGGGATGCAGCGCGGGGCTGGCGGCGGCGAAATCCGGCACCGCCCGGGGCAGCGTCTTCAGCGCCTTGAACACCCCCGAGACGGAATCGTGCAGCTGACCGCGCGGATCCGGGCAGATCTGGTCGTCGAGCGTGTCACGGAAGCTCAGCCCCAGGGCGGCGGTCTCCTCCATCATCCAATGCAGCGCCCCGTCGGACAGCGCGCAGCGCCCGTAACCGCCCCCGACATCGGCATGGACCCCGGGAAACCAAATCTGCCGGACGCTCGGGCGATCCTCGACCCCGGTCCAGAGCGTCGGCGTGAAGCTGCGGCGGTGCTCGTCTATGGCCAGGGCATGGCGGGCATGGGCCACGATCGGGCTGAGCCTGGTGTCATGGAACCCGTGCCGCGCCGGGTCGTCCAGCAGGTTGAGCAGCGCCATGTCGTCGGGCACCCCAAGGGCGCCCACCGTGTCCCAGACGCCGATGCAGTGGATCGGCACCGTCTGCGCGCAGGGCTGGCCCGGAGCCACGCCGTGGAAGGGCCGCGCCCCCGTCGCGATCACCGGCTCGGCCTTTTCCGGGTCCTCGCGATAGGTGGCAAAAAGCGCGTGGATCGCCGACCAGATCGCGGCATCGGACATCTGCCCGGGATCCAGCAGGCCGCAGCGCGCGATCATGCCGCCCAGGCTGCGCACCGTGTAGGCGCCCCGGCTGAAGCCGAAAAGCCAGATCCGCGCCCCCGGCCGGTAATGCCGTGCCAGCCAGTTGTAGGCGCTCATGATGTTCTTATCGAGCCCCTCGCCCATGCCGCCCCCGGCGATGCGGTCCCACCAGCCGCCCTCGGTGCCGACACCGGGATGATAATAGCTGAGCTGCGATGCGCCCTCGGCATCTGCCGGGGCCAGCGCGTGGTATAGCTTGACCACATTGGTCGCCGCCGGCAGCCCGTCCTCCATCTGGTCCGGTGTATTCCAGGTGCCGTCGCAAAACACGATCAGGTGCATTCCATCCCCCCTTGGCCGCACCGGTGCACACCCCTTGCCGTGCCCGCCGGCCCTCTCTGTGCTGTCCCTTGGGACAGCTTGGTTTCCGCAGGGGAAGCTGGCAAGAAAACATGGACAGAGGCTGAGGCCGCCGCGCGGCCCTGCCGCCCCGGCGTGCAGCCCGGGGCCCGGGCGCGCAAGACCCGTGCAACGCGCCGGGATGCATGCCAGCCCGCTCAGGCTGGCGCGCCCCTCACTCCCAGCTTTCGACCCGCGCCAGCGGCACGAGGTCGAAATCCGGGGTCTCGCGGTCGATGCCCAGGGCCGGGGCCAGCCATTTCACCTGTTGCGCCGCCGCATCGAAGACCCGTTTTGGCAGATCCTCCGCAGGATCCTCGAGGATATCCAGCAGCCGTTGCAGCACTGCCCGGCCACGGGCCAGCACCGGCGCGGTCGCCCGTTTCACCCCGATGGCCTGAAGGAAGGCCACGATATCTTCGGCGGTGATGTCATCGGTCATCAGCGCCGCACCGATCCGGAAGGCCATGTCGTGACGCACATCCTGAAGGATCGTCGGCATGACGTCATAGACCGGGGCAAGCCCGGGCCCCTCCGGCCCGTGCAGGACGGCGTGGTTCTTGCCATGGGCATCGGTATTGCCAAGCGCAAGCCCCGCCAGCATCACCTCGTAAAACGCCAGGCGCGCCGCGCCGGGACGGGCCAGCTGATCCAGCACCCGGCCAACCGCCCGGGCATCGAAGCAGCGTCCGGCACTGCCGTAACGCTCGTACTTGAGCTGCTCTGGCAGCCCGAGCGCCTGGCAGAAATCCTCCTGGTGCAGGCGGTGGATGCCATGGGCCTCGATCCGCCGGTCGAAGCGGGTGACCAGCAGCCCGGCCAGCCCGTCGCATTCCAGGATCTCCGTCTTGGCCACCGGATGATCGGTCAGCCGCCCCATCAGCGCCATGGCCAGGTGTTCCTGCCGGACCTGCGGCTGGTCGGCGACGGTGGGCACCTTCAGGATATGGGTGGTCGGCGCGCGGCTGCCGGCCCTCGGAAGGGCCAGCCGCCCGTCCGCCAGCCGCGTGACCGCGATCTTGCTTTGCACCCCCGCCAGCGGCGAGGGATCCATGAGGTTTTGCGGCAGGCGCCGGTGCCGGGCCAGGGTGCCGATCAGCTCGGCCAGCTGAACCTCGGACAGGGCGTCGTAATCGGCAGCCAGATCCCCCGGCGCCTTGCCCGGCCCCGAGCCGCGCGGCACGCAGGAAATCGCGCCGGGGCAGTCGGCCCCCAGATGTGCCAGAAGACCCACGTAGTCCTGCGCGCCGATGCCGTGCTGCGCCATGATCTGCTCTCGCATCCGGTTCTCGAACAGCAGGTTCGAGAAGAAGGCCCGCGCCTGCGGATCCTCGTAGGGCTGTTCGCGCACCGGCAAGCCGATCGACACCGGATGCGGCAGGTGGTCCTGAAGATAGCGAAAGGACGTGCCCTGATCCTCCTGCCGGACAAGCCGCCCGACCGGAGCCTCGACCCCTTCGAGGAAGACATCCAGCTCAATCATCCCTGGGGGCCCTCCGTCATCAGCGGCAGCCCCAGATCACGGCAGACCTGCAGGACCAGGCCGATATGGGCGGTTTCCTTGCCATTCTCGATGGCGCCGACGGTGATCCGGGCGATGCCGACCTGTGCGGCGACATCCTCCTGCGTGAGGCCAAGCGCCTTGCGGCGACGCCGGATCGCCTGTCCCAGGTCATGGGCGTTCAGGATGCGCATCGGTTTCGGATCGGGGTCGGGCATGGCACTTCATCCGCAGTTCATGACAGTGATCGCTGACATTTTTGAGCAGATAGGCATTGCCCGCCCGTTTGTCAACGATCGCTGTCATTTTTCATGAATGCGGCGACCACCCCCAATATGACAACGATCATTGTCACAATGAACAGGCATCCCGCCCCTGCAACCGCCTAGCGCTGCCCGAACCGGGCCCGCGCGACCTCCGTCACGGGCATGTAGAAGCTGACCAGGTTGCCCTCCGGATCGCGCAGCTGGAAGGTCCGGTTGCCCCAGGGCAGATCCTTCGGCGGATGCACGACATCCAGCGCCTTCAGACGTGCGAACTCGGCTTCCAGATCGGCCACCTGAAGCTCCAGGATCACGCTGCGGTTGGCCCCCGCCTCGGCACTGCCCGGCGCGAACAGCGCCACCGTCTCTTGCGTGCCGAAGGCCAGCGCCACCGAGGGGGTGACGATCTCGGCAAAGACCGGGGCCAGCCAGTCGGCCTTGCGACCGGTGATCGTCTCGTAGAAGGCCACGAGGCCCTGGATATCCCGCGCGATGTAGCGCAGCGATGCAATTTTCATGATCTGTCCTTTCGCGCCGGCAACGGGCCGACCGGCCCAAGGTCTACAGGGGGGCTGCTGACAGCCTTGTGTCAGCAAACTGGCGGCGCCGGCGCGGGGCGCCCCCACGGCACCTGCCCTGAGTCCGCCGGGCCTGCGGGCCTGTCACGCCTTCGGGGCATGGGCGGGACGGTTGCGCGATGGGCCGGCCCGGGCCGCAAGCTGGCGCCGCCCGGCAGGACATTGCTCAGAACCCCCTCGCCGTGCTCCTCGCGCGGGGGGGCGGGATCTCTCAGGCGCGGCGCGCCGGGACGAAACCGGCGGAACGGGCCGCCAGCAGGAAGGCCTGCCGCGCCTCGTCGACCGATCCCATGCAGTCCATGGCCGCCTCGACCCGCAGCAGCGCCTTCTTCTGCGCGCCATCGGCCACCGGCCACTTGCGGCGCAGCCAGTGGTGCGCGGTTTCAATCGTGCCCACACGGGCCACGTCGTTGCCCTTGGAGTCGATCAGGGCGAAGGGCTCGCCCCAGGGAATATCCATCATGTCTGTTTCCTATGTCTGTTCATGTCTGTTCAGGGCGCGGCCTCAGGCCACGCCGTCCAGTTGCCGCCGCCCCCGGGGCCGTTACAGGGAGGTGCGTCAGGGATCGGAGCGTGATCATGCCCCGGCCACCCGGGCGACGCCGTTCCATCCCATGCGACGCATCGCCCCCGTCACGATGGAGAGGGGCAGACGCGATGCTCCGCCGGAACCGGGCGGGATCAACCGCAGCGGCTGCATGTTCAACGTGATCTGGCTGTGGCGAATCCTGACCGCCGTCCGACCCCCGCCGCAAAGCGGGGTGGCAGCGGCTGACGCGGGCCCGTTTCGAAACGAAACGGGCCGCGCCTTCGAGCGATCAGCTGTTGCCGTCGCGCTCGGTCGCCTTCCGAGCCGCCCTGAGGCGCGCCGTCTTCTCGGCCCGCGCCTGGGCTTCCTCAGCCAGCACCCTTTTGGCGCTGGCCGTGATCTTGTCGAGTTGCGTCTCGCCCGGGGAGCGGCGCGTTTCGGACGATTTCGAGGGCTTCAGCGGTTTCCCGCCATTACCGTCCTGGGACGGCACACCCTTGAGGATATCGTCCAGGGCTGGCTTCACGCCAGTTCCAGGTTGGTCGCGGATTCGCGCCCGTCACGCCCGGATTCGATATCGAAGGTCACTTTCTGACCATCGGGCAGCGAAGAGAGGCCCGAGCGCTCCACGGCGGAGATGTGCACGAAGACATCCTTGCCGCCGTTATCCGGTTGAATGAAGCCGAAGCCTTTGGTGGTGTTGAACCATTTCACGGTGCCATTGGCCATATCCGTGGTCTCCTGATAATTGCTGCCCGCAACATGCGGCAGCCCGGCAAAAGTCGATCCAAGTCGATCAACCGTAACCGCCAGGCGGAAGCAGAATGTCGAAGAGAAAAGCGTTAGCAGTCCCTACATGGGGCTTCGGGCGACCTTTTACAAGGACGAACCGCGCCGCGGCAAAACGCAATGCGAAACGCCCCGGTCGAATGGGCGCCCGCACAAGGGCGCGCGACCTCCCCGAGGCGTCCCCTGCCCCCTTGGAGCAAACCCCGGGCAACTCTTGTCCCGGAGGCTCCTTTTTATCACCAAATGCTCTCAATCCACCGGCAAGGCGCGCCGGAAATCTTGGCCCCGCTGCGGCAAGACGGCACAGTCCGCAGCCGAGGGGCCTCCCAACCGCAGCGCCGGCGGCCCCCGGAAAGGCTGGCCCCCATGTCGAGAGCAACGGCAACCAACGACCGCATGGAATACCTGCGCGTGCAGCAGGCGCAGACCGTCCGGGCCTCGATCCTGGACAAGGCGGTCGTCTCCGTCTCGCGGCTGACGCGCGAGACGCCGAACCACGGCTTCGTGGACCAGCATGCGCCCGAGGACGCCTTCATGCTGGCCTACCAGATGCGCGATTACCGGGGCGACCTTTGGGTCGATGGCCGCAATGTCGCGCTTGAGACGCTGCGCAAGGGCACCTTCAGCTTTTACGACTACAACCGCTCCTGGCAGGCCAACATGCGCTCGGCCTTCGACTGCGTGAATTTCCACGTCCCCCGCGTTGCCTTCGATGCGCAGGAAGAGGACCTGGGGCCGCACCGCATCGGGACGCTGGTGCCTGCCCCCGGCGCGAATATCGACGACCAGATCGTGCGCGGCCTGGTGGGGGCCCTTCTGCCGGCCTTCGAAACACCCGAGACCGCCAGCCTGCTGTTCCTCGACCATGTCGGCCACGCGCTGTGCACGCATCTGGCGCTGACCTATGGCGACCGGACCGTGCGACCGCCGACGCCCGCGCGCGGGCTGGCCCCCTGGCAGCTGTCCCGCGCCTGCGAAATGATGGATGCCCGGCTTGACGGCACGATCAAGGTGGCCGACATCGCCGGCGCCTGCCGGCTGTCGCCATCGCATTTCACCCGAGCCTTCAAGCTTTCCACGGGGATGCCGCCCTACCGCTGGATCACGCAACGCCGGATCGAACGGGCCCGCGACCTGCTGGACAGCAGCCGGCTGTCGCTGCAGGAGATCGCCCTGACCTGCGGCTTCCTGGACCAGAGCCACTTCACCCGCGCCTTCACCCGCACGGTCGGCACCTCGCCAGGCCGCTGGCGCCACGATCTGCGCAGCTAGACCGGCGCTTCGACACGCAGGCCCGCCATATCGCCTGCAACGGCTCTGGCTGAGGGCCATGCGCGCCCCGCCAGCGTTCCGGCGCCTCACTGATGAAGGCCGAAAACGCCCGGGTCGGATGGCCCTGATCTGCCAAGCCGCAGCGCAGCGCTATTTCCCCTGATCGGCATCACGCTGCGCAGCAGTTCGCGCGCGGGCGGCAAGGCCGCATTCCGTTTGCCGGCGCAAGGGGTCCTGCCGCAGCGCCCCCTTGCGCAAAGCCACCACACAGCCCGCTGCCTGCTGCTGTTCCGCAGCGGGCGTCCGGGCCGTACCAGGCGGCAGAGCGTTCGAACAGCGGACCGGTCCCGGGCTCATGGCCAGGCCCCGTGGCTATGCACCAGATGCGCACAGAGCGCCATGGCCACATGCCGCAACAGAGCCCGGGAGGCAGCAGGCGCCCCGAACAGCGGCACCAAAGCCGTTGCCAGATCCGCCACCACCGGATCGGAAGTGCCGTGCAGACACCGCAAGGTGCCCTCGCCCGTGCCCGCCAGTCGGGCGACATCGCGCAGCACCGGTCGGGGACAGACGAAGGCAACGGCCCGCAACGGGTGGCCCAGCAGGATGGAAGCGCCCTCCTCAAGGTCGATCAGGCAGATGGCGCGGGCAGGAACATGGCGCAGCGCCCCCTGCACGCCATCCGCATCAATTTCTGCATGCTCCGCCGCATCGAGGTAGAGCATCAGGAAATGGGCATCGGCGGGCGGAAGGACGACAGGACGGCCCTGCGGACCGGGCGCCGGGATCTCGAGCAGGCAGGCCGTGAGCGCGGCCCCGCCCGTCGGGACAATGGAGAGGACGGGCGCGGCGGGAAGGCCGAAGGCGCGTCCAATGTTGTAGGTCCCCTCGCCGGTCACTGTCACCTCGCCTCATCGCGCCCAGAAATCGTTCCCTGCCAGGGCGTTGCAAGCCCCTTCACGGTGATCCGGGGCGGCGTCCTCCGGGGGCCGGATACGTTTCCAAACATAGGGGTGTGCTCTGGCCGGGTCTTGTAGATTCCTGCCATCGCGGTTCGACAGGCCGCGACAAGAGGGCCACCCGTTCGGACCGGCCTGACCGCCGTGCGCACCGGGGCCGCCAAGCCCGCCGCCAGACCGATGGCTTGGCTGGGGGCTCGATTTCAACTCAGGCGTCCCACAGCTTCGGGCTTTAAAGAGGTTCGCCGCACCGCATCATAAAAAGGCAACCTCGAGGCTCTCTGAAGGCGAACACAATGATCGACAATCGCCCGTGAAGGGCCGAAAGAGCCTCCCGATTTGTCAGCCTCTCCGGAGGAAAGATCCTCCAGGCGTTGACGACTGCCGTCCCGATCGGCCTGGCGACCTTCCCGGTCACGCCGGCAAGTGTTTCCCTGGTATCCGTACTGGCCCTCGCGACCATTGCGGCACCTGTGGCAGCTGCCCTCCTGGGCACCCCCAGGCGGGTCGCCAGAACGCAGGAGGTCATGCAGGGCATCCTGCCAGTCAGGACCTTCGTCCATCTTGGGAAGGTCATCTTTCCGGCTACGCTTCTGGTCCTTCTGTGCCTTGCCTTCATTAGGCTTCTGAAACTGACGTAATATTCCTGCCCCCCGAAAGTGAGGCATGTTTGGCAGGCCGGCCAAAGATCCGAAAAATGACAGGAGAGACCTGTCGCCCGTGGATGATGTCCCGGCGCCCCCGCATCCGAAAATCTTCCCTGGCTCGCGGATGCAGAGACCGGTCCTCCGGAGGCGGCGCCTCCAAGACAATCAAGACAATGCCCCTGCGCCAGCCAGGCCCTGTCTTCGAATTAACCGTTCATTAAGACAGATGAACTAAGTGTAAATGCGAGGCCGGTTTTCAAGGCATCCCCGTGCGCAGCTTGGCCCGCGTGCCAAGCGCAACTGGCCTCCCCCTTCCTCCCGCCTGGTCCCGCCCCCTGCCGCATCTGTGCCGAAACCGGAGGCCCCCTCTCGCCTCGGCCAACAGATCCGCCTGGAACCATATTCCGCACACATATCAACTTTGGATTGTATAAATGCCATATTTGATATTTGATTGGTATGAGGCTGGCGTTTTCCCGTACACCCCTCGGAACGCTCAGTTCCCCTTAATGAGTGCTGCCAGCCTCGCCTTCCCCCCGCTCAGATCGCGGCATCCCCTCGGCCTCGCCCCGGCTTCGAGGTGCCACGCCCCGCGCGGGCGGGCGCGGCCCAATCTTCTGACCGGCCATCGCACCACCGTCCGCATGAGACGACGCCGGGACAGGACCGATGATCGCGCGGGCGGTTGAGGCGCGCAGACAGCCCGGCAACGGATCCGTGCAGGGAAAGCTTGCGAAGGGATTCAGGTGGAAGCCCGGAAACCTGAATGGCACGCGCCCGACACGACAGCCTCAAGCGGCGCGCGGGTCAGGGCATCGAAGATGTTGAGAGGTATGGTACCGCCTCCCCGGCCTGAGCGGGGGACCTCTGGATCCACAATCACGTGACGATTCCAAAGTTTCTTTTTGTCGCAAGGCATTGCCGGGCCCGTTGTGTTGTCCCTCCAAGTGGCCGGGGCTGCTTTTGCAGCGGCAGGAAACCCGGGGCAATGGGGCATATCACAACGACCGGCCCCCGAAATCCGGCGATTTGCGGGCATGAATAGCCCCGCGTTTGCATCATCTACTCCAAGGTCCGGTGAGGGCTCCAAACGGCCATGCGGCAACGCAGCACGCCTTCCTCGATGCCCGCGCGGCCGTATCGACGTGCTCGGCCCTCTCCGGACATTTGCCTGGCCGCGCCGCGCTGCGGCGCAGCTCCCCCAAGCCGACCTTCGCGCCTGGGGCGGTGGATGACCGGTGTCTCCCCCCCTAAGCTGACGATCATGCCGGTCGAGGACTTAGCCTACTTTACCCAAGAACTGACATTCGTCACCTCATGTGTACGTCACTGGAACTCAACTATGGAATGTGGCTTGGTGATCCGAAGCTTTGGAACGGCTTCCTTGCTAGGCCCGACTGTGGTGGTACAATTTCGGCTTGCTCAGCCCGGATCAAGAGATCTGGGCCGACTTTTCATTGGCGTGGGCGTGAGATAGGGTCCGCGGCGAAGCCGGAAGATGATCCCGGCATGACGGGAGACAGGTATGCCGCTGCTGAACTGGTTGACTCGGGACGAGGATCTTAGATCGGCGGACAGGGTGCCCTATCGGCTGCTGGACGAGGTGCCGGAGCTGTCGCAAGGCGAAGGTGATCAGGGGCTGCTGGTACAAGGCGACAACCTGGAAGCGCTGAAGGCGCTGCTGCCCTTTTACGCGGGCCGCGTGAAGTGCATCTACATCGACCCGCCATACAACACCCGATCGGCCTTTGAACATTACGACGATAGCCTGGAGCACGCGAAATGGCTGGCGATGATCGTGCCGCGCCTGATGCTGCTACGCGAATTCCTGTCCGAGGATGGCTCTATCTGGGTCTCCATCGACGACAACGAGGGGCATTACCTCAAGGTCGTGATGGACGAGATTTTCGGACGTCGGAATTTCGTCGATACAGTCATCTGGGAAAAGGCAGACTCTCCGCGCAATTCGGCACGTCAATTCTCTTCAGATCATGATTATATCTTTGTCTACGCCAAGAACGAGGCATGGGTCCCGAAGAGGCTTCCTCGCTCCGCCGAGAAAAATGCTATCTACAAGAATCCTGACGATGATCCGCGCGGCCCTTGGCTGCCCGGCGATCCCTACGCGAATAAGCCCTACAGCAAAGGGCAATACGTCGTGACAGGACCGACTGGCCGGGAATTCCAGCCGCCTGTGGGTCGCTTTTGGCGCATCTCTCAAGAGAAGCTCCAAGATCTTGATAAGGATGGGCGCATCTGGTGGGGACCAACGAAAAATGCGCGCCCCAGCATCAAACGGTATCTGACCGAGGTGTCCGACCTCGTGCCTCGCACACTCTGGAAAAAGGACGAGGTTGGAAGCAATCGAACATCAAAAAATGAACTTCGCAACCTTTCACCCGGCGAGGAAAACTTTACGACGCCAAAGCCGGAGCCTTTGATCCAACGCATTCTGCACATCGCCACGAACCCCGGCGACCTTGTGCTTGATAGCTTCCTCGGCTCTGGCACCACCGCTGCCGTGGCGCACAAAATGGGACGTCGCTGGATCGGCATCGAGATGGGCGAGCACGCCCGCACCCACTGCGCACTGCGCCTGAAAAAGGTCATCGCGGGTGAGGACGGCGGCATCTCGAACGACGTGGGTTGGACCGGCGGCGGCGGCTTCCGCTTCTGCCGCCTGGGTCCGGCAGTCTATGACGCAGAGGGGCGGATCGACGCGGCCATCCGCTTTGCCGACTTGGCGCGGCATGTTTGGTTCTCGGAAACCCGCCGGCCCTTGGGCGATGTCCCCGACAGCCCGCTTCTGGGCAAATACGAGGGTCGCGCGGTGGCGCTTTTGTACAACGGCATCCTGAAGGACCGCAGCCCGCACGGTGGCAACGTGCTGACCCGCCCGGTGCTGCGCCTACTGAAAGACGCGCTGCCCGAGGGCTTCGGTGGGGAACTTGTAGTCTACGGCACTGCCTGCCGCCTGTCGGCGGACACCCTGAAACAGGAAAACATTCTGTTCCGCCAGACGCCCTATGATATCGCGGCGAGGACCTGACCATGTTGCTGAAGACTTACCAACAGAAGACGCTGGATGCCTTGGACGGGTTCCTGTCCCGATCGCTGGCCAGTGGACCGGCCAAAGCCTTTGCCCATGCGGTGAAGGAGCAAGAGGCACTGGCTCAGCTTGAAGGGCGCAAGATGGAGCCGCGCGCCTATCGCCCGCTCGACCAGCTGCCCGAAGTACCCTACGTCTGTTTGCGTCTGCCTACCGGCGGCGGCAAGACCCTGCTGGCGGCGGAGTCGATTAGGTTGGCGGCGCGCAGCTATCTTGGACGGGCCTGGCCGCTGGTGCTTTGGATGGTGCCTTCAGACGCGATCAAGTCCCAAACCCTTGAGGCATTGAAGGACCGCGAGCACGCTTATCGGCGGCGGCTGGATGAGAACTTCGGCGGGCATGTGCGGGTGTTCGACGTCGCGGAGTTCGAGACGCTGCGCCCGCAGGACTTGGCACGATCCGCCTGCGTGGTGGTGTCGACCATCCAAGCGTTCCGAGTGACGAACACCGTGGGGCGGCGCGTCTATGCCCACCACGAAGAACTGGAGACGCATTTCTCCGGCGTGCCGACGGAGGGGATGGAGGTGGTCTCTGCCGAGGAAGCGGCGGCGAACGACATGCTGCGTGAGGGCGCGGTGAAGTTCAGCTTTGCCAACCTGCTGTACCACCAGCGCCCGCTAATGATCGTGGACGAGGCGCATAACGCGGTATCAGGCCTGTCGCGCGAAGTGCAGGCACGTATCCGTCCGGCGGCGATCATTGAGTTTACGGCGACGCCGCGCGGCGTGAACAACATCCTGTTCTCGGTCACTGCATCGGCGCTAAAGGACGAGGAGATGATCAAGCTGCCGATCCGCGTGCGTCCCCATGATGATTGGCGCGAGGCTGTGTCTTCCACCGTGGCGACGCGGGCGATGCTGGAAGAAAAGGCAAAGCGGGATCGTGACTTTATCCAGCCCGTGGCACTGTACCAGGCGCAGGCGAAAAATGGCCATCCGACGGTTGATGAGGTGAAAACTTACCTCAAGGAGGAGAAACTAGTCCCTGAGGCTTGGATCAAGATCGCGACGGGCGAGCAGCGGGAACTGGATGGGGTGAACCTGCGCGACCCGAGCGTGCCTGTGCGCCATGTCATCACGGTGGCGGCTCTGAAGGAGGGATGGGATTGCCCCTCGGCCTATGTCCTGTGCGCGACGCAAAACCTGTCGAGCACGACAGCTGTTGAGCAGCTTTTGGGGCGCGTGCTTCGGATGCCCTACGCCGCGCGGCGCAAGGACCCGGCGCTGAACTGCGCCTATGCCCATGTGTCGGAGCCGAACTTTGCCGCTGCGGCGAACGGGCTGCGAGACAAGCTCATCGACATGGGCTTCACCGACGAGGAGGTACGCGAAAGCCTGCAACCGCGCGGCGTCGATCAAGACGACCAAGGGCGGCTGTTCGACCCGGATCCGGTGCGTCCGAAGCCTGTGCTGCAGGTGACGGTGAAGGACACTCCGGAGGTGCGGCAGACGCTGAACAACTTGCAGGAAGGAGGCGTCGATTACGTGCCGAAGTCTGATGGCACCCTGTCCGTCGGTGTGAAGGGCGCAGTAAGTGACGACGTGGCGACAGCGGTCCGCTCAGTTATTCAGGATGCCGATCAGGGCCATTTCGATGCGCAACTGGCGAAGCACCGGGCCCAGGTCGAAGCGCAGAAGACCCGCGCTGAATTGGGTGCCGTGATCGAAGTGCCGCGACTGCTGGTCGAGATGGAGGGGGAGGTCTTCGAAGCGGATACGGACGCGATCTATGAGCGTGTCGAGTGGTCGCTGTTGAAGCATCCTGCCGAACTGACCGAGGCTGAGTTGACCTTCCGTCGAGACGAAGAGGTCGTGATGATCGACATCGAAGGCGAAAAGCTTGTGTACAACCGCGCGACGCAGGAATCGCCGCAGCTGACCGGCCTTGCGATGCCGGACGATGCCGATGTCGAGGTGACGCTGGTTCAATGGCTGACCCGTCAATGTCGCGACCGCTGGATTCCGGATGCGGAGATGCAGCCTTGGATCGCGGGACTGATCGGCAAGCTGCTGGAACGGGAGGGTGTCAGCGTGCGAACCCTGATCGATTGGCAGCATCAGATCGCGGCCCGTATCCGCTGGAAGGTCGCCGAAATCCACAAGATCGAGCGCTCGAACGCCCACCAGATCATGTTGTTCGACGATCTGGCAAAGCCGACATCGGATGCAGCGGCGGTGGTCCGTTTCGACGATCAGGTCTACCGTACCGTGCCAACCCAACCCATCGGCGCAATGCGCTTTCAGCGGCACCTGCTCGGTGCAGATCGCGCTCCGCTGCTCGACGGCAATCTGAATGGCGACGAGTTCCAGTGCGCATGGGCGCTCGACAGCCTAGATAAGGTTGACGTCTGGGTCCGCAACGTGGCGCGGCATCCGGGCTCCTTCTGGCTGCCCCGCGTGGGTGGCCGCTTCTATCCCGATTTTATTGCCCGCTTGAACGATGGGCGGATCTTCGTAGTGGAATATAAGGGCGAGCATCTGGTCGGCGCCCCTGAGGCTCGTGAAAAAGACCGTATCGGCAAGCTCTGGGCGAAAGCTACAGGTAACGTCTTCCTTACAGTCAGGAAGATCGCACACGGTGTCGATGCTGGCGGTCAAATGCTTGGTGCCATATCAGTGTAAGTGTCCCCATATCTCAACACTAGCGGCGAATAGATTTAGGTCCCAGTGGCCCAAGGCCCTTTCGCCACAGCTGCCATGTGTCCGCTTTTGGACCCATTCTATCTAATTAGTGCCTTGCGCTGGAACTCTCCTGCCCTGCGCATTGCTGCCGTTAGCCCAAGAAGCAGCGAACGTCGGCTCCCCGCCCTTTCTACTTCGCCGGAGTGAACGGTCCCAAGTCGCCTCACACAAACTGTCCCCCTGCTGCTGTGCAGCCTCCCTTAAATCGTCTATCCAAGCGCGAACTAGAATACCCCCGCAGGACAAGGTAAGTGGTCGGAATCATGCCGCCATGTGCTGAGGGTGTCCGATCTCTGCTGTAGTAACTAAGGCAATACGCCGAACCGGTAGGAACCAGATATTTCAGTGGCCTGCCTAAACACAGCAGGTTGACATTAGTCGTCGAGCCAAACTTCTAGGAATTTTCTGACACGATCAACTTGCTCATCGACGTGTAGATTCATATTTCCTGCAAGAAATTTGCGAACCTCCGCTTCAACCTCTGACATGCCAATGTTCTCTGCAATTAGCTTTCCGAGCATCTCATGCGCTGTCCGTAAGTCTGAAGGATGTCCCGCAAATTTGCGGTCAGCTAACCCGAAGCTGTTCCGCAGATCTTGTTGCCAAGTAGACATGTTTCTCTCCTGAATGTTTTACTTTCGACGCCGACGTCACTCTACGCCATGATAAGGCGGCTTGTGTCAACATAGTGGTGCAGTTACACGTTGACCTTCAGAATAGCGGTAGTTTCGCTTTGCCGCCATTCGTCCAGGATGCAGCGAACGACCTGTGTGGATGGCTCCCGCATAGCAAGTCGTAAATGATCTCGTGTACCTTTTCAGAAGCGGTCTTGTGTCCGGCCTGTTTGCGCGGTTCACACCGCTGGCCCTGATGGGATCCGCAGATCAGGTTCCTATCTGCTTTGCGGGCAATTGCGCCCGGGTCATTCGGCGGAGCGTCCTGATCGTTGCGGCTGAAGGGTACACCATCACATCGTCGGTCTTGCTATCTCGCTGTTTCTGTACGTCTCAGGCGGTGTGAGGGCGGTAGGGTTCGTTCCTGGTCAGCACCGCCCACATGATCCGCGCCGTCTTGTTCGCCATGGCGACCGTCGCGAGCCGGGCTGGCTTTCTCTGCAACAGCTTCGTCAGCCAGGGATCGGCGCGCTCCGGATGATTAGTGACCTGCCGCACGCGCGATGTCATGCCGACAACGATAAGCTGGCGCAGATACCGGTCGCCCATCTTGGTGATCTTTCCTAAGCGCTCCTTGCCACCGCTGGAGTGGTTGCGTGGTGTTAGACCAAGCCACGCCGCAAATTCCCGACCACTCTTGAACTGGTGACCCGACCCGATCGTGGCGGCCACGGCCGAGGCGGTCACCGGCCCGACGCCGGGAATGGTCTGCAGGAGTTGCGCCTGGCGGCTGAGACGAGCCTGGATACGCATGGTGATCTCATACCAGCGAAGGCGATTGTGCAGCTCGACCAGCTGACGGCTGAGGACCCGCAGAACGTCCTGGGCGAGCTCGGGGAACCCGGACTGCTTGCCCTCTATGATCCCTTTCGCAAAATCGATGGCCCGCACAACGCCCCGGGCGATGGCGATCCCGAACTCAGCAGCCAAGCTCCGGAGCATGTTGATCAGCTGGGTGCGCTGCCGAACCACGAAGTCCCGTGCGCGATGCAGGGAGAGAAGCGCCTGCTGGTCCGCGGACTTGATCTCGACAAAGCGCATGGTCGGCCGCGTCACAGCCTCGCAAATGGCTTCTGCATCGACAGCATCGGACTTGCCCCGTTTCACGTAAGGTTTGACGTACATCGGCGGCATCAGCCGGACAGTATGACCGAGCTTCGTAAGCTCGCGGCCCCAGTGGTGGCTCGATGCGCAGGCTTCGATGCCGATGAGGCAGGGCGACAGTCGCTCGAAAAACGCCAGCACCTGCGCCCGACGCAAAGGCCGATTGAAAGCGACCTCTCCGGTCTGGGTAACTCCGTGGACATGAAAGATGTTCTTAGCCAGGTCGAGGCCGACAGTGGTAACTTGCATGGGGTGGCTCCTCTCAGTTGCAGATTCTGACACCTGCAGTATGGCGCATTGCGACGCCGGGAGCGGGAGCCATCCACCCCATCTGCTCCTCGCCCTTCGTGTAGGCCCCCTCCCATTATGTCGACTTTGGACGCCATGTTCTTCCAGGCAGAAAAGTTCGCTCCATGTCTCGTCCTGACCAACGGGATGGCATTCATATATATAAAACAGGTTACTATGGGAGACTGAAACAAGGCGCCTTTTCTCTCAGCCCTTCTTCTTGCTGCACAGCTGGCGTAGCCAGCTGTATAAGCCTCCGAAAACAGTCATCACCACCACGCACAGCACAACTGTTACGACCATGCCATGGCCATCGAGAGTGGGTGCCCCAGCTGGTGCTACCCGCCGCAGGTATGCGACCAAGGCTATGCCGATCAGCAGTCCGATTCCACCGGATATTGTAAAACCTTTGAGCATGGTATTCTCCTTTGGCAGTTCAGGCCAGTTCCAAGGCACGCTGCGAGCGCCAAAAATTTAGGATTTAGCCCTTTATCATTAACTTGTAGAAATCGCTGTTGGCGCCCAGCATGTTCACAAATCGCACAAAGGCTGAGGTCCAATGTTCATTGGCAATCTGAGGCTTAAGCCAAAGATCGGCATTGCGCTCTATTGTAATGCGCCAGCTCTGGAAGACGCGCTCTGCCTGCAGCTCAGTCTCGACGTTGGAGAGGTCGTAGGCCAACACTAGTACGTCGTCCGCACTGCTGCCCTTGTTCTCGCCTGGTGCCCAGGCCAGCAACCATGGGCCGTCCAAGTCCGCTGCACCAACCCGCTCGGCGACGTCGTTTTTGCCTCGGCTGAGGTAAAAATCGGCGGCCTGCTGCAGTGCGGAGCTACCTTCGCGCCAATCATAGCGCTCGATGGCCTCCGCGCAGGAAATGTCGTCGTCGCCACCGGGTGTGCCATTGCCATAGTGTTCCGCAATCGTCGCTTTCGGCGTAATTGGCCAGATAGTCGCCACCTGCTTATCTGGCCCGAAGCTGCGGTCAGACCCGAATTCGACCGTTTCCATGGCCAGCGAGAATGCCTCGCAGAGCAATGTCGCTCGCTTGACCAGGGAACCATCGGGCGCGCGGGGAAATGCGACGATTCCGACTCCTGCATATTCTTTCATTTTTAACTTCGTCATTGGTGAGAATAGCCTTGACGCGCGCACCCCTCGCAATCGGAGGTAAAACTCCGAGCTCATGGCTTTCGGATCCGAGTCGGACCCAAAGCTATGCCACGAGTCCGACCCGGGGTTCACCGAGGCCACCGTTGACATGTCGTGGTCCGGAGCAGTTGGCAGGATAGGGTACAGTCTGCCGTCAGGGGATTTCAGAATTGCCAAATCCGAGAACGGGATTGTCAGAGCCGCTGGTGCGTCGCTCAAATTTTTCAGAGGAGGCTTTACGAAAGGATCATTACGCCCAATGACCACTCCGTCGGGCGTCACGTCGATGACCCGTTCCTGCATGAACGTGTAGCGGGATGGTTTGAGAGTTTCCAGAGGCAGGTTCCGCAGATCGGCGGCCTCTGGACTATTCAGAACGGACAGTTCGGAAGCATCGGGTAAGTGGCGCAATCTGGCATCCTGAAAGATGGTGTTCAATGCTTCGGTACAGGCGGACATCCGATTTTCGGCCAACAGATTGGTTAGACTTTCGTCCCTAAGGATCTGATCAAGTGCACCAATTTCTCCCATCCTCCAAAGCACTCCGCAGGGATCGCCTTGCACGGCAGTCTCCGCCGGAGCTGGCGCACCAAATCCCGCAGACCCTAGCAATAAACCGGACAAGATTCTGGAAAAGATGCTTACAGCGCACATGGCCATTACCCTCATGTCTATTGATCGAGCGATGGTGAACCGGAGGAAAATCTTCACCCAAATGATGATAGTGATTTTGAAGAATTAACCTTAGCGTGTATTTTTTGATTCGAGAATGTACTCATTCGTGACGTCGATGAACAACGCTATGAGTCGGATGTTCCAGCCGAACCAAACTTTGCCCTCTAGGTGTATGGCCTCTGCTGCACTTCGCTGCCGTTCGTTCAGGTCGCAGGGAATGTCGGCTCTCCGCCCGTCCTGTCGGAGCCTCACGCCGTCGCTGTAAAACGCCGCCAGAAGGCCAGACGGCATCCAACAGTTCGTGGTGATGGGCAGCCCCTCGGCAAGTGAATCAAGCCTTGGGGGCGACAGCCTATCCGGGGTGAAAGACCGGCCGCATTCGGGGCTATAATCAGCGGAAGTGCCTGAACAGCCCGCCGGCGATATCCACGATATCGAAGGCCCGCGCATAGAGGTGCTCACGCGCCGCGAAGGATGTCACGCCGGAGCCGGTCATGTCCTGCTCCACGGCGCTCACCAGCCTGCGCAACCGGACCTGGTGCACCCCAAGCCGGGTCTGCACCGGATCGGCCAGGATCCCCGCAAAGGCCGTGACGATGGCCGCCGTTACGACCAGTGCCAGGGCGATCATGACAATGGCCAGGGGCGACGCGTCGACGGGAAAGGCCGCGTACCAGAGGCGCCCCAACCCGCGTCCCAGCGGGAAATTCCCGATCGCGGCGTCCATGGCGAAGGTATCGGCCAGCTTCGGCGCCAGCGTCATCATGCCCGGCGTGAGGCGATGGAACACCCAGGCCCCGAAGCAGATCGTCAGAAGCGCCGTGGTCATCTCGGCCACGGCCGACCGGGTGCCGGTGTAGGCCCTGAGGGTTTCGGCGGCGCGCCCTGCCCGCGCATGTCTTTCGCTGTCGCTCAGGGACGGATCATCGCGCAACGGCGGGACCTCAGTAAGGCGATCGGCAATGGAGCGCCCAGGGCCCGCCGGCAAGGCGAAGACATGCGTCAGCAGCCCCTCTTCCACCGCGCGCGCCGTGCGGGTTGGCAGGACCAAGTGGAGCCGCCCCAGAATGCCCGCCGCATGTCTTAGCCGTACCAGCCGCAGCAGAAGTGTAAGGAGCCGCAGGAATGCATGCAGCGGCGCAAGGATCACATTGAACGAGGCACAAAGGATATCCAGGCCCAGGGCCTTGCGATGCAGTCGCGCCGAGCCCGCGAGAGAAAAGGTGGCGGAGACATGACCGTCGATGCGCCCGCGCGCTGCGGCAAAGAAGTCCTCTGTCTCCGAAGGCAGGGTCGCGCCGCGCTGCATGGCTGTCCTTTCACCGGGCCGCGTCCCCTGCGCGCCCTTTCCGCAGATAGGACGCTCGCTCCTGGCTGCCAAGCGGTGACACCAGGTGGCGCCATCAATCGAGAGTTGGTCGGGGCGATCGGGCGGGCAACCAGCAATAACCCGCCTGGGCGAACATGACGCCCTAGGCAGACAGAAGCGCGGGAAGCGGACTGCGGTCCCGCGTACTCCGGTGGCGGGCTTTCCCACGCGGTTTTCATCCCGGGTATCAAGCTTTGCCGGCTACGATTGCACGACAGGCTTCCATCATCTCGGGGCTTCGCTCGCCAGGGATGACGGCCTCGAGAACGCCCAAGGCGTAAATGAGAAACGCCCGCGCCTCTGCTTCCGCGCCATCAAAGCCGTTTTCCAGAACCACGGAGCGGAAATATTTCAAGCGGAGCGCGTCGACCTCCTCCATCGTGGCGGCTGCGCGCCTGTCGGAGTGCCCCCACAGCCGTATGGCCATTTCCATCCGTGCTCGCTCTCCGGCATCCGGCCGGCGCCCGGAAATCTCCAGGACGCGGGCCAGCTTTGCCTCGGAAGGCTCTTCGATGCCGGACAGCAATTCAATCACCTTGAGGGTCGACTCGCGGCGCCAGTAATCGAGCATGGATACCAGCAGGTCATCCCGTGAGTCATAGCGCTTGTAGAAGCTGCCCTTCGTCACACCGAGGCTTTGCGCCAGCGGTTCAACCCGAACGGCTTCGATCCCGCCGTCCGCCAGAAGAACAAGCGCCGCCTCGAGCCAGTCCTTCTCCGACTTAAGGGCCTTTCGCCCAGGACGCCGACGCTCGGCGTTAACCTGTTCTGACATCTGGATTTCCTTTGAGGCAAGCAGAGAGCGGACAAGCATACCCGGCACCGAAGCGAATTAGAATTCTGTTGACTCGATATTCTTCGCCCCATAGCGGTGATCTATATGATACGGCAGGGTATCATATAGATCTTCGACACGGAAACAGCGCTGCCACAAGGCAGTCAAAGACGGCAAACCACGGGAAAGGCAATGTCCTCATGAGAAACGGACCCATCGCCACGACTGGCTACGGAAAGGTCTGCGGAGTTCGCGATGACAGTGGCGTTCTTGCGTTCAAAGGCATTCCCTACGCCGCCTCCCCGACCGGGGAAAAGCGTTTCAAGCCACCACAGCGGCCGGAAAACTGGTCTGAAGTGCGTGACGCGACCGGATACGGTCCGACGTCCCCGCAATCTTCCGGCGGCGACGACGCTCTGGCGCTGCTCCCCAACGTGGTCATCCCAGGTGATGATTTTCTCAACCTCAATGTCTGGACGGAGTCCCTGAGCGGCAGGCGGCCGGTGATGGTGTTTATCCACGGAGGCGCATTTTCGAGCGGTTCCGGGGCGGTGCCCCTCTACGATGGTACCAATTTTGCCCGTGACGGCGTGGTGCTGGTGACACTCAACTATCGGCTGGGTGCCGATGGCTTCCTGTGGTTCGGCGAGGGCGTCGCCAATCTCGGCCTGCTTGATCAGGTCGCCGCGCTTGCCTGGGTGCGCGACAATATCGAAGGGTTCGGCGGCGATCCCGAAAACGTCACGATCTTCGGCGAGTCGGCTGGCGGGATGAGTGTGTGCACGCTCATGGCGATGCCTGCCGCCAGGGGGCTGTTCCACAAGGCCATTGCCCAATCCGGCGCAGGGCACACTACGATCACCCCATCCACCGCCAAGCGGATCGGTGAAAGACTTGCGCAGATGCTGGGCGTCTCTGCAAGCCGCGACGCCCTGGCCGATGTGCCCATGGAGAAACTGATCGCAGCGCAGGACAGGATCTCGGCGGAGGTATTTGCGGCACCGGACCCCGCGGTCTGGGGCGAAGTCGCAGAGACCCTCATGCCGTTCACTCCGGTCATCGACGGCAGTGTGGTGCCGGGCCATCCGATCGACTGCATCGCTCACGGCGCGGCCAATGGCATCAAGGTCCTGATCGGCACCAATAGCGAGGAGGGCAACCTCTTCTTCGTGCCGTCCGGCATGGTCGCCAAGGTCACGACCGGGATGGTGGACGCGATGACAGAAGCGTACGGTTTGCCGATGCCACTGGCCCGCGAGGTCTACCGGAGCAATCGGCCAGATGCGACACCCGGCGAGCTCTACTCGGCAATCTTCACGGACTGGTTCTATCGAATTCCCGCCGTGCGCTTGGCAGAAGCGCAGCCCGACACGCATCTGTACGAGTTTTCGTGGCGCTCGCCTGCGTTCAACGGCAGCCTGGGTGCCTGCCATGCCTCGGAGCTTTCGTTCGTCTTCGACAATATCGGCGATCCAGGGGTCCGGCAGATCAACGGTGAGACCCCGCCGCAGGCATTGGCAAACGAGATGCACAGGGCCTGGGTGGACTTCGCTACCTCCGGCGATCCAGGGTGGCCAGCCTATGCGCCGGAAAGCCGGATCTCGATGCAATTCGGCGAGGTGTCCTCCGCAGCCACAGGCGACCGCCGCGAAGAACAAGCACTGTGGCAGGGTATACGATGAAGACGGTGCACGAATGGCCGGTCTGGCGAAGCTGCACGGGCAGCGATTGACTGCATCGGCAATGACCGGTTTGGGCCGCCTCTCGTCTGGCGACGTACCGGCGCCCCTTCCAAGAGCGGCATCCGTTATCTTCGCTACCCAAACCACAAGACAGGTGCTGCGCCCGGCGGCTCAGGAGCTATAGACGGGCACTTCTAATTTGCTGAGGCAGCGGCCCTAGCAGCAGCCACCTCTTCCCGCCACGCACCAAGAAGAGCTGCTTGAGCGCTTAGGCCCTTTGCCTCTTTGGCGTCTGGGTCCTTTGCCTCTTTAGCGCCTGGGTCCTTTGCCTCTTTAGCGCCTGGGTCCTTTGCCTCTTTAGCGCCTGGGTCCTTTGCATCTACCAGTTTCTGCAGGTGCTCCAGGGCAGCCTTTTTGGTGCATCCATTTTCCGCGAAATAGATCACCGGCCTCTCCGCTATGCCCAGATTACAGATCCGGGCTGTGACATCCGAAGTGATTGCCTGAGCCGGGACCCCTCCCCCGAGGTTACTGTTGAATAGTCCGTTTTGCATGAGGATCACCGGGCCTGGGCCGCCCCTTAGGATCAGACCAAGCATCAACCCAAAAATACCTACGATGGCCCATCCAGCAGGTGCGAAAAGGCAAATGAACATCACTAAGCAAGACAGAAATACAGGGATCAAGACAGCCCAGTCGCCCGAGATCCGCAAGCCCAACAACACATTCCCAACGACGGTAATTTCGACGAACAAGAAAAATGTCGAGCCGAACAGAAGGAGCGACGACCATACATGCTTACGCCCCTCGTCTTTCCATGGGTATTTGACCAATACCCATAGCACAGGACATAGTCCGAGAAAAATCACGAACAACCAATACCGAGGATCAAAGTCCGGTAGACGATATTCATGCTGCAAAAACAATACAATCGCCACCAGAAGCCAGAGACAGACCATATAAAGACACAGAGGCCAACCCTTTGCCGGCATTTCCCTTAGCATAAAATGCCGTGTATAGATCAATGGAAACGACACACCGACCATCGGCAAAACACATATAAATAAGATCAAGAAGAAAGTCACCGAGGGCCCGGCAAGGTCCAACGTCACACCCGTCTGCCCAATTGCACTCAGATAATAGTTCAGTATTAGGAGAGATATCAGCGTTCCCACCACCGAAAGGACTGCCGAAATCTTCAGCCCCATATCGATGTAGGGAAACCAATTCACCCGAAACGCAAATAAATTCATCCCTTTACGCCTACTCCAAATTCTTTTTCCGATTAAAAATCATAATGAACGCAGAACTTCCGGGCGAGCATAAAAATCTGCTTCATCCACCTACGCGAAGGACTGCTCATCAGAGCCGACGTACTCTGACACGAGGGGAATGCCTCCACATTGCCGGCAGAAGAGCACAAAATCATAGTTCATATCCCATCTCCGGCAGCGCAGACTTCCAGATCAGGAACTCTTACTCTGACGTTTTTTGACAGACTGCCTTCCTGAGCCGAGGTTGTCGATCCATAGCTGCCAGGCACAAAATGATGCGTGCCTCAGCCCCTGATGCGAACCGATAGGCAGCAGAGCCCCCAGAAGAGCTGAATATCTATGCAAGCATTGGGGAACTTCCACCGACACCGCGAATTCACAAAATGAATACAAATTGTCGCATGTATTTTAGAGTTGAGCGTGTTATCACCCCCTCATCGCCGGGGCGAAAATTGAATATGCGTTGTCGGTGTCTTTCTCAGGAGAACCACCGAGGGCCAGTCGCACGATGTCACGTTTTTCCCTTCTACCATCCGCTTTCGCCGCTTTTATCGCTGCGATCCCCATTGCCTCTTATGCAGATCAGCCCAACAGGACTTTCGTAATTGGCGGTTTCGCCTGGGTTACCGGAGACTTGGCTGAGGCCTTGAACGAAGCCTTCACCAAGGCCGAGAAGATGGGGCTAAGTGGCGTTAGCCTGGTCAAGTACGACCGCAGGTACAAACCCGGGCGGGGAAAGCATTACATCGTGACAGTGATGGGCACCAATTCTTCCGGGGAATGGATGACCCTGGCCTACAGCACAGTGATCAGCCACTAAATCAGTCTTTAGCCTCCCTGCCCCAAGATTTGGCCGACGCATTGCAACGGCCCCGGGCAGAAGGGGCGCGCGCGCCCCTTCCGGGAGGGATCTACTTGATCCCCCATTTCGCGAAGACGCCGGCGCTGAGGCCGAGGGCCGCGACCAGGGCGCCCGCGAGGGTCGAGAGGTCGATGGTCAGCACGCCGTCGCCAAAGCCAATCCCCCAGCCGGGCAGCAGCGCCACCAGCGCGGTCAGCAGCGGCGAGAGCACGTAGAGGATCAGGCGGACGTAGATATTGGTCATGGGTTGGGTCCTTTCTCGGGTTGGGAAGGGTCAGCCGGCAAGCAGCGCGCCCCAGGTGGCGGGGCCGGCAATGCCGTCGGGGATCAGGCCCCGGGCGGCCTGGAAGGCTTCCACGGCGGCCTCGGTGCGGCGCCCGAAGCGGCCGTCTGCTGCGCCCGGGTCGAAGCCGGAAGCCACCAGCAGGGATTGCAGCTCGGGCACCGGGGCGCCGGTGGCACCGCGGCGTAGGGTGCGGCGGGTATCGGGCTGGAGAGCGGCCAGGTACTCGGTGGCGAGCGCGGCGATGTCAGCGGCGCGGTCGCTGCCGTTGATCACGCGCCGGGCGCCCTCGAAGTCGCAGCGCGTAGCCGAGACGTACTCGGGCAGCGCATGGCCAGTGAACCAGCCCTCCATGGCCCCCCGCACCAGGATCTGCACCGCGGCCTCGGGCGCCAGCACCGTGTCGGGATCGCTGGTGAAGTCTTGGCCGAGCTTTTCCCCGGCGCCGGCGTAGTTGTAATCCCAGGTCAGCTGCACGAGGCCACGCCCGTACCAGGGGTAATAGTCCTTGGACTTGCGGTAGGCCTCGGCGCGGGCCGCGCTCAGCCAGCAGGCCTCGCGCACCGGCTCGAGGTGGGCGGCGGTCTCCCAGGCGGCAGTGGCCAGGATATAGGCCGTCTGCGCAGGCGTGCAGCCGCAGGCTTCGGCGGCGGCGCGGATCTCGGGCGTCAGGCCCAGGGTCATGTCGGTCATGCTCTCTCTCCAAAGAAAAAGGCCCCGCAAAAGCGAGGCCAGGTGCCGGGGGATCGGGGTTAACGGATCATTAAGCTTGATGAAGTATCGGTTAACGGGAGGCCGGTGTTTCAAGGCATCCCCGTGCTCGGCCTGGCCCCTCGCCAGGTGCAGCCGGCCTCACCGCTTCCCCCTATCCAGGACGGCCCGACAGGCCAGCCGCAGGTCCCGAAGACGGGACCGGAGGCAATTTTTCCGCGGCGCAGCAAGGATTTAGGAGAGCCTGTGCGGACCGCCCCATAGCACCTTATGGTTGCATTTTGAGGCAACAGGATATTGGATATAGCCGAGGCTGGTGTTTCCCGGTGTACCCCTCGGACCACTCAGCTCCCCAGCAATGAGTGTTGCCAGCCTCGCCCTGCCCGTTCAGCCCCCGACCCGGCGGAGGATCGCCTTGCGCAGACGGCGCACGGCGGCAATGCCGCCCTCGCCCATGGCGAAGGCCGCGCCGCAATAGGCGGGCGTGCCGGCATCGGTCCACCCATCCAGGATCGCGCCCAGCAGCCAGCCCAGCGTCATCGCAGAACAGACCCCGGCAAGGGCCTCGACCAGGCGGCGGACCAGGCGCATCTCGGGCAGGAAGACCGCGCGCACCCAGGCGCCGGCGACGCCCGACAGGAGCAGCGCGAAGAACTGTTCCGGCAGGGTCTCGCGCCAGGCGCGCAGCGCCTCGGCCAGCCCGCCGATCACGGCGGGATCTTTCGTCGGATCGCTCATCGTCCCCTCACCAGCTCGACAGCGCGGCGCGCTTCCAGACGTTCGTGCCGGTGCAGACGTAGAAGTAGTCGTCATCCCGGGCGATCTGATCCTTTATCCCTGTCGCCGTGGCAGAGGCCGGCACGTTCTTCCACACCGGAGACCACCACCAGCCTGATCCGTCGTA
>NZ_JAHIAB010000015.1 GCF_018760365.1 Pseudooceanicola endophyticus
AGTGCGCCCTTTACTCAACGGCGCGCCCGCCCAACCAATGTCTCTGAATTTCAACCGCCGAACGCCTCAGCGCCGCCGGTGAAGGGGGTTCTACGGATAACACCAAACGCCCGCAAGCAGAAAAATCGGGATGCCCGCGAAATTCAGGATTTATTCCGTAATGCATTGAATTCAATTGGATATATCGCATGAATTTTTTCCAGAGTTTTGTCGCCCCCCTCCCCTGCCCTGCCGAATCCGCAGGGAATCGGCCCGAAAACCGGCGACTCGGGGACGACTCCCGCTGGAATCGCCCCCTCCCCTGCCGGCTTTACAAGGCCAGCGGGCGCGGTATTGTCCGAAGGCCCTCGGGGCCCGCGTGGTGGAATGGTAGACACAGGGGACTTAAAATCCCTCGGCTTCGGCCTTGCCGGTTCGAGTCCGGCCGCGGGTACCAGGGCTCTTCAGTCTTCGCAGGGCCCTCAGTCTTCACAGGGAATGCCGCGGGCCAGCATCTGGGCCCGGCAGGCCTCCGACATCAAGCGCCGGGCCGCGTGCCGCTCGGGGCTGTCGGCAAAGCGGGCATCCAGCAGCAGCTCGAACTGGCGGCGCGCCTCGGCCGCGGTCATGCCCCCCAGGCTTAGCCCGCAACGCGTCCAGACCCCGTCGATCACCGAGATCAGCGCATCGGTCATCAGCTCGGCCGTCTCGGCATCCGACAGGCTGCGCAGCGGCCCGACCAGATTGCTGCGGGTGCGCGCGTAGATCACCGTCTGGATGCGCTGGTACTGGCGGTTGTGCGGCACCGCCGCGCTCAGCGCCAGCCAGCCCTGGGCGATCGGCGGGCGGAAGGCCCGGGGCGAGAGGTTCGCCTCGATCACCGCATAGACCCGCTGCCAGGGATCGCGCGCCACCCGCATCAGCGCCGAGACCTCGTCCCGAAGGGTGCTGTTGCCATGGCGCAGCGCCGCCTCCAGCAGGTCTTCCTTGGTGCGATAGTAATGCAGGACACTGGCCTTCGAGACCCCGGCCTGTTCGGCCACCCGCGCCAGGGTGGTGCCTGCCAGCCCGTGCTGCGCCAGGCACAGATGGGCAGCGCGCGCGAATTCCTTGCGACGGATCTTCGACAGGGGTCTGCGTCCCATGATTTGTGCACCTCCTGCCGGGCAACCTGCCATCCGGGGTATTGTAGATTGACTGATGGGTCAACTTATCCTAGCCCTTGCATACATTGACCCATGGGTCAGTTTATAAGCAACAGGAAAGGTAAAGACAGTGAAGACAGTGACAGCCGCGCTCGCCACGGGCGCCTTCCTGGCCACCGCGCCGATGGCCCTTGCCGATTGCACCGAGGTCCGGCTGGCCCAGCCGGGCTGGACCGACACCGCGCTGACCTCGGGCATCGCCCAGGTCCTGCTCGAGCAGCTGGGCTACAAGGCCGATGTCTCGATGCTGAGCATTCCGATCATCTACGAATCCATGGCCAGCAAGAAGGTCGACGCCTTCCTGGGCTACTGGGATCCGGCGATGGTCAAATACTACAAGCCCTTCAAGGAGGACGGTTCGGTCGTGACCGTCTCTACCAACCTCGAGGGCGCGAAATACACCTGGGCGGTGCCCTCCTATGTCTATGACGCGGGCGTGCACGACTTCGCCGACATCGCCGCCCATGGCGATGAATTCGACCACAAGCTTTACGGCCTCTCGCCGGGTTCCAACGACAGCATGATCGCCGCCAAGAACTCCGACGCCTTCGGGCTGAAGGACTGGGACGTGGTGGAAAGCTCTGAACAGGGGATGCTGGCCCAGGTCGAGCGCGAGGTGAAGCGCAAGAAGTGGATCGTTTTCCTGGGCTGGGAACCCCATCCCATGAACACCCGGTTCGACATGCGCTACCTGACCGGCGGCGATGAATTCTACGGGCCCAACTTCGGCGGCGCCACGGTGCACACCCAGTTCCGCAAGGACTATGCCGAGGAATGCCCGAATGTCGGCAAGCTGCTGGGCCAGCTGCACTTCACCCTGAAGATGGAGAATGTCGGGATGGGCTACATCCTAGACGACCACATGAGCGAGCCCGACGCGGCCCGCAAGATCATCGACGCCAACCCCGACATGCTGGACAGCTGGCTGGCTGGCGTGACCTCCGCCGACGGCGCCCCGGCCCTGGAAACGGTGAAGAAGGGCCTTGGACTGTGAGCGATCCGCGCGATCACTTTGCCACGGTGAACGGTGTCCGTCTGTGCTATCGCACGGACGGCGCCGAGACCGCCCCCGCCCTGTTCCTGGTGGTGGGGCTGGGCATGCAGCTGACCGAATGGCCCGAGGCGCTGGTCGCCCGGCTGGCCCGCCACTTCCGGGTGATCCGGGCCGACAACCGCGACATGGGCCTGTCGCAGCGCATGGGTCCGGCCTATGCGCGCTGGCCCGAGGGGTTCCGCTGGATCTCGCGGCACGCGGTGCCGGCGCCCTATCATCTGGCGGACATGGCCGATGACCTGCTGGCGCTGGCCGATCATCTGGGGATCGAACGCTTCGCCTGCGCCGGTTTCTCCATGGGCGGCATGATCGTGCAGCACATGGCGCTGCGCGCACCGGGCCGGATCAGCGCGCTGGCCTCGCTCTGCAGCGCCGACGGCAATCCCGTCGCCGCCGGCACCCCGGAGAACGACGCCCTGCTGGAGCGCTTCTTCCTGCTGCCCGAGGACCGCGAGGCGCAGCTCGATCTCTATTGCGAAAGCTCCGAGTTCTATTCCGACGGGCTCCAGCCCGCGACCAGCCCCGCCACCCGCGCCGGCGCCGCCCGGCTGCTGGACCGGATGGAGGCCGGCGGCGGCGAGTCGGGCGGCTTCCTGCGTCAGGCCATGGCGATCACCGATTCCCCCGACTGGGACGACCGGCTGGGCACGCTGTCGCTGCCGGCTCTGGTGGTGCACGGCACCGCCGATCCCTGCCTGCCCGTGGCCCTGGGCCAGCGCGCCGCCGCGCGCATTCCCGACGCCCGCCTCAGCCTGCACGAGGGGCTGGGCCACTGGATCTCGGACGATGTCGTGAAGACGCTCTGCGACTGGCTGGAAGGGCTGCCTGCCCATGCCGGCACCCCTGTCCCCGAACAGGTCTGACCCCGCATCGACGGGCGGCGGCGCCAGCGCGCCCCGCCCAGACCAAGACCTGCGGCAGACAACGAAAAAGCGGCCCGAAGAGCCGCTGAACATTCTGTATTTCCATGATTTTACGGTCGCACGACCAATCAGGAACGAACCAAGGTTTGTTTCTGATTGGTCGGAGTGAGAGGATTCGAACCTCCGACCCCTGCCTCCCGAAGACAGTGCTCTACCAGGCTGAGCTACACTCCGACCGTGAGGGGCGATCTACAGGTCGCCACCGGGATTGGCAAGAGCCAAAGCGACAGAAAGTCGACCTTTTTCACCGCGCCCGGATCATCCGCATGACGCCCCCCACGCGGGGCACCGAAGGCGTCGCCACGCGGTTGCGCGTCCGGATGACCGGCTGCAGGGATTCCTTGCCGTTCTGGGTCTCGCGCCAGACGATGTAGATGCCCGATCCGATGATCAGCGTCGCCCCGACACCCACGTTCGCCCCCGGGAACTGATCGAAGAACAGAATGCCGTAGCCGGTGGCCCAGATGATCTGGGAATACTGCATCGGCGCGACGATGGCGGCCTCTCCGGCCTTGTAGGCCTGGATGATGCAGAGCATCGCGGTGATCGAAAGCGCCGCGATCGAGGCAAAGCCCAGCATGTGCTGCCCCGTGACCGGCGTGTAGTTCGCCGGCCAGACGATCATCAGCAGCCCCATCAGCACGAAGTTGGCGACCATCGGATAAAGCAGCATGACGACTCCGCGCTCCTCGTGGCCGATCTTGCGCACGATGACCGAGGCGAAGGCCGAGCAGAAGGCCGCCGTCATCGCCGCGAAATGCCCCGAGTTCAGCGTGGCGCCGCCCGGGTTCAGCACGATGCCCACCCCCAGCAGGCCGACGAAGACTGCCAGCCAGCGATGGATTCGCACCGTCTCGCCCAGCAGCGGGATCGAGATCACGGTGATCAGCAGCGGCGTCGCGAAGAAGATCGAATAGGCATCCGCCATCGGCAGCACATGGAAGGCATAGAAGGCCGCACTGTTCGAGATCACCGTGAACAGGGTCCGCGCCACCATCCACCAGGGATGCACCGGAATCAGCGTGCCGGGCTTGGAATCGCGCATCAGCATCACCGAGGTCACCGGGAAGCCGAACAGAACTGAGTAGAAGACGATCTGGAACGAGGAATAGTCCGCCCCAAGCAGCTTCACCACCACGTCATGGGTCGAATAGATCGCATAGGCGAGCAGCGCGAAAAGCAGACCCCTGGTATTTCCTGCCATGATGACCGTCCGTTGTTGCCGTTGCGTCCAGACTGGCGCGGCGCGCACAAATGGCAAGGGGGGCCGGACGGATTGTCGGACAGAAAGCGGCGGCCGCGTCCCCATGACCCCCATAAAGGGCACTCGCCCCCGGCCCATCGGGCCACCCTCCCCTGCCGCCGCAGAGAAGGACACCCTGCGGGACCCCACCGAAGAGGAACAGTGCCAGGCCAACCGCGCGGCTGCGGAAGCAGCCCGGAAATCGCAAGGCGCGTAACGCAAAAGGCCCCCGCACTGCGGGGGCCCTTCGGCAAAGCGGAACGCCTTAAAGCGAGGCTTCGAGGGCCGCGATCACCGCATCGCCCATCTGAGAGGTCGAGGCCGGGGTGATGCCGTCTTCGTTCAGCAGGTCGGCGGTACGCACGCCGTCGGCCAGCACCTTCTCCACGGCCTGCTCCAGGCGGGTGGCTTCTGCGCCCTGATCGAAGGAATAGCGCAGCGCCATCGCGAAGGAGAGGATGCAGGCGCAGGGGTTCGCCTTGCCCTGGCCGGCGATGTCGGGGGCAGAGCCGTGCACCGGCTCGTACAGCGCCTTCGGACGGCCGTTGGCCATAGGCGCGCCCAGCGAGGCGGAGGGCAGCATCCCAAGCGAACCGGTCAGCATCGCGGCGGCATCCGAAAGCAGGTCGCCGAACAGGTTGTCGGTGACGATCACGTCGAACTGCTTGGGCGCACGGCACAGCTGCATGGCGCCGGCATCGGCGTACATGTGGCTCAGCTCGACTTCCGGATAGTCCTTGCCGACCTCGGTGACGACTTCGCGCCACAGGATGCCGGATTCCATCACGTTGGCCTTTTCCATCGAGCACAGCTTCTTGCCGCGACGCATCGCCAGCTCGAAGGCCGAACGCGCGACGCGCTCGATCTCGCTCTCGGTGTAGCGCTGCGTGTTGATGCCGACGCGCTCGTTGTTCTCGGTGATGATGCCGCGGGGCTCACCGAAGTAGATGCCGCTGGTCAGCTCGCGCACGATCATGATGTCGAGGCCCGCCACCACGTCCTTCTTCAGCGAGGAGAAGTCGGCCAGCGCGTCAAAGCACTGCGCCGGGCGCAGGTTCGAATACAGGTCCATTTCCTTGCGCAGGCGCAGCAGGCCGCGCTCGGGCTTCACGCTGAAGTCCAGCACGTCGTATTTAGGGCCGCCGACGGCGCCCAGCAGGACCGCGTCCACAGCCTGGGCCTTGGCCATGGTCTCGTCCGTCAGGGGGGTGCCATGGGCATCGTAGGCGGAGCCGCCCACCAGGTCCTCTTCGACATCGAACTTCAGGTCGCGCTTGGCGCCGAACCAGTCGATGATCTTGCGCACCTCGGCCATGACCTCGGGGCCGATACCGTCGCCGGCGAGGATGAGAAGCGAGGGATTGCTCATGGGTCTTCCTTCCTGATCTGATCTGCGCACCGGGTAGCGACAGACGGCGGAAAGATCAAGAAACGACGGTGACGCCGGGTGATCACGGCAGCGGAACCGGCGGGCCTAAACCTTGCGGTAACGGGATTGGACCACAGTGCCCGGAACCCGACGACAAGGACCGGAAATTCCATGACCGTAGACCTGCAGGCCCTGCTGGGCCGCATCAGGATGGACCAGGCCGCGCAGGAGGTGCTGCGCAGCGCCAGCGCCGCCCTCATGCCCCGGATGCGGGACATCCTGTCGGACCAGCACAGGATGATTCAGGACGCGCCCGAGCTGCGCGGCCTGTTCCGCGACTCCGCGCATCTGGAAAGCGTGGTCGCCAGCCAGATCGGCCACTGGCGGACCTTGTTCGACGGGCCGGTGGACGATGCCTTCGCCGAGCGCGCAATGCGGATCGGGCGGCTGCATTTCGGCGCCGGCCTGCGTCCGGAAAGCTATGTCGCCTCCTACGCGATGACCCTGTCGAACATGCATGCCGCCCTGCTGGCCAGCCGCGCCCGCTTCGGCCATGTGCGCCTGGCCGAGGCGGAGCGGCTGGTTTCGGTCACCACCCGCGCGGCCTTCCTCGATCAGCTGCTGGCACTGGAGGGGTACTTCCAGGCCCAGCAGGAGGATTTCAGCCGCCGGCTCGGCCAGCTCGGCAACGTCTTCAGCAGCCAGGTCGGCGCCGTCTCCTCCGAGGTGCGCCAGTCGGTCGAACAGCTCTCGGGGGTGGCCGACAGCATGAACCAGGGCACCCGGCGCGCCATGCCCCAGGTCGGCGCCGCCGTCAGCGCCGCCGGTTCCAGCGCCCAGATGATCCTCTCGGTGTCCGCCGCTGCGGAGGAACTCTCCAGTTCGATCAAGCAGATCAGCGAGAAGGTGAGCGAGGCGGACCGGATCTCCATGGCCGCTGCCGACAAGGCCGATCACACCGACGGGCTGATGCAGTCCCTGCGCGTCTCCGGGGACGAGATCGGCGGCGTGGTCGAGCTGATCTCGGACATCGCAAGCCAGACCAACCTGCTGGCGATCAACGCCTCGGTGGAGGCGGCGCGGGCAGGCGAGGCCGGCAAGGGCTTTGCCGTCGTCGCCGGAGAGGTCAAGCAGCTCTCGATGCGGATCTCGGAGGCGACCGCCGACATCACCCGCCGGATCGAGCAGATGCACACCGACATCCTCGAGGCCGTGGGGGCGATCCAGGACGTCAGCACCACGATCCGCCAGATGGCCGAGATTTCCTCGCTGATCGCGGTGTCGATCCAGCAGCAGAAGGTGGCGACGGACGACATTGCCCGCAATGCCGAGGCGACGGCCTCGGGGACCGACGACATGACGCGCAACGTGGAATCGGTGGGCGCGGTGATGCAGCAGACCGAGGCGGATTCGCAGACCGTGATGATGGCGGCGCGCGGGCTGAAGGCACAGTCCGAGACCCTGCAACAACAGATCCGCAACTTCGTGGAGGGGATCCAGGCGGCCTGACCACGCCCGCACCGGCATCCTGCGCCCGCGGGCCCGGATCGAATGGCCCAGGTCTGCGTCACGGTCCGGGTGTCAGGCGCGCGGCCCCTGACCGGGGAACGGGGCCCCGGGACGGATCCGCTTGGCCACCAACGCGCGCCTTGGCTTCCCTCGCCCCCAAGGGTCCGGCAGCCCCTGCCCCCTAAGGCCAGACGCCCCCCCAAAAAAAGCCGGGCGCCCCCGGCAACAGACCGCCAGGGAGGGCCCGGGTCGAAAGCAACCGGCGCCTGTCCCGATGGAACCTTGGATCGGACCGTCCCGCATCCGCAGCCCATGTCACCGCTGCGCAGAAGATCCCGGCAACAGCCCGTTGGGTGCCCTTGATCACAAGGGGACTGCCGCCGGACCGCCCCCAGGGCCCATGCCCGGACCGGCTGGGTGCTTGCCCCCTGGCCCGCCGGTCCCCCTTCCCGCCCCCGGGCAGACGCGTCACGGGCGCGCCGCCGTCCCGTCGCCTTCCGCCTCGGAGGGCGCCGTCCAACGCCCCTCCAGATCCGCCCAGACCGGGAAATGCCGGCTGGCCCGCGTCAGCAAAGGCCGGGGACGGTCCAGCACCCCGGCCGCCCGCACCGGCACCCCGGTCGAGACCAGAAGGTAATCGACCCGCATATCCTCGGTCCCGGCCCAGTCCACCGTCGGCCGGTCGCCCAGCCCAACCATCGCCAGCGGATCCTGAAGCCGGGGATCCTCCAGCAACGTGCGGATCGCCGCATGGCGCCCCTCACCGCGCCGGGGATCCAGATTGGCGCCCCCCAACAGCACCAGACGGCCCGGCGGCGCCCCGAAGGCGCCGTCCAGCAAATGCCGCCAGAACAGGATTTCATCGTGGTTTCGCCGGCCATTGCGGTCCTCGGGCCCATCGAAGACCGGCGGGGTGGCCTTGAAGCCGCCCAGCCACAGCAGCCCCTCCGCCGCACTCAGCGGCACCAGCCAGTGCCCCGTGGATGCCAGCCGCTGCACCCCGGCACCGGGATCATCGGGCGCCATCAGGCTGCCCGGCAGCGCGCCCCACAGCAGCCCCGAGAAATCCCGCCCGCCCTCGGCCAGGGGCAGCCGCGACAGCAGCACCAGCGCGCCCTGCCCGCTGAAACGGCCATAGCCCTGGGCATCGCGGGCCTCTCCGCGTCGGCCATTGCCGTCCAGATCCAGCCCGGTCGGCCAGCCGGCATTGGAGCGCCAGGCAAAGACATGGGGATAGGGATGCGGCAGCCCGGCATTCAGCGCCCGCGCCGCCAGCAGGTCGGCATCGTAATCAACGCCCCCCAGCAACAGCACGTCGGCATCCAGATCGGCGATCACCGCCTGCACCGCCCCGATCTGCGGGTCGCCCCCCTTCAGCAGATCGCGCAGCAGCAGCCCCGGACCGTCCCGGGCCAGCTCGGTGTCGTACCAGGCCAGCCGCAGCCCCTCTGCGCGCGCGACCGGCGCGGCGCAGAGGCAGCACAGCACAAGGGCGACCCGGATCCACATGCCGCAGCCTGGCCCGGATTGGTAAAGGCCCTCTTAACCACCCTCCGGACAGCAAAAGGGCCCCGGCGGGGGCCCTTTCCAAGACGATGATCCGGCGGGGCTCAGACCCAGGGGCGGGACTGGGCGGCCTGTGCCTCGAAGGCGTCGATGGCCGGCGCCTTTTCCATGGTCAGGCCGATGTCGTCGAGGCCCTCCAGCAGGCAGTGCTTGCGGAACGCATCGACCTCGAAGGGGAAGACCTGACCGTCCGAGGTCGAGATCGTCTGCGCCTCCAGGTCCACTTCCATGCGCGCGTTGGCGCCCTTCTCGGCGTCCTTCATCAGCACGTCGACAACCTCTTGCGGCATCACGATCGGCAACATGCCGTTCTTGAAGCAGTTGTTGAAGAAGATGTCGGCGAAGCTGGTCGAGACGATCACCTTGATGCCGAAGTCGGCCAGCGCCCAGGGCGCGTGTTCGCGCGAGGAGCCGCAGCCGAAGTTGTCGCCCGCCACGATCACCGAAGCCTCGCGGTAGGCGGGCTTGTTCAGCACGAAATCGGGGATCTCGTTGCCCTGCTCGTCATAGCGCATCTCGGCGAAGGCGCTGACACCCAGGCCCGACCGCTTGATCGTCTTCAGGTACTGCTTGGGGATGATCATGTCGGTGTCGATGTTCACCAGCGGCATCGGTGCCGCAATCCCCGAAAACTTTTCGAACTTTTCCATCTCTCGGTCCTCCTGACCGGTCGGCGGGCTGCGCCTGCGCGCTGGCTTCCGCCAAGAGGTTTCATGACCCGGCGGCTGGCCGCCGGGCAGGTCCGTATCTCAGTAGCCGCGCCGGTTCAGCGCCATGCCGAAGGCAAAGAGGCCCGCGCCCTCGAAGAGCAGCGTGAAGCCCAGCAGGATGCCCAGAAGCTGGGAGGCCAGGCCGCCGACATCGAAGATCGTCAGCACGCCCATCAGGCCCGTGACCGTCCCCGACAGCATCAGCAGCCAGCGCGCCCGCGATCCCTTGACCTGCAGCGCCATCAGCACCCGCACCGCGCCCATCACGAAGAACAGCGCCCCCAGGATCATCCCGAGCGAGGTCGCGCCGCGCAGCGGATCGGCCAGCACCCAGACCCCGGCGACGATGCACAGCAGCGCCATAAGCGCGGCGGCGACATCCTCGAAACGGTTCTGGAACAGCACCCAGGCCTGCAACGCCCCGGCAAACAGGAAGAAGACGCCGACGACGCTTGTCGCCGCGAGGGTCGCCAGCAGGGGGCTGATCAGGGCCAGCACCCCGCCCAGGGCCAGCAGAACGCTGACGGCGATCATGGCGGTCGAAAGTTTCATCGGGCGTCCTCTTCGCTTTGGCTTACATCAGCTCGCGCACATCGGTCAGGCGACCGGTGACGGCGGCAGCCGCGGCCATCGCCGGGCTCATCAGGTGGGTCCGGCCACCGCGGCCCTGACGGCCCTCGAAGTTGCGGTTCGAGGTCGCGGCGCAGCGTTCACCGGGCGACAGCTGGTCGGGGTTCATCGCCAGGCACATGGAGCAGCCCGCCATGCGCCATTCGAAACCGGCGTCCTTGAAGATCTCGGCCAGGCCTTCTTCCTCGGCCTGGGCGCGCACCAGGCCCGAGCCCGGCACGACCATCGCACGGATGCCGTCCTTGATCTTCTTGCCCTTCAGGATCGCGGCCGCGGCGCGCAGATCCTCGATCCGGCCGTTGGTGCAGGAACCGATGAAGACGGTGTTGATCTCGATATCCGAGAGCTTCTGGCCCGGGGTCAGGCCCATGTACTCGATCGCGCGCTTGGCCGCCTCGATCTTGCCACCCTTGAAGCTTTCGGGGGCGGGCACGACATCGGTGATCGCCAGCACGTCCTCGGGCGAGGTGCCCCAGGTGACGACCGGCGCGATATCCTCGCCCTTCAGGGTCACGACCTTGTCCCAATGCGCATCGTCATCGGAATAGAGCGTCTTCCACCAGTTCAGCGCAGCTTCGAACTGGGCGCCCTTGGGCGCATGGGGACGGCCCTTGACGTATTCGAAGGTGGTCTCGTCCGGGGCGATCAGGCCGGCGCGGGCGCCGCCCTCGATCGCCATGTTGCAGACGGTCATGCGGCCTTCCATCGACAGGTCGCGGATCGCTTCGCCGCAATATTCGATGACATAGCCGGTGCCGCCGCCGGTGCCGGTGACGCCGATCACCGCCAGCGTGATGTCCTTGGCGGTGACGCCCGGGTTCAGCTTGCCGGTGATCTCCACCTTCATGTTCTTGGATTTCTTCTGGATCAGCGTCTGGGTGGCCAGGACATGTTCCACTTCGGAGGTGCCGATGCCATGGGCCAGCGCACCGAAGGCGCCGTGGGTCGCGGTGTGGCTGTCGCCGCAGACCACGGTCATGCCCGGCAGGGTCCAGCCCTGTTCGGGGCCGACGATGTGCACGATGCCCTGGCGCACGTCGGTCACCGGGTAGTAGTGCACGCCGAATTCCTTGGCGTTGGTGTCGAGCGCGGCCACCTGGATGCGGCTTTCCTCGGGCATCTGGTCGGGGTTTTCACGGCCCGGGGTGGTGGGCACGTTGTGGTCGGGCACGGCGATGGTGCGTTCCGGGGCACGCACCTTGCGGCCGGACATGCGCAGACCCTCGAAGGCCTGGGGGCTGGTCACTTCATGGACCAGGTGACGGTCGATGTAGAGCAGGCAGGTGCCGTCGTCGGCTTGGTGAACGACGTGGGCGTCCCAGATCTTGTCGTAGAGCGTTTTGGGGGACATCAGTCCTCTCCCTTGGCTTATTCTCGTGGAAAGTCGCTAGATCAATGCAGAGCGCAGGGCGCAGGCCATGCGCGCGCGCCGCCGCATCATAGGCGGGCGAGGACCGTGAGGGTTGCGCCGTAGAACCGCCAGGGCAGTCTGGCGCGATCATCCATGTCGAAAATCTGCGTCATGGCGCCCAGATACTCCTCCCGAGGACTTTCATCAAGCCTGCTGAGCAGGACGGTGCCAGCTCAGGCCCGGGCCGAGGGATCGCAATGGATGCAGTCGCCCATCCGGCCACTGGTTCCCGCCAGCCCGATCCGCGTCAGCACCGGGTTCAGGCAGGGGCTGAGCGGCTGGCAGGCGACCCCGCCGGACACCCCGCAGGCCTCGGCAAAGCTCTCGACCAGGCGGACCGTGACATGGCCATGCGCGCCGGAGGCGGACAGGTAAACCCGCCCGATGCAATAGCCCAGCGATCCGTAGGATGCGCAGATCAGCAGCGTCACCGTCCTGTCCAGCGGTGCATAGCGCGCCTCGAGCCGCGCCAGCAGGCTTTGCGCGCGGGGATAGATGTCGGGATAGTCGCTCACCCTGCGCAGGTCGAAGAAGATCAGGTCGACCGGCGCGGTGCGGTGCACCTCGGCAGCGCTTTCGCGCGCCGCATCCAGCTCTGCCTCCGTCACATGGCCCTCGGCACGCGCCACCAGGACCCGCAGGCGGGCATCGTAATGTTGCAACACAGGCATCTGATCTGTCCCCGATGTCCCGGGCCCGCACGCACCGCCCCATCCGGCACACAGGACACCCTCATGGGTTGTATACAGAGGCGGGCCGGAACCGCCACAACCGCCATGCCCGCGCCGCGTCGCCCCCGCAAACCTGCGGCAAAAATGCTGCATCCCGGCGCTTCGGCCCCTTGCCCCCCGCGCCGCACCTCCTACACTGTCCACAACCGGGAGAGTTGCATGGAAGAGCTGCTGGCCCTCTGGGCCGACCTGTTGCACCGGGCCACCCTGCTGGCGCAGATCATGCTGCGCCCCTGGGTGGGCTATCAGCTGGCCATTGCCGCCGGGCTGTTCCTGGCCTGCCACCTGGCCGCCCGGGTCCTGAGCGAACCGGCCCGCAGCTGGATGCGCAACCGCGAGGGCTGGCCGAAATGGCGGCTGAGGCTGCTGCTGATCCTGCACCGGCGGATGCGGCTGATCCTGTTCACCGCGACGGTCTGGCCGCTGATCTGGATCATGCGCCAGACCACCTGGCCCTCGCGCAGCCATATCCTGGGCATCGTCGGACAGCTGGCCTTCACCTGGCTGGCAATCACCCTGGCCACCCGGATCATCGCCAACTCGGCGCTGCGCAGCCTGGTGCGCATCGGCGGCTGGGCCTGGGCCACGCTGGTGATCCTGCGGCTGGACGACGATGCCGAGGCGCTGCTGCGCAGTTTCTCCTTCACCCTGGGCCAGGACACGGTGCTCTCGGCCTGGACGCTGCTCCAGGCGGCAGTGATCCTGACCCTGCTGTTCACGCTTGCGCGCTTCCTCTCCCATGCCAGCGCCGCCTCGATCGCGCGCTCCCACGACATCAGCCCCTCCATGCAGGTGCTGACGGTGAAGGCGTTGCAGATCCTGCTTTACGGCATGGCCTTCTTCATCGGGCTGAAATCGGTGGGGGTGGACCTGACCGGCCTCGCCGTGCTCTCCGGCGCGATCGGCGTGGGCCTGGGCTTCGGCCTCCAGAAGGTCGTCTCGAACCTGGTCTCCGGCGTCATCATCCTGCTCGACAAGAGCGTGAAGCCCGGCGACGTGATTTCCCTTGGCGACACCTTCGGCTGGATCGAGGCCCTGGGGGCCCGCTATGTCAGCGTGGTCACCCGCGACGGGCGCGAATACCTGATCCCGAACGAGGACCTGATCACCGGACAGGTGGTCAACTGGTCCCATTCCAACGATTTCGTCCGCCTCGACATCCATTTCGGCACTTCCTACGGCGACGATCCGCACCGGGTGCGCCGCCTCGCCATCGAGGCCGCCCTGGGCGTCGACCGGGTGCTGAAGGACCGCAGGCCGGTCTGCCACATCACCGGCTTCGGCGACAGTTCGGTCGATTACATCCTGCGCTTCTGGATCACCGACCCGACCGGCGGGCTGACCAATATCCGCGGCAATGTCTTCCTGGCGCTCTGGGACACGTTCCATGCCAACGGCGTCACCATCCCCTTCCCTCAGCGCGAGGTCCGCATGCTGGCCGATCTCCCGCCCGCCCGCGACAACGCCGCCGACTAAGGGAACCATGTCGCCCCCCGGCCGGTTTTCTCTGGGAAAGGAGACTATCATGACTCACACCGTGACGCTCAGAGAGAAATCCGCCCTGACCCATGACGTCTACCAGTACGTCTTCGACCGCCCGGCGGGGTTCGACTTCACCCCCGGACAGGCGACCGAGCTGGCGCTGGAAAAGCCCGGCTGGACCGAGGAGGGGCGCCCCTTCACCTTCACCTCCCAGCCTGACGAACGTCAGTTGGAATTCGTCATCAAGTCCTACGAGGACCATGACGGCGTGACCAACCGCCTCTCGCATCTGCATCCCGGCGACCAGGTGGAACTGGAGGATCCCTTCGGCGCCATCCAGGACGCGGGCCGCGGCACCTTCATCGCCGCCGGTGCCGGCCTGACCCCCTTCATCCCGATTCTGCGCCAGCGCGCCGCCGCCGGACGGCTGAAGGGCTGCCGGCTGATCTATACCAACAAGAGCGAGGACGACATCATCCTGCGCGAGGAGTGGGAAGCGATGCGCGACCTTTCGGTCACCTTCACGGTCACCGAGGAGCCCGGTCGCACCGTTCAGCGTGCCCGCATCGACCGGGAATTCCTGGCCAGCGTGATCGACGATTTCGGCCAGAAATTCTATATCTGCGGCCCGGATGCCTTCGTCACGGACATCCGCGAGGCACTGCTGGAGCTGGGCGCCGCCTCCGGCAATGTCATCACCGAGGAGGGCCTCTGAGCGCCCGCCCGCCCCGCCGCGCCCGGACCCGCTCCGGGCGTGGACAGCTTGCGTTGAAACGGGCCCGGTTTTTGATTATGATAGGGCTGTGCCTTGCACCGGGGCTGGTCGGTGTTCTGTAAGGGAGGACCATGTCCTGTCACTCGACGCCACCGCGGATTTCTCCGCGCAAGGAAAGGCAGCTTTGATGGCGGCCAATTCCAACCATGGGCTTTCGGCTCGCGAACAGCTCGACTTCATCCTGAAATCGCTGGACGACGACAAGGCAGAGGAGATCGTGACGATCGACCTGACCAACAAGTCGGCCATCGGCGACTTCATGGTTGTCTGCTCGGGTCGCTCCTCCCGCCAGGTGACGGCGATCGCCGAAAAGCTTGTCGAGCGCCTGAAGGAAGCCACCGGCCACACCTCCAAGATCGAGGGCAAGGAAACCGGCGACTGGGTGCTGATCGACACCGGCGACATCATCGTCCACGTCTTCCGCCCCGAAGTGCGCGAGTTCTACCAGCTCGAGAAGATGTGGATGCAGCCGGGCAGCGCCACGCCGCGCGCCTGACACCGCAGGCCCAGCCCCGCCGACGCCCGTCCGGCGGGCGCCGCCTTGGGATGACGCCATGAAACTGCACATCTGCGCCATCGGAAAGCTCCGCAAGGGGCCGGAAAAGGCGCTGATCGACGACTACCTGGACCGCGCCGGCAAGACCGGACGCGCTCTGGGGCTCGGCCCCTGCACCCTGCACGAGGCCGAGGACAAGAAGGGCGGCGGCATGGCTGCCGAGGCCGAGCTTCTGTCGCGCATGATCCCCGAGGGCGCAGCCCTGGTCTGCCTCGACGAGCGCGGAAAGCTCATGACCTCGCCCGATTTCGCCGACCAGCTGGCCCGCTGGCGCGACGACGGGATTCGCGACGCAGCCTTCGTGATCGGTGGCGCCGACGGCATCGACCCCGCACTGAGGGCGCGTGCCGATCTGTCGATCTCCTTCGGCAAGATGGTCTGGCCGCACATGCTGGCACGCGCGATGCTGTCCGAGCAGCTCTACCGCGCGGCAACGATCCTCGCGGGTTCTCCCTACCACCGGGTCTGACAGGAGCTGCGCCTGCGGCGCAGGCCTCCGGCGGGGATATTTTTGGCCAGATGATGAAGAGCCGGGCTCCAAATCATCTGGCCCAAAATATCCCGGGGGAGTCAGCCTCAGGCTGACGGGGGCAGCGCCCCCCGCCGCCCGCCGCCAGGCTTGCGGAATGATTGCGCAAACCCGGTTCACCCTGCCCCGTCGCCGCGCTACACCTTTGCCGAAACAGGCAGGAGACTTCCCATGAGCATCCCGAAACCCGTCGTTCTGTGCATCCTCGACGGCTGGGGCCAGCGCGAGAGCCGCGAGGCCAATGCGCCCGCCCTCGCCAATACGCCGACCTTCGACCGCATCATGGCGACCTGCCCCCATGCCACTCTGGTCACCTTCGGTCCCGATGTCGGGCTTCCGAAAGGCCAGATGGGCAATTCCGAGGTCGGCCACACCAATATCGGCGCCGGTCGGGTCGTTGCCATGGACCTCGGGCAGATCGACCTCGCCATCGAGGACGGCTCCTTCCAGAAGAACGATGCTCTTCAGGGGATGATCGCCACGCTGCAGGAAACCGGCGGCACGGCCCATGTCATGGGCCTCGTGTCCGACGGCGGCGTGCATGGCTCGCTTTCCCATATCATCGCGGCGCTCACCACCATCGCCGAAGCCGGCGTGCCGGTGCAGTTCCATGCCGTCACCGATGGCCGCGACGTCGCCCCGCAATCGGCGCTCGGCTATTTCGAGACGCTGGAGGCCGCCCTGCCAGAGGGCGCGCGCATCGCCACCGTCTCGGGACGCTACTATGCCATGGACCGCGACAAGCGGTGGGAGCGGGTGCAACTGGCCTACGCGGCCATGATCAACGCCCAGGGCGAAGCCGCCGGCAGTGCGAAGGAAGCCGTGGAGCAGAGCTATGCCAGGGGCAAGGCGGACGAGTTCATCCTGCCCACCGTCCTGCCGGGCTTCGACGGCGTGAAGGAGGGGGACGGCTTCTTCTGCACCAACTTCCGGGCCGACCGCGCCCGAGAGATCCTCTCGGCGATCGGCGCGCCGGAATTCGACGGCTTCGAGACCGGCCCGCGCCCCAGCCTTTCGGTCCTGCTGGGGATGGTGGAATATTCGGTCGATCACAACGCCTTCATGACCACCTGCTTCCCCAAGCAGAAGATCGTCAACACCCTGGGCGAATGGGTGGCCAAGCATCACAAGACCCAGTTCCGCCTGGCCGAAACCGAGAAATATCCCCATGTGACCTTCTTCCTCGACGGCGGTGTCGAGAAGCAGAAGGAGGGCGAGGACCGCTTCATGCCGCTCTCTCCCAAGGTCGCGACCTATGACCTCCAGCCCGAGATGTCCTCGGAGGAGGTGACCGAGAAATTCGTCGCCGCGATCGAGCATGGCTACGACCTGATCGTCACCAACTACGCCAACCCCGACATGGTGGGCCATACCGGGGATCTGGATGCCGCCATCGCCGCCTGCGAGGCGGTGGATCGCGGACTGGCCAAGGTGGTTGCGGCACTGGAGAAAGCCGGCGGCGCCCTGCTGCTGACCGCCGATCACGGCAATTGCGAGACCATGGTCGATCCCGAAACCGGCGGCCCGCACACCGCCCACACCACGAACCTGGTGCCGGTGGCGTTGCTGGGCGGCCCCGAGGGCGCCAGCCTGCGCGACGGGCGTCTGGCCGATATCGCCCCGACCCTGCTGCAGCTCATGGGGATGGAGCAGCCCGCCGAAATGACCGGCGAGACGCTGATCAAATGAAGCGCGGGCGGCAGGTGCTGAGCGGAGCCCTGATGCTGGCTCTGGCCCTGCCGCCCGGCCTTGCGGCGGCAGAGCAATCCCCCTCGGCCATGGCACGCAGCGCCGCGGCCGAACTGGATGCCGCCCGGGGGCAACTGCGCGATGCCACCGGCTCGCGCGATCGCATCGCGGCCCTCACCCGCACCATCACCGCCTACGAGACCGGCCTCTCGGCGCTGCGCGAAAGCCTGCGCGCCGCCCAGCTGGCCGAGGACAAGGTGCGCGCCGATCTCGATGCCCGCCGGGACGAGATCGCGGCCCTGCTGGGCGCGCTGGCGGCGATGTCGCGCGATCCCGCCCCGGTGCACCTGCTGCATCCCGACGGCCCCGTCGGCACCGCCCGCGCCGGCATGCTGCTGGCCGACGCCACCCCGGCCCTGCAATCGCGCGCCCACGAACTGGCCGGCCAGCTTGAGGCGCTGAAGACCCTGAAGCAGACCCGACAGCAGGCCGCCGACCAGCTGATCGCCGCCATGCAGGAGCTTCAGCAGGCCCGCACCACGTTGTCGAAGGCCGCCTCGGACCGCACCGACCTGCCCTCGCGCTTCACCGCCGATCCGATGAAGACACAGCTTCTCCAGGCCACCGCCGAGAACCTGCGCGAGGTCGCCGCCAATCTCGATGCCCTGCCCGAAGGGCCAGTGCGCGCCCCCGCCACACCCGGGATCGGCGCCCGCAAGGGGCACCTGGCGCTGCCTGTCGCCGGCACCCTGCTGCGCGGCGCCAACGAGGCGGACGCCGCCGGCAT
This sequence comes from Pseudooceanicola endophyticus, assembly GCF_018760365.1. Lineage (GTDB taxonomy): Bacteria > Pseudomonadota > Alphaproteobacteria > Rhodobacterales > Rhodobacteraceae > Pseudooceanicola > Pseudooceanicola endophyticus. The sequence goes on from NZ_JAHIAB010000015.1 coordinate 18,149, forward strand.
CCGCCGCCCCGGCATCCTGATCGCCACCCGCCCCCGGGCCCTTGTGACGACCCCGGTGGCGGCAACGATCCGCTATGCGGGCCCGCTGCTTGACTACGGAAACGTGATCATACTGGAGCCGCAATCCGGATTACTCTTCGTGATCGCCGGACTTGGCGCGATTTTCGGCAACATCGGCGATGTTCTGCCGGAAGGCGCCCCAATCGGCCTGATGGGCGGGGAAGAGCTTGCAGCCCGGACACAGGTGACGCAGGCCGAAGAGGGGACTGGCTCCCCCAGGCCCGAAACGCTTTACTTGGAAGTCAGGCAGGACAACGATCCCGTCGACCCGATGAACTGGTTCGAAGTGACGAAGGACAAGGAATGATGAAGAAGTTCGCCCTGGCAGCGGCCGGCGGCATGGCCGTGGCGCTTGTGGCCACCACCCAGCTCGCGCCGCCGCTGCTGGCCCAGGACCGCGAGGATGACGCTTCCGTCTACAAGCAGCTGGACCTGTTCGGCGATGTCTTCGAACGCATCCGCAGCCAGTATGTCGAAGAGGTGGATCCCAAGAAGCTGGTCGAAGCCGCCATCGACGGCATGCTCTCCTCGCTCGATCCGCATTCCAGCTACCATCCGCCGCAGGAAGCCAAGGACCTCCAGGTCGAGACCCGTGGCGAATTCGGCGGCCTCGGCATCGAGGTCACCCAGGAGCAGGGCTTCGTCAAGGTCGTCTCTCCGATGGATGGCACCCCCGCCGCCGAGGCCGGCATCGAGGCCGGCGACTACATCACCCATGTCGATGGCAAGAGCGTTCTGGGCCTGACCCTGAACGACGCGGTCGAGATGATGCGCGGTCCCGTCGGCAGCGAAATCACCCTGACCATCGTGCGCGAGGGCGAAGAGAAGCCCTTCGATGTCACCATGACCCGCGACACGATCAAGCTGGTCTCGGTCAAGGCGCGCAGCGTCGGCAATACCGTGGTGCTGCGGATCTCCAAGTTCACCGGCCAGACCTTCGACAACCTCAAGGAAGGCCTTGAGGCACAGATCAAGGCCGATGGCGGCCTCGACAAGATCGACGGCGTGGTGCTGGACCTTCGCAACAACCCCGGCGGCCTGCTGGTGCAGGGCATCAAGGTGTCCGACGCCTTCCTCGATCAGGGAGAGATCGTCTCGACCCGGGCCCGCGACCCCGAGAAGGGCGAGCGCTACAATGCCACCCCGGGCGATCTGATCGACGGCAAGCCGATCGTGGTGCTGATCAACGGCGGCTCCGCCTCCGCCTCCGAGATCGTCGCGGGCGCGCTGCAGGATCACCGCCGCGCCATCGTCATCGGCACCAAGAGCTTCGGCAAGGGGTCGGTCCAGACGGTGATGCCGCTGGGCGACGAGGGCTCCATGCGGCTGACCACGGCGCGCTTCTACACGCCCTCGGGCCGCTCGATCCAGAACCTCGGGATCTCTCCGGACATCGTGGTCGAACAGCCCGCCGCCAAGCCCGAGGACGCCAAGCCCGAAGACGATGCCGCCACGCCCAAGCCGATGCGTTCCGAGGCGGACCTGCGCGGCGCGCTGAACAACGACTCGATCAGCGACGAGGAGCTGAAGCAGCTTCAGGACGAACAGGCCAAGGCCGAGGAAGCCGCCAAGCTGCGCGACGAGGATTACCAGCTGGCCTATGCGATCGACATCCTGAAGGGCTTTGCCGCCCTCGGGCCGCAGGTCCATACGACCGAGGCCGAGGAAGCCGCGGCCAAGGCGCCGGCGGCCACCGACGGCACGGCCCCGGCCAAGCCGTAAACGCACCGAAGCGATGCCCCTTCAAAGCCCCCGCAGCCTCTGCGGGGGCTTTCACATGCGCGGCCCGGGAACAAGACCGTCCCTCCAGCAGCAGACCTGCCCTGCCTGCCGCAGGACAGGATCACCCCACAGCGTGGCTTTCAATGCACGTCGATCCCGTCCTGGTCGCCAAAGACAGGTGCTTCAGAGCGCACCGTCCCGGCTAAGCACTCTCCGCCTCATGACAGGCAATGCAGATCTTGTTGCCATCGGGATCACGGAAATAAGCCCCGTAGTAATCTGGGTGATAGCGGGTCCGCAGCTCGGGCGCCCCCGCATCAGCGGCACCGGTCGCCAGCGCCATGGCATGTACCGCGCGCACCGTTTCGCGATCCTTCGCCAGGAACCCCACCATCGGCCCGTTGCCGGGATCGGGATCGCCTTCGAAGGGCCGGGTCAGGAAAAACAGCGGTCGTGGCAGAGCCGGATCGCGATAGCTCGCCTCCTGCCCGGGCACATGCCAGGTCTCGGCAAAGCCCATCCGCGCCATCAACGGCCCCCAGAAGCCGCGGGCGGCTTCGACATCGGTCACGGCAAGGGTCACATGACTCAACATGCCATTACAGTGCCACGCTCCGCACCTGTCACCAAGCCCCACCGGCATCCGCCTCCGGCGGGGATATTTATGGCCAGATGATGAAGAGCCACGCCCCTGCCATTTTCTGTTTCAAATACCTCGGGGGGGGGTCAGCCGCAGGCTGACGGGGGCAGCGCCCCCGCCCGGCTTCAGAAGAAGGCCTGCAACCCGGTCTGGGCCCGTCCCAGGATCAGCGCATGGACATCATGGGTGCCCTCGTAGGTGTTCACCGTTTCGAGGTTCTGGGCATGGCGCATCACCTGGTATTCCACCTGGATACCATTGCCGCCATGCATGTCGCGCGCCATCCGGGCGATCTCCAGCGCCTTACCGCAGTTGTTGCGCTTGATGATCGAGACCATCTCGGGCGCGGCCTTCGCCTGGTCGAAGAGGCGCCCGACCCGCAGCGCCGCCTGAAGCCCCAGGGCGATCTCGGTCTGCATGTCCGCCAGTTTCTTCTGGTAAAGCTGCATGCCGGCCAGCGGCTTGCCGAACTGCTTGCGCTCCATGCCGTAGCGCTGCGCGCGCAACCAGCAGTCCTCGGCGGCCCCCATGACACCCCAGGCGATACCGTAACGGGCGCGGTTGAGGCAGCCGAAGGGCCCTTTCAGCCCCTCGACATGGGGCAGCAGGGCCTCTTCGCCGACTTCCACGTCATCGAGGACGATCTCTCCGGTGACCGAGGCGCGCAGGGACAGCTTGCCGCCGATCTTCGGCGCCGACAGGCCCTTCATGCCCTTTTCCAGCACGAAGCCGCGGATCTTGCCGCCATGGGCCTCGGATTTCGCCCAGACCACGAAGACATCGGCGATCGGCGCGTTCGAGATCCACATCTTGGAGCCGACCAGCCGGTAGCCGCCTTGCGTCCTGTAGGCCCGGGTCTTCATGCCGGCAGGGTCCGAGCCCGCATCGGGTTCTGTCAGGCCGAAGCAACCGATCCATTCGCCCGAGGCCAGTTTCGGCAGGTATTTCATCCGCTGCTCTTCGGAGCCATAGGCATAGATCGGGTACATCACCAGAGAGCTTTGCACCGAGGCCATGGAGCGGTAGCCCGAATCGATCCGCTCGATCTCGCGGGCGACAAGGCCGTAGCTGACATAGCCCGCGCCGATGCCGCCGTATTGCTCCGGCACGGTAACGCCCAGCAGGCCCATCTCGCCCATCTCGGAGAAGATCTTGGGGTCGATGCCCTCTTCCATGTACATCTTCTCGACCCGGGGCATCAGGCGATCCTGGCAGAACTGCTGCGCGGTGTCGCGGATCATCCGCTCCTCTTCCTCCAGCTGGTCGTCCAGCAGGAAGGGATCCTGCCAGTTGAAGCTGGACATGTCGGGGCGGTCCTTGTCTTTCAGAACCGGGCGGGCAGCGGTATCCATGGGGGTCTCCTCGTGATCGGCTGGCCGGAGCCTAGGCCATGGACCTTTCCCGCGCCAACGAGTAATTCTGCGCAGATCATGAGAGGAATGCATAAGGTTTCCGGAATTGCGCAAGCCCTACATACCCTCCGTCGGCGAGCTTGAAGCCTTTTGCGCATGTGCGCGTGTCGGCACCACCACCGGCGCCGCGCGCGAGATGGGGTTGACGCAAAGTGCCGTCAGCCGCTCGATCTCGGCGCTGGAGGACCGGCTGGGCGTTTCGCTTTTCGTGCGGGCGCGCCAGCGGCTGAGCCTGTCGGATGCGGGGCGCTCCTTCCTGCCGGAGGCGGGTGCGCTGCTGCGCGCGCTCGACCAGGCGGCAACCTCGGTCATGGCCTTCGGCGGCCAGGAAAGCGTGCTGCGCATCGCCGTGCTGCCAAGCTTCGGGCGCAGCTGGCTGATCCCGCGACTGGGGGCGGCGCAAAAGGCCCTGCCCGGTGTCAGTTTCGACGTGGCGGCGCGGCTGAACCGGGTGGATTTCGAGGCCGAGCCCTTCGACCTGTCGATCCAGCGCAGCCCGCACCAGGGCGGCGGCACCCATCACCTGCACCTGGCCGAAGAGCAGCTGGTGGCGGTGGCCGCGCCCGGGCTGGTGGCCGGTGGCCTGCCCCAGGACGCGGCTCTGCTGAAGCTGCCGCTGCTGCAGCAGAGCACCCGGCCGAACCTCTGGCCGGACTGGTTCCGCGAGGCCGGGCTGGATCCGCGGCTGGCGCTGCGCGGGGCGCGGTTCGATCATTTCGACATGGTGCTGGATGCCGCGCAGGCGGGGCTGGGCCTGGGGCTGGTGCCCGAGATCATCGCCCGGGGCGCGCTGGAGAGCGGGCGGCTGGCGCTGGCCTCGGAGCGCCGGCTGGCGACCGGGGAGGATTACGTGCTGATCTACCCGGAGCGCAGCCTGAACCTGCCCGGCTTCGCACGCTTCCGCGACTGGCTGAGCGCCGAGATCGGCGGCTGAGGCGCGCATCCTTTCGGTGGGAAACGGGCGCCGGGGCGCCCGTGCCTCCGGCGGAGGTATTTGGAACAAGAAAATGATCCGGGGAAACGCAGGGGCCCGCGATTGCACTTGGGGCCCGGCGGGGACATGGTGCGGCGAGTTTCAACGGAGGTTCCCATGACACCGCAAGAGAGTGCCGCCCTGCCCTACCGCCCCTGCGTGGGGGTGATGCTGGTCAATGCCGCCGGCCATATCTTTACCGGCCGGCGCATCGACACCGAGGCACAGGCCTGGCAGATGCCCCAGGGCGGGATCGACGCGGGCGAAAGTGCCGAAGAGGCCGCGCTGCGCGAGCTTTGGGAGGAGACCGGAGTCAGCGCCGACAAGGTGGTGGTCGAGGCGATCAGCGAGGAATGGGTGCGCTACGACCTGCCCGAGGCGCTGATCGGCAAGGTCTGGAAGGGCAAGTACCGCGGCCAGGAGCAGAAATGGGCGCTGATGCGGTTCCAGGGCTCGGATGAGGATATCGTCATCGCGACCGAACATCCGGAATTCGACGCCTGGCAATGGATGCCGCCCGAGGATCTGGTCGCCAATATCGTGCCCTTCAAGCGGGAGGTCTATGCCCGCGTGCTGGAGCTTTTCGGCGACCGGATCTGAGGCCTCTGGCGCGGGGTTACCCGCGCCAGTCGAAGAAGTTCGCGCCGGCGCGCGCCAGCAGCGCCTCGGCCATCTCGCGGCCCAGGGCGGCGGCGTCCTCTGCCGGAGCGCTGCGGTCGTCCGAGAGCGCCTCGGAGCCGTCCGGGCGCAGGATCTCTCCGCGCAGGCGCAGGGTGGTGCCCTCGAGGGTCGCGAGGCCCGCGATCGGGGTCTCGCAGGAGCCATCGAGGCGGGCGAGGAAGGCGCGTTCCGCCGTCAGCTGCTGCGCGGTGGGACCGTGGTGGATCGCCTCAAGCATCATCGCGGCGCGGGAATCCGCCAGGCGCCGTTCGATCCCGATGGCGCCCTGGGCAACGGCGGGCAGCATGTCTTCGGGGTCGATGGGCGATTGTGCCACATCCGCCATGCCGAGGCGGTTGAGACCGGCCATGGCGAGGAAGGTGGCATCGGCGACGCCCTCGTCGAGCTTGCGCAGGCGGGTCTGCACGTTGCCGCGGAATTCCACCACCTGAAGATCCGGGCGGCGCACCAGGAGCTGGGCGCGACGGCGCAGCGAGGAGGTGCCCATCACCGCGCCCTCGGGCACCGAGGCGAGGCTGGCATGGGCGCGCGAGACGAAGGCGTCGCGCACGTCCTCGCGCGGGAGGTAGCAATCGAGGATCAGACCCTCGGGCTGGGCGACCGGCATGTCCTTCATGGAATGCACCGCCAGGTCGATGGTGCCGTCCAGCAGCGCCTGCTCGATCTCGCGGGTAAAGAGGCCCTTGCCGCCCGCCTCGCGCAGCGACTTGTCCTGGATCCGGTCGCCGGCGACCGAGATCACCACCACCTCGAACGCCGCCTGCGGCAGATCGAAGGCCCGGGCGAGACGGTCGCGCGTCTCGTGGGTCTGGGCGACGGCCAGCGGAGAGCCTCGGGTGCCGAGTTTCAGCGGGGAAGCGGGGGTGGGAAGAGCGTGCGTCATGGTGCTGGCCTAGACCGGCGGCGCGGCGCTGGCAAGATGGCGGATCGGTCCAGCAGGGCGGGACCGGCCTCCGGCGGAGGTATTTGGAACAAGAAAATGTGTGCGCGCCCCGCCCTGTCCCGGGGCAGCGCTTGACAAGCCGGGGCGGGTTCGCGATCCGTGGCGGGATTTTTTCAAGAGGTGCGGTGATGGCGGAAAAGACGATCCTTCGGGCGCTGAAAGGCGAGGCGCTGCCCACGCCGCCGATCTGGATGATGCGCCAGGCCGGGCGCTACCTGCCGGAATACCGGGCGACGCGGGCGCAGGCCGGGGACTTCCTGTCGCTGTGCTACAACCCGGAGCTGGCGGCCGAGGTCACCCTGCAGCCGATCCGGCGCTACGGTTTCGATGCGGCGATCCTGTTTGCCGACATCCTGCTGCTGCCCCAGGCCCTTGGCGCCGACCTGTGGTTCGTCACCGGCGAGGGGCCGCGGCTGTCCACCATCACCACCCAGGGTGATTTCGATGCGCTGAAGCCGGCCTCTGAGGTGCATGACGTGCTGGCACCGGTCTACGAGACGGTGAAGATCCTGTCGCGCGAGCTGCCGAAGGACACCACGCTGATCGGTTTCGCCGGGGCGCCCTGGACGGTGGCCACCTACATGATCGCCGGGCGCGGCACCCCGGACCAGGGCCCCGCCCATGCGCTGAAGGCCGAGAACCGCGCGCTGTTCGAGGCGATCCTGGAACGGCTGGTCGAGGGCACGATCGAATATCTCTCGAAGCAGGTCGAGGCGGGCGCGGAATGCGTGAAGCTCTTCGACAGCTGGGCCGGATCGCTGAAGGGCGAGGATTTCGACCGCTACGCCCTGGCGCCGGCGAAACGCATCATCGCCGAGCTGAAGGCGCGCCATCCCGGCCTGCCGGTCATCGCCTTCCCCCGCGAGGCGGGCGAGAAATACGTGGGCTTTGCGAAGGCCACCGGCGCCGATTGCGTCGCGCTCGACAATTCGGTCGCACCGGAATGGGCGGCCGCCAACGTTCAGATCGACGGCTGCGTGCAGGGCAACCTCGCGTCCTCGCACATGGTGACGGGCGGCGAAGCGCTGGTGCGCGAGACGCAGCGCATCGTCGAGGCCTTCCGGGGCGGCCCGCATATCTTCAACCTTGGCCACGGAATCACGCCGGATGCTGATCCCGAGAACGTCCAGCTGATGATCGACACGGTGCGCGCCACCCGGGCCTAGGCCGTCTGACGTTCTTCCGGGGGGCCCTCGACCATGGTCCGGTCCCCCGGGATGGCATGGCCTTCGCGGATCCGGCGCCGGGCCAGCTGCACGTTCAGCGAGGCCCCTAGCAGCACCAGAAACGCCGTGATATACAGCCAGAACAGCATCGCGACCGCCGCGCCGAGCGATCCGTAGGTCTCGTTGTAATTGGCGAAATTCGTCAGGTAGAGCGAAAATCCGAAAGAGGCGATGGCCCATCCGGTCACCGCCAGCCCCGCCCCCGGGGTCGCCCATTTCAGCCGCTTGCCCCGGCTGTTGGGCCCGTAGCGGTAGATCAGAGACAGCCCCATCAGCAGTGCCAGCACGGCGGCCAGCCAGCGCACCAGCTCGATCAGGATGGACGAGATCATGCCCAGCGGCACCAGCTTCAGCACCAGCGGCACGATCACCACGGAGCCGAGCGCCACGATTCCCACCCCCAGCAGCGCCACCGTCAGCAGCAGCGCGGTCAGATAGTGCTTCAGGCTGCCGCGATTGGGGTCGCCATGGATCTGGTTCAGCCCCAGCATCAGCGAAGCCACGCCCGAGCGCGCCGACCAGATCGCCACCGACAGCGACACGATCCCCGTCCAGCCAAGCGCCGAACCGCTGCCCGAGCTGATCTTCACCACCTGGTCCGAGACCAGCGCATAGACCTGCTCGGGGATGATGCCCTGCATCAGCTGCAGCTCGTCCACGACGACGGAGGGGTCCGACACCAGCCCCCAGAGAGAGATCATCGCGGCAATGCCGGGAAACAGCGCCAGCATGGAATAGAAGGCCACGCCGGCGGCGATCAGCGCCATGTTGATCTCGCCCACCTGCTTGCCGATCGCCAGCAGCAGTCGCAAAGTCCGCATCATCGTCTCGTCCCTCCGCTCGTCTTCGTCAAACCTAAGGCCTGGGACGGCAGAGGAAACGCCCAAACCGACGGTTCAGGCGCAAAGGCGGGCAAGCGTTGCGTTCAGACCCATTTTGCCAGCGGCGGAAGCGACATCAGCACCGCATCCGGGTCATGCCCGGTCTCAAGGCCGAACTTGGTGCCCCGGTCGTAGACCAGGTTGTATTCGGCATAAAGCCCGCGATGTACCAGCTGGGCGTCCTTCTCGGGCGCGCCCCAGGGATCGGTGCGGCGCTTGTCGACCAGCGGCAGATAGGCCGGCAGGAAGGCCTGACCGATGTCCCGGATCAGCGCGAAATCCGCCTCCCAGTCGCCGGTGCAGTGGTCATCCAGGAAGATGCCGCCGACGCCGCGCGCCCGCTTGCGGTGCGGGATATAGAAATACTCGTCCGCCCAGGCCTTCAGCCGGGGGTACAGCTCCGCCCCGTGCCGGTCGCAATGGGCCTTCTGAACGGCATGGAAATGCGCGGTGTCCTCGGCATATTCCAGGCAGGGGTTCAGGTCCGATCCGCCGCCGAACCACCAGCCATGCGGGGTCCAGAACATCCGGGTGTTCATGTGCACCGCCGGGCAATGCGGGTTCTGCATATGCGCCACCAGCGAAATCCCCGAAGCCCAGAACCGCGGATCCTCCTTCATGCCGGGCAGGCCCCGGCGCGCGGCCATGGCGGCCTGCGCCCGCGCGCCCAAACGGCCATGCACGGTGGAAATATTGACCCCGACCTTCTCGAAGACCCGGCCGCCGCGCATCACGCTCATCAGCCCGCCGCCGGCATCCGAACCGTCCTCGGCGGTGCGCAGCGTCTCGCGCAGCTCGAAACGGCCTGCCGGCTGCTCCGACAGCGGCCCCGTCTCCTGCGCCTCTTCCAGCCCCTCGAAGGCGGCAACGATGGTGTCGCGCAGCTCCCGGAACCAGGCGCTGGCCCGGGTTTTCTCGGCTGTCATCTCGTCCATGGACGGGTTCCCTGTCATCTGGCCCTAAATATCCCGGGGGAGGCGGCCCGGGGCCGCCGGGGGCAGCGCCCCCCGCACGCGCCTGCCATGCCCCGCGTCAATGTGCCGGTGCGGCCACCGGATCCAGCAGCGTGCGCCCGCCGTCGACGGTCATGATCTGCCCGGTCATGAAGCTCGAGGCATCGCAGGCCAGGTACTGCACCGCTTCCGCCAGCTCGCTCGGCGGCGCGATGCGGCTCAGCGGCGTATGCCCCTCGATATCGCCGCGATAGGCGTCGTTCTCGCGCAGCTGCTCCATCAGGCTGGTCGACATGACCGAGCCGAAGGCCACCGCGTTCACCCGGATGCGGTGCGGTGCCAGCGCCACCGCCAGGCTGCGGGTCATCTGGTCCAGCGCCGCGGTCGAGACGGAAAATGCCATCAGCTCCGGATGGGTGCGCCGCGCCGCGATGGACGACAGGTTGACGATCGCGCCGGCGGGGGCGTCGGGCGCCTCCTCGGCCTGCTTGATCATCCGCCGCGCCACCGCCTGGCTGACCCGAAGCGCGGTCATCAGGTTCTGCTGCAGCAGAACCTCGACCGCCTCGTCATCGGGATCCAGCGGATCCGAGGGCATCACCTGCCGCGAGGCATTGACCAGGATGTCGACCCGGTCGAAGGCGTCCAGCGTCGTCGACAGCAGGTTGGCGATGGTCAGCTTTTCCCGCAGGTCCCCGGCAAAGTAGCGGATGTTGCCCTCATCCGCGACCAGGTCGCCCAGCTCGGCCTTCAGCCGTTCCTCGTCCATGTCCGCCAGGACGACATTCGCCCCCTTGTCGGCAAACAGCTTGCCGATCGCCAGGCCGATGCCGTTGGCCGCGCCCGTGACGATGGCGGTCTTGCCCGCAATCGAGAATGTCATCGTTTCATGTCCCCGTGTGTCCCGGAGCCGGAGCCTAGTCGCCCCCGCCCCGCTTGGCGAGAGGGGCGTTCCGCCACCAAGAGCTTGAAACTGCGCGTGCCGCCGAAGCCGGTGACGCTGCCGAACAGCCCCTGAAGCGTGTCCTCGTAGCCCAGATGGGCGTTCGCCACCATGTACAGGCGGCCCGAAGCGGCCAGATTGCGCGCCGCCGAGCGGATGAAATCGCGGCCCAGTTCCGGATCGGCGGCCCGGCCGGTGTGGAACGGCGGGTTCATCACGATCACGTCAAGAGGCGTCGGCGCCTTCCAGTCGCGGGCGTCGGCCCAGTGGAAATGCACGCGCGGATCGTCAATGTTGCGACGGGCACACGCCAGGGCGGCATGGTCGGCCTCCACCAGGTCGAGCGAGGTGATCCCGCTCATCCCCGCCAGGCGCTGCGACAGGTAGCCCCAGCCGGCGCCCAGATCGGCAACCCGGCCCGAGAGTTCCGGCAGCGCGCCGGCCAGCAGCGCCGAAGCCGGATCCACACCGTCAGCCGAGAAGACCCCCGGCGCGGTGACGAAACCGCCCTCGATCTGCGCGGGGGCGCCCGCCCAGTCGGCAAAGGCCGTGCTGGCGGGGAACCAGAACAGCTTGCCATGGGCCTTGTTCACCGGCCCCTCGACGGGGCCGCGACGGCGCACTTCCTTCAGCAGGCTGTCGATGCCGTCGTCCTTCTGGCCGTCCAGGATCACCGGCCCCGTCGTCATCGCGCAGGCGGCGGCGACCAGGGCGCGGGCCAGGGCCTTTTCGCGCGGCAGGCAGACCAGCACCGCCGCAAAGCCGCCCTCGGCCTTTTCGGCGCAATCGGGGCCCACGGCGCAGGCATGACCCGCCTCCTTGAAATGTCGGTAGTCCGGGTAGAACCCGGTCACGATGCGCAGCCGGTCCTTCGGCAGGGCCGAAAGGTCGGTTCCGGCGCGCGGCGCCAGCACGGCGATCCCACCGGAAGACAGGTCAAGCCCCGCCTCCAGCGCGATGGCCAGGCGCGCAGCCATGGCTTGGCCCGTCATGGGCGTGTTATTCCTTTTCCATCGTGCACTGCAGCGGATGCTGGTGCTTGCGGGCGAAATCCATCACCTGCGCCACCTTCGTCTCCGCGATCTCGTGGCTGAAGACGCCGACCACGGCGACGCCCTTCTTGTGCACGGTCAGCATCACCTCGAAGGCCTGGGCGTGGTTCATGTGGAAGAACCGCTCCAGCACCATCACGACGAATTCCATCGGCGTGAAGTCGTCGTTCAGCAGCAGCACCTTGTAGAGCGGCGGGCGCTTGGTGCGCGGACGCGTGTCGACGACGACCGAAAAGTCGTTGTCGTCCCCGCCTTCGTCATCCTTCCCGGCCATCGTCCAAGGGCGATACTGGATCATCGCGCGCCTTCGCTTTCTCGCTCGTCAGCCGGATGCTCCGCCGGCCCTTGAGGTTTCTGGATCAGAAAGCTGTATATAACGTGAGCCCACGAAGTTGAAAGGGCATCGGAAAGGACCCCCCTGAAAATGGCCGAAAAAATCTCCACCATTGCCTTCGATGCCGATGACACCCTCTGGCACAACGAACGTTTCTTCCAGCTCACGCAGCAGCGATTCGCCGATCTGCTGAAGGATTACGCCGCCCCCGACCACCTGGACGAACGCCTGCTGGCCGCCGAGCGGCGCAACCTTGGCCGCTACGGATTCGGCATCAAGGGCTTCATGCTCTCGATGATCGAGACCGCGGTCGAGATCACCGGAGAGCGCGTGCCGGGCAGCGTGATCTCCCAGATCATTGCCGCCGGACAGGAGATGCTGGTGCACCCCGTGGAACTGCTGCCCCATGCCCGCGAAGCGGTCGAGGACAGCGCCGCGCGCGGCTACCGGGTGATGCTGATCACCAAGGGCGACCTGCTGGACCAGGAGCGCAAGCTGGCTGGCTCGGGTCTGGGAGAGCTGTTCGACGCGGTCGAGATCGTCTCGGACAAGACCGCCACCGTCTATGCCGAGCTGTTCAGCCGCCATGCCGACGGCGCGGCGCGGGCGCTGATGGTGGGCAATTCGATGAAATCCGACGTGCTGCCGGTGATCGCCGCGGGCGGCTGGGGCGTGCATGTCCCCCACGAGGTCACCTGGGCGCTGGAACATGCCGATCACCCGACGCAAGGTGACAGGTTCCGCGAACTGCCCGACCTTGGGCAGCTTTCCGCCGTGCTGGACGAGATCGCCCACGTTTAAAGGCGTTTTCTTCCGCGCAGCGCTACCAAATTGCAACACCCGCCGGTCATGTGCCCTTCGGGCAATGGCCGGTGTTGTGTGTGACCCTTCAGTCATCACCACATCTGGTCAGAGCTTCCCCCGAGGTCAAATTCCCTTGTTTTCCTGACTTTGCGCCATTTTCGGCCTGTGTTAGCCTTCCGGTAAAGTCAGCCGGATCAACTGGCGGCAGTGAGGCAGTAATAGGTGACAGACATGGCGGTGCGGGGGCTGACATCCGTCCGGAACGGATGGTTTGCGAATTTTCTGACATTGGTGGGCGTGGCGCTGGTGGCGATGGTGCTGCTGGGCACATCGGGCGCGAAGGCGGCGCCCTATGCGGCGCTGGTGATGGACGCCCGGACCGGGCAGGTGCTTTACGAGAAGAACGCGGACACGCCGCTGCACCCGGCCTCCCTGACCAAGATGATGACGCTCTACATCACCTTCGAGGCGATCAAGAACGGAGAGATCACGCTGGATACGCCGGTGACGATCTCGCGCCATGCCGCCGGGATGGAACCTTCGAAGCTGGGGATGCGGGTCGGCCAGAAGATCAAGCTGCGCTACCTGATCCGCGCGGCGGCGGTGAAATCCGCCAATGACGCCGCCACCGCCATCGGCGAGGCGATCGAGGGCTCCGAACCCGCCTTCGCGGCGCGCATGAACCGCACCGCCAAGGCGCTTGGCATGAAGCATTCGCATTTCGTGAACATGAACGGCCTGACCGCCGCCGGGCACCTGTCCAGCGCGCGCGACATGACCATCCTGGGCCGGCACCTGCTGTTCGATTACCCGCAGTACTACAACCTGTTTTCGCGCCGTTCGGCCAATGCCGGCGGCAAGACGGTCTACAATACCAACCGCCGCCTGCTGAACAGCTACGAGGGCGCCGATGGAATCAAGACCGGCTATACCTCCGCCTCCGGCTCGAACCTGGTGGCCTCCGCCCGGCGCGGCAACGTGCGCATCATCGCCACGGTCTTCGGCGGCCATTCCTCCGCCTGGCGCGACCAGCGCGTGAAGGAGCTGCTGGACCTGGGCTTCCGGAAGGCGCCGCGCCATGCGCGCACCGTCGCCCCGGGCCTGCCTAACTACAACGCCGGACCGGCACTGGTGGCCGCGAACAGCAACCGCTCTCTGGTGGTCGCGACCTCGCTGCGTCCGCAGGCCCGTCCGGGCGCCGACGCGCCCGCGCCCGGCCTTGCGCTGGTGGCCGCCGCCGCCGCCCAGGTCGATCCCGACCTGAATGCCCGGGCCGCCGCCCTGGCCCTGGCCTCGGCCGCGCCCGACACCGCGATCGTGCCGCCGACCCTGCCGCGCGCCACGGCCTCGGCGACGGCCATTGCCGTGGTCGACACGCCCGAAGCGGACGTCCCCGCCGTCACCCGACTGCAGCCGGTGGCCCGCCCCTCGGACCTGATGGCCCAGTTCCCGAAGATCCAGGCCCAGGCCGCCCCTGCGGTGAAGGCCGTGCCCGAGGCCAGCGCGCCCCCGGCCGCCGCCCCCGCCGTGATCGCCGCGGTAGAGCCCCCGGCCACCCCTGCCTCCGCCACGACCCCGACCCATGTGCAGACCGACAAGGGCGCGCGGCTCTGGGGCGTCAACGTCGGGCGCTTCCCCTCGCAGTACAGCGCCGAGAAGGCGATGCTGACCACCGCCATGACCGAGGTCGAGACCCTGGGCCATGCGGAGCGCCAGGTGTCGCGCGGCGCCACCGGGTTCGACGCGCTGTTCACCGGGCTGACCCGGGATGCCGCCGACCGCACCTGCCAGCGGCTGAACGCCCGCAATCAGACCTGCTTCATGATCGGCCCCGACACCTGAACGCCGGACCGGCACCGAACCATGCAAAGGGCCCGCCTTCGGATCGAAGGCGGGCCCTTTGCATCTTGTCAGATCACCGGGCAGTGGCAGCCACCCGGGCGCGGTCCTCTCAGGGCTTGGGACGATCATCCCATTGCTGCGAAAGGATCCGCTGGCTGTTCCCCTTCGGGTCGTCGTACTGGTTGGTACGCACGGACCAGACGAAGGCGATCAGCCCCAATCCTCCCAGAAACAGGGAGATCGGGATCAGCCAGACCAGTACATCCATCGTTTCTACCTCAGCCGCAGGGCATTTAGTGACACGGTGACAGAGCTTGCCGACATGGCCAGCGCGGCGATCAACGGAGAGCAGATCCCCGCAACCGCCAGTGGCACCGCGACGACGTTATAGACCGTCGCGATTCGGAAATTCTCACGAATGCGCCGTGTCGCGCGAGTGGCGGTGCGCAGCGACACCGGAATTGGCGACAGGTCGCCGCCCAAAAGCACCACATCGGAGGCAACCCGCGCAGCATCAAGGGCGGAACTGGGCGAAATGGAGGCATGAGCGGAACTCAGCGCAGCGGTATCGTTCAGGCCATCGCCCACCATCAGCACCCTGGCACCCGCCGCCTGAAGCTCCGTGATGCGGGCGGCCTTGTCGCCAGGCAGCGCGCCGGCCTGCCATTCGGAGATCCCCAGACGCCCGGCCAGGGCCTGCACCGCCGCGCGGCTGTCGCCCGAGATCAGGATCACCCGCTTGCCATCCGCCTGAAGCGCGCGCACTGCCTCTTCGGCCCCCGCGCGCAGGCTGTCGGTGAAGGGGAAGGCCTGCGCCGGGCCCGCGCCGATTGCCAGCCAGGTGGCGGTTTGCTCGGTCTCTGCCGGCGCGCCCAGCCAGCTTGCCCGCCCAAGCCGGCACAGCTGCCCGTTGAGCCACCCTTCGGTGCCGTAGCCGGGGCGTTCGCGCAGATCGCTCAGCCCCGCCGGGGTCACCCCCCTGCCCCGCAACGCATGTGCCAGCGCCCGCGACAGCGGATGGGCCGAGCCCTCGGCCAGCGCCAGCGCCACGGAGAGCGCCTGCGGATCGCGCCCCTCCAGATCCTGCGGTTGCAGGTCGCCGGAGGTCAGCGTGCCGGTCTTGTCGAAGACCACGGTATCGACCTCGGCCAGACGCTCCAGCGCGGTCTCGTGCTTGATCAGCAGCCCGCGCCGGAACAGCCGCCCCGAGGCGGCGGTGGTCACGGCGGGCACGGCAAGGCCCAGGGCACAGGGACAGGTGATGATCAGAACGGCAGCGGCGATGTTGAGCGCGACGCGCAGATCCCCGGTGCCAAAATACCAGCCCGCAAAGGCCAGCGCCGACAGGATATGTACGCCCGGCGCATAAAGCTTCGCCGCCCGGTCGGCGAGCGAGGTGTAGCGCGCCCGCCCGCTTTCCGCGATGGCGACCAGCTCGGCCATGCGGGCAAGCGAGGTGTCCCGCCCGACGGCGGTGGCGCGCAGCGTAAGCGGACCGGTCAGGTTGACCTCTCCGGCGCTGACGGCCTGACCCGGCTCTGCCGCGACGGGGCGGGTTTCGCCGGTCAGCAGGGAGCGGTCGAGCTCGGACCGGCCCTCGGTGATCACGCCGTCCACCGGCATCCGGGCGCCGGGGCGCACCAGAAGCAGATCGCCGATGGCAAGATCCGAGACCGCGACGACCTCTTCCCGGCCAGCCGCAAGACGGGTGGCGCGGGGCACCTCCAGCGCGGCCAGTTCCTCGGCCGCCGAACGCGCCACGGCGCGGGTGCGGTGATCCAGGTAGCGCCCGGCCAGCAGGAAGAAGGTCAGCGTCAGGGCGGCATCGAAATAGGCCTGCTCGCCCGAGAGCATGGTCTCCCAGAGGGAGGTCGCCAGCGCCAGCAGGATCGCAAGCGAGATCGGCACATCCATGTTGAGCCGCCCGACCGAAAGTGCCCGGAAGGCATTGCGGAAGAAGGGCTGGGCACAGAAGGCGATGGCCGGGAAGGTGATCGCGGCGCTGATCCAGTGGAACATGTCGCGGGTCGCGTCCTCGGCCCCCGACCAGACCGAGACCGACAGCAGCATGACGTTCATGCTGGCGAACCCCGCGACGGCCAGGCGCATCAGCAGATCGCGCCCGGCCCGGTCGGTCGCGGTCGCGGCGATGGTGCCGGCGTCCAGCTCATGCGCCTCGTAGCCGGCGGCCCGCACCGCCTGCACCAGCGGCTCGGCCTCCAGCCCCGGCTCGGCGCGGATCATCGCGCGTTTGAGGGTCAGGTTGACGCGCGCCTCCTTCACCCCGGGCTGGGCGTTCAGCGCCTGTTCGACCGTGTCGATGCAGGCGGCACAGTGGATGCCCGGCAGCGAGAGCGCGAGCGTCGCATCCTTCAGCGCCTTGCCCGCCAGCTCTTCGGCGGCGGGGGCGGCGGCGCAGGCCGGACAGGCCGAGATCTGGGCGGTGCTCATACGCTAGTCCCCGATATGCAGGTCGAGCCGCTGGGTGAACAGCGTGCCATCCTCGGCAATGGCCTCCAGCCGGACGATCCACTTGCCGCCCGCCAGCACCAGAGGCACCTCGTAGAACTGGCCGTTCCAGGCGAATTGCGGTGTGACATCCGCCGAGGCCATGGTGGGATGGCCGATGGTGGCATGCACTTCCTTCGCGCGCACGGGGGCGCCATCGCGGTCGGTGATCTTCAGGTGGATCATGCCCTCTGCGTCATCGGCCCAGACCGTCCAGCCCAGCTTTTCCTGCGCCGCCTTGCGGGTATCGAACTGCTGGCTGGCGACGTAGGAATTGGCGACCTCCAGCCCCGGGAAGGTGCGGATCGCCTGGGTCGCCATGTAGACATTGACCGAGATGATCACCCCGAAGGCGCCGACGAACCCCGCCAACACGTGCCAGCCCTTCAGACGAAAGCCGCTGTCGGTGGTCATGGCTGCGTTCTCCATCACTGTTCCTTCCCGTTGAAGACGGTGTCGCGCTGCGCCGTGTCGCCGTTCAGCGTATCCTCGACGACCAGCTCGACCTCGGTGCGTTCGGCCGAGGCCGGGGCGGTGCCCTTCGGCGCCTCGATGTAGACGCGCGCCAGATGGGCGCTGTCGGGGGCAACCAGCACGGTGTCGTCGGGGCTGCCCTCGACCCGGACGGTGAAGGCGGGATCGCCCTCAACGCTCAGCCGGAAGGGCCGTTCCTCGCCGTGCTTGTTGCGCAGGCGGACATCGTAGACGTTGCGGATCGTGCCGTCCGAAAGGGTGATGAAGGTCGGGTTGCGCACCGGGGCCACCGTCATGTCGATGTCAGAACGCAGCGCCAGCGCCACCAGCAGCCCGATCCCGATCCCCGCCCAGAGCACGGTGTAGAGCATCGTGCGCGGCCGCAGGATGTGCCGCCAGACCGAGCGCGGCTCCTGGCCCGCACGTTGGGCGGTCTCGTCCGTGAGGGCCATGTAGCCGACCAGCCCGCGCGGCTTGCCGATCTTGTCCATCACCTCGTCGCAGGCGTCGATGCACAGGGCGCAGGTGATGCAGGCCATCTGCTGGCCATCGCGGATGTCGATCCCCATCGGGCAGACGTTGACGCAGGCGTTGCAATCGATGCAGTCGCCCAGCGTCTCTTTCGCGGGGATCGCGCCGCCAACGCCCGAGGGCATCCCCGGCATGGCGATGAAAGGGGCAATGCCGCCCTCCTTCGGGCCGGTCGCGCGCAGCGAGGCGGTGGCGGCATCGGCCTTCTCCTGCATGGCGGCGCGGCGGCGGTGCTTGCCACGGGGTTCGCCCCGCCATTCCCGATAGGCCACGGTGATCGTGTCCTCGTCCATCATGGCGGCCTGGATGCGTGGCCAGGGGCAGGCATAGATGCAGATCTGCTCGCGCGCGAAGCCGCCGAAGAAGAAGGTGGTCAGGGTCAGGATGCCCATGGTCGTGTAGGCAACCGGGTGCGCGTTGAAGGTCAGCAGGTCCAGCAGAAGCGAGGGCGCATCGGCGAAATAGAAGACCCAGGCGCCCCCGGTGGCCAGGCCGATCAGCAGCCAGGCGGCCCATTTCGTCAGCCGCAGGCGCAGCTTGCGGGCATCCCATTTCTCCTGCCGTTGCAGGCGCAGGCGGGCGTTGCGATCACCCTCGATCCAGCGTTCGACCGCGATGAACAGATCCGTCCAGACCGTCTGCGGGCAGGTATAGCCGCACCAGACCCGCCCAAGCGCCGAGGTGAACAGGAACAGCCCCAGCCCCGCCATCACCAGCATCCCGGCGATGAAGTAGAATTCATGCGGCCAGATCTCGATCCAGAAAAAGTAGAAACGGCGGTTCGCAAGGTCGATCAGCACCGCCTGATCGGGCAGGTTCGGGCCGCGATCCCAGCGGATCCAGGGCGTCAGGTAGTAGATGCCCAGGGTGACGGCCATGATCAGCCACTTCAGGTTGCGGAACGGACCCGAGACCTTGCGGGGAAAGATCGGCTCCCTTGAGGCGTAAAGCTTGGGGCTGTTGGTGTCTTCTGCGGCCACGGCGATCTTCCTCCGGATGCGTTCCAGGTCGTGAAGGTCTTGATAGCTTACCCCCCTTACCCAACCTTGACCTGTATCAAATCCGGCATTTTCCCCATACCTATGCGTGTGCGGCCTGTTGTCCCGCCCCCGGGACTACCCCCTGGCCTGGGCCCGGACCCAGCGGATGAAATCGCGCGCCACCGGGCGCAGATGGCCGGGACGCGTGACCAGGTAATAGCCCTTCTTGCGCCGGTCTTCGTAAAGCAGGCGCAGCCGTCCGGCAGCGATGTCGGCCTCGGCGAAGGCGCGGGCGATGACGGCGATGCCGCGCCCGTCGCGCGCCGCATCCAGCACCATGTTGCCGGGCAGAGAGGTCACCCCCTGCGACAGGTCAAGCCGCGCTCCATGCCAGGACAGGAAATCGCTGGCCTCCGATGTGCCCAGCTCCTGCAACCAGGGATAGCCCGAGAGATCCGCCGGGTTGACCGGCCCGTCCCCCGGCACCAGCCCGGGGGCGGCGACGATGGCGACCGGGGTCAGGATCAGCAGCTCGGCCTCCAGCCCCGGCCAGTCGCCGCCGCCGTAACGCAGCGCCACCTCGACCCCGCCGGGGCCGACCTCCTTCAGGGTCGCGGTCGGGTCGATCATCAGCGACTGGCCCGGGTGGGTCTTCTGGAAGTCGGCAAGGCGGGGCAGCAGGAAGGCCCCGGCGAAGGCCGGGGTGCAGGAGACGGTCAGGGGCCGGGCGGCCTCCTGCCCGGTCAGCCGGGCGATCACGGTTTCCACCCCCGAGAGCCCCTCGATCACCGCATCGGCGATCTGGCGCCCCTCGGCGCTCAGCGCCAGCTGGCGGCCCGAACGATCCACCAGCGACAGCCCCAGGCGCTCTTCCAG
The DNA here is from genome assembly GCF_018760365.1 of Pseudooceanicola endophyticus. Taxonomy (GTDB): domain Bacteria; phylum Pseudomonadota; class Alphaproteobacteria; order Rhodobacterales; family Rhodobacteraceae; genus Pseudooceanicola; species Pseudooceanicola endophyticus. Next base: position 37,984 of record NZ_JAHIAB010000015.1, read on the forward strand.
CAGCTTCACCTGCTGGCTGACGGCGGCATGGCTGACGTTCAGCCGCGCCCCCGCCGCAACGGTGGAGCCGGTTTCGGACAGCGCTGCCAGGGCACGCAGCGCGGTGAGCGGGGGAAGGGCCAGCCAATCTACCATGTAAGCCAGACTTACATATTCACAGCATTCCTGAATAGGGGATTCGGGCGATGTGGCGCTATGCATGACCCTACACAGACCTCAGGAGCCAAGCCGATGTTCACGATCTTCGCAAAAACTTTCATGACAGCCACCCGGACAGAGCGCCGCCCCGTGGTGCCCGAAGAGATGCCCCGCCTGCGCGCCCGCCCCCGCGCCCCGGAGCGCAAGGCATGACGCGGCCGCTGTGGCGTCCGCTCGACGTGGTGGCGGAAGAGGCCCGCCGCCGCAGCCGCCGGCAAAATCCGAAGGCCCCGCGCCGGACATGAAAGACCCGCCCTGCGCAGGCAGGGCGGGCCGATCCGTTCCCGAATCCAGAATGTTTGGCGCCGGTCGTCCTGATACGCGAACAGGACGGACGACCGGCGCCGGCACCCTTCGCAGTAGCCCCGCGCGAAGGGATCTTGGGGGGCGAAGGGGTTACTCCCCCCCGCCCAGCTGATGGACATAGGTGGCGACGGCGCGAACCTGCGCCTCGCTCAGGCGCTGACCCCAGGCGGGCATGACGCCGAAGCGGGCCTTTTCGACCGTCTGGCGGATCGTGGCGTAATCGCCGCCATAGAGCCAGATCGCATCGGTCAGGTTCGGCGCCCCCTGTTCGCGCAGACCCTTGGCGTTTTCGCCATGGCAGGTCACGCAGTTCTCGGCGAAGACCTCGGCACCACGGGGCACAAGGGTCGCGTCGCGGGGCTCTTCGGACAGCGACATGACGTAGTTCACAACCGCGTCGATATCGCCCTCTTCCAGCAGACCATCGGTGCCGAAGGCCGGCATCTGGCTGTAGCGCGCCTCGGGGTCGGTTTCGTTCCGGATGCCATGGGTGATGGTGGTGTAGACATCCTGGATGCTGCCGCCCCAGAGCCAGTCGTCATCGAGCAGGTTGGGGAAGCCCACCGCCCCCGCAGCCCCCGAGCCGTGGCACTGGGCGCACCAGGTCTTGAAGACCGCCGCCCCCGCCGAAACCGCATAGCCGTTCAGCTGCGGGTCGTTCGGGATCTGCGTCAGGTCGGCAGCCGCCAGCTGGGCGTTGATCCCGGCATTGGCGCTTTCCACCTCGGCAATGCGCTCGGCCACCTCGCCGCGGGTCGAGAAGCCCAGGATCCCCGGGGTCGCGCCCTTGATCAGCGGCCAGGCCGGCATCGCGATGGAATAGCAGATGCCCCAGAAGATGCAGGCGTAGAAGGTCCAGAGCCACCAGCGCGGCAGGGGCGTGTTCAGCTCTTCGATACCATCCCAGCTGTGGCCGGTGGTGCCGTGCTTTTCCTTGAGATCGTCGCTCATCTCACTGGTCCTTTCCCGCGTCGCGCGTCCGGGCTGCGTCGGTGTGATCCGTGGAACCGGCGGGCCGGTCCTCGTGGCGGAAGGGAATGCCCGACGTCTCGCGGTAGGTGGTGCGGCTGCCGGGGCGGAAGACCCAGACCCCGATGCCGACGAAGAAGGTGAACATCACCAGCAGCACCCAGCTGTCGGCGAATTCCCGAAGAAGGGAGTAGGTGTCCATGATCCCCCTCCCCTCAGCGGCTGGCATCGGGCGTGAAGGTCGAGAAATCGACCAGCGTGCCCAGCATCTGCAGGTAGGCGACCAGCGCGTCCATCTCCGAGATCCCGGGCTGGCCGTCGAAATTGCGCACCTGCACCTTGTCGCCGTAGCGTTCGATCAGACCGTCGGTATCGGCCTCGGGATCGGCCTGGGCGGCAAAGTCGCGTTGCGCCTGTTCCAGCATGTCGCCGCTATAGGGCACGCCGACGACGGAATGCGTGCGCATCTCGTCCTCGATGTAGCGCCCGTCGATCCTGGCCTTCAGCAGGAAGCCGTATTTCGGCATCACCGATTCCGGCACCACGCTTTGCGGGTTGGTCAGGTGATCGACATGCCAGGCGTCGGAATAGCGCCCCCCGACCCGCGCCAGGTCCGGCCCGGTGCGTTTCGATCCCCACTGGAACGGGTGATCGTACATCGATTCCGCCGCCAGGGAGTAATGGCCGTAACGCTCCACCTCGTCGCGCATCGGCCGGATCATCTGGGAATGGCAGACATAGCAGCCCTCGCGCACGTAGACGTCGCGCCCGGCCAGTTCCAGCGGCGTGTAGGGGCGCATCCCCTCGACCTTCTCGATCGTGTTTTCCAGGTAGAAGAGCGGCGCGATCTCGACCAGGCCGCCGATGGTGACCACCGCGAAGGAGCCCACCAGCAGCAGCGTGGCGTTCTTTTCCAGAATGGCGTGTTTATCAAGGATACCCATGCTCAGCGCTCCTTATTCGGCGGGCACGAGGCCGTTGGCGGTATCGACCGCCGGGGCCTTCTTCACGGTGAGGAAGAGGTTGACGCACATGATGATCGCGCCGCTCAGGTACATGACCCCGCCCAGACCGCGCACCACGTACATCGGGAACTTGGCGGCCACGGTGTCGGCGAAGGAGTTCACCAGGAAGCCGTTGGCATCCACCTCGCGCCACATCAGGCCCTCCATGATGCCGGTGACCCACATCGAGGCCGCGTAGAGCACGATCCCGATGGTGGCGAGCCAGAAGTGCCAGCTGACCATCGACAGGGAATAGAGGCGTTCCTTGGCCCAGAGTTTCGGCACCAGGAAGTAGAGCGCGCCGAAGGTGATCATGCCGTTCCAGCCAAGCGCGCCGGAATGCACATGCCCGATCGTCCAGTCGGTATAGTGCGAGAGCGAGTTGACGGGACGGATCGACATCATCGGCCCTTCGAAGGTCGACATGCCGTAGAAGCCGATGGCGATCACCATCATGCGGATCACCGGATCGGTGCGCAGCTTGTCCCAGGCGCCCGAGAGTGTCATCAGCCCGTTGATCATGCCGCCCCAGCTGGGCATCCACAGGATGACCGAGAACACCATGCCCAGCGTCGAAGCCCAGTCGGGCAGCGCGGTATAGTGCAGGTGGTGCGGACCGGCCCAGATATAAAGGAAGATCAGCGCCCAGAAGTGGATGATCGACAGCTTGTAGGAATAGACCGGCTTTTCGGCCTGTTTCGGCACGAAGTAGTACATCATGCCCAGGAAACCGGCGGTCAGGAAAAAGCCCACGGCATTGTGACCGTACCACCACTGGGTCATGGCATCCTGCACGCCGGCGAAGACCTGTACCGACTTGCTGCCGAACAGGCTGACGGGGACGGACAGGTTGTTGACCACGTGCAGCATGGCGACGGTGACGATGAAGGACAGGTAGAACCAGTTGGCGACGTAGATGTGCCGCTCCTTGCGGTGCAGGATCGTGCCCAGGAAGACCGCAAGGTAGGCCACCCAGACCACGGTCAGCCAGAGGTCGATGTACCATTCGGGCTCGGCATATTCCTTCGACTGGCTGCCCCCCAGAACATAGGAAAGCGCGGCCATCACGATGAACAGGTTGTAGCCCCAGAACACGAACCAGGCGAGGTTGCCGCCCCAGAGCCGCACGGCCGAGGTCCGCTGCACCACGTAGAACGAGGTCGCGATCAGGGCGTTGCCCCCAAAGGCGAAGATCACCGCCGAGGTATGCAGCGGCCGCAGCCGCCCGAAGTTCAGGTAGCCCTGTGCCCATTCGAAGTTCAGCCCCGGGAAGGCCAGCTGGAAGGCGATGAAGACGCCCGCCAGAAAGCCCACGACGCCCCAGAAGGCGGTCGCGGTCACGCCGAAGCGGATCACCCCGTCCATGTATTCGCCCGACAGGTCGCGCGTCGCGCGCGTCTCGTCGGTGTTGCGCAGCACCCAGATGAACAGCCCGCCGGCCACCAGCATGATAAGCAGCGCATTGACCTTGTAGGCCAGATCATGGGCGAAGTTCGCTGCCATCGCCGCGAAGAGCGTGATGAGGGCCAGCGCGGCAAGCTTGAGAATGTTTGTCATTTCGCGTCCCTTCGTCAGTCCCGCGCGGCAGGTCCGGCTGCCGCCAACCACGGAATTGTGACTTTCCGCTTATTGCGTTCAGTCCGACTCGCTCGCATTGATCTGTATCAAGGGTTTCGCATCCTGCGGTTGATGAAGATCAAGGTGCGGCGTTTTCCCACATGCCATAGTCACCTTAACGGTCGGAAAAACCCGGACGTACGTACGCAGATCAGGAGGCTGCTATGGCCTACAAAACTATTCTCACGGTTCTCACGGACGGCGCGGATGCCAAGCACGTCCTCGCCCGGGCAACCGCTGCGGCAGAGCTTTTCGACGCCCATCTCGACGTCCTCTGCCTCGGCGTCGACCGCACGCAGGTCGGCTATTACTACGCCGGCGCCAATGCCATGGTGATGCAGGAAGCCATCAACCGGGCGACAGAGGAAGCCGAAGCGCTGGAAACCGCCGCCAAGGGCATCCTCGCCAACAGCGAGATCCGCTGGTCCACCGACACCGACGTCGCCCAGCTGGGGGACATCGGGCGTCACCTGGCCTGGCGCGCCCGCTTCGCGGACCTGGTGCTGCTGCCGCGCCCCTACGGCAAGGGCAAGGGCGCCGAGCTGGAGCCGATCACCGAAAGCGCCCTCTTCGAAGGCCGCGCCCCGGTGGTGATCCTGCCCGACAGCGACCTGCCGATGCCCGCCGGCAAGCGCGTGCTGCTGTGCTGGAACGACACGCCCGAGGCGCTGAATGCGATTCGCCGCGCCCTGCCGGTGCTGAAACAGGCCGACCAGGTCCACATCGTCGTGGTCGATCCGCCGGTGCACGGCCCGGACCGCTCCGATCCCGGTGGCATGCTGGCCAGCTGGCTGGCCCGCCACGGCATCTCCGCCGAGATCGAGGTGATCTCCAAGACCCTGCCGCGGATTTCCGAGGTGCTGGTACGCCATGCCCGCGACATCGACGCCGACCTGATCGTGATGGGGGCCTACGGCCACTCCCGCTTCCGCGAAGCGATCCTGGGCGGTGCCACCCGGCACATGCTGGAAGGCTCCGAGCTGCCGGTCTTCCTCGCGCACTGACCCCGCAAGAGGGGCGGCCTTCGGGCCGCCCCGACGCGCCTTTTGAGGCGCGGCCTCCGGCGGGGATATTTATGGCCAGATGAAAGAGCCGGTCCCGCCCCAGAAGCGACCGGCTCTTTCATTTTCTTGTTTAAAATACCTCGGGGGAGCAGGCCGCAGGCCTGCGGGGGCAGAGCCCCCTTCCGGCCCCCTTGGTCAGGCCTCAGACCAGCAGACCGCCATCGTTGTCGTCGCCCGCTTCCTCCAGCAGGCGCGTAAAATCGGGCACGATCACGTGCCGCTTGCCCTCCAGCACGATCACCCCGTCACGTTTCAGCGCGCTGATCTGGCGGCTGACCGTTTCCAGCGTCAGGCCAAGGTAATCCGCCATCGCCTCGCGGGTCAGAGGCAGGTCAAAGACCAGCTTGCCCTTCGGCGTGATCAGGTTCAGCGTCGCGTCACGCCGCGCGATGATCGCCAGCAGGCTGGCAATCTTCTCGCGCGCGGTCTTGCGACCAAGCACAAGCATCCATTCCCGTGCCGCGTCCAACTCATCCAGGGTCATCTGCAGCAGGCGCTGCGCGATATGCGGCGTGGTCTCCATCAGCTGCTCGAAGGGCTTCTTGCGGAAGCAGCACATCACCACATCGCTGGTCGCCACCACGTCGTAGGCCGCCCCGTCGCGCCCCGGGCGACCGACGAAATCCGAGGGCAGCAGCAGCCCGACCATCTGGGTGCGCCCATCCTCCATCGTCTGGGTCAGCGTGGCGATTCCCGAGACCACCGAGGCCACGAAATCCATCCGGTCTCCGGACCAGACCACGGTCTGACCGGCCTCGAAGCTGCGGTAGTACTTGATCTCTTCCAGCAGCTCCAGCTCATGGGCATCGCAGCGCGCGCAAACGGCCCGGTGGCGGATCGGGCAACCGCTGCAATCGTGCTGGGGAAAGATCATGTTATCCTGAAGCATCTGGGACCGGGCACCGCGAGTGAGAGAGCATGGAGGCGGTTGATCTGCGTCAAGGCACGCACCGCCAGTTGGACTAAAAGCTAGTCCCATGGTCAACAAAACGCAACTCGCCCGCCTGGGACTGTTTGACGCGAAAGTGCCGCGTTACACCAGCTACCCCACGGCCCCCCATTTTTCCGACTCCGTCGGAGCGGACCGCCATGCCGCTTGGATCGAGGCGATCCCCGCCGGCAGCGCGATCTCGCTGTATGTGCATGTGCCGTTCTGCCGGCGGCTGTGCTGGTTCTGTGCCTGCCGCACGCAGGGGACACAGACCATGTCGCCGGTCGAAGCCTATCTTGAAACCCTGCTGGAAGAGCTGGACCTGCTGGCCCGCCACCTGCCCGAAGGCGTGCGCCTGTCGCGTCTGCACTGGGGCGGCGGCACGCCCACCCTGCTGACGGCGCCGATGATGGAGACCCTCGCCGGGCGCATCGCCGAGGTCGTGCCCTTCGCCGATTCCGCCGAGTTCTCGGTCGAGATCGACCCCAACGAGGTCGACGAGGCCCGCATGAAGGCCCTCGCGGCCGCGGGCATGAACCGCGCCTCGATCGGCGTGCAGGACTTCGACCCCGCCATCCAGACCTGCATCGGTCGCGAACAGGGTTACGAGGTCACCCGCAGCGTCGCCGAGGGGCTGCGCGCCCATGGCATCCACAGCCTGAACGCCGATATCCTCTACGGCCTGCCCTACCAGACCCCGGCCAAGATCACCGACAGCGTCCAGAAGCTGCTGTCGCTGGCGCCCGACCGGGTGGCGCTCTACGGCTATGCCCATGTGCCCTGGATGGCCCGGCGCCAGTCCATGCTGCCCTCGGACGCCCTGCCCACCCCGACCGAGCGCCTCGATCTCTTCGAGACCGCCCGCAAGCTCTTCCTGTGGGACAATTACGCCGAGATCGGCATCGACCACTTCGCCCTGCCGGGTGATGGCCTGGCCACGGCCCAGAAGGCAGGCCAGCTGCGGCGCAACTTCCAGGGCTATACCGATGACCAGGCCGACGTGCTGATCGGTCTCGGCGCCTCCTCGATCTCGCGCTTCCCGCAGGGCTACACCCAGAACGCCCCGGCCACCTCGGCCCATACGGCGGCAATCCGCGATCAGCGCTTCTCGACCACGCGCGGCCATGTCTTCCGGGACGAGGACCGGATGCGCGCCCGCATCATCGAGGCCCTGATGTGCGACTTCCGCGTTTCCGAAGCGGAAATCTCCGAGCGTTTCCAACGCGCCCGCAGCGAAGTCCACGCCCTCTTCACAGAGGCCGCCGCCGGCTTCGAGGACCTGCTGCGCCTTACGGAGGAAGGCCTCTTCATCCCCGAGGATGCCCGCCCGCTGACCCGGATGATCGCCCGCTGCTTCGACAGCTACGACGCCAGCCGCGCCCGCCATTCCTCGGCCATCTGACGCGACCTGGCTCTCTCATCTGGCCGGAAATATCCCGGGGGAGCAGGCCCTGGCCTGCGGGGGCAGCGCCCCCTGCCCCGGCCTCTGCACCAACGGAGGCCGGGGTATTTGCATATTTTTGGAAAGATGAAAGCCCGGGGCTCAGTGTTCCATCGCGGCGGCGAAAAGCTGGCGGGTGTAATCGGCCTGCGGCGCATCGAAGACCTGGGCGGCGGGGCCGCTTTCGATCACGTCGCCGTGGCGCATCACCATGACCCGGTGCGACATCGCGCGCACCACCTTCAGGTCATGGCTGATGAACAGGTAGGCCAGGCCATATTTCTCCTGCAGGCGGCGCAGCAGGTCGACGATCTGCACCTGCACCGTCATGTCGAGCGCCGAGGTCGGCTCGTCCAGCACCACCAGCTTGGGGCGCAGGATCATGGCACGGGCGATGGCGATCCGCTGGCGCTGCCCGCCCGAGAATTCATGCGGGTAGCGGTGCATGGCGGCGGGGTCCAGGCCCACCTCGCGCATCACCTCGGCCACCAGTTCGCGCGGCTTGCGCCCGTCGCCGGTCTTGTGGACCGAAAGCCCCTCGGCGATGATCTGTTCGCAGGTCATCCGCGGCGAGAGCGAGCCGAACGGGTCCTGGAAGACGATCTGCATATCCTTCCTCAGGCGGCGCAGCTCCTTCACCGACCAGGCGCGGATGTCGTGGCCGTCAAAGCGCATCGCCCCTTCCGAGCCGATCAGCCGCATCAGCGCCAGCGCCAGCGTCGTCTTGCCCGAGCCCGACTCGCCGACGATCCCCAGGGTTTCCCCGGCGCGGACCGAGATCGTGGTGTCGTTCACGGCTTTCACATGGCCCACCACCTTCTTCATCAGCCCCGCCTTGATCGGGAACCAGACCTTCAGGTGCTCGGCCTCCAGCAGCGCCGGCGCGTCGCCCGCCGGGGCGCGCGGCACGCCCGCAGCCGAGGCCGAGAGCAGCTTTTTCGTGTAGTCATGCTGCGGATTGGCAAAGATATCGGCAGTGGGGCCGGTCTCGACGATCTCGCCGTCCTTCATCACGTAGACCCGGTCCGCGATACGGCGCACGATGGCCAGGTCATGGGTGATGAACAGCATCGAAAGCTGCGTGCTCTGCTTCAGCTCTGCCATCAGATCGAGGATCTGCGCCTGGATCGTCACGTCGAGCGCGGTCGTGGGCTCGTCCGCGATCAGCAGGCCGGGGCGGTTCGCCAGTGCCATGGCGATCATCACCCGCTGGCGCTGGCCGCCCGAAAGCTCGTGCGGATAGGCGGTCAGGCGGCTTTCCGCGTCGCGGATGCCGACCTGCTCCAGCAGCTCCAGAGAACGCGCGCGGGTTTCCGAGAACATGATCCAGTCGCGCAGCCGCCCGGCCAGGGCCATTTTGCCCAGCCACAGCACCAGCGTCAGCCCGACCGCGATGGCCAGCGCGATCGCCACGCGCTCCGAGGCCTCGACCCCGAAGGCGGGCAGGAAGGAAAGGCTGGGCACCTTGGGCGCGGTGGCGATGAAGGCGCCATAGGCCCCGATGAAGGCGAAGAAGACCGCGATGAAGATCAGGAAGGGCCGGGCGTTGAAGTTCATCCAGGCCTCGAGCAGCCGCTTGCCCTTGCCCCGCCCCTTCAGCCCCTGGTGCAGGGTCATCGACTCCGCCAGCTGCTTCTCGATCGTGTGCAGCGGGTTGAGCGAGGTCATCGGCTCCTGGAAAATGAAGGAGATGTCGTTGCCGCGCACCTGGCGCAGCGCCTCGGGACCGGCGCCGATCATCTCTTTCCCGTCGAACTTCACCGAGCCCGAGACCTGCGCGTTCTCGCCCAGCAGCGAGACGGTCGAGAGCGCCGAGACGGATTTGCCCGAGCCGGATTCCCCCACCAGCGCCACGGTTTCGCCCTTCTCCACGTGGAAGCTGACGCCGTGCACGGCCTCGATCAGCTGCCCGTCCTGCCGGAAGGAGACGCGCAGGTCCCTGACGTCGAGAATGCTCATTGGAAGGTCTTCCTGGGGTCGAAGGCATCGCGCACGCCTTCGAAGATGAAGACGAGAAGCGACAGCATCAGGGCAAATACGGTGAAGGCGGTGAAGCCCAGCCAGGGGGCCTGGAGGTTCTGCTTGGCCTGCAGCGTCAGCTCTCCCAGCGAGGGGGCGGAGCTGGGCAGGCCGAAGCCCAGGAAGTCGAGGCTGGCCAGGGTCGAGATCGCGCCCGTGACGATGAAGGGCATCATGGTCAGCGTCGCCACCATGGCGTTGGGCAGCATGTGGCGGAACATGATGGTGACGTTCGACACCCCCAAAGCCTTGGCCGCGCGGACATATTCCAGGTTCCGGGCGCGCAGGAACTCGGCCCGCACGACGCCCACGAGGGCCATCCAGCCGAACAGCACGGTCAGCACCACCAGCAGCCAGAAGCTGCGCCCCAGGATCGCGAAGAGGATGATGATGATGTAGAGCGAGGGGGTCGAGGACCAGATCTCGATGAAGCGCTGGAAGAACAGGTCGGTCTTGCCGCCGAAATAGCCCTGCACCGCGCCCGCCACGATCCCGATGGCCGAGGAGGCCACAGTTACGATCAGCGTGAACAGGATCGACAGGCGGAAGCCGTAGATCACCCGCGCCAGCACATCGCGCTTGGTGTCATCGGTGCCCAGCAGGTTCTGCCCGCTGGGCGGCAGGGGCGCGGCACCCGGGCGGTCCACCGGCGTATCGTAGGAATAGGGGATCGGCGGCCAGATCGCCCAGCCCTTGTCGATCTTCTTGCCGTCGACCTCTCCGGTCTTGGACTGGGCCATGATGCCCTCGGGGTCGTCGAAACAGGCGTCCAGACCGCCGCTGGCGATCAGGCATTTCACCTCCGGATCGGAATAGACGGCCTCGGTCTGGAAGTCGCCGCCAAAGGCGGTCTCCGGGTAGAACTTGAAAATCGGCATGTAGTAGTGGCCGCGGTAGTTCACCAGGATCGGCTTGTCGTTGGCGATGAACTCCGCGAACAGCGAGGCCACGAACAGCACCATGAAGACCACGAAGGACCAGAAGGCCCTGCGATTGCGGCGGAAATTGCGCCAGCGCCGCTTGTTCAGCGGGCTGAGCCAGCTTTTCTGGGCGGGGGCGGCGGGCAGGTCCAGCGATGCCATGGATCAGCCCTCCCGGCTTTCGAAGTCGATGCGGGGATCGACGAAGACATACATCAGGTCCGACAGGATGCCGACCACGAGGCCCAGCAGGCCGAAGATGAAAAGCGTGCCGAAGATCACCGGGTAATCGCGTGCCACAGCCGCCTCGAAGCCAAGCCGGCCCAGGCCATCAAGCGAGAAGATGGTTTCGATGATCAGCGAGCCCGAGAAGAAGACGCTGATGAAGACCCCCGGGAAGCCCGCGATGACGATCAGCATGGCGTTGCGGAAGACGTGGCCGTACAGCACCTTGCGTTCCGACTGGCCCTTGGCGCGGGCGGTCATGACGTAGTGCTTCTTGATCTCGTCCAGGAAGGAGTTCTTGGTCAGCAGCGTGAGCGTCGCGAAGGCCGAAATCGTCGAGGCCAGCACCGGCAGCGCGATGTGCCAGAGATAGTCGAAGATCTTCTGATACCAGGACAACTGCGCGAAGTTGTCGGAGGTGAGCCCGCGTAACGGGAACCACTGGAAGTAGCTGCCCCCCGCGAAGACCACCAGCAGCAGGATCGCGAACAGGAAGCCCGGGATCGCATAGGCCACGATGATCAGACCCGAGGTCCAGCTGTCGAAGCTGGAGCCGTCCTTGACCGCCTTGCGGATGCCCAGCGGGATCGACACCAGATAGGCGATCAGCGTCGACCACAGGCCCAGCGTGATCGAGACCGGCATCTTTTCCTTCACCAGATCGATCACCGAGACGGAGCGGAAGTAGCTGTCGCCGAAATCGAGGCGGCAGTAGTTCCACAGCATCAGCCCGAAGCGTTCCAGCGGCGGCTTGTCGAAGCCGAATTCCTTTTCCAGCTTGTCGATGAACTCGGGCGGCAGGCCACGCGCACCGGCGTAATTGTCCCCCGAGGCCCGCCCGGCATCCATGGCGTCGCCGCCCCCGCCGGTGAAGCCCGCCGTCACGTCCCCCTGCCCCTGCACCTGAGCGATGATCTGTTCGATCGGGCCGCCGGGCACGAACTGGGTCAGGGTGAAGTTGATGATCATGATGCCCAGCAGCGTCGGCAGGACCAACGCCAGGCGTCTCAGAATATAGGCGCCCATCGGTTAACGCAGTGCCCCCGCGGCCTTCAGCGCGTCGGCCTTGTCCTTCTCGTACCACCAGAAATCCAGGTAGCCCATGTCGTAGGGCGGGATGTCGGGATGGCCGTACATGTCGAAATGCGCCACCCAGTAGCCCGCCTTGTACCAGGTCGGGACCATGATGAATTCATATTGCAGCGCCCGGTCCAGCACCGAGAGGGAGGCATTCTCCATCTCCTGGCTGTCGGTGTGCAGCGAGGCCTCGATGATGCTGTCGACCAGCTTGCTCTTCAGGCCGGCGGGGTTGAACACCGAGATGTCGGCATCTTCCGAGCCGTACATCTGCATCAGCCCGGTGCCGGTATCGAGGCCCGACTGGTAGCCGTCGTAGATCATGTCGTAGTCGCGGTTGCGGCGCAGGTTGGTGTACTGGCTGGGATCGGCCTTGCTGAAATCGGGCCGGATGCCGATCTGCTTGAGGTTCACCGCGTAGTTGTCGAGGATCGGCTCCAGCGAGGAGGCCGAGGCAGAGTTGACCGGGAAGGTGATCGACAGGACCTCTCCCTTGTCATTGCGCCGGATGCCGTCGTCACCGACCTTCCAGCCGGCCTCATCCAGCAGCTTCATCGCCGCGCGCATGTTCTTGCGATCGCCCAGGCGGTCGGGGCTGGAGGTGTGAACCGGCACCGGGGCCTCGGTCTTCAGCACCTCGGGCACCACGTCGCCAAGCGCGTTCATGAAGTCCAGCTCATCGCCCTGGGGCACGCCCTTGGCCTGCAGCGGCGTGTCCTGGAAATAGCTCTGGCGGTGCTGGAACAGGCCGTATTGCAGGCTCTGGTTGGTCCATTCGAAGTTGTAGGCCAGGGCAATCGCCTGGCGGACCTTCTTGTCGGCGAATTTCGCGCGGCCCAGGTTGAAGACAAAGCCCGCATTGCTGGGCGGATTGCCGTCGGGCAGGTCCTCTTTCACCACATGGCCCGCCTGCACGGCGGGGAAATCGTACTGCGTCGCCCATTGGCGAGAGCTGCTTTCCTGCCGGAAGGTGTATTCGCCGGCCTTGAAGGCCTCGAAGGCGGCGGATTCATCGCCGAAATATTCCACCCGGATGGTGTCGAAGTTCCAGCGCCCCACGTTCACCGGCAGCCCGTTGCCCCAGTAGTCGCGGTTGCGCTTGTACAGGATGCGACGATTCACCTGGTAACTGTCGAGCATGTAGGGCCCGGTGCCCGGCGGCACGTCGAAGCGGCTTTCGTCCAGCCGCGCGCCGGTCTTGTCGAACCAGGCCTTGCTGAACACCGGGGTCGAGCCCACCTGGCTGATCAGCGACCGCCGGGAAATCCCGGTGGCGAAGGTGAACTTCACCGTATGCTCGTCCACCGCCTCGGCGCTCAGGACACGCTTCTTCACCGCCGAGGAATAGCTGGGCAGGCCCTGCTCGATGAACAGGTTGTGGGTGAAGACCACGTCGGCGGCGGTCATCGGCGTGCCGTCCGAGAAGGTGATGCCCTGCCGCAGGTGGAAGATCACCCAGGTCTTGCCCTTGTCGTATTCCAGACTTTCCGCCAGCAGCCCGTAGGAGCCGTGGTAATCATCCGCGCACTGCACCAGCAGGCTTTCGTACATCATGCTGGCCAGCGCACCCGCCCGGCCCTTCACGGTGTAGGGGTTCATGCTGTCGAAGGTGCCCGAGGACTGGATCGAGATCTCTCCGCCCTGCGGGGCCTCGGGGTTCACGAAGTCGAAATGCGCGTAGTCGGCGGGGTATTTCAGATCCCCGAAGAAGGAATAGCCGTGGCTCTTGATCACCGTGTCGCTGTCAGCCGCCGCCTCCTGGGCATGGACCCCGGCCGCCGAGAGCGCCAGCACCGAGGCCGACATGGAGGCCATGGCCAGAAGCGAGCGGCGGGACATCACCGGCCCGGAGCCGGGGAACCGCGAAGCGGTGCGAAACGGGGGACGATGCATGCGGGGCTCCTCGGCAGTCCTTCTGAACAGGCCGGTCGAAACCGGCCCGGGGGACGCAGCCTGCTGCTCCCCCGGTTGCAATTAGGCTAATGTCGGCGCTCGGCCATGTTCAAGTTGAGATTACGTGAACCCCTCGTCATCCCCCCTGCACGACAAAGAAAAAGGCCGCCGGCTTCCGCCGACGACCCTGCGTTGTCCGCATGTTCCCGCCGATCGCGCGGCCGGGCCTGCTGCCGGGGGCGCGCCACGGGCCCTTACTGTGACAGGCTTTGCAGGTAGGCGATGACGTTGGCGCGGTCCTCGGCCTTCTTCAGGCCGGCGAAGGTCATCTTGGTGCCCGGCGCCGCTTCCTTCGGATTGGTCAGGAAGGTGTTGAGGTGCTCGGGGGTCCAGGTGTCGAACTTGGCCTCCAGCGCGCCGGAGTAATTGAACCCCTCGGCGGTATCCACCGCGCGCCCCACGACGCCGTCCAGATGCGGGCCGGTGGCATTGTTGCCGTCGACCTTGTGGCAGGCCTTGCACTTGGAAAACACCTTCTCGCCCTTGGCGGCATCGGCGCTGGCCAGCATGTCCTCGAAGCTGGGTTCGGGCGCATCGCTGGTGGCCGCGCCGCTGTCGGCGGTCTGGATCAGGTAGCCCTGCGTCCCCTCGCCATGCCCCGAGCCGGTGGCGTAGATTTGTCCTGCCGCGAAATTCCCCAGCAGGAAAACCAGCAGCGTGCCGCAGAAGCCGCCCACGATCTTGGTGAAGGTCATCGTGTCAAACATGTGCTTGCGCCCCTCGACGGTTGCTAACGTGTTAGGCGAGTTTCTATCCGCTTCCACTCTCGTGACGCAAGGTGTACTAACCGCGACCAAACGCCCACCCGTGAGCCTAAATCTCTTTCAAATGGGACACAATTCATGACTCGTCGCATCGCCTTTCAGGGGGAACCCGGAGCCTATTCCCACCAAGCCTGCGTTGAGGCGCGACCGGGTTTTGAGCCCCTGCCCTGCCACTCCTTCGAGGACGCCATGCAGGCGGTGCGCGATGGTGTCGCGGAACTGGCCATGCTGCCGGTCGACAACTCTACCTTCGGGCGAGTCGCCGACATGCACTACCTGCTGCCGGGCTCGGGTCTGCACATCGTCGGCGAGGCCTTCGTGCGCGTCCACATCAACCTTCTGGCGCTGCCGGGCACGCAACTTGAGGAGGTGAAATCGGCAACCTCCCACGCCATGCTGCTGGGCCAGTGCCGCGCCTTCCTGAGCGAACACGGGATCGAGCGGATCACCGGCTCCGACACCGCAGGCTCCGCGCTGCTGATCTCCCAGCAAAGCGATCGCAGCCGTGCCGCGCTGGCCTCCGAGCTGGCCGGAGAGGTCTACGGCCTCGACGTGCTGGCCCGCCACATCGAGGACCAGGCCAACAACACCACCCGCTTCCTGGTGATGTCGCGCGACCTCGACACCACGCGGCGGGGCGATCACGGCATGATCACCACGCTGATCTTCGAGACCCGCAACATTCCCGCGGCGCTCTACAAGGCGATGGGCGGTTTCGCCACCAATGGCATCAACATGACCAAGCTGGAAAGCTACATGGTCGGCGGCAGCTTCGAGGCCTCGCAGTTCTATGTCGATATCGAGGGCCACCCCGAGGACGACAATGTCCGCCTGGCCCTGGACGAGCTGCGCTACTTCTCGAACCGGATGGAGATCCTGGGCGTCTACCCGGCCGGCGCACGGCGCGGCAATCCCGGCGCCGACAGCGCGTCCTGATCAGCCGGCGCGCGGCGTCCGGCGCCGCGCCGCCTTCCTGTCCCGGTTCAGGTCCAGACCGGTCGCCAGATCCTGAAGCCGCTCCTGCAGGCGCTTGCGCAGCCGTCCCTTGGCCAGCTTCATCGACTGCACCAGAAGCCGCGCCGCCAGGGTCCTCGGGCGCAACTCGATCTCGACGCGCAGGCGGCAGCGGCTGGGCGAAAGCGCCGTCAGCTCGGCCAGGCACTGCCCCTCCAGCCCCTCGGTCTGCATCTGCGACAGGAACATTTCGGGCGGCTCGAAGCGGCTCAGTGTCAGGCGCAGCAGCCGCGCCCGCCCCCGGTAGCGAAACGACACCTCCCAACCCGCGCCCACCTGCGGCGGATCGGCCCCGTCGCTGCGCCGCACCTGGGCGCCGCGCCGCATCGCCGCGCGTTCAAAGCTGCGAAAGTCGGTGATCCGGGCGAAGGCATCCTCGACCGGGGCGTCGATGTCCTGGCGGGCAACGATCTTCATGGGCTCTCCTGCGGGGCGCGCGTTGCCCCTAGGAAAACCTCAACCCAGCCGGTCCGCAAGCCAGTTTCTGAGGACGAATTCCGCAACCGAGCCCGGACGCGGCGCGCGGATCGTCGCATGTTCGCCCGCCATCACCCGTGCCAGCCCCGCACGCGGCAGCCACAGCGCCGCCTCCAGCTCCAGCGGGTCGAGGGTGATCTTGTGGCTGAGCGCCGTGCCACGGCAGGCAAACATCAGCGAATTGGGGAAGGGCCAGGGCTGGCACATCAGGTAATCCACCTGCCCCACCTCGACTGCGGTCTCCTCCAGCACCTCGCGGCGCACGGCGGCCTCGATGGTCTCTCCGGGTTCGACAAAGCCCGCCGGCATGGAGAACATGCCCTCCGGCCAGCCCGGAGAGCGCCCCAGCAGCACCTCATCGCCCCGGGTGATCAGCATGATCACCACCGGATCGGTGCGCGGGAAATGGCGGCCACCGCAGCTGGGGCACCGGCGCTGCCAGCCTTCCTCGATCATGTCGGAGGCATGGCCGCAGCGGGCGCAGAAAGGATGCGTCTCGTGCCAGGCGAACAGCCCCTTGGCGGTGGCGGCCAGCTCGGCCTCCAGAGGAGAGAGCCCGTGCATCACCTGGCGCAGGTCCGACAGCCGGCTGCCCGCCGGAAACGCCGGGTGCTGCGGCAGCTCGGCGTCGTCCGGTTCCCAGTCCGAGATATCGCGGGCGAAGTAATGCGTCCCGCCCTGCCGGCCCAGGAACAGCCGCTCGCCCCCGGGGGCCTCGGCAAGGGCCGGGTGATCGGTGCCCAGCAGCGCCAGCGCGCCGCCCTCCTGCACCAGCAGCTGACCGCGCCAGAACAGCAGCACCTGCGCCTGCGCCCGCTCCAGCGCCGCCGGGTCGCGCCGCAGCTCTGCCGCCCGGTCCAGATCCGATCCCCCGAAGGTCACCTCTGCCGCGATGCCGATGGTCATGCCCGTCCCCCTTACGCTTTCGCCGGACCCTGCCCCGCCGCCCCGCCAAGGGCAACGGCCAAAGCGCCCCATCCTGCCCGCGAATTGAGCCAGCCGGCGGGCAGCCCCCCCTTGCCGCCGCCACGTCACGCAAAAACCGTTATGCGGATGTCACGGGATGTTGTGATCCTTGACGAAGAGGTCAAGAAATGGGGAGACATCATGACCAGATCCACACCCAGCCTGTCCCGCCGGGGCTTCCTTACCGGGACCATCGCCGGAGCGTCCTTGCTGACACTGCATCCCTTCTCGGCGCGCGCCGCCGGCACCCAGGCCCATCTCCGCATCATGGAGACGACGGACCTGCACGTGCATGTCTTCCCCTACAACTACTATGCCGACAAGCCCGACGACACGGTGGGCCTGGCCCGCACCGCGACCCGGATCGAAGCGATCCGCGCCGAGGCCACCAACGCCATGCTGATCGACAACGGGGATTTCCTGCAGGGCAACCCGATGGGCGATTACATCGCCTATGAGCGCGGCATGAAGGACGGCGACATGCATCCCGTCATCAAGGCGATGAACACGCTCGGCTACGAGGCCTCGACCCTTGGCAACCACGAGTTCAACTATGGCCTCGATTTCCTGATGAAATCCGTGGCGGGCGCCAATTTCCCGGTGATTTCCGCCAATATCGTCAAGGAGATGGCTGCCAATCCCACCGGCGACAAGACCTTGCTGCCGCCCTATGTGATCCTTGACCGGATGATCACCGACGGCGACGGCACCGAACACCCGATCCGCATCGGCCTGATCGGCTTCGTGCCGCCGCAGGTGATGAACTGGGACCGCAAGAACCTCGAAGGCAATGTCCAGGCCCGTGACATTGTCGACACCGCCCGCGCCTATATCCCCCAGATGAAGGAAGAGGGCGCGCAGATCATCGTCGCCCTGTCGCATTCCGGCATCGGCTCGGCCAACCACGAGGACGGGATGGAGAACGCTTCGGTGCCGCTGGCGGCCATCGACGGCATCGACGCGGTGCTGACCGGGCATTCCCACCTGGTCTTCCCCTCGCCCACCTACAAGGACTATGCCGCCGTCGACGTGGAAAAGGGCACGATCCACGGCAAGCCCGCCGTCATGGGCGGTTTCTGGGGCTCGCACATGGGCCTCATCGACCTGCTGCTGGAACGGGACGGCTCCGACTGGCGCGTCGTCGCCGCCGAGACCGAGGCCCGTCCGATCTACAGGCGCGAGGAGGACCGCTCGGTCACGCCGCTGGTGGAAAGCACCGCCTTCGTGCTCGATTCGATCCGCCCCGAGCATGAACAGACGCTGGGCTACATCCGCCGCCCGGTGGGCGAGACGGCGACGCCGCTGCATTCCTACTTTGCCCTGGTGGCCGACGACCCCTCGATCCAGATCGTCACCGATGCGCAGAAATGGTACATCGAACAGATGATGGCCGGCACCGCGCACGAGGGCCTGCCGATCCTCTCGGCGGGGGCGCCCTTCAAGGCCGGTGGCCGCGGCGGCCCGGACTACTACACCGAGGTGCCGGTGGGCCCGGTGGCGATCAAGAACGTCGCCGATCTCTACCTCTATCCGAACACGATCCGCGCGGTGAAGATCTCGGGCGCACAGCTCCGGGGCTGGCTCGACCGCTCCGCGGGAATGTTCAACCAGGTCCAGCCCGGGGCGCAGGATGCGGAACTGCTCTCGGCCAGCTTCCCCAGCTACAATTTCGACGTGATCGACGGGGTGACCTACCAGATCGACCTGTCGAAACCCGAACGCTACGACGGCGACGGGAAAGAGGTTTCCACCGACACCCGCATCGTGAACCTCGCCTACCAGGGCCAGCCCGTCACCGACGACATGAGCTTCATCGTCGCCACCAACAACTACCGCGCCTCGGGCGGTGGCCATTTCCCCGGCGCCCTGGGCGACACGATCATCTTCGACGGCCCCGACACCAACCGCGACATCATCGTGCGCTACATCGTCGAGAAGGGCACGATCAACCCCAAGGCCGACGGCAACTGGACCTTCAAGCCGATGCCCGGCACCACGGTGCTGTTCCAGTCCGGCCCCGGCGCCGCGAAATACGCCGACAGCATCACCAGCGTGAAGATCGAATCCGCGGGCGAGGGCCAGGATGGCTTCGCGCTCTACCGCATGACGCTCTGACCCCGGCGCGGCCCTTCCCGGGCCGCCCCATTTTCTTGTCGGAAAATACCTCCGCCGGAGGCCGCCGCGCCCGCCCGGGCGCGGCGTTTCCACGGGTTGCAATGCGCCGGCACCTCGCCTATATCGCTTCTCGAGAGGTTGGCGCGGGCGAGCGCCTCGCCAACCCGGTCAGGTCCGGAAGGAAGCAGCCGTAACGAGTCCCGCTTGGGTCGTTGTCCAATCTCTCACTTCAGCGCTTTCGCACGGCGAAGACGCGTCACCCGGCAGCGTGGTTTCGCAGAAACCGTGCCAGAGGGTCCCTCCCCGGATACATCCCCCGATACGCCTGAACGCCCCTGACGGGACGGCGGGCGGGGCGATCTGCGCCACAGGCGCAGGAGCGGCGCACCCGTCCCCGAAGCCACAGGTTTACGCCCGACCAAGGGACCAGTACCTTCGCCCCGACGACCCGAATCCGAAAGAAGCCCCATGTCCGACAGCGTCCCCGCCTCCGGCCCCTACCAGGTCCTCGCCCGGAAATACCGGCCCGAGACCTTCGCCGATCTCGTCGGCCAGGACGCCATGGTGCGCACGCTGAAGAACGCCTTCGCCGCCGACCGCATCGCCCAGGCCTTCATCATGACCGGCATCCGGGGCACCGGGAAGACCACCACCGCGCGGATCATCGCCAAGGGGATGAACTGCATCGGCCCCGACGGCACCGGCGGGCCCACGACCGAACCCTGCGGCCAGTGCGAACATTGCCGCGCCATCATGGAAGGCCGCCATGTCGACGTGATGGAGATGGATGCGGCCTCCAACACCTCGGTCAACGACATCCGCGAGATCATCGACAGCGTGAACTACCGGGCCGCCTCGGCACGCTACAAGATCTACATCATCGACGAGGTCCACATGCTCTCGACCAGCGCCTTCAACGCGCTGCTCAAGACGCTCGAGGAACCCCCCGCCCATGTGAAGTTCATCTTCGCGACGACCGAGATCCGCAAGGTTCCCGTGACGGTGCTCTCGCGCTGCCAGCGCTTCGACCTGCGCCGGATCGAGCCCGAGGTGATGATCGCGCTGCTGCGCAAGATCGCGACGAAGGAAGCCGCCGAGATCACCGATGACGCGCTGGCGCTGATCACCCGCGCCGCCGAAGGCTCGGCCCGCGACGCGACTTCGCTGCTGGATCAGGCGATCTCCCACGGGGCGGGCGAAACCACCGCCGATCAGGTCCGCGCCATGCTGGGCCTTGCCGACCGGGGCCGGGTCCTCGACCTCTTCGAGATGATCCTGAAGGGCGATGCCGCCTCGGCCCTGACCGAGCTTTCGGCGCAATATGCCGATGGCGCCGATCCCCTGGCGGTGCTGCGCGACCTCTCGGAAATCACCCACTGGGTCAGCGTGGTGAAGATCACCCCCGATGCCGCCGAGGACCCGACCATCGGTCCGGACGAACGGGCCCGGGGCCTTCGGCTGGCCGAACAGCTGGGCATGCGCGTCCTGACCCGGATGTGGCAGATGCTGCTGAAGGCGCTGGACGAGGTTGCCACCGCCCCCAATGCCATGATGGCCGCCGAGATGGCGGTGATCCGGCTGACCCATGTGGCCGAACTGCCCTCTCCGGAGGAGCTGGTGCGCCGGCTCCAGGACGCACCGCGTCCCCCCGACGGGCCCGGCGGCGGCGGTCTGCCCCGCGGCAATGGCGCGCCGAACGGCCAGGGTTCGATGTCCGCGCGGGGCGCGGACGCACCTGCGGCGGGCGGGGGGGCCTCGGCTTACGCCTCGGCCCGGACCAGCGGCGGCCAGGGCGCCCAGGGCGCGGTGATGCGCGCCGAGGAGCTGGAGCAGGCGCTGGCCAACTACCCGACCTTCGAACATGCGGTGGAGCTGATCCGCACCAACCGCGACGTGAAGCTGCTGGTCGAGGTCGAGACCGGCGTGCGGCTGATCTCCTACCGGCCGGGCCGGATCGAATTCGCCCCTGCCGAGGGCGCGCCGCGCGACCTTGCGCAGCGCCTGGGCGCGCGCCTGCAGACCTGGACCGGCAACCGCTGGGCGGTGATCATCGGCAATGGCGAGGGCGGCGAGACCATCGCCGAGAAGCGCGATGCCAAGGTCCTGGCGATGAAGCAGGAAGCCCGCCAGCACCCGATGGTGCAGGCGATCCTGGCCGCCTTCCCGAAGGCCGAGATCACCAATGTCCTGAGCCGGGCCGAGATCGCCGCCAAGGCCGAGGCCGAGGCCCTGCCCGAGGTCGAGGACGAATGGGACCCGTTCGAAGACGAATGAGCCGCCCGCCCTTGCACGGGCCGGGCCGCGGGGCGATATGACCCCGGAGCACTGACACCGCCGGCAGCGACCGGCCGCAAAGGAGAGACGCGATGTTCAAGGGCCTCGGACAGATGGGCGACATGGCCAAGATGATGAAGGCCGCCAAGGAGATGCAGGAAAAGATGGCACAGTTGCAGGACGACCTGCACGACATCACCGTCACCGGCGAAAGCGGTGCCGGGCTGGTGAAGGCCGTCGCGTCTGCCAAGGGCGAGCTGAAGAGCCTCGACATCGATCCCTCGATCTTCGATCCGAACGAGAAGGAAGTGGTCGAGGACCTGATCCTGGCCGCGATCAAGGACGCCCAGGCCCGCGCCCAGGAGCGCGCGCAGCAGGAAATGGCGAAGATCACCGAGGGCCTCGGCTTGCCGGCCGACTTCAAGATGCCGTTCTGATCGCATGACCGCCGGCGGTGACATCGAGGCGCTGATCCAGATGATGGCGCGCCTTCCGGGGTTTGGTCCCCGCTCTGCCCGGCGGGCGGTGCTGCAGCTCGTGCGCAAGCGCGAGCTGCTGCTGATGCCGCTGGCGGACCTGATGCAGCAGGTCGCGGTGACGGTGCGCGAATGCCCGCGCTGCGGCAATATCTGCAGCGGGCCGCTCTGCGACATCTGCCTGGACCCGAAGCGCGCCACCGGCGAGCTTTGCGTGGTTGAGGACGTCGCCGATCTCTGGGCGATGGAGCGCGGCGGCGCCTTCAAGGGGCGCTACCATGTGCTGGGCGGCACGCTGAGCGCGCTCGACAATGTCGGCCCCGAGGAGCTGCGCATCCCGATGCTGATCACCCGCGTCGAGGAAGAAGAGATCCGCGAGGTGATCCTGGCGCTCAATGCCAATGTCGAGGGCCAGACCACGGCGCATTACATTGCCGACCAGCTGGAGGGCCAGGTGCGCCTGACCTCTCTGGCGCAGGGCGTGCCGGTGGGCGGAGAACTGGACTACCTGGACGACGGGACGATTTCGGCGGCGCTTCGGGCCCGGCGCGAGGTCTGAGCGCGCGCGGTCTACGGGGAACGCTGCCCCTTCACCGGATTCACCGGAACATGCCGCGCCTTAGCCCTTTCCCCTGCCCGGATTGCGATTGCGCCGCCAGACACCGATCGCGGTGCCAAGCATGGTGCATAGGCTGACGACGCCCAGGTAGACCGCCTGATTTCCACGCACGACAAGCTCGGCCAGGACGATGCCGAGGATCAGGCCCAAAATGCCCCAAAGACCCAGTTTCATGACTGCCTCCCTACTGTGGTGATTGTGATCCCGAGCCGCCCGACAGCAGCGACAGCACCATCGGCAGGCGCCGGTCTAGCCAGCGCTGCGTGACCCTGCGCACCAGTTCCGGGTCGAAGCCCCGGCGCCAGAACTGCGGATTGAGCTCGATGTCCTCGCGCCAGGCCCGGAAATCTTCGATCGCCTGGTCGGGGCTTTCCGTGTTCGACAGGTTGACCGCCAGGACAAGGGCGTCTGGTTTCCCCTTGGTCTTCCCCGGGTTCCAGGCCAGCAGCCAAGGCCCGCGCCCGTCGTCAAGCGAAATACCCGACCAGGCGGCAAGATCGCTGGCAGCCTTGGCATCACGTCGCGCCTGAAGCGCGGTCTCGATATCGTAACGGCGGGCGGCAATGGCACAGGCGGTTTCGGCATCGGCGGCCTCATTTGCCTCTTTCACCGCAGCCTCGTCACTGAGCGGGAGGACCGTCACGACCTGCATGTCGATATCGTTGCCCGTGACCCGCAAGACAATGTCCGGGGTCGAGAACGACTGGTGGAAGGCTTGGCAAAACATATGGAATCGCGCCCGCGCTGCGGGGCGTTCCGGTCGTGTGGTGAAGACGAGCACACCATAGCCCGCGAAATTCGACGGCGGGAACTGTTCCGGTGCGACGAAAGCCCTTGAGGCCACGAATTCCGCCGACGACGCCTGTGCCCCTGAGCGCCCGAAGATACGACCTATGAGGCTTCCCAGGCCCACCGGCGCCGCTTCCACGACGATGGCCGAAGTCTCCGATATGGCACCTGTGCCCGCGGTCGGTGCGGGGGACGGCTCTTCTGGAACCGAGGCGGGCCCTCTGCCCCCCTGGGGCTTGTCTCCGGAGACGTCCCCCGAAGCCGAAGCGGTTGCCTGGCTGCCATTGTCGCCGGGCCTGTCCATTGCCGGCTTGGTGCAGGCTGCCAGCAGGATCACTGCCGACAAGATCACCGCGAACTTGCGCATCTCACCCCCCTTCCCGTTTCCGGAAAGGTCGTTCAGGCGCATCCACCCGGGCAAGAAAAAACCCTCCGGCATACAACCGGAGGGTAATTTCAGACCTGTTTTGATCGCTCAGTGGTCGTCTTCGTCTTCGGCATCCGTGCTTTTCGGCAGGTTGAAGAAGCTGTCCGCGTCGATGTGACGATCGCGCAGATCGTCCTCTTCCTCGTCGTCGTCATTGCCCGAGAAGGAGAAGGTCTCGAGGCCCTCGATGGCGGTCGGCATACGCGGCTCGGCCTCCATGCCAAGGCTCTGCTCGGTCGAAAGCAGCTTGCGGCGCTCGTCGTCGGTCATCGCCTCGCCACGTTTGGCACGCTCGGCGGCGGCCTTCTGCACGGCGGCGTCCAGCTCGCTCTGCTTGCACAGCCCCAGGGCAACGGGATCGATCGGCTGCATCGAGGCGATGTTCCAGTGGGTGCGTTCGCGGATCGACTGGATCGTCGGCTTGGTGGTGCCCACCAGCTTGGAGATCTGGCCATCGGTCAGCTCCGGGTGGAACTTGACCAGCCACAGGATCGAGTTCGGACGGTCCTGGCGCTTGGAGAGCGGGGTGTAGCGCGGGCCACGGCGCTTTTCCTCGCCCACGGCAGAGGGGTTAAACTTCAGCTTCAGCTTGTGAAGCGGGTCCTTCTCGGCCTTGTCGATTTCCTGCTGCGTGAGCTGGTTGTTGGCGATCGGGTCGAAGCCCTTGACGCCGGCGGCCACATCGCCATCGGCAATGCCCTGAACCTCAAGCTCGTGCATGCCGGTGAAATCGGCGATCTGCTTGAAGGTCATCGTCGTGTTGTCCACCAGCCAGACGGCGGTGGCCTTCGCCATGATCGGTTTGCCCTGCATGTCGCACTCCTTAAAAGCTACAGCTTCCCCGCTGCCTGGCTTTGGGGCCGAGGCGGCATCGCTTGGCGATGCAGGTTTCCGTTGTCGGGGAACTTGAGCGTTATATAGTCTTGCAAGGTTGAAATTGGAAGAGCGGAATGCGCAAGGCCCTTCTGGGACTGGCTTTCGCCGCCCTGATGCCCCTTGCGGGGGCGCGGGCGGACACGGCCGGAGACTTCGATTACTACGTCCTGTCGCTGTCCTGGTCGCCCGGCTGGTGCGCGACGGAGGGCCGCGGTCAGGATGCCGCGCAATGCGCCCCCGGGCGCAACCTGGGCTGGATCCTGCACGGCCTCTGGCCGCAGTACGAACGCGGCTATCCGAAGAACTGCGCGGTCCCGAGCCGGGCGCCCTCGGCGGCGCAGACCCGGGCGATGAGCGACATCATGGGCAGCAGCGGCCTGGCGGCGCATGAATGGAAGACCCACGGCACCTGTTCGGGACTGTCCGCGGGGGCCTATTTCGACCTCTCGCGCAAGGCATTCGAAAAGATCACGCCGCCCCCGCTGCTCAAGGCCATGTCCCGCGACGCAAGGCTCTCTCCCAGCGTCCTCGAATCGGCCTTCATGGCCGACAATCCGGGGCTGACGCCGGGGGGAATCACCATCACCTGTTCCGGTGGCCGCATCCGCGAGGCCCGGATCTGCCTGACCCGGGACCTGCAGTTCCGCGACTGCGCACCGGATGTGGCCCGCGACTGTTCCCGGCACACCGCGATCTTCGACGCGATCCGCTAGGCCATCCTCCCGGTTCCGGCCGCGCGGGTCTCAGCCCCCGACCCGCAGCACGATCTTGCCGACATGGGCCGAGCTTTCCATGCGGGCATGGGCGGCGGCGGCCTCTTCCAGCGGGAAGGTGCTGTCGATCAGCGGTGCGACCCGGCCCGCCTCCAGCAGCGGCCAGACATGGCGGCGCAGCTCTTCGGCGATCCCGGCCTTTGCCTGATCGGACTGGGCGCGCAGGGTCGATCCGGTGACCACCAGGCGCTTCATCATCACCTGGGCAAAGTTCACCTCGGCTTTCGCACCGCCCAGGAAGGCGATCATCACCAGCCGGCCATCCTGCTTCAGCACCTTGATATCGCGGGGAATGTAGCCGCCGCCCACCATGTCCAGCACAACATCGACACCGCCCTCGGCCTTCAGCACCTCGGCAAAATCCGCCTCGCGGTAGTTGATCGCCCGGTCGGCGCCCAGCTCCAGGCAGGCGGCGCATTTCTCCGCCGTCCCCGCGGTCACGAACACCCGCGCCCCGAAGGCCTTCGCCAGCTGGATCGCCGTGGTGCCGATCCCCGAGGTCCCGCCATGCACCAGCAGGCTCTCGCCGCCCTTCAGCGCGCCGCGGCGAAAGACGTTTTCCCAGACGGTGAAGAAGGTCTCGGGCAGGCAGGCGGCTTCCCGCATCCCCATGCCCGCCGGCACCGGCAGGCAATGGGCCCAGGGCGTGACCACCGCCTCGCCGTAGCCCCCCCCCGGCAAGAGCGCGCAGACCTGCGTGCCAACCGCGCTTTCCGGCACGCCCGGCCCCACCGCCTCGACAATCCCCGAGGCTTCCAGCCCCGGCAGGTCCGACGCCCCGGGCGGCGGATCGTAGGCCCCGGCCCGTTGCAGCGCATCGGGCCGGTTCACCCCGGCATAGGCCACCTTCAGACGCACCTCGCCCGGGCCGGGCGCGGGCACATCCCGCTCGGCCAGAGTCAGAACCTCCGGCCCGCCGGGCCTCGAAATCTCGATCACACGCATGAATCCCCTCTGGCAGGCCGCGCCCACCCCATTCATTTTCTTGTTAAAAATACCTCCGCCGGAGGCGTCCCGACAGAGGCCACCGGCGCAACGCGGCGCGCCTTACGCACCGCGCCCCATCTGGCCCGGCAGGTCCGAAGCCCCTTTCGGCGCCTTCACCCGCGCGAACAGCCCCAGCGGCTTCTCCAGCATCCGCCCCAGCGGAGAGGCCGCCACGCGCCCCTTCACCTTCTCGAACCGCATCACCCCCTCGATCCGCCGTTCGAGGAATTCCCGCGTCGCATGGCCATCCAGAGAATCATCGCCCAGCCAGTAGAGCACGGTCGCCGAATAGACCCCCGACAGGGTCATCCGCTTGGTGTACCAGTTAACGTCCTCGGAGGTATCGCCAAGGGCGGTCCAGATCGCATCCGCCGTGCCCCAGACCGCCTTGGCCCCGTCGGCGGCGTGCTGCGGCAGCGCGAACAGCGTGCTGCCCCGGCGCACCAGCTCGCGATCGGCCAGCTCCAGCCGGATCTCGATGGCGCGGGCGATCTTTTCCGAGAACCGCAGCCCCGAGAGATCCTCGGCCTGCAGCTGCGCCACCATCTGCGCATCGCCCTGGCGATGGTAGGCCAGCGCCATGTCCACGGCACCGCGCGGGAACAGCACCCGGGCGGCCTCCAGGCTCAGCTCCGAATCGGCTGCCGCCGCCCGCAGGCTCGTCTCGCTCCAGCCATCGAAGGGCACGTGCATCAGCGCCGCGTCCAGCATGCGCTCCCGCGCCGAGGGCCCTGCCCCTCCGGGGCTCGTGATCTCGTCGTTCATGGCTGTCTCCTTTCGATCTCGACACCCGGCGCGCGTCTCTTGGGGGCACGGGCTTCCGTCTGGACAACTAGGGCGATGGCTGCTATACGGCCACCTCCTGCACTATCTGACAACTCTAACCTAGGAAGGTGGTGACAACCACATGCAGGTCTCTGTTCGCGACAACAACGTCGATCAGGCGCTCCGCGCCCTGAAGAAGAAGCTCCAGCGCGAAGGCGTTTTCCGTGAAATGAAGCTCAAGCAGCATTTCGAGAAGCCGTCTGAAAAGAAAGCGCGCGAGAAGGCAGAAGCTGTTCGCCGTGCCCGCAAGCTGGCACGCAAAAAAGCTCAGCGCGAAGGTCTCCTCTAAGACCCGGCCGCCGGCCTTTTCGAAGGGCATTTCCTTCGGAACGAACACGATGAAAATGGACGACCCCCGCGGCCTGGCCCGGGGGTCTTCGCTTTTCGGGGCACCGGATTGGCCCGGCCCCGGATCGCCCCCGGATCGGCCAGGATCCGGACCCGCCCGTCCCCGGCCCCGTCTGACCCTCAGACCGGCAGCGCCGTGGTCTTGAAGACGGTGCGCAGCGCGAAGGAGCTCTGCATCCGCTGCACCCCCGGCAGCCGCGCCAGCGACTGGCGATGGATTCGGGCAAAGTCCTCCGAACTTTCGGCAACCACCTTCAGCAGGTAGTCCGCCGTGCCCGCCATCAGATGGCATTCCAGGATCTCGGGCACCCGGGCGACCGCGGTCTCGAAGGCTTCCAGCAGCTCGTCCGCCTGGCCCGACAGGCCGATCTCGACGAAGACGGTGGTCGCCAGCTGCATCCGGCGGGCATCCAGCAGGGCCACGTAGTTCTTGATCAGCCCGTCCTTCTCCAGCCGCTGCACGCGGCGGTGGCAGGCGGATTGCGACAGGCCGACCCTGTCCGAGAGATCCGCGTTGGAGATGCGGCCGTCCTTCTGAAGCACGCGCAGGATGGCGCGGTCGATCTGGTCCAAGGGGCTGATCCGTCCTTCTGGGGGCCCGGGGCGCGCAGGCTGGCGCGCGCAGGGGCGGTATCGGGCAAGATCCTTGCGCCATATCCCTGCGAAACACCAGCCCCCGCGTGGCGGTGATCAGGCCGCCGGGTCCTTCTTCAGCACATCGCGGATCTCCAGCAACACATCGAGCTGGGTGGGACCGGCGGGTTTCTCCTCGGCGGGCGCGGCGGCTTCCTCGCGGATCACCCGGTCCTTCAGGCGGTTGACGTAGCGCACCAGCAGGAAGACCACGAAGGCCACCAGCAGGAAGTTGATCACCGCCGAGAGGAAGGCCCCGTAGGCAAAGACCACGGCCCCCGCATCGCGTGCCGCCGCCAGGCTGTCATAGGGCCCCTGCCCCGCCAGCAGCAGATAGTGGTTCGAAAAGTCGAGCCCCCCGGTCAGCAGCCCCAGGATCGGGTTCAGCAGGTCCGAGACCATGGATTTGACGATGGCGGTGAAGGCCGCCCCGATGATGATGCCCACCGCCATGTCGAGCACGTTGCCCTTGGCGATGAAGGCGCGAAATTCCTTCAACATGGTGTTCCTCGTTAATGTGTGTTCACGGACCATCTTACCTGCATCCCCGCACAGGCAAAGCTAGACTTGCCGTGGGTCCCCTCGTGGTTTTCGCACCGACTGCGGTTATATCGGTGCAAAGCGACAACAGGAGAGAGACGATGTTCCCCGAAGACTTCCCGATCACCCGCAAATGGCCCGCCCAGTCGCCCGAGCTGCTGCAGCTCTATTCCTTCCCGACACCGAATGGCGTGAAGGTCTCGATCGCGCTGGAGGAGATGGAAATCCCCTACGAGGCGCACCGGGTGCCGCTGGGCGATGCCTATGTGCGCAGCCCGGAGTTCCTCTCGCTGTCGCCGAACAACAAGATCCCGGCGATCATCGACCCGAACGGCCCGGAGGGAGAGACCGTGGCGCTGTTCGAAAGCGGCGCCATTCTGATCTACCTGGCCGAGAAGACCGGCAAGCTGATGCCCCCCTCCGGCGCCGGGAAGTACGAGGTCATCAAGTGGCTGATGTGGCAGATGGGCGGCCTTGGCCCGATGCTGGGGCAGCTTGGCTATTTCCACAAGTTCGCCGGCCGCGAGATCGAGGATCCCCGCCCCCGTGATCGTTTCGTCACCGAGGGCAAGCGGCTTCTGAACGTGATCAACGGCCAGCTCGAGGGCAAGGACTGGGTGACCGGGGAGTTCTCGATCGCCGACATCGCCATTGCCCCCTGGCTGAACTCGGTCTTCTTCTACGAGGCTCAGGACCTGCTGGGCTGGGAGGACTTCGCGAACCTGCAGCCCTACCTGGACCGGTTCTTCGCCCGCCCCGCGGTGATCCGGGGCCGGACCATCCCGGCGGCGGACTGAACCGTACCGGGTGGAGCGGCAGCAACAGGCAAGGGCAGCCCCATGGGCCGCCCTTGCTGCATCGCAATGCCGGTGGAGAGATGCGCCTCCGGCGGGGATATTTGGAGCCAGATGAAAGAGCCTGCGGTGGTGAGGGACGGCGGGCGGGGCGTCTCTCCCGGAACGGGAGAGAGCGTCCGACCGTCCGTCCTCAGCCGCGCAGGGCGCCGCCGGTGGCCTTCGCGACCTTCTCGACGATTTTCGTACTGATCGCCTCGATGTCCTTCTCCTTCAGCGTGACGTCCTGCGGCTGCAGGCGCACGGTGAGGGCAAGGCTCTTCTTGCCCTCGCCCAGGGCGCCGCCGATGAACTCATCGAAGACCCGCACATCGGTGATCAGCGCCTTGTCGGCCCCGGCAGCGGCATTGACCAGCGTCAGCGCCTCGACGCGCTCATCGACGATGAAGGCGAAGTCGCGCTCGACCGGCTGCAGGTCGTTCAGGGTCACGGCCCCCTTCGAGGTGGTGGCATTGCGCGGCAGCGGGATTTCTTCCGGCCAGATGGTGAAGCCCACGGCGGGGCCCTTCACATCCATCTGCTGCAGGATCTTCGGATGGATCTCGCCGAAGACGGCCAGCATCTTCTTCGGACCAAGGCAGATCCGGCCATGGCGGCCCGGATGGAACCAGGCAGCTCCGTCGCGCAGGATCTGCACCTTCGCGGGCGCGCCGATGGCCGCCAGCACAGCCTCGACGTCGGCCTTGGCGTCGAAGACATCGACCGCGCGGGCGGCGCCGTGCAGATCCTTCGGCCCGGTCTGGCCGACCAGCAGGCCGGTGACCTGGAGGTGCTGCTCGCCCGGCTCGCCGCCGGTGAAGGCCGCACCGACCTCGAACAGCGCCATGTCGGCCATGCCGCGCGCCTGGTTGCGCGCCGCCGCCTGCAACAGGCCCGCCAGCAGGTCGGGACGCATGTGGCTCATCTCGGATGAAATCGGGTTCGCCACCATGGTTGCATCATCGCCGCCGCCGAACAGAGTGGCCGTTGCCTTGTCGATGAAGCTGTAGGTCACGCATTCGTTGTAGCCGAGCGCCGCCACCGTGCGCCGTGCGATCTGCTCGCGCTGCTGCATCGGGGTCAGGATGGGCTTGGGCACGCCCGGCAGCATCCGCGCCATCGGCTTGGGCTCAAGCTTGGTGAGGGAGGCCATGCGGGCCACCTCTTCCACCAGGTCCGCCTCGCCCAGCACGTCGGGGCGCCAGGACGGCACCTGCGCCATGTCGCCCTCCATCACGAAGCCCAGGCGCTCCAGCGTGGCGCGCTGCTCCTCTGCGGGAATATCCATCCCCACCAGCGACGAGCAGCGATCGGTATCCAGACGATAGGCCCGCGACACGTCCGGCACCTCGCCCGCCACGACCTTGCCGCTTACCGCGCCACCGCAGAGTTCCACGATCAGCGCGCAGGCCCGGTCCAGCGCCTCCATGTTGAAGCCCGGATCGATGCCACGCTCGTTGCGGTAGCGCGCGTCCGAGTTGATCTTCAGCGCACGCCCGCCCTCGGCGATCGAAACGAAGTCCCAGAAGGCCGCCTCGACGAAGACATCGGTGGTTTCCTCGGTGCAGCCCGAGACCTCGCCGCCCATGATGCCGCCGATGCTTTCGACGCCGTTGTCATCGGAAATCACCAGCACGCCGGCGGGGATCTCGTAGGTCTTCTCGTCCAGCGCCAGAAGCTCCTCGCCGCCCTTGGCACGGGAAATCACCAGATCCCCGGCGATCTTGCCGGCATCGAAGACGTGCAGCGGGCGGTTCAGGTCGTAGGTGAAATAGTTCGTCACATCGACCAGAGCGGAGATCGGGCGCAGCCCGATGGCGCGCAGCTTCTGTTGCAGCCATTCGGGGCTGGGGCCGTTCTTCACGCCCTTGATCAGGCGACCGGCGAAGACCAGGCAGCCGTCCTTTGCGCTCTCGTCGATGGTGACGCCGACCGGGCAGTCGCCCGCGGTCTCTTCCAGCGCATAGGCGGGCATCGGCTTCAGCGTGCCAAGGCCGCGTGCCGCCAGGTCGCGGGCCACGCCGCGCACGCCAAGCGCATCGGGGCGGTTCGGCGTGATCGCGATCTCGATCACCGGATCGACGGCGGCGGGGCGGTTCTGGGCCAGCCAGGCGGAGAATTCCTGGCCCACCTCGCCGCTCTCCAGCTCGATGATGCCGTTATGCTCGTCCGAAAGCTCCAGCTCGCGCTCCGAGGCCATCATGCCATGGCTTTCCACGCCGCGGATCTTGCCGACGGAGATGGTGATGTCGAGGCCGGGGATATACATGCCGGGCTTGGCCAGCACCACGGTGATGCCCGCGCGTGCGTTCGGCGCACCGCAGACCACCTGGGTCTCGCCGGTGTCCGCCAGAACCTTGCAGACCCGCAGCTTGTCCGCATCGGGGTGCTGCTCGGCTTCCAGGATCTTCGCCAGGGTGAAGCCCTTCAGCTTCGCCGCCGGGTCCTCCACGCCCTCGACCTCAAGGCCGAGGTCGGTCAGCGTCTCGAGGATGAGATCCAGCGAGGCATCAGTATCAAGGTGTTCTTTCAGCCAGGAAAGGGTGAATTTCATGGGTCAGTCCTTCAGGCGGGAGGCGAGGTCGGCGTCATCGCCCATACGGTAAAGTTTGATTTCACGGATCAGCCGCAGCGTGGGCTTGGCGGCGAAGAGGACCGAACCGATCAGAAACAGCCAGGTCCCCGGGGTCATGAGGCTTTCGTAGAAGAAGAAGACGGAGCCGATGATGAAGCACAGCGCCGCCCCGAAATCCACGCAGGTATGGGCGATCTCGAACAGGGCGTAGATACGCTTGCTGTCCTCGCTCAGCTGGCGGGTCTCGTGGCGGAAGAGTTTCATGCAGGCAACCTTTCCGGGATCAGGCGGGGGAATGTCCCCTCAACTGCGGCCCGAAGGCCCTCCGGCAAGGTCCGCGCGGCGTTCACCGCCCGACCGGCCGCGCCGGACCGCCCCCCCGGGCGGGCGCGTTGCGCCCCCCTGCGGTCGGGCACCAGCCTTGCGGCATCGCCCGTCGGGTTGCGGTCCGGCTGCATCGGCCTCAGACGCCTCCGCGGATCGTCGGCACCTGCAGCGCGCTGAAGCCGTAGTGGCGCAGCCAGCGCAGGTCGCTGTCGAAGAAGGCGCGCAGGTCGGGGATGCCGTATTTCAGCATCGCGATCCGGTCGATCCCCATGCCGAAGGCAAAGCCCTGCCATTCCTTCGGGTCGATCCCGCCGGCTTCCAGAACCTTCGGGTGCACCATGCCGGAGCCCAGGACCTCAAGCCAGCCGTCGCCCTCGCCCACCTTGACGGTGCCGTTTTCCCAGGAGCACTGGATGTCGACCTCGGCCGAGGGTTCGGTGAAGGGGAAGTGCGAGGCGCGGAAACGCGTCTTCACCTTCTTGCCGAAATAGGCCGAGAAGAACTCTTCCAGCACCCACTTGAGGTTCGCCATGGAGATGTCCTTGCCGATGGCAAGCCCCTCGACCTGGTGGAACATCGGCGTGTGGGTCTGGTCGTAGTCGGCGCGGTAGACGCGGCCCGGGCAGATGATGCGCAGCGGCGCGCCGTGCTTCTCCATGGAGCGGATCTGCACCGGGGAGGTATGGGTGCGCAGCACGTGCGGGGGACGGTCATCGCCCTCGGCACGGTGCATGTAGAAGGTGTCCATCTCGGCCCGCGCGGGGTGGTGGCCGGGGATGTTCAGCGCGTCGAAGTTGTACCAGGCCTGCTCGACCTGGGGGCCTTCGGCGACGGCAAAGCCCATGTCGGCGAAGATCGCCGTGCATTCTTCCCAGACCTGGCTGACCGGGTGGATGGAGCCCTGGCGCTGCGGGCGCACCGGCAGCGTCACGTCCAGCCATTCCTCCTTCAGGCGGATGTCCAGCGCGGCATCGGCCAGCGCCACCTTCTTGGCGGCCAGGGCCGAGTTGATCTCGTCCTTCAGGGCATTCAGCTGCGGGCCCATGACCTGGCGCTCTTCCGGGGTCATCTTGCCCAGCTCGCGCATCTTCAGGCTGACCTCGCCCTTCTTGCCGACCGCCTGCACACGCAGCTCTTCCAGCGCGCTTTCGTCAGCTGCCGCGGCAATGGCCGACAGGTACTTCGTCTTCAGATCGTTCATCCGATCCTCTCCTGATCCGGTTTGCACCCTGCTACGAAAGCGGGCCCTGAAAGACAAGAAGCCGCGAGACCTCGAAAGGTCCGCGGCTTCTCCTGAAATCTTACCCTTGGAAGGGGTATTACGCAGCGAGCGCGGCCTTCGCCTTTTCGACGATGGCTGCAAAAGCGGCGGGTTCGTTCACGGCCAGGTCGGCCAGAACCTTGCGGTCCACTTCGATGCCGGCCAGGGCCAGACCGTTGATGAAGCGCGAGTAGGTCATCGCTTCGTCATGCGCGCGGACACCGGCGTTGATACGCTGGATCCACAGGGCGCGGAAGTTACGCTTGCGCGCCTTGCGGTCGCGGGTCGCGTACTGGTTGGCCTTGTCGACGGCCTGACGGGCAACCTTGAAGGTCTTGGAGCGACGGCCGTAGTAGCCTTTCGCTGCGTCGAGGACCTTCTTGTGACGGGCGTGGGTAGTGGTACCACCTTTAACGCGGGACATGTCGCGACCTCCTTATTTCTTTTTCTTTGCGTAGGGCATCATGGGCA
This sequence comes from Pseudooceanicola endophyticus, assembly GCF_018760365.1. Classification (GTDB taxonomy): domain Bacteria; phylum Pseudomonadota; class Alphaproteobacteria; order Rhodobacterales; family Rhodobacteraceae; genus Pseudooceanicola; species Pseudooceanicola endophyticus. The sequence goes on from NZ_JAHIAB010000015.1 coordinate 72,078, forward strand.
TAAGGATCTGCTCATCTGCCTTCGAAAGGGTGGTCGTGCCGCGTGCGTCGCGGATGAACTTCGTCGTCCGCTTGATCATGCCGTGGCGTTTCCCGGCCTGGCCAGCAATGATCTTGCCGGTGGCCGAAACCTTGAAGCGTTTTTTGACGCTCGATTTCGTCTTCATCTTGGGCATTTTCAGCTCCTATGTTCAGAGTGAACACGCGACTCGGCATGCCTCACTGGCCGGCCGCGCGGTAGGAAGCCGCCGTATAGGGGCGGATTCGCAGTTTGGCAAGGGTTTTGCGCAGGGCTCAGGAGCCCGTCGCCGCATGGCCGATCGACTGCATCAGATGCAGGGGGCCGATGGTCACGCCATTGCCCCCGAACAGCTGCACCCAATGCTCGACCAGCCAGGCCGTCAGCAGCACCACGGCCACCGAAAGGCCGCCCGCGAAGACGCTGAACAGCGCCCCCGCGACCAGCAGCAGCAGGGCCAGGGCCCCGATGACCCGAAGCGTACCGGGACCCATCAGGCTCACTCGTCGTCCGAGAAGATCAGGCGTTCATCGCAGGGCGCGACGCGCAGGATGTTCGTGGTGCCGGTCTGGTTGAACGGCACGCCGGCGGTGACGACGATCTGGTCGGCCTCGGTGGCCAGCCCGGTGACGCGGGCGCCGCGCGCGGCATTCACCACCGCCTGCTTGAAGCGGTAAAGCTCTCCGGTCATCAGGCAGTTCACGCCCCAGGTCAGGGTCAGCCGGCGCGAGGTCGAGCGTTCCGAGGTCAGCGCCAGGATCGGCACGCGCGGCTTCTCGCGCGAGACGAGAAGCGCGGTGGTGCCCCGCTGGGTGAAGCAGCAGATCACCTTGATCTCGGTCTTCTCGGCGATCTCGCGGGCGGCGGCGACGATGCCGTCGGCGACCGAGCCGATGCCGCGGATCGCGTTCCGCTGCGCCTCGATCACCTCGCGATAAAGCGGATCGCCCTCCACTTCCTTGGCGACGTTGTCCATCGTGGTGACGGCCTCGATCGGGAAGCTGCCGGCAGCGGATTCGGCCGAAAGCATCACCGCATCCGTGCCCTCGTAGATGGCGGCAGCCACGTCCGAGACCTCGGCCCGGGTGGGCATCGGGCTCTCGATCATCGATTCCAGCATCTGGGTCGCGACGATCACCGGCTTGGCGGCGGCGCGGCATTTGCGGATCAGGCGCTTCTGGATCGGCGGCACCGAATGCACCGGCAGTTCGACGCCCAGATCCCCGCGCGCCACCATGATCCCGTCAGAGACCTTCAGGATGTCGTCGAAGACCTTCACGGCGGCGGGCTTCTCGATCTTGGCAAGGATCGCGGCGCGGCCATCGACCAGCGCGCGGGCCTCTTCCATGTCGGCGGGGCGCTGCACGAACGAGAGCGCGATCCAGTCGACGCCCAGCTGGCAGACGAATTCCAGATCCTTGCGGTCTTTTTCCGACAGCGCCGCCAGCGGAAGCACCACGTCGGGCACGTTGACACCCTTGCGGTTGGAGATCGTGCCGCCCACCGTCACTTCGCAGTTCGCGTAATCGGCGCCGCAGTCCTTGACCTTCAGGCGAATCTTGCCGTCGTTGACCAGCAGGCTGGCACCGGGTTCCAGCGCCGCGAAGATCTCGGGATGGGGCAGGTTCACGCGGGCCGCATCGCCCGGGGTCTTGTCCAGGTCGAGACGGAAATCGGCGCCCACGACAAGGTCCTCCGCCTCATTGGCGAAGACGCCGACCCGCAGCTTGGGGCCCTGAAGGTCGGCCAGGATGCCGATGGTGCCGTCGATGTCACGCTCGATCTCGCGGATGATGCGGTGCTTCTCGCGGATCTCGTCATGGCTGCCGTGGGACATGTTGAGCCGGAAGACATCCGCCCCGGCTTCGTGAAGCGCGCGGATCGTCTCGTAGGTCTCGGACGCCGGTCCGAGCGTGGCGACGATTTTCGTATTGCGCTGACGTATCATTCAGGTCATCCCCTATTGTCGCGGTTCGGGGCAAAAACCCCGAATGTTAGCGGTCACATTCACCCATAATCCTTCCGGCGACACTTGCCAATGGAGGTGACACCCTCATGACTTATGCCCCTTTCACGGTTACCGGAACGCAACGGAAAGGACGCTGGCTGATCACCTGTGACCACGCTGCGAACACCGTACCGGATTTCGTGGCAGGCGGAAGCCTTGGTCTTCCGGAAAGCGACATGCAGCGTCACATTGCGTATGATCCCGGAGCCGCCGGAGTTGCAAGGGCGCTTGGCACGCTGCTGGACAGCCCGGTGATCGAAAGCAACTTCTCGCGGCTGGTGATCGACCCGAACCGCGGCGAGGACGACCCGACGCTGCTGATGAAACTCTACGACGGCACGATCATTCCGGCGAACCGCCATGCCGGCCCCGAGGAGCGGGAGGCGCGCCTGAACGCCTGCCACCGCCCCTACCACGCCGAGATCGCCCGCCTGGCCGCACGCCGCGACGATACCGTCTACCTGGCCATCCATTCCTTTACCCCGCAGCTGCGCGGCCGCCCCAAGCGGCCCTGGCATGTCGGCGTGCTGTTTGCCGAGGACGAACGCCTGAGCGCCCCGCTGATCGACCGGCTGCGTGCCGAACCCGACCTGTGCATCGGTGCGAACGAGCCCTACGGCGGCCACCTGCCCGGTGACGCCGTTGACCGCCATGCCATTGCGCCCGGGCGCCTCAACACGCTGATCGAGCTGCGCAACGACCTGATCGCCTCGGCCGAGCAGCAGGCCCGCTGGGCCGAACGCCTTGCCCCGATCCTGCAGGCCGCGCTGGCCGACACCGCATCCTGAGTCCAGAAAGGAAGTCCCATGCCCCAGATCGTCATCGAACACGGCGGCCTCGACCTTGATCTCCAGCCGCTGTTTCAGGCCATGGTCGATGCCATCGTCTCGCATCCCGCCGTGCCGCCCGAGGCGGTGAAGCTGCGCGCCCACAAGGCCGACGCCTTCCTCATGGTCTCCGGGGAGCCGGGCTTTCTGAACGTGACCCTGCGCCTGATGGAAGGCCGCCCGGTCGAACAGCATATCGAGATGTCGGGTCTGCTTCAGGACGTGATCGCAAAGCTGCTGCCGTCGCAATATGCCGTCAGCCTGGAAACCGTGACCATGGGCAAGGCCTCCTACTTCAAGCGCCCCGCCCCCGCCTCTGCCTGAGACCCGAAAGGAGCCGTCATGGACGACCAGACCCGCACCGAGCTGGAGGCCGCCGCCTTCCGTGCCCTGCGCCATCACCTGATGGAGCAGCGCCCCGACGTGCAGAACATCGACCTGATGAACCTGGCCGGGTTCTGCCGCAACTGCCTGAGCCGCTGGTACATGGAAGCCGCGCAGGAGCGCGGTCTGGACATGGACAAGGAGGCCGCCCGCGAGGCCTTCTACGGCATGCCCTACGAGGACTGGAAGACCCGCAACCAGACCGAGGCCACGCGCGAACAGAAAGCCGAATTCGAGACCGCCTTCCGCGAGAACGTCGGCAAAAAAGACTCGTAAAGCGCAAGTTTTTGTTCACGAAACCTTGAGCTTGCCCCGTCAATCCCCATCTCGGACCGGATGACCCGGACAACAGGAGGGATTGATGGGGCTACGGCGTGAACTGGACAGGTTTTTCTCGAGCGACGCATCGGGAGGCATCTTCCTGATCCTTGCAACGGCGCTGGCCCTGATCGTGGCCAACTCGGCCCTCGGGCCGGCCTATGACGAATGGCTGCACACCTACCTGAAGATTTCCTTCGGCGAGAGCGAGCTGAAGAATTCCCTTCTGCACTGGATCAACGACGGCCTGATGGCGGTCTTCTTCTTCCTGGTCGGGCTGGAGCTGAAGTACGAGCTGCTGGAAGGCAAGCTGAAGAACCCCTCCGACGTGATCATGCCCGGCATGGCGGCGGTGGCGGGCATGGCCTGCCCGGCAATCGTCTTCGTGGCGCTGAACCTCGGCAATGCGGCGAACCTCGGCGGCTGGGCGATCCCGGCGGCGACCGACATCGCCTTCGCCCTGGGCGTGCTGGCGCTGGTCGGCCCCAAGGTGCCCTCCTCGCTGAAGATCTTCCTGCTGACGCTGGCGATCCTTGACGACATGGGCGCCATCGTGGTGATCGCGCTGTTCTACACCGCCGACCTGCAGGTCAACTACCTGCTGATGGCGCTGCTGCCGCTGGCCGCGATGTTCGTGCTGCACAAGCGCAAGGTGCACCGTGTCGCCCCCCTGCTGATGCTGGGCCTGGTGCTGTGGTTCCTGGTGCTGAAATCGGGTGTCCATGCGACCCTCGCCGGCGTGCTGACCGCCTTCTTCATCCCGCTGAAGGACAAGTACGGCAAATCGCCCCTGCACGCGCTGGAACACGGCCTGTCGCCCTATGTGCTGTTCTTCATCGTGCCGCTTTTCGCCTTCGGCAATGCCGGCGTGGTGCTGAAGGGCATGACCTTCTCGGACCTGCTGGATCCGCTGGCGCTCGGCGTTGCGGGCGGGCTGGTGATCGGCAAGCAGGTGGGCGTCTTCGCGGTGGTCTGGATCATGGTGAAAACCGGCCTGGCCCGGATGCCGGCGGGCGCCAGCTGGGGCCATATCTACGGCGTCGCCTGCCTGGCCGGCATCGGCTTCACCATGTCGCTGTTCATCGGCACGCTCAGCTTCGACGATGCGACGATGATGAACTCGGTCCGCCTCGGGGTGCTGGTCGGCTCTGCGATCTCGGCGGTGCTGGGCTTCACGGTGCTCAAGCTCGTGTCGCGCGGCGCCAAGGAAGAGGTGCCGGCCAAGGCCGCCGCCTGATCCGGATCGCACACAGCGGACAAAAAGGGCGCCCCCGGGCGCCCTTTGACGTTTCCGCCGCCCGGCCCCTATACCGGGCCCGATCCCGAAGGAGCCCCGATGCACGCCCAGTTCCCCCTGCCCGACCTTGCCCGCGCCCTGCTGCCCCATGCCTTCGACAGCCGCGACAGCCGCGACAGCGCCCATGACGAGGCGCATCTGCTGCGGGTCTGGCGCAATGCCCAGAAGATCATGGCGCAGGAAGGCGGCGATACCCGGATCCTGCTGGCCGCGACCCTGCTGCATGACTGCGTGCATGTCGACAAGGGCGCGCCGGAGCGCTCGCTGGCCTCGCGCATGGCCGCCGCCCGGGCCAGCGACCTGCTGGGCGAGATGGGCTGGAGCGCGGCCGACACCGCGCAGGTCGCCCATGCCATCGAGGCGCACAGTTTCTCGGCCCAAATCCCGCCGCAGAGCCTTGAGGCGAAGATCCTCCAGGATGCCGACCGGCTGGATGCCCTGGGCTACATGGGGGTCGCGCGCTGCCTGGCGCTGTCGGGGGCCCGCGGCGCGGCGATCTGCCATGCCACGGATCCCGGGGCCCTGAACCGCCCGCTGGACGAGGACGCCTTTGCGCTGGATCACTTCCAGACCAAGCTGCTGGGCTTCGGCAAGGGAATGCAGACGGAAACCGGGCGCACCATGGCCGCCGCCCGCAGCGCCGACCTGCGCCGCTTCTACGACGGGCTGCTGGCCGAGATCGGCTGAGCCGCCCTCAGCCCCGCGTCACCGCCGCAAGCGCCTCTGCCACCGGCAGATCGCCGTCGGTCAGCTCCAGGATCTCGCGGCGGATCTCGGGATGATCGACGAGGGCCGCCAACACGGTGGCCACGTTGCCCCGCTTCACGCTGCCGTAGCCAAGCGCCCAGCCCAGGCTGACCTGACCATCGGCCTCCTCGTGCAGCAGGGTGCCGGGCCGCAGGATCACCCAGTCAAGCCCCGAGGCCGCCACCGCCGCATCGGCGTGCTTCTTGACGGCCATGTAATGCTCGAACCCCGGGCCCAGGTCGCGGTCGCGCCCGGCTTCGGGGAAGGCCGAAACAAGGTAGAAGCGGCGGATGCCGTTGGCCTCGGCGGCAGCCAGCGCCTTCACCGGCCCCTGCCCGTCGATCTCGGAGGTACGCTCGGTTCCGCTGCCGGCGGCCCCGGCCGAGAAGATGATGACGTCATGGTCCTGAGCGGCCAGCGTCAGCTCATGGGCGCTCAGCTCCATCAGGTCGCCACGCAGCGGCGTGACCCCCATCGCCGAAAGCCCTTCGGCCTGTTCTGGGGCGCGGTGCAGGCCGGTGACCTCGTGACCGGCGGCGACAAGCAGCGAGGCCAGACGGTGGCCCACGCCACCCGTGGCCCCGATCAGCAGAATGCGGGACATGGTTCGGATCCTTTCCTTTTGCGAAGATCTAAGGCCGCACCCCGCCGGGAACAGCCCCCGCGGCGATCACGGTGCCGAAACGACATCGGCCCGCCGCTGGTGCGACGGGCCGAGGCCGGTTCCGGGGAAACGCGAAGGCTCAGATGGCCTGCTTGCGCATCTCTTCGATGTAGATCTCGCGCAGGCGCGGTGCGACCGTGCCCGGGACGCCTTCGCCGATCTTGACGCCATCGACCTCGACTACCGGCATCACGAAGGCGGAGGCAGAGGTGGTGAAGGCCTCGTCGGCCTCCTGGGCTTCGGCGATGGTGAAGTTGCGCTCCTCGACCTCGTACTGGGCCTCGGCGGCAAAGCGCAGCACGGCGGCGCGGGTGATGCCGTGAAGGATGTCGTTCGACAGCGCGCGGGTGATGATCTTGTTGCCCTTGACGATATAGGCGTTGTTCGAGGAGCCCTCGGTCACGAAACCGTCCTCGACGAACCAGGCATCATCGACGCCGGCCTTCTTCGCCATCATCTTGGCCATCGACGGCCAGAGCAGCTGGACGGTCTTGATGTCGCGGCGGCCCCAGCGGATGTCCTCGACCGAGATCACCTTGTTGCCGGTCTTGGCGACCGGGCTGTCGGCCAGACCCGGCTTGCTCTGGGTGAACATCACCAGGGTCGACGGGGTGGTTTCGGGATCGGGGAAGACGAAGTCGCGGTCGCCCGGGGCGCCACGGGTCACCTGCAGGTAGATCATGCCGTCGACCAGATCGTTCTTGGTCACCAGTTCGCGGTGGATCGCCAGCAGCTCGTCCATGGTCACCGGGGCGTTCATCGACAGCTCTTTCAGCGAACGCTCCAGGCGCTTCGCATGGCCGTCGAAGTCGATCAGCTTGCCGTTCAGCACGCTGGTCACCTCGTAGACGCCATCCGCCATCAGGAAACCGCGGTCGAAGATGGAGATCTTCGCCTCTTCCTCGGGCAGGTACTCACCATTCACATAGACAATGCGGCTCATCTCATCGCTCCTTGGGCTTTCGCGTCTTCACCGGCGCGGGCACATCACGGCATGGCTTTTGCCCCCGCAGGCGGCAAAAGACCAGTGGTCATTCATCGGGAAAAGGGGGCAGGCCGCCGGAAGGGGGCGGCGACCTGCGCCAGGGATCCCGGGGCATGCGCTTGGGGCAGGCATGTCCCGGGCACGGGGGCCTCAGCCCCAGAGGGTCGCGTCCGAGGGGTGCACCCCTTCGGCGTCGTAAACCAGCGGCGTCTCGCGGTCCTGCGCCATCAGCAGCGGACCGTCGAGATCGGTGATCATCGCGCCCTGCGCCACCAGCAGCGCCGGCGCCATCGCCAGAGAAGAGCCGACCATGCAGCCGACCATGATGCCGTAGCCCTCGGCCAGCGCGGCCTCGCGCAGCGCCAGCGCCTCGGTCAGACCGCCGGTCTTGTCCAGCTTGATGTTCACCACGTCATACTTGCCCTTGAGCTTGGCGAGCGAGGCGCGGTCATGGCAGCTTTCGTCGGCGCAGACCGGCACCGGGCGCTCCATGCCGATCAGCGCATCGTCCAGACCGGCGGGCAGCGGCTGCTCGACCAGCGCGACGCCCAGGCGCACCAGGTGCGGCGCCAGGTCGGCATAGACCTCGGCGGACCAGCCCTCGTTGGCATCGACAATGATCTTGGAGGCCGGCGCGCCGCGACGCACCGCTTCCAGACGCGGCATGTCGTCAGGGGTGCCCAGCTTGATCTTCAGCAGCGGGCGGAAGGCGTTCTTGGCGGCCTGGGCCTCCATCGCGGCGGGTTCGTCCAGCGACAGGGTATAGGCGGTGATCTCGGGCTTGGGCGCGGCCAGACCGGCCAGTTCCCAGACGCGCTTGCCGGCCTTCTTGGCCTCCAGATCCCACAGCGCGCAGTCGACGGCATTGCGTCCGGCGCCGGAGGGCATCAGCTCCTGCAGGCCCTTGCGGGTGATATCGGGCGGCAGCGCCGCGATCTGCGCGGCCACGCTGTCCAGCGTCTCGTCGTAGCGGGCATAGGGCACGCATTCGCCCCAGGCACGGACATCGCCGTCCTGCAGGTGAACGGTCAGCACCTCGGCCTCGGTCCGTGCGCCCCGGCTGATCCGGAACACCTGGGCCAGCGGGAACGTGTCGCGGCTTACCTCGATCTGCACGGGCCTGCCTCCTTCATCTTTCCAAAAATATGCCCGCCGGAGGCGTCGCAACGACGCCCCCGGCGAAACGGATCAGGCTGCGAGCATCGCGTCGACCAGACGCGCGGCGCCGAAGCGGTACGGGTCGGTGGCGGGCAGACCCATGTCTTCCTCGACCTTGGCCAGGTAGGCCTTGGCCTCGTCTTCCGCCATGTGCTGGGTGTTGACCGAGATGCCCACGACCTTGACGTCGGGGTTCACCACCTTGGCCAGCGTCAGCGCCACGTCGCGCAGCGCGTCGAGGGCGGGCAGCTTGTACTCGGGCAGGCCGCGCATGTGTTCGCGGGTCGGCTCGTGGCACAGGATCAGCGCGTCGGGCTGGCCGCCATGCACCAGCGCCATGGTCACGCCGGAATAGGAGGCGTGGAACAGCGAGCCCTGGCCCTCGATCATGTCCCAGTGATCTTCATCATTGTCGGGGGTCAGGTATTCCACCGAGCCGGCCATGAAGTCGGCGATCACGGCATCGAGCGGCACGCCGTCGCCGGTGATCAGGATGCCGGTCTGGCCGGTGGCGCGGAAGGAGGACTTCAGCCCGCGTTCCTTCATTTCCTTGTCCATGCACAGCGCGGTGTACATCTTGCCGACCGAGCAGTCGGTGCCCACGGCCAGGCAGCGCTTGCCGGTGCGTTTCTTGCCGTTGGCGATCGGGTACTGGACGGAGGGGATGCGCACGTCATGCAGGGTACGGCCGCATTCCTTGGCGACGGCGGCCAGGTCGGCCTCGTTGCGCAGCAGGTTGTGCAGGCCCGACGCGATGTCAAAGCCTTCTTCCAGCGCCTCGATCAGCACCTTCTTCCACGCCGGAGAGATCACGCCGCCGCGGTTCGCGACACCGATCACCAGGGTCTTGGCACCGGCAGCCTTGGCTTCGGCCAGGGTCATGTCCGTCAGCTTCATGTCGGCCTTGCAGCCTTCCATGCGGAACTGGCCGACGCAGTTTGCGGGGCGCCAGTCCTTGATGCCCTGGGCGACCTTCGCGGCCAGCGCGTCGGGGGCATCACCGAGGAAGAGGAGGTACGGAGTTTCGATCATTTTATTCAGGCTCCCTGAGGAATTTCCCGCACTCTGCGCCGCATCTGCATCAAGGTGTTTGCAAAGTTGGCGCCAAAACGCCTCATGGCGCAAAGCTGTCCCGGAATTTACCCTGCCTGTCGAAGAATCCGTCTTCTGCGCGCGACTCCCTGCCGCGCTGCAAAAAACCGTTGAGACCCCATGTGGAATTAAATAATCATTAACGAACTATCAGCGCAACTTTGTTACCGACAGGAACGCCGATGTCCTTCCGCCTCCAGCCTCAGGCTCCCGCCTTCCCGAATCGATGCCAGCTTTTCGGGCCCGGTTCGAATACCAAGCTCTTTGCCAAGATGGCCGCCTCGGCTGCCGACGTGATCAACCTCGACCTCGAGGATTCGGTGGCCCCCGACGACAAGGTCCAGGCCCGCGCCAATATCATCGAGGCGATTCGCACGGTGGACTGGGGCAACAAGATCATCTCGGTGCGAATCAACGGCCTGGATACCCCCTGGTGGTACCGTGACGTGGTCGAGGTGATGGAACAGGCCGGTGACCGGCTGGACCGGATCATGATTCCGAAGGTCGGCTGCGGCGCCGATCTTTACGCGGTGGACGCCCTGGTCACCGGGATCGAGCGCGCCACCGGGCGCACCAAACCCGTCGATTTCGAGGTCATCATCGAGAGCGCCGCCGGCATCGCCCATGTCGAGGAGATTGCCGCAGCGTCCCCCCGCCTGAAGGCCATGAGCCTGGGGGCTGCGGATTTCGCGGCCTCGATGGGGATGCAGACGACCGGCATCGGCGGCACCCAGGAAGACTACTACATGTTGCGGGAGGGCCAGAAATATTGGTCAGATCCATGGCATTGGGCGCAGGCGGCCATCGTCGCGGCCTGCCGGACCCATGGTGTCCTGCCGGTAGACGGGCCCTTCGGCGACTTCTCCGACGATGAAGGCTACCGCGCGCAGGCGCTGCGCTCGGCCACGCTGGGCATGGTCGGGAAATGGGCCATCCACCCGAAACAGATCGCCCTGGCCAACGAGGTCTTCACCCCGCCCGAGGCCAAGGTCGCGGAGGCGCGCGCCATCCTCTCGGCCATGGAAGAGGCAAAACGCAGCGGCGCCGGTGCGACGGTATACAATGGAAGACTGGTTGACATCGCGTCCATTAAACAGGCAGAAGTGATCGTGAAACAGGCCGAGCTGATCGCCGCGTCTCTCTGAGGACTTGAAGGCATGCTCGCCAAAGCGCCCGCGGGAGGAGGACCTGCGGGCGCTTCTGTTGATACGACCCCCCTTTCAGGACCGATAGCCGGAACCCGCGCCCCACAAGGCCGCGATTTTCCGGATCAGCTCTTGGATTTGCCGGTCCACGGGCTAGGCTTCGGCCGAAAGACGCCCAGACCGGAGTTCCCATGCGCCGCAACAATTTACTTGACCGTCCCGCCCGAATGTTCATGGCCGCCGCCGCGCTGGCCTGCGGGATCGCCGGCCCGGCGCTGGCGCAGGAAACCCCCGATATCCAGGATTCGCCGGTCGCCCGGGTCTTTGCCGGCAAGTGGATGCAGAGCAAGGATCCCGGCCAGCACGGGCTGCTGATGTACCTGACCACCCCGCGCGCCCGGGCGGGCGAATATTTCTCGGTGGTCTGCGAGGCCGGCGCGCCGGCGGTGAAGCTGGGCTTCGGAAAACGCCAGCGCGGCAAGGAGATCGACTTCGACGTCGATGGCCGCAAGGCGGCCTTCGCGCTTGATGCCACCGGCACCACCAAGGACACCCAGATCGCCAAGTCCAAGATCTACAGCTACCGGGTGGTCTTCCCCTCTTCCGCCGCGCGCGACGGTTTCCTGCAAAGCCTGCGTGCCGGTCACAAGCTGATCGTCGCCGGGCAGGATCACCCGATCGACCTGCGCGGCGCCGCCGAGGCCCTGCAGGAACAGGCCGGCTACTGCCACTGAGCCCTCAGGCGCGGGCGTCCTTCGGGGATCCCATGACCACGAAGGTCGTCAGCGCCGAGACATGGGGCAGCGTGCCCAGCACCTCAGTGTGGAAGCGTTTGTAGGCGGCCAGGTCCGAGACCTCGATCCGCAGCAGGTATTCCCGCGCGCCGGTGATGTTGTGGCACTCGCGCACCTCCGGCGCGCTGACCATGCGGCGTTCGAAGGCCTCCAGCGTGGCCTTCGAATGCACCGCCAGGCCAACGCTGACATAGGCGACGAAGCCCACCCCCATCGCCTGGGGATCCAGCACCGCACGATAGCCTGTGATCACACCGCCGCGCTCCAGCTCCTGGACCCGGCGCAGGCAGGCCGAGGGCGACAGGCCGACGCGCTCGGCCAGCTCCTGGTTGGAGATCCGGCCATCGGTTTCCAGAACCTGCAATATCCTGCGGTTCATCTCGTCCATCTTGGTCATGGATTGTCCAAAAACGTCTCTGCCACCCCACTTTGCAACTTAATGGCGCATGAATGGGCATAGGATTGCAAGGCACTTTCAATCTCCCGGGGGTCCCATGCTTTCACTTCAGTTCCTGTCCGCCCTGCTGCTGTTCTGCGTGGTGGGCTCGGTCACGCCGGGGCCGAACAACCTGATGGTCATGGCCTCGGGGATGAACTTCGGCTACCGGCGCAGCTTCGGACACATGCTGGGGGTGGCGGTGGGCTTTGCCGCCATGGTGGTTCTGGTGGGCCTGGGGCTGATGCGGGTGTTCGAGCTGTTCCCGGTGCTGCGACAGGCGCTGCTGGTGGCCTGCGTGGTCTACCTGCTGTGGCTGGCCTGGAAGATCGCCAATGCCGCCCCGCCCAGCACCGCCGAGACCGAGGTCAGCCACCCGATGAGCTTTCTTCAGGCGGCAAGCTTCCAATGGGTCAATCCCAAGGGCTGGACCATGGCGCTGAGCACGATCACCCTGTTCGCCCCCGACCGCAGCCTGGGCCAGGTGGCGCTGATCGGGCTGATCTATGCGCTGATCACCCTGCCCTGCCTCAGCCTGTGGGTGCTGGCCGGTCAGACCATGCGCCAGCTTCTGGACCGGCCCTGGATGCTGCGGGCGTTCAACTGGACGATGGCGGTGCTGCTGGTCGCTTCGCTCTACCCGGTCCTGCGGGCCTGAGGCCGGCAGGGGCCCGGCCTCTCGGAGCTTCACCAATTCGGCATCGGGACGCCTTCGGGGCGCCCCGGGTTTCTGCGTAGTTGCATCCGGCGATGAGCGCCGTCATATACGCGCTAACCGAAGTGGGAGTCCCTGATGACCAATTACCTCGATTTCGAACGTCCCCTTGCCGAGATTGAAGGCAAGGCCGAGGAACTGCGTGCCATGGCGCGGCAGAACGAGGAGATGGATATCGAGGCCGAGGCCGCCGCGCTCGACAAGAAGGCGGCGGACATGCTGGTCGACCTCTATGCCAAGCTGACGCCCTGGCGCAAATGCCAGGTGGCCCGTCACCCCGAGCGGCCGCATTGCCGCGATTACATCAACGCGCTGTTCACCGAGTTCACGCCGCTGGCCGGCGACCGCAATTTCGCCGAGGACCTGGCGATCATGGGCGGCCTGGCGCGTCTGGGCGACCGTCCCGTCGTGGTGATCGGCCACGAGAAGGGCAACGACACCAAGTCGCGCCTGGAGCGCAACTTTGGCATGGCGCGTCCCGAGGGCTATCGCAAGGCGATCCGTCTGATGGATCTGGCCGACCGGTTCAACCTGCCCGTCGTGTCGCTGGTCGACACCGCCGGCGCCTATCCGGGCAAGGGCGCGGAAGAGCGCGGCCAGTCGGAAGCCATCGCGCGTTCGACCGAGAAATGCCTGCAGCTGGGCGTGCCGATGGTCTCGGTGATCATCGGCGAAGGGGGCTCGGGCGGGGCGGTTGCGATTGCGGCTGCGAACCGCGTCGCGATGCTGGAGCATTCGGTCTATTCGGTGATCTCGCCGGAAGGCTGCGCCTCGATCCTGTGGAAGAACGCCGAGAAGATGCGCGAGGCGGCGGAAGCCATGCGCCTGACCGCGCAGGACCTGCAATCGCTGGGCGTGATCGACCGGATCATCGCCGAGCCGCTGGGCGGCGCGCACCGCGCCCCCTCGGATGCGATCAAGGCCGTGGGCAGCGCCCTGGAAGCCGTTCTGGCCGACCTGTCGAAGCTGGACCGCAAGGCGCTGATTGCCGACCGCCGGAAGAAATTCCTGGAGATGGGCTCCAGGGGACTGGCGGCGTAAGGGGGCGCTGCCCCCAATCGGCCTGCGGCCGATTTCCCCCGAGGTATTTGGGACAAGAAAATGGGAAGGCGGCGCGCCATCTGGTCGGCCGCCTTCCTTGCGTCAGGCCACGGCGGCGGTGACGATGACCTCGACCTTGTAGTCGGGGGTCGCAAGCTTGGCTTCGCCGGTGGCGCGGGCGGGCGCATTAGCGCTGTCGACCCAGGCGTCCCAGACGGCGTTCATCTCGGCGAAATCGGCCATGTCGGCGAGCCAGATGGTGGTGGACAGCAGATGCGCCTTGTCCGAGCCCGCCTCGGCGAGCAGGCGGTCGACCTCGGCCAGGGCGGCCTTGGTCTGCTCGGTCACGGTGGCGCCTTCGCCGACCTGGCCGGCCAGATAGGCGATGCCGTTGTAGACCACGGCCTGGCTCATGCGGGCGCCCGCTTCGATGCGCTTGATGCTCATGTCTCGTTCCTTTGATGCAGAGACGGCCCTGGTCCCCGGGCCACGGGTCTTCACGGCCTGAGGCGCCGCGCGGCCCGTGGTACTGGGCGAGGCGGGCAAGGGAAAGCCCCGGCGACATCGGAAAGCGGAAGAGACTGGTGACCCCGACAGGATTCGAACCTGTAACCTGCCCCTTAGGAGGGGGCTGCTCTATCCAGTTGAGCCACGGGGCCAGCCGAACCCGTCTTACCCCGGCTCTCCCGGCTTGTCATCGGCAGATTCCGCCCGGGGTCGGTCCAATGCAAGGTAGTTTTCGCAGCGTCATCCCGGTGGAAGCGGCGGCGATTAAGTCGCCCTTAAAGCGCGGCTGTCATTCCTCCGAATGTTCAGGCCCCGAAGGAGGGAAACGATGCGTGATCAAAAGGTGGCCCAGGTGGCCCCCGGAAGGAAGACCTCCCCTTTCGCGGTCTTCGGCAACCTGCGCCTGGCGGTGAAGCTGCCGCTGATCATCACGATCGTCAGCCTGATCATGGCCGGAACCCTGACCTATTCGGCCTATAATGATGCCAGCGCGATCATGCGCCAGGAAATCCGGGAAAAGATGCAGGGCGTGCTGAACGTCCGCTCGGACCAGCTGAAGGAGCTGCTTGACCAGTCCGAGCGGCTGCTGGATGCCCAGGCCGCCAATCCCACCGTGCTATCTGCCCTCAACAGTTTCATGCTGGCCTGGATCGCCGAAGGGGATCAGGCGCAGCAGGCCTTGCGCAAGACCTATATCGACGACAACCCCAATCCGGCCGGGCAGCGCGACCAGCTGGTGGTCCTCGACACCCCGTCGCAATACGACCGCATGCACGAGAAGTACCATCCCTACCTGACCAAGCTGATCCGCACCCGGGGTTTCGGCGATGTCTACCTGGTAACCCCTTCTGGAGACGTAATCTATTCCAGCGCCAAGGCCGGAGATTTCGCCACCAACGTGCTCACCGGCCCCGCCGCCCAGAGCGGCCTTGGCGCCATCGTTTCCCGCGCCCTGCAGCTGCCGGCGGGCGAAGTGGCGATCCGCGACTTCGAGGCCTATGCCCCGACCGACAACAAGCCCGCCGCCTTTATCGCGACGCCCCTGATCAATCGCGACGGCTCGTCCATGGGGGTGCTGGCCTTCCGCATCGCCCCGGTCATGATCGACCGTATCATGGCCAATTCCGACGGCCTCGGGCGCAGCGGGCAGGCCTTTCTGCTGGGCGCCGACAAACGGATGCGCAGCGATTCCCGCTTTCCCGACGGGCCGCACATGCTGGACAGCGTCCCCGCGCAGGAGATCGTCGGCGCCGAGGGGCAGGACGACCGCTTTGCGGAGGTCACCGGCATCGGCGGCAAGCCAGTCCTGAGCATGAACGTGGCGGTCAGCTACCAGGAGCTCGACTGGTTCGTCGTGGTCGAACAGGACAGCCGGGAAATCCTGGCGCCGATCACCGGCCTGCGCCAGTCCCTGATCCTCCAGGCCGCGGTGCTGACCCTGGTGATCGCCGTGCTGGGCGTGCTGATCGGCCAGTCCGTCTCTCGGCCCTTCGTGCGCATCGGCCAGGCCATCCGGCGCGTCGCCGAGGGCGACCTGACGTCCGAGATCCCGATGACCGAACGGCGCGAGGATGTCGGCAATCTGGCCCGCAACCTCGAGAACCTGCGCGGCAAGCTGGCTTCGGCCGCCGAGATGACCCACCTGCAGGAGGCCAAGGCCCAGCAACAGCGCGAGGTGGTCGAACATCTGACCTCGGCGATCTCGGAACTGTCGCGGGGCAACCTGACCGCCGCCATCCGGACCCGCTTCGCCAGCGAATACGAGGCACTGCGCGAAGGGTTCAACGGGGCGCTGCGGCAGCTGAACGAGACGATCTCGCAGCTGCTGGCCTCGGCGCAGGAAATCGACCGCAGCGCCCGGGACGTGGAAAATGCCTCCAACGATCTGTCGCAGCGCGCCATCGAACAGGCCGCCAGCCTGGAGGAAACCGCCGCCGCGATCACCGAGCTCTCGGCCTCGGTGAAATCCACCGCCGATTCCGCCGGCGAGGCCGACCAGATCATGCAGCGCGCCAAGGACAGCGCGCAGCGCAACGGAGAGGTGGTTTCCCAGGCGATCGTCGCCATGGACAAGATCTCTCATTCCTCCAAGAAGATCTCGCAGGTGACCTCGGTGATCGAGGACCTGGCCTTCCAGACCAACCTCCTGGCGCTCAATGCCGGGGTGGAGGCAGCCCGGGCGGGCGAAGCCGGGCGCGGTTTTGCCGTTGTCGCCTCCGAGGTGCGGGCCCTGGCGCAACGCAGCTCGGAGGCCGCCAAGGAGATCAATGCGCTGATCCAGGAATCCGCCGAGAACGTCACCGGCGGGGTCGATCTGGTGGACCGCGCCGGGAAATCCTTCGACGGGCTGATCGGCGAATTCGACAAGGTCTCGGCCTCGGTCTCTTCCATTGCCACCGCTGCGCGCGAGCAATCGGTGGGCCTCCAGGAGATCAACACCGCCGTCGACCAGCTGGACGGGGTGACCCAGAAGAACGCTGCCGTCGCCTCCTCTGTGCATGGTACCGGCAAGCTGATGGTGAACGAGGCCGCGAAGCTCAGCGACATTTCCAAGAGCTTCCAGGTCGAGGGCGGCCCTGCCCGTCGCACGCCGGACCGCAGCGCGGCGCCGGCCGCCACCCCGGCCCGGGCCGTCGCCGGTGCCGGCGCAGCCCCGCAGGGCGGCGGCGATGATGACTGGGCCGAGTTCTGAGCCGGGCCTGGCCCACTTCCCTTTCTGACCTGTCCGCAAGCACAGGGCGGCGACTGCGTGAATGGGCGCAGTATCGGCCTCCACCGCCGGGCTCCTGACCCGCAAGCGGGCGGCCCCATGGGAAGGCCGCTTGCAGAGCAGGGGGCCACCGGGATACGATCCTGTCAAAACAACAGGATGTGCCCCCGTGAACAAGCCGCCCAGCCGCCCCCTGACCCTCCGCGATGTATCGGAAGCCTCCGGCGTCTCCGAAATGACGGTCAGCCGGGTGCTGCGCAACCGCGGCGACGTCTCAGAGGCGACCCGTCAGAAGGTCCTGCAGGCCGCCAAGCGCATGGGCTACGTGCCCAACAAGATCGCCGGCGCCCTGGCCAGCCAACGGGTCAACCTGGTGGCCGTCATCATCCCCTCGATGTCGAACATGGTCTTTCCCGAGGTGATGACCGGGATTTCCCGGGTGCTGGAAACCTCTCCGCTGCAACCGGTGGTCGGGATCACCGACTACCAGCCGGAGAAGGAGGAAAAGGTCCTCTACGAGATGCTGTCCTGGCGGCCCTCGGGGATCATCATTGCCGGCCTCGAACATTCGGATGCCTCGCGCGCCATGCTGCAGGCCTCCGGCATCCCGGTGGTCGAGATCATGGATACCGACGGGGAGCCGATCGATTCCGCCGTCGGCATCTCGCATCGCCGCGCCGGGCGCGAAATGGCCAAGGCGATCATGCGGGCGGGCTATCGCAACATCGGCTTTCTGGGCACCCGGCTGGGCCTCGACCACCGCGCCCGCAAGCGCTTCGAGGGTTTCACCCAGGCGCTGGCCCGCAACGGGCTGGAGATCGCCGACAGCGAGTTCTACACCAAGGGATCGGCCCTGGGCAAAGGGCGGGAGCTGACGCAGGCCATCCTGGCGCGCCGCCCCGATCTGGATTGTCTGTATTATTCCAACGACATCGTCGGTGCCGGAGGGCTGCTCTGGGCGATGGAACAGGGCTATGACATCCCCGGCCACCTTGGCCTTGCGGGCTTCAACGATGTCGAGCTGCTGAAGGGCCTGCCCCGCCGTCTGGCCACGATGGACAGCTGCCGGGACGAGATCGGCCGCCGCGCTGCCGAAATCATCCTGGAGCGGGTGGAAAACGCCGAGGCCCCCTCGCACGGGAAGGTCGAACTGACGCCGAAGATCGACTTCGGCGATACGCTGCGGATGAATTGATCCATGGCCCGCGCCCGGCTGGACAATGCCCGGGCGCGCCGCCTGTTCCTGCACCGCCATCTGCTGGCCGAGGCCCCCTCGGGGCCCGGCAAGGGCGCCGACCTGCTGGACCTGGTCACCCGGCTGGGCTTCGTGCAGGTCGATTCGGTCAACACCCTGGCCCGCGCCCATGACATGATCCTTTACGCGCGCCGCCCCGCCTACCGGCCCGGCAACCTCGACCCGCTGCTGGCGCGCGACCGCAGCCTTTTCGAACACTGGACCCATGACGCTTCGGTCATCCCGACCGCCTTCCTGCCACACTGGCAGCTGCGCTTTGCCCGCGACGCCGAGGCCCTGCGCGCCCGCTGGCCCCGCTGGCAGGGAGAGGCCTTTCTGGCCGAGCTGACCCGGGTCCTTGAGCATGTGCGGGCCCATGGCGCGGTCTCTTCGGCGGATCTGAAGGGCGAGGCAGCGCAGAAATCCACCGGCTGGTGGGACTGGCATCCCTCCAAGGCGGCGCTGGAATACCTTTGGCGCAGCGGCGCGCTGGCCATCTGCCACCGCCAGGGGTTCCGCAAGTTCTACGACCTGGCCGAGCGCGTCACCGGCCCCGCCACACCCCCTGACCCGCAGGCCAGCCTGGACTGGCTGAACCGCAACGCGCTGGACCGGCTGGGCTTTGCCACCAGCGGAGAGCTTGCCGCCTTCTGGGACATCGCGACCCCGGCCGAGGCCCGCGACTGGTGCGCCCGGGAACGGGCCGCAGGCCGGTTGGAAGAGATCGAGATCCTGGATACGCAGGACCGCCCCCGCCGCGTCTTCGCCCGCCCCGGCACTCTGGAAGAGGCCGCCGCCCTGCCCCCCGCCCCGCCGCGGCTGCGCGTGCTCAACCCCTTCGACCCGGCGCTGCGCGACCGCGCCCGGGCCGAGCGACTGTTCGGCTTCCGCTACCGGATCGAGATCTTCGTGCCCGCCCCGCAGCGCAGCTATGGCTATTACGTCTTCCCGCTGCTGGAGGGCGAAACCATGGTGGGACGCATCGACATGAAGGCGGATCGCGCGACGGGGCGGCTGCAGGTCACGCGGCTTTGGCCGGAACGCGGCATCGCCTTCGGCAAGGGGCGCATCGCCCGGCTGGAGGCCGAACTGGGGCGCGTGACGCGTTTTGCCGGCCTTGAGGGGATCGACTGGGCGCCGGGCTGGCTGGCAGAGGCGAAATAGACGGCCCCGCCCTGCCCGCCGTCAGCAGGCCTGCACCGCCCGGCCCGTCAGCACCTTCACCAGATGCGCGCGGTAGGCACCGGAGCCGTGCAGATCGCTGATCATGCCCTCGGCCGGCACCGACAGGCCCTCCAGCGCCTCGGGGCGGAAACTGTCCGACAGGGCCGCCTCGGCCTCGGACCAGCGAAAGACGCCATCCTCGGACGCCCCGGTGACGGCGACGCGCACGCCTTCGGCAAATTTCGCCACGACGACCCCGGTCAGGGCGAAGCGCGAGGCGGGCTGTTCGAACTTCAGGTAATGCGCCGCCTCGGGGATCGGGAACTTGACTGCCGTGATGATCTCTCCCTCCTCGAGGTCGGTGGTGAACATCCCCTGGAAGAAGCTGTCCGCTGCGATCTCGCGCCGGTCGGTGACGATCACCGCCCCCGAGGCCAGCACCGCCGCCGGATAGCAGGCGGCGGGATCGTTGTTGGCCAGGCTGCCGCCGATGGTGCCGCGATTGCGCACCGCCGGATCGCCGATCCCCCCCGCCAGCGCCGCCAGCGCCGGATAGACCGCCGCCGCCTCGCGGGCCACCACCGCATGGGCCGTGGCGCCGCCGATGGTCACGCCGCCCTCGCCCGGGCAGACCCCCTTCAGCGCGTCGATGCCCAGCAGGCTGACCAGCCGCGACGGCGCGTTCAGCCGCTGCTTCATCGCCGGGATCAGGGTCTGGCCGCCGGAAAGCGGCAGCGCATCCTCCTCGGCCAGGGCGGCCAGGGCCTCGTCCACCGTGGCGGGCTTGACGAAATCGAAGTTGTACATCGGGCTTCTCCCTCAGCTGTTCATCGCCGCCCAGACCCGGGCGGGCGACAGCGGCATGTCGATATGGGCAACGGGTTTTCCGGCCCGCTCCAGCGCGTCGATCACGGCATTGACCACCGCCGGCGGAGAGCCGATGGCCCCGGCCTCTCCGCAGCCCTTCACCCCCAGCGGGTTGTGCGTACAGGGCGTCTGGCAGGAATGGTCCACCGCGATGTTCGGCACGTCCGAGGCCCGCGGCATGGCGTAATCCATGTAGCTGGCCGACAGCAGCTGGCCGTCCGCATCGTAGCGGCAATGTTCCAGCAGCGCCTGGCCGATGCCCTGGCCGATCCCGCCCTGCACCTGCCCCTCGACGATCATCGGGTTGATGATATTGCCGAAATCATCGGCGGCGGTGAAGGAACAGACCTCGACCTTGCCGGTGCCGGGATCGACCTCCACCTCGCAGATGTAGCAGCCCGAGGGGTAGGTGAAGTTCGCCGGATCGTAGAAGGCGGTTTCCTCCAGCCCCGGTTCGATCTGATCCAGAGGGTAGTTGTGGGGCACGTAGGCGGCCAGGGTCACATCGCCCCAGGCCAGCGACTTGTCGGTGCCCGCGACGGTGAAGCGGCCCTCCTTCAACTCGATATCCTCGTCCGAGGCTTCCAGCATGTGGCCGGCGATCTTCTTCGCCTTGGCGATGATCTTTTCCGTCGCCCGCACCATGGCCGACCCGCCCACCGCGATGGAGCGCGACCCGTAGGTGCCCATGCCCATCGGCGTGTTGGCCGTGTCGCCATGGACGATCTCGACCTGCGAGGCATCGATGCCGATCATGTCGGCGACCACCTGCGGGAAGGAGGTCTCGTGCCCCTGGCCATGGGAATGCGAGCCGGTCATCACCACGATGCCGCCGGTGGCGTTCACGCGCACCGTGGCGGATTCGTACAGCCCGGCGCGGGCGCCCAGCTGGCCCACCAGGTTCGAGGGGGCGATGCCGCAGGCCTCGATGTAATGCGACAGGCCGATGCCGCGCAGCTTGCCCCGGGCCCGGCTGGCCTCGGCCCGGGCGGCAAAGCCCGCGTAATCGGCCAGCCCCAGACAGGTGTCCAGCGTCGCCTCGTAATCGCCGGTGTCGTATTCGACGGCCACCGGGGTCGCGTAGGGGAACTGGTCCTTGCGGATGAAATTCTGCCGCCGCAGCTCTGCCGGATCGACGCCCAGTTCCCGCGCCGCCTTGTCGACCACGCGTTCCAGCTGAAAGGTCGCCTCGGGGCGGCCCGCGCCGCGATAAGCGTCAACGGGGACCGTGTTGGTGAAGACCGCGCGCACGTTGGTATAGATCAGCGGCGTGCGGTAGTTTCCGGCCAGCAGCGTGCCGTGCAGCCAGGTCGGCACCGAGGGCGCGAAGGTCGACAGGTAAGCGCCCATGTTGGCATAGGTCAGGCAGCGCAGCGCAGTGAAGTTGTTGTCGGCATCCAGCGCCAGCTCGACCTTGGTGACATGATCGCGGCCATGGGCATCGCTGATGAAGGCCTCGGAGCGGGTCGAAGTCCATTTGACCGGCTGCTTCAGTTCCTTGGCGGCGAAGGTGACGAAGGCCTCCTCGGCGTAATGGAAGATCTTGGTGCCGAAACCGCCGCCGACATCGGGGGCGACGACGCGCAGCTTGTGTTCGGGGATGCCCAGCACGAAGGCGCCCATCAGCAGCCGGATCACATGCGGGTTCTGCGACGTCGTGTAGAGGGTCGAGCTGTCGTCATGGAAGGCATAGTCGCCAAGCGCCACCCGGGGCTCCATCGGGTTGGCCACCAGGCGGTTGTTGACCAGCTCCAGCGTGGTGACATGGGCGGCCTCGGCGATGGCCTGATCGACGGCCTCGCGGTTGTCCTCGACGAAGCCCCAGCTGTAGCAGAGGTTCGAGCTCAGGTCGTCATGCACCTTCACGGCACCGGCCTCGCAGGCGGCCTTCATGTCGATGACGGCGGGCAGGTCCTCCAGGTCCAGCGCGATCGCCTCGGCGGCATCGCGGGCCTGTTCCAGCGTCTCGGCCACCACGGCGGCGACGATTTCGCCGACATGGCGGATCTTGCCCTCGGCCAGGACCGGGTGCTTGGGCTCCTGCATCGGCTGGCCCTCGCGGTCGGTGACCTGCCAGCCGCAGGGCAGCCCGCCCACCCCGGCGAAATCGGCGGCGGTGAAGATCCGGATCACCCCGGGCATCCCGGCAGCCATGGCCGTGTCGATGCCGTTGATCCTTGCATGGGCCACATCGGCGCGCAGGAAATGCACATGCGCCTGGTGGGGCAGGTTGATATCGTCCGTGTACCGGCCGCGGCCGGTCAGGAAACGGATGTCCTCGCGCCGCTTGGTGCTGGCGCCAATCCCGTCCTTGGGCATTCTTTCCTCCCTGAAACTGCTTGCCGCGAGATCCGGCGCCCGCCTCCCAACGGGTTCCGGCGCGGCGGGCGCCTATTCGGCAGCCACGGCGACCGCCTGGCCCGAAGCCGCGAGGATCGCCTTGACGATGTTGTGGTAGCCGGTGCAGCGGCAGAGGTTTCCCTCCAGATGGGCGCGCACCTCGGCCTCGCTCGGCCTGGGATTGTCCTTCAGCAGCGCTGCCGCCGCCATCACCATGCCCGGGGTGCAGAAGCCGCATTGCAGCCCGTGGTGATCCTGGAAGGCCTGCTGGATGACCGAAAGGCTGCCGTCGGCATTGGCCATCCCCTCGATCGTGGTGACCTCGGCGCCCTCGGCCTCGGCGGCGAACATGGTGCAGCTTTTCACCTGCCGCCCGTCCACATGCACGGTGCAGGCCCCGCATTGCGAGGTGTCGCAGCCGACATGGGTGCCGGTCAGACCCTGGATGTCGCGCAGGAACTGGACAAGCAGCGTGCGCCCCTCCACCTCTCCGGAACAGGGGCGTCCGTTCACCGTCATGGTGATCTTCATGGTGTCTCCTCCCTTGGCCTTCCGGTCCCGGGGACCGGACGCTGCGTCAAGGCTAGGCCCTGCATCCGCCCCCCCGCCATACGACCAAAGTCCAGAGCCTGCGACCAAGGGCCAATGTCCGCAGGCCCGGCAGGGGCGTAGCATCGAAGGCTCTGGCGGCGCCCCCCCCGGCCCCGCTATCATGGCTTCACCCATCAGGACGGAGGACCCCATGGCGGACAGACAGATGCGCTCGGCCCTTGTGGTGGATGATCACCCGCTGTTCTGCGACGCCCTGGCGATCACCCTGGGCAGCGTCGCCGGGATCAGCCGCATCCGCACCGCCGCCACCCTGGAAGAGGCCCTTGAAGAGATCCGCCGCAGCGGCGCCCCCGACGTGGTGGTGCTGGATCTGAACCTGCCGGACGTGCGCGGCCTCGACGGGCTGATCCGGATGCAGGGAGCCGCCCGGGTGCCGGTGGTCGTCGTCTCTTCCATGGCCGAGGACCGCGTGGTGGCCGCCGCCATGAAGGCCGGTGCCGCCGGCTACATCCCCAAGCACAGCCAGCGCGAGGTCTTCCGCACCGCCTTCGAGACCCTGCGCCGGGGCGAGACCTACCTGCCCGAGGGCTTCCTGCCCGCCGAGGAGGAGGACGAGGACGAAATCAGCCGCGACGAGGCGCTGGCGCGCATTGCCATGCTGACCGGCCAGCAGGCCCGCATCCTTGGCCTGATCACCGAGGGCAAGCTGAACAAGCAGATCGCCTATGAACTCTCCATCGCCGAAACCACGGTGAAGGCCCACATGACGGCGATCATGCGCAAGCTCGGCGTGCAAAGCCGCACCCAGGCGGCGCTTCTGGCCAGCCGCGCCAGCTTCTCGAATGTCTTGCAACAGGACGGCCAAGACGCCAGATTTCCCTGACGGCCCTTGGGAGGGGGCCCCGGGGAGGAGAGCCGGATGACCGACATGACCGTCTCCCGGGCCGCGACGGCGGCGCGGATCGTGCGCAGCGCCTCGGTAGAGGTGACCACCCCCGGGGCGGCGCGGGTGCTGGCGGAACGGCTGGGCCCGGACCTTGAGGCGGTGATCCTGTTCGCCGCGCCCGCCTGCGACCTCGATGCGCTGTTCCGCGGCGCCGAGGCGCATATGGGCGGTGCCCGGCTGATCGGCTGCTCGACCGCCGGAGAGATCGACGAGACCGGCTATGCCGAGGGGCGGATCCTGGCCATCGGCCTGCCGCGCTCGCATTTCCGGACCCGGGCGGTGCCGCTGGCCTCGCCCGCCGAGCTGCCGCCCGAACAGCTGATGCGCGACATGCTTGAGACCCGCAACGCCCTGGCACGGGAGGCCCCCGACTGGCGCCACGAATTCGCCTTCCTGCTGATCGACGGGCTGTCGCAGCAGGAAGACCGCATGGCCGCCGCGGTCGCGGCCACGCTGGGCTCGGTGCCGCTGTTCGGCGGCTCGGCGGGCGACATGGAACGGTTCGGCAGCACCCGGGTCTTTGCTGGCGGCGCGGCCAGCCCCGGCGGCGCGGCACTGCTGCTGGTGCGCAGCGCCTGCCCGGTCCGGGTCTTCAAGAGCGACCATTTCCAGCCCACCGAGCGGCGCATGGTGATCACCGGCACCGATCCGGAGCGGCGCCGCGTCACCTCGATCAACGGGGCGCCGGCAGCCGAGGAGCTGGCCCGGATCATCGGCATCGCCCCCGCCGCCCTGGACCGCCGCTTTCTGGCCGCCCATCCCCTGGTGGTGCGCATCGCCGGCGAACACCATGTCCGCTCGATCAGCCATGTCGGCGCCGCCGGAGAGCTGCATTTCTTCTCGGCCATCGGCACCGGCCTGGTGCTGAGCCTGGCGGCCAGCACCGACATGGCCGGGCACCTGCGCAGCGTGCTGGACGGGCTGGCCGAGCCGCGCGCGCCGGATTTCATCCTTGGCTGCGACTGCCTGCTGCGCCGCCTTGAGGCCCGCGAAAAGCAGCAATCCGCCACCCTGTCGGCGCTGATGCGCAGCCACCGCCTGCAGGGGTTCTCGACCTACGGAGAGCAGCTGGGCGCCATGCATGTGAACCAGACCCTGACCGGGGTCGCCATCTATCCGCCCGCAGACCCTGCCGGAGAGGCCCCATGAGCGCCCGCGACCTGTTGAACCCCGCCGATCCGCCGCAGGCCCAGGTCGACAAGCTGCTGAGCATCGCCGAGGCGCTGATGTACCGCGTCGAACAGGTCAACGCGCCCTCCGGCACCGCCTTCGCGCAGTTCCAGCGCGCCGCCCTTCTGGAACAGGAGGTCCGCGCCCGCACCGCCGAGCTGGAGCGCGCGCTGGACCTGCTGAACCAGTCGAATGCCCGGCTGGCGGCGGCCAGCCACGAGGCCGATCAGGCGCGCACCAACCTCACCAACGCGATCGAGACCGTTCAGGAAGGCTTTGCGCTGTTCTCTCCCGACGAGGCGCTTGTGCTGTTCAATTCGCGCTTTGCGCTTTCGATGCCCGATGTCCAGGTCCGGCTGGCGCCGGGGCTCAGCTTTGCCGATTACGTGGCCATGGTCTCGGACAGCCGGCACCTGATGCTGCCCTCGGGCGAGACCCGGGAGGGCTGGCGCGCCGCGCGCATGGCCCGCCACGGCGACCGGCACGGCATGTTCAACGTCCGCCTGCGCGGCAACCGCTGGCTTCAGGTCAGCGAACACCGCACCCCCGAGGGCGGCATCGTCATCCTGCAGACCGATGTCACCGACATCATGCGGGTCGAACGGCGCGAACGCGCGAGGATGCTGGACGACCAGGCCCGGCTGATCCGCGCCACGCTCGACCATCTCGACCAGGGCGTCTGCATCTTCAACCGGGAGGCCCGGCTGGTGGGCTGGAACGCCCGGCTGGCCGACCTGCTGTCCTACCCGATGCGCAATTTCCACATCGGCATCGACGCCGAGGCGCTGATCTCCTGGATCTCGGGGCAGTTCCGCTTTCTGGGCAACACCCAGGCGGGGCGGCTGCGGGCCTGGACCGCCCAGGGCCACGGGCGCCCGCCGCTCTCCTTCGAGATCGCCCAGGGTGACAGCCGCACCCTGTCGGTCTCGGCACAGGAGATGCCGGACCGCGGCTTCGTCATCTCGGTCACCGATGTCACCGCCGAGCGCGCCGCCTCGCGGGCGCTGAGCGCGGTGAACGAGATGCTGGAGGCCCGCGTCGCCGAGCGCACCGAGGAGCTGGAGGCAGCCCTGGCCGAGGCCGAGCGCGCCAATGCTTCCAAGACCCGCTTCGTGGCGGCGGCCAGCCATGACCTGCTGCAGCCGCTCTCTGCCGCCAAGCTGTTCCTGGCCGCCGCCGCGGACAACGGGGCCAGCACCGAAAGCGCGCCGGTGCTGGGCAAGGCGCAGCGGGCGCTGGAAAGCGTGGAACACATGCTGGGCGCGCTGCTCGACATTTCGCGGCTGGAATCGGGGCGCGCCGAGGTCCATGTGGGGTCGGTCGCGGTGGACCGGCTGATGCGCCAGCTGGCCGACGAGATGCTGCCCCAGGCCCAGGCCAAGGGGCTGGAACTGACGCTCTGCCCGTCCTGTGCCGTGGTGGCCAGCGATGCCACCTACCTGCGGCGGATCCTGCAGAACCTGCTGTCGAACGCGATCCGCTACACGCCCCGGGGGCGGGTGCTGCTGGGCGCGCGGCGGCGCGGGCGCTTCCTGCGGATCGAGGTGCACGACACCGGCCCCGGCATCCCCGAGAACCGCCGCAAGGACATCTTCCGCGAATTCGAGCGGCTGGAGGCGCCGGTCAGCCCGACCGATGGCATGGGGCTGGGCCTGGCCATCGTGGAACGCGCCTGCACCCTGCTGGGGCACGCGCTGACCCTGCATTCCCGTCCCGGAGAGGGCACCTGCTTTGCCGTCAGCGTGCCGGTGATCCGCTACGCGCGGCGCGGCTAGCCGGGGGGCGCCGGCCCCGACCGGCCCGGTGGCTCTGCCCGGGGGGCCGCACGCTCTGCCCTGCCCGCCGCGGATGGCGGAAAACGCAGCACCCGGGCCGGGCCGCGCCGGGCGGGCGGCGCCTGCGGCACCGGCAACAGCGCAAACAGCAGCCTGCGCATCCGGGTCTCCCAGGGCAGCGGCGCGAAATGCCGCTGCCAGGCCTGACGGATCTCGGCCTGGCGGCGCGGCGCCTCGCGGCAGAACCCTTCGGCCAGGGCAAGCAGGCGCAGGGCGTCCTCTGCGGGGTCCTCCCGGGGGGACAGGGCGCAGGCATGGGGGTGAACGTCCAGGATATCGCGGGTGCCGGGCAGATCGGCCAGCGCCAGCGGCAGCCCGGCCTCGAACGCCTCCAGCGCGGCGATCGGCATCCCCTCGTAGCGCGAGGTCAGCAGGAAGGCATCGGCCCGGGCCATTTCCTCTCCGAGCGCGCCCAGCGCCCCGAGGAAATCGACCCGCCGCACCGCCGCCGGGCCCAGCAGGCGACGGGCCAGGTGCCGCACCGGCGGGCTGTCGGTCCCCTCGCCGCAGAGGCTGAGCCGGTAGTGCCCCGGCAGGGCGGCGAAGATCCGGAAGGCCCGGGCCAGGTTCTTCTGCCAGCCGGGACGGGCCACCACCAGGATGCGCCGTCGTTCGGGCCGGTCCTTGAACCGTGGTGCCGCCCCCAGGGTCGAGCAGTTGGGCAGCACCAGGCAGCGGTGGCGGGCGCAGATCCCGGGCCCGACGGCCCGGGCATGGGCCTGTCGCGCCCCCTCGCTCAGGAAGATCAGCGTCTGGGCGGGCCCCCGCGCCAGGGCATGGCGTTCGAAGCGCAGCGACAGTGCCGACCACAACCGGCGATGCCCCGGCCCGAAGGGCAGGCCATGATAGGTTACCGCGATCTCGATCCCCGGCAGCCGGCCACGCAGCAGCAACAGCCTCAGCAGGATCACCGCCATCCGGGCATGGGCCCAGACCAGTGCCGGACGTTCGCGCAGGATCAGCCGCTCCAGCGCGCGCAGCGCCGTCAGGTGCCACAGCAGCGCCCCGCCCGTGGCCAGCCCGCGCAGCTGCAAGTGCCGCACCGGACCCCGGCGCAGAAAGCCGTAGCCGCCGCGATCAACATCGCTCACCACGATGAAGCGCACCAGCCCGCGCCCGGCCTCGACCAGGTGGCCCAGGTGCCGGGGGACCCCGGAATAGCCACCGTCTCCGCCCAGCAGCATCACCTTCAGCGGTTCGGCGGGAAAGGGATCAGACCAGGCCAAGCAGCGCCCCTCCCCAGAAGCCCAGGCGCCCCTGCCGGGTCTGCCGGAACAGGCCGAGCTTGCGGAACGTTCCCAGACGGCGCAGCCCCGGCGCACGCCGGGCCGCGGCGAAAGCCTCCAGCGTGGTGCGGTTTTCCGGGGTCAGGGCCGCGCGGCAGGCCAGCAGCGCCGTCAGCTGGGCGTCGATCCGGCGGGCATAGCGCCCGCGCAGCACCGCGCGCTTGCGGGCCAGCCAGCCACGCAGCCCCCGGGAACAGCCGATCGCATTGCCCCCATGCAGCCGGTACAGCACCGCCGGCACCGGATCGTAGAGGCACAGCGCCCCCGCCCCGGTCAGCAGCTGGTAGAGGAACCAGTCATGGGCATAGATCCCCGCGGCCTGCGGCGCGACCTGCCGCACCAGGCGGGCGGCGGCCGGGTTCAGCACCAGCGTATTGCCGAAGGCCACGTTCTCCAGCAGGGCGTTCTCGAAACAAGGGGGCCGGGCGGGATGCGCGGAGGGCCAGTACAGCCCGCCGGAGACATCCCAGTTCACCCGTCGGGCATGGACGAAGGCCGGCACATGGCCCGGCACCCGGCTCAGCAGCGCCTGGGCTCGGGCCAGCTTGCCCGGCAGCCAGATATCGTCCTGATCGGCCAGCGCCACCGGCCCCGGCACCTCCGGCAGATCGGCCAGCAGAGCCAGGAAATGCGCCGCCGCCCCCTGCCCCGGTCCCGCTCCGATCTGCACCTGTCCCTGGGGCCAGCGCGCGGCAAAGCGCCGGAGCAGCCCCGGCGATCCATCTTCGGAACCGTCATCGGACAACCGCAGCCGCCAGCCCGCGCGCAGCGGTTCCGTCAGGCTGCCCAGCTGTGCCGGCAGGTAGCGCGCGCCGTTCTTGACGGCCATCAGGATCAGCATCATGCCTCCGCAGCGGATTGCAGGTCTGGCCGCAGCCTTGCACCCGGGCCGTTAAGGAGCCGTGTCCGCCCACCCGATTTCGCCCCCACTGCCCTCCCCAGACCGGTTAACCCGGTATTCAGCATGACCCGCGTAACGCTGGAGACGGGCCGGATCTCCGGCGCGACGGCACCGGTACAGCGGATCACGGGCGGACCATGGCACGACGGCACCTCAGCTTGCGACATTTCCGGCGGCTGCTGCAGCTTCTGCGGCAGGAGGGGCCGCGCCAGACCGGGCGGCGGGTGCGGCTGTGGTGGCAGGCCACCGGCGGCGGGGCGCGGCCCTCGATCCTGCCGGAGCAGACTGGCGCCCCGGCAGCGACCGACCTGCAAAGCTTCTGGACCGACCTGGCCGAACGGCATGCCTTCCGCATTCCCAGCCCGCCGCTGCAGAACCGCCGCCGCAAGGTCGCCCTGATCGGAGACCTCAACCTGCCGCAATGCCGCAAGTACCGGGTCGAGCAGCTCTCGGAACTGATGCGCCTTTCGGGGGCCGACTACACATTTTCGCATTACGAGGACGTGCCGCGCTGCATGGACATCCTGCAGGATGCCAGCCACGTGATGCTCTACCGGCTCAGCACCCATCCCCTTGTGACGCAATACCTGTACGAGGCCCGGCGGCTGCGGCTGCCGGTGCTCTACGACATCGACGACCCGCTGTTCTCGGTGCCGGCCTATGCGGGCTATGCCAACATGGCGGCCCTGCCGCCCGGGATGCGCGATCATTTCCTGGCACAGGCGCCGCGCTACGCCGAGGTGATGAATGTCGCCGATGCGATCAGCGTCTCGACCCCGGCGCTGCAGGCGCATCTGCGCGAATTCACCCAGAGGCCGGTCTTCCTGCGCCGCAACTTCGCCGACCTCCAGACGCTGGAGGCCCGCCCGGCACCGCCGCCCGCAGGCGGCGGGCTGCGGCTGTGCTTTGCCAGCGGATCGCATGGCCACGAGGCCGATTTCGAGTTGATCGCCGGGCCGGTGCAGCGGCTGCTGGCCCGTGATCCGGCGCACCGGCTGGTGATCCTGGGCCATTTCGACGCCAGCCGCCTGCCCGCCCCCCTGCGCCCGCGGATCGAACCGCATCCCTTCACCGGCTATGCCGCCTATCTGCGCCAGCTGGCCGGCTGCCATGTTGCGCTGATGCCGTTGCAGGATGACCTTTTCAACCGCTGCAAGAGCGCGGTACGGGTGATCGACGCCGCCTCGGTCGGGGTGGCCAGCTTCGTCTCGCCGGTCTCGGACATGGCCGCGATGGTCGAGGACGGCGGCACCGGGCGGGTGCTGGCGGCCCCGCAGGACTGGGACGGCGCGCTGGAGGCGGCGGCCCGCGACCGGGGCGCCACCGCCCGCATGGGCACCGCGGCCCGCCGCGTGCTGGAGGCCGACTGGACGGCCCGTCTGGGCGCGCCGGTGGCCGATCCCGGCCTGCTGCGGTGGCTGGCAGCATGAGCGCGCCGCTGCCCCGCCCCCCTGAGGGAGCGCCGCATGTGCTGGTCGGCAATGTCTTCTTCGCCCCCAACAGCTACGGCGGCGCCACCATCGTCGCCGAGGAGGTCGCCCGCGCCCTGCAGGCCCGCCACGGCTGGCAGGTCAGCGCCGTGTCCGCGATCAGCCGCCGCGACCTGCCGGATTACGCCCTGCGCCGGGCCCAGAGCGGGGCGATCGCCAGCTATCTGATCAATCTGCCGGAACGGCGCGACGCCGTGCAGATGTACGACAATCCCCGGGTCGGAGAGATCCTGGCCCGGCTGATCCGCAGCCTTGCCCCGGACCTTTTGCACCTGCACTGCCTCCAGGAGCTGGGCGTTGCCCCGCTGGAGGCCGCGCGGGCGGCGGGCCTGCCCACCGTGCTGTCCGTGCATGACTTCTGGTGGATCTGCGAACGCCAGTTCATGATCCGCCCCGACGGGCGCTACTGTGCCCAGGACCCGGTGCGGATCGAGGCCTGCCAGCGCTGCGGCCCCGACCTGGGGCCGATGCGGCACCGGCAGGACCGGCTGCGGGCGGCGGCCTCGGCGGCAGCGCTGATGACCTTCCCCTCCGATTTCGCCCGCACCCTGTGCCTGGCCTCCGGGCTGGTCCCGCCCCGGGCCGAAGTCTGGCGCAACGGCATCACCCTGCCCGGTCCGGGGTTCTTCGCCCGCCAGGCCCGGCGCCGCGCCGAGGATCCCCGGCTGGTCTTCGGCTTCTGCGGCGGCCCGTCCGAGCTGAAGGGCTGGCCGCTGATCCGCAGCGCCTTCGCCGGGCTCAACCGGCGGGATTTCCGGGTGGTTCTGGCCGATGGCGCCCTGCGGGACAGCTGGTGGCGCGGCATCGACCTGCGCGCCCTGCCCGGCGACTGGCGGGTCCACCCGCGCTACAGCCAGGCCGGGATGGACGAGTTCTGGTCCGGGATCGACGTGCTGCTGTTCCCCTCGCAATGGAAGGAAACCTTCGGTCTGACCCTGCGGGAGGCGCTGGCCCGGGGCATCCGGGTGATCCAGACCGACAGTGGCGGCACCATGGAGCACAGCGGGCCCGACCGGGACCGCGCCCTGCCGCTGGGCGCCCCCGCCAGCGCCCTGCAACAGGAGATCCTTTTCGCCCTGCGCCGCCCCGACCGACTGGCCCCGCCGGTGCCGGTAGACAGCTTCGCCGATCAGGCCGACCGGTTCGTCGCCCTGACCGCCCCGCTGCTGGAGGCCCGGCCGCATCCGGCCCGACCGCTGCGGCTGCTGCCCTGAACTCCCTGGCCCCGCAGGCCCGGAAGGGGTGGGGCGCGCCGCCCGCAGAGGCGCCCGGGGCAGGACGTGCCGAAGCGGGCCGACCCTCCGGGCCAGGCCCCCCAAGGCGCGCGCCCTTGGCGAGGAAGGCCGAGAGCGCCGGAAAGCGCCCCGCTGTCAGGCCTCCCAGCTGTCCGGCAGGACCAGGCCAAGGGCGCGCAGCTCTGCACATATGCGGGCCACGTCTTCGGCAACCAGATCCGGGAAATAGGCCGGCATCGGCAGTGCGGCCGAGGCATTCACCTGCCGCTTCACCAGCGCCTCCGGATAGGCGTGATGCCCGAGCCCGAGGAAATCCTCGATCCGGGTCAGCACGCCATGGGGATCGCGGCGCATGTCCTCGTAGAAGAGCGGCAACAGGCTGTCCGGGTCCAGCCCCGCGCGCAGGCGACGCATCACCGCGCCGTATTCGGCATTCGACCAGATGAAGTCCTGCCGCAGGAAGGCCTCGGCCTCCTGCGGGCCCCATTGCGCCAGCCGCTCCAGCTGCCCGGTGACGCCAAGGTGGAACTTGACGTGGCTCCACAGCCGCCGGACCGGGTGGCGCATGGTGTAGATCACCCGCAGCCGGGTGCAGCTGCCCCGGATCGCCTGCCAGGCCTCCACCGGCAGATGGGCATGGAGGTTGGAGAAATCGCAGGCGTAAAGCTCTCCGCGCGGGCGGGTGAAGAGGTTGCGGTACCAGAAATCGTCCACCGGGCGGGCCAGGTACTGGGCGGCCCAGTGCAGCTCCAGGCGGATGCGCTCGGGATTGGCGGTCTCGGGGTCGAACCGGTCGAGGTACCGCTCCCGGACGCGGCGCAGGCGGTTGCGGTCCGACAGCTGCCGGCTGTCGCAGTAGCGGTGGTAGAAGTAGTGCAGCTCCTTCTCGGGGGTGAAATGCAGCTCCGGATGGCGCTCCAGCACCGAAAAGAGCCAGGTCGTCCCGGCCTTCATCGCCCCCACGCTGAGGCAGAGATGCCCGAACAGCCGCGCCTCGTCCTGCCCTGCCATGCCGTCATCCCCTCTGACCTCGTTTCCGGCATAAGGGCGATTGGTCAAAGCATGGTTACCGGCCGGCAAAAGGTGAAATGCGGCAGGGCCGTGGCGGAACTCTGGCAAGACCGCGAAACATCCTGAAATTACGTGGCATTTTTCCACTTCGACAGGGGACGTGGCCAGCGGCTGTTAACCGGCGACGCGTAGCCTCGGGACGTCTACCGCTTCCGGAGCCGACCATGCCCACGGGCCGCAATCCGCTGTACGCGCAGCAATGGCATTTTTCCCTGCTCGGCGGGATCGAGGACGTGTGGCAGGACTATACCGGCGCGGGCATCCGCATCGCCGTCTTCGACGAGGGGGTGGAGGCCGGTCAGGCCGACCTGGCGGCCAATTACGATGCCTCTCTGGAATACGATTTCCTGGACGGCGCGCCGGATTCCGCCAGCAACGGCCATGGCACCGCCGTCGCCGCGATCATCGCCGCCGCCGACAACGGCTCGGGCGGCCTCGGAGTGGCCTACGGGGCGCGGCTGACCTCGGTCGATTACATCAACGACGCGGTCTGGCTGGAGGCTTCGGACTATTTCCGGATCTTCTCGGAGGCGGCGCGTTTCGACATCGTCAACAATTCCTGGGGCAACCTCTCGGCCTTCTCGAACTATGGGGATATCGGCGATGCGGAGGGCCAGATCGGGCAGGAGGCCGACGCCATCCGCAGCGCCGCCGACACCGGGCGCCGCGGGCTGGGCACGATCTTCACCAAGGCCGCCGGGAACGAAGCAAACGACAGCTACCTTTCGGTCATGGGCCTGCACGGCAATGGCCATGGCGACGGGCTGAACAACCTGCACGAGATGATCGTGGTCGCCGCCACCGACACCCGCGGCAATGTCGCCAGCTATTCGAACTGGGGCCACAACATCCTGGTCGCCGCCCCCGCCGCCGCGGTGACCAGCGACATGACCGGCACCGCCGGCTACAGCTCCGGCGACACCCTGACCACCTTCGGCGGCACGTCGGCCGCGACCCCGGTGGTCTCGGGTGTGGCGGCCCTGATGCTGGAGGCCAACCGGCAGCTGCACTGGACCGACGTGCAGAACATCCTTGCCAGCTCGGCCCGGCAGACCGGATCCGATTTCGGCGACGGTGCCTCCGGCTACGAGGTATCCTCGTGGTTCTCCAATGGCGCCAGCACCTGGAACGGCGGCGGCATGACCTACCACGTGAACTACGGCTACGGCATGATCGACGCCCGCGCCGCCGTCCGCATGGCCGAGGTCTGGACGCTGATGTCGCCCGGCTCGGGCAAGGTGCAGGCCAGCCAAACGGTGGCCAGCATCCCCGACACGCCGATCCTGCTTGAGGACATGGGCACCGCCGAGCTGAGCGTGACGGTGGAGGCCGGCGACATCCTCCTCGACCATGTCTATGTCGAAGTGGACATGAAACACACCTGGATCCAGGACGTGACGCTGGTCCTCTATGCGCCCGACGGGAGCGAGGTCGACCTGCTGGCCCGGGACGGCAGAAACAGCTACGACGCGGACTGGACCTTCGGCGTCACCTCCCTGCGCGGCATCACCCAGGCCGGGACCTGGCGGCTGGTGGCCACCGACCATGCCGAGCGCGACAGCGGACTGCTGCGCGGCCTGTCCCTGACCTTCGAGGGGCACAGGACCTCCGGCAACGACATCTACACCTTCACCGACGATTTCCTGGCGCTGAAATCCGTCGAAGGCAGCCGGGGCAGCCTGAGCGACGACAATGGCGGCAGCGACTGGATCAACCTCGCGGCGCTCAGCGGCAATGCCCAGATGACCCTGCGCGACAGCGCCGGCACGCTGCGCGTCGACGGCCAGAGCTGGAGCACCCTGTCCGGCAGTTTCGAGAATGTCGCGGGCGGGGATGGCAACGACACGATCTCGGGCAACGGGCTGGCGAACCACCTGCTGGGCGGGCGCGGCGCCGACATCATGGCGGGGGGCGCCGGCAACGACAGCCTGAAGGGCGCCGGCGACAATGACAGCCTGTCGGGGGATGCGGGCACGGACCAGCTGCTGGGCGGGTCGGGCGACGACACGATGGATGGCGGCGCCGACGCGGATGAGCTGCGCGGCGGCTGGGGCAACGATGTCGGCTGGGGCAGTGACGGCAACGACCTGGTGATGGGCAATGTCGGCGACGACCGGATGTACGGTGATGCGGGCGACGATTCGATCACCGGCGACGGCGGCATGGACACGCTCTATGGCGGGGCCGGCAACGACGTGCTGAACGGCGGGCGCCATTCCGACACGGTCTACGGCGGCACCGGGCAGGACCGGCTGGTGGGCGAGCAGGGCTTTGACCACCTGTTCGGCGGATCGGGCGACGATTCCCTTTTCGGCGGGTCCGAGAACGACTGGCTGCACGGCGATCTGGGCGCCGACCTGCTGCTGGGCGGCACCGGCCAGGACCGGCTGTTCGGCGGCGCCGGTCGGGACGTGATGAAGGGGGAAGGCGGCTACGACCGGCTGGAGGGAGGATCGGGCGACGATCTTCTGGATGGCGGCAAGCAGGCCGACAACCTGCTGGGCGGCCAGGGCCAGGACAGCCTTTATGGCCGCGACGGGCTGGACCGACTGTTCGGCGGATCCGGCGACGACCTGCTGTTCGGCGAGGCCACCGGCGACGGGCTGTTCGGCGAGGCCGGACATGACAGACTTTACGGCGGCACCGGCGGCGACAACATGTTCGGCGGCAGCGGCAACGACCTGGTCGACGGGGGATCGGGCGACGACAGGATCAGCGGCGGGGCCGGGTTCGACACCCTGCGCGGCGGCGCCGGCAACGACCTGCTGCGCGGCAATTTCAACGCCGATACCTTCGTCTTCGAAAATGGCTTCGGGCAGGACACGATCGGCGATTTCGACGTCACCGGCGGGCTGGAAAAGATCGACCTGCGCGGGGTCGATGCGATCACCGACCTGGAGGACCTGTTCGCCAACCACCTGGAGGAAACCCTGACCGGGGTCGCCATCACCGATGGCGAGGGCAACCGCATCCTGGTCTCAGGCGTTCACGTGCACGAGCTGACCTCGGCCCATTTCATCCTGTGATCACAACCCCGCATCGAGACGCGAGAGCGCCAGAAGCACCCGGCGCCTCCCACTGCCCGGGCGGCCCGAAGGCAGCAGCCTGGCCCGGATGGTCAGCGCCGCGCCCCGGCTCGCGCCGGTCGCGCTGGCAGGTTCGCCGGTGGCCTGCACCTCGCGCGCCAGTGCCTCCAGGTCGACCAGCGCGACCTTGCCGGCAATCGCGGACAGCGGCCCGGTGCACTCGTCCTCGGTCAGGCCGAAATCGCGGCGCGCCCGCTCCGACACCCGCTGCAGGTTCAACTTGTCGTCCAGAAGCACCGTGCCCAGCCCCAGGGCCTCGAACATCAGCGCGCCGTCCTCGGCCTCCTGGCCCAGCCGCTCCATACGGCGCTGATGCTCTCCCGAAAGCACGACCAGTTCCTCGTTGACCGCGTGCAGCTCCTCGTTGGAACTGCGCAGTTCCTCGTTGGCTGCCTGAAGCTCCTCGTTGGTGGCCAGAAGCTCCTCGTTCGAGCTTTCCAGCTCTTCACTGCTGGCCTCCAGCTTTTCGGTCATCTGCTCCAGCGCGACCTCGGTCAGCCGCAGGTCGCGCTCCATCTCCTGCAAGCGGTGCTGCAGCACCGCGACATCCGCGGTCTGCGGCCCCTGCCCGGTCAGCCGGGTCACCGGGGCGCTGTGGCGATCGGTCCGCTCCAGCGACAGCAGCAGGAAGGCGGGACCGCCGCCGGGCATCTCCAGCGGGCGGGCGCTCAGCTGCAGCGCATGGGCCTCTCCGGTGTCGGTCATCACCGTCAGATGGCGTTCGAACCGGTCCAGCTGGTCGTGCCGCAGCCGGCCAAGGGCCACGCTGACCGGCGATTGCAGGTCATGATGCAGCACCTCCCGGATCGAACGGTTCCGCCCGTTGCCCGGCGTCACGTAGGCCGCCGCCGCGCCATGGCAGGCCATCACCTGCCCCCAGGGCGCGATCACCAGTTCGGGCCGGTCGTGCTGGGCCAGCAGCGCCGTCTGGATCCGCAGCACCTCTGCGCGCTGCGGAGTGGCCGGCGCCTCCGCAGGGGCGCTTCGGGGCGGGGTGTCGGGCCGCGGCGGCACCACCATGGCCGGATCCACCACACGGCCCTTCATGGTGCCGCGGAACAGCCGCCACCGGCTGTCGAGAATGCGGAAATGGATCACGTGGCGGCCCAGGCTTTCCTGCGGCCCCAGCATCAGGTGCCCGCCGGGGCGCAGGCCGAAGATGAACATCGACAGCACGCGCTGCTGCGCCGCCTCGGTCAGCGCCCCGATCAGGTTGCGGCACGAGATCAGATCGATGTTCAGGAAGGGCGGGTCGCGCAGCACGTCATGGGTGGAAAAGATCACCCGCTGGCGCAGCACCGGCGCCACCGTCAGCATGTCGCCCTCGGCGCGGAAATAGCGATCCCGCAGCGCCTGTGGCAGTCCGGCCAGGGCCGTGGCGGGGAACCGCCCGGCGGCGGCGCGCCCGATCGCGGCGCTGTCGATATCGGTGGCGATGATCCGGAAACTGCGGGCCGATCCGGACAGGCGCAATGCCTCGGCCAGCTCGATCGCGATGGTATAGGCCTCCTGTCCGTCGGCACAACCGGGCACCCAGACCCGGATCGGCGCCTCGGGATCTTCCTGCGCGGCCAGGGGCTCCAGCGCGGCCCGGCGCAGCAGGCCGATCGCCTCGGGATCGCGGTAGAAGGCGGCGCCCTGCTGGAACAGCTGGCGGTACAGGTCCGCGATCAGCTCCGGATGGGCGATCAGTTCATCCCGCACGACGGACAGGCTGGGCCGGCAGCGCCGCAGCCGCCAGGCCTCTAGCCCGTCCAGAAGCAGCTTGCTGCGATAGGCCGAAAGCTCCAGCCCGTGGCTCTCCTGCAACCGGTCGAGGATCGCCTGGGCTGCGGTGCGGGCCACGGGCGCGGGCCGTTTCAGCGTGCCGGCGGCCTCCTGCAGGCGGGCCCGGATCGCGCCGGGGATCTCGGGGGCCGACAGCACCCGGTTCACGGCACCGGCTTTCAGCGCGGAGCCGGGCATGGCGGCAAATCCCGCCTCCTGCGGCGACTGCACCAGCACCATGCCGCCGCTTTCACGCACCGCCTGCGCGCCTCGGGTCCCGTCCGACCCCGCGCCCGACAGGATCACCGCGAAGGTCCGGCGCGGATCGCGCCCGGCCATGGAGCTGAAGAAGGTGTCGATGGGCCGCAGCACCGCGCCATCTGCATCCCGCGCCAGCGGACGCAGCCGGAAGCTGCGGCCTGCCAGTTCGACCAGCTGACCCGGCGGGTTCAGATAAAGCGTGTCCGGGCAGAGCGTCATGCCCTCCTCGATCTCACGGATCGCAAGGCCCGTCCGGCGGGCCAGCAGCCGTGCCAGGTTCGAATCCCCGTCGGCCGAGAGGTGACGGATGACGACAAAGCTCCAGCCGGCGGCGTCCGGCGCGGCCTCGAAGAACGCCTCAAGCGGCTCCAGCCCGCCGGCCGAGGCACCAATCGCCACCAGCGGCGGCATCTCCTGTTCAACTGCGGTCGCGATCCGATCCATCGTCCCAAGATCCGGGTTTCTCGGCCGATTAAAAAGGCCCAATGTCAATTTGCAACTTATGCGTGTTCCCAGGCGCAGGAATGTCAGCCGCTGACCCGCCCTGCCCAAATTTTGCGGCGGCGGCCAACGGCCCGGTACGGGCCCCGGGCCGGAATGGAAACGGCGGCAGGCCCTGCGCATCCCGCCTGACCCGCCGCCGTTTGCCACATCCGCCCCGCCGCCCTCGGTCGGCTCTGCGGATATCCGAGGTCCCCGTGCCCCGTTCACTTGGGCAAAGAGTCGGCAAGTATGATTAACAAAACCTTAATAGGGAGATTCCTGTTTACCGCAGCGCAACACCTCTTACCAAATCGTCTATTCTTCGGATGGCGGGGCGAAGCTTTCGGGATAGGCGCGGCCCTTGCGCGGACGGAAGGCCGGCAGGGTCAGGTCGCGCATGATGGCAGCGATTCGCAGCGTCAGCGCGGTGATGAAGCCGGCCACCGCCGAAAGCGTCGGCGGGCAGTCGATGGCCTGGCAGGCGACGATGGTCAGCCCGCCGACGGTGGCGCAGGTCATGTAGATCTCTCGGCGCAGGATGATGCTGGGTTCGCCCGCCAGCACATCGCGCAGGATTCCCCCGACCGAGGCCGAGAACATCCCCATCACCACCGCGACCGTTCCCGACACCCCCAGATCCAGCGCCTTCAGCGTGCCGGCGGTGGCCGCGAAGGCCAGGCCGAAGGCATCGCACCAGACGATCCAGCGGATCCGGCTGTGCATCAGGAAGGCGGTGAAATGCAGGATCACGGCGACGGCGATGCAGATCAGCAGGGGCCAGGGGCGCTGGACCCAGAACACCGGCAGGCCCAGCAGCAGGTCGCGCAGCGTGCCCCCGCCGACACCGGTGGCGCAGGCCATCCAGAGAAATCCGAAGACATCCATCTGCTTGCGCGAGGCCACGAGGGCCCCGGTGGTGGCAAAGACCACGGTGGCGAAGATGTCGATGGCGAAAAGGAAATGGTCCGGGGTCATGCAAAGGCTCCTGTTCCCGGACAATGAAACAGGTGCAGACGGCGGGCCAGTGCTTTTGCACCGGCCCGCCGTTCGGGCAATCACCTCTGCGGGATCACAGCCCCGAGGCCAGTTCCTTCTGGACGTGGAACAGGTGGCCCAGCAGGTGCGGGGCGAAGCTGCGCCAGACATTCAGGCGGAAACTGTCGGTCTTCTCGCGGACCAGCACGACCGGGGTGCCGTCGAAGACGGTGCGGGCCCCCTGGCCCGGCCCGATGCGCGACAGGTCGCGGGCCACGCCGGTGGCCATCAGCGCCTCCACGGCGGGGCCCGAGGCGCGGATGAAGATCTCGCGCTCGCTGATCTCGACCAGGGAATGCGGCGCCGCGTCGTAGACGCCGGCACAGGCCGCAGTGATGGCCGCGGCATCGCCCGGCGCGCCGCTCAGCACCCATTCGTCCGGGCCCAGGCACAGCGCCTTGCGCCCCGAGCCGGAGGTCATCACGCCGACGGTATCGGTCAGCTCAAGCCCCAGGGCCCCGGCCACGGCGGCACGTTCGCCGTCGCGCACGCGCAGGGAAAAACGCGCCTCTGCGGGCAGTTCCTCGATGGTCACGCCACCGGCGGTCTTCTTGTCGAACGTCATCTGCCGCATCCTCTCAGAGTTTCACCTTCTCGCCTTCGGGGTCGTAGAAGACGGTGCCGGTGATCTTGGCGGTAATGGTCTTGTCGGGCATCGGGATGTAGACGGTGTCGTTCATCTTGTCGAAGCCCCCCTCGATCAGGGCCATGGCGATGGTCCGGCCCAGGGTCGCGCTGTAGTAGGAAGAGGTCACCCAGCCGACCATCTTCATCGGCTTGGGCTGGTTCGGATCCAGCACGATCTGCGCGCCCTCCTCCAGCTTGACCTTCGGATCGCTGGTCAGCAGGCCGACCAGCTGGCGCCGCCCCGATGCCACCAGATCGGGCCGTTTCAGGCCGCGCATACCGATGAAATCGGGCTTCTTCTTGCCCAGTGCCCAGTCGAGGCCCGCATCCCCGGGGGTGACGGTGCCATCGGTGTCCTGGCCGACAATGATATAGCCCTTCTCGGCGCGCAGGACGTGCATCGTCTCGGTGCCATAGGGGCAGATGTCGTATTCGGCGCCCGATTTCATCAGCGCTTCCCACAGCACCCGGCCCTTGGAAGCCGGCACGTTGATCTCAAAGCCCAGCTCGCCGGTGAAGGACAGGCGGAACAGGCGCGCGGGTAGGCCCGCCACGGTGCATTCCGCGATCGACATGTGCGGGAAGGCCTCGTTCGAGATATCCAGCCCCTCGACCAGCGGCTCCAGCACCTTGCGGGCATTGGGGCCGTTCACCGCAACGGTCGCCCATTGCTCGGTCGTGGAGGTCAGCCAGACCTTCAGGTCGGGCCATTCCGTCTGGAGGTAATCCTCCATCATGTTCAGCACCCGCGCCGCGCCACCGGTGGTGGTGGTGACGTGGAAACGGTCCTGCGACAGGCGGCCGATGACGCCATCGTCGCGGATGTAGCCATCCTCGCCCAGCAGCAGGCCGTAGCGGGTCCGGCCCGGCGCCAGCTTGGTCCAGGGGTTGGTGTAGGTGCGGTTCATGAACTCGACCGCATCCGGCCCCACGACCTCGATCTTGCCCAGGGTCGAGGCGTCGAAGATGCCGACCGACTTGCGGGTCGCGGCACATTCGCGGGCCACGGCGGCGGCCATGTCCTCTCCGTCCTTGGGGAAGTACCAGGCCCGGCGCCACTGGCTGACGGGTTCGAAGACCGCGCCGTTTTCCTCGGCCCAGCTGTCGATGGCGGTCTTCCGCGTCACCTCGAACTGGTGACCGCGCACGTAGTTCGCCAGCGCGCCGAAGGTGGTCGGCGTGTAGGGCGGGCGGAAGGTCGTCAGGCCGACCTGCGGCGGCGCCTTGCCAAGCGCATCCGAGGCGATCATCAGCCCGTTCATGTTCGACATCTTGCCCTGGTCGGTGGCCATGCCGTTGGTGGTGTAACGCTTGACGTGCTCGATCGAGCGCATCCCCTCGCGCACGGCCAGGCGGATGTCCTTGGCAGTCACGTCGTTCTGGAAGTCGACGAAGGCGCGGGCCTTGCCCGGATCGCCGTTGGTCGGCAGGTCCTTGACCATGATGCCGGTGCCGGGGCGGTCCACGCCGACGCCCGGCGCGCGGGCCGTGGCGCGCAGGCCAAGCGCCTTGACAGCGGTACGCCCGGCGACAACGCCGTCCTCAAGGGCCGCGCCGTAGCCCCAGAGGCCCCGGCCCGCCCCGGCGATCTCGACCTCTTCGGTCTTCACGTCAGGCAGGTAGACCTGCGCCTCGGCGTCCCATTTCAGCTTGCCCTGGGTATGCGAGAAGAGGTGCAGCGAGGGCGTCCAGCCGCCCGACATCAGCACCACGTCGCAGGGGATCACCCGAGAGGTGCCGACGGCACCGTTGCTGACCGGCGCGACCGAGACGGACTTGACCCGCAGGCGACCCCGGGTGGTGATCACGGTATGGGAGGGCAGGACCTCGATCCCGAGGGCGCGCGCCTTCGAGACCAGCTCTGCGTCGATCTTCGGGCGGATGTCGGCAATGGCCGCGACCGAGATGCCGGCCTCGGCCAGGTCGAAGGCGGCGTACCAGGCGCTGTCATGGGTGGTGACGACCACGGCGCGGCTGCCGACCTTGACGCCGTAGCGGTTCAGGTAGGTCTGCGCGGCACTGGCCAGCATCACGCCGGGACGGTCGTTGCCGTCGAAGACCAGCGGCTTTTCCAGCGCGCCCTGGGCCAGCACGACCTGTTTGGCGCGCACCCGCCACAGCCGTTCGCGCGGCGCCCCTTCGGGCACATGGTCCAGGTGATCGGAGACGCGCTGCACCAGGCCCACCATGTTCTCGTGGTAGTAGCCGATGGCGGTGGTGCGGGTCATCACCTGCACGCCCAGGCTTTCCAGCTCTTCCAGCGCGGCGGCCAGCCAGTCCCAGCCGGCCATGCCGCCGATGGTGACGGCAGGTTCGGAAAGCAGCGCGCCGCCCATCTCGGCGGTCTCGTCGACCAGCACGACCTTGGCACCGGCACGGGCACCGGTCAGCGCCGCCATGATCCCCGCGACACCGCCGCCCACGACCAGCAGGTCGATATGCACGTAGCGCGCGGCGTAATCGTCGGGATCTTCCTCGCTCGGTGCGACGCCCAGACCGGCGGCGGCGCGGATGAAGGGCTCATAGACCTTGTCCCAGAAGGACTTCGGCCACATGAAGGTCTTGTAGTAGAACCCGGCCGAGAACATCATGTAGCTGGCATCGTTGATGGCGCCGATGTCGAACTTCAGGCTGGGCAGCTTGTTCTGAGAAGTGGTCTCGAGGTTGCCGCGCACCTCCTGGAGGGTGGCGCGGGTGTTGGGTTCGAACTGGCCCTTGCCGCGACGGGTGCCGAGCAGCGCGTTGGGTTCGTCCGAACCGGCCGAGACGGCACCGCGCGGGCGGTGGTACTTGAACGAGCGCCCCATCAGGTGCACGCCGTTCGCCAGCAGCGCCGAGGCCACGGTATCGCCGCGCAGCCCGGTGTAGGTCTTGCCGTCGAAGGTGAAGTAGACGGGCTCCGAGTGGTTCACGCGGCCCCGGCCCTGGATACGGTAGGTGCTCATTTCTCACCTTCTTTCACGCCGGCCTTGATGCCGGTCAGCGCTTCGATGTCGGGGCGCGGTTCGCCCGCCTTGTAGGTCGTCAGGAACTTGTCGGTCACGGTGTGGCGCGCGGCATTGAAGAAGCGCCCGCAGCCGTGGATGTGGCGCCAGCGCTCGAAATGGACGCCCTTCACGTTGGAGCGCATGAAGAGGTATTCCACCCATTCCGCATCGGTCTGCTCCGAGGGGTTTTCGGGGCGCGCGATATGGGCCTCGCCGGCATAGGCGAACTCGGTCTCGGGCAGGGTCTCGCCGCAGTAGGGGCAATGGATCAGAAGCATGACGGACCTCGTTCAGTGCGCAACGGCGGCGGCGGCGGCTTCGTCGATCAGACGGCCGGTGGTGAAACGCTCCAGCGAGAAGGGCGCGTTGATCGGGTGCGGTTCATCCTTGGCGACGGTATAGGCCAGCAGGTGCGCGGAGCCGGGCGTCGCCTTGAAGCCGCCGGTGCCCCAGCCGCAGTTCACGTAGAGGTTCTTCACCGGCGTCTTGCCGATGATCGGCGAACGGTCGGGGGTGTTGTCGGTGATCCCGCCCCATTTCCGCAGCATCCGCATACGGTTGAAGATCGGGAACACCTCCGATATCGCGGCGATGGTGTGCTCGATCAGCGGCAGGCCGCCACGCTGCGAATAGGAGACGTACTGGTCGGTGCCCGAACCGATCACCAGCTCGCCCTTGTCAGACTGGCTGCAATAGGCGTGCACGGCGTTCGACATCACCACGCAGGGGAAGCAGGGCTTCACCGGCTCGGAGACCAGCGCCTGAAGCGGCATCGATTCCAGCGGCAGACGGACGCCGGCG
Source organism: Pseudooceanicola endophyticus (assembly GCF_018760365.1). Taxonomy (GTDB): domain Bacteria; phylum Pseudomonadota; class Alphaproteobacteria; order Rhodobacterales; family Rhodobacteraceae; genus Pseudooceanicola; species Pseudooceanicola endophyticus. The sequence goes on from NZ_JAHIAB010000015.1 coordinate 116,062, forward strand.
GTCTCCATGACCATGGTGTTGTGACCCGAGGCCGAGACGGCGACCTTCTTGGCCTTGATGAAGCCGCGGTCGGTTTCCACGCCCATCACCGCGCCGTCGGGACCGCGACGGATCGCCCGGACCATGCAGTTCTGGATGATGTCGACGCCGCGCGCCGCAGCGCCGCGGGCATAGCCCCAGGCCACGGCATCGTGGCGCGCGGTGCCGGCGCGTTCCTGCAGCGCCCCGCCCATCACCGGGTAGCGCGCGTTCTTGTCGATGTTCACCGGCGGGCAGTATTCCTTGCACTCTTCCGGGGTCAGCCAGCGGTTGTCGACGCCGTTCAGGCGGTTCGCGTGGATGTGGCGCTGGAAGCTTTGGACGTCATGCACGTTGTGGGCCAGCATCAGGCAGCCCCGGTTCGAATACATGACGTTGTAGTTCAGCTCCTGGCTGAGGCCCTGCCACATGTCGACGGCATGGTCGAACAGCCGCGCACTTTCGTCGTAGAGGTAGTTCGACCGGATGATCGTCGTGTTGCGGCCGGTGTTGCCGCCGCCCAGCCAGCCCTTGTCGATGACCGCGACATTGGTGATGCCGTGCTCCTTCGCGAGGTAATAGGCCGCGCCAAGGCCGTGCCCGCCGGCACCGACGATGATCACGTCATATTCTTTCTTGGGTTCGCACTCGGGCCATTGCTCGGTCCAGCCCTTGTGGCCGGTAAGCGCATTCTTGACGAGCGACAGGGCAGAGAACTTGGTCATGGCGCCATCCTGCTGGGGGAGTCGGGAGATATCGCTGCCAGTTACGCAGAAAGCGGCGGCGGCGGACTGGATCTTTGCGCCAACCTGACGTTATCTTTGCGTCATGAGCACGATCCCTCCGACCCAACCCCGCCTGCGCATCGGATTCCTGCTGGCAAGGCGCTTCACGCTGTCGGCATTTGCCAATTTTGTAGACGTTCTGCGGCTCGCCGCGGACGAGGGAGACCGCTCGCGGCCGATTCACTGCTCCTGGACGGTGCTGTCCTCGGATCTCCAGCCGGTGCGGTCCAGTTGCGGCATCGCCGTCAGCCCGGACGAGAGGCTGGGGAACCCCTCGCGCTTCGACTACATCGTGGTGGTCGGCGGGCTGATCGACGAGATCGAGCGGCTCTCGCCCGCCTATACCGACTTCCTGCGCACCGCCGCGCGGGCGGGCGTGCCGCTGGTGGGGGTCTGCACCGGCGCCTTCATCCTGCACCGTGCCGGGCTGATGCAGGGCTACCAGTGCTGCGTCAGCTGGTTCCACCACGACGATTTCCTGGACCAGTTCGAGGGGATCACCCCGGTCTCGGACCGGATCTTCGTGGTGGATCGCGAAAGGCTGACCTGTTCAGGGGGGGCCAGTTCCGCCCACCTGGCCGCCTGGCTGGTGGATCGCCACATCGGCCGCGCCGCCGCCCGCAAGAGCCTCAACATCATGATCATCGACGAGGTGCTGGCCGCCGACGATCCCCAGCCCGGCGTCCCGCTGGAGCTGAAGACCCGCGATCCGCTGGTCCGCCGTGCCCTGGCGCTGATCCAGCAGAACCTCGACAGCCCCCCCCGCGTGAGCGAGGTCGCGGACCGTCTCGACGTCAGTCGCCGAAAACTTGAGCGCCACTTCCGCGAGGCCCTGGGCCTGGCGCCGGGCGATGCCTTCTTAAGGGTTCGCCTGGCCCAGGCAGAGTTCCTGCTGCACCGGTCGGAGCGTTCCGTGACCGAGATCGCGCTGGCGACCGGCTTTTGCGATCTGTCGCATTTCGTCCGCGTGTTTCGCGATCGTCAGGGCATCACGCCCGAGGCCTGGCGGCGCGATCAGCCCGGACAGGCCCTGCCAAGCGCCTGATGGGCAACAAAAAAGCGACCCGAAGGTCGCTGCATCAAGGGGGAAGAGAAGTGGCGGCAATCCCAGGGAGGAGGAGGAGGGATTGCCGCCGATTTCCGAGGCTCAGGGAGGAGGAGGAGCCCCAGGAAACTCTTCAGTCGCTGTGTTAGCGTCTGTACTGACCTTCTCTCATGTTCGCCCGGATCGAGCAACACCCGCCCCGGAAGACCCGCCTTGCATCAGGTGCATAGCAACGAAAAATTAACTCATACGCTCAAAAAATGTGCGTATTCCCGGATCAGACCGGCACTCCGGCGTCGAGCTGCTCCAGGAACTCTGCCGCCCCGGCCCGCACGGCCTTGCGGTGTACCTCCTCCATCCGGTCCCAGGTGCGATACATCTGGCCCATCCGGGGATTGCCGGCAAAGCGGTCGCGGTGGCGCGCCAGGAAATCCCAGTAGAGCAGGTTGAACGGGCAGGCCCCCTGCCCCGCCTTCACCTTCACGTCGTAGCCGCAGCCGCCGCAGTAATCCGACATCCGGTCGATATAGGCCCCGGACGAGACATAGGGCTTTGAGGCGATGAGGCCGCCATCGGCAAACTGGCTCATGCCGACGGTATTGGGCGCCTCGACCCATTCGAAGGCGTCGATATAGACCGAGAGATACCATTCATGGACCTGCGCCGGGTCGATCCCCGCCAGCAGGGCGAAATTGCCGGTGACCATGAGGCGCTGGATATGGTGGGCATAGGCCTCTTCCCCGGTCTGGGCGACGGCATGGGACAGGCAGTTCATCCGCGTCGGCGCCCCCCAGTAGAGCGGCGGCAGCGCGCGCTCATGCCCCAACCCGTTGCGCGTCGCATAGTCCGGCCCCTCGCGGAAATAGAGGCCGCGCACATATTCCCGCCAGCCCAGGATCTGACGGATGAACCCCTCGACGGCGTTCAGCGGCGCCTGGCCGGCCTTCCAGGCGGCCTCGGCGCGGCGACAGACCTCCAGCGGGTCGAGCAGGCCAAGGTTCAGGCAGGGCGAAAGCAGCGAATGATAGAGAAAGCGGTTCCCCGACAGCATGGCGTCCTGGTAATCGCCGAACATCGGCAGGGCCCGGGTGATGAAATGCTCCAGCACCTGCCGGGCCTGGGTCTCATCGGTGGCATAGCCGAAGGGGCGCAGCTGGCCGAAATTGGCGCCAAAGCGGGCCTCGACCAGATCCAGCACCTCGGCCACCACGGGATCGGGGTCGAACCACAGCGGGCGCGGCGCAAACAGGTCGTCGCGGGCGGGCTTGCGGTTCTCACTGTCGTAGTTCCAGCGACCGCCGGCGGGTTGGTCCCCCTCCATCAGCAGGCCGGACTTGCGGCGCATCTCGCGGTAGAAATACTCCATCCGCAGCTGCTTGCGCCCCTCGGCCCAGGCATCGAACTCGGCCAGGGAGGCGATGAAGCGGTCATCGGGCAGCAGCGTCACGTCCAGGGGCGCCTCTTCCAGCGCGGCGATCAGGCGCCATTCGCCGGGTCGGGTCGCCAGCACCCGGGCCTCACCGCTGTCCGCCGCACGGCGCAGCAGCTCTCCGGGGATGGAGCCGGAGTTTTCCGGATCGTCCAGCCGGGTGTAATCGACGGTCCAGCCCTCGGCGCGCAGGCGCGCGGCGAACTTGCGCATCGCCGCCAGCACAAGGGCGATCTTCTTGGGGTGATGCGGCACGTAGCCGGTTTCCGAGGCGACCTCGGCCATGACCACGCGGTCGCTTTGGCGATCCGCCGCCCGCAGCGCCGACAGCGCCGGGCTAAGCTGGTCGCCCAGCACTAGAACCAGGGACATGGCCGTCCTCCCCCTCTGCATCATCGGCAAAGGTAAGGCGGGGCACGCGTTGGGAAAGACGCAAAAGGCCCGGTCGCGGGGACCGGGCCTTTCGGGTGGGACTGTTCGGGAAAGCCTCAGACCAGCCCGGTCGCGTAGTAGAGCGCGATCACCAGGAAGGAGGCCGCCACCTTGATCAGCGTCATGACGAAGATGTTGCCGTAGGCCTGGCGGTGCGTCATCCCGGTGACCGACAGCAGCGTGATGATGGCGCCGTTGTGCGGCAGGGTGTCCATGCCGCCCGCGGCCATGGCGGCGACGCGGTGCAGTACCTCCATCGGGATTCCGTTGGCATTGGCGGCAGCGATGAACTGATCCGCCATGGCCGCCAGCGCGATGCTGAGCCCCCCGGCCGCCGAGCCGGTGATGCCCGACAGGATGTTGATCGTCAGCGCCTCGTTGACCAGCGGATCGGGGATCGCGCTCAGCGCATGGGAAATCACCAGGAAGCCCGGCAGGATGGCGATGATGGCCCCGAAGCCGAATTCGGACGCGGTGTTCATGGTCGCCAGCAGCGCCCCGGCAATCGCCGGTTTGGCCGAGGCATGGTAATGGCGGCGCACTTCGGGCCAGGCGGTCACGACGATGAACAGGATGGCGACGACCATCCCCGCCAGCACCGACCAGATGCCGATCTGCGGCCCCACGGCAATGGCGGCCGGCTTGGCCATGCCCGGCAGGCTCAGCGTGTAGCTGCCGCCCAGAAGGGCCGGGAAGGCGCGGGTCAGGACGAAGTTCACCACCGCCACCAGCACCAGCGGCAGGATCGCGATCACGGCGGAACGCGGGCGCTGGTCGCTGCGGATCTCGGGCTCCTGCGCGGTATGGGTGCCGTAGCCTTCGCCCCTGCGCGCCGCCCGCAGCCGGCTGCGTTCAAGATACAGAAGCCCCAGCCCCAGGATGAAGGCCGAGCCCGCCAGCCCCAGCCCCGGCGCCGCCCAGCTGGTGGTGCCGAAGAAGGTGGTCGGGATGATGTTCTGGATCTGCGGCGATCCGGGCAGCGCATCGATCGGATAGGTCATGGCACCAAGCGCGATGGTGCCCGGCAGCAGCCGCTTGGGAATGTCGGCGCGGCGGAAGGCCTCGGCCCCGAAGGGATAGAGCGCGAAGACCACCACGAAGACCGACACGCCCCCGTAGGTCAGCAGCGTCGCCGTCAGCGTGATCACGATGATAGAGCGCTGCGGCCCGAAAAGCCGCATCATCAGCTGCACGATGGACTGCGCGAAGCCCGAGATCTCCATCAGCTTGCCGAACAGCGCGCCCAGCAGAAAGACCGGGAAGTAGCTTTGCACGAAGCCCGCCATCTTGGTCATGAAGACGCCCGAGAAGGCCGGCAGCACGGCAGAGGGATCGGTCAGCGCCACCGCCGCCATGGCGATGAGCGGCGCCACCAGGATGACGCTGTGGCCCCGGTAGGCCAGGATGATCAGGCCCGCGAGGGCCGCCAGGACGATGAGAACACTCATGTTTCTTGTCTCTCTCGCAGGCCGGACAAGCGCCGCCTGCCGCGTGGCCCAAGGGGGGCTGCGCGGGGCCGGAGGTCCGGGACACCAGATTGCGGGGGGGGGTGATCCCCCCGGGCGCGCGGGCCCGGGGGCAGGAGCGATCCGGGGGCCGGGTGGCCCCGCCGGGATCAGAACTCTTCGTAGGCCTTCATGACATCGATGCTCTGCGTATAGGCAGAGCCGATGCCGATCAGCATGGCGGTGCCGGCGGCCGCGGCCACCTCTTCGGCGGTCGCACCGGCCCTCTTGGCCTGGAATGTATGCGAGGCAATGCAGCCCTTGCAGTGCAGCGCCACCGAGACGGCGATCGCGATCAGCTCGCGCGTCTTGGGGTCCAGCGCCGCGTTGTGGTGAGCGGCTTCACGCACCGCGCCGAAGGCTTCCAGGATCTCCGGATTGGCCTTCTTGAGCAGGGCGGAATTCTTCTGGATGTCTTTCAGGGTATCGGTCCAGGGGGTCGACATGACGACTGTCTCCTAGGGTTGGATCAGGTTTCGAGCGGGCGCGCGGGATCCGCGCTCCATTCGCTCCAGGAGCCCGGGTAGAGCCGCGCGCCGGGCAGGCCCGCGACCTCCAGGGCCAGAAGGTTGTGGCAGGCGCTGACGCCCGAGCCGCAGCTGGCGATCATGTCCGATGCGGGATGCGCGCCAAGCAGGGTGCTCCATTCCGCGCGCAGCGCCTCGGGGGCCTTGAACAGGCCGTCCGCCCCGGTGTTGAGCGTATAGGGCCGGTTCAGCGCGCCGGGGATATGGCCGCCACGGGGATCGGTGGTTTCGCCCTCGCCGCGGAAACGCGCCGCACCGCGGGCATCGACGGTCAGCACCGCCGGGTTGCCCAGGGAGGCCTCCACCTCGGCCAGATCGGCAAAGCGGCTGTTGTCGGGCAGCGCCGAAAGGGCGGTCGCCGGGAAGCTGGGCACCTCGGGGGTCAGGGCGTGGCCCTCTGCGGTCCAGGCTGCCAGCCCGCCATCCAGCACCGCCACGGCGGAATGACCGATCCAGCGCAGCATCCACCACATCCGGGCAGCGGCGACATTGCCGCCCCGGTCGTAGCAGACCACCTGGTCGCCCGCCTTTAGCCCCGCCTGCCCCAGCCAGGCCGCGAAGACCCGGGGATCGGGCAGCGGGTTGCGACCGTTCTGCCCGGTGCGTTCCCCCGACAGGACGGTTTCCATCTGGGCATGCAGCGCGCCGGGGATATGCCCCTCCTGATAGGCCGCGCGGCCCGCCTGCGGATCGCTCATGGAATGCGAGCAGTCGAAGACGCGCCATTCGGGATGGCCGGCAAGTTCCTCGACCGAAACAAGGGTGGTGCGGCTCATGCGGATTTGCCTTCCTCGGCGGCGGTGGCCACCGGCAGATCATGGTTGCGGCCCCATTCGTCCCAGCTGCCATCATAGACGCGCCAGTCGTCGCGCCCGATGCGGCTGAGGCCAAGCGCCAGGATGCAGGCGGTCAGCCCCGACCCGCAGGAGATCGTCACCGGCTGGTCGGGATCGACACCGGCGGCGCGGAACTTCTGCTCCAACACCGGGGCGGGCAGCATCTGGCGGGTCTCCTTGTCCAGCAGCTCGGCCCAGTAGAGGTTGAGGCTGTTGGGGATGTGACCGGCGCGGGCGCCGGGGTAGCGGTCCGTTTCGGTGCCGGCCCAGCGGCCTGCGGTGCGCGCGTCCAGGATCTGGCCCTTGGCCTTCGAGGTCTCCAGCACCTGCGGCCAGAGCGCCAGAAGATCGCGGGTTTGCCCGGCGGTGAAGGTCGCGGGGGCACGGGTTTCGACACCCGAAGCCAGCGCACCACCAGCCAGTTTCCACGACACCAGCCCGCCATCAAGGACCGAGACATTGTCGTAGCCGTACTGCCGGAACAGCCACCACACCCGCGCGGCACTGTAGAGGCCGGGCGTGTCGTAGGCGACGACATGGCTGCCGGGCGTGATGCCCAGCTTGCCGACTTCCGCCTCGAATCGCGCGCGCGAGGGGATCTTGCGCGGGCGCGGGTTCTCGGGATCGGCGATCACGTCGAGGTCGAAGAACAGCGCGCCGGGGATATGGCCTTCGCCATATTCGGCACGGGCATCGCGCCCGGTGTCGGCCAGGTGCACGGTGGCATCCACCACGACGACATCGGCATCGTCCAGATGCGCCTTCAGCCAGTCGGCGCTGACCAGGGGGCCGGGATAGCTCATGGGATCACCTTTCGCTCAGCGCAGGGATTTGATGATGGCCGAGAAATCCTCGTCCCCATGACCGTCGGCGACGAATTTCTCATAGATCTCGGTGACATGGGTACCGAGCGGCGTGTTGGCGGCAACCGATCCGGCGGCCTCCTGTGCCAGCAGAAGGTCCTTCAGCAGCATGGTCGCCGCCGCGCCGGGCTTGTAGTCGTTGTTGGAGGGCGCGGTCGGCACGATGCCCGGCACCGGGCAATAGCTGGTCAGCGCCCAGCACTGGCCGGTCGAGCCCGAGGCCACATCGAACATCGCCTGCGCCGAGAGGCCCAGCTTTTCCGCCAGCGCGAAGGCTTCGGACACGGCGACGATGTTCACGCCCAGGATCATGTTGTTGCAGATCTTCGCCGCCTGGCCCGCGCCCGCGTCGCCGCAGCGCACGGTCTTCTGGCCAAGCGCCGCCAGCACCGGCGCGATGCGTTCGGCGGCCTCATCGGCGCCGCCCAGCATGAAGGTCAGCTTGGCGGCCTGCGCCCCCGCAACCCCGCCCGAGACTGGCGCATCGACGCTTTGCAGGCCGGCTTCGGCGGCCATCGCGTGCAGGGCGCGCGCGGTCTCCACATCCACGGTCGAACTGTCGGCGATCAGCGCGCCGGGCTTCGCGGCGGGCAGCAGGGCCGCCCAGGCCTCGCGCACATAGGTGGCGTTGGGCAGCATGGTCAGGATGATGTCGGCGCGGGCCGCGGCTGCTGGACCGTCTGCCGTCACCTCGATGCCGTTTTCCCGCGCCCGGGCCTGGGCCGCCGGGACCGGATCGAAGCCCAGCACCTCGTAGCCCGCCTTGACGAGGTTCGCGGCCATCGCGCCCCCCATGTTGCCCAGACCGATCACGGCAATGGTCTTGTCAGACATGTCAGCTCCAACTCTTCGGGCGGACCGGGTCCGCGCAGGATCGCAGGACGGAAAGACATCATCCAACATTTTGTTTTATTGAAATAATTTGTCGGAAAATCGCCCCGCTTGTTACGTTCAAGTGTTTCATTGAACGTGGCGGAGTGTCAATTCCGACCGGGGCCGGGGCGGCTGCATTGACGCAATTAGAAACGGTCTTCTATGATTGCGACCGACCGCAGGAGGATGTCTTGGAAACCACCAGTCCCCGGAAGATGATTTTCTCTCGCATGGCCGAGATGGCACGGGCGCTTGGCAATCCGCACCGGCTGGAACTGCTGAACCTGCTGTCGCAGGGCGAACGCAACGTCGATCGCCTTGCCGAGCTGACGGGGATGTCGGTGGCCAATACCTCCCAGCACCTGCAGGCGCTGCGGCGCAACGGGCTGGTCGACGTGCGCCGCGCCGGCAAGCACGCCTTCTACGGGCTCAGCAACGACCAGACGCTGGCGGCGCTTCAGGCGCTGACCGCCCTGACCGAGGCCAACAGCGCGGCGATGCAGCAGATCCTGTCGGACTATTTCTGGAATCTGGACGCGCTGGAGCCGGTCACCCGCGATGAGCTGGAGGCCCGGCTGGGCGAAGGCGTGGTGGTGCTGGATGCCCGCCCCGAGGACGAATATGCCCTGGGCCACCTGCCGGGCGCGATCTGCGTGCCCGACGGCACGGTCGAGACCCTGCTCAAGACCCTGCCCCGCGACCGGACCATCGTGGCCTACTGCCGGGGCAGCTACTGCATTTCCTCGTTCCGCCTGGTGGCGCGGCTGCGCGCGCTTGGCTACGACGTGCGCCGGCTTGAGGAAGGCTTTCCGGAATGGCGCGCCAATGGCCGCCCCGTGGAAGAGGGCCGGCCCGACCTGCGCCGGGCCTGAGCCTGCCTGAGCCTGAAGGCCCGGCGCGCTAGGGACGCCGCGCCGGAACGCTTTCAGGGGCCTCAGCGGGCCCATTCGCCCTTGCGGAACACCGGCACCCGGGTGCCGTCGGCACGGATCCCGTCGATATCGGTGTCCGGCCCGCCGATCATCCAGTCGACATGGATCATCGAGCTGTTGCCGCCCTGCGCCGCGATCTGCTCGGCGCTCAGCGAGGCCCCGTCGAGGAAGCATTTCGAATAGCACTGGCCCATGGCGATGTGGCAGGCGGCGTTCTCGTCGAAGAGGGTGTTGTAGAACAGCATCCCCGTCTGCGAGATCGGAGAGCTGTAGGGCACCAGCGCGACCTCGCCCAGATGGCGGGCCCCCTCGTCGCTGTCGAGCATCCGGTTCAGCACCGTCTCGCCCTTGGCCGAACGCGCCTCGACGGCGCGGCCGTTCTCAAAGCGCATCTGGATCTCCTCGATCAGATTGCCGTTGTAGGACAGCGGCTTGGTCGCGCGCACCGTGCCGTTGACCCGGTGGGCGTGGGGCGTGGTGAAGACCTCTTCGGTGGGGATGTTCGGGTTGCAGACTACGCCGTTCTGCGCGGTCGAGGCCCCGCCGTGCCATTCGTGGCCCTCGGCCAGCCCGACGGTCAGGTCGGTGCCGGGGCCGGTGAAATGCAGCGCCTCGAAGCGTTCCTCGTTCAGCCAGGCAGAGCGGGTGCGCAGCGCGGCGTTATGCGCAGCCCAGGCGGCGACCGGATCGTCGTTCTTCACGCGGCTGGCGGCAAAGATCGCATCGGCAAGCTTCGCGATGGCCTCGGCCTCGGGCAGGTCGGGGAAGACCTGGCGCGCCCAGCCGGCGGTCGGGAAGGCGATGATGTTCCAGTTGATCTCGAAGGTCGAGATCTTCTCGAGCGCGGGCTTGTAGGCCAGGGAATTCGCCTTGTTGGCGCGGGCCACCTTCTCGGGGTCCTCGGCGGCCAGCGCCATCGGGTCGGCCCCGGCGATCGCCATGCGCGCGGCGCCGCCCTCGAAGGCCTCGGCCATGCCGCGGTACAGCCAGTTCGGCGCCCTGTCGAAACTGTCGTCGGAAGCGTTGCGGAACCGGGCACGGGCGATCTCGTCATCCGAGAAGATCGGCGTGACCACACCGGCGCCGGCACGGTAGGCGCTGGCGGCCACGGCACGCACCAGCGGCAGCGCCTCGACCGGGGCGGTCAGCACCAGATCCTGACCCGGCTGGAGATTGAGGCCGACCTGCACCGAGACATCGGCCAGGCGGGCAAGAAGGACGGGATCGAGAGGGGAGGTGGTCATGGAGGCTCCTTGGCTTCGGCGGCCCGGACGCAACCGGACCCTTTCCTGAAACCTGCCCATTCGGGCGCCAAGTTCAAGGGCCGCGCCGGAAAGCGCCCGCCCGCACCCGGCGCCAAAATGGCCCCGGCAGCGACAAAAGGCCGGGCTCGACGGCACGGGGAGGCCCGGCGATAGTGAACCAGACCGCCGGGGGCGCCCGGGGTGATGCGCGGAGGGCAGCATGCAGGCAGACCGGTCCGAATGGCAGGGCAGCGCGCTTCTGGCGCTGGCGGTCCTGGGTCTGGGCGCCGGGCTGGCGGCGCATCTGGCCGGCCAGCCCGGGATCGCGCACGGCTTCTGGATCGCCGGCACGGCCCCCGCCCTGCTGAGCCTGCTGGCCGAGATCCTGCGCAGCCTGCGCCGCGGCGGCCCGGGGCTGGACATCGTGGCAGCGCTGTCGATGACCGCCGCGCTGGCCTTCGGGGAAACCCTGGCCGCGGCGGTGGTGGCGGTGATGTATTCCGGCGGCACCCGCCTTGAGGCCTTCGCAGAGGGCCGGGCCCGGCGCGAGATGCGCGCGCTGCTGTCGCGGGTGCCGCGCCATGCCACGCGCTACGGCGCCGGGGGGCTGGAACAGGTGCCGCTGGAGGTGATCGGCCCCGGCGACCGGCTGCTGATCCGGCAGGGCGACGTGGTGCCCGTCGATGGCACGCTGGCTTCGGAGGTGGCCTTCCTGAACACCGCCGCGCTGACCGGTGAATCCCTGCCCAGCCGGCGGCTACAGGGCGCCCCGGCCATGAGCGGGGCCACCAATGCCGGCGAGGCCTTCGACCTGATCGCGACCCGGATCGCCCGCGACAGCACCTATGCCGGCATCGTCCGGCTGGTCGAGGCGGCACAGCGCGACCGGGCCCCGATGGCGCGGCTGGCCGACCGATGGTCCCTGGGGTTCCTGGCCATCACCCTGGGGATCGCGACGCTGGCCTGGGGACTTAGTGGCGATCCGATCCGCGCCGTTGCCGTGCTGGTGGTCGCCACCCCCTGCCCGCTGATCCTGGCGGTGCCGGTGGCGCTGGTGGCGGGGATGTCCCGGGCCTCCCAGATGGGGGTGCTGATCAAGGGCGCGGGGCCGCTGGAACGAATGGCCGGCATCCGCACCCTGATCCTCGACAAGACCGGCACCCTGACCGAGGGACGGCCGCAGATCTCGGCCATCCTGCGCCGCGAAGGCCCCGATCCGCCCGAGATCCTGCGCCTGGCTGCCGCCCTCGACCAGGCCTCCCAGCATCCGGTGGCCCAGGCGATGGTGGCCGCCGCCCGGGCCCGGGACCTGCCCCTGCCCGCCCCCTCGGAGGTGACCGAATGCGCCGGAGAGGGGATGCTGGGACAGGTGGACGGGCACCGGGTGATCGTCGGCGGCCATGCCTTCGTGACCGGGCGGATCGGCGTGAGCGCGCCCCGCCCCGAAGGCGCGGCCCCCGGCGCGCTGCTGGTCGCGGTCGCCATCGACGGCGTGCTGGCCGGGCACCTGATCCTGAGCGACCTGCTGCGCCCCGGGGTGCCGGAGACCCTGGCAGGGTTCCGACGCTAGGGCATCCGCCGGCTGCTGCTGGCCACCGGCGACCAGGCCGATATCGCCGCGCGGGTCACCCGGGGGCTGGAGCTGGACGGGCTGCACAGCGAACTGACACCGGACCGGAAGGTGGCGCTCGTGCGCCAGGAACGCCGGGCGGGCCCGGTGATGATGGTGGGCGACGGGGTCAACGACGCCCCGGCGCTGGCGCTGGCCGATGTCGGCGTGGCCATGGGCGCGCGCGGCGCCGCCGCCTCGGCCGAGGCCGCCGACGTGGTGCTGCTGGTCGACCGCCTCGCGCCGCTGTCCGCCGGCATTGCCATCGCCCGGGCCGCCCGCCGCATCGCGCTACAAAGCGTTGTCGCCGGGATCGGCCTGTCGGTGCTGGGCATGCTGGCCGCCGCCTTCGGGTTTCTCAGCCCGGTGCAGGGAGCGATCCTGCAGGAGGGGATCGACGTCGCGGTGATTCTGAACGCGCTGCGGGCGCTGCGGATCCGGCCCTGGCCGCGCTCAGCGCCGGGCCAGTAGGTCGATCGGTGCCGAGGTCCCGGAATGGCCCGGCCCCCGTGCGGCCAGACCTCGTAGCGGCGCAGTTCCGGGATCTCGCAAAAGGCGAAGACCTCATGCAGGAGCGCCTCGCGCATGAAGCTGCCCGACCGCCTTCGGGCCGCCGGTGCCATGGGCGATCTGCGCGGGCGTGTCGCCATGGACCAGGATCAGCCTGCCGGGCCGGGTGACCCGGATCATGCCCACGACGACCGCGCGGCGCCAGGGGCAGGAACTGGACACAGATCCCGACCACCAGGCCGAAGGGCGCCGCGTCCCTGCCCCGCCCGGGTCAACATCGTTCGGGTCCCATTCCGGCGCCCGAGGTTCAATTCGGAACGTCTTGCGGTAAGTAATTCCACACCTTCAACGTATGAAGCGCAATCAGACAGGTCTATCCCTGCCCTCAACGCAACGCCGCATCCGCGCGGCCCTGACGAGGACAAGACCATGATCGACCTTTCTTCCAACCTCCTCGGCGCCGCCGGCGCCGGTTCCGCAACCGCCATCGCCCTGGCCGCCCTGCTGCTGAGGCTGAGCCTTGGCGGGCTCTTCCTGGCCCATGCCTACCTGAAATACTTCGTCTTCACGCCGAAGGGCGCGGCTGGCTTCTTTGCCTCGCTCGGTGTGCCGGGCTGGTTCGCCTACCTCACCATCGCCGCCGAGACCCTGGGCGGCATCGCCCTGATCCTGGGCTTCCAGACCAGCCTGGTCGCGCTGCTTCTGATCCCGACCCTGCTGGGCGCTGCCATCCTGGCCCATGGCAAGAACGGCTTCTGGTTCAACAATGAAAACGGCGGCTGGGAATATCCCGCCTTCTGGGCCGTGACCCTGCTGATCCAGGCCCTGCTGGGCGGTGGCGCCCTGGCCCTGACCGCCTGAGCCCGACCCGCAGCAAAAGACCCCCGGCACTGCCCGTGCCGGGGGTCTTTTCATGTCTGGAACCTGGCTGAAGGCCCCGCCTTCAGTGCCGGATCCGCATCGCCGCGATCCGCGCCGAGGTCGGTCGGTTGGCCCGCCGGATCAGCAGCACCACCAGCGCGAAGACCACGAACAGAAGCCCGATTCCCGGCAACCCGTACCAGGGCTTGAAGAAGGACAGGAGAGCGAGTGCCGCAAGGGACGCCAGGAAGGTCGATACGACAAGGAGCTCCGATAATTTCATCTCGTCTTGCTTTCGTTCTTAGAGAAGCGCCGCCTCAGACCGCCCGGGCGCGGCTCCGCAGAGCCGTTCGGCGCAGGCCCCACCGGTAGCGAAGAACCGCCGGAACGGCGAGTGGCCGGACGGGCATCAGCGCCGGATTGCCGATCTCCCGCCACTCGGGGGGCGCCGCCGCGTCTTGGCGCCGCCCCGCCCGGGCTGCTACATGCGCAGCGACACTAGCCCCAAGAGGATTTGGCGATGATCCAGCCCACTGCTTCGTTCAAGGACAACCTGGCCCTGCTGCCGTCGATCGAGGGCCTCGCCCGTCTCGACCTGACCGACCCGAGCGGCGCCCTCGTGGCCTCGATCGAGAACCAGCCCGGCAAGCAGGGCTCGCTTGCCGTCTACCAGTACCTGCAGCAAAGCTTTGGCGCCCTGACCGCCGAGGCCGCCGCCCACGGGCTGGAGGTCTTTGCCGAACATACCCAGGACGCCCGCAACCGCCCCGGCGCGCATCCCAACATCGACCGCCTGATCGAGATCGTGGCCGGCGGCGCCCCCCTGAACATGCAGGTTCAGGCTGCGTAACGGCCCCTTGAAGCCCGGGGCAGGCCCTGCAGCGGCATGCCCCGGGCCCGGCCTTTTCGGCAAGGGCCCTCAAGAGGTGTGAACCGCCCCATGTTTGCCGGAGGCTCCAACTGCTGAGCAGGATGGCGCATCATGAACGGGACGAGAAACAGGTTTTCCCCCGACCTGCGCGCGCGTGCGGTTCTGATGGTCCTGGATCACAGCGGCCAGATGGCACTCGCCGTCAGGTGATCGTGCCAAGCGTGGCGAAGATCGGCTGTGCTGCGAACATGTTCAATGAGGGGGCCAAGCGGGCCGAGGTCGACAGCGGCCAGCGGGCGGTCATTGCGACCGGGATGGCCGACCGGCTGAAGGCGCAGGAGCTGCGCCATGCGAACGGGATCCTTCGCAAAGCGTCGGCCCATCCTGCGATGGCAGAGCCCGGCCGCCGGTCGAAGGGATGGCCTGCTTCACCGACGAACGGGAGGCGCACGGGGGGCGAGCCGATCCGCAGGGGGCTGCCGATTGCCCCATCCAGCTGCTGCGATCGCCTGACCAAGCAGGCCGAGCCGGCCCGGGTGTCGGGTCGTACCCGGCGCGACGCAGCCCTGCGCCCCGAGATCGGGCACGTCTTAGAAAAGACCTGGCGCGTCTGCGGCATGCGCAAGATCTCTGGCGACAGCTGGATCGGGAAGGCTTCGCGGGTGCCCGCTGCACGGTGGCCCGGCGCCCTCTCGGGACATTGCTTCGCACTGCCCTGCCGGGCAGTGGATGAAGGGCATGGGTCTTCAAGGTATCATCCGGGCCAAGCCGCTCAAGACGGGGATCCCCGACAACAAGGCCCCGGGCCCGCTGGACAGGAGGAACCGGCAGTTTCGGGGTGCCTGCGCCAAACCTGTTTTGGGTCAGCGATTTCACCGAAGTCGCCCCCTGGCAAGGGCGGGGCGTCTCATTCGGGGTTGTGCGCGAAGCGATGGCGCACGGGCCCCTCATCCTTCATGCGCGACGCCTTCGCCCGTCGCATCGTCGGCTGGCGGGGAAGCCGAACAGCGCATCAGGCTTCGTGCGCCACGCCTTGGGATCGGCGGTTCACCAGCGGCAGCCGGGTGCCGGCCCGAGCATCATGGCGATCACGGCGCGCAATATCTATCGATCAGGTGGGCCGAGGCCGGATCGAGCCCTCCGTCGCTCGCGTCGGTGCCTCCTGTGACACCACCTTGGCCGAGACGATCAAAGGTCTTTTCAAGGCCGGGGCAATCCACCGCCAGGGCCCCTGACGCAGCTTCGATGCCGTCGACCATGCCACCTCGAATGGGTCGACCGGTTCAACAACCGCCGCCTGCTCGAACCGATCAGCCACATGCCACCTGCAGAGGCAGACTTCCGCACGGCTCTGGAAACGGCAAACATGGCAGCACAACTCACCGAAATCAGCCTCCGGAAAACTCGGTACATTTCACGCTGTCATCTGTTGATCTGACTCCGACTACCCCACAATAGGCGTGGCCAGGCAAGCAACGCGCAACCGACTTACGACAGCGCCATCTAGGTTGGAGACATTCTTCTCCAGAAACCACTCCAACTTTTCAATGTAGTGCGCTGCATGAAACGGCAGTCCCGATGATCGGGAGGGCGCAAAGTGATGAGACTCACGAACGCAAGTATGACCCGCCCGATAAGCGACCGGCCTCAATCCATCCCAAAACCTGACCGAGGCTAAGCCCCGCTTAAAGAATATTGTGTCGGTGCCGAGATAATGTGACCGTGGACACAGCGCTCCTTCCATTACGAGCGCAGCGGCATGACTGAAAGATGGCGGAACAGGAACGACAGCTTCGTTCTTCCGACCGTGGCCTTCCAGATTATGCCCCACGACACCGTGGATGAGCGGTCCACTGCAGCTGCGACGCCGCAAAGCACGCTCTAACGAAGATCCACGTAGATCCGGGACCCGTCCTATTTGCAAATGGGCGGGAAGGGGAAGTTCGCCGCAAGCACGAACTTGCCTGAGATCCACCACGGAATCGGACACTCCGCCGGACACGGATATGCTCCACACAGAGGACGGGAAGCGAATAGCTAGGCATCTAAGATTTTGCAGGGACAATGGCGGCTCGGCAGACCCATAATTTCACAGAATAAGTGTATATACAGGCATCTGCGCAGCAATTTCTGCGAAGGGGACGCATGCATTATGAAACTTGCACGCATTGAAATTTTCAATTTTCGCAAATTGCGGCGCGCCCGTCTGGACATGTCGGACAAGCAGACCCTGCTCGTCGGGCCAACAACAGCGGCAAGACATCGGCCATGAAGGCGCTGCGCAAATTCCTGAAGGATCGTGGAGGTATCGACACGCGTGATGTGACAGCCTCAAACTGGCCCGTGATCGAAAAGATTGCGGGCTCCTGGTTACAGGAGGCTGAGGCGGATCTCAGTCCGCTTCTGGCCCAACTTCCGTTTCTCGACGTCTGGCTCCATGCGGACACGTCCGAGTTGCACCATGTCGCGCATCTAATCCCAACGCTCACCTGGACTAGCGGCCTGCTGGGCGTGCGGATACGCTTGGAGCCGAAGAAGGCAGCTGACATTAAGGCTCAGTACCTGACAGCGCGAAAAGCCGCTCAGACGCTGCAACCCGGTGGCGCAACAGCCAACGGATTCGCCCTTTGGCCACGGGACTTTCGAGAATTTTTGGATAAGCTGTTGATTTCCAAGCAGAACTGACCCGGGAGCGCGCGTAATTTCCATTGAGAATTGACCCATGTGACCCTCCCCGCGACGCAGCTTGCAGCGGGGGATTCCGGAGTGATCCACATGGGACTTTTGAACGTCATCCGCCGCA
>NZ_JAHIAB010000016.1 GCF_018760365.1 Pseudooceanicola endophyticus
GGGTGGAGAGGCCGATCGGATGACCCTGCGCCTCTGCACGGCTGAACACCCATTCGGCACGCTCAAGGCCTGGATGGGGCACACCCATTTCCTGACGCGGAGGCTGAAGAACGTCGGCAGCGAAATGGCGCTGAATGTCCTTGCCTACAACATCAAGCGGGTGGTCGCGTTGATCGGCATTCGGGGCCTGATGCGGGCCATTGCCGCCTGATCGGGGGCTGTCGCACCTCAAGCGCCGCCGTAACGCATTGCTTGAAAGGGATCACCAAGCCGTAACGCGCGCAAAGGGCGTCGGAGGCGGCTGAAAGTGAGCAACCGGGTAAACCAGCAGCCGTGAGCCCCTGCCGGCCCGTTTTCACACAGCCTCGGCCAGAGGCGGTCGTGCGGCGGCACGGCAGGCCCATCCCGACCTGCCCGCCTGATGTGGCATAATCCGGCATCGGCAGCGTGCCGAAGATGTGGCGGGCGTGGGGGATGCCCGCAGCATCGCGCGCAGGAAGGGCCCCGTGACCAGAAAGGTCTCCGAAACCGTCCGGGCGCAGGCCGGGGGGCCCTGCCAGCGGCGTGGCGCTGGACTAGGCCATCACCCCGGGCAGGTTCCAGGGCAAGCGGTCGTCGTTGGCGCGCAGGAAGTCGCGCCAGGAGGCCAGCAGCGTCTCGCGCTCTTCCTCGCTCTTGTCGAAGGCCATGTGAACGGCAATCCCGCGCAACATGCAGGAATTCAGACGGATGAACTGCAGCGACACGGGATCGTCCGGATCCCCGCCAAGCGCCCCGATCAGGCGCGCGTCCCGCAGATCCCGCCACTCGCCCAGTATATCGCGCAGCAACTGCCCCAATTCCACGTCCATGCGCGCGGCCAGCATCAGTTCGAGCGAGGCAACATAGGTCGGCGTGCCGAAGACATGCTGCCACAGATACTCGGTCTGCTCGGCCAGCGAGATGGTCACGCCCGGCGGCATCGCATCGTAATAGGCTTTGCGCTCGTCCCGCCATTTGGCCAGAAGATGGGCAAAGGCCGCCGCGAAAAGGGCGTTGCGAGAGCTGAAGTGATGGGTCATCGCCCCGCGCGACACGCCGGCCTTTTCGCAGACCAGCGTGGTGCTGAGCTTTTCGTAGCCGACCTCGGCCAGCGTCTCCAGCGTGGCCTCGCAGAGACGGCGCTGCATCGCGGCGGACTTGTCCGCCTGTGTCTGCCGTGCCTGTCGTGGTTCGCTCATCGCTCTCTCCCTCGCCGCCGATGAATGGGGCCCCCATCCGGTCGGCGGATGGGGGCAAGGTGTCAGAGGACCGTCTGGCTTGCCAGGTCCTTGGGCGCCTTGGTCAGCACCTCGGGTGTATCGCCGACAACGACGGTGTCATCCATACGGAAACCGCCAAGGCCCCAGATGTAAATACCGGGCTCGGCAGAAAAAACTTCGTTCGCCATGAGCGGGCGCGCATTGAAAGCCGTGTCAGCGGGATACTCGTGCCCGCGCATCCCCACGCCGTGACCGGTGCGGTGCAGGATGTTCTCGCCATAGCCGGCGCCTTCGATCACGCGGCGGGCGGTGATGTCGATTTCGCAGACCGGATTGCCGGGGCGCATGACGGAAATCGCGGCCTCCTGGGCCTCGACCGCGACATGGAAGGCCTTCTCCTGCTCCGCATTCGGGCGGCCGCAGAACCAGATCCGCTCATTCTCGACCGTGCAGCCGTTCAGGCGCGGGATCAGGATGTTCACCAGGCCATCGCCTTCCTGGATCGCGGCGCCGGTCTGGGCGCCGTTGCCATGGGGCGAGGCCGAGTGATCCCCGCGCAGCGTGTAGATGCGCCATTCGCAGTTCTGTCCCGGAAAGCGGCGGGCGCCCTCGACAATCGCCTGGCGCTGCATCTCGAGGTCAAGCTCCTGAATCAGGCGGCCGGGGCGGATGTTCTCGCGATAGCGGTCCTGCAGCCAGTCCGAGATATCCGCCGCCTCGCGCATGAGGGCCAGCTCCTCGGGGTGCTTGACCAGACGCAGGGCGCGCAGGTCCGCGTCCACCGGGGCCATCTGGCCGCTGCCCAGCGAGGCCAGGATCTTCTGCATGTGGCCGACGGCGCCGTCATGGCCGAACCGGGCCCCGTCAAGGCCGCGGGCGCGCAGGCGGTCGGCGACATGATCGTGGAAACCATCGTAGAGGCGCGCGCCCTCGCGGCGATGCTCGTAGTAGAACTCCACGTCCTGCAGCCAGGTCGAGTTGCGTTCCCGCGCGAAGCGGAAATGGTTGGTCGACAGCGAATGCAGGACGGCGAAAATCTCGCCCTCACGCGGGATCACGACGGCAATCGGGCGTTCCCAGACAGCCACGTCGACGATCCAGTTGGTATAGAACTCTGAATCCGCGCCGAACAGGATGACCGCGTCCAGGCCCTTACGGCCCATCGCGTCGCGCAGCCCCATGAGGCGATAGTCGAATACGTCGGAAGAGAGGAAACCCATGGTCGTTCTTTCTAAGGTCTTTGGCCTGCGCTCAGCGGCGGCGACGGGTGGTCAGCCGGGTGACCAGCAGGGTGGAAATGACGGTGACGGCCATCAGGATGAAGGCCAGCGCCGACCCGAAGGGCCAGTTCGCCGCCGAGGAAATCTGGTCGTAGAGGGCCGGGGCCATCATCTTGTAGCCCGGTCCGCCCAGCAGGTAGGGCGTGGCATAGGCGTTCATGCACAGGATGAAGATCAGCACGAAACCGGCCAGGACGCCGGGCATGATCATCGGCAGGAAGATCCGCGTGAAGGCCTTGGCACGGCTGGCGCCCAGATTCAGCGCCGCATCCACGATCGAGAAATCGACGTTTTCGATCACCCCCTGAAGGGTCAGGATCATGAAGGGCAGGACCACCGACAGCGTGCCGATGATGACGGCAAAGTCGGTATACATGATCTCGATCGGCTGGGAGATCAGGCCGAGCTTCATCAGCGTGACGTTGATCACCCCGCGAGAGCCGAACAGCGCGATCCAGCCGGCTGCACGCACCACGTTGCCCACCAGCAACGGGAAGATCACCAGCACCACCAGCAGGCTTTTGAACCGGCTCTGGGTGCGGGCCAGGAAATAGGCAATCGGGAAGCCCAGGATGCTGCTGCCGCAGGTCGAGACCAGGGCCACGGCCAGCGTGGTCAGGATCACCTCGTGGAAATAGGGCTCGGCCAGGAAGCGCAGATAGTTCTCAAGCGTGAAGGTCTCGCGCATCAGAACGATCGGGTCATAGGCGTTGAAGCTGTACCGCAGCAGGGTCAGCATGGGCAGCACGAGGCTGCCCAGCACCAGCAGGGTGGCCGGCGACAGGAGACCTGCCACCGAACCGATCCGCCGGGCGTTGAGGTTGGACATCGCCATCATCACGCCTTGAAGGTCTGGTTCCACCAGGTCAGCGTGTCCGACAGCTGTGCAGCCACGTAACCGTAGTCGGGGTGCACGAAGGCCTCGCGCTCGGCATCGGTGAAGCCCAGCGTCTGGCGCATCTCGTCCGGGATCTCGGCGTTCGAGACCGTCGGCAGATAGCCCATGGCCTTGGCGAAGACCAGCTGCATCGCCGGGTCCAGCATGGTGTTCAGCACGGCAGCGGCCCCGGTCGGGTTCTCGGCAAAGCGGGTCGCGGCGGCGTTGAAGGTGACGGGGATGGCGCCTTCGGACGGGGTGGCGGCGGCGACGGACAGACCGGCCTTGCTCCACTGGTAGGCGCGGGCCTTCCACATCAGGGTTGCCTTGATTTCCTTGGCTTCAAAGGCGTTGGCGATGGCCTCGTTCGAGGGATAGACCTTGGCCCCGCCGCCGGCGGCCTTCAGCTCCATCAGGGCCTCCTTGGCGGTGTCGAAGTCCGTCGCGCCGCCGCCATGGGCCAGCGAGGCGGCCAGCAGCAGCGGATTGAACAGGATGTCCGAGAAGCCGACGGCGCCACGGTATTCCTCGGTCCAGAGATCGGCGTAGGAGGTCGGCGCCTTGCTGACCTGGGTGGTGTCGTAGACGATGACCATGCCGCTGTAGATATGCGGGATCGAGTAGTCGCTGGCGAAGGTGTCGAAGACGTTGGCGTAGTTCGGGATGTCCAGGTCCGCGACCGGCGTCAGGATGTCCTGCGCGTACATCTGGTACATGTCGGTGTCCGACAGGCAGGTCACGTCCATCGCGCCGCCGCCGACGCGCGCTGCGGTCAGCAGCTTGGTCTTGCGGGCGGTCGCGCCGCCGGTGTCCAGCACCAGGCGATAGTCGGCGGTCTTGCGCAGGGCGGGCTGGACCTCGTCGGTGAGCAGGCGGGCATAGTCGCCGCCCCAGGTGCCCACGACGACCTTGCCGCCGCTTTGCGCGCGCAGCAGGCCGGGAGTTGCAAGGGTGGCCCCTGCGGCGGCGGTGCCGGCCAGGAAGGCGCGGCGGGTCGTCATCGTCATTCTTGTCTCTCCTGTGGATCAGTTGGTTTTTGTCATGTCGTCGACCAGAAGCTGCACGGCCTCGGGCCGGCAGCCGGCGGCGATCCTGTCCCCGACCCGCAGCGTCAGGCTGTCGCCGGTCCGGTTCTGGTGCGTCGCGACCAGCAGGTCGCCGCCCGGCAGGGCCAGGGCCACCTCGCTTTGCGCCCCGAGATAGGTGATGGACTGGATCCGCGCCTCGAAGCTGTTGGGCAGCCCGGTCGCGGCCGGTCCCAGGATCAGGTTCTCGGGTCGCAGGATCATGACGCGATCCGCCGGCACCCCGGCGCTGTCGCAGCGGAACAGCGTGCCACCCGCCGACAGGAAGCCCTCGGGCACGACCTTGCCGGTCAGCACGTTGGAATGGCCCAGGAAATCCGCCACGAAATAGGACGCGGGCGCAGCGTAGAGCTGTTCGGCACTGCCCTCCTGCACCACCCTGCCCGCCCGCATGATCACCAGCCGGTCGGCCATCATCAGGGCCTCCTTCTGGTCATGGGTCACGAAGACGGTGGTCAGGCCCAGCGACTTCTGCAGGTCGCGCAACTGCATGCCGACGCTCTGGCGCAGCTTGGCGTCGAGGTTCGACAGCGGCTCGTCCAGCAGGAAGACATCCGGGTTCACCACCAGCGCGCGGGCCACCGCGACGCGCTGCTGCTGGCCCCCCGACAGCTCCTTGGGATAGCGGTGGCCATAGGCGCCCAGCGAGACCAGCTCCAGCGCCTCGGCAATGCGCCGGGCGGCCTCGGGGCCGGTGATCCCGCGCATTTCCAGACCGAAGCCCACGTTCTTCTCGACCGTCAGATGCGGGAACAGGGCCTAGTTCTGGAACACCATGCCGGTGTTGCGCTTGTTCGGGGCCAGCCGGGTGACATCGCGGCCGTTGATCTCGATCTGGCCCGAGGTGACGGGCACGAACCCGGCGATCGAGCGCAGCAGCTGGTCTTGCCACAGCCCGACGAGCCCAGCAGCGCGACCAGTTCGCAGGCCCCCGCGGTCAGGTTGACACCATCCACCGCGCTGAAATTGCCGTAGTCTTTTTGGAGGTTACGGATATTGAGGTCAGCCACGGTTACACCACCTGCGAAAGTTTGACGAAGCGATCGGAGATCAGCAGAAGCGCCCCGATGATGAGGATCTGGATGGTGCTGGCCGCAGCCAGGGTCGGATCCATGCTCCATTCCAGGTACTGGAGCATGGCAATCGGCAGGGTCGTGTTGCCGGGACTTACCAGCAGGACCGAGACCTCGAGGTTCTCGAAGCTGACGACGAAGCTGAACAGCGCCGCCGCGACGATGCCGGAGCGCATCCGGGGCAGCGTGATGCGCCAGAAGGCGGTCCAGGCGCTGGCGCCGAGGTTGCGGGCGGCTTCTTCGACCGAACGGTCCAGCATCCCCATCGAGGCGACGATCAGGCGGACGCTCCAGGGGATCGTCAGCATGACATGGGCAATCACCAGTCCCGCCATCGACCGGGTCGCGTTATAGCCCGTCATCTGCGCGATCTGCAGGAAGAAGACATAAAGCGCCGTGCCGATCACGATGCCCGGCACCAGCAGCGGTGCCATCAGGAAAACCTTGATCGCCGCCTTGCCGTGAAAGTCGAACTTCACCAGCGCCAGGCTGGCCAGCACCCCCGAAACGACGCCGATCACCGTGGCCACCAGCGCGACCTGCGTGCTGGTCAGGAAGCCGCTGACGAAATCGGCCTGATCCAGGGCATTGGCAAACCAGTGAAAAGTATAGCCGGGCGGCGGGAAACTGAGGAACTGACTGTCGAAGAAGCTGACATAGGTCACCGCCGCGACAGGCAGCAGCAGGAAGAGGTAGAGCAGCACGATCAGCGCATGAAACAAAAGCCGGGAGGGGGATCGGGATTCGTGATGCGGCCATGTCTTCAATTTCCGCAGCGGCGTGGAAGTTTACCCCTGCTTCCGCCGAAGGGATGGCCCCGATTGGCTTGAGCAGGGGGAGCAGGCGAAGGCCATTGTTCCGAGAGACTGCGAACGTTGCTGAACCACTCGACCCGTTCGAGGGCGGCATATCCGACAGCCCCGAAGTTGTGCCACGGCCCGCGACGGTGGATGCCCCCGCCCCCGAAGAGGCCGTTGATCGCCTCGGCCAACGCGAAGTCCACACCCCGGCAGGGCAGTGCGAAGCAATCGCCCGAGAGGGAGAGCTGCCGTCGACGCGGCCCAGGGAGGCACCGATGATGCGCCATTTCTACGCCATGGGTTCCGGTACAATCGCGCATGACCACCCAAGCGCTCGGCGTCGCCCATGGACAGATATTGCGGCCCGCGGTCCGAAAGGGGGACGAGGCCCGCGCCCCTGAGCGTGCGGGAATCCTGAACAGCCTGTTCCGGGGTGTCGAGCCCGCCAGCCTTCGATCCGGCGTGCCCAGGCGTCGATGGCTGCGACATGCCGAAGCCCCTCCAGATGGCGACGTCGGTGAAATCGTCATCCATTGGGTCCCGACCGATGGCACCTCAAGGGAAGATCCCAGGGCCTGTTCGGAGCTGGCCCCCTGAATGCGGCCACGTCACACCCCGCCAGCTGCGCCAATTCCTCAATCCCCCTCCCCACGGAAGAGGCGATCAATAGGAAAGCAATGTCGCCGCCGAATCGCGGCATGGACGATGCAGACTCGAACGCAGCAAGGTCACAGTCAGCGGCAACTGAGGAAAGGTATTTCCGGGGATGGCCAAGAGGTTCCTGGCAAAACGAGACGCCCGGGATCAGACACAGGCAGGAAGATCCTGACCTTGCGATCATGCGCTCAGTTGGGCAACGCCACTTCGTGTTCCGGAAGGTCTTCCTGCGGGGCAGGCACCTGACATGAAAGTCAGTTTTGCCTCACACCTCAGATGAGGGAAGTGGCGCGCTGGGGAGGATTCGAACCCCCGACCCCTTGATTCGTAGTCAAGTACTCTATCCAACTGAGCTACCAGCGCGTCGTGGGGGGCGATGTACCCGCCCTGCCCGGACCACGCAAGAGGTATTTTTCGCTCCGCATCTTTTTCCCTGCGTCACCCTGTCTTTCGCCGCGCCTCTCCGCCCCTGCGCCGGCCCGTCGAAAAAATGCAGGCCCCGCGGGAACCGGATGGCCGTCCCGCGCGTTGATTGCGAATGGCCCGGATATTTTCGCCGGGCCGGCAGCCAGATCACCGGACGGGACAACGATTGGGACGACAGACAGGCCGGGAATTTCCCGCACCGAAACAGACCTCGGGCTTTCGCCACCAGCTGCGTCTTGCCACGCATTCCAGCCACGACCAGACGGAGACGCTGTTTGCCCCCTTCCAGGCCGACATGACCGGTCGGCTGGGCTGGTTCCTGGCGGCGCAACGCAGCGGCCTCGGCGCACTTGCCCAGGGGCTGCCTGCAGACGATCCCGCCCGTATCCTGCCGGACCGGCTGTGCCGGATCCTCGACGCCGACCTCGCTGCCCTGGACCAGCCCTGGACCCCCCTGCCCGCGCCGGTCTCCTGTGATCCGCTGGCGGTGCGCTACATCGTGCTGGGATCGCGGCTGGGCACGGAACTGCTGCGCCGCCGGCTGGCCCAGCATCTGCCCGACACCCGCATCCCCGGCTATTTCGCCCCCGCCGATCATGGCCGCGCCTGGAGCACCCTGTGCGCCGAGCTGGACGCCATCGACCCGGCTTCCGAACAGGCGCTGCGGCTGATCGACCAGGCCTGCACCGCCTTCGACCTTTTCCGCCGCGCCGCCCTTGCCCAGCCCCACCCGACCGGAGCCCCCGACCATGCCGCAATCGCCTGAGGCCGCCACCGATCTGACCAATTGCGACCGAGAGCCGATCCACCTGCTGGGCCGGGTGCAGTCCTACGGCGCGCTGCTGGCGGTCTCCTCGGACTGGATCGTGCAACATGCCTCCGACAACCTGCTGGCCATCTTCGGGGTGGAAAGCTGCGCCGCCCTGGGCCGCCCCCTGTCCGAGCTGATCTCGCCCGAGGGGCTGTCGCTGATCCGGCGCAACCTGCACGGGCTGGAAAACCGCGATGGCGCGGTGCGGCTGTTCGCGGTGCCGCTGCGCCCGCGCCGGGGCACCTACGACATCTGCCTGCACCAGTCCGGCAACCATATCCTGATCGAGCTGGAGCCCAAGCACGCGCGCTCCGAACGCGACCTGATGACCGAGGTCTATCCCCAGATCGCCGCCCTGCGCCGCGATCGCGGGCTGACCGCGCTGGCCCGGGACGCCGCCCGCGCGCTGCAGGCCCTCTCGGGCTTCGACAGCGTGATGGTCTACCAGTTCCAGCCCGACCTGTCGGGCCGGGTAATCGCCGAAAGCCGGCTGGACGGGAAGAACCGCTACGACGGGCTGATGTTCCCGGCCTCCGACATTCCGGTGCAGGCGCGCGCGCTCTACAAGCGCTCCCTGTTGCGGCTGATCGCCGATGTCGATGATCCCGGCAGCCCGGTGCGTCCGGGGCTCGACGATGGCGGGCTGCCGCTCGACCTGTCGCTGGCGGTGACCCGCGCCGTGTCCCCGATCCATATCGAATACCTGCGCAACATGAAGGTGCGGGCTTCGATGTCGGTGTCGATCATGAAGGACGGAGAGCTCTGGGGCCTCTTCGCCTGCCACAATGCCACGCCGCATTACATCGACTACGAGCGGCGCACCGCGATCGAGATGTTCGCCCACATGTTCGCCTATGAGCTGAGCCGCTTTGAGGAAACCCGCCGCAAGCAGGCCGAATCCGAGACCAACCGCCTGCAGACCCGGCTGATGGCGCAGATGGCCGATGGCCACGGCCTGTCCGAAAGCCTGATGGCCGTGTCCGAGGACATCGCCGGCGTGATTCCCCATGACGGCATCATCCTGTTCGAGAACGACACGTTCCACGCCCGCGGGCGCACCCCCTCGGAAGAGGAGTTCCGCTCGCTCGCGCGCTATCTTGATCGCAGCATCGGCAATGGCGTCCACGCCACCGACCGGCTGTCGGCGGGGCATCCGCCGGCGCGCGACTATGCCGGGCGCTGTGCCGGGCTGCTGGCAATCCCGATCTCGAAACGACCGCGCGACTATCTGGTGCTGTGCCGCCGGGAGGTGCGCGACACCGTGGAATGGGCGGGCGAACCCGCCAAGGCCATGGAGGTCGGCCCGAACGGCACCCGCCTGACCCCGCGCCGCAGCTTCGAGATCTGGCAGGAAACCGTCGAGGGACGCTCGGTCGCCTGGTCGGACCAGGAACTGCATTCCGCCGAGCTGCTGCGCATCGTCCTGCTGGAGATCTTCCTGAAGATCACCGATGCCTCCAACCTGGAACGCAAGCGCGCCCAGGAACAGCAGCAGCTGCTGATCTCCGAGCTGAACCACCGGGTGCGCAACATCCTGAACCTGATGCGCGGGCTGCTGGCGCAGACGCGTTCCTCGGCGCGCACGATGGAGGAGTTCACCCAGAACCTCGATGGCCGCATCCACGCGCTGGCCCGGGCCCATGACCAGCTGACCAGCGAACAGTGGGAGCCCGCCTCGCTTTGCGCCCTGATCCGCTGCGAGATCGCCGCCTATGCCAGCGGCGGCGCCGAGCGGCTGGTGATCGAGGGACCGGACGCGATGATCTCGCCTCAGGCCTTCACCACCATGGCGCTTGTGCTGCACGAGCTGGCCACCAATTCGGTCAAGTACGGCGCGCTGAAGGAACCCTCGGGCCGGGTCAACGTGACCCTGAAGGAAGAGCCCGGCGGCAGCCTGTCGCTGGCCTGGATCGAACGCGGCGGTCCGGCGGTGACCCCGCCCAAGCGGCGCGGCTTCGGCACGATGATCATCGAGGGATCCATCCCGCATGAACTGAAGGGCGATGCCGATGTCTCCTACCGGCTGACCGGGCTTGAGGCGCGCTTCCGACTGCCCGCGCAAGTGATCTCCTCGATCGGAACGGACCCGGCGCTTGCGGCAGCCCCGGCCCCCGCCGGCGACAGTGTCCCGACGGGCCTGACCGGCACCGGGATCGTGCTGGAGGATACGCTGATCATCGCCATGGACGCCGCCGGCATCCTTGAGGACATGGGCGCCGAGGAGGTCAAGATCTTTTCCGGCGTGCAGGCCGCGCTGCGTTTCCTGGAGGACAACCGGGTCGATTTCGCCCTGCTCGACGTCAACCTCGGAGAGGAACAGTCGATCCCGGTGGCGGAACGGCTGCATACCATGGGCACGCCCTTCGTGCTGGCGACCGGCTATGGCGCCACGCCCGAACTGCTGGAAGCCTACCCGCCCTGCGTCGTCGTCCAGAAGCCGTTCTCGGCCAGTTCCCTGGCCGCCGCCTTCACCCGGGCACAGGCGGGCGATTTGACCGCCGGGTAATCACTCGGCGCTTGGAAAGCGACAATCCGCCGGCGTATATCTCTCGCGGTGACGTGAGGATAAAGGTGATGGTGGTAGTCTTCGACCCGGAAAAGCTGACGGCGCGGTCCGTTTCCGTGATGCGTGACCATCTGGCGCAACGCAACCCGCTCTGCGCGACGGTGCTGAACCGCGCCGGAGAGGTCATGGCGATCAACCGGCGCGGCCTGGACCAGTTCCGCCTGGAGGAGGCCTCGGTCTGCGGCAGCACCTGGAGCGCCCTGTGGGGCGGTATGGCGCAGGAGCGGACAGAGATCGCGGTGGCCGCGGCCTTCGAGGGCTCCGCCTCGCGGTTCCGCGCCCTCTACCACGGCACACCCTACCCCACCCTCTGGGACGTCGAGGTCCTGCCGCTGGAATGGCAGGACGGCCAGGTCCTGAGCGCGCTGACCGTCTCCACGCTGCTGGAGGTCTCGGAGGCGGAGGCGGCAGAGGCCGGCCCGGATCCGCTGATGCAGCGCCTGGGCGAGGCACTGCATGCCATGGCGAACATCTCGGGCATCAGTGCCAGCAGCGCCAACATCCTGCGGCGCAACTATGACGACCCGATGCTTGCGCAGCTGGCCGATGGTCTGGAAGAAGCCGCCGAACGGGCCCGCCATGCCATCGAGACGGTGAAGCGCGACCTGTCGCTGAGCTGAGCGCCCGCCCCCAACCTGCCAGACAACCAAAGCCGCCGGACGGGCCTGCCATGGGTCCGTTCGCGGGCGCCCCTGCCCGGATCCCCGGCCCTTGCGCGGATGCCAAGCCGAGGCCCGGCGGCAACCGCAGGCCCGAAACGAAGAAACGCGCCCCGAAGGACGCGTCTTGATGATCTTCTAGGTAAGAAGTGGTGCCCAGGGGCGGAATCGAACCACCGACACGAGGATTTTCAATCCACTGCTCTACCCCTGAGCTACCCGGGCACCGGGGAGGACGCTGTTGTCGTCCTCGGGTGAGGCGTCTTCTAAGTGAGGGCGCCGGTCCTGTCCAGAGGCTTTTTCGAAAAAATCACCCCCGGACAGGTTTACCTTACAACCCCCTGAGACTGTTCAGGAAAGCCGTCCCGAAGGCGGGCCCTTCAGCAGGTCCTGCTCCAGCGCATCCAGGGCTTCCTCGATGTCCTTGGGATCGGTCGAGGGGACGGCATAGCCGCCGCCCAGCCAGCGCGACAAGTCGATGTCGGCGCAGCGCTTGGAACAGAAGGGCCGGTACTTCGGATCGGTTTTCGCAGAGCAGATCGGGCAGGTCATGCCATCAGCTTCGCAAGAATTCCGGCCTGGGGCAAACGGTCCCGCTTGCGCTGCAGCTCGAAATTGCCAAGCGGCGTCCAGCCGGCCAGCACCGTCTCGATCTGGTCGGCGCGGAAGGCCGCCTTGATGGCCCCCTCGAACTGGCGACGGTCCTTCTTCCCCATCGGCGCGAGGTCGAGGTAGATGATGCCGCCAAGGCCGCGCACCCGCAACTGGCGCGGCAGCTCGCGTGCGGCGTTGAGGTTGGCCTTCAGGCCTGCCGCCGGGCTGTTGTCGCCGCCGGTGTTCACGTCGATGCTAACGCAGGCCCGCGTCGCCTCGATGAAAAGCGACCCGCTGCCCGAAAGCGGCGCCTCGGTGCCGAACGGGCCCAGCAGATCCAGCACGCCCTCGGCCTCGAAGGCGGCCAGCGGCTTGGCGCCGGGATCGCTGACCTGGGACTGCGGCCAGTCGCGCAGCGCAAGCTCGTGGGCGGTGGGCCCATCGACCAGCAGCTCGGCCTCGCTGCCCTCGTCGGCCAGCACCTGCGCGGCCAGATCGGCCATGGCGGCGATATCCTCGGCCACGTCCTCCATGTCGGCGCCCTCGCAGGCCGATCGCAGGATCAGCCCCGCGCCCAGCTCGGCCACCGGATGCGATCCGAAGACCTCATGGGCGATCACCGTCAGCTCGTCGCGCAGGTCGTCGTCCTTCAACGCGCGAGAGATGTTCATGCCCGGCGCGCCGGGGGTGACGATGGCATAGCGGCTCTTGAACAGGACCTTGGTGGTCAGCGGCAGCGCCTTGCCGGGCTCGGCATAGCCGGTGACCTGCACCATGACCGTCTGGCCCGGCGCATAGCCGCGCAGCTGGCGCAGGAAGCCCATGCCCTCGGGGGTCTTCACGAACATCCCCCCCTGCCCCTTCACGGGACGGTCGCAGATGGCACGGTAGATGGCGCCCGGCGCGGGCTGGTCGGGGTGATCGACGATCAGATCCTGAAGCCGCCCCTCCGCGATCAGCGCCGCAGCTTCGACGGTCTCGCCGTCCATGTCGATGTGATCGAGGACGATCTGGCTGCCCTTCATGCCTCTTCCCTCCAGAGCGGCCAGCCGGCGGCGCTCAGCAATGTTGCGGTTTCGGCGACGGGCAGGCCCATCACCGCGGAAAACGATCCCTGGATCCAGGGAATGAAGGCGCCCGCAGGCCCCTGAATGCCGTAGCCCCCGGCCTTGCCCTGCCAGTCTCCGGTGGCAAGATAGCCGTTCACCTCGATATCCGAGAGGCGTTTCATGCTGACCTGGGTCACCACGTCCCGCTCCCAGAGGCGATCGCCCAGCTTCACCGCCAGCGCGGTGATCACCCGGTGGCGCCGCCCGGAAAGCGCATGCAGGAAGGCGGCGGCCTCTCCGGCATCGGCGGGCTTGCCCAGGATGCGACGCCCAAGCGCCACGGTGGTATCGGCAACCAGCACCAGCTCATCGGCAGTGGCGACGACGGCCTCGGCCTTCTCGCGGGCCATGCGCTGGCAATAGGGGCGCGGCAGCTCGGCCTTCAGCGGCGTCTCGTCGATGTCGGGGGGGCGGATGTCGTCGGGGACCAGCCCGAGCTGGGCCAGAAGCTCCAGCCGGCGGGGGCTGCCCGATCCGAGGATGAGTTTCATGCGGGCCTCTCAAAGTCCTGCGGGGAAAACCTGTTCCCCGTTGAGAAAAAGGCCCGCCGTCTCCGGCAGGCCCTTTGCATTCTGTCGTGCCGCTTGCGCGGAGGCTTCTTACTTGAAGCGATAGTTAATCCGGCCCTTGGTCAGATCGTAGGGGGTCATTTCGACCTGCACGCGGTCGCCTGCGAGGACGCGGATACGGTTCTTCCGCATCTTGCCTGCCGTGTGTGCGATGATCTCATGGCCGTTCTCGAGCTCGACCCGGAAAGTCGCATTGGGCAGGAGTTCCTTCACGACGCCGGGGAATTCGAGAATGTCTTCCTTGGCCATGTGTACTCCATATTTGAGGGAATCCGTTCCCACGGAACGGATGGCGCGTAAATGAGCCTTGTTCGACGAAAATTCAAGGCTGAATCTACTTAAGAACGCAAAGTTCCACGGGCTCGGGTCCTGCGACCGTCCCGCCGGGCTGTTCCGTCCAGTGCGCGCGGTTGCGCACGTTGCCGTTCTCGCGCACTTCGGCGACCCGGGCAAGGTCCACCTCGGCATAGGTCCAGCCGGGCTGGTTCAAATTCCCCTCGGCCAGAACGCCGGTGGGCGGAAAACCGGCATCGGGAGGGCCGAAGACGCCGCCCATGCCGACGTTCTGCGACACGGCCTCGATCGCCGGAAAATCCCCCACGATCGAGGACATGACGCTGATGAACTGGTTTTCCAGCGCCCGCGCCATGGCACCGATGCGCACCCGCCAGTAGCCTTCCAGCGCCTCCGTGCAGGAGGGCACCAGCAGCAGCACCGCATCGCGCTGCGCGCGGGCATGCAGCGGGTATTCGCTGTCGTAGCAGATGTTGACGGCGATCTTGCCAAGCGCCGTGTCGAAGACCTTCAGCGGCGCCAGCCCCGAGACGCCCCAGGGATCCCGCTCCCAAAGGGTCATGATCAGCTTGTCCTGGAACCCCATCTGCCCGGTCGGGGTGTAAAGATGCGCGCGGTTCACCAGCATCCCGTCCTCAAGGTAGACCGGCCCCGAGGCACCCAGGATATGCACGCCGAAGCGCGCCGCCAGCGCCAGGTGCAGCCCATGCACCTTCGGGAACAGATCCGAGACGGTGCGGCTGGCGCGTTCCAGATCGGCGCAGGCTCCGGCCCCGCCCAGGGTGGCCAGCTCCATCGCGGCATATTCCGGGAAGACCAGCAACTCGGCCCCCGCCCCGGCCGCCTCGGCGACCCAGGCGGTCAGCTTGGTCTCGTAGGCGGACCAGTCCTCGAAGGCGTGAAGCGGATAGGCGGCGGTGGCAAGTTTCATCAGAGGCTCTTCATCCAGAATTGCAGCGGGTGCGGCGTGGCTTCGGCCGCACCGATATCGGTCCAGTGGAAGGTCGCGACGACCCCGGGCAGCGGGGCATAGCCACGCTTGCGCCAGAAACCGTCAAGGGGGCGGTAGTCCGCGGGCCGGGCCGGGTGATCGGCGGGGCGCTGGACCCCGCAGAAGGCGCTGTAGCGGCGCCCAAGCGCCCGGGCATGGGATTCGCGGGCATCGAAGAAGGCATGTCCGATCCCCTGCCCCCGGTAGTCGGGCAGCAGCACCGATTCCGCGCAGTAGAAGACCTGTTCCAGCGCTTCGGGACGCCCGGCGAAGGGGGCGGCGAAATCGTCCGAATGTGCCTCCATCCCCATGCCGGTGGCGACACCGACAATTAGGGGACCGTCGAAGGCCGCGACCACCACGGCGGTTTCCGACAGGTAGTCGGCCAGATAGCCGCGCTCGTACTCCAGAGTGCCCTCGTAAAGATAGGGCCAGTCCCGGAACACCGCGATGCGCAGCCGGGCCACGTCGTCCAGGGCGCCTTCCAGCCGGGCGCCGGTCAGCACCTCGACCTTCACGCCGAGACCTGACGGATCCAGTCGGCCAGGTTGTAATAGGTCGTCACCCGCGAGATCAGACCATCCTCATCCAGATCAAAGAACGAACCCGCCGGCAGGCGGTAGGTCTGGCCCCGGGCCTCGGGAAGGCCCGCGTCGGTCTGAAGATAGGTGCCGTTGACGATGAACTCTGCCGCCGCGCGCCGACCGCCCTCGGCCTCGAAGATCACCATGTCGGTCAGGGTTTCGCGGTAGCTGCGGGTCATGTGGGCGTTGAATTCCGCGAACAGCGCCTTGCCGCGACGGATCTGGCCCTCGTTGACATGATGCGCGATGTCCTCGGACAGGCAGTCCAGCATGGCGTCGGTGTCACCGGCGTTGAAGGCCGCGAAATAGCGGCGGATGGTGTCGGTCATCAGGATATCCTTGGAAAGTCAGCGCTTGGGCGGTTCTCCGAACCGCCGTTTCAGGCGCTCGATGATCTGATCGCGGCTTTGCCGGTAGGCATTCAGCTTCTGATCACGGGTTTCGCCGATCCCGGTGGGATCCATGATCGGCCAGTATTCCACCTCGAGGTGGAAATGCCGCGTCAGCTCCAGCGCCGAGCGCTGGCTGGCCGGCGACAGGGCGACGACCAGATCGAAGGACGAAAGATCGTCCCCCCATTCCTGCATTTCCTCGAAAGAGCGCGAGCGGTGGCGTTCCAGCTCCACGCCCATCTCGGCGCAGACCGCGATGCAGAAGCCGTCGACTTCCAGATCATTGTGGACGCCGACGGACTGGACGTAGATGTCGCGCCCGTAGAACGCCTTCATGATCCCCTCTGCCATGGGGGATCGAACCGCGTTGTGATCGCAGCAGAACAACACCGATTGCGGACGTTCCGCTGGCAAGTCGCTTCAACCTCCGAAGTGCAGCACGCAGATCAGCGTGAACAATCGGCGCGCCGTGTCATGATCGACGATGGCCTTGCCCTCGAGACGCTCCACGAGCACGCGCGCGCCCTCATCATGGATGCCCCGGCGCGCCATGTCGATGGTCTCGATCTGCGCGGGGGGCAGATTCTTGACTGCATCGAAGTAGCTTTTGCAGATCGCAAAATAATCCTTCACCACCTGCCGGAACGGGCCCAGAGACAGCAGGAAGGTGGTGGCCTCCGCCCCGTCCTCGGTCCGGATATCGAAGACCAGCCGCTTTTCCCGAATCGACAGACCCACCTTGTAGGGCCCCTCGGGCACGACCCGATCATCCCGCTTCGGCAGGGTGAAGGAGTTCTCCTCCATCAGGTCGAACATGGCGACGCGGCGCTCCTGCTCGATCTCCGGGGTCGGGGGCGGCAGATTGCGGTCGTCCAGTTCGATATGGGTGATGCGAGACATGAGCATCGGATCCCCTCGGGTTGTGGATTTTCCTGCGAGCAACTTATGCTGCATCGCAGAAAAACGCCACAAAATCTTAACAAACGGTAAACGCGTTTGCGCGATCCTGTGGCGCCTTGGCCTCAACCTTCGGGGGTGTCGTTCAGCTTGTTCAGGCGGGCCCGAACGGAAAGGCCATGGGCCTCAAGGCTTTCCGAGATCGCGAGGGTTTCGGCTGCCGGTCCGATAGCACGCAGCGCCGCAGGCGTCATTTGTGCCAAGGTCGTACGCTTCAGGAAGTCCAGAACCGAGAGGCCGGAGGAGAATCGTGCCGAGCGCGCAGTGGGCAGCACGTGGTTCGGCCCGCCGACGTAATCGCCGATCGCCTCCGGGGTCCAGGCGCCCAGGAAGATCGCGCCGGCATGGGTGCAGTGCTCCGCCAGCGCCTGCGGATCGGCCACGCACAGCTCCAGGTGTTCGGGGGCGATGCGGTTGGACAGGGCCGTGGCCTCGTCCATGTCGCGCACGGTGATCACCGCGCCATAGTCGCGCCAGCTTGCCCCGGCGATACTGCGGCGCTCCAGCGTCTCAAGGCGCTTCTCGACGGCCTCGGCCACGGCCTGACCGAAGGCGGCGTCATCGGTGATCAGCAGCGACTGGGCGCTTTCGTCATGCTCGGCCTGGCTCATCAGGTCGAGCGCGATCCAGTCGGGATCATTGTCGCTGTCGGCGATCACCAGGATTTCCGACGGGCCGGCGATCATGTCGATGCCGACCTTGCCGAAGACCCGGCGCTTGGCGGCCGCCACGAAGGCATTGCCCGGGCCCGTGATCTTGTCGACGGGGCGGATGCTTTCGGTGCCATAGGCCAGCGCGGCAATCGCCTGGGCACCGCCGACGCGGTAGATCACGTCGACCCCGGCCAGGCGCGCGGCCATCAGCACCAGCGGGTTGGCCTTGCCATCGGGCGTCGGCACGGCAATCGCCAGACGCTCTACCCCCGCGACCTTGGCGGGAATGGCGTTCATCAGCACCGAAGAGGGATAGGAGGCCAGCCCGCCCGGCACGTAGAGACCCGCAGCCGACACCGCCGACCAGCGCCAGCCCAGCGAGGCGCCATCGGGATCGGTCCAGAAGGCGTTCTCGGGCATCTGGCGGACGTGGTAGGCGCGGATGCGCTGCGCGGCGGTTTCCAGCGCCTGCTTCTCGGCCGGGGGGACCTGGGCGCAGTAGGCGTCGATCTCGGCTTCCGAGAAGGCCAGCGTTTCCGGCGTCAGCTCCAGCCGGTCGAAGCGCGAGGTGTAGTCGATGACGGCGGCATCGCCACGGGCACGCACATCGGCGATGATCGCGGCGACGGCCGCGTCCACATCGGGGCTGTCCTCGCGCTTGGCGTTCAGCAGCGCGGTGAAACGGGTTTCGAAATCGGCGTCAGCCGTGGACAGGAATTGCGGCATGGGACCCTCCGGCGCGGTTCGCCCCTCCTTACAGGGGGGGCGCCCGCGCCTCAAGGTCGTGTCAGACCCCGTGGTCCGGGGCCTTGCCCGAAGGCGCACGATAGGGCCGCGTCACGTCGCGCAGCCGCACCTCCAGCGCCTCCAGGGTCAGGCGGATCGCGCCATCGCCTGCCAGCGTCAGCACCAGCGTGCCGCCCGGCGGTTCTGCATCCGGGGTGAAATCGACCGAGAGGATCGAGAGGATCGTCTCGGGATCCTCCCGGCTGATCCCCTGCCCCGCGACCCCCAGCACGTTCTCGAAGACCAGCATCGACTGGACCCGTTCGGCGCCGTGTCGGTCGCGCCCGCCATCTTCCCAGCGGAAGCGGTTCACCAGCAGGGCAAAGCGGCGTTCCTGCTTGAGAAAGCGCATCTCCTTCAGCGGAACGATGGCATCCTGCACCAGCGCCGAGATCACCTGAAGGTCCTCGGGCTCCAGCGCGCCCAGGTTCAGCGGTGCCTCGCGGGCGTCTTCGAAACGTGCGTCTTCGGTCATTTACTGCCCCGTGATCCGTTCGATCTTGGCTCCGCAGGCCCCCAGCTTCTCCTCGACGCGTTCATATCCGCGGTCGAGGTGGTAGACGCGGCTGACCACAGTTTCGCCTTCTGCGGCCAGACCTGCAAGGATCAGGCTGACGGAAGCGCGCAGATCGGTCGCCATGACCGGTGCGCCCTTCATCTTGGGCACGCCGTGAACGGTCGCATGGCCACCGTGGACCTCGATATTGGCGCCCATGCGGATCAGTTCCGGCGCGTGCATGAAGCGATTCTCGAAGATCTTCTCTTCCAGCACGGCGGTGCCCTCGGCGGTGCACATCAGCGCCATCATCTGGGCCTGCAGATCGGTCGGGAAACCCGGGAAGGGTTCGGTGACCACATCCACGGCCTTCACCCGGCCATTGCGGCGCTCGACCGCCAGGCCCTGCGCGGTCTCTTCAACCGAAACGCCGGCCTCTTCCAGCTTGTCGCAGAAGGCCGCCAGCAGATCGCGACGCCCGCCCAGCAGCTCCACCCGGCCGCCGCAGATCGCGGGGGCCAGCATGTAGGTGCCCAGCTCGATCCGGTCGGTGACGACGGGGTGCGTCGCGCCGCCCAGACGGTCGACGCCCTGAATGGTGATGGTCGAGGCCCCCTCGCCCTCGATCTGCGCGCCCATGCGACGCAGGCATTGGGCCAGATCGACGATCTCGGGCTCGCGCGCGGCGTTCTTCAGCACCGTGGTGCCCTTGGCCAGCGTCGCCGCCATCAGCGCGTTCTCCGTCGCCCCGACCGAGACCAGCGGGAATTCGTAGATGCCGCCCTTCAGGCCGCCCGGCGCCTTGGCATGGACATAGCCTTCCTTCAGCTCAAGCTCGGCGCCCATGGCCTCCAAAGCGCGCAGGTGCAGATCGACGGGGCGCGCCCCGATGGCGCAGCCGCCGGGCAGCGACACGATGGCATGGCCCTCGCGCGCCAGCATCGGCCCCAGCACCAAGATCGAGGCCCGCATCTTGCGCACGATGTCGTAATCGGCGCGGTGGTTGTTCAGGTCATGGCTGGACATGGCCAGCACCTTGCCGTCCTGCATCCGGGTCACTTCCGCACCCAGCGATTCCAGCAGGGTGGTCATGGTCCGGATGTCCGACAGACGCGGCGCATTGGTCAGCGTCAGCGGCTCCTCGGAAAGCAGCGTGGCCGGCATCAGCGTGAGGCAGGCATTCTTCGCCCCCGCGATCGGGATCTGCCCGTTCAGAGGGCCGTTGCCCGTCACCAGAATCGAATCCATCTGCTCTCTCAATCCTTGTTCTTGTCGTCGCGCGCGTCTTCTTCGCCCGACTCGTTTGCCTTGCGTGCCCGGGCCTGTGCCTTGCGCCGCCCGAGATTCGCCTTGAGGGCCGCCTTCAGCCGGTCTTCCCTGCTCTGCAGGCCCTTTTCATGGGGGGATCTATCGCTCATGCGCCTTCTGTAAAGGAGCCGAAAAAAAGCGTCCAGTTTCTGCTTGCGCCCTTCGGAGTTCACCGCTAGATACCCGCTCACGGTCGGCGGAGACGCTGACACGGACAGTCGGACTGACGAAAGTTGAGGCTTTCAGGGTCCGCCGGACGCCGCAGTAGCTCAGTGGTAGAGCGCACCCTTGGTAAGGGTGAGGTCGGGAGTTCAATCCTCCCCTGCGGCACCACAAATCACCAAAAATCAAAGACTTGTCAGATCTCTGGCAGCCGAATTGCATTGCTTGGGGTGATCTGTTCAGCCCGTTGCATCCTGTTTCCGTTCAAGGGAACAGCTGCCACACCCCCAGGCGGGCAGCCCCCGGTCGATGACCGAAGGCCGCGCCGCGCGGGGCGCTTTGCCCCCCCGCGGATCAGGAAGCCGCGCGGCTTTCCTCCGGTGCGTCCGTCTCCGTCCCGACCCAGTTCCAGGGAATC
This sequence comes from Pseudooceanicola endophyticus, assembly GCF_018760365.1. Lineage (GTDB taxonomy): Bacteria > Pseudomonadota > Alphaproteobacteria > Rhodobacterales > Rhodobacteraceae > Pseudooceanicola > Pseudooceanicola endophyticus. The sequence goes on from NZ_JAHIAB010000016.1 coordinate 20,789, forward strand.
GTGAAACGCTCCATCAGCGCAGCGACAGCGGCCTCGTCCGGTGCGGCCCCGGAAGCCTCCAGCACCGCCGTCAGGCCGCGCCGGCGGTCATCGACAACCTGCGCAACCCGCAGCGCCAGCCCGGCCTCGGCAAAGGCGGCATCCAGCACCCGGGTGATCGCGCGCTGACGCAGCGCCGGCTTGAAGACCTTGCCCACGGCGGTTTTCGGCAATGCCGGCAGGATCTCCACGTGCTTGGGCGCGGCGGCGCGTTCGTGGACATGGCGGCGGCAATGCTCCAGCAGCTCCTGCTCCGTGACGGAGGCACCGGCCACCAGCTCCACATAGGCGCAGGGCAGCTCTCCGAGGCGGGCATCGGGCTGGCCGATGGCCCCGGCAAAGGCCACCGCCGGATGCGACAGCAGCGCCTCCTCGATCTCGGCAGGGTCGATGTTGTGGCCGCCGCGGATGATCAGGTCCTTCTTGCGCCCGGTGATGAACAGGTAGCCGTCGCCATCAAGCCGCCCCAGGTCGCCGGTGCGCAGGTAACGGTCATAGTGGAACAGCCCGAGGTTCCTGGCGGGTTCGGTATAGGTCGATCCGGGGAACACGCCGGGGCTGGCGACGCAGATCTCGCCCACCTCGTCGGTGGCGCATTCGCGGGGCGGCTCCTCGGAATGGTCGAAGATGCGCACCTCCGTATAGGGGAAGGGCACCCCGACCGAGCCATGCTTGCGCGGTCCGACATCGGGATTGCACGAGACCAGGCAGGTCGCCTCGGTCAGCCCGTAGCCTTCCAGGATCTTGACCCCGGTCGCCTCCTCGAAGCGGCGGAACAGCTCCTTCGGCAGCGGCGCCGAGCCCGAAAAGGCCAGCTTGACGGTCGAGAGATCGGCATCGACGGGGCGCTGCATCAGCACCGAGATTGCGGTCGGCACGGAGATGATGAAGGTGGTCCCGTACCGCTCGCACAGCTTCCAGAGATTGTCGAAGACCCCCTCGCCCCGGTAGCCGGCAGGCGTCGGGAAGACGATATGCGCCCCCGACATGCAGGCCCCCATCAGCATGACCTGGCAGGCGAAGACATGAAACAGCGGCAGCGGGCACATGATGCTGTCGTTCTCGTCGAACAGCAGCGTGGCCCCGATCCAGGCGTTGTAGATCACCCCCGAAGCCAGGTGGCGCGCCACCTTCGGCATCCCGGTGGTGCCCCCGGTGTGGAACAGCGCGACGATGCGATCGTCCTCGGGGTCCTCGAACTCGGGGCGCCGGCCGCGCCGGTCCAGCTCGTCGTTGAAGTCGCGGATGTCGGCGTGATGCGCAGGGCCCGGCTTCGGCCGCATCAGCCCGGCGATCCAGGATTTCGGCGGCGACAGGTAGTCCTGCAGGTCGACCTCCAGGACGGTGTGCACGCAGGGCGCATGGCGCACCGCCTCGGCAGCCTTCTGCGCCACGTCGGCGCGCGGAAAGCTTTTCAGGGTGACGACGACGCGGGCGTCGTTCTCACGCAGGATGGCGGCGATCTGTTCGGGCTCCAGCAGCGGGTTGATCGGGCTGACCCGCCCGGCGATCATCGCGCCAAGGGTCGCCACGACGGTCTCAAGGCTGTTGGGCAGGATCAGCGCCACCACGTCCTCGCGCCCGACGCCAAGGCTGCGGAACAGGTTCGCGGCCTGACAGGTGCGGGCATGCAGCTCGGCCCAGGTCAGGGTATGGGCCCGGTCGCGGGGGCCAGATTGCAGCTGGAAGGTGACCGCCTTGTGGGCCGGGAAGGCCGCCGCGGTCGAGGCCAGCATCTGCAGCAGGGTCCGCGGCACGTCGCGGTCGGACCAGGGCATCTCCCCGGTCAGCCTGAGCGCATCAGGCACGCCTGAAAAGGTCATGACTCCTCCCTTTCATGTCCTTCCCTTCGGGTGGACATCCCCGGCCAGGGGGCCGGATCCGATCCTGGCACCGGCAGACCGGCACCCGTGGGCACCGCACTCAACCTGCCGATGTATCGGCACCTTAACAGGCCGGGAAGAAAAGGAAACACCCTCGGGTGATGCACCGGCAGAGGCAGCAGGGCACCGCCCGTCCCCGCAGGGGGCGGGCCAGGCCGGCTGACGGCGCGCGGCGCGCGCCCGAAGCCGGCCTGCCCCCCGAAGATATCAGGCCGCGACCGGCCCGTCGGTGAACTGCATCCGCGCCAGGCGGGCGTAAAGCCCGCCCTCGGCCACCAGCGCCTCGTGGGTACCCTGGGCGACGATCCGCCCCGCCTCCATGACGATGATCCGGTCGGCCTTCTTCACGGTGGCCAGGCGGTGCGCGATGATCACCGTGGTGCGGCCCTCCGACAGCGTGTCGATGGCGCCCTGCACCGCGCGCTCGCTCTCCGCATCCAGCGCACTGGTCGCCTCGTCCAGCAGCAGCACCGGCGCGTCGCGCAAGATCGCCCGGGCAATGGCGATGCGCTGCTTCTGCCCGCCCGAAAGCATCACGCCGCGCTCGCCCAGAGGGCTGTCGTAGCCCCCGGGCAGCGCCTCGATGAAGTCATGGGCAAAGGCCGCCTTCGCCGCCGCCTCGACCTCCGCATCCGAGGCCTCGGGCCAGCCGAAGCGGATGTTGGCGCGGGCGGTATCCGCAAAGATCACCGGATCCTGGGGCACCAGCGCCACGGAGCGGCGGAAGGCCGGACGCGCCATCGCATCCAGCGCCACCCCATCCAGCCTCACCTTGCCGGCCACCGGATCGTAGAAGCGCAGGATCAGCTGGATCAGCGTCGACTTGCCGGCCCCCGAAGGCCCGACCACCGCCACCGTCTCTCCGGGGCGGATCGTCAGGTCGATCCCCTCCAGCGCCGCCACCGAGGGGCGCGAAGGATAGAAGAAGGTCACGTCGTCAAAGCGGATCTCGCCGGTGACCGGGGACGGCACCGCAACGGGCGCCGCCGGATCCAGCACGCTGTCGCGGATGGACAGCAGCTCGACCAGCCGCTCGGTGGCCCCGGCGGCGCGCTGCAGCTCGCCCCAGATCTCGCTCAGCGCCCCGACCGAGCCCGCGACCATCACCGCGTAGATGACGAATTGCAGCAGCGCCCCGGTGCTCATGCCCCCGCCGCGCACGTCATGGGCGCCGATCCACAGCACGCCGACGACCCCGGCGAAGACCAGGAAGATCACGATGACGGTCATCACCGCCCGCGTCCTGATCCGCCGCACCGCCGCGTCGTAGCTGGCCTCGGTCACCTTGTCGAAGGCGGCACGGTTCAGCGCCTCATGGGTGAAGGCCTGCACGGTCTGCACCGACAGCAGCGCCTCGCTGGCATTGCCAGAGCTTTCGGCGATCCAGTCCTGGTTCTCGCGGCTCAGCTTGCGCAGCCGCCGCCCCAGCGTCAGGATCGGCACGACGACCAGCGGCACGATCAGCAGCGCCAGCCCCGTCAGCTTGGCCGAGGTCAGCAGCATCATCGCGAAACCGCCGAAGAAGATCAGCGTATTGCGCAGCGCGATCGACACGGAAGAGCCGATCACCGACTGAATCAGCGTGGTATCGGTGGTGATCCGGCTCAGCACCTCGCCGGTCATCGTACGCTCGTAGAAAGCCGGGCTCATGCCGATCACCCGGGCGAAGACCGCCTTGCGGATATCGGCGACCACCCGGTCCCCCAGCACGGTGACCAGCGCGTAGCGCAGCCCGGTCCCCACGGCCAGCGCCGCGGCGATGCCGATGGCGGCGCCGAAATACTGGTCCAGCAGCCCGACGGTCTCGGTGTTGAAATTGTCCACCACCCGGCGCACCGCCACCGGCAGGATCAGCGACACCGAGGCGGTCAGCGTCAGCGCCAGCAGCGCCCCCAGCATCAGCAGCCGGTAGGGTCTCAGGAACGGCCAGAGCTCCGCCAGGGCCTTCACCCTGCGGGAGCTTTCGCGGTCAAGCGCGGCGGGATCGTTTTTGGGTCTGCGGGCCAAGTGCTCCACCTCCTCAGGGCCCTTGATGGGCAGGGGCTTCATGCCGCCACAACCAAGCGCGGTCAACCCGGGCGCCCGGCTCTCCCGCAGGGCGCGCCGCGCCGCCCCCGGGCCGGTTTCCGCCTATGCCACAGGGCCCAAAGGGCCGGTTTCCGCCCGTCCGCCCGCCTGTCGGCAAACTCCCTGACGTTACAACAGTCCGTGAAGCCGCCGTGAAACGCCCCTGACGCCGCGGCTTTCATCTTTCTCCAAATATGGCGGGGGAGTCGGCCGCAGGCCGGCGGGGGCAGAGCCCCCTGCACCGCTCCCCCTTCTCGCCTCCCTTCGATCCAACCACCCAATTCAACCGTCCAATTCCCGGGCAGCCCGCCCCGGCAGCGCCGCTATTTTCGCCATTACAGTATTTTTCCCACATTTCACCTGACCCTGGGGCACGCGGGCGTTGCGCGAAAGCGAGGACTCAGAGTTACGTTACAAATCACGTAAACATCCTCGGACAGGAGCCCCCGATGCCCGACGCCCCGATGCCTCGTCCCTCGATCGCCATCATCGGTGCCGGGGCCATCGGCTCCCTGCTGGCGGGGCTGCTGGCGCGGGCGGGGGCCGATGTCACGCTGGTGGCACGCGGCGCCCGGCTGGAGGCGCTGCGCCGCGACGGGCTGCGCTTCCGCGACCTGGGCGGCGCCTTCACCCTGACCGTCCCCGGGGCCCTCAAGGTGACCGACCGCCTCCAATCCCCGGTCTCCGTGCTGTTTCTCTGCGTCAAGGCCCCGGCGCTCGAGGCCGCGCTCAGCGACAACCTTGCCGGCATGGGGCCCGACAGCCGCGTCGTGCCGCTGGTCAACGGTATCCCCTGGTGGTTCTTCGACGACCTTGGCCACCCGATCCACGCCGTCGACCCCGGCGGCCGCCTGTTCGAGATGGTGCCCTTCGACCAGATCGTCGGCTCGGTCACCATGATGACCGCCGGTTTCGAGGCCGACGGCACCGTCGTCTCGACCATCCCCCACAAGCTGGCGCTTGGCCCGACCACCCCGAATGGCCCCCGCCCCGTCGATCTGGCCGATGTGCTGACTGCTGCGGGGATCGACCTCGACCGCGCCGATCACATCCGCCCGCTGGTCTGGGAAAAGCTGGCGATCAACCTGTCCACCAACACGCTCTCGGCGCTTTGCGGGCACACCCTGGAAGAGATCGCCGCCGATCCCGCGCTCTGCGCCCGCGCCGTGGCCGTCGCCGCCGAGACCGAGCACCTGGCCCGCGCCTGGGGCTGCCAGATCGCGGTGGCCGCCGGGCTGCCCGCCGCCATGACCCGCGCCGGCGCCTTCCGCACCTCGATGCTGCAGGATCGCCTGGCCGGTCGCCCGCTGGAGCTGGCGCCGATCGCGCTGGCGCCGCTGGAACTGGCCGAGGCCCGGGCCATCGCCATGCCCGAAACCACCCGCCTCCTGGCCGAGCTTCAAGCCGAGCTTGTGGCCGGGCTGGCGCCCCCCGGAACCCCGCCTGTCCAAGGAGCCCAGAGATGAACCAAGCGATGAACGTGCAAACCAAGACCGATCCGCTTGCCGGCATGACGGAAGACGCGCTGCGCGTGCAGCTTGCGGATTTCTACCACCTGGTCAGCTACCTCGGCTGGACCGAGCTGATCTTCAACCACATCTCGGTGCGCCTGCCCGGCGAGGAGCACGCCTATCTGGTGAACCCGATGGGCCTGCATTATGACGAGGTGACGCCCGAGAACCTGCTGGTGGTGGGCGTCGACGGCACGCTGAAACGCGAAAGCCCCTACAGGCCCAACCCCGCCGGCTTCGCCCTGCATGGGGTGATCCACCAGCACCGCCCCGATGTGGGCTGCGTGGCGCATACCCACACGACCCCGATCTCGGCCATCACGATGAAGGGCTTCGGGATCGACCATGACAGCTTCTACGGCGCGCAGCTGTTCGGCCGGGTCGCCTATCACAGCTTCGAGGGCATCACGATCTATGACGACGAACGGGCCCGCATGCTGGAGAGCCTGGGCGAGAAGCACGTTCTGGTGCTGCGCAACCACGGCATCGCCGTCTGCGAGGCCGACATCCCGCTGACCTTCTTCCTGCTCTGGACCGTCCAGCGCGCCGCCGAGATCCAGTGCGCCGCCTCGGGGATCCCCGGCCCGAACTCGGTCCTGACGGAAGAGGTGAAGGCGAAATGCGCCGCAGATGCGCAGCGCCTGAAGGACAATGCCAGCTTCGCGACGCTGCTGTTCGACGCCATGGTCCGCAAGATGAAGCGCGACCCGAACTACGTCGGCGCCTCGCTCTGAGGCAGGCGACGCTTCCCCGGGCCATCGAGGCCCGGAGATGCGTAAAAAACGTGCCAGGGCACGTTTTTCCGCGCCGCCCGATCCGGTTTTCCTCGGGCAAAGCGGGTTATTGCGGTAATTTTCACGCAACAAGGGATGTTCCGATGACCACCGACTCGCCCCCCTCTCTGCCCCATGCCGACGCCGCGATGACGCGGGTTCTGGACCTTGGCACCCCCGGCGGGCTGCGGGTCGCGGTGAAGGAATGCCTGGCCATCGCGGGCCTGCCGATCCGCGCGGGCTCTGCCGCCTTCGAAAATGCCCCGCCCGCATTGACCCATGCCGATGTGGTGCAATCGGTGCTGAAGGCCGGCTGCCATGTCATCGGGCAGGCCAACATGCACGAGCTGGCCTTCGGGATGACCGGCGCCAATGCCCATACCGGCACGCCGGAGAACCCGCTCTGGCCCGATCGCATTCCCGGGGGCTCTTCCTCGGGCTGTGCGGCGCTGGTCGCCTCCGGCGCGGTGGATTTCGCCATCGGCACCGATACCGGCGGCTCGGTCCGCCAGCCGGCCTGCTGCTGCGGCACCTACGGGCTGAAGCCGACCTATGGGCGGATCTCCCGCGCCGGAGCACTGCCCGTGGCCTCTTCGATCGACTGCATCGGCCCGCTGGCCGCCAGCGCCCCGATGCTGACCCGCGCCATGGCCGCCATGGATCCGGGCTTTGCCCCCGTCCCCTGCCCCGGGACACCGCGTATCGCCCGGGTCACCGGGTTCGATGCCAGCCCCGAGGTGAGCGCCGCCTTCGAGACCGCAGCCGCCCGCCTGTCCCCGGCCCGAACCGTGACTCTGCCGGGACTGGAGGCCGCCTTCGCCGCCGGCATGACCATCATGAACGCCGAGATGGCCGCCGAGCTGGGCGCGCTGGCGCTATCGGACGCCAGCCTCGGTGCCGATGTGCGCGGCCGCATCCTGAAGGCCCGCACGACCACCGCGGCCCAAATCGCCGAGGCCGAGGCCATCCGCACCGCCTTCACCGCCGAAACCGACGCCGCCCTTGAGGGCGTCGATGCCCTGCTTCTGCCGACGCTGCCGCAGGTCCCGCCGACCTGGCAAGAGGCGCAGGACCCGATGAACGTCCTGCCGCTGACCCGCTTCGTGCGGCCCTTCAATCTTTCGGGCCACCCGGCCCTGACCCTTCCGATCCGCACCGCCGCCGGCCTTCCCGCCGGGCTGCAGCTGGTCGGCGCCAGGGGCAGCGATGCGCTGCTCTGCGCGCTGGCCGAATGGATCGCCCTCCGCCTGACCGAGAAGGAGACCGCATGAGCGCCCTCGCCGATATCCCGACCGATCCGCAGGCCGTCACGCTCGCCACCGTGCTGGACGAGATCCGTCACCGCCGCGCGGAATTCGAGCGCCTCTCCCATGTGCCCAGCGACATGGTCGCCAAGCTTCAGGCGGTGGGCTGCTACCGGGCCTTCGTGCCGACCCGCTTCGGCGGCGATGCCCTGTCCCCGGCGGCCTTCTGCCGCCTGATCGAACAGATCGCCACCGCAGATGCCTCGACCGGCTGGGTGGCCAGCTTCGGCGTTTCCTCGACCTACCTTGCCGCCCTCCCGCCCGAGACATTCAGAACGATCTACGGGCGCGACCCGAACACCGTCTTCGCCGGCGCCATGTTCCCGCCCCAGGCCGCCACCCGCGAAGGCGACAGGCTGCGCGTCTCGGGCCGCTGGCCCTGGTGCTCGGGCTCCATGGGGGCGTCGCTGATCGGCGTCGGCATCAAGATCGAGGGCGAGGCGACACCGCTGCCCCGTTCCGCCATCTTCCCCGCCGAACAGGTCCGCATCGACCAAACCTGGGACACCATCGGCCTGCGTGCCACCGGTTCCCATGACGTGGTGGTCGAGGACAGGCTGGTCGACATGGACTGGACCTTCGTGCGCGGCTCGGCGCCGCAGATGGACGACGCGATCTTCCGCTACCCGGCCATGGCCCTGGCCGCCCAGGTGCTGGCGGTGGTGGGCCTTGGCACCGCACGCGAGGCCCTCGACTGGATCAGATCCGACGCCGCCCAGAAGGCCTCGATCACCGGGGCCCCGAACCCTGGCCAGCGCCCCTATATCCAGAGCGACCTCGCGAAGGCCGAAGCGATCCTCGGCGGCGCCCGCGCCCATTTCTACGACGTGATCGAGGACGCCTGGCAGCAGATGCAGGCCGCCGGCGAAGTCACCCCCGACACCCGCATCCGCCTGCGCCTCGTCGCCACCCAGGCGGCCCACCAGGCCGCCGAGGCCGCCCGCATGGCCTTCGTCATGGGCGGTTCGGGGGCGATGATGGCGGGCCATCCGCTGGGCCGCTGCATGCTGGATGCGGCCTGCGTCGCCCAGCACGCCTTCATGAACTCCGGCACCTGGACCGCCGCCGGCGCCGGCATGTTCGCCCAGCAGACGCCCCCCGGCTACCCGTAACCCAATTCATCTTTCCGAAAATATGCCGGGGGGAATTGGCCGCAGGCCAAGGGGGGCAGCGCCCCCACCCCTTCGCCCCACGAAAGGACCAAACCCATGTCTCAGCCCCCCCTCCGCGCGCTTCTGTGCTTCAACAACCACCCGACCTTCTTCTCACTGCCCTTCGACCAGATCGGCCCGGTCTGGCAGGCCACCCAGCAGCTGATGTCGGGCATCGCCAAGCTTGAGGGCGTGCAGATCGTCGGCACCTTCGACGATGACCAGACCCTGGTCGGCGCCACCCAGGGCTTTCCCTACACCTGGTACATCATGGCCGACTTCCCCAACCGAGAGGCCGTCCAGGCCGCCTGCAACCTGCTGCGCACCATCGTCGTGGGCGAAGGCAACGACCGGCTCTGGAAATACATGACGGTCGAGGCCCGCATGGGCCGCGCGCTGGAAATTCCGGACCTGTGATCCGATGACCGATGCGCTCGCCCCGATCCTGGCGCGGCTCGAACGGCTGGAAGCCGAGGCCGAGATCCGCCGCTGCCTGTCCGATTACATGGACATCTGCGACCGGCTCACCGCCGCAAGCGATCTCGACGCCCTCGGCGCGCTCTTCACCAGGGGCGCGGTCTGGGGCGGCGCGGGCGACCGTTACGCCAAGGACTTCGGCGCCCATCACGGGCGCCGGGCCATCATCGACTGGCTGGGCCGGTTCTGCACCACGCCGCCGCATTTCGCCTCCAACGCGCATTTCCTCACCTCCGAGGCACTCCGCTGGGACGCCGACGCCTGCGAGGGACGCTGGATCATGCTGCAGACCCCCAGCTTCCACGACGGCCAGAGCTTTGTCATGGCCGCCCGCCTGACCATCCGCTTCGAGAAGGAAGAGGGCCGCTGGCGCATGGCCGTCTTCCAGACCGAGAACCTCTATGCCCGGCCCGTGGGCGCCTGGAACCAGCCGGTCCAGATCCCCCAGCCCCCCGCCACCGCCCTGACCTGAGGAGCCTCCCAATGCCCCTGGAAACCTTCCCCACCGGCCCCGAGCCCGATTACAGCGGCAACGCCAAGGGCGACCGCGTCACCACCCCGATGTACGAGGATCCGGCGATCTTCGACGCCGAGATGAAGAAGATCTTCGAGACGACCTGGGTCTGGGTCGGCCATGAAAGCGAGGTGCCCGGCAAGGGCAACTTCAAGCTTTCCTGGGTCGGCACCCAGCCGGTGATCATCTCGCGCGATCGCAAGGGCGAGGTGCATGTCTTCGTCAACCGCTGCCGCCACCGCGCCGCCACCGTCTGCGAGGTGAAGAAGGGCAAGACCTCCTCCTTCCAGTGCCCCTATCACGGCTGGGGCTATGCGCTGGACGGCAGCCTGCGTGCCATCCCCTACCCCGAGGGCTACGCGGGCGAATTCGACAAGACCGAATTCGGCCTGAAGCCCCTGAAGGTCGGCATTTTCTGCGGCATGATCTTTGCCTCCTTCAACTTCGACGTCGAACCGCTGGAGGACTTCCTGGGCAATGCCAAACCCTGGATCGAGCTGTTCATGAAGCAGGGCGGCGGCTTCCCGGTGAAGGTGCTGGGCGAGCATCAGTTCAAGGTGCCGATGAACTGGAAGATCCAGCTGGAAAACACCACCGACGCCTATCACTTCCCGATCGTGCACAAGTCCTTCCTGCAATCGCTGGACGGCGAGACCAACCAGACCTTCTCGTTCATGGATGACGACGACGGCTATGTCGAAGACCTCGGCAACGGCCATTCGGTCATGGTGATGATGCCCGAGCTGATCGACCTCGACGAAAACCTCGACGCGCCGATCCCCGAACGCTTCGCCAAGCTGGCCGAAAGCCTGGCGGCGCAGGGCTATGAGGATGCCAAGGTGCGCAAGATCGTCCGCGCGGTGGGCGGCTGCGGCTTCAACCTCAACATGTTCCCCAACATCGCCTGCTCGCTGAGCTTCTTCCGCGTGCTGCGCCCTGTCTCGGTCCACGAGACCGAGATCCGCCATGTCGCGCTTGGCATGGATGGCGGCCCGATCGAGGCGAACCAGATGCGGATGCGCCTGCACGAACACTTCCAGGGCCCGATGGGTTTCGGCAGCCCCGATGATGCCGAGGTCTGGGAACGCGTGCAGCGCGGCTCGGCCGGGGCGGGCGACATGGACGTCATGGTCCACCGCGGCCTGGGGCTTGAAAAGCAAAGCGGCAACGGCCTGCCGGTGGGCGACATCTCGGCCGAGACGGGGATGCGTTCAGCCTATGCGAAGTGGAAGGAGATGATGGCATGAAGGACGTGCTGACCGATACGGAAATCACCCTGGACGCGGCGGTGAAGTTCCTCTGGCAAGAGGCCGACATCCTCGACCGTCACGATTACGCGGCCTGGCTGCCGCTGTGGACCGAAGACGGCATGTACGTCATCCCCACCGACACCCAGACCACCGATTTCGCCAATTCGCTCAACATCGTCTACGACGATGCCGAGATGCGCAGGATGCGCGCGGCGCGGCTGTCGGGGGGCTTCTCGATCTCGGCGGCGCCGCCCGCGCAATGCGTGCGCACCCTGTCGCGCTTCGTGATCGAAGACCAGGCCCCGGGCCGCATCACCCTGCGCTCGGCCCTGCATGTGATCGAGGACAAGTTCGGCCGCCAGCGCCTGTTCGCGGCCAATGTCACGCATGAACTGGTCGCCACCGAAGAGGGGCTGAAGATCGCGGGCAAGGTCGTCCACCTGCTGAATGCCGATGGGATGCTGACCTCGATCAGCTATCTGTTCTGATGTCGGCGCCCTTCCCCCTGCAGACCCAGACCGCCGTGATCACCGGCGCCGGCAACGGCGTCGGCGCGGAGATCGCCCGCGCGCTCCATGCCGCCGGCTTCCGGGTCATCCTGACCGATATCGACACCGAGGCCACCTACCGCCTGGCGGAAGAGCTGGACCTGGCCTCGGAACTGGCGCTGACCGCGACGCTGGATGTCTCGAAACCCTCCGACTTCCAGGAGGTGCTCGACAAGGTGGTGGACCGCTGGGGTTCGGTCGAGGTGCTGGTGAACAATGCCGCCGTCACCCGCGCCCAGCCGCTGATGCAGATCGACCCCGCCGATTTCAACGCCGTGATGGGGATCAACGCGGGCGGCGTCTTTGCCGGCAGCCAGACCTTCGCGCGCCACTTCATCGAACGCGGCTACGGGCGCATCATCAACATGGCCTCTCTGGCCGGGCAGAACGGCGGCACCACCACGGGGGCGCATTACGCGGCCTCCAAGGGCGCCATCATGACCCTGACCAAGGTCTTTGCCCGCGATCTGGCGCAATACGGCATCACCTGCAACTGCATCTCTCCGGGGCCGCTCGACAGCCCCATGGTGCATGAGCTGGTGGGCGAGAACATGCCCCAGATGCTGAGGAACATCCCCGTCGGACGCCTGGGAGAGCCGGGCTTTGTCGGGCAGATGGTGGCAATGCTGGCCTCCCCGGCGGCAGCCTTTGTCAACGGCGCCTGCTGGGACTACAACGGTGGCCTCTACATGCGCTGAGGCGCCGAGGGATGAAGATGAGCGAAACGACCCTGACCCTGATCGTCACCGAGCGCCAAGAGGATCGCGGCGACATCCTGCGGCTGACCCTGGCCGATCCCTCCGGCGCGGCGCTGCCCGAAGTCCGCGCCGGCGCCCATGTCGACATCCTGGTCCCCGGCATGGCCGAGGAGACCTGGCGCCAGTATTCGCTGGCCGGCGATCCGGCGCGCGCCGACCAGTGGCAACTGGGCATCCTGAAGGACCCGGCCTCGCGCGGGGGATCGGTGGCGCTGCATGGCGCGCTGGTGCCCGGCACCGCCGTGCAGATCACCGGCCCGCGCAACCATTTCGCGCTGGTCCCGGCCAGGAAGACCGTGCTGCTGGGCGGCGGTGTCGGAGTGACGCCGATGCTGGCCATGGCCCATGAACTGGCCGCCAGCGGCGCGGAGTGGGAGCTGCACTACTGCACCCGCGCGCCCGACTGCACCGCCTTTGCCGACCTGCTGGACCAGCCCCCCTTCGCCGGCCATGTCACCCTGCATCACGGCGTGCGCGGCCTGGATCCGAAGACCCTGCTGCCCGCCCCCGCCGCCGGAACGCATCTGTACATCTGCGGCCCCGAGGGCTTCATGGAGCATATCCTGACCGCCGCCGAGGCAATGGGCCATACGGGGGCGAATGTGCACCGGGAATATTTCTCGGCCGAGGTGGACCTGAGCGGCGACAGCTTCGAGGTCGAATGCGCCCAGTCCGGCGTCACCGTCACCGTGGGCGCCGAGGAAAGCATCGTCACGGCGCTGGCGCGGGCCGGCATCAAGGTCGAAGTGAAATGCGAGGAAGGCATCTGCGGCACCTGCCTGACCGATGTGCTGGACGGCACGCCCGATCACCGCGACCACTTCCTGACCGACGAGGAAAAGGAAGAGAACACAGAGGTTTGCCTGTGCTGCTCGCGCGCGAAAAGCGCCCGTCTGGTGCTGGACCTGTGAGCGGCCTGCCCGCCTCCGGCCCCGCCCCCAGGGCGGTCGAGGTCGCCACCTTCCGCGAAGGCATGGCCCGCCTTGGCGCCGCGATCACCGTGCTGACCACCGACGGGCCGGCGGGACGTTTCGGCATGACCGCCTCGGCGGTGTGTTCCGTGACCGACCAGCCGCCGACGCTGCTGGTCTGCGTGAACCGCCAGGCCCGCAGCCACGATCCGATGCTGGAAAACGGCGTGATCGCGGTCAACCTGCTGGCAGAACGGCACCAGGCGCTTTCGGGCGCCTTCGCCCGCGGCCCGATGGAGGAGCGCTTTGCCGCGGCACAATGGCGGCGCCTGTCGACCGGCGCGCCGGTGCTGGCCGATGCCCCCGTCGCCTTCGACTGCCGCATCAGCGAAACCGCGACCGTGGGATCGCACACCGTCTTCTTCTGCGAGGTCGAGGCGATGGAGCTGCGCGAGGGTCAGGCGGAAAGCCTGATCTGGTTCGACCGGGCCTTCCATCCCCTGAAGGCCCGGGACTGATCCCTTGGACGTGCCGGCCTCAAAGCTCTCCCAGACGCCGGAACACCCGTTCCAGCAGGCCGTTCAGCACCACCTGCTCTTCAGGCGAGACATCGGGGAAACTGTGGTCGAAGATCATTGCGGCAATGGCGCGGGCCTTCTTGCGCTGCGCGTCGCCCTTCCCCGTCAGCGTCACCTCGGTCACGCGGGCATCCGTGGGGCGCTGGCGCGTCGTCACCAGACCATCCGCCACCATGCGCTGAATGATCTTCGTGGCGGTGTTCAGCTTGATGATGCAGAACTCCGCGATCTCGCTGACCGAAAGGTACTCGTCCTCGTAGAGCGACATCAGCACCCGGTAGCGCGGCACGTCCAGACCGATGGGCTTCAGCCGCTTTTCCATCGCCATGAAGTAGCGCGCCGAGGTGCGGGTGATCCAGTAATAGGGCCAGTCCTGCTTGCGAAAGCGGGCTTCCATCCCCTCTGCGTCCGGTCCGTTTTCGGAGGTTCGCGTCATGATGCCTCATTTCTCGTCCATCGCGCAGCTTCTGCGCCGGATGTTCCAAGTTCTCGCTGACAGGACTGTTACTGACCAGTAAAAACAAGAAAGTTCATGTGAAGAGTCGCATAATCGCTCTCGACTGACCACCAAACAACCACCAGCAGACAACAGGGAAACGCAGAATGCTGATGAAGAAACTGACGCTTGCGGCAGTGGCCGCCGTCGTGCTCGCGGCGCCGGTCTCGGCCGAGACCAAGCTGACCGTGGCGAACTGGCTGCCGCCCTCCCACCCGCTCGTCTCGGACGTGATCGTGCCGATGATGGAGAAGATCAAGGAAGCCACCCACGGCGAGGTCGTCCCGACCATGCTGCCCGCCCCCCTGGGCCCGCCGGCGGCGCATTTCGACTTTGCCGTCAACGGCGTGGCCGACATCACCTTCGGCGTGCAGGGCTATTCCCCGGGCCGCTTCAAGACCACCAACATCGCCGAACTGCCCTTCATGGGCCCCTCGGCCGTCGCCACCTCGGTCGCCTACTGGCGGACATGGAACGCGATGCTGAAACAGGCCGGCGAATACGACAAGGTGCACGTGCTGGGCGTCTTCACCCACGGCCCCGGCGAGATCTTCGTCAAGGGCAAGGACCCCTCCGCCACCGACGTGCTGAGCGGCACGAAGATGCGCGTCGGCGGCGGCATCATCAACGACATCGCGACCAAGCTGGGCGCCGTGCCGGTCGAAGGCCCCTCCTCCAAGGCCTACGAACTGCTGAGCCAGGGCGTCGCCGACGGGATCTTCTTCCCCTATGAATCGGTGAACTTCTTCGGCCTGATCCCGCAACTGACCGATGCGATCGACGTGCCCGGCGGCCTCTACAACACCTCGTTCTACGTGGTGATGAACAAGGCCAAGTGGGACGCGCTGACCCCGGAAGAGCAGACCGAGATCGACAGCGTCACCGGCGAGGCCCTGGCCCGCATGGCCGGCGAAATGTGGGATGCCCAGGACGCCAAGGGCAAGGCCGCGATGGAAGGCAAGATCACCATCCATCCCGCCACCGACGCCCAGGTCGCCGCCTGGAAGGAAGCGCTTCAGCCGGTGGTCGATGCCAAGCTGAAGGAGGTCTCGGAGACCGGTGTCGATGCGCAGGCCGCCTACGACATGATGAAATCCGAGATCGCCAAGGTCGAAGCGGAATGAACTCCCAACCCGCGGATCATTTTGCCCGCGGCCCGGAGGCGGAAACGTCTCCGGGGCCCGGACATGCCCGCTGGCCCCGCCGCGTGCTGGCGGTGGTCTGCGGGGTCATCCTTCTGGTCATGATGTCGCTGACCGTCGTCGACGTCATCGGCCGCTACATCTTCAACCACCCCCTGATCGGCGCCACCGAGCTGACCGAGATGCTGCTGGTCTCGGTGATCTACATCGGTCTGCCGGCGGTCTGCATGGATGACGAACACGTCACCGTGGACCTGCTGACGGCCCGGATGCCGGACTGGATCCACCCGTTCCGCAAGGCGGTGCTGTCGCTGATCTCGGTCGCGGTGATCGGCGTTGTGACCTGGCGCGTCTGGGTCTATGGCGACCAGATCGACAGCTACCACGGCGTCACCAACTCCCTGCGGATCCCCGTCGCGCCCTTCGCCTGGCTCTGCGCCTGCTGCGCCGCGGTCTCGGTCCTCATCACGCTTTACGTGGCCGCCCGCGACCTGCGGCGCGCGCTGCGGTCCTCCTGACGGGACAGCTTTCCATGGACATTCTCTCTTCCTGGCCCGTCGGCATCGTGCTGATGTTCGTTCTGCTGCTGGTGGGCATGCCGATCGCCTTCGCGCTGACGCTGATCGGCGTTCTGGGCACCGTTTCGATCATCGGCTGGACGCCCGCCCTGTCGCTGCTGGGCACCACCTTCTTCGATCAGGGGCGCAGCTATTCGCTCTCGGTGCTGCCGCTGTTCCTGATGATGGGCAATTTCGTGGTGCAATCGGGCATCGCGCAGGACCTCTATGCTGCCGCCCATGCCTGGCTGCGCCACCGCAAGGGCGGTCTGGCGCTGGCCACCGTGATCGCCTGCGGCGGCTTCTCCTCGGTCTGCGGATCCTCGATGGCGACCGCTGCCACCATGAGCCGCATCTCCCTGCCCTCGATGCGCAAGTTCGGCTACCCGGACGATCTTTCCACCGCCTCGATCGCGGCGGGGGGCACGCTGGGCATCCTGATCCCGCCCTCGGTCATCCTGGTGTTCTACGGCATCATGACCCAGCAGGACATCGGCAAGCTGTTCCTGGCGGGCATCATCCCGGGGCTGATCGGCATTCTCGGCTATACCATCGCCGTCTCGATCAGCGTCCGGCTGAAGGGGCTGGAAATGCCGGTCGAGGCCAAGCTGCCACTCTCCGCACGTTTCGCGGCGCTGAAGGGCACGCTGGGGGCGCTGATCCTCTTCGTCTTCGTCATGGGCGGCATCTACCTTGGCGTCTTCACCCCCACCGAAAGCGCCGGCATGGGCGCGGGCGGCGCGCTGCTGCTGACCATCCTGTCGGGCAAGTTCAGCATCAGCGGCACCTTCCGCACCCTCTTCGACGCCGCCAAGACCACCGCCATGATGTTCTTCATCCTGTTCGGCGCGCTGACCTTCACCAACTACGTCAACCTCTCGGGGATGACGGCGGACATGCAGGCCTTCATCGCCTATTTCGGCACCTCGCCCTATGCCACCATCCTGACCGTGCTGGTCATCTACCTGGTGCTGGGCTGCGTGCTGGAGGGGCTGTCGATGATCACCCTGACGGTGCCCATCTTCTACCCGGTCGTCGCCGCCCAGGGCTTTGATCTGATCTGGTTCGGCATCTTCGTCGTCGTGATCACCGAGATCTCCTACATCACCCCGCCGGTGGGCATGAACGCCTTCGTGCTGCGCTCGGTCGTCAAGGATGTGGAGCTGAAGACGATCTTCTCGGGGCTCATGCCCTTCATCGCCATGGACGTGGTGCGCATCGCCCTGCTGATCTTCGTGCCCTGGCTGGTGCTGGTGCTGCCCAATTCGATGTAAGCCCCGCGCCACAAACGAAAAGGCCCGCCAAACCGGCGGGCCTTTTTCCGTTTCGGGGGCCGCCGAATCCGGTTGACCTCTCCGCGACGCTCGCCTATCCCTCATCAGACCCGAGCGGGTATAGCTTAATGGTAAAGCCCCTGCCTTCCAAGCAGGTTATGTCGGTTCGATTCCGTCTACCCGCTCCAGGTTCCCCCCCAATATCACTGACCCGCCGCAATGCAGAAGGCGCGCCCCTTGGACACGCCTTGCGCTTTGTCAGTGCTGCGGCGGTGGCGGTGGCGGCGGTTCCGCAGCCGCCTTGCGCGCAGCCCCGGCGGCCATGCCGGCCCCCACCCCCTGCATCAGCGCCGAGGCAAGACCCGCGAAGCTGGCCGCCGAGGGCGGCGGCGCGGCGGCGGGATGCGCCATCGGCACCGGGCGCGAGCGGCTGGCAAGGAACATCAGGATCAGCCCGAGGCCGACATAGACGCAGCCGATGATCAGCGCCGCGAACATCGCGTCCTTCACCGTGCTCAGGTACAGCCAGGCGGCCACGGTCAGAAAGCCCCAGCCGATGACCAGCAGGATCACCGCCCCGATGGAATAGCCCGCGCGGCGCACCGCCCGGTCGATGGAATAGCGCAGCGATCCGAACATGCGGCTCTCAGCGGCGCGACATGAAGAGGCCGATCAGGAAGCCGACACCGCCGGCAATTGCCAGCGCCGCACCGGGGTTCTCCTGCACCTTGGCCTCGGCGCCGGCATAGGCGCGCCGGGCGCGTTCCTCGGCCTCATGCAGGCCCGCTTCGGCATCCGAGCGCAACTGTTCCGCCTTGGAACGCGCCGAGGCCGCCGCCGCCTCTTTCTGGGCCTTGCCGTATTCGCCCAGCGTCTGCGTCAGGGTCGCCACGTCCTTGCGCAGGATTTCAAGTTGTTCCTGGATCGTCACGCTGTCTGCCTCCGCTGCTGCCTTGGCTGCCGATGCCTTTGCGCTGCTGCTGGCAGCAGAACCATTTGCCGTCGCCATGGTATCCTCCTGGATCTGAAGCTGTTCGGGCTTTCTGCCAGATCACAGTGCGCCCGTCCTTGATGCAACGCAACACCGGCGCCGAAGTTCCCGGCTTCAGGCCATATCCAGCGGTGCCATCAGCGCAGGCCCCTGCGCGCGGTTGTAATTGACCGCCGTGCCGACCCGGTAGGCGGCGATCACCCCGGGCGGTGCGGGCTTCATCAGACGCGCCGCGCCATGGCCCTCCTCGCCCAGCCACTTGCCCCAGTCGGCGGCCTCCAGGATCACCGGCATCCGGTGGTGGATCGGTTCCAGCACCGCGTTGGCTTGGGTGGTGACAATGGCGCAGGTGGCGATGCGCCTCCCCTCGCCCTCCCAGTCCTGCCAGATGCCGGCCATGACCAGCGGCGCGCCATAGCGGCGGTGAAGGAACCAGGGCAGCTTTTCCGCCCCCGCGCGGTTCCATTCGTAGAACCCTGCCGCCGGGATCAGGCAGCGGCGCGCCCGGCAGGCGGCGCGAAAGGCCGGCTTCTCGGCGAGGGTCTCGGCGCGGGCATTGATCAGCAGCGGCCCCCCGGAGGGCGTCTTGTACCAGCCCGGCAGAAAGCCCCATCGCATCGCAACCAGCCGCCGCCCGGCCTCGCCCGCCCGCACGACGGCCACGGGCACCGTCGGGCAGACGTTGAAATCGGGCACCGGCGGCAGGTCGTTGTCGGGCGCCGCCCCGAACAGCCGCGCCATGGCATCGGGCGGCAGGGTGGTGGCAAAACGCCCGCACATGGGCCTATTTCTCCCAGGATTTCCGGGCCATGGCGATGCGCGCCTCCATCATCGACATCTCCTTCATGAGGTCGCGCCGCCTCGTGCGATCCCCCTCCTCGCGCAGCTCATCGCGCAGCCGCGCAAGCTCCTTTGACAGGGACACGAATTCGGGCGCCCCGCCGGCCTCCTTCACCAGCCGGTTCAGCAGCGCGTTCTCCGGATCCGCCACCGCCGGCAGAGGCTTGCCGGCCCCGGGCAGGTTGTCGAAGGCGCCCTCGGCCTCAGCCTCGGCGATCTTCGCGTTGATGAGGTCGATCAGCGGATGATCCATCATCCCCTCCTGCCGTTTCCCGCTTTCATCTTTCCATAAATATGCACGTCGCAACAGCCGCAACCCGCCCGCCCCCGGAACCCGGCGCCCACGTAGCCAAGCGCCCCCGACGGAACAGGCCCCCGCGCGCGTAACACACAGGCCATTCAACCACAGGATCCCAGGATGACCTTAGCCCTGCGCAAATGGGCCACGCCCGTGACCGCCGCCACATTCCTCGTCACCGCCGTCACCGGCGTCGTCCTTTATTTCCATGCCGGCGGCAGCCTGTCGCGATGGGCGCATATCTGGATCGGCTTCGGCATCTGCGCCGCCGCGCTGTTCCACATCGCGCTGAACTGGCGCCCGGCGAAGACCTACCTGAAGAAGCCGCTGGCCGCCGGGATCCTGATCCTGGGCGTGGTGGTGACACTGGCCACCTCGGTCGGCCTGGCGCCTTCCGGCCAACCGCGCGGGCTGAACCCGGGGATGCTTTTCGGCGCGCTTGGTCGGGCGCCGGTCTCGGCTCTGGCGCAGATCTCGGGCGAACCCGAGGACGCGCTGGTGACCCGCCTACAGCAGGCGGGCTTCCTGACGGCCAGCCCCGAAAGCACCGTCGCGCAGCTGGCCGAGGGCGATCAGGGCGCGCGCAACATGATCCTGGCGCTCGCCCTGGGCAAGGCCGCGCAGTGAACCTGCCCCGAACGCAAAGGCCCCCGCCCGGAGCATCCGGACGGGGGCCGTTTCACGCTTTCGCAGGCATCACTTCTTCTCGGTGATCCGCCCGTCGGTATAGGGCGTGTAGGGAGAGTTCTCGGCGATATAGGCCGCCGTCACATCCGCCAGATCGGGGCCGTAGTCATAGGCATTCTCGGCCTCCGCAAAGACATCGAACCCGTCGCCGCCGGCCCGCACGAAGTTGTTGGTCACCGCCTTGTAGGTGGCCTCCGGGTCGATCGGCACCCAGGCGTCCCCGTCCTTCACCATGACGTCAGAGACCCGCGATCCCGGCTCCTGGCTCAGGTCGAAGGTGAACTTCATCCCCGCGATCTGCGGGAAGCGCCCGGCGCCGTCGGCCACCTGGCTCACGCCGTTCTCAAGCGCGGCGACCATCTGCGCGCCGGTCACGTCGAAGGTCGAAAGGGTGTTCTGGAACGGCAGCACGGTCAGCACCTCGCCCATCGTCACCTCGCCCGCGTCGATCGAGGCGCGCAGCCCGCCGCCGTTGGTGATCGCCAGCGTCGCGCCTTCCTTGGCAGCGGCGGCCAGCATGGCATCGCTCACCAGGTTGCCCATGGCGCATTCCTGCGCCCGGCACGAGCCGCGCTCGCCATCAATGGCATCGGCGGCCTCGGCCACGACCTTGTTGCGGATCTCGTCCAGGGGCTTCGCGGCCTCGGCGATGCGCTCCATCGTGGGGGCATCCTGGGTCACCGCGGCATCCATGATGATCGGCGCGCCCTTGGCCTCCTTGATCGTGCCGTCATCATCGAAGACCACGTTCAGCTCGCCCAGGAACTTGCCGTAGGCATAGGCCGAGACGATGGCGACGCCGTTGACCATGGTCGGGTACGGACCCTCGGCGCCCTTCATGTCGCCCAGCAGCGTGTTGGTATGGCCGCCGACGATCACGTCGACGCCGGTGGTGCCCGCCGCGACCGCCTTGTCGACATTGTAGCCCGAATGCGACAGCACGACGATCTTGTTGACCCCCTCGGCGGTCAGCTTGTCGACCTCGCCCTGCACGGCGGCGACGGGATCGGTAAACTGCACATGGGCCCCGGGGCTGGAGAGGTCCTGGGTGTCCTCGGGCGTCAGGCCGATCAGGCCGATCTTCTCGCCCCCGACTTCCAGCACGGTGGATTTCTTCAGCTTGTCTGACAGCATCGGCTCATCGCCGTAGTCGGCATTGGACATCAGCACGGGGAAGTTCACCGCATCCATGAAGCCGCGCAGCACCTCGGGGCCATCGTCGAATTCGTGGTTGCCCACGGTCATCGCGTCGTAGCCCTCCTTGTTCATCATCTCGGCGGCCAGCTTGCCCTTGTAATAGGTGTAGAACAGCGTGCCCTGGAACTGGTCGCCGCCATCCACCAGAAGCGAGTTTCCGGCCCGCGCGCGTGCCTCGCGGATCGCCGTCACCAGACGGCCCGAGCCGCCAAAGCACTTGCCCGCGCCGTCATCCTCGGCCGAGCAGCCGCTGTCGTATTTCGAGATCGGCTCGAAGCGCGAGTGGAAGTCGTTGGTGTGCAGGATGGTGATCGAATAATCCGCCATCGCGGTTCCGGCAGTCAGTGCCAGAGCCGCAACGCTGGCCAGCAGACGGTAAGGCATCGCGGGGTCCCCCTTGTTCAATGCAGTGCCGGGAAAGGCTGCCCCGGCCCCGATCACAAGTCAAAGAGGATGTTCACATCCGCGTGACGGCTACGTGACGTCGCAGCGAATTTGTCCAGGCAACGCTCAGAACCTGAACAAGACGTCAACCTTCCCGGAAGGGACGCGGCAGCGCGACGGGCCCGGCGCCGCGCAACGCCCGCGCCAGCGCCCGCAGGTCGGGGCCGCGCATCGGCGTCTCGGGTTCGTCGGGCAGGACATCGGGGAAATGCAGCCCGTATCGGCGCGCCAGCAGCGCATTGCCCGGGGCGGCGTCCCTCAGGATCTCCGCCCGCAGGTTGCGGCCCAGCCCGTGGCGCCGCCGGTCGGTGCGAAACAACTGCCGCGCCACCGGGATCAGCGGCTGAAGCCGCGCCCGGTTCAGCCTCACGAACAGAGCCGCGCAGTTCATCGAGGGGCTCGGATTGGCCCAGAGACCGGCGCCTGTCGCTTCAAGCCCCAGATCGGCAGCGCGCAGGAATTGCCCCACCGATCCCCCCGGCACCCCCGGATCATAGGCGCAGGGCACAAGCTGGCCGAATCCCTCCCAGAAGGCCGCGATCGCTGCGTAATCCAGCCGGCGGCGGTTCCAGTCGCGGCGTGCGAAATCCCCCAGGTCGAGGCGGTTCACCCCCTCCTTGCTGACCTGATTCCAGAGCGATTCCACGAACAGGTCCTGGCGGCGCAGCATCAGCACGACCCGCACGTCGAAGCCTTCCAGCAGCGGCGCAATCTCCCGGAACAGGCGGTAGCGCGGGGCGCTCAGCCCCTCCTCCGACAGGATCAGCGTGGGCTGGCCGGAGGCCGCGAAATCCGCGCGGATCGCGGCGAATTCCTGCGCCGGCGCATTGCCCTTTCCGGTCAGCGCCGCGAACAGACTGGTGTGTTTCGCCAGCCCCGGATGCGGCGGGCGATGGGTGGCACCGTAATGCGCCCCCACCCCGGCCAGCGCGGCACCATGCCCCGCCAACCAGCCCTGGATGGCGCTGGTGCCGGTCTTGTGGGTGCCGATGTGCAGGATCAGGCGCGGCCTCATGGCTCTGTCCCCTCTTCGGCGACGGTGAAGGCCTGCCCCCGCTCTGCCCGCACCCGAAGCCGCCAGGGCAGCAGCGCCGCCAGCCGCAGCAGCCAGAGCGCCCGGCGCGGAAAGTCGATCCTTGGGCGCCCCGCCTCCAGCCCTTTCAGGATCCGTTCGGCGGCCGCTTCGGGCGTCATCAGGAAGGGCAGCGGGCCGCGATGACAGGCCGTCTGGGCGCTGGCGACATGGCCCGGCTGGACCAGCACCACCCGCACGCCGCTGCCCGCCAGATCCGCCCTGAGCGCCCGGGCGAAGGCGGCGATCCCCGCCTTGCTGGCGCTGTAGCCCGGCGCATCCGGCAGTGGCCCGAGCGCGGCCAAGGACCCCAGCAGCAGGATCTGCCCGCGCCCCCGCGCCCGCATCGCCTGCGCCACCCGCCCGGCCAGCGCCAGCGTGCCCGAAAGATTGACCGCGATCATGTCGCGCAGCGCGGCCTCGGGTTCGGCGCGGTCGCGATGATGGCGCCCGGCAAAGCATCCGGCGGCGCAGATCAGCAGATCGGGCGGCGGCCCCGGCGGCCAGTCCGGCCCGGGCTGCGCCAGATCCTGCGGCACCACCTGCACCCGGGCACCCCGGGCGCGGCAGTCCTGTGCCAGAGCCTCCAGCACGCTGGCCCGGCGCCCGCCCAGGACCAGAGTGCGTCCCGGCTCGGCCAGCGCGCGGGCCAGGGCGCCGCCGATCGCCCCGCTCGCCCCCGAGACCGCCACACGCCCCAGATCCGGCAGCCTCCGGGGCCGGGACACACCCTTCGGCAGGCTGTCCGCCGCGGGCGGGGCCGGGTCAAAGACCGCCGGCACCGGGGCCGCCAGCCGGCGCGCCAAGGCCTCGGCACCATCGCGCCGCGCCTGCGCCCCGTAGAAATCGCCGCGCACATGGACATGGGCGGCCAGCACCTTGACCAGCGCCTCCAGCAGCTCCGGATCGGGCGGCGCGGACGCCCGCCAGAAGTCCTCCAGCGGCCCCTGATGGCAGAGCCCGGGCAAATCGTAGATCGCCACCCCCCGGCAGATCGTGGGGCGTCCCGCCAGAAGCGCCGCCAGCCCGGCGGTGGAATTCACGGTGACCACGCCGCGCGCCGCCTCCAGCCAGGGCTCCAGCGGGCCGCCATCGACCAGATGCACACGCTCCTCCAGCCCCAGCCGCCGCGACAGGCGGCGCAGCAGACGCCCCCAGCCGATCAACCCGTTGTCCTGCGGATGCAGCCGCACCGCCAGCTGCGTGCCCCCCGGCGCATGGGCCGCGAAAGAGGTCAGCACCTCCTCCAGATAATCCGCCTGCCCTGCGAAGGGGGCATTCATCCGGATCTGGTAGTCGTTCTCCATCTGCATCAGGCAGAGGAAAAATCCCTGCCCTGCCCGCAAGCAGTGCAGTTGCCCCGGCGCGGCGGCAGCGGCGCGCCGCCCGCGCAGCCGGCGCGGCAGGTAAGAAAGGTATTCGATCACCGGGTTGAAGCGCCGGTCCCGCCGGAAGCCCGGATAAAGCGGCGCCCCGACGTAGTTGGCAAGGTGATAGATCACGTCGCCCCGCGCCTCTGCCGCGCCAAAGGGGGGATAGAGACGCGCCAGATCGGGCAATGGCAGGTCACGGGCCGCCGCCTTCAGCCGGTCGGGATCGCGCGTCAGGCAGGAAAAGGCGGACTGGCCGCCGGGCTCGGCCACGATCCAGTCGGGGCGCAGGTAGCCATATTCGAAGGCGGTCACACGCAGGCCCAGATCCTCTCCGACCCGGCGGGCGATGCGGTGACAGGGCGTGCAATCGGCGAAATAGAGCAAATCGGTGATGGCGTGATCGGCAATCAGGCGGCGCAGCGCGCCCTCCCATTCCGGCAGGCCGCCCCGGTAGCCGATGGTCCCGGGCCCATGCCAGAACAGCCAGTCACCAAGGCTGAAGTTCACTTTGAGGCAGCCAAAGCCCTTCCCCTGCAAGGCCGCCGCCAGATCGCGTGCAAAGCCCGAGGGCGGCGCCTGCAGGATCAGCACCCGGCGCGGCGTGCTCATGCGCGGAACCTGTCTTCCCAGGCGGCGCGGGTCGCCAGCGCCTCGCTTTCCACGCGCCAGCGTTCGGCAGCGCGCCGGCGACGCAGCCCGTAACGCAGCGCCAGCGCCAGCGCCGCGAGGCTGCGCGGCCAGAGCGCCCGGCGCGACGGTGCCATGCGGGCAAAGCGGGTGGCTTCGGGATCGAGCCGCACCAGGTAGGGACCCGGACCGACGCAGCCCGGATGCACCGACGGCTGGGCGAAATGATGCAGCGGCGCCCCCCGACCGACCCCCAGCGAAATCGCGCAGAACCGCAGCAGCAGCGCCCGGATGATCCCCGGCACATCGGGCGGCAACGGCCCGTCGCCGCCCGGCTCCGGCCAGCGCCCGGGCGGCGGCACCCAGGGCTGCGATCCGTCGGCGCCAAGGGTCTCGCGCAGCTCGGCATGCAGGACGCCCGGCGCATTGGCCCGCAGCGCTCCGGGGCCAGAGAGGAAATCGCGCACCGCCCGCATCACCGCATCGGCCCGGCGGTAGTCATGGCTGAGCAGCCGGAAGAACAGCGCCCCCAGCACATCGAGCGGGCTTGGCGGGCGGGCCTCTCCGGGATAGCGGGCAGAGCCGACCAGCAGGTTGCGGAAATCGTAGAAAGAAAGCCAGGGCGCGGTCTTGCCGGCAAAGCTGTCGTGCCAGACCGCCATCCCGGGCAGGCTGACCGAAAGCACGCCGGCACGGCGCAGGCGGCAGCCGTATTCGATGTCGTCACCGCGGATGAACAGCGGCTGCGGCAGACCGGCACGGCGCATCCCCTCCAGCGGCAGACAGCAGAACCACCAGGCATTGTAGGAGACCGGCGGCGCCCGGTCGAAAAGCTGCAGAACCCCGGCCCGGCCCAGGTCCCGCCCACGACCGTGGGAGCGTACCAGCCACATCGGCAGCAGGTCGGCGCCCGCTTCGTGCAGGCGGCGGGGATGCTCGGCCTCGATCATCGCGCCGCCCAGGGCGCGGTCGGGGCGCAGGAAGGCCAGCGCCCGGGCCAGCCGCCCGATCAGCCGGGGATCCAGCGTCACGTCGTCATCCATCAGCAGGTGATGGGTCGGCTGGGCCGGATCCTCCAGCGCCTCGGCCATGGAGCGGGCAAAGCCGCCCGCCCCGCCCAGATTGGGCTGGTCATGGCAAAGCGCGCCAAGGCGGTCCCGCGCTGCCCGCAGCCTGGGGTTCGACAGGGGCCCGGCCTGGTTGACGATGCGCAGCCGGCTGCCCTCGGGCAGATGCCCCTCGAGGCTTTCCAGCAGCGCGGCGAGGCGGTCCTCCCGGCGGAAGGTGCAGATGCCCAGAGACAGCCGCACGGCACGCGGGCTGGCAAGCGTCATCCAGGCGGCCTCATGCAGCTGGCAGGCGGTCTGCGCCCGCAGCACCAGCGCCAGGTGGCCATGGTCCGGCACCGGCCCAAGCGGATGCAGCTGCAGCCCGCCGTTGCCGGCCACCTCGGTCGAAAGCAGCAGCCTGCGACGCAGCCCCGGCAGGGCGGCCCCCGGCGCCTCCCCCGCTTCGGGGCCGGCCCGCCATTCGACGCTCAGCTGCGCCCGCCCCTCCAGCCGCAGCTGCACCGCCAGCGGACCCATGGTGCCGTGGGCCGACCAGAAGCCCAGGTAGAAGGCATTGAACCAGCGTCCGAAATCCAGCACCGCCCCGGGATCGAGGCGGATCTCCGACCCCGAGAACTCGGCCCCGCCGCGCAGCCCGAGGTACAGGTCGGCAGGGCGCCCGGGCCAGGGCGCCAGCACCTCCTGCACCGCGGTCAGCCCGGCGGTCGGGAACCGCTCCGGTCGGCTCACGGGGCGTGGATGAAAGCCGCGGGCTTTCCCTCCTGCGCCCAGGCCAGATTGATCGCCCGGGCGGTATCGAGGGCGCGTTCAATCGCCCGGTCCATGTCGAGATAGGCATAGGTCCCCAGCCGCCCGACGAAGGTCACGTCGCGTTCGGCGGCGGCGCGCTCGGAATACTGGCCCAGCCGCCTGCGGTCATCGAGCAGCCGCAGCGGGTAATAGGGGATATCGTTTGGCCCGCAGGCCCGGCTGTATTCGCGGAAACAGGGGCTGGCGCCCTGCACGCGCCCTTCCCAGGGCGAGAAATGCCGGTGCTCGGTGATCCGGGTATGCGGCACGTCCTCGTCGCAATAATTCACTACGGCGGTGCCCTGCACGTCGCCCGGCCCCTCGAAGCGTTCGAAATCCAGCGTCCGGTAGCCCAGCGGCCCCAGATCGCGATCAAAGTAGCGATCCAGCGGCCCGGTATAGACCAGGTGATCGGCATCCTGCGGCAGGCGTCCCCGGAATGGCTGGCCCAGCCGCAGCCGGATGCCCGGATGATCGAGGATGCGCGCCACCATGGCGGTATAGCCGTCGCGGGGCAGAGCCTGGTGCGGATGGTCGAAATAGGCATCGTCATAATCGAAGCGCAGCGGCAGCCGCTTCAGGATCGAGGCCGGAAGCTGGTCGGGATCGACGCCCCACTGCTTGCGCGTGTAGCCACGGAAGAAGGTGGTGTAGATGGTCTGCCCGACCAGCCGCAGCGCCTGATCCTCGAAGCTGCGCGGCGCCTCCTCTCCGGTCTCGCAGCGGGCGCGCAGGAAGGCGCGGGCCTCGGCCGGGGACATGGCACGGCCGAACAGCTGGTTGATCGTGTGCAGATTGATCGGCAGGGAATAGACCTGCCCTCCGGCCACCGCCTTCACCCGGTGGCGGAACGGCACCATCTCCGCGAAGCGGTTGACATAGGCCCAGACCTCCGGATTGGCGGTGTGGAAGATATGCGGCCCGTAGACATGCACCATGACCCCGGTGGCCGGGTCGCGGGCGGTATGGCAGTTGCCGGCGACATGGGGCCGTTCGTCCTGCACGGTGACCTGGTGCCCGGCATCCGCCAGCGCCCGCGCGACCACCGCCCCCGACAGGCCCGCGCCCACCACCCGTACCCGCCTTGGGGCAACTCGAAGTCCCGATCCGTCCATCCCTAGCCCTCCGCCCCCAGGCCCTCGACCAGCCCCAGGAACCCCTCCTCCTCCAGCCGGTCCAGAGCCTGGCGCAGCGCGCGCAGCCCCTGATCGATCTGCGCTTCGGTATGGTCCGAAGACAGGAAGAAGCGCAGCCGCGCGGCATTCATCGGCACGCCCGGGAAGGTCACCGGGGCGACGTTGACGCCTGCCTCCAGCAGCCGCTCCGACAGCTTGACCGCCACCGGAGAGGCCCCCACCATCACCGGCATGATGCCGAAGCCCTGCCCGGTCCCGGTGTTCAGCCCAAGCTCTGCGGCGCGTGCCGCGAAATAGGCTCCGTTCTCGCGCAAGCGGGCGCAGCGTTCCGGCTCCTGCTCCAGCAGCTCCAGCGCGCAGAGCGCCGAGGCCGCCAGCATCGGCGGCAGCGCGACGGAAAAGACATGCCCCGCCGCTTCGTGCTTGAGCAGCCGGATCAGCGCCCCGGAGCCCGCCACGTAGCCCCCGGTCGAGGCCAGCGTCTTCGACAGCGTGCCCATCCAGATATCGACGCAGGCCGGATCAAGGCCGTAATGCGCCGCCACCCCCTGCCCGCGCGCCCCCACGCAGCCAAGCGCATGGGCCTCGTCGACCATCAGCCAGGCATCGTAGCAGTCGCGCAGCGCCAGCAGCCCGGGCAGGTTCGGCAGGTCGCCGTCCATGGAATACAGCCCCTCGACCACGATCAGCAGGTTGCGGCAGAGCGGACGGTTATGGGCCAGGATCCGCTCCAGCGCGGCCAGATCGTTATGGGCGAAACTGCGCACCGAGGCCCCCGAAAGCGCCGCCCCCATGCGCACGCTGTTGTGGATATGGGCATCATGGACGATCAGGTCGCCGGGGCCTGTCACTGCCGCCAGCAGGCTCATGTTGGTGCCATGGCCGCTGACGAAGCTCAGCGCCGCCTCGCTGTTGTAATGCCGGGCCAGGCGGGCCTCCAGCGCGCGGTGCACCGGACGTTCCCCCGAGACCATGCGGCTGCCCCCCGCCGAGACACCGTAGCGCCCGATCGCCTGCACCGCGGCCCGCGCCGGGCGCGGATCGGCGTTCAGGCCCAGGTAGTCGTAGGTGGCGAAGTTCAGGCAGGCGCGGTCGGCGATCCGCGTTTCCGCGCCGGCATGGCCGTCATGCATCCGGAAATAGGGCGGTTCCAGGTCCAGCAGGGCCAGCGCCCGCTCCAGCGCCGCACCGCGCTGCACCGCCTCCAGCCGATCAAGCCCGGCCAGCCGCCCGGGCGCCGGCCCGCCGCTGCGGGGCAGGCCCGCCTCCGGTCGCACCGGGGCCGCGCCCGCCTGGCTTAGCATACGCCTGCGAATGTCGGGATCGAGCCCGCGCCGTGCCGTCGAGAGGGTCATTCCGCTGCCTCCATGCTGCCGTCGTTGCGCCCCCAGCCATCCCCTGACCGGTTGCCGCCATGCTGTGCCGCCAGCAGCGTCAGGGCCGAGGCCGGATCGGCTCCGCCGCCCTGCAGGTGCCGGGTGATGCGTCGGGCGATCTCCTCGGCGGGCAACTGCCCCGAGATCGCCATCAGCGGGATGTCATCGCCCAGGGCCTGCTGCGCGGCGAGGCCAAGCTCCACCCCCATCAGGCTGTCGACCCCCATTTCCGAAACCGGCATCGCCGCCGAGAGCGTGCCCTCGGGCACCCGCAGGATCCGCGCGATCTCGGCCAGCAGGAAACCGGTCAGCCGTTTCACCGCCGCCGCCTCGGGCAGCGACTGGATCTGCAGGCGCAGGCCCTCTCCCTCCTGCAGCGCGGCGCCCTCTCCGGCGCGGGCGGCCAGGGTCGCGAAGGTCGGCCCCGACAGCAGCCGCAGCCCGGCGACCGGACCGGACCAGCTCATCGGACTGATCCAGGCGACCGGATCGCTCAGCGCTCCGGGCCCGCGCCCCATGATCTGGTCAAGCGCCCGCAACGCCTGCCGGGAGGTAAAGCTGACGCCGCCGCCGAAGCGCCGGATCAGCGCGGCGGTGCCTGCCTCGCGCGACAGGTAGCCAGTGTCCTCGATGGCGCCCCAGCCCACGGCCAGCCCGGGCAGCCCGGCGGCGCGACGGGCGCGGATCAGCGCCTCTGCGGCGGCATTGGCGGCGACATAGGCGGACTGGCCATGATTGCCGATCAGCGTCGCCATGGAGGTGAAGACCACGAAATCGCGCAGCGCATCGCCCCGCGTCGCGCGGTCGAGGTTGCGCGTACCTGCCAGCTTGGCGGCCAGCGCCCGCTCCAGCACGGGGCCGGTCAGATCCGCCATCCGCATGTCCTGCAACAGCATGGCCGAGTTCACCACCAGTTCCGGCGGGCGCCAGAGGCGCAGTTCGGCCAGCGTCTGCTCAAGGGTTTCGCGGCAGGTGATGTCGCAGCACAGGTAGCGGACCTCGGCCCCCAGCCCGGCGGCGCGCGCGATCAGGTCGCGGGCCTCCGCAGGCGGCGCGGTCGAGCGGCCCAGCAGCGCCACGGCGCTGGCCCCGTCGCGCACCAGCCGGTCCGCAAGTGCCAGCCCCAGACCCCGCCCACCGCCGGCGATGATGCTCAGCCCGCCGGGATCGGGATGGTAGATCGGCCGCTGCCGCGCCGGGGCGCGTCGTGCCGGATCGGGCGGGGTGATCACCAGCTTGCCCAGATGCGCGGACCGCTGCATGGCGCGGAACGCCTCCCGGGTCGCCCCGGCCGGGACCCGATGCAGCGGCAAGGGCCAGAACCAGCCCTCCGTCAGCCCCTGCATCACCTGCCCGAAAAGGCGCCGCGCCAGGGCCGGACGCTGCCGCAGCAGGCTGTCGATATCGATGCCGTGGAAGGCGATATTGTCCTTCAGCGCCCGCATCCCCAGACGGCTGCCGGCGTAGAAATCGACCTTGCCCAGCTCCAGGAAGCGCCCGCCGGGCCGCAGCAGCCCAAGACTGCGCCGCAGCCCCTCTCCGGACAGCGCATTCAGCACCACATCGACACCGCCACAGCGCGCGCGGATCCCGGCCTCGAAGCCGCCGTCGCGCGACGACAGCACGATCTCGGCGCCAAGGGCGCGCAGCAGGGCGCGCTTGGCAGGCGTCCCGGCAGTGGCGATCACCCGGGCGCCCCGGGCCCGTGCCAGCTGCAATGCCGCCAGGCCCACGCCCCCGGCACCGCCATGGATCAGCACCGTCTCACCCTCCGCCAGCCCGGCCAGGTGATCCAGCGCGTAGAGCGCGGTGAAACAGGCCACCGGCAGGGTCGCCGCCTGCTCTGCCGGGATCTCCTCGGGCAGCGGTGCGGTGCAATCGGCGGCGGTCACCAGGTGGCTGGACAGGCAGGCCGATCCGAAGGCCACGACCCGATCGCCGGGATGCAGCCCCGTGACGCCCGGGCCGCAGGCCTCGATCCGGCCGGCGCATTCCAGCCCCAGGGCCGGGCCGGCAAAGCCGGTTTCCAGCGCCTCCTCCGGCAGCACCCCCATGGACCACATGACATCGCGGTAGTTCAGCCCGGCGGCTTCGACCCGCAGGCGGACCTCTCCGGGGCCGGGATCGGGACGGGGCGCGGCGTACCAGTCCAGTTGGTCGATGCCACCGGCCGGGTCGGCCTCAAGCCGCAGCGCGGCGGCGGCAGGCACCGGCGCCTCGGCCAGCCCCGGGCGCACCCGCACCCCGCAGGCCCGCCCGCCCGTCAGGACGATCTCCGTCTCCGGCGTGCCGGCGCGGATCAGCCGCGCCAGCTCTTGCGCGGCCTCGCCCGTCGGCAATTCCGGGCCGGGATCGACGGCATGCAGCTCCAGCGCGGGATATTCGTTCTTGGCGCTGCGCAGCGCCGCCCAGAGCGCCGCCTGCTGCGGCACCGGCACGGCCCCGTCATGGCAGGCCCCCCGCGGGCAGATCAGCCAGAGCGCCCCGCCGGTCGCCGCCGCCAATTCTTGCAAGAGGCCCGACAGGGCCAGCAGCCGTGCCACCAGGCAGGCATCCGCCGCGCCCTCTGCCCCGGCAGGATCGGGGGGCGGCGCCAGCAGGATCAGCGGCGCCTCCGGGGTCCGCGGCAGCAGCTGAAGATCGGCGCCCGTCAGCTCCGGGTCCGGGCCGGGGCCCGCACCGCCCAGGGCCGCGGCCAGGGGATCCAAAGGGTCCTCCGCGCCGGACGGTGCCTCGGGGACGGGTTGGCGCGCGACCAGTCCCAGCACCCCGCCAAGCGCCTCGGGCGCAGCGAAGGTCGCGGCCTCGGCCAGGCCCGCCGCCCGGGCGCGCTCGGCCAGATCCTCCGCGCTGTCGGCCAGTCCGGGATTCAACAGAGTGGTGAAGGGCCGCGCCCGGGGTTCGACCAGCAGCAGAACCCCGCCCGGCGCCAGGGCCGGGCGCAGCGCCTCGAGCACCGGCGCGCTGGCCAGGCCGGCCCCGGAAATCACCACCAGATCGAAACGCCCTGCATCCTCGGGTCCGGGCAGGCCGATCTGACCGATCTCGCCAAGGGCAAGCGGCGGGCGCCGCCCCGTCTCCCGGGGATCGCAGGCCCAGAGCTCGGATGCGGCGCCGTTGCGCCCGGCCAAACGGGGCAGCAGCCGCGCCGGGCCGCTGCCAACCTCCAGCAGCCGGGCCCGCTGACCGTCCGGCAGGGCCGCGTGCAGCCCCTCGACACGGGCCAGCAGCCAGTCGTCCCGCAGCGCCTCGAACGCCCCGCCCGGCAAGGTCGGCGCGGCGTCGGGATCTTCCGCCCGCAGCGCCAGCGCCGCAACCTCGGCCCCGAGGGAGGGCGCCTCGGTCAGCAGGTCGGCCAGCAGCGCGGGCACCGGTGGCAGATCCGGCGCCGGGTCGCTGATCTGCAAGGCGATCGCATCCAGCAGACGGGCCTGCTCATCCGCCTCCGGCAGGCTGTCCGCCAAGGCCGCAGCAAGGGTTTCGGGATCCGGCAGGCCGGCGGCAATCCGCGTCAGCGGCTCCAGCGCCATCCCGAAGGCGTGATGCTGCAGGTCCACCGGCGCCGCCAGCCGCAGCGCCCGCAGCCGCAGCCCGCTCAGCCGGGCACAGCCCTGCCCCCCGGCATCGTAGAGCATGACATCGCACAGCAGGCTGCGCCGCCCCTCGCGCCGCAGCACCACCCGCCCCGAGGCGATCCGGGCCCCCGGGCGCAGCAGCTCCAGCCGGTCGATGCGGACCGGCACGAAAGCCAGCCCGGCATCGGCGAACCGGCCCTTCTGGAGTCGCCCGACCAGCCCGTGCAGCACCGCGTCGGTGCCCACGACATCCAGCAGCAGGCGGGGATCGGGGGCCTCTTCGGGATCGACCGGGCGCAGCAGCACCTCGGTCACCGCGCCCTGCTGTCGCCAGCGTGCCACCCGGGCAAAGGCGGGGCCGTAATCCAGCCCGATCTCTGCCGCCTGCCGGTAGATCACCCAGCCGGGCCGGTCGCCGGGCCCGGGTGCGGGATCGGGGGCCGGCGCCCCGGCCTGGGACCCGGGCCCCTCCTCGGAGAGCGCGCCGGTGGCATGAAGCTGCCAGTCCTCCTCCGAGAAGCGGCTGCGCGACAGGATCCGCAGACGTCCCTCCGCGACATCCAGCTCGGTGCGCAGACGGCGCAGGTCGCGCTCGCCCAGCGGCAGGGTGGACCGCATGTCGAAATCGGCCAGCACCGGATGATCGGTCTTCAGCGCCCTCTGGCCCGCCGCCAGCGCCATCTCGGCCAGGGCCATGCCGGGCAGCAGGATCCGCCCGCCGACCCGGTGATCGCGATAGGCCCGGCACAGGTGCTGATCCGCCTCGCCCTGCCAGACATGCCCCCCCGCCGAGGTCTCGATCCCCAGCAGCGGATGCCAGGCCGCATCCCGTCCCATCCCGCGGTTGAGCCGCGCCGTATCGCCGGCCCGGTAGGGCTGCCCCTGCCAGGGATAGGCCCCGAGAAGCCGCGCCGGCCCCGCCGGACGGGGGCCAAAGGCGGTTGCGGGAATGCGCCCGCCGTGCAGGTAAAGCCTCGCCGCCGCCCGGGCCACCGGCCCCGGCACAGTCGCATCGGCCTGCGCCGCGCTGTGCAGCACCGCCACCGCCCCCGGTCCGCCCTGAAGGCTGTCGCGGGCATAGGCGGCCAGCACCGGATCCGGCCCGATCTCCTGGAAGACGCGGAAGCCGTCGCGGGCGGCCTGCTGCAGGGCGCTGCGGAACTGCACCGGCTGGCGCATGTTGGCCCACCAGTGCCCGGCATCAAGGTCACCGCCCGTCATGCGCCGCCCCGACACCGTGGAATAGAAGGCCGGCGCCCCATCAGGCGCCTCATCCGGCACCTGCACCGGGCCCAGCGTTTCCAGAAGCCTGTCGCGCAGCGGCTCCTGGAGGGCGGAATGGTAGGGATAACGCACCCGGATCGGCACGCAGGCCAGCCGCAGGGTCTTGCGGGCATGGCGGCGGAAGGCCTCCAGCGCCTCGGGCGGGCCGACAAGAGAGACGCTGCGCGGGCTGTTGTCGGCGGCGATCCCGATCTGCGGATCGCCCCAGTCGGCCAGGATCGCCTCGGCCTCCTCGACCGGGACCTGGAGCGCGGCCATGGTGCCCTGCCCCTCCAGCGCATGTTGCACGGTGCTGCGCGCGGCCACCAGCCGCAGCGCCTGGTCAAGCGCGATCAGCCCGGCCACATGGGCGGCAGCCACCTCTCCGGCACTGTGGCCCAGCACCGCCCCGGGGGTTGCGCCGCGCGCCATCAGCGCCCGTGCCATCGCCACCTGATCGGCAAAGAGCAGCGGCTGCGACAGCGGCGCCTGCGGCAGGCGCGTCTCCAGGTCGGGGGCCCGCAACGCCTCCTGCAGGGACCAGCCCTGGGCGGCCTGCCAGGCGGCGTCGATGGCATCATGGGCCGCGCGATAGGCGGCATCGCTGTCGAGCGCGGCCAGGCTCATGCCCGGGAACTGCGCCCCGTTGCCGGAGAACAGGAACAGCGTCGGGGCGTCGCGCAGCCGGCTGGTCGCGCGCAGCACCGCCGGATGGGCCGTGCCCGCCACCGCCGCCGCGACCGCCTCCGCCCCGCCCTCGGCCAGGATTGCCAGCCGTTCGGGATGCAGATCGCGCAGGTGCAGCGCCTCGGTCTTCAGGCGGGGGGCCTCGGCCCCCTCCAGCACAGGCTGCGCCCTCTCCAGCGTCTCAGCCAGAGCCGCGCGGCAGAAGGCGGAAGCCACGTACAGACCGGTCGGCGCATCGGGCCCCTGCACGGGAACCGGACGCGGCGCCGGGGCGGCGATGATCGCATGGGCATTGGCGCCGCCGAACCCGAAGGAGCTGACGCCGGCCAGCCGCGCCGCTGCGGGCAGGTCCAGCACCTTCTGCGGCACGGAGACGTTCAGGGCTTCGAAGGGGATCGCCGGGTTCAGCACGCCCGAATGCAGCGAGGGGGCCAGCCGCCCGCTTTCCAGCGCCAGCTGCGCCTTCAGCAGGCCCGCGCAGCCGGCGGCGGGCTCGAGGTGGCCGATATTGGTCTTGACCGAGCCGATGGGCAGCGGACGGCGGCGCAGCCGGCCCAGCGCCTCGCCCAGCGCGCCCGCCTCGATCGGATCGCCGGCGGCGGTGCCGGTGCCATGAGCCTCGACGAAGGCCAGGTCTTCGGGGTCGATCCCGGCGTCGCGGTAGGTGTCGCGCAGCAGCCGCAGCTGCGCCTCGGCCGAGGGCAGCGCGATGTTGACCGTGGCGCCGCTGGTGTTGGTGCCGACATGGATCAGACGCCCGTGATCCTGCGGCGAGGCCAGCGCGGCATCCTCGCGGGTCAGCACGAAGGCCACGGCCCCCTCCGCCCGCACATAGCCATCCGCCGCCGCCGAGAACGCCTGGCACAGGCCCGAGGGCGACAGCATCCGCGCTGCCGCGAAACCGACGAACTGGCTGGGCAGCATCAGCATGTTGGTGGCGCCGACCACCGCGATCTCGACCTCACCGGACAGCAGCGCCTGCTGCGCCGCCTTCAGCGCGAAAAGCGAAGAGGAACAGGCGGTGTCGATGGTCATCGAGGGGCCATGCCAGTCGAAGACATGGCTGACCCGGTTGGCGATCACCGCCAGGGAATTGCCGCTCATGACATAGCCGTCGGCGGTGCGCGGGTCATGGCCCAGCACCACCGCGTAATCGGTCATCGAGGCGCCGGCAAAGACGCCGATGTCCTTGCCCGCCAGTTCCGAGGGTTTCAGACAGGCATCCTCCAGCGCCTCCCAGACCACCTGGAGCATCAGGCGCTGCTGCGGATCCATGCTCAGCGCCTCGCGCGGCGAGATCCCGAAGACCGCCGGATCGAAGACCTCGGGATCCTCCAGCACACCGGCGGCAAAGCTGTAGGTCTTGCCCTGTGTGCCGGGCACCGGGTGATGATAGAGCGCCTTGCGCCAGCGGCTGTCAGGGATCTCGGTCACCGCGCAGCGCCCGCCGTAAATCAGATCGGCGAAGGCCGCGACCGAGGGCGCCATGGGAAGTCTGCAGGCGCGTCCAGCGAATCTGATCATGTGCAACCCTTTCGATGCCGGAGCCAGGGCCGCTCCGCGTAAATTACCCCGCCACCGACCGCCCCGGCGCCGCTTCTGACGACCGGACCGAAAGTGTTAGCACAACCTTAAGGAAGGCGGACGATGCTTTACGGGACACAAAAGGCGAGTCCGATTAACAAACCATTGATGATGCCGGGGGGCTTTTCACGA
This sequence comes from Pseudooceanicola endophyticus, assembly GCF_018760365.1. Lineage (GTDB taxonomy): Bacteria > Pseudomonadota > Alphaproteobacteria > Rhodobacterales > Rhodobacteraceae > Pseudooceanicola > Pseudooceanicola endophyticus. The sequence continues at coordinate 57,163 of NZ_JAHIAB010000016.1, forward strand.
TCATGCTGGCGGCTATGGACAGCCAGGGGCGGGTCATCTTCGCCATTCTCCTGCGCGAGGCGCGGGTGCGTCACGGACGCTCTCACCTGGGCTACGGCTGGGCGGTGATCGAGCCCGTGGCGCTGATCCTGTTCCTGACACTGGTCTTCTCGCAACTGCGCTCCAGCGGGATCTCGGGCTACGACTTCGCGCTGTTCTTCGCCACCGGCGTGCTGCCGTTCAACCTGTTCCGCACCTCCAGCCAGTATGCCTCCGGCGCGCTGGAGGCGAACCGGCCGCTGTTCCACTACCCGCCGGTGCAGCCGGTGGATGCGGTGCTGGCGCGGGTGCTGCTGGAAAGCGCCACGGCGCTGCTGGTCATGGGGCTGGTCTTCGGCGCCCAGATCGCCTGGCTGCGCGCACCGCCCCCCGCCCATCCGCTGCAACTTCTGGCAGTGCTGGGGCTGGCGGCGACGCTGGCCTTCGGGGTCGCCATGTGCCTGGCCACGGCGCGGGAATGGCTGCCCTCGCTCGGCCATCTCTACGGCGTGCTGATGGGGCCGGCCTTCCTGCTGTCGGGGATCTTCTTCTCGCTCCACGCGATGCCGGAGGGCGCGCGCGACATGCTGGTCTGGAACCCGCTGATCCATATCGTCGAAGGGTTCCGCTCCGGCTACCTGGCCGGCTACCGCGCCCCCGAGCTGGACCTGGCCTACCTGGCCTGGTTCGCCGGCGGCTCGGTCGTGCTTGGCCTGGCGCTGACCCTGACCTTCGGGCGCAAGGCGTCATGATCGCGCTGGAGGGGCTCAGCAAGGCCTATCCCCTGTCGGGACGACGCCAGAGGCCGATCCTGCAGGACGTCAGCCTGACCCTGCCAGATGCCAATATCGCGATCCTCGGGCGCAACGGTCAGGGCAAGTCCACCCTGCTGCGGATGATCGCGGGGATCGAGCCCCCGGACCGCGGCCGCATCCGCTGCACCGGCAGCGTGTCCTGGCCGATCGGCTTTCGCGGCTCCTTCCACCGCCAGCTGAGCGGCGCCGAGAATGTCCGCTTCGTCGCCCGGATCTATCGGCAGAACACCGAATACGTCACCGCCTTCGTGCGCGATTTCGCCGAGTTGGGACCGTTCTTCGACCAGCCGGTGAAGGCCTATTCCACCGGCATGGTCGGGCGGCTGGCCTTCGGCCTGTCGATGGCCATCGCCTTCCGCATCTACCTGGTGGACGAGGTTCTGGGCGCCGGCGACAGCCATTTCCAGCACAAGTGCCGCGCCGCCTTCCGGGCCCGGGCCGATCAGGCGCGGCTGGTCATGGTCTCCCACTCCATGCCGATGCTGCGCGAATTCTGTGACGCCGCCCTGGTCATCGACAACGGAACCTTAACTTTCTTCCCCGATCTGGAAGAGGGCATCGCCCGCTACGAACAGCTGAATGCCCCGTCCCGGCCCCAGGCCGCGGCGGTCTCCCGGCAAAGCCAACCGGACCTTCCGACATGAGCACGCCCCGCCAGATCCCCCGCCCCGCCCCGGCCCCCGCCGCGACCGTGCTGCCGTTACAGGGCCAGGAGCCCGGGCAATGGCGCGCCCAGGCACGGCGGCGCCGCTGGGTCCTGCTCTCGGCGCTGCCCTGCGTGGTGCTGCCGGTGCTGCTGGCGGTCTGGTACTTCGCCTTTGTCGCCGCCGATCGCTACGCGGTCGAGATGAAGTTCTCGATCCGCTCGCCCTCGGGCTATGCGGCGGCCGACATGCTGGGGATGATGACCGGCATGGCCTCGGCGGGGGCGACGCTGCTCGACAGCTACATGGTCGAGGATTACATCGACAGCGGTGCCGCCCTGCGCGCGCTGGACCGCCGGATGGACCTGCGCACCATCTATGCCTCGCCGCACGCCGATCCGCTGGCCCGCATCGACCCTTCTGCAAGCTTCGAGGATTTCCGACGCCATTTCCGATGGTTCCGCACCGTTTACCTGGACACCGGATCGCAGGTTCTGACGGTCGAGGTGCAGGCCTTCACCCCCGAAGAGGCGCTGGCGGTCGCCCAGGGGCTACTGGATCTGGTCTCGAACCTCGTCAACGACATCTCGGAACGCGCGCGCCTGGACACCATGCGCGCCGCCGAGGCCGAGGTCGCCCGGGTCGAGGCCGCCCTGCGCCAGCACCGTGCGGAGCTTGCTCAGTTCCGCCAGACCCGGCAGGACATCGACCCGACGGCCTCTGCCGGCGCCCAGCAGGGTCTGCTGAGCCAGCTTGAGGGCCAGCTGGCGCGGCTGCGCTCGGAACGCGACACGCTTTTGCAGTTCGTGCGCCCCGACGCCCCGCCGATCAAGATCCGCGACGGCCAGATCGCCGCGGTCGAGCAGCAGCTGGAGGCGCAGAAGGCACGGCTGGGCAGCGGCGAGGACGACAGCGCCGGGGACACCTATACCGACAGCGTCTCGGCCTACGAGGCGCTCTCGGTCGATCTGGAGTTCCTGCAACGCAGCTACGTCTCGGCGCTGGCCGCGCTTGAGGCCGCCCGGATCGAGGCCGACCGCCAGCAGCGCTACCTGGCGACCTTCGTGGCCCCTGAACTGCCGCAGGAGCCGCTCTATCCCCAGCGCGGGCTGTCGATCCTGCTGGTCGCGGTGGTGGCGCTGCTGGGCTGGGCCCTCACGGTGATGGCCGTCTACATCCTGCGCGAACACGCGACCTGAGGGGCGTCATGACACGGATCACGGCGATCACCACCTGCTACCGCGAGGGGCCGCTGCTGGGTCCGGCGCTGCGTTCCGTTCTGGCCCAGCAGGGCCCCGAGCTGGAGGTGCTGCTGGTCGCCGACGGGGCCGATGCCGCCACCCTGGCCGAGGCCGAAGGACTGTGCGATCCCCGGCTGCGGCTGCTGCGCCAGGCCAATGACGGGCTGTCCTCGGCGCGCAACCGGGCGCTGGAACAGGCGCGGGGCGACTGGATCTGCTTCCTCGATGCCGATGACCTGCGTCCGCCCTGGGCGCTGGCGCGGATGCTGGCAGCCGCCGGTCCGGCAGAGCTGGTGCTCTGTCCCGGCCACCTGAGCGAACCCGACGACAGCCTGCACCCGTTCTACGACCGCGCCCTGCTGGACCAGCTGGCGGCGCGGCCCTCAGACGACCCGCTGCGCCGCCCCCTCGCCCAGCTGAGCGAGCCGCAATCGGCCAACAAGCTGATCCGCCGCAGCCTGATCGCGCGGCACCGGCTGCGCTTTCCCAACGGCCATTTCTTCGAGGACATCCTGTTCCACACCCTCGCCGTCACCCATGCGCGCGGGCTGGCCGTCAGCGACAGCCCCGGTTTCACCTATCACCGCCGCCATGGCCACCGCCAGATCACCGGCGGCGCCGATACCCGGCGCTTCGACACGCTGGCGGTGACCCGGATGACGCTGCAACGGGTGGCCGCCGAAGCCCGCGACCCGCTGCTGCGCCTTTCGGTGCTGCTGTCCTGCGCGCGGCTGATCCAATGGTCCGAAAGCGTGATCGCCCATCCCCACCGCGCCGCCTTCCGCGACATGACGGTGGCCATGCTGGCCCTGTCTGACCCGATCTACCGGGTGCTGCCGGCCCTGCCGGAACCGCTGGCCCCCCTCGCCCCGCTGCACGACTGGCTTTCGGGGCTGCTGCGCGACCCGCGTCTGCCCCCCCATCCGCAGGAGATCCCCCATGTCCGACCCGGTTTTCGTCAGCGCCTTTGGCCACAGCGTCGCGCTTGATCCCGGCCCCGGCGGGTTCCTTGGCGCCGACAGCCTCTGGCGGCTGCGCGAGATCTACGAACCCGCCCTGGCGCGCGAGGCGCTGCCCGACAGCGGGCTGGCGGTGGACATCGGCGCGGGCTTCGGCGCCTTCGCCCTGCCCTTCGCCCTGGCCTTCCCCGGCTGGCAGATCCGCTGCTTTGAACCCGAAGAGGAAAGCTATGCCGCGCTTTGCCGCAACATCGACCGGCTGGGGCTGCGCGGGCGGGTGCAGGCCACCCGTGCCGCCATCGTGCCCGGCGCGCGTGGCGGGCGGGCCCTGCTGCGCGGAGATCGCGAAAAGCCCGGGTTCCTGGCCGCCGACCTGCCCGAATGGCAGGGCACGGGCCCCGCGCAAAGCCTGCCCGCCCTGCCCCCCGCCCATGTCGCCGCCCTGACCCCGACGCTGGTGAAATTCACCTGCCCCGGGCAGGAGGCCGGGCTGCTGGGGGCCTTGCAGGCCGCGCCGCCCAGATGGCTGATCGGGGAAAGCTGGCAGCCGGTGCCCAGCACGCTTCTGGCGCCCGAAACCCGCGCCTATGTGCCACTGGCGGGCACGCCCTTCCGCTTGCAGCAGGGCCCGGCAAGTGGCGGCCTGCGCCCCGGCCTCGACGTGGTGGTGGCGATGTACAACAGCGCCGCCACGATCCGCGCCTGCGTCGCCTCGACCCTGACGGCGGGGCGGGACGACATCCGCGCGCTGGTGGTCGATGACGGCTCGACCGACAGCGGCGCCGAGGAAGTCCGGCGCGCCTTCGGCGACGATCCACGGGTGGTGCTGCTGCAAAAGGTCAACGGCGGCTGCGCCTCGGCACGCAACCACGGGCGCATGGCCTCGGATGCGGCGCATCTGGCCTTCGTCGATGCCGATGACACCGTGGACCCGGATTTCTTCGCCAACCTGCTGGAACTGGCGCGCTATTCGGGCGCCCCGATCGTGCAGGGCAGCTTTGCCCCCTTCGAGGACACGCCGCATGGACGGCTGTTCGCCGAGCCGCCCGAAGCCGCCGCCCATGCCGGGTTCCCCCGCCAGCCCTTCGGCAGCGCGCAGTGGTATCCCCTGCCCTGGGAGGCGGCGGTGACCGGCCAACCCTCGATCTGGCGGCGGGTCTACCGGCGCGATTTCCTGGACGCCCGAGACATCTGGTTCCCCGAACATATCCGCGCCTTCGACGACCTGCTGTTCCAGCTGGTCTCGTGCCAGCATGCCGGGATGATCCCGACCCGCGAGGACCTGCGCTATCACTACCGCCAGCACGCCGCACAGGACATCCGCGCCGGGGATGAACGGATGATCTACAGCCTGGAAATGTACCGCCTGGTGCTGCGCCGCGCGGTGGAGGAAGGCTGGCCGCGCTTCGATCCCTTCGCGGTCTCCTTCTTCAACACGCTGCACTGGACGCTGGAAACGATCCGCCCCGACCTGGCCGAGCCCTTCCTGCAGGGCGCGGCAGAGCTGTGGGTGCTGATGCGCAAGGTCTTCGGGCGGGCGCTCGACCCGGTGGACCGCAGCGTCAGCCTGCCCGTCGCCTTCGCCCGCCAGCGGCGCGAGACCGAGGCGCGGCTGGCCGGGTTCGCCGACAGCTACGCCTTTGCCTATCTCGACAGTGCCGCGCTGCATGTGGACATGGTGCGCGCCTCAGCCTGAACAGCGCGCCCGGAAGGCCTCGTGCAGGGCGCGGGCCTGGATGCGGCGGCGCCAGAGCCGGGTCTCCATCGCCGCCGGGTTCGGGGTTTCCACGTAAAGCTCGTGCGCCAGCTTGCGTGCGACGTAATCGGCCAGCAGATGCGGACGACGCGGCGCGGCGCACAGCGCAACCAGCCGGTCATGGGCCTGCGGATCGAAGACCGGGTTGCCCAGCGGATCGCCCTCCGGTCCGGCAGCGCGGAACCAGTCGTAAAGCGCCAGGTCATCGCCCAGGGCATCGCGGATCTCGGCATCCTCCCCGGGCCAGTCGATGCCCGTCCCGGCCGAGCTGTTCTCGGTCCGCAGACCGGAGGGATCAAGGCCCAGATCCGCCAGCAGCGCCGCCTGGCTTTGCGTGGCACCGGGCAGGTCGAACACCGTGTCCATTGCCGACAGCACCAGCTTCGCCGCCTCCAGCCGCGAGGCGCATTCGCCGCGCAGCGCCGGAAAGGGCGCGGTCAGGAAATTGCAGATCACGTTGCCGCTGCGGGCCAGGAAGGCCTCGGGCGTGGGGGGCTGCCAGCCCTCGGCGCGCAGCCCCATGTCAAAGCGGTACTGGCTTTTGACGCGGGCCACCGGATCGCGCAGCCCGGTGGCAAAGCGGATCTCTCCGGCCATGTAGGGCAGCATCGCCTCGTGCAGCCAGTGGCCCGTGACGGCGCGCAGCGCGCGCGGATTGGGCAGTTCCAGGAATTCCGGTCGCCCCTCGCGCAGATTGGCGATCAGAGAGGTGCTCTGATACACCTGTTCGGGCGGCAGCGCCCGTTGCAGCGCCCGCATCAGCGACATGCCCGCGCATTTCGGCACGTGGACGAAGAACAGCGTCCGGACCATGGCACCCCGCCCCCTTTTCAGCCGGCCTCTTCGATTTATCTCCGGTTTGAGATAAACAACTGGTAAACGCCGCTCCGGACCCCTAAATGGTGGTCCCCTGCCACGATTTTCCCCTTGCCTGCGCCCGCCGCATCGGCGAGTGCAGGGGCCGAAACCGCCCTTTCCATGGGCCTCACCCCGAGACGAAGGTGACCACGGGACCATGATCCAGACGCCCTATTACCTGATCGACAAGTCGCACCTGCTCCGCAACATGGAGAAGATCGCCACGCTGCGCGAGGCCTCCGGGGCGAAGGCGCTGCTGGCGCTGAAATGCTTTGCCACCTGGTCGGTCTTCGACTTCATGAGCGAGTACATGGATGGCACGACCTCCTCCTCGCTCTACGAGGTCAAGCTTGGGCGCGAGAAATTCCCCGGCGAAACCCATGCCTATTCCGTGGCCTGGGCCGATCACGAGATCGACGAGGTGCTGGGCAATTCCGACAAGATCATCTTCAACACCGCGAACCAGCTGCGCCGGTTCGAGGAGGTCAGCCGCGATCACACCCGTGGCCTGCGGGTGAACCCGGGCGTCTCGACCTCGGGCTTCGATCTGGCGGATCCGGCACGGCCCTTCTCGCGCCTGGGGGAACACACCCCCGAGGATATCGAGCCCGTCGCCGACCTGATCAGCGGCTTCATGTTCCACAACAACTGCGAGAACGCGGATTTCGAGCGTTTCGACAACATGCTGGGCTCCATCCAGCAGCGTTTCGGCCACCTGATCCGCCGCATGGACTGGATTTCGCTGGGCGGCGGCATCCACTTCACCGGCGAGGGCTATCCGCTGGACAGGCTGGCCGAGCGGCTCAAGCGCTTTGCGGGCGAGAACGAGGTGCAGGTCTATCTGGAACCCGGCGAGGCCTCGATCACCAAGTCGACCACGCTGGAGGTGACCGTGCTGGACACGCTCTTCAACGGCAAGAACCTGGCCATCGTCGACAGCTCGATCGAGGCGCATATGCTGGATCTGCTGATCTACCGCGAAAGCGCCAAGATGAACGAGGCGGGTGACCAGGACTGGATGGTCTGCGGCAAGTCCTGCCTGGCCGGCGACATCTTCGGCGAATTCAAGTTCGACCATGCACTGAAGCCCGGCGACCGCCTGTCGATCCAGGACGCGGCCGGTTACACCATGGTCAAGAAGAACTGGTTCAACGGCGTGAAGATGCCCGCCATTGCCATCCGCGAGCTGGACGGGACGGAACGTCTGGTCCGCGATTTCGATTACGGGGATTTTGCCGCGGCGCTGTCGTAAGCCCGTCGTGATCCCGTGAAAGCCTAGCCCCTCAACAGGAGACTAAGGAGGTCCCTACCGTTGAAACGAAACGTTCTCATCATCGGCGCCGGCGGCGTCGCTCAGGTCGTGGCGCACAAATGCGCGCAGAACAACGATGTGCTGGGCGAAATCCACATCGCCAGCCGGACGCTTTCCAAGTGCGAGGCGATCCTTGAGTCGGTCCGTGAAAAGGCCGCGATGAAGCAAGAGGGCGTGCTGAAGGCCCATGCGGTCGATGCGATGGACAGCGCGGCCGTCGCCGCCCTGATCCGCGAGACCGGCGTGGAGATCGTCATCAACGTGGGCTCCGCCTTCGTCAACATGACCGTTCTGGATGCCTGCATCGAGACCGGCGCCGCCTATATCGACACCGCGATCCACGAGGACCCGGCGAAGATCTGCGAGACCCCGCCGTGGTATGGCAACTACGAGTGGAAGAAGCGCGACCTGTGCGCCGAAAAGGGCGTGACGGCGATCCTGGGCGCGGGCTTCGACCCGGGCGTGGTGAACGCCTTCGCACGCTTCGCCATCGACATGATGGACGAGGTGAAGTCGATCGACATCGTCGACATCAACGCCGGCTCCCATGGCAAGTATTTCGCGACGAACTTCGATCCCGAGATCAACTTCCGCGAATTCACCGGCACCGTCTACTACTGGGAAGACCGGCAGTGGAAGGAAACCAGCATGTTCGCCTCGGGGCGCGAATGGGACCTGCCGGTCGTGGGCGTGCAGAAGGCCTACCAGTCGGGCCATGACGAGGTGCATTCGCTGGCGACCAACTATCCGCAGGCGGACGTGCGCTTCTGGATGGGCTTCGGCGATCACTACATCAACGTCTTCACGGTGCTGAAGAACCTCGGCCTGCTCTCGGAGCAGCCGGTGCTGACCGCCGAGGGCCAGGAAGTGGTGCCGCTGAAGGTCGTCAAGGCCGTGCTGCCCGACCCGGCGTCGCTGGCGCCGAACTACACCGGCAAGACCTGCATCGGCGATCTGGTGAAGGGCGTGAAGGACGGCAAGGACATCGAGGTCTTCGTCTACAACGTGGCCGATCACAAGGAAGCCTACGAGGAAGTGGGCTCTCAGGGGATTTCCTACACTGCGGGCGTGCCCCCGGTCGCCGCCGCGATGCTGGTGGCCAGCGGCGCATGGGATGCGAAGACCATGAAGAACGTCGAGGAGCTGGATCCCAAGCCCTTCTTCACCATCCTGGACCGGATCGGCCTGCCGACGCGGGTGCAGATCGGCGGCCTTGGTGGCGAGGACAAGGCCTGGGACGCGTAAGTCGTCCCGCATCGACACGGACATAAAGGAGACCCCCGGGCATCACCCCCCGGGGGTTTTCTTTTGGCCGCTGTCGGGACGCCTCCGGCGGAGGTATTTGGAACAAGAAAATGACAGGCGTCAGCGCGCCGGGCCCACGGCGTCGGGGGCGATGGCCACGGTCTTCATCACCGCATGGCAGGGCGTGCCCGGGGCAAGCTGCATCGCGTCGAGCGAGCGGCGGGTCAGCCGCGCCAGGATCAGACCCGCGGGCGTTTGCAGCGAGACCAGCGCGCCCGGCCCCTCTCCGGTGCGGATCGCGGCCACGGTACCGGGCAGGATGTTGAGCGCCGAGAGCCCCTCGGGGCGGGCGCGCGACAGGATCACGTCCTGGGCGGCGATGCGGATGCGCAGCACCTGGCCTTCGGGCTGGGCGACGCGGGGCAGCAGCAGCGGCTGGCCGCCGGCGTCAAGCTCGGTCAGCCCATCGGGGTGATGGGCGACGATGCGGGCGCTGAGGATCGCGCCGGCGTCGCGGATGCCGGTGGGGGTGAAGGCGGGATCGGCCAGCAGATCGCGGGCGGGGCCGGCGCGTTCGACCCGGCCGGCCTTCAGCGCCACGATGGTGGTGGCCAGGCGCGCGACCTCGGTCGCGGAATGGCTGACATAGAGGATCGGGATCTGCACCTCGTCGCGCAGCCGTTCGAAATAGGGCAGGATCTCGGCCTTGCGGGCCTCGTCCAGGGCCGCCAGGGGTTCGTCGGCCAGCAGGATCCGGGGCCGCGCCAGCAGCGCCCGGCCGATGGCGACACGGGATTTCTCTCCGCCAGAAAGCGCGCCGGGGCGGCGATCAAGCAGCGCGCCAATGCCCAGCATCTCGATCACCCGGTCGGGCTTCAGGCCCGGCGCCGCCCTGGGCGCGAAGAAACGCCCGTAGCCGAGGTTCTGGCGCACGCTCATATGCGGAAACAGCCGCGCATCCTGGAAGATATAGCCCAGCCTGCGACGGTGCACCGGCAGGTCGATCCGCGCCGCGCGATCCAGCAGCACCGTATCATCCACCGCGATGCGCCCCGACTCCGGGCGCAGCAGCCCGGAGACCGCGTTGATCACCGTCGTCTTGCCCGAGCCCGAGCGCCCGAAGAGCACGGTCAGGCCGGGCGGGGCCTCGAAGGCGATGTCGAGGGCGAAACCGCCGAAACCGTGGCGCAGCCGGACCGAAAGCGTCATCGTCCCGCCACCCGTTTGGCGATGCGCTGCGCCAGCACCTCGCTGGCCAGCAGCGCCGTCATGGCGATGGCGACCGAGATGCAGACCAGCTTCAGCGCCGCGCCCTCCTGCCCGGGGATCTGCAGGAAGCTGTAGATCGCCGAGGGCAGCGTCTGGGTCTGACCGGGGATGTTGGAGACGAAGGTGATGGTGGCGCCGAATTCGCCCATCGCCTTGGCGAAGGCCAGGATGGCGCCGGCGATGATGCCCGGCAGGATCAGCGGCAGGGTGACCGTGGCAAAGACCAGCGGGCGCGGGGCGCCCAGCGTCAGCGCCGCCTGCTCAAGCTTCGGATCGACCGCCTCGATCGACAGGCGGATGGCGCGCACCATCAGCGGAAAGGCCATGGTGCCCGCGGCCAGCGCCGCCCCGGTCCAGCGGAAGGCGAAGATGATGCCGGCTTCCTTCAGCAGGCTGCCGACAGGGCCCTGCGTGCCCATGCTCAGCAGCAGCAGGTAGCCGGTGACCACGGGGGGCAGGATCAGCGGCAGATGCACGATCCCGTTCAGCAGCTGGCGCCCCGGAAAGCGCCAGCGCGCCAGCGCATAGGCCACCAGCAGGCCCAATGGCAGGCTGACCAGCGTCGCCAGGGACGACACCTTCAGCGACAGCGCCACCGCCTGCCATTCCTGGGGGCCCAGCCAGCCGGTCATCGCACCTCAGTCGCCCAGCACCGTGAAGCCCTGGCGGGTGAAGGCGTCCGTTGCGGCATCGCCCTGCAGCCAGGCCAGGAATTCGTCGTCCAGCGGGTTCTTGCTGCTGGCGACGGTGGCCGCCGGGTAGATGATCGGCGGGTGGCTTTCCTCCGGGAAGGTCCCCAGCACCTGTACACCCTTGTCGGCGGCGGCGTCGGTGGCGTAGACGATGCCATAGGGCGCCTCGCCCGAGGACACCAGCGCCAGAGCCGCGCGCACGTTGTCGGCCTGCGCCACCTGCCCCTTCACCTGATCCCAGACCCCGAGGCTTTCCAGCGAGGCCTTGCCGTAGATCCCCGCCGGCACCGCATCGACCAGGGCCATCGCCAGGTGGCCGTCCGGCCCCAGCAGACCCTTCAGATCGAACCCTTCGGCAATGTCGACCGGCTTGGCGTCGGCCTTGGCGCTGACCAGCACGATCTCGTTGGCCAGCAGGTCGATGCGGGTCTCCGAATCGATCTCGCCGCCCTCTTCCAGCTTGTCCATCCAGCCCTCGTTGGCCGAGATGAAGACATCCGCCGGAGCGCCCTGCTGGATCTGGCGCGCCAGCGCCGAGGAGCCGGCCAGCGACACATGCAGCGTGTTGCCGGTCTCGTCGTGGTATTTCGTGGCGATCTCGTCCATGGCGTTCTTCAGGCTCGCCGCCGCGAAGACCGTCAGATCCCCGGCCTGCGCCGTGCCCGCCATCAGCGCCAGGGCCAGCCCTGCCCCGCAGGTCATCTTGAAGAAGGTCATCCTTGCCGCTCCCGGATTCGATATGTTTCCCCGGGAATATCGCATGGGATTTCCCGGGGGCAACCCTATTCCTCTTCCGGCGGCGCCAGCATGGCCTCCATCCGGTCCAGATGCCCGCCCCCGGCGCGGCGCGTCGCCGCCTCCAGGCCGCGGTAGGCCTCCAGCAACGCCTCCCCCGCCTCGGTCACCTGCGCGCCCCCGCCCTTCGCCCCGCCCCGGCTGGAGGTCACGACAGGCTCGCGGAACATCGCGTTCATCACCTCGACCAGCTGCCAGGCCCGCTTGTAGCTCATGCCCATCTCGCGCCCCGCCGCCGCGATCGAGCCGGTGCGCCCGATGCGTTCCAGCAGCTCGGCCTTGCCCGGCCCCATCATCCGTCCGCCGGGTCCGAAGACCACGCGCAGCCGCAACCCGGTATCGCCCGACCCGGCCTTCATCCGCTCAGCACATCCTGCATTTTCTTGTTCCAAATACCTCGGGGGAGTCTTCCGGCACGGAAGACGGGGGCAGCGCCCCCCGTCCCGGCCCGTCTCACATCTGCACGCCGGGGGTCGAGCGCATGATCTCGCGTTCCTCCTCGGTCATCTCCGGCTCGATCGCCTCGAACAGCGGCGTCGACAGGTAGCGCTCCCCGGTGTCGGGCAGCATCGCCAGGATCACCGTGCCGGGGGCGGCCTTGGCCGCCAGCTTCATCGCCACCGCCAGCGTCGCCCCGCCCGAAATGCCGGTCAGGATGCCCTCGCGCGCGGCCAGCCGCCGTGCCCAGTCCATGCCCTCCGCCCCGCTCACCGGCAGCACCGCATCGGGCGGCGTGTGGTCCAGCCCGTCCTGGAGCACGGCGGGAATGAAATCCGGGGTCCAGCCCTGGATCGGATGCGCCGCCGCCTTCGGATGGCTGGCCGAGGCGGTGCCGTCGGGATTGCGCGGCTGGACCTCACCCGAGGCGACCTGCGGCGCGGCATCGGGCTCGGCCAGGTAGATCTTCGTCTCGGGCCGTTCCCGGCGCAGCACCCGCGAGATGCCGGTGAAGGTGCCCCCGGTACCATAGCCCGTGACCACCGCATCCAGCCGGTGACCGGCAAAATCGGCGACGATCTCGGGGCCGGTGGTGGCCTCGTGGATGGCGGCATTGGCCTCGGTCTCGAACTGGCGGGCGAAGAACCAGCCATGGGCCTCGGCCAGCTCCTTGGCCTTTCGGACCATGCCGGTGCCCTTCTCGGCCTTGGGCGTCAGGATCACCTTGGCGCCCAGCATCCGCATCAGGCGCCGCCGCTCGACAGAGAAGGTCTCGACCATGGTGATCACCAGCGGATAGCCCTTGGCGGCGCAGACCATCGCCAGGCCGATGCCGGTGTTGCCCGAGGTCGCCTCGACCACGGTCTGCCCGGGCGTCAGCGCCCCCGTGCGCTCGGCATGTTCGATGATCGAGAGCGCCAGCCGGTCCTTGACCGAGGCCGCCGGGTTGAAGAATTCGGCCTTCACATAGACCGTGACGCCCGCAGGCGAGATATTGGCCAGTTTCACCGCCGGCGTGTTGCCCACCGTGTCGGTGATCGAATCGTAGAGCCGTCCGCGGCCCGAAGTGGAAAATCCGGTCATGAGTGCCTCCGTCCGTCGGGCGCGCGTCCCCGGCGCGCCCTTCGGGGCTCATGATGGCGCAAACGGGACGGCAATGCACGCCCCGCGTTGTCACGCCGCAGCGCAGCCTGCCAGCGCCGCCGTGTCGTCCAGGATCACCGAGACAGGCACATGCGCCGCGGTGTCGAGCGCCAGCGGCGCGGCATAGGTCTCGCGGAAGGCAGGGGCGCCGCCGCCCAGCAGCACGGCGCGCGCCACGCCGCCCGAGAACAGCAGCCCCCGGCCCGGCAGGAAGCCCAGCGTCAGGTCCTGCGCCAGCATCGCCATCAGTCCGGCGTAGAAGCCGACGAAATCGAGGATCGCCGGATCCTTCTCGGCCATCAGCTCGGCGGGTTTGCGATCCGATCCGGAGGCGAGGCGGAACATCCGCTCGAAGCCGCGCCCCGAGAAGACATGCTCGACCGTGTCATAGCCGTGATCCGTGGTACCGAGGCGCGCGCTGATCGCGTCGCGGATGCGCCAGGCGATCTGCACATGGCCCTGCTCGGCCTTGGGCACGACGGGGCCGCGCGCGGTGATCACCACCGGGGAGACATTGAAGCCGGTACCGATACCCGCCACCAGCGCCTGGTGGCCGCGCGGGGCATAGCCCTCGGTGATGGTCTTCAGACCGCCCTGCCCCAGCGAGGGCACCGAATAGCCGAGCGCCTCGAGGTCATTGATCAGCCGGGCGGTGACGCCGAACATCTGGCCCAGTTCCAGCGTGTCGAAATGCCAGTTGCGGTTGGTCAGCCGGGCGCGGGTCTCGTTCACCGGGCCGGCGACGGCGACGCACATGCTCTGGAGTGCCTCGGGGCGGGTTTCGGCGACATAGAGCTGGGCCACCTCCTCGAAGGTGGGGAAATCGTCGTTGCGGAAGGACCGGATGGTCTCGGGCAGGACCACCGCCCCCTCGGCGAGCGCGAAACGCACGTTGGTGCCGCCGACATCAGCTACCAGTTTCATGACCAAATGCCTTGCTGTTTTCCAAAGTCGAGCCGAGCCATAGCGAATGTTAGCGGTGAAACCAATGGCGCTGTGACCAGAGTTGCGGCCAGGCGGGCGATTGTGCCCGCGGCTTCGGGTGGGTGCCTGCTGAGGCACCGGCGGGGCGCCCCCGGGGTCGGGGACGCCCCCTGGTGAGGCCGCAGGAAGGGCAGCGGGAAGGGGGCGCTGCCCCCGTCTTCCGTGCCGGAAGACTCCCCCGGGATATTTCCGGCCAGATGACAGGGAAGCCAGATGACAGGGAGGCCGGGGGAGCAGGCGGTCGGTTGCGGCCTCAGTTCAGGCGTTCGCCGGTCTGGGGGGCAAAGTAGGAGACCTTGGCGAGATCGAAGGCCAGATCCAGCGGCTGACCGGCGCGGGCGCTGGTTTCCGCATGCAGCCGCGCCGTGACCTGGCGGCCGCCGAGGCTGGAGACCACGTAGGTATCGGCGCCGGCCGGTTCCACCATGTCGACCATGCAGCTGGCCTGCTGGACCTGGGCACCGGCGCGGAAGCCCGCCTCGGCGATATCCTCGGGGCGCAGGCCCATGATGACATCGCCCGGCAGATCCAGCGGACGCGGATCCGAAAGCACCAGCGGCGCCTCGCCCGGACGGGTGATCTCGATCCGGTGGCTGCCGCCGTCGCGAGCGACCTTGGCCGGGATCAGGTTCATCGCCGGAGAGCCCATGAAATCGGCCACGAAGAGGTTGGCGGGCTGGTTGTAGATTTCCGCCGGGGTGCCGATCTGCTGGATCACGCCGCCCTTCATGACGACGATCTTGGTGGCCAGCGTCATCGCCTCGATCTGGTCATGGGTGACGTAGACGATCGAGGCGTTCAGGGTCTGGTGCAGCTTCTTGATCTCGGTGCGCATCTCGACGCGCAGCTTGGCGTCGAGGTTCGAGAGCGGCTCGTCGAAGAGGAAGAGCGCGGGTTCGCGCACCAGGGCGCGACCCATGGCGACCCGCTGGCGCTGCCCGCCCGAGAGCTGGCCGGGCTTGCGGTTCAGCAGGTGGTCGATCTGGAGAAGCTCGGCCACCTCCTTGAGCTTGGCCTGCTGGTTCGCCTGATCGACGCCCCTCACCTTCATGCCGAAGGTGATGTTCTTGGCGACCGTCATGGTGGGATAGAGCGCGTAGCTCTGGAACACCATGGCGATGTTGCGGTCCTTGGGGCTGACATGGGTCATGTCCTGCCCGGCGATCTGCAGCTGGCCGCCGGTGATCGGTTCGAGACCGGCGATGCAGTTCAGCAGGGTGGACTTGCCGCAGCCCGAGGGGCCGACCAGCACCAGGAAATCGCCCGGCTCGATCGAGACGTTGATGTCCTTGAGGATGTCCACCGGGCCGTAGGATTTGCGCAGGTGCTTGATATCGAGAATGGGTGCCATGTTCTTACCCCTTCACAGAGCCGGCGGTGAGGCCGCGGATGAAGTACTTGCCGGCGACGACATAGACGAAGAGCGTGGGAAGGGCCGCGATGATCGCCGAGGCCATGTCCACGTTGTAGGCCTTCACGCCGGTGGTGGAGTTGACGATGTTGTTGAGCGCCACGGTCACCGGCTGGGTGCCGGGGCCGGAGAAGCTGACGCCGAAGAGGAAGTCGTTCCAGATCTGGGTGAACTGCCAGATGACCGAGACGACGATGATCGGCAGCGACAGCGGCAGGAAGATCGACCAGAAGATCCGGAAGAAGGCGGCCCCGTCGATCTTGGCGGCGCGCACCAGTTCCTGCGGGATCGTCACGTAGTAGTTGCGGAAGAACAGCGTGGTGAAGCCCAGGCCGTAGATCGTGTGCACCAGGATCAGCCCCGGGATGGTGCCCGCAAGATGCAGGATGCCCAGCATCTTGGCCATCGGCAGCAGCACCACCTGGAAGGGGATGAAGCAGCCGAACAGCAGCAGCGCAAAGATCATGTTGGCGCCGCGGAAGCGCCACTGGGCGAAGACATAGCCGTTCAGCGCCCCGATCAGGGTCGAGATCAGCACGCCGGGGATGGCGATGATGACCGAGTTCCACATGAAGGGCTTCAGCCCCTCGCACTGGGTGCCGGTGCAGGCCTGGGACCAGGCGATGCGCCAGGGTTCGAAGGTGATCTCGCGCGGGAGCGCCACGAGGGAGCCGGTGCGGATCTCGTCCAGGGACTTGAGCGAGGTGGTGATCATCACGAAGAGCGGCATCAGGTACCACAGCGCGAAGAGGATCAGCATCGCGTAGAGGCCCGCGCGCAGGGCGATGCGACCGAAGCGCGCCGAGGTGGAGCGCTGGCCCGCCAGCGGGGAAACGTAGGTTGCGTCAGTCATGTTTCGCCCTCAGCTCGGAGTAGAGGTAGGGAACGACGATGGCGAAGACGACGGCCATCATGATCATCGCCGAGGAGGCCGCCTGGCCGAGGTTCCCGCGCGAGAACGCCATGGCGTACATGTAGGTCGCCGGCAGGTCGGTGGCATAGCCCGGACCGCCCCCCGTCAGGGCAACGACCAGGTCGAAGCTCTTGATGGCGAGGTGCGAGAGCACGATGAAGGCCGACAGGAAGATCGGCGCCATCGAGGGGATGATGATCGCGGTGTAGATCCGCCAGTTCGGGATGCCGTCGACCTGGGCCGCCTTGATGATTTCCCCGTCGACCGAGCGCAGCCCCGCGAGGAACAGCGCCATCACGAAGCCAGAACTTTGCCAGACGCCCGCCAGCACGATCGTGTAGATCGCCATGTCGGGGTTCACCAGCCAGTCGAAGCGGAAGCCCGCAAAGCCCCAGCCCTGGACCATCGCCTCGATCCCGTGCTGCGGGTTGAGGATCCATTTCCAGGCGGTGCCGGTGACGATCATCGAAAGCGCCATCGGGTAGAGGTAGATGGTGCGGATCACCCCCTCGGTGCGGATCTTCTGGTCGAGGAAGATCGCCAGCATCAGCCCCAGCACCATCGAGATCACGATGAAGAGGCCGCCGAAAAGGTAAAGGTTGTTCATCGCCGTGTCCCAGCGGGGCGTGGCGAAAAGCTTGGTATACTGGTCGAAGCCGTCGATCTCGTAGCGCGGCATGATCTTCGACTTGGTAAGCGAGATCCACGCCGTCCAGCCGATGAAGCCGTAGACGAAGATCAGGACGGCCACGAAGGTTGGCGCAAGGACCACCTTCGGAACCCATCTTTCCAACAGGTTGGACATAGGGAACTCCCGGAATAGGAAGCGCCCGGCCGAAACCGACCGGGCGCCGGGTCGTCAGGGGATCACATCGCGTTCGCGACGGCGTCCTGAAGCTGCTTCACGGCCTCTTCAGAGGTCATGTCGGAGTTGAAATGCGCGGTCACCACATCGGTGATGGCGCCGGCCGGTTCGCCGCGCAGCGCCATGCCATGGGCATAGCTGGGCAGCAGGGAGCCGTCCTTGGCATCCGCGTTCATGTCCTTGGAGGACAGCTTCGCGCAGTCGTCGAACTTGTCGAGCGACACGTCGGTGCGCACCGGGATCGAGCCCTTGTTGAGGTTGAAGGTCTCCTGGAAGGAGGGGGCGACGATCAGCTCGGCCAGCAGCTTCTGGCCGGCGACCTTGTCGGCATCATCGCCGACGTCGAACATGGCAAAGCTGTCGACGTTGTAGAGGAAACCGTGGCCCGGGGTGGCGGCGCAGGTGAAATCGACGCCGGGCTTCTTGCCGGCGGCCAGGAATTCGCCCTTCGCCCAGTCCCCCATGATCTGGAAGGCGGCCTCGCCGTTCATCACCATGGCGGTGGCCAGGTTCCAGTCGCGGCCCGGGTAGTTTTCATCGACGAAGCCGCGCAGCACGCGCATCTCGTCGAAGACCTTGATCATGGTGTCGGAGCCGAGGGCATCCATGTCCAGATCGACCAGCGCCTTCTGATAGAACTCCGGCCCGCCCATGCCCAGCACGACGGTCTCGAAGACGGTGGCGTCCTGCCAGGCCTGGCCGCCATGGGCCAGCGGGGTGATGCCCGCCGCCTTCAGCTTTTCGGCCGCCGCGTTGAACTCTTCCCAGGTGGTCGGCATGGCAATGCCGTTGTCATCGAGGATCTTCTTGTTGCCCCAGATCCAGTTGACCCGGTGCACGTTCACCGGCGCCGCGCACCAGTGGCCGTCGCATTTCATGTGCTCGGCGATCTGCGCGGGCAGCACGTCGCCCCAGTGCTGTTCCTCGGCCACGTCGGAAATATCGGCCAGCACGCCCTCTTCGTACCATTCCTGGATCGCCGGGCCCTTCAGCTGCACGGCGGTCGGCGGGTTGCCCGACAGCACGCGGGCGCGCAGCGCGGTCATGGCCGCATCGCCACCCCCCCCGGCCACCGGCATGTCGGTCCAGACGCCGCCGCGTTCCTTGAACTGCTCCTGCAGCACGGCCACGGACTTGGCCTCGCCGCCCGAAGTCCACCAGTGCAGCACTTCGGCGGTCGGTTCGGCCACTGCCGGGAACGCAAGCAGGGCCATCGCGGACGAGGCCGCGATTACGTGTTTGATTGTCATGTCATCCTCCCGAATGCCCGCCCCATGGTCGCGATCCCGTGATCACCCCGTGAGGCGGCTGTCGTGGAGCGCATCTTTTCAGGCCCCACCCCGCGCTGGCAACAGGCTGCATCGGGCTGCGGCACAGTTTTCCCGCCGCTCTGTTACACGTTGTTACGCAAGCAAAAATGCCGCATTGCGGCGTTATCGCTATCGCTTCCAGCCCCTTGGTTTTCAGGCCGAACCGGCCGACCGGGCCGATTGCCCCGCCCCTGCCCGCCCGCTAATGTGGCGCCCGGAGCGGGGGCAACGGGGGGCCACATGACGATCGCACGGCTACTGGTTGTCGATGACGATGCAGAGATGCGCGAGATGCTGACGGACTTCCTGCGCCGCTCGGGATTCTTCGTGCTGCCCGCCGCCAGCCGTGCAGAGATCGAGGGCCACCTGGCGCGTGGCCGCATCGACCTGATCCTGCTGGACGTGATGCTGGGCGACGAAAGCGGGGTCGAGATCTGCGGCGCGCTGCGCCGGGATCACGACATGCCGATCATCCTGGTCTCGGCACTGTCGGCGGATCACCAGCGCATGGCGGGCTACGAAATGGGCGCGGACGATTACATCGCCAAGCCCTTCAACCCGGCGCTGCTGCTGGCGCGGGTGCGCGCGGTGCTGAACCGCGCCCGCCGCACCCCCTCGCTCGCCTATCGGCGCACCACCTCTGCCTATCGCTTTGCCGGCTGGCACTACGACGGCAAGAAGAACGAAGCCCTGTCCCCGCGCGGCTTCCAGGTGGCGCTGTCGCGGCGCGAGACGGAGCTGCTGAAGGTGCTGCTGGCCAATCCCCACATCCCCCTGACCCGGGAGGAGATCGCCGCCGCCCTCGACATGGGCGAGGAGGCCGAGGCCTCGGGGCGGGCCATCGACGTGCTGGTCGGGCGGCTGCGCACCAAGATCGAGCGCAATCCCAAGGACCCCGAGATCCTGAAGACCCTGCGCGGCACCGGCTACGTGCTGGCCGCCGACGTCACCACCGATCCGGCCTGAGGCCCCGATGGCGCGCCGCCCCCTCAGCCTGCGTCGGCTCGGCACGCTCTGGATGGTTTTGGCCTTCCTGGCGGGCCTGCTGGGCGCGGGGATGTGGATGGGATCGGTCGCCGCCTGGGGCGCCTACCTGACCCGCGCACAGGTCGCGGGCGTGGCGCTCTACGACAGCCTGACCCGGGGCACCATGGCGCCGCTGGGGGTGCGCGTGACCCCGGTGCCCGACGCCGGACAGGCCGCCGTGACCCAGGGCGATTTCGCCATCCTCTCGGGACTGCCGACGCCCGCCTATGTCACCCATGCCTCGGTCCGCGACAGCCTGGACGAAACCTTCGGCGGCCAGCGCATCAAGCTGGCCATCGTCTCGGACGGGCTGCGCTACGAGGTCGCCCGGGTCGAGAACGGCAGCGCCCGCACCGCACCCGAGAAGCTGGGGGCGGTGACGCGGCTGCTGGCAACCTATTGCTCGCGCCCGATCCTGTTTGCCCAGGTCGGAGAGCAGCCCTGGCTAAGGATCGACGGCCGCGCGGTCTGGGGCTGCGATGCGAAGCCGCGGGACCTGCGGCTGCCGGCGCTGCTGATCATGCTGCTGACGCTGGGCGGGCTGTGGACCAAGATCGGCGCCAGCACCGGCCATTTCACCGCCTTCGCCGAGGCGCTGAAGGCGCGCCGCCGGCTGGGCGGACCGGAAAGCTACCGGGTCGAGGGGCCGGCAGAGCTGCATGCCATCGTCGGCGCGGTGAACGCCTATCTGGAGGCCGAACGCGCCCAGCTGGCACGGCGCGCCAGCGTGCTGTCGGGGGTGTCGCATGATCTGGGCACGCCGGCGACGCGGTTGCGGCTGCGCACCGCGCTGATTGAGGACGACCACCTGCGCGAGAAGTTCGACCACGACATCGACCGCATGACCGGGATGATCGAGGGGGTGCTGACCTATACGCGATCCGAGCTTTCGGACGAGACGCCGCGGCAGATCTCTCTCAGTTCGCTGCTGGAGGCCATCGTGGCGGATTACCAGGACACCGGGCGGCCCGTGGCCTTTCCCGCCGGGCCGCCGGTGGTGGCGGGAAGCGCGGCCTCGCTCTTTGCGGCGCGGCGCGGCAGCGTGCAGCTGCCCGATACCTCTCCGGTGCTGGTGATGGCGCGCCCCCTGGCCCTGCAGCGTGCCATCGAGAACCTGATCGACAATGCGCTGAAATACGGGCGCCGCGCCAGCGTCGCGCTGGAGGCCAGCTCGCAGAGCGCCAGCATCCTGATCGAGGATGCCGGCTCGGATCATCGCGCCGCCGACATCGAGGCGCTGCGCGAGCCGTTCCGGCGCGGCGCCAACGTGGGCCAGGTGCAGGGCTTCGGGCTGGGGCTGACCATCGTCACCGCCGTGGCCGAGCAGCATGGCGGGCGGCTGAGCTTCAGCGACGGCAGGAGCGGGATCTGCGCCCGGCTGGAGATCAGCCGGCAGTGAGCGGGGATGCGGGGGATCGGTTTTTAGGGGTCAGGTTTCGGGGGATCGGGTTATGAGGATCGGGCGCTTGCGCGCCCGACGCTCCGCGGGAGGTATTTGGAACAAGAAAATGCCGGGGCGTGTCTGCCCTCAGACCGGCAGTTCGGCCTCGACCAGGGCGGCCATGCTTTCGGCGATGACCGGGATCAGGCCGTCGTCGAAATCGTAGAACGGGCTGTGCACCATCGGGCAGTCCTGGCCGTCGCGCTTCATGCCGAAGAACAGGTAGGCGCCGGGGCAGGCCTGCAGCATGTAGGCGAAATCCTCGGCCGCCATGATCGGGGGCATATCGGTGAAGCGGACCGGCGCGGCCGCGCTGCTGAGCAGGGCTTGCGCGGCCTGCGCGGCGGCGGCATCGCTGGCCAGCGGCGGATAGCCGTCTTCCCAGATCACCTCCACGTCGATCTCGCGCGCGGCGCCCTGGGCGCGGGCGATGCGGCGGATGCCGGCCTCGAGGAAGGCGCGGTCCTCGGGGTGCAGGCAGCGCACCGTGCCGCTGATCTGGCCCTCCCCGGCGATGACATTGTCGGCGCTGCCGACATGGATCTGGGTGACCGAGAGCACCGCCGCATGCAGCGGGTCGATCCCGCGCGACACAAGCCCCTGAAGCGCCACCGTGATCTCGGCGGCCAGCAGGGCGCTGTCGCGGGTCATGTGCGGCGTCGCGGCATGGCCCCCCTTCCCGGTGAGGCGGATGATGAAGCGATCCGCCGAGGCCATCTGCGGCCCGGGCCGGGTGGTGACCGTGCCAAAGGGCAGCCGGGGCTCATTGTGGAAACCGAAGATCCGGTCGCAGGGCAATTTGGTGAACAGCCCCTCCTCGACCATGCGGCGCCCGCCGCCGAGGCCTTCTTCGGCAGGCTGGAAGATCACGCGCAGCGTGCCCGAGAAGCGCCCCTCGGCGGCCAGCGCCTCGGCAGTGGCCAGCAGCGAGACGGTGTGACCGTCATGGCCGCAGCCGTGGAACTTGCCCTCCGCGGTCGAGGCATGGGCGAGGTTGGTCTGCTCCTGCATCGGCAGGGCGTCCATGTCGGCGCGCAGGCCGATCACCGGACCGCCCGCGCCCCGGCTCAGCGTGCCGACAACGCCGGTGCCGGCGATCCCGGTCTCGACCGTGTAGCCGGCTGCGCGCAGGCGCTCGGCCACCAGGGCCGAGGTGCGATGCTCCTCGAAGCCGAGCTCGGGATGGGCATGCAGGTCGCGGCGCAGGGTGCTGTACCCGGGCGCGCGGTCGGCGAGAAAGGCGGAAACGGCAGTCATGGGAGCTCCTTGGGGGGCGGCGGGTCGGGCGGTGGCTGGACCCCAGGTTGGCGGCAGACTTGCCCGCGCGCGCCGGAATGGCAAGGCGGATCGACCGGAGCTGCCTGCGATACGGACGTTGCAATGCCCCCCTGCCCCGGGCCTGGCAGCTGACGCCGGGCCCGGCCTTGCGGTTGCAGGGGCCGCGTGTTCCTGTCGGGCGATTGCCAGACGCCCTAGTGAAAGGACATGCCCATGCGGGTCTACCTCGCCGGACCGGAAGTTTTCCTCCCCGATGCACGGGAGGTGCTGGATCGCAAGATCGCCCTGACCCGCGAGGCCGGGCTGGAGCCGCTGGCCCCCGGTGACCTGGACGAAGGCCCCGAGGGCGAGAGCCGCCACGAGAAGGGCCTGCGGATCAGCCGCAAGAACGAGGCGCTGATGCACGCCGCCGATGCGATCATCGCCAACCTGACG
Source organism: Pseudooceanicola endophyticus (assembly GCF_018760365.1). GTDB lineage: Bacteria > Pseudomonadota > Alphaproteobacteria > Rhodobacterales > Rhodobacteraceae > Pseudooceanicola > Pseudooceanicola endophyticus. The sequence goes on from NZ_JAHIAB010000016.1 coordinate 80,011, forward strand.
CCCTTCCGCGGCGTCGGTGCCGATCCGGGCACGGTCTATGAACTGGGCTACATGTGCGGCCGCGAGAAGCTGGCCTATGGCTACACCAATGTCGCCTCGAACCATTTCGAGCGGCTGGTGAACTATTACGACGGCCAGATGATGCAGGATGAGGACGGCAGCCTGCGCGGCGATGACGGCCTTGCGGTCGAGCATTTCGACATGGCCGACAACCTGATGCTGCCCGGCGGGATCATCGCGCGGGGCGGCAAGCTGATTGCCTGCGATGTTGACCCGGAAGCGCTGTACAGCGACCTGACGGCCTTTGCCGACTGCCTGGCCCTGCTGGCGGCGCGGCGCTGAGGCCCGCAACCACGCGCGCCGCGGTTTAGGCCGCGCCTTCGGGCCCGACCCCGGCAGCTTCCGGGCCTGAGGACGCGGGCCGGCGTCCGGCTTCTCAGGCCCGGCGCCGGCCGGAGGAGCTGCGCGGCGATGCGGCTTCCCGGGCGGCGAAATAGGCCAGCTGATCCTCCATCTGCTCGGCGCTGAGGATCATCGCCTTGGCCGCCTCGGCGCTTTCCTCGGCCATGGCGGCGTTCTCCTGGGTCATCCGGTCGATATCGGCCACCGCAGTCTCGATCTCTCCGATCCCGGTCGCCTGTTCCGAGGTCGCCAACGTGATGTCGTTGACGAAGCCCGCGACCCGGTTCACCGCCGCGCTGAGATCGTCCAGGGTGGTGCCGGCCCCGTTGATCAGCGTCACCCCATGGGTGATCGAGCGCCGGCTTTCCTCGATCAGCTGACGGATCTTGGTCGACGCCCCGGCCGAGCGCTGCGCCAGCGCCCGCACCTCCGAAGCGACGACGGAAAAGCCCTTGCCCGCCTCGCCGGCCCGCGCGGCCTCGACCGAGGCATTCAGCGACAGCAGGTTGGTCTGGGAGGAGATTTCCTCGATCATGTCGACGATGTGGCGCATCTCGGCGGCGCTGCGTTCGATGGCTGACATCGCCTCGACCGCGCGGCGCACCACGCCCACCCCCTCCTCGGCCTTGTCCGAGGAGCGCGTGCTGATTTCGCGGGCCTCGCGGGCATTGGCGGCGGTGCTCTTGATCGTGGCGCCGATCTGTTCCACCGCGACGGCGGTCTCGGCCAGGGCCGCCGCCTGTTCCGCCGAGCGCCCCGACAGGTCGCCCGAGGCCCGGGTGATCGACCCGGCCTTGGACATCACCATGCCGCTGGTCCTGGAGAGCTGGCCGACCATCTCCTCGAACCGCGAGATCGTGACGTTGAGATTGTCGCGCAGATCCCCGAAGGCGCCCTCGAAGCTGCCCTCCATGCGCACCGACAGGGAGCCGTCGGCGAACTGGCGCAGCACCGCCATGGTCCGGTCCAGCCCCTCCTGCACCACCACCATCAGCTCGTTCACCCTTTGCGCGAGCGTGCCCAGATCGGCATCCTCGAACCCGGCCTCGATGCGCCCCGAAAAGTCGCCCCGCACCGCGCCGCGCACCACCGTCGAGATTTCCTGCTGGAGCCGGTCGACCTGGCCGCGCCGGCGCTCCGCCTCGGTGCGATCACGCTTCTCGCGCTCGGCGGCCTGTTCGGCGGCCTCGGCAATGCCCTTGGCGGTTTCCTCCAGCTTGCGCGCGTTCTCTGCATCCGCCTGGGCCAGGGCCACGACCTTGCGGGAATTCTCCTGGAAGATCTGGGTGGCGCGGGCGATCTCTCCGACCTCGTCGCCGCGGTCCTGGCCGGCGATCTCGATTTCGGTGCCCCCGTCGATGATCTGCCGCATCGCGCCGACGATGGCGATGATCGGCGCGGCGATCGCCGCACCGGCCCGGTGCGACAGCACGATGCCGCTGATCCCCGCGACGATCATGAACAGCACGATGGCCGCCATCGCCAGCCACTCCGTCACCTGCCGCGTGGCGCTGCGGCTTTGCATCAGCGCGCGCTCCTCGGCCTCGAACGCCGTCATCACGGTGCGGAACCGGTCGAAATAGGCCTTCCCCTCGGCCTTGCGGATCAGCGCCGCCATGTCGTCCATGGTGCTGGCATGGCCGATCCGGGTGCGCAGGCCGATCATCGGCACCGCCATGTTGCGGATCCATTCGTCCAGCGCGCCCTGCATCCGGGTCAGCAGTTCCATCTGCGCAGGGTCGTCGCCCACCTGCCCCGTGAGCTGGATCAGCTGCTGCTCGACCTCCCGCTGGCCCGCCTCGTAGGGCGCCAGGAAGCGGCGTTCTCCGGCCAGCAGGAAGCCCCGCAGCCCCGCCTGCATGTCCAGCGCCGCACTTTGCAGCGCCCGCACCGTATCCATCGCCTCCGAAGCCGCCACCAGCGCCTCGATCCCCTCCCGGGTGGCGGTGCGGCTGACGAACCCTGCCGACAGCAGCGCCTCGAACCCGTCCTGGCGCGCCTCCAGCCGGGCCCGCTCGTTCTTCAGGAACTGATCGACCTGGGTGCGAAAATCCTCGAAGTAGCGCTCGCTGCCATCCTGCGCGACCATCCGGGCGATGTCGTTCATCGTCTCGGCATCGCCGATCTCGCGGCGCAGGGCGATCTGGCGCGCAATCACCTGGCTCTGCCAGTCGCGGATGATCTGCGCCGCCTGGTCGAGCCGGGCAACCTGCCCGGGCTCTGCGGCGACCAGGGTGCCCAGATCCTCGAACAGCGCGCCGATCCGCTCGGACCCGGTGTGATAGGGTTCCAGAAAGGCCTCCTGCCCGGCCAGAAGGTAGCCGCGCATCCCGGTTTCCATGTCCACCGCAACCGCCAGCACCTCCTGCGCGCCCGACAGCACCCCCTGGGTCGCGTTCACCTGGCGCACGCTGCGCGAGATGAACAGCAGGGAGCCGATGCCCACCAGCCCGATGCAGCACATCAGGATCAGCGGCATCATGTTCACGCGCAGGATCTTTGCCTTTGTCGGCAGGTCCTCGAACCTTGTCAGGGCCACGGTCACTCCTTCCCGCTGGCAACGGCATCGCTGCGGCAGACTGCGGGACAGAAATGACCAAGCCGTCAATCCGCCCCGGCTTGCGGACAATTCGAAGTTGTTCGCCGCCGCGCGGCGAAAATGCCTGCCGGAAAACCGGAAAATCACGATGCATTTCAGAAGTTTACGCTGCACCGCGGCAAGAAGCGGTTGACCTCAGGTTCCTGGACCCTAATTTTTTCAATGAGTTCCGAGGGCGATCAGGGTGTCCGACCGGTTCGGAACTGGCCGGGCACGCCGCAGTTTCGCGCGCGTTCTTGCCCCTTCCGGGGAAGGCCCGCGATCTGTCCCGCCCATTTCGGACAGGAACAGATCGCGAAAACTCCGGAGGATTTTCCCATTAAGGATACCGTTTCCGACAGCCCTTCACCCTATACCCGCCTTACGGTCCTGGGGGCCGGCAGCTGGGGCACGGCGCTGGCCTGCGTCGCCGCCCGCGCCGGCTGCGAGGTCCGGCTCTGGGCGCGCAGCCCCGAGCGCGCCGCCGACATCAACGCGACGGGCCGCAACGAGGCCTACCTGCCGGGCATCGACCTGCCCCCGGGCATCACCGCCACCGCCGAACTGGCCGAAGCGCTGGACGCGGCGGAGGCCGTGCTGCTCGTGACGCCCTCCTCGACGCTGCGCTCCATGTGCCAGGCCATCGCCCCCCACATCCCCGAGGGCATCCCCCTGGCGCTGGCCTGCAAGGGCGTCGAGAAGCGCACCGGATACCTGCTCTCCGAGGTCGTCTCGGAGGAACTGCCGGGCCATCCGGTTGGCGCCGTCTCGGGGCCGACCTTTGCCCGCGAAACCGCGCTCGACTACCCGACCGCCGCCACCGTGGCCTTCCCGTTCCGCTATGCCGACCGGCTTGAGCCCCGCAACAGCCCGGCCGCGCGCATGGCGCTGTCGCTCTCGGGCGGCGCGTTCCGGCCCTATGTCTCGGATGACCTGGTGGGCGTCGAGGTGGGCGGAGCCATCAAGAATGTTATCGCTATCGCCTGCGGCATGATGTCGGGCGCGGGCTTTGCCGAGAACACCCGCGCCGCGCTGATCACCCGCGGCACGGACGAGATGAAGCTGCTCGCCCAGGCGCTTGGCGGGCGGCGCGAGACGGTGACGGGCCTCGCGGGCGCGGGCGACCTGACGCTGACCTGCTCCTCGACCACCTCGCGGAACATGTCGCTGGGCACGCAGCTGGGCCAGGGCATCCCCCGCCCCTCCTGCTTCGAAGGCCGCAGCGTCGTCGTCGAGGGCGAGGTGAACGCCGTGTCGGTCACCGACCTGGCCGCCCGCATCGGGGTGGACATGCCGATCTGCGAGACGGTGAACGCCATCCTGCACAAGGGCGCCGACCTGCGCGATGCCTTCAACGCGCTCTGGGCCCGTCCGCTGGAGGCCGAGCCCTTCATGCTCGACTTCTCGCTGGAGCACCCGTCCGACGCCATGCCGATCCAATTCAAGGCCGACTGAGAGATGAACGTACACGCAGCCCCCCGCCCCGCCATCGCCGAACGCCGCTTCACCCTTGCCACCGATCTGGACGGCACCTTCCTGGGTGGCACCGAGGCCCAGAGGGCCATCCTTTACGACTGGATCGAGGCCAACCGCGACAGCATCGGCCTGATCTTCGTCACCGGGCGCGATCCCGAATTCATCATGCAGATGTGCCGCGAGCGCGGCCTGCCCTGGCCGGAATACGTGGTCGGCGACGTCGGCACCACCATCGCCCATGTGGAAGCGGACGGCTCGATCACCCCGATCGCCCCGCTGGAGGAAGACATTGCCACCCGCTGGGCCGACAGCGGCGCGCGGGTGCGTGCGACGCTGGACGGCCAGCCGGGCCTGTCGCTGCAACCGACGCGCTTTCGCTACCGGGTCAGCTACGACCTGACGCCCGCCGATTTCGACGAAAGCGCCAAGGCAAGGGTCGAGGAACTGGGCCTCGACTGGCTGATCTCGGACAACCGCTATTTCGACGTGCTGCCCAGGGGGGTCTCAAAGGGGCCCTCGATCCGGCGACTGGTCGAACACCTGGGCCTGGCCGAAGCCCGCGTGCTCTGCGCCGGCGACACGCTCAATGATTTTTCCATGCTGGCCTCGGGCCTGCCGGCGGTTGCCGTCGGCAATTCCGAAGCCGCGCTGGTCGCGCGCCTCGACGGGATCGGCAGCGTCTACCATGCAAAGGCCCATGGCGCCGCCGGGATCCTCGAAGCGATTGCCGCCCTTGACCTGCACGACAGCCCGAAAGGAGTCTGAGATGCCGTCCAACCTTGTCATCGTCTACCACCGCCAGCCCTACGAGGAAGTCGAGGTCGACGGGAAGATCCAGTACCGCGAGAACAAGAGCCCGAACGGCATCGTGCCGACGCTGAAAAGCTTCTTCGGGCGTTTCGAAAAGGGTGCCTGGATCGCCTGGAAACATGCCGACGATCCGAACAACCCCGATTTCGAACAGGTGATCGAGATCGACGACGCCTACGGCAAATACACCGTCTCGCGGCTGCCGCTGACGCCGGAGCAGGTGACCAGCTTCTACCACATCTCCTCGAAAGAGGCGTTCTGGCCGATCCTGCACGGCTTCAAGGAACGCTACAATTACGACCCCGTCGACTGGCCGACCTTCCGCGAGGTGAACTGGGCCTTCGCCGAGGCCGCCGCCGCCGAGGCCGCACCGGGCGCCGTGGTCTGGGTGCATGACTACAACCTGTGGCTGGTGCCGGGCTATCTGCGCACCCTGCGCCCGGACGTGAAGATCAGCTTCTTCCACCACACCCCCTTCCCCGCGGCGGACATGTTCAACGTGCTGCCCTGGCGGCGCGAGATCCTGGAAAGCCTGCTGGCCTGCGACGTGGTGGGCTTCCACGTTCCGCGCTACGTCAACAACTTCGTCTCGGCCGCGCGTTCGCTGCTGGATGTCGAGACGCTGAAGCGCCAGAAGGTCAAGCCCGAGCTTTCGGGCCAGACCTCGGCGCTGTCGGAGCAGAGCGTGGTGACCCAGATCGGCTATGACGACCGGATCATCCGGCTGCAGGCCAGCCCGGTGGGCGTCGATGTCGACTATATCGAGGCCGTCTCGGCCAATGATGTCACCGCCGCGAAGGAGGCCGAGATCCGCGAGGAACTGGGCGATGCCAAGCTGATCCTGTCGGTCGGACGCACCGACTACACCAAGGGCGGGCTGGAGCAGCTGCAAAGCTTCGAGCGCCTGCTGGCGGCGCGGCCCGACCTGCGCGGCAAGGTCCGCCTGATGCATGTCTCGGTCGCGGCGAATTCCAACATGGTGGCCTACGAGGAGATCCAGCATGACCTGGAGGCCATGGCGGGCCGCATCAACGGGCTTTACGGCAGCTTCGAATGGCAGCCCATCGCGCTGATCTCTCGCCCCATCCCGTTCAAGGATCTGGTGGCCTATTACCGGGTCGCGGACGTGGCCTGGATCACCCCGCTGGCCGACGGGATGAACCTTGTGTGCAAGGAATACTGCGCCGCGCGCACCGATGGCGACGGCGTCGTCGTGCTGTCGGAATTCGCCGGCGCCGCGGTGGAACTGGCGGCGGCGGTGCCGACCAACCCGTTCTCCTACCGCTCCATGGACACCGGGATCGAATTCGCCCTCGGCATGGCCGAGGAGGAACGCCGGGACCGCATGAAGAGCATGCGCGCGATGGTCCACAAGCAGGATGTGCGCTTCTGGGCGGAGGACCAGATGTACCACTTCGAAGAAGGCGCACTGGCCCCCGAACCCGACGCCCACGCCGACTGAGCGCTCAACCGGGAGGCCGGCGGGCAGCGACCTCCCCGCGCCTGCCCCCAACTGTGCCCAAATTATCCCGCCCCCGCCGGTTCCCGACCGGCGGGGGCGGCTTTCTTCTGGACAGGGCGGGTCCTGCTCCGCTCCCCTTCCGTCAGGGCCCCGGCCCCCCCTCCCAGCGAATGACGGAATCCCATGTCCCTCACAGACCACAAGATCCTCACCTTCGACGTTGTCGGCACGCTGATCGACTTCGAGACCGGCATCCTCGATTATTTCGCCCCGATCTTCGCCGACCTCGGCCGCGAGATGGATTGCCAGGCCGTGCTGGCCGCCTATGGCCGTGCCGAGGATGCCGAACATCACCGCACCCCCGGCATCCCCTTCCCGCCGATGCTGGCACCGATCTATTCGGCCATCGCCGACACTTTCGACCTGCCCGACACGCCCGAGCTGCGCGAGGGGCTGCGCCTGTCGATCCCCGACTGGCCCGCTTTCCCCGACAGTGTCGCGGCGCTGAAGCGGCTGGGCCAGCATTACACCCTGGTCGCCATGACCAATTCCGACGACTGGGCGCTGGATCACTTCGATGCCACGCTCGACCACCCGTTCGACGTGCTGGTGACCGCCGAGAAGGCCGAGGCCTGCAAGCCCGATCCCCAGGTCTTCGGCTTCGTGCGTGGGCTGATGTTCGACAAGGGCTTCCGCCGGTCCGACTACCTGCACGTGGCGCAAAGCCAGTACCACGACATCGGCGTGTCGAAGGCGCTTGGCTACACGACCTGCTGGATCGAGCGGCGCGCCGATCAGGACGGTTTCGGCGCCTCGCCGGATCCGGCGGAAGTCACCGTGCCCGACTATCACTTCACCTCGCTCGCGGCGCTGGCCGATGCCGTCGAGGCCCGGGTTCCGGCATGAAAAGGGCCCGCAGCGGATGCTGCGGGCCCTTTTCCCAGGTTGGGCGCGATCACTTCACGTCGAAGCGGTCGGCCTCCATGACCTTGGTCCAGGCGGCGACGAAGGCGGCGACAAAGTCCGCCTCGGCGCCGTCCTCGGCATGGACCTCTGCATAGGCGCGCAGGATCGAGTTCGAACCGAACACCAGATCGACGCGGCTGGCCGTCCACTTCACGGCGCCGGTCTTGCGGTCGCGGATCTCGTAACCGCCGTCCTTCACCGGGTGCCAGGAATTGGCCATGTCGGTCAGGTTGACGAAGAAATCCGTGCTGAGCGCGCCGGGACGGTCCGTGAAGACGCCCGTTGCGGCGCCACCGTGGTTGGTGCCCATGGCCCGCATGCCGCCGATCAGCACCGTCATCTCAGGGGCGGTCAGGCCCATGAGCTGCGCACGGTCCAGCAGCATTTCCTCGGCCGAGACGGCATAGTCCTTCTTCAGCCAGTTGCGGAAGCCATCGGCCAGCGGTTCCAGCGCGTCGAAGCTGTCGGCATCGGTCATCTCGTCCGTGGCATCGCCCCGGCCCGGGGTGAAGGGCACGGTGATGTCGTGGCCGGCAGCCTTCGCCGCCATCTCCACACCGACATTGCCCGCCAGCACGATGGTATCGGCCAGAGAGGCCCCGGCGGCAGCGGCCAGCGGTTCCAGCACGGCCAGAACCTTCGCAAGGCGCGCGGGCTCGTTGCCTTCCCAGTCCTTCTGCGGCGCCAGGCGGATGCGGGCCCCATTGGCCCCGCCCCGCATGTCGGAGCCGCGATAGGTCCGCGCGCTGTCCCAGGCGGTCGAGACGAGATCGGAAACCGAGAGGCCCGAGGCCGCGATCTGCGCCTTCAGGTGGCCGATGTCATACTGCGTCGGACCGGCGGGGATCGGATCCTGCCAGATCAGGTCTTCGGAAGGCACATCGGGGCCGATGTAGCGCGCCTTCGGACCCATGTCGCGGTGGGTCAGCTTGAACCAGGCGCGGGCGAAGGTATCCGCGAAATACTGCGGATCGGCGATGAACTTCTGGCAGATGGCGTTGTAGGCGGGGTCCACCTTCATCGCCATGTCGGCATCGGTCATCATCGGCATGCACTTGATCGACGGGTCCTCCACGTCGACGGGCATGTCCTCTTCCTTGATGTCGACCGGCTTCCACTGCCAGGCGCCGGCGGGGGATTTCGTCAGCTCCCACTCATGACCGAACAGCATGTCGAACCAGCCCATGTCCCACTGGGTGGGGTTCTTGGTCCAGGCGCCCTCGATGCCCGAGACGACGGTGTCGCGCCCGATGCCCCGGCCCTTGGTGTTCATCCAGCCGATGCCCTGGTATTCGACATCCGCCGCTTCGGGATCCGCGGAAAGGTCATCGGCATTGCCGTTGCCGTGGCTCTTGCCGATGGTGTGGCCGCCGGCGGTCAGCGCTGCGGTTTCCTCATCGTTCATCGCCATGCGCGCGAAGGTCTCGCGCACCTGGGCGGCGGTGGCCATCGGATCGGGCTTGCCGTTCACCCCCTCGGGGTTCACGTAGATCAGGCCCATCTGCACGGCGGCCAGCGGGTTCTCCATGGTCTCGGGCTTGGCCACATCGCCGTAGCGGTTGTCCGACGGCGCCAGCCATTCCTTCTCGGCGCCCCAGTAGGTGTCCTTCTCGGGGTGCCAGATATCCTCGCGACCGAAGGCGAAGCCGAAGGTCTTCAGACCGGCCTTCTCATAGGCGATGGTGCCGGCAAGGATCATCAGGTCGGCCCAGGAGACCTTGCTGCCGTATTTCTTCTTGATCGGCCAGAGCAGCCGGCGGCCCTTGTCGGTGTTGACGTTGTCCGGCCAGGAGTTCAGCGGCGCGAAACGCTGGTTGCCGGTGCCCGCCCCGCCACGGCCATCGGCCAGACGATAGGAGCCGGCGGAGTGCCAGGCGACGCGCGCGAACATGCCCACATAGGAGCCCCAGTCCGCCGGCCACCAGTCCTGGCTGTCCTCCATGAGGTCGCGCAGATCCTGCTTCAGCGCCTCCACGTCCAGCTTCTTGAGCTGCTCGCGGTAATCGAAGCCCGGGGCGAAGGGTTTCGTCTTCAGATCCTGCTGGTGCAGGATGTCGAGGTTCAGCGCGTTCGGCCACCAGCTGGTCACCGAATTCGAGGTCGAGGTCATGCCTCCGTGCATCACGGGGCACTTGCCTGCCTGCGGCATATCATTTCCGTCCATCATGGCCTCCGGGTAGGTGCGTTTGAACTGTCAGGGAAGACGATAGGGCGGGACGCCTTCTTTCAAGGTGCCCCGGATCCCATCGTGGATTGTCTTCCTCTCCCTGCGCTCACAGTAGCCCCACATTTTCATAATTTGAAATTGGATTTTTTTCTTATTTCGATATGAAAATCCTATACCTTCGTATGCCCCCGGGGACCGCAGACGCAAAAATGCCGGCACTTTCGTGCCGGCATCCGCCCAGACGTTGCCTAAACCGAACCGGGAGCGCGTTCGGTCACGCCCGGAAGATATGTCAGTGATTGCCCACGGACGTGCTGTAGGTCGAGGTCACGGTGTCACCCGTCGAGTTGGTCCCCAGGACCGTGACCAGGAAAGAGCCGCCGCCGGTGGGCTGCGCGCTCAGGACCGAAACGTTGCTCAGCCCGGCACGGGTTGCGGAATTGATCACCCCATTGATCGCCGCTGCCATGCCGTTGCTGCCGGATGCATTGCCCGCGCCCGCACCGATCACGCCTTTGCCAACGGCGTTTGCGGCGGGGACCGCAGACAGAAACAGGACTGATACCAGAGCACCCACGCGAACAGATTTTGCCTTCAGCATCTTGTTCTCCACTAAAAACGAACTTGGAACGACTCAGCCGTAACACGATTTTAGTACGTATAAAGAGTAAAAAGATCACTGATACGTACTAAGTAGCAGAGAAGGGCGGCGAAGACACTTTCTAGGGCGGAAACACGTCCCTCTTCCGCGAAACTTCGCCCTTTCTGCCACTCTGAACGGCAGGATCCCGCCCGCCTGTTCCGCCTGTCGGGTTCCGAAGGGTCACCGGCGCAGCGCCCGCACCGCCCCGACCAGTGCAGCGCCCCCGAAATAGAAGGTCGCGATGCGCAGCTGCATCTCCAGCAGGCTGACGGACAGGCCATCGGTCGCCCCAGCGGCAAGGACCTTGTCCCAGACCAGAAGCTTCCAGTCGTAGATGACGAAGGGGGCCGCCCAGAGCGCCTGCATCAGCGCCGTCAGTCGCCCACCAAGGGCGCGGTTCTGCTGCTGCGCATGCAGCCGGGCGATCTCCACCTCGGCGGCGATGCGTTCCTGCTCGCTGCCCGCCGCGTTGCGGGCCTCGTAGGCCCGCACCAGTGCCGGCCCCAGCCCGCCCGCCAGCCAGCCCAGCATCTTGCCCAACGGGATCATGTTGCCCACCCTGCCCGGCGGGCAAAGGCGTAAAGCCCCTCTGTCGCGCTTGCCAGTACCGCGCCGGCCAGAACGATCAGATCCGGGTCCTGCGCCAGCGAAGAGCCCACCTCGGGCGCGAGCAGCCCGTAGGACACCATGGCCCCGGCCAGGTAACGCAGAAGGATGCGTGCCAGGACAAGGCTCATGCCGCGCTCCTGTCGAAACGGGACAGTACGGCGCCCAGCAGCGCCGACAGCCAGGGCGCCCCTGCCGGCGCGCGACCGCGTTCGGGTTGCGCGCACAGGACCTGGTGCAGGGCGGCCCGGGTCCGGGGCCCAGCAATGCCGTCGGCCTCCAGCCCGGCCCCGGCCTGAAAGCCGGTGATGTCCCCGGGCGCCCGGTCCAGCAGGACCAGCGCCACCCGGACGTAGCAGGCCAGACGGTCCGCATAGCCGTTCAGGCCGCCGTTGATACGCCGGGTCAGCATCTCCATGTCGCCCGCGGTCGCGTAGCGCTGCAGGTTGCGGCTTTCCCAGTACCAGATCGGCACCAGCCCCTCCCAGGGATCCAGCAGAACGGCATCGGGTTCGGCAACGAAGTCGGGCGCCCGGCGCCATTCCCGGCGGGCCCAGTCGCGGAAGGCGCGGTAATTGTCCTTGCCGGTGATCTGGATGGCACCGCGCCCCCGGTACAGGAACCCGTCACCATCCAGCGCCGCGCTGTTGCCCAGATCGGTGCGCTGTTCATAGCGCTTCTGGGCCGCCGTCGGCCCCCAGATCTCCCGGTCATGGCGCAGGCCGGCGCTTTCGTGCAGCAACTGGGCGAGGTAGCAGGCCAGCTGATGCGGCTGCGCCAGTCCAAAGGCACGCCCCCGCATCTCGAGCCCGGCGCAGACCGAGGCGACATTCGCCGGATCCGGCGCGCCGCCGGCCATCCGGAAAAGGGTGGCTTCATCGATTATCGGCATCGGCATCCTCCCTGAAGACGATGCCGGTATGCGCCCCTTCCCTGAAGGAGCGGTCACCGCAGCGCGCGGTGCCCCGGCAGCCCCCCGGTCCGGAGGACGTCCGGACCGGGGATGTTTCAGGCGGCTACGGCCTCGTCCATCACCGGTGCAATGCGGCGCAGGCGCAGCGCATTGCTCAGCACGAAGACCGAGGACAGCGCCATCGCCCCCGCCGCCAGCATCGGCGACAGCAGGATCCCGAAACCGGGATAGAGCACCCCGGCCGCCACCGGGATCAGCGCGATGTTGTAGGCGAAGGCCCAGAACAGGTTCTCGCGGATGTTGCCCATGGTGCGGCGCGACACCTCGACCGCGTTGACCACGCCGCGCAGGTCGCCCGACATCAGCACCACGTCGGCGGATTCGATCGCCACGTCGGTGCCGGTGCCGATCGCAATGCCCACATCGGCCCGCGCGAGCGCTGGCGCATCGTTCATGCCGTCGCCCACGAAGGCCACCGTCCGCCCCTCCTGGCGCAAGGCCTCAAGCGCGGCCACCTTGCCATCGGGCAGCACCCCGGCCACCACATGGTCGATGCCGGTCTCCCGGGCGATGGCCTGGGCGGTCTCGGGGCGGTCGCCGGTGATCATCGCCACCTTCAATCCCTTGGCGTGCAGCGCGGCGATGGCCGCGCGGCTTGCGGGTTTCACCGGGTCGGCCACGCCGATCAGCGCCGCGACCTTGCCGTCGATGGCCGCAAACAGCACCGTGCGCCCCTGCCCGGCCAGTTCGACCTCGCGCGCCGAAAGGGCGGTCGTGTCGATCCCCTCGCGCTCCAGGAAGCGCCCGGCACCGACCAGCACCTCTGCCCCGCCGACCTGCGCCCGCACACCATAGCCGGTGACCGAGGCGAACTGCTCCGCCGCAGGCACGGGCAGCCCCTCTTCCTCGGCAGCCCGGGCGATGGCCCGCGCCACCGGGTGTTCCGACAGCGCCTCAACGGCAGCGATCCGCGCCAGCGTCCCGGCGCGTTCCATCCCCGGAGCCAGCTCCAGCTCCGTCAGCGCCGGGCGGCCTTCGGTGACGGTGCCGGTCTTGTCCAGCGCCACCACCCCGACCGAGGCCAGCTGCTGAAGCGCATCGCCCTTGCGGAACAGCACCCCCATGTCGGCGGCCCGCCCCGTCCCCACCATGATCGAGGTCGGCGTCGCCAGCCCCATGGCGCAGGGGCAGGCGATGATCAGAACCGAGACCCCGGCGACCAGCGCCAGCGTCGCGCCGGCCCCCGCCCCGAAGATCAGCCAGATCAGCACCGTCAGCACAGCAGCACTCATCACCGCGGGAACGAACCACAGCGTGATCCGGTCGACCAGGCCCTGGATCGGCAGCTTGGCGCCCTGGGCCTCCTCGACCATGCGGATGATCTGCGCCAGCGTCGTCTCGGCGCCGACCCGGGTTGTGCGGAAGACCAGGCTGCCGGCGCCGTTCACCGTGCCGCCGGTAACCGCATCGCCCGGCCCCTTGTGCAGCGGCAGGGGCTCTCCGGTCAGCATGCTTTCATCGACATGGCTCTCGCCCTCGATCACCTCGCCATCGACGGGCAGGCGTTCGCCGGGCCGCACGATCACCAGATCCCCCGGCACGATCTGCTCGACATCCAGCTCGGTCTCGGTTCCGTCGCGGCGCACCCTGGCCCGGCGCACCCGCAGCCCCAGCAGCTTGCGGATCGCGGCCCCGGTCCGGCCCTTGGCCCGTGCCTCAAGCATCCGGCCCAGCAGGATCAGCACCACGATCACGGCGGCGGCCTCGAAATAGACCGCGCGTACCGCCTCGGGCAGCAGCCCCGGCAGGAAGGTCGCGACCACGGAATAAAGATAGGCCGCGCCCGAGCCCACGGCGACCAGGCTGTTCATGTCGGGCGCGCCCTTCAGCAGCGCCGGCAGGCCGCGGGCGTAGAACATCCGCCCCGGCCCCGCCAGCACCAGCGTCGTCAGCACGAACTGACCGATCCAGCTGGCCTGACGCCCGATGGTCATGTCGATCCAGTGATGCACGCCCGGGAAGACATGGCCGCCCATCTCGACCAGGAAGACCGGCAGGGTCAGCACCGCCGCCAGCAGGAAGCGCCGCGCCAGGCTGCGCGCCTCCTCTTGCTTGCGGGCCGTGGGGTCCACCGCCTCGGGCGTCTCGGGCAGCGTCGCGGGATAGCCCGCCGCCGCGCTGGCCGCGATCAGCTGCGCCGGGGTGACCGCCCCTTCGGCATAGCGTACCCGCGCGGTTTCCGAAGCAAGGTTGACGTTCACCTCCAGCACCCCCGGCACGGCTTCCAGCGCCCGGTCCACCCGCCCCACGCAGGAAGCGCAGGACATCGATTCCACGTTCAGCGTCACCGTCTCGCTGCGGGCCGGATAGCCCAGCTTGTCCAGGGCGGCGACCGCCTCGGCCAGCCGGTCGGGCCGGTCGAAGGTCATCCGCGCCGTTTCGGAGGCCAGGTTGACGGAGACATCCTTCACGCCCTCCAGCGCCGACAGGCCACGGTCCACGCGGCCCACGCAGGAAGCGCAGGACATGCCTTCAACAGAAAGGGTGATGGGTCTTTGCTCGCTCATGTGTCTTCCTTTCCCGCCGGGACGTGTTCCGGGATGACGCCTAGATCGGGCTTCCATCAACTGGAAGGTCAAGGGGCACGGGAAAACTCTTTCCAGAATGCGACCGGGTTCTTGACCTTCCCCCTACTGGAACCCCCAAGTCAGGGTCGTCCCCAATCCAAGGAGGGTGAATCATGGACTTCAAGGTTCCCGAAATGAGCTGCGGCCACTGCACGTCCGCCATCGAAAAGGCGATCAAGGCCGCCGATCCGGCTGCCGCCGTCAGTTGCGACCTGACGGAACACGTGGTCTCTGTGAAAAGCCAGCTGGCCACCGGGGCGCTGAGCGCCGCGATCAAGGATGCCGGCTACGACTCGCAGCCGCTGAGCGCCTGAGCGTCCCCGCCCCCGCGCCGCTCTCCGGTGCGGGGGCCCGGCGGGGTTACCGGAACCCTGCCGCCCCCTGACCGTTGAGTCCGGAACCTTCCGCCAAAGTCAGGTTTCCGTTTCATGACCCAAAGCCTTCACCTCATCGCCATTGTCTCGCTGGTTGCCGGGGGGATCTGCGCCCTCCTGATCGCACTCGATCTGCGACGGCGACCACCGCACATGTGGATCATGTCGCTGGTCTGGCCGCTCTGCGCGCTGTTCGGCAGCGTCCTCGTGCTGATCGCCTACCTGACCACCGGACGGGCTGTGAAGCCCGGGCCGGGCATGGCACAGGGCCACACCCATGAACATCATGATCATCACGGGCATCACGAGCACCACGGCCATGCCCATGGTCACATGCCCGCGCACAGTTTCCCGGTCTCCGTGATGCACGGCACCCTGCACTGCGGCAGCGGCTGCACCCTCGGCGACCTCCTGGCCGAAACGCTGGCCGCGCTGATCCCCGCCCTGCCCCTGCTCTTCGGCTATCCCTGGCTGTTCGGCGATCAGATCTTTGCGGTCTGGATCCTGGATTTCCTGCTGGCCTTCGGCTTCGGCATCGCCTTCCAGTACTTCGCCATCAAGCCGATGCGCGACATTACCGTGCGCCAGGCGCTGGTCGACGCGCTGAAAGCCGATGCGGCCTCGCTCATTGCCTGGCAGGTCGGCATGTACGGCTTCATGGCCGTCGCGCATTTCTGGCTGTTCCCGCAGGTTCTGGGTCAGCCGCTGACCCCGCTCAGCGCCGAGTTCTGGTTCGCCATGCAGATCGCCATGCTCTGCGGCTTTGTCACATCCTACCCGATGAACTGGGCGCTGCTGCGCGCCGGCGTCAAGGAACCGATGTGACATCCCGGGGGCGGCCCCCAACCGCCCCCCGCCCAGCGACGCGACGCGCGCCGCCCCCCTTCTTCAGACTGGCAGGCTGCATCGGATTTGGGCATTCGGACCGTTCCGCCCCCGCCGCTTTCCGCGCGCGGAGAAAAATGACTCCGAAAGGCTTGTATCGAATCAACAAACGTACAGACCTGCTTTTAACTTTGAGGCAGGATTGATGATCAAGCGCCGAACCCAGGACGAACGCAGCACCGAGACCCGGCGCCTTCTTCAGGAAGCGACGGTGCGCTCGCTGATGGAAGTGGGCTATGCCAACACTTCCACCAGCGAGATCGCCCGGCGGGCCGGCGTGTCCCGGGGGGCGCAGACGCACCACTATCCCGGCAAGATGGATCTGATCGTTGCCGCCACCGAATACATGTTCCGCAACTTCGCCGACCAGCTGGAGGCGCTCGGCAGTGATCTGCGCGCCGGCCGGCTGGATTACGACAGCTTCTTCGATGCCCTTTGGGAAGAGATGCAGCACGGTGACTGGTTCTACTCATCCCTTGAAATAATCGTTGCAGCACGGGGAGATGAAGAACTTCGCCAGCACCTTGAACCGCTGATCATGGTGCTGCATGCCCGCTTTGAGGCGACCTGGCTGCGCAGCTTCGAAGCCACCGACCCCGAAGGTCTGGGCCCCCGCCCGGTGATGAACCTGGTGATGAACGTCTTCCGCGGCATGGCGGTCCAGGCCGTGCTGCGCCCCGAGCCGCGCTATTTCGAAGAGATCATGCATGTCCTCAAGACCATGATCGCGGCGCATCTGCGGCCACGCACCCGCGCCGCAACCCCGGTGCCGGCACCGCCCCGGCCCTGAACCGGCACCGGCTCGCTCCGGCGATCCGATGCCCTCTCCGCCCGGAAAAACAAACCGTCCGGACGGTTTATTTAAAGGGGTCCGCAGAGACCCCGCATGTGCCCGTCGCCTTCCGCGCGGGTGCAGGGAATGACTATTGCCAACAGGAGACTGGAATGAAGAGACTGAAAACAGTGCTGGCCTGCGCCGTGCTTGCCGCCAGCGCCGTCACCGCGCAGGCCCAGTCGCAGGACTGGGAAACCGAGGGCCTCAGCGATGACGCCATCACCATCGGCGTCATGGGGCCGTTTTCCGGCAACGCGGCCTCCTACAGCAAGGCGCTGATCGGGATGATGGCCTATTACGACAAGATCAACGACGAAGGCGGGATCTACGGTCGCAAGCTGGTCGCCGTGCAGGAGGACACCGCCTGCGACAGCGCCAAGGGCATCGCCGCCGCCAAGAAGCTGCTTTCGCAGGACAAGGTCTTCATGCTGCAGGGCAATTCCTGCTCGGGCGTGGCGCTGGCCATGCGCCCGATCATCGAGGATTCCGGCGTGCCCTGGATCGTCGCCCATGCGGTGAGCGACTCGATCTCCGATCCGCTGGCGAAGAACATCTTCCACGGCGTGCCCACCGGCAGCGCCAATGGTCGCGCCATGGCCGCCTTCGTGCTTTCCAAGCCCGACACCAAGAAGGTCGCCATCATCGAGCATTCCAACGACTGGGCGCACAGCTATTCCGACCCGGCCCGCGCCTATCTGGAAGAGCATGGCGTCACCCCGACCGAAGAGCTGACCATGGAGCGCGGCGAGACCGACGCCACCGCCCAGGTCCTCAGGCTGCGCCAGGACAAGCCCGACTTCATCATCGCCGCCCTCTACGAGGCCGAAACCGCGATCTTCCTGCGGGACCTGAAGAAATACGGGCTGGGCGACATCCCCGTCATGGGCACCGCCGGCACCGATCTTGAGAACACGATGAAGCGCACCGGCGATTTCGACACAGTGAAGAACTACTACGTGATCCACTCCTATATCGACAATCTGGACGGCCCCAAGATGAAGCCCTGGGCCGACATGATCCACAAGTACTACCCCGACGAACAGCTCAGCACCTTCAGCTTCGTCTCCATCGGCTCGGCCGAGGCGCTGGTTGCCGCGCTCAAGGCCGTGGGACCCGACCTGACCCGGAGCAAGCTGATCGACGCACTGAACCAGGTGCATGATTTCGACACCGGGATCCTGTCGGACCCGATCACCTGGACGCCTGAGGATCACCAGGGCGTCAAGGGCTCGGCGGTGGCGGGCTTTGTCGATGGCAAGCCCACCGTGCTGAAGGCCTGGGGCCAGCCCTACTGATCCCCCACTGAGACCAGGACCACCCGGGCCCCGCCCCTTCGCCGGGCGGGACCCGGACCGGACCCGCAACTCGCAGGACAGACCGATGTTTCTACAACTGACTTTGGGAGGTCTCTCCCAGGGCGCAATCTACGCGCTGGTCGCGCTTTCGCTGACCGTCGTCTACCGCTCGACCACCGTGGTCAACTTCGGACATGGCGATTTCGTCATGGCCGGGGCCTTCATCAGCTACGTTCTGGTGGTGATCGCCGGGGTGGCCTTCCTGCCCGCGGCCGTGCTGGCGGTGCTGGCGATGTTCGTGCTCGGGGTGCTGTTCAGCCGCGGCCTGATCCGCCGGGTCCGGGGCGGCCCGCATATCGGTCTGGCGCTGATGTGCATCGCCGCCGGCTACGTGCTGCGCGGCATCGCCCGCATGGTCTGGGGCCGCGAGGTCCTTCCGATGCCCCGCGTCTTCGACATCGAGCCGATCTTCATCGGCAATCTGGTGATCACCGGGGATGCGGTCTTCATCATCGGCACCGTCCTCGTGCTGCTGCTGACGCTCTTCGGCCTGCTGGCCTTCACCGATCTGGGCAAGATGGTGCAGGCGGTCTACCAGAGCCCCCGGGGCGCGCGTCTCATCGGGCTCAACGTCGAGCTGTTCGATGATTTCAGCTGGGGCGTCGGGGCGGCCCTGGGCGCCATCGGCGGCATCCTGATCGCGCCGGTGTCGCTGCTGCACCCCGATCTGGGCGCCAGTTTCCTGATCAAGGGCTTCGCCGCAATGACCCTGGGCGGTTTCGGCGCCCCCTTCGGCGCGGTGCTGGGCGGGCTGATCCTGGGCGTGGCCGAGCAATATGCCGGCGCCTATATCGACACCTCCCTGATCGAGATCACCGCCTATCTGGTCATCGTGCTGGTGCTGTTCCTGCGCCCGCAGGGCCTGTTTGGGCGCAAGGCCGTGGTGAAGGTGTAAGATGCAGGTTTCCTCTCTTCCCCGCCTGCGCCGCCGCCTGTTCTGGGCCGTTCCCGTGCTGCTGCTGGCGCTGCCGCTGCTGACCAACGAATACACCCAGTTCGTCGCCAACGGCATGTTGATCGCCGCGCTGGTCACGCTGGGCTTTTCGCTGGTGATCGGCAACCTCGGGCAGCTGGCCTTTGCCAATACCGCCTTCTTCGGCCTTGGCGCCTATGCCAGCGCGATCCTCAGCGCCACGCTGGGCCTGCCCTGGATCGTCACCATCCCGCTTTCGGGCCTGGTCGGTGCGCTTGGCGGCTTCGTTGCCTCTTCTGCCGCGCTGCGCGGCATCCGCGCCTATTACCTGGCCATCATCACCCTCGCCTTCGGAGAGCTGATGCGGTGGGTCTACGTGCACGCCCGTCCCGTCACCGGCGGCACCAACGGCCTCGCGCTGCCGAAAGAGACGCTCTTCGGCTTCTCGCTCAGCGACGACAAGGTGAAGTTCTACGTCTTCCTGCTGGTCGCGGTGCTGCTGATCAAGGCCACCTCCAACCTGCTGCGCTCGCGGCTGGGGCGCGCCATCATGGCCGTGCGCGAGAACGAGGTCGCCACCGCCTCGCTCGGCATTCCCACCGCCCGCATCATCCTGATGACCTTCGCCTGGTCGGGCTTCGTCACCGGCTGCGCGGGCGCGCTCTTTGCCCGTCACGTCGGCCATGTCTTCCCGGAAAGCTTCGGGATGATCCAGCTGATCTCCAGCTTCGCGATGGTGCTGGTGGGGGGGCTCGGTTCCATCCTCGGCGCCGTGCTGGGGGCCGTGCTGCTGACCGCCCTGCCCGAGTATCTGCGCGCCTTCCCCGGCCTGGAAGAGCTGTTCTTCGGTCTGATCGTCGGTGCCGTGCTGCTGGTGCTGCCGATGGGCCTGGCCTCGTTGCTGCGGCGCGCCTCGCCGCTCTTCTCCGAACGCTACTACAGGGAATGACAGCATGAGCGATCTTCTCCAGGTCTCCTCCCTCGGGGTCCGTTTCTCGGGTCTGACGGCGCTGGACGACGTCTCCTTCACCCTGCGCGAAGGCGAGGTGCGCGCCGTCATCGGGCCGAACGGCGCCGGCAAGACGACCCTCTTCAACGCCATCTCGGGCTATGTCACCCCGACCAGCGGCGCGGTGCTGCTGCAGGGGCGCGACCTGGCCGGGCAAAGCCCCCATGCCATCGCCGAACACGGCGTGCGGCGCACCTTCCAGAACGGCGGGCTGTTCCCGGCACTGACGGTGCTGGAAAACGTCATGACCGGGCTGCACGCCCAGACCCCGGGCAGTTTCCTCGACATCGTGCTGGGGCGCCGCCACGCCATCGAGGCCGAACAGGCCGCCCGCGCCCAGGCCCATGACCTGCTGAAACTCATGTCGATGGACCACATGGCCGATCACCGCGCCGGCGATCTGTCCGGCGGCCAGCAGCGCATCGTCGAGATCGTGCGCACCGTCGCCTCCGATCCCCCCGTGCTGCTGCTGGACGAACCGGCGGTGGGCCTCTCGCCCGTCGCCCGCGACCAGATGCTGGAGATCATCCGGCGTCTGGCCGGCGAAAAGGGCGTCGGCATCCTGCTGATCGAACATGCGGTGGAACTGGTGATGTCGGTCGCCGACCGCATCCTGGTGATGGCGGCGGGCAAGCGGATCGCCGATGGCACCGTGCCCGAAATCCGCGAAGACCGCGCCGTCCTGGAGGCCTACCTTGGTTACGCATGACACCCCCACCGACCCGCTGCTGACCATCACCGACCTTGAGGCCGGCTATGGCAAGAAGCCGATCCTGACCGGCGCCAGCTACGACGTGCGGCCCGGCGAATGCCTGACGCTGCTGGGGGCCAACGGGTCGGGCAAGTCGACCTCGCTCAACGTGATCTGCGGCTTCGTCAAGGTCACCGCCGGCTCCATCCGCTACCGTGGCACCGAGATCGCGGGCCTCGCGCCGCACAGGATCTTTCGCCACGGCATCGCCCAGGTCAGCCAGGCGCGCGATCTCTTCCCCGACCTCTCGGTCGAGGACAACCTGCGCCTCGGGGCCATGCGGCGGGGCGGCGACAGTGCCGCGCAGACCCTGGCCGGGATCTACGAACGCTTCCCCCGCCTGGCCGAGCGCCGCAAGCAGGCGACCCGAACCCTCTCGGGGGGCGAGCAGCAGATGGTCGCCATCGGACGCGCGCTGATGTCGCGCCCGGGGCTGCTGCTGCTTGATGAACCCTCGGGCGGGCTCTCTCCGCAGTTCTGCGAGGAGGTCGCGCAGATCATCGACAGCCTGAAGGCCGAGGGCATGACCCTGCTGATGGTCGAACAGAACCTCAACCTCGCCTTCCGGGCGGCGGACCGCTTCATCGTGCTGCGCGACGGCAAGGTCGTCGATGGCGGCGACGTGCGGGCCATGGCGGGCGATCACGATGCGATCGTGCGCAACATCTATCTTTGATACGAAGGACTTACGAAACCAATGGCACAGCAAAGCTTGCATGACGATCTGATCGTGTTCGACGGGCTCATCATCTCGGACTGGGGCCCCGAGGTCTTTGGCGCGATGCGCGCGGGCGGGCTGACGGCGGCGAACTGCACCTGCTCGGTCTGGGAAGGCTTCCGCGACACGATGCGCAACATCGGCGCCTGGAACGGCATGATCCGCGCCCATTCCGACAGCCTGCTGAAGGCGCGCAGCACCGACGACATCCGCCGCGCCAAGGCCGAGGGCAAGACCGGCATCGTGCTGGGCTTCCAGAACACCACCGCCTTCGAGGACCGCCTGGAATACATCGAGCTGTTCAAGGACATGGGCGTGGGCATCGTGCAGATGACCTACAACACCCAGAACCTGGTCGGCAGCGGCTGCTACGAGGGGCGCGACAGCGGCCTGTCGGACTTCGGCCATGAGGTCGTGGCCGAGATGAACCGCGTCGGCATGCTCTGCGACCTGAGCCATGTCGGCCCGCAGACCTCCCGCGACGTGATCGAGGCCTCCAAACGCCCCGTCGCCTACAGCCACTGCCTGCCCTATGGCCTGAAGGCCCATCCCCGCAACAAGACCGACGATCAGCTGCGCTTCATCGCCGAACACGAGGGCTTTGTCGGCGTGACCATGTTCCCGCCCTTCCTGGCGGCCGGCAACGATGCCACGATCGACGATTACGTCGCCGCCATCGACTACATCGTGAACCTGGTGGGCGAGGAAAGCGTGGGCTTCGGCACCGATTTCACCATGGGCTACGGCGCGAAGTTCTTCGAATACCTCAACCGCGACAAGGGCTATGCCCGCCAGCTGACCGAGATCTGGAAGGTCGAGTTTCCCGACGGGCTGGAAAGCGTCGCCGACTTCCCCAACCTGACCGCCGCCATGCAGCGCGCCGGCTGGTCCGAGACCAAGATCCGCCGCATCATGGGCGAGAACTGGCTCTCTCTGCTCGACCGCGTCTGGACGGTCTGAGCCGCAACGGCGCCCGGGGGCCTGCCCCGGACGCCGGATCCGCCTCAGCGGCGCGGCAGTTCCTGCGCCACCAGACCGGCAAAGAAGCCCGCCGCGATGGGCAGGATCTCGTCGTTGAAGTCGTAATAGGGATTGTGCGGCATCGGATCCGAGGCACTGCGCCCCGAGCCGACCAGCACATAGGCGCCCGGGCATTTCTCCAGCATGTAGGCGAAATCCTCGGAACCCATCATCGGGCGTTCGATCACCTCGACATGGTCCGCACCCAGCTGCCGCGTGGCGGCTTCGCGGGCCCGGTCGGTCTGGGCCTCGGCATTGATCAGGGTCGGGTAGCCGCGGGCGTAATCCAGCGTGATCTGGGCACCGTGGGCAGCGGCAAGCCCCGCGCAAAGCGCGTTCATCCGCGTCTCGATCCGGTCGCGCACCGCAGGATCGAAGCTGCGCGCGGTGCCGCCCAGCACGACCTGTTCGGGCACCACGTTCCAGGTGTTCCCGCCATGAACCCGCGTGACCGAAACCACCCCGGCGTCCAGCCCGCCAAGGTTGCGGCTGACGATGCCCTGAAGGGCATTGACCAGCTGCGCCTGGATCAGCACCGGGTCGATGGTCAGCTCGGGCACGGCGCCATGGCCGCCCTTGCCGGTGATGGTAATCTCGAAATTGTCGTAGGCGGCAGCGGCGGCGCCGTAGCACATGCCGATGCGCCCGGTCGCCAGATTGGGCATGTTGTGCAGCCCGTAGACGCTGTCCATCGGGAACTGCTCGAACAGGCCGTCGGCCACCATCTCCCGGGCGCCGCCCAGGTTTTCCTCGGCGGGCTGGAAGATCAGGTGGACCGTGCCGCTGAAGGGCCGGTGGCGGGCAAGGTATTCCGCCGTGCCCAGCAGGATCGCGGTATGGCCGTCATGACCGCAGCCATGCATCTTGCCCGGCACCTTGGACTTCCACGGCACATCTCCCAGCTCATCCATGTCGAGCGCATCCATGTCCGCGCGCAGCCCGATGGAGGGCCCCTCGCCGTTCCTCAGCACGCCGACCACGCCGGTGCGCCCCAGGCCGCGATGCACCTCGTAGCCCAGCCGCTCCAGCGTTTCGGCGACGATGCCGCCGGTGCGGTGCTCCTCGAAGCCGGTCTCGGGGTTTTCGTGGAAATCGTGGCGCCAGGCGACCATCCGCTCCAGGATGTCGGCCTCGAACGCCGGCAGGGAATTCGACAGCATCTTGTCTCTCCGCAGGCAGTTGCGGCGGGCCGGGCGGCCCGCCCGGGATCAGTGGAACAGCTCGGCCACCAGCACGGCGCCCAGGAAGGTCGCGGCCTCGGCAGCCAGCGAGACGGCGACGATCCGCCAGCCCAGCCGGCGGAACACCGGCAGGTCCCGCGCGACCGAGAAACCCGCCAGCGCCAGAACCGGCGTGGTGAAGGCGAGGAAGTTCATCTTGGCGGCCAGCGCCACCAGCGGCGCGAAGGCCGGCAGCAGCCCCGGCACCGCCACCACCGCCGTCATCAGCGACAGGGCGATCATCTCGGGGAAGCGGGCGAAGCGCTGGCGCAGCGCGGCGGCGATCACCACCGGGACCATCAGCAGCAGGCAGCCGGCCAGGGATTGCAGCAGGTCGGCGCCGTAGCCCAGGTGGTTGGCCAGCGCCGCGCCCAGCACCACAAAGCCCCAGGCCAGCAGCCGGTCGCCCCAGCCGAAGGGCGGCGCCGCAATCGCCTCCATGCCGGCCTCGGTGTCCTGCGGCGCGCGACCGCGCCGGGTCAGCCGGCCCAGCACCGGCTCCAGCCGGTGATAGAGCCAGGAACACAGTGGCAGCGACACCAGCATGGTGAAGTAGAAGCCGACGATGCCGGTCAGCATGTTGGCGGTGGCGGCCAGCGCCGTCAGGGTCTCGTGCTGGGCGGGATCGGTTTGCGCCATCACCGCACCAAGAGAGGCCGCCATGAGGCTGGCCGATCCGACCCCCGCCCCCATGGCGAGCGAGCGCGGGTCAAACACCCCGAGGCTGGCCAGGAAACCCGCGAAGCTTGCCAGGAAAATCGCCCCCAGCACGGTGCCGGTGATGTATTCCCCCAGCACGCCGCGCCCCTCGGCACTGTTGAGGCCGTAGCGCTCTCCGATGATCATCAGGCTGCCCTCCCGCCCGATGGAGAAGGTGGCCCCCACGGCCTCGCGCTTCATCCCCAGCACCAGCGCCAGCGGCAGCCCGATGACGATGGTGCCCAGGAAATGCCCGAGCTCCTGGAAGATCAGCGCCGGGCCCGAGGCGATCACCGTGGGCAGCGACTGGCCCACCGTCAGCCCCATGCGCGACAGGAACAGCATGACGCCGACGCCAAGCGCGGCACTGGCCCAGGCCTGGACCTGCGGCGACACCGCCAGCGCCCCCGGCAGCCGCCGGTGCAGCCCGCCCCAGAGCGCCGCCATCAGCAGCGCCCAGAGCATCGGCAGAAGCGTCACCTGCCCCGGCCCCAGCTTGAAGCCCACCCGGCCGATCATCTCGGCCAGGGCGACAAGGATCAGCCCCCCGATGATCAGCTTGGCCTTGCCGGCCAGCAGCGGGCGCGGCCCCTGCATCAGGTTGCTCTCGGTCATGGCCATCTGTCGTCACCTCTCCTGGCGTCCTTCCTGCGGGACATTGGCCGGACCTTAGAATCGGCAGGAGATTGCACCAATGACACGTTTCTCCTAGTTTCGTTGCAATTAATGCAACGGAGCATGACATGAGCATCTCGCGCCTTTCGGGCCGGCGTCTGGGCTATTTCCTCGAAGTGATCGAGACGGGATCGGTCCGGGCGGCGGCAGAGCGGCTGCATATCGACGCCTCGGCGGTCAGCCGGGCGGTGGCCGCCCTGGAGGAGGAACTGGGTGCGACGCTGCTGCGCCGGCAGGGCCGCGGCGTTCAAGTGACCGAGATCGGAGAGCTGGTGGCCGCCCATTGCCGCCGCCAGTCGCTGCGCGAGGGGCAGCTTTTCGACCGCATCCGCAAGATCCAGGCCGCCGAGAGCGGCCATATCGAACTGGCCGTCGGAGAGGGTTTCGTGCGCTGGTTCGCCACCTGCGGCGTGGCCGAGTTCCTCGCCGCGCGCAGCGGCGTGACGCTGAACCTCACGATCGAGAGCACGCGCGAGATCGCCAGCCGCATCATCGACGGCCAGGCCGACATCGGGGTGATCTTCCAGCCCCCCGAAAGCCCCTGGCTGCGCATCCACCACGAGGTGCACCACAGCATGGCGGCGCTGGTGCACCGCGATCATCCGCTGGCGCAGCTGGGCCCCGAGGTTCGGCTGGCCGACCTGGCGCCTTGGCCGGGCATCCTGCTGCAGGACCAGCTGGGGGTGCGCCGGCTGCTGCGGCTGGCAGAGCTTTCCGAAGGCGTCACCCTGACGGCGGCGGTGACGACCAATTCCTTTTCGGCGGCGTTCCAGCTGGCGCGCACCGGTCTGGGCTACGCGATCACCGCCGACCGCGACCGGGCGGACCTGGGCCAGGACGACCAGATGGTCGAGCTGCCGATCCGCAGCGACCTGCTGGCGGGCAGCCGCAGCTGCATCGTCACCCGTCACGGCAGCACCATCGCGCCGGTGGCCCATGCGCTGCTGCACCTGCTGATCGCGGCCATGGAAGAGGACCTGGCCCTGAACGTCGGCTAAGGCCCGACCAGCCCCGCCCGGGACCCGGTTGCATCACCCCGCGCTTTTTCCGGATTTTTCGGATCGGCTGGATTGCGCCGAAGATTTTAACCACCTAAACGACTCAGGAATTCAAGCCCGCGAGTCCCATCGGTCCAGCCAGCTTTCTCCTTGCCCTCAAACGAGAAGCGCTGCCCGTGTTCCGATCGCCCCCCGCCCCCCGTTCCTGCCGTCCCCTGCTGCTGGCCCTGCTGGCCTCGACCGCGCTGCTGCCGTTGACCGCGCAGGCCCAGGATGTCACCGACCTTTCGGCCATCGCCGTGGAGGGCGACGACGACAGCACCACCATCGCCGCGAAAGGCAATGGCACCGGCTCCAAGATGGAGACCGACGCGCTGGACAGTTCCGCCTCCGTCTCGGTGATCACCGCCAAGGAGATCGAGACCCGCGGCGCCAAGGACCTGGAAGAGATCCTGAGCTACACCGCCGGGGTGGTCACCGACGAATGGGGCGGCGGCGATGACCGCTACGACACCTACCGCATCCGCGGCTTCGACGAGATGGCGCTTGGCACCTACCGCGACGGCCTGCCGGTGCGCGGCTTCGGCTGGACCTATTCGCGCCGCGAACCCTATGCCTACGAGCGCGTCGAGGTGCTGAAGGGCTCGACCTCCTCGCTCTACGGGCTGAACGCCCCGGGCGGGCTGGTCAACGCGGTGACCAAGACCCCGAAATCCTACCGCTTCGGAGAGGCCTATACCACGCTCGGCAAGGATCACACCGAAGTCGGCACCGATTTCGGCGATGTGCTGAACAAGTCCGGCACGCTGTCCTACCGGGTCACCGCCAAGGTGCAGGACGGCGCCAAGACCTATGATTACTCCAATGATGACCGCAAGTTCGCCCTGCTCAGCCTGAGCTGGACACCGAGTTCCGCAACAAAGCTGACGACCTTCCTGGAGTACAACCAGCGCAACGGCACCCCCGGCACCGGCCTGCCCGCCGACAGCGGTCTTGATCCCTCGACCTTCCTGGGGGAACCCGATTTCAACCGCGTCGACACCACCGAACGCTCGGTCGGCTGGATGTTCGACCATGACTTCGGCGGCGGCCTCAGCTTCCACCAGGTCGGGCGCTATTCCAGCTTCGACATGGATTACGAGGAAGTCTACGGTGCCTCCACCGATGCCAGCGCCGACCGCAGCAGCTGGGCGGTCTACAGCGACTCCCGGCAGATGGGCGTGGACAACCGCCTGCAATTCGACGGCACCTTCGGCGGCGTAAAAAGCCGCACCCTGGTCGGCGCCGAATACACCTGGATCAAGGTGACCGAGAAGGACCTCTACGGCACCGCCGGGGGGATCGACATCTACGACCCGCAATATTGCGGCACCGCCTGCATCGACCTGTCGACCGTCTACTACGACTGGGTGCCCGAGCTGACCACCAAGGCGGTCTATGCCCAGCAGGAATTCACCTTCGCCGACAAGTGGATCGTCACCGGCGGGCTGCGCTACGACGACGTCGACATGAAGCTTCAGGACAACCTGGCGGGCACCACCACCGACACGACCTACACCAAGACCACCGGGCGCCTGGGGCTGACCTACAAGGCCACGCCGAACCTCTCGGTCTTCGCCAACTACTCGCAATCCTTCAACCCGCCCGATGTCTTCTCGGAAGCCACCGAACCGACCGAGGGCACGCAGTACGAGGTCGGCGTGAAATACCGCCCCGAGGGGATGAACGCGCTGTTCACCGCCTCCTACTTCGACCTGACGCAGACCAACGTGCGCACCCAGACCAGCCCCACCACCTATGCCACCATCGGCAAGGTCGGCGTGCGCGGGCTGGAGCTTGAAGCCAAGGGAGAGCTGACGAAGAACCTCGACCTGACCGCCTCCTGGTCGCTCTGGGATGCCGAGATCCGCGAGGACGGCATTTCCGGCAACACCGGCAACCGCCCCGCCTTCGTGCCCAAGCAGGTGGCCGCGCTCTGGGCCGACTGGACCCTGCCGGGCAACGACAGCCGGGGCGACCTGACGCTGGGCGGCGGGCTGCGCTATGTCGGCCAGTCCTATTCGGACGATGCCAATACCAGCTCTCAGGGCGCGCGCACGCTGGTCGATGTCGCCATGACCTATGCGCTGCAGAAGAACGTCGACCTGTCGCTGAACGTCACCAACCTTTTCGACAAGCAGTACGTGGCGGTGAACTACTACGGCACCAACTACTACGGCGAAGGGCGCGAGGTCTCGGCCACCCTGCGGTACCGCTGGTGAGCCGCGTCTTTCGCCCCGATCGCCGGGCGGTGCTGACGGGACTGGGGGCGGCCTTGGCCGCCCCCGCCCTGCTGCGTGCCGATGACAGCCTGCGCTTCCCCAACGCCTTCGGCGAAGCGGTGCTGAAGGCGCCGGCGCGCCGCGTCGTCTCTCTGGGCTACGCGACCCAGGACAGCCTGCTGGCCCTTGGACTGCCCCCGGTGGCGCTGCGCTACTGGTACGGCCCCTATCAGGACGGCCTCTGGCCCTGGGCGCAGCCGCTCGCCGGGTCCGAAAAGCCCGTGGTGCTGCGCGGCGAACCCTCCGCCGAGACCATCGCGGGCCTCGCCCCCGACCTGATCGTCGCCATCGGCGCCGCCCTCAGCGCGGCCGAGTACCAGCTGCTGTCGATGATCGCCCCGGTGCTGGTCCAGCCCGCCGACGTGCCGGTCTACGGCACCCCCTGGCAGCTGGAACTGTCGCTGATCGGACGCGCCATCGGGCGCGAGGCCGAGGCCGAGCGGCTGACGCGCGAGGCCACCGCGCATTTCGACAAGATCCGCGCCCGCAACCCGCACTGGCAGGGCCGCACCGCCGCTGCCGCCTGGCATGACGGCGGCGAGACCGGCGTCTTCCTTGCCCAGGACGCCCGCCGCCGTTTCCTGCGCGACATGGGCTTTGTCGATCCGCCGGGCTATGCCGGGCTGACCCCGATCAGCGATTTCTACGCCAACCTCTCGCCCGAGGACCTTTCGCCCATCGACGCCGACCTGCTGGTCTGGATCTCGGACGCGGCCCATGCGCGGGACCTGGCCGCGCTGCCGATGCGGCGCACCCTGCGCGCCGTGCGCGAGGGCCGAGAGGTCTTCGCCGGAGAAGAGCTGGGCGGCGCGCTGTCCTTCGGCTCGGTGCTCTCGCTGCCCTGGGCCATCGACCGGCTGGAGCCGGAGTTCAACCTGGCGCTGGACGGCGATCCCGCAACGCCCGTGCCCTCTGCCGTGGAAAACGGCCTGGCGGGATGAACATGCGACTGCTTCTGCTGGGCGCGGGGCTGGTGGCGATCATGCTGCTGGCGATGCTGGCCGGGGCGCGCGGCATTGCGCCCGCCGATCTGGCGGCCCTGCTCGGCCATTACGACCCGACCGACCCCGCCCAGATCACCCTGCTTGAGATCCGCCTGCCGCGCCTTGTCGCCGGACTGATCGCCGGGGCCGCGCTTGGCGTCGCGGGCATGGTCATGCAGGCCGTCACCCGCAACCCGCTGGCCGATCCGGGCCTGCTGGGGGTGAATGCGGGGGCGGCCTTCTCTCTGCTTCTGGGGGCCACGCTTCTGGGGCGCGGCGATGCCGCCAGCCTGTCGCTGCTGACCCTGCCGGGTGCCGGGCTTGCCGCGCTGGCGGTCTTTTCGCTGGGCGGCGGTCTGGCGGGGGATGCCGGCCCGGTGCGGCTGACGCTGGCGGGGGTCGCGCTCAATGCCTTCCTGCTGTCGCTGGTGTCGCTGCTGGTGCTGCTGCGCCGCGAAAGCCTGGATGTCTTCCGCTTCTGGGTCGCCGGATCGCTGGCCGAGGCCGGGCAACGCCCGCTGACGGGCCTCGCGCTGCTGGCGCTCTGCGGCATCGTGCTGGCGCTGCTGCTGGCACCGCGGCTGGAGGCGCTGTCGCTGGGCGGTGCGCTGGCGCGGGGCCTTGGCACCCATCCCGGTCGCGTTCTGGCGGGGGCGCTGCTGGCAGTCACCCTGTGCACCGGGGCGGCGGTGGCCGTCGCCGGCCCCATCGCCTTCCTCGGCCTTGTGGTGCCGCCGCTGGCGCGCCGCATCATGGGCACCGAGATGCGCGGCGGCCTGATCGCCGCCGCCCTGCTGGGCGCCGGGCTTCTGCTGCTGGCCGATATCGCCGGTCGCCTGCTGATCCCCCCGGGGGAAATCCGCGCCGGCGTCATGACCGCGCTTCTGGGCGGGCCGGTCTTCCTGTGGATCGCCCGCCGCCTGCGCCCGGGAGAGGGCGCATGAGGCGGCTTCTTCTGATGCTTCTCGCCCTGCTGGCGCTTTGTGCGCTGGCGCTGATGCGTGGCCAGCTGGCGCTCTCGCCGCTGCAACTGTGGCAGGGGCTGAGCGGCGCCGAGGGGCCCGCCCATCTGGTGCTGGCGGTGATCCGGGGGCCACGCGTGGCGGCGGCCCTTGGCACCGGCGCGGCGCTTGGCCTGTCGGGGATGCTGTTCCAGACCCTGTTCCGCAACCCGCTGGCGGCGCCCGACCTGATGGGCTTTACCTCGGGCGCGGGGCTGGCGATCGTGCTGGCCATGACCCTGGGGCTGGGCCTTCCGGTGCCGCTGGTCGCCGCACTGGGCGGGCTGATCGCGGCGGCGCTGGTGCTGCTGCTGGCGTGGAAACCCGGGCAGGCGCTGGCGCCGCTGGTGCTGGTGCTGGTCGGTCTGGGGGTGGGGTTCCTGACCCAGGCGGCCTCCAGCTTCCTGATGACGGCGCTGCCCCCCGAACAGGCCGCCGATGCGCAGCGCTGGCTGACCGGATCGCTGAACGCCCGCAACTGGGGCCATGTCGCCCTGCTGGCGGCGGGTCTTGCCGTGCTCGGCCTGCTGGCGCTGTCCCAGATCCGCCGGCTGGAGGCGCTTGATCTGGGCGAGGAGCTGGCGGCGGGCCTTGGCCTGCATCCCGGGCGTGCCCGCATCGCCATTGCCGTGACCGGCGTGCTGCTGGCGGCACTGGCGGTCAGTGTCGCGGGGCCCCTGCCCTTCGTCGCGCTGATGGCCGGGCCCCTGGGCGCCCGCCTGCTGGGCCGGACGGCGCTGGCCCCCCGGATGGCCGCCGCCGCGCTGACCGGGGCGATGATCGTCGTCGCCGCCGACCTGCTGGCGCGCGCCACGATCCCGGGCCTCAGCCTGCCGGCGGGCGTCGTCACCGGGCTGCTGGGCGCCCCCTACCTGCTCTGGCGCCTGTCGCGCGAGATGAAGAAAGGCGAGCTCTGATGCTGGAAACCCGAGACCTGACCCTGGGCTACGACCGCCGCCCGGTGCTGGAGCGCC
Source organism: Pseudooceanicola endophyticus (assembly GCF_018760365.1). Lineage (GTDB taxonomy): Bacteria > Pseudomonadota > Alphaproteobacteria > Rhodobacterales > Rhodobacteraceae > Pseudooceanicola > Pseudooceanicola endophyticus. The sequence continues at coordinate 111,392 of NZ_JAHIAB010000016.1, forward strand.
TGTCGCTGCAAATCCCCGAGGGCCGCGTCACCGCCATCCTCGGCCCCAATGGCTGCGGCAAGTCCACCCTGCTGAAGGCCCTTGCGCGGCTGTCCGCGCCGCAAGCGGGCGCCGTGCTGCTGGCGGGCGAACCGCTGGGCCAGTACGACAGCCGCGCCCTGGCCCGGCGCCTGGCGATCCTGCCGCAATCCCCCGTAGCCCCCGAGGGCATCACCGTGCGCGATCTGGTGCGCCGGGGCCGCATTCCCTGGCGCGGCCTGCTGGGACCCTGGCGCGACAGCGACGAGGCCGCCTGCCGCGAAGCCCTGGCCGCCGTCGCACTGGAGGATCTGGCGACCCGTCCGCTGGCCGCGCTGTCCGGCGGACAGCGCCAGCGCGCCTGGATCGCGCTGGTGCTGGCGCAGACCCCGCGCCACCTGCTGCTGGACGAACCGACGACCTTCCTTGATTTGGTGCACCAGATCGAGGTGCTGCGGCTGCTGCAACGGCTGAACCGCGACCGCGGCCTCACGGTGGTCAGCGTGCTGCACGACCTCTCGCTCGCGGCACGCTTTTCCGACCACCTGATCCTGCTCGGGCCCGATGGGCTGGTCGCCGAAGGCGCCCCCTCCGCCGTGCTGACCCCCGACACCCTTCATGCCGCCTTCGGCCTGTCCGCGCTGGTTCATCCCGATCCGGTCAGCGGCACGCCGATGGTCATTCCCTGCTGACCGGGAGATCCCCCATGACCCATCCCCACACCGCCACCGCCCAGTACTCCGGCCCCTGCCCCGACGACCTGCTGGCGCGCACCCGCAGCTACCTGAACGGCTACGACCTGCCGATGGAACAGGGGCCCGACTGGGTGCGCATGGTGCTGCCGCGCGGCACCACCACCCTGCACGCCACTCCCGGCGGCTTCCGCCTTGAGGTTGCGGGCGAGGACACCGCCTTCCGTCACCAGCTGTGCGAGGGGGCAATCTTCATGATCGACCAGGTCTGCCCCGAGGCCGCCCCGGCGATCAGCTGGCAGGGCCTTCCCGTCTCCGAAGGGCTGCCGCCGGGGATGCACCCGGCCCGGCTGCGGCGGATCACCCGGCTCAGTCCGCATTTCCTGCGCCTTGAAATGGACTGCCCCGGCACCGCCGAGCTGATGGAGGGGGGGATGCATTTCACCCTGCTGCTGCCGCCCGAGGGGCGCGCGCCGGTCTGGCCCGCCCTGAACGACAAGGGCCGCACCGTCTGGCCTGCGGGCGCGGACAAGCTGCACCGCGCGGTCTTCACCTTCGTGCAGCGCGATCCGGACACCGGCTGGTTCAGCTTCGATCTTTACGAACATGCCGGCGGCCCCTCCTCGGACTGGGCGACGCGGGCGCGCCCCGGCGATGCGGTGATGGTCTCGGGGCCCGGGGGCGGCACCGCCCCTTCGGCCCGCCACCTGCTGATGGCGGGGGATGAAACCGCCCTGCCCGCGATCCGCGACATCCTGGCGAAGGCCGCCCCCGGCACCACCGGAGAGGTGCTGATCGAAACCGGCGACCCCGCCGACCGCCTGCTTGAGGAGATCCCCGAGGGCTTCCGCCTGCGCTGGCTGGACCGCACCGCCGGAGAGACCCTGGCCCCCGCGCTGGCCGCCTGCCCGCTGACGGAACCGGGCCTGTTCCTCTGGGTCGCGGGCGAAGCCGCCATCGTGCGCGAGGTCCGTCAGAGGGTGCAGGCAGAGGGCGCCCTGCCGCGCAACCGCCACTACCTTGCCGCCTACTGGAGCGCGCCCGCCGCCTGAGCCCCGCAGGCCGGCCCCTGTGGCAGGTTCGCGCCGAGCCGACCGCCCGCGCGCGGGGATCGCAGAATTCCCGCGCGCGCGCCCCGAGAATCTGTCATGTTCGGCGCTGGCCCGGGGATTGTCCCGCCACGCGCCTTGCCGTCAGCGCGGAACAGCACGGCATTCTCCCTGGACCCGCAAATGCTTTTCGACCTCGGACCCTACGCGCCTTATGGGGCGATTGTCCTGATCGTCCTTGTTTTCATCCTTTTCCTGACCGAACGTTTCTCGGCCGAAGTGACGGCCCTCGGCGGGGTCGCGCTGGCGCTGCTGGTCGGGCTCGTCTCGGTCGAGGATGTGCTGAAGGCGCTCAGCAACCCCGCCCCCGCCACCATCGGCGCCATGTTCGTGCTGAGCGCCGCACTGGTGCGCACCGGGGTGCTTGAGGCCGTGGCCGAGGGGCTGGGCCGCCAGCTGGGCGCCCGCCCCGTGCTGACCATGGCCGGCTTCTTCGGTCTGGCCGGGCTGGCCTCGGCCTTCATGAACAACACTCCCGTCGTGATGATCCTGATCCCCGTGGTCTTCGGGCTGGCGCGGCAGATGGGCACCAGCGCCTCGCGGCTGCTGATGCCGCTCAGCTTCACGGTGATCCTGGGGGGCACCTGCACGCTGATCGGCACCTCGACCAACCTGCTGGTGGATGGCGTGTCGCACGGGCTGGGCCTGCCGGCCTTCTCCCTGTTCGAGATCGCACCGCTGGGCATCGTGCTGGCGCTGGTGGGGGGCGCCTATCTGGCGCTGGTGACGCCAAGGGTGCTGCCGGTACGCCAGGCGCTGGCCGACAGCAGCGCCCTGCGCGCCTCGCGGTCCTGGCAGGTGGAACTGTTCGTGCCGCAGGGATCGGCCCTGATCGGGCGCCCGCTGCGCGAGGTGGCCGAGTTCCGCCGCCGTTCCACCCGTCTGGTGGACCTGATCCGCGGCGATGTTTCCCTGCGCCGCCAGTTGCAGGACGAGGTGCTTCAGGCCGGAGACCGGGTGGTGCTGCATGCGCCCGACACCGAGGTCCTGGGCTTTCGCGGCACCGAGACGCGGGGCCTGCAGATTTCCGGCACCGAATCCGTCGGCATCCGCCGTCACCAGATGGTCGAGGCGCTGGTGAAGACCCGGCTGGGCAGTTTCGCCACCCTGGGCTGGCGCCGCAGCCACGGCGTCTATCCGATCGCGGTGCACCGCCAGGGCAGCGCGCTGGATCTGGGCGAACCGGCGTTGGAGCTGCGCCCCGGCGACACCGTGCTGCTGGACGGCGCCCCCGAGGACATCGCCCGGCTGGCCCGCGATCAGGATCTGGTGCTGCTGGCGCCGCTGAAGGTGCAGGCCTTCCGGCGGGGCAAGGCCCCCCTGGCGCTGGCCGTTCTGGCGCTGGTGGTGCTGGGCGCCACCTTCAACCTGGCACCGATCCTGCCGCTGGCCATCATCGGGGCCGCCGTGGTGCTGCTGACCCGCTGCGTCGAACCCGAAGAGGGGCTGGGCGCCATCGACGGGCGTCTGCTGCTGCTGATTGTGTCGATGCTGGTGCTGGGCACCGCGCTTGAGAAAAGCGGCGCCATGGCGCTGATCGTGGGCGCCCTGTCGGAGCCGTTGCAGCACGCCAGCCCGCTGGTCGCGCTGACACTGATCTATGCCGTCGCCTCGGTGCTGACGGAGGTGGTGACCAACAACGCCGTGGCGGTGATCCTGACCCCCATCGCGGTGGGGGTGGCGCACAGCCTGGGCCTTGATCCCCGGGCCTTCGTGGTGATGGTGATGTTCGGCGCCTCGGCCAGTTTCTCGACCCCGATCGGCTATCAGACCAACACCATGGTCTACAACGCCGGCGGCTACCGCTTCACCGACTTCCTGCGCCTGGGGCTGCCGCTGAACATTCTGGCCGGGGTCGTCACCGTGCTGATGGCACCGCATCTGTGGCCGCTGCATCCCTGAGCGGCCTCAGGCCCCGTCCCGCCCCTCTGCGCGCAGGAAATCGACGAAGGCGCGCAGCGGTGGCGGCGGGCGGCGACCGTGGAAATACAGGTACGGCCCCTCGAAGGCCGGCCACCAGTCCGCCAGCACCGGCACCAGCGCGCCGCTGGCGAAATGCGGCTCCAGCCAGTTGCGGAACGCCATGCACAGACCCATCCCCGAGATCGCGTGGCCGATCATCGCCGCCGCGCCATTGGTGCCGATGGTCAGCCGCGCCGGCACGTCGAGGGTGATCGCCTCGCCGTCGCGCTCGAACTCCCAGGGGATCGGCGCGCCGCTGCTGAAGCGCCCCCTCAGGCAATCGTGGCCCAGCAGGTCGCGCGGATGGGCCGGCACCCCCGCCCGCGCCAGGTAGGAGGGCGCCGCCGCCAGCGCCGCCTGCTGCCGGCGCGGCCCCAGCGGCACCGCGATCATGTCCTGGGCCAGCGCCTCTCCGTAGCGGATCCCGGCATCGCATTGCGCGGCCACAGCATCGACCATGCGGTCATCCACCATGATCTCGACCTCGACCTCCGGATGCAGGGCCATGAAGGCCTCGATCAGCGGTGGCAGGATGTCGACCATCACCGCGCCCGGCACGTTCAGCACCAGGCGCCCGTGCAGCGTGCCGCGCCGGCTCTGCACCGCCGCCAGGGCATCCTCGGCCTCTGCCAGCAGCGGCGCGATCCGGGCGGCCAGCTCGCGCCCGGCCTCGGTCGGGGTGACGCTGCGGGTGGTCCGGGTCAGCAACCGGGTGTCCAGCCGCGCCTCAAGCCGCGCGATCGTCTCGCTCACCGTGGCGGGCGACAGGCCCAGCCCGCGCGCGGCGCTGCGGAACCCGCCAGCCCGGACCACCGCCACGAAGACGCCCAGATCATCAAGACTGTTTGACATGCCGAACAGGCTATTCGGATTGACCGGTATTTTCAAACGACGTTTCCCGGCGCATCTATGCGTCAGGAACGAAGGAGATTTCCATGACCACTCCCGCAGCCGCCGCCGGTCGCTTCACCTTCCCCGGCACGGATCTGAGCGTGAACCGCATGGGCTACGGCGCCATGCAGCTGGCCGGGCCCCATGTGATGGGCCCGCCGAAGGATCCCGAGGAGGCCCGCGCCGTCCTGCGCGAGGCCCTGAGCCTGGGCATCGACCATATCGACACCAGCGACTTCTACGGCCCCCATGTCACCAACGAGGTGATCCGCGACGCGCTGCATCCCTACCCCGCCCCCCTCGTGCTGGTCACCAAGATCGGCGCCTGGCGCAGCGAGGACGGCGCCTGGAACCTGCAGCGCGACGCCGGTTTCCTGCGCCGCTCGGTCGAGGACAACCTGACCCGTCTGGGTCTGGATCGCATGGCGATCGTCAACCTGCGCATGGGCGGCCCCGAGGATGACATCGCCACCCCGATGCGCGCCATGCGGGCGATGCAGGACGAGGGCCTGATCGACCATATCGGCATCAGCACGGTCAGCGCGGATCAGGTCCGCATTGCCCGTGACATCGCCCCCGTGGTCTGCGTGCAGAACCAGTACAACCTGGCCTTCCGGGGCGACGACGCGCTGATCGACAACCTGGCCGAGGCCGGCATCGCCTATGTGCCCTACTTCCCGCTGGGCGGTTTCAGCCCGCTGCAATCCGCGACCCTCGATGCCGTCGCGACCGAGATGGGCCAGAGCCCCCAGCAGGTCGCCCTGGCCTGGCTGCTGGCGCGCAGCCCCAACATCCTGGTGATCCCGGGCACCTCGCGGCGCAGCCACTTGCGCGCCAATATCGAGGCCGCCGCCCTGACCCTCCCCGCCGCACAGATGGCCCGGCTGAACGCACTCTGACGCGCCCTCCCGGGCCAGGACCTTTGGCCCGGCGCCCCCTTCCGGCAGCGCAGGCGGAACCGGTCGGCGCAGAAAGGGGCATGATTCCGTTCGGCGGCGCAAGGGCCCTGCCCCTTCATTGGGGGCAGGCGCTCTGACCTGCCACGGGATTTTCCTCCAGCGTCGTTGAGAGTCCGGCCCATCTTGAGGACGGACACCGAAGCGAACGAGGTGCAAGGACGCGCGGATCATCCCTTGCCCGGCTGGCGCAGCCTGCACCGGACACGATACTGCGTGAACGGTTGCGGGAGCTGGCCAACGCGCGCCGACGGTTCGGCAATCCATTGTCCGGCAGGGCGGAGGCTTTTCGTGCCGCTGCGGCGCGAGGGCGAGCCCTCCGGCGTCAACCGGCTCTGCCGCGAGGGAGAGCTGACGGCGCGCAAGCGAAAGGCCCGGCGCAAGGTCAGTCGGGACGCGCATCCCGATGCTGGTCGAGGCGCGGCCCAATGCGCGCGCCGTGTCGTCGTTTGCCCTGAAAACGACTGCCGGTCTGCGGGAGCGCCGGATTTCGTCCATGACCGGGCGCCAACGGTCAGCGCTTTCGGGCGCGCACCTGGCCGACGATATTGCCCGGGCGTGCCTTGCGGCGTCTCCGGACACCTTGATCTCGGGGTGCCGAGCGGCGCGTGAACCGACAGCCCTGATCGGGTACCACGGAAGGCCGCGGAGGGTCGTCTCAACGGGACCATGTTCCGCAACCCGGCCCACGCACGAACCGTCATCACTGTCCGGGCCGCAGACGATAGCACCGAAAGCCCGCACTCGGCCTTGGGCCATCAGTCCCCGGCAGACTGCGCGCGGGCCCTGAGCATTGCAATCGCCCGCCCCGCTGCGCGAGAGGACAGCTCCGCGCGGCAGGATGACCGTCTCCGGCACAGGTCATGCCCTGCCCCCGGCCCATGCTTCTGCTCAGGCGCGGTCAGGTGATGGATAACCGGGACCGTCACCACGTTGCACAATGTGGCAGAAAGTGCCCCCTTCGCAGCCGAATTCTTTGGCCATCTCTCCTGCGGCAGTCCTCGGAGCCATGCCTTGCGCAGCATCGTTCGACCATCGCCCAAGGCGTGTCGGCCAGTCGTTACGTCCTGTGATTTTCGGTGGTCGTTTGCTCTTGGGCGATCATTGTCCGTTGCCCCACAACGGCTGGAGCCCCGCGATCAAGAAGCCAACTGGTGTAGAGTTGTTGCAGCGCCTGGAAAAGCACAGGCCTTCCCCACGCGGGCGACCATCAACACGTTCATCTCTACGGGTTTGAATGGTGCCCCCACACGGACTCGAACCCCCATATTTCACTATATATAACAGTACACTAAGGCCACGCGCCGCCGAAAATGTGTAGTGGTTGTGTAGTGGTTTCGACGTACTGGTCTGAGCACGCTGGAGTGGAACTCGGTACAAACCGAACGGCGAGTATCAAGCTGCCGGGTCAAGAAGGCGCAGGAGAAAGATAGCAAATCGGGAGCGCTTGGTAGGTAGCTAAGCACAGGCAGCGGATAAACAGCCCACGGGGCCCGAGCGTCCCGCGTCACTCGAAACGTCCGGCCCTGAGCAGATGGGGTGGATGGCTCCCGCTCCCGGCGTCGCAATGCGCCATACTGCAGGTGTCAGAATCTGCGATTGAGAGGAGCCATCCCATGCAGGTTACCACTGTCGGCCTCGACCTGGCCAAGAACAT
>NZ_JAHIAB010000017.1 GCF_018760365.1 Pseudooceanicola endophyticus
TGCTGCCGTGATAGCCATCGACCTGGACGATGATGCCCTTCTTGTCCTTCAGGCCGCGCACGTTGTTGCGGAACTCGACAAAGCGCAGGGCCGTATCGACGGCGGTCGAGCCGCCGGTTGTGAAGAAGACGCGGTTGAGGTCCGAAGGGGTCAGGCTGGCGATCTTCTCGGCCAGGCGGATCGAAGGCGCATTGCCCATGTACCAGGGCGAGGTATAGGACAGGTTCATCGCCTGCTCGGCCATCGCCACGGCGATCTCGCGGCGGTTGTAGCCGACCTGGGTGCACCACATGCCGGCGGGGCCGTCGATCAGGCGATGACCGTTTTCGTCCACGACATAGATGCCCTCGGCCCGGTCAAGACGCGGCAGGGCCTTCTGGCCAAGGGTCTTGAGGCTGGCAGCGGGGTCGAGCAGATGCCGGCGCGCGGCCTCTGCGAGGGGGGCTTGCTTGATCATGTCATTCTCCTTGCAACCAAACCCGGGGGGTCGCCTGCCATCCAGGCCGATGCCAAAGATGCAACATCGCAGGGCCTGCTGACCGACAGGTGCGGGTGGCTCTGCCGCATCCTAGGCGCCCATTTCCGCCCCCAGAAGGCCGGATAATCTTGGTACGGCATAACTTCAGATCATGATTTACGTTATCGGCCCGCCCCGGTGGAGCCTCCGGGGCGGGCAGGTCATCAGCTTGAGCGGCCCGCCGAAGCGCTCCAGAATGGGAGCCACTGGCGTGGTCTTCAGGGGCAGTTCCTGATGTCGTTTGACACCACTGGCGGACCGCGGGCGCAAAGAGACCCAATGAAGAGGCCAAGAGACACTTCCCCGCCAACAATCGCGACACGGCCCAGCCGACGCATACGATGTATTCATAGGGTGGGCGCCCGTTGAGGGCCTATTCCTGCGCCAGAAATGCATGTTCAAGGAGTGACCGAGTGCATGCTTCGCAGGCGTCTGCGAAATGACAGATCTTACCTGAATCCCGCATAGCCCGGGGCGGGGGCCGAAATACGCTGGCGTAACGACCTGCAATGATTTGATATTAATTCATTATTTAAAGAACCCCGGCGGTGGCCACCTTACTCTTTCAACCGCTGTAAGAGTTTCTTTCGGCCCAGCCGGGTACCGCGAGCAATCCGAGCCTGCCTTTTATCATCCTATGCCGTGAGTCCGCAGAGGCTGATGCCTTGGCACTCAAGCGTGCAGCCAAAAGCACCTCGCATACGACCTGGAGCTCCAAGATGACAAAAACCCGCAAGATGCATTTCGGCCTGTCCGTGGCACATTTGGGGTACCACCCTGCCGCCTGGCGGATGCCCGATGTGCCAGTAGATGGCACAATGAACCTCCAGCATTATGTAAACTGCGCGAAGATCGCCGAGCGCGGAAAGCTGGACTTTCTCTTTTTCGCGGATGTCTCGGGCGTGCGGCAGTTCGGCGATGCCCGGGCACCACGACACCGCGAACAGCAGCAGTCCAAGCACGAACCCTTCACCCTCATCGCCGCCCTCGCGGCCCTGACGGAGGAGATCGGCTTCGTCGGCACCGCCTCCACCACGTTCCAGCATCCCTACAACCTGACCCGCCGCCTTGCGACGCTCGACCACCTTTCGGGTGGGCGCGCGGCCTGGAACATGGTCACCAGCTGGAGCGAGGACGAGGCAGAAAACTTCGGCCTGGCCACGACGGGTACGTCGGATGAACGCCATGCCCGCGCCCATGAATTCGTCAGCGTCGTCAAGCGGCTGTGCGACACCTGGGAAGATGGCGCCTTCGTCCAGGACAAGGAAAGCGGCATCTTCTTCGATCGCGAAAAGCTGCATTTCCTCGATCACGAGGGCGACCAGTTCCGCATCAAGGGACCGCTCGATCTGCCCCGCCCCCCGCAGGGAGTCCCGCCGATCGCCACCGCCGGCGCGTCGGAGAATGCGCAGGAGCTGGCTGCGGCCCATGCCGACATCGTCTATGCCGGCCAGCCCAACATCGAACTGGCCCGCGCCTATTACGCCTCGCTCAAGGCGAAGACCTGGAAATATGGCCGCACGCCGGACGACGTGAAGATCATGCCCGGAATCATGACCTTCGTGGCGCCCACTCGGGCGGAAGCCCAGGCCAAGCTCGACCGGCTCAACGCCTGCATCGACCCGGTGATGGGCTTTGGCCACATGCTGGTCTCGGGTCTGCCCGACCTCTCCGCCTGCCCGCTCGACAGCCTGGTGCCCGAGGCGGACTCCGAGCTGGTCGCCTATCCAACGGGTCAGCCCTCCGGTTTCGCGATGTCGCTCATGAAGCGGGCGCGTGCAGACGGCAAGACCGTCCGCCAGCTGATGGAAATGGTGCTGGGCGGAGACCTCTGGCAGCTCGGCATCGTCGGCACCCCGACCGATGTCGCCGACAAGCTGGAGGAATGGTTCAGCACCGGTGCCGCCGACGGGTTCAACGTCCAGGCGGCCTATCTGCCCGGCGCGGCCGAGGACTTCGTCGAACTGGTCGTTCCCGAGCTGCAACGGCGCGGCCTGTTCCGCACCGAATACGAAGGGCGCACCCTGCGCGACCGGCTCGGCATCGCCCGACCGCAAAACAGCTTCACCCTTTCCGAAACCGCCGCGCGTGTCGGCACGCTGGCCACCCGCTGATCCGAGGAGCCGAAAATGACCAATCCCAAGCGTCAGATGAAGATGGGCGTGTCGATGCATGTCATGGGCTATCACCCTGGCTCCTGGACCATGCCCGGCGTCAACCCGAACGGGCTGATGGAGCTCAAGCATTTCGCCCATGTCGCCCAGACCGCCGAACGCGGCCTTTTCGACATGATGTTCCTGGCCGATCACGCGGCCAGCCGCAACCTGGCCAACCTCAAGCTGGCCCGAGAGAACCACCACAACAACGTCAAACTCGAACCGCTGATGCTGCTGTCGGCGCTGGCCACGATGACCAGTCATGTCGGTCTGGTTTCGACTGTGAACGCGACCTACAATGCGCCCTACACGATTGCCCGGATCCTGGCCTCGGTCGACCATATCAGCAAGGGGCGGATGGGATGGAACTTCGTCACCGGCTTCTGCCCGGACGAGGCGCGCAACTACGGCTATGACGGGCTTCCCGACCAGGTGCTCCGCAAGGAGCGCGGCCAGGAATTCGTCGATATCGTCCAGGCGCTGATGGACAGCTGGGAAGACGACGCGATGATCCGCGACAAGGAGACGGGCATCTTCTTCGACCGCGACAAGGTGCATTTCATCAACTACGCGGGCGAGCACCTGAAATCGCGCGGGCCTCTGGACATCTGCCGGCCGCCGCAGGGCCAGATCCCGATGGTGATGGCGGGCGACAGCCTGTCGACGAAGACCCTGGCGGCCAAGCGCGCCGATGTCCTCTATTCCGCCAAATCCACCTTCGAACTGGCCCGCGACTACTATGCAGAGGTCAAGGGCCTCATGGCCGGCTTCGGCCGCGATCCCGAAGCGCTGAAGATTATGCCGGGCATGATGGTCTTCGTGGCCAAAACGGAATCCGAGGCGCGCGAGAAGCTGGAGCGGATCACCGCCACGACGCCGGTTCAGGTCGGGCTGTCGGAAATGCTGCCCTATTACGACGATCCCTTCGGCATGGACCTGAACGCCCCGGCGCCGGAAATCGTGCTCGACGCTGCGCAAAGCCCCAAGGGCCCGCTGCACAACTCCGGCGGCACCCATTCCGGCGCGGCGCTGCAAAGCGCGGTCGACCGCATCAATGCGGTGATCCGCGACCGCAAGCCCACGCTGGCGGAGCTTGCCCGCCTGATGCCCAGCCTCGGGGTCTGGAAGGTCGTCGTGGGCACCCCCGCACAGGTGGCGGACGAGATGGAACACTGGTTCCTGAACGGCGCCGCCGACGGCTTCAACCTGCAACCGCCCTACATGCCGGCCGGGCTGGAAGATTTCGTCGATCTCGTGGTGCCGGAACTGCAGCGCCGCGGCCTTTACCGGAGCAGCTACGAGGGCACGACGCTGCGCGACAACCTCGGCATCAAACGTCCGGCGGACCGCTGGGCCGCCTGAGGCAGGAGGCCCCCGACGGGTGCCTCAGCGCAAAGCCGGATTGCGCAGAGGCGCGCCCCGGCTCCGACAATCAGAAAAACATGCGCAGCGCGTCGCAAGACCGTGCCTGCCCGACAACAGGGACCTCCAAATGACTTTCGACGACAAACCTTGGATTACCCAATCCGGACATCGCTTCGACTTTTCGCGCCGCCAGTTCCTGCGCAGCGCGGCAAGTGTCGGCCTGATCGGCCTCGGGGGCGCCGCGTCGGTCTTCGGCGCGCGCCCGGCCGCCGCGCAAACCCCGGTTCGCGGAGGATCGCTGACCGTGGCCTACACCGCTCCGGTGGATTCGATGGATCCGCGCGTGGCCTATTCGGTCGCGGGCCAGCAGTTCATGGGCTCGATCTTCGACAACCTCATTTTCGACAACAACGGCCAACTTGAGCCGATGCTCGCCACCAGCTGGGCCGCCGAGAACGGCGCCCGCGAATGGGTCTTCAACCTGCGCGAAGGCGTCAAGTTCCACGATGGTTCCGACTTCACCTCGGCCGATGTCGTCGCGACCTATGAGATGGCGATGGATAAGACCGCCGGCGGGCGCATGTACAATGCCGCGGGCCCGCTTAGCGCGGTTACTGCGGAAGGTCCCCTGCGCGTGCGACTGACCTACAGCCAGCCCTTCTCCGACGGTCCCTCCGCCGTGGCCTCGCGTTTCATGCGCATCTTGCCGGCGGGCAAGTTCGACCAGCTGACCGACCACCCTATCGGCACCGGGCCCTTCATGTACAAGAGCTTCGAACCCGGCAGCAGCGCGACCGCCGTCAAGAACCCGAACTACTGGGATCCCGAACGCCCCTATCTCGACCAGCTGACCATCGTCGGCATCGCCGACAGCGTGACGCAGCAGGCCGCCCTGCGGTCGGGCAACGTCGACGTGCTGAGCGGGATCCAGACCGAGACCTTCCTGAGCCTGCGCAATGTTTCGGGCCTGATCGCCCGCTCCGAGCCGGGCACGAACTACCATTGCCTGATCACCCAGATCAACATGGCCCCCTTCGACAACCTGAAGGTCCGAGAGGCGTTCCGCTATCTCATCGACCGCAACATGCTGATCGCCTCGGCGCTTCTGGGACAGGGCGGCGTGGGCACCGACAGCCCGTTCCAGGTGACGGACGCCTATTACCCCAAGGATTTGCCACTGCGGAACCAGGACCTGCCCAGGGCGAAGAAGCTTCTTGAGGACTCCGGCGTCGGGCCGCTCAACCTCGACATCTTCACGATGAGCGAGCGCCCGCCCTCGCCCCGGATCGCCGTGGCGCTGAAGGATGCCGCGTCCAAGGTCGGCATCGGCATCAACATCAACGATGTGCCCTATACCGAATATGCGGCCAATGTGACGCGCCAGCGCCCGCTCTACACCACCGGAACCTTCGCCACCGCGTCGAACCTCTTCACCAATCTCTTCCTGCTCTATCACAGCAAGGGCGCGGTGAACTATTCTCAGACCGAAAGCGGCCCGGGTGTCGATGCGCTGATCGAGGAGATCCTCGCGACCACGGATCAAGAGCGCAAGATCGAGATGGTCAACGAGGTCGTGAGCAAGATCGTCCTCTACAGCGAGAAGATCATTCCCTACTTCATGAACACCTCCGTGGTCATGAACGGGCGAGTGCAGGGCTATACCTTCCCCCGCTTCGACCTGATCGACATGGGGCGCGTCTGGGTCTCCTGATCCGACCCCGCCCGCCCGCTGCCTTCCGGCAGCGGGCCCCTTTCCTGTTTTGCCCTGGAGAGCAGCCCCATGCCGCTTTGGCTTCTGATCACCCGTCGCATCGCCGTCATGGTGATTTCCCTCTTTTTCGTTGCGCTGTTGACCTTCCTCATCGTCAACGTCCTGCCCGGCGACGTGGCCACGGCCATCCTCGGCGACACCGCAACGCCGGACCAGGTTGCCGCCCTGCGGGGCAGCCTGGGCCTCGACCAGCCCGTCCTGCTGCGCTTCATGAAATGGTTCTTCGACCTTCTGCAGGGTGATTTCGGCACTTCACTCACCTTTAATCGCCCGGTCGGGCCGATGATCGCGGGCCGCCTGCTGAATTCCGCGACCTTGGCGCTGATCTGCATGATCGTGGTGATCCCCGTTTCCATCCTGTTCGGCGCAATTGCCGCGGTGAAACAGGGCTCGCTCCTTGACCGCGCGATCACCGGCCTGACCACCTTCCTCTTCGGGATGCCCGAATACGTGCTGGCGCTCGGTGCAATGCTGATCTTCGCCATCTGGCTGCAATGGCTGCCCGGAGCAGCGATGATCAACCCTGGCGAAAGCCTGTTCCTGCACCTCGACACCCTGGTCCTGCCGGTCCTCGTCATCTCTCTGGGCGGCGCGACCTACATCATCCAGATGACCCGGGCGAGCATGATCGACGTGCTGGCTTCTCCCTACGTTCGCACCGCGCTGCTCAAGGGTATCCCGCGCTGGCAGGTAATCCTGAAGCATGCCCTGCCAAATGCGATGCTGCCAACTCTGGTCGAGATCGGGCTCAGCTTCGGCGCTCTCCTCGGTGGCCTGGTGATCATTGAAACGATCTTCAACTTCGCCGGCATCGGACAGCTCATGGTGATGGCGGTCCAGAGCCGCGACGTGCCGGTGCTCCAGGCCTGCGTGCTGGTGATCGCAGCCGCCTACTCTCTCGGCAGCCTGCTGGCGGATATCGCCTCCATGCTGCTCAACCCGAAACTGCGCAACTGAGGGCGATCCCATGACAACCGTTGCAACGAATGCCACAGACCGGCCGCTCGCCCGCGTCAGTCGTACCGCGCGCGCCATGTTGCGCCCTGCCGAACTTTACCTGCTGTTCCTCGTTCTCCTCATCGTCGCCGGCCCCTGGGTCGCGCCCTTTTCGGCCTATGACTTCAATGCCTCCGCATCGCTCCTCGGGCCAAGCTGGGTGCATCCCTTCGGAACCGACGAATTCGGTCGCGACATCCTCTCCCGTGTCCTTGTAGGCGCGCGCCCCACGCTTCTGCCCGCCTTCGCCGCCGCGACCCTGGGCATCGCCGCCGGTACGGTGACCGGCCTTGTCTGCGGTCTTTTCGGGGGCCGCGTGGATGAGCTGATCATGCGCAGCATGGACATTCTGCTGTCTTTCCCCGCCCTCATCCTGGCCATGCTCATTGTCACCATGATGGGCTCCAGCATCGTCAACCTGGTGCTGGCCATGAGCCTGATCTTCTGGCCCCGTTCGGCACGTCTTATCCGCTCGGCCGCGCTGGAAATCGGCAAGCGCGAGTTCATCGAGGCCTGCCGGGCACGTGGCGAAAGCCTCGGCTTCATCCTGTTCCGGGAGATGCTTCCGAACCTGCGCAGCGTCGTCATCATCGACCTGGCGCTGCGGTCCTCCTACGCGATCCTTCTCAGCGCCTCTCTGGCCTACCTCGGGATGGGCGCGCAGACGCCGACACCCGCCTGGGGTCTGATGGTCAAGGAAGGTCAGCAGTTCATCCAGTTTGCCCCCTGGCTGACCGTTTTCCCCTGCCTGGTCGTGGCCGTCATCGCCACCGGAACCGTCCTCATCGGGGAAAGCGTCCGCCAGAGATTTGCGATTTCCACGAGGCTTGCCCGATGATCCCCCAACGCCATGAAATTCGCCAGGCCGGCGTCGAGAACGCCGTTCTGGCCATTGAAAACCTGTCAATCACCTATGGCAAGGGCAGCGAAGCCGTCCACGCCGTGCGTGGTGTCACCCTTTCCATCGCGCCGGGGGAGGCCTACGGCCTGATCGGCGAAAGCGGCTCGGGCAAAAGTACCGTCGCCTTCTCCTGCATGGGTCATGTCGCCGGAGGCGAGATCGAGACCGGCTCGATCAAGCTCAAGGGAGAGAATCTGCTGCGGCTTTCGCCCGCTGGCTGGCAGAGCGTGCGCGGCAACCGGGTGGCGATGGTCTACCAGGACCCGATGAACGCCCTCAACCCGGCCTTCAAGCTGGGGGCACAGGTCGCCGAGGCGCTGATCCGACATCGCAACATGACCCGTAAGGATGCCCTGGCCCGCGCAGTGGAACTGTTCCGGCAGGTCCGCCTGCCGGATCCGGAAAACCTGGCACAGCGCTATCCGCACCAGATTTCCGGCGGCCAGCAGCAACGTGTGGTGATCGCCATGGCCATCGCCTGCGAAGCCGAGCTGCTGATCATGGACGAGCCGACGACCGGGCTCGACATCACGACCGAAGCCCATATCCTCGACCTGATCGCGGATCTGCGCAAGCGCCTCGGGATGGCCATCCTGTTCATCAGCCACAACCTGCGCGTGGTGGCGCAGGTCTGTGACAGGGTCGGTGTGCTCTATGCCGGGCAGATGGTCGAAGAGGGTCCCGCATCAGAGGTCCTGCGCCGCGCCCGTCACCCCTACACCATGGGTCTCAACAATTCGCTGCTGCCCATCGACGGCGCCGTCAAACGGCTGAACCCGATCCCCGGCAGTCTGCCGGACTTGCGCAACGTTCCCGGCGGCTGCATCTTCGCCGCCCGCTGCGCCTATGCCACGCCGCAGTGCAAGGATGCAGTCCCCGCCATCCAGGTCGTCGGATCCCGCCACGTCTCGCGCTGCATCTTCAACGAGATCCTTCCCCTTGCCGAACGCGCGGCGGAGACGCGCAAGCGTTTCGGTCCCGAGGAAAGCGTCCCGCCGCAGCTTTCTGTGGTCGATCTCGATTTCAGCTATGCCCGGCCCAGCCTTGCCCTGCCCTTCCTCAACCGGAAGGAGCAGAGCAAGGCCCTGGACCGGGTCACCCTGGCGATCCGCCCGGGCGAAACTCTGGGGATCGTCGGCGAAAGCGGCTCCGGCAAATCCACGCTCGCGCGCTGCATCGCCGGGCTGCGCGCGCCCACCGGCGGCTCGGTCCGGATGGAAGGTCAGCGGCTGGAACCCCTGGCCGGCCAGCGCAGCCGCGACGCCCGCAAGCGGGTGCAGATCGTATTCCAGAACCCCGACAGCGCGCTCAACCCGATGCGGACCGTGGGCGAAATCGTCAGCCGTCCGATCGGGCTCTACGGTAATGCCTCTGGACCCGAGGTCGCGAAACGCACCGCGGAACTGCTGGAGATGGTGAACCTGAGCGAACGCTACCTGACCCGCTTCCCGAGGGAGCTGTCGGGGGGCGAGAAGCAGCGCGTGAACATCGCCCGCGCCCTTGCAGCCGATCCCGACATCATTATCTGCGATGAACCGACCTCGGCACTGGACATCTCGGTGCAGGCGGCGGTCCTGAACACCCTGATCGACCTGCGGGCAAAGCGCGGCGTCGCCTACATCTTCATTACCCACGACCTCGGGGTGGTGCGCTATATCGCCGACCGGGTCGCCGTGATGTACAGCGGGTCCGTGCTGGAGACAGGTCCGGTCAGGGAAGTGTTCGCAAATCCCGGACACGCCTATACCGAGATGCTGCTGTCGGCCATGCCGCGTGGGGAAAGACATGCCCGTCATGCCCCTGAGGAAATCGTTTCACGCGCCCGTCCGGTTCAGGGCCAGGGCTGCCCCTTTGCCGACCGCTGCCTGCGGTATCTCGGACAGGAATGCGATGCCGTCACCCCGCCGCTGCGGCTGGGACGCAACGGTCACATGGTCAGTTGCCATATTCCGCTGAGGACCTGACCACCCGTTCCGCCAGGGGCTTGCGCTTCCCTCCGGATGCGGAGGCCCCGGCGGTTCAGGAAGCCTCCCAGGGCGCATCGCGGAAGTAATGCGCCATGAAGTCCGCAAACGCCCTGACCTTCGGGGCCACGTGCCGTGAATTCGGGAAGGCGACATAGATCCCGGCCTCTGGGCTCAGCTGCCAGTCGGGCAGAACCTCGACAAGCTCGCCCCTGCGCAGCTGTTCATGACAGATGTATGTGGCGACGACACCGATACCGAATCCGTTCATCGCCGCATCAAAGATCGCCTCGGAGCTGTCCGAACGCAGCCGACCGCTGGTCTTGACAGAGATCCTCTCGTCCCCGCGCTCGAGATGCCAGAGGCTGCCCGAAGCTGCATAGCGTTCGAAGATGAGACACTCATGCTTCGCGAGGTCCTCGGGCTTGCGCGGAGCAGGGTGCTCGGCCAGGTAGCTGC
The DNA here is from genome assembly GCF_018760365.1 of Pseudooceanicola endophyticus. Taxonomy (GTDB): domain Bacteria; phylum Pseudomonadota; class Alphaproteobacteria; order Rhodobacterales; family Rhodobacteraceae; genus Pseudooceanicola; species Pseudooceanicola endophyticus. The sequence goes on from NZ_JAHIAB010000017.1 coordinate 10,130, forward strand.
GAGAGGCGACAAGCACCCGCTTGTTGGCGCCCAACCTGCGGGCGACAAGGCTGGAATCTGCCAGGATCCCGGTGCGGATCACCAGATCGTAGCCCCCTTCGATAAGGTCGACGAAGCTGTCGGAATAGTGGGCGTTCACCTCGATTTCCGGAAAATCCCGCATGAAGTCACGAATCGCACCACTCAGATGAAGACGGCCAAGGGCAACCGGCATCGAGATCCGCAACTTGCCGCTGGGCGCGGAACTGAGCCCCTCGATCAGCTGGTTGCCGAGACTCAGATGTTCGAGAGCCTGACGGCAGTGCTCTAGGTAGAGCCTGCCCGCTTCCGTCAGGGAAACACGGCGCGTAGTGCGGTCGAACAGCCGTATCCCGAGCGTATCCTCGAGGCGGGTAATCTTGCGGCTGATTGTCGGTGACGTCTGCCCGGTTTCGGCTGCCGCATCGGCAAAGCTCAGGGTATCGGCCACTGCGACGAAGGAGGCGACAAGCCCCAGTCGGCCGACATCGGCCGCGAAAGGTTCGGAGTGGGCGCGCGAGGTGGACGGAAATGCCCGTCCTGCGTGGATCACATTCATGATCATGCTCCTGCTGAGGTTAGAGACACAGGTGATCCCCGTAGGGATAGCCGGCGCCGCCCAAGGTCAGCCGGAAAACAGGTCGGGATCGCAGCTGCAAACGCACTCCGTGACCTGGATCCAAAATACCTCTTTTTTCTCAACGCAGAAGCAAATCAGCAGCATATCCGCCCGGCAAACGGCCAAGGCTCGCGTCAGATCTTTTTTTCAGCGTTCCAGCCGCTAAAGGATGCCGGATACAGCAAACCACCGCTCGCCCCCTGGCCTTCCCGGAGTGCCGATCTGCCCGCCGGCATGTGCCTCGCTCTCTAAGCCCCGCGCGCGCATCGGCAAGTCGAAGGCCTCATTCCGGTGCGGTAAAAACAGGCTCTTCAGGGCGATTTCCGCATGGTCTTCACTGGGCGGTGCTTCCCGCACTTGACCTGCCGGATCGACATTGCTTTTAACCAGTCAACGTAAGCCGTTACACCTGACCGGGTCACCCAAGCCCGCAAAGCGTATCTTCCCAAAGCAACACGCCAGAAGCGGTGTGATTGTGAAGCAGGTCTTGTCGTCAAACGCCCGTCTCTCGTGTATCTCCGTGACTTTCCATGTCGCAGAGCGCCTGGCCCGGCGGTCGTGCGCCGTTACGCCTTCTTTGCTCGCCACGTCGATTTGCCTCAGGTCGATCTCGTGGATGCGGTCCCAGCGGGTTGAAAACCAACCGGAACCACATCTTTCGCTTCAGGCCCACACCCAAAGCTGCGAAATGACCGGCCGCCTCTGACGGTTCGGGTCCGGCACTGCCATAACAAACAGGTCGACATGAAAGACATCCTCGCCGAAACGATATCCTGCGGCAGCCCATCACATGGCTCCGCAATCCAAGCCGCCATCAGTCCCATAGCCGATATCATCGCCGAAATGCGCGCCGGCAACATGGTCATTCTGGTGGACAGCGAAGAGCGCGAAAATGAAGGGGATCTGGTGATCGCCGCTGATGCGGCCGGGCCGGAAGCGATTAATTTCATGGCCACCCATGGACGTGGCCTGATCTGCCTCTGCCTGGAAGGCGCGCGGGTGGATGCGCTTGGCCTGCTACCCATGCCGAGCCGCAACGCCTCCGCCTTCGGAACGGCCTTCACCCAGTCGATCGAGGCAGCCGAAAACGTCACCACGGGCATTTCGGCCCGTGATCGTGCAGAGACGATCCGTGTGGCCTGCGACCCGTCCCGCGGCCCTGAAGCGCTCGCCTCGCCGGGGCATGTCTTTCCCCTGCGTGCCCGGGACGGCGGCGTGCTCGAGCGGCCCGGACATACCGAAGCCTCTGTTGACCTGGCCCGTCTCGCCGGTCGCAATCCTTCAGCGGTCATCTGCGAGATCATGCGCGACGACGGAGAAATGGCGCGCCTGCCGGACCTGATCGGCTACGCTGCACAACACGGCCTCATGATCGGCCTGATCTCTGACCTGATTGCCCTGCTGCAGAACACCGGCGCACCAGATCTCCTGCCTTCGCGGGCCTGACGCCAAAGGAAAGAAGGAAATGATGAAAATTACCATCGTGGTCGGCAACCCCAAACCGGCCTCGCGAACCGGCAAGCTTGCGCAGAAACTGGTGGAACGCATGTTCGGCGGCGCCGATCCGGACCTGCAGGTCATTGATCTTGTGGAACATGTGGATCAACTCTTTGTCTGGCCCTCAGAGCGCATGGCCGCTCTCAATGCGCGCGTCGCCGAGTCCGACCTCGCGGTCTTTGCCTCGCCGACCTACAAGGCGAGCTATACCGGCCTGCTGAAATCCTTCCTTGACCGCTACCCGATGAACGGGCTGAACCGTGTTCCCTCTCTGGCTTTCATGACCGGCGGGGGGCTGGCACATTCTCTGGCGCCGACCACGACCCTCGTGCCCCTCCTGCATGAGCTGGGCGCGGTGGTGCCCTATCGCGGTCTCTACTTCAACACCGAGCGTATGGATGCGGCTGACGAGATCCTCGATGATTTCGCGCGCGAGGTTCTGTTGGCGCTTGGTCGCTGCATGCCGGTGATACAGGCCACAGCGCCGCAGATCCAGGCTGCCGCCGATGCCGAAAAGATGGTCCAGCAGGAAAAAGCACATGCCTGATACCTTCATCGAGACCGCAACCGCCGACGCTTTCGACCCGCGTGCCTTCCGCGATGCCCTGGGACATTACGCATCGGGAATCACAATCGTCACAGGCCGGGGCCAAACGGACGAGCCCGTTGGCTTCACCTGCCAGTCCTTCTACAGCGTCTCCCTGGAACCGCCTCTTGTCTCGTTCTGCGTGCGTCGCGAATCCAACAGCTGGCCAAAGATCCGGCCGTCCGGGCACTTTGCGGTAAATGTGCTGCATTGGGACCAAGTCGCGCTTTCCAACAGCTTTGCGCGCTCGTCCGGTGACCGTTGGGCGGGCGTCGACTGGGCTCCGAATGCCGAAGGATCCCCGATGATCCGTGATACGCTGCTGACCTTGGAATGCCGTTTCTACGCCGAACACGAAGCCGGCGACCACCTGATCGTCATCGGCGAAGTCATGCGTTTCGTCGATGAAGCGAAGGAACACACCGCGTCGCCTCTCGTTTACTACAAGGGACGCTACCATCAGGTTTCGGCCTGATCGGAAGGAAAACCGGACGGGAGAAGCTGTTGCATCTTCCGTCCGATCAGAAGAGCGATACGCCCCGCCATATAGCCCGGTCGGAGGAGCCCGGTTCAGGCAACGGCGATGACCGGCAGGGTTTACGCGAGACTGCGCAGACGACGTGCGTGACAAGGGCATAGGCGATCATCCAGCCGACCTTCGAGAGCTTGCGGGCATCAGGATAATCTGGCCCGCGCGGTAATTGATCACGACACACATCACGCAGCCCCCCCCGAAAACGAACAGTGACGTACTCTAGGAACTTCCGTCTTCTGGTCTCCAGGAACGCGGGGACCACGATAGGGGGCCTCAGGACTCGTTCAGCGCTGGAAGCCGTGAAAGGCGGGCGCGCCGTGTCGGAGCTGGCCTGCCTCCCCGCTCCGTTGACAGGTCCCCCAGATCAAGCACGCGGCAGGAGGCATGGATTCACCGCCCATCCGTTGAAGCTCGGGGCTATTCAGTATGCTGGGCTGACAAGGGCAAGTCAGGGGAGACGTGCGCATGAGTTTCGCCAGCATTCTATGGAAGGTGACGAGCGCGCTCTGGTCACCGACGTTGGCGCCCCGGATTCTGACTGGCCGCCGCATTACGCAATCATGTGGTGAGCAATTCGTCAGAGTGAATCTTTGCCATGATGTCGACCAGATAGCGTACTACGGCGATATCCTTCGACGATGGGCCGGTCATTGCATAGACTGTGTTTGTCAGAGGCATGCTCTTGCCGCCAGGGCAAAGTTCTTTCAGCTTCCCCGAAGCCAGCAAGGGCGCAGCGATATGACGAGGCACATAGCCGACATTGCGCCCGCTCAGGATGAGGGCGAGCTGGGCGCGCGCGCCCCTTCCGACATCTCCACGGGCTTGCGCGTCAATCGGCGCACTGAAGAAGCTTTCGACCTTGCCGCTTGTGACATGGGCGACGGCATCTACTTCTTCGGTCCTTAAACCGTCTGAAACGCGATTGAAAAAGGGGTGCCCGACACCACAGCACAGCATGGAACGCTCTTCGAACAGTGGCCGCACATAGAGCTGGGCCCGGGTCTCTCCCGGGATGCCAATCCCGACATGCATCAGCCCGTCCGCCACACGTCCGATCACCTGCGTGCCCAGCATGACTTCAAGGTGGAAATGCACATTGGGATGGCTGTCCTGCAGCCGCGCCAGGGCCTCTGGGATGCGGCTCTTGGGATGTTCAAGTATCGACTCTTGCACCGCAACGGACACTTCGTGCTGTGCAAGGCGGCTCAGATCCGACGTCGAGGCACGGAAGACCTCAACCTCGGCAAAGAGCCTCTGAGCGGCCTTGTAGGTTGCCTCCCCTTCGGGAAAGAGGCGGAAGCCCTTCGGCCCCCGCTGGCACAGCGAAGCCCCAAGACGCAGCTCCAACGCCTTCACGCTTTCGCTCAACACCGATTGCGACACGCCCAAAGCTGCCTGCGCAGCGGAAAACCCGCCCTCGTCGACGATCGCACAGAAATGACGCAGCAATCTGATATCGGAATCCTGCGGGGCTTGAAGCCGGGCCATCGGTACGCATTGTCCTGGAATGTCTGTTTTCCCGTGGGCACGGGGCAGGTGCAATCATTGCCAGCCATGGCAAAGTGTCAAGCAATCCGCCGCCGTACCGACGTTTCGGGAAATCCGGAACATGGATCGGGTATTCCATATGGTTTCACGCAGACTCCGCTTTCTATCCTGCCCCTCGAAGCCGGGCCGACGCAGCGCCCGGCACGACCACCTGACAGCAGGAGAAACCATGTCCGGACAGAAATTCCACCTTGGATGGTTCACCAACTTCGCCCTCGATGACTGGAACACGCCCCTGGCGAGCGGCGGTATGCCCTGGGACGGACAGTTCTATGTTGACATGGCGCAGATGCTGGAGCGCGCCTGCTTCGACTACATCATGCTCGAGGATACGCTGCTGATCTCGGACACCTACGGCGACAGCCGCGAGGTCTACCTCAAGCACGGGCTGATGGCACCGAAGGGCGATCCAACGCCGCTCGCCGTACTGCTGGGCTCCAAGACGAAGAACCTCGGCGTGGTCTCGACCATGTCCACCATCAGCTACCACCCCTTCACCCTGGCGCGGCTGTGCTCGACCGTGGACAGCCTGATCGACGGCCGTTTCGGCTGGAACATCGTCACCAGCGGCGAGGATGCCGCGGCCCAGAACCTTGGCATGGACAAGCTGCCCCCCCGCCAGCTGCGCTACGACATGGCCGATGAATACGTCGCCGCCTGCCGCGCGCTCTGGAACAGCTGGGAGCCTGGCGCCGTGGTGCGCGACCGTGCCACCAGCACCTATGTCGACCATACCAAGGTGCGCGAGGTGAATTTCAAGGGGACGTATTTTTCGACCCGCGGACCGCTGAACACTGTACCTTCGCCCCAGGTGCAGCCGACCCTGGTGCAGGCCGGTGGCTCTCCGCGCGGTCGCGAATTTGCCGCGCGCACCGCCGACAGCATCATAGCCCCCTCCTCCGGCGTGGCCGGCATCAGGGCCTACCGTGACGACATTCGCGCCCGGGCCGCAGCCGCCGGGCGCAATCCCGACGACATCAAGGTACTCTTTGTCGTCGCCCCCATCGTTGGCGCGACCGAAGAGGAAGCCAAGGCCAAGGCAAAACGCATCACCGAGGCGCCGGATTATCTGGAAAAGGTACTGGCCTCGATCAGCCTGATCACCGACATCGACTTTTCCAAGTTCGACCCGGACCAACCGCTGCCCGATCACATGGAAACAAACGGCGAACAGGGATCTCTCGATGCCTTCGCGCAATGGGGCAGTGGAAAGACGCTGCGACAGCTGGCAGTGGAGCAGGTCTCGCGCGGGTTGCCCGGCATGGTCGGCACCCCCGAACAGGTCGCCGACAGTCTCTGCAGCGTCATGGATGAGGTCGGCGGCGACGGCTTCCTGATCACCAAGCCCTTCACCACCTTCATCGGTCGCCAGCATGTGACCGACATCTGCGAGGGCCTGGTGCCAGAGCTTCAACGCCGAGGCCGTGTGCGGACGGAATACACCGCGGACACCCTGCGCGGAACGCTGCGGGAATTCTGATTTTCCTGCGACGACGGCGGGTCGTCAGATCCTGAACACCAGCCGTCCCCGGCTGACATGCCCGGCCTCCAGCCGGGCATGTGCATAGCGGGCCTCTTCCAGCGGCACCTGCGCGGCGATCTGGGGCACCAGGCGACCAGCCGCCGCAGCATCCACAACGGTACGGAGCGTCCCGGCATGATCGTGGATATGCGGAATGGTGAGCCTGACCCCGAAATCCGCGGACTGGTCCTCGAAAGGCTTGGCGATCAGGGCCACCATGTGACCGGCAGGCTTCAGAACCTGCCATGAGCGATCCGCCGTCTCGCCTCCGATCAGGTCCAGAACCACATCCATGTCACGCGCAATCGCGGTGAAATCCTCTGCGTCGTAGGCGATGGCCCGATCGGCCCCCAGTGAAGTGACGTAATCACGATTTGAACTCCGGCAGGTGGTCAGCACTTCTGCTCCGACGGAAGCCGCCAGCTGCAGGGCCAGGCTGCCGATGGCGCCGGCTCCGCCATGGATCAGCACCCGGCTTCCGGCCGTGATCCGCGCCGTTTCCATCAGACAGATCCAGGCACAGACACCCGCATGCATCAGCGCTGCCCCTTCGGCGAAACCGAGGCTGTCGGGCAGGGCCACCACGGCTTCGCGTCCCAGGACCACAGCCTCGGCATGGGTTCCCTGCTGTACGTGCTGGGCGACGACGCAGACCCGGTCGCCAATCTTGAAGTCATCGACCCCGGCCCCCAGGGCCGACACCACCCCCGCGCCATCGCGCCCCGGGATCTTCGGCAGACTGACCTGAAAGATATGCGAAAGCTTCCCCGCCCGCAGCTTGACGTCTGCCGGGATCAGGCTGGCAGCCCGGAGATCGATTCGAATTTGCCCTGGCCCGGGCTGCGGAAGGGGCATCTCTGCGTACCGAAGGACCGAAGGACCACCGAATTCGTCATAATATGTAGCTTTCATGCCTAGTTTTCCATCAGCTGTCTCTGGGCCTGGCTTTTTCCCGGGAGCCCCACCGTCGCAGCACCGCTGCGAACCACGAAATTTCTTGTACCTCAACCATGTGAGATTTCACATAAAATTCGAAATCCATTTGTTTCGTCCCCAAGGGAGACCCGCCATCGAGCGGAAATAAAAGGGAAAAGCGTTCGAAAAAAAGCAGTTGTCTCGCCTCGTGGCGTGGCCTGTCATGAGCTGGCGACCACGATTGCACCCAATGCGTTGGAATACCCTCAACGAAGCAACCCCTCCCGGACAGGCCAACAGGACACCCCCTAGATGAACGCAAAATTCTCTCGCTTCCGGCTTCTTGCCCTGACTGCCGCCGCCGCTTGCAGCCTCTCCACCGTGGCTTCGGCCGAGACCCTGAGGCTAGGCAATGAAGGCACGAATCCGCCCTTCTCGATCATGTCCGGCGACGGCACGCTGAGCGGGCTTGAACCCGACCTCGCCCGGGAAGTCTGCAAGCGGATCGGCGCGGATTGCAAACTTGTCGTAATGGATTTCAGGGCCCTCGTTCCCTCGCTGCTGGAGGGCAAGTTCGACCTGCTCGTCGGCAACATGACCCCTTCCGAGAAGCGTCGGGAAAAGCTGGATTTCACCCGGCCGGTGTTGTCCAATCCGGTAAGCTTCGTCGTCCCCAAGGACAGCGACTGGACCCTGACGCCAGAGGGTCTCAGGGGCAAGAACGTCACCGTCGGATTGCAGCGGGGCGACATGAATGCGGCTTACTTGAAGACCCTCTTCGGGGATTCCGTCAAGTACCGCGACTATGACAACCCGGATCAGACGATCCTCGACCTGACTGCCGGGCGCATCAACATGCTTTTCATGCCCAAGCTGACGGCAGCTGTGAAGCTGATCGACACGCCAAAGGGCAGTGACTGGAAATTCGCCGGAGAGCCTTATTACTCCGGACAGGAGGACCTTCCGGCGGATCAGCGCGGCAATGCCTGGCCCGTGCGCAAGGGGGACACGGCTCTGCTCGACAGGGTCAACGGAGCCCTGAACGCGATGCTTGCAGACTGCACCTATACCAAGATCCGCGAGAAATACATCAGCACCCCGCTGCTGCCCGAAGATGCGGCCTGCGCCGCCAAGAAATAGCTCCGGCTGGGCCCCCCAGCCCCGCGATGCTGCGGGGCTGGGTTCCAGGACACCAGAAAGCCCGTCAAAGGTAAGATGACCCCATGCCCACCAGCGTCGATTATTCCGGCTACTTCCAGCAGATGCTCGGAGGCGTTTCGATCACAGTGCAGATGCTGCTCTGGAGCTTTGTGATCTCTCTGGCCATCGGAACCGTTTTCGGGATCCTGCGCACGGGCGCCTCCGGGGTCGTGCAGATTCCGCTGACGATCTACATCTCGATCATGACGGGCGTCCCCTCGCTGCTGATCCTCTTCATTATCTATTATGGCGGCTCTGGCGTGCTAACCGCGCTGCTGGGCTACGACCGGAGCTTCGATGTCTCGCCCTTCTCCTCCGGCGTGGCAGCCATCGCCATGGTCAATGCCGCCTATGTCTGCGATCTGGTCCACGGAGCGATCCGGAACCTGCCGAAAGGCCAGTTCGAGGCCTGCACCGTGCTTGGCCTGCCAAGGTTCCACGCCTGGCGCCTGATCCTGCTGCCGCAGGTCTTCCGGCTCGCGCTTCCAGGCCTTGTCAATATTTGGATCATCATCCTGAAAGAGACATCGCTCGTTTCCCTCGTCGGGCTCAGCGATCTTGTCACCGTCGCCAAGACCGCAGGAGGGGCTACCTCCGAACCCTTCGTGTTCCTGATCGTCGCATCGTTCTTCTACATCGCCATGAGCACCCTGACCGTGCCCCTGGCCAACCGGCTGGAGCGGCGACTGAACCGGGGTCAGACCCCTGTGGGAGCATAAACGATGCATTTCGATCTCTCTCTTGCCATCGCGAGCCTTCCTGCCCTGTTCCACGGGCTGATGATGACGATCTGCCTGTCGATTTTCGTATTGCTGCTCGGTATCGTCTTCTCTGTTCCCATGGCGCTTGCCCGGATGTCGAAGCGGCGCAGCCTGGCCTGGCCTGCCCTGGTCTTCGTGATCTTCTTTCGCGGCACGCCCGTTCTCGTGCTGCTCTACATCCTCTATTTCGGCATCGCCCAGTTCGCCTGGGTCCGGGAGAGCTTTTTCTGGCCGCTGTTTGCGGATCCCTTCGGCTGCGCCGTGATCGGCCTCGCCCTCAACCATGTCGCCTACATGACCGATGTCGTACGCGGCTCCCTGCTCTCGGTGCCTAGGGGCATCGCCGAGGCCTCGCTCGCCCTCGGGATCCCGGAGCGGAAGGTCTTCCTCTGGGTCCGGCTGCCCCTGGCCCTGCGCTACGGGATCCGGGCCTACCAAAACGAGGTTGTAGGATTCATCAAGGGCACCGCGATCGTCTCGGTCGTCACCATCAACGATCTGACTGCGGTGGCCAACGGCATCTTCCAGGAAACCTACGATCCGCTGACCCCGATGATCACCGCCGCGGTGATGTACTGGATCGTCGTCAACCTGGTCCGGCTGGGCTTTGCCGGTCTTGACCGCTGGCTGAACCGGCACCACGCCCCGGAGCCCGCCAGCAGGACCCGGACACGAAAGGCGGCTGTCGCATGAAGAGCCTACTTGACGGGATCCGCGCCCTCGACACGGAGATGCGCACGATCCGCCACGATCTCCATGCCCACCCAGAGCTTGGCCTTGAGACCCATCGCACCTCTGCCGTGGTTGCCGATTTCCTGGAAGGGCTGGGCATCGAGACCCATCGCGGGGTCGGCGGCACCGGCGTGGTTGGCGTGCTGCGTGGCCGGCGTTCGAACCGCTCCGTGGGCCTTCGCGCCGACATGGACGCCCTGGCGATCGCCGAGGCCACCGGCCTGCCCTATGCCTCCCGCACGCCCGGGCTGATGCATGGCTGCGGCCATGACGGACACACGGCCATGCTGCTTGGCGCCGCGAAATACCTTGCACAGCATCGCGATTTCGAAGGCACGGTGAACCTGATCTTCCAGCCCGGAGAGGAAGGCTATGACGGAGCCCGCGAAATGATCCGCGACGGATTGTTCGAAAGGTTTCCCTGCGACGCCGTCTTCGGCATGCATAACGAACCCGGGCTGCCCCTGGGACAGATGCGGACCGGCTTCGGCACAATCGCGGCCGGGGGCGGCAATTTCGACATCACCGTGCAGGGGCGCGGCGCGCATGGCGCCGAGCCCGACCGCGGCATCGATCCGGTGCTGGCCGCCTGCCACGTGGTCACCGCCCTGCAATCCATCGTCGCCCGCAACGTGCCCCCGCTGGCCTCCGTCGTCGTCAGCGCCACCCGGATCGAGGGCGGCAGCGCCTACAACGTCATCCCGGAAAGCGCGACGATTTCCGGCACCGCGCGCTATTTCGACGTGGCCCTCGGCGAAACGGTGCAGGCCCGCATCGCCGCGCTCGCCAGCGGCATTGCCGAGGGGTTCGGCGCAACCGCGGAGACCGATTTCCGGGTGATGTTCGCCCCCCATGTGAACGATCCCGAAAAGACCGCCCTGATGGTCGCCTGCGCCCGAAGCATCCTGGACCCCGAAGCGGTCAGTACCGAGATGGAGCCCTCGCTCGGCTCGGAGGACTTCTCTTTCATGCTGGAGGCCGTCACGGGCGCCTACATGATGATCGGCAACGGGTCCGGCCACCCCCTGCACCACCCCGAATACGATTTCTGCGACGACGCCCTGGTGCATGGCGCCGCGCTCTACGTGCGGCTCGCCCAGGAAGCCACGCGTGCGCCCGAAGAACAGGATCCGACATGAGAGATATCTCCACACCTCAGACGATCGACGTCTCACTGAGGGATGTCGTCAAGCATTACGGCCCCTTCCAGGCCCTAAAGGGCGTCAGCCTGGAGGTTGCCAAGGGCGAGACGATCGTGATCTGCGGCCCCTCCGGGTCGGGCAAGTCCACGCTGATCCGCTGCATCAACCAGCTCGAAACCCACGATTCCGGCGACATCGTCGTGCGCGGCATCACCGTCGACGGCACGCCGGCCAACACCCGCGACGTGCGCATCGAGGTCGGCATGGTGTTCCAGCAGTTCAACCTGTTCCCGCATATCACGGTGCTGCAAAACTGCACCCTCGCGCTGCGCCTGCTGAACAAGGGCACGAAAAGGCTCAACGAGGAAAAGGCGATGTACTACCTCGAACGGGTGCGCATCGCCGAGCAGGCACACAAGTATCCCGCGCAGCTTTCCGGCGGTCAGCAGCAGCGCGTTGCCATCGCCCGCGCCCTCTGCATGGAGCCCCCGGTAATGCTCTTCGACGAGCCCACCTCCGCGCTCGACCCGGAAATGATCAACGAGGTGCTCCAGGTCATGGAGGACCTGGCGCGCGGCGGCATGACCATGATCTGCGTGACCCACGAGATGGGCTTCGCGCGGCGTGTCGCCGACCGCTGCGTGTTCATGGCCGATGGCGAGATCCACGAGATCGCCCCCGCAGAAGCCTTTTTCGATGCCCCGGAAAGCCCGCGCCTGCGGGGCTTCCTCGACCGCATCCTCCCCTCGACTGCCCATAGTTGAAGACAAGAAAGACAACAGAACCATGGCGCAAGACACCCACGCCCCGCTCCGCCTCGCCGTCGACATCGGCGGCACATTCACCGACGTCGTCCTGGAACGCGGAGCGCTGCGGATCACCCGCAAGCTGCTCACCACCCATGACGCCCCCGAGCGCGCGGTGCTCGACGGGATGAAGATCGTGCTGGACGAGGCGGGCTACGGCTTCGAAGAGATTTCGGTCTTTGTCCACGGCACCACGCTGGCGACCAACGCGATCATCGAACGACGCGGCGCGCGGACCGCACTGTTGACCACCGAGGGCTTCCGCGACGTGCTTGAGATCGGCACCGAGAGCCGTTTCGACCAGTACGACCTGTTCCTGGAGAAGCCCGCGCCGCTGGTGCCCCGCGCGCTGCGCTTCGGCGTGCCCGAACGCATCGACGTGGACGGCAATGTTGTCACCCCGCTAGACGAGGCGGCCGTCCGTGCCCTTGCGCCGAAGCTGGAGAGCGCCGGCGTCGAAGCCCTCGCCATCGCCTTCCTGCATGCCTATCGCAACCCCGCGCACGAGCGCCGCGCCGCCGCCATCCTGCGCGAGGAACTGCCCGGGGTCGAGATCACCATGGCCGGCGAGGTGGCGCCGGAGATCCGCGAATACGAACGCACCTCCACCGCCGTCGCCAATGCCTATGTCCAGCCGCTGATGGCCTCCTACCTGACCCGGATGGAAGCCGCGCTGGCCGAGGCGGGCTTTGCCGGGATCACCTATCTGGTGACCTCCGGCGGCGGGCTGACGGCGATCGAGACCGCCCGGCGCTTCCCCGTGCGGCTGGTCGAATCCGGGCCCGCGGGCGGGGCGATCTTTGCCGCGCAATTCGCCCGGCGGCTCGGGGTCAGTGACCTGCTCTCCTTCGACATGGGCGGCACCACGGCCAAGATCTGCCTGATCGAGGATGCCGAACCTGCCACCTCGCGCTTCTTCGAGGTCGACCGCGCCGCGCGCTTCCTCAAGGGCTCGGGCCTGCCGCTGCGCATCCCCGTGATCGAGATGGTCGAGATCGGCGCCGGCGGTGGCTCCATCGCCCAGGTCGACACGCTGAAGCGTGTGACCGTCGGCCCGGAGAGCGCCTCCTCCACCCCCGGCCCGGCCTGCTACGGGCGCGGCGGCGACCGCCCGACCGTGACCGATGCCGACGTGGCCCTCGGCCTCATTGACCCGAACGGCTTTGCCGGCGGGCGCATGACCCTCGACAAGGCCGCCTCCGAGGCCGCGCTCTCGCGCGACGTGGGCGTGCCGCTCGGGCTCAGCGCCTCCCATGCCGCCTATGCCGTGCACGAGATTGTATGCGAGAACATGGCCTCCGCCGCCCGTGTCCATGCGGTGGAACAGGGCGCCGATCTCGGCACCCATGCGATGATCGCCTTCGGCGGCGCCGCACCGCTGCATGCCGCCCGCGTGGCGCAGAAGCTCGCGATGGACCGCGTGATCATCCCACCGAACGCCGGCGTGGGCTCTGCCGTCGGCTTCCTCTCGGCCGCCGTGGCCTTCGAGGTGCTGCGCAGCCGGCACGTCACGATCGGGCGCCACGACGCCGGAGAGATCTCGGCCATGCTCGACGACATGGCCGCCGAGGCACGCGCCCTTGTCGAGCCCGGCGCCCTTGGCGCCCCGCTGGTGGAAACCCGCACCGCCTACATGCGTTACGTCGGTCAGGGCCACGAGATCGCGGTCACGCTCGCCCCGGGACAGAGCGCGCTCGAGGATGCCTCCGCACTGCGCGACGCCTACGAACAGGCCTATGCCGGCATGTTCAACCGCGTCATTCCCCAGGCCGAGATCGAGGTCATGACCTGGTCCGTGCTGGTCTCCACCGTGCCGGCCAGCCCCGCGCGCCTGCCCGAGGCCGCACCGGCCCCCGTCCCCGCCCCGATCGGGCGCCGTCGCGTCTCGCTCGGCGAGAGCGAGCTCGACGTGCCCGTCTACGACCGCACCGCCCTGACACCGGGCGCCCGGGTCAGCGGCCCGGCCATCATCACCGAAGACGAGACCGCCTCCTTCGTGCCCGGAGAGTTCGATCTTCACCTCGACATCACGGGATGCCTCGTGATGGACCGCCGCACGGCGCGCAGCGCAACCAAAGGAGAAGCGGCATGAGCAAGAGCCCGAGCGTGATCGAATTCCAGGTGATGTGGGACCGGCTGATCGCCATTGCCGAGGAACAGGGGCAGGTGCTGATCCGCACCGCCTTCTCTCCCGTGGTGCGGGAATGCGGCGACATCTCGGCCGGGATCTTCGACCCGCAGGGCCGGATGCTGGCCCAGGGGATCACCGGCACCCCCGGCCACGTCAACACGATGGCGGAATCCGTGGGCCATTTCCTCGCCGCCTTCCCGACCCAGACGATGAAGCCCGGCGATACCTACATCTGCAACGACCCCTGGAAGGGGACCGGGCACCTGAACGACTTCGTCGTCACCACGCCGGTCTTCAAGGACAGCAAACTGGTCGCGCTGTTCTCCTGCACCAGCCACATCGTCGATATTGGCGGCGTCCATGGCCTTGATGGCACCGACATGTTCATGGAGGGCCTCCAGATCCCGATGCTGAAGCTTGTTGACCAGGGCAAGGTCAACGAGACCCTGATGGCGATGATCCGTCAGAACTCGCGCCTGCCCGAGGAGAGCGAGGGGGATGTCTATGCCCTTGCCTCCTGCAACGAGGTCGCCAGCCGGCGGCTGGTCGAGATGATGGAGGAATTCGGCCTCGGCACGCTCGACGCTCTCAGCGCCCATATCATCGAGCGCTCCCGCGAGGCGGTGCTGGGAGAAATCCGCAAGCTGCCGAAGGGAAGCTGGACCTACGAGATGACCGCAGACGGCGATGACACCCCGGTCACGCTGAAGGCCCGGCTGACGATTTCGGACGATGGCATTGATGTCGATTATGCCGGCTCCTCCGGTCCGGCACGGCGCGGGCTGAACGTGCCCCTGCCCTATGCGCGGGCCTATACCTCCTTCGGGATCGGCTGTGTCGTGGCCGGACACATCCCCAACAATGCCGGCTCTCTAGATCCGATCCGGGTGAGCGCGCCCAAGGGATGCATCCTGAATGCCCAGCCCCCCGTCGCCGTGCATTCGCGCCATGCCTACGGGCAGCTGCTGCCCGACATGGTCTTCGGCTGCCTGCGCCAGGCGGTCCCCGATATGATCCCCGCCGAGAGCACCTCGGGGCTCTGGATCATGGCCCTGCACGGGCGTCGGCGCAGTGGTCCCAGGGACAAGGCGGCCTTCGGCCTCGCCATGACGCTCTCGGGCGGCACCGGGGCACGGCCGGGCAAGGACGGCCTTTCCGCCACCGCCTATCCCTCGGGCGTCATGGGGACCCCGATCGAGATCGCCGAGACCCAGTCGCCGCTGATCTTCCTGCGCAAGGAACTGCGCGAGGGCAGCGGTGGGGCCGGTTCTTATCGCGGCGGCCTGGGCCAGGTGGTCGAGGTGGCCAGCCGCGAGGACGCGCCCTTCTCCTTCGCGGCGACGATGGAGCGGGTGAAATTCCCGGCGCGGGGATGCGAGGGCGGCGAGAACGGTGCCCCCGGCTGGATCGGGCTCGGCAGTGGCGAAGTGCTCGATTCTAAGGGTCAGCACGAAATTGCCCCCGGGCAGTCGCTGGTGCTGAAGACCCCGGGCGGGGCCGGGCTGGGCGGCGCGGCTTCCCGCGATCCCGTCCTTGAAGACAGTGACCGGTGCAACGGCCTGACCGGAGTGCAAGCATGAGCGGCATGCTTAAAACCCCAACCGAGGTCACCACCTTCCGATCCCGCTTTCCGATCTTCCGCGACAAGGTGCACTTGGCCAGCAATTCCATGGGCGCCGTCAGCGACGTTGTCCTGGAGGCGGCCGAAGCCTGCATGCGCGAACGTCTGGAGCGCGGCACCACCTGGCCGCTGGCGATGCAGCGCCACGACGCGCTGCGCGAGACCTTCGCACGGCTGATCGGCGCCCGGATCGGCGAGGTGGCGATCTGCTGCTCCGCCACCCAGGCCATGGGCGCAATCGCCTCTTCCCTTTCATGGGAACGCCGCCCCAAGGTCCTATTCGACGCCTATTCCTTTCCCTCGATGGCCTACCTCTGGCGCGCTCAGGCGATGCGGGGCGCCGAAGCCGTGATGGTGCCGGCGGGAAATGACGCCCGCCTACGCCCCGAGGCCTTCGATCCCTATCTGGACAGCAGCGTGCAAATCGTCTGCGTCTCCTCGCTCTGCTACAAGAACGGGCATCGGCTGGACATCCGTGCGTTGTCCGAACGCGTCCATGCCGTCGGAGCGATCCTAGCGGTCGACGATTACCAGAGCTTTGGCACCCGCGCGATGGACATGGAGGCCCTCGGCATCGACATCCTGGTCACGGGCACGGCGAAATACATGCTGGGCGCGCCCGGGCTTGGTTTGCTCTACGTCCGCGAAGCGCTGCTGGATCGGCTGCACCCCACTCTGACGGGCTGGTTTGGTCAGCAGGACATGCTGGAATTTCAGATCGATCAGCACGACGAGGCCGGCGATGCACGCCGCTTTCAGACCGGAACCCCCGCAATGGGTGCCATGTACGAGAGCCTCGCCGCCGCGCGCCTGCTGGAAGAGATCGGCCTGGAGCATATCGGGGCATGGGTCACGCAGCTTACCGGCCATGCCATTGACCGGCTGACGGCAGCGGGTCACACCGTCATCACCCCGCGCGATGACGCGGCCCGCGGCCCGCAGGTCACGCTGGCGGTCTCCGACGCTCCAACGGCCGTCGCGGCGCTCGCCGAACGCGGCGTGATCTGCTCGACGCGAGATGGCAAGATCCGTACAGCTTGGCATTATTATAACACCGCCGACGACATCACCGTGCTTGAGGAGGCCCTGAGTGGGGTGGCGTGATCCCGGTCTCGCCTCCGGACTGACGAATTGCTATTGCACACCAGATTTGAAAAAGGAGGGGTCATGGCCCAGGTAGAAGAGGAATCGTTTCGCACATCCATCCTCTACTGGCTGCGTGTCTTCGAGGAACGTTCCAATACGGAATTCGTTCGGGTCATGGGGGGGGGCAAATCCCTTGTGGCGCGCTGGCGTACCCTGTCGATCCTGGCAGAGCTTTCCGGCCTCACGATCAACGATCTGACCCGGCACACCCAGATCGAGCGGACGGCCCTCAGCCACCTGCTGACGCAGATGGAAAAGGAAGAGCTGATCCGGCGCGAACCCTATCCAAACGACCGCCGGATCATCGGCGTCCATCTGACGGAGGCCGGTCACACGATGTTCGAGCACATGCTGCCGGTCCGCCGCCACATTTTCCGCGAAGCCGCTGAAGGCATCCCCGAGGAAGACTTGGAGGCCATGCTGAAGATCACGCGGAAACTGGTCGACAACCTTGATCGGATTGCCGGCATGCCTCCGAAGCGCGACGCGGAGACACCGGAGGATCAGGCCAACGCCTGAACCTCGATCTCCACATCGAATTCCATCGGCCAGGACCCCACGGTGACAAAGGTCCGCGTCGGGAAATGATCCGAGAAATATGCTGCATAGACTTCGTTGATCATTCGGAAATGCGCCGCGTTCGCAGCATAGACCGTCACCTTGACGACCTTTTCGCGGTCCGTTCCAGCCGCCTTCAGCACCCTGTCGATATAGCGGAAGATCACCTCTGTCTGGGCTCTCACATCTCCCTTCGCCAGCTCTCCGGTATCCGGGTCGATGGGCGGAGCCCCTGAAACGAAGACGAAGCCGCCCGCTCTGATCGCAGGCGAGATCGGCACCTTGTTGCGTTCCAGGAATTCCGAGATGTTCGGAACGTAAATGGTCTCGACTTGGGAAGGCATGTGGTCTCCTTTGTTCAGGTCTTGGCCGGTCGCCGCGCAAACCGTGCCGGGCGAAAGCCCTCCAGCGCAGCAAGCGCCCGGGACTCTCCCGCCATTCCGGCCGCAATCAGTTCGCCACTGCGGGCGGCCAGGGTCAGCCCCAGCATGCCGTGCCCTGCAGAGATCCAGATCGGATCCGAAGCCTCTGTCGCCGGGCCCATGAGCGGCAGACTGTCGGGCGTGCCCGGCCGCTCTCCGGCCCATTCCTGGGCAATGCGGGCGCGGGCCAGGCCCGGTAACATCCGCTGAGCCAGAGGCAGCAGAATCCGGGCGCGTTTCCAATCGGGGGCGCGGCGGAAGCCGGCGAATTCCAGCGTGCCGGCAACCCGCGGGCCACCCTGCATCGGAGTCACGGCAATGTTCATCTCCGCCTCGATCACCGGCCCGTTCAGGGCCAGCTCTTCCGTATCGGCCAGGGTCACATTGTAGCCGCGCATCGGCTCCAGCATCAGGCGCAGGCCGATGCCCCGCGCCAGCCTGCCCGAAAGCGTCCCGGCGGCGATCACCAGCCGCGACGCGCCAAGCTGGGCGCCGTCCGCGCAATGCAGTACGGCGCCCTCTCCCCCCCGTGAAACCCGGGTGACATTGCGGATTTCACCCTGCCCCCCCTCGGTCAGGAACAGCGCGTACAGACATTCGCAAAGCGCCCTGGGGTTTACCACATAGCTGCTTTCCGGCAGGTAGAGCCCGAAGGCGTAATCCTCGGCCAGCGCCGGCTCCATCTTCCGCAACGCGCCGCGCTCGATCAGGTCCGCCGCGATGCCGTTGCCGGCGCAGACGGCGGCCTTGTGCTTCAGCTCTTCGGCCACCGCGGGATTGCGGGTCACGTAGAGCTCGCCGCGCGGACGGAAGAGATCGGCCGCCGGCGAACGGGCGCGCAGGCGCTCCCAGGCTGGCGTCGCACCCGAAAGCAGCCAGGCCAGGTGCCGCTCGCCCGCCGCCGCCGCCTCTGGCCGTGACGCCCGCAACAGGTGTCGTGCCCAGGGCAGCATCGCCGGAATGCGCGCAGGGCGCAGCACCAGTGCTCCTTCTGGATTGCTCAGCATCCCCGGCACCTGCCGCAGGATGCCCGGCTGAGCCAGCGGCAGGGACGACCCGGTCTGGATCATCCCGCCGTTGCCCGCAGAACACGCCGCACCCGGCCCCGTGGCTTCGACCAGGGTGACCTGTGCCCCGCGCCGCAGCAGCGTCAGGGCCAGCGAAACCCCGACGACCCCGGCCCCGAGCACGAGGATGCTCTGCCCCGAGAGGTCTGCCATGGCCTACTCCGCGGCCAGCCGCGGCATCGGCGCGCAGGAGAACAGACGTTCCTCCTCGATCCGCGGCGCAGTCAGGTTGAGCGGTGCGAGGTAGTGACGCAGGTAGGTCGTATCGACCCCCTCGCCACGCTCGGCCCGCAGCCTGCTCCGCTGTGTCTCGGTCGCCGCCGGATCGGGCTGCCCGTCCTCGCCCAGCACCACGCCGTAGACGTCGCGCGCGTAATCCGGCGTGATCAGCTCCAGCAGCAGATCCTGCGCCACCAGCGCCGGATCGCGCTCCAGCGCATCACCGTTGCCGGCACCGCCCGCCGAGATGTGGCAGAAGATGTCGCCCGCCTTCATCTGCACCTGTTCCATCGGCATCACCGGCAGCACGACCTGGTTTTCGCCCGGGTTCAGGATGTTGTAGCAGGGCGTGCCCGGGGCGCCGCCATCGACGCCATAGGGCAGATGATGGCGCCGGTCCGAACGCATGATCAGCCCGGCCTCGGGCGCCAGCAGCTGGTATTCCCGCACGAAGGCCGGAGCTCCGCGGAATTTTCCCGGACCGCCGGAGTTCGGCACCAGACCGTAGCGCGTCATCCGCACCGGGAACTGGGCCTCGATCATCTCGACCGGCTGGTTGGTGCCGTTGCCGCCGGGGTTGGGGATGCCATGCTCGCCATCGCGCCACGGGAAGGCCCCGCCTGAGCCCGCCAGCGTCTCGGTGCAGACGAAGGCTTCGCCGTTTATCCGTCCGGCGATCACCGGGAAGGTGACCCCGCCCTCGCCAGCCGCAGGCACCCGTTCGGGCAGGATCTGGCCCAGGGCACCAAACAACGTGTCCAGCATCCGCCAGCCCATCAGCGCCCGGGCGGCACAGGCCGCCGGCGGGCGCGGATTGACGATGCAGCCCTCGGGCGCAACCGTCCTGATCGGGTAGGTGAAACCCTCGAAATTCGGGATGTCCGCGTCGGTGACGCATTTCACCGCCAGATAGCCCGCCGCCTTGGTGAACGGGATCGGGCAGTTAATCGCCCCGCGCACCTCGTCCGAGCTGCCGGTCCAGTCGATGATGATCTCGTCGCCGGCCACGGTGATCGCCAGCTCCAGGCGGATTTCCTCGGGGGTCTCGCCCAGCCCGTCGACGTAATCGGTGAACCGGTAGGTGCCGTCGGGCAGCGCGCGGATCTCCTCGCGCATCATCTCCTCGGAACGTGCATGCATCTCTTCGATGAAATCGCGGAACACCTGCGCGCCATAGCGCATCACCAGAGCTTCGAAGGCTCGTGCCGCCGAAGTGACCGCTGCAATCTGCGACTGCATATCGCCGATCACCATCTCCGGCAGGCGCGTGTTCAGCGCCATCATCTTGAAGAAGGTATCGTTCGCCACGCCGCGGTCGAACAGCTTCAGGATCGGGATGCGGACCCCTTCCTGATAGATCTCCTTGGCATAGACAGCGGTCGATCCCGGGGCCAGCCCACCCATGTCGGTCTGGTGGACCAGCGTGCAGGCATATCCTTCCAGTTGATCTTTCACGAAGACCGGCTTGACGATGTACACATCGGGCAGATGCATGCCCCCCGCCACATAGGGGTCGTTGAAGACGAAGACATCGCCGGGGTTCGTGTCATCCGCCGTGGCGGCAACCAGCTTCTGCATCGCGTCGGGGAACGAGCCGAGATGCAGCGCCATGGTCATGCCATGGGCGATGATCCGGCCCTTCCGGTCGCAGAGACCGGTGGAATAATCCATGGAATCCCGCACGATGGCCGAATGCGCCGTGCGCATGATGACCAGGGCCATCTCGTCAGAGATAGAGGACAGGGCATTGCGGATCACCTGAGCGGTGATGGCATCGGTGCGCTGTTTCATTGCTGTGCCTCCTTGCGGGTCAGGACGATATTGCCGCCGGCATCGCAGGCTGCGGCCCAGTTCGGCGGAACCACACAGGTCGTGTCGTATTCCTCGATGATCAGCGGCCCGTCGCTCGGGGCCTCGCCCAGCGAGGCGCGGCGCAGGATCGGAGTTTCATGGAAGCCATGCGTGGCCCCGAAATAGACCCGCCGCGGGGCCGGAAGCGCGCCATCGTGGCGCAACGCGCCGCCCATGTCGATCTGTGCGGCCTGATCCAGCGGCACTGTGCCGACGACGCGCAGGTTCACGCTCTGGATCTGCGAATTCTCGATGGCATGGCCATAGGTCTGCCGGTGCTCTGCATGGAAGGCCGCCCGCATCGCGTCGATGTCGACCTGCCCGTCGGGCTGGGTCGTCACCGGCACGCTCAGCTCGTGCGCCTGGCCGATGTAGCGCAGGTCGGCCTGGCGGGACAGGACGACGGTCTCCGCCGGGCAGCCCTCCTCGGCCATCAGCTCCAGCAGCTCCGCTTCCAGCCGACCATAGACCGCGTTCAGCATATCGGCCCCTTCGGCATCGACAGCGCCCAAGCAGGATTGCGCCATTTCCTGCTCGATCGGCGTCCGCAGCAGACCATAGGCCGAAAAAACGCCGGGATTGAGCGGGATGACCACGCGTTTCATCTCCAGCGCCTCGGCGATCTCGGCGGCCAGCACCGGGCCGTTACCACCGATCGCAAACAGGCTGAAGTCGCGCGGGTCGCGCCCCCGGAAGGTCGAGACCGCCTTGACCGCGCGCACCATCGTGCCAGCCGAAATCTGGAAGATCCCATGTGCGGCCTCCTCAAGCGAGGTACCGACCACGTCAATGACCTTGTCGCGCATGACCTCCTCGGCCAGGGCGCTGTTGAGCTTCAGCGCACCACCGACAAGATAGTCCGGGTTGATGAACCCAAGCAGGATCATCGCGTCGGTCAGGGTGGGGTTCTCGCCGCCCGCGTCATAGGCCACAGGCCCCGGATCCGCTCCGGCACTCTGCGGGCCGACGGTCATGGCTCCGGCCCGGTCGAACCCCACGATCGAGCCGCCGCCGGCACCGATCTCGGAAATGTCGATCACAGGAAGCTTCAGCGCGTGCCCGCCGCCCATCACCAGGCGCGAGGAGAGGTTGATGCCCGCGCCTACCTCGTAATCCGAAGTCTTGGAGACTTTTCCGCCTTCGACCATCGCGGCCTTGGCCGTGGTACCGCCCATGTCCAGCGTGATGAGGTCCGGCAGGTTCTTGGAACGCGCCAGATCAGCCGCCCCGATAACCCCGGCAGAGGGGCCGGATTCAACGATGTAGGCCGGCTTGAGCGACGCCGCCTGCACTGACATGACCCCACCGTCGGATTTCATCACCTGCACAGGAGAAACCACTCCGATGCCGCGCAGCGACGCTGTGAGGCTGTCGAAATAGCGCGTCAGCACCGGCCCGAGATAGGCGTTGACCACCGTGGTCGAAGTCCGCTCATATTCGCGGATCTCAGGCAGCAGGTCCGCCGAGGCGGTGATGAAGACGTCGGGCAGCCTTTCCCGCAGACGCTCGGTCACAGCGATCTCATGAGTCTTGTTTGCATAGGAATTGATCAGGCAGATGGCGACGGCCTCCACCCCTTCGCACGCCAGGCGCACTGCCAGGGCATCGACCTCGCCGAGCGAGAGCGGCGTCACCACCTCGCCGGCCCCCGACAAACGTTCGTCCAGCTCGAAACGCAGGTTCCTTGGCACCAGGGGCTCGGGACGCTTGAAGCTGAGCGTATACATCTGCGGGATGCGCAACCGGCGGAATTCCAGCACGTCCCGGAACCCCTTGGTGGTGATCAGAGCGGCCTTTGCTCCGCGGCCTTCCAGGATCGTGTTGGTTGCAACCGTCGTCGCATGAACGACGCTCTCGACGCGATCTGCGGCGATGCCTTCGTCCGTCAGCACCGCTGCGATGCCACCCACAATACCCCGACCGTATTCCGATGGGGTGGTCGGGACTTTCCGGGTCAGCAGGGATCCAGCGCTCCCGGCAAAGACCAAATCGGTAAACGTCCCTCCGACATCAATGCCGATACGAAAGGTTTCATCACTTGAGGCGTGCATTGCAGAGCCGTCCTAACTGTCCCAATTCCTCGTGCTTGGTATAGTATGTGAAATTTCACATGCAAACGTGAAACCATGCTTCAGCCGCCTTGCCGCACGTTTTCCCAACGAATTTTCCATGCCGAGGGGGTGGCGAAAGGGGGCTCCGTCAGCCCATTTCCCATCGACACTCTTTCAAAAACAAATTATATCAGTAGGTTGAAATGCCCGCAGCGGTAGGCATCTCCTCCAACCTTCTCAGCGCCCAAATTTTGGGCCAGCGCCGACAGGCAGACCCGTTCAAAGCCGCCTCCGGGCCCCTCCGGAACGGGACCACCACGTCTTCACGGCCATGCGCTTTTACTTGTTCTGTCAGGCAAACGGATGACGTCCGCGGATGTGGTGTAGCTTACGGCCGCCATCGGGTTTCCCGGTAGGGTCGGGTTGAGAGAACCAACCCCATGATGGAGCTGCGTGCGCTTGTCGAAAAGAGTGCAGATGTCGATCTTCTGCGCGAGATGATCGGCTTCGCGGCCGAGCGAGTGATTGAACTTGAGCTCGGCAAGAAGACCGGCGCCGACTACGGCGAGAAGAGCAGCGACCGGCTGGCGCAACGCAATGGCTACCCGGATCGGGACTGGCAGACCCGTGCGGGCAGCGTCGAGCTGCGTATCCCGCGGCTGCGTACCGGGTTGTACTTCCCGTCTTTCCGCGAGCCACGGCGGTCCGCCGAAAAGGCCCTGACCGCCGTGATCCAAGGTGAGGAGGATCAGGAAACAGCGTGGGGCGCTGTTTCCCCGACGAACGATGTTCACGGCGTATCGACCCGCTCCATGGATGATCTCATGCAGGCGATGGGATGAGGAAGATCAGATGACCGTCCGGGGGACAGTCATCCCTACGAATGCGGCATCTCGAAGAGCCAGGTCAGCCGCTTGTGCGAGGAAATCGACGACCGTGTCGATGCCTTTCTGACCAAGCCCACCGAGGGAGAATGGCCTTGCCAGTGGATCGATGCGACGTATCTGAAAGTGCGCCAAGGCGGTGTTCGGGGCAGCCCTCGGACCATTTATGGATGGCTCCCGCGTGGCAAGGGCTTTTCGTTGAAATCTGGCGGCTGGTCGGCTGCGGTCATTTATTCGGCGTCTGGATTGCAGCACGATGGCTGCGCGCCCTGATGAAAGTCCGCGTGGCTGCCGCTGGTCCCGATTAATGGCGCGCGCTCGAAGCGCTCTGGTCCGAACAGGGTATCCCGGCAGCTTGTCCGTCAGATGGCCATCATCCCACCTTGCACCTCACCATCTCGTTCGGGGCGGACAGCCCCGGATGTCTCAGGCGGCGCGCGCCGTGTCGTAGCTGGTTCCGTTTCTCAGCAGGGCCCAGACGGTTCTCGCCATGCGGTTCGCCAGGGCGATCGCAGCCTGCTTTACGGTCTTGCGCTGCAGGCATTTCCACAGCCAGTCGTCACCGGGCTGCCCGCGCCGCCGGGCGGCAATCACCCCCGTCACGCCGGAGGCGTGCCTCTGGCACGACGCCCCGAGATAGAGCAGCCGCAGCAGCAGCAGGTCGCGGTTGCCCATCTCGGAAATCCGCCCGAGCTTCTCCTTGCCGCCGCTCGAATGCGGCTTCGGCGTCAGCCCCACCTGATCGTCTTCGGCGAAGTCATGCGCTTCGTTGATGAAGCGAAGGAACACACCGCGTCGCCTCTCGTTTACTACAAGGGATGCTACCATCAGGTTTCGGCCTGATCGGAAAACCGGACGGGAGAAGCTGTTGCATCTTCCGTCCGATCAGAAGAGCGATGCCTGAAGGTCAGGGCACTGATGGGCCTCGACGTGTGTCCTTCCGCTGTACGCCGCATGCGCGCGCTCGGTATTGTAGACAGTCATCCTCTTGCCGATGCCTTCCCCCCGAGCTGCTGATAGCTAACTTCTTCGATTTGGAGAACGACAGGGCGGGGAAGGAGCCTTTCCAGCAAGGTCGTCGAACCAGGCCATCTCTGCGGTGGCCAATCGGAACGGCCTGCTCTTCGTCAGCTTTCGCAACCACTGCTGGCCCTGCCCAGTCGCCCCCCACCTGTATGGTGTGGGAAATCATGCGGCTGATCTCAGGTCGCCCCTTGCCTGCGATTGACCGACAGGGCGATCTCGATCAGGCCCTGAATGTAGTCCAGTCCGCCGTCCTGCTTGCGGATCCCGAAGTTCAGCTGCTTCATTAGCCCGTTGGGCCCGATGCGCAGGCTTCGGACCGGCAGGTCGCACCCCTCTTCCTGGATCAGCCAGTCCGGAATGACACTGACCCCCCGCTGTGCCGCCACCAGGTGCAGCATCAGTTCCGTCGTCTCGATCAGGGTGCGCGCGCGCGGCCGGCACTGCGCGGGGATCAGGAAATGCGTGTAGAAATCCAGAAGTTCGGTCGCGACGGGCAGCGTGATCAGGGTCTCCTCCAGAATGTCACGCGGCTGCACGAAGGGCACCTCTGCCAGCGGATGATCCTCGGGCACGACGAGGCGCAACTCGTAGTCGAAGACCGGATGGAAGCTCAGCGCAGCATTCTCTTCCGGGTCCGGGGTGATCAGCACGTCGATCTCGCGGGATTCCAGCGCGGTGATGCCGTCGAAACGGAAACCGCTGCGAATGTTGAAATCGACCTCCGGCCAAGCCGCCAGATAGGGCCGGGTCAGGCGCATCATGAACTTGTGACAGGGATGGCAGGCCATGGCGATCCGCAACGTGCCCTTGCGTCCGCTGGCAAACTGGCGCAGCACGCGCTCGGCGTGCTCGATTTCGGGCACAAAGCGCTCGGCGATCTCAAGAAGATATTCCCCGGCCTGAGTCAGATGCAGGTTGCGCCCCTTGCGCAGCCACAATTGCAGGCCGAAACGCCCCTCCAGCTTGGACATGGCGTGACTGAGCGCAGACTGCGTTAAATTCAGTTGCTTAGCGGCAGCCGTGACGCTGCCGGTGCGGCTGACCGCCAGGAGGATCGCCAGGTGCTGCCGTTCAATCATATGAAGCTCGCTCATGCAGACATGAAGTAATGCCATTAGTGTTCATAATTTATCGTGGCTATCAGTCAAGGCACCGCCCGAGAGCGCAATCTTCGGGCCGTCCTCCAACCAGCAAGGCTGACCATGTCCCAAGCTTTCTCGCGCCCCCTTCCGACGGTTTTCGACGAACGGATCGAGAGGCAGTCGCACAACTCCGCCAAATGGTCCCTGGCCCGCAAGCTCCTCCCGCCCGAGGCCGCTGCGGCTGATCCGCTGCCGATGTGGGTGGCCGACATGGATTTCCGCGCGCCCGCTCCGGTGCTGGAGGCACTGCATGCCGCCGTCGATCACGGGGTCTTCGGCTATCCCGGCGGAGCCAGCGCCTCTTACCTTGAAGCCGTTACCGGGTGGCAGGCCCGCCGCTTCGGCTGGCAGGTCGACCCCGACTGGGTGGTCCCTGCCTCCAGCGTCATCACGCTGCTGAAGACCTGCCTCCAGGCCTTCAGTGCGCCGGGCGATTCCGTCCTGATCCAGCCGCCGGTCTACAGCCACTTCCACGATGACGTGCTGCTGAACGGACGCCAGCTTGCCTTGGCCCCGCTGGAGCGCACGGAAACCGGCTACCGCTTCGACCCGCAGGCCTTCGAGGCCGCCATTCGCCCTAACACCCGCCTTTTCATCCTCAGCAACCCGCACAATCCGACCGGCAATGTCTGGTCCGCCGAGGAACTGCGCCAGATGGGCGAGATCTGCGCCGCCCATGACATCTTGGTCATTTCGGACGAGATTCAC
The DNA here is from genome assembly GCF_018760365.1 of Pseudooceanicola endophyticus. Classification (GTDB taxonomy): domain Bacteria; phylum Pseudomonadota; class Alphaproteobacteria; order Rhodobacterales; family Rhodobacteraceae; genus Pseudooceanicola; species Pseudooceanicola endophyticus. Next base: position 36,837 of record NZ_JAHIAB010000017.1, read on the forward strand.
CAGGATCTGATCATGGATCCCGCCCGCCGGCACGTACCCTTCGCCTCGCTCGGAGAGGGGCTTGCCCACAACAGCGTGACCTGCACCGCCCCCAGCAAGACCTTCAATCTGCCGGGCCTGCAATGTGCCAATGCCTTCGTGCCCGATGCCCGCCGCCGCGCCGAGATGCTGCGCCAGCAGGAACGCAACATGGTGCCGCTGAACAACAGCCTGGGGCTGGTGGCCTGCGAGGTCGCCTACCGCCATGGCGAACCCTGGCTTGAAGCGTTGCTGGACTATCTTCGCGCCAACCATCGCCTGCTGCGCGAGGGCCTTGCCGCCTATAGCGACCGGATCAAGATCCTTCCGGCGCCCGCGCTCTACCTGGCCTGGCTGGATTGCCGAAGCCTCGGGATGACGCCTGACGCGCTTGAGCATTTCCTGCTGACCCGCGCCCGGCTCTGGCTGGATCGCGGGCCGAAATTCGGCACCGAGGGGCATGGCTACATGCGCATCAACCTCGGCTGCCCCCGTTCGGTGGTCGAAGAGGCCCTGACGCGCCTCGGCGCGGCTCTGGAAACGCTGGATAGGCCCGGCGTCGCAGAGGCCGGACGTCACCGCATCGACGCCTGATTTGTGTTGCCGCTGCCTGGCCCGCATGACGCGGGCCGGGCCTGATCTGCCTGACCGCCTCTGGCGGCCGGCCAATAAAGATGGGTCGGAGGCGCAGACAATGCGTCCGGGAAACGCCATCGCCTCAACCACAGTGGAGTTTGGACTTTGCGAACCGATATCGCACTTGAAGAGTATGAACAGGAAGACCTGAAACGAAACCTGCGGCCCCGCCACATCCAGATGATCGCCATCGGCGGCGCCATCGGAACGGGGCTGTTCTACGGATCGGGATGGGCCATCAAGACCGCCGGCCCGGCGATCCTTCTGACCTATCTGATCGGTGCGGTCGCGATCTACTTCGTGATGCGCGCGCTTGGGGAAATGGCCGTGGAAGAGCCGGTCTCGGGCTCCTACATCTCCTACTCCAGCCGCTACATCCACCGCTTCGTCGGCTTCCTGAACGGCTGGAACGCCTTCGTCTTCCTGCTCGCGGGCACCTCGGCCGAGTTCAACGCCCTGGGCCATTACGCACAGTTCTGGTTCCCTGACTTGCCGATCTGGGTCACCGCGCTCTGCGCCGTTTCGGTTATCTTCGTGGTCAACATTTTCGGTGTCGCGCTCTATGGCGAGGCCGAGTTCTGGTTCTCGATGATCAAGGTCACGGCCATCGTCGTGATGATCCTGATCGGCATCGGCATGATCGCCTTCGGCCTGGGCAATGGCGGAACCCCGGTGGGCCTGACAAACCTGACCAGCCATGGCGGCTTCTTCCCCATGGGGCTGAGCGGCACGGTCCTGTCGCTGGTGATGGTCGCCTTCTCCTTTGGCGGGGTCGAGAACCTGGGCCTGGCCGCCGGCGAGGCGCGTGACGTGAAGAAGACGATGCCCCGGGCGGTCAACGCGACCTTCTGGCGTCTGCTGATCTTCTATGTCGGCGCGATTGCCGTGCTGGTCATCGTCTTCCCCTGGGATCAGGTCAGCGCCAATGGCAGCCCCTTCGTAGCGATCTTCGAGCGGGTCGGCATTCCGGGCGCAGCAGGTCTGGTCAATCTGGTGGTGATGACCGCGGTGATTTCGGCGGTGAACGCCGGTGTCTTCACCAACAGCCGCACCTTCTACAACCTGTCGCTGCAGAAGAACGCCCCCGCCTTCCTGGGTAAGGTCAACAGCCGCAAGGTGCCCTCGCGCGCGGTCCTGCTGGTCTTCGCCACGATGTTCTGCGGCGTGGTGCTGAACTTCTTCATGCCCGAAGACGCCTTCTCGGTGTTCTCCTCGATCACGGTCTTCGGCCTGGTCTGCGCCTGGACGACGATCCTGGTCTCCCATCTGCGCTTCCGCCGCGTGCGCATTGCTAATGGTCAGGCCGAGGCGATCAGCTACAAGATGCCGTTCTTCCCCTATGGCAACTACATCGCGCTGGCCTTCATGGCGACGGTCATCCTGTGCATGGCCATCCTGCCCGACATGCGGCTGCCTCTCGGGGTCTCGATCGGGTGGGTCGCCTTTGTCTTCGTCATGTACCAATTCTACACCGCACGCGAGCGGCGTCAGGTCTTGGCCTAACCTAAGGATATCCCGAAGTGAACTTTCCAAGGGCCGGCCTTCCCCGGCCCTTGGTGCAGGAAAACCCGGTCAGGAGCGCTATCGCACAACAAGAATACGCAAGATGCCAGGGTCGTCCGAACTGGACCGATTATGGGGTCTAGTAGGATGATTAACGTTGGACATCGGCACCGATGCTTCCAGAAAATCCGAGCACCCTGGCGGGCCACTTCCTTCAGGATACCGTGCAGTATGGTAGCCCGGCTGCACAGGTCCAGCATTAAACTTTGAAGCGTACCAGCTATTCGCACAGCTTGTCCAAGATCTCGAATTCCCCATGAAGGAGCTTCCGCTGCGCACGGCGCACGGCTACAGAAGGACTGGTCCAGGCAACAACCGTTCCTGCCGCGCCAGATAGGCGCCCAAATCGAGAAGATCGTTGCCCATCAGAACTTCAGAAGGGCAACCGACCAGCCGGATTACGTGGTAGACCTGCACCGCGACTGATCATCCGACCCCGGGCACTTGGCCTCTTGGAGCGCATGGCGGGCATGGCAACGCGCACGCCACAACAGCGCGTTGACACTGGTCGGAGGGGAGAGTTTCTCTAGGATCTCACGTGGACAGTCCATTTGATCGGGAAGCTCGCTTTCGAACAGCACATCGGCCAGAACGATTTCCCAATCCGGGCCGGAGGACGCTTGGACAATCGCTGCCGTGGTCTGTTTCTGCCCGTTGGAATCGGAGAGCGCGACCGCGCAGTAAAAGGTGGCCTCCAGAAAGCGATCTGCACGCTTGACTGCCAGGGCTGTCGCCTCCAGCGTCTCCTGTAGACCCAGCCCGGCCACCGCCTCCTTCAGAGCTGACACGCAAAACCCCGCCAACGCCGAAACGTCCAAATCCCGCATATTCCTTACGCTCCACCAACAGTTCCGATGTCCTGACGCGACCTTACAAAAAGCTCACGGATCGGTGAAGTCTTGTAATGGTTCGTAACAAAAAGGCGACATTCGTTAAATTCCACGTATTTAGCCCCAAGTCTCAGATCACGTGGCAAAGGGTTAGCCGTGCCAATTCTCGCCAGCGCAAGCGCCATGAGGCGCCGCTTCAAAGACTTTTCCGAATGGAACGCCACGGCAATGCGGCTGGCACCGGCAGGGTATTATCTCTCGATACACCGCCGGACCTTCTGTTCGGCAGAAGCGGCCTATTCCTCGCTCAGCGCGGAATGGCTGCGATATTACACCGATCACATGTTCGCCCTGCGCGACCCCCTGCTGCATTGGGGCCTGATCAACGAAGGCACGAGCCGCTGGACCAACGTCGATCTGAGCTCGATCCTCCAGGAGGCCTACACGGATCGCGTGGTTGAAAAGGCACGGGATTGCGGCATGACCTTCGGCGCGGTCTCCTTCCTGAGGAGCGACGTGGCGTCACCGATCAAGAGTTGCCTGATTGTCGCGCGCAACGACCGGGAATTGACGGGCACAGAGCTGGAGGAAACCGATGCCCTGCTCCACCGCATCGTTGCCTCAGTCCCCCTCCAGTCGGGGCTGAGCAAGGGCGAGATAGAGCTACTGCGCCTGCTCGCGCGCGGCATGACCCAGGCCGAAGCCAGCCAGGCCCTCGGGCTGTCGTCACCGGCTACGAAAAAGCGATTGGAACGCGCGCGTGCTTCGCTTGGAGCCAGAACCACAACGAACGCCGTTGCCCTCGCCATGGAGCGCGGAATTCTGCAAATCTGAGGACTGATCCCAAGGATCATCCATACTTTAATATACTGTTTTAAGACCCATTTTCCGTTGACGAAGGCACAGTCCCTGAACAAGATCGAGATCAGAACTCGGCGCCTCGACGGCGCGTTTCAGACGGCTAAGGAGCCCCCCCATGCATCATGATCCCAAGCGCCTCTCCACCGCGTCCCTTGCGCCTGTTCAGGCGACGCCCAATTCCCTGAACGACAGGGAACTCGCGACCATCCTTGCGGCCCTGCGCTACTGGCAGCGCACGGCGCTACTCAGCACCTGGGGCACCGACAGCCCCGAGCACGGCTATCTGGCAGGCCAACCGACCTGCCCCGAAGGGGACATCGCCACGGAGGGCGGGCTCCTGGCCCCGATGGATCAGGACGAGATCGACCGCCTTATCGAGCGGATCAACGGCTGACGACTGCCGCCGGAACCCTCCCCAAGGATCCCATCCACGTTGTCGAACCAGAACAGGCGCGCCCCCCGGTCGCGCCTGTTTCGCGTGTGCCAACCGGGTTCCCAAGCAAGAGAAAGGAGGAGGCTCGCGCTTCAAAATCGCCGGAGACAGTCCAATATCTTCCGGCGAAAAATTTGGATCATTCATTATTTAAAACATTGGAAACACGTCTGATTTTTGCTTGCCCGAACCGGCAATGCTGTTACCTTCAATGCATCGGGACCGGCACGCAGAAGAGCACAGCCGGTTGTCTAAAGAGCATCCCGAAACCCATGTCTTGAATTGCAGTTGTTGTTGAAAGGAGGAAGCCGTGGCTGGATCTCTCAATCGAGTCATTCTGATCGGAAATCTCGGGCACGACCCGGAAGTGCGCACCTTCCAGAACGGAAGCAAGGTGGTCAATCTTCGGATTGCGACCTCCGAGAACTGGACGGACCGCACCACCCAGGAACGGCGCGAGCGCACCGAATGGCACAACGTGTCCCTCTATGCGGATCGTGACATCGACGCGGCCCAACGCTTCCTGCGCAAGGGGTCCAAGGTGGCGATCGAGGGGGCGCTGGAAACCCGGAAGTGGCAAGACCAGAACGGTCAGGACCGCTACGCCACCGAAATCACGGTCCGCACCTACCGCGGCGCGCTGACCCTTCTCGATGCCGCGCCGGGGCAGCACCAGGGCCAGCCGGCCTCTCGTGGTCAGGAGCGGCAGGGTTCCTCGTCCTCCGGCCCGCGCCAGGAACGGGACCGCCGTGACGATGGATATTCCTCCCAGGGCGAACGTGGGCAGGAACAGCCCCGGCGCGATACCGGCGCCTCCCAGGGCCGGTACGGCAGCTATCAGCGCGACAACTCCAGCTCCCACCACCGCACGCCCTACTGACGGCAGCGCGCTTCTGGCCCCCTCCCTGCGGCCCCCTGAGGGCCGCTCCCTTCCCCGACAGGCCCCCAGATGGCCTCTGCCCCCTCACAGGACAAAATCCAATGCAACCGACCACCATTACAACCGTCGACGAGAACGGGCCCGACGTGCGTCTGGTCCTGCACCAGGGGGCACTCGATGCGGTCCTCCTCGATCACTTCAGAACCGCATGGATCAGCAATGGCGCCGTGGGCGAGTGCCCGGCGACCTGGCACGAGATCCTGGAGGAGCTGAAGTCGCAGGACCTCCTCTATGACCGCGATGTTGCCCACTTTCACGTGCACGACCTGTTCGCCGACCCCATCATCTGGCCCCTATCCGCGCCCATTGGCAGCATCAGGCCAGTCGCAAGATTGCGGACAGTTTCGGAACGGTCGTGGTCGAGAAACTTCGGGCCAAGAACATGACGCGCAGCGCCAAGGGCACGGTCGAGGCCCCCGGCGTGAACGTGAAGGCCAAGGCCGGATTGAACAGATCCATTCTGAATGTGGGCTGGTTCGGCTTTGAAGCCAAGCTGGCCTACAAGCTGGCGGAACGCGGCGGGCAACTTGCCCACGTCAACCCAGCCTATACCTCGCAGACCTGTTCGGCTTGCGGAGCCGTGGACAGCAGAGGACGCGAAAGCCAAGCGTCCTTCGTCTGTCCGTGTTGCGGATTCCGCTCCAATGCCGACCTGAACGCTGCAATCAATATCGAACGGCGGTGGAACACACCGTTGCTGTCCGTGGAGGCTGGCGATAGCGCGGCCCATGAAGCGGAAACTCTCCCTGTGGTGGCCTAGCGGCCCTCTTGGAAATCTCCGGCCTTTAGGCCGGGGAAGATGTTAAGGGCGTGCCCTATCACTCGCTGTTCGCCTCCATCGAGATCGCCTCCCCCGACGGCGCATCCTATCGCCTCTAAGCACAGGAGCGCCGACAGGTCCGCTGCGCCTTCTGGGCAGCAGCGGGCCGGGCGAATGACCAGATGACCAACAACAGCTCAAACCAGGGCTACGTCGCCCTCTATGTCGCCAGAAACGCGCTTGGCACGGCAGAGCAGATCAGCTTCCTCAATCGGGACGCCGGATATGGCCGTCTTTGCGATGCGACGGTCTACACCGCGCCAGGGCCTCAGCTGGGACCGGAACAACACTGGACGTCGCTTCCCGACGTGCTCCCCACGCTTCTGGCGATCCTGAAGGATCGCGGGGATCTGGCGATCGTCGCAGATTTCCAGGATCTGAAGCTGGACAAGGACGACCTGCCGGCGGTGCTCCTGCACAGCTGCACAGCTGCACCTGCCGGGCCTGCGGGCATCAGTGGCAGGACATGCTGGGCCGGTCGGCCACGACAGCGGCCTGTCCCAGATGTCGTGCCACCGTCGAGATCGTGCCGCAGATAATCCAGTGGGCCGGCCCCCGGCATCCGATCATGCACCAGGTCTGGCAGCTGCTGCCTTCCCCGGCCGAGACCTCTCACCCCGCGCCCGGCGGCCTGCGGACCGCGCCGCTGAAGGCAGGACTGGTAATCACCGATCCCGCCGGAAACCAGGTCGCGATCCGCCGCGGCGCGGGCGGTCTCGACATTGCGCTGTTCCCTGCGCATGGGCGCTCCAGGGCCTTCACTCTGGCCCAGGCCGGCGTGACCGATCGGGGCCCCGCAGCGTGAAACCGAAAAAATCCCCCGGTTCAGTCGCGCCGGCGAACCTGCTACTCCCGGAAGGACCAGGACCAATGAACGGACAAGAGACCATGCAACTCGGCTGCCCCCTCGACCTCAGCGGTCTGCGCACCGCCCTTGCCATCGAGGAGGCCGGGCAATGGCACCTCTACGATCCCGAGCGGGATCCGGCGCCGTCGGATGCGCAGGTCGAAGCCGTCTACCAGGAGATCATGGCCTTCAATTCGAAGCACGTGCCCCTCCCGGACACCCGGTATCTGCGTCTCATGGTCGACGCCGCGGCGGCCCTGCACGGGCACAATGCCCGGCGGTGGGGCTGGAGTGTCATTGGGGTCAACCCGACCTCCGGGCGCCGCATTCTGGGCGAAGAGGACCACACGAAGGTGTCTTGGCAGCTCTGGTTCACCGCAATGAGCTTCGGGCTGGGCTTCGCCCGCTATGAGACCGAGGCGGAATACCTCGCGCCTCAGGATCTGGAGCGGAGGAAGACGTGAAGGTCGTTTGCAATGGCCGGACAACACTCGCAGCGGCATAGCTAACCCTCCCAAGGTGCAGGATTAGATATTCGGCCTCTTATGGTCACACGATGCAAATACGTCACGGCTGGGTCCGTCAATGACGCTCTAATAGCCGTTCCGGGAGCGCGAGATTTACAACCTTAGGTATTATCAAAATATATAATTTCCCCTATTATTGCGTAAATATCCCTGTTGGGCGAAAGCCCGGGTAGAGACTTGCGCAGCGCTTGCAGCACAAACCTGCGCCACGCGCCTTTGGAGGTGGCAATGCCCTATTCGAAGGCGATTACAGTACGCCAAATGGAAGTCCTGAACGCCGTTGCTGCGGCGGGATCAATGCGCCAGGCCGCGAAACTTCTGGGGGTATCGCAGCCGACCATATCGGCGCAGCTGGCCAAGCTCGAAGAAGCAGTGGGCGCTGAACTGGTGCACCGTGATCGGCAACGTCTCGATGTGCTGACGGCGGCCGGGGAACTCTGGGCCCGCACAGCCCGCGCCGTGCTCTTCGAGCTTGAGGGCGGTCGCATCGCCACCAGAAGCTATTCGGCCAGCATCGCTACCGTATCCGCTTTGCGACCATGGCCTCGCATTCGGGCCCCGTGGTAGGCTATGCCGCTTCCGAGGCCCGGAACGACCCGACGATCTCCGAATTCTTGGCAAGCTGGGCGCCCTCGAGCTCCATGCTGATGGAGTATCTCGAAATCCGCAAAGCCAATATGGCCCTCATGGCTATGACCAGCGCTCTCGCGGACTCGCCAACGTTCCATAGTGAAGTGCTTTACGAAGACCGCATCCTCTGGGCAGTACCCAAGAGCGTCGATCCCACATTGGTTCGAAGCATTATCAACGGGGCCACGCCGTCGGTGGTGCAACCGCCGGCGCTGAGCAACCGGGTGGTGGTGGATGCGCCCCATGAATGGCGCGCGACCAGCGACATCTGGTTTGCGGCGCACCTGCCCGGCGCGGTGCCATTCTACGTCAGCGACCTGCATCTTGGTGCGACCGAGATCGTGGCGGCCGGATTGGGTACCTGCCATGTCTCATTCACATTGCATAGCAACCTTTCGGAGCGCATCCGGTCCCAAGTGAACTTCTACGACATAGGTCGCCCCGCACAGCAGATGGTGCTGGCGACGCCGCGACACCTGATGACGGTGCCCGCCTATGGCAAATACTTCTCTCGACTGACCCGGGTGCTACGGACCCATTACTCCCAACATCTGGCGGATCATCTATCGGAACAATAGCACCAAGAGACCCATTCCTTCGTGAATGGCGGTCCCAGCCCACACAGCTGTGGCACTCTTGCATTGCGAGTGTAAGACCGCATGTCTTTTCCACCAGCCGGGCCCCGCTGGATCAGCTTGTATGCTGGACGCGGGGCGACCGGTGTCGTCCGTTTGCTCGAAGGATCAATGGGGTAAGATCACCCTGCCATGTCAGCACATCCAGCACCCGTACGCTCCCGAGGGGATATCCATCGGCGACAGTCAGACTTTAGCAGAGGCTGCATTGCTCGTGCGGCCTAGTCGAAGACGTTAACATGGCCAACGTTCATGACACATCGTTTAACTTTCGCCGCCAGCCAAATTCGCCTGAGCGAAATCTCCTGCCAGACTTGTTGAAGCAATCCTCTTGTCCATGACATTTGGCCTAGGCTAGGGATCAACTGAATGAACATAGGTCAATACCCATGATCGACATCCAGCCCCTCGCAATCCTTCGCGAAATTGACCGGACCGGCAGCCTGACCGATGCCGCCGACCGGATGAACTTGACCCAATCGGCCGTCAGCCACGCCATCCGGCGCTTCGAGGAGCGGCACGGCGTCAAACTCTGGGAACGCGAGGGACGCAAGCTTCGCCTCACGCCGACGGGAGAGTACCTGCTGGGGTTGGCCGCCCGGGTCTTGCCGCAGCTGGAATACGGCGCCTCGGTGCTAGAGGATTACGCCCGCGGACGGCGTGGAGCAATCAGGGTCGGAATGGAGTGCCATCCCTGTCAGCACTGGCTGATGCGGGTCGTCGATCCGTTTCTCGCAGCCTGGCCGGATGTCGATCTCGACGTGACTTCGGCATTTCAATTCGGGGGACTTGCCGCGCTGATTGGGCACGAGATCGATTTGCTTGTCACGCCCGACCCCATCGACCGCCCCGGTCTCAAGTACCGGCCCGTGTTCAACTACGAACTGGTTCTGGCGGTCGCCGACGATCACCCGCTGGCCCGAAAACGGCAGGTCACAGCCCCCGAGATAGCGTTCGAGACGCTCATCACCTATCCCGTCGCGCGAGAGAGGCTGGATATCTACACGCAGTTCCTCGTGCCCGCCCAAGCCCTTCCGCGCCGGCACCGCACGGTGGAGACGACCGACCTCATGCTGAGGCTCGTCGCGTCGGGCCGCGCGGTCAGCGCCACGCCCGACTGGCTGCTGCGGGGCGTAAAGGGCGTTACGGGCGTGCGCATCGGCTCCGGCATCCCGAAATCCATACATCTGGGCTACCGAGCGGGACCAATGCCGGGCTATCTCGAAGGCTTCATGCAACTGGCGGAATCTGTCGAGATCTGAGGGTTGGGCCCAGGCATGGAAGCGGTGGCGCGCCCAGAATGACATGACACAGGATCATGTATCCCAGATGAGAAGTCATTTTTGTTCATGTCTTATCTAAGGCAGTAAGAGGCATCGCCACAGTCATCGGGCCATCCGTCCGACGTCACAGGCATCATGACCACTGACAGGAGACCGGACCGCCATGACCGAGCCCTTCGCCTTCCAGATCAAGCGCCTTCGGTTTGACAAGGATTACACCCCTGAGAGCAGCACTCGGCTGACGACGAATTTCGCAAACCTTGCGCGTGGCGCGCACCGGCAGCAGAACCTCGAAAATGCGCTGCGGATGATCGACAACCGGTTCAACGATCTGGCCAGCTGGGACAACCCGCAGGCCGACCGCTATGCGGTCGAGTTGGACATCGTCTCGGTTGATCTGGATTTCGATGGCAGCGGCAAGGCCTTTCCGGCGATCGAGGTGCTTCAGACCACGATCCTCGACCGCAGGAACGGCCGCCGCGCACCGGGCCTGGTCGGCAACAACTTCTCCTCCTACGTCCGCGACTACGATTTCAGCGTGGTGCTGCCCGAGCACAACAAGGACCGCGAAAGCTTTTCCCTGCCCGACGACTTCGGAGAGCTACATGGCCGCATCTTCAAGGCCTTCGTCGCCTCGGAGGCCTACAAGGCGCAGTTCCGCAAGCCGCCGGTCATCTGCCTGAGCATCTCGGAAACCAAGAGCTACGAGCGCACCGCGAACAGCCACCCCGTGCTGGGTGTCGAATATGTCCCCAGTGGCGCGTCCTTGACCGAGACGTACTTTGCCAAGATGGGCCTCAAGGTGCGGTATTTCATGCCGCCGGGCAGCGTCGCGCCACTGGCCTTCTATCACGCGGGCGACCTGCTGAACGACTACACCAACCTCGAACTGATCGGCACGATCAGCACGATGGAAGCCTTCCAGAAGATCTATCGCCCCGAGATCTACAACGCCAATGCCGGCGCCGGTCAGACCTACCGGCCCAGTCTGAACCATCAGGATTTCTCGCCGACCCGCGTGGTCTATGACCGCGAGGAACGCGCGCGTCTAGCGACCGAGCAAGGCAGGTTTGCCGAAGAAGCCCTGATCAAGCCCTATCGCGCGCGGTTGGCCGAATGGTCTGCCCAGTTCGCCGCCTGATCCAGAACCGATGAGAGACATAACCATGACCAAATTGCTTCCCACCTCCACCGCCGGCAGCCTGCCGAAACCCGCCTGGCTGGCCGAGCCTGAGAAACTCTGGTCGCCGTGGAAAATGGACGGCGCGGCGCTGGCACAGGCCAAGCAGGATGCCCTGCGCGTGACTTTGGCCGAACAGCGCGACGCCGGCATCGACATCGTCAGCGACGGCGAGCAGACACGCCAACATTTCGTCACCACCTTTATCGAGGGGCTGGAGGGCGTCGACTTCGAACAGCGCGAGACGGTGCGCATCCGGGATCGCTATGACGCCAGCGTGCCGACGGTGGTCGGTGCCGTGGCCCGCCCCCGCTCGATCTTCGTCGAGGATGCGAAATTCCTGCGCGGCCTCACCGATGCCCCGATCAAATGGGCCTTGCCCGGGCCGATGACCATGATCGACACGCTCTATGACGCGCATTACCGCAGCCGCGAAAAGCTGGCCTGGGAATTCGCCAAACTTCTGAACGAAGAGGCGAAAGAGCTGGAAGCCGCCGGGATCGACATTATCCAGTTTGACGAACCCGCCTTCAACGTCTTCTTTGAAGAGGTGAACGACTGGGGCATGGCAGCGCTGGAACGCGCCATGGAAGGCTTGGATTGCCAGAAGGCCGTTCACGTCTGCTATGGCTATGGCATCAAGGCCAACACCGACTGGAAAGCGACGCTCGGCTCGGAATGGCGGCAGTACGAGATGATCTTTCCCGCCATTCAGAAATCCAGCGTCGATCTGGTCTCGCTCGAATGCCACAACAGCCACGTTCCGCTGGACCTGATCGAGATGCTGCGCGGCAAAAAGGTTATGGTGGGCGCCATCGACGTGGCAACCAACACGATCGAGACGCCCGAAGAGGTTGCCGCGACCCTGCGCAAGGCACTGCAATTCGTGGATGTGGACAAGCTTTATCCCTGCACCAACTGCGGGATGACACCCCTGTCACGGCAGGTCGCGCGCGGCAAACTTGCGGCGCTGAGCGCGGGAGCCGAGATCATCCGCCGCGAGCTGGGGGTGTCTGCGGCAGCATGACCCTCGCAACGGTAGACATTGACCCCCAGGCGCTGCGCGCATGCTGCGGTCGTTTCGCCACCGGCGTGACGGTCGTGACCACCCGCACGCCTGAGGGCGATCACGGCATGACCATCAGCGCCTTCATGTCGGTCTCGCTCGATCCGCCGCTGGTGTGCATTTCCGTCGGGACCGGGGCGCGGATGCTGCCCAAACTGCGCACCTCGAACCGCTATGCGGTCAACATCCTGGCCGAGAACATGCGCGCCCATGCGCTGCACTTTGCCGGACGGCCCGATGCGGGCTTGCGCTATCTGTTCGAAGACCGGCACGGCCTGCCTGTCCTGCGCGGGGCGGCGGCGGTTCTGGTGACGGATGTGGTCCAGACCATCGAGGCCGGGGACCATGTCCTTGTGATTGGCCAGGTTACACACCTGGAGCAGTGCTCCACGGCCCGGCCGCTGCTGCATCACGCTGGCCGGTTCGGCGGCGTCAGTGCTCACGCAGCGTAAAGCCCGACATAAGTAAGCAGAATTGGATGTCGTGGCCTGCCAAAGCGCAGGCCATGATGCGCTTTTCCGGTGCCAGGCGGTTTCCGGGCGACCGAACCGCGAATACTTCGGTCCGCGCCTTGAAAGTGCCCGCGATGGCGGCGCGGGCCCCTTCTGCTCAAGTCTCGGACATGAACATCCTGAAAGGTGCGATCATGCGGGCACGATCACGCCCGGCAGATCGTTCTTCACCATTGTCTCGCTCGGCTGGAAATGGATCACCGAGCGGATCGACTTTCCCGCATGCAGCAGATCAAACGCTGTATTTATCTGTTCATGGGTCATGTTGTGGGTGATGTAGGGGTCGACGTCGAAATCACCCCGCAGCCATTCATCCACCATGCCCGGCAACTGGCTGCGCCCCAAAACGCCACCAAAGGCCGATCCGCGCCAGACACGGCCCGTGACCAGCTGGAAGGGGCGCGTGGCAATTTCCTCACCCGCGCCAGCCACGCCGATGACGGTGCATTCACCCCATCCCTTGTGGCAGCATTCCAGGGCCGAACGCATGACGTTCACATTGCCGATGCACTCGAAACTATAGTCGACACCGCCATTCGTCATCTCGACGATGATGTCCTGGATCGGTTGTGAGAAATCGGCGGGGTTGATGCATTCGGTCGCGCCGAGTTGCCGCGCCAGGGCGAACTTCTCGGGATTGGTATCGATGCCGATGATGCGCGATGCGCCCTGCATCTTGGCGCCCTGGGTAACCGCCATGCCGACGGCGCCCAGGCCAAAGACGGCAACCGTTGCGCCGATTTCGACCTTGGCCGTGTTACGCACAGCGCCCATGCCGGTCGGGATCGCGCAGCCCATGACACTTGCCTTGGAGAGCGGCGCCTCCTTGCTGATCTTGGCCACGGCGATCTCGGGCAGCACAGTGTATTCCGCGAAAGTCGAGGTGCCCATGTAGTGATGGATCTTCTTGCCCTTGTAGCTGAAGCGCGAGGTGCCATCGGGCATCACGCCCTGCCCTTGGGTCTTGCGTATGGTCTGGCAGAGGTTCGTCTTGCCGGACTTGATGTAGGGGCAGTTCGGATCCTCCGGGGTGTAGAGCGGGATCACGTGATCGCCCGGCTTGACCGAGGTCACACCGGCACCCAGCTCCTCGACGATACCGACGGCCTCGTGACCGAGGACGGCGGGGAACAGCCCTTCGGGGTCAGCACCCGAAAGGGTGAACATGTCGGTATGGCACAGGCTGGTCGTGACGATACGGATCAGGACCTCACCTTCCTTGGGACCATCAAGGTCGATTTCCTCGATTTCGAGGGGGCGGTTCGGCTCCCAGGCAACGGCGGCGCGGATCTTCATGGTGGGTTTCCTTGTTGTCCTACTGGTCGCAAGTGTTACACCGTAACACCCCCGACACGAGCGAACTGACCCACGCCATCTGGCCAGTCAACGCGCCATACTGGCCACCGCAGGACCAAGCATGCCAAGAGAGCACGAACGGACCGAGACATCGGATCAGCGACGCCAGGTCACGCTGATCATCTACCCCGGCTTCAAGACGCTGGAAGCAACCGGCCCCCTGAGTGTGCTGGGCTATGCCTCCCAGCAACTCGCTGCTACGGGGCGTCCGGGCGGCTATGATGTGACCATAGCCGCACCGCAATCCGGGCCCGTTCCATCCGACACGCTGATATCGATCGAGGCCAGCGTGGCGTTGAAGGATCTGGCTGCCCGCGACACTGTGCTGATTGCCGGCTCCGCCCGGATCGAAGAGGCCCTGGCGCGCGAAACGGCTCTGGTAGCTTGGTGCCGGGAACACGGCCCTGCGGTGCTCCGCTGCGCGGCGCTCTGCACGGGGTCATTCTTTCTGGCTGAGGCCGGTCTGCTGGAAGGTAAGCGGGCGGCGACCCACTGGAAATACGCGGACCAGTTGCGCCAACGCTTTGCCGAGGTCGAGGTGGATGCCGACGCGATCTTCGTGCAGGAGGGCAGTTTCTGGACTTCGGCCGGGGTGACAGCCGCAATCGATCTTACACTGGCCTTCGTCGAACAGGACTATGGCCGCGACATTGCTCTGGCCGTGGCACGGGACATGGTGATGTACCTTAAACGGCCCGGCGGCCAGTCTCAGTTCAGCACCCTACTAACCGGCCAGACGTCCAACCCGGCCGGCATGCGAGACGTTCTCACCTGGATGAACGAGCGGCTTGATCAGCCTTTGACACTGGAAGAGATTGCCTCACAACAGGGCATGAGCGTGCGCAGCCTCACCCGCGCCTTCACGGCCGAAATCGGTGCATCCCCGATAGCAACGTTGGAGCGCCTGCGCTGCGACCGGGCAAAGGCGCTGCTGCTCGATACCGACTTGCCGCTAAAGGCCGTGGCCTACAGGGCGGGGTTTCGCACGGACGAACAGATGCGCAAGACCTTTCAGCGCCGGTTCTCTCTGTCGCCGCGCGACTACCGGGCGCGCTTTGCGACCTCGGGCACGCGGGCGGAGTGATGCCTTGCGATCCTTGCCCCCGGAAACACGAAGCCTCGGGGGCGCGGCGCTCAGTGGAGGTACGCAACCTCGCTTGCCTGCGCGGGGTCTTCGACCGGATCGAGCACTAGCAGCAGTCGTGTTTCCCCGGTTCCGGCGATCGGCGGCGAGCGATGCAAAAGACCGGAGAGCGGGGCTTCCGGCCACCGTGTCCCACGCAGGATGACGGGCGACCCGGTCGGGACGGTCATGACCTTGGTGGGATCACTTCCATCGCCGGAGATCCCGTATTGCGTCCCCGTTCCCCGATAGGTGCAGATCAGCCGGGCCGTCACCGCGTCAACATGAAACTTCCGGCAGGCGTTGGTCTGCACAACGTCGAGGCGCAGCTGCAGGTAGGGGCAATTCATGACGTCGGAAAAGATCAGTGCCAGCGCCGAGGCATCCTCGATCAGCATGTTGTTCTCCGGTCCCTCTGGGGTTCCGCAGAAGCGGGTGATCTCGATCAGCGCGTCGCACACCGCTTTGGGCCTCAGGATGACGCGGGCGCGCGGCAACTGCTCTGGCGGCAGCGAGTCGATCCAGTGTTGGAAACGGCTAAGCGGGCTTCGCTCCCAGAGTGCGGCGGCAGCACCTGGCCGGTGAATTGCCGCGAGAGCTTCGGGACTGGATCCAACGGCGATGCATCGCTTCAACTCTTCTGGGACCATCAGCTTGGCTCCGGCGGCCGGTAAGGCAGCGACGAGTGATGCAGGACGATGCGCAGCGTGCCGGTCTCGTCCTTCTTGTAGCCGAAGCTCTTGTCGACCGTGGTCACGGAGCCGTCCCTGTTGGTGAGCTTGATCCAGCCCATCCACATCGCGATATCGCCCTGGATGAACGTGGTGGAGGTGATGTTCTCGGTCGCACGCCAGCCCATGATCGCGAAACCGTTGTCGAGCGGATATTCCTCGGAATGGCCACAGAAATAGGCCAGGGCGCCGGCCTTTGTCGGGCGGAAGGTCTGTTCGCCGCTCGACATGGTCGGTTTGAACAGCACGGGTCCGAGGTTGTACCCATAGTAGCTGTCCAGATTGGCCGACGCGACCTTGCGAGCGGCCTCGATGCCGCCCTCCTCGAAGGCCTTCGAGATGGCGATCTTACCATTGCCCCATGTCACCAGGGCCTGTTCGATCTCTTCTTGCGTGATCTGCATCTATTTTCCTTCCGTCTGTCTTTTGTCCAGAAACCGCGCCGTGGCTGGGCCTTGGTGCCCCAGGCCTGCACCGCCTCGTCCAGATTGTCCCTCGTTGCTGATCAGCGTGAACATCGGCAACAGCTGGCCGCTGGCACTTGGAACAAAGGTCACCTTTACAGGCTCCCCAATTTGAACACTGCTGACATCACACTCTGTCAGAGCGCTCAAAATGATCGGGCCCTCGGCCAGCTTGACATAGGCGATGCAGTGGGGCGCGCCGCAGCGCTGTGTAATGCTGAAGGCATAGATCTTCCCTGCCCCGCTGGCCTCGAACCATTCCGTTTCCGGACGCCCGGTAAAGGGGCTGATCCGCCGCGGGGGATGAAAGGCACGTCCCGAACCCAGGCAGCGCTTCAGCAGCAGACGACCTTCGTTGGCCGCATCCCAGAACTCGGCGGTTTCCGACGTCGGCTCCGGGGCGATTGGAAGCGTGGTTCCGCTCATTTCAAACCCTTTCAAGAATGAGAGTTGCGCTGCCGTGCCGGGACGCGAGCTGTCCCCCGGTGCCATGCACAAGAGCCAAGCCGCAATCGGGCACCTGCACTGCCGGATGCGCCTCGCCGCGGAGCTGCCGCACCGCCTCGATCAGCTTCGTCATGCCCCCTCGATTGCCGGGATGATTGCTGCAAAGGCCGCCGCCATCCGTGTTGATCGCAAGTCGGCCAACCCCGGCAATCAGGTTTCCGTCTGCCACGAACCGACCGCCCTGGCCGACCGGACAGAACCCGAGGTTTTCGAGTTGAACGAGCACGGTGATCGTGAAGCTGTCGTAGATCGACGCATAACGAATGTCCTCTGGCCTCACACCTGCTTCGGCGAAAGCCTCTGCGCCCGATTTCACGCCACCGGATTCGAGAATGTCGAAATAGCCTCCGTTCAGATGCTTGACCGTGAATCCCGCTCCTGTTGGGGTGATCATCGGTCGGTCGAGCGCCCGGGCCACGTCCGGGTGGACAATGACCAGAGCCCCTCCGCCGTCGCTGATGACGCAGCAATCCAACCGGTGCAAAGGGGTTGCGACCATCGGCGAGGCGAGGACATCCTCCACCGTCACGACCTGGCGAAGCATCGCATTGGGATTGTGCTGCGCGTGGTGTGACGCGGCAACCTTGATCCAGGCAAGTTGTTCTGGCGTGGTCCCATGTTCGTACATGTGCCGAGCAGCCACCATCCCATACATGTTGGTGACAACCGGGCCATAAGGCAGTTCAAACTGCGCTTCATGCGCCGATTGTGTCTGCTCTGCATGCATGCGCTCGGGCGAGAGGCGCTCAGCCCGGGGACGACCCGCTTGGGTGATCAGCGCGACCCGGCACTTGCCCGCCACGATGGCCTGAACGGCATGGGAGACATGGTTGATATAGGCCGATCCCCAGCTTTCCGTGGTGTCCAGATGCCGGAGATCCAGCCCGAGGTATTCAACCATCGAAAATGGGCCACAGCCCGGCGCGTCCCAGCCCGCCACGTCGCCCGCACAGAAGTATCCATCAACATCGCTGAGGGTGAGCCCTGCATCGGCCAGGGCGCCGACGGCAACTTCGGCATGCAATTGCGCGAGCGGAATGCGCGTCGCGTCACGGGTAGGATGCTCGTAGGCGCCGACGACAAATGCCTGGTTCCTCAGGGTCATGGCGCCCCTCCCAGACCCTCTGCCAAGCTCCCCGCCGCGTCCGGTTCGGCCCAGGCGACAGCGTCATGGGGATGAAGGCTCTCGATATGGCGCACATGGACCTTCGGCGCATGGAACCCGTCCAAGGCACAGGCGATACGCCGCGCAGCATCTTCGACAAACATCAGGTTGCGCCCATTGAGCACCGCAAAGGCCTGCTCATCTGCGCGCTTCACGCCTGTCTGTACCGGGGTCTGTACGGCCGCTTCGATCTGATCAATAAGGGCGACCAACCCGAGCCGATCCTCTCGTTCAGGATCTTGGGAGACCGAAACCCGGGCCTCACTGCGCTGACTATGGGGCGTCGCCGCAGTTGCGTGTATGTTAAGCCATGCCGCGATCTCATCCGGGCTTACCTCTTTGCGACCCGCACACGCCTCCCGAAAGGCCTCTGCGACCACCTGTCGCGAAAGCGCGGCCGAGCAGGGACAGGTCGAGGAGTAAACAACGCAGACCTCGGTCCGGCAGGAAAACCGCCCCTTGATCAGGCTTGCATCGATCTGCACCGGATAGGACTTCCAACCGGCCAGACCATCGGTCACCAAGGCGGGCCGGCGGATCAGCAGGTTGAACTCTATGCGCAGCCGCGCATTGCCGCTGCCACAATCGGCATGGCTGTCGAGCATGCGATGAAGAAGCCCCTTGAGAGCGCCAGGGGACACGGCGGTGTCTGCACCGAACGCATCGAGCAGTCGATAGAGCCGCGACATGTGGATGCCTTTGGCCTCCGGGCGCGGAAGGTCGACCTGCATATCGACACGGGCATGCAAATTGGCCGGGCAATCGGGCTCCGAGACTTGCAAGGGCAAGTCAATGCCCTGCATGCCCACCCAGCCAAGAGGAAGCCGGGCGGAGGCCGTCTCGGAAAGCGAAATATCGGGAAGTTCGGCGTTCATATCCAGGTAAACCTGCTCTTTGATACAGTATCGACTGGCGGGCGGTCCGATGCCGCCACGCCGCTGGCCGCGCAGTTGGCAGCGGACAGCAAACAGCCTCCAGCTTGGGGGGCATCGGATCAGCTATTGCGGAGAGCCTCCGGCCCCTACCCCCTCCGGCGCAGGCATGCGCGCGTTGCAGGCCGCACAGATGCCATGAACCTCGATGACATGGTGTTGCGAGCTGAATCCGGTTTCGGCAACGACGTGGGAGACAGCCTCCACTACCTCGCCTGCGAGGTGCTCCTCGACGTACCCGCAGCTCTCGCAGATCGACAGGATGGAAGCGCTCGCATGCACCTTGCTCTGACAGGCGACATAGGCCTTCAGTGACTCGACCCGATGGGCCTGGCCCTTGCTCGTCAGCGAGGAAAGCGCCCGATAGACGGCCGGCGGCGCAATCTTCGGATGGGCGTCCCGCAACGCCTCCAGCACCTTATAGGCTGACAGGGCCACATTGCGGCGGCGCAATATGGCAAGCACGTCCGCCTGCATCTGTTCCCCAGGCGTCGTCATCAGCCCAGCTCCCGGGGGGGACGCGCCTGCCGTGCCAGACAATCAACGGCCTCCCCAAGATCCAGCGTCCGCGTCCCCTCGGTGCCGTGGCGGCGGATCGTGACAGTTCCCTGCTCGGCCTCCCGAGCACCGAGGGCGATCTGAACAGGCACCTTCCTCAGCGCATGTTCACGCACCTTGTAGCCGATCTTCTCGTTGCGCAGATCGGTCTCGACACGCAACCCGGATGCCCGAAGCACCTTCGCCACCTCGGTCGCCCATCCATCGGCAGCCTCGGTGACGGTCGCGACCACGACCTGGATGGGCGCTAGCCAGAGCGGCAGGTGACCGGCATGGTGTTCGATCAGGATGCCGGTGAAGCGCTCCAGCGACCCGAACAGTGCCCGGTGCAGCATGACCGGCGCCAGCTTTTCCCCCGAGGGCGCGACATAGGTCGAGCCAAAACGCTCGGGCAGATTGAAATCGACCTGCAGCGTTCCGCATTGCCAGTCCCGTCCGATGGCATCCCGCAGAACGTATTCCAGCTTGGGGCCGTAGAAGGCCCCCTCCCCTTCGAAGATCGTATAGGGATGCCCGGCCTGGTCGAGAGCCTCGCGCAATGCCCCCTCGGAGCGATCCCAGCTTTCCTCGCTTCCGATTCGGTTTTCGGGCCGGGTGGAGAGCTTGATACGCACGTCCCCGAAGCCGAAATCGCGATAGATCGACATCACCAGGTCGTTGACCTTCAGGCATTCCTCGGTCAGCTGCCCGGGGGTGCAATAGATATGCGCATCGTCCTGGGTGAAGCTGCGCACCCTGAGCAACCCGTGCAGCGCGCCCGATGGCTCATATCGATGCACCTTGCCGAATTCGGCCAGCTTCAGCGGCAGATCACGATAGCTCTTGGTGCCCTGCCCGTAGATCAGCATGTGACCGGGGCAGTTCATCGGCTTCAGCGCATAGTCGCGGTCATCCTGGGTTTTGGCCAGGAACATGTTTTCACGGTAATTCTGCCAGTGACCAGAGGTCTCCCACAGGCTGCGGTCCATGATGTCGGGCGAATTCACCTCGACATAGCCGGCCTCTTCCTGACGCGCGCGCATGTAGCCGATCAGCGTCTGGAACAGCCGCCAGCCATTCGGGTGCCAGAAGACAGATCCCGGGGCGACCTCCTCGAAATGAAACAGGTTCATCTCGCGGCCAAGCCGCCGGTGGTCGCGCTTTTCGGCCTCGGCCATCATGGTCATATGGGCCTCGAGCGCCACCTTATCCGCGAAGGCCACGCCATAGATCCGACTGAGCATCTTGTTGTTCGCATCGCCCCGCCAATAGGCCCCGGCAACACGCGTCAGCCTGAAAGCCGTCCCGGCATCGCCCGTCGTGCGCATATGGGGGCCACGACACAGGTCCAGCCAGTCGCCCTGCCGATAGATCGTGACCGGCTCTCCCTTGGGGATCGCGTCAAGCAGCGCGATCTTGTAGGGCTCGCCCGCGGCCTCGAAATGGGCGCGGGCTTCCTCCCGCCCCCATTCCTCGCAGGTGAAGGGGGTGCGGGCGGCGATGATTTCGCGCATCTTCTTCTCGATGACCGGCAGGTCTTCGGGCGTGAAGGGCGTTTCGCGGTCGAAATCGTAGTAGAAGCCATGTTCGATGGCCGGGCCGATCGCCGTGCGCGTCCCGGGCCAAAGGGCCTGCACCGCTTCGGCCAGCACATGGGCCAGGTCGTGGCGGATCAGGTCAAGCGCGCGGGGGTCATCGCGCGCAACCAGCTCCACCGCCGCGCCATCGGGCAGCGGCGCGGACAGGTCGCTCAGCCGCCCGTCCACAATCGCGGCCACCGTGCGTTTGGCAAGGCTCGGCCCGATGGAGGCCGCCAGATCGGCGGCGGTGCTGGACGCGGACAGGGCGCGACTGGCCCCGTCGGGAAGACGGATGTGGATCATTTCGTGGCCTTTCGGTTCGGGACGGGCGGCACCGGGTCGTATCCTGACCCGCCCCATGGATTGCATCGCGCTACGCGGCAGATCGTCAGCCACAGCCCACGCAGGGGCCCGTGGGCTTCCAGCACCTCGATGGCATAGGCAGAACAGGTCGGCTGAAACCGGCAGGCATGGCCCAGCCAGGGCGACAGGAACAGCCGGTAGCCCCGGAACGGCAGGACCAGAAGCCAGACAATCGCCGCCCTCATGCCCTCACCCGCCAACGGCTTTCACCGTCAGCGTCCTCGATCTCGACCCCCATAGCGGTCAGCTTGTCGCGCAGCGCATCCGCACGGGCCCAGTCGTGCGCGGCACGGGCGCAGGCGCGTTCGGCGATGAGCGCTTCAATCCGGGCTACATCGGCCGCACCGGCCTGGCTCCAGGCGGTCGGGTCCTGCTCCAGCAACCCCAGAAGCCCGCCCGCTTGCCGCAAGGCCGCCGCAAGCTCGGCCCGCCGGGCTGGATCGGTGGCGGCGTGGATTTGCCCCGCAAGCGCATGAAGCGCAGCCAGCGCTGCTGGCGCGTTCAGATCGTCATCGAGCGCGGCGCGCACCGGCGCCATGTCCTCATCCTGCGCCTCGGCGGGTGGCTGATCGCGCAGCGCTCCGTAAAGTCGGTCAAGCGCCGCCCGCGCGGCGTGCGGCGTCTCGTCCGTCCAGTCCAGAGGCTGGCGGTACTGCGCGGACAAAAGCGCATAGCGGATCGCCTCGCCCGGCATGTCCGCCAGCAGATCCCGCACCAGAAGGACATTGCCGAGAGACTTCGACATCTTGGCCCCCGACACGGTGACATGGCCGTTATGGACCCAGAACCGCGCATCGGTACCCTGGGCGATCTCGTTCTCATGATGCGGAAAGCGCAGGTCGATCCCGCCGCCATGGATGTCGATGTGATCCCCCAGATGGGTGCGGATCATGGCCGTGCATTCGATATGCCACCCAGGGCGGCCAAAGCCCCAGGGGCTGTCCCACCCCGGCTGCCCGGCCTGTGAAGGTTTCCAGAGCACGAAATCACGCGGGTCGCGCTTCCAGGGCGCAACCTCGACCCGGGCACCGGCACGTATTTCATCGGGATTTGCACCTGATAGGCGGCCATAGGCGGCAAAACTCGGGACATGGAACAGCGCGTGGCCTTCGGCGGCATAGGCGTGACCTGCGGCGATCAGCTCTTCGATGATCGCGATCATCTGTGAAATGTGGTCCGTCGCGCGCGGCTCGACATCCGGCGGCAGGACGCCCAGGGCGGCAAGGTCAGCGTGATAGGCGGCGGTGAAACGGGCCGAAATCGCGTCACAGGGGACACCGGCAGCGGCGGCCGCTGCGATGATCTTGTCATCCACATCGGTGATGTTGCGCGCATAGGTCAGCCGCGGGAACCGGGCGCGCAGCACCCGTGTCAGAACGTCGAATACGACCGCGGGCCGCGCGTTGCCGATATGGGCATAGGAATAGACCGTCGGCCCGCAGACGTACATGCGCAGCTGTCCGGGATCCCGCGGAACGAAAGGTTCAACCCTGCGCCCCATAGAGTTGAAAAGACGTAACATCTTCAACTAACCGCCTCAAAGAACAACGTGATTTCAATTCCTTGAACGCTCTCGGATACCCTTGGCTGCGCCATCTCTTTACTTCTCCAACCTGATCGGCCAAACAGGAGTATGTTACATTATAACATTACACAAGAGACCAAACGCAGTGACGACAAATCTGACATTCCAACCGCGAACCTCTGTCGAACAGGTCGAGGAAGGGACTGACCTCTCACCCAAGTTTGGATCGGATGGCCTGCTGCCCTGCATCACCACCGATGCCCGTAGCGGCGAGGTCCTGATGCTGGGCTGGATGAACGACGAAGCGCTGCGCCTGACAATCACCACCGGCGAGGCGCATTACTTCAGCCGATCGCGGCAAAGCGTCTGGCACAAGGGTGCCACATCCGGCCTGCTGCAGAAGGTGGTCGAAGCGCGTATCGACGACGATCAGGATGCGATCTGGCTCAGCGTGAAGGTCACCGGTTCGGGCGCGTCCTGCCATGTCGGCTATCGCTCCTGTTTCTATCGCGCCCTGCCTGTCGGGACCGACGCGGGCAAACCGCTGGCATTTGTCGAGGATCGGAAAACCTTTGACCCACTCAAGGTCTATGGCGATGCCCCCAATCCGACCCAGCTGTGACACCTGCACTGGATGCAACATGCGCTGACCCTGGCCGCAGGGATGCGCGGGCATGTCTGGCCGAACCCGCCCGTTGGCTGTGTCATAGCCCGCAACGATGACCTGATCGCCGAGGCGGCCACGGATCCGGGCGGTCGCCCTCATGCAGAACGCAAGGCACTGGAACTTGCCGGTTCCGCTGCGGCGGGGGCCACGCTTTATGTCACGCTGGAGCCCTGCTGCCATTGGGGAAGAACGCCTCCCTGTGCCGATGCCATCATTGCGGCCCGCGTTTCGCGGGTCGTCTGCGCCATTCAGGATCCAGATCCGAGGGTGAACGGTGGTGGCGTTGCCAGGTTGCGGGCGGCAGGTGTCGATGTAGAGGTCGGCCTTGGCGCCGAAGAGGCGAGGACACTGATGTCGGGCTTCTTCCATCGCGTAGAGACCGGCACGCCGGAAGTCATTGTACTGGAACGGCCCCCGGTCGCGATACCCGCGGGGATAGATGCGGTCATCCGCTCTGACGGGGATCGCGCAACCCTCATCACGCGCAACGAAACGAGGGCCGAGCGTTTCCGCCTTGCGGAACCGCCAGGCCATGGGTTGCCTTCGCGCCTGGGAGAAATGGGGCTGACCTCGGTCGCCGTGGCGATCGATGATCCGATTGCACCCCAACTGCTTGCCACCCCGTTCCCGGGGAGGAGGGTCTAGGCGCCCCTCACAGTCCGATCACACAGGACCGCCCCGCAGGAAGGCGCGCGTGACCTGAAAGAGAACAGGAAAGCTACGATCATGGCCCACTATGATACCCTTTTCAGAAACGGCACGATTGCCAATCAGGACGGTGTCAGCTCCGCTGACATCGGGGTGCGCGCCGGGCGCATCGCCGCGCTTGGCTGCCTGAGCGGTGATACTGCGACACATGTGGAAGACTGCACTGGCCTGCACATCCTGCCGGGTGTCATCGACACGCAGGTCCATTTCCGCGACCCCGGCCTGACCCACAAGGAAGATCTTGAAACCGGCTCTCTCGGGGCCGTCATGGGCGGCGTGACCGGGGTCTTCGAGATGCCCAACACGGATCCCCTGACGACAACGCAGGAGGCTTTCGAGGCCAAGATCGCCTCGGCCACAGGCCGGATGCATTGCGATTTCGCCTTTTACATCGGCGGCACCCACGACAACATTTCCGAGCTTGCGATGCTGGAAAAGCTGCCCGGTTGCGCCGGGATCAAAGTCTTCATGGGCTCATCGACTGGCGCGCTTCTGGTGCAGGACGACGCGGGGATCGAGGCGATCCTCTCCGCGCTCTCGCGCCGAGCCGCCTTTCATAGCGAAGACGAATACATGCTGGAACAGCGCAAGCCCCTGCGGGTGCCGGGTGATCCTTCCAGCCACCCCGTCTGGCGCTCTCCCGAGGTTGCGCTGAGTTCGACCAGACGGCTGGTCGCCCTGGCTAAGAAGACAGGCAAGCGCATCCATGTCCTGCACGTTTCGACCGGCGAGGAGATGGAGTTCCTGGCCGACCACAAGGACGTGGCCAGCGTCGAGGTCACGCCGCATCACCTGACGCTGGATGACACCGCCTATGCCCGCCTTGGCAATTACGCGCAGATGAATCCTCCGATCCGCGACGGGGTGCAGCGCAGGCGGATCTGGCAAGGCGTGGAGAACGGGGTCGCCGATATCCTTGGCTCCGACCATGCGCCACACACACGGGCGGAAAAGGACCTGCCCTATCCACAAAGCCATTCCGGAATGACCGGCGTCCAGACGCTGGTGCCGACAATGCTGGACCATGTCAACGCGGGCCGGATGAGCCTTGCCCGCTTCGTCGACATGACCAGTGCCGGGGCCAACCGTCTGTTCGGAATCGCGGGAAAGGGACGCATCGCCGTAGGGTACGACGCCGATCTGACGATCGTGGACCTGAAGCGCCGCGAGACGATTACAAATGACTGGATTGCCTCGCGGGCGGGCTGGACGCCCTATGATGGCGTGACGGTCACCGGCTGGCCGGTGGGCACCGTGGTTCGCGGGCATCGGGTGATGTGGCAGGGAGAGCTGCTGACGCCAGCCAAAGGGCAGCCCATGCGGTTTCTCGAGGCATTGCCGCACTGACGCGCTCCGGACACGGACCGCTAAACTCCCGTGATGAAGGGATGGTTTCCTGCCCCGTGCACATGCATCCTCTCAGAATATCTTTTCGTAAAGCCGCCAGCTTCGTACGCCTCCGGGGAGGACCGTCTGACGGGGATGTGGCTTGAGTGCTAGGTCATGTTGACAAATGGCGGATCCAGGGACGGATCGACGTGATGTCAATGAAGCCGAGGAAGCTTTCCGCCGTCTTGTCGTAGCGGGTCGCGACACGCCTGGCGTTCTTGAGTTTGTTGAAGCAGCGCTCGACCAGATTCCGCAGGCGATACAGCGAGCGATCGACACCAGTCCGCTTCTTGCGGGACTTGCGCATCCCTTGCCCGGCAGGGCATTGCACAGCGATGTCCCGAGAGGGGTATCATGGGCAGAACGTTGCGCGCCTCCATGCCGTCTCTGATCTTGTCTGCATCGTAGCCGCGATCCGCGAGCAGCACGCTCGGGCGGGGCAGATTATCCGCCATCACCAGATCGAAACCGAGATAGTCCGACGTCTGGCCTGGCGTGATCTCTGTCCTCATGGGACGCCCGTGTGCATTGACGAGGAGGTGGATCTTGGTCGTAAAGTGGGAGGTGGTCCAGAAAACGATCCTGCGGATCGTTTTCCCACCGGACGTTCGAGAAAGGCCGAAACCCTGTCGTGGAGTCCCCCTTTAGCGCCCGCTGTCTCCCTATCGGGACATTGCTCGCGCAATGCCCTGTCGGGCAGTGGATGGTGGGCGCGGATCACCGTGATGTCGATCATCTGCAGGGCGCTTGGCACGGCTCCGCTCTGGTTCAGTGCCTCCGTGATGTCCTCCCAGAGCCCGGCCAACCTCCAGCGCCGGAATTGCCGATAGACGCTCGACCATTTGCCGAACTCCCCGGGAAGATCGCGCCATGGCGCCCCGGTTCGGGCAATCCAGAAAATCCCATCAAGAACGAGGCGGTGGTTGGTGGGTTTGCGCCCGTTCTGGGCGCGGACGGCGAGGATGAAGTGCTCAAAGAACGCCCATTCCTCGTCCGACATAAGGTCTCGTGCCAAGCTGGTCTCCATCGCAGATGCCAGCTTGAATCATGCTCAAAGCCTGATGTGAATCCCTTTTGTCAACACGACCTAGGGCGTGATCCGCGACACCAGGTCTTCCATCATGGCGGCGTTCTGCATCCGCAGGATCGCCTCTGCGGTGGCCATGTCGTGCTTGCGCAGGGCCTTTATCAGCAGGCGCATTTCCTCGGCCATGATGCTGCGGCGCCCGGCGCCGTAGCCGAAGTTCCGCCGGAAAGCAAAGATCGTGTCCCAGCCGCGCAGGAAGATCCGCAATGCCTCGCGGTTGCCGCCGAATTCCACCAGTCGGGCATCGAAGCGGCGGTTGGTCTCGATGGCGGCAATGTCCTCTCCGGCCAGGATCTGGGTGTGGTAGCTTTCGGCCAGGTCTTCCAGTTCGCGGATGCGCTCCAGCGTCAGGCTTTCCATGCCGCGGCGCACCGCGAAGATGCGCAGCTCGGTGTTCAACTCGAACAGGTCCGAGACATAGGTCCGGTCCAGCTGGCGCACGGTGGCGCCCCGGTTCGGCTCGATCTCCACCAGCCCCTCGCCCTCGAGCTTGCGCAGCGCCTCGCGCAGCGGCATGGTCGAGAAGCCGAGGCGCTTGGCCAGCTCGGCGGTCTTCAGGCGGGCGCCGGGCTCGATCTTTCCCGACAGGATGTCCTCGCGGATCAGGCGGGTGGCCTGATCCACGGAGTTCTGGGCAGTTTCAAGCGAGAGCGTATCGTTCGGCATTCCAGCAGCTTCCGTCAGTCCGCCTTGCGAATCAAGGAGATATGTTCCGAGTTGATCAGCAGTTTGCCATCGCTGCGCAAGAGCCGCACGGCCTCGGTGATGATCCCCGCCGGGCGCGAGCTGCTCTCGCGCTTGGCGGTGAATTCCATCTCCACATGGACGCTGTCACCGGCGACGATCGGGTGCAGGAAACGCACGTCGTTCCAGCCCAGCGAAGCGATGGAGCTTTCCTCGTAAAGCTTCAGCTCGGTCTTGAGGCCCTCCATCAGCGACAGGCCGTACAGGCCATGGGCGATGATGCCGGGGAAGCCGGCCTGCTTCGCATAGGCCGCGTCGGTGTGCAGCGGATGGTGATCGAGGGTCAGCCGGCAGAAGTCGGCAATGCCGGCCACGGTGATCTCGTGGCTCGAGGTGGTGTAGCGTGCCCCGATCTGCACGTCTTCGAAGAACAGGCTCATGCGTAGGCTTTCTGTACCTGGCGCGCGATGATCATGCGCTGGATCTGGTTGGTGCCTTCATAGATCTGGCTGAGGCGGACGTCACGGAACAGCCGCTCGATGCGGAATTCGCGCGAATAGCCGTTGCCGCCGTGGATCTGGAGGGCGTTGGAAATGTGCACCTGCGCCATGTCGGTGGTAAAGAGCTTGGCCTGCGCGGCCTCCAGCGCGATCGGGTGACCGGCATCATAAAGCTTCGCGGCATTGTGGATCAGCAGGCGTGCGGCGGCGATGTCCTTGGCCATGTCGGCGATCATGAACTGCACCGCCTGGTGTTCGAAGATCGGCTTGCCGAACTGCTTGCGGTCATGGGCATAGGCCACCGCATCCTCCATCGCCGCCTGGGCCATGCCAAGCGCCATGGAAGACATCATCAGGCGCGAGAAGTTGAAATTCTCCATCGCCATCTTGAAGGCGCCGCCCTCGGTGCCGATCAGGTTGGTGACCGGTACGCGGACCTCGTCGAAGCTGACCATGCATTCGGCCAGGCCATGCATGCCCAGCAGCTCCTCGGACTTGCCGCGATGCACGCCGGGGCGGTCGGTCTCGACCAGGATGCAGGAGATGCCGCGGTGGCCGGCCTCGGGGTCGGTCTTGGCGAAGACCATGATGACATCGGCGACCTGGCCGAAGGTGACCCAGGCCTTGGTGCCCTTGATGACGTAGTGGTCGCCGTCGCGGATCGCGGTGGTCCGCATCGCCGCCACGTCGGAGCCGAAGTCGGGTTCGGTCACCGAGGTCGCGGGAATGGTCCTGCCTTCCAGGATGCCGGGGATCAGCGCCTTGTGCTGCGCGCTGCCGTGGTGGTTCAGGAACAGCGCGGCCTCGACCGGGATGGCGAAGGCATTGCCCACGGCACCCGAGCCGCGCGCGATCTCTTCCATCACGATGCAGGCGGCCATGGCATCCAGGCCGACGCCGCCGGCCTCCTCGGGCAGTGCGACCCCGAACAGGCCCTGTTCGGCCAGCGTCTCGTAGACCGCGCGGGGGAAGGTGTCCTCGCGGTCGATGGCAGCGGCGGCGGGGGCGACCACGTCATCGGAAAGCCGACGGGCGGTCTCGCGCACCATGCGCTGCTCTTCGCTGTAGAACTGATCCAATGTGATCTCCGTTAGGTTAAATTTAGATATATTTGATCATCAGCTACACGGCGTCGCCAGCCCGGGTCAAGCCGAGGCGACACCGGCGTGGAAAGCATCGCCCGGATCGCGGTCGCAGAAGTAGACGACCACGCTCTTGGGACTCACCCCATAGGCGTCAACCACCGCGCTGGTAAGGGCGCGGGCCGCTGCGGCCTTGACCTCCTGGGGGCGGGGAAAGGCGTGAATTTTTATGAAAGTGCGGAATATTTCAGCTTTATCGCCGTATTTTCCGGCATGTCCGTAGGAATAGTTCGGGCTCGAAAAATAATAGCAGGTCACGATTTCGGGGGCGATTCCGAAGGCTTCGCACAGCCCTTCCGTCATGCCTTCCGTCGCAAGTTCCCGTATTTCCTCGGTCGCGTCACGGTCAATGATTTCGATGAAGGGCATGTTCGGCCTCCTTGGTTTTTCTTCTGCTCAGGTCCGATAGGAATTCCATGAGTTGACACAGTATCTGATCAGATCAAGCGTGAGCACAAGCGATTAAGATATGCCGAGAGGACCGAGATGACATTCAGGGGCAGCTACACGGTGTGCGTCACCCCCTTCACGGCGGAGGGTCAGGTCGACCTTGAGGCGCTGCGCGGCTACGTGGACTGGCAGATCGACGAGGGCGTGCACGGGCTGATCCCGCTGGGCAGCACCGGCGAATTCCTCTCGCTGACCCGGGAAGAGCGCACCGCCGTCGCCGAAACCGTCATCACCCAGGCCGCGGGCCGGGTGCCGGTGCTGATCGGCACGGCGGCGGAATGGACCGATGAGGCCGTGTCGCTCAGCCGCGAGGCCGAGGCGCTTGGCGCCGATGGCGTGATGCTGGTGCCGCCCTACTACTCCTCTCCGACCGATGCGGAGCTGGTGGTGCATTTCACCCGCGTGGCCGAGGCGCTGTCGATCCCGGTGATGCTTTACAACAACCCCTTCACCGCCAACGTGGACCTCAGCGCGGCGCTGGTCGGGCGGCTCTCGGAAGTCGACAACATCTCCTACATCAAGGACACGTCGAAGAACGTGCACCGCATGACGGAGCTGCTGGAGGCCTGCCAGGGCCGCATGACGGTATTCGCGGGCTACTACCCCTGGGAAAGCTACCTGGCCGGCGCCGAGGGCTATTCCTCGGTGATGTCCAACATCGCGCCCAAGCTTTCGGCACAGATGTTCGATCGCACCGTGGATGGCTCCGGGGAAGGCCGTCAACTCTATGTGAAGAGTCTGCCGCTGATCAATGCGCTGGCAGGCGATCTCTATGTCTCGGCGACCAAGGCGGCGATGCAGATGACCGGGCGTCCCATGGGCGATCCGCGCCCGCCGCGCCTGCCGCTTCCCGAGGCCAAGCGCGCCGAGCTGGCGGCAATCCTTTCCGAACTCGGGCTGCTTGCAGAGGCCTGATCGCGGTGGCAGGCCTGTGCCCGTCATCGGATAAAACTGCTCCAACAGAGAGAATACCGAAGGATAACAAGATGAAGCTTACCAACCTCGCCCTTTGCGCCGCCCTTGGCTTTGCCGCCGTTGCGGGCCCTGCCAGCGCACAGGAAATCGTGCTGAAGGCCAGCCACAATGCCCAGGCCTCCGAACCCTACGGTGTCGGCCTGCGCGCCATGGCCAAGATGCTGAGCGACGACACCGACGGTGCCGCCACCATCAAGGTCTACGACAACGCCACCTTGGGCGACGAGATGGAAAGCATCCAGGGCACCCAGATGGGCACCGTGGACATCGCCGTCACCGCGAACTCCACCCTGACCAACTTCGTGCCCGACCTCTCGGTCTTCTCGCTGCCGTTCCTGTTCACCGACGCCGCCCAGATGGACCGCGCGCTGAGCGATCCCAAGGTGCGCGGCGCCATCGCCGATGCGCTGGATGCACGCGGCTTCCACCTGCTGGCGATCTTCTCGGCCGGTACGCGCCACATCATGAGCAAGAAGCCGGTCAACTCCATGGCCGACCTCAAGGGCATGAAGATCCGCACCATGCAGAACCCGGCGCATATCGACACCTTCAAGGCCTTCGGCGCCAACCCGACCCCGATCGCCTATTCCGAGCTCTACAGCTCGATCGAGACCGGCGTGGTCGACGGGGCCGAGGCCGCCAACACCAACTACTACTCGCAGAAGTTCTACGAGGTCGCGCCGAACTGGGCTCAGGTCGGCTGGCTGAACCTGGTCGCCCCCGTCGTCATGGGCAAGGCCGAGTATGACAAGCTGCCCGACGCCGTGAAGAGCGCGCTCGACAAGGCGGGGGCCGAAGCGGGCAAGGTGGAACGTGCGACCTATGCCGAAAGCGATGCCGACAGCCTCGGCAAGCTCAAGGATGCCGGCGCCAACGTGACCTATCCGGACCTCACGCCGTTCCGCGAGGCGGCCGCGCCGATCCAGAAGAAATACCTCACCAACCCCGAGCAGAAGAAGATCTTCGACCTCGTGGCCGCCGTGAAATAAGCCTTCCGGCCTGAAGACCCGCCCGGGCGCGCGCGGTGCGCCCGGGCCGCACCGACCCTACGAAAGAGCCCGCGCGTGTTAGCCCTCCTCGAACGCTTCTGCCTTGCCCTGCGCCACCTGGTGTCCGCCGCCGTGATCCTGCTGTTCTCGGCGATGATGATCGCGGTTCTGGTCCAGGTCGCCGGGCGTTACATCTTCGATTATTCCGTCGCGCAGGCCTCTGAAATCGCTACCTTCTCTCAGGTCTGGCTGGTGCTTCTGGGCGCCGGTGTCGCGGTGGCGCGCGGCCAGCATGTGGCCATCGACATGATCCCCGCCCAGCTGCCGCTGCCGCTGGCGCGCGTGGCACTGGTCGTCATCGCGCTGATCATCGCCGCCTTCCTCTGCGTGCTGGCCTGGGGCAGCCTGCCGCTGATGAAGATGGGCGCCTTCCAGATGTCCCCGGCGATGCGCGTGCCGATGAAATACGTCTATCTCTGCCTGCCGATCGGCTCTGCCTACATGATGCTGGAGCTGCTCCTCTCCGTGATCCAGCGCTGGAGGCTGCCCTTCCCGCCGCCCGAAGCCGAGACCCAGGAGGCCATCTGACATGCTTGTCGTTGCTGCCGCATTCTTCCTTTTCCTGCTGATCGGGGTCCCGGTGGTCTTCGTGCTGGGCGCCTCGGCGGTGCTGGCGCTGGTCACCACCACCGATGTGCCCGTCGCCATCGTCAGCCAGCGTGTCTTTTCGGGGCTGAACTCCTTCACGCTGATGGCGATCCCCTTCTTCGTCTTCGCGGGCGTCATCATGGATGCGGGGGGGATTTCCCGCCGGATCGTCGATTTCGCCTCGGCGCTGATCGGCTGGGTCGTCGGATCGCTCTATCAGGTCAGCTGCGTGGCCGCCGCCGGGCTGGCGGCGATCTCGGGCTCGGGCTCGGCCGATACGGCGGCGATCTCGGCGATCATGCAGCCGCAGCTGCGCCGGCGCGGGTATGATGTCGATTTCGGCGCCGCGCTCATTGCCTGCTCGGGCTCGATCGCGCAGGTCATCCCGCCCAGCCTGACCATGGTGATCCTCGCCGTGATCTCCAACGTGTCGATCGGCGGGCTGTTCCTCGCCGGTGTCCTGCCGGGGCTGCTGTGCATCCTGGTGCTGATGGTGATCGCCTATTTCACCGCCCGCAAGGGCGGCCCCGTCTATCGCGACGCCGAACCCTTCACCCTGCCCCGACTGGGCCGTGCCGCCTGGAAGGCGCTGCCCGCCGCCGGGATGCCGGTGGTGATCCTGGGCGGCATCCTGGGCGGGGTCTTCACCCCGACCGAGGCCGCCGCCGTCTCGGGCTTCTATGGCCTGCTGATCGGCGCCTTCGTCTACCGCGACCTGAAACTGTCGTCGTTGCCGAACCTGGTGCTGCGCACCGCCTCGCTTTCGGCGGCGGTCATGCTGATCATCGGCACCGCCAGCGTCTTCTCCTGGCTGATCGCCAATGCCAACGTCCCCGAGCTGCTGGGCAACTGGATCCAGAGCGTCTCGACCTCAAAGGTGATGTTCCTGATCATCGCCAATGTGCTGTTCCTCTTCGTCGGCATGTTCATGGAGACCATCGCCGCGATCCTGATCATGGTGCCGGTGCTGCTGCCGATCTCGGCGCAGATGGGGGTCGATCCGCTGCATTTCTCGCTCGTGGTGATCCTGAACTGCGCCATCGGCACGGTGACGCCGCCCTACGGCGTCTCGCTCTTCGTGTCCTCCAGCGTGGCGGGCCGCAGCGTGATGCAGGTGGCGCGCCGCCTTGGCCTCCCGCTGGCGGCGATGTTCCTCATGCTGATCCTCGTCACCTTCGTGCCGGGCATCTCTCTCTTCCTGCCGCATCTCTTCGGCTTTGCCGGCTGATCCTTCGAAAGACCCCTCCAATGAGCAAATCCCTCAAAGTCACCATCGCCGGCATCTCCTTCGATGCCCGGTTCGAGGAAGCGGCCGCGCCCCGCACCGTCGCCGCCTTCCGCGCCCTGCTGCCCTACACCAGCAAGGTCGTGCATGTCCGCTGGAGCGGCGAAGGCGTCTGGATCCCCCTGGGCGAGACCGACTTCGGCCTCGGGTACGAGAACCACACCAGCTATCCCGCCCCGGGCCAGTTCGTCCTTTATCCCGGCGGCATCTCGGAGACCGAGATCCTGCTGGCCTATGGCGGCGTGCATTTCGCCTCCAAGATGGGGCAGCTTGCCGGGAACCATTTCATCACGCTGACCTCGAACCTCGACAAGCTGGCCGAGATCGGCCCGAAGGTGCTCTGGGACGGGGCGCAGGACATCCTTTTCGAGGAAGTCTGAACAGACGGAAGGTGGCACGGCCATGACGACGACAGAACCCCTCTCCTTCGGGGCGCGCCTGCGCCAGCTTGCCGCCGAGCGCGGCGCGGCAGAGGCCCTGCGCTTCCTGCCCGCCAGCGGCCCGGAGCAGGTCTTCAGCTGGGCGGCGCTGAACGACATGGCCGACGGCTTTGCCCGGGCGCTGAGCGCGCGCGGAGTCGGCCAGGGCGACGTGGTGGGCTTTGCCCTGGGCAATATCCCCGCCCATGTCGCGCTGGCCGTGGCGATCTGGCGGGTCGGCGCGACGACGATGGTCCTCGATCCCGGCATGAAGGCCGAGGGGATGGCGGCCATGAAGGCGCGCAGCAAGGCGGCCCTTGTCATCGCCCAGACGCCCGGACGCGGCGACATCTCTCTGAGCGACTTCGAAACGCTGGCGACGCAGCAACCGGCAACCGAGGTCCCCGACAGGATTTCGACCCCCGGCAAGATCGTGCTTTCGGGCGGCTCCACCGGCCTGCCCAAGATGATGTGTGACGACCGCCCCTTCACCCGCATCCCCGGCGCCAGCTGGGGCCGGGTCGCGCCGCGCCTGGGGTTCCGTTGCGATCAGGTGCAGCTGGTCTGCGGGGCCATGTCCCACAACGCGCCCTTCACCTGGGCCCAGAATGGCCTGTTCGAGGGCAACCGCCTGGTGCTGATGGAACGTTTCGACGCGCTTCGCGCCTTGCAGGTGATCGACCGTTATCAGGTGGGCTTTGCCATGCTGGTGCCGACCATGATGGTGCGGATGCACGACCGGCTGGCCGACAGCGGCGCGACGCTGGACAGCCTCCATGCGCTCTATCACACCGGCGCGCCCTGTGCGCCCTGGCTCAAGCGCGCCTGGATCGACACCCTGGGCCCCGGGCGCGTGACCGAGATGTACGGCTCGGGCGAGAATACCGGCCAGACCACGATCACCGGGGCCGAATGGCTGGCCCATCCCGGATCTGTCGGGCGCGGCTTCGAGACCGAGATCCGCATCTACAGCCCCGAGGGCACCCTGCTGCCCGCAGGCGAAGCCGGAGAGATCTTCATGCGCCCCGACGACCTGGGCGGGCGCAGCCATTATGCCGGCCCCGATGCCCCCCGCCCCGAGCGCGATGCCGACGGCTTCCAGAGCATCGGCGATGTCGGCTGGCTGGATGGGGAAGGCTACCTCTACCTTGGCGGGCGGCGCGATGACGTGATCAACACCGGCGGAGTCAAGGTGCATCCCGAAACCGTCGAGGCCGTGCTGCTGCAACATCCCGCAGTGGCCGATGCCGTCGTCTTCGGCGCCACGGACCGCGAATGGGGCCAGCGCGTCATCGCCTGCATCGAGGCCAAGCCCGGCACATCCCTTGATCCCGGGGCCCTGCGGCAGTTCTGCGCGACCCGCCTCAGCCCGCAGGAGGTGCCCAAACAGGTGGCCCTGCGCGACACCCTGCCCCGCGACGGTTTCGGCAAGATCCGCCGCAAGGCCATTGCACGCGACTGGGAGGCCGAGGCCCCCGCAGGCTGAAAACCGGCGCCACGGGGGCCGGTTTCCGGGCCGCTTCGGCAGGCCCCGCCAGCGGCCGCCCATAGTATTTGAAAAACGAATTCTCTGCCGCTTCATGATTATAGAAAGCTATATTCTAAGGCCGCCGGGACTGACCTAAACAGTCGAAAAGACACATCAGAGGGATCATCATGGGTGCACTCGACGGAATCCGTGTTCTGAGCTTCAACCACTTCCTGTCGGGCCCGGCGGCGGCGCAGCATCTGGGCGATATTGGCGCGGACGTGATCACGGTGGAGCCGCTGGGCGGCGCGTTCCAGCGCAACTGGGCCGTGGCCAACCGCTTCGTGGGAGAGACCTCGGTCAACCACATCACCACCGGGCGCAACAAGCGCTCCATCGCGGTGGACCTGAAGTCGCCCGACGGCATCGCGGCGGTGAAAAAGCTGATCGCCACCGCCGATGTGGTGATGGAGAACTTCCGCCCCGGCACGCTTGAAAAGCTGGGCCTGTCGGAGGCCGAGATGCGCCGGATCAATCCGCGCATCATCTATGCCACCACCACCGGCTACGGCGTCGATGGCCCCTATGCCAAGCGGCCCGGTCAGGACGTGCTGCTGCAGGCGATGGCGGGCCTTGCCGCCCATACCGGCAGCATGGAGGGCGGCCCGGTCATGGTGGGGTCGGTGCCGATCGACCACCACGCCGCCGCACTGACCGTGGCCGGCATCGTTGCCGCCCTCTTCGAGCGCGAGCGCACCGGCACCGCGCGCCGCGTCGACGTCAACATGCTGCAGGCCGCAATGGATCTTCAGGGCGAGTCGATCACCGCCTGGATGAACGGCGCGGACCATGCCGGCCCCCGTGGGCGCGAAGGCATGGGCACCTGGTTCAGCCCCGCGCCCTACGGCATCTACGCCACCACCGATGGCCATGTGATGATCTCCATGTCGACGCCGCCGCAGCTTTCCGGGGCGCTCGACCTGCCGGAACTGGCCGCGCTGTCGGCCGAGGACGGCTTCAGCCAGCGTGACGAGATCTCGCGCAAGGTGACCGAGGGCATGGCGAAGCTGACGACCGCCGAGGCGCTGGAAAAGCTGACCGAGGCCGGCGTCTGGCACGAGGAGGTCAAGGATTACGACGGGCTGCGCGGCAACCCGCAGATCCAGCACCTTGCCGCCTTCACCGATGCAACCGATGCCGCGGGCGAACCGCTGGTCATGCTCTCGCACCCGGTGCGCTACGACGGCGAAGTGCCGGCGGTGCGCAGCCTGCCCGGCGCCCTGGGCGGCCAGAGCCGCGAGATCCTGGCCGAGGCCGGCCTTGAGGAGGCCGAGATCGAGCGCCTGATCGCGACCGGCGCCGTGGTCCAGACCAACAAGATGCGCGGCTGAGGCCGCACGCCCCGAACGTCAAGGAACAGACACGATGGAATTCGCGATTTCCGAAGAGATGAAAATGGTCACCGATGCGGTCGGCCGTTTCGTCCGCGAGAAGGTCCAACCGCTTGAGCAGGCAACCGAGGACGCGGCGCAGATCCCGCCCGCGCAGCTGGCGGCCGTCCGGGCCGAGGCCCAGGAGCTTGGCTTCTACGCCATGAACATGTCCGAAGAGGTCGGCGGCGCGGGCCTCGGCGTCATGGACATGTGCCTGGTCGAGGAACAGCTCGGCCAGACCTCGGACGCGCTGATCCGGCGTGTCTTCGGCCAGGTCTACCCGATGCTGGAGCAGTTTAAGGGCGACCTGCGCGACACGTACCTCTACCCGACCGTGCGCGGAGAGAAGATCTGCGCCATGGCGATCACCGAACCGGGCGCGGGTTCGGACGCCGCCGCGATCAAGACCAATGCCCGGCTGGACGGGGATGAATGGGTGCTGAACGGCACCAAGCACTTCATCTCGGACGGCGACATCGCCGATTACGTCATCGTCATGGCGGTGACGGATGCCGAGAAGGGCGCGCGCGGCGGCATCACCCTGCTGATCGTCGACAAGGGCACCCCCGGCTTCCAGGTCGCCCGCAACCAGCCGATGATGGGCCACCGCGGCTATGGCCACGCCGAGCTGTTCTTCGACAATGTCCGCGTGCCGAAGGGCAACGTGCTGGGCGAGGTCGGCAATGGCTTCAAGGTCATGATGGCCAACGTGGGCGGCATCCGCCTGGGACATATCGGTGCCCGCGCCGTCGGCATGGCGCAGCGCGTGCTGGAGATGATGCGCGAACACGCCGCCACCCGGAAGCAGTTCGGCCAGCCGATCGGCGATTTCCAGATGGTCCAGCAGATGATCGCCGACAGCGCGATGGAGATCTTTGCGACCCGCATGATGGTGCTCAACACCGCCTGGGAGGTCGATCAGGGCATGGATCCGCGCGACAAGGTCTCCATGGTCAAGGTGCAGGCCTCGGAAATGCTGGGCCGGGTCGCCGATCGCGGCATCCAGGTCTTCGGCGGCTACGGCTTCACCAAGGAACTGCCGCTGGAACGCATCTACCGCGACGCCCGCGTCACCCGCATCTACGACGGCACCTCCGAGGTGCACCGCATGCTGATCGCTCGCTCGGTGATCAAGCGCGGCCTGACCCTCTGAGCCCAAAGGATCCCGAACATGAGCGCACTTCCCGCAGCGGGCGACAGCATCACCTTCCGCAAGACCATGACGGTGGCCGAACAGGGCTTCTTCACCGGCATCACCGGCAACATGACAAAGACCCATGTCGACCGCGCCCATGCCACCCAGGCCGGGCTGACGGATATGTCGGTCTTCGAACTGGCGGCTTCGGGGCTGCTGACCACCGCGCTTGGGCGTCTGGCCGGACCGGACTGGCGGATTGGCGCCTTCTCCGTCGCCTTTGCCCGCGCCTTCCCGGTCGGCAGTTCCATCGCCGCGACCGCCACCGTGACCTCTGCCGACGACAGCGCCATCGCCTGCGATCTGGCCGTGACCCTTTCGGATGAAACGGTCATCACCGGCACCGCGCGCATGGTGCCGCTGGGGGCCTGAGCATGTACGACATCCGCAATATCGACGCGCTGACCGTGGGCGACCGGGTCAGCGTGTCGAAGACCATCACCGAAGCCGACGGCGCGATGTACATCGCCGCCACCGGCGATTTCGGCCCCGTCCACGTGGACGAGGGCTATGCCTCGACCACGCGGTTCGGCGAACGGCTGGCCCCGGGCATCCTGGTCGCCGGCATCTGCACGTCTGTCCTGACGGCGGAACTGGTGGGCACGGTCGGCGTCTCGATCCGGGACAGCTTCTGGTTCACCGGGGCCGTGCGCTACGGCGACACCATCACCTTCGACATCTGGATCTCTTCCAAGGACGAGGAGAACCGGACGGTCGACTGGCAGGCCTCTGCCAGGAACGAAGAGGGCGTCGAGGTGCTGAAGGCCGACGCCACGCTGAAATTCCCCAGAAAGCGAGTGACCCAATGACCATGACCGGAAAACACCTGCGCGGTATCACGGTGGCCACGGTGCTGCCCTTCGACGAAAGCGGTGCCATCGACTGGGACGGCTACGCCGCCGTGCTGGACCACTGCGCCCGGCCCGAGACCACCGATTGCGTCTTCGTCAACGGCCATGCCGGCGAGGCCACCGCGCTGAGCGATGCCGAGAAGATCGAGGTGATCAAGCGCACGAAGGCGCAGATCGGCAAGGAGCAACCCCTGCTGGCCGGCGTCGTGCCCACCGGCATCCCCGATGCCCTGCGCCAGGCCGAGGCCGTGCGCGAGGCCGGTGCTGACGTCGCCGTGATCTTCCCCCCCGAGGCGCTTGGCGGCGGCAATGCCAACACCATGGCGGCTGTGAAGATGTACGAGCTGCTGGCGCGCGAACTTCAGATGCCGCTGTCGCATTTCCAGTTCCCCATCGCCTCGGGCTTCGGTCTGGCGACCCCGGTGCTGGCCGAGATCGCCAAGATCCCCGAGGTCATCGCGATCAAGGAAGGCTCGGCCACCATGCTGGCCTATGACGAGAACCGGCGCGCCGTGAAGGCCGCCGATCCCGATACCGCGATCCTGCCGTCGAACTTCAACTGGTTCTTCTCGCAGGTGGCGCTTGGCGGCGACGGCATCCTGTCGGGGCTGGCAAGCCTCGTGCCCGGGCTGCTGGCGGATCTGTGGCAGGCCTCCGAAGCGATGGACCTGGCGAAGATGCGCGCGGCCAATGACCGCCTCTACCCGGTGGTGCGCGCGATCTACGGGCCGGCGCCGGTGATCGACATGCACACCCGCATGAAGGATGGGTTGCAGATGATGGGCGTGATCAAGAACGCCGCCCCCCGCCTGCCGCTGCTGCCGCAGTCCGACGCGGTACGCGAGGGCGTCCGCAAGGCCCTGATCGCGGCCAACGTGCTTTGATGAGTGCGGCGCTGAACGGCGGCCTTTACGCGGCCACGATCTGTCCGATGACGGAGGCGGGCGCGCTGGATGGCGCCAGCCTGGAGGCGCATTTCGCAGCCGTGCTTTCCGATCCGGGGCAGACGGGGCTGCTGCTGAACGGCCATGCCGGCGAGGGGATCCACCTGTCCCGCGCCGAGCAGGCCGAGGTGGTGCGCATCGCCCGCAATGTTGCGGGCCAGCGGCGCATCCTGGCCGCCGTCAGCGCCGAAAGCACCGCCGCCGCCGTGGCCGACGCCAGAGCGGCGCTGGCGGCGGGCGCCGATGCCATCATGGTCTTCGCGCCCTTCTCATGGGCGCTCGGGGTCGATCCGCGCGCGGTGCTGACCCATCATCGCGGCATCGCCGAGGCGACCGGAGCGCCCCTCTACCTCTTCCAGGGCGCCGTGACCTCGGGCGGGCTGCATTACGATGCCGACCTGCTGCGTGCCCTGCTGGAGATCGACGCGGTGACCGGCATCAAGGAGGGCAGCTGGGAGGTGAAGGCCTATGAGACGACGCTGCGCACCGCCCGCCAGCAGCGCCCGGATGTCGCCGTCATGGCCTCGGGGGACGAGCATCTCTTTGCGTGCTACCTGCTGGGCAGCGACGGCTCTGCCGTCAGTCTTTCCGCCCTGGTGCCCGAAGCGATCACCGCCCTCGACAGCGCCGTGCGTGGTGGCGACATGGACCGCGCGCGCCGGATCCACGCTGCGCTCTTCGATCTGGCGCGCCGGATCTACGCCCGCCCCGGCCATCTGGCGGCGGCGCGGATCAAGTGCTGCCTGGCCGAGCTGGGCCGCATCGCCAGCCCCGCCTGCCGCGCCCCCACCCCCCCGATTGATCCCGCGGAGCGTGCCGCGCTGATGGCCGCGCTTCGCCCCTGCCTGGAGATGAGCCCATGACGGCCCCGCAAACCCAAACCCATATCGTCTTTGTCGATGTCGATCCCGCATACGAAGACGCCTTCAACGACTGGTACGAAACCACCCACCTGCCCGACATCCTGGCCTGCCCCGGCTGGCTGGATGCCCGGCGCGAGATATGCCTGGAAGGCGGCGCGCGTCACGTCGCGATCTACACGATCACCGGGCCCGAAGCCTATGACACGCCCGAATTCCATGCTATCAAGGGCTTCGGCCCGTTCAGCGACAAAGTGAAGAACTTCCACCGTGTGCGCCTGACCAACGGCTGACACCTTCTTGCGACGGGGCAGAACCATCGCCGACATGCTGAACCTGCGCCAGCTCGAGATCCTTCGTGCCGTGGTGACCTTCCGGACCACCGTCGGCGCGGCGGAGCGCCTCGGCATGTCGCAGCCGTTGATCTCGAACACCATCCGGCACATCGAAAGCGTGCTGGGCTTTGCCCTGTTCGAACGGGTCAGCAACCGCCTCTCGCCCACCGAAGAGGCGCTGATCCTGCTGGAGGAGGCCGAGCCGCTTTTCCTGCTGCGCGATGCGGTGAACCAGCGCGCGACCGACCTTCGGGTCGGCCGCATCGGGCGCATCCGCATCGCCTCCACCGCCGAGCTGAGCGAGGCCGTGCTGCCCCGGGTCATCGCCGATTACGCCCGCGACTATCCCCGCATCCAGATCTCGCTCGAGACCCGCCCGCTCGACAGTGTCCTGCAGGTGGTCGAAAACGGCGTCGCGGATGTGGCCTTCGTGCTGGCCCCCTACGAACGCCAGGCGCTGCATTACGACAGTATCGCGGACCTGCGCCCGGTCGTGCTCTGCGACGAGAACGATCCGGTGGCCCGGCTTGAGGCCGTCGGGCCGCGCGACATCCTGGAACGCCCGCTGATCGGGCCCCAGGTGGCGACCCGGATCGGGCTGATGCTGGCCGACAGCTTCCGCTCTGCCGGGCTGGACTACCGCCCCAATATCGAGACCCGCTTCATGAACGCCGCCGCCCGCATCGTGCGCGAGGGCTGGGGCGTCGCGCTGATCGACGAGCTGTCGGCCTTCACCGCGCTGCGCCCCGGGCTGGTGATCCGGCCCTATGCGCCCGCCCTGCCGCTGGAGCTTTCGGCGGCGATGCAGAAGACCAAGACGCCGTCGCGGCAGACCCAGAGGTTCATCAAGGCCTTCCGCGAACGGGTCGCGATCCGACTGGCCGAGGTGCGCGCGGAAAGCCAGCGCAGCATCGGCTGAGCCCTCAGGCCGTCATCCCGCGCATCTCCTTCAGCAGCGCCGCCCCGGCCTCGACGATCAGGTTTGTCTCGTTGGTGGCGACGATGGCGGTGGCGCCCAGATCCAGCGCATGGCTGCGCAGCAACGCCCCCGGCAGCCCCATCACGCCAAAGCCGATGCCCGCCGCGCGCGCCGCCGCCGCGATCCGCGCGAAGGCGGCACGGACCTGCGGATGCGCCAGATCCCCGCGATGGCCCAGCCCGTCGGCCAGGTCATTGCTGCCGATCATCAGCATGTCGATGCCCGGAACCGCCGCGATCGCCTCGACCTCGGACAGTCCGGCGGCGCTCTCGATCATGGCAATGACCTGGGTGTTCTGCTCGGCCTCCCGGCAAAGCGGCCCGGCGGCCACCACGCGGTAATCCAGCGCCGGCAGCGGCCCCGGCAGCGCCCGCCGGCCCCGGGGCGCGAAGCGGCAGAGCCCCGCCACATGCCGGGCCTGGGCGGCGCTGTCGACATGGGGCACCACCACGCCGCTGGCGCCGCAGTCGAGCACCCGCGCCACATCTGCCGCGGCGGGCCCCGTCACCCGCCCCCAGAGCGGCAGACCGGCGGCGCGCGCCGCTGCCGCCGCCTGGGCCATGTCGCCCAGGGCAATCGGGCCATGCTCCATGTCGATCACCACGAAGTCGAACCCGGCCCCCCGCGCCAGCAGAACCGACTCTGCCCGCCCCAGCAGGCAGAAGGCGAGGCCGAAGGCGGCGGACCCGGTGTTTTCAGACTGCCCATCATTTGATCGCAGCTGCATGGCGCGCTCCATTTTTGATCAGGTGTTTAGGTGTATAGCGATATAGTAGATCAGATTTTCGCTGAAAAATGCAGTTTCTTCCAAGAACGAATACTTCCCACCCCGATATTTATAGACCCGAGACTTCATTGCCCCGACCCAGCCGGTAACCTTGGGCGCACCGGGCGAAGACACAGCCAGGTCCCGCGGCCCAGCCGCCAAAAAGCCAGAAACCAAGGAGGTATCTCCATGCTAGACCGGGCGACCAGAGCCCCGCAGGCCCCCGCCGCTTCCGGCCTCAAGGCTGGCATCACGCTTTTGAAAATGGGCCTGACCCTGTTGCGCCGCCTGGCCGATATCCTGGCGCTCCTGCTGCTGGCCTATATGGCCTGCACCATCCTTGCCCAGATTATCGGGAGATATTTCTTCAATTATTCAATTGCCTGGACGGAAGAGACCGCCACGTTCGCACAGGTCTGGCTGACCCTTCTCGGGGCCGGGATCGCGATGCGATACAATCAGCACGTCGGGGTCGATTTCCTGATCAGAAAAGCTCCGCTCTGGATTCAGCGGCTGTTCCAGGCGGCGGGCCTTGTCCTCGGGGTCTGGTTCCTGGGCGTGGTGGTCGTCGGCTCCACCTCGATGCTGGCCATCGGCTTCATGGTGAAATCCCCGGCCCTGCAGATCCCGATGGCGGTGCCCTACTTCGCCCTGCCCGTGGGCTTTGGCTACTTCCTGCTGGAGTTCGCCCTTGCCACCCTGCCCCGGGTCTTCGATCCGATGGCCGGTGCAGAAGGCGCGGCGGAGGCAGAGGCATGATCCTGGCAGGTGGCGGTTTCCTTCTTCTCCTCATCTCGGGCCTGCCCATCGTGCTGGCTCTTGGCATCTCGGCCCTGCTGGCGATCGAACTGACGACCAATGTGCCGGTCACCATCGTGGCGCAGAGGATCTATGGCGGCATCAACTCCTTCACGCTGATGGCCATTCCCTTCTTCGTGGCCTCGGGCCTGCTGATGGAGGCCGGCGGCATCGCCCGCCGTTTCGTCAACCTGGCCGGTGCGCTGGTCGGCTGGATCACCGGATCGCTCTATCTGGTCGCCATCGTCACCGGCACGGGGCTGGCGGCGATCTCGGGCTCGGGCTCGGCCGATACCGCGGCGATCAGCGCCGTGATGACCCCCGAGATGCGCAAGCGCGGCTACGACATCGACCTGGCCGCCGCCGTCATCGCGGCCTCGGGCTCGCTTGCCTCGATCATCCCGCCCTCCATCGTGATGATCGTCATCGCCATCACCGCCAACCAGTCCATCGGCGCGATGTTCCTGGGCGGCATCGTTCCGGGCCTGCTGGTCATGGCGGGGCTGATGGTCGGTTGCTGGCTGCATGCCC
This sequence comes from Pseudooceanicola endophyticus, assembly GCF_018760365.1. Taxonomy (GTDB): domain Bacteria; phylum Pseudomonadota; class Alphaproteobacteria; order Rhodobacterales; family Rhodobacteraceae; genus Pseudooceanicola; species Pseudooceanicola endophyticus. Next base: position 81,004 of record NZ_JAHIAB010000017.1, read on the forward strand.
GCCGCGATCCCGCGATCAGTGCCGACCGAGAGGTCTTTACCCTGCGCCGCCTGGGCGAAAGCTTTGTCTCGGCCGCGCCCGGCCTGCTGGTGCCGGTCGTCATCATCGGCGGTATCGTCGGCGGCGTCTTCACCGCGACCGAGGCCGCCTGCGTCGCCCTGTTCGCCACCCTCGCCATCACGCTTTTCATCTACCGGGAGCTCAAGCTCTCGGATCTGCCGCGCATCTGCCTGCGGGCCATCAGCCTCTCGGCCACGGTGCTGATCATCATCGCCACCGCCTCCGTCTTCACCTGGTTCATCGCCACCCAGGGCTTTCCGGCGCTGCTGCGCGGCTGGCTGACCGGCATCACCGCCAACCCGGTGGTGTTCCTGCTGATCATCAACGTGCTGCTGCTGATCGTCGGCATGTTCATGGAAAGCACCTCGGCCGTGCTGATCCTGCTGCCGATCTTCCTGCCCATCGCGCAAAGCTACGGCATCGACCCGGTGCAGTTCGGCATCATCACGGCGCTGAACCTCTCCATCGGGCTGATCACCCCGCCCTACGGCATCTGCCTCTATGTCGCCGCTTCGGTGGCCGGGCGGCGGATCGAGCAGGTCTCGCGCCGGGTCTGGCTGCCGCTGGCCTGCATGCTCGTGGTGCTGGCGCTGGTGACCTATGTGCCGGCGGTGTCGCTCTGGTTGCCCTCGGTCGCGATGTAGCCCCCCGTTTCAAGACCAAGACCACCCCAAAACCAACTCGCAAGAAAGTATCCAGGATGTCCAACAGAGTGCTGACCACCCTTGCCACCGTCGCGGCCCTTGCTGCGGCCCCCGCCGCCATGGCCGCCGATTTCACCTTCAAGGCCGCCCACACCAACGCCGCCGGCGAGGTGCAGGATATGGGCATCCAGAAGATGCAGACGCTGCTGGAGACTTATTCCGACGGCAAGGCCACCTTGCAGGATTTCCCCGGCGGCCAGCTGGGGGATGAGCAGCAGACTGTCGAGGGCGCCATGATGGGCCTGCTCGACATTTCCATGACCTCGAACGCGATGCTGTCGAACTACATCAAGGATTACAAGGTCTTCGACCTGCCCTTCATGAATTCGGACGTGGTCGGCCTGGGCCAGAAGATCGACGACAACTGGGATCTGATGGAGAAGGACGCGAATGCGGCGGGCTTCCAGCTGCTGGCGGTGTTTTCCTCCGGGATCCGCCACCTGATGACCAAGCAGCCGATCACCTCGATCGACGATCTGAAGGGGCTGAAGATCCGCACCATGCAGAACCCGGTGCATGTTGAGGCCTGGCGTGACTACGGCGCCAACCCGACGCCGATGTCCTATTCCGAGCTTTACGGCGCACTGCAATCGGGTGTCGTCGATGGCGCCGAGGGGGCCACCACCGGCTATGTCGGCATGAAGTTCTACGAGGTCGCGCCCTATTTCACCACCATCGGCTGGCTGAACATGACCGCGCCGGTGGTGATGAAGAAAACCCAGTTCGACAGCCTGCCCCAGGACGTGCAGGACGCGCTGATGAAGGCCGGTCACGAGGCCGCCATCTGGCAGCGCCAGTTCGTCGTCGATCAGGAGAAGCCGCTGCTGGAAGAGGCCCGCAAGGCCGGCGCGCATATCTCCTCCATCGACACCCAGCCCTTCGTCGATGCCACCCAGCCGCTCTACAAGACGGCGGTGACGAGCGAAGGCCAGAAGGCCCTGTTCGAGGCCCTGACCAAGTGATCCGGCGCCGGTCCGCCCCTGAAACGGGGTGGACCGGGGAGGCCTTTGGCCGGGCCAGATGATGTTCTGGCCGCCCGCGGCCATGCCGGCCTGCAGTGCGGCAGAGGCCCGCCGCCATCGGGGCGGGCCCTGCCCCCGGCTTACGGGCGATCCCGAGGCGGGCCGCCTCGGGCACCGGCCTTTGAACCCTCCTCCGGGGCCATCTCCGGAGGGGGATTGGCTGTCGGTGACGGCCCACATACTCTCCGGGCGCCACGGCAACGCGGCACCCCTCAAAGACAAGGAATGCGACCATGAAGATCCTGGTCCCGGTGAAACGGGTGATCGACTACAACGTGAAGGTCCGTGTGAAGGCGGATGGGAGCGGGGTTGATCTTGCCAATGTGAAGATGTCGATGAACCCGTTCGACGAGATTGCCGTGGAAGAGGCGATCCGTCTGAAGGAGAAGGGCGTCGCAACCGAGGTCGTGGCGG
>NZ_JAHIAB010000018.1:0-65000 GCF_018760365.1 Pseudooceanicola endophyticus
GGCGTTATTTGATCTGAAGGGGATTACAAACGCCAACGGCCCCGAGCTGTAAGCTCGGGGCCGTTTTGATTATGTCATCGTATATGAGGTTTTTTCTAGGTCTGGCGGTGACTTACTCTCCCACGCCTTGAGGCGCAGTACCATCAGCGCGACGGCACTTAACTTCCGGGTTCGGGATGGGACCGGGTGTATTGCTCGTGCTATGACCACCAGACCAAGGAAAAACCTCTGAGGGATACAATCAACTGAGTTGTCCGAGTGTGTGCTTCTGATCTTGGTCTGTTTTCTACTGGTTCAGATCAAGCCAATCGGGCCATTAGTACCGGTCAACTGAATGCATTGCTGCACTTACATCTCCGGCCTATCGACGTGGTGGTCTACCACGGCCCTCAGGGATACCTTGTTTTGAGGGGGGCTTCCCGCTTAGATGCCTTCAGCGGTTATCCTTTCCGAACATAGCTACCCAGCACTGCCGTTGGCACGACAACTGGTCCACCAGTGGTTCGTTCACCCCGGTCCTCTCGTACTAGGGGCAACTCCTCTCAAGTATCCTACACCCACGGCAGATAGGGACCGAACTGTCTCACGACGTTCTAAACCCAGCTCACGTACCTCTTTAAACGGCGAACAGCCGTACCCTTGGGACCTGCTCCAGCCCCAGGATGAGATGAGCCGACATCGAGGTGCCAAACACTGCCGTCGATATGGACTCTTGGGCAGTATCAGCCTGTTATCCCCAGCGTACCTTTTATCCGTTGAGCGATGGCCCTCCCACTTGGGACCACCGGATCACTATGGCCGACTTTCGTCTCTGCTCGACTTGTCAGTCTTGCAGTCAGGCTGGCTTATGCCATTGCACTCAACGAGCGATTTCCGACCGCTCTGAGCCAACCTTCGCGCGCCTCCGTTACGCTTTAGGAGGCGACCGCCCCAGTCAAACTACCCGCCACACAGGGTCCCGGCACCGGATGACGGTGCGCGGTTAGACATCAAGCAAAGCAAGGGTGGTATCTCAAGGGAGGCTCCACAGAGACTGGCGTCCCTGCTTCAAAGCCTACCACCTATCCTGCACATGCTTGGCCTGATGCCAGTGTGAAGCTGTAGTAAAGGTGCATGGGGTCTTTCCGTCTAACCGCGGGAAGCCTGCATCTTGACAGGCAATTCAATTTCGCTGAGTCGATGTTGGAGACAGCGGGGAAGTCGTTACGCCATTCGTGCAGGTCGGAACTTACCCGACAAGGAATTTCGCTACCTTAGGACCGTTATAGTTACGGCCGCCGTTTACCTGGGCTTCAATTCGGAGCTTGCACCCCTCCTTTTAACCTTCAGGCACCGGGCAGGCGTCAGACCCTATACGTCGTCTTGCGACTTCGCAGAGCCCTGTGTTTTTAGTAAACAGTCGCCACCCCCTGGTTTGTGCCCCCGGCTCCAAGTTGCCTTAGAACCGGGCCTCCTTCTCGCGAACTTACGGAGGTATTTTGCCGAGTTCCTTCAACATCGTTCTCTCAAGCGCCTTGGTATTCTCTACCAGTCCACCTGTGTCGGTTTAGGGTACGGTCTCATGTGGGGCTATTTCCAGGAACCACTCAGCGGCCCGACCAATCCGATAAGGTCGAACAACAGTCGTGATCCGTCACATCCCACTGGCCCAGGAATATTAACCTGGTTCCCATCGACTACGCCTTTCGGCCTCGCCTTAGGGGCCGGCTTACCCTGCTCAGATTAGCTTTAAGCAGGAACCCTTGGACTTTCGGCGAGAGTGTCTCTCACACTCTTTGTCGCTACTCATGTCATCATTCTCGCTAGTGATCTCTCCACCGGATCCCTCACAGGCCGGCTTCACAGAAAGCTCCTTGCGTCCAATACGGTCCGGAGACCGATAAGGACGCATGGAACTATGTCACACTACGCTCCGCTACCATGCCTTACGGCATCCTCAGCTTCGGCTCATGGCTTGAGCCCCGTTACATCTTCGCCGCAGGACAACTTAATTAGACCAGTGAGCTGTTACGCTATCTTTAAAGGATGGCTGCTTCTAAGCCAACCTCCTGGTTGTTTTGGTCGTCCCACCTGCTTTCCCACTTAGCCATGAATTGGGGGCCTTAGCTGGAGGTCAGGGTTGTTTCCCTCTCCACTACGGGCGTTAGCACCCGCAGTGTGTCTGCCATCTAGTACTCCCGGGTATTCGGAGTTTGGTTAGGATCAGTAAGTCTGTGGGACCCCATTACCCATCCAGTGCTCTACCCCCCGGGGTATTCGGATGACGCTCTACCTAAATAGATTTCGCGGAGAACCAGCTATCTCCGAGTTTGATTGGCCTTTCACCCCTAGGCACAACTCATCCCGACCTTTTTCAACAGGTGTGGGTTCGGACCTCCAGTTAGTGTTACCTAACCTTCATCCTGGTCATGCCTAGATCACTCGGTTTCGGGTCTGATCCCACGAACTCGACGCCCTATTAAGACTCGCTTTCGCTACGCCTACACCTAACGGCTTAAGCTTGCTCGTGAGACCAAGTCGATGACCCATTATACAAAAGGTACGCCGTCAGCTCTCGAGGAGCCTCCGACTGATTGTAGGCGTCCGGTTTCAGGTACTGTTTCACTCCCCTCGTCGGGGTGCTTTTCACCTTTCCCTCACGGTACTGGTTCGCTATCGGTCAGCAAGGAGTACTTAGCCTTCGAAGGTGGTCCTCCGATCTTCAGACAGGATTTCACGTGTCCCGCCCTACTTAATACGTCCGATTGAGCTTCCCATACGGGGCTGTCACCCGCTATGGCCCAACTTTCCAGATGGTTCTGGTCACTCTTTCGGCTCGGCTGATCCCCGTTCGCTCGCCACTACTAGGGGAGTATCAATTGATTTCCTTTCCTCCGGGTACTTAGATGTTTCAGTTCCCCGGGTTTGCTCTTCAAACCCTATGTGTTCAGGTAAGAAGTACCTGGTTCAGCCAGATATAAATTGCCGAAGCAATTATATCGAACTGTCAGGTGGGTTGCCCCATTCGGAGATTCATGGATCAAAGCTTATTCTCAGCTCCCCATGACTTATCGCAGAGTATCACGTCCTTCATCGCCTCTTGCTGCCAAGGCATCCACCAAACGCCCTTCTCGCGCTTGATCTGATCCAGAAGAAGACAGACCATGCAGTCTGCCGCGATGCGTTTGCGGGCTGGTTCGTCCGCTGCATCTCTGTTCTGATCAGAAGTCGTACATTTTTCCCGCCAGGACTGACGTCCTGACAATGAAGCAGCTAGGCTGCTTCGGTTAGTGTACTTGACTTGGACAACGCTTACTTCTTTTCGAGGGAGCATACGGTGCAAGGGACTTGGCATCCCAGGCAGCGCTTGGCCGGTTCCGGATCTCGCCGGGGCCACTCCAACGTCCCGATCCTCTCACGCGAGGGGGGAAGTAAGGTTGATTGTATCTCTCTATACGATGTCAAAGGTTCGTCCATCGGACGGCCAAACAGCAGGTCTGCTGCTTGGCGATCTGATGGCCGCTCTCTATGTCCGAGTGTGGTTGAAGTGGTGGAGCCTAGGAGGATCGAACTCCTGACCTCCTGAATGCAAATCAGGCGCTCTCCCAGCTGAGCTAAGGCCCCACGAATGGTGGGTCGAGGAGGACTTGAACCTCCGACCTCACGCTTATCAGGCGTGCGCTCTAACCACCTGAGCTACCGACCCACGTTGGTTGGTCCCGATCTTTTGGAACCAGCACAGGTCGATGACCTGAACCACTTTGTCTGAAGAGATATGGGGACGGCCTGGACCGAGTTTGTGCGACCTCCAAAGGTAGAGGTCTTCTGCTAAGTGATCCACGAGACAGGCAAGCCTGTCTTCCAGGATCATCCTTAGAAAGGAGGTGATCCAGCCGCAGGTTCCCCTACGGCTACCTTGTTACGACTTCATCCCAGTCGCTGAGCCTACCGTGGTCGGCTGCCCCCATTGCTGGTTGGCGCACCGCCTTCGGGTAAACCCAACTCCCATGATGTGACGGGCGGTGTGTACAAGGCCCGGGAACGTATTCACCGCGTCATGCTGTTACGCGATTACTAGCGATTCCGACTTCATGGGGTCGAGTTGCAGACCCCAATCCGAACTGAGACAGTTTTTTGGGATTAACCCATTGTCACTGCCATTGTAGCACGTGTGTAGCCCAACCCGTAAGGGCCATGAGGACTTGACGTCATCCACACCTTCCTCCCGCTTATCACGGGCAGTTCCCCTAGAGTGCCCAGCCGAACTGCTGGCAACTAAGGGTGTGGGTTGCGCTCGTTGCCGGACTTAACCGAACATCTCACGACACGAGCTGACGACAGCCATGCAGCACCTGTCACTCGGTCCCCGAAGGGAAAGAACCATCTCTGGAACGGTCCGAGGATGTCAAGGGTTGGTAAGGTTCTGCGCGTTGCTTCGAATTAAACCACATGCTCCACCGCTTGTGCGGGCCCCCGTCAATTCCTTTGAGTTTTAATCTTGCGACCGTACTCCCCAGGCGGAATGCTTAATCCGTTAGGTGTGTCACCGAGCAGCATGCTACCCGACGACTGGCATTCATCGTTTACGGTGTGGACTACCAGGGTATCTAATCCTGTTTGCTCCCCACACTTTCGCACCTCAGCGTCAGTATCGAGCCAGTGAGCCGCCTTCGCCACTGGTGTTCCTCCGAATATCTACGAATTTCACCTCTACACTCGGAATTCCACTCACCTCTCTCGAACTCAAGACTACCAGTATCGAGGGCCGTTCCGGGGTTGAGCCCCGGGATTTCACCCCCGACTTAATAGTCCGCCTACGCGCGCTTTACGCCCAGTAATTCCGAACAACGCTAACCCCCTCCGTATTACCGCGGCTGCTGGCACGGAGTTAGCCGGGGTTTCTTTACCAGGTACTGTCATTATCATCCCTGGCGAAAGAGCTTTACGACCCTAAGGCCTTCATCACTCACGCGGCATGGCTAGATCAGGCTTGCGCCCATTGTCTAAGATTCCCCACTGCTGCCTCCCGTAGGAGTCTGGGCCGTGTCTCAGTCCCAGTGTGGCTGATCATCCTCTAAAACCAGCTACTGATCGTCGACTTGGTAGGCCGTTACCCCACCAACTATCTAATCAGACGCGGGCCGATCCTTCTCCGATAAATCTTTCCCCCGAAGGGCGTATGCGGTATTACTCTCAGTTTCCCGAGGCTATTCCGCAGAGAAGGGTACGTTCCCACGTGTTACTCACCCGTCCGCCGCTCCCTCCGAAGAGAGCGCTCGACTTGCATGTGTTAGGCCTGCCGCCAGCGTTCGTTCTGAGCCAGGATCAAACTCTCAAGTTGAAACGCGTTACCGCGTATCCTTGACGTCCGAACCTCTGCACATCTTTGACCGGGAGGCTAATCCCGGTCGTCTCTGTTTGTTGTGCTTCAGTCTCCTAAGAAACCGAAAGCCGTCCAAACAGTGAAGCTGACACCACATCATCGGCAAAAGCCTAGTGGCGCGATATACAGACGTCGGTCATCGATAGATCCAAACCGCCCGCATATCTCTTCAGATACTCGCGATGTCAAAGAGCGTGAGACACAAAACCAGACCAGTGCGCCCTTTACTCAACGGCGCGCCCGCCCAACCAATGTCTCTGAATTTCAACCGCCGAACGCCTCAGCGCCGCCGGTGAAGGGGGTTCTACGACCTGGGGATGACACCCGCAAGGGGATTCGACGAAAAAACGTCATATTTCCGGCATAGTCCGATATTTCAAAGCTATTACAGCGCCTTACGGGTTCACCTTTTTCGACGTCCGACAGGTTTTCTGGCCCCCTTGCCCCCTCCTCCACCGGGATTTCGGAGAAATTTCGCGACTTCGAGTCGGAATCGGGTAGGATTCGCCCGGATTTCACCCAGGATCAGCGAGGTCTGCGGCCCGTCCAGGGCAGTCGGAACGCCAGAAGACCCAGAATCGCCAGCAGGTAGAGGATCGGGGTCATCTGGATCCCCTTCACCAGGATCACGTAATGCAGCCCGCCCAGCACCGCCGCCGGGTAGACCAGCAGGTGCAGCCGCCGCCAGTTTCGCCCCAGCCGCCGGATCGAGACCGCATTCGAGGTCACCGCCAGCGGGATCAGCAGCACGAAGGCCGCCATGCCGAGGATGATGTAGGGCCGCTTGGTCAGGTCGGCGAGGATCTGCGCCGGGATCTGCACGTCGAGCACCAGCCAGATCAGCAGGTGAAGCAGGATGTAGAAAAAGGCCACCAGGCCGATGGCCCGGCGGTACTTCAGGAAGGACACCCCCAGGATCCGGCGGATCGGAGTCACCGCCAGCCCGGCGATGATCAGCCAGAGCGCCCAGAGGCCCATCTGGTGCTCCATCGTCTTCACCGGGTCGACCCCCAGCCGGCCCTGGAACAGGCCCCAGACCAGCCAGGCCGGCGGCAGCACCGCAAGGATGTAGAGCGGCCAGGCCGGCACCGGGCGCAGCACGCGGTTCACCGGGCCGGACAGGCTGGCAGGCATCATAGGCATGTCGTCAGCTCCCTCCCGGGACTCAATAGTTCTTCTTCAGGTCCATGCCGGTGTAGAGGCTGGCCACCTCGTCCCCGTAGCCATTGAACATCTCGGTCTCGCGGCGCTTCGGGATCAGCCCCGAGCCGATCACCCGTTCCGTCGCCTGGGACCAGCGCGGGTGGCTGACCTGAGGGTTCACGTTGGAATAGAAGCCGTACTCCCGGTAGTTGGCATCCTTCCACGAGGTGAAGGGCTGATCTTCCTGAAGCGTGATCCGGACAATCGACTTGGCGGATTTGAAGCCATATTTCCACGGCACCACGACGCGGATCGGCGCGCCGTTCTGGTTCAGCAGGTCCTTGCCGTAGATCCCCGTCGCCATCAGCGTCAGCGGATGCATCGCCTCGTCCAGCCGCAGCCCCTCGCGGTAGGGCCAGTCGAGGACCCGGCGCGACACGCCCGGCATCTCGTCCGGTTTCAGCGCGGTTTCGAAGGCCACGTATTTGGCGCCGGACTGCACGCCCACCTGGTTCAGCAGCGCCGAGAGGGGGAAGCCGTTCCAGGGGATCACCATGGACCAGGCCTCGACGCAGCGTAGCCGGTAGATCCGTTCCTCGATCTGCTTGCCCTTGAGGATGTCCTCCAGGGCATAGGTGCCGGGCTTGTCGACCAGGCCCGCGACCTCGATCGACCAGGGAGAGGTGACGAACTTGCCGGAGTAATCCGCGGGATCCTCCTTGCCGACACCGAATTCGTAGAAGTTGTTGTAGTGGGTGATCGCCTCGTAATCGTTCGGCGTCAGGTCCGAAGGGGCCGCCATCGCCGTCCCCCCGATGGAGCCGAGACCAAGCCCGGCCATCCCCGCCATGATCTGCCGGCGGTTCAGCCACAGATGCTCTGGCGTCACGTCGTTCTCGGTCAGGTTGCCGTTCCAGTTCCGTGCCATGGGGCCCTCCTGTTGCGCGTCTCCCTTAGGATACGAAGTAGGGTGCCCCATGGTTTCAACAAAACAAGACGTGATAACGTTTGCGTGGAACCTGCCGGCAGCGAAACCACCTAGAGACGATCCGGCGCCTCCACCGGCGCGGCATTGGGCAGCTTGCGCGGATCGGCGACTTCTTCGAAGGACGGCCAGAGCCGGCGCAGCTGCACCGAGTTGCCATCCGCCTGCACCAGACGCACGTGGCGGCGGCGCATCTCGCGCGGTTCGCGCACGCCGACGGAATGGGCGATGGTCTCGACCTCCTTGATCACCGCCTTGGCGTAGTTGGCGACCTTGACGTATTTCTTCTCCACCACCAGGCCGCGCTGAAGATGCGGATCATGGGTGGTGATGCCGGTCGGGCAGGTGTTCTTGTTGCACTTCAGCGCCTGGATGCAGCCGAGCGAGAACATGAAGCCGCGCGCCGAGACGACGAAATCGGCGCCCGCGCAGATCGCGAAGGCCACGTCGGCGGGGTTCACCAGCTTGCCCGAGGCGATGATGCGGATGCGTTCCTTCAGACCGTGACGGTCGCGCAGGTCGACCATGCGCACCAGCGCCTCGCGCAGGGGCATCCCCACCAGGTCCATCAGCGGCATCGGCGCGGCGCCGGTGCCGCCCTCGCCACCGTCGATGGTGATGAAGTCGGGGGCAGCTTCGGGCCCGCGCGCCAGGATCAGGCGGAACAGTTCCTCGTAGGCGTCGGAAGAGCCGATCACGGTCTTGAAGCCCACCGGCTTGCCGGTCACCTCGCGGATATGGCCGATCATGTCCAGAAGATCGCCGAAATCGTCGATCTCCTTGTGGCGGTTCGGGCTGACCGCATCCTTGCCCATCGGCACGCCGCGGATCTCAGAGACCTCCCTGTCGATCTTGGCCGCCGGAAGGATGCCGCCCTTGCCGGGCTTGGCCCCCTGCGCCAGCTTCAGCTCGAACATCTTGATCTGCGGCTTGGCGGCCATGGCGCGCAGCTTCTCGTCGCTGAGGTTGCCGTCATGGTCGCGCACGCCGAATTTCGCGGTGCCGATCTGGTAGACCAGGTCGGCCTCGGCCTTCAGGTGGTGCGGCGAAAGCCCCCCCTCGCCGGTGTTCAGCCAGATGCCGGCCTTGGCGGCGCCCATGCTCAGCGCCTCGACCGCCGGGCCCGACAGCGCGCCATAGGACATGCCCGAGATGTTGAAGATCGAGGGCGCGTTGTAGGGATGACGGGCATGGGGCCCGATGATCATCGGCTGCGTCGTCGAGAACTGATCGTCGAGCGGCGGGAAGACCGCGTTCACGAAGATCGGCGTGCCGGGGATCGACAGGTTCCGGGTCGAGCCGAAGGCGATGGTGTTATCCGCGCCGGTGGTCGAATGGTACACCCAGTCGCGCTGCGCGCGGTTGAAGGGCATCTCCTCGCGGTCCATGGCAAAGAAGTACTGGCGGAAGAACTCCCCGAGCTTGGTGAACAGCCCCCGGAAGCGGCCGATCAGCGGATAGTTCCGCCGGATCGCATCCTCGCGCTGCGAGACGTCGAGCAGGAACATCGCCACGACCGCAAGTGTTCCGCCCCCCATCGCCAGCACAAAGAGAATCACGAGCCATTCGAGAATCGGAGAGACGAAATCCATCGCTGCACCTGCCTTCAGCGTTGTTGGGTCCGGGCACCATTACGCAGCCTATCGAGAGGCACAACCGGCAGTTTTTCACACGTTGCCCACCGGACAGCCCTTCCGCTTGGGCCGTCTGCATGATTTCTATGCAAGTATCCCACCAAGCGGGCAGAACCGCTTGCAGGCGCCCCCCTTATCCGAACGATACGGCTTATGACTGCGACGTCTGTATCCCACTTCGACCTGGCCGAGCGTTTCTCGGCGGCCCGCACCCCGGACCAGATTTTTGCGACCCTCGAGCAGGAGCTCGATCAGGTGGGATACGGCAAGTACATCTACGCCCAGATGTACATCAGCGAGAGCGGGCAGCGTTCCGGCTATGCCAACCGTTCCACCACCGATCCCGAGATGCGCGCGACCTATGCCCGCGAACGCATCTTCGAGGCCGATCCCCTGATCGACCATGCCGCCGGCGACACCCGCCCGAAATTCTGGTCCGAGATCTTCGACCCGGCCGCGCTGAAGGCGATGCCCCGCCCCTACCGGCGCTTCTCCGAGGTGGCCGACGGCTACGGGCTGCGCGCCGGCGTCACCTTCCGCCTCGAGGAACGCCCCATGGGCCGGGGCAAGCTGGTCACCGGGGTCAGCCTGATGCAGGGGCCGGGCGTGGCGCCAAAGGGACATGATGCGCAGTTCCTGCGCTTCCAGCCGAGACTACTGACGATGCTCGATCATTTCCGAAACAGCCTGGATCCCAGCGACGTGGCCCGCGATTACTACGACCTGAGCCTCAGGGAACGCGACGTGCTGGGGTTGACCGCCGACGGGATGCAGGTGCAGCAGATTGCCGACAACCTCGGCATTGCGGACCGCACGGTCGCGCATCACCTGGGGCAGGCGCGTCAGAAACTGTTCGCGCGCACGACGTCCCATGCCATTGCCATTGCCCTGCGGGCGGGGCTGATCTGAAGGCCCGGCCAGGCCCAGACCAGCCCCACGGACCCTTCCAGCGCCAAATGGGCGCGGTTGACACTACCCCGTCAAGAAACAGGCAGTACCTGACGCCAATGCCAGCGCGCGACTGCCGGAAGGACCGGATACGGCTCACTCACTCCAATGAACCGCGACGGACTGGGTGGGGATCGAGGGGGGAGCCACCCAGTGCGCAGATCATAGACTGACGCCCCGGACCCGGCCATTGCACATATATGCAATTGACCCTTTGGTCAGAAATTTCAACGCGCGGACAGGGCCGGGCGATCGGCGCGGCCAGATGCAAAAAGGCGGCCCCGGGGGGACCGCCTCTCTTTCCTGCCGCGGGACCTCAGTGGACCGTGGCCTCGTCCGGCGTCTGCTGGTCGGACGCGCCGACCCGGTTGCCGATCAGCAACCCCTCGGGGCCGGTGGTCACCGGAACGACATCGCCGTCCCGAACCTCTCCGGCCAGCAGGGCCTCGGCCAGCGGGTCCTGCAGGGCCTTCTGGATCACCCGCTTCAGCGGCCGGGCGCCATAGACCGGGTCATAGCCCTTGTCGGCCAGCCAGGTGCGGGCGTCTTCCGAAAGCTCCAGCCGGATCTTGCGGGCCGCCAGACGCTTGACCAGACGCGCCATCTGGATGTCGACGATCCCGTCCATGTCCTTGCGGCCCAGCCGGTCGAACACGGTGATCTCGTCCAGACGGTTCAGGAACTCGGGGCGGAAATGCGCCCGCACCGCTTCCATCACCTCGCGGCGAGCCTCGCCGGCATCGGCCCCGTCGGGCAGACGGCTCAGCGCCTGGGCACCAAGGTTCGACGTCAGGATGATCAGCGTCTGCTTGAAGTCCACGGTGCGGCCCTGACCATCGGTCAGCACGCCGTCATCAAGGACCTGCAGCAGGACGTTGAACACGTCCGGGTGGGCCTTTTCCACCTCGTCGAACAGCACGACCTGGTAGGGCTTGCGCCGAACGGCCTCGGTCAGGACACCGCCTTCGTCATAGCCCACATAGCCCGGAGGGGCCCCGATCAGCCGCGCGACCGAGTGTTTCTCCATGAACTCGGACATGTCGATGCGCACCATCGCGCTGTCGTCGTCAAAGAGGAACTCGGCCACCGCCTTGGTCAGCTCGGTCTTGCCGACGCCGGTCGGACCCAGGAACAGGAAGCTGCCCAGCGGGCGCCCCTCGTCGTTCAGCCCGGCCCGGGCGCGGCGCACGGCATTGGCGACGGCGCGCACGGCGGCGTTCTGGCCGATGACCCGCTTGTGCAGGCCCTCTTCCATGCGCAGCAGCTTCTCGCGCTCGCCCTCCAGCATCCGTGCGGTCGGGATCCCGGTCCAGCGTTCCACGACCTGGGCGATCTGCTCGGGGCGGACGGCCTCTTCGACCATGACACCCTCGGCCTCGTGGCTTTCGGCCTCGCCCACCTGCTTTTCGAGCTGGGGAATGATGCCGTAGGCCAGCTCCCCGGCCTTGGCCAGATCACCGTTGCGCTTGGCGATGTCCAGATCGGCACGCGCCCGGTCAAGCTGCTCTTTCAGATCGCGGGCACCGGCCAGCTTGTCGCGTTCCGCCTGCCATTTCGCCGTCATCTCGTCGGCACGTTCCTGAAGCTCGGCCAGTTCGCGCTCCAGCTTTTCAAGCCGGTCGGCAGAGGCGGCGTCGTCTTCCTTCTTCAGGGCCTCGGCCTCGATCTGCATCTGCAGGATCTGGCGATCCAGCGCGTCCAGTTCCTCGGGCTTGCTGTCGACCTCCATGCGCAACCGGCTGGCGGCCTCGTCCACGAGGTCGATCGCCTTGTCGGGCAGGAAGCGGTCGGTGATGTAGCGATGCGAGAGCGTCGCCGCCGCCACCAGGGCCGAGTCGCTGATCCGCACGCCGTGGTGCAGTTCGTACTTCTCTTTGATACCGCGCAGGATGGAAATCGTGTCCTCGACGGTGGGTTCATCCACCTGCACCGGCTGGAACCGCCGGGCCAGGGCCGCGTCCTTCTCGACATACTTGCGGTATTCATCAAGGGTCGTCGCCCCGATGCAGTGCAGCTCACCGCGCGCCAACGCCGGCTTGATCAGGTTCGCTGCATCCATCGCGCCATCGGTTTTCCCGGCGCCGACAAGCGTGTGCATCTCGTCGATGAAGAGGATCACCTCGCCGGCGGCGGATTCGACCTCCTTCAGGATGGCTTTCAGGCGTTCCTCGAACTCGCCCCGGTACTTGGCCCCGGCGATCAAAGCGCCCATGTCGAGCGCCAGCAGGCGCTTGTCGCGCAGGGATTCGGGCACGTCACCATTGACGATGCGCAGGGCAAGGCCCTCGGCGATCGCCGTTTTACCGACGCCCGGCTCCCCGATCAGCACGGGGTTGTTCTTGGTGCGGCGGCTCAGCACCTGCATGGCGCGGCGGATCTCGTCGTCGCGGCCGATGATCGGATCGATCTTGCCCTCTTCGGCGCGCTTGGTCAGATCCAGCGCGTATTTCTCCAGCGCTTCGAAGGTGTCTTCGGCGCTTTCGGTGTCGGCGGTGCGACCCTTGCGGATCTCGTTGATCGCGGCGTTCAGCTTCTGCGCGCTGACGCCCCCGGCCTCCAGCGCCTCTTTCGCGCCGGATTTCACCAGCGCAAGCGCGGTCAGCAGCCGTTCCACCGGAACGAAGCTGTCCTTGGCCTGCTTGGCGACCTTCTCGGCCTCGGCAATCACCTTGACCGTCTGGTTGTCCATGTAGATCTGGCTGCCGTCGCCGGTGACCGTCGGAATTTTCTTCAGGGCGATGTCGAGGGCCTGCACCACGGCGGCGGGATCCCCGCCGGCCTTGCGGATCAGGTTGCTGGCCATCCCCTGTTCATCATCCATGACCGCCTTGAGGATATGGTCGGGGAGAAGCCTCTGGTGGTTCTCCCGAATGGCGATGGTCTGCGCTGCCTGGATGAAGCCGCGCGACCGCTCCGTGAACTTGCTCAAGTCCATGGGTCTGTTCTCCTTTTCCTGAAGCGTTCCCTGACCGTCACCCTGTATCAGGCGTGCCCGGCACCGGAACCTCACGAGAACGAAATGGGGTGGCGAAAAGGCGGGTTCAAGCCGGTGCGACAGAAAATCGGAACAATGCGCGGGGGAATTCGTTAAGATATCCACAGGCCGACCACTGCAAGCAATTGCCCGGCAAGGAGGGGCAGGACATGACGTTCAGAACCCGGATCGCCGCCATCCGATACAATCCCACCGAAAGCGCTTACGAGGCCTCGGTGACGCTCTACGACGCAGGCCGCGTCTATACCTACCCGGTGGCGCTGCGCGCGTCGCTGGACATGCCCTACGAGGAAGCCGAAGTGCATCTCTCGGAACTTGCGGGGCGTCACCACGAACGCGGCCTGACCCGCCTGCGCAGTCGCAGGCCACGGGAAGAGCTGCGCACCTTCGAGGACCTTCCCGCCATCGTGCAGCAGACCTCGATCAGCCTGTGGGACAGGCTGCGCCGACGCGTCGCCTGAGGGCCCTCGGGCCTTGACGCCCCGCCCCCTCCCGGCGCATCTGGCGAAAACGGAGCGCCAGATGACCGACAAAGCCCTTTCCCCCGCCGATGACCGCCTGATCGTCGCCATGGACGTCCCCAATGCCCTCGCCGGCCTCGAACTGGCACAGAAGCTGGGCGACAGCGTTTCCTTCTACAAGATCGGCCTCGGGATGCTGACCGGGGGCGGGCTGGCACTGGCGAACGAGCTGAAGCAGGAACACGGCAAGCGCATCTTCCTGGACATGAAGCTGTTCGACATCGGCGCCACGGTCGAAGCCGCGGTGCGCGGCATCGCGCAATATGACCTCGATTTCCTGACCGTGCACGGCGACCCCCATGTGGTGCGCGCCGCCGTTCAGGGCGCCGCCGGCACCGATCTGAAGATCCTCGCCGTGACCATCCTGACCTCGCTCGACCGGGCCGACCTGGACGCCAGCCTGATCCGCGAGGGCGAGATCGGCAAGCTGGTCGAGGACCGCGCCGCCCGCGCCTTCGAGGCCGGCGCCCATGGTGTCATCGCCTCGCCCCAGGAAGCCGCCGCGATCCGCGCCCTGCCCGAATCCGCTGGCCGCCTGATCGTGACGCCGGGCGTGCGCCCCGCCAGCGCCACCCTTGATGACCAGAAGCGCATTGCCACCCCCGCCGCAGCGATCCGCGACGGTGTCGATCATATCGTCGTCGGCCGTCCGATCTGGCGCGCCGAGGATCCGGCCGCCGCCGCCCGCGCCATCGTCGCGGAAATGCGCAACGCCTGAAGACCCTCAGACCCCCGCCAGGTAGGCCGCCAGCCGCGCCTGCAGGCGGGGGATCGCCTTGTCGTGCTTCAGGAATTCCTCTTCACTCATGAAGCGCCAGCACTGCCCCTCATCGCCCAGTTCCAGCGGTTCCGCCTGGGCGATCTGGGGACGGACGGCGAAGAACCAGACCTCCCCCTCGCCCGGATTCTCGTAACGGCGCGCATAGTAGAAATCTTCGGGGCGCAGCCGCAGGTTCAGCTCTTCCCGGGCCTCGCGGATCACGCAATCGACCGCGCTTTCGCCGGGATCACGCCCGCCGCCGGGAAAATCCCAGCAATCCGGGAAAGGGATGTGGGCGAAGTCGTCGCGCAGCATCACCGGCAGCCCCTCGGGCAGGAAGACCACGGCCTTGGCGCCGTGCACCTTGCGCGCGGGATCCAGCGCCTCGGGCGGAATGGGTGTTTCGCAGCTCATGGCACAGGTCTATCCTGAGGCCCCGGCCCGATGCCAGAGACAGGCCCGCATGGACGCACTTTGCCGAGACTGCCTGACCGAATTCACCGCGCCCGACCCGGCGCGTGGCCTGTTGCGCTGCCCGGCCTGCGCCAGCCCCCGCACCATCGCCCACAAGGAACTGCGCACGCTCTCTATCGCGCATATGGACTGCGACGCCTTCTATGCCTCGGTCGAGAAGCGCGACAATCCGGAGCTGGCCGCGAAACCGGTGATCATCGGCGGCGGCAAGCGCGGCGTGGTCTCCACCGCCTGCTACGTGGCGCGCATTCGCGGCGTGCGTTCGGCCATGCCCATGTTCCAGGCGCTGAAGCTTTGCCCGAACGCGGTGGTAATCCGGCCCCGAATGGCCGCCTATGTCGAAGCCTCCCGCGCGATTCGCGCCATGATGGAGGAGATGACGCCCGCCATCGAACCCCTGTCGCTGGACGAGGCCTTCCTGGACCTGACCGGCACCGCGCGGCTGCATGGCAAGGTGCCCGCCTTCCAGCTGGCCCGTCTGGTGCGCCGGATGCGCGACGAACTGGGTCTGACCGGCTCCATCGGGCTGTCGCACAACAAGTTCCTGGCCAAGATCGCCTCGGATCTGGACAAGCCGCACGGCTTTTCGGTGATCGGCAAGGCCGAGACGATGGACTTCCTGGCAGAGAAGCCCGTCCGCATGATCTGGGGGGTCGGCGCCGCCGGGGCACAATCGCTTGAGCGTGCCGGGATCTATACCTTCTCCGATCTGCGCCGCTGGGAGGAGCGCGACCTGATGAAGCGCTTCGGCTCCATGGGTCAGCGGCTCTGGCACCTGGCGCGCGGAGAGGACAATCGCCGGGTCACGCCCCATGCGCCGATGAAGTCGATCTCGAACGAGACGACGTTTTCCGAGGATACTGCCGATCGCGACCTGCTGGACGGGCACCTGTGGCGGCTGTCGGAAAAGGTGGCCGACCGGGCCAAGGCCAAGGACCTGGCGGGGCGTGTCGTGGTGCTGAAGCTGAAGCAGGCCGATTTCGCCCTGCTAACCCGTCGCCACGCCCTGCGCGATCCCACCCAGCTGGCCGACCGGATCTACCGCGAGGCCCGCACCCTGTTCGACACCTGCGCCGACAAGGGGCCGTTCCGGCTGATCGGGGTTGGTATCACCGAGCTGACGGGCGGCGCCATGGCCGACCGTTCCGGCGACCTGCTGGATCCGGAAGCGGCGCGGCGCAGCAAGGCGGAACGCGCCACGGACGCGATTCGCGCCCGGTTCGGCCCCGAGGCGATCCTCAAGGGCCGGGCGCTGCGCTGATCACTCGGCGGCCAGCGGCACGTCACTGCGGCCCAGCTGGGTGATCTCGGCCACGACCGCGCGGATCACGGCGGCGAAATCCTCGAAATCGGCGCGCGGTTCGATTCGCGCCTCGTCCATGTAGATGGAACGGTCGATTTCGATCTGCACGGCGTGCTGGCGGCGCGAGGGCCGCCCGTAATGCTGGGTCACATAGGCCCCGGCAAAGGGCGCATTGCGCACCACCACCAGGCCGGCTGCGGAAAACGCCGCCTCGATCCGCTCCACCAGGAAGGAATCGATGGAGGCGCCGAACCGATCCCCGATCACCACCTCGGGGCGGCGCCCGGCATTGCGCGCCACGCCGTCCAGCGCTTCGTGGGGCATGGAGTGGCAATCGATCAGAATCGCCTCTCCGAACAGCCCCAGGGATTCGTTCAGCAGCGTCTGCAACGTGTCGTGATAGGGGTGCCAGCAGCGCGCCAGACGGGATTCGGCCTCCGCCAGGGAGAGCTTGCCCTGGTAAAGCGGCCGTCCCCCCGCCACGACCCGGGGAATCACCCCCAGCCCCGAGGCAACCCGGGGATTGTGGCCCCGGCGGCGCACCCCGTCGACCACGGCGGGGTCAAGTTCCTCGGCCCCCCGGTTCAGGTCGACATAGGCGCGCGGCGCGCGCGAACACAGCAGGGGGGCACCGAATTCCGGAGCGCAGGCAAAGAGTTGATCGACGAAGGCATCCTCCGAAGATCGCACCTGCAGCCTGTCCAGGCTGGTTCTGTCCATCATGTCGGCCGGGTAATCCCGGCCGGAATGGGGAGAGGCAAAGATCGTGCTCGTGGTCTGCCGCGCGGGGCGGAACAGGTCGTAAGAGGGACTCGTCATGGCAACTCCGGATGCCTTTTGAGTGTAACCCAAAAAAGAGATGTCAAAAGCCCCTTGATCCCCCCTCCGACTCCCCTTATACGCCCCTCTACCGGCGCAGTGATCGACGCCTCAACGGAGACGATGAGGTCAGAAAACTGAGCCAGAGTGGGCGATTAGCTCAGCGGTAGAGCACTTCGTTGACATCGAAGGGGTCACAAGTTCGATCCTTGTATCGCCCACCACTCTCTTCACCGGAGCCGGGACGCAAGTCCCGGCTTCTGACCTTCAATGGCGCTAGCCGCGCCGCGACATGAGGACAAGGACATGAAAGTTCGTAACTCGCTCCGCTCGCTGAAGCAGCGCCATCGCGATTGCCGCGTCGTGCGCCGTAAAGGCCGCGTGTACGTGATCAACAAGACTCAGCGTCGCTTCAAAGCCCGTCAGGGCTGAAGCCAGGCCTCCAGGCCCGCAGAGACTTACCGGAAGAGAGTCGCCATCGGCGGCTCTTTTTCGTTTTGGGTACCTTCCGGGCGGCCCGAAGGCAAAAGGCGCGTCCCCCTCGGGGCGCGCCTTTGTCCTTCCCGGACCGGACCGATCCGATTCGGGTCTAGGCCGGCCCCGTGCGATTCGCCCGATCCCGCCCCCCGAAGCCGGGACGCAGCCGCAGGAAGCAGGCCATGCCCAGCAGGAACCCGGCACCGGCCAGCAGCACGGCGGCGAATCGCAGTGTCTCGCTCAGCTCCGGGGACAGCACGGCAAGGCTGCCGAAAATCCAGAAGGCGCCCCAGGCCAGCACCGCGACCAGCGCTGTCAGTTTCCTCATGCTATCCTCCCCCGGGATCCCGCCCGTAACGTTCACAGTTCCGACCCGTTCATGGTCTCGTCCAGTGACCGGCGGACCGACCCGATCAGGATGTCCGGGCCGGCCCTGCCCGGCCCGACGCAACCGCGCAAGGCCGGGTCCCTGACGCGGAACTCGGACCAAAGCACTGAAAATCACCGCGTCCGCGCAGGGTGCAGCAAAGATTCTAAGCCCAGATGAACGAAAACCGCCGACCCGGGGCCCGGCGGCGGAAGGTGTCTTGCTGAAATGCATCCGGATCTGCGGTGACGTCGTCGGGGCGACGTCCGGCGATGATCCCTGGTGTCCCACCGCCGGGCCCTGCTGGGCGGGCCCGGACCCTGGTCCGACCCGCCCGCGGCGCGCAGGCTCCCTCCTGCGACGTCTCCTCCCTTTGATTTTCCAGCCCTCCCAAACCGGAAAATCGGCCACCCTCCTCAAGGTGGGTCAGGAAGCGAACTCGCATCCAACCGCCTGACACCAGTGACAATTGCGCTCAAGTTTTGCCGGATCATTTCCGAAACCTAACGAAATGTTACGGGTGCCGCGCCTGCATAATCGCGCTGCGGTTGCAGCAGTTTCCCTTTCGTCACGCGATCTTCCACGCTAGCCATGGGGCCGGAGGAAAGAACATGAGCGCTGCGACCTCTCAACGCGAGCTGATGACGATGGCCGGGCTGAATCTGATCCAGCAGGCCCTGTCGATCTATGACCGCGACCTGCGCCTGGTGTTCTGCAACCACGGCTTCCGTCGGATGTTCGACCTTCCGGAGGTGCTCAGCCAGCCCGGCACCCCCTTTGCCAGCGTCACCCGGCATCTTTACGAGGCCGGAGAATACGGGCCCGTGCCCGATATCGACCGCGCCGTGCAGGCCCGGCTGGCCCGGGCCCGGCGGCTGCAACCCTATTACCTGGAGCGCACGCGCTCGAACGGGCGGGTCGTCGGCGTCGAGGGGGCCCCCCTGCCCGAAGGCGGCTGGGTCACCGTCTACACCGACATCACCGAGACCAAGCGCCAGGAAACCCTGCTGCGCGCCCGCTCCGAGGAACTCTCGGAGCAGCTCCTGGCCCGGGCCGAGGACCTGGCGGCGGCGAATCGCAACCTGACCGCGATGAACACCGCCCTGGAGGAGGCCAAGCGCGAGCTGACGCTGATGGAAGCGCGCTCCCGCCTGACGACCGAGACGATGCCGGCGCATATCTCGCATATCTCTCCGGCGGGGCGTTACACCTATTCGAACAAGCAGATGAACCGGATCATGCCCGGCCGCCCGGACGACATCCTGGGCCAGCCGGTGGCCGCCGTGCTGGGCGTGCAGGCCTATGATGCCGTGCGCCCCTACCTGGAGGCGGCCCTGCGCGATGCCCGCCCCAGCACCTTCGAATTCACCGACGAACGTTCGGCCCGGCGGATCCGCACCGCGCTGACCCCGGACGGCGCCGGCGGCGCCTATGCCATGTCGATGGACATCACCGAGGAAAGCCAGACCCGCGAGGCGCTGCTGCAGAACCGCCAGCGCGAACTGGCGGCCCAGGTGACCTCGGGGATGGCACATGATTTCTCGAACCTGCTGACCATCATCCTCGGGCTGCAGTCGCGGCTGGAGAAGATGGAGGCACTGCCCGACAAGGCCCGCACCATGGTCGGCGCGACGCTGGCGGCGGCCAAGCGCGGCGGCCGGCTGCTGAACCGGCTGGCCGACATGACCGGCGGGCGCGAACACAGCCCCTCGGCCACCTGCTGGGGTGATTTCCTCAAGGATTTCGCCACCCTTGCGGGTTCGGCCCTGCCCGAGGAGGTGATCCTGAGGATCGAGGACCAGGTCGGCGACACGCGGCTCTGGCTGGATGCCGGGATGTTGCAGGATTCGCTGCTGAACCTGGTGCTGAACGCCCGCGATTCCATCGGCCCCGTGCCCGGAGAGATCCGCATCTGCGCCTGCTGCGAACAGGGCACCTGGCTGCGGATCGAGGTCTCGGACACAGGGCCGGGCTTTTCCGACAGCGCGCTGGCCCATGCGCTCGATCCGTTCTTCACCACCAAGGGCGGCGAGGGCTCAGGCCTGGGGCTGTCGATGGTGCATGACATGACGCAGCGCTCGGGCGGGCAGATGAGCCTGGCCAATGACAACGGCGCCCGCGTCACCCTGCTGCTGCCCTGGCGCGAGGCGCCGCAGCCCGCCACCCCGGGCGTGGTGCTTCTGGTCGAGGACAGCCCGGACCTGCGGTCCTCGATCCGCGACATGCTGGTCGAGACCGGTCACCCGGTGATCGAGGCCGCCTCCGCCGCCGAGGCGCTTGAGATCGCCGCCGCCGTTCCGGACCTGTCGCTGATCCTGTCGGACCTGACGCTGGAGGGCGGCGACACCGGCATCGACCTGTTCGACCGCCTGCCCGAGGGCGCGCCGCCCTGCGTGATGATGACCTCGCTCCGGCCCGACCATCCGCTGCACCGCGCTGCCCGGACCCGCGGGCCGGTGCTGAAGAAACCATTCGACGCGGCCGCCCTCGCCGCCTTCCTATCCCGGGGACCCTCTGCCGCATGACGACCCGCCCTCTCGTGACGATCCTTGACGATGAACCCGCCGTGCGCGCCATGCTGTCCGCCGCGCTGGAAGAGGCCGGGTTCCGCACCCGCGGCTTCGGTCGCGCGACCGAATTCGAGGCCGCGCTTCAGACCATGTCGCCCGACATCTGCTTGGTGGACCTGTCGCTGCCTGATCGCGACGGGCTCTCGCTCGTGCACCGCCTGGCGCTTGAGAAGGGCGCGACCGTCATCATCATCTCGGGGCGTGCACAGGTGCAGGACCGCGTGACCGGACTGGAACTGGGCGCCGACGACTACATCATCAAGCCCTTCGACCCGACCGAGGTCGTGGCCCGCGTCCGCGCCCGCCTGCGCCGCGACCGCCCCGCCCACGAGGCCGCCCAGACCGCCAGTTTCAACGGCTGGACCGCGCATTTCGACCGCTTCACGCTGGAGGACAGCGAGGGCCGAGAGACCGCCTTTTCCCATGCCGAGGGCGAGGTGCTGCGCCTGTTCCTGGAGCGCCCGAACCGCCTCGTCTCGCGCGCGCTGATGCAGGAGGTGCTGGGGGGCGCTGCCGGCGAGAGCTTCGACCGGGCAATGGACGTGCGGATTTCCCGGCTGCGCACCAAGCTGCGCGAGGACCCGAAGAACCCCCGGCTGATCAAGACGATCTACGGCGCGGGCTACATCTTTCTGGGCGACGTGAGCTGGCGCTAGGCTCTGCGGCCAAAGATTTCCTCCCGGTGATAGCGCAGGTAGTCGGGATGGGGATGGTGGCGCGGCTCCTTCGGCAGGATCAGCTTCTGTCCCGGATCGATCAGCCGCCGCACCGTCTCGGGCGGGACCTTGTTATGCGAGATCAGGATGCTCAGGTCCTCCGCGACTGAAATCAGCCCACGGTCGAACATCCAGTGCAGCGTGCCTGAAAGCGCGATGCCGTTGCGCACCGTATCTGGACCATCAGCCGAGACCGGACGGATATGCGCCGCCTGCACCTCGGGGCGGCCGCCGCCATTGCGCAGCGACAGGCCCGAGATCGCGCAGCGCCCCCCATAGGCACGCTTGACCATCTTCTGAAAGGCCGGATCGCGGTACTTGCGCTCGCTCAGGATCAGGTCGCGGTCGCCGGCCAGATGGGCATGGCCGAAACCCCGCTGTTCCTCGGCCATGACCCCGGGAAACATCTCTGGCGTTTCAGAGGCATAGCGCGGCAGGGCATAGGCATCGTCGCTGTCGCGCAGCCCGGCCCCGACGATGGCCGCGAATTCCTGCCGGGACAAGCGTCGCACCGCGCTGACGCTGGCACCCCCGGACATCGGACGCCCTTCGGGGCCGCGCAGGCTGCGCTCCCAGGCGCGTCCACTGGCATCGGCGCGCCCCACGGGTTCAGGGAAATCCAGCAGGGTCGCCGGGGCAAGGCGGGCGTAATAGTGACCGGCCCGTACCGGATCAGGCTCCACCGCCAGCACCTTCTGCACCGAGACATAGCCAAGCGCGCCCTTGCGCCCTTCGTAGAAGATCACCCAGTCGCCCACGGTTTCCTGCACCATCCCGAGGTAGCGGCGCGGAAAATGGTACGACAGGCCGGGCTGGTCATCGTAGATCGACGTCGGGTTCTGAATGAAGACAGCATGGGCCATGCGGCCCAGGTTGCGCCCGATCCCTTCGGACGCAAGAGATTTCGCCCCCTTGCGGATCGAAATGCCGGAGCGGGCGGCTCAACCGCCCCGGATCAGCTCGTCCTCGTCCGCCTGCGCCGAGAGGTCCAGCAGTTCCAGCGCGGCCTCCAGGTGGTCCGACAGGTGCGGCGTGCCCAGCAGGTAGTCGGGCGTCGGCGTCGAGGCCTCGTTGCGCGCCGTCTCCAGCGCCTCGACCAGGTCGTCGGGCTCGAACGCGCCGCGCCCGATCCACATCAGCGCCACGAGCGAGGCCAGCTCATCCTCGTTCAGCGCGTCCAGGAATGCCCGCAGCTCGCCCTCGGCCCGGTCCAGTTCCCGGGCCATCAGGATCACCTGGGCGATCTTGTGTACGGTGATTTCCAACATCGCGGATCCTCCTTTCGTGAAGGCATCCTAGTGCATGTCGGTGATTCTTGCGCCTTGATCTGTATCAGGTCACTCGGCCGGCCGGGACTGGCCGAGGCTTTCCAGCGGCGTCACCCCCTCCGAAGTCAGCTCTTCGAAGTCGAAATTGTCCAGCTTCTGCGCCCGCTTGCCGGCCCGTTCCGCCGCCGTGCCGATGCCGTCCAGGTCGCGGCGCGCCTGATCGAAATGGGTTTCCAGCTTGCCGACGCGCTCTACCACGATTTCCACGTCGCGATAGAGCATGTGCAGCGTCTTCCGGATCGCGCCGGCCTGTTCGCGCATCCGGGCATCCTTCAGGATGGCGCGCATGGTGTTCAGCGTCGCCATGCAGGTGGTGGGCGACACGATCCAGACCCGGGCGGTGAACCCCTCACGCACCACATCGGAGAAATTCGCGTGCAGCTCGGCATAGACGGCCTCGGAGGGCAGGAACATCAGCGCGCCATCCGCCGTCTCGCCCTCAAGGATGTAGCGTTCGGAAATCGCCCGGATGTGGTGGCGCACCGAGGTCCGGAAGGCCTGGGCCGCGCGCGCCTTCTGCTCCTGCGTCTCGGCGTTGCGCAGCTGGTCATAGGCTTCCAGCGGGAATTTCGCATCCACCACGATCGGCCCCGGTGGGTTCGGCAGATGGATCAGGCAGTCCGCCCGCCGCCCGTTCGACAGCGTTGCCTGCAACGTGTAGCTGTCCGAGGGCAGCGCCTTGGAGACGATGTCGTTCAGCTGAATTTCCCCGAAGGCGCCCCGGGTCTGCTTGTTCGACAGGATGTCCTGAAGCGACAGCACATCGCCCGACAGGCGAGAGATGTTCTCCTGCGCCTTGTCGATGGTGGCCAGACGTTCCTGCAGTTCGGTCAGCGATTTCGTGGTCTTCTCGGAGCCGCCGCGCAGCTGCTCGTTCACCTTTTCCTGCATGTCGGCCATGGCGCGGGCCTGACGCAGGGCGTTCTCGTGCAGGCGTTCGGCCATCTGGGCCTGGACCTGCGCCAGCCGCATTTCAAGCGTCTGAAGCATCTGCCCCTGCCCGTTGGTCTGCGCATTCGAGACGCTGGCGATATGGCCCGCAAGCTGCTCCTGCCCGCGCGCCAGCCCCTCGACGGTATGGCCCAGCTGGTCCATCTGCCAGATCACCGGCTCCGAGGCCGCGCGCGCGCTGCGCACCACCCAGACCAGCATCAGGAAAAGGATCGCGAACCCGCCGCCCAGCAGCATCAGCAGGGTCTGCGGGTCGGAAAAGGTCGTGCCGCTCATGTGCGCCCGAACAGCCTTTCGATATCGGACAGCTTCAGCTCCACATAGGTGGGCCGGCCGTGGTTGCACTGGCCGGAATGGGGCGTGGCCTCCATCTGGCGCAGCAGTTCGTTCATCTCGGCCACCTGCATCCGGCGGCCCGAGCGGATCGAGCCATGGCAGGCGACGCGGGACAGGATCGCCTCGATCCGGGCCTGAAGCGTCAGGCTGTCGTCCTGATCGTTCAGCTCGTCCAGCACGTCGCGCAGCATCGCCTCGGCGTTGATTTCCCCAAGGATCGCGGGGGTTTCGCGCACGGCGATGGCGGTGCCGCCGAAGGCTTCGATATGCAGGCCCAGCTTCGCCAGATCCTCGGCGGCTTCCAGCAGGCGGGCGGCCTCGGGTTGCGACAGCTCGACGATCTCGGGGATCAGCAGCGCCTGGCTGGCGACGCCGTTTTCCGCCATCTGGCGTTTCAGCTTCTCGTAGACCAGACGCTCATGGGCGGCGTGCTGATCGACGATGACCATGCCGGTCGTGGTCTGGGCGATGATGTAGTTCTCGTGCACCTGGGCGCGGGCGGCGCCAAGGGGATGCGCCTCCAGCTCGGGCGCGGGGGCGGGCGTGTCGAAACGGGCCGAGGGCGCGGTTTCGAAGGATGGCAGGCTTTCCGCCATGCCGCCGCGATAGGGCGCGGGCGCCTCGCGCCGTTCGGGGGCCTGATAGACGAAGGGCCGCCCCTCGGGCGTGACGCGATCATAAGCCGTCTCGGGGGCTTGCCAGCTGGTCGCGCGTTCCAGCACGGCCGCCGAGGGACGTTCGGGCGGGGTGCCGCCGAAGCCGCGCGAGGGCTCGGGGCGGAAGGCCTCCAGCGTGGCGCCCGCGACGGTGGTCGAGGCGCGATGCCCGGCCTCGGCCAGCGCATGGCGCAGACCCGAGACGATCAGCCCCCGCGCCGAGGCCGGATCGCGGAAACGCACCTCGGATTTCGCGGGGTGGACGTTCACGTCGACCATCACCGGCTCACATTCCAGGAACAGGGCGGCGGCGGGATGGCGGTCGCGGCTCAGGAAATCGAAATAGGCGGCGCGCAGGGCGCCGGTCAGCAGCTTGTCCTTCACCGGGCGGCCATTGACGAAGAGGAACTGCGCCACGGCAGCGCCGCGTGAATAGGTCGGCAGGGCGGCATAGCCGGTCATGTGCAGCCCGTCGCGCGAGGCGTCGATCTTCAGCGCATTCTCGGCGAATTCGCGCCCCAGGATGGTCTGAAGGCGGCCATGCAGCGCGTCGAACAGGTCCCCCGTCTCGGCATCGGCGCGGAACAGCACGCGCGCATTGCCCCCGGAGGTATCGCGCAGGGTGAAGCCCACGAAGGGCTCGGCCATGGCGAGGCGCTTGATCACATCCGTGACGGCCTGGGTCTCGGCCCGGTCGGTGCGCAGGAACTTCAGCCGCGCGGGGGTGGCATAGAAAAGGTCGCGCAGCTCGACCACGGTGCCGCCGTTCAGCGCTGCCGGGCGGACCCCTTCGGAGCGCGAGCCGGAAATGCGGATCTCGGCGGCATCATGCCCTTGCGCGCGCGAGGTCAGCGACAGCCGCCCCACGGCGGCAAGCGAGGGCAGCGCCTCTCCGCGGAAGCCGAAGGAATGGATGTTCAGCAGGTCCGAACCGTCGATCTTCGAGGTCGCATGGCGTTCCAGCGCCAGCGGCAGCGATTCGGGGGACATGCCGCAGCCATTGTCCTGCACCCGGATCAGCGTCTTGCCACCATCGGCAATCGTCACCTCGACACGGGTCGCGCCGGCATCCAGTGCGTTCTCGACCAGCTCCTTGACGGCGGAGGCGGGCCGTTCGACCACCTCACCGGCGGCAATGCGGTTGATCGCGGCCTCGTCGAGCTGACGGATGACCGGCTGGGTCTCGCGTATGTTGGGGTCGGGACGAAGCATACCCCCAAACCTAGCATGGCCGATCCGAGTCGAAAATGGCCCCCGAGGCCGTTAACCAGCAAAAGCCGCCGATGCAGGGCTGTCTTGCGCCTCCGGACGGGGTGCGCGGCGGGAAACCGGCTTCCCTTGCGGCGGGATATGCTGTATCCGCCCGCAATCGTCCGGGTCCGCCCGGGCGTTCCATGGACCTTGCTGGACGACATCCCGGCTTGTGCCCTCACCCCTAGCCAAGGAGATCCCGATGTCGATCACCGTCGAAGAAAAACAGCGCCTGATGAAGGAATACGCGACCAAGGAAGGCGACACCGGTTCGCCCGAAGTCCAGGTCGCCATCCTGTCCTCGCGCATCGCGACCCTGACCGAGCACTTCAAGGTGCACAAGAAGGACAACCACGGCCGTCGCGGCCTGCTGATGATGGTTGCCCAGCGTCGTAAGCTGCTGGACTACCTCAAAGGCAAGGACGAGGCTCGTTACCTGAACCTCATCCAGCGTCTGGGCCTGCGTCGCTAATCGCACGCATTGTCCGACGACAGCGGCGCCCGTTCCGGAAGGAGCGGGCGTCTTGCGTTTCGGGGGCCCACCGCGCCCGGCCCTGCCCTGTTCACCCCCCGGAAACCTGCGGCGGCTAGTCTGCCTCCGGGGAGGCAGCGGGGACCATGGCAACCAGCTTCAGCGTGATCTACCTCGGCAATGTCGCCGATCTGGACCCGACCGAAGGCAATGACACACTGGAGGACGAGGGCACGCTGGTCGGCACGACCTTCGGATCGGCCTCCGACCCGCTGGGGCTGCATGTGCATACCTTCGCCCCCGGCAGCACCGGCGCCTCCCAGGGGGATGCCAGCTACTACGACAACGACAACTCAATCGCCTCGGACACGTTCACCATCGACGGCGGGGCTGATCGGGTCTTCGATTCCACCGAAGGTTATGTCGCCACCATCACCTATACAGACGGCACCACCGCGACGATCACCGCCGTGGTCTTCCAGGACACGAACGGCGATTTCTTCCTGGCGACCGAACTGTCGCAGAATGCCGATCAGGATGCGCTGGACGCCAAGCCGATCCAGTCGATGACCTTCACCGCGACCAACGGCGGTTTTTCGACCGGGATGTTCACCGAACGGGCCGCGGGGAATTTCCAGATCCCGATCTGCTTTGCCGCCGGCACCGGCATCCTGACGCCCGCCGGCCTGCGCCCGGTCGAGGCGCTGCGCCCCGGCGACCGGGTCTGCACCCTCGACAACGGGCCGCAGCCGCTGGTCTGGGTCGGTCGCCAGCATCTGGGCCCGGACCGGCTGCGCCGCCAGCCCGGACAGCGCCCGATCCTGCTGCCCGAAGGGTATGGCGGAGCACGGCGCCCGGTGCTGCTGTCACCGCAACATGCGGTGCTTCTGGGACGCGATCACCTGGTCCGGGCCAAGCACCTGCCCACCGCCCCCGGGGCCGGGGTGCGGATCGCCTGGGGCAAGCGGCAGGTCACCTACCACCATCTGATGTGCGAGCGGCACGAGATCCTCTGGGCCGACGGGCTGGCCCCCGAAAGCTTCTACCCCGGACCGGTGGCGCTGGCCGCCCTTGGCCCTCGGGCCCGGCGCGGACTGATCCTGCTCTGTCCCGGGCTTGGCCTGCGCGGCGCGCCGGACACCGCGCCCGGCTACGGCACGCGGGTGCGTCCGCTGCTGGGCCGGCACGCCCTGCGACAGGGGGCCGGCTAGGAAGGGCTCAGCCGCGGCACGCCTCGAACAGCACCTGACCGCGCGGCAGCATCCTGTCCTGCCGGGTCAGGGCCCAGCCGCTGCGCGCCGCCAGCGCGTGCAGATCGGCCTCAAGCACATGATAGGGCGGCTTGCCGGGATGGGTCACCACGCCGTCGGGCTGGCGCACCTTGCCCGCCGCCGCATCCGCATCCGGCGCAAGGAAAACGGTAAACATCACCAGCCCGAGTCGCGGAAAACGGGTGAGGCCATTCAGCGCAGTTTCCAGGTGATCCGCCGTCAGATGCGGGAAGACCGCGAAGGCAATGGCATGGGTGATCGTGTCCGGCACGCCGGGAAAGCCAAAGCCCGCATCCTCGATCAGCTGCGCCGGATCGAGGCGCGCGGGATCCTCCAGCTCCTGCGCGTGCCCGGCCAGCATCAGCGCGCGGGAGGCATCGGTGGCCCAGTAGTGCCCCGGATCCAGGTAGGGCACGGCCTTGCAGCCCAGCCGCAGGGATCCCGCCCCGATATCAAGCAGATAGTCCGAGGGCTGCACGCCCGCGTCGCGCAGGATCGCCATCTGGGCGCGCCCGGTCTCGTCCCAGCGGCCGCCGACGATGCTGCGGTGGCGCCCCTCGGCGAGGGCATTGTCGTAGAACCCCGGCGGGGTATAGGGAGAGGCGGTCATGACGGCGTGAAGGCTCCTGTCGCGGGGGTGTCGGGGCTTATAGCGCAGGGGGTGCCGCTCCGGAAGCCATCTGCGCGCCGCGCCACCGTCACGCTTCCATTTGAAGCCATTCTCCTGTATGCGCGAGGCAATCTGAGACGTAGCGCGCGGACCCCCGCGCTGTGAAGGATTGATGACGGGGTCGGCGGCAATGGGGCCGCCATGCAAACGGAGGACACGGGAGGGCCCGTGCGATCCTCCAGACAGGATACGATTGATGTTCAACGTAACGACGAAATCGATGCAGTGGGGCGACGAGACGCTCACGCTGGAAACGGGCAAGGTTGCCCGCCAGGCCGACGGCACCGTGATCGCCACGCTGGGCGAAACCTCGGTCATGGCCAACGTGACCTTCGCCAAGACGCAGAAGGAAGGCCAGGACTTCTTCCCTCTGACCGTCCACTACCAGGAAAAATACTATGCTGCCGGCAAAGTGCCCGGTGGCTTCTTCAAGCGTGAAGCGCGTCCGACCGAAAAAGAGACGCTGACCGCACGCCTGATCGACCGCCCGATCCGCCCGCTGTTCGCCCCCGGCTTCAAGAACGAAGTCCTGGTGATGTGCACCGTGCTGTCCCACGATCTGGTCAACGACCCCGATGTCGTCGCCATGATCGCCGCCTCGGCCGCGCTGACCATCTCGGGCGTGCCCTTCATGGGCCCGATCGCGGGCTGCCGCGTCGGCTTCTCGAACGGCGACTACGTGCTGAACCCGTCGGTCGACGACATGCAGGGTCTGCGCAACAACCCCGAGCAGCGTCTGGACCTCGTCGTCGCCGGCACCAAGGGCGCCGTGATGATGGTGGAATCGGAAGCCTACGAGCTGACCGAGGAAGAGATGCTGGGCGCCGTGACCTTCGCGCACGAGCAGATCCAGCCGGTGATCGACCTGATCATCTCGCTGGCCGAAGATGCCGCCAAAGAGCCCTTCGACTTCACCCCCCCGGACTACTCCGCCCTCTACGAGGTCGTGAAAGCCGCCGGTGAAGCCCAGATGCGTGCCGCCTTCGCGATCACCGACAAGCTGGAGCGTCAGTCCGCTGTCGCCGCCGCCGTCGCCGCGATCAAGGCCACCCTGACCGAAGAGCAGCTGGCCGACGCCAACCTCGGCTCCGCGATCAAGAAGCTGGAATCCGGCGTCCTGCGCGGCGACGTGGTGAAGAACGGCAAGCGCATCGATGGTCGTGCGACCAACGAAGTGCGTTCGATCGTGTCCCAGACCGGCCTGCTGCCGCGGACCCACGGTTCGGCCCTGTTCACCCGTGGCGAAACCCAGGCGCTGGTCGTGACCACGCTGGGCACCGGCGACGATGAGCAGATCATCGACGCGCTGCACGGCAACTTCCGTTCGAACTTCCTGCTGCACTACAACTTCCCGCCCTACTCGGTCGGTGAAGTGGGCCGCGTGGGTTCCCCGGGCCGTCGCGAAATCGGTCACGGCAAGCTGGCATGGCGCGCGCTTCAGGCCGTGCTGCCCGCTCCGACCGACTTCCCCTACACCATCCGCGTGGTCTCCGAGATCACCGAATCCAACGGTTCCTCCTCGATGGCGTCCGTCTGCGGCGGCTCGCTGTCGATGATGGATGCCGGCGTTCCGCTGAAAGCGGCCGTCGCCGGTGTGGCCATGGGTCTGGTGCTGGAAGATGACGGCTCCTACGCTGTTCTGACCGACATCCTGGGCGACGAGGATCACCTCGGCGACATGGACTTCAAGGTTGCGGGCACCGAAGCGGGCATCACCTCGCTGCAGATGGACATCAAGGTCCAGGGCATCACGCCCGCGATCATGAAGACCGCCCTGGCGCAGGCCAAGGAAGGCCGGATGCACATCCTGGGTGAGATGAACAAGGCGCTCTCCGGCGCGGCGGAATTCTCGGTCCACGCACCGCGCATCGAGACCATGCAGATCCCCACCGACAAGATCCGCGAAGTGATCGGCTCGGGCGGCAAGGTCATCCGCGAGATCGTGGAAGTCTCGGGTGCCAAGGTCGACATCAACGACGACGGCATCATCAAGATTGCCTCCGCCGACGGCGAAGCCATCCAGAAGGCCTACGACATGATCTATTCGATCGTGGCAGAGCCGGAAGAAGGCAAGGTCTACAAGGGCAAGGTCGTGAAGCTGGTCGATTTCGGCGCCTTCGTGAACTTCTTCGGCAAGCGTGACGGCCTGGTGCACGTCTCCCAGATCGAGAACCGCCGCCTGAACCACCCCTCCGACGTGCTGAAGGAAGGCCAGGAAGTCTTCGTGAAGCTGGTCGGCTTCGACGATCGCGGCAAGGTCCGCCTGTCGATGAAGGTCGTGGATCAGGAGACCGGTGAAGAGATCACCAAGGAAGAAACCGCCGAGTAAGACCGGCAGCTTCCCTGCGTTACTGGAATGCCCGCAGAAATGCGGGCATTCTTCATTTTTGCGGGCCGTTGCCCCGGTACGAAAAGATCATGATGCGTACGATCTATTACGACCTGACCGAATTGTTCGTCTACAACGCCGGTCGCACCAAGTTTTACGGTATCTCCCGGGTGGTCGATGCCATTGCCGCAGAGCTGACCCGGACCCATCCCGAGGTCCGCTTCGTGGTGTTTTCCAGCGGCCACCAGGCGTTTTTCGAAGTGCCCTATGCCGATCTGCCCTTGCCGGTCGCGGCCAAGCCGTTGCGGATGCGCACCAATTTCCCGGATCGCAAGCCGCTGCGCGATGCGATCGCCCCCTTTGTTCTGGCGGCGGGCCGGGCGCTCAGCCGGCGGCGCTGGCGGCGGGCGGGGCTGCGCTATGCGCCGGTTTCGATGGACGGCGGCGCGCTGGTCACCGCCGCCCATGTCAAGCTGATCCCCGAATACCTTGCGGCCCTGAAACGGCGCGGCGCGGACGTGGCGGTCTTTCCGATCCTGCACGACGTGATGCCGATGACGGTCACGCCGGACTGGCAGCAGGCCAGCTGGCGGGTCAAGTTCTGGCGCGACAACCAGGCCATCCTGGCCGGGGCCCCGCGGCTGATGACCGTCTCGGATTTCACCGCCGACGAGATCCGGCGCCTGGCCGCCGCCGGACTGCTGCCGCAGCCCGAACGGATCGTCCCGGTGCCGCTGGTGCATGAATGCCCGCCCGGCGACACCCCGCCCGAACAGCGCCCCCCGGCCGAACCCTACCTGCTTGCGGTGGGCCAGCGCGTCGGGCGCAAGAACCTGGAATGCACCTTCGATGCCCTGCGGTACCTGGCCGAAACCGGACGCCCCGTACCGCTGCTGGTGCTGGCCGGGAAGGTGATGAAGGGCACGACCGACTGGCTGGCCCGACCCGAATACGACGGCATCCGCGACCGCGTGCTGAACTATCCCGATGTCAGCCAGACCGACCTGGGCACGCTTTATGCCGGGGCCATCGCCACCGTCATGGCCACCCGGATGGAGGGCTGGGGCCTGCCCGCCGGGGAATCGCTCTGGATGGGCACGCCGGCGCTTTGCGCGGACATCCCCGTACTGCACGATGTCTGTGGCGACCTGGCGCTGTATTTCGACCCCGACAGCCCGCAGCAGCTGGCCGCCCATGTCGCCCGGCTGATGGGCGATCCGGACCATGCGGCCGCGCTGCGCCAGCGCATCGCCGGGGCGCGCGACGGCCTGCGCCGCTGGAGCGACGTCGCGCAGGATCTCGTGACCGCCGTGCGCAAGCTGGAGGCGCCCTGAGGCGCCCTCAGGACGGGGCCAGGTCCGGGAAGCGGCTGCGGAAGCGGCGCAGGAACCGCCGGTAGGTCAGCACCCCGGCGGCCCCCTTCGACAGGGTCTTGGCGCTCAGCCGGTGCCAGGGCTTGCGCGGGCCGTGGAAATGCAGGATCGCCAGCCGCCCGCGCGGCCCCTCGGCAACCGGGCCCAGCCCGGCCTGCCGGCGCAGCCTGCGGATACGACTGCGATGCGCCCGCACCCGGCCCCAGCTGGCATTCCACGCCGGATCGAGCCCGCCCATGCGCCCGGCGAAGATCTGGTTGATCCGGTCCTGATCCACGGTGCCGAAGCCGCGCGCCGCCTCAAGATCGGCCATCTCCTCAAGCAGCGCGGGCTGGGCCAGGATCGCCGGCGCATCGACCAGCAGCACGCCGGAGTTCACATAGGTGACCATCGGCGCATCGCCCAGCACACGGCGGATCACCGACCCTTCGGCAGCTTCACCGGCAAGGGCATGTTTCGAAACGACATAATCAGAGACCCCGGCCATCAGCTTGCCCGCCATGTCCAGCGTCATCGCCACCGAGAGATCCTCCAGCACCAGGGTATCGCCGTCGATATAGAGGAACCGCTTGCCGATCAGCCGGGGCAGGAACAGCTTGCCGAGCGCATTGCTGGGGATCGTCGTCTTCGGAGAGGAGGCGCCACGCATCCAGGCTTCGTCCAGCTCGTGGCAGACCAGGGTGTGACCTGGCCAGCCCTCGGCAACGCGGTGCACGGCGGCCCAGTCCTCGGGGCGCAGCTTCCATCCGGTCACGTGCAGTTCGACCGGGTTGCGGGCGGTTTCCAGCACGGAGGCCATGGCAACGAGGGTGGGCTTCAGGAACCCGCCATCCGTCAGGAAGGCGATACAGGTCGGAGTGCTCATCTGAGGGGGATCTTTCGTACTTCAGCCAACCAGGCGGGCATGGATGATCGCCGCCAGGTCATCCGGCGGCGCCTTCTTGTTGGCCCGCACCAGGTAACGGTTCCACAGCCAGCCCAGGAACTGGCGGCGCAGGCGGTCCTGCGGATGCCAGCCCGCGCCGACCTGCGCCAGCGCCGCATCCAGCGCCGCCGCAGAGGGGGCATGCAGCACCAGCCCCTCAATGTTGTAGCAGGCATCCGCCAGCGTGATCACGGGCTTGCCCAGCAGCAGCCCCTCGATCCCGACGGTGGAATTCAGCGTGATCACGGCCCGCGCCCGGCCGATCATTTCGGAGGTCACGTTGCCATTGGCGAAGATCACGCCGGGCTGCGGCGGCCGGGTGCCGATCACGCTGCGCTTGAAGGAGGGGTGCTCCTTGATGACGAAGGTCAGGCCGGGATTGCGGGCCGCCGCGTCGCGGATCGCGTCATGAAAGGCCTCCATGTCGCGAATCCAGGGCGAATGCACCCGCACCTGCATGTCCGAGGGCACCTGGAAGGCCACGAAGATGAAATCCTCGGGCAGGTCCACCGCATCCTGGGCGCGCTTGGCGGGCCGGTTATTGACCAGCTCCGGCAGGCCGGGGGCGGCGAAATCCTCTGGCGTTTCCAGGTAGAAGGCCGGGTCGCGGGGTACCGAATTCGCGGCGTTCAGCCCCTTCGGATCCAGCTGCATGGTGTCGGGGAAAAAGCCGTTCTCGATGAAGACACGGTCCATGCCCAACCGGGCGGTGACATCGTTCATCACCGATTCCGGGTAGTTCGAGCCGTTGTAGATCACCGCGATGCGGCCCTGCGCCGCCGCCAGCTCGGCCTCCAGCGTGTCGCGCAGCAGCGCCGCCTCCAGCCGCTTGACCGCGCCATAAAGCGCCCGGACCGGGCCCGGCCCGTACAGCCGCGGCAGCCGCATCGCCTTGCGGGTCAAGTTACCCTCGACCAGGGCGGCAGCGCCGCGCCCGGTGGTCAGCGCCCTCAGCACTGAGGCCGCGACCCCGCCCCAGCCCCTGCGCCCCGCCAGCCGCTTCAGCACCGCGCCGATCCGGGTCGGAACGGTCTCCACCTCGGGGGCGAGCACGGTATCAAAGGCCGAAATCAGCGGTGAGTCGAGCTTGACGAAACGGGTCATGCGGGAGGCTCCGGAGCAAGGCGGTCGTCCCGGCCATAGCCCAGATCCAGCAGGGCCGAAACCGGAGAGGCCGAAAGCAGGGCCTGCCCCCGCGTTCCCGCCAGTTGCCGCGCCAGCGCGAAATGCCCGAGGATCCGGGCCTGGCCCTTCTCAAGTCCCGACCAGGCCGCAGCGCCGTCCTTTTCGTAGAAGCGGGGGCCGGCGGCATTGGTCAGGTCGATCCCCGCCAGCAGGATGCGCTTCAGCGGCGCGGCCATCAGGATCTGCAGCGCCGAATAGGCCACGGTGCCGCATTTCACGATGCCCTGGGCGGGAATGTCGGAAAAGGCCGCGCCATCCTCGACCACCACGCCGGGAATGTCGCCCAGGGCGCATTTCGGTCCGTCGAAGGGCTTGCGAAGGTCGTCGATCAGGTACAGCGGGCGGCCCTCAAGCAGGCCGCGGTTGTACTGCGCCATGACCCGGATCACCGCCGGCGCCATCAGCAGCGGCAGGCCTTCGGGCAGATCCTTCAGCATGGCCCCGTGACGGTAGACAAAGCGCTCATCCTCGATCGCCAGCGCAGCGGGCCGGGGCAGCCGGGGCGCCAGCGCCACCGCGCCGTTCAGCAGCACCGCCGGCATCTCCAGCGCCGCGACGCGCTGACGCTTCAGCGAGGGACCCGAGCCGATGATCGCCGCCTCCGCGCCGAGGCCCGCCAGGAAGCCGCCCAGCGGCGACAGGCGGGCGATCTCCTCGCCCTTCCAGGTGATCACGCCATCCGCCTCGGGCCGGCGCAGCGACAGATGCGGCCAGGTTTCCTCGTGATGGGCGCCCCGCCCGCCGCGCAGCAGGCGGAAGGCGGGGCGGATCAGCTTGCGTGCAAGGGGCCGGTCACTCAAGGGCTCGGGGCCTTATGCCGGGTCCTTGGCGAAGCGCAGGTAGGGCAGCTTCACGTCCAGATCGCCGTATTTCGCCTGGGCCT
This sequence comes from Pseudooceanicola endophyticus, assembly GCF_018760365.1. Taxonomy (GTDB): domain Bacteria; phylum Pseudomonadota; class Alphaproteobacteria; order Rhodobacterales; family Rhodobacteraceae; genus Pseudooceanicola; species Pseudooceanicola endophyticus. The sequence continues at coordinate 34,705 of NZ_JAHIAB010000018.1, forward strand.
GATCATTGTCCAGCGACAGGGCGACGATGACGTCCTGGCCGGTTTCCCAGTTCGCGGGCACGGCCAGCGGCTGCTGATAGGTGCGCTGCAGACCATCAAGGGCACGCAGCACCTCGGCAAAGTTGCGCCCCACCGACATCGGGTAGGTCATGGAAAGCTGCAGCTTCTTGTCCGGGCTGATGATGAAGACCGAGCGCACGGTGGCCGAATGCGCCGGCGTGCGGCCATCGGGCAGATAGGCATCGGCGGGCAGCATGTCGAACAGCTTGGGCACCACCAGATCGGCGCCGTCGATGATCGGGAAGCCCGCCTGGGTGCCGGCAAAGCTCTCGATGTCGCCCTTCCATTTCTTGTGCTCTTCCGCGCTGTCGACCGAAATGCCGATCACCTTGGTGTTGCGCTTGGCCCATTCCCCGGCCAGCTGCGCCACGGCGCCGAACTCGGTCGTGCAGACCGGGGTGAAATCCTTCGGGTGGCTGAACAGGATCGCCCAGCTGTCGCCGATCCAGTCGTGGAAGGAAATCTCTCCCTGATCGGTATTGGCGGTGAAATCGGGAACAATATCATTGATGCGAAGAGCCATCTTGACCTCCATTCTGAAAGTGTCGGCCCATATGTAGGGCGCCACGTAACGCTTTGCACCCGTTTCGTGCAGACGCGCACAGGTTAACGCGGCGATGCGGAGCGCGAGCGTCTTGCCCCCGCGCCATCCGGGGTGCACAACTTGCGCCGAAACCGATCGCAGACGGAGACGAGCATGATCGAGAAGCGCCAATTCTACATCAACGGTCAGTGGGTGGACCCGGCGGAACCGCACGATCTGCAGGTCATCAACCCCTCGACCGAGGAGCCCTGCGCGGTGATCTCGCTGGCCGGCGAGGCCGATGTGAATGCCGCCGTTGCCGCCGCCAAGGCCGCCTTCCCCGCCTGGATGGCCACCCCGCCCGAAGACCGCATCGCCCTGGCCGAGAAGGTCCTGCAGGTCTACGAGGCCCGCAAGGAAGACATGGCTCAGGCGATGTCGATCGAGATGGGCGCGCCCATCGACTTCTCGCGCTCCGACCAGTGGGGCGCAGGCTACGGCCACACCAAGGGCTTCCTGAACGCGGCGAAAAAGTTCCAGTTCATCCGCCCGCTCGGCGATCACGCCCCCAACACCCGCATCGTCTACGAGGCGGCGGGCGTCTGCGCGATGATCACGCCCTGGAACTGGCCGATGAACCAGGTCACGCTGAAGGTGATCGCGGCGATGATCGCGGGCTGCACCATGGTGCTGAAACCCTCCGAGGAAAGCCCCCTGAACGCCATCGTCTGGGCCGAGATCATGGACGAGGCCGGCGTGCCCGCCGGTGTCTTCAACCTGGTGAACGGCAATGGCCTGGGCGCCGGCACGCTGCTGTCGGGCCATCCGGACGTCGACGTGGTCAGCTTCACCGGCTCGACCCGCGCCGGTCTGGCGATCTCGGCCAATGCCGCGAAGACCCTGAAGCGCGTCCACCTGGAACTGGGCGGCAAGGGCGCCAACCTGATCTTCGAGGATGCCGATGACGATGCCGTCGCCCGCGGCGTGCGCGACATGATGGACAACACCGGCCAGTCCTGCAACGCGCCCTCGCGGATGCTGGTGCAGCGCGGCATCTACGACGCCGCCGTCGAAACCGCCGCCCGGGTTGCCAATTCCATCACCGTCGGCCCCGCCGACCAGCCCGGCAGCCATATCGGCCCGGTCGTCAATGCGGTTCAGTTCGACAAGATCCAGGGCCTGATCCGCAAGGGCATGGAAGAAGGCGCCCGCCTTGTCGCCGGCGGCCCCGACCGCCCCGAGGGTTTCAACCGCGGCTTCTTCGTGCGCCCCACCGTCTTTGCCGATGCCAACAACCAGATGACCATCGCGCGCGAGGAAATCTTCGGCCCGGTGCTGACGATGATCCCGTTCGACACCGAAGAGGAAGCGCTCGAGATCGCCAATGACACGCCCTACGGCCTGACCAACTACGTCCAGACCCAGGATCCGGCCCGCGCCAACCGCCTGGCGCTGAAGCTGCGCTCGGGCATGGTGGAAATGAACGGCCAGTCCCGTGGCCAGGGTGCGCCCTTCGGCGGCATGAAGGCCTCGGGCATCGGCCGCGAAGGCGGCAGCTGGGGCCTGGAGGACTTCATGGAAGTGAAGGCCATCTCCGGCTGGGATGCCAAGACCGCCTGACACATCACGCAAAGGGGCGCCCCGAGGGACGCCCCTTTTCATTTTCTTGTTCCAAATACCTCGGGGGAGTCGCGCAGCGACGGGGGCAGCGCCCCCTCACTCCGCCCGGAACCCCTGCCCGCTCCGCCCATCAGGCGAACCGCCCGCCCCGTTCGATCACCTCGATCTGGTAGCCATCGGGATCGGCAACGAAGAAGAATTTCGCCAGCAGGCTGCCGCCCGGGCGGAACGCGACCATCTTGCGCGGTTTCAGCCCCTCGGCCTCGAAACGCGCATGTTCTGCGGCCAGATCCGTGACCGACACCGCCAGATGGCCATAGCCGCTGCCCAGATCATAGGGCGTCTCCTGGCCCTTGTTCACCGTCAGCTCCAGCTCGAAGCCGGTTTCATCGTTCGACAGGTAGATCAGCACGAAGTCGTCGAACTCCAGCCGCTCCGCGATCTCCAGCCCGAAGGCGCGGGCATAGAAATCGACCGAGCGCGCCTCGTCCAGCACGCGGATCATGGAATGGATCATCTTGGCCATGGCCATCTCCTTGAACTCTTTGCCCAAGGTCTAGACGGCCCGGCCCTGCGGCGAAAGCCTCAGAACGGCGCGGGGGCGCGGAACTTCATGCCCCGCCCGCCATCGGGATGCAGCAGGCGCAGCTCCTCGGAATGCAGCATCAGGCGGGGATGATCGTCGCGCGCGGGCCCTACCGCGTAGAACGGATCGCCCAGGATCGGATGGCCCATCGCCAGCATGTGCACCCGCAGCTGGTGCGACCGGCCGGTCTGCGGGAACAGCCGCACCCGGGTCTCGTCCTCGCCATATTTCACCACCTTCCAGTCGGTGACCGCGGGCTTGCCGTTCTGGTGATCCACCATCTGCCTGGGGCGGTTCGGCCAGTCGACGATCAGCGGCAGGTCCACCGTGCCGGTCTTCGGCTCCAGGATCCCAGAAAGCCGCGCGACATAGGTCTTCTTGGTGCGGCGGTGCTCGAACTGAAGCCCCAGGTGACGCTGCGCATTCGGCGTCATGGCAAAGACCATCACGCCGGAGGTGTCGCGGTCCAGGCGGTGCACCAGCAACGCGGTCGGAAAGGCCGCCTGGACCCGGCTCAGCAGGCAGTCGGACAGATGTTCGCCGCGTCCGGGCACCGACAGCAGGCCGGTGGGCTTGTCGACGACAAGGATCTCGTGATCCTCGTGCAGCACCGAAAGCGGCACGTCGGGCGGGCAATAGGCGGCGGAAAGATCGGGCGTGTCGGACATGGGCCCTGATAGCGGTCTTTGCGACAGAGGTCCATCACGCGGCAGCGCATACCTCCCGGTAAGAATTGCCCCCTATCCTGCCCGGGAACCGAGCCGCGGAAGGGATCGACATGCAACTCACCATGCGCAAGCTCAACGGCGTCGACGTGGTCGGCGTCCTGGCAGAGCGTATCGACGCCGCCGTTGCCATCCGCTTCAAGGACGAGGTCCGCGCCATCACCAGCCAGTCCCGGGGCCGCGTCGTGCTGGACCTGTCGCGGGTCGACTTCATCGACTCGAGCGGGCTGGGCGCCATCGTCGCGGCCATGAAGCAGCTTGACGGACAGGCGGCGCTGGATCTGGCCGGCCTGCAACCCAATGTCGACCGGGTGTTCCGGCTGACCCGGATGGACACGGTGTTCGCCATCCACGCGACCGCCGAAACCGCCTGCCCCACCCATGCCCAATGATCCCCGTTCCAGGACCGTCGGTCGCCCCGGCCCGGACAGGTCCGGGGAGGAGGGGCGGCGGCTGCCCGCCCGCGCCGGCCCCCGGGTCCGGGCCGCCGTGCGGCTGCAACTGTCGTTCCCGGGCACCGCGCTCTCGGTCCGCAAGGTGCTGCAGACGGTGCGCACCGGGCTGGAACCCCTGGCCCTCGACCCGGAGGAAACCGGCACGATCGAACTGGTGCTGGCCGAGGCCCTGAACAATGTCGTCGAACATGCCTACCCGCCCGAGGCGCGGGGCTGGATCACCCTGAACTGCCATATCGCGCCGGACGGGCTGCATGTCTCGATCCGCGACAAGGGCCGCCCGATGCCCGATGGCGGCCCGCCGCTTGGCCAGACCGCGCCGCTGCCCGAAACCCTCGACACCCTGCCGGAAGGCGGCTTCGGCTGGTTCCTGATCCGCGACCTGTCCCGCGACATTCGCTACAGCCGCCAGGACGACACCAATGAGCTGTGCTTCCGCATCAACCTGCACCGCGCGGAGGCAACGGCGCCGGGCGATCCGGCGCCCTGACAATTTCCTTCAAATACCGGGGCACTTGCCCAGAAAATGCCCGATAGACTTCTCAATCCAGCCGCGTCGGGGCGGCATCCTGCAAGAGTAGCTCAAAAAGCTGCCCCCGGCGTCGTTCAACCAGCCCCCACCCAGTAGGCGACGCCGGGGTCTTCCGATTTCCCGACCATCCCCCACTTGACGCGCCGTCCGCCCGCTTCCAGTCTCGCGCCGGAAGCAACGGAGGATGACATGCGCGATTTCCACTTGCCGGGGCGTTCGCCCGTCTGGGCCGAGAACGGCATGGTCGCCACCTCGCATCCGATTGCCGCGCAGGTCGCGCTGGACATGCTGAAAAGCGGTGGCAATGCCACGGACGCCGCCCTGGCCGGGGCCATTGCCCTGGGAGTCTGCGAACCTGCCATGTGCGGTCTGGCCGGTGACTGCTTTGCCCTGATCAAGCCCGCCGGCCAGGATGAGGTGATCGGCTACAACGGCTCGGGCCGGGCGCCCGCCGGGGCCGATGCCCAGACGCTGCGGGACCGGGGGATCACCCAGATCGGCCTGCAAAGCGCCGAGGCCGTCACCCTGCCCGGCGCCGTCGCGGCCTTTGCCGCCATGTCCGGCTGCTGGGGCCGCAAGGGGCTGGATGCGGTCATCGCCCCCGCCATTTCCTATTTCGAGGCCGGCGTGCCGGTCCATGCCCGCGCCGCCTTCGACTGGAAGCGCGACCAGGGCGCGCTGGACCCGGTCGGCGCCCGCCACTTCCTGCCCGGCGGCAAGGCGCCCAGCGTGGGCGACCGCTTTGCCCTGCCCGGCCAGGCCGCCCTGCTGCGCCGTATCGCCGCCGAAGGCCCGCGCGCCTTCTACGAGGGCGAGGCCGCCGAGGACATGCTGGCAGCCCTGAAACGCTATGGCGGCTGCCACACCGCCGAGGATTTCCACGCCGTTGCCGGGGAACGCACCACCCCGGTCGAGGGACGCTACGGCGACGCCCGCCTGCTGGAGCATCCACCGAACGGCCAGGGCGCGACGGCGATCCTGATCCTCAACATCCTGGCGCAGTTCGACCTGGAGGCCCTGGCCCCCTTCGGCGCCGCCCGTGCCCACCTGGAGGCCGAGGCGGTCAAGCTGGGCTATGACGCGCGCAACCATTTCCTGTCGGATGCCCGCCAGGCGGATCCGGAGCGGATGCTGGACATGGACTATGCCCGCACCCTGGCTGCACGGATCGACCCCAGGCGCGCCCAGCCCGCCCTGACCATCCCCGAAGGCCAACCGCATCGCGACACCGTCTACATCACCGTGGTGGACCGCGACCGCATGGCGGTCTCGCTGATCTATTCGGTGTTCCACAGCTTCGGCTCGGGCATCGGGACCGAGAAATTCGGCCTGCTGCTGCACAACCGCGGCTGCGGCTTCACCCTGACGCCGGGCCACCGCAACGAATACGGCGCCGGCAAAAGGCCGCTGCACACGATCATTCCCGGCATGCTGGCCAGCACCGGCGCCAGCCCCGACCTGCCCTTCGGCGTCATGGGCGGCGCCTATCAGGCCGCCGGCCACGCCCGCTTCGTCACCAACCTGATGACCTACGGCCTGACCCCGCAGGAGGCGATCGACGCCCCGCGCAGTTTCCCGCAGGACGGCCGGCTGACCATCGAACGCGGCTATGCCCCCGGCGTGCTGGATGAGCTGGAGGCCATGGGCCACCAGATCGAGATCCCCGAGGTCCCCATCGGCGGCGCCCAGGCGATCCGCATCCACCCCCATGGCATGCTCGAGGCAGGCTCGGATCCGCGCAAGGATGGCTGTGCTGTCGGCTACTGAATGTAGCCGTCAGTTCATCTGGAAATGCAACATGTAGGCGCCATCCTCGAAGGCGCCGAACAGTTCGGGCACGTCGGGATGGTCCACCGGCTCGCCCGAATAGTCGACCTCGAGGTTCTGCTCGGAGACATAGGCGATGTAGTAGCTCTCGTCGTTCTCGGCGAGGAGGTGATAGAAGGGCTGTTCACGGCGCGGACGGCTGTCCTCGGGAATGGAGTCATACCATTCCTCGGTGTTCGAGAACTCGGGATCGACGTCGAAGACCACGCCCCGGAAGGCATGTTTCTTGTGGCGCACGATCTGGCCCAGATTGTATTTGGCTCTCGCAGTCAGCATCGTCTTGCAGCTCATCCTGCCCACTTTTAACGTCAAATCCCGGGGATTGTCCAATCCCGGCCTATTTCCGATCATTTCAAAGCCCCCGAGGTTTCCCGTTTGAGCCTTTTCCTGACCGTGCTTCAGATCGTTGCCCCCGTCTTCATCCTGGCGGCAATCGGCTACATATGGGTGCGCACGGGGCATGAGTACAAGGTCGAATTCGTCACCCGGTTGACGATGACCCTGTCGGTTCCCTGCCTGATCTTCACGGCGCTGATGAAGACAGAGGTCGACCCCGCGGCGCTGACAGCGATTTCGCTTGCCGCCGTGGTGGCTTACGGGGTGCTGACCGTGATCGCAGCACTCGTGCTGAAACTGACGCGCCTGCCGATGCGCAGTTACCTGGCGCCGATGATTTTCGGCAATACCGGCAATCTGGGCCTGCCGGTGGCGATGTTCGCCTTCGGAGAGGCGGGCCTGGGCTATGCGGTGGTGGTCTTCGCCATCATGGCCATCTGGAGCTTCACCTTCGGCATCTGGGTCGTCGCCGGCGGCGGATCGCTGGTGCGCGCCCTGAAGGAGCCGTTGCTCTGGGCCACGCTGCTGGGCGGGCTGTTCCTGTCGCAGGGCTGGCACACGCCGCTTTTCGTGACCCATGCGCTTGAACTGGTGGGCCAGATCGCGATCCCGCTGATGCTGATCACCCTGGGCGTCGCCGTGGCCCGGCTGCGCCCCGGAGAGATGAAGCTGGCCACCGGCCTCAGCCTGCTGAAATACCTGCTCTGCGTGGCGGTTGCCTGGGGCACCGGGCGCGCCTTCGGCCTGGATCCGGTGGCCTTCGCGGTGCTGGTGATCCAGATTTCCACCCCCGTCGCGGTGACCTCCTTCCTGCTGGCCGAGAAATATGGCGCCGATTCCGATGCCGTCGCGGGGCTGGTGGTGATCTCCACGCTGATGTCGGTACTGGCCATTCCCCTCCTGCTGGCGCTGGTGCTCTAGCTTTCTGTTTGCTGGCCGGTGGCTTTCGACTACATTTGCGAAAAAACAGGCAGAACACAGGCAATAGACATATGAGCAGAATGCTGGCCGCGCTCCTCATCGTGCTGGCGGTGGCGTCCTGCGGCGGACGGGACAAGGTCCCGCCGCGGCAGCTGGACGACGCCTGCGCGATCCTGGCCGAGCGCCCCAACTACAAGCGCGCCTTCGCCCGCGCCGAACGCCGCTGGGGCGTCCCGGTGCCGGTGCTGATGGCCGTCATGCACCAGGAAAGCAAGTTCGTCGGCAATGCGCGCACGCCGCGGCAATACGTGCTGGGCATCATCCCCATGGGGCGCCAGACCTCGGCCTATGGCTACAGCCAGGCACTGGACGGCACCTGGGATGAATACCAGGAGCGGGAGGGCGGCCGCTTCGCGCGCCGCAACGACATCAAGGATGCCGCCGATTTCATGGGCTGGTACATGGCGCAATCGACGCTGCAGCTGGGCATCCGGCTGGACGATGCGCGCTCCCAGTACCTGGCCTATCACGAGGGCCGCACCGGCTATGCGCGCGGCAGCTACCTGAAGAAATCCTGGCTGCTGTCGGTGGCGCAGCGCGTCAACATCCGCGCCGCACTCTACGACAGCCAGCTGCGCTACTGCATGTAACGCCGCTGCATGTCATCCGGGGCGGGCGGGCGGCCTCAGTTGCCGCCCCCGCCCATGAACATCGCATTGTTCAGCGTCATGCCCGTCTTCAGCTGGTTCAGCACGACGGTTGTGACACTGCCCGAGGCGTCATGCAGCACCCATTGCCGCAGCGCCACCGGGCTGGAAGAGAACACCAGGTCGATATAGCCATAATCGGGATGTTCGGGATCCTGCGCCCGCACCACCGTATCGCCGCCCTCGGAATGGCGGTCCGTCACCATGTTGGAGCGCGACAGGTCGACGTTCTTCTGCAGGATGATGCCCAGCGGCGTCTTCGACAGCGGATAGGTCTCGGCGGCGCCGTTGGCCTTGGGATCGTAGATCGTCACCGCGCTGCCGCTGGCCAGGACCAGCGCCTTGTTCGGCGGATCATACTCGAACCGCATCCGTCCCGGACGCTTGATATAGAGCGTCCCGGTCGAGATCGTGCCATCCTCGTTCAGCTGAGAGAATTTCGCAGATCCGGTGGTGAAACCGTTCAGATACTGGGAGATCTGCCCGAGCGAGAGCATCTCGGCCGAAGCCGGCAGGGCAAGGGAACACAGAAGGGCAACCGGGGCCATCAGGCGGAGCAGGCGTTTCATGGAAAGGATGTAATCTCCGTCGGGGATCCGTTCCAGTCCCAACGCATGGGCCCCGCCCCCTGTTCCGGCGAACTCCCGCCGCCCCTTCATCTTTCCGGAAATATGCCGGGGGGAGGGCCGTCAGGCCCGGGGGGCAGCGCCCCCCTCCCGCGTCAGGCCCGCGCGCCCGCACCGGCGGCCTCGCGGCGCATCACCCGCAGCCACAGCAGCAGCGCCAGCGCCCCCGGCAGCAGGATCCCCAGCGTCATCGGCAGAGTCCGGTCGCTGCCCGCCATGGCAACGGCTGAGGAATCGAGGAAGGCGACGCCGAACTGGATCGCCCCCACCAGCGCCGAGGCCAGCCCCGCCGCGCCGCGCCCGGATTCCATGGCGATCGACATGGCATTGGCGCTCAGCAGGCCGACCATGCCGATGGCGACCCACAGCGGCACCACATAGACCCAAAGCTGCGAGGTCCCGGACACCACCAGCAATGCGACGCCCGCCAACACGAAGACCGGCAGCCCGACCGAGACGATGCGGCGCGGCTCGTAGCGGTTCAGCAGCAGGCTGTTCAGCTGCCCGAAGACCACCAGCGCCACCGCCACCAGCGCGAAGACCAGGCCGTATTCCATGCTGCCCAGCCCGAAGACGCCCTGGAAGATCCCCGAAGAGCCGGTGATGAAAGCAAACATCGCCCCCTGCACCAGCGCCGCGATCAGCGCCACCGACAGGAAGCCCGGGCGGCGCAGCAGCTCTCCGGTGCGCCCGAAGGCGGCGCGGAAGGGTGCCGGCGTGCGGGCCTCGGCGGGCAGGGTCTCGGGCAGGATCACCTTGGCCAGCACCAGCGCCACTGCGCCCACCAGCACCATGGCGACAAAGATCGACTGCCAGCCGAAGGCGGTCAGCAGCAGGCTGCCCAGGAACGGCGAGGCGATCGGGCCGATGGTCATCAGCATCACCAGCACCGTCATCATCTTGGCCGCAGCCCGGCCCTCCATCAGGTCGTTGACCACGGCGCGGCCCACCACCATGCCGGCACAGGCCCCGATGGCCTGCAGCACCCGCAGCGTGTTGAAGACGGTGACATCGCGCACCACCAGCAGCCCCACAGAGGTCAGCGTGAACAGCGCCGCCCCGACCAGCAGCGGCCCCTTGCGCCCGTAGCCGTCGATCAGCGGCCCCATGATCAGCTGGCCGACACAAAGACCGAGGAAGAACAGCGACAGCGACATCTCGGTTGCCGAGGCGCTGGCGTTCAGCGCCTCCGACAGGTCGCCCATGGCCGACAGGTACATGTCCGTCGCCACCGGCGGGAACACCGACAGCAGCGCCAGCACGGCGGTGATCAATGGAATGTTGACGGCGGGGCTTCGGGTTCCCGGCATGGCGCGGCTCCTGTAGGGTCGGACGGTGCGCCACCCGGCCGGAACAATCCGGATCGGCCGGGTGGCGCAAAGGCTGTCAGGGGAGAGGACAGTCAGCAGACATTTAGCAGACCGCAGTCTAAAAACTAGGGGCAGCGGGAGTCTTTCCTGCACGAAAGGATGTGCATGAGCGATCAGAAGGCAGTGGGCCGGCCCCGCAGCGCCGAAGTGGACGAAAAGCTGAAGCGGGCGGCGCTGAAGCTGGTGCGCGAACGCGGCTACCGCGATGTCAGCATCTCGGCGCTGATCGCCGAGGCCGGCGTGTCGCGCCAGTCGCTCTACAACCGCTGGCATTCCAAGGCCGACCTGGTGCTGGAGGCGCTGACCGACGACACCGAGGGGCTGGTGCAGCTTCCCGATCCCGCGCGTGCCGGTTCCGCCCAGGCGGCGCTGCGGGACTTCCTGCACGGGATCTTTCGCCACCTGGCGCTGGATGGCACGACGCTGCGCAGCCTGATCGCCGCCGCGCAGGAGGACCCGGCCTTCCGCGAGGCCCTGCGCACCCGCTTCGTGGAACCCCGCGAAGAGATCGTCACCGCCCTTCTGGCGCGCGCCCAGAGCGCCGGGGAACTGCCCGCCGGGCGCGACATCCGCATGCTCTCGGCCTTCATCCACGGCGCCTTCTGGTACCGGCTGCTGAACGGCCTGCCGCTGGACGAAGACACCGCCCGCGACATCGCCGCCGCGATCTTCGCCCCCTGACCCTCCCGAAACGCGAAACGGCGGGGCCCTGCCCCGCCGTTTCGCGTTCTTCAAAGGGTGCCCTCCTTACTGCGGCTCGGGCACCAGAACCTCGCGCTTGCCGACGTGGTTCGCGGGGCTGACGACGCCCTCGTCCTCCATCTGCTCGACCAGGCGGGCGGCCTTGTTGTAACCGATGGCCAGCTTGCGCTGGATGTAGGAGGTCGAGCACTTGCGATCCTTGATCACGATGGCAACCGCCTGATCGTAGAGGGCATCCTCGCCGCCGGTGTTGCCACCGGTGTTCAGCCCCAGCACCGCGTCGATATCGTCGGCCTTGTCGTCGTCGGGGCCTTCCACCACGCCGCCGATATAGTCCGGGGGACCGAAGGCCTTGAGGTGGTTCACCACCTCCTCGACTTCCTCATCCGACACGAAGGGCCCGTGGCAACGGGTGATCCGCGAACCGCCCGCCATGTAAAGCATGTCGCCCATGCCCAGCAGCTGCTCGGCGCCCATTTCGCCAAGGATGGTCCGGCTGTCGATCTTCGAGGTCACCTGGAACGAGATCCGGGTCGGGAAGTTCGCCTTGATCGTGCCGGTGATCACGTCCACGGAGGGACGCTGCGTCGCCATGATCAGGTGGATGCCCGAGGCCCGCGCCATCTGCGCCAGACGCTGGATGCAGGCTTCGATTTCCTTGCCCGCAACCATCATCAGGTCGGCCATCTCGTCGACGATGACGACGATGTAGGGCATCTTCACCGGCTGGATCTCTTCGGTCTCGAAGACCGGATCGCCGGTTTCCTCGTCAAAGCCCGTCTGCACGGTGCGCGAGAACATCTCGCCCCGGTCCAGCGTCTCCTGAACGCGGGAGTTGTAGCCGTCGATGTTGCGCACGCCCATCTTCGACATCTTGCGGTAGCGCTCTTCCATCTCGCCGACGACCCATTTCAGGGCCACGACGGCCTTCTTGGGATCGGTGACGACCGGAGAGAGCAGATGCGGGATGCCATCGTAAACCGACAGTTCCAGCATCTTCGGGTCGATCATGATCAGACGGCAGTCTTCCGGGGTCAGCCGGTAGAGCAGCGACAGGATCATGGTGTTGATGGCCACCGACTTGCCCGAGCCGGTGGTCCCGGCGATCAGCAGGTGGGGCATCTTGGCGAGGTTGGCGACAACCGCCTCGCCGCTGATGTCCTTGCCAAGGGCCAGCGGCAGCTTCTTGGCGGTATCGCCAAAGTCGCGCGCCGCGAGGATCTCGCGCAGGACGACCATCTCGCGGTTCTCGTTCGGCAGTTCGATCCCGATGACCGAGCGGCCCGGCACGGTGGAAACCCGCGCCGAGAGCGCCGACATGGAGCGCGCGATGTCGTCGGCCAGGCCGATCACGCGGGAGGCCTTGAGGCCCGGCGCCGGTTCCAGCTCGTACATGGTGACGACGGGACCGGGGCGGACGCTGACGATCTCGCCCTTCACGCCGTAGTCGTCCAGCACCGATTCCAGCATCCGGGCGTTCTCTTCCAGCGCGTCGTCCGAAAGGTAGTGGCGCTGGATCGAGTCGGGGCTGGACAGCAGGTGCAGCGGCGGCAGCTCGTAATCATCGGCGATCGAGGTGGTGATGCCGGCGGGCGCGCGCTGTTCCAGCGAGGCCCGGGGCGAGGTCGCGACCGAGGCCCGCGCCACGGTTTCCACCGGCCGGCGGGCGGCAGGGGAGGGGGCCGGGGGGGCCACGCGCGGCGCCTGCGGCACCACCGGGGCGGCCGGCGTCACCGGCTGCCCCATGCCCTGGGGCATGTAACCATCCTCGTCGTCGTCCTCTTCCTCGAAGGTCTCGGGGCGGAAGTCACCGGCCGTCTCGTCGCGCAGCAGCGGGCGCGGCGGCAGATCGTCCTCCGGATCCTCGGGCACGAAGCTGACATCGGGCCGGCTGGCGTAGAGCGGCGGCTCCTCGGGGGGCACGAAGTGATCGGCTTCGGGCGCCTCGTCCCAGCTGCGGCTGTCCTCGAAGACCTCGTAGGCGTCCTGACCTCCGCGCAGATCGAATTCCGGGGTGGCCTGGGGCGCTTCCGGGGCGCCATAGCCGGCGGGCTCTGTCTGCAGGAAGCTGGGGGCCGGCGGCACGACCGCGGCCTGGGGCGCAACGGGCGCCTGGGCCACCGGAGCGCTGCGGTAGGCCTCGGGGGCGGGCGGCACGGCGGCACGGGCCGCAGCCGGCGGCGCCGAAAGCGGCGGCTCGCTGCGCGGCTGGGCATGCAGCGGCGGTTCGCGACGTTCCGGCAGGATCAGCGGCGCCGGGCCACGGGGCCGGACCGCGCGGGCGCTGTTGCTGACCGGCGGGGCCGGCGGCACCAGCGACCGGCTGGCCATGCCGCCACGCCCGGCACGCGAGCGCACCACGTTGGCGATCTTGGCCTTGATGCGGTCGTCGTCGTCGAATTCGTCGTCATGCTCGAAGGCCGCCGGGGCCTCCGACGGGCTGCTGCGGCGCGAGAAACCCGGCAGGCGGCTCAGCAGGCCGCCCCGCTGGGGCTGCTCGGGTTCGGGCTCCGCGTAATCGTCGTAATCGTCCTCGTAGGGCTCTTCGGCATAGGCATGGGCCTCTTCGGGCTCGGGCTGCTGCCAGGCGGCGCCGGAGGCCACGGCGGGTTCCGGACGATAGGCCGGCACTGCGGGCGCCTCGGGACGTTCGGCGCGCAGCACGCGCGAGGGACGCGCGGTGCGTTCCTCGGCCTGCTGGGCAGCGCGTTCGGCCCAGTAGCGGTCCGCCTCGGGGTCCGAGCTGCCCTCGACATCCCAGTCCTCGTCGTCCCAGACCACGGCATCGGCATCCTCATGCACCGCCGCCAGCGCGTCGCGCGAACGGGCCCGTTCCCGGCGCCGTTCCACGGCCGAGCTGGCCGCGCCAAGCGCACCGGTTGCCCCGCGCCCCGCCAGCTTCAGCACCAGCACATAGGCCATGACCAGCCCGATCAGGGCCAGCCGGAACAGCCGGCGGCCTTCCTCGCGGGTGAAGCCCGCGACATAGAGAAACATCGCACCGGCCCCCAGCCCCACGATCAGCGACAACAGCTTGACCGACGCGCCCACGGGCAGCGGGATCACCAGCAGCAGGGCGCCCAGCACGGTGTCGCCGAACAGCCCGCCCAGACCAAAGCCGCCGCCCCAGCCGTGCGGCGGGGTCAGCGTGCCGAAGTAGATCGAGGCCAGCACCACCGCGATGGGCGAGAAGATCAGCCGGTTGACCGGGCCGTTCTCGGCCAGGTGGATGGTGTAGCGCGCGCCCCAGACCAGCGCGAAACCGGCGATGGTCACTGCGCCGTAGCCCAGGATCATCATCACCGGCGCCGCGATCGAGGCCCCGAACTGGCCCAGCCAGTTCTGCACCGGTGCGTCCGAGGACGACATCCACGACGGGTCCTGCGGCGCATAGCTTAGGATCAGCACGGCGAAGACCAGTCCGAAGACCAGAGCGGCAATGCCGATCAGCTCGCGCCCCCGTCGCTCCAGCGTCTCTCTTACCGAGCTGTCGAAGAGAGGATCACGTCCCTTGCTCTGGAATGCCATTGCTTCGCCTGCTCCTGTTCATTTGCCTGTCTGCCTGCCTATTCGAAGAGGCAGTGCCGCAGCCTTTGGAGGCCTGCCACCATCTCCTCGCACGGGGCCACCATTGCGACCCTGATATAGCCGGCGCCGGGATTCGTGCCCTCGACGTCTCGGCTGAGATAGGCGCCGGGCAACACGCGGATGCCCGTTTCGCGCCAGAGTTTCATCGCCGCTTCCTCGCCGTCCTGCACGGGCAGCCAGAGGAAGAAGCCCCCCTCGGGCGTCTCGTAGCCCGGGAGACCGCTGAACACCTTTGCGGCGGCAGCGTATTTTTCCTGATAGAGCGCACGGGAATGCTCCACATGCGCCTCGTCAGCCCAGAGCCGTGCGGACACGGCCTGGATCGGGTTCGGGATCGGCGCGCCGGAATAGGCGCGCAGCTGGCGGATCCGGCGGATCGTCTGCGGCCCGCCCGCCACGAAGCCCGAGCGCAGCCCGGGCAGGTTCGAACGCTTGGACAGCGACTGGAACAGCACGACCCGCTCGGGATCGACGCCCAGACGCTCGGCCATGGTCAGCCCGCCCAGCGGCGCCTCGTCCCGGTAGACCTCGGAATAGCATTCGTCGGCGAAGACCTGGAAGTCGTGCTTCTCGGCCAGCGCCAGAATGTCCTTCCAGTAATCTTCTTTCGCGACAGCCCCTTGCGGGTTCGCCGGGGTGCAGAGATAGGCCGCAACCGTGCGTTCCAGGATCTCTTCGGGCAGCGAGGCGTAATCCGGCAGATGGCCGGTTTCCTTCGTCGCCGGCACAAAGACCGGCTCGGCCCCGACTGAGATCGCCGCGATCATGTAGACCTGGTAGAACGGGTTCGGGATCAGCACCACGGGCCGCTTGCCGCGCTTGCTCTCGGGCAGCAGCGCCATGCCGGCGTTGTAGAGCCCCTCGCGGGAGCCGTTCAGCGCCATGATCTGGCTGGCCGGGTCCAGATTGACGCCGTAGCGCCGCCCTGCCCAGTCGGAAATCGCCCCGAGAAGCTCGGGGGTGCCATCATTGGCGGGGTATTTCGCGAATCCCGCGACATTGTCGGCCAGCACGCCGCCCACCCATTGCGGGAAGGGGTGGCGTGGCTCGCCAATGGTCATATGCATGACATCTCCACCCGGCTCGACCGAGTCGAGCAGGGTCCGAAGACGTGGGAATGCATATTCCGGGAGGGTCGAAAACCGCTCTGGAAACATAGGACTGCCTCTGATCCGGGGTCGTTGCGCCCCGTTGATGCATCACCCTATCGCAAGGCACAATGCCCCGTCCAGCATTGCGGAGGACGGGGCCGGGGTTTGCGCGCCCCCCAGTTGCGTCAGGACAACGCAATTTCCGCGCCACGGGCAACCCTGGCGAGATTTTCTTCGGCAAAAGGCCGCCCCATGAGCAGAATTCCGCACGAGGGCGTACCACCAGCCGCGCGGGTCGGCAGGGTGACCGCCGGCAGACCCATCATGTTGCCGACCCGGGTGTTGCGCAGCGCCAGCATGTTCTCGGTCACGTAGTAGTCCTCGTCCGAGAGCATCCGCGCGGCATTGGGCGGCAGGATCGGTGCGGTCGGGCAGAGCACGGCATCATAACCCGCGACCTGCGCGTGCCAGAGCTTGCGCAGCCCCTCCAGCTTTTCCCAGGCGGCGATGTAATCCGGGGCGCTGACCCCTGCCCCGCCACGGAAACGCTTCAGGATCTCGGGGAACATCTTGTCGGGCGCGGCCTCGATCACGTCCTTCCAGAGGCCGTAACCCTCTGATGCGAAAAGATAGGCGGCCAGCGGCATCGCCTCTTCCAGCGCCGCCGAGGTGACGGGCACGATGGTCGCACCGGCGGCGCGCAGGCGCTCTTCCGCCGCCTGGTAGGCGGCCAGCGGTTCCGGGCGGATGTCGTCGAAGACCACGCTTTCGAGCCGCGCGAAGACCATCCCCTTCAGCGAGACCCCGCGCAGGTCCGCCGCCGGGCGCCCCTCCAGCACCGAGAGCATCTGCACGCAGTCGGTGACGCTGCGCCCCAGCGGGCCGATGGTGTCGAAGCGCTTGGCCAGCGGCAGCACCCCGTCCAGGCTGATCCGGCCCGAGGTGGTCTTGAAGCCCACCAGATCGTTCCAGGCCGCCGGAATGCGCACCGATCCCCCGGTGTCCGAGCCGATGGCGCCCGGCGCCAGCCCGAAGGCCACCGAAGCCGCCGCCCCCGAGGAAGAGCCCCCCGGCACCGCCTCGGGATCGTTGATATTGGGAGAGGTCGCCGTCACCGGGTTCAGCCCGATGCCCGAAAACGCCAGCTCCGACATATGCGTCTTGCCCAGGCACACGGTGCCGGCCTGAGAGGCATTGCGCAGCACCCGGGCATCGGTGTCGGGCACCCGGCCTTCCAGCAGGGCCGATCCGGCCTCGGTCGCGGTGCCCGCCGAATCGAACAGGTCCTTCCAGGACAGCGGCACACCGTCCAGCAGGTGCCGCCGAGTCTTCAGTTTCGCCCGCTGGGCGGCGGCCTTGGCCTCGGCCAGGGCGCGCTCGGGCGTGGTGCGGGCATAGATGCGATCCGCCTCGGGATGCGCCGCGATGGCGTCCAGATAGCTTTGCGCCAGCTCCACCGGGTCGATTTCTCCGCGACCGATGGCCTCGCCCAGCTCCGTCACACCCTTGTTCTGCCAGTCCTGCATCGCGCGCCCTTTCGTTACGTGTTGCGCGGAAGCTAGCGGCGCTGCGGCGCATGGACAATCCCGGTCGCGCGGGCATATTTGCGCCATGGAACACCCAAGCGACCTCCTGATCGTCGGCGGCGGGCTGAACGGCCCGGCGCTCGCGCTTGCCGCCGCCAAGGCGGGGCTGCGCAGCACCATCATCGACAGCCTGCCCGCCGCGACGCGGACAGAGGCAGATTTCGACGGGCGCGCCTATGCGCTGGCCCTCGCCTCCATGCGCCTGCTGCGCGCCATCGGCCTTTGGGACGCGGTCCGCGACCACGCCCAGCCGATGCTGGAGATCAAGGTCTCCGACGGGCACCCCGGCGCCGGGGCCTCTCCGTTCTGGCTGCATTTCGATCATGCCGAGATCGAGGAAGGCCCGATGGGCTACATGCTGGAAGACCGCTACCTGCGCCGCGCCCTGCTGGAGGCGCTGGAGGCCGAACCGCTGATCACCCAGATCCAGGGCGAGACGGTGATCGCGCAGGAAACGTCCGCGACCCTGGCGCAGGTGACGCTGGGCTCGGGCGCGGTGCTGTCGGGGCGCGTTCTGGTCGGCTGCGACGGCAAGAAAAGCGGCACCGCCCTGCGCGCCCGCATCCGCCGCCATGGCTGGGACTACGGCCAGACCGCGCTGGTCTGCGCCATCGCCCATGAAAAGCCGCATAACGGCATCGCGCATCAGTTCTTCATGCCGCCGGGCCCGCTGGCGATCCTGCCGCTGCCCGGCAATGTCTCTTCCATCGTCTGGAGCGAGCGCTCCGCCACCGCCCGGGCGATCAACGCCCTGCCCGAGGCCGAATACCTGGAGGCGCTGCGGCCCCGCTTCGGGGATTTTCTGGGAGAGATCTCGCTTGCCGGGACGCGCTTCACCTATCCGCTGGGCCTGTCGGTCTGCGAACGCTTCGCCGACTGGCGGCTGGCGCTGGTGGGGGATGCGGCGCACGGGATGCACCCGATCGCGGGCCAGGGGCTGAATGCCGGGTTGCGCGATGTCGCGGCGCTGGCCGATGTGCTGACCCGCGCCACCGAGCGCGGCGAGGATATCGGCGCGCTCGATGTGCTGCTGCGCTATCAGGAATGGCGCCGCTTCGACACGGCGACGCTGGCGCTGACCACGGATCTGACGAACAAGCTGTTCTCGAACGACAATCCGCTGCTCAGGGCCGGTCGCGACCTGGGGCTGGGGCTGGTCAACCGCCTGCCCGGCCTGCGCCGGAACTTCATCCGCGAGGCCGCCGGCCTAACCGGCGACCTTCCGGAACTGATGCGCTGACGGCTTCGCGCAGCGTCAGGGCCGGTCGCTCAGGCCTTGAGGCTGCGCGCCTCGTCCACCAGCATGATCGGAATGCCGTTGCGGATCGGAAAGGCCAGACCCGCCGCCTCCGAGATCAGCTCCTGCGCCTCGGCATCGTAGCGCAGCGTCGCATGAGTCTGCGGGCAGACCAGCGCCTCCAGCATGCGGCGGTCGAAAAGAGAGGTGTCGCGCTCGGGCGTGTCGTTCATTGCAGGATGTCCTGTCCGTCTCCGCCCCGCAGGGCATATTCCATGAGCATGACCAGCGTTTCGCGCCGGGTGCTCAGCGAAGGCGCCTCCAGCAGCGCCTGTTTCTCTTCCGCATCCAGGTTCAGCAGCATCGAGAGCGAGTTGATCAGCAGCTCGTCCTCGGCCTCCTTCAGCGTCTCCCAGTCGGTCGACAGTCCCTGGTCCGCAAAATAGCGGCCCAGCAGGTCGAGGAAGGCGCTGCGGCGGAAATTCGGATCGGCCTCCGGCCCGCCCATGTCGGCATCGAACCCGGTCCAGTCGACCCGGAACCGCCGGTACGGGGTAAAGCCCGACACCTCGTCGCCCAGCCGGAACCTCGAGATCCCCGCCAGGGTGATCATGTAGCGCCCGTCCTCGGTCTCCGAGAACTGGGTGACCCGACCGGCACAGCCGATCTGGTAGAGCCCCGGCCCCTCTCGGCCCGGCACCTCGTTCGGCTGGATCATCCCGATCAGCCGATGCGGCGTCTTCAGGCAATCCTCGAACATCGCCAGGTAGCGCGGCTCGAACAGGTGCAGGGGCAGCCGCGCCCGGGGCAGCAGCAGCGCCCCGGGCAGCGGAAAGACCGGAATCACATCGGGCAGATCGGCTGGCTTCATCATGGGCAGAAACCTAGACCGTCCCCCCCGCCCGGAAAGGCCGCTCACGCGAAAATGCCCGTCACGCGAAAATCATCGAGCTGAGCTTCCGCCGCCCGTTGAGCACGATGGGATCCTGCGGCTTCAGCGAATCGAAGATCGTGAACAGCTGCTGCTTGGCGGCGGCCTCGTTCCACTCGCGGTCGCGGCGGAACAGCTCCAGCAGTTCGGCCACGGCGGCCTCGACCTCGCCCGCGGCATGCAGCGCCTGGGCCAGGTCGAAGCGGGCCTGCAGATCGGCGGGATCGGCCTCGACCCGGGCACGCAGCTCGGCCACGGGACCGGCATTGGCGGCCTGCTTCGCAAGCTCGAGCTGCGCATGGGCCGCCTCCAGCTCCGGCGCCGAGGAGATCTCGGCCGGGGCGCCGTTCAGCACCGCCTCGGCCTGCTCGACCTCGCCCATGGCCAGATGCGCCCGCATCAGCCCGCCGTAGGCCGGGGCATTCGCGGGCTCTTCCTGCAAAACGGCGGCGAAGGTCTGCGCCGCATCGGCGGCGGCCCCTTCGGCCAGCATTTCCTCGGCGGCGGCGACGGCATCGGCCAGGCCGTTGTCTTCCTCGCCGACCATCGCGGCCAGCTTCTCGACGAATTTCTTCACCTCGGAGCCGGGCAGCGCGCCCTGGAACCCGTCGACCGGCTGGCCCTGGAAGAAGGCATAGACGGTGGGGATCGACTGCACGCGCATCTGGCCGGCGATCATCTGGTTCTCGTCGACATTGACCTTGGCCATGCGGACCTTGCCGCCCTGGGCATTGACGGCCTCTTCAAGGGCTGGGCCCAGCTGCCGGCAGGGGCCGCACCAGGGCGCCCAGAAATCGACGATGACCGGCACTTCCTGGGAGGCATCCACGACCTCCTGCATGAAGTCCGCCTCGGTGACGTCCTTGACGAAACCGCCGGTCTCGGCGGGCTTGCTCGTTCCGGTTCCAAGCTCGATCATGGCGAGAGCCCCCTTCGAAAAACGTTGCCACCCTATATGGACGCTTGCCCCCGCTTTTCCAAGCGGGATGCGCAGGCGCCGCCCCGGTTCCCCGTCATCTGGCCGGAAATATCCCGGGGGAGTCGGGCTCGGCCCGACGGGGGCAGAGCCCCCTGCCCCGGCCGCGGTCCCGCGTCAGCGTCGCCAATGCATATTTATGGAAAGATGAAACCTGCCTCAGGTCTCAGAGGTCGAAGCTGGCGAAGACCGGCGCGTGGTCCGAGGGCTGCGCCCAGCCACGGGCGGCGCGCAGCACCCGGCTTGAATGTGCCGCATTGGAAATGTCGGGCGTGGCCCAGACATGGTCCAGCCGGCGGCCCTTGTCGGCGGCGTCCCAGTCCGGGCTGCGGTAGCTCCACCAGGAATAGAGATTGCCCTCGGGGATGTCCTGGCGGGTGATGTCGACCCAGGCGCCGGCCTCCTGGACCTGGGCCAGGTGCTCGACTTCGACCGGCGTGTGGCTGACGATCCTCAGCAGCTGCTTGTGGTTCCAGACGTCGTCCTCGCGCGGGGCGATGTTCAGATCGCCCACCAGGATGGCCTTTTCGGGGCGCTTGCCGTGGAACCAGTCGCGCATCTCCGTCAGGTAGTCGAGCTTCTGGCCGAATTTCTCGTTGATGGTGCGGTCCGGCTTGTCGCCCCCCGCGGGAACGTAGAAATTGTGCACCGTCACGCCGTTCTCCAGCCGCCCGGCGATGTGGCGGGCATGGCCGAGGGCGGCGAAATCCTCGCTTCCGGCCTCTTCCATCGGCAGTTTCGACAGGATCGCCACGCCGTTGTAGCCCTTCTGGCCGCGCGCCACCATGTGCGTGTAGCCACGCGCGCGGAAGCCCTCCATCGGGATCTTCTCGACCGGGCTCTTGCATTCCTGCAGGCACAGGACGTCCGGCGCCTCGTCGCGCAGCAGCTGGAGCACCAGCGCCTCGCGCAGGCGGACCGAGTTGATGTTCCAGGTGGCGAGGGTGAAGGCCATGGTTCTCTCCTGCGGGATGGTCCCGATGGCCTAGCATCCGGAAGATGCGAAAGAAAGCACGGAGGGGATTTAACCGCTCGGCAATGCAATGGCGGTATCCGGAGGTCCGAAAGGGGACCCGTGATGCAATTCCTCAGCCCGCTTGCAGCTTTCCTGACTCTGGCGTTCCTAGCGCCCGTGGCCAGCCTGCTGTCGCTGCCCGCGGCCGACAGCGGCCTGGTCCTGGTGCTGTCGCCGCCCTGGACCGACCGCGCGGCGGCCATCGCCCGGGCCGGCGGCTTCGGCGCATCCCCCCTTTCCAGCCCGGTGTCCACGCTCGCGCAGGCCGAGGATCCCGGATTCGGCGCCCGCCTCAGGGCCGCCGGCCCGTTCCTGATCCTTGGCGGAGAATCCGTCCTGTCCCTGTGCGGAGTAACCGGATGAGCACTCGCAATACCGAATTCGAAGCGACCCGCCAGCGGGCGATGAAGATGATCTTCCAGGCCACGGTGGCGCTGGTGCCGCTGCCCCCGGTCGCCGCCCTGCTGGTCGGGAACAACCCGTTGCCCGTCCTGGTGCTGGGCCTCGCCATGGCGGGAATGGCCTTCTACGGGCAGGCCTCGGGCAGCAAGCCCGGGCGGATCCTCCTCGGGCTGGGACTGACCGGCCAGGCCATCGGCTTCACCGCAGCGCTGGCCGGGCATCCCTGGCAGATCGACAGCCACATGCTGTTCTTCGCCCTGCTTGCCGTGACCATGGTGATCGCGGATGCCCGGGTGATCCTGGCCTGTGCCGGGCTGATCGCCCTGCATCATCTGGTGCTGACGCTGGTCCTGCCCGGGCTGATCTATCCCGCCGGCGACCTGCTGGCGAACCTGGAACGCACGCTGCTGCATGCGGTGATCCTCGCGGTCGAGACAGCAGTCCTGGTGATGTCGATCCGCCAGCGCCGCGACCTGGACAGCCGCATGGCGGAGGCCGGCATCGCCACCCGCGACGCCATGCAGCGCGAACAGGCCCGCGCTCAGGAGGTCGCCCGGGTGCAGGAGGTGGTCGTCAACGGCCTCAGCCATGCGCTGAACCGGCTGGCGCAAAGGGACCTTTCGGTCAGCATCGACGAACATTTCGATGCCGCCCACGAGACCCTGCGCGACAATTTCAACCGCGCCATCACCGAGCTGCGCGAGACCGTCCAGCAGGTGATCCGCAATGCCCGCGCCGTGTCGGAGGATGCCGATTCCATCGCCAATGCCTCCAACAACCTGGCGCAGCGGACGGAGCGCCAGGCGGCCTCGCTGCAGGACACCGCCAATGCCATCCAGGAGATCAGCTCCAACGTGCGGGCCACGGCCGATGCCGCCCGCAGCGCCTCCAACGTCGCCGAGGAAGCGCGCCAGCAATCGGTGGATTCGGACGAGGTCGTGCGCCGGACCGTGAATGCCATGGCCTCGATCGCCCAGAGTTCCTCGGAAATCTCCAACATCATCCAGGTGATCGAGGACATCGCGTTCCAGACCAACCTGCTGGCGCTGAACGCCGGGGTCGAGGCGGCGCGCGCCGGGGAGGCCGGGCGCGGCTTCTCGGTCGTTGCGACCGAGGTGCGGGCTCTGGCCGCGCGCTCCTCCACCTCCGCCCGCGAAATCCGGGAGCTGATCTCGACCTCGGGCGAGCAGGTGAAGAGCGGGGTGAACCTGGTGAACGAAACCGGCGAAGCGCTGAAGACCATCGCCGACTCGGTCGCCAATGTCGCCGGCCTGGTCAGTCAGATCGCCGCCTCGGCGAACGAGCAGAGTTCTTCCATCACCCTGATCGACCAGACCATGAAGGAGCTGGACCAGGTCACCCAGCAGAACGCCGCCATGTTCGAGGAAACCAACGCGGCCTCCAGCGCCCTGAACCGCGAAGCGGAGGAGCTGAGCACGCTGATGCTGCGCTTCCATACCGGGGAGGAGGTCGTGCGCAGCCGCACTCCGACCGCCGCCGCCCCGCCAGCCCGCGCCCCGGCCAAGCGCCAGGTCGCCAATGCCGCGCCGGTGGCCTCTGGCGGAGGAGATGACGACTGGGCCGAGTTCTGACCCCGAACGGCCTGACAACGGCGGGAATCCGCCTTCGCCGCGGCGGGTAACAGAAATTCGGGGCCCCCGCAGGGCCCCGCCCCCGGACACGCCCACCGGCGGGAGTCGCCCACCGGGAATGGGAGGCGATGCGCCCGGCAGCCCGTCGCGGGGATCTTGCCCCTGCGGGAAGCGCTGCCCTCTTCCGGCAACGCCCGGGGCTTTGACGGGCCGGCCCCCGGATTTCCTCTGGAAACGCGCCTTCCGCCGGGATCGGAACAAAAAAACCCGGGCACAAGGCCCGGGCAGTCCAACAGGGAGGTCTGTGTCATAACCCGGACACAGGCGGGAGTTCTAAAAGAACGTGCTGTGAGCATACATTTTTCCCGCTTCCGGGGAAAGTCCAGAATGCTCAGGCGACCAGTCGGTAGCCGCCGGATTCGGTGACAAGAAGTCGCGCATTGGAGGGATCGGGCTCGATCTTCTGGCGCAGGCGGTAGATGTGGGTCTCAAGCGTATGGGTGGTGACGCCGGCATTGTAGCCCCAGACCTCGTGCAGCAGCACGTCGCGCGGCACCACGCCCTCGGTCGAGCGGTAGAGATATTTCAGGATGTTGGTCTCTTTCTCGGTGAGGCGGATCTTCTTGTCCTCCTCGGTGACCAGCATCTTCATTGCCGGGCGGAAGGTGTAGGGGCCCAGCTGGAAGACGGCATCCTCGCTCTGCTCGTGCTGGCGCAGCTGCGCGCGGATGCGGGCCAGCAGCACGGGGAAGCGGAAGGGTTTCGTCATGTAGTCGTTGGCGCCGGAATCAAGGCCGAGGATCGTGTCGGCATCGGAATCATGGCCGGTCAGCATCAGGATCGGGCTTTTGACCCCCTGCTTGCGCATCAGCCGGCACAGCTCGCGACCATCCGTATCGGGCAGGCCGACATCCAGGATCACCAGGTCGAACAGCCCTTCCTTGGCCTTCTGCATCGCCTCAGAGCCGCTGCCGGCTTCGAAGACGTCGAAATCCTCGGTCATGACAAGCTGCTCGCTCAGGGCTTCGCGCAGGTCCTCGTCATCGTCGACCAGAAGGATCTTTTTCAGTTGTCCCATGTTCTTGCGTCTCCGTTGTGCTTGGCAGAGAGATGCGCCCGCCCCGCAGCTTCGACAAGATTTGCTGCAGAAGTCTCACGCTGACGTGTTGCTTTCACGGAGAATGTTTCAAACCTGACGTGATGCGCTTATGTACAGGCACCCGCCTGCCCCTGCAGGACGCCGAAAGGAACGCCGGAATGAGCCTCGCGCCCGACACCCTCGAACGAATCGCCCGGGCCCGCGCCGATCTGCGCATGGGCCTGCCGGTGGTGCTGACCGATGCCGGAACCGGGGCGCTGGTGATCTCGGCCGAAACGCTGACGCCGGCGCGGCTGGAGGCCATCACCGCGCTGCCCGGCCGGGCGGAGCTGACGCTGACCGCGCGCCGGGCCGAGACGCTGAAGGCGCGCCCCTATGATGTCGACCTGGCCCGCATCCCGTTGCCCGATGGCGCCACCCAGGACTGGATCCGCGCCCTGGCCGATCCCGCAGATGACCTGGTTCACCCGATGAAGGGGCCGCTGGTTGCCGCGCGCGAGGGCTCGGCCCAGATCCACCGCGTGGCGCTGAAACTGGCCAAGTCGGCGCGGCTGCTGCCCGCCGTCCTGGTGCTGGGGGTGGCGGACCCGATGCGCTTTGCCCATGAAAGCGACCTGACGCTGCTGCCTGCCGGGCCGACCTCGGCGCTGCTGGAAGAGGCCAGCACCATGCAGAGCGTCGTTTCGGCCCGCCTGCCGCTGGCGGTATCCGAGGCCGGTCGCCTGCATGTCTTCCGCCCCGAAGATGGCGGCGAGGAACATTACGCCATGGAAATCGGCCAGCCGCCGCGCGACAAGCCGGTGCTGGCCCGCCTGCATTCCGCCTGTTTCACCGGCGACGTCATGGGCAGCCTGAAATGCGATTGCGGCCCGCAGCTGCGCGGCGCCCTGACCCAGATGGGCGCCGAGGGCGCCGGCGTGCTGCTGTACCTCAATCAGGAGGGGCGCGGCATCGGCCTGGCCAACAAGATGCGCGCCTATTCCCTTCAGGATCAGGGGTTTGACACGGTCGAGGCCAACCACCGCCTGGGCTTTGAGGATGACGAGCGCGATTTCCGCCTGGGCGCGGAGCTGCTGCAACGCATGGGCTTTGCCTCGGTCCGGCTGCTGACCAACAACCCCCGCAAGATCGCCATGATGGAGAAGGCCGGCATTGCCGTGACGGAACGGGTGCCGCTGAAGGTCGGCGAAAACCCCTTCAACCAGGCCTACCTGGCGACCAAGGCCCGGAAATCGGGGCATCTGCTGTGATCCCGCTGCGACTGACCCCGCTGGGCCTGTTCCTGGGGACGCGCCATTATCCCTGTGCGATCGGCCGCGGCGGCATAAGCGAGGACAAGCGCGAGGGCGACGGCGCCACGCCGCGCAGCCTGCTCAGCGTCGAGGCCACGCTCTACCGGCCCGACCGGATGGCGCGGCCCGCCCCCTGGGCCCGACCGATCCGCCCCGGCGACCTGTGGTGTGATGCCCCCGAAGATCCGGCCTACAATTGCCCGGTCCGCGCCCCCTGCCCGGTCAGCCACGAGGTGATGCGCCGTGCCGATCCGCTGTACGACCTGGTGATCGTCCTGGACTGGAACCGGCGCCCGCCCCTGCCCCATCGCGGCTCGGCGATCTTCCTGCACCAATGGCGGCGTCCGCATTACCCGACCGCCGGCTGCCTGGCCCTGCCCAGGGCCGAACTGCATGCCCTGGCGGCGATTCTGCGCCCGGGCACTCAGATCCGGGTGGTCTGACGGCGCCGGCGCTGCCGCAATTCCCGCGCGGTGATCATCAGCCCGCTGCCGATGATCACCGCCGAGCCCAGCAGCGTCATCGCATCGGGCAATGCGCCGAAGACCAGGAAGCCGAAAACCGCCGCGCCGATGATCTGGAAATAGAACAGCGGCGCCACGAAGGCGGCCGAGGCCATCTGGTAGGCGCGCAGCAGGCAATAGTGGCCCAGGCCGCCGACCAGGCCCAGCAGCGCGAACAGCAACGCATCCATCCCCGTGTCCGGCCAGCGCCAGAAGAAGGGCAGTGGCACCGAAATGATGACGAACCCCAGGACCACCATGTAGACGGTCGAGGTCAGGGCCGGATCATGGCCGGCCAGCCGCCGCGACAGGATTTGTCCAAGCGCCCCGGTCAGCGCCGAGACCAGCAGCAGGATTTCTCCGGGTGCAAGGCCCGAGGCCTGCGGCCGTACCACGATCAGCGCTCCGACAAACCCCAGCAACACGGCCCCGAGGCGCACCGGCCCCACCGGTTCGCGCAGCAGCAGGGGGGCCAGCGCCGTGACCATGATGGGAGAGGTGAACTGGATGGCGGTGGCCAGGGCCATGTCAGTGCTCTGCAGCCCGAGGAAAACCAGCATGGAGCCCATGAAGAAGCACAGAGAGCGAGCCATCTGCAAACCCGGGCGCCGCGTCCGGAACAGCCCTAGCCCGTAACGGGGCAGGAACAGCACCACCAGGAACAGGAAATGACCCGCATAGCGCAGCCATAGCAACTGCACGATGCTGTAATCGGGGCCGAGATACTTCACCATGGCGTTCAGCCCCGGCAGGGCCAGCCCGGTCACCAGCAGCAGTGCCGCCGCGGCAAGGTGATTGCCCTCCGGCAGGACCTGCCGCGTTGTCTGATCCGCCATGTCGCCCTGAATCCGTTGTCGCCGACGCCGCAACATAGGTCGTGGAATAGGGGCAGTTGCAAGGGATAAGGTCCTTTTGAACGCCAACGGCCCCGAGCTGTAAGCTCGGGGCCGTTTTGATTATGTCATCGTATATGAGGTTTTTTCTAGGTCTGGCGGTGACTTACTCTCCCACGCCTTGAGGCGCAGTACCATCAGCGCGACGGCACTTAACTTCCGGGTTCGGGATGGGACCGGGTGTATTGCTCGTGCTATGACCACCAGACCAAGGAAAAACCTCTGAGGGATACAATCAACTGAGTTGTCCGAGTGTGTGCTTCTGATCTTGGTCTGTTTTCTACTGGTTCAGATCAAGCCAATCGGGCCATTAGTACCGGTCAACTGAATGCATTGCTGCACTTACATCTCCGGCCTATCGACGTGGTGGTCTACCACGGCCCTCAGGGATACCTTGTTTTGAGGGGGGCTTCCCGCTTAGATGCCTTCAGCGGTTATCCTTTCCGAACATAGCTACCCAGCACTGCCGTTGGCACGACAACTGGTCCACCAGTGGTTCGTTCACCCCGGTCCTCTCGTACTAGGGGCAACTCCTCTCAAGTATCCTACACCCACGGCAGATAGGGACCGAACTGTCTCACGACGTTCTAAACCCAGCTCACGTACCTCTTTAAACGGCGAACAGCCGTACCCTTGGGACCTGCTCCAGCCCCAGGATGAGATGAGCCGACATCGAGGTGCCAAACACTGCCGTCGATATGGACTCTTGGGCAGTATCAGCCTGTTATCCCCAGCGTACCTTTTATCCGTTGAGCGATGGCCCTCCCACTTGGGACCACCGGATCACTATGGCCGACTTTCGTCTCTGCTCGACTTGTCAGTCTTGCAGTCAGGCTGGCTTATGCCATTGCACTCAACGAGCGATTTCCGACCGCTCTGAGCCAACCTTCGCGCGCCTCCGTTACGCTTTAGGAGGCGACCGCCCCAGTCAAACTACCCGCCACACAGGGTCCCGGCACCGGATGACGGTGCGCGGTTAGACATCAAGCAAAGCAAGGGTGGTATCTCAAGGGAGGCTCCACAGAGACTGGCGTCCCTGCTTCAAAGCCTACCACCTATCCTGCACATGCTTGGCCTGATGCCAGTGTGAAGCTGTAGTAAAGGTGCATGGGGTCTTTCCGTCTAACCGCGGGAAGCCTGCATCTTGACAGGCAATTCAATTTCGCTGAGTCGATGTTGGAGACAGCGGGGAAGTCGTTACGCCATTCGTGCAGGTCGGAACTTACCCGACAAGGAATTTCGCTACCTTAGGACCGTTATAGTTACGGCCGCCGTTTACCTGGGCTTCAATTCGGAGCTTGCACCCCTCCTTTTAACCTTCAGGCACCGGGCAGGCGTCAGACCCTATACGTCGTCTTGCGACTTCGCAGAGCCCTGTGTTTTTAGTAAACAGTCGCCACCCCCTGGTTTGTGCCCCCGGCTCCAAGTTGCCTTAGAACCGGGCCTCCTTCTCGCGAACTTACGGAGGTATTTTGCCGAGTTCCTTCAACATCGTTCTCTCAAGCGCCTTGGTATTCTCTACCAGTCCACCTGTGTCGGTTTAGGGTACGGTCTCATGTGGGGCTATTTCCAGGAACCACTCAGCGGCCCGACCAATCCGATAAGGTCGAACAACAGTCGTGATCCGTCACATCCCACTGGCCCAGGAATATTAACCTGGTTCCCATCGACTACGCCTTTCGGCCTCGCCTTAGGGGCCGGCTTACCCTGCTCAGATTAGCTTTAAGCAGGAACCCTTGGACTTTCGGCGAGAGTGTCTCTCACACTCTTTGTCGCTACTCATGTCATCATTCTCGCTAGTGATCTCTCCACCGGATCCCTCACAGGCCGGCTTCACAGAAAGCTCCTTGCGTCCAATACGGTCCGGAGACCGATAAGGACGCATGGAACTATGTCACACTACGCTCCGCTACCATGCCTTACGGCATCCTCAGCTTCGGCTCATGGCTTGAGCCCCGTTACATCTTCGCCGCAGGACAACTTAATTAGACCAGTGAGCTGTTACGCTATCTTTAAAGGATGGCTGCTTCTAAGCCAACCTCCTGGTTGTTTTGGTCGTCCCACCTGCTTTCCCACTTAGCCATGAATTGGGGGCCTTAGCTGGAGGTCAGGGTTGTTTCCCTCTCCACTACGGGCGTTAGCACCCGCAGTGTGTCTGCCATCTAGTACTCCCGGGTATTCGGAGTTTGGTTAGGATCAGTAAGTCTGTGGGACCCCATTACCCATCCAGTGCTCTACCCCCCGGGGTATTCGGATGACGCTCTACCTAAATAGATTTCGCGGAGAACCAGCTATCTCCGAGTTTGATTGGCCTTTCACCCCTAGGCACAACTCATCCCGACCTTTTTCAACAGGTGTGGGTTCGGACCTCCAGTTAGTGTTACCTAACCTTCATCCTGGTCATGCCTAGATCACTCGGTTTCGGGTCTGATCCCACGAACTCGACGCCCTATTAAGACTCGCTTTCGCTACGCCTACACCTAACGGCTTAAGCTTGCTCGTGAGACCAAGTCGATGACCCATTATACAAAAGGTACGCCGTCAGCTCTCGAGGAGCCTCCGACTGATTGTAGGCGTCCGGTTTCAGGTACTGTTTCACTCCCCTCGTCGGGGTGCTTTTCACCTTTCCCTCACGGTACTGGTTCGCTATCGGTCAGCAAGGAGTACTTAGCCTTCGAAGGTGGTCCTCCGATCTTCAGACAGGATTTCACGTGTCCCGCCCTACTTAATACGTCCGATTGAGCTTCCCATACGGGGCTGTCACCCGCTATGGCCCAACTTTCCAGATGGTTCTGGTCACTCTTTCGGCTCGGCTGATCCCCGTTCGCTCGCCACTACTAGGGGAGTATCAATTGATTTCCTTTCCTCCGGGTACTTAGATGTTTCAGTTCCCCGGGTTTGCTCTTCAAACCCTATGTGTTCAGGTAAGAAGTACCTGGTTCAGCCAGATATAAATTGCCGAAGCAATTATATCGAACTGTCAGGTGGGTTGCCCCATTCGGAGATTCATGGATCAAAGCTTATTCTCAGCTCCCCATGACTTATCGCAGAGTATCACGTCCTTCATCGCCTCTTGCTGCCAAGGCATCCACCAAACGCCC
>NZ_JAHIAB010000019.1:0-16717 GCF_018760365.1 Pseudooceanicola endophyticus
CCGCGCGCCACGCCATCGACCAGCAGGTTGGTGGAGGTGCCGATCAGCGTCAGCGTGCCGCCCATGATGGCGGCATAGGAAAGCGGGATCAGCAGCTTGGAGGGCGCCTTGCCAAGCGCGCGGGCCATCTGGATGAAGACCGGGATCATCACCACGACGACCGGCGTGTTGGAGACGATGGCCGAGGAGAGCAGCACGAAGGCGAAGAGCCCGGCCATTGCCAGCCGCGGGCGGCGCGTGGCCTGAGCGGTGGCGAGGCGGGTGAAGCTTTCCAGCGCGCCGGTGCGCACCAGGGCGGCCATGACGATGAACATGGCGGCGATGGTCCAGGGCGCGGGGTTGGCCAGCACCTTGAGCGCATCCTCATAGGGCAGCAGCCCGGTCACCAGCATCAGGGCGACACCGCCGATCGCCACCACCTCGGTCGGAAAGCTTTCGCGCACGAAAAGCACGAACATCCCGAGCACAACCAAGAGCGCGAAAACCGCCTGGTACGTCTCGGGAAGCGGTAGAATGGATGTCATTCAAAAACCCCTTCAATCAATAGGGTCATCTAGTCCCCGGGCGCGCCGGCCTGCAAGCCATGGGCCGGGCGCCCGCGCCTGCCGCCTGCGTCTGCCTCAGAAGCGGGCGCTGTGCCTTCATCTTTCCCCAAATATGCCCGCCGGAGGCCGGGGGCCGGCAGGCCCCCGTTTCGCGCGCGAAACATCAGAACAGGAAATCCCCGGGATCGAGGTCCTTCACGGCGACGCCGCGCAGCAGGATCTGGTTGCCGCCGCCCGCGTCGATCAGCGCCCCCTCGGCGGTCTGGCTCAGGTGGTGGGCGCTGAGGTCGCCATAGTCGGTGATGCTGGCCACCCCCGAGAGGTCGATCTTCTCGTGCGGGTTCCGCGCCTCGAAGTCCCGGATCTCGTCCTGGCCGAAATCTCCGGAGAAGACGAAGGTGTCGGCATTGAAGGCGCCGACCAGGATGTCGTTGCCCTGGCCGCCCTCCAGCCGGTCAAAGCCCGCGTGGCCGACCAGGATGTCATCTCCCGATCCCCCCAGCAGCAGGTCGTCGCCATTGCCGCCGAACAGCCCGTCGCGCCCGCTGCCCCCGCGCAGCACATCGTTGCCGTCTTCCCCGAACAGCCGGTCCAGCCCCGATCCCCCCAGCAGCGTGTCATCCCCCGATCCCCCCAGCAGGTTGTCGGCCTGGGCGCTGCCATCGGCATAGTCGTTGCCGCGCCCGCCGCGGATCAGGTCGAAACCGGCCTCTCCCGAGAGCACATCGTCGCCCGAGCCGCCGTGGATCACGTCCTCCTGGGGGCCGCCGCGGATGCGGTCATGGCCGGCGCCGCCGATCAGCAGGTCGCTGCCGCTGCCCCCGGCGATGATGTCGTTGCCGTCGTGCAGGCTGATCGTGTCGTTGCCGGTGCCCCCCAGCACGGTGTCGGCGCCGGCGGTGCCGAGGATGGAATCCGCGCCGCCCCCGCCATCGGCGGCAAAGCCCGGCAGGATCTGGAAGGCATCGGCCCGATCCCCGGCGCGCAGCAGCGTGCCGGTGGCGCTGCCCGTGAGCGCGCCCTCGGGCAGCAGGGCGGCGACATCGTGCAGATGGGCGAAGCCGAAGCTGGCCCCGGCCGTGCCGGGCAGGGCGCCCGCGACGCCCCCGGTGGCGGCGGCGCGCGCCTCGTCGAGGGTGACGAGGCTCAGCTCCCAGGGGGCGAGGGAGAGGGTGACGGAGGTCTGGTCATAGGCCAGCTCCCGGCTGGCATCGATGTGCAGCTCGGGGATCTTGCCGGTCTCGCCCAGGGTGGCGACATGGGCCTGGGTGCGGTCGGCATCCAGGCCGAAGCCGGCGAAATCCAGCGTCACGGTCATTGCCCGGGCGGCGGCGACGAAGCTGGTGACGGCATTGCCCTGCGAGAAGGTGTAGAGGAAGAGGTCGTCGCTGCCGTCGCCGTCCATGTCGCGGGCATGGACCGCGCTGCCGGCGGCCAGGCCCGGGGTCAGGGTGCGCAGCAGGGCGAAGGTGGCGCCGGGCATCTGCATGCTGGTCACCTCGCCGTCATGGGAGACCAGGGTGTTCTGGTTGTTCTGCAGGACCGGCCAGACCTGGGCCTCGTCGATGCCCTGGGCGATCATCTGGTGAAACAGCGACACGGTGCCCAGCCCGCCCTGAAGGCAGCTGATCTGGTCCTGGACATAGCTGGCGTTGCGCAGGTTCCATTCGGTCGCCAGGGCCTGCAGCGGGCGGGTCCCCAGGCCCTGGGCGGCGGCATAGCTGTCGAAGGCGCTCTGCCAGTCGGCGATCAGGCCGATGTCCTCGCGGATGCTGCCGCTGCCCGAGGAACCCTCGGCCCAGGGCTGCCAGGGATAGAAATGCGAACTGACGCCATCCACCGCCTTGAAGAAGTCGGCGGTGGATTCGACATGGGCGTAATCCTGGTCGAGCCCGTCGTCGAAGAGCCGCCTGAGCAGCGGGTTGTTGCCCTTGTCGCCGTATTTGACGAAGGCGGTATGGGCGATGATCCCGACATGGTCGGCGCCGGCGTCCTCCAGGGCCTCGTTCACCCAGACCGCCATGTTGCGCATCAGCGCGGCGGCATCGGCGGTGCTGTCGAGGAAATCGCCGTTGTGACCGCCCATCCAGGAGGGGAATTCATTGCCGATCTCGAAGCCCTTGATGGCGGCGCCGGAGCGGTATGCGAGGGCCTCGGTGACGAAGGCCTTCACCTGGGCCTCCAGGGTGGCGATCTCCTGGGCGGTGCCGGTGCGGATGGTCTCCATGAAGCGGACCATGGGCAGCACGATGGTGACCTCGGCGGCGCGGGCGGCGGCGAAGTCGAGGAAGGCGCCCAGCCGGGTCAGCCCGGTGGTGTCGGAGGCATCGGCGAAGTGCTGGGCGAGGATCGCGTCACCGGCGCCGGCCTCGAAGTGGCGCATGTCGGTGATGTCGAGGTAGCTTTCGGCGATGGTGCCGCCGGGATAGCGGAAGCAGGTGACGCCCAGCCACTGGGCGGCATCGGCGTAGGCGCCGGAATTCTCGAGGGTCTCGCCCTGGCCCTGGCGGTTGGCCAGGTAGTTGGTGCCGAAATGGTGCAGGGTCACCGTCCGGGGATCGGTGCCCGGCGCCAGCGGGATCCGGTATGTCATGTGCAGCCTCCGACCCGGGAGGATCGGCGGGGCAGGGGGCGGGGAAGGGGCCGGAATATGGCCATTCCGCGGCATCTGGCTTGCATTCGGGGGATCGGTGGCTGGATCGGGGGCAGGGCCTGCCGCATTCCTGGGCAGGACCGCCGCGCCGTGCCTGCGTCATCGCGCTGCGGTTGCGGCCCGGAGGGGCTGTATACCGGCCCGCGCGAAGCGCCGGGGGGCCGGGCGGCGGCGGCGCGGACGGGGGCATTCGCCGTTGTTTTTGCTTTGTTTTGCCGCTTCCGAAACAGGATGTTGGGAATGGAGCCGGAATTGGCATACATTCTAAATGGTTAATTATTGACCATTTCAATATCGGTTTGTATGCTGGTAATTTAAATTGAACTTGTTGTGTTT
The DNA here is from genome assembly GCF_018760365.1 of Pseudooceanicola endophyticus. GTDB lineage: Bacteria > Pseudomonadota > Alphaproteobacteria > Rhodobacterales > Rhodobacteraceae > Pseudooceanicola > Pseudooceanicola endophyticus. Next base: position 3,535 of record NZ_JAHIAB010000019.1, read on the forward strand.
GAATGATTTTTTCATCCCAAAGGATAACTCCATTTGGGTAGGCGCGCATGTTTTCGAAAATTGATCCGCACTCCGTTTCCGGTCCCTCTGCCACGCGCGCGGACGTTCTGCGCGGCTATCAGGCGCTGTTCCGGCGGATCCACGCCGCCCGGGCCCGCACCCTGAGCACCCTGGCCGGCGGCCTGGTCTTCCTGCCGATGGCGCTGCAGGCCCAGACCGGGCCGGAGATGATCGCGCTCGATGGCATGGACGAGGTGATGAGCTACGAGCTGCTCGAGGATGGCTCGGTGCGGGTGGCGCTGGTCAACGGGCAGACGGTGCTGGTGGCGGCCTCGGCGGTGACGGTCGAGAACGGCGCGGTGCTGGTCAATGCCATGGCCTGGCAGGAGATGACGACGGTGGCCGAGATCGGCTACATGCCTCTGATCGCCAGCGGCCTGGGCATGAGCGGGCTGATCATGACGGCGGCCAGCGGCGGCAACACCAACCTCGGCACGATCACCAAGCTGATCCAGGTGATCGACGCGCCGCTGGAGAATGCGCTGGTCTTCTACGACAGGAACCTCGACGGCATCCCGCAGGAAAGCGAATACCTGGGCCTCACGGATGAGAACGGCGCGCTCAGCGTCAGCTACACGCCGAGCGCGGGCGCCAAGTTCCTGATCATCCCTTCCCCGGTTGCCGATGCCATCGCCGATTACGGCTGGAGCGAGGCCTTCCTGGACAGTTTCGACGGCGTGGTGACCCGCGACGTGGTGACCGAAAGCGTCTATGGCCAGATCCTGTCGGTCAGCGACAACGGCGCGGCGGGCACCCAGGTGGCCTCTCCGGTCTCGACGCTGATCGCGGCGGGTGTCAGCGCCGCGCAGGTGAAGGCGGTCTTCGGCCTGCCCGCCGATCTCGACCTCGACAGCTTCAACTTCTACGAGGCGCTGGATTCCGAGGATCCGGCGCTGCGCGAGGCGGCGCAGAAGATGTCGGCGGCGGCGGTCATGGCCTCCAAGGTGATCGACGCGGCGGTGGCGGCGGCCTCGGCGGGCGGCGCGCTTGGCACGGCGGAACAGGCGGCGGTGGCGGCGCAGGCCATGGCCGATGCGGCCAAGGTGATCGCGGCGCTGTCCGGAGAGACCGACCTGGCGCTGGTCACCAAGGCGGCAAGTGCGGTGGCGGTGGCGGGGGCGCTCTCGGAGGAGGTCGATACCGATGCGCTGGCCGCCAGCCTGGCCGGTGCCATCACGACGGGCGGCGAGGATCCCGCAGCCGCGCTGGATGCGGCGATCGACACCCAGCTGGCGGCCCTGCCGCTGAGCACGGCGCAGCAGGATGCGGTGAAGGCGGTTTCGGCCAGCCTCGGCAGTTCCGCGACCGCGGTCTCGGAGTTCTTCGACGGGCTGGATGACACCGGCACCACGGGGGCCGATTTCGCCACCACCCTGACCGATCTCTCGGACGGGGCTTCGGAGGCGGTGAACGACATCCTGGCCGAGGAGCTGCTGGGGCTCGATCTGGAGGCCGATACCGCCGAGGCGGTGGAATACCAGAGCGCCAATATCAAGGGCAACGTGCTGGAGAACGACCAGGTCGTGATGACCGACACGGAGGGCGCGGAGACCAGCGAGGGCCTGGCGGCGACCGCACGGGTCGCGGCGGTCAACGGCACCGAGGTCAACGCGGTGCTGGTCGAGAGCGGCTCGGGCTATCTGCACATCAGCACGGCGAATTACGGTCTGAGCAGCCTCTCGAACGGGCCGGCCCTGTCGGCCAGCGATGACGCGGTGACCGCGATCCTGGGCGAGGACACCCTGCCGGCGGGGCGCGACGTGCCGGGCGGGGCGACCGAGACCTCGTTCTCCTATACCACGGCGACGGTCAGCGCCGGGCAGGTGCTGAGCTTCGATTACCTGGTCTCGACGCTGGATTACATGCCCTACAACGACTACGCCTATGTCTTCGTCCAGGAGGTGGATGAAGACGGCGCGCCGCTGGATGAAGGCAGCTATGTCTACCTCACCGCCGAGGACGGGCTGGCGGATGTCGAGACGCTGAAGGGGGCGGAGTATTTCGTCGGCGTCGGCGAGGCGGCGACGCAGTCGGGCAGTTTCGCATATACCTTCGACGCGGCTGGCACCTACCGCATCGTCATCGGCGTGGCCGATGTGCGCGACACGATGGTCAGCACCAGCCTGACGGTGTCGGACATCCGGATCCTGGACAGCGCGGGCGAGACCGCCGAGGCGATCCTGCTGGACACCCTGACCCAGGTCGGCGACGTCTACATCACCGGCGCGGTGTCGGCCGAGCTGAACGCCACCGTGGTGACCGGCATGTACGGCACGCTGATCATCGATGCCTCGGGCGATTACACCTACCAGGTCGGCGGCAGCAATGCCGAGGACATCGCCCCGGGCGAGGTGGTGGTGGACAAGTTCACCTACACGGTCGAGCTGGCGGATGGCACCCAGGCCACGCAGACCCTGAAGATCCAGGTCACCGGCGCCGACGAGATCCCCGAGGTCTTCAGCATCCTGGTGGTCAAGGATGCCGACCTTTACGATGCCCGCTACAGCGATGACGTCATCTCGCCCTACATCAATCAGGAGGCGGTCTCCGAGACGCTGATCAAGGGCTATGTCAACAATTCCCAGGGCAACACGGTGACGATCACCGTGACCGACGTGACCGGCGCGACCGTCACCGGCACGGCCACGGTCAATGTCTACAACGAATACGCCGTGACGCTGGACCTTTCGGAGCTGGCCGAAGGCGCGCTCGACATCGCCGCCAGCATCACCTTCTACGAGGGCACCGAGAACGAGGGCACCTACACGATCCACGAGAGCACGATCCTCGACACGATCCTGGATGCCGACAACAATTTCGCGGTCAGCGTCCGCGACCAGAGCCTGGACGGGCTGACCCTGAACCTGTCCGGCATCAATGCTGCGGCGGGGGAAAGCGCCAGCTACTGGATCGAGATCAGCGGGGGCGACGGCGGGAGCACCTGGGTCTCGGCCAGCGGCATCACCAGCAACGGCAGCATCGGTGTCGATTTCTCGGGGGTGGACTGGAGCAGCTTCCTCGGGGCCTCGGTCTGGCTTTCCGCCACCCTGTCGGACGAGGCGGGCAACGCGAAAAGCACGTCCCTCGATCTTGCCTCGGCGCCCACCGTCTACAACCAGACCAGCGACACCTATTTCTACGACCTGCAGGCGGCGCTGGACGCGGCGGCAGAGGGCGACGTGCTGCAACTGGGCGGCGTGACCTTCGAGGGCGACTACACGCTGGACAAGGCGGTGACGATCCTTGGCAACAACGCCGGTGTCGCGGCCTGGTACATGGACGAGGACAGCGACACCCCGGTCTATTCCGAGGATGGCGGCAGTGAGGTCGGTCGCGACGCGGAAACCGTCTTTACCGGCACGATCACCGTGGCGGCCTCGGACGTGACGCTGGACGGGGTGCTGCTGGATGGCGACGAACCGCTGACCTGGGACGAAAGCCTGCTGGCGGACAGCCCCGGCGCGCTCGACAATTTCGCGCTGCTGAACTCGGTCATGACGACCTATTCGGCGGCCAATGCCCCCAGCTTCAACGCCGGCTCCGATGCCGAGCTTGGCACCTATACCGGCGCGGCCGCGGCCTCGGGCTGGGTGATCTCGGGCAACCTGATCGGCGGCGTTACCTCGGGCACCGGGGGATCGCTCTATCTCAGCGGGCTCTCGGACAGCACCATCAGCGACAACATGTTCTGGCGCCCGGCGGCGGGGCACCTTTACGTCTCCTCGCTGAGCGATACCGAAATCTCGGACAACTACTTCTACATGGGGCTGCATGCCGACGGGCTGGTGCTGGACCGTTCGGGCCAGGACTTCACCCTGGACGAGGGCTTCGTGGGCAGTGACGGCTATGGCTACGGGGCGGTCAGCGACCCCGATGCCGTCTTCTTCGGGCGCAACTTCTGGCTGGAGCTGAAGGGCGACAACGACGGTGTCACCATCACCGGCAACGACGGCGCCTACAACAGCGGCGGCATCCAGCTTTACGGCGAGGCCGAGGGCTACAGCTTCGACAACATCACCATCAGCGACAACACTTTCGAGGATTTCATCAACGCCGATCCGAACGGCGTGCTGATCGACAAGTCGGGCTTCATGGGGGCGATCTCGGTCTCGATCCAGGAGGGCAGCAGCGGCTCCAACATCGTGATCACCGGCAACACGATCACCGCCGCCGAGGACCAGGTCTATTCGGCGCAGGATTCCTACAGCCTGATCCTGGTGCAGGGCGTGGCCACCGACGTCACCGTCGAGGACAACACGATCACCTGGGAGGCAACCTCCAGCGACGTGATCCTCGAGGCGCTGGATCACGTCGGCGTCTCGGCCTCGACCTATACCGGCACGCTGGTCGGGGTGACCTTCGCGGGCGGGCTGTCGGGCACGCTGCTGCTCTCGGGCAACAGCTTTGAGGACGCGACCGCCGATACCGACGTGGCGCTCTACCTGGTCAAGGCGATCGAGGATTTCGGCACCCTCAGCGCCGCTGTCGAGGCCAGCGGCAACGACTATTCGGACTGGGCGTCCTATTACGAGGGGCTGCTCTCGGGCTTCGAGACCGCCGACCTGGAGGATCTCGACCTCGACATCACCAGCGTGCTGCACATGCAGACCGGCACTGCGGCGGCGGATGTGCTGAGCGGCACCGCCGATGACGACGTGATCGCGGGCGCGGGCGGCGATGACGAGATCGACTTCTCGGCGGGGGGCAACGACACGCTGCTGCTGGAGGCGGACCCGGACGACAATGGCGAGGACATGGTGAGCGGCTTCACCCTCGGGGACGGGGCGGGGGCGGACCGGATCCTGTTTGCCGATCTCGACCATGACGCGCTGCGCGGCGATGGCACGGTGGCGCAGGTCGTCAGCGCCGGGGACACGGTGGATGCCGATGCCGGGATGCTGATCCTGACCACCGAGATCGCCGCGACCGAGGGCGCGGAGGAAGAGGCGCTGGCCGAGGCGCTCTCCTCGCTCGAGGGGCTGGAGGCCGGCGACAGCTTCTATGTCATGGTCGATTTCAGCACCACCGATGCGCTGATCGGCAAGGTGACGATCGACGAGACCGGCACCGATGGCACCGCCGCGCCGCTGGCCGAGCTGCTGGGCGTCACCAGCCTGGCGGCGCTGACCCAGGCGAACCTGCCCGATTTCATCCTTCTGGCCGAGGCCTGAGGCGGGATCTGCCGGTCCCGTCCGGGGAAGGGGCGGGGCCGGCGCAAGACGGACCGGGGGCATCCCCGGCAAGACGGGGAACCGGAAGGCCCGGGCCTTCCGCAGACGGGACAAAGACCATGACCTTGAAACAGCTCTGTGCGGCGTTGCTGGCCGGGGCGGCCTGCACCCTGGGCACTGCCGCCCGGGCCCAGCAGGCCGAGACGCTTTCTGCCGGAGAGTACCTCGGCTATCTGACCTCGCTGGCGCAGGCCTCCGAGAGCCCGGTGCCCCGGGGCCGCAGCGGCGCCTCGACCATCGGCATCCCGAGCGGCTTCACCCTGCCGCAGGGTACCGTCTTCGCTGCCGGTGCGCTCAGCAACATCCGGGGCCGCAGCAGCGAGGATACCGACGGGTCCGGCGCGGTGGGCTTCGGGCTGGGGGATGCCGAACAATCGGTGGGCCTGGAGGTGGTGCTGGGCATCAGCAGCGTCGATCCGCAGGATTTCGGGGATTCCGGATCGCTGGCGCTCAAGCTGGCGCGCCGGGTGCCCGCGCCCTTCCCGGGCGGCGCGGCCAGCGTTGCCGTGGGCGTCGGGCGGCTGGGCACCTGGGGCGATGTCGACGGGCTGGAGACGGATTACTACGCCATGGCCTCCAGCACCTTCTACGCCGGGCGGATGCCGGGGCTGGTCAGCATCGGCTACGGCTCGGCCATCGGCACCTTCGAGGACAGCGGCGGGATGATCCTGGGCGCGGGCCTGGGGGTGCTGCCCTGGCTTTCGGCGGGGGCCTCCTGGTACGGCGACGAGGCGCTGGCGGGCCTGGTCGCCGCGACCACCCTGCCGGGCAGCGACATCGGCGTGCAGCTGGGGATCAGCTACGGCGACGTGACCCATGCCAATTCCGACGGACGCTGGGTGCTGAGCCTGGCCTTCGTCAAGACCGGACTGTTCTGAAGACGAAAGGCAGGGGCCATGGCACGGCACAAGAGATATCGCGGCCCGGGGCGTTGCCCGGGTGCGGCGCAGCGGGGCCCCGGCCTCCGGGCCGCTTTCCTGGCCTCTGGCCTTCCGGGATCTGGCCTTCTGGGGGCCTGCTGCCTGGGCGCGGCGCTGTTGCTGGGCGCGGGCGCGGCGGGGGCGGGGCAGATCTCGATCGTCAGCCCGCCGGCCTCGGTGCCGGTGATCCCTCCCAGCACGACCCCGCCCACCACGACCCCGGTCACGCCTTCGGTGCCCGACACCGGGGTGGTGGTGCCCCCGACGGTCAGCCCCTCGGTCACTTCGGGCGCCTCTGCGGGGGCCCTCCCGCCGCTGCCGCCCTCCACGCTGGCCCCCCCGGGAACGGCGGGCGGCGGTGGTCCGGGGCCGGGCGTGTCGCCCGCCGCCCTGGCGGGCTTCGACACCGGCCAGCTGTCGCTGGCCGAGGCGGCCATGGCCAGCCGGACCATCACGCAGGTGCTGGCGGCGGGCGCGCCGGGGCTGTCGCCGCAGATGGTGCAGGCGCTGCGTCAGCAGCTTGCGGCGCTGGAGCGCCGGCTGGCGCGCTGATCCGGCACGACACTGGCTGGCGAAGGGCCGCCCCCGGGGCGCGCGCGGCCCTTTCGCCTCCGCCTCACTCCCGGAAGGCGCTGTCCTTCACCTTGATGACCGGGCGGATGATGTAGTCGAGCACGCTTTTCTTGCCCGACAGGATGTCCACCTGGGCGATCATCCCGGGCATGATCTGCACCGCCGCGCCCTCGGCATCGAGGATGTTGGAGCGGGTGCGGATCTCGGCCACGTAGACCTCTTCCTCGTCGCGCTCGCTGCGCTGGATCGCATCGGCGCCGATGCGCAGGATCTCTCCGTCGAGCGATCCGTAGCGGGCATAGTCATAGGCGGTGATCTTCACCTTCACCTTCTGGCCCGGGTAGAGGAAGGCAATGTCCTTGGGGCGGATATAGGCCTCCACCAGCAGGCTGTCGTCGAGGGGGACGATCTCGATCAGCTGCTCGCCCGCGCGCGCCATCGAGCCCAGCGTGGTGCGGTGGATGCGGTTGACGATGCCGCGCACGGGCGCGCGGATCCGGGCCCGGCGCGCGCGCTGCTCAAGCGCGGGCAGGGCGGGTTTCAGCGCCGCCAGATCGGCGGTGGCCAGCGCCAGGTCGGTCAGCGCATCGGTGCGGTACTTCTTCCGCTGCGCCGCGATCTGCTGGTCGATCTCCTGCAGGGCCGATTGCAGGCGCGGCACGGCGGCACGGGCGCGCACCAGCTTGCCGGTCAGCTCGGTCTCGGTCTGGGCGAGGCTCAGCAGGGTGGTCTGGGGCTCGATCCCGCGTTCGACCAGCGGCGCCATCAGGGCGCGCTCCTGGCTGAGGATGGCCAGCGAGGCCTCGGCGGTGTCGATGTCGGTCTTCCCCTCCGCCAGCTCCTGGGCACGCTGCACCCGCTGGCTTTCCAGGATCGCGATATCGGTCGCCAGCGCATCGGCGCGGCCGCGGTAAAGATCGGTCTCGCTGCGCACCACCTCGGGGGCGTGTTCGATCAGGGCGGGGGCGAAATCCAGCGCCTCGCCCGAGATCTCGGCCTTCAGCCGGGTGATCCGGGCCTCCAGCCCATAGGCCTTCTGCTGTTCCTGCCCCAGGTCCGAGGTCATCTGCACCCCGTCAAGCTCCATCAGCACCTGGCCCTTGTCGACCAGGTCGCCCTCGGCCACGTCGAGCTTTTCCAGCACCGCGTTCTCGGCGGCGTCGATCACCTGCACGTCGCCCGAGGGCACGATGCGGCCATCGGCGCGGGTGACGTCGTCGATCTCGGTCAGGTGGGCCCAGAGGGCGGCGGCGGCGATCAGCACGAGGATCGTCAGCAGCAGCAGGGAGCCCCGGACCGGCGAGCGCCCGCGCAGGGATTTCGCCAGCGCGTCGAAATCATGGGGGCGGCTCATGCGCGGCCTCCCTCGGCCGGACGCCGGTTCAGCATGGATTTCGGCCCGTCGGCCTGGATCCTGCCGTCATGGATCACGATGACCCGGTCGACGAGATCCAGCAGCGAGGTGCGGTGGGTCACGACGATCATCGTGGTCTCCTTCATGTCGCGCGAGAGCGCCGCGATGACCTCCTGCTCCTTCTGGATGTCCATGGAGGAGGTGGGCTCGTCCAGCAGCAGGATCGGGGGGGCGCCGACCAGCGCGCGCGCCAGGCAGATGGCCTGTTTCTGCCCGCCCGACAGCCCCTCGCCCTTTTCGCCAAGCGCCATGTCGTAGCCCGAGGGGTGGCGCGAGACGAACTCGTCCACCCCGGCGGTCTGCGCCGCCTTCAGGATCGCGGCATCCGAGGGGCGCAGGTCGCCGATGGCGATATTGTCGCGCACCGTCCCCGAGAGCAGCCAGTTGTCCTGCAGCGCGGCGCCGATGTTGCGGCGCAGGTCGCCCGGGTCGATCTGGCGGATGTCGATCCCGTCCACCCGCACCGCGCCCGAGCCGGGCTGGTAGAGGTTCAGCAGCATCCGCGCCAGCGTCGACTTGCCCGATCCGATGCGGCCCAGGATCGCCACCTTCTCTCCGGGTTTCACGGTGAAGCTGACGCCCTTCAGGGTTTCCACCATCTGGCCGGGATAGGTGAAGTGCACGTCCTCGAAGGTGATTTCCCCCTTCAGCTCGGGGCGCGAGATCCAGCTGCGGTCCTCGGGGTGCTCGGCCCCCGCGCGCATCACCTTCGAGAGGCTCCGGTAGGAGCTGCGGGCGGCATTGGCCCGGGTCAGCGTCTGCGCCAGCTGCGCCAGCGGCCCCAGGCAGCGCCCGGTCAGGATCACCGAGGCGATCAGCGCCCCCATGGAGGCCTTGCCCTCGGAGATCAGGAAGACGCCGTAGAAGACGATCATCACCTGGGCCGCCTGCTGGGCCAGCCCGGTGGCGTTCAGCGCGAACTGGGTGATCGCGCGGCTCTGGGTGCCATGGCTGGACTGGCGGTCGATGGCGGCCTCCCAGCGGGCGCGCATGAAGCGCGCGGCCCCGGTGACCTTGATGGTTTCCAGCCCCGAGAGCGTCTCGACCAGCACGGATTGCTTGGACTGGCCGTCGGCATGGGACTGTTCGGCCAGGCGCGCCAGGAAGGGCTGCACGATCAGCCCGAGGAACAGCACCACCGGCACCGCCACCGCCGGCACGATCGCCAGCGGCCCGCCGATCAGGTAGATCACGAAGATGAAGAGCGTGACGAAGGGCAGGTCGACGATGGCCACCAGCGTGGCCGAGGTGAAGAAGTCGCGCAGGGTCTCGAATTCCCGCAAGGTCGCGGCCATGGCCCCGACCGAGCCGCGCCGCTCCGACATCTGCATGTCGAGGATCTGGTCGAAGATGCGCCGTCCCATCAGCAGGTCGGCCCGCCGCCCGGCGCGGTCGATGAAGCCGGCCCGCAGCATCTTGATCAGGAAGTCGAAGAACAGCGCGATGCCGATGCCGCTGGTCAGCGCCAGCAGGCTTTCGGTGGCATCGTTGGGCAGGATCCGGTCATAGACCGTCATCGTGAAGATCGAGGTCGAGAGCCCCAGCACCGAGGTGATCATCGCCGCCAGGATCACCTGGGCATAGGACCATTTCGAGGCGGCAAGGGCCGACCAGAACCAGTGCCCCCGGGCGCGGGGATGGGCCGAGGGGTCGGCGGCATGGTCGCGGCGCAGCAGGATCGCATGGCCGGTATGGGCGGCCTCCAGCCTGTCGCGGGCGATCTCTCCCAGGCCCTCGCCCAGCTCGGGGTCGTGGATCACGCAGGTCTTCGGGCCCGGCCGGTGCAGCACCACGGCGCGGCCCCCCTCCAGCATCAGCACCGCCGGGCAGAGCGCCGCGTCGAACTGCTTCAGGCTTTTTCGTCCGAAGGCCGCCTGCAACCCGGCGGCTTCGGCGGCGGCCAGGGCATCGCGCACCGTCATCTCGCCGTTCGGAGCCGAGATCGCGGCAAAGAGCGCGGCATGGGTCAGCGGGCGGTCCAGTTCGCGCGCGACATGCAGCAGGCAGGATTCCAGCGCGGTCAGGCGGCGCGGATCGGGGGGATTGAGGGCGCTGATCTCGCTCATCGGGTGACCGTCACGATATCTTCCATGCTGGTGCCGGTGGCCTCGACAATGTCGCCGGTCAGCGAGAGCGCCTCGTAGCCTGCCAGCGTCATGTCGGCCTCGGCGGTGATCACGTTCTCCTGGGCATCGACATAGTCGGACTGGGCATCGAGCAGCGACAGCAGGCTGCGCCGGCCGATCTGGAATTCCTCGCGGGCGGCGGCGACGTTGTCGTGATTGGCCGCGACCGCTTCCTGGGCGGCGGCGCGGCGCGCGGCGCCCGAGGCCCGGGCGGCCTCGGCGTAATCGAGCGAGCGGCGGATGTCGCGCACCAGCGCCGCCTTCTGGGCCTTCATGTCGTTGACCTCGGCGGCGGCCTTCTCGACCGCGGCGCGGGTCCGGCCGCGGGTGTCGAACGGGTAGTCGACCGACAGGTCGAAGGTGACGTTCTGATCGCCCCGGGCATCGTTCTTGGCGGTGCCGCCCAGCGAGACCTGGGGCATCCGCTCGGCCTGGGCGAGCGCCAGCTGCGCCTCGCTGACCGCGAGGCTGGAATTGATGGCCAGCAGCCGGGGCGCATTGCCGATCCCGGTGTCGGAGCGATCCAGCAGGCGCGGCGGCACCGGGATGGCGGTGTCCCCGTCGGGGGTGAAGCCGAAGACGGCGATGCAGTTGGCACGGGCGCGTTCCAGCGCGGTCTGGGCCTCGATCACCATGGTGCGGGCATCGGCAATGCGCGAGCGCACCGCCAGCGCGTCGGACTGGCCCCCGGCCCCGGCGGCGCTGCGGGTCTCGATCAGCTGGCCGATCTCTTCCTGGGCCGAAAGGTTGTCCTGCATCAGCGCCAGGGTGCGCGCGGCAGAGTGCAGGCTGACGTAGGCCTCGACGGCGGAATAGGCGACCTCTGAGGCGGAGACGAGGCGGTTGTTGCGCGCGGCCTCGATGGCGGCCAGCGCGGCGGTGCGCTGGCTGGAGGAGATGCCGCCGTCAAAGATCATCTGGGTGACGCGCAGATAGGGGGTGGCATAGCTGCCGGGGGTGGTGCCGCCGGTCTCGTGGATGGCGGAGGCCCCGACCGAGACCGCCGGGATGTAGGGGTTCGACACGGTGCCAAGGTCGGCGGCGGCGGAATCGATGGCATAGCTGGCGCTGCGCACATCCGGATGGCTGCGCACCGCCGTGGCGATCATCTTGCCGAAGCCGGTGGCGGCCAGGCTGCCCGAGAGGCGCGGCGCCGGGGGCGGGGCCGTGGCGGCCAGGGCGATGGCCTGGGGCGCGGGTGTCGGGGCGGGGGCGGCGGCGGGATCGGCCATGCAGCCCGCCAGCAGGCAGAGGGCGGGCAGGGCCAGAAGGGAAGGGGGAAGGGTCATGGTCCGTCGTGTCCCGTGATCGCGTCGCGTTCGCTGACATATTGAGAGGCAAGGCTGTCGAGGAAGTCGTTCAGCCCGGTATCGTGTCCAGTGTCGGGACCGGTCTCGGTCCCGGGGGCGCGGACCGGTCGGGGGGCGCCGCGCCGCGCCAGCTGCCGGGTGATCAGCTGCATATGGGCGATCTTCTGGAGCGAGACCGCCTGGACATAGGCCAGCTCGGTGCCGCCCGCGCGCGTCAGCCGGCTGAGCTTCAGCGGGTCGAGCCCGGCCAGCGCGCTGCGCTCGATGGTCTCCAGCCCGTCGAAGGCCGCATGGTCGAGCGCCTTCAGGCTGCGGGCGGGGCGCAGCAGGCCGAACTGCCGCAGCAGCCCCGCGGCGCTGCGGCTGCGCTGCAGGGCGCGGTGATAGCCTGCGAAGAAGCCGGCGATCTTGCGCAGCGCCGGGCCGGGGGCGCCGGCGGGATCATGCAGCGGCACCGCGCCGGGGGTCCCGGCGGGCACCACAAGCGGGCTTTCGGGATCGATCAGCAGCACCGGGGCGGGGGCGCGGGGATCGCAGCCGAAGGGGGCGAGGCGCAGCGCGGCGGGCACGTAATGGCCGCGCCAGTCCCCCGCAGGGCCCAGGACGGCGCTGTCATCCTCGTCCTCGAGCCGCAGCAGCGCCACCGGCAGCGGGCCCAGGGCGTCGGTCTCGAACAGCAGCGGCTGGGTGGCGGCGACCTGGTGCAGCTCGCTCAGCACGACGGGGGCGGTGCGGATACCCGCGAGGTGGCGGTAGTCGCGATGCGGGCGCCAGGCGGTCGCCGCGTGAAGCACGGGATCGAGCCGGCAATAGCGCGTGCAGAGCGCCTCGAGATGGCTGGAAAGGGGCGTCATGGTCGGGTCTTCAGCGCGAAAGGCCACGGGGATCCGCATCCGGGGAGCCGGAGGATCTTCCTGTCATGCCAGTACGTTCGATCATCACGTCAGGGTCCCGGTCCTGAGGGGTGGTGCGCCGAGCATAGGGGAAAACACTCAACCTTTGGTTCAGGGGTACAGGGAGGGTCGGGCGGGCGACAAGCCCCGTCGGGCCGGGGGGCGGTCCTGCCGGGGGAAATGTCACCGGAAGGAAACAGCTGCGGTTTTTCCCGGCAAACAAGGCAGATGTGTGCCAGTTGCCCGGGGCGGGGAGGGGCGATCGGTCCGGGCCTGCTCCGGTCCGGAGCGGGAGGCACGCTCTCCCTTGGGGTGTATCTGTCCGACCGGGGGCCGGGGGGCGTGCAGCGCTCGGCCAGAGGGAGGGCGCCGGGTCATGGGCAAGGCATGATGCATTCTAAGTTTTCAATGCGATGGGGGGCTCTTTTCGGGGGCCGGATCACATGCCCGGGCACGCTGTCTTTGGCAGCACTCCGGCCCGCGGACGGTTTTGGGAGATTTATCGATCCAAAACCGTCCGCGTTGTCCGCGTTGTCCGCGTTGTCCGCGTTGTCCGCGTTGTCCGCGTTGTCCGCGTTGTCCGCGTTGTCCGCGTTGTCCGCGTTGTCCGCGTTGTCCGCGTTGTCCGCGTTGTCCGCGTTGTCCGCGTTGTCCGC
>NZ_JAHIAB010000019.1:16727-66713 GCF_018760365.1 Pseudooceanicola endophyticus
CGTTGTCCGCGTTGTCCGCGTTGTCCGCGTTGTCCGCGTTGTCCGCGTTGTCCGCGTTGTCCGCGTTGTCCGCGTTGTCCGCGTTGTCCGCGTTGTCCGCGTTGTCCGCGTTGTCCGCGTTGTCCGCGTTGTCCGCGCCGTTCGGACCAGTGTCGGCAGTCAGGCCGGTGCTGATCTCGGGGATTTCGAAAATGGACGCCGGTTTTGCCCCCGAATGCCCTCAAATCATCCCGGTCTGCCGGGATCGCGGATGGCCTGACTTGGGTGGATTCTCAAAATGGCACAGAGAGGCCCGCTGAGTGCCCTTCTTTAGTCGTCCGGTGTCCCGGGGTCGAAAAAACAAGAGATGGCCCTCTGGCGGCGCTCTCCGCGCCATTTTGAGGTATTCCCGACCAATGCCGAGGTGTCGATTGGGAGATTTCGGGAGATTTTCCGGTTTGCGCCCGGAGAAACACGCCGGCCTGGCCGGTCGTGCGCCTTCCCGGGGACCATCGTATCACCGACCCGGAGCCGGATGAAAGAACGATTTCAGGGGGGTGCCTGAAGTCATTGTCCGTTTTTAGGGGGGGGTGTGAAGTCACTACCAGTAGTTTGTTGTTTTAGGGGGGGGTCTGAAGTCATTGTCCATTTTTAGGGGGGGCTGAAGTCATTGTCGGGGAGGGCCAAGCAACACCCTTCTTTACTCGGCTCATTGGTGCCATAAAGCGCCAAGGAAAGAGGGGCGCAGGACCTCGGGTTTTGGTCGTTCCGCGCGCTTGAGCGCCGGATTTTGGCCGTCTTTCCGCAGCCTGCGGGCATCTCTTCAAGTCGCTGTTTTCAGGTAAAAAAATGGATAGTTCCCGACGTAAGTTCCCAACGCGACATCGGGACGGCCTGGAAGGCCGGGAGAAAAGCGAGGATTCCTGCGCGAATTGGCGGTTGATCTGAAGGAGGGAGCCCTAGAGCGGATCAAACGCCACGACGCGGTGAACAGGCGCAGGCCGCCGCTGTTGCCGGGCGCCGGCAACAGCTCTCAGGCGTTCCGATTGCGGCGGGTCCGGGAGGATTCTTCGTTTCCCCGCCCGGCTCCGGGAGGGGGGGCGCGCCATCAGAGAGGTCTTCCGGCGGGCAGATCGGAAGGATCCTCACTGCAGTTTCAAGATGTGCGAAGACCCTCCTCGCGCTGTCTTAGGGGCCTCGAACCATGGGTCTTGGACCTCTGCTGTCGGGCCAGAATTCCTGAAATTGACCGCCACAAGGGCACTCGGTTCCAATGCCGGGAGGAGGGGAACCGCGGCGCAGGTCCTTCCGGAAACAGCCTTCATCCGGGGGCCAAACCGGACGGATCTTCCGCTTCAGGAGCCCCGGGATTGGTGCCTTGAGCAGGGCAGGAAAAGGCCATTTCGCCGTCGAGCGTGCGCAGAAGCGGAGCGCTCCGCCCCCGGCCTGTTGCCAGCGCTGTGGGACAGCGCGCGGCCCGGCGCGGCCGGCAAGTCAGGACGGGGTGCCCGGTCAGGGCTGGCAGATCGCCTTCAGGTCGATGTCCTCATCGGCGGGGATGCTGGTCTCGAAAAAGGCCTGGTTGCGGGCGATGCGCTCATCGCTCCAGTCCCACCAGCGGATGTCCATCATCTGGTCGATCACGTTCTGGGTGAAACGCTTGCGGATGAGCCGCGCGGGAGAGCCGCCGAGGATCTCGAAGGGGCCGCAGGAGCGTGTCACGGTCGCGCCCGCCGAGATGACGCTGCCATGTCCGACCTGAACCCCCGACAGGACATTGACCTTGTCGCCGATCCACACGTTATGCCCGATCTCGACCGGGCCCTTGGTTTCCGCCGGAATCCTGTAGCCGAAGCGCTGGTTCAGCCAGATCTGCTGGTTCGGCATGTCGGTCCGGTGATTGCCGGAGATCAGCGAGACATACTGCCCGAAGGCGCAATACTTGCCGATGCGCACCTGGCCCCGGGCATTGAAGGGGCCGTTGATGCTGGTGAAGTGTCCGGACAGCACCGTCCCGGAAATCGTCCAGCGCTCCTTGGGGCCGCGGATGTGGCCGGCCCTGAGGGCGTCCTCCTGGCCGAGGTGGTGCATGGCGTCCACCTCTTGAGGTGTGAAAAGGCTCTGCATGGGTCTCCGTCGGGGGCAGTGTCTCCGGTCAGGGTCCCGGGCACCCGCAGGCGCGCGCCCGGGACCGCGGGCTCACTTCATCTTGCGAAGCCTCATCTCCATGCGCAAGCAGCTCCGCAGGCTGCGGCCCATGCCCCCCTTCATGTCCTCGAAGAAAGCGGCGGGTTTCTTCCGAAGCTTGCCGGCCTTGCGCTCGCTCAGGACATGGGGCGCCGCCGTGGAAAAGAGCCGGTAGGTCAGCGTCTGCGACAGGGGCGCGGCCTCCAGGGCCGTCGCCGGGAAGCGCAGGTCGCTTTCGAAGCGGATCAGCTGCCCGGCCCCCCGCAGCACCGGATTGCGGCTGTCGTCGAAGAAACGGCCAGGCCGCTTCTGCAGCTTGCCCTGCTTGCGCGTGCTCAGCAGCGGGCGCGCAAGACCCGAGAAGGCCTTGTAGAGGACGGTCTGACGCATCGCCTCGTCCGGATCGGCAAGCGGGGCCGCCTTGCCGGGCGCGGACTTTGCCGCCGCGGGCTTGGCTTTCTTCGCCGCGACCGCGGGGGCGGGACGATGCCGGGCGAAGGCATCGGTGATGATGGCGATCTCGGTCTGGCTGATGGCCTGCTGGGGGATGTCTTCCTGCGGCCCCGGGGCGGGGAAGAGGACACCGTCCTCGCGCCCGAGGTAGAGGCGGGCAATGCTGGCATTGCCGTCCTCGCAGTCGCGCAGCAGCTCCCGGCGCTGCTGCGCGGTCAGGATGGTCACCTTCTGGCGGCGGATCCCGGCGGCCTTCTGATAGGCGGCGATGCGCTTGGTGACCTCGTCGATGAAACGCAGGTAGGGGGTCGGGTTGGGCCAGTTTTCCCCGTTGTAGGGGCGGATCATCTCGACATGGGCGGCATTGAAGGGGAAGTCGTTCGCCTGGGCGGCCTCGGGGCGGGGCAGCGAGAGCTGCGCGCTCAGGCCCAGGGTGGTCATGAAATCGGCCACCACATCGCCCCCGGCGAAGGCCTTGCGGTCATAGACGCGGGCATGGACGTTCGCGCGGCCGATCTCGGCGCTCCAGAGCTCCAGGTAGGAGAGGTAGTCCAGCCGTTCGCGGGTCAGCGGATCGCGCAGCCACTCCGCGATCGGCTGGCTGACCCGCCCGATGGCGCCCCCGGCGACGAATTCGGCATATTGCGAATTGGCCCATTCGTCCTGGCGGCGGAAATAGCCGATCATCTCGACCGGATAACCCTCGAAATAGCGGGCGATCTCAAGCGAGCGGCGGTTCAGGAAATAGGCTTCGCTGGTCAGGATGATCGTGTGGATCCGCCCGCCGGCCAGGGCCAGGGCGGTTTCCACATGCTGCTTCAGCGTCCCGTTGCGGCTGACCGCCTCGCGGGTGAAGGCCGAGTGGCCCGCCTGCTTGTGCGGGCGGTCCTCCTGCCAGAACAGGCCGACCTCGGGATAGTAGATGCCGGCGCGCAGCAGGGCGGCGCGGTTGCGCTCCAGGAAGTGCTGGATGAAGGTGCTGCCGGTCTTCGTGCTGCCCACGTGGATCAGCAGGCGCGGTTTCGGGCCAGCCGGTGCCGGTGCGGCCTGGGCCATGCGGACCCGCTCATTGCGGGCATAGAGGCTCAGCGCCGTCTGGTAATCGGCTTCAAGCGCCGTTTCCGGAACGCGCAGCAGCGCCTCCAGCAGGTCCTCCTGGGGGATGGGCGCCAGCGCGATCGCGGTTTCCAGCTGCTCGAAATGCTGGCTGCGCAGGCATTCGAAGAGGAAGCGGTAGGCCTCGGCGCTGACATGTTTCTGGGACATCTGCAGCGGGGCAGAGGTCAGATCGGCGCCGCTCAGGCCGGTTTGCAGGACCAGCCGGTGCAGCCTGTCGTGGAAGGCGGCCATGTCCTGGGCCGTGCCCGCCTCCCGGAGGGTCTTGAAGACGAAGCCGAACAGGGTGAAGTGCAGGAACTGCGACACCTGGAACCTGGCCACCTCTGCCAGCGGGCTGTCGGGGGCGAAGGCGCCGGCCTCCTGCAGCATGTCGACCAGGCTTTCGAAATTCGACAGCTGGAAGTCGCAGTCGCGCAGGTTTTTGGGACGGCGCGCGGTGGAATCGGAGCGCACGCGGTAGATGAAGCCGTTGCTGAGAATGCCGGAGACGCGCTCGGCCTTCAGCAGCGCCTTGAGCAGGAAGGGGCGTTCCTCCCACTGGGGCGTGAGGAAGCGGATGTCGTTCTTTTCCAGGAAGTCGCGGCGGTACATCCAGGTCCAGAAGTGGCGCCCGTGCAGGATCCGGGGCTCTTGCGCGACCGAGCTGCCATGGAAGGGCGTGTCGAAATGCACCTCGCACCAGTCGGGCTGCTTGCGCAGGATCTTGCCCTGGGCATCCTCGACCTGTTCGTAGCTCTTGCGGCCGCGCACCATGTCGGCCCGGTCCTCGATCGCGGTGGCGACACAGCGTTCCAGGTGGTCCGCACTGTCGAGCATGTCGTCGGAATCCAGGAACAGGATGTAATCGCCCCGCGCCCGGGCCAGCCCTGCGTTGCGGGCAAAGCCCTGGCCCTGGTTCTCGGGCAGGATGAGGGGGCGGATGCGGGGATCTTCTGCCGCCATGCGGTCGATGATGGCCTGGCTGGAATCCGGGCTCTGGTCGTTGACCGGGATGATCTCGATGTCGTGCAGGGTCTGGCGCTGGATCGAGGCGATGCAGGCCTCGATGTATTTCTCGACCCCGTAGACGGGCAGGATGACCGAGACCTTCGGCGCCGGCAGGTCCTGTGCCGTCAGATCCTGTGCGGGCAGGGCCGGGGGCAGCTGCACGGGTCGGTTCTGCTCGATGAAATCGAGGGCGTCCTCGATCTGGCTGGGGATCGGGCAGCCGGGCACGTGGTAGATCGTGTACCAGATGTAGAAATAGTGGAAGAGCTCTTCCAGGCTGCGGGTGCGGTGGCGATGCGGGATGGTCTTGCGGTCATCCGTCAGGCCCCAGCCGGCGTAGAAGGGGCAGCCGAACAGCACGACCTCCTTGCCCGCCAGCAGCGCCTCCAGGCCCATCTGGCTGGTGCCGGCATAGACCTTGTCGACATGTTCGAACAGGCAGAACGGGTTCAGCGGATCGCGCAGGATGCGCACCCGGCCATAGCTTTGCAGGTGGTTGAAATAGCCGACGCGGCGGCCCTTTTCCCAGAAGGTATCGGGATGGGTCTTGACCAGGATCTCGGCGTCGGGGTTTTCCCGGATCGCCGCCATCAGCATCTGCTGGAAGTCTTCCTCGTCCACCTTGCCGTAGATCGTCGAGGCATCGGCAAAGGCCTGGTCGCAGACCAGCACGCGCCGGGTGTAGCCCTCGGTCAGGGTCGGCAGGTGGATGGGCTGGGAATTGTACTTGGAGATCTTCCGCGCGACGATCCGGTCGATCATCGCCCGGGCCCGCTGGCGTTCCTCTTCGGTCAGCTCCTGCCCGCTGTTGAGGCGGTGGATCAGCCGGTTGGGGTAATCCGCCATGAAGTAATAGGCCATGTCGTCATAGACATAGCCAAGGCAGGCCGCTTCCGGCGTCTGCCCCTTGAAGGCCGCAGACCAGCTGTGAGAGGAGGCCAGGAAACCCTGTTCCGTCAGGACCAGCTCATCCCCCTGGGAGAAGCTGGTCAGCGCGCGCACGGCGCCCACATGGCTGTTCTCCGGGTTCTGGAACACGGTCCCCAGCAGCAGGTATTTCCCGGAGCGCCCGAAACCGGGATCGTCGAGATTGCGCACCGAGGGGAACAGCAGGGGCAGGTTGCTGCCGTAGCCATTCTCCATCGTGTTCTTCACGTATCCGATGTTCCAGTCCGCGAAGCGCGATTGCAGGACATGCGCGCGGATATCGAAGCCGGTGTCTTCCGTCACCTCGATCCGGCGCACCCGGAGGTGGTCGTCAAACTTGTCGAAGGCAGCTTTGTTCTTTTTCTGGGGGATCTTCGAAGACATATTTTCAGGTCCGGGTCGGGCGTTGGGGGCGGGCGCGGGTGGCGCAGGGGCAGCGGAAAGCCGGGGGTCAGAGGGTCCGCAGGGCGGCGGGCAGGGCCGCGTCCTGAACGGCCAGGACCTCCTCGATGCCGGGCTGTGTCACAGTGGCCGGGATCGCCGCGGCGTCCAGGAACAGCTGCTCCCACTGGTCGCTGATGACCTGGTTCGAATAAAGTTCGTTGAACATCTCGAAGGAGGCCTGGCCCATCCGGCTGCGCAGCTCGCTGTCGCCCATGAGCCGGGAGAGCGCCCCGGCCAGGCCGCCCTTGCGGCTGCTGTCGGCGACCAGGAAGCCGTTCACGCCGTCCCGGACCTGGATGTTCAGCCCGTTGCAGGCCTTGTAGCCGACGACGGGCAGGCCGTGGGTCATGGCCTCCAGACTGGACATCGGGAAGCCCTCGAACAGGGAGGGCAGCACGAAGATCTGGGCCTGTTCGAGATACCTGTAGGGGGTGTCGGTGTGGCCCTCGAAGGCGATCCGATCGGCCAGGCCGAGGGGGGCGGCCTTGGCGCGCAGCGCCTCGAGCTGCTCTCCGCCGCCGACAATCCGCAGCGTCCAGTCCGCATGGTCGCGGGCTGCGATGGCGAATTCCTCGATCAGGCGGCTGAGGTTCTTGCGTGCGGTGAGGCGTGCAACGGTCAGGATGGTCTTGCCGGGCCCGGCCGGATCCGCCCGGCGCTGCGCGGGGATGACGGTGTTCGGGATGACCGAGATCTTCTCCTGGAGGTAGTCCGGGACGGTCTGGCGGAAGCTCTCGGTCAGCAGGTGGACCTTCGCGGCGCCCTGGAAGGCGGTGAGCCGTTCCAGAGGAGAGCTCATGCCAATCCTTTGCGGGAAATAGGGGTCGATATGTTCCGACAGGACAATCGGCACGGCCATCCGCCGGGCAATGCGGACATAGCGCAGCAGCGTCCGGTTCATGTGCAGGCCGACGATGAGATCGGGATTGGACTGGCAGACGGCGACGCTGATGCGGTCGTTGGCCTGCTGGTCCTCGGCTTCTTCGAGGCAATGCAGGCGGATCGCGGGATCCAGCGGCCAGACCGAGGGCCGGTTCTGGTTGTCGAAGGTGAAGATGTGAACGTCATGGCCGCGCTGCGCCATGGCATTGGCCATCATCTGGCCGACGTTTTCCGTGCCGCCCCGTCCCTTCGTGATCCAGGGAATGAAAAAGGCGATCCGCAGCTTTTTCGGCGTGGCCTCTGGGGCAGAAATGGACATCTTCTAATCACTTTTCCATTGGATCGACCCTCTTCGAAGAGGGGCACACAGCGCGGTGTGACTACCGTAGCCGCATCGCGAAGACAACGCGTGCGCAGGGCCGCGTCCGATCCGGCTATGGGATTGCCTGCGCTGTCGCACGCCTGGATTGCAAGGGCATTCGTCCCTTGTGGCATGGGGCGCGCGGGCGAAATCACATCCTTTTTCCGGAATGCCGTTTTCCTGATCAGAGCGGCGCCGGGCCGGCCGGTCGGCGCCTTTCAGCCGAGGCGGAGGGCCGGCGGGGCCGCGTCTGCGGGGGCGGGACGCGGCGGCGCCATCCGCCCGCCGGGTTCCCAGTGCCCCAGGGGCAGCAGGGGCGGCGGCGGCAAGCCGCCCAGAACGGCGTGTTGGGATGCGGAAAAAGGTGGCTTTCCGCCGATTTCGCCGCCGCCGGAGGCGATCTCTCCTGTCGGCGGCCACCGCCGTTGAAAGGCCCGGAGCAGAGCTATACTCCTGCCGACCAGCCCGCTTCCAGCAAAGGAAACAGCCTTGAGCAAGCTTGAAAAGCTCCTGCGACACCCGGTCCAGTTCTTCCTGGATGCCCGGGAGAACATGCAGGTGCAGAAGGAAACCCGGCAGGTCATCCACAATGGCAAGCCGACGGCGATCCTGGTGGGGTTTTCGGACTGGAAGACCTTCATGGTGGACTTCCTGCCCGGGTACAACGTGGTTTTCCTGGGGCACAGCCCGCGGGTTTCGACCAAGAAGATCCGCAGCATCACCAGGTATCCCGACCCCCATGTCTTCACCTGGAGCTACAAGTTCCCGCCCTACCTGGCGCAGTTCTGCGCCGAACAGACCATCCCGCTGACCTATGTCGAGGATGCCTTCATCCGTTCCTTCGGGCTGGGCGCCGCGCGCAGCCAGCCGCTGTCGCTGCTCTTCGACGACAGGGCGATGCATTTCGACCGCTCGAAGACCTCCGAGCTGGACGAGATCCTGGCCAGCCATGACTTTGCCGGCGACGGGACCCTGATGGAACAGGCCGCGCAGATCCGCGACATGATCGTCACCAGCGGCCTGTCGAAATACAATTTCGACGACACTGCGGCCTCTTTGGACAGCGTCTTCCCCCGCGATGGCCGCCACACGATCCTGGTGCTGGGCCAGGTCGAGGACGACCTGTCGATGCGCTACGGGGCGACGCAGCTTTTGTCGGGCAATGATCTGGTGACCCGCGCGGTGCTGGAGAACCCCGAGGCGCGGGTGCTCTACCGGCCCCATCCCGAGGCCCTGGCCTTTTCGAAGAAACACTATTCCAAGCCGGAGGCGGTCTCGGCCTATTGCCATGTGGTGGGGCCCGAATTCTCGTTGCGCGACTGCATCGCGGCGGCGGACGAGGTCCATACCGTGACCTCCCTTGCGGGGTTCGAGGCGGCCCTGCATGGCCGCAAGGTGGTCACCTACGGCTGGCCCTTCTATGCCGGCTGGGGCTTTACCGAGGATCGCGATCCGGTGGGACCGCGCCCGCGCGCGCTGCGCGTGGAAGAGGTCCTGGCGGGGGCCTACATCCTCTATCCCCGCTATTTCCACCCCGTCACCCGGGCGCAGATCCCGGCGATGGAGGCGATCCATGCCATGCAGCTGCTGAAGGGCGCCTCCGAGCATATCGCGCGCGACAGGGCGGCGGTCAGCTAGCCCCGCAAGGCGGTGCCCCGGGCGGGGTGACGTGGGGCAGATGATTTCCGACGGAAACAGGCATACTATCTGGGAAATGCCGGCAAGAGACCGCCGCCGGGCGGGGTTTTGCGACCATCTTGCACTCCGGAAGGCGCCCTGGCGCGAGAAGGGGCTGGCAAAAGGATAGCGTGGGGGCCAAAAGGCCGGGGCATCTGCGGGGCGCGGAATGCGCAAACTGTGTAGGGCGAAAGAAAGACGAATGGGCATGAATAACGCGGTTGTGGCGGGCGAGATCCTCGCCGAGCAGAAGGATGCTGCGCTGGCACAGATGGCGCGCGTGCTGAAAACCGAATCCGAGGCGCTGGCGCTGATGGAGGCGACCCTGGGGGCGCCGCATCTGAAGGCCATCGAGATCCTGCTGGCGGCCCAGGGCCGGGTGATCGTGACCGGCGTCGGCAAGTCGGGCCATATCGGGCGCAAGATCGCGGCGACGCTGGCCTCGACCGGCACGCCCGCGCAGTTCGTCCACCCGACCGAGGCCAGCCACGGCGATCTGGGCATGGTGACCAGCCATGATGTCGTGCTGGCGATCTCCAACTCCGGCGAGACGACCGAGCTGGCCGATATCGTCACCTATTCGCGCCGCTTCGACATTCCGCTGATCGCGATCACGCGCCGCGCCCATTCGACTCTGGGCCAGGCCGCCGACGTGACGCTGCTGCTGCCCGAGGCGCCCGAGGCCTGCCTGATCGGCGTGGCGCCCACCACCTCGACCACCGCGACGCTGGCGATGGGTGATGCGCTGGCCGTGGCGCTGATGCATCTGCGCGGCTTCGAGCGTTCGGATTTCCAGATCTTCCACCCCGGCGGCAAGCTGGGCGCGCAGCTGATGAAGGTCGCGGCGCTGATGATCCCGGCCGCCGACCTGCCGCTGGTCGCCCCCGGGCTCTCGATGCGCGAGGGCCTGATCACCATGACCGCCAAGGGCTTCGGGGTGCTGGGCGTGACCGAGGGCGGCCGCCTCACCGGCATCATCACCGACGGCGACCTGCGCCGTCACCTCGATGAGCTGATGGAGAGCACCGCAGGCACCGTCGCCACCGCCAATCCCAAGACCATCCGCGCCGATGCGCTGGCCTCCGAGGCGCTGAAGATCATGAACACGGCGAAGATCAGCGCGCTCTTCGTGACCGACGCGGAAGGCGCCCCGGTGGGCCTGATCCGCATCCACGACTGCCTGCGCGCCGGCGTCGCCTGATCCCCTCTAGGAAAGATCCCATGGATACCGTCATCCTGATCCCCGCCCGCTATGCCTCGACCCGCTATCCCGGCAAGCCGCTTGTCGTGCTGGAGGGCGCCGATGGCCCGAAATCGCTGATCCAGCGCAGCTGGGAGGCCGCCAAGGCCGTCCCCGAGGCCGATGCCGTCTTCGTCTGCACCGATGACGCGCGCATCGCCGAGGCCGCCCGCGCCTTCGGCGCCGATGTCATCATGACCGACGAGGCCTGCCGCAATGGCACCGAGCGATGCGCCGATGCCCTGGCGAAGGCCAGCCTGGACCCTAAGCTGGTGGTCAACCTGCAGGGCGATGCGCCGCTGACGCCGTCGTGGTTCCTTTCGGAGCTGATCGCGGCGATGAAGGCCGACGAGGGGCTGGACGCCGCCACGCCCGTGCTGCGCTGCGATCCCGAGACGCTGGAGATGTTCCTGGAGGACCGCCGCAACGGTCGGGTCGGCGGTACCACCGCCGTCTTCACCGTGAAGAACGACGCGCTCTACTTCTCCAAGGAAGTGATCCCCTATACCGGCGGCAAGACCTTTGCCGCAGGCGATGTGCCGGTGTTCCACCATGTCGGCGTCTATGCCTATCGTCCGCGCGCGCTGGCCGCCTACGGCAGCTGGCCCGAAGGCACGCTTGAGAAACTGGAAGGGCTGGAACAGCTGCGCTTCCTGGAAAACGGCGCGCGTCTCAAGTGCGTCGAGGTCGAGGGCCGTGGCCGGGTGTTCTGGGAGCTGAACAACCCCGAAGACGTCGCCCGCATCGAATCCATCCTGAAGAAAGAGGCCTGAGCCATGTCCGTCAAAGTCGGCGAGATCGAGTTTTCCAACGACCTGCCCTTCGCGCTTCTGGCCGGCCCCTGCCAGCTGGAAAGCCTGGACCATGCCCGCATGCTGGCCGAGAAGATCGGTGAAGAGGCGGCCAAGCGGGGCATCGGCTTCGTCTTCAAGGCCAGCTACGACAAGGCCAACCGCTCCTCCCTCTCGGGCAAGCGCGGCCTTGGCATCGAGAAGGGTCTGGAGATCCTCAATGCCATCCGCGAGGAATTCGGCTGCCCGGTGGTGACCGATGTCCACGACATCCCCCAGGTGCAGCGCGCCGCCGAGGTGGTCGACATCCTGCAGATCCCGGCGTTCCTGTGCCGTCAGACCGACCTGCTGCTGGCCGCCGGCGAAACCGGCAAGGCCGTCAACATCAAGAAGGGTCAGTTCCTGGCCCCCTGGGACATGCAGAACGTCGCCGACAAGGTGGCCTCGACGGGCAATGACAAGATCATGCTCTGCGAGCGCGGCACGACCTTCGGCTACAACGCCCTGGTGAGCGATTTCCGTGGCCTGCCGACGATGGCCGCGATGGGCTATCCGGTGGTGTTCGACGCGACCCACTCGGTGCAGCAGCCCGGGGGCCTGGGCGGCTCCACCGGCGGGCAGCGCGAATTCGTCCCCGTGCTGGCGCGCGCCGCTGTCGCCGTGGGCTGCGCGGCGCTGTTCATGGAAGTCCATGAAGATCCCGACAACGCGCCCTCGGACGGTCCGAACATGCTGCATCTCTCGGAGCTGGGCGGCGTGCTGGACACGCTGGTGGCGCTGGACCGGGTCGTGAAGGGCTGAGACCGGGCAGGGGGGCGCTGCCCCCCGTCTCCTGCGGAGATTCCCACCGAGGTATTTGAAATAAGAAAATGAAGGGGCGTGTCCGGGATGGATGCGCCCCTTTCATCTTTCTTCAAATATGCCCGCCGGAGGCGCGTGGTTCCGCGCGCTCAGGCCTGGAGAAACTCGGGCTCGGGCAGGCCGGGGCGCAGCAGCGCCGCCGTGAGCCGTCCCGTCGCATAGGCGCCTGTATCCACGCCGATGCGCCCGCGCCGCATGTAGGGCAGGTCCACGATCGTATGCCCATGGATGACCCAGATCCCGTCCGTGCGGGGGGTGGCCTCGAAGTCCGGGGTGCCCCAGAGCAGGGTCGTGTCGTCCTGGTCCCCGATCGCGCGGTCCGGGGCCGCGCCGGCATGGACAACGGCGACGTTGCCGCTTTGCCAGGAGCGCGGCAGGGTTCTGACCCAGTCCAGGAGCGGTTCTCCGAGGGCGTCCTGAAGCCGGTCCCGGGCGGTCTCCCATTCGGTCTGGGAGGCCGAGAGGGCGGGGGGGGAAACCGACAGGCTGGCAAGGGTTTGCAACCCGCCATAGCGCATCCAGCGCGGCCCTTCGGCGGCAGGATCCTTGAGGAAACGCAGCAGCATTTCCTCGTGGTTGCCCATCAGGCAGAGGAGGCGTCCCTCCGAGGCGCGTTCCGCTGCGTGCAGGCGCTGCAGCACGGCGGCGCTCTGTTCCCCGCGGTCGATATAGTCGCCGACGAAGACCTGGCGGGCCTCGGGGGCGGTGGCTGCCATACGAGTGAGCAGGCGGTCAAGAAGGTCGTCCCGACCGTGGATGTCTCCGACGGCGAAAAACGGCTCAGAGGGTGCGAGAGCTGCCGAAAATGTGGGTTTTGGAGCACGTCGACGTTTGAAGAAGATCATGTTTTGCGGATCGCCGGTTTATTCTTTCACATGTTATCTGCCACATAGAGCACAAGAACACGCGCGGATTCTCACGTGCCGGCACGGGATGTGCAAGGCATGGGGCGAAATCCCGGAGCGGTACAAGGGACAGGACAGGTTATGAGTCACCGTAAGGGCAGGGCATGGGCAGGCCTTTGTGCATCGATTTCCATGCTGGCGCTTTCGGTCGCACAGGCACATGCCCAGGACGGGAGCACCACGGTTGCCAGCGAGGGCTTCGGCACGCCGATGGCCGAGATCCTCGGGCAGGAGCCGCTCTGGGCGCGTCCCTCGCTCAGCTTCTACGGCACGCCCGGCCTGATCGACATGCCCGGTGCCTGGTCGTTGGCCGATGGAGAAGGCGCGCTGTCGGCCAGCAATTTCGACGGAAACCTGCGCCTGGCCTTCACGTTCCAGCTCTCGCCGCGGCTGTCGGGCACCTTCCGCTATTCCGTGCTCGACAAGTTCGACAAGACGATCAACCGCTATGACCGCAGCTTCGACATCCGCTATCAGATTGCCGAGGAGGGCGACCTTACTCCGGCTGTCGCGGTGGGGCTGCAGGATTTCGGCGGCACCGGGGTTTATGCCGGGGAATACCTGACCTTCGGCAAGACCTTCGACCGGCTGCGGGTCACCGGCGGGATCGGCTGGGGGCGCTTCGGCAGCTACAACGGGTTTTCGAACCCCCTGGGGGTGCTCAGCGACAGCCTGAAGAGCCGGCCGGCGCATGTGCCCGACATCAACGAGACCGGCAAGCTTGATACCGGGAACTGGTTCCGGGGCGATGCGGCGCTGTTCGGTGGCCTGCAGTACCAGCTGAACGACAAGGTGGTGCTGACGGCGGAATATTCCTCGGATGATTACGAGGCCGAGGCCGAGCGCATGGGCTTCGAGCACAACTCTCCCTTCAACTTCGGCGTCTCCTACCGGCTGAGCAAGAGCACCACTCTGACCGGGGCCTACCTGTACGGCAGTGCGCTTGGCGTGGCGCTGCAGTACACGTTCAACGGCAAGTACGGGCCCTATCCGGGCGGTGTCGAGCCGGCTGCGCCGCCGGTGCTGCCGCGCGACCAGGCGGCGGCCCTGGGCTGGCGCCTGGATGGCTCTTCCGAGCAGGTCCGGGCCCGCGTGAAGGCGGGGCTGGAGAAGGTCAAGATCCAGCTGCAGGGCTATGAGCAGACCTCGCCCAGCAGCGTGCGGGTCTATATCCTGAACCCGACCTACGACGCGGTGCCGGAGGCCATCGGCCGCACCGCCCGGGTCCTGACCAACACCCTGCCGCCGCAGATCGAGACCTTCGACATCGTGCCGGTGGGCAACGGGCTCTCGCTGTCGTCGGTGACGATCCGGCGCTCCGACATGGAGCAGCTGGAGTTCGATTTCGACAGCTCCTGGAAGATGTACAGCCGGGCCCGGATCGCCGATGCGGCGGACGAGCCGATGCGGCGCGACGTCGAGGTGCCGGGCACCTATCCCGATTTCTCCTATGGGCTTGGCACCTATGTCACCCCGGCCTATTTCGATCCCGACGCGCCGATCCGGGTGGATGCGGGTCTGGCCTTCAACATGGCCTATGTGCCGCTGCGCAACGTCATTCTGTCGACGCAGCTGCGCTATGCGGTGGTCGGCAACCGGGCGGACGGGGCGGATCGCAGCTCGAATTCGGTCCTGCCGCACGTGCGTTCCGATGCCGCGCTCTACGCCAAGGAATCCACCATCCAGATGAACCACCTGACGGCGGAATACTTCTACCGTCCGGGCCGCGATCTCTATGGCCGCGTCACCGCCGGCTATCTGGAAGACATGTTCGCCGGGGTATCGACCGAAGTGCTGTGGAAACCCGTCAGCGGGCCGCTCGCGCTTGGCGCCGAGATCAACTATGTCCAGCAGCGCGACTACGACATGGGCTTTGGCCTGATGGACTACAAGGTCGCGACCGGCCATGTCTCGGCCTATTACGACTGGGGTAACGGCTACATGACGGAAGTGGATGCCGGGCGCTACCTGGCCGGCGACTGGGGCGCCACCTTCAGCCTGGACCGGGAATTCGCCAACGGTTTCCGGATCGGGGCCTTCTTCACCAAGACCGACGTGTCCGCCGAGGACTTCGGCGAGGGATCCTTCGACAAGGGGATCCGGTTCTGGATCCCGCTGTCGCGCGTGGCGGGCGAACCCTCGATGAGCGGTTTCGGCCAGACCATCCGTCCGCTGACGCGGGACGGCGGGCAGCGTCTGAACATCCGCAACCGGCTCTACGATACGGTCCGCGACTACCACGATCCGGAATTGCAGGAAGACTGGGGCAGGTTCTGGCGATGAGAATGCAACGAAACCTTCTGGCGAGCGCTCTGGCCAGCCTGCTGGCGCTGGCCGGCTGTTCCGGCACCCTGACGCAGGAGGAGGCCTCGGCACCGGCGGCCAAGGTCTTCCCTGCGGTCAAGACGATCATGAACAGCCGCAAGGTGCCGCCGCCGGTGCCGGAATACCTGGCGCTGATGAAGACCGATGCGGCGGGGATGTTCTCCTTCGCGCAGGAAAGCGGCGCCTTCGACCTGCTGCGGCAGATGCCGGTCTCCAACGGCCCGGTCAGCAACTGGATGTCGCGGGGCGGCACGATCTTCTCCTTCCGGCAGGGCATGCTGGTGGCGACGCGGGGCCTGGGCGACGACACGATGGAAGCCGATGCCTCCCAGACGCTGGCGCTGGTGACGGCCCGTCGCAATGGGCGGGCCAAGCGCTTCGTTGCCCATCTCGACGGCAACAACCACATCGTCCAGTCGACTTTCCTGTGTGACGTGAAGAACGAGGGGCCGAACGCGCTGGCGCAGGGGACGGGAACGGTCCAGACGACTTACATGACGGAAACCTGCTACGGCAGTGACTACAGTTTCCTGAACCTCTACTGGATCGGTTCGCAGGGACGGATCCTGCAGTCCCGCCAGTTCACCGGGACGCTGGTCGGCCTGGTCACTTTCCGCAGCCTCGATCAGCCGACGGTGCAGCGCCTGACGGACCAGCTTGCGGCCCGTCTGGGCACGACCGCGCAATGACGGGGTCGCAGATCTCCGGCCCATTCGGGCCCATTACAAGTTCACTCTGATTTCAGGGAGAGATTTTCATATGCGTGCATTGACCATTGCCCTCTCGTTAAGCCTCGGGGCTCTGTCCGGATGCGGTGTCGTCTACAACTCTCCCTCGGTGGAGACGGTGACCCGCGGCGACAGCAAGGTCCGGGTCATCGAGATGACTCCGGAAACCGTCATGGTGGCCAACCGCGCCCCCTATACGCCGCGCGATCTGCCGGCTGTCTTCGGCCAGATCGCCGGCACGACCGGAAAGCCCCAGGTGAAGACCGCAACGCTGCCGCAGACGGTGTTCGACGATTCCCAGCGGGCGCCGCTGGAGACCCGGGTGCCCCCGGCGACCGATCCCGGCCCCTACAAGATCGGCATCGGCGATGTCGTCCTGCTGGCCACGCCGCAGATGGGCAGCACGGTCGAGCAGCTGACCGGCCTGCTGGCGGCGCAGAATGCCCGCCAGGGCTACACCGTCCAGGATGACGGCGCGATCGCCATCCCCAATGTCGGACGCGTCCAGGTCGCCGGCATGACCCTGGAAGAGGCCGAGGCGGCTCTGTTCCAGAAGCTCGTGCAGAACCAGATCGACCCGACCTTCAGCCTCGAGATCTCGGAGTTCAACTCCAAGAAGGTCTCGATCGGCGGGGCGGTGGCCAAGCCCGCCGTGGTACCGATCACCCTGACGCCGCTCTACCTCGACGAGGCGCTGGCCGCCGTGGGCGGGGTGACGGTGACCGACCAGGCCTATGCCTCGGTCCGCCTCTACCGCGACGGCACGCTCTACCAGATCCCGCTGGCAAAGCTCTATTCCGACAAGACCCTGCAGAAGATCCGCCTGCTCGACGGCGACAGCATCTTCGTCGATACCGCCTACAACCTCGATCTGGCACAGTCCTACTTCCAGGAGCAGATCGCCCGGGCGACCTTCCAGCAGACCGCCCGTACCGCCGCGCTGAACGAGCTCAACAGCGAGGTCGCGATCCGTCGCGGCGCCCTGGAAGAGGCGCGCTCCAACTTCGTGACCAAGACCGAACAGGATGCCGTGGCGCGCGACTACGTCTACCTGGCCGGCGAAGTCGGCACCCAGGGGCGCTTCACCCTGCCCTTCGGGCGGCAGGCAACGCTGGCGGATGCGATCTTCACCAATGGCGGCCTGCCCAGCATCCACGCGGATGCCAAGCAGATCTACGTGCTGCGCGGCTCCGATGACCCGCGCGAGTTCGACTCGGTCACCGCCTACAACCTGAACATCAAGAATGCCGCCAACCTGATGCTGGCGACACGGTTCCAGCTGCGTCCCAACGACGTGGTCTTCGCGGCCGAACAGCCGATCACGAAATGGAATCGCGTGGTCAACCAGATCACGCCGGCGCTGATCACCTCGACCGCTTCGGCGGCGAACTGAGGTCTTCCTAGCCAGTCCTGCTGAAAGATTCGGCAGGTACGGGAAAGCTGGGTGACAGCAATGCTGCGGTTGCGGCATTGCTGTCACTATTATATTCTGTGCGAGTGTTTTTTCCCGAGTTGCACGCAGCAATTGACGATACGCGGTACTCTGGATCGACGCTTCGTGATAATGATTGCTCATCCCAGTTTTATTGGAGGACTCTTGATGTCCATGAAGAAGACGGCTCTTGCTTCCCTCATCGCGCTCTCCGTGACGGCGTTCTCTGCCAACACCGTTATGGCACAGGAAGTCGTGGCAACCGGCACCGGCGGCGCAAACGGCGTCCAAACCACGACGATCGGTGGCGGTGCCTCCGGTGGTTCCATCGTGGCAAGCGTGAATGCCGCGCTGGCCTCCATGGGGATCATGCCCCTGGCGGTCCTCAGCTTCGTCGTCTACGCGACCGGCAAGGCAATCATCGAGGTTGCGGATTCGAACGGCACGACGCAGACCGTGACCACCACGGTCAGCACGCTCTGATCCTGCTCCGTTTCGACGGCAAAGGGCCTGTTCCGGTTTGTCCGGGGCAGGCCTTTTTTGCGAATCCGGCATGGAAATGACGAGGCGGATGGCGAAATTGGCCAGGGAATGCCCCGGCCAATCACCTGCTGAATGTAGGAAATCATTCAGGCCATGGCGGCAGAGTCCGTCCGCGTCATGGAAAAGTACGCCCCGGCATCGGTCTGTTTTGCCGATTTGTGCCGGGCCACAGGTTCTACCCCGTCTGCGACCAATTATGCAGGGCAGGTATTTTCAAAGACAGGTATCCGAACGGATATCTCCGGGGGGCATTTGGTCATATCCGCCCTGGGGCGCGGCCAGAGTGGCCAGATAGGCGCCATAGTCGGTCTTGCCGAAGCGCGCGGCCTGGGCCAGCAGGGCCGGCGTGTCGATCCAGCCCTGCTGGAAGGCGATCTCCTCGGGGCAGCCGGTCTGCATGCCCTGGCGGTCCTCCAGGGTGCGCACGAAATTCCCGGCATCCAGCAGCGCCGCATGGGTGCCGGTGTCCAGCCAGGCATAGCCGCGCCCCAGCGTCTCGACCTCAAGCAGGCCGTCACCGAGGTACATTTCCAGCAGCGAGGTGATCTCAAGCTCGCCGCGGTTGGAGGGGCGCACGGCGCGGGCGCGGGCGGGGGCGTCGCCATCGAGGAAATAGAGTCCGGTCACCGCGAAGGGCGAGGCGGGCTCGATCGGTTTCTCGGTGATCGAGGTGACGCGACCGGCGGCATCGAAGCCCAGCACGCCGTAGCGTTCCGGATCGCGCACCCGGTAGCCGAAGACAGTGCCATGGGGGCGGGCATCGGCGCGTGCCAGCAGCCGCGCCAGCCCGTCGCCGTGGAAGATGTTGTCGCCCAGCACCATGGCCGAGGGGGCACCCGCCAGCCAGTCCTCGGCCAGCAGATAGGCCTGGGCCAGGCCGTCGGGACGGGGCTGGATGATATAGTGCAGATCCAGCCCCCATTGCGACCCGTCGCCCAGAAGGCGGCGGAACTGCGGCTGGTCCTCGGGGGTGGTGATAATGCAGATCTCGCGGATGCCGGCCAGCATCAGCACCGAAAGCGGGTAGTAGATCATCGGCTTGTCGTAGAGCGGCAGCAGCTGCTTGGAGATCCCCAGCGTGATCGGCCAGAGCCGGCTGCCGGTGCCGCCGGCCAGAAGAAGCCCCTTGCGGGAGGTCATGCGCGGTCCTTTCCGGCGCGCGCCTGGCCGGGCCGGGCCAGCGGTGCCATCTGATCGAGGATGGACGAGAGCCCGGCGCGCCAGTCGGGGCGCGGCAGGCCGAGGATCTGTTCGGTGCGCAGGCAGTCGAGCCGCGAGTTGCGCGGCCGGGGTGCCGGGGTCGGCCAGTCGGCACTGGCGATCTCGTGCACGGCGACAGAGAGGTTGGCCTGGCGGAAGACCTCACGCGCGAGGCCGGCCCAGCTGACATCGGGGGCGCCGGCATAATGGTAGGTGCCGGATTTCTCCGGCATGTCCGACAGCTGGTCCACCACCGAAAGGCAGGCGCGCGCCAGGTCGTCCGCCGGGGTCGGGCCGCCCACCTGGTCGGCGACCACCCGCACCTCTGCGCGCGCCGCCGCCGCCAGCATGGCGGTGACGAAATTGCGCCCCCGGGCCGAGATCACCCAGGAACAGCGCAGCACCGCATGGACACCGCCGGCGGCGCGCACCGCCGCTTCCCCGGCCAGCTTGCTGCGCCCGTAGGCATTGAGCGGCGCCGGGGCATCGCCGGGGGCGAAGGGCCGGCTGCCCCGGCCGTCGAAGACGTAATCGGTGGAGGGCTGCACGAAGGGCAGGCCCCGGGCGGCGGCGACCCGGGCCAGGGCGCCCGGCGCTTCGGCATTGACGACATGGGCCTGCGCCTCGTGATCCTCGGCGGCATCGACGGCGGTCCAGGCGGCGGCGTTGATCACCCCCGAGAGCGGACGGCTGCGCGCCAGGTCCTCCAGCAGGCGGGCGCAGCCGGCGGGATCGGAGAGATCGGCCACGCTGCGGCCCAGGGCCAGGACCCGGTGGCGACCGATGCGGGCCAGCGCATGGCCCAGCTGCCCCTGGGCGCCCAGCACCAGGATGGTCATTGCAGCACCGTGCCCTCGGGGCGGAGGGCGGCGGGGCCCAGCCCCAGCCGCTGCCCCAGGCCGCCGCGCGCCTGCAGCACCCGCCACCAGCCGGGATTGGCCAGGAACCAGTCCACCGTGTGCGCCAGCCCCTGGTCGAGGGAGACCGAGGGGGTCCAGCCCAGCTCCTGCCGGATGCGGGTCGCGTCGATGGCATAGCGGCGGTCATGGCCGGGGCGGTCGGGAACATGGGTGATCAGCGTGGCATGGGGCAGGGCGCGGGGGCGGCGGTCGTCCAGCAGGGCGCAGATCTTCTGCACCAGCTCCAGGTTGCTGACCTCGCCGGTGCCGCCGATGGCATAGCGCCGCCCCGGTTCGCCCCGGCGCAGCACCGTCAGCAGGGCGCGGGCGTGATCCTCCACGTAGAGCCAGTCGCGCACCTGGGCGCCGTCGCCATAGACCGGGATCGGCTTGCCGGCCAGCGCCTGCAGGATGGTCAGCGGGATCAGCTTTTCGGGGAAATGATAGGGCCCGTAGTTGTTCGAGCAGTTGGTGATCAGCACCGGCAGCCCATAGGTTGCCCCCCAGGCCCGCACCAGCTGATCGGCGGCGGATTTCGAGGCCGCATAGGGGGAATTGGGCGCCTGGGGGCTGTCCTCGCTGAACTGCCCCTCGGGGCCGAGGCTGCCCCAGACCTCGTCGGTGGAGACCTGGAGGAAGCGGAAGCCGGCGGGCCGGCCACGCGCCTGCCAGTGGCTGCGCGCCGCCTCCAGCAGGTAGAAGGTGCCGGTGATATTGGTGTCGATGAAGGCATCGGGCCCGTCGATCGACCGGTCGACATGGCTTTCGGCGGCCAAGTGCAGCACTGCGTCGGGGCGGTGGCGGGCAAAGATGCGTTCCAGCAGGGTACGGTCGCGGATGTCGGCGCGTTCGAAGGCATAGCCGGGCAGCCCCTCGACCGGGGCGAGGTTGGCGGGGCAGGCGGCATAGGTCAGCGCGTCCAGCACCACCACGTGGCAGCCCTCTTCCATGGCCAGCCGGGCGACCGCCGATCCGATGAACCCCGCGCCTCCGGTGATCAGCAGCTTCATGCGGCGGCCTCCCACAGGAAGGGAGAGGCCAGCCCGCGCAGGGGCGGGGCGGCGGCGTCGCGCTCCGAGAGCACGGCAGGCCCGGTCAGCCGCCAGGCGATGCCCAGCTCGGGATCGTCCCAGCGAAGCGTGCCCTCGGCCGCCGGGTCATAGGGGGCCGAGCATTTGTAACAGAGTTCGCATCCCGCCTCGCGGGTGACGAAGCCATGGGCGAACCCCTCGGGGATCAGCAGCTGGCGCCCGTTCTCCTCGCTCAGCTCCTCGCCGTGCCAGTGTCCATAGGTCGGAGAGCCGCGCCGCAGATCCACCGCCACGTCGAGGACGCAGCCGCGCCCGCAGCGCACCAGCTTGGCCTGGGCCCGGGGCGGCGCCTGGAAATGCAGCCCCCGCACGGTGTTGGGCGCCAGCGAGAGCGAGCGGTTGTCCTGCACGAAATCGGTCAGGATGCCGGCCCGGGCCAGCGCGGCCCGGTTCCAGGTCTCCTCGAAGACGCCGCGGGCATCGGCATGGCGGCGCGGCGTCAGGACAAGCAGTCCGGGCAGGGGGGGCGTGGCGATGTCCGGCATCAAGGCTCCAGCGGCAGTCGGAGGTGCGGGACCGCGCCTCCCTCCCCGGGAACCAAGCCGGAAAACGATTAAGATCTACTTTCGCCACGCCGGAGACAGGCTCCGGGACCTGCGCCTCACTTGTCGTAATGGCCTTCCCGGTGCCACAGCCAGGCGTCGCCGATCATCTGCGCCATGGTCGAGCGTTCGGGGCTCCAGCCCAGCTCGGTTTCCGCCCGGCTCGAGCCCGACACCAGCTTGGTGCAATCGCCCGGGCGGCGCGGGCCTTCCTCGTATGGGACGGAGAGGTTGGTGACGGCGCGGGACTGGTCGATCACCTCGCGCACCGAGAAGCCCGAGCCGGTGCCGAGGTTGAAGACGCTGCTGCCCTTGCCCTCCTGCAGCCATTTCAGCCCCAGCACATGGGCATCGACCAGGTCGCAGACATGGACGTAGTCGCGGATGCAGGTGCCGTCGGGGGTGTCGTAATCGGTGCCGAAGATGGTCAGCGCCGGGCGCTTGCCGTCGATCGCCTCCAGCATGATCGGGATCAGGTGGGTTTCGGGGCGGTGATGCTCGCCGATCTCGCCCTCGGGGTCGGCCCCGGCGACGTTGAAGTAGCGGAAGATCACGTGCTCCAGCCCGTAGGCGGCGCCGAAGTTGTCCAGGATGTCCTCGATCGCGCGCTTGGAGGCGCCATAGGCGTTGATCGGCTGCTGGACGCTGTTTTCATCCAGCACCACGTTGTCCTGTTCGCCATAGGTGGCGCAGGTCGAGGAGAAGACGAAATGCTTGACGCCCGCGGCCACCGTGGCCTCGATCAGGGTGAGCGAGCCCATGACGTTCTGGCGCCAGTAGAGCCCCGGCTCCTTCATGCTTTCGCCCACCTGGGAGAGGGCGGCGAAATGCATCACGGCAACGGGCTGGTACTTGGCAAAGACCTCGTCCAGGCGGGCACGGTCCATCAGGTCGCCTTTTTCGAAGGGGCCGAACTTGACCGAATCCTCCCAGCCGGTGACCAGGCTGTCATAGGTGACCGGGGTGAAACCTGCGGCCTTCAGCGCCTTGCAGGCATGCGAGCCGATATAGCCTGCGCCGCCGGTGACCAGGACATTCTGCATAACGTTTGCTCCATTATTCATGTAGGGGGCCGACTGCCGTCATCCTGCACCGGAAGGGCTGTCCGGGCGGGTGCGGGAAAGGACCTGGCGGCGGCCAAAGGGGAAAGGTCATCGCTGCGCCCGGCCTGGCATCTTGAACATTCTGAAATGTCTCCCGGAACGGGCGTGAAATCGATGGAAAGGAAAAATAAGCCTTCCCGGGGACTATGTCGCAAGCCCGTACCGCTTGCCACCCTTGAAGTGGCCGGAAGGGGCAATAAGGCCCGCAGGGGAATCTGTGCCGCAAGGGGATGCCGCAGCGTCATGCAGCTTGCCGAAACCGCCGGTTTTCTGGGCAGGAGCAACTTTTTGCTGCCCCCCGGACCCGGCTGGAGACCTGCCACCCGACTTGACCATTCTCTTTTCTTTTCAACATGTTTTATCGAAGGCCCAGACAAGCGGCCGGGGCTGCCGCAGGAGGCGGGGCAAAATTAGGGAAAAGTTCATTCCGGCGTCTCTCGACACCGGGGAGCGGCCCGTTTAGACAGGGCTAATAAAGTATAAACTAAAGCACCTGATCGTCGGTTTCGCAGTATGGCAGTCGGCGCGTCTTTTAACGTTTGAAACGTGATATTCATTTAACCCTCAAGGAGGTGGTTCCGTGAAGACGATTGATCCTTCCACGCTTACCGATTCCAAGATGGCATCCCCGCGCGCCTGGCGCGCTTCGGTGCGAAGCCTCAGCGACACCATGTACACCCGGTTCGTCAAAAGGGTGTTCGATCTTGTCCTCGCGCTGATGCTGCTTCCGGTCCTGCTGCCCGTCATCGCTGTCCTGTGGATCCTCATTCGTCGGGACGGCGGGCCGGGCTTCTTCGGACATCGCCGGCTGGGCCACAACGGCAAGAGCTTCCGCTGCTGGAAAATCCGCACCATGGTGGTGGATGCGGAAGCGCGGCTTACGCAGCATCTGGCCAACAATCCCGAGGCCGCGGAAGAATGGAAGCGCGATCAGAAGCTGACCAACGACCCGCGGATCACCAAGCTGGGCCATCTCCTGCGCGCCACCTCGCTGGATGAGCTGCCGCAGATCTGGAACGTCCTGAAGGGCGAGATGAGCTTTGTCGGCCCGCGTCCGATCACCCGTGACGAGATCCGCCGCTACGGCAAGTCCCGCGTCGCCTACCTGTCGATGCGCCCCGGTCTGACCGGGCTGTGGCAGGTTTCGGGGCGCAACGACGTCACCTATGACGAGCGCGTGGCCATGGATGTGGAATATGCCAAGAAGGCCTCCTTCCTGATGGACTGCAAGCTTCTGGTGAAGACCTTCAACGCCGTTCTGGGTCAGACCGGGCGCTGAGCGTCCCGTCCCTTCCCACTCTTTTGCAGCGACCGGGCCCTGCTGGGCCCGGTCGTTTGCGTTGTAAGCGGCCCTAGTCCCAGGTCTGATCGACGGGCATCCGGACCCACTGGTTCGGCGCCACGCAGATATAGGCATAATGGGCATCGCGCGCGATATCCCCGGGCATTCCGGGATCGTTGGGCGTGCGCGGCGTGGCCACCCAGACCTTTGCCGAACGCATCGGGGCGTTCCGGTGGTCGCCCTGCTCGGTTCTCTGCTGGAGGAAGCCTGCGCTCTTGCGGCTCACCCGGGTGTGCACATCCTGCTTGCCCATCGCATCGAGCAAGACCGGACCGTCGAGGTTGTCCCCGAGGGAGACACCGGCCCCGCGGTTGCCGAAATTGGCGAAGGACACCTCGTAATGGCCGCCGGCGTCGAAGGCAAAGCCTTCCCCCGCCCCCGAGGAGATGTCCCCCTCGAAACGCAGGCCATCCGCCGAACGTCCGTTCAGCGCCTCGGTCTTGACGCCGACCTGCCGCGATGAGGTACTGTTGAGCTGGAAGGCGTAGAAGCTGCTCCAGTAGAAGGCGCCGCGGATATGCATGAGCGGGGCGTCGGTCTTGACCCCGACCGACCCGGCCCCGTGCATCAGCAGGTTGAAGAAGGTCAGCCGCCGGATGGCGTTGCGGGTTGCGTGGCAGACGATGTCGAGACCGGTGCCATAGGGATAGACGATGCGGCAGGCGAAGAAGTTGCACAGGTTCGTGGCATCTCCGGGACCATAGCTGTCGATGATGACCGCCGGAGCGCCACTTTTCAGGTCTCCGCCGCCACGGCTTTCGATATTGTAGAAATCGCATTCCCGTATGAAAGCCGGCCGGATTTCATTTCCGTCGATCGGATGCCCGAAATGGAAATGCGTCCCCTCCAGGCATTCGATATAGATGTCGTGCCAGCGCATCCGGTCATTGCGCCCGACACAGCGAATACCATTCTGTGGCCCGCTGCCCAGATCACGCGATGACCGGACGGAAAAGGCTGCCAGCGTCAACCCTGCCGTATCGTTGGAGAGGTTGACCCGGGGGCCCTGGTTCGAGGTGTTTATGAAATTGCTTTCCGTGATGCTCATGAACCAGCCGGAATAGCCGCCCATCGGCTGGAAGATGGTGTAGCGAATGCCTGCCCCCCGCAGGGTGATGGCGTCGGAGATCTCCAGTTCACTGCCATAGCGATAGGTGCCCGCCGGCAGTCGCAGGATCGCACCGGTCTTCTGAGCCCGGGCGATGGCCCGGTTCAGCGCCGGAGCATCGTCGCTCTTGCCATCGCCGCGCACGCCCAGGGCATGAACATTGACCTCTGACAGCCCATCGAGGACCAATGCCAGCTTCACCCCTGTCGCGGTCTGAAGATCGAAATCGGCCTCCTGCGGCGACAGTTCCGTGTACCAATAGGGGCCGGCCACCCAGGGGCTACCGACGCCCATGGCGGGGCGGGTGCTGCACAGCATTTGCTCGATCGAGGCAAAGGGCAGCTGGCCGAGGGGGTGGCCGCCGGGGGTCATGCCGTCATGGACGACGGCCAGGTTGCGCTCGGTATCCAAGGTGATCGACCCTGCCAGCGCGACATGATTGCCGTCGTGGCGGCAGAGAGGAGGGTGGTCGGTCAAGGCCTAGGCTCCTGTTGTAAGGCTGGGCTGCCCGGACGGGCCGGGGCAGCCCGAAGGAAGAATGGCAGAAGGGTAGGGCAAATCGTCGTTCCGAAAAAGTCGTCTGCCCTGTCACATACGCGCCATCGCGCGCATCGCACGGCAGGCGGTCGGCCTGCTGGGGCTGGCCTTGCAACCCTTCCGATTAATGTCATGGAAACGCCATGCCATTGAAACGGTATTTTATTTTTTGAATGCAATCCTCGGTGGATTATGGGAAAATGGGAAATGTCGACCCCGGGGGTCACATAAATTCCCTTTCTTTTATGGAGGCCGTTGTGAACCTATCCGTTTCCGGAAGACTCTGCGCATTTCTCTCCTGCCTCGTCACATTGGGCCCAACGGTTGCCGAAGCGGATCAGCCGAATAGTGTCGCCATCATCGGTGGTCATGTCATTGCAAGGGGGAGACTGGGGGAGGCGATCAACGAGGCCTTTACCGCAGCCGAGAACATGGGCCTCGGAGAGTCCGAGCTGATCAGGATCTATATCGTCAGCAATGGAAAATATATCATTACCGTCGCAGGGACGAATTCGTCCGGCGACAGGATCCTGTTGCCCTACAGTACCTATATTACCCATTAGACCCGTTCCGGGTTCTCTGGGGGCAGACCCCAGGGGCCAGGACCGCGGGTTTTTCTGGCTGCACAGATGGGAAGGGGCGGTGTCAGGCCTGTTCCGCGACGCGACGGCTCTGCGATCCTGCGCTGACACGCGGGCGGCCTCCGCGTCTGTGGATATTCCGGCAGGAAGACCCTACTAGCTGGAGTAAAAATCATATTATAACTAACATTATGTAATTTAATAGCATGGCAGGCGTGGAAGGCAGCCTGATTGCGTCGATAAAACGCCCCCTGCACATGTGCCCGTGATCACGCTCTTGCCATGTGCTGCCTGTCGGGGTGCCGCCCTTCGAAACGAAGCCGAAAAGCGGCACCGGATGTCCCTACCAGGGGGTGCTGGGGCAGCGGACCCAGTTGTTTGCGGAAACGCAGACATAAATGTAGCTGCTGTCTGCTGCCACTTGCCCGGCCCGTCCGGTCGAACTCTGGCTGGTCGGCTTTGTGGTCGTCCAGGTCGAGACATCAATCCAGTTGCCATTTTGATCGGCAAAGACGGGGCGATTGTAGTTGTTGTCGAAATAGTACTGGTAGGGTGTGGGCGTGACCGGCCTGGAGCTGTTGCCGCCGCCGACGGCCAGCATGACGCTCTCCCATCCCGTCGATCCCGTCCCTGCTCGTTTCACGTAAAGGCTATCGCTGTCCCGGTCCGTGTCCTGGGACGTCTGCACATAAAGCGATCCGACGGGGGCCGAAATCTGGCCTTCAGGAGCCAGATCGCCATGGGTAATGTGGGGACTGTCGTTTTCTCCGCCCAGGATGATCTTGTCCAACCGGGCCGGCAATGCGGCGTTTCCGGTCTGCAGGCTGGATACGTGATGTGCCGTATTCGCATGGAACGAGGTCGTGGGAACCTGTCCCATGGTGTCGATGATGATCGGGCCGGCCACGTTGGCCCCGACCGTGAAGTCGACCCCCGCCCCGGCAAGGCCGGTACAGGAAATGTAGATGTCCTTGGCGCCGTCGATATCAAACGTGTCGCCCGATCCCGAGGAAATGTCGGCCCAGAACCGGTGCCCCTGCGGGATGTAGCCGTTTTCGGCCTGCATCCGGATGGCGCTTTGACCTGCATTCGTGCTGTTGCCCTGCAGGCTGTAGAAATCGCACTGACTGACACGGCCACGCAGCCGCATCAGCGGATCCGTGGCCGTGATGCCCGTGCTGCCCGGGCCATGCAGCAGGAGCCCGAAGAACTTCAGGCGCCGGACGGCCTGGCCGGTGGAGTCATTGCGGAACTCGATCCCGACCGCATAGGGATAGACCATCCGCATGCCGTAGAAGTTGCACAGGTTCGTCGCATCTCCCACGCCATAGCTGTTGAACACGATAGCCGGGCTGCCAGTCGAGCTGTTGCCGCCGCCCCGGCTTTCGATGTTGTAGAAATCACATTCGCGGATGTAGGAGGCGGCCGGATTGCCCTCCGAATTCGTGCCGTTGCTGAAGCCGAAGTAGAAATGCGTCCCCTCCAGGCATTCAACATAGACATTGCGCCAGCGCATGCGGTCGTTGCGACCGATGCAGCGGATGCCATGCTGGGCGCCAGTGTTGAGATCGCGCGACGAGCGGACGGAGAAGTCCATCAGATGCACGCCGGATCCGTCCTTGCTCAGGTTGACGACCGGTCCGTTGTTCGAGGACCCCACGAAATTGGTCTCGGTGATGCTCATGAACCAGCCCGAATACCCGTCCATCGGCTGGAAGATCGTACGCCGCAGCCCTGCCCCGCGGAAGATCAGCGCATCGGTGATCTGTAGTTCCGAGCCATAGCGGTACACCCCCGGCGGCACGACCAGCATGCCGCTCGAGTTCTGGACGACTTCGATGGCCCGGTTCAGGGCCGGGGCGTCATCGGTGATGCCGTCTCCCGTCACGCCGAAGGCCCGGACATTGATCTCCTGCAGGCCGTCGGTCACGACGTACAGCTTGA
The DNA here is from genome assembly GCF_018760365.1 of Pseudooceanicola endophyticus. Lineage (GTDB taxonomy): Bacteria > Pseudomonadota > Alphaproteobacteria > Rhodobacterales > Rhodobacteraceae > Pseudooceanicola > Pseudooceanicola endophyticus. The sequence goes on from NZ_JAHIAB010000019.1 coordinate 44,916, forward strand.
CGCCCCCGACCGTCTTCACGTGATAGTCCGTCGCCGCGACCGAGGCCTCCTCGTAGCGGTAGCCGTTGCACTCCCAGAGGTTGCCTTCCCCGAAGGGCGGGTACTCGCTGTTCAGCAGCGCGGTAGGATCCTTGAAGTTGATGGCGAAGCGCCCATCGAGCAGGCGGAAGGACGGGTAGTCCTTCGAATAGGATGCGGATGACGAGTAAATAATTGCCATGGCGGACCTCACAAGACGCACGCCGTGCCGCAATCTGCGCACGGTCTCCGCTGGGAGGGTCCCCGCTTTTGGTAAATGTCGGCTGAGGTCTCCGGACGGTCCTCCCGACCCCTGTCGGGAGGGTCCGGCGCAATGCGAAACGGGCCCCGAGGGGCCCGTTTCAGGTAAGGTCAGTTGTTGTAATACTTGCTGGCCTGCTTGTGGTAGCCATAGCCGCCGTAGGCGCCATAGCCGCCGTAGCCGTAGCTCATCATCTTGCGGGTGTTGATCTGGTTCAGAACGACCCCCGCGACAGGGCGGTTGACGGTCTCGAACTGGTTGATCGCATCGACCACCTGGGGACGATGGGTGCTGTCCCACTTCACCACGAAAATCACGGCATCGACATTCTGTGCGATCACCCGGGCATCCGGCACGACCATCACGGGCGGCGTATCGATGACGATGAAATCGTACAGTTTCCGCGCTTCCTCGATGAGCGCCGTGAAGCGCGCCGAGGAGAAGACGTCGGCCGCGTTGCTCGAGCTTTCCTCGCCGATCAGGATGTCGGCATTGATGGTCTCGTCGCGGAACACTGCCTCGCGCAGGGGCATCTTGCCGGTCAGCACCGAGATCAGGCCGGGATGGTCCTTCATCTCGACATACTGGCTCAGCATGCGGCGGCGCACGTCGCCCTCGATGAACAGGACCTTCTTGTCGATCCCCGAGAAGTTCTGTGCAAGCGCCAGGGAGACCGTCGTCTTGCCTTCTCCGGGGAAGGAGGAGGAGGTCATGATGACCTGCGGCGGCTGGTCGACGTTGGACAGCAGCAGGGAGGTCCGCAGGTTCCGGATCGCCTCGGCTGCCTGGGAGGTCGGTTTCTCCGCAAGGTAGTGGATCGAGTCCTTCCGCCGCCGAGCCGGGATGATCGGAACCTGCCCCAGCACCGCGTAGCCGGTGTAGCGTTCGAGATCCGTTGCATTCCGGAAGGTGTTGTTGCGCGCTTCACGCAGCAGCACGAAGGCCACGCCGGCGAAGAACCCGAGGAGGGCGCTCAGCACGAGGACCATCTTCTTGTTCGGCGAGGAGGGCATGCGCGGCATCACCGCGTGGGACAGGACCCGGCTGTCGGCCTGCTGAATACCCTGCTGCGCCGAAGTCTCCTTCAGGCGGGAAAGGAAGTATTCATACAGCATCCGGCTGGCATCCGCTTCGCGGGTCAGCTGCTGCAGGGTGATCAGATCGGCGCTCTGGCTGTTGATCTGCTTTTGCAGATCGGCTTCCGAGGCCTGCAGGGTCTTGATCTGGCTCTGGTCGCGCAGGACCGAGACCTGGAGACGGGTGAACACTTGCTGGAAGCGGGTATCGAAGGCTGCCTGCACGCCGTCCTGATCCAGATTCTGCGCCATGCGCTGCAGCTGGTCGTCGCCAAGCGCCGCAGCCTTGTCCGCCGGCGATTGCGCCGATTGCACCGCCGCCATGGTCTTCTGGTTCGCCGCAAGGGAATCCTGGGTATTCGTGATGCGTTCCCGGGTATCCTTCAGCTGGCGATCCATCGCGGCCAGCGCATCCGGGCTGATGACATCGGTCTTGCCCTTGAAGTCGTTGACCTTGCTCTCGGCCGCTTCCAGCTCGGTTTGCAGCTGGCTCACGCGGTCGGTCAGCCAGCTGGTGGCCTGCTCGGTCGCGTCGAACTTCACCTCGAGCTGGTTCTGGATGTAGAGATCGGCCATCGTGTCGGCGATCAACTTGGACTTCTGGGCGCTGGTGGTCTCGATCTTGATCTCGAAGACCAGCGACTGCGCCAGGTTGCGCACCGTCAGATGGTTGAGCAGTTCCGAGACCGTCGCATCCCGAATGACTTCCGCATGGGTCTTGTCATTCATGCCATTGGCCGGATCGGATTCACCGGGGATCAGTTTCTTGATCCCGCCGATGACGGATCCCAGGAACCCGCTGGGGACCAGCGTGGTGTTGAATTCCGGATCTTCCGTCAGCTTCAGCTTGTCGACGACCTTGCCCAGCAGGCTGCGGCTCTTGAGAACCTGGACCTCGGTATTGATGACAGAGGCATCGGCCGAGAGGCCGCCGATCACGCTTTCCAGATCGACGACCTGTTCCTGGCGCGACTCCAGCATGACCACGGAGGAGGATTCATAGAGCGGCGTAGCCCGGAAATAGGCCTGGTAGGCGCCCAGGAGCATGCAGGCCACGATGCATCCCAGGATGATCCATTTCCCTCTCCAGAGGGTACTCATGGTTCCGGAAAAGTCGATCGAGCTGTCTTCGACAGCGGCTTCAGCTTTCTTCATGGCGTCGGCTCCGACCCTGGAGAGGCGGTTGGGAAAGTTTTGGTTCATCTCAAGAGCTACTCATAAGGCCGCTGGACATAACAGGAAGCAGAAGGGAAGCTGGCTTCAGGAAGGTCCCCCCCTGCCCGCGGGCCACGTTCGTTACAATCGGGACCCGGCTGCGCCGCACTGTGCTTAAGCCCCGCACTCAATCGGCCCCGAAAAGGTCACGCGTAAACACTTTTCCCGCAACATCCGCAAGATCGGAAGTACGGCGGTTCGCCACGATCACGTCGGCCTCGGCCTTGAAGGCCTCCAGATCACGCTCCACCCGGGAGTTGAAGAAACTCTCCTCCGGCAGGGCGGGCTCGTAGACGATGATCTCGATCCCCTTGGCCTTGATCCGCTTCATGATCCCCTGGATCGAGCTTTCGCGGAAGTTGTCGGATCCCGCCTTCATCACCAGGCGGTGGATGCCCACGACTTTCGGTTCCAGCGCGATGATGCGTTCGGCCACGAAATCCTTGCGGGTGGTGTTGGCATCCACGATCGCCCGGATCAGGTTCTGCGGCACGGCGGTGTAGTTCGCCAGAAGCTGCTTGGTGTCCTTGGGCAGGCAATAGCCGCCATAGCCGAAGGAGGGGTTGTTGTAGTGGTTGCCGATCCGCGGATCATGGCCGATGCCCTCGATGATCGAGCGGCTGTCCATGCCGAGCGCCATCGCGTAGCTGTCGAGCTCGTTGATGTAGGCCACCCGCATGGCAAGGTAGGTATTGGCGAACAGCTTGATCGCCTCGGCCTCGCCCGATCCAGTGAAGATCGTCGGGATGTCGTCCTTGATCGCGCCCTCGGCCAGAAGACCGGCGAAGATTTCCGCACGCTCGCTCTGCTCGCCCACCACGATCCGGGACGGGTGCAGGTTGTCGTAGAGCGCCTTGCCTTCGCGCAGGAACTCGGGGCTGAAGATGACGTTGGTGCACCCCATCCGTGCGTTGACGCTTTCGGTGTAGCCCACGGGGATCGTCGACTTGATGACGATGGTGGCCTCGGGGTTGATCCGGTTCACGTCCTTGATCACCGCCTCGACACTGCGGGTGTCGAAATGGTTGGTCTTGGTGTCGTAGTTCGTCGGAGTTGATACGATAACGTACTTGGCGTCGGCGTAGGCCTGCTCGGGCTCCGTCGTGGCCACGAGGTTCAGATCCTTCGTGGCCAGGTACTCTTCGATTTCTGTGTCAACGATCGGGCTTTTTCGGTCATTGACCAGTGCGACCTTGCCGGCATCCAGGTCCAGCGCCACGACCTCGTGGTTCTGCGACAGAAGGACGGCATTGCTCAGGCCCACATAGCCGATCCCTGCAACTGCGATTTTCATGCTCTGTCCTCTCAGCTGCGGGCGTAGATGTCTTCGTAGCGCACGATGTCGTCTTCGCCGACATAGGCACCCGTCTGAACCTCGATCAGGACCATCGGCACGCGGCCGGGGTTTTCCATGCGGTGCACGCAGCCCAGCGGCAGGTAGATCGACTCGTTCTCGGTCACCAGCTTGACCTCGTCATCGCAGGTGACGCGGGCGGTGCCCTCCACGACGATCCAGTGCTCGGAACGGTGGAAGTGGCTTTGCAGCGACAGCGAACCGCCCGGATGCACCATGATGCGCTTGACCTGGAAGCGGTTGCCGACGACCAGGCTTTCGAACCAGCCCCAGGGACGGTGATCCTTGGGGAAATGCGTCGCCTGGGAGGCCTTCTTCTTCTTCAGCGCGTCGACCGCCTTCTTGACGTCCTGGGCGCGCGACATGTCGGCGACCAGCACCGCATCGTTCATCGCGATCGCCATGACGTTGTCGAGGCCGATGCCGACGACTTCCAGGTTGTCGCTGTCCGAACGCAGCAGGGTGTTGGTGCAATCGATCGCGGTGGCCTCGCCCGAGGTCACGACGCCGTTCGCATCGGGGCCGGCCTCACGCCAGACCGCGTCCCAGCCGCCCAGATCCGACCAGCCGCCGGTGAAGGGCACGACCGAGAGGTTCGGTGCCTTTTCCATGACCGCGTAGTCGATCGAGATGTCCTCGGCCTTGGACCAGGCCTCGGGCGCCAGGCGCAGGAAGCCGAGGTCGGTCTTGGCCTCGTCGACGGCGGCCTGAACCGGGCCGACCAGATCGGGGCAGAAGGTCTCGAAGGCGGCGACGATGTCCTTCGCCTTGAACAGGAAGATGCCGGCGTTCCAGAGGTAGTTGCCGGCGTCCAGCATCGCGCTGGCCTTCTCGGCATCCGGCTTCTCGACGAATTTCGACAGCTTCACCGGGGCGCTGCCCTCGGGCTGGGCGGAAAGCTCCAGGTAGCCGTAGCCGGTTTCCGGGCGGGTGGGGGTGATGCCGAAGGTGACCAGATCACCGGCCTCGACCGCCGGCAGGCCGGCCTGGATCGCGGCATGGAAGGCGGCGGCATCGGGGACCACGTGATCCGAGGGCGCGACCAGCATGACCGCCTCGGGATCGGTGTCCATCACGCGCAGCGCGGCGGCCAGGATCGCGGGGGCGGTATTGCGCCCCTCGGGTTCGATCAGGATGGCACCGGGGTCGATGCCGATGGCCTGCAGCTGCTCGGTGACGATGAAGCGGAAATCCGAATTGGTCAGCACCATGGGTGCGGAAAAATCTAGTCCGTTGTCCTGTCCCGCCAGACGTTTGGCCGATGCCTGGAAGAGGGTTTCCTCCCCCACGAGCGGCACAAACTGCTTCGGATAACTCTTGCGCGAAAGCGGCCAGAGACGCGTACCGGAGCCGCCGCACAAAAGGACGGGGGTAATGGTGGAGAATGCCATCCTGAGAAACCCATAAGTAAAAATGTGTCTAGCGTACTGTTAGCAGGGAATAGGGCAGGCTCAACCCCTGCCGCCCCGACGGTCTCATATCGAGTCCCGGATTGTCCCTCACACTGCTGCGATGCAGCGCAAAGCGGCAGAGCCCGCTCCCGAACAGCGGTTTTCTGCCGTTCTTATGCCCGAGAAGGATGCGCCGGTCCGCAGTTCTCGAAACTGACAAAATCGTTTGGCCCGCCTTTGGTTGCGGTCGCACGACCCCTGCTCCTATAAGAAAAGGGCCGGGCAGATCTTCGATGCCCCTTTTCATCACACAGAGTATTTCACCATGGCATTACAGAAGCGCATTGAACTTCTCGATGGCTGGCGAGGCATGGCGGTGAGCCTGGTCCTCTTCGGCCACTTCGTCCCCCTCCCCGGATCCGAGATCGCCCGTCTCGGGGTCGAGCTTTTCTTCCTGCTCAGTGGGCGCCTCATGGCGCAGATCCTCGTCTTCAACGAAGCCCGTCTGCCGACATTCTACTGGCGCCGCTTCACCCGGGTGATCCCGGGGCTCTATGTCTTCGTCGCCGTTGTCTTCCTTCTGTCGCAGGCCGGTCTGTTCGATGTCACGGGTCTTCAGTACACTTCGGTGCTGACCATGTGGTCAAACTACCTTTTCACGTTTGCGGAACGCCAGCCCGTCTTCGGCCACACCTGGTCCCTCGCCATCGAGGAGCACTCCTACATCGTCCTGGGGATTCTGGCCTTTGTCCTGCGCCGGTCGATCCCGGCCTCCTTGCTGGTGAGCGGCCTCATCATCCTGTTCGGCTTCCTTCACGGGGCCTGGCTGACCTGGGGCAAGGGCCTGGGCTTCTATGAAGTCTACTGGCGCACCGATGTCCGGGCCGCCTCCCTGTTCTGCGGATATTTCGGATACATCTACCACCGCCGATACGGCCTGCCCTTCGTGAACCAGATTGCCAAGATGAGTGATGCCATGCTCGTCGTCTTTGCCGCGATCATCACCGTTCAGTTCGCCTCCGTGGTGGCCGATCCGATCAAGTATACGCTCGGGACGATCATGACCGGCCTGCTGCTGCTGGCGCTGGAGCAACGGGCCCACGAGGCCCAGCCCGGCTGGGTGGTCCGCCAGATCTTCGAACAGCCGAAGCTGATCCTGCTTGGGCAGATTTCCTACTCGGTCTACCTGTACCAGCAGATCTTCCACGTCCTGAAGGAAGACCTGCCCATCTACTACTCGCCCCTCTTCATCATTCCGGCCCTGTTGCTGGGCTATCTTTCCTACCACCTGGTCGAACAACCGTCCCGCAAGGCCCTGAACGGGCTGGGCAGCAGCTTCATGTCCAGGAAAGCCGCGGAGCGCACTTAATGTTCTTCCTCGCGTGGTGCGTCATGACCGTTGCCGTCGCATTCTTCTTCCGGATTGCGATCAAACTGCGCTCTGCTCCACTCATCATCAGTCTGATGTTTTTCACGCTGATCTATGTTGTGCGCCCCGGCATGTTGCTGCTGGGCGCCAACCTGATCGATCCGGCCCTTTTCGGAAAGCCGGATGTCCTGGCCACCGGCGCCCTGGCCTATGCTCTGGTGTATGTGCTGACCGCCCTGCTGACCGTCATGTTCCTGATTGGCTCTCAGGGCATGTTCGGGGCCGGCGTCTATCCCAGCGTGGGACCCAAGATCGACCGGCTCGTGATGCTGGCAGCCATCGTGTTCACCCTGGTCTCCATTCCGATCGGCCTGCAGCTGTACATGAAATACGGCTCCATCCAGGGGGTGCTCTACGCCTCCAAGATCAGCAAGGATCTTCAGGGGACCTTCGGCGTCCGCCAGATCGTCGGCCTGGGGGCCTTCTTCTCCGCGACGACCTTCCTGGGGGAATGGCAGGGCGCCCGGCGCCTTCTGCCCTCGCTCCTGTTCGCGGGCATGTTCTTCGTCGACCTTTTCATCTTCTCGCTCTGGGGCAGCCGACTGGAACCTTTCGTGCTGCTGTCCGGCGTCATGCTGGTCATGGTGTCCAAGAACGGGATCATCACCGGGAAATCGCTGCTGAGCTTCGTCGTGCTCGGGGCGCTCCTGCTGGGCAGCGCGACCTTCCTCTACATCTACCGGCTCGCGGAACTGGCCGGCAGCTGGGAAGTCGCGATGTCCCGGGATCTGGCCACGACCACGGCCGTGTCCCTTCACATGACGCGCTTCGACTCCCTCATGCTGGTGGTCCAGGACTTCCTGTCCTCACGCAACTCCCGGGAGGGGGCGGATTTCATGAATGGCCTGTACATGTCCGTTCCCCGCTTCCTCTGGCCGGGCAAGCCTGAATCCCTGCTGATTGGTCAGTGGTTCCGTCAGTGGTACGAACCTGATGCTGTCAATGGCTGGACGGTCGGCGGCCCCGGAGAATACCTGGTCAACTTCGGCCTTCTGGGGGTCACGATCGGCGGGGTCGTCTACGGGCTCCTGCTCACCGCAGCGCACAACGGTTTCCGCAAGATGGGACGACAGCATCCGCTGTCCATCATGACCTCTTTCGTCATGATCCTGATCGTGGCGCCCGAAGGCTCGATCATTCAGATCATCCCGAGGATCATCCTGTGGTGCATCCCGATCTGGGGGATATGCTTCCTGTCACGGACCAGGCTGTCCGCCCGGCAGCAGGTTGCGGCGCGCTAGCGCGCCGCAACACGGTCTTAGAGGGTCGCCAGCAGCTCGGCCTGGCGTTTTTCCACGGCCTGTGCAAGCGCGGCGCGCAGCTCCTCCTCATGCGCGCTGCGTTCCGGCTTGCCGGTCGTCGTGTTCATCTTGCGATAAAGGCTGCGCGCCGTGTCATAGAGCGCGCCCTTCGGGATGAAGCCCCGCACCATAGTGTTCAGCTTCTGCAGGCCACGATTCTTCACGAAATAGGTCTCGTTGGCCCCGCCCTGATCCAGCGCCGCCAGAGGGTCCAGCCCCAGGCGTGCGACGATGCCGTTCACCGCAGCCGCCGGATCCTTCAGCATCTCGCGCATCTCGAGATGGATCACCCGGTCCTCGCCCAGGTCGCGCCGCCACAGCGCCAGCCAGTAATCGAAGCAGGCCCAGTCCAGCGCGTGCTTCAGGTGATCCTGTTCGAAAGCGGTCCTCGCGCTGCCGTCGATCACCATCTCGAAGAAGCGCTCGATGGTGATCGAGGGATCGATGTAGAGCTTGTTGTTCGAGAAGTAGTGGTAGGTCGAGGAGATCTGGTCCACCGGACGGCGCGTCACGAAGACCACCGGCGGGCGGTTCTCCATGCCGGCAATGGTCAGGCGGGCGGTTTCATGATGGGCATAGGCGGGCGTTGCATCCAGCCACAGCGCACCTTCCGGCGCCTCCGAGAAAAGCGCCGCATAGCCTTCCGGACCCTGGGCATGGATATTGCACTCGGGGCGGTAGAAGTAGCTGTCCCTGTCGTAGAGGAACTCGAGCTCCTTCTGGAAGCCGCCGCTGATCTTCGGGTGCTGGACCAGCCAGTCGTGCAGCGAGGAGGTCGCGCATTTGGTGAAGCCGCAAATGTAGAGATCGGGCAGACGCAGGGCGGTCAGGGTATCAGGCATGGACGTCTTCCTTCTGGCGGGCGAGGGAAAGCAAAAGGGCTTCGTATTCTGAAATCATCCGCTCGGAGCGGAAGCGGGCAAGCGCGGGCACCGGATCGGTGGCCCGGGTCTGGCGCACGCGCGCCGGATCGGCGGCGATGCTCTGCATGACCGATATCAGCGAGGGCACATCGATGCGTTCGGGGATCATGCCGCGCTCGGGGGGGATCAGCTCGGGGATGCCGCCCATCGGGCTGCCCACCACGAAAAGGCCGCGGGCCAGGGCCTCGACCACGCTGCGTCCGAAGGGTTCATGCCAGAGCGCGGGCAGGAACATCACGTCCAGGCTGTCGAGGAAGGGGATCGCCTCCTGCCGGCCCAGCACGTCGATGCCATGGGCGGCGGGATCCTCGGGCAGCTTGACGCCCAGGTTGTCGCCCGCCAGGCGCAGTCGGTGTCCGGCCGCGGCCAGCCCCGAGGCCTGCCAGGCCTCGATCAGCTCGGTCACGCCCTTGGTCGGATGCAGCCGGCCCAGATAGCCGAAGGCCAGTGGCCCCTCGCGCGGGGTCTCGGGGCGCGGGGTGTCCAGGAAGACATCCGGCACGGCGTTGTAGATGACATGGGTGTTGTCGGTCCCCAGCACCTCGCGCGTCAGCCGCGCCACGTGTTCGGAGATCGCCACCACCTTGGGCAGGCCGCGCAGCAGCTTGCGCCGCCCCGCCGAGAAGGTCCGGCAGGGCTTGCACAGCCCCTCGCAGGGCTGGGTGCCCCGCATCATCACGCCGAAGGCGCAGTACCAGCCGTAGTCGCGGATGATCGGCACCACCGGCGTACCGGTCATCCGCGCCGCCGCCATCATCGCCGAGCCATGCCCGGCGGGATTGTTCATCACCATGATGTCGGGGCGGGTGCGGCGCAGATAGGCCAGGGCGCGCGCCAGCAGCACCGGGTCGGTTTCGCTGCGCATGATCCAGGCCATGCGCGAGGGGAAGCTGCGCTCACCGCCATGCAGCGGGCTTTTCCCCACGGGCAGGCCCTCGACGATGTCGATCGGAATGTCGTCGAGGCTTTCGGGATAGGGCTTGGAGCCGTCCGAGAGCACCACGCGCACCTGGTGGCCGCGGGCCTTGAAGCCCTGCGCCAGGTCCCGGGCCGAGCGCTCAGAACCGCCCAGCGTATGGGGAGCGTAGTTGAAGCACTGGATGGCGATCTTCAGCGATCTGGTCATGCACCGCGTCCCTTGTAGAAAAGTCCGAAAACGGACGGATCAACGCCGACGTTGCGACGCGCGTAGACCACCGCCTGCACGTTCCAGCCGATGATCGAGAAGGCCAGGCAGCAGGCCGCGCCGACAGAGCCGAAGCTCCAGGTGGCGAAGGGCATGGCAGCCATGGCGATCACGTTGGTGATGGTGATCATCCGGAAGGCCGCGCGCTCGTGGCCGCTCAGTTCCAGCAGTGCCGAGGTCGGGCCGGTCAGGGTGTTGACCACATAGGCCGCCGCGACGATGACCAGTTCGGGATGGGCCATGGCAAAGCCCGGGCCGAAGAGGTTCAGGAAGAAGCGTCCCTCGAACATCAGCAGGACGAAGATGAGCCCGGCCGTTACACTGGAGAGCACCGCGATGGCGGTGCAGGTGCGCTGCAGATCGGCGAATTTCTTCTCGTGATAGAAGCGCGAGATCAGCGGCGAGGCCACCATGTTGGCCGCCAGCAGGAAAAGGTTGAGCAGGGCCGCGATGCGCAGCGCCGCGAAGACCGGGCCGGTTTCCTCCGGGCTCAGCAGCAGACCCAGAATGACGATGGTCAGGTTCGGCGCCGCGATCTGCACGAAGGACGTGCCCCAGAGACCCCAAGCCGCCTGCAGCCAGCGCTTGTGTTCGTATTGCGCGGGCGCGCGCAGCAGCGCATGGGGCCGGGTTGCGGCATGCATCAGGGTCTGCCCGAAAATGCAGATGAAGAGCAGCACGGTGATCATCACCATGCCCCAGGCCGCATTCATCTGCGGCAGCAGCCCGAAGGCGAAGGGCAGCGCCGCCAGGGTGACCAGGGCGCGCCAGATCACGTCGCGCGGTGCCAGCGACAGGGTCATGCCCCCGTAGCTGCGCAGCACGAAGGAGAAGTATTCGGCCAGCGCCAGGATGATCGCGAAGACCCCGGTCAGCAGCAGAAAGCCGATGTCGAGGCCGGGCTTGAAGACCGGCAGGACCAGCGCACAGAGCAGCGACACGACCGCCGTGCCGCCGACCACGATGCGAAAGCCGTTGCGGATCACCCCGGCGGCCAGCAGCGGCTTGTCCTCGCTGGCATAGATGCCGAGGAAGCGCAGCGACAGCATGCGCTGGCCGAAGCTGCCGCCCACCGCCAGCAGCGTGGCCAGCGAGAAGCCGAAACCGAAGAGACCGTATTCCGCCTTGCCCATGGCACGGGCCAGCATCAGGAACATCAGGAACTGGAACCCCGCGGCGCCGACCTTGATGATCAGCGCCATGATCCCGCCGCGCAGCAGGCGGCGCATCAAAGGAGAGGCCATCACTGCCCCCGGGTGTCGCGCAGCAGCGCGTCGTAACCGATCTCGTTGCCCCGCAGGACCAGCTCCTGGAGTTGCTGACGGAAGCGCGCCGCGCCGAAGAACAGCGCGTTCTCGCGGCAAGTGTCCATGTCGAACTTGTCCTGCGCCGCCTCGAAGCGCTTCACCGCATCCTGCAGATCCGCGACCTCCTGCTTCTGGAACCAGACGCCGGTGGGCTTGTCGGCATGATCTAGGGCCTTGACCGTCTCGGCGGTGCCGCCCTGGCCCAGGGCGATCACCGGGGTGCCGCAGGCCTGGGCCTCGACCGGGATGATGCCGAAGTCTTCCTGGGCGGCAAAGATGAAGGCCTTGGCACGCTGCATGTGGTCGCGCAGCACGTCGAAGCTCTGGTAGCCCAGGATCTCGACATTGGGACCGGCGGCGGCCTTGACGCGGTGCATCTCGGGACCGTCGCCGATGATCACCAGCTTCTTGTCGGGCATGCCGGCGAAGGCGGCCGCGATCATGTCGATGCGTTTGTAGGGCACCATGCGCGAGGCGGTCAGGTAGAACTCTTCCTTGGGCGCGGTGCCCAGGGTGAAATCATCGGTTTTCACCGGCGGATAGACCACCAGGGAGTCGCGCCCGTAGACCTTGCGGATGCGCTGCGCGATGAATTTCGAATTCGCCAGCATCAGGTCGATGGAGGGCGGCGTGCGCATGTCCCAGAGGCGGAACTTGTGCATCATGCGGTGCGCCATGTGCCGCTTGAGCGCGCCGAAGCGGCCATCCAGCCCGTTGATGTATTCATGGGTCAGGTCCCAGGCATAGCGGGCCGGGGAATGGATATAGGCCACATGCGGCTGGCCGGGGGCAGTCAGCACGCCTTTGGCCAGCGCCGCCGAGGAGGTCAGCACCACGTCGTGATGGGTGACGTCGAATTCCTCGATCGCGCGGGTGCACTGGTTGAGCAGGTAGCGATAGTACTTCTTCACCCCCGGCAGGCGGTTCAGGCGACTGACCTCGATGGTCCGGGAGCCGACGATCTCCTGGCGCTCGGCCTCGGTCAGGAAGTCGAACAGCGAATAGACCTTCGATTGGGGGAAGGCCTGGACCATCTGCTCGACCACACGTTCCCCGCCGGCAATGCCGGGGAACCAGTCATGCACGATCCCCACATCGAGTGCCCCAGCCTGAACACTTGCAAGCTCCGCCGACATGGCGGCTCCGGTCCCAAGATCAGTCATTCAAATGATCTGCCTATATAAAAATAACTCTCAATGCCTCCACTCATAAGACATGCACCCCATGTTGCAATGGGTATCCGGCCCGGCTCCGGCAACTTCCCCCCCGATCGGCAGGCCCCGGTTCCCCCTGCCGACCCTGTCTGCCTAGTCAGAAGGCAGAGGCCCACCGTTCTGTCGGGAAAGAGTTTCCACATGTTCTATTGAGAAGGTCGCCTCCGTGCCGCGGCCCTTCGGCTGCACAACCGCCCCTCCAAGAGAACAGGACCCCCCATGAGCAATCCCTTCAGCGGCCGAGCCATGTCCCTGAACGGTCCGGCCCGAGACCTTCTTCCGGTGACCCCCTCCGACAGCCTGGATCTGACCCATGTCGCCTGCGGCCTCTACGTGGAGCAGGGGGGCGTGATCGTCCTGCTGACCGAGCAGCAACAGACCCGGACGGTGACGGTGGCGGATTTCTCGATCCTGCCCGTCGGTGTCCGCAGGGTGCTGGCCACCGGCACCACCGCCACCGGCATCCACGCGCTGGTCCAGCCATGATCGGAACCGGCCTGTCCCTGGGCGCCCTGGCACCGCGGTTCGGACGCGCGTCAGGCCAGCTGAACGCCTATACCTATGCCGGGCATGTTCCCCGGATGGTCTGGGATTTCGAGACCGGCTACCTGTCGGAGCTGCCCCTGCCCCTGCAGCGGGCCAGCCTGGCCAGCCAGACCGACCGCAACGGTGTGCTGCTGCAGGCGCGCAAGAACGAACCGCGCTTCGCCTATCCCGGCGGTCGGCGCGCCCTGCTGCTGGAGGCCAGTGCCAGCAACATCTGCCACGTCTACACGGTCCCGACCCTGAACGCCAAGCTGTCGGCCGCGAGCCCCGCAGTGCTGTCTCTGGTCGATGCAAGTGCGGCACTCTCCACGGCAGGGCTGCGGCAGCTGACCGGCCCCTATGCCTACCGCATCAACAACAGTGCGAATGCCAGCTACGTCTTTTGCGTACTGGAGAGCGCCCCGGCCGGCACCCAGACCCATCTTGCCTCGGCCTGGGCGCGCAAGGTTTCCGGGTCGGGCACGCAAAACGTTGTGCGCGTCGATGGCGCTGCCGGAGAGCAGAGCGCCTCGATCACCTCCTCGGGCTTCGCGCTTTACACGACGATGGCCTCGGTACCTGCGAACTCCAAGCGGATGCTGATCCGGGTCGAGCCCGGCTCCGTCATCGACTTCGTCCTGCCCTGGTACCGCCCGAGCACCGACACCAGCAGCTACGTGCTGAGCGATGCCACCGGCCAGGCCCGGGCCGCCGACACCCTGATCCTGTCGACCGCGCTCTACGGTCTGGCCACCGACCAGCAATTCCGCGCGGTGCGCAGCGATGGCGAGGTCACCCTCCAGGCCGTCTCCGGGACCCTGACCCTGCCGGCCGGAAAGTACCACCTGCTGCACGACCTGCCCTGAGCCTTCTAGCCGGCTGCGGCCTTCTTCCTCACGAAGCCGAGGAAGGCGCGGTCGGCCGCGCGCAGCCGCGGTCGGCCCGAGACCGCCCAGAAGCTGCGCCACTCCGCCTCCAGCGCGTAGACGTCGGCGCCCGGCAGGATCTGGCGCGCGGCCTCCAGCGTCTCGGGCGAAAGCGGCGGAGCATCGGCGCCCGGATCCACCAGCACCCCGCGCCGGTCGAAACGGATGATGTCGCCGGGCTCTTCCGAGATCTCGTAATCGGGCAGGGTGTCGCCCTCGATCATGTCGCGGATCATCTTGCGGAAGACCCGGCGCGGCGAGGCGCTGCCCGACTTCTTCAAGAGCAGCTCGACCGAGATCCGCCAGCTCTCCTGCTTGCCGCAGTGCTTGCGCGCCAGCTCGTAGATCCGCCGCTCCAGCGGCTTCCTCAGCCGGAAGTAATCGCGCGACAGCGTCAGCACCGATTTCGACAGCACCGCGCGAAACAGCCAATCCGAGAGCGTCACCGTCACGCTGACCATCCGGCCCCCGCGGCTCTTCTTCACGATCTCCCATTTCTCGATCAGCCCGAAGCCGGTGGTGACCTCCTCGTCGCCGGTGACGATGTTAGTGGTGATCCGGGTCCCCGCCAGCCGCTCGAAGCTTTCGCGCAGCCGGCGGTAGGCGTCACCGCTGGTCTCGCGGTTGGTGGCGACCAGCAGGTCGTGGGCGCGCAGGGTGAGGGTGCGCGAGACCGCGCGCCCCGCGTTGATCCCCGCCATCAGCTGGGAGATGCAGAAGATCAGGATGTCCTTGTCGTGGATCGTGGCCAGCCCCTTCATCGAGGGCGTGACCTCGATCGTGGCACCGCGATGCTCGTAGCTCAGGATGCGCCGGTCGGGCCGGGTCGAGAGGCTGAAGATGGGATGTTCCATCGTCGCCATGTCATCCTTGGGGATGGCATCGAAGATGTCGCAGAGGAAGAAATCCACCTGCGGATGTGGCTGCGGCAGCAGAGGTCCTGCCCCCTGCCCCGCCGTGATCGCTCCGGCCATGCGCCCGTCCTGTACTGCCCGCTCGCGCCCCGGATCGTGCCAGCGGCACCCCCAGGATCTTTCGTGGTTTCATTGACACCGAACCTAGAGCGCCCCCCGCCCCCGGTCCAGTCTCCTGATCGTGGGTTCAGAGTCACCACAACGTGGGATCAGAGTCGCCCTATCGTGGGTTCAGATTCACTCCTCTTCCCGACAGGCGAAATTCCTCCATGTTTCACAGGCAGATCCAAAGGGGATGACATCGCTTAACACTATAAATAACACATATCTAACACTTCGGGAAAAATGCAGGATGCCCCGACCCGCCCGTTTCCTAGGCTGGAAAGCTGTTATTTTTCAAAGAAAATGGGAATCAGATGCCGATCCTTGTTTCATGTGATGCCTTTCGTGGTATGTTCCGGGAAATGCAGCACATGAGGGTGAAATGAGCGAGGCACTGCCCCCCTATTTCAACATCGACCCGGACCGGGCCCTGAAGGACCTGGGCCCCTCCTTCTCCACCGCCCGCTTCTCCGAGATCGCCGAGGCCTGCGCCCGCGGGCGCGGCGATCTCGCTTCCCGCGGACTGGACGAGGCGGGCCGGAAATCGCTCCGGCTGTTCTCCACATGGGAGATCACCCGCTACCTGATCCCGGTCGCAACCCCGCATTTCCGCCGCGTGCTGCGCGCCAATCCCGACTTGCCCCAGGGCCGGTCCGAGACAGAGGGCGGTGCCAAGTGGTTCACCCTCGACGAGGTGCTGCGCCTGCGCGCGCACTTCGCCGCCGAGGGGGCGAAGAACAAGGAATACCTCCCCTACCGACCCGAGGGGCTGCCTGCCAAGATGGTCGCGGTGGCGAACTTCAAGGGCGGCGTCGGCAAGACTTCGACCGCGGCGCATCTGGCAATGTCCGCAGCGCTCGATGGCTACAAGGTGCTGGTCGTCGACCTCGACAGCCAGGGCTCCATGACCTCTATTTTCGGCGGCGCGGTGGAGGATGAATTCGAGACCGTCTTCCCGCTGCTCGCGCGCCACTACGCCCGACACCTGCGCCAGGAGAACCAGCGCCGGCTGGATCGAGGCGACCCGCCGATCCCGCTCGACGACACGCTGAGCGAGGCGCTGGAGGTGAAGGCCGCCGACCTCATCCAGAAGACCCACTGGCCCAATATCGACCTGATCGGCGCCCAGCTGAACCTCTACTGGTCCGAGTTCCAGATCCCGGTCTGGCGGATGCAGGCGCGCAGCTGGAAGCTCTGGGAGGCGCTGACCGAAAGCCTGGAAGCCGACGGCGTGCTGGACCAGTACGACGTGATCTTCCTCGATACCCCCCCTGCCCTCGGCTACCTGACGATCAACGGGCTGTCGGCGGCGGACATCCTGCTGGTACCCATGGGCGCCTCCTTCCTGGAGTTCGACAGCACGGGGCGGTTCTTCGACATGTTGCACTCGACCTTCGCCTCGATCGAGGAGGGAGAGAACATCGCCGCCCGCGCCCTGGGGCGCGAGGAGCTTGCGTTCGAATGGGACGCGGTGCGCGCGGTGATCACCCGCTACGACGGCGCCCAGCAGGGCGAGCTGGCAGCGTTGATGCAGGCCTATCTGGGCCAGGTCCTGGTCCCCGAGCGGCAGGACTTCACCGCGCTGATCGGTCAGGCCGGAGAGCAGGTCTCGGGGATCTACGAGGCCGATTACCGCGACTTCAACCGCGAGACCTATGCCCGCGGCCGCGCCACTTTCGACGAGACCTACGCGGCCTTCAAGCGGCTGCTGATCGGCACCTGGCGGCGCGACGAACTGGCCGCCCGGGAAGCTGCGGAATGAGAGCGGGAGGGGGGCTCTGCCCCCGTCCCCTCCGGGGACTCCCTCGGGATATTTATGGCCAGATGACAGGGAGCCTGTGGCTCTTTCATCTGGCCGAAAATATCCCCGCCGGAGGCTCGGCCCGAAGGGCCGTTTCGCGCGCGAAACATTTGCACCCGACAGGTGCATCTCTCAAGGAGGACCCCGCATGGCCAAGCGCAGGCGCCTGACCCCCGCCAACCCGACCTTCCTCGGAGGCCCCGAGGAGGAAGCGGCCCCGCTCGAAACCAAGTCGGCTTTCCCGATGGGCGTGGCGCAGACCCGTACCCGGTCCCGCGCGCCCATCGCGGAGGTTGCCGCCGAAGCCTCGGCGGCGGCCGCGCTGAGCGAGCTGTCCGATGCCCTTCAGCAGGCCCGTGACGAGGGGCGCCTGGTGCAGGTCCTGGCGCTTTCCGAAGTCGAGAGCGGGCACATGGTTCGCGACCGGATCATCGCCGACGAGGAAGAGCTTCAGGCGCTGGTGGAGAGCCTGCGCGCCCGTGGCCAGCAGACCCCGATCGAGGTGGTGGACCGCGGCGCCGGCGCCGTGCCGCGCTATGGCCTGATTTCGGGCTGGCGGCGGCTGGCGGCGCTCGGGCGGCTGGCGCGGGAGGATCAGAAATTCGACCGGGTGCTGGCCCTGGTGCGTGCTCCGAAAAGCGCCGCCGATGCCTATGTCGCCATGGTAGAGGAGAACGAGATCCGGGTCGGCCTCAGCTATTATGAGCGCGCCCGCATCGCCATGAAGGCCGTCGAGCAGGGCGTCTACCCGGAGGTCGGTGCCGCTCTGCGCGGGCTCTTCGCAAATGTTTCGCGCGCGAAACGTTCGAAGATCCGCAGCTTCACCGTGGTGGTCGACTGCCTGGACGGTGCGCTGCGTTTCCCGACCGCCATCGGCGAGCGGCTGGGGCTGGAGCTGGCCAAGCGGCTGACCGAGGAGAGGGGGGCGGCGGCGCGTCTGAGAAAGGCGCTGGAAGCGGCCTCTCCGGAGACTGCCGAGGCCGAGCAGGCGATCCTACTGCGCCGCCCGCCGGCTGCGAAGGCGCCAGTTGCCAAGGCCCCCGCCCCACCCGCTGTGGCGCTGTCCTATGACGCCGAGGCGGGCCGCCTGGTGCTGAGCGGCCCGGGGGTGGATCAAGATTTGCGCAAGGCGCTGGAGGCCTGGCTGAAGCGGCGCTGACGATCAGGCGCTCCGGGAGAGGCCCTTCCGGAGCGCGCGGGCCAGCAGCAGGCCCAGGATGATCCCCGCGCCATCGGCACAGACATCGTAGACGCTGCGATCCCGCCCGAACCAGGGTTGCAGGATCTCGATCAGACCGCCCAGAAGCAGCAGTCCGGGAAGGCTCCAGCGCAGCAGGCGCGGGGCCAGAAGGGCCGTGGGCAAGGTCAGGACGGCGAAGGCGCCCGCGTGCTTCACCTTGTCGATGCCATAGAGCGAGACCTCTTCGGGACTGGGAGCGAGCGCGGCACTGAGCACGGCGAGGGCCAGGGCGGTGGTGAGCAGCAGGGAGAAGGTGGGGCGTGACATGGAGGATCCTCGTGCAGATCGGAAAATGTTTCGCGCGCGAAACATGAGGAGGTAAGGGGGCTCTGCCCCCGCTCCTGCGGAGACTCCCCCGAGGTACTTGAAACAAGAAAATGGGGCGCGCGGCAGGCTCTTTCATCTGGCCGAAAATATCCCCTCCGGAGGCCCGGCCCGGGACGGGCCGGATCGGATGCGAAACGCCCCGGCCTTGCGACCGGGGCGTTGCTGTCTTCGGAGCGGATCGGGCCGGCCTCAGTGGGCGGCGATCAGGCCCATGGCTTCGAGCTTGAGGATCACCTGGTGGGCGCAGTTGTCCACGTCGGTGCCTTCGGTCTCGATGCGCAGCTCGGGGTGCTCGGGGACGTCGTAGGGGTCCGAGATGCCGGTGAACTCCTTGATCTTGCCTTCGCGGGCCAGCTTGTAGAGGCCCTTGCGGTCGCGCTTCTCGCATTCCTCGATCGAGGTGGCGACGTGGACTTCGACGAAGGCGCCGTACTGCTCGATCGCGTCGCGCACGATGCGGCGGGTCGCGGCATAGGGGGCGATGGGCGCGCAGATCGCGATGCCACCGTTCTTGGTGATCTCGGAGGCGACGTAGCCGATGCGCTGGATGTTCAGGTCACGGTGCTCCTTGGAGAAGCCCAGTTCGCTGGAGAGGTTCTTGCGCACGATGTCGCCGTCGAGCAGCGTCACCGGGCGGCCGCCCATCTCCATCAGCTTGACCATGACGGCATTGGCGATGGTCGACTTGCCCGAGCCCGAGAAGCCGGTGAAGAAGACGGTGAAGCCCTGCTTGCCGCGCGGCGGCTTGGTCTTGCGCAGTTCCGCGACGACTTCCGGGAAGGAGAACCACTCGGGGATTTCCAGGCCTTCCTGCAGGCGGCGGCGCAGTTCCGTGCCCGAGATGTTCAGGATGGTGACCTTGTCCTTGTCGAGGATCTCGTCGTTGGGCTCGTACTGGGCGCGCTCTTCGACGTAGACCATGTGTTTGAACGGCACCATGGCGATGCCCATCTCTTCCTCGTGGGCCTGGAACAGCTCCTGGGCGTCGTAGGGACCGTAGAAGTCCTCGCCTGCGGAGTTCTTGCCCGGGCCGGCGTGGTCACGGCCGACGATGAAGTGGGTGACACCGTAGTTCTTGCGGATCAGACCGTGCCAGACGGCCTCGCGCGGGCCGGCCATGCGCATGGCGAGCGGCAGCAGCGACATCGCGGTGGTGGAGGCGGGGTACTTGCCCAGCACCGCTTCGTAGCAGCGCACGCGGGTGAAGTGATCGACATCGCCGGGCTTGGTCATGCCGACCACGGGGTGGATCAGCAGGTTGGCCTCGGACTCGCGGGCGGCGCGGAAGGTCAGTTCCTGGTGCGCGCGGTGCAGCGGGTTGCGGGTCTGGAAGGCCACGACCTTGCGCCAGCCCATCTTGCGGAAATAGGCGCGCAGCTCGTTCGGGGTGTCGCGGCGGGCGCGGAAGTCGTAGTGCACCGGCTGCTGGATGCCGGTGACCGGGCCGCCCAGGTAGACCTTGCCCGCGACATTGTGCAGGTAGTGCACCGCCGGGTGAGCCTGGTCATCGGCACCGAAGACCTTTTCCGCTTCCAGGGCCTTGTTGGGCACCCAGTTGTCGGTGACGGTCATGGTGGCGAGGATGACGCCTTCCTGGTCGCGCAGCGCGATGTCCTGGCCGGGCTCGAGCTTCTCGGCGAAGGCTTCCGACACGTCCAGCGTGATCGGCATCGGCCAGAGGGAGCCGTCGGCGAGGCGCATGTTCTCGACCACGCCGTCGTAGTCAGCCTCGGTCAGGAAGCCCTTCAGCGGGTTGAAGCCGCCGTTCATCAGCAGTTCCAGGTCGCAGATCTGACGCGGGGTCAGATCCCAGCTGACCAGCTCGCCTGCTTCGACTTTCAGCTTCTGGGCGGAGTCGTAGGAAACAAATAGTTCGGGAATGGGAGAAAGATCATGCGTCGGCATTATAAAACCTTGCTGCTTAGAATGGCGGACGGGCCGCTTTAAAGGTTATCGCAATCGTGACCTAGACGGTCCGGTCCCGGAAGCGCAAGTACCGCCGGGGCGGGGCGGGGGAAAAAACCGGCCCCCGGGAGGGAACGTGTTCCATCCGCTTAGCAGACAGCCATGGCGTGTTCCGGGTCACGTGGCTCCGGGAAGGGGGAAAAGACGGGCGCCGCGCGGCTTTCCGGGGTGTTTTCCTTTTCATTGCGAAGGAGATGTCGGATAGGTTTCCGGCATCGGGGCGGGCCTCTGCGGAGGGGGCCGCCCGGACGTTTTGTACGGACGTTTTCAACAGGAGCCCGTTTTGGATTACGAAAAACTGACCGTTGTGATGCGCACCCTGGCGCTGGAAGCCGGCACGAAGATCATGGAGATCTACGAGGCCGACGATTTTGAGGTGAAGACCAAGTCGGATGCGAGCCCGGTGACCGAGGCTGACGAGGCGGCAGATGCGCTGATCTCTGCCGGTCTGCGCGCCGCCTTCCCCGAGGTGCTGCTGGTGACCGAGGAACAGGCCGCCACCCACAGCGAAAGCGCCGCGACCTTCCTGATCGTCGATCCGCTGGATGGCACCAAGGAATTCGTCAACCGCCGCGGCGATTTCACCGTCAACATCGCGCTGGTCGAGAACGGCACGCCCACCCGCGGCGTGGTCTATGCCCCGGCGCGCAAGCGCATGTTCTTCACCCTGGCGGATGGTTCCACCGTTGAGGAGATGGGCCCCTTCGGCGAGAAACCCGGAGAGCTGAAGCCGATCAGGGTCTCGACCCCCGACAACGAGGCGCTGATGATCGTGGCCTCGAAAAGCCACCGCGACCAGGCGACCGACGACTACCTGGCCAAGTACAAGGCCCGCGACATGACCAGCGCCGGCTCCTCGCTGAAGTTCTGCCTGGTCGCCACCGGCGAGGCGGATCTTTACCCGCGCGTCGGGCGCACGATGGAATGGGACACCGCCGCCGGTCACGCGGTGCTGAAGGGCGCGGGCGGCGACGTGGTGCGTTTCGACGATCACCAGCCGCTGGTCTACGGCAAGGAAGGCTATGCCAACCCGTTCTTCATCGCCTATGCGCCGGGCGTCGATCTGAAAGAGGCCTGAGGCCCCCCGGTTTCGTGTTTCGCGCGCGAAACATCTGTCGACATGCGAAGGGCCGCCCCGGGGGGCGGCCCTTTTGTCTTCTGCGCCAAAGCTTACAGCCACAGGACCCTGATTGCGGCGGAGACGATGAGGCCCATGGAGAGGTTGAGGGGGATGCCGATCCTCAGGAAATCCGAGAAGCGGTAGCCGCCGGGCCCGTAGACCAGGGTGTTGGTCTGGTAGCCGATGGGGGTGGCGAAGCTTG
>NZ_JAHIAB010000002.1 GCF_018760365.1 Pseudooceanicola endophyticus
GTCTGGACATTATAGCCGACCATGCCGCTGTGCCGGGCGCTGGTCGCCATGGCCCGGGCATCGGGATCGGTCAGGGAGATCTGCCCGTCGGGCGTATTGGTCAGGGCCTTCTCCATTGCCTTCAGCCGCGCGATCTCCTGCCGAATATGGCCATAGCGACGGGCGAGATGCGCGACCTTGTCAGCCCGTGCCTCACCCTCTTCCTGGCGGTCGATGCGGGCCATGTCATCGACATACCGCGAGACATCGGCCTCCAGATGGGCCAGGCGGCTGGCGATCTTGTTCTTGGTGAAGTTGCGGTCGCGCTTGTTGACCGCCTTGAATTTACTGCCGTCGATGGCGACGCAATCGCCCCTCAGCACCCCGATCCGCCGACACAGTTCCACGAATTGCGCGCAGGTCTTGCGGATCGCTGCCCCGTTATCGCGCCGGAAATCGGCGATGGTCTTGTGGTCCGGCGCCAGGCGGCCGATCAGCCACATCAGCTCGACATTGCGTCCCGCCTCACGCTCCAGGCGACGGCTGGACGGGATGCGGTTCAGATAGCCGTAGATGAAGAGCTTCAGCAGCACAGCCGGATGGTAGCCCGGGCGACCGGTTCGGGCGGGCACACAACGCTCGAAGCCGAGCGCCGGGAGATCAAGTTCCTCGACGAAGAGGTCAACGACACGGACCAGGTGGTCCTCGCCGATCCAGTCCTCAAGACGATCAGGGAAAAGCGTGACCTGTTCGCGGTCGATGCCATCGATGAAACCCGCCATCCCTGTCTCCCGCTGCCTCGCGGAAGCTTACCACGAGACCGCGTTTCCACACAGCCTCGGCCCTTAGTTGTCGATCAGGGGCCTATTCAGAAACGATACGCCGGAACACATCATTAAGGTATGCTTGGTCCTGGGTCGTGAAATGTGTCGTGCCGACTTTCTCGAACCCCTGCGTCAGGGAGAAAGCGATCGCTGGCGTGTTCTCTGCGTTGCTCGTCCGCCAGACTGAGCGGGCATCTGCACGGCGCGCATAGTCCACCCCCTGCGCGAGCAGTGCCTTCCCGATCCCCTTGCCGTGGTGTCGAGGCTGAACATAAAGGGTCGCGGTTTCCATGGTGGAACACCCTGGCACAGGGGCTTCCTTGCCCCGGCTGAGACGGATGAAACCATCGATGCCGTCTTCGTTTTCCGACACGATCACATGTGCGTCCGGGTCTTCGAGCACGGCAGCCAGGTTGGGTTTGGTGAACGCGTTCAGGGCATAATCGGCGAAAAGGCGTTCACGCCTTTCCGGATATAGGTTCCCAGCCAAACCTCGATCGAGAGGGCGGCAAGAGCTGCGGCGTCAGATGGCTGCCCGGCGCGGAATTTCACGGTTCAGTTCCCAGTCTTCTGCGACATGCTGCGACGTTAGGAGAAGATTGCAATCCCGGCAATCTCCGCACTCCAGACCTCCCGTGCGGTGCGTGGTGACGGCCCGGCTTGAGCGGAAGATGCCCGGCAGCCGGGTCGGGAATGCTTTGCAGAGGATGTGCGGGCGCCCCCTGTTGCAGGGCCGTGTCGCCCAGCGGGAGCCGCATTTGCAGGGTATTCGCCCCTCGTGGGGTGTGTCGTCAAAACCGACGTTCCTGTCAGCTGCCCGATCCGGGCGCTTCGGTTTCTTCACCCCTTGGCCGGGGCTTGCCCGCCGCGGCTGAGGACCTTCGGGTTCGGTCTGGACGGCGCCGGACCCGGCGGGCGGGCACAGGTTGGCCTGGGGCGTTTGTGTCGGCGGGGGGGACGCCTCCCGGGGGGCCGGGAGGCGCCTGTCTCAATGGGCCATGCCGATGAAGCTGCGCAGCTCGGGGGTCTTCGGATTGGCAAAGACCTCTTCCGGGCGGCCGACCTCGTGAATGCGGCCCTGATGCATGAACACGAGACGCGAACAGACGTCGCGGGCAAAGGCCATCTCATGGGTGACCATGACCAGGGTCATGCCCTCCTTCGCGAGGTCGCGCACCACCTGAAGGACCTCTGCCACCAGCTCCGGATCCAGCGCCGAGGTGACCTCGTCGCACAGCAGCGCCGTGGGTTCCATCGCCAGCGCCCGGGCGATGGCGACGCGCTGCTGCTGGCCGCCCGAGAGCTGGTCGGGATAGCTGTCGAACTTGTCGGCCAGGCCCACGCGCTCCATCATCCGGCGGGCCATGGCCTCGGCCTCGGCCTTCGGTTTCTTCTTCACCACCTGCTGGGCCAGCATGACGTTCTGCCCGGCGGTCTTGTGCGGGAACAGGTTGAACTGCTGGAAGATCATGCCGACCTTCTGGCGCAGGTTCCGCAGGTGCAGCTCGTCGTTGACCAGCTGCTGGCCGCCGACGGTGATGGCCCCTTCGTTGATGGTCTCCAGCCCGTTGATGCAGCGCAGCAGGGTGGATTTGCCCGAGCCCGACTTGCCGATCAGCGCGATCACCTCGCCCTTCTCGATCTTCAGGTCGATGCCCTTGAGGACCTCGTTGCTGCCGTAGCTTTTGCGCAGGGCGTCAATGGCGATGAGCGACATTCATTTTCCTTTCAAGCACCTTGGCGCTGTAGGACAGCGGGAAGCACAGGCAGAAGTAGATGAGGGCGACCAGCCCGTAGACGGTGAAGGGCTGGAAGGTGGCATTGGCCAGAATGGTGCCGGCCTTCGTCACCTCGACGAAGCCGATGATCGAGGTCAACGCCGTGCCCTTCACCACCTGCACCGAGAAGCCCACCGTCGGCGGGATCGAGATCTTCAGCGCCTGCGGCAGCACCACATGGCGCATCTGTTCGAAATAGGTCATGCCCAGGGATGCCGAGGCCTCCCACTGGCCTTTCGGGATGGCGGTGACGCAGCCGCGCCAGATTTCCGCGAGGAAGGCCGCAGTCCACAGGATCAGCGCCACGGTGGCGGCAACCCAGGGGGCGACGTCGATGCCGAACAGGCCCAGGCCGAAGAAGGCCAGGAACAGCTGCATCAGCAGCGGCGTGCCCTGGAACAGCTCCGTGTAGCCCTTGACCAGGATCTGCAGCCAGCGCGACTTGCCGATCCGCGCGAACAGCAGCACCAGCCCCAGCAGGCCGCCGCCCGCGAAGCTGACCAGCGACAGCACGACGGTCCAGCCGGTGGCATGGATCAGCGCCATCACGATGGCGGAGAGCGTGAACTGGGTCATCGCGTGGCCCTCCGTCTGGTGGCAAAGATCATGTCGCCGAAGCGCAGCAGCGCAAAGCGCAGCACGATGGCCAGCCCGAGGTAGATCAGCGTCGAGGCAAAGTAGGCCTCGAAGGCGCGGAAGGTGCGCGACTGGGTGAAGTTCGCCGCATAGGTCAGGTCCTGCACGGCGATCTGGCTGACCACCGAGGACCCCAGCATGACGATCACCACCTGGCTGGCCAGCGCCGGCCAGATCTTTTGCAGCGCGGGCACCAGCACCACGTGGCGGAAGGTCTGGATCGGCGACATGGCCAGCGAGGCCCCGGCCTCGAACTGGCCCTTGGGGGTGGCCTCGATGCCGGCGCGGATGATCTCGGCGCTGTAGGCCCCGAGGTTGATCACCATGGCCAGCATGGCGGCGGCGACCTCGTTCATGTGCACGCCGATGGCGGGCAGGCCGAAGAAGATGAAGAACAGCTGGATGAGGAAGGGGGTGTTGCGGATCAGCTCGACGTAGATGGCGACGATCCAGCCCAGCCAGCGCGGCCCCTGGGTGCGGGCCCAGGCGCAGAAGATACCAAGCGCGATGCCGCAGATGCCGCCGACGAGGATCAGCTGGATGGTCATCCAGATCCCCGACAGGAACACCGGCCAGTAGGTCGCCACCCAGTCGAAGTTGAAATGATAGCTCATGTCGGAACTTTCGGGAGGAAGGCGAACGCCCCGGGCGGGGCCGGGGCGTTCTGGATCGGGGTTACAGGTCCGCCGGCAGGTCCATGCCCAGCCACTTCTCCGAGATCTTGTTCAGATCGCCGTCGGTCTTGGCCTCGGCGATGATCGCGTCGACCTTGTCCTTCAGCGCCGGCTCGTCCTTGTTCATGCCGATGTAGCAGGGCGAGTTCTTGATCAGGAACTTCATCTCGGGCTTCTTGGGCGGGTTGCGCGCGACGATGGCGGCGGCCACGACGTTGCCGGTGGCGATCGCCTCGACCTGGCCCGACAGGAAGGCCGAAATGGTGCCGTTGTTGTCCTCGTAGCGCTTCAGCGTGGCATCGGCGGGGGCGATCTTGGTCAGTTCCAGATCCTCGATCGAACCGCGGGTGACGCCGACCGTCTTGCCCGCCAGATCCGCCGCGCCGCCGATCTTGGTGTCGGCGGGGGCGAAGACGCCGTTGTAGAAGGGCGCATAGGCGGTCGAGAAGTCGATCACCGCCTCACGCTCGGCGTTCTTGCCCATGGAGGAGATCACCAGATCCACCTTGCCGGTCTGCAGGTAGGGGATGCGGTTCGCCGAGGTCACCGGCACCAGCTCCAGCTTGACGCCCAGCTTGTCGGCGATCAGGCCGGCCATGTCGATGTCGTAGCCCTGCGGCTTCATGTCGGTCCCGACCGAACCGAAGGGCGGAAAGTCCTGCGGCACGGCGATCCGGATCGTGCCCTTGGAGGTGATGTCCGAAAGCGCGTCGGCAGAGGCGGTCTGCGCCCCCGCGATCAGCGTCAGCGTTGCGGCGGCGGCGGCAATAAAGCGGCGCTTGGTCAGCATGTGTCAGTTCCCCAGATGTGTTTTTTCTGATTGGTCCGAAGGCTCGGAAGGGTTTTCCGGGCGTTTGGTCTTCGTGCCTTCGCCCGGTGCCCGGTCCAGTCGAAGGGTGGTGCGCAGGCTCCCCAGGGGATCCGGCGCGATATCCGTGTTCAGGCCCGCCTCGACATCCTCGAGGTGATCGAAGCTCAGCTGTGCGGCGCGGGTCATGTCGCCGGCGGCCAGCGCGTCGACGATCTCCACGTGGTCGCGGTGCGAGGCGAGGGCGTTGCGTTCGGACTGGTAGCAGAGCGAGATCAGGATGGTGCGCGCGGTCAGGGTCTGCAGCAGCTCCACCAGCGCGCGGTTGCCCGAGGCCTCGGCGATGCGGACATGGAAATCGCCCATCAGGTAGATCAGCGTGCTCTTGTCGCCCTCGGCAATCGCGGCGCGCTCTTCCTCGATATGGGTGCGCAGCCGCGCGATGGCGGCGGGCGGGAAGGGCCGCGCCTTGGCCAGGAAGCCGTATTCGACAAAGCGGCGGGCGGCGTAGACCTGGTTGGCTTCTTCGGCATCGGGGGTGTTCACGAACCAGCCGCGCCGTGCCTCGACCCGGACGATGCGGCGGGTTTCCAGCCGCGTCAGGGCCTCGCGGATCAGCGTGCGCGAAACGCCGAAGGCCTCGGCCAGGCGGCTTTCCGACAGTTTCGATCCCGGCGGCAGGCGCCCCTCGACGATGGCGGCCAGCAGCGTGTTCTCAATTCCCCTGGGCACGTGGGCTCCCGTCCGAATATGCAGATCAGTCTTGTATGCAAGAACTGCACGGCAGTTTCGGAGCGGGCAAGACGCGGCGGCAGGCTTGCGGGCAGGGCGATGCAAATCATCTGCCAGTTGCGTAGCAAATAAGCGATGGCCCCGTTGTTCTGAGGGCAACACCCGCGAAAGGGCCCCCGCGTGGCGCCCGCCGGGACGGCAATCCGGGGAATCAGCTGCCCGGCCAGAGCCGGGCAATGGGGGGCTCAGCCCCATTCGCGGGGCCGGGTGCGGGCCATCTCCGCAGGGATGGGGATGAATTCCTCGGTGTCGCCGGGGGGCAGGTGGAACGGGCCGCCGCTCCAGTCGGCGGCGTTCCAGTCCGCGCGGGCCTGTTCGATGCGCTCCTTCGAGGAGGACACGAAGTTCCACCAGATGTAGCGTGGCCCGTTCATGGTCGCCCCGCCCAGGGCCATCAGCCGCGCCCCCTGCGGCCCCGCCTTGACCGAGATCGCGTCGCCGGGACGGAACACCATCATGCGCCCGGCCTCGAAAAGGTCCCCGGCGACCTCGACGCTGCCCTCGGTGATGTAGAGGCCGCGGTCCTCCTGGTCGTCGGGCAGCGGGAAGGCGGCGCCGGGGGCCAGCACGACATCCAGGTAGAAGGTCTCGGAGGGCAGGGCGACGGGGCTTTTCTTGCCATAGGCGGCGCCCAGGATCAGCCGCGCCTCGACGCCGTGATCGGCGATCACCGGCAGGGCTTCGCGGCCGTGGTGTTCGAAGGTGGGGGCGTCTTCCTCCCGGTTCTCGGGCAGGGCGATCCAGGTCTGGATGCCGAACAGGCTGTGCGGGGTGCCCCGGGTCGCGGCGCTGGTGCGTTCGGAATGGGTGACACCGCGCCCCGCGACCATCCAGTTGACCTCTCCGGGATAGATCATCTGGTGGCTGCCGATGCTGTCGCGATGCTCGAACTCTCCCCGATACAGGTAGGTGACGGTGCCCAGGCCGATATGCGGATGCGGGCGCACGTCGATGCCGCCCTCGGTCAGGAATTCCGCCGGGCCCATCTGGTCGAAGAAGATGAAGGGGCCGACCATCTGCCGCTTCGGCGAGGGCAGGGCGCGGCGCACCTCAAAGCCGCCGATGTCGCGGGCCCGGGGAATGATCAGCGTCTCCAGCGCCTCGCAGCCGAAGCCGGGGCAGCTCGGGTCATGGGTGGGGTTCCAGCTCA
Organism: Pseudooceanicola endophyticus; assembly: GCF_018760365.1. GTDB lineage: Bacteria > Pseudomonadota > Alphaproteobacteria > Rhodobacterales > Rhodobacteraceae > Pseudooceanicola > Pseudooceanicola endophyticus. The sequence goes on from NZ_JAHIAB010000002.1 coordinate 6,642, forward strand.
TTTCGGGTCTCCTCTCCTGTGGAACGGGCGGGCCGGAGCATCAGCGCTTCGGCCCGATGAAGTGGCGGACCCGGGGCGGGTCCGTGCCCTGGTGCAGGGTGCGCAGCCGGGCATGGTGATCCAGGTCGGCATGGCTGACCCTTTCGTGTTGCGCGAGGTGCTCTGCCCAGCTGGGCAGGTGGAAGCTTTCCAGCCACAGGCCCGGGGTCTCGACGCATTCGTGGACGTGCCAGCGGGTCGCGCCGTTGCGCAGCCGCTCATGGGCCACGGGGGGCAGCAGGGCCAGAAAGGCCTCGCGGTCCGGGGGGGCGATGCGGTATTCCACCAGCACCATGGCAGAGCTGTCACGGGCCTGTCCATCGGTCACCTCGGGCGCCATCGGCCAGGCCTGCGCGGGGCTCAGATCGGCCCCCTCGGCCTGGCCCAGCGGCAGGCGCAGCGTGACCAGCAGCCCCAGGGCCAGCCCGGCGGTGGCCAGCAGAAGCGCACCCGGCACCGAAAGCGCGGTTGCCACCTGGCCCCAGACCAGGGACCCCAGGGCCATGGAGCCGAAGAACACCATCAGGAAGACCGCCAGGCCCCGCGCCCGCACCCAGCCCGGCAGTGCCGTCTGCGCCGAGACGTTGAACGAGGTCAGCACGGCGATCCAGGACAGCCCGCCCAGGAAGGCCGCCACCAGCAGCGGCGCCAGCCCGGTGCCCAGCGTGCCCAGCCGCACCGTGCCATCCGCCGAGGCACGCCGCTGCAGCCGGGGCAGCAGCAACGCCCCGGTGACGGCTCCGGCACCGACGACGCCCATCAGCGCGCCGTAGAGCGTGGAGCCACCGCCCTCGATCCCGCGGGCGATCAGCGGCAGCAGCGCCCAGTAGGCCGAGGCGAACAGGAAGAAGGCGGCGGCGCGCAGGGCCGTGTCGCGCATGGCGCGGTTGTGGCGGACATGGCGCAGCCCGGTGGCCATGTCCTGCAGCAGCGATCCGCCCCCCGAGACCGGCAGCGCCGGCGGCGGCTGCCAGAGCACCAGCGCGATCAGGATCGCCACGAAGCTGAGCGCGTTCAGCGCGAAGGGGGCGGCCAGCCCGACACCGGCGATCAGCACGCCGGCGATGGCCGGGCCGATGGCCCGGGCGATGTTGATCCCCATGGAATTCAGCGCGATCGCCGGGCGCAGCTGGTCGCGGGGCACCAGTTGCGGCACGATGGCCTGCCAGGCCGGGGCGACAAAGGCCGCCCCGGTGCCGATCATCAGCGTGAAGGCGATCAGCAGGGCTGGGGTCATCCGCCCGGCCCAGACCAGCAGGGTCAGGGTGCTGACCACGACCAGCAGCACCAGGTTGATGGCGATCAGCATCCGTCGCTTGTCCAGCCGGTCCGCCAGGGCGCCGGCCAGCAGCGCGAAGCAGAACACCGGCAGGGTGGTCGCGGCCTGCACCAGCGTCACCACGGCGGGGCTGGGATCAAGCGTGGTCATCAGCCAGCCCGACCCGACATCGTTCATCCAGGTGCCGATGTTGGAGATCAGCGTCGCCGTCCACAGCAGCGCGAAGGCGCGCTGGCGGAAGGGCGCATAGGCCCCCGCCGGGGCGGCGTCACCACTGGATGACATCGGCGGTTTCCTCTCGGTGGCGCATGGCGTAGCCGCGCACGAAGGGGCACAGGGGCACGATGCGCTGGCCCTTCTCGCGGGCATCGGCGAACAGCCGCAGCGCCAGCGCCCGGGCAATGCCCAGCCCGCGCATCCTGTCGGGGACGGCGGTGTGATCGGCGATGATCAGCTGCGGCGAGACCTTGGAGATGGTCAGTTCTCCCTCGCCCTCGACGCCCTCGACGGTGGCGGCATAGCGCGCCTTGCTGTCGGTTTCAGTATAGGTGATCAGCGGGTCGGTCATGGTGTCCTCCTTCAGACGGCAAAGCACGAACAGCCGAGCGCGCCCCAGAAGGCGCCCTTGTCCTGCACGGGGATCGGGTTGGCCCAGGCGATGCCATGGGCATGGCCATGCAGGCCGCAGTCACTGCCGCAGCCGTCATGGCAGGCGCGCATCGACATCTCGGCCGGGGCCAGCGGGGTGTCGCGCTGGGCCGGGCTGGCGAAGCGGGCGCTGACCGACCAGTCGGGGCTGGCCGGCGACATCGGCGGGTCGAGATCGGCGAAGGCGTCGCTGGCGAAGACCACCCGCCCGCCGACCATCGTCAGCACAGAGCGCAGGCCGCGGATCTGCGCCTCGGGCACATGCATGTAATCGCCCGAAAGCACGGCCAGGTCGGCATACATGCCCGGCTCCAGCCGGCCCTTCACCTCCTGCTCGCCCGAGAACCATGCCGATCCGGTGGTCCAGAGCGCCAGGGCCTCTTCGCGGCTCAGCAGGTTCTCCTCGTCATACAGCGACAGCCCGCCGACGGTGCGCCCGGTGGTCAGCCAGGACAGCGCGACCCAGGGGTCGTAGCTGGCGACCCGGGTGGCATCGGTGCCCCCGCCCACCGGCAGGCCGGTCTTCAGCATGGTGCGGATCGGCGGCGTCGCGCGGGCCGCGTGGGCGCCGTAGCGGGCCGTGAAATACTCGCCCTGGAAGGCCATCCGGTGCTGCGTGGCGATGCCGCCGCCAAGGGCCTTGATACGCTCGATGTTGCGGGCGCTGACGGTCTCGGCATGGTCGATAATGAAGCGGGTGCGGAACGGCGTGCCGCCGGTGACGCGTTCGAACACGTCGAGGAACCGGCTGATCGTCTCGTCATAGGTGGCATGGATGCGGAACGGCCAGTCGTTCTCGGCCAGCAGGGCGACGATGCGTTCCAGCTCTTCCTCCATCACTGGGGCGGGATCGGGGCGGGGTTCAAGGAAGTTCTCGAAATCCGCCGCCGACCAGGCCAGGTTCTCGCCGGCGCCGTTCATCCGCAGCCAGTCGTCGCCGGCGCCGGGCTCGGTCATGGCGATCCAGCGTTCGTAGTCGTTCAGCTCCTGACCGGCGGTCTGGGCAAAGAGGTTGTAGGCGATGCGCAGCGTCATCAGCCCGTCGCGGTGCAGTTCCTGCACGACGTCGTAATCCTCGGGGTAGTTCTGGCCGCCGCCGCCGGCATCGATGACCGAGGTGATGCCCAGCCGGTTCAGCTCCCGCATGAAATGGCGGGTGGAGTTCAGCTGGTCGGCGCGTGGCAGCACCGGGCCCCTGGCCAGCGTCGAATAGAGGATCAGCGCCGAGGGGCGGGCGATCAGCATCCCCGTGGGATTGCCCTTCGCGTCGCGCTCGATCTCGCCGCCGGGCGGGTTCGGGGTGTCGCGCCCGATCCCCAGTACCCGCAGCGCCGCGCGGTTCAGCATCGCCCTGGAATAGAGGTGCAGCAGGAAGACGGGCGTGTCGGGGGCGGCCTCGTTGATCTCCTCCAGCGTCGGCAGGCGGCGCTCGGCGAACTGGAATTCGGACCAGCCGCCGATCACCCGCACCCATTGCGGCGCGGGAGTATTGGCGGCCTGCAGCCGCAGCATGGTCAGCGCATCCGAGAGCGAGGGCACGTTTTCCCAGCGCAGCTCCATGTTGTAGCTCAGCCCGCCGCGGATCACGTGGGTATGGCTGTCGTTCAGCCCCGGGATCACCCGGTGCCGGCCCAGGTCGATGACCCGGGTGCCGGCGCCGGCCAGGGCACGGATCGTCGCCTGGTCGCCGGTGGCGGTGATGCGCCCGTCGCGCACCGCCAGGGCCTCGACCTCGGGGCGGGCGGGATCGAGCGTGGTGATCCGGCCATTGACCAGGATCAGCTCGGGGGTGTCGTCGGGCGCGTTCATCGGGCCGGGACCGGATCGTGGCGCTTGCCGGTGTGGATCGAACGGTGCGGCGCGCCGTGGACCATCGTGTAGGCATAGTCCACGCCCATGCCGTAGGCGCCGGAATGTTCGCGCACCAGCGCCATGACGGCATCGTAGGTGTCGCGGCGGGCCCAGTCGCGCTGCCATTCTAGCAGCACCTGCTGCCAGGTCACCGGCACCACGCCGACCTGCTGCATCCGCTGCATGGCGTAGTCGTGGGCCTCCTTCGTGGTGCCGCCCGAGGCATCGGCGACCATGTAGATCTCAAGATCCGTATCGGCCAGGCAGGACAGCGCGAAGGTCGTGTTGCAGACCTCGGTCCACAGCCCCGAGACGATGACCTTGCCGGCGCCGGCGGCGGCATGGCCCAGCAGCGCGTCGCGCACCTTCTGGTCGTCCCAGGAGTTCATCGAGCTGCGCTCCAGCAGCGGGGCCTCGGGGAAGACATCCAGCAGTTCGGGGTAGGTATGCCCCGAGAAGGCGTCGGTCTCGACCGTGGTGATGGTCGTGGGCACGTCGAAGATGCGGGCGGCCTTGGCCAGGCCCACGGTGTTGTTCTTCAGCACCTGGCGGTCGATCGACTGCACGCCGAAGGCCATCTGCGGCTGGTGGTCGATGAAGATCACCTGGCTGTTTTGCGGGGTCAGAACCTCGAGCTGCGACATCGGTTTATCCTTTGGGAGAGAGGGCTTGCAGGGCGGCAGGGCCGCAAGAGAGGGGGGATGGGGCCGGACCCTCCGGGGACCCGGAGGAGGGGGAGGACAGGAGGGTCCGGCGGGTGTGGCGGGCCGGTCCGGGAGGGACGGCGCCGGTCCGCCAAGGGCTCAGCCTTCGATGAAGGACAGCAGGTCGGCGTTCAGCAGCTCGGCGTTGACGGTCAGCATGCCGTGGGACAGGCCCGGGTAGGTCTTCAGCGTGCCGTTGGAGAGCAGCTCGATGGATTTCAGCGCGGAATCGGCGATCGGCACGATCTGGTCGTCCTCGCCGTGCAGCACCAGCACCGGCACGGTGATCGCCTTCAGATCGGCGCTCTGGTCGGTCTCGGAGAAGGCCTTGATGCCGTCGTAATGCGCCTTGGCGCCACCGGTCATGCCCTGGCGCCACCAGTTCTGGATGACGCCTTCCTGGGGCTCCGCGCCGTCGCGGTTGAAGCCGTAGAAGGGCCCCGCCGGTACGTCGCGGAAGAACTGCGCGCGGTTAGCGGCAAGGGCGGCACGGAAGCCGTCGAAGACCTCCATCGGCAGGCCCTCGGGGTTGGTTTCGGTCTTCAGCATCAGCGGCGGCACCGCCGAGACCAGCACCGCCTTGGCGACCCGGCCGGCGGGCTGGCCGTATTGCGCGACATAGCGGGCGACCTCACCGCCGCCGGTGGAATGGCCGATATGGACAGCGTCCTTCAGGTCCAGCGCCTCGGCGACGGCGAAGGCATCGGCGGCGTAATGGTCCATGTCGTGGCCGTCCCAGACCTGATCGGAGCGGCCATGGCCGCGGCGGTCATGGGCCACGACCCGGTAGCCCTTCGACAGGAAGAACAGCATCTGCGCATCCCAGTCATCCGAGCTGAGCGGCCAGCCGTGGTGGAAGACGATGGGGCGGGCATCCTTCGGGCCCCAGTCCTTGTAGAAGATCCGGACATTGTCCTTGGTGGTCACGAAACCCATGGCGTGAATTCCTTTTGGGAGAGGAGAAAAGAAGGTCAGTCCCTGTCGGGGGCGGCAGGGGGTGCGTCGCCCTGCGGCAGCCGCCCGAACAGGTGCGGCAGGCATTGCGTCCGGATCCAGGCGGCATCCGCCGTCCCGCCCTGCAGGCAGTGACGCAGCAGCGGTATGCTCTGTTCGCCGATCAGGATGCCCAGCAATCCGACAAGGGCGATCACCGGCGGCGCCGGTGAACGTACCGACAGCAGGCTGTAGAGAACGCCGACCAGAAGGCCCGTGGCGAGAGAGATCAGGTAGATCCGCATCGGCAGGCTCCGAATGTGAGGAACGGGGGCGGGACCGTCGGAAGGTCCGGGCAACTGTCAGCAGGCTAACGATCCCGGCGCGGGGACTCTTGTCTGTGAGGCTCCTGTTTTTGACGAAATGATCTTGAAAGAACGGTGCGGGCCCGACCGTGACGAAAATGGGCAAGCTGTTCACAAAAAAGAGAAAACCGGAAGGGACGGGCCCTGGCCCGGAACGGCCTTGATGGGCGGATTGAACGATCGGGTTAGGGCAGGGCGTTGGGCTGCGCGGTGCCCAGCGTCCCGGTTTCGGCAGGGCGCGTGCGGGGGGTGGCGGTACAGGACTTGCGCCAGGTGCCCGGCGCCTCTCCCATGATCCCCGAGAAGACCCGGGTCAGGTGGCTCTGGTCGGCAAAGCCGCAGGCCAGCGCCACCTCCGAGATCGGCATGGGGCTGCGCAGCAGGTCGCGGGCATGGGCGATGCGGTATTCGGTCAGCCAGCGCAGCGGCGTCTTGCCGAAACTGATCTTGAAGGCCTTGCCGAAGTAGCTGCGCGACAGGGCGCAGGCCTCGGCCAGCTCGTCGAGGGAGACCTGACCGGTCAGGCGGGCGGCCAGCAGCTCGGTCGCGCGGGCTTCCTGCCAGGGCGCCAGCCCGCCCTTGCGCGGCGCCGGGAAACGCACCCCGCCATAGCGCTGCACCAGATGCGCCAGCACCGCGCAGCCCATCTGGTCGAGGAACAGCCGGCTGGCCTCCTCGGGCTGCTTCAGCGCCGGCAGAAGCGCCTGGGCCAGCCCGTGCAGGGCGGCATCCGGCGTGCCATGCGGCGCGCTGAGAGAGGTGAATTCGGGGCGCCCGGCGGCCTCGGCGAAATCGCGCAGCCCGGTGAAGGGAATGCGGAAGGCGATGGCATCGCGGCCCTCGGGGTAGTCGGCGCGCCAGCTCGAGCGCAGGTCGCGGATCGAGATCGCCCGTATCGGCCAGGGCCCCTCGTCGATCAGCTGGCCGTCGCGCCAGAGCCGCTGCATCGGCAGGGCCTTCATCTGCACCTCGACCAGGAAGCCGTCCTCGCCCGGGGGCGGCGCGGGCAGGGAGATGGCGGCGCGCTGCTGTCGCAGGCGGCGCACGGTCATCGATGACAGGGCCAGGGTCGGGGGCTGGGGGGTCATTGGCGGGGGCCTCCGCCGGAGCCCGGGAACGGGCGGACGACCCCGGGCGGGGGACGGCCATAGCTGTGGACAAGATGGGCGCAGAGCGCGAAGGCGATGGGGCGCAGTGCGGTTTCGCCCGGGCGGCAGGGGCCGAAGCCCGGCAGCAGCGCCTGGGCCAGGGCGGCCAGCACCGGATCGATCCTGCCGCGCAGGCAGCGCAGCAGCGCGCCGCCGGTGTCCGACAGCTCTGCCACCCCGGCCAGCAGCACCTTCGGGCAGAGGATGGCGATGCCTCGCAGCGGCTGGCGCAGGCAGATCGCCGCGCCCTCCCTCAGGTCGACCAGGCAGGCCGAGCGGCGCGGGAACAGCCGTTCGGGGCCGCGACTGCCATCGGGGCGGATGTCGGCATGGCGGGTGGGCGCCAGGTAGAGCATCAGGAAATAGGCATCCCGCGCCGCCAGGTGGACTTCCTGGCCCAGCGGCCCGGGCGCGGCGGTCTCGATCAGGCTGGCGCAGAGCCGGGCCTGGCCGGTGGGACGTACCGACAGGCTGGGGGCGGCGTTCAGCCCGAAGGCGGGGCCGATGCCCGCGCGCATGTCTTGGCGGGGTGTCATGCAGTCTCTCCTGGGCGCTGGGGGCATCGGGGACGGGGGCGCCCGCGCCGGCCGGCGCAGGTGCAGTTTGCTACGCGGGCGGGATCGGGTCTTGTCGATTCCTACCGCTTTCGACACGGGGGGAGGGGCGCGGGCGCGCCCCGCGGCCGCAGGATCAGCCGGCCAGCAGGTCGGCCAGGGCGCGGATCTCTGCCGGGCGGACCTCGTGGCCGCCCTCATGCACCTGCGAGGTCACCTCGGCCCCCTGATCGGCATACCAGCGCAGCAGTTCGGCGCTCATCGGCCAGGGGCAGATCGGGTCGTGTCGCCCGGCGGTGATCAGCACCCTGCGGCCCGTCAGGTCCACCGGCTGCGGGCTCCAGGGGATCAGGGGATGCAGCAGGCCGATCCGGTCGAACACCCCGGGCTGCGCCATGGTCACCGCCGCCAGGATGTTGGCGCCGTTGGAATAGCCGAAGCCGTAGACCGGGCTGCCGGGATGGGCGGCCTTGTGCGCCGCGACGTATTCCGCCATCTGCGCCGTCCGCCGCGCCAGGTCCGCCATGTCGTAGACGCCTTCGCCGGTGCGGCGGAAGAACCGCGCCGCGCCGCCTTCGAAAACATCCCCCCGGGGCGAGACGATGCCCGCCCCAGGATGGATCTGGCGCACCAGGTCGAAGAACTGGTTCTCGTCGCCGCCGGTGCCGTGGAAGGCGAAGATCAGCGGCGCCCCCGGGTCGGGCGCCCGGGTGCGGGCGATGTAGGCATCAAGGGTGGTCATGCTCATGACATCAGGCTCCGATCGGCGGCAGCAGCTCTTCGATGCGGGCGCGGTAGGGTTCGTAGCGCGCCGGCAACTTCAGGGCCTGGCCGAGGTGGGCGGTATCCTCGTCCCGGTCGAAGCCGGGCTCGTTGGTGGCGATCTCGAACAGCACGCCGCCGGGGGTGCGGAAGTAGATCGCCCAGAAATAGTCGCGGTCGATCACCGGGGTCACCTGGTAGCCGGTGTCCAGCAGGGCCTCGCGGACCCGGGCCTGGGCGGCGCGATCCTCGACCGCGAAGGCGATGTGGTGCACGGATCCGGCGCCCTGCGCGGCGGCCCGGCCCCCGGAGACGGCCTCCAGGTCGATGGTGTCGGCGGCATTGCCGCCCTCGATCCGGTAGCGGGTCACGTCGCCCTGGGTCTCGTCCTTCTGGTAGCCCATGAAGCCCAGCAGCTCGGCGGTGGCAGCGCTGTCGCGCAGCCGCATCCGGGCGCCGTGGAAGCCCAGGATCCCGGCCTCTTCGGGCACGCCGGCCCCGGTCCAGGCGGTGCGACCGCGATCGGCGCTTTCCACCAGGGCAAAGCCATCACCATCGGGCCCGGCGAATTCCAGGCGTTTCTCGCCCAGGAAGCTGTCTTCCTTCAGCCCGCTCGCCCCCTGCGCCGCCAGGCGGTCCTTCCAGAAGCCGAGCGCGCCTTCGGGCACGGCGAATTCGGTCACGCCGACCTCACCGGTGCCGCGACGGCCCTGGGTCATCTGGCCGAAGGGGAAATAGGTCATCACAGAGCCGGGGGTGCCGATCTCGTCGCCGTAATAGAGGTGATAGACCTCGGGGGCGTCGAAGTTGACGGTCTTCTTGACGCGGCGCAGGCCCAGGGTTTCGGTGAAGAAACGGTTGTTCTGTGCCGCATCCGCTGCCATCGAGGTGACGTGGTGCAGGCCCTTGATATCCTTGATCATCTTGATCTTCCTTCGATGAGGTTCGCTGTTGAAGCCAAGATAGGCCGGTGTACTCTTTTGAAGAATAGAAACTGTTTTCCATTTACTATGTCGAAAAATGGTAACAATCATGGCGCCATGCAGAGCATCAAGCCGATCCGGGTCTTCCTGACCGTCATCGAACAGGGCAGCTTTGCCGGGGCCGCGCGCAGCCTGCGCATGACCCCGGCCTCGGTCACCCGCATCATCGCCCAGCTGGAGCAGGATCTGGGCCAGCAGCTGCTGCTGCGTACCACGCGCCAGGTGTCGCTGACCGGCGCGGGGGCGATGGTTGCGGCGCGCTACCGGCCCGTGGTGCAGGACTTCGACCGCGTCACCGAGGAGGTCACCCGCACCACCCGGCCCGATCGCGGACGGCTGGCGATCAACGCGCCGATGTCCTTCGGGATGCGGCTGATGCCGGGCCTGCTGGCCAGTTTCCGGCTGGCCTATCCGCATATCACGCTGGACCTGCAGCTGACCGACCGGCTGGTCGACATCCTGGATGAACGCTGCGACCTGGCGATCCGCATCGCCGATCCGCCGGGCGACAAGTCGACGATCTGGCGCCGCATCTGCGAGGTGCCGCGCCGGGTGGTGGCCGCGCCCGCCCTGTTCGAGCGCATCCCGCGCCCCGACCAGCCCGAGGAGCTGCTGCCCGAGCATTGCCTGTCCTACGACGCGGGCGGTGGCGCCGAGACCTGGACCTTTGCCCGGGGCGGCCTGCGCCGCCAGCTGCGCGCCGGCGCCGAGATCGTCTCCAACAACGGCGAGTTCCTCTATGAAATGGCGCTGTCGGGCAACGGGCTGGTCAATCTCCCGGAGTTCCTGCTGCATGACGGGCTGGCCTCGGGGCGGCTGGAGGCGGTGCTGCCGGACTGGCAGCTGCCGCCGCTGACGCTGATGCTTTACTATCCGCCCTACGACAAGCTGCCGCCGCTGGTGGAAACCTTCACCGACTTCTTCGAGGCCTATATCCGCGATCTGGACAGTTTCGATTTCGGTCCGGGTGGCTGAGGGGCAGGTCGGGGCGCATCGCATCGGGCTACCGGATCCGCCGGAAGCCAAGCTGCAGCAGCACCGCCAGCGCGGCCAGCGCCCCTCCGGCCAGGCTGACCAGCGGCCAGCCGCCGCCCTGGTAGGCGGCACTTGCCACCCCGGATCCAAGCGCGCCGCCAAGGAACATCGCGCCCATGAAGAGGGTGGTGACGCGGGCGCGGATCTCTGTGCCCAGGGCGAAGACGGCGTGCTGGTTCGAGATCAGCGCGCCCTGGACGGCAAAGTCCAGCAGGATCACCCCGATCACCAGGCCGGTCAGCCCGGACCACAGGGCGAAGATCAGCCAGGAGGCCAGGGTCAGGGCCGCGCCCAGCAGGATCGCCAGATGCGGGCCGCGCCGGTCGGCGATCCGTCCGGCCAGCGGGGCGGCGGCGATGCCGGACAGGCCGATCAGGCCGAACAGCCCGGCCACATCGGCGCCAAGATCGAATTTCGGGCTGCCGAGGTAAAGCGCCAGCACCGTCCAGAAGGCCGAGAAGGAGGCGAAGAGCAGGGCCTGGGTGAGCGCCGCCAGCCGCAGCACCGGCTGGGCGCGCCAGATATGCACGAGGCTTTTCAGCAGGCCCAGGTAGCGGGTGCCGGGCTGGGTCTCCTCGGCGGGCAAAAGCCGCGCCAGCCCCAGGCCGATCCCGGCCGCCACCGGAACGGCCAGGGCGAACATCTCGCGCCAGCCCCAGAATTCGGCGACCAGACCGGCGATGGTGCGGCTCAGCAGGATGCCGGCCAGCAGCCCCGCCATGACCGTGCCGACCACGGCGCCGCGCCGCTCGGGCCCGGCAAGGTGGGCGGCGAAGGGCACGATCTGCTGCGCCACCGTCGCCGTCGCCCCGACCAGAAGCGAGGCCAGCAGCAGCAGCGTGCCGCCGGGGGCCAGCGCCGCCAGGGCCAGCGCCACCGCCAGGGCCAGGAACTGCACCAGGATCAGCGTCCGGCGCGCCAGCACGTCGCCCAGCGGCACCAGCAGCACCAGCCCCGCAGCATAGCCCAGCTGGGTCGCCATCGGCACCAGGGCGGTGGCCCGACCGCCCAGGTCCCGCTCCATGATCTCCAGCATCGGCTGGTTGTAGTAGATGTTGGCCACGGCGGCGCCGGCGGCCACGGACATGGCCAGCAGCAGGCCGCGCGACAGCCGAGGGGCCGCCTCAAGGGCGGGGGTGTCGGGAACAGAGGTCATCGGGGTCTCTTGAAATCGCAGGAAGAAGGGCAGGATTGCGCTTGCCCCGAGATAGCGAAGGCAGGCTCATATCATTAGTCAGCCATTCCGATGTGCCGGAATATCATATGGAGGTATGATGGATCTGACCAATGTCGCCGTCTTCGTGCAGGCGGTGCGCCTTGGCAGCCTCTCGGCGGCATCGAAACACCTTGGGCTGGCGCCGATGGCCAGCTCGCGCCGGCTGGCGGCGCTGGCGGAGGAACTGGGGCGCCGGTTGCTGCACCGCACCACCCGGGCCCTGTCGATGACGACCGATGGGGCGCTGTTCCTGGCCCATGCGGAGGCGATGCTGTGCCGCCGAGGCCGCCCGCGAGGTGCTGGAGGGGCCTTCGGGCGCTGCGATGGCGGCGCTGCAGGGCAGCGCGGACGTTCGGGCGACCCTCGCACCGCTCGGGGATCCGGCATGACCCCGACACTGGCGCAGATGCTGGAGGGCGTGCCCGAAACCCGCCCCGGCTGCCGCCTGCTGTGGGAGGCCGGGATCAGGATCGGTCCCCGGATCGAGCTGGGGCAGGGGCCCTATGGCGCGCGCCGCCGCATCGACATCCTGGGCGGCGCCTTCCGCGGTGGCCCGGGGCTGGAGGATCTGCACGGTCGGGTTCTGCCCGGCGGCGCCGACCGGCAGCTTGACCGGCCCGACGGGGTGCGCGAGCTGGATGCGCTCTATGACATCGAGGTCCCGGAGGGCACGGTGCTGACCCTGCGCAACCGCGTGCTGATCGACGAGCGGCCCGGGATGGCGCGCTATGCGCTGTCTCATGTCTCGGTGCTGGCACCCGAGCGGCCCTGGGCCTGGCTGTCGCGTCGCATCATCGTCGGCACGCTGACGCCGCGCCGTCCGGCGTTCGACGCGGTGGTGATCCGCACCTTCGAGGTTGCCCTGCCGTAGACCCTAGCGCGCGGCGCAGCCCGGCGCCGTGCCGGTCAGCCCGTCGAGGATGGCGCATTCGGGGTCGTCATCGCCATGGCACTGCGCCACCAGCCCTTCCAGACGGGCTTCCAGCGCCTGAAGCTCGGTGATCTTGGCGCGCACGGAGGCGAGGTTCTGTTCCGCCAGCGCCCGCACGTCGCGGCTGGCGCGGTGTTCATCGGCGTTCAGCGCCAGCAGCTTGCGGCATTCCTCAAGCGAAAAGCCCATCAGCCGGGCCTGCGCCAGCAGCCGCAGCCGGTCCAGAGTCTGATCCGAGAAATCGCGGTAGCCGTTGGCGCGCCGCTCGGGCGTGATCAGGCCGATATCCTCGTAATAGCGGATGGTCTTGGCGGGCAGGCCGCTGTGACGGGCGGCGTCGCTGATGTTCATCTTGGTCTCCGGGTCAGCCTTCCAGATGCTGGAATGTATATTGCCCCGCGCAGGCGGGGTTTCAAGCCGGGGCGGCGGGCAGATCCAGCGCCCGGGTCATTTCAAGGAAGTTGCGCAGGGTGGCGCTGCTGTCGTCGCGCCGCCAGACCAGCCCGGTTTCCAGCTCGGGCACATCGCCCAGCAGATCGAGGTAGCGCACGCCCGACCGCGCCAGATGCTTCAGCGAGGCCGGCACCAGCGCGATCCCCATCCCGGCGGACACAAGGCTGATGATGGTCTGCATCTGGATCGCCTGCTGCACCACATGGGCGGTGCCGCCGCAGGCCGCGTAATAGCCCGTCACCAGATCGTAGAACGAGGGCGCGGCGCGGCGCGGAAAGACGATCAGCGGAGAGGAGATCACCGCCTCGGGCGGCAGCAGGCCATGATCCGTGGGCAGCCGTCCCGAGGTCAGCCAGGCCTCCGGCACGGCGGCGACCAGCGGTTCCGAGACCAGCCGGCGGTAAAGGAAGCTTTCGGGCAGCGGATCAGTGGCCGCGGGAATGATCAGCCCGGCCTGTCCGTGCCCCTCGCGCAGGGCGGCGATCTGCATGTCGCTGGTGGCTTCGCTCAGCGCCAGCTCGACCTCGGGGTAAAGCTGGCGGAAGCGGTGCACCAGCGCCGGCAGGATCGAATAGTCGGCGGTCGAGACGAAGGACAGCTCCAGCCGCCCCGAGGTGCCCGACAGGATCTGCCGCGCGGTCTCTCCCAGCCGGTCGAGATCGGCGAGGGTGGCGGCGACATGGGGCAGGAACTGCGCCCCGAAGGGCGTCAGCGCGACCGAGCGCTTGGTGCGTTCGAACAGCGCCGCGCCCAGTTCCGCCTCCAGGGCGCGGATCGACTGCGACAGCGGCGGCTGGGTCATGCCCAGCCGCCCGGCGGCACGGCCGAAATGCAGAACCTCGGCCACGGCAAGGAAATGGCGCAGCTGGCGGACATCCATTGATACTCTCCACGACCTAATCGGGGCACAATAATATATTTCACTCTAAGAAACGAGGGGGGTATCCTGCGCGCCAACTGAATCTACGGGAGGGTTCGATGCCCCAGTATCGTTCGAGAACCAGTACCCATGGTCGCAACATGGCAGGGGCCCGCGGCCTCTGGCGCGCCACCGGCATGCAGGAGGGCGATTTCGGCAAGCCGATCATCGCCATCGTGAACAGCTTCACGCAGTTCGTGCCGGGCCACGTGCACCTGAAGGACCTGGGCCAGATGGTCGCCGCCGAGGTCGAGAAGGCCGGCGGGGTTGCCAAGGAATTCAACACCATCGCGGTCGATGACGGGATTGCGATGGGCCATGACGGGATGCTCTATTCGCTGCCCTCGCGCGAGATCATCGCGGATTCGGTGGAATACATGGTCAACGCGCATTGCGCCGATGCCATGGTCTGCATCTCGAACTGCGACAAGATCACCCCCGGCATGCTGATGGCCGCGATGCGGCTGAACATCCCGGCGATCTTCGTTTCGGGCGGCCCGATGGAGGCCGGCAAGATCGACATCGCCGATCTGGAAGCCAAGAAGATCGACCTGGTGGATGCCATGGTTGCCGCCGCCTCGGACAAGTACACCGATGCGCAGCTTCAGCATATCGAGGAAAACGCCTGCCCGACCTGCGGCTCCTGCTCGGGCATGTTCACCGCGAACTCGATGAACTGCCTGGCCGAGGCGCTTGGCCTGGCGCTGCCGGGCAACGGCTCCACGCTCGCCACCCATGCCGACCGCAAGGGCCTGTTCCTGGAAGCCGGCCGCAAGATCGTCGAGATCACCCGCCGCCACTACGAGCTGGACGAAGCCGGCCTGCTGCCGCGCGAGATCGCGACCTTCAAGGCGTTCCAGAACGCCATGAGCCTGGATATCGCCATGGGCGGGTCCACCAACACCGTGCTGCACCTGCTGGCGATCGCCAACGAGGGCGGCGTGAACTTCACCATGGACGACATCGACCAGCTGTCGCGCAAGGTGCCCTGCCTGTGCAAGGTCGCGCCCAACATCGAGAACGTCCACATGGAGGACGTGCACCGCGCCGGTGGCATCTTCTCGATCCTGGGAGAGCTGAGCCGCGCCGGCCTGCTGCATAACGACTGCGCCACCGTGCACAGCTCGACCATGGGCGAGGCGATCGCGCACTGGGACATCAAGGTCGCCAACAACCCCGAGGCCGAGCACCTGTTCAAGGCGGCCCCCGGCGGCGTGCGCACCACCCAGGCCTTCAGCCAGGACAACCGCTTCAAGGAGCTGGACACCGACCGCGAGAAGGGCGTGATCCGCTCCAAGGAACATGCCTTCAGCCAGGACGGCGGTCTGGCCGTGCTCTTCGGCAACATCGCCGAGGACGGCTGCATCGTGAAGACCGCAGGCGTCGATGCCTCGATCCTGAAGTTCACCGGCAAGGCCCATGTCTGCGAAAGCCAGGATGCGGCCTGCAACAACATCCTGACCGGCAAGGTCAAGGAGGGCGACGTGGTGGTGATCCGCTACGAGGGTCCGCGCGGCGGTCCGGGGATGCAGGAAATGCTGTACCCGACCTCCTACCTGAAGTCGAAGGGCCTGGGCAAAGCCTGCGCGCTGCTGACCGACGGGCGCTTCTCGGGCGGGACTTCGGGCCTGTCGATCGGCCACGTCTCTCCGGAAGCGGCCGAGGGCGGCACCATCGGCCTGGTCGAGGATGGCGACACGATCGAGATCGACATCCCGAACCGCTCGATCCGCCTGGTGGTGGATGATGCGACCCTGGCGGCCCGCCGTGCGGCGCAGGAAGCCAAGGGCTGGAAGCCCGCGGCGCCGCGCAAGCGCAAGGTGTCCGCCGCGCTGAAGGCCTATGCGGCGCTGACCACCTCGGCGGCCAAGGGCGCGGTGCGCGACGTCGACCAGCTGGGCTGAGACGGGAAGGGCCGGGGCGACCCGGCCTGCCTTTCCCGCGACGACCAAACGAAAACGGCGGGCCGGTGATCAACCGGCCCGCCGTTTTCATGTCTGTCTGATGCCCGGGGGGCAGGGGCCCCCGCAGGCGGTCTCAGCGTGCGGCGGCGACCCGCAGGACGGTCTCCGGGGTCTCGGCCAGGGCCGCGATCTCGGGCGGCGGGGCCGGCAGGTCCAGCACCTGCGAGGTCTCGCTCCAGCTGCGGGCGGCTGCCACGGCGTCCTCGTGCAGCGTGTGGCCGTAGCTGGGCACGATGCGACGCAGCTTGGCCTGCCAGTCGGCCTCCACGCGCTCGGGGAAGACCTTCTTCAGCAGTTCCAGCATGATCGGCGCAGCGGTCGAGGCGCCCGGGCTTGCGCCCAGCAGCGCAGCAATCGAGCGGTCCGAACAGGCGACGATCTCGGTCCCGAGCTTGAGCGTGCCGCCCTTGCCCGCTTCCTTCTTGATGATCTGCACCCGCTGGCCGGCCTGCCACAGCTTCCAGTCGCCGTCCTTGGCCGCGGGCAGGTAGGCGCGCAGGGCCTTCATGCGGGCGGCATCGGTCAGCAGCAGCTGCCCGACCAGGTATTTCACCAGATCGAGGTTGGTGGCGCCCACCTGGGTGGTCGGCAGCAGGTTCTTCGCGGTCACCGACTTCGGCAGATCCAGCAGCGAGCCGGTCTTCAGGAAACGGGTCGAGAAGGTCGCGAAGGGGCCGAACAGCAGCACTTCGCGGCCATCGAGGAACCGCTTGTCGAGGTGGGGCACCGACATCGGCGGGCTGCCCACGGCAGCCTTGCCGTAGACCTTGGCATTGTGGCGCGCGACGACCTCGGGGTTGTCGCAGACCAGGAAGGAGCCCCCCACCGGGAAGCCGGCGTAGTCATCGGCCTCGGGGATGCCGGACTTCTGCAGCAGCGGCAGCGCGCCGCCACCGGCGCCCAGGAATACGAAGTTGGCGCTGATGACCTTGCGCGTGCGGGTATGCGTGTCGCGCAGCGACACCTTCCAGCCGCCGTCGGGCAGACGGTGCAGGTCGGTCACCTCGTGGCCGCACATCAGGGAGAAGTTCCCGGAACGCGACATCGCGGTCGCGAACTGGCGGGTGATCTCGCCAAAGTTCACGTCCGTGCCCTGCGGCGCCCAGGTGGCGGCCACGGGTTCGTTCGGATCCAGCCCCTCGATCATCTGCGGTGCCCACTGGGCGATCTCCGCGCGATCGGTAGAGAACTTCATGCCGGCAAACAGCGCGTTCGTGGAAAGCGCCTTGTAGCGGCTTTCCAGGAAGGCGCAGTTCTTCTCGCCCCAGACAAAGCTCATGTGCGGCGTGGAGTTGAGGAAGCTTTTGGGCTCCTTCAGCACGCCGGTTTCGACCTGGTGCGCCCAGAACTGGCGCGACACCTGAAACTGTTCGTTGATGTTGAGTGCCTTGGAGATGTCGACGCTGCCGTCTTCCATCTGAGGCGTGTAATTCAGCTCACAAAGGGCGGAGTGTCCCGTCCCTGCATTGTTCCACCCGTTCGAACTTTCCTCGGCAACGGAATCGAGACGCTCGACCATCCCGATCGTCCAGCCCGGTTCGAGCTCCTGCAGGAGCACGCCAAGCGTGGCGCTCATAATACCGCCGCCAACCAGCAGAACGTCGAGGTGCTGGTCCGCGTGCGTCTTGCTTTCCTCCATGGTGAAGGCCCTTTGTTGAGAGCTCCTCCCCGGGGTCTGATTTACTACGAACCCTTAAATAATCAATCGCTGCGTTGCGGAATATTTCGGCAACTAGGAGGTGAGCTAGCGCAATCAAGTGGACAAAGTGTCCTAGGGCGAAAAAAAAGCCACCGCGATTGCAGTGACTTAGTGTTAACGTAATGTGACAGTCTTATCTCTGCACCTGCACCTTCGAAAGATGCAAAAGCGTCCTTGCTATATTGTGGGCTTTTAACCGAATTTACCGCTAACATAGTCGTGGGTACGGGCTGCGCGGGGACTTTCGAAGATCTGTGCCGTTTCGCCCGATTCCACCAGCTCTCCCAGATACATGAAGGCCGTGCGCTGAGAGACCCGCTGCGCCTGGCCCATGTTGTGCGTGACGATGGCGATGGTGAATCGCTCCTTCAGCTCCAGGATGGTCTCTTCCAGCCGCGCGGTCGAGATCGGATCGAGCGCAGAGGCGGGTTCGTCCAGCAGGATGACCTCGGGTTTGGTGGCGATTGTGCGCGCGATGCAGAGCCGCTGCTGCTGTCCGCCCGAAAGCGACAGGCCCGAGGCCTGAAGCTTGTCCTTCACCTCGTCCCAGAGGGCGGCGCCGCGCAGCGCGGCCTCGACCCGGGCGTCCAGTTCGCTGCGGGCCTTCAGACCGGCAAGGCGCAGGCCGAAGGCGATGTTCTCCCAGATCGACATCGGGAAGGGGGTGGGTTTCTGGAACACCATGCCCACCTTCACCCGCAGCGCGTTGAGGTCGGTGCCCGGCGCCAGGATGTTCTGGCCGTCCAGCAGGATCTCTCCGGTGGCGTGCTGGCCGGGATAGAGCGAATACATCCGGTTCAGGCAGCGCAGCAGGGTGGACTTGCCACAGCCGGAGGGGCCGATGAAGGCGGTCACCTGGTTCCCGGGCAGATCGAGGGTGATGTCCTTCAGCGCATGGGTGGTGCCGTAATGGAAATCGAGGCCCCGGATCGAGAGGCGCGGCTTTGCGGCGCGCGCCACCCCGGTGAAATGGGCGGCCTCGGTGCGGGTCAGGTCGAGGGTGTCGGGGCTCATGCGCGGTCTCCTTTCGCGGTGACGGCCCGTGCCAGGACCGAGATCGCCAGCACGGTGAGGGTGATGAGGAAGGCGCCCGCCCAGGCCAGGGCCTGCCAGTTCTCGTAGGGCGAGAGGGCGAACTGGTAGATGGTGATCGGCAGCGAAGCCATGGGCCGCGTCATGTCGAGGCTGAAGAAGCTGTTGGAGAGCGCCGTGAACAGAAGCGGCGCGGTCTCGCCCGAGATGCGGGCGATGGCCAGCAGCACGCCGGTGACAATGCCCGACAGCGCCGCCTTCCAGATCACCCGGCGGATCATGTGCCAGCGCGGGGCCCCCATGGCGAGGGCGGCTTCGCGCAACTGGTCGGGGACGAGGCGCAGCATGTTCTCGGTGGTGCGCACGACGGTCGGCACCACGAGGATCGCCAGCGCCACGGCCCCCGCCAGCCCCGAGAAATGGCCCACCGGGCGCACCAGCACCTGGTAGACGAAGAGGCCGACGATGATCGAGGGCACCGACAGCAGGATGTCGTTGAGGAAGCGCAGCACCTGCGCCAGCTTCGAATAGCGGCCGTATTCGGACAGGTAGGTGCCGGCAAACAGCCCGATGGGGGTGCCGATCAGCACCGCCAGCCCCGAGAGCAGGAAAGAGCCGACGATGGCATTGCGCAGGCCGCCCTCGGACATCGGACCGGGGGTGTCCTGGCTCAGAACATGGGCATTCAGCGCCGAAAGGCCCTGCCAGCACAGATCGCCCAGGATCAGCGCCAGCACGATCAGCCCGAGGGCGGCCGAGGCGGTCGCAAGTAGCATCATCACGGCATTCAGCGCTTTGCGGCGGCGCAGGCGGGGAGAGGGGGACAGCATCGGGGGTCTCCTATCGGCCATTGCGGCGCGCCAGGCGGCGCAGCATCAGCTGGGCGGCGGCCAGCACCAGGAAGGTCAGCACGAACAGCACGAAGCCAAGCGCGATCAGCGCCGAACTGTAGGCGCCGGCGCTGGCCTCGTTGAACTCGTTCGCGATGGCGGCGGAAATCGTCGTGCCCGGTTGCAGCAGGCTGGCGGGCATCCGGTGGGCATTGCCGATCACGAAGGTGACGGCCATGGTTTCGCCAAGCGCCCGGCCCAGGGCCAGCATCATGCCGCCCACCAGGGCGGTTGCGGATTTCGGGAGGGTGATGTGGCGGGTGACCTCCCAGGTGGTCATCCCCATGCCATAGGCGGCCTCGCGCAGCATCGGCGGCGTGGTCAGGAAGATGTCGCGCGTCAGCGAGGCGACGAAGGGCAGCACCATCATGGCCAGGATCAGCGCAGCCGTCAGCAGCCCGATGCCGTAGGGCGGGCCGGCGAAAAGGGCCCCGATCCCGGGGATATTACCCAGCGTGGCGATCAGCAGCGGCTGGACCGTATGCTGCATGAGCGGCGCCAGCACGAACAGCCCCCAGATCCCGTAGATGATCGAGGGGATGCCGGCCAGAAGCTCGATCGCGATGCCGATGGGGCGGCGCAGCGGGCGGGGGCAGAGCTCGGTCAGGAAAAGCGCGATGCCAAGGCCCATGGGCACCGCGATGAGCATCGCGAGGACCGAGGTGATCACCGTGCCGTAGATCGCGGTGAAGGCGCCGTACCTGTCGGTCACGGGGTTCCAGACCTTCGCGGTCAGGAAGCCGGGGCCGAGGTCGCGGAAGGCGGGCCAGGCGCCCGCCGCCAGAGAGAGCGTCACGCCGATCAGCACCAGAAGCACCACGAGGGCCGCGCCCAGGCTGACCCCGTGGGCGATCCGGTCCGCGCGCAGGGCGCGGGCGCGCGGATCCGAGAGGGGCGGGGGAATGTCTATGGCGGTCATGGCCTTTTCCAAAGCTAAGGCCCCGCCTTGCGGGCGGGGCGGTCCCGGAGGCGGGACGCATCGGGGTCGGACCGGGCGGAACGGAGCACTGTCCCGCCCGGCCGAAACCAGGTCAGTTGGTGGCGTCGGTGTAGACCGGCTTGCCGTCGCTGCCCTGGATCTGCTGCCATTCCTGCTTGACCAATGCCACGACGCTGTCGGGCATGGGGATGTAGTCAAGCTTGCCGGCAGCGGCATCGCCGTTCGCATAGGCCCAGTCGAAGAACTTCAGCGCCTCGGCCGAGGCGGTCGCGTCCTTGGCATCCGAATGCATCAGGATGAAGGTGGCGGCGGTCATCGGCCAGGTCGCATCGCCCGGCTGGTTGGCGAGGATCACGCCGAAGCCCGGCTGGCTGGACCAGTCGGCATTGGCGGCGGCGGCGGCGAAGGCATCGGCCTTGGGGGCGACGCGCTTGCCGGCGGCGTTGATCATGTCGGTGTAGGTCATGTGGTTCTGCAGCGCGTAGGCATATTCCACGTAACCGATGGAATTCGCGGTCTGGCCCACGTCGGCGGCCACGCCCTGGTTGCCCTTGGCGCCGATGCCGGTCGGCCATTCGACCGAGGTCGCAACGCCGACGTTGCTTTTCCAGTCAGCCGAGACATCGCCGAGATAGGTGGTGAAGTTGAAGGTCGTGCCCGAGCCGTCCGAACGGTAGACCACGGCAATCGCCTTGGAGGGCAGCTTCAGGTCGGGGTTCAGCTTGGCGATGGCCGGATCATCCCACTTGGTGATCTTGCCCATGTAGATCTTGGCCAGGGTCGGGCCGTCCAGCACCATCTTGCCGGGCTCGATGCCGTCGATATGCACCACCGGGACGATGCCGCCCATGACGGTGGGGAACTGCACCAGGGTGTTCTGCTTCAGCGCGTCGCCCTTCAGCGGCGCGTCGGAGGCGCCGAAGGTCACGGTGCGGGCCTCGATCTGCTTGATGCCACCGCCCGAGCCGATGGCCTGGTAGTTCAGGCCGGTGCCGGTCTCGGACTGGTAGGTCTTCGCCCAGTCGGAATAGATCGGGTAGGGGAAGGTCGCCCCCGCGCCCGAGATGTCGGCGGCGCAGGCGGCACCTGCCGAAACGGAGAAAAGCGCGGCGCCGGCCAGAAGGGCCTTGCGGGTCATGCTGAGGGACATGGGGTCTCCTTTGCTGTGTCAGCGTCAACCGGTGCCGGGTCTGCCTGCCCTCGTGGCGGGCCGTGTCCGGGCGGTGTCGCGGCGCTGATGCACGGCGCATGTGACAGGTCGGTGACGGGATTTGCGTGGTTCCGCCCTGTCGTGATCCCGGGGAGGTGCCTCACGGAAACGTGGTTTTGCCCTTGTTTCGCAAGGTGATCCGGCGGTATGGCTTGGGCGCAGTCCCTGAAAAATCAGGAAATTCCCGGTGCGGCGGTCGGGGAGATCGGGCCTGGACAGCGGCGCTTTGCGCAGGCCGGTCGGGCCGGGGGCATCACTTCTGCCTCGCGGCTTCGTGATGTTACGGGTGCGTGCAGTCTGTTGCAGCGGCGCGTGCCCCGCAGACCTTGCGCCGGCGGGGCCGGTTTCCCGGTCGACAGCCCGGGGGCAGGGTGGGAAACATATATCGGATCTTCGCAACCGATCGGGCGATGCAGGCATGACGACACAACAGCGTGGAACCGGACTGATCGAGGCCATGCGCCGGTTTTCCCTTCGGACATGGCTGATGCTGGGGATGCTGGTGGCCCTGCTGCCGGTCTTCGTGATGGGGGCGGTGGTCTATGCAACCTTCCACGGCCAGATCGCGCAGCCCTTCCGCAGCGTGCTGGTGGCGCAGCACCGGGTGATGCTGCCGCTCGAACGCCTGCAGGGAGAGCTGTGGGACCTGAGCACGGCCGTCAACGACTATGCCGACAACGGGGCCGAGGGCTTTCATCGCCGTTTCGAGGTTACCGAGGGCGAGGTCGCGCGCCACCTGGCGGCGCTGGAGGGCGCGATCGGAAGCTATGGCCGCTATGGCCCCGTCCTGCGCAGCGCGGAGGGCGAATGGGACGAGGTGCTGAAGGCTGCCGCCGCGGTGCAGCCGGGCTCTCCGGAAACCTCCGATCCGGCGTTGCAGCGCTTCGAGGACGTGGTGAGCGAGACGGCGCGCCGCCTGGAAATCCTCTCGGAAGATTTGCGGCTTGAGAACGAGCAGAGCCATGCCCGGGCGCTGGCGGCGATCCGGCGGCTGGAATACCTGGCGGCGGGCGCGGCCGTGCTGACGCTGCTTTTCGCGGTGGCGGCGGTGCAGATCATCGACCGGGCGCTGATCAACAGCACCGACCGGCTGGTGGCCGGGGCACTCAGCATTTCCTCGGGGGACCGGACGGGCCAGATCGACGTGACCGTGCCCCCGGAGCTGGCAAAGGTGGCCAATGCCTTCAATGCCATGACCCGCCAGATCGTCCAGCAGGAGACCGCCCTTGCGCTCGCAGCCGAGACCGACAGCCTGACCGGGCTCAACAACCGGCGGGCCTTCGACCGGGTTCTGCATGAACAGGTCGACAAGCTGGGAACTCCCGGCAACGGCTTTGCGCTGATGATGCTGGATGTCGATCACTTCAAGCGCTTCAACGACACCCATGGCCACCTGGCCGGCGACGAGGCGCTGCGTCAGGTCGCCGAAAGCCTGGCCTCCGAGGCCCGCGAAAGCGACATGGTGTTCCGCTACGGCGGCGAGGAATTCGCCGTGGTCCTGCCGGGTCTGCGCGCCGAGGATGCCTTTTCCGCCGCCGAGCGGGTGCGCCAGACGGTTGCCCGGCGCGGGGTCGTGCTGCCGGGCGGCGAACGGATCGCGGCGACGGTCAGCATCGGGGTGGTGGCGCCGCTTTCGGCGGGCTCTTCGGAACAGGTGGTGGCCCGGGCCGACCGGGCGCTCTATGCCGCCAAGTCCGGGGGGCGCAACCAGGTGATCTCGGATGACCGGGCGCCGGTCTGACACGCGCCATGCGCTGGACGCAAGGCGGGTCTGACGTGGCGATGGTTGCCCGGTGCGCCGCGGCATGGCACATAGTCTTCACAAGACGTCATTGACGTCGAAGGGTTTTCCTGGGGCTCTCCTCCTCCTCCCTGAGCCTCGGAAATCAGCGGCAGCCCCACTCCTCCTCCCTAGGGGCTGCCGCGTTCCCCCCTTCCTCTTCCTTCCGAACATCGCTGACGAACCGGCAAGGCCCCGCGTTTTTGCGGCTGTCTCCATGCCACCCCTCGACTGTTGCACGCGGCTCTGATCTGGCTGTGCGCGCCGGTCGGATGCGCCGCCACAGAAGCGCGCGGTCCGGTCCGGAAAAAACACGGTCGAAAGCCGGTGCCACCGCCCTAGGTTGCGGGCAAAACGGGCAGGACGCGAGAGGCAGGAGATAAGATGCAGGCAATGCAGCGGAGCATCCGGGCAGGGGTCTTGGCCCTGTGCGCGGCATCCGTTCTGGCGGGGTGTTCCGGGGGCCCCCGCACCGGCAAGATGGCGGCGCCGCGCGAATTGCGCGCGCAGGACTATCGTGCCAAGGGCATCCCGAAGGTCTTTGGGGATACCAAGCCCCATGAATGGAAGGGCGTGACCCCGGATCTCTACCAGGTGCACGGCATCGATGCCTCGCGCTACCAGGGCGATATAAACTGGGCCCAGGCCCGGGCCCATGGCGTGGCCTTCGCCTGGCTGAAGGCCACCGAGGGCGGCGATTACATCGATCCGGGCTATGCGGTGAACGCGCCGCGCGCCCGTGCCGCCGGCGTGCCGGTGGGCGCCTACCACTTCTTCTATTTCTGCCGTACCCCGGCAGAGCAGGCGAACTGGTACATCAAGAACGTGCCCTACGTGCCCGGCGATCTTCCGCCGGTGCTGGACATCGAGTGGAATCACCAGTCCAAGACCTGCCGCCGTTTCCCCGACCCCGAGACGGTGCGTCAGGAGATTCGCCAGTTCGTCAATATCGTGACACCGCATTACGGCACCCCGCCGGTGATCTATACGACACCGGATTTCTTTGCCGATAACGACCTGGGCTCGATGGTGGGTTACGAATTCTGGCTGCGCTCGGTGGCCGGGCACCCGTCGGAAAGATACCCCAACGAACGTTGGAGCTTCTGGCAATATACCGGGACGGGCGTGGTGCCGGGGATCAGCGGCATTGTCGACATAAACGCCTTTGCAGGCGACCTGGAAACCTGGCTGGTCTGGCGCGCGTTGCGTCAGCAGGGCTAAAGGCGTACAACCCGCAGGTGTGGCCGAGATGCTGCACCTGCACTGTAACACGCTACAAGCTTGCGTGAGATGGGTATTTTGCGAGCGCTGTCACATTGAAGAAATATTCTGCGGACATATACCCTTTAACAGTTGCCCGCAGCGATGCGGGGCCGGCAAATGTGGAGCATGACATGGCGTTCGATGCGCCGCGAGCGTCAGGTCGCGAACTTGTCCGTACGGTCTTCCTGTCAGACTTCCATCTTGGCGCACGCAGCGCCCAGACTGACAGGATCCTCAGGTTTCTAAGGCGTTTCCAGGCCGAGAAGATCTACCTGGTCGGCGATATCTTCGACATCTGGCACGGCGGCAAGGTGCATTGGGACGACACCCATGATGCCATCATCATGGAGCTGGTCGGCCATGCCGAACGCGGCGCCGAGGTGATCTATCTCACGGGGAATCACGATGCCATGCTGCGGCGTGCGGAACAGTCTCCGATCCGCCAGTGGACCATGGCCGAAACCGCGATCCATCACAGCGCCGATGGCCGTCGCTACCTGGTCGTGCATGGCGACCAGTGCGATCCGCGCATGCTGCGCTGGCACTTCATGACCCGTTTCGGCAGCCGCGTCGACGGCACCGCGCGGGCCGCCAACGACCTGCTGCGCCGCATCCGCAACCTGCCCGAGGCGCAGCGGACCTTCCTCGAATGGGGAATCGACCGCGTCCACTCCTTCCTTGCCATGGGGCCGCGCTTTGAGGCGCGCGTGACCGAGCTTGCCCGGGCCCATGGCTGCGACGGCGTGGTCTGCGGCCATTCGCACCAGCCGGCCCTGCGCGAAAGCCAGGGCTTCCTCTTCGCCAACTGCGGGGACTGGGTGGACAGCCAGACCGGGCTGGTGGAACTGTCCAATGGAACCATGCGTTTGCTCAACGAGGCCGAAGAGCCTGCGCCGGCGATTGCCGCCGCGCGTCCAGAACCCCTGTCGGAGGGAAGCATATGGAAAGCGTCCTCCTGATCATCTGCCCGGTGCTTGTGGCGATCCCGCTGGCCGTGCATCTGATGACCCTGACCCTTGCCGCCTGGCGCTATCGCGGCGCGGAACCGCCCGTGCGTCCCTTCTTGGCAAGCCCCCCGGTGACCCTGATCCGACCGGTGCGCGGCCTTGATCCGGCCGAGCTGGCAACGCTCGCCTCGACCTTCAAGCTGGATTATCCCAACCTCGAGATCCTGTTCTGCGCGGCGGAAGGGGACGACCCGGCGCTGCCCTTCATCCGCGACCTGATGGCGGCACGTCCGAAGGTCAATGCCCGCATCCTGGTCGGTGATCGTCATTTCAGCGGCAATCCCAAGCTCAACAATGTCGAGAAGGGCTGGGAGGCCAGCACCGGCGAGATCGTGGTGATGACCGACTCGAACCTGATGCTGCCCGAGGATTACATCTGGCGCCTGGTCGAGCGTTTCGAACCCGGCGTCGGCATGGTGTCGGGGCCGCCGATCGGGCGCGGTGCCGAAAACGTCTGGGCCGCCGTGGAATGCGCCTTCCTGAACACCAACCAGGCCCGCTGGCAGCTGGCGGCGGACGCGCTTGGCCATGGCTTTGCCCAGGGCAAGACGCTGGCCTACCGCCGCGACGTTCTGGAGGCGGGCGGTGGCGTGCAGGCGCTGGCCGGCAACCTCGCCGAGGACGTGGCCTCCACCAAGATGGTGCGCGCCCAGGGCCTGCGGGTCCGCCTGACCAACCGCCTTTACGACCAGCCGGTGCCGAAACGCACGCCCAGGACCGTCTGGGCGCGCCAGCTTCGCTGGTCGCAGATCCGCCGCGAAGGCTTTCCGCTGATCTTCCTGGCCGAGATCCTTCAGGGCCCGCTCCTGTCGGTGGTGGGGCTGGCGGGGCTGTGGTCCATGGGGGCGCTGCCCGACTGGACCGTGCCGATCCTGCTGTGCGGCTGGTACGGCATGGAATGGGGCATGGCGCGGCTGGCGGGCTGGCCCTCGGGGCTTCGGGATCTGTTTGCCATGATCCTGCGGGACCTCTTGCTGCCGGTGGTGTGGTACGCCACATGGTTCGGAGGAGGGCTGACCTGGCAGGGCCAGGCCGTGACCCGCAAGAAGTCGTCCCGCACGAAAGGACATCATGTTCGGACTTGAGAGCATCGTGGCCCTGATGTCGGCCAAGGGTCTCTGGATCGTCGCTCCTATCGCAGTCATCGAAGGTCCCATCGTCACCGTGATCGCGGCCTGGCTGGCCTCGCGCGGGGTGTTCGATCCGGTCAGCCTGACACTGGTGGTGATTGCCGCCGACCTGTTCGGGGACGGGCTGATGTATGCGCTTGGCCGCTGGGGTCTGGGCCATGTGCCGCCGAAGCTTCGGCTGAAATTCGGCCTGAACCGCGCCCGTCTGACCCAGCTGGCAAAGCATTTCGAGGTCAAGGGCGGACGTACCCTGATCATCGGCAAGATCACCCATTCGGCGGGTTTTCTGGTGCTGGTCTCGGCGGGTCTTGCGAAGATGCCGGTGGCGCAGTTCCTGTGGTACAACCTGATCGCCACCGTGCCCAAAAGCCTGGCTTTCGTCGTGCTGGGCTACACGCTGGGCTCGGCCTACACCAAGATCGACGGCTGGATCGGCAAGGGATCCCTGATCATGGCCGGGGTGCTGGGCGTCGTCGCCATCACCTGGGTCATCCGCCGCGGGATGCACCGGAAATGCAACTGAGCGTCTCCTGCCTGATCCCCGCCTATAACGAGGCGGGCCGCATCGGGCCCGTGCTGGAGGTGCTGCGCGCCTGCCCGGCGGTGGACGAGATCCTGGTGATTGATGACGGGTCTTCCGACGACACCCTGTCGGAGGCCGAGACGGCGCTGGCGGGCGATCCGCGTGCCCGGCTGCTGTGCCAGCCGCAGAACGGCGGCAAGTCCCGCGCCGTGGCCCGCGGCATCCACGAGGCCCGCGGCAGCCACCTGCTGCTGCTGGATGCCGATCTTCAGGGCCTGACCCCGGAGGCGCTGGAGCAGCTGATCGCCCCGGTGCGCAGCGGGCGGGCCGGGGTATCGATCTCGCTCCGGCGGAATTCTCCCTGGCTCTGGCGGGCCATCGGTCTTGATTACATCTCGGGGGAGCGCGTGCTGCCGCGTGCGCTGCTGGCGCCGCGTAGCGCGGAAATCGCGGCCCTGCCGGGTTTCGGGCTTGAGGTCTTCATGAACCGGATCTGGCTGCACGAGGGGCTGCGCATCGCCGTGGTGCGCTGGCCCGGTGTCGACAGCCCCTGGAAATCCCAGAAGCTGGGCCGTCTGGCCGGGCTGAAGGCCGATGCGAAGATGATGCGAGAGATCTTCGCACTGGTCTCTCCGCCGGAGGCGCTGGCCCAGATCGCCCGGATGCGGGCCCGGCGGGTGGCGCGCTCCTGAACCGCTGCTAGCGCTCACAGCAGGCAAGAGCGCTTTTGCCCCTGCCGTCGTCTTCCTGTCACTTGCGCGTGATCGCGTGACCTGCGATGCCGGTCCGAAGGGAGAGGCGCCGCGACGTTGCGCGCCGCCCGGATTCCACCACATGCCCGTTCTCCCGGCCCGCCGGTGCGCACGGATGCCACTTGCAGGAGGCCCGCTCATGGCCATTCGCACCCCCTGGCGCGCGGTCGCCGCCGCCATGGCCTTCAACGGCATGTGCATGGGCACATGGGCCGCCCGCGTGCCTGCCGTGATGGAGCAGCACGGGCTGAACAAGGGTTCTCTGGGGATCTACCTGCTGCTGCTGGGCATCGGCGCGCTGGCCTCCTTCCCGCTGGCGGGCCGGGCGGCGGACAAGCTGGGGGCGGGGCGGGTCACCAACTGGCTGGCCTTCTGGATCGTCGGCTCCATGCTGTTCGTCTCGGTGGCGCCGGGGCCGGTGGGCCTGGGCGTGGCGCTGTTCCTGTTCGGGGCAGGGCACGGGGCGATGGATGTCACCATGAACTCCTGGGCGGCCGAGGTGCAGCGCCACATGGGCCGCGCGGTGATGTCCTCGATCCACGCGATGTGGAGCGTGGGCACCGGAACGGCGGCGGCGCTCGGCTTCGTGCTGGTGCGGCTGGGCACGCCGATGCCGCTGCATTTCCTGATCGCGGCGCTGGTGATGGTGTGCATCCTGCTGCCTTTCATGCGCATTCCCTGGGTCTCGGAACAGCGCGCGCCGGGCAAGTCCAAGGGCAAGCTGTTCGCGATCCCGCGCGGCGCGCTGGTGCTGGTGGGGCTGATCGGCCTGTCCTCGGGTCTGGGAGAGGGCGCCATGGCGGACTGGAGCGCGGTCTTCCTGGCGCAGGGGATCGGCGCGACCGAGGCGCAGGCGACGCTGGGCTTCGCCGTCTTCTCGGGGGCGATGTTCCTGACGCGGGTGCTGGCAGACCGGGTGATCACCTGGGCGGGGCCGGTGCCGGTGGCGCGGGGCGGCGGGCTGACGGCGGCGCTTGGCGTGGCCATGGCGGTGCTGCTGCCGGGCCTGCCGGCGGCGCTGGCGGGCTTCGCGCTGATGGGGGTGGGCTATGCCACGCTGATGCCGCTGGCGGTCAGCCGGGCGGCCTCGGATCCCGATGTGCCGCCGGGACAGGCGCTGGCCTCGATCTCGACACTGGGCTATGGCGCGATGCTGCTGGGCCCGCCGGTGATCGGGCAGCTTTCGCAGATGGGATCGTTGCGGCTGGCCTTCCTGCTGCTGGGCGCCTTCGCGCTGCTGGTGGCGGTGATCGCCCCGGTGCTGGGCCCGGCGCGCACGGCGGGAAGTCGCCGCCTGGCGTGACTTTTTCCGCCGAAACGCCACCTTGTCGCCAACACGACAAGGAGCGCGCGTGATGAAACGGCTGATCCCTGGGCTGATGGCGATCCTGATGGCGCCCGGCCTTGCCGCGGCGCAGGACGCGCCGCAGCTTCCCCCCTACAGCGATGACCGCAGCACCCCCGAGGCAGTGCTGCATTCCTATTACAACGCCATCGACCGCCACGAGGTGTTGCGCGCCTGGAGCTATTTCGCCCAGGAGCAACGCCCCGATTACGATACCTTCAAGGCGGGCTATACCGACACCCGCTCGGTCACGCTGCTGCTGGGCGAAGCGCAGCCCGAAGGTGCTGCCGGTACGACCTACTGGAGCGTTCCGGCCGCGATCACCGCCACCGATGCCGATGGCACGGCGAAGGTCTTTGCCGGTTGCTACACGCTGGCCCAGCCCGATCCGCAGATCCAGGACACCCCGCCCTTCGCCCCGATCGCGATCCGCGAGGGGGTGCTTCAGCCCTCCGACAAGACCCCCGAGGAGGCCCTGCCGAAAAGCTGTTCCTGAGGGCGGTTATTCGGCGGCCTTCTCGGGCACCGGCGGCGGGGTCTCTGCCGCCGGTTTAGCGGCTTTTGCGGCGGCCTTGTCCTCGCTCGGCTCTTCTTCGTTGCCCAGCATGATGCGCAGCTTCTCGCGGGCGGTGTCGGACATGTCGCGGTCCTCGGCCATGCGCAGGATCGCCTTGCGGATGCCCTTGCGGGTGGTCAGCATCTTGCGGAAGCGCGCCTCGTCCAGCACCAGCAGGGTGGTGGGCGCGATGGCCTGCACATCGCCGCGATACCGTTCCCCGGTCAGCAGCGAGATCGAGCCGAACATGTCGCCCCGGCCCAGCCGGTTGGTCTGCTTCGGGCCACGGATCTCGACCGCTCCGGAGGCGATGAAGAAGACCGAACGCGGCATGTCCGAACGCCGTCGCAGGATTTCCCCGGGGCTGGCAAAGCGGGTGACCATGGTCTTGGACAGCTGCTTCAGCGTCGCCTTGTCGAATTCGGCGAACAGCGGGATCTGCTGCGCCAGATCGACCTTGCGCACCGCCAGGTCCAGCTTCGGGCGCGCCCGCTCGCGGTTGGCCTTGGCATCCAGTTTCTGGATCAGCGTCAGGTGCAGCTCGGGGCCGATCAGCCCCTCTTCCATCAGGTCGTCCAGTTCCTGTCGCTCCAGCCGCAGGCCGGTACGGCGGATGAACTTGCGCTCCAGCTCCTCGGCATAGCCGGGATATTGCAGCTTCAGCGCCTCCTGGGCCTGTTCCACCGCTTCGATCCGGCGCTCGACCAGCTCGTGCAGCAGTTCGGCGACGCGGCGGCGGTGGATGCGGCGGATGCGGGTGTCGATGAAATCGTGCAGCCCCTTCAGCACCAGCCGCTGCGCCAGCAGGAATTCGAAGCGATCCGCCGTCAGCACCGCCAGTGGCCGCGAGATCCGCGTGCGGTTGTCGAGGAACACCGCCATGCGGAAGCGGCTGTCAAAGCCCAGGGCCTCGCGGTAGGCGGCGCGGTAGCCGGTACGCCCGGAAGAGCGCGCGCCTTCCAGAACCCGCTCGGACAGGGCGCGGACCTGTTCGTAGACCTTGGCCGACATCAGGCCGCCTTCATAGCCGCGATCCACCAGGTCCAGCTCGTGACCGGCCAGGGCGATCAGCCCCAGGGTGATGCGGTCGCGGTCCAGAATGCCTTCCTCGCTTTCCGCCTGATCGACGGCAGCATCAAGGCGTTCGGCGAAATCCTTGGCCTCGGCGCGCACGATCTCCTTGGTCAGGTCCAGGTGCTCGGCGGCGCGGGCCACCCGTTCGCGCACGCTTTGCAGCGCCACGGCGACCACCTGTTTCGACAGCGCCACGTCGATGGGCGAGAGCCGGTCCAGCTTCAGCCGCCCGATCACCGCGCGCAGAGAGATCCCCTGCACGATCAGCGTGAACAGGGTAAAGCCGGTGGCCAGAATGCCGACCGCGTGCTTGGTCTCATCAAGGATCAGCGGGTTCTCGGTCACCGCCAGGGCCAGGGCGAGGGTCACCGCGCCACGCAGGCCGCCCCAGAGAATGGCGATCTTGTAGGGCGTCTCGACCTTGGGCGAGAGCCGGGTGAGGGTCAGCAGCGGCAGCAGCACGAACAGCACCACGGCGCGCGCGGCGATGGCCGCGACGGCGACGATACCGACATAAAACAGGTCGATCCAGGTGGCGGTCTCCATCAGCTTGGGGATCAGGATCGCCGCCAGGATGAAGATGAGGGCCCCGGCCCAGTGCGCCAGCAGGTCCCAGACCTCGCGCAGCTTGTCCCAGCGGACCGGGTCGATCCGACCCGGGCCGGTAAAGTTCAGCGCCAGACCGCAGACCACCACCGAGATCACGCCCGAGGCCGACAGGAACTGTTCCGAGATGATGTAGGACAGATAGGGCAGCGCCACCGAGACACTGACCTGCGCCAGTTCGAAACGGTTGAACTGCGCCATGATCCACAGGCCGATCCGCGCCATGACCCAGCCCACAAGGGCACCGGCGCCGACCAGGTAGGGGAAGGTCTCAAGCGTTTCGAGGATCGTCGGCTCGGGGGTGGCGACCATGGTGAAGGTGATGAACAGGCCGAACAGCGCGATGGCGGCAGCATCGTTGAGCAGGCTTTCCCCCTCGATGATGCGTCCCAGCCGTTTCGGCGCCGAGAGCGACTTGAAGATCGAGGCCACCGCCGAGGGGTCCGTGGTCGAGACGACCGAGCCCACCAGCAACCCCGTCGCCATGGAGACGATGCCCATCCAGTAAAGCGAGAAGCCGATCGCCAGCGTCGAGAGCACGACCGCCACCACCGCGAGCAGGATGATCGGCACCCAGTCGTCCAGCATCCGCCGGATGTCCATGCCCAGTGTCACCTGGAACAGCAGGGTGGGCAGGAAGATGTAGAGGAAGGCATTGGCCTTGATCGGCAGGTCGGTGATCGTCGCGGCGATGAAGTTCAGCGAATTTGCGAAGTTCACCGACAGGAAGACGGCTGCGCCCGACCCGATCAGCATCCCGACCACGGCCAGGATCACGGTGAAGGGCAGTTTCAGCCGCTCGGCGAGGGGTTCGCACACCCCCACGATCAGGAAGAGGCTGGCAACGATGGTGGTAAGGGCGACGATCTCCATGTCGTGGGGCGGGTCCGTTCGGGTCTTGAGACAGTATGGGGCAGGGGCGCAGGTTCCGGTGCGCCGGGTTCTTTCAGCATATAGGAAGGTGCGGGGGGAAATCTTCCCCCCGCTTGCGGAAAGTGGCGGGGATTTTCCGAACTTGCCCCACGGAAGGGCGGAAAACCGTAGGCCTTTGAAAAATGTCCGTGATCAGGGCGTTACGGCTGCGCCCAGCCACGGCGGTGATGGGCGCTGTCCCAGAAGTGCCATTCGTGCCAGCTGGCGCGGGCGAAGGCGGCGTGCATCCGGGCGCGGGTTTCGGGGCTGGCGGCCCCGGCGGTGCGGTTCACCAGCGCCAGCATCTTGCGTACCCCCTCGGCGAAGGCCTCTCCGGCATAGGTGTCGATCCAGGCGCGGTAGGGGTTTTCGGGGGCGGCGGTGGTGGCGATCTGCTGGCCGATCTCGTGGTAGATCCAGAAGCAGGGCAGGATGGCGGCCAGAAGCTCGGGGAAGTCGCCCAGGGCGGCGCGCCCGGCCAGGTAGCTGACGTAGTGATCGCAGGCCTGCGAGGGGCCGGTTGCCGCGTAGTCCTGCGCGCTGACCCCGAACAGGCCCATGTAATGGGCATGCAGCCCGCGCTCGACCGCGATGGCATTGCCGGCGGACTGGGCAAGCTGCTGGATCGCTTCGGCATCGGGGGCGCGGGCGGCGGCCAGCGCCAGCACCCTGGCATAGCCCTCAAGGTAGTGGGCATCCTGGATGATGTAGCCGCGGAAGGTCTCGGGTGGCAGGGTGCCGGCGGCCAGGTCGCGGTTGAAGGGCATCTCGGCGATCTGCTGTTGCAGCTCGGCGGTGGCGGTCCAGAGGTCGTCGGTAAAGCTCATGTCGGGGTCTTCTCGAGGGCGTGGAAATGATGCACCGGGCCATGGCCGTGGCCCACGCGCAGGCGGTCCGCCCCGGCGATGGCGGCGGTGATGTAGGCCTTGGCGGCGGCGGTGGCCCGGGCCAGCGGCAGGCCGTGGCCCAGCTGGGTCGCCAGGGCCGAGGACAGCGTGCAGCCGGTGCCATGGGTGTTGGCGGTGGCGATGCGGGGCGCTTCGAAGGTCTGCTGGCCGTCGGCATCGACCAGCAGGTCGGGGCAGGCGCCGCCGGGCAGGTGGCCGCCCTTCAGCAGCACCGCACGGGGCCCAAGGGCCAGCAGGGCGCGGGCCTGCGCCTGCATCTGCGCGGGGCTGTCGGCCTCTGCGGTGTCCAGCAGGTCGGCGGCCTCGGGCAGGTTCGGGGTGATCACGCTGGCCCGCGGCAGCAGGTGGCTGCGCAGCGCTGCCACGGCCTCGGCCGCCAGCAGCCGGTCGCCGCCCTTGGCCACCATCACCGGATCCAGCACCACGGGGCAGTCCAGCCCCGCCAGCAGCTCGGCCACCAGAAGGACGATCTCGGGGCTGCCCAGCATTCCGATCTTCACCGCGTCGATGCGGATGTCGTCGCGGATCGCCTGCATCTGGGCGCGGATCATCGCAAGGTCGGTCAGCGCCACCGCCCGCACCCCTTGGGTGTTCTGGGCGGTCAGGGCGGTGATCACGCTCATGCCGTAGCCGCCATTGGCGCCGATCGCCTTCAGGTCGGCCTGGATACCGGCCCCGCCCGAGGCATCGGATCCGGCGATGGAGAGGATATTGGGGATCATGCGCGGCTCCAGGCTTGCAGGATTTCGGCGGTGGCAAGCCCCATGTCCGGCGCCCTTGAGATCGCCGAGACGACGGCCATGCCGGCGGCACCGGCGGCCTTCAGCGGCGCGGTGTCGGCATGGGTCAGCCCGCCGATGGCCAGGCAGGGCAGGGCGGTGCGGGCGATGATCCGCGCCGCGCCTTCCAGCCCCAGCGGCGTGGCATGGTCCGACTTGCTGGCGGTGGCGCGCACCGGGCCGATGCCCAGGTAATCGACGATGCCTTCGGGGATCGCGGCCAGCTGGGCGTCGGTATCGACGGACAGGCCCAGGATCATCTCGGGTCCGATCAGGTCGCGGATCAGCGCCGGGTCGCCATCGCTCTGGCCGATGTGCAGCCCGTCGGTGCGCAGCGCCAGCGCCACGTCGACCCGGTCATTGAGGAACAGCTTCGCGCCCAGCGGCGCCAGCCGGTCCGACATCTCGCGCGCGAGGCGGGCAAAGTCGGCATCGGCCAGCGTCTTGTCGCGCAGCTGGATCCAGGGCGCCCCGGCGCGGGCCGCGGCCTCGGCCTGGGCCAGGGCAGAGCGCGGCGCACCGGCATCGGTGATGAAGCAGAGCGGGGGGATCATGCGGGGATCTCCTCGATCCGGGCGCCGGCGGTCAGGTCGTTGGGGCCAAGCGCGTGCAGCGCATCCAGGAAGGCTACCTGGAAACTGCCGGGACCCTCGGCGCTGCGGCCCGCGACCTCTCCGGCAAGGCCGTAATAGGCCAGCGCGCCAAGGGTGGCGCGGAACGGATCCTGATCCACGGTGAAGGCTGCGACCAGGCCGGTCAGCGCGCAACCCAGGGCGGTGACGCGCGGCATCATCGGATGGCCGTTGCGGATGCGGGCCGCGCGGTGGCCGTCGGTGACGAAATCCACCGGCCCGGTCACCGCGACGGTGCAGCCTGCCTGCAGGGCAAGACGGGTCGCGGCGGCCTCTGCCTCGGCCACGCTGTCGGCGGCATCGGCGCCGCGCCCGGCACGCAGCTGCCCCGCCAGCGCCAGCACCTCGGAGGCATTGCCGCGGATCACGCTGGGCCGCAGCGCCAGCAGCCGCGCCCCGAGGGTGCGGCGAAAGCCCGTGGCCCCCACCGCCACCGGGTCCAGCACCCAGGGCTTGCCGCCGGCCACGGAGGCGGTCGCGGCGGCTTCCATCGCGCCGCTCCAGGCCGGGTCGGCAGTGCCGATATTGATGCTGAGGGCCTGGGCGATACCGGCGAATTCCGCCGCCTCGGCGCTGGAATGCACCATCGCCGGAGAGGCGCCCGCCGCCAGCATCACGTTGGCCTGAATGTTCATGGCCACGAAATTGGTGATGTTCTGCACCAGCGGCGCCGTGGCCCGCATATGCGCCAATGTCTCGGAAAGTCGTGTCTCGGTCAGCTCGGTCATGGCGCTCCTCTTTCTCGCACATGATGAGCGGCAAGAAAGAGCCGGGACCTGAGGCGCATTGGCGGGGTCCCTGCGCCTCCCTCCGCCAGCATTATCTGGTTCAGGTTCAAAGGGTCCGTCTCAGCCTGTGGGGCGCCCCTGTCGCAGGGGCAGGTGTTTCACAGCGCTGCCCGGCTGTCAAAGCGTAACGGTGCCGAACCGGGCGGCGGGGCATTTTCCCTTTGCTTCCAGTTGGCTGCCTGACCGGTGCGCGCAGCGCTCCGGCCTCTGCCGGGATCACGGGATTGCCCAAGGGTTAGGCAGCTCCCTGACCGGAAAGTCAAAAAATGACCCGTTGCGGGAAATATCCCGTGTCCTGTTGCGAATTTCGGTCGCATGCGCCCTGACGCCCGCCAAGGCTGGGCCTACAGGACAGGGAGATACAACATGTTCCGGACTCACCTCGCTTCGGCGGCCGCGCTTCTGGCGATGGCGGCCCCTCTGGCGGCGCAGGACCTCACCAAGGTGACCTTCGGCACCAACTGGGTGGCCGAAGCCGAGCACGGCGGCTTCTATCAGGCCGTGGTGGATGGCACCTACAAGGATTGCGGCCTGGATGTGACCATCCTGCCCGGCGGTCCCCAGGTGAACAACCAGGCCCTGCTGCTGGCCGGCAAGATCGACTTCTACATGGGCTCGACCCTGGGCGCCTTCTTCGGC
Organism: Pseudooceanicola endophyticus; assembly: GCF_018760365.1. Lineage (GTDB taxonomy): Bacteria > Pseudomonadota > Alphaproteobacteria > Rhodobacterales > Rhodobacteraceae > Pseudooceanicola > Pseudooceanicola endophyticus. The sequence goes on from NZ_JAHIAB010000002.1 coordinate 42,891, forward strand.
GTCGAACAGGACCTGCCGCTGGTCGATGTGGCAGCGCTGTTCCAGAAGGACCCGCAGGTCCTGCTGACCCACCCGGGCAAGGCCAAGACCTTCGAGGATCTGAAGCCGATGAAGATGATCGTGGCCGATGCCACGCCCTATTACAGCTGGCTGAAGGCGGCCTACGGCTTCACCGACGAGCAGCGCCAGACCTATACCTTCAACTCGGCCCCCTTCATCGTGGACGAGAATGCCGCCCAGCAGGGCTATGTCTCCTCCGAGCCGTTCTCCATCAAGCAGCAGACCGGCTGGGCGCCGGATGTCTGGCTGCTGGCCGACCATGGCTACACCGCCTATGCGACGACGATCCAGACCATGCAGGGCACCATCGACAAGTCTCCTGAGGTTGTTCAGTGCTTCGTCGATGGCTCGATCAAGGGCTGGTACAACTACCTCTACGGGGATCGCTCGAAGACCGATGCGATGATCAAGGAGGTGAACCCCGACATGTCCCAGGAGGCCATCGACTACGCCGTGCAGGCGATGAAGGACCAGGGCATCGTGGATTCGGGCGATGCGCTGACCCTGGGCATCGGTGCCATCACCGACGCCCGCGAAAAGGACTTCTACGACAAGATGGTCGAGGGCGGCGTCGTGAAGGCGGGCCTGGATATCTCCAAGGCCTACACGAAGCAGTTCGTGGACAAGGGCGTCGGCATGGATCTGAAGAAGTAACCTTATGATCGCTGACCTCGGAAACCGCGCGCCGATCCTGAACGTCCGTTCTGTCGACAAGACGTTCAACAAGGGGGTCGTCGCGCTCCGCCGGTTGTCCCTGACGGTGAACGAGGGCGATTTCATCTCGCTCCTCGGCCCGTCGGGCTGCGGCAAATCCACGGCCCTGCGCCTGATCGCAGGGCTGATGGAGCCCTCCATCGGCAAGATCGACTGGACCGGGGGGCAGGGCGCCGACGATCTGGGCGTGGTGTTCCAGGAACCGACCCTGATGCCCTGGGCGACGGTGGCCAAGAACGTCTGGACGCCGTTCCGCCTGCGCGGCCAGTCGTTCCGCTCCGTGAAGGACCGGATCGAGGAGGCGCTCTCTCTCGTCGGGCTTGAGAAATTCGCCAATGCCTATCCGCGCGAGCTGTCGGGCGGCATGAAGATGCGGGTCTCCATCGCCCGCGCGCTGGTCACCCGACCGCGCCTGATCCTGATGGACGAACCCTTTGCGGCTCTGGACGAGATCACCCGCCAGAAGCTGAACGACGACCTGCTGAACCTGAAGGCGCGCACCGGGGCGACGGTGATCTTCGTCACCCATTCGGTCTTCGAAAGCGTCTTCCTGTCGGACCGCATCCTGGTGATGGCCGCCCGCCCGGGCCGCATCATCAAGGAGATCCAGGTCCCCGAACCCTATCCCCGCGGCATCGAATGGCGCACCTCGGCGGAATATGCCCGCATCGCGCGCGAGACCTCGGACACGCTGCACGGCGCCACCGGCGCCACGGAGGCCGCAGAATGAGCCTGACCGACACCACCCCCGCCGCCGAACCCATTGAAGGGCCCCTGCACGACGCCCAGGAAGAGCGCAAGGCCCGGCGCAAGAAGATGGAGAAGATCGCCAAATACGTGCTGCCCGTCCTCGTGATGGCGCTGGCGATCTGGTACTGGGACCGGCTGGTGGTCTGGAACAACATCCCGAAATACATCCTGCCCGGCCCGGGGCTGGTGATGAAGACGCTGTTTTCCGACTGGGGCATCCTGTCCTCGGCGCTGCTGGTGACGCTGAAGATCACCGCCATGGCGCTGGGCGTCGCGGTGATCGGGGGGGTGGCGATCGCGGTCATCTTCTCGCTCTCGCGCTTTGCCGAGATGTCCTTTGCCCCCTTCGCGGTTATCCTTCAGGTGACGCCCATCGTCTCGATCGCGCCGCTGATCTTCATCTACATCGACAACCGCTTCATCGCGCTGCTGTTCTGCGCCTGGATCGTGGCCTTCTTCCCGATCCTGTCGAACACCACGCTGGGGCTGAAATCGGTCGATCACAACCTGTCGGACCTGATGACCATCTACCGCGCCAACCGCTGGCAGCGGCTGCGCTACCTGCAACTGCCCTCGGCGCTGCCCTATTTCATGGGCGGGCTGCGCATCGCGGGCGGTCTGGCGCTGATCGGCGCGGTGGTCGCGGAATACATCGCCGGCACCGGCGGCATCGGGTCGGGGCTGGCGTTCCGCATCCTGGAGGCCAGCTACCGGCTGAACATCCCCCGCATGTTCGCGGGGCTGATCCTGATCGCGGCAACCGGGGTGATCATCTACGGGCTGACCTCGCTGGTCAGCTGGCTGGCGCTGCGCAAGTGGCACGAAAGTGCGCTGAACCGAGAGTAAAGACATGGCACTTCCCAAACTTCCCGGCGGCCCCGTCCGGCTGACCAATCTTTCCGTGCCCGGCTACCTGGTGGGGGCAAGCACGCCCTTCGCGCCGGCCTCCGTCGCGATCCGGGACGGAAAGTTCACCGCCGACACCACCGGCCTGCCGCAGATCGACATGCGGGGCGCCATCGCCTTCCCCCGCTTCGTCGAGGCGCATACCCACCTCGACAAGGGGCACATCACGCCCCGGATGCCGAACCCCACGGGCACCTTCGAGGGCGCGCTTGGCGCCGTGGGCGCCGATGCCGCCGCCCGCTGGACCACCGAGGACGTGCGCGCCCGCATGACCTTCGCGCTGAAATCGGCCTATGCCCATGGCACCGGCGCGATCCGCACCCATCTGGACAGCCAGCCGCCCAAGGACGGCATCGCCTGGCCGCTCTTTGCCGAGGTGCGCGCGGAATGGGCCGACCGGATCGCGCTACAGGCCTCCTGCCTGGTGACCTGCCTTTACCTGACCGACCCGGCCTTCCAGGGTACGGCGGACTGGGTGGCGAAGACCGGTGGCATCCTGGGCGCGGTGACCTATCCCAACCCCGATCTTCAGGCGCAGCTGGATATCTTCTTTGATACGGCGGATGCGCGCGGCCTGCACACCGACATCCATGTCGATGAAACCATGGACCCGACCGTCAACACCCTGCGCGACATCGCGAAGACGGTGCTGGCGCGCGGCTATGACCGCAAGCTTCAGGTCGGCCATGTCTGCTCGCTGTCCACCATGCCCGAGAAGGAGGCGCTGGAGACCCTCGACCTGGTGGCTGAGGCCGGGATCGACGTGGTTTCCCTGCCGATGTGCAACCTCTACCTTCAGGACCGCCACGCCGGGCGCACGCCCAGGAACCGCGGCATCACCCTGGTGCACGAGATGGTCGAACGCGGCATCAACGTCTCGTTTGCCTCCGACAACACCCGCGACCCGTTCTACGCCTATGGCGATCTGGACATGATCGAGGTGATGCGCGAGGCGATGCGGATCGGCCATCTGGACCATTCCGACTACCCCTGGTTCCGCAGCTTCCTGGCGAACCCCGCCGCCGCCTGCGGCTTCGACACCCCCGATTTCGCCCCGGGCAAGCGCGCCGACATGGTGATCTGCAATGCCCGCAACTGGACCGAGCTGTTCTCGCGTCCGCAACATGACCGCCTCGTGATGGTGGGAGGCGCCTGCATCGACACGACGCTGCCCGATTACGAGGACCTCGACGACATCATGAGGATCGCCTGACATGGACCTCGACGGCTGCATCAAAGCCCTTTCGCACCTCGACCTCGACACCAAGCCGGTTTCGGTGAAGGCCAAGAGCCGGGATTTCTTCTGGTATTCGCCCGTGCTGAAGGCGCGGCTGGATCACGTCACGGCGGATTTCGTCGTCTCGCCCACCTCCGAGGCCGAGGTGATCGAGGTGCTGAAGACCTGCTATGCCCATGACGTGCCGGTCACCGCGCGCGGCACCGGCACCGGCAACTACGGCCAGGCCATGCCGCTGGCGGGGGGCTGCGTGCTGAACCTCGCCAACATGAACAAGGTGAAGGAGATCCGCCCCGGTTCCGTCGTGGTCGAACCCGGCGCCGTGCTGCGCGACCTCGATGCCGCCTGCAAGGGCGACAGCGGGCAGGAGCTGCGCATGTTCTCCTCCACCTGGGCGACCGCGACCATCGGCGGCTTTGTCGCCGGGGGCTCCGGCGGGGTCGGGGGCATCCGCTGGGGGTCCTTGCGCGATCCCGGAAACATCATCCGCCTGCGCGTCGTGACCATGGAGGCCGAGCCGCAGATCCAGGAGATCACCGGAGAGGACCTGACCCGCGTTGCCCATGCCTATGGCACCAACGGCATCATCACCGAGCTGGAGATGCCGCTGACCGCCGCCTACGACTGGGTCGGCATGTTCGTGACCTTCCCCGATTTCGGTGAAGCGCTGCGCTATGCCTACGATCTGGCCAGCCAGGACGGCATCCTGCTGAAGCTGATCTCGGTCTTCGAACCGCCCGTCGCGCATGACTACTTCCTGCGGGTGAAACCCCATGTGACGCCCGATCAGACGGTGCTGGCGATCATGGTGGCGCCGCAGTCGATGGCAGGCTTTGAAACCTTCACCGCCCGCCACGCGGGCGCCGAGGTGATCTACCGCAGCGATCAGACGCAGTGGACCAAGGCGCCCGGTCATGTCTTCGAATACGGCTGGAACCACACCACCCTGCGCGCGATGAAGATCGACCCCTCGATCACCTATCTGCAAACCTCCTACGGGACCGAGGATCCGGTGGCGAAGGTGCTGGAGGCGCGCGCGGCCTTCTCGCCCGAATGCCTCCAGCATATCGAGGTGACGCGCAGCGGTGGCCGCGTGAACATGGCCGGGCTGACGCTGGTCAAGTTCACCACCGAAGAACGCCTGGACGCCATCGTCGCCGAGCACGAGGCGATGGGCATCCCGAACTTCAACCCGCACCGCTACACGCTGGAAGAGGGCGGGCGGCAGGCCACCGATGCCCGCCAGCTGGAATTCAAGCGCCAGGTCGATCCCAAGGGTCTGCTGAACCCGGGCAAGATGATCTCCTGGGATGATCCCGACTGGGGCTATGAGACGATGTACGCCTGGCCGGGGCTTCGGAAGGCGGCCGAGTGATGGGACGCCGCGCGCTGGTGGTCTATGCCCACCCCTGCGAGGAAAGCTTTGCCGGGGCGCTGCATGCGCAGACCGTGGCGGGCCTGTCGAAAGGGGGGTGGGAGGTCGATGACTGCGATCTTTATGCCGAGGGGTTCAGCCCGGTGCTGACCGCCGAGGAGCGCCGCAATTATCACAACCTCGACGTCAACACCCTGCCGGTGCAGGGCTACGTGGACCGCCTGCGCGCCGCCGATGCGCTGATCCTCGTCTTCCCGGTGTGGAACATGTACTACCCGGCGATGCTGAAGGGCTTCTTCGACCGGGTCTATTTGCCGGGCGTCTCCTTCAAGATGCAGAACGGGGTGACGGTGCCGGCGCTGTCGAACATCCGCAAGCTGGGCGCGGTCTGCACCTATGGGGGCGCGCGCTGGAAGGCGCGGCTGGCGGGCGATCCGCCGCGCCGCGCGGTGATGCGGGCGGCCTGGGGCTCGACCCGGCTGGCCTCGCGCCGCTTCCTGGCCCTCTACGACATGAACCGGGCCACCGAGGTGCGCCGCAAGGCCTTCCTTGGTCAGGTCGGACAGGAAATGGAGACCTTCTGATGAAGGCGCTCGTCGTCTATTGCCACCCTTCCGGCGAAAGCTTCACCGCCGGGATCCGGGACCTTGTCCTGAAGCACCTGAGCGAGGCCGGGGCCGAGATCCGCCTGCGCGACCTTTACGCCGAGGGGTTCGATCCGGTGCTGCCGCTGCCGGAATGGACCGGCTACCTGGAGACGCCGGCGAACCGTGCCCCGGTCGAAGACCACTGCGCCGATCTGGAATGGTGCGACACGCTGATCTTCGTCTACCCGACCTGGTGGTACGGGTTGCCGGCGATGCTGAAAGGCTGGCTGGACCGGGTGTTCCTGCCCGACGTGGCCTTCCTGATGCCCAAGGCGGACGGAGAGGTCATCCGCCCCGGCCTGCATCACATCACCCGCCTTGGCATCTTCACCACCTGCGGCGCCTCCTGGTGGCTGACGCGCTTTGTCGGCGCGCCGGGACGGCGCACCATCGCGCGCGGCCTCGGCCTGCTGCTGCACCGGCGCGCCCGCCGCGCCTTCGCTGCCCATTACCTGATGGACAGCTCCACCCCGGAAAGCCGCCGGAAGCACCTCGCGCGGGTGTCGCGCCAGATGACCCGCCTCCTGCGGCCGCTGAAACAAGGATCCCAGACATGAGCGCCCGCGACTGGAAAGAGTTCCGCGCCCCCGAGTTCATCGGCCTCGACCCGATGAAGACCATCGCCGTCCTGCCCGTCGCCGCGATCGAGCAGCACGGGCCGCATCTGCCGGTCGGCACCGACACGATCATCAACGAGGGCAACCTGGCCCTGCTGAAGCAACGCGCCCCCGCCGACATGGACATCCGCATCCTGCCGGTGCAGGCGGTCGGCAAGTCGAACGAGCACCTCTGGGCCGCCGGGACCATCACGCTGTCGGCGGAAACCGCCCTGCGCGCCTGGACCGAAATCGGGCTGTCCGTCGCCCGCGCCGGCATCCGCAAGCTGGTGATCATGAATTCCCACGGCGGCAATGCCGACCTGATCTCCATCGTCTCGCGCGAGCTGCGGGTGCAGGCGGGGATGTTCTGCGTGCGCCTTGGCTGGGGCGCCACCGGCGGGCCGCAGGGCCTTTATTCCGAGCAGGAGCGTACCTACGGCATCCACGGCGGCGACAGCGAGACCAGCCAGGTGCTGAACTTTGCCCCGAACTGCGTTGAGATGTCCTTGGCCGAGGATTTCCGATCCTCCGCCGAGACCTCGCTGTTCTCTCCGATCGGGCCGGTGGCCTATGGCTGGACGGCGGCGGACTGCAACCCGAAGGGCGTTGTGGGCGAGGCTCATCTTGCAACCGCAGAAAAGGGTGCGACCCACGCGGAGACCGTCGTCGATGGCATGATCGCCCTGCTGCGCAAGGTCGAAGCCCAGTCGCTGGACGGTTTTGCCCCGGCCATGGCGCCGGGGCTCTGATCACCGGGCCGGGCGGGGCCATTTCCGCCCGGCCCGGCGGGACCGGTTTATCCACAAGGTCCCGGGGCGGCATTGCGACCCCCTTTGTTTGCGGGGTGTCCGGCCAATTCTTAATGGCCACGCAGCCGCGGGCCAAATGGGGTGACAATCGGTCGCGCCTTGCCATGTGCGGGAATTTCATGGTGCTGGTCAGGGGTTACCGGTTTGCAGCGCCGCAGCTCTGGCCGCGTTTCCAAATGCAGCTGTCACCGGCATTTTTCCGACGCGTCCGTAGGATCCTTTTTCGGAAACGAAGCTGTCGAAAAATTGCCCAGGGTGATAGGTTGTTATTGCGGCAGGATATATTCTTGCGCGGCGAATGTGTTTTTCCTTGAAACCACCACCGGGAAGGCGCCTTATGCAACCACAGGGTGCACGTTGTGCACGGGGGTCGCGTTCGGGAGGCTCGATTGGAAGTCGCAAGGTCAGACGATGCGGCGGACTGGGATGAGGACAGGGAAGAGGCCGCGCTTTCGGCGATGCAGCATGTCATCGACGGCGGGTACCTTGGCCAGACCTCCCGCCTGAGGGCCATCCTCGAATACCTTGTTCATGAAGAACTGGCCGGTCGGGGGGCGCGCATCAAGGCCTATGCGATCGGAACCGAGGTTCTGGGTCGGGGCGCGGACTTCAATCCCTCAAGCGACAGTATCGTCCGGGTCGAAATGGCCCGCCTGCGCCGGGCGCTGGAGTTGCATGACGCCGGAGAGGGCCGGAACTGCCCGCTGCGCATCCATTTCTCGCGCGGGAGCTACCGGCCGCAGTTCCTGCCCAATCCCGCCTATGTCTCCTGCGAACCGCCGCCCTCCGGCCGCCGTCGGGCGCTGCTGCGCCAGGTGATGCTGGTGGGGCTGCTGCCGGCCATGCTGGTCATCCTGCTGATGGTCACGCCCGGGATCGGCCGGCTGAGCGATCTGCTCTCGCCGCCGCCCGGTACGGTGAAGATCCATCTGCGCGGGGTCGGGGAACCGCTGCGCACCGGGCCGCTGGTGATGGAGGTCGGCAAGGTGCTGTCGGGCTTCGAGATGCTCGACCTGGTGATGCCGGGGGGGCTGGGGCGGCCTCTGCCCGATTCAGGGCCGCAGGACTACGTGCTGGAGGTGGTGCATTCCGGCGAGATGGGGATGCTGATCCTGCGCCATGGTTCGGACCGTCATATCCTGGCCACCAAGGTCGCGACCCTGGAAACCGGCGGGGTGACTCCGGTTTCGCCCTGGTCGCAGGGCGAGGGGCTGAGCCCGCTGGAGCGCCTGGCGGCGTCGCTGGTGCAGGGGCAGGGGCCGCTGTGGCGCGATGTCCTGCAAGAGGGGGAGAGCGGGCGCGTGATGGGCTGCGCGGCGGACCTCTACATGGCGCTGTCCACGGGTGGCGCGCCAGAGACGCCCGGCTGCGCCACGCCGGGACTGCTGCGCGAGGCGCCGGTCTTCCTGCGGGCGCTTGCGATGCTGACCGGAGACAGCCCGCCTTCCGCAGAGGCCGCCCGCCCGGAGGTGAGCGGCGGCGTGTCGCCGCTGATGCAGTACGCGCTGTTCCGGGCACGGCTGGCCCGGGGCGAGCTGCCCGGCGCGATCGCGGCCGGGCGCATGGCGGTGCGGCTCAATCCCCATGATGCCACGGTTCTGGCCGGAGTCGGCGGGCCGCTTGCGCGCCTGGGCCCGGCGGAAGAGGCGCTGAGCTACCTGACGCGGGCGCAGCTTCTGCAGCCCGCGCCGGACCCGGCCCGGGCCTTCGACCTGTTCCTGGCCGGCTTCCGGCGGGGGGACGACACGGTGATGCAGGCCGCTGCCGGAGCGCTGTCGGGCAGCGCCCGGGCCGATCACCTGGCCGCCCGGGTCATCGCCCTGCGCCAGCCCGTGGACCGCGAAACGCTGCGCGACCTGCTGCGCCGGGAAGGGGCCCCGGCGCTGTTCCGCCCCGAGGACGGCTTCGGCCCCTCCCTGCGCGAGGCGCTGCTGGGCGCGCTCGAGGGCGGGCAATCTTTCTGAGCGCGCGGCGCGGCCATTCCACGCAGCCCCGGCCCCCGAAGGGCCTCCGGATGCCGCTACGTCTTGCACCCCCGGAAAAAGTCTGGAAGCTTTCAAGGCAGTAACCGGAGTAGTGCCTTGCAGACGACCGAGTCCTCCTCGACCTTCCGCCACAAGCTGGAATCCCTGGTGCGGCAGATCTATCCGGATCAGGACGTGCCGGCCCTCTCCCAGGCGCTGATCACCGCCTTCTGGCCCGAGGACAGCAGCCGCCGCAAGCGCGGTCGCGTGCCCGGCAACCGGCAGTGGTCCGAACGCGACGCCCTGGTCATCACCTATGGCAACTCCATCGTCGATGGCCAGCACAAGCCCCTGGACCTGCTGCGGGATTTCCTGACCAACCGGCTGTCGGGCGTGGTCAACGGGGTCCATATCCTGCCCTTCTTCCCCTATACGTCCGACGACGGTTTCGCGGTGACGGATTATCGCGCGGTGAACCCGATCCTGGGCGACTGGTCCGACATTCGCCGCATCGGCGAGGAATTCCTGCTGATGTCGGACCTGGTGCTGAACCATGTCTCCAGCTCCTCGGCCTGGTTCAACGCCTACCGCCAGGGCCATCCGCCCTATGACCGTTTCTTCTTCGAGGCATCCCCCGGCGAGGACCTCTCGATGGTGGTGCGTCCGCGCACCCACCCGCTGCTGCGCGAGGTCTCGACCGCGAACGGGACCAAGCATGTCTGGTGCACCTTCAGCCACGACCAGGTGGATCTGGACTTCCGCAACCCCGAGGTGCTGAAGGAATTCCTGCGGGTGATGCGGCTGCATGTCGACAACGGGGTGCGCATCATCCGCCTCGATGCGGTGGCCTTCCTGTGGAAGGAGGTGGGCACGAAATGCATCCACCTTCCCCAGACCCATGCCATCATCCGGCTGATGCGGCTGTTCTTCGACTATGCCTCGGAAAGCCTGATCCTGCTGACCGAGACCAACGTGCCGAACGCGGAAAACCTCTCCTACTTCGGCAACCGCAACGAGGCCCACGCGGTCTACAACTTCTCGCTGCCGCCGCTGATCCTGCATGCCATGCTGGCGGGCACGGCAAAGAACCTGATCCGCTGGCAGGCGACCATGCCGCCGGCGCAGCTGGGCTGTGCCTATCTGAACTTCACCGCCTCCCACGACGGGATCGGGATGCGCCCCGCCGAAGGCATCCTCAAGCCCGAGGACACCGCCCGCGTCATCCAGTCGATCCGCGATTTCGGCGGTCGCGTGTCGATGCGGGCGCTGCCCGATGGCGGTGAAAGCCCCTATGAGCTCAACATCACCTGGTTCGAGGCGATGAAGGGCACCTTCGCGGGCGAGGACGGGCACCAGCTGGAGCGTTTCCTGGCTTCCCAGACCATGATGATGGCGCTGGAAGGCATTCCCGCCTTCTACATCCACGCGCTGCTCGGCACGCCCAACGATCAGGAAGGGGTCGAGAAATCCGGTCACAACCGGGCAATCAACCGCCGCCGCTGGGATTACCGGGAGCTGCTGGACCTGCTCGACGATCCCGCCTCGACCCAGGCGCAGGTGCTCTCGGAAATGCGCCGCCGCATCGGCGTGCGCCGCCGCCAGCGCGCCTTTCACCCCAATGCCACCCAGTTCACCCTGCAGGTCGATGACCGCATCTTCGGCCTCTGGCGTCAGAGCCTCGATCGGGACCAGTCGATCTTCGCGCTGCACAACGTGTCCGATGCGACGATCGAGATCGACCCGCTGGCGATCAACCTCATCGACGGAGAGGATTGGATCGATCTGCTCAGCGACGAGACGATCAATCCCGGCGGAGCGCCGATTTCCTTCGCGCCCTATCAGTGCCGGTGGATCACCAACCGGGGCTGAGCGCCCCTGGCAAGCGCCGCGATTGCATATTTATGGAAAGATGAAAGCCGAAGGGCGTGCCCGCATCAGCGGGTGCGAGTCCGTATTTGGGGAAAGATGAAAGGAGCGCGCGCGCCTCCCCCCATTTTCTTGTTCCAAATACCTCGGGGGAAACGGCGCGCAGCGCCGGCGGGGGCAGAGCCCCCTGACCGGTTCAAATTCAGGCGAATTCCTTCAAGTCCTCGGCCACTGCCTTCAGCATGTCCGACATCAGGTCGGGATCCGCCGCATGGACCCGGTTCCAGGTCGGAATGAACGGGGTCTCGTGCGGATTCGCCAGGAAGGCCTGTCCGGCCTCGATGATGTTCTCGGCGAAAAGTTCGGCGGCAATCTCTTCCTGGTGGCGGTCGATGAAGAGGCCGTTGGCCTTGGCGTCGTTGTAGTAGCAGTCCAGCAGATCCAGGGCCGAGCGATAGTAGGTGGCCTTCAGGGTGCGGAACACCTCTTCGGTGAAGACCGTGCCATCGGCGGCCAGCTTGCGGAACACCGCCTTGCAGATGTCGATCGACATCCGGCTCAGCCCTTGGGTCTTGTCTTCCTGGCTCAGGTCCTGGTGCTTGTGGTCGTAACTGTCGGCGATCTCCACCTGGCAGACCGATTTCGGGGCCATGTTGCGCCAGGCCTCCGAGAGCACGCCGATCTCCAGCCCCCAGTCAGAGGGGATGCGCAGGTCGGGAAGCGCCGTGGTGCGCATCGCCATCTCGCCCGAGAGCGGGTAGCGGAAGGCGCGCAGGTAATCGAGGTAGTCGCGATCCCCGATGGTGCGCTTCAGCGCGATCAGCAGCGGCGAGACCAGCATCCGGCTGACCCGGCCGTTGATCTTGTTGGCGCCGACCCGGGCGTAATAGCCCTTGGAAAGCTGGTAGGGGAAGGTGGGGTTGGCCACCGGGTAGACCATCCGGGCCAGCATGTCGCGGTGGTAGGTCACGATATCGCAGTCGTGGATCGCCACCACCGAGCTGTCGGCGCAGGCGATCAGGAAGCCCAGGCATCCCCACACGTTCTTGCCCTTGCCGGGCTCGATCGGGCCGAGGCCCAGATCCTCAAGTCGCTTGTGGATCGCCTGCATCCGGGGGCTGTCGTTCCAGATGACCACGTGGTTCTGCGGCAGCACCGAGAAGAACTGCCGCGCATGGCGATACTGGTCCTCGCTCGCCCGGTCGAGGCCGATGACGATGCGGTGCAGGTAGGGGACCTGCGAGAGCTCTGCCAGGATGTTGGGCAGCGCATCGCCCTCCAGCTCCGAGTAGAGCGAGGGCAGCACCAGGCTGATCTTGCGCACCGTGGCAAAGCTTGCCAGTTCGCGGCTCATGTCCTCGGTGCTGCGGGTGCGGAGGTTGTGGATGGTGGCGATATTGCCGTTCTGGTGAAAGTCTGCCACCGGAGGCTCCTGTCAGGTTTCCGTCAGGTTCGATAGTAGCGGCTGGATCATTTCGTTCCAGCCTTCCGGACCCATTTTCGTGCTGCGGCGGATTTGCCCTGTCGCTTCGCCGGGCAGCGGCGGCAGGCCGGTGCCATGGGGGTTCCCGATAATGAAACCCAGGTCGGCGGTTTCCAGCATTTCCCGGTCATTGGGCGCATCGCCAAGCGCGACCATGCGGGGGGCGTCGTACTGCGCGGCGATCTCGGCCATGCGGTCGGCCTTGGTGCCGCCGAAGGAGAGCGTCAGGTAGCGGCCGCCGCGCCGGGCCGTCACGCCGCGTTCGGCCAGAGCGGCGATGAAGGCGGCCTCGCTCCCGGCATCGCCGTCCCAGAGCCCGGGTTCGGAGAAGCTGCGCCGGCAGGCCATGGCGGCGCCCTCGGGCGACAGGCCCGCATCTTCGGCCACCCCGTCGGGGCCGAGATCGCCAAAGCCCCGGAAAGGCGCCCGCAGTTCGGCGGGCAGGTCTTCGAGGAGGGCGCGCAGGCGCTGGTAGTCGGGGCCTAGCGCGGGGGCGGGCGTTTCGGCAGGCAGCAGGCCCGCGCCGTTTTCGACGATGGCGGGCCAGCGCGACAGGCCCATGCGCGCGCGCAGCGCCGCGATCTCGGGGCCGGTCTTGGACGAGGCCAGGATCACCGGGATCGCGTGCCGGGCCAGCCCTTCAAGGGCCGGACGTGCCGGGTCCCAGCCATAGCTTGCATGATCCAGCAGGGTGCCGTCGAGATCGGTGAAGACGATGAAGGGGGGATGCTGCATGTCACCTCTTGCCATCCCGGCCGGCCATGCGGTAGAGGATCGCCCGGCGGGTGATTAGCTCAGTTGGTAGAGCGCTTCGTTTACACCGAAGATGTCGGGAGTTCGAGTCTCTCATCACCCACCATTCAAGCCATTGATTTATATTTACTTTGCGCTTTCCCAAGATGGGTTTGCGAAATGTTCCTAGGTTGCGTGAACTGAAGCAGACGATTTCCGGCGCCTTTCAGGAGGGTCACCGGGGCTCGGGTGCTGCCTCCTTTGACTGGAGGGCGCGGGTCAGGCCCCGGGCGATCACGTCGCTGACCCGCCGGACGGCGGCATTGGTGCGCAGGTCGCGATGGGCCACCAGCCAGACCGGCAGTGGCGGAATGGGCACCGGCAACGGCACCGGGATCAGCCCCTGGCGGCGCGCCAGCGCGACCGGCGAAAAACCGATGCCCGCCCCGCTTGCCAGCAAATGGGCGTAGACGATCTGGTCGTCGGTGCGCAGCGCGAAGGCGTCACGGGTGGTTTGCAGCCCGGCGGCGCGCAGCCCGTCGAGGATCAGCGTCGAGCGGTCGTAGCCCAGCAGGCGATGGGACAGCAGGCTTTGCGCCTCCGGTTCGGGCAGCCCGTGGGCCTGCACATAGCTGGGGGCGGCGAAGGCGCCCAGGCGCAGCTCTCCGATCTTGCGGGCGATCAGTTCCGGCTGGGTCGGGCGCACCATGCGCACGGCGATGTCGGCATCGCGCCGCAGAAGATTGGCGACCTCGTCGCTGGCCACCACGTCGATATGGATCTGCGGATCGCTCTGGCCGAGGGCGGTCAGGATCGGCGGCAGCAGGTAGGTCGAGACGACCCGGCTTGCGGTGATGCGCACATCGCCGGCAGGCACGGTCTTGCGACCGGTCGCGGCGCGCTGGAAGGCATCGGCCTCGGCGGCCATCGCCTCGGCCCGCACAAGCAGGTCGGCCCCGGCATCGGTCAGCACCACGCCCCGGCGCCCGCGCAGGAACAGGGTGGTGCCCAGCTGCGCCTCCAGCGCGTCGATCCGCCGCCCGAGCGTGGGCTGCGACAGGCCGGTGCGGCCCGCCGCAAGCGTCAGCGATCCGGCCCGGGCGACGGCCAGGAACAGGCGCACCGCGTTCCAGTCCAGGGCGCTGGCGGGCAGGGGGAAATCGGCATCGTGACGGGCGTCTACATCATTCATTTCTGAATGGTAGTGCTTCGCCTGCGGCCATGGAAGTCTCTTTCCTGAATGGTCATCCTCATCCTGTCACAGCCAGTTCAAGGGAATGAACAGATGAACCCGTCCGACATGTCCGATACATCCCATCGCCTGACCATCGCCGTCCTGGGCGCCAACGGGCGGCTTGGATCCAGCGTGGCCTGCGCGGCGGCCGCCCGTGGCCATCACGTGATCGCGGTGACCCGCACCGGTCGCCTGGCCGCCGAAGTGGCCGGCGCCCCGGGCCGGCCCGAGCCCCGGGCGGCGGATGCCCTGCAGGCCGGATCTCTGGCCGGCGCGATCCGCGGGGCCGATGTGGTGGTCAATGCGCTGAACCCGGTCTACACCGACTGGCCGAAGACCGTCCGGCCGATGGCGCGCAACGTGATCGCTGCCTGCGCGGCCACCGGGGCGCATCACCTGTTCCCCGGAAATGTCTACAATTACGGCGCGGGGATGCCGGCGGTGCTGCGGGCGGATACCCCTCAGGTCCCGACGGCCCGCAAGGGGGTGATCCGCCGCGATGTCGAGGCGCTGCTGCGACAGGCCGCGGCCGAGGGGCGGGTGCGCACGACGATCCTGCGCGCCGGCGATTTCTACGGCGGGCCCCGTCCGGGCGGTTCGTGGTTCGACCTTGCCGTGGCCTCCCGGCTGGGCAAGGGGCGATTCGTCTATCCCGGGCCGATGGATCTGCCCCATGCCTGGGCCTATCTGCCCGATCTCGCGCGGGCCTTCGTGGCGCTGGCCGAAGCCCATGCCGCCCTGCCGGATTTCGCCGATCTGGGCTTTGCCGGCCATGTGCTGACCGGGGCCCGGATGAAGGCGCTTCTGGAAGGCGCGGCGGGGCGTCCTCTGAAACCGGCGCGATTCCCCTGGACCGCGATCCGCGCGCTGAGTCTGGTGCATCCGATGTCGCGGGAAATCGCGGAAATGGCCTATCTCTGGTCCACGCCCCATGCCCTTGACGGCGCGGATCTTGAGGCCCTGATCGGCGCTTTGCCGCAGACCCCGCCCGAGGCGGCGGTGGCCGGGGCGCTGGCGGCGATGCAGGCGGTTCCGAAGGCCGCCTGACGGGGGCGAAGCGGCGGGCGGGCTCGTGGCGCGAAGGGCACAACCGCGCAGCCTTCACATATCAAGCTAGTGTTGCGACCGGCTTCGGGGCAGAACGGCTGTGTCGGAGAAGGGCGGTCGCAAGAACCAATATCCGTCGGCCCCTCCGATGAGAACCGCGGTTCGGTCCGTTGCCTCCCGGGGCGGCGGGCCCGGCCTGCGCTCTGCTTTCAGGTATAGCCCCAAAGCGCGGAGAGGCGGGATGACGGCACTGTTTCTTGGTCATGTGGTTCTGTTCTCGGCTTTCCCGCTGGCCTTCTCGATGTTGCAGCCGCTGTCCCGGAGGGTGCATTTCTACCTCTATCTCGCGGTGATCCTGCTGATCGGCGGCTTCCTGGGCAATGCCTATGCGCTGAATCTGGGCGAGGGGCTGACGGTGTCGGGCGGCAACCTGTGCTACGGTGCCTTCATGATGACCTCGGTCCTCTTCGTGCTGCTGGAGCGGGATATCCTCGTGCTGCGGCATGTGATCCGGCTGGTGGTGGTGGTCGACCTGTTCAACATCCTGTTCTCGGTCCTGGTCACCACGACGCTGAACGCCCCGGGCGTCAGCAATCCGCACGGCACCCCGGCGGCGCTGTTCCGGCAATCGGTACCGCTGATCGTGCTGGGGGGCCTGCTGATCGTGGCCGAGCTGTTCGTGCTGTTCTTCTGGTTCGAACGGGTCAAGCGCTGGCGCGTGCCGGCGCCCTTCGTGGAACTGGCCTACCTGCTGGGCTTCGTGGCGGTGCTATGCGCCGACGGGATTGCCTTTCCGCTGATCGCCTTCGGCATGTCCCCCGAAATCGTCGCGGTGGTGATCGGCGGTCTGGGCGGCAAGGTGCTGACGGCGGCGGCCTATGCGGGGGCGCTGCTGATCTTCATGACGCTCTGGCGGCGCCGCTTCGTGCAGTACCTGGAGGCCGATGTCTTCACCTGGCGGGTCTTTCTGTCGACCTCGAGCGACCTGATCCGCACCCTGTCGGAGAACGAGCGCGCCCAGCGTCAGGCCGAGGCCGTGTTCCGCAGTGCGAACGACGGGCTGGCGGTGCTGGGGGCCGACGGGCGGGTGCTGCGGGCCAACGGGGCCTTCCGCCGGCTGACGGGGGCGCAGGAGGCGGCCCCGGCTCCGCTTTTCCATCATGCCGGGCACGTCCTGGGCCTGCCGCCGCGCCCGGACGAATCCTGGCGGGGCGAGGTGCGCTTCGGGGCAGAGCGTGCCGCACAGGGCATCCTGTCGGTCACGCCGGTTCCGGTGCTCGGGGCGGATGAACGCACCTTCGTCTGTTCCCTGACCGACATCTCTGAGCAGAAGCGCGCCCAGGAAGAGCTTGACCATCTGGCGATGCACGATCCGCTGACCGATCTGGCGAACCGGCGGGCGCTGGATGCGGCATTGCGCGGGCTGGCGGAACCGGTGGCGCTGGCGATCCTCGATCTCGACCGGTTCAAGGATGTGAACGACAGTTTCGGTCATGTGGTGGGGGATGACCTGCTGTGCCAGGTGGCGCAGCGCATCCGCAGCGCCTTGCCCGAGATCGCGCGCGCAGAGTTCTTCCGGATCGGCGGGGACGAATTCGCCCTGCTGCTGCCCGGCACCGGTGAACCCGGTCTGCGCGCCGCCGTGAGCGCGCTGAACGCCGTTCTGGTGCCGCCCTTCACCCTGGTCAACGGCGCCGCCGTTGCGATGACGGCGACCTGGGGCGGCAGCCTGGGGCGCAGCGGTCGCGATGGGGATCTGTTCGCCCGGGCGGATGCCGCGCTCTACGACGTCAAGCAGGGGGCCAAGGGCACGCTGGGCATCTACCAGGAACGTCTGACCCGTGCCGCCCAGAGGCGGCTGTCGCTGGGCCTGCGCCTGCGCGAGGCGCTGGAGCGGCAGATGCCCGAGGACGCACCGCCCCGGGACGGCGCCCTTTCGGTGGCCTATCAGCCGCAGATCGGGCGCGATGGCCGCCTTTACGGGTTGGAGGCGCTGGCGCGCTGGACCGATCCGGAGCTTGGGCAGATCTCGCCTGCGGAATTCATTCCCCTGGCCGAGGACCACGGGCTGATCGACCGGCTGGGCCGGTTCATGCTGCGGCGGGCCTGCCGGGACGGGGCGGGCTGGCTGGCGGCGGGGCTGGACCCGGGCCGGATCTCGGTCAATGTCTCGGCGCTGCAGATGCGCACCCCGGGGCTGGAAAGGCGCGTCGCGCGGGTTCTGAAAGAGACCGGCTTTCCCCCCCGGGCGTTGCAGCTTGAACTGACCGAGACCGTCTTCCTTGGCCGCGAAAGCGAGGTGCTGCCGATCTTCGAAAAGCTGAAGGCTCTGGGGGTGCGGCTGGCCGTCGATGATTTCGGCACCGGCTACTCCTCGCTCTCCTTCCTGCCGCAGCTGCCCTGGGACACGCTGAAGATCGACCGCAGCTTCGTCGCGCTGGCGGTCGGGGATCCGCGGCGCCGGGCGCTGGTGACGTCGATCACGGCCATGGCGAAGGGGCTGGACCTGACGGTCATCGCCGAGGGGGTGGAGGCCCCCGAGCAGCATGTGATGCTGCAGGAGATCGGCTGCGATGTCTTCCAGGGCTTCCTGTTCGCCCGCCCGATGCCCTCCAATGCGGTGCCCGCCTTCTGTGCCGGAATTGGGCCCGGAGATCCCCCGGCACTGGCCCGCTGAGGGGAAGGTCGGCGGAAATGGCGGGCCCTTCCGGCGGGCTTTTTATGTTCGTGAATTGCGGCGGCGCATTCCAGATGACGGGCCCGTTCATTTCCGGATCTCCGGAATGAAGGAAGTTCTTTACATTATTCGGATGCCCGCCGGGAATAGCGCGTGAAGAGACCGGATTTCGACATGGATCGGGCCTGCCTGCCCCCGGGGGCGACGCCGCCTTGTTCGCGCCCGAGCGGCGTCGGGCAGGGGGATCTGATTTCCCCAAGGGTAACCTAAAGGGTTGTATGTATCTGGGCCGTTCCTCTTCATAATTTGGAAGCAGGCCCTTTTCGTAATTATTTACGGACCCTCTGCGCTGTGTGGCTGACCGGGGGGGGCTTGCGCTGCTGCCCTCGACCAATATCGACCGGACCTCTTCCGAAAGCACCTTCGACACCGAGATCGGGACCTTCCGGATCACCAATGGCGGCCAGGAAAAAAGCGGCCTGGGCCTGCGGATGTCGGCGCGGGCCGAGGCACATCTGCCCTCGGTCGGGTCCGACCTGTGGCGGCCTCAGTGCGGGGCTGACCTTGCGCAGCTACGATGGTCGGTTCCCGGCGCTGACACGGGCCCGGGCGGACCGCGCCTACAGCCTTGGCGCCAGCCTTTCGCCGCGCCGCTTCACCCAGTTCGGCGCCAGTCCGGAGCTGAGCTGCGTCGCGCAGCGCACCCTGTCGAATGTCGCGCTCTAAACCTTCGACGCCGTCGATTGCGCGCTGGATTTTTTCTGCAACTTCTGAGCGGCCCCTGCGTGGAAACAGGGCAGAGCCGCCAAATTGCCGGGATCGGCGCGGACAAAACGGGGATTCGTAAAAAATCGAGATTGATTTTTAAGTCACCCCGGCAAAGCGTGTCCTTCGGACCGCTGTCACGCAAGGAGTTCCCATGGCCGGCTTTCCCACCTCAGCCCGGGTTGTCATCATCGGCGGAGGCGTGGTCGGCGTCTCGGCGCTCTATCACCTGGCCCGCGCCGGCTGGAGCGATTGCGTCCTGCTGGAGAAGAACGAGCTGACGGCGGGATCGACCTGGCATGCGGCGGGCAATGTGCCGACCTTTTCGGGGGACTGGGCGCTGATGAACATGCAGCGCTATTCAGCCGAGCTGTATCGCCGCCTTGGCGCCGAGGTCGATTACCCGATGAACTACCATGTAACGGGCTCTGTCCGGCTGGGGCACAGTGCCGACCGGCTGGAGGAATTCCGCCGCGTCGTCGGCATGGGGCGGCGCCAGGGCATGGGGATGGAGATCCTCTCGCCCGGGGATCTGAAGGGGCGCTATCCCTTCGTGGAGACCGGCGGGCTGACCGGCGCGCTATATGATCCGAACGACGGTGATATCGACCCCGCGCAGCTGACCCAGGCGCTGGCCAAGGGCGCGCGGGCCGCCGGCGCCCGGATCGAGCGCTTCTGCCCCGCCACCGGCGTGCGCCGGGAGGGCGAGGACTGGGTGGTCGAGACCCAGAAGGGAGAGATCCGCTGCGAGATCGTCGTCAATGCCGCTGGCTACTATGCCGCCGAGGTCGCCCGCTGGTTCGGCCGCCGCCTGCCGATGGTGGTGATGAGCCATCAGTACCTGCTGTTCGACACCGTGCCCGAGCTGGAAAGCTGGTCGCGCGAGGTCGGTCACAAGCTGCCGCTGCTGCGCGATGTCGATGACAGCTACTACCTGCGGCAGGAGAAATACGGCTTCAACCTCGGGCCCTATGAATCCGCCTGCAAGGCGCACTGGATCACCCCCGAGGATCCCTTCCCGCAGGATTTCAGCTTTCAGCTGTTTCCCGATGATCTGGACCGGCTGGAGCCGCAGATCGCCGCCGCCATGGGGCGCGTGCCGCTGCTGGAACAGGCCGCACTGACCCGGGTGATCAACGGCCCGATCCCCTATACGCCCGATGGCAACCCGCTGATCGGCCCGATGCCCGGGGTGCCCAATGCCTACGAGGCCTGCGTATTCACCTTCGGGATCTGCCAGGGCGGCGGCGCCGGCAAGGCGCTGGCGGAATGGATCACCGAGGGGCGCACGGAATGGGACATGTGGTCCTGCGACCCGCGTCGCTTCACCGGCTTCGAGGAGCCCGATTATGCCATCGCCAAGGGCAAGGAGATCTATGGCAACGAATATGCCATCCATTACCCGCACCATGTCTGGCCGGCGGCGCGCGACCGCAAGTGCTCGCCCCTGCATGAGGCGCTGAAGGCACGTGGCGCGCAGTTCGGCCCCTTCAACGGCTGGGAGCGCGCGCTGTGGTTTGCCCGCCCGGGCGATGACACCTCAGAGGCGGCGCAGCGCACCTGGCGTCGGGACGGCCCCTGGGAAGGTGCCGTGGCCGAGGAGGCCCGCGCGGTGCGGGATCATGCCGGGGTGCTGGACCTGCCGGGGTTCTCGCGCTTCCGCCTCAGCGGGGCGGGGGCGGCGGAGTGGCTGGCGCGGCAGATCACCGGGCGGGTGCCGCAGCCCGGGCGGCTGGGGCTGGGTTACTTCGCCGATGAAACCGGCGGCATCGTGACCGAGATGTCG
The DNA here is from genome assembly GCF_018760365.1 of Pseudooceanicola endophyticus. Taxonomy (GTDB): domain Bacteria; phylum Pseudomonadota; class Alphaproteobacteria; order Rhodobacterales; family Rhodobacteraceae; genus Pseudooceanicola; species Pseudooceanicola endophyticus. Next base: position 63,542 of record NZ_JAHIAB010000002.1, read on the forward strand.
ATGGCCTGTCTGGCCCCCGATACCTTCTGGCTGATCACCGCCGCCACCGCCCAGTCCCATGACCGCGACTGGCTGATGAAGCATCTGGAGCCGGGGCTGGAGCTGCGGGACGAGACCGCGGACTGGACCACCCTGATCCTGACCGGCCCGAAGGCGCGCGATCTGCTGGCGCCGCTCAGTGATGCGGATCTCTCGCTTCCCTGGCTCAGCCTTCAGGAGGCGCAGGTGGCGGGCCGTCCGGTGCAACTGATCCGCGTCAGCTTCGCCGGAGAGCTGGGCTGGGAGCTGCACGCGCGCCCCGAAGACGCGCCGGCGCTGTGGGACGCTCTGGTGGCGGCAGGGGTGCGGCCCTTCGGGATGTTCGCCCTCGACAGCCTGCGGATCGAGAAGGGCTATCGCGGCTGGAAGACCGATCTTTCCACCGAATACAGCGTGCTTCAGGCGGGGCTGGGCCGTTTCGTCGATTTCTCCAAGCCCGTGTTCCGGGGCCGGGAGGCGCTGCTGGCCGAAGTGGATGCCCCCCGCGCGCGCCAGTTCGCCGCGCTTGCGCTTGAGGGCCCCGCGGTCGATGTGCCCGCGCTCTCGACGCTCTGGCAGGGCGATACCATCGTCGGAGAGGTCACCTCGTCTGCCTGGGGCTACCGGCTTGGGCATTGCCTGGCGCTGGGGATGCTGGACCGGGCGCTCTGCGCGCCCGGCACCGTTCTTGAGGTCGAGGTCTTCGATCGCCGCTACCCGGCCCGGGTGCTGGCCGAGGCCGAGCTTTGGGACAGTTCCAACGCCCGGCTGCGGGCCTGACCCCTCAGGCCGTGGCGCGGGCGTCGCGGCGCTGGCGGCTGAACCAGACCAGCGCCAGGGCGGCGGCGGCGGTCAGGGCACCGGCCACCGGCACCGCGCTGTAGCCCAGCCCGGCGCGGATCACCGCGCCGCCCAGGGCCGCGCCGATGGCATTGCCCAGGTTGAAGGCCCCGATATTGACCGAGGAGGCCAGGCCCGGCGCCTCGGCGGCGGCCAGCATCACGCGGGTCTGTACCGGGGGCACGATGGCAAAGGCGGCGGCGCCCCAGACCAGCAGCACGGCGCCCGCGCCCAGGGTCGATCCCGCCAGCAGCGGCACCGCCAGGCTCAGCAGGCTGAGGGCTGCCAGGAACAGCGCCGTCGCCCCGTCCAGCGACCAGCCCGCCAGCCGTCCGCCCAGCCAGTTGCCGACCGAAAAGCCCAGGCCGATCAGCACCAGCGCCAGGGTCACGAACCCGTCCGAGGCCCCGGCCAGGCTGTGCAGCAGCGGCGCCACGTAGGTATAGAGGGTGAACATCGCGCTGGCGCCCAGAACCGTGGTCAGCAGCGCGGCCAGCACCTGCGGGCGCGCCAGCACCGACAGTTCGTGGCGCACATCGGGGCGGGTGCCGGGCTGGCCGGCGGGCAGGGCACGCCACAGCGCCGCCATGGTGATCAGCCCCAGAACGGCGGTACCGGCAAAGGCCATGCGCCAGCCGATGTGCTGGCCGACCCAGGTTGCCATCGGCACGCCGCCGACATTGGCGATGGTCAGGCCCATGAACATCGCGGCGACCGCGCTGGCGCGTTTCTCGGGGGCCACGACCGAGGCGGCAACCACCGCGCCCAGCCCGAAGAAGGCCCCGTGGTTGAGGCTGGTGATCACCCGCGCCGCCATCAGCCCGCCGTAACTTGGCGCCACGGCGGACAGCAGGTTCCCGAGGGTGAAGATCGCCATCAGGCTGATCAGCGCCTGGCGCTTGCCGAAACGGCTGAACAGCAGCGTCATCACCGGCGCGCCGATCATCACCCCCAGGGCATAGGCGCTGACCAGCAGGCCCGCCGCCGGGATCGACACGTCGAGGCCTCCGGCAATCACCGGCAGCATGCCCATGGGCGAAAACTCGGTCACGCCGATGCCGAAGGCGCCGGTGGCAAGGGCCAGCAGGGGCCAGTTCATCTTGTTGATTTGCATTGCGGTGTCCTTTCCGGGCCGGGGTCCGACCCCGCAGGAGGAGGAGAGGGAGGAGAAGGCCCCGGAATACCCCCTGCGTCCGCGCTTGAAAATCCGGCCCAAGGGCACATGATCTGTGAACCTGTTTCACGAAAGGGGCGGCAGATGGACAATCGCGCAGGCGAAATGCAGGTCTTCCTGCGGGTGGTCGAGAGCGGCAGCTTCTCGGGCGCGGCGCGGATGATGCAGATGACCCCCTCGACCGTCTCCAAGCTGGTGGCCCGGATCGAGACCCGGCTGGGCGTGCGGTTGCTGGAACGTTCGACCCGCAAGCTGGCGCTGACCGAAGAGGGGCGGATCTACTACGAGCGCAGCCAGCGCCTGCTGGAGGACCTGGACGCGGTGGAGCAGGCCCTTTCCAAGGGCGCGGCCAGCATCACCGGGCGGGTGCGGGTCTCGGCCTCGGTGGGGCTGGGGCAGGTGGCGCTTGAGCCGCTGCTGCCGGGCTTCTGGGCGGCCTATCCCAATATCGTCGTCGACCTGTCGCTGTCCGACGAGATCGTCGATCTCTACATGGATCGCACCGACGTGGCCTTCCGGGTGGGGGCGCTGGTCAGCTCCAGCCTGACGGCGCGCAAGCTGGGAACGTCGCGGCGGCTGATCGTGGCGGCGCCGGACTACCTGGCGCGCCACGGCACGCCGCGCAGCGCGCAGGAGCTTGAGGGGCACGCCTGCCTTGGCTTCAACTTCCGCCGCTCCGGGCGGCTCTGGCCGCTGCACGAGGCCGGTCCGCTGCTGGCCAACAACGGCGAGACGGTGCGGCGCATGGCGCTGGCCGGCGTGGGGCTGGCCCGGATCGGAGAGTTCCACATCCGCGCCGATCTGGCCGAGGGGCGCCTGGTCGAGGTGCTGGCCGATCAGAACGGCGCGGAGACCGAGGATGTCCATGCGCTGTTTCTGGGCGCTGAGCGGATGCCGCAGCGGCTGCGGGTGTTCCTGGATCACATGGCGCCAAGGCTTCAGGCCTTCCTGCGGGGCGATCCGCTGGCGGTCTGAGGGGGCAAACGAAAAGGGACGCCCCCGAAGGGACGTCCCGGTGCCGCGCCCGCCGAAGCGGGAAGGGGGGCGGCAGATCAGCTCTTGGGCAGAGCGTATGCGATCAGGTAGTCACCGCGATCGGGGGACTGACGGGCACCGCCGGCCGAGATCACGATGTACTGGCGACCATCTTCCTGGCTCACGTAGGAGATCGGGGTGCCCTGGCTGCCGACCGGCATCCGGGCCTTCCAGACTTCCTTGCCGGTCGCGCTGTCGAAGGCGCGCAGGTAGTAGTCCTGGGTGGCGGCGAAGAACACCAGACCGCCCTGGGTTGCCAGCGAACCGCCGATGGTGGGCATGCCCACGGGCATCGGCATCCGCATCTTGGCGCCAAACAGGACGGTATCCTGCACGGTGCCGAGAGGGGCTTCCCAGGCGACCTTCTGGGTCTTCATGTCGATCGCGGTGAGCGAGCCGAAGGGCGGCTCCTGGCAGGGAATGCCGAGCGGCGACAGGAAGCGGTTCTTCATGACCGAGTAGGGGGTGCCCTTCAGCGGCACGGCGCCCATCACGGTGTTGACCGCCTCGGAGCCGTTGGAGGCCTTGGCGCCCTGGTCCTGGGGCTCCATGTGGACCCACAGGCCCAGCCGCATGTCGTTCACGAAGATCGTGTCCGCGGTCGGGTCATAGGACAGGCCGCCCCAGTTCATGCCGCCGAGCGAGCCCGGGAAGGACAGCGAATAGTCGGTGTCCGGCGCGGTGAAGAGGCCCTCGTAGCGGTAGCCCTTGAAGATGATGCGGCACATCATCTGGTCGAAGGGGGTGGCGCCCCACATGTCGGCCTCGCTCAGGTGCGGGGCACCGATCTGCGGCATGCCGACGGACTTGGGCTGGGTCAGAGCGTATTTCTCGCCCGGGATGGTGGCACCCTTGACGGGGACTTCCTTGACCTCGGTCAGCGGCTTGCCGGTGACGCGGTCCAGCACGAAGATCTGGCCGGCCTTGGTGCCGACGACCAGCGCGGGCGTGCCCTTGAAGTCGATCAGCGTCGGCTGCATCGGCACGTCGAAGTCCCACAGGTCGTGGTGCACGGTCTGGTAGACCCACTTCTCGTTGCCGGTGGTGGCATCGAGCGCCAGGATCGAGGCGCCGTATTTCTCGTCCTCGGGGGTCCGTTTCACGCCCCAGAGGTCGATGGCGGCATTGCCGACCGGCATGAACACGGTGTTGGAGGCCGCGTCATAGGTCATCGGCGCCCAGACGTTCGGGGTAGAACGGGTGTAGGCATTGCCATCTGCGGGGGCGTTGCGGTCCTCGGGGTTGCCGGGGTCGAAGGCCCATTTCATCTGGCCGGTGATGACGTCGAAGCCGCGCATCACGCCGCCGGGCATGTCGAGGGCCACGTTGTCGGCCACCCGGCCGCCCACCACCACGGTGGACCCCGCCAGCGTCGGCGGCGAGGTCAGCGAGTAGAGCGGCGCCTGCGCAGCCCCCAGGCCTTCCTTCAGATCGACTTTGCCGTCGGTGCCGAAGTCCTGGCACAGCGCGCCGGTGTCGGCGTCAAGCGCCACCAGAACGGCGTCGATCGTGTTCATGAAGATGCGGCGCTGGCAGGCGGCATCTGCCGACAGGTCGACCGGGGTGACCGGGGTGGAGCCGGGCAGGGTCGGGGCGGGCAGCGGCGCTGCGGCGTCGAAATAGGCCAGGCCCCGGCAGCGCACCCAGGTCCGGGTGTCGGTCGGGAAGTCGTGGCGCCAGTTCTCCTTGCCGCTGGTCGCATCGAGCGAGATCACGGTGTTGGAGGGGGTGCAGATGAACAGGTTCTTGCCGACCTGAAGCGGGGTGTTCTGGTCCTCGAACCCGCCGCCGCCGGGGCTGATCGGCACGTCGCCGGTCCGGAAGGTCCAGGCGACCTTCAGATCCTTGACGTTGGCCGGGGTGATCTGGTCAAGCGCGGCAAAGCGGTTCTCGTCGCCATCGGCGCCGTAGCTGGACCAGTCCTTGCGGCCATCGGCCGGGGCGGGCACCTTGCCGGAGGCCACTTCGAAGTTGTGCTGGCCGTGCGGGATGAACATCCCGTAGCCCATGCCCGCGACCGCGATCAGCGCCACGCAGGCCAGGCCCAGCCAGGGACCGGCCATCGCCGGGCGACCGGCGCGCTTGAGGGTCAGCGGATGCAGCGCCAGGATCACCATGAGCGCGCAGAGGAAGGTGAAGATCCGGGCGTGCAGGGCCCAGAAATCAAGGCCTGCTTCCCAGAAGGCCCAGATCACCGTCAGCGCGAAGGCCACCAGGTAGATCAGCGTGCCCGAGGGGCGCCCGCGCAGGATCTGGATGCCGGATGCGATCAGCGCCAGACCCATGAGCAGGTAGTACCAGCTGCCGCCACGGGCGATCAGCATCACGCCGCCAACGGCAAGGCAGGCGCCCAGCAGCGCGATGACCGCGCCCAGCAGCACCAACAGCACCGTGAGCGGGCGTGATAGGGAGGGGGATTTGTCTGTCATGTCAGTTCCCTTGAAAGGGTGTCGTGAGGCTCCGGACCTGACACGGCAACCCCTCCTCCCGGCGCCGGTCGAGTCGTGCGGATGTCGCGCTCTTCCCAGTTGCACCCCTCACGCGCAAGGGCTGAATTGAACAGTGTTTTTTCGGAGGCGCACAACGGGAAGGCGGTGCATCGGGCCCCGCGACGATTCGTTTGTATGCGGTTGTACACGCTTCGGGGGAGTTCGGGATCGCTCCCAAAATCCAGCATTTGAGGGGTTTGGGGAATTTGGGGGATCTGCCGCAGGCTGTACCGGCCCTGAAATTGCGCGTCAGAAGAGGGGGTTTCGAAACCGGAGGGGGCATCCGGTGGTGAAATATCAATTCACCTCTTGGTTGTGGTCCTCCGGGGCTCCCGAAATCCCGGAGATGCGCCCGAACCTGCCGCTCGCCGCAGCGGGTGGCCGGGCGCAGGCTGCAAAATTACGTTGGGTCACTTTTGGGCCGGTGCGGTGTTCACACCCCCGTGAGGCGGCTCAGAGGTAACGTCCGGTCAGGTCCATGGTCGAGCGCAGCCCGAGGTCCTTGCGATGGGTGCCCAGCCAGTTGTCGGCGGCGGTATGGCCGTAGTCGTGCAGCTCTTCCATCATCGGCCAGGAGGGCATCATCTTCGAATCCTGGTCCAGCTTCGACATGTGCGCCTCGTCGTGGATCTCGTGGAAGCGTAGGTCGCGCACCGCCTTCATCAGCCCCTTGGGCACCAGCAGCGGCTGGGCGCGCAGCTCCTGCTTCAGCAGCGCCAGGCCGCGCATCTCGCGCAGCAGGCCCTGGTTGAAGGTCAGCTCGTTGATGCGCGCGGCAATGGCCTCGGGGTCGGTGGGGGTGGTCTCGTGGTTGAGCGGGTTGATGGTGATCAGCAGCAGGTCGCTGACCGGGCTTTCGCGCACCAGCGGCAGCAGTGGCGGGTTGGCGGAATAGCCGCCGTCCCAGTAATCGGCATCGTCGATGCTGACCGGCGGAAAGATCCCCGGCAGGCAGGCCGAGGCCAGCAGCACCTCGGGCGTCATTTCTTCGCGGGTAAAGATCCGGGCGGCCCCGGTGCGGGCATTGGTGGCCGAGATGAAAAGCTGCGGGCCCTTGCCCCGGCGCAGCGCCTCGAAATCCACCACCTCGGTCAGGATCTCTCCCAGCATGTCCTGGGTGGCGCGGCCCTGGGCGGGGTTGGCGCGCAGGTTGACCATGCCGCCGGTCAGGGTGGACCACCAGGCGCCCGCGGCTGAGAGCACGCCGGGAAAGGCCTCGATCAGGGGGAAGATCGGGAAGGCGGTGCGGGCCGCCTCGTTCACCTCGGACCAGAAGCGGTGCAGGGTGGCCTTGGCTTCGGCCGGGCCGCCGGACATCAGGCCGGCTGCCGCGACCACGGCGTTCATCGCCCCGGCACTGGCCCCCGAAAGTGCGGCGATCTTCAGGTCTTCCTCCTCAAGGAGCCGGTCAAGGGCGCCCCAGGTAAACGCCCCGTGGGCGCCTCCGCCCTGCAGGGCGACATCAATGGAAATCGGCTTCGCGGGAACGACCATTTGGCCTCCGTCACTGGGTCTGACTGCTGCTACGTGCCTGTATTTCTTTCGTACCTGTCTTTCTGCACCGCAGCGTAGACGGCTTGCCGGGCGCGGGCCAGCGATTTCGCAGGGCCGCACGGCCCCGTGACCGGCTGCCGCAGTCCTGGGCAGGAGCGGCGTCGCGGTGGTCCGAAAGCGGGAATCGGGCGCAGTCCTGCAACAGCGCGGGCGGAGCCGCGCCGGCGGGGCGGAAAATTCTTGGCGCGACCGGCATTCTGACCCATGTCATCGGCTCAGGAGTTACTGACCGGAGAACCGCATGTCCGCAGACCACGTCGACCGCCGCCGTTTCCTTGCCGCCGCCGCCGGGACCGGAGCTTTCTTCGTGCTGCCCGAGCTGGCACGCGCCCAGGCCGAGGCGACGGCCGCCGGTACGGAGCTGGGCGACCCGCAGCCGTTTTCCTTCGACACGCTGAAGCAGATGGCCCGGGATCTGGCCCAGCATGGCTACACGCCGATGCCGGTGCAGGATGCCGACATCATCCACGACATCGACTACGACGCCCACAGCGCCATCCGCTTCCGCAAGGACCGGGCGCTGTTCCAGGGTATCCCGCAGGACTTCCCGGTCGATTTCTTCTTCCCGGGGCGCTACTTCCCCGATCCGGTGCACATGTACCTGCTGCAGGACGGCCAGGCACGCGAGATCCCGTTCTCGAAGGATTTCTTCGACATTCCCAAGGGCAATCCGGCTGAAAACCTGACAAAGACCGATGGGTTCGCCGGCTTCTCGGTGCAGGATGCGCAAAGCCAGAACGACTGGATGTCCTTCCTGGGCGCCTCCTACTGGCGCACGGCGGGTTATTCGGGGCAGTTCGGCCTGTCGGCGCGGGGGCTGGCGCTGGATACCGCGATGCCCGATGGCGCCGAGGAGTTTCCCCGCTTCACCCGATTCTGGCTGGAAGAGCAGGGCGATGGCCGGGTGATGACCTACGCGCTGCTGGAAAGCCCGCGCGCCACCGGCGCCTATCAGATCCTGTCCTGGCAGGACCAGGGCGTGGTGCAGGAGGTCTCGGCGCAGATCTTCCTGCGCGGCGATGTGAACCGGCTTGGCCTGGCGCCGCTGACCTCGATGTACTGGTTCGGCAAGCATGACCATCAGGTCAGCTCCGACTGGCGCCCCGAGGTCCATGACAGCGACGGGCTGGAGATCCATTCCGGCACCGGAGAGCGGATCTTCCGCCCCCTCAACAACCCGCCGCGGGTGATGGTCAACAGCTTTGCCACCCCCAGCCCCGCGGGCTTCGGCCTGATGCAGCGGGAACGGAGTTTCCAGCAGTACCAGGATGATGGCGTGTTCTACGAAAAGCGCGCCTCGGCCTGGATCGCGCCGAAGGGGGACTGGGGGCAGGGCGCCGTCACCCTGATAGAGCTGCCCACCAACGACGAGACCTTCGACAATATCGTCGCCTTCTGGACCCCGGACGGGCCGGCGGCCAAGGATCAGAGCTATACGCTCGATTACCGGCTGAGCTGGCTGGAGGATTGTCCGGTGCCGCCGATCAGTACCCGCTTCATTGCCGTGCGCATCGGCGCGGGCGGCGTGCCCGGGCAGGACCGGCCGCATGGCGTCGTGAAGATCGTCTGCGATTTCGACGGCATGGGCTTTGCCGGGCTGAAGCGCGGCCCGGACACGGTCCCGGTGATCACCGCCTCGCGCGGAGAGATCTTGGGGGCGGCGGCCTACCCGGTGGTCGGCGAAAGCTACTGGCGCACCCTGTTCGACCTGGATTTCTCCAAGCTCGCGTCGGATGACAACGAGCCGATCAACCTGCGTCTCTACGTGGCCGACAAGGGCGAGGCCAAGACCGAGACGCTGCTGTTGCAGCTTTTCCCGTCACAGTTGCGGGCCTTGCTGGCTTCGCATGGTTAGGGCGGGATCACGCTTTTCCGAGAGGGGGAATGCGATCCGAATACCGGAACATGTGAACTTTATGGCACAGGCGGAGGCGGGAAATCCGTCGCTGCGGGGCCGCAGGCGGGTGACTCTTTGTGGTGCCCCGCATTTCATGTGATCCTGATCGGTGAAAAGGGTATATGGCCGCGACAGTTGCGCCAACGGGCCGGTTGGTCCGGCGCAGGCGCGGACGCAGCCTCCGGACGCGGCGCCGGACTGCGGGTCGACTTGGTAAACGGGACAGCCGATGATGACGGTCTTCAAGTGCGTTGCCTATGAGCACAACCACTGGCTGGTTCTGCTGGCGATAGCGATTTGCTTTGCGGGCAGCTGGGTGGCGGCGCGGCTGTTCAAGCGGGGGCGGCGCACCACCGGGATGACCCGCGCGGGCTGGCAGTTCCTGGCCGGACTTGCGGGCGGGGTCTCGACCTGGTGCACGCATTTCGTCGGGATGCTGGGTTTTCTGCCCGGCGCCCCGGTCAGCTTCGACCCGCTGCTGACGGCGCTCTCGGCGCTGGTGGCGGTGCTGGGGGTGACGACGGGGTTCATCATCGCGGGCCGCCCCGGCGGGCGCAGCGGTCCGCCGCTGGGGGGCGCGGTGGTGGGGCTGTCGGTGGCAGCGATGCATTACACCGGGATGCTGGCCTACCGCGTGCAGGGTCTCGTGACCTGGAACTCCGGCTTGCTGGTGTTTTCGATCGCCTGCGCGCTGGTTCTGGGGGCGCTGGCGCTGCAGTGCGGGGTGCGGATGCGCCGCCGCGGCAGCGACATGATGGCGCTCCTGTTGGCCCTGGGCATCGTGCTGCTGCATTTCATCGGCATGAGCGCCTTCAGCGTCCAGCCGCTGGGCGTCGCCAACGGATTTTCCAACCCCGAGGCCTTCCAGGTGCTGGCGCTGGCGATCGCGCTGATGTCGACGCTGGTGGTCGCGGCGGGGCTGGTCAGCTACCTGATCGACGACCAGTCGCGCTCGGAAAACGTCGAGCGGCTGCGCCAGATGGCGCTGACCGACACGCTGACCGACCTGCCCAACCGTTCGGGGTTCGACAACCATATCGACCGGGAGCTGGCGCTGGCCAAGGATCAGCGCACCCAGGTGGCACTGATCGGGATCGACCTGAACCGCTTCAAGGAAATCAATGATCTGCGTGGCCACAAGACCGGCGACGACGTGCTGCGCGTGCTGGGCCACCGGCTGAAGTCGGTGATCCGCCCGACCGAGGGGGAGTTCGTCGCGCGCGTTGGCGGGGACGAGTTCGCGGCGCTGATGCGGCTGGATGGCACCCATGACCTTGGCACCTTCCTGGAACGGCTGGAGGCGGTGCTGCACAAGCCCATCCGGCTGGAGGATTACGAGATCAGCCCGGGCGCCAGCCTGGGCGTCGCGCTGTTCCCCGATGATGCCCATGACCGCGAGACACTGGTGCAGAACGCCGACCTGGCGATGTACCGGGCCAAGAACGACCTGTCGCAGCGGATCTGCTACTACGAGAAGGACATGGACGAGCTGGTGAAGGCCCGCCGCCGCATGTCGGTGGAGCTGCGCGATGCCATCGTGCGCGACGAGCTGGAGATCCACTACCAGGTCCAGACCCTCGTGGTGACCGGAGAGACGCTGGGCTACGAGGCGCTGCTGCGCTGGAACCACGGGCCGCAGGGCTACATTCCGCCGGGAGAGTTCATTCCGCTGGCCGAGCAGACCGGCGCGATCCTGGAGCTGGGCGAATGGGTGCTGCGCCGTGCCTGCGCCGATGCCGCGCTCTGGGCGCAGCCCTACACGGTGGCGGTGAACCTTTCGGCGGTGCAGTTCAACCATTCCGACCTGCCCAAGCTGATCCGCGACGTGCTGGAGGAAACCGGCCTGGCGCCGCACCGGCTGGAGCTGGAGCTGACGGAATCCACGGTCTTTGCCGATGGCGACCGGGCGCGCAACATCCTGCGCCAGATCAAGGCGCTTGGAGTGAAGGTGGCGCTGGACGATTTCGGCACCGGCTATTCCTCGCTCGACACGCTGCTGAGCTTCCCGTTCGACAAGATCAAGATCGACCGGGCCTTCGTGCACGAGGCGCTGACCAATCCCCAGACCATCGCGATCATCCGCGCCATCCTGGCGCTTGGTCACGGGCTGGGCCTGTCGGTGCTGGCCGAGGGGATCGAGTCGGAAGATCAGCTCAACATCCTCGAGGTCGAGGGCTGCACGGAGGGGCAGGGCTTCCTGCTGGGCCGTCCGCAGCCGATGGCCGACCTGGTGGCGGCGGGGCATCTGGTGCTGCGCCCGGGCGCCGGCGAACGGCTGGCGCAGCGGCCGCCGCCGGACGAGCTGATGCAGGCCTGAAGGTCTACGCCCGAAGCCGGGGGCTCAGTCCATCGCGTGGCGCCAGATCGGCAGCCGCGCGACCCGCTCCAGCAGCATCGGGCCCAGGGTGACCACGACGATCAGCCGCATGGTCTGGAAGGCCAGCACCAGGCTGACATTGGCCTTGGCGGCGGCGGCGATCATCACCACCGTGTCGATGCTGCCGGGGGCGGTGATCAGGAAGCCGGTCAGGAAATCGGTGTCCAGCACCAGGCAGGCGATGCCGCCCAGGCCCGCGCTCAGCGCCACCAGCACCAGGCTGGAGCCCAGCACCGCCGGGATGAGCCGCAGCACGGAGACCAGTACCGGCCGGGTGAAGCGCAATCCGACCTGCAGCCCCAGGCACAGGAATATCAGATCGCGCAGCGCGACGGGAACGTCGACATGGACCAGCCCCGAAAGCTCGGCTGCGCCGCCGATCACCATCGGCACCAGCATGGCCGCCGCCGGCAGGTGCCGGATCCGGGATGCCGGCAGGCCGGTCAGGGCGATCAGCGCGATCAGCAGGTAGGCGGCGGGCCCGCTCAGCAGCGGCGCCTCGGTCACGGCATCGGCGGGCATTCCGCCGCCCGGCACCAGCGCCGAGATCACCGTCAGCGTGACGATCACCGTGGCCATCCGCAGGTACTGCATCAGCGCCACGATCCGGCTGTCGAGGCCGCGTTCCTGGGCGATCAGCACCATGGCGCCGGCCATGCCGGGCAGGCTGCCCATGATCGCCGCGCCGCTGTCGACGGCGGTTAGCCGGTGCAGGCCCCAGCCGGCGGCAAAGGCCGCGACCAGCGTCAGCCCGTTGAACAGCAGCAGCATCGGCCAGTACTGCCCGACCTCCGACATCAGCGCCGGGGTCAGGCTGTTGGCCAGGATGGTGCCCACCACCCCCTGGACCAGGAACATCAGCTTGCGCGGCATCTTCAGCCCCACGTCGCGCACCCCGAAGACGATCCCCGAGACCATGGCGCCCAGCAGCACCGCCGCCGGAAGTCCCAGCAGCACCAGCGGGACGGAGAACACGGCGGCCAGGGCGATCATGGCGATCCAGGCGGGGGCGGGGTGACGGACGGGGGATGCGGCCATGCAGGTCTCCGGGCGGGAAGGGCGGGGCCGGCGGCACGCCGGATCCCCCAGGGTGTTCTCCGGGTAGGACCAGCGGCGGGCAGCCGCAAGGGCAGCGGCCCGCAAAGGTGTCTTGTCCGCAATGCAGCAACGCCGCGCTTCAGCGGCCGTCTGAGGCCTGTCAGGCCCTCGGACCAGCCGCCCGGATCAGCCCCCGTGATCAGGTCGTCAGCAGGCCGGGCCGGGCGCCAAGGATCACCACCACGCCGGCGCCGACGCCCTCTTCGGGGATGGCCGTGATCGGGTGGACCTCGACCGTGAGGGGCCTGCCCTCGTAGGTGCCGCTGGCGGTGATGGTCCGGCCGGTCCGCGCCACGTCCTCGGCCAGCTTCGCCAGATCCGCGAAATCGAGGCGCGGCCCCACCACGGTCAGAGAGCGCGCCACATCGTGGCTTTCCAGACGGAACCATTCCGCGACCAGCTGGCTGAAGCGGCGGATACGGGTCTGGGCATCCAGGAAGATCACCCCCACCTGAAGGATCTGCAGCACCAGCTCGGTATTGGCGTTCAGTTCCGAGAGCAGCTCGATCTTGCGCTCGTGCTCGCTCGAGACCGAGACCAGCTCCTCGTTCACCGCATGGAGCTCCTCGTTGGAGCTTTGCAGTTCCTCGTTGGAGGCCTGAAGCTCCTCGTTGGAGGCCTGCAGTTCCTCGTTGGAGGCCTGAAGTTCCTCGCCGCTGGCCTCAAGACGTTCGGTGACGTGCTGCAGCGTCTCCTCGGTCAGGCGCAGGTCGCGCTCCAGCTCCTGGATGCGGCGGGTGACGAGGGTCATGTCCTCCTGCTGGTCGGCGCCCTCGTCGAAGTTGCGCAGCGGGATGACGTTGCGGTCCGGGGTGGGGGCGCTGTCTTCCAGCACAAGGCGCACCAGCATCAGCTTGTTGCGCGAGCGCTGGTCAAGTGCTTCGACATGGACGACGCAGGACTGGCTGTACCCTCTGCCCAGATCGACGTGGACCTGACGTTCGTAGCTGTCAAGCTGGCCCTGCCGCAGCCGCTCCATCGCGACGTTGAGCGCGAAATGCAGGTCCGGATGCACGATGTCCTCGACCGTCCAGTCGGCGAGGTTGTTCATCGTGTCGACGAAGATCGAGGCGGCGCCGAACCAGGCCAGCACGATCCCGTCGCCGGTGATCAGGATGGAGGAGGGCGCGTAGCGCTTGAGCATCGCGTCATAGGCGCGCATCAGCAGGTCGCGGTTGCGCAGCTCGGCGATGTCGTTGGCGATCGAGAGGTCGCGGCGCACCGGGCGCGGTTCGACCCCGGGGTGTTCGGGGGGCACGGCGGCGCCGGCGCGGAACCGGCTGGACAGCATGGTGCGGTCCAGCGTGCGCTTCTGGCTCTGCTTCTGGAACAGCCGCCAGCGGCTGTCGAGCACCTTGAACTCGGAGGCGTATTTCCCGAGGCTCTCGGAGGGGCCGAGGAACAGGTAGCCCTCCTTGCGCAGCCCGAACAGGAACATCGAGATGACGCGGCTCTGGGGCTCATCGTTGAGGTAGATGAACAGGTTGCGGCACGAGACCAGATCGAGGTTCATGAACGGCGGATCGCTCAGGACATCATGGACCGAGAAGATGATCTTCTGGCGCAGGGTCTGGGCGATGGCATAGCCGTTGCGGCGCTTCTCGAAGTAGCGCAGGCGCAGCTCTTCGGGGATCTTGGTCAGCGCGCTTTCGGGATAGACCCCGGTCGAGGCGCGCTCCAGCGAGCCGCGGTGCACGTCGGTGGCGATCACCCGGAAGCGACGCTGCGATCCGGCGGCGATAAGCGCCTCCGACAGCTCGATCGCGATCGTGTAGGCCTCTTCGCCGCTGGCGCAGGCGGGCACCCAGATCCGCAGCGGCTTGTCGTCCTCTCCGTCCTGGGCCAGCAGGTCCAGCACCTTGCGGCGCAGCGTGGCGATGCCGTCGGGATCGCGGTAGAACTCTGTCACCCCGATCAGCAGGTCCTGGTACAGCTCGTCCAGCGCGCCGGGATCATTGGCCAGGATCTCGATGTATTCCTTCTGCGATCCGATGCCGCGCAGATGCTGGCGCCGCTCGATCCGGCGCATCACGTTGGTCGGCTTGTAGGAGGAGAAATCGACGCGGTAGCGGTCCTCCAGCAGGCGGAAGATACCGCTGTCGAAGGTCTCGGTGGCCTGGCGGCTCAGCGCCTGGCGGCGGTTGCCGGTAAAGATCTCCTGCAGCGCCGAGGGGATCTCGGCGGCGGAAAGCACCCGGTCCACCGCGCCCGAGCTGATTGCGGCCAGCGGCATGGAGGAGAATGCGGCCTCGGTGGGCGACTGCACGATCACCGCGCTGCCCTTGTCACGCATCATGTGGGCGCCGCGGGTGCCGTCGTTGCCCGATCCCGACAGGATCACCGCCGCCGTATGCGCGGGGGCGCGGGCCGCAAGCGAGGTCAGGAAGGTGTCGATGGACAGCCGCGGCAGGCTGTCACCGTCCTGATAGGGGCGGGTGCGGAACCGGTTGCCTTCCAGCTCGACCATGGTGTTGGGGCGGTTCAGGAAGATCGTGTCGGCCTCCAGCGCCAGCCCATCCTGGATATGGCGGATCTTCAGCCGCGACTTGCGGCCCAGAAGCTCGTCCATCATCGACCGGTAGTCGGGCGAGAGGTGCTGGATCACCACGAAGCACCAGCCGGCATGTTCCGGCGCGGCCTCGAAGAAATGCTCCAGGGGTTCCAGGCCACCGGCAGAGGCACCGATCGCGACCAGGTTCATCTCGGACGAGGCGTCCGGCGTTTCCAAACCGTCCGTCACGGCGATCCTCTCGGTTTTCTTCCAGAACAATAGTTGGTAACAGAGGCTGTCACGAGGTCAACTGAATGGGCACCCCCCCTTGGCACGTATCCTGATTGCGGATGATGATCCAGATTATGTCGCCGTCTTCACCGATGGGCTGGAGGCCCTGGGCCACGATGTCGACAGTGTTTCCTCCGGCCAGGAGGTGCTGCCGCTGCTGCGCCAGAAATCCTTCGACGTGATCTTCCTCGACGTGGTGATGTCGGGGGGCGGCGCGATCTCGGTGCTGCACCAGATCCGCGCCGAGTTTTCCGATCTGCCGGTGGTGATCATCACGGGGCGCCCCGAACTGATCGACTCCCCGCTCTTTGTCAGCGGCCTGCGGCTGGCCCAGGCCCGGATGCACAAGACGGCCACCCTGCGCCAGCTGGACGAGGTGGTGCGGACCCTGACCCCGGCATGAGCGCCCCCGGCGCCGGATCCCGCAGCCTTCCCGCGCCGGCGGAACGCCGGGCGCAGAAGCTTGATCTGGTTGCCGGGCTGAGCCTGCTGTTCGCCCTTGGCCTGTCGCTGCTGGTGCTGATCGCCGGCTGGGGGCTGGGGGTCGACGCCTTCCGCCGCATCGTGCCGGGCCTGCCGGCGATGGTCCCGGGCACCGCGCTTGGCGTGGCGCTGCTGGCTACGGCGGGACTGCTGGCCGCCTGGCCGCGCCGCGAGGCGCGCCTTGGGGCGGGGCTCTGCGGTGTGCTGGCGGTGCTGCTGTGCCTGTCGGGGCTGGCCTCGGCGCTGGCCGATACCGCGCCCGACGGCGACCTGATGTCGATGGCGACCAGTCTCGGCCTGCTGCTGGCCGCCGCGGGCGATCTGGCGCGGCAGCGTCCGAAGCTGGCGGCGGGGATTGCCACGGCGGGGCTGCTGCTGGTGCTGCTGGCCCTTGAGGGATACCTGCTGAACGTCCAGACTTTCCTGTCGCTGCGGCTGTTCACCGGGCTGTCGCTGATGACCACCGCCTGCCTGTTCCTGCTGTTCCTGGCCCAGCTATTGGCCGGGGCCCGGCGGAACTGGATCGCGGTGCTGCTGGCCGAGGGGCGTGGCAGCCGCATGGCCCGGCGCATCCTGGGGCTGGCGGTGGTGGTGCCGATGCTGCTGGCCTGGCTGGGGCTGATCGCCACCGAGGCGGGCCTGGTCGATCCCGACATGCGGCTGGGCAGCCTGGCGATCCTGCTGGCGCTGGTCGCGACCCTGGTGGTGCTGCGCAGCGCCCAGGTGCAGAATGCCGAACAGGACCTGGAGCAGGAGACCACGACGCGGCTGCGCCAGGTGCTCAACGGACTCGATACGGCAGTCATCGTCTTCGAGGGGCCGCGCCTGCTGGCGAACCAGCGTGCCGCCGAACTGGCTGCGGGCCATGCCGATGCCCGCGCCTGGCTGGAGGAGGCCGCCTTCCACAACCTGCGCGACCGCGCGCCGCTGACCGCCGCAGAGCGCCCGCTGGCGCGGTTGCGGCCCGCCGGTCCCGACCCGGTGATGTTCCTGGGCTGGATGGACCGCGAGGGCAACGAACATGCGCTTCAGATCCGCTCGGAGCTGGTGGCGCGTGATGCGGAACGGGAGCCCCTACACATCCTGTCGGTCAGCGATGCCACCGAAGGCTGGGTCCTGCGCGAGAACCTGGCCCGCAGCGAACGGCTGGATGCCATCGCGCAGATGTCCGGGGGCGTGGCGCATGAGATCGGCAATATCCTGGGCGTGATCCGGCTGTCGGCGGATACCGGGGCGCTGAAGGGGCCCGACCCGGCCCTGCGGCATCACCTTGATACCATCCGGCGCGCCTGCGAACGCGGCGCCGACCTGACGGGCCGGCTGCTGACGCTCAGCCGCGACAGCGGCGCGGCGGCGGCGATCACCGACATGGGCCGCGCGCTGTCGGACACCGTGTCGCTGGCCAGCCACGCCATTCCCGCCGCCATCCGCTTCGAGGCCCAGCTGCCCGGGGCGCCGATGCCGGTGGCCTGTTCGGAGGCGGATCTTCAGACCGCCGCGCTGAACCTGCTGCTGAACGCCCGCAACGCGCTGGAGGAGGCCGCCACGCCCTCGGGCGCGATCACCCTGAGCCTGCGGGCCGAGGGGGCGGAGGCCGTGCTGGAAGTGCGCGACAACGGCCCGGGCATGTCCGCCTCGGTGCTGGATCATGCCCGCGACCCCTTCTTCACCACCCGCCGCGACAAGGGGGGCACCGGGCTGGGTCTGGCGATGATCGCCGGGGTCGCCGAGCGCTGCGCCGGGCGGTTCGAGCTGGAGTCGCAGCCCGGCCAGGGGACGCTGGCCCGTCTGCGCCTGCCGCTGCAATCCCGCGTCGTCGAGGCCGCCGAGGAAACCGGAGAGGTGCCGGACCTCGGTGGGCTGTCGGTGCTGATCGTCGAGGATGATCCGCAGCTGATGTCGCTCTTGTCGGACAGCCTGAAGTTCCTCGGGGCGGACACCCGCACGCGCGACCGCGCCGATGCCGCGCTTGAGGCGCTGAAGGCCGGGCATTACGACCTGCTGATCACCGACATCGGCCTCAAGGGCGACATGGACGGCTTCGCCCTCGCCGAGGCGGCGCGGGCGATCGACATGCAGATCCCGGTGCTTTACATGACCGCCTACGCCGATCTTCTGGCCGCCGAGAAGCGCAGCGTGCCGGGGCTGATCCTGCGCAAGCCGGTGTCGCTGTCGACCATCGTCAACGGCGTCCGGCTGACGCTGCACCGCTAGGGCTCAGCCGCAGAGCGCCCCCAGATCGAAGCCGCAGGCCGGGGCCCGGGCGATCTCGGGACCGGGCAGGGCGGGATGGAACAGGTACCCCTGGCCCAGGTGGCAGCCCATCTCGCGCAGTGCGACAAGCTGGGCCGGGGTCTCGATCCCCTCGGCGACGATTTCCAGCCCGGTGTCGCGGGCCAGCCGCACCAGCGCCCGCACCACCCCGGCATCGGTCGGGCTGCTGTCCATCCGCGCGATGAAGCCCCGGTCGAGCTTGAGGATGTCCACCGGCCAGCCGCCAAGATGCCGCAGGCTGCCGTAACCGGTGCCGAAATCATCCAGCGCGATGCGGGCGCCGCGGCGGCGCAGCTCTTCGAGGGTCCGGAAAACCGGACCGTGGCGCGCGCCCATCATCACCGTCTCGGTCACCTCGATGATGATGTCGGACCAGGACGCGTTGCAATCGCAGACCAGCGTCTGCAGGTCGAAGACGATCTCCGGGCTGTGCAGGTCGAAGATCGTCAGGTTCAGCCCGACCGAGGCGGCATCGCCCTGCTTCCAGCATCGTTCCGACACCTCGTTCAGGGCATGACGCGCCAGCGTCAGCGTCAGGCGACTGGCATGGCGGTGATCCTCGAACAGGGTGGCGAAGCGGCTGGGCATCAGGCGGCCCAGGTCGGGATGTTCCCAGCGGGCCAGCGCCTCGTAGCCGCGCCGGCGCCCGCTTTGCAGATCGTAGATCGGCTGGAAGAAGGGCACGATCTCCTGCCGGGCGAGGGCCTGGGGCAGGTGGTGGCGCAGCTGGCGCGGATCGGGCGGGGCGGGGGTGCCGGGACTGTGCAGGCAATAGCCCGGCTGGCCGCTGTCGCGCCGCGCCTGCAGGCTGCGGGTGGCCAGGTCGCACAGCCGCGACAGGCCCTGCGCGTGGTCGGGCCAGAGCGCCGCCCCCATGCGCACCCGGCCCAGCCCGGGCCGCCCGAGCCGCGCCGTGGCCCGCAGGATGGCGCTGCGGATGCGCCCCAGCATCACCTCCAGGCAACGCGCGGCGGGGCTGGGCATCGGCACCGCGAAAACGAAGGCGTCGCCGCCCAGCCGGGCTGTCAGGGCATCGACGGGCAGGCTGCGGCGCAGGGCGCTGGCGAGGGTGCGCAGGTAGAGATCCGCGAAGGCCGGACCGTAAAGCGTGCTGGTGGCGCGGAACCCCTCGATCTCCAGCATCACCAGGGCGAAGGGGCCGGTTTCCCCGGCGCCGATGCGCTGTTGCAACAGGGCCTGGAAGGCGCTGCGCCCCAGCAGGCCGGTCAGCGGGTCGCGGCGGGCGAGGTGCTCCAGCCGGCGGATGCGGCGCCGGCTATGCAGCAGATCCTCCTCCAGTGCCCAGCGAAGGCAGAACCCCTCGGTCAGGCGGGTGAGGGCCCGGAGGGAGCGGGCGGGCGGCGCGGGAAGTCCGGCGGGCAGGCTCAGCACGGCCAGGGGATGGGCGGGGTCCTCTCCCAGGGCAAGGCGGGTGATGCCAGCGGGCGCGGGCCGGCTGGTCGTCTCAAGCGGCGGGCGCAGCGCCGGATCGCCCTGCGACAGGTGCCAGCCCTGCGCCAGGCCCATCCCCTTTGCCAGGACATGCAGGCACAGCGCAGCGGCGCCGGTCTCGGTCTGGATCCGGGTCAGGAGGGGTTCGGCAACAAGGGCGTATTCATCTGCCAGGAAACGGCTTTTCCCGGCGCTGTCCATGCTTTGGTACGGGGACATGACAGGTTCGGGCATCCCTTCTGGACAGGTCTCGTCGGGCTGCGGGGCCCGGATCACGGCAGGGCGCCCCGCACTTGGACAGGCGCGGACGGGGCATTGTTCCCACTATACCGGGAAGCCGGAGCGCGGGAAGGCCACCGCGCTGCGACAGATTTCCGCCTGTTCGCCGGGCAGCTGATTGGCCGGTAACCGAATCCTAGGATCCGCCATGAGATCAGCTGCCTCACGGGCGGGGGCGCTCCACTTTTTGGTTGAGATGAATCGGATTGGCTATCTCTATGCGGGATATATGTATGCCGTGAACTGATTCGTCCGGGAAGGACCGAATTGCCCAGGAAAGCGAAAGACTTGAGTACCGAAACCCAGACCGCCCGCGGCAAGAAGCAGGAGCAGGTTGCCGCCACCTCTACGGATCTTTCGGATAGCGGCACCGATACCTCGGATAGTTCCGCCGCCACGACGTCGGAGGCCACGGCCACGCAGACCACGGTGGCCGAGACCGGCGAAGCGACCGCCACCACGACCGAGGCCGCCACCGGCAGCATCGACACGATCACGCTGCACGGGGAAACCTACGTGCTGACCTTCGACGAGGAGTTCGATGCTGCGACCCCCTCCTTCTGGGCCGGTTTCGGGGCTGGCGGGATCTGGGCCACCTCTTTCTCGCCGCACCTGGAGGACAGCCGCACCATCGCCTCGAACAATGAGCTGCAGTACTACGTCGATCCCGACATGAGCGCGTTCGACAACCCGTTCTCGGTCACGGACGGGGTGCTGACCATCACCGCGAGCCCGCTTGACGCGACCCAGGAGGCCACCGCCGGCGGGCTGAGCTATTCCTCCGGGATGATCTCAACCGAAATGAGCTTTGCCTTCTGCACCGGCTACGTGGAGATCTGCGCGGACCTGCCCGACGAGGTGGGGATGTGGTCGGCCTTCTGGCTGATGCCGGCGGATGGCGACTGGTCTGCCGAGATCGACATCCTCGAGGTGCTGGGCGAGGACGCAGACACGCTGCACACCAATGTCTGGGATGACGGTTCGGGCAGTTCCCAGGCCGTCTACGACACCGGCGCGGCGGATGGGTTCCACACCTACGGCCTCTACTGGGACGAGAGCGTCATCGAATGGTATTACGACGGCACGCTGATCCGCAGCGCCGAGAATACCGCGTTCGAGGACATGTACCTGATCATCAACCTGGCGGTTGGCGGCTGGGCCGAGGATCCCGATGCCACCACCGACTTCTCCGAAGGGTTGCAGATCGACTATATCCGCATCTACGAGCTGGAGAGCTCCACCGAGCGCAACGACGCGATCACCGAGGGGGGCTTCACCTCGCAGGAGCTCTGGGGCGGCACCGAGGGCGCCGACACGATCAACGGGTCCCGCTGGGGCGACCTGATCGAGGCCGGGGGCGGCGACGACATCGTCTATGGCGACAACGGCAACGACACGCTTTACGGCGGCGACGGGGCGGACCAGCTGTTCGGGCAGAACGGGTCCGATGCGCTTTACGGCGGTGCGGCGGCCGACAAGCTGATTGGCGGCAACGGCGTCGATTTCCTGAACGGCGGGGCAGGGACCGATCACCTCTGGGGCGGGGTCTGGGCGGCGGATGGCGCCACGGACACCTTCGCCTTCGAGGCCGGCTGCGGCACCGACTACGTCCACGACTTCGAGCTGGGGACCGATCTGATCGACCTGTCGAGCTTTGGCATCGGCTGGGACGACCTGAGCAGTGCCATGACCGACCAGGGCTGGGCGACCAAGATCGACCTCGCGGCCTGCGGCGGCAACAGCGGCGATGCGGTTTATCTGGCGAATGTCGCGGCGGCGGACCTGACGGCGGACGACATTCTTTTCGCGACCTACGCCTGAGGCGGCGCGGGAACGGGCAGGGGGCATGTCGGGGGCGGCTTTGCGGCCCCCGGCGCTTTCGCATGGGGCGGGGGCCATGCTAGCAGGGGGCATCCCGGCGCAGGGTCGGGTCCGAAAGAAAGGCCGCCTGTCGTGAAATCCCTGACCCCCAAGACAATCTCTGCCCCGTTCGGCAATTACTCCCACGGGATTGCGGCGGGCCCGCTGGTGGTCACGTCCGGCCAGCTGGCTCTGGCCGCAGACGGCTCCATTCCCGGGGACATCACCGCCCAGGCAGAGCTGTGTTTTCAGGCGGTTCTGGCGATCCTGGCAGAGGATGGCCTGGAGGCGCGCGACGTGCTGCGCTTTTCGGCCTTCGTGACGAAACGCGAGGACATGAAGCCCTACATGGCGGTGCGCGACCGGGTCTGCGAAGGCCTTGCGGTCAAGCCGGCCTCGACGCTGATGATCGTCTCGGGCTTCACCCGGCCCGAGTTCCTGGTCGAGGTCGAGGCGCTGGCGCTGCGGCGCTGAGCCCGTCTGCTGGCGGTCCGCTGCGCGCAGATGTCGCGCGACCCATCCGCCGGATGTGCGCCATTCCGGTTTTTCAAATCCTTCAGGATTTCGTAACGTAATCCAAGGACTCGCCTTCTCGGGGCGGGCCGGCTTCCGGTGTTTGGCGGTGCGGCGAAATGAACTCAGCAAGGGTTAATGATGCCGGCATTCGTGCGGTGGAGGGACGCAGGTCATTTCTGCATTTGCAATTTTCAATTCCGTTTCGTGAAATTTAAAATTACAAATTTGCAATTTATCCGCGGGGGAATTTGAAATTGAATATTTCTATTAAGTGGCTGTCAAAGCGTGAATTTATTTGCGTCATTCCCTTATGGCGTGCACCTGTCGTGGGGCCCTGCACAAAGGCAACACTTTCCCCGGGCGGCGGGTGGAGATAGTCATGAAACAGATTAATTTCTTTTCACAAAGGTTAAGCTGCACTAAGCTGGATCCAGCCGAAATGGGTCCAGTGAGGCGCGTGTGCACGACGGAAGCATGCAGATGCAGCAACAGCTAAGCAAGCCAGCCCCGGTTCAGGTGGTCGTGGCGGATGATGACGCGTTCCAGCGCGCCTATACCGCCGCGATTCTGCGCAAGCTCGGCTACGAGACCCGCGAGGCCGCCGATGGCCTCGAGGCGCTGGAGCTCGTGCGGGCGCTGAAGGCGCGGATCCTGGTCTGCGATCTCGACATGCCGGGGCTCGACGGGCACGAGCTGGCGCGTAGGGTGCGTGCCGAATTCACCGATTACTACGTGCATATCCTCATGGTCACCGGGCAGGAGCAGAACCGCGAGCGCGAGCGGGCGCTGGAGGCCGGGGTCGACGATTTCATGCGCAAGCCGCTGGACACGATCACCCTGAAGGCGCGGATCCGCACCACCGACCGGCTGATGCGTCACGAGATCCTGCTGGCAGAGCGGTCGCGCGTGCTGGAAGAGGCGAAGGAACGGATCGAGGAAGACCTGCGCGCCGCTGCCGATGCCCAGATGCGGATGCTGCCGCCGCCGCGGCTGAAGGTGGCCGACTGCCTGTTCCATTCCGCCTTCAAGCCGTCGAACTTCCTCTCGGGCGACATGTTCGCCTTTTACGAGCTGTCACCGGGCTACATCGGCTTCTATGCGATCGACGTGGCCGGGCATGGTGTCCATGCCTCGCTGATGTCGGTCGCGCTTGGTCATCTTGTGACTGCCGGGATGATGCGCGAGAACGCCTTCACCGACGGTCGCCCCGATCCGGCGCGGCTTGTCGCCCAGCTGAACCGGCGCTTCTTCCGCGATGACGGGACCGAGTATTTCACCATGTTCTGCGGCATCCTCGAGGCCGAGACGGAGCAGCTGCACTATTGCCAGGCGGGCTATCCCTCTCCGCTGATGATGTCGCGCAGCGGCGCCGCGCGCGAGGTCGGTGACGGCGGCTTCCCGGTGGCGCTGCTCGACAGTGCGGAATTCGAAAGCCAGGTGACCCGTTTCGGCGCCGAGGACATCCTGGTGATGTTTTCCGACGGCGCCACCGAGGCGGAGAACCGCGAAGGGCTGGCCTTCGGGGAATCCCGGGTCGAGGCGGTGGCAGCCTCGGCGGCGGTGATGCCCTCCACCATTCCCGGCAGGATCGTCGAGGCGCTGACCGAATGGCGGGCAGGGCGATTGCTTGACGATGACCTGACGGTGCTAGTTTGTGAAAGGAAACACGTCTCATGATCAGGATGACGGAAGAAACCAACGAGGGCATTTGCGTCGTCTCCCCGGGGACGGAGCGCCTGACGGCGGCGAATGCCTCGATGTTCAAGGAAGAGATGCTGGCGCTTGTCGATGACGGCAAGGACCGGCTGGTCATCGACTTTTCCGACGTGACCTTCCTCGACAGTTCGGGGCTGGGCGCGCTGGTGGGTCTGCTGAAGCGGGTCGGCAACCGCGGCGACATCGTCGTGTGCACCCTGGCCGACAACGTCCAGCAAATGTTCCGCATCACGCGGATGAACAAGGTTTTCGCTAGCTACGCGGACGCGGCCTCGGCCGTGCGCGCACTGAAGGAACGCGTGTAATGAGCACGACTGTGCTGGAAATGCCCCCGCGCCTCGACGAGATCGACGGCATGGTGCTTTCCATCAAGGACACAGCCAGGACCTGCCTGTCGGAAGAAAAGATCGCCTCGCTCGAGGTGGCCTTGTCCGAGGCGCTGGCCAATGCCGTGAAGCATGGCCTGTCGCCCAATCTGGACGTGCCCATCAAGGTGACGGTGGTCCAGACCGACAAGGAGCTGAAGCTGCAGATCGTCGATGCAGGAGAGCCGGGGCCGGTGAACCTGTTCGAGGACGTCAAGGACCTCGACGATATCGACCCGATGGCCGAAAGCGGCCGCGGCCTGTCGCTGATCCGCTTCTGTGTCGACCGGCTGCACTTCGAGCCGCAGGGCAACCGCAATTTCCTGGAACTCGTCTTTACCTCGGACCTGAACGCATGATCCTGAACGGCCCCGAAGCATTCGCCGGATTCGCGGCTCTGGGGCTGGCCATCGTCGGGCTGGTGGTGCTGGCGCGCTCCTATCTGCGTGGCACTCGCCAGATCAAGACCATGGCGCGCGAACTGCAGGATGCGCAGCGCATCGCGCGGGTCGGCACGGTCCGCTGGGACTTCGTGCGCGACGAGGTGCGCTGGTCCGACGAATATGCGCGGCTGCTGGGGCTGGAGCCCGGCGGGCGCATGAGCGGCATGGAATTCCAGGGTATGCTGCTGCCCGAATACGAACCCCGCGTGGTGGAAAGCGAACGCCGGGCGCTTGAGGTTTCGATGCGCACGGGCCGTCCCGAACGGCGCGAGATCATCTACAAGGTACGCTCGCGCGATGGCCGGATCATGGAGGTCGAGGCCCTGTCGGAGCTGCTGGCCGACAGCGAGGGCAAGCCGCTGCTGCTGGTCTCCACCGTGCGCGACATCACCGAACAGGCCCGTCAGCGCCGCGATCTGCGCAAGAGCGAACGCAATCTGGCCGCCGCGCTGCGGGTGGCCCAGCTGGGCTGGTTTCGCCAGGACCTGGGCAGCGGCGACATTTCCTGGTCGGAAGGGCTTTACACCGCGCTTGGTCGCGAACCCGGCGCCCATGCCGTCGCCGTCGAGGCGCTGGTCCCCGAGGAGGACCTGACCGAGCTGCGCGCCGACATGATCTCTCTCTACGAGCCGCGCGATCCGAACGGGCGGCGCTCCAAGGTTCTGGACACCCGCCTGCGCCGCGCCGATGGCTCTCTGATGAACGCCCGCATCGCCTTCGAGGCCAGCTACGATGCCACCGGCAAGGTCGACGTGCTGTCCGGCGTGATCCGCGACATCACCGAGGATGTCACCCGCGAGGCCGAGCTGCGCGAAGCCGTCTCGGAGGCCGAAAACGCCAACAAGGCGAAAAGCGAATTCCTGGCTGTGATCAGCCACGAGCTGCGCACGCCGATGAATGGCGTGCTGGGGATGCTGGGCGCGCTGGAGGAGACCGAGCTGGACACCGAGCAGCGCGAGCAGCTGCATGTGGCGCGGACCTCGGCGAATTCGCTTCTGGTGATCCTCAACGACATTCTGGATGCCGCCAAGA
The DNA here is from genome assembly GCF_018760365.1 of Pseudooceanicola endophyticus. GTDB lineage: Bacteria > Pseudomonadota > Alphaproteobacteria > Rhodobacterales > Rhodobacteraceae > Pseudooceanicola > Pseudooceanicola endophyticus. The sequence goes on from NZ_JAHIAB010000002.1 coordinate 89,226, forward strand.
TCGAGGCCGGGCGCCTGGAATTCGAGGAAGAGCCGTTTGAGCTGAACGCGCTGATCCGCTCGGTCATTCATCTCTACCAGCAGAAGGCCCAGGAAACGGGGGTACGTCTGGACAGCCGGATCGACGCCGGCATCCCGCCCTGGGTCAGCTCGGATTCCGGGCGCATCCGGCAGGTCCTGTCGAACCTGGTCAGCAATGCGCTGAAATTCACCGAACACGGCAGCGTCATGCTGGAAGTCCACTCGATCGAGCCGCAGGACGGAGAGGAACTGCGCCTGCGCTTCTGTGTCGTCGATACCGGCACCGGCATCCCGAAAGAGCATCAGGACAAGGTCTTCGGCAAGTTCGAACAGCTGGGGGCCTCTTATTCCAAGCGCTTCGCCGGCACCGGTCTTGGCCTGGCGATCAGCCAGTCCCTGGCCGAGCTGATGGGCGGCGAGATGGGCTTTGAAAGCACCGAGGGGGAGGGGTCCTCGTTCTGGATGGACGTTCCCGTCGGCCTGTCGGAGAACCTGACCAAGGAGCAGCCCGGCAAGGACGACAAGGTGCGTCTGCCGAAGATGCGCATTCTGGTGGCCGAGGACAATTCCACCAACCAGATCGTCGCGCGTTCCATGCTGGAGCGCTTCGGCCAGACGCCGGACCTGGTGATCGACGGTGCCGAGGCGGTCGAGGCGGTGAAGAAGTTCGACTACGACATGATCCTGATGGATGTGTCGATGCCGAACATGGACGGCACCACCGCGACCCGGCTGATCCGCGAGATGGGCGGGGACGAGGCCAATATCCCGATCATCGCGCTGACCGCCCATGTGGGCGCCGACAAGCAGGCCTTCTACCGCAACGCCGGTTTCAACGAGGTGCTGACCAAGCCGCTGCTGCGTCCGCAGCTGGCGCAGGTGCTGGAGCGCTGGAAGGGCTATGCCCTGAGCCGCGCCGCCGCGGAGGAGGGCGGGACGCTGCCCGAGGCCGCCATCCCGGCCCCGGCGCCCGTGGCCGCGCCGGAGCCTGTGCGCGCCCCCGCGCCGACGCCCGAAGGGGCCAAGCGGGAATGTTTCGTCGAGTCCGAGGCGCTGAAGGCGCGGATCACCGAGATGCGCGAGGAATTCGGCGATACCATCGTGCCGACAATGCTCAATGCCGCGCTTTCGGATCTGGACCGCCACCTGGGCGCCTTCTCCCGGGCGATGGAAAGCGACCCGGCGGATGTCGAGGCCGAGACCTGGCGCCGTGCCTTCCATTCCGTCGTCGGCATTGCCGGCACGCTGGGCTGCACCGGGCTGTCGGCCCGCAGCCGGGCCCTGGAACAGATGGGGGATGCCTGGGGACAGGCCCCCGAGGAGGTGCGCCGCCTGCACAAGGACCTGGGCCTGATGCGGGACCAGGTGGTGATCCTGATGAGCGGTGAAGACGGGGCCGAGGCGCCCCAGAATGCGACAGCATCCGGAGTTTAGTCATGAGTGAGCGTCAGAAAGTTTTCGCTGCGGCCGTTGCTGTGCTGGCCGCGATCTCTCCTGCCTACGGACAGGAGGCGGGCGATGCCACGCCCCCCGAGGCCGGCCAGCCCGACATGAGCCAGCCGGTGCCGCTTCCGGATCTGACCAGCATCGCCCGCGATACCGTGACGGCGCCGATGACGGATCCGAACAACACCGGGTTCTTCGGGCGCCACGGGCCGCTGACGCCCAAGGAAATGCAGATGGCGAAAACCGCCTGGGGCTATTTCGAGGATGCCTACCAACCCGACACAGGGCTGGTGAATGCCGTGGGCTCCTATCCCTCGACGACGCTCTGGGACACCGCCTCCTATATCAGCGGGCTGGTCGCCGCCTACGAGCTGGGGATCATCGACAAGCGCACCTTCGACACCCGCGCGACCAAGCTGATCTCGACGCTCAGGAACCTCGACCTGTTCCGCGGCGAGGCCCCCAACAAGGTCTACAACACCAAGACCGGGGCCAAGGTGAACTATGCCAACAAGCCGGGCGAGGTGGGCTTTTCGGTGCTCGACATGGGGCGGATGCTGGTCTGGCTGAAGATCCTCGAACAGCGCTATCCCTACCTGGCGCCCGGGGTCGACAACATTCCGCTGCGCTGGAGCTTCTGCAACATCGTGCACGAGGACGGGCGGCTGTTCGGCTCCATCGTCGGCTCGGACGGCAAGACCAAATACGTGCAGGAAGGGCGCCTGGGCTACGAAGAATACGCCGCCAAGGGCTTTGCGCTCTGGGGGTTCAACGTGCAGGGGGCGCTGGATCCGCAGCCGCTGGCCTATACCGACATCTACGGCGTCAAGGTGCCCTATGACGGGCGCGATCCGCGGGTCTACCACAACCAGAACTACGTGCTGACCGAAAGCTACCTGCTGGACGGGCTGGAGCTGGGCTGGGACCTGCCGGTGACCGACACGATGGGGCCGGGCGTCGCGTCGATGGGCTGGCGGGCCGAGTTCGCGCACCGCATCTTCGAGGTCCAGCGCCGCCGCTTCGAGGCCACCGGCATCCTGACCGCCCGTTCCGAGCATCAGGTCGATGGCAAGCCCTACTTCGTCTACGATTCGATCTTTGCCGACGGCTACCCCTGGAACACGCTCGATCCCTCGGGGGTCTACCAGCCGGACCGCGCGGCCATTGCCTCCAAGGCGGCGATCGGGATGTGGGCGCTCTGGGACGTGCCCTATACCGATCTGCTGATGCAGGCGGTCGGCGATCTCTATGATCCGGGCAAGGGCTTCTACGAGGGGCTTTACGAGAACGGCAACGGCTACATCCCGCTGCGCACCGCCAACAACAACGGCATCATCCTCGCGGCGCTTCTTTACAAGGTCGAGGGGCCGATCCTTCAGCACCTGAACGACAACACCAAGTGGTGGGACATGGCCTATTCGGATCCCTATTCCGACACCCGGCCCAACAAGTGCCTGCCGCAACCCATGGTGCAGCAGCTGTCGTGCTGCAACTGCTCCAATCTGCCGCAGCCGGAACCTGCGGTAAAACTGGAAGATTTCGAATACTGTCGTCCCATCGAAACCGATAACGGCATGATTGCCGCCACGGACTGCCACCCCGAGACCTCCCTGTTCGAGAAACCGCAGCCGCGGATGGTCCTGCCCAGCACCTGCCCGGCGCCCTGGAGCCTGACAAAATGAACGCGAAGCAGAAGCCTCGTCTGGTCTGGTTCGATGCCAACCGCGTCTGTGCGGCCTTCGGCGTCATCCTGATCCACGCGACCACCAACTTCTCCGGCCAGCCCTTCACCCAGGCCAATCCGGACGAACGCGTGGTGCCGGTGCTTCTGCGCTCCATCGGGGATTTCTCGGGCTCCGAGATGTTCTTCTTCTTCTCGCTGTTCCTGATGGCGATGCGGGTCGACCGCCGCCGTCCGACCTACCGAGAGGCCATCCTGACCCAGGCGGAGCGGCTGCTGATCCCCTTCGCCTTCTGGACGGTGTTCTATGCCTTCTTCCGGCTGCTGAAGGCCGAGGCGTTCAATTACGCGCCACAGTACTGGGACCGCCTGACCGAGCTGAAGACCTGGTTCTCCTACTTCCTGCTGGGCCAGTCGCAGTACCACATGCACTTCATCCCGACGCTGTTCATCATCTTCCTGTTCTACCCGGTGATGCGTCTGGCGATGCGCTATCCGCTGCTGGGGGTGTCGCTGTTCGTGACGCTCTCGATCATGAACCAGACCCAGGCCTATTTCTATTCCTTCCAGATGGACCCGCTGCTGCGCGCCTATCTGGTGCGGATCGTGAAGATCTTCGGCTATGTGGGCTACGGGATGGCGGCCTTCGCGCTTTACCAGCTCTGGAAAGAGGGGATCCCGCGCGGCGAGGCCAAGCTGATCCGCCGCGGTGCCATCTTCTTTGCCGCCATGGCCTATATCGCCGTGCTGCCCTATTACGGCAAGTCGGTCGCCACGGGCCTCTGGGCGGTGCGCGAGGATTGGAACCTCTACGGCAAGCTGCTGATGCCGCTCTTCATGTTCTGCATCTTCATGGGGGGGCAGTACCGGGACTGGTCGCCGGCCTGGTCCAAGACCGCGAAGTACACCTTCGGGATCTATCTGGTGCACCCGATCCTGATCGACCTTTACGACATCTTCATCTATTCCACCGGGCTTTACGCGCACATGCGCCCGACCGCGACCGTGGTGTTCCGGATCGCCTTCGCAATGCCCGGTGCCTATTACCTGACCAAGCTGATCGGCAGCCTGCCGCTGCTGGCCTGGACCGTGGGTCTGGGGGAAACGCCCTGGAAGGTGCGCCGTCAGACGCTTGCCGCCGCCGCCAGCAAGAAATGACCGGAGCAGCCTGATGGACGACTATTTCCGCGCCTTCGAGGACCGCCGCCCGCCGGAGCCCTTGCCCTACAATCCCTGGCGCGAGGCGCTGTGGCAGTTCTGTGCCGTCATCGCGCTTGTGGTGGGGGCCTGGTACATCGACTGGCGCTGGACCAGCTCGCTCAACTACGATGCGCTGTGGTTCGCCATCCCGCTGGCCCTTGCGGAGACCTGTGCCTACATCGGCCTGATCCTCTTCGTCTACAACCTCTGGCGCGACCAGCCGGTGGTGATCCCCGAGGCGCCGGTGAAGATCAGCGACGTGGACAGCCGCGCCCCCGATCCCGACCGGCCCATCGCCGTGGACGTGATGTTCGCCACCTACAACGAGGACCCCGAGCTGGTGCGCCTGGGCATCCATGATGCCAGGGCGATGGAGTATCCCCATCCCATCGACATCCGCATCCATGTCCTTGATGACGGGCGCCGCCCCGAGATGCGCCGCGTCGCCCAGGAAGAGGGCGTGGGCTACATCACCCGCACCACCAACGAGGGGTTCAAGGCCGGCAACCTGCGCAACGCGATGGAGCAGACCCACGGCGATTTCATCGTCATCTGCGATGCCGATACCCGGGTCTTCCCGACGCTGCTGGCCCGCACCATGGGCTATTTCCGCGATCAGAAGATGGCCTGGGTGCAGACGCCGCAATGGTTCTACGACCTGCCCGAGGGCGAGACGCTGACCGAGCGGCTGTCGCGCAGTCTGGGCGGGGCAGGGCGGATCACCGGCCGCCTGATCGAGGGCGTGGCCGGAGAGATCCGCATCGGTGCCGACCCCTTCGTCAACGAACCCAAGATGTTCTACGACGTGATCCTGCGCCGCCGGAACCGCGCCAATGCGGCCTTCTGCTGCGGCGCGGCCTCGATCCACCGCCGCGAGGCGGTGATGGAGGCGGCCCTGCGCGCCTTCGGCGATGCGGTCGAAAAGCGCGTCATCGCCGCCGAGGAGGAGATCACCCTGGAAAGCCGGGAGACCAAGGTCTCGCCCGAGCTGCTGGAGGCGATCCGCACCGAGGCGGTCAGCGAGGTCGTCCTGACCCCCTACCGCTTCCACGTCTCCGAGGACATCTACACCTCGATCGTGCTGCATTCCGACCGGGAGCGCGGCTGGAAGTCCTACCAGCACCCCTACGTCGAATCCAAGATGCTCTCGCCGCAGGACATGCTGACCTGGACCATCCAGCGCTTCAAGTATGCCGGCGGCAGCCTCGACATCATGTTCAACGACAATGCGCTGTTCCGCCCGGGGATGACGCTGCGCCAGCGCATGATGTACGCCGCGACCTTCTATTCCTACCTCGGGCCGCTCTGGAACGTGATCTTCCTGTTCTCGCCGGCCTTCTACCTGTTCACCGGGCTGGCGCCGGTCTCGGCCTATTCGAACGAGTTCTTCGTCCACATCATTCCGTTCCTCTTCATGCTGGAGCTGGCGATGATGATCGGCACCTGGGGGGTCGCGGGCTATACCGCCAAGGCCAGCTACCTGTCCTTCTTCCCGCTCGGGCTGAAGGCGATCTGGACCGTGGTGAAGGGAGAGAAGATTTCCTTCGTGGTGACCCCCAAGGCGCGCAACGCGCAGAACCACCTGGGGCTGGTGAAGCCGCAGCTGGCGGTGCTGGTGCTGACCGCGCTTGGCGTGATCTACGGTTTCACCGCGCTGACGGTGGGCGGAACCTCCCATACCGTGACCGGCGTGGTGACCAATGCGCTCTGGGGGCTGAACAACTGCGTCGCCATGGCCGGCATGATCCGCGCCGCCACCTGGCAACCCCCGCAATCCTCCGAAGAAGGTGACAGCCAATGAGCTTCCGGACCAACCTCGTGCGTGCGCGGGGACATATCGTCTTCCTCGTGGCACTCGTTCTGGGTCTCTGCCTTGTGCTCTGGCTGGAAAGGCTTGGTCAGATGCCTGTTGCGGACACCACCGCGGACGAGCAACAGATCCAGATCGCCCCGAATGCCGAATGGGAACAGGACCTGATGGCCACTTTCGAAAACGTCGATCCGCTGCCGCTGGATATCCGCGGCCTGAGCAGCGTGAAGGATCTCGACGATGCCAAGATCGCCTGGAAGTACTTCCAGAACAACACCGACCCGGTGACCGGGCTGGTCAATTCGGCCAACAACTATCCCTCTACCACCATGTGGGAGACCGGCTCCTACCTGATCGCGGTGCTGGCGGCCGAACGGCTGGGCCTGATCGACGCCAGCGAGGCCGAGAGCCGGATCGGCAAGGTGCTGGACAGCCTCAAGAAGATCCGCCTGTTCGACGACATGCTGCCGAACAAGGCCTACAACACCCGCACGCTTGAACTGGTGGACTACACCAACAAGCCCTCCGCCAAGGGGCTCGGGTGGTCCGCGCTCGACATTGCGCGCATCATCGCCTCCTTCGGGCTGGTGGAGCGCAACCACCCCGACCTGGCCCCCAAGGTCGAGGACGTGATGGACGGCTGGAAACTGAGCGAGATGGTCAAGGACGGAGAGCTCTGGGGCGCCAACGTGCGCGAGGGCAAGACCGTCGAGAACCAGGAGGGCCGCGTCGGCTACGAGCAATACGCCGCCAAGGCTATGATGCTGTTCGGCTACGACATGTACCGGGCCTACGAGGTGCGCGACAACCTGATGATCAAGGAAGTCGACGGAGAGCCGATCCCGGTGGACAGCCGGATGCACCGCGGCGTGACGCCTGCCTTCGTGGTCAGCGAACCCTATCTGTTCGACGGGCTGGAATTCGGTTTCGACGCGCGGTCGCAACGCTTCGCCACGGCGGTCTACAAGGCCCAGGAGGCGCGCTACGAACGCACCGGCCAGCTGACGGCGGTGACCGAAAGCCATCTGAACGTGGCGCCCTACTTCGCCTATGCGACGGTCTGGGGCGGCGGTGCCCCCTGGGCGGTGCTGTCCTTTGCCGGCGACCGGATGGACAGCAAGCGCACGCTGGCGACCAAGGCCGCCTATGCCTGGAACGCGCTTTTCGGCACCGATTACACCCGCAAGCTGGTGGCCGGCGTCGCCTCGACCGCCGATCCCGAGAAGGGCTTTGCCGAGGGCATCTACGAGACCGACGGCACGCTCAACACCTCGATCACGGCGAACACCAACTCGGTCGTGCTCTCCTCGCTGGCGTTCAAGCTGGACGGGCCGCTGATGCGGGCGGTCAAGTGAGGATCCCCGGCGGTCCGCTGGCCCTGCTGCTGCTGGGGCTGGGGACGGCGCTGCCGGGGGCGGCCCTGGCCGTGCCCTGCGTGGGCGAGAATTTCGACCAGCCGCTGCCCGGCGCCACCGGCGTCGCGCGCGAGACGGTGGACGTGCCCGCGGCGAACTATCCGGGGCTCTGGCAGAAGGGCATCGTGGCGGGCTATGTCTACCGGCTCTATGCCGATCTGACCGGGACGCTGGAAGCCTGGAGCGATACCGGCCCTTCGCCCTGGCGCATCGACGTGACCTGCCGGTCCGGCGAAAGCTGCAGCCAGAGCCAGCGTGGCACCCCGCCCGAGGAGGCTTCGCTTGCCGCTGCCGCCCTGGGCAACTGCCTGCTGGGACAGGCGGTGAGCGCGGCCGATTTCACCGCTCCCGCTCCCGCACCGGCCCCCGCAGCCGCACCAGCGCCTGCACTGGCGCCCGCCGACGCGCCCGCCGACGCGGCAGAGACGGGGCGGCCCGCCGGCCTTTCCGGGGGCGACAGCACCTCCGCCGCGCAAGCCGTTGCCGCCGGGGAGGCGCCCCCCGCACCCGACACGGCACCCGCTGGCGGCGAGGCGCCACCGGACGGGGCAGGGCCGCAGAGCGCGCCCCCGCAGGCGCCGGCCACCCCCTGCGGCCTGGCCAGCATTCAGCCGGGTCGCAACCCGGTGCAGACCCTGCAACGCCTTCTGGGCGCGGCGGGGCAGGATCCGGGACCTGCCGATGGGCTGATGGGCACGCGCACCCGCCAGGCGCTGGCCGCGCTTCTGGGCAACCAGCAGGCGGCGGCGCTCAGCGTGGAGCAGGCTGTCTCGGCGCTTGACCAGAGACTTTGCAGGCCCGAGTGATGACGTTTCTCCCGGACAGACGGTTCTGCGGTGCGGGCGCGCTGACAGGGCTGACCCTGGTGTCGGTGCTGGCCGCGGGACTGGCTGCATCGGGCCGCGCGCAGGAGGCCCGCGCCACCGAGCTGGCGCCCCTGCTGGTGCAGTCCCCTGAGGCCCGGCCCGCGCCCGACTGGCTGCGCATCGCGCCGGGCGATCCCTATCTGGACCTGACCGATCCGGCGGTGCCCGGCGCGACCGAGGTGCTGGTGGATACGCCCGATTCCCGCAGCTGGCCACGGTACCAGGGCGGAACGCTGGACGGCTGGAGCTACCGGCTGTTCCCCGATGGCTCGGGTCTGGTGCTGGCCGACAGGCCCCAGGCGCCGCCGCGCTACGTCCTGATCTGCAGGGCCGGGCAGTCCTGTGGCATCTACGGCCCCGACGGGCTGGCCGCGGAAGTGCCCGCCATCGGGGCGCCGAAACCCGCACTGCCCGAGGCCCCCGATGCGCTGGCCCTGGCGCGCTACCTGGCCGAATGGGCGCTGGCCGGCACCGGCACGCCGCCCCCGGCGCCGGCCCCGAAACCCGTGCCCGCCGCCCCCGCCGTTGCCCCTGCGCCCGATACCGCGCCGCAGGGGGCGGCAGCGGAAACCGCGACGGCGCTGGCCCAGCCGGCTTCCGGCACCGCCGCGCCGAAGCCCGAAAAGATCACCGCGCCGATGCCTTCGGTCGCCCCCGGCTGCGTGGAGCCCAATCCCTTCGATCCGACCGTCTGCATGGATGCGATCGACCTGGACGGCCCGGCGCCGCCCGCGCTGACCCCGCCCGCACCGGTCGCGCCCGCGCCCCGGCCCCCGGCCCGGGCGTCGGGCACCGCCGCCGTGGCACCGCCGCGTCCCGCTGTGGCCACCGCGTCCGCTGCCGCGCTCCCCCCCTCGGCCTGGGAGAAGTTCGTCAAGGACCACTGGCTGTCTTGCAACATCAACACCGGCCTCAGCCTGAAATACACCGACGGCTACGACTACTCCGACCAGTTCGGCAAGCTGAAGGTCGGCGCCGGCTGCTGGATGAAGCTGAACGACAAGTTCTCGTTCCAGTTCGGCGTGGTGGGCTATCCGGTCAAGGGCCAGCAGGCGCCCTGGGATCCCGATTTCACCTATTCGCTGACCTACCAGGCCACCAAGTCGATCAGCTTCAACTACTCGAACTACACCGCGCGTTTCTCGGGCGGGGGGACCAATGCGGTGAACTCTCTCAAGGACGGCAGCCTGCGGATGTCCTACAAGCTGCCCGAGATCCCGCTGCCCTGGGACCGGAGCCTGGCCTGCTCAACCGCCCTCGGCCTGCCCGATCCGAGCGACGCCGCCCTGACGGTGGGGTGCTCGACCTCCGTCACCGACAAGTTCCGCCTGGGGGCCACCGCCTATTTCTATCCCGACCAGCACCGGCAGGAGACCTGGGACCCCGATTTCACCTATACTGCCAGTTACCAGCTCGCTGATCGCTGGCTGCTGAGCTACGCGAACTACGCCGCCAACCGCTTTCCCTGGAACAAGAATGCAACCGGGGGACCCGGCCTGCTGGGGGGCTCCCTCTCGATCTCCTACAAGCTGAAACTCTGACCCGAAGGAGGCTTCCATGCTCCTCAACCGCCCATTCCGCCTGGTCCTGATGATGGTCATGGCAGCCCTGGTCCTGGGGCCGGGGGCGGCGGTGGCAGAGGTGCGCACCGGGCTGACCCTGTCCAGCCGGACCCTGGGCCACCGGGTCGCCTACGACATCTACCTGCCGCCGGGCTACGACAGCGACAGCCGCGACTACCCGGTGCTCTACCTTCTGCATGGCGGCGGCACCGGGCAGCCCGACGACTGGTTCACCCTGGCCGGGATCGACCAGCTGCTGGACCGGATGATCGGCGCCGGAGAGATCCGCCCGATGATCGTCGTCGCCCCCGATGGCCGGCGCAACGTGCGCAACGACGTGGCAACCTATTTCCTGGACGATGCCGACGGCACCTCCCGCTGGGAGACGATGTTCTTCCAGGATTTCGTTCCCGCGATCGAGGCCCGCTACCGGGCCATCGGCACCGGGGACACCCGGGCGCTGATGGGGATCTCCATGGGGGGGCTGGCAGCGGTGGTCTACCAGTTGCACCACCCTGATGCGGTGGCCGGTGTCGCCGCCTACAGCGCCGCCTTCCGCACCCAGGCGCAGCTTCTGGGGCTTTCGCCGGAGGCCTACCAGCTGCGCTACGGCGGCCTGCTGGGACCGGGGCTTGAGGGCAAGGATCGCGTCAACGATGCCTGGAGGGCCCTGACGCCGGAGGCGCTGATCGCCGGCACGGACCGGGCGCGCTTTGCCCGGGTGCCGCGGCTCTGGCTGATGACCGGCGCCGAGGATCCCTTCTTCGAGGGCGAGGCGCAGCTGCATGTGGCGCTGCGGGCCGCCGGCATCCGGGATCGGTTCCTGGTGGCCGATGGTGGCCATAACTGGCCGTTCTGGCGCGCCCATCTGGCCGAAGGGCTGCGCCATATCAATGCCGTTCTGACCCGCGATTACGGCGAATGATCAGGCCGTTGCGCGGCGCGGACGCAGCACGGCCTCGGTGATCAGGCCGAAGATCAGCGCCCAGAGCGGCGCGCCGATATGCAGGAAGGCGATGCCCGAGGCCGTGGTCATGAAGGTGACCAGCGCCGCCTCGCGCTGCTCGGGGCGGGCCAGCGCCTGGCTCAGCCCGTTGCCGATGGTGCCCATCAGCGCCAGCCCCGCCACGGTGACGATCAGCGCCTTGGGGGCGATCAGGAACAGGCCGATGATCGCTGCGCCGAACAGGCCGACGATGCAGTAGATCACGCCTGCCACCAGCGCCGCGCGGTAGCGGGTGCGCGGGTCGGGATCGGCCTCCTCGTTGGCGCAGATCGCCGCGGTGATGGCTGCCAGGTTGAAGGCATAGCCGCCGAAGGGGGCCAGGATCAGGCTGGTCAGCCCGGTGACGACCAGGCTGGCCGACACCGGGGGCTTCTCGTAGCCCGCCGCCTGCATCACCGCCACGCCCGGCACGTTCTGCGAGGCCATGGTGACGATGTAAAGCGGCAGCCCCACCCCGATCAGCACCGGAAGCGAGAAGGCGGGCATCACGAATTCCGGTTTCGCCAGCGCCAGGCTGAGCGCTTCGCCGGAATGGAAATCCCCGGTGGCCCAGGACATGACGATGCCCACCGCCAGGACCGCCGGAATGCCGAAGCGCGGGAAGAAGCGCTTGCCCAGCAGGTAGGTCAGGCACAGCACCGCCACCAGCGGCAGGTCCGATTGCAGCGAGGTGAAGACCTCAAGCCCGAAGCGGAACAGGATGCCCGCCAGCAGGGCGCTGGCAATGGGCATCGGGATCAGCCGCGACAGTGTCTCGAACCAGCCGGTGAGGCCGGTCGCCAGCAGCAGCAGGGCACAGAAGACGAAGGCGCCGGTGGCTTCCGGCAGGCTGACCCCCTGGAGAGAGATCACCAGCAGCGCCGCGCCCGGCGTCGACCAGGCGGTCAGCACCGGCATCTTGTAAAGCCAGCTGAGCAGGAAGCCCGAGATCCCCATGCCGAGGCCAAGCGCCAGCATCCAGCTGTTGGCCTGGGCCTGGGTGGCGCCAACCACCTCGATGGCGCGGAAGATGATCGCGACCGAACTGGTGTAGCCCACCAGCACCGCCAGGAACCCGGCCACCAGATGCGACAGCTTGAAACCGGCCATGAAGCCCTCCTTCGGGGATGTCTTGCAGAGGCGCCGCCGGGGCCTTACACGGGAGCGGCGGGCGTTATAACGTCCGGACGCTATAACGCACGGACGGGGCCGCTGGCAAGGGGAAGCGCGATGGGAGAGCAGACGATCCGCACCAACCTGCGCGCTGCGCGCGACCGCGCCGGCTGGAGCCTGCAGCGCACCGCCGAGATCACCGGCGTCAGCAAGGCGATGCTGGGCCAGATCGAGCGCGGCGAAAGCAGCCCGACGCTGGCAACGTTGTGGAAGCTGGCGAAGGGGTTCCACCTGCCGCTTTCGGCCTTCATCGAGGACATGGTCGAGACGACCGAGCTGTTTTCGGGCCGCGAGGACGGGCAGCGCCAGTTTCCCGACGGCGCGCTTTCGGTGCGCACGGTCTTTCCCTTCGATCCGGGGCTGGGATCGGAAACCTTCGTGATCACGCTTGCGCCGGGGCAGATCCATGCCTCGGGGCCCCATGATGCCGGGGTGGTCGAGGATATCTTCGTCATCGAGGGCGCGGTGGAGATGGTGCATGGTCCGGCGCTTACTCTGTGCCGCACCGGCGAGGGGCTGCGTTTCCGCGCCGATGTGGCGCATGAGTACCGCAATGCGGGCCCGGGCATGGCGCGGTTCCACAACACCATCCACTATCCCCGCACCGGGCTGCTGTCGGGCGGCTGAGCGGGCTCAGAACACCCCGAAATTCCCTTTGCTCCCGTGACGGCGGACATGCAGCGCCCCGCCCGGGACAGGGCGGCCAGCCCGGTACAGGCGGTTTCGACCCGGCGGGTCAGGCGTCGGAACGTGGTCATCGGACGTCTCTAGCGGAGGCGTCTTTCGGGCGGCCGGGCAGGCCCGGCGGGACCTGCCGCAGGCGGGCCCGGTTTCGCATTGCCTTGCAATCCTCCACGTAGCCCTGGACCGTGGCAGAGCTGGCGCTGCCCGGCAGGCCCTCTCCGTCGAGCATGGCGATACAGGCCTGCGGGGCCGTCTGTCCCGCCGCATCCCATTTCGCGCGCTCATCCGGCGCCAGCTTGATCACGTCCGAGGTTGCCTTCCGCCGGGCCAGCTTGCCCCCGGCATCGTCGACCCCCTGGCCTGCGATCACCGCCCCTTTCATGCCGGGATTGTCGTCCACCGCCTGCCTGGCCCCGGGCGAGAGGCGGGCGCAGGCGGCCTTGTGCATGGTGGCGACGAAGGCCCGGGCATAGAAGTCCAAGGAGGTGTGGGGACCGGTCAGCGCGTCCAGGGCAAGCTGTCGACGCTTTCCCGGGGCAGAAAGTCGCCGTCGATGGCGCCACGCTGAAGCCGTTCCTAGGTGTTGGGGGCGCCGGGGGTGGGCGGTGCCCATCGGGCGCACCGGAGGCCGCAGTTGGCCTGTCGGAGAACCCGCCGTGGCGCTGCCGCCCGAAAGCTGGCCCGCCCTGAAGGAAATCCTGCACCGCTGCGCCGTGCAGATCGCGGCGGTGATGCGCTAGGCGGCGGGGCCGGGGCGCGCTAAGAGGGCGCGAAGGAGACCTGCCATGACCACGCTTTACATCGACGCCGACGCCTGCCCCGTGAAGGAGGAGGCCGAGCGCGTCGCCACCCGCCTGAAAATCCCCATGGTGCTGGTGTGCAACGGCGGGTTGCGCCCCTCGCGCAACCCTCTGGTGCAGCTGGTGATCGTCGATGAAGGCCCGGACGTGGCCGACCGCTGGATCGCAGAGCAATGCGGGCCGGGCGACGTGGTGGTGACTTCGGATCTGCCGCTGGCGGATCGCTGCCTGAAGGCCGGTGCGCAGGTGCTTCAGCACAACGGAGAAAGCCTGAGCATCGCCAATATCGGGCCGCGCCTGGCGACCCGCGACCTGATGCAGGACATCCGTGCCTCCGATCCGTTCCATCGTGGCGGCGGGTCGGCGTTTTCCAAGGCGGATCGCTCGCGCTTTCTGCAGACCCTGGACCGGGTGCTGACGGCTGCGGCGCGCCGCGCGCAGGGCTGAACGGCAAACGGCCCGCCAATGGCGGGCCGTTGCGTTTCACTGTCCGGGCGGGGCTCAGCCCTTGCGGCGCGGCGGCACGTCGCCGCCCTTGCCCTTGAAGTTCGGCTTGCCGCCGGGCTTCTTGCGGAAGGACTGGCTGGCATCGCCGAAGTTGCGCGGCGCAGGCTTGCCGGCGGGTTTGTCGCCATAGGGGCGGTTCGGCTTGTCCCCGTAGGATTTGCCTGCGGGCTTGTCGCCATAGGGACGGTTCGGCTTGTCGCCGTAGGGCTTGCCTGCCGGTTTGTCGCCATAGGCGCGCTTGGGCTTGTCGCCGAAGGACTTGCCTGCGGGCTTGTCGCCATAGGGACGCTTGGGCTTGTCCCCGTAGGAACGGCCCGCCGGCTTGTCGCCATAGGCGCGCTTGGGCTTGTCGCCGAAATCGCGACGCGGACGGTCTTCGCGCGGACGCTCGGTGGCCTGGGCGCGGTCATCGGAGTTCCAGCGCGGCTTGCGCTCGCGCGGGGCCTCGTCATCACCGGCCTCTTCGCGGGGCGCACGCTCGGTGCGGGGGCCTTCGCCGAAACGCTCGGGGCGCGGGCCCTTGCGCGGCGGACGTTCGCCCCGCTCGGGACGCTGGGGACGCGGACGCGGCTTCAACGCATCTTCCGGCAGCTCGGCCAGGCGGGTGGCGCGGATGTCGTCTTCCAGCACGCCGTTCTCGCCCAGATGCGCCTCAAGGTCATCGGCAGCGGCTTCGGCGATCTCCACGTAAGAGACCTCGTCCTGGACGCGGATCTTGCCCAGGTTCGCCTTGTCGAGGCCACCGGCGCGGCACAGCAGCGGCAGCAGCCAGCGGGGCTCGGCGTTGCGGTTGCGGCCCACGGACAGCTCGAACCAGACCGACGGACCCATCGGCGCGCGCTCCTCACGCTCGCCGCGTTCGCCGCGCACGGGGGGCTGGTTCAGCTCTTCGGGGGCCGAAAGGCGGCCCTGATACAGCCGCAGGCAGGCGGCGGCGATGGCTTCGGGGCCGTGCATTTCCAGCAGCTTGGCGGCGAATGCGGTTTCTTCCTCGGTGCGCTCGTCGCTCCAGACCGGATCGGAAAGCAGGCGCGCCTCGTCCTTCTCGCGGATGGCTTCCGGCGAGGGGGCGAAGGTCCATTCGGCTTCGATCTTGGCCCAACGCAGCAGGCGCTGCGCCTTCTTCACATCGCGGTCGCCGACGATCAGCGCCGAGATGCCCTTGCGCCCGGCGCGGCCGGTGCGGCCCGAACGGTGCAGCAGCGCTTCGGTGTTGATCGGCAGATCGGCGTGGATCACCAGTTCCAGGTTCGGCAGGTCGATGCCGCGCGCGGCCACGTCCGTGGCGACGCAGACGCGGGCACGGCCATCGCGCAGCGCCTGAAGGGCGTGGCTGCGTTCGTCCTGGGACAGTTCACCGGACAGCGACACCACCTGGAAGCCGCGGTTGGAGAAGCGCGCGGTCAGGCGCGCCACGGCGGCACGGGTGTTGGCGAAGACGATCGAGGTCTGCGAGTCATGGAAGCGCAGCAGGTTGATGATCGCGTTCTCGCTGTCGCGGGCGGCGACCTGCACGGCCTGATAGCTGATGTCGGAGTGCTGGGCCTTGCCGGACACGGTGCTGACGCGCACGGCGTCGCGCTGGAACTGCTTGGCCATGCCCTCGATCGAGGGGGGGACGGTGGCAGAGAACAGCAGCGTGCGGCGGGTTTCCGGCGCCTCGCCCAGCATGAACTCCAGGTCCTCGCGGAACCCGAGGTCGAGCATCTCGTCGGCCTCGTCCAGCACGATGGCGCGGATCTCGCTCAGGTCGAGGGCGCCGCGCGTGATGTGGTCGCGCAGGCGGCCCGGGGTGCCGACGACGACATGCGCACCGCGTTCAAGCGCGCGGCGCTCGTTGCGGGCATCCATGCCGCCGATGTTGGTGACGATGCGGGCGCCGGCCTTGCCATAGAGCCACTCCAGCTCTCGGGCGACCTGCATGGCCAGTTCGCGCGTCGGCGCGATGATCAGGGCCAGCGGCGCGGCGGGCGGGCCAAAGCGGGGATCTTCACCCAGCAGCGTCGGGGCAATGGCAAGCCCGAAGCCCACCGTCTTGCCCGACCCCGTCTGGGCCGAGACCAGCAGGTCGGCATCCGCGAGTTCGGGGGCGCAGACGGCTTGCTGGACCTCAGTAAGGGTTTCATAGCCCTTCTCGGCGAGGGCGTCGGAAATGGTGGAAAGCATGGGAAAGGGTCCAATCGGGCAGGGAGCCGGGGAAACGGCCGTCGCAAGGTTCCGGCCTATAGACGAGAGTTGCGCCCCTGTCCATGGATTCCCTGACGGGGATTTTCGGCAAGGGCATTCGTCAGCAGGTTGACACGAGGCTCAGCCGGCCCCGGCTGCCCTCCGACCCCTGCGGATCGAGGAAGCAGCGGATCAGCCGGTTCCAGCCCGCGCGGGTCTCTTCGGGGCCGGCGGCCAGACGGTCGGGCAGGGCGGGCGGATGCTCGGGATCGAAGAGCCGGCGCAGCGCGTCGCTCCAGGCTTCTTCCGACAGTTCCGGCACGGCGATGTTGCCACGGCCCAGCTGCGCGCGCAGCCCGTCGACCGGGTTCAGCAGGGCCGGGCGGCCTGCGGCATTGGCCTCCATCGCGACCAGCCCGTAGGGATCCCAGCGGGAGGGGATGGCGACGGCATCGCAGTCCGAATAGGCCTCGAACGGGTCGCGCAGGTGGCCCATGAAGCGGATGCGGGGATCGCTGGCGGCCAGCTGCGCCAAGGGTTGGGCCTGGTGGCCCTTGCCGTAGATCCTGAGCGAGATGCCCTGGTTCGGTAGCATCCGGAAGGCGCGGATCAGGATGTCGAAGCCCTTCTGGCGGTCGAGCGTGCCCAGGGCGGCCAGCCGGCGCACCGGGCCGGCGGGTGGGCGGATCAGCGGCAGCGCTTCCAGCGGCGTGCAGGGCGGGATCATCATCAGGCAGCCGGGATGGACCAGGCCACGCCGGGACAGCCAGTCGCTCTGGGCGGCGCTGACGGCGACCACCCGGTCAAACAGCGCATAGGCGCTGCGCAGCAGGGTCTGCAGCCGCAGCCGGGCGCCGGGATTGGCGACCATGTAACCCTCGCTGTAGCAATGTTCGACATGGACCATCGGCACCCGGGGATGACGCGAGCGCAGGCTCATCAGCCGCGGCAGGCCGGCCCAGGTCACGGGCAGATGAGAGATGATCATGTCCGGTGCCTCCAGCGGCCCGGGGGGCAGCAGGCCGGAGAGGGGCAGGATCTCGTGGCGGGCCAGGGCGGCCATCGGCGGGTCCTGGCGCAGGAAGTCGAGATACCGGGCGATGCCGTCCGGCGTGTCCTCTTCAACGAGGTGAACGATGCGCAGCATGGGGTCTGTCCTTCTGGAGTGCGCTTCGGGCGAGAAAAAGCGTGGGATGGGCCGGCAGGCCGGCAGGGGCCTTGGGTGTCTCGGGGCGGGGATGGCGGGCCCGGGCAAGGGCGCGCAGCATCTCCAGGCTGGGCAGGGCATCGCCCACAAGTGTCAGCGGAGCGCTTTGCCAGGCCCGGCGCAGCGCGGCGCCGGCACCGGGGATGTCGCCGTCCAGCAGCCGCAGCCGGGCGATCCGGCGCAGCCGCAGGGCGGCGGCGGGATCGGCGTGGCGGCTGGCCAGGGCTGGCGCCAGCCGCCCGGCCCGGGCACAGAGCGCCTGCCATTCGGCCTCGGTGGGCACGGCGCGCTCCAGCGGGCTGCGCAGCAGCGGGCGCGGCAGGCCGCGCAGGTCCCAGTCGCTGGTCAGCGCCAGCCGCAGCCAGGCATCGCGGGCGCCGTCGCCTTCGGGGCAGGTCTCGTCGAACCACCAGTCGCGCAGGATTTCCCCGGCGGGGCGGAAGGCGATGGCCTCCAGCGCGGCACGGCGCATCACCACGCCGGCGGCATCGCCGACGGGATCGTCGCGCAGCAGGCGCACGGCGTTCAGCCGGCGCGGGCCGGTCGGCGCGGGATCCGGCAGGTCGGCGCCGCCACCCGTCATCAGCAGACGGGCGGAATAGCTCAGGCCCAGGGCGGGATCGCTGCTCAGCTGGCGGACATGGGCCTCCAGCTTGCCGGGATGCCAGACGGCGCCGGGCGGGCAGAAGCCGATGAAGGTGCCGCGGGCATGGGCGATCCCGGTGTTGAGCGCACCGGCCATGCCGCGCGGGCGCTGCTGGATCAGCCGGATCCTGGGCGAGCGCAGCGCCCGCACGCTGGCCTGGCTGCCATCGCAGGAGCCATCGTCGACCACCAGGATCTCGAAATCCGGGTCGGTCTGGGCCAGCAGGGCACGCAGGCTGCGGCCAAGGCGGGTCACCGCGTCGCGGGCGGGAACGATCAGGCTGGATCTGGGCATTGCGGGGTCCTCCTTTCTGGCGGCGGGACCGGGGGCGGAACGGCCCCCGCAGGGGACGGTGACCGGAAAACGGGGGGGCTGGGGATCACCTGGCCGGGGATCAATGGGCGAAGAGCGCGCGTCTCAGGCGGCGGGGCATGAGCGGGGCCAGCAGGGCCGCCGCCAGGGTCGGCCCGCCGGCGGGCAGGAAACCCTTGGGGCTGGTCAGCAGGCCGCTGAGCGCCAGGCGCAGGGCCTGAAGCGCCGGGGTATCGCTGTGCAGCGCCTTGTCGGCCAGCGCGCAGAGCAGCGCGGCCTCGCGCTTGCGGGCGGGGCGGTAGCCGTGGTCCCGGGCGATGCGCAGCGCGGCCTGGCGGCCCCGGTGCAGCGCCTCCAGGTCCTCGCCCGGGGGCGTCGGTTCCGGGCGGATGTGGACCAGCACGTCCTCCAGCCCGTGGATCCGGTGTCCCGCAGCCACGAGGCGCACGAGGTATTCCAGATCGGCCTGCTGGCGCAGCGTCTCGTCGAAGCCGCCGCTGTCCTGGAACAGGCCCCGGCGCAGCGTCAGGTTCGACAGCGTGACCACCGGGTTGACCGGCGCATCGAGAAGCTGCGGAAGGCTCAGCAGCTGCACACCACGGTCCCCGGCGGGAAGCGGGGCGCTGAGCGTGCCCAGACCACCCAGCACGCCGACCCGCCCGAACGCGGCATCGACGGCAGGATCGCGGAACAGGACGTCCATGCGCGCCAGCTTGTGCGGGGCCCAGATGTCCTGCGGCAGACAGAAGGCCAGCAGCTCTCCGTTGGCGAGGTTGCGCGCCAGGTTCAGCGCGGTCGCCATGCCGCGGTTATGGCTGCCGGCCAGCCCGATGCGGCGGTCGCGCGCCGCATAGTCCCAGGCGACGCAGCGCGTGCCGTCCCAGGAGCCGTCGTCGATGACAAGGGCATTCCAGTTCTCGAAGCTCTGGCCGACCAGGCTGTCGAGCATGTCGCCCAGCGTCGCCTCGGCGTTCTGGCAGGGAATGACGACCGTGAAGCGGGGCATGTCAGCGGGCCTTTCGCCCTTGGCGGTCAGAGGCCCGACCGGACCGCACGGCGACCCGCGCCGGCAGGGGCTGCGGGCGGGCAAGGGCGGCCAGGCCTGCCGCAGCGGCAAGGGCGAACGCAAGGGGGGCGGCCTGCGGCGCGACGTGCAGCAGCACCAGGCCGGAAAGGGCCGCCATGACCAGGGACAGGTGTCGAACGATACTCTGCGCCGCACCGCCGCACATCCGGCGGGAGGCGTACTCTTTAAGCGACTTGAAGGCAGTCCAGGTCATGGCGGTTGCTCCGTGAGTGAGCCCGGGGCCCTGCTGGGTCCGGTCCCTCATCTGTAGCAAGCCACCCGTCACGAGGCCCGTTCGCGCGTGGACAGGCGCCGGGCACAACGGGTTGGCGACCTATCCTTTCGGATGGGGCGGGATCTACCGACGGGGATGCCGCCTGTCCGGACATCTTCCTGGGGTTGTCGGGTGGGGGTGTCGGGCGAGGCACCGCCGCCATCACGGGCCAAGGATCACGGCGCACCGGCGCCTGAAAGGGCCGCCCGCAGCAGGATCGGAAGGAAGGCCCGGTCGGTCAGAAGGCCCGAAAAGGAGGCCCCGTCAGGAGGTCGGAATACCGGTATCCTCGGTATCGGCCTGCTGGGCGGCCAGCCAGGTGGTCAGCGCCTGACGCGAGCGCTGCCAGAGCGTGATCAGCGCCACGAGTTCCACCCGGTTGATCGGGTCGCCGCGCTTGCCCGCAGTCTCGATCTGGGCGAGCGCCTCGCGCAGGCCCATCAGGCCGAAGGTGCCGCAGTTGCCGGCGCACTGGTGCACCCGGGCGATCAGCAGGTCGTGGGCCGGTGGTCCGGCGGGGCCGTCCTCGGCGTCGGGATCGCTTTGCGCGATCGAGGGGATCACGCTGTCCATCTCGGCCAGGAAGCGCTGCATCAGCTTGCCGCGTTCCACCGGGGGCAGGCCGGACCACAGGATGCCCAGGCGCTCTTCGTCCAGAAGCTGCGCCCGTCCCGCCGGCCCGGTGCCGGGTTCGGGCACCAGCACGGGGGCTTCGGGCGTGGGGGCGGCCTGACCGGTCACCTCGGCCAGCGCGGCCAGCAGGGCCTTGCGGTCGATGGGCTTGGAAATGGCGCGGTCCATGCCGGCCTCGCGGAAGCGGGCGATCTCCTCGGGGAGGGCATGGGCGGTCACGGCGATGATCGGGCGGCGCGCCGAGGCGCCGGAGCTGGCGCGAATGCGCCGCGTGGCCTCGGGGCCGTCCATCACCGGCATGGAGATATCCATCAGGATGACGTCGAAATCCTCGGCCTCGGCCAGCTCGACCCCGGCGGCGCCGTTCACCGCCTCCGAGACGGTGTGGCCTTCCTTTTCCAGCATCTCGCGGGCGACGAAGCGGTTGATCTCGTTGTCCTCGACCAGCAGCAGGTTCAGCGGACGCATCTTGACCGGAAGCGGCAGGGCCGCCGCATCGGGGCGGTTGACGGCGCCGGCAGCGAAGACCAGTGGCAGGCGCAGCCAGAACAGGCTGCCTTCGCCGGGCTCGCTTTCGACGCCGATCTCGCCGCCCATCATCTGGGTCAGCCGGCGCGAGATGCCAAGCCCCAGCCCGGTGCCGCCGGCCTGGCGCGCATAGGAGCTGTCGAGGGTCTCGAAGTCCTGGAAGATCCGTTCCTGGTCCTCGGCGGAAATGCCGATGCCGCTGTCGATGACGCGGAATTCCAGGCCCTTGCCGTCGCCCAGCTTCTCGACCTCGATGTCGACATGGCCGTCGCGGGTGAACTTGACGGCATTGCCCACCAGGTTCAGCAGAATTTGGCGGATCCGGCGCTGATCGCCGATCACGTGGTCCTGGGGACTGCCCAGCCAGGACCAGCGCAGCACGTTGCCATTGGCGGCGGCCAGCGGAGAGGTGGTTTCCACCACGCCCTCCAGCAGCTCCGCAACCGAGAGGGGGCGGTGTTCGGCGGTGACCTTGCCAGCCTCGAACTTCGACAGTTCCAGCACGTCGTTGACGAGGTTCAGCAACTGGTTGCCGGAATATTCCATCCGCTCCAGCAGGGCGTTCTGCTTGTCGTTGAGCTGCTGGTCATGCATCAGCTGCATGGAGCCCAACATGCCGTTCAGCGGCGTGCGCATCTCGTGGCTCATCACCGCCAGGAACTCGGCCTTGGCGCGTTCGCCGGCCAGGGCCTTGTCGCGGGCATCCTTCAGCGCGTTCTCGGAGGACTTGCGGCGCGAGATGTCGCGCACGTAGACGATCAGCAGCGGGCCGGCCTCGGCGCGCGCGACCGAGAATTCCGCCGGGAAGCGGCGCCAGTTGCGGTCGATCGCGGTGATCTCGAAGCGCTGCTCGTAGTCTTCGGAATAGCTGGCGTCCTCGAAGAAGTGCAGCTTGCCGGCGCGCAGCTTGGCGGCATCCTCGCGCGGGAACATCAGGCTGATCGCATTGCGATAGCGCGCCTCGTTCCGCGAATAGCCGAAGATCGCCTGGGCGGCGGGGTTGAATTCGCGGATCGTGCCGGCATCGTCGATCACCACGATCGCATCCGGAGAGGTGGCGACAATGGTGCGCGTGCGTTCGCCGGCCTCGCGCAGGTCGCGGGCGCGCTGCTCGGCCAGCTGGAAGAGGTGGTAGAGCGCGTAGGACAGCAGCACCAGCCCGGCAAAGACCATCGCCAGCACGGCGGCGCCGCCGAAGAGCGTATGCACCAGCCCCTCGCGCTTGTCGTCGGAGATCTCGGCGAAGGCGATCAGCCCCGAGAGCGACATGGCGCGCACCGTCTCGCCGACCTTGTCGGCCTCCTCGGCCAGATGGGGCAGGGCCTTGATCAGATCGGGGTCGGGGCCGTCGATCAGGGGCACCGTCTCGTTCAGGAAGTCCATGATCAGCGACTGGGTCTGCTCGAACCCGGGCGCGGTGCGCATTCCCACGTAGACGTCGCCGCGCGACAGCGTCGCCATGCGGCTGTAGAAGATGTCGAAGCGCTGGCGCATGTCGTCGAGCAGCGCGTGATCGGCCCGGGCCTGTTCCAGCGCCAGGTGGAAGCGCAGGAATTCCACGTCGGCCTGCGACAGGCCCCATTGCAGATTGTCGGAATCCGCCTCGTTCAGCTGGTCGATCTCCTTCAGGAGGAGAAAGGCCATCCCGATGACCAGTGCCACGCAGCACACAAGCGCGGCAACGGCGAACCCGGCGCGTGCCCGGGTCCGCCGCCGCATCGGCTGCGTATCAAGATCGAAAGGCGGTGAATCCGTCATGCGGAGAGGGGCCTGCTCACTTGCCGACGATGATCCGGTCGAGTTGCCAGATCGACCGCGAATAGGTCACTTCGGTCTGGAATTTCTTGTCCTGATCGAACGGGTAGATCACCCAGAGCGGCCCCTTGTCGCGGACCGACATCGGCTTGCCGTTCTGTTCATAGGCGACGATGGCGCCGTCCTCGCCCCAGTCATCGGAGGGAATCTGCACGGCATAATCGTTGATCGCGGTGGCATCCAGCGTGTCGGCATCGGCGCCGACGGCTTCCATCAGGTCGTGAAGGCGGACGCCGGTGAAGGTCTGGGTGCCGTCGGTCCAGATCGTCGAGGTTTTCACGGTGATCGGGTGCATCGCCTTGAGCATGTCCAGATCGAACTGCGCGGTGCCGTCGACGTTGGTGTGCTCGATCTTGCCGGAAATCGTCAGCATGACCTTGCCCGAGGGTTGCGGCAGATCCGCGGCCGCGGCGCTCAGCGGCACGGCGAAGGCCAGTGCGGCAAGCAGGGCGATGGGGCGGAAGAGGCGCATGGTGGCAAGGCTCATGTCGATTGCTCTCTCTTTTAATACACCAGAACCGGATGCCCTTGCATATGACATATGTGTCCCCTCCTGTCCCGGGATCATCCGGGTGTCCGCGCCTATCCGACGGGATAGGCGCGCGGCCAAAATCTGTCCCGGCGCCGAAATTGCGGCGCCCATTTTGTTCAGGAAGCTGCCGGGTCCCTCCGGCAGCCCTCATGTCAGGTACGTGGCGCAAGCCCTTGTCCCGACGCAATTTACCTGATCATCTCCCCAAAAACGACGCACGGTCCGAATGTCGGGTTCCGATGACGACGCATCTTTCGAAGGTTCCGGATCGTGTGCGCCCCGTCAATGCAGAAATGTCGTAAACCCGGTCGCGGCAACGAGAAGTTTGCAGGATATATCCTCCTGTTGCAGCCCTGCCGCAAATGCATCTTCCGGTTTGCATATATTCGCGGCAGTTGCGACTGTTCCGGGGTGCGGAACACGTTTTGCGTGTACGCCCTATCCGTTTGGATGTGACGATCTGACCCGATGCGCGCTTCCCCGGAACGCCTTTTCCCAGTGATCATTGGCGTCCAGTAAGGCGGCATTAGCCACCTTGCGTGGCTAATCCGGTCGAAAAAGGGTGTCAGTGGGAACCGTCGTCATGTTAAGCTCGATTTCTGCCCTCATGGGCTTTGCCGAACCAACATCGGGGCAAGTGATGAGAATCCTGATCGCGGATGATCACGAACTTCTGCGCGACACGCTGAACCTCTACATCAGCAACGAAGCCGATTTCGAGATCGACACCGCAGCAGATCTGGACGGTGCAAGGGCGCTGGTCGAGGGGGCGGAGGCGCCCTACGACCTCGTGCTGCTGGACTTCTCGATGCCCGGGATGAATGGCCTTGAGGGGCTGCGCACCATCATGGAGATGGCCAATGCCCGCCGTGTCGCGCTGATCTCGGGCACCGCGACCCGCGAGGTCGCCGAAGAGGCGCTGGCCGCCGGCGCCGCCGGCTTCCTGCCCAAGACCCTGCCGGCGAAATCCCTGGTCAACGCGATCCGCTTCATGGCGATGGGAGAGCAATACGCGCCGCTCGACTTCATGCGCGCCGCCGAGGAAGAAGCCGCCGCCAGCCATCCGCTGGCCGAGGCGCTGTCCCTACGCGAGATGCAGGTGCTGGAGGGGCTGACCCAGGGCAAGTCCAACAAGGAAATCGCCCGGGATCTGGATCTGCGCGAGCCGACGATCAAGCTGCACGTCAAGACGCTTTACCGCAAGATCGGTGCGGCGAACCGGACCCAGGCGGCGATGATCGCCAAGGAGCAGGGGCTGTTCTGAGCCCCCGCGACCCCTTTCTCAGAACGTGACCGTCAGGCGGGCGCCGGCCAGAGCCCCCTCGAAGGCCTTGTCCGCATAGGTGGAATTGTTGCGTTCCCAGCCGGTGTAAAGCTCCAGCGTGCTGTGATCGCTCAGCCCGGTCTCGATCCCGATGGCGCTGGTCAGGCGCCGGTCCTCGCGGCCCCCGTCGCGGTAGTCGCGCGCGTAGCCGCCCAGCCACCCCACCAGTTGCAGCGTCTCGCTCAGGTCCTGGCGGCCGACCAGCCGCAGCCCGGCCTCGTCATAGCTGAAGCGGTCGTAATCGGCGGTGCGCCCCTCGTACCAGCTGGTAACGGCCAGACGGCGATGCTTGTCCGGTGCGGCCCACAGGTACATCCCGTCCAGCAGCACTTCGGACTGGTCGTAGCCCTGGAAGGTGTTGCCCTCGTCCTGGTTGCGGTAGCCCAGCCGCAGGCGCAGTTGCAGGATGTTGCGCGGCGCCGGGGTGAAGCGCAGCGCGCCAAAGACCCGTGCCCGGCTGTAGATCTGTTCCGCCGCATCGCCATCCAGTGCCTCGCGCAGCTCCAGCCCGTAGCGCAGCTGGCTCAGCACGCCAAGCGCCAGCGGCTGGACGGTTTCGGCTTCGGCATCCAGATAGGTGCGGCTGTTGCGGTCGTGATCGGGATAGGCCTCGTGCGAGAGGCCGAAGCTCAGGTCGGTGCGGGCGCTGCCGGTGGAAAAGCTGCGGCTGGCGGCAATGCCGGCGCCCAGCCGGGTCTGAAGCCGGGTCTCGACTTCGCCGGCGCCGGCAATGTCGTCGGCGGAGTCACGGTCGGCAAAGACCGTCCCCTCGTAATGCCACTGGTCGTCGGTGGCGGCGAGGGCGGGGGTGGCAAGGGCGGCAAGGCTCAGCAGGCTGGCCCCTGCGATCTGGCGAAAGGCGGTCATGGCGGTCCGGAGGCTGGAAGCATCTGCGCCGGTTGTCGGGGCAAAGCGCGGGAATGTCGAGGGCCGCGGCCTCACGTCCCGCTGAGGCCGGGCAGCAGCACCAGCGCCAGCCCCAGCCCCGAGATGAAGAGCCAGCCGAAGGCGCCAAGCGCGAGCGGGCGCAGCCCCCTGGCGTGGAGGCGCCGCAGGTCGGTCTCAAGCCCCATGGCGGCCATGGCCAGCGACATCATCGCGGAAGAGACGAAGGCGATGTCGCCGCGCAGCGCCTCGCCCAGCGGCAGGACGGAATTCAGCCCCACCGCGCCCAGAAAGCCGAAGGCGAACCAGGGCGTCGGGGCGCGCCCCGCGCCGCCGCGCCCGCGCCGCATCTGGCCCAGGGCCAGGATCAGCGGCGCCAGCATCATGACGCGGGCCAGCTTGGCGACGGTGGCGGTCTGGCCGGCCTCGGGGCCCTGGCTGAAGGCGGTGCCGACGACCTGCGCGACCTCGTGGATCGAGGCGCCGGACCAGAGGCCGAACTGCTGGGGGCTCAGCCCTGCCGCACCGGCGATCAGCGGAAAGCCCAGCATCGAGAGGGTTCCGAAAACCGCAACGACCGCAATGGCATAGGCCACGTCCTCATCCCCGCCGCGAGTGACGGAGTTGCAGGCCAGCACGGCGGAGGCGCCGCAGACCGAGGTGCCGGCGGCGATCAGCTCGGCCAGCTTCGGTTCGACCCCAAGGGCGCGGGCAGCCAGTTTCGTGACGGTGAAGGTGCCCAGCAGGCAGGCGAGGATCACGACGGCGCCGCGTGGCCCCACGGCGACCAGCTGGCCCAGGGTCATCTGGAAACCCAGCAGCACGATGGCGCCGCGCAGCACCGGGCGCACGGCGAAGCCGGTGCCGGGCAGCAGCGCCGGGCGCGGCCCGATCACGCTGCGCAGCGCAATCCCCATCACCAGCGCCAGGATCAGCGGGCTGAGCGCGCCCCAGCCGACCAGATGGCGCAGCCCGAGCGCCAGCAGCGCGATCCCGGACGACAGCGCCAGCCCCGGCAGCAGGCGGGGCAGGTCGGCGGGGCGGGGCAAAACGGGGGCATGGGACATGGCGGGATCTCCGGGCTGGGAACCCGGCCAGCATCGCGCCCCTCCATTCATCAATCCAACGGATTCATTTGCTCATATCGTTCGGTTTTATTAATGAATGGGTCATGACCCTCGATCAGATCCGCATCTTCCTGGCCGTGGCCGAGCGCCAGCATGTCACCCGCGCCGCCGAGGCGCTGAACATGACGCAATCCGCCGTCTCCTCCGCGCTGCGCGCGCTTGAGACCCGCCACGGGCTGCGGCTGTTCGACCGGGTCGGTCGCAGGATCGAGCTGACGGAGGCCGGGCGGCGTTTCCTTGACACCGCCCGGGCGCTGGAGGCGCAGGCCGAAACCGCCGAGCTGGTGCTGCGCGACCTCGCCGGAGAGGCCGGCGGGCGGTTGCGGCTGATGGCCAGCCAGACGGCGGGCTCTTACTGGCTGCCCTCCAGACTGGTGGCGCTGCATGCCCGCCACCCGGGGGTGGAGATCACGCTGCGGCTGGGCAATTCGGCGCAGGTCGCCGAGGCGGTGCAGGAGGGGCGCGCCGATCTGGGCATCGTCGAGGGCGCCGTGGCGCAGGGCGATCTGACCACAAGGGTCGTCGCCCGGGACGAGCTGGTGCTGGTCACCGCCCCCGATCATCCGCTGGCGACGGGACCGGTCAGCGCGCGGGATTACCTGGCGCAGGACTGGCTGCTGCGCGAGCCGGGTTCGGGCACCCGCGCGGTGCAGGAGGCGCATCTGGCGCAGCTGGGGCTGTCGGTGGCGGATCTGCCGGTGGCGATGATCCTGGAATCGAACGAGGCGATCCTCTCGGCGGTGGCGGCGGGGGGCTATGCCAGCCTGCTGTCCTCTCGCGTGCCGGTGCCGGGGCTGAAGGCGCGGCCCGTCACCTGGGCAGAGCCGCCGCGGCGGGATTTCTCGGTGCTGGTGCATCCGCAGCGCTACCGTTCGCGGGCGGTGGTGGCGCTGCTGGAGCTGCTGTCGGCCTCCTGAAGGCCCGGCCCGATGACCGGGCCGGGGGGATCAGGCCGGGTAAAGTCAGACCGGCGGCTGGGCCGGCGGGCGGCGCACGAAGAAGCCCGCCACGATCATCAGAAGGGAAATCACCGCGCCATAGGTCAGCGCCAGGTGCAGGCCGTCGGCGGTGGCCTCGGTCAGCGGGGCGCCCTCGGCCATGCTCTGGCCGATACGGATCGACATCACCGACACGAAGAGCGCGATCCCGGCGGCGCCGGCGACCTGCTGGATGGTGCCCAGAGTCGCGGAGCCGTGGGAATAAAGATCCTTCGGCAGCGACCCCAGCCCCGAGGTGAAGAGGGGGGTGAACAGGAAGGCCAGGCCGAAGCTGAAGATCACATGCGCCGCCAGCACCATCCACATGGACGAGGACGTGCCCAGCAGGGTCATCAGCCACAGCCCGATGCTGACGGCGATGGCGCCGGGGATCACCAGCTTGCGGGCGCCGAAGCGGTCGAAGAGGCGACCGACCAGCGGCGACATCACCCCCATCAGCAGCCCGCCCGGCAGCAGCAGCAGGCCGGCGTGCAGGGTCGACAGGCCCATCACGGTCTGCATGTAGATCGGCAGCAGGATGATCATGCCGAACAGCGCCATCATGGCGAGGCCCATCATGATCACAGCGACGGTGAAGACCTTTACCCTGAAGGTCCGCAGGTCCAGCAGGGCCCGGTCCTGCCGCGCCAGGATCAGCTGACGCGCCACGAAAAGCGCCAGCACCACGGCGGCCCCCGCCAGCGGCAGCCAGAGCGGCAGCGGACCGCCCTTGCCATGCCCCTCGCCGATGGCGGAAAGACCGTAGACCAGCCCGCCGAACCCGAGCGCCGCCATCGGCACCGAGAGCAGGTCCAGCCGGACCTTGCGCGGCGTGGTGACATTGACCATCTTCGCGGCACCCAGGCTCAGCGCCGCCAGGCCCACCGGCAGCATGACGATGAACAGCCAGCGCCAGCTCAGCACCTCCAGCACCAGCCCCGAGATCGTCGGCCCGATCGCCGGTGCGACCGAGATCACGATCGAGATGTTGCCCATGGTCTTGCCCCGGCTTTCCGGCGGCACCAGGGTCATCACCGTGGTCATCAGCAGCGGCATCATGATCGCCGTCCCCGAGGCCTGAACGATGCGCCCCAGGATCAGCATCCCCAGTCCCGGCGCCAGGGCACAAAGCAGGGTGCCGGTGGAAAACAGGCTCATCGCCAGGATGAAGACGAAGCGCGTGCTCTGGCCCTGGATCAGGAAACCGGTGATCGGGATCACCACGGCCATGGTCAGCAGGAAGGCGGTGGTCAGCCACTGGCCCTGGCTGGCGGTGATCCCGAGGTCATGCATCAGCCGGGGCAGGGCCACGCCCATCACCGTCTCGTTCAGGATGACCGCGAAGGTCGAGATCATCAGCAACCCGATCACCAGACGGTTGCGGGCGGCATCATCACCCGGGGCGGCGGCCGCGGGGGGCATGTCGGTCGATTGCATCGAAGGAATCCTCGGACAGGTCGCCCCGGGGCACGCGCTCTGGCGCGCCGCAGGGAAAAGGTTTGGCCCGGTGGTCGCCCGGGGCTGGCGCTGTGTCAAGAAAGCAGAAATGCGCGACGCGGGATCACCCTTGTGTGATCTTGCGTCAGCATTCGGGGCGCCGGCAAGCCGCCCCGGGGCGCGCAAGGGCATCAGCTGCCTGCCGGATGCGCAATCCCGAGTGACCGGGGCATCGCGGCGGCAACAGGGCTTTCCCATAAGGCCCTGTCACAATATCAAAGGGTTAATATGCGATACAGGGGCGCCCGCCGTCCCGCCATCCCGGAGCTGCCATGACCGCCGACCTCATCCAGATCGAAAGCGACGCGCTTGTCGTCACCGTTTCCGCCCTTGGCGCAGAGCTTCAGAGCCTTGAAGCCGATGGCGCGCAATGGCTCTGGCACGGGGATGCCACCTTCTGGGGAGGACGCGCCCCGGTGCTTTTCCCCATCGTCGGGCGCGGCCCCGATGACACGATCTCGGTGGATGGTCACGTCGCCGCCATGCGCCAGCACGGTTTTGCCCGCCGGTCTCTCTTCCTCCTTGAGGAGGTCGGCGCCGACTTCTGTCGCCACGTGCTGACCGACAGTGCGGAAACCCGGGCGCTTTATCCCCGGCCCTTCCGCCTTGAGGTCCGTCACGACGTCTCAGGCCGAACCCTGCGCGAGACCGCCATCGTCACGAATACGGGCGACCGACCGATGCCCTTCGGCCTGGGGTTCCACCCGGCCTTCGCCTGGCCGCTGCCTGGGGCAGAAGGTCTGCCTCACGAGATCTGCCTGGACAACGGCGCGGCGCCGGCGCTGGCTCGGCTTCGGGACGGCTATCTGACCGAAACCCGCGACCCTTCGCCCTTCGAGGCCGGGCGCCTGCGCGTCACGCCGGACCTTTTCGAGGCCGATGCGATGATTTTCCCCGAGGGGGCGGGATCGGGCTTGCGTTATGGCCCGGCGGAGGGTCCCGGCCTGAAATTCAGTTTCGAGAACACCCCCAACCTCGGGATCTGGACCAAGCCCGGCGCGCCCTTCCTCTGCATCGAGCCCTGGCATGGCATGGCGGCCAGGGCCGGCGCCGGCCCCGAAGTGGCAGAGCGTCCCGACAGTGTTCTGCTGCCGCCCGGAGAAACCCTGAAATTCGGCTGGTCCATCACGTTGGAGTGAGATCCGTCGTGTGGCCCCGGTCGTGGGGCCGCCTCCGGCGGGGATATTTATGGCCAGATGATAAAGAGCCACTGCTCCCTGTCATCTGGCCGCAAATATCCCGGGGGAGGCTCCGAAGGAGACGGGGGCGGAGCCCCAAATCAATGGCCGCTGAGGACAGACAGCGATAGTTCTGTAATGCTGAAGAGAAAGCGCAGTGGCAGCCCGTAGGGGAGTCGAACCCCTCTTTCCAGGTTGAAAACCTGGCGTCCTAACCGATAGACGAACGGGCCGCAGCGCTGTGTGATTTCTTCTGCGATGGCAGCCCGTAGGGGAGTCGAACCCCTCTTTCCAGGTTGAAAACCTGGCGTCCTAACCGATAGACGAACGGGCCATTCGCAGTGCGAAATCGACGCCATGGCAGCCCGTAGGGGAGTCGAACCCCTCTTTCCAGGTTGAAAACCTGGCGTCCTAACCGATAGACGAACGGGCCGCGCTTGGCGTGAGGCGGGTTCTATGGAAACCCGCGAGACTTCGCAAGAGGATTTTTCACGCCCGGCACATTTTTTTGCAACTTTCCTATTTTCGGGGCAAGTCCCTGAAAAACAGTCACTTCTCGGTTGCCGGTGCGGCATCCTCCAGGCGCAGCTGAACGGACTTGCGCCCATTCCATTCATTGATCTCCAGACGGCCCGCCAGGTGGAAGGGCTGGCCGTTGTGATTGTCGAGCGCCGGGCCCAGCGGGCCGTCGAAGGCGCCGAAGCAGATCGCCTCGATCCGTCCGCCCATGCCGTCGGAGAAGGCGATCTTGAGGTGGCTGTCGCCGATCCGGCGGGTGAAGCTCAGCCTTTGCGAGGGGAAGGCGAAGCGCGGCGCGGGGGCGGAAGCGCCATAGGGTCCGGCCTGGTCGAGCTGGTCGATCAACTCGGGCGTCGCAGCGCCCGGCATCAGCAGCGCGTCGACCTTGAGGTCCGCCGGACCCGCCGTTCCTGCGCCCTGTTTCGCCAGCAGCTCCGACAGCCGCGCCATGGCGGCGTCCAGCTTGTCCCGCTCGACCGTCAGACCTGCGGCCATCTTGTGGCCGCCGCCCTTCACCAGCAGCCCCTCGGCGGCCAGCTTGTGGACCGAGGCCCCCAGATCCACGCCCGAGACCGAGCGCCCCGAGCCCTTGCCCTCGGCCCCGTCGAAGCCGATCACCACGGCGGGGCGGTTGGTGGCCTCCTTCAGGCGCGAGGCGACGATGCCGACGACGCCGGGGTGCCAGCCTTCACCTGCCGCCCAGACCAGCGGTGCGTCCAGTCCGCGCTCCTCCGCCTGGGCCAGGGCTGCGGCGCGCACGGCGGCCTCGATCTCGCGGCGTTCGGTGTTCAGTTCGTCCAGCCGGTCGGCGAGGGCCTGGGCCTCGGCGGGATCGCGGGTCGCCAGCAGGCGCGCGCCCAGGTCCGCCTGGCCGATCCGGCCCCCGGCATTGACGCGTGGCCCCAGCAGGAAGCCCAGGTGGTAGGCGGCGGGGGCCGAGGTCAGCCGCGCCACGTCCGACAGGGCGACCAGCCCGGGGCGTTCGCGCCGTGCCATGATCTTAAGTCCCTGGCGCACCAGCGCCCGGTTGACGCCGATCAGCGGGGCCACGTCGGCGACGGTCGCCAGGGCCACCAGGTCCAGCAGCGAAATCAGGTCCGGGCCCTGCGCACCGGCCTCGCGCATCTGGCGGTTCGCCTCGACCAGCATCAGGAAGACCACCCCGGCGGCGCAGAGATGGCCAAGCGCGCCATCCTCGTCCTGGCGGTTCGGGTTCACCACGGCCACGCAGTCGGGCAGGGTCTCGCCGCCCAGGTGGTGATCCAGGATCATCACGTCGCAGCCCGCCGCCGCGACAGGTTCATGAGAGAGCGTGCCGCAATCGACGCAGATGATCAGGTCATGCTTGCGGCCAAGGGCCTGCATGGCGGGCACGTTCGGCCCGTAGCCCTCGTCGATCCTGTCGGGAATGTAGAGCGTGGCCTCGCGGCCCATCCGGCCCAGCCAGTCGATCAGCAGCGCGGCGGAAGAGCCGCCATCGACATCGTAATCGGCGAAGATCGCGATCCGCTGGCGTTCCCGCAGGGCGGTCAGGAAGCGCGCGGCGGCGGTCTCCATGTCGCGCAGGCTGCGCGGATCGGGCATCAGGTGGCGCAGTTGCGGCGAGAGGAACTCCTCCACCGCGCCTTCGGCCACGCCGCGCCGCGCCAGCACACGCGCCAGGGGCAGCGGGATGTGGTCGCTCTGGACAAGGGCTTCGGAAAGACGCTCGACCTCGGGGGCGGGGCCAAGCCAGCGCCGCCCGGTGAGGGAGCTTTCGACATCAAGAAAGGCCATCGGCCTGCCTCCCTGGTCGTGAGAATGCAGTCAGGCGACGCGGGCCAGGGGCGCAAGGCCCGCTCCGCGCCGCCGGACGGAAGAGATGCGGGTGCGGGGCCTGCCGGTGCAACCGGCACGTTGCCCCCCGCACCCCGGCGGTCATTCAGACCGACTCGATGCGCAGCGCGACGGGTTCGCCCTCGACCACGCCGGTCTTCGCCATGCCCGCCAGCGCCAGGTCCAGATCGGCGCGCTGCACCTTGTGGGTGACGATCAGCACCGGGGCGGTGCCGTTGGCATGGTCGTACTGGCGCATCCGGTGGATCGAGACCCCGGCTTCGCCAAGAACGGCGGCGACCTTGGCCAGCGCGCCCGGCTTGTCCTGCAGCGCCATGCGCAGATAGAAGGGCGCCGGCGTCATCGAGATGGCCGCCTCGGCCGCGCTCAGCGTCTCGGCGGGCTGGCCGAAGACCGGCAGGCGGAAGCCGCGGGCAATGTCGCACAGATCGCTCAGCACCGCGGAGGCGGTCGGGCCTTCGCCCGCGCCGGGGCCACGCAGCACGATCTGGCCGACGCTGTCGCCTTCCAGCACCACCATGTTGGTGCCGCCCTCAAGCTGCCCGAGCGGCGAGGAAGAGGGCACCAGGCAGGGCGCCATGCGCTGTTCCAGCCCGCGTCCGGTCATCTGGCTGACACCCAGCAGCTTGATGCGATAGCCCATGTCCTCGGCGGCGCGGATGTCCTCGATGGTGATGCGGCCGATGCCTTCCAGCTCCATCCCGTCGAAGCAGACCTTGGTGCCGAAGGCGATCGCGGCCAGCAGCGCCAGCTTGTGACCGGCATCGATGCCGCCGACGTCGAGGTTCGGATCGGCCTCCAGATAGCCCAGGTCCGAGGCTTCCTGGAACACCACGTCATAGGGCAGGCCGGCGCTCTGCATCCGGGTCAGGATGTAGTTGCAGGTGCCGTTCATCACGCCCATGACGCGGGTGATGTTGTTGCCCGCCAGACCCTCGGTCAGGGCTTTCACCACGGGGATGCCCCCGGCGACGGCGGCTTCAAAGCGGATCACGCGGCCATGGGCCTCGGCCAGTTCGGCCAGCGCCTGACCATGGATCGCCAGCATCGCCTTGTTGGCGGTGACGACATCCTTGCCGGCCTTCAGCGCCGCTTCGGTCGCGGCCTTCGCCGGGCCGTCCGAGCCGCCCATCAGTTCGACGAAGACGTCGATGTCGTCGCGGGTGGCCAGGGCGACGGGATCGTCCTCCCAGGCGTAGCCCTCCAGCGGCACGCCGCGATCCTTGCCCCGGTTGCGGGCGGAGACGGCCGTGACGGTCACGGCCCGACCGGTCCGCATGGTAATCATCTCGGCCTCCCTGCGCAGGATCTTCAACACGCCGACACCGACGGTGCCGAGGCCGGCAATCCCCAGACGAAGGGGTGCAGGGCGCTGAGGCAGGCTCATCATGATCTCCAGATTGATTGCGGATCTTCGAGGCATGGGCCTAGCGTCTTACGCGAAGTCTTGCAACGCGGCTTTTGCCGGATCGGCAGGACGACCCCGCGCGCGGGAGCCTCAGCCCGCCACTTCGGTGGCGCGCAGCGCGGCGGCGCGGGCCTTCAGCCGGGCGGCGCGCGCCAGCAGCGCCTGGTCGTCCTGCTCCGCGATCCGTGTCGGGGCGTCGGCCCGGGCCAGGATCTGTCCCTCGGGGACAAGGTCGGGATAGGGGGTGGCCGCGTCCAGCGTCAGGTTCGGGTTGTCGAAGCTGGAGGGCGTGCCGCAGGCCGCCAGCCCCAGCAGCAGCAGGGCGGGCAGCAGGCACCGGCGGGCGCGAGGGGCGGAAACGGCTGTCATGCCCTTCATTTGGCGCGGAACCGCAGCCACGGCAAGCCCGCTTCGACCTAGTGGGCGGGCTTGATGAATGTGCCGTTGCGCAGTTCCTTCATCGCCTGGCGCAGTTCCGCCTGCGTGTTCATGACGATCGGGCCGTGCCAGGCCACCGGCTCCTGGATCGGCGCGCCCGAGATCAGCAGGAAACGCAGCCCGCGCGGCCCCGCCTGCACCTTCACCTCGTCGCCGGTGCCGAAGCGCACCAGCGTACGGTTGCCGGACATGTCGCGGATATTGACCTCTTCGCCCATCACCTCCTTCTCCAGCAGCACGCCGGAGGGGCGGGAGGCATCGGCGAAGGCGCCTTCCCCCTCGAAGATATAGGCAAAGGCGCGGCGGTAGGTGTCGACCTTGAAGGTCTTTGTCACCCCCGCCGGCACGGTGATGTCGAGGAACTGCGGATCGGCGGCGATGCCGTCGACCGGGCCGGTGCGGCCCCAGAAACTGCCGATCACGATGCGCACCCGGGTGCCGTCATCGTCGATCACTTCGGGAATTTCCTTGCCGGCGACATCCTGGTAGCGCGGCGCGGTCATCTTCAGCGCGCCCGGCAGGTTTGCCCAGAGCTGGAAACCGTGCATCTGCCCGTTGAGGTTCCCCTTCGGCATCTCCTGATGCAGGATGCCCGACCCGGCGGTCATCCACTGCACGTCGCCGGCGCCCAGCAGCCCGGTGTTGCCCAGCGAATCCGAATGTTCGACCGTCCCCGAAAGGACATAGGTGATCGTTTCGATGCCGCGATGGGGGTGCCAGGGAAAGCCCGCCTGGTACATCGCCGGATGATCGTTGCGGAAATCGTCCAGCATCAGGAAGGGATCCAGCTCTTCGGGATCGGAGAAGCCGAAGGCGCGGTGCAGATGCACGCCGGCACCTTCCATCGTGGGCTGGGCGCGGCGGGTCTCGAGGGTGGGGCGAAGGGACATGGCTACTCCTGTCGGGGCTGCCCTGAAGGTAGGCGGTCGCGGCGGTTTCGGGAAGGGTGTGCACGCCTGCGCCGGGTCGGGAAGGCCTGCGCGCAAATGCACATCTCGCCTTCCCGCTGCCGCTGCGCTATGCGCGGGGAAGCAGAGGAGGGGAGCCCATGGCAGAACAAGAGATCATCGCCCGGATCGGGGTCAGCGCCGGACGCCGCGTCTTCGGCATTGCCGTGCTGGCGGTGCTGGCGGTGGCGATGCTGTGGCTGGGGCTGCGCCCCGAGGCCACGGTCTTCACGCTGCGACTGCTGATGATCGTGCTGGGGGTCCTGGTGGGGCTGGCGGCCTGGGCGATGGCGCGGGCAACCGGTCGGGCGCTGGAGCTGACGCCGGAGGTGCTGCGCGACAGCAGCGGCCACGTGCTGGCCCATGTGGCCGAGATCGAATCCGTCGATCGCGGCGCCTTCGCCTTCAAGCCCTCGAACGGTTTCCTGCTGAAGCTGGCGCGTCCGGGCGGGCGGCGCTTCCTGCCAGGGCTTTACTGGCAGGTCGGGCGCCGGGTCGGGGTGGGCGGCGTGCTGCGCGCCTCCGAGACCAAGCTGGTGGCGGACCGCCTGTCGATCCTTCTGGCGGAACGCGGCGCGAAGTGATGCACGATTAAGTTGTTTTTTCCTCTTTTTGCGCCATCCTGAGAGGTGGAGGAAATCGAGGGAGGAACCCCATGCAACCCGTGGGAAAAGCTGGCTTTCGCCAGAACGTCGACCTGATGTTCAACCGGGCCGTGGCGCTGATGGATCTGCCCCCCGGCCTGGAGGAGAAGATCCGCGTCTGCAACGCCACCTACACCGTGCGCTTCGGCGTGCGGCTGCGCGGCCAGATGCACACCTTTACCGGCTACCGGTCGGTCCATTCCGAACATATGGAGCCGGTGAAGGGCGGCATCCGCTACGCGCTTTCGGTCAACCAGGACGAGGTCGAGGCGCTGGCGGCGCTGATGACCTACAAATGCGCGCTGGTGGAGGCGCCCTTCGGCGGCTCCAAGGGCGGGCTCTGCATCGATCCGCGCGACTGGGAGGAGGAGGAGCTGGAGCGCATCACCCGCCGCTTCGCCTACGAGCTGATCAAGCGCGACATGATCCATCCGGCGCAGAACGTGCCCGCCCCCGACATGGGCACCGGAGAGCGCGAGATGGCCTGGATCGCCGACCAGTATGCGCGGATGAACACCACCGACATCAATGCCCGCGCCTGCGTCACCGGCAAGCCGCCCAATGCCGGGGGTATCGCCGGTCGGGTCGAGGCGACCGGGCGCGGTGTGCAATACGCCCTGAGGGAATTCTTCCGCGGCCCCGAGGACGTGAAGAAGGCCGGTCTGGAGGGCGCTCTGGAGGGCAAGCGGGTGATCGTGCAGGGCCTCGGCAACGTCGGCTTCCACGCCGCCGCCTTCCTGTCGGAGGAGGACGGTGTGCGGATCACCGGCATCGCCGAGCGCGACGGCGGCCTCTATCATGCCGAGGGGCTGAATGTGCGCGCGGTGCGCGACTGGATCACCCATCACGGCGGGGTGACGGGCTATCCCGATGCGCAATATGTCGAGAACCCGGCGCTGCTGCTGGAAGAGCCCTGCGACATCCTGATCCCGGCGGCGATGGAAGGCGTGATCAGCCGCGACAATGCCGAGCGGGTGAAGGCGAAGCTGATCATCGAGGCCGCCAACGGCCCGATCACCGCCGGCGGTGACGAGATCCTGCGCCATCGCGGCGTGGTGGTCATTCCCGATCTCTACGCCAATGCCGGCGGGGTCACGGTGTCCTATTTCGAATGGGTGAAGAACCTCAGCCATATCCGCTTTGGCCGGATGCAGCGCCGCCAGGAGGAATACCGCCACCAGATCCTGATCGACGAGCTGGACCGGCTGTCGAAGGACACCGGCATCGGCTGGCAGCTGACGCCCGGCTTCAAGACGCGCTACCTGCGCGGTGCGGATGAGCTGGAGCTGGTGCGCTCGGGTCTGGATGACACCATGCGCACGGCGTTCCAGTCGATGCGCAGCCTCTGGCACGAACGCGCGGATGTCGAGGATCTGCGGACAGCCGGGTTCCTGGTGGCCATTGGCCGCGTTGCGGACAGCTACCGCGCCAAGGGGCTGTAGCCGGACGGTCGCAGATCAGGCGGTCTTGCGGTAGCGCACGACACAGGCTTCGAGGAAACGGGTCATCTCGTCGGACCAGTCATCCCGGGCCATCATGCTGTCGGTGACATGCAGGACCGCTACCGGTTCATGACCGGTCAGGCGGCTCATTTCACGCAGCGCGGCCTCGGGCAGGGCGCCGTCGGGGCTGGTGACGAAGAAGGCGACGCGGCCGGGCAGGGGCGGTCGCGTCTCCAGCCATTGCCGCAGCGGCCGGGCCAGGTGGCCATCGGCAACCGAACCGCCCAGAATCAGCAGGTCGGAATGTTCCCAGGGCTGGTCTGGCACGTCGATCTCGGCTGCGGATTTCGACAACAGGGAGCCCACCCCCTGGCGCAGCATCGACCACAGGCCGGGTTCCGGCGGTGCGGTTGCGATCTCGTGCAATTGCGCGCCCAGCTCCCAGGCCAGCGCTTCCCCTACTTTCAGCGTGTTGCCGTGCAGGGAGTAAATCAGGATGCGACAGGTCATAGTGTCCCCCCGGACTCTTGGATGTCCCGTTGCGCTGCAGCATGCCGAAGCTTCATTGTCTTGTCATGTTGCAGCGGGGAAAAACTTTCGCGATCCTGCGAATAATGCAGCATTCACGGAAAATTTGGTCAAAAAATATGCAAAAACGAGGAGGTTATTGCTTTTGACCTCCCGGAACGGGAACCCTTCCCGTCCGGATGGCTCCTTCGAACCTGCGGCAGACTCACTGACCGACCCGTCCGGATGCCGCTCTGCGGCGCGGCGCGAAAATAATCTTGATGCACGAAAGGCTCTTGCTGCCGGCGGCCCCCGGGGGCTATTCGCGCCATCTGGACTTCGACACGGCAGAGAGGGATATTCGCAGGATGAAGCTAGATCCCTCCTTCATGGACGAACTGCATAACCGCATCTCGCTGTCGCAGGTCGCGGGGCGCAAGCTGACGTGGGACAACCGCAAGTCCCAGCCCAGCAAGGGGGACTACTGGGCGCCTTGCCCGTTCCACCAGGAAAAGACCGCTTCGTTCCACATCGACGACCGGAAGGGCTTCTACTACTGCTTCGGTTGCCACGAGAAGGGCGACGCGATCTCTTTCGTGCGCAAGACCGAGAACGTGGAGTTCATGGAGGCGGTGGAGATCCTGGCGCGCGAGGCGGGGATGCAGATGCCGGCGCGCGATCCCCGCGCGCGGGAGAAGGCCGAGAAGCGCGCCTCGCTCACCGATCTGATGGCCGAGGCCGAGAAATTCTTCCGCATGTGCCTGCGCGGCGGGCAGGGGCGTGCGGCGCGCGAATATCTTGACCGGCGCGGCCTGGACGAGGGCGCGCGCGACCGCTGGGGCCTGGGCTATGCGCCCGATGCCTGGCAGGCGCTCTGGGATCATCTGACCGGCAAGGGCGCCCGCCCCGAAGAGCTGATGGCCTGCGGGCTGGCGAAACCCTCGACCCGGCAGGGCGGCAAGCCCTATGACGTGTTCCGCAACCGCATCATGTTCCCGATTCGCGATCCGCGCGGCCGGGTCATCGCCTTCGGTGGCCGGGCGATGGACCCGAACGACAATGCGAAATACCTGAACTCTCCGGAAACGCAGCTGTTCGACAAGAGCCGCACGCTGTTCAACTTCGGCCCGGCGCGCGAGGCGGTGGGCAAGGGCCAGCCGCTGATCGTGGCCGAGGGCTACATGGATGCGATCGCTCTGGCCGAGGCGGGGTTCACGGGCGCGGTGGCGAACCTCGGCACCGCCGTCACGGAGCATCACCTGGAGATGCTCTGGCGGATCACGCCCGAGCCCGTGCTGGCGCAGGATGGCGACAAGGCGGGGCTGCGCTCGGCCTACAAGGTGATCGATCTGGTGCTGCCGAAGCTGGCGGTGGGCCGGTCCATCCGCTTCGCGCTGCTGCCCGATGGCCAGGACCCGGACGAGCTGATCAAGGCCAAGGGTGCCCAGGCGATGCGCCAGGTGGTCGATCATGCCCTGCCGCTGGTCGATCTGCTTTGGCAGCGCGAGACCGAGGGACGCAGTTTCGACAGCCCCGACCGGCGCGCGGCGCTGGACCGGGCGCTGAAGCAGGCGACGGCGCAGATCCCCGACCAGGGGCTGCGCTACCACTATGATCAGGCGCTGCGGGACAAGACGCGCGAACTGTTCCGCCCCGCACGCGGTGGCCGGACGCCGCAGAAGCGCGGCTTCGGCGACAAGCGCGGCCCCTGGAAGGGCGCCCCGCCGGTGCCGATGCCCTCGACCCGCGCCTCGTTGCTGGTCTCGGAGGACGAGGCGGCAATGGAATACCTGCGCGAGGGGGTGATCCTGGCCTCGCTCTACGCCACGCCCGCCGTGGCCGAAACCTTCGAGGTGCAGCTGGAGCGGATGGACTGCCGCGACCCCCGCCATGCCCAGCTGCGCGACCTGCTTCTGCGCCATGCGGCGCGCGGCGCCGAGGCGTTGCATGCGGCGGTGATACGCGACATCGGGCCCGATGCCCTTGACGAATTGATGACACGGACCCATGTGGCCCTCTGTCCCCCGGTGCGCCACCCCGGGGACGTGGAGCGGGCGCAGATGACCGTGGCCGAGGAGCTTGCCAAGCTGCAGGCCGCCCGGGCCCTGAGGGCCGAGATCGCCGAGGCCGAGGAGGACATCCTTGCCGCCGAGGACGAGGCGATGACATGGCGGCTGGGGCAGGCGGCCCAGGCGCAGAGTGCGGCGACCCGCAGCCAGCAGGAGGACCGGGCGGAATATGACCTGGGAGAGAACGGTGCCCGAATCAACCGGGATGAACGGAGCGCATTGGATGCCCTGATGCAGTCGATTCGCTTTTCCAAGCCGCGCAAGTAGCCTGATATCCTCAGGGAAGCGCAAGAAATTCAGGGTAAACAGGTGTGCGAATCGCGCAAAGCCCGCTATTGATTCGCGTTACGAATCATACGCAGCCTGATCCATTGCCAAGGAGTATCGCCATGGCCGCCAAGGACAACGACGAAACCCAGATGGAAGAGCAGGAGGCGGAAGTCTCCCTCGACATGAGCCAGGCCCAGGTGAAGCGCATGATCGCCGAGGCCCGGGAAAAGGGTTTCATCACCTACGAACAGCTCAACCAGGTGCTGCCGCCGGACCAGGTGTCCTCCGAGCAGATCGAGGACGTGATGTCGATGCTCTCCGAGATGGGCATCAACATCATCGAGGACGAGGAAGCCGAGGAAGAAGAGCAGAAGACCACCGCCGTCGCCACGACCAACACCAGCAACCGCGAGGTTGCGCTTGGCGGTCAGGCGGCCGAGAAGCTTGACCGCACGGATGACCCGGTGCGCATGTACCTGCGCGAGATGGGCAGCGTCGAACTGCTGAGCCGCGAGGGCGAAATCGCCATCGCCAAGCGGATCGAGGCCGGTCGCAACACGATGATCCTCGGGCTTTGCGAAAGCCCGCTGACCTTCCAGGCCATCACCATCTGGCGCGACGAACTTCTCTCCGAAGACATCCTGCTGCGCGACGTGATCGATCTGGAGACCACCTTCGGCAACCAGATGGGCGAAGAGGACGATGACGAGGAGCCGGTGGTCGACACCGCCTCGGTCTCGTCCCAGCCCAAGCGCGAAAGCGGTCCCGAGCTGGACGCGGACGGCAATCCGCTGGCGCGCGACGACGACGAGGAGGACGACGACCAGTCCAACATGTCGCTGGCCGCGATGGAAGCGGCGCTGAAGCCGCGCGTGCTGGAAACCCTCGACCGGATCGCCGACGATTACGAGACCCTGTCGGAGATGCAGGACCTCCGCATCAGCGCCACGCTGAACGAGGACGGTTCCTTCTCCGCCGCGGACGAGCAGATGTACCAGACCCTGCGCTCCGAGATCGTCGAGCTGGTGAACGGCCTGCATCTGCACAACAACCGGATCGAGGCGCTGATCGACCAGCTCTACGGCATCAACCGCCGGATCATGCAGATCGACAGTGCCATGGTGAAACTGGCCGACCAGGCCCGGATCAACCGCAAGGAATTCGTCGACGAATACCGCGGCCACGAACTGGATCCGAACTGGATGGACCGGATGAGCCAGAAGCCCGGGCGCGGCTGGCAGATGTTCTTCGAACGCTCCGCCGACAAGGTGGAGGAGCTGCGCAACGACATGGCGCAGGTCGGCCAGTACGTCGGCCTCGACATCTCCGAGTTCCGCCGCATCGTCCAGCAGGTCCAGAAGGGCGAGAAGGAAGCCCGCCAGGCCAAGAAGGAAATGGTGGAAGCCAACCTGCGCCTGGTGATCTCGATTGCCAAGAAGTACACGAACCGCGGCCTGCAATTCCTCGACCTGATCCAGGAAGGCAACATCGGCCTGATGAAGGCGGTCGACAAGTTCGAATACCGCCGCGGCTACAAGTTCTCGACCTATGCGACCTGGTGGATCCGTCAGGCCATCACCCGGTCCATCGCCGACCAGGCCCGTACGATCCGGATCCCGGTCCACATGATCGAGACGATCAACAAGCTGGTCCGCACCGGGCGCCAGATGCTGCACGAGATCGGTCGCGAACCGACCCCGGAAGAGCTGGCCGAAAAGCTGCAGATGCCGCTGGAGAAGGTCCGCAAGGTGATGAAGATCGCCAAGGAGCCGATCTCCCTCGAAACCCCGATCGGGGACGAGGAAGACAGCCAGCTGGGCGATTTCATCGAGGACAAGAATGCGATCCTGCCGCTGGATTCCGCCATTCAGGAAAACCTGAAGGAAACCACGACCCGGGTCCTGGCCTCCCTCACCCCGCGCGAGGAACGCGTCCTGCGGATGCGTTTCGGCATCGGCATGAACACCGACCACACGCTGGAAGAGGTCGGCCAGCAGTTCTCCGTGACCCGCGAACGGATCCGCCAGATCGAGGCCAAGGCCCTGCGCAAGCTCAAGCACCCCTCGCGGAGCCGCAAGCTGCGCAGCTTCCTCGACCAGTAAGACGCGCATCCCCCTTTGCGAAAG
Source organism: Pseudooceanicola endophyticus (assembly GCF_018760365.1). GTDB lineage: Bacteria > Pseudomonadota > Alphaproteobacteria > Rhodobacterales > Rhodobacteraceae > Pseudooceanicola > Pseudooceanicola endophyticus. The sequence goes on from NZ_JAHIAB010000002.1 coordinate 131,748, forward strand.
GCGCCCCGGCCATCGGCCCGGGCGCCTTTTTCATGCCCGGCACGCATCCGGTGCCCCGCTGCATTTTCTTGTTCCAAATTCCTCGGGGGGATCGCCGCAGGCGATGGGGGCAGGGCCCCCGTGCCCGCTGCGTCGCCCGCGAAACGCGGAAAGGGCCGCGTTGCTTGCGCAACCGGCCCATCAACATGTCTAGAAATTTTGGAGCGGGCGAGGCGATTCGAACGCCCGACCCTTACCTTGGCAAGGTAATGCTCTACCCCTGAGCTACGCCCGCTTCCATGAGACCTGACGCGTCTCTATTTCGCTCCCGAAGGAGAATTTGGAGCGGGCGAGGCGATTCGAACGCCCGACCCTTACCTTGGCAAGGTAATGCTCTACCCCTGAGCTACGCCCGCTTCCGTGAGACCTGACGCGTCTCTATTTCGCTCCCGAAGGAGAATTTGGAGCGGGCGAGGCGATTCGAACGCCCGACCCTTACCTTGGCAAGGTAATGCTCTACCCCTGAGCTACGCCCGCTTCCCTAAGACCTGACGCGTCTTTATCTCGCCTCCCGGGGTGGGAGGAAACCTGGAGCGGGCGAGGCGATTCGAACGCCCGACCCTTACCTTGGCAAGGTAATGCTCTACCCCTGAGCTACGCCCGCTTCCTTGGTGTGGCACCATGTATAAAGATCCCATCCCCCCCGCAAGAGGAAATTTGTCCTTTCCCCCAGATTGTTCGCCCTGTCTTTGCGGCACCCTTTGGCGGGGCCGCAAAGACGCTGCGGAAGGGGGCGGGGCGGGTCAGGCGCGGCTCAGCGCGACCTCAACATTGCCTTTGATGGCGGCGCTGTAGGGGCAGGCGGCATGGGCCTTGGCCATCAGCGCATCGGCCTGATCCGCGTCCAGGCCCGGCAGGTGACCTTCCAGCGCAACGCTCAGGCCGAAGCCGCCGTCGGGGCGCGGGCCGATGCCGACCTGGGTGGTGATCCGGGTGCCCTCCGGCAGTTTCACCTTGTCCTGACCCGCGATCATCTTCAGCGCCGAGAGGAAGCAGGCGGCATAGCCGGCGGCAAAGAGCTGCTCGGGGTTGGTGCCCTCGGTGCCGCCCGGTCCGCCCAGCTCCTTGGGCATCACCAGGTTCACGGACAGGGCGCCATCCTCGGTGGCGGCGCGGCCGTTGCGGCCGCCCTCTGCGGTGGCGCGGGTGCTGTAGAGCGTCTTGGTGATCATGACCGATCCTTTCAGTATCTCACGATTAAGTCGTGCACGATACATATACCCGCCCCGGATTCTGTCAACCCTTGCGACTAGATCGTGCGCGACTTATTTTACCCCCATGTCCCAGCCCGATGCCCCCTCCGCCCGTGATCCGCTCAGCCCCGTGCCCACCGAGGCGCTGGTCTGCTTCAACCTCTATGCCGCCAGCCATGCCTTCATCCGGCTCTACGCGCCCTATCTCGAACGGCTCGGGCTGACCTATCCGCAGTTCCTGGTGCTGCTGCGCCTGCAGGAACGCGACGGCCAGGGGGTCGGAGAGCTGGGCGCGGCGCTTGGCATGGAGACCAGCACGCTCTCGCCGCTGCTCAAGCGGCTGACCACGGCGGGGCTGGTGCAGCGGACCCGTTCGCAACGCGATGAGCGACGCGTGCAGGTGCAGCTGACGGAGAAGGGGCAGGGGGTGGCCGCAGAGGCCGCCCGGGTGCCCGCCTGCATCGCCCGCGACGGCGCCATGCGTCCGGAAGATTACGAGGGCATCCTGGCGATGCTGAAGGATCTGCGCGGCCAGATCGCCCGCGCCGCCGGGGCGCAGGCAAAAACCCCGCCGCAAGACTAGCTTGCGACGGGGCGGTAGGGTGCGGCGGGCTGAGAAACCGAAAAACGGACCCGCCGACCTGCTGTCTATCTAGGTGAGGCGCGCAGGCGGAAAGTAAAGCCCGAGCGCCCCTCACGGGCCTTCGCAATTTCGAGAGCGCCCCGGTAGGGCCTCACTCGTATTCGATCAGCAGGTCCTTGGCGTCGATCTGGGCGGCGGGGGTCACATGCACCGCCTTCACCTTGCCGGCGCGGTCGGCATGGATGCCGGTCTCCATCTTCATGGCCTCGATGGTCAGCAGCAGGTCGCCCTCCTTGACCTCCTGGCCCGCCGCAACCCCGATCGAGGCAACGACGCCGGGCATCGGGGCGGCGACGTGGCTGGGGTTCGTCGGATCGGCCTTGGCGCGCGCCGCCGTCGCCCCGGTGGCCGAGCGGTCGGGGACGCGGATCACCCGCGGCTGGCCGTTCAGCTCGAAGAAGACCCGCACATCGCCATCCTCGCGGGAATCACCCACCGCCTGCAGCCGGATCTCCAGCGTGATGCCGCGATCCAGCTCGACCGAGATCTCGTCTCCGGGGGTCATCCCGTAGAAGAAGGTCGCGGTCGGCAGGGTGCGCACCGGGCCGTAGATTTCGTGCCGGGTCAGATAATCGGTGAAGACCTTCGGATACATCAGGTAGGAGTTCAGATCCTCGTCATCGAAGTCGCGACCGCCGAAGCTGTCGGACAGCTCCTTGCGGGTGGCTTCCAGATCGACGGGGGGCAGGCTGGCGCCGGGACGTTCGGTATTGGGGGCCTCGCCCTTGAGGATCTTCTTCACCAGCAGCGGCGGGAAGCCCCCCGGGGGCTGGCCCAGGTTGCCGCGCATCATGTCGATGACCGAATCCGGGAAGGAGATGTCGCGGGCGGGGTCTTCGACCTCGGCCCGGGTGATGCCCTGGCTGACCATCATCAGCGCCATGTCGCCCACCACCTTGGAGGAGGGGGTGACCTTCACGATGTCGCCGAACATCTGGTTCACCTGCGCATAGGTATGCGCGACCTCGTGCCAGCGTTCCTCCAGCCCCATGGAGCGCGCCTGCGCCTTGAGGTTGGTGAACTGGCCGCCCGGCATTTCGTGCAGGTAGACCTCGGACGCGGGGGCCTGCATGCCGCTTTCGAAGGCAACATACTGGCCGCGCACGGCTTCCCAGTAATCCGACATCCGGCGGATTTCCTCGATGTCGAGGCCGGTGTCGCGCTCGGTATGCATCAGCGCCTCGACGATCGAGCCCAGCGTCGGCTGCGAGGTATTGCCCGAGAGCGCATCCATCGCCGCATCCGCCGCATCGACGCCCGCCTCGGCGGCGGCGAGGATCGTGGCGCCGCCGATGCCGGAGGTGTCGTGGGTGTGGAAGTGGATCGGGATGGAAATCTCGTCCTTCAGGGCCTTGATCAGGACCCGCGCGGCGGAGGGTTTCAGCAGCCCGGCCATGTCCTTCAGGCCCAGCACATGGGCGCCGGCGGCCTCAAGCTCCTTCGCCATGGCGACGTAGTACTTCAGGTCGTATTTCGCGCGCGCGGGGTTCAGGATGTCGCCGGTGTAGCAGACGGTGCCTTCGCAGATCTTGCCGGTCTCGATCACGGCGTCCATGGCGACGCGCATGTTCTCGACCCAGTTCAGGCTGTCGAAGACGCGGAACACGTCCATGCCGGTATCGGCGGCCTGTTTCACGAAGGCCTGCACCACGTTGTCGGGATAGTTGGTATAGCCCACCCCGTTCGAGCCGCGCAGCAGCATCTGGGTCAGGATGTTGGGCACCCGGGCGCGGATGTCGCGCAGCCGCTGCCAGGGGTCCTCCTGAAGGAAGCGGAAGGCGACGTCGAAGGTCGCACCGCCCCAGCATTCCAGGCTGAACAGCTGCGGCAGGTTGGCGGCATAGCTGGGCGCGGCCTTGATCATGTCGATCGAGCGCATCCGGGTCGCCAGCAGCGACTGGTGCCCGTCGCGCATCGTGGTGTCGGTGATCAGCAGCTGTTTCTGCGCCAGCATCCAGTCGGCGACGGCCTTGGGGCCCTTTTCATCCAGCAGCGTCTTGGTGCCGGTCGGCACCTCGCCCAGCGGCAGCGGCGCCTTCGGCAGCTTGAAGCCCTCGGGCAGGGCGGCGCGGCCCTTGGTTTCCGGGTGGCCGTTGACGGTGATGTCGGCGATATAGGTCAGCACCTTCGAGCCACGGTCCTGCGGCGTCGAGAAGTCGAACAGGTCCGGCGTCGTGTCGATGAACTTGGTCGTATATTCGTTCGACAGGAAGACCGGATGCTTCAGCAGGTTCTGCACGAAGGCGATGTTGGTCGATACGCCCCGGATGCGGAATTCGCGCAGCGCACGGTCCATGCGGCGGATGGCGGCTTCGGGCGTCTGGGCGCGGGCCGTGACCTTCACCAGAAGCGAGTCGTAGTAGCGGGTGATCACGCCGCCCGCATAGGCCGTGCCGCCGTCGAGGCGGATGCCCGCGCCGGTGGCGGTGCGATAGGCGGTGATGCGGCCGTAATCGGGGATGAAGTTGTTCTGCGGATCTTCCGTGGTGATCCGGGTCTGAAGCGCATGACCCATCAGGTGGATGTCGGATTGCGAAGCCTTGCCGGTGGCCTCGGCCAGGGTTTTTCCTTCCGCGATCAGGATCTGCGCCTGCACGATGTCGATGCCGGTGACCTCTTCGGTCACGGTGTGTTCCACCTGCACGCGGGGGTTGACCTCGATGAAGTAGAAGGCGCCGCTGTCCATATCCATCAGGAATTCGACGGTGCCGGCACATTCATAGTTCACATGGGCGCAGATCTTGCGGCCCAGTTCGCAGATCTCGGCGCGCTGTTCCTCGGACAGGTAGGGGGCGGGGGCGCGTTCCACGACCTTCTGGTTGCGCCGCTGGACCGAGCAGTCCCGTTCGTAAAGGTGATAGATCTGGCCGTGCTTGTCGCCCAGGATCTGCACCTCGACATGGCGGGCGCGCAGGATCATCTTTTCCAGATAGCCCTCGCCATTGCCGAAGGCGGCCTCGGCCTCGCGACGGCCTTCCAGCACCTTCTCCTTCAGCTCCTTCGGGCCATTGATCGGGCGCATCCCACGCCCGCCGCCGCCCCAGCTGGCCTTCAGCATCAGCGGATAGCCGATCTCTTCGGCCTCGGTCGCGATGGCATCGAAATCATCGCCCAGCACTTCGGTTGCCGGGATGACCGGCACGCCGGCGGCGATGGCCACCTTGCGGGCGCTGGCCTTGTCGCCAAGGGCGCGCATCGTCTCGGCCCTGGGGCCGATGAAGGTGATGCCGGCGGCGTCGCAGGCATCGACGAAATCGGGGTTTTCCGACAGCAGGCCGTAGCCCGGGTGGATGGCGTCGGCGCCGCTCATCTTGGCGACGCGGATGATTTCGGGGATCGAGAGATAGGCGGCGACCGGCCCCAGCCCTTCGCCGATGCGATAGGCTTCGTCGGCCTTGAAGCGGTGCAGGCCCAGCTTGTCCTCTTCCGCATAGACCGCGACGGTCTTCTTGCCCATCTCGTTGGCCGCCCGCATGATGCGGATCGCGATCTCGCCGCGGTTCGCGATGAGGATCTTCTGAAACTCTGCCATGACATCTCCCTTGTGCACTGGCGCGGCGGCAGGCCACCGTCCGGATCTTAACGCCAAGGAAACGCGACGCCGCGATGCAGCGCAAGTTGGATTGTTGCAAAACGCGAATTGCCGGGTTTTCCACCTTGGCTTTGCTGAAATGCCAATCCGACCGCTCATGTGTGGGATGTTAGCGGTAAATGTCAGCGCTTTCATTTTGCAATTTTGCAGGACGGGCGTGGAATTCCGCGACCGGGGCAGGGGGATTTTCCGCCCGACCGGGGCTGCGGCGCGGATCGGCATTCCGCCGCGAAGTCTGGTGAACAAACAAAGAACCTGCCTTCCCCCGGCGCCCGCGACGCGCTATCATCGCGCCATGAGCAGTTTTTCCGAAGATGACGCCTTCGAGGCCGCGGCCTCGGTTCCCCTTTCGCAGCGTGCCATGGCGGCGCGGCCCGCGCCCTATCTGGACGATCTGAACCCGGCACAGCGCGCCGCGGTCGAGGCGCTGGATGGCCCGGTGCTGATGCTGGCGGGCGCGGGCACCGGCAAGACCAAGGCGCTGACGGCGCGGATCGTGCACCTGATGACGACGGGCCGTGCCCGCCCGAACGAGGTGCTGGCGGTGACCTTCACCAACAAGGCCGCGCGCGAGATGAAGCTGCGCATTGGCCGGATGCTGGGCGAGGCGGTGGAGGGGATGCCCTGGCTGGGCACCTTCCACGCGATCTGCGTGAAGCTGCTGCGCCGCCATGCCGAACTGGTGGGGCTGAAGTCGAACTTCACCATCCTCGACACCGACGACCAGCTGCGCCTGCTCAAGCAGTTGGTCCAGGCCGCGAATATCGACGACAAGCGCTGGCCGGCGCGCCAGCTGGCCGGGGTGATCGACCACTGGAAGAACCGCGCCTGGACGCCGGACAAGGTTCCGGTGGCCGAGGCCTCGGCCTACAACAACCGTGGCACGGAGCTGTATGACCAGTACCAGCGCCGCCTGCGGGAATTGAACGCGGTCGATTTCGGCGACCTGCTGCTGCACATGGTGACGATCTTCCAGACCCACCAGGACGTGCTGGAACAGTACCAGCGCTGGTTCAAATACATCCTCGTGGACGAATACCAAGATACCAACGTCGCCCAGTACCTCTGGCTGCGGCTGCTGGCGGGCGGGCACAAGAACATCTGCTGTGTCGGCGACGACGACCAGTCGATCTATGGCTGGCGCGGCGCCGAGGTGGGCAACATCCTGCGCTTCGAAAAGGATTTCCCCGGCGCCAAGGTGGTCCGGCTGGAACAGAACTACCGCTCCACCCCGCATATCCTGGCCGCGGCCTCGGGCGTCATTCGCGGCAATGAGGGACGCCTTGGCAAGGAGCTCTGGACCGAGGCCGAGGAGGGCGAGAAGGTCCGCCTGATCGGCCACTGGGACGGCGACGAGGAAGCCCGCTGGGTCGGCGAGGAGATCGAGGCCCTGCAGCGCGGCACCCGGGGGCTGGAGCGCTTCAGCCTTGACGACATGGCGATCCTCGTGCGCGCCTCGCACCAGATGCGCGCCTTCGAGGACCGCTTCCTGACCATCGGTCTGCCCTATCGCGTCATCGGTGGCCCGCGCTTCTACGAGCGGCTCGAGATCCGCGATGCCATGGCCTATTTCCGCCTGGCCTGCTCGCCCTCCGACGACCTCGCCTTCGAGCGGATCGTGAACACGCCCAAGCGGGGCCTGGGCGACAAGGCGCAGCAGAAGATCCAGATGGCGGCGCGGGCCCATGGTGTTTCGCTGCTGGAGGGCGCGCGCATCCTGCTGCAGGAGCAGGGGCTGGGCGGCAAGGGCGCGGCGCAGCTGCGCCGCTTCATCGAGCAGATGGATCGCTGGTCCGCGATCGCCGGGCTGCAGGCCTCCAATCCCCTCGTGCTGGACGAGGATGCGGTGCTGGTCGACGACAGCCGCCCCGAGGCGCCGATCTCCCATGTCGAACTGGCCGAGGTCATGCTGGACGAAAGCGGCTACACCGAGATGTGGCAGAACGACAAGACGCCCGAGGCGCCGGGGCGGCTGGAAAACCTCAAGGAACTGGTGAAGGCGCTGGAAAATTTCGAGAACCTTCAGGGCTTCCTCGAACATGTCAGCCTGATCATGGACAACGAGAGCGATGAGGTCGAGGCCAAGGTCTCGGTGATGACACTGCACGCCGCCAAGGGGCTGGAATTCCCGGTAGTCTTCCTGCCCGGCTGGGAAGACGGGCTGTTCCCCTCGCAGCGCTCGATGGATGAATCCGGCCTCAAGGGCCTGGAGGAAGAGCGCCGCCTGGCCTATGTCGGCATCACCCGGGCCGAGAAGCTCTGCACGATCTCCTTTGCCGGCAACCGGCGGGTCTTCGGCCAGTGGCAGAGCCAGCTGCCCTCGCGCTTCATCGATGAACTGCCCGAGGCCCATGTCGACGTGCTGACGCCGCCGGGTCTGTATGGCGGCGGCTACGGCGCGGCGGGTTCGGTGCAGAGCGGGCTGGAAAGCCGCGCGGCCGAGGCGAATGTCTACAACTCTCCCGGGTGGAAGCGGATGCAGACGCGGACGGCGCAGCGCCCGGTCTCCCAGCCGCGCGAGAGCCGCGCGATGACGATCGACGTGACCGCCACGGCATCCCATGTGATCGGGGAGCGGGTGTTCCACCAGAAGTTCGGCTATGGCGAGGTCATCGGCGTGGAGGGCGACAAGCTTGAGATCGCCTTCGAGAAGTCCGGTGTGAAGAAGGTCGTGGCGAAATTCGTCACCAGCCCGGACGACGTGCCCTTCTGAGCGGTGGAGGGGGCGCCGCCCCCGTCTCCTGCGGAGACTCCCCCGGGATATTTCCGGCCAGATGACGGGGAGCGCGGCCTTGCCGCTTTCATCTTTCCACAAATATGGCGGGGGTGAATGGAGCCGCAGGCTCCAGAGGGGGCAGAGCCCCCTTCCTGCTGCGCAAATGAAAACGGCGACGCCCGGGAGGAGGTGGGCGCCGCCGTCAATGCGCGACTGCCAGGGAGGAGGAGAGGCAGCCACTCAGGGGGCCGGTCGGGGTTGGCAGGGAGGAGGAGAGCCTTGCCCGGTCCGGTCATGCTCGCCCAGGGAGGAGGAGAGGGCGATCATTCTTTCGAAGCTTGCGCTTCCTTGTCAGGGGAGCGGCGACACCGGGAGGAGGAGAGGTGCCGCCGCAGGTTTCAGTGGCCCGGGGAGGAGGAGAGGGCCACTGGAACCGATTATGTCGTCAGGCTGCGGCGCCGTAGGCTTCCTGGCGGGCGATGCTGTGGATCATCGCGCGGCTCAGGCCCAGGTCGGCCAGTTCGCGGGCATCGAGGCTGCTCAGTTCTTCCAGGGCCCGGCGGTAGGCGGTGTAGCGGGCGTAGCGGGCGTGCAGGTTGTCCAGCACTGCGTCGAACAGGCTGATCTTTGCGGGGCGGGTTTCGGTTGCCATTGCCATCTTGCGGATCCTTCGTCTCGGGCGCGGCGGGCCGGTGTGGTGTTCCGGGGGTCGGTGTCCGTCGCTGTTGACACTCAACTTAGAGATTTGCTGCACCTGCACAACGGACGCTTCCTCATTGCCGCCATGCAGAATGTGCATAAGGATTATTGCCCCTGGGTCACCTTCCTTGCCGGGCGACCCGGGGGCAGGCGCGGCGGCATTTGCCCCGCGCCCCTTGCTGTCGTGGCGAAAATGCGCACCTATGCGGCAAGACCGGAAGGAGAACGACGTGGCCCTCACCCGTGAGCAAGTACTGAGTGAACTGAAACGCATTGCCCTGCCGACCGGAGGGGACCTGGTCTCGTCCGACATGGTCCGGGCGCTCACGGTCGAGGAGGGGGCCGTGCGCTTCGTCATCGAGGCCCCCGATGCCGGGACCGCCCGCAAGATGGAGAACATCCGCGCCGCCGCCGAGGGACTGGTGCGCGAGATCCCCGGCGTGACCCGGGTCAGCGCCATCCTGACGGCGCATGAGGGCGGTGCCCCGGCGCGGCCCGCGCCGAAGGCGCCCAGCCTGAAGATCGGCGGCCACCCCACCGGCGGCAACGCGCCGCTGAAGCCGGCCTCGGTCAAGCGGATCCTGGCGATCGGCTCGGGCAAGGGGGGCGTGGGCAAGTCCACCGTCTCCTCCAACCTTGCGGTGGCGCTGGCGAAGCAGGGCAAGAAGGTCGGCCTGCTCGATGCCGATGTCTACGGCCCCTCTCAGCCGCGGATGATGGGGGTGAACCGCCGCCCGGCCTCTCCGGATGGGCAGAGCATCGAGCCGTTGAAGGCCCATGGCGTGACGCTGATGTCCATCGGGCTGATGGTGGACGAGGACAAGGCCGTGGTCTGGCGCGGACCGATGCTGATGGGGGCGCTGCAGCAGCTGCTGACCCAGGTGCAGTGGGGCGAGCTGGACGTGCTGCTGGTCGATCTGCCGCCCGGCACCGGCGACGTGCAGCTGACGCTGTGCCAGCGCGCCGCGCCCTCGGGGGCGATCATCGTGTCCACTCCGCAGGACGTGGCGCTGCTGGATGCGCGCAAGGCCATCGACATGTTCAACACGCTGAAGACCCCGGTGCTGGGCCTGATCGAGAACATGGCGGCCTTTGTCTGCCCGCATTGCGGCGAGACCTCTCATCCCTTCGGTCATGGCGGTGTTGCCCGCGAGGCCGAGAGGCTGGGCGTGCCGCTGCTGGGCACCCTGCCGCTGGATCTGGAGACCCGGCTGGCCGGCGATGCCGGTGCGCCGGTGGCGCTTCAGGAGGGGCCGCAGGCCGAGGCCTATGCCCGGCTGGCCCGCGGCCTGATCGAAAGCGGCATGGTCTGATCGCCTTCGGCGTGAGCCGGGATGGCAGGGGCGCGCGGCGGTTGCTGCGCGCCTTTCGTGTTTTTCCGCCACAGGTTACGCGCGATGACCCGATTGACGTTGGGGGAGGTGCGGCGTCCGGCCCTCAAAAGCGAATCACTCTGCCGTGTGGGCGGGAACCGGCTGGCCGGACTTTCGGCGCTTTTGCCTGAAATCGGGCCCGCAGCGGGCCCTCGGCGGGGATTGGATGGGCTGCCGGTGGGATGGCATGGGAAACCCCATGGGATCCCATGGGCCGGGCGAGTTCACACAATATATTGGGAATTGTTCGATGGTGCGCGCAAATTGAGCCATTCAGCGCCCCGATTGGCCCGAGAATCGTGGGTCTCGGAATCGGCATATCTTGTACAGGAGGGGGGCTGTGTACAAGATATTCCCATCCTGTCCCTCAGAAACCATTTGCCAACCATGATTTCCCATGTCATTCATGATGTACGGATAAGGCGAGCAAGAGGATACGGGGCGCCAAAAGACCCCGGGCTCTATAAGCACAGGCAGTGATCATACAGGCACTCGCTTTCATCCGACGAAGAGATCCGGCGCGCGGGGCAAGCAGACATCCCCCCAGGTGGCCGCGCGAAGCTGGACACCCCGGAGACGGGACGAGGGCGGCGGATAGGGCAGTGGCAGCAGCACCTATCCGCCGTTTCCGTTTCTGAGGGTCACTTAAGTGGTATTTATCGTCAACTCGGGGGACGGGGAGCCGGCGGGACCTTGCGGGCAAAGCGGTTCAGAGGCGAAGAGGAGCTCAAGGTTGACTCCAAGGCGCGGGTGTCCATCCCGGCCAAGTTTCGCTCCGTTCTCGAACAGAATGACCCGGACTGGGAAAAAGGCGAAAGCGTCGTCATGGTGGCGGTCTTCGGCGATCACCTGAGCGACCACGTTGAATGCTACACCGTGGCCGCCATGACCGAGATCGAGGACATGATCGAGGACATGCCGCAGGGCGATGCCGAGACCGAGGCCCTGATCGACTGCTTCCTGACGCAATCCATGGAATTCTCCATCGACGACACGGGCCGGATCGTCCTGCCCGCCCGGCTGCGCGCCAAGATCGGCATCGAGCCGGGGGAGGCGATCAGCTTCGTCGGTCGGGGCAAGACCTTCGAGATCTGGAATCCCGACACCTTCTCTGCCGCCCGCGCCGCCAAGCGCGAGAGCTGGCAGGAGGAGAGGGGGCTCGACCTCAAGACTTTCAATCCGCAGGCGATCTTCGACAAGTATCGCAAGCCGCGCACGACCGCTTCGGCGGAAGAGGAGAACTGAGACATGGTCTCCGATCCCGTCCAGCAGCCGCATGTTCCCGTGCTGCTGCGCCCCATCCTTGCAAACGTGGCCCCGGTAACGGGCACCTGGATCGACGGCACCTTCGGGGCCGGCGGCTACACCCGTGGCCTGCTGGACGCCGGGGCGACCCGCGTCGTGGGCATCGACCAGGATCCGCTGGCCATCGAAATGGCGCAGCCCTGGGCCGGCCAGTACGGCGACCGGCTGACCATCGTGCAGGACAACTTCGCCAATCTGGACACGGTGGCCGGGGAAAACTGCCCCGAGGGCGTGGATGGCATCGTCCTCGACCTCGGCGTGTCCTCCATGCAGCTGGACCTGGCCGAACGCGGCTTCTCCTTCCTGCGCGACGGGCCGCTCGACATGCGGATGAGCCAGTCCGGCCCCTCTGCCGCCGATCTGGTGAACACGCTGGAGGAGGGCCCGCTGGCCGACATCCTCTATCTTTACGGCGAAGAGCGCGCCTCGCGCCGGATCGCACGGGCGATCGCGCGCGAACGCGCGGTGGAACCGATCACCACCACGCTGCGCCTGGCCAAGATCATCGAGGGCTGCCTGCCGCGCGCGAAGCCGGGGCAAAGCCACCCGGCGACCCGCAGCTTCCAGGCGCTGCGCATCGCGGTGAACGATGAATACGGCGCCCTGGCCGAGGGGCTGATGGCCGCCGAGCGGGCGCTGAAGCCCGGCGGCATCCTGGCCGTCGTCAGCTTCCATTCCATCGAGGACCGGATGGTCAAGCGCTTCTTCCAGCTGCGCGCCGGCGGCACTGGCAATGCCAACCGCTATGCGCCACAACTTGAGGAAGAGTCGCCGGCCTTCACCCAGAAGACCCGCAAGGGCATCGGTCCGGACGACGAGGAACTCGAGATCAACCCGCGGTCGCGTTCGGCGCGGCTGCGCATCGGATACCGCACGGATGCTCCGGCGGACGACATCGACCGCGCCGCGCTCGGAATGCCGGGGGCAGGGGACAGGAAGGGACGCAAGGGATGAGAACACTGCTCTATCTGCTCAGCGCCATGGCCGTCATCGGCCTTGCCTTCTGGGCCTATCAGGAAAACTACCAGACCAAGGCCGCCATCGAGACCTCGGACCATCTGCAACGCAAGATCGCAGATGCCCGCTCCAAGCTGGCGATGATGAAGGCGGAATGGGCCTACCAGAACCGTCCCGACCGTCTGCGCGCCCTGGCCGAGATGAACTACAAGGACCTGCAGTTGCAGCCGATCGACCCCTCGCAATTCGGCTCGGTGGACCAGGTGCCCTACCCAAAGCCTTCCGCGGACCCAAAGCCGCCCCAGGAGGTCGAGATGTCCTCCCTTCTGGACAGCGACCTGAAGCCGTGAAGGGGAGCGCCCCATGACCCGCACGCCGCTGCGCCCGCTGGCCGCGATCCTCAACGCCCGCGCCAAGGGCGAGAACCCCGACGTGATCGAGCGCGAGAACCTGCGCCAGAGACATGAGCAGATGCGCGACCGCTCCCGCCTGCGGGCCGAGGGGCGGTTGCTGATTCTGGGCCTGGCCTTCCTTTGCGCCTTCGGCACCATCGGCTTCCGCATGGGGGCCATGGCCAGTTCGACGCCGAGCGAACCGCGCACCTCCTCGGGCGGAGTCGGGCTGGTGGCCAGCCGCGCCGATATCGTTGATCGCAACGGCCGGGTGCTGGCGACCAACATGGAGACCTATTCGCTTTATGCGCATCCCCAGCAGATGGTGCATCCGCTGCAGACCGCGAAGGCGCTGGCGAAGATCTTTCCGGACCTGAACGAAGAGCGCCTGATCAAGGATTTCACCGGTTCGCGCAAGTTCGTCTGGCTGCGCCGCACCATGTCGCCCGAGCAGCGCCAGGCGACGCATGACATCGGCGAGCCGGGGCTGCTGTTCGGCCCGCGCGAGATGCGGCTTTACCCGAACGGCCCCGTTGCCTCTCACATCCTGGGCGGCACCAAGTTCGAGAAGGAAGATGTCGACTGGGCCGAGATGACCGGTTCGGCCGGGATCGAGCACCGTTTCGACAGCATGCTGAACGATCCCAACAACGGCGGGCGTCCGCTGCAGCTCTCCATCGACCTGACCGTGCAGGCGGCGCTGGAACAGGTGCTTTCGGGCGGCATGAAGCTGATGAACTCCAAGGGCGCCGCCGCCGTGCTGATGAAGGTCAAGACCGGCGAGATCGTCGCCATGGCCTCTCTGCCCGATTACGATCCGAACGATCCGCCGCCGCCGCCCACCAAGGGCACGCCCGACGACAGCCCGCTGTTCGACCGCGCGGTGCAGGGCCTGTACGAGCTGGGTTCGGTCTTCAAGGTCTTCGACATTTCGCAGGCCATCGACCTGGGGCTGGTGAAGCCGACCACGGTGATCGACATCACCGGGCCGATCCGCTGGGGGCGCTTCCGGATCAGCGATGACCACTACATCGGGCGTTCCGCCGACGTGAACACGATCCTCGAGGAAAGCTCCAACATCGGGGCGGCGCGGATTGCCCAGATGATCGGCGCGCAGCGTCAGGAGGCCTTCCTGCGCAAGCTGGGGCTGATGGATCCCTCGCCGATCGAGATGTCGGAGGCCGAGGTCACCAAGCCCGCCCACCAGACCAACTGGTCCGAGCTGACCACCATGACGGTTTCCTACGGGCATGGCATCACCGTGTCCCCGGTCATGCTGGCCGCAGCCTATGCGACCATCGCCAATGACGGGCGCAAGGTCACGCCGACGCTGCTGCGCCATCCCCAGCCCAGCGTCGGGCCGCAGATCATCAAGCCCGAAACCGCCGAGATCATGCACAAGATGCTGCGCAGCGTCGTCACTGACGGCACCGCCTCCCTCGGCGACGTGCCGGGCTACGAGATCGGCGGCAAGACCGGGACGGCGGACAAGGTGAAACCCACGGGCGGCTACTACAAGGACCGCACCATCGCCACCTTCGCCTCGATGTTCCCGACCTCGGATCCGCAATACGTGCTGATCACCATGCTCGACGAACCCGAGACCTCGATCGCCAGCATCAAGCACCCGCTGCGCACCGCCGGCTGGACCTCGGTTCCCGTCGCGAAGGAGATCATCCGGCGCATCGGTCCGCTGCTCGGGCTGCGGCCCCGCGTTGAACCCACCCCCGTGGCTGCTATAACCCAGTAGGGGCCGGACCGCTTGCGCGAGTCCCGGCGGACGTGACAGGGGCGGTGCCCCGGAAAGGCAGCAGCGACATGGTCAGCAGGAACGGCTCGGATGGCCACAAGGGCAGTGGCAGGCCGGAATTCCAGCCCGTTCGGACCCTGTCGGAACTGGGCCTGACCGCCCGCGGAGGCCGTGAGGCCGAGATCACCGGACTGGCCGTCGACAGCCGCGAGGTGCGCGCCGGCTACCTGTTCGCCGCGCTGCCGGGCACCAAGGTCCATGGCGCCGATTTCATCCAGTACGCGCTGCAGATGGGGGCGGGTGCGATCCTGACCGATCCCGCCGGTGCGCGCCTTGCCGCCGAGGCGCTGAAGGGATCCGACGCCGCCGTCATCATCGCCGAGGATCCCCGCCAGGTGCTGGCGGCCACTGCCGCGCTGTGGTTCGGGGGCCAGCCCCGGGTGATGTGCGCGGTGACGGGCACCAATGGCAAGACCTCGGTTGCGACCTTCCTGCGCCAGATCTGGCAGGGGCTGGGCTACCGGGCCTGCAACCTTGGCACCACCGGGGTCGAGGGCGACTATACCCATCCGCTGTCCCATACCACGCCCGAACCGATCACCCTGCATCGCCTGCTGGCCGAGGCCGCTTCCGAAGGCGTGACCCATTGCGCCATGGAGGCCTCTTCGCACGGGCTGGCGCAGCGGCGGCTGGACGGGGTGATGCTGCAGGCGGCGGGCTTTACCAACCTGACCCAGGACCACCTGGACTACCACGCCTCCTTCAAGGAATACTTCGAGGCCAAGGCCGGCCTTTTCACCCGCGTCCTGCCCCCCGAGGGCCACGCGGTGATCAACATCGACGGTGCCCGCGGCGCCGACATGGTGGCCGAAGCCGAGGCGCGCGGCCTCGACGTGCTGACCGTGGGCATGAACCCCGACGCCGAGATGCGCCTGGTCGCCCGCCGCTTTGAGCCCGAGGGCCAGGTGCTGCGCATTGCCTTTGCCGATACCGAACACCAGATCCGCCTGAACCTGATCGGCGGCTTCCAGGCCGAGAACGTGCTGGTCGCTGCTGGCCTTGCGATGATGTGCGGCGCCTCCCCGCAGGAGGTCTTCCCGGTGCTGCCGCGCCTTGTCGGGGTGCGGGGCCGGATGCAGCTGGCCGCGACGCGGGCCAACGGCGCCTCGGTCTTCGTGGATTACGCCCATACCCCCGACGCGGTGTCGACCGCGCTGAAGGCGCTGCGCCCGCATGTGATGGGCCGCATTGTCGCCATTATCGGCGCGGGCGGCGACCGGGACCGCACCAAGCGCCCGCTGATGGGCCAGGCGGCGGCGGAAAATGCCGACGCGGTCTTCGTGACCGATGACAACCCGCGTTCGGAAGATCCCGGCGCGATCCGCCAGGCGGTGCTGCTGGGCTGCCCCGAAGCCTTCGAGGTGCCCGACCGCGCCGAGGCGATCCTGCGCGCGGTGGACACGCTGGGACCGGGCGACGCGCTGCTGATCGCCGGCAAGGGCCATGAAACGGGCCAGATCGTCGGCGACACGATCTATCCCTTCGACGATGTGGAACAGGCCTCGGTCGCGGTCGCGGCCCTGGACGGGAGACTGGCATGAGCCTCTGGACGGCTGCGGAAGCGGCGGCGGCAACGGGCGGTGAGGTCCGGGGCGCATGGGAGGTGCAGGGCGTCTCCATCGACACCCGCACGATCGCGAAGGGCGACCTGTTCGTCGCCCTGAAGGCGGCGCGCGATGCCCATGACTTCGTGGCCCAGGCGCTTCAAAAGGGGGCAGGTGCCGCCCTTGTCACCCATGTTCCCGAGGGCGTGGCCGAGGATGCGCCGCTGCTGATCGTGCCCGACGTGCTGGACGCGCTTGAGGGGCTGGCCCGCGCCGCCCGGGCGCGCATGAGCGGCAAGGTGGTGGCGGTGACCGGCTCGGCCGGCAAGACCTCGACCAAGGAGATGCTGCGCGACGTGCTGGGCGACCAGCGCCGCACCCATTGCGCCGAGGCCTCCTACAACAATCACTGGGGCGTGCCGCTGACGCTGGCGCGGATGCCGCGCGATGCCCAGGCCGCGGTGATCGAGATCGGCATGAACCACCCCGGAGAGATCGCGCCGCTGGCGCGCCTTGCCCGGCCCGATGTCGCGATCATCACCACCATCGCCCCGGCGCATCTTGAGGCCTTCGAGTCGATCGAGGGCATCGCGCAGGAAAAGGCCAGCATCTTCGAGGGGCTGGAACCCGGCGGCGTGGCGATCATCAACGGCGACCTGCCGACGACGCCGCTGATGGTGGCCCGCGCCGAAGAGCTGGGCGCCCGGGTGTTGCGCTTCGGCGAAAGCGCCGGCTGCCACCACCGGCTGACCCGGGTGCAGTTCAGCGACGACTGCCTGGTCTGCCATGCCCGTGCCTGGCGCACGCCGGTCACCTACAAGGTGCGCGCGGCGGGGCGCCATTTCGCGCTGAACGCGCTGGCGGCGCTGGCGACGGCCCATGTGCTGGGGCTGGACCGGGCGCTGGCGCTGGCCTCCATCGGGCGCTGGACGCCGCCGGCGGGGCGCGGCCTGCGCCAGTGGCGCGTGCTGGATCCGCTGGAGCGCGCGCTCTCGTTCGAGCTGATCGACGATGCCTTCAATGCCAACCCGGCCTCGATGGCTGCCGCGCTCGATGTACTGGCGGCCTCGCATCCGCGCGACAACCTCGGGCGCCATGCCCAGGGCCGCCGTATCGCCATCCTGGGCGAGATGCTGGAACTGGGCACCGGAGAGCAGGCGCTGCACCGCGACATCGCCACCCTGCCGGCGATGAAGGATGTCGACCTGGTGCATTGCGTGGGCCCCCGGATGCGAGTCCTCTACGAGGCGCTGCCCGATCACAAGCGCGGACAATGCGTCGAGAAGGTCGAGAAACTGGCGGAAGATCCCCTGCGCCTGGTCGATGCCGGCGATGTCGTGCTGATCAAGGGCTCCAAGGGGTCGCGCGTGTCGGTGCTGGTTGACGCGCTTCGGAAATTGAGCCATCCCGCCGACGATTAAACAGTACACCCGGCAGCCTGACGGGTACGAGGAAGGATCCCCGAAATGTTGTATTGGCTGACCGCCCTCAGCGATGGCGGCGACGTCTTCAACCTTTTCAGATACATCACGTTTCGAGCGGGCGGGGCCTTCCTGACCGCGCTGATCTTCGGCTTCCTCTTCGGCCGGCCCCTGATCAACGTGCTGCGCAAGACGCAGGGCAAGGGCCAGCCGATCCGCACCGACGGCCCCGAGGGGCATTTCGTCAAGGCGGGCACGCCGACCATGGGCGGTCTGCTGATCGTTGGCGCGCTGACGGTGGCGACGCTGCTCTGGGCGCGGCTCGACAATGGCTTCGTCTGGCTGGTGATGTTCGTGACGCTGTCCTTCGGGGCCATCGGCTTTGCCGATGACTGGGCCAAGGTGTCGAAGCAGAACACCAAGGGCGTCTCGGCGCGGATGCGGCTTCTGCTGGGCTTTGGCGTGGCGCTGATCGCCAGCCTCTGGGCCACCTGGCTGCACCCGGCGGACCTGCGCTTTGACCTGGCGGTGCCGGTGTTCAAGAACCTGCTGATCCATCTCAGCGTCTTCTTCATCCCCTTCGCGATGTTCGTCATCGTGGGGTCCGCCAATGCGGTGAACCTGACCGACGGCCTGGATGGCCTGGCCATCGTGCCGGTCATGGTGGCCTCGGGCACGCTGGGGATCATCGCCTACATGGTCGGCAACCTGACCTTCACCGACTACCTCGGGCTGCATTACGTTCCCGGCACCGGAGAGATCATCATCTTCGTCGCGGGGCTGATCGGTGGCGGCCTGGGCTTTCTTTGGTACAACGCCCCGCCCGCGGCGGTGTTCATGGGCGACACCGGGTCGCTGGCGCTTGGCGGCGCCCTTGGCGCCATCGCGGTGGCCACCAAGCACGAGGTCGTGCTGGCCATCGTCGGCGGCCTCTTCGTGGTCGAGGCGCTCTCGGTGATCATCCAGGTCCTCTACTTCAAGCGCACCGGCAAGCGGGTCTTCCTGATGGCGCCGATCCACCACCATTACGAGAAGAAGGGCTGGGCGGAGCCGACCATCGTGATCCGCTTCTGGATCATCTCGCTGATCCTGGCGATGATCGGCCTGGCGACGCTGAAACTGCGCTGAGATCCCGCGCAGGGACCCTTCGAGGCGACTATTCGACGGGCGCGATCCTTGCCAGGATCGCGCCCGTATCGCATCCCGAGATCGCCCCGGCGATCCGCCCAGAACCACGCGCCAGGCGGGTGGCGACAAAGGCATCGGCCACCGCGTCGCTGGAATGGCGGATCAGCAGCGCGCCCTGCAGCAGCAGCGCCAGGCTTTCGGCAAACCAGCGGGCCTCTGCCTCGGGCGGCAGGCCCGGCCAGCGGGTGCGGTGCGCCTTCAGCGCCGCGTCAAAGCGCCGGTCGGTGCCGGTGACGGATTGCAGTTCCGCATTCAGCATCTCTCCGGCCAGGGGTTCCTTGGCGAGGGTGCGCAGGATGTCGAGGCAGATCACGTTGCCCGACCCCTCCCAGATGCCGTTCAGCGGCGCCTCGCGGTAGAGCATCGGCAGGGGCGTGTCCTCCACATAGCCCATGCCGCCAAGCGCCTCCATGGCCTCGTAGATCACCAGCGGGGCGCGCTTGTTGTTGTGGTACTTGGCCAACGCCACGGCGATGCGGGCGAAGGTGCGGTGTTCGTCCGCCGTGCCGTCGAAATTGCGCGCGACCTTCAGCCCCAGTTTCAGCGCCGCCTCCCAGTCGAGCGCGAGGTCGGCCAGAACGGCGCGCATCAGCGGCTGGTCGATCAGCTGCTTCTGGAAGGCGCTGCGGTGGCTGGCCCAGTGATGCGCCTCGCTCAGGGCGGCGCGCATCAGGCCGGCGGGGGCCAGCGCGGTGTCGAGCCGGGTGTGATGGACCATCGACAGGATGGTGCGCACCCCGGCGCCCTCGTCCCCGACCCGGTAGGCCAGGGTATTGTCATATTCGATCTCGGCCGAGGCATTGGAGCGGTTGCCGAGCTTGTCCTTCAGCCGCTGGATCAGGATCGGGTTGCGCCCGTGATCAAGCCAGCGCGGCACCAGGAAGCAGGTCAGCCCCTCGGGCGCCTGGGCCAGGGTCAGGAAACCGTCCGACATCGGCGCCGAGCAGAACCACTTGTGGCCCCTCAGGCGGTAGGCGTCGCCGTCGCGGGTGGCGGTGGTGGCATTGGCGCGCAGGTCCGATCCACCCTGCTTCTCGGTCATGGCCATTCCAAGGGTGATGGCGCGCTTGCCGGTCATTGGGGCGATGGCGGGATCCCAGGCGCGCACCTGCAGCTTTTCCAGCCAGGGGGCGAGGGCCGGGGTGGTGCGCAGGGCCGGGGTGGCGGCGTAGCTCATGGTCAGGGGGCAGCAATGGCCCGGCTCGACCTGGGAGGCGAGGTAGACCATGGCGGCATGGGTCACATGGCCGCCCGGGGCCTCTTCCCAGGGCAGGGCGGCGTAGCCGGCCTCGGCGCTGAGCTGCATGAAGCCGTGCCAGGCGGGGTGGAAGCGCACCTCGTCAAGACGCCGCCCGGCCCGGTCGAACAGGTGCAGTTCCGGCGGATGGCGGTTGGCGTCGCGGGCGGCTTCCTGCATCGCGGCGGTGCCGAGGGCGCGGGCATAGGGCTCGAGTGCCCCGGGCTGGCCACCATGGCGGGCGATGGCCTGTCGCAGCACGATGTCCCCGGCCCAGAGATCGCGGTCCCCGGGGGCGGGGGGCTGGTTCGTCACCTCATGGGTGGCAAGATGGCTGAGCGGGCTGGTCATGGCGGGTCCTCCCGTTACGTAAGCTACGCGCGGGAGGGCTGTCGGGGAAGGGGGCTCTGCCCCCTCCGGGGCCTCTGGCCCCGTCACCCCCGCCATATTTGGGGAAAGATGAACCTCAGGCCGGGCGGTGGATCGGGTTCGACCAGGCGCGCCGGCTCGCGGCGTCGATCACCGTGACCCGCAGCCAGGGCGAATTGGCAAAGCGGGTCAGGGGGATTTCGGCGCGCGTCAGGCTGTGGCCGTGATGGGCCACGGCGGCCGTGCCCCGGCCCTGGAGGATCACCGTGGCAACGGCCGAGCAGGCGACTTCGACATGGGTGTCGTGCAGGCGGACATCGCGCAGCTCGGGGCCCTGGCTGCTGTAGAAGGCGCCGTCCTTCAGCGCCGCCAGAAGCGCCTCGGGGGTGTTTTCGGGGGCCTTGACCATGACCCAGCCGCCGAAATGGTCGGGCTCGGAGAAATGCGCATCATCGGTGGCAATCAGGCTGAGGGCGCGCCCCTCGCCGAGCAGGAGGTCGGCAATCGCCGTGCCGTCGGGGCGGTCGCAGCCGGTGGCGCAGCCGTGGTTGTAGATCTCGACCGCATGGGCGGCCTCGATGCTGCGGGCGTCTTCCAGGGTCAGGCCGGACCATTGCGGATGGGCGATCGCCACGAAGGCCCCGGCGGCGCGGGCGCGCGCGGCGATCTGCGCGCCGCTTTCCTGGTCGGGAACGGGCGCGAAATCGGGGCTGTTGGAGGGGGCGAAACCGGGCGGCAGGCCGACGGCGAGGATGTGCCAGAGCTCTCCGTTCGCCATGGCGCCGGAATGCAGCTCGGCGCCGAGGAGGGTGGTGAAGCCGGGCGCGCGCAGTGCGGTGGTGTCGGTGATCGGGTATCCGAAGCGGCCGACGAAGTGATCGGTGAGGGCGAGGAAATCGTAGCCCTCGGCGCGGTAGCGGCGGCAGACCTCCTCCGGGGGCAGCACGCCGTCGGAGCGGGTCGAATGGGTGTGGAGATTGCCGCGCCAGAAGCGGCCGGGGCGGGAGAAGGCGGAAAGCTGCATCGGATCCTCGGGCTTTTGCGGGGCCTTGCTAGGCGCCCGGGGCGACAGTTTCATGACGGGCTTGCCTTTCGCAAGGGGGCGGCGGACAACGGGGCATGAGATCCGTGGACCCGCTTGCACAGGCGCTGGCCGAGGGGCGCTGGAAGGCTGCCGAACAGATCCTGATGCGCGCCGCGAAGGCCCGTCGGGGCGGGGTGGGCGTGCTTTACAACCTGGGCAAGGTGATGATGGAGCAGGGCAAGTGGGCGCCGGCGCGGCTGTGGCTGCGCCGGGCACTCGCGGCAGAGCCCGGCCATGCCCATGCCTGGTTCGAACTGGGCCGGGTGGAGTTGCAGCTGAGCGATGCGCCGGCGGCGCGGCAGGCCTTTGCCCGGGTTGTGGCGCTGGATCCCGGGGATGGCGATGCGCGGCTGAACCTGGCGCGGCTGGCGCTGCGGGCGGGCGATTACGCGCAGGTGAGCGACGTGCTGGCGCCGCTGGCCGGGTCTTCGTCGGAGGTCGATGCCATGCGGGTGCGCGCGGCGGCCGAGCGGCGTACGCCCGAGGCCGGGGCGCTGGCGCAGGCGCTGTGGAACGGGGCGCGGCCCGGGGACCGGGCGGTGGCGATGCAGGCGATCACCCGGGCCTCCAAGGGGCGGCTGCCGCTCGATCTCTAGTGGCGGTGGTGGCGCCGGTAGGTGCCGGGGGTTTCCGAAAGGGCCTCTTGCAGGGACGTGCTGGCCTGCACCTGCGCGCCGTTCATCGGCGCCAGGGTCAGGGCATCGGCGCCGCGCGGCACGGCGATGACCTGGGCCACCGGGGTGCCGGCGGGCAGCGTGCCGGCAAAGTCGCGGTCCTGCCAGAGCGCGGGGAAATGCACGTAGCCATCGCCGAAAAGATCGCAGTCGACCACGCCCGAGAGGGTGCGGAAGGGCAGGTCCTCGCGGTTCAGCGGATGGGTGAACAGCAGGGAGGTGCCGGGCGGCGTTTCCAGCGTCCAGAAGTTCATGAATTTCAGCACGCTGTTCACCGCCAGCTTCCAGGGCACGCCCTGCGCCTGTTCCGGCAGGTGCATCCCCACCGGCGCGCGCGAGATCCGGCTGTCGGGCAACACCGGCGGATCCCAGTCCCAGCTGACATGGCCGTCGGCAAAGTGCAGGTCGCAGGCCAGCGGCATCAGCACCCCCAGCGACAGCGCATCAAGGATCGGCGGGCAGTGTTTCAGCGTGCGCACGGCGGCGCCGCCAAGCGCCGGGGCGGCGACCTCTGAGGGCATCTCGCGCAGCCAGCCGGGCAGGGCGCGGGCGGCGGGCACGGGTTTGGGCAGCAGGGCTTCCAGGGCGGGGTGGCAGCGGGCGGTGATCATGGCGCGATCATGGCCGCCGTTTCTCCCGTTGCAAGAGGAAGGTATGGGCCAGCGCCGCCGCGATGGTGATCACGATGATGGCACTGCCGACGGCGTTGATCACCGGGGGGTGGCCGTTGGGGTTGCGCCCCATGGCGCCGATCTCCGTTGCCAGCGTGCAGGAGCCGCCCTTGGCGAACATCGTGGTGTTGTAATTCTCCAGCGAGGCCATCAGCGCGATCACCGCCGCCGAGATCAGCGCGGGCGCGAGATAGGGCAGGGTCAGGCGGCGGAACACCCGCGCGGGGCTGGCGCCCAGGTCCAGCGCGGCTTCCTCCAGTTCGATCGGCTGGCGTTGCAGGCGCGCCATCAGGATCAGCATCGGGTAGCCGGCGATGAAGGTGGTCTGCGCCATGATGATGGTGAAAAGCCCGGCGTTGATGCCCAGCCGCCCCCAGAACACCAGCGCCGAGAGGCCCAGCACCACCCCCGGCGCCAGCATCGGCGACAGCAGCACCCACCACAGCACGCCGTTGGCCCGCGACTTCCAGCGTGTCAGCAGCACCGCACCCGCCAGTCCCAGCAGCAGCGACAGCGGCACCACGGCGCCCGCCACCTTCAGCGAATTGCCGAAGCAGCCGACAAAGCGGTCCCGGTCGAGGCTGCGCAGCACGCTGTCGGCGCGCAGCTGGTCCTCGGGCATCCAGAAGAACTCGTACCACTTGAAGGTCAGCCCGTGCCATTCGGTGACCGAGGGCGGCGAGGTGTCGTTGAACGAACTGACGATCATCAGCAGCAGGGGGCCGAACATGAAGACCAGGAAGGCCCAGGTGTAAAGGCTCAGCAGCCGGTTCGCGCTCATCTGGCGGCTCCCTTGGGACGGGGGGCAGGGACGGCGCAGCCGTCCCCGGACGCGGCCGAGCGGCCCGCGGGGCCCGAGGGCGCGGCCCGCCCCCTCATTGCACCCTCGCGAAATCTTTCAGGCGGGTGCGCATCAGCCACATGAACAGCGCCACCAGCGCAAAGCACAGCGCCGTGTAGCCGAAACTGTAGGCCGCCCCGACATTGGAATTCTCGCTTTCGAAGAACTTGTTGTAGATCGTCTGGCTGAACCATTCCGCCTGCAGCCCCCGGCTGATGATCCGGGGCACCGAAAACGCCCCCGCGCTCAGCATGAAGGTGGCGATGCAGCCGACCGCGATGCCGGGCTTGGCATGGGGGATGATCACCCGCCAGTGCACCCGCCAGGGCCGCGCGCCCAGGTCGCGTGCCGCCTCGATCTGGTTGCGGTCCAGCGTCGCCATGACATTGTAGATCGGGAAGACCATGAACAGCACGTAGGTATAGACGATGACCACGAAGATCGTCGCCGGGAAACGCTTGAAGGGGATCGGATCGCGGATCAGCCCGGCCCATTCCAGGACCGAGTTGATCAGCCCCTGGGTGTCGATGATCGTGGTCCAGGCATAGACCCGCATCAGCTCGACGATGGCATAGGGGATGATCAGCCCGACGAACAGCCAGACCGCCTGGCGCGGCGGGCTCGCCAGGGCGACCTTGTAGGCAATGGGATAGCACAGCACCAGCGCCAGCGCCGTGGCACAGAGCGCGAAGAAGATCGTGCGCACCAGCGTCACCAGCCCCAGCCGCTCGTAGGTCTGCCCGTCCAGTTCAAAGCGCAGCCCGGCCAGGTCCAGCAGCCGGTTGCCGATGGCCCGGTCCTCGACGGCCTTCTGCGCGGCATTCATCGGGATCAGCCGGGGCGCGGCCAGGGTCTCGAAATTCGACAGCGTGTAGGGAAAGGCCTCGGCCTCCCGGCGGCGCAGCTCTGCCGTCAGGGCCTCGGCCGCCACCTGCACCGCCTGCGCAGAGGCGATCTGCGCCGGGACCGGGGCGGCGGGATCGACCGACAACGCCTCGATCCCATAGAGCGTATCAAGGAATTCCGGCGGCGCACCGCTGTCGCGCACCAGCTGGCGATGGGTGGTCGCGCGGGCGCATTGCAGTACCTGGGGGGCTGCATTGCGTGCCGCCGCAGGCCCGCCCATCGAGGGGATCGCCATGCCCCCCGCCGTCGGCCCCCCCAGGGAGGGCACGGCCATGCCGCCCGCCGACGGACTCGACATCGAGGGCACCGCCAGCCCCCCCGAGGGCGCCGGCGCGGGGGCCGCCTGCGCCTTCAGCACCGAGATGCAGGTCTGCGCGTCGCGCCCGACCTGCAGCGCGATGGAACTGTCCAGCTGCCGCTTCGGCGGCGTTACTGCGCGCTCCAGCATGGTCAGCTGCGGCAGCAGGATCAGCACCAGACCCCAGGCCAGGGCGGCGGCGAAGAACAGCGCGGTCAGCCCGGCGCCATAGCCCCTCAGCAGCCCCCTCATGGCGCGGCCATCTCGGGGCCGGTGCGCGCCATCGCCCCCTCGGGCAGGATGACCGCGGCCTCGGGGGCAAAGCCCACCTGGGCCTCGGTGATCGCGGCGGGCGGCCCGCCGGCATTGACCTGCTGCACCACCAGCGCCTGTCCGGTCTCGGTGCGGAAGCCGTAGCTGATGTAGGGCCCCTCCAGGTCGCGCCGCTCCAGCCGGGCGCGGAAGGCATTGGCCAGCGGGCCGAAGCCCATCTGCTCGGGGCGCACGAACAGGATCGCCGGCGCGCCCATCGGCAGGCCCCGGGGGTTGCGCCCCAGAAGTTGCCCGGCGGCGGTCTCGATCCGGGCAAAGGGCCCGTCCAGCCCGGCGATCCGGCCCGGCAGGGCGTTGACCTCGCCCACGAAGCTGGCCACGAAGGCCGAGGTGGGATCGGAATAGATCTCGTCCCCGGTGCCGACCTGCTCGACCACCCCGGCATTCATCACCGCGATCCGGTCCGACATGGTCAGCGCCTCGCCCTGATCATGGGTGATGTAGAGGAAGGTCACCCCGGTCTTCTGCTGGATCGCGCGCAGTTCCGCGCGCATGTGCTGGCGCAGCTTCAGATCCAGCGCCGAAAGCGGCTCGTCCAGCAGCAGCACCGCAGGTTCCACCGCCAGCGCCCGGGCGATCGCCACCCGCTGGCGCTGCCCGCCCGACAGTTCCGAAGGCAGCTTGCCGCCCTGATCCCCAAGCGCCACCAGCGCCAGCAGTTCCTCGGCCCGCGCCCGGCGCCTGCGCTTCGACCAGCCGCGCGCCTCCAGCCCGAAGGCGACGTTTTCCCAGACCGGCATCAGCGGGAACAGCGCGAGGTTCTGGAAGATCAGCGCCGTGGGTCGCCCGTTGGGCCCGATGCCGCGCTGGTCCGCCCCCCCGATCAGCACCCGCCCGGCGGTGGGCTCCACAAAGCCCGAAACGGTGCGCAGGATCGTCGTCTTGCCACAGCCCGAGGGCCCGAGGATCGAAAAGAACTCGCCCGCGCGGATCTCCAGGTCGGTGGGCTGCACGGCGGTGAACCCGTTGGGATAGGTCACCCCCATCCCCTCCAGCCGCACATCCTGCCCGCGCATTTCCAGCTTGCTCATGCTCCCCGCCCGCAGGGCTCCGCCTGCTTTCATCTTTCCAAAAATATGCAAACGCGACGCCGCCACCGGCGCCACGCCGGGGAAGGGGCCGGCCATCGCCGCCGGCCCCGCCCGTGATCCCGCGCAAGCTCAGGCGTTGGTGATGATCTCGACCATCTCGTTGACCACCGGCGCGTAGAAGGGCGTGTCGGACTGCCACCACCACATGTTGTTCAGCACATCGGGGCGGTAGACCTCGTTGAACTGCTTCTTGAACTCGTCGCTGGCGAAATCCGCCGCCCCCGTCACGGCCGAGTTGTAGCCGGTGTTGTTGGCGAACATGCCGCCGATCTCGGGTTTCAGCATGAAGTTGATGAAGGCGACGCCCTGTTCGACATTCTCGGCGCCGCGCAGCATCCCGAAACTGTCCATCCAGGTGATGATGCCCTCTTTCGGCGCGCGGTAGACGTAATCGGCACTCTCGCGGTTCAGCAGCAGCCCGGTGGTGTCCCAGGTCTGGCCGATCACGCAGCCCGCGTCCTTGAAGGCCGCCGTCGCCTCGGTCGCATTGTTCCAGAAGGCGCCGAAATGCTGCTTGCGGGCGACCATCCACTTGACCACCTCGCCGAAGATGCGCCGCGCGTCGGCCTCGGACTTGTAGACATCGTACATCCGGTTCGAGGGCACCTCGCCGGTGGCATCCAGATAGAGGCCGACGCCGATCAGCGCCGATTTCTGCCGGAAGGCGGCCTTGCCCGTGGTCGTCTCGCCGAACATGTCGCCATAGGACAGGTCCGCATCCGAGATCGGCAGCGCGGCCCGGTTCAGCGTGACCCCCTCGGTGCCCCAGTCGAAGGGCAGGGCGACCTGCTTGCCCGCCTGCATCCCGCCAAGCGCCGCGCTGTCGCGCAGGAAGGAGGGGATGATCGCATCGACATTCACCTCCTTCGGCACTTCCATGAAGAAATGCTCTCCGGCATCGTCGAAGTAGTTCGCCACGTTGGTGATCGAGGGGAAGACCACGTCGAAGCCCTTGCCGCCATTGGCGCGCAC
Source organism: Pseudooceanicola endophyticus (assembly GCF_018760365.1). GTDB lineage: Bacteria > Pseudomonadota > Alphaproteobacteria > Rhodobacterales > Rhodobacteraceae > Pseudooceanicola > Pseudooceanicola endophyticus. The sequence goes on from NZ_JAHIAB010000002.1 coordinate 159,096, forward strand.
GGTGCTCTCGGCCTCGTCGTTGGAGCCGAAGGTGGTCAGGTCCAGGGTGATGCCGGTCTCGGCCTCGAACTTCTCGGCGATATTGGGCTGGACGTAGTCCTGCCAGGCAAAGACCTTGACCGTGCCGGACGAGGCCAGCGCGTCGGAGGCATGCAGGACGGCAGGTGCCGCAACGGCACCGGCAGTGAACTTCAGGGCAGTACGGCGGTTCATGGTCATGTTGGTGGTCTCCCCAATGGTCATGTGTCGGGCCCCGGAAGACACCCCCCGAAGCCGGGTGCCGTCCGCTTAGGCCCGCAATGACTCTGTATGTTGTCAAACGTGTAACGGGCCCATGAAACCCGGAAGCTGACGGACCAATCAATAAAAAATTGTGCGCCCGGGGCAAAACATCGCCTTCAGGCAGAAAATCGGCGCGGTTGCGGGCAAAGGAAAAAATCTGTTGCAAAACGGAGGCGGCGGGCCCGACACTGCGCGCAGAAGAGGCGCCCGTCTTTTGGGGTGTCCAGGATTCCTGCCTGTTTCAAGGGCATTAGGCGGGCCACCTGCCGGAAAATACCGGAAAAATCGCCGCGTCAGGCTTAATTGACTATTTTAGTCGGATTGACAATCCCGACAGCTTAAGTCAACTATTCGATATCCAGCCACTTCGCGCCTCGCGCGGGGAAGCCCGATTCCACGAGCAACGGAAGTGCCGACGAACCGTGCAGCCCCGACCCGAGCGTTTCCTTCCCGAAAGGCGCGTTGCGGATCTGCGGCCAGACGGGCGGCGGTGCCCCGGACGGGTGGGCCCCTGGCCCGATGCAGCATTCGGAACGGCTGGAATGGAAGGAAGAGACATGATGATGCCTGAGAAGATCGACCGGGAAAGCGCGATTCCCGCAGTGCCGCAGCACAGTGCCGTGAAACTGACCGAAGGGGGGCAGACCGCCCAGATCGTGCTGAACGACCAGGTCTACACACTGCGGATCACCCGCGCCGGCAAGCTCATCCTGACCAAGTAACGGATCGGTCCGGCCCGCGACCCCGGGAGGGTTGCCCGGGCCTTGCCGCGACCGGGACCCCGGCAGGGGCCCGGGCGAACGGGGCGGAGTCACCGTCCCCGCGACACGCACCAAGACGGGCCGGAGCCGGGCAATGCCCCGGGTCCGGCCCGTCTTGTTTCCGGCTTCAGCCGGATCCGGCCTGAACGGCCCCGGATCAAGCCCCGGATCAAGCTGTGGCCCCAGATGCGGCCCCGGATCCGGCCAGCGCGCTGGCGGCACGGGCGATCACCAGCTCCTCGTTGGTGGGGATGACCATGACATGCACGCGGCTCAGCGGCGTGCTGATCACCAGTTCTCCGGCGGCATTGGCAGCGGCGTCGATCTCGATCCCCAGCCAGTGCATTCCGGCGCAGACCTTCTCGCGGATCGGGGCGGCGTTCTCGCCGATGCCGCCGGTGAAGATCACCGCATCCAGCCCCTCCAGCGCGGCGGCCAGGCCGCCCATCTCGCGGCGGATGCGGAAGGTGAAATAGTCGATCGCCTCGCGCGCGCCGGGAGTGTCCGAGCCCAGCAGCGTGCGCATGTCCGCCGAAAGCCCCGACAGCCCAAGCAGCCCCGACTTGGTATAGAGCAGCTCGGCAATGGCGCCGGGGCTCATGCCTTCCTGGTCCATCAGATAGAGCAGCACGCCCGGGTCGATCTGCCCCGAGCGCGTGCCCATCGGCAGCCCGTCCAGCGCCGAGAACCCCATGGAGGAGGCAACCGAACGCCCGGCCACCATGCCGCACATCGAGGCGCCGTTGCCCAGATGCGCGACGATGCAGCGCCCGTCATGCAGGGTGGGGGCCAGCTGCTTCAGCCGGCCCGCGATGTAGTCGTAGCTCAGGCCGTGGAAGCCGTAGCGCCGCACGCCCTTCTCGTAATAGCCGCGCGGCAGGGCGAAGGTGTCGTTGACGAAGGGGTGGTGGCGGTGGAAGGCGGTGTCGAAACAGGCGACCTGGGTGGCCCGGGGAAAGGCCTCCAGCGCGGCCTTCACGCCGGCGATGTTGTGGGGCTGGTGCAGCGGCGCGAAGGGCACCAGCGTCTCCAGCTGCATCAGCGCGGCATCGTCCAGCACCAGGGGGGCGGCGAAATTGCGCCCGCCATGGACGACGCGGTGCCCGACGGCGTCGATCCGGGCATCGGGATAATGGTGGCGCAGCTGCGCCAGCGCCGCCTTCAGCGCCCCGGCATGGTCGCGCCCGCCGGGCAGCTCCAGCCGGGCCTGGGCCAGCACGCCGCCGGTCGCGGACTTCAGCTTCAGCTGCGGCGTGGTGCCGATGCGCTCCACCAGCCCGGTGGCCAGGGCGCGCGGCTCCGCCTCGGCGGTGAACAGCGCGAATTTCAACGAGGAAGAGCCCGCGTTCAGCGTCAGCACATGGCTCATGCCGCGCCCCCCGAGATCCGCGCGTGATGCAGCGCCGCCACCGCGCAGGAGGCAAGCCGCGCCATGTCGTTGTCGGCCCGGGAATTGAGGATGATCGGCACCTTCGCCCCCAGCACCAGCCCGGCGCCCTCGGCGTGCGAGATGAAGGTCAGCTGCTTGGCGATCATGTTGCCGGCATCAAGGTTGGGGGCCACCAGCACCTCGGCGCGGCCCGCCACCGCAGAGGTGATGCCCTTGGTCTTCGCGGCGCCCAGGTCGATGGCATTGTCCATCGCCAGCGGCCCGTCCACCAGCCCGCCGGTGATCTGCCCGCGATCGGCCATCTTCGAGAGCAGCGCCGCATCCAGCGAAGAGGGGATGTCGGGGTTCACCACCTCGACCGCCGACAGCACGCCGACCTTGGGCAGCTCGATCCCGAGCGAGCGCGCCAGGTCGATGCCGTTCTGCACGATGTCCATCTTGGTCTTAAGGTCGGGGGCGATGTTGATCGCCGCATCGGTGATCAGCAGCGGATGCGCCAGGCCGGGCACATCCATCACGAAGACATGGGTGAAGCGGCGCCCCATCCGCAGCCCCGTCGCCTTGTCGAGCGCCGGGCGCAGCAGGTCGTCGGTATGCAGATGCCCCTTCATCAGGGCGCGCGCGCGGCCCTCGGCCACCAGCGCCACCGCCCGCACCGCCGCCAGGCGGGCGACCGGCTCGTCCAGGATCTCGATGCCGTCCAGATCGGCGCCCAGGGCCTCGGCGGTGCTGCGGATCTTTGCGGCATCGCCCACCAGGATCGGCTCGATCAGCCGGTGGCGCCGCGCCAGCAGGGCGCCGCCCAGGGATTTCTCCTCTTCCGGGCAGACCACCGCCGTGGGCAGGGAAGGCAGCGCCTCGGCCTTCTCCAGCAGCTTCTCGAAATGGCGATGGCGCTGCACGATCAGCCCGGGCAGGTCATGGGTGTTCAGCCGGATCTTGTGGCGCGGCGCCTCGACCTCGGCCACCCCCGACAGGATCAGCACGTCGCCCTCGATCCGGCGCACCTCGGTGGCCAGCGTCACCCGGCTGGTTTCGGGGTGCAGGGCCGTCACCGTCACCCGGCTGATCAGCTCCTCTCCGGCATGGGCGCGGGCATGGAAGACAAAGTTCTGTTCCCGGTAGAGCGTGCCGGCCCCCGGCAGCAAGTTGCCCAGCACCGCCGAGATCAGCGAGCCGACGAACATCGAGGGCGCGATGGCCTCGGCGCGCCCGTCGCCGTCGCCGTCCAGATCGGCGATATGCATCGGGTTGTGGTTTCCCGACATGTTGGCAAAGACGATCAGGTCGTCCTGGGTGCACAGGCGTTTCAGCTCGGCGGTATCGCCGACGGACAGCTCGTCGAAGGTCCGGTTCTCGATCAGCATGGGGCGGCTCCGGTTGTTTGCAGGTGCAGCATCGTTTTCAACACAGTCTTTCCCTACGTCCGGCGCAAGGCGACCAAACGGCACGCCGGCGCAGTCACGCGGATTTGCGCGAAGCGGGACCGCCCTGCGCCCATTTTCTTGGTCCAAATACCTCGGGGGGATCGCCGCAGGCGATGGGGGCAGAGCCCCCCGGATCCGGCGCAGCTGCCGATCAGCCGTGCCGGTCATCCATCCTCATCCGCTTGGCGCTGCGGGTTTGGTGGAACATCCCTTGGTATGATAGACTTGTCACGGCATTTGACGGATTGCCGAAATGGATTTCACATCGATCCGGCAGCGCCGTCATGGCCGCAAGCGAGGGGGAGATCGCATGGAGGAGATCGCATGGAGGAGATCGCATGGAGCCGCAGCCAGCCCAGTCCGAGATTGCCGCGCTGATCGCGCGCCACCTGACGCGGGAGGGGCCGATGCTGCCGATCCTGCATGCCCTGCGGGAGGCCTACGGGCAGATCCCCGGGGCCGCTCCGGCGCTGATCGCCGAGGCGCTGAACCTGTCGCGCGCCGAGGTCCATGGCGTGATCTCGTTCTATCATGATTTCGCCCGCGCGCCGCAGGGGCGCCACTTGCTGCAGATCTGCCGCGCCGAGGCCTGCCAGGCCATGGGGGCGGCGGAGATGGCGGAGCGGCTGCTGACGGCGCTGGGGCTCGACTGGCACGGCACCACCCCGGACGGCGCGCTGACGGTGGCGCCGGTCTATTGCCTAGGGCTCTGCGCCTGCGGTCCGGCGGCGCTTTACGACGGCGCGCCGCTCGCCCGGCTGAACGCGGCCCGCCTGGCGCAGCTGGCGGGGGAGGCGCGGGCATGAGGATCCACGTCTCGATGGACAGTGCCGCGATCGCGCTGGGGGCCGAGGCGGTGCTGGCGGCGCTGCGCAGCGGCCTCGAAGAACGCGGCCTCGAGGCCGAGGTGATCCGGGTCGGCTCGCGCGGGATGGTCTGGCTGGAACCGCTGGTCGAGCTGGACCGAGGCGGCGGGCGCATCGCCTACGGGGGCGTCACCCCCGGGGATGTGCCGGCGCTGCTGGAGGGGCGGCTGGACAGCCTCGGGCCCACCGAGGCGATCCCCTTTTTCGCCCGCCAGACCCGGCTCACCTTCGCGCGCTGCGGCGTCATCGATCCGCTGAGCCTGTCCGACTACGCGGCCCAGGGCGGGCTTGCGGGGCTGCGCCGCGCCCTGGGGATGACGGCGGAGGCCATCGTCGACGAGGTGAAGCTTTCGGGGTTGCGCGGTCGTGGCGGCGCAGGCTTCCCGACCGGGATCAAGTGGGACACCGTGCGGCTGGCGCAGGGCGCGCGCAAGTACATCGTCTGCAACGCCGACGAGGGCGACAGCGGCACCTTCGCCGACCGGATGCTGATGGAGGGCGATCCCTTCACCCTGATCGAGGGCATGGTGATCGCGGGCCTCGGGACCGGGGCGGCACAGGGCTATGTCTACATCCGCTCGGAATATCCCCGCGCCATCGCGGTGATGGAGCAGGCGGTGGACCTGGCCCGCGCAGGGGGGCTGCTGGGGCCGGATGTGCTGGGATCGGGCCGGGGTTTCGAGCTGGAGATCCGGGTCGGGGCCGGCGCCTATGTCTGCGGCGAGGAGACCGCGCTGCTGAATTCGCTGGAAGGCAGGCGCGGGGTGGTGCGCGCCAAGCCGCCGCTGCCGGCGCTCGAGGGGTTCCTGGGCTGTCCGACGGTGGTCAACAACGTGCTGTCGCTGGCCACCGTGCCGGTGATCTTCGCGCGGGGTGCGGCGTTCTATGCCGATTTCGGGCTGGGCCGGTCGCGCGGCACGATCCCGCTGCAGATCTCTGGCAACGTGAAGCACGGCGGGCTGTTCGAGACCGCCTTCGGGATGCCGCTGGGCACGATCATCGAGGACATCGGCGGCGGCACCGCCTCGGGGCGCCCGGTCCGCGCGGTGCAGATCGGCGGGCCGCTGGGGGCCTATTTCGGGCCCGACAAGTTCGCCACGCCCTTTGGCTACGAGGAGTTCGACGGCGCGGGCGGGCTGATCGGCCATGCCGGTCTGGTGGTCTTCGACGACAGCGTCGACATGGCCGCGATGGCGCGCTTTGCCATGGCGTTCTGCGCGCTGGAAAGCTGCGGCAAGTGCACCCCCTGCCGGATCGGCGCGGTGCGGGGCGTCGAGACGCTGGACCGGATCCTTGCCGGGGAACGCGCGGCGGTCGCGCTGCTGGAGGATCTGTGCGAGACGATGCGGCTTGGATCGCTCTGCGCGCTGGGGGGCTTCACGCCCTATCCGGTGCTTTCGGCACTGGAGGGATTCCCGGAGGATTTCGGGATCCTGCCGGAGGTGGCGGAATGAGGGGCGGCGGCGTGGCAGGGGGCGCTGCCCCCATCGCGCATTCCGCGCGATTCCCCCGAGGTACTTGGAACAAGAAAATGGGATGGAGGGTGGAGCCATGACGGCATTCGTCATGCCGGGGGAGACGCGGGACCTGGGCACGCCGGCGCGGGAGGGACGCCCCGTGCATCTGACCATCGACGGGGTGGCGGTGACGGTGCCCGAGGGCACCTCGGTGATGCGGGCGGCGGCGGAGGCGGGGCTGGCGATCCCGAAGCTCTGTGCCTCCGACAGCCTGGAGGCCTTCGGCTCCTGCCGGCTCTGCGTGGTCGAGATCGAGGGGCGGCGGGGCCTGCCGGCCGCCTGCACCACGCCGGTGCATCCGGGCATGGTGGTGCACACCCAGTCCGAGAAGCTGCGCAGGGTGCGGCTGGGGGTGATGGAGCTTTACATCTCGGATCATCCGCTCGACTGCCTGACCTGCGCGGCGAACGGCGATTGCGAGCTTCAGGACATGGCCGGGGCCGTCGGGCTGCGGGAGGTGCGCTATGTAACGGGGGCAAACCATTTCGAGGTGCGCGACACCTCCGGGCAGCGGAACCCCGAGTGGCGACCGGTGGACGAGAGCAATCCCTATTTCGCCTTTGATCCGTCGAAATGCATCGTCTGCAATCGCTGCGTGCGGGCCTGCGAGGAGGTGCAGGGGACCTTTGCGCTGACCCTTGAGGGGCGGGGCTTCGAAAGCCGCGTCGCGACCGGGGGGGCGGATTTCATGGCCTCGGACTGCGTAAGCTGCGGCGCCTGCGTGCAGGCCTGTCCGACCGCCACCCTGCAGGAGAAGAGCGTGATCGCGCAGGGCCTGCCGACCCGCTCGGTGCTGACCACCTGCGCCTATTGCGGGGTGGGCTGTTCCTTCCGGGCCGAGCTGCAGGGCGACCGGCTGGTGCGCATGGTGCCTTCGAAGGAAGGCCGGGCGAACCATGGCCATTCCTGCGTGAAGGGGCGCTTTGCCTATGGTTATGCCAGCCATCCCGACCGCATCACCCGGCCGATGATCCGCGACAGCATCGAGGATCCCTGGCGCGAGGTCGGCTGGGCCGAGGCGCTGGCCTTTGCCGCCGGGCGGCTGCGCGCGATCCAGCAGGCGCACGGGCGGCGCAGCATCGGGGTGATCACCTCAAGCCGCTGCACCAACGAGGAAACCTTCCTGGTGCAGAAGCTGGCGCGGGCGGTCTTTCGCAACAACAACACCGACACCTGCGCGCGGGTCTGCCATTCGCCAACCGGCTACGGGCTGGGCCAGGCCTTCGGCACCTCGGCGGGGACGCAGGATTTCGACAGTGTCGAGGCCAGCGACGTGATCCTGGTGATCGGCGCCAACCCGACCGATGCCCATCCGGTCTTTGCCAGCCGGATGAAGAAGCGGCTGCGGGCGGGGGCGCGGCTGATCGTCATCGATCCGCGCCGCATCGACCTGGTGCGTTCGCCCCATGTGGCGGCTGCCCATCACCTGGCGCTGCGGCCCGGCACCAACGTGGCGGTGGTCAGCGCCATGGCCCATGTCATCGTCACCGAGGGGCTGATCGACGAGGCCTATATCCGGACGCGCTGCGACTGGGACGAATACCTGGCCTATGCGGCCTTCATTGCCGATCCGCGCCATGGCCCCGAGGCCACGGAGCTGCTGAGCGGCGTGCCTGCTGCGGAGCTGCGCGCCGCCGCGCGGCTTTACGCGACGGGGGGCAATGGCGCGATCTATTACGGGCTGGGGGTGACAGAGCATTCCCAGGGCTCCACCGCCGTGATGGGGATCGCCAACCTGGCCATGCTGACCGGCAACATGGGGCGCAAGGGGGTGGGGGTGAACCCGCTCAGGGGGCAGAACAACGTGCAGGGGGCCTGCGACATGGGTTCCTTCCCGCATGAGCTGCCGGGCTACCGCCATGTGAAGAACGCCGATGTGCGCGCGATCTACGAGGCCGCCTGGGGCGTGCCGATCGACCCGGAACCGGGGCTGCGCATTCCCAACATGCTGGATGCGGCGCTGGAGGGGCGCTTCCGAGGGCTTTATTGCCAGGGCGAGGACATCCTGCAATCGGACCCGGATACGATGCATGTGGCCGCCGGTCTGAAGGCGATGGACTGCGTCATCGTCCAGGACCTGTTCCTGAACGAGACGGCGCAATATGCCCATGTCTTCCTGCCCGGCTCCAGCTTCCTTGAGAAGGACGGCACCTTCACCAATGCCGAGCGCCGGATCAACCGGGTGCGCGCGGTGATGCGGCCCCGGAACGGCCATGCCGACTGGGAGGTGACGCAGATGCTGGCCAATGCCATGGGGGCGGATTGGCGCTATGGCCACCCCTCGCAGATCATGGAGGAGATCGCGCGCACCACCCCCTCCTTCGCCGCCGTGAGCTACGATCTGCTGGATCAGGAGGGCAGCGTGCAGTGGCCCTGCAATGCCGAACACCCCGAGGGCACGCCGCTGATGCATGTCGACGGCTTCGTGCGGGGGCGGGGGCGCTTCATCGTGACGGAATACCTGCCGACGGATGAGAAGACCGGGCCGCGCTTTCCGCTGCTGCTGACCACCGGGCGGATCCTGTCGCAGTACAATGTCGGCGCCCAGACCCGGCGGACCCCGAATGCGCAATGGCATGGTGAGGACCGGCTGGAGATCCACCCCCATGATGCCGAGCTGCGCGGCGTGCAGGAGGGCGACTGGGTGCGGCTTGCCTCGCGCTCCGGAGAGACCAGCCTGCGGGCGACGCTGACGGATCGGGTCAGTCCCGGGGTGGTCTATACAACCTTCCATCATCCCGATACGCAGGCCAACGTGATCACGACGGATGTCTCGGACTGGGCGACGAACTGCCCGGAATACAAGGTGACGGCGGTGCAGGTAAGCCTGTCGAACGGCCCCACGGACGGGCAGCGCGCCCGGGCCGCCCGGGCCGGGCGGTCGCGGCGCATCCTGCCGGCAGCGGAGTAGAAGATGGTGAAAGCGGTTCAGAGCCTTTCGGGATGGGCGGTGCGCGATGCGCTGCACGAGGTCACCCGGAGCCTTCCGGAGGAATGGCCGGTGGCGCTGGTCTATGACGGCGCGACCCAGGCGGTGATGATGTGCTCTCCGCAGGACCTGGAGGATTTCGCGCTGGGCTTCTCGCTCAGCGAGGGGATCATCGCGGGGCCGCAGGATGTGCGCGACCTCGAGATCGTCGAGCATGAGGCGGGTTCGGAAGCGCGGTTCTGGCTGGAGGCGGGGCGCGGCAATGCGCTGAAGACCCGGCGGCGGGCGATGGCGGGGCCGGTGGGCTGCGGCCTGTGTGGCATCGACAGCCTGACAGAGGCCAGCCGGGCGCTGCCGGTGCTGAGCGGCGGTCCGGTCTTTGACGCCGGGGAGATCGCGGCGGGGGCGGCGGCGCTGCGCGGCTGCCAGCCGCTGCATGACCAGACCCGGGCCGTCCATGCGGCGGGCTTCCTGGTGCCGGGCGACGGGCTGGTGATGGCGCGCGAGGACGTGGGGCGGCACAATGCGCTCGACAAGCTGATCGGGGCGCTGGCGCGGGCGGGGACAGACCCGGCCTCGGGGGCCTTCGTGATGACCAGCCGGCTTTCGGTCGAGCTGGTGCAGAAGGCGGCCTTCGCGGGCTGCCGGATGATCGTCGCGGTCTCGGCGCCGACGGCCCATGCGGTGCGCCAGGGCCAGGCGGCGGGGATCACCCTGGCGGGTTTCGCCCGCGATGGCGGCTTCGATCTCTACACCCATCCCGAACGGGTCCGCAGCGGAGGCGCCGATGTCGCCTGACACCCGGTCCAGCGAGAAGCTCGTGATCATGGCGAACCAGATCGCCGGCTTCTTTCGCGCCCAGCCCGGGACGGACCAGGCGGAGCGCGTCGCCGCGCATCTGAACGATTTCTGGGATCCCGGGATGCGGGCGCAGTTCCTGGCTCTGGCCGAGGCGGGGGCGGCCTTCGATCCGCTGGTACGCGCGGCCGTGCCCTTCGTGCGGCGCCCGCTGGACTGAGGGGGCGTGCCCCTGGACCGGGGGCGGTCCGGCTGCGGGCCGGGCAGGACCGTATTTGGGGAAAGATGAAAGGGGCGCCGTCGGGGCTGCCCCTTTGCCGTTCGCTCAGGCCAGGCGGGTGAGGCGCAGGGCGTCGTAGATCGCCGCGTGGATGTTGCGCGAAGCCACCGCATCGCCGATCCGGGCCAGGTCGAAGCCGGCTTCGGGGCGATGGGCGGGGAAGGGTGCGCGCCCGTCGATCAGGGCCTGCTGGTCGATCTCTCCGCCGTTGCGCGACATCGGCTTCAGCTCGAAGTAAAGCTCGTCGAGCGGGCGGGTGCCGTTGTTGACCACCACGTGGTCGAAGCGGCGCTCTTCGGTCAGGGCCGAGTAATCGGTGCCGATCCGGGCGGTCAGCCCGTTGCCGGCGCGCACCAGCGCCAGCAGGCGGCGCGCGATGGTGAAGGTCACCCGGTGGCCCTGAAGGCTGCGCATGTAGGGCGTCAGGTTCATGCCCATCACCTCGGGGACGACGGTGCGGTCGGGGCTCATCAGCTCCACCTCGGCGCCGCGGGTGGCGAGGATCTCGGCGGTCTGGATGCCGGCATGATCGCCCGCCTCGTCATAGACCAGGATGCGCCCCTCTGGGCGGGCCTCGCCCGAGAGCACGTCCCAGGGCGAGAGCGCCAGATGACCGCCGGGCCCGGCCAGATCGGTCGAGGGCAGCCCGCCGGTGGCGATGATCACCAGGTCGGGAGAGAGGGCGGTGATGTCCTCGGCCTCGGCCCAGGTGTTGAAGCGGAACTGCACGCCGGCCTCGGTGCAGCGCTCTGTGCGCCAGTCGATGATGCCCAGAAGTTCGCTCCGGCGCTTGTCCTGGGCGGCGAGGCGGACCTGGCCGCCGGGCTGGTCGGCGACCTCGAAGACGGTGACCGCATGGCCGCGGGCGGCGGCGACGCGGGCGGCTTCGAGGCCCGCCGGGCCGGCGCCGACCACCACCACCTGTTTCGCGGTTTCGGCGGCGGCGATGGCATGGGGCTGCGAAAGCTCCCGGCCCGTGGAGGGGTTGTGAATGCACAGCGCCGCGCCGCCGGCATAGATCCGGTCGAGGCAGTAGGTGGCGCCGACGCAGGGGCGGATGCTGTGTTCCTGACCGCTGGCGATCTTATTGACGATATGGGGATCGGCCATGTGGGCGCGGGTCATGCCCACCATGTCCAGCAACCCCTCAGAGACCGCGTGGCGGGCGGTGGCGACATCCTGGATCTTGGCGGCATGGAAGGTGGGCAGGCCGACCTCGGCGCGGATGCGGCCGGCGAAATCCAGATGCGGGGCCGAGCGCATGCCCTGCACCGGGATCACGTCGGTCAGCGCGGCATCGGTGTCGATGCGGCCGCGGATCACGTTCAGGAAATCCACGAGGCCCCGGTCGCGCAGGGTCTTCGCGATGGTCAGCCCGTCGTCTTCGCTGATGCCGCCGGGCTGTTGGTCATCGGCGGTGAAGCGGATGCCGACCAGAAAGTTGGGGCCGGTGCGATCGCGGATCGCCTGAAGCACCTCGGCGGGAAAGCGCATCCGGGCGGCCAGGTCACCGCCATAGGGGGCGTCAAGATGGTTCAGGTGCCCCGACCAGAAGGCGTCCAGCAGATGGCCGTAGGCCTCAAGCTCGATCCCGTCGAGGCCGGCCTGCTGCATCCGCTCTGCCGCATCGGCATAGTCGCGGATCACCCGGGCAAAGTCGAAATCCTCCATCACCTTGGGGAAGGCGCGGTGGGCGGGTTCGCGGGCCGGGCCCGGCGCCAGGGTGGGCAGCCAGTCACCGGTGTCCCAGCGGGTGCGCCAGCCCAGGTGCGTGAGCTGGATCATCACCGCGCAGCCATGGTCGTGGCATGCGTCGCTCAGCGCCTTCATCCAGGGCACCACCTCGTCCTTCCAGGCGGTGACGTTGTTGAACGCCGCCGGGCTGTCGCGCGACACGATGGCCGATCCGGCGGTCATCGTCAGCGCCAGCCCGCCCTTTGCCCGTTCGACATGATAGGCGCGGTAACGCTCTTTCGGCAGGCCGTCCTCGGGGTAGGCGGGTTCGTGGCTGGAGGTCATCAGCCGGTTCTTCAGCGTCAGGTGCTTCAGCTGGAAGGGTTGCAGGAGGGGATCGGCAGACATGGCGTCCTCTTCGCGGTCGGGTCCTGGCGCGCAGCAGATACCGAGGCGGGGCAGCCTGCCAAGAGGCTGCGGTGACCCCACGTCGCTTCCCGCGCGCAGGATGTCGCAAAGCGGAAACGGCCCGGTTTCGCGGCTGCGGCAATTTGCCTGTGATTTGGGCAATGCACGCCTGGGGTGATCTGCAATGGATGAGAGAAACACTCGGGATTGACGTAACCGAGTAATTCAGTCAGAAATGCGGACAACCAGACCGGCACGGGGCGGAACAGGAGGCTCCCGCCGGTGTGCCCAGTTTCTCCGGGAGGACCGACCGCATGATCCGACGACTGACAGCCGCTGCCACGCTTGGCGCCCTGGCTGCCGTGCCCGCCCAGGCGCAGGACAAGACAGAGGTGCTTGGCACCTATGCCGATATCGCGCTGGCGGCCTATGGCGACAGCCTGAGCACCGCGACGCGGTTGCAGGACGCCGTGTCGGCGCTGATCGCGCAGCCCTCGGCCGAGACGCTGGAGGCCGCGAAGGCCGCCTGGCTGGCCGCCCGCGTGCCCTACCAGCAGACCGAGGCCTTCCGCTTCGGCAATCCGATCGTCGATGACTGGGAAGGCAAGGTGAATGCCTGGCCGCTGGACGAGGGGCTGATCGACTACGTGGATCCCTCCTACGGCGGGCAGAGCGACGAGAACCGCTATGCGGTGCTGAATGTCATCGCCACCCCCAGCTTCACCCTGTCGGGGCAGCAGGTGGATGCGGCGCAGATCACCCCGGCGCTGCTGTCGGACACGCTTCAGGAGGCCGACAGCGTCGAGGCCAATGTGGCGACCGGCTATCATGCCATCGAATTCCTGCTTTGGGGGCAGGACCTGAACGGCACCGCGCCCGGCGCCGGCAACCGCCCCTGGACGGATTACGCCGCCGGGGAGGCCTGCACCCATGGCAATTGCGACCGGCGCGGCGCCTACCTGGCAGCGGCGAGCGCGCTTCTGGTCTCGGATCTGGAGTGGATGACGGCGCAGTGGCAGGGCGATGGTGCGGCGCGCACGGCGCTGCTGGACAATCCCGATGCCGGGATCATCGCCATGCTGACCGGCATGGGCAGCCTTTCCTACGGGGAACAGGCGGGCGAGCGGATGAAGCTGGGCGTGCTGCTGAACGATCCCGAGGAAGAGCATGACTGCTTCTCGGACAACACCCACAACAGCCATTTCTACGACGGGCTGGGCATCCGCAACGTCTACCTCGGGCGTTATGTCGGCGTTGACGGCACGGTGACCAGCGGGCCCGCGCTGTCCGATCTGGTGGCCGCCGCCGATCCGCAGGTCGATGCGGCGCTGCGCGGCCAGCTGGATGCCACCATGGCCCGCCTGACCGAGCTCAAGGTCGCCGCCGAAGGGGGCCTGTCCTACGACATGATGCTGGCCCGCGGCAATGACCGGGGCGAAGCGCTGATCATGAACGCGGTCGATGCGCTGGTCACTCAGACCCGGGGCATCGAACGCGCCGTCGCCGCCCTCAACCTTGAGCAGATCGGCTTCGAAGGATCCGACAGCCTCGACAACCCCAACGCCGTCTTCGAATGACCTGACGGACGGGCCCTCCCACAGGGTGCGGGCGGGTCCGGCCCCCCGCAGCCCGGCTCTGAACGACCCGGAAAGGATGAACACCATGATGGTCTGCCACTGCATGTCGATCACCGACCGCGACATTCATGCCGCGATCGACTGGATGCGCTCTGCCGACCCCGAGACGATCATCACCCCCGGCAAGATCTACCGCGCCCTGGGCAAGAAGGCCGACTGCGGCGGCTGCCTGCCGCTGTTCATGGATACCATGTGCAAGTCTTCGAACTTCGAAGTGCCCGATACCCTGCGCAACCTGCGCCGCCGCCGCGGTTTCGAGGCCGCCGACGGCACCTCCCAGCGGGTCGGCGCCCGCCTCTGATCCCCCGGTCGGGTGTTACCCCGCCGCCGGGTCGCGACGATTTCGCGTCCCCTTCGGGTCCTTTTGTCTTGCGAACCCCTCTGCCTTTCGGGGTAGTCTCCCCGCACCGAAAGTCGCGCGGGGACGCCCCCCGCGCATCTCGACAAGGAGAGAACGGATGAAAGGCGACGCGAAGGTCATCGAATACCTTAACGCAGCCCTGCGCAGCGAACTGACCGCGGTCAGCCAGTACTGGCTGCACTACCGGCTTCAGGAAGACTGGGGTTTTGGCAAGATCGCCAAGAAATCGCGCGAGGAAAGCATCGAGGAGATGCACCACGCCGACAAGCTGATCCAGCGGATCATCTTCCTGGAAGGCCATCCGAACCTGCAGAAGCTCGACGCGCTGCGCATCGGGGAAAACCTGAAGGAAACCCTGGAAGCCGACCTGGCCGCCGAAAAGGACGCCTGGGCGCTTTACAAGGAAGCCCGCGAATATTGCACCCAGATCGGCGACTATATCTCGAAGGACCTCTTCGATGAGCTGCTGGCCGACGAGGAAGGCCATATCGACTTCCTCGAAACCCAGTTGGATCTGCACGACAACATCGGCGCGCAGAACTATGGCATGTTGAACGCTTCCTCCGCCGACGAGGCCGAGTAAGCCGCTCGCCTCCGCGTCCCGGTGCGCCGGGACGCGGACACGCCGGACGTGTAAATTCCGATTGATTTGCTTGGGTATTTCGGGCACCTCCCTTGGGGGAAGGAGATCCCCCGACAGATGCCCATGACGCCCCCCGCCAAGCCGATCCTGACCCTGCTGCGCCTGGGCGCCTGCGCCGTTGCGCTGGCCGGCCCCGCCGCGGCCACGGACCTGGCCGAGCCGCTCGACAACATCCTGCCCCGCGACAAGGACGAGGCCGCCCGGGTGGCCATGGTGACGCGACCGACGCAGGATTTCTCGGCCCCCGAGAAATTCGAGCAGAACCCGGCGGGCGCCGCCACCACGCGGGCGCGCAGCGACGCCGATGCCTTCTCGCAAAGCTCGGGCAACATGACCTTCGAGCGCGAGCTGGACTTCAAGGTCGGCAATGGCCTGTTCAAGAAGATCTGGGTTTCTGCGCCGTCCTCGACGCTGGCCAGCGACGGGCTGGGCCCGCTTTACAATGCCCGGGCCTGCCAGCGCTGCCACCTGAAGGACGGGCGCGGCCATCCGCCCGAACCGGGTGCCCCCGACAACGTGTCGATCTTCCTGCGCATCTCGGTGCCCGCCCATGGCGGCGCGCCGCTTTCCGATATCGAGGCCTTCCTGCAATCGCGCGGCGAGACGCCGGCGCGCACCCGGCCCGATCCGGTCTACGGCGGGCAGCTACAGGACTTTTCGCTGCCGGGGCTGCCGGCGGAATACCGTCTGGGTGTCACCTGGCAAGAGGTCGAGGTGCCGATGAACGGGGAAACCGCCCATCTGCGCCGCCCCGACTGGGAGGCCCTGGAACTGGGCTATGGGCCGCTGGCCGATGGCGCGATGCTGAGCCCGCGCGTGGCGCCGCAGATGATCGGCCTGGGCCTGCTGGAGGCGATCCCGACCGAGGACATCCTGGCCCATGCCGATCCCGAGGATCGCGACGGCGACGGCATCTCGGGGCGGGCGCAGATCGTGTGGTCCTTCGAGAAGGGCGCGCCGATGCTGGGTCGTTTCGGCTGGAAGGCCGGCGCCCCTTCGGTGCGCGAGCAATCGGCGGCGGCCTTCGCGGGCGACATTGGCATTTCCACCCCGATCTTCCGCGCGCCCTCGGGCGATTGCACCACGGCGCAGGCGCTCTGCATTGCCGCGCCCGACGGCAGCGACCCCGACACCGGCGCCGAGATCGACGCCACCGGCCTGGACCTGGTGACCTTCTACAGCCGCAACCTGGCGGTGCCGGAACGCCGCTACGTCGATGCCCAGGACGTGCTGCGCGGCAAGCGGATCTTCTCGGAGGCGAACTGCACCGGCTGCCACGTGCCGAAATTCGTCACCAACCGGCTGGATGGCCAGCCGGAACAAAGCTTTCAGCTGATCTGGCCCTATACCGACCTTCTGCTGCACGACATGGGCGAGGGGCTGGCCGACAACCGCCCCGAGGGGCGCGCCTCGGGCACTGAATGGAAGACCCCGCCGCTCTGGGGGATCGGGCTGACGCCGCAGGTCAACGGCCACAGCTACTACCTGCACGACGGGCGCGCGCGCTCGCTGCTGGAGGCGGTGCTCTGGCATGGCGGAGAGGCGGCCGCCGCCCGGGATCATGTCGTGGCCCTTGAACCCGAAGACCGCGCCGCCCTGATTGCCTTCCTGGAGAGCCTCTGATGATCAAAGCCCTGCCCATCGCCGCCCTCTGCCTGTTGCCGCTGGGCGCCGCCGCCGGTGTCCCCGAGGTGATCGCGCGCGACATCCTGCCCGGCACCGCCGGCTTCGCCGAAGCCACGCAGGCGCTGTCCGAGGCCTCGGACCGGGACTGTACCATGCCCGCCATGGCCGCCCCCTACGGCGCCGCCTTCGATGCCTGGCTGGCCATTGCCCATCTGCGCTTTGGCCCGCTGGAAGAGGCCGGGCGCGACCGCGCCATCGCCTTCTGGCCCGATGCCAAGGGGTTCACGCCGCGGATGCTGACGGGGCTGATCGCCGATCAGGATCCTGTGGTCGCAACGCCCGAGGGCTTTGCCGAGGTCTCGGTCGCCGCGCGGGGCCTCTTCGCGCTGGAGCGGATGCTGTATGATCCTCAGTTCGCCTATGGCCCCGACAGCTACGGCTGCGCGCTGACCCGGGCGATTTCCCACGATCTGGCCCGCATGGCCGGGGCCATCGATACGGAATGGCGCGACAGCCAGGCCGGGCTGATGCGCGACGCCGGCGCGCCCGGCAATACCGCCTACCTGTCGCCGGACGAGGCCGCCCGCCAGCTTTACACCGCGCTCCTCTCGGGGCTGGAATTCAATGCCGATGGTCGTCTGGGCCGCCCGCTGGGCAGTTTCGACGATCCCCGCCCCGAACGCGCCGAGGCCCGCCGATCCGAGCGGTCGCGCCGCAATCTGGTGCTGTCGCTGCAGGCGCTCCATGGGCTGGCGCGCGATCTGGCCGGGGCCGACATTCCGCTGACGGATGCGGCCTTCGAAAGTGCCATCGCCCGCGCCGAGGCCCTGGAGGATCCGTCCTTCGCGGATGCCGCCGATCCTTCCGGCCGCCTCAAGATCGAGATCGTGCAGCAGCGCGTTCAGGCCGTGCGCCGCGCCGTGGAGGGCGAGATCGGCCCGATCCTGGGCGTTGGTGCCGGGTTCAATTCCGCCGACGGAGACTGAGGAGACCGCCGATGACCACCTCCCGCCGTGCCTTCATGGCCTCGCTTGCCGCCTCTCTGGCCGTGCCGCGCCTCAGCTGGGCCGATGCCGGCAGCCCCGCCTATCTGGCGGCGGCACGCGAACCGGATGGGGGCTATGCGCTGTTCGGGCTGAGTGCGACGGGGCAGGACCTGTTCCGCGTGCCGCTGCCCGGGCGCGGCCATGCCGGTGCCGCCCATCCCGATCGCCCCGAGGCCGTGGCCTTCGCCCGCCGTCCCGGCACCTTCGGGCTGGTGATCGACTGCGTCAGCGGACAGGTGGACAAGGTGCTGCAAAGCCCGCCGGGACGGCATTTCATGGGTCATGGCACCTTCCTTGCGGGCGGCGACATCCTGGTCACGCCCGAGAATGAATACGAGACCCCCTCGGGCGTGCTGGGCCTGTGGTCGCGCCGCCAGGGCTACCGCCGGATCGGAGAGATCCCGACCCACGGCATCGGCCCGCACGAGGTGCTGCAGATCTCCGAAAACGTTCTGGTGGTCGCCAATGGCGGCATCCGGACCCATCCGGCGCAGGGCCGCGACAAGCTGAACCTGCCGACCATGCGGCCCAGCCTTGCCTATGTCGATCTGGACGGGCGCCTGCTGGATCAGGTCGTTCTGGCGCCCGAGCTGCACCACAATTCGATCCGCCATCTTTCGCTGGGGCAGGGCGGCCAGGTCGCCTTCGCCATGCAATGGGAGGGCGACGTGATGGAGAGCGTGCCGCTTCTGGGGCTGCACCGGCTGGGTCAGGGCGCCCCGCTTCTGGCGCAGGCCGATCTGGCCGAACAGCTGGCAATGAAGGGCTATGCCGGTTCCGTCGCCTTCTCGGGCGATGGCCGCCGCGTCGCCATCACCTCGCCCCGGGGTGGGCGGCTGCATGTCTTCGATGCCGCCGGAGGGTTCCTGGAAAGCCACCGGCGCGGCGATATCTGCGGTCTGGCGCGGGCGCCGGGCGGGTTCTTCGCCACCGACGGGCAGGGTGGTGTCTGGCAGGCGGGGCGGGGCGGTTTCGTGCCGCAGGCGGGGGCGGATCGCAACTGGGACAATCACGTCGTCGCCCTCTAGCGCGCGAATCCGTTGATCGTCCCGCCGCCCCGCGCTAACCGAAAGAGGAGGGCCGCGCGACGATGGCGTCGATCGCATGAACCGGCCCCCGCGCCCGCTGGGGCGCGCCTGCTGTCCTGCACGCCCGGACGTCATGCCGGGGGCTGACGTTCCGCTTCCCGGCTTCGGACGAGGAAGACCGATCATGACGACACTGGACCCCGCACGGGCCGCCCGGCCCGAGACCTTCACCAGCCACAACGGCGCCAAGGCCCCGCTGCCCTTCAGCCCCGCCGAATATGCCCGCCGCCTTGCCGCCCTGCGCGCCCTGATGGCGGAACGCGACATTCCCGCGGTCCTGCTGACCTCGATGCACAACATCGCCTATTACAGCGGGTTTCTCTACTGTTCCTTCGGGCGCAGCTATGCCTGCGTGGTGACGCAGACGGCCTGCACCACGGTTTCGGCCAATATCGACGCCGGCCAGCCCTGGCGCCGCTCGCAGGGCGAAAACGTCATCTACACCGACTGGCGGCGCGACAACTTCTGGCGCGCGGTCGAAGGCCTGGTGGGCCGCCCGGGGCGGATCGGGGTCGAGGGTGATCACCTGACCCTGGCGCAGCGCGGCAAGCTGGCGGAGTTCCTGGGCGATCCCGAGATCCCCGACATCGCCCCCGCCGTCATGGCGCTGCGGATGCTGAAATCCCCCGAGGAGATCGCGCTGATCACCGAAGGGGCGCGCATCGCCGATCTGGGCGGCGCGGCGATCCGCGACGCCATCCGCCCCGCCACCCGAGAGATCGACGTCGCCATGGCAGGCCGCAACGCGATGGAGCTTGAGATCGCCCGCGCCCACCCCCAGAGCGAGCTGCGCGACACCTGGGTCTGGTTCCAGTCGGGGCTGAACACCGACGGGGCGCACAACCCCGTCACCACCCGCGCGCTGGCGCCGGGCGACATCCTGTCGCTGAACTGCTTTCCGATGATCTCGGGCTATTACACGGCGCTGGAGCGCACGCTGTTCCTGGGCGAACCCGATGCGGCATCGCTGCGGATCTGGCAGGCCAATGTCGCCACCCATGAGCTGGGCCTGTCGCTGATCCGCCCCGGCATCTCCTGCGCGCAGATCTGCGACGAGCTGAACCGCTTCCTGGCGCAGGAGGGGCTGCTGCAGTATCGCTCCTTCGGCTATGGCCACAGCTTCGGCATCCTCAGCCATTACTACGGGCGCGAGGCCGGGCTGGAGCTGCGCGAGGATATCGACACGGTGCTGGAACCGGGCATGGTCGTCTCGATGGAGCCGATGCTCTGGATCCCCGAGGGTCTTCCGGGCGCCGGTGGCTACCGCGAACATGACATCCTCGTGGTGACGCCGGAGGGCGCCCGCAACATCACGGGCTTCCCCTTCGGTCCGCAGGCCAATATCCTCTGAAACGCCGGTCTCAGCCCGCCATCTTGCCGGCGGCGGGCTGGGCCAGGCCGAACAGCACGGTCTCCATCAGGCTGCGTGCCACCACCGGGATCTCGGCCTCCGAGAATTCCTGGTCATAGGCAATCACCCAGTTGACCGCGCCGGTCAGGAACCAGGACAGCGCATGTGGGTCCATCCGGCGCAGGCTGCCCTCGTCCATGGCGCGCCCCAGCAGGGCGCCCAGGTACGCTTCCAGGGCCTGCTTGCGGGTCTCCAGCTGCTGCTGCATTCGTTGCGGCAGGGCGCGCAGGTTCTGGGGCGACAGGAAGCAGCCGGCCTCGGTGGCGGCGCATTCCATGAACTGCTCGAAGAAATGGCAGAAGCGTTCATAGGCGCTGCCGCCGCGTTTCTCCGCGCTTTGCCGGGCGGTCTCGCCGCAGGCCAGCGTCAGCGAAAGGCATTCGTAAAGCAGCTCTTCCTTGTTGCGGAAGTAGTAGTAAAGCGCGGTCTTGGTCACGCCGATCCGCTCGGCGATCTCGTCGAGCGAGGCGGCATGATAACCGCGTTCGTTGAACAGGCGGGCAGCGACACGCAGCGCGGCGCGGCGTTTCTGCTCCCGCATTTCCTCTCTCGAGGCGACGGCACCGTTCCAGTTGGCCATGGCGTCCTCTCTTTCTGCAAGGGGGCAGACAGCCCCCGGTTGCAAATAGAACCCTGTCCCCGCGGCCAAGGTTCCGGACCCGCCGGACAGCAGGCGAAGCCACGCCGATGTGACTGCCGTTCCCGGGCGCTTCATCTTTCCGAAAATATGCCGGGGGAGGCGGCCGCAGGCCGACGGGGGCAGAGCCCCCGCGCGCGCTCAGTCGGCGCTGACACCGGCCAGCGCCGCCAGCCGCGCCTGGGCGCCGCGGAACTCCGCTTCCAGCCGCGCGACCACCTCGGCGGCGGGCCGGATCTGCTTGACGGCGCCAATGCCCTGGCCCGAGCCCCAGATATCGGCCCAGGTCCGGGGCTTGTCGCTGCCGAAATCCATCGCGCCCCGGTCCAGCAGTGCCGGATCCAGGCCGGCCCGCAGCACCGAGGGACGCAGGTAATTGCCCATCACCCCGGTGAAGGCATCCGAGGACAGGATGTCCTCGGCGCCGCAGTCCAGGATCATCCGCTTGTAGCTCTCCTCGGCGCGGGCCTCCTCGGTGGCGATGAAGACCGAGCCGGCATAGCCCCCGTCCGCCCCGAGCGCGAGCGCCGCCAGCAGGCTTTCCCCGCGCGCAATGGCGCCCGACAGGAACAGCGGTCCGTCGAACCAGTCCCGGATCTCGCGGATCAGCGCGAAAGGGTTCTGGGCGCCGGCATGGCCGCCGGCTCCGGCCGCGACCGCGATCAGCCCGTCGGCGCCCTTGTCGATGGCCTTGTGCGCGAAGCGGTCGGTGGTCACGTCATGCAGCACGATGCCGCCCGCCGCATGGGCCGCCTCGTTGACCTCCGCCCGCGCCCCGAGCGAGGTGATCCAGACCGGCACCTCGTGACGGGCGCAGATCTCCACGTCGCGCTCCAGCCGGGTGTTGGAACGATGGACGATTTGGTTCACCGCGAAGGGGGCGGCCGGATGGTCCGGGTTGGCCTGGTTGTGCCGGTCGAGCTCTTCGCGAATGCGGGTCAGCCAGCGGTCGAGCGCGACAGGCTCGCCCGGCGCCTCGCGGGCATTGAGAGCGGGGAAGGCTCCGACGATGCCGGCCTTGCACTGGGCGATGACCAGCTCGGGGCCGGAGACGAGAAACAGCGGGCTGCCGATCAGCGGCAGTCGGAGATGGCTCAGGACGGCGGGCAGGGCCATGGCGGTCTCCTTGCGTTGACGTCGGGGAGATGTGCCATTTTTGCGCGCCGAAGTCATCCGCTTCGTTGCGTCAGAGGGAGCTGGGGGCTCTGCCCCCGTCTCCTGCGGAGACTCCCCCGGGATATTTTCGGCCAGATGATGAAGAGCGCCTGCTCCCTGTCATCTGGCCATAAATATCCCCGCCGGAGGCACCTTTTCTGAGGGTTCACCCTTGGCGGAGCTGCCGGGTCTTCGCGTCATCCGCTGTGCCGTCGGCAGCGAGGGCCACGCCGAAGAGATGGCGTGCCTCGTCGGTGGAGTAGCGTCCGAGGCGGACATCTTCGGCCACCGCTTCGGGTGGGCGCGCGAGGGGATCGCCGTAGCCACCGCCGCCGGGGGTGCGGACGTGGACGATGTCTCCGGGGGCCAGCGGGATGTCCTGCTCCTTCGAGAGATGGTCGGGGATGTGCACCGTGTCGCCGCGCCGGACGCGGACCTGGTTTGGCGCACCGTCGCGGCCGCCGAGGGCGCCGAGCGGGCCGTCACGGCCATGGTCCATCACGAAGCTGGCGCGTGCCGCGCCGCGCCGAAGCTGCAGCGCGTAGTCGAGGCCGAAGCCGCCGCGGTGGCGGCCGGCGCCGCCCGAGCCTTCGTGCAGCGCATAGTGCAGGTAGAGGACCGGGAAGCGGGCCTCCATGATCTCGACCGGGGGGGCCTTGGAGATGCCGATGGTCGAGCAGCCGTTGGCCAGCCCGTCGTGATCGGCATTGCCGCCGTAGCCGCCGCCCGAGAGCTGGTACATCACGTAATCGGCGTCGGTTTCGGGATCATGGCCGCCGAGGGCGAAGTTGCCCGAGGTGCCCGCCGGGGCCGCCGTGACGCGCGCGGGCAGGGCCGGGGCGAGGGCCGCGAAGACGGCTTCGGCGATGCGCTGGCTGACCTCGGCGGCGCAGCCCGAGACGGGGCGGGGGTAGTGCGCATCAAGGAAGGTGCCTTCGATCCCGGTGATGTCCAGCGGCTCGAAGGCGCCGGCGGAGATCGGCACCTCGGGGAAGATGTGGCGCATGGCGAGGTAGACCGACGACAGCGTCGTCGCGCGGACCGAGTTCATCGGGCCCGTGCAGGGCGCCGAGGAGCCGGTGAAATCGAAGCGGAGCCGGTCGCCGGTGCGGGTGACGGCCAGGCGGATTTCCAGCGGAGCATTGACCACGCCGTCGCTGTCGATCCAGGCGGAGGCGCCGTGGCGGCCTTCGGGGATTTCCGAGAGGAAGGCGCGCATCTGGGTGGCGGAGCGGGCGTGCAGTTCCGCGATGGCCTGTTCGACCGTATCGTCTCCGTAGCGGTCGAGTAGCTGGTCGAGCCGCGCGGCGCCGGTCTTCAGCGCGGCAGACTGGGCCTGTACATCGCCGATGCGCTGATCGGCGACGCGGATGTTGGAGCAGATGATCTGCCAGATTTCCTGATCCAGCACGCCCTTCTTGAAGAGCTTCACCGGCGGCAGGCGCAGGCCCTCCTGTTCGACGGAGGTCGCGGAGGCCGAGAAGCCGCCGGGCACCGCGCCGCCGGTATCGGGCCAGTGCCCGGTGTTGGAGAGCCAGCAGAACAGCTTGTCGCCCCGGTAGTAGGGCCGCGCAAAGCGCACGTCCATCAGGTGGGTGCCGCCCAGGTAGGGATCGTTGACGATGTAGATGTCGTCGGGTTCCGGCGCGGCGGTGATCCCGGAGTTGATCCGTTCGATCAGCTGGCGGGTGCTGTCCTGCATGGTGCCGACGAAGACCGGAAGACCTTGGGCGCCCTGTGCGATCAGCGCGCCGTCACTGGCCGCATAGATGCCGTCGGAGCGGTCGTTGGCCTCGGCGATGACGGGCGAGAAGGCGGCGCGGGAAAAGGCCAGGTCCATCTCGTCGCAGACCTGCTGGAGACCGGCCTGGATGACCGAGAGGGTAATGGGATCAAGGCTCATGCGGGGGTCTCCCGGTGGAGGGGGTGGCATGCATATTTGGGGAAAGATGAACGGATCATGCGGCACCGCCGATCTCGATCAGGATGTTGCCGCAGGCGTCCTGGGTGACGCGGTCGCCCGGCGGCACGAGCGTCGTGGTGTCCATCTGTTCGAGGATCGCCGGGCCGTTGAAGGCGGCATCGGCCGGCAGGCGGTCGCGCTGGTAAAGCGGCGTGTCGTGCCATTGCCCGTCGAACAGGACGGGGCGGCTGCCCCGGCAGGCCTCGGCCAGGGTCGCGGCGCGGTTCTCGGGGGGAAGCAGGCGGGCCGGATCGAATGCCGCGCGCCGCCCGATGACGGCGGTGCTGGCCGTGGCGACGGCGGCGGAGATCTTCTCCAGCCGGACCTGGAAACGGTCCCAGTAGATCTGTTCGAATTTCGCCTGCAGGGCCTCGCGGGTGATGTCAGGGCTGTCGAGGGGGACGCGCAGCAGGTGGGTCTGGCCGATGAACTGCATCTCAAGCACATGGGTGATGCGGATCTCTTCGACGGAGACTTCCTCGCGCTCGATGAGGGCGCGACCCCGGGCGGCCTGACGGGTGAGGGTGTCCGCCAGTGCGGCCATGTCGAGCTGGTCGAGGGGCTGGCCGACGGCTTCGGTGAAATCGTGGCGCAGGTCGGCGACGAGGCAGCCGAGCGCATTGGTGATGCCGGGGCGGGCGGGGACCAGGACCCGGGGCACGCCCAGTTCGCGGGCCAGAGCCGCGGCGTGCAGGGGGCCGGCGCCGCCGAAGGCGAAGAGCGCGAAATCGCGGGGATCGGCGCCGAGCGAGACCGAGACCATGCGGATGGCGCCGGCCATCTTCACGTTGGCCATGCGGATGACGGCTTCGGCGGCTTCTTCGGGGGAAAGCCCGAGAGGGGCGCCGAGCTGGTCTGCGAAGGCGGCGCGGACCTGGTCCAGGGTCACACCGCCCTCGACCGATTTCAGCCGGGCGGGATCAAGGCGGCCCATCAGCAGGTTGGCATCAGAGATCGTCGGCCGGGTGCCGCCGCGCCCGTAGCAGATCGGACCGGGGGTGGCGCCGGCGCTTTCGGGGCCGACCTCCAGCAGGCCCGCCGCATTGACCTGCGCGATCGAGCCGCCCCCGGCGCCGACAGTGCGCACATCCACCATGGGGACATGGATCGGCATGGCATATTCTACCTCGATCTCGTTCGAGACGGCGGGTTCGGCGCCGCGGATCAGGGCGACATCGGTGGAGGTGCCGCCCATGTCGTAGGTCAGCAGGTCGGGAATGCCGGCGGCGCGGCCGGTGAAGGCCGCCGCCATCACGCCCGAGGCCGGGCCCGACATCACCGTGCGGGCGGCTTCCTCGGCGACGCGGGTGGCCGAGACCATGCCGCCATTGCCGTTCATCACCAGCAGGTCGCCCGCATAGCCGCCCTGGGCGAGGCCGGCGGCGAGGTTCTGCACGTAGCGATCCAGGATCGGCTGCACCGAGGCATTGACCGCCGCCGTCACGCCACGCTCGTATTCGCGGGGTTCGGACAGCAGCGCATGGCCGAGGGTGATGTAGGGGGTGGGCCAGATCTCCTTCAGGATCTCTCCGGCGCGCAACTCGTGGGCGGGGTTGCGGTAGGCATGGAGGAAATGCACCACGACCGCCTGGCAGCCGCGCTCCAGCAGGGTGCGGGCGGCGGTGCGCAGGGCCTCTTCGTCCAGCGGCGTGACGACGCGGCCCTGGGCATCCATGCGTTCGGGAACGTCCAGGCGCAGGTCGCGCGGGATCAGCGGGCGGAAGTCGCCCTTCATGCCATAGGCCTGGGGACGGGTGCGTCGCCCCAGTTCCAGCACGTCGCGGAAGCCTGCGGTGGTCAGGATGCCGGTGCGCGCGAGCTTGCGTTCCAGCACCGCGTTGGTGGTCGTCGTCGTGCCATGCACCACGAGGGCCGTTTCGGGAAGGGAGGCCTGGGCCTCGGTCACCGCGTTCAGCACGCCCCGCGACTGGTCGTCGAGGGTGGAGGGGACCTTGGCCAGGCGGACTTCGCCGCTGGCGGGATCCATGAGGATGAGATCGGTGAAGGTGCCGCCCACGTCGACACCGATGACCTGTCGCCTGCCCATGCGGCTGCTCCTGTCCGGGAATGCTCGAAAGTATGTTTGTGTGCAAATGATTTTCGATTGCCTGCCGTGCTGTCAATCGGTGGCGGGACGCTGCGGCAGGACCGGGGCGGGAAATCCGCAGGTTTGCCTTCGAAAGCAGCCGAGGCCATGATCGGGGCGGACAGGACGGGGGACGGGATGAAGCGGGCATGGGCGGTTGTTTGGGCGGTTGTTTGGGCGGTGGCATTGGCGGGCGCAGGGCTCTGGCCGGGGCGGGCGCTGGCCCATGCCTCGGAGGGGGGCTTCGTGCTGCTGCTGCCGACGGGGCTTTACACGGCGGGCGGGGGGACGACGGTGCTGGTCACCGTGCTGCTGCTGTTCTGGCTGCCCGCACGCTGGGCGCGGGGGATGTTTCGCCCCTGGCGGGCCGGTGCGGGGGGCTCTGCCCCCGGCGCCACGGCGCCTCCCCCGGGATATTTCCGGCCAGATGACAGGGGAGCAGATGACAGGGGGGCAGATGACAGGGGAGCCTGGGTTTCCTGGGCGGTGCTGTGCGGGTTGGGCTGGGCGGTGTGGGCCGGGGTGCGGGGGCCGCAGGATCCGGTCGAGAACCCGCTGAGCCTGCTGGTCTGGACCGGAATCTGGATCTTCCTGGTGGCGCTGAGCGGGCTGCTGGGAGACCCCTGGCGGCTGTCGCCGTTTCGCGGGCCGGTGGCGCTGCTGGGGCGGCGCGCGCTGCTGCGCTATCCGGAGAGACTGGGGGAGGGGCCGGGGCTGGTGGCCTTCCTGGCCTTTGCCGCCGTGCTGCTGGTGGATGTGGCGCCGGCGGATCCGGACCGGCTGGCGGGCATGGTGCTGGCCTACGGGGCCTGGGTGCTGGCGGGCGGGGTGCTGTTCGGGCCGGTCTGGATCACACGGGGGGCGGGGATCGGCATGTTGCTGGGGCTTTATGCGCGGCTTTCGCCGGTCTGGCGCGGCGGGCTGGGGCTGCCCGGCTGGGGCGTGCTGGCGATGGGGGTGCCGGGCTGGTCGGGGGCGCTGTTCTGCCTTGCGGCCCTGGGGGTCGGCAGTTTCGACGGGTTGAACGAGACCTTCCGCTGGCTGGGCTGGATCGGGATCAACCCTCTGGAGTTCTCCGGCCGCTCGGCGGTGGTGGGGCCCAATGCCCTGGGGCTGGCGGCCAGTTGCCTGCTGCTGCCGATGGTCTTCGGGGCCGCGATCCTGGTCGGGGACCGGCTGGCGGGGGCACGGGCGCCGGGCCTGGCGTTCCGCACGCTGGCGCCTGCCGTGCTGCCCATCGCCTTCGGCTATCACCTGGCCCATTACGCCACCGCCGCCCTGGTGCAGGGGCAATACGCGCTGCATGTGCTGAGCGATCTTTTCGGCGGGCCGGAGGTGGTGGTGACCACCGGCTACCTGCAAACCCGGGACAGCGTGCGGGTGATCTGGCTGGCGCAGGCGGCGGCGGTGGTCGGTGGCCATGTCCTGGCGCTGCTGCTGAGCCATGCCCTGGCGCTGCGTCTGCATGGGGATCATCGCCGCGCGGTGCTGAGCCAGCTGCCGCTGGCACTGTTCATGGTGCTTTACACCCTCTTTGGCCTCTGGCTGCTGGCCTCGCCCCGCGGGAGCTGAGGCGCCCAAGCCTTGCGCAGCGGGAACCGCGGGGCCGCGATACGCCCTGTGCGGGTCCTGTGGCAGTGGACAGGTCGTTCGCGTGCCTACAGACTGGGGGCGAGGGTCAGCCTAATAAGACCCGGGAAAACTTCAGCAACAGGGATTCCAACAGATGACCGAGACGTCGAAGAAGACCCCGGCGGGGACAGTGCGGGGGCCGTCGCGCCGGCAGGCGCTGAAGACGCTGGCGGTGGGGGGCACCGCTGCCGCCACGCTGCCGCTTTGGGCGCGTTACGCCGGCGCGCAGACCGGCGAACCGATCCGCATCGGCTTTGCCAAGCACGCCACCGGCATCGGGGCCTCCTACGGGCGCTGGTACGACCGGGTCAGCCAGGCGGCGGTGAAGAAGATCAACGCCGAGGGCGGCGTCAATGGCCGTCCGCTGGAACTGGTGACCGAGGATGACGGCACCGATCCCAAGCGCTGCGCCGAGCTGATGGAGAAATTCGCCAACCAGTCGAAGTGCGACCTGGCCTTTGGTACGCTGTTTTCCCACGTGGTAATCGGCGCCGCCCCCCGCGCGGCCGAGCTGAAGCTGCCCTATTTCGTCGTCTCGGAAGGGCATCACGTCGCCAGCGGCATGCTGAACCGCTGGACGCTGCAACCGGGCATCACCGACGTGAAGAGCCAGGTGAAGGCCATGGCGCCCTTCGTCCACGACACGCTGGGCAAGAAGGTCACGATGATCTTCCCCGACTATGCCTTCGGCTATGACCACCGCGACAACTTCACCGCCGCGATCAAAGCGCTTGGCGGCGATGTGGTGGCGCAGATCGCCATCCCGCCGACCGAGACCTCCTTCACCAAGTACTTCCCCAAGATCCCGCGCGAGACCGAGGTGATCTACCACGTCATGATCGGGCCGGGCGTGCTGACCTTCGTCAAGGAGATGGGAGAGTTCTTCGGCCCCTCCCGCCCCGAGATCTTCGGCTTCATCGACAGCCTGGAGGCGGTGAACCTGTCCTCTCCGGGGCTGGAGTTCCTGGAGGGCACCTATTTCTGGGAAGGCATGCCGCGCTACCTGCAACCCGATGCGCCCGGCTATGTGAAGGCGTACCGCGACGCGGTGGGGCTGGATGCGAACGGCGCCTCGGTGACCGATGCCAACGATGTGTCCACCGCCGCGCACATGTTCGGCTGCTGGGAGACGCTGCATGTCATCAAGGCCGGTATGGAGGCCTGCAACTACAGCGGCATCGCCGACCGGCAGGCGCTGATCGAGGCGGTCGAGCAGATGTCGGACATGCCCGCCGGCCCCGACCATCCGCAGGGCGCCAAGCGCTTCAACGGCAAGACCCACCAGGTCTTCGGGCCGCAGTACATCTCCAAGGTCGAGGGCGGCAAGCTGAGCGTCGTGCACACCGCTTCGATCGAGGACACGCTGTACCCCGATGAGGTCGACTACACCAAGATGAGCTTCTGAGCGAAGCACCGGGCGGGCCCGTCGCGGCCCGCCCGAGGGCAATCGCCCGAGGTCAATCGCCCGTGCCTTCGGGGCCGGGCCAGGAAGGCTGTTTCATGGATTTCGGACCCTACCTGATGCTGGCCATGCTGGAAGGCGCGGTGCTGGCGGCGGTGCTTGCGCTGATGGCCAGCGGGCTGAGCCTCGTCTTCGGGGTGATGCGCGTGGTCAATGTCGCGCATGGAGAGTTCTACATGCTGGGCGCGGTGGTCGCCTGGGCGGTGACGACCCTGCTGGGGGCAGGGCCGGTGCTGAACTTCGTCGCGGCGCTGATCGTCGCGCCGCTGGTGGTGGGGGCGATGGCCGCCGCTGCCGACATGGTGATCCTGAAGCGGCTGAACTACGACCCCGAGCGGACCATCGTGGCGACCATCGGGCTGCTCTATATCCTTCAGCAGCTGACGCTGATGACTTATGGCGCCGATGCGCGCCCGGTGGTGGCGCCGTTCAATGAACGCATCGCGCTGCCCTGGGTGGAATGGGGCGACAAGGGGCTGTCCTTCTATTTCCCCTGGGGCCTGTCGACCACCAGCTACAAGCTGTTCGTGATCGCCGCCGCCGTGGTGCTGATCGCGGCGCTGAAATTGTTCATGGCGAAGACCCGCGCCGGGCTGATCATGCGCGCGACCCAGGGCGACCGGGAGATGGCAACCGCCTTCGGCGTCCCGGTCGAGCGTGTCTATGCGTTGGTCTTCGGGGGCGGCGCGGCGCTGGCGGCGCTGGCAGGCGTGCTGATCGTGCCGATCCAGCAGGCACATTACCTGATGGGGGGCGATGCGCTGCTGCTCTCGTTCATCGTGGTGATCATCGGCGGGCTGGGCAGCCTGTCGGGGACCATCGTCGCGGCGATCCTGATCGGCCTGTCGGACGGGATCATCAGCGTCTTCTTCACCCCGACGCTGGCCAAGATGATCGCGACGCTCGCCGTTGCGCTGGTGCTGGTCTTCCGGCCCCAGGGCCTGTTCGGAGGCACGTCCAGATGAGCCGCCGCGACCTGACGCTGCACCTCGGCCTTGTCGCGGTGCTGTTCCTGCTGCACTTCATCCTGCCCGCCTATCACCACGGGGTGCTGGCGCGGATCATGGTCATGGCGGTCTATGCCATCGGCTACAACATCGCCTTCGGCTACACCGGCCTGCTGAGCCTTGGCCACGCGATGTTCTTTGGTGCGGGGCTGTACGGCATGGGGCTGGCGGGGCTGCATTACGGCGTGCCGGCCTTTCCCGCCTTCCTGATCGGCACCGCCTGTGGCGCAGCGCTGGCCTTTGTCGTGGGGCTTCTGGCGCTGCGCACCGAGGGGGTCAGCTTCATGATCGTGACGCTGATGTTTTCCCAGGTGGCCTATCTGGCGCTGTTGTATTTCGGCGCCTTCACCCATGGCGACGACGGCTTCGTCGTGCCCGATGCCAGCCGCACCCTGATGGGCCTCTCCCTCAGCGACGAGGGGACGCGCTATCTGGTGGCCTGGGTGCTGTTCTCGGGGGCGCTGCTGGGCAGCCTGTGGCTGATCCGTCAGCCCTTCGGCCGCGTCCTGATCGCGCTGCGCGAGAACGAGGAACGCGCGCGCCTGCTGGGCTATGACACCAAGCGGCGCAAGCTGGCGGCGCTGGTCATCTCGGGCGCGGTCTCGGCGGCATCGGGGGCGGCCTATGCGGCGCTGTTCGGCTATGTGGGCGCGACCTTCGCGGGGGTGCAGTATTCCATCTTCGCACTGCTCTGGGTGCTGCTGGGGGGCGCGGGCACGGTGCTGGGGCCCTTTGTCGGCACGCTCTTCATGTTCTACCTGATCGATCTGGCCACCGGGCTCACCGATGCCTACATGCTGATCGCGGGCGTCGCGCTGGTGGGGCTGACGCTGTTCGCGCCCCAGGGCATCGTCGGGGAACTGCGCCGCCGCTTCTGGAAGGACCTGCCATGACCGCGATCCTGTCCACCTCGGGCCTGGGCAAACGCTTTGACGGGCTGCGCGCCAATCACGACATCGACTTCGCACTGGCACCGGGAGAGATCCATGCGCTGATCGGCCCGAACGGCGCCGGCAAGACCACATTCGTGTCGATGCTGATCGGGCGGCTGGCGCCCTCCGAGGGCACGATCCGCTTCGACGGGCGGGACGTGACGCGGATGCCCGCGCACCGGCGCGTGGCCCTGGGCATGGCCTATACGTTCCAGATCACCTCGGTCTTCGGGCGGCTCAGCTGCGCCGAGAACGTCGCGCTGGCGGCCCGGGGGCGCGACGCCGACGTGCAGCGCGCGCTGGAGCGCGTCGGCCTGGCCGAGCGTGCCGCAGAGATCGCGGGCGACCTCTCCTACGGGCACCAGCGCCTGCTGGAGATCGCCATGGGGCTGGCGCAGCGGCCCCGGCTGCTGATCCTGGACGAGCCGACGCAAGGTCTGGCGGAAAGCGAAGTCGCGGCCTTCAAGCAGCTGATCCGCGCGCTGGTCCCCGACACCACGATCCTGCTGATCGAACACAACATGTCCGTCGTCATGGAACTGGCCGACCGGATCACCGTGCTGAATTTCGGAGAGGTTCTGGCGCAGGGCACGCCCGCCCAGATCCACGACAACCCGGCCGTTCAGGCGGCCTACCTTGGCACCGGAGGCCAGGATGCTGAAGATTGAGGGGCTGAGGGCCGGCTACGGCGCGGCAGAGGTGCTGCGCGGCGTCAGCCTGTCGGCCGAGCCGGGCGAGATCACGGTGCTGATGGGGCGCAACGGTGCCGGGAAGACCACGCTGATGAAGGCGATCATGGGGCTGGTGAAGACCTCGGGGCGGATCGAACTGGACGGCACCGACCTGGCCGCGCTGCCCCCCCATCAGGTGCCGCGTCAGGGCGTGGGCTACGTGCCGCAGGGCCGTCGCCTTTTCGCCGAGCTGTCGGTGGCCGAGAACCTGGAGATGGGGCTGGGTGCCGGGCCCGCCCAAGGCCGCGCCGCCACCCGCGAGGAGATGCTGGAGCTGTTTCCCCGCCTGCGCGAGCGCCTGCATCAGCGCGCCGGCACGCTGTCGGGGGGCGAACAGCAGATGCTGGCCACCGCGCGGGCGCTCTGCCTGAAGCCGAAGCTTTTGCTGCTGGACGAGCCGACCGAGGGGCTGCAACCCTCGATGATCGGGGCGATCCGGCAGGTCATGGTGACGATGCGCGACCGCGGCCTTGCGGTGCTGCTGGTCGAGCAGCGCATCGAGGCGGTGCTGGAACTGGCCGACCGCGTCAGCGTGATCGAGATGGGGCGCAATGCCGAGGATTTCAGCCGCGCCGCGCTTTCGGGCGCCGAGGGACGCCTGCGCGCCCGGCTCGGCGTCTGAGGGTCAGCAGAGCTTGCGCAGCAGCTCCAGGAAGGTCGCCTGTTCGCGCGCGCTCAGCGGGGCCAGCGTCTCGTCCGAGATGGCGACGCCGGTTTCGGCGCGCCGCGCATAAAGCGCCAGCCCGGCCTCCGTCGGTATCAGGTAGTGGCGGCGGCGGTCCTGCGGATCCGGGGTCGCGGTGATCAGGTCGCGGGCACGCAGCCGGTCGGCCACCCCCTTGATCGTGGCCGCATCCATCCCCGTCGCCCGTCCGAGCGCATTCTGGGAGGTCGGACCCAGCTCGCACAGCTTGGCCAGCGCCGCGAATTGGGTCGAGGTGATCTCGGGCATCATCTGGGCGAAGATGGCGAGGTGACGCTGCGAGGCCCGGCGGAGCAGAAAGCCCACCTGCTCCTCGAGACGATAGGCATTTGCTGCCTGATCCTTGAACTCATGATGCATGATCGAGGTATCTCTGCCTCTGCGGCAATTGGCAAGGTGGAAAGAATTTGACAGGCGCGGGAGAGCTTCTCAAAATCCGTTTGTACACGAACAAGTCAGAGCCTTGAGGATACGCCATGGCGAGCGGAGACAAGATCAGGTGCGATGCCTGCCCGGTAATGTGCTACGTGGCCGAGGGGCGCACAGGCGCCTGCGACCGCTATGCGAACGAGGGCGGGCGGATCGTGCGCTGCGACCCGGTGACGGTGCTGGATCGTCGCCTCGAAAAGGGCGAGGAAGTGCGCCCCTTCCTGCAGCAGGACTGGGACGGCGAGTTGATCGCGGGGTCCGACCTGTTCGTCTCGGGGCTGGGGGCGGGCACGACCTATCCCGATTTCAAGCCCGCGCCCTTCATCGTCAGCCGCGAGGTCGAGGGCGTCGATACGGTGACCGTGGTGACCGAGGCGATCTATTCCTACTGCGGTGCCAAGGTGAAGATCGACACCGACCGCCATCTTGGCGACGAATGCGCCCGGGTGCTGGCGAAGGGCGAACCCATCGGCCATGTCACCACGGGCGAATACGGCTCCCAGATGCTCTCGCTCGGCGGGGTCGATCACCTGACGGGGGGCTCCAAGGCGGAAGGGCGGGCGACCTGCGACACGCTGATGGCGCTGTGCAACGGCGCGGCGGTGGAATTGCAGATCGAGGGGGGCTCTTCTGTGGTGGTGCAGGCGGGGCAGCCGCCCATCGTCGATGGCGTCCCCGAGGTGCGGATGCGCGTCGGCTGCGGTTCGGCGACCATCGGCATGTTCGCCTCGCAGTGGCAGGGGCTGGTGGACGAGGTGGTGGTGGTCGATGACCATATCACCGGCGTCGTCTCGGAGCATCAGGCGGGCAAGGTGATCGGCTGGCCCGATACCGGCATCCGCATCCAGGGGCGCCGGTCCACGCCGGGGCGCTATTTCCAGGTCGCCGAGCCGGGCCTGGGCTGGGGCGGCACCGACATCACCGATCCGCTCTCGATCCTGGGGCCCTGGCAGGCCAGGAAGGGCGCGCGGCCGGGGCTGAGCGTGCTGATGGTCTCGACCACCGGGGAACATGCGGATTACTTCGTGCTGGACGAGGATCTGGTGCCGCAGCGCCGCGAGATGCCCGAGGCGCTGCGCCCGAGCGTCGATCTGATTGCCGAGAACTGCGAACCGGCGCTCTGCACGGTGATGTTCTGCGCCGGGGCGGGGGGATCGTTGCGCTCGGGCGTGACGCGCAACCCGGTGCGGCTGACGCGCGCGGTCCATGCCGGAGAGGTCAAGGTGACGCTGGGCGGGGCCGAGGCCTTCCTGTGGCCGGGCGGGGGCATCACGGTGATGCTCGACGTGCTGGACATGCCGGCGCAGAGCTTTGGCTATGTGCCGACCCCGGCGCTGGTGGCACCGCTGGAATTCACCATGGCGCGCGACCTCTACCTGGCGCTTGGCGGGCATGGCGGCGCGATCCGCAGCCTGCACGAGGTGCTTTCGGAAGGCGGCGAATACGGCGACAGCTTCCGCGCCCTCGGCCGGGTCGGGGGGGAATGAGCGGCGCGCAGGCTGCGCTTCTGCCCGACGGGGTGCGGCTGCATCTGCAGGAAGGGCCGATCGACCTGATCCTCTGGGCCGCGCCAGAGGTGCGGGCAACGGCCTACCGCGCCGCCTGTTCACGGTTTGAGGGGCTGCTGGCGGCGCTGGTGGCCGAGCTGCCGGAGCTGCGCCGTGCAGGCGGGCAGCCCCGGGGGGCCGTGGCGTGCCGGATGGCGGCGGCGACCGCGCCCTTCGCGCCCGAATTCATCACCCCGATGGCCGCCGTGGCGGGGGCCGTCGCCGAAGAGATCCTGTCGGCCATGTCCGCCGTCGCGCCCGAGGCGAAGCTTTGGGTGAACAATGGCGGCGACATCGCCTGGCAGCCGGGCGGGCAGCCGATGCGGCTGGCGATGGCGGGCGGGGCGGTGACGGTGCCGCCCGAGGCGCCGTTTCGCGGCTGTGCCACCTCGGGGCGCGGCGGGCGCAGCCATTCGCTTGGCATTGCCGATGCGGTGACGGTTCTGGCCGCGACTGCCGCCGCCGCAGATGCCGCCGCCACGATGATCGCCAACCGCGTCGATCTGCCCGGTCACCGGGCGGTCACGCGCCAGCCGGCGCAGGCGCTGCTGCCCGACAGCGATCTTGGAGAGCGGCTGGTCACCACGGATCTGGGGCTACTGAGCCCGGCAGAGGTGGACAGCGCCCTAGACCGGGGCCTGGCCTATGCCGAAACGCTGCGCGCCCGGGGGCTGATCGGCACGGCGCATCTTGCGCTGCGGGGACGCTCCCGGCAGCTGGAGGCCTTGCCCCTGATCGGGTGAAGGCCCCGGCCCGGCATCGAGCCGGCCCGTTGCCTGCCGTCTCCTGCGGAGTCGGCGCGCCCCTCCGCATTCATCTTTCCGAAAAATATGCCCGCCGGAGGCAGCGGCCCGCCGGGCCGCTTTCCCTCAGCCTGCCGGGCGGCTCTGATCGATCAGCCGCAGGAGCCCGGTCACCAGGGCCAGGTTCGGGCAGTCGATCCCGTGGCTGCGTGCGACCGACAGGGGGGCCGCGAAGATCGGCTCGATCTCAAGCGGGCGGCCCGCCTCAACGTCCTGCAGGGTCGAGGGCTTGAAGGGGGCGCCGCCGCGCACCTTCTCCAGCCGCGCGGCAA
Organism: Pseudooceanicola endophyticus; assembly: GCF_018760365.1. Lineage (GTDB taxonomy): Bacteria > Pseudomonadota > Alphaproteobacteria > Rhodobacterales > Rhodobacteraceae > Pseudooceanicola > Pseudooceanicola endophyticus. Next base: position 194,599 of record NZ_JAHIAB010000002.1, read on the forward strand.
TGTCGTAATCGAAGGGCAGCCCCTCGGCGGCGGCGATCGCCAGAACCTCGCGCATGATCGCCACCGACAGATCGGCGACCTGGGGATCGGCAAGCGTCACGTTCATCGGCTGGCGCGCGATGGCGCAGACCGAGTTGGTGGAGGCATTGGTCAGGATCTTGTGCCAGAGCGCCTGGCCGAAGGGCCGGCTGCGCGCGATGGTCAGCCCGGCGGCCTCCAGCAGGGCCTGCACCCGGTCGACATCGGGCTGCGGCCCGTCCTCCATCCGCCCGATGTCGAAATAGCCCTCGATGTCGATGCTGACGCAGCCGGGTTCGGGCTGGCTGACCCCCAGGTAGGCGATGGCGCCGATGGCGCGCCCGGGCCCGATCCTGGCCCAGAGCCGGCCGCCGGGATCGACCTCTTCGGCGCCGCGATGCCCGCCCTTGCCGTCGCGCACCGGGTACCACCAGGGCAGGCCGTTCACGACAGGCAGGATGCGGCCCGCAGGTGCCAGCAGGCGCGCCAGCTTGTCCGCCATCGGCGGGATCTGGTGGCCCTTCAGCGCGGTGATCACCAGGTCCTGCGGCGGCAGGGTGTCGGGATCATCGGTGGCCGTGACGGGGATTGCCTGCTCGGGCTGGCCGGCGCAGCGCAGCCGCAGCCCGTCGCGGCGGATCGCCTCCAGCGTGGCGCCGCGCGCCACCACCGAGACCGAGGCCACCTGATCCCCCCCGGCGATGCCCGCGATCCGGGCCGCCATGGATCCGCCGATGGCGCCGGTGCCGACGATGCAGACGGAAAGCGGGCGGTCGGGCAGGGGCGGCAGCTGGGTCATGGCAATATGTCCTGTGATCAATTCCTGGCCGCAGCGTTTCACGCCTGACGCGGGGTCGCAAGGCGCGTCCCCTCACATCGGCGCGCCCCGGACCCGCACCGCAGGTCAAACATGGGCTTGACAGCCGGGCGCGAAGGCCGGATGAACAGGGCGTCCCTGCGGCACTTGCAGGGCACGAGGAGACGACCGGCCCAAACCGGTCCGGAGCGCCGGGAGCCCCGGCAGGGAACGCGGAAGATGACCGTGCAACGATGGCAAGGCTGGACCCTGACCTGGCGATGGTAACCCCATCGTCCCGTTGATCCCATTTTCCTTTCCGGCGGCCCGTTTCCGGCCTGAACCCAGCCAAGTTGCATCCGGCCCCTCGTGGACCGTGCCGCCCCGCAACAGAGACCACCCGAGATGACCGACCTGACCTTCCAGACCAAGGGAGGCGTCACTGTCTCCCGACGCGAACTGCCTGCAACCTACCTGACCGACACCCAGAAGCTGGCCGAAAAGCTCGACAGCCACCGGGGCGTGCTGCTGTCGTCGAACTACGAATATCCCGGCCGCTACACCCGCTGGGACTTCGGCTTTGCCGAGCCGCCGGTGATCGTGGAGGCGCGTGGCCGTGCCATGCGCATCGGCGCGCTGAACGCCCGCGGCGAGGTGCTGCTGAAGATGATCGCGCCCGTCGTCACCGATCTGGACGCGGTGGCGCAGGCCGAGGTCACGGCAACCGATATCCGCCTGCAGATCCGCGCCCCCGAACGGGTCTATGACGAGGAGGAACGCTCGCGCGCGCCCTCCGTCTTCTCGGTGCTGCGGGCCATGGTGGCGCTGTTCTTCTCGGACGAGGACGGGCACCTGGGCCTTTACGGCGCCTTCGGCTACGACCTGGCCTTCCAGTTCGAGCCCATCGACTTCACCCTGGAACGCCCCGACGACCAGCGCGATCTGGTGCTGTTCCTGGCCGATGACATCCTGGTGGGCGATCACTATTCCACCTCGGCGACGCGCTACCGCTACGAGTTCTCCATGGGCGCGCTGACCACCGAAGGCACCGAGGCCGCCTGCCAGCCCGATCCCTTCCGCAAGGGCCCGGAAAACCTGCCGCGCGGCGATCACGAGCCGGGCGAATATGCCAAGCTGGTGGTCGATGCCAAGGAAAGCTTCCGCCGCGGCGACCTGTTCGAGGTGGTCCCGGGGCAGGTCTTCTACGAGGCCTGCAAGGACAGCCCCTCGGCCATCTTCGGACGGCTGCAAAAGATCAATCCCGCACCTTTCGGCTTCATCATGAACCTTGGTGAGCAGGAATACCTGGTCGGCGCTTCCCCGGAGATGTTCGTGCGTGTCACCGGGCGCCGGGTGGAAACCTGCCCGATCTCGGGCACCATCAAGCGTGGCCGCGATGCCATCGAGGACAGCGAGCAGATCCTGAAGTTGCTGCAATCCAAGAAGGACGAGAGCGAGTTGACGATGTGTTCCGACGTCGACCGCAACGACAAGTCCCGGGTCTGCGAGCCGGGCTCCGTGCGGGTCATCGGGCGGCGCCAGATCGAGATGTATTCGCGTCTGATCCACACGGTGGATCATATCGAGGGGCGGCTGCGCGCGGGCATGGATGCCTTCGATGCCTTCCTGTCCCACGCCTGGGCGGTGACGGTGACCGGCGCGCCCAAGCTCTGGGCCATGCGTTTCATCGAAACCCATGAGAAGAGCACCCGCAAATGGTATGGCGGCGCCGTCGGCGCGGTGCAGTTCGACGGCTCGATGAATACCGGCCTGACGCTGCGCACCATTCGCATCAAGGACGGTGTTGCCGAGGTGCGCGCCGGGGCCACGCTGTTGAATGACTCCGATCCCGATGCGGAAGAGGCGGAAACCGAACTCAAGGCCAGCGCGATGCGCGCGGCCATTCGTGGTGAACTTTCCGCGGTCGATAAAACCGAAGCCGATACGCAATTGCCGCAGGGGCAGGGACGCCGCGTATTGTTGGTCGATCACGAGGACAGTTTTGTACACACGCTCGCAAACTATTTCCGCCAAACCGGTGCGGAGGTTCTGACGACGCGGAGTCCGGTAAACGATACCGTTTTCGAAAAGTTTTCTCCGGATTTGGTGGTGCTTTCTCCGGGGCCGGGTACGCCGTCGGATTTCGGCTGCGCGCAGACAATCCAGAAAGTTCTGGATCGGGATCTGCCGCTTTTCGGGGTCTGCCTCGGATTGCAGGCGATTTCGGAATTCTTCGGTGCCCGCCTGGAGCGCCTGGAAGAGCCGATGCACGGCAAGCCCTCGCGGATCCGCATCGACGCGCCCGGCACGGTCTTTGCCGGGATGCCCGAGGAGATCACCGTGGGGCGCTACCATTCCCTGCATGCGCCGGTGGCCAACCTCCCGGAACAACTTGTCGTGACCGCTACCACGGCGGACGGAATCGTGATGGGCATCGAACACCGGGACCGACCGATCGCCGCCGTCCAGTTCCACCCGGAGTCGATCATGTCGCTGGGACAGGACGCCGGGATGGAAATGATCCGGAATGTCGTGGCGACGCTGGGGAAAGCTTTGCAGCCCGCATGATTTGGCGCTAATGCGCGTCAGATTTTAAGTGAAATATTAACGCCGGCGGGTTGTAAAACCCGCCGGCGTTTTACTTTCCGGAATGTACGGGTGTCGATTTTCCAGTTTTGGACATCGGCGTAGACTTGCCTATGTCATCTTATCATTTCTTTGATCTGTTTATGGTTGCCTCAAGTTAATTTTATATAGTATCGGCCAAGTGGGAATTGAAATTTCTGCTTTTCCCGGAAACGACAAAAGGAAGCATGAACATGCTGGATCAGGAACTGGATACGATGTCCCTCGGGGATCTGAAAAAGCTGCAAAGCAAAGTCAGCACCGCGATCAAGACGTATGAAGACCGTCAACGCAAAATGGCGTTGGTGGAGCTTGAGGCGAAAGCAGCCGAAATGGGCTTCAGCCTGTCTGAACTCACCGGTGCACCGAGCCGCAAAGGCAAGGTCAATCCGCCGAAATACCGTAATCCCGAAGATCCCGCACAAACCTGGAGCGGCCGTGGCCGTCAGCCCGGCTGGGTCAAGGAAGCGCTGGCGCGTGGGGACGCGCTGGACAACTATCTGATCGTGCGCTGAATTCGGGGGCGCGCCCGCGCAGTTTCACTCCCTGCCGGGACGCATCCCAGGAGCAAGAGGCCTTTCGGGGCCTCTTTTTCTTTGCCCGGGGCCTGTCGGCGGGCCGGACCGCGCGGGTGCGGTGAAAAATCCGGCAGGAAGAGGTCCGGGGTCATATTTGACCTTCCGGAAAAAATTTTACCGTTTGATAAAAAATAGACTCATGACAGGCTGTGCCCACCAAGGAATCCAACGGGAGGCCCAGGATGAGCACGACCCCAATGACCCCAGGCATTCAGCCCGCGCGCCTGCCGGGCGAGACGCTGGCGCGGAACTTCTGCGCTCTTCATGCGCCGCTTGAACGGCACGAGGCGCAGGTGGCGGCGGATCGCTGCTATTTCTGCCATGACGCGCCCTGCATGACGGCCTGCCCGACTTCGATCGACATTCCGCTGTTCATTCGCCAGATCATGACCGGCACGCCGGAGGCGGCGGCGAAGACGATCTTCAGCCAGAATATTCTGGGCGGCATGTGCGCCCGTGTCTGCCCGACCGAGCAGCTTTGCGAGGAGGCCTGCGTGCGCGAGGCCGCCGAGGGCAGGCCGGTCGAGATCGGGCGTTTGCAGCGCTATGCGACCGATACGCTGGTGGCGCGCAACGCGCATCCCTTCACCCGGGCCGAACCGACCGGCAAGCGCGTCGCCGTGGTCGGGGCGGGGCCTGCGGGTTTGGCCTGCGCGCACCGCCTGGCGATGAAGGGGCATGAGGTCGTGGTCTATGATTGCAAGGCCAAGGCCGGTGGGCTGAACGAATTCGGCATCGCCGCCTACAAGTCCACCGATGATTTCGCCGCTCGCGAGGTCGCCTGGCTGCTGGGCATCGGCGGCATCACCATCGAAACCGGAAAGGGACTCGGTGCCGGGCTGGAGCTGGAGGCGCTTCAGGAGAGCTTTGACGCGGTTTTCCTCGGAATCGGCCTTGGCGGCGTGAATGCCCTGCGTGCGGTGGGCGAGGGCAAGGCGGGGGTCGAGGATGCGGTCTCCTTCATTGCCGAGCTGCGCCAGGCCCCGGATCTGGCGGCGCTGCCGGTGGGGCGCAACGTGGTGGTGATCGGTGGCGGCATGACCGCGATCGACGCGGCCATCCAGTCGCGCCTGCTGGGGGCGGAACATGTCACCATCGCCTATCGGCGCGGCACCGAGCGCATGGGCGCCTCCGGGTTCGAGCAGGATCTGGCGGCCTCGAAGGGGGTCAGGATCCTGACCAACGTGATGCCGATGGCGCTGCACGGTAACGGTGCGGTTGCCGAAATCGAGCTGGAATACACCGCCGAGGTGGATGGCCGCCTGAGGGGCACCGGAGAAACCTTCCGCCTGCCCGCCGATCAGGTCTTCAAGGCCATCGGCCAGACCCTGACGGATGTGCCCGGGGGGCTGGAGATCGCGGGCGGCAAGATCGCCGTGTCGGAGACCGGGCGGACCTCTGTGCCGGGGGTCTGGGCCGGGGGCGACTGCGCCTCGGGGGGCGAGGACCTGACGGTGACCGCCGTGGCAGAGGGCCGCGACGCGGCCGAGGACATTCACACCGCACTGATGGGGGTGGCGGGCTGAGCCCGGCTGAAGGAGGAACCAAGATGGCTGATCTGACGACGGAATTCCTGGGCATTCGCAGCCCCAACCCCTTCTGGCTGGCCTCGGCGCCGCCGACCGACAAGGAGTACAATGTCCGCCGCGCCTTCGAGGCCGGCTGGGGCGGCGTGGTCTGGAAGACGCTGGGCAGCGAGGGGCCGCCGGTGGTCAATGTCAACGGGCCGCGCTACGGCGCGATCTGGGGCGCTGACCGGCGTCTGCTGGGGCTCAACAATATCGAGCTGATCACCGACCGGGACCTTTACACGAACCTCGAGGAGATCACCCGGGTGAAGAGGGATTACCCGGACCGCGCGGTGATCGTCTCGATCATGGTGCCCTGCGAGGAGGAAGCCTGGAAGGCGATCCTGCCGCTGGTCGAGGAGACCGGCGCCGACGGGATCGAACTGAACTTCGGCTGCCCGCACGGCATGGCCGAGCGCGGCATGGGATCGGCGGTGGGGCAGGTGCCCGAATACATCCGCATGGTCGCGCAGTGGTGCAAGATGTATTACTCGAAGCCGGTGATCGTGAAGCTGACTCCGAACATCACCGATATCCGCTACCCGGCGCGGGCGGCCTTCGCGGGCGGGGCGGATGCGGTTTCCCTGATCAACACCATCAATTCGATCACCTCGGTCAATCTGGACGCGATGTGCCCGGAACCGATGATCGACGGCAAGGGCAGCCACGGCGGCTACTGCGGCCCGGCGGTGAAACCCATCGCCCTGAACATGGTGGCCGAGATCGCCCGCGATCCCGAGACCGCGGGCAAGCCGATTTCGGGCATCGGGGGCATCACCACCTGGCGCGATGCGGCGGAATTCATGGCGCTTGGCGCCGGCAATGTGCAGGTCTGCACCGCCGCCATGACCTACGGGTTCAAGGTGGTGCAGGAAATGATCTCGGGCCTGTCGCAATGGATGGACGAGAAGGGCTATGAAAGCACTGCCGATTTCATCGGCATGGCGGCGCCCAGGGTCAGCGATTGGCAGCACCTGAACCTGAACTACGTCACCAAGGCCGAGATCGACCAGGAGGCCTGCATCAAGTGCGGGCGCTGCTATGCCGCCTGCGAGGATACCTCGCACCAGGCGATCGACATGTCGGAGGACCGGGTCTTTTCCGTGAAGGACGAGGACTGCGTGGCCTGCAACCTTTGTGTCAATGTCTGCCCGGTCGAGGGCTGCATCACCATGCGCCAGCTGGAGGAGGGCGAGGTCGATCCGCGCACCGGCAAGGTGGTCGGGCCTTACGCGAACTGGACGACCCATCCGAACAATCCGGGTGCCGTGGCCGCGGAGTGAGCGGGGAGGCGGGCGCGTCGCGGAAGCGGTGCCCTTTGCGGCGTGATGGGGGCTCTGCCCCCGTCTCCTGTCGGAGACTCCCCCGAGGTATTTGGAACAAGAAAATGCTTTGGGTTGTGGTTTTTTCGGGCCGGGGGTAGGCGGGTCCCATGGGTGAGCTGACGACATTTGACGGCGTGATTTCCGACCGGGGGTCGAAATATGCCGTGTCCGGCGGGCCGGCGGAGAGCCGGGCCGAGGCCGAAGCATTGCTGAAGGCGCTGAAGCGGAAGAAGAAATTCGCCAAGGCCACCCATAACACCTGGGCGCTTCTGCTGCCGGGGGAGCCGGTGAAGGCCGATGATGGCGAGGCCGGCGCCGGCATGGTGATCCTGCGGATGCTGGAGCGCGCGGGGCTGGAGAACCATGTCATCGTGGTCACCCGGTGGTTCGGCGGCACGCATCTGGGCGGCGATCGCTTCCGCCATGTCCAGGAGGCGGTGCGGATCTACCTGGCCGAGATCGGCGTGCCGCCGGTCGCCGAGTGATCAGGGCGTCAGCATCCGGGTGAAGAGGGTCACCAGATAGGCTTCGGCCTCGGGGTAGGGATCGGGCTTTTCGGGGCCGAGCACCGCGTGAACCTGCACGTCGAAATCCGCGTAATGCTGGGTCAGCGACCAGATCGAGAAGATCAGGTGGTGCGGATCGGCCCGCGCGATCCGGCCCTGGTCCATCCAGCCCGCGATCACCGCCGCCTTCTGGTCGACCAGCTGTTTCAGGTCGGTTTCCAGCAGCGTCAGGATGCGCGGCGCACCCTGGACGATCTCATTGGCGAAGAGGCGGCTTTCGCGGGGGTGATCGCGGCTCATCTGCAGCTTGCGGCGCATGTAGGTCAGGATCTCTTCCAGCGGATCGCCGTTGTCGTCGAGCGCGCGCAGCGGGTCCAGCCAGGTGTCCATCAGAGTCGACAGCAGGTGGGTGTGGATCGCTTCCTTGGAGGGGAAGTAGTAGAGCAGGTTCGGTTTCGACAGCTTTGCCTGCTTGGCGATCTGATCTACGGTCGAGCCGCGGAAGCCATAGGTCGAAAAGACAGACAGGGCCGCTTCGGAAATTCGTGCAATGTTCTTCTTCTGGATTCGGGTGCGGGGTACGGGCTTGTCCATGGCCATGAAAAATCCTCAAGAATGGTCCGGAAGTCCCGGGATTTCATCGGTTTTCGACACATGATTGCGCTTTCCCGACCAGGGCTGGGCGGCGGTGCCGAGAGATTGGGCATCCTGTTCCGGAGGGGGAGACGGGAATGGACCGGCGGGGGGTGAATTTCTTGACTGGCCCCTGTCCTCTGCTAGCGTGGCTTTGACCAAAAGGTCAAAAGGATTTTCTGAACAGCGACGGAGAGAGGCCATGCCCGCACCCGGGGAAAACATGCGCATCAACGGTGAGAGACTCTGGGAGAGCCTCATGGAGATGGCAAAGGTGGGGCCGGGCGTGGCGGGGGGCAACAACCGCCAGACCCTGACCGACGCCGATGCCGAGGGGCGCCGCCTGTTCCAGTCCTGGTGCGAGGCCGCCGGCTGCACCATGGGCGTCGACAAGATGGGCACCATGTTCATGACCCGTCCGGGCACCGACCCGGAGGCGCTGCCGGTCTACATGGGCAGCCACCTGGACACCCAGCCGACGGGCGGCAAGTACGACGGTGTTCTGGGCGTGCTGGCGGCGCTGGAAGTCGTGCGCACGATGAATGATCTTGAGATCAAGACCAAGCACCCGATCGTCATCACCAACTGGGCCAACGAGGAGGGCGCGCGCTTTGCCCCCGCCATGCTGGCCTCGGGCGTCTTCGCCGGTGTCCATTCGCTCGACTATGCCTACGGGCGCACCGATCTTGAGGGCGACAGCTACGGTGCCGAGCTGGAGCGGATCGGCTGGAAGGGCGAGGAAGAGGTGGGCGATCGCAAGATGCACGCCTATTTCGAATACCATATCGAACAGGGCCCGATCCTGGAGGCCGCCGAGAAGAAGATCGGTGTCGTCACCCATTGCCAGGGCCTGTGGTGGCTGGAATTCACCCTGACCGGGAAAGAGGCGCATACCGGCTCCACCCCGATGCCGATGCGGGTGAATGCGGGCCTTGCCATGAGCCGCATCTTCGAGATGGTGCAGGAGGTGGCGATGGCCAACCAGCCCGATGCCGTTGCCGGTGTGGGGCAGGTGAAATTCACCCCGAACTCGCGCAACGTGCTGCCGGGCAAGGTGGTCTTCACCGTCGATCTGCGCACCCCCAGCCAGACCAAGCTGGACACCATGCGCGCCGAGATCGAGCGCCGCGCCGACGAGATCTGCGCCGAGATCGGCGTCGGTTGCTCGGTCGAGGCGGTCGGCCATTTCGACCCGGTGACCTTCACCCCGGAGCTGGTCGAGCGCGTCCGCAAGGCCGCCGATACCTTGGGCTACAGCCACATGGACATCATCTCGGGCGCCGGTCACGATGCCTGCTGGGCCGCCAAGGTCGCCCCCACCACGATGATCTTCTGCCCCTGCGTCGATGGCCTGAGCCATAACGAGGCAGAAGAGATCAGTTCCGACTGGGCCGCAGGCGGCGCGGACGTGCTGCTGCACGCGGTGCTGGAGACGGCGGAGATCGTCGAGTAGGCTTTCGGCCGAACCAGGGGTGAAAGGGATGGCCATGACCGGCAGGGCGACACGAACGGCAAGCTGTCTTCTGGTGTCGCTGCTGGTCTGGCTGCCCCAAACCGCCCCCGCGGCCTCCGGCGAGATCGGAGCCGCCCCCCAGGATCCGCCTGTCGCGCCGCTGACGTGCGACAGGACAACCGTCTGCTACATGCCCCTTGTGTCCGGCGAGACCGGCGCGCTGCTTCCGGCGGCGCGCACGGCCCAGGCCCCGGACGATGGCGGCAGGGCGGACCCGCAGAACGAAGAGCCGGCCGCGGGCAGGGATGCCAGCTGACCGGCCAACCGGACCCGGGCGTCCGGCAAGCCAAGGGAGCTTAACATGACCAAGGTGATCAAGGGTGGCATCGTCGTCACCGCGGACCGTCAGGTGCAAGCCGACATCCTGATCGAGGGCGAAACCATCAAGGAGATCGGGCCGGATCTGAAGGGCGACGAATATATCGACGCCGAGGGCGCCTACGTGATCCCCGGCGGCATCGACCCGCATACCCACCTGGAAATGCCCTTCATGGGCACCACCGCCGCCGAGACCTTCGAGACCGGCACCTGGGCCGCCGCCGCCGGTGGCACCACCATGGTCATCGACTTCTGCCTGCCCGGCGCCGATGGCAGCATCAAGAACGCGATCAACGAATGGCACCGCAAGTCGGCGCCGCAGATCTGTTCCGACATCGGCTATCACATGGCGATCACCGGCTGGAACGAGCAGATCTTCGACGAGATGAAATATGCCGTCGATGCGGGGGTGAACTCCTTCAAGCACTTCATGGCCTACAAGGGCGCGCTGATGGTGGAGGACGACGAGATGTTCGCCTCCTTCTCGCGCTGCGTGGAACTGGGCGCGCTGCCGATGGTCCATGCGGAAAACGGCGATCTGGTCGATCTGATGCAGAAGAAATTCCTGGCCGAGGGCAAGACCGGCCCGGAATGGCACGCCCGTTCCCGCCCCCCGGAATTCGAGGGCGAGGCGACCAACCGCGCCATCACCGTCGCCGATGCCGCCGGCACGCCGCTCTATGTGGTGCACGTCTCCTGCGAACAGGCGCACGAGGCTATCCGCCGCGCCCGCCAGAAGGGGATGCGCGTCTATGGCGAACCGCTGGTGCAGTTCCTGACGCTGGACCATGACGAATATCTCTCGACCGACTGGGATCATTCGGCGCGCCGCGTGATGTCGCCGCCCTTCCGGGGCCGCGAATTCCACGACAGCCTCTGGGCGGGGCTGCAATCGGGATCCCTTCAGGTCGTGGCCACCGACCACTGCGCCTTCACCACCGAACAGAAGCGCATGGGGCTGAACGATTTCACCAAGATCCCGAACGGCACCAACGGGCTGGAGGAACGCCTCGCGGTGCTCTGGACCCAAGGGGTCGAAACCGGGCGCCTGACGCCCGAGGAATTCGTCGCCGTCACCTCGACCAACATCGCGCGGATCCTCAATATCTACCCGAAGAAGGGCGCGATCATGCCCGGCGCCGATGCCGATATCGTGGTCTGGGATCCGAAGATTTCGAAAACGATCTCGGCCTCGAACCACAAGTCGATCATCGACTACAACGTCTTCGAGGGCACCAAGGTCACGGCCCAGGCGCGCTACACCCTGTCGCGCGGAGAGGTCATCTGGGCCTGGGGCCAGAACTCCCAGCCGCAGCCCGGTCGGGGCCGCTTCGTGCCGCGTCCCGCCTTCAACTCGGCCGCCACGGCGCTGTCGAAATGGAAGGCGCTGAACTCGCCCCGCTCGGTGCAGCGCGATCCCCTCAACATCCCGGCCGGCGTCTGAGACCCGGCACCACGGCGGCCCCGCGGGGCCGCCGCCGACAAGAGCCCAGCCAAACGGGCCGCAAGACAGGGAGACCTAATCAGTGAACGGCAATCCGGTCATCGAGGCCAAGCACCTCGACCTGACCTTCCAGACCAACGACGGCCCGGTGCAGGCGCTCCGGGACGTCAATCTCCAGATCCACAAGGGCGATTTCGTCAGTTTCATCGGCCCCTCTGGCTGTGGCAAGACGACCTTCCTGCGCTGCATCGCGGCGCTGGAAACCCCCACGGGCGGCAAGCTCACGGTCAACGGCATGAGCCCGGACGAGGCGCGCCGCGCCCGTGCCTACGGCTATGTCTTCCAGGCGGCGGGGCTCTATCCCTGGCGCACCATTGCCGGCAACATCAAGCTGCCGCTGGAGATCATGGGCTTCCCGAAATCCGAACAGGACGCCCGGGTGGAAAAGGTCCTCGACCTGGTGGAGCTTTCCGGCTTCGGCAAGAAATTCCCCTGGCAGCTTTCGGGCGGCATGCAGCAGCGCGCCTCGATCGCGCGGGCGCTGGCTTTCGATGCCGACATTCTGCTGATGGACGAACCCTTCGGTGCCCTGGACGAGATCGTCCGCGATCACCTCAACGAGGAGGTGCTCAAGCTCTGGGCCCGCACCGGCAAGACCATCGGCTTCGTCACCCATTCGATCCCCGAGGCGGTGTACCTGTCGACCAAGATCGTGGTGATGTCACCGCGCCCGGGCCGGATCACCGACGTGATCGAGAGCCCGCTGCCGAAGGAGCGTCCGCTGGACATCCGCGACAGCCCGGAATTCCTGGAGATTGCCCATCGCGTCCGCGATGGGCTGAGGGCCGGCCATGCCTACGATTGATCCCTGTGCCCCCGCTGCGGCCCGGAGGACATCGGGCGCCCTCCGTCCCCCGGTGCCGCCCCGCGGTTGGGGTGAAGACGCGGGCTCTCCTTTCACCTTTCGCGGTCATCGGCATGCCTGCCTGTACCGCTCCGCAAAGAAAGCCGATAATCCTTTCATCTTTCTAAAAATATGCACGTCGCGACAGTCGCAGACCGAGCAACATGCATATTTGGGGAAAGATGAATGGGGGAGGGCGCGCCCATGACCCGGGTGATTTTCCCTGTCCTGGTCGTCGTGGCGGCGATCATGGCCTTCTGGTACGCGGCCTGCATTCCGATGAACATCAAGTTCGCACTGCAGACGGCAGAGCGCCAGGGCGCAGTGATCAGCCCCGAGGGGGTGCAGGCGCGGCGCGACATGTCGGCCTTCGTCCTTGCCGCGCGCAACCCCGGCCAATGGGCGCAGACCTGGGAGCAGGCCAAGCCGCGGCTTCCGGCCCCGCACCAGATCGTCCAGGAGCTCTGGAAGACCACGGTCGACGTCAAGCCGACCTCCAAGCGAAGCCTGGTGTTCCATGGCTGGGTGACGCTGAGCGCGACGCTGGCCGGTTTCGCCATCGGCTCGGTCGGGGGGATCCTGCTGGCCGTGGGCATCGTGCACAGCCGGGCCATGGACATGTCGGTCATGCCATGGGCCATCGCCTCGCAGACCATCCCGATCCTGGCCATCGCGCCGATGATCATCGTGGTGCTGGCCTCTTTCGGGGTGCAGGGGCTGATGCCGAAGGCGATCATCTCGGCCTATCTCAGCTTCTTCCCGGTGGTCGTGGGCATGGTGAAGGGGCTGCGCAGCCCCTCGGCCATGGACATGGACCTGGTGCGGACCTGGAGCGCCACGCGCGCCCAGACCTTCTGGAAGCTGCGACTGCCGGCCTCGGTGCCCTATCTCTTCGCCTCTCTGAAGATCGGTGTGGCGGCCAGCCTTGTGGGCACCATCGTCGGCGAGCTGCCGGCGGGGGGCGGGCAGGGCCTGGGCTTCCGCCTGCTGGCGGGCAGCTACTATGGCCAGACCGTGCAGATCTGGGCGGCGCTGCTGGCGACGGCGGTGCTGGCGGCGGGCCTCGTCGCCCTCATCGGTGTCCTGGAACGGGGCACGCTGAAGCGGATGGGGCTGAGCCGATGACCCCCGCGTGCAAGAGGAAGGGAGAGCTGTCATGGCGCTCGTGATTGCGGCCCTGCTGTTCTGGATCCTGGCCTGGTACCTGAACGTCAAGCTGTCGAATGGTCCGGCCCGGGGCACCCGCGCGGTGGCGCTGGCGGTGCCGGTGGTCTTCGGCGTCACCATCCTGGTGGTCTGGGAGCTGCTGGTGCGGGGGCTGAACGTGCCCATGGTGGTGCTGCCGCCGCCCAGCCAGATCGCCGTCAAGTTCGCGGCCTCGATCCCGATCCTGTGGACCGACTTCGTGCAGACCTTCGTGAAGGGCGTGCTCTCGGGCTATGTGATCGGCTGTGCCGCCGCCTTCGGGGTCGCCATTCTGGTCGACCGCAGCGATTTTCTGAAGCGCGGCATCCTGCCCGTGGGAGCTTTCGTCGCCGCCCTGCCGATCGTCGGCATCGCGCCGATCTTCGTCATGTGGTTCAACGTCGGCTGGCAGTCCAAGGCCGCCGTGGTCGTCGTCATGGTGTTCTTCCCGATGCTGGTGAACATCACCGCCGGCCTCCAGGAGACCAGCGCGATGCAGCGCGACCAGATGAAGACCTGGGCCGCAACCTATTGGCAGGGCTTCTGGAAGCTGCGCCTGCCCGCCGCCATGCCCTTCGTTTTCAACGGGCTGAAGATTTCATCGACCATGGCGCTGATCGGCGCGATTGTCGCCGAGTTCTTCGGATCGCCCATTGCGGGCATGGGCTTTCGCATCTCAACATCGGTGGGGCAGCTCGCGCTGGACATGGTCTGGGCCGAGATCGTCGTGGCCGCGCTGTCGGGATCACTGTTCTACGGGGCGCTGGCGCTCCTGGAACGCGGGGTGACCTACTGGCACCCCTCGCAAAGAAGATGAAGTCCCTCCGGAAAATCGGGGACGCAACTGGGAGAATGAAGATGAAGAACTGGATTGTCGGGGCGCTGGCCCTGGGCGCCACGGCCGGTGCGGCCCAGGCCGCCGACGAGGTGACGCTGCAGCTGAAATGGGTCACCCAGGCGCAGTTCGCGGGCTATTACGTCGCGCAGGACAAGGGCTATTACAAGGACGAGGACCTGGATGTCACCATCAAGGCCGGCGGCCCCGACATCGCCCCCGAGCAGGTGATCGCCGCCGGCGGTGCCGATGTCATCACCACCTGGATGGCCGCCGCCCTGGCCGCACGCGAACGCGGCGTGCCGCTGGTCAACATCGCCCAGCCCTTCAAGAAGGGCGGCCTGCAGCTGACCTGCCTGAAGAGCGCCGGCATCGAGAAGCCCGAAGACCTGGCCGGCCACACCCTGGGCGTCTGGTTCTACGGCAACGAATACCCCTTCTACGCCTGGATGGCGCATCTGGGTCTGAAGACCGATGGCGCGGGCCCCGATGGCGTGACCGTGGTCAAGCAGGCCTTCTCGGTCGATCCGCTGATCCAGGGCCAGGCCGACTGCATCTCGACCATGACCTACAACGAATATGGTCAGGTGCTGGACGCGGGCTACAAGCCTGAGGATCTGACCGTCTTCAACTACCTCGACATGGGCTTCGGGATGCTGGAGGACGGTCTCTACGTCAAGGAAGACGACCTGAAGGATCCGAAGTTCGACGACAAGATGGTCCGCTTCGTGCGCGCCTCGATGAAGGGCTGGAAATACGCCGAGGCCCATCCCGACGAGGCCGCGCAGATCGTGCTCGACAATGACGAGACCGGTGCCCAGACCCTGGAGCACCAGGAATACATGATGAAGGAAGTCGCCAAGCTGACCGAGGGCTCGGACGGGGCGCTGGATCCGGCGGATTACGAGCAGACCGTGAAGACGCTGCTGTCGGCCGTTTCCGAGGACAACCCGGCGATCACCAAGGAGCCGGAGGGCGCCTGGACCCATGAGATCACCGACAAGGCGCTGAAGTAAGCCTTCGGGACATGTGACCTTGGAAGGGCCGGGCGGTTTGTCCGGCCCTTTCGCTTTTTCGAGGGATTTCGCCCCGGCGGGGCGAAGCCTCCGGCGGGCATATTTGGGGAAAGATGAAAGGGCTCAGGGCGCGGGGATGCGGATCGTGTCGCGCAGCAGCGGCGGCAGGTCGGGGGCGTCGCGCAGCAGCGGGATGAGCAGGGCCCGCAGTTCGGCGGCGATGCCGGCGGGGGCGTCCTGGAGGATGCCGGCGCGGGCGGTCAGCACGATGCGGCGTTCGAGCGGCGCAAAGGGCAGGGGCAGCAGGTCGAGGGCGCCGGCCAGGCGATGGGTGCGGATCAGTGCCAGTGGCGGCAGGATCGTCCAGCCGGTGCCGGCGCGCACCAGTTCCAGGATGGCGTGGTAGCTGTCGAGCTCGAAGCGGTGGTTCAGCCGCAGGTTCTGCTGCGCAAGATGCGTGGCGATCAGACGGCCCATGTAGTGACGGGTCGTGTACTGCACCAGCGGCATCCGCTTCAGCGCGTCAAGGCAATGCGGGCCGGGGCGGATCGCGCCGCGCGGGGCGGCGACGATGAAGGTCTCCGACAGGATCGGATGCACCTCGGCCCAGGGGGCGGGGGCGGCCAGTTCGGCGGTGACGATCAGGTCCAGCGCCTCGGCTTCCAGCTGGTCGGCAAGGAAATGGCTGGCCCCGGTCTCCAGCAGGAAGCGGGTGTCGGGGAAGCGGTCTGCCATACGGATCAGAAGGGGCGGCGTGACCTCGGATTCGAAATCTTCGATCATGCCGAGGCGCAGCCGGGCGAAGCCGGGCTGACCGGCGACGGCCAGTTCGGCGCGGGCCTGGGCGGCCTCGTTCAGGATCGACTGGGCGCGGCGGCGAAAGGCCTCGCCCTTGGGGGTGAGGGTGAGGGGGCGGGCGGTGCGCTGCAGCAGGCTGACGCCGAGCGCGGCCTCCAGGTTGGTGAGCTGCTGGGAGACCGCCGAGGGGCTGGCCCCGAGCCTGCGGGCCGCGGCGGAGATCGAGCGCTCCTCCGCGGCGGCGACGAAGACCTCGATCCCCCAGAGGGTGATCCGGCCGGGGCTTGCCGTCATCTCAGCTGAGCTTGGAGAGTTTCTGCTGAAGCTCTGCCAGCTGCTTGCGGATCTGCGTCAGGTCATCGCCCGCGCCATCCGTTTCCTTCTTGTCCGGGGCGCTCCAGCCGCCGGAAAAGCCGCCGGTCATCGCCTTCAGGAAGGCTTCCTGCTGGGCCTGCATGGCGTCGAACCCGGGCATGTTCGCCATCATCGGGTTCACCGTCTTCATGTTCTCCATCATCTTCGACTGGCCGTCGCGCAGCATCTCGAAGGAGGCGGCGAGGAACTGCGGCACGACGGAACCGGCGTTGGTGGTATAGCTGCGCACCAGGTCGGTCAGCACGTTCAGCGGCAGCACGTTCTCGCCCCGGCTCTCGTGCTCTGCGATGATCTGCAGCAGGTACTGGCGGGTCAGGTCGTCGCCGGACTTGAGGTCGACGATCTGCACATCCCGGCCTTCGCGGATGAAGCCGGAGATATCCTCAAGGGTCACGTAATCGCTGGTCTCCGTATTGTAGAGCCGCCGCGAGGCGTAACGCTTGATGAGAAGCGGAGACTGCTGTTCTGCCACTGGCTTTCCCTCCCGAAGATGCAGCGCTGCAGCAGAGCCTAGAGGAGCGTTTCGAAAAAGGAAAGCTTTAGCAATGCCGCGCAGGCAGCTTGCGGTCGGGGAGGCCCCCGGCGGGGCGAAATGGCATACGCCGACGTATGGCGCGGGAAGGGGCCTTCCGCACAGCAAAAAGGGCGGGTCCTGGGACCCGCCCTGCTTGATCGCGCCCCCGTCACACGGGGGGGAGGAGCCTGGGGGCGCTGAAATCTACGGTCCGCGACCCGACCGGGGGCCGCGTCGGGATCACTTGGCCGCGGCGGCGGTGGTGGCCTTCTTGGCGGCGGTCGAGGCGTCCTTGGTGGCCTTCTGCATCATGGCAGAGGCTTCTTCGGACATGTCCTTGCCGGCGGCCATCATCAGCTCGACGGTGTCGGTCTGCACCTTCTTCGCGATCTCGGCGAAGGCCGCCATGTTCTCGGCCGACATCTCGGCATAGGCCGAAGCGAAATCGGTGATCGCCTTGGCGTAGTCGGCGGGCTCGGCCTTGGCTTTCGACAGGTCGGTCATCTTGGCCAGGGTGTCCTTGGTCCACTTGGTGGACAGGTCGGTCGACTTCGACGCGGCATCCAGAGCGACTGCCGAGAGCTTCTCGCCCAGGGTTGCCTGGGTCTTGAAGGCATCTTCCATGGCGGAGGTGTCGACGGGGAATGCGCCCATGAAGTCTTTCATGATTGCGGTGAAGTCCTGGGTTTTTGCCATTAGTCCATCCTCTTCTGGCAGCGGGGTTCGCGAGTGGCCCCCCGAATTCCGGTATCTGAAGTATGGATGCTGCAGCGCAGCAAATCAAGATTTTTCTGCGATGCAGAATGTCACAGGGGAAACCGTTATGTTTCTGGGCATTCGGACACCGCCTCAGGCCGGAAGTGGTGCCCTCACGTAAGTTCCGGGGGCCGGAGACAGCGGCGGGTGAGTCGCATCGCCCGGTTCGCGGGCGGGAATCATCCGGCCCGACCGGCCCGACAGCCAGGCTTCCCAGCGGGGCCACCAGGAGCCTTCGTGGAAATCGGCACCGTCCCACCAGGCCTGCGGATCGGCGGGCAGGTCGGGATTCACGTAATGCCCGTACTTCTTCTTCGAGGGCGGGTTGACGATGCCGGCGATATGGCCGGACTGCGACACCAGGAAGGTGCGGTCCTTCGAGGCGGTCTTCATGAAGCCGATGTAGGAAGCCCGCCAGGCGGCGATGTGATCGCTTTCGCAGGTGATCGAGAACATCGGCACATCGACATCGGAGACATGCAGACGTTCGCCCAGCAGTTCGATGCCGTCATTGACGAACTCGTTGCCCTGGCAGAGCTGGCGCAGGTACTGGGTGGCCATCTTGGCGGGCAGGTTGGTGCCGTCGCCGTTCCAGTACAGCAGGTCGAAGGCCGGGGGCGCCTCTCCCATCATGTAGGCGCGGATCGCGGGCCGGTAGATCAGGTCGTTGGCCCGCAGGAAAGAGAAGGTGCGCGACATGATGAAGCTGCGCATGATCCCCTCGTCCTTCACCTCCTGCTCGATCGCATCGACGAAATCGTCGGTGAGGAAGGGGGTGAATTCGCCCTGGTCGCCGAAATCGGTCAGCGTGGTGAAGAAGGTGGCCGACTTGACCGAGCGGTCGCGGCGTTTCTTCATCAGCGCCAGCGTCAGGTTCAGCGTGGTGCCGGCAATGCAGTAGCCCACCGCGTTGACCTGTTTCTGGCCGGTGATCCGCTTGACCTGTTCGATGGTGTCGAGGAAGCCCTCCTCGATGTACTCCTCAAGGCCCACGTCGCGGTAGCTGCGGTCGGGGTTGACCCAGGACACGATGAACAGCGTGTAACCCTGTTCGGTGATCCAGCGGATGAGAGAGTTCTTCTCCTTCAGGTCGAGGATGTAGAACTTGTTGATCCACGGCGGGAAGATGATCAGCGGCGTGGCATGGACCTTCTCGCTGCGCGGCGCATACTGGATCAGCTCCAGCAGGCGGTTGCGATAGACGACCTCGCCCTCGGTGGTGGCGATGTTGCGACCGATCTCGAAGGCTTCCTCGTCCGAGAGGCGCACCAGCATCTCTCCGTGGTTGCGCTCCAGGTCCAGCACCAGGTTTTCCAGGCCCTTGATCAGGCTTTCGCCGTCGGTCTCGATGGCCTTTTCCAGCGCATCGGGATTGGTGGCCAGGAAGTTCGTCGGCGCCATCATGTCGACGATCTGCTGGGTAAAGTACTTGAGCCGCTTCTTCTCGACCGGAGCCATGTCCTCGGCATCCTCGACGGCCTTCGCGATGGCAGCGGCGTTAAGCTGATATTGCTGTTTGATGAAGTTGAAATAGGGATGGCTTTTCCAGATCGGATTCTCGAAGCGGCGGTCGGCGGGGCCAAGGTCGGGCGGCGCGATCAGCTTGCCGCTGGCCAGCGCCTGCTGGGCCTCAAGGAAGTGCTTCACCGAGGCGCCCCAGTAGTTCAGCTGATGCTCGAAGATGCGGGCCGGGTTCTGGACCATCTCGGCCCAGTAGGCGCCCGCCGCACGTGCAAAGAGCGTCGGGTCGGGTGCGTTCAATCCCGGGTTGGCGGCGTGACGCTCCTTGACGGCGGCCAGGAGCCGCTGCTGCAGCGCCTCCACTCTCGTGAGGTTTTCATTCAGTTTTTCCAGATGTTTGGGGGGAGGAGACGTTTCGCCTCGGGTGTCGTCTGTTGTCATATCCATGATTCCCCCTTATTTTCTGCCCTGCAGCATGCGACCCATGCCCTGACGCCAACTCTCTCGCGCGATCCGGGGCGGTGCCCGTGCCATGAAAACCGCGGGGCGGGTCCCGCCAACAGGAGACGGCAATGCGTTTCTTTCCAAGCTACGACCTTATGGAGACAGTGCGCAATACCCAGCAATGGATGGGTTCTTCGGCACTGAGCTTCGCGTCCTACCCGGCCTTCTCGCTGGTTTCGAACCCGGCGCTGACGCTGATGGCGGCCTGGGGCGAGGTCACTGAACGGGCCTACAAGCGGATGGTTGCCAAGCCCGACTGGGGCATCCATTCGGTGCTCTGCGAGGATGGGCGCGATCATCTGGTCAGCGTCGAAAAGGCGGTGGAGCGGCCCTTCGGCGATTTGATCCACTTCCGCGTTCAGGACCGCGAGGCGCGGCTGCGCAAGGTGCTTCTGGTGGCACCGATGTCGGGGCATTACGCGACCCTCCTGCGCTCGACCGTGGTGTCGCTGCTGCCCGACTGCGAGGTCTACATCACCGACTGGCACAATGCCCGCGACATCCCGGTGTCCGAAGGCAAGTTCGACGTCGAGGATTACACGCTCTACTGCGTCGATTTCATGAAGGAGCTGGGGCCGGACGTGAACGTCATCGCGGTCTGCCAGCCCGCACCGCTGGTGCTGGCCGCCACCGCCTACCTGGCCGAGATCTTCCCCGAGGCGCAGCCCTCCACGCTGACGCTGATCGGCGGCCCGATCGACCCCGATGCGACCCCGACCGAAGTGACCGATTTCGGCAACCGCGTCTCCATGGGCCAGCTCGAACAGATGTCGATCCAGACCGTGGGCGCGAAATACAAGGGCTTTGGCCGTCAGGTCTATCCGGGCCTGCTGCAGCTGACCTCCTTCATCTCGATGAACCTCGACCGCCATTCGAAGGCCTTCACCGAGCAGATCTTCCGCGTCGCGCGCGGTGAGGCCACCGATCTGGACCCGCACAACCGCTTCTACGACGAATACCTTGCCGTGATGGACATGACGGCCGAGTTCTACCTTTCGACCGTGGAGCGGATCTTCAAGGACAGCGAGATCGCCAAGAACTGCTTCACCATCAACGGTCACCCGGTCGATATCGGGCGCATCACCGATGTCGCCGTGAAGACCGTGGAAGGTGAGAAGGACGACATCTCGGCGCCCGGGCAATGCGTGGCGGCGCTGGATCTGCTGACCGGCCTTGATGCCAAGAAGAAGGCCAGCCATCTGGAGCCCGGCGCGGGCCATTACGGCATCTTTGCCGGCTCGTCCTGGCGCAACAACATCCGCCCGCTGGTGCTGGAGTTCATCGACCAGAACGCCCGCCAGCCTGCGGCCAAGCTGACCGCCGTGACCTGAGGCGATCCGCGCTTCGGCGCAGGTGTTTCAAAGGGGCGTCCCGTTTTCGGGGCGCCCTTTTGCGTCAGATCAGCAGGGAGGCCGCGCCTTCGTGGCGCAGCAGCGCCACCTTCGTCTCGACCCCGCCGGCGCCCGAGAACCCGCCCAGACCTCGGCTGCCCATGACCCGGTGGCAGGGGATGAACAGCGGCAGGGGATTGTGCCCGCAGGCCTGGCCGACCGCCCGCGCGGGCGCGGCCAGCGTGGCACCCAGGTCGCCGTAACGGCGGGTCTCTCCGAAGGGGATCGCGGCAATGGCGGCACAGACCTGGCTCTGAAATTCCGATCCCGCCACCTGCATCGGCAGATCGAACCGGCGCAGATCCCCGGCGAAATAGGCCGCGACCTGCTGCGCGGCAATTCGCAGCAGGGGGCTGTCTGCTTCTTCTTCGGGCAGGCCCCAGCCGCTGCGGGTCAGGAAACCGTCGCGGTCCTCGATCCAGAACCGTCCGGTCGGTGTCATCAGGCTGATCCGGGGCATCTCAATCCTTTCGAAGGGAGAATCGTTCATACCGCGATCCGCGCCGCCCGGCGATGGGCGGTATGTGGCGGGCCGGTTCGGCCCGGGTGGGCTTGCCCCCCAAGCGGCGGGGGTCATCAGGAACGGTGGGGCGGCAGCCCCGGCGGCACGGGGCTGGGCCGGGCGCCATTTCGGGCCGCGGCGGGGCGTCGCAGGCGCCCCAACCGCTGCAATTGTCGCCAATGCGCGGCAAAAGCTGTGCCGATGTTCATCTTTTGGAAAGACAACAGGAGGACTCTGTCTGCATCGAGCCATGCAGATGGGAGTATGCGCAGATGATGACGGATGCGATTTCCTCCTTCCGTCCGGCGGCTTCGACTGAGATCCGGCCAATGCCGGTCGGGGCAGTCTCTGCCGGAACCACCCTGTCGGATCCGACGGGCAACATGCCGCCGGTGACGGCGCCCACAAGGACCGAAACCGTGGCCCTTCAGCCCCTGCCGGTGCCCGAGCGGCGCCCGCAGGCCAGTCCCCGCAGCGCCACCGCCCGGGAGGACAGCACCCCCGTGCCGATCGAACAGGCGCTGGTGGAGGCCGACCGGGCCAACAACGGAAGCCCCTCCGGGATGGACCGGATGTCGCTGTTCCGCGGCCTCGTGGCCGAGGCAGAGGCGAACGGCGCCAATATTCCCGGCGGCAGTTCGCGGCTTTACGTGATGGTGCAACGGCTGTTCTCGATGGTGCAGTCGCAGGGCCGCGCCGCCTGAACCTGTCTTCGAAAGGGCCCTGAAAGCGGGATCGAACCCGTGCGGATCGGCAAGCAGCCCGGGCCCGGCCCGGAGGTTCGCTTTCCAATGCGCGCGACGCCCGGAAGAGGCTCTGGCGATGGAAAGCGGCCCCTGACCCCGTGGCAGGCGCTGGCTGTCAGTACGTCCGTGAGCCCAGGACGCTCCTGCCGCCCGCAACGCAGGAAGACGCCCGGGTGCGTAATGAACCCCTTGCCAATGCCGCGTCAGGGACATTCTGTCTGAGCCCTGAGCCCTGAGCCCTGAGCCCTGAGCCCTGAGCCCTGAGCCCTGAGCCCTGAGCCCTGAGCCCTGAGCCCTGAGCCCTGAGCCCTGAGCCCTGAGCCCTGAGCCCTGAGCCCTGAGCCCTGAGCCCTGAGCCCTGAGCCCTGAGCCCTGAGCCCTGAGCCCTGAGCCCTGAGCCCTGAGCCCTGAGCCCTGAGCCCTGAGCCCTGAGCCCTGAGCCCTGAGCCCTGGACATGAAAACGCCCGCTTCGCAGGAAGCGGGCGTTTCCGTCAGTGCAGATTGTCAGGCTCAGCCGAGGGCGCTGTCGCAGCGGCCGCAGACGCCTTCATGGGCATGGGTGCCCACATCCGGCAGGATCTTCCAGCAGCGCTGGCATTTCTCGCCTTCGGCCTTCTCGAAGACCACGGCGACGCCCGGAACTTCCGGCAGGCGGAAGGCTTCCTGCGGGGCCGCATCGCCGGTCAGCGACAGACCCGAGGTGATGCAGATGTCATCGAATTCGACCGACTTCAGCGCGTCCAGAACGGCCTCGTCTTCCACATGCACGACCGGCGCCGCTTCCAGCGAGGCCCCGATGACCTTCTCGACCCGCTGGATTTCCAGCGCGGCGGTCACGACGCGGCGGGCGCGGCGCACCTTGGCCCATTTCTCGGCCAGGGCCTCGTTCTTCCATTCTGCCGGCGTCACCGGGAAGTCCTGCAGGTGGACAGAGCTGTGCTCGCCCGGGAAGCGCTCCAGCCAGACCTCTTCCATGGTGAAGACCAGGACCGGGGCCAGCCAGGTGGTCAGGCGGTGGAACAGCAGGTCCAGCACGGTGCGGGCCGCATGGGCGCGCAGCGTCTCGCCATCGCAGTACAGCACGTCCTTGCGGATGTCGAAGTAGAAGGACGACAGCTCCACCGTGGCAAAGTTGAAGACCGCCTGGAAGACGCCCTGGAAGTCGAAGGCGCGGTAGCCTTCCTGGACCACCACGTCCAGCTCGGCCAGGCGGTGCAGCACCCATTGCTCCAGCTCGGGCATGTCGGCGGGGGCAACCCGCTGATCCTCGGAGAAATCACCGAGCGAGCCGAGGATGAAGCGCATGGTGTTGCGCAGGCGGCGGTAGCTGTCGGCGGTGCCCTTCAGGATGGTGTCGCCGATCCGCTGGTCGGCGGTGTAGTCGGCCTGGGCCACCCAGAGACGCAGGATGTCGGCGCCGTACTGCTTGATCACATCCGCCGGCGCCACGGTATTGCCGAGCGACTTGGACATCTTGTTGCCCTTCTCGTCCAGCGTGAAACCATGGGTCACCACGTTGCGGTAGGGCGCGCGGCCCAGCGTCCCGCAGGCTTCGAGCAGGGAGGAGTGGAACCAGCCGCGGTGCTGGTCGGTGCCCTCCATGTAGACATCGGCGATGCCGTCCTTGGTGCCGTCCTCGCGGTCGCGCAGCACGAAGGCATGGGTCGAGCCGCTGTCGAACCACACGTCCAGAACGTCATCGACCTTGGTCCATTCCTCCGCGTTGTAGCCTTCACCCAGGAAGCGTTCCTTGGCGCCGTCCTTGTACCAGGCATCCGCGCCCTCGGCCTCGAAGGCCTCGGTGATGCGGGCATTGACCGCCGGATCGCGCAGCAGGAAGTCCGCATCGGTCGGCAGGGCGCCGACCTTGGTGAAGCAGGTCAGCGGCACGCCCCAGGCGCGCTGGCGCGACAGCACCCAGTCGGGCCGGGTTTCCATCATGGAATGCAGGCGGTTCTTGCCCGTGGCGGGGGTGAACTTGACCAGCTCTTCGATGGATTTCAGGGCGCGGTCGCGGATCGTCTCGCCATACTGGTCCTGCTTGTCGCCGACCTTGCGGTCGATGGCGGCGAACCACTGCGGCGTGTTGCGGAAGATCACCGGCGCCTTGGAGCGCCAGGAATGCGGGTAGGAGTGCTTGATCTTGCCGCGCGCCATCAGCCCGCCGACCTCGATCAGCTTCTCGATGACGGTCTTGTTGGCATCGCCCTCGCCGCCCTTGCGGTTCAGGATGTACTTGCCGCCGAAGAAGGGCAGGTCGGCGCGGAAGCCGCCATCGTCCATGACGTTGTAGGTCAGGACCTGCTCCAGCATGCCAAGATCGCGGTAAAGCTCGTATTCCTCCATCCCGTGCGAGGGCGCGCAATGGACAAAGCCGGTGCCTTCCTCGTCGGTGACGAAGGGCGCGGCGCGGAAGTCGCGCAGGTCGTCCCATTCGCCGTTCGCGCCTTCGGCGCCGGCGAGGGGGTGCTTGAGGCCGAGCGTGGCCAGTTCCTCGGTCGGGACGTCGCGCAGGCGGGTCCACTGGTCTTCCGAGATGCGCGCCTTGGCGAAGGTCGCCGCCGCCAGCTTGTCGGCCAGCAGGTATTTCTCGCCTACCTTCAGCCAGCATTCCTCCGGCGTGCCGGTGACCTCGTAGAGGCCATAGGCATAGTCGGCGCCGAAGACGACGGCCTTGTTGGACGGGATCGTCCAGGGGGTCGTGGTCCAGATGACGACATGGGCGCCTTCCAGGTCATGACCGGGGTTCGCGACCTTGAACTTCACCCAGATGGTGAAGCTTTCCTTGTCGTGGTACTCGACCTCGGCCTCGGCCAGGGCGGTCTTCTCGACCGGCGACCACATCACGGGCTTGGAGCCCTGGTAGAGCGTGCCGTTCATCAGGAACTTCATGAATTCCTCGGCGATGACGCGCTCGGCATGGAAGTTCATGGTCAGGTAGGGATCGGCCCAGTTGCCGGTGATCCCGAGGCGCTTGAATTCCTCGCGCTGAACATCGACCCAGCCTTCGGCGAACTTGCGGCATTCCTGGCGGAAGTCGACGATGTTCACCTCGTCCTTGTTCTTGCCCTTCTTGCGGTACTGCTCCTCGATCTTCCATTCGATGGGCAGGCCGTGGCAGTCCCAGCCGGGGACATAGCGCGCATCATGGCCCATCATCTGGTGGCTGCGCACGATCATGTCCTTGATCGTCTTGTTCAGCGCGTGGCCGATGTGCAGATGGCCGTTGGCATAGGGAGGGCCGTCGTGCAGCGTGAAGGGGGTGCGGGTGTCGCCGCTTGCCTTCGCCTTGGCGCGCAGCTGGTCGTAGATGCCGATCTTCTCCCAGCGGTCCAGCCACTCGGGCTCGCGCTTGGGCAGGCCCGCGCGCATGGGGAAGTCGGTTTTCGGCAGAGTCAGGGTGTCTTTGTAGTCAGGCGTCTCGGCGCACATCTTTTCGATCCGTTCGGGGCTCGGTCATGTCTGGAAGAATGGCGGCGCGGGTTCCCATACGCCTTGTCCCGGCTGCTCAGGTGCAGAGCGCCGGGCATGTAATTCGAATGATGATTGCGAAAGGAACTCTGGTCATCATGGGGCGCTTCTACACCCCGTCCGGGCAAGCGTCCAGAGGGTCGCTGTCGCCCGGACGTTGCCCTGTCCGAAAGGTCGGGATGCCTCCGGCGGGGATATTTGAAGCCAGGTGATGGAAGCTTGGACCTATTCCCGAGCGCACCACTTTCTAGCGCCCCGGCTCTCTCATCTGGCCATAAATATCCCCGCCGGAGGCGTCGTGCGATCTGCCGCAGGTGCTCAGCTCTCTTTGGGGCCGAACAGCCCGGTCAGGGCGCGCTGGATGACCTGCCCGACCTTCGGGCGGCGCGAGGGAGAGAAGGGCATCGGGCGGCAGACTTCCATCGCGGCCACGCCGACGCGGGCGGTGAGGGCGCCGTTGACGACCCCTTCGCCAAACCGGCGGGAAAGACGCGCGAGGAGCGTGCCGCCCAGCACCGAATGCACAAGGTCATCGCCCACCGCGACGGCGCCTGTGGCGACAAGGTGGGTCATCACCGCGCGCAGCAGCCGCAGGGAGCCGAGCGTGCCGGAGCGGCCACCGTAGATCTCGGCGATGCGGCGGATCATGCGGATGTTTGCCGAAAGCGCCGCGATCACGTCGGCGAAGGCCAGTGGCACCAGCGCTGTCACCGTGGCAACCTGGCGGGCGGCGGCCTCGGCCTCGGCGCGGGCGGCGCGGTCGAGGGGGGCCAGCAGTTCCGTTTCGCTCAGCATCAGCAGCGAAGTCGCGTCGAGCTGCTCGTCGCGGCGCTCGGCCATCCGGGCCAGGCCCCATTTCAGATCGGCGCGCCCGGCATAGAGCGCGGCCAGCGCCTTTGCATGGGCCCGCGCCTTCGCGAGGTCTTCGGTCGCCAGGGCCTCCTGCGCCATCTCGTGCAGCCGGTCGACGCGGGAAAGGCGCGCGAAGGCCGTCGCCTCCTTTACCACGATGGCCAGCGCCACCAGCACGAAGGCCGCGATCAGGGCGCTGACCAGCCAGCCCAGCCAGGGCGTTGCGGCGATGAGGCCGGTGGCAAAATTCCAGGCTGTTGCCGAGACGACGATGCCCACCAGCGCCAGCAGCAGCGACCAGAACCATTTCGCCAGCCGCGAGCCGCGCCGTGCGGCCAGCACCGCCGCCGTCTGCATCGCCTGGCCCCGGGGCGCTTCGTCCTCGTGATCGGGGATCGGCGGCGCCTGGTCGGGGCTGGCGCCCTGGCCCTCGTCCAGTTCGATCAGCACGGGGGCGGGGGGCTTGCGGGGGGTGTCGCTCATGCGGCTCTCCGTTCGGCGGCGGGGCGCGAGGATTGCCAGACCATCAGCACCTCGGGCAGGGATTCATCATTGCCGCTGCCGTCGCCATAGCCGGCGGTGGCAAAGCCGTGGGCGGCGTAGAAGCGGCGGGCCTCGTGGCTGGCCGCAGGGGTCCAGAGCGCCAGCCAGTCGGCCCGGGTCTGGGCGTCACGCATCAGCACCCGGCCAAGGCCCCGGCGACGCGCCCGGGCATGGACGTAGAGCGCCAGCACCTGTCCGCCCTCGCGGGCGATGAAGGCGCAGGGGCCGGCCTCGTCGCGGATCAGCCTGACGGTGCCGCGCAGCACCAGCCGGCCGAGCAGCGCGAGGTCCTGCGCGCGCGAGCGGGCGCGCGGCATCCAGGGGGTCGTGCGGGTGAAGCTCCAGAGCACGCGCGCCAGGCCCGGGATGTCACGGGGGCGGGCGGGCTCGATCCGGGGCAGGCTCACAGCTTGTCCCCGATCAGGAACTGCGCCGCCTTGTCGAGGCGGATATGCGGCGGCCCCTCGCCGGGCTTCAGGGAAATCACGGCGGGGGCGAAGTTCATCAGCTGGTAGTCACCGTCCAGCCAGCGTTCCCCCGACAGGTGGCCGCGGGTGATCCGGGTGGGATCCTCGGGCAATTCGCCGGGATAGAGCGCGGCCTGGCGGCCATCGGCCAGCCGCCCGCGCACGCAGTCCAGATCAAGCGTGCCGTGGCGGCGGGTCTCTTCGACCGTGGTGCGCAGGGAGGCCAGCGCCATGGCCCTTGTGTCCGCCCCGGCGAAATCGGCGCGCGAGGCCGCCTGGGCCACCAGCGCCTCGAGGATCGCGGTCAGCCGGGGGTGCTGGGCATGGTGCAGGTGATCGGCCTTGGTGGCGGCGAAGAGGATCCGTTCCACCCGCTTGCCCAGCAGCAGCCGCGACAGCCAGGCGTTGCGCCCGGGGCGGAAGGCGGCCAGGATTCCCTCAAGTCCGCGGTTCAGGTCCTCGACCGCCTGCGGCCCGGCATGGATTGCCGAGAGCGCATCGACCAGCACGACCTGCCGGTCGATGCGCGAGAAATGGCGGCTGAAGAAGGGCTTCACCACGCGGGATTTATAGGCGTCGTAACGGCGCTCCATCTCGCGCCAGAGGCCACGGCGCGGCGCATGGGGTTCGGGCAGCAGTGGCACGAAGGTCAACACCGGAGAGCCGTCCAGGTCCCCGGGCATCAGGAACCGGCCCGGCGTCACATCCGAGAGCCCGGCGCCCCGCGCGGCATGGAGATAGGCGGTGTAGCCCCGGGTCAGCGCCTGCACCCCGGGTTCGGCCCAGCTGTCCTGTCCGCGCGCGGCTTCCAGCGCCGCAAGGCTCTCGGCGGCGAAGGGGCGGGTGCGCATCCTTGCCAGCACCGTCTCGGACCACTGGGCATAGGATTTCTCCATCAGGCCGAGGTCCAGCAGCCATTCGCCCGGGTAGTCGATGATATCGAGATGCACCGTGCGCGGCCCCGAGACGCCGCCCAGCAGCCCGGTGGGGCGGACGCGGAAGCTGATCCGCAGCTCAGAGATCGAGCGGGTGCTGTCGGGCCACCAGGGCTGCGGGCCGGTCAGCGCCGCCAGATGCGCCTCGTAATCGAAGCGGGGCAGGGTATCGTCGGGCTGGGGTTGCAGATAGGCCGCGAGGATCCGGCCATCGGCCTGCGCCGTAAGCCCCGGCATCCGCCCCCGGTTCAGCAGGTTCGCCACCAGAGAGGTGATGAAGACGGTCTTGCCCGCCCGTGCCATGCCGGTGACGCCAAGCCGGATCACCGGCTCGAAGAAGGTTTCCGACAGCTGGTCGCCGACGCTTTCGATCTGCCGTGTCAGCCCGTCGGCGAGCGAGGTGAAGTCGAGTGCCAAGTGCGCTCCTGCCCTGTCGGAAATGTTCTGGACCCAAGATAGAGGCCGGGCGCGCGCTTTCCAAGACGAAGGCATTGCGGAAGGCGGCACGCCTGAAGTAGATCGCGCCTCATGCCACGTTATGCCCTTCAGGTCGAATATCACGGAGCCCCCTTTGCCGGATGGCAGAGGCAGGCGGATCAGCCCTCGGTTCAGGGGGCGATCGAAGCTGCGCTTGCGAAGCTGGAAAGGCGCGATCACACCATCGCCGCCGCCGGGCGCACCGATGCCGGGGTGCACGGGCTGGGGCAGGTGGCCCATTGCGACATGGAGCGCGACTGGGACCCGTTCCGCCTGTCGGAGGCGCTGAACCACCACCTGAAGCCCCTGCCGGTGGCCATCGTCAACGCGGCACGCGTCGATGACGACTGGCACGCGCGCTTCTCGGCGCTGGAGCGGCGCTACCTGTTCCGCCTGCTGATGCGGCGTGCGCCGGCGACCCATGATGCCGGGCTGGTCTGGCAGGTGAAGCACCCGCTGGATGCCGGGGCGATGCGCGCCGGCGCCGCCTACCTGATCGGCAACCACGATTTCACCACCTTCCGCAGCTCGATCTGTCAGGCGGCCTCGCCGCAGAAGACCCTGGACGAGATCCGCATCGAAGAGGTCACCGGCACGTCGGGGCCCGAGCTGCGCTTCTTCCTGCGGGCGCGCAGCTTCCTGCACAATCAGGTGCGTTCCATCGTCGGCACGCTGGAGCGCGTGGGCTGCGGCGCCTGGCCGCCCGAGCAGGTGCGCGATGCGCTGGAGGCCCGCGACCGCGCCGCCTGCGGTCCGGTCTGCCCGCCGCAGGGGCTGTACCTGTCGGGTGTGGGCTATCCGGAAGATCCTTTCGCCCCCCGCGCTTGACAGGCGGACGGCACGGGGAAAGCCTGCGGCACCAGCCCGCAGGAGCCCCCGATGTCCGCCGATTTCCCCGTTCTCGACCTGGCCGCCTTTGCCGCCGGTGATCCCGCAACCCGCGCCCGCATCGGCGCCGAGGTGGATCGCACCTGCCGGGAAACCGGCTTTCTGGCCGTCGGCAACCATGGCGTGTCCGAGCAGGTGATCGCCGATCTCTGGGCCTGCCTGACCGCCTTCTTCGACCAGCCGCAGCCCGCCAAGGAGGCGCTGCGCCCCGGGCCCGGCCAGCCCTACGGCTATCTTGGCACCGGCACCGAGGCGCTGGCGAAATCGCGGGGCGAGGACACGCCGCCGGATCTGAAGGAAAGCTTCAACGGCGGCCCGCTGCGCACCCCGGAGGGGGAGGCCGATCCCCAGGCGCTGGCCTTCTGCTATGCCCCGACGCCCTGGCCCGACACCCCCGGCTTCCGCGCCGCCTGGAGCGCTTATTACACCGCGATGGAGGATCTGGCCGCGCGGATCATGCAGGTCATGGCGGTGGCGCTGCACCTGCCAGAGGACCATTTCGCCCCCTTCATCGACGCTCCCGTCTCGGCGTTGCGGGCGCTGAACTACCCGGCGCAGGCGCGCGCCCCCGAGGTGGGCCAGCAGCGCGCCGGGGCGCATACGGATTATGGCTCCCTGACGATCCTGCTGCCCGAGCCGGGCTCGCGCGGGCTGGAGATCCTGACGCCCGAGGGAACATGGCGCGCGGTGCCGCCGGTCGAGGGCGCCTTCGTGATCAATATCGGCGATCTGATGACGCTCTGGACGGGCGGCGCCTGGGTTTCGACCCTGCATCGTGTCGTTGTGCCGCCCGAGGCCGCGACGCGCCGCCGGATGTCGCTGGCCTTCTTCCATCAGCCCAACTGGCACGCCCGGATCACGCCGCTGTCGGGCGGGGAAGCAGCCGCCGTGACCTCCGGGCCCTACCTGATGGCCAAGTTCTCGGCTGCGAACAGTTAGGAAATGTCGTGACGTGGCGTCAGAAAGGCGCCGGAAATCTTCGGGGGCTGCGTTAGTCTATTCAAAGAGGTGACGCCGGGCCCCCCCGGGAAGGAGATTTCATGACGCAGCATCACGACAGCCACGATCACGGACTTGCCCACGACCTGCCCCGGATGCTGGGGCGGCGGCGGCTTCTGGCGGTGCTTGGCGGCCTCGGGTTGGCTTCGGCCTCCGGCACGTTGGCGGCGGCGGCCGAATGCATTGCGCTGCCCTGGGAAACCGCCGGGCCCTATCCGGCGGATGGCAGCAACTCCAACCGCGCGGGCGATGTGGTCAACGTGCTGAAGCAGGAAGGCATCCTGCGCGAGGATCTGCGCGCTTCCTTCGGTGACGACTTCAGCGGCGACGTGGACGGCGTGCTGCTGGATCTGGAACTGACGCTGCTGGATGCCGAGGGCTGCACGCCGCTGGCGGGCTACGCGATCTACGCCTGGCATTGCGACGGAACCGGGGAATATTCGCTCTATGACGTGACCGATGCCAACTGGCTGCGTGGTCTGGCCGTGGCCGATGACGAGGGCAAGGTGAAGTTCACCACCATCGTGCCGGGCTGCTACCCGGGCCGCTGGCCGCATATCCATTTCGAGATCTTCAAGACCGCCGAGAAGGCCGTCAGCGGCGAGGCGTCCGAGCTGACCGCCCAGATCGCCCTTCCGGAATCCGTGGTCGGGCCGATCTACAGCAAGGATGACCGCTACGGCGACAGCCTGACCAACCTGCAGGCCAATTCGATCAGCCAGGACAACGTCTTTGGCGACAACACCGATGCCGAGATCGAGCAGCAGACCCTGGTGATGACCGGCGACAGCACCGAAGGCTATCGCGGCAGCGTGGTGATCCCGGTCGATTTCAAGGCCGACCGCACGGTCTCCATGGCGCCGCCTCCGGGCGGGATGCCCCCGGGGGGCAAGCCGGGTGACATGCCGCCGCCTCCGGGTGGGCAGCCGCCGAAGAAACCCGGCAGCGAGTAAGATGCGAAACGGCCCCGGACATCTCCGGGGCCGTTGTCGTTTCCGCGCGGGCGGAAGGCCCGGGTTATTCGGCGGCGGCGATCATCGGGGCATCGCCCATCACCGCGGCGGCGGCCGCGGTCAGGGCGGTGGCGACCTCGGTGCATTCTTCGGGCGTCAGGCGGGCGGGCAGGCGGCAGTCGCAGGCCCGCATCAGCATGGCGCGGGTCGCCGGAAGCTCGGGCAGGTCCTTGATGAACTGCCAGTTCCAGAAGGCGCGGGCATTGTCGGCGGAAAGGCCGAAGACCTGCACCTTGACGCCACGCGCGGCGGCCTCGGCCTGGAAGGCGCGGGTCTGATCGTCGCTGAGGCCCATCAGGTTGAATTGCAGGCTGTCGGGCGCGCGCTCTTCCGGACCCAGCTTTTCGGGCACCGCGATCCAGGGGCTTTCCGAGATCAGCGCGGCGGTCAGATCGTGGTTGCGCCGCCCGTCGCGGACGCGCCGGGGCACCTCGGGCAGCTGGGCGCGCACGATGGTGGCCGAGAGGTTGTTGAGCCGCAGGTTGTAGAGCGGCAGGCGGTTCTGCCAGCGTTCCAGCGCCTCGACCAGGTCATTGGAATTCTCGCCGTGGCGGGCCTTGTGCTTTTTCCACATGTGCTCGTAGGCGCCGGACATGATGATGGCGCGGGCGACCAGATCGGCATCGTCGGTGATCAGGATCCCGCCCTCGCCGGAGTTGACCAGCTTGTAGCTCTGGAAGGAGAAGCAGCCGATCCGGCCGATGGTGCCGATGTTGCGCCCCGCCCAGGTGGTGCCCAGGGAATGCGCGGCATCTTCGATCACCGGGACCCCGGCGCCGTCGCAGAGCGCCATGATCGCATCCATGTCCGATGTATGGCCGCGCATGTGGCTGATGATCACGGCCTCGACGCCCGGCAGCTTCGCCTCGAAATCAGCCAGGTCGATGCGGTAGTTTTCGCCGACCTCGCAAAGCACCGGCTGGCAGTCCGCATGGACGATGGAGGAGGGGACGGCAGCGAAGGTGAAGCCCGGGATCATGACCCGGGCACCGCGCGGCAGGTCCAGTGCCTTCAGCGACAGGAACAGCGCCGCCGAGCAGGAGGAGACCGCCAGCGCGTAGCGCGTCCCCATCCTCTCGGCGAACTCGGTTTCCAGCAGGGTGACGGGGGCGTTCTCGGGGGCGGTGTAGCGGAACAGGTCGCCGCTTTGCAGCAGGCGCTCGATCTCGGCGCGGGCGGCTTCGGGGACGGGCTCGGCGTCATAGACGTTCGGAGGCAGAGGCATCGTATCTTCGGCTTTCCTGAAACTCTCTTTCGGGAAACCTAAAGGATGGGGCGGGGGGTGCAAAATGAAATCTTGATGACGGGCGGGGGTGGCAACCTGCCGCCCGCGTTGGATTATTGACAGGCGCAATTTTCCGGAGCAACCCTACGTCATGGCAATGGACCCCTGCATCATCTGCGTGGCCATCACTGGCTCGCTGCCCCGCAAGAGTGACAATCCGGCTGTTCCGATCACCGTATCGGAGCAGGTGGAGTCGACCCAGGAAGCTTTCGAGGCCGGCGCCTCCATCGTGCATGCCCACGTGCGCAACGATGACGAGACGACCTCTTCGGATCCGGAGAAGTTCGCGCTGCTGAAGGAAGGGCTGGAAAAGCACTGCCCCGGCATGATCATCCAGTTCTCGACCGGCGGGCGTTCGGGCGCGGGCCAGACCCGGGGCGGCATGTTGCCGCTGAAGCCCGACATGGCCTCGCTCTCGGTCGGGTCGAACAACTTCCCGACCCGCGTCTACGAGAACCCGCCGGATCTGGTGGACTGGCTGGCCTCGGAGATGAAGACCTACGGCGTGCGCCCCGAGATCGAGGCCTTCGATCTGAGCCACATCCACCAGGCCGCGAAGATGTATGCCGATGGCCGCCTGGCCGAGAGCCCCTATGTGCAGTTCGTCATGGGCGTGAAGAACGCCATGCCGGTGGACCGTGATGTCTTCGACTACTACCGCGCGACGATGAAGCGGCTGCTGCCCGACAGCCAGTGGTGCGCCGCCGGCATCGGCCGCGACCAGCTGACGGTCAACGAATGGGTGGTGGAGACCGGTGGCCATGCGCGCTGCGGGCTGGAGGACAATATCCGCCTCGACAAGACCACGCTGGCGCCCTCGAACGCCGCGCTGGTCAAGCGGGTGGTGGATCTGTGCGGAAAGTACGAGCGCCCGGTGGCAAGCTGGCAGGAGGCGCGTGCGCTGCTGAACCTGCGGATGCCGGCGGACGCCTGAGGAAGGACCCGAGGGAGATGTGCGAAGGAGGCCGGACGGGCCCCCTTTTGCTTTTTGGGGGGAAGGGGGGCGCTGCCCCCCGGTGCTGCGCACCTCCCCCCGGGATATTTCCGGCCAGATGAAAGAGCCGGTCAGTGGCCGATGCGGTCGCGCAGCGCGAACCAGGTCATCGCCAGCACCAGGAGCGGCGTGCGCAGGGCCGGGCCGCCGGGGAAGGCGGGGGCGGGCATGCGCGCCATGGTGTCGAAGCCCTCGGCCTGGCCCTTCAGCGCCAGGGCCATGAGCTGGCCGGCGTGGATCGCCGTGCCGACGCCATGGCCCGAATAACCCGAAGCGGTCAGGATGTTGGGGCCGAGGCGGGCGAGATAGGGCGCGCGCTTCATGGTGATGCCCAGCGTGCCGCCCCAGGCGTAGTCGATCCGCACATCCTTCAGATGCGGGAAAATCTGGGTCATCGGCTTGCGGACCTTGGCGGCGATGTCGGCGGGGAAGCGGTAGCCGTAGCTTTCGCCGCCCCCGAATAGCAGCCGCCGGTCCGGGGTCAGGCGGAAGTAGTTCACCACGAATTTGCTGTCGGCCACCGCCACGTCGCGGGTCAGCACCCGGGCGGCATCTTCGCCCAGGGGTTCGGTCACGGCGATGAAATTGTTGATCGGCATGACCCGGCGCGCCGGTTCGCGGTGCAGCCCGGTGAGATAGCCGTTGCCCGCCAGGATCACCGTGCCGGCACGGACCTCTCCGGCTTCGGTCTTCAGGAGCGCGGGCTGGCCGGGGGTGAGGGAGAGGACCTCTGTGCCTTCGAAGAGGCGGGCCCCGGCGGCGGTCGCGGCACGGGCGAGCCCGAGCGCGAGCTTCAGCGGATGCAGATGCGCCGCCCCCATGTCGAGGATGCCGCCGTCATAGGCGGGCGAGGGGCAGAGCGCCTGGGCGGCGGCTTTGTCCAGATGCGCGATCCGGTCGTAGCCGTAGTGGTCCTCCAGGTGATGCGCATAGTGGTGCAGGTGGCGTGCCGTGGCCGGGGAGGTGCCGATCCAGGCAACGCCCGGCTTCAGGTCGCAGTCGATCGCGTGGCGGGTGCAGAGATCCTTCACCAGGGTCTTGGCATCCTCGGCCAGGGTCCAGAGCTTCTGGGCGTCCTCGCGGCCCAGCCAGCCCTCGATCTCGTCCTGGTAGGGGCGCTGGCCCGAGCCGAGCTGCCCGCCATTGCGCCCCGAGGCGCCGAAGCCCACCCGCTGGGCTTCCAGCAGCACCACCGAGAGGCCCGCCTCGGCGCAGTGCAGCGCGGCGGAGAGCCCGGTGAAGCCGCCGCCGACGATGGCGACATCCGCGGTGGTGGCGCCCTCCAGGCGCGGGAAGGGTGCCAGCGCGGGGGCGGTGGCGGCGTACCAGCTTTGCGGATAGGCGCCGCGACGGTCATTGGCATAGAGAAGTTTCATCCGGTCCTCCGGCAAGGCGGCGCAGGGCCGCCCCCGGAAGGGGCGGTCGCGGCGGGGTCTGAGGGGGCGCGGATCAGACGTTGATCAGCAGGTGCTCGCGTTCCCAGGGAGAGATCACGTTCAGGAATTCCTCGTATTCGGTGCGTTTGACCACCGAGTAGACGCGCAGGAATTCCGGGCCCAGCACATCGGCCAGGGCGGTGGCCTCGTCCATCACGTCGAGCGCCTCGCCCAGGGTGCGGGGGAAATCGCCGTCGCCCTCGTAGGCATCGCCCTTGAACTGCTTGGAGGCGCGTTCCTCGTTCATCAGGCCCAGGTAGCCCGCCGCCAGGGAGGCGGCGATCCCGAGGTAGGGGTTGCAGTCCATCCCGGCGACGCGGTTCTCGATCCGGCGCGCCTCGGTCGAGGAGATCGGGATGCGGATGCCGGTGGTGCGGTTGTCGCGGCTCCATTCCAGGTTGATCGGCGCGGCATGGTCCTTCACGTAACGCCGGTAGGAGTTCACGTAAGGCGCCAGCAGCGGGATCACCTCGGGGAGGTGCTTCTGCATGCCGCCGATAAAGTTGTAGAAGGCGTCCGTCTCGCCACCCGCCGGGCCGGTGAAGATGTTCTTGCCGGTCTCGATGTCGAGGATCGAGTGGTGGATGTGCATGGCGCTGCCGGGCTCGTCCGAGATCGGCTTGGCCATGAAGGTGGCAAAGCAGTCGTGGCGCAGCGCGGCCTCGCGGATCATCCGCTTGAAGTAGAAGACCTCGTCCGCCAGCTTGACCGGGTCGCCGTGGCGCAGGTTGATCTCCAGCTGGCCGGCGCCGCCTTCCTGGGTGATGCCGTCGATTTCAAAGCCCTGGGCTTCGGCAAAGTCGTAGATGTCGTCGATGACGGGGCCGAATTCATCGACCGCGGTCATCGAATAGGCCTGGCGCGCGGCGGCGGGGCGGCCCGAGCGGCCCATCATCGGCTCGATCGGCTTGGCCGGGTCGATGTTGCGGGCGACCAGGTAGAATTCCATCTCGGGCGCCACGACCGGCTGCCAGCCCTGCGCTTCATACAGCTTGCAGACCCGTTTCAGCACGTTGCGCGGGCTGTAGGGGATCGGCTTGCCCTTGCGGTCGAAGGCATCGTGGATCACCTGCAGCGTCCAGTCGCCGGTCCAGGGCGCGGCGGTGGCGGTGGTGAAGTCGGGCGTCAGGATCATGTCGGGCTCTGTATAGCCCTCCTCGCCGGCGGCATCGGACCAGTCGCCGGTGATGGTCTGGAAGAAGATCGAGTTCGGCAGGTGGAAGTTCTTCTGCTTGGCGAATTTCGTCGCCGGCACGGCCTTGCCGCGGGCGATCCCCGGCAGATCCGAGATGATGCATTCCACCTCGTCGAGGCGCCGGTTCACGAGGTAGCTTTGCGCGGCCTCGGGCAGCTGGCTGGTCCAGTCGTCGTCACTCATTGGGATTTGCCTTTGAAGAGGGCGGTCATGCGGGCAGCCTCTGCCTGCGCGGTGGTGGGAGTTTCGAGCTTGGCGGTGGCGGCGGCGATCAGCGGATCGGGCACCACGCCTTTCGCCCGCGAGCCCAGCAGGGACGCGATGGCCGCCGAGGTGAATTCGGGATGCGCCTGCACCGTGTAGATCTGGTCGCCATAGGCCAGCGCCGCATTGGCGCAGAACGGCGAGGAGGCGACGACGCGGGCGCCAGGGGGCAGCTCGGTCACCTGATCCTGGTGCCAGGCATTGAGGATGGCGAGCCCGTCCTCGGTCTCGTAGACGTTCGAGCCGACGGACCAGCCGCCGGGGAATTTCTCGACCTTGCCCCCAAGCGCCTGGGCGATGATCTGGTGGCCGAAGCAGACGCCCACCAGGGGCTTGCCGGCATCGCGGATGGCGCGGATGAAGGCCTCGAGCGGGGGGATCCAGGGATGGTCCTCGTAGGCGCCGTGACGCGAGCCGGTCACCAGCCAGCCATCGCAGGCATCGGGGCCCTCGGGGAAGATGCCGTCGACGACCGGGTAGGTCTCGAAGGTGAAGCCGTTGCCGTCCAGAAGCCGTGCGAAGAGGGTCGGGTAATCACCCAGGGTTTCGCGCATGTCCTCCGGCGCGTAGCCGGTCTGCAGGATGCCGATTTTCATGAAACACCGATTGTTTGCGGAGTGAAGGTAGGGGAGCGGGGCGGAGGCGGCAAGGGGGTGCGGCCCGGGATCGGACGGTGGTGGCTTGCGTCGGCCTGCGCTTTCTGAAGGCCTGAGGCCGGACAGGTATCGGGGTCAGTCCCATCGGATGGCGTGCGGCACCGGCCCCGGGCAGAAGGAAGGCATGGTCACGGGCCGCGAGATTTCTGTGGGGCTGGGTGCGGCGGGACGGCCGGCGCTGGCCGAAGCCTCTGCGAGACCGATGACGCCCGACAGGGCGTGGGTGATCATCGACAACGACCTCTCCGGCGATCCGGGCGACCTGTTCCGGACGGCGCTTCACCTGATGTCGCCCTCGGTCGCGATCCCGCTGATCGTCGGGTCGCATCTCCCGAAGGGGGGCGGGGTCGATCCCTCCGGGTACCATGCGGGCAACGCGGCGGGGCGCGTGCAGCCGCTGCTCACGGTCATGGGCTAGGGCGACAAGGCGCCCGCCGTGGCCGAGGTGGAGCTCGGCGCTGGTGGCGATCTGCCGCAAAGCCTGGCGCCCCGGGCCATCATGTCCGAGGCGGTGCGCGACGACGACCGACCGCTCTACTGCTGCGCCGGCGGTGGCCTGATCGGGATCACACTGGCCTGGAAGGCCGCGCCGCGCAGTGCCGAAAGGCTTATGCTGATCCGAACCGGCGGCCCGGTCACGGTTCCGCCCGGCTGCAAGGGGTCCAGCCCCAACATCGACATCCCGGCGGTGCAGATCATCTTCAACGACAGCGATCCGCCGCTTTGGCAGGTGCCACGCGATGCCTGCCGCCAGATGCTTGTCGGCGCCGCCGAACTGCAGGCTGTGGCCCGCCCGGCGGGCGCCTTCCTCTCCGACAGCATCGAGAGGCGCCTGCCGAAGCCGGAGGTCTGCGGGATCACTCTCGGCGAGACCTGCATCCCGGGTGACAGCGCGCTGGTCAGGCCGAGCGAGCGGCAGTCTTCCTTCGATCCTAGCCCACCCTCGGTCGCATTTGTCACCCGCCCCGCGCCCCGGATTTCCGGCGCCGGAGGCAAGGCGCCGGGGCTGGTCGGGCGGGGCATCTTCTGTCCAGGGATCGATCAAAGGCTCACCTTCGCGGATTTCTTCGTCAGGCTGCAGTTGCAGGGCAGGGTTGAGGCGGGCGCGCCACGTCCCTTTCATCTTTCCAAAAATATGTCGGGGGAGTCTCCGAAGGAGACGGGGGCAGAGCCCCCTGCCGCTGCGAGGGGGGCGCTGCCCCCCGGTGCTGCGCACCTCCCCCCGGGATATTTCCGGCCAGATGAGAGAGCGTTCAGACCGTTTCCAGGTAGACGAGCCAGTGTTCTTCCGGGGGAAGCTCGGCCAGGCGGCGGATTTCCTGGCGCTTGGTCATGGTGAAGTTGCGGATCAGCTCGGGCGGGAAGATGCGGGCCATCAGCGGGTCGCGCTCGAAGCGGTCGATGGCGGCCTGCCAGCCGGGCATCAGGCCGGGCAGGTCCTGATCGTAGGCATTGCCGGTGATCGGCTCGGGCGGTTCGAGCCCGTCCTCGATCCCGGCCAGTGCCGAGCCCAGGATGGCCGAGAGCGCGAGATAGGGGTTGATGTCGCCACAGGCGACGCGGTGCTCGATCCGGCGGGCTTTCGCGGGCCCCGAGGGGATGCGGATCGAGGCGGTGCGGTTCTCGTAGGCCCAGCAGTTGCCGGTCGGGGCATGGGCGCCGGGGGTGAAGCGGGCATAGCTGTTGCCATGGGGCGCCCAGATCAGCGTGCCGCCTGCAAGGCCGGCGAGGCAGCCGGCGACCGCGTTCCTGAGCAGCGGCGTGCCTTTCGGGCCGCCATCGTCGAAGATGTTGTTGCCGTTCTCGTCCAGCACCGAAAAGTGCACGTGCATGCCGTTGCCGGCATCATTGGCGAAGGGTTTCGCCATGAAGGTCGCGGCCATGTCATGGCGCCGCGCCATGCCGCGCACCAGCGCCTTGAAGAGCCAGGCGTCATCGGCGGCGGCCATGGCGTCGCGGTGGGCCAGGTTGATCTCGAACTGGCCGAGGCCCGCCTCGGAGGAGGCGCTGTCGGCGGGAATGTCCATGGCGTCGCAGGCGTCGTAGAGCGCGGTCAGGAAGCTGTCGAAGGCATCGAGCTGGCGGATCGAGAGGATCGCATTGCCGAAGACCGGCCGCCCCGAGATCGGGTTCTGCGGCGCGGCCAGCTGGTGACCGGTGTCATCGACCAGGTAGAATTCCATCTCGACCGCCGCCTGCACCGTCCAGCCGCGTTCTGCGTAGCGGTCCAGCACCCGGCGCAGTGCGTGGCGCGGATCGCCGGCGAAAGGGGTGCCGTCGTCGCGGAACATCCACATCGGCACCAGCGCCGAGGGGCTGTCGAGCCAGGGCATCGGCACGGGGCCATGTTCGGTGGGTTTCAGGATACCGTCCTCGTCGCCGGATTCGAAGACCAGCGGGCTGTCCTCGATATCGGCGCCCCAGATGTCGACATTGAGCACCGAGAGCGGCATCCGGGTGCCTTCCGCGTGAAGCTTGTCGTAGGTGGCGAGCGGAATACGCTTGCCGCGCATCTGGCCGTTGAGATCGCTGGCGGCCACGCGGAAGGTCCGGAACTGGTCGGTTTGCATTGGGTCCTCTTGTGGGTCCTCAGGTTTGCCGGGCGTCTCCGGCAAAATATGATCAAATTATTTCTGCATCATGCGCCAAAGAAATGCCTTCGGAAACCCCCTTTCTGAGGGGGTGTGCCGAAACATGACAGGGTTTGATTAAATTGCGACCGCCGCAGCCTGGCCGCCGGCGCCTCAGCGGACCAGCTGGGGCCGGATCCGCAGGCGGCGCTTGCTGTTGGAGGGCAGGTGCCGGTTCAGTCGCCGGTAGATCAGCCCGTAGACCAGTACCACGCACATCGTGAGCGCGATGAAGTAACAGGCCAGGATCGGGTAGGGCACGAAGGGGTTGAAGGTCTTCTGGGCGAAATAGCTGGCGTAATAGAGCGCATCGCCCTTCTGCTGGCGCGCCGGGAAGGAGGAGAAGTAGACCAGGGTCGTGGCATGGAACAGGAAGATCGCCTCGTTGGTATAGGCGGGCCAGGCCAGGCGCAGCATGGTCGGGTAGGTGATGCGGCGGAACTTCTTCCAGCCCGAGAAGCCATAGGCATCGGCGGCTTCAAGATCTCCCTTGGGGATAGAGCGCAGCGCTCCGTGGAATATCTCGGCGGCATAGGCCGTGGTGTTGAGCCAGAGCGTTACCAGCGCGCCCGCCCAGGCGCGCGACAGCCAGGAGCCGTCGAGGGTGAAGCTGAGCCCGGGCAGGGCGATGCTGATGCCGTCGCGGGGGATCAGGGTGAAGAGCTCGTAGAACAGGAAGAACTGGATGAAGAGCGGTGAGCCGCGGAAGATGAAGACGAACCAGTCGGCGGGCTTGCGCAGCAGGCGCCTGTGGCTGTTGCGGGCCAGCGCCACGGAGATCGCGCTGAAGAAGCCGAAGAACAGCGCCAGCAGGCCGAAGTAGAGGTTCCAGATCATCCCCGAGCCGATCAGCACCACCTGGTCGCAGAGGGTGAAATCATTGCGCGGCAGCAGCCGGTCTCCGAGGCCGATGGAGCGCAGCCCGTAATGCTGGACGACATCGAGGCAGGTCGCGAGGCTCATGCGCGGGCCTCCTTCATGCCGGCGGCGGTGGCCTGGCCGCGCGACAGGCGGCGCGACAGGCGCGCGAAGGCGATTTCGGACACCCGGGTCAGCAGCAGGTAGAAGACCAGAAGCACGAGGAAGTACCAGAGGCGCCAGTCGGGATGGGCATAGGTATAGGCCGAGGTCTTGGAGCCGCCGAGTTCGCGGGCCCAGTAGACCACGTCCTCGACCCCCAGAAGGAAGAGGAGGGGCGTGGCCTTGATCAGGATCATCCAGAGGTTCGACAGGCCTGGCAGGGCATAGACCCACATCTGCGGCAGCAGGATCCGGCGGGTGATCTGGCCCCGGGTCATGCCGTAGGCCTCGGCGGTTTCGAGCTGGGCATGGGGGACGGCGCGCATGGCGCCGGAAAGCACATTGGCCCCGAAGGCGCCGAAGACGAAGGTATAGGCGGCGATGGCCAGCGCGATGCCGTAGAGTTCATGCACGTATTGCGGGGCGGAGTTCAGCGGCATCTTGGCGGCGGCGCAGACCACGAAATCATTGCCCTGGCGGACCGGCTCGGTCCAGTCGGGGCATTTGACCTTGAGGCGCAGGTACTCGATCCCCTGATCCAGCGCGATCGGCACGAAGAGGAAGAAGGCGATGTCGGGCACGCCGCGCACGATGTTGGCATAGGCCCAGCCGATCCAGCGCAGCGGCAGGACATGCGAGCGCCCGGCCAGCGCCCCGGCGAGGCCGGCGGCCAGCGCGATCGGCGCCGTGATCAGCATCAGGACGATCACCACCAGGAAGCTCTGGTAGAACATCATCTGCTTGGCCGTCGTCAGGTAGCAGGCGAACCAGTGCAGGCGGTCGAGAGAGGCGGGATCGGCGCAGTAGGAGAACATGGGGCTCCGGAAGCGGGCGGTGGGCCTTGGACGAGGGAGGGGGCGCTGCCCCCGTCACGCCTGCGGCGCGACTCCCCCGAGGTATTTGGAACAAGAAAATGGAGGGGGCCGCGCCGGGCGGCCCGCGCCGTTCAGTACTGGGTGACGTCCTTGCCGAAGTATTTCACCAGCAGAGTGTTCAGCGAACCGTCTTCCTTCATCGCGGTGATGGCGGCGTCGAACTTGTCCTTCAGCGCGGTGTCGGACTTGCGCAGGCCCATGCCGATGCCGCCGCCGAGCGCGACCGGATCGCCGACGACCTTCAGACTGCCATCTTCGGTATAGGGCAGCAGGAAGTCCTTGTCGGCAAAGACCGCGTCGGCCTCGCCGTTCTTGACGGCGGCGATGGTTTCGTCGCCGGTGGCGAATTCCAGCAGGGTGGCGCCGGTCTCGGCGACATAGCCGGCCTGGATGGTGCCGGTCTGGGCGGCGATCACGCCGGTTTTAAGGTCCACGCCGTCCTCGGGGGCGATGTAGATCGACTCGGTTGGCGGGTAGTAATCCTGGGTGAAGTCGATGACTTCCTTGCGCTCGTCGGTGATCGACATGCCGGCCATGATGGTGTCGTAGTTGCCCGAGACCAGGTTCGGGATGATCGAATCCCAGTCGTTGGTGACCCATTCGCAGGTCAGCGCGGCGCGCTTGCACAGCTCATCGCCGAGATCGCGCTCGAAGCCGGCGACCTGGCCGTTGTCGTCGATGAAGTTGTAGGGAGGGTAGGCGCCCTCGGTTCCCATGCGCACCACGTCCTGGGCCAGGACGGGGCTGGCCAGCAGCGCCAGGAGCGCGGTGGAAAGGATGGTCTTCTTCATGGTGGTCTCCCCTGAATGGCGGGGCATTTGCGCCCCGGGCCCGTTCTGTGCGGCCCTGGGGGAAGGGTTCCCACTCGCGCCCGAGTTGACAAGCGGATTCTTGACGCTTTGGACGATTTCGGCCTTTCACGTCACGTCATGCCGCGCGCCCGGGCGCCTCAGGCCGGGGTGGTGGCCGAGAGGAAGCCGCGCAGGCGGTCGCTTTGCGGATTGCCGAAGAGTTCCTCGGGCGGGCCCTGCTCTTCGATCCGGCCCTGGTGCAGGAAGACCACGTGATCGGAGACGTCATGGGCCATGCGCATGTCATGGGTGACGATGATCATGGTGCGCCCCTCGGCGGCGAGCGCCTTGATGACCTTGACCACCTCCTGCTCCAGCTCCGGATCGAGGGCCGAGGTCGGTTCGTCGAAGAGCAGGGCTTCGGGTTCCATCGCAAGGGCGCGGGCAATGGCGGCGCGCTGCTGCTGCCCGCCCGAGAGTTGGGCGGGCCAGGCATCGGCCTTGTCGCCGATGCCGACCTTGTCCAGGTATGCACGCGCCTTCGGCTCGATCTCCTCGCGGGATTTGCCGAGGACGGTCATTGGCGCTTCCATGACGTTCTGCAGGATCGACATGTGGGCCCAGAGGTTGAACTGCTGGAACACCATCGACAGGTTGGTGCGGATCCGCAGCACCTGACGGGCATCGCCCGGACGACGGTGCAGGGCGTGGCCCTTCCAGTGCACCGCCTCGCCCTTGAAGAGGATCTCTCCGGACTGGCTGTCCTCCAGCAGGTTGGCGCA
Source organism: Pseudooceanicola endophyticus (assembly GCF_018760365.1). Classification (GTDB taxonomy): domain Bacteria; phylum Pseudomonadota; class Alphaproteobacteria; order Rhodobacterales; family Rhodobacteraceae; genus Pseudooceanicola; species Pseudooceanicola endophyticus. The sequence goes on from NZ_JAHIAB010000002.1 coordinate 238,484, forward strand.
GCGCAGCAGCGTCGACTTGCCCGAGCCGGAAGAGCCGATGAGCGAGATGACATCGCCCCGATGCGCGGTCAGAGAGACACCCTTGAGCACCTCCAGCTCGCCATAGGACTTGTGCAGGTCGCGGATCTCGATGACGGGGGGCTGGTGGCTGTTCATGCGGGTCCTTTCGGCGGCTTTGGCGAAGTAGGACGCGAAAGCGGTCGGAAATCAACCATCGGCTGCGGGTGAGGGACGCCGCGTCACGCTGTCCGGAGGGCCGTGCCGCCGCCGCGGGCGCTCAGGCGCGTTCGGCCTTCTGGCGCGCCCGGGCGCTGTCCTGGTCGGTGATTCCCAGCAGGGAAGCAACGAGGCGCAGCAGCGCGTCCTCCTCCGGGTCGCGCTGGCCGTCGGCCAGGACCACGGCCCAGAGTGCCTCCAGCACGGAGCGGCGGTCCTCGTAGGGCACGGCGTCCTTGATGGCGCGGGTGAATCGCACGGTATCGGGGGCCTGGCCTTCCAGCGTTTCGGCATCCTTCAGCAGTCGCTGCGCCTCGAAGGGCGAAAGGCCGTAACGCCTGCCGGCGATACGGGCGATCATTCCGCGTTCCGCGGCATCGTAATCGCCGTCCGAGCGCGCGACCCGGACGAGAAGGGCGGTCAGCGCGAGGCGCGCATCCCCGTCATCGAGCGGCGCGGGCCCGGGCGAGATCAGGCGGGTGAGGAAGTCTCCGAACATTCCTCTAGTATAGTGTGCCCCGCGACCGGCGCCAATGTGCAAGCGCGTGAAGAGCGCGCATGCCCCTGTCCTTTCATCTTTCCACAAATATGGCGGGGGAGTCTCCGCAGGAGACGGGGGCAGAGCCCCCTGCCACGGCGAAGGGGGCTCTGCCCCCGGTGCTGCGCACCTCCCCCGGGATATTTCCGGCCAGATGAGGAGAGCCGGTCAGTATTTCGAGGGCACGTAAAGCTCGGGCGGCAGAACGGCGCGTTCGTAACTGGAATTGTAGACGCGGTCCGGCAGCGAGATCTCCTCGTGCTCGACATCCGTGTAGGGAAGCAGGGAGAGCAGGTGGTCGATGCAGTTGAGCCGCGCGCGCTTCTTGTCGTTGCCGGTGACGATGTACCAGGGCGCTTCGGGGATGTTGGTATGTTCGAACATCTCTTCTTTGGCCTTGGTATAGGCTTCCCATCGGACCCGGGACTGCAGGTCCATGGGCGAGAGCTTCCACTGTTTCAGCGGATCGTGGATGCGCATCAGGAAGCGCATCTGCTGTTCCTCGTCGGTGATCGAGAACCAGTATTTCACCAGCCGGATGCCCGAGCGCACCAGCATGCGTTCGAATTCCGGCACGTCGTCGAAGAATTCCGTGACCTGGGCATCCGTCGCGAAGCCCATCACCCGTTCCACCCCGGCGCGGTTGTACCAGGAGCGGTCGAAGAGCACGATCTCTCCGCCGGCCGGCAGATGCGGGACGTAGCGCTGGAAGTACCATTGCGATTTCTCGCGCTCGGTCGGGGCGGGCAGGGCGACGGTGCGCACCACGCGCGGGTTCAGCCGCTGGGTGATGCGCTTGATCACGCCGCCCTTGCCGGCGCTGTCGCGGCCCTCGAAGATCACCACGACCTTTTCGTTGTTGTGCACCACCCAGTCCTGCAGGCGGATGAGCTCGGCCTGGAGATGCAGCAGGGCGCGGAAATAGTCCGGGCCCGGCAGGGTGGGGCCATGGGCCTTGTTGTAGATCTCCCGGATCTTCATCGACAGCACGGCATCCTCGAGCTCGATCTCGTAATCCTCGTCGAGCGTGTCGCGCAGTTCCGCTTCCAGCCAGTCCTCGGCCTCTTGGAGCGTGGTGCGGGGGAAGATGTCGTCGGCCATGGGGTCCTCGGGCTGATCGGCGCCCTGGGCGGGGGGCGCTAAAGACAAGCCCATCGCCGGGCGGCGGGGGGCAGTTATCCGCTTATCGCATTGCAATGTGACAGGAATGTGCAGCAAAGCATGGTCATTATCCGGGCACGTAAGGTATGCGTTTTTTGCATTTCCGATATGCAGTCACCTAAAATTTCCGGAAATGGCTTTCGGACGCAGGATTGTTGCGTTACGCCGCCGAAACCTTGGTCCGACGCGAGGTGAGCGCGCCGTGACCTGATACCAAGAACCGGACGGATGACATGACTGACGCAACTTCCTCTGCGCCGGCGGCTGCGGGCGCTGGCCCGCTCAACAAGCCGTCGCGCGTGCTTCTGGCGAGCCTCATCGGCACGACCATCGAATTTTTCGACTTCTACGTCTACGCTACGGCAGCGGTGCTGATCTTCCCGCACCTCTTCTTCTCCGGCGAAGACGCCACCACCGCGCTGCTGGCGAGCTTCGCGACCTTCTCGGTCGCCTTCTTTGCCCGCCCCTTCGGCGCGCTGGTCTTCGGCCATTTCGGCGACCGTGTCGGCCGCAAGACGACGCTGGTGGCAGCCCTGGTGACCATGGGCGCCTCGACGGTGATCATCGGCCTGCTGCCGACCTATGATTCCATCGGCATCATCGCGCCCGCGCTGCTGGCACTGTGCCGCTTCGGCCAGGGCTTCGGCCTGGGCGGCGAATGGGGCGGTGCGGTGCTGATCGCGACCGAGAACGCCCCCGAGGGCAAGAAATCCTGGTACGGCATGTTCCCGCAGCTGGGCGCCCCGGTGGGCCTGTTCCTGAGCTCGGGGCTCTTTGCCGTGATGCTGGGCTTCATGAGCCGCGAGGACATGCTGGCCTGGGGCTGGCGCGTGCCCTTCCTGGCCTCGACCATCCTGATCGTGATCGGTCTGTGGGTGCGCCTGTCGCTGGCGGAAACCCCGGCCTTCCAGAAGGCCATCGACAAGGAAGAGCGCGTCAAGGTGCCCTTCGTCGAAGTGTTCCGCGCCCACAAGATGTCGCTCTTCCTCGGCACCTTCGTGGCCCTGGCGACCTTCGTGCTGTTCTACATCGGCACCGCCTACCTGCTGTCCTACAACGTCGGGACGCTGAAGATGACCCTGCCGCAAGCGCTGCACATCCAGCTCTGGGGTGCCGTGGTCTTTGGCATCTTCATTCCGATCGCCGGCAAGCTGGCCGACCGCATGACCCGCTACACCGTGCTGGCCGGCGTGACCTTCCTCATCGGCGTCTTCTCCTTCGCCCTGGGCCCGCTTCTGGATCCGGCCATGGGGGCCACCGGTGTCTACATCTTCGTGACGATCGGCATGGCGCTGATGGGCATCACCTACGGCATCATCGGTGCCGCCCTGGCGGCACCCTTCCCGACCGAGGTGCGCTACACCGGCTCCTCGCTGGCGTTCAACTTCGCGGGCATCGTCGGGGCGTCCTTCGCACCCTTCATCGCGAAGTGGCTGCAGGCCAACTACGGCATGACCTACGTGGGCTACTACATGCTGGTGGCGGCGGCGATCACCTTCGTCTGCATCCTGGCGATGGGCCGCAACAAGATCTGAAGCTTTCCGCTTCCGCGAACATGGCAAAGGCGCCGGGATCTCCCGGGGCCTTTTTCGTTGCGCTTGCGGCACCGGTGTCCGGGGGGCAGATCCCCCCCGTGCCCCCCGTGCCCCCCGCCGCTCAGCCCGCGCGGCGCAGCTCGGGGGCGACCTTGGTGCCCAGCACCTCGATGGCCTTCAGCATCTCCTTCTGATCGATCACCCCGATCGCCATCTGCATCACCACCCGGTCAAAGCCCAGATCCTCCTTCAGCCCGAGGATCTTGTCGACAAGCTGCGCCGGAGAGCCGACGAACATCGCCCCCTCCGGCCCCATGCCGGCATCGAACTGGGCCCGGCTCTGCGGCGGCCAGCCACGTTCACGCCCCAGCTGGTCCATGACCTGCTTCTGGGCGGGGAAGAAGATGTCGGCGGCGGCCCTGCCATCCTCGGCCACGAAGCCGTGGACGTTCAGCGACACCCTTGCCTTTTCCGGATGGCCGGCCTGTGCGGCGGCCTTGCGGTAGAGATCGGCCAGCGGCGCGAAGCGGCGCGGCTGCCCGCCGATGATCGCCAGCGCCAGCGGCGCCCCGTAGGCGCCCGCCCGCACCATCGACTGCGGTGTGCCCCCGGCGGCGATCCAGATCGGCAGGTTGCCCTTCACGGGGCGCGGATAGACACCCAGCCCCTCGACCTTCTGGGTGAAGTCGGTGCCCGGCCAGTCCAGCCGCTCGCCCTCGTTGATCGCCATCAGCATGGCAAGCTTTTCTTCGAAAAGCGCGTCGTAATCCTTCAGGTCGTAGCCGAACAGGGGAAAGCTTTCGATGAAACTGCCGCGCCCGACCATGATCTCGGCCCGCCCGCCCGAGAGGTTGTCGAGGGTCGAAAACTGCTGGTAGACCCGCACCGGGTCATCCGAACTCAGCACCGACACGGCCGAGCTCAGCTTGATGTTGCGGGTGATCCGCGCCGCCCCTGCCAGCGCCACGGCGGTCGCGGACACGGCGTAGTTCGGCCGGTGATGCTCGCCCAGACCGAAGACATCGAGGCCGACCTGGTCGGCCAGTTCGATCTCCTCCATCAGGTTCGACAGGCGGGTGGCGTGATCGACGACCTCCCCGGTGACCGGGTTCTTGCCGATGTCCCCGAAGGTATAAAGACCGACTTCCATGACGTGCTGCTCCTTGTGGCTTCGCGCCAGCCTACAGAAGCGCGCCCGCCCCATCCACGAAAACACCCGCACAACGGCTGTGCGGGCGTGACAGGCTCTCTGTCATCTGGCCAAAAATATCCCGGGGGAGTCGCCGAAGGCGACGGGGGCAGAGCCCCCTCCGCCGGGCGTCCGGGACCGGGCCCCCGAAGCACCACGCTCCGGAGGCCCGAAAGGTCAGAACACGAAGCCGACGATGGCTCCGACGATCACGACAAGTCCGACAAGATAGATGATCGAATTCATGGCTGGTCCTCCTGGCTGTGCGCCCCGTTGGCGCTTCGAAGACCCAACGAAAAAGGGCGCGGAGAGGTTCCCCGCGCCCTTTCGCAATCTTTCCCGCGCCGGATCAGACCAGCCGCGACACGTCCTTGGCGGCGCGCACGAAGTCCTTGAACAGGGGGTGCGGATCGAAGGGTTTCGACTTCAGCTCGGGGTGGAACTGGACGCCGATGAACCACGGGTGATCGGCGACCTCGACGATCTCCGGCAGCTTGCCGTCCGGCGACATCCCCGAGAAGGTCAGGCCGCAGCCCTCCAGCTTCTCGCGGTACTTGGTGTCGACCTCGTAGCGGTGACGGTGGCGTTCCTCGATGGTCGTGGTGCCGTAGACCTCAGCCACCTTCGACCCTTCGGCCAGCGCGGCGGTGTAGGCGCCAAGGCGCATGGTGCCGCCCTTGTCGTCATCGACCTTGCGCCGCACGGCGTGGTTGCCCTGCACCCATTCCTTCAGGTGGTAGACCACCGGCTCGAAACGCTTCTGGCCGGCCTCGTGGTCGAATTCCTCCGAGCCCGCGGCCTCGATATGCGCGAGGTTGCGCGCCGCTTCGATCACCGCCATCTGCATGCCGAGGCAGATGCCCAGATAGGGGATCTTCTGCTCGCGGGCATATTGCGCCGCCTTGATCTTGCCTTCCGTGCCGCGTTCGCCGAAGCCGCCGGGCACCAGGATCGCGTGGTAGCCTTCCAGATGCGGGGCCGCATCCTCATGGTCGAAGACCTCGGCATCGACCCACTGCACGTTGACCTTGATCCGGTTGGCCATGCCGCCGTGGATCAGCGCTTCCTTGATCGACTTGTAGGCGTCTTCCAGCTGCGTGTACTTGCCGACGATGGCGATGTTGACCTCGCCGTCGGTGTTCCAGATGCGGTCCTGCACGTCCTGCCAGCGCGACAGATCCGGCTTGGGCGCCGGGCTGATCTGGAAGGCGTCCAGAACTGCCTGGTCGAGGCCTTCGCGGTGATAGGCCAGCGGCGCCTCGTAGATCGAGTTCAGGTCATAGGCCGGCACCACGGCGTCGGGACGCACGTTGCAGAACAGAGCGATCTTCTCGCGTTCCTTCTGCGGGATCGGCTGTTCGGAACGGCAGACCAGAATGTCGGGCGCGATGCCGATCGACTGGAGTTCCTTGACCGAGTGCTGGGTCGGCTTGGTCTTCAGCTCGCCGGAGGCCGCCAGATAGGGCAGCAGGGTCAGGTGCATGAAGATGCACTGGCCGCGCGGCAGGTCGTGGCTGAACTGGCGGATCGCCTCGAAGAAGGGCAGGCCTTCGATGTCGCCCACCGTGCCGCCGATCTCGCAGAGCATGAAATCGACCTCGTCCTCACCGACGTGAAGGAAGTCCTTGATTTCGTTGGTGACGTGGGGAACCACCTGGATGGTCTTGCCGAGGTAGTCGCCGCGACGTTCCTTTTCCAGCACGTTGGAATAGATCCGGCCCGAAGAGACCGAGTCCGTCATCCGCGCCGCGACGCCGGTGAAGCGTTCGTAGTGGCCCAGGTCCAGGTCGGTTTCCGCGCCGTCGTCGGTCACGAAGACCTCGCCGTGCTCGAAGGGCGACATGGTGCCCGGATCGACGTTCAGATAGGGGTCGAGCTTGCGCAGGCGAACGGAGAAACCCCGCGCCTGGAGCAACGCCCCGAGGGCGGCAGAGGCCAAACCCTTGCCGAGGGACGACACGACGCCGCCCGTGATAAAGATGTATCTTGCCATGGATCAAAGGCTCCCGTGAGTGGTCGGCGCCATTGCGCATTTCTTAACCCAACGGCCCTCACGGGCCGCAGCATCACGGGATTTAAGCGATACCAGATTCGGGACCGCTCGGCAACAGGGGCCGCAAGATGCTGCCCTCAAGGCAGGCCGATGCCTCAAGGTGTAGTGGGTCAGGGGTGAGGAAAAACAACGGGCGCGCGACCGTTCGGAAGCCGCGCGCCCGGGATATGGGTTCCGGCGGGTCACGCCGGGCCCCGGCCTCAGTTGGCCGAGGGGGTCAGGTCGTTGCCGTCCGAGGACCCTGCGGGGGGCGGCAGCAGGGAGCCGCCGGGCAGGGTGGTGTCGGAGGAGCTGTCGTCGCCGGCGGGCGCGGAGGCGGCCGGGGCGTTGCCGATCCGATCGAGGACCGAGGAGCCGGCGGATTTCTGTGCGGCGAGGATGGTCAGCGCCAGCGAGGTGATGATGAAGGCGGCCGCGAGGCCCCAGGTCACCTTGGACAGCGCCGAGGCTGCGGCCCGGCCGGTCATGGCACCGCCGCCCCCGGAGCCCATGCCGAGGCCACCGCCTTCGGAGCGCTGCAGAAGCACCACGCCGATCAGCGACAGCGCGAGGATCAGGTGGATTATCAGGACGATGTTTTGCATCGGAGGTCAGCCTATGTCGGATTGCGGGCAGTCGCACCGGGTCGGCGCGCGATTTCGCGGCTGTCTAAGGCAGAGCGGGCCGCGCTGCAAGCCCGAATGGTCCGCGCGATGGGCGGGCCGGGGTGGGCGCCGCCGGGGCGGCGCGGCCTCCGGCGGGCATATTTGGGGAAAGATGAAGAGGTGGGCGGTGCCCCTGCGGACTGCGGCAGCTGCGGGGCCGGTCGAATTTTGATGCGGGGTGGCGGGGCCGGGGCGAAAAACGGAGGGCGATCCGTTTGGGCTCCGCGGGGTCGGCGCCGCGTTGGTTGCCGCATTTCAAGGAGGGGCCTTTGGGCAGAATGCAGCGGGCGATCCCTTCATTTGCCTCCTTGCGGCAGGCTCTGGCGGTGCTTTCACGCCGGCACGGGCGAGGTTTCGCCGCCCGCCACCCGGCTTCGTTGAGGAAGGCGGCGAGATTGCGGTTTCGCAGGGCGCGGGGCTTCGCTATACCGGCCCGGGCTCTGCGGGGCCGGAGTCGTTCAAGCCAAGTCAGAAAGGACCGGACATGGCCAATGTCGTCGTTGTCGGCGCCCAGTGGGGCGACGAAGGGAAAGGCAAGATCGTTGACTGGCTCTCGGAGCGAGCCGACGTCATCGCACGTTTCCAGGGCGGGCATAATGCCGGTCACACCCTTGTCATCGACGGCAAGGTCTACAAGCTGAACGCGCTGCCCTCGGGCGTGGTGCGCGGCGGCAAGCTGTCGGTCATCGGCAACGGCGTGGTGCTGGACCCCTGGCACCTGGTCGGCGAGATCGCCAAGATCCGCGAGCAGGGCGTCACCATCGACCCCGAAACCCTGATGATCGCCGAGAACACCCCGCTGATCCTGCCGCTGCACGGCGAGCTGGACCGGGCGCGGGAAGAGGCGGCCTCCAAGGGCACCAAGATCGGCACCACCGGGCGCGGCATCGGTCCGTGTTACGAGGACAAGGTGGGTCGTCGCGCGATCCGCGTTGCCGACCTGGCCGATGCGGCGACGCTGGAAGCCCGCGTCGACCGCGCGCTGCTGCACCACAATGCGCTGCGCAAGGGCCTGGGCATGGAGCCCGTGGACCGCGATGCTCTGCTGGCGAAGCTGCGCGAGATCGCGCCCGAGATCCTGCAATATGCCGCCCCCGTGTGGAAGGTGCTGATCGAAAAGCGCAAGGCCGGCAAGCGGATCCTCTTCGAGGGCGCGCAGGGCTCTCTGCTGGACATCGACTTCGGCACCTATCCCTTCGTCACCTCGTCGAACGTGATCGCGGGCCAGGCGGCAACCGGCGTGGGCATCGGCCCGGGCTCGATCGATTTCGTGCTGGGCATCGTGAAGGCCTATACGACGCGAGTTGGCGAAGGCCCGTTCCCGACCGAGCTGCTGGATGACGATGGCGAGCGTCTGGGCACCCGTGGCCATGAATTCGGCGTGGTCACCGGGCGCAAGCGGCGCTGCGGTTGGTTCGATGCGGCACTGGTGCGCCAGACCTGCGCGGTCTCGGGTGTCAACGGCATCGCGCTGACCAAGCTGGACGTGCTGGACGGGTTCGAGACGCTGAAGATCTGCGTCGGCTACGATCTGGACGGCAAGCGGCTGGATCACCTGCCGATCGCCTCGGACGAGCAGGCGCGCTGCACGCCGATCTACGAGGAGATGGAGGGCTGGAGCGAGTCCACCGAGGGCGCGCGCAGCTGGGCGGACCTGCCGGCGGCAGCCATCAAGTACGTGCGTCGCGTCGAGGAGCTGATCGAGTGCCCGGTGGCGCTGCTTTCGACCAGCCCCGAGCGCGAGGACACCATCCTGGTCACCGACCCGTTCGAGGACTGAGGCGCGGTTTCGCACCGGGCAGGGGGGCTCTGCCCCCCGTCAGCCGGGGGCTGACTCCCCCCGAGATATTTGAGACAAGAAAATGGGGTGAAGGGTGCTTCGCCCCATTTTCGTTTCCGGGAGGATGGCAATGGCATTGAGTTACAGGGCGCGGCGGCGCTGGTCTCTGGTGGTGCTGGTGATCGGGCTGCCGGTCTATATCGTCGCCTGTGTCAGCGTGATGAACTGGCTGGAGCGCCCGCCGCTGCTGGTGGAGCTGGCGGTCTATGTCGGGCTGGGCGTGCTTTGGGCGCTGCCGCTGCGCTTTGTCTTCCTGGGCGTCGGCAAGTCCGATCCGGAGGCGGAAGCGGACTGAGGCGCGGCCATTGCGGGCCTTTTCCTTCCCGCGCCGGTGCGCTATCCCCTCGGCCTAAAGCGATGACCGGCGCCTCCGGGGCGCAATCCGAGGATGATGACCATGGCCATGGAAAAGACCTTCAACGCCGCCGATGCGGAGGCCCGGATCTACGAGGCCTGGGAAAGCTCGGGCGCCTTCAAGGCAGGGGCCAACGCCAAGGATGGCGCCGAGAGCTTCTGCGTGATGATCCCGCCGCCCAACGTCACCGGCGCGCTGCACGTGGGCCATGCCTTCAACAACACGCTGCAGGACATCCTAGTGCGCTGGCACCGGATGCGGGGCCATGACACCCTGTGGCAGCCGGGGCAGGATCACGCCGGCATCGCCACCCAGCTGCAGGTCGAGAAGATGCTGGCGGCGCAGGGCAACGAGGGCCGCCGCGAGCTGGGCCGAGAGAAGTTCCTGGAGAAGGTCTGGGAATGGAAGGGCCAGTACGGCGGCACCATCGTGTCGCAGCTGAAGCGCCTCGGCAGCTCCTGCGACTGGTCGCGCAACGCCTTCACCATGGCCGGTGCGCCGGGCGATCCCAAGATCGGCCACGAGAATTCGCCGAACTTCCACGATGCCGTCATCAAGGTCTTCGCCGAGATGTACCAGAAGGGCCTGATCTACCGCGGCAAGCGGCTGGTGAACTGGGACCCGCATTTCGAGACCGCGATTTCCGACCTTGAGGTCGAGAACATCGAGGTCGCGGGCTACATGTGGCACTTCAAGTACAAGCTGGCCGGCGGCGAGACCTACACCTATGTCGAGAAGGACGAGGACGGCAACGTCACCTTCAGCGAGGAGCGCGACTACATCTCGATCGCGACGACCCGCCCCGAAACCATGCTGGGCGACGGCGCCGTGGCCGTGCATCCCGATGACGAACGCTATGCGCCCATCGTCGGCAAGATGGTGCATCTGCCGCTGTGCGACCGTCTGATCCCCATCGTTTCGGATGAATATCCCGATCCGACCTTCGGTTCGGGCGCGGTGAAGATCACCGGGGCGCATGACTTCAACGACTACCAGGTCGCCAAGCGCGCGGGCCTGCCGATGTACCGCCTGATGGACACCCGCGGCCATATGCGCGCCGACGGTCTGCCCTACGAGGCCTGCGTGGCCCGCGCCCGCGAGATCGCGGCGGGCGCCCAGGCCACCGAGATGGAGATCGACACCCTCAACCTCGTGCCCGAGAAGTATCGCGGCATGGATGGCGCCACCGCCCGCAAGGCCGTGGTCGAGGACATCACCGCCGCCGGTCTGGCCGTGATGACCGTGGCCTCGGATCCCCGTCTGGGCGGCAAGCGCCCGGAAGGCGAAGAGGGTGAGGTGATCGTGCCCCTGGTCGAGGCCAAGCCCATCATGCAGCCCTTCGGCGATCGTTCGAAGGTGGTGATCGAGCCGATGCTGACCGACCAGTGGTTCGTCGACAGCCAGCAGATCGTTGGCCCGGCGCTGGATGCGGTGCGCGAAGGCCGCACCAGGATCATGCCCGAGAGCGGCGAGAAGGTGTATTACCACTGGCTCGAGAACATCGAGCCCTGGTGCATCTCGCGCCAGCTGTGGTGGGGCCACCAGATCCCCGTCTGGTACGGGGTCGACCTGGGCACGCTGAAATCCGGCGGCGAGGGCGATCTGGACCTGGTCGACATGCTGACGCTCTTCGTCGATGACCACCTGGTCCACATGGGCGACGTGGAGGCCTGCGGCGGCTCCTTCGATGAGGTGATCGAGACCTTCAAGGACAAGAACGCCGATGTTCCGGCGCCGATCAGCCATGCCCGCATCGTCGAGGTGGCCGACAAGAAGACCGCCCAGCACATGCTGGCCGAAAGCCTGGCGCAGTACACCGCGACCCAGGACCCGACCGTGCTGGTCTACCCGGTCTGGCGCGACCCGGACGTTCTGGACACCTGGTTCTCCTCGGGTCTCTGGCCGATCGGCACGCTGGGCTGGCCGCAGGAAACCCCCGAGCTGGCGAAATACTTCCCCACCGACGTGCTGATCACCGGCGAGGACATCCTGTTCTTCTGGGTCGCCCGGATGATGATGATGCAGCTCGCCGTGGTCGAGAAGGAGCCCTTCCACACCGTCTACCTGCACCAGCTCGTCCGCGACGAGAAGGGCAAGAAGATGTCCAAGACCACCGGCAACGTCATCGACCCGCTGGTGATCGTCGATGAATACGGTGCCGACGCGCTGCGCATGACCAACGCCTCCATGGCGGCGATCGGTGGTGTGCTGAAGCTCTCGGAAGAGCGCATCAAGGGCTACCGCAACTTCGGCACCAAGCTCTGGAACGCCACCCGCTTTGCCGAGATGAACGGCGTCTTCGAGGCCGGCGCGCCCTCGGCCAGCGTTCCGGTGGCGACCGCCACGGTCAACAAGTGGATCATCGGTGAGACCGCCCGCATCCGCGAGACCGTCGATGCCGCGCTGAGCGAGTTCAAGTTCAACGAGGCGGCGCTTGGCCTTTACGCCTTCGTCTGGGGCAAGGTCTGCGACTGGTATGTCGAGCTGGCGAAACCGCTGCTGGCCGAAGATGCGCCCGAGCGCGCCGAGACCCAGGCGGTCATGGGCTGGGTGATCGACCAGTGCCTGATCCTGCTGCACCCGATCATGCCCTTCATCACCGAAGAGCTGTGGGCGACCACCGCCGAGCGTCCGAAGATGCTGGTTCATGCCGACTGGCCGACCTACGGCGCCGAACTGATCGACGCCGATGCCGACCGAGAGATGAACTGGGTGATTTCCCTCATCGAGGACATCCGTTCGGCCCGCGCCCAGGTGCATGTGCCCGCGGGCGCCTATGTGCCGCTGGTGGTCACCGGCTTCGGGGAACAGGCCCAGGCCGCATGGGCCGCGAACGAGACGCTGATCCTGCGTCTGGCGCGGATCGAGGGGCTGACCCGGGTCGAGGCCTTCGAGAAGGGCACGATCACCGTGCCGGCCGAGGGCGCGACCTTCGGTCTGCCGCTGGCCGGCATCATCGACGTGGCCGAGGAGAAGGCGCGGCTTGAGAAGTCGCTGCAAAAGCTTGCCAAGGAAATCGGTGGCCTGGCCGGGCGTCTGAAGAACCCCAAGTTCGCCGAAAGCGCGCCCGCCGAGGTGGTCGAGGAAACCCAGGCCAACCTCGCCGCGCGCCAGGACGAGGAAAGCAAGCTGAAGGCCGCCCTTGCGCGGATGGCCGAACTGGGCTGACCCGCCGCGCCACGACTGATGCCTTTCGAACGGCCCGCCACCCCGGCGGGCCGTTCCGCTTTCGCGGGATCCGTTCGCGCCTCACACAACCGTGCGGAACCGCCGGGTTTTTCTGGACAGACTCGCCTCAAAGGCTAGTCTCGGAAGAAGGGATGGAGGGGGTGACGCCATGGAGAAATTCGGTCGCAGTCAGCCGGTCACGCGGGTCGAGGACCACCGGTTCGTCACCGGGCAGGGCGGCTATTCCGACGATGTCGTGCCCGAGGGGGCGCTCTATGCCTTCCTGTTCCGCGCGGCCGTGGCCCATGCCGATATCGATGCGCTCGACCTGACCGAGGCGCGGGACGCGCCCGGCGTGCACCTGGTGATCGCTGCCGAGGATCTGCGCGCCGGCGGGCTGACCCGGGGCCTGTCCGCGGTGCGGGCGCCGGGGCGCGACGGCACGCGCGGCGCCGAGGTTCGCTATCCTCTTCTGGCCGAGGGGCGGGTGCGCTTCGTCGGTGAACCCGTGGCGCTGATCGTGGCCGAGACGCTGGATGCCGCTCGCGATGCCGCCGAACGGATCGAGATCGAGCTGGAGGACCGCCCGGTGCAGATGACCCTGGGCGATCCGGTGACCGAGCTGCACCCGGGCCTGCCCGACAACCGCGGCGTCGACTACCTGGTCGGCGATCCGCAGGCCACCCGCGCCGCCCTTGCGGCCTCGGCCCATGCGCTGCGCTTCGAAGTGTCCGACAACCGCGTCATGGTCGTCTCCATGGAGCCGCGCGGCTGCCATGCGGAATGGATCGACGGTCGGCTGCACCTGTCGATGGGCGGGCAGGGCGTCTGGGGCCCGAAGGCAGAGCTTGCAACCCTGTTCGATCTGCCCCCCGAGGCGGTGCGTGTCACCCATCCCGATGTCGGTGGCGGCTTCGGCATGAAGGCCAAGCTCTATCCCGAATACGCGCTTTGCGCCTTCGCGGCGCGGATGCTGCAGCGCCCGGTGCGCTGGACGGCGGATCGCACGGAATCGATGCTTTCCGACAATGGCGCCCGCGACCTGACCCATGTGGTCGAGATGGGCTTTGACGCCGATCTGAAGATCACCGCCTATCACGTGAAGACCCGCTTCAACCTGGGCGCCTACAATTCCAACTTCGGCCAGCTGATCCAGAGCCATCTGTTTGCCCGGGTGCTGACCGGGGTCTACGACATCACCACCGCCTGCCTGGAGGCCGAGGGCTTCTACACCAACACCACCCCCACCGATGCCTATCGCGGCGCCGGCCGCCCCGAGGCGAACTACCTGCTGGAACGCTGCCTGAGCTATGCGGGCCGGGAGCTGGGGGTCGATGAGTTCGAGCTGCGCCGCCGCAACTTCATTCCGCCCGAAGCCTTTCCATACGACACCGTATCCGGAGAGTGCTACGATGTCGGCGCCTTTGATCGGCTGCTGACCCGCGCCGAACAGGCCGCCGATCGCGCGGGCTTTGCCGCCCGCCGGGCCGAGGCGGAGGCACGCGGCAGGCTGCGCGGCCTCGGGCTCTGTTATTATATCGAAAGCATTCTGGGCGATCCTTCGGAGACCGCGAAGGTGGAGTTCATGCCAGAAGGCCTTGTCAACATATACGTCGGCACCCAGTCGAACGGCCAGGGACACGAGACGGTCTATGCCCGCTTCCTGTCGGATCAGTGCGGCATTCCCGTGGACCGCATCCGCGTCATCCAGGGCGACAGCGACCGCATCGCCACCGGCGGCGGCACAGGCGGATCGCGTTCGGTCACCACCCAGAACAATGCCACCCTGGCCGTGGTGGGGCAGATGGTCACCGCCTTTTCGGCCTTTCTGGCCGAGAAGATGGGCGTGCCGCCCGAGGAGGTCTCCTTCGATGACGAGAGCTTCCGGATCAAGGGATCGAATGCCGCGCCCGACATGCTGGACGTGGCCGAGATGGCGCGCGAGGCCGGGCGCGCCGACCTGCTGGTGCACGAGCAGAGCGCGACGCTGCCGGGGCGCTCCTATCCCAACGGTGCCCACCTGGCCGAGGTGGAGATCGACCCCGACACCGGAGCCGTTCGGCTGGAGCGTTACACGGTGGTCGATGATTTCGGCAACATGATCAATCCGCTGCTGGCAGAGGGGCAGGTGCATGGCGGGGTGGTTCAGGGCATCGGACAGGCGCTGATGGAGGCGGTGCATTTCGATGCGGATGGCCAGCTGCTGAGCGCGAGCTTCATGGATTACGCCCTGCCGCGTGCCGCCGACGTGCCGATGATCGGCTTCTCGGTCGAACCGGTGCCCTCGCTCAACAACCCGATGGGCATGAAGGGCTGCGGAGAGGCCGGTACCGTGGGGTCGATGGCGGCTGCCGCCAATGCCGTGATGGATGCGCTGGCCGCGCGCGGGGTGAGACGGGCCGACATGCCCTTCACCCCGGCGCGGGTCTGGACGCTGCTGCAAGATGCCGCCGCGCGGCCCGCTTGAGCAGCTGCTGCGGCTGGTCCGGCCGCGCTGGCTGGCCCGCCACAAGCGGACCACGCTGGCCAACCGGCGCGGCCCGGTCACCCATGTCATCCTCCTGGACGGCACCATGTCCTCCCTCGAGGAGGGGGACGAGACGAATATCGGGCTGATCTACAAGCTGCTGACCGAGCGCGCCGGGGTGGCACTGTCGGTCTATTACGAGGCCGGCATCCAGTGGACGCGCTGGTCCAACACGCTCGATGTGCTGATGGGGCGGGGGATCAACCGCCAGATCAGCCGCGCCTACGGCTACCTGGCCTCGCGCTACCGGCCCGGCGACCGGATCTTCCTGATGGGCTATTCGCGGGGCGCCTATGCGGTGCGTTCGCTGGCCGGGGTGATCGACAAGGTGGGGCTGCTGCGCGCCGAGGAGGCGACCGAGCGCAACGTGCAGCAGGCCTATCGCCTCTACCAGACGCCCAATGCCGGCGAGGCCTGCGCCGTCTTCCACCGCCTCCATTGCCATGCCGGGGTGGAGATCGAGATGATCGGCGCCTTCGACACGGTCAAGAGCCTGGGGCTGCGGCTGCCCTGGATCTGGAAGCTGGCGGAGGCCCATCATGCCTTTCACAATCACCACCTCTCGGCCTGCGTGCGTTCGGGCTTCCATGCCCTGGCGCTGGAGGAGACGCGCTCGGTCTATGCGCCGGTCCTCTGGCAGAGCGACCCGGACTGGCACGGCCGGCTGGAACAGGTCTGGTTCGCCGGCACCCATGGCGATGTCGGTGGCCAGCTGGGGGGCCTGCGGGCGGCGCGCGGCCTGTCGAACCTGCCGCTGGTCTGGATGCTGGGCCAGGCGGAGCTGCGCGGCCTGCCGTTGCCGTCGGGCTGGCGGGCGCGCTTTCCCGGGGATGTCGAGGCGCCTTCCGTCGGGCAATGGCGCGGGACCGCCAAGTTCTTCCTGTTGCGCAAACCGCGCCTGGTGGGGGCCGATCCCTCGGAACGGCTGCACGACACGGCACTGGCGCGCGGCACGATCCCGACCCATCGGCAGATGGCCTGAGATCGCCGGGCGGGCGGCCCGTGGCCGCCGTGGCGATGCCTCCGGCGGGGATATTTGAGGCCAGGTGACAGGGAGGGCGTGACGCCCCGGCAGGCCACCGCGGTCCTGTGGCGCCGCCCGCGCCCCCGGGGTGGAAAAGGGCGCGCCCTGCCGGTTTCATCTTTCCAAAAATATGCACGGCGCGCCGCTGGAAGCAGACGCGCCGGTGCCGGGATCGCAGTGTCGCTGAAGATCAGGCGACGTGTTCGAGCTTGCCGTTCGGCGTCACGCCCAGGGCGTGGCAGACATCGCGGGTCAGTTCGGGCTTGTTGAGCGTGTAGAAGTGCAGCTTCTCGACGCCTTCCTGCATCAGCCGGTCGCACATCTCGGTGCACAGCGAGGTGGCCAGCAGGTCCTCGCGACCGTCGCGCCCGGCCTTCTCGAAGGCCTCGTCCATCCAGGCGGGGACATTGGCGCCACAGTTCAGCGCGAAGCGGCGCATGCCCTTCCAGTTCTCGATCGGCAGGATGCCCGGCACGATCGGCTTGTCGATGCCGGCGGCCACGCAGCGATCGCGGAAGCGCAGGAAGGTATCGGCCTCGAAGAAGAACTGGGTCAGCCCCTCCGCGGCGCCGGCTTCGAACTTGCGCTTCAGCCAGGTGACGTCGGCATCGGCATCGGGGGCGTCGGGGTGACGTTCCGGATAGGCGCCGACGCGCAGGGTGAACTTGCCGGTGGCCGCGAGGGCCTCGATCAGCTCGACCGAATTGGCGAAGCCGCCCTCGCAGGGGGTGAACTTGCCCTCGCCCTTGGGCGGGTCGCCGCGCAGCGCGACGATCTCGGTCACGCCGGCTTCGGCGAAGCTGTCGGCGACGGCGAGGGTTTCCGCGCGCGTGGCGTTCACGCAGGTCAGGTGCGCGGCCACGTTGAGGCCCGCGTTCTTGTGCAGCGTTGCCACCGCGTCACGGGTCAGTTCGCGCGTCGTGCCGCCGGCTCCGTAGGTCACGGAGACGAAGCGGGGGGCGAGCGGGGCGAGAACCTGGACCGTGTCCCACAGGCGGAACGAGGCCTCGAGGTTCTTCGGGGGGAAGAATTCGAACGAAATTTCGGGAATCGTCATCTGCAACTCCATATGCTTGGCCCCTTGTCGCTGAGCCTGCGTCATGAGACAACTTCATAATACTCACGATTATCATGAGGCCGGCTGAAATGCACATCGAGCTTCGACATCTCAGGACGATCCGCGCCATTCACGAGGCCGGCGGGCTTCAGCGGGCCGCCGAGCTTCTGAACATAACGCAAAGCGCGCTCTCGCACCAGATCAAGGGGCTTGAGGACCAGGCGGGGATGGAGCTGTTCGTGCGGCGTACCAAGCCGATGCGGCTATCGGCCGCCGGGCTGCGGCTGCTGCGGGTGGCCGAGCGGGTGCTGCCCGAGGTCGAGGGGCTGGAGGCCGAGTTCGAGGGCTTGCGCGAGGGCAGCGCGGGGCGGCTGCACATCGCGCTGGAATGCCATGCCTGTTTCGAATGGCTGCTGCCGGTGCTGGAGCTGTTCCGCCATGCCTGGGCCGATGTCGACGTGGACATCCGCCCGGGGCTGGCCTTCAACGCCATGGAGGCGTTGGCGCGCGAGCAGGTCGATGTGGTGCTGACCTCGGATCCCGAAGACCTGGCCGGGATCACCTTCGTTCCGCTGTTCGACTATTCGCCGGTCTTCGTGGCCGCCGCCACCCATCCCCTGGCCGCCAAGCCTTTCATCGAGGCCGAGGATTTCCGTGGCGAGACGCTGCTGAGCTACCCGGTGGAGCGTTCGCGCCTCGATGTCTTCACCATGCTGCTGGAGCCCGCGGGCATCGAGCCCGCGCAGCAGCGCCGGGTCGAGCTGACCGAGGTGATCCTGCTGCTGGTGGCCTCGGGGCGGGGGGTGACGGTGCTGCCCGACTGGGTGCTGCGCGAGGTGAAGTATCACTCCGACTACATCACCCGGCCGATCACCGAGACCGGGCTGACGCGACGGATGTTCGCGGCCTGCCGGTCCGAAGAGGTGAGCAAGCCCTACATGGCCCATTTCAACCGTCTGGCCCGGACCGAGGCGGTGAAACTGCAGCGTGGACCCGGGACGCGACCGCCTTCCGCTCCGGCGGCGGGGAAACCTGCGCCGGAACTCGAGGGCTGAGGGCCTTTACACGTCCGCAAGGCCTTGGCAAGCGGTCATGCGACGTCTATACGCGCCTTTCGAAACCAGGAGCCGCCCCATGTCCTTCAGCGCCAATCTCAACATCATGATGAAAGCTGCCCGCAAGGCGGGTCGCTCGCTCGTGAAAGACTTCCGCGAGGTCGAGAACCTGCAGGTCTCGATGAAGGGTGCGGGCGACTTCGTCAGCCGCGCGGACATCGCCGCCGAGGCGATCCTGAAGGAAGAACTGCGCGGCGCGCGTCCGACCTATGGCTGGATCGCCGAAGAGGGCGGTGCCGAGGGCGGCGAGGACCCGACGCGCCGCTGGATCGTCGATCCGCTGGACGGCACCACCAACTTCCTGCACGGCCTGCCGCACTGGGCGATCTCGATCGCGCTGGAGCACAAGGGCCAGATCGTCGCCGGCGTGATCTACGACGCTGCCAAGGACGAGATGTTCATGGCCGAGAAGGGCGCCGGCGCCTGGATGAACGACCAGCGGATCCGCGTCTCGGGGCGCATCCGGATGATCGAGTCGATCTATGCGACGGGCCTGCCCTTCGGGGGCCGCTCTGATCTGCCGGAGACGCTGAAGGACCTGGCGCGGCTGATGCCCGCCTGTGCCGGTGTGCGCCGCTGGGGCGCGGCCTCGCTGGACCTGGCCTATGTGGCGGCGGGCCGCTACGACGGCTTCTGGGAACGGCGCCTGAAGCCCTGGGACATCGCGGCGGGCATCGTGCTGGTGCGCGAGGCCGGCGGCATGATCGAGCCGATCAACCCCGAGGGCAACATCCTGGCGGATGGCGAGGTGGTCTGCGCCAACGAGCCGCTGTTCGAGAAGTTCTCGAAGATCATCCGCGACGTCTGATCGCGGGGCGCCAAAGCTGCGGGCGGGGCGCCCGTGGCCGCCGGTGCATGCATATTTATGGAAAGGTGAAAGGGGGGCCGGAGGCGCCCCTTTTGCATTTCGGCCGGGACGTGCTGCGGGATTGACAGGGCGGGCGGGGCAGAGAATAGTCGGCCCACGTCAGGGGAGTCCCGCCGAGGGGACTGAGAGGCTGACAGGGGGAAACCCCGGTGATGCGACCCTTTGAACCTGACCCAGTTGATGCTGGCGTAGGAAGACCGAAGGGCATTTCCGCATTCTCTGGCGACAGGGGCGGTCCTTTCGGGCCGCGAAGGCTCGCGTGCGTGCCGCGCGTCCGGGGCCGGGGTGGCCCCTTTCTGCCATACGTTTCTCTTGGGTCTCATCGTTTGAGGAGACCGAAATGAAAGATACCGTTCCTGCCATCACCACCGGCGCGCTGCCGGGATCGCGCAAGGTCTATGTCGCGGGTGATAGTCACCGGATCCGCGTGCCCATGCGCGAGATCGCCGTGACCGGAGAGGCGCCGCTGACCGTCTACGATGCCTCGGGGCCCTATACCGATCCGGGGGCCGGGATCGACATTGCGGCGGGCCTGCCGGAGGTGCGTGGCGGCTGGCTGCAGGCGCAGGGCCATGTCGAGGCCTATGCGGGCCGCAGCGTGCGCGAGGCCGACAACGGCTTTGCCAGCGGCGCCCGGCTGGTGCCGGCCTTTCCGGGGGCGCGCAGCGTGCTGCGGGGCAGCGACGGCCGGGCCGTCACCCAGCTGGCCTATGCCCGCGCCGGCATCATCACCCCCGAAATGGAATTCGTCGCCATCCGCGAGAACGAGGGGCGGCTGGCCGCCGCGCCCCGCGACGGGGAGGCCTTTGGCGCCGAGATCCCCGATCTGGTCACCCCCGAATTCGTGCGCCGCGAGATCGCCGAGGGCCGTGCCATCATCCCCGCCAACATCAACCACCGGGAGCTTGAGCCGATGATCATCGGGCGCAACTTCAAGGTGAAGATCAACGCCAATATCGGCAATTCGGCGGTGACCTCTTCCATGGAGGAGGAGGTCGAGAAAATGGTCTGGGCGATCCGATGGGGGGCCGACACGGTGATGGACCTGTCGACGGGCCGCAACATCCACAACATCCGCGACTGGATCATCCGCAACGCCCCGGTGCCCATCGGCACGGTCCCCCTGTATCAGGCGCTGGAAAAGGTCGGCGGCGTGGCCGAGGATCTGAGCTGGGACATCTTCCGCGACACGCTGATCGAGCAGGCCGAGCAGGGGGTGGACTATTTCACCATCCATGCCGGGCTGCGCCTGCACATGATCCCGATGACCGCGAAACGGGTGACCGGCATCGTCTCGCGCGGGGGCTCGATCATGGCGAAATGGTGCCTGCATCATCACCGCGAGAGCTTCCTGTATGAGCATTTCGAGGAGATCTGCGAGATCTGCCGCACCTACGACGTCAGCTTCTCCCTCGGGGACGGGCTGCGGCCCGGGTCCATCGCCGATGCCAATGATGAAGCCCAGTTCGCCGAGCTGCGCACCCTGGGCGAGCTGACGCAGATCGCCTGGGCCAAGGACTGCCAGGTGATGATCGAGGGGCCGGGCCATGTGCCGATGCACAAGATCAAGGCCAACATGGACGAGCAGCTGAAGCACTGCCACGAGGCGCCCTTCTACACGCTCGGGCCGCTTACGACCGACATTGCGCCGGGCTATGACCATATCACCAGCGCCATCGGGGCGGCGATGATCGGTTGGTTCGGCACCGCGATGCTGTGCTACGTGACGCCCAAGGAGCACCTGGGGCTGCCCGACCGGGACGACGTTAAAACGGGCGTTGTCACGTACCGCCTTGCCGCCCATGCCGCCGATCTGGCCAAGGGGCATCCCGGGGCCCAGCGGCGCGACGATGCGCTGAGCCGCGCGCGTTTCGAATTCCGCTGGGAAGATCAGTTCAACCTGGGCCTTGATCCCGACACCGCGCGCGCGATGCATGATGAGACCATGCCCGCCGAGGCCCACAAGGTGGCGCATTTCTGTTCCATGTGCGGGCCCAAGTTCTGCTCCATGCGGATCAGCCACGATATCCGCGCCGAGGCGGAGCGTCAGCAGGGGCTGGAGGACATGGCGGGCAAGTTCCGCGAGGCGGGGCAGCTCTACCTGCCCGAGGACACGGCGTAAGCGCGACGGGCGGGCCCCGTTCTGGGGCCCGCCCGGTCATGCTCAGGCTCCGGCCACCAGGATTTCGCGCGCGGTGGTGGTCAGGCGGCGGCAGCCGGTTTCCGTGACCTCGACGGTTTCCGACAGCGCGAGGCCCTTGGCGGTGGTGTAGAGGTGCAGCACCTGGCCCGCCTCGAACCGCCAGGTGGCGCCGGGATGCAGGCTGATCACCGTTTCCGAGGACCGGGGCGTCTTGGCGTAGATGCCAAGGGCATAGCCGGTGATGTTGGGATATTCGTCGCGCAGCCCCTCGCGCAACATGCCCTCGCGCAGCAGGGCATCGGCGGCGCGGGCTTCCTCTCCGGGGCGGATGGCGGCGAACTGGGCGTCCTGAAGGGAGACCATGCGCGCCATCACCTCGCGGTCCTCGGCCGAGGGCGTGCCAAGGCTGATCGAGCGCATGAAGCGGGCCGAGTAGAAGCGCACGCGCGGCACCAGCTCCACGTGCAGGATGTCGCCTTCCGACAGGCGGTCCTCGGTGAAGGTGGCATGCAGGAAGCCCATGCCATGCCCCTGCGCGGCCCGCGCCTGGCGCGCGATCGAGATCGGGCCGACCCAGTAGTCATCCGCCCCCTGGGTCAGGTAGTGCTGCGCCCCGATGGCCGAGGCGTCCCGCGCCCGCATCCCCGGGGCGATCCCGGCGGCAATCGCGGCCATGGCGCCATCGCCGATGGCGGCGGCCTCGGCGATCAGCGCGATCTCGGCGGCATCCTTGACGTTGCGGATGGTGTTCGAGATCGCGTTCAGATCGACGAACTGCGCCCCGGGCAGCAGCTGCGACAGCCGGTCCCGGGTCCAGGCGGTGAAGCCGAAAGAGGTGAAATCCGCCCCGATCCGGGTCGCGCCGAAGCCCGCCAGCGCCTCGGCCATGGCGACATGGGGATCGGCGTGATCGGGATAGGTCACCACCCGGGGCACCCAGGTCGCGGCGCGGCAGGGCACCTCGTCGATGGCGCGCAGCACCCAGACGGGATCGCCCTCCAGCGGCAGGATGCAGCCCCGGTAGAAGGTTTCCGAGACGGTGTAGCCGGTCAGCCAGTGCAGCATCTCGGCGTGATCGCACAGGAAGACCTCGGCCCCGGCGGCGCGCATGGCAGCGCGCAGCCGGTCCACGCGATGCGCGTGGGAGGCCGGGATCATGCCGCGGGCTCCAGCCCGCAGATTTCCGCGATGGTCAGGATGTAGATCTTCACGCAGTCGATGAACTGGGACTTGCGGACGCGCTCGTCGGGCATGGTGTTGAATTCGCCGCCCGGGCCGCAGACGATGCCTTCCATGCCGGCGGCGGCAAGGTGCGCCGCATCGGTGCCGAAGAAGCAGGGCGGGGCGATCGGGCCGGTCGGCTGGGGCATCCCGCGCACCGCCTCGTAGGCCTGGTTCACCACCTTGACGATTTCGCTGTCGCGCGAGACCTCGAAGGGGGGCATCTGCGGCTTGTTCTTGCGCAGGTCGTAGCTGTCGAGGGTCCATTGCAGGCCCGGGAATTCCAGCTCAAGCGCGCGCAGCTGGGCCCGCATGTCCTCCATCACGCTCTCGATGCTCTGCGAGGGGGCGTAGCGGCAGGTGCCGAGGATCTTGGCGCGGTCCGCGACCTGCGGCGGGCGCCATTCCTCGAACGTGTCGCCAAGGCCTGCGCGCACCACGCCGACGTGGCCGCGGTTCACCGCCTTGTGGTCGGCGGTCTTCGCCCCGGTGAAGGTCATCTTGTTGATGCGCGGCACCAGCGCGGCAGCGGCGGCCAGGGCATCGCAGGCCTCATGGCGCTTGGAGACGTGCCGGGTGTCGCCGGTCAGCTCGATCTGGTAGGAGAAGGCGCCCGAATGCAGCGTCAGCGCCTGGATGTCGGTGGGTTCGGAGTTGACGAAGTAATCCGCCCGCACGCCCTGTTCGAGCATCCGCACCGTGCCGATGCCGCCCTGAAGTTCGCCGACCACGAAGGACAGGATGACATCGCCCTTCGGGCGCAGGCCGGCCTTCAGGATCGTCTCGACCGCGCAGAGGTAGGCCGCATCGCCCGCCTTCATGTTCGACACGCCGATGCCGTAGATGAATTCCTCGTCGATGACGCCGCCCCAGGGATCGACGGTCCAGCCGGTGGTGACCGGGTTGGTGTCGAGGTGGCCGTTGAACAGCAGGCTTTTCCCGCCGCCGGTCCCGCGCAGGGTGCCGATGGCATTGACCCGCTCGCCCTCGACCGGCTGAAGCTGTGCCTCAAGGCCCAGCTCTTCCAGGATGTCGCGCATGTGACGCGCCAGCACCAGCTCTTCCTCGGTTTCCGAGTAGCTCTTGTGCTGGACCATGTCGGCGAGCCTTGCGAGGCAGGCGGCTTCGTCGACGGATGCGATCAGGTCTTCGGGGGTCATCGGACGGTCTCCGTGGTCTTCGGGGTCTTGAACTGCCAGATCGGGGGCACGGCGCGCAGTTCGGCGGTGTCGATGTGGCACAGGATGTCGTGATCCGCCCCGGGCTGGCGCAGGGGCGGGCGGGCGCTGTCGCAGAGCGCGCCGACATGGCGCGGGCAGCGGCTGGCGAAGGGGCAGCCCGACAGGGTGTCGGTGCGCTTGGGCAGGGCGCCCTGAAGGCGCACGCGCCGGGTCTCGCTGCCGGGATCGACGGAATGCGAGGACGACAGCAGCGCCTCGGTATAGGGGTGCCAGGGCGCGGCATCGAGATCGGCGATCTCGCATTGCTCGACCATCTCGCCCAGGTACATCACCGCCACCCGGTCCGCGACATGGCGCAGGATGCCAAGGTCATGGGTGATGAAGACCAGCGCGGCGCCGGTCTCGGCCTGGATCTCGCGCAGCAGGCGGACGATGGCGGCCTGCACGGCGGCATCGAGGCCCGAGGTGATCTCGTCGCACAGGATCACCTGCGGGCGGGCGGCGAGCGCCCGGGCAATGGCGACACGCTGCTTTTCCCCGCCCGAAAGCTGGTGTGGGTAGCGGCTGGCGTAATCGGCGGGCAGGCGGACGCGTTCCAGCAGGCGGGCGATCTCGGGCGCGTAATCGGCGCGCGACAGGTCGGGGCGGAACAGGCGCAGCGGCCGCGACAGGATCGTCGCCAGAGAATGGCGCGGGTTCAGCGAACTGTCGGGGTTCTGGAAGATCGTCTGCACCCGGGCGCGCCAGGCGGAGGAATTCGGGCGCACCGGCTGGCCGGCCAGTTTCGTGGTGCCCTCGAAACCGTGCAGCCCGGTCAGCGCCCGCGCGAGCGAGGACTTGCCGCAGCCGCTTTCCCCCACCAGCGCAAGGGTTTCGCCCCGGCGCAGACGGAAGCTGACGTTGTTGACGGCGCGCACCTTGGCGGCGCTGCGGCCCCGCAGCCGGTCCACCAGGCTGTCGCGCCCGTAGGTGACCTGCATCCCCTCGACCTCCAGCAGCGCCTCGTCCTGGCGGGGCGAGGGCAGCGGAGCGGGGGCTTCGGGGGCTGGCAGGACCTCTCCGGCGCCGGCGCGGGCACAGGCGATGCGGCGATCGCCGGCCTCGGCCAGCCGCACGGGGGCGCCATCGCAGAGATCGGCACGGTGATGCGGGCAGGAGGCCGAGAAGATGCAGGCGGGCATGGTGCCGCGCCGGGGCGCGGGGCGGGCACCGCTGGCGGCAAGGCCGCGGCCCGTCTGGCGGTCCGAGGCGCGCGGCAGGCTGGCCAGAAGCGCCTGGGTGTAGGGGTGGCGGGGGGCGGCAAAGATGTGCTCTACCGGGCCTTCCTCGACGATGCGGCCACCGTAGATCACCGCGACGCGGTGGGCGATGTCGGCCACGGTGCCAAGGTCATGGCTGATGAACAACGCCGAGACCCCGGTGCGTTCCTGCAACGCGCGGAACAGGTCCAGCAGCGTCGCCGCCGTGGTGGCATCCAGCGCCGAGGTCGGTTCGTCGAACAGGATCAGCTCGGGTTCGCAGGCGAATGCCAGGGCCAGCACGACGCGCTGCTTTTCCCCGCCCGAGACCTGGTGGGGATAGCGGTTCATCATCGCCTCGGGGTCGGGCAGGCCGACCATGGCGATCAGTTCAAGCGCCCGGGCGCGGGCGCCGGAGGCATCCAGATCGGTGTGCCGTTGCAGCGTCTCCAGCAGATGCGCGCCCAGCGTCTGGACCGGGTCCAGCGTGGTCGCGGCGTTCTGGAACACCATGGCGATGCGGCGGCCCCGCAGGGCCTCCAAAGCGCGTTCGGGCAGGGCGGTGATGTCATCGCCGTTCAGCACGATGGCGCCGCGTTCCTCGGCGACCTTGCCGGGCAGGTCGCGGATCACCGCATTGGCGAGCGAGGATTTGGCCGAGCCGCTTTCGCCCACCAGTCCCAGCACCTCTCCGCGTCCGATGGTCAGGGTGATGTCGTCGAGGATGCGCACCGGGCCGGTGGCGGTGTCGTAGTAAAGCGCGTAGTCGCGCAGGCTCAGGGCAGTGTCGGTCATGCGCTCACTCCGCCGTCTTGGGGTTGAGGACATCGCGCAGACCGTCGCCCAGCAGGTTGAAGCCGATGGCGACCAGCGCGATGGCGACGCCGGGGGCGATCACCGGCCAGGGGCTGCGGAACAGATGGGTGCGCGCCTCGGCGATCATCAGGCCCCATTCCGGCGCCGGCGGCTGGGCGCCCAGGCCCAGGAAGGACAGGGTGGCCAGCGTCATGATCGCGAAGGCGACGCGGATCGTGCCCTCGACGATGACGGGGGCGATGGTGTTTGGCAGGATCTCGGCCAGGACGATCCAGATCAGGCTTTCGCCGCGGGCGCGGGCGGCAGAGACGTAATCGAGGCTGCGCACCTGAAGCGTGACGGAACGCGCGATGCGCGCCATGCCGGGGGTGAAGGCGATGCCGATCGCCAGCACGGCGTTGATCGCGGAGGAGCCCAGCACGGCCAGGATCATCAGCGCGAAAAGCAGCGAGGGGATCGCCATCAGCGCATCGGTCACCCGCATCAGCATCTCGTCCGCGAGACCGCCGAGGTAGCCCGAGACGACGCCGATCACGGCCCCCGCGACGGTGCCGATCAGGGTCGCCAGCAGCGCCAGCAGCACGGTGGAGCGGGCGCCGACCAGAACGCGGCTCAGCAGGTCGCGGCCGTACCAGTCGGTGCCCAGCGGGAACTGCGCGGAGGGCGCGGCGAAGCGGGAACCGAAGTTGAAGGCCTCCGGGTCGTTCGGGGCCAGCGACGGGCCCAGGATGGCGATCACCAGCAGCGCCGTCACGATCACCAGCCCGAGGGCACCTTGCGGGTTCTTCAGCAGTGCGCGCAGGGTGCTCATTGGTACTGGATCCTCTTGTCGAGCGCCGCATAGGCAAGGTCGGCGGCCAGGTTGGCCAGCGCATAGGTCAGCGCCATGATCAGCGCGCCGGCCTGCAGCATCGGCAGGTCGCGGTTCTGGATCGCCAGGATCAGCTGGCGACCGATGCCGGGGAAGGCAAAGACCTCTTCCACGACGATGACGCCGCCGATCAGGTAGCCGACGTCGAGCGCGATCACGGTGATCGCCGGCAGCATGGAGTTGCGCAGCGCGTGGCGGTAGATCACCTGCCGGCGCGACAGGCCGCGCAGCCTTGCGGCGCGGACGAAGTCGCTTTCCATCGTGTCCACCATCTCGGAGCGCACCATGCGGCTGATATGGGCGATGAGGATGATCGCCAGCGTGATCACCGGCAGGGCGATATGGTGCAGCGCATCCAGCGGGTCATCGGCGAAGGAGGTGTAGCCCGAGGCCGGGAACAGCCCCACCGAAGGCCCCGCCAACCAGGCCAGCAGCAGCGTCGCCAGCACGAATTCCGGCAGCGACACGCCGAGGTAGCTGATCACCGAGAGGCCCAGGTCGGTCTTGCCGCCGCGCCGGGTGCCGGCCAGAACGCCCAGCGGAATGGCGATGACGCAGACCAGCAGCAGCGACAGGATCGCCAGGATCGCCGAACGTCCGAAGGCCGCCAGGATCGTCGGGCCGACCGGCTGGCTGGTGCGCAGCGAGGTGCCGAAATCGCCATGCAGCACGCGGCCCAGCCAATGCCCATATTGCAGCCAGGCGGGATCGCCCAGACCCAGCTTGGCATTCAGCGCGGCCAGGGCTTCGGGGGTGGCATATTCGCCCAGGATCATCGTCGCGGCATTGGCGGGCAGAAGCTGGGTCACGCCGAAGACGATCAGCGAAACGAGGAAGGCGGTCAGCGCCAGATAGGCAAGGCGCCGCAGCAGGAAGCTGGCCGACATGGCAGGGTCTCCCGGGCTTTGGGGGCTGGGGGTCCGCGCAAGGGGCGCGGCAGGAACGGGGCCGCGCATATCGCACGGCAGGCCGGCCCCCGAAGGGGCCGGCTGGGGGGCTTACTTGGACAGCCAGACCTTGTGCAGCGCGAAGGTCGCACCGCGCGGGCTTTGTTCATAGCCCTGAACATGGTCGCCGCGCGCGCCCAGCAGGTCGAAGAAGCAGGGCACCAGCGCGGGAATGTCGGTGCGCATCAGCTCCTGGGTCTTGGCGTAAAGCTCGGCGCGCTTGTCGGTGTCGGTGGTGGCATCTGCCTCGGCGACCAGCTTGTCGAACTCGGCGTTGTTCCAGCGGGTTTCGTTCCAGCTGGCGTCCGAGGTGAAGAGCAGGTTGAAGATCGCGCCCTCGGTCGGCTGCATGTTGTAGTAGCCGACGTAGAACTTGCCCTTCTTCCACACCTGATCAAGGTAGGTCGGGTGGTCCATGGTCTGCACGGTGATGTCCCATCCGCCGGGCTTGGCCATCTCGCGCAGGACCACGGCCATGGCGGCGCGGTAGTCGGGCTTGACGGAGGCGACCAGCTCGATCTGGATGCCGTCGGGATAGCCGGCCTCGGCCAGCAGCGCCTTCGACTTCTCGGGGTCGTAGGCTTTCAGCGGCGCATCGGCATAGTACTTGTAGGCGGCGTTGACGGGGGTGTCGTTGCCCGGGGTCCCGAAGCCTTCGGCCACCATGTCCACCATGGCCTGGCGGTCGACACAGTAAGAGAGCGCCTCGCGGACCTTGGGGTTGTTGAAGGGCTCGACCGTGCAGTCCATCACCACGTCCAGGAACCGGCCCGAGGGGGTGCGCATCCCGGTGACGCCCTTGCCATCGGCGATCCGCTTGTAATCGGTGGGCTGCACTTCGGTCAGCAGGTCGACTTCGCCGGCCAGCATGGCGGCGGCAGCGCCGGCGGCATCGGGGAAGGTGCGCACGACGATCTCGTCCAGGTAGGGCTGGCCCTCGATGTAGTAATCGGGGTTCTTCTCGACCACGGCGCGGTCATCGGCGACGAATTCCTTAAGCCGGAAGGGGCCGGAGCCGACGGGGGTGGTGCCGAGGCTGTCGAAGTCGTTCTCGATCACCGAGGCGGGCAGGATCTTGGCGGTCGGGTAGGTCAGCGCGACCGGCAGGTCGGCATAGGGCGTCGAGGTGCGGAAGATCACGCCGGTCTCGCCATCGGCCACCACTTCGGAGATCGGGCCAAGGTTGCGGCTGCCCGGCGCGGCGGTGGCCGGATCCAGAAGCTTGGTGAAGGAGGCGACGACATCGGCGGTGGTCACCGGCGCCCCGTTCGAGAAGGTCGCGCCCTGGCGCAGGGTGAAGTGCCACTCGGTGGCATCGTCATTGGCGCTCCATTCCGTCGCGAGGTCGGGTTGCGCGGTCATGTCGGCGCCCAGCATGGTCAGGCCGGAATAAAGCAGCTCTGCCAGCAGGTATTCGGAGTTCAGCCGCACCAGCATCGGGTTCAGCACCGAGGGGGTGATGTTGAGGGCCAGCCGCAGCGTGCCGCCGGGCTGGATGTCCTGGGCACGGGCGATCGAGGCCAGGCCCGGCAGGGTCACGAGCGCGCCCGAGGCGGCGGCCGTGCGCAGGAAGCTGCGGCGGTCGAGGGTGAAGGTCATGAGGGCTCTCCTGTTGGGTCTTGTTATGGTCTTGAAGGGTCTTTTGACGATCAGGCCGGATCGGGGATCGCACCGTCCTCGGCAAGGAACAGGGCGATGGCCTGCGACAGGGCGCAGAGATCGGCGCGGGTGGTGAATTCGTCGGCAGCGTGGATGTTGCGGTCGGGGCGGGCGAGGCCCCCCAGCAGCATGTGGCGCAGCCCGGCCTTCTGCACCCAGCCGAAATCCGACGAGGTGCCCGAACCGTAGCGCGCGAAGGCGCTTTCGGGCAGGCCGAAGGCCTGGGCGCGGGCGCGGGTCCAGCGTTCGGTCGCGGGGCCGTCGGGGTCGGACACGGGGGGCAGGTGGCCGGTCTGGATCAGCTCCCAGCCAAGCGCGGGGGTGTCGCGCAGCGCCTCGGCGATGGTCTCGCGGATCTCGCGCTCGACGGCCTCGGCGTCTTCCTCGGCCAGGTAGCGGCGGTTCACGGTGGCGACGGCGGCCCCGGGGATGGCCGAGCCCTTGTCGCCCGAATGCACCGCCGTGATGTTGAGCCGCGCGCGCAGCGGGCCCTTGGCCCAGGGCGGGGCGGGCAGCGCGGTCTCGCGCGCCTCGATCACGGGTTTCAGCCCCTGAAGCGCCAGCAGCGCCGGCAGCAGCGCCTCCGCGGCATTGATTCCGCGGTCGGGTTCGCCGGAATGGCTGGCCTTGCCGGTCAGCGTCAGCGTCAGGTCCATGGAACCCAGGCACCCGGCCCAGATCCGCGGCTCGGCCGAACCGTTGAGGTTCAGCAGCACCTCGGGCAGGGGCATCGTCTCGGCCAGGTGGCGGATGCCGGGATAGCGCCCGCCTTCCTCGTCCGAGCAGAAGGCCAGCACCGGGCGATAGGCCAGCGGCGTGCCGGCAATGGCCAGCCGCAGCAGCGCGTCGCGCACCGCCACGATGGTCCCCTTCATGTCCGCCGTGCCCCGGCCCAGCAGCCGTCCGTCGCGTTCGGTGACGGTCAGGGGATCGCTGCTCCAGCCGTCGCCGATGGGGGCGGTGTCGGTGTGGAAGTAGATCATCGCCTCGGGCTGGTCGTCGTGGGCGCCGGGCATCTCGGGGCGCAGCAGCAGGTTCACCCGCGCGCCGCGCAGCCCCGGACCGTCCCAGAGCGCCTGCGGCACCTCGATGCGCTCGGCCGTGCCGCCCAGGGGCGCAAAGCTCTGCTCCATCAGGTCGGCAAAGGCCGCATAGCCGTCGCCCGGCGGCATCACCGTCGGACATGCCACCATTTCGGTCAGCTGGCTGACCATTTCGTCGGCATCCGGTGCGCCGAGCAGGGGATCTGAGTCGGTATATCTCATACCTATATAGAAATACGGATGGACGGCTCTTGGCAAGTGTGGTTTCTGTTGAAACATTAAGCAGTCTGAGAACGGAGCAGTGCATGGCGGGGAAGGTGGACGTGGATCCGCAGGTGCAGGAGGAGGGGTCCGACGGGACTCTGACCGAGGGCGCCCTGGTGAAGACCCCGCTGCACGAGCAGGTGAAGGAACGCATCCTGCGCCGCATCATCCTGGGCACCTGGGGAGAGGGCTTCGTGCTGCCGCCCGAGACCGAGCTGGCGCGCCAGTTCGGCGTCTCCTACGGGACGATCCGCCGGGCAATGACCGACCTGACCGCCTCGGGGGTGATCATGCGGCGGCGCAAGACCGGCACCGTGGTCACGGGGCGCACGCCGCACCATTCGATGTCACAGTTCTACCGCTACTACCGGCTGCACGGGCGCGACGGGCGGCTGCTGAACAGCGATACCGTGCTGGCCGATGCCTGCCACCGCCCGGCCACCCAGTCCGAGGCCGAACTGCTGGAGATCCCCGCCGGCGCCCCGGTGGCCTTCATGCTGCGCCGCCGCTTCCACGAGGGGCGCGTGGTGATGGTGGACCGCGTGACGGTGCCGCTGGCGCTGGCCCCCGATTTTCCCGCCACGATCGAAGAGATGCCGACGCTGGTCTACAAGTGGCTGCTGGAGCATCACGGGTTGCGGCTGGCCGCCGTGCGCGAAAAGCTGGTGGCGCGGCTGGCCACCCCGGAAGACCTGAAATGGCTGGAGCTGCCGGCGGACGCGCCGCGCGCGGTGCTGGATATCGAGGAGGTCTCCTACGATTCCCTGAACCGTCCGCTGGTCGCGATGCGCCATGCCGCCCTGACCGAGGATCACTGCTACATCAACGAGATACGCTGAGGCCTAGCCGATCTTCAGAACCGCTTTCGCGGCGCGGAGCGTGGCCTCGGGGCGGCCCGAGGCATCCAGCTCCTGCCACTCGCCCAGTGGCCCGCTGCCCTGCGCCAGCTGCCCCGCGAGCACCAGCGTATCGGCATCCGACCAGTCGTTGCGCCGTGCCGCGACGCGCGCGTCCAGCACCGGCTCGGGTGCCTCCAGCCAGAGGCCGGTGACCGGGCAGCCAACATCGCGCCCCAGGGCGGTGACCGCCTCGCGCCGTGCCGGATCAAGGAAGGTGCCGTCCAGCAGCACCGATTGCCCGGCCTCCAGCAACAGGCGCGCCCGCGCCAGCAGCCCCTCGTAGACCGCGCCCCGTGCGGCGATGCCATAGGCCGTGCCCGGCATCTTGCGCTCGCGCCCGACATGGGCCGCGCTCTTGCGGGCCTCGTCGGTGGACAGCAGCACCGCGCCCAGCTCGGGGGCCAGCGCCCGCGCCAGCACCGACTTGCCCGAGCCCGAGACCCCGCCCACCGCCACCAGCCGCGCAGGCGTCGGGCGCAGCACCGCGCAGGCCTGCGCCAGATAGGCCGCGATCTCCCGGGCGGAGGCGCCGGGCTGGCCGGTGGCCGCATCGGTTTGCAGCAGCACCATGGCCCTGATCATCGCCCGGACCGACAGGAACAGCGGGAAGGCGGCCAGACCGGCATCCTCCTGGCCCCCGGCGGCAGCCAGATAGGCCGAGAGCACCAGCGTCGCGGCGCGCGCCAGCCCCCGGTGATCCAGGTCCATCACCAGGAAGGCCAGATCGTACAGTACGTCGCAGGTGCCAAGGTCTTCGCTGAATTCAAGGGCATCGAAGGGGACGGGGGCGCCGTCGATCAGCACCAGGTTGCGCAGGTGCAGATCGCCATGGCCGCGCCGCCTGTGCCCGGCGGCGGCACGGTCCTCCAGCAGAGGGCCCTGCGCCTTCAGCGCCCTGCCGGCCTGCGCCAGGGCCTCGGGCAGCTGCGCGGTGCCGGGCGCGCCGGGAAATTCGCCAAAGACCCGGGCCAATTCCTCCAGGATCGCCTGCATCGGTGCGGCGCCGGGTCCCGGGCGGATCTCGGCCCCGGCATGGTAGGCCTGCACCATCCGCCCGATCGCCCCCGCCAGATCATCGTCCAGCGCGCCGCGCGCGGCCACGGCCTCAAGCTCGTTCTCGGCGGGAAAGCGGTGCATCCGCAGCACCCAGTCGATCACCGGGCCGGAGCCGTCGATCTCCGGGCTATCGCTTTCCGGGCCCTCGGTCACCGGCACGACATCGCGGTACAGCATCGGTGCGGCGGGGGCGTTCAGCGCCAGCTCCCGCTCCAGCAGGGCATGGCGCAGCTCCGGGGTGGAGAGGTCCATGTAATCGTAGCAGACCGCCCGCTTCAGCTTCAGCACGCTGTCGCCCAGCAGGAAGATCACCGCGCCATGGGTGTCGATGCGTTCGGGGTGCGGCCCGTCGGCGGGCGCGCCGAAGGCGGCGGGGGTGGAGAGAAACGCGATGGTTGCCGCTTGCGTGCTCATGGGGGCCTCCGTGACTGCGCGGACAGTCTGGCACCCGGCAACCGGCAAGGCCATGCGCTGGATCAAGTTTCCCGGGGCGCGCGCGTGCGGCCAGCCCCGGGGAAAGGACGGATCAGTCGGTGACCTTCTTCACGAACTGGGATTTCAAGCCCATCTGGCCGATCCCGGGGATCTTGCAGTCGATGTCGTGATCGCCCGCCACCAGGCGGATGCCGCGCACCTTGGTGCCGACCTTCACCACCGAGGAGCTGCCGCGCACCTTCAGATCCTTGATCACGGTCACCGTGTCGCCATCCTGAAGGATGTTGCCGACACTGTCGCGCACGACCGCTTCCTCCGCATCGGCGGGGGCATCGGCGGACCATTCGTTTCCGCATTCGGGACAGATCAGCAGGGCATCCACCTGGTAGGTGTAGGCCGAAGCACAGGACGGGCAGGGGGGCAGGGTATCGCTCATGATGCGGCCATAATCCCTGAGCGTCGCGCGGGCCAGAGGCAAATGCGCGCAGGCCCGGCGCGGTGCGCGCGGCGCAAACTCTTGAAAATCCCTTGCCGCAAGGGCCTGTGGAAAAACCTTCAACTTCCTGAATGAAAGGAAATTTCCGGACTTCCGGACACGCGGAAACCAGCCCATGCAAGTCAAAAATGTCGCAAAAAATCGCTTTCGGCAGGAACTCGCGGGTGGGGAAAGCACGTTGTTCCGGCACAAACCGCCCCGCTGCCGGGCGGCGCTGAAAAGGAGATAGACCGTGAAGAAGACCGCTGCCCTGTCCGCCCTCGCCCTCGCCCTTGCCCTCTCGACCGCCGTCGCCCTTCCGGCGCTGGCCTATGACGGCCCCGTCGACACCGTCACCGCCGACATGCCCGAGCCGGTGACGGTCACCAGCCCCTCCGTCGGCGGCTATGCCCGCGCACTTGAAGGCGATATCGACGCGGCCATCGTGGCGGCGCTGCAGACGCCCACCGGCGTGCCGGGCGGCATCACCGTGGCGACGACGCTGGACCGGATGGACATCGAATCAAACTACCAGACGCCCGAGCCCGACTACAGCGGCCTGCGTGGCACGGTCGAGGTTCGCGATGCCAATGGCGTGGTGCTGCGCCGCCTGCCGATCGACCTCAGGGCCGAGGCCGCCCCGGTGGTCGATGCACCGGCCAATGCGGTGATCGTGCCCCCGAGCCTCGATTCCTACTATGCCGCCATGGTCAAGGTCTTTGCCGAGAAGGCCGTGGGCGACATTCGCAGCCTGCCGGACTTCCAGGCTTCCTGATCCCGCCAGAAGCCGGATCCAGGGCCCCCGGTCTCACCGGGGGCCCTTTGCATGTCCGTCCCATTTTCTTGTTCGAAATACCTCGGGGGTCCGGGGGGCAGCGCCCCCGGGGCCGGGTCGGCGCGCCTCCCTCGCCCCAGAGTCCCCCGCCTCAAACTGCCCCGCGCCTCCTCAGCCCGCCCGCCACCAGCGGTCGTAATGCATCTCCAGCGCCGGGTGCATCTCGGCGCCCATGACATCGGGCTTCATGTGCCGGAACAGCGACCGCCAGTAGGGCTGCACCATCACCGCCTCCTCCAGCAGGATGGTTTCCAGCCGGGCCATGATGGCGCGCCGGGCCTCGGCATCGGCCAGCGACAGCGCCTGGTCGAGCAGCTGGTCGAACTCCGGGTTGGCCATCCCGGTCTCGTTCCAGGACGCGCCCGAGCGATAGGCCAGCGCCAGCACCTGCACCCCGAGGGGCCGCATGTTCCATTCCGTGGCCGAGAACGGGTAGCTCAGCCAGTCCTTCCAGAAGGTCGAGCCGGGCAGGATGGTGCGGCGGATCTTCAGCCCGGCGTCGCTGATCTGGGCGGCCACCGCATCGCAGGTCTCCGACTGCCACTGGTCGTCGAGCGAGATCAGCTCGAACTCGGTCTCCTCCAGCCCCAGGGCGCGCATCTGCGCCAGCGATCCCGCCGGGTCGGTCGGGATGCCCGGCACCTTCGCGTATTCGGGGTGGATCGGGCAGACATGGTGGTTCTCGGCCACCGTGCCGTCATTGTGGTAGCCCAGCTCCAGGATCACCCGGTTGTCCACCGCATTGACCAGCGCATGGCGCACCTGCGGATCGTCGTAGGGCGGATGGGCGCGGTTGAAGCGCACGGTCATCGTCGCGGCGGTCATCGCCTCGGATTTCTTCCAGCCCAGGGCATCGAGCCGGGCGATGAACTCTCCGGTGGACTGGTAGGTCATGTCGATCTGGTCGGCCTCGGCGGCGGCCATCCAGGAGGCCATGTCGGTGCCATGGTCGAGGAATTCGATCCGGTCGAGCCAGGCGCCCTGGCCCCACCAGGACCGGGCGGTGTCGCGCACCAGCACCTGGCGCTCTCCGGGCAGATTGGTTTCGGGCAGGTAAGGGCCGGTGCCGATGGCACCGACCGAAGGATCGCCGCCCCCGTAGGAAGGATGCACCAGCGCGGCGGGGTAATCGGCAAGGCTCGGGATCAGGGTGATGTCGGGGCGGGCGCAGGCCAGCTCGACCGTGTGTTCGTCGGGGGTCCGGATCGCATCGTCTCGGGCCTGGCCGGTGGCGGGATCGATCAGCGATCCCAGCCGCGAGGCCATGGAATTGCCGGCGGCGGCGCTGTCGCACCAGCGGGCGATGTTGAAGGCCACGTCCCGGGCGCCGAAGGCATCGCCGTTCGACCACAGCACATCGCGGCGCAGGTGCAGCCGGTAGAGCGTGGCATCATCGTTGACCTCCCAATGGCTGGCCAGCCGCCCCTCGAAAGTGCCGTCGCGCTGGTACTCGACCAGGTATTCCAGCCATCCGCGGGTGAAATTGGCCATCTCGGGCCAGTCGAAGCTGCGCGGGTCCTTCAGCGCCTTGCACGACATCTGCACCCGCAGCGTGCCCCCGGCCCGGGGCGCCTCCTGGGCGCGGGCCGGCTGGGCCAGCCCGCCCAGGGCATGGGCCGCGGCGCCCGTGAGCCCAAGCGCGGTGGCCCGTGCCAGGAACTCCCGCCGGTCCAGGCGACCGGCGCGGAAGTCGCGGGCATACATCCGGGCGGCGGGGTGGGGCGGGTCGTGCTGGGGCATTGTCCTCTCCGTGGCGGGACTCCGGGCATCCAG
This sequence comes from Pseudooceanicola endophyticus, assembly GCF_018760365.1. Classification (GTDB taxonomy): domain Bacteria; phylum Pseudomonadota; class Alphaproteobacteria; order Rhodobacterales; family Rhodobacteraceae; genus Pseudooceanicola; species Pseudooceanicola endophyticus. The sequence goes on from NZ_JAHIAB010000002.1 coordinate 274,630, forward strand.
AATGCCACAGGCCTGCCCCTGGGAGGACACTTTTTCGGGTCATTTCTTCCGGATAGGGGAACCGACCGGTGCGGGGGCGCGGCCCCGGGGCGCCGGTCGCGCGTTCAGCGCGGGCCGCGCAGCGCATCCGGCAGGGCGCCGGTATGCTTCTGGATGAAGCTGGAGAAGGGAGCGGCGCCGCCAAAGCCCAGCATGTCGGCGATCAGCCCGACCGGCAGGCGGCCATCTTCCAGCATGGCGCGGGCTTCGTGCAGGCGGCGGCCTGCCAGCACCTCCTCGGGGGCCAACCCCGAGGTGCGCTCCAGGCTGGCCGAGAGGTCCTGCGGGCTGACGCCCAGGTCATGGGCCAGTTCCGGCACGCCGCGCGCGGTGCGGTAATCGCGCGACACCATCGCCGAATAGGCGGCCGCCAGGGTCTCGTGGGCATCGCGGGGCCGCGGGATCGACCGTTCGGCCCGCAGCATCCGCCGCATCCAGATCGACAGCAGCGCGGCATGGGCCTCCAGCGCCTCGGTGGCATGGGGGCGGGCCTCGGCCTGTTCGCGGCGCAGCGCATCCAGGGTCAGCGTCAGCTCGGCCAGCGCCGGCGGCGTGCGCACCGAGATCAGCACCGACTCCGTGGGAACCGCCACATGGGCGGAGGGCGGGATCTGCACCACCTCGCCATAGCTCTGGCGCCCGATCTCGAGGCTCATCAGCGCATGGGCCGGCACGAAGAGCACGCTGTTGGTCGACAGACCCCGGCGCCGCCCGTTGACGACGCAGCGCCCCTGTCCGCGCGCCAGGAACACCACCAGGTGGTGATCGCGTTCATGGGGCAGCTGCAGGCGCCACGCGCCCCCGGCGCAGAACCGTGACAGGGTCAGGCTGGTGACAGCGGGGGGCGATTGGTCGTTCACGGGTCGCAGGCTCCGGTTGGGGCTTGGTCGCTCCGGTCCAGGAAAGGAAAGGGGGGCCAGGAGGAAATCAGGTCGCGGGAGATCGGGAGGACATCCGGGAATGACCTCCGAAGACGCCCGATTGTACCTATCCAGAGGAAAATTGCAAAAGTTCTCCGGGAGTCAGGCGGTTCCAGCCCTGCATCCGGGCGCGAAACCAGCTGCGTTGACGTTTGGCATACTGCCGGGTGGCGATCACGGCACGATCCCGCGCCTCCGTCAGCGAAATTTCGCCGTGCAGATGGGCGATCAGCTCGGGTCCGCCGATGGCGCGGGACGAGGGCAGGGCGGGATCCCACCCGTCCAGGTTGGCCCGCGCCTCTTCCAGTGCGCCCTCGGCGAGCATCTGGTCGAATCGCCGCTCGATCCGGGGTGTCAGCCAGTCCTTCGGCGCCTCCAGCAACAGGGGCTGGGTGTCGGCCAGGGGCAGGCGGGGGGGCGGCGTCTCGGCCTGCCAGGCGGCCAGGCCGCGCCCGGTGGCCCGCAAAACCTCCCAGGCGCGCTGCACGCGCGCGGGATTGGCCAGGTCGATGCGCCCGGCGGTCTCGGGGTCAAGGGCGGCGATCATCTGCGCCAGCGCCCCGGCTTCGCGCAGGGCGTTGCCCTCTTCGCGCACGGGATCGGGGACCGGGGGGATCTCGGCCAGCCCCTCGGTCAGAGCGCTGAAGTACAGGCCGGTGCCGCCGATGATGATCAGCCGCTCGGGCCCGTCCAGCAGCTCCGAGACCTCGCGCAGCCAGTCGCCGACGCTGTAGGCGACATTGCGCGGCACATGGCCGAACAGGCGGTGCGGCGCGCGGGCTTCCTCCTCGGCGGAGGGGCGGGCCGACAGCAGCCGCCAGTTGGCGTAGACCTGCAGCGCATCGGCATTGACGACAGTGCCGCCTTGACGCGCCGCGATTTCCAGCGCGAGGGCGGTTTTCCCGGAGGCTGTTGGTCCGGCGATCAGAACATGCTGCCCGGCGGCGAGGCGCTTTGTCCCGGTCATGGGCAAACCTCTTCCATTCGGCAGAACTTCATGTTTTCCCGCATTGAACCCCCGGTGCATTTCGGACATTTTGCGCCGGATCCCAGACCCCGCGCCGCAGAGGAGTGCACCATGTCAGAAAGCGACCAGGACCCCAAGTACAAACGGGTTCTTCTGAAGATTTCGGGCGAAGCTCTGATGGGGCCGCAAGGATTCGGCCTGCACCCGCCGACCGTCGAGCGGATCGCGCAGGAAGTGAAATCGGTGCATGACCTCGGTGTCGAGATCTGCATGGTCATCGGCGGCGGCAACATCTTCCGCGGCCTGGCCGGCTCTGCCCAGGGCATGGAGCGCACCACCGCCGATTACATGGGCATGCTGGCGACCGTGATGAACGCGCTGGCGATGCAGTCGGCGCTGGAAGGCATCGGCGTCTTCACCCGGGTGATCAGTGCCATCACCATGAACGAGGTGGCCGAGCCCTACATCCGCCGCCGCGCCGTGCGCCACCTGGAGAAGAAGCGCGTCTGCATCTTCGCCGCCGGCACCGGCAACCCCTATTTCACCACCGACACCGCCGCGACCCTGCGCGCCAACGAGATGGCCTGCGAGGCGATCTTCATGGGCAAGAACGGTGTCGACGGGGTCTACGACAAGGATCCGAAGAAGCACGCCGACGCCAAGCGATACGACTACGTGACCTACGACGAGGCGCTGATGAAGAACCTCAAGGTCATGGATGCCTCGGCGATCGCGCTGGCGCGCGACAACCACAAGCCGATCATCGTCTTCCCGCTGGACGAGCCCGGCGGCTTCAAGGGCATCCTGGCCGGGCAGGGCACCTACACCACCGTTCACGACTGAGCTGGCCGGTGCGCGGCGGCGCGATCCCGTCCGGGTCTCCGGACGGGGTCGGACCCCGCGTCGCCCGGGCACCGAAATTCGGTGCCGCTCTATACAACATGCCGTGACTGGCGCTATAGGAACGGCAACTAAGCATACCTGAGGGGGACTGAGCAGATGTCCGACGAATTCGAGCTCGATACCGACGCTCTCTCGCGCCGCATGGAAGGCGCCATGAGCAACCTGAAGACGGAATTCGCCTCGCTCCGCACCGGCCGTGCCTCGGCCTCGATGCTGGAGCCGGTGATGGTGGAGGCCTATGGCACGCCCACCCCGATCAACCAGGTCGGTACCGTCAACGTGCCCGAGCCGCGCATGGTCACGATCAACGTCTGGGACAAGGGCATGGTCGGCAAGGTCGAGAAGGCGATCCGCGAAAGCGGCCTCGGCATCAACCCGCAGCTCAACGGCACCATCATCATGCTGCCGATCCCCGAGCTGAACGAGGAACGCCGCAAGGAGCTGACCAAGGTCGCCGCCCAGTATGCCGAGCACGCCCGCGTGGCCGTGCGCAACGTGCGCCGCGACGGCATGGACCAGATCAAGAAGGCCAAGGCCGACGGCATGTCCGAGGATGACCAGAAGTTCTGGGAAACCGAGGTCCAGGACCTGACCAACAGCTTCATCGCCAAGGTCGACAAGGCCCTGGAAACCAAGCAAGCCGAAATCATGCAGGTCTGATGCGCGTCCGCGCGCATCGACAGAAGACAGAAGGAGATCCCATGGCGCAGGACGAGGCATCCGTTTCGGTCAGGCCCGGACCACGTCATGTGGCGATCATCATGGATGGCAACGGCCGTTGGGCGACCATGCGTGGGCGCCCGCGGCTGTTCGGCCACCATGCCGGCGCCCGCCGGGTCCGCGAGATCGTCGAGGCCTGCCCCGACCTTGGGGTCAAGTACCTGACGATTTTCGGCTTCTCGACCGAGAACTGGAAACGCACCCAGATCGAGGTCGCGGGGCTGATGAGCCTGTTCCGCTCCTATATCCGCAAGGAGGCCCGCGCGCTGCGGGACCAGAACGTGCGCGTGCGCTTCATCGGCGACCGTCCGGGGCTGGACCACAAGCTTCAGGCGCTGATGGACGAGCTGGAAGAGATGACGGCGCATTGCACCGGCACCAACCTGACCATCGCGCTGAATTACGGTGGCCGCGACGAGGTGGCCCGCGCCACCAAGCGCCTGGCCGAGGATGTTGCCGCGGGCCGTCTGAACCCTGCCGACATCGACGTGGAAACGCTGCCGAAATACCTTGATACCTGCGTGCTGCCCGATCCCGACCTGGTGATCCGCACCAGCGGCGAGGCGCGGATTTCCAACTTCCTGCTGTGGCAGTCCGCCTATGCCGAATACGATTTCGTCGACACGCTCTGGCCGGATTTCAGCCGAGAGGTCTTCGGGCGCGCAATCGAGAGCTACAGCTGCCGGGATCGCCGCTTCGGCGGCGTCAAGGGCTGACGATGGCCGCGCGAAACTGGTCCGACCTGATGCCCCGGGTGCTGTCGGGGGTGGCGATGGTCCTGGGAGGCGGCGCGCTGATCTGGGCGGGCGGCAACTGGTTCCGCATCTTCATCGCGCTGCTCTGCGGGGGCATGGCATGGGAACTGGCGCGGATGATCGCGCCCTATGCGAAGACCCGCGCCCTGCAGATGGGGGGCATCGCGGCGGTCTGCGTCGCGCTGGCGATCTACCTGCCGGGCGGCATGGCGCTGCCCTTCCTGCTGATCCCCTCGATGGCGGGCATCGCGCTGATGCCGCAGCGCCGTTCGATGTTCCTGACCTTCTGCGCAATGATCCTGCTGGCCGGTTACGGCATGGTGCGGCTGCGCGATGATCAGGGGCTGGGCTGGCTGGCCTGGGTCGTGGCCGTCGTCGTCGTCACCGATGTGGCGGGCTACTTTGCCGGGCGGCTGATCGGCGGACCGAAATTCTGGCCCCGCGTCAGCCCCAAGAAGACCTGGGCGGGCACCACGGCGGGCTGGGTTGCAGCCGCACTGGTCGGGGTCTGGGTCGGCCATTACTCGGGCATGGGCCTTCAGATCGCCGCCGTCTCCGTCGCGCTGTCGATGGCGTCGCAGATGGGCGATATCGCCGAAAGCGCTGCCAAGCGGCGGGTCGGCGTCAAGGACAGCTCCAATCTCATTCCCGGCCACGGCGGGTTGCTGGACCGGTTCGACGGCATGCTGGGCGCGTCGCTCATGCTGCTGATCACCGGGCCCTGGACCGGGCTCTTCTTCATCGCGGGGTAAACCCATGCGCAGGATCACGATCCTCGGTGCGACCGGCTCCATCGGTCAGAGCACCATCGACCTCATTGCCCGGGATCCGGACGCCTATGCCGTCGAGGCGCTGACCGGCGGGCACAACATCACGCAGCTGGCGCAGGACGCCATCCGGCTGAACGCGAAACTGGCCGTCACCGCCCATCCCGGGCGGCTGGAGGACCTGCGCGAGGCGCTGTCGGGCACCGGGATCGAGGCCGCCGCCGGGCCGCAGGCCCTGATCGAGGCCGCCGAACGTCCCGCGGACTGGGTGATGTCGGCGATCATCGGCGCCGCGGGCCTGGCCCCGGGGCTGGCCGCGCTGCGCAAGGGCGCGACGCTGGCGCTGGCGAACAAGGAAAGCCTGGTCTGTGCCGGTCGGCTGATGCTGTCGGAGGCCGAGGCCCACAACGCCCGGATGCTGCCCGTGGACAGCGAGCATTCGGCCCTGTTCCAGGCGCTGGCGGGCGAGGATATGGCCAGCGTCGAGCGGGTCATCATCACCGCCTCGGGCGGGGCCTTCCGCGACTGGCCGATCGAGGCCCTGTCGCAGGCCACGCCCGAGCAGGCTTCGACCCATCCGAACTGGGCGATGGGGCAGAGGATCACCATCGACAGCGCCTCGATGTTCAACAAGGCGCTGGAGCTGATCGAGGCGCGCGAGTTCTTCCACCTCGATCCCGATCAGATCGAGGTGCTGGTCCACCCCGAAAGCCTGATCCACGCCATGGTCGGCCATGTCGATGGCGGGCTGCTGGCCCATGTCGGCCCGGCGGACATGCGCCATGCCATCGGCTATGCGCTGAACTGGCCGGAACGCGCGCCCCTGCCGGTGGAACGTCTGGACTTCGCGAAGATCGCCCAGCTGACCTTCCGCGCCCCCGATCCGGTGCGCTACCCCGCGCTGGAAATCGCCCAGCGGGTGATGCGGCGCGGCGGCCTGTCGGGCGCGGTGATGAACGCCGCCAAGGAAGAGGCGATGGACGCCTTCATCGACCGCCGCATCGGTTTCAACGACATGGCGCGCACCGTCTCGCGGGTTCTTGACCGTGCCGAGGGCGATCCGTCGCTGCTGGATGCGGATTTCACCCTTGATAACGTGCTCGGCGCCGACCAGATGGGTAGGTCATGGGCACGCGATGACCTGCCCGCCGTTACAGGAACTGGGACCGCATGACTTCTCTTCTGCCCGTCTTCGGGAGCACGCTCTACGTGGTCGTGGCCTTCGTGATCTCGCTGTCGATCATCGTCGCCATTCACGAATACGGGCATTACATCGTCGGGCGCTGGTCCGGCATCAAGGCCGAGGTCTTCTCGCTCGGCTTCGGGCCGGTGCTGGTGTCGCGCGTCGACCGCCATGGCACGCGCTGGCAGATCGCGGCGCTGCCCTTCGGCGGCTATGTCCGCTTCAAGGGCGACGAGGACGCGGCCTCGGCCACCCAGGACAGTGCGGCGATCCGCAACATGAGCGCGGCAGAGCGGCGCCAGACCATGCAGGGCGCCCCGCTCTGGGCCCGGGCGGCGACCGTGGCCGCCGGTCCGGTCTTCAACTTCATCCTCTCGACGGTGCTGTTCGCGGCGCTGCTGTTTGCCCGCGGCGACGTGGCCGAACCCATCGCGGTGGGCAGCCTGCGCGCGCTGCCGCCCGTTCAGGGCAGCACCCAGTCGGGGCTTGAGCCCGGCGACCAGATCCTGTCGATCGGCGGGGTCAGCCTTCAGGACGACCAGAGCACGGCCTCCATGCCCGCAACCAGCCTGCCGCGCAGCGCGCTGGTGGATTACGTGGTGCGCCGCGACGGCCAGCAGATCACCGTGCCAGGCCCCTATCCCTATCCGCCGCTGGTGGCGCAGCTCTCGCCCAATTCGGCGGCCTATGATGCGGGGCTCAAGCAGGGCGACGTGATCACCGCCATCGGGGATACCCCCGTGGTGGCCTTCGACCAGCTGCGCGAGGCGGTCGAGGGATCGAACGGCGCGCCCCAGGCCCTGACGGTCTGGCGCCCGGGCACCGGCAGCGACCTGCATTTCACCCTGGTGCCGCGACGGGTCGATGAACCGGCCGCCGACGGCGGCTTCACCACCCAGTGGCGCATCGGCATCGCCGGGGGCATGGCCTTCGAACTCGCGACGGAGCGCGCCGGGCTGTGGCAGTCGATCACCGGCGGCGTGACGCAGACCTGGTCGGTCATCGTGACCTCGCTCGACGGGCTGTGGAACATCGCCACCGGCGCGATTTCGTCGTGCAACATGACCGGGCCGATCGGCATCGCCAAGACCTCGGGGGCGATGGCCAGCCAGGGGCTTGTCAGCTTCGTCTGGTTCGTTGCCGCGCTCTCGACCGGGGTGGGGCTGCTGAACCTCTTCCCGGTGCCGGTGCTGGATGGCGGCCATCTGGTCTTCCACGCCTGGGAAGCGGTCACCGGGCGTCCGCCTTCGGACCGCGCGCTGCGGGTGCTGATGATCGCCGGGATGACCCTTGTTCTGGCCGTGATGCTGTTTGCGCTGACCAATGATGTGACCTGCCCCTGAGGCAGGTCCGTCGTGACTGCCGGGAAGCTGCCGACGGGTCGTGACGTGTTTTGACAATGGGGGGCTGACCCGGTACTCAGATTGCAAACAAAGAGCAGTCTAGACGGGACAGTCCACATGCCGAAGAACCACGCAGCGGGAACCGCCAGCGCCCCGGTCCGCCGCCGCCTGTATTCCGCTCCGCTTGCCGCGGCGCTTTTCATGATGGTGTCGGGTGTGTCGCTGTCGGTGCCGCAGATGGCGGCGGCGCAAAGCTACAGCTTCAACGCCGTCTCGGTGGAGGGCAATACCCGCATCCCCACCGGCACGATCCTGTCCTACGCGGGAATCGCCAAGGGCGCGAATGTCAGCGCCGCAGAGCTGAACGACGCCTACCAGCGCATCGTTGCCTCGGGCCTGTTCGAAACGGTGCAGCTGACGCCCCAGGGCGGCACGCTGAAGATCCAGGTCGCGGAATACCCGACGATCAACAAGATCGACTTCGAGGGCAATGCCCGCCTGAAGGACGATGATCTGGCCCAGCTGGTCAAGTCGAAGGTCCGTCAGGTCTACTCTCCCTCCCAGGCGGAGGCCGATGCCGCGCTGATCTCGCAGTCCTATGCTGCCCAGGGGCGCCTGGCGGCCAAGGTGACGCCGCGCATCATCCGCCGCTCCGACAACCGCGTCGACCTGGTCTTCGAGATCTTCGAGGGCGGCGTGACCGAGGTGCAGCGCATCTCCTTCGTCGGCAACCGCGACTACTCGGACCGCCGCCTGCGCCAGGTGCTGCAGACCAAGCAGGTCAACATCCTGCACGCGCTGTTCAAGAACGACACCTTCGTCACCGACCGGGTGGAATTCGACAAGCAGGCGCTGACCGATTTCTACCATTCGCGCGGCTATGTCGATTTCCGCATCACCGGCGTCAACGCCGAGCTCTCGCCCGAGCGCGACGGCTACGTGGTGACCTACAACATCCAGGAAGGACAGCAGTTCAAGCTGGGCAAGGTCTCGACCGTCAGCAACTACCCGGGCGTCGATGCCAAGGACTACCAGGATGCGCTGAAGGTCAAGCCGGGCATGGTCTACTCGCCCTCGATCATCGACAACTCCGTCACCCGTCTGGAACGCCTGGCCGTGCGCCAGGGCCGCGATTTCCTGCGCGTCGATCCCAAGATCACCCGCAATGACCGCGACCAGACGCTGGACGTCACCTTCGAGCTGAACAAGGGCAAGCCCATGTTCGTCGAGCGGATCGACATCCAGGGCAACACCACGACGCTGGACCGGGTGATCCGCAACCAGTTCCACACCGTCGAAGGCGACCCGTTCAACCCGCGCGCCATCCGCGAGGCAGCCGAGCGCATCCGCGCCCTGGGCTTCTTCAAGACCGCCGACGTGAACGCCCGCAAGGGCACCGCCGACGACCAGGTGATCGTCGACGTCAAGGTCGAGGAACAGCCGACCGGCTCGCTTTCCTTCGGGGGCACCTATTCGACGACCGACGGCTTCGGCCTGGCGGTCTCGCTGTCGGAAAACAACTTCATGGGCCGTGGCCAGACCGTCGGCCTGACGCTCTCGGGGGCCTCCTCGGACCAGGTCTACGGCGCCCGCTTCGTGGAGCCGAACCTGCTGGGGCGTGACGTGAAACTGTCGCTGGGCGCCAATTACGAGGCGACCGACAGCGACTATGCCGATTACGACACCGAGGTCACCAGCTTCACCGCCGGCCTGACCTTCCCGGCGGGCGAGCTGTCGACCTATACGCTGCGCTACTCGGCCCAGCTTTCCGACGTGACGCTGAACGATACCACCGTGGGTTCGCTGATCACCGCGGAAGCGGCGAAGGACCCGCAGCTGGCCTCGGCCATCGGCTACGGCTACAGCTACGACACCCGCACCAACGGCCTGAACCCGAACGCCGGTATGCTGTTCGAGTTCAACCAGGACTTCGCGGGCCTGGGTGGCGATGAGCAGTACATCAAGACCACGGCCAAGGCGATCGCCCAGACCAAGCTGATGAACGAGGAGCTGACGCTGCGCGCCACCTTCCGCGCCGGCATGATTAACTCGCTCGGCGACAGCCACACGCTGGTCACCGACCGCTATCGGATCGGCAACTCGATCATGCGCGGCTTCCAGCCCGACGGCATCGGTCCGCGCCAGCGCGACAGCGACGGCACCTACGACGACATGCTGGGTGGCACCACCTACGCGGTTGCCAGCTTCGACGCCGAATTCCCGCTGGGCCTGCCCGAGGAACTGGGCATCACCGGGGGCACCTTCCTGGACATCGGTTCGGCCTGGGGGCTCGATCAGTCGGCCTCGGATGTGCTGTACGAGGATGGCCCGATCCGGGTTGCCGCCGGTGTCTCGATCTTCTGGAACACGCCGATCGGTCCGCTGCGCTTCAACTTCTCCAAGGCGCTCAAGAAAGAGAAATATGACCAGACGCAAACCTTCGATCTGTCCATCCGGACGGATTTCTGAGGCCCCGCGTCGGGTGATCCTCGGCAGCGCGGCGGTGCTTTCCGCCGCGCTGCTGGTTTGCGGCGCTCCGGCGCTGCAGGCCCAGGATGGCCTCTCTCCGCCCGAGAGCGCCTCCGACGACGGTACCGGCGGGATCCATCTGCCGCGCTCTCCGGTGCTGATGATCGACACCGAACGGATGTTCTCGCAAAGCCGTTTCGGTCAGGAGCTGGCCCAGAAGGTCGAGGCGCAGGCCAATGCGCTGGCCGCCGAGAACCGGAAGCTCGAGGCCGAACTGGCCGATGAAGAGCAGAAGCTGACCGACGAACGTTCCACCATGGATCCGGCCAAGTTCCGCACCCTGGCCGATGCCTTCGACAAGAAGGTCACCCGCATCCGCCGCGAGCGCGAGGAGAAGGCCAAGGACCTGGGCCAGGATTCCGATGCCGCGCGCAAGAAGTTCCTGTCCGCCGCCCAGCCGGTGCTGAACGAGATCATGCGCCGGGCCGGGGCCGCGATCATGCTGGACCGGCGCAGTGTCTTCCTGGGGCGGGAGTCCGTTGACGTGACCGACGCCGCCGTTGCCATGATCGACGCGAGCCTGGCGCCCGTCGACAATGCCGCACCCGATGCCTCGGCCGCGCCGGCGGCGCCCGAGGCCGGCAGCGCCGAGCAGTTCGGCAAGGTCAATCCCGATGCCGCACCCGCGGCGCCGGCGGCCGATCCCGGCGATGGCCCGCTGCTGCCGGGGCAGGGCAAGGCCGCATCCCCCTGAGGCGGCAGGCGCCCCGGTGCCGGGGCGGGGCCTGACGCCGCGCCCCTCCGGCCACCCCCGCGCTTGCCGCAACGCGGCGGTCTTGCTAGGGGTTTGTCAAAGAACAGGCGCGGGCCGCCCGCGCGCAGTAACGAGGACAGACCCCCGATGAGCCAAGAGCTTCAGACCGCCGATATCGCGCGCATCCAGCGCCTCATCCCGCACCGCTACCCGTTCCTGCTGGTGGACAAGGTGATCGATATCGACGGCTACGCCTCGGCGACCGGTATCAAGAACGTCACCATGAACGAGCCGCATTTCACCGGCCACTTCCCCTCCAAGCCGATCATGCCCGGTGTCACCATCGTCGAGGCGATGGCGCAGACCTCGGCGGTGATGGTGGGCGCGGCGCTTGGCTTTGAAGACAAGAACGTGCTGGTCTATTTCATGGGCATCGACAAGTGCAAGTTCCGCCGCATGGTGGTGCCGGGCGACGTGCTGAAGATGGATCTGAAGACCGTGCGCGGCAAGCCGGGCGGCAAGGTCTGGAAATTCGAGGGCACCGCGACCGTCGACGGTGAGCTGGCCTGCGAGGCCGAGTTCATGGCGATGCTCGAAATGCCGGCGGAGGCCTGAGCCCATGGCCATCAGCCACGAAGCCTTCATCCATCCGCAGGCGCTGGTCGAGGACGGCGCCGAGATCGGCCCCGGCGCCAAGATCGGCCCGTTCTGCCACGTCGGCCCCGAGGCGGTCATCGGCGCGCGGGTCGAGCTGATGAGCCACGTGGTGGTGCAGGGCGTGACCTCGGTCGGCGAGGACACGCTGGTGCATCCCTTCGCGGTGCTGGGCGGCATCCCGCAGGACCTGAAGTTCAAGGGCGAGAAGACCCGCCTGACCATCGGCAAGCGCAACCGCATCCGCGAGCATGTCACCATGAGCACCGGCACCGCCGGTGGCGGCGGGCTGACCTCGGTCGGGGATGACGGGCTGTTCATGGCGGGCTGCCACGTGGCACACGACTGCCGTGTCGGCAACAACGTCATCCTGGTGAACAACTCGGCCCTCGCGGGCCATTGCGTCATCGAGGACGAGGTGATCATCGGCGGCCTTTCGGGCGTGCACCAGTGGGTGCGCATCGGGCGTGGCGCGATCATCGGTGCCGTGACCATGGTCACCGCCGACGTGATCCCGCATGGCCTTGTGCAGGCGCCGCGCGGCAAGCTGGACGGGCTGAACCTGGTGGGGCTGAAGCGCCGCGGCGTGGCGCGTTCGGACATCACCGCGCTGCGCGCCGCCTTCCAGATGCTGGCGCAGGGCGAAGGCCCGTTCCAGGACCGCGCCCGGCGCCTTGGAGACGAGACCGAAAGCGACTACGTGCGCGAGATCGTCGGTTTCATCACCGGTGAGAGCGACCGCTCCTTCCTGACACCCGGCAAGGCCTGAGGGGACGACATGAGCACGACTGAAGGACGCCTGGGCATCATTGCCGGAGGCGGCGCCCTGCCGCTGCTGCTGGCGCAGGTTGCGCCCGACGCGCTGATGCTGGCCGCCGAGGGCACTGCTTGCGGGCTGCCCGAAGCGGCGCTGACCCGCTTCCGCTTCGAGAAGATGGGCGGCCTCTTCGAGACGCTGCGCGCCGGTGGCGTGACCCGCGTGGTCATGGCCGGTGCCATCGACAGGCCGAAGTTCGACATTTCGCAGGCCGATCCGGTCTTCATGGAGCTTGCGCCGCAGCTGATGGCGGTGATGCAGGCGGGGGGCGACGATGCGTTGCTGCGCTTCGTGATCACGGTCTTCGAGGAGCAGGGCTTTGCCGTCGTCGGCGCCCATGACCTGCTGCCGCAGCTGACCGCCCCGGTGGGGCTGGTCGGCGGGCCCGAACCCTCGATGGCGATGCTGCGCGATGCGGAGCGGGGCCGGGCGATCCTGTCGGCGCTTTCCGCGCTTGATGTCGGGCAGGGCTGCGTGGTCGAACAGGGCAGCTGCCTTGGGATCGAGACAGCCCAGGGCACCGATGCGCTGCTGGGCTACGTCAAGGCGACGCCTGCGGGCCTGCGCCGGGGCGAGGGCGTCTTCTGCAAGTTCCCGAAGGTGGGGCAGGACCTGCGCGTCGACATGCCGGCGATCGGTCCGGGCACGCTCAGGGCGGCTGCCGATGCGGGGCTGTCCTGCGTCGCCATCGCTGCCCGCAAGGTGCTGCTGCTGGAGGCCGACACCCTGCCGGCCCTCGCGCAGGAGCTGGGCCTGTCGCTGATCGCGCAGGACGCCGGATGAGAGTCTTCGTCATCGCCGGAGAACCCTCGGGCGATGCGCTCGGCGGGGCGGTCATGGCGGGGCTGAAGGCGCTGGTCCCGGACGTGACGTTCGAGGGCGTCGGCGGCCCGCTGATGGAGGCCCAGGGCCTTTCCAGCCGCTTCCCGATGGACGAACTGTCGCTCATGGGGCTGGCCGAGATCCTGCCGAAGTACTTCCACCTGAAGCGGCGGATCGCGGAATGCGCCGAGGCGGTGGTGGCGAACCCTCCGGACCTGCTGCTGACCATCGATGCGCCCGATTTCAGCCTGCGCGTGGCGCGGCTGGTGAAGGCGAAATCCAACGTGCGGACAGTGCATTACGTGGCGCCGACGGTCTGGGCCTGGCGCCCGGGTCGTGCCGCGAAGATGGCCGAGGTGATCGACCATGTTCTGGCGCTTTTCCCGTTCGAGCCGCCGCTGATGCAGGCTGCCGGGATGGACTGCGATTTCGTCGGCCACCCGGTGGTGACGCAGCCCGTCGCGGATGCGGCCGAGGTCGCGGCCTTCCGGGCGAAACACGGGATCGGGGGGGCGCCGCTGTTGCTGGTGCTGCCCGGTTCGCGCCGGGGCGAGGTTGCGCGCCTGGCGCCGGTCTTCGGCGATGTTCTGGGGCGGCTGTCTCAGGAGGTGCCCGGCCTGCGTGCGGTGCTGCCGGCGGCCGGCAATGTCGCGGCCCAGGTCGAGGAGCAGGTGGCGGGCTGGCCGGTCAGGCCGCTGGTGCTGGATCCGCGCGGTCAGGATGCGGAGGTCTTCGCCGCCTCGAAACGGGCGGCCTTCGCGGCCTCGGACCTGGCGCTGGCAGCCTCGGGGACGGTCTCGCTGGAGCTCGCGGCCTCGGACACGCCGATGGTCATCGCCTACAGGATGCACTGGCTGACCCAGGAGATCATCCGTCGCAAGCTGCTGGTGGATACGGTGACGCTGGTGAACCTGGTGGCGGAGAGCCGGACCATTCCCGAGTTCATCGCTGATCGATGCCGGTCCGAGCTGATCGCTCCCGCGCTGCGGGACGTGCTGGACGCGCCGGGCGCCCAGGAAGAGGCGATGCGTCTGACGATGGAGCGGCTGGGACGCGGCGGAGAGCCGCCGGGGATGCGGGCGGCGCGGGCAATCCTGGCGCGGCTGTGAGGGAGGGGGCGCTGCCCCCGTCGCCTGCGGCGACTCCCCCGGGATATTTCGGGCCAGATGACAGGGGAGCCGGGCCGGCTCCGCAGGAGACAGCAGGGGTGGACCCGGCTCGATGCCGGGTCCGCCCCTGCGTTGGTCATGTATTGGTAAGATCTGGGGGGCGTAGGTAAGGTTACCCGATCAGTGGCCGCGCCAGATCCAGCCGCCGCCCAGGATGCGGCTGTCGCCTGTCTCGTAGAAGACGCAGGCCTGGCCGGGGGAAATGCCCTCTTCCGGGGTCAGCAGCTCCACCTCGGCTTCGGTTTCCGAGATCGGGCGCAGGATCGCCTCGCGCGGCGGACGGGTGGAGCGGACCTTGACCGAGATCTCGTAGCTTTCCCGGTCGGTGAAATTGCCTTCGCCCAGCCAGTTGATCTCGCGAATCGGGACGCGGCGGGTGGAGAGCATCTGCTTCGGGCCGACGATCACCTGCTTGGCATCGACGTCGAGCTTCACCACGTAGAGAGGCTCGGAAAGCCCGCCGATGCCGAGGCCGCGCCGCTGGCCGATCGTGTAGTGGATCACGCCGGTATGGGTGCCGAGGATCCGACCATCGGCATGGACGATCTCTCCGGGTTCGGCAGCGCCGGGGCGCAGCTTTTCGATCACCGAGGCGTAATCGCCGTTCGGCACGAAGCAGATGTCCTGACTGTCGGGCTTGTCGGCAACGGCGAGCCCGTATTCCGCCGCCAGCGCCCGGGTCTCGGCCTTGGAGGCCAGGTGGCCCAGCGGGAAGCGCAGGAACGCGAGCTGCTCGGGCGTGGTCGAGAACAGGAAATAGCTCTGGTCGCGGTTGGCATCGGCGGCGCAGTGCAGCTCGGGGCCGTTTTCGCCCATCTTGCGCTGGATGTAGTGGCCGGTCGCCATGCAGTCCGCGTCGAGGTCCTTGGCGGTCTCCAGCAGGTCCTTGAACTTCACCCGCTCGTTGCAGCGGATGCAGGGCACGGGGGTCGCGCCCGCAAGGTAGCTGTCGGCGAATTCGTCGATCACGGCATCCTGGAAGATGTTCTCGTAATCAAGGACATAGTGGGGGAAACCCATCTCTTCCGCGACACGGCGCGCATCGTGGATGTCGATCCCCGCGCAGCAGGCGCCCTTCTTGGCCAGCGCGGCGCCGTGATCATAGAGCTGCAGCGTCACGCCGATGACGTCGTAGCCCTCGGACTTCAGCTTGGCGGCCACGACTGAGCTGTCCACGCCGCCCGACATGGCGACGACGACGCGCGTCTCCTGAGGGGGCTTCGGGAAGCCCAGAGAATTCAGTCCGGTGGCGGTGTCCAGTCCCATGGCGGCTCCTGACTGCCCCGGGGTGGATGGATCGGGGCGCAAAGACGGTGAGAATATAGGAAAATGCGAGATACTCTCAACCCCGCGTTTCACCCCCCGTTAAATCGGCGGCCCAAGGATAGGTCTGTTCCACGGAGGGTCGGAGTGATGTATCTCAAGAAGGTTCAGGGGCCAAGGGCGGTCACATTGCCGGACGGCCGTGTGATGACGCGCGCGGATCTGCCGCCGCCCGAAACGCGACGCTGGGTGGCTTCCCGCAAGGCGGCCGTGGTAAAAGCCGTCGTGCATGGTCTGATCACCCAGGACGAGGCGCAGGAACGATATGCGATTTCCCCCGAGGAATTCCTTGAATGGGTGAGTGCCGTGGCCAATCATGGTGAAGAGGCCCTGAAGGCCACCGCCCTGCAGAAATTCAGACAACCCTGAGCTGATGAACATTTCAGGAATAATCGGTAACGTTGAGTTAACCAATTGGCGTCACCATCGTTCAAGTCTGGGGATTAACGGAGAAAGCTGGCATGCGTGTGCTATTGGTGGAAGACGACCCGACCACGTCGAAGAGTATCGAGTTGATGCTGACCCATGCCAATCTGAACGTCTACACGACGGATCTGGGTGAAGAGGGCATCGATCTTGCGAAACTTTACGATTACGACCTGATCCTGCTGGATCTGGGGCTGCCGGACATGAACGGCCACGAGGTGCTGCGACAGCTGCGGCTGGCGCGGATCGAGACGCCGATCCTGATCCTGTCGGGCGCCGACGACACGGAAAGCAAGCTGCGCGGTTTCGGCTTCGGGGCCGATGACTATCTGACCAAGCCCTTCCACCGCGAGGAGCTGGTGGCGCGTATCCACGCGATCATCCGCCGCTCCAAGGGCCATTCGCAATCGGTCATCCGCACCGGGCGGATCGAGGTCAACCTGGATGCCAAGACGGTGGAGGCCGACGGCAAGTCGGTGCATCTGACCGGCAAGGAATACCAGATGCTGGAACTGCTGAGCCTGCGCAAGGGCACCACCCTGACCAAGGAGATGTTCCTGAATCACCTCTACGGCGGCATGGACGAACCGGAACTGAAGATCATCGATGTCTTCATCTGCAAGCTGCGCAAGAAACTTTCCACCGCCACCGACGGCGAGAATTACATCGAGACGGTCTGGGGCCGCGGATATGTGCTGCGCGATCCCGAACCCGCGCGGATCGACGAAAAGCGCATGGCGCTCGGCGCCGGCTGACGGCGCGGCAGAGGGGCGACGGGCGCGACATGCTCGGACTGGACCTTGGATGCGACGCCCCCTATCACTCGGCTTGACGACCCCGTTCGGGGACACAGGTTCGAGTGAAGGGGGCGTTTGCCATGGCGCAGGAAAAATCCGCTGAAAACAACGGGTCGGACGCGGCTGACGTGACCGGGATGACCCGGGATCAGGCCGCGGCGGAACTGGCGCGGTTGGCGCAGCTGCTGGGGCAGGCGAACCTGGACTACCACCAGGCCGATGCGCCCGAGCTGAGCGATGCGGAATACGACCGGCTGAAGCGCCGCAATGCGGAGATCGAGACCGCCTTCCCGGATCTGAAACGTGCCGACAGCCCGTCGGAGCAGGTGGGTGCGGCCCCGGCAGAGGGTTTCGGCAAGGTCCGCCATGAACAGCGGATGATGTCGCTGTCGAACGCGTTCGAGGATTCCGATGTCGAGGATTTTGCCGCCTTCCTGCGCCGCTACCTGAACCTCGTGCCCAATGCGGCGCTGGCCTGTACGGCGGAGCCCAAGATCGATGGGCTCAGCCTGTCGCTGCTTTATGAAGACGGCAAGCTGGTGCGCGCCGCCACCCGGGGCGATGGCGAGGAGGGCGAGAATGTCACCGCCAACGCCCGGACCATCCCCGACATCCCGCAGGAGCTGCACGGCGCCCCCGACCGGCTGGAGGTGCGCGGCGAGGTCTACATGAGCCACGCCGATTTCCAGGCGCTGAACGCGCGCCAGGAAGAGAAGGGCGCCAAGACCTTCGCCAACCCCCGCAACGCCGCCGCCGGATCGCTGCGCCAGCTGGATGCAGAGATCACCCGTGCCCGTCCGCTGAAATTCTTCGCCTATGCCTGGGGCGTGCTGTCCGAGCCGCTCTCGGACACGCAAATGGGTGCGATTGAACGTCTCAAGACCCTGGGATTCCAGACCAATCCGCTGACGAAGCTGTGCGAGACCTCGGCGCAGATGCTGGCACATTACCACGATATCGAGGCGCAGCGCGCCACGCTGGGCTATGATATCGACGGCGTGGTCTACAAGGTCAACGATCTGGGGCTGCAGGCGCGCCTCGGGTTCCGGTCCACCACGCCCCGCTGGGCCATTGCCCACAAGTTCCCCGCCGAACTAGCCTGGACGCGGCTGGAAGGCATCGACATCCAGGTCGGGCGCACCGGCGCGCTCTCGCCGGTTGCGCGGTTGCAGCCGGTCACCGTGGGCGGTGTCGTCGTTTCCAACGCCACGCTGCACAACGAGGATTACATTCGCGGCCTCAACAACACCGGCGAGGAGATCCGCGAAGGCAAGGATATCCGCGTCGGCGATTGGGTGCAGGTCTACCGCGCCGGGGACGTGATCCCGAAGATCGCCGATGTGGACCTGTCGAAACGCCCCGAGGACGCCCAGCCCTATGCCTTCCCGCAGGTCTGCCCGGTCTGCGGCTCCGAGGCGATCCGCGAGGAAGGCGATTCGGTTCGCCGTTGCACCGGCGGGCTGATCTGTTCCGCGCAGGCCTTTGAAAAGCTGCGCCATTTTGTCTCCCGCAATGCTTTCGACATTGAGGGGCTGGGCGCCAAGCAGGCCGAGTTCTTCCATGCCATGGGCTGGATCGCAGAGCCCGCCGATATCTTCACCCTGCCGGCGCGCGATGCCGCCGGCGAACGCCTGGTGCGTGATCCGAAGGCGGCGCTTGCCGCGCTGGAGGCCGCCGAGGAACAGCGGGGCGAGGCGATGGCCCGCATGGCCGAGATGCTGCGCGGCGCCGGCGTCCCGGTGGATGACACCGATGCCGATCACATCGCCGCCGCCATCCGCCACCTGGCAAAGACGCCCTTGGCGCAGGTGAAGGGCTGGGGCTCCAAATCCGCGGAAAACCTCTTTGCCGCCATCGACACCCGCCGGGTGATTGAGCTGAACCGCGTCCTTTTCGCCCTTGGCATCCGTCATGTGGGCGAGGTCGTCGCCGCCGATATCGCCCGCCATTTCGGCACCTGGGAGCGCATGGTCGCCACGCTCGACGCCGCCCGCGCCGCGCAGGAACGTCACCTTGCCGCCGAGGCCGCCGAAGTCGCCGAGCGCGCCGAGGCGAAGAAGGACGGGCGCCGCGCCTCTCTGAAGGCCGCGCGCGATGCCGTCTGGGCCGAGGCGCCGGAGGTGGAGCGCGCCTCGGTTCTGGCCTGGGAAGAGCTGGTCGGGATCGAGGGGATCGGCGCCAAGGTCGCCGCCTCGCTGACCGCCGCCTTCGCGCAGGAGGCCGAGCGCGCCTCGATCGACCGGCTGGTGGCAGAGCTGAAGATCCAGGCGGTCGAGGCGCCGCAGACCTCCGACAGCCCGGTCGCGGGCAAGACCGTGGTCTTCACCGGCACGTTGGAAAAGATGACCCGGGCCGAGGCCAAGGCCCGCGCAGAGGCGCTTGGCGCCAAGGTCTCGGGCTCTGTCTCGGCCAAGACGGATCTGCTGGTGGCGGGGCCGGGGGCGGGCTCCAAGGCCAAGAAGGCGGCGGATCTGGGCGTGGAAACCATTGACGAGGACGGCTGGCTCGCCCTCATCGGCGACGCATGAGCGGGCGGCCGGAACCGCTTTTCCCGCTCTTCGCGCAGCTGGCCTCGCTGCCGGGGGTGGGGCCGAAGACCGCGAAGGCGCTGGAGGCGCTGCATGTCACGCTGCCGCGCGACCTGCTGTTCCTGCTGCCCCATTCCGCCATCGACCGGCGCCGCCGGGCAACGATCAACGGGCTGGTGCTGCCCGCCACCGCCACCGTGGCGGTGCGGGTGCTGCGCCACATGCCGCCGCGCGGGCGGGGCGCCTACCGCATCCAGGTCGCCGATTCCGAGACCCAGTTCGACCTGATCTTCTTCCACGCCCGCGCCCCCTATCTGGAGCGCATCCTGCCCGAGGGCGAAGAGCGGCTGGTTTCGGGCCGGCTGGAACTGTACGACGGGCGTGCCCAGATGGCGCATCCCGATTACGTGCTCCCGCCCGAGGAGACCTCGGAGATCCCGGCGTTCGAACCGGTCTATCCGCTGACTGCCGGGGTCACCCAGAAGGTCATGGCGAAGGCCGTCGCCGCTGCGCTGGAGCGCGCGCCCGAGTTGCCGGAATGGATCGACGCCCAGCAGAAGGCGCAGGCGGAATGGCCCGACTGGAAGCGCGCGCTGACCTTCGCCCATCTGCCCGAACGCG
This sequence comes from Pseudooceanicola endophyticus, assembly GCF_018760365.1. Taxonomy (GTDB): domain Bacteria; phylum Pseudomonadota; class Alphaproteobacteria; order Rhodobacterales; family Rhodobacteraceae; genus Pseudooceanicola; species Pseudooceanicola endophyticus. The sequence goes on from NZ_JAHIAB010000002.1 coordinate 294,607, forward strand.
GCGGGCCGCCCGACCCCAAGGACCCTGCGCGCGAACGCCTGGCCTATGACGAACTGCTGGCGCATCAGCTGACGCTGGCACTGGCGCGCAACCGCAGCCGGGCGTCGCGGGGGCGCGAAAGCCATGGCGACGGGCGGCTGCGCGACAAGGTTCTGGCTGCGCTGCCCTATACGCCCACCGGCGCCCAGACCCGCGCGGTGAAGGAGATCGCCGCCGACATGGCCGCGCCCGAGAAGATGATGCGCCTGTTGCAGGGCGACGTGGGTGCCGGCAAGACGCTGGTCGCGCTGATGGCGCTGCTGGTCGCGGTCGAGGCCGGCGGGCAGGGCGTGCTGATGGCGCCGACGGAAATCCTGGCGCGCCAGCACCTTGCGGGCCTGCAACCGCTGGCCGCTGCCGCCGGTGTCCGGGTCGAGATCCTGACGGGCCGCGACAAGGGGGCCGAGCGTCGCCGCAAGCTGGAGGATCTGGCGAGCGGCGCGATCGACATCCTGACCGGCACCCATGCGGTCTTCCAGGACGAGGTGGTCTATCACGATCTGCGGCTGGCCATCGTCGACGAACAGCACCGCTTTGGTGTCCGGCAGCGGATGCAGATCGGCCGCAAGGGGCAGGCGGCGGACATGCTGGTGATGACCGCGACGCCGATCCCGCGCAGCCTGTCGCTGGCGCAATATGGCGACCTGGACATCTCGGTGCTGGACGAAAAGCCGCCCGGTCGCCAGCCGATCCGGACCTCGCTTGCCGGAACCGACCGGCTGGACGAGGTGGTTGCGCATCTGAATCGCGCCACCTCCGAGGGGCAGCAGGCCTACTGGGTCTGCCCGCTGGTCGAGGAAAGCGAAAGCTCGGACCTGACCTCGGCCGAGGTGCGGTTCAAATACCTGCGCGCCGCCCTGGGCGAGGGGCGGGTGGGGCTGGTGCATGGCCAGATGCCTGCCGAAGAGAAGGACGCCACCATGGCGGCCTTCCAGGCGGGCGATCTGGACGTGCTGGTCGCGACCACGGTGATCGAGGTCGGCGTCGACGTGCCCAATGCCACGATCATGGTGATCGAACGGGCCGAGGCCTTTGGCCTGGCGCAGCTGCACCAGCTGCGGGGGCGGGTCGGGCGTGGATCCGGCAAGTCGACCTGCCTGCTGATGTACCAGCCGCCGCTTTCCGAGAGCGCGACGAAACGGCTGGGCCTGATGCGCGAGACCGAGGACGGTTTCCGCATCGCCGAGGCCGACCTGCACATGCGCGGCGCCGGGGATCTGATCGGCACGGCGCAAAGCGGGCTGCCGCGCTTCCGCGTTGCCGATCTGGAAACCCAGCCGCAGCTGATGGCCGTGGCGCAAAGCGATGCCCGCGCCCTGCTGGCCCGTGATCCCGAGCTGACCTCGGAGCGGGGACGGGCGGCGCGGATGTTGCTCTGGCTCATGGGACAGGACGAGGCAATTCGCCTGATTTCAGTGGGTTAAGCTTTTATCCCCTGATTTGTCCCTGTTTGTTCTCAAAAGTTCTTAAAAAGTTCTTTACTGGGACGGAGGGATGTGAGAACAAATCAGCAACGGAACCGATCACAGGGAACAGACCGATGCTGAAGACCTTCCTCCGCGTATGCCGCCGCTCTCCGGGCACCATGATGGCCGATGTGATCGGCGTGGCCGCCCTGGGCGTGCTTCTGGTCGGTTCGCTGTATCTGCCCGGCTCCTTCGCCTGACGCCGGAGCCACCGCTTTCAAGAGATCGCCGTTGCGCCCCAGGGCGCCGGCCCGCCTGCACCGCAAGCTGCCTTAGGGCCCTTCCGCTCCCCAATGGGAGGTCCGGTTGCCTAGCCGGAGCGCCGGGTTTGCCTCATGCCCCGGTGCGCCCCTGTCCCGTGCACTTGCCAACTGGCCGTCACGCCCCAACCCCGGGTGTGGCGGCCCCTTTCAGAACCGGTAGGCCAGCCGCAGCCCGCCCCAATGGCGGCCCTTGACGGTGATCGGCGCCGAAAGATCCTTCATCATCGCGAAGGCGCCGCCCCCCATGTCGCGGCGGTAGACCTGCAGCAGGAAGGGCTGGCGGTTGCGCCCGGCCTTCAGCCCGACGCGGTCGTCGAAGATCCGCCGGTTGCGGCAATGGGCCATGTTCCAGACGGGATCGTCGCCCTGGGGCTGCGAGAAGGCGGCGTTATGCGTCGGCAGGTAGCCGTTGCGATCCACGGCGGCGCAGAAGACGATGTGGTCGCCCAGATCCAGCGCCTCTTCCTGCAGATCGGCCAGCAGCGTGTCGGTCAGCCGGGTGAACCGGGTGGTGACCTGTTCGGGATCGGAATTCGGCACCGGGCGGTACTCTTCGTCGAAAAGGTCGGCGGCACTGATCCGGCCGCTTTCCAGCGCGGCCTCGAACAGGGCCGAGATCCGCGCGGCGCGGGCCTGCACGTCCCGGATCAGGGTCAGGTCCTCTGATCCGCCGCCGGCAAGGACGCTGGTCTGCACCATGCTTTCCGACATGTCGGCCAGATCCGCGATGCGTTCATGGGCTTCCGAAAGCGTCTCGGCGGTGTCCTTGACGACGTCGAAGCTTTGTTCCACCTGCGGGGCGAAGCGGTTCAGCGCGGTGCCGGCCTCGGTCGCGTCGTCGCGCACCAGCTTCATGCGGTGCACCGTCTCGCGAAAGCTCTGCTCCACGGTGCGGTTGCGGTCTTCCGAGGTGGCATAGATCGCCGAGAGCACCTGAGAGTCGCGCGCCACCTGTCCGGTCTCGCCCTGGAGGGTGTGGATCCAGTCCGCCATCCGTTCGATATTGTCGCGGATCTGTTCGGCGGCGGTGCCGGTCTGCTGCGACAGCGCATTGATCGCATCGGCCACGACGGAGAAACCGCGCCCCAGCTCTCCGGCCCGGGCGGCCTCGATCTTGGCGTTGATCGCCAGCATGTTGACCTGGGCGGCGATGGCGGCGACCTGATCGTTGCTGGTCTGCACCGCCTCCAGGACACTGCCGACATCCTGACTGCGGGTGGCCAGGGTGTCGACCCAGCTCAGCACCCGTGTACCAAGGCCGCCGGCCTCGCGCGTGAGGGCCAGCGCCTCGGAAAAGGCGGCCTCGGTCGCTTCGAGCTGGTCGTAGGCCTTGACGATGGTTGCCATGACGGCTGCATTCATCTGCAGCACATGGCCCGAATCCTTGCGCATCGCATTGAGCTGGCGCAGCAGCCCCTCCGTACGGTCGGTCATTTCCTCGAGGTAGCCGCCGACATCGACGACCTCACGACCGATGTCGGAGGCTATGCCCGCCAGCCGGTCGAGCGAGAGGTCCGCAGGGCGCGGATCGGGAAAGGCGGTGTCGTGTTCCATGCCGGGCCGTCGAATGAACTGCCCGGACCGGAGTAGAGCGGAAGTGAGAAGATGCGGTTAAGCGCAGTGCGTCTGTTCGGCCTCGTCCATCGCCTGCGACAGCGCGTCCAGCGAGAGCATGATCGAGGCGTGGCGGTTCTTGTACTCGCGCGCGGGCTGGAGCACCTCCAGGCCGTCGAAGGGCGCGGCGGGCACCGGGCCGCCCTCTTTCAGCATGGCCTTCAGCGCATCGCGGGCCGCCAGGATCTGGGCCTTGGTGCAGCCGATGACATTGGCGCCCACCACCGAGGCCGCAGCCTGGCCAAGCGCGCAGGCGCGCACCTCCTGGCCATAGCCGGTGATCCGGCCCGCTTCGGTGGTGACATCGACGGTGATCGTCGAGCCGCAGAGCGGCGCGCGCTTGCGCACCGTGGCATCGGGGTCGGAGAGGCGTTCCTGTCGGGGAATGTCGGCCGCCAGCGCGAGGATGCGGGTCGAGTAGAGCTTGATCAGGTCGGTATCGCTCATGGGGGCTCCGGGGCTGGTGGTCTTGGCCGGTGAGATGTCATAGATAGGCCCGGATTTCCGCAATGCAAAGGGGGCTTGCCCGATGAGCTTCGATCCCGCCACGCTGACCTATGACGAAAAGGGCCTGATCCCGGCCATCGCCCAGGATGCCGAGAGCGGCGACATCCTGATGTTCGCCTGGATGAATGCCGAATCCGTTGCCCGCACCCTGGAAAGCGGCAAGGTGACCTACTGGTCGCGCTCGCGCCAGAGCTTCTGGGTGAAGGGAGAGACCTCGGGCCATGTGCAGACGCTGGTCGATTTCCGCATCGATTGCGACCGGGATTGCCTGCTGGTGCTGGTGCGCCAGGAGGGGCCGGCCTGCCATACCAACCGGCGCTCCTGCTTCTATACCGCGGTGCGGGAGGGGGACGAGGTCGAGCTGATGAAGCCGATGGTCTGAGGATCGCAGGGCGGGGGGCTCTGCCCCCGCGCCTTCGGCGCTCCCCCGGGATATTTGGGGCCAGATGACGGGGAGCGGGGCTAGAGGCCGACCAGTTCGCGGATGCCCGCCGGCGTGATGCCCTGGGCGCGGTAGAGCGAGAGGGCGCGGGCGTCGTCGCGTTTGGCGAGCCGCTTGCCGTGTGCGTCGCGGATCAGGCGGTGGTGGCGATAGAGCGGGGTGGGCAGGTCGAGAAGCGCCTGGAGGAGGACGTGGATCGCCGTTGCCTCGAAGAGGTCCTGGCCGCGGATGACCTCGGTGATCTCCTGGGCGGCATCGTCGATGACCACGGAGAGGTGGTAGGAGGTGGCCATTGCCGGGCGCGAGAGCACGACGTCGCCGACCTTGTGGAGGAGGTCTTCGGGCGGGAGGGCGATGAGGCCGGTCTCGCCCTTCGGACCCGCGCCGCATTCGACGAAGGCGAGGCGGCGGGTTTGCGCCAGCGCGCGGGCCATGTCGAGGCGCAGGGTGACGCCTTCGGGCATCGCGCCCCGGGGGGGCGTGTCGGGGCGGCAGGTGCCGGGATAGACCAGCCCGTCGGGTCCGGCCACCGGCGCGGCGCCTTCCTGCGGCGCCGAGGCGGCCTCGGCGATGTCGCGGCGGGTGCAGTGGCAGGGGTAGAGCAGGCCCATGTCCCAGAGCCGTTGCAGGGCCGCGTGATAGGCGGGCAGGCGGTCGGACTGGCGCATCACCGGTTCCGGCCAGGTGAGGCCCAGCCAGTGCAGGTCATCGCAGATCTGCGCTTCCCATTGCGGGCGGGCGCGGGAACGGTCGATATCCTCGATCCGCAGCAGGAAGGTGCCGCCCGCCTGCTGTGCCAGGTCATGGGCGATCAGCGCCGAGAAGGCGTGCCCGAGGTGCAGCGGACCCGTGGGCGAGGGGGCAAAGCGCGTGCGCAAGGCCCTAGTCGCGGCCCCGGTCCTGCCAGCGGCGGTCTTCGCGCCGCTGGTAGATCAGGATCCAGGCCAGCAGGATGAACATCGGGTGGGTCAGCCCGCCGGAGAAGATGATCGCCGGCAGCCAGATCACGAAGACCACGATGGCCAGGAAGGGTCGCCCCGCGAAGAGGATCGACAGGGGCGGCAGGAAGAGGGCGAGAACGTAGTTCATTCGGCAGCCTCCTGCGGTTGGCCCTCCAGCCAGGCGGTCCAGAGCTCCTTGGCGCGGTCGGTATAGCCCTTGTAGCGGTCCTTGCGGCCGCGACGGCCCCCGCGCACGCCCTCGAGCGGCGGGAACAGCCCGAAGTTCACGTTCATCGGCTGGAAGGTCTTGGCCTCGGCGCCGCCGGTGATGTGGTGGATCAGGGCACCCATGGCGGTTTGCTGGGGCACGGGCGCGACCGGGGTCCCGAGGATCTCGGCCGCGGCGAGGCGGCCCGCGAGAAGGCCCATGGCGGCGCTTTCCACGTAGCCCTCGACCCCGGTGATCTGGCCGGCAAAGCGGATATGGGGCCGCGATTTCAGCCGCATCTGGTCATCCAGCAGCGTCGGAGAGTTGATGAAGGTGTTGCGGTGGATGCCGCCCAGGCGGGCGAAGCGGGCGTTTTCCAGCCCCGGGATCATCCGCAGCACCTCGGTCTGGGCGCCGTACTTCATCTTGGTCTGGAAGCCCACGATGTTGTAGAGCGTGCCAAGGGCGTTGTCGCGGCGCAGCTGGACCACGGCATAGGCCTTTTCCTCGGGCTTGTGGGTATTGGTCAGGCCGACGGGCTTCATCGGGCCGTGGCGCAGGGTCTCGCGACCGCGCTCGGCCATCACCTCGATCGGCAGGCAGCCGTCGAAATAGCCGGCGGTCTCGCCCTCGTGGAACTCGGTCTTCTCGGCGGCCAGCAGCGCGTCGATGAAGGCCTCGTACTGGTCCCTGGTCATCGGGCAGTTGAGGTAGGCCTTCTGCTCTTCCTCGGTCTCGCCCTTGTCGTAGCGCGATTGCAGCCAGGCCACGCCCATGTCGATGCTGTCGGCATAGAGAATGGGGGCGATGGCGTCGAAGAAGGCCAGCGCATCGGTGCCGGTCTCGGCCTGGATAGCCTTGCCGAGGCCCTCGGAGGTCAGCGGGCCGGTGGCGATGATCCACTTGCCCTCGCTCGGCAGGGTGTCGATCTCTCCGGCTTCGACGCGGATCAGCGGATGCGAGAGCAGCCGGTCGGTGACCGCCTCGGCGAAGGGATCACGGTCCACGGCCAGGGCGCCGCCGGCGGGCAGGCGGTGCTTGTCCGCCATCTCCATGATCAGGCCGCCCGCCGCGCGCATCTCCCAGTGGAGAAGGCCCACGGCGTTCTGCTCGTCATCATCGGAGCGGAAGGAATTGGAGCACACCATCTCGGCCAGGTGGCCGGTCTTGTGCGCGAAGGTGCCAACCTGGGGGCGCATCTCGTGGATCACCACGGGAACCCCGGCCTGGGCGGCTTGCCATGCGGCTTCAGAGCCTGCCATGCCGCCGCCGATGATATGCAATGTCTCGGTCATGGGCGGCATGTAGGCGAAGGCGGGGCGCTTGCAAAGGGGCTGCGCGGGGTCTTGCGCGAAAAGCGCTGTTTTCCGGGGCGGCGGGATCGGCCATGGTAGGGCAGGAGGACGCGCGATGGATCTTGAGGCCCTGCGGAATTTCCTGCGCAGCCGCTTTCCCCAGGTGGCCGGGGATTACCTGCCCGAAGAGCACGAGGGCAGGCTGGTCCTGCGGCTGCGGGTGGGCGCGCATCACCTGCGTCCCGGGGGGACGGTTTCGGGGCCCGCGCTTTTCGGGCTGGCCGATGTGGCCTTCTACCTCGCGCTGCTGGCGCGGATCGGACCGCAGGCGCTGGCGGTGACGACCTCGGGCCAGATCGACTTCATGCGCAAGCCCGGCCCCGGACGGGATGTTCTGGCCCGACCCGAGATCCTGAAGCTGGGGCGGCGGCTGGCGGTGGGCGAGGTGCGCCTTTACAGCGAGGGCCTGCCGGATCCGGTGGCCCGGGCCGCGCTGACCTACGCGATTCCGCCGGATCCGGGCGGCAAAGCGGGCGCTTGAATGTGGTATCATTATACCTATTTTGCAACCATATGTTTTTGCTTTATTAATTTGGATCTTGTCCAATTGACGGGGGCGAATTTGGCTGTATAACCCGGCCATCACGTCGCCCGCGGGTCTTCGGACAGCGCGGGCTGCCAATTTTCAAAGGGCACCGTCATGAAAACCTTCTCTGCAACGCCTGCAGACATCGACAAGAAGTGGATCATCATCGACGCCGAAGGCGTCGTGCTGGGCCGTCTTGCATCGATCGTCGCCATGCGCCTGCGTGGCAAGCACAAGCCGTCGTTCACCCCCCACATGGACATGGGCGACAACGTCATCGTCATCAATGCCGACAAGATCCAGCTGACCGGCAAGAAGCGTGGCGACAAGAAATACTACTGGCACACCGGCTTCCCGGGTGGGATCAAGGACCGCACCGCGGGCCAGATCCTGGACGGCAAGTACCCGGAGCGCGTCGTGACCCTCGCGGTCAAGCGCATGCTGCCCGGCAACCGCCTGTCCCGCCAGCAGATGACCAACCTGCGCGTCTACGCAGGCGCTGAGCACCCGCACGAAGCGCAGGCGCCGGAAGTGCTGGACGTCAAATCCCTGAACTCCAAGAACACCCGGAGCTGAGTCAGATGGCTGATCAAGTGAATTCCCTGGAAGAGCTCAAGGGTGCTGTCGCCGAAGCCGGCACCGTGGTCACGCTCGACGCACCGCGCGAGCCGGTTCGCGACGAACTGGGCCGCTCCTATGCCACCGGCAAGCGTAAAGACGCTGTTGCCCGCGTCTGGGTCAAGCCCGGCTCCGGCAAGGTCACCGTCAACGGCAAGGACATGAGCAAGTACTTCGCTCGTCCGGTTCTGCAGCTGATCGTGAACCAGCCCTTCGGCATCGCCGGCGTCGACGGCCAGTTCGACGTGATGGCCACCGTCAAGGGCGGCGGTCTCTCCGGTCAGGCCGGTGCCGTGAAGCACGGTATCTCCAAGGCGCTGCAACTCTTCGACCCGTCCCTGCGCGACGCTCTGAAAGCCGCCGGCTTCCTGACCCGCGACAGCCGCGTCGTCGAGCGTAAGAAGTACGGTAAGCGCAAGGCACGCCGCAGCTTCCAGTTCTCCAAGCGCTGATCCTTCGCGTTTCGGAACGATTTCGGAAAGGGCTCGCTTCGGCGGGCCCTTTTCCTGTTTGGACAGGTTGGCGGGCGCCGGGATGGGCGGCACAGGGCCGGACCTGCTTGGGGCGCCCTGTCGGGCGGTCTCGCCCGGTCGGGGAGGTGTTCCATCGGAGGCAGCATGGGATTCCGGGGCGGCGTCCGGGAAGGGCCGTCTGACGGGGTTGAGGCCCCAGTGCCTGGTCCGTGCTTGCAGCCGATCCGGAGGTCACCCCGAAGATCGGGATCCTGGCCGCCGGCGATGGTGCGCGCCGGCGCCATTGCGGGCAGTGGACAGGATCCGGATCGTGCAGGACAGCCACGGCCAGCGTCAGGGGCCGGGGGATCGCGCGGTGCCTTCCCGGGGTCCGGGGCCGACCCCATCGGAACGGCGTATTGCCGCGACAGCTCGACCGTCGCATGTCGGAACCGACCCGCCACTGTGCGACCGGCTGTTCCCATTGAATGCCCCCGTTTCTTGGGCGCAATCGTGTCGCAGTCTCCGCTTGAAATCGACGGGCGACAGCATTCCGTTTCGGGCGTGCTTGGGCTTCGGGGTGTCGAACATCTCCATGCAGTCGAACATATCCTGCCCGGCTTCTTCGCGTGTTCGGTCGGTGGCCTGATGCCCGGTCCCGAAGGCGCATCTCACGTGCTGCCCGGCAGGCACATGTGACGGCAATCTGCCAAGAGGGGGCATTGCTGGCGAAATACGCGGGCGCCTTTGTCTGGCACACAGTCTCCCTGCTGATCCTCACAGTTTACGGTATCCCGCTCCTCCGCCACTCTCAGAAGCGCGCGCTTGAGCCGACGGATCCGGGCCTCTTTCCCGGCGTCACCAGATGATGCCTTCGCGAACGTCTTCTTCAGGCGCAGAGCGCTTGATGGCTCTTGTCCAGACGCCCAGCCACCTCCCTGATCGGGGAACGCCTCTCCATGATCTGAGAGACGGCGTCTCTCTTGAAATCGTCGTGGAACTTGGTGCGGCTCGTCATGGCCTCCTTGCCTCAAAATTGGCTTAGAGGGCGTCCACGAGACACGGGGCTATTCGGCGGGGCTATTCGGCCAGAGGCCGGAAGGTCAGGCCCGGCGCCGGTCCGGTTGCGCCTCTCGTCCTGCCCGGTTGTTTGCGATGCGGCGATCGCTCAGATCGACCCCGCCGGTGATGCGGAACTCTCCGACCCGTGCAGCCAGGGTGTTGGCCGTCTCAGACAGGACGGCATTGGACGACAGGGTTTCCTCGAAGATCGCGGCATTGGACTGGGTGAAGGCCTCCAGTTCGGTAATGGCGGTGCTGACTTCGCGCAGGCCGCGGGATTGGTCCGCAGTGGCCTCCGACACGGCCTGCATCCGTTCCACCGTCCGTTCGACCGCGGTGCGGATTCCGGAAAGCGCCGTGCCGGTGGTCTTTACCAGATCGACACCGCGATGGACATGCGAGGCCGAGGTGTTGATCAGCCCGTCGATCTCCTTGGCGGCGTTGGAGCTGCGCTGCGCCAGGGCCCGCACCTCGTTGGCGACCACGGCAAAGCCGCGCCCGGCCTCGCCGGCGCGCGCGGCCTCGACCCCGGCATTCAGCGCCAGCAGGTTGGTCTGGAAGGCGATGTCGTCGATCACCGTGATGATCTTGCGGATTTCCGAAGAGGATCCCTCGATCTGGTCCATCGCCGACACCGTCGTTTCCATGAGCTGGTTGCCCGATCCGGCCTGATTGCGGCTGTCCTCGGTGGCGGTGCGGGCAGCCGCTGTGTCGCGGGCGATTTCCTCGATCAGCGTGGTCAGCTGTTGCAGCGTCGCCGCCGCGTCCGACAGGGTTGCGACCTGCTTTTCGGTGCGCCGGCCCAGATCCTCGGCGGCATCGCGGATCTCGCGCGACTGGTTGCGGATCGAGACGACCTCGGCCTGAACCACCGTCATCGCCTCTTCCAGCCGCGCGACCCCGGCGTTGAAGCTTTCGGAGAGCCCGTCGAACTCGCTTGGCAGGGGCTGGTCGATGCGGGTGGTCAGATCGCCCCCGGCCAGCGCCGCCAACCGCTCGCGCAGCAGGGCGATCACGGCCTCGACCCCGGCGCGGTGACGGGCCTGGGTGGCGGCGACCTCGGCCTCGGCCTGGCGCAGGGCGGCGGCATTTTCCTCCGAGCGGCGCAGCGCATCCTCCGCCTCGCTGCGGGCGCGGGTGGCCGAGGCAATGGCCTCCTCGGTCAGGGTCATAGCCTCTTCCGCCTCGCGCTGGCGGCTGTCGGCCTGGGCCAGGGCAATGCGGGCCTTTTCCATCGCGGCCTCCAGCTGCCCGTGGCGGCGCTCGGAAAACAGCGTCTGGGTCCGCCGGGCCGAGATCATGAGGGTCAGCAGCCCGCCGGTCAGCGCCAGGGCGCCAAGCTGGAACAGCACATGAGAGAGCCCGCTGTCCAGGAAGACCAGCCTTGGAAACAGCAGGCCGAGCAGCAGGTGATGGGCCAGGATCAGCGCGCCGGCCCCGGCCAGCGCTGTGCGCGAGGACAGCATGGAGATCGCCGCCAGGGCGATGAAGTACAGAACGTGGCTGTCGGATTGCACGGGCTGCCCCTTGAGGGCGGCATTCAGCAGGATGCACTGGGCGACCAGCGCCAGCGCCAGGGTGACATGCCCCGCGCGGCTGTCCCGGCGGGCCGCAAGCACGGCGCCGAGGGCCGCCAGAAGCGTTGCGGGCAGGACCCAGGGCAGGGTGCCGTTGTCGGCAAACCAGGCGGCGGCAGCCACCAGCAGGGGGAGAGCCATCCCCGCAAGGCCAAGCGCCCGGGCCACCTGCCGGCGCTGCCGAAGGAAGCGCGGGCCAAGGGGCGACGTGCCCTGCGGCTCTGGCCCCGGGCCGGTGGCCCCGGCAGAAAGGATTTCGTCGGTCGTCGTCGTCACGGCAGGCCCCGGCGCAGGATCATCCCCTCCGGAGTGACAGATTCGCCTTTCCCGGCGCTTAACCCCTCAGCGGTCCGCTTCGATCAGGCCGAGGCCGCGCAGGTAGATCCCGATGCCGCTTTCCAGCAGGTCCTCGGGGTTGTAGGGGCTTTGCGATCCGGGCGAATTGCGCGCGAAAAGCTCCACGACACCGTGGCACATCGCCCAGATATGCGCCGAGAACATCGAGGCCGGAGGGCGCTTATCCTCGGGAATGTGACGCGAGAGGTCGCGCGCGGCACGCTCCAGCACCTCGCGGGCGCGGGCGGCGACGGCGGCCAGCTCGGGGGTGCGGTTGACGGAAATCCCGCTCTCGAACATCGAGATGTAGTGGCCGGGATACTTGCGGGCGAAGGCCAGGTAGGCGCGCCCCGTCGCCTCGAAGGCGGCCAGAGCCGAGGGCTGGCCGGTCTGGTAGGCATAGTCGATCACGTCGGCGAAGATCTCGTAGCCCTGGCGGGCGGCCTCGGCGATCAGGTCTTCGCGGCCCTCGAAATGGCGATAGACGGCGGCGGGGGTGACACCGGCCTGCTTGGCGGCCTCCGACAGGGTGAAGCCGGTCGGGCCCTTCTCCTCGATCAGGGCAAGGGCGGCCTCGACCAGCGCCTGACGCAGGTTGCCGTGGTGATATCCGCGTTTCTTCGGCATCGTTCAGGCGTCCCAGATCCCGGGGCCGCCGCAGATCAGGGGATCGGGGCGTCCGACCAGCCGGGCGTCCTTGTCGGTGTAATCCAGCGCGTTCAGCACCGTGCGCATGGCGGCCAGCCGGGCGCGGCGCTTGTCGTCACTGCGCACCACCGTCCAGGGGGCGTGATCGGTATGGGTATGGTCCAGCGTCTCGCGGATCGCGTCGGAATAGCTGTCCCAGCGGGACAGGCCCTGCACGTCGATCTCGCTCAGCTTCCATTGCTTCAGGGGGTCACGTTCCCGGTCCAGGAAGCGTTTCAGCTGCTCGGCGCGTCCGACGTTCAGCCAGAACTTGAACAGGTGCACGCCGTCCTCGACCAGCATCCGTTCGAAATCCGGCACCTGCAGGAAGAAATGCCGGCGCTGCTCGGGGGTGCAGAAGCCGAAGACATGTTCCACCACGGCGCGATTGTACCAGGAACGGTCGAACAGGCTGATCTCTCCGGCGGTGGGCAGGTGCTTGATGTAGCGCTGGAAGTACCACTGGCCGCGCTCGCGCTCATGGGGGGCGGGCAGGGCGACGACATGGATGCCGCGGGGGTTCATGTATTCGTGGAAACGCTTGATCGTGCCGCCCTTGCCGGCGGCATCGCGCCCCTCGAACAGGCAGACGACCCGCGCGCCCGAGGTCTGGACCCAGGCCTGCATCTTCAGCAGCTCGACCTGAAGCGCCTCCAGCTCGGCCTCGTAGGGTTTGCGCGCCAGCCGTTCCAGATAGGGATAGCCGCGGTCCAGAATGTCGCCGGGCTCGGCGCGCTTGATCGCCTCGCGCACCGCGCGGGGGGCGTCGTTGCGGTAGTATTCGCTGATGGCGCCATTGAAGGGCAGGTCCACGGGGTCTTCCTTTCGCGGTGAGTGTCGCGCGTGCGGAAGATGTAATGTGAAAAGCTTTAACGGGGAAGGGCACGCGGCGGAAAGGCCCGGAAAACCGGGGGAATTTCCACGTTCAGAGGGGCGCGCGCAGGGCGGCGCGGTCGATGGCGGCGATCACCCGGGCGCGGGCGGCATGATGGGGCATGTGGCCGATGCCGGGCAGCGGCGTCAGGGTGGTGCCGGGGATCTCGGCGGCCAGGCGGGCGGAATGGATCGACAGGCCGACCGTGGTGTCGGCAGTGCCGTGCACCACCTCGACGGGCAGGGTGATCTGCGGATAGAGCGGGCTCTGCGCCGCCAGTTCAGCGCGCAGGCGGGTGCGCTGGCGAGCGTTCTCGACGAAGGCGCGGGGGCGCAGGATCAGCCCCAGGCCGATGTGATCCCCATAGCCGTCGGGCGCCTCCTGCGGCGCGAAAACGCCCTCCATCTGGGCGCGGACATAGGATTCTGGCACCCAGGCGCGGATCAGATGGGCCAGCGCCGGGCCCAGCAGCGGCATGGACAGCCGGGCGTGGAAGGCATCGAGCCGCCCGCGCCAGGGATGAGTGGCCCCCGCCACCGACACGATGGCCGAGGCATCGCCGGCCTGGCGCAGCGCCCAGGCCATCGCCACGGCGCCGCCGTAGCTGTGTCCGACGATGACGGGGCGGTGCAGGCCCAGCAGCCGCGCGGCCTCGGCCAGGTGGTCGGCCTGTTCGGCGATGCTGGCGCCGCCCTGTCCGATCCGGGCGCTGTAGCCCATGCCGGGGCGGTCGAAGACCGTCACCCGGTAGCGTTTCGCCAGCTCGGGAGCGAGGCGGAAGGTATAGTCGCGGGTGTTGCCGGAGGCGCCGTGGATCAGGACCACGTCGCGGCCCCGGCCCATCTGCACCGCATGGACCCGGTGCCCCCCGACCGAGATCAGCCGCCCCTCGGGCGGGTGTTCGGCCCGGGCGCGGGCTTCAAGGCGGGCACCGCGCCAGGCCGTCAGCCCGGCGCCGGTCGCCAGCAGGACGATCAGGACCGCCCAGAGGTCAGCCAACCACGGCTTCCTTGCGCCCGATCGCCATCAGGTCGTAGGGGGTTTCCTGGTAGATGTAGTTCACCCAGTTGCCGTAAAGCAGGTGGGCATGGCTGCGCCAGCGGTTCAGCGGCGTCTTCGCGGGATCATCGTCGGGATAGTAGTTCAGCGGCACGCTGATCGGCGTGCCCCCGGCGACATCGCGGTCATATTCCTGCTTCAGCGTATCGCTGTCGTATTCGAAATGATTGAAGACATAGAGCGCGTTATGCGCGGGATCCTCGACCAGGCAAGGGCCGGTGTCGGGATTGCCCAGCAGGGTCTTAAGACCACCGCCGGCAGCCTCGATGTCGGACTGGCGCACCTCGGTCCAGCGCGACACCGGCACCGTGCAGGCATCCGAGAAGCCGCGCAGGAACGGCGAGGCCGGCGCCATGTTGGTCTGCGGATAGCAGCCGAAGTACTTTTGCGGCAGCAGGTGCTTGGGCACGCCGTTGAAGTAGTTGATCATCGCCATGCCGCCCCAGCACACCCCGAAGGTCGAGAAGACATGGCTCTGGGTCCATTCGAAGATCTCGCACAGCTCGTCCCAGTAGGTCACGGCCTCGAAGGGCAGGTGCTCTATCGGGGCGCCGGTGATGATCAGCCCGTCGAACTTCTCGCCGCTGGCCTTCACCTCCTGGAAGGGACGGTAGAAGCTTTCCATGTGGTCGGCGGCGGTGTTCCTGGTCTGATGCTCGCTCATGCGGATCAGCGACAGGTCGATCTGCAGGGGCGTCGCGCCGATCAGCCGGGCGAACTGGTTCTCGGTCTGGATCTTCTTCGGCATCAGGTTCAGCAGGCCGATGCGCAGCGGGCGGATATCCTGGCGGGCGGCCTGATCCTCGGACATGACCATGACGCCCTCTCGGGTCAGGACGTCGTAGGCGGGCAGGTCGGAGGGGATCTTGATCGGCATGTCTGAACTCGGGCTTCTGGAAGAACCTAGGTAGCGTCGTGACCGCGGCGCGCAAGGGCGGTCGCGATCAGCTCATTGAAATCCGCGGCAGAGCGGACGGCAGCGACCTCGTCCGCAAGGACCGTCACGCCGCGGCGCGCCATGGCCGCATAGCGCGGCTGGCGGTGGGCCAGGGCGCGGGCGTAGGTCCAGCGGACGAAGGCATCCGGGTCGACGGTCTCGGGAGTGCGCTCGAACGTCTCCAGATATTCCGCCCAGGCCTGCCGCAGGAAGGAAGGTTCGTAATACATCGGTTTCGGCGCCCGGTCAAAGCGACGGATCAATTCTTCCGTATGTGCCTCGTCGCCCTTGATCCAGACCAGCAGGGCGCTGTCGGACAGCGCGGTCAGGATCTCGTCCTCGGGGTTGTCGGGGTCGACCACCTCGCAGATCGAACCGCCGCTGTCGCAGACGAAATGCGGGTAGCCGTAGAGGTCCTTGGCGCGGCGCACGAAGCGCGGCGTGTCCAGCAGCGAGGCGATCTCGGCCTGGCGGTGCTGGTCCTGGCGGATCATGTATTCCTCGAAGGCCAGCCCGCCCTTCGAGGGGTCGCCGGGCTTGCCCAGGTAGGTCGAAAGCGGCGCCAGGTTGTTGAAGGTGATGTTGGAGCCGATGTAGATCGAGTCCGACATCAGCAGTTCCCGCAGGAAGGGGACCTGCATGGCATGACGCTTGGCATTGTCGGCAATGTGCTCGCCCATGTAGCGCGTGCCGATGCGGTAATCGACCGAGTAGTGGAACCAGTCGCCCGCGTCGCGCAGCAGGTTCGAGACATGGGTCTTGCCCAGCCCCGACATCCCGAAAAGCAGAATGCTTTTCTGCGGGGCATCCCGCCAGTCCTGCGCCGATTGGTAAAGCATGAGTTCCGGGCCCTTCCGTTGCCCGGGCCGGTGAGCCGGGGCGATTGTGTCCCGGCATGCCTAGGCGAAGGCGCGGGAAGGGTCAAACCCCGGCGCTGCGCGCGGGGCCGTGGCGTGGCGCCGCTGCCGTCCTAGCGGGCGCCGGATGCCGGGGCCCGGGTTTCCGCCCAGATATTGAGGTAGTTGCCCGCAAAGATCACCGCCGCGCCCAGCAGCACGATTGGGTCGAACGGGTCGCCCAGCACCAGCGCGCCGAGGATGGCGGCCAGCGGCAGGCGGGTGAAGTCGATGGGCACCACCAGCGTCGCCGGGGCAAAGCTGAGCGCCGAGGTGACGCAGAAATGCGCGGCGAGGCCGGCGACCCCGACCAGGATCAGCAGCGGCAGGGTGGCGGCGCCGGGCAGGGTGACCTGGCCATCGTAGCCCGCGCAGATCAGGCCGAAGACGGTTTGCAAAGCGGTCATCCAGAACAATATGCAAAGCGTCGGCACCGTGCGGGTCAGCCGTTTCGTGGTCAGGAAGGTCAGGGCAAAGCCCACCGCCGCGATGCCTGCCGCGATCACCCCCGGCGACAGTGGCTGCGAACCGGGGCGGGTAACGATCAGGATCCCGACAAAGCCCAGCAGGGCCGAGAACGCGCGGGTGCGGGTGATCCGCTCGCCCAGCAGCAGCGGCGAGAGCAGCAGCACCCAGAGCGGAGAGGTGAATTCCAGCGCGAAGACCTGCGCCAGCGGGATCACCGTGATGGCGTAGAACCACAGGTTCTGGGCGGTGAAATGCGCGAGGTTCCGGCCCAGGTGCAGCCCCATGTGGCGGGGCGAGATGTCGCGCCAGCGGCCGCGCAGGGTGATCACCAGCACCATGATCGCCAGCCCGGTCAGGCTGCGCCAGGTCATGATCTCGAACGTGTCGAAGGTGGCGCCGAGGCTGCGACCGGCGATGGCCATGGCAAGGAAGGAGACGATGGCCCCGCTCATCCAGAGCACGGCGCGGAAGACATCCCGGGTCTGGGTCACGGAGGGGCCTTTCATTTGATCCGTCAAGCCTTGTGGCGGGCCGCGGACCATCTGGCAAGGCTCATGCCTGTGCGAGGACGCGCCGCAGCGTCGTGACGTTGCGCATCGTCACCGGGCGTTTCAGCGCGGGCTCGATCCGGGGCGACAGTTTCGAGCGTCCCAGCCCGTTCGGTGCCGAGAGGTAGAAACAGCCCCGCCCCGGCGCCAGCTGCTCTGCGGCGGTGCACCAGGGCGCAAGTGCGGCCAGGTCGGGCAAGGGCGCGTCGCCGGACCAGAAACCCAGGTGCAGCCGCGCGGGATCGCCGTCGAAGGGCTGGGCCGCAAGCGCGGCGGAAAGGGCCTCGGGGCGCAGCGCCACGGCGGCGGGACGGAAGCCGAAGCGCGCCGCGATCAGCTCGCCGATCCGGGTGCAGACGGCGTCGGGATCGGTTTCGGGCAGGTGCAGTGCGACATTGCCGCTCTGGATCAGGGTGCGGACATCGCCCGCGCCGCTGTCCTCAAGCGCGGCGCGCAGGGCGGCCATGGGCAGCTTGCCGGTGCCGCCGACGTTGACGGCGCGCAGCAGGACCAGCCAGTGGTTCACTGGCCCACCTTCTGGGCCAGCCTGCCCACCGTCAGCCCCTGCACCAGGATCGAGAAGACGACCACGCAGTAGGTCGCCGCCAGGATCATCGGTTTCGCCTCGCTGTCGGGCAGCGACAGGGCCAGCGCGACCGAGATGCCGCCCTTCAGCCCGCCCCAGGTCATGATCGGGATCGTGCCGTTGCCGAAATCGACCCGCTGGCGCAGCAGCAGGATCGGCACCGCGACCGAGATCAGCCGCGCCACCAGCGACAGCCCGATCGCGATGACGGCGGCGATCAGGTAGTTCGTCTTGAAGGCCACCGCGAAGACCTCGAAGCCGATCAGCATGAAGAGGACGGCGTTCAGGATCTCGTCGATCATGGACCAGAAGGCCTCGACATATTTCCAGGTGCGTTCCGACATGCCCTTGCGGGCGCCGATGTCGCCGATCAGCAGCCCCGCGCTGACCGCCATGATCGGCGCCGAAAGGCCAAGCGCGGAGGCAAGCTCGTAGCCGCCGAAGGCCAGCGCCAGGGTGATCAGCACCTCAAGCGCGGGTTCGTCGATGTGGCGCATGACGCGGAACACCAGGTAGCCCAGCACGACCCCCGCGATCAGCCCGCCGCCGGCCTCGCGCGCGAAAAGCACGACCACCTGCGACAGGCTGGTGCCGTGGCCCTCGGCCGTGCCGTCGGGAAAGGCGATGGAGACCAGCAGCAGGTAGACCACGTAGCCCACGCCATCGTTGAAAAGGCTCTCTCCGGCGATGCGGGTCTCCAGCGATTTGCGCAGCTTGGCGGCCTGAAGGATGCCCAGCACCGCGACCGGATCGGTCGGAGAGATCAGCGCGCCGAAGACCAGCGCCACCGCCACCGGAAGCCCCGTCACCCAGGAGAAGGCATAGCCCACCACGGCGGTCGACAGCGCCACCCCAAGGGTCGCCATCAGCAGCACCATCTTCCACTGGCTGCGCAGGTCCGCCACCTTGACGTGCAGGGCGCCGGCGAACAGCAGCAGGCCCAGCATCCCCTCCATCAGCGCCTCCGAGAAATCGAGGCCCGAGACGACCTGGCGCATCCTGTCGGCCAGTCCGAAACCGGGGAAGAAGGCGTCGAAGATCATCATGCCGACCGAGGTCAGCAACGCCCCCAGCAGAATGCCGATGGAGGCGGGCAGGCGGAAAAAGAGGTAGTTGATCGTGCCGAAGACGGCAGCCAGCACGATCAGCAGCGAGGCGATCTGGACGAGGGACATGGGAGGATCGGTTGCATTGGGAAACAGGGCCGGAATGCGCCGGCAGTCCCCGAATTATTGAACCCCGCGTGCCGAAAGGTCCACCGTCAGCGGCAAATGATCCGAGGCAATCCGCGCCGGCTGCACCCTGTGCGGGCGCACCGGACCGGCCTGCAACCCGCCCGAGATGCCAAAGCGGTCAAGCGGCCCGACCGGACGCAGCGCCGGGTAGCTGGGCGGCGAGGGCAGCAGGTCGATGAAGCCCAGTTCCGCATCCAGATCCGCCCCCGAACCCCATTCGTTGAAATCGCCCGCGATCACCAGCGGCAGCGGCTCCAGCGGTTCGACCGCGCGGCGCAGCGCGGCGCATTGCTGGCGCCGGGACCGCCCGATCAGCCCCAGGTGCACCCCCATCAGCCGCAACGGCCCGATCGGCGTGTCCAGGTCGGCAATGATGGCGCCGCGCGGCTCCAGCCCCGGCAGGTCCAGCTTGCGGGTCTGCCGGCAGGTGATGCCGGGACGCACGATCATCGCATTGCCGTGCCAGCCCAGCGATCCGCCCGGCTGGCCGAAGGGCAGCACCTGCCAGCCCTCGCGTTCGATCATGTCATGGGGCAGGGCGGCGGGCCGGGGCGGCAGGCGCTTGTCGGCTTCCTGCAACACGGCGATGGCGGCGCCGGTCTGTTCCAGCACCTCCAGGCAGCGGCGCGGATTCCGGCGCAGGTCCAGGCCCACGCATTTTTGCAGGTTGTATGTTGCGATGCGAAGGATAGGTGATGTCATGCTTGAGGTCTGGCAGGGAGGAAAGAGATGCGCCACCTGTTTCGCGAACAAACCCTGGTGACGCGCCTGATCTGGCTGTCCCTGCTGTTTTCCATGGTCGAGGCGCTCGTCCTGGGGCGCTGGCCGCTGGCCTTTGTCGCGCTGGCGACGCTGGTGCTGTCCATGGCACCCCTCCTGGTGGCCCGCCGGGTGTCGATCCGGATTCCTCCGGGCTTCTTCACGGCGATTGTCCTTTTCATATGGGGCACGATCTTCCTCGGAGAAGTCTTCGATTTCTATAATCGTTACTGGTGGTGGGACATCGTGATGCACGGCGGCTCTGCGGTGGGCTTCGGCATGATCGGCGTGGTGCTGATCCTGATGATGTTCCAGGGTGACCGCTACGCGGCACCGCCCCTGGCCATGGCCTTCTTCGCCTATTGCTTCGCGGTCTCCATCGGCGCCACCTGGGAAGTGTTCGAATTCTCGATGGACCAGGCCTTCGGCACCAACATGCAGAAGTCCGGTCTGATCGACACGATGGGCGACCTGATCGTCGACCATGTCGGCGCGATCCTCGGGGCCTCGGCGGGCTATGCCTATCTGAAAGGCCAGGAGAGGGGCGGCCTGGCGGGCATGATCAACCAGTTTGTCGAGCGCAATCCCCGGCTGTTCAACCGGCTGAAGGACAGCCGGCTGGGAGAGAAGTTTCGTAAATGATCCAAAAGGCTTGTGGCCCGTTCTTCAGGTCCCGCAGAAAGTTGCGGCAACCTCTTCATCCGGCAGCGGAGGCCGGGTGTAGGGGCTGTCCTTCAACGCCGGATCAAAGGGATCGGAGAGCGCTGCGTGCAGGCGTTCGAAGGGGCCCATGTCCCCGGTCAGCGCCGCCGCAAGGGCCTCTTCGACGCGGTGGTTGCGCGGGATGATCACCGGATTCACCCGGGCCATCAGCGCCTGCGGATCGGCTTCCTGAGAAAGGCGTGCCCGCCAGCCGGCCTCCCACTCACGGAAGGGCGCGGGGTCGGTGAACTGATCGGCTGCGGTGCCATCCCCCAGCCCGCGGAAGGTGTTGGTGAAATCCGCCCCCTGGTCCTGCATCAGCCCCAGCAGCGCCTCGATCATCGGGCGGTCCGTCTCCGAAGCCGCCGCCAGCCCGATCTTCTGGCCGAAACGGCGCAGGATCTCGGCGCCGATCAGGGCGGGCATGGCGTTCACCTCCTCGGTATAGGGGGCGACCATCGCCTCGGGATCGTCCTCCAGCAGCAGCAGTGCCGAGGCCAGCTGCGCCATGTTCCAGGCGATGATGTGGCGCTGGTTGTCATAGGCATAGCGCCCCTGCCGGTCGATCGAGGAAAAGACCGTCGCCGGGTGGTAGCGATCCATGAAGGCACAGGGGCCGTAATCGATCGTGTCGCCCGAGATGGTGCAGTTGTCGGTGTTCATCACCCCATGGATGAAACCCAGCGACATCCATTGTGCCACCAGCGCGGCCTGCCGCGCGATGACGCCCCTGAGGAAGCTTTGCGGGCTGTCGGCATCCGGGTCATGGCGGGCGATGGCATGGTCCAGCAGCAGCCGCATCCGCGCCTTGTCGCCCCGCGCCGCGAAGAATTCGAAGGTCCCGACCCTGAGGTGTGATCGCGCGACCCGCGTCAGCACCGCGCCCGGCAGCACGGTTTCGCGCATCACCGGATCGCCGGTGGCCACGGCCGCCAGCGCGCGCGAGGTCGGCACGCCAAGTGCCGCCATCGCCTCGGACACCAGGTATTCGCGCAGCACCGGCCCCATCGCCGCCAGACCGTCGCCACCGCGTGAAAACGGCGTGCGTCCCGATCCCTTCAGCTGCAGGTCCCAGCGGCTGCCATCCGGCGCCACCACCTCTCCGATCAGCAGGGCCCGTCCGTCGCCCAGCTGCGGGGAAAACCCGCCGAACTGGTGCCCGGCATAGGCCATGGCCAGCGGGGCGGCGCCCTCGGGCAGGGCATTGCCGGAAAACACCTGCGCCAGCGCGCCGGGATCCTCCGGCGCTGCGATCCCCAGGTCTTCGGCCAGGCGGCGGTTGAACGCCAGCAGGGAGGGGGCGCCCGCCGGGCGCGGCGCCTGGCGGACGAAAAAGCCCTCGGGCAGGGCGGCATAGGAATTGTCGAAGCGCATGGAAAGGGTCATGCGCCCAAGCTAAGCCCGCCCGGCCCCGATTGCCAGAGCCTCAGAGCGTGGCGATCCGTTCGCTCAGCAGGGCAAAGAAGCCATCGGCATCGACATCGCCCATGAAGGTCGCATTGGGCGCCCGTCCGGAGACGCCCCACCAGTCCGCCACCGTCATGCCCAGCGTCAGCTCGGAACGGGTCTCGATCTCGACATTGATGAAGCGCCCCGAGAACAGCTCGGGCTTCAGCAGATAGGCGATCACGCAGGGATCATGCAGCGGCCCGCCCTCGGAGCCGTATTTCGCCACGTCGAAACGTTCGAAGAAATCCA
The DNA here is from genome assembly GCF_018760365.1 of Pseudooceanicola endophyticus. Classification (GTDB taxonomy): domain Bacteria; phylum Pseudomonadota; class Alphaproteobacteria; order Rhodobacterales; family Rhodobacteraceae; genus Pseudooceanicola; species Pseudooceanicola endophyticus. The sequence continues at coordinate 316,462 of NZ_JAHIAB010000002.1, forward strand.
GCCAGCCGGCCACGGCGTTGCCGACCGGGGTCCCCAGATCCGAGAACACCGCGCAGCGTGCCTTGGTGGTCAGCACCTTGTGCGTCACGTCCAGCGGCATGACCGTGATCGGCACCCCAGATTTGAACACGATTTCCGCCGCTTCCGGGTCAACATAGATATTGAATTCGGCTGCCGGAGTGATATTGCCCACCTCGAAATAGGCGCCCCCCATCAGCACGATTTCCCGGACCCTGGAAATGATGTCCGGCGCCCTTTCGAAGGCCGTCCCGATATTGGTCAACGGTCCCAGCGGGCAGAGCGTCACCGTTCCCTCGGGCTCTGCCCGCAACGTTTCGATGATGAAATCGACACCATGTTGCGGCTGCAGTTCCATGGTCGGCTCGGGCAGGTCCGCGCCGTCCAGGCCGGTGGCCCCGTGGACATGTTCTGCCGTGACCAGCGGGCGGCGCATCGGCGCCTCGCAGCCGGCAAAGACCTTCACATCGCGGCGCCCGGCGACTTCGCAGACCACCCGCACATTGCGCCGGGTCAGTTCCAGCGGCACGTTGCCGGCCACGGCGGTGATGCCCAGCACGTCGATTTCGGCGGGGCTCGCCAGGGCCAGCAGGATGGCGATGGCGTCGTCCTGCCCGGGGTCGGTGTCGATGATGATCTTGCGCGCCACGGGGCGGTCTCCTTGTCCTGACCAGTTTGATCACTTGGTCAAAAGCCTGCCGCTGCCCTGCGATCCTGTCCATGCCTCCCGCAACGGCAAGCGCCGCGCTCCCCGTCATCTGGCTAAAAATATCCCGGGGGAGGCGCGGTTTGCCGCGCCGGGGGCAGAGCCCCCCGCACGACCGCTCCGCAAGGCGCCGGCTCAGCCGTCGAAATCGACCTCTTCCATCAGCCGCAGCGCCTCGGGGCGCAGCCGGGCCAGCGCCATCAGGTCGACGTCATCGGGGGTGAAGCGGCCCCAGCTGGCCACCAGCTCCGAAGGTTCGGCCTCGGGGCTGACGGGATATTCATAATTCGCCTCGGCATAGATCGCCTGGGCCTCGGGCGAGACCAGGAATTCCATGAAGGCCAGGGCATTGTCGCGGTTCGGCGCCGCCCGGGTCATCGCCACGCCCGAGATGTTCACATGTGCCCCGCCGCCCTCGAAGGTGGGGAACAGGATGCGCACGCTTTCAGCCCAGGCCTTCTGCTCGGGGTCTTCCAGCATCTTGCCCATGTAATAGGTGTTGCCGATGGCGATGTCGCATTCGCCGGCCCAGATCGCGCGCACCTGCGCCCGGTCGTTGCCCTGGGGCTTGCGGGCCAGGTTGCCGCGCAGCGTCTCCAGCCAGGTCTTCGTCTCGGCCTCGCCATGATGGGCCAGGTAGGCAGCGGTCAGGGCGATATTGTAGGGATGCATCCCCGAGCGGGTGCAGATCCGGCCCTTCCAGGCCTCCGAGGCCAGGTCCTCGTAGGTGGTCACCGCACCATCCTCGACCCTTTCGCGGCTGGCATAGACGATGCGGGCGCGGCTGGTCAGGCCCCACCAGTGCCCCTCGGGATCGCGGAAGCCCTCCGGCACGGCGGCACGCAGCACCTCGCTGTCCACCGCCTGGGTCACGCCCGCATCCACCACGGCCTTCAGCCGCGCGGCATCCACCGTCAGCACCAGATCCGCCGGAGAGCGCTGCCCCTCGGCCTTCAGCCGCTCGACCATGCCCTCGCTCAGGTAGGCCACGTTGACCTCGATGCCGCTCTGGGCGGTGAAGGCCTCGACCAGCGGGGCGATCAGCTCGGGCTGGCGGTAGGAATAGAGGTTCACCTCCTCGGCCAGCGCGGGCAGGCCCGACAAGGCAAGGGGCAGGGCAAGAACTGCGGTTTTCATGGTGAACCTCCCGATACTGACGAAAACGTGATCGCAGATGTTCAACCAGAGGGTAGGGTGCCCGTCAATGCCTGATTGAATCTCTCGGATATGACGGACGGCCCGTGGCGCGGTCCCTGTCGCCTTCTATTCGGCGGCGCGGGCGGATTTCTCCTGTCGCTTCACCTCGTCCCAGAGCGCGTCCATCTCGGCCAGATCACTTTCCGTCGGACGTTTACCCATCGCTTCAAGAGCGTCCTCTACGGCATTGAAACGGCGTGTGAACTTGGCGTTTGCGGCGCGCAGCGCGACCTCCGGATCAACCTTCAGGTGCCGCCCGAGGTTGGCCATGACGAATAACAGGTCGCCGAATTCCTCCTCGACTTCGGCCTGGGTCAGGCTGTCCCGCGCCTCGACCAGTTCGCCGGCCTCCTCGTGGATCTTGTCCAGCACCTCGGCCGCGCCGGGCCAGTCGAAGCCCACACGCGCCGCGCGATTCTGCAGCTTGACCGCGCGCATCAGCGCCGGCAGCGCCTTTGCGACGCCGTCCAGGGTCCGCGTCTCGGCCTTGCCGGCGCGCTCGGCCGCCTTGATCTTCTCCCAGTCGACGGTCTGCTGCGCCGCGCTCTTGTCGCGGCTCTCGTCCCCGAAGACATGGGGGTGGCGGTGGATCATCTTCTGGGAGACCCGCCGCGCCACGCTCTCGAAGCTGAACAGCCCCTGTTCCTGCGCCATCTGGGAATGGAAGACCACCTGCAGCAGCAGGTCGCCCAGCTCGCTCTCCAGCTCGTCCCAGGCCTGCCGCTCGATCGCGTCGGCGACCTCGTGGGCCTCCTCGATCGTGTAGGGCGCAATCGAGGCAAAGTCCTGCTCGATGTCCCAGGGGCACCCTGTGACAGGATCGCGCAGCCGTTGCAGGATCGCCAGCAGTTGCGGCATACCCTGCGGGACATCGTGGATCGGATCGTGATCGGTTTCGGCCATTGCGGAGCCCCCCGGTTTCAGCTTTCCTGCAAACTGACGGCAGTGTCCGAAGGAGTCCAGACCATGCCCGTGATCAACCGCCTTGCCGGCCTGTCCGAAGAGATGACGGCCTGGCGGCGCCATATCCACAGCCACCCCGAACTTGGCTTCGATTGTCAGGAAACCGCCGCCTTCGTGGCGGGAAAACTGCGCGAATTCGGGATCGAGGAAATCCACGAGGGCATTGCCCGCACCGGCATCGTCGCCATCATCGAGGGCCGCGCGCCCGGGCGCACCATCGGGTTGCGCGCCGACATGGATGCCCTGCCCATGCAGGAGCTGACGGGCCTCGACTATGCCTCCGAAGTGCCGGGGCGGATGCATGCCTGCGGCCATGATGGACATACGGCGATGCTGCTGGGGGCGGCGAAATACCTCTCGGAGACCCGCAACTTCGCGGGCCGCGTGGCGCTGATCTTCCAGCCCGCCGAAGAGGATGGCGGCGGCGGTGGCCGTATGGTCGAGGAAGGGATCATGGAGCGCTTCGACATCGCCGAGGTCTATGCGCTGCACAATGCCCCGGGCCTGCCCGAGGGCAGCTTCATGACCACGCCGGGGCCGCAGATGGCGGCGGTCGACACGATCCACATCCATGTCCGCGGCAAGGGCGGCCATGCCGCCACCCCGCACGAGACGAAGGATCCGATCCCGGCGGTGATCGGCATGGTCTCGGCGATCCAGACGATCCCGTCGCGCAACCACAATCCGCTGAAGGATCTGGTGATCTCGATCACCCAGATCCATACCGGCAGCGCCGAGAACATCGTCCCCGACACCGCCTATATCAACGGCACGGTGCGCACCTACGAGGAGTCGGTGCAGGACATGGTCGAGGCCCGCCTGCAGGAGATCGTCGCCGGCCAGGCCGCCGCCTACGGCGTCGAGGCCGAGCTGATCTACGAACGCTGGTACCCCGCGACGGTCAATGATGCCGACTGCGCCGCCTTCGCCGCCGATGTCGCCCGCGAGGTCGCCGGAGAACGCCGTGTGCTCTGGGATCAGGGCCGCGAGATGGGGGCGGAGGATTTCTCCTTCATGCTGAAGGCGCGTCCCGGCGCCTTCCTGTTCATCGGCCAGGGCGACACCGCCGCCGTCCACCAGTCGAAATACGATTTCAACGATCGCATCGCGCCGGTGGGGGCCAGCTTCTTCGCCCGCCTGATCGAAACCGCCCTGCCTGTCGGAAAGGACTGAGACGATGGCTCTGGAAGATGCAAAGACCCAGGTGGATCAGGCCTTCACGCGGACAGATCCGCGCGGGCTCAGCTACGAGAACGCCTTCGGCGGCGCCCCGAGCTTCCTGCGGCGTCGCTACACCAAGGACCTCGCGGGCTACGATCTGGCGGTGACCGGCGTGCCCTTCGATCAGGCGGTGACCAACCGCACCGGCACCCGCCTTGGCCCCCGCGCGATTCGCGAAGCCTCGACGCTCCAGCCCTATGATCCGCCCTATGGCTGGGGCTTCGATCCGCTGGGTGAATTCGCCATCGCCGATTACGGTGATTTGGCCTTCGACTACGCCAAGGTGGCAGAGTTCCCCGAAACCCTCACCGCCCATATCCGCTCGATCCTTGACCAGGGCGCGGCCTCGGTGGTGCTGGGGGGGGATCACTACATCTCCTTCCCGATCCTCAAGGCCTATGCCGAGAAGTTTGGGCCCCTGTCGCTGGTGCATTTCGATGCTCACAGCGACACCTGGCAGGATGACGACATGTCCCGGATCGATCATGGGACGATGTTCTACAAGGCGATCAAGTTGGGGCTGATCGATCCCGCGACCTCGGTCCAGGTGGGCATCCGCACGGTGAATGACAGTGCCTGGGGGATGAACATCATCGACGCCCCCGAAGTGCACGAGGTCGGCCCGAAGGCCACGGCGGCGAAGATCCGCGAGATCGTCGGGGATCGCCCGTGCTACCTGACCTTCGACATCGACTGCCTGGACCCGGCCTTTGCGCCCGGCACCGGCACACCGGTCTGGGGCGGCCTCAGCTCGGCCCAGGCGGCGGCGATCCTGCGCGGCATCGCGGGCATCGACCTCAAGGGCGGTGACGTGGTCGAGGTCTCTCCGCCTTTCGACACGACAGGCGCCACCGCCATCGCCGGCGCCCATGTGGCGATGGAGATCATTGCCCTCTGGTGCTGGACGCGCCGGAAGGCCTGAGGGCATCCCTTTCGAAGAAACGGGGCGCCTCCGGCGGGGATATTTATGGCCAGATGACAGGGAGCGGGCGCTCTTCATCATCTGGCCGGAAATATCCCGGGGGAGTCTCCGCAGGAGACGGGGGCAGAGCCCCCTCACGGGCATCCCCCTTGACCCGCGCGCGGGATTGGGAAACAGCAAGACATGATTTCCGAAGACAGGCTGGTCCGGATCACGGGCCGATACGAATTCATCGAGGCTAAGATGGCGGAAGGCGGGGGCGATTTTGTCGCCCTGGCCCGGGAATATGCCGAGCTGAAACCCGTGGTGGAGGCCGTGCGTCGCTACCAGGTCCTGCTTGGCAACCTGCGGGAGGCGGAAGAGATGCTCTCCGATTCCGAGATGAGGGCCCTTGCCGAAGAGGAACTCCCGCGTCTGAAGGCGTTGCTGCCGGAGCTGGAGCACGAGGTGCAGCTGGCCCTGCTGCCACGCGATGCCGCCGATGCCCGCCCCGCCATGATCGAGATCCGCCCCGGCACCGGCGGTGATGAGGCCGCGCTGTTCGCCGCTGACCTGCTGCGCATGTATCAGCGCTATGCCGAAGGCCGGGGCTGGTCCTTCGCCATTGTCGCCCAGCAGCTGACCGAGCTCGGCGGCATCAAGGAGGTGACGGCGGCGATCAAGGGCGAGGGTGTCTTTGCCCGGCTCAAGTTCGAAAGCGGCGTCCACCGCGTCCAGCGCGTGCCCCAGACCGAGAGCGGCGGGCGCATCCATACTTCGGCCGCCACCGTCGCGGTGCTGCCCGAGGCGCAGGAGGTCGATATTCAGATCGATCCGAACGACTTGCGCATCGACACCATGCGCAGCTCGGGCGCCGGCGGTCAGCATGTCAACACCACCGATTCCGCCGTTCGCATCACCCACGTTCCGACCGGCATCGTCGTCACTTCGTCAGAGAAGTCCCAGCACCAGAACCGGGCCATCGCCATGCAGGTTCTGCGCAACCGTCTCTTCGACATGGAACGCCAGAAGGCTGCCGAGGCCCGCGCCGCCGACCGCAGGGCGCAGGTCGGTTCGGGCGACCGCTCCGAACGCATCCGCACCTACAACTTCCCCCAGGGCCGGATGACCGATCACCGGATCAACCTGACGCTCTACAAGCTGGACCAGATCCTGCAGGGCGATCTGGACGAGGTGATCGATGCGCTGATCGCCGATCACCAGGCGCAGCTTCTGGCCGAGACCGGCGCATGAGCCCCGCCCTGGCCCTGCGCGCGGCCGCGCGGACCCTGACCGAAGCCGGAATTCCAGGCGCCATGCAGGATGCCCGGCGCCTGCTGGCCCATGTGCTTGATCTGGCGCCCGAACGGCTCAGCATCGACATGCCGTCGCAGCTGGACGCGGCGCAGCAGGCGGCCTTCGAGGCCGCGATCACCCGGCGGGCCGCGCATACGCCGGTCTCGCATATCACCGGCCAGCGGCTGTTCTACGGGCGGCGTTTCGCCGTCAGCCCCGACGTGCTCGATCCGCGTCCCGAGACCGAAGAGCTGGTGGCCGAGGCGCTGGAGCAGCCCTTCGCCTCGGTGCTGGACCTGGGCACCGGATCCGGCTGCATCCTGCTGACCCTGCTGGCGGAACGTCCCCGGGCGCGGGGCCTGGGCGTCGATCTCTCGGAGACGGCGCTGGCGGTGGCGCGCCGCAACGCCGAGGCGCTGGAGGTCGCGCAGCGCGTGACGCTGCGCCCGTCGGACTGGTTCCAGGCGGTGGAGGGGCGCTTCGAGCTGATCGTCTCCAACCCCCCCTACATCGCCGAAGCCGAGATGACGGCGCTCTCGCCCGAGGTGCTGCGGGAACCCCGCATGGCCCTGACCCCCGGCGGGGACGGGCTGGCGCCCTACCGGGTGATCGCCGCCGAGGCGGCGCGCCATCTTGTCCCCGGCGGTCGCCTCCTGACCGAGATCGGCTGGCAGCAGGGACCCGCCGTCGTCGCGCTGTTCCACGCGGCAGGGCTTGAAAATGTCCGCATCCGCGGCGATATGGATGGCAGGGATCGCGTGGTCTGTGCCGAGGCGCCGCAGCCAGGCACCACCTGAACAGCCGGCAAACCCCGGCGCGCCCTCCCCGAAGGTGGATGTGAAACGGCCCGATTGCGGGAAACCTGCCAAATCTGGCTAAAAGTTTCACTTCCCCCTTGTCATCTGCAACGGAGCATGCTTATTCCAGTTGAGACCGGGATGCGGACGCTCGCCCAAGTTAGGCAAGCCCCCCCGGAACCAAGCCAGACAGGAGCCGCTCTCCAGCTTACGGTGCCAAGCCAGCGCCGCGGGGATGAGGCGGCGACGCATGACAAACTCAAGGCTAGACAGCTGACCTTATGAGATCTTCGAAATCACGTTCGCGGAACAAGTCCCGCAACCGGTCTGTCGGCAATATTGTCAATCGGGTGTTCGATTCCTCGGGCCCTGAAGGCAAGGTGCGCGGCACGCCGCAACAGATCATCGACAAATATACCCAGCTGGCGCGCGATGCGACCCTGGCCGGGGACCGTGTGGCCACGGAAAACTTCTACCAGCACGCGGAACATTACCTGCGGATGCTCGGAGAGGCGCAGCGCGACCAGGAAAACCGGCGCGAGCAGCAGGAAGCCGAGAACCGCAACCGCCAGGCCGAGCGGGACCGTGATCGCGCACCGCGCCCCGAGCGGGACGGCAATGGCAATGGCGCGCAGCAGGGGCATCAGGCCCAGCACGCTCCGGCGCCGCAGCCCGCAGCCGAGGCAGAGGCCCCCGTGGCCGCCGAAGCCGCCCCGGTGACAGAGGCCGGCGACAAGCCCGACAGGGCCCCGGAAAAGACCGAGGACAAGCCCCGGGCCCGCAGCCGCAAGGCCGAGGGCGAGAAGGGCGACAAGCCCGCCGCCAAGCCGCGCCGCAGCCGCGCAAAGCCGGCGCTTTCGGATGACGTAATCGACACTTCCTCCGGTGAGGATGACGGCTCGATGCTCGTCGAAACCCCCGAGGACAAGGCCAGCAAGCCGGCGCCGCGCAAGCGTGCCGCCTCCAGCCGCTCCAAGAAGCCCACCGCAGCCGAGGCCGCACCGGGGGGCGACAAGCCCTCTTCGGAAGCCGCCGAATAATCGCGGCTTCCGGTTCAGATCGAAAAGGGGCGGTCCCGACGGGCCGCCCCTTTTCGCATGGCTCTCTCATCTGGCCGGAAATATCCCGGGGGAGTCTTCCGGTACGGAAGACGGGGGCAGCGCCCCCGCACCGCCTCCTGCAGGGGGCTCCGTCTCGGGGCTCAGCCTGCCGCGATGTTGCGGGCCAGGGCGCAGAACTGCTCCAGCCCGATGGTCTCGGCACGGTCGGTGGGCTTGATCCCCGATGCCAGCAGACGGTCCTCGATGTCGGGCGCCGCGCCCTTCAGGGCGGCACGCAGCATCTTGCGGCGCTGGTTGAAGGCCTGGGCCACGACGCGTTCCAGCACCTTGGGATCGGCGGGATAGCGCGGCTCGGGCAGGGCGGTCAGATGCACCACGGCCGAAGAGACCTTGGGCGGCGGCGTGAAGGCCTCGGGCGGCAGCGAGATCGCGATATGGGCCTCGGCGCGCCAGGCGCACAGGATCGCCAGGCGGCCATAGGCCTTGGAGCCCGGGGTCGCCACGATGCGCTCGGCCACCTCGCGCTGGAACATCAGCGTCAGGCTTTCCCAGAACGGCGGCCAGTCCTTCGGCGTCAGCCAGCGCACCAGCAGCTCGGTGCCGACATTGTAGGGCAGGTTCGCCGCCACCCGGATCGGCGGCGTCAAATGGGCCAGCGGATCGACCTCCAGCGCGTCGCCCTCGATCACCTGAAGCCGTCCGGGGTAATGCGCGGCAATCTCGGCCAGGGCGGGCAGGCAGCGGCTGTCCTTCTCGATGGCCAGCACCTTGCGCGCCCCTTCGGACAGCAGCCCGCGGGTCAGCCCGCCGGGGCCGGGGCCCACTTCCAGCACGTCGCAGCCCGACAGGTCGCCGGCCTGGCGGGCGATCTTCGCCGTCAGGTTCAGGTCCAGCAGGAAGTTCTGGCCAAGGGATTTCTTGGCGGCGAGGCCATGGGTCGTGATGACCTCGCGCAGGGGCGGCAGCCCGTCGATCGCCGCCATGTTATTGCACGATCCTTGCGTCTGCACGCAGCTCGGCCAGGTAGCCATCCGCATAGGAGCTGAGCTGGCGGTCCTTGAGCTGGTTCATCACCTTGGTGCGGTCGATATCGGCGGGCACGCCGGCGGGGGTGCGCCCGCAGAGCATCAGCAGCTCCAGTGTCTGGCCGTTGTCGCGCGTCACCGCGGTCGAGATCTCGTTGTCGTCAAGCTTGGCCAGCGCCACGGCCTCGTCGGTGGGGATCTTGTCGGGGGCCAGGCTGACCCGGTCCAGCAGCTTCTCGGGCTGGCCCTTGTTGATGCCGTAAAGATCGTCGCAGGTGTCGATGCTCTGGGCGATCTGGGCGGCGCGGGCCATGGCCTCGGGGGAATGGCCGCCGGGGATGTAGTAGCGGGCGAAATCGATTGCCGAATAGGTCTTCTTCGGCGCCGCGTTCTCGCGCAGGGCGCGCAGCTGGAACAGCGCCAGTGCCCCTTGGACCTGCAGCGGCGGTGTCACCTCGCCGGGTTTCAGCGCCATGATCTGGGTTTGCAGCACCGGCGGCAGGTTCGAGATCGGCATCCAGTCGACCTTGCCGCCCTCTGCCGCGCTCTGCCCGGCAGAGACCTTGCGGGCGGCATCGGCGAAGGCGGGGATCGAGTGGATCTGGGAGATCTGCTCGGCCAGCCGCGCCGCGCCCTGGGGATCGGAGCCGGTGGGGATGAAGATTTCCGAGATCGCGACGCTGACGCTGCCCTGGTTGGCCTGGGCGGCCAGCGCGGCATCGACTTCCTGCTCGGTCACGTCGACCTTGGACTGGAAGCGGGCCCGCACCAGCTCCTGCCAGGTGGCGCCGGCGCGCACGAAGTCGCGGAAGGATTCCTTGTCGATGCCGGCCTGGGAAAGGCGGGCCAGGAAGTCGTTCAGCGACAGCTGGGTGCGGCTGACGTATTGCTCCATCGCGGCCTGGATCTGATCGTCCTTCAGCGCGAAGCCGAAGCTGTCGGCGGCCCCCAGTTCCAGCTTCTCGTCGATCAGGGCATCGCGGGCCATCTTGCGCACGTCGCCGGGCGCGCCCAGCACGGTCAGCAGGCGGGTGCGCTGGTCGATTTCGTACTGGGTGATCACCTTGTCGTTGACCCGGATCGCCGGGCCGAAGGTCTGGGCGGAGGCCCCCTGGGGCGCCAGAGGCGCGAGGGCCAGCATCATCGCCAGCGCCAGCGGGAGGGCCCTGGCCCCCGCGCGGGATTTGCCTTGGAAGCGCGTCGTCGCGGGTGTGCTCATCTCTGCCTGCCCTTGTCCTTTCGGGGCCGGAACGCCTGTCCCGGCCTGTCGTTTCTCGGCCACATGTATAGCCCTTTGGCGCCCTGTCTCAATCAGTTACTGCAAGACTTGCGCGTGCTTCCGCCTGCGTCATTGAGCGTGAAGCCCCGCAGGCCCACGGTGAAGGTAACGTCGGTCGAAGGGGTGACCACCTCGGAGGAGCCGTAGCTGCGATCCAGGCCCAGGCCGACCTCGACGCATTCGTTGCGCCAGGTCACGCCCAGCCCGGCCTTGACCGGGCGTTCGGCGGCGATGTCGTAGCGGGCATTGGCCGACAGGCCCCAGGTGTCGTTGACCTGCACGCTGCCGTCCAGGCCCCACTGAGAGACCACCTCGGCGCGGTCCTGCTGTTCGTCGCGGGGCAGCCAGACATAGCTCGCCGAGAAGGTGGTGCGGGTGCTGATCCAGCTGGCCAGCGCCTCTGCCTTGTCAAGCTGCAGCGCATCGGCGGGATCGTAGAGGCCGCGCGCGGTCACGGACCAGCCGCCCGGGGCGGCGACCTGGCCGGCGATCAGCACGTCGGAATAGCGCGAATCCAGCCCCGAAGACCGGCTGAAATCGGCATCCACCTTCTGCTGCCAGACCTGGCCCACGACTCCGCGCAGGGTCCAGTCGGAGGCGGTGTAATGCGCCCAGCTCAGCCCGTAGGCGGTGCGCCAGCCGCGTTCGCGCCGGTCGGGGGCGGAATAGCGGGTCAGGCCCAGCAGGTTGCCCTCGTCGAACTCGACCCGGGTGCTTTCCTCGTCCGCGACCTTCAGCGCGTGACCGCCCGACCAGGCCAGCTGGGCGACCGGTTCGATCACGTCGCGGCTGCCGTCGGCATTGGCGCGCTGCATCGGCAGGCGCAGGGTGACGGCGCTGTAGGGGGTGATGCCGGACTGGCTGTCGGGCAGGGTGCTGTCGTCCATGGTGCGGAAACTGTCCGCGACCATGCCGCCCAGGGTTTCGACCCGCAGGCCATGGCGCAGCGTCCAGGTGCGCCGCCAGTCCGAGGAGACCGACAGCCGCGCCACGTCGCGCCCCTCGACGATGCCGTCGGCATCGGGGGTGTCGCTGTCGGAGATCCGGTAATGCCCGTGCAGCTCTGCGCCATAGCGCAGTTCGCCGCCGATCAGGGCCGGGAACAGCCGCTTCTCGTAGCTGGCATCGCCGATGTAGGAGGGGATGGTGTTGTAGTTCTCGTCGGCGCGCAGCGAGCGGTAGTGCACCATCGAGAAGCCGATCCATTCATCCCGCCGCGCCCGGTCCAGCGTGATCTCGCTGCGCAGGCGGTCCTCGTCGGAATAGTCGTAATCCGACAGGTAGGAGACATCCGACACCGCCTTCAGCGAGAAGCTGAGCGTGAAGTCGCGCGGCAGGTAGAACAGCCCGTCCGCCTGGATGTACCCGCGCGAGCTGAAGTCGCTGTCGAGGTCATCGCGCGACACCGCACCGATCACCGAGAGCGCACCGGTGCGGTAGGCCTGGCGGTAGCGGAACTCCATCGTGCGGGTCTTGTCCGAGATGAAGGGCGTCAGCGTCAGGTCGCGGTTGTCGCCGAGCCGCAGGTAGTAGGGCAGCTTCATGCCCGTGCCCAGCGTGGTGTCGCGGCGGAATTCCGGGATCAGGAAGCCGCTGGCGCGCTTCTGGGTCGGATCCGGCAGGCGCAGTTTCGGCAGGTAGAGCAGCGGCACGCCCATCACCTCGAAGCGGGCCTTGTCGAAATAGAGCTGCCCGGCCTCGGTGTCGTGGACCACGCTTTCGGCGCGGATCTGCCAGAGCGGCGGCTTGCTCTGGCCGCAGACCTGACAGGAGGACACGGTGGTCTTGTAAAGCTGGGTATAGCGCCCCTCGACCCGGGCGACCTGGGCGGCGGCAAGCTGCACCTGCTGGTTCAGCATGATCCGGGCACCGCGCATCAGCCCGTTCTGCAGGTCGCGGTCCAGCGTGCCGCTGTCGGCGACGATCACCGTGCTGCCATCGGCCTGGGTCAGGGTCATCGGGCCTTCCAGCGCCAGTTCCCCGGTTTCCTTGTTGTAGGTGACGCGGGTGGCGCGCAGCCGCACATCGCCCTGAAGCGCCTCGACATGGCCCTCGGCCACCAGCTTGTCGGGGCCCTCCATGAAGATCTTGTCGGCCACCAGCATTGCCGGTCCGGAGGTGTCCTGCGCCTGCGCGCCCCCGGCCAGCCCCATGGCCAGCGCCAGCCCCGCGCCGAGCGTCCAGCGCCAGCGCGGCGCCGGGGTGGCGCGGGTCAGGGATCGGGTCGGGGCGCCGCGCTTCGCGGCGGCAGGCACTGGCGGCATCAGCCGTCCTCCATCTGCAAGAGAAGCCCGGTGGCCAGCAGCAGCGAGGCGATCGGCGGCGCCCAGGCTGCCAGCATCACCGGGATCTGGCCGGATTCCCCCAGCACCTGGGCGAAATTCCGGATGTAGTAAAGCGAGAAGCCCAGCATGATCGTTGCCAGCACCGCGACACCGGTACGGCCGAAACGCGCCGGGCGCATGGTGAAGGCCGAGGAGACAAGCACCAGCGCCACCAGGAACAGCGGCCGGGCCAGCTCCATCTGGAACCAGACCAGGTGCCGGCGGGCCGCAAAGCCGGCGGCGCGCAGCTCCTGGATATAGGCCGGCAGCTGCCAGATCGAGATCGAGGAGGGCGAAGCGAAACTGTCGCGGATGCGCTGCTCGGTCAGGGTCGAGGGCAGGCTGTACTGCGGCAGCACCATGGCCCCGGCCTCGGGGTTGGTGCCGGCATCGAGCGGCCAGATCTTCACCCCGCGCAGCTGCCAGGCGCCATCGCTCAGCCGGGCCGAGGCGGCCTCGATCCGGCGGCTGGGCACCTGGCCGCCGTCGGTCTCGGTGAAGGTCAGGAAGGAGACGTCGTAAAGTTCTGTCGCCTGGGCATTGGCGCGGCTGGCCCGGATCACCGTCTGACCCTCGGCGGTGCCGCCCTGACGCAGCCACAGCCCGTCCGCCGAGACCGACATGACATCGCTGCCCCCGGTCTTGTAGCGTTCGGAAATGTCGGAATAGGCCCGCGAGGTCGCGGCCACCAGCGGGTTCATCACCGCGACGATGAAGACCCCCAGCAGGAAGGCCACGATCAGCGGCGAAACCAGCGTGCGCAGCGCCGAACGCCCGGCGGCACGCACCACCACCAGTTCGGAGGAGCGCGCCAGCGACAGGAACAGCGTCACCGTCGACAGGATCATGATCAGCGGCAGGATCTCATAGAGCGCCGCCGGCGTGGCCAGCAGCGTCAGCCCGAAGATCCGCCCGAAGCCCACCCCGTCGTCGGAGAACTTGCGCAGCTCCTCCACCAGATCGATGAAGAGGGTGAGCAGGAAGAACACCCCGAAGATCAGCAGGAAGGAACGCAGGAAGCGGCGGGCGAAGTAAAGGTGCAGGATCATGCCGGGGCCTCCGCGCGGCGCTGGCGCCGGCGTATCGGACGGGCCGCCCACCACAGCAGCGCCGCGCTGATCAGCAGCCCCACCAGCGAAGGCAGGTACAGCAGCGGCCACAGGTCGCCATCCTTGCGCACCGGGCCGGTGACGCCGCCCTCGATGCCCTTAAGCAGCACCAGGAGCGCCACGGCGATGATGATCTGCTTCCAGACCCCGAAGCGGCTGAAACCACCGATCTGCAGCGCGGCAAAGCCGATCAAGGCCGCGGCAATGCACAGCAGCGCCTGGGTGATGCGGCCATGGGCCTCCTGGAGGATGCGGCCCCGGGTGTTGCCGGTCAGCGTGCCGGCGGCGTCGGGATCGGCCAGCAGGGTCAGGGTCGACATGCCCCGCATGGTCGGGCGGATGCTGTCGCTGCTCTTGATGAAGCTGCCGATATCGTAGGTCATGTCCTGGAAATGGGTGGTGAACAGCCGCTGGGTGCTTTTTTCCAGCGATTGCGTCAGCCCGTCGACCATCACCAGTTTCGGTGCCGGGCCGTCGCTGCCCTTGGAGGCGGTGTTGACGATATAGGCGCGCGCGGCGGTGAAGGTCTGCGGCTCTTCTGCATTGCGGCGATCCGACAGGAAGACATCGCGCAGTGTGCCGTCGTCGTCGATGTCGCGGATGTAGAAGGTGACACCCGAGGTCGGGTGCAAGAAGGCGCCCTCAGTCAGCATCCGGGCGGTGATGTTGCGGGCGATCTCGCTGTCGCGGGTCTGCATCTCCTGCTGGCTGAGCGGCACCAGGACCTGGGTCAGAAGCGACATCATCGCGGCGGCGATCAGCCCGAAGACCAGCGCCGGACGCGCCAGCCGCCAGGGCGAGAAGCCGGTAGCGCGCATCACCACCAGCTCGCTGTCCGAAGACAGCCGGTTGGTGACATAGACCGCCGCGGCAAAGACCGCGATCGGCAGAACCGTGCGGATCACCCCCGGCAGGGTCAGCGCGGAATATTCAAGGAAGACCAGTGCGGTCTGGCCATCGCCCAGCAGCCGGTCGAACAGCTGCACCGCCGCGTTGATCCAGTAGATGGCCACCAGCACGAGCGTGAAGAAGCCGAACAGCATCATAAGCTGCGACAGCAGATATCTGTCGAAACGCGCCAATCTTCGCTCCCGAATGCGTCGTCCGCCTGCACTCGGGCAGGGTCCGCCTAGGATAACGGGTTTGCGGGGCGGGTAAAACTGCATTCTGGTCAAAGCGGCGGTCGCGCGCTAGCCTCCGTCACGACATCCGCCACGACAGCCGGCCCGGCGGGCCGGCAGACCCGATTTCAAGGACCCCAGGATTTGACCCAGCCCGTCTCTCTCGCCTTTACCGAAACCGATCTGGAGGCGATTGCCGGGGCCGAAGGCCGCGTGGCGCTGGTGCTTGATCCCGGGCGCGGCCTCTCGGCGCTGGCCCGCCGGGTCAATAAGCTGACCCGGGGGGCGGTGCTGCGGCTGGTGGAAAGCGCGGGCTTTGCCGATCGCGCCCCCGGAGAGATCATCACCCTGGCCTGGCCGCAGGGGCTGGCCGCCGAGGCGCTCGACATCGTGCTGCTGCCGCGCCGTCCCGAGGCGGCGCTGCTGCGCAGGACGGGCGGCAAGCTTGCCAAGCTTTCCGCCGAGAAGGGGCTGCTGGTGCTGGCCGGTGCGCTGCAGGGCGTCGAGGACCTGGCCCTGGGGCTGCTGTTGCGCGGCTATGCCTATGATGCGCTGAAAAGCCAGAAGGCCGCGCCCCGGGGGGCGGTCACGGTGATGGGCCGCGTGCCCGATGCCGATCCGGCGGCACTGCAGGCGCTGGCCGAGGGGATCTTTTTCACCCGCGACCTGGTGAATGCACCGGCCAACCTGCTGACCACCACGCGCTTCGCCGAGGAACTGCTGGCGCTGCGCGATCTTGGGATCACCGTCGAGGTGCTGGAGGAGGACCAGCTGGAAGAGCTCGGCATGGGCGCGCTGCTGTGCGTCGGCCAGGGCTCGGCCAGCCCCTCCAAGGTGGTGGTGATGCAATGGGCGGGCGGCACGCCCGGAGAGGCGCCGCTGGCGCTGGTCGGCAAGGGGGTTGTCTTCGACACCGGCGGCATTTCCCTCAAGCCCGCCGGCGGCATGGAGGACATGACCATGGACATGGGCGGCGCGGGCACCGTGGCGGGCACGATGAAGGCGCTGGCACTGCGCAGGGCGCCCGCCAATGTCGTCGGTCTGGTCGGCCTCGTCGAGAACATGCCCTCCGGCACGGCCGTGCGCCCCGGCGACGTGGTGACGACGATGAAGCGCGACACGGTCGAGGTGATCAACACCGATGCCGAGGGGCGCCTCGTGCTGTGCGACGTGCTCTGGTACGCACAGGAACGGTTCCAGCCGAAGGGCGTGATCGACCTGGCGACGCTGACCGGGGCCTGCATTGTGGCGCTGGGCCACGAGAATGCCGGCGTCTTTTCCAATTCCGACGCGTTCTGCAATGCCTTCCTGAAAGCCGCGGCGGCAGAGGGCGAGGGCGCCTGGCGCCTGCCGCTCGCGCCGGCCTATGACCAGCTCCTGAAAAGCCGGGTTGCGGACATGAAGAACGTCGGCGGTCGACCGGCGGGATCGATCACCGCTGCCCAGTACCTGCAGCGCTTCGTGAAGCCCGGGACCCCCTGGATCCACCTCGACATCGCCGGCGTGGCCAGTCTGAAGTCGGAAAGCGATCTGGCCCCGACCGGGGCTACCGGCTGGGGCGTGCTGGCCCTGGACCGGCTGGTGCGCGACGGCTTCGAGGGCTAACGGATGGGCCAGGTCTATTTCTACCATCTCACGCGCTCTTCGGTCGACGGCGCCTTGCAGGCGTTGCTCCCCCGCGCGTTGCAGGCCGGCTGGCGTGTTGCGGTCCGGGGCCGCGAAGCGGAACGGCTCGACTGGCTGGACCAGAAGCTCTGGCTCGGCCCGGACGAGACCTTCCTGCCGCATGGTCGCGATAGCGCCCCCCATGCCCAGCTGCAGCCGATCCTGCTCACCCAGGGCGTTCCGGCCAATGAGCCTGATTGCCTGATGGCCATTGACGGCGCCGATCTCACACCGCAGGAGATTGCCCCGCTGAAACGCGCCTGCATCCTGTTCGACGGGCGTGACGAGGCCGCCACGGCTCATGCACGCATCCAGTGGAAGGCGCTGACCGGCGCGGGCTGCGCGGCGATCTACTGGTCGGAGGAATCCGGGCGCTGGGAAAAGAAGGCGCAAAGCGGCGGCCAGTGAACCGCTGCCCTGTGGAGTGAGCTGCCGCCTGTCATTTTCTTGTTCCAAATACCTCCGCCGGAGGCTTGGCGCGGCGTCGCCGCGCCAAATCCGCAGGGAGAGCTTTCGGAATGGCGCGGTGCGCCATCGCTTCGCGGAAGGTATTTGAGAACAAGAAAATGGGTCAGAGATCGCGGAATTTCGCCGCCTGGCGGGCCGTCCAGAGCAGGTCGAGCTCGATGCCGTTCTCGGTCTGGCGTTCGGCCTGCACAATGCCCTCCTTGAAGGCCCATGCACGGCGCTTGCCGTCGGACCATTCGAGGGTGACCGTTTCGGCGTGCCGTTCGGAATCGAGGGTCCGGGTGATCTCATCCAGCAGCTCGGGCAGGCCCTGACCGGTGATCGCCGAGATCGGCAGGACCTGTTCCTCGCGGATCGCGCGCTGAATGAGGTTCGGAGCCTCCTCCTCGGGGAGCAGGTCGATCTTGTTCCAGACCTCGAGCACGGGGATGTCTTCAGGCAGGCCCAGATCGGCGAGAATGTCCTCGACGTCCTGTTTCTGTTCCTCGCTCTCGGGGTGCGAGATGTCGCGGACATGGAGCACCAGGTCGGCTTCCAGCACCTCTTCGAGCGTGGCGCGGAAGGCGGCGACCAGCTGGGTCGGCAGGTTCGAGATGAAGCCCACCGTGTCCGACAGGATGATCTCGGCGCCGCTGTCGAGCTTGACCCGGCGCATCGTCGGGTCAAGCGTGGCAAAGAGCATGTCCTTGGCCAGCACATCCGCCCCGGTCAGGTGGTTGAACAGTGTCGACTTGCCGGCGTTGGTATAGCCCACCAGCGCGACGATCGGGAAGGGGACCTTGGCGCGGGCGGCGCGGTGCAGTTCGCGCGTTTTCACCACCTGGTCGAGCTGGCGGCGCAGGCGCACCAGCTGTTCGTCGATGGCACGCCGGTCGGCCTCGATCTGGGTTTCGCCGGGGCCGCCGACGAAGCCGAGACCGCCGCGCTGGCGTTCCAGGTGGGTCCAGGCCCGGACCAGGCGGGTGCGCTGGTAGGCCAGGGCCGCCATCTCGACCTGGAGGACGCCTTCGCGGGTGCGGGCGCGGTCCGAGAAGATCTCGAGGATCAGGCCGGTGCGGTCGAGGATCTTGACCTTCCAGGCCTTCTCGAGGTTGCGCTGCTGCACGGGCGTCACGCGCCCGTCGATCAGCACCAGCTCGGTCTCCGCCTCGGAGAACATCTGCTTGAGTTCCTCGACCTTGCCGGAGCCGAAGAGCGTCTTGGGTTGCGGGGTCGCCAGGCGCACCACCTCGTTGCCCACGACCTCGAGACCGGGCAGCGCTTGGGCGAGGCTGACGGCCTCGGCCAATGCGTAGCCGGGGGCGTGACGGGTGTCGTCACGCCGCATGTCGGGGTGGATCACGAAGGCGCGCGTGGGCGCTACCTCATGGCCGATCAATTGGTGTCGTCGCCTTCATAGAGGGTGATTGCCTGCGACGGCATGATCGTGGAGATCGCGTGCTTGTAGACCAGCTGGGCCTGGCCGTCGCGGCGCAGCAGGACGCAGAAGTTGTCGAACCAGGTGATGACGCCCTGCAGCTTCACCCCGTTGATCAGGAAGATCGTGACCGGAACCTTGGTTTTCCGGACATGGTTTAGAAATGCGTCCTGGAGATTCTGTCGGTCGGAAGCCATTCTCGTTGTGCCTTTTTGTTTCTTATTGCCTGGTGCGGCTTTTCGTCTTGCCGGCGAAGTATGAGGGCGGGATTCGGAAACTTCCAGCCCCGAGTGCCGGTTTTTGTGACCCGTTGTGAAAAAGCTGCCTCAGTCGCGCCACAGGTCCGGATTGAACAGCGCGATGATCGCCAGAAGCTCCAGCCGGCCCAGCACCATGATCGCGCAGAGCGCCACCTTGGCCCCCGGGGTCAGCAGGTTCAGCGCCACCGGTTCGGCGCCGCCGTAGACCGTCAGCGGGCCGGTGTTCGA
The DNA here is from genome assembly GCF_018760365.1 of Pseudooceanicola endophyticus. Classification (GTDB taxonomy): domain Bacteria; phylum Pseudomonadota; class Alphaproteobacteria; order Rhodobacterales; family Rhodobacteraceae; genus Pseudooceanicola; species Pseudooceanicola endophyticus. The sequence goes on from NZ_JAHIAB010000002.1 coordinate 335,518, forward strand.
CAGTGCCGCGACCGAGAGCGCGGTGGCGTTCTCGAAGCCGATACCGAAGAGCGAGAGCAGCGCCATGGAGCCGGCCAGGCAGATCGCGAAGAGCATGAAGAAGACCCAGGCATGGAAGGCGCCCTGTCGGCGAATGCGCCGGCCGGCAACGCCGTGGCCCGAGATCGAGGAAGGGTGCACCAGGCGGTCCAGCTCGCGCCGGCCATTGAGGTAGAGCGCATAGACCCGCAGGAGCTTGACGCCGCCGGCGGTGGTGGCGACGCCGCCGCCGATCATCGCCAGGCCCATCAGGATCATGCCCGGTGTCGACAGGCCCGACCAGTTCTGCGCCGTGTCCCAGTCCGCGCTTTCCCAGCCCGTCGTCGTCAGGAAAGACAGCACGGTGAACAGAGAGCCCCAGAAGGCCCGCAGCGCGGTCAGCACGTCCTGGGTCGATTTCACGTCGATGGCGCCGATCCAGTGGCGCAGGAACAGCAGCGCCGGCACGATGAGGACCAGCGCCAGGCCCATGCGGATCTCGGGGTCGCGGTGCAGCGCCAGCCGCGAGGTCACGGTGTCGGAGGTGAAGGTGATCCGCGACAGGGCGAAGATCATGAAGACGGCGATGACCATCTCTCCGGGGATGCCGGAGGTCGCGTTCTGCACCCCGCCGATCGGCGAGATCCCCGAGGTCGAGAGCGTCGACATCGCGTGGCACAGTGCCACCAGTGGGGTGTCGCCCGCCATCAGCAGCAGGATCCACAGCACCACCGTCAGCCCGATGTAGATCGGCAGCAGCTGCAGCGCGCCGCGGATCATCCGGCGGATGACGCCGGCGCGCTGGAACCGGTCGAGGCGGGTCTCGCTCTGGTCGCGGCCCGCGGCGGTGACCTCGAAACCGCCCAGCGACAGCGGGGCCATGACGGCGGCGGCGGCGATCCAGATCAGGAAACCGCCCATCCAGCCGACCTGGGCGCGCCACAGGTGCAGCGGCGCGGAAAGCCGGCGCGGATCGTCGTAGAAGGTCATGCCGGTGGTCGTGAAGCTCGAGACCATCTCGGCATAGGCATTGACGAAGCGGGTGTCGGGCAGGCTTTCCGAGAACGGCAGGGCCAGCAGCAGCGGCAGGCCCATGAAGGCCGCGAACAGTGAGAGCAGCGCGTGCAGGTCGCCGCGCCCGGTGTTCAGAAGCGGCCGGGTGCCGCGCGCCAGCGCGATCAGGAAAGAGACCGTGGAGCCCAGGAAGGCCACGTAGAAGAAGTTCCGCGCGACCAGGTAGTTCTCCTGGACCAGGCCCACGGTGGCGGGCACCAGCATCGACAGGCAAAGCGACAGCGTGATCCCGAGGAACAGCGGCTGGCTCTCGATGCGGTTGCGCATCGTGTTGGGGCGGGGCTGGTGGGTATGGACCATCCGGGGCCCGACCTCAGAAGTAGTCGATGGAGACCTGCAGCAGGCGCTCCACTTCCGGAACATCGGGGGTCAGGGCGAAGATGACCACGGTATCGCCTTCATCCACGATCATGTCGGCGGTGGGTTTCATCACCTTGTCGCCCTTCATCACTGCGCCCACCAGCACGCCTTCGGGGAAGTCGATGTCGCGGATCGGGCGACCCGACATGGGCGAAGTCGACAGCACCTCGGCCTCGATCACCTCGGCCTCGGCATCGCCGATGGAATAGACGCCGCGCACCCGGCCATGTCGGATGTGCCGCAGGATCGAGCTGACGGTGGTGGCGCGCGGGTTGATGTAGGCATCCACCCCCAGCGGCGCCATCAGCGAGGTCAGCGTGGGATCGTTGATCAGCACGATCGACATCGGACAGCCCAGGTTCTTGGCCCGCACCGCGGTCAGCATGTTGGTCTTGTCGTCATCGGTGACGCACAGGACGGCATCCGCGCGCGAGATCCCGGCCTCGGCCAGCAGCGCGGAGTCAAGGCCGTCGCCATGCAGCACGATGGTCCGTTCCAGCCCGTCGGCGGCGCGTTCGGCCACCGCGCGGTTCTTCTCGATCACCTTGGCGCGGACCCGGCGGCCCTTCTGCTCCAGCGCGCGGGCCACGGTCAGGCCGACATTGCCGCCGCCCACCAGCACCACGCGTTCCTGCTGGCGGTTCGACTTGCCGAAGATCTCCATGGTGCGGGGCACGTCCTCGGCATGGACGCAGATGTAGCAATCGTCCTTGGGGAAGATCTGGTCGCCCGGCTCGGGGGCGAAAAGGCGCCCGTCGCGGCGGATGCCCACCACGATGGCGCGCAGGGTGGAAAACAGGTCGGTCAGCTGGCGCAGCGGCGTGTTGATGACCGGGCAGTCCTCGTCGATCTGGATGCCCAGCAGCTGGGCCTGGCCACCCAGGAACTGTTCCACGTCGAAGGCGGAGGGGGCGGAAAGGCGCTGCAGCGCGGCCTCGGCCACTTCCAGCTCGGGGCTGATCACCACGTCGATGGGCAGATGGTCGCGCCGGTAGAGATCGGAGTAGATCGCATCCAGATAGCTGCGCGAGCGCAGCCGGGCGATCTTGCGCGGCACCGAGAAGATCGAATGGGCCACCTGGCAGGTGACCATGTTCACCTCGTCCGAGAAGGTGGCGGCGATGATCATGTCGGCGTCGCGTGCCCCCGCGCGGTCCAGCACGTCGGGGTAGGAGGCAAAGCCCGCGATCCCCTGCACATCGAGCGTATCGGTGGCACGGCGGACCAGATCGGGGTTGCTGTCGACGACAGTGACATCGTTCTTTTCGCCCGACAGGTGGCGGGCGATCTGCCATCCGACCTGACCGGCGCCGCAGATGATGACCTTCATGCGTTCGGATCCTGCTGTCTCTGGGAGTTCTGCATGGCAGAGGCACCCCGAAGGGTCAATTCAAATCCCCGGTCGTGCCTGTTGGCGCCACCATGGCCGTGGCGTCGCCCGCCCGGGGCTGCCACCGGGATGGGCAGCCCCGCCGCCGGGGCTCAGTTCCCCGGCACAAGCTTGGTTTCGCCGACAGAGGCTGCGCGGGCCAGCGCGGTATCGAGCGACATTGGGATGTATTCGCCGCGCCGCCACAGTTCGCCCAGGTCGTCGTAGTGGCGCGACAGCGGGTGGCCGGACTGCCCGGTCGAGATGATGAAGACCGAACTGTCGGGATCGGCGAAATCGTAGACGCCCCGGTAGCCCGCGCCATGCACGTCCAGGAAGGGATCGGGCCCGGTGCCCTTGGTGGCGCCACGGTTCAGCGTGTTGTCCCCGCCCGAGGTGCGCTGGCGGATGTTCACCAGGTACTTCAGGATCGGCACCTCGCCCAGCACCGGATGGTCCTGCGCGGCCTGGTGCACATCGCCCCACCGCAGGCTTTCCAGGTTGTCGCCGTAGCGTTCCTTGATCCACAGCAGGGCCGCGTCAAGCGATTGCTGGGCGATCTGGTCGCAGGTCTCGACGGTTTCGGTCTGCACCACGTCGCACCATTTCGAGGCGCCGTCGATGTTGCGGAAGACGCGTTCGATGAAGACCGGGTCGACATGGGTGAACTCGTCGGCGATCGGGCCCAGCTCGTCGCGGATCAGCCGGTCCTGCAGGGTCGAGATCCAGACCGCATAGATCAGCGGCTCGGGCATGTGCTCGTTCATGTCGCCGTTCCAGTCGGCCAGCATCTTCAGCGCGTCCTGGCGCATCCGCTCGGGCGTGCCCTTCGGTGCGGGATCGCCGTTGTACCACAGGTTCCTGCCGATCAGCGGCAGCAGAGAGCGCGCGGTGAAGCTGACGGTATCCAGCTGCGCCTCGATGAAGCTGTCGCGGGTGTGGACCTTGCGGCTTTCCATCAGCTTCTGCCAGCGGTGGATGCGCTGCGTGTCGCCCCAGTCGAAGGTGATGTTGTGGGGGAAGGGCGCGTCGGTGACCTTGTTGTTGGTATTGCCCAGGATGCCGCTTTCCGGGTTCACGATCTCGGGGTTGTCGGCATAGGGGAAATAGCCGTTCCAGCGGTTCTCGGGCTTCCAGCCCAGCGTCGGCATCCGGCCCTGGCTGTCGTGGGCGGGATTGCGCGCCGGGACCGCACCGATGGTCTTGAAGGCGATGGAGGTCGCATCGGCCAGCATCAGGTTCTGCGACGGCGCGATCTGAAGCTTGCCGGCCTCGATGCCCTGCTGGACATTCTTGGCGTACATCAGCTCCACCCCGGCCGAAAGCGTGGTGTCGTGATCCGACAGCGCCGTCCAGTTGATCGCGGCGACATGGCCGGGCGGGGTCACGGTGTCGAGGTTGTAGAAGCTGCCGGGCAGCACCGGGCCATTGTCGGTCCAGCGCAGGGTCAGGGTGACCGGGGCGGCATCCTTGATGCTGATGATGGTCTTGCGGGTGACGAAGGGCTTCCAGCCGTCGGGGGTGCGGTATTCCTGCGGATGGTCGGGGTTCAGCTCTTCCATGTAGACATCGAGGTCATCGAGCCCGGAAGAGGTCAGCCCCCAGCCCAGGAACTGCGAGCGCCCCGAAAGCACCAGCGGCAGGCCGGGGATGGTGGCACCGATGACACCGCCCTGCTGCAATTGCAGGCGCGCCAGGTACCAGATGCTGGGGGCGGTAAAGCCCAGGTGCGGGTCGTTCGCCAGCAGGGTTCCGCCGGTGGCGGAACGCTGCGGCGCGGCCGCGAAGGCGTTCGATGCGCCTTCGAGGCCGGGTGCGGGGAAGGGCGACAGCGGGTCGGCGGGCAGCCCGTCGCCCTGGGCCGAAGCATATTGCGTGAAGCCCTGCGCCTGCATCAGCTGGGCATAATCGGGCAGGGCGGTCAGCGGCGCGCCGGGCGTCTGGGGCAGGATGTCATCGACCATCTTCTGGTCTGGCAGCGCCAGCGACACCCGCGCGCGCTCCACTTCGGAGGCCAGAGAGCCGTCCATCTCCAGCGCCATGAGCTTGCCAATGGCGATGGAATCCGCCGGCGTCCAGGGCGCCACGGGCACGTTGAACAGGAACATCTCGGGCGCGCCGCGCCCCAGGCTGTCCTTGTTGATCTCGTCGAGCCGCGCATTCACCCCGGCGGAATAGGCCTTCAGCGCCGCCAGCGTGCGCGGGTCTTGCGCAGAAACCGAGGCCTGCGCGGCCTTGTAGAGGTCGTAGCGCCGCATCAGCTTGTCGATGGGCAGGGTCCGGGTGCCGAAGATCTCCGACAGGCGCCCCTCGACGGTGCGCCGCAGCATGATCATCTGCCAGAGCCGGTCCTGGGCATGGGCATAGCCAAGGCCGAAGAACACGTCCGGATCGCTCGCCCCGAAGATATGGGGCACGTCGGCATTGTCGCGCACGATGTCGACGGGGGCGGAAATTCCGCTGACCCTCAGGGTCTTGTCGTAGGTCGGCAGCGATCGCGCGGCGAGAAAATAGGCCAGCCCGGCGCCCAGTACGGCAATGATGACCATTGTCCCGGCAATGCGCAGCAGCCAGCGAAAGACGAATCTCATATGTTCCCCATGCCCTTGCGTTCCGCGTTTGCCGCGGACAGTGTTCCGGCGATGGTTCAATACAGGGGTTTGTCCAATGGCGAAAGTCGCCTTTCTGGGTCTCGGGGTCATGGGCTATCCCATGGCAGGTCACCTTTGCGCGAAGGGACACGAGGTCAGCGTCTACAACCGCACCACCGCCAAGGCCGAAGCCTGGGTGGCCGAACATGGGGGCCGTTTCGGCCGCACCCCCGCCGAAGCGGCGCAGGGTGCGGACTTCGTGATGACCTGCGTCGGCAATGATGACGACCTGCGCGCGGTCTGCGCCGGGGCGGACGGCGCCTTTGCGGGCATGGCCGAAGGCGCGGTGCTGGTCGATCACACGACCGTCTCCTCGGCGGTGACGGTGGAGCTGGCGGCGCTGGCCGAGGCGAAGGGCCTCGGCTATGTCGATGCGCCGATTTCCGGCGGCCAGGCGGGGGCCGAGAATGGCGTGCTTTCCGTCATGTGCGGCGGCCGTCCGGAGGTCTTCGAGGCCGCTGCGCCGGTAATCGACGCCTACGCGAAAATCTGCCGGCTGATGGGGCCCACGGGCGCCGGGCAGATGACCAAGATGTGCAACCAGATCGCCATTGCCGGTCTGGTGCAGGGCCTCTCGGAGGCGCTGCATTTCTGCCAGAAGGCCGGGCTGGATGGCGACAAGGTGGTCGAGGTGATCTCTCAGGGGGCGGCGGGGTCCTGGCAGATGCAGAACCGCTACCGCACCATGCTGGACGATCACTTCGAACATGGTTTCGCGGTCGACTGGATGCGCAAGGACCTGGATATCTGCCTGACCACCGGCGATGAGATCGGCGCCAGCCTGCCGGTCACCGCGCTGGTCGATCAGTTCTACAAGGATGTGCAGAAGCTGGGCGGCGGTCGCTGGGATACCTCGGCGCTGATCAAGCGGTTGAGCGTGATGGGCTGACCGGGTGCGGGGATTGGCGCCGGGCAGGCCCGGCGCCAGCCTCCGGCGGGCATATTTTCCGGAAAGATGAAGGGGATGGCGTGCCGGGGACGCGGTTCCGCCTGCCGGCGGCCGTATTTGGCGGAAAGATGAAGCGGCGGGGCGTCAGTGCCCGGAGGCCTTCGAGACCAGCTGGATCAGCAGGATGCCGGCGCCGATCAGGATCATGCCGAGGATCGCGGGCAGGTCGAGCTTCTGGCCGAAGACCAGGTAGCCGATCAGCGCGATGAAGACGATGCCCATGCCCGACCAGAGCGCGTAGACCACACCCACCGGCATGTGGCGCAAAGTCAGCGACAGCAGCCAGAAGGCCGCCGCATAGGCGGCGATCACGATCAGCGAGGGCACCAGCCGGGAGAACTGCTGGCTGGCCTGAAGGGCGGTGGTGCCGATGGTCTCGGCGGCGACGGCAAGGATCAGGGTCAGCCAGGCGGGCATGGGGGGCCTTTCAGGTCGCGACGTACCAGTCGCGGCGGTGGTTGATGGCGATGACGATATTGACCACCACGGCGCCGAGCAATGACCAGATGAAGCGATCGAAGGGCAGAAGGAAGGCCGCGACGAGGAACAGGCAGCCGTCGAAGACCAGCTGCGTCCAGCCGGCGCGGAACCCGGTGCGCTCCTGCAGGTAGAGCGCCAGGATGCCGATGCCGCCCAGCGAGGCGCCGTGACGGAACAGCGCCAGAAGCCCCGCTCCGGTGACGCAGCCGAAGAGGATCGCACCGGCCCAGGGGGTGAGGGTCGCAAAGGCGATCTGGCCGGGCAGGACCTTGGAGAGGAGCGAGAGCAGGGCGACCGCGATGAAGGTCTTCAGCACGAAGCGCAGGCCCATGCGGCGGTAGCCCAGCCAGTAGAAGGGCAGGTTCACCACGAAGAAGATCGGCCCGAAGCTCCAGCCGGTGAGGTAGGAGAGGATCACGGCAAGGCCTGCGGTCTGGCCGGTGACCAGGCCCAGATGGGTCAGGATGGTGATGCCGAAGGCCGCCATGGCGCTGCCGAAGAGCAGGCCCTGGGCATCGGCGACGGGGCCGTGGCCGGTGGCGGTCGGTTTCGGATCCTGCGGTGCGGCGGCGGGCTGGGTCATCTGGGTCCTCTCTGGGCGGCGGACCTGCCTCTAGGCGGGCGGGGCGGGGGCGTCAACAAGGCGCGGGGCGTCAATTGGCGCGGGCGGTCCGGCCGGGTCTTGCCACCGGGTGCGGGCGGTCAATCGGCGATGTAGCGGTCGCGGCGGTGGTTGAAGGCGATCACCCCGTTCAGGATCACCGCGCCGAAGAGCGAGAAGGCCACGGTTCGGGTGTCGAAGAGGAAGAAGGCCACGGTGAACAGGATCGCGTCGACGATGAGCTGCACGTAGCCGGCGCGAAAGCCCGTGCGGTCCTGGATCATCAGCGCGATCACCCCGAGCCCGCCGAGCGAGCCCTTGTGGCGGAAGATCCCCAGCAACCCGTAGCCGGTCAGCACGCCGAAGATCGCGGTGCCCAGGATCGGATCGAGGTGATCGAAGCTCATGCCGCGGGGGATGTAATCCACCGCGACCGAGACGACGGTGACGCAGAAGAAGGATTTCAGCGTGAATTCCGAGCCGAGGCGCTTCCAGGCGAGGGCGTAGAAGGGCAGGTTCACCAGGAAGAAGACCAGCCCGAAGCTCCAGCCCGAGAGATAGGCGATGATCAGCGCGAGGCCGGCGGTCTGGCCGGTGATGAAGCCCAGCGAGGAGATGAAGACCAGCCCGGTGGCAGAGGTCAGCAGCGCGATGGCGAGGCCCTGGATGTCCTCGAGCGGGGTGTGGTGCTGGCGGTATTCGGTGGGCAGGGGGATCGGGGCGGGCATGGGACCTCGCGGGACATTGGGAGGAATTATTGGGTCAGTAATGCTTCCATAAATATAGGGCGCAGGGGGCGGCGGGACCAGCGGGAATTCTGTCGCGGGCGGGGCGGCGGTGCGACGCGGTGCAGGGGCTGCCCGGTGGATGGGCAGGTGGGGGGCGGGGGATGCGCCTTCGGCGGGCATATTGGGGGAAAGATGAAAGGCGGCGCGGGGGACGCGGTTCCGCCTCCGGCGGCCGTATTGGGGGAAAGATGAACGGGGGATGCGCAAAGGGCCGCCCCGGATGGGACGGCCCTGGAGTGCCGGAAGGCGCCGGATCAGAGTTTCAGGGCCCTGTTCAGGTTCTGGTCGATCTTTTCCAGGAAGCCCATGGTGGTCAGCCAGCCCTGGTCGGGGCCGACCAGCAGCGCCAGGTCCTTGGTCATGTAGCCCGATTCCACCGTGTCCACGACGACCTTCTCCAGCGTGGTGGCGAAGGTCATCAGCGCGTCGTTGCCATCGAGCAGCGCGCGGTGCTTCAGGCCGCCGGTCCAGGCGTAGATCGAGGCGATCGAGTTGGTGGAGGTCTGCTTGCCCTCCTGGTGCTGGCGGAAGTGACGGGTCACGGTGCCATGGGCCGCCTCGGCCTCGACGATCTTGCCATCGGGGGTCATCAGCTGCGAGGTCATCAGACCCAGCGAGCCGTAGCCCTGGGCCACGGTGTCGGATTGCACGTCGCCGTCGTAGTTCTTGCAGGCCCAGACGTAGCCGCCGGACCATTTCAGCGCCGAGGCCACCATGTCGTCGATCAGGCGGTGTTCGTACCAGATCCCCGCCTTCTTGAACTCTTCCGCGAACTCTTCCTCGTAAACCTTTGCAAACAGGTCCTTGAAGCGACCGTCATAGGCCTTGAGGATGGTGTTCTTGGTGGACAGGAACACCGGCCATTTCAGCGACAGCCCGTAGTTGAACGAGGCCCGCGCGAAGTCGATGATCGACTGGTCGAGATTGTACATTCCCATGTAGACGCCGGCGGAGGGCGCGTCGTAGACCTCGCGCTCGATCTCGGTGCCGTCCTCGCCGACGAATTTCATCGTCAGCTTGCCCTTGGAGGGGAAGTGGAAATCGGTGGCCTTGTACTGATCGCCGAAGGCGTGACGGCCGACCACGATGGGCTTGGTCCAGCCGGGGACAAGACGGGGCACGTTCTTGCAGATGATCGGCTTGCGGAACACCACGCCGCCCAGGATGTTGCGGATCGTGCCGTTCGGGGACTTCCACATCTTCTTGAGGCCGAATTCCTCGACCCGGGCCTCGTCGGGGGTGATGGTGGCGCATTTCACCCCGACACCGACTTCCTTGATCTTGTTGGCCGCGTCGATGGTGATCTGGTCTTCGGTGCGATCACGCTCCTCGATGCCGAGGTCGTAGTAGAGCAGGTCGAGCTCAAGGTAGGGTTCGATCAGCTTCTTCTTGATGAACGACCAGATGATGCGGGTCATCTCGTCGCCGTCGATATCGACGATGGGGTTGTCTACCTTGATCCTGGACATGGGTGGCTCCTCGGGGGAATCGTAATGCGATGGGATTACTGTGCCTCCTTAGACTAACGATTGCTGAACGTCCACGGTCGTATACATTTGTATACGAGATTTTTGCCCCGGGCCGGTGCCTGAAAAGTCAAAACCCCGCGACCGGGATCGCGGGGTTTGTTATCGCTCACACCGGAGGCGCGTTCACTGGTCCTTGTGGCGCTCCAGGTGGTTGACCCGCAGCATCACCAGCAGCGCGAGGCCCGAGAGCACGAAGGAGGACAGCAGCTGCGGCAGGATCGTGCCGTTGAAGGTCTGGGCCACCAGGGTCGACAGGATCGCGCTGCTGATCGTCGAGACCGCGCCGATCACCGAGGCCGCGAGGCCTGCGATATGGCCCACCGGCTCCATCGCAAGGGCGTTGAGATTGCCCATCGTCATGCCGATCTGGTAGTAGACCGCCGCCTGCCAGACCAGGTAGGCGACGAAATAGGGCAGGCCGCGCGGTCCGAAGAGGTGGAACAGCAGCATCGCGGCGCTGAGCACCAGGAAGCAGGAGAGCACGAAGGTGATGATCTTGCGCATCCCGTAGCGCCCGACCAGCGTGGCGTTCACCAGCGACGACGTGCCGGCCAGCATGCCCAGAGCAAAGAACCAGTAGGGGAATTGCGTGGAACGGTCGAAGACCTGGGTGAAGGCCGGCTCGATCAGCGAGATGGTGATGAACATCGTCGACATGATCAGCACCTGAACCACCAGCGTCAGGCGCACCATCTGGATCCCCAGCATCTCGCGGGCGGCATGGACGATGGAGATCACGCGGAAGGGGCGGCGACGCTCTTTCGGCAGCGGTTCCTCGATGCGCAGGGTGAACCAGCTGCTGCCGATCAGCACGAAGATCATGAAGGCGATGAAGATGCCGTGCCAGCTGCTGAAACCGACGATCCAGGCGCCGACCAGCGGGGCGATGGCGGGGAAGATGGTGAAGACCATCATCACGAAGGACACCAGGCGCGCCATGTCGCGGCCCGAATGCAGGTCGCGGATGATGGCGATGGCGATGATCCGCGGTGCGGCGGCGCCCAGGCCCTGCAGCATCCGCGCGGCGACCAGCAGGTCCAGCGTCGGCGCGCGCCAGGCCAGAACGGTGCCCAGCAGGTAGATCGCCACGCCCAGCAGGATGATGGTCTTGCGCCCGAAACTGTCGGACAGCGGCCCGGTAAAGAAGGTGCCCAGCCCCATGCCGATCATGAACATCGACAGCACCAGCTGGATGTCGTTGGCATCCTCAAGCTGGAGATCCCGCGCCATGTCGGGAAGCGCGGGCAGCATGGAGTCGATCGAGAAGGCGACCGAGGCCATCATCATGGCCATGATCGCCACAAATTCGACCGGATGAATGCGTTGCGCCATGGAAAATCCCTTTTGAAGAGTTCACATGCCGCTAGCAGCTTTTTGATTCCCCGGCCAGATGCAGAACCGCCCGGGACTCGCGGAGCCGGTTGTGCGGCATTGCACTGCCGGGGCGCGGGCCCGTGCCGGATAGCGGATCAGTCCTCGGGCTGATCCTGCGTCGCCAGCTTGCCCGAGATCTCGTCGATGACCTTGAGCCAGAGATCGACCGGCTGGGCGCCGGGGACGGCGTGCTGCTGGGCGACGATGAAGGTCGGCACCGAGGTGATGCCCATCTGGCGCGAATGCGCGTCGCGGTCGCGGATCGCCTGTTCGTCGGCATCCGATTGCAGCAGGCGGCGCACGATGGCGGCGTCCATCTCGGCGCTGTCGGCGATGTCGCAGAGCACGTCCTGCTGGCCGATGTCGCGCCCCTCGACGAAATTGGCCCTGAACAGCGCATCGACCACCGGGCCCTGCACCTGTTCGAGGCCGGCCCAGTGGATCAGCCGGTGCGCATCCAGCGTGTTGGGGGCGCGGCGCACGGCGTCCAGATCGGCCTCGATCCCGAGGCTGTCGAACTGGGCGCGCAGATTGGCCTGGGCCTCTTCCGCACCTTCCTCGCCGAAGCGCGACAGCAGGAAGTCGCGCTGGTCCATGCCTTCGCGCGGCATCTCGGGGTTCAGCTGGAACGGATGCCATTCGATGTGGAAGGGATGCGCCGGACGCTCTGCAAGCGCCCGGTCGAGGAGCGTCTTGCCGATGTAGCACCAGGGGCAGATCGGATCGGAGAGGATGTCGAGCTTGATGGCCATGCGCCCTTGCTAGGGCGCGCGCGCGGCGCTTGCAAGCGGCTGTCGCATCGCGGTATCTTCTGCCGCATGCAAGAGACCAATCCGCGCAACCTGATCCGTATCGCCCGCGAGAGCGGCCGCCAGGAAGGCGGCGAGCCGCTGGACCTGGGCGAGCGCGTGCGCGAACTGCGCCGGGCCCGCGACTGGACGCTGGAATTCGCCGCCCACAAGGCGGGACTGGCGCGTTCGACCCTGTCGAAGATCGAGAACGGGCAGATGTCGCCCACCTACGACGCGCTGAAGAAGCTGGCGACGGGGCTGGGCATTCCGGTGCCGCAGCTGTTCACCGCGCCGAAGACCGGACAGGTCATGGGGCGGATGGTCTCGACCCGCGAGGGCGAGGGGCAGGCCCATGCCACCGCCACCTACGAGCACGAGCTGCTGGCCAGCGGGTTGACGCGCAAGCAGATGCTGCCCTACCGGGCGCGCATCCGGGCCCGCAAGCTGGAGGAATTCGACGGCTGGGTGCGCCATGACGGCGAGGAATTCCTTTACGTGCTGACCGGGGTGGTGCGGCTTTACACCGAATTCTACGAGCCGCTGGAGATGCGGCGCGGCGACAGCGCCTATTACGATGCCTCGATGGGGCACAACGTGGTCTCGGTCAGCGAGGATGATGCGACGATCCTCTGGGTGACCTCGCTGGGCTGAGCCTGGCGGGCGTGTCGACAGCCGTATTTTTGGAAAGATGAATGTGAAACGGCCCGCGCGATGGCGGGCCGTTTTGCATATTTATGGAAAGATGAAGGGCTACGGCGCCGACGGGGCCTGCCACCAGACGTCGGGCAGGAAGTAGACGCCGTCGCCGTAGAGCGGGATATGGGCGGGGTATTTCAGATCCGCCTTGTGGGCGATGCGGCCCTTGTCGAAGAGGAAGACCGGGATCACGTAGCGTCCTGCCGTCAGCACGCGGTCAAGGGCGCGGGTGGCGGCGGTGAAATCCTCCAGGCTGCGCGAGGAGAGCATGGCGTCGATCATCGCATCCGCGGCGGGGCTCTTGAGGCCCATGAGGTTGCGGGAGCCGGGCAGGTCGGCGCTTTGGCTGCCCCAGTAGAGGCGTTGCTCATTGCCGGGCGAGAGCGAGAGTTCGCGGCGGAAATCGGTCATGTCGAAGTCGAAATCCTGGGTGCGCATTGCGTATTGCGCATCGTCCACCAGGGTGATCGTGGTGGTGATGCCCAGACGTTTCAGCGCGTCCTGGTAGATGTCGATGATCGACTGGTCCTGGCGGTCGCCCTGGCGCAGCAGGATGTCGAAGCTGAGGGGGCGGCCTTCGCCGTTGCGGCGCACGCCGTCAGACCCCACGACCCAACCGGCCTGTTCCAGCTCCTGCGCGGCGCGGCGCAGGTTGGCGCGGTTGCGCGCGCTGCCGTCGCCCTCGGGCAGGGTGTAGCCGTCGAGGGCGCCGGGGGGCAGGCTGTCGGCGAAGGGGGCGAGCAGGTCCTTGACGCGGCCGGTCGCGGGGCCCGGTCGCATCCCCAGGGTGGAATGCGAGAAATAGGAGGTGATGCGGGGCTGGCGGCCACCGGTGATCGTGCCGTTGATATATTCGAAGTTGAAGGCCAGCATCATCGCGTCGCGCACGCGGATGTCGTTGAAAGGCGCGCGGCGGGTGTTCATCACGAATCCGGTCATGCCCGAGGGACGTTCGGTGGGGATCTCGGACTTGACGATGCGGCCATCCTGAACGGCGGGAAAATCGTAGTCGCGCTGCCATTTCTCGGCGTTGAATTCGCGCAGGAAGGACAGCTCTCCGGCCTTGAAGGCTTCGAAGAGGACGCCCTGATCGCCGTAGAACTCGATCCGGATGGTGTCGAAATTATCGGTGCCGCGGCGCACGGGCAGGTCCTTGCCCCAGTAGTCGGGATTGCGCTTCAGCACGACATTGCGCCCGGCGGTGTAGCTGGAGATCACGTAGGGCGCAGAGCCGATCGGAATGTCGTCAAGGCCGGCATTGGCGAAATCCTTGCCCTGCCATTGCGCCTTTTTCAGGATCGGCGTCAGCCCGGCGATCAGCGCCAGTTCGCGGTTGTCGCCCTTGAAGGTGATGCGGACCTTGCCGGGGCCGGTCTGCTCGATCTTGTCGATCTGGGACCACAGGCCGGCATAGCGGGCGTTCCCCTCGGTGCCGAGTTCGCGGTAACTCCAGATCACATCCTCGACAGTGACGGGTGATCCGTCGGAGAATTTCGCCTTCGGGTTCAGCGTGTATTCGACCCAATGCCGGTCCGGGTCGGTTTCCACCGAGGAGGCGAGCAGGCCGTAGAGGCTGAAGGGTTCGTCGTAATTGCGGATCATCAGGCTTTCATGGGTCAGAAAGCGCAGCTGCCAGGGCGGGGTTCCCTTCTGGACGAAGGGGTTGAGCGAATCGAAGGTGCCGGTGTCGCCGGTGACGAGCGTGCCACCCTGGGGGGCATCGGGATTGGCATAGGGCAGGGCGGTGAAGTCCGGCGGCAGGGCGGGCTTGCCGTACATGGCAATGCCGTAAGAGGGCTCTGCCAGCGCCGGGCCGGCCAGAATCAAGAGCCCGGAAAAGCTTGAAAGCAATGCGGCTTTCGCCGTTTTTCTGACACGTCTGAGAATGGTCATTCCGCCTGAGGCCCTGCTCTGCCTTGTTTTGTTGCCGGGCAGGCTAACTGCGGATTTACATGTTTTCAAACTTTTAGCTTCCATGACGGCGCGGGATTGCTTATAACATGGGTACTGCTCGATAGGTTTCTTGCCTGTATGAAACCTGCCTCAACGACTTAACGCCGGCCTTGTGCCGGCGTTTTTTTCTGCGTGATCAATGAATTCGGAGCGCCGCCCGGACGGGCGTGCGGGCGACTCGGGGCCGCGGTGCAATGGCGTTCGGCCTGTTCACGAAGGGCGTTCTGACGCGGCATACCGGCCATTGTCCCCCTCGCTTTTTGCCGCTGCGGCATTATCTTCGGCTGCGAACGGCCCGGACGTGCCGGGCCTGCGAAGCGAGGAGATTTGCCATGAGCCTGAGCGGGAAGACAGCCATCGTGACGGGGTCCAACTCCGGGATCGGTCTGGGGGTGGCGCGCGCCCTGGCAGGCGCCGGCGCGGATGTGGTGCTGAACTCATTCACCGACGACGAGAAGGACCACAAGCTGGCCGCCGACATGGCCGCGGAATTCGGCGTCACCGTGCGCTACATCCAGGCCGACATGTCCAAGGGCGACCAGTGCCGTGCCCTGATCGAGAAGGCCGGGGCCTGCGATATCCTGGTCAACAATGCCGGCATCCAGCACGTCGCCCCGATCGATGAGTTCCCGGTCGAGAAATGGGATGCGATCATCGCGATCAACCTTTGCTCGGCCTTCCACACCACCGCTGCCGCGCTGCCGAAGATGCGCGCCGCCGGCTGGGGGCGGATCATCAACATCGCCTCGGCGCATGGTCTGCGCGCCTCGCCCTTCAAATCGGCCTATATCAGCGCCAAGCACGGCATCGTCGGCATGACCAAGACCGTGGGTCTTGAGACCGCGAAGGAACCGATCACCGCCAATGCGATCTGCCCGGGCTACGTGCTGACGCCGCTGGTCGAGGCGCAGATCCCCGACACCGCCAAGGAATACAATATGTCCGAGGACGAGGTGGTCGAACAGGTGATCCTGGCCAAGCAGCCTTCGAAGGATTTCGTCACGGTCGAGCAGCTGGGCGGCATAGCCGTCTTCCTGTGCTCGGACGCGGCGGCGCAGGTCACCGGCACGACGATCTCTGCCGATGGCGGCTGGACCGCGCAATGAGCGGGCCCGAGAAATCGCCGGCCGCCCTGGCCCGGATCGACCTGTCGGAGGCCGAAGTCTCCGACAGCTCCCTCTCGGGGGCGCGGTTCAGCGGCATCGACGGGCGCGGGCTGCAGATCCGCGATGCCGACCTGACCGGGGCAGAGCTGACGAACCTGTCGCTGGTCGATGCGATCATCAGCCACGCCGACCTGTCGGGGCTGGTGATCCGCGAGGCCGGCATGGAGGGGATGACCATCGACGGCATCCTGGTGAGCGACCTGCTGCGCAAGTGGCACGAGGGCTGAGCCGCCCGGGAGGCAAGCGATGGTGAGACGGATCAACCTGGCCCTGCAGGGCGGGGGGGCGCATGGCGCCTATACCTGGGGCGTGCTGGACCGGCTGCTTGAGGAGGAGGACCTGGAGATCGCGGCGATCTCGGGCACCTCGGCGGGGGCGATGAACGGTGCCGCTCTGAAGGCGGGCTGGGTGCGCGGTGGCCGGGAAGGGGCCCGCGCGGCCCTGGATGATTTCTGGGCCGACATGGGCGGGATGCGCGACACCGGCCTGCTGGGCTGGGTGATGTCGGGCATTCCGGCCCCGGCGCTGCACCAGATCGGCCTGGCGGCGGAATATTCTCTGGTGGGGCCCGCGCTCGACATGCTGTCGCTTGTGTCGACGCCCTATGCCTCGGGGCCGTTCTACACCAATCCGCTGCGCGCCATCGTCGAGAAGCTGAACTTCGACGAGGTCTGCCATGCCCAGGGCCCGGCGCTTTACGTCAACGCCACAAAGGTGCGCAACGGCAAGATCCGCGTCTTCGAAGGGGCCGAGGTGACGCCAGACGCGCTGCTGGCCTCGGCCTGTTTGCCGACGGTGTTCCGCGCGGTGGAGTTCTTTGACGCTCAGACCGACCGGGTCGAGGCGTTCTGGGATGGCGGCTATTCCGGCAACCCGGCGCTGTTCCCGCTGTTCAGGCCCGACTACCCGGACGATATCGTCATCGTGGCGCTGAACCCGCTGGAACGCGACGAGGTGCCGATGCTGCCCGACCGGATCCAGAACCGGATGAACGAGATCAGCTTCAACACCTCGCTGCTGCGCGAGCTGCGCGCCATCGAATACGTCAAGCGGCTGATCGCGGCGGGGGTCGTTTCCTCGAACGAGAAGAAGGATGTGCTGATCCACCTGATCGCCGATGACGAGGTCATGCTGGACCTGTCGAGCGCCACCAAGATGTTTCCCTACTGCGGGTTGCTGGAGGGGCTGAAACAGGCCGGGCGCGCCTCCGCCGAGGCCTTCCTGTCGGCCCATGGGGACGATCTGGGCAAGCGCTCCAGCGTGGACATGGCGGCGATGTTCGGCTGAGCCTCAGCGCCCGATGGTGCCCTTGCCGGGCTTCGTCGGGTCCTTCGGGTTCGGATAGACCAGCCCGGCCGAGATCACCAGCTTGGCGGCATCCTCGATCGACATGTCGAGATAGGTCACGTCCTCTTCCGGCAGGTACAGCAGGAAGCCCGAGGTCGGGTTGGGCGTGGTCGGCACGAAGATCGACATCAGCTTCGAGCCGGTCTCGGCGCGCATCGCCAGCTCTCCCTTGGCTTCGGTCGAGACAAAGCCGATGGCCCAGATGCCCTTGCGGGGATACTGGATCAGGCAGGCGCGCTCGAAGCTGCGCTCGGACTGGGCAAAGACCGTTTCGGCGATCTGCTTGGCGCCGGAATAGACGGTGCGCACGATCGGCATCCGGTCCACCAGGCTTTCGCCGTAGCGGATCAGCGAGCGCCCGATCAGCCCCTTCGCGACCCAGCCGATGATCACCGTGAAGACGAGGAAGAAGATGATGCCGACACCGCGCAGGTTGATGCCGATGTAATGTTCCGGCTGGAAGCGTTCGGGCACCAGCGGCAGCACCACGCTGTCGATCCAGCCAAGGATCGACCACAGCACCCAGATCGTCAGCGCGACCGGCAGGATCACCACGATCCCGGTCAGGAACGAGGAGCGCACCCGGGCAAGGACGCCGGGGCGGGAATGGGATGGGGCGTCGTGCTGGGGTTCGGACATGTGCGAGAGAGCCAGAAAAAAAGGAGCGTATGCTCTGGAAGTTAAGAGCTGACCCTCGGCGCGGCAATGGGCCGGGCGCGGATTGTGCCCCCGGCGCGGCCTGACCTTGCGCCGGGGCGGGGGTTACAGGGGGTTCTGCCCCGAGACGTAGCGGGCGGCGGCGTTCAGCGCCCGTTGCAGGGCATCCTCGCGTCCGGCGCCTTCGGCTTCGGCGACGATATGGGCGGCCATGAAGGTGTCGCCGGCGCCGGTGACACGGGTCACCATGACCTTGGGCGGCGTCAGGGTGATCGGTCCGTCCTGGGTCGCATCGCAGGCCGACTTGCCGCCATCGGTCACCAGCGCCCGGCGCGCGCCCTTGGCCAGCAGCCCCAGGGCGGCGCTTTCGGCATCGGGGAAATCGGTGGCGCAGAGCAGCCCGGCCTCTTCGAGGTTCACGTAGAGCAGGGCGCCCGGATGGCGCAGGAAGGGCCGCAGGCGCAGCGCCTTGCCCGGCGAGGCCGGCGCGACCCGCAGGTCGGCATGGGCGAAAGCGGGAGACGAGGCGATCTCTTCCAGCAGGTGCAGCGTCAGGTTGCCGTCCAGCGCCACGCGGCCCTCGAAGGGCTGGCCCGGGGTGCCCAGCGGCCCCTCGGTCAGCGGCCGCAGGATCTTGGCGCCGGCGGCCTCAAGGGAATGGGCGTCGGCAATGGCCGCGATCAGGCCGTTGGCGCCCTCGACCGCCATGTAACGGTCGGTCGGCAGGTCCTCGGAGCGATAGACATGGCTGCACTCCATCCCGAGATCGGCGCAGGCCGAGATCAGCTCGTTGCCCTCGGGGTCGCGGCCGACGGCGGTCAGCAGCACCGGCTTCATGCCGAAACCCGCGAGGGTCATCGCGATGTTCATCGCCACGCCGCCGGGCAGGCGGGTGATGCGGCCCGGCACGTCGGCGCCGCGCTCCATGTGATTGGGCGAGCGTCCGATGATGTCCCACAGGACGGCGCCGATGCAGAGGATGGTGGAATCTTGGCTCATGCGCCATCTGTGCCGGGGGGCGGGGAAAAGGCAAGAGGGGCCTTTGCGTCTTTTCCGGCAGCGGGGTTGCCAAGTCGGCGGACCGGGTGTAAAGGGGCGCCACTTAATCCCGCAGGCGGGGTCGGGCCCATGGGGGAGACATCCCCATGCGTCCACCGGTTGACCATCAGGTTCACACCCCCGCCAAGGCGCAAACCGGAAAGGTAAAGACCATGGCTCTTCCCGAGTTCTCCATGCGTCAGCTGCTTGAAGCTGGCGTGCACTTCGGCCACCAGACGCAGCGCTGGAACCCCCGCATGGGCGAGTTCATCTACGGCGCCCGCAACGGCATCCACATCCTCGACCTGACCCAGACCGTCCCGATGCTGGACGCGGCTCTGAACGTCGTGCGCGAGACCGTTGCCAAGGGCGGTCGCGTGCTGTTCGTCGGCACCAAGCGTCAGGCGTCCGCTCCGGTCGCCGAAGCTGCTGAAAAGTGCGCTCAGTACTACATGAACCACCGCTGGCTCGGCGGCACGCTGACCAACTGGAAAACCGTTTCCCAGTCGATCAACCGTCTGAAGGAAATCGACGAGCGTCTCGAAGGCGGCGCCGAAGGCCTCACCAAGAAAGAGCGCCTGGGCATGGAACGCGAGCAGGGCAAACTGCAGGCGTCCCTCGGCGGCATCCGCGAAATGGGCGGCATCCCGGACCTTCTCTTCGTCATCGACGTCAAGAAAGAGGCCCTGGCCATCCTGGAGGCCAAGAAGCTGGGCATCCCGGTCGTCGCCGTCGTCGACACCAACTGCTCGCCCGAAGGCGTGGACTACATCATCCCGGGCAACGATGACGCCGCACGCGCCATCTCCCTCTACTGCGACCTGGTCTCGCGCGCAGCGCTCGACGGCATGACCGCACAGCTCGGCGCCGCAGGCGTCGACGTCGGCGAACTGGTCGAAGGCTACGAGGAAGAGCTCGCAGCTGCCGAGGCAGAGCAGGCGTAAGCCGTCCGTTCGTTACAGAAGTGTCACCGGCCGCGTGTTAGGCGCGGCCGGAACCCTATTCAGACGTAAGGAGATCCCCCATGGCGATCACTGCTGCACAGGTTAAAGAACTGCGCGAGATGACCGGCGCAGGCATGATGGATGCCAAGAAGGCCCTGACCGAGACCGATGGCGACATGGAAGCCGCCGTTGACTGGCTGCGCACCAAGGGCCTGGCGAAAGCCGCCAAGAAGGCCGGCCGCACCGCCGCCGAGGGCCTCGTCGCCCTGGCCGTGGACGGTGGCAAGGGTGTTGCCGTCGAGGTGAACTCGGAAACCGACTTCGTCGCCAAGAACAAAGACTTCCAGGACATGGTCTCGACCATCGTGACCGCCGCCCTGGGCGCGTCCGATCTGGAATCGCTGAAAGCGGCTGACGTGGGCGGCAAGACCGTCGACGCGCTGATCACCGACAAGGTTGCCACCATCGGTGAGCACATGACGCTGCGCCGCATGGCCGCCCTCGAAGGCGACCAGGTCGTGTCCTACGTGCACAACGCCGCTGCCCCGAACATGGGCAACATCGGTGTTCTGGTCGCCCTGAAAGGTTCGAACGAAGAGTTCGGCCGTCAGGTCGCCATGCACATCGCCGCTGCCAACCCCGCGTCCCTCGGCGAAGCCGATCTGGACCCGGCGCTGGTCGAGCGCGAGCGTTCGGTCCTGACCGAGCAGGCGCGTGAGTCCGGCAAGCCCGAGAACATCATCGAGAACATGATCAAGGGCCGCATGAAGAAGTTCCTCGGCGAAGTGACGCTGCTGGGCCAGGCCTTCGTGATCAACCCCGACCTGACGGTCGAGGCTGCCGCCAAGGAAGCCGGTGTCGAGGTCGTCGGTTTCGTCCGTCTCGAAGTCGGCGAAGGCATCGAGAAGAAGGAAGAGGATTTCGCCGCAGAAGTGGCCAAGGCCGCTCAGGTCTGATCCCCTTTCCAGGATTGAAGAAGGGTCGGAGGTTTCCTCCGGCCCTTTTTTCATGCGCGGGGTCCGGCGGGCGGGACGCATGGAGGCGGTGCCGGGGGGACGTCCGGCACCGCAAAGTCGTTCAGGGGGAGGTTTGGGGATGACGCCCCCGGACTGACGCCGGCGGGAAGATGATGAATTGGTCTTCCTGCCGGTCTTCCGGTTTCCCGGACCCGGTCGGAGAGCCTCGTAATCCTGAGGGTCCGGCCGGCTGTTCCCTGGCCCAAGGCCATCACTCACGGAACGGGGCAAGTATGGCGCCGCGGCGCAGAATTAAAAAGTAAGGGAAACCTTACCAAATCGTTAATGCCGGGTGTGGAGGCGGGTCAGGCGTCGACGATGAACATCTGGTTCAGGAAGGCGGCCTTCAGCACCGCCTGGGCGGTGGTCTCGACGTTCAGCGTACCGCGGGCAAGGCGCAGGTGCTTTTCGACGGTG
This sequence comes from Pseudooceanicola endophyticus, assembly GCF_018760365.1. GTDB lineage: Bacteria > Pseudomonadota > Alphaproteobacteria > Rhodobacterales > Rhodobacteraceae > Pseudooceanicola > Pseudooceanicola endophyticus. The sequence goes on from NZ_JAHIAB010000002.1 coordinate 356,736, forward strand.
GCGGTGGTCAGCCCCATCAGGACGGCGATGTCCTGCACGGTCTTGCCATCACCGACCCATTGCAGGGCCTCGCGCTGGCGCCGTGTCAGGCCGCGGGTCAGGCCCGGATAGGGCAGGGTCTGGATCTTCAGATGGGTGATGTTGTTCATAAGGGTGATGTCGCGGCCATGCTCGGCCCACATGGCATCGATGGCCTCCTGGGTCAGCCCCGGGGCGGCGGTCAGCGCGATCGCACCCTTGGTGCGCGGCGACGGCGACTTGAAGGAGATCGAGTAGCCGGCAGTAACCTCCATGGAGCGGTTGAACTCGATCACCTTGCGCTCGCTTTCGGTCAGCGTGCCGGTGGCCAGCATCTGGCCGATGATGTTCCAGGACGACACGCCTTCGTTCTGCAGGGCCCACCGCACCATCGGGGCGTGGAAATACAGCCCCTTGCCCAGGAAGGTATCCCGGTAGGCGGCGGTGTGGTTAGTCAGGATAACGAAATCCTGCGGATCCCCCAGCGAGGTCGCGGTGCGGTAGCGGGTGAAGCCGTAGAGCAGGCGGTCGAAACCGAACCCGGCCATCGCCTCGCAATGACAGGCCCAGAGATCCTCGATGGTCTGGGCATTGGTCAGCTGTTCGAGCACCTCGCGACGGTCCATGATTTCGGTCTCCCCTTGCGGTGACACGGCCCCTGCGCACCGCGTCTACAGTTGCGGATCCGGGCAGGGGGCTTGATCTTGCGAAAACGGCTAGGTCGGTTGTGGCAGGAAGTCGAGGTCGCACGCCGTCGCAGCCGACCTTCGGTGCGGCAGGTGCGACCCCCGCGTCACATTTGGACACCAAGTATGCCAGATGAGCGCGGAAGGCGCTGGTAAATGCCGGAAGAGAGGGCAGTTTTCGGCAACTCGGCAACTCGGCAACTCGGCAACTCGGCAACTCGGCAACTCGGCAACTCGGCAACTCGGCAACTCGGCAACTCGGCTATGTGGTCTTTCCGATTTGCCCTGTCCCCTGTCTTGGGCGACGCCCGCTCCGAAAGCCTGACCTCACCACAGATCCGGCGTGCCGGCATCATCTTCCTCTGCGGGCGGGTCAAGCCCCGGAGGCGGTTCGCCCAGGAGAACGGCGATACTGTCGCCCATGTCGACGCTGGCCTCCAGGCGGCTTCGGCTGATTTTGCTGTCCGGTTTCCAGGTGAAGCTCGGCCCGAATTCCGCCAGCATCCGTTCCATGTCGCGCAGGGACTGGCGCATGTAGTCGATCCGCTGAAACGAAAGGAAGGCATCCTCCGTCAGTGGCTTGCAGGAACAAAGGCTAGCGGAGAGCGCGTCTTCAAGCCCCGCTGTCAGCCCCCGAAGGCTCGACAACTGCCCGGCCAGGACCTCGGCCATGTCGGCGGCCGCGATGTCCAGCGCATCCGATGGCGTCGGGTCGGGGGAGGAAGGCTGGGAGGGCACCCGCATCACAAACGCCCGACCACCGCCTCGATGCAGGCCCGCAGGTCATTCGGCTCGAAGGGTTTCTTGAGGAAGTTGTTCATGCCGAGCGCGCGCCCCTTGTCGATGATCGCCTTGTCGGCCTTGCCGGTGATCAGGATGAAACCGACCCCCTTGGTCTTGGCTCCGGTGCGCAGGGCGTGCAGCAGCTGAAGCCCGTCCATACCGGGCATGTTGAAGTCCGAGATCACCAGATGAACGGGTTTTGTCTCCATCTCCTTCAGGGCCGAGGGCCCGTCCGAGGCGCTGGCGACATTGCGGATCCCGAAGGCGTCAAGCGCCTGAGTAATCAATCCGCGGCTGGTGGACATGTCGTCCACGACCATGATTCTGATCTGATCTCTCAGGGCCATACGTCAATCCTTCCGGGCGGTGGGGGGCACGGAACCGGCCACACGATAGGCCGTCATTCCAGTCGGTTCGAAGAGGGGCAGGGCAGCATCCGAAATGCGTTCGGAATGCCCGAGGAAAATCCAGCCGTCGCCGGTCAGGCGCTGGCGGAAACGCGGCCAGAGCGTGGCCTGGGTGTCGGAATCGAAATAGATCACGACGTTGCGGCAGAAGATGGCGTCGAACTGCCCCTTCATCGGCCAGTCGCGCAGCAGGTTCAGTTCCCGAAAGCGCACCAGCTTGCGCACAGCCGGGCCAACCCGGTACTGATCGCCGCCGGCCGGCTCCATGTAGGTCTTGCGCATCGCTTCGGGAATGCCGGTCACCTGCTGGCCGCTGTAGGTCGCGGCTTCGGCCTTTTCCAGGATGGCCGGGTCGATGTCTGTCCCCAGGATCAACAGGTCCTTGCTGGCCAGTTCCGGCGCCGCGCTCAGCAGGCACATACCGATCGAGTAGGGCTCCTGGCCGCTGGAACAGCCTGCAGACCAGATCCGGATCTTCTGCCCGGCTCGGGTCTTGCGCAGCAACTCCGGCACCACCTTGTCGCGCAGAATGTCGAAATGATGCGATTCCCGAAAGAAATGAGACACGTTGGTGGTCAGAGCCGAGATCATCTGCCGCCGTTCCTCCAGCCCCTCCGGGGAGGAGACCAGGCGACAATAGCTGGGGTAGTCGGGCTGCCCGCTGGCGATCAGCCGTTTTCTGAGCCGTGACTGCACCATGGTCATCTTGCCCACGGGCAGGACGAGGCCGGCCTCGGCCTTGGCCAGGGCCGACAGCGTGGCAAAGGACTTGTCGTCCATCACCATCGCCGAGGTGTCTTGCGAGGGAGGGCTCATGCGGCCTCGTCGCTGCGGCTGGGCACGACGGCGGCCAGGTCAAGGACGCGGATCATCCGGTCGTCGATCACCGTCAGTGCGCGGACAACGGACAGTTGCGGGTCCGAGGATATGTCCGGCGGAATCTGCAGATCGTCCTCGGTGATCGCCACGATGTCGGACACAGCATCGACCAGAAGGCCGGTCAGGGTTCCGTTCATCTTGACCACGATGATGACGTTTCGATCATTCGTCTCCTGCGAGGGCAGGTTCAGCCGGCGGGCCAGGTCCATCACGGGCAGCACCGTGCCGCGCAGGTTGATCACCCCGCGCATGTAGTCGGGAGCATGGGGCATCGGCGTCGTCCGGGTCCAACCGCGGATTTCGCGGACCGACATGATGTCCAGAGAATATTCCTGGTCGGCCACGCGAAATGTCAGCAGCTCCAGGTCACTGGTCTGGCCATGTTCACTCATTTGCTGTCATCCTTTCAGAGAACATGAAATCCGAGCCGCGGATATGGCCCATGCCGGCAATGATGTCCGCCGGGTCGAGGATCAGGGCGATCTGCCCATCCCCGAGGATTGTTGCCGCGGCGATGCCGGGCGCGCGGTAGAAACTGTCGTCGAGGCCCTTGATCACCACCTGTCGCTGGTCCTGGATGCCGTCGATCACCAGGGCGGCGCGGCTGCCGTCCTCGAGCGAGATCAGCAGGACGATGCTGCCCTCGCCGGTCTTTCGGCTGCTGCGATAGCCCAGCATGACGCCAAGGTCATATAGGGGCACGAAACCGCCCCGGACCCGAACCACATAGGCGCCTGGACGCAGCATCTGAACGTCGTCGGGGCCGAGGGAGAGCGTTTCCACCACCACGTTCAGTGGCAGGACCAGGGTTTCGCCGGCGACATTCACAACCATCCCGTCCAGGACGGCGAGCGTCAGAGGAAGGCTGATCGAGAAGGTGGTCCCCTTTCCGGGCTCGGAATTGATCGAGATCCGCCCGCCGAGGGACTGGATCGCGGTCTTCACCACATCCATGCCGACGCCCCGACCGGACAGGTTCGAGACCTTGCTTGCCGTGGAGAACCCGGGCAGGAACAGCAGGTTGTCGATCTCGCTGTCGCTCAGCTGCACATCCGGAGAGATCAGGCCCTTGTTGACCGCGATCTCCTGCACACGGGGACGGTTGATGCCCGCCCCGTCGTCGGCCACCTCGATGATGACGCGCCCGGAGCGGTGCGCGGCGGTGAGGGTCACTGTGCCGGCCTTGGATTTGCCGGCAGCCAGCCGCTTTTCGGCGGTCTCCAGGCCATGGTCGACGGCGTTGCGGATCATGTGGGTCAGAGGATCGGAGAGCCGCTCGATCACCGTCTTGTCGACCTCGGTCGCCTCGCCCTCGGTGACGAGGCGCACGTCCTTCTCGACCGCGGCGGAGGATTCGCGCACGATCCTCGACATGCGCTGGAACAGCGACTTGACCGGCTGGGCGCGGATCATCATCACCGAGTCCTGGATGTCCCGGGTCAGGCGCTGGAATTCCTCCAGCCCGTTCATGGCGTCGGAATGCGGCGAGAGCCCGGCTTCGTCCAGGCTTTGCGACAACATGGCCTGGTTGATCACCAGTTCCCCGACCAGGTTCACGAGCCGCTCGATGCGCTCCAGGTCGACGCGCACCACGGACTTGGCCGCCGTCGCGCCCTTGCGGCCATCCCCCTCGCCATCTTTGTCGGCCACGGCGGCGGCCGCGGGGGCCGCGGGCGGGCTGGCGACCGGCGCGGACCCGGTGGGGGCGGCGACCGGCGGGGACACCGCAGCAGGTTTCGGGACCTCCGGAGGCGGCGCCGGCGGCGGCGGAGCGGACTCAGCCAAAGGGGCGCTGTCCTCCTCGCCTCCGGAGATCTCGATCTCGCAGAGGCCGTCGACGAATTCGAAGATGTCGCGGATCTCGGGTTCGGAGGCCTCGGTCTCGAGCTCAACGATCCATTGCAGATAGGGGGTTTCCGGGGCGAGGTCCGGCAGCAGCGGCAGGTCGGACATGTCGCAGCGGATCTTTGCTTCGCCCAAGGCGGCGAGGTTGCGCAGCAGCATCTGCGGCTCGTTGCCGGTGGCGAAAAGCTCCTGCTCGGGTTTGAAGCGGACGGTGATGCGGTTCAGCGCCGGTCCGGCATCCAGATCGGGCAGGTCGAGCGACAGGCTCAGCCCCATGGGGGTGAAATCGGCCGGTTCGACCTCCTCGCTGCCTCCCTCATCGCCCAGCAGGGCATCGAGGCGGCCCAGCAGTTCCTCGCTGGTTTCCTCGGGAAGGGGGGTGTCGTCACGGCTGGCACGCACCAGATCCGAGAGCTGATCGGCGGCGAGGAAGAAGAGCTTCATCGCCTCGCTGTCGGGATGCAGCGAGCCGTTGCGAACCTCGTCCAGGACGGTTTCGTAGCGATGGGCGAAGCGGACCAGGGTTTCCAGCCCGAAGGCGCCGGCCCCGCCCTTGATCGAATGGACCGCGCGGAACACCACGTTGATCGTCTCCGGGTCCTCGGAGCCGTCGTCGAGCTCCTGCAGGCCATCCTGCAGGGCTTCCAGCAATTCCTCGCATTCGATGAAGAAGGATGCTCGGATTTCTGCCATCGGGTCATTCTGATCGGACATCTGCCCCTCCTCCTACCTAGCCGGCGACCATGTGCAGGGCCTTCACCAGCTTTGCGGGATCGAACGGCTTGACGATCCAGCCCGTGGCCCCGGCATTGCGGGCCCGCATCTTCAGTTCCGGGGCGCTTTCCGTGGTCAGCACCAGGATTGGCGTGGCCCGGTGGGCATCCTGATCGCGTACCGCATCGATGAAGCCGAAGCCGTCCATGCGCGGCATGTTGATGTCGGTGATGATCGCATCCGGAGAGATCCCCTCGAGCACCTCGATCCCGTGCACGCCATCCTCGGCCAGATGCACGGTGAAGCCCGCAGGGGCCAGGGCCATGCGGATCATGTCGCGCATGGTGCGGCTGTCATCGACTGCCAGAACTGTCAGGCCCATTCCCGACCCTCCGCCAAGGTTTCGGGGGTGAAGCCCATCTGGGACATCTGTTCCAGCAGGCGGTCGCTGGCATGGCGGATGGTCATCGCGTGACCGCCTGCCCGCAGCGATGTGGCCGCCGACAGCAGCACCTGAAGACAAAGGGCGCCCAGATGCGTGACCTCACCGGCATCGACCTCTAGATCCCCGTCGAGCCGGGCGCGCAGCGCCTCGGCCAGGGGGCCGGCAGCCGGAAGATCCAGCTTCGGGGGGAGGACCAGCGGCGCGGTCATGGGCACCAGCTCCGGGCAAGCGGGCGAAGCGAAAGCATGCCTGACTCCAATCGTTCCTATGCGTCGCAGAGGTGATAGGGCGCGGGCCGTTAAGACGAAGTTACGCGGAAAGGGCGTTTCGCTCGGTTTTGAGAGATTGCCGCCCGCCCCGCGGACAAGTTCCCTTGGCGCAACGAAAAACGCCGGTCGGAAACTCCGGCCGGCGTGGCTTTGCGCTGTGCCTTGGGGCGGTGGCGGGCGGAGGTCAGCTGCGGCGGCGCCGCCGCCCGCCGCGCCCACCGGCGGCTGCCCCGGCCGCGGCGGCGGCCTCGGCGAAACTTGCACCTTCCTTCATGGCGTCGGTGATACGCGAGAAGCGGATCCACTCTCCGCCGTTGGGATCGTGATTCATCAGCAGGTTGGCGGCCTTGATCGCCTCCATCTCGCCGTGGCGGGTGGGGTTCATGATCGCCGAGGTCATGCCCGCACCGATCGCCATCGGCAGGAAGGCGGCGCTGACGCCATGGCGCGCGGGCAGGCCGAAGCTGATGTTGGAGGCGCCGCAGGTGGTGTTCACGCCCAGTTCCTCGCGCAGCTTGCGCACCAGGGCAAAGACCTGCTGGCCGGCGCTGGCCATGGCGCCCACCGGCATCACCAGCGGATCGACCACAATGTCATGGGCGGGAATGCCGTAGTCGGCCGCGCGCTCCACGATCTTCCTGGCAACGGCGAAGCGGACCTCGGGATCCTCGGAAATGCCGGTGTCGTCGTTGGAGATCGCCACCACCGGCACGTTGTATTTCTTGACCAGGGGTAGAACCAGCTCCAGGCGCTCTTCCTCGCCGGTGACGGAATTGACCAGGGGACGACCGCTGGCAACCTCCAGCCCCGCTTCCAGCGCGCCGGGAACCGAGCTGTCGATGCAGAGCGGCACGTCGACAAGGGCCTGCACCAATTCGATCATCCTGCGCATCAGCGGCGGCTCGGTCTCGTTCGGGTTGGGGTTGGAGTTGTAGACCACGCCCGCGTTCACATCGAGCACGGCAGCCCCGCAGGCGACCTGCTGGAGGGCGTCCCTTTCGACGGTCGAGAAATCGCCCGCCTCCAGCTCTGCCGCCAGCTTCTTGCGCCCGGTGGGGTTGATGCGCTCGCCGATGACGCAGAAGGGCTCATCAAAGCCGATGGTCACGGTTCTGGAGCGGGATTCGAGAATGGTGCGGGTCATGTCTGGTCCCTTTCGAACAGTGGTTGGCGCCGGCTTGGCCCGTTCGGCCCTGCGGGGCGGTCGGTGGCGGCCAGGCCCGCAGGTCGGTCCCGGGACCTTGCTAGAGGCTTGTTGCCCCTGGGGTAAGCGGTGGTCTGGCTCAGCCGCGGGCGCGCAGCGGCTGGGTGTCGGCGCCACCGTGCCGGATCGCGTAGTCCGCCGCTGCCGGAATGCCGCCCAGCGGGAAGAGGTGGAGCTGGGCAAAGGGAAGATCCCCGGCCTCGGCCGCGCCAGCCAGATCCGAGAGGATCTCGGTCGGTTCATAGGGCAGCATCAACTTGGTGACGTCGAGGGCGCGCTTCTGCAGCACCTTCAGGGAAGGGCCGACGCCGCAGGTCACGGCGTAGCGGATCAGGGTCTGCAGCTTGGCGGGGGCGGCGATGCCCAGATGGATCGGCAGGTCGATCCCCTCGTCGCGCAGGCGGCGGGCCCAGGCCAGGACGGGCGCCGCCTCGAAGGCGAACTGGGTGACCATGGCCATGCGGGCATCGCTGCGCGCGGCGAAGTCCTGTTTCCAGCGCAGCGCCTGCATGACCGCGTGGTCGCCGCCGTCGGGGTCGATGTCGCGGTTGCCCTCGGGGTGGCCCGCGACATGCAGGCGATCAAAGCCCATGCGGTCGAACAGCCCGGTTTCCATCAGCTGCAGGGAGCTGTCGAAGGTCCCGCGCGGGCTGTCGATCCCGCCGCCCAGCAACAGCGCGCCGGTGACGCCGGCCTCGGTGCGGTAGCGATCCAGCCAAAGCGCCAGGGTGGCGGCATCGGGGACCAGCCGGGCGGGCAGGTGGGGCATCACCTCGAAGCCTTCGGAGGCCAGCCGCGCGGCGGTGGCGACCATGTCGTCAATGGGCGTGCCATCGATATGGGCGATGTAGACCCGGGTGCCGCCGGGCAGAAGGCTGCGGAAGTCGGCGATCTTCGCGGCGGTGCGCGGCATCACCTCGATCGAGTAGCCCGACAGCAGGGCGTCGATGGGGCGCCCGGCGGCAGGGGCAGAGGACTTGCGGCGGAAGGGAATGAGGGACATGGCCGTCTCCTGGTCGCTTTCGCCGCAAGCGTCGGGGTCAGTCCTGAGGGCCGTCCCAGCCGTCGTTGGCGATCAGTTCCTTGATCTTCTCCTGATCATATTCCCGATCCAGCCGGGCGATCTGGTCATTCGCGACCTCTTGGGGGTCACCTTCGACAGGAAAGGGCGCGGCCTTGCGCCATTCGGCCAGGTAGGCATCCGTGTCCGAGGCGCCAACCTTCATGGCGGCGCGGTCGATGGCCTGCTCGAACCGCTCTGGCAGCACGGCCTTGGCGGCGCGCCGACCCTTGCCGACGATGACCTGTGCGGGAATGTCGCGCCAGTAGACGATGGTGACATCGGGCATGGGGCCGGTCCTTCCGGAAAACTCGCTTGGCCCGTGAAGACCAGATCGAAGGGGGCGACGCAACCGTTCCGGACAGGTGCAGGGCGGGGTTGCGCCACAGGAAGGATCTTGCGGAGGATCGGGTGAATGATTACTCTGGTAATCAACACGATATGGAGGGCGCGACCATGGCGCCCAGGCGTCCCAAAGGTGCGGGCGCTTTCCCTAAACCGGTCGAGAGTCCCGCATCCAAACCGCCCGATCCGGCGGAGCTTTACGCTGCGCTGGATCTGGGTACGAATTCTTGCCGCATGCTGATTGCCCAGCCGAAGGGCAGCCAGTTCCATGTGGTCGACAGCTTCTCGAAATCGGTCCAGCTCGGCTCCGGGCTGGAACGCTCGGGGCGGCTGTCCCGTGTCTCGATGGCACGCACCATACAGGCCATGCGCATCTGCCAGCAGAAGCTGAAGCGGCACCGGGTCCGGCACATGCGGCTGGTCGCGACCGAGGCCTGCAGGCGTGCGACCAATGCCGCGGGTTTCATCCAGCAGGTGCGCCGGGAAACCGGCCTGAAGCTTGAGATCATCGAGCCAGAGGAGGAGGCCCGCCTGGCGGTGATCTCCTGCGCGCCGCTGGTCTCGACGCGGACCGAGCAGCTGCTGGTGGTCGATATCGGCGGAGGTTCGACCGAGCTGGTGTGGATCGACCTGACCTCGGTGCCGCAGCGCGAGCGGCCCCGGGCGATCATGCGGCTGCACGCGGGCTTCCATCCGCCGGAAAGCCCGTTCCCCGCCGCCAAGGTGGTCGACTGGATCTCGGTGCCGCTGGGGGTGGCGACGCTGCGCGACCAGTTCCGCGACGTGGAGGACGACGCGGCGCGTTTCGCGCTGATGTCCTGGTTCTTCGAGGAAGCGCTGGCCGATTTCGCCCCCTACAAGGACGAGCAGGCCCGCGCCGGGTTCCAGATTGTCGGCACCTCCGGCACGGTGACCACGGTGGCGGCCAGCCATCTGGGGCTGAAGCGTTATGACCGGACCAAGGTGGACGGGCTGCGGATGACCTCGGACCAGATCGACCGGGTGATCCGGGGCTATCTGGAGATGGGGCCGGAGGGGCGCCGCAAGGACCCCCGCATCGGCCAGGACCGTCATGCGCTGATCATGTCGGGCAGTGCCATCCTGCAGGCGCTGCTGCGCTGCTGGCCCACCGACCGGCTGAGCGTGGCGGACCGCGGCCTGCGCGAGGGGCTGCTCTATGCCCAGATGAGCGCCGATGGCGTGTTGGAGGATGCCCCGTACTGACGCGGGGTGGAGGCCGCTATGCGGTGTCTGGTTTTGACAACCGGCCCGTTCTGGTATTCTAGGGGCGCGAGAGCGGTGATCGTGGCCGGGGGCTCTGCCCCCGCGGCCTGCGGCCGCTCCCCGACATATTTTTGGAAAGGCGAAAGGGCAGGACGTGGCGAAGAAACCGACCGGCAAGAACTCTTCGGGGCGGGGCTACCGCGATCTGACCGTCAAGGTGAAGACGGCGCGGGGGCGCAAGCTCTCCTCGACCCGTTGGCTGCAGCGGCAGCTGAACGACCCCTATGTGGTGCGGGCCAAGGCCGAGGGCTATCGCGGTCGCGCGGCCTTCAAGATCATGGAGCTGGACGACAAGTTCCGCTTTCTGGTGCCGGGGGCCCGGGTGGTTGACCTGGGCTGCGCGCCGGGGGGCTGGATCCAGGTCGCGGTGCCGCGGATCAATGCGCTGGGCGAGAAGTCCGGCAAGGCGGTCGGGCGGATCGTCGGGGTCGACCTTCAGGAGGTGGAGCCGATCCCGGGCGCCGAGGTGCATCAGCTCGATTTCCTGGCCGACGGGGCCGATGATCTGGTGAAGGAATGGCTGGGCGGCGAAGCCGACGTGGTGATGAGCGACATGGCCGCAGCGTCCTCCGGGCACAAGCAGACCGACCACCTGCGCATCATCGCGCTGTGCGAGGCGGCGGCCTACCTGTCCTTCGACGTGCTGGCCGAGGGCGGAACCTTCGTGGCCAAGGTGCTGGCGGGCGGCGCCGAGGGCGAGCTGCAGAAGATCCTGAAGCAGAAGTTCACCAAGGTGGCGAATGTGAAGCCGCCGTCGTCGCGCTCGGATTCCTCCGAGAAGTTCGTCGTGGCGACCGGGTACCGGGGCCGCGGCGCGGAGCCGCTGGACGAGTGATTTGCAAACCGGCCTGAGCCGGTCTGCAAAGTTGGCAACGATGTTGCAAAGGGGCTGGGCTGCATTTGCAAACCCTGCTTCCGGGTTTGGAAGGAAAGACCATGGCGGGCGATCAGCTTGAAGATCTGGCAGGAGCACCCTCTCCGGCAGGCGGATCGGCGGGCGGGCTGGTGCCGCTGGGGGTGACCCTGGGCGATCCCTCGGGGATCGGGCCGGAAATTGCCCTGCGGGCCGTGATCGCCGAGGGTGCGCCGCAGAGCATCCTGCTGGGCCAGCGCGCCGTGGCCGAACGGGCGCGGGCCCTGGTGGCGCCGGAATGGACGATCCAGGTCGTTTCGGGCCCGGAAGAGGCGGCTCTGTCGCCCCGCCACCTGCGGCTGATCGAGACCGGCGTGCCGCTGGCTCAGGCGCCGGACTACGGGCAGGTCAGCGCGGCCTCGGGGGCGGCCGCCTTTGCGGCGATCCGCGCGGGGATCGCGCTGGCGATGGCGGGGCGGACCTCGGGCATCGTCACGGCGCCGATCCACAAGGAGGCGCTGTCTGCCGCCGGCGTGCCCTTCCCGGGCCATACCGAGATGCTGGCCCATTACGCCGGCGATGTGCCGGTGGCGATGATGCTGGCCAATGACGTGATCCGCACCGTTCTGGTGACCATCCATGTCTCGCTGCGCGATGCCATCGGGCTGGCGGATTTCGACGCCCAGATGCGGGCGATCCGCCTGGCGCACGAGGGCTGTCGCGCCTTCGGCATTGCCGCCCCCCGGGTCGCCGTGGCCGGGCTGAACCCCCATGCCGGCGAAGGCGGCCTGTTCGGGCGCGAGGAGATCGAGATCATCGCCCCCGCCATTGCCGCGGCAAGGGCGGAGGGGATCGATGCCTCCGGGCCCTGGCCGGGCGATACGGTCTTCATGCAGGCCCGCAAGGGGGCCTTCGACGTGGTGGTGGCGCAGTATCATGACCAGGGGCTGATCCCGGTGAAATACCTCGGGCTGGAGGAGGGGGTGAACATCACCCTCGGGCTGCCCTTCGTGCGCACCTCGCCCGATCATGGCACTGCCTTCGACATCGCCGGGCAGGGCATTGCCGATCCGCGCTCCATGAGCCTCGCGCTCAGCCAGGCGCGGGCGATGGTGCTGGCCCGCGGCGCCTGAGGCGCCTTTACCATTCGCTAAGAAAGTCCCGCCTAGAACGGAGTCGTTCCCCGGAGAACCGGGGGATGGCGGGGCCTGTCCGTCCCGTCGCATCCGTGAATCGGAGGAGGGGCGCCGGTGCAGGCCAGTCTTGATCGCATCCGCATGCAATTGCAGGGCATGGAGCGGATGATCCGCACCCTGCGGGCCGAGGTGGAAAGCCAGGTGTCCTCCTTCGCGCCGCCCGAACTGGCGCAGGCCAGCCTGCTGGCCTCGGGGCTGGGCACCCTTCTGGCCGAGGGCGCGCCCGCCGCCCCCTTTGCCGCCGATCCCTATCAGCATTTCGCCCCCGGCGTCTGGATCGGCATGGATCCGGAGGTCGGCGACAGCGGTGCCACGGTGGCCCTGGCTGCGCTGCCCACCGGGCCGGGCAATGCGCCGCGGGTGTCGCGGCTTTCCGTGAACCCGGTCTTCCCGCTGGCCGCCAAGCCGCGCTGGCTGACGCTGGAATGCGCCCTCGACCTTGAGGCGCTGCGGCGCGCGCGCTCCCTGCGGCTCGATATGATCAGCTTCTTCGAGATCGGCAGCCGAAACATTGCCCAAATTCCCCGCCAGTTGACCGTGACCCTGCGCCTCCAGCATCGTGACGGCACGCGCAGCGATCACCTGAACCGGCGCATCCCGGTCTCGACCATGCCGTTCGAACATAGCGTGCGGGTGGGCGAGGCTGCGCTGAAGGACATCGGCTTTGCCGCTGCCGCCGAGGCGATCCTGATCCTGGAGCTGCCGCTGGCCGGCGAATTCACCCTGCATCTGGATCATTTCGCCCTCCAGGTCGGGGAGAGCTGAGGTGCGCATCCTCTATGTCTCGCGCGAGACGCCTTTTACCCCCTCCGGCGGGATCGCCACCTATCTGGAGTACATGGTGCCCGCCATGCAGGCCGCCGGCCACGAGGTCTACCTGTTCACCTGGACCGAGGGGCCCCATGCGCTGCGCCTGCCCGATACGGCACCCTTCCGGCGCGATCATGTCCATGTCGAACATCTGGATCCCCGGCAGGTCTGGCGGCAATGCCCGGTGCCCTCGCACAACCTGTTCATGGCCAGCCATCTGGCCGATGCGCTGCACCGAGTGATCGCCGAATGGCGCATCGACGTGGTGGAGGGGACGGATTTCCTGGCGCCCTGCCTGACCGCCTATCAGGGGATCCAGACCCGTGCCGGGGCCGAGCGGCAGCTGCTTGTCACCTACAACCACGGCTTCATCGAGGATTTCTACGAGGCCGACCAGATCGACATGGATGCGGGCGCCCGGATGAACCACCTCTGCGAGCGCCAGCAATGCCGGGTCTCGGATCTGGTGATCGCGCCTTCGCGGACCGCGCAGGCACGGCTGGCGGGCTATGGCATCACCGAAAACGTTGCGGCGCTGCGCGAACCCTATGCCTTCGGGCCCGCGCCGGACTTTCCCGGGGCCCGGGCGGACTTCCAGTACATTGGCCGGATTGCCCTGTCGAAGGGGATCGACAAGCTGATCTACCTGGCCAATGCGATCGAGCCGGTGCTGCCGCTGCGCCAGATCCGTCTGATCGGGCGGATCGTCGACACCCCGTTCCGCCAGCGCGACATGCAGGGCTATGTGCGCGCCCGCCTGTCGCCCGGCCTGCGTGATCGCGTCTCCTTCTCGGGCTTCCTGCCCCGGGCAGAGGCGCGCGCCCTGCTGGAACCCGGGGCGCTCTGTCCCAGCCTCGGCTCGGCCGAGACCTTTTCCTATGCCTGCGTGGAAGCGATCGACGCGGGGCTGCTGCCGGTGGTGCGGGCGGGCACGCCGATGGCGGAATTCTTCCTCGAACACCAGGCGAGGCATGTGCTGGACGAGGGGATGGCCAGCGTCCGGGGCCTCCAGATGCAGATGGAGCGGATGATGGCGCAGGCCCCGGCGATTGCCGCCGATCTGCGCGCCCATTGCGTCGAAACCCTTGATCCCGCCCGCATTGCCGAGGCGACGGGACAGCTGTACGACGCCCGGCTGGCGGCCAAGCGGGGCCGCAGCCTGCATGCGGCGCCGCGCGCGCCGATGGGGCTGGCGGATCTGACGGTGCTGATCCCCGCCTATCAGCCCGGGGAAGAGTTCCACGAGACCATCGACAGCCTCGCCTGGCAGTCGCCCGCTCCGCCCCGGGTGCTGATCTGCGATGATGGATCGACCGCCGCCGCCGCTGCGCATTTCGACTATGCCCGGGCAATGTTGCCCGACGTGACGGTGATCGCCCAGCCCAACGGCGGGCTGCTGGCGGCGCGCAACACGCTGATCGCCGCCTGCGAAACGCCCCTGGCGCTGTTCCTCGATACCGACGACCTGCTGGCGCCGGATCTGCTGGCGCATCTGCTGGAGGCCTGGAACCAGTCCCCGCTGGCCCCTGACGCCGTGATCCCGCAGCGCCGCAACTTCGGCGAAAGCGCCGAGCCGGTGCTTCAGCATCTGCTGGGCGATCACCTGCACCTGCTGGAGAACGACTATCGCATGACCGCGCTGATCCGCACCGAGGTCCTGCGCGAGATCGGCTTTGACGCCACCCGCCGCAATGGCGAGGGCGACGACTGGGCCTTCTGGCTGCGCTTCACCGCGCGCGGGTATCGCGGCATTCTGCTGCCCGAGCAGGGCTTTCTTTACCGCTTCCGGAAAGGCTCGATGTCCTGGCCCTGGAGCCGGGGACAGAATGTCGGCAGCCGCACCATGCTGCGCGCCGCCATGGAGGAAATGTGCGCTTCGGACCCGGCGGCCTGCCGGCAGCTGGCAAGGGCGCTCTATGCACAGGCGGTGTCGCGCCAGGAGGCAGGATGACCGGATCGGACCTTATCTTCGTGATCGGACGCCAGCGCAGCGGCACCACGGTGTTCCGCACCCTGCTGACCCGTGCCGGGGCGCTGAATTGCGACGAGATCTTCCATGGCGATCTCTCGGCGCCGCACCGTTTCTACGGCTTCGTGCGCGACCGGGTGCAGGAACGCCCCGAACTGGTGCATCCGCAGCACCACCCCCGGTTGTTTCGCGATTACATCGCGGCGCTGCGCCGTCAGGCCGGCGGGCGGCGGCTGGTGATGGATGTGAAGTACTTCGGGCTGAACCTCATTCCGCAGCGCGAAGATGTCGATGGCCGCAAGCCCTTCGTCATCGGCTTCATGCAGGAAAGCGGCGCGGGCATCGTGCATATCCGGCGGCGCAACAAGCTTCGGGTGCATGTCTCCGAACAGATCTCGATCGCCACCGGCAAATGGTCGGCAGAGCGGGCCGAGCAGATGATCACCGACAAGCCCCGGCTGCACCTCGACATTGCCGTTGCGCTGGCCGCCATCGACCGGCTGGAACGTCAGGATGCGCGGGTGCAGACGCTGCTGGCCACGGTGCCCGGCGTGGTGCGGCTGGATTACGAGGACATGTTCACCGAGGCGGGTGATTTCACCCCCGAGGTCTGCGCGATTGGCGAACGGCTGCTGGGCGGCAGCGCGGTCGAGGCCCGGCCCGCCAATCTGCGGATGAACCCCGAACCGCTGGAGGCGCTGGTCGACAACCATGGCGACCTGGTGGCGGCCCTGGTGGGCACGCGCCACGCATGGATGCTGGAGGCGGCGGGGTGAGCGCGCGTGATCTTGCGCCGCCCGCCCGGGATGAACGCTTCAGCGACTGGGCGCTGCTGCGCCGGCGCGGCGCGCGGCGGCTGGTGATCGCCTTCTCGGGGATCGACTGCAAGAAGGGGCGCTTTGCCTATTACGATGTGCTGGCGCGGCAGGATTGCGACCAGCTGCTGCTGAACTGCCCGGACAACGGCTGGTTCTTCGACGGGGTGCCGCTGGAGCGCGGGGATGCCTCGCGCGGGCAGACGCTGGACTTCCTGCGCGAGCTTGCCGCGTGCTACGACGAGGTGCTGATGCTGGGCGGCTCCATGGGCGCCTACGGGGCGCTGCTCTACGGGGCCGGGCTGCCGGGCGCCAAGGTGCTGGCCATGTCGCCCGAGATCTACGGCGGCCTGCGGCGCGGCTTCTTCCTGCGCTGTGCGGGGGTGGCAGGCCCCCCGCCGGGCCTCTCGGCGCTGCTGGCACGCAGTCCGGATTTCCGCCCCTGGATCCTGGTCGGGGAAAAGGTGGCCAGCGATCTCTTCTGCCTGACCGAGGTGCCACCGGCGCGGGTGATCAGCCTGAAGAACTGCCCGCACACGATTCCCGCCTATCTTGAATCGCGTTTCGGTCTGGCGGCCCTGATCCCGGCGCTCTCCGAGGACCGGCTGGAGCCGATGCTGGCTCCCCTGCGCGGCGAGATGAGCCGCTATCCCGATCTGGCCGCGCTGCTTTACCTGCTGGATCTGGGCCGTCTGCCGGTGGCGCGCGCCATGGGCTACCTCGGGACGCTGCCGCCGGACCTTTATCTGCGCGGCTATCTGGCTCTGGCGATCGCCCGCGCGTTCGAGCGTCAGGACCGGCCCGACATGGCATTGCGGCTGGCGGCAGAGGCGCGCACGGTCAATCCCGGCGACATGGAGGCGCAGGCTTTGCATGACCGGCTTTGGACCGCGCTGGAGGGGCGCCCGCCGGCGCCGCGCTTCCGGGCCCATGTGGACGCCGATCTCTGCGCCGTGCGGGCCTATCGCGCCCAGCTCGATCAGCTGGAGGCGCTGCACGGACCGGCGGGCTGAGCCGTGCTTGCGGGGCTGCCGGGGCGCCTGTCCTGCGGCATCGGAGGGCCTTTAGAAGCCCGCCCGGGCCGCGCGTGGCGAGGTCCTGCCGGTCGCGCGCGCAGGTCTGCAAAGTCCCGCCTTCGGAGGCGCGCAGCGGCCCGCCGGACATGCAAAACGCCCGCGCAATGGCAGGCGGCTCACCCGGTTGGGTTCTGGCAGCGTCAGTCTAACTGTTTGATTTTGTTTCGACCCTTTCCCGTCCCGGCCGAAGCCGGGAGGGAAAGTGGCGGAGAGACAGGGATTCGAACCCTGGGAACCCGTAAAGGCTCAACGGTTTTCGAGACCGCCCCGTTCGACCACTCCGGCACCTCTCCGCGGGGGTCGTGAGGGGCGTTTACAGAGAGTTGTGAACGGGTTCAAGGGCCTTTTGCATTGCGGAGGCCAAGAATGTTCCTACCTTTGCGTCAGGGGGCCGTTGCGGTGCCCCGACGCCCCGTGGGCATGGCCCCGGCCGCCACGGGCACAGCATGAGAAGGAGTAAGCAGCAATGAGGCAAGCAGAGCGGAGAGGGGCCGCGGCCGCGGTCCGGGCAGGGGATGCCGGCGCCATCAGGCGCGCGGGGATCATCCTCCTGTCCTCGCTGATTCTGCTGGCGGCCTATGCGCTGCCGGGGAAGGCGGCCACCGATGAGCAGGTGAACGACTTTCTCAAGGTGACCGGATTCGACGTGGCGCTGGAAAGCATCCAGCTGAGCGCGGAGGCGGGGCCGCAGATGCTGAACCTGCAGCAGAGTGATTTCGCCACCACCTGGAAAGTGCTGACCGACGACATCTTCGCCCCCGCGACGCTGAAGTCGATGGGCGAGAAGATGATCCAGGCGAAGATCTCGGACGAGGAGCTGGCCTTTGCCTCGGATTTCTATTCCGGGGATCTGGGCAAGCGCCTGGTCGAGGCCGAGAACGCCTCGCACATGGATACGGACCAGGACCGCAGCGCCAAGTCCCAGGACGTGCTGGCGAAGCTGATCGATGACGGCAAGACCGACCGGGTGGCGCTGCTCGACCGGCTGAACGCCGCGGTCGATGCGGCGGATGATTCCGAGATCTCGATGGCCGATGTCCAGTTCCGCTTCCTGACGGCGGCGCGCGATGCCGGGATCATCGACTTCCAGGTCGACGACCAGACGCTGCACGATTCGCTGAAGGAGAACGCCAAGGCCAACAAGGATCAGAATCGCATGAACGCGCTGATCAACTCGGCCTATACCTATCGCGATTTCACCGATGCCGAGCTGGAGACCTATGCCAAGGCGCTGGAGGATCCGAAGATGCAGGCGGTCTACAAGCTGATGAACGACGTCCAGTACGAGGTCATGGCAGAGCGCTTCGAGGCCGCGGCGGCCAAGCTGAAGGGGGTGGAGCCCTCGACCGACCTCTGAGGCGGTCGGAAGGCATGATTGCCCCGGATTTTCCGGGGGTTTGATGGGGCAGGCGGTCCTTGCGGGGTTGACATCGTGTCGCTGCGGAAGGATAAGCCGCCCATCCCGGAAGGCATCCGCCTTGCCGGGCATTTCAATGTCGTCCCCAGAGGACGCGCTGTTTGATGGCGATGCGCTCTGCATCACGAACGCCCGGCAACGGGGGCCAAAGGACGCGAAAGAAAAAGGAATGAACGCATGTTCGCGGTTCTGAAAACCGGCGGCAAGCAGTACAAAGTCCAGTCGGGCGATGTCCTGCGTGTCGAGAAGCTCGCTGCTGATGCAGGCGAGAAGATCCAGTTCAACGACATCCTGATGCTCGGCGGTGACGACGTGACCGTTGGCGCGCCCTTCGTCGAAGGTGCCGCCGTCCAGGCCGAAGTGGTCGACCAGATCAAGGGCGAGAAGGTCATCCACTTCGTCAAGCGTCGTCGTAAGCACTCGTCGAAGCGCACCAAGGGTCACCGTCAGCAGCTGACGCTGGTCAAGGTCACCGAGATCCTGACCTCCGGCGCAGCCGACACCGGCGTCAAGGCCGCTGTGGGCGCAGGCTCCGTCGCTGCTGTCGCAGCCGAGTAACCCCAAGTAGGAGAGACCAGATATGGCACACAAAAAAGCTGGCGGTAGCTCCCGCAACGGCCGCGACTCCATTGGCCGCCGTCTTGGCGTCAAGAAGTACGGCGGCGAAGTCGTCATCCCCGGCAATATCATCGCGCGTCAGCGCGGCACGAAATGGTACCCGGGTGCCGGCGTCGGCATGGGCAAGGATCACACGATCTTCGCCACCGTCGAAGGCAACGTGAAGTTCCACAAGGGCCTGAAGGGTCGCACCTTCATCTCCGTTCTGCCAGTGGCAGAGGCCGCGGAGTAAGCCGACCTTCACCAGTGATGGTTCATTGAGGGGATCGGCCAACCCGCCGGTCCCCTCTGCCGTTTTGCCGGTGGAGCGAGGGACGCTTATCGCCCGAGGGAGGACCCCATGGCAGAAGACACCGCGTTCGCGCAGCCCGTCATCCGCGGCGAAGATGTCGATCTTCGTCCGCTCACCAAGGCCGACGCCGGCCTGATCGAGTTCTACGCCGCTGACCCACGCGTCGCGACGATGACCACCTCGATCCCGCATCCGCTGCCACCGGGAACGACGGAGGCGTTTCTGGCGCGCGCCATGGTCGCGGACCCGCGCGAGGTGATCTGGGCGCTCGACAGCTCCCGCGTTGGCGGGGCCGAGCTGAAGGGCATCATCAGCCTGAAGCGGATGGATTCCGGCCAGTCGGAAATCGGCTATTGGGTGGCGCCATCGTGGTGGGGCGGCAACATGGCCTCGGCGGCGGTGACGGCGCTGGTCGAAGCGAACCCGCTGGGCGACCGGTCGATCTTCGCTTCGGTCTTCCAGGACAATCCGGCTTCGGCACGGGTTCTCACCAAGAACGGCTTCGAATATGTCGGGGACGCGGAAAGTTTCTCGGTGGCGCGTGGCGCCTCCGTCGCGACCTGGACATATATCCGAAAACTAGATTGAGCCGCCGGGCACGCTGAGACAGCGACCTTTGCGGCAGGGACAGTGACATGAAATTCCTCGATCTCGCAAAGGTCTATCTGCGGTCCGGTGCCGGTGGCAACGGCGCCGTCTCGTTCCGGCGCGAGAAGTTCATCGAATACGGCGGGCCCGATGGCGGCAACGGTGGTGGCGGCGGCGATGTGATTGCCGAGGCGGTCGAGGGGCTGAACACGCTCATCGACTTCCGCTACCAACAGCACTTCTTCGCCCGCAACGGCCAGGGTGGCGCGGGGCGCCTGCGCACCGGCGCCGATGGCGAAGACATCATCCTGCGCGTGCCCGTCGGCACCGAAATCCTTGACGAAGACGAGGAAACGGTGATCGCCGACCTGACCGAACCCGGTCAGCGCGTCGTCCTGTGCAAGGGCGGCAACGGCGGCTTTGGCAACGCCTATTTCAAATCCTCGACCAACCAGGCCCCGCGCCGCGCCAACCCCGGTCAGCCGGCGGTGGAACGCACCGTCTGGCTGCGCCTGAAGCTGATCGCGGATGTCGGTCTGCTGGGGCTGCCCAACGCGGGCAAGTCGACCTTCCTGGCCGCGACCTCGAACGCGCGCCCGAAAGTGGCGGATTATCCCTTCACCACGCTGCACCCGAACCTGGGCGTCGTGGGCGTCGATGGCGTCGAATTTGTCGTCGCCGACATTCCCGGCCTGATCGAGGGCGCCTCCGAGGGCCGGGGCCTGGGCGATCTGTTCCTGGGGCACGTGGAGCGCTGCGCGGTGCTGCTGCACCTCGTGGATGGCACCGCCGACGAGGTGGCCGAGGATTACGAGACCATCATCGGCGAGCTTGAGGCCTATGGCGCGGGCCTGGCCGACAAGCCGCGGATCACCGTGCTGAACAAGGTCGACAGCCTGGATGAAGAGCTGCGCGAGATGCAGCGCGAATTCCTGGAAGAGGTCACCGGCGGGCCGGTGATGTTCATGTCCGGCGCCACCGGCGAGGGCGTGACCGAGGTGCTGCGGGCGCTGCGTTCGCAGATCGACGAGGATCGGCTGCGCCGCAACGGCCCCGATGTGGAAGAGGAAGAGACATGGCATCCCTGAGCAGCGCCAAGCGCGTCGTGGTCAAGATCGGCTCTGCGCTGCTGGTCAACAGCGCGACGGGGCGGCTGCGGGACGACTGGCTGACGGGGCTGGCCCAGGATGTGGCCTGGCTGCGCGGGCAGGGCACCGAGGTGGTGCTGGTGTCTTCGGGATCCATCGCGCTCGGGCGCGGCGTGCTGGGGCTTGGCCTTGGCACGCTGGCGCTGGAGCAGGCCCAGGCCGCCGCTGCCGTCGGGCAGATCGGTCTGGCCGCCGCCTATGACAAGGCGCTTGGCGCCCATGGCATCACGGTGGCCCAGGTGCTGGTGACGCTGGAAGACAGCGCCAACCGCCGTCGTTACATCAATTCGCGCAACACGCTGGAAACGCTGCTGTCCCTTGGCGCGATCCCGATCGTGAACGAGAACGACACCATCGCCACCGACGAGATCCGCTATGGCGACAATGACCGCCTTGCCGCGCAGGTCGCGGTGACGGTGGGCGCCGACCGGCTGGTGCTGCTGTCGGATGTCGACGGGCTTTATACCGCGAACCCCAACATCGACCCCGCCGCGCGCCGTTTCGACGTGGTCGAACGCATCACCCCGGATATCGAGGATATGGCGGGCGACGCGGGCTCGGGCCTCTCGAAAGGGGGCATGAAGACCAAGCTGATGGCCGCGAAGACCGCGACCTCGGCCGGGTGCGCCATGGCGATCACGCTGGGCTCGCGGGCGAACCCGCTGAAGGCGCTGGACGCGGGCGCGCCCTCCACCTGGTTCACCGCCGAGGGGGACCCGCAGACCGCCCGCAAGGGCTGGATCGTGGCGATGAAGCCGCGCGGTCGGGTCTGGCTGGATGCCGGGGCGGTTCGGGCGCTGGAACATGGCCGGTCGCTGCTGCCAGCCGGGGTGACCCGGGTCGAGGGCGGCTTCGGTCGCGGCGACGCGGTGGAACTTCTGGACCCGGAGGGCCACGTTCTGGGGCAGGGGCTGACCCGCTACACCGCCGAGGAGGCGACGCAGCTGGCCGGTCACCAGAGCCACGAGATCGAGGCCCTGCTGGGCTATCCGGGCCGCGCCGCGCTGGTGCACCGGGACGACATGACGCTGACCCTGCACGTCGGGGACTGAGACTTCGAGGAGGATGAGCCGATGAAGGACGCTCAGGACATTCACGAGATCATGGACGGCATCGGTCGCGCGGCGAAGGCCGCCGCCGCCGAGCTGGCCTTCGCCAGCGCCGAGGCCAAGCAGGCCGCGCTGACCGGGGCCGCCGATGCGGTCTGGGCCGCCCGTGCGACGATCATCGCGGAAAACGCCAAGGACCTGGCCTTTGGGGCCGAAAAGGGCCTGACCGGCGCCATGATGGACCGGCTGAAGCTGGACGAGGACCGCATTCGCGGCATCGTTGACAGCCTGCGCGCCATCGCCGGGCAGCAGGACCCGGTGGGAGAGGTCATGGCCGAATGGGATCGCCCGACCGGCCTGCACATCCGCCGCGTGCGCACGCCTCTGGGCGTCATCGGCGTGATCTACGAAAGCCGTCCGAACGTGACCGCCGATGCCGGGGCGCTCTGCCTGAAGGCGGGCAATGCGGTGATCCTGCGCGGCGGCTCGGAAAGCTTCCATTCCTCGCGCGCGATCCATGCCTGCCTGCTGGAGGGGCTGCGTGCCGCCGGCCTGCCCGAGGCCGCGATCCAGCTGGTGCCGACGCGCGACCGCGCCGCCGTCACCGAGATGCTGACGATGACCTCCTATATCGACGTGATCGTGCCGCGCGGCGGCAAGGGTCTGGTCGGGCTGGTGCAGCGCGAGGCCCGGGTGCCGGTCTTCGCCCACCTGGAAGGCATCGTGCACATCTTCGTCGACAAGGATGCCGATCCCGAGAAGGTGATGAAGGTCGTGCTGAACGCCAAGACCCGGCGCACCGGGATCTGCGGCGCCGCCGAATGCCTGCTGATCCACCGCGACATCGCCGAGACGCTGGGCGCCGACCTGGTGCGCGCGCTGGTCGAAAAGGGGGTCGAGGTGCGCGGCGACGAGACCGTGCAGAAGATGGCCTCCGTGGTCCCGGCAAGCGAGGATGACTGGGGCTGTGAATACCTCGACAGCATCATCGCGGCGAAGATCGTGGACGACGTGGACGGCGCCATCGCGCATATCCGCACCTATTCCTCGAACCACACCGACTGCGTACTGACCGAGAACGCCGCCGTCGCGCAGCGCTTCTTCGAACGCGTCGACAGCGCGATCCTGATGTGGAACGCCTCCACCCAGTTCGCCGATGGTGGTGAATTCGGCATGGGTGCGGAAATCGGCATCGCCACCGGCAAGATGCATGCCCGCGGCCCCGTGGGCGCCGAGCAGCTGACCAGCTTCAAGTACCTGGTGGTCGGCGACGGCACCACCCGCGCCTGAACCTGCACGCCGGTCTTCGGAGCCCCCGAACGGGCCTTCGGGGATCGGCGCCCGTGCGCCGATGTCGCAGTGCATGATGCATTCTTGGGCGCCCTGATGCTTTTCGGGGCGCCCGATGGACGCCCCGCTGCGGGATCTTCAGGCGCCGGATCCGGCGATCAGAAGGTGATCGTCAGGCTGTCGGCGGTCTCGTGCAGGGTGATCCTGCCGAAACGCTCCGCCACCAGGGCGGGCAGAAGGGCGAACTGCACATGGGCGGGCATCACGGTTTCGGCGCCTTCGTTGGTTTCCAGGATGGTCCAGAGCTTGCCATCGGGGCGCTGGCGCTGCGCCGGGCCCGACACTTCCCAGCCATCGTCATCGGAGCGCGTGACCGAGATCACGCCGCCATGGGGCATGGCGCTTTCGAAGCACAGCAGGGCCAGGAAGACCTCCTGGATGTCCTTGCGGTCGAAATCGCCGATCGGGGTCCAGTCATAGGTGACGCGGCCGCTCTGGCTCAGGTCATCAAGGATGGAGGCCACTTCGCGCTTGCCGATCTTCTGGCCGGCGCCGGCCATGCCGAAGGCGATGCGCAGGAAGCGGATCTTGGCGGAGGCGGCGCTGACGCTGTCGGAAATCAGCAGCATTTCCGGGCCGCGCACGGCCCCTTCCAGCGACAGAAGCTCGATCCCGTTCTGGATCGCGCCGACAGGAGAAATCAGGTCGTGGCAGATGCGCGACCCTATGAGCGACGCAAGGAGATGGCTATTCTGCATCATGTGTCGGCTTTCCCTTTCTAGACGTAGGAGCCCGAAGTGAGTTCATTGAACGATCTCCTCGAACCCGGAATGCTTGTGCGCCACCCCATGAAGCCGGATTGGGGGGTCGGGCAGGTTCAATCAAATATCGCGGGTCGTATCACAGTCAACTTTCCGGACGAGGGGAAGGTCGTGATCGACGGATCGCGGATCGACCTCATTCCAGTCTTTGACTGACCAAACGAAAATCTGGTTACCAAGTTATTAACACAACCCATACTTGTGGGTTAGCGAAAGCGTGATGCGGGGCGGCGGCGGCTGCTCTCTTGCGTGGGCTCTGGGCATTCCCTAGAAGGGCCGGACCCGATTGATCCGGTAAGTGAACGGAGTGGCATGACCCGGCCCCAGCCCCAATTCGAAGCCCGTCTTGCCAGAACCGAGGCCGAGCTGCTTGCCGCACAGCGCCTGCGCTACCGCGTCTTCGTCGAGGAACTGGGCGGCGGCGGGGCGCTGGTGGATCACGCGGCGCGTCTTGAACGCGACCGCTTCGATCCCTTCTTCGACCACCTGCTGCTGTTCGACCATGCGCGGCCCTCGGATCCGGTGGTGGGCGTCTATCGTCTGCTGACCGATGCCCGCGCCGCCGAGGCCGGGCAGTTCTACGGCGAGGATGAATACGACCTGACGGTGCTGCGCGCCTCGGGGCGCAAGCTGCTGGAGCTGGGGCGCTCCTGCCTGCATCCCGACTATCGCGGCGGCCCGGCGATGATGCTGATGTGGAACGCGGTCGCCGAGTATGTCAGCGAACGCGGCATCGAGGTGCTGTTCGGCACCGCCTCCTTCCATGGCACAGAGATCGCGCCGCTGGCGCCCTCGCTCTCGCTGCTGCATGCCCGTCACCTGGCGCCCGAGGCGCTGCGCGTGCGCGCCCGGCCCGAGGCCTTCCAGCCCATGGACCTGATGCCGGAGGCGCAGATCGACCGGCTGGCGGCGATGCGCGCCGTGCCGCCGCTGATCAAGGGCTATCTGAAACTGGGCGGTGTCGTGGGCGAGGGCGCCTACGTGGACCATGCCTTCAACACGGTGGACATCTGCCTGATCCTCGACAGCCAGACGCTGAACGAGAAGCAGAGCCGCCTTCTTCTGCGCGGCTGACATGAGCGACACCTGGTATTCCGAAGACACCCCCCCCGAACCGAAACCGACGGGGGCGGGCTGGCTGCTGTTTGCCCTGCGCGCCGTGCCCTTCCTGCTGATCTGCGGGATCGGCCTCGTGCTGCTGCTGCTGGTGCGGCTGGTCGAACGGCCACTCTGCGGCGAACGCCGCCCCGTCACGCCCTGGTTCCAGCGCACGGTCTGCCGGGCCTTCTTCGCGATCTCGGGGATCCGGCTGAAGGTCACCGGCCAGCCGATGCGCCAGCGTGGTGCCATGGTCGCCAACCACGTCTCCTGGAGCGACATCTTCACGCTGTCCGCCCCCCGCGCGGTCTTCTTCGTCTCGAAGTCCGAGGTCGCGGGCTGGCCGGGCATCGGCGTGCTGGCCAAGGCCACCGGCACCGTCTTCATCAACCGCAACCGCGCCGAGGCCAAGGTGCAGGAACAGATCTTCCGCGACCGCCTGCTGCTGGGCCAGACGCTGATGTTCTTCCCCGAGGGGACCTCGACCGACGGGCGCCGGGTGCTGCCCTTCAAATCCTCGCTCTTCGCGGCCTTCTTTGCCGAGGATCTGCGCGAGGTGCTGTGGATCCAGCCGGTGACCACGCTCTACCGCCCCCCCGAGGGGGCCGAGCCGCGCTTCTATGGCTGGTGGGGCGACATGGAATTCGGCGCGCATCTGGCCAAGGTGCTGGGCACCCGGCGGCAGGGCAGCGTGGAGGTGATCTATCACGCCCCCCTGAAGGTCTCCGATTTCCGGGGCCGGAAGGAGCTTGCCGCAGCCGCGGAGGCGGTGGTGCGTGGCGGCATGCCCTGGGATTTCCAGCAGGCCCGCTGAGGGGCCTGCCGGCAGATCGCCCTCAGAAGGCGGCGGTCAGCTTTGCCAGTGCGGCCACCGGATCCTCGGCGCGCCAGATTTCCTCGCCGATGCCGAAGAAATCGGTGACGGGAGAAAGTTTCGCGATGGTCTCGATGTCCAGCCCGCCCTCGGCGACCACCGGAACCTCGATCATCTGCGACCACCATTCGAACAGCTCGAACGGGGCGACGGTGCCGTCGACCAGCGCGGTCTCGCTGGAGGGG
The DNA here is from genome assembly GCF_018760365.1 of Pseudooceanicola endophyticus. Taxonomy (GTDB): domain Bacteria; phylum Pseudomonadota; class Alphaproteobacteria; order Rhodobacterales; family Rhodobacteraceae; genus Pseudooceanicola; species Pseudooceanicola endophyticus. The sequence goes on from NZ_JAHIAB010000002.1 coordinate 382,774, forward strand.
CCGAAGCAGACGTAATCGCTGCCCGCTTCGCCCGCGCTCATGCCGTCATGGCGCGAGGTGCCGCAGAAGGCGCCGACGATGGCATCGTTGCCAAGCGCCTTGCGGGCCTTGCGCACAGAGCGCGAGCCGTCCTCCAGATGCACCCCGTCCAGACCCAGCCGTTCGGCCAGCAGGATGTGGCGTTCGATCACCAGCGCCACGTCGCGCGGCTCGCTCACTTCGCGCAGCATGTCGGCGGCCCGGCACAGCCGGTCCTCGTCATGGGTGGCAAGCGCCAGCCGCACGCAGGCGATCTCCTGGGAATCCAGCACCCGGGCCAGCTGCTCGGGGAATTCCATCAGGTCGAATTCCGGCGGCGAGATCAGGTAGATCTGGGGCTTTTCGTCCTGAGACATGTCAGATCCTCTTGAAAGTTCGCGCCGCTATACCGCGCCCCCCGGACAGAGGCAAAGGGATTGCACCGAAACTCCCTTCATCTTTCCCCAAATATGCATGTCGCCAGCCCGCAACGCACGCCCACGCAGATATGATGCGACGTGGCTTGCCACACGCCCTCGACACCCCTTGCGCACCCGGCTAGACGAGGGCCAAGCAGAGAAAGGAACCCCATGTCGCAGCCCGTTTTCGTCCTCGTCCGTCCCCAGATGGGAGAGAATATCGGAGGCGCCGCCCGCGCGATGTGGAATTTCGGCCTCGACCGGATGCGCATCGTCGATCCCCGGGATGGCTGGCCGAACCCGCGCGCCGTGGCGCTGGCCTCGGGTGCCGGGCGCCTGCTGGACGAGGCGCAGCTGACCGAGACCACCGATGACGCGATCGGCGACTGCACCTATGTCTTCGCCACCACCGCGCGTGCCCGTGGCCTCACCAAGCCCGTGGTCACCCCCGAGCGCGCCATGGAAATCGCGCGCGAAAAGATCCAGGGCGGTGAAAAGGTTGCCGTGCTGTTCGGCCCCGAACGCGCGGGTCTTGAAAACGACGACATCGCGCGCGCCAATGCCATCATCAACGTGCCGGTGAACCCCGAGTTCGCCTCGCTCAACCTTGCGCAATGCGTGCTGCTGACGGCCTATGAATGGCGCCGCCAGGCCGGCGATGTCGAGGCCGAGCGCACCGAGCTTGCCGGCGCCGACTGGGCCTCCAACGTCGAGATCCAGAAGCTCTCGGAGCATTATGAATCCCGCCTCGACGAGGCCGGTTTCTTCTTCCCCGAGACCAAGGCCGAGGGCATGAAGATCGTGCTGCGCAACCTCTGGAGCCGGATGCCGCTGACGCGTTCGGACGTGCAGATGCTGCATGGCATCCTGCGCCAGATGGTGCGCTGGAAGGAACGCGGCGAGTAAGCCCGAATTCATCTCCGGGCAGCCCCCTGTCCGGGCCGAAGGAGACTGGTATGAGCCAGAAGAGAAGCATTTTCGAAGACGTCTCGGAGACGCAGAAGCCCGAGATCCGCACCGGCGCCATCGACGGCGCGCGGCGCGGTTCGCGGCGGGCGGTCCGGATCTGGATGGCGCTGCTGTTCCTCATGGTGGTGGCGATGATCGCGCTTGGCGGGCTGACGCGCCTGACCGACTCGGGGCTGTCGATCACCCAGTGGAAGCCGCTTTCCGGGGCGCTGCCGCCGATGGGCCAGGCGGCCTGGCAGCACGAATTCGACCTCTACAAGCAGATCCCGCAGTTCACCGAGCAGAACAGCTGGATGCAGCTGTCGGACTTCAAGCAGATCTACTGGTGGGAATGGAGCCACCGCAACCTTGGCCGCGCCATCGGGCTGGTCTGGGCGCTTGGCTTCTTCGGCTTCTGGGCGCTTGGCAAGATCCCGCAGGGCTGGAAGGGCCGCTGCTTCGGCATCGGCGTCCTGGGCGCCGTGCAGGGCGCCGTCGGCTGGTGGATGGTCTCCTCGGGACTGGGCGGCGACATGCTGCGGGTCGCCTCCTATCGCCTGGCGATCCACCTGGGCGTGGCCTTCACTATCCTCGGATTCATCGCCTGGTTCGTCTACGCTCTTGGCCGCGAGGAACGCGACCTGATGCAGGCCCGCCGCGCGCGCGAGAAAAAGCTGTTCGGCATGTCCACCGGCTGGATGCACATGCTGTTCCTGCAGGTGCTGCTGGGCGCGCTGACCGCCGGCATCGACGCGGGCCGCTCCTTCACCGACTGGCCGCTGATGGGCGGGCAATTCTTCCCGCCCTATGCCTTCGACATTCAGCCGATCTGGCACAACTTCCTGGAAAACCCCGGTCTTGTGCAGTTCATCCACCGCTGCTTCGGCTATCTGGTGTTCATCTACGGGACCGTCTGCTTCCTCAAGGGCAACCGTTCGCCCAATGCGGCGACGCGCCGGGCCTTCATGATTGCCTGGATTTCCATGCTGGTGCAGGTTCTGCTGGGCATCACCACGGTCATGACGGCGGCCATGGTGCATGTCGCCATCACGCACCAGCTCGTCGCGGTCCTGACCTTCGTGCTGATCATCCGGGCCCGCTTCATGGCGGCCTATCCCGTCGTCAGCGGCATCCGGGGGTAACACCATGCAGGCACTGAACGATCTTCTGGCCTTCCAGAAGGACACCGAGGCGCTGGCGCAGGTCTCCGGGCGCCTGAGCTGGGATCAGGAAACCATGATGCCGCGCGGCGCCGGGCACCAGCGTGGCGAGGAAACCGCGGCGCTGGAAAGCGTGCTGCACGCCCGGCGCACCGATCCGCGCCTGGGCGATTGGCTGGCCGCCTGCGAGGGTCAGGAGATGTCGCAGGCCGATGCCGCCAAGCTGCGGCTGATCCGGCGCAGCTACGAGCGGTCGGTCAAGATCCCCGAGCGGCTGGCGGTGGAACTGGCGCGCGTGACCTCGCTTGCGCAGGGCCAATGGGCCGAGGCGCGCGAAAAGGACGATTTCGCCGCCTTCGCCCCGGTGCTGTCGCGGGTCATCGCGCTGCGTCAGGAAGAGGGCGCGGCGCTGGCGGGCGAGGGCACGCCCTATGATGCGCTGATCGCCGATTACGAACCCGGCACCACCGCGGCCGAGCTGGGCGCGATCTTCGACGCGATGCGGCCCCGGCTGGTCGATCTGCGCGCCCGCGTGCTTGAGAAACCCGCGCCCAAGGGGGCCGAGGGCAGCTTCGACGAAGCCGCCCAGATGGCGCTCACGCGGGAGATCGCACTGGCCTTCGGCTATGACCTGAACCGGGGGCGGATCGACAAGGCGGTGCACCCGTTCTCGTCGGGGTCGGGCGATGATGTGCGCATCACCACCCGCACCAACCCCGAGGATCCGTTCAACAGCCTCTATTCGACGATCCACGAGACCGGCCATGCCTGCTACGAGCAGAACATCGACCGGTCCTATGCGCTCAGCCCGCTGGGTCAGGGCGTCTCGATGGGGGTGCATGAAAGCCAGAGCCGGATCTACGAGAACCAGCTGGGCCGTTCGCGCGCCTTCACCGGCTGGCTGTTCGACAGGTTCCGCAGGGCCTATGGCGATTTCGGCATCGACACGCCCGAGGCCTTCTACGCGGCGGTGAACCGCGTCCAGAAGGATTTCATCCGCACCGAGGCGGATGAGCTTCAGTACAACCTCCACATCATGTTGCGCTTTGATCTTGAGCAGCAACTGATTGGCGGAACGCTGCAAGTCGGCGATCTGGAAGAGGCCTGGAACACCCGGTTCGCGGCCGATTTCGGCTATGCGGTGCCCAAGCCCTCTCTGGGATGCCTGCAGGATGTGCACTGGTCGCTGGGGCTGTTCGGCTATTTCCCGACCTATGCCCTGGGCAATGTCTATGCCGGCTGCCTGCACGAAGCGCTGCGCGCGGATCTGCCGGATCTGGATGCCAGCCTGGCGCAGGGGATCACCACGCCGGCGACCGACTGGCTGCGCGACAACCTGCAACGCCACGGCGGGCTGCGCGAGCCGCGCGACACCATCACCCATGCCTGCGGCAAGGCCCCGGACGCGGAGCCGCTGCTGCGCTACATCGAGACCAAGTTCAGCGAGATCTACTACCTGTAAGGTCTTCACGCAGAACCTGAGCATGGCCCCGCAAGGGGCCATTTTCATTTGCGGATCTGGCAAAAAAATTGGGCCGGCTGTTCGGGCCGGCCCAAGTGAAGGGATTGACGGGGTAGAAGCGTCAAGCCTTGTTAGAAAGATCTCTACGGCTCAGAAGAACCGCTGCTGAACGGGCATCTATAGAGACCCTCCTAGGGACACGCTGACCTTCGCCTCTGCGAAGGAAATCCGGTCGCTGGAAACCTGGGTGCAACTTCAATTAGTCACAGGGATTAGTTTAACCATTCTGATCCCAGAAACAAACAGGAATTCTGCCGGCCCGACCGTCATAAGCCTGTCTGCACTTGCATATTTCGTTTCAGACAATGGCGCCTGTGCGAAAAAGGACATGCCGGATCGCACAGGCACGCGGCACCCTCGGCGGCTCAGAGCCCCTCGATGCCGTTGAACTGCTCGGCGATCCAGTCGGCGACCAGCTGCAGCAGCGGGTCCTTGCGACGGGTTTCGTGGAAGCAGAGGTAGAGAGGCGTCTGGAGCGGTTCCGATTCGGGATCGAAGGGCACCAGGCGCGGATCCTGGGTTGCCGCGATCGTGGGCATCAGGCCGGGCAGGCGGGTGCCCTGCACGGTCGAGAGCACCTCGGTCAGGCTTTCGACGCGGATCACCGGATCGCGGCCGCCCAGAATGTTGCGGGCGTGCTGGGCGGGCGGATAGCGGTCGTGCTTGTTGTGCAGACCGATCCAGCCGGCGTCGCGCGGACTGTCCTCGTAGCAGTAGACATTGGTGTGGTACTTGCCGATGTAGCGCACCACGAGGCGTCCCTGCTGGGGCCGCGCCGCCGAGACGAACAGGTCGTTGTCGCCAAGCGCATCCTGGTAGAACTGACCGGTGAAGGTAATTTCAAGCCCGGGGTTGCTGGCAAGGAACTGGCGCAGTCCCGGGAAAAGGACGAAACTGGCAATCGAGGGAGGGCAGCCGATATTGATGTGACCGGTGACGTGGTCGGGCGCCTGATCGCGCGCGTTCAGGTAGCTCTCGATTTCATTCTCGAAGGCGGTAATGCTTTCGATCAGATCGGTGATCGCCTCGTTGGCGGTCCATCCCTGGGGGGTCTTCAGAAAAAGATCAAATCCCAGGGTCTCTGACAGGCGCGCCAGACGCCGGGAGACGGTTGCCGGATTGGTATCCAGCAACCGCGCCGCCGCGCTCATCGAGCCTGTCTTGTGCACCGCAACGAGGTAGCGCAGGTCGTCCCAATTCTTCACGTCTATTCTTCCTCAAGTGCCCGCCGGATCAATCCTCGGCGGGGCCTGCATTTTCCTCATCATCGCCCTGGTCGACGATGCGGGCAACAGAAACAACGTGCTCATCCTTGCCGGTATTGAACACGCGCACACCGCCTGCGCTGCGCGAGCGGAACGAGATCCCGTCGACCGGCACCCGGATCGACTGACCGCGCGAGGTGGCCAGCATGATCTGGTCGTCCATCTCGACCGGGAAGGCGGTGATGATCGGGCCCGAACGCATGGATTTCTCCCATGCGGTCACGCCCTGACCACCACGGCCGCGCACCGGATAGTCGTGCGAAGAGCTGATATGGCCATGGCCGCCGTCGGTGATGGTCAGGATCAGCGTTTCCGCCGCAGACATCTCGGCATAGCGTTCCTGGCTCAGCGGCATGTCGGCATTGCCTTCTTCGTCCTCGGTCGCCTCGGTATCGCCGGCCATGGCACGACGCATCTTGAGGTAGGAGGCACGCTCGTCGCTTTCGGCGAGGAAGTGCGGCAGCACGAACATCGAGGCGACTTCATCGTTCTCGGCCAGCTTCACGCCGCGTACACCCGTCGAGTTGCGCGAGTTGAAGACGCGGACGTCCTCGGAGCGGAAGCGGATGGCCCGACCCGAGCGGGTGAACAGCATCACGTCGTCCTCGGGGCCGCAGATGCGGGCGTTGATCAGGCGCATCCCCTCGGCTTCGCCCTCGAACTTCATCGCGATCTTGCCGTTGCGCATGACGTTGGTGAAGTCCGACAGCGCGTTGCGGCGCACGGTGCCGGCGGAGGTCGCGAAGACGATCTGCAGATCGCCCCAGTCTTCCTCGGCCCGGTCGACCGGCATGATCGCGGCGATGGAGACCCCGGTCGGGATGGGCAGGATGTTGACGATCGCCTTGCCCTTCGAGGTCCGGCCACCGGCGGGAAGACGCCAGGTCTTCAGCTTGTAGACCATGCCCTCGGTGGTGAAGAACAGCAGCTGGGTATGGGTATTGGCGACGAAGAGGGTGGTGACGGCATCGTCATCCTTCATCGCACCGCCCGACAGGCCCTTGCCGCCGCGCTTCTGGGCGCGGAAATCGGCCAGCGGCGTGCGCTTGATGTAGCCGCCAGCAGTCACGGTGACGACCATGTCCTCGCGCTCGATCAGGTCCTCGTCTTCCATGTCGCCGGACCAGTCGGCGATCTCGGTGCGGCGCGGCACGGCGAACTGGTCGCGGATCTCGCGCAGCTCGTTCGAGATGATCTCCATGATGCGCTCGCGCGAGCCGAGAATTTCGAGGTATTCGCGGATCTTGCCGGCCAGTTCCTGCAGCTCGTCGGTGACTTCCTTGACGCCGATCTGGGTCAGGCGCTGGAGGCGCAGTTCGAGGATCGCGCGGGCCTGGGCCTCGGAGAGGTTGTAGGTGCCGTCCTCGTTGATCGTGTGGGTCGGATCGTCGATCAGCTTGATGTATTCCAGGATCGAGCTTGCCGGCCAGCGGCGCGTCATCAGCTTTTCACGGGCATCCGCCGCATCGGCCGAGGCGCGGATGGTCGCGACGATCTCGTCGACGTTCGAGACGGCAACCGCGAGGCCGCAGAGCAGGTGGGCCCGTTCGCGGGCCTTGCGCAGCAGGTAGGCGGTGCGGCGGGCAACGACATCCTCGCGGAAATCGACGAAGGCCGACAGGAAGCCGTACAGGGACAGGGTTTCCGGGCGTCCGCCGTTCAGCGCCAGCATGTTGCAGCCGAAGGTGGTCTGCATCGGCGTGAAGCGGAACAGCTGGTTCAGCACGACATCGGGGGTGGCGTCGCGCTTGAGCTCGATCACCACGCGCACGCCGTCGCGGTCGGATTCGTCCTGCACATGGGCGATGCCCTCAAGACGTTTCTCGCGGACCTGCTCGGCGATCTTCTCGATCATCGCGGCCTTGTTCACCTGGTAGGGGATCTCGTCGATGATGATCCCGTAGCGGTCCTTGCGCAGTTCCTCGATATGGGTCTTGGCGCGAAGGATGACGCTGCCGCGGCCTTCAAGATAGGCCTTGCGGGCGCCGGAACGGCCCAGGACGATGCCGCCGGTGGGGAAGTCGGGGCCGGGGATGTACTGGATCAGGTCCTCGGTCGAAAGGTCCGGGTTCTCGATCAGCGCCAGGGTGGCATCGCAGACCTCGCCCAGGTTGTGGGGCGGGATGTTGGTGGCCATGCCGACGGCGATGCCGCCGGCGCCGTTGACCAGCATGTTGGGGAACTTCGCGGGCAGAACCGTGGGTTCGCGGTCCTTGCCGTCGTAGTTGTCCTGGAAGTCCACCGTGTCCTTGTCGATGTCGTCGAGAAGGTAGTTGGCGACCTTGTCCATCCGGACTTCGGTGTAGCGGAAGGCCGCGGCCTTGTCGCCGTCCATCGAGCCGAAGTTGCCCTGACCATCCAGCAGCGGCAGCGACATGGAGAAGTCCTGCGCCATCCGCACCAGCGCGTCGTAGATCGCCGCATCGCCGTGGGGGTGGTACTTACCCATGGTGTCCGCGACGGGGCGCGAGGACTTCCGGTAGGGCTTGTCGTGGGTGTTGCCGACCTCGTTCATGGCGAAGAGGATCCGCCGGTGCACAGGTTTTAGGCCGTCGCGCAGGTCGGGAATGGCCCGGCTGACGATGACCGACATGGCATAGTCGAGGTAGGAGGTCTTCATCTCCTCGGCGATGGAGACGGAGGGCACGGAAGGACCCGGTGCCGCTTTTTCGTCTTCGTTTTCAGGGGTTTCCGGAGTATCGGTCACGAGGTTCGCCTGTCTGGTCGGATCTTCTACATCTTGTTGGGCAGACTATAGCACCGGGCTTATCTTGGGTGCAATCCTTGCGCCTGCCTGCCGTTGGCAGCCAGAGGGATTGGCTGCCAACATACTGTTTTCGTTGAAAAGTAATCCCTTCATGCCAAGCTTCGAAGAGTGTCCGGCAAATTCGGAGGGATCGAATGACGGAAACCGAGCTTCTGCTGAAGGGATACGGGCTGACGACGGCGGAGTTCTTCTACCGCATGCCCGACCATCGCCATGTCCTCAACAGCTTCCTGTGGCAGGATTACGACCTGGCGCCGGACCATCCGCGGCTGTTCCGCTTCATCGCCTTCTGGCAGAGCGAGATCGAGGGGCCGCTGCATTCCGTGCGCTTCGCCCATCGCCGCAAGCTGGCCAGCGGAGAGTGGCGCCAGGTCGTGGGAGAGTTTCGCTACCACTGAGGCCGCGCGCCCGGGGGCGGAAACCGGCCCTTGCGGGCCGGTGCCTCCGGCGGAGGTATTTTCGACAAGAAAATGCCAGGGCGCGCGCACCGGGCCCGGAGGTCAGGGCAGGATGCGGGAGTATTTCAGCCCCTCGACCGTGGCGCCGACCTTGAGGCCGGCCTGGCCGAAGATCACCGCGATCACCGGCGACAGCGAGGTCGTGGTGTCGGCGCGGATGGTCTGGCCCTGGTTCGAGAAGACCAGGGTGGCATCGGCGCTGGCGGCCCAGCCATCGGAGCGGCGGAACTCGGCCAGGGCGGCATCGGTCATGAAGAACAGCACATGGGCATATTGCTGGGCGCCGATCTGCAGGCCGATATTGGCCCGGGTGGCGGCATAGTAATCCACCGTGGCGCCGCCGACGCGCAGGGCGCCGCGCCCGTAACCGCCGCCGATGCCCAGGCCTGCCTCGGTGATCAGCGGCATGACCAGCATGCCGGCGGCCTTCTGCGACAGTTCGCGGGTGGCGGGATATTCCGAATACATCTGCTGGAGCGTGGCATCGACGCGGGCGTCGATCTCGGCGCCGCCATTGCTGCCGACGCCACCGGCGCAGGCCGCCAGCGCGGGAAGGCTGGCCAGCGCGGCCAAGGTGAAACCTCGGCGCGAGAGCCGGTTGGGGGATTGATCGCTCATCTCACTGCCTCTCTTGGGGGTCCCCGCGGGGACCGGGCGGGCCGTTGACCGGCCCTTGGCCCGAGGGATACCCGGAACCGGGCGCCCTGTCACCCTTTGCGGCGACAGGGCCGGGGTTCAGGCGGATCCGAACTTGCGGGCGAATTCGGGTGCGTAATAGGTCAGCACGCCGTCGCAGCCGGCGCGCTTGAAGGCCATCAGGCTTTCCACCATCACCTTGTCGCCGTCCAGCCAGCCGTTCTGCGCGGCCGCCTGCAGCATCGCGTATTCGCCCGAGACCTGGTAGGCGAAGGTCGGCACGCCGAACTGGTCCTTCACCCGGCGACAGATGTCGAGATAGGGCATGCCGGGCTTGATCATCACCATGTCCGCGCCTTCCGAAAGGTCGCGGGCCACGAGCCGCAGCGCCTCGTCGGTATTGGCGGGGTTCATCTGGTAGGTCTTCTTGTCGCCGCCCTTGAGGGAGGCAGCCGCGCCAACCGCATCGCGGAAGGGCCCGTAGAAGGCCGAGGCGTATTTCGCGGCATAGGACAGGATCATGACGTTTTGGAAGCCGTTCTTTTCCAGCGCGGCCCGCATCGCGCCGATGCGGTTGTCCATCATGTCGGAGGGGCCGATGATGTCGGCGCCGGCCTCGGCCTGGGACAGGGTCTGCTTGACCAGGGCCTCGACGGTTTCGTCGTTCACCACGTAGCCGTCCTTCACGTAGCCGTCATGGCCGGTGTCGGAATAGGGATCGAGCGCCACGTCGGTCATCACCAGCATCTCGGGGCAGGCGGCCTTGATGGCGCGGGTCGCGCGGTTCGACAGGTTCTCGGGGTTCCAGGCCTCGGAGGCATCGGCGCTGCGCTTGTCGCTCGGCGTGTAGGGGAAGATGTCGACCGCCGGAATGCCCAGGTCATAGGCCTCCGAGACCGCCTCGGCCAGCTTGTCGACGCTGCGGCGCATGACGCCGGGCATCGAGGGCACGGGCTCTTCGTGGTTTTCGCCCTCGCAGACGAAGACCGGCCAGATCAGGTCCCGGGTGTCGAGCTTGTTTTCCTGAACCAGGTCGCGGATGCCCGAAGAAACTCGGGTGCGGCGCAGGCGGGTGGCGGGGAAGGGCGCGTGAACGGGCTGCATGGGGGACCTCTCACAATATGCGGGGCAAGGCTTGGCACGGGGCGGCGGCAAGCTCAAGGGTGACCTGAAGGGGGTGGCGGGCCTCGGGGCTGGGAAAACGGTGCGGTCCGGGCTATATGGCTGCGGCGCAGCGAAGCCAGAGAAAAGGAACCCGGCCGGTGGATGCCCTCACCCTGATCCTCGCCCTTCTGGACCTCAGGTCCTTTTCAAATCTCTGGTTCTGGATCGTCCTGGCGGGGATCTGGACCTTCGCCGGCAGCCTGCTGGTGGGCGTGCCCCATGCCCTGGCGGCCGAGGCGCAGGCCGAGGGCAGCGCGGCCGAGCGCGACCTTCACGATCTCGTGCGGATCCGGGCGATCCGGGCCGAGACGCTGGTCGAGCGTCAGGGCGTCTGGTTCGCGGGGCTGGGCACCTTTCTTCTGACCGTGCTGGCGCTGCTGGGATTCCTTTATGACGTGGAATTCGGTCAGGCCGCCTTCCTGATCCTGTTTCCGCTGAGCCTGTGCTGGCTGATGAGCCTGCAAAGCTTTCGCCGCATGGGCCGCGAGCGTCCCGATACCGCGGGCCTGCTGCTGCGGCTGCGCCGGTTGCGGGTGTCGATCCAGGCGGTCGGCCTGATCGCGGTTCTGGCCACATCGGCCTGGGGCATGTATGTCAACGCCCTGCACGGCATTCTGGGACGGTAATCGGATGGCACAACCTGGACGGATCACGCTCGGCGGCGCGCCGGAGGGCTTTGACGCGGCATTGATCCTTGCCGAGGTCGAAAAGAGCGGCGGCCCGGTGCTGCATGTGGCGCGGGATGATCGCCGCCTGGCGGCTATGGCCGACGCGCTGCATTTCTTCGCCCCCGACATGCCGGTGGTGACCTTCCCCAGCTGGGACTGCCTGCCCTATGACCGCGTGTCGCCGAACCCCGACATCGCGGCGGCGCGGATGGCGACGCTGGCGGGGCTGGTGCATGGCATGCCCGCGCGCTACGTTCTGCTGACCACGCTGAATGCCGCGACCCAGCGGCTGCCCGAGCGCGCGATCCTGCGCGAGGCCGCCTTCAGTGCTGCCGTCGGTGCCCGCATTGATGAAAAGGCGCTGCGCAACTTCCTGGTCCGTATGGGCTTTTCCCAGGCCAACACGGTGACGGAGCCGGGTGATTACGCGATCCGCGGCGGTATAATCGACATCTTCCCGCCGGGCGAAAGCGGTCCGGTGCGCCTCGACATGTTCGGCGACGTGCTGGACGGGGCGCGCCGTTTCGACGTGGTGACGCAGCGCACCACGGAAACGCTGGACGTGGTGGAGCTGGCGCCGGTCTCGGAGGTGATCCTGGACGAGGCGGCGATCACCCGGTTCCGGCAGAACTACCGGATCGAGTTCGGCGCCGCCGGCACTGATGATCCGCTTTACGAAGCGGTCAGCGCCGGGCGCAAGCAGCAGGGGATGGAGCACTGGCTGCCGTTCTTCCACGACCGGCTGGAGACGCTGTTCGATTACCTGCCCGAAGCCTCGATCACGCTGGACGATCAGGTGACCCCGGCGCGGCTGTCGCGGTGGGAGACGATCGCCGACCAGTACGAGACCCGCCGCATCGCCATGGCCGACCGCAAGCGGATGGACAGCATCTACAAGCCGGTGCCGCCGAAGCTTCTTTATCTTGATGACACCGCCTGGGAGGCCGCGATTGCCGGCCGCCGGGTGATCGCGCTGTCGCCTCTGGCGCAGTCTCCGGGGCCGGGCGTACTGGATGCCGGGGGACGGATCGGGCGCAATTTCTCGCCAGAGCGGCAGTTGGAGAATGTAAGCCTTTTCAAATCTCTCGCAGACCATGTTAAAGTTAAACTTCAAGATGGTCCGGTGATTGTCGCCTCCTATTCGGAGGGCGCGCGGGAACGTCTGGAAGGGCTGATCGCCGATGAGGGCCTGAAGGAGGCCATCCCTGTCACCGATGCCCGGCGCATCGGCAAGACGGGTCTGCATCTGGCGGTCTGGCCGCTGGAGCACGGCTTCGAGGGCAAGTGGAACGGCCGTCCGCTGACGGTGATTTCGGAACAGGACGTGCTGGGCGACCGGCTGATCCGGGGCGCGCGCAAGAAGCGGCGGGCCGACAATTTCCTGACCGAGGCGCAAAGCCTCAGCGCCGGCGATCTGGTGGTCCATGTCGATCACGGCATCGGGCGCTATCACGGCATGGAGGTGATTACGGCGGCGGGGGCGGCGCATGAATGCCTGCTGCTGGAATATGCCGAGAACGGGCGCCTCTACCTGCCGGTCGAGAATATCGAGCTGCTGACCAAATATGGTCACGACGAGGGTCTGCTGGACAAGCTTGGCGGGGGCGCCTGGCAGGCCAAGAAGGCCCGCATGAAGGAGCGCATCCGCGAGATGGCGGACCGGCTGATCCGGGTCGCCGCCGAACGCGCCCTGCGCCGCGCGCCGCTGCTGGAGGTGCAGGGCCACGAATGGGACAGCTTCCTGTCGCGCTTCCCCTACATGGAGACCGACGACCAGCTCTCTGCGATCCAGGATGTGCTGACGGATATGGACTCGGGCCATCCGATGGACCGGCTGGTCTGCGGCGACGTGGGCTTTGGCAAGACCGAGGTGGCGCTGCGCGCGGCCTTCGTGGCGGCCATGTCGGGCGTACAGGTCGCCGTCATCGCACCCACGACGCTGCTGGCCCGCCAGCACTACCAGAACTTTGCCGAGCGCTTCCGGGGCTTCCCGCTTCAGGTCAGCCCGCTGTCGCGTTTCGTCAGCGCCAATGATGCCGCGCGCACCCGTTCGGGGATCGGCGACGGCACGGTCGATATCGCGGTCGGCACCCATGCGCTGCTGGCCAAGAACATCCGCTTCAAGAACCTCGGTCTGCTGATCATCGACGAGGAGCAGCGCTTTGGCGTCGGCCACAAGGAGCGGCTGAAGGAGATGCGCAGCGACATCCACGTGCTGACGCTGACCGCGACGCCGATCCCGCGTACCCTGCAACTGAGCCTTTCGGGGGTGCGGGACCTTTCGATCATCGGTACGCCGCCCGTCGACCGGCTTTCGATCCGGACCTATGTGAGCGAGTTCGACGGCGTCACCATCCGCGAGGCGCTGCTGCGCGAACATTACCGCGGCGGCCAGAGCTTCTTCGTGGTGCCCCGCGTCAGCGATCTGGACGAGATCGAGGCCTTCCTGAAGGAACAGGTGCCGGAGGTGAGCTTTGTCGTCGCCCATGGGCAGATGGCCGCCGGAGAGCTGGATCGCCGGATGAACGCCTTCTACGACGGCAAGTACGATGTGCTGGTGGCGACGACCATCGTGGAATCGGGTCTGGATATTCCGCGCGCCAACACGATGGTGGTGCACCGGGCCGACATGTTCGGCCTCTCGCAGCTGTACCAGATCCGGGGGCGCGTGGGCCGGTCCAAGACCCGTGCCTATGCCTATCTGACGACGAAGCCCCGCGCGCCGCTGACCGATGCCGCGCAGAAGCGCCTGAGGGTGCTGGGCAGCCTGGACACGCTGGGGGCCGGGTTCACGCTGGCGTCGCAGGATCTGGACATCCGCGGCGCCGGCAACCTGCTGGGAGAGGAGCAGTCGGGCAACATGCGCGATGTCGGCTACGAGCTGTACCAGTCGATGCTGGAGGAGGCGATCGCCAAGATCCGCTCGGGCCAGCTGGAGGGGCTGACCGAGGCCGACGAACACTGGGCGCCGCAGATCAGCCTGGGCGTGCCGGTGCTGATCCCGGAAGATTACGTGCCGGATCTGGACCTGCGGCTGGGGCTGTACCGGCGCCTGTCGGGCCTGTCGAAGAAGGTCGAGCTGGAGGGCTTTGCCGCCGAGCTGATCGACCGCTTCGGGAAGCTGCCCAAGGAGGTCAACACGCTGCTGCTGTTCGTGCGCATCAAGGCGATGTGCAAGCGGGCGGGGATTGCCAAGCTGGACGGGGGCCCAAAGGGTGCGACGATCCAGTTCCACAACGACCGCTTCGCCTCTCCGGAAGGGTTGGTGGCCTTCCTGAAGGACCAGAACGGGCTCGCGAAGGTCAAGGACAACAAGATCGTCGTGCGGCGGGACTGGGCGACGGAGGCGGATCGGATCAAGGGGGCCTTCGCCATCGCGCGGGACCTGGCCGAGAAGGTCGTTGCCAAGGAAAAGGCCGCGAAGGCGAAGGGCTGAGGGCGGCAGGGGGCGCTGCCCCCGCGCCTTTCGGCGCTCCCCCGGGATATTTCGGGCCAGATGACTGGGAGCGCGGCGGGTTCAGGCCAGCAGCGTGGTGATCTTCGGGGCGATGTGATCCCAGAGCGCAGGGGTGGCGCGGCGGATGACGCGACCGACGCGGGTGTCTATCATCTCGTAGGTGACGTTGTTGGCGCGCCAGGAGACGCCGTTGGAGGCGATGTTCTGCATCGGCGGCTGGAAGCGGTCGAGGGCCTTGGCGAAGCGGGCATCCGGGGTCTCGGCGGCTTCGAACTCCTGCCAGAGGGCATGGTGGGGGGCGCCTTCGGTGTCGGGCAGCAGGCCGAAGAGGCGGGCGGCGGCGGCCTCTTCCTTCTCGGCCATCAGGGCCTGGGTTTCGGGGGTCTGCAGGTAGAGGGGGGCATCGCCGGCGTCGATCTCGACCAGGTCATGCAGCAGCAGCATGCGGATCACCCGGGAAGGCCGGGTGCCCTCGGGGGCATGTTCGCCAAGGGTCAGCGCGTAGAGGGCGAGGTGCCAGGAATGTTCGGCGGAGTTCTCGAACCGGGAACCGTCGGTGAGGGTGGTGGCGCGGGTCACGGTTTTCAGCCGGTCGGCCTCGGCCACGAAGCGGGCGCGGGCGGCGACGGGCTGATCGGTGTCGGCGCAGGCGGCGGAGAGATGGGCGTGCAGATCGGGCAGGGTCTCGGCCAGCAGGCGGGCGCGACCGGTGGCGAGATTGCTCAGCGTGCCCTCCACGTGGTCGGCGCGGCGGGGCGAGGCGGCGAAGGTCTGCAGCACCGGCACGCCGAAATCGACGGATTTGGCGAGGCGGGCGTCGGGGGTTTCCTTTGCCTCGAATTCGGACCAGAGGGCGTGGAAGGCGGCGCCCTGGTCGGCGGGCAGCAGCCCGAAGAGGCGTTCGGCGGCGGCGCGTTCGGCCCGTTCCAGGGCCGCGGCATCGTGGGGTTCGTCGAAGGGCTGATCGCCGGCGTCGATTTCCACCAGATCGTGCAGCAGCAGCATCGACAGGATGCGGTCGAGGCGATGATCGGGGAGGTCCGGCAGCCAGGCCATGGCCGCGAGCGCCGCCTGCCAGGAATGTTCGGCCGCGTTTTCCTGCCGGGACTGGTCGGTGAGGGTCGAGGCACGGATGACGCGCTTGAGCTTGTCGGCCTCGGTGAGGAAGGCAAGCTGGGCGTCGAGGCGGGTGCTGTCCATGGGGGCTCCTGTCGCTATGCGCGTGGGGTAGGCCCATGGGCGGAAAGGTGCAAGGCCTGCCCCGGTCGAGGCAGGCCCTGTCATGGTTCAGCGCGTGGTCTCGGTGAGGCGGCGCTTCACGTAGTCGGAGACCGAACCGATCATCTGGTTCATCTGCTCTTCCTCGGAGAAGAAGTGGCCTGCGCCCTCGACTTCCTCGTGGGTGATGGTGATTCCCTTCTGCTCCTGAAGTTTCGAGACCAGGGAGCGGGTATCGGCGGGGGGCGCCACGCGGTCGGCGGCGCCGTTGATGATCAGGCCCGAGGAGGGGCAGGGCGCCAGGAACGAGAAATCGTACATGTTGGCGGGCGGCGCGACCGAGATGAAGCCGGTGATCTCGGGGCGGCGCATCAGCAGTTGCATGCCGATCCAGGCGCCGAAGGAGAAGCCCGCGACCCAGCAGTGCTTGGAGTTCGAGTTCATCGACTGGAGGTAGTCGAGCGCCGAGGCGGCATCGGAAAGCTCGCCCACGCCCTGGTCGTATTCGCCCTGGGAGCGGCCGACGCCGCGGAAATTGAAACGCAGGACCGTGAAGCCCATGTTATAGAAGGCGTAGTGAAGGTTGTAGACAACCTTGTTGTTCATCGTACCGCCGAACTGGGGGTGCGGATGAAGGACGATGGCGATCGGGGCGTCCCGGTCCCGCTGGGGGTGGTAACGGCCTTCAAGACGGCCTTCGGGTCCGGGAAAGATGACCTCGGGCATGGAAAGGTTCCTCACAGGTGGCGCCTTCATTCTTGACGAATTTGGTCAGGCACCTTAGAAATGTTCTAAACGGCTCATCCGGGCCGTTTGCCGGTTTCCAGCCGAGATAGTCTGGACGCGGGCGAAGGTCAATGAAATCAGCCAGTCCCAGCGGAGGGCCAGGCGAGGCGCAGGATCGGGAGAGAACCCCTCGTGAAACTGAGTACCAAGGGACGTTACGCCATGGTGGCGCTGTCGGACATCGCCCTGCAACCGGCGGAAAGCCTGGTGGCCCTGGGCGATATTTCCCGGCGTCAGTCGATTTCGCTGCCCTATCTGGAGCAGCTTTTCGTGAAGCTGCGCCGGGCCGGGCTGGTGGTGAGCGTGCGCGGGCCGGGCGGCGGCTACCGCCTGTCGCGGGAGGCGGGAGAGATTCGCGTCCTGGATGTGCTTTCTGCGGTGGACGAGACGGTCAGCGCGATGCACAAGGGCGCGGGCGTATCGGGCGGGCTTTCGGGCAGCCGGGCGCAGTCGATGACCAACCGGCTCTGGGAGGGGCTTTCGGCCCATGTCTACGTGTTCCTGCACCAGACCACCCTGGCCGATGTCGTGCGCAACGGCCTGGCCCCGTGCCCGGCGGTGCCGAGCCTGCTGGTGCTGGTCGACGAGGATGATGCCGATGCGGCGGCCGAGCCGGTGAGTGCCGCGTCGTGAGAACCCGGCGGGAGAAAGGGGGCTCTGCCCCCGTCGCTGCGCGACTCCCCCGCCATATTTTTGGAAAGATGAAGATGTTGCGGATCGCGCGACATCGGGTGTGCCGATCATGAGCCGAGTGTATCTGGATCACAATGCGACGACGCCGCTGCGGGCCGAGGCCCGGGCGGCGATGATCGCGGCCATGGATGTGGCGGGCAACGCTTCTTCGGTGCATGCCGAGGGGCGGGCCGCCAAGGCGCTGATCGAGCGGGCGCGGGCCCAGGTGGCCTCTGCGCTTGGGGCCGATGGCGCCGACGTGGTCTTTGTCTCGGGGGCCACCGAGGCGGCGGCGCTGGCCATGGCGGGGCGCGACCTGGCCGTGGCCGATGTGGAACATGATGCCGTGCGCTCCTGGGGGCGGGCGGTGCTGGCGGTCGATGGTGCGGGCATCGTGAGTGTATCCGATCCCGCGGGATCGGCGCTGCAGCTGGCCAACAGCGAAACAGGCGTGGTCCAGAAACTGCCGGAGGGGCTGGCGGTCAGCGACCTGACCCAGGCCTTCGGCAAGCTGCCGCTGGCCTTCAACTGGCTGGGGGTCGGTATGGCGCTGATCTCGGCGCACAAGCTGGGCGGGCCGAAGGGTGTGGGGGCGCTGGTGCTGAAGCGCGGCACCGACCTGGCGGCGCAGCTGAAGGGCGGCGGCCAGGAGATGGGGCGCCGTGCCGGTACCGAGAACGTGATCGGCATTGCCGGGTTCGGGGCGGCTGCGGAAGCGGCGGCGCGCGACCTCGATGCCGGGCTCTGGGAGGCTGTGGCGGCCCGGCGCGACCGGCTGGAGGCCCGGCTGAGGGATGACATTCCCGATCTGGTGATCGCCGGATCGGAGGCGGCACGGCTGCCGAATACGACCTGCCTGATCTCGCCCGGCTGGAAGGGTGAGACCCAGGTGATGCAGATGGACCTTGCCGGGTTCGCGGTCAGTGCCGGTTCGGCCTGTTCCTCGGGCAAGGTGAGGGCAAGCAATGTGCTGCGGGCCATGGGCTATGACGAGGAGGCCGCCTCGGGCGCGCTGCGGATCAGCCTGGGTCTTGAGACAACCGATGAAGAGCTTGAGCGCTTTGCCACTGCCTGGCTGGCGCAGAGAAAACGTCGCCGCGCGCGTGCGGCGTAAGAGATAGGACGCGATATGACCAAGATGGATACGCCCGAAGACATCCGGGGGCCCGAAGTCAAGGAAGGCGTCGACCAGGAGACGGTGGATGCCGTCCGCAACGTGTCGACCTACAAGTACGGCTGGGACACCGAGATCGAGATGGACTACGCCCCGATGGGGCTGAACGAGGACATCGTGCGCCTGATCTCGGCCAAGAACGAAGAGCCCGAGTGGATGACCGACTGGCGTCTGCAGGCCTATCGTCGCTGGCTGGAAAAGGAAGAGCCCTCCTGGGCGATGGTCGACTACCCCGAGATCGACTTCCAGAAGCAGTACTACTATGCCCGTCCCAAGAGCATGGAAGTGAAGCCGAAGTCGCTGGACGAGGTCGATCCGAAGCTGCTGGAGACCTACCAGAAGCTGGGCATCCCGCTGAAGGAGCAGATGATCCTGGCCGGTGTCGAGGCGCCCGAGGCCCCCGAGGGCGAGGAAGAGGCGCCGCGCCGGGTCGCCGTGGACGCGGTCTTCGACAGTGTTTCCGTGGGCACCACCTTCCAGAAGGAACTGAAGGAAGCCGGCGTCATCTTCTGCTCGATCTCGGAGGCGATCCGCGAACATCCCGAGCTGGTGAAGAAGTACCTTGGCTCGGTGGTTCCGGTGTCGGACAACTTCTACGCGACGCTGAACAGCGCGGTCTTCTCGGACGGGTCCTTCGTCTACGTGCCGCCGGGCGTGCGCTGCCCGATGGAGCTGTCGACCTATTTCCGCATCAATGCGGAGAACACCGGCCAGTTCGAACGCACCCTGATCATCGCCGACAAGGGCAGCTACGTCAGCTACCTGGAAGGCTGCACCGCGCCGCAGCGCGACACCGCGCAGCTGCACGCCGCCGTGGTCGAGATCATCATCGAGGAAGACGCCGAGGTTAAGTACTCCACCGTTCAGAACTGGTTCCCCGGGGACGAGAACGGCAAGGGCGGCATCTACAACTTCGTGACCAAGCGCGCCGATTGCCGGGGCGACCGGGCGAAGGTGATGTGGACCCAGGTTGAAACCGGCTCTGCCGTGACCTGGAAATACCCCTCCTGCATCCTGCGCGGCGATGATGCACAGGGCGAATTCTACTCGATCGCCATCGCCAACAACTTCCAGCAGGCCGATACCGGCACCAAGATGATCCACCTTGGCAAGAACACCAAGTCCCGGATCGTGTCCAAGGGCATCTCGGCGGGCCGCGCGCAGAACACCTATCGCGGCCTGGTCTCGGTGCATCCGAAGGCCAAGAACGCGCGCAACTACACCCAGTGCGACAGCCTGCTGATCGGCGACAAGTGCGGGGCCCACACGGTGCCCTACATCGAGGTGAAGAACAATTCTTCCCGCGTGGAGCACGAGGCGACCACCTCCAAGGTGGATGACGATCAGCTGTTCTACTGCCGCTCGCGCGGGATGGACGAAGAGGAAGCCGTGGCCCTGGTTGTTAACGGTTTCTGCAAGGACGTGCTGCAGGCTCTGCCGATGGAATTCGCGATGGAAGCACAGCAGCTTGTCGCGATCTCGCTGGAAGGGTCCGTGGGCTAAGGCCTGCGGACTCAGGGTACGCCGGGGCAAAGGGTCGGGTCATGGTTCAGAAGGTCTTTTTCTCGGCCGTCAAGAACGAGGGCCCGTTCCTGTTGGAATGGATCGCCTATCACCGGGCGATCGGTTTCGACCGGATGGTGATCTATTCCAACGACTGCACCGATGGCAGCCACGAGCTGCTGGAGGCGCTGGCGCAGGCCGGGATCATCGACCACCACCCCCGGGACCTTAAGCCCGGTCAGTCGGCCCAGGTCTCGGCGGCGCAGGCGGCGAATGCCGCCGGTGTCGTGGCGCCGGGGGACTGGGTGATCTGGCTGGATGCGGACGAGTTCCTGAACATCCACGCCGGGGCCGGCCATCTGGACGACCTGCTGGCCGAGATCGGAGAGGCGCGCGGCATGCTGATCCCCTGGCGGATCTTCGGCGATGGCGGCAACCTGACCTTCCCGGGCCGGGTTCTGTCGGAGGCCTTTACCCGGGCCGCCCGGCCGACCTTTGGCGCCAATCGCGAAAGCAAGACGCTGTTCCGCGCCGGTCCGGGGATCGAGGGTTTTGCCGAGGTCGGGATCAACCGGCCGCGGCTGACGCCCGGCGCCCTGCGGGCCGTGGATTTCCTGACCGGGTCGGGGCAGCCGCTGGACGGGGCCTCGCTGCGCAACCTCGATTGGCTGGCGGGCCGCGACTTTGCCGCAAGCAAGATGGTCGCGTCCGAGGAATACGGCACCGAGCTTGCGCAGGTGAACCACTACTGCGTGCGCACGCCGGATCTGTTCCGGCTGAAGCGGCAGCGCGGGCGCGGTTACCGGGCCGATGCGACGGGGGCGGCCAACACCCGCCACCAGGACGATTTCTACGTGCGTCACAATCGCAACGGTGCCGAGGATCGCTCCATCCTGCGGATGTTGCCCGAGACCGAGGCCGAACTGGCGGCGCTGCGGGCCCTGCCGGGGGTGGCCCAGGCCGAGGCGCTGGTGGCGCGGCGCACCGCCGGGGCGCTGGCGCGGCTGGAAGCCGAGGAGGGGCCGGTGCGCCGTCCCCGGGCGGCCGCCGCTGCGGCGGGGCCGAAGGATGCCACGATCGCGGCCCCCGAACGCTTCGAACTGACGCTGCCGGAGGCCGAGGCCGAGGTGCTGCGGGCCGCCTATGCACGGGCCCGGGTGATCCTGGAATACGGCTCTGGGGGCAGTACCTTCGTCGCGCTCGACGGGCCGGCAGAGGCGGTCTTTGCGGTGGAAAGCGATGCCGATTGGGCCAGGCGCATCCGCACGGCGCTGCGCGCGGGCGATCCGGGGCGCCGGGTCCGGGTGCACCATGCCGATATCGGCAAGACGGGGGCCTGGGGCAAGCCGGTCAACCGGCGCGCCGCCGAGCGCTTCCACCTTTATGCCACGGGCATCTGGGATGCGGAGAAGTTCCGTCAACCCGATGTCGTGCTGATCGACGGGCGCTTCCGGGCGGCCTGTTTCATGACGGTGCTGCTGCGCACCACATCGCCGGTCACGGTGCTGTTCGACGACTACACCGAACGGCCCGAGTACCACTGGATCGAGGACTACCTGACACCCAGCCGGGTTGTCGGGCGCATGGCCATCTTCGAGGCGTCTCCCATGGCGTTTCCCACCGACGATCTCTCTCGCGTCGTCGGGGCCTATGCGGATTGGAGATAGGCCGCTCGGGCGGCCATGATCATCTAAGGCGGCCTTAGGGACGCCGGTGAAAAGGACAAGAAAATGCTGGAAATCAAAAACCTGCACGTCAAACTTGAAGAAGAGGATAAACAGATCCTCAAGGGCGTGAACCTGACGGTCGAGCCGGGCAAGGTACATGCGATCATGGGGCCGAACGGCTCGGGCAAGTCGACGCTGTCCTATGTGCTTTCGGGCAAGGACGGCTACGAGGTGACCGAGGGCGAAGCGACGCTTGGCGGTGTCAGCCTGCTGGACATGGAAGCCGAGGAACGCGCCGCTGCCGGCCTGTTCCTGGCCTTCCAGTACCCGGTGGAGATCCCCGGCGTCGGCAACATGACCTTCCTGCGCACCGCGGTGAACGCACAGCGCAAGGCCCGCGGCGAAGAGGAAATGTCGGCTGCCGACTTCCTGAAGGCCGTGCGCGAGAAGGCGAAGTTCCTCAAGATCGACGGCGACATGATGAAGCGTTCGGTCAACGTCGGCTTCTCGGGCGGTGAGAAGAAGCGCAACGAGATCCTGCAGATGGCCATGCTGGAGCCGAAGATGTGCATCCTGGACGAGACCGACTCCGGCCTCGACGTGGATGCGATGAAACTGGTCTCCGAAGGGGTGAACCAGCTGCGCAGCCCGGACCGCGGCTTCCTGGTGATCACCCACTACCAGCGCCTTCTGGACCACATCAAGCCGGACGTCGTGCACATCATGGCCAATGGCCGCATCGTCAAGACCGGCGGCCCCGAGCTGGCGCTGGAAGTCGAGAACAACGGCTACGCGGACATCCTGGCGGAGGTGGAATAATGACCGCTCTGACCAATGCACAGCGGGCGCGTCAGCGCCTGGCCGAGCAGAAGGCGCAGGTGAGCGAGGCGCGGATTGCCGCCCTCGCACCCGCGCCCCAGGCCGGCTGGTCCGCCGAGGCCCGCGCCGACGCCCTGTCGCGCCTGCGCGCCGAAGGTCTGCCGCATCCGCGCGACGAGTACTGGAAATACACCCGCCCCGAGAGCCTGACCCAGGCCGAAGCCCCCGCCGCCGCGATCTTCACGACGGATGAGAAGGGCATCTTCGATGCCATCGACCGGGTGAACGTGGTCTTCGTCGACGGCGTCTTCTCGGAGGAGCTGAGCTCGGATCTGGCGCTGGAAGGCGTCTCGATCGAGCGTCTGGCCGAGACCACCAGCGATATCCATTGGGCCTCGGGCCTCTATGGCAAGCTTGAGAAGGCGGGCCAGGATCCGGTCGCGCGTCCGCTTGCGGCGCTCAACACCTATGCGGCGACCGATGGTCTGCTGATCCGCGTCACCGCCAAGGCGACCAAGCCCGTCGCGCTGCAATATGTCCACAATTCCGAGACTTCCGACGCGATGCTGCATCACGTCGTGAAGCTGGAAGAGGGGGCGGACCTGACCCTGCTGGAGAACGGCCCCGCCGCCGCGCGCTTCAACAAGGTGATGGAAGTGGACGTGGCCGATGGCGCCAGCTTCCACCATATCCGCGCCCAGGGCCGCGATCACGAGCGTCGCGCCGTGACCCATATCTTCGCGCGCCTGGGCACGGAAAGCACCTTCAAGTCCTTCACCATGACGGTGAACGGCGTGCTGACCCGCAACGAGGTGGTGGTCGAGTTCACCGGCAATGACGCGGTAGCCCACGTGGCCGGCGCTGCGGTCGGCGACGGCGATTTCCACCATGACGACACGGTCTTCATCACCCATGACGCGGTGAACTGCGAAAGCCGGCAGGTCTTCAAGAAGGTGCTGAAGAACGGCGCCAGGGGCGTCTTCCAGGGCAAGATCCTGGTCAAGCCCGACGCCCAGAAGACCGACGGCTACCAGATCAGCCAGTCGCTGCTGCTGGATGATGACAGCCAGTTCCTGGCCAAGCCGGAACTTGAGATCTACGCCGATGACGTGGCCTGTTCGCATGGCTCGACCTCTGGCGCGATCGACGACGACGCGATGTTCTACCTGCGCTCGCGCGGGGTGCCCGAGCATGAGGCGCAGGATCTTCTGGTGATCGCCTTCCTGGCCTCGGCCATGGAAGAGATCGAGGACGAGACCCTGCGCGACATCATGCTGGGCCGCATCACCGAATGGCTGGAGCGGCGTCGCGGCTGATGTCGCTGATCGGCAACATCGCCGCCACCTATCGCGGTCCCCGCCGCGTCCTGCGCCAGCTGCTGGCGCAGGGCCCGCGCGAGGACCGCGCCCTGGCGTTGCTGATGGGGTCGGTGGTGATGATCTTCGTCGTGCAATGGCCGCGCCTCTCGCGCGAGGCGCTGGAAAGCGGCGAGAACCTTCAGATGCTGCTGGGCGGGGCGCTGTTCGGACTGGTGTTCATCCTGCCCCTGCTGCTCTACATCCTGGCGATGCTGAGCCACTGGGGGATGCGGCTTTTCGGCGGGCAGGGCAGCGGTTACGGGGCACGCCTGGCGCTGTTCTGGGCACTGGCGGCGGCGATGCCGCTGCTGGTCCTGCACGGGCTGGTTGCGGGCCTTATCGGCCCGGGACCCGAGAAAGCGCTGGTGGGCCTCGGCTGGCTGGCGGTATTCCTGTGGTTCTGGCTGGCCGGCCTCTGGGAGGCCGGTCGCGGACCCAAGACAGAGCGGAACGGCTGACAATGCAATACTGGATCGAGCTGGCGCGCCAGAGCATCCTGAACCCGCGCGCGGCAGCGCCGATCGTGGCGGGACTGATCCTGCCGCCGGGCACGCTGGCGCTGCTGGTGGCCCTGGTTTCGGTGCTCAACGGCATCTTCTACGGGCTGTTCCTGCCCGCCGGCCTGCTGCCGGGGCTGTTTGGCCAGCCCATTCCCATGGCGGTGCTGTTCGGGGCGATCTTCGTCGCGGGCGCCGCCGCGCTGACCGGGGTCGGCCGCTTGTTCGGCGGCACCGGGGAGATCCGCGACATCCTGCGGGTCACCATCTTCCTGCAGATCATCCGCCTGGCCGTCCAGGTCGTGCTGATCGTCATCGCGCTACTGGTGCCGGTTCTGGCGACCTTCCTTGGAACGGCCGCCGGGGTCTGGGGCCTTTACATGATGATCTGCTTCATCGCAGCCGCGCATCGCATGGATTCCCGCGTGAAGTCCTTCGGTGTGATCGGCGTCACGTTTTTTGCCGCAATCATCGCCCTGTCGGTGCTCTTGTCGGCAATGGGCCTTGCGCCCATGGAGGTCTGAGATGTTCGACGTCAACGCGATCCGCAGGGATTTCCCGATCCTGTCGCGCCAGGTCAACGGCAAGCCGCTGGTCTACCTCGACAACGGGGCCTCGGCCCAGAAGCCGCAGGTGGTGATCGACGCGATCACCCGCGGCTATGCCGAGGAATATGCCAACGTGCACCGTGGGCTGCACTACCTGTCGAACCTCGCGACCGAAAAGTACGAAGGCGTGCGGGGCAAGGTGCAGCGCTTCCTGAACGCAGGCCACGAGGAAGAGATCGTCTTTACCTCGGGCACCACCGAGGGGATCAACCTGGTCTCCTATGCCTGGGCCGCACCGCGGATGGAGGCCGGCGACGAGATCGTGCTGAGCGTGATGGAGCATCATGCCAACATCGTGCCCTGGCACTTTCTGCGCGAACGCCAGGGCGTGGTGATTAAATGGGTCGAGATGGAGGCTGACGGATCGCTCGATCCGCAGAAGGTCATCGACGCCATGGGGCCGAAGACGAAGCTGGTCGCGATCACCCAGATGTCGAACGTGCTGGGCACCGTGGTCGACGTGAAGACGATCTGCGCCGCCGCGCGGGCGCGCGGCATCCCGACGCTGGTCGATGGCAGCCAGGGCGCGGTGCACATGCCGGTGGACGTGCAGGATATCGGCTGCGATTTTTACGCCATCACCGGGCACAAGCTTTACGGGCCCTCGGGGTCCGGCGCGATCTACATCCGGCATGAGCGCATGGCCGAGATGCGCCCCTTCCTGGGCGGCGGCGACATGATCCGCGAGGTGACACGCGAGGGGATCTGCTATGCCGATCCGCCGATGAAGTTCGAGGCCGGCACGCCGGGCATCGTGCAGACCATCGGCCTGGGCGTTGCGCTGGATTACATGATGGAGATCGGGCTGGAGAACATCGCCGCCCATGAACGCAGGCTTGCCGATTACGCGACCGAGAAGCTGCACGGGCTGAACTGGCTGAACGTGCAGGGGCAGGCGCCGGGCAAGGGGGCGATCTTCAGCTTCACCATGGAGGGTGCGGCCCATGCTCATGACATCTCGACCATCCTCGACAAGAAGGGGGTCGCGGTGCGCGCGGGCCATCACTGCGCCGGGCCGCTGATGGAAACGCTGGGCATCACCGCCAGCTGCCGGGCGAGCTTTGCCATGTACAACACGACCCAGGAGGTCGATGCGCTGGTCGAGGCGCTGGAACTGGCGCACGAGCTGTTTGCGTGAAGATTTCCGATCCGCCGTCGGGCGGATCGGGCCTCCGGCGGGGATATTTGGGGCCAGATGAGAGAGCCGGTCTGCGCGCGCCTTGGGCGTTTGCGACATTGGTTCGGTCGTTTTCGGCCCATCGGGTTTTCATTCCGGCGGGCGGCGTTACCCTTGGGGCATGCAATAACCCGAGGAGAGACGCATGACCCTTCTGACCGAAGCCGACGAGATTTCCAGGATCGCATTCGGGTTCATGGGGTCGAAGGCCCTGTTCGCGGCACTGGAGCTGAATGTGTTTTCGCACCTGGCCAAGGGGCCGATGACGGCCGAGGCGCTGGCGGCAGCGGAAGGCATTCACGCGGATCGTGCCATGACCCTGCTGACGGCGCTTGCGGGCCTGGGCCTGTGCAGCGTGGAGGAGGGGGTGTTCCGCAATTCCCCCGCCGCAGAGGCCTTCCTGGTGCAGGGGGCGAAGTACGATTTTGGCGAATACCTGCGGCTGCAGGTCGGCAAGCAGATGTATCCGCTGCTGGACCAGATCGAAGGTGCCCTGACCGGCGAGATGGATCCGGAGGCGACCAAGTCCTACGCCGACTGGTTCTCTGATCCGGAGGAGGCGCGGCTTTATTCCGAGAGCCAGCATTCCGGGTCGCTGGGGCCGGCGCGGCAACTTGCCAAGGCGCTGGACCTGTCGGACAAGCGGCGGATGCTGGACGTGGGCGGCGGCACGGCGGCCTTTGACATCGTGCTGTGCGGTCGCAATTCCGAGCTGCGCTCGACCGTTCTGGAATTTCCCAATGTTGCCACCCTGGGCCGGCGCTACGTGGCGGAGGCCGGGTTGTCGGACCGGATCACCTACCAGGAGGGCAATGCACTGGAAGCCGACTGGCCCGAGGGGCAGGATATCGTGCTGATGTCCTACCTGTTCTCTGGCGTGCCGGGGGCGGCCCATGCGGGGCTGATCCGCAAGGCGATGTCGGTCCTCAATCCTGGGGGTGTCGTGCTGGTACACGATTTCATCGTCGCCGAGGATCGTACCGGGCCCTCCCTCGCGGCGCTCTGGCAGTTGCAGCACACGGCCTTCACGCCGGAGGCGCGTTCGCTGGATTCGGGATGGCTGACCGGGGCGCTGGAAGGGGCCGGATTTGCCGAGGTGGGCATCCGGACGATGATCCCCGAAATGACGATGCTTGCGATGGGCACGAAGACCTGACGGCAGTTGAAGAAAATCGTCCCAGGCGGTGCGCGGACCATTGCGGCCCGCCTGGGGAGCCGCTATAGACGCGCTCAGGCACCCGTAGCTCAGCTGGATAGAGCGCTGCCCTCCGAAGGCAGAGGCCACAGGTTCGAATCCTGTCGGGTGCACCATAAAATCAAGCACTTAGGAAAAGCACACTGGACCGTCGGTCCCGTTTTGGTGTGGAAACCCGGATAATTCATGCTCGACGCGCCTCGTCTTGAGCTGAGAATTCGGGTTTGAGGTGTGCGTGTAAGCTCCTCCGGAATCGCCACATAAGTTTAGAAGGGCCATCAGTGGCCTACTGCTCTTAGGCGAATGAGAAAGGGGCCCTAAGGCCCCTTTCTGTCAGATCGCTTGAGCGGCGCTACCAGAGAACGTCTTACCATTTTTGATCTCGCTGATCCGCCCTGGGTTGACGTCATAGTCTGCAGCAATCCTATTGAGGTATTCGCCGCGCTGGATGCGCTTGTGGATCTCCACTGCGTCGCTGAAGGTTAGTTTGGTACTCGGTTTCCGTTCGATAAGAGCCATTTGGGCATCCTTAAAGCGGCCGAGTCAGGGTTGACTAGATTTGGGAAATGTAGTATTCCCACACTATACAGAAGATCTAGCGTCCTGAATCGACGTTTGATTTAAGCCACGGAATCCTGCAAGATTCCGTGGCTTCTTCGTTTTAGCGTGCCAGATTTGGTTTGGCAAGCCGCTTCCGGCAAAATCCTCTGTATCCCCCTAAATTGGCCCGCAGAGTGGCGGGGTCTTGGCCCGGTGGGGGGCGGCGGCTTGCGCAAGTTGCGCACAGAAGCCCTTCTATGGCGCCCTGTGGCGCTGTTCTTCTAATGTACATTTTAAGTGCTGTTTGTGACATGTGACCTTGAGCCCGTGTCTGCCGACGGTTGGCCTTGGGGGCGAGTATCGACCGACAGCAAACAGTGATCGCTATGCAGGCATTCCCAACAGTTTTGAAATGCGCAGTGGATTTCAGGCGCGTTTGTTCATCGCATTCACGGCGGTCTGCATGTGGTCCGGCGCGTGATGGCCATACACCCGTTCAATGGTCTCGATGCTGGTGCCGAAGTATCCAGCCGCGTCCCAAGTCGTCGCGCCGCGCTGCAGGGCCCATGTGATCGCGGTGTGCTTGAGAACGTGAGGCGTGATTCCAGTCAGGTTGACGGTGATCCCGCGCGCCGCTGCCAGTTCCATCGCCAGGCTGACCGCACGGGGCCAGCCTTTTTTGATGTCCGCAACCATGCAGCGTTCTTCCACGCCCCGACGGATGATCTTCCGTTCCACCACGAACTGGCGCCCGTTCCTGGCCTGACGGCGCAGGTGCGCAAGATAGCGTTCGGGCAGGCGGGCCGGGCGCTGGCGCTTGTTGGTCTCCCGCTTGCCCTGGGGTTTGCGGTAGAGGATGCCGTTGACCGTATCGACATGGCCGCCGATCTTGCTCGGCTTGTCGATGTGCATGGCTAGGATCGTGGCCTTGCGGCTACCTGTGTAAAGGCCATGCAGGATGAAGTCCTGAAGGTGACGCCCGTCCTTGTTCAGGGCGCGTGCGCCGCGCAGCAGCCAAGCAGCCTCCTGGCGGGTCAGCCAGCGTTCCCTGGGATCGGGCTTCGGCGGCAGGGTCACCTTCGGCGCGGTGACCAGATAGCCTTCGCGGTGGCAGTAGTTCAGGGCCGCCTGCAGCACGCCCAGTTCCCGGCGGATCGTGCCGTCACTGCAACCGCGCTGCGTCGCATAGCGGCGGCAGGTCTCGCCCTTGATGGCCGAGACGGGCAGGTTCTGCCAGATCCGGTCCAGCGCCTCGATGGCGTAGCCGATGCGGGCGGGCGAGGCGACATGCGGCGCGTGTTCATCCGCGTAGATCGCCAGCACCATGGAAATCGTCAGCTCTTCCGGTCGCGCCGGCCCGTTGGGGCGGTGCTTCCTTTCGATGTGGAGGGCGAGCAGCCTTTCAGCCTCTGGGCGGCTTGTTGTGCCGGTCGAAAGGCGAAGGGCTCCGTCGCGGATCTCCCAGACTGACGGTCCGTCTTTACGTGTTCTCCAGTGGAGGCGGGGGCCTTTGGCGCGACGCGGCATAGTTCGATCAGTTCCTTGAGGTCGTCAGGGTGCAGGCGTGCGGCGCGCCCGATGCGGATGGTCTTGCCGTGGTGATCGGCGGCGCGGCGCAGGCTCTCGACGGGGACGCCGAGCTGTGCCGCCGCGCTGGATATGGACAGCAGCCGGGGCAGGGTCATGCGATAAACTCCTGCCGCATCCCGCGCAGCATCTTGCGCATTTCGGTTGCCAGGGCACGGCAGACGCGGCGCAGGTGGGGATTGTCGGTTTCGTCCGCGATCCTCTGAGCCTTGTCCTTGGCCTCTTTCAGGCGGGTGTATTCGTCATACATGGGCGTTTCCTCGGGGCGGTGGGTCATGCCGCCACCGCCTGCAGCGCATGGGCGCCCCACTGGTCGGCGGCAGCTGCGGCCAGTCCCTCGAAGGTCCGGCTGCGGATCTTCCAGCGGTCGGGGCCGGGCGGGGCGCGGTGGATCGCGGACCAGGCGGCGTGGCTTTGCGGATCGGTGGCCCGGCGGGGCGGTGTCAGCCGGTGGGTGGCCTGCAGCGCGGGCAGGCCGCGCAGGTAGAAGCCGGTCGCCTTGAAGAACGGTTCTCCGAACCACCAGGGCTGGACGATCTGCGGACGCGGCAGGTCGGCGGGGAGGCGTTCGCGGGCATGGCGGTGCATCACCGGGTTCTCGATGGCGATCCGCGGCACCTGGGCGTGCCAGCAGGCGGCGAAGAGGGCCGCGCCTTCGTCCAGTTCGGCCCACATCTGGGCGCGAGTCTTGCCGCGCGGCGGGACATGCAGCCAGCGGACACCGCTGTTGCAGAGCCGCGTGCAGGGCGGGTGCATGACGGCCAGCAGGTCCCAGCCGTCATTCAGGTGGTCGCGGATGTCGCCGGTGATGTGGCGGTTGCTGCCGTCTTCTGAAGGCAGGAGGTCGCAGGACCAGACATCATGGCCACGGGCCGCAAAGGCGCGACGCATGACTCCGCTGGTCTCGCAACCGATGAGGATGCGAAGGGATTGGGTCATAGGTTTTCTCGAAAGATCCGGCGGGGCCGGTCAGGGATGCGGGGGAATGGCTGAGGCCAGCCGCAGGCCGATTGCGATCAGCCCGGTGATCAGGCCGCAGAGGTAAAGCAAGGCGCCGGCCCGGGCGGCCCAGATGCCAAGCCGCCGGCTGCGGCGCAGGTTCATGCGGCGGCGCTGGCGCGTTCGGGGCGGGAAATTAGCGGGCGCAGGTCTTCGAGGTCCAGGAAGGTGTCGGCGGCCCGGCGCAGCTCGTCCGCCGCGAAGGGGCTGGGCTTGGTCTTCATGGACGACACCACCGTCACCCGGACGCCCTTGGACTGCAGATCCTGCACCAGCGGCGCGAAATCACGGTTCCCGGTGAAGAGCGCCATGTGCGTGATGCGGGGGGCAAGGTTCACCGCCGTCAGTGCCAGATCCACATCGGTATTGCCCCGGAAGCGGCGGCGGCCTTCGTCGTCGGTGAATTCGCGCGCCGGCTTCGCGATGACGTTCCAGCCGTTGTAGTCGAGCCAGTCGACCAGCGGGCGCAGGGCCACATGTTCGCCCTCGGCGGTGCTGATCGGCGTGAAGTAGCTGGCACGCAGCAGGCGCCCGGTCTGGGACAGCAGCCCCATCAGGCGCTTGTAATCCACGTCGATGCCCAGGGCGCGGGCGGTGGCATAGAAATTCGGGCCGTCGATCAGGGCGGCGGCGGTGTCGGTGGGGTGGAACATGGTCAATCCTCCGGGAATGTGGGGGCGGGATGCGCAAGCCTGACGCTCAGGATGCGGGCGCAATCGCGGTCCCTGCGGTCGCGCAGGGCAAGGCGGGCGAGGGTGGCGGTATCGGTCAGAAGGTTGCCGCCGTTCACAGGCACTGTTTCGGTGATCATCACGCCGTCCGGGCGGCGAAAGGTCACCTGCAGGTCGATGTCCGGGAAGAGGCCCGGGCGGGGCGGTTTGGCGGGGCGGTGCCGACGCAGAAGGGCGGTCAGCATCAGCGGCGCTGATAGAGCGACCAGACGATGATGCCCGCATAGAGGATCGCCGCCGGGATCAGCACGGGAAGGGTCCAGCTCATGCACAATGCCCGTGGATTTCGGCCAGTACATCGGTGGCGGCCTCGCGTTCCTTCGGGGAGGGCGACAGACGCCGGATGATGTCGCAGGCGCGGGCAAGATCGCCCAGCGTGCCTTCCTCTGCGTGCAGCGCTGTGTGGCGGGCCCGTTCCAGCTGGCCTTCAAGGGCTGCGCTGCGCAGCGCCATGGCCAAGGCCGCCGGGTGGTCGCTGGCGGCGCGGCGCCAGGTCAGCAGTTCGGCGCAAAGGCCGGGCATCGTGTCGCCGAGGAAGTCGCGCGTTTCTGGCGTCATGCTGTTTTCAACGGCAAGATGTTCACGGGCGGCGAGATGAGCGAGACGCCCGTCGCTTGCCAGTGAAAGGGAATGTGTCGTGTCCAAATTCGCCTCCATCTGTTGGATGCCGGTAGAATATCCACGAAAAATGGACTGGCAAGAAGAAAATCCATAAACAATGGATTTTGACTGTTGCGCCTAACCGCAGAGTGAGCCTCTGGGCCGCAACTGAGCGGATATTTTGAGCCTGGAATTCGGGTTTTCTGAACGAACCTGAGGGTGAAGGCGCTCTGGCTATGTCATTGGGTTGCGCCCGTCGGATGCCGAGGGGGATCGGGCATTTAGCAACACTCTAGGGCGAAATGTCTCTGCTCATGGCAATTTCGTGTTGAACCCGCCTCGCGTGACCTAAGGCGTCGAAGCCGCTTCCTGGGGACTAGGGCGGCAAGTCACGGAAATAAAAGAACCGCCAGAAGGCGGTTCGAGGAGAAAGGAAGGTATGCAGAATGCAGGTGCCCGTACTTTATCGGATTGCCCGCGTCGCTGTGCGCCTTGGGGTGGACCTCAACTGGCTGTTTGATCCCATTCATCGTTTGCGCGCTGGAGGGCAGGGAACAGGGAGGCTTGAACATCGGCAGGAAGCTGGGCGAAATCGCCGTTCATGATGAAGTTAAAGTCGATCCGATGCGCCCTGTATAGGTAGCGCATCACGTCCCGGTTCGGGAACTGAAGCCCCTTTTCAATATTGTTGTAAGAAGTCTTCGAGACCCCGCATCGCGTCGCGAACTCGGACTGCCTGTCAAAGCCAGCAGCATACCTGGCAGCCTTCACGCGGATCGCGCTGGCTTTGACGCCCATGTCGCTCTTATGGGCCAATTTTTCTTGTTCAAGAATATCCATGCTGGTCAGTCGGCCTTCGACGTGTGTCACGGAGTCTGTTCTAACCGCTGTCCAGAAAATATGAACCTTCTGCGGGATGGACGTTGATAGTCCAAAAAAAATGGATTAACGCTGGCCTATGTGCAGCGTTTCTGACATCTGTAACCGCCTGGGCCGTCGGCAGATTGCCGAACGTCTTGGGGTAGTGCCGACCACGGTGAGCAATGCAGCCGTGGCCGGCCTCTTCCCGGCAAAATGGTACCTGGTTCTGCGCGAAATGTGCGCGGCGGAAGGGATCGACTGCCCGGAAGAGCTCTTCCGCTTCTCACGTGTGCAGAGCGTGGGGACTGAAGCGTTGGAGCCGGCAGAGGGACGTGGAGCCGATCACGCCGTCCAACTTGCGCATTGCACGCGATCTTAACAGGAAAAGAGGTTGCCCATGACGGACTACCGGAAGGTGACGCAAGCCAGCATGAGATCCATTCTCGACTGGTTCGGGTGCTATGACGCGGCTGCCGACTGCATCGCCGCGAGGTGGGGCGGCAGTGCCAACAAGGCCACGATCAGCAAGAAGGTCTCGGGTCTGCTGGACTGGACGGTGGCCGATGTCATCGCCCTGGAAGACGCGCGGGGCCAGTACCCGGTGACGCGCCTGCTGGCCCGGCGCGTAGAGGAACAGGACGAAGTGCTGTCCGGCTCTCTCCTGTCGGATGGCTCCGAGATTGCGAAGGAATGCGGCGAGGCGATCCACGCCATCCTGCGGGCCCATGAATCCAGCCATGGCGATGATGTCGCGCGGGCCATCGCGGAACTGGACGAAGCGCTGGCTCCGATGCGCACGGCGCGGACGCGACTGGTCGGGATGCTGGATGGTGGCCCGCGTGGCCGGATGGCGGCTGCGGAATGAGGGGACCTTTCACCATGGGGGTGCTGTTGAACTCCAATTTCGCCACCCCCGAAAAATTGCCCGTAGAGGCCCATCTCGGGGTCTGGGCAGGGGTGGTGCCGGAATGAGCAGACTCGCAAATGCACCGGCGGTGCATTTTGATCTTGAGCCTTTTCGGGCCTTTGCGACCCGCGAACTGGGGCAGACGCTGCTTTCGCCCGCCGGGGTCTGCATGAACCCGGCGTGCAGCTGCCCCTTTGTGCCTTGCCGCCCATGGCAGGCCTACTGCAGCGACACTTGCCGCAAAGCGGACGAAGCCGAAATGCGCCGCGTCGGCCAGCGGGCCGCGCCCGCGTTGCTGGCCTGGCGGCTGGGCAAGTACGAGATCCGCGACGAAGCCCTGCGCGACCTGTCGCGTGCGGGCCGTCGCTACATCGGCCAGCTGCAAACCGAATGGCTGACCAGCCGCCAGAACCGCGCGCAAGCGGCCAAGAGCCCCGGAAGGGGGCCGGGCTTATGAGACAAACCGAATTTCAATCGAGTGAGGTGAGGGCATGACAGACTTCGAACGTCAGCCGGACATGTGGCCGCTGAAACGTGGCGAGACATTGTCCAACCACGACTGGTTTCCACTCTATGGGCACCGGTTCCTGGGCTCTTCCTTCGTCCGCAAGGCGGTATTGCAGGGGCGACGGGCAGACATCGGCACCGCGATGATCCTCTGGGCGGAAGCCATGCGGGAAGATCCTGCGGGAACATTGCCGACGGATGACGAAGAACTGGCGTCTCTTGCCCGCTTCCAATCGGTAGAGGATTGGTTGGAGGTGAGGGAGGGAGTGCTGCACGGCTGGGAATTTGTCTTCGTTGAGGATGAACGAACGGGTGAGACGCAGCGCCGCCTTGGGCATCCGGGCTTCATGCAGGGCGTCGTGCTGCAGATGCACAAGCGCAAGATCAGTCGCGATGCAGGGCGAGAAATGCGTAACCTGGCGGTCAAAAAAAGTCGGATCAAAAAGAAGATGGAAGAACTGCAGGTACGCGAACCGCTATTGTCGGACAGCCGGGCGTTGCACGCGATGGCAGAGTTCTTCGAGCAGTCCGACCTGCACATTACCCATGACAATGTCCGGAGCGCCATGGTAGAGGTGCTTGGCTATTCGGGTGATGTGATGCCATTTCCTACGGCAGGTCGCCGCCCGGCAGGGCGCTGAAATCACGCTGAAATCGACGTGAAACACTGCTGAAATCAACTGAAATGTAGCTGAAACGCTGCTGAAATATTTCAGATAGTCACACTGAAATCGCCCTATAGGACATAATAACAGATAACAAAACAAAACACCTTTCACGCGGTGCGGACCGCACGGGGTGTGGATAAGTTTTGTGGTCCTGGCAGGCTGATAAGATCAGACGAATAGCCATATCAAACCGCCCCCCATTCCCGCCTCTCGCAAATTTCAGACCGGGGCAGTGCAGAGAAACAGGGACATCACCATGGACAGTGCAGAACAGGCAGAGGGTGCCCGCAGGGTGCGGGCGTTGCTGGTCGAGCCATTGCAGCGGCGGGGGTTGGTGAAGCCTTCGGCCATGACCAAGGACCAATTCGCGGCGATGCTGGACGACATGTGCGCCCGGCTGGCCTACATGAGCGCGGGCAGCATTGCCGCCCTGGAAGAGGAAGCCGCCGGGATGGCCAGCGGCAAGGATCGGGATCGCTTCCCCATCGCGCAGCGCATCCTGGAAAAGGCCTCGGACATCGAACCGCCGGGCGATGACGCCTCGCCGCTGATCCGGGCCGTCTTCGCCAATCAGGTGGGGCATGAGGCGCTGGCCGGGGGCTGGGCGCCCGAACTGCTGGCCGAGGTTCGCCGGACGCGGAAATGGCCGGGCAAGTACACCCTCAGTCAGGTGCGCGCGCAGGCCGATGACGCGCTGCGCAAGATGACCCGCCTGCGCGAGTTCGAAGGGCAGGGGCAGGCGCTGACGCAGGAGGAAAGCACCTGGCTGCAGCGGCGGCGCGACGCGCTGGCGAAGTGCCGGCGGATCGCGGACCTGGGCCAGATGGCAGAGGGCGGCGCATGAGCATGATGGGCAAGATCGAAGCGCAGGAACTGCAATGGTTCGCCGTCCGCGTGAAGCGCAAGCAGGTGGGCGGTATCGGGCGCGCCACGGTCGGGGGCGAGTTCGAAGCCTATCGCGACCGCGAGGGCCGGGTAAGGAAGCGTCGTATCAGCGGCACCGGCACCCGGGTCTTCCTGCCGGAACACATCCTGAAGCGCGCAGGGTTTCAGGTCTTCCTGCCGGTCAAGAAGGTCATGAAGCGCCGCAACCGGTTCAACCCGGAACGGATCTGCGTCAGCCAGCCGCTGCTGGTCGACTGGATGTTCGTCGGCTGGCCGGTGGGCGAGAGGCGCTGGCATCAGCTGATGGCGCTGGACGTGGTGTCGGGCGTCATGGGCACCGGCGGGCATCCCGTCGCCATCCCCGAGGCCCGGATGCTGCAGCTGATGCGGCAATGGGGCGGGGGACAGCTGGATGCGAACCTGCACCAGCGGGTGAAGGCCGCGCAGGATCTGCGCCCCGGCGATCTGGCCCGCGTCGTGGCGGGGCCGTTGCAGGATCATGACCTGCGGGTGGTCGAGGTGACGGGCCCTTCGGTGAAGGGGCTGATGGCGCTTCTGGGCGGCGAAATACCGGTCGAGGTTCGCGCCGAACTGCTGCAGCCCGCCGTGCGTTAAGCGCAGTCCCCAGATGTTAAGGGGGGTTGACGCGATGAGTCCGCCTCCCTTAACAGTCGAATTGACGAAGGTTGCCGACCCACTGCTGCAAGATGCACGCTTGGCTTCCGGTCGAAGAGATACGCAGGCGTTCGCCCCGTTTCTCTTCGAATGCCGTCATGCCCTTGCGGATCCGCGCGGATCATCAGCAAGCGGCAGTGCTGCTGCAATTCCCGAACGGCCCGGCTGCAAAGCGCGGGCCATTTTCATGTCCGGTGATCCTGCCGGACCAGCCAGGGGGCGTGCCCATGTTCCGTGTTGGTGAGGTGGATATCCGGGGTCTGCAGCGGTTCGACAACCTGCTGGCGGGCCTCGGGCGCGAGGGTGACAAGGCCGTGGCCCGCGCCGTCAGCCGGGCCGGGGACATGGGGCGCACGCAGGTCATCAAGACGCTGGCCGCCCAGACCGGCCTGACGCAGAAGGTCATCCGCCGGTCCCTGCGGGTGCGCCGGGCCTCCTGGGACGTGCCGGAATACGTGCTGATCAGCGCGGGCACCGATGAGCCGCTGAAATACTTCAGGAAGCGCGAGACGAAGGACGGCGTGGAAGCCTACCTGGGCAAGGCGCGGGGCACGGAATGGTTTGCCGAAAGCTTCTATCGTGGTGGCCTCTTCCCGCAGCGCCGTGTCGATCTGCCGACGATGAACGGCCATGTCTTCGTCCGCGCAGGCGGACGCACGCAGCTGGAAAAGGTGACCTCGGGCGTCTTCATCCCCGAGGAAATGGTGCAGGGCACCACCGCCGCCGTCTGGTCCAAGACGGTCACGGCGGCCTTGCCGAAGCGTCTGGATCATGAGTTCAACCGGCTGCTGAACGGCGCGGCCTAGGCCGGGTCGAGGGCCGATCCCCCGGGGGGGGGGGCCGGGTCCGGGGCAGGGACCGTGCCGGAGCGGGAAGGCAGGCGGGGCCCCTGGGGCCCGGGGGGGCGCCAGTCACACCGGTTTTTGAAAGCCTTAACAAGGGGATTAACACTTAACACCGCCATGGTATCAGCCGACTATCTAGTAGAGAAAATGTGCCACTAAGTACGGCTTGAAGAAGCTTCAGTTGCCGCATCTAACCCAACTGGTTAAGAAAGGGAGAATACCTCGACCGGAGTGCTTTTACCTCACGTTTACGCGACTTGGTGCTGAGTCAAGCCATGTTACTTTTCGGAGGACGAAGATGCTAAATATCAGTAAGTGGCGGCCACTGATCTTTTGGTTGGTTGGTATTTTTGTTCTCGGTTATGTCCTTGGTTTCATCGGGAAGTTTGGTTTGAGCGTTTTCTTCAGCTCCTGAGCTTGGTGTGTCCTTGCTTTGCTCATCAGGTCCGGCGGCTGGTGCTGCATGAGCAGAGTACAATTCACCGCGAACGTACTTCTGGTACACTTCGTCGCTATCATTGATTCCCGAAGCTACGCCGGCAAAGAAGAGCGCTATTGCGGCAGCGGCATGAAGAAACCTTCTCGGGTTTCTTGTCTTT
Source organism: Pseudooceanicola endophyticus (assembly GCF_018760365.1). Taxonomy (GTDB): domain Bacteria; phylum Pseudomonadota; class Alphaproteobacteria; order Rhodobacterales; family Rhodobacteraceae; genus Pseudooceanicola; species Pseudooceanicola endophyticus. The sequence continues at coordinate 420,334 of NZ_JAHIAB010000002.1, forward strand.
CCAGCTTCCTCTACCGCGACTTCAAATTGGGGCCCGATCAAACGGCTTTTGATTCTTAAGCTGTTAAAGTCCTTAAACTTTTTTACGGCATGCGCAAATCTACGTGCTTGCTGCCGGGTGGGCCTGTGTTGTGCGAAACTATGAAAAACCTTGTCTTTGCCGTCGTATTCTCCGTTCGATAGGGTAACGGCTGCTCCGCAATTTGCGCACTCGACAGTTGTTTCCTGAAGTTGAAAATTTGTGTCGCCTGCGAGTGGCATCACCAATTTGGTCTTGCCGCAATTCGGGCAAAATCCGTCAACCAGATCCCCATCGAGACCGGAGAAGGCAACGTTTGAAATGCGGACTCGGCGTTTGCTTCCGGTGTTCCGTGGTCTAGCCAAGTCACTCTCCTGTGCCGGAAAATATGTGCTGCTTGAATGGCGATTCTAAATGGCTGCGAACTGCTTTGTAACGCGGAAGTTGTTCGCGGAAAAGCTTTGGCTGGTTTCGTGATACTATCGAGCGAGGCATCACATGCAGCAAATGAGCCAGGCCGATTTCGCGCGGGCCATGGGTGTCAGCCGCGCGGCGGTCAGCCAGTGGAAGGCCAAGGACATCCTGCGCGAGGACGCCTTTTCCAAGGCCGGGAAGGCCGGGAAGATCCTTTACGAGATCGCGGTGGAACAGGTCCGCCGAAACCGCGACATCGGGCAGTCCCTCGGGAATGGGATTGCCACGCGGACCACGCCGGACCTCGCAGCTGGCCCTGCGGATCCGGCACCGCGACGGGCGGCAGTCGAGGCGGCAAAGGCAGATCCTTCCCTGTCTCTGCCGCTGACCCCGCCGCCCGTCGCACCTGTCGCGCCCCGATCCTCCGAGGTGATCGAGCCCTGGCCCGTGCCAGAGCCGCCGCCCTGGAAGGTCGACAGCATCGAAGACCAGCTGAAGCGGGCGAAGCTGGAAGAGCAGTTGCGTCGCAACCGCGTCCAATCGGCGGAAGAGGCGCAGCGCACCGGTCAGCTGATGGCTGCGGCGGATGCGCGCGAACAGGCGGGCCGCATCGCGGTCACCATGCTGCAGATTTTCGAAGGGGCGCTGCCGGACTTCGCGGCGGCGCTGGCGGCGCGGTTCGATCTGCCGCAGCGCGATGTCCTGCACCTGCTGCGGGCGGAAATGGTCAAGGTCCGGCGCAGCGCCGCTGCCAAGGAACGTTCCCGCGCCGAGGCGGTCGCACGCGAGAAGGACGAAGGGTTGGAGGACTGATGGGCATCACCGTGCGGGTCACTTCGGCGGAATGGATGGTGGCAACCGTGATTGCCGACATCCTGGACCCGCCGCCTTCGGTCGATTACCTGGCCTGGGCCGAAGACAACATCGTCTTTTCCAAGCGCGAAAGCCCTCTGCCGGGGCCGTATAGCCGCGAACGCTTCAGCTATTTCAACGAGATCCTGACGGCTCTGTCGCCCGATGATCCCTGCCGGATCGTCACCCTGGCGAAGTCGGCGCAGCTGGGCGGCACGGTGCTGGCCAACATCTTCACCGGCGGGTCGATGGACATGGACCCGGGCGATTTCCTCTATGTCCACCCGACCGAAGAAAACGCCCGGCGCTGGTCCAAGATGAAGCTGGGGCCGATGCTGAAGGGCACCACCAGCCTGCGCCGCATCTTCCCGATGAAGGCGCGCGACGGGCAGGACAGCGTGTTCTACAAGGAACGCCGCGACGGGCGCGGGGCCATCCAGATTTCCGGGGCCAATTCGCCCGCCTCCCTGTCTCAGGTGTCGATGTCCCGGCAGGTGCAGGATGACCTGGCCAAATGGGACATGAACAGCGCGGGCGACCCCGAGACGCAGGCCGACAGCCGGTCGCAGGGCTATGAGTTCGCCAAGATTTTCAAGATCAGCACCCCCATGGTGGTGCCCGGCTGCCGGATCACCAAGAACTTTGAGGACGGATCGCAGGAATACCTCTACCTGCCGTGCCCCCATGACGAATGCGGCCACATGCAGACCCTTGAGTGGGAAAACATGCTGGCCTCCCTGGATGAAGAGCACCCCGAGCGGGCGCATTTCACCTGCGAAGCCTGCGGCGCGGCTATCGAGGAACACCACCGCGCCAAGATGCTGAAGGGCGGCGAGTGGCGCGCCGCGAACCCGAAGATGAAGCGGGTGCATCGGTCCTTTCACATCTGGTCGGCCTATTCGCTGCTGCAGTCGTTCGAGCGGATCGCGCGCAGCTGGCTGGCTGCGAAGGGGGATCCGCCGCGCGAACAGACCTTCATGAACGACGTGGTGGGCCGGGCCTATCGCGTCCTGGGCGAGGCCCCGCCCTGGGAAGACATCCGCGACCGCGCTTCGCAATCGGACTATGCGCGGGGCAGCATCCCGGCGGGCTTCCCGCTGGTGACCTGCGGCGTGGACTGTCAGGGCGACCGTGTGGAATGGCAGGTGGTGGCCTGGGGCACGCACCGCCGCCGCGCTGTGATTGAATACGGGGTCTTCAACGGCCATATCAGCGAAGAGCGGTGCCAGCAGCAGCTGGACGCGCTGCTGAAACAGGGCTTCCGCAACGCCTACGGGCGCAAGCTGGAAATCGACGCCCTGGCCATCGACGGCAACGCCTACACGGAAGAGGTCTGGGAATGGGCGCGCCGTCACCCGGCGGCGCGGGTCATCATGGTGCGCGGCGTGCATCCAGAAACCGCGCCGCTCCTGGCGCAGGTCAAGCGCGAGCGGAACCGGCGCGGCAAGCTGCTGCGCTATTCCAAGCGGTTCTTCAACTTTGCGTCCTCGGTCCTGAAGATGGGCCTCTACCGGAACCTGAAGAAGGACGATCCCGAGGAACGGGGCTTCATCGCGCTGCCGCGCGGGCTGGAAGACGAATACTTCCGCCAGCTGACGGCAGAGACTCGCAAGGCGCAGAAGGCGAAAAGCGGCTTTACGCGCTGGCTCTGGGTCAAGGATCCGAACCAAGCGAACGAGGGTCTGGATACCCACCTGCAGGCCGAGGCGGCGGCGATCCGGCTGGGCGTGCGGTCGCTGCAGGATGCCGAATGGGACGCGCTGCTGGCCGCGCGCGACAGCGCGCCCGATGCGGTGCAGGGCGATTTCGAAGACCTGCTGATGCCGGCGGCACAGGTGCAGGCTGCACCACCCGAAGCGCCGGCAGAAGAGGCCCCGGAGGCTGAGCGCCCGAGCACCTTCGAGGCGGCCAAGGCGAAATGGAAGAGGCGGCGGCGCTGAAGGCGGCCCCGCCAGATTGGGGGATGCCATGGGCGACCTGGTGCCGCTGAGACCGGCAGACATTGACGTGGACACGCAGGAGGTCGGCGCGGCCTTCGTGGCGGCGATCCTCGGGGCCGTGGACGGCTACCTGGACGGCGTAGACCGGCAGTTTCAGCGCGAGGGCATCCCGCCCTGGTCGGCGGCGCTGGTCCGGGTGCGCATGTCCGAGCGCCTAAGGGCGGCGCTGGATGCGGGCGGGGCCTTCGAATTGGCCGTGTCCTTCGACGGTGGGGCGGAAAGCGTGGTGATCGCATGAACAGTGGACTGATCAAGCCGGACGGCACGCCCCTGGTGGCGCGGCAGGCGGCGCGGCCTGTGGCGCGCTATCTGCGCGACACCAAGTCGGGGGTGATCGCGTCCCGCATCGCCCCCCTGACGCGCCACGAAGAGGACGTGCGACGCAGTTGGGAACGCGCCGCCGGGCTTGCCATGGATCTTATCCAGAATTCGGGCCGCCTGAAGGGGGCCACGGATCAGGTGCTGGCCGATACGGTAGGCGTCGGGCTGACGCTTTCGCCGCAGCCGGATCTGCAGCCCCTGGGCTGGTCGGGGGAAGAGGAAACCGCCTTCATCCGCACGGTCAAGAAACGCTGGCGGCGCTACTGGAACAGCGCGTCCGAGGTATCGATGAACGGCAAGCTGACCGGGCCGCAGCTGGTCGACATCGGGCTGCGCTGGCACATCGCCTATGGCGAGGCCACCGGCGTCTTCGATTTCTTCGACGCGGCCACGCGCCGCCGCTACGGGGTCACCACGGGCACCAAGCTGCGCCTGGTGCCGCCGCATCGCCTGGTGCAGGACACCAACGCCCCGGCGGGGCTGTTCCAGGGCGTCCAGCATGACGAAAACGGGCGGGTGATGTCCTACCGCTTCCGCACCGGGCCTGCGGGGCTGGAACGGGCCGAGGACTTCCCGGCCTTCGACTCCGAGGGGCGGCCCCTGGTGATGCATATCTTCGACCCGATGGACAGCGAGGACGTGCGCGGGATTTCCCTGCTGGCCCCGGCCTTCCGCAAGCACATTCAGGCGGAAATGCTGGACGACGCCACGCTGCAAATGGCGATCCTGCAGACGGTCTTCGCCATCACGCTGACCAGCGAAGCCCCCAGCCAGGATGCCTTCGAGGCGCTGGAAGCGCTGCGCGAGGCAGGCGAGGGCGGCAAGACGATTGCCGCCGAATACATGGGGTATCTCGGGGCGCAGTTGGATCGCGCGGCGGACAGCCGGGTGTCGGTCGGAGCCGATCCGCAGGTGTCGCACCTGGGGCCGGGCGAAGACCTGAGCCTGAAGACCGCGAACGTGCCGGGCAAGGATTTCCTGCCGTTCTCGGGCAGCCTGGCGCGGGACATGGCGCGCACCATCGGCATCACCTACGGCGGGCTGACCATGGACCACACGCAATCGACCTATTCCAGCGTGCGGATGGAAAACGCCTCCATCTGGTCTGTGGTCATGCGGCGGCGCGAACGCATCGCTGCGCCCATGTGCCAGATGACCTATGAACAGTGGCTGGATGAAGAGATTGGCGAAGGCCGCATCCCCTTCAAGGGAGGCTATGCCGCCTTCCTGGCACAGCGCGGCAGCGTGGTGGGGGCGAACTGGCAAGGCCCGGCGAAGCCCACGGCGGACGACTACAAGAGCGCGCGGGCGGCCACCGAACGGCTGGGCAACGGCACCAGCTCCATCGCCATCGAAACCGGCGATCTGGGCACCGACCCGGACAGCCTCTTTGAAGAGCGCCAGCGCGAACACCGCCGCTATGTCGATGCCGGCATGGCCTCGCCCTATGCCGCGCGCGAGGATGCGCCGGTCATCCAGACGGAACCCCTGCCATGACGATCACCAACACCGTGCGCATCGGGTCGGACCTGATCGACATCAGCCGCCCCTGCGACGTGGTGACGGCGCTGCGCAAGATGCAGCTGAAGCTGGGCACCGGCGGCATCCGCCAGACGGTGAAGATCGACGGCGAGGAAGTCACCTTCCAGAACGCCAATGACGCCCGGCTGTCGAAGCTGATCAAGCACTATCAGGCGGAATGTGACCGCGCGAGCGGCGCGCGCCGCAGCCGCTACGCCAAGCGCTTCCGGTTCGGCTGATCCGCCGGGCCGGACCCTTTCCAGACAATCAGGAGACAGCACCATGGGAATTTTGGTGGATGGTGAGCTGTTGCTTTACGGGGTCGTGGGCGACGACTTCTGGGGCGACGGTTTCACGTCATCGGAGGTCATCACCGCGCTGGCCGAGGTCGGGCGGGATACCGACATCACCGTGCGCATCAACTCGGGCGGCGGATATACCGACGACGGGATCGCGATCTACAACGCCCTGCAGGCCCATCGCGGCGACGTGGCGGTGGTGGTCGATGCCATCGCGGCGTCTTCGGCCTCGATCATCGCCATGGCGGGCGACACGATCACCATGCGCACCGGCGCGCTGATGATGATCCATGACCCGGCGATGATGACCTGGGGCAATGCCGGCGATCATGAGAAATCGACCGAACAGCTGCATAAGCTGGCCGATCTGATGGCGGACATCTACGCCGAACAGACCGGCGAGGACGCCGCCGCGATCCGCGAGGACATGAAGGCGGAACTCTGGATGACCGGGGCCGAGGCCGTAGAGCGCGGCTTTGCCACCGACACCGAAAGCGGCAAGGCCAAGGCCGTCGCCGCCTTCGATTACCGCGCCTATGCGCAAGCCCCCAAGCACCTGAAGACCACGGCCCGCAAGGAAAAGTGGTCCTTCAAGGCGCTGGCGGACCCTGCGGCCCCCGCCGCCAAACCCAAGACCCATGCACAGGAGACCCCGACCATGGACGGAAAGAATGCGCCGCAGGGCACGCCGCCCGGCGGCCCGACCAGCGCGGACGTGAAGGCGCGCATCAAGGCCATCACCGGCCACAAGGCCGCCGCCGGGCGGGCCACGCTGGCCGCGCACCTGGCCTTCGACACCGACATGCCCCTGGAAGAGGCCGTGGCGGTGATGGAAGCCGCCGCCGGGGATGCAGGCACCCCAGAGGACACCCCGCCCGAGGGCACGCCGGACCCGGACGGGCAGGGCGGCAGCACGACCGCGGAACTCTACCAGCAGCGCCGCACGCAGTCCCTGGCGCAGCCGGGCGGCAAGCCCGCGCCGAAGCCGCAGGCCACCATCGACATGCGCGGCATCTACGCCGCCCGCAACAAGGGAGCGTAACCCATGGAAAAGGTCACCATGATGACCCGCAATCTGTCGTTCCTGCTGTCGCACGCGGCGGGCACGCGGTCGTTCAACACGATCACCATCGCCGCCGGTGAAGGCGAGCTGGCTCCGGGCACGGTGCTGGGCAAGGTCACGGCCTCGGATCTTTACGTGGTTTCGCCCGAGGCCGAGACGGTCGGCAAGGAAGGCGCGGAAACCGCCCTGGCCGTGCTGGCCTATGCGGTCGATGCCACCGACGCGGACGTGGACGCGCTGGTGGTGGATGCGGATGCCGAAGTGAAGGTGGGGATGCTGACCTTCGACGCAACCGTGGATGACGAAACCAAGACGGATGCCAAGCTGGCGCAGCTGACCGCTGCCGGCATCCGCGCGCGCTGAAGGAGAAAAGCAGCATGTTGTGGGATAATTTCGGCCTGATCGCGCTGACCGCGACCCTGAACAACCAGCCCTTCGTGCCGGGGCAGGTGGGGGCCACCGGCATCTTCCACGAAGAGGGCGTGGATACCACCATCGTCATGGTGGAAGAGCAGAACGGCAGTCTGTCGATCATCGAACCGACCGAACGCGGCGGGCCGGGCACCACGGTTGGCGATGACGAACGCAACCTGATCCCCTTCAAGGTGGATCACTTCGAAATCAACGATACCGTGCGCGCCGACGAAGTGCAGGGCGTGCGCCTGCTGGGCAGCACCGACCAGATGGAAACGGTGCAGACCCGGATCGACAGCAAGCTGGGGCGCCACGCGATCCGCCTGGACGCCACGCTGGAACACCAGCGCGTCGGCGCGATCAAGGGCATCGTGCTGTCAGGCAAGGGCAAGGTGCTGCACAACCTCTATGACCGTTTCGGCATCGCGGTGCCGGCGGCGGTGTCTCTGGGGCTGGACGGCGACGTGTCGAAGCTGGCGAGCGCCATCAAGAGCAACGTCATCATCCCGATGGAAGACGAACTGGATGCGGCCTATTCCGGCACTCACGCCTTCTGTGGTGACGAATTCCATGCCTTCCTGTGGGATCAGCCCGAGGTGCGCGAAACCTACCTGGCGCAGGCCGGGGGCACGCTGCGCGATGGCGCGCCCGATGTCTTCAATTTCGGGCAAATCACCTGGGAACGCTACCGCACCGGCAAGAAGGCCACGGCGGCCAATGGCGGCGCGCCCTTCATCGCCGCGAACAAGGCCCGCATCGTCCCCAAGGGCGTGCCGGAACTGTTCATCACCCGCTTCGCCCCGGCGGACCTGGAAGAGACGGTGAACACCATCGGCCTGCCGCGCTACGCGAACCAGTACCCGATGGCGAACGGCAAGGGCCGTCACCTGGACAGCCAGATGAACGCGATTTCGCTCTGCACCCGGCCCGGTGTCCTGCGCGAAGTCACCATCTGATCCACATCCGGTCACCGACCCGATGCAAGGCCCGGCAGCACCCCTGCCGGGCCTTCGACTTCGGCCCCGTCCGGGCGCGTGCCCGGATCGGCCTGCAGTCGTGACAGAGAAAGGGGGGCCACATGGCCGAAAAGAAAATCTGGGTGGCGTTCAAGAGCGCAACGCCCGTGCCCGCGTCCGTCCTGGGCGAGACGGCGGACCGCCGGATGAAGATCGGGGCCCCCGTGCAGCTGCCCGCGACCTATGCGGCGCAGATGATCGACAACGGCTTTGCGGTGGTGTCCAGCGCGCCCGTGACCACGGAGAAGACCAGTGCCAAGACCACCAGCAAGAAGGCCACTGCCAAGGCTGCCGCCGGTAAGGCTGCCGCTGCCAATGTCACCGATAAAAAGGCCACCGCCGATGCCGTCACCGATCCGGCGCAGGCCAGTCTGAACATGGGCGACACGGGCGAAGGCACCACCGACCCGCTGACGGTCGAGGCGGCGCAGGCGGCCTATGACGCCATCACGGCGCAGATGGAAACCCTGTCCGAGGACACGCCGGAATGGCAGGCGCTGAAGGACCAGCTGGACGACGCGGCAACCGCCCTTGCTGAGGCACAGGACGCCGCCAAGGCAGGTGTCTGATGGACGCCAGCCTGCGCGATGAACTGAAGGCCGAAGTGGATGACCTGTGGTCCGAGACCATCCGCCATCTGCCGCTGGCGAAGGGCGCGCCCGACACCACGCGCAGCCCGGCGGAATTTGCCGCGATCCTGCGCACCGGCGCGCGGGACGAAGAGCGCCCGAACTACGCGGGCACCTCGGGGCGGCGCGTGGGCGTGATGGCGGACGGCGGGGTGCTGCGGATCGACCGCAGCGCCTGGCCGGACGTTCTGCCGCGCAAGGGCGACAAGGTGGTGGCGCTGGATCGCGAGGGCCAGCCGGTCTTCGACGTGCTGGCGGTGGATGATCGGTCGCACCTGCGGCTGATCTGTGACCTGGGGGAGGCGAACTGATGTCCCTGACCATGATGGCGCTGCGGATCGCGGCGATCAAAGCCCTGAAGGCCGGCGGAACGCTGGTCGGGGACAACGTGCTGGACAGCCAGATTTCCGCCTTCGATCACACGGCCAAGGGCGGGCTGCAGACGGATCAGCAAAGGCCCTTCATCGCGGTCTATACCGACGCGGCGAAGGCCGATGATCTGGGGCAGGCGGGCCTGCGGGGCAACGGGGTGGTGGACATCCTCTTCAACACCGGCGTTGCCATGACCATGACGCAGACGAACCGCGACACCGGCGCGTCCGAGATCATGGAAGGCTTCCCCGCCACCGATGCGCATTTCGAAGCTGTCCTGGACGTGCTGGAATGGCAGCTGGGCCGGGTGCTGTCGGACCCGGACAACCCTTGGGCCGATGTCTTCCGGGGCTTCGTGCTGTCCTATGCGGGCAAGCATCATGTCCGTTCGTCCAGCGCCGCAGATCAGGTGCGCCTGGCCGCCGGTCAGACCCGCCTGCGGGTCGAGGTCTTTGCCGATCCGCGTCCCGGCCAGCCGATGGACCCCGAAGGCCCCTGGGGCCGCTTCCTGGCGCTGATGGAAGCCGAGGCGGTGCCGCAGCTGGTGCTGTTCCAGATGGCGCTGGCGGACGCCTCCGAGGGCGCCTATCCGGCGGCGGAACAGCTGCTGGCGATGCCGGTGGCCGATGCCGAGGCGCTGCAGCTTTACACCTTCGGCGGCGTGGCGCGCGATGTCACCCTGTCCGATCCCTCGGGCGCTGCGGTGCCGGTGTCCTGATGTCGCGGCTGGTCACGATCATTGACGATTTGCGCCGCCGGGTCGCGGATCTGGAACGCCGGTTGCGCGGCCAGACCCGCACCGGCGTTATCGTGGCGGTCGATCCTGCGAACGGGCTGGCGCGGGTGCAGCTGCAGGACGGGGACAGCCCTTTCCTGACCGGCTGGATCCCCTGGGAAGAGGCTGCGGCGGGGGCGATGAAGACCCACACGCCGCCGTCCGTTGGTCAGCAGGTGCGGCTGTTCAGCGAAAGCGGCGACCTGGTGGATGCGACCATTCAGGGCAGCCTGAATTCGGATGCGAATGGCCGTCCCTCGGGGGCGGGGGATGCCTTCATCCTCGCTTCGGTCGGCGGGGCCAGCATCACCATCACCGGCGGCGGGTCGCAAGCGGTGGTGACGGTCGGGGCTGCCACCCTGACCCTGGACCCCGACGCGATCACCCTGGACGCGGCCACGATCACCCTGCGCGGCAACGTCGCCGCCGAGGGCGGTTCGCTGACCCATAACGGCACCAACGTGGGCGACACCCACACCCACGGCGGGATCACGGCGGGGCCGTCTTCGACCGGCACGCCCGAGTGATCTGCAGACCGGCGCGCGTGGGGCGCGCCGGTGCCCCTTCCAAACCCCGAGGCATCCCATGGACCTTGACCCCCAGACGGGCGGCACCGTCACGGGCTGGGCGCATGTCGTCCAGAGCCTGCAGACCCTGATGCGCACCCGGCTGAACACCCGCGTCTTCAGGCGCGAATTCGGATCGGGCGTGCCGCAGCTGATCGACGCCCCGATGAACAGCGCCAACGTGCTGGCCCTTTACGTCGCCGTGGCCGAGGCCATCGACGTCTGGGAACCGCGCTTCGAGCTGACGGACGTGGCCCTTGAAGCGAATGCGCAGGGCCAGTTCACCATGACCCTGACCGGGGCCTACCTGCCGAATGCCCACCTGGGCGACATGTCCACCGTTTCCGACGACACCCGCACCGTGAAGGTGCAGGCGACCGGGGCCGATGTCTGGAGCACCGCATGAGCCGTTATTCCGCCCTTGATCTGGCCGCGCTGCCGGACCCGAGCGCCATTGTCGCGCTGGATTTCGACGCGATCCTGGAAGCCCGCCTGACCGAACTGGAAGCGCAGCTGGCCGAGGTCTTCGACGCCGCCAAGGTGGCCGAGGTCATGGCCCTGGCGCGCAACATCGCGGCCAGCCCCATGCGCTATCTGAACGAAGCCGCCGCCGCGCGCGAACTTTACATGGAAAACCGCATCAATCAGGCGGTGCGGTCGGTCTTCCTGGCGACGGCGACGGGCGATGACCTGGACCAGATCGGCGCCAACCGGGGCGTGGTGCGAAAGGTGCTGGACGACAGCGACGCGGACAATCCGGTGATGGAAAGCGATGCGACGTTCCGCGCCCGCATCCAGCTGGTGATCGAAGCCTGGTCGCCCCACGGCACGGAAGGGTCCTATGTCTATTGGGCGCTGGATGCGGACGACAGGGTGGTGGATGTGGCCGTTTACGGCCCGAACCACGGGCTGGACCCCGCGATCCCGCCTGCCGAACCCAAGATGGTCATCCTGTCCTCCGAGGGCGACGGCACGGCGGACGCGGATCTGCTGCAGGCGGTCTATGACAACTGCACCGTGGACACCCGCCGACCCGTCGCGGACAAGCTGACGGTGATTTCGGCAACGCCCGTCACCTATTCGGTCGAGGCGGTGCTATACGTCACCAGCCCCGAGGCCGCATCGGCGGTGCAGGACGCCGCGCAGGCCGCTGTCGAAGCCTTCGCGGCGGGCCGGATCAGGATCGGCCGGAAACTCTACCGCGCGTCCCTGGCGGCGGCGCTGAATGTCTCGGGCGTGGTGGACGTTGACGTGATTTCCCCCGCCGCCAGTGTCGAGGTCGGACCCTTTGAGGCCGCCTATTGCGACAGCATCACCATCACCCTGCAGTCGATCACCGGGGGATGGCGCGATGTCTGACACCCCCCGCAGCCTGTTGCCGGTGACCGCGTCCGATCTGGTGAAGGCGCTGGACCTGCTGGAAGAACGGCTGTTCGCGCTGCCCACGTCGATGATCACGAAGGACCCGCAGTCGGTCAGCGTGGCCTATCTGGATCACCTGGCCTGGGAAGAGTCGGTGGACGTGTGGGACGCCGACTGGTCGGAAGAGGTCAAGCGATCCGTGATCGCGGCCAGCGCCGAGGTGCACAGATACAAGGGCACGCCCCATGCGATCCGCCACGCGCTGGCGGCCTTCGACGTGGATGTGGACCTGCTGGAATGGTGGCAGCCCGGCGGCGTTGACGCCGGACTGGTCGCGGGCAGTTTCCGCGTCACCGCCTTCGTCAACGCCAGCTTCTATGACGGCAGCGAAGACCGGCTGGACAATCGCATGGTCAAGGCCATGACCGCCGTCCTGCAGCGCGCCGCGCCGGTGTCGCGCAAGCTGGTCTTCCGCCTGGGCGAAACCTACCGAACCGGCGTCGCCCTGCGCGCCGGGCAGCAATCAAGCGGCCTGGACCGGCGCAAGCTGGCTCCGACGCCGCGCACCGACATCCCCCAAAGCGACCTGCAGCTGCGGGCCGGTGCGCGGGCGCAGCATCGCATGACGGCAGTGCTGTCCCCGATGCCCGCCAGCGGCACCAGCAGCGCCGCCATCACCACCAGAGCCGCGATTTCACAGGCTGCCATCAGCCGCGAAACCCATGACATCGAGTGAGGAAATCCCATGCCCACCACCCTCCTGACGGATGTGGCAGAACAGAAGATCAACCTGGCCGCCGGGTCCGGCTCTGCGGTCGTCATCACCCATATTGCGGTCGGCGACGGGGGCGGTGCGACCTATGACCCGAGCAATGACCAGAGCGCGTTGCAGAACGAAGTTGCCCGCGTGGCGGTCTATCAGAGCGAGCTGCTGGCCCCCAATTCCTGGCGCGTGCGGGCGGAATTCGGCGTGGACACTGCCGCCGCCTATGTCCGCGAGATCGGCTTTTTCGATCAGGACGGCGACCTGATTTCCGTCTGGGCGGGGGCCGATGTCGTGCCCCGCCAGACCGGCGCCATCGCTTACCTGATCGACCACGTTCTGAACTTCAGCCGGGTGGCCGAGGGGCTGGTGATCGTCAAGCCGGATGCCGAAGGCACGGAATACCTCTCGCCCGACAGCCTGCTGAAAAGTCAGGAGGCCCGGCGCGGCGAGGGCGCGACCTGGGCGGCCAAGGGGGGCTTTCTCTATCGCGAGGCGGCAGAGGGGGCGGAAGACGCCCATGTGACCACCGCCGGCGGTGTCGGCCTCTATGTCGTGCCGATCAACGGGGTCATCAACGCGGCGGCCTGCGGGGCCCTGGGCGACGGGGAAACCGACGATGCGGGGGCGCTGCAGGCCGCGATTGCCGCAACCGAGGCGCAGCGGGCGATCCTGCAGGTCACCGCCGGGGCCGGGGCCTATCGCTACGGCGCGGAACTGAAGGTGACCAAGCCGATTTCCTTCCTCGGGTCCGGGCGGCGCAACACCATCTTCGAACCGATGGACGGCTATTCCGGCTGGTTCATGAGCATCACCGAAACCAGCTTTGTCGGCAGCGGCAACCAGTCCGATGAACTGAATATCGGCAATGACAATGCCGGGGTGACGCTGGCCGATTTCTCTGTGCGCTCGTCGCGGACCGGGGTGGTGCAGCACGGGTTCCGCTGTGTCGGGCGCAATGACCGGATGCAGTGGCGGTCGGTCTATGTCGAGCAGCTGCAGGGCACGCATTTCCATTTCGGCTACAACAACGGCGTGGACAGCGACGGCGACGACAATCCGTCCTTCATCCGGGAATGCGACTTCTACAACGTCGAAAGCCGGGGCGGCGGCGATGCGGACAGCAAGGCCCCGGCGGTGGTGATCGACAGCTGGGGCATCGGGGACGCCACGAACCTGTGCAACTTCTACAGCATGAGGGTCGTCTATGCCCGTCACGTCGGCATGGACATCCGTCACAACGGATCGCGGGTGCGCGATGGCGGCACGCCCATTGCGATGAACGCCATCCGCCGGCTGCATTTCTATTCGCTGCTGCTGCACGCCACCACCGATGCGGCCTATGCGACGTCTGAGCCGACCGTGCGGATCACCGGCTGGGTCAACCTGCTGACCTTCTCGGGGTTGATGATGAATTCCTTTGCGGCGGATCAGACGGCGGTGGAAGTCAACGCCCGCACCATGAGCATCTATGACGGCACGACCTACACCGACAGGCTGATCGCACCGGATGGTCTGAGCTTTGATTGCGATGTCTCTGCCGGGGACGGCAAGACCTTCGTCTTCAACGGTGTCGGTGCAGTCGATCTGAAGATGCGCGAGGTCGCGGCCATCGGCACCGACCTGACGGTGGGGGCGGCAGTGACCGGCCCCATCGTGGTGGCCGCGCCGCAGGACACCACGATGGATATCGCGACCGAGGCTGCCAACAAGGTCTTCTGCTACAACAACAAGCTGGCCGGCCTGAACATGGTGACCACCGGGCTGACGGTCGGTGTATACGAGGACAGCCCCCGCATCCTTTCCGGCAGCGGTTCGCCGGTGGGGGCGGTGAGCGCCCCGGCTGGGTCGCTCTACATGAGAAAGGATCAGGCGCCGGGGGAAAAGGACAGTGACCAGCTTTGGGCGAAATACGCCGGAAGCGAGTCCAATGGCTGGTTTCCGCTTCAGTTGGCGGCGTATTTCAACGATGCCAGCTATCCTTCCGCGCTGACGCCGGGGGCCAGCTATGTGGTGGACGATCTGCGCCGCATCGGGGCCGCCACCTCCGACGGGGAGGCCATTCAGGCCGCCATGTGGCGGGACACCCCGCCCACCTCTGCCACCGATGACGGTCAGCCCTCCGAAATGGCGAGCGACGGGGCGTATCTCTATCTTTGCGTTGCCGCGAATACCTGGGTCCGGGCGGGGCTTTCGACCTGGACCTGATCGCTGATCCCGTCCTGATCCCGACCTGGTGGATCGGGGCGGGGTTCCTTCCCTTCTGCAATCCCCCTTTGACCCGGCCCATGCGCCGGGCCGGTCAACCTTCTGAGGTACTTCATGGCTTTCACGTCCTTTCACCACGGCACCCGGCTGCAGGAAACGAGCGAAACGCCCGTCCTGGTGCAGGTGTCGCAATCCGCGGTCGTGGGTCTTCTGGGCACCGCGCCCGATGCTGACGCGGACACGTTCCCGCTGAACACCCCCGTTTTGCTGGCGGGCGATGCCACGCTGGCGGCCAGCCTCGGGGACACCGGCACGCTGAAAGCTGCCGTGGATGATGTCTTTGATCAGGTCGCGCCCTATACCATCGTCATCCGGGTGGAAGAGGGGGCGGACGACGCCGAAACCCTGTCGAACCTGGTGGGCGATGCCACGGCCCGCACCGGCGTCCATGCGCTGCTGAAGTCGCTGCCCGTGCTGGGCATGAAGCCCCGGCTGATCGCCTTCCCGGGCTATTCCGCGCCCTCCGATCCCGCCACGCTGAACCCCGTGGTGGCGGAACTGGTGGGCGTGCTGGAAGAGCTGGGGGCGGTCGCCTTCGTGGATGGCCCCGACACCACCGACGCCGAGGCGGTGACCTATCAGGCGCTGATCGGCTCCGAACGGGTCTACCTTGTCGACCCACAGGTGAAGGTCTGGGACACCGCGACCAGCGCTTATGTGGCCCGGCCCGCATCGGCCCGCTTCGCCGGGGTGCAGGCACGCGTCGATACCGAACTGGGCTTCTGGCATTCGCTGTCCAACAAGGCCATCAACGGCATCGGCGGCGTGACCCGTGAAATCACCTACGGCACGCAATCCGACTACCTGAACGAAAACTGCGTCGGCACGATCATCAACCTGGGCTCCGGTTACATCACCTGGGGCAACCGGGGCTGCGGGTCCGAAAGCCTCTGGGCGTTCCTTGCGGTGCGCCGCACCGCCGACTTCATCAACGAGGCGATGCAAAAGGCGTACCTCGCCTTCGTGG
This sequence comes from Pseudooceanicola endophyticus, assembly GCF_018760365.1. Taxonomy (GTDB): domain Bacteria; phylum Pseudomonadota; class Alphaproteobacteria; order Rhodobacterales; family Rhodobacteraceae; genus Pseudooceanicola; species Pseudooceanicola endophyticus. Next base: position 435,954 of record NZ_JAHIAB010000002.1, read on the forward strand.
ACAAGCCCTTCAGCAAGGCCAACCTGAAGTTCATGCTGGAAAGCGGCAACGCCGCCATGCGCACCTTCAAGGCGCAGGGCGCGATCATCGGCGGCAAGGTCTGGATCGACACCACGCTGAACGAGGCATCCGACATGGCCGCCGGCAAGATCACCCTGTCGATGGAATTCGAACCGCCCGCGCCGATGGAAGACATCCGGTTCATGGCCTACCGCAATATCGACTACTACCTGGACCTGACGAAGGACGCCCTGGCCGCCGCATGACGGCCTTCGGGCCGGTGCAGATGACGAACACGGGGGGCCGCAGCACGCGGCCCCTTTTTGCATCAGGAGACTGAGACATGAAATCGACCCCCGCATATATCCTGCGGAACTGCGCCCTCTGGGCGGATGAAGACATCAAGGTGGGGCAATTCTCTTCGGTCAGCATCCAGCTGCCCAAGGCCACCACCGAGAAATTCCGCAACGGCGGCATGATCAAGGAACGCCAGGTGGTGATGGGCTATGAGGTCGGGGACATGACCTTCAAGCTCACGGCCTTCGATCCGGCCACGCTGAAGCTGCTGACCGGCAAGGCGGGCACCGAACACGCCTTCATGGTGACGGGTGCCCATGTGGACGAAGACGGCACCACCCATTCGGCGGTCTATTACGTGCGCGGCCAGCTGATCGCGCCGGATGCGGGCGACTGGCAGCCGGGGCAGAAGGCCGAAACCGACTGCACCGTGGCGGTGAACTACGCCAAGCTGGAAATCGACGGCGCGGACATTTTCGAAATCGACGATTTCGATTATTCCGTGGGCGGGGTCAGCCAGACCGGCGACATCGCTAACGCACTGCTGATCTGAGGGAGGGCAGGACATGAAATTCCCTGTGCGCGTCCCCCTGAAGACGCCGATCAAGGACGCCGACACCGACGCCGAAATCACCGCCCTGGTGTTCGAGGAACCCGACATCGGCCTGAGCATCGAAGTCGAGGACGCCGAAACGCCCCGCGACCAGATGTTCATCCTGCTGGCGGGCATGGCCGGGATCGGTATCCCGACCTTCAAGCGGCTGAAGGAAAGCGATTACCGGGCCGTCATCAAGCAGGTGCTGGACCCCTATAACGCCCTGCAGGTGGCGCGTGCCGCAGAGGACGGGGTGGGAAACGCGGGGGAGGCGGCGACCTAGCGCAGGATCTGCGCTTCGCCGCCGCCTTCGTGGCCCGCGCCACCTGCACCCCGCTGCCCGAGATCCTGCGCATGAAGGTTCCGGCCTTCCTGCGCTGGCAGGAGGCGGCGCAAGAGGTCTGGAAGCTGGATCACCCGCAGGGCTGATCAGTCATCCGACAGGGGGTGCTGAAAGGCGTTCAGGCGGTCGCGCTTCAAGGGGCGCGGCTGCCCGCTGTCGCGGGTCGCCAGCCGGTAGACCCCGAACAGCATCAGGGCAAAGACCAGCCCGCCAAGCCAGCCCGACACGAACCAGACCAGAGCGACCGCGCCGCAGGCGAGAGCGATCATGATCACGGCAAAGACCATCGCGAAAATCTCCATGCCTTCGACATGGGGCCTGCGCGAGTCCCTGACAAGATGAGGCCCGGAAATGGTGTCCAAGCGGATCGAAACGCAGCTGACCATCAAGGCGGTGGACCGCTACAGCGGCGCGCTGAAACAGATGGCCACGGTCACCGGGCGCTTTGCCGAGGACGTGCGCAGCGAAATGGGCCGCCTGCAGCAGATGCGCGGGCCATTGCGGCTGATCGAGGATTTCCGCAAGCAGCAGGCCGTGACCCGCGAAAGCGCGGCCTCCCTGGACCGTGCCCGGGAACGGGTGCGCCAGCTGAAGCTGGAAATCACCACCACCGCGAACCCCACGCAGGCCCTGCGCCGGGAATTCGACAGCGCGCGCCGCGCCGCCGACCGGCTGGAACAGAAACACGGCCAGAACCGCGCCACCCTGCGCGGGCTGCAGTCGCAGCTGGAACAGGCAGGCGTCAAGACCCGCGACCTGGCCGGGGAACAGGCGCGGCTGTCGGCAGCGCTGGATCAGGGCACCACCGCCTTCGGGCGCCAGATGCAGAAGATGGAACGCCTGGCGCAGGCACAGGAGAAGATCGCGGCGGGCCGTCAGCGGATGGAACGCACGCTGGCAACCTCTGCCAACCTGTCGTTCACCGGCATGGCCTCGCTTGGCACCGGGCGGCGCATTGCCACGTCGCTGTCCAATCCGATCAAGCAGGCCGTGGACTTCGAAAGCGCCATGGCGGACGTGAAGAAGGTGGTGAACTTCGACGCGCCGGATGGGCTTGCGAAGATGTCCGACGACATCCTGAAGATGTCGGGCCGCATCCCGATGGCGGCAGAGGGCATCGCGGCCATCGTCGCGGCGGGCGGGCAGTCCGGCCTGAAGACCGAGGAACTGACGAAGTTCGCGGAAATGGCCGCCAAGGTGGGCGTGGCCTTCGACATCAGCGCCGAGAAATCCGGCGATGCCATGGCCAGCATCAAGACCGCCCTGGGGCTGTCGCTGGACGATACCGGCAAGGTCTTCGACGCGATCAACCACCTGTCGAACAACATGGCGTCCACTGCGCCGAAGGTGCTGGACTTCATGACCCGCGCCGGATCGGCGGGGCAGCAGGCCGGGTTTTCGGCGGACGAAACCCTGGCCATCGGGTCGGCCATGATCGCCGCCGGCGCGGAAGCGGATGTGGCGGCCACGTCCTTCCTGAACATGGGCCGGGCGCTGACCAAGGGCAATTCCGCCACCGACCGCCAGTCTGCCGCCATGCAGAAGCTGGGTCTGAACACGGTGACGGTCGCCAAGCGGATGCAGAAGGATGCCACCGGCACGCTGGAAGACGTGCTGATGCGCATCAACAAGATGCCCGACTACATGCGCACCAGCATCATCAGCGACATCTTCGGGGATGAGGCGCGGGCGCTTGGCCCCCTGGTCGGCAACGTCGATCTGCTGCGGCAGGCCCTCGGGCTGGTGGCCAAGGAAAGCAATTTCGCGGGCAGCGCATCGCAGGAATATGCCGTCCGGGCTGAGACGACCGCCAACAACCTGCAGCTGATGCACAACAAGGTCGACCGCCTCGGGATCACCCTGGGCGAAGTGCTGATCCCGCCCATGAACGACCTGCTGGATCGGATTGCGCCGATCATCGACGGGCTGACGGAATGGACCAAGGTACATCCCGGCCTGACCCGCTACATCATGGCCGGCGCGGCAGCGACTGCCGGGCTTGCGATCACGGGCGGGCTCCTGATGAGCGCTGCCGCCGGGCTGATCGGCACCCTGGCGGTGCTGCGCTTTGGCCTGGTGGGGCTGGGGGCGCGGTCGGCCCTGGTCGCGGGCGAGGTCGGCGGCGTCGGGCGCGCCTTCGGACTGCTGCTGAAGCTGCCGAAGTTCGCCCTGTCCAGCCTGATCACGCCGCTTCGCTGGGGCACGGCGCTGTTGCCGAACTTTGCCCCCGGGCTGGCCCGGTTTGCCGGGTTCCGCCGCGATGCCACCGACCAGATGACCCGCCTGGAACGGTCCGTGGCGAGCAAGTCCAAGGCCATGCAGGCCAGCCTGAATTCCATCAAGTGGGGGGCGTTCAGTGCCGGTGCCATGGCCTTCCTGGCGATGAGGAACCTGCCCGAGGGGGCCGAGGCGCAGGCCGAATTCCGGCAGCAGAACCGCGAGAAGATGGACAACACCTTCCGCAACATGCCGGTGCTGGGCTGGGCGATGGGCAAATACGAGGACGCGGTAACCGCGGTGCATGGTGCGCCGCCGGGGGACGGGGTGGCGGGTGACAGCGCGGGCGCCCTGCAGCAGCGGGCGCGCGGTGGCCCCTTCGGCCCGAGGCCCCTGCTGGTGGGGGAGCGGGGGCCGGAACTGTACTTCCCGAACCGCTCTGGCTTCATCGCCACGAATCGCCAGCTGCAGGGCCTGCAGGCGGCGGTACAGGGCATCCGCATGGCGGGCGCGGCGGCGGTTGCCGCCTCGGTCGCAGCCGCCCCAGTGGCCGCTGCCACGCGGCCCTCGGATGGTCTTCGGATCGAAATCAACAGGGTCAACATCACGGTGCCGTCGGGGATCAGCGATCCCGAAGCCATCGTGGACCTGATGGAAACCCGGCTGGGCGACCGCCTGGCGGCCACGCTGCAGGCCAGCTTTGCAGACTGAGGGGACAGCATGTCGAAGAGCAACACGAACCCCGGCGGGCCGTTCTGCCCGCCGGACAGGGGGTAGGCCATGGCCGGACCTGTCGTCATGGCCCTGGGGCCGTTTCCGTTTCAGGCGCATGGCTTCGGCTTCACCGGGCTGCAGCGGTCGCTGGATACCAGCTGGGCCGAACTGGAAACCGTGGGGCGGCTGAACGCCCTGCAATGGACCGGGCCGAAATCCGAGGTGGTGACCATTTCGGGCGTCCTCTTCCCGCGCGAATTCGGCGGCCAGACCACGCTGGACGGCATCCGGCTGGCCGCGCAGAACGGCCTGCCGCTGATGCTGGTGTCCCTTGGGGGGCGCATCTTCGGGCGGCACGCGGTGCAGCGGGTGGACGAAGATCGCAGTTTCCATGACCGCAACGGCACGGCGGGGCGCAATGCCTATTCGCTGTCGCTGCGGCGCTTGTCCGGCACGCTGTCGTTGTCGGCGCTGACGGGGGTATCCGTCTGATGGCTGTGATCTACACCACCGCCGAGGGCGATCAGCTGGACCTGATCTGTTACCGCCAGTACGGCCAGCAGGCCGGGGCCGTGGAACAGGTGCTGGACGCAAACCCTGCCATCGCCCTGACGGCCCATTGGTTGCCGGCGGGCATCACGCTGACGCTGCCCGACCTGACGGCGGATGACACCACCGGCACGGCGAGGCTCTGGGACTGATGGCGCTGCATCCAAGCGTTCGCGTCAGCGTGGACGGCACGCCGGTGTCCGGCCTGTTCTTCGAACGGCTGATGTCGCTGACCATCACCGACCGCGAGGGCATCCGCTCGGATTCCCTGGACCTGGTGTTCAGCGACGGCGCGCCGCACCTGGACCCGCCGCGTCGGGGCGCGGTGGTGGCGGTCAGCATCGACACCGGGGCAGGGGTGGGTTTTGCCGGTTCCTATATCGTGGACCGGGTGGAAATGACCTGTTTCCCCTTCACCCTGTCGGTGCGCGGCCATTCCGCCGACTACCGATCCGACATGAAGACCAACAAGACCCGCCATTGGGACGGGGCCAGCGTGCGCCAGATTGTCGAGGACATCGCCGCCGATTACGGCCTGACCACCAAGATTGCCGATGCGGTGTCGGATCACGTCTATGACTGGATCGGCCAGCAGGACGAAACCGATCTGGCCTTCCTGGAACGGCTGGCCGAACGGCACGGCGCGCTCTTCACCATCAAGGCGGGCAAGCTCCTGTGGCTGCGGCGCGGCGCGGGCGAGACGGCGGACGGCACCGGCATGACGGCGGTGCAGATCCTGCCCGGGGTGATCCTGCAGGGCAGCTGCCGGGTGTCGATCGAGGACGGCGACCGCTTCGCCACGGTGAAAGCCTATTGGCAGGACCGCAGCGGCGCGCGGCGGCAGTCGGTGGTGGTCGAGGCCGACCCCGAGGCCAGCGGCGAACATGTTCTGCGATCCCCCTTCGGGACCGAAGCCGAAGCACGCCGCGCGGCAGAGGCGGCCGCGCGCGAAATGGTCCGGGGCCTGGTGCAGATGTCCTGCGTGATCGAGGGAAATCCCGCGCTGATGGCCGGGCAGCCGGTGGTCTTCGCGGGCGTGCGCTCCTGGATCGACGGGCAGGAATTCATCCTAGAGACGGTGCAGCATTCCTTCGGCAAGTCCGGCGGGCTGCGCACGTCTCTGTCGGGAAAGCTACGGGCGGAATGACCGGAAGGGGGCACGGTGTTCGGAAAGAGCGCGGAATTCTGGACTGTGGTCTGCGGGATGGTCCTGTGGGCGATGGTCAGGGCGGAAAGCGAACCGCTGCACAGGCGATTGGTCAAGACGGCGGCCAGCGCCTTTCTGGCCTACGGGCTGTCCCCCACCATCGCGCCCTGGACGCGCGGGTCCGAGGTGCTGGCGGCCCTCGGTATCATGGCGGTGGGGCTCATTGTCCTGGATACCGCCACCGGGCTGATTTCGGACCGGGAATTCATCAAGGAACTGATCCGGCGTCGGATCGGCGGGAAGGGGTGATCCATGTTTGACGTCCTGCAGAACACGCGCGCCGCGATCCGCGCCAATGCTGGCATGTTCGCGGTGCTGGTGGCGGTGGTGGCCGTCAGCGGCAGCGCCGAAGCCTGGGAACAGCTGTCCCGGTATCGGGTCTTCCGCGACATCACCCTGCAGACGCCCTTCCGGGCTGTCACGGTGGAACAGGAGAGCGTCCCCGAGGGGCTGGCGGTGCGCGGCAGCATGATCAAGACCCGCTGCGTCTACGGCGGCCTGACGGCCTATGCGCTGATGCCGGACGGGCTGCGCCGACCCGTGCGCCTGGACCTGTCGCCCGAAACCGACATCTGGGGCGGCGGGTCGCGTGCCCCCTCGGGGCAGGCCGAAGCCTGGGGGCCGTGGATCCTGTCCACGCCGCTGCAGGGCACCCCGCAAGCCTGGGAAATCTGGGCCTTCCACCTGTGCCCCGAGGGGCGACAGGCCAACCGCTTCGCGTCCGGTCCCTGGACGGCGAAGCCCTGATCCATTCCAACCAAGGAGGTAACGGCCATGGCCGTTGATGCTGTTCAGCAGGCGCTGAACGGGCGCTTCACCTATCGCGCCGACAAAGGCGAATACTGGCAAATCCTGGGCGGGTCCGGCCCGGTCTACGGCGATTGCGAGGACTATTCGCTGACCCTGATCTGGCTTTGGGAAGGCCAGTCGCTCTGGCGCTTCTGGTGGGCGCTGATCACCCTGAAATATGTGCTCTGGTATTGCCTTGCCCCGAATGGCGAAGGTCATTGCGTGACCTGGGTGCGGGGCCGGGGCTGGACCGACAACATCCAGCGCAAGATCGTCACGGACCTGCCCGAGGGATACCGGCTGAAGCTGCCGATGCTGGCCCCGCTGGTGCTGCTGAAGTTCCTCTATCGGCGGCTGATCGGTCGCCCCGGAACCGCCTGAACCAACATCTGAAAACGAAAGGAAGCGGACATGAATGTGTCTGACATCCAGCAGCTGCTTGCGGCTGCGGGCTGGTACTCTGGTGCCATTGACGGGGATGCGGGGGCGAAGACCCTGCAGACGGTGGCGCAGGCCGAAACCGCACAGGCCGGGGCCTATGTCGAGCCTCCCTCGGGCTGGCCGCAGGCGCGCCGGCTGATCGGCGCGGGGCAGGCGGTGCTGTTCCAGCTGGGTTTCGAGCCCGGCGCGGTGGACGGCTACGCCGGTCACAACACTGTCGAGGCCCTGACCGCCTGGCAGAGCGAGCGCGCAGGCACCACGTCCACGCTGTCGCGGTCGGCCATCGTGGGCGCGAAGAGCGATCCCGCACAACTGGCCTATCCCCGCCAGAAGGACATGCCGGCCTTCTATGGCGAAGCGGGCGGGGCACAATGCACCGCTGGCAAGGTGCAACTGGCCTATCCGATGAAGATCGCCTGGAACAAGGCGCAGACGGTCACCCGGTTTTCCTGCCATGAAAAGCTGTCCGAGCCGCTGACCGGGATTTTCCGGGACGCACTGGCCCATTACGGGCAGGCCGACATCGAACGCCTGGAACTGGACGTGTTCGGCGGCTGCTACAACCTGCGCAAGATGCGCGGCGGGGCGGCGCTGTCGGTCCATGCCTACGGCGCGGCGGTCGATCTGAACCCCGAGAAAAATCAACTGCGGTGGGGCGCGGATCGCGCGCAGTTCGCTGCCGAGGATTACGCTGCCTTCTGGCGGATCGTCATGGCCCACGGCGGCACCCCGGCGGGCTATGCCTGGGGCGCGGACTGGATGCATTTCCAGTTCGCCCGGCTGTGATCGAGGGCAGCACCAGAGGGCGCGGGCACCAGCCTGCGCCCTTTTGCATTGGGACCACCTGACACGGGGAAAGGGGAAGCGGGATGCTTCGATTGTTCATGAAATGGGTGCTGGGCGGGCAGTCCAACAAGCGTGAGGCCACGCTGTTTGCCTTCCTGATTTCGGTGGGCTGGGACAGTTACATCTTCTGGAAAGTGGGTGAGGGCGTGGACATGTCGCCGGTGATCGGCCTGGCTTCCACGGTCACGGTGATCACCTTCACCGGCCTTCTGGGGGCGACCACGCTGGATCACCTGGGCGGACGCGGCGCGATGGACAAGCGCGGCCCTGGCGGTGCGCCATGATGGCGTTGCTGGCCGGGACAGGGTGGCGCCTGCTGACCAGCCGCATCGGGCTGGCGGTGATGCTCTGCGGCGGGCTGTGGGTCTGGCACCTGCAGGACCGCCGCGCGGCGGTCGAGACCGCACGCCAAGGCTATGTCCGTCAGATGCAGCTGGACGCCGCCGAAGCCGAACTGACGGAAATCAAGCGCCGCGCTGCCGCCAGCGATGCGGCAAGTCGCGTCCTGCAGGAACGTCTGCAGGCATCGGAAGGGGACGCGCAGCGCTTCGCTGCCGAATTGGAGGCTTACGGGAATGAAACGACGGTCAACGCTGATTGCTCTGTTGATGCTGACCTTCTGCGCCTCTTGCGGGGTCGGTGATCCGCTGCAGGACGCCGCGCGCCGAAAGGCGCAGGCCGCGCCGCTGCAGCTGCCGGACCTGCCGTCCGCGTGCCGCGAGAAGATCGGAAGCGGCGTCCAGCTGGGGGACCGGCTGGACGTTGCGCTGCGGAAGACGGATCACGCCCTGGTGCGCCAGTGGGCAAGAGTCGATGACTGCGCTGCGTGGTTTGAGAAGCTTCAAAGCTCGGCGGCCTTCGGTGCCCAAAAATAAAGAACAGTACACGTACTTTAGTAGCCGGTTTGGATAGATTTCCTGAGCACTATCCCTTTTTCTTGCCTCTTTTGATCTAGCCGAAATTCTATAGAGATGCCGTCAGGGAGACTACTTTCCCGCTTGGCGCTTCGATATCGCCATTTCCAGCATTGGACGAATTTTCGGGGTCACTACGTTCTTCATGAAATTGATCGAAAATGTGCCACGATATTGCATCTCTGAAAATACTGGTGAGTTATGAATGGTTTCGCTGTACTCACAGACGGTTAGGTAAGACGTGACACGAGGGTCGAGCCCGTTAATGAGAGCTATCTCTTCTGGCGGTATTACAATGCGATCTGCTCTATCAAAGTAGTCCTTGGTGCTGATCGAAAGAAGATACACATCAACCCCATCAATAAGAACGGGAAGACGTATAGCTACACAGCAAGGACGGTACTTCTCAGCGACGGCATCTTCTCCGTCCTCTTTGATCTGCCGTTGCCAAATGTAGGGGTAATAATAAACGTCACCGATCTGAGGATCAGAGTTCGGCAAACGCTTTCTCCATCGCGTCAAGCAAAGCGGCAGCCTTTTCAGGTTGCATTTGATCAAAGCGCCCAGTTCGCGCATGAGGATCGCGCTTCAAGCCATCGTTCGCAGGCGCCGGCAGGCGCTGAATGATCCGAAAATGCAGCGGAGTGCGTTGGGGGGTGTCACCGACCCAGTCGCCATCTACACAGATCATGTTCATCACTTCTCTCCTACGTCGACGTCGTGTACGTCTTCGATGTCGGACTACTTCTTAAACCACGGAACTTATCCATACAACGTTAAAGTGGTGCGCGTCTCGAACGTGTACGTTGTTACAACGCGTTCATCGTCGCAAAGGTTGCAGAAAAATCGGCGTCACTGCATCCATGGCTGCGCGTTGTGGCCGTTTCACGTACTCGGTCGTGTACGTGAAACGGTTGGCAGAGCATAGCTCTATGTTTGCGTCGAAAAGTTGGGAGTCGTAGTCGGCTTGTGGTGACGGAACTTGTAGGTAGCGAAAGCGTTGGATGCCGGGAAGTGGCCGCGTCGGTGAAGGCTGTCTTGTCTGATACGCTCAAACGCATCGTGTGCGGCGTCTCGTGTCGAAGCAATGGCCACTCGTGGCCTCATTCGGGTACGGTTACAGTCGACTAACCATGTCGAAGGGATGACGGACGCAGCATGGACGCCATCAGCGGTGCTGTCGTGGCTTCGGCGAGAAATGTTGCGAAAATTCTTCCCGGTTCGCTTTTGGTCCGGTTATCACTCTCCAGTGAGTTGGAGGGCAGGGCTATTTGGTGAACATAACGGGGTTATTCCGAGTATATTTGGAAGGCTCTAGCCCTCCGAAGGCAGAGGCCACAGGTTCGAATCCTGTCGGGTGCACCATGCAGATCAGACACTTGCGCTTTTCTCTTCAGGCTTGCTTTCAGTTATCCGTAGCAGTTTCAACGTTTTGACACACAATCCGTGGCTTCGCGCTTGATGTTTCCGAGGTGTGCACCCGGTATGTGACCGAGCGTTTGCGACCATGTCCTGCCAGCGGCGCAGGGGTGCTGGTCACTTGCGCGGGATGGGGGACGGCCCGGGTCGTTTCCGTTGATGTGCCCATACTTCATAGATGCGGGCCTCCAGATCGCGCTATCCGTCAACGGGGATCGGCTCTAACCCTGTGCGGAATACATCTTTCCTGGCGCCCGTTTAGGGTCCGGTCCGGAGAAACCGCGGGACGGGCTTTGCTTGTTGCCAACGGCAGGCGACCCAGATTGGCGGCATGGCTTCCTCCCGCCATGGCACTGGCGCCGGCAGATCCCTCCATTCACGTGGGTCCGTTTCTGCGCGGACCAGAACGGCGGCGGCGCCTCGATGTGATCGGCGCGCGCGTCCTGCTCGGCGTCCTGGCGAACGTCAAATGGTCTCTTGGCGATTGCAGGCATTCGCGCCGACCGGACCTGAGAAGAGTTTGAAAACAATGGCATGGTCGCTTCCCCCTCCGGTCGGACACACCGGAAGAAGCCCGTCCAATGCGTCGGGCGCCGTTGCAGGTGGTGCAACCGGATCGGGATCATGTTCGGCAGGCTCAAGGACTGGCGTCGTGTCGCGGCCCACCATGGCCGATGCGCATAGGTGGCTCCATCAGCCATCGCTTGCGCGGCTGTCATCCTCCAGCGGGTGCGCCCCCTGGCCGTCCTGGATCCCGGATCTGGTGGCATGGTCCCGTTACGCGTCCCGGCCAGGACCCGCGACGTCTGACCCTTGTGGCACGGCCACGCATCCTGGCAGGTCGGCACGGTCTCTTCTTCCTTGTCTCGACCCGTTGCCAGCGGCCCTTGCGGGGCCGCGCATCAGAAGGAGGACAGCATGGAGACGGTAACACATGGTCGGATCAAGCCCTGCCCGGCAGGTGATGGCGCACCGATCGGCCGAGAAGGGGGGATGGAGGTGAGCCGAGACTGGCGCGACATGCAGGGCCTTTCGGGCGGTCAACGCCATCGCATCCGCCATACCGATGATGCTCATGTCGCGATGTCCGATCTCGCGCACAAGCAGGAGGTCGTCGTCTGTTTCGCAGTGATAGGCGGGCAGGAATGGCGCCTCTGGTCCCATCTGAGGGCGCGGGGCCGAGGCCCGGCAAAGGGTGCCAGCGCAGGTCTGGGCCCTTGCGGGCAGCTTGCGGAGGCGTGCCGGGGCCGACAGGATGGATGCCGAACTCATTGCCCGTTTCCCGGTCTTTAGACCCAAGGCTGGACGGGTGGTTCCGGCTGAGTATCATTGGCATCTCAGCGTCTTGACCGCCAGGCGGGCACGGATGGTCGAGATGCGAAAGCGGCACTCGGGCGAAGTCCGGGCGCATCGGAAATCGGGCACTGCGGAGCCGTTCGACGTTTCGATCACGAGAGGACGCTCTGCTTGGACAGGGCATCACCGCACAGGAAAGCCGCATGTATCGTCTTTTCGAAGGTGACAGCCGGCTCGGGGACAGGGCTCGCATCTGCCGTTCCATGCCCGGTATCGGCCCGGTGGCGCGCGCAACGCTGATCGTCGGGCTTCCTGAAATCGGCACCCTCACGGCAGAGGCCGCTGCGGCATTGACCGCTCTGGCCCCCGATTGCGCAAGACAGCGGAACGCTGCGCGGCAAGCCCGCGATTGCCGGGGATCGATGCGCCCTGAGACATGTCTTGTTCGCCTCGCAGCAGGATCCGACGCTCAAGGCCTGCGCCAATCACCTTCGTAAAGACGGGAAATCACGCAAGGTCATCGTGACGGCGGTGGCGCGCAAGCTTGCCATCATCACCAATGGGCTCTGCAAAAGACGGGAGGAATGGGCGCCCAGACACCCTTGAAGATACAGGTGCTAGGGTGGCAGCCCGGCCTCCTCGTGTCGGGGGAACTCGGGCAGGCCGGCGGCGATCCAGCCTTCGATCAGTGCGATCTCGGCATCGGGCAGGGGGCGGCCCAGAAAGGGCATCCGGGGCTGGTGGGTGCCGCGCAGGCGCAGCATCAGCTCGCTTCGGGCGGGGGCGCCGGGGATCAGGACGGCACCACGTTCGCCCCCGGCCAGTGCTGCCGCGTAATCGTCAAGCCGCAGCCCCTTCGAGGCCCCTGCCAGCTCTGAATGGCACATCACACAGCGGGCGGTGAAGATGGCGCTGACCTCGGCCCAGCCAGCAGGAGCGGCCTCCTCTGCCGCAAGAGCCCCGGTGCTCAGCGCTGCCAGGGCAGGCGCCAGCAGTGCGGGCCTCATCCTGTGCCTCCCATGTGGCAAATCCCTCTCCCTTGATGCGGCGATACCGGCGTTGCCGCGACGCCCAGCATACCGCATCGGATCCGGGTTTTGTGGTAAAATGGGGCGGCCATCGCGGCGGTTTGGCCTGCGACGGCGCATCTAGGGAGGAGAACAATGAAAAGAATGGCATGGATGGCCGTTGTCGCGGCCTGCGCACCCCTGTCCCTTTCGGCAGCCGAGGTGGATCTGGACGCCCTGCGTGCAAGCGTCGAGAAATACAAGGATATCAACGTGGCTCTGGCGGATGGATACATTCCGCCCGACAATCACTGCGTTTCGGCCAAGGGAGAGGGGCTGCCGCCGGAGCTGGGGGCGATGGGCATCCACTACATCCATCCGGCTCTGCTGAAGATCACCGCGACGGAGCCCCGGGTGGACGGCGAGTCGACTTATACGAACTGGTCGCAACCCTCGATCCTGATCTACGAGCCGCAGGCCGACGGGTCCCTGGAGCTTGTCGCGGTCGAGAATCTGGTCTTCGAAGCCGCCTGGGAGGCCGCGGCCACCGGCGAGGACCTCTCGATCAACGGTCGGGCCTGGGATCACATGGCGGATGATGCGAACACGCCCGGCGATGAGGCGCATGGTTTCATGCCCCATTACGACCAGCATGTCTGGCTGTTCCGGGACAATCCGATGGGCGTGCTGATGCCGTTCAACCCGAGCGTCACCTGCGACCACGCCAGCCACTGAGCGCGGGCACCCGGCCCCTCGCTTGGGGCCGGGTGTGCAGCGCAGGTCGGGGGCGCACATCGGAAGGACCGGCAAGGGTCGGGGGCAGGTCCTTCAGGGTCGCAGCCGGCCGCGGATCTCGGCCAGCGGGCCGCAGGGGCCGTGCAGCACGAGGGTTTCGTCCGGGCCGCTGACGACGATTTCCTCGCCGGGATCAAGGTTGCCGGCATAGATCACCTCGCGCAGGCGCAGCGCGCCGGCAGAGGGCGCGGCCTGTTCCGCAATGCGCGAAAAGGTCGGGAAATACAGCAGGCCCACCGCATTGAAATCCAGCGCCGGCAAAGGCGTCAGTCTCAGGCGTTCCGGTCCCGGGCTGCCCTGGCGCAGGCGTCGTGCGGTGTCGCGGGCCCGGGCATGGAGCGCCATCAGCGGGCCATCGGCCACGGGCAGCGGCGGCAGGCCGGGCAGGCGGCTGCGCAGCAGCCGGCGGTTCGATCCGCTCTCGTCATGGCTCAGGAAACACGAGATCATCTCAAGCCGCGCCAGCAGGCCCTCGGGGCCCGTGACCTCGTGGATCGATCCCAGCCGATGCGGGCTGACCTGCGCCAGTCGCGCGGCGATCCCGACCGTGCCGCCCAGCCGCGCGACCCGGTCCGAAAGTTGCAACCGGGTGGCGCAGAAGGCCGCGTAGACCGGCCGCCCGGTCGCATCGCGGAAGGCGGTGTCGGGCCGTCCTGCGGCCCTTGCGATCAGCGACCAGTGCAGATCCCCCAGGTGGCGCAGCAGCCATTGCTCTGACAGGCCGTAGGGCGACAGCTGCATCATGCCGAGGCGCAGCTGCTCGCGCAGGGCGGGGGCGGCGGTTGGCGCGGGCAGGGCGCTCATCCGGAGATGGCCCCGGCGGCGATCTGCGCGGCAATCCGGTTGGCCAGGTAGCGGCTGTCCTCCTCGATCCCCAGGAACCGGCCCGACCCCCAGGTGTTCAGCCAGCCCAGGCCGATGAAATGCAGCCCCGGCTGGTCGGTCACGCCGCGATGGAAACGGGGCTTGCCGCGGGCATCGAAGACATCGGCCTCGATCCAGCGGTAGTCGGGCCGGAAGCCGATCGCCCAGAGGACCGAGGTGATTCCGGCCTCGGCCAGGTCCAGCTCCGTGCGTTCGGTTTCGGGGGCCCAGACCTTGGTGAAGGGCGCCTCTTCGGGGGCATCGATGCCGGCGCGGGCGATATGGGCGTCGATCTGGGTGCGGATGCCGACATAGGAGCGGTCCGCATCATCAAGGTTCTTGCCCAGATCGGGCAGGAAGGCCGCCCGCGTCCCCGACATGTCCGCGAGCGAGCCGTAAAGCTCTACCCCGTGGTCCAGGTGCCAGCGGCGCAGGTCGATCTCCTTGCCGCCATCGCGGCCCGACATGTAGTGGTTGGTCTGGGTGATGGCCTTCACCGGATCGGGGTGGGTGTCGATGGTGATGGCGTAATGGCCGGCATCGTACAGCCAGTCGGTCGCGTCGCGTCCGCGGTAGCGGCGCGGGCTGCGCGGCGCGGGGCCGACGGCCAGGTGCACATCGCGGCCCGCGCGGGTGAAATCCTCCATCAGCTGCACGCCGGACTGGCCGGTGCCGACGATCAGCACGCCGCCCTCGGGGAACTGGTCCACGTTGCGGTAATCGACCGAATGCATCTGCAGGATCGCCGGGTCGAGGGCCTTGGCATAGCCCGGCTCGATCGGGGTGTCGTAGCCGCCGGTCGCGATCACCACCTGATCGCAGGTCCACTCGCCGATGGAGGTCTCGACCCGGAAGCCGCCCTCGGGACGGGGGGTGACGCGGCGCACCTCGACATGTTCGCGCAGGTCGGGGGCGAAGGTTTCGGCGAAGGCATCAAGATAATTGGTGATCTCGTCCTTCAGCATGAAGCCGTCGGGATCGCTGCCGCCGTATTCCTTGTCGTAGTGGAAGCCCGGCAGGCGGCACTGCCAGTTCGGCGTCACCAGGCAGAAGCTGTCCCAGCGGTTCTTGCGCCAGGAATGAAACTTGCCGTGGCGCTCGAAGATGACCGAGGAAATGCCGGTTTCGGAAAGGCATTTCGCCACCGAGAAGCCGGCCTGTCCGCCGCCGACGATGATCACGGGGCTGTGGGGGGCTGCGTTGTCCTTCATGGCCATATCCTTAGTCAGAGATCCCGAGGAGGGTGACTTCGGCGCCCTCCTGTCCGTTGAAATCGGTGCTTCGCGCCTCGATCCGGTCGAGCTGGTCAAGCGCCGCCGAACAGGCCAGCCCGTACTTGGCCGCCACCCGGTTCGAGGCGCGCTCCAGCCCGATGCGGGCGCGGTGCAGAAAATCGGGCAGCGGGTAGCTGGTGCCGGGCTCGAACAGCTCCTTGATCACGGTGGAGGGGGAATAGAGGCGTTCCTCCTGGCCATCGGGCCAGCGGACAGTCCAGTAGGTCTCAGGCATGGGAACCTCCAAGGCCGAGATAGGGGGTGGTGGCATGGTCCCAGAACAGCGCCTGTTGCGGACCATGGCGGAAGGTGAGGGCACTTCCGGAGGTGACGCGGCCGATGGCGCGGGCCTCCAGGGAACGGGCGGCGAAGCGGGCGCAGACGGCGTTCGCGGCCTCGGGGGCGACCGAAAGCAGGAAGCCGTAGCTGGGGAAGCTGCGCATCCAGCGGGCCAGCGACACGCCCGGGGGCGGTGCGATCGCGGCCAGGTCGATGTCGATCCCGACGCCGGAACATTCCGCCAGCATCAGCGCGGTGCCCGCGATGCCGCCCTGGCTGATGTCCTTGCCGGCGCGCACCAGACCGGCTTCGGCCAGGGTGGGCAGGATCTCAAGGTCGGCGCGCAGGCGTTCGGGCGGGGCCTCCAGCGCAGCGCAGAAATTGTCGAAGTTGCGATAGGCACCGCGGGGATCGATGGCGGCGATCAGCAGCTCGCCCGGGCGGGCGTCGAAGCTGGTGATCAGTTTGCGCGCCTTTCCGAAGACCGAGGCCGCAAGCCCCCGGGCGGGGGCGGCAAAGTTGGTATGCCCGCCGACCAGCGGCACGCCGTAGGCGGCGCTGGCATCGGCCAGCCCCTTCAGCAGGGGCGCCGCGGCTTCCGCATCGGGGGCCCAGACCTGATCGACCAGGGCGCTGGCCCGTCCGCCCATGGCGGCAATGTCGGACAGGTTCACCATCACCGCGCACCAGCCGGCGAACCAGGGGTCGTCCTCGACGAAGGCGGGGATGAAACCCTCGCCCGCGATCAGGTCGTAGCCTTCGGCGGTGGGCAGGGCGGCGGCGTCATCCCCGGGGCGTCCCGCAGAGGCGGCGCTGAGGCCCAGCCCCCGGGTGGCCCCGGCGATCGCCAGCTTGGAGCGGATCGCGGGATGGCCGCGCATCTCGGCTGCAAGCTGTTCCGGAAGGCAGGCAAGGGCATGGGTCATGGCACTCATGACCGCGCCTTGCGCAAGGCCGGGCGATGGTACCAGCCGGTGACCGGATCGACGCAGGGGGGGTAGTGATCAAGGCTGGCCTGCATCTTCATGTGGGCGCTGCCGTGGATCGATACCTCTTTCAGCGGCTGCCAGCGCAGGCGGCGGAACAGCAGCACGTTCTGCATCTGCACATGGGCCAGGAAGCGGGTGCAGCCGCGCGCATTGGCGGTGCGCACGGCCAGGCGGATCAGCTCTCCGCCCAATCGTCCGACATGGCGAAAGTCACGGTCCACCGCCAGGCGGGATCCCCACCAGAGGCCCGGGGATTCCTCGTGGATACGCACGGTGCCCACCACCTGATCGGCCTCGTGCGCGCAGGTCGAGAGCGCGACAAGGTGGGTGGCGATCAGGTCGATCTCGTCGCGGTCATGTTCGGGGAAGATCCGCTGTTCCCCGACGAAGACGCGCTGGCGCAGGGCGGCGGCCCCGGCGGCCTCGAAGGGGCGGGAGGCGGCGCGGATGTAGTAGCCGGGGCAGTGAAAATGGCGGGGTTCAAGCGCGATCATGCCGGAACCCCCGTGCCCGGCAGCTTCAGCGTCTCGTAGGTCGAGAGCGCCGAGCAGGCGCCGCACTTGCCGCAGCCTGCCTTCATGTCGGCGGACCGGATACCGGCGCGGGCGATCATCTGGCCCAGCGGTTGCAGGATTGCGGCCATGAATTCGGCCGAAGGGGCCGGGTGGCTTTCCAGCGGCGTCCCCGAGATCGGCACGAAGGGCACGACGAAGGGATAGACCCCCATGGCGCACAGCTTTTCGCCCATCGCCAGGATCACCTCGGGGGTGTCGCCCAGCCCGGCGAGGATATAGGTCGAGACCTGCCCGCGTCCGAAGACCTTCACCGCCGCCTCGAAGCTGGAGAAGTATTTCTCCAGCGGGACCGAGGCCTTGCCCGGCATGATGCGCTGGCGCACCTCCGGCGTGACGGCCTCAAGGTGCATGCCGAGGGTGTCGATCCCGGCGTCGAACATGCGCTGGTGCCAGGCGTCGTCCTCGGGCGGTTCGCACTGGCCCTGAAGCGGCAGGTCCACGGCGGCCTTGATGGCGGCGGCGCTTTCGGCCAGCACCTTCGCGCCCCGGTCCTTGCCGGCGGGGGTGCCGGTGGTCAGGATCATGTGGGTCACGCCGTCCAGCTCCACGGCGGCCTTCGCCACCTCGGCAAGCTGCGCGGGGCTCTTGTGGGCGATGGTCCGCCCGGCGGCAAGGCTTTGCCCGATCGAGCAGAACTGGCAGGTTTTCTTGCGGCTTTCGTAGCGGATGCAGGTCTGAAGGACGGTGGTGGCCAGCACGTCCTTCGAATGCAGCGTGGCGATATGGCTGTAGGGAATGCCGTCGGCCGTCTTCAACTGGTAGAACCTGGCGCGGGTCGGGAAGCGGATCGTGCCGACCTCGGCTCCGTCACGGGTCAGTCGCGCGGCGCCGGTCGCATCGGGGGCCTCGGCCAGGAAGGGGCTGTCGAAGCTGGGTGCGGTGTGAACCGGGACCATGACCGTGGTGCCCTCGATGGTCACCGCCTTGTGGTCCGAGGGGCCGGCGCCGCCCCGGCGGCTTTCCTGTCCGGCGCGGGGATCGACAAGGCGCATGCCGTGGGTCTGGAGCGCGTTTATCAGGTCGGAATGGGACATCTCAGACATCTTGCGGGACCTCCGCCTGGGCAGGTTCGGACAGCGGCGCGGCCTCGAAGACGTGGCGTGTCACCGCCGGGCGCGTGTCATGCACGAGGCTGAGGAACTCGGGACGGGCGTAGTGGCCCACGCTGTCCATCATCCGCTTGCGCTTGGCGATCAGGCGCATGTCCAGATCGGCGATCAGGATGCCTTCGCGATCGGTCAGCGGCTCGGCCAGGTGACGGCCTTCGGGGCTGATGATGCAGGTCATGCAACCGTCGCGCAGTCCCTTTTGCAACTTCGGATCGGGATGGATCGAGGCGATCTGTTCCTCGCTCAGCCAGCCGGTCGCGTTGACCACGAAGCAGCCCGCCTCCAGCGCGTGATGGCGCATCGTGACCTCGATTTGCTCGCCGAAGATCGGGCCGACGAGGGAGCCGGGGAAATGCGCGGCATGGATTTCCTCGTGCTGGGTCATCAGCGCGTAGCGGGCGAGCGGGTTGTAATGTTCCCAGCAGGCCAGCGCGCCGACGCGTCCGACCCTGGTGTTCACCACCTTCAGCCCGGCGCCGTCGCCCTGACCCCAGACCATGCGTTCATGGTAGGTGGGCGTGATCTTGCGCCGCTTCAGCGCCAGCGTGCCGTCGGCATCGAAGATCAGCTGGGTGTTGTAGAGCGATCCGTGATCGCGCTCGTTGACCCCCAGCACCACGACCACGCCGCGCCTGGCCGCGGCATCGGCCACCGCCTGGGTTTCGGGCGAGGGGACGACCACGGCCTCCTTCATCAGCTCCAGGTGCGGCGCGCCCTGCTGCACGGGCGGCAGCACGAAGGAGAAATAGGGGTAGTAGGGCACGAAGGTCTCGGGGAAGACGATGAACTGCGCCCCCTTGTCGGCGGCCTCGGCGATGGCATTCAGCACGCGCTCGATGGTGCCGGCGCGGCCCGAAAGGTCGGGGGCGATCTGCACGGCGGCCGCGCGGATGATGTCCGTTCTCATGGGGATACCTGTGGCTGGGTTGGCGGAAGATGCGGGCCGACCGGGAGCTGGCCGGCCCGCCAGATGCCGGAAGGATCCGGCGGGGGATCACACCGTCCAGGTGTCGAGGATCACCGCATCGGCCTTCTTGTGCAGCAGGATGCAGTCCAGCACGTCCTGTGGCGCGATCGGCACGATGCCGGGCAGCAGCGAGGGTTCGCCATGACCGTAAAGCGCCTGCAACGCGAAGCGGCAGGCATAGACCTTGCCGCCCTCGGCCATGAACTTCTTCAGGTTCACGGCAAAGTTCTGGTGGCCGGGGAAGGCCTCGTCGCCCAGCGTCGGGAAGCCGCGCTGGATGCCCAGCGTCACGCCCGGGCCATAGAGCAGGATCGAGGTCTCGTATCCCTTGCGATTGAGGCGGATTGCATTGAGAATGTTGACCAGACCGATGGAGCCTTCGAAGGCCACCGTATGGAAAGTGACGAGCGCCTTCTCGCCCGCATCGGCCTTCACGTCCTCGAAGACCTTTTCCTCGTAATTGACGAAGAAATCCCCGTCCTTGTGCGCTTCCCGGGTTACCTCAGGCATCTTGGCCCTCCTTGTTCAGGTATGAGAGTCTGCGTGGAACCGGCATGGCACGGCCAAATTGTATGCATCAAATTGCAGTGCAATATGCATACAATAAAATCGGAAAACCTGTGCCGGAAACAGGGTATTTTGCGCAAAATTCGGGCATTCAGGGGTGAAATTCGGGGCTTTCTCGAAGGTCTGGGAACTGCGATGGCCCGACTCTGCCGTTGCGGAGAAATCCATACAATTTCGCTTCAATTTGGTCCGGCATTCCTCTACACCGCCGGGGACCGACCGGAGGATGACGGATGCAGGACTGGACCCCGCAGGAGCTCGACAGCGGCACGCCGCGCTACATTGCCATTGCCGATGCCATCGCCCGGGACATCCGGGCGGGCCGGCTGACCAGCGGCGTGCGGCTGCCGCCGCAACGCAAGCTGGCGGCCCGGCTGGGAATCGACTTTACCACCGTCTCGCGCGCCTATGGCGAGGCGCAGGCGCGCGGCCATGTCGAAAGCCATGTCGGGCGCGGCACGTTCGTGAAGGGCAGCGTGGTCAGCACCGCCCCCGATCCCGCCCGTGCCGGAGAGGGCGACCTGTCGATGAACATGCCCCCCGAGCCCACCGACCCGCAGTTGCTGGCACAGATGCAGGAGGGGCTGGGCTATGTCTCGGCCAATCTGGTGGGGCTGCTGCGCTACCAGTCCCCGATCGGCACGGAGCGCGACCGCATGGCGGCCTCCAGCTGGCTGTCGATGCGCGGCATGGTGCCCGCGCTGGACCGCGTGGCGGTGACCCCCGGCGCCCATGCGACCATGGCGGCGATCCTGTCGATCATCACCCGGCCCGGCGATGTCATGCTGTGCGAGGCGATCACCTATCCCGGGATCCGCAACATTGCCGCGCGGTTCGGCGTGACCCTGGTCGGGCTGGAGATGGATGCCGATGGCATCCTGCCCGGAGCGCTGTTGCGGGCCATTGCGGACCAGGGGCCGAAGGCGCTCTACCTGAACCCGACGCTGCAGAACCCGACGACGCTGACCATGCCGGAGGCCCGCCGACTCGAGGTGGCCGAGATCCTGCGCCGCCACGACCTGACGCTGATCGAGGATGACGCCTACGGGTTCATTCCCGCCCGCGCGCCGGCGCCCATCGCGCTGTCGGCGCCGGAGCAGACCTGGCATATCGGCGGGCTGGCGAAATGCATCGGCGCCGGGCTGCGGCTGGCCTACACGATTGCGCCCACGCCGCGCTGCGCCCATCACCTGGCGCAGGCGCTGCGGGCGCTGACGGTGATGCCCTCGCCGCTGGCCATGGCGCTGACCACCCAGTGGATCGAGGATGGCACCGCCGACAACATCCGCCGCTTCATCCGCGCCGAAAGCGCCGCGCGCCAGGGCATCGCGGCCGAGGTGCTGGGCGGCCATGCCTTCCGTGCGGCGGAGAATGCCTTCAATCTCTGGCTGACCCTGCCGCCGGGGGTGACGCGGGCCGACGTGCTGGCGCGCATGGCCCGCCAGCCCATCGGGGTGGTGCCCTCGGATGCCTTCACGGTGGCCGGCGCGCCGCCCGAAGCGCTGCGCATCGGCCTGGGCGGCGCAGTCAGCCGCGCGCGCCTGCGCGAAGGGTTGCAGCAGCTGGTCCATGCCACGATCCCCGACACCTACATGGGGTGAAACCGGGGCGGAACGAAAGGCGCCGAACCGGTCCCGGTCGGCATGAAAAGACCCCCGGCACGGGCTGTGCCGGGGGTCTTTTGCTGCGGGTCGGGCTCAGGCGGTCAGGGCCAGGGCGCCGCCGCCCAGCAGGGCCTGGATCAGCAGGGTCACGGCCCAGAAGGCGGGATATTCCCAGCCGCCATTCGGGTTGTTGAACCAGAAGCCGTTCTTGCCATGGGCCAGGGTGGCGGCGCCCAGCAGGGTCGGGATCAGCAGCAGCGCGACCAGGCTGGTCTGGAAGCCCAGGATCAGGGCGATGCCGCCCAGGGTCTCGGCGGCGATGGTGAGGTAGGCGAACCAGCCCGGCACGCCGAGCGAGGCAAAGAAGCCAGCCGCGCCCTTCGGCGTGAAGACGAAATATTTCAGGTAGGCATGGGCCAGGAAGAGCCCGCCAAGGCTCAGCCTCAGCAGCAGGGCGGCCAGGGCGATGGCGGTTGCGGAACCGGCGCCGGCGGCGCCGAGGAGGTTGGAAGAAAGGTCGATCATGGTCTTGTCCTCGTCAGGGCCGCGCGGGCGCGGCGTTGCGTTGAGGGCAGGGATAGACCTGTCTTATTGCGCTTCATACGTTGAAGGTATGGAATGACTTACCGCAATTCGTTCCGAATTGGCCGGGAGGGCCGCCGGGCAGGGGCGGGCCTCCGGGCCCCGGGCCGCCTTCAGGCCGGCACCAGCGCTTCGGCGAAGGCGACCAGCCGGGTCAGGGCGGTGGCCAGCTGATCGTCTGGCAGCGTCAGCGCGATGCGCAGGTGCCCCGCCGCGGCGGCGCCGAAGCTTTCGCCGGGCATCACCGCGATGCGCTCCTCCTCGATCAGGCGGCGCGCGAAATCCTCTCCGGACAGGCCGGTGGCACGGATGTCCAGCATCACGTACATCGCCCCCGCCGCCGGCGCGGTCGAGACGCTGCGGCTGCCGGCCACGACCTGCTGCACCAGGGCGCGGCGGCGACGGAACGGGGCGGCGATCTCCTCTTCGAAGGCGGCGCCCAGATCCAGCGCGGCCAGCGCACCCTTCTGGATGTAGGGCACCACGCCGTAGGTGGTGTTGGTGGCCAGGACGGTGGCGGCCTCGACCACCTCCTCCGGGGCCACCAGCCAGCCCAGCCGGGAGCCGGTCATGGCATGGCTTTTCGACATCGAGCCGATGACCACCGTGCGTTCGGCCATGCCGGGCAGGGCGCGGGGGCTCTGGTGATGCCCCTCCCAGACCTGGGTGTCGTAGACCTCGTCCGAGATCAGCCAAAGGTCGGCCTCTCGGCAGGCCCCGGCGATGCCGGCGACGGTTTCGGGGGCATAGACCACGCCGGTCGGGTTGTTGGGAGTGTTGATCAGCAGGCTGCGGGCCCCGGTCCGGGCCTGGGCGCGCAGGATCGCGGCGGCGGTGGGCTGGAAGCCGTCGGCGGCATGGGCGGCGACGGCTTCGGCCTGCGCCCCGGTGGCGAGGATCGTCGTCGGATAGGTCGGGTAGTGCGGGGTCACGTAAAGGCCGGTGTCGCCCTTGGACAGCAGCACCATATGGGCGGCGAACAGGGCGGCCTGGCCGCCGGGGGTGACGATGACGTTCTCGGGACGGGTGGCGACGCCGGTGCGGGCGGTGACGCGGGCGGCGATGGCGCGGCGCAGCTCGGGCAGGCCGGGGCCGAATGTATAGCCGGTCAGCCCGCCGAGGGCGGCCTGGTGCATGGCCTCCAGCACGCGCGGATCGGTGCTGCGGTCGGGTTCCCCGATGGTGAGGTTCAGCACCGTCTCTCCGGCAGCGACCAGGGCGCGGGCGCGATAGACGATCTCCCAGCCGTCAGTGCCGGCGGCGCGGATGCGGGGAATGCGGGAACCAATCTGCATGGGACCTCCGAAAGCAGGGCGGATGCCGGGCAGGCCGGCCTTGGGCCGGGTGTGGCACATTTTTCCGGGCAGGAGAACGGCCTTGGCGGGCATCGCGGGCCAGGGACCCGGCGGATGCCCGATTGCCGCGCGCCGCCGCCCCCGCCATAGTCGCCCGCGATGGCCCCGGAGCGGGCGCAGAACGGCAGGACCCGCCATGACCTCAGTCCCGCAGCCCAGCTTCTGGGATCTCGACGTGCCCGATTACCGGCCCCGCCCGGTGCCCGATCCGCGCCGCTGCGACGTGGCGGTGATCGGTGCGGGGTTCAGCGGGCTGGCAACGGCGCTGTTCCTGGCGCGCCTGGGGCGGCAGGTCACGGTGTTCGAGGCCGGGCGGATCGGCGGCGGCGCCTCCTCTCGCAATGGCGGCATGGTGGGGCCGAGCTTTCACAAGCTGGGGATGGCGGGGCTGACGCGGGCCTATGGCGCCGAGGCGGCGCAGGGGCTGATGGCAGCGGGGATGCAGGCGCTTGACGGGTTCGAGGCGCTGGTGCGCGAGGAAGGGCTGGAGTGCGACCTGCGCCTGACGGGCCGGGTGCGCGGTGCCCGCAGTGCCGGGGATCTGCGGGCGATGCTGGCGGAATGTGCCCGGCTGAAGGCGCAGGTCGGACTGCCGTTCGAGGCGCTGTCGCAGGCCGAGATCCGCGATCATGTCGGTTCGGATGCCTATGTGGGCGGGGTGCTCTATCCGCGTGACGGCGGGGTGCATCCGAAGAAGCTGGTGCGGGCGCTGGCCGAGCGGGCCGAGGCGGCGGGGGCGATGCTGCTGGATGGCTGCCCGGTGACGCGGTTGCGTCCCGCGCCGCAGGGCCACCGGCT
Organism: Pseudooceanicola endophyticus; assembly: GCF_018760365.1. GTDB lineage: Bacteria > Pseudomonadota > Alphaproteobacteria > Rhodobacterales > Rhodobacteraceae > Pseudooceanicola > Pseudooceanicola endophyticus. The sequence goes on from NZ_JAHIAB010000002.1 coordinate 460,346, forward strand.
CGAGACCCCGCGCGGCCCGGTCCTGGCGCGCGAGGTGGTTATTGCCAGCAATGGCTACAGCGATGCCCGGCTGCCGACGATGAACGCGCGGGTCGTGCCGATCCGGGTCACGGTGGCGGCGACCCGGGCGCTGCCGCCCGCGCAGATCCGGGCCATGTCGCCGGGGCTGCGGATGCACGGAGAGAGCGGACGGGTCTTCCTGTGGTCGCGCCCGACGCCGGACGGGCAGCGGTTCCTGTTCGGCGGACGGATGAGCAGCCCGGCGCGGTCTGCGGACAGGCAGCGCCGGGATGTCGCGGCCCGGGTGGGACGGCTGTTCCCGGCGCTGGGGCCGCAGGATTTCGAACATGTCTGGTACGGACAGATCGCCTATACCCGCGATCACGCGCCGCATCTGAACCGGATCGACGGGATCTGGCATGTCGGGGGCTACTGCGGCTCGGGCGTCACGCGCTCGATCCATTTCGCCGGCAAGCTGGCGCGCAAGATCGCAGGCGTGCCGGGGGGCGATCTGCCCTTCGACCGGCTGCCCTTCCCGAAAGTGCCGTTCCGGCCCCTGGCGCCGACCGTGGCGCGGCTGATGACCGGCTATTACGGCTGGCTGGATGAACGCGACCTGCGCCGCACCGGGCGCTGAGCGCCGGGCTCAGAACCGGTCGGGGCGATAGGGCGCGGGATCGACCAGCGGCGTCGCGCCCGTCACCAGGTCGGCGGCCAGCTGCCCGGCGGCGGGTGCGGTGCCAAAGCCGTGGCCGGAGAAGCCGGTGGCCAGCGTCAGCCCCGGCAGGCCCGGTGCCGCGCCGATCACCGGGTTGGAATCCGGGGTGATGTCCATGGTGCCCGCCCAGGCTTCGACGATGCGGGCCGCGCGGAAGGCGGGCCAGGCGCGCGAGAGGTTCTCAAGCGCCTCTGCGTTCAGCGCGGGCACGGTCGGCGGGTCCATCACCCGCACCGCCTCGAACGGAGAGCGCTTGCCGGGCCCCCAGCGGCGGGGCAGGCGCAGGTCGTTCAGGCTCTGGCGGTTCAGGGTGATGCGCAGCAGGCTGCGCTGGTCCTTCAGCAGATGCATGTAGCGGGTGCCGATCAGCAGGTGATCGAGGACCAGCGGGCAGGACAGCGCCCCCCGCTGGGTGATGATGAAACCGCCATCGACATGCCTGCGGAAGGAGAAATCCGGGCCGCCCACGGCGGTTTCGGTCGGGCCCTCCATCGGCGCGGTACGGAAGACCGAACAGGTCAGCGGCAGCGTCGGCAGAGCGATGCCGTGGTTGCCCAGGAAGCGGCGGGACCACAGGCCGCCGGCCAGCAGCACCTGGGAACAGGCGATCTCTCCGGCTTCGGTGATCACGCCGCTGACCCGCCCGGCGCTGGTTTGAAGGCCGCGCACCGCGCAGCCCTCAAGGATCGTGGCACCGGCGGCCAGCGCGGCCGTGGCGATGGCGCTCGAGGCCAGCGTGGGTTCCGCCCGGCCATCGGTTTCGGTCATCACCGCACCGGCCCACTGGCCCTGCCCGCCGGGGACGCGGGCGTCGATCTCGGCCGCGCTCAGCATCCGGGCACCCAGGTCCAGCCCCTGAACAGAAGTCAGCCAGGCCTCGTGCGCCGCAAGCTCTGCCGTGCTGCGCGACAGGAACATGATCCCGGCCTGCCGGTAGCCGACATCGCGGCCCGTGCGTTCCGGCATCCCCGCCCAGAGCCGGTCTGCCGCCTGCGCCAGCGGCACATCCGCCGCCGCACGCGAGGTCTTGCGCACCCAGCCGAGGTTGCGCGAACTCTGCTCTCCGGCCAGCCGGCCCTTTTCCAGCAGAACGACGGGCACGCCGCGTTCGGCCAGGGTCAGGGCGGCGGTCAGGCCGACGATGCCGCCGCCGATCACCACGATCTCGGTACGGTCGGGCATCCGGTCAGAGGTCTGGACGGGGGCGATGCGGGGGGCGGCCATGGCAGATCCTCCTGGGGTCAGACGGAAACGGTGCGGTAGGTGATGTCGGCCCGGGCCGCGCCACGATAGGCGGTCACCTCGATCTCGACCTTGTAGACGGTCGAGCCGAGCGGCGGGCAGGTGACGGTGGTGGTCGGGTCGATGCCGCGGAATTTCTCTCCGATGGTGGTCATCACCGTCTCGGTGTCGGCGGGATCCTGGATGAAGACCCGGCTGGCGACCACATCGGCAAGGCTGCTGTCGACGGCGGCCAGCGCGCGTTCGATATTGGCGAAGACCTGAAGCGTCTGCTCGGTCACGTCGGCGGGGATCTCCTTGGTTTCGGGGTTCCGCCCGGCGGTGTTGGAGACGAAGATCCAGTTGTCGACCGCGACGATGCGGGAATAGCTGGCGTGGTCCTCGAACTTGGAGCCGGTCTTGATCTTGGTGATGGTCGTCATGAATCTGTCCTGAAGAAAAGGGCCCCCGGCGCACCGGGGGCAGGTGGGGTGAACGGTTCAGCGCAGGACCGGTTCGTCCCAGAGGTTCAGCGCGGTGCCGATGCCCTCCTGAAGCGCGTTGCGGTACAGCACGGTGCCCCAGGCGACGTCCTCGACCGGCATGCCGCCGACGGACATCATGATGATCTCCTCGTCGTTGGTGCGCCCCGGGGTGGCGCCCGCGACGATGGCGCCCAGGTCTTCCAGCTCGGCCTTGTCCATGGTGCCGGCGGCGATCATGTCCATGAACTTCACGCCGATCAGCGGGATGAACTCATGCGCGGGGTGGGGCACTTCCTCGTACCAGGCTTCGTAGAGGCCGGTATTGTCGACGACCTTGCGGATCTCGGGGGCTTCCATGCCGGCGTCGAAATTGGTGGCGGCGGGCATCGCCAGGAAGGTGCCGGGGCTGACCCATTCCCGCTTGATCAGCGGATAGTCGTCGGGGTTGCCGACTTCGCCCGAGGCGCAGTAGGTCACCAGGTCGCTGCCGCGCACCACGGCCTCGATATCCTCAACGATCTTGATCGTGGTGATCTGCGGATAGGTGGCCTTCACCCAGTCGGTGAAGGCATCCAGGCTGCGCTGGCCGCGCCCCTTCACCTTCACGGTGTCGATGCCGGGGCAGGCGGCGATGAAGGCGGCCAGGGTGGTGCGGGCCATGACGCCTGGGCCGAAGATGCCGACCACCTTCGAGTCCTTGCGCGCCAGGTGGCGGGCGCCGACGCCCGGCACCGCGCCGGTGCGGTAGGCCGACAGCAGGTTTGCCGACATGTAGGCCAGCGGCGCGCCGGTATCGGCATCGTTGAGCGTGAACATCAGGATCGAGCGCGGCAGGCCCTTGTCCTTGTTGGCGATGTTGGAGCCGTACCATTTGACCCCGGCGGTGCAGAAGTTGCCGCCCAGGTAGGCGGGCATCGCCATGAAGCGACGGTCCGCCGTGGGTTTCGGCATGGTGGGGAAGGGCGAGTCCTCGGGGAAGGTCACCATGGCGCCGTGGCTGTCGCTGTTGGCACCGGCCATGCGGTAGTCGCCGTGGTGCAGCAGGGCGAACATCTCTTCCATGCAGTCGACGCAGGCGGGCATGTCGGTGACGCCGGCTTTGATCATGTCCTGCTCGGACAGGTAGAGGAAGTCGATCTTGGGCAGGTTGGGCAGGTTCGGGAGGTCTTTCATCGGAAGGTCCTTTCGGTAATGGGGGGAGATGCGGATCAGTCGAGGCTGCGGCCGAGGCCCGCGTAGAGCGCGGGGTTGCGGGCCTTCACGCCCAGGGCGATCAGCGCGCCGACCGCGCCCGTGGCGATGACCAGCACCGGGAAGGCCAGCACGATCAGGCTGTCGCTGCCCGTCAGCATCGAGATGTTGCTGCCGACCAGCAGGAAGGCGGCGGCCAGGCCCAGCGTGGCGAGGGCCGGGGCCACCAGCACCACCAGCGCGGAGCGGTTGTGGCTCTGCCTGCGGAAGAAGCGGATGACCGAGGCGGAGACGAGGATCTGCGTGGCGAGGATCGCCAGCACGGCCAGCCCGGCCATCCAGGAGAAGACCACGGTGTAGGGATCCGCCGCGCCCAGGGCGAAGGCGCCCAGGATCAGCGCCACCAGCACCGCCTGCACCGCGCCTGCCACATGCGGCGAGCCGTGTTCGGCATGCACATGGGCCATCTTGCGCCACAGCAGGCTTTCGCTGGCCAGGGTGTAGAAGTAGCGGTTCAGCGTGTTGTGGAAGGACAGCAGGCAGGCAAAGAGGCTGGTCAGCAGCAGCAGGTTCATCACCGTGACCGACCAGGGGCCCAGCAGGTCCGCCGCCGCGTCGAAGTAGAACCCTTCAAGCGAGGCCGTGGCGGCGTCGCGCACATGGCTCGGCCCGTAGTATTGCGAAATGGCCCAGGTCGAGAGCGCGTAGAAGATCGTGATCAGCAGCACCGCGACATAGGTGGCGCGGGGGATGGTGCGCTCGGGGCGGTGGGCCTCTTCGGCGAAGATCGCGGTGGCCTCGAAGCCGACATAGGCACCCAGCACGAAGACCATGGAGACGCCAAGACCGGGGGCGAAAACCTCGGAGGGGCGGAAGCCCGACAGGGTCAGCCCCTCGGGGCCGCCGCCATGCAGCAGGATCGCGCCGTCCAGCAGCAGCAGGATCACCATCTCGGCCACCATGCAGGCGCCCAGGATCCGGCCCGAAATCGCGATGTTGCGGCGTCCGAAGAAGACCACCACCGCAAGGACCGCGAGCGCCCAGACCCACCAGGGCAGGTCAAGGCCCAGCGGGGCCAGAGTCGAGGCCATGAAGACCGCGAAAAGCGCGTAGATGCCGATCTGGATCGCGAAATAGGCCAGCAGGGCCATCAGCGCGCCGCCGATGCCCGCCGCGCCGCCGAACCCCTTTGAGATGTAGCTGAAGAAGCCGCCGGCGCCCGAGATATAGGGGGTCATCGCCGTGTAGCCGACCGAGAAGAGCAGGTAGAGCACGCCCGCCAGCACGAAGGCGCCGGGCACCCCCGCACCGTTGCCGAAGGCGAAGGCCGGAGGCGTTGCCCCCACCACCGCGGTCATCGGCGCCGCGGCGGCCACCACGAAGAAAACGATATGGGCGAGACCTATGGAATTGCCCTGAAGTCGGCTTTCGCCTGTCAAGTCAGTCATGTTTTGCGTCCCTGTTGCACGTTTGTCGTGAATAGGACGCTGTTGCGCGCAGCCGGACCGGTGTCGCCATTGCAGGTTACGCCAGGAATCCGATAGTCTGCGCCAAATGGCGTTTCAGGAGGGAGATCCGTGCAGAATGTCGACCGGGACCGCACCCCTGCCGAATTTGCTGTCCGTCAGGGCCATAATTCTTAAGCCGATTTTCGACCTGTTTGCCAACGATTTAAGCGCTTTGAGAATTCTCCTGCACCGGCATGGCATTGATTCGCGGGTGCTGGAGGACAATTACGCCCCGGTTTCCCTGCGGGCCTATCTGGGCCTGTTCGAGGATGCCGCCCTGCATCTGGCGGAACCCGCGCTGGGCCTGCGGCTGGGGGCGCGGATGCGTCCGGGCGGCTTCGGCCCGATGGGCCTGCGCGCCACCCAGTGTGCCACCATCCGTCGCGGCCTCGACAGCATGGTGCGCTTTACCTCGGCGCTCCAGAGCGGCACCCAGGTCACGCTGGAGGAGGACGGGCCGCACCTGCTGCTGCGCTACATGATCACGGCGCCGCAGGTCGGACCGTTCCGCCAGGACCAGGAATTCACCCTGTCGGGGATCTGCAGCCTGATCCGCAAGGGCTATAATCCGCGCTGGCGCCCGGTCGAGGTGCATTTCGCCCATCCCGCCCCCGAAGCCCCCGAGGAGGTCGAGCGCTGGTTCGAGGCGCCGGTGCTGTTTTCTCAGCCCGCCAACCTGCTGGTGATCGGGCGTCAGGAGGCGGAGCGCATCCACCGCGAGGAGGATGCCGACATGCTGGAGCTGATCGACCGCCACCTGGCCGGGCTGGTCGAGGAGGCCAACCGCGACCATTCCATGAGCGACCAGGTGCGGGCGCTGATCGCGCTGAACCTCGGGGCACGGGCGATCACGCTGGACACGCTCTCGGCGCTTTTGCAAATGTCGCGACGGTCTTTGCAAAGGCGTCTGGCCCAGGAAGGCACGACGCTGAGCGCGCTGTTGCAGGGCTATCGCCAGGAACGGGCAGAGGCGCTGCTGCGCGAAGGGGGCACATCGATCGAGGGGATTGCGGCGGCGCTGGGCTATGCGGATGGCACCGCGTTCTGGCGGGCCTATCGCGGCTGGACCGGGCAGAGCCCCAGCCAGGGCCGCAGCCCCGAAGGCTCCAATCAGGAGGCGCGATGAAGCATCAGGTCCGCATAGAGCAGTCCGAGCAGCTTGTGCATTTCCGCCTCCGCCAGCTCGGGGGCCTCGGCGTGACGGCGCAGGATGGCGACTGCCAGGCAGTCCAGCAGAACCTCGTCGGCATTGGGCCCAAGCTGACGGCGCAGATAGGCTTTCAGGTCATCGGAGGTGGCGGGGATCGTCATTACGTTCTCCCATGGGTGCGGCATGGCGTGAGGCTGTGCGCTGCGGGCAGCTTGGTCAATGTGCCATGTGCCGGGACGGGCGGACTGGCCGCCGGGCGGTTGCGGTTTTGCACCAGCGCGGGGCCGGGGCGGAGGGGCCAGGCGCGCGGGCGGGTCACCGGCCAGGGCGGCCAGAAGCCGAAGCGCCTCCTGGTTGGCGGTTTCGGGGGCTGCGGCACGGCGGCGCTGGATGGCCTCGGCCAGGCAGTCGGCCAGGATCCTGGCGGCGGGCGGATCCAGGCGGCTGCGAAGATAGGTCCTGAGGTCCCCGGAGGGGCCGGGCAGCGTCATGCGGGCCTCGCGTTCTGGAAATGTCCGACAGAAATTGGGATGCTACGCTCCGGGGTCAAGGATATATCCTGAAACCGGAATGCGGCGAATGTCCTGTGACGATGGCCTGCGACGGAGCTGCGGGAAAGGCGCGCCGAAACGGGGCCAGCCATCGCCCTGCGATGTCATCCGAAATCGAATTTTGAAGGGGGGAAGTGGTGGGCGACCCTGGAATCGAACCAGGCATGGGTCTCCCCGGCGGAGTTACAGTCCGCTGCCGCACCTTGCAGCTCGTCGCCCTGATCTGCATCGTCCCGAGGGGCGCCGCTGACCGTGAGCGGGTATCTACTGGCGCCTCCGCAGAGCGTCAACAGGAAAATCCGGGAAAGCGGAGAGGAAATTTCGCGCCCTGACGTCAGTTGCTTCGGCGCGGCCCTTGCGCTGCGGGCGCGCCCCCGGCATAGCCGCAACTTCGGGGCGGCGCGGGCCCGAAAGCCGCGTTATGATGAGGCAAGATCTGCCGGGACAGGCCCGGGGGCACAGGACGGATGCGATGAAAAAACCGAAGTGGGTGATCGAGAAGGAACAGGCCAAGCGGGCCTCGGCGGCAGAGACGGTCTGGCTGTTCGGCCTGCATGCCGTCCGCGACGCGCTGGAGAACCCCGCGCGCGAGAAGCTGCGCCTGGTGGTGACCAAGAACGCGCTCGACAAGCTGGCCGATGCGGTCGCCGCCTCGGGCATCGAGCCCGAGATCAGCGACCCGCGAAAATTCGCGGCGCCCATCGACCCGCAGTCGGTGCACCAGGGCGCGGCGCTGGAGGTGAAGGCGCTGGACTGGGGCCGCATTCCCGACGTCTGCCTGGGCGATGGCACGCGCCCGCCCCGCGTGGTGCTGCTGGACCGGGTGACCGATCCGCATAACGTGGGGGCCATCCTGCGCTCGGCCGAGGTGTTCGGCGCCTGCGCGGTGATCGCCCCGCGCCACCATTCCGCCCCCGAGACCGGGGCGCTGGCCAAGACCGCCTCGGGCGCGCTGGAGCGTCAGCCCTATCTGCGGGTCAAGAACCTGTCGGATGCGATCCGGGAGCTGCAGGACATGGGTTATATCGTGCTGGGTCTGGCGGGCGAGGCCGAGCAGAGCATCGAGACCGCGCTGGAAGGACGGCGGGATCGTCCGGTGGCGCTGGTCCTGGGCGCCGAGGGGCCGGGGCTGCGCGAGAAGACGCGGGAATTCTGCGATGCGCTGGTGCGGATCGACTTTGCCGGTGCCTTCGGATCGCTGAACGTGTCGAACGCGGCGGCGGTGGCGCTTTACGCGTCGCGGGGCTGAGGGACGGTGAGCTGAAGGGGGCATTGCCCGTTTTCCGGGTAATGATTCGTTCACATTCTTATTACAGCCTCTTCAAGTCCGATACGCGTACCCTAGCTATCGTACAGAGGCACCGGCCTGGAACGCCGATGTTTCCTTTCACTGTCCCTCGTTCCGCACTGGCGCCCAAGGTTTCCTTGGGCGCTTTTTTATGGCTTCGGAGGGTGGTTTGGGGAAAATATCAGGGAGCAAGCCCATGGATGACGCGGGTCTGAGACGGATTTTCGAAGGCGTGAGCGGGATCGCGGTGGTGGGTTGGTCGCCCAAGCCCGAGCGGCCCAGTCACCGGGTGGCCGAGGTGCTGCGGAACTGGGGCTATCTGGTGGTGCCGGTCAATCCCGGCGCGGCGGGGCAGCCCTTTCACGACCAGGCGGTCTGCGGCTCTCTGGCGGAGGTCGGGGCACGCTACGGCGCGCGGGTGCAGATGCTGGATGTCTTCCGCCGTGGCGAGGCGGTGCCCGCGGAGGTCGCGGCGGCGCTGAGCGCGCTGCCGGGGCTGGCGGTGGTCTGGATGCAGCTTGGCGTGGTGAGCCCGCAGGCCGCCGCGCAGGCGGAGGCGGCGGGGCTGGAGGTGGTGATGGACCGCTGCCCGGCCATCGAGCTGCCACGGCTTTATCCGGAAGGGGTGGTGTCTTCGTCTTGAGGCGCGGTTCCTGAGGCGCAGTTCCAGAGGCCGGGGGTTGTGGCGGGCCGGGCAGGGGGCGCTGCCCCCGTCTCCTGCGGAGACTCCCCCGAGGTATTTGGAACAAGAAAATCGGGGATGGGGTCGCCGGGTGGTCGGGGCCGGGGCTTGCGGGCGGCCGGGGACGGGGCGGAAGGCCGGGGCGGGAGCTCTGATGGATTGACCTTCGGGATGCGGGTGATAAACCCGCCCGGAAGCCGTCAGGAAAGCGTCATGAACCTCTTTACCGATATCCGCAGCCTCGTTCTGGACAGCCTCTCCGCCCTTCAGGGGACCGGGGACCTGCCGGGCGACCTCTCCTTCGACAACGTTGCCGTGGAGCCGCCGCGCGATGCCGCCCATGGGGACATGGCGACCAATGCCGCGATGGTGCTGGCCAAGCCCGCGAAGCTGAAGCCGCGCGACATCGCCGACAAGCTGGCCGCGCTGCTGGTCGCCGATCCGCGCATCGCCAGCGCCGAAGTCGCCGGCCCGGGCTTCCTGAACCTGCGGCTGGAAACCGGGCTCTGGGGGTCGGTCGTGCTGGCGGCGCTGAACGAGGGCAGGGCCTACGGACGTTCGCAGCTGGGCGCGGGCATCAAGGTCAACGTGGAATATGTCTCGGCCAACCCGACGGGGCCGCTGCATGTCGGCCATACCCGGGGCGCGGTCTTCGGCGATGCCCTGGCCTCTCTGCTGGATTACGCGGGCTATGACGTCACCCGCGAATACTACATCAACGACGGCGGCGCCCAGGTCGACGTGCTGGCGCGTTCCGTCTACCTGCGCTACCTGGAGCAGTTCGGCCGCGAAGTGGCCTTCGAGAACGGCACCTACCCGGGCGATTACCTGATCGAGGTCGGCGCGGCGCTGAAGGAGAAGGTGGGCGAGGCCTATGTCGACCAGCCCGAGGAAACCTGGCTGGACGAGGTGCGCCTGTTCGCCACCGATGCCATGATGGCGCTGATCCGCGAGGACCTGGCGACGCTGGGTGTCGAGATGGATGTCTTCTTCTCGGAAAAGAGCCTTTACGGCACCGGCAAGATCGAGGCGGCGATCGACAGCCTGCGCGCCAAGGGCCTGATCTACCGCGGCACGCTGGAGCCGCCCAAGGGCAAGCTGCCCGAGGACTGGGAGCCGCGCGAGCAGACGCTGTTCAAGTCCACCGAACATGGCGATGACGTCGACCGCCCGATCATGAAGTCGGATGGGGCCTGGACCTATTTCGCCCCCGACATCGCCTATCACTACGACAAGGTGGAGCGCGGCTTTGACCAGCTGATCGACGTCTTCGGCGCCGATCACGGCGGCTACGTGAAGCGGATGAAGGCGGCGGTGTCGGCGCTGTCGGATGGCCGCGTGCCGGTCGACATCAAGCTGTGCCAGCTGGTGAAGCTGTTCAAGAACGGCGAGCCGTTCAAGATGTCCAAGCGCGCCGGCACCTTCATCACCCTGCGCGACGTGGTCGAGCAGGTCGGCCCCGACGTGACCCGTTTCGTCATGCTGACCCGCAAGAACGACGCGCCGCTCGACTTCGATTTCGACAAGGTGCTGGAGCAGTCCAAGGACAACCCGGTCTTCTACGTGCAATATGCCCATGCCCGTGTCTGCTCGGCGATCCGCCGCGCGACCGAGGCGGGGATTGCCTGCGATGACGCCGTGCTGGCGGCTGCGGACCTTTCGGAGATGACCCACGAGTCCGAGCTGAACGTCGCGCGGAAACTTGCCGAATGGCCGCGCCTGGTGGAAATCGCCGCGCGCACCAACGAACCGCACCGGATCGCCTTCTACCTCTATGAACTGGCCTCGGACCTGCATGCGCTTTACAATCGCGGCAACGAGGAGACCCAGCTGCGCTTCGTCCAGGAAGGCAATCCGGCGCTGAGTCAGGCCAAACTGGCACTGGCGCGCTCCGTGGCCGTTGTCATTTCCGCAGGTCTTGCTATCCTTGGGGTGAACCCGGCGGAAGAAATGCGCTGAAAGCCACGCCGCCGGGGTCGGGCAGTTCAGGTATTGTGACAGCGAGACCGGGCACCCAAGCCCCGGCGGTTGAGGCGTTATGGCAGATTATCACGCGGACGGGCAGTTCATGCCCGGCTATCACGAAGATCCGGAGCCGGCGGCAGCAGGCCCCGCGCGGACCATGCGCCTGGCCGGGACGGCCCTGTCGCTGGCCATCGTCGCCGGGATCGGCTTCTGGGGCTACCGCATGGTGATGCGCGATGTCTCGGGCGTGCCGGTCGTCAGGGCGATGACCGGAGAGACCCGGCGCGTGCCCGAGGATTCCGGCGGCACCGAGACCGAATTCCAGGGCCTGTCCGTCAACCATGTGGCCGAAGGGGGCACCGCCGCCGCGCCGGCCAACAAGGTCACCCTGGCCCCCGGGCCGGTGGATCTGGGCGACGATGCCCTGACGCCGGCACAGCTGGGCGCCGGGCAGACCGCCCAGGGCACCCCCACGCAGCTGCCGAAGGGCGAGACGCTGGAAGACATCGCCTCGCGGATCGCGACGCTGTCGGATGCGGCGGCGGCCCCGGTGCCCGACAACCAGGACGACCAGGATGACGATGGCGCGGCCCAGCTGATCAGCGGCAAGGGCGTCGGAGAGGCCGTGCGGCCCAAGCAGCGCCCGACCGCGCTGGCAACCCGGCCCGCATCGGATCCGGCGACGGCTGCGGCGCCCGCAGGGGGCGCAGCCCCGGCTGCCGGCCCGATCGACGTGGCGCCCGCGGATGTGCCGCCCGGCACCTTCCTGGCCCAGGTCGGCGCCTTCGCAAGCGAAGCCATCGCCAAGAAGGAATGGGACCGCCTGTCGCAGGACTTCTCGATCTACCTGCAGGACCGCAAGCGCGTCATCGAGGTGGCCGAGACCGGGGGGCGCACCTTCTACCGGCTGCGCGTCATGGGCTTCTCGGATCTCTCCGATGCCCGCCGCTTCTGCGCCACGCTGGTCGCCGGCCGTGTCGACTGCATTCCCGTCCTGACGAAGTAAGATCCAGACATGCCTTTCGGTGCCACGATCCTCGACCCCACGGGGCCGGTCCTGACGTCTGAGGAGCGCGCGCTCTTCCGCACGGCCGATCCCTTCGGCTTCATCCTGTTCGCCCGCCATATCGAGACCGCCGATCAGGTCCGCCGCCTTTGCGGCGACCTGCGCGAGGCGGTCGGGCGCGACGTGCCGATCCTGCTGGACCAGGAGGGCGGGCGCGTGCAGCGCCTGCGCCCGCCGCTGGGCCGGCAATGGGACGAGCCGCTCGATTTCGCGGCCCGCGCCGGCGATCACGCCGAGGAGGCGATGCGCCTGCGCTATGCGCTGATCGCGACGGAAATGCGCGCGCTTGGCATCGACGTCGATTGCGCGCCGCTGATCGACGTGGCCGAGGCGGACACCCATCCCTTCCTGAAAAGCCGCTGCTACGGCACCGATCCCGCCACCGTCGCGCGCCTTGGCCGTGCCGTGGCCGAGGGGCTGATGCAGGGCGGCGTGCTGCCGGTGGTCAAGCACATGCCGGGCCATGGCCGCGCCCGCGCCGACAGCCACAAGGAACTGCCGCGCGTCACCGCCGCGCTTGAAGAGCTTGACCGGATCGACTTTGCCCCCTTCAAGGTGCTGAACCACCTGGCCATGGGCATGACCGCCCATATCGTCTTCGAGGCGCTGGACCCGGAGCTGCCGGCCACGCTGTCTCCGGTGGTCATGCAGGCGATCCGCAACCGGATCGGCTTCGACAACCTGATCATGACCGACGACATCTCGATGAAGGCGCTGAGCGGCGGGCTGGAGCGGATCACCACCGATGCGCTGGCCGCCGGCTGCGACGTGATCCTGCTGTGCAACGCCAGCTTCGAGGACCGTGCGACGGTGGTCGAGGCCGCGGGCCTGATGTCTCCGGCCGCGCAGGAGCGTGCGGAACGGGTGATGGACCTGCGCCGCGCCGCCCCCGTGCTTGACATACCCGCCATGGAAGGCAGGCTGAACGCCATCCTGAACGGATAGCGGAGCCGGGATCCCATGTCCGAAGACGACCTGAATGCAGACCTCCCCGCGCCGGACGGTGACGGGGACCGGCCCATGTCCGTGGCCGAACGGCTGGCGGCCGAGGCGCTGATCGTCGACGTGGAAGGCTTCGAGGGGCCGCTCGACCTGCTGCTGACGCTGTCGCGGACCCAGAAGGTGGATCTGCGCAAGATTTCGGTCTTCCGGCTGGCCGAGCAGTACCTGGCCTTCGTCGAACGCGCCAAGACCCTGCGCATCGAGCTGGCGGCGGATTACCTGGTGATGGCGGCCTGGCTGGCCTTCCTGAAATCGCGCCTGCTGCTGCCCCCCGATCCCGAGGAGGAGGGCCCCTCGGGCGAGGAACTGGCGGCCCACCTGGCCTTCCAGCTGGAGCGTCTGCAGGCGATGCGCGATGCGGCTGCCCGGCTGATGGCCCGCGACCAGCGGGGGCGCGATTTCTTCGTGCGCGGCCATCCCGAAACCGTCACGCGGGTCCGACGCGTTGCCTATTCCGCGAACCTGCTGGACCTGATGCAGGCCTATGCGCGGCTGCGCACCCGGGACGAATTCCGCCCCTTCGTGATGGATCGCGACAATGTCTTCACCATGGAGCAGGCGCTGGACCACATGCGCGGCATGATCGGCTTTGCCGGGACCTGGACGGACCTCGCGTCCTACATGCCGCCGGGCTGGGCAGAGGATCCGATGCGCCGCCGCTCGGTCACCGCCGCCACTTTCGCCGCCTCGCTGGAACTGGCCAAGCAGGGCCAGGTCGAGATCCGGCAATCCGACACCTTCGCGCCGATCCAGTTGCGCCGCAGAGAGGGCCGCAAGAATGGCTGAAGAGATCCCCGCCACCGAGGAGACCGCCGCACGCGAGACGCTGTTCGAGGCGCCGCCCCTGGCCGAGCAGGAGCGCATGGCCGAGGCGATCCTGTTCGCCAGCCCCGAGCCCGTCTCCATCGCCGAGCTGAACGCCCGTATGCCCCATGGTTGCGATGGCGCCCAGGCGGTGGCCTCGCTTCAGAAGCGCTACGAGGGGCGCGGCGTGCGTGTCGTGCGCGTCGGAGAGGCCTGGGCGATCCGCACGGCGCCCGACCTGGGCTACCTGATGCAGAAGGAAACGGTGGAACAGCGCAAGCTGTCGCGCGCCGCCATCGAGACCCTGGCGATCATCGCCTATCACCAGCCCGTCACCCGCGCCGAGATCGAGGAGATCCGCGGCGTCACCGTATCGCGCGGCACGATCGACCAGCTGCTCGAGATGGAGTGGATCCGCTTCGGGCGCCGCCGCATGACCCCGGGCCGCCCGGTGACCTTCGTGGTGACGCCCTCGTTCCTGGATCACTTCGGACTGGAAAGCCCGCGTGACCTGCCGGGGCTGAAGGACCTGCGCGCGGCAGGTCTGCTGGACAACCGTCCCGTCCCGGGCCGCTCGGAAGAGCCGGAAGAGGACGAGGATGCGGACGAGACCACGGCGAACATGTTCGAGGACGATTAACGGTCCTTTAACCGCCCTGCGGTCTATCTGGGGCCGGGAGGGCCTTTGATGGAACGTCTGATCCGAATGCTGCTGAACCGGCTGCTGCGCCGGGGCCTCGATCGCGGCATCGACCACCTGGCCGGGGACAGCCCCGAAGGGCGCAGGCGTGCCCGGCAGGGCCGTCAGATGGCGCGCCGCGCCCGGCAGGCGCAGCGCCTCATGAAGAACCTGCGCCGGTTCTGACCTAGCTGCGGAAATGCTTGGCCAGTTTCAGCCCCTGGCCCTGGTAGTTCGATGCGATGCCGGCGCCATAAAGCGTCTCGGGGCGTTCGGCCATGTGTTCGTAGACCAGCCGGCCCACCACCTGCCCGTGCTCGAGCACGAAGGGCGCCTCGTGGCAGCGCACCTCCAGCACCCCGCGCGATCCCTGTCCACCGGCCTCGGCATGGCCGAAGCCCGGATCGAAGAAGCCGGCGTAATGGACGCGGAATTCCCCCACCATGGCCAGGTAGGGGGCCATTTCGGCGGCGTAATCGGGGGGGATGGTCACGGCCTCGCGGCTGACCAGGATGTAGAAAGCGCCGGGATCGAGGATGATGCTGCGGCGCTCGTCGGTGCGCACCGGCTCCCAGAATTCGCGCGCGTCATAGGCGCCGATCCGGTCCAGATCGATGACCCCGGTATGCGGCTTGGCGCGGTAGCCGACCAGCCCGTCCTTGCCGGGGTTCAGGTCCACCGAAAAGCCCAGGCCCTGCTCGATCACCGCCTCGCCGTCGACCAGCGGGCTTTGCGCGTGCAGCGCGCGCAGCGCCTCGTCCGTCAGCCGGGCCTCTCCGGCGCGGAAGCGGATCTGGTTCAGCCGCATGCCCGGACGCACCAGCACCGAGAAGCTGCGCGGGCAGATCTCGGCATAAAGCGGGCCGGTGTAGCCGGCGGGAATGCGGTCGAACTCGCTGCCGCCATCGGTGATCAGCCGGGTCAGCAAATCCAGCCGCCCGGTGGAGCTTTTGGCATTGGCCATCGCCGAGATGTCCTGGGGCAGGGCCAGGCTTTCCATCAGCGGCACGACGTAGACGCAGCCCTTCTCCAGCACCGCGCCATTGCTCAGGTCGACCTGGTGCATCTCGAATTCCTCGAGGCGCTCGGCGACGCTGCGGCCCTGGCCGGCCAGGAAGGAGGCGCGCACACGCCAGGCCCGGGTGCCCAGCCGCAGGTCGAGGCTGGCGGGCTGGATCTGTGCCTCGGTGACGGCGGGCGTGGCGGAAATCTCGCCGCGCGTGATCATCTGCGTCAGGGTCTGGCTCGGCAGGATACCCGTCATGTGGCCTCCGGAATTGCGGTGCGACAGCTTTAAAATACGAAAGGCCGCGGGGGAAGAACCCACGCGGCCTTTTGTGTCTTTCCATCCGATCAAGCCGGAGAGATTTGGTCGGGCTAGCAGGACTCGAACCTGCGACCTTCCGTCCCCCAGACGGACGCGCTACCAGGCTGCGCTATAGCCCGACTTGATGAAGCGGTTTCTACCTTATCTGGCCGCGCGTGCAAGGGCTTTTTTCATCTTTCTCATTCTCTTGCCGTTAGGGAATTTATTCAATGATGAGAAAGCCTTGGAAAACAGTGTTCAGGCGGACTCACTGAGCTTGCGCAGCAGGGTCATGGCCGCGATGGCCTCGTTGCGGGGCAGCGGTGTCTGGCGGGTCAGCAGCATCAGCAACAGACCCGAAGGCGCCGCAACGGCCGTGTTCTCGGGATCTGAGGGGATCGCCAGGAGGGCCTGGGCCAGCGGCATCCCGGCTGCGGCCTGCGGGCTGTCGGGGGCCGGCAGCTCCGAAGGCGCCGTCGTGGCGAGCATGGCAGAGCTCGAAGGCAGGGGGGCGGTGTCGGGCCGCGCCGTGGTTGTTGCGGGTCCGTCTTCCTCGTCGTCCTCCTCCAGCCCGGTGACCGGTCCGAAGGGGCTGCCCTCGTCCGAGGCCAGGCCCGGCAGGGTCGCATCGCCGGCGGTCGCGACCGGAGCGTCGAAAGAGACGGGATCGGGCAGGGGAGCGGCGGGGGCCTCGACCGGGCCCTCCGCCTCAAGCGGTACCGAAAGATCGCCCAGGGCGGGCGACATAGCGGCAACGTGACCAACACCCTTGTCGCGCAGAAGCTTCTGCACGCCCTTGATGGTCAGCCCTTCCTCATGCAGCAGGCGCTTGATCCCGCCCAGCAGTTCCATGTCGGCGGGGCGGTAGTACCGCCGGCCGCCGGCCCGTTTGACGGGGCGAATCTGGTTGAACTTGCTTTCCCAGAATCGCAGGACATGCGCGGGCGTATCGAGCCAGTCTGCAACTTCGCTGATGGTTCGGAAGGCGTCTGCGCTCTTGCTCATGAGGGGGCCTTAGGGCTCTTTGTTACCCGCTGCCACACGCTCTTTCATAAGGTGGGAGGGGCGGAAGGTCAGGACCCTCCGAGGGTTGATCGGCACCTCTTCCCCGGTCTTGGGATTGCGGCCGACACGCGCCGCCTTCTCCCGTACCGAGAAGGTACCGAAGGAAGAAATCTTTACCTGCTCGCCCCGGACCAGAGCGTCGGACATGTGATTCAGGACGGATTCGACCAATTGCGCCGAGTCATTCCTGGACAGTCCGACCTCGCGAAACACCGCTTCGCTGAGGTCCATCCGGGTCAAAGTCTTCTCACTCATGTGAAGTCCCCTTCTGGTTGTGTCCAGCTTAGGCGCGAGGAATTTTACAAGTCAATAACAACACCCTGCTGCATTTACGTAAACCAGCAAGAAGATGAATGACTGCGACAGTTTACCAGCGGATGACCACGGAACCCCAGGCCAGACCGCCCCCGATTGCCTCTGTTACGAGCAAATCGCCGGTCTTGATGCGGCCTTCGGACACACCGACCGACAGCGCGAGGGGAATCGAGGCGGCAGAGGTGTTGCCGTGGTCCTGGACGGTGACGATGACCTTGTCCATCGGCACGCCCATTTTCTTGGCGGTGCCCTGGATGATCCGGATATTGGCCTGGTGCGGCACGATCCAGTCGACGTCCTCGGGCTTCAGCCGGGCCTTCGCCAGAGAGGTCTCGGCGGTTTCGCTCAGCTTGGAGACAGCCTGACGGAACAGCGGGTTGCCCTGCATCCGCAGCTTGCCTGCCTGACCCGAGGTCGAGACGCCGCCGTCGACATAGAGCATGTCGCGGTAATGGCCGTCCGAGTTCAGGTCGCAGGCCAGGATGCCGCGATCCTGGGGATTGCCGGAGCCGGTGCGGGCCTCCAGCACCAGGGCGCCGGCACCGTCACCGAAGAGCACGCAGGTCGAACGGTCATTCCAGTCCATGATGCGCGAGAAGGTCTCGGCGCCGATGACCAGCACGCGGTTGGCCTGGCCGGACAGGATCAGGCCATTGGCATTGGTCAGGGCATAGATGAAGCCCGCGCAGACCGCCTGGACGTCGAAGGCGAAGCCCTTGGTCATCCCCAGCCCCTCCTGCACCATGGTGCCGACGGAGGGGAAGGTCAGGTCCGGGGTGGAGGTCGCCACGACGATCGCGTCGATGTCGTCCGCAGTGATCCCGGCATGGGCCAGGGCGCGCTCGGCGGCGATGACGGCCATCTGCGAGGTTGTCTCGCTCTCGGCGGCGAAGTGGCGCCGCTCGATCCCCGTACGGGTCCGGATCCATTCATCCGATGTGTCGAGCGTCTTCTCGAATTCGCTGTTCGGTA
The DNA here is from genome assembly GCF_018760365.1 of Pseudooceanicola endophyticus. Taxonomy (GTDB): domain Bacteria; phylum Pseudomonadota; class Alphaproteobacteria; order Rhodobacterales; family Rhodobacteraceae; genus Pseudooceanicola; species Pseudooceanicola endophyticus. Next base: position 478,314 of record NZ_JAHIAB010000002.1, read on the forward strand.
CGATTCGTTCAGGCAGGTAATGCCCGATGCCGATGGCTACTGCGCGAAGTGTCATTCAGTTCCCGTCCCTCGTTCCGCGGCATCCTGTGCCAGCGAAACGGCGGTTGCAACCCGTGCGGCGATCTTGTCCTGGAAACCCGACTCTGCAAGCTGGTAGGCCAGCTTGATGGCGGCGGAAACCCCCGTCGCGTCGGCGGATCCATGCGACTTCACCACCGGGCCGTTTAGGCCCAGGAAGACGCCGCCATTGACCCGCCGCGGGTCGATGCGTTTCTTGAGCCGCCGCAGGGAGGTCAGCGCCAGCAGCGCGGCGACCCGCGACAGCGGCGAATACTGGAAGGCTTCCTTCAGCAGGTCGCCGATCAGGGAGGCGGTGCCCTCGCCGGTCTTGAGCGCGATATTGCCGGTGAAGCCGTCGGTGACGACGACATCGCAGACATCGCCGGGGATGTCCCCGCCCTCGACGAAGCCGACGAAATCGAAGCTTGCGGCTTCGGCGGCCTTGCCGATCAGCTCATGCGCCAGCTTCAGCTCGGCGCGGCCCTTGTGCTCCTCGGTGCCGACGTTCAGCAGCCCGACGCGGGGACGCGCCAGGTGCAGGCCGTTGCGGGCATAGGAGGCACCCATCAGGGCATATTGCAGCAGGTCCTTCTCGTCGGCGCGGATATCGGCGCCGACATCGAGCATGACGTTGAAGCCCTGCGGATTGCGCGACGGCCAGAGCACCGCGATGGCGGGGCGGTTGACGCCGGGCAGCTTCCTGAGCCGCAGCATCGACAGTGCCATCAGCGCGCCGGTGTTGCCGCAGGAGACGCAGATCTTCGCCTCGCCGCCCCGCACCGATTCGAGCGCCGACCACATGGAGGTCTGCTTGCCCTGACGGACCACCTGGCTGGGCTTGTCATGCATGGTCACGACATCGCTTGCGTCGCGGATCGTGACCCTTTCGGCCAGGTTCCGCCGACGCGCCACAAGGCGCTCAAGCTCGTCCTGCGGACCATGCAGGATGAAATCGATGTCGGGGTTCTTGCGCGCAGAGCGCGCAAGGCCGGCAACGACGGTTGCCGGCCCGCGGTCGCCGCCCATGGCGTCGACGGAAATCACGATACGGCCGCTGGGCGCGGTGGTCGTGTTCGGTTTCGCGGTCTCGTCAGATTGCGCTGACGGATGTTGCGTCACGCTCATCTCGTCCGACCGTCCTCCTGGCCTTCGGCTTATGCCGCGTCTTCGTCCAGATCGACCTCGTTGGCCACGGCAACGACTTCACGGTCGCCGTAATGGCCGCAGGAGGGGCAGACGTGGTGCGGACGCTTGAGTTCGCCGCAGTTGGAGCACTCGTTCGGGTTTGCAGCCGTCAGAGCGTCGTGTGCGCGGCGGTTGTTGCGGCGCGACTTGGAGACTTTGTTCTGTTGGACAGCCATGTCACAACCTATCATTTCGGGGGCGGGGGTGCTGATCTCTCAGACACCCGGGCCCGGTTTCTCGTGGATGCGAGGCTCTTAGTCGGACAGGCCTATCGCATTCAACCCCAAATTCGGATGAAGGCGCGAAAATACTGCGAAATTGTGGTTCCGCAAGCGATTCTTCGCGCGACGTCACTCCGTGCCGTCTTCCGGCGTATCCTTGCCGCCCTTCAGGGCCATCAGCTTGCCCAGGCCCGCGAAGGGTTTCGCGTCCTCGTCGGTCATCGCCTGCTGCCCGGGTTCGGTGAAATTCGCCTCGTCCAGGGCGGCGTCCTCGGCGCGCGGATAAAGCGGCAGCAGCAGCGCCAGCGCCTCGGCCATGACCGCGCCCGGGTCGATGTGACTGCCCAGCTTCTCCAGCGTCTCGTCCTCGGGCATCTCGACTTCCTCCTCCTCGGAGAGCTCGTCGGGCAGCACCGGGGTGAAACGGCGGGTCACCGGTTCATCGAGTCGGGTCGTCACGGGTTTCAGCGTCACCGAGCAGGGCTGCACCACGGTGGCGCCCAGCGTCGCCTCCAGCAGCCAGTCCTTCTTGCCCACCGCGCGCAGCGTGCCGGTGAACGACAGCTTGCGCAGGTCAAGCAGCTCCAGCTCGCCGGCCAGCGCTTCCAGTTCCGGCTTCGCGGGCCGGATCTCGAAGGGGGTCGGGCGGGTTCGTGCCAATTCCGCAACGGCAAGTCTTAGGTCGGAAAAGCCTGTCATGGCATCCTTTCTTGAACAGCCAGCGTTCCTTTTGTAAGCGAGGTAGAAGCCTGAGGCAGGAAACACAAGAGGGGCAGACATGGGTCGCAATCGGAACCGGGCGGGAACGCTCGTGGTGCTCGCCGCCGTGATGGGCCTTGGCGCCTGCACCCCGCAATACCGCAACCACGGTTTCGTGCCCGAGGAAGCGGCGCTGAGCCAGATCCAGGTGGGCGTGGATACCCGCGACACCGTGGCCAGCAGCATCGGCACGCCGACCACCGCGGGGGTGCTGAACGACAGCGCCTACTACTACGTGCGCTCGCGGGTGCGCACCTTCGGGGCCAGCCGGCCCAAGGTCGTCAGCCGCGAGATCGTCGCGATCAGCTTCGACAAGAACGGCGTGGTCTCCAACATCGAGACCTTCGGCCTGAAGGATGGCGAAGTGGTGACGCTGAACCGTCGCGTGACCAACGTGACCGGCACCGACAACACCTTCCTGCGGCAGCTGATCACCAACCTCGGCAACTTCAACGCCGCCAGCGTTCTAGGATCCGAGTAAGCGGATCCGGGGAAACGGGCGATGCGGGCCTTGCCCGCGTCACCTTCCGGTCACATCTGGGCTGTAGGGAAGGGCCGACCTTCCCGCAGCCCGGAGCCGCGCCATGATCCCGTCCCGCACGCCGCGCTACAACGCCCGCCTGGCTGAAACCGAAGCGGATCTGGCGGCAGCCCAGCGGCTGCGCGCCCGTGCCTTTCTGGGGCAGGCCGAGGGGCGCGATGCCGATGCCTTTGATGCGCTCTGCGCCCATGTCCTGGTCGAGGACCGCCGCGACGGGAGGCTGGTCTGCTGTTTCCGCATGTTGCCCCTTGCCGCCGGTCGGGAGATCGGGCGCAGCTATTCTGCCCAGTATTACGAGCTTTCGGGACTGGAAGCCTTCGAGGGCCCGATGGTCGAGATGGGGCGGTTCTGCATCGACCCGCAGGCCCGCGATCCCGACATCCTGCGGGTGGCCTGGGGGGCGATGACCGATTACGTCGACCGCAACGGGGTGGAATTGCTGTTCGGCTGCTCCTCCTTCAAGGGCACCGACGCCGAGCTTTACCTGGATGCCTTTGCCATGCTGCGGGCCCGCCATCTGGCGCCGCGGCGCTGGCTTCCCCGGGTCAAGGCGCCCAGGGTCTTCCGTTTCGCCCGCCTGCTGAGACGCCCGCCGGATGCGCAGCGTGCCCTGCGCGCCATGCCACCGCTGCTGCGCACCTATCTGGCGATGGGGGGCTGGGTCAGCGATCACGCGGTGGTCGATCCCCAGATGAACACGCTGCATGTCTTCACCGGCGTCGAAATCGCCGCCATCCCGCCGGCCCGCAAGCGGCTGCTGCGCGCCGCCCTGGGCTAGGGGAAGGGGGGCTCTGCCCCCTCTGGGGCCTCCGGCCCCATTCACCCCCGCCATATTTATGGAAAGATGAATTCAAGGGCCGGGCCTCCCTGTCATCTGGCCGAAAATATCCCGGGGGAGGCGCGGCGCAGCCGTGGCGGGGGCAGAGCCCCCAACCCCGCTTGACGCCGCCGCAACGCCTGATTAGCTGCGCGCCATGGCACAGACACCGCTTCTCCAGCTTTCCGACATTTCGCTCACCTATGGCGGGGATCCCGTCTTTGACGGGCTCTCACTGGCCGTGCAGCCCGGCGACCGCGTCGCCCTCGTGGGGCGCAACGGCTCGGGCAAATCGACCCTCATGAAGGTCATGGCCGGCCTCACGGAGGTCGACCGCGGCGATGTCGTCACCGCGCCCGGCACCACCGTGGGCTACATGGAGCAGGAGCCCGACATGACGGGCTTCGCGACGCTGGGCGATTTCGCCATGGCGCGGCTCGACCCGTCCGAGCAGTACAAGGTCGAGATCGCCGGCGAGGGGCTGAAGTTCGATCCCGCCCGTCCCGTCGAGACCGCCTCGGGCGGGGAGCGGCGGCGCGCGGCACTGGCCCGGCTGATGGCCGAGGCGCCCGAGCTCATGCTGCTCGACGAGCCGACCAACCACCTTGATATCGAGGCCATCGCCTGGCTGGAAGGCGAGCTGTCGCAGACCCGCGCCGCCTTCGTGCTGATCTCCCACGACCGCGCCTTCCTGCGCAACCTGACCCGCGCCACGCTCTGGATCGACCGCGGCCAGGTACGCCGTCAGGAGAAGGGCTTCGAGGATTTCGAAGCCTGGCGCGACAAGACCTGGGAAGAGGAGGACATCGCCCGCCACAAGCTGGATCGCAAGATCAAATCCGAGGCCCGCTGGGCCGTGGAAGGCATCAGCGCGCGGCGCAAGCGCAACCAGGGTCGGGTACGCAACCTTGCCGCCCTGCGCGAGGAACGCTCGGGCCAGATTCGCCGCAAGGGCACGGCGGCCATGGCGCTGGAAAGCGGTCCGACCTCGGGCAAGAAGGTGATCGAGATCACCGGGCTTGAGAAATCCTACGGTGGCAAGCGCATCGTGTCGGATTTCAATCTGCTGGTGAACCGGGGCGACCGGATCGCCTTCGTGGGGCCCAACGGCGTCGGCAAGACCACCCTGATCAAGATGATGATGGGCGAGGAACAGCCCGATGCCGGCGAGGTGAAGCTGGGCACCAACCTTCTGCCCGCTGTCTTCGACCAGTCGCGCGCCCAGCTCGACCCCGAGATGACGCTCTGGGAAAGCCTGACCGGCGACAAGGAGATGCGGGTGTCCGGTGCTGCCGACCAGGTGATGGTGCGCGGCACGCCCAAGCACGTCGTGGGCTATCTGAAGGAATTCCTGTTCGACGACGCGCAGGCGCGGGCGCAGGTCAAGTCGCTTTCGGGCGGAGAGAAGGCGCGGCTGCTGCTGGCCAAGATCATGGCACGGGAATCGAACCTGCTGGTCCTCGACGAACCGACCAACGACCTGGATGTCGAGACGCTGGACCTGCTCCAGGAGATCCTGGACGATTACGACGGCACCGTGCTGCTGGTCAGCCACGACCGGGACTTTCTGGACCGCGTCGCCTCGACCACCATCGCGATGGAAGGGGACGGCCGTGCCACGGTCTATGCCGGGGGCTGGTCGGACTACCAGGCGCAGCGGCTGGAAGAGCAACCGAAGGTCGCCCCCAAGGCCGCCCCCAAGGCCGCTGCCGCCCCGCAGGCCGCACCGAAGGCGAAGAAATCGGGCCTGTCCTTCACCGAGAAGCACCGCCTGGAAGAGCTGCCCTCGGTCATGGAACGGCTGGAGGCCGAGATCGCCAAGCTTCAGCAGCTGCTGGCGCAGCCGGACCTTTACCAGAAGGAGCCGGTGAAATTCGCCAAGGGCACCGAGATGCTGGCGCAGCGCCAGCAGGCGCTCTCGGAGGCCGAGGAGGAATGGCTGGAGCTGGAAGAGAAGGCGGGGGGCTGACGGCCCCCCTCAGTCGTGGCGCGGCGGGGCGTTGAACCAGCCGCGCTTGCGCACGAAGACCAGCGAACTGGTCGTCAGGAGGATCCGGTAGAGGTGGTGCAGCGTCACCACCGCCGGGTTGGCGTTCAGCGAGAGCGCGATCAGCGCCATCTCCGTCACGCCGCCCGGCGAGAAGGAGATCAGCAGCACGTCGACATGCTGCCCGTGCATCAGCGGCGCGAGGCCAAGCGCCATGGCGACGCCGATTGCCAGCATCATCACCGTCGAGAGCACCGCCAGCCCCGCCGCGCGCACCAGCATGGCGGGGCGGATGCCGGCGAAGCGGCAGCCAAGGCCCGCGCCCACCACCACCTGGCAAAGGTTGATCAGCCAGCCCGGGGCCTCGATCGTGACGATGCCGGTGAGGTTCAGCAGGCCCGCCAGCAACATAGGCCCGATCAGCTGCGAAGCCGGGATGTGCAGCCGCTGGAACAGTGCGATGCCGGCCAGCGCCACCACGAAGACCAGCGGCACGGCCAGCGGCCCGGGCGCCGAGGCGTTCAGCGTGACACCCGCCGCGGATCCCACCGGGTGGCCGTACCAGATCGACAGGCCCACCGGCAGCAGCGTCACCACCATGATCACCCGCAGGAACTGCTGGATCGCGAGGATCCGGATGTCGCCGCCGGCTTCCTCTCCCTGGATCAGGGAATCGATCATGCCGCCCGGGGCCCCGGCGAAATAGGCGGTGGGACGGTCGTAGCCGCCGACAATCCGGAACAGCTTGTAGTTCAGCAGCTGCACGAGGGGCACGAAGACGGTCAGCGCCAGCAGCGAATAGAGGTACTGTGGCATCTGGCCCAGCACCTCCAGGGTCAGCCGGGCGCCAATGGCGGCCCCGATCATGCCGATGAAGGGGCGGCGCAGTGTCTCGGGGAAGGCATAGGAGGCGGGCAGAAGCTGCGGCCGCAGGATCGTCACGATGGCCACCAGGAACAGCGAGCCCAGCATCCAGGGCAGGGGCGTGTGCAGGCGATGGGCGATGTAGCCGCCGATTCCGCCCAGCAGGCACAGACCGAGGGCGATGGGGAGGGCGCGGAGGAGGGCTTTCAAGTCAATCTCTTCGGTCATCACATGGCGCAGCGCCAGGAAGCAGAGACCGGGAGAAAGAAGAGGATCCTGCAAGCGGCAGCCCGTTGCCGGGCTGCGCCTTGAAATTTCCGGCAAGGTCGGAAAGTGGAGCGGGTAGCGGGAATCGAACCCGCGCGTTCAGCTTGGGAAGCTGACAGGCTACCATTACATCATACCCGCCGCGCTGATACCTCAGCTATTCGACGCCGCGCGGGCCGTCAAGATGAAACCTGTGCCGTCCGTAGGGGAAGGTGCAAGTCTTGCGGTGACCTCGCTTTTCGGGGGTCAGCCGCGGCGGCGCCGGCGTCCGCCTCTGCCACCGCCATCGCCGCCGCCGGTGTTGTAGCTGACCGCCGGAAGGGGCGCCACGGCGCGCAGGTTGGGGAAGGGATCGGTGGCGTGGGGGATCGCGTTGGCATTGACGAAATGCGTCTGGAAGGCGGGCGCAAGGGCGGTCTCGATCTTGGTGATCCGGCGCACGTTCTCCTCGATCTCGTGGCGGGCCTGGATGTTGCAAAGGGCAATCCGCGCGCCCGTGCCGGCGGCATTGCCCGCCGAAGTCACCTTGTCCAGCGGCACATCGGGGATCATCCCCAGCACCATCGCGTGCTTGGCCGAGATATGCGCCCCGAAGGCCCCGGCCAGCACCACGCGGTCGACATGATCGACACCCATTTCATCCATCAGCAGGCGCCCCCCGGCATAAAGCGCGGATTTCGCCAGCTGGATGGCGCGGATGTCGCCCTGGGTGACGCTGATCAGCGGGCCGCCGTCAGCGGTGCCGTCATGCAGCACGTAGGCATGGGTGCGCCCCTCGTCGATGCAGCGCGGCGTGCCCACCTGTTCGGCCGACCCGATCAGGCCCGAGGGATCAAGGATGCCGGCCATGCGCATCTCGGCCACCGCCTCGATGATGCCGGAGCCGCAGATGCCGGTGATGCTGCCCGCGCCGACGGCCTGGGCAAAGCCCGCGTCGCTCGACCACAGGTCGCAGCCGATCACCTTGAAGCTTGGCTCCTTCGTTTCAGGGTCGATCTCGACCCGTTCGATGGCGCCGGGGGCGGCGCGCTGGCCGGAACTGATCTGCGCGCCCTCGAAGGCGGGCCCGGTGGGCGAGGAACAGGCAAGGACGCGGCTGGTGTTGCCCAGCAGAATTTCGGCATTGGTGCCGACGTCGATCACCAGCACCAGGTCCTCGGATTTCTCGGGGGCTTCCGACAGCGCCACGGCGGCGGCATCGGCCCCCACATGGCCTGCGATGCAGGGCAGAATGTAGACCCGGGCGCGCGGGTTGATCCCGGTGAAATCCAGATCCGAGGCGGGCAGGGAGAGCGAGGAGGAGGTCGCCAGGGCGAAGGGGGCCTGGCCCAGTTCCACCGGGTCGATGCCCAGCATCAGGTGGTGCATCACCGGGTTGCAGACCAGCACGGCCTCGACGATCAGCTCGGGCGCGATCCCGGCCTCTTGCGCCAGCGCCTTCGCGAGGTCCGAGAGCGCCTCGCGCACCGCGCGGGTCATCTCCACGTCGCCGCCGGGGTTCATCATCACGTAGGAGACGCGGCTCATCAGGTCTTCGCCAAAGCGGATCTGCGGGTTCATCAGGCCGGAGGAGGCCGTCACCGCGCCGCTGCGCAGGTCCGTCAGGTGGGCGGCGATGGTGGTCGAGCCAAGGTCGATGGCAAGGCCGTAAAGGCCATCCTCGTGAAGGCCGGGCCAGATCTCGATCGCGCGGGGGGCGGCGGTGGTGTGATCCTTGTGGACGGCCAGGGTGACCTTCCATCCGCCCTTGCGCAGCGCGGGCTGCAGCTTTGACAGAAAGCTGAGGCCGGCGGTCAGCCCCTCGACGCCCCATTGCGCAGAAAGCGCCTTGGACAGGCGTTCGAAATCGCCCGAGGGTTCATGCATGTCGGGTTTCTCGACCTCCAGGAACAGCAGGCGCGTGGCCGGGTCCAGGGTGATGGCGCGCGTATCGGCCCGTTTGCGGATCACCTGCTTGTGGACCTGGCTTTCGGGCGGCACGTCGATCACCACGTCGCCCATCACCTGCGCCTGGCAGCCCAGACGGCGCCCCGGTTTCAGCCCGCGCTTGTCATCGTAGCGCTGTTCGACCGCGTTCCAGGCCGACAGCGCGCCCTCGGCCACGTGGACGCCGTGCTTGGGGAAATCGCCGTAGCTGGGCGTGATCTGGCATTTCGAGCAGATGCCGCGCCCGCCGCAGACGGAATCGAGATCGACGCCGAGGCTGCGCGCCGCCTGAAGCACCGGGGTGCCCTTCGCAAAACGACCGCGCTTGCCGGAGGGGGTGAAGATGACCAACGGGTCCTGTTCGCGCATGGCAGTCGTCTTTCCTGGCGGTCCGTGATGGCGGGCAGGGTAATGAACGCTCGGGAGAAGGGAAAGGGCGCAGCGCTTGGGGGCGGGGGCGGGAAAAATGACCCGGCGGTGAAACCTTTGATGCGGTGTTTTCGTGGGTTCGTTCAGGCGGGGACGGATCCCTGCCGCAACAGAGAGGAGACGACCATGAAGACCCTGACACTTGCCCTTGCGGGCCTGGCCCTGGCTGCGGGCGCGGCCCAGGCCGATGGCCACATGACCCCGATGGTGATGGCGATGGACCAGTCCGTGGCGAATGGGGTGGTCTCTGCCTCGGAGGTGATGGCCCCCGAGAACGGCTGGCTGGTCGTCCACCGCACCGATGCCGAGATGAAGCCGGGGCCGGTGGTGGGCTATGCGCCGCTGCGGGCCGGCAAGACCAGCGATGTCGCGGCCCTGCTGAGCGAACCCGTCGCCCCCGGCGACATGCTGATGCTGATGATCCATTCCGAAGCCGGCGGCATGAGCGCCGGTCAGTTCGAATACACGCTTGGCGCCACCGAGGACGGGCCGATCAAGCCCGGCGGCAAGCTGGTGATGGCGGTGGTCACCGCCCGCTAGGGGCAGGCCGCCGCCGGGCGTGCCGGCCGCCGCCTTTCCCGGCACGCCCCCCTTGGTCTTGACGCCTTCCCGATCCCTTGCGAGGGTCCCTTAAAGGGGTGGGGAGACCTTCATGACACTGGCCAGCCAGCGCGATCCGGCCGAGATCGAGGCGCTGATCGCCCGCGTGGCCCTGCGCGACAGGGCTGCCTTCGCGGCGCTTTACGATGCCACCAGCGGCAAGCTGTTTGCCGTTTGCCTGCGGGTGCTGCGCAATCGCGCCGAGGCCGAGGAGGCGTTGCAGGAGGTCTTCCTGCGGGTCTGGCACAAGGCGGATCTTTATGCGCCCACCGGCCATTCGCCGATGACCTGGCTGATCACCGTGGCGCGCAACCTGGCCATCGACCGGCTGCGGGCACGCCAGAGCGCGGGAGAGGTGCGCGACCTGGACGAGATGCCGGAGCTGTCCGACGCCCGCCCCGGACCCGAGGCCCAGGTGATCGCGCGTTCGGAGGCGGTGCGGATCACCGCCTGCATGGACGAGCTGGAGGCTGATCGCGCCCGGGCGGTGCGCGGCGCCTACCTGCAGGGGCTGAGCTACGCGCAGCTTGCGGCGCGCCACGAGGTGCCGCTGAACACGATGCGGACCTGGCTGCGGCGCAGCCTGCTGAAGCTGAAGGAGTGCATGAGCCGATGAGCACGCGCGACGAGATGGCGGACCTGCCGGAGGAGGACATCCTGCTGGCGGGGGAATACGCCCTGCACCTGCTGGCGCCCGAGGCCCGGGCGGGCTTTGAGGGGCGCCTGGCGCAGGAGCCCGCGCTGCGCCGTGCCGTCCATGCCTGGGAGGCGCGGCTGGTGCAGATCGAGGCCGAGGCCCCCGGCGAGCTGCCGCCGCCCGCCCACCTGCGGGCAGAGCTGCTGCGCCGGATCGGCGGGACCCGGGCAAGGCGCGGGCGGATGTGGCGCCTGGCCTGGCCATCGGGGGCGCTGCTGGCCGGGGTCGTGGCGCTGGGGCTGCTCTCTCCGGTGCTGAACCGGCCGGTCTTCGTGCCCGATCTTCATGCCGACCTGCGCGCCGCAGGCACGCTGGTCCTCCAGGCGGGCTACGACGAGGATATCCATCGGCTGCGCATCCTGCACGAGGCGCTGCGCATCCCGCCGGGCCGGGCGCGCGAGCTGTGGCTGCTGCCGGCGGATGGTTCTGCCCCGGTGTCGCTGGGGCTGGTGCCCGCGGCGCGGGACAGTTACGTCACGCTGCCTGCGGCGCTTGGCGCGCGGCTGGCCGGGGGCACGCTGGCGGTGTCCGACGAACCCGAGGGCGGATCGCCGACCGGGCAGCCGACGGGCGCGGTGCTGGCGAGCGGGCCGCTGTTCGGCGTGTAGGGCGCGAGGCGGATCAAGGCAGGGGGCGCTGCCCCCTCGCCGGGCCCGGGCCCGGCTCACCCCCGGGATATTTTCGGCCAGATGACAGGGAACAGGGCGCGCGCGGCAAGATCCCTGCGGCCAAACAGGGTGCTTATCCGACGGATCGGCGGAATGGTCCAGTGCCCGGATCGCACAGGAAGATGTGTGGGCCGGGGCGCCGCTTTTCGACTTCCCCCCTGTCGCGAGACATGCAATAGGGGGGCGCCAAGTGAACTTGCCCATGGAGTGACCAATGGAGATTCGCGAGGCTCTCACCTTCGATGATGTTCTGCTCGTACCCGCCGAGTCGTCGGTTCTGCCGTCGACCGCCGATACGCGCACGAGGGTCACCAAGGCGATTTCCCTGAACATCCCCCTGCTGAGTTCGGCAATGGACACGGTGACCGAGGCCCGCATGGCCATCACCATGGCCCAGGCCGGCGGTATCGGCGTGATCCACAAGAACCTCGACGTGCTGCGCCAGGCCGAGGAAGTCCGCCGCGTGAAGCGCTTTGAAAGCGGCATCGTCTACAACCCGGTGACGCTGACGCCCGACCAGACCCTGGCCGATGCCAAGGCGCTGACCGAGCGCTACGGGTTTTCCGGCTTCCCGGTGGTCGACGAGAGCAAGCGCGTCGTCGGCATCGTGACCAATCGCGACATGCGTTTCGCCCAGAAGGACGAGACGCCGGTGCGGGTCATGATGACCTCCGAGAACCTCGCGGTGCTGGTGGAACCTGCCGACCGCGCCCAGGCCATCGCGATGATGCGCGAACGGCGGATCGAGAAGCTGCTGGTGACCGATGGTGCGGGCAAGCTGACCGGGCTGCTGACCCTGAAGGACACCGAGAAGGCCGTGCTGAACCCCACCGCCTGCAAGGATGACCTGGGCCGCCTGCGGGTGGCCGCGGCGACTTCCGTGGGCGATGCGGGCTTTGAGCGTTCCGAGGCGTTGATCGACGCTGGTGTCGACATCCTGGTGGTCGATACCGCCCACGGCCATTCCCGTGGCGTGCTGGAGGCGGTGAGCCGCATCAAGGGCCTGTCGAACAACGTCCAGATCATTGCCGGCAACGTGGCCACCGCCGAGGCGACCCGGGCGCTGATCGCGGCCGGCGCCGATGCGGTCAAGGTCGGCATCGGCCCGGGCTCCATCTGCACCACGCGGATGGTGGCCGGTGTCGGCGTGCCGCAGCTGACCGCCATCATGGACTGCGCCAAGGCCGCCGGCGACGTGCCGGTGATCGCCGACGGCGGCATCAAGTTCTCGGGCGATTTCGCCAAGGCGATCGCGGCGGGTGCCTCCTGCGCCATGGTGGGCTCCATGATCGCGGGCACCGACGAGGCGCCGGGCGAGGTGATCCTGTACCAGGGCCGCTCCTACAAGTCCTATCGCGGCATGGGCAGCCTGGGCGCCATGGCGCGCGGCTCGGCGGACCGCTACTTCCAGAAGGATGCCGCCAGCGACAAGCTGGTGCCGGAAGGGATCGAGGGGCAGGTGGCCTACAAGGGCGCGGCCGGTGCGGTGATCCACCAGCTGGTCGGCGGTCTGCGTGCCGCCATGGGCTACACGGGCAACGCCACCGTCGAGGACATGCGCAAAAACTGCTCTTTCGTGAAGATCACCAATGCGGGTCTGTCGGAAAGCCATGTCCACGACGTGCAGATCACCCGCGAAAGCCCGAATTATCGTATCGGTTAAACGCCGGTAACGTACTAGACATTCCGGTTTTCAGCCGCAATCTTCGCAGCACTGGTCGGGCGCCCCTCGGGGCGCCCGTGCCATATGGGAGGGGCCTTCGGGCCGGAATGGAAGGGAGGGCCGTCATGGCCAATGCACTCGGGCTGGATCTGGGAACTTCGGGGCTGCGTGCCCTGCTGATGGCTGAAGATGGCAGTGTCATCGCCTCGGCCGCGCAGAGCGCACGGGCGACCAACCCGCACCCCGGCTGGTCGGAGCAGGATCCCGGCGAATGGGTGACGGCGCTGGAGGCCGCCATGGCGGCGCTGGCAGCCAGCCATCCCGAGGCCATGGCGCAGGTCGCGGGGATCGCCGTGTCGGGGCATATGCACGGGGCGACGCTGCTGGATGGTGCCGGAGAGGTGCTGCGCCCCTGCATCCTGTGGAATGACACCCGCAGCCATGCGGAGGCGGCCGAGCTGGATGCGATGCCGGCATTCCGCGCGGTGTCGGGCAATATCGTCTTCCCGGGGTTTACCGCGCCCAAGTTGAAGTGGGTTGCGAAGAACGAACCGGAAATCTTTGAAAGGACGTCGAAGATCCTGCTGCCGGCGGCCTATCTGAATTACTATATGACCGGCGAATTCGTCTCTGACATGTCGGATGCGGCGGGCACGGCCTGGCTGGATTGCGGCGGTCGCGACTGGTCCGACGCGCTGCTGGAGGCAACCGGTCTGAGCCGCGCGCAGATGCCCGCGCTGGTCGAAGGCTGTGCCGTGGCGGGCCGGCTGAAGCCGGAGCTGGCGGATCGCTGGGGCATTCCCCGCAGTGCCGTGGTGGCCGGGGGTGCGGCGGACAATGCCGCCTCCGCCTGCGGCACCGGATCGCTGAGCGAGGGTGAAGGCTTTGTGTCGCTTGGCACCTCCGGCGTGCTTCTGGCGGCGCGGGACGGCTACCATCCGGAGGCCGCAAGCGCCCTGCACACCTTCTGCCACGCGGTGCCGGGGCAATGGTACCAGATGGGGGTGATGCTGTCGGCGACCGACAGCCTGAACTGGCTGTCGCGGATCACCGGGCTGAAGCCCGCTGCCCTGACCGGAGAGTTGGGGGATCTGGCCGCGCCGGGGCGCGAACGTTTCCTGCCCTATCTGGCGGGGGAGCGGACGCCGCATAACGATGCCTTCATCCGGGGCGCCTTCACCGGGCTTGGCAGCGACACCGGGCGCGCCGACATGACCCGCGCGGTCCTGGAGGGGGTGGCCTACGGGCTGCGCGACAGTGCCGAAGCGCTGCGCGGGGCCGGGGCACAGCTGGGCCCGCTGCTGATCATTGGTGGCGGTTCGGCCTCGGCCCATTGGGTCGAGATGATCGCGACCGTGCTGGATCTGCCGATGATGCTTCCGAAAGCGGGGGAGTTCGGCGCGGCTCTTGGGGCGGCGCGGCTTGCGCTGGTGGCGGCGACGGGGGGCGATCCGGTGGCGCTGATGACCCGGCCCGAGATTGGTCGCGTGATCGAGCCGAACGACAGGTTGCGCGATGCTTTCGAGGCGGCCTATCAGAAGCACCGGGCCAGCTACTCAGCTATTCGCAACATCCAGTGAAACATCAACGGGCCCCCGCAGGGGCCCGTTTTCATTTGTGAAAGTGGGGTGCTGTTCAGGCAGGAAGTTCGTGGCGATAGGGCGGGTTCGCCCCGGCGCGGGACACCGTGACGGCGGCCACGCGGGCGCCGAAATCCAGCGCTTCTGCAAGGTCCTCGGCGCGGATGCCGCGCAGGGCCTCGCGGGTCAGCAGGCTCATTTCCTCAAGCCGGAACAGCAGGCCGGCGTTGAACGTGTCGCCGGCGCCGACGGTGTCGACAACCTGGGCCTTGCGGGCGGGCACTTCGATCTCGGTGCCGCCGAAAAGCGCCAGCACGCCATCGGCGCCGCGGGTGACCACGGTGATGGCCTGCGGGGCGATGCGCGCGGCCTTGGCGGCCAGCGGCATCGGATCGGGTTCCAGCCAGTCCAGGTCCTCGTCCGAGATCTTCACGATGTCGGCGCGGCTCAGCATGGTGGCGAGGCGGGCGCGGAAGGCGGCCTCGTCCCGGATGAAACCGGGGCGGATGTTGGGATCGACCATGACCACCCGATCCTCGGGCGTGGCGCGGCACAGCGCGGCATAGGCCTCGGCGCCGGGCTCCACGGCCAGGGAAATGCCACCGAAATACAGTGCCTTGGCGGCATCGGGCACGGTGGGAAGATCGGCGGCGGTGATCATCCGCCCGGCGGAATTCTCATCGTAGAAATCATAGGTGGCCTTGCCGTCCACCAGGGTCACGAAGGCCAGGGTGGTGGGCAGGGGCTTGCGCACCAGCAGGTCGGTCGAAACGCCGGCCTCGGCCAGGGCCGCACTTAGCCGGTCGCCGAAAAGATCGGTGGACAGGCCCGAGATCATCGCGCAGTCGGCCCCCAGGCGGCCAAGCGCGATGGCAGTATTGAAGATGGCGCCACCGACCAGCGGGCGGAAGGCGATGTCGCCTTCGGTGCTGGTTCCGGGGATCATGTCGATCAGGGCTTCGCCGCAGCAGATGATCATGGGTCTGGGGCCTCCTGGGGCGTTGTTAGCGGTATCTGGTGGCAGGGGTAGAAGATTCCGCCGGGGCTGTCGAGATATCATGCCCGGGATGCGCTGATTGCATGAAGTCAGCATGTAATCCGGGGATGCGCTGTGGATAACTCTGTGGAGAGGGGTGAATAACCCCGGGAGAGGCTTGGGGCAAAAGGACTTGTCGCGCCCCGGTCGGCCTGAACCCGCCGAGGGGAAGGCCCGCCTGTATTGGAGACAGAAATCATAATTAAATACTTTATATCAATCGTTTGAGGTACATAGTTAATGTATCGACATAATATGTCCTGTGACGGTTCGGCGGAACACGTTTCAACACATGCATTTCGCGCGACAACCTCAGGTCGCAATGATATTTTCTGCAAAGCTTCCGGCAGACTGGGGATAGGCCGGAGCGCGCCTGGCGCATCCCGGAACCGGAGGCCGGTTCCGGCGCTTGCCTCGCTCTGGGGGGAAGAGTAGGAGTTCCGCGATCCGCGCTGCACAAATCGGCGGCGCAACAATATTACCCGACCCGAAGGAGGCAGGCCATGAACGCGATGGTGAAACCCGATCAGGCGGCGCTTGGCGCGGTACGCGCAGCGTTGCAGGACTTGCTCGGGGAGCGCCTGCAGACCTCGGCCGCGCTGTGCGAACAGCATGCCAACACGGCGACCGGGCGTGGCACGCAGGCCCCCGACATGGTGGTCTTTCCGCTTGATACGGCCGAGGTCTCGGCCATTGCGAAGATCTGCTGGGATCACGCCGTGCCGCTCATTCCCTTCGGGGCGGGCTCTTCGCTGGAAGGTCAGCTGAACGCGCCCGTCGGCGGTGTCTCCATCGACATGAGCCGGATGGATGCGCTGAGGGAAGTGCACCCCGAGGACATGATCGCCGTGGTCCAGCCCGGCCTGACCCGCAAGCGGCTGAACCAGGAACTGCGCCATTCCGGCCTGACCTTCCCGATCGATCCGGGCGCCGATGCCTCGATCGGGGGGATGTGCGCCACCCGGGCTTCGGGCACCAATGCGGTGCGCTACGGCACCATGGCGGAAAACGTCCTGTCGCTGGAGGTGGTGATGGCCGATGGCCGCATCATCCGTACCGGCACCCGCGCCATC
Organism: Pseudooceanicola endophyticus; assembly: GCF_018760365.1. Lineage (GTDB taxonomy): Bacteria > Pseudomonadota > Alphaproteobacteria > Rhodobacterales > Rhodobacteraceae > Pseudooceanicola > Pseudooceanicola endophyticus. Next base: position 494,687 of record NZ_JAHIAB010000002.1, read on the forward strand.
AAGAGCGCGGCGGGCTATGACCTGACCCGGCTGATGATCGGCTCGGAAGGGACGCTGGGCATCATCACCGAGGTGACGCTGCGCCTGCGCGGCATCCCCGAGGAAACCCTGGGCGGTGTTGCCGTTTTTCCCAGCCTTCAGGCGGCCTCCGAAGCGGTGATCACCATGGTGCAGATCGGCCTTGACGTGGGGCGGGTCGAACTTCTGGACGTCAACCAGATCCGCGCCTGCAATGCCTATTCCAAGCTGGAGCTGGCCGAGCAGCCGACGCTGTTCTTCGAATGCGCCGGCACCGATGCCAGCGCCCGCGACAATGCCCGCATCTTCGCCGAAATCTCGGAAGAGCATGGTGCGAGCGATATTCACTGGACCGCCGACCGCGATGCCCGCAACAAGCTGTGGCGTGCCCGGCATGATGCCTTCTGGGCGGCGCTTGCTCTGCGTCCGGGCTGCAAGGGTCTGGTCAGCGACGCCTGCGTGCCGATCTCGAAACTGGCGGACAACATTCTTGAGGCCGCGAAGGACCTGGAGGCGCGCGGCCTGATCGGCACCATTCTGGGCCATGTCGGCGACGGCAACTTCCACGTCGTGCTGATGACCGATCCGGCGGATGCCGCCGAGCGCGCCGAGGTCGATGCCTTCCTGAAGGGGATCACCAAGCGGGCGCAGGCCTCGGGCGGGACCTGCACCGGGGAACATGGCATCGGTCAGGGCAAGATGGAGTCCCTTGCCGCCGAGGTCGGTCCGGCGCTTGAGGTGATGCGGGCGCTGAAGGCGGCGCTTGATCCCAAGGGCATCCTCAATCCCGGCAAGCTGTTCGGGGAGCTGGCATGACGCCGGCGGCCCGTTTGGCGGCGGCGGCAGAGATCCTCGATCAGGTGATCGAAGGGACCCCCGCCGAGAAGGCCCTGACCGGCTGGGCGCGACGCTCGCGCTTTGCCGGCTCGAAGGATCGTGCGGCGATCCGGGACCATGTCTTTGATGCGCTGCGCTGTCGGCGCAGCTTTGCAGCACTTGGGCAGGGGGCGGCGCCGGAAAGCGGGCGCGGCCTGATGCTGGGTTTGCTGCGCGCCGCCGGTCAGGCACCCGAAGCGATGTTCACCGGCGAGGGCCACGCGCCCAAACCGCTGAGCGAGGCCGAGCAGGGCCCCTTCGCGCTGCCCGAGGATGCGGCGCGTGATCTGGATCTGCCGGGCTGGGTCTGGCCGCTGATGCAGCAGACCCTCGGGGATCAGGCGAGGGCTGCTGCCGAGGCGCTGCGCCACCGTGCGCCGGTGCATATCCGGGTCAACACCGCCCGCACCTCGGTCGCCGCGCTTCAGGCGCTGCTGGAGGCCGAGGGGCTGAAGGTTGCGCCGGTCCCGCTGGTGGAGACCGCGCTGGAGGTGACCGGGGGCGCCCGGCGCCTGCAACAGCTGCAGGCCTTCGAGGACGGGCTGTTCGAGATGCAGGACGCCGCCAGCCAGGCGATCTGCGCGGCGATCCCGCTGGCGCCCGGTGCGCGGGTGCTGGACTACTGCGCGGGCGGTGGCGGCAAGACCCTGGCGCTTGGCGCCCGGGGCGGGCTGGACCTGACCGCCCATGATGCCGCTCCGGCGCGGATGAAGGACCTGCCGGCGCGTGCCGCGCGGGCCGGGCTGTCGGTGCAGCTGGCCTCCACCTCCGAACTGTCGCGGCTGGGGCCCTTCGATCTGGTGCTTTGCGATGCGCCCTGTTCCGGCAGCGGTGCCTGGCGCCGTGCGCCCGAGGGCAAGTGGCTGCTGACCCCCGAACGCCTGGACGAGGTGCGTGCCATTCAGGCGCAGATCCTGGATCAGGCGCGCGATCTTGTGGCGCCGGGCGGGCAGCTGGCCTATGCGACCTGCTCGCTTTTCGCGGCCGAGAATGGCGATCAGGCCGATGCCTTCCTGGCCCGTCATGGCGCCGACTGGAGCGAAGAGGCGCGGCTGTCGCTGACGCCTGCCGATGGTGGCGACGGCTTCTTCCTGGCCCGGTTCCGGCGCCGCGCGGCCTAGGGCGCCTGTAACGCGGTTCAGCCCTAGGATTTGGTGAACCTCCCAAAGGTCTGTTAACCTCCGTTTAATCAGTTCTCGACACTGATATTAACGAGAGGTTGCAGGCCGGGAGGGGCGCCTATGGTCGACATCGGGGCGGATCGCGACATCGCGGATCTTGCAGTGCGGAGGCTGACCGCCCGGCGGCATGGGCTGATGGCCTGTTCCGCGGCGTTCTTCCTGCTGGCGCTGGTGGTGCCCTCGGTCGAGGTTTCCCTGACTTTCGCGATGAGCGGGCTGGTGCTGGCCGGGGTCCTGCTGGGCCTGCGGCTGCGCGGGCGGGGCGCTGCGCGTCCGCTGCCCGGGGCAGAGGCGGCGCTGCGCAGCCTGGCCGATCACGATACCGCGGCGATTCTGGTGGCCGATGGCGACGGTGCGGTGCGCTTTGCCAATGCCGCCGCCGGGCGCGATCTGGGGGCCGAGCAGCTGCGCAGCGTCGATGCCGCCCTGTCGGAACGCATCCACAGTGTCGGGCCGGTGATCGACCGCCTGCAGGAGGCCGCGCTTCAGGCCGGCTCCGCGCGCGAGGACGTGGTGACGCTGAGCGGCCATGCCCGGCTCAGCGTGCAGTCGCTGGATGATGGGCGCTTCTACTGGCGGCTGGAGGATTTCGGCCCCGGTCGCAGCGAGGCCGAGCTGGATGCCCGCCTGCCGATGGTGACGCTGGGGCGGGGGGGCGCGGTGCTTTACATGAACGCCGCCGCACGGCGGCTGGCGGGGCGGCGTCCGCAGCAGCTTTCGGAACTTTTCCTGGGGCCCGTCCGGCCCGGTCACCCGGTCGAGGTGCGCACGCCCCAGGGCAGCGAACGCCGCCGCCTGGTCGAAATTCCGGGCGAGGGCGGGCGGCGCGACGCGCTGCTGCTGCCCCTGAGCGAGGAGGATACCCTGCCGGAAGGGCTCTCTCAGGCCGACCGCACGATCTGGGACCTGATCGACGGGCTGCCGGTGGCGATCCTGCGCCTGTCGCCGAGCGGCGAGATCGAGCTGGCCAATACCGCCGCCTGCGCGCTGCTGGACATCCCCCGGGGGCCCGAGATGAAGCTGGCCGACCTGATGGAGGGGCTGGGCCGCTCGATCCCCGGCTGGCTGCACGAGGTGGCGACCCACGAGGGTGATGCGCAGTACCGGCCGCGCTCGGAATTCCTGCGGCTGTCGCGTTCGGAGCGCGAGATCTTCGTGCAGGTGGTGATCAAGCCCGTCCGCCATGCCGGACGCCCGGCGCTGATCGCCGTTCTGAGCGACGCGACCGAGCTGAAGACCCTTGAGGCGCAGTTCGTCCAGACCCAGAAGATGCAGGCCATCGGCCAGCTTGCCGGGGGCGTCGCGCATGATTTCAACAACCTGCTGACGGCGATCTCGGGACATTGCGACCTGCTGCTGCTGCGCCATGACGCGGGCGATCCGGATTTCGCCGACCTTATCCAGATCAACCAGAACGCCAACCGCGCGGCGGCGCTGGTGGGCCAGTTGCTGGCCTTCTCGCGCAAGCAGACGCTGCGGCCCGAAACGCTGGATCTGCGCGACACGCTGTCGGATCTGACCCACCTTCTGAACCGTCTGGTGGGCGAGAAGGTGCGGCTGAACTTCACCTACGATCCCGTCCTGCCCGAGATCCGCGCCGACAAGCGGCAGCTGGAACAGGTGCTGATGAACCTGGTGGTCAATGCCCGCGACGCCATGCCCACCGGCGGCGAGATCCGCATCACCACCGAGGTGCTGCACCTGGCCGAGGCCATGACCTGCGATCGCGCCCTGGTGCCGGCGGGGGAATATGTCTCGGTCAATGTGACCGACACCGGGGTCGGCATCCCGCCGGACAAGCTCTCCAAGGTGTTCGAGCCCTTTTTCACCACCAAGCGCGTGGGCGAGGGGACGGGGCTGGGCCTGTCCACCGCCTATGGCATCGTCAAGCAGTCGGGCGGTTTCATCTTCGTCGACAGCACGCCGGGGGTGGGCACCTGCTTCACGCTGCTCTTCCCGGCGCTGCGTGACATCCGCGTGGCGCTGCCCGAAACGCAGCAGGCCGCCCCCCGCACCGAGGCCAACGGCGACGGCGTGGTGCTGCTGGTCGAGGATGAGGCGCCGGTGCGCGCCTTCGCCAGCCGGGCGCTGCGGCTCAAGGGGTTCTCGGTGCTCGAGGCCGCCAATGCCGAGCAGGCGCTGGAGACGCTGCGCGGCAGCCGGTTGCAGATCGACGTCTTCGTCACCGACGTGATCATGCCCGGCATGGACGGGCCCAGCTGGGTGCGCAAGGCGCTGGTCGAGCGGCCCGACGTGCGGGTGATCTTCGTCTCGGGCTACGCCGAGGACAGCTTCAGCGATTCGGCGGCGAAGATCCCCAATTCCGTCTTCCTGCCCAAGCCCTTCTCGCTGTCGGACCTGACCGAGACGGTGCGCGCCCAGGTCGAGGCCGGCAAGGCTCAGCGCAGCGAGGCATAGAGGGCGAAATCGGCGGCATGGCGGCGGGCCAGCCGTGCCGCGGTTTCCGGGCTCAGCGTCAGCGGGGCGGCCGGAGAGACATTGCTGCGCGGCACCTCGATGCGGGTCTCCAGCCGGGCCTCCAGGAAGGCCCGCAGCTGCCCGGGATCCTCGTAGCGGAAGATCCGGTCGACGGCGCAGCCGTTCTTCGCCGGGGCGAGAAAGCGCGCCTGGCTGCCGACTTCGGCATGGGGCGGGCGGTCGCCGCGGGTATAGGCCTGCACGAAATCGTCGAAGCTGAGGCCCCGGGTCGACACCGCCTGGCCGTCCAGGAAGGGGCGCTGGCGATACCGGTACCAGCTGCCCAGCCAGGAGACCGGCTCGCGCATGACCGCGATCACCTCGATCCCGGGGCCCAGGACCTTCTCCAGCATGGGGCGGAAGAAGCGGTTGTAGCGGTAGAGCGGCGCATGTTTCAGCTCCGGCGGATCGCGGACCACCAGCGCGGCCAGCGGTGCCAGCGCGGTTTCATAGGCAGTGGTGCCGGTTTTCGGCACCGAGAGCATGACCAGCCTGGCCTTGGAAAATACCAGCATTTCAGACCTTTCGCGAAATCCGATCCTGCCGGAGCGCGGTAAACCACTCCTTAACTCCTGACATGGGAGGGTGGTTTACCAAGAATTACTTGAAATGTTCTCTCTTTGATCCCATACATCTGTGAACAAGAGGCGAACATCGGCAGTCATTGCCGCCCCCGCAGGGGTGTGAAATAAGGGTGCAAAGAATGGCAACGGCAGATCTACTTTCCATGAGCGACAAACGCGACCCGAACAAGCAGAAGGCGCTGGACAGCGCTCTGGCCCAGATCGAACGCCAGTTCGGCAAGGGCTCGATCATGAAACTCGGGGGCAAGGATGCGATCCAGCAGATCGAATCCACCTCCACCGGCTCCCTCGGGCTCGACATTGCGCTCGGCATCGGCGGCCTGCCCAAGGGCCGCATCATCGAGATCTACGGCCCCGAATCCTCGGGCAAGACGACGCTGACGCTGCACTGCGTCGCGGAAGAGCAGAAGAAGGGCGGCGTCTGCGCCTTCGTCGACGCCGAACATGCGCTCGACCCGCAATATGCGCGCAAGCTGGGCGTCGATCTGGACGAACTGCTGATCTCTCAGCCCGACACCGGCGAACAGGCCCTTGAGATCACCGATACCCTGGTGCGCTCCGGCGCGGTCTCCATGGTCATCGTCGACTCGGTCGCGGCGCTGACGCCGAAATCGGAACTCGAAGGCGACATGGGCGACAGCAACGTCGGCGTCCACGCCCGCCTGATGTCCCAGGCCATGCGCAAGCTCACCGGCTCGATCGCGCGCTCGAACTGCATGGTGATCTTCATCAACCAGATCCGCATGAAGATCGGCGTGATGTTCGGCTCTCCGGAAACCACCACGGGCGGCAACGCGCTGAAGTTCTACAGCTCCGTGCGCCTCGACATCCGCCGCATCGGCGCCATCAAGGACCGCGACGAGGTGGTCGGCAACGCCACCCGCGTCAAGGTGGTGAAGAACAAGGTGGCCCCGCCCTTCAAGCAGGTCGAATTCGACATCATGTACGGCGAGGGGATCTCCAAGACCGGCGAACTCCTCGACCTCGGCGTCAAGGCCAGCGTGGTCGAGAAATCCGGCTCCTGGTATTCCTACGGCGATGAACGCATCGGCCAGGGCCGGGAAAATGCCAAGACCTTCCTGAAGGAAAACCCCGACCTCGCCTACGAGATCGAGGAAAAGATCCGCGCCGCCCACGGCCTCGACTTCGGCGCCGGCTACAAGGATGACGGCAACGACGGCGACGTCATGGAAGGCTGAGCCGGTCTTGAACGACAGCGGGGAAGGGGTGGCCAGCGGCCACCCCTTTTCGCATTCCGGCTCTCTCATCTGGCCGGAAATATCCCGGGGGAATCGGGGCGCAGCCCCGATGGGGGCAGCGCCCCCGCGCGCGCACCGCCAAGGCAGCGCATTGCCCCTGTAGACACTCCCCGTCAGCCCCGCTAAATCACCTCAACGCCGTGCAACCGGAGAAGGCCACAGAATGCAGACGCTGAACGAGATCCGCTCGACATTCCTGAACTATTTCAAGGCTCAGGGACATACGGTCGTGCCGTCCTCCCCGCTGGTGCCGCGCAACGATCCGACGCTGATGTTCGCGAATTCCGGCATGGTGCAGTTCAAGAACTGCTTCACCGGTGTCGAGACCCGCGACTACACCCGCGCCACCTCGGCGCAGAAATGCGTGCGTGCCGGCGGCAAGCACAACGACCTCGACAATGTGGGCTACACCGCCCGCCACCATACCTTCTTCGAGATGCTGGGGAACTTTTCCTTCGGCGACTACTTCAAGACCGAGGCGATCCCCTTCGCCTGGGACGTGGTCACCAAGGAGTTCGGAATCCCGAAGGACAAGCTGACGACCACCGTCTATCACACCGATGACGAAGCCTTCGAGATGTGGAAGAAGCTGGGCGTTCCGGAAAGCCGGATCATCCGCATCGCCACCTCCGACAACTTCTGGCAGATGGGCCCGACCGGTCCCTGCGGCCCCTGCACCGAGATCTTCTACGACCACGGCGAGAAGTTCTGGGGCGGCCCGCCCGGATCCCCCGAGGAAGACGGCGACCGTTTCATCGAGATCTGGAACGTCGTCTTCATGCAGAACGAGCAGTTCGAGGATGGCTCGATGCGCGCCCTCGACATGCAGTCGATCGACACCGGCATGGGCATCGAACGGGTCGCGGCCCTGCTCCAGGGCACCAACGACAACTACGCCACCGACCTGATGCGCGCGCTGATCGAAGCCTCGGCCAATGCCACCAGCTCCGACCCCGATGGCCCCGGCAAGACCCACCACCGGGTCATCGCCGACCACCTGCGTTCGACCTCCTTCCTGATTGCCGACGGCGTGATGCCCTCCAATGACGGTCGCGGCTACGTGCTGCGCCGCATCCTGCGCCGCGCCGCCCGCCACGCCCACCTGCTGGGCGCCCAGGATCCGCTGATGCACCGCCTGGTGCCGGAACTGGTGCGCCAGATGGGTGATGCCTATCCGGAACTGCGCGCCGGCCAGGCGATGATCGAGGAAACCCTGAAGCTTGAGGAAACCCGTTTCCGCCAGACCCTCGATCGGGGCCTCAAGCTGCTGGACGAAGAGCTGACCCATCTCCCCGAAGGGGCAGAGCTGCCCGGCGCCTCGGCCTTCAAGCTCTACGATACCTACGGCTTCCCGCTCGACCTGACGCAGGATGCGCTGCGTGAAAAGGGCCGCACCGTCGATACCGAAGGCTTCGATACCGCGATGGCGGAACAGAAGGCCAAGGCGCGCGCCGCCTGGTCCGGCTCGGGCGAAAGCGCCGACAGCACCATCTGGTTCGAGATCGCGGATACCCATGGCGCGACCGAATTCCTGGGCTACGATACCGAAACCGCCGAAGGTCAGGTCCTGGCCCTGGTGCGCGACGGTGCCACCATCGCCTCTGCCAAAGCCGGCGAAGCGGTCACCCTGGTGCTGAACCAGACGCCCTTCTATGGCGAAAGCGGCGGCCAGGTCGGCGACACCGGCGAGATCCGCGTCGAAGGTGGCAAGGTCACCGTCACCGACACCAAGCGGGTGAACGGCGTCTTCCTGCATATCGGCGAGGTCTCCGAGGGCGAGGTCAAGCCGGGCCAGGCCGCGATCCTCGAGGTCGATCATGCCCGCCGTGGCCAGATCCGCGCCAACCACTCGGCCACCCACCTGCTGAACGAGGCGCTGCGCGATGCGCTCGGCGATCACGTCGCACAGCGCGGCTCGCTGAACGCGCCCGACCGCCTGCGCTTCGACTTCACCCATTCCACGGCCCTGACGCCTGCGGAACTGGCGAAGGTCGAGGCCGATGTGAACGCCTTCATCCGCCAGAACACCCCCGTCGAAACCCGCATCATGACCCCGGATGACGCCCGCGCCCTCGGCGCCCAGGCGCTGTTTGGTGAAAAGTACGGCGACGAGGTCCGCGTGGTCTCCATGGGCCGCGCCGACACCGGCAAGGGCACCGATGGCAAGACCTGGTCTCTGGAACTCTGCGGCGGCACCCATGTTGCGCGCACCGGCGACATCGGCGCCTTCGCCCTGACCGGCGAAAGCGCCTCCTCCGCCGGTGTCCGCCGGATCGAGGCCCTGACCGGCGCCGCGGCGCTGGCCGAACTGCGCGGTCGTGACACGACGCTGGCCAGCATCGAGGGCCTGCTGAAGGCCACCGGCAGCGAGGCCATCGAACGCGTCAAGGCGCTGCTCGAGGAACGCCGCCACCTCTCGAACGAGGTCTCCCAGCTCAAGCGCGAGATCGCCATGGGCGGTACCGGCACCGGCGCGGGCCCCGAGGTCGAGACGGTGAACGGCGTGCCCTTCCTGGGCCAGGCGCTGCAGGGCGTCTCGGGCAAGGATCTGCGCGCGCTGATCGATGCGCACAAGCAGCGTCTGGGCTCCGGCGTCATCCTTCTGGTCGCCGAAGAGGACGGCAAGGTTGCGGTCGCCTGCGGTGTCACCGATGATCTCACCGCCAAGGTCTCGGCCGTGGATGTGCTGAAGGCGGCCGTGCCGGCTGTCGGCGGCAAGGGCGGCGGTGGCCGTCCCGACATGGCCCAGGGCGGCGGCAAGGACTTTGCCGGTGCGGAAGCGGCGCTCGCCGCCGGTCGTGCCGTCCTCGCTTAAGGAGAGAGAGATGCCCAAGGGATACTGGATCGCCCATGTGACGGTCACCGATGAGGAGGCCTATGGCCGCTACGCGAAGCTCGCCGGCCCGGCGATCGCGAAATACGAGGGCAAGTTCCTCGCCCGTGGCGGTCGCTATGTCTGGCTGGAAGGCAATGAACACGTCCGCAACGTGCTCGCCGTCTTCCCGAGCCTGGAACAGGCCGAAACCTGCTACCGCAGCCCGGAATACCAGGAGGCCCTCAGCCATGCCCGCGGCGCCTCCGAGCGGGACCTGATGATCCTTGAGGGCGACGCCGACTGAGGCGCCCACCTTTGAAGCAAACCAAAGCGCCGCCCCCGCAAGGAGGGCGGCGTTTTCATGTCCGCCCCCCCAATCCCGATCCCGGCAAAGGAAAAGGGCCGCCCCGAAGAGCGACCCTGATCATTTTCTTGTTCCAAATACCTCCGCCGGAGGCTTGGCACCGCGCAGCGGTGCCAAATCCCGGGGCCGATGGCTTCGGATCAGCCGCGCGACATGCGCTTGCGCTCATGGGGGTCCAGGTAGCGCTTGCGCAGACGGATCGCGTTCGGCGTCACTTCGACCAGCTCGTCGTCGTTGATATAGGCGATGGCCTCTTCCAGCGACAGGGTGATCGGGGTGGTCAGACGCACGGCGTCATCGGTGCCCGAAGCCCGCACGTTGGTCAGCTTCTTGCCCTTCAGCGGGTTCACTTCCAGGTCGTTCTCCCGCGAATGCTCGCCGATGATCATGCCCTGGTAGACATCCGCCTGGGCGCCCAGGAACATCCGGCCGCGCTCTTCGAGGTTCCACAGCGCATAGGCCACGGTCTGGCCCTGTTCCATGGAGATCAGAACGCCCGCACGACGGCCCGGGATCGCGCCCTTGAACGGCGCCCAGCTGTGGAACACGCGGTTCAGCACGCCGGTGCCGCGGGTGTCGGTCAGGAATTCGCCGTGATAGCCGATCAGACCGCGCGAGGGCACCAGTGCCATGATGCGGGTCTTGCCGACGCCTGCCGGCTTCATCTCGGTCATCTCGCCCTTGCGCGCGCCGGTGATCTTCTCGATCACGGCACCCGAGTACTCGTCATCCACGTCGATGGTGACTTCCTCGATCGGCTCCAGCTTCTGGCCGTTCTCGTCTTCCTTCAGGATCACCTGCGGACGCGAGATCGACAGCTCGAAGCCTTCGCGGCGCATGTTCTCGATCAGAACGCCCATCTGGAGTTCGCCGCGGCCCGACACTTCGAAGGCCTCGCCGCCGGGGGTGTCCTTGATCTTGATCGCGACGTTGGTTTCCGCTTCCTTCATCAGGCGATCACGGATCACGCGCGACTGCACCTTCTTGCCGTCACGACCGGCCAGCGGGCTGTCGTTGATGCCGAAGGTCACGGTGATGGTCGGCGGATCGATCGGCTGGGCTTCCAGCGGCTCTTCCACGGCCAGGGCGCAGATCGTGTCGGCCACGGTGGCCTTGGTCATCCCGGCAAGCGAGACGATGTCGCCGGCCACGGCTTCCTCGATGTCCTGCTGCATCAGGCCGCGGAAGGCCTGGATCTTGGTGCAGCGGAACTGCTCGACCTTCTGGCCAATGCGCGAGATCGCCTGAACGGTCTGACCGACCTTCAGCTTGCCCGATTCCACGCGGCCCGTCAGCATCCGGCCGACGAACGGGTCCGAGCCCAGGGTCACGGCCAGCATGCGGAAATCGTCATCCTGCTTGGCCAGCTGCTTGGGCTTGGGCACGTGGTTGACGATCAGCTGGAACAGGGCGTCCAGGTTCTTGCGCGGCCCGTCCAGTTCCGCATCCGCCCAGCCGGAACGGCCGGAGGCGTAGAGATGCGGGAAGTCCAGCTGGTCTTCGTCTGCACCGAGGTTGGCGAACAGGTCAAAGCATTCGTCCAGCGCCCGGTCGGGCTCGGCGTCGGGCTTGTCGACCTTGTTGAGGACCACGATCGGACGCAGGCCCAGGGCCAGCGCCTTCGAGGTCACGAATTTGGTCTGGGGCATCGGGCCTTCGGCGGCGTCGACCAGCAGGACCACACCGTCGACCATCGACAGGATGCGCTCCACCTCGGCGCCGAAGTCGGCGTGTCCGGGGGTGTCGACGATGTTGATGCGGTGGTGTTTCCATTCGACAGACGTGGCCTTGGCCAGAATGGTGATGCCGCGTTCCCGTTCCAGGTCGTTCGAGTCCATCGCGCGCTCGGCGACGGCCTGGTTCGCGCGGAAGGCCCCGGACTGCTTCAGCAGCTCGTCGACAAGCGTGGTCTTGCCGTGGTCGACGTGGGCGATGATGGCGATATTTCGCAGATCCATTGAAAGGCGTTCCTCTTGGTATCGCGCCGGCGAGTATACTGGGCTGGGCGAAAAGGCCAGAAGAAAGCGTCTTATCGTCGCTTCTGCAAGAGGCCTGCGGCCCCGGATTGCCAGAGCCAGGCGTGACCTGCCCGAAAGATCCGCGCGCCGGTGCCCAGCTTGAAGCGTGCTAGGCCCGCTGTACAGGTGGTTTCCACCGTCCCGAGGTCGATTTGCGCGATCCCCTGGCGCTCCAGCCAGCGCATCGCCCGCCACAGAAGCAGGTTCTGGGCGGCACAGGCGCGCGCCTCGGGGGCGCTCCAGCCGATGTGGTAGCTGGCGGTGGGGGCATGCAGCAGGAACAGCGCGGCGGCGATGGGCGGCCCCGAGGGGCCGGCATGGGCGGTGAAAAGCCGGGTTTCGGGCCAGGCCAGCACCAGTGCGTCGGGCAGGCCGCGGTAGCGGCGCGCGCGGCGCTGCGCGGCTTCGGCGGCCAGCAGCCAGTGGCGGGGATCGGCGGGCAGGGGGGCATGGCGGATCGTCAGCCCGGCGCGCTCGGCCCCGGCCAGCCGGTTGCGCCATTTCGGCCAGAGCGCGCCGCGCTGCGCGGCCTCCGGTTGCAGCGTCAGCAGGGCGTGGTGCTGCGGGCTTAGCAGTGGCAGGGCGCCGCGCGCGCGCAGCTCTGCATCGGCCTGGGCATCGGCGGCATTGATCAGCAGCAGTCCGCCCAGGGGGCGCAGGTCCGGCAGCTGCGGCGGTTCGGGCAGCCAGGCCAGGGGCAGCGGCCCCAGCCGGCGGCGCAGCAGCAGCCCGCCCCCCGGCAACGCTTCGGGGGCAAGGCCCATCCGGCGCAGCGCCCGGGCGTAATGCGGGTGCTGGCGCAGACGGGGCAGATCGGGCGGGGCAATGTCCTTCATGGCTGATGTTAAGGGACAGGAAACCTACTTCGAGGTTAATGCCCGCAGGAGGACCCGACATGAGCCGTTCGCCCCCGCTGCCCGAGATCCCCGCACCGCGCCCGACCTGGCAGGCGGCGCTGCTGCTGGCCCTGGCTGCCGGTCTGCCGACCTTCCTGGCGCTGAGCACGGTCAGCTGGCTGCTGGCACCGCCCGCCCGGGCCCCGGATCCCGATCTGCCGCCGCAATTGCAGCCGCTTCTGCCGCCGCGCTGAAACGGCACCGCCCCCGCAGCGGGGCTGCGGGGGCGGTCATGTTCCGGATCAGGGCGAGGTCAGAACGGGATTTCGTCGTCGAAATCGCGCGACGGGGCCGCGCCGCCGCTGCCACCCTGGCTGCCGCCGCCGTAGCCGCCGCGGTCATCGTAGCCGCCCGAGGAGCGACCGCCGCCGCCACCACCGTAGCTGGAGCCACCGCCGCTGCCGCCGCCGTAGCCGCTGTCGCCACCGCCATAGCCGCCGCCTTCACCGCCGCCGGAACGCCCGTCGAGCATCGTCAGCTCGGAGCGGTAGGGCCGCAGGGCGATCTCGGTCGAATAGCGGTCGGCGCCGTTCTGGTCCTGCCACTTGCGGGTTTCCAGCTGGCCTTCGATATAGACCTTGGAGCCCTTGCGCAGGTACTGTTCGCAGACCCGCACGAGGGGTTCGGAATAGACGGCGATCGTGTGCCACTCGGTCCGTTCCTTGCGCTCGCCGCTGTTGCGGTCCTTCCAGGTTTCGGAGGTGGCAATGCGCAGGTTGCAGACCTTGCCGCCATTCTGGAACGAGCGCACCTCAGGGTCGCGCCCGAGGTTGCCGATCAGGATCACTTTGTTGACGGATCCGGCCATTAGCATCTCCCCATGTCTGTCACGGTCAGGGCGCCCGGTCGATTCCGGGCGCGTCGGTTCCGAGCGTTACACCAAAGCGGAACAGAAAGGTCAAAGCTTTCCGAATCTCCGGGCCGGGTTCCGCAGGTTCCCCCTCCTGACGGGAAGATTTCATCATGCGCGGGGCGTTGCCGACAGGCGCAAGGGGAGGCGTGCAATTTTCCGCCAACTGTGCTTTCAAAGCACCGCGCAACAACAAGGACGCAAGGGACATGACGGGTAAGCGGGTCGCGGCGGCAGCCGTGTTTGGCCTGGCCATCTTCTGTGGCCAGCAGGCTTTGGCAGGTACGGGATCGGAGGCGGGGCGCCTGGCGCAGTTCCGCGCCAAGACCAAGGTCCTCGATGGCCGGCTCAGCGAACAATATGCCGCTTCGGTCGCGCTGACACCGCGCAGTTTCTCGGCCCCCAGCCAGTGGGACGGGCAGGGCTACAGCGGCAATTATGCCGGTCCCTACCTCGACATGGCACGTTCGGCGGCGTCCCGGCACGCGATTCCGGTGGGGCTGTTCCTGCGGCTGGTGCAGCAGGAAAGCGGCTGGAATGCGCAGGCGGTCTCGGCCAAGGGCGCGGTGGGGCTGGCGCAGCTGATGCCGGGCACCGCGCGCCACATGGGCGCCGATGCCCGCGATCCTTACCAGAACCTTGATGCGGGGGCGCGCTATCTGGCGGCGCAGTACCGCGATTTCGGCTCCTGGCCGCTGGCGCTGGCGGCCTACAATGCCGGCCCCGAGGTGGTGCGCCGCTACGGCGGAATCCCGCCCTATGCGGAAACTCAGGCCTATGTGGCGGCGATCTGGGGCAGCTGAGCCCCGCGACAGATCGCCGGGGCCCTCCGGGTTTTCGTGGTCTGGGATCGGCTGGGGCGCTACAACCGTGGCATGTGCGCCCGAAGCCTGCCCCGCCTGACGCTTCTGCTGGCCGTGATCCTGATCACGGCTGCCTCCGTCCTGTCGGCGGCACGCATGGCGCCGCAGCGCGAGGCGCCGCTGCGGCTTGCCGCGCTGCTGGAGGGGGCGAGCTTGTGCGGCAGTACGCCGGACAAGCCCCATGCGCCCTGTGCCTTCTGCCATCTTCTGCCCGCCGGGCCGGGCCTGCGTGCCCCCGCCGATTCGCGCGCTCTGGGGCTTCTGCCTGCGGGGCCGGCGCGGCCTGCGGCCCGGATCCTGCCGGACCCGGGGGCGGGGCCGGGGATGCCCCGGGCGCCTCCGTCCCTCATGTCCCGGCCGCAAGCGGCCCGCCTTGCCTGATGTCCGGCCCCGCGCCGGCCCCTTCCGACACGAGGTTTCCATGCTTTTCCCGTTCTCCACCTGCGCAGACGCAGGATGAACCGGCGCCGCATTGCCCTGCTGGGGCTGGCCGGATGCGCCGCCACCGCGCTTGGCCTCTGGGCCGGGATCGTTGCCGTCTCGCCACCCGATGCCCGCCGCCTTGGCGCGGTCATCGGGCGCGGCGACTACCGGCTGCAGACCACCGAGGGCACGCCCTTCACCGAAGCCACGCTGAAGGGCGCCCCCTCGGCGGTGTTCTTCGGCTTCACCCATTGCCCCGAGGTCTGCCCGACGACGCTCGGCGACATCGCGCTTTGGCAGCAGGAGCTGGAAGGAGAGCCGCTGCGGGTCTTCTTCGTCACCGTCGATCCGGAGCGGGATACCCCTGACACCCTGCGCGACTACGTGTCCTGGGCGCCGGGTGTCACCGGGGTTTCGGGCAGCCGGGCGGAGATCGACAAGGCGATCCGCGCCTTCCGCGTCTATGCCGCGAAGGTCCCGCTGGAGGATGGCGACTACACGATGGACCATTCCGCCAACGTGCTGCTGTTCGACGGCGCCGGGGCGTTCTTCGGCACCATCGGCTATCAGGAGCCGACCGAGCGCGCGGTGGCGACGCTGCGCCGGCTTGAGGCTGCGGGCTAGCGGCGCCCGGCGGGGGGCGGGCGGAAGGTGCCCAGCTCTTCGATCCGGTAGCCGCGCGGATAGCTGGCCCGGCGCCGCGCGGTGATCCGGCGCGGCCTGCGGCGCGGAGGCAGTCGCCGCAGCACCCGGGCCCGCAGCCGCAGGGCGCCCAGCACCAGCGCCTCCAGCGCGCGGGGGGGATCGGGCATGTCCATCGCCCGGCGCAGCCCCGGATCGCACAGCGCATGGATCAGCGGACGGCCCAGTGGCACCAGCCCCTTCGGCAGGTAGAAGGACAGCAGCAGGTCGCGGGTCTGCCGCGCCACCTCGGCATTGGTATCGGCATAGCGCTGATGGGCGGCCTCATGCGCGGCGGCGAAAGCCTCGATTTCGGCATAGGTCCCGGGGATGTCGGTGATCCCCATGCGCCGGCCAAGCGCCTGGTAGTAACGCAGGCAGGCGGTGATTTCCGCCGGGCTGAGCGGGCGGCGCCCGAAACGCGCCATCCAGCGCACCGGTTCGGTGATGAAGGTCGAAAGCACGTAAAGCATGTCGGCATTGTCGATCCGGTAGCGTCCGTGCATGGCGTTGATCCGGCCCAGGGCGGCCTGTCCGCGGTCGCTGTCCTGTCCGTTCTCGGAAATCTCCGACAGCAGCAGTTCGGTATCGTCGTAGCGCTTGCGGGTGTTGCGGCGGAATTCCCCGGTGCGCACCAGCAGCCCCGAGATCGACGGGATCGCATAGGTCCGGAACAGCGCGAATTCCAGCGCCTTCTCGGTGTCCCAGGCACATTCGCAGGTGCTGAGCAGCTGGTAGATGCGTTCGTAATCCGTTTCCGGGTCGAGGGTCTCGATCTCGGCCGACCAGCGCGACATGCGGCCTCCTGGCTGTGCTTCACCTCCAGAATGGCGGGGCAGCACGGGGCAATCAACCTCTTGTTGGATGCTGTATACCGAAGTGCCGGGCCTGACGGCTTGCAACCGGGGGCGCGGGCCGCGTATCAGGCCCCGAACTGATCCAGCCCGAGAGAGCCAGCCCATGTCCCCCCGTTACCTCGTCACCCATTCCGGCGGCTTCCATGCCGATGAAGTGCTGTCCTCGGTCATCCTGACCCGCCTCTTCCCCGAGGCCGAGCTGGTGCGCAGCCGTGCCCCCGAATGGATCACCCCCGGGGCGGACCGGGTGATCTACGACGTGGGCGGCGCCTATGACGCCGAGGCGGGGATCTTCGATCACCACCAGCGCGGCGCGCCGCTGCGCGAGGATGAAAAGCCCTACAGCTCCTTCGGGCTGGTGTGGAAGCATTTCGGCCTGGACTACCTGCGCGCCTCGGGCGTGCCCGAAGAGCATCTGGAAAGCGTCCATGGCTCCTTCGACCGGGGCTTCGTGCTGCCCGTCGATCTGGTCGACAACGGTGCCGTCAGCGTCTCTGAGGCCGGTCCGCTGTCGTCGCTGACCCTGCCGGGCCTGATCGAGACGCTGAAGCCGGTCTTCGACGAGCAGGACCCCGAGGCCGAGACCCGCGCCTTCCACGCCGCCGTCGCCATCGCCCGCCAGTTCGTCGAGGCCCGCGTGGCGCGTTCGGCTGCCAAGCTGCGCGCCGAGGCGCTGGTGCAGGGCGCCATCGAAGCCGCGGGCGAGGGCCGCATCCTGGAACTGCCGATGGGGATGCCGTTCCGCCCCGCGGTGATCAAGGCGGGCGCCGATCACCTGTGGTTCGTGGTCACGCCGCGCCAGGATGACGAATGGACCCTGGGCGGCATTCGCCTGGCGGACGAAGGGTTCACCCTGCGCGCCGATCTGCCCGAGGCCTGGGCCGGCCTGACCGGCGCCGATCTGGATGCGGTCTGCGGCACCACGGGCGCGATCTTCTGCCACAACGGGCGTTTCATCGCCGCCGCGAAAAGCCGCGAGACCATCATGACCATGGCGCAGATCGCCGTGGCGGAGGCCGAAAAGACCTCCGCCGAGGCGTCTCAGGCCTGAGCCGAGAAGCGGCGCAGCACCCCGGCCAGCGCCGCCATTGCCGCGATGAGAAGACCGTAGCAGATCACGGTCTTCTCAAGCCCCAGCATGGGGACCAGCAGGCCCGCGATCACCACCGGCACGCCGAAGGCCAGGTAGCTGACGCAGAAGAGGGCCGCGAACATCTCTCCGCGCACTTCTGCCGGCGTCAGCGGCACGATGGAGCGGATGAAGCCGTAGAAGCAGGTGCCGAAGCCGGTGCCGACGACGGCCAGCGCGACCAGATACAGCCACAGGATCTGAAGGTGCACGCCCAGCAGCGTCACCAGCGTGCCAAGCGCCAGCGCCGTCGTGCCGAACAGCACCACGTTGCGGGCGCTGTGCTTGCGCGCCAGGAAGCAGGCCAGCGCCCCCATGCCCGACAGCAGCGTCACCACCAGCCCCTGCACCACGACGCTGTGGATCTGGAAGACATGGGACACGATGGAGGCCCCGAGCGACAGGTAGAGCCCGCCGGTGGCCCAGCCCGCGAAGAGCGCCGGCGCGCCTTTCCAGAACGGTGCCTTCACCGGGCCGGGCAGGCCGACCTGTGGTTTCAGCGCCTGCCAGAGGCCCTCATGACGGGGCGATGTCTCGGGCAGGGCCCAGGTGGCGACCAGCAGGATCAGGCTGAGGACCGCGATGGCGTGGAAGATGTCGGCCTTGGGGGCCTCCAGCAGGTCCATGGCAAAGCCCGAGGCCAGCGCGCCGATCGCCAGCCCCACCAGCGGGATGACAGAATTGCAGATCGCCGCCAGCCCGGGAAACTCCGGCGGTTCCAGATCGGTGATGGTGGCCGAGAGGGTCGAGAGCAGCAGCCCGCAGGCCACGCCCTGAACCGCCCGCGCCAGGAACAGCTGGCCGACCGTGCCCGACAGGTCGAAGCCGATGGAGGAAAGCGCCAGCAGGGCAAAGCCCAGCGACAGCACCGGGCGGCGGCCCACATGGTCGGAGATGGAGCCGAGCACCAGCAGCTTGATCAGCAGCACGATGGCGTAGATCGCGAAGATCCCCGACATCACGAAGGCGGAAAAGCCCATCTGGCTTTGCAGCATCGGGTAGAACGGCGAGGGCGCGCTGGCCGAGGCCATCATCAGGGCGCTTCCCGCCAGGACGATGGCAAAGCCGGCCCGGTGGCGCGCCGGGGAATGGGTCAGGGTCAGGGGCATCCGGAGGGGTGTCCTTTCGGAGGAGGTCATGCGTTATGGGTTCGAAAAAATTCGAACGGATTCCTAATTCCCTTTCGTCGAAGGTTCAAGTATTATCGAACCATGACACGGAACACCATGACAGCGCCGCCGAACGGGTCCAGCCACGATCTTGCACACCCGCAGGAACAGGACCTGGACCTGACGCAGGTCCTGTTTGCCCTGTCCGATCCCGGGCGGCTGGAAATCGTGCGTCAGCTGCGCGACGGACCCGTCGAGATGGCGCAGTGCAACCTGGCGGACCCGACCGTCGCGAAATCCACGAAATCACACCTTTTCAAGGTACTGCGCGAAGCGGGCGTGATCCTGAACCTGCCGAAAGGGCGCGGGCGGCTGCTGTCCCTGCGTCGCGAGGAACTGGACCGGCGTTTTCCGGGATTGCTGGACGCGGTGCTGGACGCCTCCTGATCCCGGGGCCGGTGTGCGGCAGGGCCAGACGAGAAAAGTTGCATTTTTCTTGCGTCATATGAAACCAAACGCCGGGCGCCTCCGTAACCAATGTGTTGCAGGCGGCGAGACAGCCTCCTGCGGAACAACCTGGAGGAAGTCATGTTCAAGAAACTCGCCCTCGCATCCGGCCTTGTTGCCGCGTCCCTCACCATGGCCCATGCCGCGCAGGAGATGTCGGAGAACCCCATGGTCGGCGGCGCCCCGATGTATGCTGACAAGACCATCGTCGAGAACGCCAGCGCCGCGCCGAATCTCTCGACCCTCGTGGCGGCGGTGAAGGCCGCCGACCTTGTCGACACGCTGTCGGGCGACGGTCCGTTCACCGTCTTCGCGCCCACCGATGCGGCCTTCGCGATGATCGACAAGGACACCCTGAACACCCTGCTGATGCCCGAGCACAAGGCCCAGCTTCAGCAGATCCTGACCTGCCATGTCGTCGCCGCCGAGGCGTTTTCGACCGATGTCGCCAAGATGATCTCGGATGACGGGGGCATGCATGTGATCCCGACGGTCGGCGGCTGCAAGCTTGAGGTCTACATGGAAGGCGGCGAACTGAAGCTGAAGGACGAGAACGGCCGCGTCGCCACCGTGACCACCGCCGATGTCGACCAGTCGAACGGCGTCGTCCACGTGATCGACCGCGTGCTGCTGCCTGCCGGTCAGGCCGGCTGAGCCACCTTTCGATGTGAAAAAGGGGCGCCCGCGGGGCGCCCCTTTGCGTTTTCAGATATGCGTCTTCAGCCCAGGGTGCGGGCGAAGAAGGCGCGGATGGTTTCGAAGATCTCCGCCTCCACCTCGTTTGCCGCATCGGGGTCCGAGGACAGCCGCCGCTCCATCCGGTGCGGGCCGCCATCATCCAGATCGTTGCGGTTCAGGAACCCGTGGCCCAGCCCGTGAATGCCAAGGAATTCGGCCTCCGCGCCCTTCTCGGCCAGGGCCCGGAACAGCAGGCGGCTTTGATGCTGGGGCACATGGGCGTCGCAATCGCCGTGCAGGATCAGGAAGGGGCAGGCCCCGGCCGTCGCGTAGGCGGCGGGGTTGGCCCGGGCCACGACCTCGGGCGCCTCGTTGATCGGGGCGCCGATGAAGCGGCTTTCCATGGACCCGGAATCGGCCGAGGGGCCGGGCGGCGGCAGCCGCGCGGATTCGGGATCATTGCCGGGCAGGGCGTCGGGGTTCTGATGCCCGTCGATCTGCAGGAAATCCGTCGGCCCGTAGCCATCGGCCACCGCCTGCACGTCATCGGGGAACCCGGCCCATTCGTCGGAGCGGAAGGCCGCGCCCGACAGCGCCGCCAGCGCCCCCAGATGCGCCCCCGCAGAAGAGCCCCAGAGGCCGATGGCCCGCGGATTCAGCGCGTAGGTCCCGGCGACCGAGCGGATCCAGCGGATCGCCGTCTTCACGTCGATGACGGCGGCGGGGAACTTGGCCTCATCGCTCAGCCGGTAGTCGATCGAGACCATGGCAAAGCCCTTGTCGGCAAAGAAACGCCCCAGATCGGGGGCCAGCCGCCGGTCACCGAAGCGCCAGCCGCCCCCGTGCAGGAACAGGATCACCGGATGCGGCCCGGCCCCTTCGGGCAGGTAGAGATCGGCCAGCCGATCCTGTCCGCCCGCGCGGGAATAGACCAGATCGTCGTGGCGCATCATGCACCGGCCTCCGGCGGACGGCCCAGCGGCACGATGTCCAGTTCGTCCAGCTTGGCGATGACCCGGTCGAAGCGGAAGGGCGCCGGGGTCTGCGGATAGCGCGTCAGCTCGGTCGGATCGCCCAGGGTGTGGAAGAAGGGTTCGAAGATGCCCGGTTGCAGCCAGCCGATCATGTTCGTGAAGGGGCGCAGGAACTGGTAGGCATGGGGCGTGCCGCGCGGCACGAAGCAGAAATCGCCCGGTGCCAGTTCGATCAGCTCGTCTCCGGCCTTCAGGCGCATCGCCCCGTCGAGGCAGAAGAACAGCTCGTCGTGCAGCAGGTGCTTGTGCGGCGGGATCATGTCGCCCTGGGGGCCCTGGGTCATCACCGAAAGATACTGGTCGCCGGTCTGCCTGTTGCCGGCCACGAAGGTGAACAGCTGATCGGCGACCAGCAGGCGTTCGCCCATGCCCGCTTCCAGCACGTAGGGCACAGAGGTCTCGGGCAGGGTGGTCAGGGCTTCGGCGAAATCCGTGCCCTCGGGCAGGGCGCCCAGAACGGTGGTGCCGGGGAAGTCGCCCTTCAGCAGGTCGGCGGGGCCGGTGGCGTCATCCTCGGCGGGGATGAAGCCGTCATAGGGGGCGCCGGCCAGCAGGCTGTCGAGCGCGGTTGCGGTGGCATAGGCCATCAGCACCGTGCGGGCACGCGTCATGACAAAGCCGTAGGCGGTGCCGGCGGGCACCAGCGCGCTGTCGCCGCGCCCCATCCGGTAGCGCTGGCCGTCCAGCACCAGCTCCAGCGCGCCATCCAGCACATAGAGCGTCACATGGGCCTCGGAATGGCTGAGCAGCGGCAGGCCGCTGCCCTTGGCGCCGGTCAGCATGTGCAGCGTGTAGGCACCTTCGGATTCCGCGCCCGAGACATAGGTCGAGGCGACCATGCCCGCGACGGCGCGGCGCGGGCCTGCGCCATTGCGGATGCCATAGGGCGCGCGGGCGCCGGGAAGAACGTTGAACTCCATGAATGTCCTCTTGCAATCAGGGAAATCCGCCCCGTCGGGGCGTTGGCCCCTGTCTAGGCGAGGCGCGGTCATTTGAAAAATTGATTGATTGGATTTTCATGCATTCATGAAAGTGAAAGGTGATTCGGCTCAGGGGTTTGCGCCAGCTGTTCGACGATCCATTGCAGCCCGTGATCATGATCGCGGCGCCGGTTCCACTGCACAACGATGGTGTTGGCGGCCACGGCGAAGGGCAGCGGATGCAGCCTCAGGGGCAGGTGATCGGCAAAGCGGCGCGCCAGCCGGGCGGGCAGGGTGCCGATGCGGTCGGTGCCGATCAGGTACCAGGGCATCTGCGACTGGCTTGAGACGGTGACGGCACTGTTGAGCGGCCCGTGCGCCTGCTCGATGATCGCGTGGTCGATGGGCATCTTGCGCTCCGGCCCGATCAGCACGGTGACGTGATCGGCGGCCAGGTAATCCTTGGCACTGACGCCCTTGTCCCAGCGGCTGCCCCGGGCGGTGACGATGACGAAGGGCTCCTCGTGCAGGGCGCGGCTGGGATGGCCGGGGGCGGCGAACTGGCGCGGGATCACCAGCAGATCGACCAGCCCGCGCTCCAGGTGGGTCTGCGGCTTGTCGATCGCGGGGCGGATGGTCAGCCGGGTCTGCGGGGCGATCCGGGCCAGGTGGGCGGCGGCGGCGGACAGGAACTCGGTCGCCAGGGCATCGGGGGCCATGATGGTGACATGGGCGGGGCCGCGCGCCGGGCCGTCGCCGGGGGGGCTCAGCAGGCGGTCGTGGATCTGTGCGAGGACCTGGGGCAGGTCCTCCTTCAGGCGGCGGGCGCGGTCGGTCAGCACCAGGGCGCGGCCGTCGCGGCGCAGCAGGTCGTCGCCCAGTGCCTCGCGCAGCCGCGCCAGCGCGTTGGAGGTCGCCGCCTGACTGAGGTTCAGCCGTTCCGCCGCCCGGCTGACCGAGGCAGTGTCCAGAAGCGCATCCAGCGCCACCAGCAGGTTGAGGTCGAGACCGTGAAAACGCATGGCATCCTCCTGCACGGGGGACCTTCGGTCTAGAGGCCGGGGGGCGTGGTCGCAAGGCCCGGTGCCGCGCTGCGGCGGAGGCGGTGGCTTGTCGCGGGGCCCGTGCTCAAGTATCCCGGAAGGGTCTGGTGCCCCCTGAGCGGGGGGATAATCGGGAACGCGGTGCAACCCCGCGACGTGCCCAACGCTGTAAGGTGGACCGGGCGGCAGGATGTCACTGGCCCCGGCCGGGAAGGCGCCGCCCCGGAGCGAAACCGAGTCAGAAGACCGGCCAGGCAAGAGAGGGCGCCCTGCATGGACGGCAGGGGGCCCGATGATCTGTCAGACGGGGGTTACGTCATGATGCAAGCACCCGGGCTTCGGCCCGCCGGTCCGTTTTCCGAAGCCGAGCGCGACGCGGTCTACCGCGCCATCAACGAGCGGCGCGACGTGCGCAGCCAGTTCCAGCCCGATCCGATCCCGGACGAGGTGCTGATGCGGCTGCTGCGGGCGGCCCATGCGGCGCCCTCGGTCGGGTTCATGCAGCCCTGGAACTTCCTGCTGGTGCGCGATCCCGCCGTGCGCGCCCGCATCCGCACCGCCTTTGAGCGCGCCAATGACGAAGCCCGCGAAATGTTCGAAGGCGGTCGGCGCGATCTTTATTCGCAGCTGAAATTGCAGGGGATTTCCGAGGCGCCGGTGAACCTGTGCATCACCTGCGACCGCTCGCGCGGCGGCAAGGTGGTGCTGGGGCGGACCCATTGCCACGACACGGATCTGTATTCCACGGTCTGCGCGGTGCAGAACCTGTGGCTGGCGGCGCGCGCCGAGGGGATCGGCGTCGGTTGGGTCAGCATCTTCCACGACGACGATCTGCGCGAGATCCTGCACCTGCCCGATCACGTTGTACCGGTGGCCTATCTGTGCCTGGGGACGGTGAAGGAGCTTTACGCCACGCCCGAGCTGGAGGCGCGCGGCTGGCGCGACCGGCTGCCTCTGGAGGATCTGATCCTCGAGGACCGCTGGCCCGATCCGGTCGGGGCAGCCCGGGAACCCGCAGAGCCCCAACGCTGATCCGCGGCCCCGGAAGGGTGTGAAGGGCGGTCCCGCCCTCTAAGTGGCCAGTCGGAATTTTGATTTCGGGTCTGCAGGTTACGGTATGGGGCGCGCGCCCATGCTGGCGCCGAAGCCGGCGGGACCCTGCCTGTTTTCTGTTGCCTTGGAGCCCGGTCTGGTGCCTTCTTTCAAGGCCCAAGGCCCAAGGCCCAAGGCCCAAGGCCCAAGGCCCAAGGCCCAAGGCCCAAGGCCCAAGGCCCAAGGCCCAAGGCCCAAGGCCCAAGGCCCAAGGCCCAAGGCCCAAGGCCCAAGGCCCAAGGCCGGGCGATCTCTCTGGGGGATCGCAGTCATCGGACGCCAGGTTTTGAGCTTTTCCGCCCATCGCCGGGCTGGCCCGCTTGAGCGTGCACGACACCTTTGAGCGAGTCCGGTGGCCAATCCCGTAGGGAGATCGCCCTCTGCCTGCTGCCTCCGGATTATCGCGGTTTTCACAGACCGAGAGGCGTTTCGGGCCGCGTTATGCCGCCATGGGAATCTGCCGGAACGACGGGTCTTGGGACGGCCCGGATAGCGAGGCTCAGAGCGCGTGTATGGACTTTGCAACACCCAGAAGCATCCTTTGCAAAGCGCATCGAGGCGAGAAGACCTTTGCAAACGGAGTTGGCGAAATTTGCAAAGGTAACCCTCGGCACCTGAGGCTTTGGAAGACTTGGCAAGGGCCATGTGGCTTGCCGGCAGATCGGGCGAAGCGCTGGGCTCGGGACAAGCCAACGCCGTGAAGGCGGCGAAGACCATCCTGCGGGCCAGCAAACCTGCAGCTAGGAAAGCCACCAGACCGGAAAGCCAGCGGACGGGCAAACCATTGGACCGGCAGACCATTGAATCGGCAGATCATTGATGCGGCAGGCGATTGGACCGGAAGTAAATTGAATGGGCGGGCCATTGGATCTGTAAACCATTGGATGGGAAGGCCATTGGGCCCTTAGTCCATTGGATCGGCAGACCAGCGGACCAGTGGACGGGTAGACCGCCAAACCGTAGAACTGCCAGGCCGCCAGACCGGCGGGACGCAAAAACAGCAGGCCGAAAAACCTGCGCCCGGAACATCAAGCCTGTGTAAGCCCTGCCGGGGCGCTGTCCGGAGCCTCGAAACGGTCGTTCCGGGCCATGCCCCGCCGCATGGTCGACCTGGCCCGGCCTGGCCGGAGGCAGGCGGGACGCGGCAAAGGGCCGAACCAGGGGGCGGGCCGGTTTGTCCGGGCGCAACAGGTCGGATGCGCCCGACAGGGTCTGCCGGATGAGGCCCGTTGGCGTGCCGACCGGACGCAACGGCGGCCCTCGGGGCGGTGCGGTCTTCGGGCTGCGGCAGGGCCGGGTAGCTGAAATTTCGTCTTTGATTGGCATACAGGGGCCGCGACTTCCCTTTTGGGTTGATCTTGGCGCGGGGCTGCGCAGCGCTGGGGGCATCGTCTGGAGAGCTGCGATGAAGACACCTGCCGAAACGCTCAGGCTGCGCCTGCGTGCCCCGATGGCCCTGCCGCCGAATGCCCCCTTCGTGATGTCGCCGCTGCTGCTGGCGACCCTTGCCGCCTGTGCGGGGGGCGGTGGAACGCCGAACGAGAGCGGCACCATTGCCGGGGCCGGGGGGCTGGTCGTGCTGGGACGCGTCAGCGGGCTCAGCTTTGCCAACGAGGACGGCGTGATGCCGACCTTCTTTTCCCCCTATGCCGCCGATCTGAACGGTGACGGCATCACCGATTTCGTCATCGCGGCCGGCAGCTATCCCCCCGATGACCCGGCCAGCTTCGCGCCGCAGATCCTGCTGTCCGGGACCGATGGCTACACGGTCATCGACGATCTGACCACCGGCACCACCCATCCGCGGGAACTGGACACCGGCGATTTCAACGGCGACGGGGTGACCGATTTCATCCTGATCGGCCATGGCTACGATGCCGATCCCTTCCCGGGAGAGACCAACGCCCTTTACCTCGGGACCGGCAGCGGCTTTGAGGACGCGTCCGACTGGTTGCCCGACAGCGCCGATTTCAGCCATTCGGTCACCGTCTCGGACATCAATGGCGATGGTTATGACGACATCTTCATCGGCAATATCTGGGGCGAGGAACAGGTGCTGCCCTACCTGCTGATCAACCAGGGCGGCAGCGGATTTGCGAAGCTGGCGCTGAATGCCGATGTCTTCGACTATACCGCCGGCAGCGCCTCCGGGACCCGGCTTTACACCACCTCGCTGTTTGCCGATCTGGATGGCGACGGCACCGACAGCCTGATCCTGGGGATGGACAAGAACTCCAGCTCGCTGATCCTCGATTTCGATCCCCTGACCGAGGATTTCATCGTCTCGCAGACCTTGCCGGACGGGGTCTTCGGGCGCAGCAGCGTGACCGTCGATATCCAGGTCGGCGACGTCAACGGGGACGGGCTGGCCGATATCGTGATGAGCCAGACGCCCGAGGATTACGACGGGCGCGGCCTGCAGCTTCTGCTGCAGACCGCCGATGGCAGTTTCGAGGATGCCACGGCCAGCGCCTTTGACGGGTTCGACACCTCAGGCGACTGGATCATGTTCATCCTGCTGGACGATTTCGATGGCGACGGCGATCTGGACCTCGCCGGCACCAATGCCTTCGGACTGACGCTGCTGGAGAACGACGGCACGGGCCGGTTCACCGATCTGACCGATGGCGGCGTGCTGGGGGGCTCCGAGGACAGCCTGGTCACTTTCGATTACGCCCTCTCGGAGATCTACGCGCTGAGTTTCACCTCCGGCGACAGCACCATCGTGATCGAGCAATATGCCTGAGGCGGATCAGATCAGCCGGACCTGGGTGCCGATGGGCGCCAGCTCGAACAGCTCTTCGATCTTGCTGTTGTAAAGGCCGATGCAGCCGTCCGAGGATCGCCGGCCGATCTTGCGGGTGTCCTGGGTGCCGTGGATCGCATAGGCGGGCCAGCTGAGATACATCGCCCGGGTGCCCAGCGGATTGGCGGGGCCGGGCGGGATCGGCTTCCAGTCGGGGTGGCGTTCCAGCTGGGACCGGGTCGGTGTCCAGGAGGGGCCGACGCGCTTGCGCACGATCTCGGTATAGCCGCGCTTGGTCAGCTCGTCCGTCAGCGGCACCGAGGTCGGGTAGATCTTGTAGACCGACCCGTCATGGTTCCAGAAATGCAGCGCGCGGGAGGTGGTGTCGGCCACGATGGCGCCCTTGCCGAGATGGTCGAAATGGTCCTGCCAGTCCTGGCGCGCGAAGCTCGAGATATTGTGGCGGGCGATCTCGGCGCTGGCCAGCGCCGGGCTGGCCAGCGTGGTGGCGGCGGCAAGGCCGCCAAGCAGCACATGGCGGCGGCCGGGGGTAAGGGTCATGATAACCTCCTGGGTCGTGAAAGGGCGGGGGCGGACCCCCGGGGCCTTGTTCTGCACCCGGGCCTTAAGCCAGCCTTAAGGCCCCGCAGCGCCCTTGCGGGAAGGTGCCGGGCACGGCAGACAGAGGCCTTAAGACTGGCTTAAGCTGGGCCGGGCACCGCACGCGGGTCCGGGCGCGTGCCCCTGAAGGAGACAGAATGCGAATCCTGATCGTCGAGGACGACGCGGTGCTGGCGGACGGGCTGCTCGTCGGGCTGCGGCTGTGCGGGTTCACCCCCGATCACGTCGGCGATCTGGCCGATGCCCGCGCCGCCCTGGCCACGGCCGAGTTCGAGGCGATGATCCTTGACGTGATGCTGCCCGATGGGCTGGGCCTTGATCTGCTGAGAGAGATGCGTGCGGCCCAGAGCACCCTGCCGGTGCTGCTGCTGACCGCCCGCGACCGGGTGCGCGACCGGGTCGAAGGTCTGGATCTGGGCGCCGACGACTACCTGGGCAAGCCCTTCGACCTGGAGGAGCTGGCGGCCCGGCTGCGCGCCATGCTGCGGCGGCGCGGCGGGCGGGGTACGGCGGGGCTGTCCTGGAACGGGCTTTCGGTCGATCCGGCGACGCTGTCGGGGCAGCAGGACGGGCGCGCGGTCAGTTTCTCGCGCCGGGAATTCGCCGTGCTGCAGGCGCTGCTCGAACATCCCGGCCATATCCTGTCGCGCGGCACGCTGGAGGATCGCCTCTACGGCTGGCAGGATGAAATAGAGAGCAATGCCGTGGAGGTCCATGTCCACAATCTGCGCGCCAAGCTGGGCCGCGGCTTCATCGAAACCGTGCGGGGCCTGGGCTACCGCGTGGCCCAGGGGGAGGGTGCGCCATCTCGATCCGGCTGAGACTGATCCTGATCCTGTGCCTGGCCACCGGCGCGGTCTGGCTGTCGGCGGTGGTCTGGATCGATTATTCGACCCGCGCCAAGGTGGAGGCCGTGCTGGACGCCCGACTGGAAGAGGCTGCGCGCATGGTGTCCTCGCTTCTGTCGGACCACCGGATCGCGGTGGCGGGGCCGGGATCCTTGCCCGCGACGCTCCATGCGCTGCCCGGCGACACGGTGACCCGCCAGCTTTCGTGCCAGATCTGGTCGCTCAGCGGCACGCTGGTCGGCCGTTCCGGCGGCGCGCCCCGTGACAGTCTGGCGGCCACCGCGCAGGAGGGGTTCTCGCGTTCGGTGGTCGATGGCGAGGGCTGGCGCGTCTACGCCCTGACCAACGAGGCACTGGGCCTGCGGGTGATGGTCGGCGACAGCCTGGCGGTGCGCGACCGGCTGGTGCGCGACGTGATCGAGGGGCTGCTGGTCCCCGCGGCTGTGATCCTGCCGCTGCTGGCATTGCTGATCTGGATCAGCGTGGCGCGCGGCCTGGCGCCCCTCGACCGGCTGACCCGGGAGCTGCATGACCGCGCGCCCTCTGATCTCAGCCCGCTGGCCGCCGGCCCCGCCGCCAGAGAGATCCGCCCGGTGCGGGCCGCGCTTGACCGCCTGCTGGCCCGCGTGGCGGCGGCGCGCGAGGCCGAGCGCGATTTCACCACCTACGCCGCGCATGAGTTGAAGACCCCGCTGGCCGGGCTGCGCACCCAGGCCCAGGTGGTGCGTCTGGCGCCCGATGCCGAAACCCGCGCCAGCGCGATCCGCGCCATCGAGACCTCGGTCGATCGCACCGACCGGATGGTGCGCCAGCTTCTGGAACTGGCCGAGGTCGACCGCGCCGTTCCCCATCCCGAACCCTGCGACCTGCGGGCGCTGCTGCATCAGGTGGCCGAGGATCTGGGGCCTCTGGCCCGAAGCCGTGACGTCGCGTTCCGGATCGCGCCGGGGCCGGAGGCGCGCTGCGACACGACCCCCTTCCTGCTGGGCGCGGCGCTGCGCAATGTGGCCGAGAATGCGGTGCTGGCCTCCTCTCCGGGCGGCGCGGTCCTGCTGTCGGTGTGGCAGGCGCGGGGCCTCGAAGTGCGCGACCAAGGGCCCGGTCTGCCCGAGGCGCTGCGCCCCCGGGTGACCGAACGCTTCACCCGCGGTCCCACCAGCGCGCCCCAGGGCAGCGGGCTGGGCCTGTCGATCACCGCCAGCGCCATGGAGCGGCTGGGGGGCAGGGTCAGCTTCGCCGATGCGCCGGGGGGCGGGCTGATCGTCCGGCTGGATCTGGGCCCGCTGGCCTGAAGCAGAGCTGTGGGCCCGTGCGGGGCCATGGCGGCAGGGGTGGTTCCGGGGCAGCGTAAGGTTTGTCCGGAAGGCACTGGTCTGCAATGGAATTGCCGGCTGTGTGCTGAAAGCGGATTGACTTGACCTGCCCGTCAGGCCGTGATTTTCCGCGCCAACCGCGCCAACCGCGCCAACCGCGCCAACCGCGCCAACCGCGCCAACCGCGCCAACCGCGCCAACCGCGCCAACCGCGCCAACCGCGCCAACCGCGCCAACCGCGCCAACCGCGCCAACCGCGCCAACCGCGCCAACCGCGCCAACCGCGCCAACCGCGCCAACCGCGCCAACCGCGCCAACCGCGCCAACCGCGCCAACCGCGCCAACCGCGCCAACCGCGCCAACCGCGCCAACCGGATCAGCCCGTCCGGGCAGCGGCCATTGGAGCGGCGACCATCGGGAAGCGGGCGCGGAAGCAGGCGCCCCGGCCATCGGGCGGCTCCGCGCACCAGATCCGCCCGCCGTGACGCTGGACGATCTTGCGGCAGGTGGCCAGCCCGAGGCCGGTGCCGCTGCTGTCGCGGGCGCCGCGCAGCCGGCGGAACGGCTCAAAGATCATGTCCCGCTTGTCCGCGGGGACCCCGGGGCCGTTGTCACAGACCTCGAATTCCATCCAGCCACCGGCAAGCCTTGCGCGGATGGTGATCTCGGGCGGGCTGGCCTCGGAATAGCGCAGGCTGTTCGCCACCAGGTTCTGCACCAGCAGGCTGACCTGGGGCGGATCGCAGTCGAAGGCGGTGTCGCACAGCTCGGTGCGGATGCGGGCGCCGCGTTTGCCGATCTCGCCCTCCAGCAGGGTCAGCGCCGAGGTGACGATGCTGTTGGGCCGGGTTCGCAGCCGTTGCGGCACCCGGTCGTTGCGGATGTAGCTGGCCAGGCTGTCGATCAGATCCCCCATCAGCCGGGCCGAGCGCTGCACCAGAGCCGCCTCGCGGGTGACCGTCTCCAGGTCGCCCTCGGCGACGCTTTCGGCGATGATCTCGCTCAGGGCGCGGACCGAGTTGACCGGTGCGCGCAGGTCGTGGACCAGCACATGGGCGAAGGTTTCGAGCTCCCGGCGCTGCTCGTCCAGCTGGGCCCGCATCCGCGCGGTCTCCAGCCCGCGGCGCAGGATGCGCGAGACCGAGGCGGCGGTCAGCTGCTTTTTCGACACGTAATCCACTGCGCCCTGCTGGATCGCGCTTTTGGCGGTGTCCTCGCTGCCCTGGCCGGTCATCAGGACGACGGCGGTGCGCGGGTAGAGCCTGCGCAGGTCGGGCAGCAGCGCCAGGCCCGTGGTGCCGGGCAGCAGGTGGTCGAGGAAGATCAGCTCGGGTGTAGTGTCGCGCGGGGTCAGCGCCGCCGAGGCGCTGTCGGCCTCCTCGGCACTGGTCTCGATCTCGATGTCGTTCAGCAGGCGGCGCAGCAGCTTGCGATCCCCGGGGTCGTCGTCGACGATCAGGACACGGGTCGGCGCGGTCACGATGCGGCTCCGGGCGGTGGCATCCGGGGCAGCTCGATGACGCGCCAGTAATGGTCGAGCGTGCCGACCAGATCGAGGAAATCGGCGCCGGCGCGGTTCTTCAGGATGTAGCCGGCAATGTTCTGGGCATAGGCTTCGAACTTGTCGCGTTCGTCCCCCGATGTGGTCATGATGAAGACGATGGCCTGACGCAGGTTGGGATCGCGGCGGATCTCGGCCACCAGCTCCAGCCCGGTCATGCGCGGCATCTTGATATCGGCCAGGATCACGTAGGTTTCCGGCGGGGTGCCGGTTTCGCCGCGCAGGAAGGCCAGCGCCTCCAGCCCGTCGCGGAAGCGCAGGATCGGGTTGGCGATGCGGGCGCGGGCAAAGGCCCGCAGCACGGCCTTGGCATCGCCGTCGTCATCCTCCACCAGAATGATGTTGAGCGCCCGGGACAGGCGCTCGGGCGCGGGGGGCAGCGGCGGGCTCATGCGGCGGTCTCCGTCCGGGGCGGGCACAGGGCCGCGCGGGGCCAGGTGACGCGGAAGGTGGTGCCGCGACCGCTGTCCGATTGCAGCTCGATCGTGCCGCCGACCAGCTGGACGGTCTTCTGCACCAGGGCCAGGCCCATGCCGCTGCCGTCGACCTCGTCCCGGGGGCGCAGGGTCTGGAACATCTCGAAGACCTTGTCGTGGAAGGCGGGCGGGATGCCGGGGCCATCGTCGCGGATGCTGAAGACCACCTGCGCCTCTGTCGGCGCGGCCTCCAGGTGCACGGTGCCGTTCGGGCGGTCGTGATGTTTCACGGCGTTGCCGATCAGGTTCAGCAGCACGCCCTGAAGCGGCATCTGGCGCATCTCCAGCGCCTCGAACACGGGGTCCGCGGTCACCTGAATGCCGGGCGGGCAGGCGATCAGGGCGCGGATCGTCTCCAGCATCTCGGCGCCGGTGACCATGCGTCCGCTGCCTTCGGTGCTGCGCCCGATGCGGGAATATTCCAGCAGGTCGTCCAGCAGCCGCTCCATCCGCTGCACCCGGCTGCGCAGCAGGTGCAGGCTTTCGCGGGTGTCCTCTGTCAGATGCGGCTCCAGGTCTTCTTCCAGCCAGCGCGAGGCATTGTCGATCACCCGCAGCGGCGCCTTCAGGTCATGGGAGGCGACATAGGCGAAGGTGTCGAGCTCGGCGTTGGAGCGTTCCAGTTCCGCCACCAGCTCGCGCGTGCGGTGTTCGGTGGCGCGGGTGCCCGAGACGTCACGGATCACCCCGATGTAGCGCGGCCCGACAGGGGTGGTCATGCGGCTGACCGACACTTCGATCGGCAGGGCGCGGCCATCGCGGTGACGCCCGTCCAGTTCGCGCCCGTCGCCCATCAGGATGGTCTCGTGGTTGAGCGCGCTGCGGGCCAGCCAGCCGGCATGGGTGCGGGCGATCTCCTCGGGCATGAGCCGCTCGATCGGCTGGCCGAGAAGTTCCTGCCGGGAAAAGCCGAACAGCCGCTCCGTGGCGGGGTTCAGCATTTCGATCCGGCCCTGGGCATCGGCGACGACGACGCCGTCAACCATGCTGTCGATGATGGCATGGGCATCCGACATGCCCTGACGCAGCGCGGACTGCTGGGCGCTCAGCCGGTGGGCCAGCTGCTGCAGGCTGTCGGGCAGCGCCTCGGGCAGGGGGGCGCCACCGCCGGGCAGGCTGCGCGCCAGCCGCGCGATGTCGCGGCAGCGCGACAGCAGCAGCCAGCCGGTCAGCCCGGAGGCCAGCAGCGCCGGCAGCAGCTGTGCCGCCCAACCGGGCAACAGCGCGTCGCCCAGCAGGCCGGCGCCAAGGACCAGGGCCAGGCTGGCCAGCGAGGGCACGAGGACTTCCAGGCGCGGCAGCGGCAACATCTACATCTCGTCCATTGGCAACAGGAAGAGCAGGCACAGGGCAGCACCCGGGCGGGCGGCCTGACACGGGGGTAACCGAGGAAGTGTTGTGATCGGGTTAGCAGGCGCGGAAAAACCGCCCTGGTGCCTAGCCGTGCCACTCCAGCGCGAAAGTTTCGCACTGCCGGCGGGCCTTCCGGGTCTGCCAGGCCCAGAACAGCCGCAGCCGGTCGCCGGGACGGGCGCCGCGCAGCTTGATCTCCAGCCGGGTGAAATCGCTGGTGTTGCGGCGCGCGCCGTCCTCGGGCCGGGGCGGGGCGGCGCAGATGCTCTGGTCCAGCAGGATGCGGCCATGGGCCATCGCCTCGCGCAGCTGCAAGGCCACGGCGCGGTTGCTGCAGCGCAGCTCCAGCAGGTCGACGGCCACGGTGCTGGTGTTGCGCACGGCGATGATGCAGGTGACGCCACCGTCGCCGGAATCGAATTGCCAGAAGTCGAAATCGGGATGCGCCAGCGCCCGCATCCGCCGGCGCCGGATCAGCACGATCCCCCCCGCGAGCCCCAGACAGACATAGAGCAGGCAGAGGCCTTCGGTGAACAGCGTGGCGGTCATCTCGGAGCCTTTCGGGGCAGCGGGCGGGCGCGCGAAGGCTGCGGAAGGCCGAAGTCCGGAGCCCGGAACGACGATTTGCAGGCGCGCTGGAAGCAGGCGGGCGGACGAGTCTGGGGCGTGATTAACCGCAAGTTGACCAAGCTGCCAAGTTTTTTGACCGTCCGGACGAGGGAAAACCCGTGTTCACATCGATTGTACACGCGAACGTGCGCATTTCCCGGCCGATCGCTCAGCGGAAGTCCGTGCGGGCCGCACGCAGCAGGTCGAAAAGCGCATCGGTGCCGCTGCGGTCAAGCTTGAGGCAGCAGGGGCCGCCGGGCGACATCACCTCGATCTCGCAGCCGGTCAGGCGACCGTCGCCATCGCTGCGCAGGCGACCGCCCAGAATGCGTCGGATCTCGATCGGGGGAAGGGTTGCTGGCACCGGGACACCTTTCGGGCTGAGCGGGAGGTGTCCTGAGCTAAGGCCGCCGCGGTTAATGGGCGGTTAACGCTGCTGTGCAGCATTAGGGCAGTCGCAGGGTTTCCGGCGCGGGCCGGTGGACGGCCCGGCGGAGGTGGTCAATGGACGGGACCCAGGGCCTCTTCCAGGACGTCGCGCAGGGCGTCGAGGGACAGCGGCTTGCGCAGGATCCGGGCGTCGGCGAAATCGGCCGGTCGGCTGGCGGCCTGGCCCAGACCGGAGACAAAGCGCAGGGTCAGGGCGGGCCGGCGCTGGCGCAGCCGCGCGGCCAGGGCAAAGCCGGTGTCGCCGGGGCCCGGGCGGATGTCGATCAGCGCCAGGGCGATGCCGGGTTCGACCGCCAGCGCCGCCAGGGCGGCCTCGGCACCGCTGGCGGTCAGGGCCGGGTAGCCCAGCCTGCAGCAGGCTTTGGCCGTGATGTCGGAAAGCTCGGCGTCGTCGTCGATGATCAGCAGGCTGCAGGCGGTCATTGGCACTCCGGTCCGGATGGCTGGGATCAGCCTAGACGCCGGTGGGGCCGTCCAGCAACCGTCGCGCGGCCTTTCCGAGGCTGCGGGCCCCGCGACGAATTGCCGTAAGGTCATGGCCGGAGAATCCAAGGATCAGAGCTTCCTCTCCCGGCGGGCCGAAGCGACAGTCCGAAAGCAGTCGCAGCACCGGGCCGTCGCTGCGGCGCAGCTTCGCCAGTGCCCTAGGCGAAAGCCCGGGACCGGCGCGCACCACCATGTGCAGCCCCTGGTCGGGAACCTCGGGGACCAGCGCGCCGCCGGAACTTTCGCGCAGCTCGGCGGCCAGCAGGTCGCGGGCGGTGCGGTAGCTGCGCCCGACCCGCCGCAGGTGGCGCGCCAGGTGGCCCTCGCGCATCAGCTCGGCCAGGGCCTCCTGCAGGAAGGGGGCCGAGAACCGGTCGAGGGCGGCGCGCGCGGCCAGCACCGGGCGCAGCGCGCGCGGCGGCAGCACCAGATAGCCGATCCGCAGACCGGGAAAGACCATCTTGGCGAAGGTTCCGATGTAGATCACGTGGTCCGGCGCCAGACCCGCCAGCGCCGAGAGCGGCGGCCCGGCATAGCGGAATTCGCTGTCGTAATCATCCTCAAGGATCCAGGCGCCGGTGCTGCGTGCCCAGTCGATCAGCTGGACACGGCGCGTCATCTCAAGCGTGCGGCCCAGCGGAAACTGGTGCGAGGGGGTGACATAGGCGGCAACCGCCTGCGGGGAGAGCGCGCGCCCCGCCGCCACGTCGATCCCGGCGGCATCGACGGGCACCGGCACGGGGGACATCCCCGCCGCGATCAGCGTATCGCGCGAGGTGGTGTAGCCGGGATCCTCCATCCAGACCGGGGCGCCGTCGGGCAGCAGCGCATCAAGGCAAAGCCGCAGCCCGTGCTGGGTGCCGCTGACCACGACGATGCAGTCGGGATCGCAGGCCAGGCCGCGATGGGCGGCCAGGAAGGCGGCGATTTCCCGGCGCAGGGCGGGCGACCCGCGCGGATCGCCGTAGCTCAGCAGGTCGGGGCCGGCCTGGGCGATGGCCCGGCGGGTGGCGGCGCCGAGGCGCGCCAGAAGATCCGGCGTCGCCTCGGTCTGGCCCAGGGCGAAGGCCTCCTGCCGGCGGTCCCACAGATCGGGCTGCGGCGGTTGCGCGGGGGCCTCGTGCGGCGGCGGGGGCAGGCTGGCGGCCACGAAGGTCCCGGCGCCGGGGCGCGCCTCGGTCAACCCGTCGGCGGCCAGCTGTTCATAGGCCTCGACCACCATGTTGCGCCCGAGGCCCAGCTGGCCCGCCAGCGCCCGCGACGAGGGCAGCGCGCGCCCCGGCGCCAGCCGTCCCGACAGGATCGCCGCGCGCAGCCCCATGTGCAGGCGCCGCGCCTGTCCGTGGATCGCCGGATCAAGGTCGAGCGGGGGAAGGGGTAGCGAAGTGGTTGGCAAATTCGCCTCGGAACTGGACCTGTTTGCAACCAGTTTGCCGCCGTACTGCTGGGTCAGCAAGAGAAAGGATGCCTTCCCATGTCCGAGATGACCCAGACCGCCAGCTATCCCGTCGATGCCACCAACCGCGTCAAGCGCGCCCATGAGCGGGGCGCCTATGACCACGAGACGGTGCACCTGCTGCTTGATTCCGCGATGCTGGCCCATGTGGCCTATGTGATCGACGGCCAGCCCTTCTGCACGCCGACGCTGTTCTGGCGCGAGGGGACGCGGCTCTACTGGCACGGCAGCTCGGCCAGCCGGATGCTGCGCAACCTCTCGAAGGGGGAACCGGCCTGCCTGACGGTGACGCATTTCGACAGCGTGGTGCTGGGGCGCTCTGCGATGCACCATTCCGCCGATTACCGCGCGGTGATGGCCTTTGGTCAGGCCAGGCTGGTCAGCGATCCGCAGGAGAAGGCGCAGGCGCTGACCATGATGGTGGACCGCTTCTTCCCCGAGCGCACGGCGCTGCTGCGCCCGATGACGGTGCAGGAAAGCAAGGCGACCTCGGTCGTGGTGATGGAGATCGAGAAGGCCTCGGCCAAGATCCGCGACAAGGGGATCGCCGATGACGAGGAGGACTACGCCCTGCCGATCCATGCCGAGCGCATCCCGCTGCACACGGTGATCGGCACGCCCGAACCCTGCGTGCGGATGCCTGCCGGTGTTGCGCGCCCGGACACCCTGGCGGAGTGGGCCGACGGGCGGCTGCTGGAAAAGACCCTGCGGCGGGCCTATGCCAGCGCCTATGCGGTACCGGCGTAGGCGCGGCGCCAGTCCTGCACGCCGGCAGAGATGACCGCCAGCACGGCACGGCCGATGGCCTCGCCCAGGGGGGTGTGCAGCCCGGCATGAAGGGCGCTGCCCTCCGGCGCGGCGATGGCGATGCAATCGGTGCCGGTCCCGGTGGCGGGGCCGGTCTCCAGCGGCAGCTGCGCTTCCAGCAGGGCGGTGGTGCGGGCCTGCGTGGCGATCGAGAGCGCCTCGATCAGCGCGGCGGGGGCCAGCGGCAGGGCGCATTTCACGGCCAGGTTGATGGTGCCCCAGCTGCGCGGGATCACCGGACGCCGGGTGCCGATACGTTCGGCATTCGACAGGCCCAGGGTGGCCACGGCGGTGACATGGACACCCTCCACCTGCGCCTCGGCGCGGTGGTGGGCGGAAACGTCGCGCGCGGTCAGGAAACAGACCGCATCGGAGGCGTCGCGGGCGACCAGCTGGCGTTCCAGCCAGTCGGTGGCGTCCAGATGCGGCGGCAGGTCGGCATTGCGGACCTCGCGCCACAGGATGCGGGAGGCGGGAACGAGGCCGGGGCGCCAGGGCGCCCAGCTCAGGACCTGGCAGGAATCCTCAAGGTCGAAATCCAGCCAGGGGCGGTGCAGGGTCAGGGTCATAGCGTTGTCAGGGGTTGGAAAACGGGACCATTGGGCGTGTCGGCCCGGTAGGCGGTGATGCGGAAGGCGCGGGCGACCAGGCCCGGGCTCAGGACCTCTTCGGGCGGGCCGTCGGCCAGCAATTGCCCCTCGGCCAGCAGGATCAGCCGGGTGCAGTGGCGCGCGGCAAGGCCCAGATCGTGCAGCGACAGGATCACGCCGCGCCCCTCGTCGGCGAGCATCCGAAGGGCGGTCATGGTGGCGATCTGGTGCTCGGGATCAAGCCCGGCGATGGGTTCGTCCGCCAGCAGCACCGGGGCCTCCTGCGCCAGGGCGCGGGCCAGCAGCACCCGCGCCTGTTCCCCGCCCGAAAGCCGCGTCGCGCGGCGGTGGCGCAGCCGTTGCAGGCCCATCCGGTCCAGCGCCGCCTCGATGGCGGCATGGTCCTGGGCCGGGCGGGCGCGGTGCGGCAGGCGCCCCAGGGCCACCAGATCCTCGACCCGCACCGGCCAGGCAATGTCGCGTGCCTGGGGCATCCAGGCGGCCTTCAGCGCCCGCGCCCCGGGGGACAGGGCCGCCAGAGAGCTGCTGCCGCCATGGGGCAGCAGCCCCAGGATCGCCCGCATCAGCGTGGTCTTGCCGGCGCCGTTGGGCCCGATCAGCCCGACCAGCTCTCCGGGGGCCAGATCAAGGGAGACCTCTTCGAAGATCACCCGGTCGCGCAGGGTGACGGCCAGGTTGCGGCAGGACAGCAGGCTCATGCGCGTTCCCTCCGGGTGGCCCAGACCAGATGCAGGAAGAAGGGCGCGCCGATCAGCGCGGTCAGCACCCCCAGCTTCAGGTCGCGGTCGGGCAGGATCAGGCGCACCGCCACATCGGCGGCCAGCACCATGACCGCTCCGCCCAGCATCGAGGCCCAGAGCAGCCGCCCGGGCCGTGCCCCCACCAGCGGGCGCAGCAGATGCGGAACCACCAGCCCGACGAAACCGATGGAGCCCGCAACGGCGGTGCCCGCGCCCACCATGCAGGCGGTGCCCAGCACGATGCGCAGCCGCAGCGCCGGCAGGGCGATGCCAAGGGAGGCTGCTGCATCCTCTCCCAGCGTCAGCGCCTCAAGGCCGCGGCCCACGGGCAGGAACAGGATCAGGCCGAGCGCCATGAAGGGCGCGGCCAGCCAGACATGGCTCATGGAGCGGTCGGCGAGCGAACCCATCATCCAGAACACGATCTCGGAGGTGGCGAAGGGATTGGGAGAGAGGTTCAGCACCAGAGAGGTCGCGGCCCCGGTCAGCGCGCTGATGGCGATGCCCGAGAGGATCAGCGTCAGCGATCCGGCGCGCCGT
This sequence comes from Pseudooceanicola endophyticus, assembly GCF_018760365.1. Taxonomy (GTDB): domain Bacteria; phylum Pseudomonadota; class Alphaproteobacteria; order Rhodobacterales; family Rhodobacteraceae; genus Pseudooceanicola; species Pseudooceanicola endophyticus. Next base: position 532,979 of record NZ_JAHIAB010000002.1, read on the forward strand.
CCGCTCATCCCCAGCAGCACCAGCACGGCAATCAGCGCGCCCCCCAGCGCGGCGAGCGGCAGCGCCAGGGCGAACAGCGCCGCCAGCCCGGTCTGGATCGCCAGCACCGCCCCAAGGGCCGCCGCGCCCGAAATGCCGATGACCCCGGGTTCTGCCAGCGGGTTCCTGAGGTAGCCCTGAAGCGCCGCCCCCGACAGGCCGAGCGATCCGCCGATCATCACCGCCAGCAGGGTGCGGGGCAGGCGGATTGCCCGCAGGATCACCGGCAGCGGGCCGTCGCCGCCCAGCAGCAATGCCTTCAGCCCCTGGAGCGGGGACAGCGCCACCGGCCCGGTCGACAGCGACAGCAGCGCCAGCAGCAGGGTCGCCAGCAGCAGGAGGGGGATCAGCCCGCGCGTCATTCCAGGGCCTTTCGGGTTTCGGCCAGTGCCGCGATGGCCTCCAGCACATGGGGGGTGCCGCAGATCCAGTCATGGTCCAGCACGGTGGTGGTGTGGCTGCGGGCGCGGATGTCCCGCACCACCGGGTGATGCAGGATCTCCTCCGCGCGCGAGGCCCCGGGATAGGGGACGGAGGTGATCAGCACCTCGGGGTCGGCCATCACCAGCTTTTCCAGCGGCAGGAAGGTGCCGCCGCCGGGACCGGCGACATTGTCGAACCCGGCGGCCTCAAGGATCTCTCCGGCCAGCGTGGCATCGCCCGAGGAATAGCCGTTGGCCTGATAGATCGCGGCGCGCGGGCGGCGGCGGACCTCGGCGCGCAGGGCGGCAAGGCGGGTGTCGAAATCGGCGATCAGGGTGTCGGCCTGCGCCGTGCGGCCAAGCGCATCGCCGACCTGGCGCAGCAGCTTGTCGACATCGGACAGCGACCGCGCGGGCTGGACCTGAAGTACCGGCACGCCCAGCCGCTTCAGCAGCGTCACCGTCGCGCGCGCGGTATAGCTGCCGGCGATCACCAGATCGGGGCGCATCTGCCAGATCTCCTCGGCCTGGCCGTGGTTTTGCGGATAGCTGCGGGCCTGCTGCGCCATGGCCGAGCTGCGCGGATCGGCAGCCAGCCTTGAGACCGACACCAGCTGCCCCGGCGCAGCCAGCAGCATCGCCAGCTGGTCGGTGCACAGGTTCATCGAGACGACGCGGCGGGGGGCGGGATCGGCGGCCAGCACGGGCGTCGCCAGCAGGAGCGCAAGCAGCGACAGGCGGACCCGGGACAGGACCGGCCGCCGGGATAGCCTGGCCGTCGCTGCTGAGACCGGCATGACGCTGCATCCTCTCGGTGCCTCTCCCTGTTCCCGCAATAGGATGCATCGCCCGCCTTGTCGATGCATGACGATGCACGAGTGCGTGCGCGCGGGGGGCACCGGGCCGCAAACGGCGCTGCGGCGCCGCTGGTGCCCCGCCACGCCGCGCGGTATCGAGGCCGCAGCGGGCGCGGTGCCTGGAGGGGTCACATGACGGGGGTTCACGGATGAGCACGCAGGACGGTGTCAGCCTGGCGCGCAACAGGGATTTTCTTTTCTTCATCGCCAGCCGGGGCGGCTCCATGGCGGGGTTCCAGGTGCTGGCGGTGGCGGCGGGCTGGCATGTCTACGCGCGCAGCCAGGACGTGCTGAACCTCGGGCTGATCGGGCTGTTCATGTTCCTGCCTTTCCTGCTGCTGTTCCTGGTGGCGGGGCTGGTGGCCGACATGGTGGACCGGCGCTGGATCCTGGGGATCGGCAACCTGGTCCATGCGGTGAACATGCTGGCGCTGGGCGCCTGGTTCCTGTCGGGGCAAAGCGCGCTCTGGCCGGTCTTCGCGCTGCTGGTGGTCAGCGGCAGTGCCCAGGCCTTCCTGCATCCGGCGCAGCAGGCGATCCTGCCCGGCATCGTCAGTCGCGCGGAGTTTCCCCGGGCCGTCGCGGTCTCCTCCTCCGTGACCACGGTGGCGCAGCTGGGCGGGCCGGCGCTGGCGGGGCTGCTGCTGGCGGTGCTGGATGAACATATCTACTGGGTGGCCTCGGGCCTTTACCTGGTGGCGGGGATCGGCGGCGCGCTGATCCGGGCTCGGCTGCACATCCATGGCCGCGAACCCTTCGGCCCGGAACTGCTGTTCGGCGGCTTTCGTCACATCGCCCGCACGCCGGAGGTGCTGGGGGCGATCTCCATCGATCTGGTGGCGGTGCTGTTCGGCGGCGTGATGGGAATCCTTCCGGTCTATGCCCAGGACATCCTGCATGTCGGCCCGCTGGGGCTGGGGGTGATGCGCGCGACACCGGCTCTGGGGGCGCTTCTGGTGGCGCTGTGGCTGACCCGTTTCGGCATGCCGTTCCGTGCCGGCCCGGGGTTCCTGTGGTCGATCGCGGTGTTCGGCCTGTCGATCCTGGTCTTCGCCCTGTCGCATGTCTTCTGGCTGTCGGTGCTGGCGCTGGCGGTCTATGGCGGGTCGGACATGATCAGCATGAACATCCGCCAGACCCTGGTGCAGATGCGCACCCCCGACGCGCTGCGCGGCCGGGTCGCGGCGGTCAACGGCGTCTGCATCAATGCCTCCAACCAGCTGGGCGATTTCCGCGCCGGGCTGATGGCGGCCTTCACCGGCACCCCGGCCACGGTTGCCATCGGCGGTGCGGTGACGCTGGGGGTGGTGGCACTCTGGGCGCGGCTGTTCCCGCAGCTGCGCCAGATGGAGCGGGCCGACATCTAGGCCTTCGGGCCGCTTCGGATTTTAGGCAATCCCCCTGTCCGGGGCCCCGCCCGCATTAAGGGCGGGGAAAGCCTTTTGCGCCAAGGTCCGCGCCCGAGACCATCGCGAACCGAGGATATGTAGATGAGAAAACGCACCGCCGGGCTGCTTCTGGCCACCGTCACCGCACTGCCCCTGCACGCCAATGATTTCGAGGCGTCGATGCGCGACTACCTTGAAAGCGAGGTGCTGCTCTGGGCCTTCGATCCGCAGATCCTGGCGGCGGTGCGGGCGCAGAACAGCGCGCATGAGGGGCTGAGCCAGGATCAGATCCTGACCCTGGATGGCCAGTGGCGGGCAGAGGTCGGCACGCCCAACGAACCGATGGTGGATGCGGTCACCAAGACCCCCCTGGCGGATTTCCTGCGTGACCGGATGGCCGGCTCCGGCGGGATCGTGACCGAGATTTTCGTGATGGACGACAAGGGGCTGAACGTCGCGGCCACCGGCGCCACCTCGGATTACTGGCAGGGGGACGAGGGCAAGTTCACGGAGACCTACGGCAAGGGCGTCGGCGCCGTGCATGTCGGCGAGGTGGAGTTTGACGACAGTGCCCAGACCTACCAGGGCCAGATCTCGGTCAGCGTCGCCGATCCCGCCACGCGGGAGCTTCTGGGCGCGCTCACCGTCGGCCTGAACGCCGAGATGCTGTACTGACACGGCCCCGGCCGGACACGAAGGCTCCGCGCGATGCCCGCGCGGAGGGCAGGAAGGTCACATGAGGGGTGAGAAGATGGCCAGCAGCGCAGAGGCAAAGCAGAGCCCGGGTCCGGCGCCGGACAGCGGCAGCGGGACGTTGAAGGTGCCGTTCCTGCGATCGGCCTTCTTCCGGGCGACCCTGATCGTGGCCGCCTGCGTGCTGATGGTTGTCGCCACCACCGAGGTGATCGCGCTGAACAGCGTGAAACGCTCGGTCCGGGACTGGACGGATGTGCGGGCCGGGGAGGCGATGCGCGGCCTGTCGGCACAGTTTGCCGGGGCGCTGCGCTTCGGCACGGCCGGTCCCTTGCAGGAGGGCCTGGAAAGCTTCGCCGAGGCCGTGCCGGACGATCTGCGCGGCGTGCTGGCGCTGCGGGCCGATGGCAGCGAACTGGCCCGGGTGGGCCGGCCCGGCTTTGCCGCCGACCCGGCGCGGGCCCTGGCGCAGGAGGCGCTGACCTCCGGGCGGCCGGTGCGCGATCCCCTGACGCTTCTGTGGGCGGCGCCGGCACTTTTCGGGCCCGACAGGACGGTCGTCGGGGCGCTGGTCAGCCAGTGGACGCTGGATCACCGCACCGCCGAGGCCATTCGCGGACGCGGCAATGCCCCGCTGGTGGCCCTGGGCGTGTTCCTGGCCGCGCTCTGCCTGGCGGCGGGACTGTTCTATCAGGTCTTCTCGAAACCGCTGCGCCGGGTCGCCCGGGAAATGAGCGCGGTGGCCGAGGGCGAGTACGATGTCGCCATCCATGGCGCCGCCCGCCGGGACGAGATCGGCGGGATCGCGCGGCGGCTGGCCGAATTCCGCGACGGGCTGAAGGCCGCCCGCGGCACCGAGCGCGAGAACGCCTTTCGCAGTGCCGCCATCGACAGTTCCGGCGCCGCACAGCTGCTTCTGGATGGCGCGTTGAAGATCGTCTTCGCCAACCCTGCCTGCCTGGAACTGCTGTCGAATTTCAGTCAGGCCATCGGAGACACCTGGTCCGGCTTCCGTCCCGAGGCGGTGACGGGCCATGCGGCGCAGGATCTGCCCGGGCTGGGGGCGGTGCTGGCCGATATCGGCTCGGGCGCGCTGGCCCTGCCGCACCAGGCCGAGCTGAAATGGGGCGGCGCCCGGATTGCCGCCCGCATCGACCGGGTGACGAATGCCGAAGGCACGACCATTGGGTATGTCTCTGAACTGAAGGATGTGTCGCTGGAACGGCTGAACGCGGCGGTGCTGGCCGCCATCGAGGCCCACCAGGTGCGGTTGGATTTCGATGCCGATCAGCGGCTTCTGTCCAGCAACGCGGGGTTCCGCGGGGCCGTCGGCGCCGAGGACAAGACGCTGGCGCGGCGCCCCCTGGCCGAGGTGATCCGCGCCCTGGAAGCCTCCGAGGGCGAGCGGCAGGAGCAGATGCGCCGGCTGGCCGCCGGCAAGGCGGTGACCGGCACCTTCGTCCATCCCGGTGCCCGGGAGGCGATCTTCGAAGGCAGCATCAGCCCGATCCTGGGCCGCGACGGCAAGATGCAGCGGCTGGTTTTCATCGGCTCCGATGTCACCGCCAGCCACCAGGCCATGCGCGCCGCCGAGGACAGCCGCCGCGAGGTCGAGCAGCAGCAGCAGCAGGTGGTCGACACGCTGAAGGTCGGCCTGCAGAACCTTGCCGAGGGCGACCTGACGTCGATGATCGCGCAGCCCTTCCGGGCGGAATACGAACAGCTGCGCAGCAATTTCAACCAGGCGGTCGAGGCGTTGCACGATGCCATGTCGGCGGTGGTGCAGAATGCGGAATCAATCCGCGGCGAGACCGGAGAGATCAGCAATGCCGCCGACGACCTGGCCCGGCGGACCGAGAAACAGGCGGCCACGCTTGAGGAAACCGCCGCCGCGCTGGATCAGCTGACGGCCTCGGTCAAATCCGCGGCCAGCGGCGCCGATGAGGCCAGCCAGATCGCCACCAATGCCCAGGCCAAGGCCGAACAGGGGGGCGCCGTGGCCCGCCAGGCGGTGGCGGCGATGGATGCGATCAAGGCCTCCTCGCGGGAGATTTCGAAGATTACCGGCGTGATCGACGACATCGCCTTCCAGACCAACCTGCTGGCGCTGAACGCCGGGGTCGAGGCCGCGCGCGCGGGTGAGGCCGGGCGCGGTTTCGCCGTGGTGGCAACCGAGGTGCGGGCGCTGGCGCAGCGCTCCTCCGAGGCCGCGCGCGAGATCAACCAGCTGATCTCGGCCAGCGGTGGCCATGTGAAATCCGGAGTGGAACTGGTCGACCGCACCGGAGCGGCCCTGGCCGAGATCGTGACGGCGGTGGTCGACATTTCCGCCCGGGTGACTTCGATCGCCACCTCTGCGCGGGAGCAGTCCACCGGCCTCAACGAGGTCAACAGCGCGATGAACGACCTGGATCAGGTGACCCAGCAGAATGCCGCCATGTTCGAGGAAACCACCGCTGCCAGCCACGCCCTGACCAGCGAGGCCAATGCCCTGGTCGAGGCGGCGGGCAAGTTCCGCATCAAGGGCGAGCGCGGGCCCCGCAGGTCCGCCCGCCGCGACACCCCTTCAGCCAGGTCCCCCCGCCGCAAGGCCGTCGTCGGCGCTGTGCCGCCGGAGGAGACGCCGCCCAGCTGGGAAGAGTTCTGATGACCGCCGCCCCCGGGGCAAGGGGGGCAAGAGAAAGGGCCGCGCGATCACCGCGCGGCCCTGAAGCCTTCCGTTGTCCCTGGCGGGGCCGGTTCAGTCGCGCTTGCCGCTGAACCGCGCCTGCCAGTCCTCGCGCTCTTCGTCCAGGACCTTGCGGAACAGGTTCTCGGGCACGCTGAAGGCGGCGCCGGGGGCCAGCGCTTCCAGCGCTGCCGCCAGATCCTCGGGCCAGTCCAGCGTCTCAAGCTTCATGGCTTCCTTCAGCACCGCAGAAGTGTCGGGGATGAAGGGCGCCGAAAGCACGGCGTAAAGCCGGATCAGGTTCAGCGACAGGCGCACGATGGCGGCGGCGCGCTCGGGGTCTTCCTTGTAGGCGGCCCAGGGCGCGGCGGTCTGCAGGTATTCGTTGCCGGCGGCCCAGATGGCGCGCAGCTCACCGGCGGCCTTGCGGACCTCGATGGCATCCATCGCCGCCTGGTAGCGGGTCAGACGTGCGCTCAGGTCGGCGATCAGCGCCGCTTCCTGTTCGCCGTAAGCGCCGCCCTCGGGCACCACCTCGCCGAACTTGGAACGGCAGAACTTGGTCACCCGGCTGACGAAGTTGCCCAGCACGTCGGCCAGGTCCTTGTTGACCGAGGCCTGGAAGTTTTCCCAGGTGAATTCGCTGTCCGAGCTTTCGGGCGCATGGCTCAGCAGCCACCAGCGCCAGTAATCCGACGGCAGCACCGCCAGCGCCTGGTCCATGAACACCCCGCGCCCGCGCGAGGTCGAGAACTGGCCGCCCTCGTAATTCAGATAGTTGAAGGACTTGATGTAGTCGACCAGCTTCCAGGGCTCGCCGCTCCCGAGGATCGTCGCCGGGAATCCGAGGGTGTGGAAGGGCACGTTGTCCTTGCCCATGAACTGGGTATAGGTCACGTCCGAGGCGCCCTTGTCGGTCAGCCACCAGCGTTCCCAGTCGCTGCCCTTGCCGGCCTCGACCCATTCCTGCGCGCAGGCGATGTATTCGATCGGCGCGTCGAACCAGACGTAGAAGACCTTGCCCTCCATGCCCGGCCAGTCCTCGGTGCCCTTTTTCACCGGCACACCCCAGTCGAGGTCACGGGTGATGCCGCGGTCCTGCAGCCCGTCGCCGTCATTCAGCCATTTCTTGGCGATCGAGGTGGTCAGCACCGGCCAGTCGGTCTTGCTGTCGATCCAGGCCTCCAGCTCGTCCTTCATGGCCGATTGGCGCAGGTAGAGGTGCTTGGTCTCGCGCATCTCCAGGTCGGTCGCGCCCGAGATCGTCGAATGCGGGTTGATCAGGTCGACCGGGTCCAGCTGCTTGGTGCAGTTGTCGCACTGGTCGCCGCGGGCGCTCTCGAAGCCGCAGTTCGGGCAGGTGCCCTCGATGTAGCGGTCCGGCAGGTAGCGCCCGTCGGTGGGCGAATACATCTGCTTTTCAGAGACTTCCCGGATCAGCCCGCGTTCGGCCAGGACGCCGGCGAAATGCTGGGTCAGCACGCGGTTCTGCGGGCTGGAGGAACGGCCGAAGTGATCAAAGCTCAGCCGGAAGCCGCGGGCGATCTCGGCCTGGACCTCGTGCATCTCGGCGCAGTACTCGGCCACCGGCTTGCCGGCCTTGGCGGCGGCCAGCTCGGCGGGGGTGCCGTGCTCGTCGGTGGCGCAGAGGAACAGCACCTCGTTGCCGCGTCCCCGCTGGTAGCGGGCGAAAAGGTCGGCCGGCAGCTGCGACCCGACAAGATTGCCCAGGTGCTTGATCCCGTTGATGTAAGGGATGGCCGAGGTGATGAGATGCCGCGCCATGGACGCCTCCTGCAAGCTGTTACGTTTCGCGCTCTACCGCTTTTGCTGCCTCTTATCCCGCCAGGCGCCGAAGCAAAAGGGCCGCCTTGCACCGGGCCGCCCTTTCATCTTTCCGAAAATATGTCGGGGGAGGCCGCAGGCCGGGGGCAGAGCCCCCCGCGACGCCGCCCCGTTACCTGTCGTTACCGCGCTCGCGCTGGCCGCGCAGCAGCCGCCCGATGATGAAGGTGGTTCGCGGTGCATAGGTGAAGCGGGTGCGGGCCTCGCGCGCGGGGGTGGGGCGCACCCGCATCCGGCCCAGCCCGTAGAGCAGCAGCGCGACGTGGCCCGCGCCCACCATCAGGTAGATGGAGCGCGGTCCGAACCAGCCGATCAGCTGCGCGGACAGCCAGGGCGCCACCATCGCGCCGACCGCGTAGTAGAACAGCAGGGCCGCCGAAAGCTCCGTGCGTTCATGGCTTTCGGCAAAATCGTGGGCATGGGCCGAGGCGATGGAATAGACCGGGTAGGTGGCGACGCCGAAGAAGAAGACATTGATCAGCACCATGGGGATCGAGGCCGGTGCCAGCGCCGAGGCGGCGCAGCTGGCAAGCGTTGCCAGCGACACCCCCACCAGCACTTTTCGGCGGTCGAAGCGGTCCGCCAGCCAGCCCGCCGGCACCTGCGCCACCGCGCCCCCCAGCAGGAACAGCGCCAGGAAATACGAGATCTGGTGGGTATCCAGCCCCATCTCCTGACCGTAAACCGGGCCCATCATCCGGAAGGTGGCCGCCGAGAGCGCCGAGACGATGACCGCCACCACCGCCAGCGGAGAGCGTTTCAGCGCCAGCCCCGGTTGCAGGCGGGGCGTGGCGCCCAGGGCCGGGGCCGGGGCCCGGGTCAGCACCAGCGGCAGCAGCGCCGCACAGCACAGGATCGCGATGATGTTGTAGGCCACGTAGCTGGCCGGGCTCAGCACGCCGATCAGCAGCTGCGCCACCAGAGAGCCCCCCATGTCGCCCAGCCGGTAGACGCCGGTCACCTTGCCGCGCTCGGCATTCGACAGCTTGGCCATCAGCCAGCCCTCGATCACCGTGTAGCAGCCGGCGATGCAGATCCCCGAGGCGACCCGCATCAGCGCCCAGGCCAGCGGATCGACCACCAGCATGTGCAGGAGCGCGGCAATCGCCCCAAGCGCGGTCAGCGCGGCGAAGGCGCGGGCATGGCCGACCCGGCCCATCAGCCGCGGCGTGCCCCAGCAGCCGATGAAGAAGCCCAGGAAATGCGCCGATCCCAGCAGGCCGATCTCTCCGCGGGTAAAGCCCAGCTTCAGTCCCGAGAGCGCGTCCAGCGGAGAGACCGCGCCCGAGGAAAGTTGCAGCAGGATCACCGAAAGGATGAGGGCGGAGAAGGAGATGACGGTACGCATAGGGTCCTGTCCGACGCATGTTCCGGCCCCGCATGCCTGTTTTCGACATGGGGTGACGTTTCCGACGCTTTCCGGGCGGCGGCGCAGCATTTTTTCCCGGAACGTGGGGTCAGTCGCGTTTCGGACGGGGGATCCAGTCGACCGTCATGTCGGGGGGCGGCCCGGGGGGCAGCGGCGGGCCCAGGCTGAAGCCGCCGGTGGCATCGCGCAGGGCCAGGTCGTGGCTGAAATGGTGGTGCAGCGCCCAGGCGCGCGGCGGGGCCATGCGGGCCCGGCGCCGCTCCAGCCGCCACAGCCGGTGTTCCAGCGCCATCAGCCGGCGCTCGGCCCTCAGGTGGTCGGGGGTGACGTGCCAGCGGCTCTCGACCCCCTGGGCGCCGCCATCGCCAGGGGTCAGGATCAGCCCCAGGGGCGCACAGATGCCGTTGTCCCGGCCCTGTTCGGCGGCCAGGTGCAGGCGGCGCACCTGGGTCAGGGTCGGCAGACGGTCCAGCTCGGCCACGGCGAGGGGAACAAGACCGGAACGCAGCACTTCTTCCAGCACCCAGAGCAGGTCCTCGCCCCGCCGGGGAGAGGCAAAGATCACCCGCCCGGGATCCAGGAAGGCGGCCATGCCGGGGGCATGCAGCGGCGCCCGGTTCCAGGCCGGAGAGATCCAGTAGATCGGCGCTTCGGCATCATCGCGGGCGCGGGCCTCCGCGAGGGCGCGGGCGCCGATAAAATGGGCAAAGGCATGGCGCCCGGCGCCGCAGGCTTCGTGCAGCCGGGCCAGGCGCAGCCCGGCCTCGGCCCCCAGCGCCAGTTCGGGCGCGCCTTGCCAGGAACCGCGTTGCAGGAGGGATCGATCGAGACTCATGCGCCCAAGAATAGAATGTTCGCAAAATGTTCTCAAGCCTGCAGGTGCGGCACCGCACAGCCCCGTCGCGGCAACGGGGGGAATTCTGCCTTGCATCGCGCAGGGAAATCGTAACGTTCCCCGCCTAACGATGTTTCCTGGGACGAGGGGAAGGTAAGAATGCGCAAACATCAGCTTGGTCGCAGCGGGATCGAAGTGACGGATTACTGCCTGGGGTCGATGACCTGGGGCAACCAGACCCGGAGCGAGGCCGCCCATGACCAGATCGACGCGGCTCTGGATGCGGGGATCAACCTGCTCGACACCGCAGAGATGTATCCGGTCAACCCCGTGCGGGCCGAGACCATCGGACGGACCGAACGCATCATCGGCCTGTGGCTGGAAAAGACGCCGCATCGCCGCCACGAGCTGGTGATTGCCAGCAAGGCCAGTGGCGAGGGGCTGGAACATGTGCGCGAAGGCGCGCCGATCACGCCCGAGACGCTGGAAGAGTCGATCACCGGCTCCCTGCGGCGGATGAAGACCGATTATATCGACGTCTACCAGTTCCACTGGCCGAACCGCGGCTCCTACCATTTCCGCAAGAACTGGAGCTACCACCCCGCCAAGACCGACACGGCGGCCGTGCTCGACAATATGCGCGCCTGCCTGGAGAAGCTGAAGCAGGAGAAGAAGAAGGGACGGATCCGCGCCTTCGGCCTCTCCAATGAAAGCGCCTGGGGGATGGCCCAGTGGATTCGCCTCTCCGAAGAGCTGGATGCACCGCGCCCCGTTTCGATCCAGAACGAATATTCGCTGCTGGCCCGTCAGTTCGACACCGACCTGGCCGAGCTCTGCGTTTACGAGGATGTCGGGCTGCTGGCCTATTCGCCGCTGGCCACCGGTCTGCTGACGGGCAAGTATCAGGGACGCGCCGTGCCCAAGGACTCGCGCATGGCGATCAACGGCGATCTTGGCGGACGCAAGACCGATCGCGTCTTCCCCGCTGTGGACGATTACCTCGATGTCGCGCTCAAGCATGACCTCGATCCGGTACACATGGCGCTGTCCTTCGTCGCCAGCCGCAACTTCAACGGTTCGGTGATCTTCGGCGCCACCAACATGACGCAGCTCAAGCGCATCATCGAAGGTCTGGATGTCACGCTGTCCGAAGAGGTGCTGAAGGATCTCGACGCGGTGCACCGCAAGCACCCGATGCCGTTCTGAACCGGGCCCGCGCTGGGGGAGCGGCTGACACCGGCCTTCCCCCGGCGCTTCCGACATGAGGGGGCCATGACACATGCCTGGATCCCCGTCACCCTTGCGGCCGTTCTGTTCCGGAACGGCCGTTTCATGTTGCAAAAGCAGCTTGCCGCCACCGGGCTCAGCGCCACGGGGGCGACCTTTGCCCGGTTTCTCTGGGCCGCGCCGCTGGTCTGGATTGCGCCGGGGTTAAGCGGTATTGCCTGGCCGCATCTGCCGCCCGCCTTCTGGCCCGTGGCGCTGATCGGCGGCATCACCCAGATCCTGGCCACGATCTGCGTCGTCGCCCTGTTCAAGAGCCGCAATTTCGCCGTCGGCATCCCCCTGAAGAAGACCGAAGTGCTGCTGACCGCGCTGATCGGGCTGATCCTGCTGGGCGATGCCATGAGCCTGCCGGCGCTGGGGGCGATCTGCCTGGGCCCTCTGGGGAACTGGTGCTGAGCGACAGGCCGGCGGGGCGGCTCTGCGCCGCCTTGCCAACCGGGCCGCGGCGCTGGGGGTGGCCCCGGGGCTGTTCTTCGCGCTCTCCGCGGCGCCTCTCTGATGGTGCCGGGCGCGGTCTGGCAGCGCGCGCTGGTGACGCTGGGGGTGGTCGTGACCGCGCAGCTGGTGCTGATGGCGGCCTGGCTGGCCTGGCGCGAGAAGGGAGAGATCGGTCGTGTCCTGCGCAGCTGGCGGCTGACCGGGCAGACCTTAGGGCTGGGCAGCTCCTGCTGGTTCGCCGCCTTTACCCTGCAGGGCGCCTCCTGTGTCTACGCCGTCGGCCAGTCCGAGGGGGTGCTGAGCCTGCTGGCCTCGGTCGTCCTCTTCCACGAGCGGATCACCCGGGGCGAGGGGCGGGCATCCTGCTGGTTCTGGCCAGCGTCCTCGGGCTCGTCCTGCCGGGCTGAGCGGCTGGTCGTCTCAGGCCACCAGGCCGCGGAACACCGGCCCGGAAGGTTGCTGGTCGTAGAACGGGATCGCATCGGGGGCGCGGCCCCGGCGCAGCAGGGCGGCCAGTTCGGCCAGGGCGACGGCGGTGACGAAGGGCAGGTCCAGTTGGCGTGCCGCATCAAGCGGGACCCAGGCCAGGTCCGCCAGCTCTCCGGAGGCGGACGAGAAATCCTCGGGGTCGCCGGCGATGGCGCTGTCCTCGACCAGGAAGAAGCGAGCGTCGAAGCGGCGGGATTTGCCGGGCGGCGTCACTGCGCGGTAGATGCAGTCAAGCGCCCCGGCATCGGGCAGGAGCCCCGCGGCGGCAAAGCCCGCCCAGGTCGGATCGGTGGGCGGCGTGCCTGTCCAGATCCCGGGGCGGGCGATGCGCAGCCCGGTTTCCTCGGCGAATTCGCGCAGGGCGGCGGCGGCCAGCTGGGGCGCCAGCACCGGGTCGGCATCGACCTCCAGCAGGGCGCGGGTGCGCGGCGTCAGGGGGCGGGCAAAGGGCACATCCGCGTCGCAGGCATCCAGCGCGCCGCCGGGAAAGACCATCTTGTTCGGCATGAAGACGGCCCCGGCCAGCCGCCGGCCCATCAGGATCCGCGGCCCGTCCCCGGCGCGTTGCAGCGCGATGATCGTGGCGGCGTTTCTGGGCTGGGCAGTGGCGTTCATCGTCTGATCCTTGTCGGGTTCGGCATTTCAGGGGCGGGCGGCCACGGGGCCGGTTCACTCGGTGTCCGGTCCCTCGGGGCCGGGGCGGTCCGTGTCGGGTTCGGGCGCAGCGGCAAAGCCGTGCAGGCGGCGGGCCCACTGGAAGGCGATCAGCCCGCCCTTGACCCGGGGCAGCATATACAGCGACAGCGCGACGGCGAAAATCGCGAAGCCGGTGAACAGCATCATCGGGTCGGGTTGCCAGGTCATCCAGACCAGCCCCAGAAGCGGCGCCGACAGATGGCCGACCACGAGGATCGTCAGGTAGGCCGGCCCGTCATCGGCCCGGTGGTGGTGCAGTTCCTGCCGGCAGACCGGGCAGCTTTCCCGGACGCTCAGGTATCCTTTCATCAGCGGCCCCGATCCGCAGTTCGGGCATCGCAGCCGCCAGCCCCGGCGCAGCGCGGGCCACAGGTCCCGGTCGCCGGACCCGTCCCGGGATCCCGCGCCGGCCCCGTGGGCCCCGGTCGGATGATCCTCTGGCTTCTGGGTCACGCGGGCTCCTGACAGGTCTCGGCCTGATGCCTGTCCTACCTTGGTCGCAGCCCCGCAGCTTGAGAAGACGGCGCGTGGTCGTGCGGCGCCATGTCGCAAACTTCCCGCAGGTCCGTGAATGCGCTCCGGCAAAAAAATGCGACGGCGGCGACGGAAGCACCGGGCTGCCCCGTATCTATTAGCAGATGACCGGGGGCGAGGCCCTCGCATCCTTCTGAAGAGTTTAGAGGAGTAGTCCTATGAAACGAGCAGTTCTTCTCGGCAGCATCGCAGCCCTTTCGCTGACGGCGTTCGCCTCCGGAGTGTCCGCTCAGGAGGCCGACACCGCTGCTGCCCCCAAGGCCCCGGTTTCGGCCCCCGCCAAGCCGCTGCCGCCGCGCATGAAGGCGCTCGACACCGACGGTGACGGGCAGCTCTCCCAGGAAGAGCGGGATGCGGCTCAGGCCAAGCGTTTCGCCGAGGCGGATGCCAATGGCGACGGTGAAGTCACCCAGGACGAGCTGGCAAGCTTCTTCGAGGCTCAGGCCCAGCAGCGTCGCGAAGCGCGCGAGGCCAAGATGGCCGAACGGATGATCCAGGAGATGGACACCAACGGCGACGGCAAGCTTTCGGCGGAAGAGATGAAGCCGAAATCCCCCGAGGAGCGCATGTTCGCCAAGCTTGACACCAACCATGACGGCCAGATCTCCATGGAAGAGTTCAAGGCCGGTCACGATAAGATGGCCGAACAGCGTGGCCCGGGCCGTGAAGGTCCGATGGGCCATGGCCGGATGGGCCCGCAGATGGGCATGATGGGCCAGGGCGGCATGGGTCCGCAGATGGGCATGATGGGCCAGGGCGGCATGGGTCCGCAGGGCCACATGGGCCCGCAGGGCGGCTTTGGTCCCCAGATGGGCATGATGGGCCCGCAGGGCGGTCACGGCTGGGGCCACGGCCCGCAGGGCGGCCAGGGCTGGGGTGGTGATCGCCACGCCGACCGTGGTGATCACGGCGGGCGTCACGGCCAGGGCATGCCGATGCAGCGCATGATGCCGGCCCCCGACGGGGCCCAGCCCCAGGCCGCACCGGCGCCGGCCCCCGAAAGCGACCAGGGCTGAGGTCGCTTCGGCCCGGTGTCGCGGGATCCGTCCCCTTCGGGGGGCGGATCTGCCGGGGGATCTTGCCTCCGGGGGTGCGAAACGGGCGGAAAGTGGTTGAATTGGCGGGGCGATCCGGTGTCGGATTGCCCCGGGTAACGGAAACGGATACGCCGCTGAGGCATGAGAAACATGGCCTTCGACGATCCCGACGCCATTCCCGATGACGCGCTCCTGGTGCTTTATGCCAATGGAGACGCCGAGGCGGCGCGGCAACTGACCACGCGGCTTGCGCCGCGGGTGCTGGCGCAGGCTGCGCGGATCCTGGGTGACCGGGCCGAGGCAGAGGATGTGACCCAGGAAGCGATGCTCCGGCTCTGGCGCATTGCCCCCGACTGGCGCCAGGGCGAGGCGCGGGTCACCACCTGGCTCTACCGGGTGACGGCGAACCTCTGCACCGACCGGTTGCGCCGTCGGCGTGGCGGGACGCGCGACGTGAACGACATGCCGGAGATCGCGGATGACGCGCCTTCGGCGGATCAGCGCATGCAGCAGGATGCCCGGATGGACGCCCTGCAGGGCGCGCTGAACGAGCTGCCGGACCGGCAGCGGCAGGCGGTGGTCCTGCGTCACATCGAGGGCCTGGGCAATCCCGAGATTGCCGAGATCCTCGAGATCAGCACGGAGGCCGTCGAAAGTCTGACGGCCCGGGGCAAACGGGCGCTGACCCGCATCCTGTCGGGGCGGCGCGATGAACTGGGGTACGACGATGACTGAGCGGAAAGCAGGGGACGTGCTGTCGGACGGCGCACTGGATGCGCTGTTCGCCGAAGCACGATTTGCGGAACCGGATCTGCCGGACGGCTTGACGGCCCGGATCCTGGAAGACGCGCAGATGGTGCAGGCCGAACGGCTGGCCGCAGAGGCGCGCCCGCCCGAGCCGGTGCGCCGGGCCTCGCTCTGGCAGCGCTTCGTGCGCGGCATCGGCGGCGCTCCGGCGCTGGCGGGGCTCGGCGTGGCGACCATGGCGGGCCTGTGGCTGGGGGTGATGCCGCCGGCCTTCGTGACCTCGGGCGTCAGCGCCATCACCGGCACCACGACCAGCTACAGCCCCTACATGGTGGACAGCACCAGCGCCTTCGACTTCATCGTCGATGAAACAAGCAGCACCGGAGGCTGAAGATGACCGAACCGACCTCCGGACAGCGGCCCGCGCGCCGCAGCAGTCCCGCCCTGCGCATCCTGCTCTTCGCCTCGCTGGCGGTGAACCTGGCCGTTGCCGGGGTTGTGGTGGGATCGCTGGTGCACAGCCGTCATGACCGACCCGGCGGCGGACCGCCGCGGATCGACCAGATCGGTGGCGTGCTGACCTTTGCGCTCAGCGATGACGACCGGCGGGCGATCGGGCGGGCCATCTGGAAGGACATGCGCGCCAATCGCCCCGACAAGGGCGCCGTGCAGGCCGAATTCAGCCAGATCGTCTCTGCGCTGCGCGCCGAGCCCTATGATCCCACCGTGGTCGAGAACAGCCTGAAGCGCCAGCTGGACGAGGCGATGCGGCGCCAGGAGGTCGGTCAGACCATCCTGCTTCAGCGCATCTCAGAGATGGACCGCAGCGCCCGGCTGGCCTTTGCCGACCGGCTGGAAGAGGCGGCGACCAAGCTGCGTACCGAGGGGCCGAACGCGCTGCGTCCGGACCGCGCGGAAAAGGGCCATGACGGCAAGGCGGGTGGCAAATCCGGCGAGCGCCCGGCCGACAAGGCGCCGCCGCCGCCGCCCCCGGTCGAGTGAGCTAGTTCGAAAACGGGATCACCTTGCCCGGCCCGCTCTCCGGACCGGGATGCAGGGCAACCTGGTCGCGACCGGCATGTTTGGCCCGGTAGAGCGCGGCATCGGCATCGGCCAGCAGCTGCGCCGGATCGCGGCGCCCGGCCAGGCCGAAGGTCAGCCCGACCGAGATCGTCACCGCCTGGTCCGGCGCCGGCAGGCCCTGCGCGCGCATCCGGTCGCGCACGCTGGCGCAGAGCCGGTCGGCGACATGGCGGGCGGCCTCGGGTCCGGTGTCGGGCAGCAGGATCAGGAATTCCTCTCCGCCGATGCGGGCCACCACGTCTTCCGCGCGCAGGCTGTCCTTGAGGATGCGCGCCACCGATTGCAGCGTGCGGTCGCCGGCGGCATGGCCGTGGCGGTCGTTCACCGCTTTGAAATGGTCGATGTCGGGCAGCAGCACGGCGAAGGGGCGGGCCTCCTGCGCGGCCTCGCGGGCGGCGCGCGCCAGCCGGGGCAGGGCGAAACGGCGGTTGCTGAGCCCGGTCAGCGGATCGGTGACCGAGGCCCGCATCCCCTCGCTCAGCTCGGCGTGCAACTGCCGGCGCTGCATCAGCCGGCCGTGCAGGCGGCGCAGCCGGGCGGCGATTTCCTCGGCATCGAAGGGGCCATCCATGACCGCGCTGGCGCCCAGGTCGTAGGCCCGCGCCCGCAGACGTACCGAACAGCCCGGCGCCAGCAGCAGCACCTCGCTGTCGAGCCGGTCGCGCCAGCTTTCCAGCGCCGCCAGGCGCCGCAGGCTGGCCTGCTCGGCATCGGCGCGCGCGCTCAGAAGGAACAGGCCGCACCGGGGCGGTGCCTCTGCGGGGCTGTCCTGACCCGGGCAAAGGCCGGGGGGCAACTGCCAGGCCAGCTCAAGTTTCAGCCCCGGCATCCGCCCCAGCCGGTTCTGCCAGCTGCGCCCGGTCTCGGCGTCGGGGGGCAGGGCGACGATCCGTCCCAGCCCGGTGAATTGCAGTGCAGGTTCTGCCAGCCCCGGGGGATCCTGCGGTCCGCCCCGGAATTTCAGCGTCTCCAGCGTGTCGCGGGCCCGGTCATGGGCACGCAGCCTGGCCCGGAAGACCTCTTCGGGTTCGGCGCGCGACAGGATCTCGTCGGCGCCGGCCGCCAGCAGGCCGGTCCGCCCGACCTGGGCGCCGGGGGCGGTGATCACGAAAATCGTCACTTCGCTCAGCAGAGGATCGGCCCGCAGCGACTGGATGAAGCGGCCCGATGGCATCAGCCGCAGATCCTCTGCCAGCATCACCACCTGGGGATGCCAGTGCCGCGCGAGGGCCAGCGCCTCTCCGGGCGAGGCCGCAACCTGGATGTCGTAGAAATCCCCCGACAGCCGCGCAGCCAGGGTGATCCTGCGGGTGACATGTTCATCCAGGATCAGGATCCGTGCCGGCATCTTCCCCTCCATCGTCGCGCCGTTCCTGTGGTGTTCCGGTCCCGGGCGGCTTATGAAGGATGCTGGGTGTTTGGTTAACAAACCCTTGCCATGGTCCGACAGAATATATCCTTCGAAAGGATTTTCCCGATGACGCCGAAACGCGCCGAAGAGATCGCCCTGGACGCCCTGACCTGGCTGGCTGGCAACGAGGAGCTGCTGCCGGTCTTCATGGGCTCGACCGGGCTGTCGCCCGATGATCTGCGCCGCGCCGCCGGCACGCCGGAATTCCTTGGCGCGGTGCTGGATTTCCTGACCATGGACGATGCCTGGGTGATGGCCTTCTGTCAGAGCCGCGCGCTGGCCTATGACCAGCCGCTGCGCGCGCGCATGGCGCTGCCCGGCGGCGAGCAGGTGCACTGGACCTGAGGCCTCCCGGTCCGCAAGCGGGCCTCAGAAGGTCCGAAGGCCGCCCTTGTCACCTTCCGAGACCTTGGCAAGCAGCCGCAGCAGCTGCTCCTTTTCACCGGGGGCAAGGCGGTCGGTCATGACGGCGGTGTTCTGCAGCGCGAAGGGGATGGCCTGGGCCAGCGCCATGTGGCCTTCGGGCGTCAGGCCGATCCGGCGGGTGCGACGGTCATCGGTGCCGGGGTCGCGCGACAGCAGGCCGGCCTCTTCCATCTGCCGCAACGCGCGCGAGGTGGCGGTGCGGTCGATGCCGACGAAATCGGCCAGTTCCGAAGGCTGGCTCAGCCCTTCGTTGGCCAGGCCCAGCAGGATGCACCAGGTGATCCGGGTCAGCCCGATCTCGCGCAGGCGGTCATCAAGGCGACGTTCCTGGAGGCGGGCGGCCAGCGACAGCCAGTATCCAAGGGAGTCGTGAAGGCGATAGGGCGTGTTCTGCTCATCCATGGGTTCAGAAGACCGAGCAACCGGTGAAAGTCAAGCGGCTGCCGTGGCGGGGTAGTTTGCAAAAGGCGTTGAAACCATTTGCAAACGCCTTGCGGGCTTGTGTCGCTGCGGGCTTTTGGGCAGGGTCCCGCAAACGATACGAGACAGGACCAATGGTGGCAGGCATTCCCGTGCGCGGCATCCTTTTCGACAAGGACGGCACGCTTTTCGATTTCGGCGCAACCTGGAACGGCTGGGCCAAGGGCATTCTGACCGAGCTGGGGCAGGATCACCCCGATCGGACCGCGGCCATGGCCGAGGCGCTGCATTTCGACCTGGCCGCCGGGGCCTTCCGGCCCACCAGCCCGGTGATCGCCGGCACCAATGCCGAGGTGGCGGCGCTGCTGCTGCCCTCGCTGCCGGACTGGCAGGGCGCGCGGCTTGAAGGGTTCCTCTCGGAGCGGGCGGCCCGTGCCGCGCTGGTGCCCGCCGCGCCGCTGGTGCCGCTGCTGGAGGGGCTGCGCGGGCAGGGGCTGCGCCTGGGGGTGATGACCAACGATACGGAATTCAGCGCCCGCGCGCAGCTGTCCGGTGCCGGGGTGCTGGAGCTGTTCGATTTCATCGCCGGGCATGATTCCGGCCATGGCGCGAAACCGGCGCCCGATCCGCTGCTGGCCTTTGCCCGCGCCATGTCATTGCCGCCCGAAACCGTGGTCATGGTCGGCGACAGCACCCATGACCTGGAAGCGGGGCGCGCGGCGGGGATGCGGACGCTTGGGGTGCTGACCGGCATGGCCGGCCCCGCCGATCTGGCGCCGCTGGCCGATGCGGTGCTGGACGACATCGGCCATCTGCCGGGCTGGCTGGCGGCCTGAGAGGCCCAGGATCCCGAAACAATTGGATATATTGAGCCGTTGTTAAGGCCCTTTGGCGATGCTTGCGAAAAGCAACAGGCTCCGAGGACCATGCACGGCTTGATCAACCGCTCTATCGAGTGCTTCTTGCGCGATACCTACGGCGTGGGTCTCTGGGCCGATGTCGCCCTGCGGGCGGATCTGCCGGGCACTTCCTTCGAAGCGATGCTGAGCTATGAGGATGCGCTGACCTGGCGGGTGCTGGAAGCGGCAGAGGCGCTGCTGAAGAAGCCGCGCGCCGTTCTGCTTGAGGATGTCGGCACCTATCTGGTTTCCCATGCCAACAATGAGGGGTTGCGCCGGCTGCTGCGTTTCGCCGGCGTCGGCTACGAGGATTTCCTGCATTCGCTGGACGACCTGCCGGACCGGGCGCGGCTGGCGGTGGGGGATCTGATGATCCCGCCGCTGGAGCTGAGCCAGCAGGGCGACGGGCGGTTCGTGCTGCGCTGCGGCCCCGGGATGCCGGGTTTCGGCCATGCGCTGATCGGGGTTCTGCGGGCCATGGCGGATGATTACGGCGCTCTGGTGATGCTGGACCACCTGGGCAGCCGCCGCGGCATCGAGACGATCGAGATCCGCCTGGTCGAACGCGCCTTCACCGAGGGGCGCGAGTTCGAGCTTGGGGCGCGCACCGGATGACGGGCCGGGAGGGCGGGGCAAAGGGCCCCCTGGCCGGGGGGCTGGTGCCGGCGCTGCCGCAGGGCTCTCTCGACGTGCTCTGCCCGATGCATCTGGTGCTGGATGCGGCGGGGCAGGTCGTCCACGCGGGGCCGACCCTGCGCCGCCTGCGCCCCGGACAGGTGCTGACGGGCCGCCCGTTCGAGGATCTGTTCGAAGTGCAGCGCCCGCAGCTGCCCGCCGGCATGGCCGCTCTGCTGGATCAGGCCGGAACCCGGCTGCACCTGCGGCTGCGCGATCACCCGCGCACCGGGCTGAAGGCCGTCCTGGTGCCGCTGGCCCCGGATGACGCCGGGCGCCGCGGCGCCGTGGTGAACCTGTCCTTCGGCATTTCCATCGATGAGGCGCTGCGGGATTATTCCCTGCATTCCAACGATTTCGCCCCGACCGACCTGGCGATCGAGATGCTGTACCTGACAGAGGCGAAGCTGGCGGTGCTGGACAGCTGGAAGGATCTGAACCAGCGCCTGCAGGGCGCCAAGATCGCGGCCGAGGAGCAGGCCTATACCGACACGCTGACCGGGCTGAAGAACCGCCGGGCGATGGATCACGTGCTGGCGCGGCTGATCCGGGCCGGAGAACCCTTCGCACTGATGCATCTGGACCTGGACTGGTTCAAGGCGGTGAATGATTCCCACGGCCATGCGGCGGGCGATCACGTGCTGCAGCACGTGGCCCGCGCCCTGGTCGATGAAACCCGGGGCGAGGATACCGTGGCGCGGATCGGCGGTGACGAATTCGTGCTTCTGTTCCCGCATCTGCTGCGCCGCGCCCGGATCGAGGAGATCGCGCAGCGCCTGATCGCCCGGCTGGAAAAACCCATCCTGTTCGGCACCGCCGTCTGCCGGGTGTCGTGCTCCATGGGCACGACGCTGTCGTCCTTCTATGCTGCCCCGCGCGCCGACGTGATGCTGGCGGATGCGGACGCGGCGCTTTATGCTTCGAAAAAGATGGGGCGGGCGCAACATTGCTTCTTCCGTCCCCGCGCCGAGGCCGGTTAGTCTCGACGTCGAGAGGCGTGGCAAATGCGCAGCATATCTAGCTGTTGCGATTAGCGACTACCCAATCAGATGTGGACCCCCTATACTGATTGTGGATAAGATGAAGGGGCCCCATAGCTGCTGCGAACCGGGGCTGAAAGAATTTGGGGGCCCGTCCGGAATATGCGCTGTCCGTTTTGCGGAAATATCGACACCCAGGTGAAGGATTCCCGTCCGGCGGAGGATCATGTCGCGATCCGGAGGCGTCGCCTCTGCCCGTCCTGCGGCGGTCGTTTCACCACCTATGAACGCGTCCAGCTGCGCGACCTCGTGGTCATCAAGTCGAATGGCCGGCGCGAGGATTTCGACCGCGAGAAGCTGGAGCGCTCGATCCGGATCTCGATGCAGAAGCGTCCGGTGGAGCAGGAACGCATCGACCAGATGATCTCGGGCATCGTGCGGCGCCTTGAAAGCATGGGCGAAACCGACATCCGCTCCAAGGTGATCGGTGAGATCGTGATGGAAGCCCTGGCCCGGATCGACACGGTTGCCTATGTGCGCTTCGCCTCGGTCTACAAGAATTTCCAGGCTGCCGACGACTTCGACAAGTTCGTCAGCGAGCTGCGACCGAACATCCCGCAAGACAAGTGAGCCGCGACGAGGATCTGCGCTATCTGGCGCTGGCATTGTCGCTGGGGCGGCGCGGGCAGGGCAACACCTGGCCCAATCCGGCGGTGGGCTGCGTGCTGGTGCGCGAGGGTCGGATCGTCGGGCGCGGCTGGACCCAGCCGGGGGGGCGACCCCATGCGGAACCCATGGCGCTGCGCCAGGCGGGGCCGCTGGCCAGGGGGGCCACCGCCTATGTCTCGCTCGAACCCTGTTCGCATTACGGTCAGACGCCGCCCTGTGCCAAGGCGCTGATCGAGGCCGGTGTTGCCCGTGTCGTGGCGCCCTTCGCCGATCTTGACCCCCGGGTCGAGGGGCGCGGCTTTGCCATGCTGCGCGAGGCGGGGATCGAGGTCGCCACCGGGCTGATGACCGGCGAGGCGGCCCGCGACCTGGAAGGATTCTTCCTGAACCGCGCCCAGGGACGGCCGCGCATCACGCTGAAGCTGGCGCTGTCGCTGGACGGCAAGATCGCCACGGCCACCGGTGAAAGCCAGTGGATCACCGGGCCCGAGGCGCGGCGCGAGGTTCATGCGATGCGGATGCGCCACGATGCGGTGATGGTGGGCGCGGGCACGGCGCGGATCGACGATCCGAGCCTGACGGTGCGCGGCCTCGGCGCAAAGCGCCAACCGGTGCGCGTGGTGGTCTCGCGCCGGATCGACCTGCCGCTGCTGGGCACGCTGGCGCGCAGTGCGCGCGAGGTGCCGGTCTGGATCTGCCATGGCCGCGATGCCGACGGCAAGCTGGTCAGCGCCTGGAAGGAACTGGGGGCGACGCTGATCCCCTGTGCGCTCCAGGGACGACAGCTGGATATTCTTTCGGTAATGCAGGGGCTTGGCAGCCACGGGCTGACGCGGGTCTTTTGCGAGGGGGGCGGCGCGCTGGCCGCGACCCTGCTGGGCGCGGATCTGGTGGACGAGCTGATCGTGATGAGCGCGGGCGTGCTGCTGGGGGCCGAAGGGCGCCCGGGCCTGGGCGCCATGGGCATCGACAAGCTGTCCGAGGCGCCGCGCCTGACCCTTGCGGAAGAGCGCCGCATCGGCCCGGACATGATGACCCGCTGGACCCGTCCGACGGCCTGAGCCGCCTCAGGGCAGCACGTTGCTGGCGGTGTTGAAATCGCTGAGCGATCCCAGCATGGCGGACACCGCCTTGTCCCACTGGGTGAAGGGCGCCTCGGTGACATAGAGCAGATCGCCGTCGCGGATCAGGAAATCCCCGGCCAGGAACAGCCCGTTGGGCTTGGTCAGGTCCAGCACGTAGACCATGCGCTGCGCGCCGCTCAGGTCGGTGCGGCCCAGCACCGGGCCGGCGATCTCGGGCGCCTCGTTGCGCAGCACGAAGACCCCGGTCGGATCGGCGGCATTGCTGCGCAGCCCGCCCGCCAGGGCAATCGCCTCAACCCCCGAAAGGGTGGGTCGTTCCAGCGGCACGATCTTCTGGGCGCCGGCGGCGCCGAGCACGGTGAAGG
Organism: Pseudooceanicola endophyticus; assembly: GCF_018760365.1. Lineage (GTDB taxonomy): Bacteria > Pseudomonadota > Alphaproteobacteria > Rhodobacterales > Rhodobacteraceae > Pseudooceanicola > Pseudooceanicola endophyticus. The sequence goes on from NZ_JAHIAB010000002.1 coordinate 556,336, forward strand.
AGCGCACGGTTTCCTGCACCAGGATACGGTCGCCATTGCGCAGCGCGATGTCGTCGCGGGGATTGTCGAAAATATCCTCGAACCGGGCGGTGGAGCGTTGCCGCCCCCGGATCACCGTGATTTCCGCCGCTTCGGGGTCGATCGACAGGCCGCCGGCAGCGGCCAGCATCCCCGACAGGCGCGTGGTCGGCCGTTCGATCAGGTGCACGCCCTGACCGGCGATCTTGCCCACCAGCGTCACCGTGGCGCCGTTTCCGGCGGTGCGCTGCAGCTCGACCTGGGGGTCGGGCGTCTGCTGCGCCAGCTTGTCCGAGATGATCTGGCGGATCGACTCGGGCGTGTTGCCGGCGGCCTTGATGCGCCCGGCATAGGGCACGAAGATGAAGCCGCCGTCATCGACCTGGATGCCGCCCAGCTGGGTGGCCCGCGCGCCGCCTGTGGCAAAGAGCCCGTCATCAACGTTCTCCCAGATCGTCAGCGCCAGCGTGTCGCCGGGCCGGATCGCGTCCGAGCTGAGGGCGCCGGCGCCGCGGAAGGCCGCCGAGAAGCCCAGTTTCGGCAGTACCGCCGTGGTCCGGGTGACCCGGTCGTCGACCGAGACGACGAAGGCGTCGCCCTGGCGCTGGACCGAACCCTCGTAGATGTCGGACTTGTTTGGGCCGGTGCGGGGCAGGGACTGGCAACCGGCCAGGGCCAGCACGGCCAGCAGGCACAGGCCCTGGGCGGCGGTACGGCGGGGTCTTGCGAAGGAAGTGCGGTTCACTGTCGATCTCCCGGTCCTTGGCGGACCTGTTCCGGATGTCCCGGCGTTCAGCCTATGGGGTAAAGACGTAAGGAAACGTTTCCGGCCCCCCGCATCAGGGGACCGCGTGAAGTTTCTGGCGCGGAGCGGCGGTGCCGCTGCGCAGGGCGTCGTAGGGGTCGTCCTCTGCCAGCATCATGTCGACGACCTGCCGCAGCAGCTGGCGCCGCCCGCGTGCGGAATAGAAGCCCCCGGCGACCTGGCTGGTTTCCAGCAGAAAGCGCCGGTAATCCCTGTAGGCGCGCCCGTCGGGCCGCGCGGCTCCGGCGAAGAAGGCCGGCAGCGGCTGGGCCGAGACGAACTCGGGCTTGTCATAGACCGCAGTGCCGAAGGTCTTCAGCGGAATGCCGCGATAAAGCACCTGCTGGGCGGCGGTGGAATTCACGGTCACCGCGCTGCGGCAATCATCCAGCAACGCCCCCAGCTTGCCGCCGCGCACGTAATGGACCCGGCCCCGAAGCCCGTGCAGCCGGGTCAGGCGCGCGATCTCGCGGCGCAGGGGCACGCGGCCGTCCTCAAGCGGATGCGCCTTCAGCACCAGATGGTGATGCCCCGGCGCGCCCTCGGCAAAGCCCTGCATCACCCGGTCGATGAACTCGGGCAGGGTGGCGAAGGGCGAATGGGCGCGGAACGAGGCATCATGCTCCAGTTGCAGAAGCGCGACATGGTAGGGAAAACCGCCGCGCCGGATCCGGGCCGAGGCGCGGCGGCGCTCCAGCGCGCTCAGCGGCATCCGCAGCAGGCGGCGCAGGTAAAGGCGGAATTCGGCGCCCGCGGGGATCGCGCGGTGCGGGCGGAACGCCCGGTAGCGATGATTCGCGGCGATCAGCAGGGCGTGGTAGAGCGCGCCGTAGAAGACGTGCTGGCGCAGGTCCCCCCAGCGGGCCGGTGGGAGGGGGGCGTCGAGATCACTCAGCGCCAGCATCTTGCGCATTTCCGGCAGCCCCAGCTCCATCAGCCGGGAATGGCCGTTGCTGCCGCCGCGTTCGTAGGTGACCCAGTAGGGCCGCAGGTATCCCTCTTCGAAGACATGGATGCGCAGCCCGGCGCGGCGGGCCCGGGCGATGGCGCGGGCATGGATCGGGCGGGTGTCGCCATAGAGCACCAGATCGGTGGCGTGGTGGGCGGCGGCCAGCCCGGCAAAGGTCTGTTCCCAGTCCTGGGCCGGGCCGCGGTAGGGGATGTAGCTGTTGCGGTCGGGCCAGAAGGCACTGTCTCCGGCGTTGAAGCCGACGCGCCAGACCTGCGCCCCGGTCCGCTGCAACATGCGTCCGAGCTGGTGGAAGAACGGGCCATGCGGCCCCTGAAGGAACAGGAACACCCTGTGGGCGGAGCATTGTGCGATCATCCCCCGAATATCGCGGATCCCTCTCAACAACCTATTGGGGAATCCTGAGGGATTTTAGTCGCTTTCGTCAAAGCTTTTGTGCGGTCGGCATGGCGAAAGGGCCAGTGGCCAGGACGCTTGCGGTGCCCGGTCCGGGGCGCTACCCGTTGGGGATCATTATCCGGAGGACCAGGATGTTCACTGGCATCATCACCGACATCGGCACCGTCACCGCGCTTGAGACGCGGGGCGTGCTGCGGGCGCAGATCGCCTGCGGCTACGACACTGCCGGGATCGCCCTGGGCACCTCGATCGCCTGCGCCGGCGTGCGCCTGACGGTGACCGGGCTGAGCGCGGCGGGCTTTGCCGTCGAGGTCAGCGCCGAGACGCTGAAGCGCAGCACGCTGGGGGCCTGGACGGTCGGCTGCCGGGTCAACCTGGAGCGCGCGCTGCGGGTCGGAGACGAGCTGGGCGGGCATATCGTGTCGGGCCATGTCGATGGCATGGCCGAGGTGCTGGCGCTGACCCCCGAGGGCGAGAGCACGCGGATCCGCCTGCGCGCCCCGCAGGGGCTGGCGCGCTTCATCGCCTCCAAGGGGTCGGTCGCGCTGGATGGTGTCTCGGTGACGGTGGCGGCGGTCGAGGGCGATCAATTCGACGTCAACTTCATTCCCCGCACCAAGGCCGTGACCACCTGGGGCCAGGTGCATCCGGGCGACCGGGTGAACCTGGAGGTCGACACCATGGCGCGCTACCTGGCCCGCCTGCAGGACATGGCCGGATGAGCAACGCCAGCCTGCCCGGAATCGGCCACAACCAGGGGCCCAGCATGGACCCGGGGCTGCGCTGGCGCATCCACAGCTGGACGCGGGCGAAGGCGCAGCATCCGGAGGCCCGGCTGCCGGTGGCGGTGGTGCGGATGCGCATCGCGCGGGCGAAGGAACTGGGCCTCAGCTATGCCGATTACGCCGCGCTGCGCCGCAGCGCAGGGCGCGACGTGGCGGGCTACCTGCTGTCCTCGAACGCGCTTGGGGTGCTGAAGCCGGGGCAGGCGGCGTCCAATGCGGTGCGCGAGCGGCTGGAAGGGCTGCGCCATGTGCGCCGGATCGGCCTGGCTCATGCGCCGCTCAGCCCCGAGGCCCTGCTGGAGCAGGTCGGCGCCCTGGACGAGGTCTGGCCGGCCCCGCCGCTGCTGGCGACGTTCGCCCGCCAGCGGGCTGTTCTGGCCCGCGCGCAGGGGCGGCTGCCGGCGGCGGGGCTGATCGCGGTGACCGCGCTGGCGCTGGAAAGCGACTGGCTGGCGGCGGGACGGCTGGGGGGCATCCTGCCGGCGGCAGCGCTGTTTGGCTGAACGCCCGACAGACAGGCGCACAGCCACTTTGCATTCCTGAGGGGGCGCTATCGCTGGCAAATGGGGGCCGAGTGTACTATGCCCCGGTCATCAAGTCCGAAAGTGATGGCCCCATGCCCGAAGCAGCCCCTGAATCCGCCTACGAAGCCCCCGGCCCGGTCGAGCAGAACTGGTCCGATGCGATTTCCTCGGTCGAGGAGATCCTCGAAGAGGCCCGCAATGGCCGGATGTTCATCCTCGTCGATCATGAGGACCGCGAGAACGAGGGCGATCTGGTGATCCCCGCCCAGATGGCGACCCCCGAGGCGATCAACTTCATGGCGACCCATGGTCGTGGCCTGATCTGCCTGTCGCTGACCGGCGAGCGCGTCGACCAGCTGGGCCTGCCGCTGATGGCCTCGCACAACTCCTCGCGTCACGAGACCAACTTCACCGTGTCGATCGAAGCCCGAGAGGGTGTCTCGACCGGGATTTCCGCCCATGACCGCGCCCGCACCATCGCCGTGGCCATCGACGGCGGCAAGGGTGCCGCCGACATCGCCACCCCCGGCCACGTCTTCCCGCTGCGCGCCCGCGACGGCGGCGTGCTGGTGCGCGCCGGCCATACCGAGGCCGCCGTGGACGTCTCGCGCCTTGCGGGGCTTCAGCCCGCCGGCGTGATCTGCGAGATCATGAACGAAGACGGCACCATGTCCCGCCTGCCGGAACTGGTGGCCTTCGCGCAGCTGCACAACCTCAAGATCGGCACGATTTCCGACCTGATCGGCTACCGTCGCCGCCACGACAACCTGGTGCGCGAGCGCGAGGTGAAGACCATCAATTCCGATTTCGGCGGCGAATGGACGCTGAAGGTCTACACGGACGAGACCCAGGGCGCCGAGCATATCGCGCTGATCAAGGGCGACATCGAGACCGACGAGCCGGTGCTGGTGCGGATGCATGCGCTGGATCCGCTGCGCGACGTGGTGGGCTACAAGCCCGGCCGCGCCGACGAGTTCCGCAATGCCATGCTGCAGGTCGCCGAAGAGGGGCGCGGCGTCGTCGTGCTGCTGCGCGACCTGACCATGAAGATCACCGATGCCGAGGAAGTCTCTCCGCAGACCCTGCGTCAGTACGGTCTGGGCGCGCAGATCCTGAACTCTCTCGGGCTGCACAAGCTTGAGCTGCTGACCAATTCGCCCCGGCCGCATATCATCGGCCTCGACGCCTACGGGCTGGAAATCACCGGCACCCGCCGCATCAAGGAGTGATCCCGCATGGCCGCCTCTGAACTGCACCACATCATGCCGCGCGGCACGCTCGAGAAGCCTGCCAAGGTCCTGATCGTCTATTCGCCTTATTACAAGGACATCTCGGACGAGCAGCTTGCCGGCGCCAAGGCCGAGATCGAGGCCTGGGGCGGCGCCTGGGAGGCCGTCGAGGTCCCCGGCGCGCTGGAGATCCCCACCGCCATCGCCATGGCGGGCCGGATGGCCAATTTCGACGCCTATGTCGCACTTGGCTGCGTGATCCGCGGGGAAACCACCCATTACGACACCGTCTGCAACGACAGCTCGCGCGGGATCACCCTGCTGGGTCTTCAGGGCCTGCTGATCGGCAATGGCATCCTCACGGTCGAGAACCGCGAGCAGGCGCTGGTGCGGGCCCGGGTCGCGGATCAGAACAAGGGGGGCGGTGCCGCAGCTGCGGCCTTGCATCTTCTCGCGCTTTCGCGCAAATGGGGCGCTCCGAAAAGCGGTGTGGGATTCCGTCCCGCAACCGACGAATATCAGCTGGCCGGCGGAACCACCTCCGCCTGAGCCCGGCCCGACCGATAGGCCCCGAGAATGAGCGACGAGATCCAGAACCCGCAGCCTGCCGCCCCGATGTCGGGGAACCAGAAGCGCAAGATGCGCTCGGCCTCGCGTCTCTACGCGGTCCAGGCGCTCTACCAGATGGAGATCAGCGGCCAGACCGTTGATCGCGTGATCGTCGAATTCGAGGATCACCGGTTTGGCGCTTCCTACGAGGAGGCCGACTATCTCGAAGGGGATGTCGACCTCTTCCGCAAGACCATGCGCGATGCGATCAACTGGCAGGCCAAGATCGACCAGATGACCGACCGTGGTCTGGTTGCGAAATGGCCGATCGCACGCATCGACCCGACGCTGCGGGCACTGTTCCGCGCCGCCGGGGCCGAGATGCTGGAAGGCGAGGCGCCGCCGAAGGTGGTGATCGTGGAATATGTCGACGTGGCCAAGGCCTTCTTCCCGGAAGGCAAGGAGCCGAAGTTCGTCAACGCCGTGCTTGACCACATGGCGCGCGAAGCCCGTCCCGAGGCCTTCTGAGCCCATGGTGACGGCCCCGACCAGCTGGCGCCCCGCCGTTGCGGCGGATCTGCCGGTGGTCGGGGGCTTCCTCTCTGATCCGGAATTCTTCGACCGTGTGGCGGCGATCCCGCCCGCGTTGCTGGACCAGGCCATGGCTGAAGGCCATGCCGGTCCGTTCCGGCTGCTCTGCTGCGGCCCCATCGGCACCCCCGAGGCCTTCGCCTGGCTGTCGGGCTGCGACACCCCCGGACCCAAAATCGAGGAATTCGGCGTGCTGGAGCGCGGCCGGGGCGTCGGATCGCGGGTCCTGCCGCAGCTTCTGGCGCATCTGGAGGGGCAGGGTGCCTTCGCTTTCGTCTGGTTGAAGGTGGTGGTGGCGAACATCCCCGCGATCCGGCTGTACCGTGCCTCGGGCTTTGCCCGGGAATGGCGCGTCCCTGCCGGATGGATCGACCGAAACGGGTACGAGACGGACATCCTGCGGATGGAGCACGACTTTACCTGAACGCCCCCGCACCGGAGCGCCCCGCGTCAGCCTGTCCGGCAGACAGCGCGATCTCCCTATGGTATAGTTCTTGGCATCGCCTTTCCGTCCGGAGGTTGCCATGCCCAGACTTGTCCGCCTGTACATCCTGCAATGCCTGATCGGTTTCGCCATCTCGGCGCTGTTCACCGCCGGGCTGATCGTCTTCGACGTGATGGGGCTGAAACACCTGATCCTGGGGTCGCGCGACGGCTGGCTGGGCGCCTTCCTGATCTTCTTCTCGAACGGCATCGTCTTTGCCGGCGTGCAGTTCGCGATCACCATCATGGGCATGGCCGAAGGGGAGGGCCCGCGCGGCGGGCGGCGCTTCCCCCTGCGCATCCTGCGCGCCCAACCCGTTCGGGTCGCGGCATCGGGGGCAGAAAAGCGGCGGGCCCGCACGCAGCCGTTTGAGTGACGCATTCCCGAGGACCTGTATATACAGGTGGGCGCCAGGTAACCGAACCACGGCCCGGACAGAGCCAGCTCCCTCGGATTTGCTTAAGGCCACCGGAATGCACTCGTTCACGAGAAGGGCAGCACCCGCCTGAGGCCAGAGGTAGTGGTTCCGCCCGGCTCCGGCAAGGGCTGACGAGGGGTTGGGCGGCAAGATTTTCCGCCCACTTTTCGGGGATCGCATCCCGCGGCGCCGCGCTGATCCGGCAAGATATCTGATTGTTCATCGAAAGAGGTCTGCGGGACTTGCCTTTTTCCCGGCCCTCGGCCATCGTCCGGCTGTCCTGCCGCCTCTGGCGCGGGGCGATGCAATCCGGGTGCGCGCCGTGAAAAAGGCCGGACCCGACCGTGCCGGAGCCCATGCTGCGCCTGGGCCGGGGCGGATCCGGGCCCCGCGCGGGCCTCTCGTCAGCAACGCCGGGGGCCGGGGGCACCCGCAGGCCGTCTTCCGTCCGCCGCCGGTCGGGGATGGGAGAAAGGACAGCGCATGAGCAAGGCGTCGGCCCCGCAGCGGGTTTCGGCTGTCGTCGAGGACGGGCTGCCGCTTCCGCGCCGCACCCTGGCCTTCGCGGCCGTGGTCACGACCATTGCCATGGCGGTACTCGACGGGGCGATCGTCAACCAGGCGCTGCCGGTCATCGCCCAGGAACAGGCGGTCAGCGCGGCCACGGTGATCTGGGCGGTCACCGCCTACCAGCTGGTCGTGGTGATCAGCCTGCTGCCCTTCGCCGCGCTTGGCGAACGCATCGGCTTTGCCCGTGTCTATCTGTTCGGCATCGTGCTTTTCGTGGTGACGTCGGCGCTTTGCGCATTGTCGGGCGGGATCACCGAGCTGATCCTGGCGCGCGCGTTCCAGGGGCTGGCAGGCGGCGCCCTGATGAGCATCAACGGCGCGCTGATGCGCCAGATCATGCCGCGCAACCGTCTGGGGCGCGGTCTGAGCGGTGTCTCCATGGCCATCGGCATCGCGGCGGCGGCGGGCCCGTCGCTGGGCGCGGGCATCATGGCGGTGGCCAGCTGGCACTGGCTGTTCCTGATCAACATCCCCATCGGGCTGCTGGCCCTGGCGCTTGGCTGGGCGACGCTGCCGCGCCTGCCGGGTACGGGGGCGCGCTTTGACACCGCCGGCGCGGCGCTGAACGCGGTGACGCTGGGCCTTTTCATCACTGCGCTTGGCACCTTCGGCCATCCCGGCAGCGGTGCCCTGGCCCTGGGAGAATTGCTGGTCGCGCTGGTGGCCGGCGTGTTCTTCCTGCGCCACATGCTGGGGCAGGCGCATCCGATGCTGCCGCTTGATCTGTTCGCGGGGCGGCAGTTCAGCCGCTCGATGGTCTGTTCCTTCTGCGCCTTCTTTGCACAGTTCCTGATGCTGGTTACGCTGCCCTTCTACCTGCATGACGTGCTGGGCCATTCCGAGATCCGCACCGGCCTGCTGATGACGCCCTGGCCGGTGGCCACCGCGATCATGGCGCCGCTGGTCGGGCGCCTGGCCGACCGCCACAGCGCCGATCTGCTGGGCGCCATCGGCATGGCGATGTTCGGCGCCGGTTTCCTCTGGGTCGGCGTGCTGGTGCAGGCGCCGTCCGACGGCGTGGTCCTGTCGGCCATGGCACTGAGCGGGGCGGGCTTTGCCCTGTTCCAGTCGCCGAACAACCGGCTGATCCTGTCTTCGGCGCCGCCGCACCGCGCCGGCGGGGCCAGCGGGATGCAATCCACCATGCGGCTGATCGGCCAGTCGGTGGGCGCGGCCGGGGCGTCGGTTCTGATCAGCCTGTCGGGCGGCGTCAACCTGGAGGCGGCCGGCGCCCTTGCCGGGGGCATGGCCCTGCTTTCGGGCGCGGTCTCGCTCAGCCGGAAGTCGGGGCGCCCGTCGCATCAGGCGGCCTGAGGGCGGTGAGGCCGGGGCGGGGCTTGCGCGCCGTTCGCGCAATGTTCATGATGAACCCATGCCGATCACGTCCCTGTCCCCCGATCCCGCCACGCCGCAGCCCGGCCAGCTTCTGGCCCGGGGCGTCTGCCGTCTGCTGGCCAGCCATGATTTCGCCTGCCTTGAGGAATTCGTGCCCGAGCGCGGCAAGCGGCTGGACGTCATGGCGCTTGGCCCGAAGGGGGAGCTCTGGATCGTGGAGTGCAAATCGTCCCGGGCGGATTTCACCTCGGACCTGAAATGGCAGGGCTATCTGGAGTGGGGGGACCGCTTTTTCTGGGCCGTGGACCGGGATTTCCCGGTCGAGCTTCTGCCCGAGGACACCGGTCTGATCATCGCCGACAGCTGGGGCGGAGAGATCCTGCGGATGCCGGCCGAGCAGAAGCTGGCCGGCGCCCGTCGCAAGTCGGTCACGCTGAAATTCGCCCGCGATGCGGCGCGGCGGCTTCAGGGATATCGTGATCCGCGGGTCTGAAGCGCCTCAGCGCTTCTTCTTGCCCTTGCCGCCACCCGCCTTCGCGGCCTGGGCCGCAGTCTGGGCGGCCGCCATGATTTCCTCGGCGATCTCGATCGCCTCGTCGGGTTCGAAATCCATCGGGATTTCCAGGCCGTTGGCCTCGATGAAGAGGCGCACCATGCCGGCATCGGTCGGGCCGATCTGCAGGTTTGCCTCGATGTCGCGTTCGGTATCGATGCCCATGGGAGCCTCCGCAATGTGATCCCGCTGGTTAGCGTGAGGCCGTCGTCTTGGCAAGTCTGGGCCACCGGCGGAACCGCCGCCGGGGCTGCCGCAGGGTCGGGCAGGGGTGACCATACGTCGTGATTTTTTCTGCAACTTTCCTCTTGCGCGCCCCCCCCGCCATCGGTAAATCCCCCCTCAAGGCCGCCTTAGCTCAGTTGGTTAGAGCGCTGGATTGTGGATCCAGAGGTCCCCCGTTCAAGCCGGGGAGGCGGTACCATACCTCTCAATACCTTAGCCGCTCCGACGTTGTGACAAGATCGCAAGTTGTGATGCGGTTGTGTTATTTGGTCCGCGCCGCATTGCGCAGCTGGACCACGCGGGCGATGTTCGCCTCCCTGTTCCTGACATAGCGATCGGTTGTTGCGACGTTCTGATGTCCTGCCGCGTCGCGAAGGATCATCGGGTCGAGGCCCAGGGCGCCGGCCTCGCTGAGGCCTCCGGCGCGGGTATCCATCATCTTCACGCTCTCCGAAATTCCGGCCGCGCGCCGGCAGCGGATGAAGGCCTGGGTCCAGCCATCGCGGGTGTAGGGCATGCCGATGCGTTCGCCGACGATGACCGGGCCCTTGCGCCCGGCACTGCCGAGGATATGCAGCCGCGCCCGCAGTTCCGGCGCATGGGTCAGATCGAACCAAAGCGGTTCGGGCATCGACCGGCTGGTCTTCGAAATCGTCTTGCGAAAGCCCGTCAGCCCGTCATCGAACATTTCCCAGGTCAGTCCGTCCTGCCAGCGCTCGAATTTCCGGGGCATGTGGCGCTGGTGACGATTGCGCGCCAGCTCGCGCACGATGCCCTCGTCCTCGGGGGCGCATTCCAGCCACTGGCCGCGCACATCGACGGCGCGCAGGCAGAAGACCCACTGGAACAGCAGCCCGGTCGCGAAGGCAAAGAGGCCGTTTGCATCCGCCTGGTCCACGATGGCGCGCACCTGGGTGCGGGTCGGGGCGGTGGTCTTCTTCGGGGCGGATGGGATGCGCATCTCGCCCAGGATGCGGGAAATTTTCTGGGCGGGGGCGTGCTCGATCAGCACGCCGTAATTGGCGACGATGCGCAGGTGTGTGAATATCTTCTTGATGTAGCTGGGGCTGCGGCCCTTCGCGATCATGCCGTCGCGCATCTCGCAGAGCAGCGGGTAGGTCGTCGCGGCCACCAGCACATCGCCGAGCGCGCCTGCCAGCTTGTCCATGTAGATCACGTAACCCTCGCGGGTGTTGGCCTTGACCGCATGGATCGGGCTGTGCCGGTCGGTCTTGTAATGATGGATCAGCCAGCCCCAGGTGCCGACCAGGTACTTTTCGTCCTCGGGCTGGAAATGGGCCAGCATCTGCTTCGTCAGCTCGCGGCATTCGCGGGCGCGGATCAGCTCCTGGCCGTCGCCCTCCTGGCCGGTCAGGCGCACCGAGGTCTTGGCATAGCCCATCTGGCGGTATTTCAGGCTGGGCTTCCAGTACCAGAAGTTGCGCGAGCGCACGGCCCCGGGCGCATAGGCCGGATCAGAGCCGTCCCAGAGGGCTTTCTTATAGTTCATCGGGGTCACTTTCGTCTTCGGGCATCCGGCGTATCAAAGGGCGTCGAGGTTGATGCTGGGGCGTTCCAGGCCCAGCGAGGTCGGATCCGCGTCCAGGATGCGTCGGCGCCGCGCCAGCCATGCCTGCACATCGGCCTTGATGTACAGCTTCAGCACCGGGTCGGGGCGCGGGAAGCCTTCGGCCTCCAGGTTGCGGCGGCGGCCCCGAAAACGGTCACAGCTCATGCCCATGAACTGCGCCACCCAGCGGGTACTGCCGCAGGCGGCATCGTTCGATAGCGTGTGATCGATCATTCGGGGATCTCCCGGCGCATGCGGCGCAGCATGATCCGCATTTCGCCGGCCAGGGCGGTGCAGACGCGGCGCAGGTGGGGGTTGTCGGTCTCGTCGGCGATGCGCTGCGCCTCGTCCTTGGCGCGTCTCAGGCGGGTGATTTCATCAAACATGTCAGGTCTTTCCGGTGGTGGCTGTCACTGTCGGGAAGGGATGCGGGCTGCTCCGATCAAATCGGGGCGGCCCGTTTGCGTTGGGCAGGGGGAAGCCGCCGCCAGCCGCGTCTGCGGTGGCCTGTGCAAGGGCGGCACGGGGTGGGGGTGTCAGGCGGGACGCTGAGCGGCGAGGGCGCTCTGGGCGCGGTCGCTCCAGCGGACGGCGGCGGTGGCTTGGGTGCGGCCAAAGGCGCGGACGCCGTGCAGCTCGATCTGGAAACCGCCCATGGGCGTGGGGGCGAAGATGCCGCCGGTTTCCATCACGGCATTGGCGAGAGTTTCTTCGCGCTCCAGGGCGTTGCGGCCTTCGAGGTTACGCAGGCAGAGCGCCAGCAGGTCGTGGATCCGGGTCATGGCAGGGGCTCGATCTGGTAGTCGACCAGGCCCCGGGTGCGGGCTTCCTCCCGGGCGGCGGTGGTGTTCTTGCAGATCCACCAGCGGCCCGTCTTGCAGCAGGTCAGCAGCATTTCGGCGCCCCGCTCAGGCCGCGGCGGGCCATGATCTCGCGCACCCGCAGGAGGGCCCGCTGGGCGTGGGGCTGGATCTGTTCGGCGACGGTCGGCGGGGTGGAAGGCGCGGTGCGCAGGTAGGCCGGCGCGAGGCGCGAGAGGCATTCCGGGCTGATCGCCTCGCCGCGCGCAGCCTTGGCGCGGGACCAGGCGGCGCGGGCGATCTCGGGGTGCGACAGGGCGATCTCCGGCGAGCGAAGCAGCGCGTGGCAGTCGGTGGTTTCGGGCAGGGGCATGAGGCTTCTCCTGTTGTGATGACGGTAGATGAATGGAAGAAACTTCCACAGTCAACACAAAAATGGAAAAAACGTCCATTGTAATTTCGACACGTACTGGTGCAGATGGGCCTTGAGTTCTTAATTTGTTCTTGAGAGACCACATGCAGAGGGCATATGACTTGGAAGAGAGGGTTCTCTTCCTCTCTGCGCGCATCGCCGGGGTATCAATTGATGAGGCTTACCGTTTCAGGTTTGTACGGCTTGCCATGAGGGCCTCGGCCATCTTGTGCGGCAGGTCTGTAAGGCGTCCGCGATAAAGGAAGTCCATGGAAGCTCCCCACCGCTCAGAGATCGCATAAGCCATTTCCGCCTTGAGAGGTTTCGTACCTTTTTCGATCTTGGAATAGCTGGATCGGTCGATGCCGACCGTATCTGCGAACTCTCCCTGGTTTAGTCTCAGGTACTCGCGCAGTTGCACGAGGCGCTTTCCGACTTCTTGCGGGTCGAAGGTGTTCATGTGGTCACTCGTGCTCAAAAAGGGAAGTGACTGCATCATCGGGTTCATGGGAAAATCTTCCATTGAAGAAATTTCCACGCTTGACCTATGGAAGAAACGTCCATACCGGATGGGGTATGGAAGATTTGTCCACGTTTCGAGATGTCATATGCCTTTGGCCGACCCGGTCCGATTTCGCCTCTGACCTCGGGGTGAATCTGATGCGTGTTCACAAGTGGGCCGCTCCTTCCGGCAAGATACGGGCCGAATTCTTCTGGCCCATGCTTCAGGCGGCACGCCGGCGCGGTATTGCGCTCGGGGCTGATGATCTCTGCCGGATTGCTGCCAATGCACATCCTGACCGCCTGAAAGAGGCCAGAGATCATGCCGAGCGGTGACGAAAGCGCCAGGGCTCTGGTCTGCGTTTCGCGGAAGTTTCTCCCATCCTTTGCAAAAATCATCGGTCGATCCGGTCCGAACCTGAAGAAAAAGAGCTTTCTGATGCCTCACGACCTGTTTTCCCACATGTTCAAGAGCCTGGTGCAGCAGGTCGGCGGGGTGGATGCCGCGCAGGCGGCGATCTCGGCGGCGGTTGGCCACCAGGTCAGCATCGGCACCGTGTCGAAGATCGCCAACGGCCATGCCGAGGTGCCGCTGTCCTGGGCCTATGCGCTGGAGGACGCCAGCGGCAACCGCTGTTTCCATGCCCACCGCGCGCGCTCGGTCGCCCATGACGAGGCCGAGGCCAGCGTCGGCAGCCACCTCGACCATCTGCGCGAGGCGACCGAGATGGTCGAGGCGATGGCCCATGCCGAGAGCGGCCCGACCCGCGAGACGCTGATCCGCGCCCGCAAGGAAACTGCCGATGTGGTCGACCGGGCGGGCAGGGCGCTGGCGGCCTATGATGCCATGCTGGAGGACGCGAAGTTATTGGTCATCTCAGGGCGTTCAGGGGGCAGCGTCTGATGTGGAAACCCAAGGTCTTGGCGATACCCCGGGGGCTGCGTCAGCACGCGTCAACGTCGCAGGAAGTTCGCGGTCGTGGCGACCGGCGCGGGCTTCGCAAACAGGAACGTTTCCCTGCAGGGCTTACAGCGTTTCTGATTTTCGCCACCCTGAAGTACCGAGCGCAGGCCGCGTTCGTAGCAGGTCGGACATATGAAGTGCGGGGGCTGGTCTGGCTGCTCCGCCTCGGGACTGCGATAGACGATCCAGCCCGCTTCGGTCTGGTGCATCACGTAAGAGCGAAGCTCCTCCTGCGCCTTCTGACGACGCTCAATCTCTTGGTTCAGGCCCATCAGTTGCGCCTGAAGAAGGTCGTTCTGGAGTTGCGTGTTTTTTACCTCGCCCTCAAGGCGCAGGACGGCGGTTTCGATCTGCGTATCGCGATCCGCCTCCGGCGTCTTCAGCGCGCCCTTGAGCGACTGGAACAGGTTCACCAGGCTCGTCGCGCTCTGGCCGGCGAGCCCGGCCGTTCGGATGACGTTCTCGATCTGATCGAACGGAATTTGCACGATATCGTCCTTTGCGCTGATCTGTGGCGGCAACTTAGCCGTAGCGGAACAGGCCGCATGCGCAAGCGGAAGGGCACGCGCGATGGCTTCTGAGCTGGTGCCGCAAAGCCCGCCGGACTGGGCGGGGCTCTATGACCGCGCCCTGGGCTCGGGTCTGCTGATTACGGGGCCGTTTTCGGCCCTCACGCCGCATCTGCGGGGCCGCGTGGCCTATGTGGCGACGCCGGGCCAGCCGGGCCGCGCCACGTCTCGCCAGCTGCGCGGCGCGACCCGCTGGAGCGGCCTGTGCACCGCCTGCGGGATTGCCGCGCTCTCGCCCCAGGTGCTGGCCGCGGCGCTGCTGGCGGGGCCCGAGACCGGGCTTGCCACAGCTGAGCGCGTGCCCGGCTTCTGGTCGGCCTGGTCGTTCCGGCTGCTGCTGGCTTCGGGGGCGGTGCTGGTGCCGCCGGTGCGCGGCTGGCGGCAGGCGCCGGAGGTCTGGGGCGCGGCCTCCTGGGCGATCCGCCACAACGTGACCCTGGCCGTGGTCGCGCCCGGTCCCGAGGGGCGCCCATGGGTCTGAGCCATGTCACCCCCCGCGCGCGCGAGCCGGGACAGCCCCGCGCCACGGCGCTTTGCGACACCTGTGGTCGTGTCGAAACCTTTGCCTGCCCCAGCCGGGGACAGGCCGAAATTTCCCAGAAGATCAATCGCATCGGGTGGG
>NZ_JAHIAB010000020.1 GCF_018760365.1 Pseudooceanicola endophyticus
GGCCAGATCCAGGCCGACTGTTGTAACCTTCATGCGGATGGCTCCTCTCGCAGCAGACAATGACATCTGCACTATGGCGCATTGCGACGCCGATGGAGCAGGAGCCATCCACTCCATCAGGTATGGGGAAGCTGCGCTGCGGCAACGCTGATCCTGGCCAAGGTCGGCTTCGGGCCGACCGCGACGGTCTTCGGCGCCGAGCAAATCGAGCCGTCCGCCCCGCCGCCGCGAGGCTGGCCCGGCCTAAGGACGATCTTTCCATCGGTTTCAGATCATGTGAGATTGAATGTGCCCCAACGCTACCCATCGGCGAAAATCATAGTGATCCTCTTCTATACACAAAACTCACCTTTTGCCCGGACTGCGCGCATCGCGCTTCGCGAGTGGGGCCAACTTACAGGAACCGAGGAGAGGCTTGCTGCGAACCGGGAAGTCGACAACCCAGTCTTGCTGTTCAGTCCTGTTGGGCGAGTACCAACCATTGTCGATGGCGGGCTTGTAATCACTGAAGCACGAGCGGTCTTCGCATATATCAAAGCGCGAGCCCAAGGCAGCAGAGAAGCTCCCCCTGAGGTCGACAGCTGGGCAGCCGTAGCTGCGGAGGGACAAATAGTTGGGTTCTTGGAAGGGATAGCTACCTGGGTGAGAGAGAATCGCAGAGCGCCACAAGAACGCTCGAGTTTCCTTGCAGCTGTTGAGCATGATCGGATGACGCGATGCCTCGTCCACTTAGATGAGCTGGCTGCTGAGCGACGACTGCCTAATGTTCGGGAGTTTGGCGGGGCAGCCTTGGCTTCTGCTCTTCAATTGATGTCGATGCATAACCTTTGTGTTGGATGGGAGGCCTCGCATCGCAATCTTTCAGAATGGCTCAACCCACAGCTTATGCGCCCCTCCATGCTTTCCACCCAACCCGTAATCTGAAAGGATGGGTGCCTGCTTTGTCCCGCGGGGCTGACCCTAGCGTGCCAGACCTTGCTGCAAGATGCCACGGATGGCCGGTTTGGGGAGGCTGCGCCGCAGCAAAGTCGAACCTGCGAAGGTCGGGATTGGGCCGCAAATGCCTATCGCGGGACAGTGGGGTTCGGGACGAGGAATGTCCACTGTCTTCGATATTCAGGCAAACGGAAACATAATCAACCTTATAAATTTTATCTTGGGCCGGGTTGCCGATACCCATTCAACGGCACCAGGCGCAACTGAACCGGAGGGACGAAAGCGCTAAGTGCCGGCTCGTGGCGCGGCTGCCCCGTCTCCTTTTGGCCGGCACGTGAGGCGCTATGAAATGGGCCGTCACCCGCAGGTCACCAATACTTCCCAACGGCCTCCGATCGTCTGTTTCCGAGACATCTAGCCCTGAAAGATTTCCGCTGCGAGCGCCTTGGAATTTCGCCGGATCTCGAGCGCCACCTCCTCGACCACCGGCGAGCGTGTGCCCCAGCTGGGAAAAAGGAAGGCATAACGCAAAAGGCCCTGAGGGGCGAATGGACGCAGAACAATGTCCTCGACACCGCTCGAGAGCGCCACGAAGGGATCGGTCAGGCAACAGCCGATGTTCAGGCCGGCCATCTGGCAGGCGATCACACCATTACGGGCCTCGACACGCACATCAAGGCGCTTGCCCGTCTGCTGGCAGAGCATTTCCAGGTGCTGGCCCAGCAGCGAACGGGCATGGGTTGCGACGATGGGATGGGCCGCGAATTCCTCGAAAGTGACCACTTTTCGGGCAGCCAGCGGGTGATCGGGATGCATGGCGACCATCATAGGCAGTTCCAGGAACGGTTCGACCTCGAAGGCCCCTTCCCGGATCGGCAGCGGCGCGACACCCAGATCGAAGGTTTCCTGAGTCACCCAGATGTCGATATCCAACCGTACCCGGGCGTCGATCTGCGCTGTCATCCGGGGGTGGCGTTCCATCACCGTGGCCAGCGCCTGGTTGATTACCGCGTTGGAAATGAACGGGGCAACCAGCAGGCGAAGATGTTCCTTACGACCGCGCCGGATCTGGTCCGCGCGCCGTTCGACCACGTCCTGCGCCTGCATAACCCTTTCAACTTCATAGTATAATTCCTTCCCTTCGCGGGTGAGGTGTAACCGTCGACCGCGCTTTACGAGCACGGCGAAGCCAACCTGCTGCTCCAGTGCCGAAAGAAGCCGGCTCACCTGAGGGGGGGTGCGCAGCAGCCGGTCCGCCGCGCCGCTGATCGAGCCCGTCTCGACGAAGGCCCGCAGCGCCTCGAGGGATTTCTGGTTCAGGTGCAAGGATGGTCCTTTCGCGATGCAGCCGTTCAATGGTTGCTCTTTACGCAAATGTTTTTTGAAATTATTCAATTTACGCAAGTCAAAATTTTGGCCTGTGTGGCGGAAACAGACCCAGACGGACTACAGCCCATGACTTCGCACAGCGACTTCCACCGCCGCATCGCCGCCTACGAGGCGGACCGGCCCGTGCCCTACAGCCCGCCCGCCACCCCTTCGTCGCACTACGTGCTCATGGCCGACGGCTGCCGGATCGCCATCGATGTCTACCTGCCGCAGGGCGCCACCCTGGGGACGCGCTTTCCGACGCTGCTGCTGTTCACGCCCTATTTCCGCCGTTTCCGCCTGGCTGACGGCTCGGACGCGATGCCCAACCCCAACACCGGCAAGTTTAGCAGCTACTTCGTGCCGCGCGGCTACGCGGTGGTGGTGATCGACGTGCGCGGCACCGGCGCCAGCTTTGGCACCCGCGATGGCTTCCGCTCTCCGACCGAGCGCCGCGACAGTGCCGAGATCGCCGACTGGGTGATCGCCCAAAGCTGGTCGAACGGCGTGCTGGGGGCCACCGGGATCTCGTATCTGGGAGCGGCCTCGGATTTCCTTGCCTCGACTGGGCATCCGGCGGTGCGCGCCATTGCGCCGCTGTTCTCGGTCTGGGACACCTATGCGGACAACTATTTCCCTGGCGGCATGCAGTGCAGCTCTCTGACGCAGATCTACGACACGCTGATGAAAGGGCTGGACCTGGACCGGCGCGCGCATTTGAAGGACTACAAGTACTACGCCCATCCCGACTATCAGGGCCCGCAGCCGGTTGACGAGGATCCCGAGGGCACGCTGGTGGCCCAGGCCGTGGCCGAGCATCAGGCTAACTTCCGCCAGACCGACTTCATGGCCGATTTCGCCTATCGGGAAGAGGGCCTGCCGTATGATCCCGACTATACCAGCGCCTCGATCAGCCCCTATGCCTATGCCGAAGGCATCCCCGAAGACGTGGCGATCCTGTCGGTCTCGGGCTGGATGGACGGCGCGGGCTATGCCAACGGCGCCATCGCGCGCTTCCTGACGCTGGACCGCAACCCCCGCCACCTGGTGCTGGGCCCCTGGGACCACGGTGCCCGCATCGACGTCTCGCCTTGGCGCAAGGACGAGACGCCCGATTTCCCGGTGCTGGGATGCGTGCTGCGCTTCTTCGATACCTACCTAATGGACCACCCCACCGGCCTGCGGGACGAACCTCCGGTCAGCTACTTCCTGATGCACGAGCAGGCCTGGGCCGAGGCCACCAGCTGGCCTCCCGTGCCGGCCGCCACAACCTTGCACCCTACCGAAACCGGCACGCTAATCCCGCAGAGCGCTAGCGGCGAGGCGCGGTACCAATGCACGCCGGACACCCGCACCGGCCTGGAAACCCGATACGAGCGCATCGCCGGGATGGATTCGCGCAACTATTACTGCGACTGGCAGGGCCGCGCCGGGGCCATGCTGAATTTCGACAGCGCCCCGCTGCCGCAGGCCATGCGGCTGGCAGGTCATGCGCTTTTGGACATGACGCTGCGCTTCGATGCCCCCGACGCCGGTCTTTTCGTTTACCTGACCGAGGTCGAGACCGACGGAACCGAGCGCTACATCACCGAAGGCGTGCTGCGTGCCCTCTTCCGCGCCGAGGCCCCCGCGCCCGAACATACCCGCATCAGCTGGCCCTACCGGACCTTCCACCGCGCCGATGCCCGGCCCCTGCCGCAGGGCGAACCGCAGCGGATCCGCATCCCGCTGCTGCCCACCGGCTGGACGCTGTCGGCGGGCAGCCGTCTGCGGCTGTCGATCGCCGGGGCCGATGCCGACCATTTCCGCAAGGTCCCTCATGGCCGGATGCCCGAGCTGCGCATCGACCTGGCGGAGACCTCTCTCGAACTGCCGATGGTCCCGGCATGAGCGCGCCGCGCGACTGCTCGGCGTTGCTGGCCGCGCTCTCGGCCCTGGCCGAACTGCGCGCGGCCACGGTGCTGCGCTACCGCGACGGCGGGGCCGAACGCATCTGGTCGACTCATCCGGCGGTCTTTGCCGCCGAAGGGTTCAAGCGTTTCGACGAGGCGCCGACCATGCGGCGGGTGCGCGATGGCGGCCGCCCGGTGCTGACCGAGGGCAGGGCGGCGCTGCAGGCGGGCTTTGCCGACTGGCAGGCGATCCTTGAGCGGGGTGCCGACGCGATCCTGAACCTGCCAGTCCGCGATCCTGCGGGCCGCTGCCTGGGCCAGGTCAACCTGATGGGGCGTTACGGTGGCTTTCCGGCCGACGTGATCGCCCGGCTTCAGTCTACTGCCGATGCCCATGCCGACTGCTTCTTGCCACCCGAACCACAGGAGACCCCGCCATGCGCCTGACCAGCCTGATCTACCGCGGCACCATCGTGATCGCCTATACGGTGATGCTGCTGCCCGTGCTGCTGCTGGTTGTGACCTCGTTCTTCCGCGATGCCATCATCGCCTTTCCACCCACGGGGCTGTCGCTGGAATGGTACCGCAACGCCCTGACCCGGGATGAATTCCTGTCGGGCTTCCTGGTCAGCGTGAAGGTTGCCGCCATCGCCACCGCGATCGGCGTACCCACAGGCACCGCCGCCGCCATGGCGCTGGTGCGCAGCCGGCTGCGCTTCAAGGCCGCGATCACCACCTTCCTGCTGGGCCCGATCATCGTGCCCGGGATTGTCGCCGGCATCGCGCTTTATCTGTCCTACCTCGCGGTGCAGAACCGCCTGGACATGGATATTGTCGGCACCCTGCCAGGGCTGATCGCCGCCCATGTGCTGCTGACCATTCCCTGGACGGTGCGGGTGGTGATCTCGGGGTTGCAGGGGCTGGACCGCAGCGTCGAGGAAGCGGCGCTGAACCTCGGGGCGCGCCCCCGTGCGGTCTTCCTGCGCGTCACCCTGCCGATGATGCGCCCGGCCATCGTTGCCGCCGCGATGTTCTCGTTCATCCAGAGCTTCGAGAACCTCGAACTGACGCTGCTGCTGGTCGGCCCCGGCATGAGCACCCTGCCCATCGCGATGATGAACTACCTCGAATTCCAGGTCGACCCCACGCTGGCGGCCGTGGCCACCCTGCAGATCGCCGTCATCGCCGCGATGATGCTGATCACCGACCGATACGTGAAACTGTCGCGCATCGTCTGACCCACCGGAGACACCCCGATGAAATCTCTTGAACTCGTCAACATCCGCAAGGAATACGGCGATGCCGTGGCGGTCGACGACATGAACATGACGATCCGCAAGGGCGAGCTGGTCTCTCTGCTGGGGCCCTCGGGCTGCGGCAAGACCACGACCCTGCGCATGGTGGCGGGCTTTGTCGCGCCAAGCGCCGGATCGGTGCTGATCGACGGCCGCGATGTCACCCACCGCCCCCCCTACGAGCGCAACACGGCACTGGTCTTCCAGTCCTACGCCCTGTTCCCGCACATGAGCGTGGCGCAGAACGTGGCCTTCGGGCTGGAAATGCGCCGGATGCCCCGCGCCGAACGCGAGGCGAAAAGCCTGGAGGCCCTGCGCCGGGTGCGCCTTGACCACCTGGCCGAGCGCTATCCGCGCCAGCTGTCTGGCGGTCAGCAGCAGCGCGTGGCCCTGGCGCGCGGGCTAGTGTTGAACCCCGATGTCTTCCTGCTGGACGAACCGCTGTCGAACCTGGATGCCAAGCTGCGCGCCGAGGTCCGTTCAGAGATCCGCGGCCTGCAGCAGGCGCTGGAACTGACGACGCTGATGGTCACCCATGACCAGGAAGAGGCGCTGACCATGTCCGACGGGCTGGTGCTGATGGCAGGGGGCCGGGTGCGCCAGTCCGGCAGTGCCCAGGACCTTTATGAGCGTCCCGCCGATGCCTTCGTGGCGGATTTCGTCGGCCGCTCGAACGTGCTGGAAGGCCGGGTCGAGGGCGGCAGCTTCCGCATGAAGGACGGCACCGCCCTGCCCGGCACCGCCGTGCCCACCGCCCGCTACTACACCCTGCGCCCCGAGAAGATCGCCCTGACATCGCCCGACCAGGGCGTGCCCGGCACCCTTCGGGAGGTGCTCTACCTCGGGGCGCAGACCGAATACACCGTGCTGCTGGGCACGACCCCGGTGACGGTGATCCGGGCCACCCCCGGCCCCGACGACACCCTGGCGCGGTTGCGGCCAGGCGACCCGGTGGGCCTACGCTGGAACAGCGCCGATGCCCGCCTTCTGGACAGCTAGTCCCAATCACAAGACCATCCCGACAGGAGTTCCCATGACCAAACTTTCCCGCCGCCAGTTCCTGGCCACGACCTCTGCCGCCGGGGCTTCGGCCCTTCTGGCCAGTCCCGCCCTTGCCCAGTCCAAGGAGCTGGTCGTCGGCACCTGGGGCGGCACCTTCGGTGACCTGCTGAAGGCCAATGTCGACGAGGCACTTCTTGTGCCGCAGGGCTATGACGTGCTGCAGGAGATCTCGGGGCCGGTCCCGCGCCGGACCAAGCTGATCACCGAACGCATGCAGCGCCGCGGCAGCATGGATGCCGCCCTGCTGGCCGATTTCGACATGCATGCCGCCGCCCGCGTCGGCGCGCTGGAAACGCTTGATGCCGGCAATGTGCCCAATTACGACACCATCCTGCCCTTCCTGAAGAAAAAGACCTCAGTGCCGCTGATCTATTCGGCCCATGTCATCGTCTACCGCAAGGATCTGGTGAAAACGCCGCCGACCTCGGTCCAGGCGCTGTGGGATCCCGCCTACAAGGGCAAGATCGGGCTGAGCGATTTCCTCTATACTTCGAACATGGCCTATGCCGCCGTGGCCAATGGCGGCACCGTCGATAATTATGCCAATGCCGAGAAGGGCGTCGAGGGCTGGAAGGCGCTGGAGGCCAAGCTGCTGCCCTCAACCGAGGCGGTCGGGCAGGCGCTGGCATCGGGCGACATCTGGCTGACCATCATTTCCGCCGCGCGCGGCTACAGCTGGCAGAAAAGCGGCATCGACCTTGCCTGGTGCGTCCCTGAAGAAGGCGCCTTCCCTGCCGTTTACGAGGCCGGTGTGCCGAAGAATGCGCGCCACCCCGAAGCGGGTCTTGCCTACATGAACGCCCTGCTGACCCCCGACGCCCAGGTCGCCTTCGCCGAGAAGATGGGCTACCTGCCCACGGTCAAATCCGCCAAGATCAGCCCCGAGCTTGAAGCCAGGATCGGCTTCTCGGAAGCCGAACAGAACAGGCTCTGGACTCCGGATCTCGACTTCATCATGGAAAACCAGGCGGGTCTTCTGGACACCTGGAACCGCATCCTCAAGGGCTGAGCCATGGCAAAACTTGTTCTTCCGGCAGGCCTTTTGGTGCTGGCGCTTTTGGGCGTGCCGATGCTGCTGATGCTGCGATACTCATTCAACAGCTTCGATCCGCTTTACCTGATGAAGGAAGCGTTCACCTTCGGGAACTATGCGCGCGCAGTGGTTGATCCCTATTACCAGAAGATCCTCCTGACCACGGTGGCGGTTGCGCTGGCCAGCACCCTGCTGACTACGCTGCTGGCCTATGGCCCGGCCTACTGGCTGGCCCGCATGGAAGGCCGCTGGAAGAGCAAGCTGACCATCCTGACCATGTTTCCGCTTCTGGTGGGGGGCGTGGTGCGTTCGGCCGGCTACATGGCGCTGCTCAGCTCGGACGGGCTGATCAACGCGACCCTGCGTGGTCTGGGCCTAATTACCGTGCCTTTGCAGCTTCTCTACACCCCCGGCGCCGTGGTCTTCGCGACGGTCGGGATTGTGCTGCCCTACATGATCCTGACCCTTGCCTCCGTGATCGAGAGCATTCCGCGCCAGGTCGAGGACGCCGCCGCAAATCTCGGCGCGCGCCCGGGTACGGCATTCATCCGCGTACTAATGCCGCTGTCGTTGCCGGGCGTCCTGGCCGGGTCGACCCTTGTCTTCATCCTGTGCATGAACGCCTACGCGACACCGCTGCTGCTAGGCGGGCCGCAATTTCAGATGATGGCGCCGGCAGTCTACGACCAGTTTGCCCGTGCTTCCAACTGGCCCTTTGGCGCGGCGCTGGCCTTTCTGCTGTTGGTCGTTACCGTGGCTCTAACCACTTTGGGTAGTTCGGTCATTGCGCGGCGGTACAAGGCAGGTTGAAGTTCGCCAGGATCAAACTTGCAGGTCGGGCACTGGTGCCCGGCCTGTCATCCTGAAACCACGGCTGTATCTCTTAGAGAAAGGGCTGAACTGCCAGCCCGCGAACCTTTTACCCGACGTTATTCATCGAACCCGTGCGGGGGCCGGATCAGGTGGCTGACGCGGGCAGTTTGGTCGGTCGTCGCGGTAGCGGGACGCGTCTTGGCGCCAGTTGCGCGGCCGGTTCTCGACAATGTCTGGAGCACGCCTGGGGCGACACAACCGCCCCAGGCGACCGCACGATCCGGCTAATCATGCGGGATCGGTGAATAAGCCGGGCTGAATGGCATAGTGGTCCTTCATCCCCGCGCCGCCGGTGAACCACAGCCCGCTGTTGAGCATTTCCATATCGTCGGTCAGGTAGCCCTCAAAAAGCGGTCACATCGCGCGCATTGAAGTGCGAGATGTAATCTTCGAACATCACCCGATCTATCAGGATGTCTTGTCAGGCGACGTGGATTTACGAAACAGGATCGTGAGGAGGAAGAGGAGCGTCTTGATGTCCAAGAGCTTCAGCGCCGCGCGTGCGTCCTCGGGTGTCAGCCGCGCGGCCATCGGCATGGCATCGAAGATCTTGCCACGGATAACCAAGTCATTCCCGTCCCGCTCCAGCCGCTTGACCGACATTAACGCATTGCCCTGTGCATCGTAGATCGCCATGTTCTTCTTCTTGCCGCTCATCACACTGCTCCCGCGATGACTTTGTCGAAGTCGATATCCAGATCGTCCAGAATCTTGATTGCGGTCGGTCGACCGGCGCCAAAGATCGCCCCGCCCGGATGCATGAACGGCCCGCACAGATAGAGCCTCTCGCAGCCCGGCACGGCATATTGCGCAAGCTCGGGCGTCGGGCGGAAACCGGAAGTCTGGAACAGCTGGAGCCCCGCGCCATGCACCTCGCCATTGACGAAGGTCGCAGGCGACCAACGCTGCATGTCGAGCGGGCTGTCAACCTCGCGCGCGATCACCGCATCGGCCAGACCAGGGTAGAAATGGCTGTGCTTTTCCAGCAGCCGGTCGGCCACATCCTCTTTGATATCGTCCCATTTACCGGGACCCTGACGCCCGATGTCGTAAGGCTGGTAGCTGGTCATGTAGAGGTTTGACGTTCCTTCGGGCTGAAGCCCCGGCAGCGCCGTTGGCCCGCCGCCTTGCAATGGGTTTTCCGTATTGACGCGACCCATCCGCAGCGGCTCGAAATTTTCGAGGAATTCTAGAAGGGTCGTGGCGTGGATGGTGTTGGCAGCGGTGCCGAACACCTCGTCGGGTAGATTGCCGGCAAAGGCGCTGACGGGCCGGTCCAGCGCAGCGTCGATCTTGAAGAGCGCATAAGGCGCGTTCGTGACCCGGCTTGCGCGGCGCAGCATCGCCTCATCCAGCCCTTCCACGAAATCGCCCAGAAGGTTGGGATGGATTGCGGCAACAACAGCATCCTTGGCGCGGAACTCTTCCCCCTCAATGGAGCGAAGGCCAACCGCCCGACCGCTCTCGACGATCACGCTGTCGATCTCGGTATTGTAGCGGATCTGGCCACCATGATCCTCGATGCAATCTATCAGCGCGCGCGGGAGCTCGCCGCTGCCGCCCTTGGCAAAGCCTACAGGGTAGTAATGCGTCATGACGATCATGATCATCACGCCCAGCCCCGTGCCCATGTCATCGGGGAACTGAAGGATGCCTTCCGAGGCCCATTTGAGAATGAAGATTTTCAGTAGGTCGCTCTCGAAAAGCTCATCGACGATCTGCAGGGGGCTGCGGAACATCAGGTCGATCAGCCGGCGGCCATCCTCGTTGCCCTGCATCATCATCAGGAATGCGCCCATCGGCACCGGCACGTTGAACATGCCCTGCATGAGCATCGGCATCATCCGCCCGCCCCATTCGACGAATTCACGATAGGTCTCGGCGTCTTTAGGCGAAAACCGGGCGATCTCCTCGCAGGTCTTGTCGATGCTGATATAGGACCGCATGTAGGTGAAATCTTTGAGTACAAGGCTCATTGGTGGGTCGGGATGGATATATTCCAGCCCATATTTTGACTTCAGTCCAAGCTCGTCGTGCAGCAGCATCGGGTTGGCCTGGATCATCCCGTGGATCATCGAATGCTTGTTGTGCAGAAAGCCCGGAGCTGTGCGCGGCAGCGTGACCGCGCCGCCACCGGCAAACTCTTTCTTTTCAAGTACAAGTACTTTCTTGCCCGCTTTGGCTAGATAGGCCGCGGTGCCGAGCTGATTGTGGCCTCCACCCATAACCACGACATCATAGTTTGACATAGCGCCCTCCCAAAATAGCGTCTCGTCCGCCCATAGACGCCCGCCTGCCGCGTATGAAAGAAGGCACATTTCTGTTCCTGTCTTGCGCGACGGGCAGGCTTAAATTACTTATACATATTAAATGGTTGATCGACCAACAAAATAAGGGAAATTCCATGACGGTAGATTTTTTCGGTCGGAAAAGACGTGCGGCGGGTGGTGACGGGTAGTGATACCCAGGGCAAGGCCATCGTGCTGTCCGCGGACACGCCCCCCAATGTGATTCGTCCCACGCATCAGCCGGAGCTGGCCTTCCACGAGCTGTTGCACACTGATGTAAGCCCCGCCCGGTCGACGGCAAACGAGCCCGAGCCGACCGACCGATATACCGAGTCCGCCCCGCCGCCCCATGGCATCATCATCCGCATGGTCGACATTCCGCCAGAGGGCAGAGCAGCCCTGAATTCGACAAGGAGGCAAGACGCGCCCTGGTTGCCCAGGTCGAGCTGATGGAGAATGCCGAACATATTATTCCGGGCCGCCATCCGCTGATGTACCGCACGGAGAGCATCGACTACGCTTCGCGCTCGACGGTCAGATCGTGCTGTCGCTCGATGACGAAGAAGTCGTGCTAAGCGCGGCGATATGGTCGTTCAACGTGGCACCATCCATGTCTGGGCCAACCGCACCGACCGCATGACCCGGATGCTGTTCATACTGAGAGAAATTGTGTTGATACATGACTTAAAACGCCAGGGCGTGAGCGCGATCGCCCGGCAGATTTACTGTGACGGAAAAACCGTCCGCAAGTATCTGGACCTCGGGCTGGAGCCTCCGATCTATGGGTCCCGCCCGCCACGAGGCAGCAAGCTTGACGGATATCATGCCTATCTGCTTGATCGGGGCGCCGATTTTCCAGGGCCTTCGGGGCGTCGGCTATTCCGGGAACTGCAGGGCAAGGGTTATGAAAGCGGGAAGTTCTGGACCAAGGTCCTGAGCGACTTGCGCAACCGGCGCGTCCAGGAACGCCTCATCGCCGTCGTGGTCGGGCTGAAGGGATTCCGTCAGGTGATCAAGGCGGCCCTCCCCCGGACACGGATACTGACCTGTATTGTCCATCTTCTGCGCTATTCCATGAACTTCAACAGTTAAAAGGATCGCAAGGCCGTCGGCGCCGGCGTCAAGACGATTTATACTGCGGTGGATGCTGATGCAGCCGAACTGGCCCTGGCAGAGTTCGAGGATAGCGATCTGGTCCGGCGGCATCCGGCAATCGCGCCCAGTTGGCGCCGGGCCTAGAACGAGGTCATCCCGTTTCTATACTACCCACCCGAGGTGCGCAGGCTGATCTGCGCCACGAATTCCATTGAGGCCATGAACTCGAAATTCCGCTGCGCCGTCAGCACCCACAGTCACTTCCCAAACGACGACGCAGCAACGAAATCGATCTATCTGGCGCTCAATGCTACATCAAAGGAATGGAAGCGCTCGGTGCGGGAATGGCACGCTGTCAGAAGCCACTCAGATTCTGCTCGGCCTCGTGTCCGGCCTTTCCGACATGCGGTTCATAGCCGCCTGCATTGCCTTTTCCCGCGAAAGCATGGCCTGGAAGACGCTGGCGGAACCTGCGCCGCAGGGCTGAGCGATCTGCATGCCACTAGGCTGCCCTCAGCCCTGAAGACCCTGCATGCCGTCGATCACGGCTTCCTCGAAATCCCGCAACAAAGCCGATGTCCGGCCGCTGGGGAATTTCGAGAAGCTCAACGTTTCGGTCGTGGGCTTTCCCGAAAGCGGCACGAAGCAAAGCCGCCCCCCTGCGACTTCGGTGAAAACATCCGCCCAGGTCAGCAGGCCCAGGCCGACACCCTGCCCCACCAGCGTCCTGACCAGCGAGACCGAATTGGTTACGGCCACGGCGCGCGACGTGGCCCGTGCGCCTTCGAGCATCGACTTGACCAGCGGCCCGATGGTCAGCGAATTGTCCGGCACCACCAGGTCCCAGTCCGCGATCCGTTCCAGCGGGATCCCAGCACTGCCCCAAAGCGGATGGCCCACTGGGACCACCAACCCGATTTCCATCCTGAGTTCGTGCAACGGGACGAGGCCGATATCGGCCGGCGCATTGAAGACGATGGCGTAGTCCAGCGTGCCGGAAAGCATCCGTCCCGCGATATCCCCGGTGCCCCCGACCGAGATCGTCATGGAAAAGTCCGGATAGACCCGCCGGAGGCGGCCCAGAACCTCTGGCAGGAAAACCTCCGCCAGGCATTCCATGACACCGATGCGCAGAGCGCCGCTGCGACCCTTGATGCCCTCGATCCGCGCGCGCAGGTCACGCTCGTCATTCTGCCAGCTGCGGATCTGCGCCAGAAGTGTCTCTCCTGCCTCGGTCAGCCGCATCCCCCTTGCGTGCCGCGTGAACAGCGGCGCACCGAACTCCTCCTCCAGGTTGAGGATTTGCCGGTTGAGCGCAGAGGGCGCGATATTGGCCCGCTCCGCCGCCCGCCGGATCGAACCGGACTGGGCCACCATTTCAAAGACCCGCGCTCCCTGGGTGATGATCGGCATTCGCGCTCCAGCGTTCTGATTTTGCGTACAACAGATGCCTTTTAATGCGCTTGTTGCGTTCTCTCTGTCAACTTAGCCTCCGCCCATTCTCAGCCCCAGTACTCAGCCCCAGGAAAAGGATGCCCCGATGGCCAACCAGATTTTGACCGCCGATCATGTTGTCACGATGGATGCCAAGCGATCAGTCCTGCGCAACGCGGGCGTGGCGATCAAGGCCAACCGGATCGTAGCGGTCGGCGAGAGGGATCGTCTGCTGGCGGACAATCCCGACCTGCCCGTCCGCCATTTCCCCAATCACCTGCTGATGCCGGGGCTCGTCAACGCGCATTGCCATTCGGGCATTCTGCGCGGCACCGCCGAAGGCCTGCCCGTCTGGGACTGGCTGCGGCTCTACATCGATCCGATGCACCGGGTCCTCAACCCGCGGGAGGCCGAAGTCGCCTCCTGGATCTGCTATGCAGAGGCGGCACTTTCCGGCACGACGACCATCGTCGACATGTGGCGCTACATGGAAGGCAGCGCGCGGGCAGCCAAGACGATCGGCACCCGCTCGGTCCTCGTTCCCTATGTGGGCGAGCACCCCGATTACGATTACTTCGAAACGCTCGAAAGCAATGAGCGCCTGCTCGAAACCTGGCACCGCAGCTGCGATGACCGGATCCATGTCTGGGTCGGGATGGAGCACCTCTTCTACGCCACCGAAGACAAGTACCGGGATTTCATCGACCTCGCCCGGAAATACGACACCGGCTTCCACACCCACAGCAACGAGGCGGAAATCGAGCTGGCCGAGATGGCACGGCGCTATGGCAAGCGGTCGGTCCAGGCTATGCAGGATTTCGGCTTCTTCGACACCCGGCACACCCTGCTGGCCCATTGCGTCTGGCTGGATGACACGGAAATCCAGATCATTGCCGATCGCGGCGTCGGCGTTGCGCATAACCCCGTCAGCAACATGAAACTGGCCAGCGGCATCGCCCCCGTCGAAAAGCTTCTGAAGGCCGGGGTTGCGGTCGGCATCGGCACCGACGGCGAGAAGGAAAACAACAATCTCGACATGTTCGACGACATGAAGGCGGCCTCGCTCCTGGGCAAGCTCAACACCCTCGATGCCGCCGCGCTCGATTCCTGGGACGTGCTGGCCATGGGCACCAGCCTTGGCGCCCGCAGCATCGGCCTGCAGGAGGACATCGGCTCTCTCGAGGTCGGCAAGAAGGCCGATATCGTCGCCCTGCGTACCGATACGCCGCGCATGACCCCGCTGATCGGAGACGGTCAATTCCTGAACCTGCACCACAACATCGTCCATGCGGCGCGGGGCGGAGACGTGGACATGACCATGGTCGACGGCAAGATCATCGTCGACGGTGGACAGCTGGTGAACGTGGACATGCAGGCGCTGATCCATGACGTGCACGACGTCATTCCCGGCCTCTTCGCACGGCGCGCCGAATTCCTGGCGCAGAACAAGAACGGCGCGGTCAGCCCGGTCTGAAAAACTGCGCGGGCCCCGGGGCCCGCGCCTTTCCCTTTTGGGCCAGATCAGGCCGCCAGACGCCGGAACGCAGCCACGCTGTAGCGGCTGAAGGCACGCCAGTCAGTGGGGTGGTCATGTTCCAGCACCAGATACTCTGCCCCCATGACGGCAGGAGGCGCCAGCAGGGCGCTCCAATCCATCATGCCGGCGCCAAGGTCACGGAAGAAATCCTGGTCCGTCCGCTCGGACGGCGCCGCAAGGTCCTTCACATGCACCGCCGGGATACGGCCCGCATACCGTTCGAGCTAGGGTCAGGATTCATAACCAGTAAATGACGAGAGCCGCGAGGGCGATGGCTGAGAGGAACACCTTGGGACATCGGTCATAGCTGGTCGCGACGCGCCTCCAGTCCTTGAGCCTGCCGAACATGATCTCGATGCGGTTGCGCCGCTTGTATCTCCGCTTATCATATTTGACCAGCTTCTTGCGCTTCTTCCGGCCTGGGATACAGGCGCGTATCCCCTTGTCCTGCAACGCTTCTCTGAACTGCTCAGCACCCATATCCGGGTCTGCCGGAGTGTACGAAACTTTGCGTATCTGATCGGGCCCATGCGGTTTCCAGATACGTTCAGGCGTCGAAACGCCCGGTGAACATTATGGCCAACGGATTGCGGGCGGCAACCTATTCGCGGACGGCGTGACCGCATTTCTCGAGGTTGCGGATGGCCAGGTAGATCAGCTTGGTTGCAGTCTCCTCGGTCGGGAACCAGCTCTTGGTCTTCAGCATCTTTCGCAGTACCCGGTTCAGCGTCTCCACGGCGGTCGTAGTGTCGATGTTTTTCCGGATCCCGGCGCTGAAGGCATGGAACGGGGTCTCTTCGACCCAAGCCCGGCGCCAGGCCGAGGCGATAGAGGGGCATTTCCAGGCCCATCTTTCTTGAAAGCATCGAGCCTGCGGGCGGCCTTCTCGGCTGTCGGGGCCGCGTAGGTCGGGTGCAGGTCCGCCGCCACCGTCTTGCGTTCTTTCCAGCTGCAGAAGTTCATCGAATGCCGAGTCAGGTGCACGATACAAGTCTGCACCGTGGCCTCGGGGAATGCCGCCGTAATGGCGTAAGGGAACCCTTTCAATCCGTCGAAGACGGCGATCAGGATATCTTGATCGCCCCGGTTCCGGAGCTCGGTCAATACCGAGAGCCAGAACTTGGCGCCCTCGTTATCGGCGATCCAGACGCCAAGAATCTCGCGATCACCGTCCCGGGTGACGCCCAGGGCGATGTAAAAGGCCTTGTTCTTGACCACCCGGCTGTCTGCGCTGCGGCTCTTCACCCGCAGCGCGTCGAAGATCACGATCGGATAAATCCGGTCCAGCGCCCGGTGCTGCCACTCGCGGGCCTCGTCCAGAACGGCAGCTGTGACCAGGCTGATCAGATCGGGCGAGACCCGTAGGCCGTAGAATTCCTTCGAGATGGGCCTGAATATCGCGCACCGACCGCCCGGCGGCATAGAGCCCGATGATCTGGTCATCAATTCCGTCGATCCGGGTCTAGCCCTTCTTCACCAGCTCGGGCTCGGATCTGCCATCCCGGTCGCGCGGCACGGTCAGCGGCACCTCGCCAACCAAGCCTATCACCCGTTTCGTCGCGGTGCCGTTCCGGCGATTGGCCTGTTCCAAGGGCGCTGCTGCACCAACTTCATAGCCGAGATGCGCGGTCAGCTCAGCGCCGAGTATCCGTTCCATTAGCCGGATCTTCAGCTCCTTCATCAACCCGGTATCATCCAGAAGATCTTCAGGCCGCTCGCGGCCCTTCAACAGTTCGTTGGAAATCGTCATCGTCCTTGCACCTCTCAGGAGCATGGACGCAATTTGCCATACACAGAAGGCCTGACACTCTCTCCCGAAAGGCTAGGTCCTGCTGGATCTCTGACACTGCGGGTCGGCCACTATCCTCCTCGGCTTGCACAGCGCTGCCCGCTCAGTCCTTGCGAGAGCGACAGCCGATCCGCGCCATGAACCGCTCCATCTCTTGCGCGGGCGGACGTTTTCCGGTATAGATCTCGACATATTTGGGAAACCGCTCAAGCCGCTCTTCCAGCGGCTCATGAACACGCATCGAGATATAGCCTACCTGAACTAGGTAGATCGTTCGCGCCCGGACGTCCGCGTCACCCTCGCCGTGTCCCCAGTCTTCCAAGACCTTTCTCAGTGCCGCAAGGCGTGCGGCGTCCGCACGCTGAAGACGTGCCAGGACGGCAGGATCCTGCTGCGCCCAAGCCCGCACCGCAAGTTCCAGCTTCGTGTCGAAGACGGCATCGGACAGGAACGTACTGATGATGTTCAGCATCGCCTCGGTCTCGGTCGCCGCATAGTCCCGCGCCGCCGCGACGATGGCCCCTGTCGTGCTGGCTTCCCAGCGGTTCAGCAGCGCCGCCAGAAGCTGCCGGCGATCCTTGAAGAACCAGTAGAAACTGGTCCGAGACAGCTGCAGCGCATTGGCCAGCGGCATGATCTTCACCCCGTCGACGCCCTTCTCGACCAGCGCCTCATAGGCCGCATCCAGCCAAAGCTCCGGCGACCCGCGCCAGCCTCGATCCGTCTGCATCTCCTGCGTCATGATGGCTCCGTTCCTGCCCAGCGGGTGGCCCGCCCCTTTCGTCATAGCACCGGACACCACCAAATGTACATGTGGCACCGAATTGGACGCGAGAACAGACAGGGCTGAACAGACCTGTCAATCGAAATCGCCGCGCTTTTGGGCAGAAGGTCCGCTCAACACAAAATGTGCAACACATTGATATATTTAAATATATAAGATATTTCACTTGTACTGACCTCGGATCTACCACCGAGGCACACCACATCAATAGTCACATATGACCTTTTTATTGACACAAATGTACATTTTTAGAAAGTCTTCACCTCAGCGCAGCCACCCATAGCGAAGAAGGCCACGGACATGTCGAACGATCCCCTGCTTCAGCCGTATCAGCTCAAGCATTTGACCCTGAAGAACCGCATCATGATCACCAGCCATGAACCGGCCTACCCCGAGGACGGCATGCCGAAGGAGCGCTATCGCGCGTATCACGTCGAGCGGGCGAAGGCGGGCGTGGCCATGACGATGACCGCAGGCTCCGCCAGCGTGTCCCGCGACAGCCCGCCGGTGTTTAACAACATCCTGGCCTGGAAGGACGAAGTCGTCGGCCACATGGCGAAGCTGACGCAGGAATGCCATGACGAAGGCTGCGCGGTGATGATCCAGCTGACCCATTTGGGTCGCCGCACCCGCTGGGACAAGGCCGACTGGCTGCCCGTCGTCTCGCCCAGCCACGAACGCGAAGCCTCTCACCGGGCCTTTCCGAAGAAGGTGGAAGACTGGGACATCGCCCGCATCGTCGAGGACTACGTCCAGGCCGCGGAACGCATGAAGGCAGCGGGCCTCGACGGCGTCGAGATCCAGGCCTACGGCCACCTGATGGATCAATTCTGGTCGCCCCTGACCAACGACCTGACCGGTCCCTATGGCGGCTCGCTCGACAACCGCCTGCGTTTCACATTCGACATCCTTCAGGGTATCCGTGAGCGCTGCGGCGAGGACTTCCTGCTGGGCGTGCGCTACACTGGCGACGAAGACCTGGCCGGTGGCCTGACCGAAGCGGACGGGATCGAGATCTCGCACCGCCTGAAAGACAGCGGGCTGGTCGACTTCCTGAACGTGGTGAAGGGCCATATCGACACCGATGCCGGGCTAACCGACAACATCCCGATCCAGGGTATGAAGAACGCCCCACACCTGGATTTCGCCGGGCGCATCCGGGCGGCAACCAACTTCCCGACCTTCCACGCCGCCAAGATCCCCGACGTGGCCACCGCCCGCCACGCGATCGCCAGCGGGAAACTGGACATGGTGGGCATGACCCGCGCTCACATGGCCGACCCGCACCTGGTACGCAAGATCGTCGCAGGCCGCGAAGATGACATTCGCCCCTGCGTCGGCGCGAACTACTGCCTGGACCGTATCTATCAAGGCGGCATGGCACTCTGCCTGCACAACCCCTCGACCGGGCGCGAGATCGAACAGCCGCACAGCATTGCCCCGGCACCCGAAAAGAAGCGCGTGACCATCGTTGGCGCCGGACCGGCCGGTCTAGAAGCTGCCCGGGTCGCCGCCGAACGCGGCCACGAAGTGACCGTTTTCGAAGCCGCCGACCAGCCGGGCGGGCAGATCCGTCTCACCGCGCTGCAGGAACGCCGCCGCGAAATGTCCTCAATCGTGGCCTGGCGCTTCGATCAGTGCAACAAGCTGGGCGTCACCTTCAACTTCAACAGCTATGCCGATGCCCCGGATGTACTGACGACCTCCCCCGACGAGGTCATCATCGCCACCGGCGGGATGCCCCATACCGAGGTCTTGGCAGAGGGTAACGAACTGGTCGTCTCGGCCTGGGACATCCTGTCGGGCGACGTGAAGCCGGGCCAGAACGTGCTGGTCTTCGACGACGCCGGAGATCACGCCGGCCTCCAGGCCGCAGACCTGCTCTCCGAGTGCGGCGCCAAGGTCGAGATCGTCACCCCGGACCGCAGCTTCGCCCCCGAGGTCATGGCGATGAACCTGGTGCCCTATCTGCGCAACCTGCAGAACCGCGATACCACCTTCACGGTGACCTGGCGGCTGCGGGCCGTGGTGCGGCAAGGCAATATCCTGCGCGCGGTACTTGGGTCCGACTATGGTGACTACGCCAAGGAACGCAGGGTCGACCAGGTTGTGGTGAACCACGGCACCCGCCCCCTCGACGAAGTCTATTTCGAACTGCGCAACCTGTCGCGCAACCTGGGCGAGGTCGACTACGAAGCCCTGGTCGTCGGCGCGCGGCAGGAAGTGGCCCGCAATCCCAAGGGCCGTTTCGGCCTTTACCGGATCGGCGACGCGATCTCGGCACGCAACACCCACGCGGCGATCTACGACGCGCTGCGCCTCGTGCGTCACCTCTGAGGCCCCGGAATGACCGCGATTGCTCTAACGTCCTTCGTCGAACTCGCGCTGCGGATCACCGTAACGCGGGCGCAAGATCCACGGTCCCGCGCGATGTTGGTCGCAATGCAAGGGGCACGGCCAGCACAGGCTCACGGACCGATTGCAGCCCGGACAGCACCGGTCGTCGACCGATACCTGGCGCCCGCCCTGGCCAGGGCGGGTGGCACTGCCGCGGTGGCGCCCTTGATCGAAGCGATCGGGACGCTGGTGCCACAGCTTTGCTGGCGCCCGCGCGCCGATGGCCCCAACGCCTCGGAGGGATTTTCCGCCGCACATGCCAACGCCATGATTGCAGGACCGGGTGGTCTGCAGGATCGGCAGGATATCTGGATCGGCCTCAGCCTGCTTGCCCCTGAAACCCGCTATCCTGACCACGCGCATTCCCCAGAGGAAACCTACCTGACCCTGTCCCCAGGCGAATTCCGGGTCGGATCGGTGGATTGGTTCACCCCCGGCATCGGCGGCAGCTTCTACGTTCCGCCGGCAGAAACCCACGCGATGAAAAGCGGCGACACTCCGCTTCTCGCGCTATGGGCCCTTCGGGCCTGACACCCCGACCAAGAGAAAGACGATGAAGGTACTGGTGCATGTCAAACGCATCGTCGACTACACCGTGAAGGTTCGCGTGAAAGCGGATGGCACGGGTGTCGATCAGGCAAATGTGAAGATGTCGATGGTCATGTTGCCGTGGCCAATCTGGCCCGAAACCGCGGGGCTATCGTGTGCTTCGAAGCGACGGGCGGGCAGGAATGGCGCCTCTGGTTCTATCTGGAGGATGCAAGATTCGAAGCCCGCCAAGTGCCGCCGGACCAAGTCACGGCCTTCGCGCACAGCCCTGGAACCCGCGCCAAGACCGAGAGGATCGATGCCGAACTCTTAAGGCGCTTCCTAGTCTTCAGGCCTGAGGCGGGACGAACACTTCCCGCGGAACATCTACGTCTTCTCAGAGCCTTGGCCACCATGCGGGCACAGGTGGTCGAAATGCGAAAGCGGCTCCTGGCGCAGATCCGGGAGCATCGGAAATCCGGAGCTGCAGAGCTGTTCGAGGATATCGATGTAGAGCTGAAAGAGCAGTTGGAAGTCGCGATTGCCGAGTTGGAAAACCGAATTTCAGAGCTTCTCGGTCGCGACAGCCATCTTGCGGACACCGCGCGGATCCTTCGTTCCGTTCCCGGCATCGGACCGGTCGCCGGCTCAACGCTGATCGCCGACCCTCTCGGGCCATTGCTTCGCAATGCCCTGCCGGGCAATGACTTCCCGAGCTCGGTGCTCTCATCGGCGAAGAAGCTGCGGCACTGATCGGTCTGGCGCCTGTGGCACAGGACAGTGGAAGACTGCGCGGCAAGCGCACCATCGCCGGTGGCAGGCGTGCGCTGAGGCATGTCCTGGTCCGGGCGGCATTTGTCGCCTCGCATCACAACCCGACGCTCAAAGCCTTCGCGGATCGGCTCCGCAGGGCCGGGCCGGCAAGCCGCACAAAGTCATCGTGACAGCGGTCGCACGCAAGCTCGTCATTATCGCCAATGCTCTCTGCAAAAGACGGCGGGAATTGGGAGCCCCGTCACTCCCGAAAGATACAGTTACTAGGGCGCTAGCTGCCATCGGTGATCAGCGTGCCGCCATCGACCACCAGCGTGGTACCGGTAACGAAGGCGCCGCCCGGTCCCGCCAGGAACAGCGCCGCGGCGGCGATCTCCTCGGGGCGGCCGGCGCGGCGCAGCGGGGTCATGCCCTGGATGCGCCGCGCGACGAATTCGGGATCCGCCAGCAGCGGCGCCGCGAAGGCCGTGTCGATCAGCCCCGGGGCGATGGCATTGGCGCGGATGTTGTCGGGGCCCCATTCCACCGCCAGGTTGCGCGCCAGCGCCGCCAGCCCCGCCTTGGCCATCGCATAGGGCCCGATGCCACGGTTGCCCCGCAACGCCGAGAGGCTGGCCATCAGGATGACCGAGCCGCCCCCCGCCGCCGCCATCCCCGGCCGACAGGCCGCCGCCAGCCAGTAGGCACTGTGCAGGTTGATGTCGAAGACGCGGGCATAGTCGGCCTCAGCCGCAGCACCGGTGGCGCCGACCGGCCCCTCGATCCCGGCGTTCGAGACCAGGATATCGAGCGCCCCTCCCGCCAGCTCGGCCGCGCGGGTGGCCAGCGACAGGGCCTCGGCGCGGCCCTTCAGGCGGCATTCCACCCCCTCGATCGCCAGCCCCGCCGCGCTGGCGGCGGCGCAGCAGTCCTGCAGGTCCCCGGCCCGGTCCGAGGCGATGACCACCCGCGCACCCGCGCCGGCCAGGGCCTCGGCCACGGCGCGGCCGATCCCCGAACTGCCGCCCGTCACCAGCGCCCGGCGCCCGGCAAGCCCGAAGAGGCGCTCCAGCGCTGGCGCCCTCATTCCGCAGGCGCCTGATGATGCGGCGCGCGGTCAGGGCGTCCGGGCCAGGGCCTGCGCACCGACAGCCAGTCCAGGTGCAGCCGGTCGCGCAGGATCGGCCACAGCCCCTTCGGCGCCATCAGCATCGTCGCCACCGCCAGCGCCCCGAGCGCCACAAGGTACCAGCTGCCCGACAGGCCCAGCCCGTCCGTCACGCCCTGGCGGATCGCGAAGTAGATCAGCGTGCCCAGGATCGGCCCCTCAAGGGTGCCGATGCCGCCGATCACCACCACGAAGGTCATGATCACCGTCCAGTCGGCAGAAAAGGCGATACCGGGCTGGATGAAGTAGTTGGGGATCAGGTAGACTGCCCCCGCCAGCCCGACACCCGCCGCCGAGACCGCATAGACCAGCCGCCGGTTGCGCCGCACGTTGACCCCGATCGAGGCCGCCGCGACCTCGTTGTCGCGCACCGACATCAACCCCAGCCCGAAGCCTGAGCGCAGCACCAGGTAGGACAGCACCAGCACCGCCAGCGCCAGCCCGCCCGCCACCCAGAACACCTGGGCATAGATCGAGGCCCCCAGCATCCCGCCGGTGAAAAGCGGCATGCCCGTGATCCCGCCAAGCGCATCCGAGCGCTGCACGAGGATGTAGAAGACCTCGGCCAGGACCCAGCTGCCGATGGCGAAATAGGCGTCCTTCAGGCGGAACAGCAGCGGCGTCAGCACCAGCGCGATCAGCGCCGGCACCAGCGCCGCCAGCGGCAGCAGCCACAGCGGGTTCACGTTCAACGCGTTCGAGGCGATGAAGACGGCATAGCCGCCGATGCCGAACCAGGCCTGATGGCCCAGCGACACCAGCCCGCCGTAGCCCGCCAGCACGTTCCACATGGCGCAGATCACGAAGGTGACCAGCATTTCCATGCCCAGCGACAGCTGGCCGTCATCCAGCAGAAGCGGTGCGCAGCCGATGACCAGCGCCGCCAGAAGAAGGGTCAGGATTCGCAGGATCATGTCATTTGCTCCCGAAAAGGCCGTTCGGCCGGGCGATGAGGAAGGCCAGGAACAGCAGATGCGCGTAAAGCAGGCCGGAATTGGCATCGAAGCGGAAGCCCACCAGCTGCGTCACCCCAAGGGCAATGCCCGCCAGCAGCGCGCCCCAGAAACTGCCCAGACCGCCCAGCACCACCACTTCGAAGGCGATCAGGATGCGGTCGATGCCGCTGCTGGGGGTGAAGGAGGTGCGCATCGCCAGCAGCAGACCCGCCACCGCCGCCAGCGCCAGCGACAGCGCCATGACCAGCGCATAGATCCGCCCCGGCCGCACGCCCATCAGCCGCGCGATGGCGGTATTGTCGGAGGTGGCGCGGATCACCCGGCCGATCTCGGTGCGGGTGATCAGCCAGTTGAGGCCGCCGAACAGCACCACCGAGATCGCCAGCGTCAGCACCGGCAGCACCCCCAGATGCAGGCCCGCGACCTGGAACGAGGCCCGGCTGAGGGCGCCTGCCTCCAGCGTCACCGGCGTCGCGCCGAAGGTTTCCAGCATGATGTTGCGCATCACGAAGCTGACGCCGAAGGTCAGCAGCATCGGCACCAGCATGTCGTCGCTGTCGATCACCCGGTTCATCAGCACGCTCTGGAATGCCCAGCCCAGCCCCGCGGCAATTGCCACCACCGGCAGGATGATCAGCAGCGGCGACACCCCCGGCACCGCCGCCGACAGGAACACCCCGATGAAGGCCGACAGCACGATGAAGTCGCCATGGGCGACGTTGATCACCTTCATCACCCCGAAGACCAGCGCAAGCCCCAGCCCCAGGATGCCATATAGGCCGCCCAGGAAGATCCCGTTCAGCACCGTTTCAACCCAGACCATCTGTCATTCTCCGAAATAGGCGGCGGAAAGCGCGTCGATGTCGACGCGCGCCGTGTCTTCGACCCGCAGGGTCACCTGGCCGTGCAGCAGGCAGGCCATCCGGTCGGAAACCGCGATGGCGCGCTCGATGTCCTGCTCGACGATGATCATCGACATGCCCTCGGCGCGGATGCGGGCAAAGCTGTCGTAGATCTGGCTGACGATCACCGGCGCCAGGCCCAGAGACAGCTCGTCACACAAGAGCACCCGCGGGTTCGCCATCAGCGCCCGCCCGATCGCCACCATCTGCTGCTGGCCCCCCGACATGGTGACCGCCATCTGCCGACGGCGTTCGCGCAGCACCGGAAACAGGCCATAGATCGCCTCCAGGTCCCAGGGCCCGCGACGGCGGTTCATCGCGCCCATCTGCAGGTTTTCCTCAACCGTGAGCGAGGCAAAGAGCTGCCGCCCCTCGGGCACCAGCGCGATGCCCGCGCGCGCGATCTGTTCGGGGCTGGTCGCGATCAGCTCCTCTCCGCCCAGGCGGATATGGCCGCGCCGGTCGCGCACCAGCCCCACCAGCGCGCGCATCAGCGTCGACTTGCCCGCCCCGTTGGCGCCCACCAGCGCAAAGGTTTCCCCCGCCCGCAGCCCCAGCGACACCCCGAACAACGCCTGCATGTCGCCGTAAAAGGCCTCCAGCCGTTCGATCTGGATCACATCCATACCGCTTCCCCCCCTCAGGCCGCGTGGCCGGCCTCTTCCTTGAGACCCATGTAAATTTCGCGCACCACGGCCGAGGACATGACCGCATCGAAGGGACCGTCGGCGACCTTCTCGCCGAAGTTCAGCACCACGATCCGGTCGGCGACGGCCTTCAGCGCATGGGCGATATGTTCGATCCAGATGATCGCGTGATCCTGCTTCAGCGCGGCGATGCGTTCGATCAGGAAGGCGACCTCGCGTTCGGTCAGGCCGGCGCCGATCTCGTCCAGCATCAGCAGCTTCGCCCGGGTGGCCACCGCCTTCGCGACCTCCAGGTTCTTGCGGTCCAGCAGCATCAGCGCCCCCGCCAGCGTGTCGGCGCGCCGCGCAAGCCCGGTGCGCTCCAGCACCTCGCAGGCCCAGTCCGAGGCCGCGCTGCCGCGCAGACCGGCGCCGGAACAGGCCGCCGACAACACGTTTTCATAGACCGTCAGCCCGGCAAAGGGCTGCGGGATCTGGAAGGCCCGACCGATGCCGTGATGCACCCGGCGATGCGCAGGCAGCCGCGTCACATCTGTGCCGTCCAGGATCACCCGGCCGCCATCCGCCGCCAGCACCCCCGCAATCAGCGAAAACACCGAGGACTTGCCTGCCCCGTTCGGGCCGATCACCCCCACGCATTCGCCCTGCCGGATCTCCAGGTCGAGATCGCGCGCGACGGTGATCGCGCCAAAGGATTTTCTCAGGCCCGAGACCTGCAGGACCGGTACATCTTGGCTCATCTGGCCGTTCTCCTCCCATCGACAGCCCCCGGCGGATCAGCCGCCGGGGGGGGCACCTCAGTAGTTCAGCGCCATGAAATCGGCGGTCACGTTGACCGCGGGATTGGTGGAATTGTCCACGATCTGAAGTTGATAGCGGTAGGCACCCGCCTTCGCTTGCTGCCACTGGCCGCCAACCGTATGGGTCAGGCCCACCGATTTCAGCGGCGAGCCCGCGAAATCGACCGTGCCCACCACCGTCTCGTTGCGGCTGTTGGCCAGCGCATCGCGCACCGCGTCGTGGTCCTTCGGGTCGCTTGAGGTCCTCAGGGCGTTGATGCCGATCTCAAGCAGTGCATGTTCGTAGCCCAGCGGCTGGGTCCACTGCTGCTTGCCCGCCGCCTCGAAGGCCTGCGCCACCTCGGCCGCGCTCTGGCCGGTCAGCGACGAGGTGAAGGGCATCTCCGGGGTCCACCAGGCCTCGGTCGACATGCCCTGGCCGCGATCGCCAAGGTTGGTCACCGACGAGGGGAACAACAGCCCCGAGGCGATGGTGCAGACCTTCGGCTGGAACCCCATCTGCGCCGCCTGGTTCCAGAAGGTCGCCATGTGGTTTTCATAGGCGGTGCCGGCGACGATATCGACACCCTTGCGCTTGAAATCCGCGATCTGGGTCGAGAAGTCGTCGGTATCAAGACGGAACAGCCCGGTGTCCGAGGCAAAGGTATAGCCGGCCTCCTCGAAGGCGGGGGGAAAGCCGATCTCGGGGTTCGACATCACCCGACCCGCGTCATTGTCGGCAAACAGCGCACCGATCTGGTGGTTGGTGTCCAGATGGTCCCACATCGCCGGGAAGGCGCGGCCCAGCTCGTCGGCGCCGAAGAAAAAGTGGAACGTGTAGGGAAAGCCCTTCTTAGGATCGTACTTGCGCGAAAAGGCCCAGGCCTGCCAGGGCCCGAAGGTCGACAGCGTCGGCACCCGGCGCGCATCGGCAATGGGGCCGATGGCCGTGGCGGCCTCGGCATCGGCGACCAGGATGATATCGGGCTTGTCCTTCAGCAGCAGCTCGTTGCCGACCTGAACGCTGCGCGCCGGCGTCGACTGGCAGTCCTTGACGATGATCTCGACGTCATAGGTCCGGCCACCCACCGTCAACCCGTCCTTCAGCGCCTGGCGCACCACGTCCAGTGTGTGACGGGTCGACACGGTGAAGGGCGCGCGTAGCCCGGACAGCGGGGCAATGTAGCCGATGCGGATCGTGTCGCGCCCGGCTGCCCTGATCATGGGCGCCCCAAGAGCCCCGCTGCCAAGAGCCAGGCCCAGGCCCGCACGCAGCACCTTACGGCGCGACAGGGCGCTGGCGCCGTTACGAATTTCGGTCATGTCTCTCCTCCCAGAAGCCGCAGGGCCGACATCCCGGACGCTGGTTGCATCCTGTGGGTTGTCCTTTCCCCTCTGGCTCCTTATTTATATAACCAACCAAATAAAGATAAAATCGCTTATACCCACGGCAGGTATCGATGCTTTCGATACCTGCTCCCAGGACAATCGAGGACGACGGACGATGCGCGAAGAAGGGGCCACGCGGGCCAATGGGGACCGCACCAAGAAAAAGATCCTGGATGCCGCCGAAGACCTGTTCGGCGCCCGCGGGATGGATTCCGTGTCGCTTCGGGACATTACCGACCGGGCCGAGGTGACACTGGCGCTGGCCTCGTACCATTTCCGCACCAAGGACCGGCTGTTCGAGGCGGTGGTGGCGCGGCGGGCGGACGTGCTGTGCGCCCTGCGCCGGACCGGCCTGGAGGCCCTGCCCCCCGATGCCCCGCCGCAGGCGATCCTAGATGCCTTCATGCGGCCGCTCTTCGAGCAGATCACCCTGAACGAGGACCCCGGCTGGGCCGCCTATATGCGCGTGCTGGCCCGCATGGGCGAGGATGAC
This sequence comes from Pseudooceanicola endophyticus, assembly GCF_018760365.1. Taxonomy (GTDB): domain Bacteria; phylum Pseudomonadota; class Alphaproteobacteria; order Rhodobacterales; family Rhodobacteraceae; genus Pseudooceanicola; species Pseudooceanicola endophyticus. The sequence continues at coordinate 27,399 of NZ_JAHIAB010000020.1, forward strand.
CGCTGGCTTGATCTGCTGGGAGAGCATTTCGACGCCCTGGCGCGCGAGTTCATCGCGCGGCTTCGCCAAGCCTTGCCTGACGCCCCCGAGGACGCCCTGGCGCGGGCCTTCACGATGACGTTGCATCTGATGCTGACCACGGTCTCGCGGCACCGGCGGCTGGACCAGATCACCGGCGGCCGGGCGGCGGCGGGGGATCTGCAGCGCGCCTACGACAGCCTGCTAGCCTATGCCGCCGCCGGCATCACCGCGGCGAGCGATCCCCGGCGAAGCCCTGCCGCGCCGCTTCGATCCGCGGACTTGCCTGCTCGATCCAGCTCAGCAGACGCGTCAGTTCCTGTTGCAGCTCCCGGCCCAGCGGCGTGAGGGCATAGCTGACTCGCGGCGGCTTCACTTCGTCCTGGACATGGCGGGCGACGAAGCCGTCCCGTTCCAGCGCCCGCAGCCGCAGGGTCAGCATCCGCTGCGAGATCTCCTCCTCCGAGGCGAAGGCCGCGATCAGGCGCTTCAGCGTCGCGTGACGATAGCTGCCGGTGGCAAGGATCTGCAGGATCAGCGGCGACCAGTTGTCGCCCAGCCGCGCGACGACCTCGCGCACGGGAGTGTCGCGGTCGGGCGGCACGGGGCCCATCTGTCGGGCCAGCGCCACCAGCCCCGACAGGCGGGTGTCGGGGCCGGGGCCACGGGGTTCGCCGATGCTCAGCAACGGCGCGATCTGGGATTCGGTCAACATGGCGAGACGCTAGGCAATCGCGTCGGGCGCGGCAATCGCCCGACACAGGCAGCCCCCCTTCCGGCGCCCCCCATGCCATCCCGGGCCGCTAGTGCGGCAGGCCCATGGCCTGGCGGCTGCCATCGGCATTCAGCCGGTCGAAGCTGTTGTAGGACACCGTGATCGCACTGAACCGCCCGTCTCGCAGATCGTAGAAGATCAACCCGTAATAAAGGTACCGTTCATCCGTCCGGACCGGGCCGAACAGCGTTTCTGTCGAGCCAAGGGCGAAGAAACGGGTCCACTTCTCGATCGCCACATGGGCTGACGAGGACAGGAAGCGCTGCCCCTCCAGCCGTTCCTCGAAATGGGGCCAGATGCGGGTCATGTAATGCGCGCGCATCCCCTCGAGCCCGTGGAACCGCACGGCGCCGTTCAGCATCTCTATGTCGGCCACGCTCTCGAGCCGAAACCAAGACCAACCTTCTCAGCAGCGTCGCCAGCAGGAACCAGATCGTCCGGCGGTCCCAGCATCCTGAGTGCCGCGCGCACCTCTTGCGGGCTCGGCTTGGCGGACATCGGCATGGCGCCGAAGATCTTGCTGCGGATCACCAGGAAGTTGCCCTCGTCCGGGGCAATCGCCGAGACGGTCATCAGTTCCTTACCGGTATTGTCCAGGATCTTCATGCGATCACCCTTTCGAAAGCGATACCCAGGTCGTCGAACATGCGCAGCACGGTGGCCCGCCCGTACCGAAGGCACCACAGCCCGGGTGCTGGAACGGCCCCATCAGATTCATTCCCTCGATCCCCGGCACGGTGTACTGGCCCAGATCGGATGCCGGCCGGTGGCACATCGTCTGGTAGAGGAACGGCGCGCAGCCGTGCATGTCGCCGCCGACGAAGGAATTCGGCGAGGACCACTCCATGTCGAGGGGCGACCAGTGGCTGGAGGCGATGATGTTGTCGGCGGTCAGGTTCGAGATGAACGGATCGTACTGGCGCAGGGTCTCGGCGGCATAATCCTCTTTGATCTCGTCCCAGTGCTGCGGCCCTTTGCCCGCGATGTCGTAGGGCACCATGGTGATCGAAGGAAAGATCCCCGCACCTTCGGGGGCGCGCGTCGGATCGCCGTGGGTCTCGTCGCCGCCGCCCAGCAGACGGCGTCGGGGGATCCGCCGGCGGCGCAGCTGGTCGAAATCGTCCAGCATACTGTCGAGGTCGGTATAGGGAAAATATTCCAGCATCACCGCCGCGGTGGCCTTGGTGCCGGCGCGGTAGGTCGTGCGCTCCTTCAAGTCGTAATGGCTGACGAACAGCGATTGCGTCGACAGCGTCACCGCCTTGCCGCGGGCCTCGACATCGGGGTCCAGCCCCTCGATGAACTTGCCCAGCACATGCGGGTGGATGGCGCCGATCACCGCGTCCTTCGCCATGATCTCCTCGCCGGTGCTCAGCCGGACGCACAGGGCCTCGCTGCCCAAGGTCCGGATCTTCGAGAACTCGGTGTTCAGCCGCAGCTCGCCGCCCTAGTCCTCAAGGCAGCGCACCAGCGCATCCGTCAGCCCGTCCGAGCCTCCCAGCGGCTGCGACATGCCATAGGTGTGGATGATCCCCGGCATGATGAAGATGCCCATCCCCGTGCCCAGCTCGTCCGGCAGCTGCAGGTTCTCGCTCACCAGCTTCAGCAGGTGGATCTTGACCCGGTCGTCCTCGAAGCGCTGGTTGCTGATATCCAGCGACGAGCGGTTCATCGCATCCAGGATCACCCGGCCCTCGGCCTCGGAATCCAGCATCGCCATGAACGGCCCCCAGGGGATCGGCGGCGCGTAGGAGCCCGCCACGATCATCGGCATCATCCGCATCGCGCGCTCGGCAAAGGCGCGGTAGGTGCGGTCGTCCTTCTCGCTGAAGCGGGCGATCTCGGCACAGGATTTGTCGAGGTCCTTGTAGGTGACCAGCACCTGGTTGTCAGGAAAACAGCGAGGCCAGCGGCACCTCCGGGTAGCATCAGTTCAGCCCGTATTTCGATTTCAGCTCCAACTCGTCCTCGGCCAGCATCGGGTTGCCCTGGATCATGGTGTGAACCGAGCTGTGCAGGTCGTGGCGATAGCCGGGGGGGTGATTTCCCGGGTGACCACACGCCCTCCGGTCAGCCCTGGCGTTTCAGCACCAGCACCTTCTTGCCGGCACGGGCCAGATAACAGGATGCGACCAGGCCATTGTGGCCCGCCCCCATGGCGACCACGTCGTACTGAGACATGAGTTCTTCCTTCAGAGCTCCTCCGCCTATCGGATAACCGCGATAGAATGTTGAATAACGGAATACAGATTTCTGTGCCTGCCGAAAAGTGGCGGGACGGGAAGGGGCTTGCCTGAGGCATTTTATTTGGTTAGCCATACAACCAAATAAGAGGAGGCCTCCCATGCAACGAACCGTCAGACGAGTCGTTACCGGTCATGATGGCGCGGGACGCGCCGTGGTGCTGTCGGATGGCGCACCACCGGTGATCACGCGCTCGGATGTCCAGCAGGACCTGTCGTTCTACGAGCTGTGGAACACCGGTGGCGATCCGGTCGTCACCCCCGCCACATCCGAGCCGACGCTGGGCCGGACCGAAACCGCGCCGCCCCCCGGCGGCACGGTGATCCGCTTCGTCGACATCCCCCCCGAGGGCGACGAGGGCCCGGAATTCGACCGTGACCAGGCCGAACGGCTGTTTGCCGCCGTGGGTCTGGCCGAGAACGCCGCCCACACCCTGCCGGGCCGCCATCCGCTGATGCACCGCACCGAAAGCATCGACTACGGTATCGTACTGGAAGGGCAGATCGTGCTGCTACTGGATGACCAGGAGGTCGTGCTGGAACAGGGCGACATGGTGGTGCAGCGCGGCACGATCCATGCCTGGACCAACCGCAGCCAGGGCATCACACGGATGGCCTTCATCCTGACCGATGCCACCTTCGCGCCCGATCTGGCGCAGGCGCAGCGCGATCATGACGCCCGGCTGCAGGCCGCGGCCCATGGCTGACGGGCTGTTCCCGGGCCTGCGCTGGCATCATGTCGGGCTGTCGGTGGGCGATCTGGACCGCGCCATCGCCTTCTACACCCAGGTCTTCGGCCTGGAGGTCGAAGAGCGCCGCCATATCGCCCCGATCGACACGCATCTGGCCTTCCTGCACCGCGACGGCTTCCGGCTGGAGCTGTTCCAGAAGGCCGGATCGGCGCCGGTGCCGGCGGCGCGGCGCGCCCCAAACACCGATCTGGACGAGCAGGGCACCAAGCATCCGTGCTTTTCCGTGCCCGACTGCCAGCAGGCGCTCGATGTGCTGGCGGCGCGCGACGACGTGACGATCATCGGGGTGATCCGCGCCCCCGGCGATCCGATGCACCCCGAGGCCGATCCGTGCCTCGGGCCCGGCGATCCGCGCCCCCCCGCGGCCGCCTTCTTCTTCCGCGACCCCTGCGACCTGATCGTCGAAGTGGTGGCGGCCGGCAATTTTCCATCCTGAGGAGAGGATGACATGCATTACGAACTGGAAGGCAAGGTCGCCCTGATCACCGGCGGCGCCGGCGGCATCGGCGCCGCGACCTGCCGCATCATGGCCGAAAGCGGCGCGCGCATCGTGGTGGCCGACATTGCCACCGACCGCGCCGAGGCCGTCGCCGCCGATCTGCGCGCCAGCGGTCACGAGGCCATCGCGCTGACGCTGGACCTGGGCTCTGAGGACAGCATCCGCGCCATGTACCGCGCGACCGAAGCGCGCTACGGGCGTCTCGACATCGTCGACAACAACGCCGCCCTGCTGACCGCCGACCAGGCGCAGCGCGATGGCGACATCGAACACATGCGCACCGACGACTGGGATGCCGCCTTTGCCGTCAACACCCGGGGCACCATGATCTCGTGCCGCGAGGCGCTGCGGCTGATGACGCCTGCGCGGCGCGGCGTGATCATCAACACCGCCTCGAACCTGGCGCTGCAGGGCAATGTGATCCAGGCGGCCTATTCGGCCTCGAAGGCGGCGGTGATCCAGATGACCCGCGCCATCGCCACCAGCCACGGCAAGCTGGGCATCCGCTGCAACGCGGTGCTGCCGGGGCTGACCGGCACGCCCTCGGCGCTGGCGCATCTGCCGGCCGAGCTGCGCGAGACGGTCGAGGAAGAGACCCTGACACCCGGCCTCGGCGCGCCCGAGGACATCGCCCATCTGGTGGCCTTCCTGGCCTCGGACGCGGCGCGCTACATCACCGGCCAGGCGATGGCGGCGGATGGCGGGACCTCGGTGCACGTGCCGGGCTATGCGCGGCTGAACCGCTTCTTCAACGGGGTGGCGGCATGATCCTGGAACTGGCACAGATCCGCGTCATCGCGGGACAGAACGCGGCCTTCGAGGCCGCCGTTGCCGAAGCCGCCAGCGTCTTCGCCCGCGCCCCGGGCTGCCGCGGCCTGCAATTGCTGCGTGGCCTGGAGGCGCCCGACAGCTACAGCGTGCTGATCGGCTGGGACACCCTGGAGGCGCATACCGTCGATTTCCGCAGCAGCCCGCTGTTCCAGGAATGGCGCGCGCTGGTGGGGCCGCATTTCGCGGCGCCGCCCCAGGTCTCGCACCATGCCATCGCCCTGCCGCAGGTGTCCTTCTGAGTACGACGGTGAAACCAATGGCCGGCCGGCCGCGCAAACCCGCGGCCCGTCGCGACCTGCAGCAGGCGGCGCTGCGGCTGGTGCGCCGACACGGCTATGCGGGGGTGACGATTTCCGACATCGCCCGCGCCGCCGGCGTCTCGCGGCAGACCCTCTATGCCCGCTGGGACAGCAAGGCCGAGCTGGTTCTGCATGCCATTTTCGAGATCGCCAGCCAGCCCGACCCCGACCTGTCGGGCCCCGAACCCCGGCGGGTGCTGCTGGAGAATTTCCTGCGCGCCATCTTCGCCGATCTCTCGGCCGATGGCGACACCCTGCGCGGGCTGATCGCCACCACCCTGACCGAGCCGGGCTTTCTGCCGGTCTTCAGGGCGCGGTTCTCGGCCCCGCGCGAGGCAATCATGCTGGCACTGCTGCACGATGCCCGCGCCCGGGGCGAGCTTCCCGCCACGGCCGACCCCGAACTGTTGTCGGATTTCATCCACGGCGCCTTCTGGTACCGGCTGCTGAACGGCCAGCCGCTGCCGCCGGATCTGGCGCAGCGCATTGCCGGGGCGGTGTTCGCCACCCCGGCGCCGGATCAGTCCGCCGGATAGGGAATGACCACCTTCGCCAGATCCACCGGCCCCGAGATCAGCCTCTGTTCCTGCGCCAGCTCGTTCCAGAAGCCCAGGCTGCGTTCCGGGTCGAGATGGGTCGAGAACGCCGGTAGCGTCATCCCCGCCACCACCGCCGGCGGCAGGGTGGTGTGGCGGGCCAGGCTGTCGCGGGTCTCGGCATCATGGTCGCGGATGAAGGCCAGCGCATCCTCCAATGCCTCCTGCATCGCCGCGACCGCCTCGGGGTGATGGCCCGCCCAGTCGGCAGTGGCGACGAACAGCGTTCCCGCCGTGCCGTCGGGAATGACGCTCATGATGTTGCCGGCCTCGCGGCCCGCGCCGTCCTGCAGGGCGCGGCTCATGAAGGGATCGACGGTCACCACGCCGTCGACCTGGTGGGCGCGCAGCATGTCACCGGTCTGCGGCAGGGAATATTCCACGATGTCGATTTCTGCCGGATCGCCGCCGTTCTCAAGCACCCATTTGCGCATCACCACGTCCAGCAGGCCGCCGATGCCCGGCACCCCGATCCGCTGCCCTGCCAGATCCCCGGCCGAGGCAATGGTGCTGCCCGGCTGCACCAGAAGCCCCGCGGCCGAGGGGTCGGGAAAGGCATTGGTTGTGGCGAAGGCGCGCAGATCCAGACCATTGTCGATGGCCTGGAAGGCGACGGTCGCCGTGGTCAGCCCGACCTGCGCCGACCCCGAGAACACCCCCGGCACGATGACCGAGATATTCTGCGCCAGCTGCAGGTCCACTGCCAGCCCATGGGCCTGGAAAAAGCCCTGATCCTGGGCGACGAAGGCCAGCGCATTGGGCGCCGAGGCGGTATAGAGCATCTTCACCCGGGTCTCGGCGTGAAGCGGCTGGGCCAGAAGCGTGGCCGCCAGAAGCGGCAACGTGGCCAGGGCAAGGGGGGAACGCATGTCAGTCTCTCCTACAGGGGCTTGGCGGGCCGGGGTCAGCGGGGGCGCCAGCGCAGCAGCCACGCCTCGGCCAGCGAAAGGATCGCGTTACTGGCCAGCCCGATCAGCCCCAGCACGACGACCCCGGAAAAGATGTCGGGCGCACGGAACGACCGCGCGGCCAGCAGGATGCGGGTGCCAAGGCCCCCCTGGGCGGTGATCATCTCGCCCACCACGGCAAGGATCAGCGCCACCGTCAGCCCCAGCCGCAGCCCGCCGAAGATGTCCGGCAGGGCCCCTGGCAGGGCGATCTTGCGCAGATAGGCGGTGCGGCTCAGCCCCAGGCAGCGGCTGACCTCGGCCAGGCGCGCGGGCCGCGATGCCACGCCATGGGCGGTGGTCAGCAGCATCGGCCAGAGCGCCCCGAAGGCGATCAGCACCAGGATCATCTGCTCGCTCAGGCCCAGGAAGACGATGGCCACCGGCGCCACCGCCGAAGCGGGCAGCGGCCGGATGCCTTCCAGAAGCGGCAGCACCCAGACCCTTGCCCGCGCCGAAAGCCCGATCACCGCCCCCGCGCCGATCCCTAGCACCGAGGCCAGCCCCCAGCCCAGCACCATCCGCCGCAGCGTCTGCCCGGTCTGCTGCACCAGAACGCCGCTTTGCAGCCCCTTGACGATGGCCGCCCAGGTGCGTTCGGGGCCCGGCAGGAACACTGCCGAGACCAGCCCCGCCCGCGCGATCCAGGACCACAGCCCGATCGCCATCGCCAGCACCAGAAGGCTGGCCAGCCCCCAGGCCAGATGCCGCCGCGCGCTCATGCCCGGGCACCGGTCGCAAACAGCCAGTGCTCGGCCCGGACAAGTGCCAGGTTCAGCCCCCAGCCCAGCAGCCCGATCCACAGCAGGGTCGCGAACATGTCCGCCGGGCGCATCGACTGCCCCGCCAGCATCAGCCGGTAACCCAGCCCCATCGGATTGGACGAGATCTCGACCGTGACGGCGACGATCAGCGCGATCCCGGCACACAGCCTGAGCGCCACGAAAAGCCGTGGCAGGATCGCCGGCAGCACCATCTTGACGACCCGCTGCGGCAGCGACAGCCGCAGCATCCGCGCCACGTCACGGCCCAAGGGGTGCAGGCCGCGCACCGCGGTCTCGGTCAGGATCAGCATCGGGAAGAAGCAGGCAAAGCCCACCACCGAGATTTCCAGCCGCGCACCAAAGCCGAAGACCAGCAGCGCGATCGGGATCATGGCGACGGCGGGCACCGGGCGCAGGACCTCGATCAGCAGCCGCAGCAGCCGCGACAGCACCGGCAGCAGGCCGCAGACCAGCCCCGTCACCGCCCCGAGCCCGGCGCCCAGCATCAGCCCGGCGGCGGCCGCCCCCACCGTCTGTACGGTGGCCCGCAGGATCGAGGCATCGCCCAGACCCGCTGCCAGCGCCGCCAGCACCTGCAGCGGATCCGACAGCGTGTCAGACTGCAGGCCGAAAACCGTCGCAGTCCCCTGCCAGGCCAGCACCAGCCCCAACGGCAGCACCGCCCCCTTCATGCCGAGGCCTCCTGGATAAAGTCGAACAGCGCCCGGCGCAGCGCCAGGAAGGCCGGATCTTCGCGCGTCGAGAGCTGATCGCGCTGCGGCGGCAGCGTCACCGGGAAGCTGTGCGCAATGCGCCCGGGATGCGGTGCCAGCGCGATCACCCGGTCCCCCAGATAGATCGCCTCTTCCAGGTCATGGGTGACGAAGAAGGCGGTGACGCCGGTGCGCCGGACAATGCCGCGCAGCTCGTCCTGCAGCTTATGACGGGTCATCGCATCCAGCGCCCCGAAGGGTTCGTCCATCAGCAGTACCGAAGGATCCTGGGCCAGGCAGCGCGCGATCTGCAGACGCTGCTGCATGCCCCCCGACATCTGCGCGGGAAAGCGCTCGGCATGGGCGCCAAGGCCCACCATCTGCAACAGCTCGGCGATGCGGGCGGCGCGTTCGGGGCGCGGCACGCCGCGGGCCTCCAGCGCCAGGGCCACGTTGCCGGCAGCCGTCCGCCAGGGCAGCAGCGCATTCGCATAATCCTGGAACACCACGGCAATATCCGGCGCTGGCCCGCGCAGCGGGCGCCCCGCCATACTGACCTGCCCGGCCGAAGGTTTCTGCAGCCCCGCCAGCAGCCGCAGCAAGGTGGTCTTGCCGCAGCCCGAGGGGCCGATGACGCTGACGAATTCCCCGGCTGCGATTTCCAGGTCGATGCCGCGCAGAATCTCGGTGCGGCCAAAGCTGAGGCCCACGCCCGCAAAGCGGATCAGCGGCGCTGCCGTCACGGGTTGCGGCCGGGGCGCGACCTTCAGGATCTGGGCGGGCATTGGAACCTCCGGAATGGCGAGCAGATGGCGCGGGCGACCACGGGCCCTCCTGCGGGAAGGCACTGCGGCCGCGGCGGCAGAGCGGGTGAAGATCCGGGCCGCGCTCCTCTCGCGGCCCGGACGGGCGCAGGCCGGGGGGCAACCCCGGCATCGTCGGACCCGTCCCGGGCCCGGTCGTTCGGAAGGTGAAATCACCGCGCGGCCGATGCCGCAGCTCTGTTCAGGGGCCTCCCCTCCCCCCCCGCCAAATGCCGCAGACCTCCACCCGCAGATATTTAGTTGGTCGAACAAACAACTTATAGGAGCCCCCCCGAAGACTGGCAAGATGGAATCATCGGCGCCCCGGTCGGCGGCTATCGATTTCACCGATGGCCATGATGGATTCGTCGGATTTCTCAATGCTGGCAGGGCCTTCTAGGATGCAGCCATCAGGGAGGACGACCATGACGAACAGATTGAAGGGCAAGCGCGCGGTGGTGACCGGCGCCGGGCGCGGCATCGGGCGCGAGATCGCGCGGATGATGGTGGCGGAAGGGGCCGCCGTTCTGGCGGTCGACATCACGGCCGAGCCGCTGCTGGAACTTCAGACCATCACCCCGGGACTGACCGCCCACCCGACCGATCTGACCGATGAGGCGGCCGTGGCGCAGCTGGCGCAGGCGGCAGCCGGGATATTCGACGGGGCGCTCGACATCCTGGTCAACGCCGCAGGCATCTGCCGCTTTGCCCCCCTGCCCGAGATGACGCTGCCCGACTTTCAGCTGACGCTGCGCGGCGAGGTCGAAACCGCCTTCCTGGCCAGCCGGGCGCTGTGGCCACTGCTGGTGGCCTCGGGACGTGCCTCGGTGGTGAACTTCGCCTCGGCCAATGCCCATACGGCGCTGCTGGGCCTGCCCGCCATCGCCCATACCGCCGGTAAGGGCGCGGTGCTGGCGATGACCCGGCAGATTGCGATGGAGGGCGGCCCGCATGGCATCCGCGCCAATACCATCGCCCCCGGCTTCACCGTGACCGAGGAAACCGCCCAGCACTTGGACACGCCCCTGATGGCCCAGGTCCGCGCCAAATGCATGGTCGACCGGCTGGGCACGACCACCGACATCGGCCATCTGGCCATCTACCTTGCATCCGACGAAAGCCTCTACGTGACCGGGGCCGACCTGCGCATCGACGGCGGTGCCACGGCATGGTAATCCATTCACGCCATTGATATAAAACGGTTTTGAAAGAAATTTACAGTTCCGCTCCAGAACCAGCTTGCTTTATTTGGTTGGTCGTACAAGATTTGGGGCACGACTATTTCGCAGTCGAGCTATCACTTCTGTCGATGGGAGGACGTATGAGGTTCAAGGGGCTCGATCTCAATCTGCTGGTGGCACTGGACATCCTGCTGAGCGAGAAGAACGTCAGCCGCGCTGCCGACAGGCTGTGCCTGTCGCAATCGGCCACGTCGGGGGCGCTGGCGCGCCTGCGCGACTATTTCGGCGATGACCTGTTGACCCAGGTGGGGCGCCAGATGGTGCTGACACCGCGCGCCAGCGAGCTGTCGGACAAGGTGCGCAGCACGCTGATGCAGATCGACAGGACGATCCTGCGCTCGCCCGATTTCACCCCGCGCACAGCCGAACGGCGCATCCGCATCATCGCGTCGGACTATGCGACGCTTACCGGGCTGCAACGACCACTGCAGGAGATCTCACGGCAGGCACCGTTGTTGCAGTTCGAGATCCAGGGACCCGGCGCAGATCCACAGGCCTGCCTGGAACGCGGCGATGTCGAGCTGATGCTGATGCCGGAACCCTGCCGCGCCAAGGGCCATCCCTCGGTCGCGCTGTTCCGCGACGATTACGTGGTGGTGGCGGCCCGGGGCAACAGCTGGCTGGGAGAGGCGATTTCGACCGAGGAATTCTTTGCCGCCGAGCATGTCGTCGCCCGGTTCCCCACCTTCCGGCCCACCTTCGAGACCTGGTTCGTCGAGAACCACGCCGAAAGCCGCCGCATCGCCTGCGAGGCCGAAAGCTTTCTGGCGATGCCCTACCTGGTCGCCCACACCGACCGCATCGCGCTGATGCACCGCCGCCTGGCGGGAACCTTTGCCTCGGCCCTTGACCTGCGGATCCTGCCCGCCCCGGTGGCGATCCCGCCACTGACCGAGCACCTGCAATGGCATGTGCAGTCGGGATCGGACGACTGCCTGAGCTGGGTGCGCGAGCGCATCGTCGCAGCCCACGCCCCAGAAGCCTGCGCCGCCTGAGCGGCCAGGGCCTATCGGCGGGGCCGATATTACGGATTGGAAACTACGATTTTTTCAATGCGTTTCCGCGTTCTAGACTGATCCCGAGGAAAGTTCCCGGGAGGAAAGAATGCAAATCATCGGCCCTGACGAGGTCGTCTTTGGCGTGGACGACGTGGCGGCCTGCGCCACCTACCTGACCGATTTCGGCCTGACCCGGGTGGCGCCGGACCTGTTCGAGGCACTCGACGGCACCGCGATCCGGATCCGGCCGCGCGACGACGCTTCGCTGCCGCCGCCGCTGCCCACCGCCACGATGCTGCGCAAATCGGTTTACGGCGTCACCGATGCCACGGCCCTGGCCGAGATCCGCGCCGAGCTGGAAACCGACCGCACCGTCACCGACACCCCCGACGGCGGCTTCGAGACGGTGGACGATTCAGGCTTTGTGCTGGGCTTTCGGGTCACCACGCGGCGGGTGCTGGACCTGCCGGGCGAACGGGTCAATTCGCCGGGCGCCGCACCGCAGCGGCTGGAAGACGAGGTGGCCGCGAACGAAGACGTCCCCGCCCTGCCCCGCACCCTGTCGCATATCGTCTACTTCGTGCCGAACCTGAAACAGGCCGAGGCCTTCTATGTCGAGCGCCTGAAATTCCGCGTCACTGATCGTTTCGAGGATGCCGGCCCCTTCCTGCGGCCCGGCGCCTGCCGCGACCACCACACGCTGTTCCTGATCCAGACGCCCGAATACATGCAGGGTCTGGAACATATCGCCTTCCACATGCAGGGCCCGACCGAACTGATGCTGGCGGGCACGCGGATGGTCAACAAGGGCTACGAAAGCTTCTGGGGGCCGGGACGGCACAAGTTCGGCTCGAACTGGTTCTGGTATTTCAACAGCCCGATGGCGACGCATATGGAATATGATGCCGACATGGACCTGCACAGCGACGACTGGGTGCCGCGCAGCGCCCATACCGGGCCGACGCATTCCCAGATGTTCCTGTTCCGCAGCACGCCGAAATGGGCGCCGGGACCGGATGCGGATGATCACTGATGCCCGCGTCCAGCCCCGGGGGCGGCACGCTCCTGTGCGGCCTCGCAGATCTGCCCGAGGGCGCCGCCCGAGGCTTTGACCCCGGGGGCCGCGGGCATGACACCGTGTTTGTGGTCCGCCGCGCAGGCGCCGTCTTCGGCTGGCGCAACGACTGCCCGCACCACCCCGGCGCCCGGATGAACTGGCGCAAGGACGCCTTTCTGAACGCCGATGGCAGCCTGATCATGTGTTCGGCCCACGGCGCCCTTTTCGACATCGAGACCGGCCTTTGCCAACTGGGCCCCTGCCTGGGCAAGCGCCTGACCCCCGTGCGGCTGAGGATCGAGGACGGCCGCATCCATCTTGAGGGCCCCCCGGGCCCCACATCCAAGGGAGGAACCCGGATGGCACAATCCCATCTGCCCCAGAACCTGAACCGCGTGCTGATCGTCGGCGGCGGCATTGCCGGCATGGCCGCCGCCATCCGCCTGCGCGAGGCAGGCGTCGCGGTCGAGCTGATCGACAAGGACCCTGCGTGGTCGGTCTATGGCACCGGCATTACCCTGTCGCCGCTGACCTTCCGGGCGCTGTGCCACCTGGGCTTTCAAGACCGGCTGATCGCCGAGGGGCACGGCCATGACGGGGTGACGCTGAATGACATGCAGGGCCGCCTGATCCGCGAGGTCCGCTCGGAACGGCTGGTCGGCCCCCGGGTCCCGGCCGAGGGCGCGGTGCTGCGTCCGGTGCTGCACCGGATGATGTCCGAGCGCGTCCGCGCCTTGCAGACCGAGGTCCGCCTGGGCGTCACCGTCACCGCGCTGGATCAGGACGATACGGGGGCGAATGTCACCTTCTCGGAAGGGCGGCAGGACCGCTATGACCTGGTGATCGGCGCCGACGGGCTGTTTTCCGGGCTGCGCGACATGGTGCTGGAAAACGCGCCGAAGCCGCGCTTTACCGGTCAGGCCTGCTGGCGGGTGCTGTTCGACACGCCGAAGGACTGGCACCAGGGACAGATGTTCCTGGGCCCTGAAACCAAGGTCGGCTTCAACCCCTGCTCGCCCGATCAGATGTACATGTACCTGTTGGAAAGCGTGCCCGGCAATCCCTGGCGCGAGCCCGACGCGCTGCCGGCGATCCTGCAGGATCTGCTGGCGCCCTTCGGCGGCATCGTGGCCGAGCTGCGCGCGCTGGTCGATGACGGCCGAGAGATCATCTATCGCCCGCTGGAAAGCATCCTGGTGCCGGGCGACTGGTACCGTGGCCGGGTGGTGCTGATCGGCGATGCGGTCCATGCCACCACGCCGCATCTGGGCTCGGGCGCGGGCATGGCGGTCGAGGACGCGCTGGTGCTGGTCGAGGAACTGTCCGCCCATCCGTCGCTGGAGGACGCGCTGCACGGCTTCATGCGCCGTCGCCTGCCCCGCGGCCGGCTGGTCGTCGGTAACTCCCTGAAGATCGGCGAGATGGAGATGGCAGGCGATCCGATGCCCGCCCAGGCCGCGCTGATGGCCGAGAGCATCGCGGCGATCTCGGCTCCCTACTAGGTACCTCCCGCGCTCCCCGGCGCAAACAAAGGGCGGCCCTGCGAGGGGGCGCCCTTTTCTAGGTATGCGGTTGCAGGCGGGGATCAGGCCGCGACGACTGTCTGGCGGATCGCCCCGAACAGCGCGCTACCGTCGGCGGCACGGCATTCCATGCGCACCTCGTCCCCGAAGGACATGAAGGGGGTCCGGGCCGCGCCCTCGTCCAGGGTCTCGATACCGCGGCGCTCGGCGATGCAGGCGGAACCGATCTGCCGGAAGGTGCTGTTCGAGACGGTGCCCGATCCGATCACCGTGCCCGGCACCAGATCGCGCGAATAGGCGGCGTGGCGCACCAGATCATCGAACCCGAAGGCCATGTGATAGCCGTTCGGCGCCCCGAAGGCCGCACCGTTCCATTCCACGTTCAGCGGCAGGTCGACCCGGGCATCGCGCCAGGCCGCGCCCAGCTCGTCCGGGGTGACCGCGACGGGGGCCATGGAACAGGGCGGCTTGGCCTGGATCCAGCCGAAACCGGTCTTCATCTCGACCGGGGCCAGCTTGCGCAGGGACCAGTCATTGATCTGCACCACCAGCGCGATGTGATCGGCGGCACTGCCGTTCACCCCCATCGGAGTCGCCTTGCAGATCACGCCGAATTCGCCTTCGAAATCGATGCCGTCGGCCTCGGATGGCATCCGCGCGGGGGCCGAGGGCGCCAGGAAGCGGTCCGAGACGCCCTGGTACATCAGCGGACGGCCGGTCTTTTCCTTCTTCTCGAAGCCGAAGACCGCATCCATCAGATCGCCGTGGCTTTCAAAGGCCGACCCGTCCAGCCATTGCCAGGCCCGCGGCAGGGGCGCCAGCGCCGCCGCCGGATCGAAGGGCTGGCCGCCGCCCTGATTCAGCGCGGCGTATTCCGCCTGCAGCGCGGGGCTCAGCGCATCCCAGCCTTCCAGCGCGGCCTGCAGGGTGGGCGCGGCCTGCGCCGGGATGCAGCGCGTGTTGTCCCGGCTGACCAGATGCAGCCGCCCGTCGGGGCTGCCGTCGGGCAGGGTTGCAAATCTCATGCGATCTCCTCCTCTTCGATCATGGCATCGCGGACCAGCGCATCGGCATCGGCATCGCGGGCAAAGCCCAGCCGGTCGGCGGTTTCGGTGACCAGCCGCGGATAGCTGGCAAATAGCGCCGTCAGTTCGGGGTCCGGAGCAAAGCGGACCCGGGCGCGGCTGTCGGGAAAACGCCGCTGCAGGGCCTCGACCAGCTCGGCAAAGGTCAGCGACAGGGCGGGCAGCGTGAAGGCGCGCACCGGCCCCGGATCGGGCAGCAGCGCGCCGTGGACGAAATTCTGCGCCACATTGCGCACCGAGGTCAGCCAGGTGCGCCCCGTTTCGGGGACCGGCAGGGTGATGTCCTCGCCGCGCCGAATGCACCAGAAGAGCCGCGACAGGAAGGCCGTGCGCAGCGCCGCATCGGCCCCGTCGCGCGCCATCACCCCCGAAGGGCGCAGCGACAGCGCATCCAGCCAGCCGCGCGCGGCAAAGTTCGACAGCGCGACCTCCATCATCACCTTCTGCGCGCCATAGACCATCGAGGGCGCCAGCGGCGTCGCATCCGTCACCGGATCGGGCATCGGCTTGCCATAGGCCGCGATGGTCGAGGCAAAGACGAAGCGCGTCGCGGGGTTCGCATCGCGCAGCGCCTCGGCCAGGTCCAGCGTCGCATCCAGGTTGACCCGCCGTGCCAGGGCATAGTCGGCCTCGGCCGCGCCACCCAGGATCGCCGCCAGGCAGATCACCGCATCCGCCCCCTCGCAGATGCGCGCCCGAATCGCGGGGTCGGAAATGTCGCCCTGCAGCGCCTCGATCCCCGGGCCCCTGCGCTTTGGTGCCACCCGGTCCACCAGAAGAAGCCGGTCGATCCCGGGCCGTTGGCCAAGGATCTCTGCCACTTGGCGGCCGACGAAACCACCCGCCCCAATCACCACGACCTTCATGCGACCTCCTCTCGTCATTATTTGATTGCTCGACCAACCAATATTTGAATAGAAAGAGAGTCGCAAGGAAAACAATGGGTTCTCCATCGATGGCGGTGAAGGGACCCATCCGTGAAACCGATGGATGCGCCGTCGGGATCCGGTTTCCCGAACCACCATCCGAGGAGGACGAGAGATGGCGAAGTGGTTGAAGGAAGGGGCGGAACCCTCTGCCGTGGCAGCGATCGACAAGCGCGTGCGCGAGACGGTCGAGGCGACGCTGGCGGATATCGAGGCGCGCGGCAACGCGGCGATCCGGGAGCTTTCGGTGAAATTCGACGGCTGGGACCGCGATGACTACCGCCTGAGCCAAAAGGAAATCGACGCCTGCATGGCGCAGATGTCCAAGCAGGACCTGGCCGATATCGCCTTTGCCCAGACCCAGGTGCGCGGCTTTGCCGAGGTGCAGAAGGCGGCGCTGCGCGATGTCGAGGTCGAGACCCTGCCGGGCGTCATCCTGGGCCATCGCAACATCCCCGTGCAGAACGCGGGCTGCTATGTGCCGGGGGGCAAGTATCCGATGCTGGCCTCGGCGCATATGTCGGTGCTGACGGCCAAGGTGGCGGGCGTGCCCCGCGTCATCACCTGCGCGCCGCCCTACAAGGGCCAGCCCGCCGCCGCTATCGTCGCCGCCCAGCACATGGCCGGCGCCGACGAGATCTATGCCCTGGGCGGCATCCAGGCGATCGGCGCCATGGCGCTTGGCACCGAAACCATCGATCCGGTCGATATGCTGGTGGGACCGGGCAACAGTTTCGTCGCCGAAGCCAAGCGGCAGCTTTACGGCCGCGTCGGCATCGACCTGTTCGCCGGTCCGACCGAGACCATGGTGATCGCCGACGAAACCGTCGATGCCGAGATCTGCGCCACCGACCTTCTGGGCCAGGCCGAGCACGGCCCCGACAGCCCGGCGATCCTGCTGACCACCTCGGAACGGCTGGCCCGTGAGACGCTGCTGGAGATCGAGCGCCTGCTGGAGATCCTGCCCACCGCAGGCCATGCCCGCAAAAGCTGGGAGACCTACGGCCAGGTCATCGTCGCCGGGGATCACGACGAGGCGCTGGAGATCGCGAACCAGATCGCCTCGGAACATGTTCAGATCATGACCGACCGGGACGACTGGTATCTGGCGAACATGGTGAACTATGGCGCGCTGTTCCTTGGGCCGCGCACCAACGTGGCCTTTGGCGACAAGGCCATCGGCACCAACCATACGCTGCCGACGAAACGCGCCGGGCGCTATACCGGGGGCCTGTGGGTCGGCAAGTTCATCAAGACCCACACCTATCAGAAGGTCCAGACGGACGAGGCCTCGGCGATGGTGGGGCGCTACTGCTCGCGGCTGTGCATGCTGGAAGGGTTCCAGGGCCATGCCGAGCAGGCCAACGTCCGGGTGCGCCGCTATGGCCAGCAGAACGTGCCCTATGCGGAAGGTGCCGCGCCCATGGCTGGTGCCGACCTGGTCGAGGGCTGAACGATGCAGCTACCGGTTTCCCCCGGCTTCCGGCTGGACGGGCAACGGGCGCTGGTGACGGGGGCAGGCCGGGGCATCGGCCTGGCCTGCGCTGCAGCCCTTGCCGAACAGGGCGCCGATGTCACCCTGGCCGCCCGCACCCTGCCCGAGATTGAGGCCGCCGCCCAGGCGATCCGCGGCCGTGGCCAGCAGGCCCGGGCGCTGGCCCTTGATGTGTCCGACAGCGCGGCAGCAGCACAGGCCATTGCCGCGGCGGGGCCCTTCGACATCCTGATCAACAACGCCGGCACCAACCGCCCCAAACCCATGCAGGACGTCACGCCCGAGGATTACGACGCAGTGCTGGGGCTGAACCTGCGCGCTGCCTTCTTCGTGGCGCAGGCGGTGGCACGAGGGCTAATCGCGGCGGGACGGCCCGGTTCGCTGATCCACATGTCCTCGCAGATGGGGCATGTGGGCGGGCCGAACCGGTCGCTCTATTGTGCGTCGAAATGGGGGGTCGAGGGCATGTCGAAAAGCTTCGCGCTGGATCTGGCAGGGCACGGCATCCGCTCGAACACCATCGCGCCCACCTTCATCGAGACCCCGATGACGAAACCCTTCTTCGAGGACCCGGCCTTTCGCGACAGCGTGCTGGGCAAGATCAAGCTTGGCCGACTGGGCCAGGTCGAAGACCTGATGGGCGCGGTGGTCTACCTCGCCTCGCGCGCCTCGGCGCTGGTCACCGGCACGTCGCTTGTCGTCGATGCCGGCTGGACCGCAGATTGACAAGGATGACCAAGATCATGTGGGAACCGTTTCCGAATTACGTCTGGAACCTCAGCACCAACCTGGCAGTCATGTGCGGCGGCAACCTGGGAGAGGTGAACGCCGCCTGCACCCCCATCCTGGAGGCCGCCCGCGCGGGCGAGGACGCGGGCACCGCGCTGTTCTTCGACAGCTGGATGGATGTGGCGAACAAGGTGCTGGCCTCGGCCGATGCGGACCTGGCGAAGGGGCGCCACCTGTCGGCGGGCATCAAGTACCAGCGCGCCTCGAACTACCTGCTGACCGCCGAGCGCATGCAGGCGCGCGACTATCCGCCCCGGATGCAGGCCTACAAGGACGGGCTGGCCTATTTCCGCAAGGGGATCGAGCTGCAGGGGCTGAAGGTCGAATTCGTCCAGATCCCCTACGAGGGTGCACATTACACCGCCCTGTTCATCCCCGCCGATGTCGAAGGCCCGGCGCCCTGCGTCGTTTCCTGCAACGGGCTGGACAGCATGAAGGAGCAGATCTTCGGCGCCGGCAACCCCGAGGCCAACCGGGTGCGCGGGATGCACACACTGCTGATCGACCAGCCCGGCACCGGCGAGGCGCTGCGCCTGCTGGGGCTGTGCGGGCGATACGATGCCGAAGGCTGGGGGTCTGCCGCGTTCGACTATCTGCTGACCCGCCCCGAGGTCGATCCGAAACGGATCGGCATGTTCGGCCTCAGCCTAGGGGGGTATTTCGCGCCGCGCGTGGCCTCGATGGACAACCGGTTTGCGCTGTGTTGCGTGATGGGGGCCAACCACAACTGGGGCGAGATGCAAAAGCGCCGCATGGCCCGCGAGGGCGACAACCCGGTGCCGCACTACTGGGACCACGTCCGCTGGGTCTTCGGCAAGGACAGCCAGCAGACCTTCATGGACTGGGCGCCCAACATGGACCTGACGCCGGTGATCGGGCGGATGCGCTGCCCGTTCTTCATCATGCATGGCGGCGGCGACCGACAGATCCCGGTGGAATATGCCGAACAGTCCCGCGACCAGGCCGTGAATGCCGCCAAGGTCGATTTCTTCATCACCGGCCCCGAGCATTTCGAGGTCGAGCATTGCGGCGCCGACAACGGCACCTTCATGCGCGACATGCTGGCCGACTGGATGGCCGAAACCTTTGCGGAGATGGATGGATGAAGGATCAGCAGAACCCCCTCATCGGCTTTCAGATCGACCCGGTCGATTTGCAATTCATCGGCCGCGACCTGGAGCGCCCGGAATGCATCCTGGCGGAACGCGACGGAACGCTGTGGAGCGCCGACGGGCGCGGCGGCGTCATGCGCATCGACCCCGACGGCACCCAGACCCTGATCCTGCAGGAGGGGCTGACGGCCAACACTGCCTCGGGGTTCGAGGACCGGCTGGTCAACACCCGGGGCAGCCTGCCGAACGGGCTGACCTTTGACGCCAACGGCGATTTCCTGATCGCCAATTTCGGCACCGACCGGGTGGAACGGATGACCCGCGGGGGCAAGACCTCGGTGGTGATCGACAATGTCGACGGGCAGCCCTTCGGCAAGGCGAATTTCGTCACCCGCGACAGCCGGGGCCGGCTGTGGCTGACCGTAACCACCACGATGAACCCCTGGACCGATCACGTGAAGACCAATTCGCGCGACGGCTACATTGCCCTCATCGACGAGCGCGGCGCCCGCATCGTTGCCGACAACCTCTGTGGCACGAACGAGCTGCGCTTCGATCCCGCCGAGGAATGGCTGTACGTTGCCGAGACCACCAGCCGCAACATCACCCGTTTCCGCGTCAGCGGGGACAGGCTGACGGATCGCGAAATCTACGGCCCCTCGAATGTCGGCGGCTTCTGCGACGGCATCGCCTTCGATGCCCATGGCAACCTCTGGACCACGCTGATCATGGCCGACCGTCTGGTGGCCATCACCCCCGAGGGTGACCTGCTGACGATCCTGGATGCGGGCGGCGACAAGGCGGCGCTCGCGGCCCTGGACCGCGCCTGGGAGGAAAACCGCGTCACCCCCGAGCTGATGGGCGCCTGTGGCGGTACCGCCTGCCCCTGGATGGCTTCCCTGACCTTCGGCGGGCAGGACCTGAGGCGTGTCTACCTGGGATCCCTGCGCGGCAGCACCATCCCCTGGTTCGACGCCCCCGTCGCAGGTCTGCCGCTGATCTACTGGTAGGCTTGTCCACCGCCATTGCTGCACCGCAGCATAAGCCCGCTTCCGGGGCTTCCGCGCAGGGTCGCGGGGGCCCCTTCGGCCTGTCCCCTGCCCTGCCCCAGCTATGCGTCCAGGCGATAGATGCGATCCGAATTCACGATTTCTCCAGATCCGACCGACCCCCTAATCACCTTGGGTAACGGCCGCGCGAGGAGGATGCGCCGCCGTCATTTTCGGGAGGAACCATGCATTACCGTACCCTTCGGGCGGCCCTTTTGGGCTGCGCCCTGACTGCCATCCTGTCCCCCCTGGCCCTGGCCCAGGACGCGACAGTGCTGATCCAGCCCACGGCGGTGGCCCAGGGCTCCAGGCCCCTGCCCCCGCCCGGCCTCGACATGCGCCAGATGGAGCGCAGCGATTACGTGACCCTCTACCCCGGCGTCTATGCCGAGCATGAAAAGGGCCCCGTGGCCGGCTATTTCGCGCAGAACCAGGCGATCCGCGACCGCGGGCCGATCGATGTCCAGGCCCTGGTCTCGGGCAAGCTGCCCAAGGACACGCCCGGCCTTGGCCCGATCATCCATGTCACCGCCGACTGGCTGGCCTATCAGAACGGCAAATACGACCCGCTGAACCCGATCCGCCACGACCCCGCCCGGGCCGAGGCCGCCGGCTACCGCGATGTCCCCGCCTACCCCACCTTCGGCAATCATGACGACAGCGTCATGGCCCCCTGGCCCCCCGAGGCCCGCGACAAGCTGCTGGTGTCGGACCTCAATCATTCGATCACAAACTATCTGCCGGTCTATGCGGGCGACACGCTTTATACCGTCGTCAACAGCCGCGACGTGACCGATCTGACCCCGGAACAGGGCTCTACGCGGCGGGCCGTGTCCATCGTCACCCATGCCTCGCTTTACAACCAGCATGGCGAAAAGGTCTCGGACGAGGTGTTCCGCGTGACCGAAGAGGAATCGGTCCTTAAGGATCGCGCCAAGGCACCCAGGGATCCCGACTTTGGCCAGATCTGGGAGGCCCCCGACTGGACCAAACGCAAGGCCCATGTCTACACCGATGCCGACTGGGACTTCATCGTCGGCACCTGGAAGGCCGAAGTCATCCGTGGCGCCACACCGCGCTATTGGGAAGACGTCCGCATTGGCGACAGCCCTGCCCCGACCCTGGATGGCCCGATCGAGGAAAGCCCCACCCCCACTTGGGGCATGGGCATGGGATCGGGTGGCAGCCGCACCCTGGAGGACCGGATCCTGAAAACCGGGTTCGAGGGCATGGTCCGCAACCCCGTCGACGGCATCTGGCGCCTTGAGGACCCGAACCTGCAGCGTCCTGCCTTCCCGCCGGTGCCGAGCTTTGCCGATGCGCCGCCGCCGGTGCCCCGCCCGGGGGCGGTCGATACTTCGCAAATCCATACCTCCAGCACCAAGCGCGCAGCGCTGGTCAATTTCACCGGCCGCGATTATGCCGTCCGTCACCTGACAAACTGGATGGGCGATGCCGGCTGGATCCGGACGCTGAACTGGTCAATCATGGATCCCCGCGCCCATTGGGCCAACGGCATGCCGGTGGTGCCGGACACGCTGAACCCGCGCTATGTCAGCCGGGTCCCGGGCATGGCCGACCGCCATGTCACCACGCATGGGCTGACCGAAGACATCGCGCTGGTCAAATCCCGCGTCACCGGCAAGCGCATCGTCAACGGCCGTCACGAGGTCGAGCTGACCTGGTGGATTGAAACCATCGACGGCGACATCTGGGAAGAAGGCAGCGCCCTGATCGACCTGCCCTCGCGCACGGCCGCCATCGACACCGCGGTTCCCACCGTCCGGTAACCTTTCCATCGTCAGAGACCGGCGCAGACGTGCGGCCCTGCCGCGCGTCCCCCGGCCCACGAGGTATTCCCCATGAAGCATCTTATTATTCTCGCCGGCGGCCTGGCCGCGGCGGGCCAGCCCCTCTGCGCGCAGGGCTCCGACACCAGTGACCTTCTGCAGATCTCGGGCGAGGCCCTGGCGACCTATGGCAACACCCATTACTCGGACAGCGACTATTTCGCCGGGCTGACGCTGAAGGCCAATGGCCAGATCGACCTGGGCGAAGCGCGGCTGACCTACCGCGGCGAACTGCTGCTGCGCAGCGACCATGACGACCTGCCCCCCGACATTGACGACATCGGCAATATCGAGGTGGCGCTGGACATGAACGCCTTCGGCACCTTCGGCTATTCCACCTACAACCGCTGCACCGGCATGGGCTTTCCCTGGACGGATGGCGATGTGGGCAATCTGGGCTCGGTGAACATCCACCCCTGGGTGGCGGCGACCTGGCGCTGTGCGGGGGGCAGTGACGTGATCGTGGCCGCCGGAACGGTGATCGATTCCAACGATTACTTCTTCTACCACAACAGCGTCGGTGCCGTGACGGTGGACCTGTGGTGGGACCCGGACAAGGACTATGGATCCTACAGCGGCGCCAATGCCCTGACTATCAACGGCGACGAGCCGCCCTCGTTCGAGGGGCTGATCAGCTGGGATGCAGGTCCCGTGGTGCTGCGGGCGGGCGGCACCAATCTTGGCGACCGGACAGCGGGCCTTGACGTGCCGCTGCTGGATCATAGCCTCACCGTCAGCTACGACTACCAGTTCCTCAACAGCAAGCCCTCGGCGGCCGTCGGCCAGATCTTCGGAGCGCTGTGGCAACCCGAAGGGATGGGCCCGTTCCGCAGCGCCCGGATCACCTATTACCTGGTGCGCCCGGAGGATGATGCCTCGACCCACAATTACATCATCGACATCCGGTTCGGGGGCCCAAAGTGGGAACTAGGCCTGGGGGCAGACGGCCAGGGCGACCTGGCGGCGGAAGGCAGTTATCACCTCAGCAAGTCTCTGAGCCTTGTGGCGGGCTGGGATAATGGCTTTGACGCGGGCGATGGATGGTCGGGGGCATATAGCCCCGCAACCAGCGTTCCCGCCCGTGGCAACAGCTACGAGGTCGGCCTGAAATACACCTTCTGACGGATCGTAATCTGCCAGTTTCGAGGCCCGGACCCGCAAATGTCCGGGCCTTTTCACGCTGTTCACCGCCGTGGACAGGCGCCGTTGCCCCCCTCCATGTCCACCACGGTGGACGGACGTTCACCGGGCAAACCCACCGACCAGTCGCAGAGGATCCAAACTGACCGCGCCCGCCCAGCATCACGCTGTGGAAATCGGCCCATGGACGAAGCCGCTCGCGCGACAATGGCGCCCGTGGCGGGTGTTTGGGACTGATCGCCACCCTGTGTATTTGGGAAGGCGGTCGCATCGTCAGCGTCGCGGTCACGCTCGCCGTGGGCGTCAACACGGACGGCAGGCGCGAGGTGTTGGGCATGGCGATCGGAGCCTCCGAGGCCGAGCCCTTCTGGACCGAGTTCCTCCGCGATCTCGTCCGGCGCGGCCTGTCAGGCGTGAAGCTGGTCATTTCGTTCGTCGGGCAAACAGTCCCCCGGACTGTTTGTTGATCCTCCTCCCCCCATGAGGGCATCAAGGCGGCCACCGCCCGCGTCCTGTTGACCACCTGGCAGCGTTGCCGGGTTCACTTCCAACGCAATGCCCTGGCCCATGCCGGCAAGAGCAGCCGTCGGGTCGTCTCCGCTTTCATCGCCACGGCCTTTGCCCAGCCCGACCACGCGGCGGCCAAGGCGCAATGGCGCCAGGTCGCGGACCAGATGCGCCCGAAGCTGCCCAAGCTCGCCACCTTGATGGATGGTGCCGAGGAGGACGTCCTCGCCTACATGACCTTTCCCCAGCAACACCGGTCGAAGCTGCACAGCACGAATCCAATCGAGCGCCTGAACGGTGAAATCAAGCGCAGGACAGATGTGGTCGGGATCTTTCCGAACGAGGCATCCATCCGCAGATTGGTGGGCGCCATCCTGATGGAGCAGACCGAGGAATGGACCGTGCAGCGCGGAAGATACCTGACACTGGAAACGCTGGCCCCAGTCTGCGATGATGTCCTGGTCAGCCTGCCTGCGGCGCAGCGCGACTGAGACGCTCGGCCCACCGGTCAACGTGAGGCCCGTCATGAGCTACACCATCAGCTGGGACATCATCATAGGAAAAGTAGAGGCTTCTTCATTTTGGTGCTCCGTGGCGAAGAGGGAAACTGCGGGGGCGTCACTGTCTGGGGGGCTTCAGCGGGCTGATTTCTGCCATCGGATGTTCGACGATCATGGCCTCCAAAGCTGAATGGAAGATGTCCTCGTCCTCGCAGGTGCCCTGCTTCAGCAGCACGCTTTGCGTCGCGGAGGCCATGACCAGCAGGAGGCTCGCCTTGCCCTCCTCCGATCGGCGAACGACGATTTCGTAATGCCAGGGCTGCCTGGCACATTCGTGGCGCCAGGCGACGGCCTGTGGGTTGGAGGTCGGCGTCAGATCCTCCAGGATGTAGGGCGGGCATGAGCGCTCTTCCGGGCCAGCCGTTTCGAAGACAGCATTTGCACTGAAAATCTGAGATTTGTCGTGGCTCCAATGCACGGGAATGGGGGCTTGTTGCACATATCGGTGATGAGGATTCACTGCGCGAATCCAGTGCGTTAGATCGGCGGCATGCCGAAGCCCTCTCCCACGCGCTATCGCACGACGAACTGGTCCGACTACAATGCCGCGCTACGCCAGCGAGGCTCGCTCTCGGTCTGGTTTGATCCCGACATGGTCTGGTACGCCGGAAAGACCGGCAAGCGTGGGCGGCCCGAGACATTCTCTGATGCAGCGGTCCAGGTCTGCCTCACGCTGAAAGTGCTCTTCGGCCTTCCACTTCGGCAAACGGTCGGGCTGGTCGAGAGCCTGATCCGGATGGCTGGGCTCGACTGGCAGGTGCCGGATTATTCGACGCTGTGCCGACGCCAGGCGCGGATCGGTGTGCAAATCCCGTATCGCCGCACTGGCAGGCTGTTGATTTCCACCCAGAACTGACCCGGGGTTTCCATCGAGAAGTGACCCACCTTGGATTATGCTGAGCGGGTCATGATTGGGTCAAGACATGGCTTCCCTCCCTCTTTTTCCGGGTGGCTGCGGC
>NZ_JAHIAB010000021.1:0-1902 GCF_018760365.1 Pseudooceanicola endophyticus
CGCCCGCGATCAGGTGCTTGCCGTGGGGGGTGAAGGCGGGTGTCATGCCATCCATGAAATGTCCTTTCCGGTGGAGACCCCGGGGGCGCTGCCCCCGGACCCCAGAGGTATTTAAAACAAGAAAATGAGGTGAGGAGGTGAGGGCGGTCAGCGGCCGGTACGGGCGCGCCAGTCGGTGAACTTCTTCTCGTTCTCTTCCAGCGTGCAGGGGTAGAGGCCGATGATCGGCGTGCCGGAGAGGACTTCTTCGAGGACGAAATCCTCGAAGGCTTCCATGCCGGAGCAGACCTCCGCGATCTCGTCGGCCAGATGCGCCGGGATCACCATCACGCCGTCGCGGTCGCCGACCAGAACATCCCCGGGGAAAACCGCAACATCACCGCAGGCGATGGGGATGTTGATGTCCGAGGCCTCGTGTTTCGTCAGGTTGGTGGGCGCCGAGGGGCCGGCATAGAAGCAGGGCATGTCCAGCGCGCCGATGCCTTCGGCATCGCGGAAGCCCCCATCCGAGACGACGCCGGCGCAGCCGCGCACTGCAAGGCGTGTCACCAGGATCGAACCTGCGGTTGCGGCGGACGCGTCCTTGCGCCCGTCCATCACCAGCACATGGCCGGGCGGGCAGGTTTCCACGGCGACGCGCTGCTTGTGGGCGGGGTCACGGAACACTTCCAGCGGGTTGCGATCTTCGCGCGCCGGGATGTAGCGCAGGGTGAAGGCCTGACCCACCATGCGCTCGGCCTTGGGGCTGACCGGGCCGACGCCCTGGATGAACTGGTTGCGCAACCCGCGCTTGTAGAGCTGGGTGGCGATCGAGGCGGTCGAGATCCGCTTCAGCTTGGCGCGGGTGTCGTCGGAGAGAACGTAGTCGGTCATCTCGGGATCCTTCAGAAGATGTCGGGTTCGCCGGCGGTTGCGCCGTAGGAGGTTTCGAGGAAGTCGAAGTCGCAGCCCTTGTCGGCCTGCGTGACGTGCTTGGAAAACATGTGGCCATAGCCGCGCTCATAGCGCTTTGCCGGGGCGCTCCAGGCGGCGCGGCGGGCCTCCAGCTCGGCGGCGTCGACCAGCATGTCGAGGGTGCGCGC
This sequence comes from Pseudooceanicola endophyticus, assembly GCF_018760365.1. Lineage (GTDB taxonomy): Bacteria > Pseudomonadota > Alphaproteobacteria > Rhodobacterales > Rhodobacteraceae > Pseudooceanicola > Pseudooceanicola endophyticus. The sequence continues at coordinate 1,083 of NZ_JAHIAB010000021.1, forward strand.
CTCCAGATCCAGCCGCACGATATCGCCCGTCTTCAGAAGCGCCAGCGGACCGCCGACGTAGGATTCCGGGGCGACGTGCAGCACGCAGGCCCCGTAGGACGTGCCCGACATCCGCGCGTCAGAGATCCGCAGCATGTCGCGATAGCCCTGCTTGATCAATGCCTTGGGGATCGGCAACATGCCCCATTCCGGGAAGCCCGGGCCGCCCTGGGGACCGGCATTCCTCAGCACCATCACCGTGTCGGGCGTGATCTCCAGATCCTCGTCATCGACCGCCTTCTTCATCTCCGGATAGCTGTCGAAGACCAGCGCCGGGCCCTCGTGCCTGTAATACTTCGGATCGCAGGCGGCGGGTTTGATCACCGCCCCGTCGGGGCAGAGGTTGCCGCGCAGCACCGCCAGGGACCCCTCGTGATAGACCGGGTTCGACAGCGGGCGGATCACGTCGTCATTGTAGACCTGCGCGCCCTCCAGGTTCTCGGCCAGGGTCTTGCCGGTGACCGTGATCACGGAAGTGTCCAGCCGGTCCTCGATCTGCTTCATCAGCGCGCGCAGCCCGCCCGCATAGAAGAAGTCCTCCATCAGGTAGTCCTTGCCGGAGGGGCGGACGTTGGCGATCAGCGGCGTGGTGCGGCCAAGCGCGTCCAGGTCGTCCAGCGTCAGATCGATCCCGGCGCGGCGCGCCATGGCGATCAGGTGGACCACGGCGTTGGTCGAGCAGCCGGTCGCCATGGCGACGATGGCGGCGTTCCGTACGGAGGCGTCCGTTATGATCTTCGAGGGCACCAGGTCTTCCCAGACCATGTCGACGATGCGCCGC
>NZ_JAHIAB010000021.1:1912-49186 GCF_018760365.1 Pseudooceanicola endophyticus
GGCAGGGTGCGCTCAGATCAGGGCATTTTCCTTCAGGAACAGCTGGAGCTTGTCCTGCTGGGCCGGCGTCAGCGGCCAGGCCGAGGGCGGGCGGGTGGCTCCGCAGTCGAAACCGGTGGCCTGGAGCGCCGCCTTGACGCCGGTGACATTGGTGCCGTTCAGCTCTTCGGCGCGGATGTCCTCGAAGGCCTGCATCTGGGCGATCAGGCGGTTGGCCTCGGGGTAATCGCCGGCCTCAAGGGCGGCATGAATGGCCAGCGACCGTTCCGGCCAGACGTTGATCAGGCCGGAGGTGAAGCCCCGGGCACCGACGGCGTAGAAGGTGGGGGCCCAGACCTCGGCCAGGCCACCGACCCAGACAATGGAGGGATCGCAGGCGGCCTTGGCGGCGGCGAGTTTCTGGGGATTGGGGGTGGCCCATTTGACGCCCTTGACGCCCGGGATCGCGCAGAGATCGGCAATCGCGCCGGTGCCGATGGCATCGTTGCGCAGGTAAAGCATCATCGGCAGGCCGCCGGAAGCATCCGAGATCGCCTTCACGTAATCCACCGTGCCGCGGGGGGCGACGAAGGGATCCGGGGGCTGGTGGATCATCAGCGCGGTGGCGCCGGCCTCCGCCGAGGCGCGGGCCAGGGTGCAGGCGTCGCGGATGCCCCGCCCGATGCCCGCAAGCACCGGGGCGCGGCCATCGACCATGGCGCAGACCTCGCGCGCCATGGTGCAGGCCTCCTCCGTGGTCAGGGCGTAGAATTCGCCGGTATTGCCGTTCACCACCGGCATGTGCAGCCCGGCGCCAAGCGCGCGGTCCAGGATCGGGGAGAGTTTCGCCGGAGCAATCTCTCCGGCCTCGTCATAGGGGGTGACGAGGATGCCGGAAATTCCGGTCAGGGCGGTATCGAGATCGAGCATTCTGTCCTCCTCAGAAGATGTCGGGTTCGCCTGCAGCCGCGCCGAAGTCGCGCTCCAGGTAGTCGAAGTCGCAGCCCTTGTCGGCCTGCGTCACGTGTTTCGAGAACATGTAGCCCCAGCCGCGCTCGTACCGGGGTTCGGGGGCCTTGAGGGCCGCCTTGCGCTCGGCCAGTTCCGCCTCGGGGACCAGCATGTCGAGGCTGCGGTTGGGCAGATCGAGGCGCACGATGTCGCCGGTCTTCAGCAGCGCCAGCGGCCCGCCGACGAAGCTTTCGGGGGCGACGTGCAGCACGCAGGCGCCATAGGAGGTGCCCGACATCCGCGCATCCGAGATCCGCAGCATGTCGCGGTGGCCCTGCTTGATCAGCGCCTTCGGGATCGGCAGCATCCCCCATTCCGGGAAGCCCGGCCCCCCCAGGGGGCCCGCGTTGCGCAGCACCAGGACGGTATCGGGCGTGACCTCCAGATCCTCGTCATCCACCGCCTTCTTCATCTCCGGGTAGCTGTCGAAGACCAGGGCGGGCCCTTCGTGGACATGGAATTTCGGATCGCAGGCGGCGGGCTTGATCACCGCGCCATCCGGGCAGAGGTTGCCCCGCAGCAGCGCGAGGGACCCCTCGTGATAGACCGGGTTCGAGAGCGGGCGGATCACGTCGTCGTTGAAGACCTGGGCATCGGCGATTTCCTCGCCCAGAGAGCGGCCGGTAACGGTGATGCAGGCGGTGTCAAGCATCCCTTCCATCTGCTTCATCAGCGCGCGCAGACCGCCCGCATAGAAGAAGTCCTCCATCAGGTAGTCCTTGCCGGAAGGGCGCACATTGGCGATCAGCGGCGTGGTGCGGCCAAGCGCGTCCAGATCGTCCAGCGTCAGGCCGATGCCCGCACGGCGCGCCATGGCGATCAGGTGGACCACCGCGTTGGTCGAACAGCCGGTCGCCATGGCGACCTTGGCGGCATTGCTGACGGCGGCTTCGGTGATGATCTTCTCGGGGGTCAGATCCTCCCAGACCATGTCGACGATACGGCGGCCGCAATCGGCCCCCATGCGCTGGTGCCCCGAATCCGCCGCCGGGATCGAGGAGGCGCCGGGCAGCGTCAGCCCCATCGCATCGGTGATCGCCGTCATGGTCGAGGCCGTGCCCATGGTCATGCAGGTCCCCGCCGAGCGCGCGATGCCGCCCTGGAAGCCCAGCCATTCCGCATCCGAGATATTGCCCGCGCGACGTTCATCCCAGTATTTCCACGCATCCGAGCCACTGCCCAGGATCTTGCCGGCGTAATGGCCGCGCAGCATCGGGCCGGCGGGCAGGTAGATGAAGGGCACGCCTGCGGTGATCGCCCCCATCACCAGACCGGGCGTGGTCTTGTCGCAGCCCCCCATCAGCACCACGCCATCCAGCGGGTGCGCGCGGATCTGCTCCTCCGTCTCCATGGCCAGCATGTTGCGGTAAAGCATCGAGGTCGGCTTGTTGAAGCTTTCATCCACCGACAGCGCCGGCATCTCGACCGGCAGGCCACCGGCCTGGAGCACCCCGCGCTTCACGTCCTTCACCCGCTCGGGGAAATGCGAATGGCAGCTGTTGAGCTCGGACCAGGTGTTGAGGATGCCGATGATCGGCCTGTCGCGGAACTCTTCCTCCGAATAGCCCAGCTGCATCATCCGGGAGCGGTGGCCGAAGCTGCGCAGGTCATCGGGGGCAAACCAGCGGGCAGAACGCAGCTGATCCGGGGTTTTACGGGGGGCTTGCGACATGATTCTCCTCCTGATCAGTGCCGTGCTTTGCGATGATGTATGCGCATACATTCTCATACGTCAAGGGAATCGCGGCCAATCTTCACGTTTTCAACACGCGAAAGCGAAGTCCTTGACAGGGAGAAGCCAAACATGGTTCTTCTTCATGTATGCGCTTTCATAAAGCCATCGGGCGGGAGGAGACCGCCCGCCAAAGGAGCGGTGGCCGAAACGGTCACCAGGGAGGACATGATGAAATTCACTCGCAGAAGCTTTCTTGCCGCCAGTTCGGCTGCCGCCGTGATCGCCGCCCCGCTGGGGGCGCGCGCTGCCAACCTGCCGCGCAACATGCGCATGGTGATCGGGTCGAAATCGACCGGCGGCGACACTTACCAGACCTCGGCCATGGTGGCCGATGCGCTGTCGAAAAAGCTGGGCATCAACATCAAGGTCGATGCCGTCGGCGCCTCGGACGCCTTCAAGACCCTGGCCCGCGACAAGCGCGGCACCACGATCATGATCTTCCATGATCAGAGCTACCTCGGCTATCTCTACGGCGTCACCGGCTACGACAACATCTTTGCCGACTACGCCATCGGTCCGACCGTGGCGATCAACCCGGGCAACGCCTACCTGGTCCCCGCCAGCAGCCCCTACAAGACCATGGATGACATCCTGAAGGCCGCCGCCGACGGCACCCGGATCCGTGTCGCCATCCAGCCCGGCGGCGTCTCCGAGATCGGCTTCTCGGCAATGAAGAACGCCGCCAAGGTCCGCGCGCCGGGTTCCGAAGACAACATCGTCGCGGTCAACACCGGCTCCCAGTCGGACAAGAACCAGGCGATGTGGGACAACCTGGCCGATGTGATCAACGGCTCGATCCAGGCGAACGAGCAGTTCACCCAGCTCGATTCCTCCGACCCCAAGGCGATGCGCTTCGTCTGGCTGACCGCCCGCCCCGAAACGCTGGAACAGGCCCCCGAGGCCGGCATGGGCGGCACCGACCGCGCCAAGATGCTGAGCTTTGCCAGCCCCGAAACCAGCGTGACCCTGGACGGCAGCAAGGACTTCACCTTCGACAAGGAATTCTTCTTCCTGTTCAACAAGGACATGGATCCGGAAATCTCGAAGGCGATCGACACGACCCTGGGCGAAATCTATGCCAGCGGAGAGATCGAGGAACGCCAGAAGGCCGCGTTCTTCATCCCCAACTACCTGCCGCAGGACCAGGCGCTGAAGCACCTGGAAGACAAGCGCGACACCTATGCCAAGGTGATCGACGACATCTCCTCCAAGTCCTGATCCGCACCGGATCGGCGACTCTCCCCTCCCCGGCGGTCCATGCGGCTGCCGGGGCAGCCTGACGCAAGCCGAAGGGAGGCGCTCATGGGCAACCTGACCCATGTGACGATCAATTTCAAAACATCGCACCTGATCTTTCCCACCATCATCGCCTGCGTGCTGGGCGTGCTGCTGGTGGCCATCGTGATCCGCGACCGCAAGCGCATCGCGGCCTCGGGCGCCTACTGGCGCGACACCTGGGGCGCCATGGACAAGCCGCGCTTCCTGGGCGCGCTGGCGCTGACCCTGGTCTATTTCTCGCTCATGGTGCCGGTCGGGAACATCTGGCCCAACACCGGCCTGGGCTTCCTGCTGTGCTCGATCCCCTACGTGCTGGCCACCGGCATCCTGTTCATGCACGAGCGCACGCCCCGCGCCATCCTCCCCCTCCTCATCGTCGCGCTGGTAGGCCCCACCTTCGTGTGGTGGCTGTTCACCTACCCGCTCTTCCTGACCCTGCCCTGAGGACCCGGCATGTTCGAGATCATCACTCCGCTCTTCCTGTCGCTGATCGTCGGCGGCACGCTGGTCGGCATCATCTTCGGGGCCATTCCCGGGATGACCGCGACCATGGCGGTGGCCGTGTGCCTGCCGCTGACCTATTCGCTGGGCCTCGACAACGGCCTGGCGCTGCTGCTGGGGCTCTACGTCGGGGGGATTTCCGGCGGCCTTGTCCCGGCGATCCTGCTGGGCATTCCCGGCACGCCAAGTTCCATCACCACGACCTTCGACGGCTATCCGATGGCCAAGCGGGGCGAGGGCGAGAAGGCGCTGAAAATCGGCGTCGTGGCCTCGCTGGCCGGGGGCCTGATCTCCCTGCTGGTGCTGGACCTCTTCGCCCCCACCCTCGCGGATTTCGCCATCGAGTTCTCCTATGTCGAGAAGTTCCTGATCATCTTCTTCGCCCTCACCGTCATGGCGGCGCTGTCCTCGGACATGCTGCTGGGCGTCTTCTCGGGCGTGCTGGGCATCTTCGTGTCGCTGATCGGGGTCTACGACATTTCCAAGGGCGGCAACGGAGAGATGCGCCTGGTGCCCCCGGGCCTGGGCTACTGGCTGGAAAACGGCTTTTCGCTGCTGCCGGTGCTGATCGGCCTCTTCGGTCTGGCCGCGATCCTTGAGCAGGCCGAGATCGGCGTTCCGAAGGGCCATTCCACCAAGGACATCAAGGTCGGCGCCCATTCGCGCTTTTCCTTCAACGTCTTCCGCGGTCAGAGCTTCAACCTGCTGCGCTCCGGCCTGATCGGCACTTTCGTCGGCATCCTGCCGGGGGTCGGCGGCTCGGCCGCCTCGATCATCAGCTACACCAATGCCAAGACCTTCTCGAAGACGCCCGAGCGTTTCGGCAAGGGTGAACCGGCGGGCATCATGGCCTCCGAGGCCGGCAACAACGGTCTGACCGGGGGCGCCCTGGTGCCGCTGCTGTCGCTGGGCATCCCGGGGGATTCCACCACCGCCCTGCTGATCGGCGCCTTCACCCTTCAGGGCATCCAGGTCGGCCCGCTGTTCATCGGCAACAACCCCGGCACCTGGGACGCGATGATCATCGCCATGCTGATCGCCAATATCGCCATGTTCGTGCTGATGTACTTCGCCATCCGCTACTTTGCGCTGGTGGTGACGATCCCCAAGCACATCCTGTTCCCGGTCATCCTGATGATGTGCGTGATCGGGGCCTACACGATCAACTACGGCATCATGTTCGACGTCTGGACGTTGCTGATCTTCGGCATCCTCGGCTGGCTCTTCACCAAGATCCGACTGGAGGTCGCGCCCTTCATCATCGGCTTCATCCTGGGCCCCTCCGCCGAGGTCTACTTCGTGAAATCGCTGGAAAGCTTCGGCACCTGGACGATCTTCTTCACGAAAAGCTGGATCGCCATCGTGCTCTGGGTGCTGATCGTCGGCTCCATCGCGGGTTCCATCCTCATGGCGCGCCAAAAGCGCCGGATGGAGGATCACGGCTGAGCCTTGCGCCCGCCCGCGCCCGGTAGGATTATATGCGCGAGATGGAAGACAAACGCACCCCCAGGCCGCGGTCCTCCCGTAAAGGGAAGGGCCGCGGTGTCACGATGGAGACCGTGGGACGCCTCGCAGGCGTCAGCCAGGTCACGGTTTCCCGCGCGCTTTCGGACCCCTCCAAGGTCTCGCCCGCGACGCTTGAAAAAATCCGCCAGGCCATTGCGCAGACCGGCTTCGTGCCCAATGCCCTGGCCGGCGCCCTGGCCACCAGCCGATCGATGCTGATCTCGGCGCTGGTGCCCGCGATCACCAACGTGGTCTATGCCAGCATGGTGAAATCCTTCTCGGACCGGCTGCGCGAACAGGGCTACCAGATCCTGCTGTCCGAGACCGGCTTCGATCCGCTGGACGAGGAAAAGGTGATCGCCGCGCACCTGTCGCGCCGCCCCGACGCCATCCTTCTGACCGGCATCTACCATTCCGCCAAGAGCCGCCAGATGCTGCTGGGCTCGGGCATTCCCGTGGTCGAGGTCTGGGACCATACCGACACCCCCATCGACATCTGCGTCGGCTTCCGCCACGCCGAGACCGGGCGCGCCGCCGCCGATTACGCCGTCTCGCGCGGGTACGAGGCCGCCGCGACGATCTCTGCCGGGGATGAGCGCGCCCTGCGCCGCAAGGATGCCTTCATTGCCCGCTACACTCACCTGACCGCCCGCACGGTGCCCGAGATCAATCTGGCGGGGTCCGCCACCCTCGCCCATGGCCGTGAATGCCTGCGCCGCCTGCTGGAGGAACGTCAGTTCCGCGCCGGCGTGATCTTCTGCAGCTCGGACCTGCTGGCCCATGGCGTGATCATCGAGGCCGCCGCCCAGGGCCTGAGGGTGCCGCAGGACATCGCCGTGATCGGCTTCGGGGATCAGGAATTCGCGGCGGACGTCGAGCCGGCTATCACCACGGTTCGCGTCGACCGGGATGCCTTCGGACGTGCGGCAGCGGATGCCGTGCTGGCCCGCCTGGATCGCCGCGACACCGGCGGGCATGCGATCGACCTCGGCTTCAAGATCGTGCGGCGCGGCTCGGCCTGACCGCCCTGCCCCGCCGTTTCTTCTTCAGAATTCGATTTCTTCACGTTTTCATACATTTGCTGAGGCTATCAACGGCCGGTTTCGCAGTTCACAGCTGTGAACCGGCCTTTTTCCTCGGCAATGCCGCACGCGTCGCGCGAATATCCCTGAAATTGAGGTCAGGCCCGTCCAATAGGAGCGCCCTGCCCCAAACTGGCTATCGCGCCCGCGTCGATGATCGTGAGAGACAGGTCATAAACGCACGGCGCCGGCATTCACGGCCAGAAAGACGGCCCGCGCAACCTTCCCGAAACAGGTGTTGCTGTTTCCAATCGATGAGGGAAAGCCCCCGGCCAGGATTTTCGGACGGCCCCGCCGCAGCACGCCCCAGGAAAATGTCGTGCTGCCGGGAAGACGCCCGCCAGAGAGCTTGCGACACCCTCTGGCGGAAGACCCTAAGGGGTGTTCCTGGGCCCTATCCCCCACCCAGTCTCATGACAGCCAGATCATGCGGCCCTGCCCGGGGAATACTGCGCAGTCCCCTCCCTGCGCAGTAGCGCGAGGACCATTGGCATGGCACTGAACCCATTGCGCGCGGCCTTCTGCGAAAGCCCGCGCATATAGGCGCCCGGAGACTTGATTTCCTCGAACCGCTCCAGCATCGCGGCCATGACAATGGCGGCTTCGATCTGCCCCATATGGCGCTTGGTTTCCTCCCAGGAGGCGCGACAGATTCCCATCATCGGGCGCAGCCCTTCGGCTGTGCGCACCAGATCGCTCCAGCTTCTGATCGGGCCCTCGGCGTAATCGTTCAGGGAGGGACAGGCCGACATGACAGTCCTGAGTGCGATCCGGGGTGGTATGGCTTCGGCCTTCTTCTTAGCCAGCGCGTTTTCCGATCCTGGGATATCGCTTTGCATGGGGTACCAAGACGGGTCGTCTTCAGAATCCGATGACTCTTTTTTCAGACTCTGATAGTGCTGCTCATATTCGGCGGCATTGGTGCTCATTTCTTCTGTCGAGATCACTTCGGCAGGGGGAACATGGGTCAGGGCCATCGAAAGTTCGGCCTCGCGCTGGCGCAGTTCCGGCAGGCCGGCCTTGCGGCGCAGCAACCGGCGGGTGTCTTCGGAAAGGGTCAGCGCAGCGTCCTGGCATTCCTCCGGAAGGCTTTCCAGAAGGCCCAGAAGATCCCGGCGCATCAGGCTCAGGGTCTCGCGCAGCGCGGCGATTTCCTCCTGAAGGCTGCGCTGCGCCTCGGCGGCCTCGGCGATTTCAGCGAAGCGCCGGGGCAGGGGTGACAGGTCGAAACCGAAGGCCGTGGCGGTGCCCCGGCTGCGGCGCATGTAGCGCTTGCCGTTCGGGCTGTCGCGCCGTGTGATCAGCCCCGAGGCAACCAGTGCCGCGAGGTGCCGCCGCATGGTCGAGTCCGGCATCCCGTTCAGCCGCGTGCAGATGCTGGCGTTGGAAGGAAAGACGACCAACTTCGCCGGATCGGCCCCCAGATCGGTGCCGGGATGGAACGAGACCAGCGCACGCAGCACGGAAATGTCCCGATCGCTCAGCCCGAAAGCCGCACGGGCCTCGGTCAGTTCGCTCAGGATATCCCACTTGCTGACCACGGGAAGGGGGGCAGGGGCGCTCTGCACCCTGGCGCGCTGCACGCAGACAGCCTCCGCCGTTCGCCGGAACGGCGTTATCGGGACGTAGCCCATGTTTTTCATCACGAAGACAAAATAATACCCCGCCGCAAATCGCTTTGGACTTGCGGTTGTGCGCGGCTCCGACTACCTTTGGGGTGCTAAGCTAAAGGGGTCTCGTGGAGCGTTGTCTTTGCGGGACCTTTTTTTGTCGGCACGTGCCTCCTGTTGTTTCTGCTCTGCCTCAGTCCCGGTTTTTCCACCGGGTCCTAAGTTCTTCGATCAGCGCGGGCGCCTGGTCTGCCAGCCAGTCGGCAAAGGCGTCGTCCGGCGCGGTGATGTCGAGGCGCAGACCCGTTCGGGTGCGCGAAATTTTCCCTGCGGCCTGACCATCCAGGGTGATCTGGCGGCTGCTGCTGCGCGGTTTCGCAGGTCGGGCAGGGGAGGCCGCCTTGTGCAGCCGCCGTGCCACCGTTTCAAACGCCTGGACCGAGGGGTCGGCGCGTTCGGGATCGGTTGCGGCATAGCTCTGCTCGGCCAGTTCAATCAGGTCCGCAACGGGCATGTCTGCGGCCTGCAGGTCCTGCACCAGCGCCTCCCAGCGGGGGCGGCCGATGCCGGCGGCGGGGCCGATGGCGCGGGCCAGTTCGGGACCGATGGCGCGGGCCACCGACAGCGCCATGGAAACCGCGGATTTCGTGACGTTCAGCACCTCTGCCACCTGGGACTGGGTACCAAAGCCGTTGTCCAGCAGTTCCTTGGCGAACAGCGCGCGTTCGATGAAGCTCAGGTCGCGGCGCTCGGTGTTCTCGGCCACCTGGACGCGCACGGCAGAGCGGTCGTCCATATGGGCGATCATCGCGCGCACCTTGGTCACCCGGTCCGAGGACCGCACGGCTTCCAGCCGGCGGCGCCCGTAGATCAGCAGGTAACGATCCGCCTTGGCGGGATCGCGGCGCACCAGGATCGGCACGGCCTGGCCGTTGGTCTCGATCGAGGTCCGGAGGTCGGCGACGTCCTTGGGATCCAGCCGGTCGGCCAGGCGGTCATCGGTGATGCTTTCGGGATCGAGATCCCAGACATGATGCGCATCGACCGCATCGCGTGCCGAACGCAGCGCCCGGTTGGAGCTCATCATGCTGCTGCCGGCATCCGGTGGCGCAGAGCCCGCCGCTGCGAGACTGTCGAGAAGTGACATGCGTTTCTTGCGATTATCGGCCATTAACGCCCCCAAACCTTTTGAATCAGCTCGGAAATTTCATCATTCACCGCGTTGACGCTTTCGATGGCGCGGTCATAGGTGCTGCGCGTGAAGGCGCTGCGCTCGACCTCGTAGAGGGTCTGCTTGGTCAGACCGGCATCCGAGATCGCGGTGGATTTCAGCATCGGCGCGTTCAGCACCTTGTCGCCGTACATCAGCCTCAGGAAGGCGACGATGCGGTTCTGCGGCGCGTCGGTGGGCTCGTAACGGGTCAGCACGTAGCGCATCCAGTCATGCGACATGTCGGCGCCGGATTCGGCGATCACGTCCATCAGGTCGGCGGTCATCCGCAGGAACTGGCTCATCGACATGACGTCCAGCATCTCGGGGTGGATGGTCACCAGCACGCCGGTCGCGGCGGAAAGCGCGGACATGGTCAGGAAGCCCAGCTGCGGCGGGCAGTCCAGCACCACGACGTCGTAATCATGCTCGACCTGGGCCAGCGCCTCGCGGACGCGGAAGAAGAACAGGCCGGCGCTGCCCTGGGCAAGGGCGCGCGGGGTCTCGTGTTCGAATTCCATCAGCTCGAGGTTGCCGGGAATGAGGTCGAGGTTAGGAATGTAGGTCTTGCGGATCACCTCGGCGATGGGCACCGGGTTGTCGTAGCGGATCGCGTCGTAAAGGGTGCCGCCGTCGGGCAGGTCGATCTCGGGCTGGACGCCGTGCAGCGCGGTCAGCGAGGCCTGGGGATCGAGGTCGATGGCCAGCACGCGATAGCCCTTCAGGGCCAGGCGCTGCGCCAGGTGGGCCGAGGTCGTGGTCTTGCCCGAACCGCCCTTGAAGTTCATCACACCGATGACCTGCATGTGGTCGCCCTCGCGGCGTCCGGGCAGGTAGTCGCCGGGCTTGCGAGAGGTCTTTTCCAGCAGGACCCGCAGATCCTGGATGTCCTGGGCGGAGTAGAGGCGGCGGTTGCCGGCGGTCATCTCGGGCGCGGGGCCCTTGCCGTCCAGGTGCAGCTTGCGCAGGTAGGAATCGTTGACGCCCAGCAGGGCCGCGGCCTCGCCGGAGGTGAAGCGGCGCATTTCCTTGCGGGCATCCGGGGGGAACAGGTTCTCGCGCTGGTTCTGCAATTGCACGGCCAGGGCTTCCGCATGTTGACGGATGACCGCGTTCAGGTGTTCCTGAAAATCAGGAGTGTCCATGTTCTGCCTCGCACCGCTCGTTCTGTCGTGTTCACGGAAATTGTCGTTTGCCCGCGATTTTTCGTGACTATTGTTGAGAATCCGGCGGTGGCGCAAGTGTTTTCTGAAAAATTCGGCGGCATGAAGCAGTTACGGACGCCTGTACAGGCGTCCGGCGGGGAAAATCAGGGCCTGCGGCGGGGCAGGGGGGTCAGATCGACTCCGGCGTGACGATCTCCAGCGGCAGGGTGCGCTGGAGAATCGCCGTCCGGTTGGAGGGATCGGTGACGTCGATCATGGTCTGCACCAGCTGGTCCGAGGTCGCCTCCAGCGGATGGCACAGCGCGGCGGTGATCAGCCCTTCGGAGAGGCCCTTGCGGGTCTCGGGGCCGATGTCGCGGCAGATCAGGCGGATGTTGCGGCGCCGTTCCGGCGGAATCTCCCGAAGGGCGCGCATGATTCCCGAGATGCCGCCGCCGACGATCAGGATGCCCTTCAGGTCGTCGCAGCTGCGCAGGATCTCGGAGAGCATGGCATAGGCCTGGCTGCCTTCCTCGTGGGTGGGGCGGCTGTCCTCGACCACCAGTTCGGGGGCATGTTCGCGGATGTAAGAGCGGAAACTGGCCTCGGCGACGTCCTGGCACTGGTAGCGGTGGTTGCCGATGAAGACGGCGACGCGCCCGGGCCCATGGGTCATCTGGCTGACGAACCAGGCGGCGGTGCGGCCCAGTTTCCAGTTGTCGGTGCCGACATAGGCGGCCTTTTCGGGGGCGGAATGGTCGCTGATATAGGCCACGACCGGCTTGCCCTCTTCGCGCAGGGTGCGGATCGCCTGGCTGATCACCGGATGATCGGCGGCAATCAGCGCCACCGCGTCGCATTCCCGCCCAAGCGCCAGCAGCCGCGCGGCGATGTTCTCGGGCGTCAGAAGATCGACGAAATCCACCAGCGGATGAATGGTCTCCTTCTGGCGGCGGCGGCAGGCGGCGATCACGTGGCGGCCGAACAGCTGGTAGAGTTCGCGCGAGGATTGCTGGAGCAGGAAGCCCAGCTTGTAGGTCGGCGCAGAGGTGCGCAGCCGCTCCTCGATGGTGCCCAGCCCGTAAAATCCGATCTCTTCGGCGGCAGCCTGTACCCGTTCAACCGTACCGGACCGTACGGCGCTCTTGCCGTTCAGGATCCGGTTCACCGTCGAGACGGAGACCCCGGCAGCCTCGGCCAGATCGGCGATGGTGGGACGATTCATGAGCGGGTTCCTTTCAACTTTGTGTCAAAACGAATGACACAAAATGATACAAATGACAAGCTATGGTGCAATTTCATTTTCGCGTTTTACGGGACTCGGGTACATCAATGTCATCGAAGCTCCACGGGGAGGTGGAGCAGGGAGGACATCATCATGAACAAGTTCAGCCGTCTTGCGGCGACCCTTTCGACTGCGGCCGTTGCAGCGTGCTTTGCAACCGCAGGTTTTGCTGCGGACATCTTCGTCATCGGCGGCAAGCCGGACGACCCGTTCTGGTCCATCGTCAAGCGCGGCGCAGAGGATGCCGGCATCGTGGCGGAAAAGCAGGGTGGCTCCGTCACCTGGCTGGGCCCGCAGAACTACGACAACCTGGGCGTCGATGCCGCCGAGCTGATCCGCCAGGCGATCAGCCAGGGCGCCGATGCCATCGTCGCCCCCGACTGGGTGCCCGAGGCCATGGACCCCGCCTTCGAGGCGGTGAAGAAGGCTGGCATTCCGTTCATCGTCATCAATGCCGGCGGCATCGAGGCGGCGGACAAGCTGGGCGCGCTGAACTACGTCGGCTCGGATGACTACGAGGCCGGCAAGGCGGCGGGCAAGTACTTTGCCGGCAAGGACATCAAGAACGTCATCTGCGTCAACACCCTGCCGGGCGCCGCGAACATCGAAGCCAACTGCAAGGGCCTGACCGAGGGCATCAAGGAAGCGGGCGGCACCGGTGAGGTCCTGCCGCTGCCGGCGACCTCCTTCGGCAACCAGACCGCCGTCGCCCAGGCCGTGAAGGCCTACCTGCTGCAGCATCCCGATGTCGGCGGTATCTATACGGTGTCGGATGTCGATGCCAACGCCTCGATCAACGGGGTCATGCAGTCCGGCAAGTCCGGCAAGGTCCAGGTCGGCGGCCTGAACATGGACGAGACCATCCTGGGCAACATCCAGTCCGGCAAGCAGCTCTTTGCGATCGACCAGCAGGGCTACATGCAGGGCTATCTGGCGGCCTCCATCCTGAACGCCCATGTCAATTTCGGCCTGACCGTGCCCACGCGCGAGATCCTGACCGGCCCCGGCATCATCGACGCCTCCAACGTCGAGGTGACCATGGAAGGCATGAAGAAGGGCGCGCGCTGATCTAGCGCGCTCCCCGGCCACCCTCCTCATCACTGCAGACGTCCGGGTGAAACCCCGGATCAGGGCGACCGCCGCTTCCGGGTGGTCGCCGACCCTGCGGGGCATCGGAACGCGATGCCCCCGGCCAGGCAATCGAAACGGGAAACAGCTCATGGCTACAGCCACGCACACCAAGTCCCCCGGAGCGGCAGGCCCCTCCTTCGGGCGCCTCGCGCGCCGACCGGAGGCCGGCTCCTTCCTGGGGATGATCGCGGTCTTCCTCTTCTTCCTGAGCGTCTCGGGGCAGATCTTCGTCTCCGCCCCCGGCTTCGCGAGCTGGCTGAACGTGGCGGCCGAGATCGGCATCGTCGCGCTGCCCATCGGGCTGCTGATGATCGCCGGAGAGCTGGACCTGTCCATCGGCGCGGTCATTCCCGCCGCCTCCCTGACAGCTGCGGTCGTCTCGGGCTACTACGGTCTGCCGGACATCGTCGGCATCATCGCGGCGCTGGCCGTGGGTCTGGCGGTCGGTTTCGTCAACGGCCTGCTGGTGATCCGCACCGGCGTGCCCTCTCTGATCATCACCATCGGCATGATGTTCGCGGTGATGGGGCTGACGCTGGGCCTCTCGGTCCTGCTGACCGGCTCCACCAGCACCTCGATCAACCCCGGGCCGGTGGCCAAGACCCTGCTGGGCGCCTTCATCGGCGGCATGTTCCAGGTCACCATCTTCTGGTGGATCGGCTTTGCCCTGGTGATCGGCTACCTCCTGCATGTCAGCCCCTGGGGCAACTGGATCTACGCCCTGGGCGGCGACAAGATCAGCGCCCGCAACGCCGGCATCCCGACCGAGAAGCTGACCATCGGGCTCTTCATGCTCTCGGGCCTCGCCGCCGCCTTCGTCGGCACCGGCCAGGCCATGGTCTACCAGAGCGCGCAGGTCGCCGGCGGCCAGAGCTTCATCTTCAACTCCATCATGTGTGTGGTCATCGGCGGCGTGCTTCTGACCGGCGGCTTCGGATCGGTGGTGGGCATCGTGCTGGGCACCGTGACCTTCGCCATGGTCAACCAGGGCATCTACTTCACCGGTTTCGACGCCAATCTCGGCTCGGTCATCATCGGGGCGCTCCTGCTGGTCGCGGTGCTGATGAACGACACCTTCCGCCAGCTCGCGCTGACCTATTCCACCAAGAAGAAGGGCTGAGAGAATGGGTAACGTATTCGGATCCTTCCTGCGCCGTCCCGAGGCCGGCTCGGTCCTGAGCCTCATCGCCGTGATCGCCTTCTTCGTGATCTTCGGCGGGGTCAACCTGGGCAACATGCTGGGTGCGGCCTCCTGGGTGAACCTGGCCGCAAACCTCGGCATCGTCGCCATCCCCATGGGCCTGCTGATGATCTCGGGCGAGCTCGACATCTCCATCGGCGCGATGATCCCGGCGGGGTCGATGACGGTGGCGATCATCTCGGGCTACTACGGCCTGCCGATCATCTTCGGCATCGCCGGGGCCCTGGCGCTCGGCGTCATCGTCGGCACCATCAACGGCCTGCTGACCGTCAAGACCTCGGTCCCCTCGCTGATCATCACGCTGGGCACGCTGGTCGCCATGCAGGGCATCGTGCTCTCGGCCTCGGTGCTGCTGACCGGCAACGCCTCGGTCGCACTGACTTCTCCGGTCTGGGCCAAGACGCTCTTCGGGCAGCTGCTGGGCGGGTCCTTCCAGGTGATCATCCTGTGGTGGGTCGCAATCAGCGCGCTGTTCCTGGTCATCGTCCACCACACCCCCTGGGGCAACTGGATCTTCGCCATGGGCGGCGACAAGGTCAGCGCCCGCAACGCCGGCATCCCGACCGAACGCCTGACCATCGGCCTGTTCATCCTGTCGGCAACCTCTGCGGCCTTCGTGGGGATGTGCGGGGCGATCCTGTTCAACTCGGCCCAGGTCTCGGGCGGCATGAACTACATCTTCAACGCCGTGGTCTCGGTGGTCGTGGGTGGCACGCTGCTGACCGGAGGCTTCGGCTCGGTGCTAGGCATCTTCTTCGGCACCCTGACCTTCGCCGTCGTCACCCAGGGCATCTACTTCACCGACATCGACCGCAACTGGTCGTCCCTGATCATCGGCGTGATGCTCCTGGTGGCGGTGCTGATGAACAACAGCTTCCGCAAGGCGGCGATCTCCTATTCCCCCCGGAAAAAGAAGTGAGGACCCGACAGATGACGCATGCTGTCCTTGAACTGAAAAACGTCAACAAGTCCTTCGGTCCGATCGACGTCCTGCACGACATCAATCTGAAGGTGAATGCCGGAGAGGTGCTTTGCCTGCTGGGCGACAACGGCGCCGGCAAGTCCACCCTGATCAAGACCCTGGCGGGCGTCCACAAGCCCACCACCGGCGAGATCTTCATGGACGGAGAGCAGGTCTCCTTCGACAAGCCGAAGGAAGCCGCCGACCGCGGGATCGCCACGGTGCACCAGTTCGGCGGCACCTTCCCGCTGATGTCGATCGGGCGCAGCTTCTTCGTGGGCTGCGAGCCGGTGAAGAAGTTCGGCCCCTTCAAGATCTTCGACCGCAAGACCGCGAACGAGGTCGCCGTGAAGGCCGTGCGCGACTTCGGGATCACCCGCATCGACGATGGCGACCGGCTGATCGGCGGCCTGTCGGGCGGCGAGCGCCAGTCCCTGGCCATCGCCCGTGCCGTTCACTTCGGCGCCCGCGTGCTGATCCTGGACGAACCGACCGCGGCGCTTGGGGTGAAGCAGGCCAGCCACGTGCTGCGCATCATCCTGGAAGCCCGCAAGCGCGGCCTGGCGGTGATCTTCATCACCCACCAGGTGACCCATGCCATGGCGGTGGGCGATCACTTCGCGGTGCTGATCCGCGGTGCGGTCGCGGCCAACTTCATGCGCGGCGAGAAATCCCGCGAGGAGATCACCGATCTGATGGCCGGCGGCGAAGCCCTGGCCGACCTCGACAGCGCCATGGAAGCGCAGTCCGAGGCGACCGGGGGCGAGCCCGCGCAATCTGCGGCCCGCGCCACCGTCGCCTGACAAGATCCCGGCGCGGAAGAGGAGCCGCGCCCCCCGCAACACCATTTCCCGGAGGAGAGAGCCCATGAAGATCGCGCTCGACCCGTTCATGCACCGCCACCTGAGCCTCGAACAGCTGCCCTCCAAGGTCGCCGAGCTGGGCTTCGAGTGGATCGAGCTTAGCCCCCGCGCCGACTTCCTCGAGTGGTTCAAGGCGCCCCGCGTCTTCCCCGACCGGGTGAAGAGCTTCAAGAAGGCGCTGAAGGATGCCGATGTGGGCATCTCCAGCCTGCTGCCGATGTATCGCTGGGCCAGCCCCGACGAGGCCGAGCGCCAAGCCGCCGTGCGCCACTGGAAACGCGCCATCGAGATCTGCGTCGAGCTGGAAGTCGACGTGATGAACTCGGAATTCGGGCGCGGCCCGCATCCCGACAAGGGGGGCTGCTACTGCTGCCACACCGGCTCCATGATCGAAAGCTCCGAGGACGCCTGGTGGCGTTCCATGGAGGAACTCGTGCCGCTGGTGGAGCGCGAGGGCATCATGCTTCACATCGAGCCCCACCCCGAGGACTGGGTCGAGGAGCTTCAGCCGGCGGTGGACATCATCCGCACGGTGAACTCCAAGAACGTCAAGTTCCTCTACTGCGCGCCGCATACCTATTACTTCGGCGACGACACCAAGGCGATGATCCGCGAATGCGCCGACGTGCTGGCCCATGTGCACATCGCCGACACCTTCAACCACAAGGCCAGCTCTGGCCTGAGGTACATCCTGAACCCGCCGGGCACCAACGCCCGCATCCACCAGCACCTGAACATCGGTCAGGGCGAAGTGCCGTGGGACGATTTCTTCGGCACCCTGCACGAGGTGGGCTTTGACGGGATCATGACCGCCTGCGTCTTCGCCTGGGAAGACAAGATGGACGAGAGCGGTCACTTCATGCGCTCGGAAATCCAGCGTTACGTGGACAAGTACTGGGGGACGAAATGATGCTGCGCGTAGGCGTTATCGGAACGGGGATGATCGGTCAGGACCACATCCGGCGGCTGACCAAGGTGCTGTCGGGCGTACAGGTGACGGCGGTCACCGACATCGACCTGGCCCGCGCGGCCTCTGCCGCGCCGGAGGGTGCGCAGGTCTTCGACACCCCCAATGCGCTGATCGGCTCCGACAGCGTGGACGCGGTGGTGATCTGTTCCTGGGGGCCCGCCCACGAGGAACAGCTGCTGGCCTGCATCGCCGCCGGCAAGCCGGTGTTCTGCGAAAAGCCCCTGGTCACCTCGGCCGAGGCCGCGCTGCGGGTGATGGAGGCGGAATGCGCCTTCGGCCGCCGCCTGGTGCAGGTGGGCTTCATGCGCCGCTTCGATGCCGATTACCGCCGCCTGAAGGCGGTGATCGACGGCGGCACCCTGGGCCTGCCGCTGATGTACCATTCGACGCACCGCAATGCCTCGGTGCCGCCGGGCCTCTACACGTCCGAGATGCCGCTGAACGACACGCTGGTGCATGATGCGGATATCTCCCGCTGGCTGCTCTCGGACGAGGTCGCGGGGGTCGAGGTCCGCCTGCCGCGCAAGTCGCGCCAGGGCGGAGAGCTGCGCGACCCGCATTTCGTGCTGCTGCACATGGCCTCGGGCGCGCTGGTCGATGTCGAGATCTCGGTCAACATCGCCTATGGCTACGATATCCGCGGCGAAGTCTCCTGCGAGACCGGGATCGCGGCGCTGCCGAACCGCCCGGCCACCGTGGTGACCGACGCCAACGGCTATCGCCAGGCGATCCCCGAGGACTGGCGCGAACGCTTCATCGAGGCCTATGACCAGGAGTTCCGCGAATGGATCGTCGCGGCGGTGCAGGGGACGGCCACCGGCCCCAGCACCTGGGATGGCTATGCCGCGACGCTGGTCGCCGATGCCGCGCTGCGCGCGGTCGACAGCGGCGTCTTCGAAAAGATCACCATGCGCGACAAGCCGGCCCTCTACGGGTTGCCGGTCTCGCGCGCGGCCTGACGATCCGACCTGACGGGCATCCGCCCAAGCTTTGCGTCCGTCCTGCCCATCGCGGGATGTCCCGGGTGATCCTCCACCACCCCGGCGCATCGGCAGCCGCCTTCGCTTCTCCCTCCCTCTGCGCGGAGGCGGCTGCCACCTGACAATTTTTCCGGAGTGAAAAGCATGAAGCTTTCCATCTGCACCGATGTCATGGGCAACCTCTCCTTCACGGAGATGCTCGACAAATGTGTCGCCCTCGGTGTCGAGGGGATTGAGATGACGGGTGGCGGCTGGTCCCCCGCGCCGCATTTCCGCGCCGATGCGCTGCTGGCCGACAAGGGCCTGCTGAAGCAGAAGCTGGCCGAGATCGAGGCCCGCGGCCTGAAGATCGCCGCGCTGAACTGCTCGGCCAACCCGCTGGACCCGGGCGCCATGGGCACCCGCCACCGCAAGGAGATGGAGGAAACCATCCGCCTGGCGGGCGAGATCGGCGTGACCAAGATCGTCACCATGTCGGGCCTGCCCGAAGCCGCGCCGGGCGACAGCGTGCCGAACTGGCTGGTCTACACGAAGTCCTGGCCCGACGAGATGCCCGAACGCGACCGTTACCAGTGGGAGGACCGCGCTTTCCCGCTCTGGCACGACCTGGTGAAGCTGGCCAAGGAAGTGGGCGTCGAGAAATACGCGCTGGAAAACTTCTCGGCCATGCTGGTGTGGAACCCGGAAACCCTGTTCCGCCTGCGCAACGAGGTCGGGCCGATGGTCGGCATGAACCTCGACCCCAGCCACCTGTTCTGGAAGGGCGCCTGCCCGATCGCCGCCGCCCGCGCGCTTGGCCCCGCCATCCACCATGTCCACGGCAAGGACACCCGGATCGAACGCGGCCTTGCCGATGTGAACGGTCTGCTGGAGCTGAAGGAGGTGACGGATGTTGCCAACCGCTCCTGGAACTATGTCGCCGTCGGTGCCGGCCATGACCTGCAATGGTGGAAGGAATTCTTCTCGGTCGTGGGGATGCTTGGCTACAACGACTGGGTGAGCCTCGAGATGGAGGATTTCACCATGTCGACCGAGGCCGGCATCCAGTCCTCCATCGACGCGCTGCAAGCGACGATCATCCGGTGAGCGCGATGTACAAGTTCATCATCACCATCGCCCTTCAGCCCGGCACGCGCGAGAAGATCCTTGCGCGGGCGCCAGCCGCCCAGGCCGCCACCCGGGCCGAGCCCGGCTGCCTGTCCTACGATTTCTTCACCTGCACCGATGACCCCGACACGCTGGTCTTCGTGGAAAGCTGGAAGGACGAGGCTGCCCATGCCTTCCACATGGAACAGCAGCACACGAAGGATTTCATCGCCTTCCACGAGCAGTTCCACCGCCACCTGACCTTCGAGACGATCAACGTCGCGTCCTGACGCGCCGACGAAAGGAATGACGCCATGACAGAGAAAAGCCTGGATGTAGTGACCATCGGCCGTGCCGGTGTGGACCTGTACGGCGCGCAGATCGGCGGCCGGCTGGAGGACATGGGCTCCTTCGAGAAATACATCGGCGGCAGCCCGACCAACATCGCCTGCGGGACGGCGCGTCTTGGCCTGCGCTCGGCGCTGATCAGCCGGGTCGGCAACGAACACATGGGCCGCTTCATCCTGGAACAGCTGGCGCGCGAGGGCGTGGCGACCGAAGGGGTGAAGACCGATCCGGAGCGTCTGACCGCGCTGGTGATCCTGGGCATCCGCGACGAGGAGCAGTTTCCGCTGATCTTCTACCGCGAGAACTGCGCGGACATGGCGCTGTGCGAGGACGACATCGACGAGGCGCTGATCGCGAAGGCGCGCTCTGTCGTCCCGACGGGCACGCACCTGAGCCACCCGCGGACCCGGGCGGCTGTTCTGAAGGCGCTGGAACTGGCGGGCAAGCATGGTGCGCGCAGGGCGCTCGACATCGACTATCGCCCGAACCTCTGGGGGGTCGCGGGCCATGGCGATGGTGAAAGCCGCTTTGTCGAAAGCGCCGCCGTCACCGCCTCGCTTCAGGAGGTGCTGCACCATTTCGATCTGATCGTGGGCACCGAGGAAGAGTTCCACATCGCCGGCGGCTCCACCGACACGATGGAGGCGCTGTGCAACGTGCGCAAGGTCTCGGACGCGGTGCTGGTGTGCAAGCGCGGACCGATGGGCGCGGTGGCCATCGAGGGCGAGATCCCGGGCAGCCTGGATGACGCGCAATCCGGCCCCGGCTTCCCGATCGAGGTCTTCAACGTGCTGGGCGCGGGGGATGGGTTCTTCTCGGGTCTGCTGAAGGGCTGGCTGGATGGCGAGGACTGGCCGACGACGCTGAAATACGCCAATGCCTGCGGCGCTTTCGCGGTGTCGCGCCATGGCTGCACCCCGGCCTATCCGAGCTGGGAAGAGCTGCAGTTCTTCTTTGAACGCGGCATCCTGCGGCCCGACCTGCGCAACGACGTGGCGCTGGAACAGGTGCACTGGGCCACCAACCGCAAGGGCGACTGGTCGACGATGCGGGTCTTCGCCTTCGACCACCGCCTCCAGCTGGAGGAGATGGAGGGCTATTCCGCCGAAAAGGGCGGCGCCTTCAAGGAGCTGTGCCTGAAGGCGGCGAAGGCCGTCGCGGGGGAGGCACCGGGCTACGGTATCCTGTGTGACAACCGGATCGGGCGGCGGGCGCTGCATGCGGCCTCGGGCTCGGGACTGTGGATCGGACGGCCGACGGAGCTGCCGGGCTCGCGTCCGCTTGAGCTGGAGCCGGAGCTGGGCGTGGACATGGGGCAGCTGAAGGAATGG
This sequence comes from Pseudooceanicola endophyticus, assembly GCF_018760365.1. Lineage (GTDB taxonomy): Bacteria > Pseudomonadota > Alphaproteobacteria > Rhodobacterales > Rhodobacteraceae > Pseudooceanicola > Pseudooceanicola endophyticus. The sequence goes on from NZ_JAHIAB010000021.1 coordinate 23,126, forward strand.
GCGCGCGAGAACGTCATCAAGGTGCTGTGCTTCTGCCACCCCGACGACGATGCCGCGACCCGCGCCGCGCAGGAGGAGAAGGTGCGCACGCTCTTCACCGCCGGGCGGCGCAACGGGCTGGAATTCCTGCTGGAGATCATCCCCTCCAAGGTCGGGCCCGTCGATGAGGAGACCACCGCGACGCTGATCCGCCAGTTCTACGCGGCGGGCGTTTACCCGGACTGGTGGAAGCTGGAGCCGCTGAAGAGCGCCGCCGCCTGGGAGAAGGCGATCGCGGCCATCGAGGAGAACGATCCCCATACCCGCGGCATCGTGGTGCTGGGGCTGGACGCGCCCGAGGCGGAGCTGGCGGCCAGTTTCGACGTGGCGGCGGGCTATCCGCTGGTGAAGGGCTTCGCGGTGGGCCGGACGATCTTCGGCGATGCGGCACGGGCCTGGATGGCGGGCCGGATGTCGGATGCGGCGGCGGTGTCGCAGATGGCGGAGCGCTACCGGCGGCTTTGCGACATCTGGGACGGCGCGCGCGCCAAGGCCCGGCGCAACGCGGCCTGAGAGGGGGAGGGGCTCTGCCCCTCTTGCGCCCCCCGGGGGGCGCAATTCACCCCGGGATATTTTTGGCCAGATGATGAAGAGCGGGTCTGGCCGGGAGGAAACGAGATGACGAAGACGGTTCGGTTGACGGCGGCCCAGGCCATGGTGCGCTGGCTTTCGGTGCAGATGACGGAAGAGGGGGAGCGCTACATCGACGGCATGTGGGCGATCTTCGGCCATGGCAACGTGGCGGGTATCGGCGAGGCGCTGCATGCCTATCGCGATGTCTTTCCGACCTGGCGGGGCCAGAACGAGCAGACCATGGCCCATGCCGCCATCGCCTTTGCCAAGGCGCAGAAGCGGCGCCGGGCCATGGCGGTGACCTCGTCCATCGGGCCGGGGTCGACCAATGTGGTGACGGCTGCGGCGCTGGCGCATGTGAACCGGCTGCCGCTGCTGATCGTGGCGGGGGATGTCTTTGCCACGCGGCGGCCCGACCCGGTGCTGCAGCAGGTCGAGGATTTCGACGATGGCACGGTGTCGGCCAATGACTGCTTCCGTCCCGTCAGCCGCTATTTCGACCGCATCACCCGGCCCGAGCACCTGCTGAGCGCCCTGCCGCGGGCGCTGCGGGTGATGACCGATCCGGCGAATTGCGGCCCCGCCGTGCTGGCCTTCTGCCAGGATGTGCAGGCCGAGGCCTATGATTTCCCGGAAGCCTTCTTTGCGCCCCGCGTCTGGCGGACCCGTCGCCCGGCCCCCGATGCCGGGGAGCTGGCGCGCGTGGCGGCAATGATCCGGGCGGCGAAACGGCCCGTCATCATCTCGGGCGGCGGGACGATCTATTCCGGGGCCGAGGAGGTTCTGGGCGATTTCGCCAGCCGGCATCGCATCCCCGTGGCCGAGACCCAGGCCGGCAAGTCGGGGCTGGCGCAGGGCCATCCGATGAACTTCGGCGCCTCCGGCGTCGATGGCTCGGCGGCGGCCAACACGGCCTCGCAGGGGGCTGACCTGGTGATCGGGGTGGGCACGCGGTTCCAGGACTTCACCACCGGGTCGCGGACGCTGTTTGGCGAAGGTGCGCAGCTGGTATCGATCAACATCCATGGCTACGACGCGGCCAAGCATGGCGCCGAAAGCCTTGTGGGGGATGCAAAGGTGACGCTGGAGGCGCTGAGCGCGGCGCTTGGCGATTACCGGGCCGAAACGCCCGATGCGGGGGCGCGCGAAGACTGGCTGCGCGCGGTCGATGCCCATTGCGCCCGTCCCGACGATCAGGCCGCGAAGCCCACCGATGGCCAGGTCATCGGCGCGGTGCAGCGGGCCACCGGCGCGGATGCGGTCGCGATGTGCGCCGCCGGCACCATGCCCGGCGCGCTGAAGCTGCTGTGGCAGCCTTCCCAGGGGGGCTATCACATGGAATACGGCTATTCCTGCATGGGTTACGAGGTCGCCGGGGCCATGGGGCTGAAGCTGGGCGCGCCGGAGCGCGACGTGATCTGCTTTGTCGGCGACGGCTCCTACATGCTGGCGAACTCGGAGCTGGCGACGGCGGTGATGCGGCGCATTCCCTTCACCGTGGTGCTGACAGACAACCGTGGCTACGGCTGCATCAACCGGCTGCAGACCCTGGGCTGCGGCGGCGAGCCCTTCAACAACATGTACGTGGATTGCAACGTCGAGGTGCAGCCCGAGATCGACTACGTGATGCATGCGGCCTCGATGGGGGCCCATGCGGTGAAGGCGGCGAATACCGACCAGCTGGAGGCCGAGGTGAAGGCGGCGCGCAGCCGCAACATCCCCACGGTGATCGTGATCGAGACGGTGGCGAAGGATTTCCCCGGCACCGGGATCGAAACCTCGGCGGGCGAACATGGCTTCTTCTGGGACGTGGCGGTGCCGCAGGTCTCGGAACGGCAGAAGCAGCGTGACCGCTTCGAGGAATACCTCGGGCAGATCGCAAGTGCCCGCCTGCTGAACTGACGAAAGGACCCCGAGATGAGCCATCTTCTGAAGAAACCCTTTGGCAGCCACGGCGAAGTGCATCGCATCACCCCCGAAAGTGCGGGCTGGCGCTACGTGGGCTTTTCGCTCTACCGGTTGCGTCCGGGCGACACCGCGGCCGAGGTCACCGGCGAACGTGAAGTCATCCTGGTGATGGTCGAGGGCAAGGCGAAGATCACCGCCGCCGGGCAGGACTGGGGCGAGCTGGGCGAGCGGATGAACGTTTTCGAGAAGACGCCGCCGCATTCGCTTTACGTGCCGAACGGCACCGACTGGCGCGCCGAGGCGACGACCGACTGCACCATCGCGGTCTGTTCGGCCCCCGGAAAGGGCGGCCATGGCGCGCGCCGGATCGGGCCCGAGGGGATCACCCTGACCGAGCGCGGCAAGGGGGTGAACACCCGCTACATCAACAATATCGCCATGGAGAACGAGGATTACTGCGACAGCCTGCTGGTGACCGAGGTCTTCACGCCCGCGGGCCACTGGTCCAGTTACCCCAGCCACCGCCATGACGAGGATGACTTCCCCCGCATCACCTACCTGGAAGAGACCTATTATCACCGGCTGAACCCGGGCAACGGCTTCGGAATCCAGCGGGTCTATACCGATGACGGGCTGCTGGATGAAACCATGGCCGTGGCCGATGGCGATGTGGTCTGCGTGCCGCGCGGCCATCATCCCTGCGGCGCCCCCTATGGCTTCGAGATGTACTATCTGAACGTCATGGCCGGGCCCTTGCGCAAATGGCGCTTCGTCGCCGCGCCCGAGGTCGAATGGATCATGGAGCGGGACGCGAAATGATCGCCCGGGCGCTGAACCAGAAGACCGCGCCGGAGCTTCCCTTTGCGGCCTTCCTGGATCTGGCGCAGCAGCTGGGCTGCACCGGCATCGAGGCGCGTGATGATCTGGGGCGGCCCTTCTTCGACGGCCTCGCGCCGGAGGAGGCGGGCGCCATGGTGCGCGCGCGCGGTCTGCGCCTGCTCGGGCTGAGCGAGGTCTACCCCTTCAACGACTGGTCCGAGATCCGTGCCGCCCATGTGCAGGCGCTGATCGACACCGCCCAGGCCTCGGGGGCGGAGACCGTCAGCCTGATCCCGCGCGTCGATGGCGGCGGCTGCGAGGACGGTCTGCGCCAACAGGTGCTGCGCGACGTGATCCGCGAGGTGCTGGCGATGCTGGAGGGGCGCAGCGTGGTGCCGCTGATCGAGCCCATCGGCTTCTCGAAATCCTCGCTGCGCCACAAGGCGGAGCTGGTCGAGGCGCTGGAGGCCACCGGCGCCACCGGGAAGATCCTGCTGCTGCACGACACCTTCCAGCACTGCATCGCCGGAGAGACCGAGGTCTTTGCGCCCTGGACCGGCATGGTGCATCTGTCGGGCCTTTCGGAGCCCGGCGTGGCGCTGGACGAACGCCAGGACGCCCATCGCATCCTGGTCGACGCGGGGGATCGCTGCGACACGCTGGAGCAGATCGCCGCCTTGCGGGCGGGGGGCTATGAGGGCGCCTATTCCTTTGAGTGCACGGCGGGCGCGGTACAGACCCATCCCGACCCGGCGGCGGCCATCGACGAGTCGTTCCGCTTTATCGAAACGCGGCTGTCGGCCTGATCCCGTCGCTGCGACCGTTCGAACGCCGTTCCGCCCTTGCGGCGGGGCGGCGTTTTGCTTTCAGTTGTTGCGTGCAGTCTACACTCACCTATGGGCGAATCGCGAATTAAGGGTGAAAATTCGTTAAGATTCTCCTTGCAATGGCGCGAATCCCTGCTGTTTCAGCCTCGGATTTCCTCCTGTGAAAAGCGCGGCACAATGTGAAAAATATATGGTCCGACGCCGTCATCTGCCCGAACCTGCCCTCAGGAGGAGCCGATGAACCGCGAAATGACAGACGCCAGACCGGCGCAGGGAGACAAGCTGATACAGTCGGTGGACCGCGCCCTCGCCATCCTCGAGGTCATGGCCCGGCTGAGAGGCGAGGTGACGCTGGCCGAGATCAGCGAGGCGATGGAGCTTAATCCCTCGACCTGCCATCACATCATCAAGACCCTGATGGCGCGCAACTACGTCCGCCCGGGGACCGGCCGGGGCCGCTACATGCTGGGATCGCAGATCGTCATCCTGGCGGAGGCGGTCAACGTCAAGACCGAGCTTCCGGGCCGCGCCAAGGCGGTGCTTGAGGCGCTGAACCAGGCCACGGAAGAGGCCGTGCACCTGGCGGTTCTGGAAGGTGACGAGATGATCACGCTGATGAAGCGCAAGGCGCTGCACGCGCTGCGCGTCGATGGCGGCACGATCGGAAAGTCACATGCGCTGCACGCCACGGCGACGGGGAAGATCCTGCTTTCGGGGATGCCCGATGCAGAGGTCCGCCGCCTGAGCGCCCTGCACGGGATGCGGCGCTTCACCACCAATACCTGCACCGACATCGAGGTGCTTCTGAAGGAACTCGATGGTGTGCGAGCCTGCGGCCATTCCGAGGACCGCGAGGAATTCCAGCTTTACGTCGTCTGCATCGGGGCTGCCGTGCGCGACGTGACGGGGCGGATCATCGCTTCGATCTCTGCCTCGACCCCGATCAACCGTGCGACCGAAGAGCATCTCGATCTCGTCCGTCGCGAAGTCATGGCCGCCGGCCGGACGCTTTCCCTAACGCCGTTGGACAAGCCCGAGGGGATCTCCCAATGAACATCCAGGAATTCTCCAAATCCGTCCGCCTGCCGGGCATCAAGGGGGCGCAGGCCCGCGCCGCCGCCATCGCCCAGTCGGGCGGCTTTGCCGAGGCGCTGGCCACCGGCGCCCTGCCCACCACCGTGGAACTGACCCTGTCCGAGGCGCTGGTGCTGGCGCTGCTGAAGCAGGGCACGCGGAAATACCTGGCGATCTTCGGCCATGGCTCGACCGACCTGGGCGAGGTGCTGCGCATCTACGAGGCCGAGGGCGTCACCCGCACCTTCAACTTCCGCAACGAGGTCGAGATGGCCCATGCTGCCACCGCCCTGGCCTGGCAGTACGGGGAAACGCCGGCGCTGATCACTTCGATCGGTCCCGGCGCGCTTCAGGCCATGGCGGGATCGCTGGCGGCGGCGTCGAACGGGGTGGGCGTCTGGCACATCTACGGCGACGAGACGACCTACGGGGAGGGCTACAACATGCAGCAGATCCCCAAGCCCGAGCAGGAGCTTTACGCCCGCATGACCGCGCTGATGGGGCAAAGCTACATGCTGCACACGCCTCAGGCGCTGCGCGAGGCGATGCGGCGCGGCTCGCGCCGGGTGCATGACCCGATCAAGGCCGGGCCGTTCTTCCTGCACCTGCCGATCAACACCCAGCCCGCGAAGGCCAGCTTCAATCTCGACAGTCTGCCCGAACGCCCGTGCGCCGAGGCGCTCTCGCCCGAAGCCGATGCGATGATCACCCGCGCCGCCGAGCAGATTGCCCGCACCGGCAAGGTGGTGATGAAGGCCGGCGGCGGCACCCGGGGCTTTGATGCCGAGATCCGGGCACTGGCCCAGGCTGCCGGTGCGGCGGTGGTGCTCTCGCCGGGCTCGACCGGGGTGCTGGATGATGCCGATCCGCTCAACATGCACGTGGGGGGCTCCAAGGGGTCGCTCAGCGGGAATTACGCCATGCAGCAGGCCGAGCTGCTGATCGTCGCGGGCAGCCGTGCGGTCTGTCAGGCCGATTGCTCGGGCACTGGCTATCCCAAGGTGCGCGAGGTGGTGAACCTCAACGGCGACTGGGCGGATGCGCTGCATTACAACAACACGGTGTCGCTGGTGGGCGATCTGGGCGCGGTCAGCCGCCGTCTGATCGCCGCGCTGAAGGCCCTGCCGCAAAGCCCCGACAAGGCCGCCTGGCTGGAAGCCTGCGCCGCCAAGAAGAAGGAATGGCTGGGCTACAAGGCCGAGCGCCTGGCCCTGCCGCCGCTGCGCGACACGGTGTGGCAGCGCGACGTGCTGGCCCAGCCCGCCGCCATCGGCATCGTCGACAGCTTTGCCCGCGACATCGGAGCGGTGAAGTATTTCGACGCCGGGGACGTGCAGGCCAACGGTTTCCAGATCGTCGAGGACGCGGCCTCGGGGCGCACCTATACCGAGACCGGCGCCAGCTACATGGGCTTTGCCGCCAGCGGCATCCTGGCCTCGGCGCTGGCGGACCGCCCGGAATATGTCATCGCCTTCACCGGCGACGGGTCTTTCATGATGAACCCGCAGGTGCTGATCGACGCGGTCGAGCATGGGCTGCGCGGCATGGTGGTGATCTTCGACAACCGCCGCATGGCCGCCATCAGTTCGCTCCAGCTGGCGCAGTACGGCAAGGACTTCCGCACCAACGATGCGGTGGCGGTGGATTATGCCCAGATGGCCGGCGCCGTGCAGGGGGTGCTGCCGATCACGGTGGAGGGCACGCCGGAAAGCCTGCGCGCCGCCCTTCAGAAGGGCCATGCCCACCCCGGCCTCAGCGTTCTGCATGTCCCCGTCTACAGCGGCGAGGATCCCCGCGCCGGGATGGGCAGCTGGGGCTCCTGGAATGTCGGCAACTGGGTCGATGACGTCCAGTCCCGCTGGATGAAGCAATCCCTCTGAGCCCCGCGGCGGCGCGGCCGTCCGGGACCCCGAGACCAACCAAGGCGGGCAGGAGAGGCCCGCACCAGAGGAGGAAATCATGGAAAAGAGAACCGTAGGGTTCGTCGGCGTCGGCAATATCGGCACGCCCATCGTGCTGTCGCTGCTGCGCGCAGGTCTGGGCGTCATGGTCCGCGACCTCAACAAGGACCAGGCGGCGGAATGCCTGGGCGCGGGCGCCAGCTTTGCCGAAAGCAATGCCGAGCTGACCGCCACCTGCGACACCATCGGCGTGGCCGTGGTGAACGACAAGCAGCTGAACGGCCTGTTCCGCAGCCCCGGCGGGCTGCTGGAGGTGGCGCGCCCCGGGACGACCTTCATCGTGCATTCCACGGTGATGCCCGAAACCATCCTGGCGCTTGGCGAGGAAACCGATGCCCGCGGGCTGAAGCTGGTCGATGCCCAGGTCTCGGGCGGGGATCTGCGGGCCCGGGAAGGCGACCTGGCGATCATGTGCGGCGGCGATCCGAAGGATCTGGAAGTCAACGCCGACTATTTTGACGCGATCTCGCGCCGGACCGAGCACATGGGGCCGCGCGGCGCCGGGGCAGGCGCCAAGCTGGCGATCCAGATGATGACCTTCGGCAACTGGATGGCGGCGATCGAGTCGATGCGCCTGGCCCGGGCCCTGGGCCTGGAAGAGAAGAAGCTGGCCGATTTTGCCACCGACACCACCGCCGACAGCTGGGTCGCTCAGATGTGGGGCAACTACGACCGGCTGCTGCACAACCACCCGCTTTCGGGCACCGATGCGCTGTTCCGGATGTTCGACAAGGACCTCTTCAACTCGGTCGTGGTGGGCCGCGAGGCGGGGATCGAACTGCCGCTGACCGCGACCTCCTCGCAGCTGATGAAGGCGGCGATGCAGGAGCGGCTTGACTTCTCGGCGGCGACCTATGCCCCCGCGCCGCAGAAAAGGAGCGCCTGAGATGCCCGAGGACCTGAGCCCGCGCAGCTATGCCCGCAGCAAGCCGGTGGTCACCAAGGTGGCGGCGGAAGAGCTGATCGCCCGCGCCATGGCCCATGCCGAGAAGATCGGCAAGACGGTGGCCATCGCGGTGGTCGATGACGGCGGCTTCCTGGTCGCGTTTTCCCGGATGGATGCCGCCAACCCGGCCGCCGCCCAGATCGCCATCGACAAGGCCTATACCGCCGCCGTGTCGCATATCGCCACCCACAAGTGGCAGGAGATCATGGCCAATGACGAACCGCTGCGCATCGGCGCGCCGGGCGTCGTGCATCGGCTGATGACCTTCGGCGGGGGCCAGCCCATCGTCATCGACGGCCAGGTCGCGGGGGCGATCGGCAGCTCGGGCGGGCACTGGACCGGCGATACCGAGATCACCACCGAAGCGCTGAAGCTGTTCGAGTGATCCGCCGGCGGGGGGCCGGACCGCCCCCCGCCGCATCCCGCAGGAGGTGAGATGATGACCCAGACCGCGACCCGACCGACCTCGTTCCATTCCGGGCTGCTCTCGGACCTTCCGGTGCGCGAGGCGGTCCGGATGATCCGCGACCACGGCTACGACATGGCCGAGCTGAACGCAGAGCTGCTGCCCTGGGGGCCGGCGCATATCGGCCTGGATACGCCGGTGTCGGAGATCGACGCGCTGGCGGGGATGGGGCCCTATTCGGCGCTCTGCATCCACCACCGCGACTTCGGATCCCGCGACGCCGACCGCCGCGATGCCGCGCGGCTGTGGGGCGAGGCGATGATGGAGCGCGCGGTGGATCTGGGCATCCCCCTGGTGCATGTGATCCCCGGCGAGGAGACCACCGTGACGGCCCTGCACGAGGAACTGGCCCGCGCGGTGGAGGCGGCAGCACGGCGCGATCTGACGCTGGCGCTTGAACCCATCGTCGGGCGCCAGATCGGCACCTGGCGCACGGCGCTGGAGGCCATCGCGGCGGCGCCGGGGTTGAAGATCAACTTCGACCCCTCGCATCTGAAACCCATGGGCGACGACGTGGCCGAAGCCGCGACCCGCCTGGTCCCGCATGTGGTGCACATGCACCTCAAGGACGTGACCGGCACGTCCGAGACCTTCCGCTTCGTCCCCATCGGGACGGGCGAGATCGACCTGGCTTCCATGTTCGGGGCGCTGGATGCGGGCGGCTATGCCGGTCCGGTCTCCATCGAACATGAAAGCCACTGGTTCGTCGGCGATGCCCGCAGCCCTTCGCAGGTGCTGAAGGACGGGCTGGCCGACATCCGGCGGCTGCAACAGGAGGCGCGCCAGGCAGCCGTTTCGTAACAAGTAATCGCGTTTCCCGGACCGAAGAGGAGCGGTCCGGTTCCAAGGGAGGAAAACCATGAAGAAGCTCAACCTGAACCGCAGGACCTTTATGCAGGGCGCTGGCACCATCGCGCTGGCCACCGGGGCGCTTGGCTACCGGCCCCGCGCGGCCCGTGCCGGCGGCGTCAACCTGAAGCTGGGCCACCAGCTGGGCCAGACCCACCCGACCTACCAGGCGGTGGAACAGATGGCGGCGGCCATCGCCGAGCGCACCGATGGCGAGGTGAAGATCAGCGTCTTCCCCAATGCCGCGCTCGGCTCTCCGCCGGACATGGTGAAACAGGCGCAGATGGGGGCGCTGGACCTGGTGATGTTCAACCCGCCCAACATCGAAAGCCAGGATGCCACCGCCAGCGTCATCCAGATCCCCTACCAGTTCGACGATTACGCCCATGTCCACCGCGTGCTGGGGGGCACCGCGCAGGGCTGGCTGAACACGTTCTTCGAACGCAACAAGCTGCACTGGATCGCGAATTTCGAATATGGCTTCCGGGCCCTGTCGAACAGCCGGCGCCCGGTCAACACCCCCGAGGACATCGCCGGGCTGAAGCTGCGGGTGCCTCCGGAGCTGTCGATCAAGGCGACCTTCGATGCGCTTGGCGCCAATACCCAGACCATCGCCTTCGACGAGCTGTATCTGGCGCTGTCCAGCGGTGTGGTCGATGGACAGGACAATCCCGTTTCGGTCGATTACGCCAACAAGTTCTATGAGGTGCAGAAGCACATCGCCACGACCCGGCACATCTACACCTCCTTCATGCTGGTGGGGAACCCGCGGATCTGGAAGGGCCTGTCGCCCGATGTGCAGGCGGTGATCTCGGAAGAGGCGCTGAAGGCCGGCAAATGGGCCCAGGAGGCCGTGGTCGCCAACGAGGAGCAGATGCTGGTCGCCATGGAAGAGGACGGCGTGACCATCACCCGCCCCGATCCCGCCCCCTTCCGCGCCAAGATGGGCCCGGCCTGGGATGCCATGCGCGAACGCATCGGTGACAAGACCTGGGAGGAATGGATGGGCTACGTCGACGCGGCCCGCCAGAAGGTCTGACCCCGGGCCCGAAGGGCTGATCCAGGCCCTTCGGGAGACCCAAAGGGTGCGGCGGGCAGGGGCCTGCCGCACTCCCGGCCGAAACCCATTCAGAAAGTCCACGACCATGAGCATCATCGTCATCATGTCGTCCCTGGTAATGCTGATCCTGATCGGTCTGCCGATCGCGGTCGCACTGGCCATGCTGGCCGCCGGGACCATGTGGTGGGCGGCAGGGGCGGACCTGCTCACCATCTTCATCCAGCGCTTCTACACCGGCATGACCTCGTTCTCGCTGCTGGCCATTCCGTTCTTCATCCTGGCCGGCAACCTGATGAACACCGGCGGCATGACGCACCGGATCTTCCACACCGCCCAGGTCTTCGTGGGCCGGGTGCGGGGCGGGCTGGGGCATGTCAACGTCGTGGGCTCCATGCTGTTTTCCGGCATGTCCGGATCGGCGGTGGCCGACAGCGCCGGTCTCGGCGTGGTCGAGGTGAAGGCGATGCGGGACGCGGGCTACAAGCCGGGCTTCGCCGCCGCGATCACCGCCGCCTCCTCGACCATCGGGCCGGTGGTGCCGCCCTCGATCCCCTTCGTGATCTACGGCAGCCTCGCCAATGTCTCGGTCGGGGCGCTGTTCCTGGCGGGCATCCTGCCGGGCCTTCTGATGGGGATCTCGATGATGGTCATCGTCGCGCTGACCGCCCGCGCCAAGGGTCTGCCGCGGATCACCGAACGCCCGGGGCTGAAGGAAAGCCTGCGCACCATCGTCCAGGCGCTGCCGGCGCTGGCGATGCCGCTTTTCGTGGTGGGCGGGCTTCTGCTGGGCTTCGTCACGCCGACCGAGGCCGCCGTCATCGCCGCCGCCTATGCCGCCTTCATCGGGATCTTCGTCTACAAGGAACTGAAGATCACGGACCTTCCGGAGGTTCTTTGGACCTCGGGGCGCCAGGCGGTGCAGGTGCTGTTCATCATGGCCGCCGCCGCGCCGTTTTCCTGGGTGCTGGTGCAGCAGCAGGTGCCCAACGCCGTGGTCGAGACCCTGCTGGGCCTTTCGACGACGCCCTGGGTGGTGCTGCTGATGATCAACGCGATCCTGCTGATCCTCGGCATGTTCATCGAGGGCATCGCGGTGATGGTCATCTGCATGCCGATGCTGCTGCCCGTCATCATGAAACTGGGCGTCGATCCGGTGCATTTCGGGGTGATCATGGTGCTGAACCTGATGATCGGCCTGATCACGCCGCCGGTGGGCCTGTGTCTCTATACCGTCAGCCAGGTGGCCCATGTCGATCTGCTGGAAGTGGTCCGGGAAATCTGGATCTACCTTCTGGGCCTGATCGTCGTGCTGCTGCTCATCACCTTCTTCCCGGGCCTCGTGATGTGGGTCCCCGCACTCTTCGGGTTCTGATCATGCAAACCTTGTTCTCCGTTCTCGGCTTCGTCGACCGCCTTGTCGCCCGTGTTACCCGCTATGGGGTCATCCTGTGCATGGTGGTGCTGTTCTCCCTCCTGCTGCTGCGGGTCATCGCCCGTACGCTGGAGATCCCCTTCGCCGCCTATGACGAGATTGTCGAGCTTTCGACGATCTGGATGATCCTGCTGGGCACCGTTGCACTGTGGCGCGAAGGCGCGCTGTACCGGGTCGAGGTGATCACCGACAAGCTGCCGGCGCTGGCGCGCCCCGCCGAGGTGCTGATCCAGGGCATCATGCTGGCCTTCGCCATCATGCTGGTTCAGGTCGGCAGCAGCTTCACCGCCATGAGCCGCGAAGTGACCGCCTTCATGCAGATCGACATGGTGATCTACTACGGCGCGATCCCGGCGGCGGGCGCGGTGATGGCGGTCTACAGCCTGCTGGGGCTGGCCGGGGCGATCCTGATCGCCGTCAAGGCCCGCAGTGGCGAGGCGCTGGCGAAAAGCCGGGCCGACCGTGCCGTTCCCGAACATCTCTGACCCCCACAGCGGAAAGGACAGACCATGACGATCTATGACCGCACCGGCCTTTTCATCGGCGGCGACTGGCAGCCCGCACTGAGCGGCGCGCGGGTCGAGGTGATCGACCCCGCGACCGAGGACCCGATCGGCTCCGTGCCCCGCGCGGGGGCGGATGATCTGGACCGCGCGCTGACGGCGATGGCCCGGGCCAATGCCGGCTGGCGCACCACGCCGGGCTGGCAGCGCAGCGCGATCCTGCGCGCCATTGCCCGCCAGATGGCCGCCCGCGCCGATCTGGCCGCCCATGACATGAGCGAGGAAACCGGCAAACCCCTGGCCGAGGCGAAGGGCGAATGGCAGGCCGCCATCGACCAGTTCGACTGGTACGCCGACGAGGCCCGCCGCATCTTCGGCCATTCCCTGAAGGGCCGCGAGGCCGACGTGGTGCTGGACGTGCGCTATGATCCCGTGGGGCCCGTCGCCGCCTTCACCGCCTGGAACTTCCCGGCGCTGCTGCCGGCGCGCAAGGTGGCCCCCGCGCTGGCCGCCGGCTGCCCGATCGTGGTGAAACCCTCGGAAGAGGCACCCTCTTCGATGTTCCACATCGCCGAATGCGCCGCCGAGGCCGGGCTGCCCGCGGGCGTGCTGAACGTGGTGACGGGGGATCCGGCGATGATCTCGGCCCACCTGATCGCCGCGCCGCTGATCCGCAAGGTGTCGCTCACGGGCTCGGTGCCGGTGGGGCGGCTGCTGGCCGAGCAAAGCGCGCGCGGCCTCAAGAAGGTCTCGATGGAGCTGGGCGGCCATGCCCCCGTTCTGGTCTTCCCGGAGGTCGATGCCGATGCGGTGGGCACGCTTTGCGCGCGCACCAAGTTCCGCAATGCCGGGCAGGTCTGCATCTCGCCCTCGCGCTTCTATGTCCACGAGGACGCCTATGAACCCTTCGCAAATGCCATGGCCCGCACCGCCGCCGAGGCGCGGATCGGGCGCGGCCTGGACGAGGGGGTCACCTTCGGGCCGATGGCCAATGCGCGGGGCCGCGACCGGGTGCTGGAGCTGATCGCCGACGCGAAAACCTGCGGCGCCGAGGTGCTGGCGGGCGGCGGCGTGCCCCAGGGCCAGAACCGTGGCTTCTACATCGAACCGACCGTGCTGGGCCGCGTCCCCGACGCCGCCCGCATCATGTCCGAGGAACCCTTCGGCCCGGTCGCCCCGATCACCACCTTCAGCAGTTTCGACGAGGCGGTCGCGCGCGCCAATGCGCTGCCCTTCGGCCTGGCCGCCTATGTCTTCTCGGACCGGCTGTCGGTGGCGAACCGCGCCGCCCAGGCGCTGGAGGCCGGGATGATCGGCGTCAACGACATGCTTCTGGCCACTGCCGAGGCGCCTTTCGGCGGCATCAAGGACAGCGGCATGGGCCGCGAGGGCGGCCAGCTGGGCGTCCTCGAATACCTGGAACCGAAATACGTGAAATACCGCTACAGCTGAGGAGGAGAGAGCAGATGACGGACAAGAAACCCGAAGCGCAGGGCATTGCGCGCGGCCTGACCAACTACGGCGACGAGGCCTTTTCGAAATATCTCCGCCGCTCCTTCGCCAGCTCGATGGGCTATTCGCGCGAGATGCTGGACCGGCCCATCGTCGGCATCGCCCAGTCGGGCTCGGGCTTCAACAACTGCCACCGGCATTTCCCCGAGATGATCGAGGCGGTGAAGCGTGGCGTGATCGCCGCCGGGGCCCTGCCGCTCGACTTTCCGACGATTTCGCTGGGAGAGGTCTTCGTTTCGCCGACCTCGCTGAAGTTCCGCAACCTGATGTCGATGGATGTGGAAGAGATGGTGCGCGCCCAGCCGATGGATTCCGTCGTGCTGCTGGGGGGCTGCGACAAGACGGTGCCGGCGCAGCTGATGGGGGCGATGTCGGCGAACCTGCCGGCGGTGCAACTGGTGGCGGGGCCGATGTCGACCGGGCGCCACAAGGAACATCGCCTGGGCGCCTGCACCGATTGCCGCCGCTTCTGGCAGCAGTTCCGCTCCGGCCAGATCGAGGAGGAGGAGATCAACGTGGTCGAGCGCAAGCTGGCCTCGACTGCGGGGACCTGCGCGGTGATGGGCACGGCCTCGACCATGGCCAGCCTGACCGAGGCGATGGGCATGATGCCGGCCTATGGCGCGGCGATCCCCGCCGTCAGCGCCGACCGCCTGCGCATGGCCGAGGAGACCGGGCGCCTGGCGGTGCAGCTGATCGGATCCGAGCGTCGTCCGCGATCCATCCTGACCCAGCAGGCGCTGGAGAATGCCGTGACGGTGCTGCTGGCGCTTGGCGGGTCGACCAACGCGGTGCTGCATCTGGCGGCCATCGCGGGGCGCGTCGGGCTGAAGCTGGATCTGAAGAAGCTGAACGAGATTTCCGACCGCACGCCGGTTCTGGTGGATCTGAAGCCCACCGGACAGTTCTACATGGAGGATCTGCATTATGCCGGCGGTATCCCGGCGGTGATGCGCGAACTGCGTCACCTGCTGCACCTTGATGCGGTGACGGTGACCGGAGAAACCATCGGCGACCGGATCGAGAATGCCGACCCCTGGGTCGACCGCAATGTCATCGCCGCAGCCGAACAGCCGGTGCGGGTGAACGGCGGTCTGGTGGCGCTTTACGGCAACCTCGCGCCGAAGGGGGCGATCCTGAAACGCTCGGCCGCCGATCCGGCGCTGTTCGAGACCGAGGCGCGGGTGGTCGTCTTCACCTCGCTGGAGGATCTGGCGGCGCGGATCGACGATCCGGATCTGGATGTGACCGCCGACGACATCCTGCTGTTGCAGAACGCCGGTCCGACCAGCGCGGCGGCGATGCCCGAGGCAGGCTACCTGCCGATCCCCAAGAAGCTGGCCCGCGCCGGGGTGAAGGACATGATCCGGATCTCGGATGCCAGGATGAGCGGCACCGCCTATGGGACCATCGTGCTGCATGTCTCTCCGGATGCGGCCTCGGGCGGGCCGATCGGGCTGGTGCGTTCGGGCGACCGCATCCGCCTGAGCGTCGAGAAACGCGAGATCGAGCTGCTGGTATCGGAGGCCGAGCTGGAGAAGCGCCGCGCGCTTACCCCCGACACCCGTCACCATGGCACGCGCGGCTACGACAAGCTTTACAGCAAGGAGATCCTTCAGGCCGAGGATGGCTGCGATTTCGGCTTCCTGCTGGATGATCCCTGCAGCCATGGGACGCCCGGGGCGGCTGCCGACGTGCCGGTCGAAAGGGCCGAAGCCGCGCCGGCGGGGGAGAGCGCCGCGGATGCCCCTGTCCGGGGGCCGGTCGTAGTGGGGAGGTGACCGGCCCCCGGGATCCTGCCGCGTTCAGGCTCCGGGACCTGAGGCGGCGGGATGGGCGGGCCCCCAGACCCGGGCGGCATCGCGCCCGAGCCGGAGCTGTTCGATCCGGCTGAGATGACGGCCTGCGGCGCGGCAATCCCCGCCGCAGGTCCGAAGCGCCTTCTGCCAGGCCCGCAGCGCCGAGGCCGCAGACCAGGGCAGGGCCGCACCGGCCAGCCAGCGCCGCAGATCCGGCGGCAACCGGTCATAGGCGGCCATCGGGTCGCCGACGCGGCGCCGTCGCAGGCTGGTGCTGAGGTTGGCGCCTCGGTGGGTGCGTCGGGCCATCAATCGTCTCCGGCCACGTCGATGACCAGCAGCAGCCGGGTCTGGCCGCTGCCCGAAATCGGTGGCGAGCGGTGCAGCAGGCCGGGCTGCGGCTCTGCCGGCCAGCTCAGCCCCCGGAACAGCCCGACCCAGCCCGGTTGCAGCTGCCGGATTTCGACGGGCTGACCACCGGGCGCGGCCAGACCGTATTCGGTGCCGCTGCCGCGATAGGTGCACAGAAGGCGCGCCGGCACGTTGTCCAGGTGGAACCGCGTGCAGGCATCGCCGGCCAGCACGTCGAGCCGCAGCCGGACCGCCGGGACCCGCATCAGCCGGGCGAACTGGCCGGCCCGGGCGGTGATGTCGGCGATCAGCGATTGCCGGCCCGGGGTCTGCGGCATGGCACTTTCGGTGCAGGCGTCTTCCAGCGCGGCGGGCACCTCGGCTGGGACCAGCCGGCGGCGCAGGCTGGGCAGCTGCCCGGGCGGAAGCCCGTCCAGCCAGCGGGTCAGGGCGGGGGCCTCGCGCTGCCAGATTGCGGCGGCGGTGCCGGGGCTGCGGATCTGCGACAGGATCTCGGGATCGGAGCCCTCGGCGACCTGAATGCAGGACATGGGAAGATCGCGCATTCAGGCCGCCTGCGGCGCGCGGCGCCAGCCGGGGAAGGGATCGGGCAGGTCGGCCCAGAGCGCGGGCTCGAAGCGGTTCTCCTCTTCGACAAGCGCGGCATCGAGGGCGGCGGTCAGCGCCGCGCGGTCCATTCCGGCGCCGATGAAGACCAGCTCCTGGCGGCGATCGCCATAGGGTTCCTGCCAGTGCTGCGCGAGGTAGGCGCGCCCCTGGGGATGGGTGGGGCGGCGCTCCTCGGGGACGCTGGCCCACCACTGGCCGAGCGGGCGCACCGAGCTGAGCGCCCCGGCAAGCGAGAATTCCGCCAGCCAGTCGGGGCGGGTGGCGATCCAGAAATGCCCCTTGGCACGGATCACCCCGGGGAGGTCGGCATTCAGCACGTCATGGATGCGCTGCGGGTGGAAGGGGCGGCGGGCCCGGTAGACGAAGGAGGTGACACCGTATTCCTCGGTCTCGGGAACGTGGTCGGCAAAGCCGTAGAGCTCTTTCGCCCAGAGCGGATGTTCATGGGCGGTCTCGAAATCGAAGAGCCCGGTATCGAGGATCTCGGCGGGATCGACGCGGGCATGATCGGTCTCGATGATGCGGGCATCGGGGTTCAGTGCGGTGACGATGCGCCGCGCCGCCTCAAGCTGCACGGGGCCGGCATCGGAAACCTTGTTCAGAACCACCACATCGGCGAATTCCACCTGGTCGACCAGCAGATCCACGATGGTGCGCTCGTCTTCCTCGCCCAGGGATTCGCCCCGGTCGCGCAGGAAATCATGGCTGGAGTAGTCCTTCAGCATGTTCACCGTGTCGACCACCGTCACCATGGTATCCAGGCGCGCGACATCGGACAGGCTGTCGCCGAATTCGTCGCGGAAATCGAAGGTGGCGGCGACGGGCAGCGGCTCTGCGATGCCGGTGCTCTCGATCAGGAGGTAGTCGAAACGCCTTTCCTCGGCGAGGCGGCGCACCTCGCTCAGCAGGTCGTCGCGCAGGGTGCAGCAGATGCAGCCATTGGTCATTTCGACCAGCTTTTCCTCGGTCTGGCTCAGGTCGGCACCGCCGTCGCGCACCAGGTCGGCGTCGATGTTGACCTCCGACATGTCGTTGACGATGACCGCCACCCGGCGCCCTTCGCGGTTGTTGAGGACGGCGTTCAGCAGGGTGGTCTTCCCGGCGCCGAGGAAACCCGAAAGGACGGTGACGGGAAGGCGGGTATCCGTGCGGGGCATGTCTGTCTCCGTGAGAGGGTGTGTAATGTTATACTATAACGTACCCGGCGGAAAAAAACTCCGCAAGCCCCCCGATGCGGAAAGCCCGCGCCGTCGACGTCGCGGCAGCACGGGCGGGGATCAGGCGATGATCTGGGCGCCGCCGCGGGCCAGCAGGATCACCGACAGGATCAGCAGCATGACCTGGATCATCCGCACATAGGTGTGCTCGGGCAGGACCTTGGTCAGGGCGCGCCCGCCGATGGTGCCGATGATGCCGGCCAGTGCCAGCCCGGCGATCAGCCCCCAGTTCAGCCCGTCAAGCTGGCCGATGGCATAGTAGGCGGGCAGTTTCACCAGATTGCCGACGGCAAAGCTGATGGCGATGGTGCCGGCGAACTCCAGCTTGCCCAGCTTCTGGGGCAGCAGGTAGGCCTGAGAGGGCGGGGCACCGGAATGGGTGATGAAGCTGGCGATGCCGGTCAGCGTGCCCCAGAAGATGCCGGGGGCGACGCGGGCCTCGGTCTTTTCGGTGCTGGCGCGGCCCAGCCAGGCGCGGCCGCAGTACCACACGCCGATCAGCCCGGTGAAGATCAGCAGCGCCGGTTCCGGCGTGTAGGGGGTGATCACCGTGGCAATGGCGACGCCGAACAGGATCGAGGGGGTCAGGATCCAGATGTTGCGCGCGGAGAAATCCCGGCGGTACAGCCAGACGCCGATCCAGTCGGTGACGATGTAGACCGGCAGCAGTGTCGCCGCCGCCTTCACGGGGTTCATGAACAGCGCCAGCATCGGCACGGCGATGGCCGCCGCCGACGCAAGGCCCCCCTTGGAGGCCCCGACGATCAGCGCCGCGAAGATCAGAAGAAAGGTATCGGTCACGGGAATGTCCTTGGGCGGGGCCCCGCTGCCGGTCAGGGCAACGGGGCCGGGACCGTCAGGCGTCGGTCAGCCGGGCCATGTCCTCGGCCGAGAGCTTGAGCGCGGCGGCACGGGCGAAGCTTTCGACCTGGGCGACGGAGGTGGCGCTGGCGATGGGGGCGGTGACGCCCTCGCGGCCGATCAGCCAGGCCAGGGCGACCTCGGCGGGGGCGGCCTTGTGGGCGGCGGCCACGTCTTCCAGCACGTCGAGCAGGCGCATCCCGCGTTCGGTCAGGTATTTCTCGACCATGTCGGCGCGCTTGCGGCCCTCGAGGTCGGCGGCGCTGCGATACTTGCCCGACAGGAACCCGGAGGCGAGCGAGAAATAGGTCACCACGCCGATGTTGTTGCGCATGCAGATGTCGCGCAGCTCACCGTCGAAAGCGGCCCGGTCGTAAAGGTTGTATTCCGGCTGGATCACCTGATAGGCGGGCAGCCCCTCTGCGGCAGAGGTTTCAAGCGCGGCCTTCAGCAGCGCGGCATCGTAGTTGGAGGCCCCGATGGCGCGGATCTTGCCGGCCTTCAGCAGCTTGTCGTAGGCGCCCAGCGTCTCGGCATGGGTGACGGAAGCATCGGGCCAGTGCGAGAAATAGAGGTCGATCGCATCGGTGCCCATGCGGGTCAGCGACTTTTCGACCGCCTTCAGGATCCAGGCTTCGGACAGGCCCTTTTCGCCCGGGCCGCCCATGTCAGAGCCGACCTTGGTGAAGACCTTCACCTTGTCGCGCATCCCCGGACGCGCGGCGAACCATTTGCCCAGCATGGTTTCGGATTCACCGCCCGAATTGCCCTCGACCCAGGCCGAGTAGACATCGGCGGTGTCGATGGTGTCGAAGCCGTGGTCGACGAAGGCGTCCAGCACGCGGAAGCTTTCGGCCTCGTCGGTGGTCCAGCCCAGCACGTTGCCGCCGAAGACGATCGGGGCAATGTCGAAGCCGGTGGTGCCAAGGGTTTTCCTGTTCATCGGATCGGTTCCTTGCTGTGAAAGATCAGACCAGCGCCCCGCCGCCTTCGACGAAGACGGTGGAGCCGGTCATGTAGGGATTGGTCATGAAGGCCAGCGCCTGGATGGCGATATGTTCGGGCAGGCCGACCAGGCCCGCCGGCAGCTTCTGGGCGGCACCGTCGAACATCGCCTTGCGCCCGTCGCCTTCGAGGGTGTCGTACATCTCGGTCTTCACGAGACCCGGAGAGACGCAGTTGACCCGCACGGGCGCAAATTCCAGCGCCAGGCCCCGCGTCAGCCCCTCAAGGCCCGCGTTGATCGCACCCTGGATGGCGGCGCCGGGTTTCGGGCGGATCGACAGGAAGCCCGAGGTCAGGGTAAGAGAGCCGCCCTCGCGGATCTTCGCGGCGCGCGCCAGCCGGTAGGCGCCCCAGAACTTGGAGTTGAAGGCGGCATAGGCGTCTTCCAGCGACAGCTCGCGCACGGCGGCGACCTTGGTGCGCGCGGCAGAGCAGAAGACGTGATCATAGGGGCCGGCGGCGTCGAAATGCGCCTCGAGCCCCGCCGCATCGCCGGTGTCGAGCGTGACGCCGGTGGCGCGGCCCTCCAGCCGGTCGACGGCGGCGGCGACGTTCTCGGCCGAGCGCGAGGCGATGGTGACGGTTGCGCCCTCGTCCAGGGCGGCGCGGGCAACGCCGAAGCCGATCCCGGAGGATCCGCCCAGCACGAGGAGGGTCTTGTTTTCTAGGCGCATGTCAGGCGTCCTCTTCCTGGTTGGGCTGGGGCAGCCAGCGTCCGTCGGTGCCCGGATGGTCGTAGCGCATGGGGGATCCGAAGGCCTCGAACTCGATCAGCAGGCCCCAGGGGGTGCGCCCGAAGTGGCCCCGGTTGCCGGGCCCCTCTTCCTGATCGGTCAGCCCGTAGGGGCCTTCCAGCAGGCGCCCGCCCTCGGCGGCGAAGGCGCGGGCGGCGGCGTCGATATCCTCGACCGTCAGGCTGAAATGGCTGATCCCGAGCGCGGCGATATTGGTCTCGCCCGTGCCCCGGGGCTGGTCGATCTCGAAGATCTCAAGGTTGGGGCCGTTCTGAAGGCGCAGCATGGAGACGGCGGTGATCGCGCGTTCTGCGTCCAGCCCGTTCTTCGGCGCCAGCTGAGCGCCGGGCAGGGGATCGCGGCGCTTGTCGGTCAGCGAATAGAGCACCTCGGCGCCGAAGACGCGGGTGAAGAAGCGCACGGCCTCGTCATGGTCAGGCACGGTCAGGCCGATGTGCTCAATGCCGCGGAAATTGCGGGGATTGCTCATGGGATGACCTTTCGGGCGCGGAAATCGTCGATCAGGCGCAGGATCATCTCTTCGCTGTCGACCACATCGCCAAAGCCCGCCTGGCGGATCCGGGTGGTGGAGCTGATCACGTCCCAGTCGCAGTTGAAGATGAAGTCGCCAAAGCCCCAGGCCGCGACCTTCTCGAACGGGACATCGACCAGATCGTATTTCTGCTTCATGCGCTCCCACAGCGGGCCCTTGTCGGCCATCATCTGCGTCAGAGAGATCGGCATCGGTTCGGCGGCGTCCATCTCAAGATGCGCGGCGATGCGTTTCCAGAGGTGGTTCCAGCGGAAGATGTCGCCGTTGGTCAGGTTGTAGGCGGTGCCAGAGGCCCCTTCGGTTGCCGCCCAGGCCGAGCCGCGTGCCAGCTGCGCCGCATCGGTCAGCTGCGCCAGCTTGCCATAGCAGGTGGCAGAGCCCGGGAAGCGCAGCGGCAGGCCCAGTTCCTTGCAGATGGCGGCATAGACGGCGATGACCATGGCAAGGTTCATCGGGTTGCCGATGGCAAAGCCGCAGACCACGTCGGGGCGCATCACCACATGATCCCAGGGGCTTTGCGCGGCGCGTTCGGCCAGCCAGTCCTCCTGATCGTAGTAGAACATCGGCGGCATGACACGGGGGTCGTCCTCATGCGCGGGTGTGGGGAAGGCGCCCAGATGCGCGCCGTAGTATTTCGCCCCCTCGAACAGCACGACCCGCTCCAGCGCCGGAGAGGCGGCCTCGGCGGCCTCCACGCAATTGCGCAGCATCTCGAGGTTGGCCGCGACCTGGGTTTCCGGGTCGGCATGTTCCTGGTAGGCGGCAAAGAAGACGTGGCTGAAGGGACCGGCCTGTTTCAGGGCGGCCCTGGCGCCCTCCGGATCCTGAAGGTCGACGGAAAGGTAGCGCGCGGAGGTCTCGAAATCGGGCGTCCGGCGCGAGATCGCGGTGACCTGCCAGCCCAGCTCATCGGCGAGATGCGTCGCCAGGCTGCGGCCAATGACGCCCAGACCGCCTGCGACAAGGGCATGGTGTCGGGACATGGAAACTCCTGAAATGTCGTCGGGGCCGGGTGCGGCCCCCAATGCCGGGACCAGATAGCGTTCGGTGGAGAAAGGAAATAAAGAGAAGTTTCACAAGACTGTTCAGTGGAATCGAATAATGGACGACCTGCGCACCATGCGGCTTTTCGTGGCGATCGCCGAGGCGGGCAGCCTTTCGGCGGTGGCGCGGACCTGGGGGGTCGCGCCCTCGACGGTCACGCTGGGGCTGCAGCGGCTGGAGGAACGGCTGGGCACGCAGCTTGTGCTGCGATCAACCCGGCAGCTGTCGCTGACCCATGACGGAGAGCTGTTCCTGAACCGCTGCCGGATGCTTCTGGGGTCGGTGGACGAGCTGATGAGCGGCTTTTCCGACGAGGGGCCACTGACCGGAGAGATCCGGATGACGGCCACCAACGATTTCGGGCGCCGCCGGATATCGCCGCTGATCGGGGATTTCCTGGCGCTGCATCCCGGGGTGACGGTGCAGCTGTATTTCAGCGATGCCATGGTGGATCTGGTGGAGGGCGGCTTTGACATCGGCATCCGCACCGGGCCGCTGCCGGATTCGGACCTGCGCGCCCGGCTGCTGATGCGGGGGCGCAAATGCGTCTGTGCCGCGCCTGCCTACTGGGATCGGCATGGTCGCCCCCGCCACCCCAAGGAGCTGGCCGATCACGCCTGCCTCGTGCTGGGCACCCCCTCGGCCTACCAGTCCTTCTGGAACTTCCGGGACGGCAGCTCGCCGCTGCGCGTTCGGGTGGCCGGAAATCGCCGCGTCAATGACGGAGAGACCCTGCGCCGCTGGGCGGTGGCCGGCGCCGGGGTGATCATGAAATCCAGCTTCGACATCGACGAGGAACTGGCAAATGGCCAGCTTGAGACGGTTCTGGACGATTACCTGAGCGATTCCACCAATATCTACGCGGTGACTCCGATCCGCTCGCATGATGTGCGCCGGGTGCGGATGCTGGTGGATTTCCTGGGCGAGAACCTGGCCTGAGCGCGATCAGGCCTCGGCGCGGGCGATCTCGGGGCCGATGTACTGGGCGCGGGGGCGGATCAGGGTGCCGGCGGTGATCTGCTCGATGGCATGGGCCATCCAGCCGACGCTGCGCCCGATGGCAAACAGCGCATAGGCGGCGTCCCCGGGCAGGGCGCAATGGCTGGCCAGCGCCGCCAGCGCGACGTCGATCGTGGGCTCCTGCCCGGTGCGGGCGCGCACCAGCGTGATCAGGGCGCTGATCTCTGGCGGGGGGGTGAAGGTCGCCAGAAGCGAGGCGGCGCGGGGGTCGCCTTCGGGGTAAAGCTTGTGGCCGAAGCCGGGCAGGGCGCTGCCGGTCGCCATCCAGCGTTGCAGCGCGGTTTCCGGAGAGGAGCGCAGCGCATCCTCCACCACCAGCTGCACGCGGCGGGTGGCATCGCCATGCATCGGCCCCGAGAGCGCCGCGATCCCCGCCATCGCCGCCGCCGCCAGCGAGGCCCCGGTCGAGACGGTGACCCGCGCCGCGAAGGCCGAGCTGGTCAGCTCCTGATCGGCCAGCAGGACCAGCGCGCGGCGGATCAGGTCGGCCTTCTCCGCACAGCCCCAGGCCTGGGCCAGACGCAGGTGCAGCGGTGCCTCTGCGGCAGGCAGATCGGCCATGTGGCTGGCCAGAAGCCCCACCAGCCGGGCAGAGTCGCGCATCAGAATCACCGGCGCGAGAGAGTGCGAGGGCATCGCTTCGGCGGTTGCGATGGCCAGTGCGGCATAACTGCGCGCCCGCCCCGGCGGAGGATCGCCGAGCGCGGGAAGGGTCGGAAAATGGGGGATCTCCTCGGCTTCCCAGAGCAGGCCCGCGACCTCTTCCAGGCTCGCCTCATGGGAGAGCGCAACGGCCTCGCGGCCCCGGTAGAACAGCCGCCCATGGGTGATGGTCGAGATCCGCGTCGTGATGATCGGCTCGCCCCAGGACATTGTGCTTTCGGCGATTTTCCGGCGCCCGCGCCCCATCTTCTGACGCCGGATCATCGCCTCGATGTCCTCGCCACGATACTGGTTGCGGTTGTTGCGCTCCGGGTCCGGGCGGACCTCGATCAGGCCGCGGCTGACATAGGCATAAAGCGTCTGTCGCCGCACCCCCAGGGCCTCGCTGGCCTCTTCCTGACTGAGCCACTTTTCCATGTTGATTATATTAATCAATGTTGACGGTTGTATCACTCATATATCAGCTTCCTCCACATGTCACCTCGTGAGGAGATGAGGTGACCGAGTTCGAGACATGATCAGCACCACCGGACCGGCCCGCCCCTGTTGAAGGCATGCGGCGCAGGGCGGGGCCTTTTGCCGGTCATCAGGAGGAAACCGCGGTCGGAGGACCGCGCTGCATGAACGGGAGGAATTCCATGAGCGTATCGTCACCAAGCGAGGGGCTGGTGTCTGCGGTCGAACGGCCCACACGCACACGTTACACGATGCTCGCGCTGATCCTGGCGCTGGCCACCGTCGCCTATGCCGACCGCGCGATCCTGTCGATCGCCGGGCCCGGCATCAAGGCCGAGTTCGGCCTGTCGCCGATCCAGCTGGGCTACATCCTGTCGGCCTTCAGCTGGGCCTATGTGATCGGGCAAGTCCCGGGCGGCATCCTGCTGGACCGTTTCGGCACCAAGGCCATCTACGGCACGGCGCTGGTCCTGTGGTCCGTCGCCACCTTCCTCGTGGGCCTGATCGGCGAGGTCACGACGAACCTGTCCATCGCGCTTGGCCTGCTTTTCGCGCTGCGCTTCGCCCTTGGCATCATCGAAGCGCCGAGCTTCCCGGCGAACGGGCGCATCGCGGTGATGTGGTTCCCGAAGGGTGAACGGGGCCTTGCGACCTCGCTCTTTGCCTCGGCCTCCTACTTCGCCGTCGCGATCTTCTCGCCGCTGGCGGGCTGGCTGGTGTCGATCTTCAACTGGCCGGCGCCGTTCTTCGCCCTGGGCGCGCTTGGCGTGGTGCTGGCGGTGGTCTGGTTCACCATGATGCGCACCCCGCGCGAACACCCCTGGGTCAATGAAGCCGAGCTGGAGCACATGATCGAGGGCGGCGCCATGGTCGACATCGACAGCGATGCCTCGCTGAAGGCCCGGCCCAAGCTGTCCGTCAGCACCTTCCGCCAGCTGCTTTCCAGCCGGATGCTGTGGTGTGCCTATATCGGCCAGTACTGCACCATCGCGCTCAGCTACTTCTTCATCACCTGGTTCCCGATCTACCTGGTGCAGGCGCGCGGCATGAACATCCTCGATGCCGGCATCTCGACCATGGTTCCGGCGATCTGCGGCTTCCTGGGCGGCATCACCGGCGGCTCGATCTCGGATGCGCTGATCCGGCGCGGCTGGTCGGTCTCTGCGGGCCGCAAGACGCCCTATGTCACCGGCATGCTGATGGGCTGTGCCATCGTCCTGGCGGCCTTCACCGAAAGCAACGTGCTGATCGTCGTGCTGATGGGCTTTGCCTTCTTCGGCAAGGGCGTTGCGGCGGGCTCGGGCACCTGGGCCGTGGTCAGCGACACCGCTCCGAAAGAGGCCGTGGGCCTGGCGGGCGCCGTCTTCAACTGCATCGGCAACGTCGGCGGCATCGTGACCCCGATCGTCTTCGGCTACATCGTCCAGGCCACCGGCGGCTACAACGTCGGCCTCTACTTCGTGGCCGCGCACTGCCTGCTGGCCGCGCTGCTCTTCGCCTTCGTGATGGGCAAGATCGAACGGGTCGAGATGACCCCCGAAGCCTCGAAATAATCCCCCCTGCGGGCCGCTCCGCCGGCCCGCACGCGGCTTTCGCAGCAGCAAGAGAAAGGTCAAGACATGTCCCGCAAATCCCCGCAGGATCTCCGTTCCGGGCGCTGGTTCTCTCCGGATGACCTGCGCAGCTTCGGGCACCGTTCGCGGATGATGCAGCTGGGCTATTCGGAGGAAGAGTTCCGCGACAAGCCCGTGATCGGCGT
>NZ_JAHIAB010000022.1:0-29992 GCF_018760365.1 Pseudooceanicola endophyticus
CGAGCAGGGAGGCGAAGGGATAGATCCAGTCCTCCAGCTCGGGTCCGGCCATCGGCATCGCCACCTCGGTCACCGAGGGTTCGCGCCGCGCCCAGAGCGCCTGGATATTGGCGACCCCGCCCAGCTGGCCCAACCGGGGAATATCCTCGGGGCGGACACATTCGAGATGGGTCATATGGTGCAGCGCGGGCCAGCGGCCATTTTCCCGCACCGCCGCCTCCAGCCCGTCCAGCCCGGCGCGGACGGCGGCATCGCCGATCACATGCATGTGCAGCTGGAAACGCGCGGCATCGAAGGCGATGCACAGCTCCTTCAGCTGGTCGGGGACGAACATCAGCGGCGCATTGCCCCCCTCGGCATCGGCATAATCCTCCAGCATGGCGGCGGTGCGGTTTTCCAGCACGCCATCCAGGAACATCTTGACCGAATGCAGCCGGAACAGCGGGTGGTCATGATCTGCCCGCATCCGCAGCGCCCGCGCCATGGCCTCCGGCACGGCCTCGTCCGCGGTGACATGGATCGCCCCGCCAACCCGCAGCTTCAGGCTGCCGTCCTCGGCCATGGACTGATAGACGCGCGCGTGGCGGGGCTGGACCATCGGGTCGATGATCCCGGTGATGCCCAGGCTGTGACACAGCGCCTGTCCGTGCTGCACGCCGAGGCGGTAGTCGCTGTCGGGGATCTCTCCGATCCGGTCCCTGGCCCAGTACATCGCCTGTTCATGCAGCATCCCCGTAGGGGTCCCGTCGGGGCGGCGGGTGAAATGGCCGTTGTAGGGATCGGGGGTGTCCGCCGTCAGCCCCAGCCGCGCACAGCCCAGCGAATTCAGGCAGGCGCTGTGTAGGTCGGAACCGTAGATCAGCACCGGGCGATCCGAAACGATCCGGTCCAGAACGTCACGATCCAGGTTCGCATCTGAAAAGATGCCGCTGTAGAATCCGACGCCGAAGACCCAGTCCCGTTCGTGGGTGGCGGCGAAACTGGCCAGGGCGTCCGCCAGATCCGCAGGACTGCGGCAGGTATAGAGATCGGCCATCGTGCCGGTGTAGTAGCCGCTGTCCTGAAGGTGGATGTGCAGGTCCTGGAGGCCGGGCAGAATCTGGCGCCCGCCGGCATCCAGGTGTCGGGGCGTGTCGGGAAAGCGGGCGCGTAGTTCGGCATCCCCGCCCAGACCGATGATGCGCTCCCCGCGGATGGCAAGGGCCGAGGCCCGCGGGACAAGCGGGTCCATCGTCACGATGTCGGCGTTCAGGATCAGGAGGTCAGCATGCATGGAAGGGCCTTGTGGTCGTCGGTTGCCGGGAATGGCGGGGCGCGCGGGCTGAGGCCGCACCGGTTGCTTCGCGCGCGACCGGGTCCGTCCCGGAGCGCCTGCGAGTGGTCACTTTGCGGGCGCTTTCGCGCTGCAGCGCCCGGCTTTCAGACTAGGCGGGCCGGGCCGGTGGGCGAAGGTTGAAATACTTCGGACGCCATGACATCAGGTAATGGCAGGAAGAAAGGCCGCCGATGACATTGCGCTCCAAGGTTCCCTCTACAGGATCCCTCTTCGTGTTCGACGCAGCCGCGCGGCACCTGAATTTCACCCATGCCGCGCGGGAGTTCAACGTAACCCAACCGGCTGTCAGCCGCGCGATCCGTGCACTGGAGCAGCATCTGGGCTGTCCGCTGTTCGAGCGCAACCATGCCGGCATGGCACTGACCGATCAGGGGCGTTTCCTGCACAAGGCGCTGCAGGGCGGATTTTCCCAGATCGAGACTGCGCTGGATGAGCTCAGGCGCAGTCTGGCCGAGGAGCAGACGGTGTCACTTTCGATCACCTCGGCCTATGCGCTGCACTGGCTGATGCCGCGCCTGCCGCGCCTGAAGGCCCTGATGCCCGACATCGCGCTGCGCTTCGAGCTGATCCACGGGGAACCGGAAGGCCCGCTGGGCAGTGCTGATCTGGCGATCCGCTATGCCTGGGAACCGGGCGCGGGGATCACTGTATGGCCCGCCATAGACGAGCTGGTGATCCCGGTGTGCAGTCCGCAGTACCTGGCGCGTCATGGCTATATCGACGCCCCCGCCGCGCAGGCACGGACGCATTCCTTGGGAGAGCTGACGGCCAAGCTGTGGGAACGCGAGTCCTGGGAGGTGTTCCTCGAGGCCGTCCAGCTTGCGCCTATGAATGAGGCCTCCCGGCTGGCCTTTTCCGACTACGGGCTGGTGCTGCAGGCGGCGCTCAAGGGGCAATGCGTGGCGCTTGGCTGGTGGCATGTGGTCGCCGGTGCCCTGGAAAGCGGCGAGCTGGTGCCCGCCAGCCGCCGCTTCCAGCGGGAAACCGAGACCTGCTGCTTCGTCGCACGGGGCGATTCCGGTGCGCAGCGCGAGGCTGTCCTGCGGGTTCTGAACTGGCTGCTGGACGAATACGCCCTGCTGGAAGACAGCTTCCGGCCGGTGCGCGAGGCGGCCACGATCTACTGATCCCGGCTCGGCAGCGGGCGCTCGCGCAGTGCCTCGGTGGGGGTGCCGCCAAGGGATCGGGCGGCACGATGGCCGTCATAGACCGCCTGGGCGATGATCCCCGGGGCGCTGCAATCGCCGATCCGCTCCAGCGTTTGCAGGCCCAGATGCTGAAGGTCATGCCAGAGCGCCTCATCGGGAGCGCGGCTGGTGACCGGCAGGAACAGGTCGCAGGACAGGAGGC
The DNA here is from genome assembly GCF_018760365.1 of Pseudooceanicola endophyticus. GTDB lineage: Bacteria > Pseudomonadota > Alphaproteobacteria > Rhodobacterales > Rhodobacteraceae > Pseudooceanicola > Pseudooceanicola endophyticus. Next base: position 2,687 of record NZ_JAHIAB010000022.1, read on the forward strand.
TTTCCTGGCCGGTATAGACGCAGCGGCTGAGCGCACCCTCGGGCGTCAACGCACTGACCATGCGGTTCAGCACGATTTCCACGCCCAGCTCGTGCAGGCGGCGGTGGGCGCGGGCCTGTTCGACGGTGACATCCGACCAGCCCGAGACCTGCGCCCGGCTGGTGACATAGCAGACCGGATGACCGCGCCGGGCCAGCAGCTCGGCCAGGGCCGATCCCATGTAGTAATGATCATCATCGAAAATCACCACGCGTCCGCCCAGGTCCGCGATGGCTGCCCCGGCCATCACGCTTTCGGGGCTCAGGGTGCGCGGGTCGCTGTAAGAGGGCACGCCGGCTGGGAAACTGCGCCCCCGCCCGTCAAGACGCCAGCGGCTGCCGGTCGCCACCAGCACATGGAGCACGCCCAGCTCTGCCACCATCTCGGGCGTGACGCGGCTTTCCAGGAAGATCTCGACATTGGGGAGCTTGTGAAGCTGCTGCACCCGCCAGTCCCGCACCCGCCCCCATTCGTTCAGCCCTGGTAGGCGGGTTTCCTGCTCCAGCCGCCCACCCAGGGTCTTTCCGGCCTCGGCCAGGGTCACCCGGGCGCCGCGCTTGCCGAGCGCAACGGCGGCTTCCAGCCCGGCCGGACCGGCCCCGACGATCAGCACCTCGGGCGCGTCGGACAGGGGAGCGATGCGCTCGGGGTGCCAGCCGTTGCGCCATTCCTCGCCCATGGTGGGGTTCTGGGTGCAGCGGATCGGTGCGCCCAGCGTGTCATGGGCGAAGCAGATATTGCAGCCGATGCATTCGCGAATGTCCTCGAAGCGACCCTCCCGCAGTTTCTTGGGCAGGAAGGGATCGGCGATCGAGGGGCGGGCGGCGCCGATCAGGTCCAGCACCCCGCGCCGCAGCTGCGCCACCATGGCGTCGGGGCTGGTGAAACGACCGACGCCAACCACCGGCTTGCCGGTCAGTGCCTTCACATGACGCACCTGCTCTTCAAGAGAGCCCTGCGCGACAAAGCGCGATACGCCCATCTCGTGGCTATAATCGGCCACCGTCACGTCGAAGAGATCGACCAGCGGCGCGATCTCCTCCAGCAGGCGGGCGCGTTCCTCGCGGGCGGCGGCCTCGGGCCGGCCAACGTCGATGCGCAGCGCGATGGCACAGTGATCCCCGATGGCCGCGCGCATGTCCTCCAGCAGCATCCGCAGTAGGGCCGAGCGTCCCGCCAGATCGCCCCCGAAGCCGTCCTGGCGCAGGTTCAGCTGCGGGTCGAGGAACTGGGCCAGAAGATAGTTGTGCGCGGCATAGCCGTACACCACGTCGAAGCCGGCGCTGCGGGCGCGCAGGGCCGCATCCAGATGCCATTGCCGCAGGTTGGCGATATCCTGACGGTCCATGCGGCGCGATTGCCAGGGGGCGGTCTTGATGGGCAGACTTTCCGCCGAAAGCGGCGCGGCGCGGGACACCAGGTTGGCGCTGCGCATGCCGCCATGCCATAGCTCGACCCCGGCCAGCGCCCCGTGGCGATGCACCTTCTCGGTCATCAGGCGCAGCGCCCTGACGTCGCCCTCGTCCCAGAGGCTGGCATAGGGATAGGCACCATCATCGGAACTGGGGTGGATCGAGCAGTATTCCGTGCAGATCACGCCCCAGCCACCCTCGGCCTTCATTTCCCGCATTGCCGCGTGGGTCTGCGGCATCCGATACCCCATGCCGGTGCAATGGGGGACCTGGAAAAAGCGGTTCGGAGCCGTGACAGGGCCCAGCGGGAGGGGTTCGAAGAGGATGTCGAAAGGGCTGCTCATGGGGGCTTTCCGTGATGGTCTTGGAGGGCGGGCCGACCGGCTGTTTCGCCAGGTACTTGGGCAGGGTGGCATGTGCCCAGGTTTGCGCGGAAGGGTGGAAAAACCTATAGAGCCATTACATGATCTTATGCTGGGGTCCTCTGCGGCCCTGGGGTGAACCGGTGCCGGGGCCTTTCCGGAGGGGGCGCCGGATCTCATCCGGTCCTGTCAGCACGAAATTACCGAACAATGACGGAGCTGGTCTCTCTCGGCTACGGTCCTGCTGTCTGCTCGGCCTTGAACTCCTGTTTCTGGCCGGAGGAATGCTGCGCAAAATCATTACTTGAAATTATGATGCGCTGACTTTTTTGGACTCTGCGGCTTGGCCCTGCGGGTCGATACTCCCCCTGACGCTCGCCGCTTGCGGGCCACAAGAGGACTTCCAATGATCCCCACCAGCCATCTGCAACATTTCTACATCGGCGGCGCCTGGGTGCCCCCGCTGCACAAAGAGACGCTGCCGGTCATCAACCCCGCAACCGAGACGCCTTGCGCCAGTATCGCCCTGGGCGGCGCCGCCGATGCCGAACGCGCCGTTGCGGCGGCCCGCGCGGCCTTCCCGGACTTCTCGGTCCTGGATGTGGAGGCGCGCTTGGAGCTGCTGCGCGCGATCCTGGACGCCTACATGGCCCGCTACGATGACATTGCCCGCGCCACCACGCTGGAGATGGGCGCCCCGGTGGTCATGGCACGGGAGGAACAGGCCTGGATCGGCAAGGCGCATCTTGAGGCCACCCTTACGGCGCTGGAAACCTTCCGCTTTGCCGAGCAGCGCGGCACCACCCGCATCCTGCGCGAGCCGATCGGGGTCTGCGCGCTGATCACCCCTTGGAACTGGCCACTGAACCAGATCGTCTGCAAGGTCGCACCGGCGATTGCCGCCGGCTGCACCATGGTCCTCAAACCCTCCGAGATTGCCCCGCTGAGCGGGCTGGTCTTTGCCGAGGTGATGGAGGCTGCGGGCGTGCCTGCCGGGGTCTTCAATCTGGTCAACGGTTCGGGCGCGGACGTCGGAGCGGTGCTGGCAAGTCATCCCGAGGTCGACATGGTCAGCTTCACCGGGTCGACCCGGGCAGGGGTCCTGGTGGCGCAGGCTGCGGCCCCGACCGTCAAGCGCGTCAGCCAGGAGCTTGGCGGGAAGTCCGCCAACATCCTGCTTCCGGACGCGGATTTCGCGGCCGCCGTGCCCGCCGGTGTCGCCGGCTGCTTCGGCAATACCGGGCAATCCTGCGATGCGCCGACGCGGATGCTGGTGCCGGCTGAGCGGATGGAGGAGGCGATGGCGCTGGCGACCGAGGCGGCGGCCGGCTTTGTCACCGGGGATCCGCTGGAAGAGGGCACCGATCTTGGTCCGGTAATCAGCCAGACCCAGTTCGACAAGATCCAGAGGCTGATCGGAAGCGGCATCGCGGAAGGCGCAACCCTAGCCTGCGGCGGTCCGGGGCGCCCCGAGGGGCTGGCACGGGGCTTTTTCGTGAAGCCTACCGTCTTCGGCCATGTCACCCCCGCGATGACCATCGCGCGCGAGGAGATCTTCGGCCCCGTGCTGTCGATCATGGGCTACCGGGACGAGGCCGAGGCGGTGCGCATCGCCAATGACACCCCCTACGGCCTGGCCGCTTACATCCAATCCGCCGACCTGGACCGCGCCCGCGCGGTGGCGGCGCAGATGCGGGCCGGCAGCGTCTATGTCAACGATCCGGCCTTCGACGCCCACAGCGCCTTCGGCGGCTACAAGCAGTCCGGCAATGGCCGCGAATACGCCGATTTCGGGATCGGCGAATTCCTCGAGACGAAAAGCGTCATCGGCTTCGGCGCCCTCTAGGCGCCCTCGCCCTCCGGCGGCTGCCGGGGGCCAATCACAGGCTCAGGCCAACACCAACAGCGGAGACAGACCATGACCAAGATGACCCGACGCACTGCGGTGACCCTTCTGGGAGCAACCGCCCTTGCAACCCCCTTCGTGCGGCCTGCAAACGCCGCCACCGGCACACTCAATCTCTACAACTGGGCCGATTATATCGGTGAGACCACGATCGCCGATTTCGAGGCGGCATCGGGACTCAAGGTCAATTCCGACTACTTTTCCTCGGTGGAGGAGATGCAGGCGAAGATCCTGGCCGGATCGACCGGCTATGACGTGGTGCTGCAATCGGGGCCGAACCTGCCGGTGATGCTTCAGGCCGGGGTCTACCAGCCGCTCGACAAGGCGCAGCTGTCGTCCTGGAAGAACCTGGATGAAAGCGTGCTGAAGATACTGGCACAATGGGACCCCGACAACCGCCATGCGCTGCCCTACATGTGGGGCTCGGTGGGCATGACCTACAACATGGACATGATCCGCAAGGTGCTGCCCGATGCTGATCTGAACTCGCTCTCGGCGATTCTGGACCCGGCCAATGCCAAGGCACTGGCGCGATGCGGCCTGGCGCTTCTGGACAGCCCCTCCGACGTGCTGACCGTGGTGATGCGCTACCTCGGCATCGACCCCGACACGGCCACCGCCGCCGATTTCGATGCCGCTGTGAAGGCCATGGCACCGATGCGCCGCTCCGTGCGCACCTTCAGCAACACCGCCGAGCTTCAGGGCCTGCCCTCCGGAGAGCTCTGTGCCGCAAACACCTGGTCGGGCAGCTACGGCCTGGTGGTGTCGAAGGCCAAGGAGGCCGGGCTGTCCACCGATTTCGCCTATTTCGTCCCCGAGACCGGCGCGCCGATCTGGATCGACTGCTTCTGCGTGCCCACCGACGCCCCCCATCCCGAAGCCGCCTCGGTCTTCCTGGAATACATGCTGCAGCCGAAGGTCATTGCCGCCTGCACCAATTACCTGTCCTATGCCAATGCCAATGCGGCGGCCACGCCGCTGGTCGATCCGGCCATCTCGGGCAATCCGGCACTCTATCCTGATGCCGAGACCATGAAGCGGCTCTATGCTCCCAAGGCCTGGAACAACACCCAGCTGCAGGAGATGACGGCGGCCTGGAACCGGATCAAGACGGCCGGCTGATGACCCTTCCGATGCAAAACAAGCCCCGCACCGCCCATCCGGTCCAGGAAAACCCCGAGCCCGAGCCGGCCCGGGAGGCCTTCCTGAAGGTTGAGCGGGTGTCAAAGTCCTTCGGTCCTGTTCAGGCCGTTTCGGACGTCTCTCTCGATATCCGCAGGGGAGAGCTGTTTTCCCTGCTCGGTGGCTCGGGTTGCGGCAAGACCACGCTGCTGCGGATGCTGGCGGGCTTCGAAACCCCGAGCGCCGGGCGGATCTACATCGACGGGCGGGATGTCACCGATGTCCCCCCCTACGAGCGGCCGGTGAACATGATGTTCCAGAGCTATGCGCTGTTTCCGCATATGAGCGTGGAAAAGAACATCGCCTACGGTCTGAAGCACGAGGCGATGAGCCGCGCCCAGAAGGACGAGCGTGTGCGCGCCATGCTGGATCTGGTGCAGCTTTCGGATCTGGGCCGCCGCAAGCCGCACCAGATCTCGGGGGGGCAGAAGCAGCGGGTGGCGCTGGCACGGGCGCTGGCGCGGATGCCCAAGGTGCTGCTGCTGGACGAGCCGCTGGGCGCGCTTGACAAGAAGCTGCGGGAGCAGACCCAGTTCGAACTGTCCAACATCCAGCAGCGCACCGGCATCACCTTCGTCGTGGTGACCCATGACCAGGACGAGGCAATGACGCTTTCGGATCGTATCGCGGTGATGCGCGGCGGTGCGGTTCAGCAGATCGGCACCCCGAACGAAGTCTACGAATATCCGTCCTCGGGGTTCGTGGCGGATTTCATCGGCTCGATCAATCTCTACGACGGATCGGTCGTGAAGAGCGGAGCAGCGACGCGGGTGCGGGTGCCCGCCCTTGGCCGTGAGGTCACCGTGGCTAGCGACAAGGCGCTGGAAACCGGTCAGCCCGTCCAGGTCGCGATCCGCCCCGAGAAGATCTCTATCGCGGCCCGCGCCGCGCCGGGGGCCGAGAACGTCGTGACGGGGCGGATTGCCAACCGGGGCTATTTCGGCAAGGACACGCTTTATCGAGTGCGCCTGGAAAGCGGAGAGATCCTGCTTGCCAGCAACGTCAATGTCGCGCGCGCCCTTGGTAGTCCGCTTTCGCGTGAGTCCGAGATGCAGGTCGAGTTGAGCTTTGCACCACAGGCTGTCGTGGTCCTGCCCAGATGAGCGTTCAGGACATCCCCCGCCCGGACCTGCCCCGCACGCGATGGCTGCGGCGCTGGTTCCACGCCCGGGGCTGGAAGGCGCTGGTGCTGGGCGTGCCCTCGCTCTGGCTGGCGCTGCTGTTCCTGGCGCCCTTTGCCATCGTGCTGGCGATCAGCCTTGGCCAGGCGGCCCCGGCAAGCCCGCCGTTCCGCTTTCTGCCCCAGGCGCCCTTCACCGATCTGCAAAGCTATCGTCGCCTACTGGGGGACGGGATGGTGGTGCAGGCCTTCCTGACCTCGGTCGCGAATGCGGCGCTGACGACTCTGATCTGCCTGCTGGTGGGCTATCCGGTGGCGCTTGGCATCGCGCGCGCCAGGCCCCGCCGCCGCAGCCTGCTGCTGGTGCTGATCATCCTGCCCTTCTGGACTTCGTTCCTGCTGCGTGTCTACGCTTGGATGGGCCTGCTGGGGGGAAGCAGCTGGTTCAACAAGTTGCTGACCGGACTGTTCAACCTGTTCCTGCCGGCGGACCGGGCTCTGTTTTCGCTGCATCTGATGAACACCAATTTCGCGGTGGTGCTGGTGATGGTCTATTCGTACCTGCCGTTCATGATCCTGCCGCTGTTCGCGACGCTTGAAAAACTGGACCTGACGCTGAATGAGGCGGCGATGGACCTGGGCAGTCGTCCGTTTCGGGTCTTCCGGGACGTGACGCTGCCGCTATCGCTGCCGGGTATCCTTGCTGGCGCCACGCTGGTCTTCATTCCCGCCTGCGGCGAGCTGGTGATCCCCTCGCTGGTGGGCAACTCCTACCAGCCGATGATCGGTCGGGTGATCTCGGACCAGTTCTCGGTGGCGCGGGACTGGCCGATGGCGGCGGCGATCTCGGTGGTGCTGCTGGCCGTGCTCTTGGGATTGATGGGGCTGCTGAGCCTGCTCAACCGGCGCATCCTGCGCGCAGAAGGAGAAGACGCATGAAACTGGGCAACGGATTCCTGAGGATCAGCGTGCTGTGCGGGCTGTTGTTCCTCTATCTGCCGATCCTGTCGATGATCGTTTTCTCCTTCAACCGTTCCAGTCTCGGCAACATCTGGGCGGGGTTTTCGTTGAAGTGGTACGCCCGCCTCTTTGCCAATGACGAGGTGATCGCCGCCCTCGGCCTGTCGCTGCGCATCGCTTTCCTGAGCGCGACGCTGGCCACCGTGCTGGGCACGTTGGCGGCCCTGGCGCTGGCCCGCTTCGGAGCGTTCCGGGGGCGGGCGGTGTTCTCGGGGACGGTGCTGGCGCCTCTGGTCCTGCCCGAGGTGATCGCCGGGATTGCCCTGCTGATGCTCTTCATCCTGATGGCGCGCTGGATCGGCTGGCCGACGCAGCGCGGCTTCCTGACCGTCACGCTGGCCCATGCCACCTATTCCATGGCCTTCGTGACCACGGTGATCCGGGCCCGGCTGGTGGCAATGGACATCTCGGTAGAGGAGGCAGCGATGGATCTGGGCTCGACCCCCTGGCAAGTGCTGCGCGACATCACCCTGCCGGTGATCGCCCCGTCGCTGCTGGCGGGCTGGCTGCTGGCCTTCACGCTGTCCCTCGATGATGTGGTGATCGCCAATTTCACCACCGGGCCGGGCGCGACGACGCTGCCGATGGTGATCTGGTCGAAGGTCAAGATGGGCATCACGCCGGACATCAACGCGCTGGCTTCTCTGATCATCGTCAGCGTCGCGCTGCTGGTACTGGCCGGGACGCTGATGATGGGCTTCGCTCGACGCGGTAGCCCCGATTGAAATACGGGGGTGAAGGACACAGACTTTGTCTGGTTCCTTTGATCCGCACCGAAATGAAGTTGCAATAAGTATTGATGCCAAATGGCTATTAGAGTGGGCGTGGAAAGACGCGTACTATGTTGTTAGAACGGCTGAGCCAAGGAGAAAACAATGCAGCTTCTTTCTGCAGCTATCCATGCTCCGGAACGTCCCGGCAATTTACTCTGCCTGCCACCATTGGAAGAGGGCGGTTGGTCCTTTTCGATCCTTGGGCGTGGAGGGCAGGGCGTATTCCACGGGGAGGGGAACCCGCGCGCTAGTGCCATATTTGACGGGCTGTTGCGTCAGTCCGGCCAGTCGGGATGTGCCATTGCGCTGACTGGGTCGAAATTGCCGCAAGTGCGCCAACATCATTTCGAGGGGCAAAACTGGGCCTTTGCCTCGCTCCAGCAGGCGCCTGAAAGGATGCTGGAAGACCTGCTTGAGGCTGCGTCCGAAGGGCGCGGCCAGGCCGGGGCGGTGTCCGGGGTGATCAGGCATTACCTGGACCGGGCGCCCGAATTTGTGCTTTGCAACGGTCGGGATAGCTTCGTCTTTTCATGTGGTGGTCTCTTTGCCGCAGGCGCGGTTGGCCACTACGACAGTGGCGCGCACCCAACTGTTTATCTCTCGACCACGCCTTTCGGGGATCACGTCTGGGAGCGACTGCCGGAAGGCTGCTTGATTCATTTCGTCGATGGCTGTGAAGCAAGTCGGCAGGATACCGGATTCCGCCTGAACGAGACCGCACGCAAAGCTATGCAACGTGACGTCGTTCAGAACAGTGTTGAGCTTGCACAGCGGACGTCCCGGCATGAACGTCTTCAGGCCGCTTCGTGGTGGAGCGGCTGAAAAACTGCCGCACCCGCCAACATAAGATGGCGGGTGCCGTTTGCCTTCCGTGTTCGGGAAGGCCCTGCGCCAAGGATCTTGCTGCGCTGAGTTCAGGCCAGCAGCAGAGCCAGCAGATACTGTGCAATGGCAAAGATCACATGGGCGACCAGCACATAGACGATCATGGCGCCGGCATTGGGAAGCTTGCGGGCGAAAATGCCTCCGCCCATGCCAGGCATCAGCACGATGAGCCCGGCAAGCGAGCTTACGATTACCCCGATCAGGAAGACGGGGAAGACGGTCGGTGCCGAGATGAAGCCGATCCCCCAGAACAGTGGAAACGACACTGCATAGGCAAGGCCGATCAGGTAGTGGAAGATCCAGCCAACAGCTGCCTCGCTCAGCGTGTGGGGGCGGGTGTCCGTGCCATCCAGAACCAGATGCCCCGCCGGGATGCCCAGAAGCCAGCGACCGACAGAAGGCCAGTGCGTGCCGGGCATCCAGCCTATCTTGGCCGTGAAGACACCCCATAGGTCAAGCACGATGGTGGATCCGATCCCGACGACCAGAATGAAGATGATAAGCTCTGTGGCCATATGTAATTCCTCCGATGATGGGGTCGGCGTAACGCCGCATTTCATCAGTGATAAATTCTTTTTGGGCCGAGAATTATTTCCGGATTGCGATCAATCTAGGCTGAGCAGCTGATCCAGCTGGCCGGCGTGCTCCAGGGCCAGTAGTTCTGAACAGCCACCGACGTGGATCTCCCCGATGAAGATCTGGGGAACTGTATGCGCCCCTCCGGCCCGCGCCATCATGCTGCGGCGCTTGTCTGCGCGCGTGACGCCAATCTCGTTGAACGGGATGCCCTTCTTCTTCAACAGCGCCTTGGCTCGAGAGCAGAAGCCGCAGAAGGGCGTGGTGTAGATGTCGATCCGGGGCATGTCTGTTGCCTTTGCAAGGGCGGACGGGTTGAAGGGCGCCCAGGGCAGGGCGCCCCGCCGGCTTAGCCGATGGTGATTTCGGGCGTGACCTCGATGGTGACGCCGGCCTTCTTGGCCAGGTTGCCAACAACGCAGATCTTGTCTGCAGTCGCGATGGCGTTTTCGGCGGCCGCGCGGTCCGCATCCGTTGCGTCCCCTGCCAGGACCAGTTTCGCAATGTGCCGGATGGAGAAGTCATCATTCGCCGCATGGGCCGAGGTTTCGACCGAGAGCGCCTCGACCGGAACCTTCTTGTTGGCCGTGATCGCCCGCAGCGTCGCGGTGAAGCAAGCCAGGGTGGCAGAGGTGAACAGCGACTTGGGATCGGCCCCGGCTCCGCTGCCGCCGAATTCGGCGGGAATGCCGATGCCCACGTCCCAGCCTTCGCCGGTGATCTTGCCTTCGCCCTTCATGCCGCCTTCCCAGGCGGCAGTCATCTTGATATCGGCCATGATCTTTCCTTTCTCGTGTGTCTTCGGCTCGACGGTCAGGCCGCCTTAACGGCCTGGATGTACTGGCTCTTGGGGTTCAGGCCGACGACCATGTCGATGGGCAGGCCGTCCTTCAGGACGACAACGGTCGGAACCGAACGGATGCCGAACGAGCCTGCCAGCTCAGGGGCGATGTCGATGTCGATCTCGCCGAAACGCGCGGTGTCCTTCATCTCGGTTGCGACCTCGTTGTAGGTCGGTTCCAGCGCGATGCAGGGGCGGCACCAGGTCGCCCAGAAGCGCAGGACCTTGACCTGTCCAGGCTCGTTCATGAAGTCGTTGAAATTGCTGGCGTCGATTGTGGTGACATCCTGGGTCATGGTGTTTTCCTTCGGGGGTTGTTTCAGGCCGAGGCGGGTTCGGCAGGGATTTCGAGGGGCAGGCCGGCGAGGTAGCGGTCGGCCTCCAGTGCGGCCATGCAGCCTTGCCCGGCGGCCGTGACCGCCTGCCGGAACTGGTCATCGGTCACGTCACCGGCCGCAAAGACCCCGGGCACGACCGTTGCCGTGCTGTCGGGGGCGGTTTGCAGATAGCCGCCCGGCTTCAGCGGCAGTTGGTCGCCAAAGAGCTCTGTCGCCGGGCTGTGCCCGATCGCGACAAAGACGCCGTCGGTTTCGAGGGTGCGCAGGGACCCGTCGCGGGTGTCGCGCAGGGTCACGCCGGTGACGACCTTGGGCATGTCCGTGCCGGTGATCTCGGCCACCTCTGCGTGCCATTCCACTTCGATCTTGGGATGCGCAAAGAGGCGGTCCTGCAACACCTTCTCAGCCCGGAGGCTGTCGCGGCGATGGACGAGGATCACCCGGTCCGCAATGCCGGCCAGGAAAAGTGCCTCTTCGACAGCCGTGTTGCCGCCACCGACGACCACGACCGTGCGACCGCGGTAGAAGAAGCCGTCACAGGTCGCGCAGGCGGATACGCCGCCGCCCTGGAATGCGGTTTCGGAGGGCAGGCCCAGCCAGCGGGCCTTGGCCCCGGTGGCGATGATCAGCGCATCGGCGGTGTAGACCGTACCGCTGTCGCCGGTCAGGCGCAGGCCGTCCTTCAACTGCGCTTCGGTCACGATGTCGGTGACGACCTCCGTGCCCATGCGCAGCGCCTGGTCGCGCATCTGCTCGACCAGCCAGGGGCCCTGGATCGGGTCCGCGAAGCCGGGGTAATTCTCCACGTCTGTGGTGATGGTCAGCTGCCCGCCGGGTTCGAGCCCGGTCAGCAGCAGCGGCTCAAGCCCGGCGCGGGCGGCATAGATTGCCGCCGTGTAGCCTGCCGGGCCCGACCCGAGGATGATGAGTTTGCGGTGCATCGTCTTCGTGCCCCTTCGCTTGCCTTTGCTGTGGTGGCCATCATATATGCAGTGAAAGGCCAAGTTTAATTTCCGATTGGCTATAGCGATACATTCCAGAATTGGATCAATGGAGGCTGGCATGGAAATCAAGGAGCTGCGGAGCTTTGCCCGCGTGGCTGAGACACTGAACTTCAACCGGGCGGCGGAAATGCTGAACATGAGCCAGCCGGTGGTGACCAAGACCATCGCCCAGCTGGAGCATAAGCTGGGGGTGAAGCTCTTCGAGCGGACAACCCGTAGGGTGTCGCTGACCGCCGCCGGCATTATCCTGCGCCGCGAGGCGGACGGGCTGCTGGGCCATCTGGACCAGGTGCAGCGCGCGGTACGCCATGCCATCGCCGAGGAAAGCGGTCGCTTTGCCATCGGAGTCACGCCTCTGGCCATGCAGACGGTTTTTCCCGCCGTCATCCGCGGTTTCCGCGAGGCTCATCCCGAGATCGAGGTGGCTATTCACGAGCTGCCCTCCGAGACACAGGTGAAGGAACTGCTTTCTGCTGAGATCGACGCGGCCTTCCTGCTGATGCCTGCCGAGGATCCGGCGCTGGAGGTGCGGGAGATCCATTCCGAGCAGATGCGCCTGGCAGTGCCTGTATCGCATCCTCATCTGAAGGCCCTTGGCAATGCACCGATGCCGCTGTCGGCCTTCGCGGGCGAGACCTTCATCATTCCGCCCCGCTCGCAGAACCCCGGCGTGCATGACGAGATCATCCGAGCCTGCGCCTCGTCCGGGTTCCGTCCCCGGGTCAAGGACTGCACAGAAGGTCAGAGCTGCCTGTGCCTGGTCGAGGCCGGGATGGGTGTCAGCTTTGTCACCAACCGGATCGACTGTGCGGCGAGTGGCGACATGCGGATCGTGGACCTGGAAGCACCCGCTCCGTCGCTCTCGGTCGCGCTGGCCTGGCGAAAGGACGACCCTTCGCCGCTTCTGCAAACGGTTCGCACCCTGGCGTTCGACGGGGCCGCCGCCTGACGGCCCCGACACGTCATCTCAGGCGGTTTCGGGGCATTCGCCGCCATTGCCGGCCCGCAGGGCCGCGCAATGGCGGCGGTCGATCCCGGCGCTGACCACCGCTAGCACCAGACCGGCCAGCACGACGATGCCCGCCACCGGGCCGGTCATGCCCAGTCCCATGTGATCGACGACCCAGCCGCCGCCGCCGGCGCCAAGCGCAATGCCGAAATTGAAGGCCGAGATGTTCATGCTCGAGGTGGCATTAACCAGCCGCGGCTCGATCAGGCTGGCCTGGTTCACCGCGTAAAGCTGCAGGATCGACACTGAGCCGAAGGCCACGATGCCCCAGATGATCACCAGCGGCACCACGGTCATCAGCTGGCCCGAGAAGGGGATCAGCATCAGCAGCGCAACGGCCATCACCCCGTAGATCCCCAACAGGACCGGCATGGCGCCCACGCGGTCGGCAATGCGCGCGCAGACCAGGTTCCCGATGGCCACGGCGACACCGTAGAAGAACAGCAGCGTGCCGATCCCGTTCGGGGTCATGTGGGTGAATTTCTCAAGGATAGGCGAGAGGTAGGTGAAGGCCACGAAGGACCCGCCGTATCCCACAAGCGTGATCGCGAACAGCAGTGCCAGGCGCGGCTTCAGCACCACCGACATCTGCTCCGCGAAGGAAGACGGCTCGGGGCGCTGGATATTGCCCGGCAGCAGCCGTGCCAGCGCCAGCACGGAAATGACCCCGATCACGGTGACGGCCAGGAAGGTCGCGCGCCAGCCGAAGTAGTTGGCGATGAAGGTTCCAAGCGGCACCCCCGAGATCAGCGCCAGCGTGATGCCGGTGAACATGGTAGCGATGGCCTGGCCGGCCTTTTCCTTCGGCACCAGCTGCGCTGCGACGACCGTGGCGACCGAGTAAAAGACACCCTGAACGACGCCGGACAAGATCCGGCCCAGCAGCAGGATGTGGAACGTGGGGGCCAGGGCCGACAGGGTATTGGCGATGATGAACAGCGCCATTAGGCCCAGCACCAGCTTCTTGCGGTCGAACCGGCCGGTCAGCGCGGTCAATAGCGGTGCCGCGATGGCCACGGCCAGGGCGTAGATGCTGACGGTCAGGCCCGCGGTCGCCAGGCTGACCTGGGTATCACGGGCGATTTGGGGCAGGATGCCGACGATCACGAACTCGGCCATTCCAATGGCGAGCGCCGCAGCCGTCAGGGCCCAGACTCCGATAGGCATGAGGATCTCCGATAGCTTCAAAGGCTCGCCGGAACGGCAAGCGGGAAGCCGGAGAGATAACGGGCTTGCAGTAAGACATTAAATTCCGATTCGGCATATATTTTGATGCCGCCATCGATTTCCGGCGCCATAGCGCGTCGGGCGAAGTGCATAGCCTGACAGGCGGGGCAGAAGATCAGCGGTTTCACTTCGCTGCATGCAAAGGCATTCATCGTTGGGGCGGACTTTTGCTCCTTGCCGCAACTTCTTGGCGTGCCGATGCGATTTGGTCTGACTAGTCGAGGACAGCGCTGGCGTGAGCACTTTGAGGCGCAGCTTCTCCGTCCAGGGCAGCAAGGTCACCAGGAAGAAGTGATCGAGCAGCAGGTCACCCTCACGCTCCTTGACGACCAGTATCACGCGGCGTGGCCTGTCCGAGGTCCCGGCCTGATAGCGCAGCTCGTAGAGCGACATGCACGGTTTCACATGCCACCGCCCGGAAAGCCGCTTCATGCACGGCTCAGCGAGCTGAACGAGGACCGCATTGGCGCAGGCCCTAGACAAAGGGGAAACGCGGTCCGCGAGGCCGTCCAGCAGCGTGGCCGAAGGAAAGCCCGCATCGATCCGCACCGTGGCGACGTCGAAGAAACTCCTCTGCGCCTAGCTTATCACATCGAGGATGAGATCCAGTGCACTCTCCGCCGTACCGACATTTCTGGGGCGGAGGCGGGCATCAAGCATGTCCCCGGTTTCCGTGAGCGAGGTGATCAGCGGATGGTAGATCTGGGCCGCGTAGTGGCGTTTCCACGCGGTCTTCAGCTGGTGGCCATGGACTTCGATCAGAGCGCTGTCGATGTCGAGCGTCACGGTGCGCATTCGCCTTCCCTTCCGCTCGGCCCGGATCCTGCGGCCGACCGGTTGCAGCACTGCCTCGCGCAGGATTTTCAGATTGTCGGGCCCGGCGATCAGCGCCGTGAAGCGCTCAGGCCGGCAGGCGACGTGTTGGGAACGGTTGAAGCCGGTCTTGACCGGCGAAACGCTTTACCCGTGCGTGCGGTCGATGCTGGCATTTCTTTTGTAACCGACTGAAATTACGATCCTATCTGGCGCTTGCAGCCCTTTCCCCAACAGTTCGATGAATCAGATGGGTTCAGAGTACGGGATGTGCTTACCCGGGAAGGCGGCCCATTCGGGGGTAATGTCGATCCGCATCTGAAGTCGCGTTAGTAGGAGATCAATGCGCCCGGTGCCATCTTTACAGCGCATCCACCCTTGGGCGGGAACACACCCAGATGGAGCACAGTAGAGCAAGGGCCGACAGGAGCGAAAGCACCGGGAGCACCAGAACGAGGGCCGAAGCATAACTGGCTGGGGAATTCGGCGTCGTTGCGCCGGCATAGAGTCCGCCTAGGAATGCAATGCCGAGAAAGACCCCCAGCTGTGCCGCGGTGTTGATCAGTGCCGAAACCGACGGTACCTTGTCGAGCGGAACCATGGCTGTCAGGCGCGCGACCAATGCGCCGAACCCGGCGCCGTGGGAAAGTCCGCTCAGGGCAAGCAGTATGAGAAGCTCTGGCAGCGCCGGAACCGGCCCGGTGACTGTTAGCAGAAGCGCCTGCGAGAGGCTGAGCACGGCGAGCGCCGCCGGCGACACCCAGCGATGCCAGCGAAGCGGCAGCTTCGTCCAGAGCAGGTTCACGGCCGCAAAGGACAGAGCATAGGCCGAGAAGGTCAGCGCGGCGTCGAGGACGATGAAGCCCGCCCCCTTCTGCAGGTAGAGTGACAGGACGTAGACCAGCGTGCCGTAGCCGCCCATGCTGACCATCACCACATAGAGCGACGGAGATACTACGGAACTCGCCAACAGGCCCACATCCAGAAGCGGCTGATGTCCACGTCGCGCGAGGGAGAGCTCGTAGAGCGCGAAGAGCGCAAGGCCCGCCAGGCTGGCGAGCCCGGTGATGACGCTCCAGATCGGCCAGCCCGCGTGGGAGCCGAAGCTCAGCGTCACCGTCAAGAGGCTCAGCGACAGGCTGAAGAGCACAAGGCCGCCACGATCCAGGCGAGGTGTGTCTGCAGGCTCCGGCCTGATCAGCCAGCGGGTCGCGCCCAGGGCCAGCCACAGGCCGACGGGAGTATAGAGCAGAAAGGTGACGCGCCATCCGAGAGCGCCGCCTATTGTCGACATGAGAAGACCGCTGACCAGCAGTCCGCCGGCGACGCCGGCCCCGAGGCTCATCGTGTAGAGGCTGACGGCAATTGCACGGGCAGCCCCGGAAAATCTGATCTGGATGAGAGACAGGACCTGCGGCACGAGGATGGCGGCGCCAATTCCGGCAAGCAGCTGGCCTGCGAAGAGCATCCACCAGGTCAGGGCAAAGGCGGAAATCAGCCCCGAAAGCGCCAGCAACAGCGCTCCGTGGCGGAACCAGCGGCGTTGCCCCGCGGCCCCCAGCCGCGCTCCGGCGACCAGAAAGGTCGTGAGCCCGAAGCTGAAACCGGAGGCGACGAGCTGCATCTCTCCCGCCGGCAGGGACAGGGCGCTCCCGACCCGCGGGGCGGCGACGCTCATCGCCGCCGCTCCCCAACTGCCCATGGCCTGGCCGACAAGAAGAACCGCCAGCCCCTTCCACCGCCTGCCGATGCTCTCCCAGGGTGGCAAATCGTCCTGCGCGATCAGGCTGGACTCAGTCATCGTCCCTGCCTTCCGGTCCGGCGGCGCGGGTTTCTATCCTGGCGCCATGCTCCAGAATTCTTCCGACCGGGCAGCGATCCGCGATGTTGATCAGGGCTCTTCGCTGCTCTTCGCTAAGCGCCCCTTTCAGCGCGATGGCCCGGGAAAACCGGTGCGGCCGATCCTCTTCGGGCTGTCTCTCGTGGGTCAGATCCACCGCTACGCCTTCAAGGGGATAGCTCTTGCGATCCGCGTACATGCGCAGGGTCATCACCGTGCAGGCCCCGAGCGCGGCAGACACCAGCTCCACGGGCGACATGCCACTGTCGAGCCCGCCTAGCGAAACCGGTTCATCCGCCGTCACGCCGTGCCCCCGGGTGGCAATGGCGACCTGATACCCTCCCTTGCCGGTTTCCTCGGCATGCAGGATGCCATCCTGCGGCGCTTCGGAGAGGGCGGCCGTGTCCGGTTCGACCTCGGGGAGATAGCGGGCGGCCCATGATGCGATCACGCCCGCAGCGTAATCGGCATCCTTGCGCGCCGTCAGAAGATGATCGGCATCATCGAGCGAGACGAAGCTCTTCGGGTGCCGCGCCGCCGTGAAGATCTGCGTGGCATTGTCGATCCCCACAACGTCATCGCCCGGCGCATGCATGATCAGCAGAGGCTTCCTCAATGTCCTGATCCGCTCCGACAGGTCATGTTGCCGGACATCCTCCACGAAGGTTCGGTCGAATTCGAAATCCCGCCCGGAGAGCCTGACGGAGGCCCTCCCGGTTCGGGTGATTTCATCCAGTGCGTCGGCATCGAACTGATGGAGGATGTGGGCGACATCAGCCGGTGCCCCAAGCGTCGCGACGGCTTTGACCGACGGAATGGAGGAGGCCGCCGCCAGCACGGCCGCGCCGCCGAGACTGTGCCCGACCAGCAGCGCCGGTGCCATGCCGGCCTCCTCCATCGCCCGGGCCGCAGCCAGCAGGTCCGCGACGTTGCAGGCAAAGCCGCTGCTGCCGAAATCCCCTTCGCTGCGGCCGAGGCCGGCGAAATCGAAGCGGAGGACGCCGATGCCGTCGCGGGCCAGTGCGCGGGAGATCCGGGATGCGGCCAGGCTGTCCTTTCCGCACGTGAAGCAATGCGCGAAAATGGCCCAGCCGCGAGGATTTGCGCGTGGGCTCTCCAGCCGGCCTGACAGGGTATTCCCGTTCGAGCCGGTGAAGTTGAAATTCGTGTCTCCCATGATGCTCCCCAAATCTGCAGGAAAGGGCAGGCATCCGTTCCGGGATGCCTGCCGCTTGAACTCAAGATCCGAATGCCCGGTCAGGCAACTGCGACGAAGGGCGCCACCGTGATCTGGACTCCGGCCTTTTTCGCGAGATTTCCGACTTCGCAAAGCTCGTCGGCCTTCTCGATGAGGGCTTTCGCTGTCACGATTTCCTTATCACCTGCGCCCGATTGCAGGGTGATTTCGACGGCGTGATGAATTTCGAACGTGTCGCCGGCGATGGCCTTGGTCTGGACCGTGATGTGCTCGACAGGGAGCTTCTTCATGGCGGTGATGCCACGCAGGGTCGCCATGAAGCAGGCCTGGGCGGCCGCGACATACAGTTCCTTGGGGTGGGTATCGGTACCGGCACCGCCGTAGGCCTTCGGGATGGCGATGTCGAAGGCTGCATCCGCAGCCTCGATCCGCCCCTTGCCATCGACGCCACCATTCCAGTCGGCCTTGAGAGAGATATCGAGTGACATGAACATTTCCTTATCTTGATCGTGACCCTCCTGACGGCGACCACGCTTCGCGATCTGCATCATGGGAAGGCCGCAGCGGGAGCTTGCGTTTCTCGTGTCACAGGAATTAAGTATTTTAGAGCAAGATTACAAAGTATGATATGGAAGTTATATAAGTTCCCAAAAGGAAATAATATGCAGTGTATGGAAGTCCGGGAAATGCGTTGCTTCCTGCGGGTTGCCGAGACCCTGAGTTTCAAGCGCGCCGCCGAGATCCTGAACGTCTCGCATTCCGTCACCACCAAGACGATTGCCCAGCTGGAGCACAAGATCGGCACTCCGCTCTTCACGCGCACCACGCGCCGCGTTGCGCTTACGCCTGCAGGTGTGCTCCTGAAGCGGGAGACGGAAGAGCTGATCCGCAATCTTGACCGGATCCAACGCGCCGTTCGTCATGAGACCGGTGCCGCCAGCGGTCGCTTCAGCATCGGGGTGACGCCCATTGCCATGCAAAGCGCCTTTCCCCCGATCATGCGTGCGTTTCGCGCACTGCATCCCGGGCTGGAAGTCACGGTCGAAGACCTGCCGACCGAAGCGCAGGTGAAGGGGTTGCTGTCGGCGCAGATAGACGTCGGATTCCTCATTGCCCCGGCCTCGGATCCGGAACTGGAAATCCAGGTCCTGAAGGAACAGAAGATGCGCCTGGCCATTCCGACCTGTCATCCTCATTTCAGCAGCGATGGCGAGAAACAGATACCGCTCTGCGCCTTCGCGACCGATACGTTCCTGGTGCCTGGCAGCGGATCGAATGACAGTTTCCATGAAGCGATCTATCGCGCTTGTGACACGGCTGGGTTTCGCCCGAAGATCCGCGGATGCGACGAACGCCAGAGCTGCCTTGGGCTTGTCGAGGCGGGTATGGGCGTTTCCTTTGTCCTCGAGGAAGCAGAAATTGCGTTGCGTCCGGGTCTGGCGCTAGTGAACCTGGAAGAGCCCGTCCCATGCCTTGGGATCGCCATGGCCTGGCGCCGCAATGATCCTTCCGCCGCGCTTCGGGATATTCGACAGCTCGCCGGCGAGGCATAATAGCTGTGTTTTCCGCCCATCTGTCCGAAACGCAAAAGGCGAGGCCGGGCTGCGCCATGTGCGCTTCAACGCAACCCTGACGAGGCGGCCCTCGCCGCGCGGCGCAGATCGTAGCCTGGGTGTGCACAGTGGGCGTCTCTGATCCTGCGATTCCTTGGAAATTTTCATGCTGTCCGCCTGTGTGCCCAGTTTCGGATTCTGCCGATTGCAGCCAAGATTCTGTCGCGGTGATCCTTTGGCATCGGACGGCGACGTGTCCCGTCGCCTTG
The DNA here is from genome assembly GCF_018760365.1 of Pseudooceanicola endophyticus. GTDB lineage: Bacteria > Pseudomonadota > Alphaproteobacteria > Rhodobacterales > Rhodobacteraceae > Pseudooceanicola > Pseudooceanicola endophyticus. Next base: position 22,054 of record NZ_JAHIAB010000022.1, read on the forward strand.
TGCGGGCACCAGACCAGGAAGCGAGGTTCAAGTTTGCCCCGAGCGTTTTGAAGGCCTGCGGGAAGTCCGCTGTTCGGGCATGATCCAGCGTTTCACCGCCGGAAACGCCACCTCCCCGACGTTCTTTTGCGCCAGGCTTTTCTGTTCGCTGACGGAAAGCGAGGTCAGGCTGTTCTGGAAAATCCGGTCGATCCTGCGGACGGCCCGGGCGCGCAGCTCAGCCGCTTCTGCCGGGAATGCGGCGGCGACCCAATTCGGCGCTGGTTCGGCCCCGGCGGCATCAAGCGCCTGGAGGATGGCCCAGCACGCCCCGACGCTTTCTGCCCAATCGAAGAGGGCGCGTTGGTAATGCGCGAGGCCCCGCGCCTTCATCTGTCTCTGGAGGTAATTCATCACCGGCTCCTGTGCCGTGGGACGCCCCGCTTGGGGGCAGAGCCCGAGGGAGGAAGGGAAAACTGGCCCCGGGAGGGACCAGCCGACCGAGCTTGCGCTCAATGATCTTCGGGCGCGGGCATCCAGTTGTCGATCACGTCGATCTGCTCCGGGGTCAGGCCGAGGAGGATCTGGAAGTCCGCGTCCGAGAACAGCTTCTCCATGCTGGCGGCCACGTCGCCCTTCTTGCCCTTGGCAAAAGCCTTGACCTGCTCGCTGTCCTCGTCAAGGCCGGTCAGGGTGCGGAAGGTATCTTCCAGATAGCCCTTGGGCATCCGGCCCCAGAAGTTGGCCTTGGTCGGGCGCCAGATGTCGCGGGGGTTCACCGACAGCGCGGTCCCGACCGCGTTGAAGAGGCCCTTTGCGTACCCCGCGCTCCCGAAGTCCGCCGCGATGGTGCGCACGGCAGAGGCGACCAGCGCGGCCATGATCTCGTCGTCGCTTTTCTGGCAGAACTCGGCATAGCTCGCTTCCAGATCGACCTCGAACACCGACGGTTCCGGCGCATTCATCAGCCGTTCGTCCACGCTGAGCCCATCGGTTTCGGAGGGCAGATTTTTGGGCGCCTCGATGCGCAGGCCGAAGAGGTTCCGGGTGCCTTGCTCACGCGACAGGCTGAACGCCAGCAGCCGGAGCGCCATTTCGGGGGTGTCCGCCAGCCGCTTCTGGAAGGCGTGCAACTGGATGGCGGTCAGATCGTCCGAGAGGGCGGCAGAGACGAGCTTCTTGGGAGCGGGCTTGTCGTCCTCGACTTCGAGGAGCCGGGCGCTGATCTCGCGCTCCACCGCGCCGCTGTCCTGTGCGGCCTGCGCTTCCTCTGCGCGCAGCAGCGGGCCGCTCATGCCCAGCTTCCCGCCATGATCCACATAGATGACCTTGCCGCAGAGCGCGATCTGCTCGGGGGTGTGTTCCCGCGCAGCGGCGCGGTCTTCCAGAGTGCGCCATTCGGCAGACTGATCGCCGGTCAGGCCGTCTTCGGTCTCCGACAGGGCGAGAGTTCTTCGAACCGCGCGGCATCTTCCTCGCTCAGCGGCACCCGCTTCCCGGCGACCTTTTCGTAGGGGCTTTCCCAGAAGTAGTAGCCCCGTTCGTCGGTGGTCTCGACCCACGCCCAGCCTTCCTTGGCGATCCGCGCGGCGGCGCGCTCCAGCTTCTCCTTGAAGAGCTTTTCCAGCAGATCGAGATCAGCTAACCACACGTCCTCGGAGAACAGGTCCCGGGTGATCACGCCGCCCGCCTTCTCGTAGGTCTTGGCGGTGACATAGACCGCGCGGCGGTCCGAGGCGGACCGGCCTTGGGGTGCAGACGGGCCTTGATGTTCTCGGGCGTGGCGCTCCAGCTCTGGCGGATGGCAAAGTCGAGCACCTCCTCGATCAGGGCCGGGTCTTCCCCGACCGTGAAGGCCGCCGCCTGTGCCAGCGAGAGCTTCTTCCCGGCCAGTGCGGCCAGAACGGAAGTGGGCAGGTTCGCGAGTTTCAGGCGCTGGCGCACCCGCTGTTCGGAGACGCCGAAGGCTGCCGCGATCTGGGACAGGGTGCTGCCGGTCTTGTGCATCCGGTCGTAGGCCGAGATTTCCTGCGCCGGTTCCATGTCGCGGCGGGCAACGTTCTCGGCGGCGGCCCATGCCACGGCGGTCTGTTCATCGGGGGCGATCTTGACCGGGACCTGGGCCAGATCGGGGCGCTCTGCAACCGCGATCTGGAGAGCGCGCAGGCGGCGCCCGCCTGCGACGATGGCGATCTTGCCTTCGGCGTCGCGGAGGCCGGAGAGGTTCTGGATCAGGCCGCAGGCGATCAGGGATTGGGCCAGAGCGGCGATACCGTCTTCGTCGGCCTCCTGGCGCGGGTTGATGTCCGAGAGGTAGAGGGCATCGAGGGGGAAGACCTCCGTGGCTTCGGACAGGTCGAGGGCGGGGAAGGGGGCGCGAGCGTTCATGTGGTTCTCCATGGGGAAGGTCAGTTCAGATCAGGCGGGCGGCTTCGAGGAAGCCGAACCGCAGGTCATCGACAGGGTGGCCGTCCGCGCAGGCAGCGCGGGCGTCGGGCGGGTCGGTCTGGTCTTCTGAGGCTTCGATGTCGTCCCACATCACCTCTGCGAGACGGTCTGCGAAGGCATCGGCGCCGGTGGCGCTGACGGTCTCCGTGGCGTCGCGGTAAACGAGGGTGCAGGTTGCACCGGCTGCGAGGAAGAGGCTGGCAAGTTCGGCGCCAGCCGCAGCCCCGCAGCGATGTTTGGCAAAGACGAAGGTGGTTTCGCCCTTGTCGTCGAGACCCGAGATTTCCCATGTCGCGACGGCGGCCAGAGAGGCCAGCGCGCCGTCGGACATGGGGCGGATCAGAAGCGCCAAAGGGCGCCATCGGTCATGCGATTGCATGGGGTTCAGCTCCTGTGCTGTATCGCGCAGCCATTGGCTGCTGCCGTACAGCTACATTAGCCTTTTGGGGGCATACCTCCAAGAAAAAATGACTATAACTGACTGTTTATTAAATATAAAACGGTCTTCGAGATATGCGGAAATTGTGGAGAAACCACGCGGTTTCACTCGGTTTACAAAGAGCTTCTACGCTGCTGTTTGCCCGCCAGGACGGGAAGCCCGGGGCGAGCTTTTTCGTTGCGATCGGTCGATCTCTTCGTTCTGGTGGCCGTACCTGGACAGTGCCGGCTTCGCTTCGGTAGGGGCACTTTCAAGGGATTGCAGAATATTCAGAAATTCTGTATATTATGGAAAAGTGCCGTCTGCCCGGAGAGTCCCTATGAAACAGTTTCCCGCCAGCGATCTGACCCGCAACACAGGTGATCTGTTCGAGGCGGCCACCATCGCCCCGGTCGCGATCACCAAGCACCGCAAGCCACGGTTTGTTGTCATGTCTATCGACCGCTTCGAGGCCCTGACCTCGGGCCAGACTTCACAGGTCGCCCTCGATGTAACCGACATGCCCGATGATCTTGGCGCTCTCCTAGACGACGGGATCGCGGATCATTTCCGTGGCCGCTGATTTCCCTAGCCCGGGTCAGGTATTCGACTACCACTTCCTTTGGAAATGGCAGACTGAGCGCGGGGAAACCGAAGGTCGAAAGAAGCGACCGAGTTGCGTTGCCCTTGTTGTGGTCAACAAGAATGGAAAGCACGTCCTCTTCATCGCGCCGATCACCAGCAAAGCGCCGACCAAAGGCCGTACTTTCCTTGCGATCCCTGAAACTGAGGCCCGCCGGGCACGGCTTGATACCAATGTGCCTCTCTGGGTTATGCTGGACGAGTTGAATGCCGATATTCTCGAAACGTCCTATGTGATCGAGGATCGCTCGCCCCGGGGTGCATTCAGCCCTACCTTCACCGATAGCATCTTGCGCGGCATTCAGCAGGTGCGTGCGGCTGGTCGTCTGGGTCTCTCAAATCGAGGTTAGATTAGGGCCACTGGAAAGCGCCTGGACCAGCCCCGCAAACCTAAGTTGGACAGATGGAATGGTTGTCGGCCTCCCAGGCGGCATCGCGATGTGCCAAAGTCGTGGAGATGTAAGCTACGGAAGCGGAGAGGACGGCGAGATGAACGGCATGGAACCGCAGGCTTGGCTTGCTGATGTTCTGGCCATGCCTCCCAATACGACGGCATCACGCGTGCCGGATCTTCTGCCTTGGAACCGGCGGCGGTGATCGGAACACCGGTTACCGAAAGGCTACTTCCGGCCTTGTCACCGGGACGCACCTGGCGCGATTTGGAAGCAGTCACCTACCCGAAGGGCGGAGAGCCGACCTTCGCTGCTGATCGCGCGAACGTCTGCTTTCAAAAAGCTCGCAAGCGTGACTTGCCTTGGCAAGCTCCCGACTTCTTCGGGCTTCTTATGCCCGCACTCGCTGTCTCAATCTTGCATACAGCTGGATGGGAGACTGGTGCTCTAGCTCAACCACGATCGCGAAATTCTGGGCGACTTCCTGCGGCTCGGCCCAGCCGCCGGCGCAACGGACTACGAGATAATATTCATCGCCATAGCTTGCCGTGTCCTGGACAAAGGTCTTCGCTGCGGTTTGCAGCGTCTGCCCGTCCCGGCTGTTCGGACCGGGCTCGAGGCCGCACTTGAACCTGTTCGGAATGTCCGGCGGATCACCTTCCTCCGCCGTTCTCGAGCGGAAGTGAGAGAACACTTCGGCGGAGGGACAGCCGCGCAGAAGCCGGAAGTTCATCTTCGTGCCGATGTACTCTGCTCGGGTCCGCCGGACAGGAGGATCGAACGCCAGAGAGACGCGGATGGTTCTGCGGCCGTTCCCCTGAAACTCCGGCGGCACCGGCACGCGATAGACCGCGAAATGGTTGATGCTCAGACGGTCCTCCGCATACAGGATCACCCGGTGATCGTCGGAATAGGCGGCCCGCAGCGTGTCCACCATCCCGAGGCCGCAGACACGTGCCTGGTCGGCCGCATCCATACCTGCCAGACGGCGGGCGCATGCATCGGGGACGCTGGATGCCCCCGCAAGAAGTGCCCGTATCAGGTTTGCGGAAGCTGTTGGGAACAGCCGCAGGAGTTCCGCAGCTTTGTTGGCGAGCATCGGCGCGGCGTAGGAGGTTCCCTTACCGCTTGTCAGGAGCTGCCTGGTGAATTCATGGTTCAGCGTAATGACGCCGGCTTCCGGAATTTGCGGTGCCGACTGCAGACTGGCTGAGGGAGCGTCAAAAACCAGCGTTCCGCCAATGTCAGCGAAATCGGGTTTGCGGATACCTCCCGCGCCGGGGCCCGAGCGGGAGAAGGGAGAAGGCTCGAGTGCCTGAGTGATCGGCCGGATATGGGCATCCCGTTCATGCCTTGCTCCGAGACCGGTCCCGTTGGCCAGTGCCCCCACTGTGATGACGTTACTGGCTCCAGCCGGTTCGCAGAGCCGGTTCGCCGCTTCGAGCAGATATGCCGGATATTCCGTGATGGCCTGCTCGACTGACGATCCGCCACGCGGGGCACGGTTGCCGGCGGACACGAATATCAGCACGTCGAGTTCGCGTGCCAGTTCATCGAGCGTTGCCGCCCAGGGACCGACCCGACCGGGTTCGTAACGCGCACGGACGTCTCCAAGCGAGATGACGAAAATGCGGCAGTTATAGTCCCGGTGCAGCTGAGTGATTGCCTCGCGCATCTGACGCGGGAGCGTCCGGCGCTCATAAAAGTCACCGTTGTCCTGCACCACTTTCGCGGAAACCAGTCGCCCGACCGGCTGCAGCCTTCCGTTCCGCAGCCGGTCTCTCAGGTCGCCGAACAGGGCAACGCCCCCGACCCGCGTGCCGTGGCCCCAGACATCGGCGGTTCCGAGTTCAGCCGGGAAAGCTCTTCGTTCTGCGACGATCCCCTCTAGGAACGGATGTTCATTGAGACCGCTGTCCAGCACGCCGATGACCGGAGCGCCGGCTTCCGGCGGCAGAATCTCCGGTGCGTTCTCGAGGGTCATCTGCACAAAGTCAGACGCTTCGAGGTCCGGCTCCGGCGGCAGATCAATGAATGCGACCTCGGGCACGGCCAGAAGCGGCCGCAGCACCCGTCCGGGAGCCCGTACTCGCATCATGGTAATCGACGGACCTATGTAGACATCGAAGACTTCCGCATCGCTGCCGATGATGAAGTCCTCGATTTCCCGGGCCTTGCGTTCCCGTGCAGGCCGTCCGCCAAAGTCCCAGAGCTCAATATCGACTGTGTAAACCTCGTCGCTTACCAAGTCATCAGCTTCGCTGAAACCGGCTTCCCTGAGGCGGACACCGAGCCGGTCGCGGGGCGTCAGTGTGCCGACATTCTCGATCCGCGTGACGAATCCTTCATAGCGTCTTCCCCGCTGACCTTCCGGAACAGGCCCGTCATAGGCTTCGAGCCGTTGCAGAAACGCGGAGAGATCGCCCTCGGATGAGAACAGGACAATGTTGCGGTCTTCGTCGCTGGACAGAAGCGTTAGTCCGAGCGCTTCCCAGTCCGCTTCGAGCAGCATCCCCTGCATTTGCACCCGCAGGATCAGCGAAGGATCAACGAACTGAAGTGGCCGGCTTTCCTGCTGGGTCCGGACGGCTTCTTCGACCTGCCTGCGAACGCGGCCACCATAGCCGCCATCGCGGGATGGTGTCGGCCCGGGAAAGCCGTTTTTTCGCCGTTCCATCGTCTCCGGCAGCCGCAGCAGCGGCAGATGCTGATGACGCGGCACGACCTACTCCCCGGCCTGCGCTTCCAGCTTCTGTTTGCGAGTCAGCCGTCGCCTCGCATCCCGCATCGCTTCACGGAAGTCCTTGTCCGAAACTGCCTTGTTGCCGCCGAGGACCGACAGCTTCATTGCCTGGACGCAGACCCGCTCGAGGTCCGCATAGGAATACCCCTGAAGCTGCTCGGCATAACCGACCGGATCGAACGACGCCCGGACATTGCGGAAAGCATGAACCAGATACTTGCGCACCATCGCCGCGTCCGGCGCATCGAACCAGACGATTTCATCGAACCGCCGCCACACAGCCGGATCGAGATGTCCGTCCAGATTGGTTGCCGCAATCAGAAAGCCGCCCGGCTGAATCTGTTCGATGAAGATCAGCAGACTGTTGACCACGCGGCGGAGTTCGCTGTGTTCGCCGGCCTCTTCACGGGAGCGGGCAATCGCATCGAACTCATCGAAAAACAGTACACAAGGCTGCCGGCGGGCAAATTCAAACGTCTTGCGGATATTCGTCGCGGTCTCGCCCAGATAAGAGGAAATCAGGCTGTCGAGCCGGACATGAAAGAAGGGCAGTCCCAGCTCGTTGGCGAAGACTTCGGCGCACAGGGTCTTGCCGGTCCCCGGCGGCCCGCAGAAAAGAAGCTTAGATCGCACTGGCAATCCGTGACGCCTGATCCGGTCTGCCTGCCGGAACTCCCGGATCAGACCGAGAAAGAGCTCAGTGTTCTCCGGAGACAGCAGAATATCCTGAGGGCCGTGCGCCGGCTCCATTCGCTGGATGAAGTCATTGGCCTCATCCGGGAATGGCACCAAGCGCGAAAGGCCGGCGGCAGACCGCGTTGCAGTGCCGATATTGTCCAACGTTTTTCGAAGGCTGCGCGCCAACACGCGATTGTTCTTCTTCTCCTCTTCGGAGATAATTTGCTCGACAACCGCGCGGAACTCTTCCTCGTGGCCATAGCTCGCAAGCATTTTTTTTACCAGTTCACCGCGTGCCATGCTCGCCTCGTGTTTTGGTTGAAGATACCTGCATTGGCAGCTTCTGACCAGTGTTGATGTTTCCCTGATGGCCCCGGACATTGTAGCGGAAAACCAAGCGGAATATCGCACTTCGGACGTTGGGGTGTGGGTGTGTGAATGGCTGCAATGGGCCGTCCACGCCCCGTGAACACGGTTCACCTGGGCGAGGAGCCGGTCGCGCCGCCGCATGACCGGTTCGAGCCGTCTCCGCTCGGCAGACCGTCTCACCAGAGCGTGTCGGCCGCTGTGGTGCCCGTAGGTCCGCTTCGGAACCTTTTGGCTATTGCCGTTACGCTGTGGTTACCACCTATGCAGGCC
>NZ_JAHIAB010000022.1:30002-32298 GCF_018760365.1 Pseudooceanicola endophyticus
GAAACGACGCTGCAGCGGTGCGAGCTTGGTAAGTGTCCGGAGAGAGCCGTCTCCGCTCGGCAGACCGTCTCACCAGAGCGTGTCGGCCGCTGTGGTGCCCGTAGGTCCGCTTCGGAACCTTTTGGCTATTGCCGTTACGCTGTGGTTACCACCTATGCAGGCCCATATAGTCAATGAACGCGCGTAAGGGCGCCGGCACATGTTCGCGTCCATGATGGAAGAGCAGCGGCCCGTCGAAGCTCTGCCACCAAGGCTCCAAGACCGGCACCAGAGCGCCGTTGTCAATCTGCGGCTGCAGCCATTCCTCGTAGAGATGAACAATGCCGCAGCCCTCGGCCGCCATCGAAACCGCCAGATCGACTGCAGTGACATCGACGGTCGCAGGACCTTGCACCTCCACGCGGACGATCTCGCCCTCTTTCTCGAATTCCCAAGGCATCGGATGACCGCCCCCGACGAATGCCGGTAGGCAGGCATGCCGTTCCAGATCCTGCGGATGAAGGGGATACCCATGCCGTTCCAGGTAGGCGGGCGAGGCAGCGGTGGCAAATCTCTGGCGCGACGGCCCGATGGGCGTAAGCACCATGTTCTTCGTCACCTTATCGTCATAGCGGATACCGGCATCGCATCCGGCAGTCAGGATATCGACGACGCCATGCTCCGCGATAATCTCTACCCGGACATCCGGATAGGTCTTTGAAAACCCGGGTAAGAGGCGTGGTAGGACAAGGCGCGCAACGCCCAGAGGAACATTCAGTCGGAGCGTGCCGCTCGGCGCCCCTCGATATTCATTGGCACTCTCCAGCGCCGCTTCCATCCCCAACATCGCGGCCTGAAGGCGGTGCAGCAGATGCGCCCCGGCCTCGGTGGTGGTGACGCTGCGGGTCGTACGGTTCAACAGCCGGACCCCGAGCTGATCTTCAAGCCGCCTTACCGCGCCACTCAGGCTGGACGCGCTCATCTCGGATGTCTTGGCCGCCTCACGAAAGCCACCGGCTGTGGCGACCGCAATGAAAGCGCGGGCCGCGGTGAAGTCACTCTTCATTGTGCAATTTTCCGTACAGAATGTAGATTTATAACCACCTTATCCTGAACAAATGCCTTGTCTATATCTTCCCCACAAGGAGATCATTAATGAAAAGTACAGCATCTATCGCAATCATCACCGGCGGCAGTAGAGGTATGGGCCGGGATGCCGCCCTCCGCTTGGCTCAACGCGGTGTGTCTTCCATCATCACCTATCACACCCGGCAGGATGAGGCCGACAATGTGGTTTCAGACATCCAGCAGGCTGGGGTACAGGCGGCGGCGCTTCAGCTTGATGTCGGTAAGGCGTCGAGCTTCCCGAACTTCGCTGACAGCGTTCGCAGCACACTGGCCCAGATGGGAGCCGACCGCTTCGACTACCTGGTGAACAATGCGGGGATCTCTTCTACGGCGACCCTCGCAGACGGAACCGAAGCCGAGATGGACGCGCAATTCGCGGTGCATTTCAAGGGACCGTTCCTGCTGACCCAAGCGCTCCTGCCGCTGATGAATGATGGGGGTCGCATCGTGAATATCTCCTCGGGGCTGACGCGCTTCGCATTTCCGGGCCGGGCGATCTACGGGCCGATGAAGGCGGCGGTGGAAACCTTGACACGTTACATGGCGCTGGAGCTTGGTCCGCGCGGTATCGCCGTCAACGTGGTCGCGCCCGGAGCCATAGCAACCGACTTCAGCGGCGGCGTCACCCGCGACAACCCCGAGGTCAACAAGGCGCTGGCATCCCGCACCGCGCTTGGTCGCGTCGGCGGCCCCGAAGATGTTGGTCCGGTGATCGCCAGCCTCCTCACAGATGACTTCGGATGGGTCAATGGACAGCGAATCGAGGTCACCGGTGGCATGAATCTCTGACGATCAGTCGTGGTGGCATAAGTCTTTCTCGATGGCCCTTTCCTCGTCAGCGGCCATTGAGGATGAGGGCGCTATCGGCGGCAGGGAAAGCCACACTGGGCACGGTTTCCTGCTGCCGCGAACGTCCGGAAAGTCCGCATTTCTGACGTTTGCAGCGGATGTGTCGCGCAGGTTCGGCGCGACCTAACACCCGTTTGAAGGCCAATGACCGCTTCGAGCCCATACTGCAAAATGTCGCCGCGCAGCATCTCGCAGGTGCAGAAAGGCGGTCCAGGTAATCGCGGCCCAAAGCATGCGTAATTGGGCTGCCTCTGTGGAGAGGTCGAGCTCCTGTTAGGATCGGATGATCCAATGGAAGGGAGTGAGATATGGAATACTTTGCCGGACTTGATGTTTCGCT
>NZ_JAHIAB010000023.1 GCF_018760365.1 Pseudooceanicola endophyticus
TACGACGGATCAGGCTGGTGGTGGTCTCCGGTGTGGAAGAACGTGCCGGCCTCTGCCACGGCGACAGGGATAAAGGATCAGATCGCCCGGGATGACGACTACTTCTACGTCTGCACCGGAACGAACGTCTGGAAGCGCGCCGCGCTGTCGAGCTGGTGAGGGGACGATGAGCGATCCGACGAAAGATCCCGCCGTGATCGGCGGGCTGGCCGAGGCGCTGCGCGCCTGGCGCGAGACCCTGCCGGAACAGTTCTTCGCGCTGCTGCTGTCGGGCGTAGCCGGCGCCTGGGTGCGCGCGGTCTTCCTGCCCGAGATGCGCCTGGTCCGCCGCCTGGTCGAGGCCCTGGCCGGGGTCTGCTCGGCGATGACCCTGGGCTGGCTGCTGGGCGCGATCCTGGATGGGTGGACCGATGCCGGCACGCCCGCCTATTGCGGCGCGGCCTTCGCCATGGGCGAGGGCGGCATCGCCGCCGTGCGCCGCCTGCGCAAGGCGATCCTCCGCCGGGTCGGGGGCTGAACGGGCAGGGTGGGACCGGGCTGGCAATCGGCAAATCACACGCGCCAGGGTCTGGCGCACCCGGTCCCGCGCCCAGAGTGACCGCGCCTTCCTAACAAATCGCTAACCATCCCTGCCCCGGCGGGGATCCTGCCCCTGGCCTCGCTCAGCGGGGCCTTTTGCATTGGAGAAACCCATGACCGACATGACCCTCGGCCTGACGCCCGAGATCCGCGCCGCCGCCGAGGCCTGCGGCTGCACGCCTGCGCAGACGGCCTATATCCTGGCCACCGCCGCCTGGGAGACCGCCGCCCGCCTCGAGCCGGTGCGCGAGGCCTGCTGGCTGAGCGCGGCCCGCGCCGAGGCCTATCGCAAGGCCAAATCCTACTATCCCTGGTACGGGCGCGGCCTCGTGCAGCTGACCTGGGATTACAACTACGCCGGCGCCGGCGAAAAGCTCGGCCAGGACTTCACCAGCGATCCCGACACGGTGCTGGCGCCGGACCCGGCGGTGCAGATCCTGGTGCGGGGGGCCATGGAGGGCTGGTTCACCGGCCATGCGCTGCCCGAGTACGTCTCGGAGACGCGCTGCGACTTCGAGGGCGCCCGGCGCGTGATCAACGGCAGCGACCGCGCCGCTGATATCGCCGCGCTGGCGGTCGAATACCTGGCCGCCCTCCAGCCCGACACCCGCCGCACCCTGCGCCGCGGTGCCACCGGCGCCCCGGTGCCCGAGCTGCAATCGCGTCTCACCGCCGCCGGCTTCGACCCGGGCGCAGCAGACGGCCGCTTCGGGCGCCGCACCGAGGCCGCCGTCGAAGCCTTCCAGGCGGCCCGGGGCCTGATCCCCGACGGCATTGCCGGCCCCGCCACCTGGGGCGCGCTGCTGGCTGCCTGACCCATCCCAACCCGAGAAAGGACCCACCCCATGACCAATATCTACGTCCGCCTGATCCTCTACGTGCTCTCGCCGCTGCTGACCGCGCTGGTGGCGCTGCTGCCCGGCTGGGGGATCGGCTTTGGCGATGGCGTGCTGACCATCGACCTCTCGACCCTCGCGGGCGCCCTGGTCGCGGCCCTCGGCCTCAGCGCCGGCGTCTTCGCGAAATGGGGGATCAAGTAGATCCCTCCCGGGAAGGGGCGTGCGCGCCCCTTCTGCCCCCGGACGGGGGCAGCGGTGCCTCAGCACCGCCACCCTGCAGCCCAGTTTGCAGACCGGCTGCACCGACGACCCAGACGGATCCCGTCGCCCGACTCTCGCGAGAGTGCGGGCGTTGTGGCTGGAACTTATCATGAACACAATGCAAAAGGTGGCGCCGGCGGCGCCCGTGGCCCCCTGGCTTGGCGGCAAGCGGGCGCTGCATCGCCGGATCATCGCGCGGATCGACGCGATCCCGCACCAGACCTATGCCGAGCCCTTCGTTGGCATGGGCGGCGTCTTCCTGCGCCGCGCCTGGCGCCCGAAATGCGAGGTCGCCAATGACCTCAAGGGCGAGATCACCAATCTCTTCCGCATCCTGCAACGCCACTATCCCCAGCTGATGGAGGTGATGCGCTTCCAGATCACCTCGCGCCGGGAGTTCGAGCGCCTGCGCGCCACCGATCCGGCGACGCTGACCGACTTGGAGCGGGCCGCGCGCTTCCTCTACCTCCAGCGCCTGGCCTTTGGCGGCAAGCTGGGCGGGGTGTTCGGCGTCTCGCGCGATCATCCGGCGCGCTTCAGCCTAGCGCGCCTGGAGACGCTGCTGGAAGAGGCCCATGAGCGCCTCGACGGGGTGGTCTTCGAAAACCTCGACTGGGCGGATCTGATCGCGCGCTATGACGGGGCAGGGACGCTGTTCTACCTCGATCCGCCCTATTGGGGCGGGGAGGGCGACTATGGCCGCGAACTGTTCTCGCGCGCGCAGTTCGCCCGGATGGCCGAGCTCCTGGCCGGCATCAAGGGTGCCTTCATCCTGTCGATCAATGACCGCCCCGAGGTGCGCGCGCTGTTCGCGGACTTCCGGTGTGAGGAGGTCGGTTTGAGCTACTCTGTTGCGCAAGGCGGCGCGACCGAGGCCCGGGAGCTGATCCTCAGCAACCGGGAGATCCGGATGGGATTGCTGTAGCTGGAGGCAGGCAGGGCCTGGGCCCGATGGGGCTCAGGTCCGGCCGTGCTGGGTTTGCTACGCGCAGGAAGAGGGCTCCAAGCTTGGCGTACTGCTTCCCGCCTAATCAGGCAATTCCCGGCCCATAGCGACCGTTACGCTGCTGCCTGAAATACCGACGGAATCTCAAAGTATTGACGTGCTAACTTTCCCACGAGCGTCCGCACTAGGCGAACGCCCGAAGGTGCGCATAAACGCCTGGGAAAACGCGCTTTGCGATTGGTAGCCGACGGCATGAGCAACGTCGGCGACGGTAGTTTCGTCCTGAAGCAACCGTCTGCGTGCAAGTGTCAGGCGCCAGGAGCGCAAATACGATAGGGGCGGCTGACCGATGCGACGACTGAATTCTGCCGAAAACGCGGCCCGTGACATGCCGGCGACAGCGGCAATATCAGCCACGGTCCAAGCACGGGCGACATCTGCGTGAAGGGCCTGCAGGGCCCTGCCGATCCGGGGGTCGGACAGCGCGCCGAACCATCCGCATTGGTCTGGTCCGGCCTGCTCGGCATAGGCGCGAAATGTCTCGACCAGAAGAAGGTCTGCCAGGCGTGCGCCCACGATCGTGGACCCGATCGCGCCTCGCTCGATCTCCTGCGACATGTGCGACAGTATGGTCGAGATCGCTTCGGCCCCGGCGGTGTGGCGCTGAACAGGGATGAAGTCCGACAACATATCCAACAGGAAATCGGCATTCGGCCCTGAAAAGGCGACCGTTCCGCCGATCGAAACCACCTCGTTCCCGCCGAGGTGAACAAAGTCCCGAAGGGGATCCTCAAAGAGCTGCCGCCCGTCCTGTGGCACCAGCGTCGGGTCACTGGAAACGGCATAGTCCGTAGTCCCGATCAGGCAGACATCCCCGGCCTGCATCGGGAGCGGCGCGCGTCCCTCCGGCTGCATCCAGCACATCCCTCGCAGCACGGCCACGAATTTCAACCGGTCCAGTGCTGGGAACGAGAGCGCCCAATCCCCGGAGGCCTCCAGGCGGGTCTGCCGCGTCACTCGAGCGCCGAGCACTTCAAGCACGTCGGAGAGCGGATCGGGCTGAAACGTAGACGATTGCGACAATTTCATGGACCTCTTGGCATCGTTCATCTTGCGATGGTGCCATATATCCTTGGCAAGCGAAACAGACCGAAAGGGCCGCAACTCATGACACTCGAAGGTAAAGTGATAGCCATCACTGGCGCAAGCAGCGGTATCGGACGTGCCACGGGGACACTACTGGCCGCCCGAGGCGCTGCGGTGGTGCTGGGCGCTCGCCGCGAACCGATCCTTGAAAATCTGGTCGCAGAGATCATCGCCGATGGTGGCAAGGCGGCTCACAAGGCGACGGACGTGCGCCGCCGCGCCGACCTCGAAGCACTTGTGGAAACCGCTGTCCAGCGGTTCGGCAGGCTCGATGCCATCGTCAACAATGCCGGCATTGGCCCGATCTCGCGCTTCGACGCGCTGCGGGTCGATGAGTGGGACGCAATGATCGATGTGAACCTGCGCGGCACGCTCTACGGAATTGCGGCCGCCCTTCCGGTCTTCGCCCGGCAGGACTGCGGGCATGTCATCAACGTCGTGTCCACGGCCGGGCTGAAGATCCTGCCCACGATGGGGGTCTATGCCGCGACCAAGAATGCGGTGCGAACGGTGACCGAGGCGCTGAGGCAGGAAGCGGGGCCGAACCTGCGGGTGACCGAGGTATCTCCAGGCATGGTTTCGACGAACTTCACGCAGACCATAACGGACCCCTCGGTCAAGGAGATGATCGACGGTCGGATGGGCGATATCGGAATGGCCCCGGAAGCGATCGCTCGGGCAATCCTCTATGCGCTCGAACAACCGGGAGATGTCGACGTTGGGAGTATCGTGGTGCGACCAACAGCACAGGGCTGACGGAGGTAGCGAACGGCAGCAAAGTCCGCCCAGCCGACCTTCAGCCTCCGAAAATGCTGCGCGATGGACGAATGGCCGGTCTGGTGAAGCTGCACCGCGGCGGTCGGCCAGGGACCGAACGGCAGGTTAGGGCCGGTCTGCGTGCCTTCCCTTGCACGCCTGCAACAGTCGCGGCATGATCTGGTATCGGTCGACAGAATGGGCCACGGGTGGAAGACGTCGCCCGTTCCTCACCGCCCGACGCCTGCCGTGATCGGGAGCGGCCTTCCGGCACATCACAACAGGCTTTCCTAAGGGACTGATATTCCATCTCTCTTCGGAAAGGTTCTGGATTTGGGTACAGGGGGTCGTGAGTTCGAATCTCGCCGCCCCGACCACTTCACCAAGAGCTTACGGCAAACTCCGGGGCGAGATTTCGCGCCGTTGTGCTGGTGTTGTGCGGCTTGATGTCGACGCCGCAATGGGCCTGCATTTCGCGGGCCAGTGCACGGCATTCGCAGGCCCGCACCCGGTCCTGGCTGTCGTCCTGTGCGCCGGTCAGCCCCAGCGGGGTCTTGGGACAGCCCATCCGGCGGAGCTTCGTGCCGGGCTTCCAGTACCAGACGTTCCGGAGACGCACGGCGGATCTGCTCTTGCGCGACGGGTGCCGTGCAGGGATGTGCTCCTCCAGATCGACGTCGCCGAACAGTGATCCTGTACCCTCGTCCGATCTGCGCATCGCGACCTTTGTCCGTGGCGTGGTGCCAATGAAACATGGTCCATGAAGACTGCCGAGGCCGGAGCTTTTCAGCCCCCTCTCATTTGGCCCTTTGTAACGCCTGCGGTCCCCGCAAGGCATGGCATCGACCTTGTCGCGCTTGGGGCCTGACGTGAGCACACTTGTCTTGGTCAGCCTCCGCAACTCCTGCTGCCCTGCGGGGCGATTCAGGGCCTTTGCGAAGTGCGCGATCTTCTTCGCATGGATTGCCGCCGCCGTGGCCAGGAGGGTTGGTTTGACGTCCGGCGCATCGGCGAGACGCGAAGTGAGCTGGGCCCTGCGGGCTTCGAATGTGGTCAGTGTTGCGCCTTCGGGGGCGGAAATCACGATCCGTCCGTTCCAGCTGGTGACGGGCCCCCTCTGGAAGGGTTCTGCCTTCGGCGGCGCCCGCGGACGCATCGATGTGGCGAAATTCGTCGACTGGTATTGGACGCCAAGATCCAGATCGTCCCGATGATCGCCCACAAGCTCAAGCCCGAGGAGATCAGCTTCGGGTTCGAACGGAGGCACGCGGGCAAGTCGATCCGCGCATTCGCGGTGGCCGGGGCAATGGCGCTTTCCTTGTCCCGCCGCATGGAGCCCTGCGATCTTGGGCCGTGCCCTTGATTCGCGGGCGCAAAACCTGTGCCGCGGAAAACTCTTCTCCCGGCCATGGCCCTGACGACGGCTTTCGCCTCCGGACACGGGGGAGTTTGGAATGGCCCCGGGGACGCTTTCGATCGTACCAATTACCTACGGATGAAGTCGCCAATTGGAGCCGCCATGCCCGGTCCCCGTTTGCAGCCTTTGCCGGTTCCCGGAGCCGCCTGTCCAGGACCCGCAGGCTGGTCGAGACCGCGGCCGCCCATGCCAGGGCCCGCTTTCGCGGCGACCGGCATACGCGGGTGATCGCGCATCGGCTGCCGCTTGGCTTCTTCGGGGCGCCCTCCCTGCCGACCGGGCCCTGTGCCGCTGCGGCGGATGGTCCCGCAGGCGCGCCGCGTGCTGCCCCGGTCCGCGAGCGCCTTGATCGCGCGGTGGCGCAATGCGCCCCGCATCTTCCCCATCCCCTTGCCGCAACCTTGCCCGCAGCCCGCTGAGACAGGCGTTCCCGATGACCAGCCCTGCAAAGAAACGCATCATCCTCAACGCCTTCGACATGACCTGCGTCGGTCATCAGGCAGCCGGTCCCTGGCGCCATCCGTCAAGCCAGGCGTTGCGCTACAATGACCTCGAATATTGGGCCAACCTCGCGATCGAACTGGAACGCGGCGTCTTCGACAGCCTGTTTATTGCCGATGTCGTCGGGGTCTAAGACGTCTAGCGCGGCTCGGCCGACGCGGCGCAGGTGCCGGTGAACGACCCGTTCGGCGCGATCTCGGCGATGGCGGCGGTGACGCGCCATCTGGGCTTCGGGTCACCGCGGCGGTGACCTTCGAGCATCCCTATCTGCTTGCCCCTCGGCTCTCGACGCTCGATCATCTGACCAAGGGACGCGTCGCGTGTAACGAGGTGTCGTCCTACCTCCCCAGTGCGGCGCGCAACATCGGGATGGATCGGCAGATCGGCCATGATGCGCGTTATGACCTTGCCGAGGAATACATGGAGGTCGCCTACAACCTGTGGGAGGGCAGCTGGGAAGAGGGCGCGGTGCTGCGCGACAAGGAGAGGGGGATCTTCACCGATGCCGCGAAGGTGCACCCGATCCGCCATCAGGGCGAATACTTCAAGGTGCCCGGCTTCCACCTGTGCGAGCGGTCTTGTCGGACCGGGCGGGAAGCGGGTGTTCAAATGCGCCGTGTCCAAATACGAGCCATGCGCAGTTTTGATTTTCCATGCTGCACGCCCGGGAGCCCGGGGCGGACCTCGTTGTCAGCCACGCCAGAAAAGGGTGGTTGCGGCGAGTGCGATCATTGAGAAAAAGGTCTTCGGGTATCGGTCATAACGGGCCGCAACCCATTGCCGGTCCTTGAGCCTGCCGAACATGGCCTCGATCCGGTTGTGCCGCTTGTACCGGCGCTTGTCGCAACTGACGGGCGCCGTCCGCTTCTTTCGGCCTAGGGTGTAGGACCGTATCATATTGTCCTGAAAGGCTTCTCTGAACCAGTCGCCATCGTTGCCGCGATCTTCGAACAGCCGCTTCACGTTGCCCCCCTGATCGGCACCGCGCCCGATGTCATCGCGGGCGGGGCCGGTCTTCAGACAGGTCGATGGGGCGGCCCCTGACGTCCATGCGCGGCAGACGCCAGTTTGCCCGCGTCCTTGGATCGCAACCGTGCCTCGTTCCGATCCCCGGGGCTGTCCGTATTGGTCGGGCCTGGGCCGGAGGATGCCGCCCGGAACGGGCGGCATCCGCAGTTCAGTCGTCCAGCAGGCCGATCTGGTGCATGTAGGCGACATGGGCCTCGTAGACCTTGCGGGCCAGCGGGCTTTTTTCGGCATAGGCCTCCCACTGGGTGCGCGCGACGGCGCGCAGCTTGTCGCGGTCTTCCTGCGCCCAGTTGATGACGGTGATGTTCGGATCCGCAGTGTCGCGGGCCACCAGGGCCTCGTCCTCGGCGGCGACGGCTTCGCGGAGCGCGATCATCGCGTCATACCACCAGTCCCGCAGCGTCGCCTGGTCCTCGGGCGAGAGGTCCTCCCAGGTGGCGGTCGACAGCGTGAACTGCATCGACGGCATGGAATGGATGCCGGGATAAAGCGGGTAGGGCGCGACCTCGTGAATGCCGATGGCATCGTTGTTCACGTAGGCCGAGACATCGGCGGCATCGACGATCCCCTTTTCCAACGCGCCGAAGACCTCGGTGAAGGGGATGTTGACCGGGGTGGCACCGGCGGCCGCGAACACGGCCGAGGCCAGCCCCTCGGGCGCGCGGATCTTCTTGCCCTTCAGGTCGTCGAAGGTGCGGATCGGCACCCGTGACACCAGCGCCTCGCGCGAGTAGGGGCCGCAGGCCACCACCGTCACCTCGCCCTGCTGGATGACGTCCATCGCCTCCTGCAGGAGCGCCGCGCCCGGACCTTCGCGGCAGAAGCCCATCATCTGCTCGGGCGTATCGTAGCCCGCGATCAGGTCACCCAGCAGCCCGAAGGCGGGTTCGACGCCGGAAAAGTAGTGCGGGCCCGTCCAATCCCCGTCGAGCACCCCCGCGGCCACGGCCTCGGGCGTCTCGCGCGGTGGCACGACGGCGCCGTTCGAGACCAGCGTGATGTGGATCCGGCCATCGGTCCGCTCGGCGATCTTCGGCAGCCATTCCTCGGTCAGGAAGCGGGTCGAATAGTCGCCCGAGCTGAACGAGGTCTGAACCGTCAGGGTCTGGGCGCCGGCGGCGGTGGCCGCCAGCAGGCTGGTGCCGCACAGCAGAAGTGCGGTGGTCAGGTGTTTCATGATGTCCTCCCTGGAATAAACCCCGGCTCCTTCCCCCGGGGGTCGTGGGTGCGCCGGCTCCGTCAGGACGGCGGCGCGGCCTTCCCGCCCTCGGGGCGGGGATGGCGGAAACGGTCGAGCGACAGGGCCTCCCGCCCCATCTCCGACACGCCCGTGAGCCCGAGCATGCCCAGATCGGCGCGCAGCTCGGTCGTCAGGATCCCGATCGCGTGGGCGACCCCGGGCTGCCCGGCAATCGCCGAGGCATAGTTGAAGGGACGTCCGACGAAGACGAAGGCCGCCCCCAGGCCGATGGCCTTCAGGATGTCGGTGCCGCGCCGGAAGCCGCTGTCGATCATCACCGGCAGCTCCGGCACGGCGGCGACGATGGCGGGCAGGGCGCGCATCGGGGACAGGGCGTGGTCAAGCTGGCGCCCGCCGTGGTTCGACACGATGAGGCCGTCGATCCCCGCCTCGCGGGCCAGCCGCGCGTCCTGCGCAGACAGGATGCCCTTCAGGACCAACTTGCCCGGCCATTCCCGCCGGACCTGCGCGACCTGTGCCCAGCTCAGCTTTTCGCGCCCCGAGAAATCGCGCACCGCGCGGGACGACAGCAGGGGCGCGCCGCGATGGGCATCGGCATTCTCGAAATGCGGCATGCCGTGGCGGGCGAAGGTCCGCAGGAAGGTGCCAAGGGCCCAGCGGGGGTGGGTGATCCCGTCCCAGGCCAGCTTGGGACCCGGACGGATCGGGGTGCGGTAGCCGGTGCGGATGTTGTTCTCGCGGCTGGGCACGACCGCGGAATCGACGGTGATCACGAAAGTGTCGATGCCCGCCGCCCGGACCCGCGCCACCAGCGCCGAGATCGCCTCGGGCGCGGGGGGAAGGTAGGCCTGATACCAGGCGCCGGGCGCGACGCGCACGATTTCCTCCATCGGGATGAGGGAGGCCGCGCTGATCACCATCGGCAGGCCTGCGGCATCGGCAGCGGCGGCAAGGGACAGGTCGCCCCTGTAACCGCTGAGCGCGCTGACCCCCATCGGCGCGATCCCGAAGGGCGCGGCATGGACCCGGCCCAGCAGCGGGGTCTTCAGGTCGCGCCCCGAGACATCGCGCAGCACCCGGGGCACCAGGTCGATCTCGGCGAAGACGCTTCGGTTGCCGTCACGGGCGGCGTTGGTCTCGGCCGCGCCTTCGACGTAGCCGAAGATCGGTCGGGGCAGGTGGCGGGCGGCGGCGCGTTCGAAATCCTCAAGGGCCAGGATGCGGCGCAGCCGGGCCGGCGGGCGCGCGGGGTGGCCCTGGGCGGGGACGGCCCCGGCAAGGGTGACGGTCATCTCAGCGCGCCTTATGGGGGGACAGGCTGCGGTGCAGGCTTTCCAGAACGCGCTCGAGATGGCGGCGCATGGCGGCCTCGGCGCGGTCCGGATCGCGCGACAGGATGGCCTCGGCCAGGGCCACGTGGTCGGCGTGGTTGTGCTGGCGGGCCTCGGCCCCCTGCATCGCCAGAAGGCGCTTCTGCTCGGCCCCGTAGACCCGGATCAGCGACAGGATCGTGTCGGCCAGGATCGGGTTGCCGGCGGCCTCGGCGATGCGCGCGTGGATGTTCATGTTTGCCTGGGACTGACTGACCTGAGGCGGGGCGCCCTCTGCGGAAAGCGCGCGGGCGGCGGTCTCGATGGCGGTGCGCAGGCTCTCGGCCTGATCGGAGGTGATGTGTTGCGCGGCGCGGCGCGCCAGCAGCGGCTCGATCGCCAGCCGGGCATCCAGCAGGTCGCAGAGGGTCCGCTCATCCCGGGGCGCGGCATCGGGATGGCCGGTGATGACCGGAAGCCGCGTCTGCAGCAGGTACATGCCCGACCCGTGCCGGATGTCGACCACGCCGAGATTGGCCAGGCGCTGCATCGCCTCGCGCAGGGTGGGCACCGAGACCCCGAACCGTTCCGCAAGTGTCTTGATCGCAGGAAGCCGGTCGCCCGGGCGCAACCCGTCGCTGCGCACCATCTCCAGCACCGCCTGCATCAGCACGTCGCCCAGCGACGGGGTTCTTTCGAGTGTCCGGACCATTTCCCCCTCCCAAAGTAATCAAGTCATCTGATGACTATATCACTTCAGATCACCCGTCAAGGCGGTGGCGCCGTGCCGTTCAGGCCGGGGGGCGTCATCCGGCACACCGCCCGCTGACAAAAGGGGGTGCGGTCGCCTGACGGGGCGAACCAGAGGAGGAGGTGTGAACACCAAGCTGACGCCATCTGCGACGGGTGGCGATTACATCGGCACAGGCGCATTGCTCTGCGGCCTGCCAGACGTCAAACGGTTGGGCGGAGATCATGTTCGTGAGGTTGGCCCGGATAGGGAAGCGTCTCAGGACAAGGGGATAAACGCCTGAAGTCCGGGCCGAAAGAAACGCAAGAGACCGGTCAAGTACCCCTTTCGGGCCATGGCGTCGTGATGCCCTGTCGGGCAGTGGACAAACGCCGGTACAAGCGGTGCAAGCGCATGGAGATCATGTTCGGAAGGCTGAAGGGCTGGCGGCGATGCCCACCGCCATGCCCGCACTTCAGTCCGCGATGGATCCATAGACGGCATCCCTGATGTCCGTCGGGAAAGCACCGGACATGCCTTCAAAGGCCGTATTGGTCAGCGCGACCACGCAGAGATGGTTTGCGCGGTCGATGAACCAGCTATGGCCGTAGGCGCCGCCCCATTGCAGCGTGCCGGGGGCTTGCGGGGTGCCGGTCGGGCCGGGATCGACCAGCACCGCACTCCCGTAACCAAAGCCCCAGCCCAGACCCTGCGTTTCGGCCCGGGGGCCGACATGATCGGCAGCCATCAGGTCGATGGTTTCGGGATCGAGGATCGGCGCACCGCCCATGCGCAGCGTCTCCAGGAACTGCAGGATGTCATCCGCCGTCCCGGCCAGCCCGGCCCCGCCCGACGGATAGGATTTCGGGTCGAGGATACGCGAGGGGGCGAAGCGCGCGGTGGTCCCGAAGACCGGCACCTCGATCCCTTCGGCCATCGGTACCGGCCGGGGCGTGCCGTCAGCATAGGGCGTCACCAGTCTTGCGGTGTCGCGAACGGCAAAGTCGGTATCCGCCAGCCCGAGCGGCCCTGTCACCTTTTCCCGGACGATCTCGGCAAGGCCCCGGCCTTCGACCGCCTCCAGAACGCCGCCCAGCACGTCGAGGCCAAGCGAGTAGCGCCACCCCGTTCCGGGTGCGAAGGCCAGAGGGGCCGCCGCCAGCCGGGCAAGGTTTTCCTGCAGGCCGAGGCCCGGCTGGTCGAGACCATCCGAGACATTCAGCCGGTGATACGGGCCATCCGCCGTTTCCAGAAACCCGTAGCCCAGCCCGGATGTGTGGCTCAGCAGGTGATGCAGGGTGATCTCGGGGCGCGTGCCATCCGGCAGGGCGGGGCGGAAATCCGGCAGGTAGCGCGTCACCGGTGCCTGAAGCTCCAGACGGCCTTCGCGCACCAGCTGCAGGACGGTGGCGGTCACGAGCGGCTTGGTGATCGAGGCAAGCCGAAAGATCGCATCCTCTTGCATCGGCCTGTCGCTCTCCCGGTCGGCCAGTCCGGCAGCGCGGCGGTGGAGGATCCGGCCCTCATGGGCGACCAGAACGACGGTCCCCACGACGCGGTTTTCCGTCAGAGCCTTGTCGATGGCGCTGTCGATGCGGGCGGGAGCTTGGGAAAAATCAGGGAGACTCATGCGGCGCGACTCTCTATAATCACAATGATCGTTCCTGAATAATGCAAGGTCGAAGGTATTTCTAGAGTGACCGATGTGAAAAATATCAAGGCGCCGCCCCGGCGGCGCGGGAGGCCCCGCGCCTTTGATCGCGACGAAGTGCTGGCACGCGCGACC
Source organism: Pseudooceanicola endophyticus (assembly GCF_018760365.1). Taxonomy (GTDB): domain Bacteria; phylum Pseudomonadota; class Alphaproteobacteria; order Rhodobacterales; family Rhodobacteraceae; genus Pseudooceanicola; species Pseudooceanicola endophyticus. The sequence goes on from NZ_JAHIAB010000023.1 coordinate 12,502, forward strand.
GAGACATTCTGGCGGCTTGGCTATGAAGGGGCCTCCATCACCGATCTGACGGCCGCGATGGGCATCACGCCACAAAGCCTTTATTCGGCGTTCACATCGAAGGCCGAGCTCTACCGGGAGGCGCTGGGCTGGTATCAGAGCCATGTCGAGGCAACGACAGCCCGCGCCCTTGAGGAAGACGATGTGGGAATGGCGCTGGCGCGGGTTCTGAACGATTCCGCGCATGAGTTCACCCGCCCGGAGCGCCCCCGCGGCTGCATGATCTCGATGGCCGTGCTCGCCTGCGCGGTCGAGAACCAGCCGGTCGCGCAGCATGTCTCGTCTCTGCGCAATGAAACGCTCGATGCGCTGAAGGCCCGCATCGCGCGTGGCGTGGACGAAGGGCAGCTCAGGCCCGGAACCGATGTTGCCGCCCTTGCGCGTTTCGTCGGCGCGATGATCCAGGGCATGTCGGTGCAGGCGCAGGACGGTGCGTCGAAATCCGCGCTCTCGGCCATGGCCAACCTTGCGATTGCAGAGATCGAGCGTCACCGCGTCTGAGGGCCCAACTGGCCTCCGCCAGGCCATGGGCGGTGGTCCCGCCTCAGGGGTGATCGGCTTTGCGGGGCGATGTTCCAGGGAAACATTTGCCGATCCTGCGGGCCGGGTGACCGGCGGCAATGGCTTCGGGGAGGGGGCACCGTCAGATGGGTGAAAAGCGCGACGCCGTTGATCTTCGAGGTGTCGATTATGGAGGCGGTGCGGGCCCGGGCGCCGCCGCCTTCGTCGTGGCCGGCGAAGAGTGCGTTCCTTCTCGACAAAGAGAGCGGGCGGATCAGGCTTTCGATGGTGTCGGGTACGATATGGGCACGCTCATCGTGAGGGATGTTTTGAAGGCCGCCCCACGGGCCGTGGAGGGAGGTCAGCGTCTCGGGGAGTGCTTGCCATGCACGACATGGATCAGCTCCGCGATGAGGTGTGCGAGCCGCCGGTTGGCGTCCTTAAGCGCATCGCGCTCCTGAAATACCGCCAGCATGTCGGCGCACTGGCCCTCGGGGATCGCCGACAGGTCGCAGGGCGGGACGCCGGACATGGGCGGAGTGTGCTCCACCGCTTGGCCCCTCGCAATGACCTCGAGGGGCATGACACGACGCTTGCTGCCGCCAGGACCTTCGCCAATCGTGAGGCCCTTTTGATGGGGCAGTGGGATGCCGGGGACCTGAAACAGCATGGCCGCAATGTCGATGTTGGCGGCGGGCATCATTTGGATAACATTGCCGAATGAAAACATGCCGCCTGAGGAGATACCTTATGCCAGACTTGGCGCAACTGACCGCTGGCGAACTCCTCGCGCTCCATGCCCAGATAGGTGAAGAGCTGCGGTCGCGGGGCGTCTTGCGCACTGCCAACAACCCGACCGGCGATCTTGCCGAATACCTTTTCTGTGTTGCCTTCGGCTGGACGCAGGCGCCGAACTCAGCGCGGGGATTTGACGCGACGGGCCCGGACGGGACACGCATCCAGATCAAGGGGCGGCGGGTTCACCGGCGCAACCCTTCGCGCCAACTCTCTGCGATCCGGGACCTTGCGGGTGGGCATTTCGACGTGCTGGCGGGCGTGATCTTTGATGATGACTTCCGCGTGGTCAGGGCGGCTCTGATCCCGCTCGACGTGGTGGAGGCGCGGTCAACCTATGTCGCCCATACCAATAGCCACAAATTCATCCTGCGGGAGGATGTGTGGTCCGCCGTCGGCGTGCGCGACGTGACTGCCGAGGTTGCAGCGGCAATGCCCTGACCCTTGCGGCTGACAAGAGCTTCCATCGCCTCTGCAATGATCCTGAGCGGATCACTCCTCCGATCTTGTTTCATGATGCGAGGAAAAGCCGGTTGGGCGGGCCGTTCCTCGGCATCGAAAGCGGCAGTTTCGGAGTCTTCGTCGGCAGACTATGGCGCCCCCATCCGTTCGCGGTACCTGGCAGGGGGGACCCCCATCATTTTTCGAAACTCTCTGCGAAAGGTTTCGGCGGAACCGAAGCCGCAAGCTTCCCAAACATCGGACAGGGGCATTTTTCCGTTTTCCAGCAACTCTGCCGCGCGGGACACACGCTCTGCCTTCAACCAGTGCATGGGCGTAGATCCCGTTTCCTCATGGAAACGGCGCGCCAGCGTGCGATTGCTTGTTCCGGCAGATCTGGCCATGCGCGCAATGGACCAGTCTTCGTTCAGGGAGGCTCTGACGTGGTCCTGCAGAGCCGCGAGGTTCGATCCGACACGGGCTTTCGGCTCGGGCCTGGGGACAAACTGGCGTTGTCCGCCATCCCGTTGCGCCGGGACAACCAACCTGCGGGCAACGCTCGCGGCCGCTTGCGCCCCAAAATCCTGTCGGATGATGTGCAGCCCCAGATCCAGCCCGGCGGCAGAACCGGCCGAGGTGTAAATGCCATCCTGCTCGACGAACAGAACGTCCGGGTCGACGGTCACATTCGGGAAGCGGTCCGCAAGCAGGTCCGTGTAGCGCCAATGGGTTGTCGCCGTTTTTCCCTCCAGCAACCCCGCAGCAGCCAGCACGAAGACGCCGGAACAGATCGAGGCGATGCGCGCGCCACGCGCATGGGCCGATTGCAGAGCGGCGCACAGGGCCGGAGGGACCGGCGCGTCGGCGCCCCGCCACCCCGGAACGACGATCAGGCTGGCCTCCTGCAACAGCTCCAGATCGTTCTGCGCATCGATGGTAATGCCACCTGTCCCGCGAATGGGCCCCGCATCCGCCTTCAATGTCGCGTAGCGGTACCAATGATCGAATTCGGGTCGGGGCAGGGCAAAGAGCTCGACCGCGATGCCGAACTCAAAGGTGCACAGGCCATCATAGGCGATGGCACAAACCAGGGGGGCTTTGGCTGATTTTGGCATTCTGGCAGAAACCGACCGTACATTGTCCGTTCTGTCAGTATCGCGAAAAATCCGGAGCTGGCAAGTTGGCGATATTACGTAACAGGAGACCCAGCCGTGAACGCACCCACTGACCTGATCAATGCCGTCGAAACCTATCTGGACGGCATTCACGAGTGCAGCGTCGACAAGCTGAACACCGTGTTCCACCCGGCATCCAGCTTGTTCGACTCGGACAACGGAACCGTGTTTGTCGAACCGATCGAGAGCTTTCTTCAGGATGTGAGCACGCGCGTCTCGCCTGCAAGTGTTGGCCAGGCGAGAGAAGCCGAAATCCTGATGATCGACTACCTGTCCCCGATCAACGCGACGGTCAAAATCCGTATTCGCGCCCACAAGAACGTCTTTGTCGACCATCTCGCCTTTGTAAAAGGGGAGGCAGGCTGGCAGATCGTTGCCAAGATCTGGCACCTGGAACGCCTCGTGGATGATGTCGCCGACCTGAGCGCAGCTTGATCCCCAAGAAGAAGCCAAGCGGTCTTTCGGCTGTTTCAGCCGTGGGACCGCTTGGTCTTCCCTGCCGACTGCGGGCTGCCGGTTCATGCGGCACGATGCCTTGTGGCCGCTCTGGGGAAGCTGCACGGCAGCGAAGCGCGCTCTTTTAGGGGCGGCTCAGGGCCGCCTGGTCATGGCGACCCACCCCTTCAAATCTCAACAGCCTCTGCGATGGCCAGCGCATCTTCCAGCTCGACACCGAGATAGCGCACCGTGCTGTCCATCTTCGTATGGCCCAGCAGGAGCTGAACCGCGCGCAGGTTGCCCGTCTTGCGATATATCTGCGCCACCTTGGTTCGCCGCATGGAGTGGGTGCCATAGGCGCTTGGCTCCAGACCGATCGAGGTCACCCAGTCACGCACCAGACGAGCGTATTGCCTCGTCGAAATATGACGACGCTCATGAAAGCGACCCGGCCACAGATGTTCCGACCCGGTCATCAGGGGATCTTCGAGCCAGGTTGCCAGGGCCTTTCGCGTCCCTTCGGTGATCTCGAAGCTGACCGGCTTTTGGGTTTTGCTCTGGACGATCGAAGCGCGGTGCTTGACCTGTCCGGCCGCGTAGACATCGGCGACCTTCAGTTTGACCAGGTCGCAGCCCCGCAACTTGCTGTCGATGGCGAGATTGAAAAGCGCCAGCTCTCGGATCTTCTGAGCAATCTCAAGGCGAACCCGGATCGCCCATACGTGCTTTGGTGCAAGCGGTCGCTTCTGGCCGACGATGCGCCCCTTGTTCCAGGCAGGGCGGCATGGACGAATGGCAGGCAGGTTTGTCGTTGGCATGGTGGTTCCTCCGATCCGCCACGCCCGCCACATCTTCGGCACCTTGCCGATGCTCGATTTTACCAGAATGCCAGCGTTCCTGGGAAAGCACGCCGGGCCGGGCCTTTCTGTTCCGCAGCAGGTCCGCTCTGAGCCCAAATCTCCGTTCGAGAGCTCCATGACATTTTAGAAGAATTGTTGGAGCGATCTTGCTCTGGCGCAACGGAGCGTTGACGCTGATCGGGATTGGCGTTTTCTGACAATCCCCGGCCAAATGCACTGCCACGCAGACCTGCGCCGCCAGAACTGATCGCGGAGGGCCGAGCTGATGACTTGGAGCGCGACAGCTTGCGCCATGAAAGGATGTTGCATGCGCAATCGAAACCGGGCCCTTCTCGCCGACCTCGATATCTTCGTGACCATTCTCACGCATGGCAGCATGAAACGCGCCGCGTTGGAGCTGGGGGTCAGCGTCTCGGCATTGAGCCATCGAATGCGCAAGCTGGAGGATCAAGTCGGCGTGCGGCTGCTGAACCGCACGAGCCGCTCGCTTTCTGCGACTGTCGCCGGAGAGCGTCTGGCCGAGCAGCTGAGAGAAGGATTTACCACGATCGACGAAGCCCTCACGTCACTGGCGCGGCAGCGAGACAATCCAGCGGGCCGTCTGAGGATAAACATTCTGCAGGATGCCGTGCGGTTGCTTGTCTCCCCGGTTCTGGCGCAATACGCCAAGGCCTTTCCCGACGTTAAGCTCGAAATTCATGCCGATGACCTGATGGTGGACGTGGTTGCCGGGGGCTTTGATGCCGGCATCCGCTATGGCGACCGCGTGCCCCTCGACATGGTCGGCGTCGCCCTCAGCGCGCCGACGCGTTGGGTCGTCGTGGGCTCCGACGCGCTGGTCGACGCGGTCGGGTTGCCATCGAAGCCGGAAGACTTGCTCAAGCTCCCATGCATCGAGATCGAGCTTGGAGATGGAAGCTGCTATTCTTGGGAGCTTGGCAACGATCCCACCATGACACGTTTGACGGTTCGCGGTCCGGTGCGGGCGAATGGCACGGCGCAGATCGTCGCCATGGCGCTCGAAGGTTTGGGATATGCCTATGTCCTTGAGGCAGCCGTGCGCCGCGAACTGCAAGAGGGACAGCTGCGCGTCGTTCTTGAGGGATGGGCCTCGGAAGGGCCGCCGTTCACCATTTACTACCCAAGCCGCCGCCAGACACCGCCGGGGTTGCGCGAACTCATCAACCTCATCCGCAGGGATCAGGGCCTTTCCCCTCTCAGCGCCTGAAACCGCTCGTGCCAAAGTCCGATCCGGGCCTGAATTTTTGTTGAGAAATTCTCAATGAAGCATTGGTGTCGCTCATCGTCGCCTCAAGGAACTCCCGTGGCTATCTTGTCCTCAGCGTAAGTTCGTCGCAACGACAAGGAAGACAGGATGACCTACCAGCCAGCATCGGACCGATACCAGAGCACGATGAGCTACCGTCGCGCAGGCAAGAGCGGAATCGACCTTCCGGCAATTTCGCTTGGCCTTTGGCAAAATTTCGGCGGCACCGACGATCCCGAAATGGCCACCGCGATTTTGCGCCGCGCATTCGACCGCGGCATCACGCATTTCGATCTTGCCAACAATTACGGCCCGCCGCCGGGGTCGGCCGAGAGTTTCTTTGGCGAGGTGCTCGCCAACGACTTCGCCCGCCACCGGGACGAAATGATCATCTCGACCAAGGCTGGTTGGCAGATGTGGGATGGACCCTATGGCGGGATCGGCGGTAGCCGGAAATATCTGATTGCAAGCCTTGACCAGTCTCTTCACCGGATGGGTCTCGACTACGTCGACATCTTCTACTCACACCGCGTCGATCCGACGACCCCTCTCGAGGAAACCATGGGCGCGCTTGCGCATCTGCACCGCCAGGGCAAGGCCCTCTATATCGGCATCTCGAGCTACTCGCCCGAATTGACGCGCAAGGCCGCCGCACTGCTGCAAGAAGAGCGCGTGCCGCTCTTCATACACCAGCCCAACTACTCGATGTTCAACCGGCGCATCGAACATGGTCTTCTCGACACGCTCGAGGACCTGGGAACTGCCTGCATCGCCTTTTCGCCGCTGGCTCAGGGCCTGCTCAGCAACAAGTATCTGAACGGCGTGCCTGAAAGCGCCCGCGCCGGACGTGGCGGGTTTGACCAGAGACTGATCACAGACGAACTTGTTGGACGCAGTCGATCGCTCAACACGATCGCCGAACGCCGCGGTCAGACCCTGGCGCAAATGGCCATCGCCTGGGCCCTGCGGGATCCCCGGATCACGTCGGCCCTTATCGGTGCACGTACGGTTGAGCAACTCGACAACTCCCTCGGCGCGCTTGAAAAGATGGAGTTCGAGACGGAGGAATTGGCCGAGATCGATTTGCATGCCCAAGATGGCAACATCGACTTCTGGCGGGTCTCGAGCGACCTCTAATGCCGAGAACGCAGCCAAGGACTGTCTTAGGTCCAAATGCCGCGCGCAACGGTGCCGTCCTGCCCTTGCGGGGCGGCGTTGCGACTGAGGTGGTTTCAACGAAGAGGCCACGACGCTCGGATTGGCAACTGCGTGCGGCACCGCAGCGAAAGTCCGAAGGTCCGCGATTGCCGGCACCGTCTCTCTGCACCTGCGAGATCCTTTCCGGCGGGATGTGGTAAGGGCGGGAAGCCGACTTGCGGCACGGTGATACCGTCTTCGCGGAAAAAGGCGCCGTACTGCGGCACGAGGGATGCCAGGTCGGCTTCTGTGGCGGGGCGGATGCACATCGGTCTGTCCTTGATCTTTGGGTGATCCTAGGTGCACAGCCCCGAAAAGGGCAAACCCGGCTCCCTCCGGACCGTTGGGACAAGGTGAGAAAAAGCCCGCCAGAGAGGCGAGCTTTTCGGGAATCCGGCAGGCATCTTTCGGTACCCGGTCGTGATTTCCCACTCGATTGTTGATGGTTGGAGTAAGTATTTGCCTGTAATAGAAAAATAGTTAATGTTAGAAGCGGATACCATGAACTATGCCATGCTCGAACAGTTGCATCTGCTATGCGTCGCTCTGGTGCTGTTTGCAACGAGGCAAAGGGGCAAGCCCGTCGACTGAACGGTGGTTGCCTGCGGCGTTGGTGCAAGATGCAGGATAGGCCACACACGGCACAGACACAAAGGGCGGATGTTGTTGAAAAAGTCGGCTGAGAACGCCGATTTTGAGGCTCGTCGTCGCTGAGCCAGGCCGTTGCATTCGGGCGATCGCTCGTTCCTCCGCCTCAAGGCGGTGAGTAGGCCGTTCAGCTCATGCTGCGGCCTCCTGTTTGATGCTTCGCGGGCGTAGTTTCGCGAGTTTTCGTAGGTTCTGGGCGATCGCGGCGAGCAGGAATTCGTCCTTGGCGCCATTTGGTCCGCGCAGCCGCAGCCGTGTCAGACCAGGGATGCGCTTGAGGTGCGCGAAGAGCATCTCGACCTTCTTCCGCTTGTCGCGTGACACCTTGTAGGCCCTGGTCTTGCGGCACTCCCTCGCGAACTCGCGCGCCTCTTCATGGGGCTCGCGCGTGACATATCGGGCATCGGCTTTCGGGCAGCAGATCTCCTTGGATGGGCAGACCTGGCAGGTCGCCTTCAAGGCGCGGTATTTCTTCCGCCCACCAGTGTCCTGCCCCCGGGCCGGATCGGAATAGTTGCGTCTGAACTGCTTGAGGGCATGGCCTTCAGGGCAGATATACAGATCATTCTTCTCATCCCATTCGAAGTCCGAGCGGGAGAACGTGCCGTCGGTCCGTTCAGATTTGTCGATCACCGGGATGAAGGGAATGATGCTGCGTTTCTCGACCAGCCAGCCCAGGTTCTCGGCATTGCCGTAGGCCGTGTCGGCGGCCAGCCAATCCGGCCGGATGCCAAACCGCTTTTCCGTCCTGTCGAGCATGGTGCGCGAGGCCCCGACTTCGGCTTGGCGGATCGCCCTTGTCGCCTCGACATCCATGATCACCGCGCTCTTGGTGTCGATCAGGTAATTGGTGGCATAGGCGAAATAGGGGCGGCTTTCCTCGGCACGGGTCCATTGCGCTGCCGGATCGGACTTGGCCACGAACTTGGGCTGGACAGGCGATGCGGCCCCGAAGGCGTTCGCGCAGTCTCTCGAACCAGTGGCGCTCCTGCGCTCACCATCCAGTGTCTCCAGATATTCATGTGCCGCCCTGTTGCCGGCTTCCCGCGCGGCCTCGGAGCTCCAGTCTTCCGCCGCGATAGACCGGACCTTGTTGGCATCGGCGGAGATCAGGCTGGCATCGACTGCAAAACCCTCTCCGGAGACCAGGTCCTCCTTCATGCAGCGCTCCACAGTGGCTTCGAAGACCTGCCGCAGAAGACCGCTATCCCTGAACTTGCCGTGGCGATAGCGGGAGAAGGTCGAGTGATCCGGGACGTCGCCTTCCAGACCCAACCGACAGAACCAGCGGTAGGCCAAGTTCAGATGGACCTCGTCACAGAGACGACGCTCCGAACGGATCCCCATGACATACCCGATCACCAGCATCCGGATGATCAGTTCCGGATCGATCGAGGGCCGGCCAAGGTGACTGTAGAAGGGGCGTAGTGCTTCGCGCAGGTCGTCCCCATTCAGGAACAGATCAATCTCTCGCAGCATGTGGTTGGCCGGGACGTGACGCTCCAGATCGAAATCGTAAAACAGCTGCGCCGATGCTTCTTGCCTGCCCATCATGCCGAAATCCTCCCATCCCCTCAAAGCTGAGTGAATCGAAAGACTTGCCGCAGCGCAACAAAGACTTTTTCAACAGCATCGGCGGAGAGCTGTCGTTCGCTGCGACAGGGACGAATGCCCGCGATGCGCAGAAAGTGCGGCGACCCTGAAAGATATCGGTTTCTGCAAATTCACCTCACAAGACCAGTTCGCGGGGCGCAATAGCCGAAATGGCAGGTTAAGGCAGCAACTTGTCTGGGGAGAAGCGCGGGATCGCTACACGGATGCGATTTTCCCAGTCTCTCACATTGTTCAGCAGGGAAGCGCCTTCTGAGCGAGGCGGCAAGACATTCCCGCTCAATTGGCCTCCCAGCTGCTGCCACCGCGTTTCCAGAACTGACCAGTTGTGCTCGTCATATGTTCCTGAGATCACGACGGGATGGATCATGATCCTGGGCATATTGCCGACGTTGCCGTTGCTCTTCCAGCTCCTGAACCGATTGAGCCACAGGCTGTTCTTTCGATCAACGCGACCGATCTGCTGTTCTACTATCCCTGGATTCCACTCTGACTGGAAGAGCACTACCGTAGAGCAGGCTTCGTGTAGGTTCAGCCCTTCGCTCCCGACCTTTGATTGCGTAACCAGCGCCATTGGCCACGCCCCAGGGCGATTGAAGGCGGCCTGCAAGGTCCTGCGAGTCTGTGGGCTGCTGCTTCCATTCATGAGGCGGGCGAAATTTCCCTCTCGACCGGTGTATTCCTTAAGATGCCCTCTCACGAGCGCTTCCAACTTTTCCGGCTTCGCCTCGACTTGGTTCTCGTCCTCGTCTGGGGACGCATCCGTCAAATCGGCACGGAGGTCAGCAAAGGCGTCCAGTACTTCTGTCGCGGAAAGTCCTGCACGGGTCTCATTCCTTGAAGGATGATGCGCTTCCAATGCCTCCAGAAGGGCAGCAATCGAGATACCCTCCGCGTTCCACAGGCTTCGCAGCAATGCGGCATCCCTGTTACCGGCCTTGGCCTCTGCTTCCACCTCCTGCCGCAGCGCTTTCATTGCCTGCTCCCGACGACCTGCGCGGATGTCATATTGCTCCTTTAGTTGCGATTCCAGCACATCCAAGTCACGAGATCCGGACCAGAGCATGGGATCTTGCATCGCGATACGGATTGCATCCCGGGCGTTCTTGTCCTTGGACAGTGCGGAAGCAGGCCAGTGCCCGTCCGGGTCAGACAGCCGACGCAGCATTTCGCGGGCATCCAGAAGACGGGTCAGGGCCTGCAGAGCTGCAGTGAAGCGACCGAAGACAAGTACCTTCTCCCCACGGGCTGTATAGCCTTCGATAAGGCGTACTGTCTCCGTGATGGAGGGCAAATCGTGAAGGTCGATCTCCTCTCCGTTGCCTGCGGCCAAAGCTTCAAGCCATACGGCTGCAGTGCCCACGACTACTTGATTCGCCGAAGTCTCACCTTTCAGCGCTGCGTCGAACATATCAGTTCCCAGCCCATGTGGGAGCCTTGTTCGCATGAGTTTCATTGGGTTTTCGCCGGGCCTGCATGGCAGGAAGGACAGAGCCTCGAGCGCAGCGAACCAGCGCAGCCAATCACGGGAGAAGGTGACGTCCGAGTTTTCAGGCGCCACACGGCGGATATCCAACTCGCGATAGGTGTCAATCACCTCGGCAAATTCGGGATCGTCACGCTTGTCGCGTCGCAACACATAAGGGGCCAGTACCTTCTGGAAATCTCCGGCTGCGGTCTCGAAGGCCTTGACCAGATCCTCGTCCAGGTCTTCCCTCTGCAGTCGCTCAAGCACTTCTTTATAAGCATTGAGAGGCGCGTCCATATGTGACAGGTCCATGGGCGCAGGCGCAATGCGGGACAGTGTCCCTTTCCATTGCATCACCCCCAGCTCGACTGGCGTAGCCGTCATTCCGATGCGGAGCGGATCCGGGGTCGTCCACAGAATCTCTCTCAGAATGCGTGAAAGGCTGCTGTCATGCTTGCGGGCCTTGTGTGCCTCATCCACGATGACAAGGTCGAACGGCCCGAGGCCATAGCCGATAAAGGGGCGAAGTTTTTCTCCATATTCCGCGGCTGCGAGATTTTCAGGACGCATGATCCGCTCGAAGTTGAGGACGTCCCTGTTCGACTTGACCGTATCGGCAATTACAGTGGCGGCCCGCACCATTGCGGCATGATAGCCGTTATACAGCCGACGCTCTGGGTTCCCCCTGCCAAGGTAATGCTGGATCTCTCCCAGCAAGCCCCGGCGTGGTGTGTCACCTTCCGGGAACCGAGCATTGGCGAAGTTGTGCGAGATCATCAGGATTTCTTCGTCCTGCAGCAGACCCATGGGCAACTCACGTTGCAGTTTCCGGTCGTTCCGCTTCTGGTGCAATCTATCCTGTGCTGATCCGGTATACCTCTGCCATTCCTCGTCGCCCTCATTAAGGAAGCTGTCGAGGAAGGTATCGAAACTTCGCAGTGGAAGTAGGGTCCTGTCCTCGGGGTCAAAAGCGCTCAGCTCCTTCTGCCATTGCACGCCCACCCCTGGCGGGATGACGATCGCGATCCGACCACCGGCTTCGCGCACGGCTTGGATCAGCGCCACCGCGATCCGCGTCTTGCCCATGCCGACCTCGTCCGCGATCAGGGCCATGCGTCGGCCGGCACGTATCCGCCGCGCCAACTCTGTCAGGCTGGCCCGTTGTCCCTCATCAAGCAGCGCCTCGCCCCCGCGTCCCTTTGGCGAGGTCCCTGCCTGGCGTTCCAGGACCTTCGCGACCTTGATCCAATCAACGCTCATGATGTGGTTCGTCCCTGTCCCAGAGAGAGGGCGTGTCCGGGAGCAGCCCCCATTCTTCCGCGACCTTTGCCAGCGCCGCAGCCAGGAGGTCCGGATCGATGCCTGAAGGGCAGAGGCCACGATGCAGCAGGATCGGCAGGGGGTCGGCGCCCGCCTCACGGAAGAACTTGATCATCGCTTCTTCTCGACTTTTCAGGGCAATCAATCTGCTTTGCAGTTCCCGACACCAGCGCGGCCAATCCAGCTCGTGGATCGTTTTTTGGTTTTCCGCCAGCGGCACCAGAAGGCTCATCATCCGGCGAAGGGGATAACGCGAAGGGGACGCAGCGGTCGTTCTTCCTTCCGTAGTCCTTTTTTTCTGGTCGCCCTCATCGTCATCGACGTCATAGGGGTCTCGCTCCTCCGGTTCCGGGAAATGGCGCAACTCGGCGAGCATGTCTTCGACGGAAATGTCTTGGGGCTGGGGCACTACTAGAACGCCATCCGCGATGACGGGCACCTCGTATCCGCCCGTGACGAGACGAACGTGAACTGGCGCCGGGGCGGGCCAGCCGCAGGGCGTCAGGACCTCGGCGCCATCGGGTCCGATCACGCGGATCTCCCGTTCCTCTGGCGCAGAAAGTTCTTCCCTTTCCCAAATCAGATACGGGACTTCCGGTAGGGTTTCGGGCGGTTCAGGCTCTTCGAAGCGCTCTCCGGCCCCCAGAAATGCATCAACTTCAATTTCATCGCCGCCAAGGGGAAGGGCATTACGGATATGCATTTTACGCCCAGGGCCGTAGCTCAGTTCCGACCCGAGTTGCAATACCACACCTGCTTCGAGATTGCCGGCCTTGCCAGCTTTGTTTTCGATACCTGCAGGTGTCATGTTGCCAGATCCCATGTAGAGAGAGCCACTGAATTTCTCTCGCCACCTCGTACCAGTCGCCAGGAGGGCAAACTTCGCATGCAATTTGCAGAGCGATAAGGCAGGATGAAGAGCGGAACGCGGCACGCAAAGGCTCCAGCCATCTTCCTGCAACCGTTTTGCTGCCGTCGCCATTCCCTGACAAGACGTGGGGTTCAACACCAGCACACGCTCAAGGGTGCTCGCGACCTTATTCTTATTCTCCAACCCCTTGTGAAACCGCTCTGGCACGGTACTCTTTCGACCGTCGCCACCTTCGAAGAAGCCCGAGCCGATGATGAGAGTAGCCTTTCTCTTCCTCGGCTTCATCTGATCCACGATCTGAGGCAACAGCGCCCTCTTTCGACTGTGGATGAAGCGTGGCTCTTCAGTGTCCGGCAGCTCCTCGATCCAATGCGACAACTGGTCATTGGGATGCCTGCCGTCATACTCGCGCTCAATGAGGCTGCAGTCGAAATCGGCTTTCAACGTATCGAAGAAACCCCAGGCCGCCCGAATATCAGCTGCATCTTCTGCGCCGGGGTCTTTCGGGTCGAGAGTGATGGACCAGAACAGGTCAATGCTTGTGGTCAGGGGATCGCGAGTCCAGTTTCCCGTCGTGACGATTAGGCGAATCCGATAACTGCCCTCCCTGTCACGAAAGCCCAGCAAGGCCACCTTGGCATGCAGGAGACGATAGGGAAGCGGCAGCGTCTTCGGAAATGCCTGGACCAGCCCTGGTATGCCGGAGACCGGACCCTTGGCCGGATGGATGAAGGTGACTAACGCCGGTCGTGACATCTCGGCTGAGAAATTGGACTTGATAGCCTTGAGGACGTCGCTTGAGGAGGTGAAGCCACAAATCATGCCGAAATCGCCGAAGAACCCCTCCGGGGGCAGGAACAGGCTGAGAAGGCTCTCGCTCATGCAGGGGCTTTCGTCGGATAATCTGGCGACTGGGGGTTCTCGTGGCCATTCAACTCCCGCATCAGGCAATGCAGGTTCCACAGACGGAAAAGCTGGGGTGCAAAATCCTGATTATCTATGACCTCGCCAGCCTCCTCCTCTGATGAGCGGTCCGCACGGAGGTCGCCTGCGGCGGGACCGGGGACGATCCTGTCAGCGGCCTCCAACCGCACCACAGTCCCATCACGCGTCACCAGCTTGCGCAGCAGCGTTTCTGGGTCTTTCCGGCAATCAGCCAAGAAGGCGCAGCTGAGATGCTCGCCGGCCACTTCGATACGAGGACCGAGACGTTTTTCGCTGTATTGTAGATCCCTCAGCTTCGTCTGCACGTAGCGGGTCATCTCTGGCACGCCACAGGACGCGGCTTCATTGGCATTGCGACGCTCGAGCAATTTCCCCTCCACGGCACGTAGGACGTCGAGGGCGCAGTCCCGGAGATCTATGAGCGCAGCGCCCGCCCTCAGGTCGATCCAGTGTTCATGCGAGATCCCCGAGGGCGGTGGCTCCCGCTCGAGCATTTTCTCATTCGGACCTGTTGCCAGACCGATCAAGGCCCGCCGTCGGGCGGCATCTTCGGGGGACGTTCGGTAGGCCTGCTTCACACGAGCCTGGATGTTCTTGCGCACATCGGCTGGCAATGCCACGAGAGGCGACAGCCCGGGCGGACTTTCCTGTGTCTTGCTCTTAATCCTGATCCATCGCGCGAGTTGATCCTTCCAAGATTGCATGGCCGGAAGTTGCATAATCCTATGCCCTTCGCCATCCAGCCTGAAAGATCCGAAGCGGCTTCCGATAACATAGCCGAGCTCCTGCAATGGCTGGACCATACCCATGCGAAAGGGCTGGGTGACATAGGTTCCGCGCTTCGCCAGATTCGAGAAACTCCAATCTTTGTTTCCATTTAATTTCACTCTGCCTTGCACCCTTGGGTTCTGGCTGTCTCCGGTGCCGCCCATCGCGAACGCCTCAATCGCGTTTGCGGTCCGTAACGGCTCAACCGAAGAATGGCCTTCCTCGGCCAAGGCGACAGCCAAGATCGACCAGACGAGCGGCATCGGGAACCAAAGGTTACCCAAGCCAGGCACCGATCGATCATTGAAATGCCGCACGGAGGCCTGCAACCCGAGACTCTGTTGTCTGCGCAGGCTGACCATTTCTTCGGGCGCAAGGATGCCCCATTCCATATCGCCCATAAAAATTCGCTTATTGGTTCTTCGACCTATTCGTCTCTCAGCAGAGTTGCATATGCAACAGAAAATTCCTTCCTGGTTTCAAGGCCTCGGACTTGCGGCATGATATCCACAAAAGTAGTTTTGCCGGCAGTGATTGTCGGATTTTTCGGTAGGGTCGGGTTGCGACCATCAACCTGAACCACGGATTACACCCGAGACAGGCCTCCGTGCGCTCATGGAGAAGATTGCAGATGCGGATTCTTTGCGCGAGATGATCGGTTTCGCGGCCAAGCGACTGATGAAACTTGAGGTCGACGCCAAGACCGGCGCTGACTATGGCGAGAAGAGCAGTGACCGTCTGGCGCAACGGAATGGATACCGAGATCGCGACGAGTATACTCGGGCTGGCCGCATTAAAGCGCATATCCCGCGTTTGCGGACCGGGTCGCACTTTTCGTCTTTCTTTGAGCCACGCCGGTCAGTCGAAAAGGGGTGGGAGCGGCCATCCGCCGCACCTGGCGCGAAGGTCGGCAGAGGGCCGCCAGTGACGGCGGCCCGGTCCATTAGATTTCAACACTTTCGGAGATGGCAAGCGCGTCTTCTAGGTCCACGCCCAGATACCGGACCGTGCTGTCCATCTTGGTGTGTCCCAGAAGAAGCTGAACGGCGCGCAGGTTACCCGTCTTCCGATAGATCTCCGCGACCTTCGTCCGGCGCATGGAGTGAGTTCCGTAGGATGTGGGGTCCAGGCCGATGGATGACACCCAATCCCGAACGAGACGAGCGTACTGCCGTGTCGAGATGTGCAGGCGCTCATGGAAACGGCCCGGCCAGAGAAATTCCGAGCCGACCATCAACGGCTCTTCCATCCAGCGCGACAGCGATTTCCGCGTTCCTTCCGTGATCTCAAACCTGACCGGCCGTTGGGTCTTGCTTTGAATGATCGATGCACGTTCCTTGACCTGGCCGGAAGCGTAGACGTCGACGACCTTTAGTTTCACCAGGTCGCAGCCACGGAGCTTGCTGTCGACGGCCAAGTTGAAGAGGGCAAGGTCGCGATGGTTCCCGGCGATCTCCAGGCGAACGCGGATGGCCCAGACATGTTTCGGCAAAAGTGGGCGTTTCTGACCGATCAAGCGCCCCTTGTTCCAGGCAGGGCGGCAAGCGCGGATGGCAGGTAAGTTGGCAGTAGGCATGTTCTGTCCTCCAACCTCCTCGCCCAGCCTCGACACCAACCTCATGTTGGTGGCACAGTATACCACATCAAGCCAGCCCACCGCGAAGGTCTGCTCCGAGCCCAAAGCGACCGTTACGCTGCTGCCTGAAATACCGACGGAATCTCAAAGTATTGACGTGCTAACTTTCCCACGAGCGTCCGCACTCGGCGAACGCCCGAAGGTGCGCAGAAACGCCTGGGAAAACGCGCTTTGCGATTGGTAGCCGACGGCATGAGCAACGTCGGCGACGGTAGTTTCGTCCTGAAGCAACCGTCTGCGTGCAAGTGTCAGGCGCCAGGATCGCAAATAAGATAGGGGCGGCTGACCGATGCGACGACTGAATTCCGCCGAAAACGCGGCCCGTGACATGCCGGCGACAGCCGCAATATCAGCCACGGTCCAGGCGCAGGCGACATCGGCGTGAAGGGCCTGCAGGGCCCTGCCGATCCGGGGGTCGGACAGCGCGCCGAACCATCCGCATTGGTCTGGTCCGGCCTGCTCGGCATAGGCCCGAAATGTCTCGACCAGAAGAATGTCTGCCAGGCGTGCGCGCACGATCGTGGACCCGATCACACCTCGCTCGATCTCCTGCGACATGAGCGACAGGACGGTCGAGATGGCTTCGGCCCCAGCGGTGTGGCGCTGAACAGGGATGAAGTCCGGCAACATGTCCAACAGGAAATCGGCATTCGGCCCTGAAAAGGTGACCGTTCCACCGATCGAAACCACCTCGTCCCCGCCGAGCCGAACAAAGTCCCGACGGGGATCCTCAAAGAGCTGCCGCCCGTCCTGTGGCACCAGCGTCGGGTCACTGGAAACGGCATAGTCCGTAGTCCCGATCAGGCAGACATCCCCGGCCTGCATCGGGTGCGGCGCGCGTCCTTCCATCTGTATCCAGCACATCCCTCGCAGCACCGCCACGAATTTCAACCGGTCCAGTGCTGGGAACGACAGCGCCCAATCCCCTGAAGCCTCCAGGCGGGTCTGCCGCGTCACGCGGGCACCGAGGACCTCAAGCACGTCGGAAAGTGGATCAGGCTGAAAGTTAGACGATTGCGACAAAATCATGGACCTGTGGACATCGATCATCTTGCGAAGGTGCCATAAATCCGTGGCAAGCGAAACAGACAGAAGGACCGGAACTCATGACACTCGAAGGTAAAGTGGTCGCCATCACCGGCGCAAGCAGTGGCATCGGGCGTGCCACGGCGACCTTGCTGGCCAACCGTGGCGCCGCGGTGGTGCTGGGTGCCCGCCGGGAACCAGTCCTTGAACAGCTGGTCGCAGAGATCACGGCCGAGGGCGGCAAGGCGGCTCAGAAGGCGACGGACGTGCGCCGCCGCGCCGACCTCGAGGCGTTGGTGGAAACCGCTGTTCAGCGGTTCGGCAGGCTCGATGCCATCGTCAACAATGCCGGGATTGGCCCGATCTCGCGCTTCGACGCACTGCGGGTCGAGGAGTGGGACGCGATGATCGACGTAAACCTGCGCGGCACGCTCTACGGCATTGCGGCCGCCCTTCCGGTCTTCGCCCGGCAGGACTGCGGGCATATCATCAACGTCGTGTCCACGGCCGGACTGAAGATCCTGCCTACGATGGGCGTCTATGCCGCGACCAAGAATGCGGTGCGAACGGCGACCGAGGCGTTGAGGCAGGAAGCGGGGCCGAACCTGCGGGTGACCGAGGTATCTCCAGGCATGGTTTCGACGAACTTCACGCAGACCATAACGGACCCCTCGGTCAAGGAGATGATCGACGGTCGGATGGGCGATATCGGAATGGCCCCGGAAGCGATCGCTCGGGCAATCCTCTATGCGCTCGAACAACCGGGAGATGTCGACGTTGGGAGTATCGTGGTGCGACCAACAGCACAGGGCTGACGGAGGTAGCGAACGGCAGCAAAGTCCCGCAGAGCTGACCTTGGCGTGCCAGACCTTCTTGCACGATGCCACGGATGGCCGGTTTGGCGAAGCTGCACCGCAGAAATGACGCTCAAGGCGGAGGTCCTGTGTGGATGGCTCCTGCATAGCAAGCGGGAAATGACTTTAATTCACCCATTCAGAAGCGGTCGTGTGTCCGGCCTGTTTGCGCGGCATTTCGGCCGCTGGCCCTGATGGCTTCCGCGTCC
>NZ_JAHIAB010000024.1 GCF_018760365.1 Pseudooceanicola endophyticus
TGCACATCCTCGGCGGCCACCACCAGGATCGCCCGGTCGGCGCCCATGGCCAGCGCGGTGCGCAGCGTTTCCTGCGCCTGCTTCACGCCGACGGAAACCGCCACGACCTCGGTTGCGACACCCTTCTCCTTCAGACGGATCGCCTCTTCCACGGCAATCTCGTCGAACGGGTTCATCGACATCTTCACATTGGCAAGATCAACCCCGCTCCCATCCGCCTTCACGCGGACCTTCACGTTGTAGTCGATCACGCGCTTGACAGGCACAAGAACCTTCATAAGCGGTAACTCCCTTCATTGCTCTTCTGGGCAGGGGCTGTTTGGATTCGCGCCATACTGCCTTCTCTGGCGAAGTGATAAAACCTCGCGAAACGTCGCGACAGGTCAAAACAGACTTTCCGCAGCCTTGCAACGGCATGTCTGCCCCCCGATGCTCCGGGCAAAAGGTCATCCGTTCCGAATTCGCGCTCCGGCCGGAACATTGCCCCTATGGTCGGATGTGCTTGAAAACAGGCACCTCTTGGCCGGGCCCTCCGGGGACCGGTGTTTTTGCATCCCGCATTCATCTTTCCGTAAATGTGGCGGGGGAGGCGCCCGCGCAGCGGGGGCCGGGGGCAGAGCCCCCCGCAACCGCGCCATCAACCAAACGGTGAAAAAACGGCATTGTCGGTTTCAGGCGGCATTGTGTCGGCTGGACCCATCGCCATCCGCTGCACCTGCTAGATCTGGAGCCAGACAGTTCGCAGGGAATCCGCTCTCATGAAATCTCACGTCAAAGCCCTTGTCGTCGGTGGCGGCGCCGTCGGCACTTCCATCGCCTACCACCTGGCCCGCGCCGGCTGGGAGGACGTCATGCTGCTGGAGCGTGACGAGCTCACCTCCGGCTCGACCTGGCACGCCGCGGGCCTGCTGCCGCTCTTCAACATGAGCTACGCGACCACCCATATCCACAAGTACTCGGTCGAGTTCTACAAGAGCCTGGAGGCCGAAACCGGCCTCAACGCGGGCTTCTCCATCGTCGGCAACCTGCGCATGGCCCAGACGCAGGAGCGCATGGACGAATACATGCTCTATGCCTCCACGGCCGAGACCGCGGGCGTGCCCTACGAATGGCTGACCCCGGCGCAGATCAAGGAACGCTGGCCTCTGGTGATGACCGACGACCTGAAGGGCGCGATC
Source organism: Pseudooceanicola endophyticus (assembly GCF_018760365.1). GTDB lineage: Bacteria > Pseudomonadota > Alphaproteobacteria > Rhodobacterales > Rhodobacteraceae > Pseudooceanicola > Pseudooceanicola endophyticus. The sequence goes on from NZ_JAHIAB010000024.1 coordinate 1,179, forward strand.
TTCCACCCCACCGATGGCTACATCAACCCCGCCGATGTGACCATGGCCATGGCCAAGGGCGCCCGCCAGCGCGGCGTGATGATCGAGCGCAAGTGGCAGGTCGACGGCTATGAGTGGACCGGCTCCGAATGGAAGGTCACCGTCACCAAGATGGGCGAGAAGGGCGGCAATCTGGTGCCGACCGAGGAAACCGCCGTCATCACCGCCGAACATGTCGTCACCGCCACCGGCAACCACGCGCAGCGCACCGCCAAGCTGCTGGGCATCAAGATCCCCGCGATCCCGGTCGAACACCAGTTCATCGTCACCGAGCCCGATCCCGCGCTGCTGGAATACCGCAAGAACGGCGGGGCCGAGCATCCCGTGCTGCGCGATGCCGATGCCAAGTGGTACGTGCGCGAGGAACGCGGTGGCTGGATCCTCGGCCCTTACGAACTGGGCGCCCCCGCGCGCTTCCAGTACGGCGTGCCCGACAGCTTCCGCGCCGACCTCTTCCCCCTCGATCTGGAGCGGATCGAAGAGGAATACATGTCGATGATCCATCGCCTGCCGACCTCGGAAACCGTGGGTCTGAAGGACGATTTCAACGGCCCGATCTGCTACACTCCCGACGGCAACCCCCTGATCGGCCCGGCGCCGGGCCTGCGCAACATGTGGCTGGCCGAGGGTTTCTCCTTCGGGATCACCGCCGCCGGCGGCACCGGCTACTACCTGGCGCAGATGATGGTGGAAGGAGAGGCCGAGATCGACATGGCCTCGCTCGACCCGAAACGCTATGCCGACTGGCAGACCGTGGACTGGGCCGTCGCCAAGAACGAAGAGGCTTACGAGCACGTCTTCATCCTGCACCACCCCGACGAGGAACGCCCGGCGGCGCGCCCGCTGCGCACTTCGCCCGCCTATGACCGCCAGAAGGCCAAGGGCGCGCAGTTCGGCTGCGTGAACGGCTGGGAACGTCCGAACTACTACGCGCCGATGGGCTTTGACGACCATGCCTCGCGCAGCTTCCGTCGCGGGGCCTGGTGGCAATATGCCGTGGAAGAAGCCAGGGCGATCCGTGAGACCGTCGGCCTGATCGACGCGACCGCCTTCGCCAAGCACACCGTGAAGGGCCCCGGCGCCACCGCCTTCCTGGACCGCTTCACCTGCAACAAGCTGCCGAAGGTCGGCCGCATCAACCTGACCTACGCGCTGACCAGCGCCGGCACCACGCGCACCGAATACACCATCGTGCGCAACGCCGAGAACGACTACTATCTGGTCTCTGCCGGTGCCTGGGCCGCCTATGACGAGGATTACCTCGTGAAGGCCGCCGAGGACTTCATGGCCGAAACCGGCCAGATGGTCATCGTGCAGGATGTCACGACCCAGTGGGGCGTCTTCGCCATCGCCGGGCCGAACGCCCGCGACGTGTTGCAAAAGCTGATCCGCGACGCCGAGCCCGAGACCGCGCTGTCCAACAAGCGCTTCCCCTGGCTTTCCGCCAAGCGGATCGAGCTGGGCATGGTCCCGGTCAACGCCATCCGCGTGGCCTATACCGGCGAACTGGGCTGGGAACTGCATCACCCGATCGAGATGCAGAACCACCTCTGGGACAAGCTGGTCGAAGCAGGCGAGGAATTCGGCCTGAAGCTGGTCGGGGCGCGCGCCCAGAACTGGCTGCGTCAGGAGAAGAGCTACCGCGCCTTCGGCAACGAGCTGGGCCGCGATGCGACCCCCGCCGAGGCCGATCTGCCGCGCTTCATCGACCTCTCGAAAGAGTTCTTCGGCAAGGACGCCATGGTCGAGAAGGGCATCCGCGCGAAATGCTGCACGCTGCTGATCGACGGTCCGGAAGATGCCGATCCCTGGGGCCGCGAGGCGCTGTACCTCGAGGGTCGCAAGGTGGGTCGCCTGACCTCGGGCGGCTATTCGGTGGCCTTCGGCAAGTCCATCGGCATGGGCTATGTCGAACCCGAACTGGCGGTGCCGGGCACCAAGCTGAAGGTGAAGATGTTCGACCAGCTCTGGGATGCCGAAATCACCGTCGACAGCCCCTACGATCCGAAGAACGCGACGATCCGCAAGGACATCTGATCCGGATCCGCAGAGGGATGAAACCGGGCGCTTCGGCGCCCGGTTTTCGTTTCAGGCCGCGCGGGCGTGAAAGCGTCGGCGGTGCCGTTCCAGCAGTGCCGGATCGGGCAGGAAACGCTGCGGCAGGGCCAGGCGGGGGCTGTCGATCCGCTCCAGCTGGCGCCGGGCGGCAAGCGGCACGTCGGCGGCGATCACCAGGCGCAGATCCTCGTCAAAGGTGATCAGGTGGCGGTCGAAGGCCCGGTCATGCAGCGCGTTCAGCGCGATGCCGTTGCGCGGGTTCAGCCGTTCCGCCGGATCCTCGGCCCAGCCGACGATATGGCTGGCGGTCAGCAGGCGCGGGTCCTCGATCCCGGTCAGCGCGCAGCGTCCCGCGTAGGAGGTCAGGATCATGTCCCGGAAAAAGCCCTGGCCGATGCGGATGCGGGTCACGGCCTCGGTGCTTTCGCCCTGGCGTCCGGCGAAGGCCGCCTGCCGTTCGGCAAAGCCCGGGGGCAGGGCGGGCAGGTCGCCCTGGCGGATCACCGCATCCAGCACCTTCCCGGGGTCCTGCCGGTAGGCCGCCCAGACCCGTCGGTCGGTGGCCGAGGCATTGGCCATCCCGCGCCGCGCCAGGCTGTCGTCCAGCGCGGCAAGGTTGGTCAGCTTCAGCGCCACCGCCGAGGGGGTCCGCCCCAGCCGTTCCGCCAGCGCGATGATCGCGGGGGTGCGGCTGTGCAGCCGCCCGAAGGGCAGGCGCAGGTAGAGCGCCAGCGCCTCTGTCACCTCAGCCTCGCTCCAGTTGCGCCGCATTCTGCCGCCCGTCTTGTTCCCGCCCAGCGTGCCAGGCCGGGGCGGGGCGGGCAAGATCCCGCGGGCAAAAGAAAACCCCGGCGCCAGCGGCACCGGGGTTCGCAAGGGTCAAGACGGGGCCGATCAGCTCGGCACGTCGCCCTTCAGGCCTTCGACGTAGAAGGTCATGCCGGCCAGGGTGCCGTCATCGGCCACTTCGCCTTCCTTCAGCCAGACCGAACCGTCCTGCTTGTTCAGCGGGCCGGTGAACGGGTGATATGCGCCCGAGGAGATCGCCGCGATCATGTCCTCGGCTTCCTTCTTCACCTCGGCGGGCACGGCATCGGTGATCTCGCCGATCTTGACCATGCCGGTGGATAGGCCTTCCCAGACGTTGTGGGTTTCCCAGGAGCCATCTGCCACGGCCTTGACGCGCTCTTCGTAGTAGGGCGCCCAGTTGTCGATGATCGAGGCGACGCGCGGCTTGGGCGCGTATTCGATCATGTCGCCGGCCTGGCCGAAGCCGATGACATTGCCGGCGGCCTGCGCGGCGGCCAGCGGCGCGGTGGAGTCGGTGTGCTGCAGGATCACGTCGCAGCCCTGTTCGATCAGGGTGCGCGCCGCGTCGGCTTCCTTCGCCGGGTCCAGCCAGGTGAACAGCCAGATCACCGAGAACTCGACATCCGGGTTCACCTTCTTGGCGTGGATGTAGGACGAGTTGATGCCGCGCACGACTTCCGGGATCGGAACGGCCGCGATGTAGCCGATCTTGTTGGTGGTGGTCATGCGGCCCGCGATGGTGCCCTCGATGGCGCGGCCTTCATAGAAGCGCGCCGAGTAGCAGGCCATGTTGTCGGCGGTCTTGTAGCCGGTGGCATGCTCGAACTTCACCTTCGGGAATTTCTTGGCGACGTTCATCGCCGGATCCATGTAGCCGAAGGAGGTGGCAAAGATGATGTCGCAGCCGTTCAGCGCCATCTGGGTCATCGCGCGCTCGGCGTCGGGGCCCTCGGGGACGTTGTCCTGTTCGACCAGCTCGACCTTGTCCTCGCCCAGGGCCTTGACCATGGCCAGCGCGGATTCGTGGTGGTGCTGCGACCAGCCGCCGTCATTGACGGGGCCGACGTAGATGAAGCCGACCTTGACCTTCTTGTCCTGCGCCATGGCGGAAACGGTGCCGAAGGCCGAGACGCCGATGGCCGAGGCCGCACCGGCAAGGAAGGTTCTTTTTTTCATATGCATGATTGTGCTCCCTGACTTCCCTTAAAGAATTTCGCCTCACTGCGAGGCATGGAACGTACGACCCAGCGAGCCCGGGGACCCGCTGCGATGCCCGGACATGATGACCAGCACCAGGATGGTGACCAGATACGGGGACATGGAAAGGTATTCGGCGCGAATTTCAAGGCCGGCGGCCTGCAGGTTCAGCTGCAACACTGTCACACCCCCGAACAGCCAGGCGCCCAGCAGGACGCGCCAGGGCTTCCAGCTGGCGAAGACCACCAGGGCCAGGGCGATCCAGCCGGCGCCGCCGGTCATGCCCTCGGTCCATTGCGGCACCCGCACCAGGCTGATGTAGGCCCCGCCAAGGCCCGCGCAGGCGCCCCCGAACAGGATCGCCAGCACGCGGATGCGCACCACCTTGTAGCCAAGCGCATGGGCGGCGGTGTGGTTCTCGCCCACCGCGCGCAGCACCAGGCCCGCGCGGGTGAACTTCAGGAAGGCCCAGACCGCGACCAGCAGCAGCAGGCCGAAATAGACCACCGGATCATGGCCGAAGACGATGCGGCCGACCACCGGCAGGTCGCTCAGCACCGGGATGTCGAGGCGCGCGGTGGGCGGCGGCTTCAGCCCGACGTAGTTCTGCCCGAACAGCGCCGACAGGCCCAGGCCGAACAGCGTCAGCGCCAGCCCCGAGGCGACCTGGTTGGCCAGCGCCACCTGGGTCAGCAGGGCAAAGAGCAGCGACAGGCCGGCGCCCCCGGCGGCGGCGGCGATGAAGCCCACCAGCGGCGATCCGGTGGTCACGGCGGCGGCAAAGCCGCAGATGGCGCCGGTGATCATCATCCCCTCGACGCCCAGGTTCAGCACGCCGGCGCGCTCGACCACCAGCTCGCCGATGGCGGCGATCAGCACCGGGGTCGCGGCGACCATCAGCGAGGCGAACAGCAGGACCGGGTTGATTGCGCTCAGATCCATCACGCGGTCTCCCGTTTCGTCAGGCGGATGCGGTAGTTGGTCAGCAGGTCGACGGCCAGCAGGAAGAACAGCAGCATCCCCTGGAAGACCTGGATGGCGGCGCCGGGCAGCTGCAGCGCGCTCTGCGCCGCTTCGCCGCCGATATAGGTCAGCGCCATCAGCAGTCCGGCCAGCACGATGCCGAAGGGATGCAGGCGGCCCAGGAAGGCGACGATGATCGCGGTAAAGCCGTAGCCGGTGTTGAAGCCGGCACTGATCTGCCCGGCGGGGCCGGCGACCTCGAACATGCCGGCCATGCCCGCAAGGGCGCCCGCGGTGCCCATGCAGACCAGCACCAGGCGCGGCGGCTTGACGCCCGCGAACCGCGCCGCGCGCGGCGCCTCGCCGGTCAGCCGGATCTGGAAGCCCAGGATGTGCCGGTTCAGCAGGATATAGGCCAGGATCGCCACCACGATGGCCGCGACGACCCCCCAGTGCAGCCCGGTGTCGGGAATAAGCTCGGCATTATGCGCCGAGGGATATTGCTGCAGGTTGCGCGAGCCCGGAAAGCCGTAGCCGTCGGGGTTCTTCATCAGCCCGATCGACATCGAGGCCAGCAGCTGCTCGGCCACATAGACCAGCATCAGGCTGACCAGGATCTCGTTGGTGCCGAAACGCACCTTCAGGATCGCCGGGATCATCGCCCAGAGGAAGCCTCCGAAGGCCCCCGCGATGACCATCAGCGGGAAGATCCACCAGGCTTCAAGGGGATAGCAGGCCAGCGCCACACCGGCCCCAAAGATGGCCCCCAGGATGTACTGCCCCTCGGCACCGATGTTCCAGATCCCGGCGCGAAAGCCCAGGCTCAGCCCGATGGCGATCAGGATCAGCGGCCCGGCCTTCACCAGCAGCTGCGGCAGGTAGTAGAAGGCGAACTGCCCGAACAGCGGATCCCAGAAGATCGTCCTGATCGCCACCACCGGATCCTTGCCGAGGGCGGCAAACAGCGCGCCCCCCGCCACCATGGTGATCAGCACCGCCAGCACCGGCGTCACATAGGACAGCGTCTTGGACGGCTGCGGCCGTTTCTCCAGCCTCAGCATCCCCGCACCCCCCGGCTCGTCCTCATCTGGCCGGAAATATCCCCGCCGGAGGCGCACGGTGCCACCGGCGTTCCCGCGGCCATTCCGGACCTCTTGCGTGCAAACGTGGTCCGTTCAGACATGGTCCGTTCAGACATGGGCCACCTCCATTCCATGGGCGCCGCCCATCATCAGCCCGATCTCCTCCATCGACAGCCCCTTGGCGGGCCGGATCTGGGACAGGCGTCCTTCGTTCAGTGCGCCGAAATTGTCCGACACTTCCATCAGCTCATCCAGGTCCTGGCTGATCACCACGACCGCAGCCCCCCCCGCCGCCAGGTCCAGCAGCGCCTGCCGGATGGTGGCGGCGGCCGCCGCATCGACGCCCCAGGTGGGCTGGTTGACCACCAGCACCTCGGGGCGTTGCAGCACCTCGCGGCCGATGACGAATTTCTGCAGGTTGCCCCCCGACAGCGCCCGCGCCGCGGTCTCGGTGCCGGGCGTGCGCACGTCGAAACGCTCGATGATCTTCGCGGCAAACTCCCGCGCCTTGCCCCATTTCAGAAAGCCGTTCGCCATCAGACCCTCGCGCTCGGCGCCGGTCAGCAGGGCGTTCTCCGTCAGGCTCATGTCGGGGGCGGCAGCATGGCCAAGACGCTCCTCCGGACCGGTCAGCAGCCCGGCGCGGCGGCGTTCCGCCGGGCCCTTGGCGCCGATCTCGACCCCGTCCAGCACCACCATGGCGGGCTTCGCGCGGATCTCGCCGGACAGCGCCGCCAGCAGCTCGTCCTGGCCGTTGCCGGCCACACCGGCCAGCCCCAGCACCTCGCCCGCCCGCACTTCCAGCGTGATGTTCTTCAGCGATGTCCCGAACTGCCCGGGCGAGGCCACGGAAAGCCCGTTCAGCGCTAGCCGCACGGCGCCGGGCACCGAGGGTTCGCGCTCGGGGCGGTGCAGCTCGGCGCCGACCATCAGCTCGGCCATCTGCGCCGCCGTCACCTCGCGCGGCGTGCAGGTCGCGACCTTGCGGCCCAGCCGCAGGATCGTCGCCTCGTCGCAAAGCGCGCGGATCTCTTCCAGCTTGTGCGAGATGTAGAGGATCGAGGTCCCTTCGGATTTCAGCTTGCGCAGCGTGGCGAACAGGATCTCGACCTCCTGCGGCGTCAGCACGCTGGTGGGTTCATCCATGATCAGCAGCTTGGGATCCTGCAGCAGGCAGCGCACGATCTCGACCCGCTGGCGTTCGCCCGCAGAGAGGTCGCCGACCAGCCGCCAGGGATCGAGCGGCAGCCCGTATTGCTCCGACACCGTGCGGATGCGTTCGGCCAGTTCGCGCGTCTTCGGCGGCTCCGCCATGCCGAGCGCGACGTTCTCGGCCACGTTCAGCGCGTCGAACAGGCTGAAATGCTGGAACACCATGGCGACGCCGCGGGCGCGCGCCTCCTGGGGTTCGGAAGGCGTGTAGACGGTGCCGTTCAGCACCATCTCGCCCTGGTCGGGCTTCACCAGCCCGTAGATCATCTTCACCAGCGTCGACTTGCCGGCGCCGTTCTCGCCCAGGAGCGCATGCACCTCGCCCTCGCCGATCTCGAAGCTGACATCATCGTTTGCCACGACGCCCGGATAGGCCTTTGTCAGGCCCCTTATGGATAGGAGTGTCCCCGTCACGCTGTCTGTTCCCCTTTGGCGTCTTGCTGCACCTTTCGATGCAGTAACCCGGCAGCGACACCGACTGCAATCTCCTGTGGATGCTTTCCGAAAGCCGGAATGCCGATCGGACAGGTGATGCCCGCGATACGTGCGCTGGCATGCCCCCGTTCCCCTAAGCGCTTGCGGAAGCGTGCCCATTTGCTGGCCGAGCCGATCAGCCCGCACCAGCCGAAGCCGCGCCGCAGCAGCGCATCGCACAGCGCCAGGTCGAGGGCATGGGAATAGGTCAGGATCAGGTGTTCTGCCGTCACGGGGGCATGGGTGGCCAGCAGCGCGGGATCGGCGGCGGGCAGGATGGTCACCCCCTCGGGCACATGTTCGGGAAAGCGCTCGGGGCCGGTGTCGACCCAGGTGATCGCGATCCCGGGCAGGGGCGCCAGCACCTGCACCAATGCACGCCCGACATGGCCCGCGCCCCAGATCCAGACCTGCCGGTCGGGCCGGGCCAGCGGTTCGACCATCCAGCCCTGATACAGGCCGGCACGCGGGCTTTGGCCGCTGGCGCGCGCCCGGGCCAGCAGCCGCTTCACCGCGAAGGGCATCGCGCCGGGGGTGCCGGGCAGGGGGCGGGCCAGCACCTCGCCCTCGGTTCCCGCCAGCCGCCCGGCATCCCAGATCTCGTAAAGCAGCGCCACGGCGCCACCGCAGCACTGGCCAAGGTCGGGGCCAAGCGCCTTGCGTTCGAACCGATCCGCCCGCAGGGCCCGTGCGGTGGCGATGGCCTCATGCTCCAGCGTGCCGCCGCCGATGGTGCCGCATTCGAAATCCGGGCCCACCAGCATGGCGGTCCCGGCTTCGCGCGGGGCAGAGCCCCGGGTCTCGGCAACGACGATGCGCACCACGCGGCCCGCACGGGCAATCGCCCGCGCCAGCTCCGCGCGCTCAAGCATCGCGCATCCTCCGCACGGCGGCCAGCACCCGCTCGGGCGTGGCCGGGGCATCCAGCGCCGGATAGCCTGCACCGCAGGCCCCGATCGCATCCGAGAGCGCCAGGAAGGGCGCGATCCCCAGCACGAAGGGCGGCTCTCCCACCGCCTTCGAACGGTAGATCGTCGCCGAGGGGTTGGGTTCGTCCCAGAGATCCACGTTGAAGACCTTCGGACGGTCCGACACGGCGGGGATCTTGTAGGTGGAGGGCGCATGGGTGCGCAGCCGCCCCTTGCCGTCCCAGACCAGTTCCTCGCTGGTCAGCCAGCCGGCGCCCTGGACATAGCCGCCCTCGACCTGGCCGATGTCCAGCGCCGGGTTCAAGCTGGCGCCCGCGTCATGCAGGATGTCGGTGCGCAGGAAGCGGTATTCGCCGGTCAGCGTGTCGATCACCACTTCCGACAGGGCCGCGCCATGGGCAAAGTAGTAGAAGGCCCGCCCCTGGCCGCGGATGCGGTCCCAGCTCAGGTCCGGCGTGCGATAGTGCCCGGTGGCCGACAGGCTCACCTGCGCCTCGTAGGCCAGCATGGCCGCCTTGGCAAAGGGCATGGCCTCGCCGCCCGCGCGCACCTCGCCGCCCTCGAAACTGACCTCCTCGGTGGCGCATTGATGCAGTGCGGCCACCACGCCCGCGATGCGGTCGCGGATCGTGTCGCAGGCGGCCTTCACCGCCATGCCGTTCAGATCCGATCCCGAAGAGGCCGCCGTGGCCGAGGTATTGGGCACCTTGGCGGTATCGGTCGCGGTGATCTTCACCATGTCCAGCGGGATCCCGAAGCGCGAGGCCGCGACCTGCGCCACCTTCTGGAACAGCCCCTGTCCCATCTCGGTGCCGCCATGGTTCAGATGCACGGACCCATCCTGGTACACATGTACCAGCGCGCCGGCCTGGTTCAGGTGGCTCAGCGTGAAGGAGATCCCGAATTTCACCGGCGCAAAGCCCAGCCCCTTCTTCAGCACCGGGTTGTGCGCATTCCATTCGGCAACCGCCGCCTTGCGCGCGGCATAATCCGCGCTTTCCAGCAGACGCTCGGTCATCCGGTGCAGCGCGAAGTCGAAGACATCCATGCCATAGGGCGTGGTCTGCCCGCGCCCGGCCACAACCTCCCCCTCGACCGGAAATGCCGCCGCCGCCCCGCGGCTTGTCAGGTCCATTTTCTTGTCCGAAGTACCTCGGGGGGGCGCCGCAGGCGCGGGGGCAGAGCCCCCATGCACGGCCCCCACCGGCGCATCGGCATAATAGTTCACCCGCCGCACCTCGATGGGGTCCATTCCCAGCTCGTGGGCGATATGGTCCACCACCCGCTCGATCCCGACGATCCCCTGCGGCCCGCCGAAGCCCCGGTAGGCCGTGGCCGAGCACATGTTGGTGCGCAGCCGGTGGCTCTCGATGCGGATATGCTCCATCAGGTAGGCATTGTCGGCATGCAGCATGGCGCGGTCGGCGACGGCAAGGCTCAGGTCCTGGGACCAGCCACAGCGGGTGTACTGGCGGAAATCCACCCCCAGGATGCGCCCCGTCCCGTCAAAGCCCACGGTGTAGTCGATGCGGAAATCATGGCGCTTGCCGGTGATCTGCATGTCGTCGTCGCGGTCGTAGCGCATTTTCGCGGGCCGCCCCGTCGCGCGCGCCACCACGGCGCAGGCCACGGCCAGCGGGTTGCCCTGGCTCTCCTTGCCGCCAAAGCCGCCGCCCATGCGCCGCGATTCCACCCGCACCGCATGCATCGGCACGCCCAGGGCCTCGGCCACCTTGTGCTGGATCTCCGTCGGGTGCTGGGTCGAGGAGGAGACATACATGTCCCCGCCTTCCTGCGGGATCGCCAGGGCCGCCTGGCTTTCCAGATAGAAATGCTCCTGTCCGCCCATCTCGATCCGGCCTTCCAGCCGGCGCGGTGCCGCCGTGATCGCCGCCCCCGCGTCGCCCTTGGTCCAGACCAGCGGCGGATGCTCGATGTAGCTGTTCGCCTCCAGCGCCTCGTCGACGGTCAGGATCGGGGTGCCTTCCTCGATGTCCCAGACCGCCTGCCGGGCGGCAAAGCGCGCTGCCAGATGGCTGGTCGCCGCCACCAGGAAGACCGGTTGGCCCAGGTAGTTCAGCGTGCCGGTGGACAGCAGCGGCTCATCATGCACCGGCGCCGAGGAGACATCGTTGGCAAAGGGCAGATCCTGCGCCAGCAGTACGGCCACCACGCCCGGCGCGGCGCGCACCTTCGCAAGGTCCAGCCCCTTCAGCACGCCCTTGGCGACCGGAGAGGTCCCGAAAGCCAGGTGCAGCGTATTGGCGGGCAGGGGGATGTCGTCGATGTAGCGCGCCTCGCCCGAGACATGCAGGGGCGCGGCATCATGGGGCAGGGACTTGTGGACGATCTCGTTCATGCCCGCACTCCTTCCAGATCGGTGGCCTGGCCCAGGTCGGCCCTCAGGTAGCGTTCCAGCAGGTTGGCGGCGGCGCTCAGCCGGTAGCCGGCCGAGGCGCGCATGTCCGAAAGCGGCGTGAAGTCCTGCGCCCAGGCACCGGCGGCCCGGGCCAGGATGCCTTCCTCCCAGGGCTGGTCCAGCAGGGCGGCCTCCACGTGGGAGGCGCGCTTGGGCACGCCCGCCATGCCACCGAAGGCGATGCGGGCGGCGCTCACGACGCCCCCTTCGACGGTCACGTTGAAGCAGCCGCAGACGGCGGAAATGTCCTGGTCGGGCCGTTTCGACAGCTTGTAGCAGGCCAGCCGGTCGGGCTGGCGCGGAACGGAGATCGCCTCCACGAACTCGCCCGGGGCGCGGTCCTGCTTGCCGTAGTCCAGGAAGAAATCCTCCAGCGGCAGGCTGCGGCGGGCATCGCCCTTCCTCAGGTGCAGCCTGGCCCCAAGCGCGATGAAGGCGGGCGGGCTGTCCCCGATCGGAGAGCCGTTGGCGATGTTGCCCCCCACGGTCGCGGCATTCCGGACCTGCACCGAGGCAAAGCGGCGCAGCATGGTCGCGAACCCCGGGTGATAGGGCGCGATGCCCTCCAGCAGCTCCGAGAAGGTGGTCATGGCCCCGATGCGGATCTCGTCCTCGGTGACGGTAAGGCCCTTCAGGTCGGCGCAGCGGTTCAGGAAGGCGACCTCGCCCAGGTCGCGCAGCGCCTTGGTGACGTGCAGGCCAAGGTCGGTGGCCCCGGCGATCAGGGTGGCGTTGGGATGGGCGGCGTACCAGTCGGCCAGCGCATCGGCGCTTTCGGGCTGGAAGGCGGTGTCGGCGGCCCCGACCGGCATCGTGAAGGTCTTGGGCAGATGCGCGGGCACCGGGGCCTCCATCGCGGCCTCGGCGGCACGGATGATCGGCGCGTAGCCGGTGCAGCGGCACAGGTTGCCCGCAAGGGTCAGGTCATGGTCTGCCGCGCCGGTGATCTGGGCGGTGGCCATCGACATGACGAAGCCCGGGGTGCAGAAGCCGCATTGCGAACCGTGGTGATCCACCATCGCCTGCTGGACGGGATGCAGCGCGCCGCCGGGGCCCTTCAGCCCCTCGACCGTGGTCACCGCCTTGCCCTGGAGCTGCGGCAGGAACAGGATGCAGGCGTTCAGCGCCTTCGGCCCGTCCTCTCCGGTGACCATGACGGTGCAGGCACCGCAGTCGCCTTCGTTGCAACCTTCCTTTGTGCCGGTCAGCCCGCGCGAGGTCCTCAGCCAGTCGAGTAGCGTCGTGGCCGGGGGGATATCCGCGATATCCACGCGTTCTCCGTTCAGGTGAAAGGAGAGTGTCATATGTAATCTTCCGCCGCCTTACCCCGATGCCCCGTTGATCCCCTCGATGCGGCGTAGAAGGGGAGGCTTATGTCGTATTTTGCCCCAGAAGAGCGGCCGCCGCGCGTCTTTGCAAGCCCCGGTATACCGGAAGCGGAAATGGCGTGACGGCAGGGCCTAAGCTTTCAGCTTTTGCGCTTCGGCGGCAAGCTGGTCGGTCGCGGCGTTCCAGCCGGTGTCAAATCCCATCTCTTCATGGGTCTTTCGGTCCTCCTCCGTGGCATGGCGCACAAGCGCCTCGTAAAGCGTGCCCCCGGCGCTGGGGGTGAAGCTGATGAAGCCGGTCATGAAACCGCCCGGCTTCGGGCGGAACCCGGGCCCGAGCGTATCCGTGAAAACCAGCAGCCGCCAGGGCAGGGCCTGCAGCACGCAGCCCTCGCTGGCGATCTCGGTGCCGTCGGGCATCTCCATCCGGGTGAAGAAGCGCCCGCCCGCAAAGGGTTCGACCCGGGCTTCGGTGGTGCGCACCGGGGCGGGGGTGAACCAGCGTTGCAGCAGCGCATCCTCGGTCCACAGCCGCCAGGGCAGGGCCGGCGGGCAGTCGAGCCGGCGCACCAGCGTCAGGTCCAGCGCCGGATCCGGCGTCACCGTGTCGAACAGGCTCATCATTTCCTCCCGGGGCCTGCGACCCCCGGGGTCAGGATCGGGCGGCACGCGATTCCGTGCAAGCGGCAATGCCATGCAGGGGTGGTCTTGTTGCGGGCGGGCGGCGGCAATACCATCGTCCCCATGACAGCGCCCCGATTCATCCACCTCCGCGTCCATACCGAATATTCCCTGCTGGAAGGGGCCATGCGGCTGAAGAAGCTGCCCGGCCTCTGTGCCGCGGCCGAGATGCCGGCGGTGGCCGTGACCGACACCAACAACCTGTTCTCGGCGCTGGAATTTTCCGTCACCGCCTCGGGGCAGGGGATCCAGCCGATCATCGGCTGCCAGGTGGATGTGCTGTGGCACCGCCCCGAGCCCGGCGAAAAGCAGAAACCCGCCGCCCCGGTCGTGCTGCTGGCGCAGACCGAGAAGGGCTACGAGAACCTGATGGAGCTGTCTTCCTGCCTTTTCATCGATGCCGGGGGCGAACCGCCCGCGGTGACGCTGGAAGAGCTGGAAAGCCATGCCGAGGGGCTGATCTGTCTGACCGGGGGCGCCGACGGTCCGGTGGGCCAGCTGCTGCAGACCCAGCACCGCCCCGAGGCCCAGGCCCTGCTGACGCGCTTTGCCAAGATGTATCCCGACCGGCTGTACGTGGAGCTGCAGCGCCACCCGGTCGACGGCGGGCTGCCGCAGAACGAACGGCTGACCGAGCGCGGCTTCCTCGAGATGGCCTATGCCATGGAGCTGCCGCTGGTCGCCACCAACGACGTCTATTTCCCCAAGCCCGACATGTACGCCGCCCATGACGCGATGATCTGCGTCGCCGAGGGCGCCTATGTCGACCAGGCCGAGCCGCGCCGCCGCCTGACGCCGCAGCATTACTTCAAGTCTCCGCAGGAGATGGTGACGCTGTTCGCCGACCTGCCCGAGGCAATCGAGAACACCATCGAGATCGCGCAGCGCTGCGCCTTCATGGCCTACAAGCGCAAGCCGATCCTGCCGCGCTTCGCCGATGACGAGGTGGTCGAACTGCGCCGCCAGGCCGTCGAGGGCCTGAAGCAGCGCCTTGCCGTGATCCCCCATGCGGTCAGCGTGGAGGATTACGAGGCCCGGCTGGAGTTCGAGCTGGGCATCATCGAGGGGATGGGCTTTCCGGGCTACTTCCTGATCGTGGCCGACTTCATCAAGTGGGCGAAGGACCACGGCATCCCGGTCGGGCCGGGGCGGGGCTCGGGCGCGGGCTCTCTGGTGGCCTATGCGCTGACCATCACCGACCTCGATCCGCTGCGCTATTCGCTGCTGTTCGAACGCTTCCTGAACCCCGAACGGGTCTCGATGCCCGACTTCGACATCGACTTCTGCATGGATCGCCGCGAAGAGGTGATCCGCTACGTGCAGGAACGCTACGGGCGCGACAAGGTGGGGCAGATCATCACCTTCGGTGCACTGCTGTCGAAGGCGGCGGTGCGCGACATCGGGCGGGTCCTGCAGATGCCCTTCGGCCAGGTGGACCGGCTTTCCAAGCTGATCCCGGTGGAGGGGGTGAAGCCCGTCGGCATCGCCCAGGCGCTGCGTGACGAACCCCGCCTGCGCGAGGAGATCAAGGAGACCGAGCAGGACATCCGCGACGGTCGGGTGAACCCCGCCAAGCGCCTCTTCGAATATGCCGAGCAGGTCGAGGGGCTGCTGCGCAACGCCTCGACCCACGCGGCGGGCGTGGTGATCGGGGACCGGCCGCTGGACCATCTGGTGCCGCTCTACCAGGATCCCAGATCCGACATGCCGGCGACGCAGTTCAACATGAAATGGGTCGAACAGGCCGGTCTGGTGAAGTTCGACTTCCTAGGCCTGAAGACCCTGACGGTGATCCAGAACGCCATCCAGCAGATCCACGGTGGCGGTCGCGACCTGCACGTGGCCGCCGATGGCACGCAGCTCTATGATCCGCCCCCCGGCGGCGAGAACGAGATCAACCTGATCCCGCTCGACGATCCGAAGACCTACGAGCTTTATTCCCGCGCGCGCACGGTTGCAGTGTTCCAGGTGGAAAGCTCGGGCATGATGGATGCCCTCAAGCAGATGAAACCCACCTGCATCGAGGACATCGTGGCTCTGGTGGCGCTGTATCGTCCCGGCCCGATGGAGAACATCCCGGTCTATTGCGAGGTCAAGAACGGCCTGAGGGAGATCACCTCGGTCCACCATACGATCGACCACATCCTTGCGGAAACCCAGGGCATCATCGTCTACCAGGAACAGGTGATGCAGATTGCCCAGGTGATGGCGGGCTATTCCCTTGGCGGCGCCGACCTGCTGCGTCGCGCCATGGGCAAGAAGATCAAGGAGGCCATGGACGCCGAGCGTCCCAAGTTCGAGGAAGGCGCGGCCAAGAACGGTGTCGATGCCAAGAAGGCCTCCGAGGTCTTCGACCTGCTTGAGAAATTCGCCAACTACGGCTTCAACAAGTCGCACGCCGCCGCCTATGCGGTGGTCAGCTACCAGACCGCCTGGCTGAAGGCGAACCATCCGGTCGAATTCATGGCCGGCGTGATGAACTGCGATATCCATCTGACGGAAAAGCTGGCGGTCTATTTCCAGGAAGTGAAGAAGGCGCTGGCGCTGCCCTACACGCCGCCCTGCGTGAACCGTTCGGACGCGACCTTCCGGGTGATCGACGGCGCGCTGCACTATGCGCTGGGGGCGCTGAAGAACGTCGGCGTCGAGGCGATGGAGCTGATCGTGCGCGGTCGTGCCGGCAAGCCCTTCGCCAACCTCTTCGATTTCGCCCGCCGGGTGGAGCTGAAGAAGGTCGGCAAGCGCCCGCTCGAGATGCTGGCCCGCGCCGGCGCCTTTGATGAGCTGGACCGCAACCGCCGCCGGGTCTTCGACAGCCTGGAAGGGCTGGTCGGCTATTCCGCCGCCTACTGGGAGCAGAAGAATTCCAACCAGGTGTCGCTGTTCGGCGATGGCGGCGACGACCTGCCCGAACCGCGGCTGAGCGCCGCGCAGGACTGGATGCCCGCCGAACGCCTGGCCGAGGAATTCAAGGCCATCGGCTTCTACCTTTCGGGCCATCCGCTGGACGATTACATGGGCGCGCTGAAACGCAAGAAGGTCATGACCATGGACGAGGTGATCCGCGCCGCCCAGGGCGGGCCGCTGGTCGCCAAGATCGCCGGGATCGTCACGGGGCGGCAGGAAAGGAAGTCCGCGCGCGGCAACCGCTTTGCCTTCGCCCAGCTGTCCGACCCGACGGGGGGCTACGAGGTGACGCTGTTCTCCGATGCGCTGGAAGCCTCGCGCGAGTTCCTGGAGAACGGCTCCAAGGTGGTGGTGACCTGCAAGGCCGAGGTGGTCTCGGATCAGCTGAAGCTGCTGGCGGATTCGGTGGTGCCGATGGACCAGCTTGTGGCCGATGCCGGGGCCATCGGGCTGAAGATCTTCCTCAGCGATGCCTCGGGGCTGGGGGCGGTGCAGGGGGTGCTGGAAGGCGCGGTGCAAAGCGTGCGCGGCGTGCAAAAGGGGCCGATCCACTTCTGCCTGGTCGACCCCAGCCTGCCCGGCGAGGTCGAGATCGACGCTCATGCGGACTTTCCGATCACCCCGCAGGTCAAGGGCGCGATCCGCACCCTGCCCGGGGTGCTGACGGTCGAGGAAATCTGAGCGGAGCCGCCGGAGGGCGGCCCCGGAACGCCCCGGAGGGGGCCTCAGAGATCGGGCAGATCGGTATCGGCCGAGCCGAGACTGTCGAACTCGGCCCTGATCGCGGCGGCTTCCCTGTGCGACCAGGTCAGCCAGAAGCTTTGCCACAGCGGCGTGGGATCAACGATCGACAGCCGGAAATCGCGCACCGTGCCACTGCTTTCATCCGCGTCGATGCGCACCGAGAGGGTCGGGCCGCAATAGACATTGACGGTGCCGCGCCTTTCGTGGGGACGTATCAGGGACCCGTTCCGCTCGAACGGGACATGGCGGTAGGAAATCGTCTGGTGCGGGCCCTTGATCCGGCAGGGCTGGCCATCGGTCATGTTGCCGCCATCCGCCGCATAGGAACGCGCGGCGCGGCCCTCGCGGTAGGGCGGGCCGTATTTCTTTGCCAGGGCCTCTTCCAGCGCCCCGACCGAGGTCGGGCTTTCGGGGCTGTTCATCCGCTGCACCAGGCTGACCCGTTCCGGCAGGTCGTTCCAGCCCATCGCGGGGGTGTACTGCACCGAGATCCGGTCGGCAAAGGCCGCGTTGCCCAGGGGGCGGCGGCCCCAGACCTCTTCCTGGATGCGGTAGCCGCTGCCGCGTCGCGCGTAGCGCTTGCCGGTGGGGGCAAAGCCGGCGTCCTTCAGCAGCGTCTCGGTCTGGGGCCGGGTCATGCCGGGGCTGATCCCGAGGATGTCGAGCCCCGCGACCGGGGCATGCAGATCCTCGGGGCGGGGCGGGCGCAGGGTCCCGCTGAGGGTGATGTCGGGCAGGTTCGACAGGATCGGGGCCAGATCCGCCGCCGGGGCCAGCGTCAGCGTCTGGGCATCGCTGCGCGTCAGCGCGAAGGCCACTTCGGCAGGGCAACCCTCGGAGGTGGAGGTTGCGGTGTTGAGGTAGCTTTGCCCGGGGCCGTGTTCGCTGCTGTGTCCGTTCCCGGCGCCGTTCAGCCGCATCACGTAGTGGCATTCGAGCGAGCCGAGGTCGAACCAGCGCCGCGCCTCCAGGTCGAAACGGGCCAGATCCCCGATGGCGGTCAGGCGCAGCTCAAGCTGACCGCCCTTGCTGCTGCGGTAGCCCCCGCCCCAAAGCCCGTCGGTGGGAGAGGGGCCGGCAGAGGGCTGGGCATGAAGCGCGGGGGCTGTGGCAAGGCAAAGCCCGACCGCGCCGGCAAGGGCGTGTCGTGCGAACATCGGGGTCTCCGGAAAACTGTGGCAGTGCGTACAGAGTTTTCGGAGAGGCCTCCGGGGTCAACCCGACGCGCATTGGCGTCAGGTCGTATCGGCGGGGATCCGTTGATCACGCGGGCGTGAATGGGCGTGATCCTGCCGGGATGGCGCTAACAGAGCGCACGGGGTTGCGGCAGGGCCCCCGCTTGCCGGGGCGTTCAGTCCTGCCGGGGCGTTCAGTAATGCGGCGGCTTCTCGTCGCCCATGTAGATGCCGGAGCCGGCATCGGCCTCGCGGTGGGCCTCGCGCTCCATCAGCAGCTGGACGCGGCGGGTCAGCAGCGCGATCTCGGTTGCCTGTTTCGCCACGGTGTCCGAGAGGTCCTCGACCGTGCGGGTCAGGTGGGCGATCTGTTCTTCCAGGGCGGACGTGTCGGACATGGGGGTCTCCTTTGCGGGGGCGGTAGCGCAGGGGGCGCAGGCTGGCAAGGGAAAGCTGGCGGGGGAACGGGCCTGCGGCCCGGCCTCCGGCGGGGATATTTGGGGCCAGATGAAAGAGCCTGTTTCCGGGAGGCGCATGGCATTGCTTGCCCCCTCAGGCAGTCTGGGCTATGCCGCCCACGCGATCCAGAACGCAGGAAAACATGATGGCCAAGGTGAAGAAGACGCCGCGTCCGAAGGCGGAGACCCCGAAGGGCTTCCGGGATTACTTCGGCGCAGAGGTGACGGAACGGACGGAGATGCTGGGCAAGATCGCCCATGTCTACCATCGTTACGGCTTCGACGCCCTGGAAAGTTCCGCGGTGGAGACCGTCGAGGCACTGGGCAAGTTCCTGCCCGATGTCGACCGGCCGAACGAGGGCGTCTTTGCCTGGCAGGAGGTCGACGAGAAGGACACCGCCGAGGAGAAGCGCGGCGACTGGCTGGCGCTGCGCTATGATCTGACGGCGCCGCTGGCCCGCGTCTATGCCCAGCACCGCAACGACCTGCCGACCCCCTATCGCCGCTACGCGATGGGCCCGGTCTGGCGCAACGAGAAGCCCGGCCCCGGGCGGTTCCGCCAGTTCTACCAGTGCGATGCCGACACGGTCGGGGCGCCTTCGGTGGCCGCTGATGCCGAGATCTGCGCGATGCTGTCGGACTGCCTGGAAACCGTGGGGATTCCGCGCGGCGATTACATGGTGCGCATCAACAACCGCAAGGTGCTGAACGGCGTGCTGGAGGCGATGGGCGTGTCCGACGAAGGCCAGCAGGCCGATGTGCTGCGCACTATCGACAAGTTCGACAAGGTGGGCGAGACCGGCGTGCGCGAGCTGCTGGGCAAGGGACGTCTTGATGCCTCGGGGGCCTATATCGACGGCGTGGGCCTTGCGGCCTCTCAGGCCGAGCCGGTGATCGCCTTCCTGACCTCGAAAGGCGCCGATGCGGGCGCGACGCTGGCGAACCTGCGCGCCGCCATCGGCGGATCGGCCGTGGGCGCCGAGGGCGTCGACGAGCTGGAGATGATGGCCAGCCTGCTGGATGCGCAGGGCTATGGCGGGGACCGGGTGCAGATCGACCCCAGCGTCGTGCGCGGCCTTGGCTATTACACCGGGCCGGTCTTCGAGGCCGAGCTGACTTTCGAGATCTTCGATGAGAAGGGCCGCAAGCGGCAGTTCGGATCGGTCTCGGGGGGCGGGCGCTATGACGACCTGGTGAAACGCTTCACCGGCCAGAGCGTGCCCGCGACCGGCGTGTCGATCGGGGTGGACCGTCTGCTTGCGGCGCTGCGCGAAAAGGGCCGCATGGGCGGCCGCGTGCAGGGCCCGGTGGTGGTGACCGTGATGGACAAGGACCGGATGGCCGACTACCAGTCCATCGTTGCCGAGCTGCGCAACGCCGGGATCCGCGCCGAGGTCTACCTGGGCAACCCGAAGAACTTTGGCAACCAGCTGAAATACGCGGACAAGCGCGAAAGCCCCGTCGCCGTCATCGAGGGCGCCGACGAGAAGGCCCGTGGTGTCGTGCAGGTCAAGGACCTGATCCTGGGGGCGAAAATCGCCCAGGAAGCGACGCTGGAAGAGTGGAAGGAACGCCCCTCGCAATTCGAGATCCCGCGCGCCGAGCTGGTCGCGAAGATCCGCGAGATCCTGGCGGAGCACTCCTGATGGCCTGGCTCAGCCCTGAAAAGGCGCAGGTCCTGGCCTGTGCCGCCGCCCTGAGGGCGGAATTCGAGGCCGCGGGCGCGGTGGTGGTCGAGGCGCCGATCCTGGTGTCGGCCGGCGATCTGCTGGACCTTTACGGCGAGGACCTGCGGGCCCGCGCCTACACCACCTCGGACACGCTGCGGGGCGAGCAGATGCTGCGCCCCGACTTTACCGTGCCGGTGGTCGAACAGCACATGAAGCAGGGCGCCGAACCCGCCCGCTACACCTATTCCGGCGAGGTCTTCCGCCGCCAGGAAGAGGACGAGGCGCGGGCCAACGAATATGTCCAGGTGGGTTTCGAGATCTTCGACGGCGCCGATCCGGCGGCTGCCGATGCCGAGGTCTTTGCCCGGCTGCGCACTGCCGTGGCGCCGCTGGGGCTGAAGGCCACAATGGGCGACATCGGCATCCTGATGGCCGCGGTCGAGGGGCTGAACACCTCGGAGGCGCGCAAGGCGGCGCTGCGCCGGCACCTGTGGCGCCCGGCGCGCTTCAAGGCGCTGGTCGAGCGCTATTCGGGCCGCAGCCCGATGCCGGCGGCGCGCAAGGCGCTGCTGGCCTCGCGCGATCCGCTGGCCGGTGCGGGCCCCGAGATCGGCCTGCGCAGCCTTGACGAGGTGGTGGGCCGCATCGAGGCGCTGCGCGCCGATGCCGCCCTGCCGCCGATCCCGGCCCATGAGGTCGAGCTGCTGGAGGCGCTGCTTTCGGTGCGCGAGACGCTGCCCCATGCGCTGGAGCAGCTGCGCGACATCGCCGTCGACATGCCCGCCATCGTTCCGGCGGTGGACCGGCTGGGCCGGCGGATGCAGGCCATGGCGGCGCGGGGGATCGACATCGAGACCCTGGAGTTCGAGGCCGCCTACGGGCGCACCCACATGGAATATTACGACGGTTTCGTCTTCGGCTTCGTGGTCGAGGGGCGCCCCGACCTGCCGGCGGTGGCCTCGGGCGGGCGCTATGATGCGCTGACCCGCGAGGTGGGCCGCCGTCTGGGGCGCCCCGAGGGGATTCCGGCGGTGGGCGGGATCATCCGCCCGGGCATGGTTCTGGAACTGGGAGGCCGGGCATGAGCATCAAGCTGGGTGTGCCCTCCAAGGGCCGTCTGATGGAGAAGACCTTCGACTGGTTCGGCCAGCGCGGCGTGACGCTGAGCCGGTCCGGATCGGACCGGGAATATTCCGGCAAGGTCGAGGGGATCGAGGGCGTCGAGCTGGTGCTGCTGAGCGCCGGGGAGATCCCGCGCGAGCTGAATGCCGGGCGCATCCATCTGGGCGTCACCGGCACCGATCTGGTGCGCGAGAAGCTGGGCCAGTGGGACCAGCGGGTCGAGGAAATGGCCGAGCTGGGCTTCGGCCATGCCGACCTGATCATCGCGGTGCCGCAGTTCTGGGTCGATGTCGACACGATGGACGACCTTGACGCGGTGGCGGCGGCCTTCCGGGCGCGCCACGGCTTCCGGTTGCGCATTGCCACCAAGTATCACCGCCTGGTGCGGGACTTCCTGCGTGAACGCGGCGTGGCGGATTACCAGCTGGTCGACAGCCAGGGGGCGACCGAGGGCACGGTGAAGAACGAGACCGCGGAAGCGGTGGCCGACATCACCTCGACCGGCGACACGCTGCGGGCGAACCACCTGAAGATCCTCTCGGACGGGCTGATGCTGAAAAGCCAGGCGACGCTGTTCCGCGCCCGCCGGGCGCCGATGCGCGACGAGGACCGCCGGGTGCTGGCCGAGCTGGAAGAGCGCCTGGGCATCGACTGAGGCCCCGGGCCGATCTTACGGATCCGGGAACAGGGCCGCGCGGGACAACCCGGGCGGCCCTGCCTTTGAAGGATGCCTCCGGCGGGGATATTTCTGGCCAGATGACAGGGAGGCCTGCCGGGACGGTCAGTCCGGGGGCATGCGGGCGCGCAGGCAGCTGGCGTAACCCTCCGGGTCGGCCGCCTTCAGCCGGTCGAGGGCAAGCGTGGCGGCGGCCAGGTGCAGGTCCTTCTTGGCGGTGTCGATGCGCTCCGAGAGCGCCTGCAGCTTGCGGAGCCCGGGCTGGCTGTCCTTCGTCTCGGGGGCGAGTTCGAGGAGCGCGCCCATGATCGCGTCAAGCTGGGTGCCGTAGCTGGCCACATGGGCGTGGATGTAGCTTTCGGTGGCCGGGTCCCCGGCGATGTCGTTCGAGAACAGGCGTGGTTCGATGTTCTGCGTCACGTCGCCCGAGAAGGGGGCCTTCCAGAAGGCGAAGATGGACGAAAGCGGGTACACGGCCGGCCCCTCCCTGTGGTTGCCTGACCGCAAGTGCAACACCTTGTTGACCCATGGTCAAGACGGGCGCGGGTCTTTCGGGCGTCACAGGACGCCGATGCGCGCCAGTTCGGCGGAGAGTTCGGCCGGCAGGTCGTCATCGGCGGCACGCTTCGCGGTGAGGTCGCGCGGCGCATCCTCGGGTTTGAGGTAGCGCCAGCCCTGGAAGGGGCGCTTCAGGGCAGGGGAGGTGCGCACCAGCTGCGGGTCGAGCACGACGGCGCAGCGGCGCAGGCCGTCGCCGGCATCGACCTCATCGAGGCGCAGGATCCGTTGCCGGGCCTGGATGCTGCCCTTGATCACCCAGTAGATCGATCCGCCCGCCAGAAGCTCTGCCTCTTTCTTGGGCCACATGCGGGTCACGTGGCGCGGCAGCCCGTCGCTGGTCTGGGCATGGGCCGTGGCCTGCCAGGCCGCGAGGTCCTCGACGCTTTCGGTTCCGACACTGAGTTTGACGAGGTGGATCTGGGCCATGGATGTTCGATTACAACAAAGTGGCAAGGGGGTAAATGCGCCGGGACCAGTATCTGGGCGTTGCAGCGGGTGTGAGACGGGATAGGGCTAGGGACAGTGTTCGCAACTATTGTCGGGCCCTATATATTGCGTTATTCAGAGGGCCCGCCCCGGGCCTGCTGCGGCTCGGCTGGCGTTGAAAATCGCGTTTTACCAGTCACTTCACGCTTAGGGAATCTGCCATGACCCGCTTTGCTGCCCCCATCGCCGAACAGGTTTGGGACATGAAATATCGTCTCAAGGATGCAGATGGGACGGCCGTCGATCGCACGGTCGAGGACAGCTGGCGGCGCATTGCCCGCGCGCTGGCCGCGGTGGAGCAGGATCCCGCCACCTGGGAAGAGAAATTCTACGGCGCGCTGGAGGACTTCAAGTTCCTGCCCGCGGGCCGCATCACCGCAGGCGCCGGCACCGCGCGCCGCGTGACGCTGTTCAACTGCTTCGTCATGGGCACCGTGCCGGATTCCATGTCGGGCATCTTCGACATGCTGAAGGAAGCCGCGCTGACCATGCAGCAGGGCGGCGGCATCGGCTACGACTTCTCCACCATCCGTCCGCGCGGCGCCGACGTGAAGGGCGTGGCGGCGGATGCCTCGGGCCCGCTGAGCTTCATGGATGTCTGGGACGCCATGTGCCGCACGATCATGTCGGCAGGTTCGCGCCGCGGCGCGATGATGGCGACCATGCGCTGCGACCACCCCGATGTGGAGCAGTTCATCGAGGCCAAGCGCGACCCCGCGCGCCTGCGGATGTTCAACATGTCCGTTCTGGTCACCGACCCGTTCATGGAAGCGGTCAAGGCCGATGCCTCGTGGGATCTGGTGTTCGACGGCAAGGTCTACCACACCGTGCAGGCGCGCGACCTGTGGAACAAGATCATGCAGGCGACCTATGACTACGCCGAGCCGGGCGTGATCTTCATCGACCGCATCAACAAGGCCAACAACCTGAACTACTGCGAGACCATCGCGGCGACCAACCCCTGCGGCGAGCAACCCCTGCCGCCCTATGGCGCCTGCCTGCTGGGCTCGATCAACCTGGCGCGTCTGGTCGCCAAGCCCTTCACCAAGGGCGCGACGCTGGACGTCAAGGCCCTGGACGAGCTGGTCCGCATGGCCGTGCGCATGATGGACAACACCGTCGATGCCTCGAACTTCCCGCTGGAGGCCCAGGCGCGCGAGGCCGAGGCCAAGCGCCGCATCGGTCTGGGCGTCACCGGTCTGGCCGACGCGCTGCTGATGGTCGGCCTGCGCTACGGCTCGGATGAAGCTGCTGCGAAGACCGAGGAATGGCTGCGCGCCATCGCCCGGGCTTCCTACCTGGCCTCCGTCGATCTGGCGAAGGAGAAGGGTGCCTTCCCGCTGTTTGACAAGGACGCCTACCTGGCCTCCGGCACCATGCAGATGATGGACGAGGATGTGCGCCAGGCAGTGGCCGAGCACGGCATCCGCAACGCCCTGCTGACCTCGATCGCGCCGACCGGCACGATCAGCCTCTATGCCGGCAACGTATCCTCGGGGATCGAGCCCGTCTTCGCCTATGAATACACCCGCAAGGTGCTTCAGAAGGACGGCTCGCGCACCGAGGAGAAGGTCGTCGATTACGCGGTGAAGCTGTGGAAGGACCTGAAGGGCGACGCGCCGCTTCCCGACTACTTCGTCAACGCCCAGACCCTGGCCCCGCTCGATCACGTCAAGATGCAGGCGGCGGCGCAGAAATGGATCGACTCGAGCATCTCGAAGACCATCAACTGCCCCGAGGATATCGACTTCGAGTCCTTCAAGGATGTCTACATGCAGGCCTATGAAACGGGCTGCAAGGGCTGCACCACCTACCGTCCGAACGACATCACTGGCTCGGTCCTTTCGGTCGAGACCAAGAAGGAAGAAGAGAAGCCCGCGATGCCCGCCGAGGGCGGCGAGGTCGTCTACATGGCCGACCCGCTGGACCGTCCGCAGGCGCTGGAAGGCAACACCTACAAGCTGAAGTGGCCCGACAGCGAACATGCGATCTACATCACGATCAATGACATCGTGATCGGCGGCCATCGTCGTCCCTTCGAGGTCTTCATCAACTCGAAGAACATGGAGCATTACGCCTGGACCGTGGCACTGACGCGGATGATCTCGGCCGTGTTCCGCCGTGGCGGTGACGTGAGCTTCGTGGTGGAAGAGCTGAAGGCGGTCTTCGATCCGCGTGGCGGGGCTTGGATCAAGGGCAAGTACATCCCCTCGATCCTGGCGGCGATCGGCGGCGTGATCGAGCGTCACCTGGTCGAGACCGGCTTCATGGAGAGCGAGGGCCTGGGCCTGAAGGAAGACCCGGCGGCACAGGTCGTGGGCCTGGACGGCGGCGCTTCGGTAACGCAGAACCGCGGCAAGGCCTGCCCCTCCTGCGGACAGTACACGCTGCAGATGGTCGAGGGCTGCATGACCTGCACCTCCTGCGGCCATTCCAAGTGCGGCTGAGGGCCTGGTTGCAGTGAGTCAGAGAAAGCAGATGAATGCGCAAACGGAAGCATAAGTCTGCGCAAGGGGTGTCAAGGGCGAAACGTACCGCCTGGTGCCCCTGGGCTGCTCTCTGAAGGACGATGATAGAGGCGCCGGGGCAGACGCTCCGGCGCCTTTCGTGTATGAAGGGGATGTGCGGTTCGTGGCATGAAGCGACGGATCCGGCGGAGGGCCGTTGTGACCTCCCCGTATGAGCCTGAGCATGGCCCAGTGGGGCTGGCTTGCGATGGTGAGACCCTGGACACGAGGTCGCTTGGAAGCGGTGGGAACTCCGATGAAGACCATGAAGCCGACGCAAGCTGTCGCTACGATCCTGAGCCGCTATCAGCGTCGGAGAAATTGTCAGGTGCCCGTCACAGCAACGGACGTCTACGGCGACACCATTGCTCGCGTCTGTGGAGACGACGTTGACCTCGACCCCGTCGAACGGGGCCTCATCCATCTAAAGCGCCAGAGGGTGATTTCCGGCCGCAGACTGGTCAACCTCCTTGCTCGCCACCAGCGCGAGATCAGGCCTGAGTGAGGCATCGCGATGCCTTCCGCGTCAACGCTACCTACAGAGAAACGAAGCGTCACGGCTCTGGGGGGAATGGTAGGCGTCAAGCGACCCATAAATCCCGCTCACGTCCGGCGCAGCATGACGATCTGCGCTGGCACGAAGGGCGGATCCGGAAGTTCGCCGCAGGCGCGCACGCACCCTTGCCAGGACATGGAAGCAGATGGGGTGGATGGCTCCCGCTCCCGGCGTCGCAATGCGCCATACTGCAGGTGTCAGAATCTGCGATTGAGAGGAGCCATCCCATGCAGGTTACCACTGTCGGCCTCGACCTGGC
>NZ_JAHIAB010000025.1 GCF_018760365.1 Pseudooceanicola endophyticus
CCGGCACATGCATGCAGCGACACACCTGTGTCACCAGACTGCGAAGAGAAGCGTGACCCGGATGAGCGACATCGATCCCGCAGAAAGAAGGAAGACGAGCTTGACCCGAACGCCCAATTAGAGAAGCCGCCGTTCGTACTAAACAAGTCCAATGACTGCTCAGCGACCTCATGTCAGGCGCAGCATCAGCTGAGGTAGTGAGCGCGGCAGATATGGACGTACTGTCCTGGAACTCGTGGCGTTGCTCAAAGACACGATTGAGCCACGTCTGGCCGCGCATACCGAAAAGCAGCCAGGAATCTGCGTCATGCGAGTTTGCTCTTGCCTACTGCGGTTGCGGTAAGCCCAAAAGATGGCGAGTTTCGTGAAGCGCCCGGCTGTACAGAATCCCTAGAGCGGCAAAGTCGGCAGCGATATCAGCATTCAGAGCTCTGGGCGTACCAGACACGAACTCTTTGGTGTTTGAAGACGCGAAGATGATATCAGCGGTAAGCCCGAGATTTCGCAGGTTGGTGGCCACGTCCAGGTAGCTCTCGACGACAACGCAGTCCTTCGTTGAATCTTTGCCTAACTTTGCGGGTGTTCGCTTTTGGGACATGCGCACCACGGCTTGATACGTCAAATCTGGGGTTGTCGCATGAGTTAGTGCAGCGCCCAGGATATCTGTCATGACAGCTTCGGCGATGGGGACACGCGTTAGAAAGTGGCCGATCTGGGTTTGGCTGACCTGCCCAAGGGCTTCGGACCATTTGTCGATCCGCGCAATCTCATCCTGCAGCTTCGTCAGAGCCAAGTTTGTGTCCTCGCGGACTGTCTGGAGGTTGTCGTTGAGTTCGTTGCGTACTTGCTCGGCAACCACGCATCCAATCGCTTCGCTTTGAACAACGCCATCTCGAATGGCTCTGCCCGCGAGCATCGCGTTGCCATCGACGTTCTCGCGGCGCGGCGAGCGCAAAAGGTCCAGAAGAATGCAGGTATCTGGAAGAAGGACAGGCACATTTGCCTGTGCAATCGCTTCAAGAGAGTTGTAGGCCAACCTTCTTACCCTCTTAAGTTCGCATCATATGCTCCAAGTAGAGAAATTCCCTGCTCGAATTCTATGGCAAGCTTGTTGGCCGATGTCTCGTCCCAGCCATCGACCTCGACCAGCCATTGCATGAGGATATCGACGGGCAGGTTATCGCCGTTGCGATGCGCTTCGATCACAAACTGCTCCCAGCGTTCGCGGTCATTGGGGTGCGAATTCGTCGTGCTCTTGTTGGCCAGGGCCGAGAACCGGCGCAAGGCATCCGCGGCTTCGGCACTCGTCCAAGTATCTAAACCGCGAATATCGTCGGTTAGCTGAAGCGCAAGTTGCTCCCTGGCGTCTGCCTGTTCAACGACCTCGTCCAAGAAACAGACAAGTAGATCGTTGTACAGCTTAACACCCAGTTCCCCGACTTCGGCGGGCACGATGTTGGTAACTGTGTATGCGTTATCGCGCTGCCAAAGCGTCAATGTGGCTTTTGGAAGCGTGTCGCCCGCATAGTCGAACACCAGGACGTCCTCTTGGCGTATCCCGACAGCGTGATCTTTGAGGTTGGCTTCCTGCCCTTCATTATGAACCCAGTTTTGGGCCTCGACACCGAGGAGAGACAAGCGGACCTCACTAAGCGCGATCTGATCCGAACTAATGGTCAGGTCTCGAAAGACCTGGATACCTGTCTGCGCCATGTGCTGGTCTCTCGCCTGCTTCTTACCTTCGTACATACCCCCGTCTCACACGCGACACGGAATCGTGCAACAGCTATGTGGAGTTTATGCCCAGCACGCTCTGGTCATCTTGGGCGGGATATTTTGGCCCTACTGCCAAGAAAAAGGTCAGAGCCATCAGGATGCGCTGATATACCGACTAGGAACCAACTACGGTCTTGTGCAGTCCGTTCGCAACACAGCGTTCGTAAGCGCCAGCGCAGACAACCAACCGTAAACTTAGCACTCAAGGCAGCCGCTCAAGATACTCGCAGCGAATGACCGTTCTCCGCCCTCTCGGAAAGACCTCTCTCACGCGGCGCGGATCGAGAGAGCGGCAGGAACGACCGCATTGTTGCCCCTCTTTAGACGTTGTTCAAACAACCGAAGGGCTGCAAGTATACTGGGAACCTTCTGCCAGGTGGTGAACGCTAGCGTTTCTTGCTCTCCGGGGAGTGTTGATGCGGGCAGATTGCGTTGGTTACGCGGCCGCCCTTTTCAACAGGTTCCGCAGGTCCGCCGCCGTGGAAAGGATTGTGCCCTCGTACCTCGTATAGTCCGGGTCGCTCACGCTCGGAGCAATTGTCACTTTCCCATCAAGGCCGAGACGAAGCAGACCGCCGTCGAACAGTGCATGCAGGTCCTTGCGAAGGATGATCCCGTTGCTCGGGTCGCTGGAGCCGCTATCAGCGTGACCGTGCAGATGGGCGGCATCCAGGACCTCAGGGATGTCGCAGCCCGATATGGCGCACTTGAGGCCGTCGCGGTCGGCGATGCCTTTCCGAAACTTCCGTTGATCGGGGCGAGCCTCCCGCTGCACCCACTTCCTCTTCCGCTCTTCCTCGGTGGCGGAAGGCACCGCACCTGAGATGCGTTTACCGTCCGGCTTTTCGACATGCAGGCGGAATTCATGCGACCCGAGACGCTCGAAGATCACCACATCATCAACCTCGGCGCCTGCGTCCTCGAAGAGTGTTTTCGTGAAGAGCCCACGATGCCGAATGAAACCTCTCGGGCGTTGGCTGTCGGCATAGGTCGGCAGGTCTGCCTGCACCTCATGATGCCGCCATCGGAGGGTCAGCGCTGCGGGCGCAAGGTCATCCTTGGTCGAGCCGCCCCGGACATCCAGGGGCAACTCATCGATGAAGGGTGTCACCGTGATCCGAAGCACCTTCGGGTTCAAAGCTGACTTGGTCAGAGGGGCGCTTCGGAATTCGGTCATGCCTGAACTTTCTTGCGCCCGCGTTTGGCCTTCGGAGCGCTGGCACGGGATTGCCGGATGCGGGCGAGGAGGGCTTCGGCGGGTTCGTCCTCGGGGTCCTGGGGGACGAGCTCTCCGCGGAAGGCCTTGGCCAGCAAGCGCTCGTCGAGCCGGTCGAGGAGATGGGCGGCGCGGCTGGCCTCCTCGGTCAGGCGGTCGATGCGGGCGAAGGCGGCTTCGATGCGGCGGACGATTTCTGATCTTTCGGATTGCTTAGGCCACGGCAGCGCCAGTGCCTTAATCGATGCAAGGGAGAAATTTGCCCGAGCAACATCGACGCTGCCGTCCGTGATAAGATCCTGCGCCGCTGGTGATTGTAGCCAGAGGTTTAGGAAACGCGAGTCGATACGGTTGGGCGCAAGAAGGCGTATCACCGCAACCGCTTGGTTGCAGTTAGCTCCCTGAATTTCTGCGGTTGCCACCGCAGTCCTGCCTATAGATGCTCCGACAATGTTAAGGAGAACATCGTCCTGCTGAATGACCGAATTCTTCTGCTTGGCATTAAAGCCTTCGTCCAAAAAGGCCTTTTCATCCAGAAGAAGACTACCCCACCCCACATTCTGACTTCGCACGAATAGGATGCCCTCGGGCTGGTAATCGAACCCTTGCCATTTCGGCGAAGCCCCCTTTGTGACCCGCTCAGCAATTTCCGAGACCTGCACGACGACTTCGTGTAGGGCTGGATCGAATGCCGAGGAAAGGATCGCCTGCTTGGCGCGGGTGGCGAGTTTGGTGGTGCGGGCGAGGTGGTCGCGCGCAGCGGCCGAGCGCGCCGAGAGCCGGTCCAGCTTTGCCACGATCCGCCTCTGCTCGGGGAGTGGGGGGATGGGTAGTTCGAGGCCACCGAGAATTGACGCATTCGCTCCCGGTTGCGCCGTCCCTTTTGAGACAACGGTGATTTGTCGCCAGTAATCGGGCGACCACATGAACTTCCAGAGATACTCCGGATCGACGGCGTCCGAACTCCGCACGCGGATGAGATAGGACGCGAACGCTGTAGCAGTGGGAATTTCGGAAAGCAGATAGCTTTTCCCTGTCGTCGCACCCGTTCGGGCGATGACAATATCCCCCGAAGACAACAGCTTGTCCTCAGGCGGAGCGTCCTTGCAGAACGGCACATCCGACCATTCGACGGAATAGTCCTGCACGTCGGTTATGCGTAAAAGCTTGGGGTTTTCTTCTGAATCTGCCGCCGAAGTGGTAAAGCCGTAGGAAATGTCCTTGGCGACTTCCGCAAGCGTGCTCTGACTCCAGCCTTGAGGTAGTTCACTCATTCCGCCGCCACCGATGCCGGTACCTCTTCCTCTTCTCCGCCTTCCAGTTCCAGAACCAGCGCCTCGATCTCGCGCGTGGCTTCGCGCAGGTGGCCCAGGATCGCTGCCGTGATGTCATCGGGGTCGGTTAGGCCGTCCTCAGCCTCTTCCTCGCCATCGCGCAGCCAGGAGATGTCGAGGTTGTCGCCACGGGCGGCGATGTCTTCGCGGGTGAAGCGGCGGAAGCGGCCTTCCTCGCCCTGATCGGTGCGCTCGGCATGGCCCAGGGGATCATCGCCAAAGGCGGCTTCGAAATCCGAAAAGTCCTCGGCCCGCAGGGGGCGCGTCTTGCCGTAGGAGGGCGCGCCTGCGCGCATGTCGTAGACCCAGACGGCCCCGGTTCCGTCCTTCTGTCCGCCATCGGCGTTCCGGGTGAAAAAGATGACGTTGGTCTTGACGCCATGGGCATAGAAGATCCCGGTGGGCAGACGCAGGATCGTGTGCAGGTCGCACCAGTTCATCAGCATCTGGCGCAGGGCGCGGCCCGTGCCGTCCTCGAAAAGCACGTTATCGGGCACGACCACGGCGGCACGGCCACCGGGGGCGAGGCCGCGGATGATGTGCTCGACAAAGGCCAGCTGCTTGTTCGAGGTGTTCGCGGTGGTCGAGAAGTCGCCCCGCTGGGGCCGCCCGCCGCCCTTCTTGGTGCCGAAGGGCGGGTTGGAGAGGATGAGGTCGGCCTTGGGCAGGCTGGCGCCTTCATCGGTCAGGGTGTCCATGGCCTGGGCGTTGCCCTCGATACCGTGAAGCATCAGGTTCATCAGGCAGAGGCGGTGGGTGTCGGGGACCAATTCCGCCAGGGTGTAGCAGTCACGGATCTGACGCTGTGCTTCGCCTTCGGCAAGGCCGAAGAACTGGTTGTTGGCCTGATAGATTTTGCGATGCGCCGCGACGATGAAGCCACCGGTGCCTGCGGCCGGGTCCTGGATGCGTTCGCCCAGCCGGGGCCTGGTCAGGCGCACGAGGCAGTCGATCAGCGGGCGGGGCGTGAAATACTGCCCGGCGCCGGACTTCTTGTCTTCGGCATTCTTCTGCAGCAGGCCTTCGTAAAGGTCGCCCAGGCCTTCCTCCCGCGCATCGAACCAGTCGAGGTCGTTGATGGCGGTGGTCAGGCTTTTCAGGTTGGCGGGCTTGCGCAGGCGTGTCTGGGCGTTCTCGAAGATAGCGAGAACAAGCGGGTCCTTCGGCGGCTTGGGCTTGCCGTCAGCGTCCTTCTCCTCGGGGTCGCCAAGGGAAGTCAGCAGGTGCTTATAGTGGGTGAGCTGCGCGAGGCCTTCACGCGTGGCGACGGTTGCCCAGCGGTATTCTGCAGGCAGGCGGTTTTCTTGGTCGGTCTCTTCCATCATCTTGAGGAAGAGGAGGTAGGTGAGTTCGGTCACATACTCGGAATAGGTCACGCCATCGTCGCGCAGGACGTGGCAGAGGTTCCAGAGCTTGGCGACGGTGTCCTGCGTGGCGCTCATGCGGCGGGCTCCCAAGTTTCGGTACGGATCTCGTCGAGGATGGTATCAAGCTCACCCTTGAAGATCTTGTTCATGCGTTTGTAGCCGCCCTGCTGCGAGAAGGGGGGGCTGTCGAAGGCCTCGCGATCGATGACGACCTTGCTGGTCATCTCCTTGCCGATCTGCGTCAGCCATTTGCGCTGGAGATCGTCCAGTTTGTGGGCGTTTGCAACCCTCTTGATCGCGGCATCCACTCGGTCGGAGTAAGGGATCAGCGGATCGCCAAGGGCCGCCTGGCGGATGAAGCCAATGATGGAAGCGGCGATGTCGTCGTTTGTCTTGTCACGCCAGGCAGTACGCAGGGCGTTTTCCGTGAAGTTCTGCGAGTCGAGGGCCAGGCGCAGCTCGCGCAGGCTTCCGCGGGTCAGGTCACGCGGGCGGGTCACAACAAGGCGCAGGGCATCGATCTGATTGGCGTTGTCACGGACAAAGGCCTGGAAGGCGTCGATGAAGTCGTCGGGCTTGTCGCCTTCGCCGTAACCGCGGCTGACGTCGATGACCTGATCGTCGCCCTTGTAGATCGGGATGATGCGGGGCGGGTTCCTGTCACCCTCGAAGTCGAAGAACTTGCCGAGGCCCGGGCGTGCCTTGGTCCATTGCTGCACATCCGCGGGCTTTTCCTTGCGGAAGCGATCCAGCGTTTCCTCCGGGGTTTCGCCGGTCTGGGCTTCGTATTGCTGGCGGATATCCTCGTTCATCCGTTTGATCTTGCGCGAAAGCTTCACGATGATCTGGTCCAAGATCTCTTCCTGGTGCGCCGCGTCATCGCTAGCCTCGAAGCCGTCGAACAGGTCTTCGAAAGTCACTTTCGGGTTCACGACCACCGGCTTCATCTCGGTCATTGACTGGAGGTTCGGATACAGATCCACCGCGTCGTAGATCTGGAAAGCTTCCTTGCCGATCTCGTCGCAACGACGGGTCGCCCGCCCGATCATCTGGTCGTACAGAATGCGCGAGTTCACCCGGCGGAGGAACACGAGGTTGGTGATGGATGGCACGTCGATCCCGGTGGTCAGCAGATCGACCGTCACCACAATCCGGGGATCAGCCTCGTTCTTGAACTTCAGGATTTGCTTCAGTGGCTTGTCGACCGTCCCGGTGATCTTCTGGATCATCTCGTCGCGGATATCGAGGCCCTCGGCCCGGTAGGCATCTCGGAGACAGTTCACCACCTCGTCGGCATGGTCATTGGTGGTCGCGAAGATGAGGGTTTTTCCCGCGTTCGGCGACATGATGTCGATCCGCCGCGCCAGTTCCTCTGCGATGACCTGATTAAATTTTGGCGCCCGGACCTTACGGTTGAAGTGCTCGACGGAGAAATTCATCTGGTCCGGCAGCTTCGCAGTGTCGATCTGGCCAGTGCGCGGGTCCAGAACATCGATTTCTTCCCCGGCATCGATCGTGATGCCAGCCGCGCTGAGGGCCGTTGTGATCAAGTGAGGCGGCTCATGGTCAATCAGCCAACCGTCGATCACGGCCTCCCGGTACGAATAGCGATAGATCGGTTCACCGAAAATCTCGGCGGTGTGCAGCGCCGGAGTGGCGGTCAGGCCAACCTTGACGGCATCGAAGTACTCGACCACCCGGCGATACTTCGAGACGTAGTCGTTCTGGTCGCGGAAGGACATTTCGGCATCGCTCATCTCCTTGTCGAGCAGGTAGCCGCGATGGCACTCGTCGATGAGGATCAGATCGTACTGATCGACTGGTGGCCGATCAGCGGGATCGCGTTCCAATACCCGTTTGACCAGGCTTTGAACCGTGCAGATGTGGATTTTGGCGTCCCGGTCGATGTCTTGGTCTTCGAGCCCGCGAAGGCCGAAAATCTCGGCGAAGGTTCTGGACCCGACCATGCGCGTGGTCTCAAAGGCACTCTCAGCCTGTTCTCCCAAGGCGCTGCGGTCAACGACAAAGCAGACACGCAGGAAGCGCTTTGCCTCCAGCAAGCGATAGATCATCGCGATCGCGAGCTTCGTCTTGCCGGTACCGGTGGCCATGGCGACCAGCATCTCCCGCTGGCCACTGGCGACACCCTTTTCGACCGCCTTGATTGCCAGTTGCTGATAGGGACGCAGTTCGAAGCCGAAGTTGAACGGCTTGTCGGCGAGTGCGCTCTCAGCTGCCGCGGTATCGACTTCAAGCCGCTCTTCAAGTCCCTTCGGTGTGAACCAGCCCTCCAGAGGCCGTGCAGCATTGGTTTCAATCCGGGTGTCCCTGAACCAGATGCCGCTCTGGGTCTTGATCGCCGGATAGTAACCCCGCCCGTTGGTGGCGAAGATGAACGGTGCTTTGTGAGCGCCCCATGGCCCGCCCGCGAAGTCAAAACTGCTGTCGGCCTGAATGTCCTGCGAATAGCGGGTGGCTTGGGTATCCAAGGCAGCGCTGACGTTCAATCGCTGACGTTTTGCCTCCACCAGGCCCACCAGTGTCCGGCCGATGAAAAGCGCGTAGTCGGCGGGGCCGGAGGCCGTGGGCCACTCCGCGATCGCCATGTTCCGGTTCTTCTCGGGACGGACACCCTTGCTGTACTTGAGCTCCGTGGTATCCACGTCCC
Organism: Pseudooceanicola endophyticus; assembly: GCF_018760365.1. Lineage (GTDB taxonomy): Bacteria > Pseudomonadota > Alphaproteobacteria > Rhodobacterales > Rhodobacteraceae > Pseudooceanicola > Pseudooceanicola endophyticus. Next base: position 8,362 of record NZ_JAHIAB010000025.1, read on the forward strand.
AGCCCGCAAGCCGAAGCTGTTCGTCGATGAGGATACGGGTATCTGCTTCATCAAATTCCATATCCTTGGCGGACGCGAATGCGGCCTGAATGAAAGTCTTGGCGCTCTCAGGATCTGCGGGCGGGACCGCGCGTAGCTCTGCTTCCTCCGCAAGCTCCGCGTAGACCTGTCTTTCCTCTTCTGCCAGCCGCGCGCGTTCTTCTGCATTGAGGGCTTCAGTCTTCGCGGCCTCGATGGCCTGGGCGATACGAGCTGACTCGACCGATTTTTCCCGAAGTCTCTGCTTCAGATCCTCAACTTGTGCCTTCAGTTCTTCGGAATCGTCAGTCGCCAACTTTGGTGGAACAAATGCCATCGACAGCTTTGGGTTCCGAGATACGGACGCTCGGAGCCAGACGCCCAGGCGATGGCAGAGTTTGACGGCTTCAAAAGCCAGGCGACGTTCGCCTTCATGCCCGTGAACGGCCGAATTGCCCTCGATTCTCAGGCGGTGCAGCACATCGAGAATTTCGCTCGGAGCAAGGCTATCTCGGCGAATGACCCTAAGCGTGTCTGAAAATGTCGGATCACCCTCTAGGGTTACTCCTGCATTCTCTGCAATAAGGTGCGCCAATCGTTCGGCGAACTGACGGGTTTTGATCAGAGCAGTATTGGCATCATCGACAAAATAGCGCTCGGCGTGTGATGCGAGGACCGCCAAAGGGCGATCAATCTCTAGCAGGTGATCGAAATTCTGACTGGTCATCGGAAAAGTTCTTCGTCCCTTCGGCTACCCCGAGAGTTTATCACTTTTCCTGCGATTGCAAGCTGTTGGGAATTCTGTTTCGCAATCCGCTCAACCTAATGCCCGCTACTAGCATCATTCCCATTTGGCCATCCGAAGAAAGAGGTTGCCGCCGTTGGCGGCAGCCGCCTTTCCGTCCCCTGCCTTGTGGGGGCGATGTCCTCCAAGGCGGCGGGGACCAGGCCCGTCCCGCTCGCATCACGACGGGCCGTAGGGACGGGACTGATGCCCGCTCAGGCCACCAAAGGTTCGATTTCGGAAACGTCAATCTGCTGGATGGCGGCGTGCATGTCGAAATTGGTCTGCATGTTCATCCAGTATTCTGGGGTCGTGTTGAATACACGGGCAAGGCGCAGCGCCGTGTCCGGCGTCATGCTCGTCGCCCCCTTAACCAGCCGTTCGATACGAGTCCGCGGAACGCCGAGGCGACGGGCCAGTCCGATCGCGCCGATATCAAGCGGATCAAGGTACAGCTCTTTCAGGACTTCGCCGGGGTGCATCGGATCGTGAAGCAAACTCATGACGTCTCCTTTCAGTGGTAATCGACGATCTCCACCTCGGCTGGTCCTTTCGGAGTCCAGACGAAGCAGATGCGCCATTGGCCGTTGATCCGCACCGAGTGCTGCCCGGCACGATCTCCCTTCAGTTCCTCGAGGTTGTTGCCAGGAGGGAAGCGTAGGTCTTCCACCGCAACAGCCGCGTCCAGCGCCGTGAGCATTGCCCTCGTGCGCTTCACGAGATCGGCGGGAAACCCTTTACCGTACTTTCCTTGCAAGGCGTTCGTGGCAAGTTTGCCCTTGGCGCTCTGGATCATGATAGGTACGTATCACGACGTGATGCATGTGTCAAGGCGTGATACATTTGCGCTGCGCCCCTTCGCGCCAGATATTTCGATGTGTCTCCAGACGGGCCGCCGTCGCAGCCAGCGCTCGACCGACAGCGCCCTCCGGTCCTGGGATATCTCCGACCGCTTCGCACACAGCACCAAGCCGATACCAGCGGCTGAAAGATCGAAGCCAACCTCTCGAAGTGCCGAAATCGTAATGGAAACCGATCACTGGCGAGGTCGTGACCCACGGATCAGAAATCGTTGGATGGTCGCTCAGGTCGCCTTCAGCGCGGATGGCGTCACCGTCGCGCTTGATAAAGAACCAGTTCTGAAGGAGCGGAGCATCTTCCAGGTCGGAAATTTGCGGCCCAGCTTCTGCGGCTTCGATCGCAAGGAGCAGTGCCTTTGGGGGAACCTGACCAATCATATCAATCTGTATCTCCCTTGCCGTAGAGCCTTTCAATTTCGGCAAAGAAAGCTTCTTCGTCGATCTCGAACTCCATGCGTTCCATGGGGCACAGATCATAGGCCAGCACTTTCATGATCACCATGTTGATCGAGAGAGCGTGCTCGTAGGAGCGTGCCGACGGAAGCTCCACATGAAGGTCGTAAGTTCCGTCGTCTCGTGCTGCGATGCGGATCGATCCCTCTTGGGCCTCGCTATCGAGCACCACCGATCCGTCCCGTTTCAGAGCTTTGCAGCGTGTGACGGTCCGGCAATGTTCGAGAACCGGCGGCAGTGAGTCCAGAAGCAACTCCAGCGCATCGGCTTTTCCGGGTGGATTGAGGTGGTGCGCACGGGTGTTCTCGATGAGGAGAAAAGTGCTGCCAAAAATCTCTCGGATCGCGTTCTGTGTCGTCCGTACCTCTTGAGCACGTTTCGCTGACTTGGTTGACCTGACCATGAAGTGGCCTCCTTGCTGATTTTAGGTGACTAAGGCCCATCTTGAGGCGAGTTGCTCGTGCTGGGAGCGCGCCGCCTTGGTGGGGTGAGGTCTTGATCGACCTTCACCTCCTGAACCGGAACCCGCGCGGCTGTTTTGCCTCCGGCTCCGGATCTGGCTCCGGGGCCTGCAAGGACTGCTCCAAGCCGTTCAAGGACTCGTGCAACTCCTTCTGCAAGCGCGCGAGCGATCTCTCTTGCTCGATCAATCTCGTCATGCAGTCTTCCACGCCTTTGCCGAGCTCTTCGACACAGGACAGCAACTCGCGCTCCAAGTTCGTCAGGGTCATCCTCTACTCCTCTTGATGAAGACAGATGCGTCCAGCCCCGGCACCCAGCGGACAGCGTGTCGGCACGAGGCCGGGCGGCAGGGCGATCAGTTCTCCAAGGCCGCCCACTCCCCGGATCGTCCTGCTGCCTTGAAGCGCCTCGGGCGGTTGCGCCAGGCGTGGGATCGGCGTGGACTGATTGTTGGCGATCATCAACGTCACCGCCAGGAATGACCCGCTGAGCGTCAGCGCGGCCATCACTCCGCCTACCAGCGCCACCCGCGCCAACGTGTGCCGGGTCAGCAGCCTGTTGAGCCGCAGGCTGCGCGCTTGGAGCGCTTCGATCTTCTCCTCGAATGCGTGCAGGGTCTCGGTCGTCTCGCGGTTCAGGCTGTGCAGCCGCTTGCGGGTCTGGTTCTCGAACTCGGCCGTATCGCTCATGATTGTAGAGAAGGCGCTTCTGGCGCTCTGCGTCCACGCGCCGCTCAAGTTCTTCAACTGGGTTTCCAGCGAGTCGAGCTGAGAGGCCAGCAGGCTGTCCATGTTCGCTTGGATGCGAGGGTTGAGTTTGCTCTGCGGTCCAGTTTTCATCGAAGATCGCTCCTTTCAGACGCCAGCGCTCGCCGCTGTCTGGGTCCAGTACGGTGAGGTAGGCTTTACCCTTGCGGGGAAGTTCGAAACCGATCTCGGTCAGCGCTTCGGTCATCGACGCCCGGTCGCGGATCGCGCCGATCGCGATCTGACCCTCGATCCAGGCGTTCAGCTGCTCGCGCGTGGCGGCACGGGTTGGTTCTTCGGGCAGGGTCTGCGTCTGCCGGGCGCGCGCCGGATCGAGCGGATCGGCCCAGCCGTGCCGCCGGTTCTCCAGATCCACGAAGGCGCTGAAGGCGGTCTCGTGGCCGGGCGGCGCGATGTTCAGGCTCTTGCGGGTCGACAGCTCCATACGGGGCATCAGGAAATGCAGCTCCACGCGCCCGGCGTGGGTATGCCTCACCCAGAGCATGTCGAACTGGTCCGCCTCCAGCCCGGCGCAGGCAAAGTCCTCGAAGCGCTGGATGACCGCACGCTGCTGCTCTTCGGTCGGCGCGTCCTCGGCGGCGAAGCTGATGACACCGCTCTTGTAGCGCCACTGGTGCGGTACCGCATCGATGAGCGCCTGAATCCGCGCAGGCGTACCTTCGACGACCTCGGGCAGCGTGGCACGCCGATCCCAGACCTGCTGCCCGCGCTCGTCCCGGATCGCGTTGCGGTGCTCGTCGTAGGCCTTCACGGTCTCGGCGACCAGGTAGGCAACGGCGGGGGCGGCCGGTCCTTGGCCATGGGGAAAGAACTTTACCATCATGAGCGTCCGTCCTCCCGCAGGCCGTCCAACTGTCGCTCGATGGCGACCAAGGTTGCAGCAATGGCCAACGTATCTAGTCGGTCGTAGACCCCCAGCTTGCGCGCCGCGTTGAGCGCACGGGCGATCTGGTTGAGGTTGGCCCCGATGCGCGACAGGGCGACCAGCAGGTCCGGGTCGGCATCCGGGACCACCTTCCGATGACCGCTGCGCACCAAGGGCAACCGCTCGCGAAGTAGCTCGGCCAGCGGACGCCGGGCGCGGCGGGCTTCCGCCTCAAGGCGCGCCTTCTCCGAAGCGGAGCACCGAAACGCGATGGTCTCGGTCAACGGCTCGGCGTATTTGGGCGTCCTGCTCTTGGCGGGGTTCGAAGGGGCGGCAGGCCCCTCGCATGGTCCCGTGTGCAACACGGGTGACCTTGCTGTCTTCCGATCAGTCACGGACGCACCTCGCCTGTATAGCGTCTTAGCTCAGCCACGAGTGCTGCAATGGCCGCGTCGCCGCGCGTTGTCTTCCGCGTCAATCCGATGAAGGCTGCCGCCGGATTACGCACCGCGAAGCGGTCGTGCCTCCCGCCGTTTCTGTCCGCAATGACCAGGCAGAGCAGCACGCGCAGCTCTCCCAGCCGGTCGCGCGCCGCATCCCATTCCAGCCCGGATATCCCTAGCATCTGCGCCCGTTCTCGTGCCGCCAGCGCCAGTGTTCTCATGCTGGGTCGGGCCCCTTCGTCCGCCGCTTCGGCGTAGACCTGAATGACCTCGGCCATCTCGTCGCTGGTCAACAGACAGACCTGCGCCGGGCTAATCGAAACCGTGGGCTCGGGCCTACAGGTTTCGATTTTCTTATCTCTCTTGGTATCAGGTCGGACCAAACTGTCCGACGGCGCGGTCTGAACTGTCTGACCGGAGGCGGGCGAAAACTCGGCGAGGATGACCTCCAGCGCGTCGATCAGCGCGGACATGCGACCGGCGTCCCGGACCTCGGAGGGCCGTAGACGCGGAAAGGCCTGACGCGCTGCACTGAGCGCCTCCGGCGCATCGAGGCCGCGAATTCGCCGGATCAGATCGTTCAGCCGGTTCCGGTCCTCCTTCAGCTCTTCCGCCGCGCGCGCTGTCCGACGGATGCGCGCCAGAAGCTCCGGTGCGCGCTCGATGAGTGGCGCGAAGTTGATGCCGCCCGCCGAGACGATACGGCCGTCCTCGCTGCGCCGTCCGAAACGCCGACCATTTGCCGCGCCGGTCCGGAGAACCAGTCCGCGCTCCTCCAGCCGGGTCTCTATTCGCGTGATCCTGCGAATGTGGAAGTTCATGCGATCGGCCAGGCCCGCGACGCGCTCCCAGACGGCGCAGATGCGGCCGGGCAAGAAGTCCTCCGCGCGGGTCAGCCGGAAGACGCAGCGCAGGTAAGCCAGGTCCTCGTCGCGCAGGCCCAGTTCGGTGCGCAGCTTGGCGAGCACATCAAGGAGTTCAAACGGCTTCACGCCTGCGGGGAGGCCGGAATGGGTCAGCGCGATGCTCATGACGCGCTCCCAATGCTTGCGGCAGAGGAAGCGGCGCGGTATGGTGCAGGACGATCTACTTTTGTTTTGCCGTCGGTGGGAGTTGCAGCTTCCCCGGCGGTTTTTCTTTGCCTGAAAGGCATTTCAGGGCGTTTCGCAGAGTCACGGTTCGTTCTACGTATGTCCTGCGAAATTTCTCGGCCAACCATTTGATTGGGCTTATTATTCGTCCAATTTAGGTTCTGGCGCCTTTGGCGTGGGGGTTCGAGTCCCTTCACCCGCACCACTTTGAAAACAAAAATCTTTATCAAGATGAAAGACGCGGCGCCTGCCAGCGTCCGCCCCGCGTTCGCAAGTGTGCCGCAGGTTCGGTTTTGCAGCCTGTCTGCGTTCTTTTCGCCGGGACCGATCGCAAAGCCAGACATGGCCCGCATAGCCATGGCGTCGCTGGGCCCTATGGCCGACAAACGGTGCGGATTGATGTGCAACCCGGCGCGCCCTCGGACGTGCGCAAAGTTTCCGCGCTTGCATCAGGCTCACGGGCGGGTGGCGCGGGCGGGTTTGATCAGGTCCGCCGGCCCCTTGCTCCCCTTGGCCCCGTGCGGTCCTTCCCCGTTGTGGCCTCTCCAGCTGTTCGGCGGCATTTTCAGGACTCATGAGCCAGTGGTTCCAGGCCTTCCGCCCCGAAGCGCCCGTTGAACACCTTGAGGAAGGCGTTGTCCCTGGATGACGTCCTGCAACATCTCCGCGTCCGGATCTCCTTGTCCAGCGCGAGACCGCGGTTGAGCACTCCATCAAGGAGATGGCCCGTAGGAACCGCCAGGAAGAGGGCGAAGCTCGGGCTGACAAGATCGCCCATCTCGCCCGCCGCGATGCCCGGAAGGGACACACCCCTTTCCTGAGGCGGAGACTGAAGATCGTCGGCACCGAGATGGCGCTGAATGTCCTGGCCTCCAACATCAAGCGGGTGGTCGCGTTGATCGACATCCGGGGACTGATGCGGGCCATCCCCGCCCCTGCCGCGCCGGGCTTTGGCATCGCCCCGGCGCTGTACGGCGGGGTGATGGTCGTGGACCTCTCCTTCGGTACGGAGTGCGCCGTCCTGTGCATCACCTCTTCGATCACCGCCTTCACGACCGCACGCATCCATCCGCCATATCCTGACGCTGCGGGCCTGCCGGATAGTGATCCCCCATGTGCCCTGCCGCTCGCCCCGGCTGATCGCTTCGCGGGCGGATCGGGCTGAGGGGGGCCGGCCCCTTCCGAAGCCCCAAGCCTTGCGGCCCCCCTCCGGGCCCGCCGGGGCCCGCAAGGCGCAGGGCTGCCGCCTCAGAAGCGGGTGATCACCGTGGCGCCGACGGACTGGAAGCGGTCCATCGCCATCAGCGCCTCGGGCGCCTGCTCCAGGCTGATCCGCTCGCCGACAAGCCGCGACGGGTCCAGCTTGCCGCTGGCCACCATGTCGAGCATCGCCCCGTAACGATGCGCCTGCATCCCGTGCGATCCGAGCAACTCGATCTCCTGGCCGACAATCTTGGGCATGGGCACGGCCGGCGCCGCGTGATCCCCCAGCATCAGCCCGACCTGGATATGCTTGCCGCGCGGACGCAGCCCGAGGATCGAGTTGGTCATCGTCACCGGATGCCCGAGCGCATCGAGGGACACATGCGCCCCGCCCCGGGTGATGTCACGGATCGCGCCGACGACATCCGCCTCCGCTCCGTTGACCGCCGCCACGGCGCCCAGCTGCCGGGCCAGGGCCAGCTTGGCCTCGTCCAGGTCAACGGCGATCACGTTGGCGCCCACCGCCGCCGCAATCATCACGGCCGACAGGCCGACACCGCCGCAGCCATGCACCGCCACCCATTGCCCGGCGCTGACCCGACCCTGGTCCACCACCGCCCGGAAGGCCGTGGCAAAGCGGCAGCCGAGGCTAGCGGCGGTTGCGAAATCCATGGTTTCCGGCAGCGCGACCAGGTTCAGGTCGGCCTGGTGCAGGCCGACATATTCCGCGAAGGACCCCCAGTGCGTGAAGCCCGGCTGTTCCTGATTCAGGCAGACCTGCTGCTGCCCGGCATGACATTCAGAGCAGCTGCCGCAGCCGCAGATGAAAGGCACGGTCACCCTGTCGCCGACCTTCCAGCGGGTGACATCCTTACCGATGGCGGCGACCACGCCCGCCAGTTCGTGGCCGGGCACATGCGGCAGGTCGATATCGCCGTCATGCCCCATCCAGGCATGCCAGTCGCTGCGGCAGACGCCGGTCGCCTCGACCTTGAGGACGACGCCATGCGGTGCGGGCGTCGGATCATCAAGCGTGACGACCTTCGGCGCTTGTTGGAACTTCTCGAACAGGACGGCTTTCATGGCAGGTTCTTTCGGCTGTGCAGGTCAATGGGCAGGTCTCTGGAGGGCTCTTATAGACGCCATGCCGGAAATACCTTTGCCAATCTTTCCCCATTCGTGGAAAAGAAGGGCAGAAATCCCCAAAGGATCCCCCATTGCGGGGACACTCTGCCCCATGCCCGATATCGACGGCGTCAATGCCCGGATCCTTGCCCTGCTTCAGGAAGACGGGCGCATGAGCAATGCGAGGCTCTCCGAACATCTCGGGATGAGCGAGACGCCCTGCTGGCGCCGCCTCAAGCGCCTTGAGGAAAGCGGCATCATCGAGGGCTATCAGGCCAATCTGAACCGCCGCAAGCTGGGCCTCGGGGTCATGGCGTTTGTGCAGCTGCGCTGTTCGGAACACGATCAGGCCGCCACCGCCGAGTTCCAGCGCATCGTCGAGACGACGCCGAACATCCTGTCCTGCCACAACACGACCGGCGCCGACGACTTCCTGCTGATCGTGGTGGCGCGGGACCTGGACGATTACAGCGCCTTCGTCGACGGCACGCTGCGGCGCCTGCCCGGGGTGACCAGCATCAGGTCGAACCTGTCGCTGAAGGAAATGAAGGCCTCGAACAGGCTGCCGGTCGCGCCGCTGAAAGGTCCCTGAGGGCCAGCGCCTGGCATCCACCGCGAGGGGCGGCAGCCGTGGCGCAACGGTGCCCATGCTTCACCAGGCGCGCCCGGCCCGTTGTGCCGGCGCAAGGGTCTTCCGGACGACCCCGAGGGGTCCCTTCGCCCCGAAACCCGCCTAGGATTCTTGAAATCGGTGCCGCGACCGGGGCTGCGGGCCGCCCCCCCCGGCGCCCCGGGATGCGCAAACTGCCCAAAAATTCCCCGTGGCGGCGGAAGGGCGGTTTGAACGCGGCCCCGAAGCCTGCCGATCCGCCCCCGCCCGTGCCCCCGCGGCAAAAGGTGAAAATTAATCCTTCTTATCAATGGACTGACATCCCCCTCCTGAGGAAGAGCGACCTATCGGAAAAAGGATAGTATAATCTGAGTCTATATATGTAGTCGTCAGATAATCCGAATTTATCTGGCATCCGATCTTCAGTTACTCCGATTTAAGCGTCACAGCGCACGCATCGATGCGTGATCCAACAGGAGACCGACCTTGACCTTCAAACTCGCTTCTCTCGGCCTTGCCGCCGCCCTTCTGACCTCCGCCGTCGCCCATGCCGAAACGCCCGGAGAGATCGCCCCGATCAAGGAAGGCGGCTACAGCGTTGCCCTTGACGGCACCTTCGCCCCCCACGCCTTCCCCAGCCTCGACGGCACCATCCAGGGCTTCAACGTCGACCTGGCCGCCGCGATCGGCAAAAAGCTGGGTGTTCCGGTCAAGGTCACCGCGGCGCAGTTCTCGGGCCTGATCCCCGCACTGCAGGCCGGCACCTACGACTTCCTCGTCGCCCCGACCACAGTGACCGAGGAGCGCGCCCAGAACCTGCTGTTCACCGAAGGCTTCATGGACACCAACTTCCGCTTCGTGGTGCCCAAGGGCTCGGATGAAGCCAAGTACACCAGCCTCGAGGATTTCAAGGGCAAGACCATCGCCGTCAACAAGGGCTCGGTCTACGAACGCTTCCTTGAGGGCAAGGCCGACGAAATGGGCTGGAAGGTCGTGTCCTTCGGCACCAACACCGACGCCATCCAGGCCGTGACCTCGGGCCGTGCGGACGCCAACATGGCCGGGGCCACCGTCTCCGCATGGGCGGTCAAGAAGAACCCGCAGATCGAGCTGTCCTACGAATACCCGACCGGCCTGGTCTGGGGCCTGCCCTTCCGCAAGGATGACGCGGCAACCCGCAACCTGGTCGACAGCGTCCTGGAATGCCTGAAGACCGACGGCACCATGGCGGCCCTGTCCGAGAAATGGTTCAGCGTGACCCCGGCGAAAGGCTCTACGCTGATCACCCCGACGCCGGGCTACGGCACGCCGGGCTTTGACGGCTACGACCCGACCGAACACGAAATCACCTGCAAGTTCTGACCCATTCCGGAACGCAAAGGGTCGGCGGGCCCGCCTCTTTCCCGGCCCGCCGCCCCCCCTACCAATCGCAGCAGAAAAGGCGACAGCGATGACCAAACCGCGCACCATGCTTGAGATCGCCGGGCTTGAAAAAAGCTTCGGAGAGGTCCAGGTGCTCAAAAGCATCGACCTGAAGGTGCAGGAAGGCGAACTGGTCTTCGTGATCGGGCCCTCGGGCTCGGGCAAGTCGACGATGCTGCGCTGCTGCAACCGCCTTGAGGAACCGACCTCGGGCTCGATCTTCATCGACGGCCAGCGGATCACCGACATCCCGCACCGCGACCTCGACCGGATGCGTCTGAAGGTCGGCATGGTGTTCCAGGGGTTCAACCTCTACCCGCAGATGAGCGTGCTGAAGAACGTCATGCTGGCCCAGGTCAAGGCGCTGAAGCGCTCCAAGGCCGAGGCCGAGGCCCGCGCGCTGGAGATGCTCGATCAGGTCGGGCTGAAGCACAAGGCGGGCGCCATGCCGGCCGAACTCTCCGGGGGCCAGCAGCAGCGGGTCGCCATCGCGCGCGCGCTGGCGCTCGATCCGCAGGTCATGCTGTTTGACGAACCCACCTCGGCGCTGGACCCGGAACTGGTCGGCTCGGTTCTGAAGGTGATGAAGGGGCTGCGCGAGAAGGGCATGACCATGCTGGTCGTCAGCCACGAGATGCAGTTCGCCCGCGAGGCCGCCGACCGCGTGGTGTTCATGGATCAGGGCTATGTCGCCGAACAGGGCACCCCCGAAGAGATCTTCGGCGCCCCGAAATCCGAACGCCTGAAGACCTTCCTCAGCCGCGTGTCCCACGGCGATGTTGAGGCGGAGGCCGACTGATGCGGTTCCTCGAGACCTTCTTCAACGGTCAGGTGATCCTCAACTACCTGCCCGACCTGGTGCATGCCATGGGCGTCACCCTGGGGCTGGCGGCGGCGACCATCGTCACCGGCATCCTGTGCGGCGCGGCGCTGGCCTGCCTGCGGGTGGCCGGGCTGAAGGTGGTGAACTTCTTCATCATCGTCTTCGCCGACATCATGCGCGCGCTGCCGCCGCTGGTGCTGATCATGATCCTGTTCTTCGGCATGTCGTCGCTGGGGCTGAACCTGTCCGGCTGGACGGTGATCTACATCGTGCTGTCGCTGGTGCTGGCCGCCTTTTCCGAGGAAATCTTCTGGGGCGGGCTGACCTCCATTCCCGCGGGCCAGTGGGAAGCGGGCCGCGCCACCGGGCTGTCCCGGGCACAGACCCTGTTCCACATCACCTTCCCGCAGGCCGCCCGCCGGGGCATCCCCCCGCTGGTCAACCGCGTGCTGGCGACGACCAAGCTGACGGCGCTCGGCTCGGTCATCGGGGTCAAGGAAATCCTGTCGGTCTCCTCCTCGGCACAGAGTTTCTCGGGCTCGGCCACCCCGCTGACCATGGCGGCCATCGCCTATCTCATCATCTTCATCCCCGCCGTGATCCTGTCCCACTGGATCGAGCGGCGCTACCACTTCGCGACCTGAGGGGGCGGCATGGACACCTTCATCCAGACCTTCTTCAACATCGACATCATGATGCAGGCCTTCCCGCTGCTCATGAAGGGCGCGGTCATGACGCTCAAGCTTTGCGCGGTCGTCATCCTCTGCGGCCTGACCGGCGGGCTGATGCTGGCGCTGGCGGCCCTGTCGCCAAGGCGCTTCCTGCGCTGGAGCGCGATCGGCTTCATCGACCTGTTCCGCGCCCTGCCCCCGCTGGTGCTGCTGGTCTTCGTCTATTCCGGCCTGCCCTTCGCGGGCATCCGCCTGGCGCCCTTCTGGGCCGTGGTCATCGCCTTCTTCCTGAACAACTCGGCCTATTTCGCCGAAGTGTTCCGCGCCGGCATCAACGCCGTGCCGAAGGGCCAGACCGAAGCCGCGCGTGCCACCGGCCTCTCGGGCCCTCAGACGCTGATCCATGTCGTGCTGCCGCAGGCGATCCGCAACGTCCTGCCGGACCTGCTGTCGAACACCGTCGAGGTGGTCAAGCTGACCTCCCTGGCCTCCGTCGTGTCGCTCTCCGAGCTGCTCTACAACGCCAACATGGCCCGCTCGGTCACCTACAACTCCTCCCCGCTGGTGCTGGCCGCCGGCATGTACCTTGTCCTCCTCTGGCCGCTTGTCCGCGTCGTCTCGCGCTACCAGCGCGGCCTTTCGTCCAGCCATTGAACCAATAGAAGAGAGCGTAAAGATGACACGCATGATCCTGGCCGCAGCACAGATGGGCGGCATCCAGAAGGACGAGAGCCGCGAAGCCGTCGTGGCACGCATGCTGGCGCTGATGGAGCAGGCGCACCAGAAGGGCGCGGGCTTCATCGCCTACCCCGAGATGTGCCTGACCACCTTCTTCCCGCGCTTCTACGTCGAGGACCGGGCCGAGTTCGACCACTGGTTCGAGTCCGAAATGCCGAGCCACGCCACCGCGCCGCTGTTCGAGAAGGCGAAGGAATACGGCATGGGCATGACCTTCGGCTATTGCGAGCTGACGCCGGAAGGCGACCATTACAACACCGCGATCCTGGTCAGCCCCGAGGGCGAGATCGTGCTGAAGTACCGCAAGACCCACCTGCCCGGCCATGCCGAGTTCGAACCCGAACGCACCCACCAGCACCTGGAAAAGCGCTACTTCCTGCCCGGCGACACCGGCTTCAACGTGGTGCGCAACCAGGGCGCCATCATGGGCATGGCGATCTGCAATGACCGCCGCTGGCCGGAAAGCTGGCGCGAGCTGGGCCTGCAGGGCGTGGAGCTGGTCTGCATCGGCTACAACACCCCCTCGCAGAACAACCTGTCGAAGGACGAGGGGCTTGAGAAGCGGATCTACCACCACGACCTGTCGGTCTGCGCCGGGGCCTACCAGAATTCGACCTATGCCATGGCCGTGGCCAAGTGCGGCCTGGAAGACGGCAACCACATGATCGGCGGCACGATCATCGTCGATCCCGACGGCTTCGTCATCGCCCGCGCCGAGACCGAGGAAGACGAGCTGATCACCGCCGAGGCCGATTTCGCCAAATGCGCCTTCGGCAAGTCCACCGTCTTCAACTTTGCAGCCCACCGCCGGATCGAACATTATGGCCGCATCGCCACCCAGACGGGCGTCAAGCTGCCGGAGTAACCCCATGACTTTCGATTGCGTAATCCACGGCGGCCAGATCGCCACCACCGAAGGCGTCAGCACCGGCGACATCGGCATCAGGGACGGCAAGATCGCCGCCATGGCCGAGAAGATCTCGGGCGGCACGCGCCGCATCGACGCCGGCGGCCGCATCGTCATGCCCGGCGGGATCGAGACCCACGCCCATATCGCCCAGGAAAGCTCTTCCGGGGTGATGACGGCGGATGACTACCTGTCGGGCTCGATCTCGGCGGCCTTCGGCGGAAACTCCTCCTTCATTCCCTTCGCCGCCCAGCAGCGCGGCGAGAATGTCGACGAGGTGCTGGCCACCTATGATGCGCGCGGCGCGCGTTCGGTCATCGACTATTCCTATCACCTGATCATCTCGGACCCCCGGCCCGAGGTGCTGGCCGATCAGCTGCCGCGCGCCTTCGGGCGCGGCATCACCAGCTTCAAGGTCTTCATGACCTATGACCTGATGAACATCGGCGATGGCGGGATGCTGGACATCCTGACGGTGGCGCGCAAGCACGGCGCCATCACCATGGTCCATGCCGAAAACAACGACATGGTCAAATGGATGAACCGCCAGCTGGCCGAGCGCGGCCTGACCGCGCCGAAATACCACGCCATCTCGCGCCCCGAACTGGCCGAGCAGGAGGCGATCAACCGTGCCGTCCAACTGGCCAAGCTCGCCGATGCGACGCTTTTCGTCGTCCATGTCTCGACCGAGGGCGGCGCCGAGATCATCCGCCGCGAACAGTTCAACGGAGCGAAGCTTTTTGCCGAGACCTGCCCCCAATACCTGTCGCTGACCCGCGACGACCTGGACCGGCCCGGGATGGAGGGCGCGAAATACATTTGCTCTCCGCCGCTGCGCGATGCCCAGACGCAGGAAGCGCTCTGGCATCACATCCGCATGGGCACCTTCGTCGGCGTGCATTCCGACCACGCGCCCTACCGCGCGGATGCGACCGGCAAGTTCCTGAACGGCTTCGACATCCCCTACCCCAAGATCGCCAACGGCATGCCCGGCATCGCACTGCGGCTGCCCTGGCTGTTCTCCGAAGGCGTGATGGCCGGGCGGATCACGCTGGAACAGTTCGTCGGCCTCAGCAGCACCAACACTGCCAAGGTCTTCGGCTGCACCACCAAGGGCCGCCTCGCGCCCGGCATGGATGCCGATATCGCCATCTGGGACCCCGAGGCGCGCTACACCGTCACGCTGGCGGACCAGCATGACAACATGGATTACACGCCGCTGGAGGGCCGCGAACTGACCGGCCGCCCCGAGGTCGTGATGACCCGTGGCGAGGTGATCGTCGAAAAGGGCCAACTGAAGGCCTCCGAAGGCCAGGGCCGCTTCTTCGGCCGCGCCCCCGTCGATCTGCGCGCCCGCCCCGGTACTCCGGTCAAGGAATTCGACCCGGCCCAGAACTTTGGCACGGACCTGCGCGGATGACCGATATCCTGCTGATCAACCCCAACTCCTCGGGCACCGTGACGCGCGGCATGGATCGTACGGCGCGGGCCATGTTGCCGGCGGGGCTGAGCCTTCAGACGCTGGACCTGCCCGACAGCCCCGCAACCATCGCCAGCGATGAAGACGTGGCGCGCGCCGGGCTGGGGGTGCTGGAACTGGCCCGCCGGACCCCGGCGCGGGTGGTGATCACCGGCTGCTTTTCCGACCCCGGGCTTGACCTGCTGCGCGCCATGGAGGGCGGCCCCGTCGCCATCGGCTGCCAGGAGGCGGCGCTGCTCTCGGCCATGGCGCGCGCCGACCGGTTCGGCGTCATCGCCCTTGGGCCGAAGTCGATCCCCCGTCACCTGCGCAAGATGCGGATGATGGGGATCGAGGGACGGCTTGCGGGCGAGCTGCACCTTTCGGGCTGCTCTGCCGAGGCCCCGATGCGCGATCCCGAGGCCTATGCCCTGATCCGCACCCGGGCCGAGGAACTGGGCGCCATGGGTGCGGGCGCCATCGTGCTGGGCTGTGCCGGCATGGCGCCGATCCGCGCCCGGCTGGAGGCCGAGACCGGGCTGGCAATCGTCGATCCCGTTTCAGCCGCCATGGCCCAGGCCATTGCCGCCGTGCAGGGCGACCCCGGTTTCGATTTCGACACGGAAGCGGAATGACCAAGGGCCCCGACAATCTGCCCGAAACCTCCATGCGCCTGCTGGAGATCTTTGCCGCCATGATGGGCCAGCGCACGACGGTGGCCACGGCGGAAAGCCTCGGGATCTCGCAGCCCGCCGTTTCGGCGGGGCTGCGCCAGCTTGAGGCGCAGCTTGGCCTGACCCTGTTCGAACGCACCGGGCGCCACCTGGAACCGACGCTGGAGGCCCGCAACCTCTACGAGGAAATCCGGCCGCTGTTCGGGATCGTGCGCAGTTTCGCCATGCGCGCGCGCGATCTGCGCAACGGGCGGGTCGGACGCCTGCGGGTGATCGCCACCCCGCCGCCGGGCTATTCGGTGATCCCCCAGGCGATGCGCGGCTTCCTCGACAGCCGCCCCGATGTCACCGTCAGCTTCGACGTGCGTCGTCTCGACAACGTGCTCCATGCGGTCCAGACCGGTCAGGCGGACGTCGGCATCGGCCTGGCCTCGGGGCGCTTTCCCAACGTGAACTCGGAAGAGCTGCGGGTGGGGCAGATGGTGGCGCTGCTGCCGCAGGACCACCCCCTGGCCCGCCAGGACAGAATCGAGGTCGCCGCCCTGACCGGAGAGCGTTTCATCGGCATCGACCAGGAAAGCTATCTTGGGCGCATGGTCGCCCGGGCCTTCGAAGAATCCCATGTGACCTATCACCCGCAGCTGGAAACCCGCTACTGCCAGACCGCCGCGTCGCTCGCGGCCAGCGGCATGGGCGTGTGCATCGTCGATCCCTGGTCGGCCCAGCCCTATCTGAACGGCGCTGGCGGGCTGGTGGCAAGGCCGCTGGCACAGGACTGCCCGGTGCACTGCATGATGTTCACCCGGCGCGGCATCCCCCATTCGGGGCTGCTGAAGGTCTTCATGGAAGAAATGCGCCGCGCCGTCGCCGCGCTTGAGATCCCGGGCCTCGAGACCGAGCAGAGCGACCCTCCCCTCCAGGACATCTGAGCCCAGGGGCGCCGTTGCCGACCGCCCATCCCCGACAGGCCCGGCGCAATGCCTTTTCCCGGGTCAGAACCCCGGCACCGCGACCTGGCCGCTGATGAGCCGTCATCCCGCCCGTTCCCCCTGCACGGCTTCCCCGGCGGCCCTGGATCAGATCGCCTGCGATGACCTGAATTGCCTGTGGCTTTGCTGGCGAACGTCGGTGGATCACCGGGCCGGAGCCTTTGCCAACGAGGGCACCTGCATCGCGACGCAGGTCATCAAAGACCAGAGCCACATCACGGTTTCCGGCAATGCGGATACCAAGGCCGGTCAAGTGATCCGCCTCGGGCCGAGTTTCAACACGGCGCTGGAATCTGAGCGGTCACATCGGATATCGGAAAACGCCTGCTGCACCGTTCGGTATCCCGCAGTGAAAATTTCCGCATTCCCCGACACCCGTGCACGATGTCGGTTTGGACCGGAAAGGCCCCGACCTGCGGCGAAGATCACAAAACGTATTATGCTCGGCTAGGCTCAGGACTCATAACCAGAACAGCACAGTAGCGGCGCGAGCGACGGCTGATAGGAAGACCTACGGGTGTTGATTTCCACCCAGAACTGACCCGGGGTTTCCATCGAGAAGTGACCCACCTTGGATTATGCTGAGCGGGTCATGATTGGGTCAAGACATGGCTTCCCTCCCTCTTTTTCCGGGTGGCTGCGGCCGCGCTGTCCTTGAAGCGGAAGCTGTCGTTTCCGGTCTCGAGGATGTGGCAGCGATGGGTCAGCCGATCGAGGAGCGCGGTGGTCATCTTGGCGTCACCGAACACTGTGGCCCACTCGCTGAAGCCGAGGTTCGTGGTGATGATCACGCTGGTGCGCTCGTAGAGCTTGCTCAGCAGATGGAAGAGCAAGGCGCCTCCTGAAGCGCTGAACGGCAGGTATCCAAGCTCGTCCAGGATCACCAGGTCGAGGCGGGTGAGGGTTTCCGCGATGTATCCGGCTTTTCCCTTGGCCTTCTCCTGCTCGAGAGCGTTGACGAGTTCGATGGTCGAGAAGACGCGCACCTTCCGGCGATGATGCTCGATGGCATGGATGCCGAGCGCGGTTGCGATGTGGGTCTTCCCAGTGCCGGGGCCGCCCCTCTCGGGACATTGCTGCGCAATGCCCTGCCGGGCAGTGGATGAGAACGACGTTCTGCGCTCCTTCCATGAACTCGCCGCGATGCAACTGGCGCACCGTTGCCTCGTTCATCTCGCTGGACGAGAAGTCGAAGTTGGGCAGATCCTTGTAGGCCGGGAAGCGTGCCACCTTCATGTGGTAGGCGATGGAGCGCACCTCGCGCTCCGCGACCTCAGCCTTCAGGAGCTGCGTCAGGATCGGCGTCGCGCCGGAGGCACGCTTGCAGCGTGACGGCTTCGAATGCCGGCGCACCCTGCTCGATCAGGTCGGTCACGGCTTGGGCCATCCCGTGCATCTTGAGGCTGCGCGAGCCATGATCACGATGGCACCGCTGGCTGGGTCATGACGCATGGCGGCCACCAGCATCGCGAGGCCGCAGCTCGTCATAGCGCTCCACATTGGCCCGGGGCTCTCGCTTGAGGGCCAAGGCGCCCGGCGGGTCGATGGAGGGAGCGTCGGTCGACTTCCCGTCGATCAGGCGGTGCAGAAGGTTTAGGACGTGGGTCTTGGTCGCTACGCCCTCGGAGAGCGCCAGCTCGACCGCGGTCAGCACCACTTGCTCGTCGTGATGCAAGACCAGGGCCAGGATGTCGACCATCTCCCGGTCTCCGCCAGGCCGTCGCAGCAATTGGCTCTGCAATTGCCGGAAGGCGGGCGGCAGGTCCACGAAGGGGGCGCCATTGCGCAGGGCTCCTGGCTTTCGCTGGAGCGAGCCTTGTCCGCCATTGGTCCGAGGACAATGGCGAGCGCCAGGTAATGGCGCCAGTCGTAGATCGTTCTGCCGGGCAGATGGTGAGATCGCTGGATCAGCCGCTCGTGCTCGCACAGGATTTGCCCTTCCGCAGCGACCACGAGGCGATCGGGGTAAATCCGGAGGCTGACTGGTCTATTGGCGAAGGAGGCGGGGACGCTGTAGCGATTGCGCTCGAAGCTGATCAAGCCCCCTCTCGGCGATGCATGCATCGCCTGCCGGGCAGCGGGTCGGTGACACGCGCTTGCTCTGCTCGACAAAGCCG
>NZ_JAHIAB010000026.1:0-10329 GCF_018760365.1 Pseudooceanicola endophyticus
CGCGCGCGCGAGCCGGGACAGCCCCGCGCCACGGCGCTTTGCGACACCTGTGGTCGTGTCGAAACCTTTGCCTGCCCCAGCCGGGGACAGGCCGAAATTTCCCAGAAGATCAATCGCATCGGGTGGGCGCTGGCGGATGGCCGGCTGCTCTGCCCGGGATGCGAGGCAAGGAGGAAGGCGATGTCGTCTGCACCCAAACCCCGGGCCAAGAACCCGTCCGAACTGCCCCCGCCGGCGCCCTCGCGCGCCCAGAAGCGCGAGATCGCGGAGCTGCTGGCCGCCGTCTACGACACCGCCGCCGGCTGCTACCTGGGCTGCGAGAGCGACGCCACGGTCGCGGCGGTCCTGGGCTTTCCCGAGCGCCCCGGCTGGGTCGCCCAGCTGCGCCAGGACCTGTTCGGGGACAATGGCGGCAACCAGGACATCGACGGGCTGAGCGCCCGGATGAAGGTGCTGGAGGGCCAGCTCTCGACGCTCTCGGAAGAGATCGCGGCCTCGGTGCAGATGCTGGAGAAGATCCGCATCGCCGTCGGCCCCGCCGCCCTGCGCCGCGCCGGCCAGCGCCCCTGACCCCAGAAGACCCGGGACCCCAAATGAGTATCGAAGCAATGAACTGGGCCTTCGCCCAGCGGGAGCTGAAGCCCGCCACCAAGCTGGTGCTGGTCTTCCTGGCCAATTGTCACAACCAGCACACCCGGCGCTGTGACCCCTCCCAGCAGACCCTGGCCGAGGAGTGCTGCATCAGCCGCTCGACCGTCAACGTGCACCTGAACGAGCTGGAGCGCCTGGGGCTGATCCGCCGGGTGCAGCGCTCGGACAAGGCCACGCGCAAGCAGCTCTCCAGCCTCTACCTGCTGGGCTGCGATTTCCAGGAGGAGGCCGCCGCGCAGCCCGTGTCCGAAATCCGGACTCGGGTGGGGGCGGAGGAGGGGTCCGTGTCCGGAAATCAGACACGGGAAAACAAGGGGTCCGTGTCCGAAAATCGGACACGGAAAAACAAGGGAAAAACGGCAGCCGTGTCCGAAATCCGGACACGGAAATCCCCCCGAGCCGTGTCCGGAAAACGGGCAATCCCGTGTCCGGATTTTGACCAATCCCGTGTCCGGACGGTCGGACACGAACCTGAATATAACCCGAAGGGAACCTTGCGCGCCCCCGCGTGGGCCCGCGTACACGCGAGGGGCCCCGGGTTCTTCACCGCCGACGAACGCGCCGAAGCCCAGGACATCGCCCGCCACATCCGCCGGGGCGGATCGATCCGCCCCGAGGCGGTCTCGGGCCGGGTCCGGGCCTGCCTGCGCACCGAGGCGCATCTGCCGGAACCCGAGCTGCGTGCTCATGGCCTGATCGAGGAAAGGGGCTGAGAATGGACGGACACACCCAAGCCGAGACGAAACGCGACCGCGTGCGCCGCCTGTTGCTGGCGCCGCTGGCCGGGATGGGCTTTCGCTTTCCGAAGGGCACGGCGCCCGAGGAGGGGCAGAAGCGCCTCGACCGGATCGCGGACGAGCTGGGCTACCTGGACGAGGCGAACCTGGTGCGCCTGCGCGAAAGCCTGCGCGACAAGGGCGAGGGCAGTGCGCGCCGCTTCTGGCCGGCGCATGCGACCTTCGTGGCCTTCGCCCAGCTCGCCCAGCCGCGCCCGCTGCACGAGTTGCCCGGCATCGCCAGCTGGTTCGCCAGCGTCGCCGGGCAGGAGGCCCTGGCCGCCGGGCGCCTTGTGGCCGAGTACCGCTTCTGGCTGCGCCACCACCGCCCGCCGATGAACGAGGTGGAACGCCGCCGCATCGCGGACCACTCCCGCGATGCCGCCGATCGCCTGGCGCGGCTGCGCGACAAGCAGGGGCGCGGCTGGCGCCTCGATGCCGCCGACCTCGCCTGGCTCGACGCCCATGAGCGCGACGACGCCCGCGCCCGCACCCTGATCCCGGAGACCCGCGCATGAGCATCCATACGACCTTCCCCCGCCGCCCCGGAATCGGCCCGACCCGCACGGTCTACGTCGATCCGCGCCAGACCGCCTGGGTCGACACCTGGCCGGCAAGCTTTGCCGCGGATCGGATCCGCACCTCGGACCGCGCCCTGGCCGAGATCCTCTCCCGCGCCACCCCGCCCGAAGCCTGTGGCCCCGAGATCCCTGTCGCCCCGGCGCGCGGCCCGATGATCGCCGTGCGCCCGCAGCGGATGGAGGCCGGGCCCGACGGTCGCTTCACCCGCCGCGCCGCCGGCCACGAGGGCCACCGCGCCGCCCGCACCGCCGATGCCTTCGACCTGATGGAAGCCCAGGCTTTGCGCGCGCATCCCCGGAAGGTGAAGCTGGCGCGGGAGGCCCATGCGCGGGCGGTTGCGGAGGGGCAGGCGGCCTTGCCGGACTTCGTGGCGCCGGTCTTCCTGCCGCCGTTCTCGGTCGGGCAGGTGGCGGTCGCGCGGGACTATGCCGCGCTGAGCGAACGCTGTGCCGCCAGTGGCGTGCGCTGTTCCTCCTTCGAGACCCTGAGCCGGTCCGGCGGCACCGCCGGCGACCGCGAGGCGGCGATCTTCCGGGACTTTGAGCAGCTGAGGCTCTGGCATCGCCGTATCGGTCCGGGGCTGGCGAAAGAGGTCCGCCGCATCCGCCCCGGTGGCCGCAAGCGCGGTGCGATCTACGCACGGCAGTTGGTCGACCAGGTTTGCATCGGCGGTCTGACCCTGGCCGAGGTGCTGGACGCCCACGGCTGGGAAAAGTCCGGCAAGGCGGTCGAGGGGCTCAGGTCGGCCCTGGCGGCGGCGCTGGACCGGATGCAGGGCTTTGACCTGGTGTCGCCGCAGAATGGGGGTTGACGGTTAGATCACCCCGGAGGCATAGAAGGATCATCATCACCAATTGCGCCCGGAGCGAACCCTCGCTGCCGGGCGTTTTTGTGTCCGGAGGCCAGATGTTCACGCTCAAGCTTGATCCTGCGGCCTTCGGGGCAGCGACGCTCGACCTGCAAAGCCGGGGCGTGCAGCAGGCCGCGGCCTGGGCGCTGACGGACACGGCGCAGGACGTTCTGGAACATGTGCAGGCCCGCATGGACGTGGTCTTCGACAAGCCCACGCGGTTCACCAAGAACGCCTTCATGGTCTGGCGGGCAAAGCCGGGCGACCTGGAGGCCAGCGTGATCGAGCGCCCCTCGGTGGGCCGGCGCCATTACCTCAAGCTGCAGGAGACGGGCGGGGCGCGCGGCCAGACCGGGCTGGAGAAGCTGCTCGACAGCCGGCTCGCCTATGCGGGCGCGCTGCGCAGCGTGATCCCCGCCAGCGGCGCGAAGCTCAACGCCTACGGCAACTGGCAGGTGGGCGAGCGCAACCAGGCGCTTTCGGCGGTGCAGGCGCAGCGCGATGCCACGGCGAACACGACCGAGGCGGCGCGCAAGCGCAACCGCAAGCGCGCAGGCTTCTTCGTGCCGCGGGCCGGGTCGAAGCTCTCGCCCGGGATCTGGAAGCGCGACGGCGCGGGCCGCCTGACCAAGGTGGTGCACTTCACCGCGCTCGCCCCGCATTACGACCGGCGCCTCGGCTTCTTCGACGGCGCCGAGGAGGTCCGGGCGGCGCGGCTGCCCGTGCACCTGAAGCGGACGCTGGCCAAGGCGGTCGAACGGGCGGCCAGGGCCGGGGGCTGAGGCCCGCGGGTCCTTCCCGGGCGACGCCCGCACAGGGGTAATTCGCACCCCGTGTCATCGCACAGACCATTCCCGGGGACCTCTGCTTGTTGGGGTTCCTGTTGTTGTTGGGGTTTCCACCATGACCGACCGCATCACGCTGGCCGACGGCCAGGTGCTTGACCTTGCGCGCTTTCCGCTGCCCGAAGGCGCCAGCGACGACGGTACACCACTCAGCCGCACCGAACTGGCCCGGGTCTTCGACGTCTCGGAGAACACCATCACCGACTGGATCGGCAAGGGCATGCCCGTGCTCTCGGGCGGGCGCAATGGCGTGGCCTATGCGCTGAGCCTGAGCCACTGCTGGGCCTGGCGCGCGCATCGCGAGGAGGCCGAGCAGAGCCTGCGCGCGCGCCGGGATGCGCAGAACGCCCGCAACGCGCTGGCCTTCCGCAACCTCGACATCGGCCAGGAGGAGGAGGCGGGCCTGACCGCCAAGGAACTGCGGGAATGGTCCGAGGCCGAATATCACCGCAACCGCGTCGCGGAGCAGCGCGGAGAGCTGGTGCGCGCCGCCCGCGTCCAGGAGCTGATCGAGGATCTCATGGGCGTCATCCGCACCAGCATGGGCACGCTGCCCGACCACCTGGAGCGCGAGCTGGGCCTGCAATCCGCCGAGGTGCAGATCGTCCAGCGCCATTGCGACGGCATGCTGGAGAAGCTGCGCGAACGCATCGAACGGGACGTGCTGGGCCCGGCCCAGGTCCGCCCGCTTCCCACCGCGCAGGGGGCGCTGCTGTGATGGTGATGATGGCTGACCGCGCGGCCTCCGTGCTGCACATCCCGCCGCTGCCCGCCTGGCGCGCCCCGACCGAGATCCTGGCCGACAGCCTGCCGCTGCTGGACCCGCCCAGCCGGATCACGGTGACCGACGCGGCCGAACGCCACCTGCGGGTGCCCATCGCCGGGGACTGGCGCAGCTTCGACCGTCAGGTCGCACCCTACACGGTCGAGCCCGCCGACGTGACGCAATCGCGTCGCTTCAAGGCGGTCTGCTTTGTCGGTCCGTCGCAATCTGGCAAGACGCAGATGCTGATGACCGTGGCCGCCCATGCGATCACCTCGGCCCCCGATCCGGTGCAGGTCATCCACATGACCAAGACCGATGCCGACGCCTGGGTCGAGGAGAAGCTGAACCCGGCGATCCGCAACAGCCCCGAGATCCACGAGCGCCTGGGCCGGGGGCGTGATGACGATACCTTCAGTCGCAAGCGCTTCCGGGGGATGCGGCTGGCCATCGGCTATCCGGTGGCCAACCAGCTGTCCTCGCGCAGCCAGCGGCTGGTGCTGATGACCGATTACGACCACATGAAGCAGATCCTTGGCCCCAAGGACGCGCCCGAAGGCAGCCCCTACGGCATGGCGCGTCAGCGGATCCGTACCTTCATGAGCCGCGGCTGCGTGCTGCTGGAAAGCACGCCCGCCTTCCCGGTGACGGACCCCGAATGGCGGCCCGGCCTGCTGAACCCTCATGAGCTGCCACCGGTCTCGGGCGGGATCGTGCGGATTTATAACGAGGGGACCCGGGGGCGCTGGTACTGGGAATGCCGGAACTGCGGGGAACTGTTCGAGCCCCATTTCACGCGTCTTCTCTATGATGACGGGCTGGAGCCCGCCGAGGCCGGCGCGCAGGCGCAGATGGAATGCCCGCATTGCGGAGAGCTTTACGCCCACCGCCACAAGGTCGAGCTGAACCGCCGGGCGCTGGCCGGGCAGGGCGGCTGGCTGCACGAGGGCACGCGGATCGGTGAGGACGGCCACCGGGCGCTGGTTCGGATCGATGATCCCGCGCTGCGCGCCACCGATGTCGCCAGCTATTCGCTGAACGGCGCGGCGGCGGCCTTCGCGAGCTGGGAAGGGCTGGTCAGCGCCTACGAGCTGGCCCGCCGCCAGGCCGAGACCTTCGGCGATTACACCGAGCTGTCGCGGGTCTTCTTCACCGACCGGGCCGAGCCCTTCCTGCGGCCTTCCGAGACGGACGGGGCCGCCCTGACCACGACCCAGCTGCGCGAGGCGGCGGTGACCCTGCCACGTGGCGTGGCGCCGGGCTGGACGCGGTTCCTCACCGTCTCGGTCGATGTGCAGGGCAACCGCTTCGAGGTTTTGGTGATGGCCTGGGGCCTGCAGGGCGAGCGGATCGTGATCGAGCGTTTCGCGATCTCGCAGCCCCCGGACCACGCGCCGCGCGCGAAGAACGAGGACGGGCGTTACCGGCTGCTTGATCCGGGCCGCTACGGCGAAGATGCCGATGCGCTGCTTGATCTCGCGAGCCGGGCCTGGCCGGTCGAGGGGCAGCCCTGGGCACTGACGCCCGCCGCCCTGGTCATCGACTTCAACGGCCCGCCGGGCTGGTCCGACAAGGCCGAGGCCTTCTGGCGGGCGCGGCGCCGGGACGGGCAGGGGCATCTGTGGTTCCTCTCCATCGGGCGTGGCGGGTTCCACCAGCGCGACCGGGTCTGGCACGAGGCGCCCGAGCGCGGCTCAAGGGGGCGCAAGGCCCGGGGCATCAAGCTGCTGAACATGGCCGTCGACCGGCTGAAGGACAGCGTGCTGGCGGCCCTGGGCCGGATGGAGCGCGGCATGGGGGCCCAGCACCTGCCGGACTGGCTGGAGACCGAGGCCCTGGCCGAGCTGCTGGCCGAGGAGCGCGGCTTGAAGGGCTACACCAAGAAACAGGGCGTCACCCGGAACGAGACGCTCGACCTTTCGGTCCAGGCTCTGGCCCTGGCCGAGCACAAGGGCCTGAACCGCATGAACCCCGAGGCGCCGCCCGACTGGGCGGTGCTGGGGCCGCAGAACGTCCATGCGGTTGCTACCGAAGAGAAACGTCGGGCCGATCCGCCGCCCGAGCCGCCCCGGGCCGTGCCCGCGCAGATCAATTTCCTGAAACGGAGGTAACCTATGGCCTACAGCCAGACCCAGGTCGACGCGCTGCGGGCGGCCCTCGCGCGCGGCGCGACCAGTTACAAGCTGAACGGCGAGGAGGTCACCTACGCCTCTCTCGTCGAGATGCGCCGCCAGCTGCGCGAGATGGAGGCCGAGATCGCCGGGCGCCCGACCTCGGGGCCGGTGCTGGCCTATGCGCGCAGCACGCGGGGTCTGTGATGGCGAACTGGATCGACCGGACCGTCCTGTCCCTGGCGCCGGAGCATGGCGCCCGCCGGATCGCGGCGCGCGCCCGTGCCCAGGTGCTGATGAACTACGATGCGGCGAAAAAGGGGCGGCGCAGTTACGGCTGGGCCGCGCCGGCCACCGATGCCGACACGGCGGCGGGGCGCAGCCGGCGGCAGCTGCGCAACCTGTCGCGGGATTTCATCCGCAACCGATCGCTGGCGGTACGGGGGCAGGCGGTGGTGACCGGCAACGTGGTGGGCACCGGCATCATGCCCTCGGTCCGCGCCGCCACGCCCGAGGCCGCCGTCGAGGCCATGGCGGTGATCCGTGACCACCTGCTGACATCGGCCATCGACACCCACGGGGTCGAGGCGCTGCCCGGCCTGCAACGGCAGGTGATGAACGCGGTCTTCAGCGATGGCGAGATCCTGATCCGCCGCCGCATGCGCGACCTGCGCCATGAACCCGACCTGCGCCTGCCGTTCCAGGTCGAGCTGCTGGAGGTCGACTACCTGGACGAGACGCTGACCAGCTACGGGCGCAACGAGGTGATCGAGGGCATCGAATACGGCCCCACCGGAAAGGCGGTGGCCTATCACCTCTATGACATGCACCCCGGCGACGGGCTGCATCTGAAGGGCGCGCGCTTTACCAGCCGCCGGGTGCCGGCGCAGCAGATCCTTCATGTGCGCCGCATCGACCGGCCCGGCCAGATGCGCGGCGTGCCCTGGCTTGCGCCGGTGATGATGACCATCGGCGAGCTGAGCGATTACCAGGAGGCGCAGATCCTCAAGCAGAAGGTCGCCTCGCTGCTGGCCTTCTTCGTGGAAGCCGGCGACGACGGGCAGGTCTTCAACGGCGGCAGGCTGGAAGAGATCGCCCCGGGCGCCATCGTGGGGCTGGGGGCGGGCCAGAAGGTGACGCCCTCCGAACCGCCCCGGGTCGATGGCTATCCGGATTTCATGCGCGAGGGCGTGCGGGTGATCGCCACCGGCCTTGGCCTGACCTACGAGAGCTTCGGCGATCTGACCGGCGTCAACTTCAGCTCGGGCCGCATGGGCCGGATGGAGATGGATCGCTTCATCCAGGTCTGGCAGCAGCAGCTGATCATCAACCAGATGTGCCACGGGATTGCCCGCTGGACGCTGGAGGCCTGGCGCCTGGTACAGCACGCGCAGCGCCTGCCGCCGCCGCCCGAGGCGCTGGACTGGACCCCGCCGCGCCGCCCGCTGATCGACCCGTCGAAGGAGATCGGCGCGGCGGTCGAGGAGATCGAGGCGGGCCTGACCTCGCGCCAGCGCAAGCAGCGCGAGATGGGCTACGACCCCGATGTGATCGCCCGGGAACGGGCCGAGGACGCCCGGCGCGAAGGCGCCCCGGCAGTGCCCGCCGCCCAACCGCAACAGGAGGAAGACGATGGACGGGACTGACCTGATCCTGAACGGCGAGATCATTCTGGAGGGCGACGTGCTGCCGCACGAGCTGTGCCAGTACATGGACACCGGCTGTTTCTCGGCCCGGATGGTGCGTACGGCGCTGTCGCGTTTCGACGGCGACGTGACCGTGCGCGTCAATTCCGCCGGCGGCAGCCCCTACGAGGGCGAGGCGATCCGCGCCGCCTTCGAAGTCCATCCCGGAAGGGTGCAGGTGGTGGTGGGCGGCATCGCCGCCTCGGCCGCTTCGTTGATGATCATGTCGGCGCACCGGATCGAGATGACCGCCGGATCCTTCCTGATGATCCACAACCCCAGCCGGGGCATCTGCGGCACGGCGGAAGAGCTGCGCAAGGAGGCCGAGGACCTCGACCGGCTGGCCCAGGTCTATGCCGGCGTCTACGCGACCCGCGCCGGCAAGGCGGTCGAGGACGTCATGCGGATGATGAACCAGGAGACCTGGCTTGGCCCCGCCGACGCGGTGGCCGCCGGCTTTGCCGATGCGGTCACCGGCTCCGACGCGCCCGATCCCCCCAGCATGGCCGCCGTCATGTCGCTGCACATGCGCTCGGTCGCCAACCTGCGCATGTGCGCGGCCCGGCTGGCGCCCGAGGAAACCCCGGCCCCGGTGGCCGATGACCAGAACGACACTGAACGGCACGACAAGGAGACCCCGATGACCACGCCCACCACCGACACCCCGGAAACCTCGGCCCAGCCGACCGCGCCGGTCACCACCGCGCCGGTCACCACCATGGCGGCGCCCGATCCGGCGGCGATCACGCAGCGCGCCGTGCAGGCCGAGCGTCAGCGCCAGTCCGACATTCGCCGCATGGCGCGCCCCTTCATGCAGGCCGGCCAGCTGAGCGAGGCCCAGGTCGACCAGCTGATCGACGACGGCACCACTGCCGAGACCGCCGGCACCCGCATGATGGCCTTCATGGCGCAGTCCGAACCGCTGACCGGGCAGGGCGGCCCGCGCGCCCGCATCACCCGCGACGAGGGCGAGACGCGGATGGAAGGGATGATCCAGGCGCTGATGCAGGACTTCAAGGGCCCGGGGGCGCAGTTCCGCGGCATGCGCGTGCGGGGCCTGGCGATGGAACTTGCAGGGCGCTCGCGCAGCTATTCGGACAACGAGACGCTCTATGCCGGCTTCCGCTCCACCGCGATGATGGGCGGTGCCAATGGCGTCTCCGACTTCGCCTATATCACCACCGAGGTGATGAACCGCACGCTGATGGCCGAGTACGAGCGGCGCGGTTCACCCTGGCAGCGGGTCACCGGCACGCCGCTCACGGCGTCGGACTTCCGCGAACAGCACGCGGTGCGCTTCGGCGGGGACTTCCAGCTGAAGACCGTGAAGGAGAACGGCGAGTACCAGGAGGCGACGCTGCGCGACGAGGCCGAGGGCCTCAAGGTCGAGCGCCGGGGCCGCACCATCCACCTGACCTTCGAGGCGGTGCTGAACGACGACATGGGCGCCTTCGCCCGTATCCCGCGCGAGTTCGCCATCGCCGCCCGCACCATGGAAAGCGCCATGGTCTGGACGCTGATCCGGGGCAATGCCAAGCTGAAATCCGACGGCAAGGCGCTGTTCCACGCCGATCACAAGAACCTGGCCGCAACGGCCTCGGTGATCTCGGACGATGCGGTGGGCGCGGCGCGCACCGCGATGTGGGAACAGACGGCCTTCGGCTCGAAGGATCCGGATGATTTCCTGTACGTGACGCCGGATCTGCTGCTGGTGCCGCCGGCGCTGGAGAACGCGGCGCTGAAGTTCGCCACGGCCACCACGCCCGCGAAGGACAGCGACGTGAACCCCTACAAGGGCACGCTGACCCCGATCACGGTGCCGAACCTCGGCGCGGCGGCGGGCGGTTCCGACAAGGCCTGGTATCTGGTTTCTTCGGACAATCCGCCGATCTCGGTCGCCTACCTGGAAGGCCACGAGGCCCCGCTGGTGCGCACCATCGAGGGCATGAACCCCGACAAGGTAACGATGAACGCCCGCCATGTCTTCGGGGCCGCGCCCAGCAGCTTCCTGGGCATCTACAAGAACGCCGGCGCCTGATCCGGCCCCGCGATCCTGACCTGACGAA
>NZ_JAHIAB010000026.1:10339-21229 GCF_018760365.1 Pseudooceanicola endophyticus
GCTGGCCGAGGAGTGCTGCATCAGCCGCTCGACCGTCAACGTGCACCTGAACGAGCTGGAGCGGCTGGGGTTGATCCGCCGGGTGCAGCGCTCGGACAAGGCCACGCGCAAGCAGCTCTCCAGCCTCTACCTGCTCGGCTGCGATTTCCAGGAGGAGGCCGCCGCGCAGCCCGTGTCCGAAATCCGGACTCGGGTGGGGGCGGAGGAAGGGTCCGTGTCCGGAAATCAGACACGGGAAAACAAGGGGTCCGTGTCCGAAAATCGGACACGGAAAAACAAGGGAAAAACGGCAGCCGTGTCCGAAATCCGGACACGGAAATCCCCCCGAGCCGTGTCCGGAAAACGGGCAATCCCGTGTCCGGATTTTGACCAATCCCGTGTCCGGACGGTCGGACACGAACCTGAATATAACCCGAAGGGAACCTTGCGCGCCCCCGCGCGGGCCCGCGCACACGCGAGGGGCCCCGGGTTCTTCACCGCCGACGAACGCGCCGAAGCCCAGGACATCGCCCGCCACATCCGCCGGGGCGGCTCGATCCGCCCCGAGGCGGTCTCGGGCCGGGTCCGGGCCTGCCTGCGCACCGAGGCGCATCTGCCGGAACCCGAGTTGCGTGCTCATGGCCTGATCGAGGAAAGGGGCTGAGAATGGACGGACAAACCCAACCCGAGACGAAACGCGACCGCGTGCGCCGCCTGTTGCTGGCGCCGCTGGCCGAGATGGGCTTTCGCTTTCCGAAGGGCACGGCGCCCGAGGAGGGGCAGAAGCGCCTCGACCGGATCGCGGACGAACTGGGCTACCTCGACGAGGCGAACCTGGTGCGCCTGCGCGAGAGCCTGCGCGACAAGGGCGAGGGCAGCGCGCGCCGCTTCTGGCCGGCGCACGCCACCTTCGTGGCCTACGCCCAGCTGGCCCAGCCGCGCCCGCTGCATGAGCTGCCCGGCATCGCCAGCTGGTTCGCCAGCGTCGCCGGGCAGGAGGCCCTGGCCGCCGGGCGCCTTGTGGCCGAGTACCGCTTCTGGCTGCGCCACCACCGCCCGCCGATGAACGACGTGGAACGCCGCCGCCTGGCCGAGCAGTCCCGCGATGCGGCTGATCGCCTGGCGCGGCTGCGCGACAAGCAGGGGCGCGGCTGGCGCCTCGATGCCGCCGACCTCGCCTGGCTCGACGCCCATCAGCGCGACGACGCCCGCGCCCGCACCCTGATCCCGGAGACCCGCGCATGAGCATCCATTCGACCTTCCCCCGCCGCCCCGGCATCGGCCCGACCCGCACGGTCTACGTCGATCCGCGCCAGACCGCCTGGGTCGACACCTGGCCGGCCAGTTTTGCCGCGGAGCGGATCCGCACCTCGGACCGCGCCCTGGCCGAGATCCTCTCCCGCGCCACCCCGCCCGAGGTCTGCGGCCCCGAGATCCCCGTCGCCCCGGCGCGCGGCCCGATGATCGCGGTGCGCCCGCAGCGGATGGAGGCCGGGCCCGACGGTCGCTTCACCCGCCGCGCCGCGGGCCACGAAGGCCACCGCGCCGCCCGCACCGCCGATGCCTTCGACCTGATGGCGCGGCAGGCGCGCTGCAGCCATGCCCGGGTCGTGGCGCAGGCCCGCCGCGCCCATCGTGACGCCGCCGCCCAGGCCCGCGCTGCCGGGCAGGCGGCCCCGGTCTTCGAGGCGCCGCCCTTCGTGCCGCCCTTCACCACCGGCCAGGTCGAGATCGCCCGCGCCTATGCCGCGCTGAGCGAGCGTTGCGCGGCCAGCGGCGTGCGCTGTTCCTCGGTCGAGGCGGTGCGCGGGCAGGGCGCCGGCGGCGGGGATCGCGAGGCGGCGATCTTCCGGGATTTCGAGCAGCTGCGGCTCTGGCATCGCCGCATCGGCCCCGGGCTGGCGAAGGAGGTGCGCCGGATCCGCCCCGGCGGGCGCAAGCGCGCGGCGATCACGGCCCGCCACCTGGTCGATGCGGTCTGCCTTGGGGGGATGTCGCTGGAGGCGGTGCTGGAGAGCTGTAATTGGGCGGTCAATCAGCCTTCCCGGGAAGGGCTTCGCAAGGCGCTCTGCGCTGCGCTGGAGCGCATGCGGGGCTTCGATCTGGCGGAAGGCCAAAATTAGGGGCTTGCGCTTAAGCCTGCCAAAACGCATAGAAGGATCATCATCACCAATTGCGCCCGGAGCGAGCCCTCGCTGCCGGGCATTTTTGTGTCCGTTGGTGCACTGTCATTAATCTCGCAAGCCGAGGCCGCGTTCACTGCAAGATTTGGCACTGGGGCCTGTGTCAGAGATGCTGAGAGCATCTAGAATATCCTCCCGGCCCGTGACGACAGAGAACATCTTTCCATCCTGCTCGGCTTCAAAGCATCCGACAACGCCGTCAAGCTCGGCATTCCCGCTTTCCACTTCCTCCCAGCAAACTCCCGTTCGGTTGAGAAACTTGCAGGCGTGAGAGTCAGTTTCGGTTGCAGTAATTTTTCCGTCTTTGACTGCCGAGGTGAAGATCGACCCTGCTGAAATGTCGCCGGAAGGGATGATCGCGCCTGGAGCTGTTGCAACGACGAGGCAATATCCCTCGCCCGGAGAAACTATCAACGCTTGTTCCAAGCCTTTCAAAAGCAAGGCTTGGACATAACCGGGCAATGCGGCGCTAACGGTTGTTGCGATAGTGACAGCCGTGTCTGACATTCCGTCGTCTTTTGCGGCGGAGCACATGGTTCGTACCTTCAATGTGTCGCCAATTTCGAAAGTGCTTGTCGCGGTCTTTTCACCATATTCCGCGCCAATACAGGGTGAGCTTATCAAAGCAAGGATGCAAATTGAGCTGAGAGCTTTCATCGTCATGTCCTCCGTCCTCCGATGCAGTCACATGAGTGTTTCGGATTATTTTCGCCCATTGAACAGAAACCGTAAATTGGCGCCATTCTTTCGCATTGTATGGCAGCGCACTTCGGCATTTCATGTGAGGAATATGTCATGTTCACGCTCAAGCTTGATCCTGCGGCCTTCGGGGCGGCGACGCTCGACCTTCAGGACCGGGGCGTGCAGCAGGCCGCGGCCTATGCGCTGACCGACACGGCGCAGGACGTGCTGGACCATGTGCAGGCCCGCATGGACGTGGTCTTCGACAAGCCCACGCGGTTCACCAAGAACGCCTTCATGGTCTGGCGGGCAAAGCCGGGCGACCTGGAGGCCAGCGTGATCGAGCGCCCCTCGGTGGGCCGGCGCCATTACCTCAAGCTGCAGGAGACGGGCGGCGCGCGCGGCCAGACCGGGCTGGAGAAGCTGCTCGACAGCCGGCTGGCCTATGCGGGCGCGCTGCGCAGCGTGATCCCGGCCAGCGGCGCGAAGCTCAACGCCTACGGCAACTGGCAGGTGGGCGAGCGCAACCAGGCGCTCTCGGCGGTGCAGGCGCAGCGCGATGCCACGGCGAACACGACCGAGGCGGCGAGGAAGCGCAACCGCAAGCGCGCGGGCTTCTTCGTGCCGCGGGCCGGATCGAAGCTCTCGCCCGGGATCTGGAAGCGCGACGGGCGGGGCAGCCTCACCAAGGTGGTGCACTTCACCGCGCTCGCCCCGCATTACGACCGGCGCCTCGGCTTCTTCGACGGCGCCGAGGAGGTCCGGGCGGCCCGGCTGCCCGTGCACCTGAAGCGGACGCTCGCCAAGGCGGTCGAACGGGCGGCCCGGGCCGGGGGCTGAGGCCCCGGGTCCTTCCCGGCAAGGCCTGCGTCGGGGGTAATTCGCACCCCGGGGGTCGCGCCCCCCTTAACAGCGATTGCAGCCTTAACCGGGAGCCTTAACCCAGGACCTTAACCCACGGAGGGGACCATGCAGGTGACCGCAGCCGAGCTTGCCGAGCGGATGGAGGTCTCCCGACCGCGCGTCACGCAATGGGTGCAGTCCGGTGTTCTGGATGGATGCTTTACCGGGGAGGGCCGGGGCCGGCGCTTTGACCTGGGCCGGGCGATGGCGGCGCTCGGGCGCAATCTCGATCCGGCGCAGATGCTGGGCAATGGCGCCAGGACCCGGCGGGTGCTGCGCGCGGGGGAAAGCACGCCTGCGGACCTGCCCAAGCCCGAGCGGGGTCTGCCGGCGAAGGAACCCGACCGCTACGAGCTGGCGCGGATCCTGAACGCCGAGGAGGATCTTCGCCGCAAGCGGCGCGACAATGAACGCGAGGAGGGCCGTTGGATCCTTGCGGAGGCCGCCGAACGCAGCGCCTCCGCGCTGGTCGCCCGCGAGATCGGCCAGTTCGAGGCCGCGCTGCGCGATGGCGCCCGCAAGATCGCCGATACCGAGAACCTGGACTACCGCTCGGTCCGGGCCGTGCTGCTGGGTGTCTGGCGCGACCATCGGGCCGCCCGGGCCCGTGCCCTGGCCCGGGCCGCCGAGCTGGCGGAGCTGAGCGATGCAGAACGCGAGGAAGACGGCTGATGGGATTTCTGTCTTCGGCAGAGGCGGCAGTGCTGCGTGGGATTGCCCGCGCCATGAAGCCGCCGCCGCCGCCCGACATCACCGCCTGGTGCGAACGCAACATCAGGTTCGACGAACGCTCGCCCTTCCCGGGCCAGTTCCAGATCGAGCGCTTCCCCTTCCTGCGCCGCATCCACGAGGTGCTCTCGCCCGAACATCCCGCGCGGGAGGTCACCATTCGTGGCTCGGCGCAATGGGGCAAGACGGTCTCGATCATCAACCCGACGGTGGCGGCCTGGCACGAATACGGCCCCCTCGACAGCCTGGTCGTGCACCCGACCTCGTCCTCGGCCACGGAATGGGTGCGGGCGAAGTGGATGCCGCTGCGCCGCGAGGCCGAGGGGCTGCGGGTGATCTTTGGTGATGGGCTGGGCAGCGGGGCCGGGCAGACCGACACCCTGCACAACCAGGAGACCCTGCGCCGCGATGGCACGCTCAAGGTCACCAGCGCCGGCTCGCCCGATGACCTGGCGGGCACGACGCGGCGGCTGGTGCTGCTGGATGATGTGTCGAAGTTCGAGATGACGCCGAAGGGCGATCCGGAGATGATGGCGGTCAGCCGTGCGGCGGGGTTCGAGGATGCCAAGATCGGCCGCGTGTCCACGCCGCAGATCGTCGGCACCTGCCGGGTGACGCGGGCCTTCACGCGCTCCACGCAAGAGTTCTACCACGTGCCCTGTCCCCATTGCGGGACGCTGGCGCCGCTGACCTGGGAGAACTTCCGCCGCAACCTCGATCCCGAACGCCTGCGGGCCGCGCATTTTACCTGCGAGACCTGCGGCGGCGTGATCGGGCATGAACACAAGGTCGCCATGGTCGCCGCCGGACGATGGGTGGCGCACAACCCGAACGGGGACCACCCCGGCTTCCACCTCTGGCGGGCCTATGTGCCGCAGCGGGACTGGGCCTCGATTGCTCTGGAATACGCCCAGGTCATGGGCTGGACCGGGCGGGTCGAGGTCAGCACCGACACGGCAGAGCCCCCCGAGGCCATCGCCGATGCCCAGACCGAACAGACCTTCTACAACGACGTGCTGGGGCTGCCCTATGAACAGGCCAGCCGCGGCCCGGACTGGGAGAAGCTGCGCGATCGGGTGGAGAAGGCCGACCCGGAGGTCGCCGAGCCGCTGCCGCGCGGGATGCTGCCCGATTGCGGCTTCATCTTCTCGGCGGGCGTCGATTGCCAGGGCGACCGGACCGAGGTGCACTTCGTCGCCTTCGGGCGCAATTACCGCCGCTGGGCCATCGACTACCAGGTGATCCCGCATCACATCAGCACCGCCGAGTGCCGCGCGGCGCTGAACCAAATCCTCAAATCCACCTGGCGCACCCGGGCCGGGCGGCGCTTTGGCCTGGATGTGCTGGCGATCGACACCGGCGCCTATACCGAGGATGTCTGGGACTGGGCGATGCGCCATCCCTACACCCGGGTCATGGCGATCAAGGGCGGCACCAGCGCCTCGGCCCCGGCGCTCAAGCGCATGGAGTTCGACCGCCGCTCCGACCGGATGGCCCGGCGCAAGCGCCAGCAGGGCTTCGTGGTCGGGGTCAGCCAGCTGAAGGCGGACTTCTACAGCTGGCTCGACAAGGCCGATCCGGCGGAGCGTGGCCATGTCGGCTTCGCCACCGGGCTGGGGGATGAGTATTACCGCCAGATCACCGCAGAGGTACGGGTGCTGAAGCGGGCCAGTTCCGGCGCCATGGTCAGCCGCTGGATCATCGCCGAGGCGGGGCGGCGGAACGAGGGCCTCGACACCATGCTCTATGCAGAGGCCGGCGCGCGGTTCAAGCAATGGACCTACCTCTCGGACGGGGCCTGGGACCGGCTGGACGGCGAGCGCGGCGGCCCGCCCGAAGGCGCCCAGCCCGACCTCTTCGATGTGGCGGTGCCCATCGTTCCCGAGGGTCCGGCGCCGCAGGCCCCGGTGAAGACGCCGCCGCGCCGCAAGCGCGCGGCGCAGAAGATCAATTTCCTACGGAGGGACTGATGTCCGTCGATCGAGCGACCCAGCTGGCGCGTCTGCGGACCGCCAGAGCCCTTGGCGTGACCCAGCTGTCCGAAGACGGGCGGACGATCTCCTATCGCTCGCTCGCCGAGATGGACCGGATCATCGCCGATCTTGAGGCAGAACTCGCGGGGCGCAGCCGTCGCGCGACCCTGCGCCAGGCGACGCCGCGCACCAACCGGGGGCTGTGATGGCACGCAAGACCGACACGGGGTTCCGGCCCAGCCTGCTGGACCGGACCATCGCCCATGTGCTGCCGGAACGCGGCCTGCGCCGGATCCGGGCCAAGGCGCAGCTCTCGGTGATGATGAACTATGATGCCGCCAGCCGGGGCCGGCGCACCAGCGGCTGGCGCGCGCCGCTCAGCTCGGCAGATGCCGCCGGCTGGCAGGCCGGGGCGCGGGCTCAGCTGCGCAATCTGTCGCGGGACTTCGTGCGTAACCGCCCCTTCGCGGCCCGGGCGGTATCGGTGATCACCGGCAACGTGGTGGGATCGGGCATCCTGCCGTCGATCTCGCATGATGATCCGGACCGCAAGGCGCGGGTTGATCAGCTGGTCCGCGACCACCTGCTGACGGTGGCGATCGACGCCATGGGTCAGCACGCCTTGCCGGGACTTCAGCGCGCCGCGATGAACGCCGTGGTCGAGGATGGCGAGGTGCTGGTGCGGCGGCGCTGGCGGGTCGGGCCCTACGGGGCCGGGCTGGCGCTGCCCTTCCAGGTCGAGCTGCTGGAGGCGGATTACCTTGACCAGACCAAGGTCGCCAATGGTCAGAACGAGATCGTCGAGGGCGTGGAATACGGTCCCACCGGCGCGGTCGTCGCCTATCACATCCTGCGCCAGCACCCCGGCGCCGCGAGCCGGCGCCTGGCGCTGGACTCGGTGCGGGTGCCGGCGGCGGATGTGCTGCATATCCGCCGCGCCGACCGGCCCGGCCAGGTGCGCGGCATCAGCTGGTTTGCCCCGGTCATGCTGACCTTGGGCGACATGAGCGACTACCAGGAAGGCGAGATCCTGAAGCAGAAGATCGCGGCCTTGCTTGCGGCCTTCGTCTCCAGCGAGGAACCGATTGCGGGCGATGCGCTCGACCCCGACCAGGGGGCCAGGGATCTGGGGCTGGGCGAGATGGGGCCGGGCACGATCACCGAACTGCCGCCGGGCAAGAGCGTCTCGTTCACCACCCCGCCGCAGATGCCCGGAGGCTATGATCAGTTCATGCGCCAGAACCTCTCGGCGGTCGCGATGGGGCTGGGGCTGACCTATGAATCCCTCGCCGGGGACCTGAGCCGGGTGAACTTCTCCTCGGCCCGCATGGGCCGGATGGAGATGGACCGCAATATCGAGACCTGGCAGCAGCTGCTGATGATCGACCAGTTCTGCCGCGGCATCGAGCGCTGGCTGCGCGAGGCCTGGACCATGCGGCCCCGGCTGGGCCCGGCGGATTTTGCGGTGACCTGGACGGCGCCGCGCCGCGCGCTGATCGACCCGACCAAGGAGGTCCCGGCGCTGGTGGCCGAGATGGAGGCGGGCATCACCAGCCGCCAGCGGGTGCAGCGCCAGCTGGGCCTCGATCCTGCCGTGGTGCTGCGCGAGCGCGTCGAGGACGCCCAGGCCCAGGCCGGCCAGCCGGTCAACCTGACCAATGATGAGGCCGCCCCCGGGGACGCGATGCGCGCGCTCTCCGGGATCGCCGCCGCAGAGGCAATCGAAGGAGCAGAAGATGCCGATTGAGGACGACGCGGGCCGCGCGCCCCGTCCGGTGCCCGCCGTGGTGGAGGGCATCCTGGCCCTGGAAGGGACCCTCGTCCCCGAGGATTACATTGCCCAGTACGGCCCCGGGGCCTTCAGCGCCGCCCAGGTGCGCACGGCACTGCAGGGGGCGACGGGCGATCTGACGGTGCGGGTCAACTCGCCCGGGGGCGACCCGCGCGAGGGCGAGGCGATCCGCGTGATGCTGGCGGAATACCCCGGTCGGATCACTGTGCAGGTGGTGGGGCAGGCCTGTTCCGCCGCCTCGCTGATGATCATGTCCGCCGACCGGATCGAGATGAGCTCGGGCTCGGTCATGATGATCCACGACCCCAGCAGCTACACCTTTGGCACCGTGGCCGATCATGAACAGGCGATGCTGGTGCTGAACGCGCTCGCCGATGCCTATGCCGCGGTCTACGCGGCCAAGGCCGGAAGGAGCGTCCCGGCGATGCGCCAGATCATGCGCGAAGAGCTGTGGATGGACGCGCAGCGCGCGGTCTCCGAGGGCTTTGCCGACGGGATCATGGCGATCGACCTGCCGGATCTGCCCGGTGTTGCCATGGCCTCGGCCCGCGCGGCCTGGGCGCAGAGGATGCAGGCCTTCCAGGCTGTCGCGATGACGGTGCCGGTGGCGCCGCAAGGGGGCGTTCCCGGCGCCCCGCAATTGGCCATGATGGCCGCAATCGAGGAGGCAGAGATGCCCGAACAGACCCAGGCCCCCGTGCCGCCCGTTGTGCCCCCCGTGCCGCCCGTTGTGCCCCCCGTGCCGCCCGCTGCGCCCGTGACCCCGCCGGCGCCCAGCATGCAGGACGGCATCGCCGCCGAACGCCAGCGCATTGTCGGGATCCAGATGGCGGCGCGCACGCACCTGGCCACCGGTGCCCTCAGCCAGGACATGGTGGACGGGCTGATCACCGAGGGGCTCAGCATGGAGGCCGCCTCGGTGCGCATGCTCCAGGCGCTCTCGGCGGCGCCGGGGCAGGGCAATGTCCAGATGGGCGGGGCGCGCAGCCGGATCCTGCGCGATGACCGTGAGACCCGTCGCATCGGCATGACCGAGGCGCTGACCGCCCGGCTGAGCGGCGCGGCGCCGCAGGACGAGCGTGCGCGCCCCTATATGGACAGCACGATCCACG
The DNA here is from genome assembly GCF_018760365.1 of Pseudooceanicola endophyticus. Classification (GTDB taxonomy): domain Bacteria; phylum Pseudomonadota; class Alphaproteobacteria; order Rhodobacterales; family Rhodobacteraceae; genus Pseudooceanicola; species Pseudooceanicola endophyticus. Next base: position 19,692 of record NZ_JAHIAB010000026.1, read on the forward strand.
AGATCGCGGCCTTCGCCATGGGGCGCGAGCGGCCCTCGATGGGCGGCTATGCCCATCGCGAAGACATCATCATGCAGGCGATGCAGACCACCAGCGACTTCCCGAACATCCTGTCGACCTCGGTGAACCGCATCCTGGCCTCGACCTACGACCTGGTGGAGCCGACCTTCGCCGCCGTCTCGCGCGAGATGTCGTTCAACGACTTCCGCGAACATGACGTGGTGCGCGCGGACGAGTTCCCGACGCTCCAGAAGGTCACCGAGGCGGGCGAGATCAAGTTCGGCGCCATCGGCGACAGCTCCGAGGTGGTGGCGCTTGGCGCCTATGCCACGGGGCTGGCGATCTCGCGCCAGGCGCTGGTGAACGATGACCTGGGCGCCATCCAGTCGGTGATCGACAGCGCTGCCGCCATCGTGCCGGAGTTCGAGGAGGCGACCTTCTGGGCCTACTTCCTGTCCAACGCCAAGCTTGCCGACGGCAAGGCGATGTTCCATGCCGATCACAAGAACCTCGCGACCACCGCCGCCGCGATCAGCGAGACCTCGGTCGGGGCCGGCTACAAGGCACTGCGCACGATGAAGGCGGCGGATGGCAAGCGCAACATCCTGTCGAACGCGCCCTCGATCCTGCTGGTCGGCCCGGAGCTGGAGATGAGTGCCAAGCAGTTCCTGTCGCAGAACCTGGTCGCCACCAAGACCACCGACATCAACATCTTCTCCGGCGAGCTGCGCCCCGTGGTGACCGAGCAGATCGAGGACAGCTCCTGGTACCTGCTGGTCGATCCGCAGAAGCGCACCCACAACTTCAAGCACGGCTACCTGGCGGGCCGTTCGGCGCCGCGGGTGCGGGTGGATGAACCCTTCGGCGTGCAGGGCATGCGCATGACGCTGGAGCACGACTTCGGCGTCGGCGGCGTGAACTATCGCGGCGGCTACAAGAACGCCGGCGCCTGATCCGGGCCCCGCGATCCTGACCTGACGAACGGGCGGCCCTGGGCCGCCCGTCGTCGTTTTGCCATCCCTTATCAGGAGATCCGAGATGAAGACCTATATCCAGCCGGGCGAGAGCCTGACGCTGCCCGCCCCCTATGACGTGAGCTCCGGCGGGGGCGTGCTGGTCGGCGGCCTCTTCGGCTTTGCCCAGCACGATGCGCTTGCCGGCGCGGACGTGACCCTCGAACGTCGCGGCGTCTTCACCCATGCCAAGACCTCGGCCCAGGCCTGGACCGTCGGCGCCCAGGTCTACTGGGACGACACCGCGAAGGTGCTGACCACCACCGCAACCGACAACACCCTGGTCGGCGCCGCCACTGCCATTGCCGCCAACCCCTCCGACACGGGCGAGGTCCTGGTGGATGGCGCGGTGCGTGCATGACCTCGGTCTTTGACGGGGTGACCGGGGTGATGAACGACATGTATGGCGCCCCGGTCACCTACCTTCCGCAGGGCGGGAGCGCGCGGGTGGTGCAGTCGGTGTTCCGGCGGATGCCGGTGGATGCGACGGATCCCGACGGGCACCCGGTGCTGGTCACCAGCCCC
>NZ_JAHIAB010000026.1:21239-22255 GCF_018760365.1 Pseudooceanicola endophyticus
GGCGGCGGCGTTCTGGTCGGCAAGATTTTCGGCGTGGCGCAGGCCCCGGCGACGTCCGGAGAGGACGTGGTGCTGGTGCGCCGGGGCGTCTTCGAGATCGCCAAGACCTCGGCCCAGGCCTGGACCGTCGGCGCCGCGATCTACTGGGACGACACCAACCAGCTTTGCACCACGGAGGCGACCGACACCGTGCTGATCGGTGCCGCCACGGCGGAAGCTTCGGACCCCAGCAGCACCGGCTCCGTGCTTCTGGACGGCAGCCTGCGCGCATGACGGCGCTGTTCGACGGCATGGCGGGGCTGCTGGGTGATGTGTTCGGCGCCCCGGTCACCTACCTTCCGCAGGGCGGGAGCGCGCGGGTGGTGCAGTCGGTGTTCCGGCGGATGCCGGTGGATGCGACGGATCCCGACGGGCACCCGGTGCTGGTCACCAGCCCCAGCTGGTCGGTGCCCCGGGACCTGGTGCCCGAGCTCAGGCGCGGCGACCAGATCCGGCCCGGCGACGGGCTGACCTACGAGGTGCAGAATGTCTGGCCTTCGGGATCACCCGCCACGGATGCGCGGCTCATATGCGAGCTGTTTGAGGTCTTTTCATGACCCATTACCGCAGCACCTTCCGGGCCCAGGCGAAGGCCGCGCTGGAGGCCTCGGGCGCTCTGGCCGGGGTCACCCTGCTGTCGGCCTGGGCCGAGCAGATCGACGCCGCGACCCTGCCGGTGATGGGCGTGGCGACCCCTTCGGAGCGCAGCAGCCGCAGCAGTCATGGCGGGACGCTGGAGAAGGGCACGCTGCTGCAGGTGGTGCTGAAGCGCCAGGGCGGCAGCGACCTGGAGGATCAGCTCGACACCGATACCGCCGCCATCGAGGCCGCCGTGAGCGGGGCGCTCAACGGCGCGGGTGTCCAGTGCCTGCTGGAAGAGGTCACCACCATCGTCAACGGCGAGGGCGCCCGCCGCATCGGCACCGCCACCGCCAGCTTCCGCGTGACCTCCTGGCACGCGGCCTGATCCCCAGAGA
>NZ_JAHIAB010000027.1 GCF_018760365.1 Pseudooceanicola endophyticus
GTTTCCGTCGGCGTGAAGCAGGCGCAGGAAACGCTGCGCACCGCGCTGGCCATGGGCGCCGACCGGGCGATCCTGGTGGTGGCCGCCGAGGATGTGCATCAGGACATCGAACCGCTGGCCGTGGCCAAGATCCTCAAGGCCGTGATCGACGCCGAGGCGCCCCAGCTGGTGATCGCCGGCAAGCAGGCCATCGACAACGACATGAACGCCACCGGCCAGATGCTGGCCGCGCTGACCGGCTGGTCCCAGGCGACCTTCGCCGGCAAGGTCGAGATCGAGGGCGAGGCCGCCACCGTCACCCGCGAGGTCGACGGCGGCCTGCAGACCCTCAAGGTCGCGCTTCCGGCGGTCGTCACCGCCGACCTGCGCCTGAACGAGCCGCGCTATGCCTCGCTGCCCAACATCATGAAGGCCAAGAAGAAACCTCTGGAGGAAAAGACCGCCGCCGATCTGGGCGTCGATGTCTCTCCGCGTCTCGAGGTCCTCAGGACGTCCGAGCCCGAGACCCGTCAGGCCGGCGAGATGGTGGCTTCGGTCGATGAGCTGGTCGCGAAACTGAAAGAGAAGGGGGTCCTGTGATGGCTGTTCTCCTGCTTGCGGAAATCAATGACGGGGCGCTGGCAATGGATGCCACCGCCAAGGCCGTGACCGCCTCTGCCGCCCTGGGCGAGGTGACGGTGCTGTGTGCCGGCGCGGGCGCTGCGGCGGCAGCAGCCGAAGCCGCCACCATCGCGGGCGTCGCGAAGGTGCTGGTGGCCGAGGATGCGCTTTACGGGCACCGCCTGGCGGAACCGACCGCGGCGCTGATCCTGTCGCTGGCCCCGGGCTACAGCCACATCGTCGCCCCGGCGACCACCGATGCAAAGAACATCCTGCCGCGCGTGGCGGCCCTGCTGGACGTGATGATCCTGTCCGATGTCACCTCCGTGGTGGATGCGGATACGTTCGAGCGCCCGATCTACGCGGGCAATGCCATTCAGACCGTGAAATCCAAGGATTCGGTTAAGGTGATCACCTTCCGGACCTCGACCTTCGACGCGGCGGCCACGGGTGGCGCGGCGGCGGTGGAGCCGGTTGCGGCGGCGGCCGATCCGGGCCTGTCGGAATGGCTGGAAGACAAGGTGGCCGAGAGCGACCGGCCCGAGCTGACCTCGGCGAAGATCGTGGTTTCGGGCGGTCGCGGCGTCGGTTCGGAGGCGGATTTCGCGCTGATCTCGGGCCTGGCGGACAAGCTGGGCGCGGCGGTTGGCGCCTCGCGTGCGGCGGTCGACTCGGGCTTTGCGCCGAACGACTGGCAGGTCGGCCAGACCGGCAAGGTCGTGGCGCCGGATCTTTACGTTGCGGTCGGGATTTCCGGGGCAATTCAGCACCTTGCGGGGATGAAGGACAGCAAGGTGATCGTCGCGATCAACAAGGACGAAGAGGCGCCGATCTTCCAGGTCGCCGATTACGGCCTGGTCGCCGACCTCTTCGAGGCCGTCCCCGAGCTGACCGCAAAGCTCTGATCCCAAAGACACCCATCAAAAGGCCCGCCCAGGCGGGCCTTTTTGCCGTCCGGGGTGGACCTCAGAACCGGCCGCGCAGACGCTGCGCGTTCTCATCCACCGCCCGGGCCACCTGCCGCACCAGCGCCGGGGTCGTACCGGGCATGGCGCAGACGGTTTCCTCGGTCGCGATCATCTGGGCGACCATGGCGTCGATCAGGGTCAGGACACGGTCGCGCACGGTGCTGGGGTTGCGCCCGGCCTCGCGGGCGATCTGGCTCCAGTGTGCCGGGGTCAGGTCGTAGGGGCGCCGCTTGCGACCGCAGATGTTCTGCGCCAGGTCCTTGACCAGGTGCGGCCAGGGCAATGTGCAGGAGACATCGTAAAGCGGCGCCAGCTGCGGGCTTTCCCCCAGCAGCATGGAGTAGTTCTTGGCATGGGCGTCGGTATTGGCGACCAGCACGTTGAAGATGAACTGATCCATCAGCGCCAGGTCGTCGCGCGGAGGCAGGTGGCGCCCGGTGCGCAGCAATCCCTCCAGCGTCAGGCCCCGCAGCGTGCCGCGTTCGTATTTCAGCCCCGGCGGCAGGGCGTTGGCCTGGGCGAAGTCCTCCTGGTGCAGGCGGCGCAGCCGGCCAGTCCGGGTGATCCGGCGGTCATAGCGCACAACGCCCAGGGCCAGGCGGTGCTGCCCGGGCACCGTGAAGACTTCGGCTGCGGCGATGCCGATGCGGGCGGCCAGGGTCAGGCAGTAGGCTTCGTTCTCGACGATTCCGGGCAGGTCGGGATTGTCCGGCTTCAGGATCACGGTGCTGGGCGCCCCCCGCATCGGCACGGCAAGCCGGTCTTCGGGGCGCGGCGGTCCGATCCGGGGCTGACCCGAAGGGTCGATCACGGCCAGGGCGGTCTTTTCCTGTCCGCCCGCCAGCGACAGGCGGACACCATCCTCTCCGGCCAGGAAGGGGCGCTGGCGCAGATCCTGAAAATGCCGATCCAGGGCCTGGCCGGGATCGGAAAGGCCGTAGAAGGTGCTCAGCGGGCGGTAGGCCCAGTCTTCGGGCGGGCCCGGCACCTCGAAGGAGAGGGCGCCTGCCGTATCGCCGCCGATCTCGCGCAGCAGGGCCAGCGTGTCGCCGGCCGAAAGGCCGAGAGAACGCGCCAGGGCGGTCAGCTGGCGCTCCTCGGGCAGCAGGTTGGCGATCCAGGGGGCAATGACCGCGTCGGGGAAACGCTCAGGTCCCAGCGGCATGGTGACCGAAAGGGGAAAGGCCTGCCGGGTGGCCAGCCAGCGCGGGTCATAGGCGAAGGACAGCGTGCCATCCCCGGCCACGGTCAGCGCGCCGACCTCAAAGCGTTCGAAGAAGACCGGGACCCGCATCATTCCTCCTCGTCCAGGTCATAGCCGCCCATGGGGGCCGGGCGCGGCGGCATGGGGGCGGCAGGATCGACGAAGAAGGCGGACACCTCGACGCGCAGCGCCTCGGACAGCCGCAGGAAGGTCGACAGCTTGACGTCCCGGCGCCCGTTCTCGATCAGCGAAAGGGCCGGAACGGCCAGGCCGGTCAGTGTGGCCAGATCCCTCTGGCTGAGGTCGCGGGCCTTGCGCAGGGCGCGGATGCGCCGGCCAACCTCTGCTTGCAGATCCTCGATTGCCATGGGGTCCTCGTGGCTGTGGCGTGTTATCCTTTGGGATAATTTGCAGGGAAAATCCGGCAAAGTCGAGGGGAATTACTCTGAGGGATAATTTTTGCCACTTTTAGGCGGCAGTATCCTGAAATTATCCCCGGGGATAATGAACTTGGGGCGCCGCTTTCGCCTCGACAGGGCGAGGATGCAAAATTATATATAAAACATGAAAACGATGACCGAAGAGACCCAATCACAGCGGATCGCGCGGATCCTCGCAGATCGCATCATCGCCGGCGATCTTGCCCCGGGGCTGCGCCTGCGTCAGGATCACGTCGCGGCGGAATTCCAGGTCAGCCATGTCCCCGTGCGCGAGGCCTTCCGAGAGCTTCAGGCCCAGGGCCTGGCGGAAAGCCAGCCCCGGCGGGGCTTCCGCGTGACCGAGTTCGACGTGGCCGAATTGCGCGAGGTGGCAGAGATGCGCGCAAGCCTCGAAGCATTGGCGCTGCGCCATGCCGCCCCCAACCTGACGCGCTCTATTCTTAAGGAAGCAGAAGAGGTTACGCGACATGGGGATCGGGCGATCAGTGTCCGGGACTGGGAGGCGGCGAACCGTCGCTTCCACCGGCTGATCCTGGCGCCTTGCCGGATGCCGCGGCTGCTGCGCAGCATCGACGACCTTCAGGCCGCCAGTGCCCGGTTCCTGTTTGCAGCCTGGCGGCGCGACTGGGAGGCGCGGACCGATCATGACCACCGCGCGATCCTCGAAGCCCTGGGCCGGGAGCAGACGGAGCTTGCCTGCGCCACCCTCGCGCGGCATGTCGGCTGGATCGGCAAGCGCAAGCCGGCAATGAAAAATGCAGATCCAAAAGAGACTTACGAGATTCCTGGATAATTATATATAAAGTATATTTTCAGACCGGGCCACAACTCCGTAGTCATAGATAGTTTCATGACGGAGGACCTGAATATGGCTCATGCAATTCCCGCCCGGACCCGATCCGGACCGTTCTGGCGCGACTTGGCCCTGGTGCTGGGCGGCGCGGCACTGATCACCCTGGCCGCCAAGGTGCAAATCCCGTTCTGGCCGGTGCCGATGACGCTGCACAGCCTTGCGGTGTTCTTCCTGGCGGCATCTCTGGGCCCGCGGCGCGGACTGGCGGCGGTCAGCGCCTATCTGGCGGCCGGGTCGCTTGGGCTGCCGGTGTTTTCCGGCACGCCGGAACGCGGCATCGGGCTGGCCTATATGGCGGGGCCCACCGGCGGCTACCTGCTGGGCTACCTGCTGGCGGCGCCGCTGACCGGCGTTCTGGCGCGCGGGCGGGGCCTGATCGGGCGCGGCCTGGCGATGCTGGCCGGGCTGACCGTGGTCTATCTTTGCGGGCTGGCCTGGCTGGCCAGCTTCGTGCCGCTTTCCGGGGTGCTGGCTGCGGGCTTCACCCCCTTCATCCTGGGGGACCTGGTGAAGCTGGCGCTGGCCAGCGGGCTGATCTCGGGGCTGCGACGGCTGTGGAACGGGCGGCAATGATCCGCACCGACTGGACGCAGGAGGAGGCCCGGGCGATCCACGCCCTGCCCTTCCCCGAGCTGATGTACCGTGCACAAGGCCTGCACCGGGCGCATTTCGACCCGACCAGCCTGGAAACCGCGACGCTGCTCAGTATCAAGACCGGCGGTTGCCCGGAGGATTGCGGCTACTGTTCGCAATCCGCCCATCACGACAGTGGCGTGAAGGCGACCCGCCTGATGGCGACCCAAGAGGTGCTGGCGGCGGCCCGGCGGGCGCGGGATGCCGGGGCGCAGCGCTTCTGCATGGGGGCCGCCTGGCGCAATCCCAAGGACCGCGACATGGACCGCCTGTGTGAGATGGTGCGCGGCGTCGCGGGCCTGGGGCTGGAGACCTGCATGACCCTGGGAATGCTGACCCCGGAGCAGGTGGCGCGGCTGAAGCAGGCCGGGCTCGATTTCTACAACCACAATATCGACACTTCGCCCGGCTATTATCCCCGCATCGCCAGCACCCGCACCATGGCAGACCGGCTGGACACGGTGGAAAACGTGCGCCGGGGCGGCCTCCGGGTCTGCTGCGGCGGCATCCTCGGCATGGGCGAGGAGGAGGCCGACCGGATCGCGCTTCTGGTGACCCTGGCGACCCTGCCCGAACATCCCGACAGCGTGCCGGTGAACCTCTGGACCGAGGTGCCGGGGGTGCCGGTGCAGGACCGCGCCCGGCCCGTCGATCCTCTGGCGCTGGTGCGGCTGGTGGCGCTGGCGCGGATCCTGATGCCGGCCTCCGTGGTGCGGCTGTCGGCGGGGCGCAAGGATCTGGACGACGCGACACAGGCGCTGTGCTTCCTGGCCGGGGCGAACTCGATCTTCGTGGGCGACCAGCTGCTGACCACCGAGAACCCGGCGACCTGGCAGGATGCCGATCTGCTGGCGCGGCTGGGCATGCGGGTGGCCCCGGCGCGGGCACCTTCCCCCGCAGAGCCGGTCGCCTGACCCGACCCCTGCCGCTGTTCACGCATCGTTGACCTTGGCGGCAGGGGCTGAAATACAGATCGGCGTCGGTGCCCCCCGGGGCCGAAGAGGGAATCCGCCCCGGTGGCCCGGGAAACGGAACTGCCCCCGCAACTGTAGGCGAAGAGCCGGTTCGAACTGCCACTGGGATCCTCCCGGGAAGGCCGGACCGGCAGCGAGGCGCCAGTCAGGAGACCTGCCGACGCATGTGTAACCGGACCGGACGGGGTGCGCCGGCGGGCCAGCGCGTCCGGCGATGCCGGCTTGGCCTTCCCGCTTCCAGCCCCGGTCCCATCTGACGGGACGAACAGATGAAGCATATCCTTTTGGCCGGTGCCCTGCTGGCCGGCTCTGCCCTGCCGCTGGCGGCGCAGACGCACTATCCGCTTACCCTGCAGAACTGCGATCGGCAGATCCGTTTCGACGCTGCCCCCGACAGTGTCGTCACCATCGGCCAGTCGGCGACCGAGATCCTCTATTCCCTGGGCCTCGCGCCGAAGGTCACCGGCACCTCGGTCTGGTTCACCCCGGTCCTGCCGCAATTCGCCAAGGTCAATGCCGGGATCGAGCGGCTGGCCGACAACGACCCCAGCTTCGAAAGCGTGGTCGCCAAGCGCCCGGGGCTGGTGGCCGCGCAGTACGAGTGGCATGTCGGAGAGAACGGCGCCGTCGGCACGCGCGAGATGTTCGCGGACCTGGGCATCGCGACCTACATCCTGCCCGCCGACTGCGACACCAAGGACAATGCCACCGGTGGCGACGGCACCCGCACCGGCGCCTTCGCGCCCGCGCAGGTCTACAAGGGCATCCGCCAGCTGGCCGAGATCTTCGACGTCGGCGCCGCCGGCGACACGCTGATCGCCCAGCTGCAGGCGACCGAAGAGGCGGCGGTGGCCCGCGCCCGGGCGCTCGACCTGCCGAAGGATCTTTCGGCGGTGTTCTGGTTCTCCTCTCCGGACCTGGAAAGCGACCCCTATGTCGCCGGCCGCCTTGGCGCGCCGGGCTACATGATGCGGCAGCTGGGCATCCGCAATGTCATCCAGTCCGATGAGGAATGGCCCACCGTCGGCTGGGAAACCATCGCCCGCGCTGATCCCGATGTCATCGTTCTGGCCACCATGGACCGTCGCCGCTTCACCGCCGACGACATTGCCGCGAAGCGCAAATTCCTGGAAACCGACCCGGTGGCCAGCCAGATGACCGCCGTCCGCGAAGGCCACATCGTCGAGATGGATGCCCATGCCATGAGCGCGACGATGCGCACCCTCTACGGCCTCGACAGCCTGTCCCGCGCCCTGTCCAAGATGACCTTCGAATGAGGCCGGCGGCCCGCGCCGCCCCCTGGCTGCTGGGGCCGCTGATCCTGGCCGTTGCGATCCTGGCGGGCACCGCGATCGGAGAGACCCGCCTGCCGCCGGCGACGGTCTGGCAGACGCTGGCGAACCACCTCTGGGGCGCCAGCCATGCCGTCGACCGGATCGATGCCGGCATCATCTGGAGCTACCGGTTGCCGCGCGCCCTGGTGGCGGCGGCCTGCGGTGCGGGGCTTGCGCTGACCGGGGTGGTGCTGCAGGCGCTGCTGCGCAACCCGTTGGCCGACCCCTACCTGATGGGGCTGTCGGCGGGGGCGTCGACCGGGGCGGTACTGGTGTCGATCGCCGGGGTCGGCGCCGGGGCGGTCTCGCTTTCCGCGGGGGCGCTGGCGGGGGCGCTGGCGGCCTTTGGCGCCGTCGTGGCGCTGGCCCATGCGGTTCAGGGCGGCACCGGGGGCGGGCGGGGCACCCGCGCCGCCGCCGCGATCATCCTGGCCGGGATCGCCGGCAGCCAGATGTTCAACGCGCTGACCGCCTTCATCATCGCGCGCTCGGCCAATGCCGAACAGGCGCGCGGCATCCTGTTCTGGCTGATGGGCAACCTCTCGGGCATCCGCTGGGATGATGTGGCGCCCGCCATTCTGGCGACGCTGGCCGGCACGGGCATCTGCCTGTGGCACCGCCGCAGCCTCGATGCCTTCACCTTCGGGCCCGACAGTGCCGCCTCCCTCGGGATCGAGGTGCGCAAGGTGCGCGGCCTGCTGATCACCGTCACCGCGCTGATGATCGGGGTGCTGGTTTCGAAGGTCGGCGCCATCGGCTTCGTGGGCCTGGTGGTGCCCCATGCCATGCGCTTCCTGGTGGGCACACGGCACCAGCGGCTTGTGCCGGCCTCGGCGCTGGCGGGAGCGGTCTTCCTGGTGGCGGCGGATGTCATCGCGCGGATCATCGTGCCGGGCCAGGTGCTGCCCATCGGGGTGATCACCGCCCTGGTCGGCGCCCCGGCCTTCGCCGTGATCCTGATCCGGGGGGCCCGCAGATGAGCCTTTCGGTCCATGCGCTTTCGGTGCGGGTGCACCGGGCGCAGCTGCTGCACGACATCACCCTCGAGGTCGCGCCGGGAGAATGCCTGGGGCTGATCGGGCCGAACGGTTCGGGCAAGTCCACGCTGATGCGCAGTCTGGCGGGGCTGCTGCGCCCCCGTGCCGGAGAGGTACGGCTGCAGGGCCAGCCGCTGGCGCGGCTTTCCGCCCGGACCCGAGCGCAGCGCATCGCCCTGGTCGAGCAGCAGGCCGATACAACCGACCGGCTGCGTGTCCGCGAGGCGGTCGAGCTGGGCCGCACCCCCTACCTGTCGCCGCTTCGGGGCTGGTCGCCGCAGGATGATGCCCGGGTCGACCGGGCGCTGGCAGCGGTCGAGATGACGGCGCTGGCGGACCGGCTCTGGCACACCCTCTCGGGCGGGGAGCAGCAGCGTGTGCATATTGCCCGCGCCCTGGCCCAGGATCCCGAGGTGCTGCTGCTGGACGAGCCGACGAACCACCTGGACATCCGCCACCAGCTGGCCCTGCTGGCGCTGGTGCGCGAGCTGCGGATCACCCGGGTCATCGCCCTGCACGACCTGAACCAGGCGCTTGGCTGCGACCGGCTGGCGCTGCTGGATGGCGGGCGGCTGCGGGCCATCGGTCGCCCCGAAGAGGTGCTGACCGAGGCCGCCCTGCGCCGCCATTTCGGCGTCGGTGCGATCCGCACCACCGATCCATCCGGCCAGCCCGCCCTGCATTTCACCCATGCGCTGTGACGGCGCATGGGGACTTGGAATGATATGAAGTAAGTCATTCCATACCTTCAACGTATGAAGCACAATCTAACAGGTCTATCCCTGCCCTCAACGCAACGCCGCGCCCGCGCGGCCCTGACGAGGACAAGACCATGATCGACCTTTCTTCCAACCTCCTCGGCGCCGCCGGCGCCGGTTCCGCAACCGCCATCGCCCTGGCCGCCCTGCTGCTGAGGCTGAGCCTTGGCGGGCTCTTCCTGGCCCATGCCTACCTGAAATATTTCGTCTTCACGCCGAAGGGCGCGGCTGGCTTCTTTGCCTCGCTCGGCGTGCCGGGCTGGTTCGCCTACCTCACCATCGCCGCCGAGACCCTGGGCGGCATCGCCCTGATCCTGGGCTTCCAGACCAGCCTGGTCGCGCTGCTGCTGATCCCGACCCTGCTGGGCGCCGCCATCCTGGCCCATGGCAAGAACGGCTTCTGGTTCAACAACCCGAATGGCGGCTGGGAGTATCCCGCCTTCTGGGCCGTGACCCTGCTGATCCAGGCCCTGCTGGGCGGTGGCGCCCTGGCCCTGACCGCCTGAGCCCGAACCCGCAGCAAAGTCCCCCGGCACTGCCCCGAAAAGGCCCCCCGACGCCCCGGCGCCGGGGGGTTCTCGCATGTCTTGGGCAGCCGCATTCATAACATCCGTTATTCCGTGACAGCTTCCGAAACATCAGTTGAGCTTCCCGCAGCCAGGCACCTGGCAGTCGCGGCGGCGCCGCGATGGAGCGAACAACAGGGAACACGGAATGAACCTCAGAACGACACTCGCACCGCTTGGCCTTGTCGCCACGCTACTGGCCGGTCCGGCGGTGGCGCAGGACCCGCATTTCATCACCATCGGCACCGGCGGCGTGACCGGTGTCTACTATCCGACCGGCGGTGCGATCTGCCGGCTGGTCAATGCCGATCGCGCCGAGAACGGCCTGCGCTGCTCCGTCGAATCCACCGGCGGTTCGGTCTACAACACCCGCACCATCCGCCAGGGAGAGCTCGACTTCGGCGTCGTGCAGTCCGATGTCCAGGCCGCCGCCATCGCCGGCACTGGCGCCTTCACCGATGACGGCCCCTATCCGCAGCTGCGCGCGCTCTTCTCGATCCACCCCGAGCCGATGCACCTGATGGCCCGCGCTGATGCCGGGATCGACACGGTCGCCAATCTGAAGGGCCACCGGGTCAACATCGCCAACCCCGGTTCCGGCACGCGGGTGCTGGCCGACACGCTGATGAAATACGAGGGGCTGACCAAGGACGACTTCTCGCTGGCGGCGGAACTGGCCTCCTCGGAACAGGCCTCGGCGCTCTGCGATGGCAATATCGATGCCACGATCTGGGCCGCGGGCCTGCCCAACGGCTCCACCCAGGAGGCGACCTCGACCTGCGCCGTCAAGCTGATCCCCCTGGATGACGCCGGCATCAAGAAGCTGCTGGCCGAGAACCCCGCCTATGCGGCGGCGACCATCCCCGGCGGCATGTACACCGGCAACCCCGACGACATCCCCTCCTGGGGGCCGCGCGCGACCTTCGTGACCTCGGCGGACACGCCCGATGACGTGGTCTACGCCGTGGTCAAGGCCGTGTTCGACAACTTCGACAGCTTCAAGCGCCTGCACCCGGCCTTCGCGCGCCTCGACGAGAAAGAGATGATCTCGTCCGGTCTGACCGCGCCGCTGCATCCCGGCGCGCTGAAATACTACAAGGAACGCGGCTGGAAATAAGGCCCGCCGGCCCCGCCCGAGACCGCTCGGGCGGGGCCTTCCCTTCGTGCAACACCATGACCTCCGGGGGACGGAACTTGAGCCGAACCGAACCGACCGACCGCGGCCCGGCCGCGGATGACTTCATCACCGACAACGATACCGGCGCGCGGGCGCCGACCGGGGCGCTGAACCGCCGCATCCTCTGGGCCGTGCCGCTGGCCTGGTCGCTGTTCCAGCTCTGGATCGCCTCGCCCCTGCCCTACGAGCTGGGCGTCTTCGTCGTCAACAACGCCCAGGGCCGGTCGATCCACCTGGCCTTCGCGGTCTTCCTGGCCTTCACCGCCTTCCCGACGCTGAAGCGCTCTCCGCGGCACAGGATCCCGGCACAGGACTGGATCCTGGCCCTGCTGGGGGCCTTCAGCGCCGGCTATCTCTATCTCTTCTGGGACGGGCTGGCGGCCCGTTCGGGGGCCCCCTCGGGACAGGATCTGACCTTCGCCTGCATCGGCGTGGTGCTGCTGATGGAGGCCGCGCGCCGGTCGCTGGGCTTCCCGCTGATGGCGGTGGCGGCGGTCTTCCTGGCCTATGTCTTCTTCGGCTCCTCCGACCTGCTGCCGGATGTCATCCGCTGGCGCGGCGCCTCGGTCGAGCGCGCCATGAGCCACATGTGGCTGACCACCGAGGGCGTCTTCGGCGTGGCGCTCGGCGTCTCCTCGGGCTTTGTCTTCCTCTTCGTGCTGTTCGGTGCGCTGCTGAACCAGGCCGGCGCCGGCAACTACTTCCTCAGCCTCGCCTTCGCCACCCTGGGCCACCTGCGCGGCGGCCCGGCCAAGGCCGCCGTCATCGCCTCGGCGGCGACCGGGCTGATCTCGGGCTCCTCCATCGCCAACGTGGTCACCACCGGCACCTTCACCATCCCGCTGATGAAGAAGGTGGGCTTCTCGCCCTCCAAGGCCGGCGCGGTCGAGGTCGCGTCCTCGATCAACGGCGTGCTGACACCGCCGGTGATGGGCGCGGTCGCCTTCCTGATGACCGAATATGTCGGCATCCCCTATATCGAGGTGGTCAAGACCGCCATCGTCCCGGCGGCGATCTCCTACGTGGCGCTGATCTACATCGTCCACCTGGAAGCCCTGAAGATGGGCATGACCGGGACTTCCAGGACCAACACGCTGGTCTTCCTGCTGCGCGCCGTGCTGGTGATCTGCGCGGCCATCCTCCTTGGCGGCGGCCTGCTGTGGCTGGCCGGAGAGGCCGTGGCACTGACCGAACAGTTCCTGGGGGCCGCGGCGGTGCCGGTGATCGTGGCGGTGTTCCTGGGGCTTTACGTGCTGGCGCTGCGCCATGCCGCCCGCGCCCCGGAGATCGACCTGAGCGTCGAGGGCATGCAGCACCTGCCGCCCACCGGCCAGATCTTCCGCAGCGGGCTGCATTACCTGCTGCCGATCCTGCTTCTGATGTACCTGCTGATGGTCGAGCGCAAGTCGCCCGGTTTCGCCGCCTTCTGGTCGGCCAGCTTCATGCTGCTGATGCTGGTGACCCAGGGCCCGCTGCGCGCCTTCTTCCGCGGTGAGGGCCAGGTCGGCGCCGCGCTGCGCGACGGCTGCGCCGAGGCGCTGGACGGGCTGGTGATCGGCGCCCGCAACATGATCGGCCTGGCCTGTGCCATGGCGGTCGCGGGGATCATCGTCGGCTCGGTCACGCTGACCGGCATCGGCCAGGTCATGGCCGAGTTCGTCGAGTTCCTGTCGGGCGGCAACCTGATGGCGATGCTGTTCTTCGTGGCGCTGATCTCGATCGTGCTGGGCATGGGGCTGCCGACCACGGCGAACTACATCGTGGTCTCCTCGCTCATGGCGGGGGTCGTGGTCGAGCTGGGCGCGCAGAACGGGCTGATCGTGCCGCTGGTCGCGGTGCACATGTTCGTCTTCTACTTCGGCATCATGGCCGACGTGACGCCCCCGGTGGGGCTGGCCAGCTTCGCCGCGGCGGCGATCTCGGGCGGGGACCCTCTGAAGACCGGCTTCCAGGCCTTCTTCTACTCGATCCGCACGGCGCTGCTGCCCTTCCTGTTCATCTTCAACACCGACCTGCTGCTGATCGACGTCACCTGGCAACATGCCATCGTCGTCTTCATCGTCGCCATGGCCGCGATGCTGATCTTTGCCGCCGGCACCATGGGCTGGTTCATCACGCGGTCGCGGCTGTGGGAATCCCTGGCGCTGGTGCTGGTGGCCCTGACGCTGTTCCGGCCAGGCTTCTGGCTGGACCGGGTGCAGCCCCCCTACGAGGACCTGCCTCCGGCGCAGATCTTCGACCTGGCACGGGCGGCCCCCGATGGCGCGAGCCTGCGCGTCGGGCTGGAGGGGATGACGCTGGACGGCGACCACAAGGCGGCAACCTTCCAGCTGCCGCTTGGCCCCGCGGGTCCGGACGGGGCGGCGCGCCTGTCACGCGCGGCCGGCCTCGATCTGGTGGAACGGGACGGTGCCGTCATCGTCGACATGATCGCCTTCGGCGGTCCGGCGGAACAGATGGGCATCGACTTCGACTGGACCGTCACCGCCATCGAGGAACCCGCCAAGCGCCTGCCGAAGGAAATCTTCTACCTGCCCGCCCTGCTGCTGCTGGGGCTGGTCAGCCTGGTGCAGTCCCGCCGCAAGCAACGTGAGGAGACCCCCGCATGACCAAGGAACCGCTGGTCCTGGCCGCCATCGACCTGGCCCATGCCGCGCGCAGCGCGCCGATCCTGCGCCAGGCGCTGGTGATGGCGGAAACCCGCAACGCCCGCCTGGCCGTGGTCTCGGTGCTGCCGGATCTCCAGATGGGGCTGCTGGGCCCCTGGCTGCGCGAGGGTGCCACCCAGGAGGTGATCGAGAGCGCCGGAGCAAAGCTGCACGAAGCCGTCGCCGACGCGCTTGGCGCCGAGGCCGCCGCCGGGGTGCAGCACATCCTGCGCCAGGGCACCGCCTACCAGGAGATCCTTACCCTGGCCGAGGAACGCCAGCCGCAGCTGATCGTCATGGGCGCCCACCGCCCCGAGCTGCGCGATTACCTGATCGGCCCGAACGCCGCCCGGGTGGTCCGCCATGCCCGTTGTTCGGTCATGGTCCTGCGGGAGTGATCCTGCCCCGCCGCGCCCCGGCCTGCGCCGTCCCTCCGGGGGCGGCGCTTGTTTTTTGGGCAATTTCGAAGATACATGTTTCCAGCACGAATTTTCTTCGGCCGAAAAATGCATAACTAACGTTTTTTCTGCGCCGCCCAGTAGGCCTGGCTCTCGGCGCGCATCGCCTCGTAGGAGTTGATTCTCTCCCGCGCGGCCTCGCCCCGGGTGGCCACCAGCTGGGCCAGCAGCGTCTCGATCAGGGCCATCACCCCGGCATAGCAGCCGAAATGATGCGTCGAGAGCACCGAGGCGATCAGCGTCTCGTCGGCGCTGAAATCCGGCGCGACGATCTCGCTGTCGGAAATCATCACCAGTTTCACTCCCTTGCGGCGGGCCAGCTTGCAGGCCTCGATGGTCTCGCGCGAATAGGGGGTGAAGGTCAGCGCGATCAGCACGTCGCCGGGCTGGGCATCGTGCAGTTCGTCCACGGGGCTGTTCATGTGGCGCGGGATCAGCTGCAGCGAGGGCAGTGCCATCCGGCCCACGTAATGCAGGTAATAGGCCAGCGCGTAGCTGGCGCGCACCGCCGTCAGGTAGACCGTGGGCGCCTGCATCAGCAGACCCACAACCCGGGCCATCTGGGCCACGTCCTGCTGTTCCAGGGTCCGCTGCACGATGCTCATGGCGTTCAGAGAGGCCTCTGCCTGGATGCGGCCCATCTCTCCGGCATCGCGCAGCCCTTCGACCCAGGCCGGCTTTTCAACCACCACCGCCGCCGAGACCAGCGCCTGCCGGAAGGGTTCGCGCATCTCGTCATAGCCGCCGAACCCCAGCCGCTCGGCCAGCCGCACCAGCGTATAGGTGCTGACACCGGCCTTGCGCGCGGTTTCACGGATCGGGTCGAGTCCGAAATCCGACGGGTGATCCACCACGTACTTGGCCACTGTCCGCAGGCCCCGGGGCAGGTCGGGGATCTCGTCCTTCAGCGTGGCAAGAGTGCGGTTTCTGAGCGTCGGATCCATGCAGGCGGCCCTTCCAGAAGAGAACAATCGTTATTTTCTGAAAATATTGACGCTTTTCGTTTTCAGCGCAAGGGTCGGACCATCACAACGGTCCACGGGGCCGCAGTACAGAGCAAGGACACAATGGCCGATCCCCTTCCCTCCCACGCCTCGGTCGTCGTCATTGGCGGCGGCATCATGGGCTGTTCCACCCTCTACCACCTCGCCAAGATGGGCGTGTCCGACGCCATCCTGCTGGAGCGCAACGCGCTGACCTCGGGCACCACCTGGCACTCTGCGGCCCAGGTGCGCGCGCTGCGGCATTCGAAGAACCTGACCCGGATGATCCAGTACTCGGTGGATCTCTATTCCCAGCTGGAACAGGAAACCGGCCAGTCCGTCGGATGGATCCAGAAGGGCTCTCTCTCCATCGCGACGAACCCGGACCGCCTGACCCACGTCAAGCGCCAGGAAGCGCTGGCCCATGCCTACGGCATCGACGCCTGGTCGATCTCTCCGGAAGAGGCCAAGGAACGCTGGCCGCTGATGAATGCCGATGACGTGCTGGGCGCGGTCTGGTCGCCCGATGACGGCCGCGTGTCCCCCTCGGACGTCTGCGCGGCGCTGGTGAAGGGCGCGAAGTCGCTGGGCGCCAGGATCTTCGAACGCACCGGCGTGACCGGCGTGCTGACGGAAAACGGCCACATCACCGGCGTCGAGACCACCCAGGGCACGATCGCCTGCGATGCGATTGCGCTTTGCACCGGCCTGTGGTCGCGTGAGGTTGGCGCCATGGCGGGGGCCGAGGTTCCGGCGCTGGCCTGCGAACACTTCTACCTGCTGACCAAGCCGGTCGAGGGGATCACCGGCAACATGCCGACGCTCTCGGACCACGACAACCACCTCTACATCCGCGACGACAGCGGCGGCCTGCTGGTCGGCTGCTTTGAGCCGATGGGCAAGCCCATCGCGCCGGGCGTCCTGAACGAAAGCTTCGAATTCGGTCTCCTGCCGGAGGACTGGGATCACTTCGAGCCGATGATGATGAACGCCCTGCACCGTCTGCCCGCGCTGGAGACGGCCGAGGTGAAGATGCTGCTGAACGGCCCGGAAAGCTTCACGCCGGACGGCACCTTCATGCTGGGCGAAACCGCCGAGACCAAGGGCCTGTTCCTGGGCTGCGGTCTGAACTCCGTCGGCATCGCCTCGGGCGGCGGCGCGGGGATGAACCTGGCCCATGCCATCGTGCACGGCCATACCGCCTATGACCTGACCGAGGCCGACGCCAAGCGCTTTGCCCCGATCTTCAACAACATCGACCACCTGATGGCCCGCGCCCCCGAGATCCTGGGCACGCATTACGACATCGCCTATCCCGGCAAGCAGCTGAAGACCGCGCGCAACCTGCGCCCGCTGCCGCTGGATGCCGAGTACCGCGAAGCCAAGGCCCACATGGGCCAGGTCTACGGCTGGGAACGCCCGCTCTACTTCGGCAAGACCCAGGAGCCGGTGCTGCGCTTCGACCGTCCCGACTGGTTCGAGAACGTGAAGGCCGAGGTCACCGCGGCGCATGAGAAGGCCGCGATCTTCGACGCCTCGCCCTTCGGCAAGATCGACGTGACCGGCCCCGACGCCGAGGCCTTCCTGCGCCACACCTGCGCCGGCCAGGTCCAGCGCAAGGCCGGTTCGGTCATCTATACCGCCGTGCTGAACGCCCGCGGCACGTTTGAGAGCGACATCACCGCCCATCGCCTGGCCGAGGACCACTACCGCCTCTTCGTCGGCAGCAACGCGATCAAGCGCGACCTGTCGTGGTTCCGCCGCAGCTCGGACGGCTTCGACGTGACCCTGACCGACGTGACCGAGGATTACGCGACCCTTGGCCTCATGGGCCCGGAAAGCACCCGCATCGCCGAGGCGCTGAACGCCGAAGGCCTGGCCGAGCTTGGCTACTTCAAGGTCGGCGCGGGCCGGATCGCGGGCATCGACGTCACCGCCGCGCGCCTCTCCTATGTCGGCGAAGCGGGCTGGGAGATCACCTGCGCCGCCTCCGACGCCAGGGCGCTCTATGCCGCCTTTACCGATCAGGGCGCGGTGCCTGCGGGCCTCTTCGCCCAGACCTCCATGCGGATCGAGAAGGGCTTCTGCGCCATGGGCCACGAGCTTGACGGCGACGTGAACCCGATTGCCGCGGGGCTCGACTTTGCCACCCGCAAGACGGGCGGTTTCGTCGGGGCCGAGGCGCTGGCAGAACTGCGCGGGAAAGGCGAGGAAGCGCGCGTCTTCTCGCTGAAGTTCGACGACGCGGCGGCGGTCCCGCTGGGCCACGAGCCGATCTACCTCGACGGGGCGATCATCGGGCAGACTTCCTCCTGCGCCTTCGGGTTCCGCGTCGGCAAGCCGGTGGCCCTGGGCCATGCGCATCACGCGGTGGCCGACGGCACCCGGGTCCAGGTGGACATCGCCCGCACCCTTTTCGAGGCCACCGTCGTCGAAGGGCCGCTCTTCGATCCCGACGGCAGCCGCATGAAGGTCTGAACCATGGGCCTGCCGATGATCATGGTCGCCCCCAACGGGGCACGGCGCGGCAGGGCGGATCATCCCGCCCTGCCGGTCACCACGGGCCAGATCGCCGACACCGCCGTGGCCTGTGCCGCGGCGGGCGCCGACGCGCTGCACCTGCATGTGCGCGATGCCGAAGGGGGGCATTCCCTCGACGCCGGGCGCTACCGCGAGGCCCTGGCCGAGCTCGCCTCCCGCGTCCCCGGCCTGCGGGTGCAGATCACCACCGAGGCAGCCGGGATCTTCGACGTCGCAACCCAGCTGCGTTGCCTGCGCGAGGTACAGCCCCGCTGGGCCTCGATCTCGGTCCGGGAGGTTGCCCGCGATCCGGACCTCGCTCCGCAGGTCTACGCCAGCTGCGCCGCGCAGGGGACCGAGGTGCAGCACATCCTCTACGATGCCGGTGACATCGCGCAGCTGAAGGACTGGCAGGCGCGCGGCATCGTCCGCCCGGAGCAGGAGGCGGTGCTGTTCGTGCTGGGCCGCTACGCCCCCGGCCAGGTCTCCTTCCCCGGCAACCTCGCGCCCTTCCGCGAGCGTCTGCCCGGGGTCCGCAACTGGATGGTCTGCGCCTTCGGACCGCAGGAACACGCCTGCCTGCTGGAGGCCGCGCGCCAGGGTGGCGCCCTGCGCGTGGGCTTCGAAAACAGCCTGAGCGATCATTGCAACCGGCCCCACCCCGACAACGCGGCCTCCGTGCGCGCGTTGCGTACCCTTCTCGAAAGCCATTCCGCATGACACAGAGCCACGTCTTCCCCCGTCACTGCCACTCCGACCTGCCCACCGCCGTCGGCGGCGAGGGCTGCTACCTGATCGACGCCGACGGCAAGCGTTACCTGGACGGATCTGGCGGCGCGGCGGTGTCCTGCCTCGGCCATTCCAACCAGCGGGTCCGCGACGCCATCAAGGCCCAGGTCGACCAGCTGGCCTTCGCCCATACCGGCTTCTTCACCTCCGAACCCGCCGAGGCGCTGGCCGATCTGCTGATCGCCAATGCCCCGGGAGATCTGGACCGGGTCTATTTCGTCTCCGGCGGCTCCGAGGCGGTGGAAAGCGCCATCAAGCTGGCGCGCCAGTACCACGTGGAGCGCGGTGACACCGGTCGCCGCCACCTGATCGCCCGTCGCCAGAGCTATCACGGCAACACCATCGGCGCGCTTTCGGCGGGCGGCAACGCCCTGCGCCGCGCCCAGTTCGCCCCCCTGCTGGTCGAGATGAGCCATATCGCGCCCTGCTACGAATACGCCGAACGCCCCGAGGACGAGAGCCCCGAGGCCTACGGCCAGCGCGTCGCGAACGAGCTCGAGGCCGAGATCCTGCGCCTCGGCCCGGAAACCGTCATGGCCTTCATCGCCGAGCCCGTCGTGGGCGCGACCCTTGGTGCCGTGCCGGCAGTGCCGGGCTACTTCAGGCGCGTGCGCGAAATCTGCGACCAGTACGGCGTGCTGCTGATCCTCGACGAGGTGATGTGCGGCATGGGGCGCACCGGCCATCTCTTTGCCTGCGACGCCGAGGTCATCGCCCCCGACATCCTGTGCATCGCCAAGGGGCTGGGCGCGGGCTACCAGCCGGTTGGCGCCATGCTGGCCTCGAAGCGGATCTACGACACCATCGCGGCAGGCAGCGGCTTCTTCCAGCATGGCCATACCTACCTTGGCCATCCGGTCGCCGCCGCGGCGGGCCTGGCCGTGGTTTCCGAGATGCTCGAGAAGGACCTGGTGAACCAGGTGCAGGCCCGGGGCGCCTATCTTCAGGCGGCACTGGAAGCCCGTTTCGGCCAGCACGCCCATGTCGGCGACATCCGGGGGCGCGGCCTGTTCCGGGGCCTCGAATTCGTCGCCGACCGCACCACCAAGCAGCCCTTCGACCCGGCCCTGGGACTGGCGGGCAAGCTGAAGAAGGCGGCCTTCGCCGAGGGGCTGATCTGCTATCCGATGCCCGGCACCCGCGACGGGCGTCACGGCGATCACTTGCTGCTGGCCCCGCCCTTCATCGCCACCGAAGCCGAGCTGGACGAGCTGGTCACGCGCCTGTCGCGGGCGCTCGACACGGTTCTGGCCGGCTTCTGACCCCACCCTTCCCCGACTGCCGTGCCCCTTCCTCCGGGAAGGGGGCGGCCTCTTTTTGCCCAATCCAAGACCCAGAGAGAGATCCCATGAAGATCATCGTGCCCGTGAAGCGGGTCATCGACTACAACGTCAAGGTCCGTGTCAGGGCCGACGGCTCGGGCGTCGACCTGGCCAATACCAAGATGTCCATGAACCCGTTCGACGAGATTGCCGTGGAAGAGGCGATCCGTCTGAAGGAAAAGGGCGTCGCAACCGAGGTCGTCGTCGTTTCCGTCGGCGTGAAGCAGGCGCAGGAAACGCTGCGCACCGCGCTGGCCATGGGCGCCGACCGGGCGATCCTGGTGGTGGCCGCCGAGGATGTGCATCAGGACATCGAACCGCTGGCCGTGGCCA
>NZ_JAHIAB010000028.1 GCF_018760365.1 Pseudooceanicola endophyticus
GGGTTACCCGGTCCCGGGGAGGGCAGGGGTAACCCACGGGTTACCAGAGGTCTCCAAAAATAGACTCCGTAACCAAGGTTATGTTAAATGTTGTGATTTTTCCCCTCAAAATCCGGCCGCAAGGCGCAGGGCGATCGCCCACATGATCGCCCCGATGCAAAGGTCCAGGACCTGCCAGGCACGGGGCCGGGCGAAGAGCGGGCGCAGCCCCCGGGCGCCGTATCCGAGGGAGAAGAAGAACAGGAAGGATCCGCAGATTGCCCCGAGCGCAAAGCCCGCGCCCTGTCCGGGGAACCGGGTCGCCACGCTGCCCAACAGCAGCACCGTGTCGAGATAGACATGCGGGTTCAGCCAGGTCAGGGCGAGACAGGTCAGCAGGGTTGCCCCAAGCCCGCGCCGCCCGGCGTCCTTTGCCGCCTCCAGCGTAGCCCCGGGCCGCCAGGCTGCGCGCAGCGCCCGGGCACCGTAAAGCGCCAGGAACCCCGCGCCGCCGAAACGCAGCACCGGGTCGATCCAGGGCCACCAGCCCAGAACCCGCCCCAGGCCGCGCACCCCCAGGGTGATCAGCACCGCATCCGACAGGGCGCAGGCCAGGCAGACCGCCAGCACATGTTCTCCCCGCAGCCCCTGGCGCAGCACGAAGGCATTCTGCGCGCCGATCACCACGATCAGCCCGAGGCTCATCATCAGCCCGGTCAGGGGCACGGAAAGAAAGGAGGGAAAGGTCATGGGCAGCTCCGCTGTCGTCCCGCTTGAGCTACCGGCGCCCCCCGCATTAGACAAATTAAGGATCGTAAGCCTGATGAAGGAAAACTGTTCCATGATCGACTATGGTGCCGCGCGGGCCGTCGCGGCGGTGGTGCGCACGGGCAGCTTCGATCAGGCGGCCGCGGCGCTGAACGTCACCCCATCGGCGATCTCCCAGCGGGTCCGCCAGCTCGAGGAGCGGATGGGCACGGTGCTGATCCGCCGCGGCGCCCCCTGCACCGCGACCGAGGCCGGCGCCCAGCTCTGCCGGCACATGGAACAGGTCGGCATGCTGGAACAGGATCTGGTCTCCCGGCTGCCGGCGCTGGCCCCCGAGGGCACCGGCCCGGTGACCCTGTGCCTGGCCTGCAATGCCGACAGCCTGGGCACCTGGTTCCTGCCGGCGCTGGCCGAGTTCGGCCGCGAGACCGGCTATCTCTTCGACATCACCGTGGAGGACGAGGACCACACCGCCGACTGGCTGCGCCAGGGCCGGGTGCTGGCGGCGGTCAGCGCCACCGCGCAGCCGGTGCAGGGCTGCCGGGTGATCCCGCTGGGCGCGCTGCGCTACCACGCCACCGCCAGCCCTGACTATATATTACGTCATTTTCCCGAGGGTCTCGATGCGGGGGCGCTGGAACGGGCCCCGGCCCTGACCTTCGACCGCAAGGACCGGCTTCAGAAGCTCTGGGCGCGCCAGGCCTTCGGGCGGGAAGTGCGCTTTGCCTCGCACTGGCTGGCCTCCACCCATGGCTTCCTGGAGGCGAGCCTTGCGGGCATGGGCTGGGCGCTGAACCCCGCGCCGCTGGCGGCGGCGCATCTGGCCGCCGGCACCCTGGTCGAGCTTCTGCCCGGAGAGGTCTTCGACCGGCCGCTCTACTGGCAGATCAACCGCCATGCCGCCGCGCAGCTGACCGGATTGACGAAAGCGGTCACCACCCGGGCCCGCGCGGTGCTGGTCTGAGCCCGCTCAGCCGCGCAGGTTCCGATCCAGCAGGCGCATCAGCCCGTGCACCCCGGCGCTGACCGGCATCGGCTGCTCCAGCCGGGCCGCCAGTTCCACCAGCGCGCCCAGGATCGGGCCCAGTTCGACCGGGCGGCCGGCCTCGACATCCTGCAGCATCGAGGTGCGGATCGGCCCGAGCGTCCGGGTGGTGGCGATCCGCCCGGCGATGTCCTCGAAGCCCGCATGGCCGATCCGATGGCCAAGCGCCGCCATCTCGCGCATCATCGCCTCGACCAGGCCGCAGGCGCCCGGGTCGTCCAGAAGCTGCGCGGCATCGGCGCGCGCCAGGGCGGTCAGCGGGTTCATGTTGGCATTGCCCCAGAGCTTCACCCAGATCTCTCGGTGGATCTCGGGGGTGACGCTGGCGGGCAGGCCGCCGCGGCACAGCAGCGCCGCAATGTCCTCGGCCTCGGCCCCCTGCCCCAGCAGCAGCCGGTGCGCCACGTCCAGATGGACATGGCCCGGCGCCACCATGTGGCTGGCGGCATGGACGACATTGCCCAGCACCCGGTCCGACGGCATCAGCCGGGCCAGCTGGCCGCCGGGATCCACCGCCTCGAGGGTCATCCCCCGGGCCGGGCCGCCGAAGGCCTCGAAATACCAGAAGGGCAGACCGTTCACCGCCGGCATCACCAGGGTGCCCGGGGTCATCGCCTCGGCGATCACCGGCACCAGGGCGGGCAGGTCATGGGCCTTCACCCCCAACAACAGCAGGTCGGCGCCGCGCAGCGCGCCCGGATCATCGGTGGCGGTCACCGGCAGGACCCCGGGGCCGCCGTCTGCCGTTTCCAGGATCAGCCCGCGCCGTTGCAGCGCCTCCAGAGAGGCGCCGCGCGCCAGCACCGTGGCGCGGGCGCCGCCGCGCACGAACCCCGCCGTCAGCCATCCGCCGATGGCCCCCGCCCCGATCACCGAAACCTTCATGGCGTCCTCCTTCGCTCCTGCCCCAGTGGTAGAGGCCGGATCCCGGAGTGCCAAGCCGCCCGGCCCCGCCTCAGACGGGTTCGGCCACCCCCTCGGGGACGGCGGCGCCGGTCATGTAGGCCACCGCATCGGACATCGAATGCTGCTTCGGGTCGATGACGCAGAGCCTGCGGCCCAGGCGATGCACATGCACCCGGTCGGCGACCTCGAAGACATGGGGCATGTTGTGCGAGATCAGGATGATCGGAATGCCGCGCGCGCGCACCTCCTGGATCAGGTCCAGCACCCGGCGGCTTTCCTTGACGCCAAGCGCGGCGGTGGGCTCATCCAGGATCACCACGCTGGAGCCGAAGGCCGCCGCCCGCGCCACCGCCACCCCCTGGCGCTGGCCGCCCGAAAGCGTCTCCACCGGCTGGTGGATGTTCTGGATCGTCATCAGCCCCAGCTCTGCCAGCTTCTGTCGCGAGAAATCCTCCATCCGCTTGCGGTCCAGCTTGCGGAAAAGCTTTCCCATCAGGCCGGGCATGCGCAGCTCGCGGCCCATGAACATGTTGTCGGCGATGGAAAGCGCCGGCGACATGGCCAGGGTCTGGTAGACCGTCTCGATGCCGGCGGCGCGGGCATCGTTGGGGCTGTCGAACTGCACCGGACTTCCGTTCAGCAGGATCTCTCCGGCATTGGGCCGGATCGCCCCGGAGAGCGCCTTGATCAGGGTCGACTTGCCGGCGCCGTTGTCGCCGATCACCGCCAGGATCTCTCCGGGCAGCAGGTCGAAGTCGCAATGGTCCAGGGCGGTGACGCGACCATAGCGCTTCACCAGGCCCTTCGCTTCCAGGAGGGGGGTGGGGGCGGTCATTGCGTCACCTTTCTGATCCACTGGTCGATGGTCACGGCGGCGATGATCAGCACGCCGATCAGCAGGTAGGTCCATTGCGGGTCGGCCCCCGACATGCGCAGGCCCAGTTCGAAGACGCCGACGATCAGCGCCCCGAAGAAGGCCCCCAGGATCGAGCCCCGCCCGCCGAAAAGCGATATCCCCCCGATGACCACGGCGGTGATCGCCTGGATATTGCCGATCACCCCGGTGGTGGCCGAGGGCGAGACCGAGCCGTAGCGCCCGATCATCACCCAGCCCGCCAGCCCGCAGATGAAGCCGACCAGCATGTAGACCGACATCAGGGTCTTGTGGCGGTCGACGCCGGCCAGCTGCGCGGCCTCGGGGTCATCGCCCACCGCGTAGACATGGCGCCCCCAGGCGGTCGAGCGCAGCGCATAGGCCAGCCCCAGCACCACCGCCAGCATCAGCACGACGCCCAGCGTCAGCACCGCGCCGCCCAGGGTGAACTTGGTGCCCAGCACCTGCAGGAAGGGGGCCTGGGTCTCGATGTCCCGGGCGCGGATCGTCTCGTTACGGGAATAGAGGTAGTTCACCGCCAGCACGATCTGCCACATGCCCAGCGTCACGATGAAGGGCGGCAGCTTGATGCGGCTGACCAGCCAGCCGTTCACCGCGCCGATGGCGGTGCCGGCGGCCAGCCCGATCGGCACCGCAGCCACGGCGGGAACCCCGTAGCGGAAGGTGATCTGCCCCATCAGCACCGAACACAGCACCGCCACCGCGCCGACCGACAGGTCGATGCCGGCGGTCAGGATGATCAGCGCCTGGGCGGCGGCCAGCACGCCGACGATCTGCACCTGCTGGAGGATCAGCGTCAGCGCGAAGGGCGAGAAGAACTTGCCCCCGAGCAGCACGCCGAAGACCACCAGCGCCGCCAGCAGCACGATCAGCGGCACCAGTGCGGGGGTGGTGTGCAGGGCCTCGTGGAACCGCCCCCAAAGCCCCTTGCGGGTGGGTTCGAACTCGGCAAAGCCCTCCTCCCGGCGGGACTTCACCACGTCTTCAAAGGGATCTGCGCTGGCCATTCTGCATCCTCCGCGCCTTGGGAAAGGAAGGGACCGGCCCGCCGAAGGGGGGCGGACCGGCCCCGGGACGCCGGGGCGGTCTCAGCCCCAGCACATCTCCTGGCCCCTGGCCACGGAGATGGAGCTCACGCCCTCGACCGGCTGGTCGGTGACCAGCGAGACGCCGGTATCGAAGAAGGCCTTGCCCTCGGTCGCGGCGGGTTTGGTGCCGTCCTTGGCATAGGCGGCAATGGCCTCGATCCCCTTGGAGGCCATCAGCAGCGGATATTGCTGCGAGGTCGCCCCGATCACCCCGTCGGCCACGTTCTGCACCCCCGGGCAGCCGCCATCGACCGAGACGATCAGCACGTCCTTCTCGCGGCCCATGGACTTCAGCGCCTCGTAGGCGCCGGCGGCGGCGGGTTCGTTGATCGTGTAGACGACGTTGATCATCGGGTCCTTGGCCAGAAGGTTCTCCATCGCCTTGCGGCCGCCCTCCTCGTTGCCCTGGGTGACGTCATGGCCGACGATGCGCGGATCGCTCTCGTCGCCCCACTGGTTGGGATCGCCGATGTCGATGCCGAAGCCCTCCATGAAGCCCTGGTCGCGCAGCACGCCGACGGTGGGCTGGCTGACATCCAGATCCAGGAAGGCGATCTTCGCCTCCTTGGCCTTGTCGCCCAGCTTGCCCTTCGCCCATTCGCCGATCAGCACCCCGGCGTGGTAATTGTCGGTGGCGAAGGTCATGTCGGCGGCGTCGATCGGATCGAGCGGCGTGTCGAGCGCGATCACCAGCATCCCCGCCGCCCGCGCCGCCTCGATCGAGGGCACGATGGCCGAAGTGCTGGAGGGCGTGATCAGGATCCCCTTGGCGCCGTTGGCGATGCAGGTCTCGACCGCGGCGACCTGGGTCTCGTTGTCGCCATCGACCTTGCCCGCATAGCTGTTGAGCGTGAGGCCCAGCTCCCTGGCCTTGGCCTCGGCGCCCTCGCGCATCTTCACGAAGAACGGGTTGGTATCGGTCTTGGTGATCAGGCAGGCGCTGGTCTCGGCGGCCATGGCGCAGGCCGTCGAGGCGGCAAGCGCCAGCACGCTGACGGAAATCAGCTTCATCATCGGGGTCCTCCTCCCTATATGTCGCGCGACCCCCTCCTCAAGGTGCCGCTCCCCCGCGCTCGGGCCGGGTGCCTTTTGATAGCGAGGCCGGGGGAGAGCGGTCAATAAATAATTCCATTTGATTTATTAAGTGCCCCCCGTATCCTGCGGCCCGGGCAGGAGGACTGAGATGGACCTGGGCGAGATCCGCAAGCTGAGCGACGGCGTGAACCAGCTGGGGGCACGGGCGCATAACGAGCGGCTGATCCTGTCGGTGATCCAGCGCCACGGCGCCCTGCCGGGCCGCGACATCGCCGGGCTGACCGGGCTGTCGGCGCAGACCGTCTCCAACATCCTGCGCAAGCTCGAGACCGAAGGCTTCCTGCAGCGCGGCACGCCGCAGCGCGGTCGGGTCGGCAAGCCCTCGGTGCCGATGTCGATCCGCCCCGATGCGGCCCTGTCCTTCGGGCTGAAGATCGGCCGCCGCTCGGCCGACCTGGTGGTGATGAACCTGGCCGGAGAGGTGCTGGGCGCCAGCCAGAGTACCTATCGCTACCCGATGCCGGACGAGATCTTCGCGATCCTGGAACAGGGCATTGCCGACCTGTCCCGCGCCCTCAGCCCCTACCAGCGCAGCCGGCTCTGCGGCATCGGCATCGCCGCCCCTTCCGAGATCTGGAGCTGGACCGAGGTGCTGGGCGCCCCGCAGGACTTCTCGGTCTGGCGCGACACCGATGTCAGCGGCGCGGTGGCCCGGATCAGCCCGCTGCCCCTGTTCACCGAGAATGACGGCACCGCCGCGACCCGGGCCGAACATGTCTTCGGCCGCGGCCGGGCCTTCTCGGATTACGCGCATTTCTTCATCGGCTCCTTCATCGGCGGCGGCGTGGTGCTGAACTCCACCGTGATGGTGGGGGCGCAGAAGAATGCGGGGGCCTTCGGGTCGCTGCGGGTGCCGGCGCCGGGGGGCGCAGAGGTGCCGCTCCTGGATGCCGCCTCGCTCTACCTGCTCGAGGCGGCGCTTGCCGCCGAGGGGCTGGACACCGCGGCGCTGTGGCGGATGCCGCAGGACTGGTCCGCCTTCGAACGCCATATCGACCCCTGGATCGTCACCACCGCCCGGGCGCTGGCCCATGCGATCCGCTCCATCGGATCGGTGCTGGACTTCGAGGCGGTGCTGATCGACGGCGCCATGCCGGCGGCGGTGCGCGACCGGGTGGTCGCGCGCACCCGCGAAGAGCTGGCCCGCCTCGATACCCGGGGCATGATCCCGCCCCGCCCCGAGGCCGGATCGGTCGGCGCCAATGCCCGCGCCCTCGGCGCCGCCATCGCGCCGATCTACGCGCAGTACTTCTTCCAGTAGGTCCGGAGCGCCCCCCGGCGGTGCAACGGGGCCCCAGGCGTGGCCCGGGGGCATCTCTCACGGGTTTGTGACGCCCGGATATTCCGACCAAAACCATCGGAATTGACAAGCGGCGCTCAACCCGTAGAGATGCCCGCGAACCACGACACTGAACCGTTGTCTTTGCCGCGACATCCCAGCCCCGGTTCCGGCCCCCAAGGGCCGGTCTGCCGGCCATGCCACGACAGAGGCCAGGAGACACGGGTATGCTCGCACCATTCCTCATCATGCTGCGCGAGGGGCTGGAAGCCGCCCTGATCGTCGGGATCATCGCCGGATACCTGCGCCAGACCGGGCGGCGCGCCTGGCTGCCGGCGATCTGGATCGGCATCTTCCTGGCCGCCGCGCTGGCGCTGTTCGCCGGCGCCGCCCTGCAACTGGCCAGCATCGGCTTTCCCCAGAAGACCCAGGAACTGTTCGAGGCCGTCATCGGCGTTCTGGCGGTCATCGTGCTGATGTCGATGGTGTTCTGGATGAAGAAGGCGGCGCGCAGCCTCAAGGCCAGCCTGCAGGCCTCGATCGACGCGGCGCTGGAGCGGCCCGGCGGCGGCACCGCCACCTGGGCGCTGATCGGCATGGTCTTCTTCGCCACCGCCCGCGAGGGTCTGGAATCCGTCTTCTTCCTGCTGGCGATCTTCCAGCAGAGCCGCGATGCGCTGGCCCCCGTCGGCGCGCTGGCCGGCATCGCCGTTGCCGCCCTGGTCGGCTGGGGCATCTATGCCGGGGCGCTGAAGCTGAACCTGGCGCGCTTCTTCCGCTGGACCGGGATCTTCATCATCTTCGTCGCCGCCGGCCTGCTGGCCGGATCGGTGAAGGCCTTCCACGAGGCCGGCCTGTGGAACGGGCTGCAGGAGGTGGTCTGGGACGCCTCCGGCTGGCTGCCCGAAAGCAGCCCGCTGGGCACCGTTCTGGGCGGCGTGCTGGGTTATCGCGACACCCCCACCCTGGGCGAGCTGATCGTCTACCTGGCCTTCCTGGCCGGGGCGCTCTTCGTCTTTCTGCGTCCCGCCGCCCCGGCGGCCCTGCGCGAGGCCCGCTGAGATGTCCGGACCCCAGCACCGCACCCTTCTGAACCTCGCCGTGGCCGGCTCGGCCCTGCTCGCGCTCGCCGGGGGCGCCGCCTTCTGGTACGCGGCCGAGCGCGGCGCCCAGGCCCCCGCCCCCGCCGGCACGCGGGTCACGGTCAACGCCACCAGCTGCACCCCGAACGAGATCACCGTGCCCGGCGGCACCCGCAGCTTCGAGATCGTCAACGCCTCGGACCGGCCCATCGAATGGGAGATCCTCGACGGCGTGCTGGTGGTCGCCGAGCGCGAGAACATCGCCCCCGGCTTCCACCAGATCATGACCGTCTCGCTGAGCCCGGGGGATTACGACATCACCTGCGGCCTGCTGTCGAACCCGCGCGGCACGCTGCACGTGACCCCCTCGCACGAGGCCAGCGCCGCCGCCGCCGAGGTCACGCTGAAGAAGTTCCTCGGGCCGCTGTCGGAATACCGGGTCTACCTGGTGCTGGAGAGCCGCAAGGCGGTCCGCGCCGCCGAGGCGCTGCGCGATGCCATCGCCGCCGGCGATCTGGAGGCCGCCCGCAGCGCCTGGGAAGCGGCCCGCATCCCCTATCGCCACCTGGAGCCGCTGGCGATGCGCCTGTCGGACCTCGAGAACCGCATCGACCCGAACGCCGCATACCTTGCGGGCCGCGAGGCGGACCCGGCCTTCACCGGCTACCACCGGATCGAATACGGCCTCTTCGCGCAGGACAGCCTGGCGGGCCTTGGCCCGCTCTCCGACCAGCTGGTGCAGGACCTCGGCACGCTCTCGGAGCGGCTGAAGGCGATGACGCTGGACCCGGCGCTGCTGGTCTCTCTGCCCGGCGCCATGGCCGGCCAGCTGGCCCAGGCGCAGATCCCGGGCGGCGAGGATGCCTATGCCCGCAACGACCTGCCCGAGTTCGCCGCCAGCCTTGCAGGGATCGGCAAGATCACCGGCCTGCTGCGCGGCGTGCTGGAAGATGTCGACCCGGCGCTTGATGCCGAGATCGGCACCGCGCTGACCCGGGCCGACACGGCGCTGGCGGCGCTGAAGACCGACGGGAGCTTCCCCGCCTATGACCGCGTGAGCGCGGCGCAGCGCCAGGACCTGGCGCAGGCGCTCTCTGGCCTCCAGGCCAGCCTCGACAAGATGCAACCCGTGATCGGGATGAACTGAGATGACCAAGACACCCTCCCGGGGCCAGGGCTGCCCCTTCACCCCCTCCCGCCGCGGCGTTCTGCTGGGGCTCGGCGCCGGCGGTCTCGGCGCCATGGCCTCGGTCGTGCAGGCCCCGGGCGCACAGGCCAAGGACGCCCCCCAGGTCAATGATGCGCCCGAGGCCCGGGCCGAGACCACCGCGCGCCGCGTGCCCTATCTGGGCGCGCATCAGGCCGGCATCACCACGCCGCGCCCCGAGGCCGGTCTGGTCGCCAGCTTCGACGTGGTGGCCTTCAGCCCGAAGGACGTGGAGCGGATGCTGCGCACGCTGAGCGAACGCATCGCCTTCCTGACCCAGGGCGGCGAGGTGCCAGAGCGCGACCCGCGCCTGCCGCCGGCGGATTCCGGTCTGCTGGGCCCGGTGGTGCAGCCCGACAACCTGACGATCACCCTGGGCCTGGGGCATTCCTTCTTCGCGGGGCGCGACTGGCTGAAGGATCTGGCGCCGGCGAAGCTGCAGCAGATGGTCGAGTTCCCGAACGATGCGCTGGAGCCCGCGCTCTGCCATGGCGACCTGTCGCTGCAGTTCTGCGCCAACCTGCCCGACACCAACATCCACGCCCTGCGCGACATCGTCAAAAACCTCTCGGACACGATGGTGCTGCGCTGGATGATGGAGGGCAGCGTGCCCCCCGTGGTCCCCGATGCCTCCGGAGAGACCTCCTCGGCGCGCAACTTCCTGGGCTTCCGCGATGGCTCGGCCAACCCGGACTCCACCGATGATGCGGCCATGGACCGGATCGTCTGGACCCATGGCACGGACGAGCCCGCATGGGCGCAGGGCGGCAGCTACCAGGCGGTGCGGATGATCCGCAACTTCGTCGAACGCTGGGACCGCTCGGCGCTGGCCGAGCAGGAGGCGATCTTCGGGCGCCGCAAGGTCTCGGGGGCGCCGCTCGATGGCGGGCCTGAGGCCAGCGAGCGCGACGTGCCCGATTATGCCGCCGATCCCGAGGGCACGGCGACGCCGCTCGATTGCCATATCCGGATGGCCAACCCGCGCACGCCGGGTTCGGAGAAACACCTGATCCTGCGCCGGCCCTTCAACTATTCCCGGGGCGTCAGCCCGAACGGCCAGCTGGATCAGGGCCTGCTGTTCATCTGCTACCAGGCCGACCTGGAGGCGGGCTTCATCACCGTTCAGAACCGCCTGAACGGCGAGCCGCTGGAAGAATACCTCAAGCCGTTCGGAGGGGGGTATTTCTTCGTCCTTCCGGGCGTGTCGGAGGCCGGGGACTACCTCGGCTCCGGCCTCATCACCGCAGCCCGGCGCGCCTGACCCCGCCCAGCCAGCCCGACCCAAAGGAGACAGACATGATCGGGACCTTTCTGAAGACCACCGCGCTGGCCGCGGGTTTCGCCGGCTGGGGCCTGGCGGCCATGGCCGCCTCGCCCTCTCTGGACCTTGTTGCGCCGCTTTCGGACTACAAGATCTACGTGGCCGACAATACCCAGCAGCTGCTGGCGGACACCAAGCGCCTGGTCGCGGCCATCAAGGCGAACGACGTCGAGGGCGCCAAGGCCCTCTTCGCGCCGACCCGTACCAGCTACGAGAAGATCGAGCCGATCGCCGAGCTCTTCGCCGATCTCGACGTGTCGATCGACGCGCGCGCCGATGACTACGAGCAGGGCGAGAAGGATCCGAAGTTCACCGGCTTCCACCGCATCGAATACGGCCTCTGGGTCGAGGGCTCGACCGCGCATCTGCAGGACTATGCGGACAAGCTGCTGGCCGATGTCACCGACCTCGACAGCCGGATCGCCGCCCTGACCTTCCCGCCGGAAGCGGTGGTGGGCGGTGCGGCCGCGCTGATGGAAGAGGTCGCGGCGACCAAGATCTCGGGCGAGGAAGACCGCTATTCGCGCACCGACCTCTGGGACTTCGACGCCAACTTCGAAGGCGCGAAGGAGATCTACGAGCTGCTGCGCCCGATGCTGCAGGACGATCCGGACTTCATCGAGAAGTGCGACGACAACTTCGACACGGTGGACCAGGTTCTGGCCAAGTACCGCACGGCGGATGGTGGCTATGTCTCTTACGAGCATCTGAGCGACGGGGACCGGACGATTTTGTCAGCGAAGGTGAACACGCTTGCGGAGGATCTTTCGACGCTGGAAGGCAAGCTGGGCCTGGGCTGAGGCCCGGTTTCAGAGGCAG
>NZ_JAHIAB010000029.1 GCF_018760365.1 Pseudooceanicola endophyticus
ATGCCGCCCTCGCCCATGGCGAAGGCCGCGCCGCAATAGGCGGGCGTGCCGGCATCGGTCCACCCATCCAGGATCGCGCCCAGCAGCCAGCCCAGGGTCATCGCCGAGCAGACCCCGGCCAGGGCCTCGACCAGGCGGCGGACCAGGCGCATCTCGGGCAGGAAGACCGCGCGCACCCAGGCGCCGGCGACGCCCGACAGGAGCAGCGCGAAGAACTGTTCCGGCAGGGTCTCGCGCCAGGCGCGCAGCGCCTCGGCCAGCCCGCCGATCACGGCGGGATCTTTCGTCGGATCGCTCATCGTCCCCTCACCAGCTCGACAGCGCGGCGCGCTTCCAGACGTTCGTTCCGGTGCAGACGTAGAAGTAGTCGTCATCCCGGGCGATCTGATCCTTTATCCCTGTCGCCGTGGCAGAGGCCGGCACGTTCTTCCACACCGGAGACCACCACCAGCCTGATCCGTCGTAGCGCCCGCTTGCCTTCGAGGGATTGTCGAAGAACCACTGGTAAAGCGTTGGCGTCTCGGGCAATTGCGTATCGCGATCCCCGCCCACCAGCAGGCTGACCGGCCACCAGCCGGTGGCATCCGACCCCGCCCCCTTCAGATAGAGAGTGTCGCTGTCACGCTCGCCGTCCTGGTCCTGGTAGAAGTACATCGAGGGCGCCGGGGCCGCGATCGCCGCCTCCGGCAGGACCGACCCGGCCATGATCAGCGGCGAATAGATCCCCTCGCCCAGCACGATGCGCGAGAACCGCGCCGGGGTCTCGTCCTGCAGGGCCCGGTAGCTCGACAGCACCTTGCCCTGCCCGTCCGCAATGGCGAAGGTCGCAACCTTCGGACAGCGCCATTGCACCGGCCCGGCGACATTGGCCCCGATGGTCAGATGCGTGCCGCTCGATCCCAGCTGGCGGAAGTTGGCCTCGACCGCGGCGCAGTTGTTCAGCACCAGTAGATCGCCCGCGCCGCTGGAAATCCCGCCGTCCAGCAGGATCCCGTCCGGGCGATAGAGCGTGCCCGCCACGGTCTTGCCGTTCATCTCGACCCCGGGTTGACCGGCCAGCAGCGTGTTGGTCTTGAAGCCATAGAAGGCCAGATCGTTCAGCCGCCCGGTCAGGCGCAGCATCGGCGACGTATGCGCCACCGGGGCTTCGTCCGAGGCATGGAACAGCGCGCTGTAGAATGCGAGCCGCCGGATCGCATTCTGCGTCGCCGCATGGTCGAAGTCGCAACCGACGTGATAGGGATAGACCACGCGGAAGCCGAAGAAGTCGCACAGGTTCGAGGCGTCGCCGACCCCATGGCTGTCGAAGACCACCGCCGGGAAGGCGCCTGCTGCCTGGCCCCCGCCCCGGCTCTCGACATTGCGGAACAGGCCCTCGCGGATATAGGCCGCCGCAGGGTTGCCCTCGGAGTTGGTGCCGTTCTCATGGCCGAAGTGGTAATGCGTGCCTTCCAGCAGCTCGACATAGATATTGTTCCACTGCATCCGGTCATTGCGCCCGATGCAGCGGATGCCGTGCTGCACGACACCACTGCGCGAGGACCGCACGGAAAAATCCGCCAGCCCCACCCCGGCCAGGTCCTTGCCCAGCGTCGGTGCCGGGCCCTGGTTCACCGATCCGGCAAAGGTGGTCTCGGTGATGCCCATGAACCAGCCGGAATAATCGTCCATCGGCTGGAAGATCGTGCGCCGCAGCCCGGCGCCCTGCAGCTGCATGACATCGCTGATCTGCAGCTCGGACCCGTAACGGTACAGCCCAGGCGGCACGATCAGCCGACCGCCAAGCGCCTGGGTGCGCGCAATCGCCCGGTTCAGTGCTGCGGCATCATCGGTGACGCCATCGCCCTTGACCCCGAACTGGAAGACGTTGAAGTCCGAGCGATCCCGCGCGCGGGCATAGGCCTTGACCTGGCCGGCGGTCTGCATGTCGGCATCCTCGGCCTCCACCTCGGCCACCAGGAAGCCGAACTGTTCATCGCGGGTGCGCAGGAAATTCCCGACCGCGACCTGGGCTGATCCGGCAGCGTAGGTCAGCGTCGTGTCGGCCTCGATGGCCGCAACATCATCCAGCCAAACACCCTCGTAAAGCGCGGCCTGGGCGGCGGCCAGCGCGGCGGCCTCCCGGGCCGATCCGGCGGTGGCCGCCTCCGACGCCGCTGCCACCGCCGCCGCCAGCGCCTGGGCCAGCGCATCGGGCTGGGTCGAGGGCACGTAGGAGGTCGCCAGCAGCTCGGCCAGGCTGAACGGCCCCGCGCCCGACAGTGCAATCGGTCCGACCGACAGGCCGCGCAGTTCCCCCAGATCGTCCCACCAGACATAAGAGACGTCATAGGGCGTGCCGGCCTCTCCGGCGCCGGTGCGAAACAGCGTCACGTCGATGGCGCCATCGGTGATCGGGGCCATGACCGGGCCATGCATCACCAGCGCGTCGCCCTGCTTGTCCCAGGCGCGCAGGGTAAAGACCACCTGCCCCGTGGTCGCGGCGCTGCCATCGGGCAGCACGACGGGGCCGGTGATCCGGGTTTGCGATACAGCCATGCGGCCTCCGATTTACGAGAAGATGAGGTCCAGCGGACCCGCCCGGGGGCCCGCCACGCCAGAGGCGTTGATCGCCTCGGCCCAGTAGTAATGCGCCCCGGCGCCGGGGCCGGGATCTGTATAGGCATCGGTCACGCTGGCCGTGCCGTATTCCACGTGGATGGCCGAGGCGTCCGCGAAGTCCGGCGTGGTGGCCGCGTCATAGCTCGCCCGCCAGATCCGGGTGGCGAAGTAATTGGCGTCGTTCGGCGCGCTCCAGGACAGCGCCACGTCCGACCCGTCCGCGACCACATCAAAGCCCGACAGCGCCCCGGGTGCGGTCGTGTAGGCCACCGCCGTCACCGAGACCGGCACCTCGGGGAACCAGGCGCCGACGCGCCCTGCCCCCGTCTGGTTGCGCACCTGTGCGAGGTACTGCGCGCCATCCACCAGCCCGGTCGCCACCCAGCTCATCTGGCCTTCCGTGAAGGTGTAGGTCTGCCACTCTACGCCCGCGTCAGAGGACATGATGCGGACCTGCTGGTGCAGGCTGTCGTCTGCCGCATCCCAGCTCCAGGTGATCGCCGCCGCCCCGTTCGAGATCGACAGCACCGCCCCCGAGAACCCGGTCTGATCGGCCACGCTGTCATCGCTCTGCACCTGCTCGTACGCGGGCCGCTCCGGCTCCTCGGTCGCGGCATCGAACTCGAAGTCCGACGCCGTGACCGAGCGCGCCTCGATATCGAAGGTCATCCCGTCCTCGTTGATCTGCAGCTTGCCGATCTCGAACAGGACATCGAGCCCGAACTCGGGATGCACCATGCGGAAGAACCGCTGCCCGATCAGCTCGAACCCGATCAGCTTGATCGTCCCGCTCAGCGCCCATTCGGCATGCTCGACCAGAGCCCGGCGCTTGTTGATCCGGCTGGCCTGGTTGTGCGAGTTGATCGGGTAGACCTGCACTTCGGAGGCCACGCGCTTTGCGGTGTCATCCTGCACCCAGACGCCCGAAGGTGTTTCCTGGTAGCTGTTCAGCGGCTCGACATAGGTGATCGTATATTGGCTGTTGGCCCCCAGATCCGCACCCGCCTCCAGCGTCAGGCTCAGGAAATCGCCCGCTTCCAGCGTCACCTCCGGGTCGATCCAGCGTCCGACCTTAAAGCCAACCTTGCCGTCGGGCCGTTCGTAGACAAAGCAATCCCCCGCCGCGATGACCTCGGCACAGATGTCGTCCCAGGCAGCATCGTCGGTATAGCTGCGGTTGAAGGTCCATTTGCGCTGCGTGGCGCCTTCGGCGTTGGTCACCAGGACGTCGCAGGCCTCGGCCTCTTCGGCGACCTCGTCCCAATCCACCCCGGCGCCCAGGTAATGGACGATCTCATGGGCAAAGCAGAGCGCGAGGTTGTCGGTCCATTTGGCCGTACCGTCGCGCGGATCAAGGATCTGATCGTTCATCTTCCAGACCGGCGCATAGGCCCAGATGTCGCCATCGGGATAGACCGTCGTCAGATCCGAGACCTTCACCCGCTTCGCCCAAAGATGCGCGCCCGAGAGCTGCGCGAAGTCGAAGTCTGCGGTGATCTCCGGGAAGGCCGCCCTCAGCACCGCATCGGCCCCCTGCCCGGTCTGGCCGGTGAAGGGGCGGATGTTGCCGTAGCCCGCCATCGCGTCGGTGGTGACATTGCCCTCCGCGTCGATCTCGACCTCCCGGTCCGAGAGGTACTGCGTCACCGGCCCTGCCGTGGAATGCGCCGCCACCAGGATCGTGTAATGCCGCCGGTTATCCATGAACCCGGTGAAGCCGAAGACCCCGCCCGCGCGCACCGTGCCATAGCCGCGCTGCATGTAGCTGATCGGCTGGGCATAGTTCTGCAGGGTGCTGGCATAGGGGTTGCTGCTTTTGGAGGTCAACTTGCCGGCCACATAGGCCAGCCCCTGTGCCAGCAGCGTCTGGCCGAGGAAGTTCGTCGTGGCAATGGCCGCCGTCGCCAGCGCCGCGCTGCCGATGTAGCCCGCATAAAGCGCCGTGGCGCTGGAAGCTGCATAGGCCATGGCCACGAAGCCCGTCACCGGATCTGCGCGGACGGGCAGCGCGGTGCTGCTCAGCAGCGCGGCCAGCAGCAGCCCCTTACGGATCGACATAGTGCATCCCCCAGGCCGCCAGGACCTCGACCAGCGCGGCATCGCGGGTATGCACCCCGCCGCCGCGCGCCCCTTCCGTCTTCATGGCCCAGGCATTCCCGAGGCAGATCCCTCCGACCGAGACCGCCCGCCCCGCATCGACGAACCGCAGCACGGCGATGTCGCCCTTCTGCGGCGCGGCCACCCGCGCCAGCCCGCCGCGGCGCTCCGCGACATGCGCCACCACCGCCACCGGATCAGAGAAGAACCGCGTCGCGCGCTGGCAGCTCGGGGCGCTGTCATAGGCAAAGCGCAGCTCCTCGGCGGGGTCATGGCCATGGCAGTCCGCGAACCAGTCGGCCAGCATCAGCATGCAGTCCGATCCGCCGCCGAAGCCGCCCCAGACGAAGGGCACCGACATCTGCCGGTGCAGGAAGGTATAGAGAGGTGTCATGTCATCCCCAGATCTTCTCATCCCGCCGGTTGTCGGTCGGGATGTAGGTCAGGCTCGGGTTGGCCGCGCCCAGCAGCTGGCCGTGGTCCGTGGTGTTGTAGATCCGGCGCCGGGCGCCCTTCCTGAACTCGAACGGGCCCTCGAAGCTCAGGCTGATCGCGCGGTCCTGCGCCCCCGAGGCGGTGAGGCTGATCTTGCGCATCACCCGCGTCGCATAGAGGCAGGGGGCGAAGACGGGCACATACATCTCCTCCAGGGTCGTGAAGGGCTGGATCCAGAAGGTGATCGCCCGCCCCGCCACGTAATCGGGGCCAAGCGCGCGCACCTGCGCCACCAGGTCCGGCGCATCCGGGTCCTGCAGGAAGGACAGCGTGACCGACCCGCTGGGCGCGGTGCCGTTCAGCGACATCTCGGTATCGCCCGCCGTGATCAGCGTGGAGCCGACCCACGCCTTGCCGGTCACGTCGGTAAACCGCCCCTCGGTCCCGACGATGAAGCCGAAGTCGCCATCGGGCGTGCTGAGATTGGCCAGCCGCAGCACCCGTGCCGCCGGCGCCCGGGGGTCGAACCCCGCCGGAAAGAAGCTCATCGTCCGATCCATTCCCTGAAGTCGAGATCCACCGAGGCCACCCCGCTGGTGTCGTAAGCGGGGTTGCCCATCGTGTCCGAGGTCCCGAGGAACACCCCCGAGGCCGCCAGATCGATAGCCGCGCCCGCCGGGATGGCGGTGCGCAGCATCTTCACCGACAGCGTCACCGCCGCCCCCGCGCCCGCGCGTCCCGTCACCACGAAGGGCCAGTCGTCGTAACTCAGGAACGCCCCCACCCGCACCGGCTGGCCCGCCAACGCCTCATTCACCGTGATCGTCGTGGCGCCCGCAGCCACGGCGGTCGTGCAGGTGACCACCGGCCTGTGGGGCCGGTAGATCCCGCGCTGCCAGGCTTGCAGATCCGCCCGCCAGTCCCGCGCCTGGGGCCGGAGCGAGACCGGATCGACCATCGGCACACGGTAGGCATTGACCCGCCCCTCGGCCTGCGCCCGGATCGCCCGCCAGACCCCGATCATCGGTCCCGGCAGGATGATCCTCGGCGACCCTACCCAGCGGGGAAAGGCGTTGTAGACCACCTGTTCGCCCCCGGCGGTATCGCCGCCCGCCGACTGGCCGCGCCAGTCGATGTCCCAGTCGACCAGACTCGCCCGCAGCAGGAAGCGCGGGAGGTCGATGATGGCGCGGCTCATACGGTGGTCCCCCTGGCGTTATAGCTGCGCGACGCACGGTCCAGCGACCGGGCGCTGCGCTTGGCATAGGCCCCGGAGACCTGCCCCGAGGTCTGCGCGACCCGCACGTCGAAGTAGGGCGAGGCCTCGACATGGATCGCGGTCTGCCCTGCCCCCTGCCGCGCCGCCCCGTCCGCCATCCGCTTCGAGATGTCGTTCGGGATGATCTGGGTGCCCGAGGGCAGGTTCAGGATCTCGCCGCCGCGTTCGTTAACCGTGGTCCAGCCGCCGGCGAAGTTGGAGGTCCCGTTGGCATGGGCGCCCACCAGCGCCTTGAACAGGCTGCCGATCCCGCTGGTCAGGCTGCTGCCGCTGGCCGCGGACCAAAGGCTGTCGAAGGCCTTGTTGGCAAAGAACGTGGCCGCGCTGGCCAGCAGGTTAGACAGGACCGACGTGAAGCTCTGCGCCCCGGTGACCAGGCTGGCGAAGGCGTTGCGCCCGGCCTCCCTCACGCTGTCGGTCGCGGATTTGAGCTGCTGCATCCGGGTGATCGCCTCGGCCAGGCCCGCGATCTGCTGCCCCGTGGCCGAGGTGGCCGCGACGCCCGCCTCCTGCAGCTTCTGCCAGGCCAGGGTCTGGGCGTCGGTCAGGCCGGCGGTCGCCCGCAGCTCTGCCAGCTGGTCCTTCAGGCCCTTGAGCACCTTGGCAGCGCCCCCGGCGGCCTGCGAACCCGCCGCGGCGCCGGCGGTGCCGGCGGTCCGGAAGGCCGTGCCCAGCGTATCGGCAGCACCGGTCGTGGCCTCTACCGCGTCCTGCCCGCCGGCCATGGCCGTCTTCAGCTTCTCCCAGGAGGCCAGCGGCGCCGTGGCCAGCGCCCCCATCGCGCCTGCGGCAAGCTGGGCATTGCCGGCCGCGTCCCGCGCCGCATCCGCCACGCCGGTGATCCCCGAGGTATCGAGCCCGGGGATCGTGTCGGTGTTGAACCCGTCGAGGAAGGCGCCCTTCGCCGCCGCCCCGGCCTGCGCCAGCGCGCCAGCGTGCGGATTGGCGATCCCGCCCAGCTCAACCTTGCCGACCAGCCCGATGGAGAAGCGCTGCTTCAGGCCCTCGGGGATCTTGTCGTTCACCGATCCGATGAAGCTGTTGATCCGCTCCACCGTGCCGTTCAGCAGCGCCTCGATGCCGCCAAGGATGGCATTCGCGGCACTGTAGGCCAGCGATCCCAGCACCGCCGGAAGCTCGCCCCAGAGCGCCTTGATGGCCGCGAAGGCACCGCGCCACAGCCCGATGTAACGGTTGGTCACCGTGACAGCGCCGCTCATGACGCCCGTCAACGCCGCAAGGCCGGCGGCCTCGATGCCCAGCCACACCGCCTTCAGCCCCGAGAGCAGCCCCTGCCCGGCCAGCCCGATCCGGCCCAGGGCCTCGGCGCCGATCTCCCGCAGCAGCGCCAGCGCCGCGCCGAGGCTGCCGCTGGCCTGCACCAGGCGGAAGAACCGCAGGGCCAGCTCTCCGGCCAGCACCAGCGCGAGGCCGAAGCCCGAGGCCAGCAGCCCGGCCTTCAGCCGGCTGAGCGACAGGCTCAGCGCCAGGGAGGCCACCCGCGCCGCCACGAAGGCGCCGACCAGGTAGGTCCCGACCCCAACCGTCACCGCCCCCGCATAGGCCACGATCCGGTCGAGGTTGCCGGCCAGCGCGGTGATCACCCGCGTCAGCACCCCGCCCTGCCCGCTGCCCCGCGCCAGCAGGTCGGCGAACATCTGCAACGAGGGCAGCGCCGCCGTGGCGATGCGGTTGCGCATCCCGGTCAGCGACATCTGGATCTCGAAGAGCGCCTTGCGGGTGTTTTGCATCGCCCCGACGGTCCTGTCGTCCAGCACCGCGCCCACCGCCTCGGCCCGATCCCCCAGCCGCGCCATCTCGGCGCCGTCCTCCTGCAACAGCGGCACCAGGCGGGTCGATTCCGAGGCCATGGCCTCCATGAAGAAGGTCATCTGCTGCTGGTTGACCCCGGCCTTTTGCAGGCTGGAGACGTAGAGCTGCAGCGCCTCGGGGCCCGAGAGGCGGCGGAACTGGTCCGCCGTCACCCCGACCTTCGGGGCGATCTGCTGGAAGAAGTCCGCCATCGGCCCGCCGCCGGTGGTCAGGAAGTCGCCCACCCGGTCGTTCACATCCTTCAGGATGTCGGCCAGCTGGTCCTGTTCCATCCCGACGGTGCCGGCGGCGGCGGCCCACTTCTGGAACACCGCCGGGCTGGCATTGGCGACCTGCGCCAGCCGCGAGACCTCGCTCGCCGCCGCCACCGTCGCCGAGGTGATCCCGCCGATCGAGCCGATGGCGCCGGCCATCCCCGCCGCGATCTTCAGCGACACGCCGATCAGCGCGCGCGAGAAGCCGTTGGTCTTGCCGCGCACCTCTTCGAGGGCGCGTTTGAAGCCCGAGGCATCCAGTCCGAGGACCGCCTGCATCCGGCCTACGAGGTGTCCAGCCATTGCGACCAGCTCCGTTTTTGAAGGGTTGCCGAGAGGGCGCGCAGCCGGGCGCGCTGTTCCGCCGCGACCTCTGCGGGATCCCGGGGATGGGCTTCGGCCAGAAGCTCGTGCAGCGGCACGATCTTGTCGGCGCGGCCCAGCATGGCGGTCAGCCAGGCCTGTTCGATCAGGCGCTGGCGCTCTTCGCGGCGCCGCTGCGCAAGCGCCTCCATCTGCAAGGCAAAGCTGCGCGGGGTCTGGCGCCCGAAGGCCTCGGGGGCAAGGCCCGCCAGGACCCAGGCGCGCTGCAGGCCGCTCAGCCCGAGGGGCGGCGCTTGCGGCGTTTGGGCTTTCCCGGCAGCGCCTTCGCCCCGTCCTGCGACGGCTCCGGCATGGCCGCCCCGAGGGCCTGCATCATCGCCTCGGGCGCTTCGCCCAGGATCTGGCCGGCCTCGCGCAGCGTGACCTCGGGGTGATGCTGCACCAGCCCGGCCCAGACCATCATGCGCATGTCGGCAAGGCTCAGCGCCTCCGGGTCCGTCTCGATCTCCGCCAGGAAGGCCGCGGCCTTGCGGCCCGAGTGCTGCTCGAAGTCCGCCAGGGCGTTGAAGTCGAAGCACAGGGTCCAGCTGCGGCCCAGGGCGTCGAAGGTGTAATCGCCGTTCATCGTGCTCATGCGCTGGCCGCCGGGTCGGTGGCCTCGCCCGAGACGAGGCCGTTGATGCGGAAGACCACCGTGGCGGTCGACTTGCCCTGCACCGGCGCCGAGCGCCCGTAGGATTTGACGAAGCCCGCGTAGACCTCGGGGGTCGTCGCGCCGGCGGCGGTCACCTCGACCTGGATCAGCTCGCCCGCCGCGCGCAGGTAGCGCAGCAGCATGTCCTGGGGGCTTTCCGGGATATAGTCGAGCGGCGCCGAGAGGGTGCCGTTATCGAGAAGCCCGGGGATGTATTCCTTGCTGCGGTTCGGCGAGGAATGCGAGGTCACGTCGACCTCGTCGGCTTCCCCGTCCGGCAGGTCGAAGTCGCCGATCCCCGCCAGTTCGGTCCAGCTCGGCGTGGCGCCGCGCCCGACCCGGATCCTGGCGCCATAGCCAAGACCAACGCCCGTGGTACTCATGTCATTCTCCGTTCTCTGGGGATCAGGCCGCGTGCCAGGAGGTCACGCGGAAGCTGGCGGTGGCGGTGCCGATGCGGCGGGCGCCCTCGCCGTTGACGATGGTGGTGACCTCTTCCAGCAGGCACTGGACACCCGCGCCGTTGAGCGCCCCGCTCACGGCGGCCTCGATGGCGGCGGTATCGGTGTCGAGCTGATCCTCCAGGTCGCTGCCGCCCTGGCGCTTCAGCACCACCTGCAGCAGCGTGCCCTTCTCCAGCGTCCCGCCATGACTGCTGCGGCTGCTGCGCTCCGAAGGGGTCGCCACGCCCATCACCGGCAGGGTCGCGGCGTCGATCTGCTCGGCCCAGGCCGACAGCAGGGTGACCCCGGCCAGAGCGCCCGAGGCCTCCAGCGCGGCCTTCGCCTGGGCCCGGAAGGTGCTGCGGTAATGGGTCATGAAAAGACCTCAAACAGCTCGCATATGAGCCGCGCATCCGTGGCGGGTGATCCCGAAGGCCAGACATTCTGCACCTCGTAGGTCAGCCCGTCGCCGGGCCGGATCTGGTCGCCGCGCCTGAGCTCGGGCACCAGGTCCCGGGGCACCGACCAGCTGGGGCTGGTGACCAGCACCGGGTGCCCGTCGGGATCCGTCGCATCCAC
The DNA here is from genome assembly GCF_018760365.1 of Pseudooceanicola endophyticus. GTDB lineage: Bacteria > Pseudomonadota > Alphaproteobacteria > Rhodobacterales > Rhodobacteraceae > Pseudooceanicola > Pseudooceanicola endophyticus. The sequence continues at coordinate 10,540 of NZ_JAHIAB010000029.1, forward strand.
CGGCATCCGCCGGAACACCGACTGCACCACCCGCGCGCTCCCGCCCTGCGGAAGGTAGGTGACCGGGGCGCC
>NZ_JAHIAB010000003.1 GCF_018760365.1 Pseudooceanicola endophyticus
ACGATCAGGGAAAAGCGTGACCTGGTCCCGGTCGATACCATTGATGAAACCCGCCATCCCTGTCTCCTGCCGCCTTGCGAAAGCTTACCACGGAACAGCGTTTCCACACAGCCTCGGCCGTGAGCCCCCGCACGCCTGGCGCGACAGGGTAAGGGTCCCGCCGCGCCGCCGCATGACGGCTTTGAGCCCCAAACTGAACGCGTCGACATTGTTTGAGTTCATTGTTGCAGCATCGGCAGGCCAGTTACAACAGGCCCTATCCAGACATCGGGCAGCTTTCGCTAGCCATACCCTCTTCCATCTCGCCGCGTTCGGTGCGTCAGTGCTTCGGTCGCAAAGTCCATCGGGGATGTGGAGCTGTGGTAATGCCGCGAGGCCAAGGAAGAGTATCGCCAAGCAACCGAGAATTCGTTGGCACAGAACCTGTAAAAAAATTAGGTGTACGAATAGCGTTTTGACGCAGGTAAACAGGTCAATATGACTATACTCCAAGACCATGCGCGAATTCCGTAACACAGTCTTCCGGTTTCACCTCATCAGTTTCCTTCACTCACGTCCGCATTCTGGTGATTGTCATCAGCGCGAACATCCACCGTAACGTCAAGGTCGCGGAAATCAGAGTTCGTGCCTCTGAAACTGCCTGAAACCGGTGAAATTTGATGAATATTCCGGGCAACAGCGACGGACACAAGATTTGCGGAACCGAAAGATCTATTCGTTGGATCGAAAGGTATCCATCCCGCTCCTGGGACAAAAACCTCCACCCAGGCATGGGTTGCGCCCGCCTCGGTTGTCCCGATCCTGTTTTCGAAGGGATCGAAGAGATAACCTGAGACAAGCCGCGCTCCGAACCCCAATGTTCGGACAGCCTCTGCATAAAGTACGGCGAAGTCACGGCAGGTGCCCCAGCCACGGTCCAGCGTCTCGAGCGGGCCCTGTGTGCCTTCGGTTTCGCGTCCCTGATAGGCGATCCGCGTCGTGATCGCATTGCTGACGTCTTTTAGAAGGGCCAGCGTGTCGGTTGGCCTCGCCGCAACGATAGACCTGACCCAGCCTTGCAGACGCTGCGCCTGATCTTCGTACTGCGGTAGGATGAGCACGCCGAGGTCAGCGCTTTCGTCGGGCGAATAGATGAAAGGATAGGATGCTGCAGAGACCGAGATTGGAAAGACCGGCCAGACGGGCGCGCGCAGATCAACGTGGGACTGTGACAGGATTTCCAGTTCGCACGCCCGGGATCGGAAACTGGCCGAAGCCACGACATTGCCGGCCACGTCATGCGACCAGTCGATGACCGCCTCAGGCCGAATATCGAGTCTGAATGACAGCAGCCTCAGGTCGGGGGTTTCGCGGGGGCGCAGCATCATCCGGTGTGGCGCCAGATCCACGGCATTGTGAAAGCGATACCGTGTCCTGTGGATGATCGAGAGATGGGTCATGGCGAAATCACGACGACCGCCCACCGCGCTGGCGCCCGGTCGACCCGCGATCCGGAACGGAGCTCCGCCAGGCACTCGACCCCTTGCAGCGAGGGCAGATCCGGTGTCCGAACCCTTCGCTCGCAAACGGCTTGCGACAGGACATGCACAGGTGTTCCGCCGCAACGTCCGCTTTGGCAGGCACGATCGTATCGTCCAGTGATGTGGGGCGCCCGTCCGTCACCTGCCGTCTCCTCCTCGCACCGCTGCCTGCGCAGCGGCGGCCTTTTGAGCAAGGTGTTCGCCTGCAAACCTCATTCACCGATACCCGGCCGAGGTGTGCCCGGTCGAGGTCCCGGTTCGGGAACAGCCGTTTGCGGCACCGACATGACCGATGAAGCAGGTCGTTCGCGCCCGTGTACACGCGACGGAAGACGCATCCTGTAGAGGGTCCTGATCTCGTGTTCCGACACACCGTCCGCCAGCATGACGAGGCGAATGAGCGGGTCGGACAACATCCGCTCGACGAAGGCTGCCGTCGGTTCACTGTCCCGATCCCGGCCTTCGGCGCCATCGCTCCCGGTTGCGGGCAAAACCCGGCTGACGCTGCATCCTACGAGATCCGGTCGCCGCAGGGCGTCAAAAGACCTGGCTATCTCGTCCTGTCCCGTGCGGGGAGCGGCGCGGCCGCCGGACGCCTTGCCCGATGAGGCAAGACTGGCGGCGAGGCACTCGCCGGACATGCGCGGAAGGGTTGTCATATCGACGTGAATGTTCACCTGAAAAATCCTTGGAAATGGTGGAAGGACACTGCCAATGGGCAAGTGCCCATTGCTGCGACGGTCCGTGGTCTCTGGCCCTGAAGGTCAGGTATCGGGGATGTCGGGCCTTTCGCCGTGAACGTCCTGGGTCCACACCTCAAACCCGGACAGGGTTCCCGGCCCGAAGATCTGCGTCAGCGGCACGTCTGCGGCATCCCTGCCGCGCGCCACGAGAATGCGCCCGGTGCGCCGTTTATTGTTTCGCGGATCGAACACCCACCATTGGCCGCCCAGATAGACCTCCATCCATGCAGCGAAATCGTCGTCGGCATGGGGCAGTGGTTCGCCGATCTCGCTCAGGTAGCCTGTGCAGTACCGGGCCGGGATGTTCATGCAGCGACACAGCGCGATGCCGAGATGGGTGAAATCCCGGCAGACCCCGAAGCCTCCGGCCAATGTCTGCGCCGCGGTACGGGTTGCGTCGGCCTTCATGTAGTCGAAGGTTATGGTGTCATGCACGTAGTTGCAGATCGCCTGCACCCGCGACCAGCCCTGGTCTGTCTTTCCGAACAGTTCCCAGGCGCGTTCCGACAACAGGTCGGTATCGCAGTAGCGGCTGCCCAGCAGGTAGACGAGCGTATCGAAGGGCAAGTCCTCGACCGCATGTTGCCGTGCATCGGGGCAATAGGGGTCGGGATCCCCTGCATCGCGGAAAATCCCATCGGTCTTCAGGGTGAATTCGCCAGCAGGGGCCACCATGCGCGTACACCAGTTGCCGAAGCCGTCGCGGTAGCTTTCGAGCGGAACGCTGGGCTGGGTCACGAGGTAATCCGCGCGCTCCAGGTCGCCGAACCGCGAATAATGCACATTCAGCAGCGCGATCAATGGGGTCGGCTGGGTCAGGGTGTGGGTGATGCGGCACCCGATATTCATGCGCAGCGCCGACGCGCCGTCACCCATCGACGAGAGGCGGGTGTCCTTGTTCACGGACGATCCTTTCAATACCTCGCAAGAGGTCGTTGCAGTTGTTCGATCAAGGGCGAGGCAGCAAAGGTCTGCCTGACAGCCATCCCACCGGGCACGTCCACACGGGCTCGGCAGATGTCTGAGGATGGGGTCGTTCTACGGAAACGAGCAGCGCGGTGAGAGCTCTGGTCGTAGGATAGCGATTGCCGGACAATCGGCGGGGTCCGCTCTTCCTTCAAACCCTCAAAACTTGGGATACGCACGTCGTGCTTGAACAATATATAGGAAGTCTCGCCTGAATTACAACGGCGCTGGCTGTAAAGATCAAAGGCCTCTGATCGTCCTACGTCTCCGATCATCGTATCCGGGCGCACGGTATGATCTTTGAGGAACGGAGCCGCCTTGCCTCGGTCACGGGTTCAGCCCGCAATGTTCGTCACGGGACGTGGGAATGGCCTTTGGGGATGTTTGGCTTTTCCGCCATGTTTTCTCGAAAAATGTCACCGACACGAAAGAGAACCGGAACGCATGTGCCCCCGAGCCGTTGGCCTAAGTATCGTATAGCGCGCTGGTGCGGGCTGCGTTGCTGATCTCCTGTAGCATAGGAACGCCCGCATGATCGACAAGAGCCTGACGATCCTCGTTGTCGAGGACGAGCCGATAATTCGCATGGACCTGGCGCTCGGTCTTGCGGATTTGGGATACAACGTTCTGGAAGCGGGAGATGCAGCAACAGCACTGCGCGTCATGGACGGCAGCGATGCCGTCGACGTGCTTGTCACCGATATCGACATGCCCGGCGAAATGAACGGTATCGCCCTCGCGACGGAAGTGCGGCGGCAGTCTGACAGTTGCCGGATCGTCATCATGTCGGGTGGCACGCCTCCCGCACCTCATGCCTTGCCGCAACACAGTCCGTTTCTTGCGAAACCCCTCGCAGCCACGGACATCGTTGCAGCGCTTGTTCGGATACCGTGATTTCAGGCAGGCTTGGCTGGCATATGGAGGGTGAAGGTCGTGCCTGCCTCCGTTGAAGACGACACATCGAGCCGTCCGCCGTGCGCCAACGCGATCTGTGACGCAATGTAAAGGCCAAGCCCAAGACCTTGAAGGCTTTTCTGCTTGCTCTCATTGCGTGAGAACGGCTGAAACAATGACACCTGTACCTCCGGCGGGATCGGTGTGCCTTGGTTCGTGACGCTGGCAACCAACTCACCGTCGCGCTCTGCGATGTCGACCGTAATGGGTTGATCGGGGGCACCGTGGGCCACGGCATTTCCCAGAAGGTTCGACAAAAGCTGGCCAAGCCGCTGCGGATCGGCGACCAGAGCGCGCGGCAAGTCGATCGAAGGCAGGACCGGCTGACCGGCAACCTGCTCGATCTCGCCAATCACGTCGCGGAACACCGGCACAAGATCGACCGGCACGGGCGCATTCACTTCGATGCCAGCGCCAAGGCGGCCACGGGCAAAATCCATCAGGTTGGCTATGATCTGGCTTGCCCGCGTCAGCGCACGCTTCATCTCCAGCACCAGCACCGCCCGGCGTTCCGGCGAAAGCTCGCGCTTCTCGATCATCCGCAAGCCGGATGTGACCGCGGCGATCGGATTGCGCAGGTCGTGCCCGACGATGGCAATGAACTCTTCCCGCAGCCGTGCGGTATCGCGTTCGGTCTGAAGGCTGGCGCGACCCTCTGCGATCTCCTGCCGTCCCCTGGCAAGTTCGTCCTGGCGGTCGAGCTCGCGGGCGATTGATCTGGCAAAGATCGTAAAGAGCTGTTCTGCCTGCGGCCCGATCTCTTGCGGGTCGGGGTCGATGGCACACAGGGTGCCCCAGATACTGCCATCGCTTCTGATGATCGGAACCGAGATGTAGCTCTTGAATCCGTATTGCCGGGGCGTGGGGTGATCGCGGTAGACCTCGCTGTTATCCACATTCGAAACCATGATGCTGCTGCGGCAGGCCCGCACTTCGCGACAGATGGTCGATGCGACATCAAGTTCGTCGCCTGGCGTCAGACCGAAATTCACATGATCGCGGGACGCGCAGGTCAGCCAGCGGTCTTCGGTCACGCGAGCGACAGCAACAAAACCCATGCCCGTTGCCGTGCCGCAGGCATCGAGGATCATGGAAATATCCGAGACAAGATCGACTTGCCGGATACTTTCTTGAAGGGGATCAATATTGGGTAACACGTGCCTGGCCGGTAGAGTGGTTTCAGCTCAATTTACTTGACCTGATGACGAATTCCCACGGGCCAATGCGCGTCACCGGATGCCCGGCGCGCTTCAGGACGCGCGGTCGGGAACGAATCCGGCAGACAATGCCGCAGCGACGAAGGCGCTGCGTGCTTCCTTTACCGGACTCATGCAGTCCATGGCAGATTCAATCTTTTCCAGGGCTGCCTGACGCGCATCATCCACGATGGGCCAGTTGCGGCGCAGCCAGTGACGCGCCTTTTCGATCGTGCTGAAGCGTTCGGCGACACCATTGTGCGCCGGGTAAAGGGTGATCGGGGCACCCCATTGTATTTCAATCATTCTTCGTCCTTGTTTGGTAACGCGATCCCGGCGTTGCCTGCCCAGAAGGGCAGTCCGCAACGCGCTTCGAAAATGGAGGAGATCGCCTGTTCGGCGCGACGGCGGTCGCGCCTGGTCCCGCATCGGGGACATTGTCGGCTCCGAATACTCGGAACCAACCCTGTTATTCGGCCCCGGTATCCGGAGGCAGAGATGTTGCGACGCTCAGCTTGCCGCGTCGTCGGGTTCCGTTGCCGGTGTTTCGGTCGGTTTCGGCGCCACCGTTTGCGGCTTCGGTGCGCCAAACTTGCGATTGTAGGGACGTTTTTTCGCAGGCGTGCTCAGGAATTCCTTGAGATCAAGCTGCTTTTTCGGTTGGGAATAGCCCATTTCCGTCTCCTTGTGCTAAGTTGAGTACGATGAGCCGCACAAATTCATTCGGAGAATTTTGCGCGAGCAGGAACGTGGGAAGCGGCGGTGTGGAGAACGAGGATCAGTCGTCGTCGCCTTTGTCTCGATCCTCGCGGGCAGCCTTCAGGCGTGCCGTTTTCTCAGACCGGGCCAGAGCCTCGTCATCCAGCAAGCGCTTTGCGCTTGCGGTCGTCTTGTCAAGCGCAGTCATCGGCTCAGCGGCCTTTGCAGCCGCAGAGGAAACGGTGGGCGTCAAGTGCCGCCCACCGTTTCCCTTTTGAGCCGGAACACCTTTAAGCAGGTCTTCCAGCTTGGTCTTCACGCAAGCGCCAGGTTGGTGGCGGATTCGCGACCGTCACGACCGCTTTCGACGTCGAAAGTCACAGCCTGACCGTCTTCGATCCGGCTGATCCCGGCGCGCTCGACGGCAGAGATGTGCAGGAAAATATCTTTGCTGCCATGTTCCGGCTGAATGAAGCCGAAGCCTTTGGTGCTGTTGAACCATTTCACGGTGCCATTGGCCATATCCGTGGTCTCCTTGATAAACGCTGCCCACATAATCGCGGCAGCCCGGCGTAGTCGATCCAAGCCGATCAACCGAAACCAAGCCATTGGCGGCGGAATAACGAAGAGAAGAAACCTAAGCATCTTTCAGTTAGTGCTCGCCTGACAGATTTTCAAGGGCCTACGTGCAATAGTGCTTGTCGCTGAGCCCAGACCACGGGTCGGGAGCGCGCAGATCTGCTGTTGATTGGGCTTCGGTCCAACGTCGGCGGCTGGGCCGGAAACGCGAGAGGTACGGGGCGCCGAGAGCCGCACCCACTTCCTGCGCATCACTGCCATTTGTCCAAGACGCAGCGGAGGTCGGCTATCCGCCCTCTCTCCTGAGGGCCTTTGCAACCGCAGCGCATATCGAGCACTCGCGGCGAACGGCAAAAAGGTCCGCTCTGCCGACCTTTGGTCCTCCGCAAATGCTGCGCGATGGACGAATGGCCGGTCTGGTGAAGCTGCACCGCGGCGATCGGTCAGGGACTGAACGGCAGGTCTGGGCCGGGGATCGCGCCATATGGCCCAGCCAGGCTTGGCACACGGCGCGCTGCTGCGCCGCATAACTGCCCGGGCGCATAACTGCCCGGGCGCAGAGCTGCCCGCCGTACGCGACGCAGCGTGAGGCCGCCCCCATGGTGCAGGAGTTGCACAGGTTTGCGATCAGATGAGGGTGATGAGGCGCAAGCGCTGGCTTTCCGGCTTGTATTCCAGACCCACCAGAGCACGAAACCAACGTTCAGTGGCCGTAGGGCGTGCCTCGATCATGATGTTGAAGCGGCTAACGCCGTGTGCGTCATCCTGCACCATGCTGTAGATGTAGTTGTGGCTGATACGTTCACTGATCATTTCCCTCAACTGGTCAAGGTTGCCGCCGAGCAGCCCCAGGCCTTCCAGGCTCTTGGCCTTCTCGGTTGAGAGATACTCAAACTTTCGAGGGTCGATCTCGATGTCGCAGTTCCCCAACGGAAGAGCGACGGGGCTGATAGCATTGAGAGAGAACTCGGTGTCCGCCTCGTAACCTTGAACCACGGGACGCTCAATCTTGTAGCTCAGCAGAAGCATGAACTGTGTCCCGGGAATGCTGCGCACTGTGTAACCGGCCTTCTTGAAGCCGAAACCGACCAGATCAATGTTCTCAAGCGCGTCGCGATCGTCTTCGTGCTGGCCGATGATTGTTCCACGGAACTGCACGTAGGCGTTGCCTAACTGTGTGGATAGCCACGCCTTAAAAATTGAACTGAAGGTCGTGTCGACGTGGCCGACATAGCAAGGGTAGTCCTCGAATCCCCCGTGAATATTGGCCAACATCTGGTCGGTAAGGTTGTTGACGTAGACAGCGTAGAGCATCGGGCTCTCGAATTGGCGGCCTCCCACTCGAACAAGCTGTTCGTCGGCCTGCTTTAATGCTCCCCAGCGGCGCTCGTCTGTAATGTCAGCGTGCAGCACGGAATGGCTACTTTGCCTGCCAAACAGGCGGAGGAGCCGTTGATGGACCGGGTAGTGGTATGAATCAGATGACTCGAAATCGATGTTAAAGAGGAATGCGGCCTCGTGGCGGTCTTGCTGGGGCACCAGCGCAGTTCGTAGTGCATCGTAGTCCACGCCTTTTTTCGCAAGCAGGGCAGACGTCGAGCGAGCAATTCCCTGGATTTCTCGGTGCATCCATTCCGGCGTCATTTTGAAATGGTCTCGAAGCACTTCGAGAAAGATGTTGTTGCGAGCGTCGAGGGTGTGAACGGTGATGCCCATGATCTGTCCCGTTTCCTTAGTGACCATTCCTAGCGCTTTTCGATCGACTATAGGAGCGGGACGAGTGGCACCTTTGTCCTGCGGAGCTGATCTTGGCGTGCCGGACTTTGCTGCACGATGCCACGGATGGCCGGTTTGGGGAAGCTACGCTGCAGCGGAGCCAGCTTGGTGAAGGTCCGGTGAGGGCCGGGTCAATCAAATTCACACCTGTCACTCGGACGCGATCATGATTGAAGACTGTGCCAGCTCTGCCGTGACTGAATGCCGAGGCGGCAGGTGCTTGTCAGCTCCGTCTTGTGGGAGTCATTCATCGATCAGGGCCTCATACTCCGACACTACCCTGTTGAGCATCGCGCAGAAGGTAGTGCGCTCATCCCCAGCAAGTGGGTTCCTGTCAAGTGAGAATGTGGTGCCGCGCATGACATCTAGGACACGTATTTGTTGAGCGGAAACACGTGGTAATGCCTGTGAGCATACCCATAGAGCAATTGATGCGGCCTCATCTGAGATCACGGGGGTGTGGAAGAAGTACGGATACACAAAATACTCATCACCGCGACCATCGACAACGGAAAGCAGGTTCTCAACTGTTATCGAAATTCCGGTCTCATGTAGTTCAACACGTCCGAAGTGGCGTGCGCCTTGCTCGTAAGGCGCGTTGGTCCACCTCCGGCGCTGCCCCCACCAGAGTAGAAACCCGTCACGTAACTGGGGGTACAGGTTTGCGCGTCGCGGATTCGCCTCGATGCGTGCTTCGGTGTCCGTAGATAGATCGCCGAGCCCGAGAGCGTGCTGCTTGGCATCGCGCCAAAAAGGCCCATAGAAGTCACCGCCGCCTTGGTTTGCTCCGTTTTCTCTATTGCGTTCGGCTCGAATGAATGTACGTAACTCTCCGCGGAGTAGAACTTGATCGGCAAACGATAGTTTTAACGCCTTTCTTAGGGAAAGATCCGAAATCGACATAGCAGCTCCACAGTGTAACTTTCGCAATTGGTGACCAGCTTGCTGATTCGAGCAAGTTAAAGTTGCAAATAGGGAGCGGATCTGCCCTCCAACTGCGGCTTATTGCTCTCTACTGGGTTCCTAAAAGCGCCAGATTATGACGACAAAAGAGCCATCCCAAAACACAACCTATCTGCGTGTGCCGCCGCCTCCGCACCAATTTCATCGACCTCTAAGGATTTTTTCGCAGAATGCCGCTCTTGGAACAAAAGATATCCATCAGTGGGATTTGGCAGTTACATCGCCCAGGATAAAAGGCTGCTTTGGGGCTGAGACAGGCGTTCCGCAGCGCCCGGCGTGGAGGTCGGCAGAGGGCCGGCTTTGGGCTTTCATGGCGTTTGGAGCGAACGTGCGCACTGAGCTAGCACCAAGATCCTAAGCGTCGGGTAGCTCATCAGATTTTTGATCAAGGGAGGCACCGGTTGTCGTTGCTCGGTGACTCGGCTCTGCACATTTGGGTGTCAGTTGATTGGTATCGCCAGATGTTAATAGTAGACCTATTGCAGATGAGGAACCGAGCATGACCCGAGAGCCATTCTACGAAGATCCAGCAGGAAATCAGACGCTGGAAGAAATCGAAGCATTCCTTCGCTCAAGAGTCGTTGGTGATGAGGTTGCGATCCACAACCCCCAAGGCGGACCAGGGCTTTTGTGTATCTTGCTGGCGACGGTTACAGTTGTTCGCCCCCGCGGGCGGCTTTGGACGGACAGACCCGCTTTTGTCGGAGACAGTCGCTGGTTCGTAAAATCCGGCAAGAATTGTGGCGCGCCAACTGGACAGTCGCGGCTGGTTATCCCGACCAAAGAAGTAAGGCGGTATGCAACAGAGCGCCGGTTCGCTCTCGATTTCCGTCCATTTTCATAATAGCGTGCTCAAGCAATTCTTATGCACTCGGAGTGCGTTGCTGCAACTTGCCAAGTCCGGTTTGGGGCAGCTGCGCCGCAGCTAGGCCCAATCTGGCGAATGACGGCGACGGCCCGGAAGGGAAAACGTGTCAAAAATGATGCGCCGCATCTCCGCAAATCGGCTATGGAGACTAATGCGGCCATTACTATTTGTTGGCTGTCGAGGAATCTCATCAGAGATCAGCAGCTAGAAAACTTGAAAGGACGTTTTTTGAATCTTCCGATCGTAAACACCTTCGATCCCCCCTATGAATTATGGGAAACTAGGCCCGCAACTCTGGAGGAAATGATCGCCAATGAGGGGCCGGGCGATATTAAGGTTAGGATGGTGTCAAGTATTTCTGACGCCCGTGAGGCTGCGGAATACATTGCCAGAGTCGCTGTCGACAATGGTTTTAGCAATCACATCGAAACTGCGCTGAGTAATAGTAACGCGTACAAAGCATGGCTGAGCGCAATGCCTTCTAGAACGCCCGCCGAGCTATCCCGCTACCAAAGGGAATTTCCGAGAAGCGACCTTTCTGCGGCTTCCCGGGAAGTCGACCAGCACGGCAGTACCCTTAGTCCTGGACAGTGCTTGTTTCACGGCGGGCTGTGGCCGGGCGGTCGCTGTCTGATTACTGAACGCCCGCTTTCCACGTCGCTGTGCCCCCAAGTGGCCTTGAGGAACGCAGAATACAATGCAAAGGCGTATGATGCAGGCCGGCTCGACCTGCTTGTGCTCCGCGTAAACAATCCGAAGACCAAAGCCTTTGTATTCAAGCGTACAGGCACGAATCTCGGTCATGAAGTCGAGGTCCTGTTGGCATCAGGCGCAATCCTGACATTGAGGGCCGAAACTCTCATTCGCTGTACCTACCCAGCCACGAAAGTCGATCACCCCAAGAAAGAGATTCCGATTTATGTCCTGGAGGTCGAGGTCTCGTAAGTGGTCGCTAAGCGAGCGAAGCGCCGTCAACGGTAACTTTGTCCGCCCGGCCGTCCTTCTTCCCCTGGAAATGCTGCACGCTGGACGAAAGGCCGGTTTGGTGAAGCCGCACCGCGGCGATTAGCGAGAGACTGAACCGGGTCTTTGGGCCGTCCACGCCCCGCGAACACGGTTCACCTGGGCGAGGAGCCGGTCGCGCCGCCGCATGACCGGTTCGAGCCCAAAGGAACGGATTATGCTCGGTGCATGAATGACTGCTCGTTCGGAAGACGGCCCAAAACGTGACATAGACAAAGGCCGTTTCGCCAAGCGTTTGTGGCACAAGATTTTTCAACGTTTCGCGCGATCACGCTGAGCCTGACCAAAACGACCGTACTTGGCGCCGGCGATAATGACTGTCTTAAGGGAAAAGATTTTGGACGAAGGTTTTTTTGCCTGACTCTTCGCTGTTCCTGCGGCTACAATCCATTGCGCGACAGTTTAGGGACAATGAAATTGTGAGCAGAGACGACTACCTCGCCAACTCACGAGCGGCGGGCATCTACATGCAAACTTTCACTCGCGAGCGTCAGGGGGGCTTTAGCGAGACGGCGCGTGAGTCGAGCCCTCGCAAAGGCTGGAATGGAGAGGGCGTCGATGAGGCCCACGATGTCGCGATGTCCCTATGGCACTACACGGATGAGCACTTTCTGAACTGCAGGATTCCAGAGGACTATGGCTCGCCTGAAGCATTTGCAAGCGCCCTTCAGTCCTTTCGCGGCTGGCTCATACGCGTGAGGGATCAACTGCAAGAGATCATGGATCAGGCGGGCGATCGCATCGCCTTAACCGTTCCGATCACATTCAATCACGTGAAAGATACGCTATTCGCCACTGACGAAACACTCCAGCAACTCGCCGAGGCCGGTAAGGAACTGCCGGGTGGTGTAGCCGCTGTATTCGGTGCCGCGCCTACGCCCATGGAAAAGGTCCAAGAGATCGCGAACCGCTTCCCTAGTGTCGTCGCGCGTATGAGGACGCGTCGCAGTACTCGCCCGCCTCTAGAGATCGCCGACGAGTACGATGTTCAGTATCTGTTTCAAGCACTTCTCGGTGTTCCCTTTCTAGACGTTCGCCCAGAAGAGCCAACGCCTTCGGTTGCCGGTGGAGCGGGGAGAGCGGACACGCTCCTTAAACCCGAACGCATCGTTGTCGAGTACAAATGTACGCGCCACAACCTGGAGGCCAAGGAGCTGCGCAAGCAGATTGCCGACGATTTCCTCCTCTATGGGGCGCAGGCGGAGTGCGATCGGCTCTTCGTGTTCGTCTACGATCCAGTCCAGAAGTTGGAGAACCCAGAAGGGTTCGAGGATGACCTCACGCGGACCATTGACGGGTTGGATGAGGTTCGGATTGCGGTTCGACGCTAAGTGGGTCCTTCCATCACGTCCCAAAGAACTCAGACGTTACTGACACAGACTAAAACCACCGTTTCTGTCCCAGACCAAACCGACCGTTTCTGCCGCCCAGCCTACATCAAAGAGGACCTCGGCGCAGCTGCAGCTAAAGCCCGGTTTGTCCGCCCTGCCGACCTTCATCTTCCGAAAATGCTGCGCGATGGACGAATGGCCGGTCTGGTGAAGCTGCACCGCGGCGGTCGGCCAGGGACTGAACGGCAGGTTAGGGCCGTTCACGTCGGTCGCCGGTCCGATGCGGAAGGGGCGGGAGAGTAGCCACTTTGCTGCGCCTTGCCTGGATGACTGCTCCGGGCTGGGTATGCCCCGGCCCGTTTGCGTGAACGCGACCGCGTTGGTGCTATGTGTGCAGGTTGGCACTCGGCCATTGGACTAGCCGGTTCAACTCCGTTGATGGTAGATAAAATAAGCGCTCGTCCGCGGCTCTTGCTATCCGAATTGGTCGAAGCGAGAAGTGCAGCACAAAAAATGTTGAGGGAATTTAATGGACGTAAATGAATTTATCGGACTCGCCAAGTGGATGAACGACCGCGTGAACCCGGCGATGTCGTTGTATGAACAGTTGGCCAAGTCGATGGAGCAAAATACGTCCAATGGGAGCAAGGTGCCACTACGTGAGCATCTGGACGCCGTGCAGAATGCACTGCTCAAAATGCCCCTATCACAACTGAGCTATCAACAGACTGATCTGTTGGACGAAATGGAAGTTGGCGACCTGCTCGGCGCGAAGGGCTGGCGCTTCGTTGAACGCACCGTGAAAGAAGGCAACTACGATCCAGCCAGTGCCGCCACTGACATTCGTAAGGCCAAGCAGCGCCTGGACAGCGCACTCCAACAGTTTAAGAAGATTCGTCTGTCACTATCCGAGGTCGGCATTAAAGGCGAACCGGATTACGAGACATCTGATAAGGTGACGGTTCGTGTTCGCTTCAAGGATGCTGTCGAGATCGGAAACGTGACCCAGCTCAAAAAGTGGTCCACCGAATGGTATGATATCTCTCGTGGCTTAGCCATGGCAGCAGGTGAGCGGCCAGAGGATGTTGAAGTAAAGGGAGCAAGCACAGGCTCACTGATTTTAATCCTTGGAACGACTCTCTCTGTGGCGAGCATCATTGCCCTAATCATGAAGCAAATTGCTTCCACGGTGAAATCGTCCATGGAGATTGCGCATACTCTCCAGGACTGGAAAATGCGTAAGGTCGCTGATGCCGAAGTGGAGCGAGTGCTCCTCGCGCGGCGCAAGAGTGTCGAGGATGGTGGCGTGCAAGACGCCCTCGAATTGGTCCGTGAGAAGATCGGCGAGCGCATTGCAGGCGATGTTGAAAACGCGCTCAAAAAGTCTATTGAAAAGATGTTTCGGTTCACCTCCAAGGGCGGTGAACTGGATATGTTGCCTCCACCTAAGCCTGCCGATGACGAGGAGTTGGACGATACGGTAGCAGAAGCCATCAATACGATCACCGAAAACGTCGAAGAGATGCGCACGCTCAAGGCCGCCACCCAGTTACTGATTGAGGATCAGGCAAACGACGCACCAGATAAAGAAGCGGATGATGCTGAGGCAGGGGAATAGCTGCCCGGATGCCCGGAAAGCGCCGTCCTTCCAGGGCTTCCTCAACGTACTCACAGGTCTGCTTGGACGAGCCGCGCCGCAGCAATGTAGCGGTATGTTGAAGTCCGCTTTGGGCCGCCTTTGCCGAGCAGTGCCGCTCATCTTGGCGTCCGGAAAGATGCTCTGCCGCGGGTCTGATCAGAGGTGTTTTGACCTCATGATACGCGTCCGGCTGAGTGCTGCGGCAACGCAGGGCCGCAGGAAAGGTGGGCCCAAAATGGATGCTGCAGCTTAAGGTTGACAGTCAGCTCTTCGGTCGGGGTTGCCCTTTGCCGCTTGACGCCGCGAACATAGTTGTTGCGAATGAAATGAAGCTTCGTAGTCGCGGTGTCATCAGGCGGTCGCGATAATAGACCAGCCACATCGGACGCTCACCCAAATACCAGGTCGGCAAGAGGCGGACCAGATCGTCAGCCTCCAGATCACGTTGCACCAGAATCTCTGGTTGCATGATCAGGCCAAGTCCCGCCTTCGCGGCACTGTGCAAAGCTTGACCATTGTTTACCGTAATCATCCTCTTGGGCGCGACCTCCACAGCTTCCTCATCTTTCGTAAACCGCCAAGGAGTCGACGCGGAGGGCGTGAAGGCAATCGCTTCGTGACGATTCAGGTCCTGAGGATGTTCAGGCGTGCCCATACGGGCGAGGTGCCCGGGTGAAGCACAAACAATCATCCGATAGGGCGCCAGTGGCCTGGCGATCAAGCTGCTGTCCGGCATTGAGCCAATACGGAAGACAAGATCAAACCCTTCCTCAACCAGATCGACGTTGCGATCAGTCAACGCGATGTCGATTTCGACATCGGGAGCGCTTTCCCTGTAACGACCAAGTGCGGGCATCAGCGCTTCCGAGCCGAAGGTCGTGGCGCAGTGATCCGCAACCTGCCTAGCGCCCGCACCTGCTGCAGCTCGGTCGCGGCCTCGGCAAGTGCGATCCGTTCGAGGATATCCTTGCATTGCTCGAGGTAACTGGCGCCGAACGTGGTCAGGCTTTGTCTCCGCGTTGGCCGATTCAGCAGGCGAATTCCGAGATGGGACTCGAACGCGGCCAGTTGTTGGCCGACCATCGCGGGCGATAGCTGGAGTTCTGAGGCCTCCGCGCTCATCGATCCAGCCTGCACCGTTGTCACGAAGGCCCGCATCCCGCGAACAAAATCCATTTAATGAAAATCCCATAAAGACCTCAAAATTTATCGCAGATTATCTGCTTTTGCTTTCAAGATTATGGTTCCCAAAACGAAAGACCAGAGAGCCGTGGCGCCCTGCGCTGATGGCCTCGCGACCCAAGGGAGATTCATATGACCGAGACCGCGATAGAACGGGGACGGCGCCTGTCTGAACAGTTCAGCCCCGGAATGGAGGCGACGCTCGAGGCACGATACGGGCATCTTTTGCCCGACATGGCCTCCAGCGTGGTGAGCTATGTCTACGGCCAGCATTACGCCCGGCCCGGCCTGGCCTTGCGCGACCGCTACCTTGCGACGATTGCCGCACTTGCGGCGCAGGGCGACCAGACCGCCGCTCAGCTCAAGATCAATATCGCGGCCGGATTGAAGGCTGGCCTGGCGCAGAGAGAGATCGCCGAAGTGATCTGGCAGATGGCCCTCTACGGCGGCCTTCCGGCATCGATCAACGCTTTGAACACGTCGATCGCCGTTTTCTCTGAACAGGATGCCTTGATCGGCTGAGACATGGCGCCAAGCGGGAGGACTTGCCCTTCTGCGCCCCATTTTCAAAGGAGCTTGAACATGGATCTGGGATTGAAAGGAAAGCGCGTCGTCATAAGCGGTGGCAGCGCAGGTATCGGGGCCGAGATCGTGAAGCTCTTCGCCCAGGAAGGATGCCGCGTCGACTTCTGCGCGCGCGGGAACGACAGGATCATGGCACTCAGCGAGGAGATAAGCGCCTCGCTCCACCCCGGCATGGGCCGGGTGTCGGGAACGGCGCTCGACATGACGGATCGCCAGGCTGTTGCGGATTGGCTCGATGGCATCGGAACTTTCGACATTGCAGTCGCCAATGTCAGCGCGCTTTCGGGCGATTGCGAGCGAGCACTTGCGACCGATCTGCGCAGCACGGTCAACCTGCTTGAGGAAGCCTCGGGTCGGCTCGCGGATGGTGGTGCGATCACCTATGTCGGCTCCAAGGCCAGCGGCATCGCCACACCGGGGTTCGAGGTTTATGGTGCGATCAAGGCGGCCATGGTGCACTATGCGAAGTCGACCGCCGGCAAGCTGATTTCAAAAGGGATTCGTGTGAATGTCGTCACGCCCGGCGATACCTTTGTCGAGGGCGGCTTTTGGGATGGGATCAGGCACAATGCGCCCGAGGCGTACAAGGCAGCCATTGCGGAGAATCCCCTCGCTCGCTTGGCAAGGCCGGAGGAAATCGCCCGAGTTGTGGCATTCATTTCCAGCCCCTCCGCGAGCTTCGTGAGCGGCGCCAACTGGCATGTCGATGGTGGGGCGCCCCCCCATGTGCAGCAGTAGCCGGCGGCGTAAGGATGCGACGCATGTCCGAGGCTGCCGTTCGTTTCTATGCGGCATAGAGCTGCTGCCAGGCTTCTGATCGGGGATGACAGGCGCGCCAGAGGTCGAGCGGTTGGCGCGCATATCGGCAATGTTCGCGCCGCTGACCTCAGCCGGTCAGACCATGCTGCAGATGCCACAGATGGCCGATTTGGGAAAGCTGCTCTCCGGCGATGTGCAACCGGGGGAATGGCCGCATCGGGCCGCGGACTTGGCGCGCTCGGGCGGAGGGCCTGCTTCGCCACCGCATGACCGGTTCGAGCCCTTTCCAAGCCCCTTACGTCATTGGCTACCGCACCATCGAGGTCGCGACAAAGGGTTAATTCGCTGCTGTGAGATGCTCCCGGAGGGTTGTTGTGCCATTCGCGAACAAGGCAACCCCGCCAAGGGTCTCGGCAATCCGGTCGCCGATGTAGCGGCCGACGGTCAGGCCAGCCGAACGCATCAGCATGGTCGTGACCCTGATCGCAATGGCTATGATAAAGATATCACCTGCAAGAATGCGAAAAATACGCTGACCGCCATGGCATCGATTGATGTGCCGATTGCTGTAATGATCGTCGCCCCAAAGAAGGTGGATCGAGGTTCATCATCGGTGCGGGTCCGGGTCCGGAGCGCCATGTGAATGCTGACCTCTGCGAGCAATGCGAAGGCGATCCAATGATCGACCTCGGCGACATACTGCGAGGCCGCAACGCCAGCCAGCCCACAAGAGGGGTGATGGCCGCGATCACGCCGAAGATTGCCCCGGTGCGCAAAGTCATCGCAAGTCCGGGGCGGCCCTCCGTTGGGCCGTCGCCGATGGAGGTGACGAATGCGTCAATCGACATCGTGATTGCCAGCACGCCAATGGAAAGTGGAGACATGGATGACTTCATTAGGGCCGTGCCGGGCGATGGATGGACCCCGCTCGTAGAGCCACCTCGCCACGGTCTTGCAAAGCCCGTTGGGGGGGCATGCCACGCGGATTTCCACGATTATGTTGACATGACCCCCGCCACGAAAGCGGTCGCCATTCCCCGATGCCATCGCATAAGGAGCTCCCGCCGCAAAATGTCACGTTGTTTCGAGATATTAAAATGAATCTCATTCACAGATGCGCGGGAGTAAGAAAACAGAACGCCGGGCGATGATGCAACGGATTTGGATCCGTTCAGCATGTTCGCTTCGTCCCCTCGGCTGACCTTGCGCTGTCGGTCCATGCTGCACGACGCCACCGATGGCCGGTTTGGGGAAGCTGCACCACAGCGGGCCCAATCCGGCGAGTGTCCTGTGTGGAAGGCTCCCGCATGGCAAGTCGTAATTGATCTCGTGTACCTTTTCAGAAGCGGTCGCGAGCCGGGCCGGTTTTCCCTGCAACAGCTTCGTCAGCCAGGGATCGGCACGCTCGGGATGAGTGGTGAGCTGACGCACATGCGATGTCATCTCGACAAAGACAAGCTGGCGCAGGTACCGGTCGCCCATCCATTGCCCGGCAGGGCATTGCGGCACGCAATGCCCCGAGAAGGGGGGTGATCTTTCCCAACCGCTCCTTGCCACCGCTGGAGTGGTTGCGTGGTGTCAGACCAAGCACGCCGCAAATTCCCGACCACTCTTGAACTGGTGACCCGACCCGATCGTGGCGGCCACGGTCGAGGCGGTCACTGGTCCGACATCCCGCTGCCCGACAGCACATGCGACGCATGTGCGAGAGGGGGAATGGTCTGCAGGAGTTGCGCCTGGCGGCTGAGACGCGCCTGGATACGCATGGTGATCTCGTACCAGCGAAGGCGGTTTTTCAGCTCGACCAGTTGACGGCTGAGAACCCGCAGAACGTCCTGGGCAAGCTCTGGGAACCCGGACATCCCTTTCGCAAAATCGATGGCCCGCGCAACGCCCCGGGCGATGGCGATCCCGAACTCAGCAGCCAGGCTTCGGAGCATATTGATCAGCTGGGGGCGCTGCCGAACCACGAAGTCCAGTGCGCGATGCAGGGAGAGCAGCGCCTGCTGGTCCGCGGATTTGATCTCGACAAAGCGCATCGTCGGCCGCGTCTGCGCTGCCGCGCGTCCTCCGCCTTCGGATGATCCCCCGGATCATCCGATCGCTGTCGCGACCGTCTTCAGACCCTCGCAAATAGCTTCTGCATCGACAGCATCGGACTTGCCCCGTTTCACGTAGGGTTTGACGTACATCGGCGGCATCAGCCGGACAGTATGACCGAGCTTCGTAAGCGCGCGGCCCCAGTGATGGCTCGATGCGCAGGCTTCGATGCCGATGGAGCAGGAGCCATCCACCCACTCTGCTTTGAGGCGCTCAAGGACGAGATGCGCATCTGCTTCAGCTGCTGTGAAATTTCCTGCCCGGTGCCTTTGTTGGCAACGCCCTGCTTTACCAGCCGTGCCACTGGGAGTTGATCTTGGCAACTTGGCGCGCTGAAGACTCCGGACCAGCGACGAGCTTTGAGCGTACCCATAGGAACGTCTCCACGAACGAAGGCCCGACCTCGCGTTGGAAGTGCCGGGCTTTGATGCTTCTCGAAGACAGGTAGGACAGCGATCCGCTCTCGGCGAATGACGGCTTCGACGGGCCGCGGCGCTCCGGTATCGCGATCCGAGGCTGCAAGTCGGCTCAGCGCCGGGAAGCAGCCGGTCAGGGATGACCTTACATCTCTCGGCCCAGATCCGCTTCAAGCGCACTGATGCGGGTCGCGCCTGGCAAGCTGGCACGTTTGTTCTTGTGACGGCCTGCTCCGGTTATCAGTTCAGAAAGGGGCCGCCCGTCTCCGGGCGGCCCCAAGGGACTTTACAGAAGGGCGAGAACCTTCTGGGCCGCAGCGTCGGACGATGCCGGGTTCTGCCCGGTCACCAGACGGCCATCAGCCACGGCATGAGGCTGCCAGTCGCCGACGCATTCGAACTCGGCACCAAGCGCGCGCAGCGTCGTTTCCAGCAGGAACGGCACCTCCTTCGTCAGGCCCACGGCCTCTTCCTCGCTGTCGGTGAAGGCCGTGACCTTGCGGCCCTTCACGATGGAAACGCCGTTCGCATCGACGACCTTCGCGAAGGCCGCCGGGCCGTGGCAGACCGAGGCAACGATCTTGCCGCTGTCCCAGGCCTTGCCAATGACCTGGGCGGCAAAGGGGCTTTCGGCCAGATCGAACATCGCCCCGTGGCCGCCGGGAATGTAAAGCGCATCGTAGGTGGTGACGTCCTCGTCCTCGAGGCGCCCGGGCTTTGCCAGAAGCGCCTTTGCCGTCGCATCGGCGCGGAACCGCGTGACCGAGGCCGGGGCCTCCTCGGCGGGCACGTCGGAATTCGGGTCGATGGGAACGGGCTTGCCGCCCAGCGTCACCAGCGTGACGTCGTGGCCCGCATCGAGGAAGGCGTAATAGGGGCTTGCCAGCTCTTCGTACCAGACGCCGGTGGGCTTGCCGGTATCCCCCAGGACATCGGCCGCGGTGGACAGGATCAGAATACGTGCCATTTTCAAGGCCTCCTTGCAGTGTTCGGACCGTTCCGCCAGGAGCACCTGCGGAACGTCTCCGGACTGATATGGGGTAAGACCCACAAATCGAGAAATTGATGCACGCCATGTCAGATATCGATTAAATGGGTGAATGACCGCCGATATATCCCTTCTGCGCGTCTTCCATGCCGTGATGGAGGAACGCAATGTCACCGCTGCGGCGCAACGCCTTGGCCAATCGCAAAGCACGGTCAGCGCGGCGCTTGCGCGCCTGCGCCTTGCCCTCGGGGATGAGCTTTTCCTGCGTGCCAGATACGGCGTCGAGCCGACCGAGAAGGCGCTGCAGATCGCGCCGGACATTGCCGCCGGGCTGGACCGGCTTGAACAGGCGTTCCGGGCCGCCGAACCCTTCGTGCCCGCCCAGAGCACGCGGCGCTTCCGGCTGTTGCTGGGCCCCTATGCGGAGGTCGTGCTCGTCCCGCTTCTGGCGGCGGCCTTTGCCCATCACGCCCCCAGGGCCGAGCTTGAGATCGTGCCGATCGGACCTGATCTTGATCCCCGATCCCTTGCCGGGCAGACGTTCGATCTTGCCATCGGACGGTTCTCACCGCCACCGCAGGACCTTGTGGTTTCGGATCTGTTCACGGACGGGTTCCGCTGCATCGTCGCGCCCGGAGCCCTGGCGGAAGGCGCGGTCCTGGACCGGGACCTGTATGAGCAACTGCCGCATGTGGTGGTGTCACCGCCTGGAAAATGGCGCACCGGGCTGCACAAGCTGACGGCCGATGCGGGGCTGCGCCGCAATACCAGTGTCATCGTCTCGCATTTCCTGACGGCCGCTTCCGCGGTTGCCAGCGTCGGCGGTATCGCCACCGTCCCGGCCCGTATCGCCGGCATGGTTGCCGCGCCTTACGGGCTTCGAAACGTGGCGGTCCCGCTGGACCTCGGGACCTTTCCGACACAGATCGCCTGGCACCCGCACAACAGGAACGATGCGCGCAACATATGGCTCCGAGACCTGTTGAAGGCCATTTCATCTGAAGAAGACCAGTGAGGTACCTGCCAAGGGGGGCTTGGTTGGCCCTTGGTGAGGCCGAAGTCGGACCGCAGTGACCGCTTCGGGGCGCGGGCACTGCGCCGCAAATGACCCTGCCCGGGGGGAAGGCGTCCATCACCAGACCGCAGAGGGGATCGGTTCCGGGCCTCGGTCGGCATTGCACCGGCTGCGACGGACAGGGCAGTTTTCGGATCGGATTTGGGGGGGCTTCGGCACAAGGGGGCGACTTAAGGCACCGAAGGTTCGGCGCGCTTCCGGAAAGCTTCGGATTTGGGGGCAGGGGCGCCTGAGTTCAAATCTCGCCTTTTCCATCAAGCGTGGGATTTGCCCCTTTCCTGCCTGCCGTTGCGCAACCGCGCGGGGCGCGGACGCTTGTCGCGTTGCCCCGGGGCGCATTTGCCTGTCCAATGGGCCCAGATAGCCAGGCCCCGGACGGCCAGCCATCCAGTTTCCCTTCATTCCTTCCTTCCGGCCCCAGGCCGATGACCGGAGACCCATATCCGATGACCAAGAC
The DNA here is from genome assembly GCF_018760365.1 of Pseudooceanicola endophyticus. Taxonomy (GTDB): domain Bacteria; phylum Pseudomonadota; class Alphaproteobacteria; order Rhodobacterales; family Rhodobacteraceae; genus Pseudooceanicola; species Pseudooceanicola endophyticus. Next base: position 21,820 of record NZ_JAHIAB010000003.1, read on the forward strand.
CGAGACCCTTCCCCGGGGCATCCTGCGGGATCGCCCCGACCGCTACGGCCTCGTCTCGAGGCTGTTCCACTGGTTGCTGGCCGCGATGATCTGCTGGCAGCTGCTGGGCATGATTCTGAAGGTGACGCTGGGCCGGGTGCCCGTGGCGGGCTTCTTCGTCAGCCACCACCAGCAGCTGGGCAGCGTGATCTTCTGCCTGGTGGCCCTGCGGCTGGGCTGGGCACTGCTGAACCGCGGGCATCGTCCCGGCCATGGCGCCGGCCTGGCGGGCATGGCCGCCCGGTTGGGGCAGGGGGCGCTCTACCTCGTCATGGCGGCGGTGCCCACCATCGCCGTGCTGCGGGCCTGGGGCGGCACGCGGGGCTTTGCCCCCTTCGGCTTCGAGATCTTCGCCCCGCGCGAGGTCGCGATCGGCTGGACGCGTGCCCTGGGCGAACTGCACGGGCCGCTGGGCTGGGCGCTGCTGGTGCTGATCGGCGGCCACGTCGCCATGGCCCTGCTGCACCAGCATGTGCTGCGCGACGGCACGCTGCGCCGCATGGTCTGAGCGCCGCCCGGGGTCCCGCCGAAGCAGGGGTGATTCGCCCCGTGCTTCGGCGTTTTCGTCGGGGAATGACTATATATTGTGTTGATGACCGATTATCCCCTACGCATATGGTAGGTCGCCGCAAAAAAAATTTGGTCCCCCGCGCCTGAGCGCAACCCTGTGGACAAATTCCGGCACAAGATTCAGGGTGCCGCCAACCTGACTGAATCCCAACAGCTTTTTCATCCCCACGGGGGATAGCCGAAATGCCCCTGTCTGGGGGTATGTCGCAACGTCCGCGGGGGCGCGGACAAAGCGGAAAAACCCGGTTGACCGAGGCGGCAGCTATCCCTCAAATTGTGACATATAGAGGGGCGGCCACTAGATGTAGTGGGTGAAAAGCGCGCCACGACAAGCCTGACCAAAGCTGATTTCCGCTGTGTGGCGGTCGGCGCGTGCTGTTTCGCAGCCCGCGAGGTCAGAAGGCATGTCCGGCGATCCCCCGAAACGTGTGTGCGGGACGGGCCCGAGGCCAGTCCGTCCCGGTTCTGGGTCTGGTTGCAACGGGGTCATTCGAGATGAAGATCGAGCGCAAGTTCACGGAAGCCGGGAAGGACGCCTACGCGGGCATTCCCTTCGTCACCACCACCTCCGAGATCCGCAACCCCGACGGCACCGTCGTCTTCCATCTGGATGCGCTGGAGGTTCCCGAAAGCTGGAGCCAGGTCGCAAGCGACGTCATCGCCCAGAAGTATTTCCGCAAGGCCGGCGTGCCCTCGCAGACCCGGCGCGTGCGCGAAAAGGACGTGCCCGAATTCCTATGGCGCTCGGTCCCCGCCGAGGGCGCCGAGATGGGCGGAGAGACCTCCTCCAAGCAGGTCTTCGACCGGCTGGCCGGCGCCTGGGCCTACTGGGGCTGGAAGGGCGGCTATTTCACCACCGAGGAAGACGCCCGCGCCTATTTCGACGAGATGCGCGTGATGCTGGCCACCCAGAAGGCGGCGCCGAACTCTCCGCAGTGGTTCAACACCGGGCTGCACTGGGCCTATGGCATCGACGGTCCGGGGCAGGGCCATTACTACGTGGATTACAAGAGCGGCAAGCTGACCCGCTCGGCCTCGGCCTATGAACATCCCCAGCCCCATGCCTGCTTCATCCAGTCGGTGAAGGACGATCTGGTGTCGGAAGGCGGCATCATGGATCTCTGGGTGCGCGAGGCGCGCCTCTTCAAGTACGGCTCGGGCACCGGCACCAACTTCTCTTCCCTGCGTGCCGCGGATGAGCGCCTGTCGGGCGGTGGCAAATCCTCCGGCCTGATGGGCTTCCTCAAGATCGGTGACCGGGCTGCGGGCGCGATCAAGTCGGGCGGCACCACGCGGCGCGCTGCCAAGATGGTCATCGTCGATGCGGATCACCCCGACATCGAGGATTTCATCAACTGGAAGGTGAAGGAGGAACAGAAGGTTGCCTCCATCGTCGCGGGTTCGAAGATGCACGAGCAGAAGCTCAACGCGATTTTCGACGCGATCCGGAACTACGACGGCGAGGACGGTGAGCAGTACGAGCCCGCGGAAAACGCCGCATTGAAGACGGCGATCCGCGCGGCCAAGAAATCCGCCATCCCCGAGACCTATATCAAGCGCGTGCTGGACTATGCGCGCCAGGGCTATGCCAGCATCGAATTCCCCACCTACGACACCGATTGGGACAGTGAAGCCTATGCCAGTGTGTCGGGTCAGAACTCCAACAACTCGGTGCGCGTCACGGATGCCTTCCTGAAGGCGGTCCGCGACGATGCCGACTGGGAGCTGATCCGGCGCACGGACGGCGCCGTCGCGAAGACCATAAAGGCGCGCGACCTGTGGGAAGACATCGGCCATGCCGCCTGGGCCTGCGCCGATCCGGGGATCCAGTTCCACGACACCGTGAACGCCTGGCACACCTGCCCGGAAGACGGCGCGATCCGGGGCTCCAACCCGTGTTCGGAATACATGTTCCTGGACGACACGGCCTGCAACCTCGCGTCGATGAACCTGCTGACCTTCCTTAAGGACGGCCAGTTCCAGGTCGAGGATTACCTGCACGCCACGCGGCTCTGGACGCTGACGCTGGAAATCAGCGTGACCATGGCGCAGTTCCCGTCGAAGGAAATCGCGCAGCTGTCCTACGACTTCCGCACCCTTGGTCTGGGCTATGCCAATATCGGCGGGCTGCTGATGAACATGGGCCTGTCCTATGACAGCGACGCGGGCCGGGCGCTGTGCGGCGCGCTGAGCGCGATCATGACCGGCACCGCCTACGCGACTTCCGCCGAGATCGCGGCAGAGCTTGGCCCCTTCTCGGGCTATGCGCGCAACGCCGATCACATGCTGCGCGTCATGCGCAATCACCGTACGGCAGCGCAGGGTCTGTCCGAGGGCTACGAGGGGCTGGCCGTTCCCCCGGTGCCGCTGGATCACGCGAACTGCCCCGATGCCACGTTGGTCAAGGTCGCCATGGCGGCCTGGGACGAGGCGGTGCGGCTGGGCGAACAGCACGGCTACCGCAACGCGCAATCCACGGTCATCGCGCCCACCGGAACCATCGGTCTGGTGATGGATTGCGACACCACCGGGATCGAGCCTGACTTCGCCCTGGTGAAGTTCAAGAAGCTTGCCGGCGGCGGCTATTTCAAGATCATCAACCGCTCGGTGCCCGCAGCCCTGGCCAAGCTGGGCTACGGCCCGGCCCAGGTCGCGGAAATCGTGGCCTACGCGGTCGGTCATGCCTCGATCGGCAACTGCCCGGCGATCAACCCGACGGCGCTGGTCGGCCACGGCTTCGGCCCGGTCGAACTGGCCAAGATCGACGGCGCGCTGAAATCGGCCTTCGACATCCGCTTCGTCTTCAACCAGTGGACCCTGGGCGAGGACTTCTGCCAGCAGACCCTCGGCATCCCGGCGGAAAAGCTGAACGATCCCGCCTTCGACCTGCTGCGCCACCTGGGCTTCACCCGGGCCGAGATCGAGGCCGCGAACGATCATGTCTGCGGGACCATGACGCTGGAAGGCGCACCGCACCTGCGCGAGGAACACCTTGCGATCTTCGACTGCGCCAACCCCTGCGGCAAGAAGGGCAAGCGCTTCCTGTCGGTGAACAGCCACATCCACATGATGGCGGCGGCGCAAAGCTTCATCTCGGGCGCGATCTCCAAGACGATCAACATGCCCAACAACGCCACCATCGCCGACTGCAAGGCGGCCTATGAGCTGAGCTGGTCGCTGGGCATCAAGGCCAATGCGCTTTACCGCGACGGCTCCAAGCTCAGCCAGCCGCTGGCCGCGGCGCTGGTCGAGGAGGACGACGAGGCCACCGAGGTGCTGGAAACCGGCACCCCGACCGAGAAGGCCGCCGTGCTGGCCGAGAAGATCGTCGAGAAGATCATCGTCAAGGAAGTGGCCCGCGGCCGCGAGAAGATGCCCGAGCGCCGCAAGGGCTATACCCAGAAGGCCATCGTCGGCGGCCACAAGGTCTACCTGCGCACCGGCGAATACGAAGACGGCACCCTGGGCGAGATCTTCATCGACATGCACAAGGAAGGCGCGGGCTTCCGGGCGATGATGAACAACTTCGCCATCGCGGTTTCCGTGGGTCTGCAATACGGCGTGCCGCTGGAAGAGTTCGTCGATGCCTTCACATTCACCAAGTTCGAACCGGCGGGGATGGTGCAGGGCAACGACAGCATCAAGAATGCCACCTCGATCCTGGACTACATCTTCCGCGAACTGGCGGTCTCCTACCTGGACCGTACCGACCTGGCGCATGTGAAGCCCCAGGGCGCCACCTTCGACGACATCGGGCGCGGCGAGGAAGAGGGCCGTTCGAACCCGAAGGACCTCAGCGAAACGGCGGCGACGAAATCGCTGGAGGTGCTCAAGCATATCTCTTCCACCGGCTACCTGCGCAAGCGCGTCCCCCAGGAGCTGATGGTGCTGAACGGCGGCAGCTTTGCCGAGGTCGCCAGCGTCGCCCAGACCGTGCGCACCACCACCACCCTCGCCTCGGGCGCCACCTCGATGGATGCGCGCACCAAGGCCCGGATGCAGGGCTACGAGGGCGAGGCCTGCGGCGAGTGCGGCAACTACACGCTGGTCCGGAATGGCACCTGCATGAAGTGCAACACCTGCGGCGGCACTTCGGGGTGCAGCTGATGCGCGACGACGGGTGGGGCAGCGGCGCCAAGCCGCCAATCAAGGCAAGAAGCCCCGGGACAGGGGCGACCAGCAGGAAAGGCCGGAGGGCCATGCAGAAACACGGGCACATGAATGAAACGGAGCGTCCCATGGAACTGATCGTCGGCAATACCCGCGTGGTCCCCAAGGAGATGCACCTCATTCCCGGCGGCGTGGTCGCCGAGCTGACCGGCCCGGCGCTCTATTCGGTGCTGGATGCGACCTGCGATGGCCGCGTCTCGGTCGAGGTGTTCGGCGGCGCGCGCGGCACCCGTTCCATGACGGTGACGGAAATCAAGATGCGGGGCGCCACCTCTACTGTGACGTTCCAGGAAAAGGGCGAAGGCATCGTTCTGAACTGAACGGCTTTCGCTCTCAGGCCGGGGCCGCACCGACGGGTGCGGCCCTTTGCCTGTGTGCCGCTTACACCGGGATCAGCCGGCAGTCGGCCTCTGTACAGGCGGCGCGCACCGGGTCGGGCAGGACGCCCGCATGTACCACCACCTCGTAATCCCAGATCCGCCCGGCGCCCATCGGCACCGCGCGCCCGATCTTGGCGCTGTCGAAGACCAGCACCCGGCAGGCTGCCGCACCCGCGATGGCCTCGCGCGCGCGAAGCTCGTCCATGTTGAAATCCAGCACCTCGCCCGTCTCCGACACCCCGCCGCAGGAGAACACCGCCCAGTCCAGCCGGAAGGGGCGGAAGAAGTCATGGGCATCGGCGCCGATCACGTCCATGTCCCGCAGCCGCACCGCGCCGCCCGCCAGCTGCACCGACAGCCCCGGCGCGGGCCGCAGCGCCATCAGCGCGTGGATGTTGTTGGTCGCCACGAACAGGTTTGCGCGCTCGCACAGCGCGCGGGCCACCTCCTCGACCGTGGTGCCGGTGCCAAGCGCCAGGCGGGCGCCTGCGGGGATCAGCGCGGCCACGGCGGCGGCGATGCGGGTCTTTTCGCCCCGGCCCAGGGCCAGGCGCGGCTGGTAGCCGATGTTTTCCTGCGGGGGCAGGCTGGCCGCGCCGTGGCGGCGGCGGATCACGCCCGCCTCGTCCAGATCGCGCAGATCGGTGCGCAGCGTCTGCACGCTGACCTCAAGCCGCTCGGCCAGCGCCTGCGCCGACAGCGGCCCGTAAAGGGACAGCAGGTTCACGATCCGGTCCCGCCTGCGCGCCATCTCGGACATGGGGTTTCCTTCGAAAGTCTGGGTTCTGCATGTTCCCGGGCTGGGTAGAGGATGCCGCCCGGCTTTCACAGCGTCAATTTCTGTTTTTTTCGAAATATCACGGGGCTGTCATCTGGCGCCTGTAGCCGGGCAGGGCAAGTTGAAAGCCGCAGAATGGCTTTCGAACGAAAACAGTTCAGGAAACGGGAAGTTCCAATGAACCTGCGCATCGCTGCCCTTCTGACCGCCCTTCTGCCGCTCTCGGCCCAGGCCGAGACGCTGACCCTCTACACCTCCCAGCCCAATGCCGACGCCCAGCAGACCGTCGATGCCTTCATGGCGGCCAATCCCGACATCACCGTCGATTGGGTGCGTGACGGCACCACCCAGATCATGGCCCGCCTCCAGGCCGAGATCGCCGCCGGCGCCGCCCAGCCCGACGTGCTGCTGATCGCCGACACGGTGACGCTGGAAGGCATGGCCCAGCAGGGCCAGCTGATGGCCTACACATCCCCCGAGGCGCAGGCTTACGACCCCGCGCTGTTCAGCCCCGAGGGCTACTACTATTCGACCAAGCTGATCACCACCGGCATCGTCTACAACACCGGCGCCAAGGATCACCCGACCTCCTGGGCCGATCTGGTGGGGCCGGACATGAAGAACATGGTCGCCATGCCCTCGCCGCTTTATTCCGGCGCCGCGCTGATCCATCTGGCGACGCTGACCGGCGACAAGGATCTGGGCTGGGACTACTACAGGCACCTCGCTGCCGAGGGCACCCGCGCCGAGGGCGGCAATGGCGGCGTCTTCAAGGCCGTCGCCTCGGGCGAGAAACCCTATGGCGTGGTCGTCGACTACATGGCCATTCGCGCCGAGGCCAAGGGATCGCCGGTGAAGTTCGTCTTCCCGAAAGAGGGCGTCTCCTACGTGACCGAGCCGGTCGCGATCCTGAAGGACGCCAAGCACGTCGAGGCCGCGAAGAAGTTCGTTGATTTCCTGCTCTCGCAGCAGGGCCAGGATCTGGTGCTGAAGATGGGCTACATCCCCGCGCGCTCCGGCATGGGCGTCCCCGAGGGCTTCCCGGCGCGTGACCAGATCAGGCTGATGTCCTTCGACCCGGCCAGGGCGCTCGCCGATGCCGACAAGAACAAGGACACCTTCGCCGAGATCTTCGGTGTGAAATGAGCCCGATGCGCTCTGTCATGACACGCGGCAGCCGGTCCGAGGGCCGGCTGCTGTCCCTGCTGATGGTCCCGGTGATCCTTGTGACGCTGGCGCCCGTGGCGCGCCTGCTGGTCGAGGGGATCTCGGGCGAGACGGGGTTTTCGGCCAGCCATCTGGTCCCTGTCCTGACGGCCGAGGCCACCCGCATCGCGCTGGCGCATTCGCTGGTGACGGCGGGGCTGGGCACGGTGATCTCCTGCCTGCTGGGGGGTGCTTTCGCCTTTCTGGTGGCGCTGACCGATCTGCGCGCCAAGGCGGCGCTGGTCTTCTGCCTGATGATCCCGATGATGATCCCGCCGCAGATCACCGCGCTGGCCTGGACCCAGGTGACCGGCCCGTCCTCGGTGCTGCTGAAGACGCTGGGGATCGCGCCGCCGCTGGGCGCGCCGCAGCCGCTCTATTCGCCGCTGGGCATCGCGCTGCTGCTGGGGATCCAGCACACCTCCATCGTTTTCCTGACCCTGCGGGCCGGGCTGCGCGCCATCCCGCCCGAGGCGGTCGAGGCCGCCCGCGCCGCCGGCGCCCGGGGCTTTCGCCTCTGGCGGCAGGTGGTGCTGCCGCTGAGCCTGCCAAGCCTGGCCGCCGGCACCGCCATGGCCTTCGTCACCGCCCTTGGCAATTTCGGCATTCCGGCAATGCTGGGGATCCCGGCGCGCTATTCGACGCTGCCGACGCTGATCTACCAGCGGCTTTCGGGGATGGGCCCCTCGGTGCTGCCCGAGATTTCCGTGCTGGCGCTTCTGATCGGGGCCGTGGCGCTTCTGGGGGTGATCGCGCACCGGCTGTTCCTGCGGCGCCGCGCCTACGGGCTGATAGGGCTGGCGAACCGGCCGCTGGAAATCTCTCTGGGGCGCGCCCGTCCGCTTGTCGAAACCCTGCTCTGGGGCGTCATCCTGCTGATCCTCGTGCTGCCGCTGCTGGCGCTTCTGGCGACTTCTCTGGTGCCGGCCTACGGCGTGCCGCTGACCCTGCAAACCCTCACGCTTGAGGGCTGGCGCGAGGCGCTGTTCCATCAGCCGGTGACCGCGCGCGCCTTCGCCAATTCCTTCCGGCTTGCCGGGGGCGCGGCGCTGGTGCTGATGGCGGTCTGCCTGCCGCTGGGCTGGCTGATGCTGCGCCGTCCGACCCGGCTGACGCGCTGCTTCGACCTGCTGGTCGATCTGCCCTATGCGCTGCCCGGCGTCGTGCTGGCCATCGCCTGCATCCTGCTGTTCCTGAACCTGCCCTTCACCGAGCGCACGCTTTACGGCACCGCCTGGATCATCTTCATCGCCTACCTCGCGCGGTTCTTCCCGATCATGCTGCGCCCCGTCCAGGCGGCGCTGGCGCAGCTGGATCCGGCGATGGAGGAAGCCGCGCAATCCTCGGGCGCCGCGCTGTCGCGACGCCTGCGCACGATCCTGCTGCCCCTCATCGCCCCGGCGGCGGCGGCGGGCGGCATCCTCGTCTTCCTTACCGCGTTCAACGAACTCACCGTTTCGGCGCTGCTGTGGTCCTCGGGGACCGAAACGCTGGGCGTGGTCATCTTCAACCTCGACGACAGCGGAGAGACCGTCATGGCCTCGGCGGTCTCCGTCTCCGTGGTGCTGGTGGTGGTGGTCCTGATGGGCCTGATCCAGCTGGGCGCCCGTCATCTTCCGAAAGGAGTCGTGCCATGGCAGAGCTGAGCCTGAACCGCCTGGGCAAGACCTATCCCGGCAGTGCACGCGCCGCGCTGGCCGATGTCACCGCCACCATCGCCGATGGTGAATTCATCGCGCTTCTGGGGCCGTCGGGCTGCGGCAAGACCACGCTGCTGCGCCTGCTGGCGGGCTTCGAAGGCCCGACCGAGGGCGAGATCCACGTCGGCGGCACCCTGATCGCGTCGCGCCGGAACCTCGTGCCGCCGGAAGAGCGCAACATGGGCATCGTCTTTCAAAGCTACGCGCTCTGGCCGCATATGTCGGTGGCGCGCAACATCGCCTATCCGCTGGAGGTGCGCGGCATCGCGAAGCCCGAGCGGAGCACCCGCGTCGCCGCCGCGTTGGAAATGACGGGCCTGAGCGATTTCGCCGACCGCGCGCCCGCCGCGCTGTCGGGCGGGCAGCGCCAGCGGGTCGCGCTGGCCCGTGCGCTGGTTGCCGATCCCTCCGCCGTGCTGCTGGACGAGCCCCTGGCGAACCTCGACCTGGCGCTGCGGGGCACCATGCAGGAGGTCTTTACCGGCTTTCACGCCCGCACCGGCGCGACCATGGTCTATGTCACCCATGACCAGACCGAGGCGATGGCCATGGCCGACCGCGTCGCCGTCATGTCCGAGGGGCGCATCCGCCAGTTCGCCGCGCCCGAGGTCCTTTACAACGAACCCGCCGACGATTTCGTCGCGGGCTTCGTGGGCGATGGCGCGGTTCTCCCGGCGCTGGCCGAGGGGCCGCGCGGGCCGGGGCGGGCGCAGGTGCGGGTGCTGGGCCACAGCCTTGAGGCGCGGGCGCGCTGCGCTGCCCCCGACCGGATCTGTGCCCGCCCCGAGGATATCACCCTCTCCGATACCGGCCCGATCCGTGCCGAGGTGCGGGCCTGCACCTATCAGGGCGGGCGTTTCCGCCTGACGCTGGCGGCGCAGGGCGGCGCCCGGCTGATCGCCTTCTCGCGCGCCCGCGCCCGGCTGGGCGAGACCCTGGGCCTGAGCCTGGGCCGCCCCTGGGCCTATGCCGGAGGCGCCGCCCATGGCTGAGGTGCAGGTGCTCTCGGGCGTGGGCGACAAGGGGCCCGCCTGCCTGCGGGTGACCCATCCCGGGGGCTGCTGGCTGCTGGACTGCGGCCATGGTCCGGAAGAGAGCGCGCCCTTCCGGACCGAGTGGCTGGAGGGGGTGGATGCGGTCTTTATCAGCCATGATCATGTCGATCACATCGGCGGGGCGGTCCATGTCATCGCGGCGGGCCTGCCGATTTACACCACGGCGATCACCGCCCGCGCCCTGCCACCCGGCGCCCGGGTGAGCGAGATCCCCGTGCAGGGCCGGATGCGGATCGGAGGGGTCACGCTGACCACCGGGCGCAATGGCCATGCCCTGGGCGGGGTCTGGATGCACTTCGACCTTGGGCGGGGGCTGTTCTATTCCGGCGACTGGTCCGAGGAATCGCACTGGTTCGCCTTCGACGAACCGCCCGCCGCGCGCACCGCGCTGATCGACGCCAGCTATCACCTCGATCCGGTGCCGCAGACGCGGCGCAAGGCCGATCTGGATGCGCTGCTGGCGGGGCTGCCGGGGCAGGTTCTGTTGCCGGTGCCGCCCTCGGGGCGCGCCGGAGAGCTGGCGCTGCACCTGATGGGGCAGGGGTCTCTTGGCCTGGATGACACCTGCCGCGACGTGCTGGCAGCCGCACTCGGGGCGGGGCCCTCTGCCGGGATCTCGGAGGCGGCACATGCACTGGCGCCGCTGCTGGAGCACCCCTTCGATCCTGAGGCGCGCTTCCTGCTGTGCGACACGCCCAATGCCGAGGCCGGAGCGGCGCGGGCCCTGCTGGAGCGCGCCCAGCGGGCGGGGCGGCTGGGGCGGGATTTCCACGTCGTCTTCACCGGCCACATGACCGCCCACGCCCGCGCCCTTGCCGCGCATCCGGGCGTGCATTTCACCCGCTGGAACGTCCATCCGCCGCTGGGGGACCAGCTGGCGCTGGTGGACCGGCTGGGGGTGGAGCGCTTCGTGCCGCTGTTTTGTCCGCTGCCCGAGGATTACCTGGTCGAGGACCGGACCCCGGCGCGGCTGTTCTTTCACGAAAGGGTTTCCCTGTGAGTCCTGATCTGCCTTCCCTGCCACGGCGGCGCTTCTGCGTGATCCGCCATGGTGAAACCGATGCCAACCGCGCGGGCCTGATTGCCGGGCGCACCGAGGCGATGCTGACCGACACCGGGCTGGTGCAGGCGGCGGCGCTGTCGGGGCTGGACTGGGGCGGCCCGGTGCGGGTCTGGACCAGCCCGCAGACCCGGGCGCGCCAGACCGCCAGCCTGGCCTTCCCCCATGACACCGCCGGCGTGCTGGAGGGGCTGCGGGAGCGCGACTGGGGCGCGCTGGAGGGCCGCCCGGTTTCCGAGCTGATCCCGCGTGGGGAGACGCCCGCGGGTGGTGAAAGCTGGCCCGCGATGCTGGCCCGCGTCGCCGCGGCGCTGAGCCATGCGCTGGAGGCCTCTCAGGAGGCGCTGCCGGTGCTGGTGGCGCATTCCGGCACGATCCGGGCGATCCGGCGGCTGTGCGGGGCAAGCGAGCACGGGGCCAGCCCGCGCAATGCCCATCCCCTGGCCTTCGTGCCGGGACCCGAGGGCTGGCGGGAACGTCCGGTGACGGAGGGCATGGCATGGACTGCGTGATCTTTGACATCGACGGCACGCTGGCGAGGTTTGACAGCGCGCGGCTGGGGCATCTGGTGCATGGCGAGGAAAAGCACTGGGACGCCTTCCATGAGGCCATGGCCGGGGCCGACGTCATCGCGCCGGTGGCGCGGCTGCTGCGCGCGCTGAAGGCGGGGGGCGCGGCGATCGTTTTGTGCTCTGGCCGGCCCGAGGGCTGGCAGCCGCACACCGAGGCCTGGCTGGCGCAGGCGGGGCTGTCCTATGACGGGATCTACCTGCGCCCCGGGGGCGCCGATAGCTGGCCGGACCCGGAGGTGAAGGCGCACCTGTTGGCGCGGATCCGGGCGGACGGGTTCGACCCCTGGCTGGTGGTCGATGACCGGGCCTCGGTCGTGGCCTTCTGGAGGGCGGCGGGGCTGGTCTGCCTGCAATGCGCGCCGGGGGATTTCTGAGGCCAGGCGGAGATGAAATCGGCGCCTGAAAATCGGCGCCTGACGGCGCCGACCCTTCGGGGAGGATATTTTCGGCCAGATGAAAGAGCCTGCCGGTCCTTGGGCCGGCGGGCCGTTTCGCCTCAGGCGCGGCGGCGCCAGGCGGCGATCCAGATCGCCACGAGGAGCAGCGAGAAGAGCGCGTTCCAGCTGGCCATGGAGATCCCCCACATCGACCAGGCGACCTGATCGCACTGCACCAGCGGCGCCGTCATGATCTGGTCGAAGAGGCTGTCCGAGCTCATCGTCGAGATGTCGCCGGAGGTGCAGGTGGTGGGGCCGGCGACGATGTGGCGCTCCACCAGGGTGTGGTAGATGCCGATGCCGGCGGTGGTGAGCGCGGCCAGTGCCCCGAGCGGTGCGATCCAGCGCCAGCCGGTCAGGGCGGCGATCAGACCAAGAACCACGGCCACCACATGCGGATAGCGCTGCTCCATGCACAGGTGGCAGGGCGCCAGGCCGCCGATGTACTGGAAGCCCAGGGCCCCGAGAAGAAGGGCGGCGGACCCAGCTGCGGCCAGGAGCGTCGTCTGTCTGTAGGTCATATGTACTTCACCACCAGGAAACCGGCGATCAGAATGACGAAAAACAGCGTGAAGACAAGACCGAGGCGTTTCTCGATGAAGTCACGAACGGGTGACCCGAACTTCCACAGCAGGGCCGCGATGATGAAGAAGCGCAGGCCGCGCGCGACCACCGAGGTGATCATGAAGGTGACGATGTTCATCCCCGTCCAGCCCGACATGATGGTGATCACCTTGTAGGGGAAGGGGGTGATCCCGGCGCCCAGCACGGCCCAGAAACCGGCATTGTTGAACTTCTCGTTGAAGACTTCCATGGAATCGGCCTTGCCGAGATGTTCCAGGATCGGCTGGCCGATGCTGTCGAAGGCGAAGGCGCCGATCGCGTAGCCCAGCATCCCCCCCAGCACCGAGGCGATCATCGCCACCAGCGCGATCACGAAGGCGCGGCTGGGGCGGGCGATGATCATCGGGATCATCAGCAGATCCGGCGGGATCGGGAAGAAGGAACTTTCGACGAAGGCCACGAGGGCGAGCGCCCAGAGCGCGTGAGGATGATCCGCCATGCGGATGGTCCAGTCGTAAAGTCTGCGGATCACGGGACTGCCTGAAATTGCTTGCTGGAAAAGAACTCTGGGGCTCAGAGACCACGCTGCGCTGCGGCGGTCAAGATGTGCTGCCCGGGGGGCGGCGGTGGCGCGCCGTGCGCCCTGCGATTGTGCGGGCCTGCCCTGAAATAAGGCTGGACCTGCGCGCGCGGCCTCGCTAGAGGAAAAGCAGGTCTTCCGGTGCCGTTTGGTGCCGGCAAGGCGGCGCCGCTGTCGATCCCAGTTGCGGAAACCGGATGGTTTTCAGGGGATTGCCGGGAACGGTGCGGCGGGACCTGCCGAAGGCGCCCTCCGGGGGGCCTTGGCTATCTGGCGTCGGGATCGTGGCGGAACGGTAGACGCAGGGCATTCAAAATGCTCCGCCTTCGGGCGTGGGAGTTCGAGTCTCCCCGGTCCTACGCAGCCAGAACGACCCCTTCGGGGGCATGAAAGCCGGCCCTGGGGCCGGCCTTTTCGTTTCTGCAGAGGCTCAGGCCGCCAGCACCGCCTCGAGCGTGCTCAGAAGCCAGTCGGCATCGGCGTCCGAGAAGACCAGCGGCGGGCGGATCTTCAGCACGTTGGCCTCCGGCCCGGTGGCCGAGATCAGCACCCGGCGTTCGCGCATCTCGTTGACGATCCGGGCGGCAAGGGCGGCATCGGGGCTGCGGGCGGCGCGCTCCGTGACCATCTCGACGCCGATGTAGAGGCCGGCGCCGCGGACATCGCCGATCCCCTCGAACCGGTTGGCCAGGCCCGAGATGCCGTCGCGCAGCAGCGCGCCGATGCGGGTGGCATTGGCCTGGAGATTGTCGTTCAGGATCACTTCCCGGGTGGCGCGGGCGGCGGCGATGGCCACGCCGTTGCCGCCGAAGGTGTTGAAATAGCGCATGTCGCTGCCGAAGCTGGCGACGGCCTCGGGGGTGACGGCGATGGCCGCGACCGGGAAGCCGTTGCCCATCGGCTTGCCCATGGTGACGATATCGGGGTCGATGCCGTGGCGCTGGTAGCCCCAGAACCGGTCGCCGGAGCGCCCGAAGCCCGCCTGCACCTCATCCGCGATGAACAGCCCGCCGGCGGCACGCACCGCCTCGGCCACCGGGCCCAGCACTTCGGGAGAGGCATAGACGCCATCGGAGGAGAACAGCGAATCCGCCACGAAGGCCGCGAGCCCGTCGCCGGCGCGCATCAGCTCGTAAGCCTGGCGGGTAACGGCATCGGCCAGCATCCGGCCAAGGGCCGCCGGGTCGTGGCGGTAGCTGTCGGGGGCGGGGATGCGGCGCACCCAGGTGCCCAGCGGCGCCCGTTCCCCCAGCGAGGGCGAGAAGCCCGCCGTCAGCTCGGAATTGCCGTGATAGGCCTCTTCGGTGACGATGATGCCGCGCCGCCCGGTGTGGTGCTTGGCGATGCGCAGCGCCAGGTCGTTGGCCTCGGACCCGGTGCAGGTGAACATCATGTGCCCGGTCTCGCCGATGCGGCCGCCGAAGCTGGGCAGCATGGCCTCTGCATAGTCGAGGATCCCGTCCTGCACGTAGCGGGTGTGGGTGCAGAGCGTCGACATCTGTTCATGCACGGCTTCGATCACATGCGGGTTGCAGTGCCCGACCGAGACGACGTTGTTGTAGGCATCGAGGTATTCGCCGCCCTGCTTGTCGAACAGCCGGGTGCCACTGCCCCGGCAGACCTCGACCGGGGTCTGGTAGAACAGCCGGTAGGCCGGGCCCAGAAGGCGGGTGCGCCGTTCGATGGCATGGGCCAGAGCGGGGTCGAGATGGGCAAGGCTGTCGGGGTTGAAGGCATTCACCATCTTGCCGCCGGCGGGCGTGGGAGAGGTCATGTCGGAGGGCCTTTCGTATGAGCGGTTCAGGTGAGCAGGGTGGAAAGCGCGGCCGGGTCGCGGGACAGGTACCAGTCCAGCTGGGCCCAGCCCTGAGTGGTGTTGCGCAGGATGTAGCTGCGGTTCTCGGGAAATTCGCGGGCGCGCCAGAGCGTCAGCAGGGTGCGGGTCACGACGCGGGCAAAGACCAGATGCGGCAGCAGCGCCAGCTCTTCCGTCGAAAGGGGGGCGCGGCTCAGGTAGCCCTGAAGGACGCGGCGCGGCCCGTCGAACATGTCGCCCTGTCCCAGCTCCTCCGCGTCGCGGGGCAGCTGGTTCAGCATGGCGGTCGACAGGTCGATGGCGACGGCGGTGTGCACCACGTCGCCGAAATCGATGATCCCGGTGACCGATTGCGCGCGGCTGCGGTCCACCAGCAGGTTCGAGCGGCTGAAATCATTGTGCACCACCTGGCGGGGCAGCGCGTCGATGCGCGGCGCCAGCGCGCGGATCTGGTCGAAGGCGCGCGAGAGGGCGCGTTTCTGCGCTGGGTCGGCGACATCCTCCAGCAGCCCGGCAAGCGAGGGCAGGTGGCGCACGTCCCAGGCCAGGGCGCGCGTGGCATGGGGATGTTCGAACCCCGCCATGGCCAGGCGCAGCTCTGCCAGGCGTGTGCCGATCTGGATCTGCTCTTCGGGCAGGGGTGGCAGGCGGTCCAGCACCTCGCCCTCCAGGAAGGTCATCACCCGCGCGCGGCGCGGCCCTTCGGGGGTCGGCAGGGCGGGCAGGATCTGGCCGTCGGCACTGCGCAGCACACGCGGCACCGGCATTTCGGGGGCGCGGGCCTCCAGATGCAGCAGCGCCTGCAACTGCAGGTCCAGCTCTCCGGCGCTTTCGCCGGGGTTGGCGATCTTGAGGATCACGCGGGAGCCATCGGCGCGGCGCACCGCGAAGGTATCGTCCTTCTCGGTCGCCAGCCGCTTGAAGCTGCCCTCCAGCCCGTAGTACCGCAGGGCCAGCTCGGCGGCGGCCTCCCGGGTCAGCGGGGTGAAGGGCGTCGCGAGGGAGCCGAGGTCGGGGCCAGTGCTGTCCGGCAGGGTCGTCTGGGGGGGCATCTTGGGCTCCGGGGCTGGATCAGAGGGGCCGGGCGGGGCGCTGCGCGGCCAGGGCGCGGCGGGCCTCTGCGGTGGTGCGGGGGCGCGCGGCTTCGACCTGGGGCAGGTAGCTGCCGCGCGGATCGGGCCGGGGGGGCAGCTGATCGGCCCGGGCGCGGGCCGCCGCGACGATCCCGGCCTGGCGCTCGGCCAGCATGGCCCCCAGGGCGGCGCGGCGGGCGGCGGGGGCATCGGCGGGCAGGGCGGCGCACAGCACGGCGGCCTCCCGCGTCAGCGCATCAAGGCGGGCCCGCAGCGCCGGGGCCTCGTCGGGGAAATGCGGCTCGATCCGGCGCTGCATCCCCTCGATCTGCCACCAGGCGTCGGGATCGGCACCGGTTTCGGGCTGCTGCCAGGGCGCGGGGGGATCGCAATCGACCCAGAGCGGCAGGAACCCCGACAGGCAGGGAGAGCCGAGGCTGCCCCAGATTTCGGGCGGGGTGTCCCCGGGCGACAGGGCCACGACCATGCTGGCGGCGGTTTCCGATCCGGTATCGGCCTGTACGGCGTGCATGCAGACACAGCTCTGGCCTTCCAGCCCCGGGGCCCGGTCCTCGGCGCCGGGGCCGTGATCGCGCAGCGCGGCGATCATCGCGTCGCGCCCGATGCCGCCCTCGGGCGGGATTGCGACGCGCCCGGCCAGATGCGCCTGCGACATGGCCAGCCGGGCGCGGCAGGACTTCAGGTTGGGGCGGTCGGGATCGGTGAAGGCCGCGGCCCAGTCGAAGGGACGCGCCGGATCATGCCAGCCCTGCGCCACCGCAAAGGCCTCTGCCCCGTTCGAGATCAGGTCGTAGTCGCTGCCGATCTGGTACACGTTCGAGATCGTCGCCCAGCCGGTCACGCGCCGCGCCGCCCAGTGGCGTCCGGCGGTCTCGATCACCCAGCCGCGCCGGCCATCGGCCAGCAGGAAGGCGTTGTGATAGAACATGTCGCGCGTCACGGCGGCGCGCCCGGCCTGGCCATACCGCTCCAGCAGCCCGGTCAGGACCGCCAGCCCCTCGTCGGCATCGCGCGCCCGTTCCAGCGTCAGGCGCAGCAGGTCCATGCCCAGCAGCCCCGGTTCGGGATCGGCGGGCAGGCGGGACCAGACGGCCTCGTTGCCGATGGTCAGGCCGTGTTCGTTCACGCCATGCTCGAAGCCCCAGATCCACCAGGGACGCGAGCCCAGACAGGCATGGGTCCGCTCCGCCTGCGGCAGCTCCGCATAGGTGGTGCGCAGACGGGTGCCGGGGGCATGAGAGGCCGCGGGCACCCGGGTCAGGTACTGGGCCTCGTTCGGCTCCCGGTCGGAGTTCTTGGCAAAGTAGCTGCGGCCGTCCGCCGAAAGCGGCCCCAGCACCAGAAGCGTGTCGCACATGGCCTTGTTCCGCGCTCAGTCCAGATGGGTCACATGGACCTGCGGCAGCCGGCCCTGGTTCCACTTGCCCCCGATGGCGCGCTCGACCTGGGCGGCCAGCTGCAGCAGCAGGCCGTCGCCGCCCTGGCGGGTGTGGATCTGCATCCCCAGCGGCAGGCCGTTTTCATGCTGCGCCAGCGGCAGCGACAGGCCCGGCGTGCCGCACAGGTTGTTGAGCGGCGTATAGGCGAAGAAGCCCCAGAGGTTGCCGAACCAGTCCAGCGCCGAGGGGTTGTCGGTCAGCGTCAGGTACTGGGTGGTGCCGATCTCGGGGGTTTGCAGCGCGGTGGTGGGGGTCAGCAGGATGTCCCATTCCTCGAAGGCGGCGCCGAAGGCACGGGCGGTCTCGTTGAAGGCCAGCTGCATGTCCGCGCGCTCGGTATAGGTGGCGTCCTTGCCCTGTTCCCAGATCCGGATGTTCATCGGTTCGATCAGGTCTTCGGGCGGGGTTTCCAGCCCCTTGAGGCGCAGGAGGTTGTTCACCGTCTGCGCGAAGTTCGTGATGTAACAGGTTGTCTGCGCTGCATAAGCCTTTTCAAAATCCACCTTGGGCAGGGCCCATTCCACGTGGTGGCCCAGGTCTTCGAAGATCTTCGCCACCCGCGCCAGTTCCGCAGCGATATGCGGGGTTGCGCGGTAGGGCCCCCATTCGTGGGACACCGCGATCTTGAGCGGTTTCGGATCGCTTTCGATCTGCTTCAGGAAGGACTGCCCGGGCGCCCAGTAGGGCATGAACTCGCCCGGGGCGCCGCCCCGGCAGCTGTCGACGAAGGCGGCGGTGTCGCGCACGCTGCGGCTGATGCAGCCCTGGGTCGAGACCACCGAGGTGAAGTCCGAATTGCCCGGCGCGATGGAGAAGGTCCCGCGCGAGGATTTCAGCCCGATGGCGCCGCAGCAGCCGGCGGGAATGCGGATCGAGCCGCCGCCATCGGTGCCATGCGCGATCGGCAGCACGCCCGCGCCGACCATCACCGAGGACCCCGCCGAAGAGCCGCAGCTGGTAAAGCCGGTGTCCCAGGGGTTGCGGGTGACATACATCGCCGGGTTCTCGGCCGAGGAGCAGCAGCCGAATTCCGGCGTCGTGGTGCGGGCGATGATGTTCAGCCCGGCCTGTTTCATCTTGGTGGTCAGGAAGGCATCCGAGGTCGGGCGATTGCCCTTCATGTAGAAGGAGCCCTGTTCCTGAAGTCGCCCGGCCAGCGTCGGACCAAGGTCCTTCAGCGCGAAGGGCAGGCCGGCGAAGGGGCCTTCGGCATTGGCGCCGTTCACGGTCGAATCAGCGACCGCATCGTCGAAGACCTCGATCACGCCGCAGATCTCGGCATTGGTGGCGGCGATGCCGGCGGCAGCCTGGGCGGCGACCTCCTCCGCGGTCAGGTCGCGGTTGCGAATCCGGTCCGCCAGGCCAAGCCCGTCATGGGCAAACCATTCCTTCCAGCTCATCGCCTGGGTCATCGTCAGTCTCCTGTTCACGTGGGGCCGAGCCCTTGGGGCAGCGGTGCGGGCCACCTTCCGGCCACGCAATCCTGGCAGTCCCGACGGGCCGGAGGCGCCCTGCGGCGCACCGCTCCGGCGGGCTGTCAGGGCGACGCTAGGAAGATTGTCGACAATTGGCAATCGGCAATATCCGGCGCTGGAAAGCCTTTCCGCAAGAAACGCGGAAACACCGGCAGGATGCAACAATTTGCATCAAAGCCCCCTCCATTTGCTGATATCACGTGAAATTTCGCAGGAATGGCGGGGGTGATCCCGGGCCGAAAGGCCTGGTCCGCCAGCCAGGAAATATTGTCTAAATATTGTTCATATTAATTTTAACAGTCTGATAATATTTGGAAAATGTAATTTCCGCGGTGCGGAAACCTGCCCGTACACGGATCATTTGACCGGGGCTGCCATCATCCGGCTTGCGCCATTGGAAAGGCTCCTCCTAAGGTCGATGCGTGATTGTCGACAATCGTCAAAACAACAAAATCACGTCCAACAGGAGTACAACATGTTCCTTCCGAAGTCTGCTTCGGGACTGCTCAAGGGTGCGCTCGCCGTGGCGTTCCTTGGGGCCGGTTCCCTGACGGCCCAGGCCGAAACCACGATCAACGCGGTGATGAACGCGCCGCTGCGCGCGCTCGACCCGGCGATCAGCACCGCCTACATCCTGCGCAACTACGGCTACATGATCTACGACACGCTGCTGGCGCGTGACGAGGCCGGCAAGGTTCAGCCGCAGATGGCCAGCTGGACGGTTTCCGACGATGGCAAGACCTACACCTTCACCCTGCGCGACGGGCTGAAATGGCATGACGGCACGCCGGTCACCGCCGCCGACTGCGTCGCCTCGATCGCCCGCTGGGATCAGGTCGACAAGACCGGGCAGGTGATGGCCTCGCTGATGGAAACCATGCAGGCCGTGGACGAGAAGACCTTCACGCTGACCTTCAAGGAGCCCACCGGCATCGCGCTTCTGGCGCTCAGCAAGCCCTCGGGCATCCCGCCCTTCATGATGCAGAAGAAGGTCGCAGAGACCCCGGTCAGCACGCCGATCACCTCGACCATCGGGTCGGGTCCGTTCAAGTTCGATGCCAGTGCCTACCAGCCCGGCGTCAAGGCGGTGTTCCTGAAGAACGAAGATTACGTGCCGCGGTCCGAACCCTCCAGCGGCATGGCCGGCGGCAAGGTCGTCAAGGTCGACAAGGTGGTCTGGACCACCATGCCCGACCCGATGACCGCGATGAACGCCATGATGTCCGGCGAGATCGACTTCATCGAACAGGCCCCCCATGACCTGCTGCCCCTGGTCGAGGGCAATCCCGACTTCAAGCTGCAGACCTTTGCCAAGCAGGGCAGCCAGAACCTGGTGCGCCTGAACTGGACCCAGCCGCCCTTCGACAACCTGAAGTACCGCGAAGCCGCGCTTGAGGCCCTTGGCCAGCAGTCCATGCTGAGCGCCCAGGTCGGCAACGGCAAGGATGCCTCGACCACCTGCGCGGCGGTCTTCGGTTGCTCGGGTCCCTACGCGACCGACTACAAGGCCGATGACATCATCAAGCCGCACCCCGAGAAGTCCAAGGAACTGCTGAAGGAAGCGGGCTATGACGGCAGCCCGATCATGCTGATGCAGGCCACCGACCTCGCGAGCCTCGCGCCGCAGGGTCCGGTGATCGCCCAGCAGCTGCGCGACGGCGGCTTCAAGGTTGATGTCGTGGCGATGGACTGGGCCAGCGTCGTGGCGCGCCGCTCTTCCAAGGCACCGGTTGCCGAAGGCGGCTGGAACATCTTCTCGACCACCAACGTGCTGCCCGACGTGGGCGATCCGGTGGGCTTCATCGGCACCGCTGCCGGGGGCGACAGCGCCTGGTTCGGCTGGCCGAACGTGCCCAAGATCGAGGAACTGCGCGCCGCCTTCGCCCGTGCCTCCGACACCGAGACCCAGGTCAAGATCGCCAAGGAGATCGACCAGCTGGCCATCGACAACGTGGTCATGATCCCGATGGGCGAATTCGCCAACATCAACGTCGTCTCCTCCAAGCTGTCGGGCATGCCCGAAGCCGAGGCGCCGGTGTTCTGGAACGTGACCAAGTCGGAGTGATCCAGACGTGCTGAGCTTCATCATCAAGCGAATCCTCTCGGCGATCCCGGTCCTGTTCATGGTCGCCATCCTGGTCTTCCTCGTGCTGCGCCTGGCGCCGGGGGATCCGGCGGTGATGATCGCGGGTCCCAACGCGACCCCCGACCAGCTTCAGCAACTCAGAGAGAGCATGGGCCTGACAAGGCCCCTGCTTGAACAGCTGATCATCTGGCTGACCAACATGGCGCATGGCGACATGGGCACCTCGCTGATCTCGGGCAAGCCCGCGACCGAGCTGATCATGGACCGCTTCGGCCCGACGCTGGCGCTCAGCCTGTCGACGGTGGTGCTGGCCATCGTGGTGGCGATCCCGCTGGGGGTCGTGGCCGCCTGGCAGCGCGGCAAGGTGCTGGACCGTCTGGTCATGGGCCTTTCCGTGCTGGGCTTCTCGGTGCCGGTCTTCATCATCGGCTACGTGCTGATCCTGGTCTTCGCCCGCATCCTCGGCTGGTTCCCGGTGCAGGGCTACCAGCCGCTCTCGAACGGCTTCGTGCCCTTCGCGCAGCGCCTGGTGCTGCCCTCGGTCGCGCTCAGCTTCCCTTATATCGCGCTGATCGCGCGGATCGTGCGCACCAATGTCATCGAGGTGATGAACGAGGATTACATCCGCACCGCGCGCGCCAAGGGCCTGAAGGAATCCGCCGTGCTGATGGGCCATGCGCTCGGCAATGCGGCGGTGCCGATCATCACCATCATCGGTGTCTCCATCGCGATGCTGATCGGCGGTGTGGTGGTCACGGAGTCGGTCTTCAACATCCCCGGCCTTGGTCGCCTCGTGCTCGAGTCGGTTCTGGCGCGCGACTACACGGTGATCCAGGCGGTGATCCTGCTGTTCTCGGCCATCTACGTGGTCATCAACCTGGTGGTCGACCTGCTTTACGGCGTCTTCGACCCCCGGATCCGCTACTGAGGCCGCCCGGTGGCCCCGCCTCTCCGGGGCCGCCCAACCTTCTCTCTTCCCGCGGGCGCCCCGGTTGCGCCCCTGACCGGAGACCGACCTGCCATGTCCTCTGACACGCCTGCCCCCGAACCCCAGTCCCAGACCCTCAGCCTGCCCGAGATGGAGGGCGGCGGCGCCAGCGGCCTGCGTGCCGTCCTTGGCGGCATCCTGTCCAGCTGGTCCGCGCGGATCTCGGCGGCGGTGCTGCTGATCATCGTGCTGATGTCGGTCTTCGCGCCGCTGGTGACCAGCCACGACCCGATCCAGCTTGATCCCGCGATCCGCCTCCAGCCGCCCTCGGCCGCGCATCTTCTGGGCACCGACAGCTACGGGCGCGACATGTTCGCCCGCATCGTCTACGGCTCGCGCATCTCGTTGCTGGTGGGGGCGGGCACGGTGATCGTGGCGCTGCTTTTCGGCATGATCATCGGCGTTCTGACCGGCTATTTCCGCTGGGTGGATGCGGTGCTGATGCGGGTCATGGACGGTCTGATGGCGATCCCGGGCGTGCTGCTGGCAATCGCGCTGGTGGCGATCTCGGGGGGGACGCTGGTGACCGTGCTGGTCGCCATTGCCGTCCCCGAGATCCCGCGCGTCGCCCGCATGGTGCGCGGCGTCATCATGGGCGTGCGCAACGAACCCTACGTGGAGGCCGCCTCGGTGCTGGGCACCGGCATGTGGCCGATGGTCTGGCGGCACATGCTGCCCAACACCGTGGCGCCGCTGATCGTGCAGGGCACCTACATCTTCGCCGCCGCGATCATGACCGAATCCATCCTCAGCTTCCTCGGGGCCGGCATCCCCCCCGAGATCCCCTCCTGGGGCAACATGATGGCCGATGGCCGCCTCTACTTCCTGCTCAAGCCCGAGCTGATCTTCTTCCCCGGTGTCATGGTCTCCCTGACGGTGCTCAGCGTGAACATGCTGGGGGATGTGCTGCGCGACCGTCTGGATCCGCGCATGGCGAAACGGCTCTGAGCGGCCACTGACAAGGTACATGGCAAGGAACATGGCAATGACCAATCAAGCCGAAACCGATCTTCCCGTCCTGTCGGTCCGCAATGTCACCATCGACACCATCCCCGGCGGCGCCAAGCCCATCGTGCGCGACATCAGCTTCGATGTCCGCGCCGGAGAGACGGTCTGCGTGGTGGGGGAATCCGGATCGGGCAAGTCCGTCACCTCGATGGCGATGATGGGCCTTTTGCCGAAGGATGCGCTGCGGGTGACCGGAGGCCAGATCCTGCTGGATGGCGAAGACGTGCTGAGCGTCTCCGAGGGCCGGATGCGGGCGCTTCGGGCCTCCAAGGTCTCGATGGTGTTCCAGGAGCCGATGACGGCGCTGAACCCGGTGAAGACCGTGGGCGAGCAGGTCGACGAGGTGCTGCGCATCCATACGAAGGACAGTCGCGCGGAACGCCGCCGCAAGGTCCTCTCGATGATGGAGCGGGTGCATCTGCCGGACGTGGAGCGCATCTACCGCTCCTATCCGCACCAGCTTTCCGGCGGTCAGCGTCAGCGGATCGTCATCGCCATGGCACTGATCCTGCGCCCACGCCTGCTGCTGGCGGATGAGCCGACCACCGCGCTGGACGTCACGACCCAGAAGCAGATCCTGAAGCTGATCAAGGAATTGCAGGAAGAAGAGGGCACCGCCGTCGTCTTCGTGACCCATGATTTCGGCGTCGTCTCCGAGATCGCGGACCGTATCGTCGTGATGAACCGGGGCGATCTGGTGGAAACCGGCGACTGCCGGCAGATCCTTTCGGCGCCCAGGCAGGACTACACGCGGATGCTGGTGTCTTCCGTGCCCTCGATGCAGCCGCGCTGCGCGCCGCTGACCGATCAGCCCAAGGTGCTGGAGGTCGTCGGCCTGAGCAAGCGCTACGGCAAGCCCGGCAAGTCCGAGGTGCTGGCCGCCAGCGACATCACCTTCACCGTCCGCAAGGGAGAGATCACCGGGATCATCGGCGAATCCGGCTCTGGCAAGTCGACGGTGGCGCGCTGCGTCATGCGCCTGACCGACCCGACCGAGGGCGCCGTGGTGCTGCAGGGCCAGGACATTGCCCCGGTGCGCAACCTGCGCGCCGTGCGCCAGAAGGTTCAGTACATCTTCCAGGATCCCTACCGCTCGCTCAACCCGCGCCGCACCATCGCCCAGTCGCTGATGGAGGGGCTGGTGAACTACGGCATGCCCGAGCGCGAGGCGCGCGAGAAGGCCGCCCGCACGCTGGAGCTGGTGAACCTGCCCGCCGCCGTGATGGAGCGCTATCCGCACCAGTTCTCGGGCGGGCAGCGCCAGCGCATCGCCATCGCCCGCGCCATCGTGATGGAGCCCGATCTGCTGATCGCGGACGAGGCGGTCTCGGCGCTGGACGTGTCCGTGCAGGCGCAGGTGCTGGCGCTGTTCGAGGACATCCGGGAGCGCACCGGCATCTCGGTCCTGTTCATCACCCATGACCTGCGGGTCGCGGCGCAGATCTGCAACGCTCTGGTGGTGATGCAGAAGGGCTGCATCGTCGAGCAGGGCGCCACCCGCGACGTGCTGACGAACCCGTCCCACCCCTATACCCGCGCCCTGATCGACGCCGCACCGGCGCCGGACTGGGACTTCCAGAACTTCCGCCCGCTGCCGCTGGCGGTCTGACACCAGGGGGCAGATGCCCCGAAGGAGCCTTCCGAGATGCGTATCCTGCTGGCCGGTTTCCAACATGAAACCAACACTTTCGCCACCAACCCCGCCGATATGGCCGCCTTCGAGCACGGCGGCGGCTTCCCCGGTCTCTGCCGGGGGGCGGCGGTGGTGCAGGCGATGGTGCCCGGGGTGAACATCCCGGCTGCGGGCTTTCTGACGGCGGCCCGCGCGGCGGGCGCCGAGGTCGATCCGATCCTCTGGGGCGCCGCCTGTCCCTCGGGCCCGGTGACGCGCGCGACCTATCAGGCCATCACCGACGAGATCGTCGCGGGCATCGCCGCGCGGCTGCCGGCGGATGCGGTCTATCTGGATCTGCACGGCGCCATGGTGGCCGAACACCTGCCCGACGGCGAGGGCGCGCTGATCGAACGGGTCCGCGATCTGGTCGGCCCCGACATGCCGCTGGTGGTCAGCCTGGACCTCCATGCCAATGTGACCGAACGCATGGTGATGGCCTCGGATGCGCTGGTGGCCTTCCGCACCTATCCCCATGTCGACATGGCGCTGACCGGGGAACGCGCCTTCGCGCTGGTGGCCGCCCGCATTGCCCGGGGGCGACCCTTCGCGCGGGCCATGGC
Source organism: Pseudooceanicola endophyticus (assembly GCF_018760365.1). Lineage (GTDB taxonomy): Bacteria > Pseudomonadota > Alphaproteobacteria > Rhodobacterales > Rhodobacteraceae > Pseudooceanicola > Pseudooceanicola endophyticus. Next base: position 47,072 of record NZ_JAHIAB010000003.1, read on the forward strand.
GCAGGTGCCCTACATGGTGCCGATCTGCTGGCAATCGACGATGAACGAACCGGCGGCGGGCCTCTACGGCGCGCTGGAACAGGTCGAGGCCGCGACCGGCGTCACCAGCCTGTCCTGGGCGATGGGCTTTCCGGCGGCGGATTTCGACGAATGCGGCCAGCTGATCTGGGCCTATGCCGATGACGCGGTCACCGCCGAAGCCGCCGTGGCCGCGCTGATGGATCAGGTCGTCGCCGCCGAACCCGCCTTCACCGGCGCGCTTCTGGCGCCCGATCAGGCCGTGGCCGAGGCGCTGCGCCTGAACGCCGAGGGGCTGAAGCCCGTGGTCATCGCCGATGCCCAGGACAATCCCGGCGCCGGGGGCAGTTCCGACACCACGGGGCTGCTGGCCGCGCTGGTCGCGGCGGATGTGCCCGATGCGGCTTTGGGTGTGCTCTGGGATCCGGCGGCGGTCGCGGCGGCCCATGCGGCGGGCGAGGGGGCGCAGATCGCCCTGTCCCTTGGCGGGCATTCCGGCGTCGTGGGCGACCAGCCGTTTGAGGGCACCTTCACGGTCGAAAAGGTCTCGGACGGGCGGCTTTACACCAGGGGGCCCTATTACGGCACGCGCGAGATGCAGCTGGGCGACGCCGCCTGCCTGCGCATCGGCGGTGTCCGCATCGTCGTCGCCACCGAGAAGGCGCAGATGGCCGACCGCGAGATGTTCCGCTTTGCCGGTATCACGCCCGAGGACACCGCCATCCTCGTGGTCAAAAGCGCGATCCATTTTCGCGCCGATTTCGCCCCGATCGCGGCGCGCATCCTGACCGCCGTTGCCCCCGGGGCGATGATGATGCGCGCGACCGACTGGTCCTGGCAGCACCTGCGCGACGACCTGCGCCTGATGCCGGGCGGGCCGACCGCCGCCGAACATCGCGCCGCGCAATCCGAGAACGCCTGAGGAGGAGGCACGCATGAAGGACATGTCCACCGGCCCGGTCTGGGCCCTGTCGGCGGCGGCGACCGCCACCGCGATCCGTACCGGCACGCTGTCCGCGACCGAGGTCGCCCAGGCGCATCTGGACCGCCTTGAGGCCGTCAATCCGGCGATCAACGCCGTGGTCGATCACCGCCCCGAAGAGGTGCTGGCCCAGGCCCGCGTCATCGACACCCGCCGCGCCTCGGGCGAGGATCTGCCGCCGCTGGCCGGCGTCCCGGTCACCATCAAGATCAACATCGACCAGAAGGGCTTTGCCACCAGCAACGGGCTGCGCTCCAAGGCCGACCTGATCGCGACCGAGAACACCCCCGTGGTCGATGGCTTCCTGAAGGCCGGGGCGGTGCTGCTGGGGCGCACCAACACGCCCGCCTTCTCGGCCCGCTACTTCACCGACAACCAGCTGTTCGGCGCCACCCGCAACCCCCGCAACCCGGGCCTGACGCCCGGGGGATCCTCCGGGGGCGCGGCGGCGGCGGTGACGGCCGGGATCGGCGCCATCGCCCATGGCAACGACATCGGCGGATCGGTCCGCTACCCGGCCTATGCCTGCGGCATCCACGGGCTGCGCCCGGGGCTGGGTCGGGTCGCGACCTACAATGCCACCGGCCCGGACCGCTCCATCGGGTTCCAGCTGATGTCGGTGCAGGGGCCGCTGGCGCGCAGCGTCCATGATGTGCGGCTGGGCTTTGCCGCCATGTCGGGCCGCGACCTGCGCGATCCCTGGTGGTTCGGAGCCGATGATCCGAACCCCGCCGATCCCCGCCGCGCCGCCTTCTGCGCCCATCCCGAGGGGATCGACACCGCCCCCGAGGTCGAGGCCGCGCTGCGCGATGCCGCCCAGCGTCTGCGCGATGCCGGCTGGAGCGTCACCGAGCTGGAGTCGATCCCGCCGCTGAAGGAAGCCAGCCGGATCATGCACAAGCTCTGGGTGGCCGATAACCCCGGGCGCATCCTTCAGGCCGCGCTGGACGAGGGGGACCCGGGCGCGATCTTTGCCATGAAGGGCGCGATGGCCTGGGTCGGAGAGGTCTCTCTTGCCGATTTCTCGGACACGCTGACGCGGCGCGCGGCGCTGGTGCGCGAATGGCTCGCCTTCCTTCAGGACTGGCCGGTGCTGCTGCTGCCGCCATCCTCGGATCTGCCCTTTGCCCCGGATGCCGATCTGGAAATGGGCTTCGAGGCACTGACCGAGAAGCAGTATTTCATGGCCGGGCTGCCCGCCATCGGGATGCCTGCGCTGATGGTGTCGACCGGGCTGGTGAATGGCGCGACGCCGGTGGGGGTGCAGGTGCTCTCGGGGCGGGGCGGCGAGGCGCTCTGCCTGTCCGCCGGCGAGGCGATTGCCGCCCGTGGCGCGCCGCCCGCGCCGGTTGATCCCGTAACCGACTGACTTTTATTACACAGATTGAACGTTCCATGTCCCTGACCGATCTCCGCTCTCCTCATGTCTCGCGCGGGCTCACGCTGCGCAAACCTGCCGTCGAAAGCTCTGGCGGCATCGTCACCGCGCAGAACCGCCAGGCGGCGCAGATCGGGGCCGATATCCTGGCCGCCGGTGGTTCGGCGGTGGATGCCGCCATCGCCACCTCCTTTGCGCTCGGGGTTCTGGAACCCTGGATGAGCGGCATCGGCGGCGTCGGTGCCCTGCTGGTGCGCCCCGAGGGCGGCGCAGTGACCGCCATCGACGCCGGCGCCGTGGCGCCGGGCGCCCTTGATCCCGAAGATTTCCCCCTGGTCGAAGGCAAGGATGGCGATCTGTTCGGCTGGCCCAACGTGCTGGAAGACCGCAACGTGATCGGCGCCAGGTCGATCTGCGTGCCGGGGCTGCTGCGTGGGCTAGAGGCCGCCCATGCCCGGTTCGGCAAGCTGCCCTGGGCCGATCTGGTGGCCCCGGCCATCGCGCTGGCCCGCGCCGGGCTGGTGGTGGATGCCCAGGTCACCGCCTGGATTGCGCAGGAAATGTCGCGCCTGCGCCGCGATCCGGTGACCGCCGCCTGGTTCCTGCCCGAGGGGCTGCCCCCCGCCGCGCCCGCCGCCGTGGCGGGCCGGGTCCGGCACCTGGCCAACCCGGCGCTGGCCGAGACGCTTGCGATCATCGCCGCCGAAGGGCCCGGCGCGCTTTACGAAGGGCCGCTGGCCGAGGCGCTGGCCGCCGATGTGCAGGCCGCCGGTGGCTATCTGTCCACCACCGACCTCTCCGGTTTCGCGGCCAGGGTGACGCCTTCGAAAACCGAACGGTTCCGGGATCGCGACGTGCATTTCGTGCCCGTGCTGAACGGGGGCGTGACCGTCGCGCTGGCGCTGCGCCACTTCGGCGAAACCCCGGCCGAGGGCACTGCGGTGCCCGGCCCCGAGGCCGTGCTGCGCAGTGCCCATGCGCTGGCCCAGGCCTGGGCGCACCGCTTCAGCGAACTGGGTGACGGAGCCGAGCACACGCTGCCCAGCTGTACCTCCCACCTCAGCGTGGTGGATCGGGACGGCCTGTGCGTCTCGCTGACCCAGACGCTGCTGTCGCTTTTCGGCTCGGCGGTGGTGTCGCCGGCCACGGGGATCCTGCTGAACAACGGGGTGAACTGGTTCGATCCGCGCCCCGGTCGGGTGAACTGCATCACCCCGGGCGCCAAGGCGCTGGCGAACTACGCCCCGATGATGCTGACCGGCCCGGAGGAAACCGTGGCCATCGGCGGCTCGGGCGGGCGCAAGATCCTGCCGGCGATCTATCAGGCGCTGATCCACATGGTCGATCACGGCCATGGCCTGGAGGACGCGATTGCCGCGCCGCGCTACGATCTGTCGGCGCCGCCCACCGTGGTTGCCGATCCCCGCCTTGGCCGCGACACGATCGAGGCCCTGGCCGCCGCATACCCGGTGGTTCTGGCGGACCGGGAGATGCACCCCAACAGCTACACGACCCTCGGCGCCACCAGCCGCAAGAACGGGCGCAACTTCGGCATGGCCGAACCCTGGCACCCCACCGCCGAAGCCGTGGCCGAGGGCAGCGACGCCCTGAGCCTTCCTGCCACCCGAGGAGAGATCTGATGTCCGATCCCGTCATCGACCAGCCGCTCTGGAGCCTTCCGGCCACCCGCATCGCGGCGCTGGTGAAATCCCGCGCCCTGAGCGCGCGCAGCGTGACCGAGGCCTGCCTGGCCCGGGTCGAGGCCGTGAACCCCGCGATCAACGCCATCGTGGACTACCAGCCGGAAAACAGCCTGGCCGCCGCCGATGCGGTGGATGCCATGGTTGCCGCCGGGCGTGATCCGGGGATCCTTGCGGGGGTGCCGGTCACCATCAAGGTCAATGTCGACCAGGAGGGTCATGCCACCACCAACGGGCTGAAGGCGCAGAAGGATCTGATCGCGACCTCGAACAACCCGGTGGTGGAAAGCCTGCTGTCGCAGGGCGCGGTGTCGCTGGGGCGCACCAATACGCCCGCCTTCAGCTACCGCTGGTTCACCAATAACCTGGTCCATGGCCACACCTACAACCCCCGCAACAGGGCGCTGACGCCCGGGGGGTCTTCGGGCGGGGCGGGGGCCTCGGTCGCGGCGGGGCTGGGGGCCATCGGCCATGGCACCGATATTGCCGGATCGGTGCGCTATCCGGCCTATGCCTGCGGGGTGCACGGGCTGCGCCCTTCTCTGGGGCGGGTGGCGGCGCTGAACCGCTCGGGGGCGGACCGGACCATCGGCGGGCAGATCATGGCGGTGTCGGGGCCGCTGGCGCGCAGCGTCGGGGACCTGCGTCTGGCGCTTCAGGCCATGGCGCGCCCCGATGCCTGCGATCCCTGGTGGGTTCCGGCGCCGCTGGTGGGGCCTGCGGTGGCGAAACGCGCCGCCCTCTGCATCGCCCCCGACGGGATGGAGACCGCGCCCGAACTGGAAGCCGCCCTGCGCGAGGCGGCGGCGAAACTGCGCGATGCCGGCTGGCAGGTCGATGAATTGGACGCGCTGCCCCCGATTAGGGAGGCCGTGGCGGTGCAGCTGACGCTGTGGATGGGCGATGGCTACGAGGCCCTGGTGGCCGAGGCCGAGGCCGAGGGCGATCCCGGTGCCATTGCCGCGCTGGGCGGCCAGCGCGCCTTCGTCGAGACGCTGGCGCCCGACAGCCTGCCAAAGGCGCTGACCACGCGGGTTGCCATCGCGCGGGCCTGGCAGCTTTTCACCGAGCAATACCCGGTGGTGCTGCTGCCGCCCTGCGCCGAACTGCCCTTCGCGGACAATCTTGATCTGAAGGACGAAGCCTCCTATGGCAGGGTCTGGCGCGCCCAGATGCCGATGATCGGTCTTCCGGTGACGGGGCTGCCCTCGTTGACGCTGACCACCGGGATGACCGGCGACAGCGTTCCCGTGGGCATCCAGATCGTCGCGGGCAAGTACCGCGAGGACGTGGCGCTGGAGGCGGCAGAGGCGATCGAGGCCCGGGGCGATCCGGTGCAGATTGCCACTCCCTGACAGGGGCGGGGCCCGGCTGGTACCGAATGCGGGGGTGGTCTCCGCTGGGGAGGGGAAGAGTGAAGCTGAAGAAGTTGCAGCCGGTCACCCGGCAGTCGACGGAAACCATCGTGATCGAGAACCTGCGGTCCTTCATCCTGTCGGGCGAAGTGCCGCCCGGCGGACGGCTGACCGAGGCCGCCATGTCCGAACAGCTGGGCGTCTCGCGCGCGACGCTGCGGCTGGCCCTGCACCGGCTGGCCGGGGAGGGGCTGCTGACGCAGATCCCCTATACCGGCTGGGAGGTGGCGCAGCTGTCCTCCCGCGATGTCTGGGAAATCTGGACCCTGCGCGGCGCGCTGGAGGGGCTGGCGTCGCGGCTCGTGGTGATGCGCGATGCGCCCGAGGTCTTCGCGACCCTGGAAGAGGCCTATGCGGAGCTGGAAAGCGCCTGCGCGCGCGGCAACATGCGCGCCATCACCGCCGCCGATTTCGCCCTGCACCAGAGCATCATCCAGGGCGCCGACAATGCCCGGCTTTCCGCCCAGTACCGGGTGGTCGAACAGCAGGTCCGGCTGTTCATCATGACGAGCAATGTCCATGTCGCGACCGGCCCCGAGGATATCATCGCCCAGCACGTGCCGCTGATGGAGGCCTTCCGCCGCCGCGATGCCGCCGCCGCCGCCGATGCCGCCTGGATCCATGACGAGACCGAGGGCCACCGCCTGATGGACTGGCTGATCCGCACCGGCGTCGCCACCCCCGACCAGCCCAAGGCCTGAGCCCCCGGCCAGCGCGTTTCCCTTCAGGGCCGTCCCGTTACCGGGGCGGCCTTCGCCTTTTGCGGCCCCGGGGGCGATCTTTACGCGTCCTTTACGCCTGCGCCCGGCAATCCGAATGGCGCCCTTACGCGCCCGGCGGGCACATCGCGGACATCAGACACAGGAGGTGCCGATGTCCGATTTTTTATACCTGGGCCTGACCCTCGCCGGCTTTTGGGCCGTCGTGGTGGCGGTCTTCCTGTCGGGGAGGCTGTGACCATGGTGGATCTCTGTCTTGGGCTGGCGGTGGCGTGCGGCGTGCTGGTCGTGCTGCTGCGCGCCCTGTTGCGCGCGCAGGGCGGCGACAGGAGGCAGCCATGAGCACGCTGGCAAGCCTCGCGCTGTTTCTCGGCGTCCTCAGCCTCGGGGGCTGGGCGCTCTCGGGGTACATGACGCGGATCTACGAGGGGCGCCGGGTCTGGCTGAGCCCCGTCGTGGCGCCGCTGGAACGCGCCCTTATGCGCCTTGCCGGGCCGCGCGCATCTGCGCCGCAGGGCTGGCGCGCCTATGCGCTTTCGGCGGTGATCTTCAATGCCGCCGGGGCGCTGCTGCTGTTCGCGCTCTTGCGGCTTCAGGGGCACTTGCCCTTCAACCCCGCCGGCCTGCCGGGGCTTTCCGCGCCGCTGGCCTTCAACACCGCGATCAGCTTTGTCACCAATACCAACTGGCAGGCCTATTCCGGCGAAGCACAGCTGAGCCTGCTGTCGCAGATGCTGGGGCTGACGGTTCAGAACTTTGCCTCTGCGGCGACCGGCATGGCGGTGGGCATCGCGGTGATCCGCGGCTTTGCCGGCACCGCCGGGCGGACCGATCTGGGCAATTTCTGGCAGGACCTGCTGCGCGGCATCCTTTACGTGCTGCTGCCGATGTCCGTTGTTCTGGCGCTGCTGCTGGTGGCTGAGGGCGTGCCGCAGGTGCTGGCGGGGGCGGTCCATGCAACCACGCTGAGCGGTGCGGACCAGTGGATTGCCCGCGGCCCCGTGGCCTCTCAGGTGGCGATCAAGCAGCTGGGCACCAATGGCGGCGGCTTCTTCGGCGTCAACGGCGCCCATCCGTTCGAAAACCCGACCGTGGCCTCCGACATGGTGCAGACCCTCGCGATCCTGCTGATCCCGGTGGCCTTCTGCTTTGTCTTCGGGCGCATGGCCGGGGACCGGCGGCAGGGCCGGGCGATCTTTGCCGCCATGGGGCTGCTGTTCGTCGCGGGCCTTGCGGTGATCCTCTGGGCCGAGCTTCAGCCCAATGCCCTGATCGGCGCCGGTGCGGGGCTTGAGGGCAAGGAAGAGCGTTTCGGCCCCGTGCTTTCCGCGCTCTGGGCGGCGGCGACCACGGCGGCCTCCAACGGGTCGGTCAATGCCATGCATGACAGTTTCCAGCCGCTTTCGGGCCTGATCATGCTGATCAACATGCAGCTCGGAGAGGTGATCTTCGGCGGCGTCGGATCGGGGCTTTACGGGATGCTCCTCTATGTCGTGCTGGCGGTCTTCCTGGCCGGGCTGATGGTCGGGCGCACCCCGGAATACCTGGGGCGCAAGATCGAGGGGCGCGAGGTCACGCTGGCCATGCTGGCCTTCCTGTCGATGCCGCTGGGCATCCTGGGGGGCGCGGCGCTCTCGGTGATGGTGCCGCAGGCGGCGGCCTCGGCCCAGGCCACCGGTCCCCACGGGCTGAGCGAGACGCTCTATGCCTATTCCTCGGCGGTGGCCAACAACGGCTCGGCTTTCGGGGGCTGGAATGCCGGCACCCCCTGGCAGGAGACCGCGCTGGGCCTGCTGATGCTGCTGGGACGCTACGCGATCCTGGTGCCGGTGCTGGCGATTGCCGGATCCCTGGCCGCAAAGCCGCGCGCCGCCGTGACGGCGGGCAGCTTCCCCACCCACGGGCCGCTCTTCGTGGTGCTGCTGATCCTGACCGTGCTGATCCTGGGCGCGCTGACCTTCTTCCCGGTGCTGGCCCTGGGGCCGCTGGCGGAACAGGCCGCGCTGGCCGCAGGCCAGGCCTACTGACGCGCCGGCCCCTTCGGGGGCCGCGCCCTTCCCCTCAGGAGGACCCGAGATGTCCCATTCCGAACCGGCCCAGAAGGGCCTTTACGGCCAGGCCCTGCGGATGGCCCTGCGCAAGTGCGATCCCCGCAGCCTGATTGCCAACCCGGTGATCTTCGTCACCGCCCTTGTCGCCGCAATGACCAGCGTGCTGGCGCTGCGCGACCTGTTCACCGGCGCGCCCCATGCGGGCGTCAGCCTCCAGATTGCCGCCTGGCTCTGGATCTGCGTGCTGTTCTCCAACTTCGCCGAGGCCCTGGCCGAGGGGCGCGGACGCGCCCGCGCCGATGCCCTGCGCGCCACCCGCACCCAGACCATGGTGCAGCTTCTGGCCGATCCCGAGGATGACGCGCCCCGCGCCGTCCCCTCGGACCAGCTGAAGCCGGGCGATCTGCTGCGGGTGGGGCCGGGCGACCTGATCCCCACCGATGCCGAGGCCGTGAAGGGCGTCGCCTCGGTCGATGAAAGCGCCATCACCGGCGAAAGCGCCCCGGTGATCCGCGAGGCGGGCGGTGATCGCTCCTCTCTGACCGGGGGCACGCGGATCGTTTCGGACAGCCTGGTGATCCGCATCGTCGCGGCGCCCGGGCAAAGTTTCCTCGACCGGATGATCGCCATGGTCGAGGGCGCCGAACGGCAGCGCACCCCGAACGAGATCGCGCTGAACATCCTGCTGGCGGGCCTCAGCCTGATCTTCCTGATCGTCACCGTCACGCTGGAGCCCTTCGCGCGCAGCGCCGGGCTGGTGATCCCGGTGGTGACGCTGGGCGCGCTGTTCGTGACGCTGATCCCCACCACCATCGGTGGGTTGCTCTCGGCCATCGGCATTGCCGGGATGGACCGGCTGGTGAAGGCCAATGTCATCGCCCGTTCGGGTCGCGCGGTCGAGGCGGCGGGCGATGTCGACACGCTGCTGCTGGACAAGACCGGCACGATCACCTTCGGCAACCGCATGGCCGATGCCTTCCTGCCCGCCGCCGGTGTTCCCGAACGCGCGCTGATCGAGGCGGCGCATCTCGCCTCGCTTTCCGATGAGACGCCGGAGGGCAAGTCCATCGTGACCCTGGCGCGCGAACGCCTGCCGGAGCTGGCGCAGGATCTGCCGAAGGGCACGCCCGTGCCCTTCACCGCGCAGACCCGGCTGTCGGGTCTGGACCTGCCGGAGCGCGCGCTGCGCAAGGGCGCCGTCGATGCGGTCGAGCGGCTGACCGGCGCGGCGCTGGAACCGGCGCTGAAACGCGCGGTGGAAGAGATCGCGCGGTCCGGCGGTACGCCGCTGCTGGTGGCGGAAGACACCCGGGTGCTGGGGGCGATCCACCTCAAGGACGTGATCAAGCCCGGCGTGCGCGCCCGTTTCGCGGAACTGCGCGCCATGGGCATCCGCACGGTGATGATCACCGGCGACAACCCCCTGACCGCCGCCGCCATCGCCGCCGAGGCCGGGGTCGATGACTTCCTGGCCGAGGCGACGCCCGAGATGAAGCTGGACTACATCCGCCGCGAACAATCCGGCGGGCGTCTGGTGGCGATGTGCGGGGATGGCTCGAACGACGCGCCCGCGCTGGCGCAGGCCGATGTGGGCGTGGCGATGAACGCCGGCACGCCTGCCGCCAAGGAGGCCGCCAACCTTGTCGATCTGGACAGCGATCCCACCAAGCTGATCGAGATCGTCATGGTCGGTAAGCAGCTGCTGATCAGCCGCGGCGCGCTGACGACCTTCTCGATCGCCAATGACGTGGCCAAGTATTTCGCCATCCTGCCGGCGATCTTCGTGGCCGCCTATCCGGGGCTCGGGGGGCTCAACATCATGCACCTGCACAGCCCCGAAAGCGCGATCCTCTCGGCGGTGATCTTCAACGCGCTGATCCTGGTGGCGCTGATCCCGCTGGCGCTGCGCGGGGTGGGCTATGTGCCGGCCTCGGCGGCAGCGCTGCTGCGCCGCAACCTCTCGCTCTACGGTCTGGGCGGGCTGATCGTGCCGTTCATCGGCATCAAGGCCATCGACCTGGCCATCACCGCCCTTGGCCTTGCCTGAAAGGAGCTTTCCGATGCTTGTCCATTTTCGTCCCGCCCTCGTGCTGCTGCTGGCGCTCTCGCTGCTGACCGGGCTTGCCTATCCCCTGGCCGTGACCGGCGTGGCCGGGCTGATCTGGCCCGCCCAGGCCGCTGGCAGCCTTGTGCGGCAGGGGGACCGGATCGTCGGTTCCGCGCTGATCGCGCAGGGGGAGGACCGGCCCGCCTATCTGCATCCGCGCCCCTCCGCGGTGGATTGGAATGCCTCGGCCAGCGGCGCCTCGAACCTCGGGCCGACCTCGCGCGATCTGGCGGGGCAGGTGGCGGATCGTCGTGCTGCCTATCAGGCGCAGAACGGCGTCGCCGCGCCCGGGGATGCGGTGACCGCCTCGGGTTCGGGGCTGGATCCCGACATCTCGCTTGCCAATGCGCTGGCACAGGCGCCGCGCATCGCCAGGGCCCGGGGGATTGCGCCTGAAAAGGTCCGCACGCTGATCATGGACCGGGTGCACCGCCCCTGGCTGGGGCTTTACGGGGTGCCATACGTCACCGTGCTGACGACCAACCTGGCCCTTGACGAAGCCTTCCCGGCACAGCCCTCTGGAACCCGGTAAGGAGAGACGATGATGCCGGACAGGACCCGCCCCGATCCCGAGGCGCTGCTGCCCGAAGCCCGGCGCGAGGGGCGGGGAAGGCTGAAGGTCTTCCTCGGCGCCGCGCCGGGCGTGGGCAAGACCTACGCCATGCTGGAGGCCGCCCGGCGCCGCCGGGACGAGGGGGCCTCGGTGCTGATCGGCGTGGTCGAGGCCCATGGCCGCGCCGAAACCGAGGCGCTGCTGCGCGATCTGGAGGTGCTGCCGCGTCAGCCCTTCTACCACGGCGGGCGCATCCTGCACGAGATGGACCTGGACGCGCTGATCGCGGCGCGCCCGGATCTGGCGCTGATCGACGAGCTGGCGCATTCCAACCTCTCGGGCACCCGCCACGAAAAGCGCTGGCAGGACGTGGAGGAGGTGCTGGCCGCCGGCATCGACGTCTTCACCACGCTCAACGTCCAGCATGTCGAGACGCTGAACGACACGGTGGCGCGGATCACCGGCATCCGGGTGCGCGAAACGGTCCCGGACCGGGTGCTGGAAGAGGCCCACGAGATCGAGCTGGTCGATCTGCCCCCCGACGAGCTGATCGCGCGGCTGCGCGCCGGCAAGGTCTATGTCCAGGACCAGGCGGCGCGGGCAGTGGCAAACTTCTTCGCCAAGGGCAACCTGACGGCGCTGCGGGAACTGGCGATGCGCACCGCCGCCGACCGGGTCGATGCGCAGCTGCGCGAACACATGGCCGCCCATGCCATCGAGGGGCCCTGGCCGACGCAGGAGCGCGTCCTGGTGCTGCTGCCCGACGGGATCGAGGGGCGCGACGCGGTGCGCATCGCCAAGCGCGCGGCGGACCGGGCGCGGGTGGAATGGCTGGCGGTGGGCCTGACGGAACTGTCGCGTGAAGGCACCGGCGTGCCGCGCCCGGCACAGGCGCTGCGTCTGGCCCAGCGTCTGGGGGCCGAGGTCAGCCAGCTTCAGGTGGACCGCGATCCGGGCGCCGAGATCCTGGACTATGCCCGCCGCCACAACGTGCGCCGCGTGGTGCTGCCGCGCCCGCCGCCCCGGCCCTGGGCGGCGCGCCTGCTGCGCCCGCGGGCCCATGAACGCCTGCTGCGCCAGCTCCTGCGCGAGGGGCAGGATTACGAGCTGACGCTGGTTGCCGATAGCGCTGCGCCGCGCCGCGGGCCTGCGCGCCGACCCCGCCTGCTGCCCGCCGATCCGCTGCGCGACGCGGGCCGCGCGGTGCTGGCGGTGGCGCTGACCTCGGCTCTGGCGCTGGCCATCGACCGCTTTCTTCCGGTGGTCAGCCTGTCGCTGCTCTACATGACGGCGGTGGTCGCCATGGCGGCGCGGCTGGGGCTGGGCGCTTCGGTCGCGACCGCCGCGCTCAGCTTCTTCGTCTACAACTTCCTCTTCACCCGGCCGCGCTACACGCTTGAGGTCTGGAGCCAGAGCGAACTGCTGACGCTGGTGCTGTTCCTGGTGGCCTCCATCGTCACCGGCAACCTGGCGGCGCGGCTGCGCAGCCGGGTGATCGCGCAGCGCGCCATCGCCGAACGCACCAGCACGCTTTACGATTTCTCCCGCAAGGCGGCGGCGGCGGCCTCTTTCGACGATGTGGTCTGGGCTGCCGTCAGCCATGTCGCCGCCGTCCTTCAGGGCGAGGCGATCCTGCTGGCCCCCGATGCCGAGGGGCGCCTTGCCATCGCCGGGGCCTTCCCGCCCGAGGACCGCATCGGCCCGCGCGAACTCTCGGCGGCGCGCTATGCCTTTGATCATGGCGAGGCCGCGGGGCAGGGATCGGGCACGCTGCCGGCGGCGCGCTGGCTGTTCCTGCCGCTCAGCGGGGCCGACCGGCGGCTGGGCGTGCTGGGCATCGCCACCCCCGACGGGCGCAGCGCCGATCCGGCCGAGCGTCGCCTGCTGGAGGCGCTGGCCGATCAGGTGGCGCTGGCGCTGGAACGCATCCGCCTGTCCGAGGATCTGGCGCAAAGCCGCGTCGCCTCGGAGGCGGAACGGCTGCGCTCGGCGCTGCTCTCTTCGGTCAGCCACGACCTGCGCACGCCGCTGGTCTCGATCCTGGGGGCGGCGGAGGGGCTGGAGCTGCCGGGCCTTGGCCCCGAGCAGCGCGGCGCCCTTACGGAGGTGATCCGCGAGGAGGGCGAGCGGCTGGATCGCTACATCCAGAACCTACTCGACATGTCGCGGCTGGGCCATGGGGCGCTGAAGCCCAACCGCCTGCCCGTGGATCTGCGCGAACTGGCGGGGGCGGCGCGTCACCGGCTGCGCGGCGTGCTGCGCCCCTTCCACCTTGAGGTGCAGATCGATCCCCGCCTGCCGCCGGTCTCGGGCGATCCGATCCTGCTGGAACAGGTGCTGGTCAACATCCTCGACAATGCGGCGAAATATTCCGATCCGGGGGCCGGGATCACGCTGGGCGCCCGGGTGCAGGGCGCGCGGGTCGCACTCTGGATCGAGGATCACGGGCCGGGCCTGCCGCCGGGCAGCCAGGAAGCCGTCTTCGACATGTTCTGGCGTGCCGAGCAGGGCGATGGCGGGCGCACCGGCACCGGGCTGGGGCTGGCGATCTGCCGCGGCATCGTCGAGGCCCATGGCGGCAGCATCCGTGCCGGCGCGCGCGCGGACCATGGCCGCGGCACCCGGATCACGCTAGATCTGCCGCTGAGCAACCCGGAGGCCCTGCCATGAGCGCCCGCATCCTGCTGATCGAGGACGAGACCGCGATCCGTCGTTTCCTGCGCGTGGCGCTGGAAAGCGAGGGGCACGACGTGCTTGAGGCCGCCTCGGCGCGCGAGGGGCTGGCGCAGGCGGCGCGCACCGCGCCCGATGCGGTGATCCTGGACCTGGGCCTGCCCGATGCCGACGGGCTGAGCGTGCTTCAGGGGCTGCGCGGCTGGTCCGAGGTGCCGGTGCTGGTGCTGTCGGTGCGCGCGGACGAGGCCGGCAAGGTGCAGGCGCTGGACGCGGGCGCACAGGATTACGTGACCAAGCCCTTTTCCACCGCCGAGCTTCTGGCGCGCATCCGCAGCCTGCTGCGCGACCGGCGCAGCGCCGAGGAACCGGGCGCCGAGATCACCCTGGGCCCGCTGCGCATCGATGCCGCCGCCCATCAGGTGCAACTGGCGGGCGACCCCCTGTCGCTGACCCGGCGCGAGTTCGACCTGCTGTGGATGCTGGCGCGCCATGCCGGGCGACTGCTGACCCAGGAGATGATCCTGCGCAGCCTCTGGGGCGAGGCCCATGCCGAAGACACCCAGTATCTGCGGGTCTATATCCGCCAGCTGCGCGCCAAGTTGGGCGATGATGCCGCCAATCCGCGCTGGATTTTCACCGAGCCCGGCATCGGCTACCGCATGGCGTCCGAATAGGACCGACAGACACGCACAGGTAATAATTCTCCCGCTGTCCGGGAGTCTCGCGTTGACATTGATATTTTAGTGTATCAGTTTCAGGGGGCGCCCGAGGAGGGGCGCCTGGGCTGGCTCTGGGAGGACCCCCGATGAATTCCGACATCTGATCGTCCACGGCCCGGGGCCGTGGCGCAGGGTTTCCTGCGGCCTGTCTCCGGGCGTTCCATACGTACCGATATTTTAACGGCCCGCTGCCCGGGCCGGCCCGTCGCACCGGGGTCCTTTGGCCCCGGCCCGTCACCCCATGCGGGCGCAGGAGGCGCCCGTTCGACTTCCGAGGAGGAGACCCCCATGAAGACCCGGACCCGCGCGGCCCTGGCCGCGATCCTGCTGAGCGTCGCACCCGGCGTGCTGCTGGCAGAGACGACCTTTCCCAGCCCGATGAACTACGGCGCCCATGCCGGCGTGCCCCTGACCGAGGTCGGCACCTATCCCTGGCTGGCCAATGCCGCCGCGCTGACCAACGATGGTCATATCTTCCTCGGGATGCCGCGCTGGCCCGGCTTCGAGAAGACCCCCGGCATCGCAGAACTGAGCGTGGTCGACAATTCCCTGTCGGCCTTCCCGGGCGGCGACTGGAACACCTGGGAAAGCGGCAAGCCCACCGCCGATGCGCTGGTCAACGTCAACACAATCCACATCTTCGATGACGATACGCTCTGGGCGGTCGACCAGGGCTCTCCGTTCTTCGGGCCGCAGGTGGATGATGCGGCGGCCAAGGTGCTGCAATTCGACACCAAGACCGGCAAGCTGCTGCGCAAGATCACCCTGGGCAAGGATGTTCTGCCCGAGGGCGCCTCGCTGAACGACCTGCGGCTGGATGCGGAAAACGCCTATTTCACCGATTCCGGCAAGGGTGCCATCGTCATCGTCAACCTCAAGACCGGCAAGGCGCTGCGCCGGCTGGCGGGGCATTTCTCGGTCACCGCGAACCCCGCCCGCCCGCCGATCGGCGAGAAGGGGCAGATGCTGATGAAGAAGGACGGCTCGCTGATCCATGTCCATTCCGACCCGATCGAGATCTCGCCCGATGGCCAGTGGCTGTATTACCAGCCGCTGACCGGGCCGATGTACCGGGTGCCGACCAAGGCGCTGCGCGATCCCGACCTGTCCGAGGCCGATCTGGAGAAGCAGGTGGAATTCGTCTACGACACGCCGCCGCTGGTGGGCACGGCGATGGACAGCAAGGGCAACCTCTACATGGCCGAGATGGACCGCCCCCGGATCACCGTGCTGACGCCCGATGGCGCGCTGCATGTGCTGGCCGAGGATGACCGGCTCTGGGGGCCCGACGCGATGTTCATCACCGCGGATCGGGAGCTTTACGTGCCGATCCCGCAGACCGGGCGGATCGCGGCGAACCGTGGCCCGGATGGCAAGGACATGATCCAGCCGCCGTTCCACCTTTACAAGATGGCGCTGCCCGACTGGCTGGGTGACCGCGAGGCGGTTCCGCCGGTCTACCAATAAGGCCTGGCAGCAGGCCCTGGCGCGTCCCGGGAAGGCCGGGGCGCGCCTGCAGATCAATGGCGCAGCGGCGCGGCGGTGCTGCGGCGATAGGTTGCCGGGGCGACGCCCTCCCAGCGGCGGAAGGCGCGGGTGAAGGCACTGGGTTCGGAATAGCCCAGCCGTTCGGCAATGACCGAAACGCTCAGCTTCGGTACGGCCAGGTAGCGCGCGGCCATGCGGCGGCGTTCGCCTTCAAGCAGGTCGGCAAAGCTGGTGCCGGCATCGTGCAGCCGACGTTGCAGCGTCCAGCGCGGCATCTGCAAGCGCTCGGCCACGAAATCGAGGTCGAGGCCCGGCTCCGAGAGGTTTTCGCGGATCAGCGCGGCGGTGCGGGCGGCGGTGTCGGGTTCGGCCTGGGCCATGCCGAGGCTGCGCAGGTTGCAGCACAGCAGCTCGCGCAGGGCGGCATCGGCGCCTGGCATCGCGCGGGCGCCGTCGGCCTTGCGGTAGACCAGGGCATTGGTGGCCTGGCCAAAGCGCACCGGGGCGCCGAAGGCGGCCTCGATCTGGGCGCGGTCGCCGCAGTCGGGCTGTTCCAGGTCGATCAGCTCGGGGCTCCAGCCGGGGCCGGCGGCGTGGCGGAAGACGTTGCAGTACATCCCCATCGTCACCAGCGCGTCCTGGCGGCGTTCGGCCACGCGCGCGGGGTCGATGCGGTAGCTCAGCCAGCACAGCCCGTCCTGCTGGCACAGGGTCGTCGTGGTGCCCTGCTGGTGCCAGGGGAAGAAGGTGGCCAGGTTCTGCGCCGCCTCGCCCAGATTGGCCGAGGAGGTGGCGATATAGCCGATCAGACCCAGCATCTGCGGGGTGAAATCCTGCCCGTAGGCCAGGCCGAAACTGCCGTCACCGGTCCTTTCGGCACCGTATTCCATCATCCGGCAATAGGTGCCCAGATCCATCTGGCGCGTCGGCGCCGAGAGGGTCTCGGGGTCGAGGCCCAGCGTGCCGAAGAAACTGTCCTGGCAAAGACCGTAGCGGCCGATGAAGCGGTCCATGCCGGTCGCGGCGGCACTCAGAACTTGCGGGGTTGAAGCGTGCTGCATCGTTCCCTCCACTCACAACTAGAGGCGTGCGATGCAACCTGGGGCGTCGGAGTGCAATCTTCGGGGCGCGCGGCGGCTTGCGAAAGGACTCATTTCTTAAGCGTTTGCCTAAAAATGAAACAGACCGCCCGGGGAATGGGCGGTCTGCAAAGTGTACAGCTCTGGGAAGCTGGGGATCAGTCCTGCAGCGGATCGTGGACCTGACCGCGGGTGCGCAGCCAGGTGGCGCCGGTGCCGATGGCGACGAGCACGGCGAAGAGCACGAAGATCTCGAAGTTGTAGATGATCATCGCGGCCATGGCGAGGCAGGCGAGGCCCAGGGCGATGGCGGGCAGCACCGGGAAGAGCGGGGCGCGCCAGGGGCGTTCCAGGCCGGGCTCGCTCTTGCGCAGCTTGAAGAGCGAGAGCATCGACATGATGTACATGACCAGCGCGCCGAAGACGGCCATGGTCACGATGGTGGCGGTCAGCGACTGGCCGGCCACCGAGATCAGGCTGTCCGAGTAGATCGCCGCGACGCCGACGATGCCGCCCGCGATGGTGGCCACGTGGGGCGTCTGGAAGCGCGGGTGCAGGGCCGAGAAGACCTCGGGCAGGAAACCGGCACGCGACAGGGCGAAGATCTGGCGGGCATAGCCCATGATGATGCCATGGAACGAGGCGATCAGGCCGAACAGGCCCAGCCACACCAGCATGTGCGTCCAGCCAGAGCCTTCGCCGACGACGCGGATCATCGCCTGGGGCAGCGGGTCGTTCAGGTTGGAAAGCTGCGTCCAGTCACCCGAACCGGCGGCAAAGATCATCACGCCGAAGGCCAGCACGACCAGCGTCAGGATGCCGGCGATATAGGCGCGCGGGATGGTGCGGTGCGGGTCGCGGGCCTCTTCTGCGGCCAGGGCCACGCCCTCGATTGCCAGGAAGAACCAGATCGCGAAGGGAATGGCGGCGAAGATGCCGCCGATGGTCGCCACCGAGAAGGTGTCGGAGCCACCCCAGCCGCCGGCGGTGAAGTTGGCCAGCGAGAAAGCCGGAGAGACGACGCCCATGAAGACCAGCAGTTCGAAGACCGCCAGCAGCGTCACCAGCAGCTCGAAGGTGGCGGCGACCTTCACGCCCGCGATGTTGAGCGCGACGAAGATCACGTAGGCGCCAAGCGCTGCGGTCTTGGGATCAAGGCCGGGGAACTGCACGTTGAGGTAGGAGCCGATGGCCAGCGCGATGGCGGGCGGGGCGAAGAGGAATTCGATCAGCGTGGCAAAGCCCGCGATGGCGCCGCCCACGGGGCCGAAGGCACGCCGCGCATAGGCGAAGGGGCCGCCGGCGCGCGGGATCGCCGCCGTCAGCTCGGTGAAGCTGAAGATGAAGGCCGTGTACATCACCGCCACCACGATGGTGGTGATCAGGAAGCCCAGGGTGCCTGCGCTTTCCCAGCCGTAGCTCCAGCCGAAATATTCCCCGGAGATCACCAGCCCGACGGCCAGCCCCCAGAGGTGAAATACGTTGAGGCTCTTGGCGAGCTCTGTCTTGCCTGCGGACATGTCCGTCTCTCTCCTGTCGGTGAGGTGTCTGGTAAGGGTCTTGGTCTTCTTGGTCTTTCCAGTGCCCCCGAAGGGGCGGGCGGCCCCGGGTCAGTCCGGGGCGCCAATGCCTTTGGCGGGATCGGGCGCGGCCAGGGCCGGCGCCTCTTCCTTCAGCCGGGTGCCGGTCAGGCCGCGCGCACGGGCCTCGCGGACCAGCCAGGCCAGCTTGGCGGCGGCGGTTTCATAGCTCTGGCCGCCGCTGGTGTGGATGTTGGACAGGCAGTTGCGCTCGCTGTCCTGGCGCCCGGTGCGGGGGCCGTAGGTCAGGTAGAGGCCCATGCTGTCGGCCACCGTCAGGCCCGGGCGTTCGCCGATCAGCACCGCGACCATGCCGGCCCCCAGGGCGCCGCCGATCTCGTCGCCGATGGCAACGCGGCCCTCGCGCACCAGCACGACGGGGCCAAGGGTCAGGTCCGAAAGCTGTTCGGTCACGATCTTGAGGAAAGGCGCCGCATGGGTGGCGATGGCCGCCGAGGACAGCCCGTCGCAGACCACGAAAACCAGATCCGGCGCCGGATCGGCGGGGGCCAGCGCGGCGCGGTCCGCGTCGCTCAGCCGGCGGCCCAGATCGGGGCGGCGCAGGTAGGTCGGCCGGTCGGGCGCGGCCGAGGCCATCCGCAGCACCGGCAGATCCGGCAGGCCGGCGGCAAGCGCGTCGAAATCAAGCGGCGCATGGACGGCGTCGCGGGCCCGGGCGGCATCGGCGCGGAAGGTGTTCAGCGCCCCCGTGGGCAGGCCCGCGCCATTGCGCCCCAGCCCGATGCGGGCGGGGGTGGCGGCGCGCAGCCGGGCCCAGGGATCCTGAACGGGCGTGTCGTCGGAGGGATGGTCGGTCATGGCGCGATCCTTCTCGGGCGGCTCGGGCGGGGTCAGGCGGGCAGGGCGGCGCGGCGCCCGGCCATGGACTGGATCAGCCGGTGATCCTCGGCGCGGATGCGGCCTTGGGCATCGACGATCTGCATCTTCTCCAGCCATGCCTCGAATTCCGGGGCGGCGCGGCGCCCGAAGCTTTCGCGCAGGTAGAGGACATCGTGATACGACAGCGACTGGTAGTTCAGCATCACGTCGTCGGCGCCCGGCACCGCGATGAAGAAGCCGCATCCCGCATCCGAGAGCAGCGTGACCAGACCGTCCATGTCGTCCTGATCGGCATTGGAATGGTTGGTGTAGCAGACGTCGCAGCCCATCGGCACGCCCATCAGCTTGGCGCAGAAGTGGTCTTCCAGCCCGGCGCGGGTGATCTGCTTGCCGTCGTACAGGTATTCCGGCCCGATGAAGCCCACCACCGTGTTGACCAGGAAGGGATCGAAGGCGCGCGCCACCGCATAGGCGCGGGTTTCGACCGTCTGTTCGTCCATGCCGTGATGGGCATTGGCCGACAGCGCCGCGCCCTGTCCGGTCTCGAAATACATCAGGTTCTGCCCGACGGTGCCCCGGTTCAGCGAGCGGCCGGCATCATGGGCCTCGGCCAGCATGGCCAGGTCGATGCCGAAGCCGCGGTTGGCGGCCTCGGTCCCGGCGATGGACTGGAACACCAGATCCAGCGGCGCGCCCCGGTTGATGATCTCGATCGAGTTGGTCACGTGGGTCAGAACGCAGCTTTGCGTCGGCATCTCGTAGGACTGGCGCAGGTCGTCCAGCAGCTCGATCAGGGCGATGGCGGCGGGGACGTTGTCGGTGGCGGGGTTGATGCCGATCATCGCATCGCCCACCCCAAAGAGCAGCCCGTCGATGATGCTGGCGGCGACGCCTGCGGGATCATCGGTCGGGTGGTTCGGCTGAAGCCGGCTGCTGACCCGCCCCGGCAGACCCATGGTCGAGCGGAAGGCGGTCGTCACCTCGATCTTGCGGGCGACCGCGATCAGGTCGCGGTTGCGCATCAGCTTGCTGACGGCGGCGGCCATCTCGGGGGTGATCCCGGGGGCGAGGCGTTTCAGCGCGGCGGTATCGGCGGCGTTCGAGAGCAGCCAGTCGCGGAACTGGCCGACGGTCATATGCGCCACCGGCGCGAAGGCCGCCGCATCGTGGCTGTCGATGATCAGCCGGGTGACCTCGTCTTCCTCGTAGGGTACCAGCACCTCTTCCAGGAATTCGCGCAGCGGCAGGTCGGCCAGGATCATCTGGGCGGCAACCCGCGCCAGCTCGCTCTCGGCGGCAAGGCCGGCCAGCTCATCGCCCGAACGCAGCGGAGAGGCGGCGGCCATCACCCGCGCGAGGCTGTCGAAGCGGAAGGTCTCCTGGCCGAGGGTCTGGCGATAGGTCGGCATGCGATTCTCCGGATGGATCGGGCTGTGACACGCAAGGCTAGCAGGGCGGGCCCCGGCAGGACTTGACCGCGGAACACAAAAGCTGGGCATCCCGTCGCACCGGTTGCGGCCTGCGGTCACGTCGCCGTGAGGCGCCGCCGGATTCGGCACCCGGGCGGCGCCTTGCCGCAGCAGGCTGGACCCCGTGCCCCGACGCGATATCTTGGATGGGGTGCCGCAGGGGCAGGCGGGCGGAAAGCTGCCGCCGGTTCCCCGGCTTCGGCGTCTTCCCGGGCCGCTGCCGTGCGATCCCATCTTTTCGCCGGACGGGTTTTCGGCATAGCGACACCGAACCGTCATCGCCCCGGTGCATGACGAACAGAATCGTCTTTAGAAGGACCCTCCGAATGATGACCCCGCCGCTGCAATTTGGATGGGAAGAATGGCTCTCCCTGCCGGAGCTGAACGTGCCCGCCATCCTCGCCAAGGTGGATACCGGCGCGCGGACCTCGGCGCTGCATGCCTCCGATATCGAGGTCATCGGCCATGCCGAAAGCCCGCTGGTGCGCTTCACCCTCTATCCGGTGGCCGACAATGACGAGGTGAAGGTGCAATGCACCGCGCCGCTGGTGGACCGCCGCGATGTCACCTCTTCCAACGGCGAGAGCGAGCAGCGCTTCGTCATCCGCACCCGCATCGAGGTGGCCGGGCAGGGCTGGCCGATCGAGATCACCCTGACCGACCGCAGCACGATGGCAAGCCGGATGCTGCTGGGCCGTCAGGCGCTGCTGGACCACATCACCGTGCTGCCGACCGCCCGCCGCCTTCAGGCCGAGCTGGGCTATGGCGCCTACGACCTGCCCCAGCCCGAACCCGAGCCCGAGCGGCGCGGCCTGCGCATCGCCGTGCTGACGCGCGAGGACAACTACACCACCCGCCGCCTGGTCGAGGTCGGCAAGGCGCGCGGTCACCGGGTGGACCGGATCGACACCACACGCTGCTTCATGGCGATCAACACCCTGGCACCCGAGGTCTATTACGACGGAGAGCGCCTGCCGCGCTATGATGCGGTGATCCCGCGCATCGGCGCCTCGATCACCACCTATGGCGCCGCCGTGGTCCGCCAGTTCGAGACGCTGGGCACCTATTGCGTCAACGGATCCGAAGGCATCACCGCCTCGCGCGACAAGCTGTTCGCGCATCAGCTGCTGGCACGCGCCGGCATCGGAATGCCCGATACCGCCTTTGCCTCCTCTCCGAAGGACACCCGCAACCTGATCGAACTGGTGGGCGGCGCGCCGCTGATCGTCAAGCTGCTGTCCTCCTCTCAGGGCAAGGGCGTGGTGCTGGCGGAAACCAAGAAGGCGGCGGAAAGCGTGATCTCGGCCTTCCGGGGGCTGAAGGCCAACTTCCTGGTGCAGCATTTCGTCCGCGAGGCCGCCGGAGAGGACATCCGCTGCCTGGTGATCGGGGGCAAGGTGGTGGCGGCGATGAAGCGCAAGGGGGCAGAGGGCGATTTCCGGTCGAACCTGCACCAGGGCGGATCGGGCGAGCCGGTGAAGATCACCCAGCAGGAACGCCGCGTCGCGGTGAAGGCGGCGCGCACCTTCGGGCTGAACGTCGCCGGGGTGGACCTGCTGCGCGCCCATGACGGCCCCAAGGTGCTTGAGGTCAACTCCTCTCCGGGGTTCGAGGGGATGGAAGCCGTGACCGGCAAGAACCTTCCCGAGATCCTCTATCAGGACATCGAGGCCCGGCTGAAGCGGAACGCCTAGGCGGGGGCGGCCAGTGCGCCGGCCAATTCCGCGCTGAACAGTCCCAGCAGCGCCGAGGCCGGGGCGGGATCGCGGGTCGCCTGCACGAAGAGGGTGGCCAGCGCCGCCTGCCCGGGCAGCAGCGCCCGCAGCCGCCCGGCCCGCAGATGCGCCTCGGCGTAATGGGTGGGCAGGTAGCCCAGGTAGCGCCCCGAGAGGATGAACATCGCCTGGGCCTCGATGTTTGAGGCCTCTGCGCCCGAGCGGGCACCGGGAAAGCGGCTCAGCTCATGGGGGCCGGCATAGGGGCGGGTCACGAAGGGATGGCGGGCGATCTCCGCCTCGGTGATCCGGGCGCTGGCGAACAGCGGATGGGCGCGGGCACAGTAAAGCAGATGCGCCTCGTCGCGCAGCGGGCTCAGGCACAGCCCGGGCCGGGGGCCGGGATCGGGCAGCAGCGCCAGATCCAGCGTGCGCGCCTGCAGATCGCCCAGCAGCCGGTCGGGGCTGTCGATGCGGATCTCGACCCGGGCCTGGGGTGCGCGCCGCGCGATGCGGTCCAGCACCTCGGGCAGGGGCCAGCCGGGATCGCTGAGCGTGTTGTCCACCAGCCCAAGCCGCAGCGTGCCGGTGATCTGCCGCCTGAGGCCCCCCACGTGATCCTCGAACAGCGCCAGCGCATCGAACAGCGCATCGGAGCGGGCATGGACCTCGACGCCGCGCTCGGTCAGGGCAAAGCCGCCCCGGCCGCGCTGGCACAGCCGGAAGCCCAGCCGGTCCTCCAGCGCCTTCAAATGGAAACTGACGGCGGATTGCGACAGGCCAAGCGCCTCCTGGGCGCCGGCAAAGCCGCGATGCGCCACCACGGCGCGGAACACGGCAAGGGCACGCAGGTCGCTCTGGGCCAGTTTCATCGAATGCATCCAAATTTCTGATGTAAACATCAGTACCCAACGATTTTTCCCATGCAAGTCCCGCGCTAGGGGGAAGGAAACCTGTTGCCCCTTCCGGAGAGACCCATGGCCCATGATTACGACAGCGGGCGGCTGAACCTGCCCTTCGTCGGCATTTCGACCTTCGCGAAATCCCCCTATGTGCAGGACTGGTCCGCCATCGAGGCCGATGTCGCCGTGATGGGCGCGCCCTTCGACAGCGGCACCCAGTGGCGCGCCGGGGCACGCTTCGGGCCGCGCGGCATCCGCGAGGCCTCGACGCTGTTCTCCTTCGGTCATGCCGGGGCCTATGATCACGAGGACGACGTGACCTATCTTGAGGGGGTGCGCATCGTCGATATTGGCGATGCCGACATCATCCACACCGACACCCTTGGCAGCCATGCCAATATCGAGGCCGGGGTGCGCGCGATCCTGAAGGCCGGGGCGCTGCCGGTGGTGCTGGGGGGGGATCATTCCATCAACATCCCCTGCATCAACGCCTTCTCGGAGCAGGAGCCGGTGCATCTGGTGCAGATCGACGCCCATCTGGATTTCGTCGATGAACGCCACGGCGTGCGCTTCGGCCATGGCAGCCCGATGCGGCGGGCCTCGGAAAAGCCCTGGGTCAGCGGGCTGACGCAGCTGGGGATCCGCAACGTCTCCTCCACCGCGAAGGAGGGGTACGAGGCCGCCCGCGCCAGGGGATCGGACATCCTCTCGGTCCGTCAGCTGCGCGCGCTGGGGGTGGAGGCGGTGCTGGAGCGCATTCCCGCCGGGCGCCGCTACTACCTGTCGATCGACATCGACGGTTTCGACCCCTCGATCGCGCCCGGCACCGGCACGCCTAGCCATGGCGGGTTCCTCTATTACGAGGTGCTGGAGCTGATCGCCGGGCTGGCGCAGCGCGGGCCCATCGTCGGCATCGACCTGGTCGAGGTGGCGCCGGATTACGACCATACCGGCAGCACCGCGATCCTTGCCGCACAGATCCTGCTGAATGCCATTGGCCGGATTTTCGCGGCGCGGTCCCCTCTGGGCCGATAATGGGAATCTTTGGGTCCGAGTGTTGAGATAATATCGGTTTCAGGGCCTCAGAAATGTCCGTTGACCGGACTTTTTGGCGGCCCCTGTGCCTGTCTGATTTGCACGGCGCGGGCCGTGCTTCCCGCCCAGATTGTATTTTCGCGACCGGCCCGGGGCAAATCCGCCGCGGGCCGCGCAGGTGCTTGGAAGCCCCGGTTTTTACCGCTAAGGCCAAGGCCGCGGCCGCGGGCCGACAGGGGTTTCAGCAGCAGAGTGCATATGACAGACAGAGAGTCCTCCGCCACCGGGATGATCCGCCTCGAAGAGGAATGGCGGATGCTTCAGCAGCAGACCTCGGCAGAGGTTCGGGCCCGGCTGGCAAGGATCGTGCTTGCCCAGGCGCCCCGCATCGTGGAGGAATTCTACGGCGTGCTTCAGCAGGACGGGGAGGTCAACCAGCTGGTGCCCGACGCGCTTGTGCAGTCACGGCTGGCCACGACCTTGCGGGACTGGCTGCTGGCGCTGTTTCCCGGCGATGAGGCGCCGGACTTCTACACCATGGCCGCGACCCAGGCGACCGTCGGCGGCATCCACGCGCGGATCAACCTTCAGGTGGCCCATGTCAACCGGGCCTGGCGCCAGCTGGGGGCGCGGCTGCAGGCGGCGATCATCCTTGAGGGCGGGGCCCCGGACGAGACGCTGGTAGCGATGCTGCGGCTGCTGAACGGCACGCTGAACATGGCCTTCGAACTGATGGCGAGCGCCTATACCCGCGACAATCGCCGCGCCGCCAAGAGCGAGGAGGCCTACCGGCTGTTCTCGCTTGGCCAGAACCTGTCGCAGGAGCGCGAGGCGCAGCGCGCGGCGATCGCGGAATGGACCCAGAGCGTGCTGTTCCGCATCACCACCCAGCATGGCACCGGGCGGCGGGTGCCGCTGTGGCAGTCGGAATTCGGGCTCTGGCTGACCCACCGCGGCAGCGTGATCTTCGACGGTATCGCCGAGCTGGACCAGGTGCGCGACGCGATCGACGACATCGACAACACGATCCTGCCGCACCTGGCAAACGAGGGGGCGAATGCGCCGGAGATGCTGTTGCGGCTTCAGGGCCGGATCAGCGAGGTGAAGGCGCTGCTGGGCGAATGTTTCGGCGCCGCCACCCGGATCGAGGGCGGCCACGACCCGCTGACCCGGATGCTGAACCGTCGCTTCATGGACACCATCCTCGCGCGGGAGCTGACGCTGGTGCGCAAGACCGACAAGCGGCTGACGGTGCTGATGATCGACATCGACAATTTCAAGCGAATCAACGACCGCTATGGCCATGCCGCCGGCGACACCGTGCTGGCGCTCTGTGCCCGGGCGGTGATGGATGCGGTGCGGATCAGCGATTTCGTGTTCCGCTACGGCGGCGAGGAATTCCTGCTGGCGCTGGTCGAAACTTCGGAGGCGGAGGCCCTGGGCATGGCCGAGCGCCTGCGCGCGGCGATCGGCGACCTTCAGATCCCGCTGGGCGACGGAGAGCTGGTGCGTGTCACCGCCTCGGTCGGGCTGGCCGAATACAAGGGCCATCCCGATTACCTGCGGCTGGTCAAGGCAGCCGACGAGGCGCTGTACCGCGCCAAGCAGAACGGCCGCGACCGGATCGAGACCGCCGGCTGAGGCGGTTGCGATCCGGTCCGGGGACCCCGTTCAGCCGTTCAGCGCATCGCCTTCGGCAACCAGTGCTGCCAGTTCCTCGTGGGTCATCGGGATGCCGGGGAATTCGGTCAGCATGGCGAAAGGGGTGCTGTAGATGCTGTTGCGGCCCGCCGGGTCGTTCAGCAGGTCCCCGGCGCGGCCCTTGACGCCGCCGCGCGCGGCAAACAGCGCCCGGATGCGCGGCCCCATCACAGGGTGTTCCATCCAGTCGCCGAACAGGGACCAGGGACCCAGCACCACCGGCAGCGCCTCGCCGGGGACGGTGCAGGTGGCGCTCAGGCGGATGTCGCGGGACGAGGCGCCGATGCGGACCTCCAGCGCGCCGCCCGGGAAGATCCAGCGTGCCAGTTCGCTGTGCCAGTGCGCCAGGTGGCGGCGCGGCACGGCGACCTCGACGGTGCGGGCCTCTCCGGGGGAAAGGTGCAGTTTCTGCCAGCCGCGCAGCTCTTGCGGGGGGGTGACAAAGCCGTTGCCGGGGGCGCTGACATAAAGCTGGACCACTTCCGAACCGGCCCGCTCGCCGGTGTTGCGCAGGGTCAGACGGGCGCGCAAGGCGATCTCGTCCTGCGGGTCGCAGACCTCAAGGTGCAGGTCCTCGTAGGCGAAGCTGGTGTAGCTCAGGCCGTGGCCGAAGGGGTAATCGACCGCGATGTCGCGGGCGTCGTAGTAGCGGTAGCCGACAAAGATCCCCTCCGAATAGGGGGCATGCTGATGCGCCCCGGCGAAATCCAGGTAGGCGGGGCTGTCCTTCAGGCGGCGCGGAATGGTCTCGGTCAGGCGACCGCCGGGGGCGGTGTCGCCCAGCAGAACGTCGCTGATGCTTTCTCCCTGGGCCTGGCCTGTCAGCCAGAATTCCACGATGGCGGCGGCGCCGTCGCGCCACTGGGCGGTGGTGACCACGGCGCCGTTGACCAGCGAGACGACGACCGGCGCGCGCAGCGTGCCGGCGCGGCGGGCCTCGTCCAGCGCGGCCAGAAGCGCCAGCTGCTGTTCCGGCAGGTCGATATGGCTGCGGTCGCTGCCCTCGGCCTCGGCGGCATCGGTCAGCCCGAGGACCAGCAGCACCACGTCTGCGCCCTCGGCCAGCTGCACCGCCTCGGCCAGCAGCGCGGGATCGGCGGGGCCGGGTTCCAGCCCGTAGCCCGGGGCAAACCCGGTGCTGGCGCCGGCGGCCTCCAGCCGGGCGTCGAGCGTGCCCAGAACCGGCGAGACCTGCCGGGCATTGACCCGCGAACTGCCGGCGCCCTGAATGCGCGGGGTGCGCGCCAGCTCGCCCAGCAGGGCGAAGCGCTGGCCGGGCTGCGGGGCCAGCGGCAGGATGCCGTCGTTCTTCAGCAGCACGGTCGATTCCGCGGCCGCCCGGCGCACCAGCGCGTGATGGGCCTGCGGGTCCGGCGCGGGGGTGTCGCCCGGGGCGGTGCGTTCGGCCAGCTGGCGCAGGGTCGCGACCACCTCGTCCAGCCGGTCGGGCGTCACCCGGCCCTCGGCCAGCGCAGCTTCCAGCACCGGGCCCACCGGCCCGCCGGGCATCCTGAGGTCCATGCCCGCCATCAGCGCCGCGGGCGGATCGTAGACCCCGCCCCAGTCCGAGATGATCAGCCCGTCAAAGCCCCATTCGCCGCGCAGGATGTCGCTCATCAGCCGCGCATCCTGAGAGACATGGGTGCCGTTGATCCGGTTGTAGGAGGTCATGATCGACCAGGCGCCCGAGCTTTCCAGCGCGATCTGGAAGTTGCGCAGGTAGATCTCCCGCAGGGTGCGCTCGTCCATGTCGGCGCTGATCCGGTTGCGGTCGGTCTCCTGGTTGTTGGCGGCGAAATGCTTGAGGCAGGCGCCGACACCCTGGCTCTGGATGCCCCGGGCCGAGGCCCCGGCCAGGCGCCCCGACAGCAGCGGATCCTCGGCGTAATATTCGAAGTTGCGCCCGCAAAGCGGGCTGCGCTTGAGGTTCAGCCCCGGGCCCAGCACCACGTCGACACCGCTGGCGCGGGCCTCTCGGGCCAGGGCCGCGCCGACGCTTTCGATCAGCGCCTCGTCCCAGGACGAAGCCAGGGTGACGGCCGGGGGAAAGCAGGTGGCCGGGGCGCTGCGTTCCAGCCCCAGGTGATCGGGGTTCTCGTCATCCTGCACCCTCAGACCATGCGGACCGTCGGCCAGGCGCAGCGCGCGCAATCCGGTTTCGGGTTCGGCATGGGTGGTCCAGTAGTCCCGCCCGCGCGAGAATTTCAGCCGGTCGGCACCGGGCAGGCCGGAGGACGGGGCCGGATGGGCGGGGGCGGTCTTGCTGGTCATGGGATCCTCGGATCGGGCAGGGTGGGAAGGGCTCCTGCAACAGGTCATGGGGATCGAAGAATTTCAAACCGGACCGATGGTCAGGTCGGCGCGGACGCGGGCACCTGCCCAATGCTTGATCACCGGGGGCTGCGGGGCCGGGACGGGGTGGTTGCGCAACGCCTTCCGCTGGGTCAAGAAACGCTTTACAAAAAGCATTAAATAATACTTAATCTCCCGCACGAACATCTGATGTTCGAAGGGAGGAAATCAATGAAACTAAAAGCAACGCTCCTTGCGGGCGCCGCTGTCCTGTTGCCGGTGCTGGCGCAGGCGGGGGACCTGACCGTGGGCTTTTCCCAGATCGGATCGGAATCCGGCTGGCGGGCCGCCGAGACCACGGTGACGAAACAGCAGGCCAAAGAGCGCGGCCTGACGCTCAAGTTCGCGGATGCCCAGCAGAAGCAGGAAAACCAGATCAAGGCGCTGCGGGGCTTCATCGCCCAGGGCGTCGATGCGATCCTGCTGGCGCCGGTGGTGGCAACGGGCTGGGACCAGGTGCTGGAAGAGGCGCGCGACGCCGAGATCCCGGTGATCCTGCTGGACCGGACGGTGGATGCCCCGCAAGAGCTGTACCTGACCGCCGTCACCTCGGACCTGGTGCACGAGGGCGCGGTGGCGGGCCAATGGCTGGTCGACGCGGAGGCAGGGGAGGACTGCCGCATCGTCGAACTGCAGGGCACCACCGGCTCGTCCCCGGCGCTGGACCGCAAGAAGGGCTTCGAACAGGCCATCGCGGATCACCCGAACCTGAAGATCGTGCGCTCTCAGACCGGGGACTTCACCCGCAGCCAGGGCAAGGTGGTGATGGAAAGCTTCCTCAAGGCCGAGGCCCCGGGCAGTATCTGCGCGCTTTACGCCCATAACGACGACATGGCGGTGGGGGCGATCCAGGCCATCAAGGAGGCGGGGCTGCAACCCGGCAAGGACATCAAGATCGTGTCCATCGACGGCGTGCCCGATGCCCACCTGGCCATTGCCCACGGCGAGATGAACGCCACGATCGAGCTGACGCCGAACATGGCGGGCCCGGCGCTGGATGCGCTGGAAGCCTATCTGAAGGACGGCACGGCGCCGCCGAAATGGATCCAGACGGAGTCGCGCCTGTTCACCGCCAAGGACGACAACATGGCGATCTACGAAGAGAAGAAGACCCTCGGCTACTGAGGCGCCGCCGGGCTGTCCCGG
Organism: Pseudooceanicola endophyticus; assembly: GCF_018760365.1. Taxonomy (GTDB): domain Bacteria; phylum Pseudomonadota; class Alphaproteobacteria; order Rhodobacterales; family Rhodobacteraceae; genus Pseudooceanicola; species Pseudooceanicola endophyticus. The sequence goes on from NZ_JAHIAB010000003.1 coordinate 76,697, forward strand.
GAACGGGGCAGCCTGGCCCGGTGCCATGCGGGTGCCGGGCCCTTCCCGTTGTCAGATCCGAGGTGAGCCGATGTCTGTTCCCATCCGCCCCCTGCTTCACGCCAGGGGGATCAGCAAGTTCTTTCCCGGCGCGGTGGCGCTCGACGCGGTCGAGCTGAAGCTGAACCCCGGCGAGGTCCACGCCCTTCTGGGCGAGAACGGTGCCGGAAAATCGACCCTGATCAAGTGCCTGACCGGCGCCTACCGGCGCGATGGCGGCACCGTGACGCTGGACGGGCAGGACGTGTCCCCGGCCAGCACCAACGAGGCCCAGGCGCTTGGCATCGGCACGGTCTACCAGGAGGTCAACCTGCTGCCCAACCTGACCGTGGCCGAGAACCTGTTCCTGGGTCGCCAGATGACCCGCTTCGGGCTGGTGCGGCGGCGGGCGATGAATGCCCGGGCCCGCGCCGTGCTGGAGGATTACGGCCTCAGCATCGATCCGGCCGAGCCGCTGACCTCCTATTCCGTGGCGGTGCAGCAGGTGGTGGCGATTGCCCGCGCGGTCGAGATGTCGGGCAAGGTGCTGATCCTCGACGAACCGACCGCCTCGCTTGACCGCGACGAGGTGCAGCTGGTCTTCGGGGTGATCCGCCGCCTGAAGGCACGCGGGCTGGCCATCGTCTTCGTGACCCATTTCCTGGACCAGGTGTTCGAGATCTGCGACCGCGCGACGATCCTGCGCAATGGCCGGGTGGTGGGCGAACGCCTGCTTGAGGCGGTGCGCCCCGACGATATCGTGACGCTGATGCTGGGCCGCCAGCTGGAGGCCCGGGTGCAGGCGCGCCGCAGCGGCCCCGGCGGAGAGGTGCTGGTGGAGCTTGAGGGGCTGGGCCGGCGCGGCATGTTGGAGCCGGTCAGCCTGAGCATCCGTGCCGGAGAGGTGGTGGGGCTGGCGGGGCTGCTGGGCTCGGGACGGACGGAACTGGCGACGCTGCTGTTCGGCGCGGTGGCCGCCGACAGCGGCACGGTGCGCAAGCGCGGTCGGGCGCTGCGGCTGGCGCGTCCTCGCGATGCCATCGCCGCCCGATTTGCCCTGTGCCCCGAGGACCGCAAGACCCACGGCATCGTCGCGGACCTGTCGGTGCGCGACAACATCCTGCTGGCGCTGCAGGCCCGGCAGGGCTGGATGCGCCCGGTGCCGCGCGCCCGCGTCAACGAGATCGCCGAGCATTACCGCCGCGCGCTCGACATCCGCGCCGCCAGCCTCGACATGCCGATCCGGCTGCTGTCGGGGGGCAATCAGCAAAAGGCGCTGCTGGCGCGCTGGCTGGCGACCCGGCCCGACCTGCTGATCCTGGACGAACCGACGCGCGGCATCGACGTCGGCGCCCATGCCGAGATCATCGCCCTGATCGAGCGCCTGCGCGAGGAGGGCATGGCGCTGCTCATTGCCTCGTCCGAGCTGGAAGAGCTGGTGGCCTATTCCAGCCGCGTCGTGGTGCTGCGCGACCGCCGCCAGGTCGGCGCGCTGGAAGGCAGCCGGATCACCCCCGACAACATCATCGGCGCCATTGCCGCGCAGACGCCCCAGACACCGCAGGAGGTGCCGGCATGATTTCCCAGACAACGCCTTCGGTCTTCAAGCGGGTGCTGCCGCAGCTGGTCATCCTGGCGGTGGTGCTGGCCTGCAACCTGGCAGTCTTCCCGGGCTTCTTCGCGCTTTCGGTGCATGACGGCCGGGTCTTCGGCAACCTGGTCGACGTGCTGAACCGGGGCGCCCCGGTGGCGCTTCTGTGCATCGGCATGACGCTGGTCATCGCCACCCGGGGCATCGACCTGTCGGTGGGTGCGGTGATGGCGATCGCCGGTGCGGTGGCGGCCTCCGTGCTGGCCGGGGGGCAGGGCTGGGGCACGGCGCTGCTGGGCGCGCTGGCGGCGGGTCTGCTGTGCGGGCTCTGGAACGGCGTGCTGGTGGCGGTGCTGCGCATCCAGCCCATCGTGGCGACGCTGGTGCTGATGGTCGCCGGGCGCGGCATCGCCCAGCTGATCACCGAGGGCACCATCCTGACCTTCCTCGATCCCGGGATGATCCGGCTGGGGGCAGGGACCGTGCTGGGCCTGCCGACGCCGATCTGGATCTGGATCGGCCTGGGCGCTCTGGTGATCACGGTGGTCCGGCGCAGCGCCCTTGGGATGCTGATCGAGGCCATCGGCATCAACGAGGCGGCCTCGCGGCTGGCCGGCATCAACAGCCGGGTGCTGCTGATCTGCGTCTACGGTGTCACCGGGTTCTGCGCCGCGCTGGCCGGGGTGATCGTGGCCGCCGACATCAAGGGGGCGGATGCCAACAATGCCGGCCTCTGGCTGGAGCTGGATGCCATCCTGGCGGTGGTGATCGGCGGCAATTCCCTGCTGGGGGGGCGGTTCTCGATCCTGGCCTCGCTGCTGGGGGCGCTGATCATCCAGTCGGTCAATGCCTTCATCCTGCTGTCGGGCCTGCCGCCCGAGTTCAACCTGATCATCAAGGCGGTGCTGATCCTGGCGATCCTGGTGATCCAGTCGCCGAAGGTGGGCCATGCGCTTTACATGCTGCGCGCCGGCGGCCTGCCGCTGGGCGGGCGCACCAAGGCGCGCAGCCCGCTGACATCCAAGGAGGAGAAGGCGCAATGATCCGCGCGACCCATCTGCCGCTGCTGGTGACGCTGCTCACCTTCGTCCTGGCCTATGCGCTCTGCGCCGCGCAGTATCCCGCGATGCTGTCCAGCCGGGTGATCGCCAACCTGCTGACCGACAATGCCTTCCTGGGCATCGTCGCGGTGGGCATGACCTTCGTCATCCTGTCGGGCGGGATCGACCTGTCGGTCGGATCGGTGATCGCCTTCACCGGGGTCTTCCTGGCCGTGGTGCTGCGCGACAGCGCGATGCCGCCGCTGCTGGCCTTTGCCCTCGCGCTGCTCATCGCCACCGCCTTCGGTGCCGCCATGGGGGCGATCATCCACTACCTGGAGATGCCGCCCTTCATCGTCACCCTGGCGGGGATGTTCCTGGCGCGCGGCGCGGCCTATGTGCTCTCGACCGAAAGCGTGCCCATCGACAATGCGCTCTACGACACCCTTCAGGCGCTTTATATCCGGGCGCCGGGGGGCGGGCGGTTCCGGCTGATCGGGGGGATCATGCTGGCGGTCTTCCTGGCGGGGGCGCTGGTGCTGCACCGCACCCGGCTGGGCCAGAACGTCTATGCCCTGGGGGGCGGGGTCGCCACCGCACGGCTGATGGGGGTGCCGCTGGCGCGCACCACGATTGCGATCTACGCGATCTCGGGCGGGCTGGCCGGGCTCGCCGGCATCGTCTTCTCGCTCTATACCTCGGCGGGCTATTCGCTGGCCACCGTCGGCGTGGAGCTGGACGCCATCGCCGCCGTCGTCATCGGCGGCACGCTGCTGTCGGGGGGCTACGGCTATGTCGCCGGGACCTTCTTCGGCATCCTGATCATGGGGCTGATCCAGACCTACATCGTCTTCGACGGCACCCTGTCGAGCTGGTGGACAAAGATCGTGATCGGTGCTCTGCTTTTCGCATTCATCCTGCTGCAGAAAGGTCTTACGTGGGCGACGACAAGCCGAAGGAAAGTTCTGTCTGGCTCCGCCGCGCCATCATGACAGTGGTCTCTCCGGATGCCCGCCGGGCGCGGGCGTCCAACCATACCTCCTCCGTGGTCGAGCAGCTCGGCCGCGCCATCGTGGCCGGGGAATACCCGGCCGAGACCATGATCCCCCTCGATCCCGACCTGTGCGAGATGTTCGACGTCTCGCGCACCGTGATCCGCGAGGCCAAGAAGACCCTGTCGGGCAAGGGGCTGATCCAGTCCAAGGCCAAGGTCGGCACCCATGTCCGCCCGCCCGACGACTGGAACATGTTCGACGAGGACGTGCTGCGCTGGCACAGCGCGCTGCGCAGCCCCGGGCGTTTCTACGACGAGCTGCTGGAGATCCGGCTGATCTTCGAACCCGCCGCCGCCGCCAGCGCCGCGCGCCATGCCAATGCGGGCGACTGCGCGCGGCTGTTCTCGCTCTGCGACCTGATGGAAACCTCGGACAACCGCGCCGATTTCGCCGTCGCGGATTACGAGTTCCACAAGCAGGTGCTGCGGCTGTCGGGCAACCGCTTCCTCGGCTCGCTGGGGGACATGGTGCAGACCGCGCTCTATGCGCTTTTCCTGGTGGAGGGAGAGCAGAACTTCCTGGCGATCCGCGCAGAGGTGGCGCAAAGCCACCGCGAGATCGCCCGCGCCATCTGCGGTGGCCTGCCCGGACCGGCGGGCGCGGCGATGGAGCGCGTGATCCGCGACGGTCACGCCCGCACCACCGGGACCGCGGGCTGAGGGCAGGGTTGCGGACCCCGATCCGGGGTCTTGATCCGGGGGGCGCCGCGTGGCAGACCTTCGTTCAGAGGACGACCTCCCCGCAACGGGCAGATGGCCGGGACGACCCGGCAGCAGCAGGAGGTTGCCATGCGCTCCCCTTTAGACCGTCTGCGTCATACCCTGTGTTTCGAGGTTCTGGCGCTGCTGATCATGATCCCGCTCGGGGCCGCGCTGTTCGGCCAGCCGCTGGGCGATATCGGCGTGGTGGGCGCGGTCAGTGCCACCGTCGCGGCGATCTGGAATTACGTCTACAACCTGATGTTCGACCACGCGATGCTGCGGCTGAGCGGTGGCACCCGCAAGGGGCCGGTGGTGCGGGTCGGCCATGCGGTGGGGCTCGAGATCACGCTGCTGCTGATGCTGCTGCCCTTCATGAGCTGGTACCTGGGCGTGCCGCTGTGGCAGGCGCTGATCATGGACCTGTCCTTCGCGGCCTTCTACACGGTCTACGCCCTGGGCTTCAACTGGGGCTACGACCGGCTGTTCCCGCTGCCCGAATGGCGCGATCCGCCCGCTGCCGGGCCGGAGGGGGACCGGGCCTGACCGCCCCCTGATCGCCCGGGGGTCAGGCCGCCATCTCGGTGGCCAGCGCCGCCTGCACATCGGTGACGAAGCGGCCCGACATGCCCTCGTAGGCGGTGTTGGTCAGCGCCACCGCCACCAGCCCCGATGCCGGGTGCATCACCCAGTTGTGGCCGTAGACCCCGCCCCATTGCAGCGCGCCCGCCGGCAGCGCCGTTTCGGCCCGGGCGGGATCGCGGACCAGCGCCCCGGCCATGCCCCAGTCCCAGCCGGGCCCGGAACTTTCGAGGCCGTCCAGCTGCCCCTGCAGCATCCGGGCGCCCGCCTGCGGGCCCAGCAGGGGTGCACCGCCCTGGCAGATCACTTCGAGGAAACGCAGCACCTCGGCGGCGGTGCCCGCCATGCCGGCCCCGCCCGAGGGGTAGGAGCCCGCGTCATGGATCCGCCCTGGCGCGAAGGTGACGCCGGTGTCGGGGGCATCGAGCGGCAGCATCTGGCCCTCTGCGATCTCCGCCGGGGCACCGGGGCCGTTGCCGTAGGGCGTGACCAGCCGCGCCGGATCGCGCAGCGCGAAGCCGGTATCGCGCAGCCCCAGCGGGGCGGCGACCAGGCGCTCCAGCTCCTTCGCCAGATCCGCGCCGGTGGCGGCCTCGACCACCGCGCCCAGCACGTCGAGGCCCAGCGAATACTGCCAGCGCGTGCCCGGTTCGAACCCAAGTGGCACCCGGGCCAGGCGGCTGAGGTTCTCGGCCAGCGCCAGCCCGGGCTGGTCCAGCCCGTCCGACACCCGGTGGTGGTGATAGGGGCTGTGCGGTGGCTCCTGGAACCCGTAGCTCAGCCCCGAAGTGTGGCTGAGCAGCTGGTTCAGGGTGATCGCGGGGGCGGTGCCGTCGGCCAGCCGGGGCCGGAAGTCCGGCAGCCAGCGGCTGAGCGGGGCGTCGAGGTCCAGCACCCCGTCCTGCGCCAGCCGCAGCACCGTCGCGGCGACGAAGGGCTTGCTGACCGAGGCCAGCCGAAAGATCGCATCCGCCCGCATCGGCCGCCCCGAGGCACGATCCGCGACCCCCGCGGCCCGGCTGTAAAGCGGCGTGCCCTGCCGCGACACCATCACCACGGCGCCGACCAGCCGCTGCTGGTCCAGAGCGCTGTCCAGCGCGGCATCAAGGCGGGCGTCAAGGGAAGAAGAGGGCATCATCGTCAGATCTCCGGCAGGGGCGGCACGCAGTTAAGCCCGCAGGCCCGGCAGGGACAAGGGGAAGGCCGGGAAGGGGCACGAACGACCGTTATGTGCAAAAATTCCATGCACTGAGCGAATAATTTCAATTTTCATGCAAAAATGCGGAACCCGAAGGGGTCCTGGCGGTTGACCTCTGTCCACAGACGGCGTTTGTGGGCCCCCCCGAGGCTACGTAAAGAAGAAGATGAACCAGACAGTTCCGCCTGCAACGACCCTTCCCTGCACACCCGTTTCTGCCACGCCCTCCTCCAGACCGCGCCATCTGCGCAATGCGATCCCGCCCGCCGCCCGCCATGTCCGGGGCTGGCGCTACTTCGCGGGGCTTTTCGGAGGCGAACATATCGCAGCCACGGAATTCGTGATCGGCGTCACCTTCGTGACCATGGGGGTCGGTACCCGCGAACTGCTTCTGGGCCTGCTGATCGGCAACATGCTGGCGGTCGCCAGCTGGATGCTGGTCACCACCCCCATCGCGGTCGAGACCCGCCGCTCGCTGTTCAGCTACCTTGAACAGATCACCGGCCCGTGGTTCAGCAAGCTCTACAACAGCGCCATCCTGCTGTTCTACGGCGCGCTGGCCGCCGCGATGATCACCGTTTCCGCCTATGCGGTGCGCTTTGCCTTCGGGCTGCCGGTTCAGCTGCATGCCTATCCGACCTCGGTGGCCTTCGTCGTCATCACCCTGGCGCTGAGCGCGGTGGTGATCGTCGTCGCCGCCCGGGGCTTCGAGGCGATGGCGAATTTCGCGACCATCTGCGCGCCCTGGATGCTGGCCTGCTTCATCTGCGGCGGCGCCGTGGCACTGCCGCTGCTGGCGCTTCAGGCCAATGGCCACACCGGTCTGGGCGGGCTGTCGGGCTTCCTCGATACCGCCGATGCGACGATCTGGAAGGGCACCACGCCCGAGGGCAAGCCCGGCATCTCGGTCTGGGAGGTCGCGGCCTTCGCCTGGGCCAACGGGGCCATGGTGCACCTGGGCCTGATCGACATGGCAACCTTCCGCTTCGCGCATCGCAAGTGGTACGGGGCCTTTTCGGGGATCGGGATGTTCCTGGGGCATTACGTCGGCTGGCTGTCGGCGGGCCTGATGGGCGCAGGCGCCGCGGTGGTCGTCGGCAGCTCGCTGCTGGTGCTCGATTCCGCCGATGTGGCCTTTGCCACCCTGGGCTACGTCGGCGTGCTGGCGGTGATCTGTGCCGGCTGGACCACGGCGAATGCCTGCCTTTACCGCGCGGGTCTCGCGGCCAGCGCCCTGATGCCCTCGATGCCGCGGGGCCGGGCGACGGCGATCATCGGCGTGCTGATCGCCGTAGCCGCCTGCTTCCCCTTCGTGGCGCAATCGGTGATGCCGCTGACGGTCTACGGCGCGATCCTGCTGTGCCCGGTCGGCGCCATCGTCATCGCCGAGCATTACCTGCTGCCGCGCCTGGGCCTGACCCGCTACTGGTCGCGCTACCTTGGCCAGTCGATGAACTATGCGGCGCTGCTGGTCTGGGGCGTGGCACTGGCCTTCGCGGCGACCATGGTGGTGACCGGCTGGATGAGCTTCTACTACATCTTCCTGCCGGAATACCTGATCGCCCTGGCGCTCTATCCGCTGGTCGCGGCCCGCATGGGCGCGCGCGACACCTGGCCCAAGGACGAGGCGCGCCAGGCCGAGCGCGAGGCCGTGCTGCAGCGGTTCGAGGAAAAGCGCCTGGCCGAGCATGAGGAGGACCAGGAGGAGGACCCCTCGAACGAGCATACCGCGCGGCTGGCGAAATGGCTGCTGTTCGGGGCCGGGGCGGTGCTGGCGATCATGATCGCCATGGCGGTGCGGCTGGCACTTTATGCCGGTGATCCGGCGCTGCTGGGCACCATGCGGCAGGATTATTTCCTGACGGCCGTGGCGCTGACCTTCACCTATTTCCTGATGGCGCTGGCCGCGATGCGGGCCACCGACGCGCCCGAGGGCTGACCCCTCGGCCCCGGCAGCGCCGGGACCGAGAGACGCAGGGCGTGATCCCGGGGCAGACCCGGATCACGCCCTGTCACGTTTCAGGGATGGCCGCCGCCGCCGCCACCGCCCGGGCCGCCGGCAAAGCCGCCACCCATGCCGCCGCCGAAGCCGCCACCGCCGCCACCGAAGCCGCCGCCGCAGGGACCCAGGCCGAAGGGCCCGCAACCGCAGGCGCTGAGGCTCAGCACGGCCACCAGGCCAAGCGCGCCCAGCAGGACGCGTTTACTCGAAAACATTGCACTTTCTCCTTTGTGCTTTCGCGAAAGCCCGGGTTGAACGCAGAGGCGGGTCGTTTCCGTCGCGCTGACGTCGCGGCTGCCGCGACCGGGGGCCGTCAGAGACGGTTTGAACCCGGTGGCGAACACGCTACCGTTGGCGCGAGGCGGGCGCCAGATGCCCCGGAGCCCGTTAGACCGCATGACCCAGCATCCAGATCCCCGAACCGCATCCTCCCGTCCCGTGCCCGATGCCGGACCGCCCGGACGGGCCCGGATCGTGATGGGCAGCTGCCTGGGGCTGATCGTGGCGCTGAACCTGCTGCACGGGCTGGGGCTGAACGGCCCGGTGGTCTGGGCGGCGAACCTGCTGACCATCGCGGTTCTGGCAATGCTGGCGCCGCAGGTGCGCGGCTCGCGCCATGTTTTCATGGCGATCTCGGTGCTGATCACGGGCGTGGCCTGGCTGCTGCTGGACGATCCCGGCCCGGCGCTGGCCGCAGGGCTGGCGCAGGGCAGCTTCATCGTCGCCTTCTTCTGTGCCCTGGCCAGCCTGCAGCACGTTGCGGGGCGTTCACCGGCGATCGCGCGGGCGGCGGCCTTCCTGGCCAGCCAGCCACCGGGGCGGCGCTACCTGGCCCTGGGCTTTGGCGCCCAGGTCTTTGCCCTGATGCTGAATTACGGTGCGTTGTCTCTGCTGGGCACCATGGCGCGCCGCTCGGCCGAGCGGGAGGCAGATCCGGCGGTGCGCGCGCTGCGCACGCGGCGGATGCTGCAGGGCGCGCAATGCGGCTTCAGCGCCTCGCTCTGCTGGTCGCCACTGGCCTTCGCCACGGTCATCACCTCGGCGCTGGTGCCGGGTGCAGAGCTGGGCAACGTGGTGCTGCACGGGCTGGGCTCGGCGCTGATCCTGGTGATCATCGGCTGGCTGGTGGACCGGCGGCTGAAATATTCCCTGCCCAGCGGCACCGTCATCGCGCCCCCCGACCAGAGCAGCGCGCGCGACGTGCGATCGCTCTGGCCGCTGCTGTGGCTGCTGCTGGGGGTGGCGGTACCGGCGGGCCTGATGGATGTCTTCGCGGGCGTGCCGCCGTCGCGTTCGGTGCTGGGGCTGGTGCCGCTGATCGCCGCGATCTGGGTGCTGGTCGAGGCCCCCCGGGGCCGGCGCATCCGCGAACTGGGCGCGCGCGGCCATCACTACCTGTTCCGCGACCTGCCGAACTTCAAGGGAGAGCTGACGCTGCTCAGCACGGCGGGCTTCATAGGCAGCGTTGCCGGGGCGCTGCTGGCGCAGTGGATCGCCACCGCCGGCTTCGACCTGAGCGCCGTGCCCGCGCGCCTGCTGCTGGTGCTGCCGCTGCTGCTGGTGCCGCTGGCCGGCCAGCTGGGGCTGAACCCGATCCTGTTCGTGTCGATGTTCGCGCAGCTTCTGCCGGCCCCTGCCGCACTTGGCATCACGCCGATCTCGATGGTGCTGGCGCTGACCGGGGGCTGGGCGCTGACGGCGCCGACCTCGCCCTTCACGGCTTCGGTGATGATCATCTCGCGCCTTGGCGGGGTTTCCCCGCGCGAGGTCGCGCTGCGCTGGAACGGGGTCTTCGTGGCGCTGGCCGCCCTTGGCCTGGCGATCTGGGTGCAGATCCTGGCCTGAGGGGGAACGGGGCGATCCGGCAGGACCGCCCCGAAGCTGTTCTTCAAAACCGGATCAGAAGGTCCGCGACAGCGTCAGGCGGAAGTCGCGACCGGATTCCGGGTAGGACGCGGAGCTGGTCGTGTACTGGGTCACGTAGTACTTGTCGAAGACGTTATCGATGCCGAAATCGACGCGCATCCCGCCCATCGGACGGCCCTCGGGGACGGTGTAGCTGACGGCGATGTCGTTCACGCCCCAGCCGGCCTGATGCAGGTCGTTGAGGTCCTGCGCCACGCCGCCGCGCAGGGTCCAGCTGACATCCAGCCCGTTGGCGAAGGTCTTGCCCAGCGTCAGGCGGCCCTGATCGGTCAGAGCATAGGGATAATCGCTGTCCCCCGAAGAGGTCCGCTGACGGTATTTGTTCGAGAAGCTCGTGACCATCGAGGCGCGGGTGTAGAAGCCGCTGGCCAGACGGTAGCCCAGCTGCGCCTCAAGCCCGGAACTGCTTTGCAGCTCGTAGGCGGTGCTCGGGTAGCTGTTGGCGTCCCAGACGTCGATCTTGTAGACCCCGATCGAGGCCTCCAGCCCGTCGCCCGAGGTGATCACGCTGTCGCCATGGTAGCGCAGCCCGGTCTCCCAGGTGCGGCTGTGCGAGGTGTCCTCGCCCCAGTATTTGCCGTTGCTCCAGGTGTTGCCGGCATATTCCGGCAGCGTCAGCCCTTCGCCATAGGTGAAGGAGGCATAGCCGGTGAAGCCGTGGCCCAGACCCTTTTCAAGCCCCAGACCGGCGGTGCGGGCGGTCGAATCCATGTCGTCGAGGTCGGCGCCGGTGCTGCTGTGCAGGTTGGTAAGCTGCTGATGCTCGATCCGGGCACCGGCAGAGAGGCTCCAGTCCTGGCCAAAGTCCATCTGGTCCATGGCAAAGAGCGCGGTGCGGTCGTATTCGCCATCCCCGGCGACGCCGCTCATCACGCCATCATGGTCCTGATGCGCGAAGGAGACGCCGGCGCGCAGCGTGTGATCCACCGACCCGGTGCTGAAGCGCGCGGTGTTGGTGGCGGCCAGCGTGTCGGTGTCGACGTCGTAATCCCCCGCGAACATCGAGGAGATCATCGAGAGACCCTCGATATGGTATTGCTGACGGGATCGCGCATAGCTGACCTCAAGATCCACCAGCGGGTTCGAGGCGGGCTTGTAGGTATAGCTCAGCTTGGCGACATTGCCGGTGCGGTCGCGGTTCACGTTGCCGAAGATCGACAGCATGGAGGCGGTCGCATAGGGCACGTTCTGCTGCACGCTTTCGGAGCGGTCGTAGCTGAAGGTCAGCGCCTGATCGCGGTTCTCGCCAAAGCGGTAGCGCGCCTTCAGCAGCAGCGAGGGCACGTTGTAGCCGCCCAGGTCGATCTCGTCGCCATGGCCGTCCTCGCGGTTCTCGGAATAGCTGCGCGAGTAGTTGGCAAGGAAGTCGAAGTTCTCGTTCGCCTGCCAGGCCAGGGTGGAAGAGGTTTTCCAGCCGTTGCCGTTGGAATTGGCGCCCAGCACCTGGCGGAACTTGAAGCCGGGGGTGTCGCCGGTCAGATCGGCGGCGTTGATCGTCTCCATCGCCACGGTGCCGCCCAGAATGCCCGAGCCGTATTCCAGCGAGGCCAGCGGCCCTTTCAGCACCGAAACCTGCTTCAGCAGCAGCGGATCGACGACCTGGCCCGCGTTGTCGCGGTAGTAGTTGCCGCCGGCGGTCGACACCCCGTCCAGCGCGGTCACGACGTTCTGGGAATCCGGCATCGCCGAGTTGCCGCCATAGCCGCGAATGCTGATCGAGGAATGCAGCAGGTCGCTGGAGCGGGTGGTGGTGACGCCGGGCACGTCCTCGACCGCCTCGGCGACGGAGGTGGCCTGCTTCTTCTGCATCGCCTCCTGGGTGATGGTGGCGGTGCCCGAGGTGCCGGCGGGGCCGGTATCGGTGTCATCGGCCACGGTGATGGCATCAAGGGAGGTGGTCTCCTGCGCCTGGGCGAGGGGGATCACACCGGCGGACAGCAGAAGGCCAAGGGCCGTTGTCACGGCCAGCCGGTGACGGACATGCGTCATGTAGGGTCTCCAGTAGAGCGGTTCTTGGGGTCTGGGCTGGCTTTTGCTGGCGGTCGGGGGCCTCAGGTGGCTGCGGACTGCGGCAGCAGCCAGGGCCGGGCACCCGGGGGGGCCGTGTTGGTGCGCAGCGCGCAGCCGTAACAGGCCGAAAGATCGTGGTCGGTCAGCACCTCTTCGGGGCGACCGGCGGCGCGTAGGCGACCGGCCTGCAACAGCACCACCCGGTCGGCATACATCGAGGTCAGGTTGAGGTCATGCATCACCGCCACCACGCCGCCGCCCGCACGGGCATAGTCATGGGCCAGCTGCATGATGCTGAGCTGATGGCCGATGTCGAGCGCCGAGACCGGCTCGTCCAGCAGCAGCCAGCGGGGAGCGCCCTCCAGCACCGGCTCCCAGATCTGGACCAGCACGCGGGCCAGCTGGGCGCGCTGACGTTCGCCCCCTGAAAGCTGCTGAACCATGCGGCCCTCGTGGCCGGCAAGGCCGACGCGGGCGATGGCGGCGCGCACCAGCGTGGTCGGATCGCCGGGATGGGCGCGGGCCAGTCCCGCGCTCAGACCCAGGCGGACCAGCTCCAGCAGGGTGAAGGGAAAGGCGACCTCGGCCGATTGCGGCAGCACGGCGCGCAGCTGGGCCTGACGGGCGGGCGCCAGATCGCGCAGGTCCAGCCCGTTCAGCCGGATCTCTCCGTCATAGGCGCGCGCGCCCGAAAGCGCCGACAGCAGCGACGTCTTGCCCGAACCGTTCGGGCCGACGATGGCCGTCACCTCTCCGGGACGGGCGGTGAAATCCACGTCGTGCAGCACGCGGCGCTGGCCGTAGCGCAGGTTCAGGGATTTGGCACTCAGCATTGCATCAGCCCTCCAGCAGGGCGCGGTTGCGCATCAGGATCCACAGGAAGAACGGCCCGCCCAGGGTCGCGGTGACGATGCCGATGGGCAGTTCCGCCGGCGCGACCAGGGTGCGCGACAGCATGTCGGCCAGCAGCAGCAGGATCGCCCCCAGCAGCGCCGCATTGGGCAGCAGGCCCCGGTGTTCCGGCCCCTGCACCAGCCGCAGCAGATGCGGCACGACGATGCCGACAAAGCCGATGCCCCCGGTGATCGCGACCGAGGCCCCGACCGAGGCCGCGACGCTCAGGATCGCGATGCGTTTCATCTTCTGGATGTCGACGCCCATGTGCAGCGCCACCGCCTCTCCCAGCGACAGCGCATCGAGGGCGCGGGCCAGGAAGGGGGCGGCCAGCAGGCCCGCCGCGATCAGCGGCCCGGCGACCAGCAGCTTGGCCCAGGTCGCCCCGGCGACCGAGCCCATGCTCCAGAACGTCAGGTCGCGCAGCTGGTTGTCGGTGGCGCGGTACAGGATCAGCCCGGTCAGCGCCCCGGTCAGCGCCGCCAGCGCGATCCCCGCCAGCAGCATCGTCGCGACCGAGGTCCGCCCGCCGCGCGTGGCGATCATATACAGCACCAGCGTTGCCGCCCAGCCGCCCAGGAAGGCCGCCAGCGGCACCAGCGCGCCCTCGGTCATTGCCAGAAGCGGCGCCGGAAGCAGCCCGCCCAGCACGATGGCCGCCACCGCGCCCAGCCCCGATCCGGCGGAAACGCCGACCAGCCCGGGATCGGCCAGCGGGTTGCGGAACAGCCCCTGCATCACCGCCCCCGAGACCGCCAGCGCCGCGCCCACCAGCGCGCCGGTCAGCACCCGAGGCATCCGGATGTCCCAGACGATGGTCATCTCGGCGAGCGAGGCCTGCGCCAGCCCGAAGCGCGCCAGCAGGGCGCCGATCACGTCGGTCTGCCCGGCGGCACCCCAGCCCAGGCCCGCCAGCATCACCAGCACAAGGCCCAGCACCAGCAGGGCGCGCAGCGTCGCGGCCCGGGCGCGCCGGTCGCCGGAGGTCATAGGTTCCGAGGGGCTGAGGATCGCCATGGCTCAGGAGGCTCCGGCCAGCAGGGCGGCGTGCAGGGTGCGGGCGAATGCGGCGGTGCGCGGGCCGAAGCCAAGGGCGGCGGGATCGACGCGCACCAGCGCGCCCCGGTCACCGGCGGGGGTGCGGGCGACCGCCGGCAGCGACAGGATGTCGGCGTCAGAGCTGTCCATCTGCCGCGCGCCGGTCGATGTCATCATCAGGATCACCTCCGGGGCGGCGGCGATCAGCGCCTCGTCCGAGAGGATCCGGTAGCCGTCGAAGGAGCCGGCCATGACATTCGTCGCGCCCGCAAGCGTCAGGATGCCGTCGGCGCCGGTATGGCCACCCGCGACGGTCAGCCGCCCGGCCTGATCCGAGAGCACGAAAAGCACGCGCGGATGCGGGCCCTTCGCCACTTCGGCGGCAAGGGTTTCGAAGGCCGCGGCCTCCTGGCGGGCGAGCGCCTCGGCCTTGTCGGGCAGGTCGACGGCGGCGCCGATGGTGCGGATCTCGGCCAGCACGCTCTCGGCGGTGTAGCCGTCATGGACCTCGATCAGGGGCAGGGCGGTGGCGCGCAGCTGGTCCAGCACCTCGGGCGGGCCGGCGCTGTCGCGGGTGATCACCATGTCGGGGCCGACCGACAGCACCCCTTCGGCGGAAAGCTGGCGCATGTAGCCGACATCGGGCAGCGCCAGCGCCGCTTCGGGAAAGCGCGAGGTGCTGTCGCGCGCGATCACCCGGTCTCCGGCGCCCAGGGCGAACAGCGTCTCGGTCACCGCGCCGCCGATGGCGACGATCCGGTCGGCGGCGGGGGCCGCCACCGGCAGGATGGCCAGCAGCAGCGCGCTCAGAAGCGGTTTCATTCGGCGGCCTCGCGCAGCGAGGGGATGGCATCGAGGATGGCGTGCCAGCCGTCCAGCGTCTCGTCGGTCTCGGTGCGCTGGCCGAAGCACTGGAAGATCAGCTCTCCGCGCGCATCGAAGGCCTCGATCGAGGTGGCGGGACCGCGCTTGGTGGGTTTCTCGACCACGTAGACCTCGGCGATATGGTCGTTGCGCAGGTGGATGTTCACCTCCGGGTCCAGCACGTTCAGCCAGGGGCCCATGGGTTTCAGCGTGTCGAAAGTGCCCCAGTGGATCTGGATATGGCCGCGGTTGCCGACGAAGAAGCCGACCCGCTGATGCGCGGCGGAAACGGCCTCAAGCCAGTCGGCAACGGCGCTGACGGCGACGCGGCGGGCGAAGGGCGCCCCGGCCATGCGGTAGGCGCCAAGGCGGTTCATCCCGAGGCGCGTGCAGATCCGGTTGAACTGGTGCGTGTCGGTCATCTTGCGCCATTCGGCCACCAGCGCCTCGCGCTTGCCGGGGGCGGGGCGGGCGCCTTCGGGGGCGGGGGGCGCGTGCGGGTCGATCTCGGGCGACTGGTCGTCCAGGCGCAGCTCCGCGATCAGCGGCGCCCAGGCCTCGGTGTTGGACTCCTCGCGCAGGTAGATCTTCTGGAGCGCCTCGCCGTAGCGGTCGAAGACCTGAAGCGAGCGGCGCAGGCCCTTCGCGGTCTCTTCCTCGACGGCGAAACCGTAGGTCCAGTATTTCGGGAACAGGCGGGTGTCGATCTCCTTGCCCAGCACGAAGGCGGCATGGGCGCCGGAATGGTAGTCGCCGAAGGTGCCGACGCGTTCGAGCACGCAGGAGTCGTTGCGGGTCAGCGACATGATGCGCCCCAGACGCGCCATGTTGGGCATCAGCACATCGGGATCGGCGGCGATGCGGGTGACGCTGAAGGGGGCCGGGGCGCCGGTATGGGCGGCGACCAGCGCGGCTTCGGAGACGTTCAGGGAAGCGGCCAGGTCGCGCGCGCGCAGCGTGCTGTCGCGACGGGCGGCGCGGAGGGTTTCGGCGGGGGGGCAGGCGCGCATGGCGGACCTTTCGCAGGACAAGGGGGCCGGACCCGCGGGCGGGCCGGACATGGGGCAGGATGCGGAAGCAGCCTTCGGGGACGGGGACAGGCAGAACGCGTCTGCGCAACGCCACGAGGGGCGGCGGTGGCGGGGCCTGCGGTCCGGTGTCGGTGAAATGGGAAAGGGGCTAGCTGCCGATCCGGCGCTTGCTGATCTCTGCCTATTATTCCTGACAAATATTGTCAATATTTTCGCGTGGGGTTTTTGACCGTCGGGACTTGCGTTGCGTCAGCTTTGGGCAGGGCGCGACCGTGCCGCGGGGGCGCGGCGGCCCGAACGGCATTCCATGCGGTGGCGGATGTCTTCAGGCCGCGGCCAGGGGCCCGGGCGCATGTGGATCAGGCGGTCCGCCGCCGGCGCGGCCCCGGGATGAGCAACTTGCCGCTTCCGGCCCGTCAGGATGATTGACCGTATCCGTACCATCTTCCACACTTGATCCGAGGCCGGTGTGTTTCCCTCAATCCGCCGTGAGACGCGCTCCCCGTTTCCATGGTCACCGGCCTCGCCTTTTGACCCGACGCCCGGGTCTTTGTCCGAGGCGACAGTTGCGTAGCGTCACCCTGGGCGCTATGCACCGCATCAATTTCAGCGCGCATCCATTTGGACTGACTCGGCTTCGGGCGCCTGGACATCTTTGGGAGAGGATGTGGCGCCCGGGGCCGTTTTCAGAACAGCCCCTTCATAAGGCTGTTGAGCCACAGGATCCCCGCGTCGCTGCGGAAATTCGAATGGTAGTGGGTGCGCACGTCGATGGGGGGAAAGATCTCGGGCATCTCCATGGTGCGGAACTCCCGGCTTTCGACCAGACGGGTGGCGACCGAGGCGGGGTAGATCGCCGCCAGGTCGGTGGAGCGCACGATCTCGGGGATGACCGAGAAGTGTTCGATCTGCGCGCGGATGGTGCGGAAGATGCCGTGCTGTTCCAGCACCGCGCGCACGGTCTGGTAGCCGGTCGCATTCACCGCCACCTCGACGAAATCCAGTGTCAGAAGGCTGTGCGGCGTCAGGTGGGTTTCGCTGCAGGGATGGCCGTCGCGTACGATGCAGACAAAGCGGTCGTCCAGCAGCAACATGCTTTCGAACTCGGGCGGCGAGAGGTCGGGCAGGAAGCCGAAGGCCATGTCCACCTGGCCCGAGCGCAGCTTGGCCTCGATCTCTTCGGCCTCAAGCTGGACGGAGCGGATGCGCACCCCCGGTGCATGGGTCAGCAAGGGCGCCAGCAGCCGCGGCAGCACGTAGCTTTCCGAGATGTCCGACATCGCCACCGTGAACACGCGCGCGGATTTCTGCGGATCGAAACTGCCGTGCACCGTCATGGTCTCGCGCAGCGTGTCGTGGCAGGACTTGAACGGAATGTAGAGCCGGCGGGCGGCGGGGGTCGGCTCCATCCCCTTGCCGATGCGGGTGAACAGCGGGTCGTCGAACTGTTCGCGCAGCCGTTTCAGCGCATGGCTGACCGCCGGCTGGGTCAGGTTCAGCCGGTCGGCGGCGGCGGTGACAGAGCGCTGATCCCAGAGCGCCAGGAAGACGCGGACCAGGTTCAGATCGAAGGTGTTGAAATTCATCTGGCTCATGCCTGAAATTAGGACAATTCATCCAGGTTATCAAGCTGCACGCCCTATGGTGCCGGGACCCAGAATGGACGGCGTCATGACTCATCTTTCCTTCGACCCTGCCACCCTCGACGACCGCGACGTCTACAAGCTGCTGAGCGGGGCGATCCTGCCGCGTCCCATCGCGGTGATCACCAGCCGCTCGCCCGAGGGGGTCGACAATGCCGCCGCCTTCAGCTTTTTCGGCGTGCTGAGCCATGCGCCCGCCACCGTCGCCGTCGGGATCGAGCCGCGCCCCGATGGCAGCCGCAAGGACACCGCCCGCAACATCCTGGAAACCGGGGTGTTCACCCTGCACATTCCCGATGTCGCCATGGCCCGCGCCGTGCAGGAGATCGCCGCGCCGCTGCCGCCCGAGGCCGACGAGATCGCCCTGGCCGGGCTGGAGACGGCACCGGGCACCCATGTTGCCTGTCCGCGCCTGCTGGCCGCCCCGGTGGCACTGGAATGCCGCTTCCGCCAGCGGCTGGAGCTGGGACCGGCCCGCGACATCCTTGTGGGCGAGGTGCTGGGCATCTTCATCCGCGAGGGCGCGGTGAACGACCGCCTGCATGTCGATGCCGGCGCGCTGGATGCGCTCGGGCGGCTGGGCGGCGCCAGCTACGTGACCACCCGCGACCGGTTCGAACTCTAGGCCCGGTCGATGCCGGGGCAGGGCAGAGACCACTGCCCCGACATTTTCGGCGCGGGTGGAAAGGTTGCGGTTGATTTGGATATGATCTTTTCCTAATAATGCGACCATGACCCAGATGACCCAGCCCAGGATGACCCAGACCGCCTTGCCCGAGCCCCGCAGTGCCGGCCCCGGCCGCCCGCGGGAATTCGACCTTGCCCAGGTGCTGGACCGGGCGGTTCTTGTGTTCCGCGAAAAGGGCTACAACGCCGCTTCGATCGGTGATCTCTGCGCCGCGACGAAACTGTCCTCGGGCAGTCTCTACAAGGCCTTCAAGGGCAAGCAGGGGATCTTCCTTGCCGCTCTGGCGCGTTATGTGAGCGGTCGCGATGCGGTGCTTGCGGCACGCCTCTCGGAGGCGCCCAGCGGACGGGCGGAACTGCGCGCCTTCATCTCGGTCTATGTCGAGGCCAGCCAGGGCGCGGAGGGGCGCACGGGCTGCATGGTCGTCGCCGCCCTGGCCGAGATCACCACGTTCGATCCGGCCCTGTCCGAGCCGGTGCGCCAGGCCTATGGCCGGCTTGAGGCGCGCATTCTGGGGATCTTCGCGCGCGGGCAGGCCGATGGCACGCTGCGCGTCTGCGGCGATCCGGTGACCCGGGCGCGGCTGCTGCTCTATACGCTGCAGGGGATGCGGCTGGCCGGCAAGGTCGGCTGCGCCGAGGCCGGCACCGCGCATCTGGTGGACGAGGTCCTGCAGCTTTTCGACTGACCCCGCGTTTCCCTTGCGGCCCGCAGCCCCCGCCTCCCTTGCTGACCTCATTTCGGAAATGATCATTTCCTAAAGCTCAGGATCCTTCATGACAGAACGCACGCATTCCCCGCAGGCCCTGGCGCAAGTCGCGGCCCGGAAACCGGCCCAAATTCCGGCCCAGGATCCGGTTCAGGTTCAGCTACGGTCGCCGGGGCTGGCCGTCTCTCTTCTTCTGGCGCTGGCCTGTGGGGTGCTGGCCGCCGATATCTACTATGCCCAGCCGCTGGTGGGGCTGATCGCGGCCAGCCTCGGCCTTCCCGCGCCGCTCGCCGGGCTGGTGGTGACGCTGACCCAGCTGGGCTACGGGCTGGGGCTGATCCTGGTGGTGCCGCTGGCCGACATCTTCGAGACCCGACGCCTGGTCCTGACACTGGTGGGGCTGAGCATCCTGGCCCTGGTCGCGACCGCCCTGGCGCCGACTGCGGGGGCCTTCCTGGCGGCGGCCTTCTGCACCGGTCTGGGCGCCGTCGCGGTGCAGGTCCTGGTGCCCTATGCCGCGCATCTGGCGGATGAGGCAAGCCGGGGCCGGGCGGTCGGCAATGTGATGGCCGGGCTGATGCTGGGCATCATGCTGGCCCGCCCTCTGTCCAGTTTCCTGGCCGGCCTGGCGGGCTGGCAGGGGGTCTTCCTGCTGGCGGCGGCGGCGCTGGTGCCGCTGGGACTGGTTCTGCGGCTGAAATTGCCGGAACGCCGCCCCGCAGGCCGGATGGGCTATGGCGCGCTGATGCGCTCGATCCTCAGCATCGCCGCGACGACGCCGGTCCTGCAGCGCAGGGCGCTGTACCAGGCGGCAATGTTCGGGGTCTTCAGCCTGTTCTGGACGGTGACGCCGCTGTTGCTGGCCAGCCCCGCCATCGGGCTGGGGCAGGGCGGCATCGCGATCTTCGCGCTGGTCGGGGCGGCCAGCGTCCTGGCCTCTCCGATCGCCGGTCGGATCGCCGACCGCGGCTGGGGGCGCCCGGCGACCCGGCTGGCGCTGCTGGGCGGCATGGCAAGCTTTGCCCTGTGCCTCGTGCTGCCTGAGGCGCCCCGCCCGGCCATCGCCCTGCTGATCGTGGCGGCGCTGCTGCTGGATTTTGCGGTGACCACCAATCTGGTGCTGGGCCAGCGAGAGATCTTCCTGCTGGAGGCCGCCATCCGCGCCCGGCTCAATGGCATCTACATGGCGACCTTCTTCCTGGGCGGGGCCCTGGGATCGGCGCTTGGCGTCTGGGCCTATGCCGCGGGCGGGTGGCACATGGCGGCCCTGCTGGGGCTGGCGGCGCCGACGCTGGCCTTCCTCTTTGCGCTGAGCGAGCGGCGCTAGGGACGGGCGCTCCGAAACGGCGAAGGCCGGCGCGGGGCGCCGGCCTTTTGCGCAACTTCAGCCGCGGATCAGGGCCGCGACGGCGCAGACCAGCGCATCCGCGCCCCTGGCACCGACCAGTTGCAGCGACACCGGGGCTCCGTTCAGCGGCGCAAGCGGCATCGCCAGCGCCGGGTGGCCGCTGAGGTTGAAGGCGCGCACGTTGCGGGTCACCGCGACGGCGGTGGGATCGCGGCGCGCCAGTTCCAGAGTCGGCGGTGCATCGGCCAGCGTCGGCAGGGCGATCACCTCGGCCTGTCCCAGCAAGGCGTCGATCTGGGCGGTGATGCGGGCACGCACGGCTTCGGCCCGGGCGATTTCGTCCGCGTCGACATCCGCGCCGGCGGCGATGCGCGCGGCGACGGCCGGATGCACCTTGCCGGTCTCCAGAAGCGGCCCGGAGGCGGCCCAGTTCTCGGCATTGATCAGGCTGACGCCGGCTTCGAAGGCTTCGGCGGCAGCCGGAAGCTCGGCCTCATGCACGGCGATCTCCGGGGTCCGCAGCGCGGCGCGCACGGCGGCGTCGATGGCGGGGGTGGCCTGTCCGGACAGGTAGGCGACGCGGGCGGTCTTGATCCGGCGGGCCACGAAGCCCGGATCCATCGCCGCCATCGCCCATTCCAGGTCTTCCAGGGTCGCCGCGAAGGGGCCGACGCAATCGAGGCTGCTTTCGGCGGGCATCACGCCCTTGCGGCTGAGCCGCCCGTAGCTGGGCTTCAGCCCCCAGACGCCGCAGCAGGCCGCCGGGATGCGGACCGATCCGCCGGTGTCGGTGCCGATGGCGATGCGGGCGCTGCCCTCGGCCACCGCCGCCGCACTGCCCGAGGAGGACCCTCCGGGGATCAGCTCGGGGAACTGCGCATTGACCGCGGTGCCCGCGTGATCGTTGATCCCCGAGACGCCAAAGGCCAGCTCGTGCAGAGTGGTCTTGCCGAGGACATGGCCCCCTGCGGCCAGCAGGCGCTCCACCACCTCGGCATGGGCCGGGGCGGGGGGGGCGTCCTCCAGCGCCGGGCAGCCGGCGCGGGTGGGGAAGCCTGCAATGTCGATCGAATCCTTCACCGCGATGGCAGGCCCGGCGGGATCGCCCAGCGACAGGCGCGTGACATAGGTGGTCATCGCGCGCCCTCCACCAGTTCGCTCCCGGCTTCGGCCAGCAGGGTGGCCTCGGCCAGGAATTCGGCCTCGGGCAGGCCGGCGGCCAGCACCTCGCCGTCGCGGTCCAGGCCGAAGCGCAGCATGGGTCGGCCGAACGGGTCCACCCATTGCTGGATCACGGTCACGTCCACGTCCTGGAAACGGTAGACCTGCCACATTTCGGTTTTATGGGTCATGACTGCGCTCCGCCCGGTTCAGGGTTTCATCAGCACCGAGGCGGACGGGTAGTCCGAGGCCCAGGTGGCCGGCAGCGGGGCGACAAAGACGTTCTCGGTGCGGTTGCGGGTGTAGCGCCAGACGCCATCGTCGCATTTCTTGAACGCGTTGAAGAGCCGCGAGGAGCGCAGCAGCGCCTTGCCGTCGGAGAACAGCCAGGGCTGCATGTGGACCCACTGGCCGGTGGCGGTCAGCCCGTCCTCGGAGACATGGATCTGTTCGGAGGTCACGTAGTGGCAGTTCAGGATCAGCGCCGGATCCTGCTTCTGGCCCCAGAAGCCCTCGAAGTGGCGGCGCACGGCGGCCTTGCCCTCGGCGCGCCCGAACTGGCCGTCGTAATATTCGCCGACGCCTTCCCAGACGGCTTCCTCGGCGAACAGCTCCATGATCAGGTCGATGCGCTCGGCATCGTCCTTGACGCCATATTCGGGCAGCGGCGTGTCGCAGAGGAACATGTAGCGCATCTGGACGTTGCGGACCTCGTTGGCGGCTTCGAGGTTCTCGATGCGGCGGGTCAGCGCCTGGAGGGTGTCTTGCATGTCGGTCATGGGTCTTCCGTGGAAATCAGAGAGAGGGATTTTGCGCGGGCGCCGGGGCGCCCAGGCGGTGGAAGTTGCGGTCGAAATAGACCAGGCTCTGGCTGTCGTCGCGCAGCTCAAGTGCCTCGACCCGGCCGAGGATCACGCTGTGGGTGCCGACCTCCTCGATGCCGCTGATGCGGCAGTCGCAGCGCACCATGGCATCCTTCAGAGCGGGTGCGCCGGTCGCCAGCGTCGCCCAGTCCTGGCCTTCGAAGCGCTCTTCGGGCGACAGGCCCGGGCGGCCGAACCGCATCGCCAGCTCGGCATGGTCATGGCCCAGCACGTTGACGCAGAAGACGCCGTTGGCGATCAGCAGGTCATGCGCCGACGAGCCGCGGTTGACGCAGACCAGCAGGGTCGGCGGCGTGTCGGTGACAGAGCAGACCGCCGAGGCGGTGATGCCGTGGCGCCCGGCCGCGCCGTCGGTGGTGATGATGTTCACGGCCGCGCCAAGGCGCGACATGGCCTGCCGGAAGGCCGTCTGATCGGGATGGGTCATGACGTTACAGGTCCAGGACAAGTTTTTGGGATTTCGCACGCGAGCAGCAGAGCATGATCTGGTCGCCCTCGGCCTTTTCCGCGTCGGTCAGGAAACTGTCGCGGTGATCGGCCTCGCCCTCAAGCAGGTCGCACAGGCAGGTGCCGCAGATGCCCTGCTCGCAGGAGACTTCGACCGCGATGCCGATGCCTGTCAGGGCCTGCACGATGGTCTGGTCGGGGCCCACGGTCACGGTCTGGCCCGATTGCGCAAGCTCCACCTCGAAGCTGTCGCCGCCGGTCTCGACCTCGACCGAGAAGTATTCCTTGTGCAGCTGCGCCTCCGGATAGCCGCGATCAGCCGCCGAGCGCAGCACGAAGTCCATAAAGCCCGCGGGGCCGCAGGTATAGACATGGGCGCCGGTGGCGGGATCGGGCAGGTCGGTGGCGGGATCGAAGGGACGGGTCGCGTCCTCTCCGCTGTCGAAATGCAGCGTCACGTTTGCGGCCCAGGGGGCGGTCGCCATTTCCGCAAGGAAAGCGGCGCTGTCCTTTTCGCGGGCGCAGTAGTGCAGCGCGAAGGGGCGGCCCTGGGTGTGCAGCGCATGGGCCATCGCGATCATCGGGGTGATGCCGATGCCGCCGCCCATCAGGACGGAAAAGGCGGCATCCTCGGCCAGCGGAAAGAGGTTGCGGGGTTCCCCGATGCGGATCGTCGCGCCTTCGGCAAAGCCGGCGTGGATGGCGGCGGACCCCCCGCGCGAGGCGGGGTCCTTCAGCACGCCGATGCGGTAGAGCGCGCCTTCGGCGGGATCGCCGCAGAGGGAATACTGGCGCACCAGGCCCTGGCCGATCTCGACGTCGATATGGGCGCCGGGGGTGAAGGGGGGCAGCGGCGCGCCGTCAGCCGAGACGAGGTCCAGCACGACGATGTCGCGGGCCTGGGACTGGCGCCGGGTGATGGTGGCTTCGATCATTGTGGCGTCCTTGTCTTTTAACGGGTCGGAACGGAAACGGGGCGAAAGACGGGTCCGGCGCTGCGGGCCGGACCCCAGTCGGGGAAACCGGTCGGGCCCAAGGGGGAGGAAGGCCCGACCGCAGCGATCACAGGATGTAGGAGATGCCCGACAGCGTGTGATCGGCATTGATCAGGCGCACGACCTTGCGGGCGATCTTCAGGCCCGCGCCTTCGCGCACCAGGGTGAACTCCACGTCGGCGACATGGGATTTCATCCGTTCGCGGCGGTATTCGGTCAGCGTCTGCATGCAGCGCAGCTCGATGGTGACGCCATCGTCCGACAGCAGCCGGAAGCGCGACAGCGCGCGCACGGTGCGTGCCAGCGGCGAGGCCGAGACGGAGTCCCCGCCCATCATCCGCTCGACCCGCTTCGCGCGCATCACCGCGTCGTCATAGGCGTAGTTCAGATGCGCCTCGAAATCGGTCACGCCGGGTTCGACGGGCACGATGTACTTGGCATCCGCGCTCCACATGCCCAGCCAGTCGTCGAATTCGCGCTGATCGAGGCGGTCGGCCTCAAGCCAGACGAAGGCCATGGCATCCAGCAGCGCGGTATCTTTCACGGGAGTCATCATGTCCATGTCTCAGGCCTCCATCAGTTTCTTCCACTGCCGGTAGGCAGCGCGCATGCCGATCTCGGAGCTGACATCGCCCTTGACGGTGCCCTCTGCGGTCGGTTCCTCGGTCTCGGTCGAGCGGTTCAGCAGCAGCCAGAGCTCCTTGCCGCCCTGGGCGCCCTGCTGGACGCGGTCCCAGACCTCGGCGTCATCGGGGCTGCCAAAGCCCATCGGGCCCTGGAAGAACTCGTGGATGCGCAGGCGTTCGCGGTTCGCGATCTCGGGGCCGCCGTCCATGGCAAGGGCGATGTGGCGCACCTCGGTCTCGGTGACGGACACCGGCTGGAGGACACGGAAGAACGCGGCAGAGCAGCCGAGGTTGGGGAACAGGTTCACGTTGAAGCCCGAACCGCCGACGGCGCGGATGATGCGGCGCACCTGCTGCTCTTCGTGACCCTCGTCGCGCAGCGCCTGGGCAAGATCGGCGAACTTGTCGGGGATCGGTGCGTCGAGGTTTTCCTCAAGGTCGACCAGCTCGGGCATCATGATCATGACCGAGTGGCCATTGCCCAGATCCTCGACCCAGCCGCCCTTGTTCATGATGTCGAACTGCTCTTCGGTCTCGACATCGGTCAGCTTCAGGAAGGGCTTGTGCACCAGCGGGAAATGGTAGGCGTCGGTGGTGTTCTCAAGCTGGATCTTCCAGTTGCCCGGGAACGAGAACTTGTGTTCGCCATTGGCCTTCACCGGGTAGCCGGCGCCCTGTTTCATGAACAGGTCGATCCATTTCTTGGCGCCCGCCAGGAAGTCCTCGAGCGGCTCGATCTCGTCGTTGAAGGTGGCGAAGACCAGGCCGTTGTAGGTCTCGGTGCGCAGGGCTTTCAGGCCCAGCTTGCCGCGTTCCAGCTTGCCGGCATAGCTTTCCTCGTAGGGCACGCCGCGCAGGCTGCCGTCGAGGCCGTAGGCCCAGCCGTGGTAGGGGCAGACGAAGGAGTTGGTCTTGCCCTTGGACACTTCGCACACGGTTGCGGCGCGGTGACGGCAGCGGTTCAGCAGGACGTGGATGTTCTTCTTGCGGTCGCGGGTGACGATCACCGGCTCAAGACCGACGCGGGCGCGCTTGTAGCTGCCGGGCGTCGCGATTTCGCTCTCGTGCGCGACCCAGACCCAGGTCTTCGTGAAGATCTTGTCCATCTCTGCTTCGAACAGACCGGGGTCCGTGTACAGAGTGGTCAGGGCCTTGTCGTCCTGGACGAGCGCGGCGAAGGGCGTGTCCAAATCTTTCATGTGGGGGTCCTCAGGTTGAAGGGGCGGGGATGACCGGCAAGGGGCCCCGGCACGATGACGCGGGGGCGTCATCGCTGGCCGGGCAGGCCGGTCGGAAGGGATCAGATCAGAACAGGAAGCGGCGGAACCATTTCCGGGTCGCCATGCGGAAGGCCCGGTCGAACAGGTAGCCCAGGATGCCGAGGGAGATGATGCCCACGAACACCCAGTCGGTGCGCCCGAAGTTGCGCGCGGTCCAGATCATCGAGCCAAGGCCGGTCTGCGCCGAGACGATCTCGGCCGAGACGACGGTCAGGAAAGAGTTGCCCATGGCGATGCGGGCGCCGGTGATCATGAAGGGCACGGCCGAGGGGAAGATGACGGTGGTCATCTCGGTCAGCTTGCTGGCCCCCATGGAACGGGCGGCCTGCAGGCGCAGCTGGTTGACGTTTTCCACCCCGGCGATGGTGTTGATCGTCACGATGAACACGGTGCAGTAGAAGATCAGCGCGATCTTGGTGATCTCGCCCGGGCCAAGCCAGATGACGGCCAGGGTCACGAAGGCGATCGGCGGGATGAAGCGGAAGAACTCGATCCAGGGATCGCAGAGCAGGCGGACGATCTGGAAGCGGCCCATGAACAGGCCGAGCGGCACGCCGATGATCACGCCCGCGGCCCAGCCGGCGGCGATGCGCCAGGCCGAGGCCCCGATCGCCACGAAGAGAGAGCCGTCGGCGATCATCTCGCCGGTGGTCTTGGCGACGCTCCAGGGCGAAGGCAGGAACAGCGGAGAGGTGTTCATCGCGCCAATGTGCCAGGCCAGCACGCCGATCACGACCGAGAGCACGCCGATCAGGACGCGTTTCATTCCCTCTCCCATTGAGAAGCCAGTCCTTGCACCACGTGTCGGGGTCTGCTGGGTGGCGTCGGTCATGTTGCCGGTTCCTCTTCTCGGTTCAGGCCCTGCTGTTCGAGGGCACGTTTGACCTCTTCGCCGATGTCGTCGCGCAGCCGGCGGAACAGCTCCAGGCATTCGGGGCTGGCGGCGTCGCGGGGGTGCGGCAGGTCGATGGGCTGGATGGTCTTGATCCCGGCACGCGGGCCGGCGGTCATCACCACGACGCGGTCGGCCAGCAGCAGGGCCTCCCAGATGTCATGGGTGACGAAGACGATGGTGCAGCCGGTCTTGCGCCAGAGCCGGTCCAGCTCTTCCTGAAGCACTTCGCGGGTCTGCGCGTCCAGCGCGCCGAAGGGTTCGTCCATCAGCACGACGGAGGGTTCGTTGATCAGCACCCGGGCGATCTGCGCGCGCTGGCGCATCCCGCCCGACAGCTCTTTCGGGAATTTGTCGGCGGCGTGGGCAAGGCCCACCATGCCGATGAAATGTTCCGCCTTCTTCGCGCGTTCGGCCTTGGCCACGCCGCGGATCTTCAGGCCGTATTCGACGTTCTCGCGGATCGTCAGCCAGGGGAACAGCACCTCGGCGGACTGGAAGACGACGCCGCGGTCGAGACCGGGCTTGGTCACCCGGTCTCCGCCAACGGAGATGCTTCCAGCGACCGGGAGGAACCCGGCGATGGCGTTCAGAAGCGTGGACTTGCCGCAGCCCGAAGGGCCCAGCAGGCAGACGAATTCGCCAGGCTTGATGTCGAGGTTGACGTTCGAGACGATCTGCGCCGTCCCGAACGAGATCCCGACATGGCCAAGCTCGATGGAAGCTCCGTTGGACATGTGGCTTATCCCTTGTAGAAGCCGCGCTGCATGTAGTCGCGGTAGGGGACCAGTGCGTCGGTCACCTTGTTGTCGACGAGGAACTGCGCGATGCTGTCAAAGCTCTTGAAGTCCGCGTCGGTGAAGTCACGCACCGTCAGGGTCATGTCCTTGGAGACGGTCAGCGTGGTGTCGACCGGGATGTGGGTCACGGCCTTGACGGCCTCGGCGGCGCGTTTGGGGTCGTTCTCCATCACCTCGGAGCCGCGGGCGACGGCGCGCAGCACGGCCTGAAGCTCATCGGGGGCGCTTTCCAGGATGGCCTGGCTGGCGTTGGCCCAGATGGTGTCGGTATAGCCCACATCGCGCGAGGTCAGGGCGATCTTGGCGCCCTGGGCGACGGCGGTGGCGGGCCAGGGTTCCCAGGCGAAGAAGGCGTCGATATCGCCGCGCATCAGCAGGGCGGGCAGTTCCGGCGGGCCCGAGGGGACCATCTTGAGGCTTTTCGCATCCAGGCCGAAATGCGCGATCGTCAGGCCCGTGCAGTAATCCGAGATGGAGCCGGGGATGACGCCGAAGGTCTTGATGTCCTTGGGGCTTTCGATGCCGGGGCGCAGCACCAGCTTGACGTAGAGGCCCGAGTAGTAGACCACCGCCAGCGGGCGGATCTCGGCGCGGTTCATGCGCACCATGGTGGTGGATTCCGATGCCGAGGCCAGATCCACCTGGCCCGCCACGAGGGCGTTCATCGCCTCGCCGCCGCCCGAGTAGGTCTGCAGGTTCACCTTGACGCCCTCATCCTTGAAGTAGCCCTCGTGCTGGGCGACGAAGAAGCCCGAGAACACCGGGTCCGAGCCGACGCCGATGCGGATCGTCGTGCCGGCCGCGCGGGAAAGCGAGGGGGCAGAGAGCACCAGGCCGGAGGCGGCGAGCCCGGCGGTGGAGGCCATGAAACCACGGCGAGAGATGTTCGTTTTTGTCATGTCGCGTCCTGTTGGAAGTGGTTGTCTTGTTGAGATTTTGGCGTCGGGCCCGGGGCGGGGGCCCGACGCGGCGGTGTCACCGGGACAGGGTGAAATGGCAGATGCCGGTCCCGGTCATGGCGTGGCAGCTGGTCTCCTCGACCCGGACGGCTTCGGCATTCAGCAGAAGCGGGCCGATGGCGGTCAGGATGCCACGGATGGCGCCGCAGACGGGCTGGTCGGACCGGCCGATGCCCATCGCGAAGGGGCTGTTGCGCACCTGGACGTCGATGCGGTCGGCAGACACCGCCCCGAACGTCCAGATGCCCCACCCGAGTTCGCCCGAGGTGTCGGCAATGGTCTTCATCATCGCGTCGGGATCGACGGCGCCGCTGTCGCGGTAGGCCTTGACGGATTTGCCGCCGAATTCCGCGACCGAGGCACAGAGCGCCTCGACCGCCTCCTGCCGCGCGGCAGGCGAAAGCCGCGCGAACATCCCCATCAGCGCATCGGGGCGCATCATCAGGTAGCGGATCGCTCCGTCGCGCATCTCTCCGGCATCCGGGGTGATGGCGAGGCGCTGGTGGAAGGTTTGCGACAGATCCATCGGCGCGGCCTCCTTACGGGTAGCCCGCCGGGGCCGGCAGACCCGAAAGCACGGCGCCGGCGTTTTCCATCGTGACGTCGTTCAGCGCCGCGTGCTGGGTGACGACCAGGCAGTCGCGCAGGATGCGCTGCATCTGGTGGCCTTCCTGGATTGCCGCCATGCCGCTGATGCGGAAGCAGTGCTGGATCGTGTCGGTGGCCGCGCGCGCGGCGTGGCTGGCCGAGAGCCGCAGCAGGTTGTTGGTTTCAGGCGAAACCTCGGCATTGTGCGCCAGCTCGTCCCAGGCCTTCTCGGCCATCTCGTAGTAATAGGCGCGGGCGGCGCGCATACGGGCCTCGCCCTCGGCCAGGCCGGTGCGGAAATAGGCGCGGTCGGCCAGGCGGGGGGCGCCGGGCATCAGCTTGGCGCCACCGGACATCTGCGTCGCCAGGTCCAGCGCGGCGCGCGCCAGGCCAAGGTTGCAGGCGGCGTGCACCTGGGCCTGGAAGGCCAGCGGCGGGTAGCGGTAGAGCGCCTCGTCGTAGATGCCCATGGCGCCGCGCTTGCAGGTCCACATGTCGGGATAGAAGCGGTCCTTGACCTGGGTGTCATGGCTGCCGGTGCCCTGCATCCCCATCACGTCCCAGGTCTCGATGATCTCGACCTCGGCGGCGGGGGCGACGGCCATCAGCACCTCGGGGGGCAGGCCCTCGGCGGCGCGCTGGACCGAGTCCGAGCCGACGATGCCGACACCGATCCAGTCCGCGCCCATGCAGCCGCTGGCGAATTTCCAGCGCCCCGAGACCTGCCAGCCGCCGTCAACGCGTTCGGCCTTCTGCAGCGGGTAGAGACCGCCGGCATAGACCTGATCCGGGCCGGTGGCATAGATCTCTGCCTGGGCCTCGTCGGGGAGGGCGGCGATGTAGGTGTTGGCGGAACCGAAGGCCGCGACCCAGGCCGCCGAGCCGTCCACTTCGCCGATCTTCTCGACCATCTTCAGGAAGTGGTGCGGTGCCATGGCATCGCCGCCGAATTTCGTCGGCGTCGCCGAGCGGAAGATGCGGGCTTTCTTCATCATGGCGACGATGTCGCGCGGTACGTGGCGTTTCTGGTGGATCTCGTCCCGGCGGCTGCGGATCTCGTCCAGCAGGGCCAGGAATTCCGGCTGCTGCGTGAGTTTCGAGAAATCGACAGCCTCTTCCACGGGGCCGGGCGGCTGGGCAAGGGCATTGAGCTGATTCATGGCGAACCTCGTGTTGGCGTTTGATCCAAGTCAAACCGAGGCAAAAAGAATAAATACAATAGATTGTCATAATTAACTGTATGCACGGTTTTCATATATGGGGCCGGGCTGTGCAGCGTCCCGGATCATGGGGTGCTCCGGGGTCGATTTAAAATTATAATAAAAACAATTGCTTGAATCCGGGCTGTCAGAGCGGCCACGGGCTGTGCCGAAGGCGGAACCTGACGCCACCGTCAATGCCGTCTCGCCACTGTGAGGTGGCGTGAGTGCAGGGGATTGCTTTTGAATTGAGCAGGCTGCGCAAGAAATGTTCAGGGAAAAATCATGTTTCACCGGAATGCGGGGGCGGGAAACGCAAAACGCCGCGCTTGCGCGCGGCGTTCGGGGGCCGACTCGCGATGCGAAATCAGTCCTTGGGCCAGGGCTTGCAGACCTGATCGACATTGGCCGCGGTCACCATCGGGTGCGGCACGTAGTGCGACTTGGCCATCTCCTTGCCGTTGAAGTAGTCGGTCAGGCTCTGGACGGCATAGGTCGCCTCGTCGACGGGGGATTGCAGGACGGTGCCGTACTGCTTGCCGGACTTGATGTTCTGGATGCCGACGGGTTCGCAACCGCCGCCGATCATCGCCATCTTCGTCGGGTCCATCCCGGCGCGCTCGGCGGCGATCAGCACGCCCTGCATCATGATGTCCTCGGCGGCATAGACGCCCTTGATCTGGTCGCCGTACTTGGTGAACAGGCCGGCCGCCGCCTGGGTGGAGGTGCCGGTGTCCCAGTTGCCCGGCTGGGAGCCCAGGATCGTCAGGTCGGGCGCCAGCTTGGCCAGGGTCTCGGTGAAGCCCTTGGTCATGGAGATCGTCTGGGCCTGCCCGATGATGCCGGTGATCAGGATCACGCCGCCCTTCTTCTCCATGCCCTTGTCGTCGAAGGCCTTGACCATCAGCTGGGCGGCCTTGGCGCCCTGTTCCTCGTAGTTGCCGCCGGAATACTGGACCCAGAGGTCGTCCATCTTCTGATCCGGCTGCACGTCGGTCAGCAGCAGCGGGATGCCGGCGCGCTTGACCTTGCGCATGGAGGGGAAGAGCGCGGTGCCGTCGATGGTCCACAGCAGGATCGCGTCGGGCTTCTTGGCGATGGCCTGGTCGATCTGGGTGGCCTGCTGGGCGGCGTCGAACTTGTTGGTGACGACCTCCAGGTCGATCCCGGCTGCGGCGGCCAGCTTGCGGATCTGGCCGTTGTAGACGGCGCAGTATTCGCAGATGTCGTCGGCGCCGAGGAAGATCACCTTCTTGCCCTCCTGCGCGCCCTCTGCCGAAGCGGCGCCGGCCAGGGCCAGCAGGCTGCCGGTCAGCAGCGTGCCAAGGGCGGTGCGAAGCGTCTGTTTCATGGAATTCCCTTTCCTGTTGGTCTCTTGATTTTGGAAGTCAGTGGGCGGCGCGGCTGCGGCGCAGCCACTGGCCCGGGGCGCCGTCGACCAGCACCGCAACCAGCAGCACCGCGCCGTTCAGCAGCATCACCACCGGAGAGCTGGCGCCGATCAGCCCCAGCCCGTTGTTGAGCACGCAGAGCACCAGCACGCCGATCGCCACGCCGAAGGGGCGCCCGACGCCCCCCGAAAGCGCGATGCCCCCGAGGATCGCCGCCGAAGCCGCCTGCAGCAGCAGGTTCGCCCCGAAGGTCGAGGAGGCACGCCCCAGCGTGATCGCCAGCAGGGCGCCGGCGAGGGCGGCGAACAGGCCGCTGGCGATGAAGGCCGATAGCACCGCCGAGGCGACATTGGCCCCCGACATGGTGGCGGCCTTGCGGTGGCTGCCGGCGGCGATGATGTCGCGGCCCAGCCGGGTGATGGCCAGCGCCACGCCGACGGCTGCGAACAGCGCGATGGTGATCACCGAGCGCGGCGAAAGGACCGAAAGCCAGCTGGCGTTGAAGGCATCGGTCAGGTCGTAGTTGGAGAAGCTGACGCCCTGGCCGCCCTCCAGCCAGACGGCGAAGCCCGACAGCAGGATCATCACGCCCAGCGTGGTCACGAGAGAGGACACCTGAAGCCGCAGCGTCAGCAGCCCGTTCAGGGCGCCGACCCCGGCGCCGAAGGCGAGCGCGGCGGCCAGGCCCACGAAGGCATTGCTTTCGCCCAGCTTCAGCATGATCAGCCCGGAAACCGCGACCATGGCGCCGCCGGAAAGGTCGAATTCCCCCACCAGCATGGTCAGCGCCAGGCCCAGGGCGACCAGCCCCAGCAGGCTGAAGCTTTCACCCAGCGAATAAAGGTTGCCCGGCGCCAGGAAGTAGCTGTTGGCGAGGGTAAAGATCAGCCCCATGGCGATCAGCAGCAGCCAGCGCAGCAGCATCAGGGGATTGTCGGCAAACTGTCGGAACATGGCGGGGGTCCTTTCTCAGCGCTTCTTGCGCGACAGCAGCGCGCCGGCGGTGACCGCCACGAGAACCGCCAGCCCCTTGATCATGAGCTGCACCTCGTAGGCGAAGTTGTTGACGAGCAGGATGTTGGTCAGCACGGCCAGGAACAGCGTGCCGGCGGCGACGTCGATGATGCGCCCCCGTCCGCCCGAGATGGCGACCCCACCCACCAGCATTGCGGCGATGGCGCTGAAATCCAGATCGGCGCCGACGCGCATGTTGCCGGTGCCCGACTGCGCGGCGATCAGCGCGCCGGCCATGGCGGCACCGGCACCGGCCAGCACGTAGGACAGCACGACGACGCGGCGGGTGCGCAGGCCGGCCAGCTCGGCGGCGGCGGGGTTGGTGCCGCGCAGGCGCAGCTCCCAGCCGGTGCGCGACCGTTGCAGAAGCAGTTCTGCCACCACGACGACCACGAGGAAGATCACCGCCTGCCAGGGAATGCCCGGCAGGATCGCGCCATTGCCAAGCCAGCTAGGTCCGCCGGTGGCCAGCACGGTGCGGCCGCCGGAAAACGCCGTCGCCAGACCGGCGATCAGGGAAGAGGCGGCGATGGTGGTGATGATCGCGTTGCAGCGCAGCAGGCCGACCACGATGCCCTGGATCAGCCCGAAGACCACGCCCAGGGCCAGGCTGCCCAGTAGCGCCCCGATCACGCCCAGACCCGAAAGCTGGATGTAGATGATCGAGGCGAAGGCGGCGGTGCTGCCCAGCGACAGTGCGAAGAGGTTGCCGCTGATGGTGACCGAGGCCAGCCCCACGGCGGCGATCCCCACCGTCGAGGCGGCATAGAGGATCGAGGCGATGTTGGAGGCGGTGGCGTAATTGTCCACCGTCAGGCAGGCCAGCAGGAACATCGCGACCGTGGCGATCTGGATCACCGTGGCCTGCACCCGGGCCGGTGCGAACAGGCCCGAGAGCGGACCGGGCAGGGGGGCGGAACGGGATTGCGTGCTCATGCCGCCACCTCGTCCGGTCCGTGCAGGATGTCGTGCAGGATGCTGTCGGCATCGACCTCGGCGCGGGCCGCGTCGCGCACCATGGCGCCCCGGTAGAAGGTGATCACCCGGTCGGAGGCTTCCAGAACCTCCTCCAGGTCGGTCGAATAGAAGAGCAGGGTCATCGCGTCACGCTCTGCTAGGGCCCGGAGGCGGGCGTAGATTTCGCTGCGCGCGCCGATGTCGACGCCGCGCGTGGGTTCGTTGAGCAGCAGAAGCCGCGGCCCAAGCGCCACCGCCTTGCCCAGCGACACCTTCTGCTGGTTGCCCCCCGACAGGGTCGAGACCTCGTGCGGCAGGCGGGCGGGGTCGATGGCAAAGCTTTGCGCCAGCTCGGTCGCAAGCGCGGTCACGGCAGAGGGCAGCACCCGTCCGGCCCGCGACACCCGGCCCAGCACCTGGCTGACCAGGTTGGTGCCGATCGGCGCATCCAGGAAGACGCCGCGCGCGGCGCGATCCTCCGAGACATAGGCGATCCCGGCGGCATAGGCCTCGGGTATGCTGCGGGGGGTGGCCTCGGTGCCGTCCAGCGACAGGGTGCCACGGGTGCCGGGCTTCAGCCCCGCAAGGCTTTCCAGCAGCATGTCCGCGCCCGAACCCAGCTGACCGACCAGCGCCACGATCTCTCCGGGCTGGACGCTCAGGTCGGGGGCGGCGAAGCGGCCGGGCAGCGACCAGTCCTTCAGAGCCAGCCGGGGCGCGACGCCCACGCGGGCGTGACTGGGGGCGATCTCTCCGGTCTTGACCTCGTGGCCGATCATCGCGCGCACCAGCGCGTCGCTGGTCAGATCGGCGGTGTCGGCGGTCAGGATGTGGCGGCCGCTGCGCAGCACCGTCACCCGGTCGGTCAGGGCGAAGATCTCGTTCAGGCGGTGCGAGATGATGACGATGGTGGTCGCATTCTCGCTTTTGAGGCGGCGCAGCACCGCGAAGACCTTCTCGATCTCTCCGTCCGAGAGGGTGGCGGTGGGTTCGTCCAGCAGCAGCACCCGGGCGCCCCGGGCGATGCCGCGGGCGATCTCGACCAGCTGGCGTTCGGCCAGGGTCAGCTTTTCGGCCAGCAGGTCCAGGGGCACATGCTGCAGCCCCACCGCGTCCAGGGTCTGGCGCACATGGGCGCGGAACGGGCCGCGCCGGTAGAGGGCGCGCACGTCGCGCGCGCCCATCATCACATTGTCGATCACCGAGAGATGCGGAATGATCGACAGCTCCTGGTGCACGATGGACAGCAGCGCCGGATCGACGGGCCTGCCCAGCGGCACGATCTGCCCGGCGATGCCCAGCTCTCCGTCATCGGGGGTGACGAAGCCGCCGAGGATCTTGACCAGCGTGCTCTTGCCGGCGCCGTTCTCTCCGCACAGACCGTGGATCTCTCCTTCGGCCAGGTCGATGTCCATGCCGCGCAGGGCCTGCACGCCGCCATAGCTCTTCTTCAGGCCGCGTGCGCTGAGGAGGGGCGCGCGTGTGGTCATTGCGCTGTGCCCACCAGCGGCAGGGCCGAGAGGCTGCGCGACAGCGAGATCAGCTTCCACGGCAGGTATTCGGCGATCGCCAGGCCCACGACATCGGTTTCGCCGGCGACGGCGCCCAGGATCTCGATGACCTGCGACAGCTCAAGCTTGCCGGTGGCGACACCCTCGAAGGCATCGGCGGGCACGTCGGGGCGGTTGAACAGCAGATCGTCGCGCAGCGCCGGGTCCAGCACGTCGACGTCGAAATGCACCGCGACATGGCGCGCGCCGCTGGCCTTCAGCCACTCCAGCACCGGGGCGGGGCCGCCGGCCAGCGCTTCGGGGCCGATGACGGTCATGTCGCGGTCCTTCAGATAGGCCGATTCCTGTGCCATCAGGTCATTGACGCCGACATAGAGAACCCGCGCGGGATCGACCGGCTTTTTCACGGCGGCGGTGAAATCGGCATCGCCGTCGCCCATCAGCATGGCCAGCACATGGGCATGGGCGTGGCTGAACTGCGACTTGTTCATGATGTCGGGATGGGCATCGACCCAGATCACCGCCAGATCGTCGTAGCGTTCGTTCAGGTAGGCGATGGGCGCAAGATCCACCAGGCAATCGCCGCCGACGGTCAGGATCGCTGCCGGATCATGGCTGCGGATCGCGGCTTCGGCCGCCTGCAGCTGGGTCAGCAGCGCGGCGCGGGACTTGATGCCGTCGACGGGCGCACGCTCGCCGTCCAGCGGCACTTCGATCACTTCGCGCGGACCTGCGGTCTGGGGCAGCATGGCATCGAGGATCAGCGCGCCGGTGCGGTAGGCGGGCTCGTCTCCGCCCTGCCACTGCGGCATGACGAGGCGCAGGGTGTCTTGCGGCAGAATGGGCATGGGGGTCTCCAATCGTCTGTACTTGCGATGGAGACAGGATGCGTCTTCGGGGCCGGGGGGTCTCTGCCTGCGCGGCCAGAAAGTCGGACTGGACCGCCATCCGGGCGGCCCGCAGGGTCGAAAAGCTGGCCGTGCAGTCCGAGTGCGCGCCCGGGTTCTGCCCTAGTCTGGCGAAAACAACACCAGCAAGGAGACCCTGATGTACACGGTCGCATTTATCATGAAACGCAAGCCCGGCATGACGCTGGAGGCTTTCCTGGACTACTATCGCGACCGCCACGGTCCCCGCATGGTCGAGCTGATCAAGGATCGCGGCCTGATCGCCTATGAGCATTTCCCCTTCGACGCCGCCCAGACCGAAGGCCGCTACCTGGCCTCCGAAGGCCCGGCGTATGATGCGGTTTCCGTCTACAGCTTCGAGACCGAGGCCCAGGCCGAGGAATGCTGGGCACTGCCCGAGGTGATCGAGGACAGCGCCGCCTTCATCGATTTCGACACCATGGTGACGCTGCCCACGGCGCGGCGCACGGTGTTCATGTTCGGCTGAACCGACGGGGGCATCCGGGCCCGTGATCCGGAAGCGGGGCGCCTTCGAGGCGCCGCAGGGGCGTGCACCGGCGCGCCCCTTTCTGCATTTCACATTCCGTATTTGATATTCAATTAGAGTGGCATTTCTCGCTCAATCCCCGATGAATTGGAATAAAATTCCCTCAACTTTAAGAAATGAATATCACGGGAGTGTTATTGCAATTCGATTTTCGTGAAAGGTTTCTTCGAATTTGAGCGGATTGTCGCAGGCCCGCCTGCGTCATATTGCAGCAGGGCGCCACGCTTCCACTGGGGCAACGCGGAATTTGATTTCTCATCTTGGTCCCCGTGCGCGTTCCGCATATCAAATAGGGAGTACCATGATGTCCGACATACCCAACCGGCCCTCCGGCACAGGCGCGCACATCCCAGCCGGCGTCCCGGACCGCCCCGCGGCGGCCCGCGGCGGTTTCCGGCGCCGCGATTTCCTGCTGACCTCGGCCATGACGGGCCTGGCGGTCAGCCTGGGTGCCACCCCCGGCCTCGCGGCCACCGCCGGGGCAGATGCAGAGGGGTTCGGAACGATCAGCGCCTTCGTTACCGGACAGGCCACGCTGAACCCGGCGCTTGTGCAGCGCGCCTTCACCCAGCTTGTCGCGCTGGACGGCGGCTTTGCCGACAAGCTCTCGGCGCTGCAGACCGCCATCAAGGACAGCGGCGCAGACAGCATCGACGCCTTCCTGGCCACCGCTCCGGCGCAGGATCTGCGCGATACCATGACCACGATCACCGCCGTGTGGTACCTGGGCTATACCGGCACGCCGGATCCGTCGCAGGAAAAGGATGACGCGAAATTCGTCACCTACCGCGACGCGCTGATGTGGGGCCCCACCAGCGACGCGACGCCGATCCCCACCTATTCGCAGCACAACCAGAACTACTGGGCCAAGCCCCCGGCAAGCATCGCCAAGGACTGAGGCGCCCCGCGCCCGTTTCGCCCAAGCCCAATTCCCGAACCGGATTACCCATCACATGGCAAACCAATATGATGCCGATGTCATCGTCATCGGCTCCGGCACCGTCGGCAGCAACGCTGCCTACGAGCTGGCCAAGCAAGGCAAGTCCGTCATTATCCTCGAGGCCGGTGTCCGCATCCCTCGCTGGAAACTGATCGAAAGCTTCCGCAACTCTCCGCGCCGCCAGGACTACAACGGTCCCTATCCGGACCAGCCCTGGGCGCATACCTCCTCCTCCCACGAATATGTCGAGAATGTCGGCGGCTTCCCGATGGTCGCGAACTTCCTCAAGCTGGTGGGCGGTTCCACCTGGCACTGGGGCGGCGCGACCTGGCGCTTCATTCCCGACGACTTCAAGATGAAGTCCACCTATGGCGTCGGCCGCGACTGGCCGATCTCCTATGACGATCTGGAACCCTGGTACGTCAAGGCGGAATGGGAAATCGGCGTCGCCGGCAACATGAACGAGGACCAGTCGGGCGCGCGCCCGGGCCAGACCTGGCCGCCCCGGTCCAAGGACTTTCCGATGCCGGCGCAGAAGAACAGCTACATGCTGGACACCTTCAAGAACGCCATCGCCCCCATGGGCTATGATGTCGTGGCCGAACCCTCGGCGATGATGAGCGGCAGCTACCGTGGCCGTCCGGGCTGTGTCGGCAACAACAACTGCGCCCCGGTCTGCCCGATCGGCGCCAACTACTCGGGCGTGTTCCACGCCGACCTCGCGGTCGAGGCAGGCTGCAAGCTGATCACCGACGCCACCGTCGACAAGATCATCAAGGGCGCGGACGGCAAGATCGAAGCCGTGCACTACAAGTCCTCCGACGGCTCCGAGGCGACGCTGTCGGCCAAGACCTTCGTGCTGGCGGCCCATGGCTACGAAAGCCCCAAGCTGCTGATCATGTCCGATGTCGGCAACAAGAACGACATGGTCGGGCGCAACCTGATGCCGCACCTCGGCCTCGGCGTCGATTTCTTCTCCGAGGACGCCGTCTGGCCGGGCCGTGGCCCGATCCAGCAGGGCGCCATCTTCACCTACCGCGATGGCGAGAGCCGCTCGCGCCACTCCGGCATGAAGCACGCGGTGAACAACTTCGTCCCGAACGAGAACATCACCAAGCGCCTGCTGAAGAAGGGCGTTCTGGGCTCGCAGCTGGATGACCGGATCCGTCACGACAGCGCCCGCTACATGAGCCTTTACACCATGTTCGAGACGCTGCCCGATCCCGCCAACCGGGTGCAGCCGGGCGACAAGACCGATGCCCTTGGCAATCCCAACATCCGCCTGACCTACAACGTGGACGACTATGCCCGTGGCGCCATCGATCCCTGCATCGGCGACTACCAGAAGTTCGTGCAGGCGATGAACGGCGAGACGCTGAACATGTCGCGCGACCTTGCGAACCACGACCACATCATGGGCACCACGATCATGGGCGCCAGTGCCGAGGATTCGGTGGTCGACAAGGATTGCCGCAGCTGGGAGCACGAAAACCTCTTCATCGTGGGCACCGGCAACCTGCCGTCCTCGTCTGTGGTGAACCCGACGCTGACCGCCGTCGCCCTGGCGATCCGCGCCGCCGACACCATCGCGAAGGAGGTGTGATCATGGCATTTTCCGCGAAATCGGGCCTTGCGGCCCTGGCGCTGGCTGGTCTGGCGGCCACGTCGGCGCTTGCCGATGACAGCGATCTGGTCAAGCGCGGCGAATACCTGACCACGGCGGCCGACTGCGCCGCCTGCCACACCGCCCCGACGGGCGGCAAGGCCTTCGCCGGGGGCTATGCGATCTCCTCTCCGATGGGAGAGATCATCGCCACCAACATCACCCCCTCCAAGGATTACGGCATCGGCAACTGGAGCGAGGCGCAATTCGCCAAGGCGGTCCGTCAGGGCGTGGCGCCGGGCGGCGTGCACCTGTATCCGGCGATGCCCTATCCCTCCTATGCCAAGCTCACGGATGACGACATCGCGGCGATCTACGCCTACCTGATGAAATCCGTGGCCCCGGTGGATGAGGCGCCGGCGAAGAAGACCCAGCTGGGCTTCCCGTTCAACATCCGCGCGATGATGATCGGCTGGAACATGATGTTCACCCCGGGCACCGGCTGGACCCCGCCCAAGGGCCTGACCGATGAGCAGGAGCGCGGCGCCTATCTGGTGCAGGCGCTGGAACACTGCAGCACCTGCCACACGCCGCGCGGCTTCCTGATGAACACCCAGAACGCCAGCTTCCTGGGCGGGGCGTCGCTGGGCAGCTGGCGGGCGCCCAACATCACCCCCGACAAGGCCACCGGCATCGGCACCTGGTCCGAGGATGACATCGTCTCCTACCTGCGCGACGGCCATGCCACCGGCAAGGCCTCGGCCGCCGGGCCCATGGCCGAGGCGATCGACCATTCGATGCGTCACCTGAGCGAGGCCGACCTAAAGGCGATGGCCGCCTATCTGAAGGTGGTGCCCGCGATCTCGACGCCCGAGGATGCGCCGACCCGCGCCGCCGCCGACGCGCTGACCAAGGTGGCCCTGACCAGCTACGAGACCACCAGCTGGACCGGCCAGCCGGATTCGCTCGCCAAGCATGACACCACCGATGCGGCGACGCTCTACAACGGTGGCTGCGCGGCCTGCCACGGTGTTGACGGCAAGGGGGCCAAGGACGGGCACTTCCCGGATCTGACCACGGCGTCTTCGGTGACCTCGAAGGATCCGTCGAACCTGGTGATGACCATCACCGACGGCATCAGCCGCCACGATGGCACCGGCTATACCGCCATGCCTGCCTTCCGCAACGATCTGGACAATGACCAGATCGCGGCGCTGACGACCTATGTCTCTTCCACCTTTGGTGGCTCGGACGTGAAGGTCGACGGGGCGAAGGTGGCGCAGATCCGCGCCGGTGGTCCGGCCCCCTGGCTTGCCACCAACGCCGGCTGGCTGACCTGGGTCGCCATCGTCGTGGCCGTTGTCGTGGTGCTGCTGATCATCGCGCTGATCGTCGGTCTGACCCGCCGCCGCGCCTGACCGGCGCTGCCACCGCTTGAAACGAAACGGCCCGGAGCATCCTCCGGGCCGTTTTCCCTTGGGGCGTCAGGCGCCGTCGCGGGGGGCAGAGGGGATGATCACCACCTCGCCGTTCTGCACGTTGCGCTGCGCCACCAGATGATCGGTGAAATGGCGCACCTCGCCGACCTGTCCCTTCAGGATCGACACCTCGAGGCAGGTGTGGTGATCCAGATGGACATGCAGAGAGGAGACCGCCAGGTCGTGATGGTCGTGATGCGCCGAGGTCAGCCGCTGCGAGACCTCGCGCGAATGGTGATCGTAGGTATAGATCAGCGCCGCGATGCAGGGGGTTTCGGGGGCGGCCTCGACCCGGGCGCGGGCCAGCCCGGCGCGGGTCATGTCGCGGATCGCCTCGGAGCGGTTGGCATAGCCGCGCTCGCGCATCAGCGCATCCAGCTCTGCCATCAGCTCATCGTCAAGCGTCACTGTCACCCGCTGCATTCCGGCACCTCCCGTCGGTCTGTTGCCCCCCGTCATCCCACGTTTCGCGCCCGGTCTTCAACCTCTCGCGGGGGCGGGAAGGGCGGCAGAATGGCGGTGCGCAGCCGTACCGAGGCCGGATGCATCAGCGTTTCCAGCCGCCCCGATGCGGCTTCCTCGACAATGCGGCCCTCGTCCATTACCAGCACCCGGTCGGCAAAACGGCGCACCAGCCGCAGGTCGTGGGTGACAAAGAGGAAGGCCATGCCGGTCTCGCGCCGCAGCCGTCTCAGCAGCGCCAGCGCGCTGGCCTGAAGATGGATGTCGAGGTTCGAGACCGCCTCGTCCAGGATCACCAGCCGGGGTCGGGGCGCCAGGGCACGGGCAATGCAGACCCGCTGCAACTGGCCGCCGCTCAGCTGGGAAGGACGCATCGCGGCCATTTCGGGGGGCAGCTCGACCTGCTCCAGCAGCTCGGCCACCCGGGCGCGGCGCCCGG
The DNA here is from genome assembly GCF_018760365.1 of Pseudooceanicola endophyticus. Taxonomy (GTDB): domain Bacteria; phylum Pseudomonadota; class Alphaproteobacteria; order Rhodobacterales; family Rhodobacteraceae; genus Pseudooceanicola; species Pseudooceanicola endophyticus. The sequence continues at coordinate 118,113 of NZ_JAHIAB010000003.1, forward strand.
TGCGATCCAGCGGCGTCAGGTGGCGCAGCGGCTCGGCGATGATCCGGCCCACGGTGAAGCGCGGATTGGTGGCGGAAGGGGAATCCTGGAACACCATCTGCACGGCGGCCCGCATCCGGGCGCGTGCGGTGCGATCCAGATCCGGCAGGGCGGTGCCCTCGAACAACACCTCTCCGGTGCTTGGCGCCTCAAGCCCGCTCAGCAGCCGGGCGAGGGTGCTTTTGCCGCAGCCCGAACGGCCCAGCAACGCCAGCGTCTCGCCCTCGGCGATCGACAGGCTGGCATCTGAAAGCGCGCTGCGGGCGCGCGCCGGGCCCAGCAGGGCGCGGCTGTGGTAGGTCTTCGACAGGGCGCGGGCGGCAAGCAGGCTCATCGGGCGGGCTCCGGATCATAGAGCGAAAGATGCGCGTCGATCAGCATCCGGCTGACCGGGTGGCGGGGGGCGTGGAACAGATCGCCCACCGGCGCCTGTTCGACGATCCGGCCCCGATCCAGCACCGCGACCTCATCCGCCAGCCGGGCGACGACGCCCATGTCATGGGTGATCAGCAGCATCCCCAGCCCGTGCCGGGCCTGCGCGTCGGCCAGCAGGTCAAGGATGCGTGCCTGCACCACCAGATCGAGGTCGGTGGTGGGTTCATCGGCGAAAAGGTAGGGCGCCTCGCTCAGCAGTGCGAGGGCGATCATCACCCGTTGCAACATGCCGCCGCTCATCTCGAAGGGGTAAAGCGGCAGGATCTGTTCGGGCGTCTCGATGCCGACGCCGCTCAGGGTGTCGTGGACGCGGCGGGCGTCCCAGTCCCGCCCGAGCGCGCGCAGCGTTTCCTGCACATGGTCCCGCATGGAGCGCAGCGGGTTGAAGGCGCTGCGCGGGTTCTGCAGGACCGAGGCGACGATGCGCCCGCGCAGGGCCTTCGGGGCGGCGGGGCGGCCATCCAGCCGGATCTCTCCGCCGCTCAGGCGCAGGCCGGGCGAGAGCACCCCGAGCGCGGCGGAAACCGCGGTCGATTTGCCCGACCCGCTTGCCCCCACCAGCGCCAGCACCCGCCCCGGCACGAGGGTCAGCGAGAGATCGTCGAGGACCCTGCGCGGGGCCGGGCCGGTTGTTGTGACGCTGAGCGCTTGCAGCGCAAGTCCGGGGGCGGTCAATGGCCATGTCCTTCGACAAGATGGGGATCGAGGCGGTCGCGCAGCGCATCGCCCAGCACGTTGAAGGCCATGACCGACAGGAACAGCGTCAGCCCGGGCCAGAAGATCAGCATCGGGGCGGTCCACACGAAGCTGCGCGCGTCCGCGATCATGACACCCCATTCCGGGGTCGGCGCCTGCACGCCCAAGCCCAGGAAGGACAGGCCCGAGACATGCAGCATCATGTGCCCGATATCGAGCGTCGCCAGCACCACCAGCTGCGAAAACGTCGCCGGCAGAAGATGTTCCAGGAAGATGCGCAGGCGGCTGGCGCCGGCCAGTTGCGCGGCCAGCAGGAAATCGCGATGGCGCATCGACAGCACGATGCCCCGGGTGATGCGCGCGTACCAGGCCCAGTGCGACAGGGCGATGGCGATGATCACATTGACCAGCCCGGTGCCCAGCATGCCGATCATGAACAGCGCCAGGATCAGCGTCGGGAAGGTCATGAAGACATCGGCCACCCGCATGATCACCTGATCTGTGCGCCCGCCCGCATAGCCCGCAAGCCCGCCGATCCCCAGGCCAAGTCCCAGGATCAGCGCCATGGTCACCGCGACGCAGCCCAGCGACACCCGGGTCCCGACGACGAGGCGCGACAGGATATCCCGGCCCAGATGGTCGGTGCCCAGCCAGTGCGCCGCATCGGGCGCCTGAAGCCGGTGCGGCAGGTCGATGGCATTCGGATCCCAGGGCACCAGCGCCGGGCCGGCCAGCGCCGCCAGCACCAGGACCGCGATCATCAGCCCCGACAGCGCCAGCAGCGGGCGGCGCGCGACGGGGGCAAGGGATGGCGAAAGGCTCATGCCGGTTCCTCCGGGGTTTGGCGGATGCGCGGATCGGCCAGCGCATAGAGGATGTCGACGATCAGGTTGCAGAGCACGAAGATCACCACCATCATCAGCGTGAAGGCCTGGATCACCGGATAGTCGCGGTTCAGGATCGCCGAGACCGCGTAGCGCCCGACGCCGGGCCAGCCGAAGATGCTCTCGATCACCAGAACGCCGCCCAGCATTTCGCCGATATGCATCCCCGTGGCGGTGATCACCGGCAGCCAGGCGTTGCGCAGCACATGGCGGCGCTCGACCCGGCGGGGCGGCAGGCCGCGCAGCAGGGCGTAGCGGACATGGCGCTGGCCGGCGACTTCCAGCATCGAGGCGCGCAGCAGCCGGGCGTTGATCGCCAGCGACATGAACGCGACCGAGATCACCGGCAGGATCAGGCTGGCCGGTCCCGCGCGGCCCATCGGCGGCAGCCAGCCCAGGTGGACGGAAAAGACCACCACCAGCAGGAAGCCCAGCCAGAAGTTCGGCACCGAAACACCCAGGAAGGCCACCAGCCGCGCGATCTGGTCGGGCCAGCGGTCGCGGTGGCGCGCGGCCCAGATCCCCATCGGCACGGACACCGCCAGCGTGAAGGCCAGCGCCAGCGCCGCCAGTTCAAGCGTCGCGGGCAGGAAATGCAGCAGGTCGGGCAGCACCGGGCGCTGCAGCGCGTAGGAGATGCCGAAATCGCCCTGCAGCCCGCGCCCCAGCCAGTGCAGGTACTGGGTCAGGATCGGCTGGTCGAGGCCCAGCATGGTGCGGGCCTCTGCCAGCGCCTGCGGTGTCGGCGGCACTTTCGACAGCCGCAGGTAGTCCATTGCCGGATCGCTCGGACCCAGCCGCAGCATCAGGAAGATGACCAGCGAGGCGCCCAGCAGCATCGGCACCAGAAGGATCAGGCGGCGCAGGATGTAGGCGCGCATCTCAGCCGGCCTCCGGGGTCAGGCGCTCGAAGGGGATCTCGCTCGACATGGCGCCGAAGACCAGCGGGCCGACCTCGGGGCGGGCGACGGCCATGGCGGTGGCATAGGTCAGCGGCAGGTAGACGGCGGCCTCGTGGAAGCGGGTCAGCAGGTCACGGTACAGCGCCTGGCGCTGCTCCGGGTCGGTCGAGGTCAGCACGGTTTCGATCTTCGCGTCGATCTCGGCCTTGTCGGGCAGGCCCAGCTGCGCCTGGTAATCCGCATGGGAGGGCAGCCGCATGGAGCTGAGGAAGGCATGGGGATCATAGGGCGCGCCCCAGGTGCGGTTGAAGATCATGTCGAAACGACCGTCGCGCTGGCGGGCGTAGATGCTGCTTTCCTCCTCGCCGGTCAGGCGCACGCCAATGCCGACCTGCGCCAGCTGGGCCTGAAGGATCTCGGCCTTGGCCTTGGCGACGGCATCGGTGCCCACAAAGCACAGCTCCAGCAGCAGATCCTGCCCGGCCTTGCGGCGCGGCGCCCCGGGGGCGGTTTCCTCCCAGCCGTCGTCCTGCAGCAGGGCGCGGGCGCGGTCGGGATCATGGCCGTAGGGCTTCAGCCCGATATCGGCATAGGGGACGTTCGGCGCGAACAGCGTGTCGGCGCGCTGCTCGGTGCCGTGCAGCACCGTCTCGATCATCATGTCCTTGTCGACGGCATGGTTGATCGCCCGGCGCACCGAGAGGTCCCGCGTCGCGCCCCGGTTGGTGTTCAGCGCCAGGTCGCTGGTCTCCATCGGCGCAGAAAGCCCGGTGGTGAACTGCCCCGAGCGCGCCAGTTCCGCGAAGGTATCGGGCGAAAGCGGCCCGTCCAGCCCGTAGACCATGTCCACCTGATCGGTGCGCAGCGCGATGGCGCGGGTGTTGGGATCGGGCATGACCTTGACGGTGATGCCGTCGTAAGCCGGGGCCGGGCCCCAGTAATGCGGGTTGCGGGTGAAGATGTCATGCTCGCCCAGCGAAGTTTCGGCCAGCACCCAGGGGCCGGTGCCGATCGGGGCGGTGATGCCGTCCTTCGTGCCGCCGTCGCGGAACTGCGAGGGGGCGACGAAGCGGAAGGGGCGCGGCAGTGCCAGCTCCTGCAAGGCGGGATAATACGGGTCCTTCAGGCGCAGACGCAGGGTGAAGGGGGCCAGCACCTCGGCCTTGGTGATCTGGTTCGCCAGCTCCAGCCAGGCATGGCGGGCGCGGTTCGCCAGCACCGCGTCGACATTCGCCTTGGCGGCGGCGGCATCGAAGGCTTCACCGTTCGAAAAACGCACGTCCTCGCGCAGGGTGAAGGTATAGTCGCGCCCGTCCTGCGAAACCTCCCAGGCGCTGGCCAGCGCCGGGGCGACGGTGCCGTCGGGCTGGTAGCGCACCAACGCGTCATAGACCATTCCTTGCGCGAACATCTGGTTGGGCGCGTAAAGATGCGGGTTCAGCGGCCCGACGTTCTGCGCCCAGGCAAAGCGCAGCACGCCCGGCGATGGGCTGCGCGCGCGGACCGGAAGAGGCAGGGACAGCAGTACGCCGGCCAGCGGCAGGCCCAGGACGGAACGGCGGGAATACATCGGAGATCCTGTATGATAAAATTAGAAAAACGTCATACTGGGTCTGCGTAGCGCTTCGCCCCCGGGGGCGCAAGCGGCTTTGCCCCTCCCGTCGCGGCGGGGCGGATCTGTCGCGGGGGGCTGCGCGGGCGTCTCAGCCGGTTTTGCGGCGCACGTACAGCTCCAGCCGGTGATGCACGATCTCGTAGCCGAGGGCCTCGGCGATCTCGGCCTGGAGGCGTTCGATCCGGTCGTCGCGGAATTCCATGACCAAGCCGGTGTCGATGTCGATCAGGTGGTCGTGATGGGCGGCCTCGGCATGTTCGAAACGCGCCGGCGTGCCCTCGAACTGGTGGCGCTGGATGACGCCCTGGGCCTCCAGCGCGGTCAGGGTGCGATAGACCGTCGAAAGCGACAGCCCCGGCACCAGCGCCTCGGCGCGGCGTTGCAGCTCGGCCGCCTCGGGGTGGTCCTCTGCCTCGGCCAGGACACGCAGCAGGGCGGCGCGCTGGCGGGTGATGCGGACCCCGGCGCGGCGCAGCGCCTCGGTCAGTTTGCGGGTGCGGGGATCGTCGATGCTCATGCCCGGTTTCTGGGCCGGGCATTCCCATCTGTCAAGCCAGTTGCGAATGGATCGCATCTGGCTTGACAGATGCAACTGGTTCCGAGATGCAGAAGCTACAGGCGAAGGGAGAGTGAGATGATCACAAGACGCTCTGTGGTGGCGGGGTTGGCGGGTATGGCCTTGGCGGGTCGGCTCGGCGCGGCGCCCCGGCTGAAGGTGGTGACCACCTTCACGGTGATCGCCGACATGGCCCGTCAGGTCGCGGGCGAGGCCGCCGAGGTGGTCTCCATCACCCGGCCCGGGGCCGAGATCCACGGCTACCAGCCGACCCCACGGGATCTGGTGCGCGCCCAGGGGGCGGACCTGATCCTGTGGAACGGGCTGGGGCTGGAACGCTGGTTCGAACAGTTCATGTCGAACCTTAAGAACGTACCGGAAGCCACTGTTTCAAAAGGAGTCGATCCGATTTCCATCTCGGGTGGGGAATACCAGGGCAAGCCCAATCCCCATGCCTGGATGGCACTTTCCTCGGCTGAACTCTACATCGACAATATCCGCGATGCCCTGTCCGTGGCAGATCCCGGTCAGGCCGCGACCTATGCGGCCAATGCCCGGGCCTACAAGGCCAGGATGGCCGCTGTCATCGGCCCGCTGCGCGCCGCCGCCCGGGCGCTGCCGGAAGAAAAGCGCTGGCTGGTCACCTCGGAAGGGGCGTTTTCCTATCTGGCGCGGGATTTCGCCCTGAAGGAGCTGTACCTCTGGCCGATCAACGCCGATGCCCAGGGCACGCCGCAACAGGTCCGCGCGGTGATCGACCGGGTCCGGGCCGAGGCGATCCCGGTGGTCTTCTCGGAAAGTACGGTCTCCGACAAGCCGGCGAAACAGGTCGCCCGCGAAACCGGCGCGCGCTATGGCGGGGTCCTCTATGTCGACAGCCTCAGCGGGCCGGAGGGGCCGGTGCCAAGCTACCTCGACCTGCTGCGGGTGACGGCGGAAACCATCGTGACGGGGCTGTCGTCATGAGCGCCGCGCCCGATGTGGCCGGTCTGCAGGCCGAGGGCCTCTCGGTCACCTATCCAAACGGCCACACGGCGCTGCGCGACGCCAGCTTCCGCCTGCCGCAGGGCAGCATCACCGGGCTTCTGGGGGTGAACGGGGCGGGCAAGTCGACGCTGTTCAAGGCGCTGATGGGGTTCGTTCCGCTGAGCGCGGGCCGTGTTCAGATCCTGGGAGAGAGCGTGGCGCGCGCCCGCAAGGCCCAGGCCGTCGCCTATGTGCCCCAGTCCGAGGAGGTCGACTGGAGCTTTCCGGTGCTGGTCGAGGACGTGGTGATGATGGGCCGCTACGGCCACATGGGGCTGCTGCGTCGGCCCCGCGCCGCCGATCGCGCGGCGGTCGATGCCGCCCTGGCCCGGGTCGAGATGACCGACTTCCGCCACCGCCAGATCGGTGCCCTGTCGGGCGGGCAGCGCAAGCGGGTCTTCCTGGCCCGCGCCCTGGCCCAGGATGCCCGGGTGATCCTGCTGGACGAACCCTTCACCGGCGTCGACACCGGCACCGAGGCGCAGATCACCGCGCTGCTGCGCGCGCTGCGCGAGGAGGGGCGGGTGATGCTGGTCGCGACCCACAACCTTGGCACCGTGCCCGCCTTCTGCGACCGGGTGGTGATGGTGCGCGGCACCGTGCTGGCCGAGGGGCCCACGGAGCAGGTCTTCACCCCCGAGATCCTGCACGCGACCTTCGGCGGCCCCGGCACCGCCTGGGGGCTGGTCGCCGGAGGGGCGGCATGATCCTGCTGGAACCCTTTTCCTACGGCTACATGACCAACGCGATCTGGGTCTCAACGCTGGTGGGGGCGGTCTGCGCCTTCCTGTCGGCCTTCCTGGTGCTGAAGGGCTGGTCGCTGATCGGAGATGCGCTGTCGCATGCGGTGGTGCCGGGGGTGGCGGGCGCCTACATGCTGGGCCTGCCCTTCGCGCTTGGCGCCTTCCTGTCGGGCGGGCTGGCGGCGCTGGCCATGCTGGGCCTGAAACGGCTGAGCGGCCTGAAGGAGGACGTGGTGATCGGCCTGATCTTCACCGCCTTCTTCGGGCTGGGGCTGTTCCTGGTCTCGCTCAATCCCATGGCGATCTCGGTTCAGAGCATCATCATGGGCAATATCCTGGCGATCACCCCCGCCGACACGCTGCAACTGGCGCTGATCGGGGGGCTGTCGCTGCTGGTGCTGCTGGTGAAATGGCGCGACCTGATGGCCGTCTTCTTCGACGAGGGGCACGCGCGTTCCATCGGGCTGAACGTGCGCGGGCTTCAGGTGCTGTTCTTCACGCTGCTCTCGGCCTGCACGGTGGCGGCGATGCAGACGGTCGGCGCCTTCCTGGTGATCGCACTGGTGGTCACCCCCGGCGCTACCGCCCTGATGCTGAGCACGCGGTTCTCGCGGGTGCTGATGCTGTCGGTGGGCATCGGAGCGGGCAGCGCGGGGTTGGGCGCCTACCTCAGCTATTTCCTCGACGGGGCCACGGGGGGCGTCATCGTCTGCCTGCAAACGCTGGTCTTCCTGCTGACCTTCTTCCTGAACAGGAGGCCCGTGCGATGAGCGAGACACTGCTGCTGCCGTTCCAGTTTCCCTTCCTTCAGAACGCCTTCCTTGTGGTGCTGCTGATCGCGCCGGCGGCGGCGATGCTCAGTTGCTTCCTGGTGCTGAAGGGCTGGGCGCTGATGGGCGATGCCACCGCCCATGCGGTGCTGCCCGGCGTCGTGCTGGCCTATGTGGCGGGGCTGCCGCTTTTGCTGGGGGCCTTCGCGGCGGGGCTGTTCTGCGCGCTGGCCACGGGCTGGATCCGCGACCGCGCCGGGCTGCGCCAGGACACGGTGACCGGGGTGGTCTTCTCGGGGATGTTCGGGCTGGGGGTCGTGCTTTACACCGCCATCGAGAGCGACGTGCATCTGGATCACATCCTGTTTGGCAACATGCTGGGGGTCGGGGCGGCGGATCTGTGGACCTCCGGGCTGATCGCCGGGGGCGTGGTGCTGGGGCTGGGGCTGCTGTGGCGACCGCTGCTGGCGCAGGCCTTCGATCCGGTGCAGGCGAAGATGATCGGCCTGCCGGTGGCGCTGCTGCATTACGGGCTGCTGGCGGCGCTGTCGGCCTGCATCGTGGCGATGCTGTCGTCGGTCGGGATCATCCTGTCGGTGGCCAGCCTGATCGCACCCGGCGCCACCGCCTTCCTGCTGACGCGCCGCTTTGGCGCCATGCTGGCAGTGGCGGTCCTGGTGGCGATGCTGGCCGGGGTCGCGGGCACCTATGCCGCCTTCTGGCTGGACAGCGCCCCCGCGCCGACCATCGTGCTGGTGCAGACGGCGCTGGTGCTGCTGGCGCTCGGCTGGCGGCGCTACCAGGGCAGCGTTGCGCCGCTGCGCTCCAGATAGGCCAGCCCGGGCCGGTCCAGCCGCGACAGCAGGGTGTCGGCGATGTCGGGGATCGTCTCTTCCAGCCCGAAGGGGGCCTCGGGACCGCCAAGGGCGGTGCGGATCCAGCCCGGCGCCATCAGCAGCAGCGGCCGCCCGGGACGGCGGGCCGAAAGGCTGCGCAGCGCCTGGTTCAGCGCCGCCTTGCTGGCGCGATAGGCCTCGCGGCCGCCGGTGCGGTTGTTGGCCAGGCTGCCCTGACCCGAGGACATCACCCCGATCAGCCCGCCGGGGCGCACCAGATCCTCCAGCGCGGCGATCACCCGCAGCGGGCCCAGCACGTTGGTCAGCATCAGCGCCGCGAAATCCTCTGGCGGGACCTGTTCCAGCGGCGCCGTGGGATCGGCATTGGTGGTGCCCGCATTGACGAACAGCATGTCGTAAACCTGCCCCTCCAGCCGCGCCCGCAGCGCCGTGATCGAGGCGGCCTCGGTGATCTCAAGCCGTTCGGTGCGGATCCGGTCGGGCCGGGCGGCGGCCAGATCATGCAGCGGCGTGCCCGATGGCGCGCGCAGCGTGCCGGTGACATGCCAGCCGCGCTCGGCAAATTCGACCGAGAGCGCATGGCCCAGACCGCGCGAGGCGCCGATCAGCAGCAGTTTCCGGGGGGTGTTCGGGGGAAGGGTCATTCTGGCGTCTCCTGCATGGAATGGCCCTGATCTGGGGCAGGGATGATAAATGCGCCAGACGCACAGGTTGCACGGTATCCTTGCATCAGACGCTATGCCCCGGCCCGATCCCGCGCTAGGCTGGGTCATGAGCGATCCGGATCTGAACCTTCTTCCCGCCCTTGATGCGCTTTTGCGCGAGGGCAGCGTGACCGGGGCGGCGCGCCGCCTCGGCCTCAGCGCCTCGGCGATGAGCCGCACGCTGGCGCGGCTGCGTCAGGCCACGGGGGATCCGCTGCTGGTGCGCGCCGGGCGCGGCATGGTGGCGACCCCCCGGGCACTGGAACTGCGCGCGCAGGTGCAGGTGCTGACCCATGGCGCGCGCCAGGTGCTTTCGCCGCAGGTTGCGGTGCTGGACCCGGCCCGGCTGGAGCGCGCCTTCAGCCTGCGCGCCAATGCCGGGTTCCTTGACCGTTTCGCGCCCGCGCTGGTCACCGCGCTGCGGGCCGAGGCGCCGGGCCTTCAGCTGCGCTTTCAGGCCAAGCCCCTGAAAAGCGCCGATCCGCTTCGGGACGGGGCGTGCGATCTTGAGGTCGGCACCCCGGCAGATCCTGCCTCCGAGGCCCCGGAGCTGCGTCGCAAGCTGCTGTTTCGCGATCATTTCCTGGCCGCAATCCGGGCCGGCCATCCGCTGCGCGCCCACCCCGGCGATGCCGCGGCCTTCGCCGCCTGCGATCACGTGGTGGCGGCGCGGCGTGGTGGTGGGCGCGGCCCCGTCGATACCGCGCTGGAGCAGCTGGGACTGGCGCGGCGGATCGCCGTCGTGGTGCTGGGCTTTCCCGAGGCGCTGCGCATCGCCGCCGCCTCGGATCTGGTGGCGCTGGTGCCGGCCTCGATGATGGCCGGGCAGGGCGCGGCGCTTGAGGCGTTGGCGCTGCCGGTCGAAACGCCCCCGCTTTCGGTCTGGCTGATGTGGCATCCCCGCCTGCAGGAGGATCCCGGACACCGCTGGCTGCGCGGTGCCGTGGTCCGGATCTGTCATGAGATGGCAGCGAAAACCGCTAGGCCGCGTGGGTGATCTCTCCGCCGCAGAGGGTCATGCGGGCCGAAGCCTCGGCCAGGCGCGCGGGGTCCATCGCCTCCAGATCCTGCGAGAAGATCGTGATGTCGGCCATCTGTCCGGCGATCAGCTGCCCCTTGCGCCCCTCGTTGAACTCGGCCCAGGCATTGTCGCAGGTGTAGCTTTTGAGGGACTCGTGCAGGCTCTGGCGCTGTTCGGGCCAGGCGGGCGACAGCGCCACCGGCGCCACGGCGGCGCGCAGGGTTTCCAGCGGCGCGACACCGATCACCGGCCAGTCGGTTGCAAACAGCGTGCGCGGGGCGGCGGCGCGCAGGTCCCGCCAGGCAAAGGCGGTGGCCAGCTGATGCGGGTGCAGCCGGTGGTCCAGCCCCTGCGGCGGCGCGATGCCCCCGCGCGGCGCATGGCCGGGCTGAAGCGAGGCGACGACGCCCAGATCGCCCAGCCGGGGGATGTCGTCGGGGTGGATCGTCTCGATATGCTCGATCCGGTGGCGGCTGTCGCGGGCGCCGTTGGCGGCGCGGGCGGCTGCGAAACCATCCAGCGTCCGGCGCACCGCCAGATCGCCGATCGCATGGACCGACAGCTGAAAGCCAAGGGCATCGCCGGCAACGCAGACGCGGGTGAATTCCTCGGGGTCGAAGACCGCGTCGCCGCAGGTCTCAAGCCCCGGATAGGGCGCCAGCATCAGCGCGGTGGAGCTTTCGATGACCCCGTCCATGAACATCTTGATGCGCCGGCTCCACAGCCGGTCCGAGGCGAAGCGGCGGCGCATCTCCTGTGCCTCTTCCAGCCGCGACAGGCTTTGCCCGGTGCGGAAATGCAGCGGCACCTCGGTGCGGCAGAGCAGCTCTCCGGCAGCTTCCAGATCTGCCAGAAGTTCCAGCGTGTAAAGGTTGCCATCCATGTTGTGCAGCCCGCTCAGCCCGTGGCGGGCGCAATGGGCCAGACCCTGACGCAGCACCGCGCGGTCGATGGCGCGCTCGGCCTCTGTGGCGGGGGGCTCTGGGTCCTGGCCGGTGGTCATGCCCAGCAGGTCGCGCCCGCCGAACCGGCAAAGCCGCAGCACCGGGGCATAGGCGCCGGGTTCGCGCAGCTCTCCGGTGGCGGTGCCGTCGGGGGCCATGACGACTTCGGCGCCCTGTTCGACGGGCGCACCATGCAGCAGCCCCGCCATTTCCAGCGCGCGGGTATTGGCCCAGACGGTGTGGTGATCGGCGGAAAAGAGCGCCAGCGCCCGGTCCGGCAGCACCTGATCCAGCGCCTGGCGGGTGGTGGTCTGATCGGGCCCCAGCAGCGCATAGGCGGCCTGCACCGCCATCAGCACCCGGTCTTCGGGATGGGCCGCCGCATAGGGGCGCACGGCCTGCGCCAGCGCCGCGGCGCCGCAGATACCGGCCAGGCTGAGGTAGGAGAGTTCCGCCGCGCCCATGAACAGGTGCACGTGGCTGTCGATCAGTCCCGGGGTGACGGTGCCGCCCTCGGCGTCGATCACCTTGGTTGCGGGGCCGATCAGGGGGCGGATGTCGGCCTCTTCTCCCAATGCCAGGATCGTGCCGCGCCGGATCGCCAGCGCCCCGGCGCGGGGGCGGGCGGCATCGAAGGTCATCAGGCGACCATTCAGGATCACGGTATCGGCGGTCATCGGGGCTCTTTCTGTCGCTGTCTGTCCAAGGGGTAGTCGGCAGGACAGAATGCGAAAATACCACCAGGATGGTATTGTTCGACGCAGAAAGCCGCTTCAGGGTGTTAGACGGAGGTCCCCATGAAAGACGACGGACAGCAACGCGAATACGATTTCCTGGGCCGGGTGGCCTCGGCGGCCTCGGTGCCCGATTTCGCCGCCGAGGTGGTGCCCTACTGCCGCGACCTCTTCGAGGCGGGCAGCGTGCTGGCCGTGCTGTTTCACCGCGACCGTGCCCCCGAAGTGCTGTTCCGCTGGAGCACCGACCGCCTCAGGTCGGAGAATTTCGACCGGAACTACCCGGTGATCGGCTATCTGCTGGACCCGTTCTATCGCATCGCCTTCGACGGGGCGGCGCGCTTTGCCGGGCCGCTGCGCGAGATCGCGCCGGATCGTTTCGAGGCCAGCGAGTATTACGATGCCTATTTCGGCGCCACGCGGCTCAGTGACGAACTGGGCGCGGTGGCGCGCCTGGGGGCAAGTCGCAGCCTGCATCTGGCGGTCGGGCGTGATCGCGGCCAGCGGCGCTTTCGTGCCTCGGAGGTGGCGCGCTTCGATCTGCTGTCGCGGGTGCTGATGCCCTGCCTTGCCGCGCTGGCGCCGGTGCCTGCGCCCGGTGTTCCCCTGCCGCCGCTGCGCACCCGGCTGGAGGCGCTGGCGCTTGAGACCGGAGAGCAGCTTTCGGCGCGCGAGGCCCAGGTGGCCGAGCTGATCCTTCAGGGCCATTCCAGCCGCGCCATGGCGCTGAAGCTGGGGATCTCGGTCCATACCGCCAAGGTGCACCGGCGCAACCTTTACCGGAAGATGAACATTTCCTCGCAGAGCGAGCTCTTCGTGCATGTGAACCGCGCCATCGGCCTGCAGGCGGCCGAGCTGGGCGCCCCGGGCTAGGCCCGCCCGGGCCTCCGGGGCAGAACGGAGGCATCCCCACGCCGGCAGGTGCCGGCGCATCAGTCCCCCCGCCGGCCTATGCCGGCGCATCAGTCAGGGAGCCTCCGCATGGTGGCATTTGAGACGAGCAAGGATCCTCTGGCCGCCGACGCCTATGTGGTGGCCGCGGTCTGCGACCTGAACGGCATCTACCGCGGCAAGAGGATTCCCGCCGCGCAGGCCGCCAAGATCGAGACCGCGGGCATCCGGATGCCGATGTCCTCGGTCGGGGTGGATATCTGGGGCAGCGATGCGGTGGGCAGCGGTCTGACGCTGAGCCAGGGGGATACCGACGGGGTCTGCCTGCCGATCGGGCGCGGTGCGCTGCCGGTGCTGGGGGATCGCGACCGGGCACGGCTGGTGCCGATGTGGATGCAGACCGAGGACGGCCAGCCGTTCTATTCCGATGCGCGGCAGGTGCTGGCGCGGGTGCTGGCGCAGTACGCTGCGCGCGGGTTGACCCCGGTCGTCGCGACCGAGCTGGAGTTCCACCTGACCGATCCCGCAGGCCCCGGCATCGCCCCTGCGGATCTGGCCGCCGGCCTGCCGCCCGGGCGTTTCGACAACATCTACTCCGTGCAGGAGATCGACGGCGCCGCCGCCCTGTTCGACGAGGTGCAGGAACTGGCCGCGCGCTGCGGGATCGAGCCCGAGTCCCTGATCGCCGAGGGCGGCCCGCGCCAGTACGAGATCACCCTGCGCTACCGCGACGACGCGCTGCGCATCGCCGACGACACGCTGCTGCTGAAGCAGATCCTGCGCTCGGTCGCGGCGCGGCACGGCCATGCCGCCTGCTTCATGGCGAAACCCTATGCCGAGCGTTCGGGCAACGGGCTGCATGTGCATGTCTCGGTGCTGGATGCGGCGGGGCGCAACATCTTCGACGATGGCGGCCCCGAGGGCACGCCGGTGCTGCGTCAGGCGATTGCCGGGCTGGTCGGCTCCATGCGGGATCTGGGGCTTGTCTTTGCGCCGCACCAGAATTCCTTCCGGCGGCTGGCGCCGGGGACGCTGGCGCCCACCACCGCCGCCTGGGGCTATGAAAACCGCACCTCGGCGATCCGGGTGCCCGGCGGGCCCGCGCTGGCGCGCCGCTTCGAACACCGCGTCGCGGGCGCCGATGCCAATCCCTACCTGGTGCTGGCGGCGATCCTCGCCGGGGCGCTGGACGGGATCGAACGCGCGCTGGAGGCTCCGGCGCCGGTCAGCGGCAATTCCTACGATGCCGAGGCCCCGGCGCTGGATCCCGACTGGCGCGCCGCGATCGAGCGTTTCGCCGGGTCCGCCCTGGCCGCACGGCTGCTGCACCCCGATTTCGTGCATTATTTCACCGCCTGCAAGCGACAGGAGCTTGCCGGTTTCGACGCCCATATCCCCGCCTTCGAGATCGCCACCTACCGCGCCTCGGTCTGATCCGAGCACGAGCCCGAGACTGCCATGACCGAATCCTATCCCCAAAGCTACTATGCCGGCAGCCGCCACGAGACCGCGCCCTTTGCCCCCCTGGACGGGGATACCCAGGCCGATGTGGCCATCATCGGCGGCGGTTTCACCGGCGTTGCCACCGCGCTGGAACTGGCAGAACGCGGCGTCTCGGTCGTGCTGGTGGAGGCCAACCGGATCGGCTGGGGCGCCACCGGGCGCAATGGCGGGCAGATCACCGGGTCGCTCTCGGGGGATGCGGCGATGCTGCGGGAATTCTCCAAGGTGCTGGGCCCGGAGGCGGCGGAACGCTTCGTCTGGGATCTGCGCTGGCGCGGCCATGACATTATCCGTGCCCGGGTGGCGCGCTACGGCATCGACTGCGACCTGAAGGATGGCCATCTGCACGCGGCCTGGAAGGCTTCGCATCTGCCGGAGCTGGAGGCGATGCACCGTCTGGCCTGCACCCGCGGCATGGAGGACCAGGTGACGCTGCTGCGCGGAGAAGAGGTGCAGCAGGCCGTGGGCTGCGATCTTTACGTCGGCGGGCTGCTGAACCGGCGCAACATGCATGTCCATTCGCTGAACCTCTGCCTCGGAGAGGCCGAGGCCGCGCGTTCCCTCGGCGCGCGCCTGCACGAGGGCACCCGGGCGCTGGATATCGAGGAGGGCGACAGCCCCGTCGTGATCACCGACCGGGGGCGCATCCGTGCCGGGCGGGTGCTGCTGGCGGGCAATGCCTATCACCGGCTGGCAGGGCGGCGGCTTGCGGGGCTGCTGTTCCCGGCGACGCTGGGTGTGGTCGCCACCGATCCGCTGCCCGAGGCGCTGGCCCGCCAGGTCATCCCGATGGACATCGGCGTCTACGACACCCGCTTCGTGCTGGACTACTACCGCCTGACCGCCGACCGCCGGCTGCTGTTCGGCGGCGGCACCAACTACACCGGGCGGGATCTGGGCGATGTCGCCGGCCAGCTGCGCCCGGCGATCGAGCGCACCTTCCCGGCGCTGCGCGGCATCGGCATTCCGCTGGCCTGGCAGGGCACCGCCGGCATCACCCTGAACCGCATTCCCCAGCTTGGCACCCTGTCGAACCGCATCTTCTACGCCCAGGGCTATTCCGGCCACGGCATCGCCACGACACATATCGTCGGAGAGATCATGGCCCAGGCGCTGACCGGGCGCAGCCGCGATTTCGAGGTCTTCTCGAAGGCGCACCAGTGGCGGCTGCCGGTGGGGCGGCGGATGGGCAACCTGATGCTGGCGCTCGGCATGTGGTATTTCCAGAAGCGCGAAGCCTGGCGCTAGGGCGCAGGGGCAGGGGATCACGGCATCGTGTAGCCGGCTGGCGCACCGGGGTTTGCCCGCCGCCCCCGGCTTCGGCTATGGCCGGAGCGTGATGGTTCCCGGTCCGGGAACAATGGGAATGCGGTGCGGGTTTCGCGACCCAATGCCGTGACTGCCCCCGCAACTGTAGGCGGAAAGTCCGCGTCACCATGGCCACTGGGCAACTGGGAAGGCCGGCGCCGGGCGCTGATCCGCAAGTCAGGATACCGCCATCACGCCATGGTCTGCGCAGCCGCGCCGGACGGGGTGTTCCGGGGTCTGGCCTTGCGGAGACGACCAGCAGAGAGGGCACATGTCCAGCCTCGTTTCTTCCTCCGGCGCCAGGGGTCTGCGCCGCCGCGTCAGCGCGATCTACGTCTTTCTCATCCTGTTCAACCTCGGCGCCTGGATCTGGGCCTTCGTGGCGCTGGACGGCCAGCCGCTGCTGCTGAGCGCGGCGGCGGTGGCCTGGGGCTTCGGCCTGCGCCACGCGGTCGATGCCGATCACATCGCCGCCATCGACAACGTGACCCGCAAGCTGATGCAGGAGGGGCGCCGCCCGGTGACGGTGGGGCTGTTCTTTGCCCTGGGCCATTCGACGGTGGTGCTGCTGGTCTCGGTTCTGGTGGGGCGGGCGGCCATCGTGCTGCAGGGGCAGGCGGCGGGCTGGCAGGCCATCGGCAGCGCCTTCTCGACCTGCATCTCGGCGCTGTTCCTGTTCCTGATCGCGGGGATGAACATCGTCATCCTGCGCGGCGTCTGGCGCGCCTTCCGCGACCTGCGCCGCGGCCTGCCCTATGCCGAGGAGGATCTGGACCTGCTGCTGGGCAACCGCGGCCTGCTGGCGCGGCTGGTCCGGCCGATGTTCCGCCTGGTGTCTCGGCCCGTCTACATGCTGCCGCTGGGCTTCCTGTTCGGGCTGGGATTCGACACCGCGACCGAGGTCAGCCTGCTGGGCATGTCCGCCCACCAGGCGGCGCAGGGGGTGTCGATGTCCTCGATGATCGTGCTGCCGGTGCTGTTCGCCGCCGGCATGTCGCTTGTGGATACCACGGACGGCATCCTGATGCTGGGGGCCTATGAATGGGCCTTCCTGAAACCGGTGCGCAAGATCTACTACAACCTCTGCATCACCCTGGTCGCGGTGGTGGTGGCGGTGCTGATCGGCGGCATCGAGGCACTGGGCCTGCTGGGCCAGGAGCTGGACCTGACCGGCGCGCCCTGGCGCCTTGTCGGGGCGCTGAACGACAATTTCGACAATCTTGGCTTCTTGATCATCGGGATCTTCCTGCTGGCCTGGGTGCTGTCCTACGCGATCTACCGGATGCGCGGATACGACCGGCTGGACCCGGTGCGCCTGCCGGCGGACCGGGGCTGAGTGCGCGGCTGAGCCTGGGGCGCGTGGCACGACGGCCTGAGCGGTTGCAGCCCGCGCCCGATGGGCGTCTACTCGCTCCGCAAGGACTCAAGGCGGACGGGCGATGAGCGAAGACCCCTATGACGTGCTCGGGCTGGGCCGGACGGCCAGCGCCGAGGAAATCAAGAAAGCCTACCGGAAGATCGCGAAGGACAGCCATCCCGATCTGCATCCCGGCGATGCGGCGGCAGAGGCGCGCTTCAAGGCTGCCGGGGCGGCCTACGATCTGCTGAAGGACCCCGAGACGCGCAAGCGTTTCGATGCCGGAGAGATCGACGCCAGCGGCCAGGAAAAGCCGCGCGAGCGGCCCTTCTACCGCGACTATGCCGAACAGCCCGGCAACCCCTACCGCCAGGGCCCGCGCTACGAGGGGTTCGGGGACGACAACGACTTCTTCTCGGAATTCCTGCGGCGCGGGGGCGGGCGGACCGGCGGCTTCGGCGGCCAGGGGATGCGGGCGCGCGGGGCGGATGCCCATTACGCGCTGGAGGTGCCCTTTCTGGAGGCCGCCAATGGCGGCTCCATGCGGATCACCCTGCCGGGGGGCAATGACCTGGAGGTGAAGATCCCCAAGGGCATTTCCGAAGGGCAGGTGCTGCGGCTGCGCGGCAAGGGCAGCCCGGGCTTCGGCGGCGCCGAACCGGGGGATGCCTATGTGACCCTCTCGATCACCCCGCATCCGCTGTTCCGCCGCGAGGGCGACGATATCGTCATGACCCTGCCGGTGGCGCTGGACGAGGCGGTGCTGGGCGCCAAGGTCGAGGTGCAGACCATCGCCGGCCCGGTGAAGGTCAGCGTGCCGGCGGGGGCGACCTCGGGGCAGGTGCTGCGGCTGCGCGGGCGCGGCATCGCGGCGGCGGGTCGCCCGGCGGGCGATCAGCGCATCGAGCTGCGCATCGCCATGCCGAAACAGATCGACGAGGACCTGAAGCGCTTCATGGAAGAGTGGCGCCGGGACCATGCCTATGATCCGCGCAAGGGAGGTCAGTCATGAGCGCAGAGACGGGTTTCTACTCTGAAGAAGAGGCGATCGCGGCGGTGGGCCGTCTGGACCACGCGCTGCTGGCGCGCTTCGTGCGCACCCGGGTGATCCTGCCTGCCGACAGCGAGGCGGGCTCGGTCTACCGGGGCGTCGATCTGGCGCGGATGGAACTGCTCTGCGACCTGTGCTGCGATTTCGATCTGGGGGACGAGGCGCTCGACATGGTGATGCGGCTGGTCGATCAGCTGCATGGCGCGCGCGGCGACCTGAAGGCGCTGATGCGCGCGCTTGGCGAAGAGCCCGAGGAGGTGCGGCTGAGGGTGCTGGGCCGGCTGGGCTAGCCGCGGCGCAGCAGGCCGCAGGCCCAGGCGGCCAGCGCGAAGCTGACCATCCCCGAAAGCACCAGCGCCAGCAGCGCCGGGTAGCGCCATCCCTCGGCATATAGCCAGGGGGCAAGCGCCTGGCGGGTGGCCCAGACCACGGCGCCCATCAGCGCACTGGCCAGCAGCAGGCGCGGCAGGGCGCGCTTCAGCCTTGCGTCGGGGCGGGCGGCCTCTCCGAAGCGGCGGCTGCCCTGCCAGAGCTGAAGCGCCATCACCCAGCCCGCGACGGTGGTGCCGAGGGCGGCGGCGGCAAAGCCCAGCAGTGGCGCCAGCCCCAGGGCCAACCCTGCGTTCACCGCCATCGCCCACAGTGCCTGGCGCAGCGGGCTGCGGGTGTCTTCGCGCGCGAAATAGAGCGGTTGCAGCACCTTCTGAAGCACGAAGGCCGGCAGGCCGGCGCCGTAGATCGCCAGCGCCAATGCGGTCGGGCCGACATCGGATGGCAGGAAGGCGCCGCGCCGGAACAGCACCGAAACGATGGGATCGGCGGCGATCATCAGCCCCAGCCCCGCCGGCAGCGTCAGCAGCAGCGCCAGCTCGGTCGCGCGGTTGAAGGCATGGCGCCCGGCGCCGGTGTCTCCGGCCTTCAGGCGGCGCGTCAGCTCGGGCAGCAGCACGATGCCGATGGCGATCCCCACGACCCCGAGGGGCAGCTGGTACAGCCGGTCGGCATTGGTCAGCCAGACGATGCCGTGATCGAAGAAGGACCCGACCTGCCGCCCGACCAGCAGGTTCACCTGCACCACGCCGCCCGCCAGCACCGCCGGGGCCGCCACCGCGATCAGGCGCCGCATCTCGGGGCTGAGCCTCGGACGGCGCAGACGCAGCCCAAAGCCCATGCGCCGCGCCGCGTTCCAGACCAGCGCCAGCTGGGCCAGCCCGGCGACGGGCGTCGACCAGGCCATCGCCAGCCCCATGTCCCAGCCGCAGGCCCGGGCCAGCACCATGGCGCCGATCAGCACCAGATTCATCAGGACGGGCGCCGCCGCCGCCGCCCAGAACCGCCCGCCCGCGTTCAGCACCCCCGACAGCAGCGCCGTCAGCGAAATGAAAAGGATGTAGGGAAAGCAGATCCGCCCGTAAGCCACCGCAAGGCCGAAGCGGTCATCGCC
Source organism: Pseudooceanicola endophyticus (assembly GCF_018760365.1). Taxonomy (GTDB): domain Bacteria; phylum Pseudomonadota; class Alphaproteobacteria; order Rhodobacterales; family Rhodobacteraceae; genus Pseudooceanicola; species Pseudooceanicola endophyticus. Next base: position 137,593 of record NZ_JAHIAB010000003.1, read on the forward strand.
CAGAAAGCCTCCGGCCTGGGCCATGACCAGCCAGGGCATCGCCAGATGCGCCGCGACCGAGAGTACCAGAAGCATGCTGAACAGCCCCGAGAACGCCTCTTCCGCGAAGGCGCGGGGGGCATCGCCCGCTTCCAGGCGGCGGGCGAACATCGGCACGAAGGCGGTGTTGAAGGCGCCCTCGGCGAAGAAGCGGCGGAACATGTTGGGCAGGGTGAAGGCCACCAGATAGGCCTGGGCCACCGGGCCCGCGCCCAGATAGGCCGCGATCAGCACGTCGCGCGCCAGGCCCACGACGCGGCTGGCCAGCGTCAGGCTGCCGACCGACAGGATGCCCCGGAGGAGGCGGGAACGGGGAAGCAAGATTTCGGCCCTCGGCTGTGCGGGCGGCTGGGCCCCGGCTTCCATGCCATGGCGCCCGCGCGCGCGAAAGCGGCCAGCGGCGGGACCGGCGGCGGACAGCCGATGCGCCCTAGGGCACGGTGCCAAGGTGGAAGGTGTCGGACCAGAAATCCAGCAGCAGCGCCCGGCGGTTGGCATCCAGCGCCACCACCAGCGCCGGGGACAGCGGGATCGGGCGGCGGGCGCTTTGGGGCAGGGCCGTCTCGGCCTCTTCCAGCCCCGAGACGAGGCCGGCGCGCGTCAGCATCGCCTGGGCCTTGGGGGTCAGCAGGAAGTCCAGCAGCCGCCCCGCCAGCGCCCTCTGGTCAGAGCCCTTCGGGATCATGTAGCCGCGCGAAAGCACCAGGGTGTAATCCTCGGGCAGGATCATCCCGACGTCGCGCCCGGCAGCATTGATCGCGTAGGAGCCAAGCACATTGTAGGCCAGCAGGTAGCGCCCCTCGGCAACGCCGGCGATGATCTCGGCCGAGCAGCAGGTGGCCACCGCATCGACACGGGCAAAGCCCTCCATCAGCGCGCCGAAGGTCGAGGCCTCCAGACTGTCGCTATAGGCGAACAGATACCCCAGCCCCGAGGCGCCGATGTCGTAGGTGGCGATGCGCCCGCGATAGAGTTCGGGGGTTTCGCGCAAGGCGTCGAGCAGGGCGAAACGGCTGCGCGGCACCGCCTCGGCGGGAAGCAGGCGCTTGTTGTAGGCGATGACGGCGGGTTCGCTGGTCACGCCCCACAGCTCGTCCCGCCAGCGCCGGGTTTCGGGCAGGGCAAGGGTGGCGGCCGAGCGGTGCGGCGCGGCGCAGGCGGCATTGACCAGCCAGACCATCTGCTGCACCGCGGAAGAGAACAGCGCATCGGCGGGATCGGCGCCGTTCCGGCAATCGGCGCGGGCGCGGGCGAAGAGCGCATTCGATCCCCATTGTTCGTAGGTCAGCGTCATCTCGGGGTGCAGGGCGGCAAAGCGCGTCAGCACGGGGCGGATCACGGTGATGTCGGTGGTCGAGCGCAGCAGGAAGGGCGTCGGGCCGGTTCCGAAGGTCGCGGTGGCCTCCTGCGCGCAGGCAGGCGCGGCCAGCATCAGCAGGGCCAGCAGGGCGCGGATCATGCGGGGGGCTCCTTCTCGGGGGGATCTACGGCGGGCAGCACCAGCGCGACGCGGAAGCCATCGGCATCGGCGCGGGTCTCCACCCGGCCTCCGAAGGCCCGCGCCACCGCCGAAACGATCGACAGGCCGATCCCGGCGCTGTCCTCGGACGATCCGGCGCTGCGGTTGAAGCGTTGCCCCCAGCGCGCCACGACCGCCGGATCGGGCCCGGGGCCGCTGTCCTGCACCCAGAGCAGCGCCTTGTCGCCGCGCCGCTCGGCCCCCAGCCGCACCGGCGCCTGCCCGTGCCTCAGCGCATTGCTGAGCAGGTTGCGCGCCGCCTCGCCCAGGGAAAAGGCATCGGCGCGCACGATCACCGGGTCCTCGCCGATCTCCAGCCGCAACTCGCTGCCGGGGGCCAGCAGCAGGTGATCCTCGCGCTCCATGATCTCGAGCGCGGTTTCGCGCAGGTCGACGGCGGTGCGCTGGGCGCTGTCGGTGCGGTGGATCACCAGCGCGCGCGACAGCAGCTGATCCAGCAGCGTGCCCAGCGAACGGGTGCGCGCCAGAAGCCGCTCCAGCGCGCGGCCCCGGGCCTGTTCGCCCGGATCCGAAAGCGCCATCTCGGCCTGCACGCGGATCGCGGCGACCGGGGTGCGCAGCTGGTGCGCGGTGTCGGAAATCAGCGTCCGCATCGCCGAGACCTGGGCATCGAGGCGTCCCATGAAGCGGTTCATCGCACCCAGCATCACCTGAAGCTCCCTTGGCAGGCCATCGGCGGGCATCGGCGTCAGGTCGTAGGGATCGCGGCGCGCCAGATCGCCGGTCAGCGCCTCCAGCGGGCGCAGGGCACGGCGCACCACCACCCAGGACATCATCAGCAGGGCGATCCCGGCGGCCAGCATCGGCAGCATGGCATCCAGCACCAGCTGGCCGGTCATCGCCCGCCGTGCGCGCTGGGTCTGGCCGACGACGACCTCCACGGGGCCGGAGAAATTGCGTTCGACGAAGCGGCGGGTGATGCGGACAAAGCGCGCGGGTTCGCCGTTCAGGGGGGCTTCGAAGAAGGCGGTGCCGGCGGCGCCGCGCGGCGGGGCGGGGATCTTCAGCGTGGCATCCAGCCCGGTGATGAAGCGCCCGCCGGGGCCGGTGACGGCATAGTAGACGCGATCCTCGGGCGCCTGGGCCAGCAGTTCGAAGGCCGAGACCGGCAGGTCCACCAGCGGCGCACCGTCCTGGATGCGGATCGATTCCGCGATGTCGCGGGCGGCGCCCAGCAGCAGCCGGTCATAGGACTGGCGGGCGGCCAGCCGGCCGTTCCACCAGGTCGACCCCGCCACCAGCACCCCGCCCAGCAGCAGGATCACCAGCACCGCCCCCAGCACCCGGGCCGCCAGGCTGGGCGCGGGCAGAGCCTCGGGGTGGGGCCCATGGGGGGGCTCAGTCATTCAGGCCGATCCGGTAGCCCACGCCGCGCAGGGTCTGGATGCCCACGTCGCTGCCCGAAACCTTCTTGCGCAGCCGCGCGATGTAAAGCTCGATCGCATTCACCCCGACATCGGCATCGTCGAAACTGTAGAGGCTGTCGTAAAGCCGGGTCTTCGACAGGTACTGCCCCTGGTGGCGCATCAGAACGTCAAGCAGCGCGGCCTCGCGCCGGGTCAGCTCCAGCGGGCGGCCCGACAGGGTGGCGCTGCGCGGCCCCGGCGCATAGGCCAGCGCGCCCAGCACGATCTGCTCCTGCTTGCGCTCGGCCTCGCGGCGCACCAGGGCGCGCAGCCGGGCCTCCAGCTCGCGCTGGTCGAAGGGCTTGCCCAGGTAATCGTCGGCGCCCTGATCCAGCGCCTCGATCCGGTCCTCGACCGAGGCGAGCGCGGTCAGCATCAGCACCGGCGTGCGGTCCGCGCCCGCGCGCATCTCGCGCAGCAGCCCAAGGCCCGAGCCGTCGGGCAGGTTGATGTCGAGGATCACCGCATCGTAGCGCTGCACCCGGCGGGCATCGCGCGCATCCTCGATGCTGGGGGCCAGATCGCAGGCCATGCCGCTGCGGGCAAGGTGGGCCATCACCCCCTCGGCCAGGTCCTCCGCATCCTCCACCATCAGGATCCGCATCGCAAATTCTCCCCCGCTGACCTGATCCGCCCGCTTCACGGGGCGGTGACAGGTTCGTGACAGCTCCATTGGTTACACATTCGGAACCCGCAGGAAAGTGGCCCCCGGCCCGGGCCTGCCGGGACTGCCGCCGCCCCTGAGGAGAGGGTCGGCCGACCTGAGGAGGACGACATGAAATTTACCGCAACCCGCGGCCTGCTGGCCGCTGCCCTGCTCTCGCTTGGCGCCGTCGCCGCACAGGCACAGGACACGCCCGAGTGCATCGCCCCCGCCAACCCCGGCGGCGGCTGGGACTTCACCTGCCGTCAGGTGGGCAAGTCGCTGCAGGATCTGGGCCTGATCGATGCCACCATGCAGGTGGTCAACCTGGCCGGCGGCGGTGGCGGCGTGGCCTATGCCGAGGTGGTCAACAAGCGTGCCAGCGACGACAACCTGATCGTCGCGGCCTCTTCGGCCACGGCCACCCGCCTGGCGCAGGGCGCCTATCCCGGCAACACCATGGACCAGGTGCGCTGGGTTGGCTCCGTGGGCGCCGATTACGGCGTGATCGCGGTCGCTGCCGACAGCAAGATCGACACGCTTCCCCAGCTGCTGGACCAGATCAAGGCCAACCCCGGCTCGGTCTCGGTCGCGGGGGGCTCGGCCGTGGGGGGCTGGGATCACCTGAAGGTGCTGATCGCCGCCAATGCCTACGGGATCGAGGATGTGCGCAAGGTGAAATACATCGCCTTCGATGGCGGCGGCGAGGCGGTGACCCAGCTTCTGGCGGGCTCGGTCCAGGCTTTCACCGGAGACATTTCCGAAGCCAAGGGCTTTGTTGAATCCGGCGACATCAAGGTGATCGCGATCCTTGCGCCCGAGCGGCTTGAGGGCGAATTCGCCAGCTTCCCGACCGCGCGCGAACAGGGTGTCGATGCCATCGGCGCCAACTGGCGCGGCTTCTACGCCCCGGGCAAGATGTCGGATGCCGCCTATGACAAATGGGCCAAGGACATCGGCACGCTCTATGCCTCGGACGAATGGAAGGCCGTGATGGAGGCCAACGGCCTGGCACCGCTGGATCTTCAGGGCGCCGACTTCCAGAAGTTCGTGGCGGGCTCGGTCAGCCAGATCCAGTCCATCTCGCGCGAGATCGGCATCATCAAGTGATCCTTCCGGAAGGGGGTGAACCACCCCCGTCCTTTCCAGACCGCCCCAACGACCGGAGATCCGCCATGAGCGATCGCATTTTCGGTGTCGTCGGCCTGCTTCTTGCCATCGGATATGCCATCTCGGCTTTCGCGATCGAAGAAAGCTTCCTCTCGGATGCCGTCGGCCCCAAGGCCTTCCCCCTGATCATCGCCACCATCCTTGCCATCGCCAGCGCGGTGATCGCGCTGCGCCCCGATCCCGAACCTGTCTGGCCCAGCCTGTCGCGCCTGGCCGAGGTGGCCGCCGCCGTCGTCGTGCTGCTGCTCTATTCCGAACTGCTGCCGGTGGCGGGCTTCCTGATCGCGACCGCCTTCGCCGCCGCCTACCTGGGCTGGCGCCTGGGCGCGTCGGCGCTGGAAGCCGTGGCCGTGGGCATCGGCACCTCGGTCGGGATCTACGTCATCTTCCACCTGGTCCTGGGGCTGTCGCTGGCCCGCGGCCCGTTCGGCTTCTGAAAGGGGGGCATCATGGAGCTTCTGTCTTCGCTGGGCGACGGCTTTGCCGTGGCCATCACCTTCCAGAACCTCGGTCTGGCGCTGCTGGGCTGCTTTCTGGGCACCATCATGGGCGCGCTGCCGGGGCTTGGCCCCTCGAACGGCGTCGCCATCCTCATTCCGCTGGCCTTCACCCTGGGCCTAGGGGCCACGCCCTCGTTGATCCTGCTGACCTCGGTCTATTACGGGGCGATGTACGGCGGGCGGATCTCTTCCATCCTGCTGGGCATCCCCGGGGACGAGCCCGCCATGATGACCGTGCTTGACGGTCACCCGATGGCCAAGAAGGGCATGGCCGGAGAGGCGCTGTCGCTTTCGGGCGTGGCCTCCTTCATCGGTGCCTTCATTGCCACCTGGGGGCTGATTCTGCTGGCCCCGCAGCTGGTGAAGATTGCGCTGCTGTTCGGCCCGGCGGAATATTTCGCGCTCTTCGCGCTGGCCTTCATGACCCTTGGCGGCGTCAGCTCGACCAATCAGGCGAAATCGGCCTTCGCGGCCGCCCTGGGCCTTGGGCTTGCCACCATCGGCGTCGATACCCAGACCGGCGTGCCCCGCTTCACCTTCGGTGAGGTGCACCTTTACGACGGGCTCGACTTCCTGGTCGCCATCGTCGGCCTTTTCGCCCTGTCCGAGGTCTTCATCTTCCTGGAAAACCGCCATGGCGGCGCCGAGGGCGACAGCGGCAAGCTGAAGATCGGCCGCCTGACCCCGCCGATCTCGATGCTGAAATCCTGCATGCCGACGATGCTGCGCACCTCGGTGCTGGGCTTCATCGCCGGGGTGCTGCCGGGGGCGGGGGCCTCTCTGGGCTCCTTCATCTCCTACTCGATGGAAAAGCGCCTGGTCGACAAGGAGAACACCTTCGGCACCGGCGATCCGCGCGGCGTCGCCGCCCCCGAGGCCGGCAACAACGCCGCCGCGGGTGGCGCGCTGGTGCCGATGCTGGCGCTCGGCGTGCCGGGATCGGGCACCACTGCGGTGCTGCTGGCGGTGCTGCTCTCGCTCAACATCACGCCGGGGCCGCTGCTGTTCACCCAGAACCCGGATGTGGTCTGGGGCCTGATCGCGGCGCTCTTCATTGCCAACTTCATGCTGCTGGCGATGAACATCCCGATGGTGGGGCTGTTCACCCGGGTGCTGATGATCCCCTCGCGCATCCTGATGCCGATCGTCGCCATGGTCAGCTTCGTGGGCATCTACGGCATCTCGGGCTCCAGCTTCGACCTGCTGGTGATGGTGGGCTTCGGGGTGCTGGGCTGGCTGCTGCGCAAGTTCGACGTGCCGCTGGTGCCGATCATCCTGGGCACGCTGCTGGGCAACGCGATGGAGAACAACCTGCGCCGCGCCGTGACCATCGACAACGGCAACTGGCTGACGCTGATCGACAGCCCGCTGTCCATCGCGCTCTGGGCCATCGCCATCATCGGCTTCGTGCTGCCGCTGATCGTCGGCGCGCGGGTGAAGAAGAAGATGCACGCGCGCCGCGACAGCGAGGGTTCGCTGAGCGACTGAGCACGCAACAAAGCGAAAGGCGAAGGGGCGGTTGACCGCCCCTTCTGCCGTTTCAGAGCCTTAGCGCACGACGATGCCGCCGCTGATGCACAGCGTTTCGCCGGTGACATAGCCCGGGGCGGCGCAGAATTTCCACGCCCAGTCGGCGATCTCGGCGGGTTGGGCGGCGCGTCCCAGCGGCACCTGCTTCACCGCTTCGGCGATGCGGCCCCCGGCCAGCGTGCCGGCGGTCTCGACCCAGCCGGGCGCGACGGCGTTCACCGTGATGCCCAGCGGCGCAAGCTCGACCGCGAGAGAGCGCACCAGCGACAGGACCGCCGCCTTGGAGGCACTGTAAAGCAGCTGGTTGCGCGACACCGCATAGGCGTCGATGGAGGCGAACATCAGCATCGTGCCGCCCTGCGCCATGCGCTGCCTTGCCTGGCGCGCCACGTTGTGCGACCCCAGCACGTTGACGTCGAAGATCCGGCGGTAGAGCTCGGGGGTGAAATCCTCCAGGTTGGAGGTCGGGAAGATCCCGGCGGCATTGACCAGCGCCGAAACCGCCCCGGCGGCTTCGATCCCGTCCAATGCGGCTGAAAGCGCGGCCTCGTCGGTGATGTCGCAGGTCAGCGGATGGAAGCCCGGCACGGCCTCCTGCGGGCGGGCGTCAACGCCGATGACGCTCCAGCCTTCGGCCAGGAAACGTTCGGCGCAGGCCTGGCCCATGCCAGAGCCCGATCCGGTGACGATGACGGTCTTGATGTCTTGCAGGTCCATGATGTCTCTTGATCTTTCGGAAGGGAACGGGGGCCGGTTGAACGGCCCCCGCGGGATCAGCCGCGCGGGGCGCGGGCCAGCGCCGGGGCCCGGCTGCCGCCCAGGAAGGCGGGCAGGCGGACCACCGGGTCGCGGCGGGTGGTGATGGTAAAGCCGGTGGCCGCATAGAGGATCGACAGCGCGACCGAGGCCATCATGAAGAACATGAATGGCAGGTAATCCAGCGTCGCGACCCCCAGCACGCCCGAGGCATAGAGCGCGCCGCTGGACCAGGGGAAGGTCGGGTCGTTGACGGTGCCGATGTCCTCGATGGTGCGCGACAGGTTCTTGGGCTCCAGGTCGAACTGGTCGTAGAGCGGGCGCATGATCGTCGCCGTCACCACCGCCGCAAAGCTGAAGGAGGCGCCGATCACCAGCGTCACCAGCACCATCGGAATGGCGCTGAGCGTGACCCGGCGCGGGCTGCTGAGGCGCGGCAGGACCGGCTTGACCAGGGCACCGACGACGCCGGTGCCTTCCAGCACCCCGCCCAGCGACACCGCCAGCACGAACAGCAGCGCCAGTTCGAACATGTGGCTCATGCCGCCACGGTTCAGCAGGCCGTTCAGGTTGTCGATGCCGGTCTCGACCGAAAAGCCGCTGTACATGACGTTCAGGCCCTGGGTCAGGCTGGCGCCCTGCAGCGGGATCGCCAGCAGTGCCCCGGCCAGGCCGCCCGCGAAGATCGCGAGGTAGGCGGGCAGGCGCAGCGCCAGCAGCGCCACCACCACGATGATCGGCAGCACCGCCCAGCCCGAGATGTTGAACTGCGCCAGCAGGCCCTGACGGATCGCCTCGACCTGGGCCTGGTCGGTGCTGGCGCCATCGTGGCCGCCGCCGAAGAGGCCGATCAGGAAGAAGGCCAGAAGCGCGATGAGGATGGCGGGCACCGTGGTCCAGAGCATACGCTGCATGTGCTCGATCAGGGTGCTGCCGCAGACCGCCGGGGCCAGGTTGGTGCTGTCGGACAGGGGCGAGAGCTTGTCGCCGAAATAGGCCCCCGAAATCACCGCGCCGGCGGTGATCGCGGGCGACACGTCAAGCCCGGCTCCGACGCCCATCATCGCGACGCCCATGGTCCCCATGGTGCCCCAGGAGGTGCCGGTGGCCAGAGAGGTCGCCATGCACAGCAGGACCGCCGTCACCAGGAAATACTTCGGCGAGATGGTCGAGAGCCCGGCATAGATGATCGCGGGCACCGTGCCCGACAGCAGCCAGGCGCCGATCAGCGCGCCCACCGAAACAGGATCAGCACCAGCGGGATGATCTGCCCGACCGCCGAGGTCAGGCAGCGTTCGGAGGTTTCGAAGCGCACGCCGGCCAGCGCCGCGCCGACCATGGCCGCGGCAAGGCTGATCATCATCGCGAGGTTCAGCGCGACGCCCAGCAGCACGAAGCTGATGAACATGGAGGCGATCACGGCGCCCATGATCGCCATGGCGGGGCGCAGGGGCATTTCGGCACGTGCGGGGCCGTCCGGCGCCATTGGCTGGCCCGGGGAGGAGAGAGGTCTGGTCATCGGTTTTCCCTGTTGCTGGGTCTGGCGGATTTGTCCGCCTTCTTCTGGTTGGGACCCGGCCAAAGGGGCTTAGGCCGGGTCGGGATCAGGCGCGTGCGGCGGCGTCCCCGCTGACGGGACGGGCGGCGGCCAGCACGCCAAGCTGGGCCATCGTCTGGTCGTAATCGGCCTGCCAGTGGCGGCGGACCAGATCGATGCGGGTCTCGGGGGTGTTGGTGGCGGCAAAGCGGGCCGCCAGGTCGGTGATCTCGCTGCGGGCCAGGCGGATCATCCGGGCAATCGCGTGGGCCTGCTGGTTGTAAAGCGGCCACTGCGGTCCGCGCGGGCCGCAAAGCCCCACGAAGTAAAGGTTTTCCCGGGTGGTCGGCAGGATTGTCGCGGCGGTGCGCAGCGGCACGCCGGCCTCCCATTCCAGATGGGCGGGATCCAGGAAGGGCATGCAGACGTCAAAGCCGGTGGCCCAGAGGATGGTGTCGAAATCCTCCTGGCGGCCATCGCTGAAGGTGACGGTGCGGCCCTCGATGCGTTCCAGCCCCGAGGCGACGGCAATGCGGCCATGCTGGATCCAGTAGAGCAGCAGGTCGTTCACGATCGGCGCCTGATCGTCGAGGTTGAAGGTTTCCGGCTCCGGCAGGCCGGGATATTCCGAGGCCGGCCCGTTCGACACCAGGATCAGCAGGTTCAGGATCATGTTCTGCTGCTCGGGGGGCAGGGTGGCCAGCCAGGGGATCTCGGAGCGGGGTTTGCCGAACAGCGTCTTGGGCTGGAACAGGTGGCCGCGCCGCATGGCGATGGTGACATCGCGCCGGGCCTGGGCGGCATCGACCGCCAGGTCGCAGCCGGAGTTGCCGAAGCCCACCACCAGCACCTTGCCCTCGATGTCATTGACGTTGGTGTAATCGTGCGAATGCAGCGACTTGCCGGTGAAATCGGCGGCGATGGCGGGCAGGCGGGGTTTCCAGAGGTGGCCGTTGGCGACGATCACCCCGTCGTAATCCCGGGTTTCGCCGTTCGACAGGCGCACCTTCCAGCCTTCGGTGCCGGCCATGCCCTGCGGGGTGATCTCCTCGACCGCGGTGTTGAAGGTGATCTTCTCGCGCAGGGCGAAGGCATCGGCATAGGCCAGCATGTAGTCGAGGATCTGTTCCCGGCTGGGATAGGTCGGCAGGCTTTTCGGCATCGGGAACCCTTCGAAGCCGGAGCTGTCGCGGGCGGTGATCAGGTGCAGCGCCTCGTAATCGTGGTGCCAGTGGCCGCCGACCTCGGCATCCTTTTCGAAGCAGTCGACCGCGATGCCCTCATCGGTGAGGGTCTTCAGCGCGCCCATCCCGGCGGCCCCGGCGCCGATGATGCAGTAACGTCCCTGTGTCATGTTCTTTTCGTCCTGAGGGTCCAATATGCATCTCAGGGTGACATTTGACCGGGCCGCGATGAAGAGAGCCGGACAGGCGGCTTGCATCGGGAAAACCGATGGCTGCTCAGAGGTCCTGGTAGCGGGTCTGGATCCGGGCCAGATGCTGGCGCAGCAGCTCCTTCAGGGCGCGGGTGGCGGGTGAGAGCGTCACGTCGCGGTTCTGGATGAAGGCGAAGGTCTCGAAGATCGGCGGCTCCAGCGGGACCCAGTGCAGGCTGTCGCCAAAGCCCAGGTGATGCACGATGGGCCGGGTCGCCAGCACGTCGCCGATGCCGTCGCGGGCCAGTTCCAGCCCGGTGATCTGGTGCTCCACCTCGACCAGCGGATGCAGGGCAACGCCGGCGGCACGGGCCCGTTCGTTCAGGATCCGGCGCACCGGGTCGCCCCGGCCCCAGCGGGCCTCGGTCATGATCAGCGGCGCCCGCGCCAGATCGAGGATCGTCTTCGGCGCCTGCGCCCGCGCCGGAACGACGCTGAGATAGCCCACCGGGGTGGACCAGACCGGCTCGCTGACGATCAGGTTGCGTTCCTGCACCGGCAGCATGACAAGGCCGGCTTCCAGCCGCCCCTCGCTGACGTCATGGGCGACCTCGGCCGAGTTGTTGCCCACCAGCCGCAGCCGCATCCCGGGATAGGCCTGGCGGAAATCCCGGATCAGGGCGCGCAGAAAGTAGTGGTGGGCGCTGCCGAAGGTGCCGAAACTTGCGATGCCGCCAGCCAGGCCGCGCAGATCCTGCACCGCGCGTTCGCCCTGCTGGAGCGCCTCCAGGCTGGCGCGGGCATGGGGGGCAAAGTTGCGCCCCGCCTCGGTCAGTTCCAGCGCGCGGTTGGTGCGGATGAAAAGCGTGGCGCCCAGGGCTTCTTCAAGCCGGATCACCTGCTCGGAAAAGTTCGACTGGCTGACGCCCATCGCCTCGGCAGCGCGGGTCAGCGTGCCCTGCTCCATGGCGGCCAGGAAAAAACGCATCTGCTTGAGGGTGATCATCGGGGGTCTCCGGGGGGCGGGCCGGGGCAGACTGGCCGCTTTGCGGGCCGGGGCCAAGGCGACGCGCCGGGAAACCCCGGGGCAGCCGTGGCCGCCGGTCGGGCGCTGCCCGTCAGCCGGGCAGTGCCGGCGGCCCGGGCTCCGCGACCTCCTCGGTGATGACGCCGTACCAGCGCAGGATGGTCCCGTCGGCGGCCCGGTAGGGGCTGCTTCGGCTGCGCATCAGCCGGTACTGACCAAAGGGTCCGCGCAGCCGGAACAGGCACTGGAACGGCGTGCCAAGCGGCACCGTGGCCCGCCATTCCGCCTGGACGCGGGGATGATCCTCGGGGTGGACATTATGCAGCCAGCGGGTGATCCGCGCCTGCATGGTCTCTCCGGGCAGGTCGGTGGTGGTGGGGCCGATATAGTCGATCTCTCCGTCCGGCTGGGCGCCCCAGATGATGTCCATGTGCAGCTCGGAGGCATGGCGCAGGTGTTCCTCCATGGTGCGCAGGGTGCGCAGGGTCGCCTGGCGTTCGGTGACGTCGATGGCAACGACGGAAAACCCGATGACATCGCCGGGCCCGGCCAGCACCCGGCTGCAGAAGGTCAGGTAATCGCGCCCGTTGGTGCGGTAAAGCTGCTCGATTGGATTGTCGCTGACCAGCGCCCGGTGTAGCACCGCCAGCACGGTGTCGCGCAGGGCCGTGTCGTGCAGATCGCGCACCGAGGTGCCTTCCAGCTCTTCCTGGGTCAGGCCGTGCATGGCGGCGAACCGGGCATTGGTGCGCACGTGGCGCGCTTCCCGGTCGAGGAAGCACAGGCCGACGGGAATGCGCTCGTACAGGGTATTGAGCTGGTGCAGCTGCTGGAACGGCGAATTGTCGATGGGCTGCGCGGGGGGGGGGGTGTCCTGATGGCGCATGGCGAAGCTGGCGGCCTCGACCGGGCGCAGGGCGCGGGCGAACAGCCATCCCTGGCCCAGATCGCAGCCCAGGGCGCGCAGCTGGCTGCGCTCGGCCTCGGTCTCGATGCCCTCGGCCACCAGGCTCAGCCCCAGGCTGTGGCCCAGGCCGATGACGGCGGTGACGATGCGCCGCTTGCTGGGGGCGTCGGCCATGCCATGGATGAAGCCGGCGTCGATCTTCAGCTTGTGGAAGGGAAAGGCCTCCAGTCGTGTCAGGCTGGAATAGCCGGTGCCGAAATCGTCGATCGCCAGCCGCACGCCAAGCGCGGCCAGCGCATGCAGAGTCCGTTCCGCCTGGCCGTCATCGGCGACCATCAGGTTCTCGGTCACTTCCAGCTCCAGCCGGTGCAGCGGAAAGCCGGTGGGGGCAACCAGGGTGGCGATGCGCTGGGTGAAATCGTCCTGCCGCAGCTGGTCGGGGGCGACGTTGAAGGCCAGGGTGAATTGCCCGGGCCAGCTGGCCGCCGCCGTGCAGGCGCGCAGCAGGAAGGTATCGAGCAGGGCATCCATCAGGCCGTGGCGCTCCAGCGCGGGAATGATCTGGGCCGGGGACAGGGGGCCGGTGTCGGGGGCCTCGTAGCGGGCCAGGACCTCAAAGCCCGCCAGTGCACCGCTGCGCAGGTCCATCACCGGCTGGAAGGCCGGATGCAGCTGTCCCTGCGCCAGCGCCTGCAGCAACGCCGGGCGCTCGTGCCAGGCACGGGATGGGGACGCGGGGCGCGGCGGGGTTTGCGGCATGAACTCTCCGGGGGTCTTGAACATGTCCTGCATATGATAGCGGGATCCGGGCCAAGGGGGAGGGGCCGTGGTGACGCGCCCGTTACGGCAAGCGGGCTGCCGCCCCATTTTGCGGCACGCCGGGCGGCTGCGGCCCCTGGGCGCTGCCCGCAGGACGGGCATTGGCGGGGGCCTACGAAAACGTGAAGGCGGGCGCGCGGGACGCCCGGGCTGGTGCCCGCGCCGTGGCGCCCTAAGGTCCAGACCGGAGCAGCCGCGCGACGAGGCGCGGCGCAATGACTGAACTGACAGGAGACGCCATGGCCATCCCCCATCCGGTTCCCTTCGGGCCTCTGGCCCGCCGGGCGGCCTTCGCCACCCCTGATGCCGGGCGCGGTGCCGCGCCGGCCGAAGATCCCTACCGCAGCAGCGTGACGCTGACGGTGAACGGCACCCCGCACCGGCTGACGCTGGACAATCGCACCACGTTGCTGGACGCGCTGCGCGAGCATCTGCACCTGACCGGCAGCAAGAAGGGCTGCGACCACGGCCAGTGCGGCGCCTGCACCTGCACCGTGAACGGCACCCGCATCAACACCTGCCTGAGCCTGGCGGTGATGCATGACGGCGACCGGATCGAGACCATCGAGGGACTGGGCTCGGCGCAGGCGCTGTCGCCCATGCAGCAGGCCTTCGTGGCCCGCGACGGCTTCCAGTGCGGCTATTGCACCCCCGGGCAGATCCAGTCCGCCTGTGCCGTGCTGGAGGAGATCCGCGCGAATATCCCCAGCCATGTCACCGCCGATCTGACCGCCCCGGTGCAGATCACCGAGGCCGAGATCCGCGAACGCATGTCGGGCAACCTGTGCCGCTGCGGCGCCTATGCCAACATCCTCGCGGCGATCCGCGATGTGGCGGAGGCGCAGGCATGAAACCCTTCAGCTATCACCGCGCCAGCGATGCCGCCCAGGCCGTGGCCCGCGCCGCCGAATTGCCGGGCGCGCGCTTCATCGCCGGGGGAACCAACCTGCTGGACCTGATGAAACTGGGGATCGAGGCGCCGGCCCATCTGATCGACGTCAACGGGCTGGGGCTGGACCAGATCACCGAAACGCCCGCCGGCGGGCTGCGCATCGGAACGCTGGTCAGCAATACCGCGCTTTCGGCAGATGACCGGGTGCGCCGCGACTACCCGCTGCTGACCCGCGCCATCGCCGCCGGGGCCAGCGGCCAGCTGCGCAACAAGGCCACCACCGGGGGCAACCTGCTGCAACGCACGCGCTGCCCCTATTTCTACGACACCGCCATGCCCTGCAACAAGCGCCTGCCCGGGTCCGGCTGCGCGGCTTCCACGCCCGGCGCGGTGACCCGCCCGCTGGGGGTCATCGGAACTTCGCAGGCCTGCCTTGCCACGCATCCCTCCGACATGGCGGTTGCGCTGCGGGCCCTCGATGCCGAGGTCGGCACGCTTTCCGCCGACGGCGCCCGGCGCGAGATCCCCCTGGAATCCTTTCACCGGCTGCCTGGCGCCATGCCCGAGCACGACACCGTGCTGCGCCCCGGAGAGCTGATCACCCATGTCACCCTGCCGGCGCCGGTGGGCGGTCGGCAGCTGTATCACAAGGTGCGCGACCGCGCCTCCTATGCCTTCGCGCTGGTCTCGGTCGCGCTGATCCTGCAGCCCGACGGCACCGGTCGCGTGGCGCTGGGCGGGGTTGCCCCGAAGCCCTGGCGCCGCCCCGAGGCCGATGCCGCCTTGCCGCGCGGGGCCGGTGCGGTGATGGAGCGCCTGCTGGAGGGCGCCCGCCCGCTGTCCGGCAATGCCTTCAAGATCCCCCTGGCCACCCGCACCCTGGCCGCTCTGCTGAAGGAGGCCGCATGATGGATTTCGACCAGCCCGCCGGTGACAGCCGGATCGACCTGTCGCGCATCCTTGGCCAGCCCGCCACCCGCATCGACGGCCCGCTGAAGGTCAGCGGCGCGGCCCGCTACGCCTATGAGCAGCACGACGTGCTGGAGGGCCAGAAGGTCGGCTATCCGGTTCTGGCGACCATCGCCCGGGGCCGGATCACCGCCATGCGCACCACTGCCGCAGCGGCCATGCCCGGGGTGATCGGCATCGTCACCGCCCCCGAGGTCGGCAAGATGCCCAAGCCCTTCGCCTTCAACGTCGCGCCGCTGTTTGGCGGCGACGAGGTGGTGCATTACCACCAGGCCATCGCCGTCGTGGTGGCCGACAGCTTCGAGGAAGCCCGCGCCGCCGCCGCCCGGGTGGAGGTCGACTATGCCGGGGAGACGGGCGGTTTCGATCTGCATGGGCTCTGGCCCGAGCGGCGCGAGGATGCCCGCGATCCGGTGGCGCGCGTCGGCGATTTCGAGGCTGCCTTTGCCGCCGCCCCGGTGCGGCTGGACCATGATTACAGCACGCCCGCGCATTCCCATGCCATGATGGAGCCCCATGCGACGCTGGCGCATTGGCAGGACGGGCGGCTGACGGTCTGGACCTCCAACCAGATGGTGGAATGGGCGCGCACGGGCCTGGCCAGCACCTTCGGCCTCTCCGAGGACCAGGTGCGGGTGATCAGCCCCTACGTGGGAGGCGGCTTCGGCACCAAGCTGGTGCTGCGGGCCGATGCGATCCTGGCGGCGCAGGCGGCGCGGCGGCTGGGCTGTCCGGTGAAGGTGGCGCTGCCGCGTCCGGCGGTGATGAACAACACCTCGCACCGGGCCGCGACGCTGCAGCGCATCCGCATCGGCGCCGAGGCCGACGGCCGGATCACCGCCATCGCCCATACCGCGCTGTCAAACACGCTGCCCGGCGGGCGGGGCGAGAACGCGGTGGACCAGAGCCGCTGGTTCTATGCCGGGGCGCACCGGCTTTTCGTCCATCACCTGGGAGAGATGCACCTGCCCGAGTCCAATGCCATGCGCGCCCCCGGCGAGGCGCCGGGCCTGATGGCGCTGGAGATCGCCATGGACGAGATGGCCGAGAAGCTGCGCATGGACCCGGTGGCCTTCCGGATCCGAAACGACACCCAGGTCAGCCCCGAGGATCCCGACAAGCCCTTCTCGGACCGGCATTTCAGCGAATGCCTGACCCGCGGCGCGGAGGCCTTCGGCTGGTCTGACCGGCCGCTGCGCCCGGGCAGCCGCCGCGATGGCGACTGGATGCTGGGCTGGGGCGTGGCCGGGGCCTACCGGGGCGGCCCGGCGATGACCTCGGGGGCGCGGCTGCGGCTGCAGCCTTCGGGGCGGCTGCTGGTCGAGACCAGCATGACAGACATCGGCACCGGCAGCTACACGATCCTGGCGCAGACGGCAGCCGAGGTGCTGGGCCTGCCGCTGGAGGCGGTCGAGGTGCGGCTGGGCGACAGCGACCTGCCGGCCTCTGCCGGTTCGGGCGGGCAATGGGGCGCGGCCAGCGCCACCGCCGGGGTCTATGCGGCGGGCCTGGCGCTGCGCACCGAGATCGCCCGCCGGCTGGGCGTCAACGATGCCGATACGCTGGTCTTCGAGGCCGGTACGGTCCGGGGCAGCGACGGGGCGCGCAGCCTGGCCGATTTGGCCGCCGAAGGAGAGATCGTGGCCGAGGACGCGATCCGCTTCGGCGATTTCCGCAAGCGCCAGATCGTCGCCACCTTCGGGGCGCATTTCGTCGAGCTGGGCGTGCATGCCCTGACCGGAGAGATCCGCCTGCGCCGGATGCTGGCGGTTTGCGATGCGGGCCGGATCCTGAACCCGGTGACCGCGCGCAGCCAGGTGATTGGCGGCATGGTCATGGGCGTGGGCGCCGCGCTGATGGAAGAGGCCGCCATCGACACCGGGCGCGGCTTCTTCCCGGCCCATGACCTGGCCGGCTACGAGGTGCCGGTCCATGCCGATATCCCCGTGCAGGAGGTGATCTTCCTCGACACCGCCGATGCCTCGGCGACACCGCTCAAGGCCAAGGGCGTCGGAGAGCTGGGTCTGTGCGGCGTGGCGGCGGCGATCGCCAATGCGCTCTACAATGCCACCGGCGTCCGGGTCCGGGACTATCCGCTGACGCTGGAACACTACCTGGACGAGCTGCCGGCCTGAGGCGCTCTCCGGTTCGGCGCGGGGCTTGCTCCGTGCCGGGCCGGCTCTCCCAGGGTCATCTGCATCGCGACGCAAGGTTTTGCGTTAACGCCCTTGTGAAGCTCCGTGATCGGTCGTTAGCATGTGCCTAATCAATGGCACGAAATCGATGATGGAGAGTAGTCGATGAAACACCAGACCCTCTGGGCCGGCATTGCCCTGGCCGCAGCCCTGACCGCCGGCAGCGCCGGCGCGCAGGAGATGTCGTTCTTCCGGATCGGCACCGGCGGCACCTCGGGAACCTACTACCCGATCGGCGGTCTGCTCGCCAACGCGATCTCGAGCCCGCCTGGCTCGCGCGCCTGTGACCAGGGCGGTTCCTGCGGCGTGCCGGGCCTGGTGGCCTCGGCGCTGTCCTCGAACGGCTCGGTTGCCAACATCAACGCGATTGCCGGCGGTACGCTGGAATCGGGCTTCTCGCAGTCCGACGTCGCGACTTGGGCCTATACCGGCACCGGCATCTGGGACGGCAAGCCCGCGGTCGAGAAGCTGCGCGCCATCGCCACGCTCTACCCTGAATCCATCCACCTGGTCGCCAGCGCAGAGTCGGGCGTGAAAAGCGTCGCCGACCTGAAGGGCAAGCGCGTCTCGATGGACGAGCCGGGCTCGGGCACGCTGGTTGATGCACGCATCATCCTGGAGGGCTACGGCCTGAGCCAGGACGACGTGAAGGCCGAGTTCCTGAAACCCGATCAGGCGGCGGACCGGATGCGTGACGGCGCCATGGACGCCTTCTTCTTCGTCGGCGGCTACCCGGCGGGCGCCATCGCCGAGCTGGCCAGCCAGCACGACGTGACCATCGTGCCGATCTCCTGCGACGAGGCCCCCTCGATCTGCGAGACCTACGGCTTCTTCTCGGCCGACATGATCCCGGGCGGCACCTATGAGGGCGTCGCGGCGGACACCCCGACCCTGTCTGTGGGCGCGCAGTGGATCACCTCGGCCGACCAGCCCGAGGATCTGATCTACGGCATCACCAAGGCGCTGTGGAACGAGAACACCCGCAAGCAGCTGGACGCGGGCCACGCCAAGGGCAAGTCGATCACGCTGGAGACCGCGCTGGACGGCATCGGCATCCCGCTGCACCCGGGCGCCGAGAAGTTCTACAAGGAAGCCGGCCTGATTTCCGAGTGATCCGGCCCGACAGAGGCTGATCGGAACGGGGCCGTGCATGTCGCGGCCCCGTCTCTTTTTCATGTGCTTGCCGGGACGGGTCCCACCGGGTCCGGTCCGGCGTTTTTCATGTTTCATCCATCCGGAGTCCCGATGACCCAGGACAAACCCCAAACGCCGCCGCCCGAGGGCGAGGAGATCCGCAGCCTCAGCGCCGACGAACTTCAGGCACTGGAAGAGAAATTCGACCCCGAGCTGCGTTTCCGGGTGCTGGCGCGGCCACTGGCCATCGCCGCCTCGCTGATCCTGTTCGCGCTGTCGTGCTATCACTACTACACCGCCGGCTTCGGCATTCCCCAGGCCACCACCCACCGCGGGCTGCACATGGGCACGACGCTGGCGCTGGTGTTCCTGAGCTTCTCGGCCTTCGGCAAGAAAGAGATCAAGCCCTCGGTGCTGGCGCCGCTGGGCCTGCCGATCTGGGACTGGGTGTTCATGATCGCGGGCGCGATCGCCGCCTTCTACGTGCCCTGGATCTACGCGGATCTGGCGTTCCGGGTCGGCAACCCGCTGCCCATCGACATCGCCATGGGCACCATCCTGATCGTCGTGCTGCTTGAGGCGGTGCGCCGTTCGATGGGCTGGCCGCTGCCGGTGATCGCGCTGATCTTCATCGCCTATGCCTATTTCGGCAAAAGCATGCCCGGCATCCTGGTGCATCCGGGCGCCAGCTGGGCCAATATCGTCAACCACCTCTACCTGACCTCTCAGGGGGTCTACGGCACGGCCCTGGGGGTGATCGCGACCTACGTGTTCCACTTCGTGCTGTTCGGCGTCATGGCGACGCGGATCGGGCTGGGGCAGCTGTTCATCGATATCGCCTCGGCGCTGGCGGGGCGCTATGCGGGCGGTCCGGCGAAGGTCTCGGTGGTGTCCTCGGCGCTGCTGGGCTCGATCTCGGGCTCGTCCATCGCAAATACGGTGACCACCGGGTCGCTGACCATCCCGGCGATGATCCGCATCGGCTATCCGCGCCACTTCGCGGCGGCGGTCGAGGCCGCGTCCTCCACCGGGGGGCAGATCACGCCGCCGGTGATGGGCGCCGTGGCCTTCCTGATGATCGAATATCTGGGCGTGCCGCTGACCACCATCCTGACCGCGGCACTGGTGCCGGCCTTCATGCACTTCTTCGGGGTGCTGGTGCAGGTGCACCTTGAGGCCCGCCGCCTTGGCCTGCGCGGCCTTTCGGCGTCCGAGCTGCCCAATGCCTGGAAGGTCTTCAAGAAGGGCTGGCTGTCGGTTCTGCCGCTGGTCATCCTGGTCGCCGTGCTGCTGTCGGGCCGCACGCCCTTCGCCGCCGCCTTCTACTCGATCTCGGCCTGCATCGTGGTGCTGGCGATTCAGCAGATCATGGCCGGTGGCCTGGTCGAGGGCCTGAAGGGCACCGTGCACGGGGTCTGGGAAGGCTTCATCCTGGGCGCGCGCCAGTCGCTTTCGGTGACCGCCGCCGCCGCCCTTGTGGGCGTGGTGATCGGTGTCGTGACGCTGACCGGCGTCGGCTTCAAGATCGCCTACATGGTGACCGGGGTCGCCGCCAACTGGGCAACCGAAGTGTCGGGCTGGCTGTCGGTGCTGCCGTTCGAGGTGATGGGCGTCTCGACGCTGACGCTGCTGTTCACGCTGCTGCTGACGGCGATCGTCTGCATCCTGATGGGCTGCGGCATCCCGACGACGGCGAACTACATCATCATGGTCGCCGTGGCCGCGCCGGTGCTGGGCCTGCTGCAGGTGCAGCCGCTGGTCGCGCATTTCTTCGTCTTCTACTACGGGGTGCTGGCGGATGTGACGCCGCCCGTGGCGATGGCGGCCTATGCGGGTGCGGGGATCGCGGGGGCCAATGCCTTCAAGGCCGGCAACACCGCCTTCCGCCTCAGCATGGGCAAGGCGCTGGTGCCGTTCATCTTCGTTTTCCAGCCGGCGCTGCTGCTGGTGACCGACGGCTTCACCTGGCCGGCCTTCTTCCTGGCCTTCGGGGGCGCGGTTCTGGGCATCTGGGCGCTGTCGGCGGCGGTGTCGAACTGGCTTTTCGCGCCGCTCGCCTGGTTTGAACGCATCGTTCTGGCGCTGGCGGCGATCCTGCTGGTCGCTCCGGATCTGACGGCGACCGTGGTGGGCATCGTGCTGATCCTGCCGACGGCGTTGCGCCAGCTGCTGGGCAAGCGCGCCGCCCCCGCTTAAGCCTATCCGGATCGCTGAAATCCCTGACCGGCGCCCGTCCTGCGGGCGCCGGTTTTCGTTTCGCTCAGCCTCTGGTCGTGGGGCGGGTGCCATTGTCCGCCGGGCAAGGGGATGTGACCTGACGCAGGGTTGACAGCCCCATGCCGCAGCGCGGAAAGTTCCCGGGTTTCCCCGTGACGCGTGTTGCAAGGTACATAGTTATTATGCCCGGCCGCGGCCGACCGGGGCAGAGACCAAGGCCGGTTGCGCAGGCATTTCCGCCCCGTCCGGCACAGGCCCCTTGCCCGGCCTCCGGCGTCCGGCGCCGTAGGAAAGCCAACAGATGACCGACAAGACGACTTCCCCGAAGATCGAGCATTCCGTGCCCTGGTTCTGGCCCATGGCCGCCTGGATGGAGATGGAGGATGCCGGGTTCAAGGCGCTGGAAGACAGCCTGCGCTACATCGGAGAGGCGGTGGCGATCACCCGCCCGCCAGAGCCGAAATGGGCCACGAAGAACGACATCGTGCTGGATCTCGACACCATGCGGCTGCGTGATTTCGGCGGCAGCGGCACCGGCCTGCCGGTGATCGTGGATGCGCCCTTCGCGGGCCATTCCTCGACCATCGCGGATTACGACGTCGGGCAGAGCCTGGTGGAAACGCTGGTGGGCTGCGGTCTGGGCCGGGTGCTGTGCACCGACTGGAAGACCGCCACCCCCGAGATGCGCGACTTCGACATCGACAAGTACCTGGCCGAGATCAACGTCGCGGTCGACGACCTGGGCGGCAAGGTGATCCTGGTCGGGCTGTGCCAGGGCGGCTGGATGTCGGCCATGTATGCCGCCCGCTTCCCCGAGAAGGTCGCGGGGCTGGTGCTGGCGGGCTCTCCGATCGACACCGATGCCGGGGACGGCCCGATCCGCAACATGGCGCATGAGATCCCGCTGTCGGTCTACGAGGACATGGTGAAGGCGGGCAAGGGGCGGATGCTGGGGCAGTTCATGCTGACCGGCTGGAAGAACATGCACCCCGACAAGCAGTACCTGAACAAGTTCATTGACCTCTATACCCATATCGAGGACGAGGATTACCTGGAGCGCAGCGAGACCTTCGAAAGCTGGTACGAACGCCCGCTTGACCTGCCGGGGCGCTATTACCTTCAGGCGATCGAGCTGCTGTTCAAGAAGAACCTCTTCGCGAAGGGAGAGTTCATCGGGCTGGGCCGCAAGCTGGATCTGGGGGCGATCACCTGTCCCGCCTTCCTGCTGGCCGGCGAAAGCGACGACATCACCACGCAGGAACAGGTCTTTGCCGCGCGCGGCTTGCTGGGCACCCCGGATGCGCAGATCACGCAGAAGCTGGTGCCGGGCGGCCATATCGGCCTCTTCATGGGGCGCCGCACCCTGACCGATACCTGGCCGGGCATCGCCGAATGGATCGCCGCCACCGGCGGCCGATGAGTCTATCGTCTTCGGAAACACCATGGCGCCGCGCCTCCTGTCCGGGGGCGCGGCGTCTTGCGTTTTCAGGAACCGTCAGCGTTTCGGAAGGGCACCCTTGCTGATCCGTTAAGAAACGCCACAGCCTGTTGCGCGTTGGGTCTCCAGAGGCGCGGCAGGGCGCCGCGACGCCCGTAAGGGGCCGTCCCGCCCATGCCCGCCCAGAAGAAAGGAGATTCCCATGGCATTGGACAGAACCGCGAACCCGTTCCTGGGGCTTGAACATGTCGGCGTCGTCGTCCCGGACATCAGGCAGGCGGAAACCTTCTTCGAGGAGGCCTTTGGCGCCACCGTGCTGTTTCGCGCCGCCACCCCGGAGGGGCCCTCGATCCCCGGAGAGAAGATGCACCCGATCAACGGCCTGGCCGAGGGCAGCGCGATGCGCGCCGTGACCATGCTGCGGCTGGGCAACAGCGCCCAGGTGGAGCTGTTCGAGATCTCCCATCCGGGCCGCGAGGACCAGCCCCGCTTCGAGGACATGGGGCCGCAGCATTTCTCGGTCTACTGCTCGGACATGGAGGCCGCCGCAGAGCGGCTTGAGGCGGCGGGCGCGACCCTGCTGGACGGCCCGGTGGCGGGCATGGGGCCCGAGGAAGGCAAGGGCAATGCCTCGCGCTTCTGCCGCACGCCCTGGGGGCTGCTGCTGGAATTCGCGCATATGCCCTCGGCCATGCAGTACGATCCCGAGGCCACGCAAACCCGCTGGTATCCCTCCCGCTGAACCCTTCCTTCGGGCGGGGGCGGTGATCCGGCCCCGCCCGGATCCCGACCGCCGCTTCCGAAAGGAGATCAGATGACCACCCTTGACCATTCCCCCGATCAGGCGCGCAGCGGCTGGTGGCCCTTCGCCGCCGCCGCCTTCGCCTTCCTGGTCGCGATGATGGGGACGACGCTGCCGACGCCGATCTATGCGCTGTACGAGCAGCAGTTCCATCTTTCCCAGTTCATGATCACCGTGATCTATGCCGTCTATGCGGCGGGCGTCATCGGCGCGCTGCTGCTGACCGGCACCTGGTCCGACCAGATCGGGCGCAAGCCGCTGCTGTTCGCGGGGCTTGCGCTGTCGCTGGTCAGCGGGATCTGCTTTGCGCTTTCCGGAGGGCTTTGGGGGATCCTGCTGGCGCGGGTGCTTTCAGGTCTGTCGGCGGGGCTGTTTGCCAGCACCGCGACGGCGGCGGTGATGGATCTGGTCCCCGAGGGGCAGGAGCGCGCCGGCATCCTGACCGCCACGGGGGTGAACATGGGGGGGCTTGGCCTTGGGCCGCTGGTGGCGGGGGCCGTGGTGCAATACCTGCCCGATCCCATGCTGACGCCCTATCTGGTGCATATCGCCCTGGTGATCCTGGCCGGTCTGGCCTTCCTCACGGTGCCCGAGACGGTGGCGCGCGCCGATCATCCCGACCTTGCGCCGCAGCGGCCCACGCTTCCTTCCGAAGTGGCGGGGGTTTTCCTGCCCGCCGCCCTTGTGGCGATTGCCGGCTTCATGGTGACGGGCTTCTATTCCGCCGTGGTGCCCAGCTTCCTGGCCGATCCCATGGGCTATCACAGCCATTTCCTTGTGGGCTTCGTCGCGGGCTTCCTGTTCCTGGCCTCCACCGCCGGTCAGATCCTGGCCGATACGCTGCCCGGGCGCAGCCATCTGAAGCTGGGCTGTGTGGTGCTGACGCTCGGGGTGCTGGTGATCGCCGCAGGGCTTTGGGCGGAAACGCTCTGGGGGCTGCTGCCGGGGACGCTGATCGCCGGGCTGGGCCATGGCCTTGCGTTCCGAAGCGGTCTGGGCGCCGTCGGCTCTGCCGCCCCGGAGGCGCGTCGCGGCAGTACCATCGCGCTTTACTTCACCATCAGCTACCTGGCGATCAGCGTGCCGGTTGTGCTGGTGGGGCTTGCGGGCCTTCTGTGGGCGCTGAAACCCGTCAGCATCGCCTTCGCTCTGCTCTCGGCGCTGCTCAGCCTGCTGGCGCTCTGGCGGATCCGCGGGCGCGACTAGCCCTTAGGGCTGGAAGCCGCCTGCGGGCTGGCCGGGCAGGGTGGTGCTGGATCCGAAACCGGGGAAGGCATCGCCTCCGGGTCCGGCGATCACCGGAGGGGAGCCGGGCCCTCCCATGGCCCCCGGGGGCGGCGCCAGCACCGGCGCATAGGGCACTCCCGGCGGGTTGATCGCGGCCAGCCCGCCATAGAGCAGCCCGATGGCCACCAGCCAGCTGCCGGCAATGCGCCCGCCGATCCGCCCGACCCTGAGCGGCAGGCACCCCAGCAAGAGCGCGGCCGTCAGCGGCAGCCAGAGGCCAAGTCCGGCGCCCAGCAGCCGGATCGTCACATCGCCCGAGGCCGCGCTGGGGTCGTACAGCACGATGGAGGCGCCGCAGGCCGTCCCCGCCAGCAGCGCCAGCGGCGGCCCCAGCACTGGCAGGGCCCGCCAGCCCGCCAGCAGCGCCCCGCCGATGGCAAGAACCGAGGCCGGGAACAGCAGGAAATGGTGGGACGTCGCCCCGGGGATCTGGCCGATCAGCGCAAACAGCCCGCCCGAGAAAAAGATCCCCAGCCCGATCCCCGCCGCCCAGCCCAGAAAGACCGTGCCGGTGCTGCGTCGGGACATCTGGCTCAGGGCAAGGCCCAGCCCCAGGCCCGGAACCAGGAAGGCGGGGTGCAACCCGCTTTGCATCAGCCATTGTGCCACCGGCGCCGGGGCCAGAAACCCGCAGAGCGTCAGAAGGGCCGCGCCCGTCAGGAGGCACGCAATCGCCGCCCCAAGGCGCGGGCCCAGGCCTTCAGGCCACAAGGTAGCCGATCCCGCACAGCGCAATAACCCCGCCCAGCAGACGGCAGATCCGACCCTGCCACAGCGGCCCCAGCAGCAGACCGACCCCGACACCGATGACATGGATCAGCCCTGTGGCGACAACAAAGCCCACGGCGTAATCGGCGGGGTTTGCCGCCAGCGGCAGCTCGGCCCCATGGGCATAGCCGTGACACAGCGCGAAAAAGCCGATGATCGCAAGAGAGGCCCACTCCTGTGGTTTCCAGGCCAGCGCAATCGCCGCGCCCAGCACAAGGATCGACAGGGCGATGCCGGTCTCGATCCCGGGCACCTGAAGACCGGCAATGCCGACGATGCCGCCAATCACCATGACCATCGGGAAGGTCACGGGAAGGGTCCAGACCCGGCGCCCACCCATCTGCGCCCCCCACAGCCCGACCGAGAACATCGCCAGGAAATGATCGTAGCCGGTAAAGGGATGCTCGAACCCGGCACTCAGCCCGCCGCTGCCGGTGGGCACGATATGCGCCGAGGCACTTTGCGCCCCCGCCAGCATCAGAAACAGAGCAAGAGGCGGCAGCGACCGAAGCGAAGGCGGCAGGGATCGGGGCAGGGAAAGCGACATGGGCAGGCCTTTTCTGGAACGTGAACGCAGAAAGCCGTCTTCGGTCGGGAAGGGCAAGTCCCCGTTGTCCCGCAGCCCCTCACGGGGTGTCACCTTCCGCTGAGAGACGCATCCGTGACGCGCCGCCCCGGTCTGCGTGCTTACTTTGGCAGAAGGCGGGCAAGGCGCTCCGGGCGTGACCCCTGTCTTATTCTCCGGGGGGTGCGCTGGGTCATGGACCGAAATCCCAATATCTCTCTCGCACGCATGGGCCTGTCCTGCCGGGATAGGCTGTCCGCCCTGCCTGACCGTCCCAGATTGCGCCTCCTGCACGCCTGCCGCGCCAAGGCGCACTCTCTTGTGGTTCTGCGCTTTGGATCAGGCAGAAAATGGCATTGCCTGTCTTTGCAAAGCCTGGGGACTTGTCGACCTGCGAATTGCAAATTTCGGAAAGGGGTCGGTTCCTGCGCGGTGCAGGTCAAGATCCCGCGCTTTTGGCTCCGTGTCGGGGGCATCGGCGGGCCTGTCCCGGCTGCGGCGCAGCGCTGGGCCTGATCGGGCCCGGTCCGGCACCGGGTCCCGTTTCCCGAGGCCCGCGCATGTTCGCCTCAGCGTCCGACTTTGCGGCCCTTGGCAAGGGGCCCGTATGCCGGAACCAAGTGCTTCGGCGATCCGGGGGCCGTCGCAGGGACGCGCTGGGGACAGATCCCCTTTCCGACGCCGGCAGCATTTCGGTGGTGGCGGAGGGGAGGGTGACCTTTGGAACATTATAGGAGCATCAAGTGTTCACCAAAAGTTCCGGATCTGATCGGTGGGATCAAATGGAGAACATCCCCGAGCGGCCCTGGGTTGGGCATGCTCCGGCCGGAAGCCGGAGCATCGCGGTTCAGAAATCCCAGTCTTCGTCCTCGGTCGCCACGGCCCGCCCGATCACGTAGCTGGAGCCCGAACCCGAGAAGAAGTCGTGGTTCTCGCTGTCGGGCGAGAGGGCGGCCAGGATCGCGGGGTTGACCGCGCAGGCCTCGGCCGGGAACAGTGCCTCGAAGCCCAGGTTCTGCAGCGCCTTGTTGGCGTTGTAATGCAGGAAGCTCTTGACCTCCTCGCTCAGACCCAGCCCGTCATAGAGCTCTTCGGTGTATTTCGCCTCGATGTCGTAGAGTTCGAAGAGCAGGCCGAAGGCGTAGTCCTTCAGCTCGGCGCGCCGCTCGGAGGTTTCGCGTTCCAGGCCGCGCTGGAACTTGTAGCCGATGTAGTAGCCATGCACCGCCTCGTCGCGAATGATCAGCCGGATCAGGTCGGCGGTGTTGGTCAGCTTGGCACGGCTCGACCAGTACATCGGCAGGTAGAAGCCCGAGTAGAACAGGAAGCTTTCCAGGAAGACCGAGGCGATCTTGCGCTTCAGCGGGTCGGCGCCGGGGGCATAGGTGTTCAGAACGGCGCGTGCCTTGGCCTGGAGATGCGGGTTCTCCTCGGACCAGCGGAAGGCCTCGTCCACCTCGCGGGTGGAGCACAGCGTGGAGAAGATCGAAGAATAGCTGCGCGCGTGCACGGCCTCCATGAAGGCGATGTTGCTGAGCACGGCCTCTTCGTGCGGCGTGACCGCATCCGCCATCAGCGCCGGTGCGCCCAGGGCATTCTGAATCGTGTCGAGCAGCGTCAGCCCGGTAAAGACCCGGATCGTCAGCTGCTGCTCCTCGGGCCGCAGGCTCGCCCAGCTTTGGACGTCGTTCGACAGCGGCACCTTTTCGGGCAGCCAGAAGTTCACCGTCAGACGGTTCCAGACCTCAAGGTCCTTCTCGTCCTGCAGCCGGTTCCAGTTGATTGCCCGCGGCACTGCAGTCCGCGCCAGCTCGTCCTTCATGTGGTGTTCCTTGTCTCTCTGGCCCCGGTTGCGCCCGGCCCCGGCGTGGGAGGGGGCTCTGCCCCCGTCTCCTGCGGAGACTCCCCCGGGATATTTCCGGCCAGATGACAGGGGAGCCGGGGCTCTTTATCATCTGGCCAAAAATATCCCGGGGTGTGGGGCAGAGCCCCACGAAGCCCGGTTACAGGGTGCAGGACACGCAGCCCTCGACCTCGGTGCCCTCAAGTGCGGTCTGGCGCAGGCGGACGTAGTAGATCGTCTTGATGCCCTTCTTCCAGGCCTGGATCTGGGCGCGGTTGATGTCGCGCGTGGTGGCCTCGGCCGGGAAGAAGAGGGTCAGCGACAGGCCCTGGTCGACGTGTTCCGTTGCCGCAGCGTAGGTGTCGATCAGCGCGTCCGGGCCAATCTCGTAGGCGTCGCGGTAGTAGGCCAGGTTCTCGTTGGTCATGAAGGGCGCAGGGTAGTAGACCCGGCCGATCTTGCCTTCCTTGCGGATCTCGATCTTCGAGACGATCGGGTGGATCGAGGAGGTCGCATTGTTGATGTAGCTGATCGAGCCGGTCGGCGGCACCGCCTGGAGGTTGCGGTTGTAGAGGCCATGGGTCATGACTTCCGTGCGCAGTGCCTCCCAGTCGGCGCGGGTCGGCAGGGTGACATCGGCAAAGAGCGCCTGGACGCGGGCACTTTCGGGCAGCCAGTCACGGCTCGTGTACTTGTCGAAGAACGTGCCCGAGGCATAGGTCGAGGTTTCGAAACCGCGGAAGCTTTCGCCCTTTTCCCGCGCCAGTGCGCAGGAGGCGCGGATCGCGTGATAGGCGACGGCGGCAAAGTAGACCGAGGTGAACTCGATCCCCTCGGGGCTGCCGTAATGGACATGCTCGCGCGCGAGGTAGCCGTGCAGGTTCATCTGGCCGAGGCCGATGGCGTGGCTTTCGTCATTGCCGCGGCGCACCGAGGGCACGCTGTCGATGGCCGACATTTCCGACACGGCCGTCAGGGCGCGGATCGCCGCCTCGACCGTGGCGCCAAGGTCCGGCCCGTCCATCGCCTTGGCGATGTTGAGCGAGCCGAGGTTGCAGCTGATGTCGGTGCCGAGGTGGTCGTAGGAGAGATCGTCCTTGAAGGTCGAGGCCTCGTTGACCTGAAGGATCTCGGAGCACAGGTTCGACATGGTGATGCGGCCCGCGATCGGGTTCATCCGGTTCACCGTGTCTTCGAACATGATGTAGGGATAGCCGCTCTCGAACTGGATCTCGGCCAGGGTCTGGAAGAAGGCGCGGGCGTTGATCTTCTTTTTGGCGATGCGCTTGTCATCGACCATCTCGGCGTATTTCTCGCTCACCGAGATTTCCGAGAAGGGCACGCCGTAGACCTTTTCCACGTCATGGGGCGAGAAGAGGTACATCTCTTCGTTGCGCTTGGCGAGCTCGAAGGTGATGTCGGGGATCACCACGCCGAGCGAGAGCGTCTTGATGCGGATCTTCTCGTCCGCGTTCTCGCGCTTGGTGTCGAGGAAGCGCAGGATGTCGGGGTGGTGGGCATTCAGGTAGACCGCACCGGCGCCCTGGCGCGCGCCCAGCTGGTTGGCGTAGCTGAAGCTGTCTTCCAGCAGCTTCATGATCGGGATCACGCCGGAGGACTGGTTCTCGATCCCCTTGATCGGGGCGCCGTGCTCTCGGATGTTGGTCAGCATCAGGGCCACGCCGCCGCCGCGCTTGGAAAGCTGCAGCGCGGAGTTGATGCCGCGGCCGATGCTTTCCATGTTGTCCTCGAGGCGCAGCAGGAAGCAGGAGATCAGCTCTCCTCGGCTTTTCTTGCCGGCGTTCAGGAAGGTGGGGGTGGCGGGCTGGAAGCGGCCCGAGAGGATCTCTTCCATGAAGGACATTGCCAGCGCCTGATCGCCGCGTGCGAGCGCCAGCGCGCACATCACCACCCGGTCCTCGTAGCGTTCCAGGTAGCGTTTGCCGTCGCGGGTCTTCAGCGTGTAGCTGGTGTAGTACTTGAAGGCGCCCAGGAAGGTCGGGAAGCGGAACTTCTTCGCGAAGGCGGCGGCCCAGATCTCGTGCAGGAAGGCGGTCGGGTAGGCCGCCAGGACCTCGGCCTCGTAATAGCCCTGCTCGACCAGATATTCGAGCTTTTCGTCCAGCGAATGGAAGAACACCGTGTTCTGGTTGACGTGGGTCAGGAAGTACTGGCGCGCGGCCAGGCGATCGGCCTCGAAGCGGATGTTGCCGTCCGCATCATAGAGGTTCAGCATCGCGTTCAGCGCGTGGTAGTCGAGCCCCTCGGTCAGGCTGTCGTTGCGGTCGAGCATGGGGTCCCCCAGAAGGCGGTCAGCCCGTCGCGGATACGGGCAAGGTCGGTGTCGGTGCCGGCGAGCTCGAACTTGGTGAGCATCGGCACGGCGCATTTGCGGGCGATGACATCGGCGGCCAGCCCGTAGGTGGCGCCGAAGTTGCGGTTGCCGCCGCCGATGACGCCCCGGATCAGGGCGCGGCGGGCGGGATCGTTCAGAAAGCGGATGACCTGCTTGGGCACCGCACCGCGCCCCTCGCCATCGGCGAAGGTCGGGCAGATCAGCACGTAGGGCGCGGTGATGTCGGGCATCTCCTCTTTCGGCGAGACGGGGATGCGCAGCGCCGCGCCGCCCAGCCGGGCGACGAACCGGGCGGTGTTGCCGCTGGCCGAGGAGAAATAGACGAGGCCCGCCATCGGGACGCCGATCAGGCGGCGAGGCGGCCGATCATGTCGGGGCGGAAGCCCGACCAGTGATCTTCGCCGGCGATCACGACGGGGGCCTGGCGATAGCCCAGCTCGGTCACGCGGGCCATGGCTTCGGCGTCCTGGGTCAGGTCGACGACCTCGTAGGACAGGCCCTTGGCATCCAGCGCGCGGGTGGTGGCGGTGCATTGCACGCAGGCGGGTTTGGAATAGACGGTGATGCTCATCGCGGCGTCCTCATGGTCCTGGAAGGGAAGGACGCAGGCCAACCGGACGGCCTCGCCGTCAGATCCACCTTAGATGCGCCCCCGAACCCTCCGTTCGTGGTCAAATCCTGTGCTCCTGGCAGGTCTCCTGGCTTGCGGCCTGCTCCCGTTCCGCCGGTCCGGAGCCCCGGTGGCAGTCGGGCCCGTGCGGACCGCTCACAGTTGCGGGGGCAGCTTCGGCTTTGACAGTGGAGTCGCACCGAATTCCCATTTTCACCGGGGCAAGCCCCGGCACCTGAAGCGGCTACATGTAGACAGGAGCTTGGCGGCAACGTCAATATGCTGATTTCGCGGGGCCGCTTTTTCGCCTTCCGGCCTTGCGGGACAAGGGCTTTGCGGCACGGTCGCGCGACGGATCGGAAGGGGGGAGAGGAAGGTGGTAGGCCCGGCAGGATTCGAACCCGCAACCAAAGCGTTATGAGCGCTCTGCTCTAACCGTTGAGCTACAGGCCCGTCCGGAACTACCGATAGGCGGCGGCGCGGCGGCGGTCAAGCCGATGCGGGGAGCTTCCCCTGCGCCGTCCCCGGAATGGCGTTGCACGGGGGCAGGGGATGGGCTAACCGGAGCCAAATTTTGCCGCCGGGGAAGGAACCAGCGATGAGCGAGAGCAAGAACGGCATCACCTACGCCGACGCGGGCGTCGACATCGACGCCGGGAACGAACTGGTCGAACGCATCAAGCCGGCGGCCAAGCGGACCAGCCGTCCGGGCACCATGTCGGGCCTTGGCGGCTTCGGCGCGCTGTTCGACCTGAAGGGCGCGGGCTACGAGGATCCGATCCTGGTCGCGGCCACCGACGGCGTGGGCACCAAGCTGCGCATCGCCATCGACACTGGCCATGTCGACACCATCGGCATCGACCTGGTAGCAATGTGCGTCAACGACCTGGTCTGCCAGGGCGCCGAGCCGCTGTTCTTCCTGGACTACTTCGCCACCGGCAAGCTGGAGCTGGAACAGGCGACCGCGATCATCAACGGCATCGCCAAGGGCTGCGAGCTGTCGGGCGCGGCGCTGATCGGCGGTGAGACCGCCGAGATGCCCGGAATGTACCACAAGGGCGATTTCGACCTGGCGGGCTTTGCCGTCGGCGCAATGGAGCGCGGCGAGGATCTGCCCAAGAACGTGGCTGCGGGCGACGTGCTGCTGGGCCTGGCCTCTGACGGGGTGCATTCCAACGGCTACTCGCTGGTGCGCAAGATCGTCGAGCTTTCGGGCCTCGGCTGGGATGCGGCCTGCCCCTGGGGTGAAGGCTCGCTGGGCGAGCTGCTGCTGACCCCGACCCGTCTTTACGTGAAGAACAGCCTCGCAGCGGTGCGGGCCGGCGGCGTCCATGCCCTGGCCCATATCACCGGCGGCGGCCTGACCGAGAACCTGCCCCGCGTGCTTGATGGCCTGGGCGCAGAGATCGACTTTGCCTCCTGGGAAAAGCCCGGCGTCTTCAAGTGGCTGCAATCCGTTGGCGGCATCGCCGAGCGCGAGATGCTGAAGACCTTCAACTACGGCATCGGCATGGTGCTGGTGGTCGATCCCGCCCGCGCCGAAGCGCTGGAAGCGCTGCTCTCGGAGGCCGGCGAGACCGTCTGCCGTCTGGGCACGGTGACCGAGGCTGCCGGCATCACCTACACCAACCTCGACTGAGGCGGTCCGGTGAACACGCAGAAAAAAGTCGCCATCCTGCTGTCGGGTGGCGGATCCAACATGGTCAAGCTGGTCGAGTCCATGGGGCCCGATCATCCGGCGCGGCCCGTGCTGGTGATGTCGAACGACCCGCAGGCGGGCGGTCTGCAGAAGGCCGCCGCCCTGGGGGTGGCCACCGATGCCGTCGATCACCGTCCCTTCGGCAAGGATCGCGCCGCCTTCGAGGCGGCGCTGATCGAAAAGCTGGATGCGGTGCAGCCCGACATCATCTGCCTGGCCGGTTTCATGCGCATCCTGACCGAGGGCTTCATCCGCCATTACGAGGGCCGGATGCTGAACATCCACCCATCGCTGCTGCCCAAGTACAAGGGCCTGCACACCCATGCCCGCGCCCTTGAGGCCGGTGACACGGAAGCGGGCTGCTCGGTGCACGAGGTGACGGCGGAGCTGGATGACGGTCCGATCCTGGGCCAGGCCCGGGTCGCGATCCTGCCCGGCGACACGCCCGAGACCCTTGCCGCCCGGGTTCTGGTGGAAGAGCACAAGCTTTACCCCGCAATGCTGCGGGAATTCGCCACCCGGGGCTGACCCCAGCCGGGGCACGGAATGGAAAAGGGCCCGCCGGGAGAGAACCGGCGGGCCCTTTTGCCTTTCGGCGCGGGTGGTTCAGCGCAGGGCTTCGATATTGCCCGCATTGCCGCGCCAGCCGATTTGCGGCGTGGTGCTGTCCTGCGGGAACAGGGCAGAGCCCAGCAGCAGGACGGCGAGGGCGGCGGCGGCCACGACGGCGCCAAGCGGCAGACGATGCGGCACGCTGTAGGTCAGGGCGATCTGAGTCGACATTGGCAGTCCTTTCAGGGTGGGCCCCCGAAAGCGTCGGGGGGGGGCTGGGATTGCCCAAGCAGATAACGCGACTTCGCTTCTAACGGAAATGAATGATTGATCGGTTTTGCATCACGAATTCTGATGGCGTGTGATCTCGGCGCCGGTGCCGGCCTTGGGAGGAGCAGGGCGGCTTTTCAATCCCCCTCCGATGCAATATGCCTGACCAATAACCCGAGGCGGCAGACCGACGAATGATCACGATCACGACTACCGAAGAACTTGCGGCATTCTGCGAGACGGCGAAGACGAAGCCCTACGTCACCGTCGACACCGAGTTTTTGCGCGAACGCACCTATTATTCGCAGCTCTGCCTCGTGCAGCTTGCGCTTCCCGGCATCAGCGAGGACGAGGGCGGCGCCGTTCTGGTCGATCCGCTGGCCGAGGGGCTGTCGCTGGAACCCCTCTACGCGCTGTTCCGCGATACCAACGTGGTGAAGGTCTTCCATGCTGCGCGCCAGGATCTTGAGATCTTCTACGTCGATGCCGGGCTGATCCCGACGCCGCTGTTTGACACCCAGGTCGCGGCCATGGTCTGCGGTTTCGGCGAACAGGTCGGCTACGAGACGCTGGTGCGCAAGATCGCGCGCGAGAACCTCGACAAGTCCTCGCGCTTCACCGATTGGTCGCGCCGTCCGCTGACCGAGGCCCAGAAGCGCTATGCGCTGGCCGACGTGACGCATCTGCGCAAGATTTACGAATTCCTCTCGGCCGAACTGAAGAAGGCCGGGCGCGAGGCCTGGGTGGCCGAGGAAATGGGCATCCTCACCAACCCCGAAACCTATATTTCCCGCCCCGAGGACGCCTGGGAGCGCGTGCGCACCCGCACCAACTCGGGCCGGTTCCTTGGCATCCTGCGCGAGCTGGCGCAGTTCCGCGAGGCCTATGCCCAGGACAAGAACGTGCCGCGCAACCGGATCTGCAAGGATGACGCCCTGGTCGAGCTGGCCTCGACCAAGCCGACCTCGATCGCCGATCTGGGCCGGTCGCGGCTGCTGCTGCGCGAAGCCCGCAAGGGCGAGATCGCCGATGGTCTGCTGGCGGCGATCAAGGCGGGGATGGACTGCCCCGATGCCCAGCTCCCGAAGCCCGACAAGGCAAAGGAAAAGCTGCAGGTCAACCCGGCCCTGGCGGATCTGCTGCGGGTGCTGCTGAAGGCGAAATCCGATGGGGCGGGCGTTGCGCCCAAGCTGATCGCGGCCACCTCCGAGCTGGACGCCCTGGCGGCGGGCGAACGCGACGTGCCGGCGCTGCATGGCTGGCGCCGCGATGTCTTCGGCGAAGACGCGCTGCGGCTCTGCGATGGCCGGATCGGCCTGGCGACCAAGGGCCAGCGCGTCATCACCTTCGAACTGGACTGATCGAAACGGGCGCCGACCGGGAAACCGACGGCGCCCCTTCGCCGTTACGGGCGGATCGACACGCTGTTGTCAGAGCCGCGCACCTCGACGCTGCTCAGTGTCGCCAGATCCTCGTCATTTATCCGCACGGCGGCAACGATCTTGCGCGATGCCGCGCTGCCCACCGGGTAGCTGCCCTTGCGCGGCGGCTGCGGCAGGTAGCCCACCAGGGCGAAATGCCGGGTGGGACCGGTCGGGTCCATTCCATCGAGCGATTTCAGCGAAACGTCGAAGACACCCTGGATCGGCGCCGTGGCGGTCACTTCGATCACCGTGCCGCCGGGCAGGCGGCGCGAGACCACCGAATCGATATGGGCCACCGTGGGCCGGTCATCCGGCGCCGCCAGGGTCGCGCCCTCGGGCATCAGGGACTTGCTTCCCACCGCCGAGGGGTCCACCGGCTCGGCGGGGCCGCGGTGACCGCAGGCCGACAGGGCCGTGGTGGCAATCAGGAGCAGGGCGAGCGTCTTGCGCATGGGGAAGCCTTTCCGGAAAATCGCATTTTGCCTACCGCATCCGCCCCGCGAAGAAAAGCCGCACCGATGCGCACCGGAGGCGCTCCGCCGGTCGGGCAGGGCTGGACCTTCCGGGCGCGGGGGCATACCTCTCGGCCAGAGGCAAGAGAGGCATATCATGGCGCAGGACGCATTCGAGGACATCGTCGCGGATTTCGATTTCCTGGAGGACTGGGAAGACCGCTATCGCTACGTGATCGACCTGGGCAAGGCGATGGATCCGCTGCCCGAGGCGCTGAAGGTGCCCGCCACCAAGGTCGATGGCTGCGCCAGCCAGGTCTGGCTGCATCCGCGCCCCGAGAAGGGCACCTTCTATTTCGACGGTGAAAGCGATGCGATGATCGTGCGCGGCCTGATCGCGGTGCTGCGCGCGCTCTACAACGGCACGCCGATGGCGGATCTGCCCAAGGTCGATGCCAAGGCCGAGCTCTCGCGCCTCAGCCTGGAAGACAACCTGTCCTCGCAACGCTCGAACGGGCTGCGCGCGATGATCGAGCGGATCCGCGAACAGGCCCCCGCCTGACGCCCCCGCCTTCATCTTTCCTTAAATATGCCCGCCGGAGGCAGCCGCCCCAAGGGGGCGGCTTTCCTCCTCAGCCGCGCTGCGGCACGTAGCGGCGCAGCGAGCGCACGAAGGCGTCGATTGCCGCCTCGGCCCGGCTTTCCGGGAAGGCGCTGACGATCTCCGCCTCCAGCGGCGCCGAGAGCTTTCCCAGATGCGCCACCCGGATCGCCTCGTCGCTCTCGGAGAGCGGCAGGGCGCCGGCGGCCTGCAACAGCTCGATCCGGGCATGGATCGCGCGCATGCCGGCGAAGGCCATGATCATCGGGCGCGCCAGTTTCGGCGTCTCCTGCCAGCTGCCGCCCCGGAACACCTCCTGGGTGACGCGCTGTCCCGCGCCCAGGCAATCATAGTCGACGCAGCCCTGGAAACCCTTCTCCCCCAGCTCCTTGTGGATCGAGCAGCCGTGCCCCTCCAGCATCGGACAGGGCAGGCCCGCGGGCTTGTCGATGGCGAAGCGCTCGCCCTTGTCCAGAGCCAGCGCCATGCAGCACAGCGCCGCGCATTGGCTGCAATCGGCCTTGAGATCGATCATCGGCCCGCCTCCCGTTCCATTTCCACCGCCAGGTCGCCATAGCCGGTGACCCGTCGTTCAAAGCGCAGCCCCAGCCGTGCCGCCGCCGCGCGCGCCTTCGCGGTCAGGGCCTCATCCTCGGTCTGGGCCAGGTAGACCAGCCGGTCGTAATGGCCGAAATACATCTCCAGCAGCTGCGGATGCCGGTCCAGGCCCAGGGGTTCCCAGACGAAGGCATCGAACTGCCGGGCCAGGAAATCGGTCAGGTAGAAGGCGGTCAGCTCTTCGCGGGCGGCAAAGGCCTCAACCCCTTCGAAGAAGGCGTAGCAATGCGGCCCCTTCAGCAGGGTGACGCCCAGCCGGTCGCATTCGGCCTGCAGCAGGCCGCCGGTTCCACAGTCCGCGTAAAGCACGAAGATCCGGTCGTAATACCCTTGATTTTCCGTGATTTTCGCAGTGACCTCTGGGGTGATCTTCTGCGGAGTGTTGTGCAGGATCGCCGGCAGGCAGACCAGGTCCATGTGGTCCCAGCCGTGAAGCCTTTGCAGCGCCAGCACCTCTCGGGCCAGGGCGCCGCAGGCGATCAGCAGCAGCCTTTGCGGCGCCGCCTGCCGCAGGTCGGCGCCCTCCCTTGTCAGGGTGGCGTCGCTGGGGATCATAGGCGCGGGCCGGCCTTGAAGCGCGCGACCAGCGCCAGCGCGATGAAGACGGCCGGAACCCAGAGCCCCTTGTTGCCAAGCGCGGTCAGCGCCCAGATCGTCAGGCCACCTGCGATGCCTGCGGACAGCAGCACGACGAAGAAGACACGAAATGGCATGGATACCCTCCTGAAGCTGATCGCCAGATAGGACGGACCGGCCAAAAGCGCAACGGGCGCCTGGGCGCCCCCTGCCGCAGATCCCTGCGGATCGGACCCGGATCAGGCCTGATTGTGCTTGCGCGCCACGAAGCTTTTTGCGGTTTCCACCGCCACGGCGGCATCCCGGCAATAGGCATCGGCGCCGATGGCGCGACCGAATTCCTCGTTCAGGGGGGCGCCGCCGACCAGCACGATGTAGTCGTCCCGGATGCCCTGTTCCTTCAGCGTGTCGATCACGACTTTCATGTAGGGCATCGTCGTGGTCAGCAGGGCGGACATGCCGAGGATGTCGGCATTCTGTTCCTTGAGCGCGGCGATGTACTCCTCTGCAGGGTTGTTGATGCCAAGATCGACGATTTCGAAACCGGCGCCCTCCATCATCATCGCGACCAGGTTCTTGCCGATGTCGTGGATGTCGCCCTTCACCGTGCCGATCACCATGCGACCGATGGTCGGCGCACCGGTCTCGGCCAGCAGGGGTTTCAGGATCGCCATGCCGGCCTTCATTGCGCCGGCGGCCAGAAGCACTTCGGGGACGAACAGGATGCCGTCGCGGAAATCGTTGCCGACGATGGTCATGCCGCCGACCAGCGGCTTGGTCAGAACGTCGTAGGGGGCCCATCCGCGCGACAGCAGGATGTTGACGCCTTCCTCGATCTCTTCCTTCATGCCGTCATAGAGGTCGTCGATCATCTGGTCGACCAGCTCGTCGTCGTCGAGTTCGGAAAGGATGATTTCGTCTTCGTCGTCGGACATGGGTCTTCCCGTCTCTGTCTGCGCGCAGCCTGGCTTTCAGGATGGGCCGCCGCCACGGGCGGGACTGTCCGGAAAGCGACACCTCTTGCGGTAGTTTCGACCTGTAGAAGGGCGCCGCCAAGGGGGTAGGGAAAAAGAGTCATAGAGATCATGGGACAAGTCGCCTATGTTCGCCCTATGTTCCAGATCGAGTCGCCCGCCATGTCCCATCCCGTCGAGAAAGAGCGCCGCAAGGGCCGTGCTGCCGCCAGCAATGAGACCGGCCGCTTCGAACTTCACGCCCGCGAGCCGGTGGATGATGGCTGGGATCTGGCCGAGGAGCTGCAGGTGCTGCGCACCGAGCTGCGCGAGGAACAGGCCCGCAGCCTGATCACCTACAACCGTTCGCCGGATCTGCCCTTCGACCGCTCGATCAACCCCTACCGCGGCTGCGAGCACGGCTGCATCTACTGTTTCGCCCGGCCCTCCCATGCCTATCTGGGCATGTCGCCGGGCCTGGATTTCGAGACCCGGATCATCTCGCGCCCCAATGCCGCCGAGGTCCTTGCGCAGGAGCTGGGCCGACGCGGCTATGCGGTGGCGCCGCTGGCCATCGGCACCAATACCGACCCCTACCAGCCGGTCGAGGGACGCTGCGGGATCATGCGCGACTGTCTCGAGGTGCTGTGGGAACATCGCCATCCCGTCGCCATCGTCACCAAGGGCACCGGCATCCTGCGCGATATCGATCTGTTGCGGCAGATGGCCAAGCTGGGGCTGGTGCGGGTCGGGGTTTCGGTCACCTCGCTGGATCCGGAGGTGTCGCGCAGGATGGAGCCGCGGGTGCCCGCGCCGGCGAAGCGCCTGCAGGTGATCGCGGCGCTGGCCCGGGAGGGGATCCCGGTGCGCGTCATGGTGTCGCCGGTGGTGCCGGGGCTGACCGATGCGGAAGTGGAGGCGATCTTGGCGGCGGCACGGGAGGCCGGCGCGACCTCGGCCAGCTGGATCATGCTGCGCCTTCCGCGCGAGGTTTCACCGCTGTTCCAGGACTGGCTGGCCGAACATTACCCGGACCGCGCCGCGCGGGTGATGACCCGACTGCGAGAGATGCATGGCGGCAAGGAATACGACGCCAACTGGCACCGGCGGATGCGCGGCGAGGGGCCCTATGCGGCGATGATCGCGCAGCGTTTCCGCACCGCGGCGCGGCGGCTGGGACTGGACCTGCCGCAACCGGCGCTGCGCTGCGACCTGTTCAAGGTGCCGGTGCGCCCGGGCGAGCAACTGTCGCTGTTCTGAGGGCCGCCTGCGCCGGATCGCCCGGCGGGCGGCGCTGCCGCATGGGCCTTGCTTGGGGACGCCCGTATTTGGGGAAAGATGAAACCGGGAGCTGTCATGGCAAACGCCCTGCCGGTGGACAGGGCGTTTGCATATTTTTGGAAAGATGAAGGGCTTAGCCGCGGCGGCGGCGGTTGCGCCGGGCCGGGCCGCTCTCTGCCGCGTCGCCGGTGCCGTCGGAGGCCGAGGAGAAACCGCCGAGCTTCTCGGCGATCTGCTCGAGGGTGGGGCGCGGGCCACGGGGCCGGGTCGAGAGCGCTTCGTGCATCTTTTCCAGGTGCTCGGGCATGGTCCCGCAGCAGCCACCGATGATGGTGGCGCCGCAGTCGCGGGCCATGACGGCATAGTTGGCCATCAGCTCGGGCGTGCCGTTGTAGTGGATGTGGCCATCCTCGTATTTCGGGATGCCGGCATTGCCCTTGGCGATGACCGGACGCTCGACGCCCATGGCGGAAAAGCCCAGGACCGTGCGCAGCAGGTCGGAGGCGCCGACGCCGCAGTTGGCGCCATAGGCGATCGGCGGATTTTCCAGCTTTTCGACCATCTTGACCATCGCTTCGGAGGTCAGCCCCATCATGGTGCGACCGGCGGTGTCGAAGGACATGGTGCCGCACCAGGGCATGTCGGCCAGTCGGAAGGCCTCGGCGGCGGCGCGGTATTCCTCGGCGGCGGAGATGGTTTCCAGCCAGAGCACATCGGCACCACCCGCCTTCAGCCCCTCGGCCTGCTGGTGGAAAATTTCGACGGCGGTGGCATGGGAAAGCGGGCCCATCGGTTCCATGATTTCCCCGGTGGGGCCGACGGAGCCGGCGACGATCACCGGGCGCCCGGCCTTGTCGGCCACTTCACGGCCAAGCTCGGCGGAGATGCGCGACAGGTCCCCGGCGCGATGCGCCGCGTCGTGCAGTTTCAGCCGCGAGGCATTGCCGCCGAAGGAGTTGGTCAGGAAGATGTCGGAGCCGGCATCGACGGCGGACTGGTAGAGCCGGAGGATCCGGTCGGGATGCTGCTCGTTCCAGAATTCCGGCGCGTCCCCCGAGCTCAGGCCCATGTTGAAGAGATTGGTGCCGGTGGCCCCGTCGGCCATCAGCCAGTCACGGGACTCCAGAAGGCGGGTGAGCGCGTTGGTCATCGGGGGCTCCTTGCAATCAGCAGTGCGGTCCGGGTGCCACCGGGCGGCAGTCCTGCTCCCGTCTTACGATGCCTCGTCGCCGGTTGAAAGGGGATCTCCGGCGCCGGCGGGCCGGCGCATGGCCAGGGCCAGATCGACGGCAGCCAGGACCAGTGCCGCCGGGCTGGGGGCGGCCATGTAGAGCGGCTGGCGGCGCGGGGCGAAGGAATCCTTGAAGCGGCAAAGGCCATCGCCGCCGGAGCTGCGGGCGATGCGGGCACGCAGCCGCGCAAGACGGGGGTGTTCGCGGACTTCGCGGGCCGGCATGGCGGCCAGCGACAGCGGCACCCCTTCCGCAGCGGCGTCGTGGATGGCGGCCACCACCAGCGCGTGCATGGTGCCGTCGGGAAGATCCGGCCCGTGCCGCATCAGGTCGAGGCAATATTCCCGGGTGTTGGCGTGGAAGGTGACAAAGGCCACGAGCTGGCTGTCCTGCTCGGCGCAATAGACCCGTTGGCGGGCAACGTAGGAGGGGGCGAAACGCCCGGTGGAGAGGCCGCGCGCCAGGCCGTGGCTGTCCTTCCAGGCACTGTCGAGCCGGGCCATGTCGGCCAGCGGCAGGTCGAGCGGGCGGCGGATGCGGATGCCGGCCTTTTCGGCGTGGCGCAGCTTGCGGCGCAGCTGGCGGTGGCGAGGAGTGTCGATCTGGAAGCCGGCGGCGTCGATCACGGCCTCGTCGGCGACGCGGGCCAGTTTCCAGCCGGCGCGGCGGGCCA
Organism: Pseudooceanicola endophyticus; assembly: GCF_018760365.1. Taxonomy (GTDB): domain Bacteria; phylum Pseudomonadota; class Alphaproteobacteria; order Rhodobacterales; family Rhodobacteraceae; genus Pseudooceanicola; species Pseudooceanicola endophyticus. Next base: position 178,249 of record NZ_JAHIAB010000003.1, read on the forward strand.
GGATCGCCTGACGGGGACTGCACTTGTAGACCACGGCCAGGCGGTTGCTGGCACGGGCCGCCCGGTGCAGCCGGGGCAGCAGCGTGTCGAGCGGCCCGGTCAGCGGATCGAAGAGCAGGGTCAGGGTCTGTGGCGTGTCGATGCAGAGCGCGCCATTGCGGGTCTCGCCCAGCAGGCGGGCGCCGTTCTGCCGGGCAACCCCGCTTTCCGAGCGCGGCGCGTGCAGCAGCAGCAGTTCGGGGACCCGGCGGGGGACATGGGCCCGGGCATCGGTGGCGCGTTCGCGCGGGCGCAGAAGCTGCGGGGCGGCGGCCAGGGCGGGCAGGGCATAGTAGACCAGGCGAAAGGCCAGGACGGCGGCTAGAAGCTCGGGCTCGGGCAGGGCGGGCAGCAGTGCCAGCAGCGTCAGCTCGAACGGGCCGACGCCGCCGGGGGTGCCGCCGAAAAGGCCGGCGCCAAGGGCCAGCAGGAAGACCGGCAGGAAGGTGGGGAAGGGCGGCGGGGCGGGCAGCAGCGCATACATCGCCGCACCGGCGGCGGCGGTGTCGAGGGCGGCGAAGAGGCTGATCGCCGCCATGGCATGGAGCGAGGGCAGGCGGAAACGCCAGCGTGCCAGCCGCAGCTCCGGCAGGAAGAGGGCCAGGGCCGGCAGCAGGAAGACCCCGGCCAGCGCCGACAGCAGCATCCAGCCCGGCAGCAGGTGCGGCGCCAGAACCAGGCAGGCCAGCGCCGTGATCAGCGCCCAGGAGATCAGGAAGGAGACCGAGACCGCAGCCGTGACCTGGGCCGCGCGCAGCGGTCCCAGCACCGGCAGAAGCCGCCAGCGCACCAGGGCGCCGGTCAGCACGCCAAGGCCCAGAAGCTGCGCCAGCGCGATGGCCGAGGCGCCCGACACCTGGGCCTCCAGCGGGCCGATGCCGGTGCGCAGGTGGCGGTGGATCACCGCGTCGTAGCGCCCGAGCGCCCAGAAGCTGATCGCGGTGGCGGCGATCGCCGCCAGCCACTGGCCCGGTCGGACCGCGCGGAACGCCTCCCAGATCAGGGCGGGGTCGAGACCCGACAGCCGCCCCGTCAGCAGCCACAGGCAAAGCCCCCCGATCCCCAGCGGCAGGGCATAGCGCAGCCAGGCCTTTGCCGGCCCCTTGCGTCCAGCGATGGCCATCGTCATCCCGGCTCCCTTCCCCTTCAGGTGTGACGCTTCAGGGGTAGGCGGGCTTCCTTGCCGGTTGCTTAAGCCCGGGGCGGGAAAGTTCCTCGGTTTGAAGACACTTCCCGCTTGTCCGGCGCGGCGGATGGGCCGGCGCCGGGATCAGGGGGGATCAGTGGGCGTGCGGCGGGGCCTCCGGCGCCCCCTCGGCGGCATGGGCGAGGTCGAGAAGGTGCTGGTAATGGCTCTCGATCTCGGTCCGGGTGACGTGGCCGGCCAGCAGCCGCACCACCGCCTCGGGCACCGGAAGATGTCCCTCCAGGTCGGCCTGCAGCAGCCGCTGGGCGGTGATCTCGGCGGCGCCGTCCTGCTGGCCCAGCGACTGTGCGGCCCAGACCGCCAGGGCGCGCTTGGCCCGGGACAGGACGCGGAACTCGGTCTCAGCGGCGCCGGCCCAGCGGGCCTCTGCGGCGCGCTCGCGGTCATCGAACGTGGTCATGGATCAGTCCTCCTCTCTGGACCGGCCTCCTCCGCCGGCCCCCGGAGCGCGATGCTCCGGAACATATTCAGTATAGCGCATTTCCGGTGGCTGCGGGTAGTGCCCCGTTGCGGGCCTTCGCGGCGTCGCCAGGACCCGGAAAAACGGGCCGTCGCCTTGTTTTCAAGGCCTGTGCCCCGGGCGGGCCGCAGCGCCGCTTGCGGCAGGACACGGCTTGGACTAAGAGGGCGCAACCAGAAGACTCTCCCCCAAAGTCAACAGAGGCCCCAAGCCAATGGCGCGACGCAAGAAAATCTATGAAGGCAAGGCCAAGATCCTGTACGAAGGCCCGGAGCCCGGCACCATCGTCCAGTATTTCAAGGACGACGCCACCGCGTTCAACGCGCAGAAGAAGGCCACCATCGAAGGCAAGGGCGTGCTGAACAACCGCCTGAGCGAGTTCTTCATGACCGGCCTCAACAACATCGGCGTGCCGACGCACTTCATCCGTAGGCTGAACATGCGCGAGCAGCTCTGCCGCTCCTGCGAGATCATTCCGCTGGAGATCATCGTACGCAACTTCGCCGCAGGCTCGCTGTCCAAGCGCCTGGGCGTCGAGGAAGGCGCGCAGCTGCCCCGTCCGATCGTCGAATACTGCTACAAGGACGATGCGCTCGGTGATCCGCTGGTGTCGGAAGAGCACATCGCCGCCTTCGGCTGGGCCAGCCAGCAGGACATGGACGACATCGTCCACCTGGCGCTGCGGGTGAACGACTTCCTGTCCGGCGTCATGATGGCCGTCGGCATCAAGCTGGTGGACTTCAAGATCGAGATCGGCCGCGTCTACGAGGGCGACTTCCAGCGCCTTGTCGTTGCCGACGAGATCAGCCCCGACAGCTGCCGCCTCTGGGACATCGAGACCGGCGCGCACCTGGACAAGGACGTGTTCCGCCGCGACCTGGGCAGCCTGACCGATGCCTATACCGAAGTGGCCCGCCGCCTTGGCGTGATCCCCCAGACCACCGGCGTCTCCAAGCCTACCCTGATCAATTGAGGAGAGACCTGAAATGAAAGCCCGCGTCCATGTCATGCTGAAGAACGGTGTGCTCGACCCGCAGGGAGAGGCGGTGCGCCACGCGCTCGGAAGTCTCGGTTTCGCAGGCGTCGAGGGCGTCCGCCAGGGCAAGGTGATCGAGCTGGACCTGGCCGAGGGCACCTCGGAGGACACCGTGAAGGAGATGTGCGAGAAGCTGCTCGCCAACACGGTGATCGAAAGCTACTCGGTCGAGATGGTCTGAGGCGTTTCGCCCGGGGCCTGCCGGTTCCGGACCACGAGATCAGAACCCCCGCGGGCCCCGGCCTGCGGGGGTTTTTCTTTGGGAAACCGGCGCGGGCGCGCCGGTGCCTCCGGCGGCCGTATTTTGCGGAAAGATGAAGGCGGGCGCGGGCGGCAGGACGCCTCCGGCGGGCATATTTGGGGAAAGATGAAAGGGGCGGGGCCAGGAATTGCGACGGCAGGGTGCAATTCGTGCGGGCGGTGCTTGATCCGGGGGGCGCGCGCGCGTATCAGCAGGGCGAAATTCCCCGCCACGCCAGATGCCGGAGCCCCGCCATGAAAGCCGCCGTCCTCGTCTTCCCCGGGTCCAACTGCGACCGTGACCTCAAGACCGCCTTCGAGAAGGCCGGCGCCGAGGTCACCATGGTCTGGCACAAGGATCATGAGCTGCCCCAGGGCATCGACATCGTCGGCGTGCCCGGCGGCTTTTCCTATGGTGACTATCTGCGCTGCGGCGCGATTGCCGCCAACTCGCCGATCTGCGCCTCGCTGAAGGCCCATGTGGAGCGCGGCGGCTATGCCCTGGGTGTCTGCAACGGTTTCCAGATCCTGACCGAGACGCGCATCCTGCCGGGCGCGCTGCTGCGCAATGCGGGTCTGAAATACATCTGCAAGCATGTGCCGCTGAAGGTCGAGACTTCGGACAGCATCTTCACCCGCGCCTACAATGCCGGCTCCAGCCTGTCGATCCCGATCGCGCACCATGACGGCAACTACCAGGCCGATGCGGAGCTGCTGGCGGAACTGCGCGGCGAGGACCGCATCGCCTTCACCTACGAAGAGAACCCCAACGGTTCGGCCGGGGATATCGCCGGCGTGCTGAGCGCCAACCGCCGCGTGCTGGGCATGATGCCGCACCCGGAGCGCGCCGCCGATGCCGGCCATGGCGGCACCGATGGCACCGCGATGTTCACCGGGCTGATGGACGCGCTGGTCAGCGCCTGAGCGAGCCGGGGCGGCGCTTCTTCGCCCATGGCGTGCCGCCTGCTGTCCGCCCGGTCAGCACGCGCTTGAGCAGGCATCGCGCCCGGCGTAATCTGGCGCAATGTTTGCGAGGCGATCTTCGAGGCCCCTGAGGGGGCGCACTGTCAGCTGGCGGGCGCGGATCGCGCTCGCCTTCTTCGTTGCCATGGTCATTGTCGTGGTCACGGTGACCAACGGCCTGCTGATGGATCGCTTCACCGCGAATACCCGCACCCGGGCCGAGCTGCGGCTGGCGCTGTTTGGTGCCAACCTGGTGAGCGAGCTGCGCCGCAATTCCATCGTGCCGCAGCTGCTGGCCCGCGATCCGGAGCTGATCGGGGCGCTGAATTCAGCCGATTACAGCCGTTCGACCCAGCGTCTGATGTCCTTCGTGGACGAGATCGGCGCGGCCAGCCTGATGCTGCTGGACAAGGACGGGCGCGCGGTTGCCAGCACCGACCGCAACCGGCTGGGCGAGAACCACCGCCAGGACAGTTTCTTTGTCGATGCGCAGCGTTCCAACGACACGGTGTTTTCGCTGCTGAAGGGCGACAGCCCCGGTTTCACCTTCACCTATTCGCGCCGGATCGAGGACCACGGGGTTCTGCTGGGGGTGATCGTCGTCACCGTCGACCTGCAGAAGTTCGAACGCTCCTGGTCGGGGATCTCGGATGCGCTGCTGGTGATGGACAGCGAGGGCCGTATCATCCTGTCGACCGAGCCGATCTGGCGCGGCCTTCAGGAGGACGAGGCGGTCAGCCGCGAACCGCCCAGCTCCGCGATCCAGCGGGCGCTGCTGGCGACTGCCGACTGGGCGCCTTCGGTCGATGGCTATCTGGGCGGTGAGGCCGTCATGCGGGTCTCCAGCCGGATCCCGTTCCGGGGCTGGCAGGTCGCCAGTTACACCAGTTACGCCAGTGTTCGCGAAAAAGTGAATGGCGTGCTGGCGCTGGAGATCATGGGCTTTGCCATCCTGCTGGCGCTGGCCTTCTACGCGCTCAGCCGCAAGACCATGCTGCGGCTGGCCTTCACCCAGGAGGAGTCCGCGGACCTGCGGGCGCTGAACGAAAGGCTGCAACGCGAGATCGCCGAGCGCGAGCGGATGAAACGCTCGCTTCACGTGGTGGAGCAGAGCCTGGCCCAGAGCCAGAAGCTGGCCGCCCTGGGCGAGATGTCGGCGGCTGTCAGCCATGAGCTGAACCAGCCGCTCGCCGCCATGAAGACCTACCTGGCTGGCGCCCAGCTGCTGCTGCGCCGCAACCGCCCCGAAGAGGCGCTGGCCAGCTTCCAGAGGATCGACGACCTGATCGGGCGGATGGGCAAGATTACCCGTCAGCTCAAGAGCTTCGCCAGCAAGGGCGGGGATCAGCTGACCCCGGTGAACATGGGCGACGCGCTGGCCTCGGCGCTGGCAATGATGGAGCCGCAGCTGCGTCAGCGCCGCGTCCGCATCACCCGGGCGCTGCCCGAAAAGGCGGTGATGGTGATGGCCGACCAGGTGCGGCTGGAGCAGGTGATGATCAACCTGCTGCGCAATGCGCTGGATGCCACGGCGGCAGTGGAGAATGCGCAGGTCGACATTATATTGTCTGCCGGAGAGACCGCGACATTGACGGTGCGCGACAACGGCACCGGCATTCAGGACCTCGATGAACTGTTTGAGCCCTTCTACACAACCAAGCCGCCGGGCGATGGCACGGGGCTGGGGCTGGCGATCTCCTCGGGGATCGTGGGTGACCTTGGGGGACGACTGACCGCACGGAACGCGGAAGGGGGTGGGGCTGTTTTCGAAGTACAGCTTCCTATCTTGTCCGAAGACATAGAAGCCGCAGAATAATCAGAAGCGGAGACGCAGATGCAAAAAGCCATGAAGATCGCGATCGTCGATGACGAGCAGGACATGCGCCAATCGATCAGCCAGTGGCTGGCCCTGTCGGGTTACGACACCGAGACCTTCCCGAGCGCCGAAGAGGCGCTGAAGAAGCTCGGGCCCGATTATCCGGGCATCGTGATCTCGGACATCAAGATGCCGGGCATGGATGGCATGGCCTTCCTGAAGAAACTGATGGGGACCGACAGCGCCCTTCCGGTGATCATGATCACCGGCCACGGCGACGTGCCGATGGCGGTGGAAGCGATGCGCCTTGGTGCCTTCGACTTCCTTGAAAAGCCGTTCAACCCCGACAAGATGACCCAGCTTGCCAAGAAGGCCGCCAATGCGCGCCGTCTGGTGATGGACAATCGTCAGCTGCGCAAGGAACTGTCGGACGGCGGCCAGATCATGAAGAAGTTGATCGGCACCTCTCCGGCGATGGAACGCCTGCGCGAGGACATTCTGGACCTGGGCCAGGCCGACGGCCATGTGCTGATCGACGGCGAAACCGGTACCGGCAAGACGCTGGTGGCCCATGCGCTGCACGCGGTGGGCGCGCGCGCCGGCAAGCGCTTCGTTCTGATCTCCTGCGCGGCCTTCGAGGAAGACGCGCTGTCCAAGCGCCTGTTCGGCCCGATGATGCCCGAGGATTCGCGCCTGCCCGCGATCGAGGAAGCCCGCGGCGGCACCCTGGTTCTGGAAGACGTCGAGGCGCTCTCGGATCAGCTTCAGGCCCGCCTGCTGAGCGCGATCAACGAGCAGGGCACGCCCGGGGAAACCCGGATCGTGGCGATCTCAAACCTGCAGGAGCAGAACCGCACCTGCGAGGACGTGCTGCGCCCGGACCTGTTCTACCGTCTGGCCGCGCTGCGCATCACCGTGCCGCCGCTGCGCCAGCGCGGCGAGGACATCCTGACCCTCTTCACCCGCTTCAGCGAGCAGTTCAGCGATGAATACGGCTGCGACAGCCCGCAGGTTTCGGCGCAGGAGGCCGCCCAGCTGCTGCAGGCGCCCTGGCCGGGCAACGTGCGTCAGCTGATCAACGTCGCCGAACGCGCCGTGCTGCAATCGCGTCGCGGCTCGGGCACCATCGCCTCCCTGCTGATGAGCGAGAACGAGGAGATGCAGCCGGTGATGACCACCGAGGGCAAGCCGCTGAAGGAATACGTGGAAGCCTTCGAGCGGATGCTGATCGACAATACGATGCGTCGCCACAAGGGCTCCATCGCCAGCGTCATGGAAGAGCTGTGCCTGCCGCGCCGGACCCTGAACGAGAAGATGGCGAAATACGGCCTGCAACGGGCCGATTACCTGGTCTGAGCGCAGGGCCTTGCGAAAAAGCAAACGGGGATGGTCCAGCCATCCCCGTTTTTCTTTGGCCTCAGCTGTGGGGCAGGTCCACGGCGAACCAGGCGAACTGGTTCACCTCATGCGAAGAGAAGTTGTTGTCGGCTTCCAGGATCAGGCTCTGCTTGCCGTCGATGACGGGGCCGAACTCGATGGCTTCCAGATTGTCGACGGGCACCTTGAAGGGATTGTGATCCTTGTCGAGCTGGAACCACAGGGTCTTCTGGACGGGGGTGTCCTTGGCCAGGTCCAGCTTGTCCTGACCCGAGACATCGGTGGCCCCATCAAGGCTGACCAGATAGGCACGGATGTTGTCGCCGACACCCTTGGTCCAGCTGCGCTCCAGCACCACGTAGCGGCCGTCGGGCAGGGCGGCCATGGCGCTGATGCCGTTGTCGGCCCAGTCTCCGGCTTTCGGCGGCGCGGCGGGGATCTTGTCGACCTCGTAGAGGTACTGGGCGCCGGGTTTCAGCGTCTCAAGGTCGAAGGTCAGCAGGCGGGCGGGGCTGCCGGCCTCCAGCGTTGCCTTCGGGCCGTCCTGCTGCAGCGCGTTCTCGGTCGCGGCGACCAGCATCTTGCCGTCGCCGCTCAGGGTCAGCCCCTCGTGGCCGAGGTTCTCGTAGACGCCGTGGTGCCCCGAGGCATCGGGCAGGAAGGCGGCGGGCAGGTCCAGCTTGTGGCTGTCGGTGCCGTCCATCTTGGCGACGTAGATCGCCGGGGCGTTCTCCTCGTCGCGCTCCGAGCTCCAGAACATGCGGTCATGGGCGGGATCCAGCGCGATGCCCTCGGGGTCGGCGCCCTTCTGGTCGAAATGCGCGCCGCCCGGCGCCATCAGCTCGTGCATGGACTTGATGTCCAGGCCCTTGAACTTGCCGTCCGCCAGCGTCAGCCCCAGCGTATAGAAGCGCACCGGGCCGAATTCCCCCTTGTCGTCCGAGATCGCGACGAAAGTGCCCGTTTTGGCATCATAGGACAGATCCGAAAGCCCGCCGAGGCCGACGCCGCCGATGGACAGCCCCGAGGTCAGCTCGAAATCATCCATGAACTGCGGCGCGGGCAGATCCTGGGCCATCAGGGCAGAGGGGGCTGCGGCCAGCAGCAGAAGGGGAAGAAGGTGTTTCATCGGCAATCCTTGTGATGAAAAGATGTGTTTCGCCGCCTTCGCGCGGCGATGTCACGATCGAATGACAGCGCCGTGACGTTCGCAAGACGTAGTTGTTTACCCGCCCGAAGTGCCTCTGCCGGGGTTGCGCGCGGCGGCCCCCGGCGGCGAGGCAGACAGAAATATCGCCGTTCCTCCTGCGGTTGTGACATTTTCCGCATTGTCATAAGGGCATGATGCACCTTATGTTCATGAAACGACTTTAGGGCTCTCACCCTGAACGAGAGAGTTTCCTGGCTCCGGGCGCACGGGTCTCCCGACCCCGGCTCCAGATAATGTGAACCCGACCGGGTTTAGAACTTGCCGCATGGCCCGAGGGCCGGACCGGCAGACAGTTGGCGCGGCGCCAGGTGCCGGTGGGCGGACCCGAGGACGGGACGCCCCGGTGATCTGGTCCGTGTCGGAGAAGAAACGCGATGTGGTGTGCGTGGACAGAGGCAAACGGAACGGGCGGCGAAAGCCGGACCCGCCGTATTGCCGCACCCGCCGGCCAGATCGCCCCTGACAGACGCCTTGCGACCGGGCCGCTCCTGATGGAGGCGGCCCTGTCGTCATGCGCAATTGGATCCAATGGCAAAGAAAATGCTTATCGATGCCACCCACGCGGAAGAAACCCGCGTCGTGGTGGTGGACGGCAACAAGGTCGAAGAGTTCGACTTTGAATCCGAAAACAAGCGCCAGCTTGCTGGCAACATCTACCTGGCAAAGGTAACGCGGGTCGAACCCTCGCTGCAGGCCGCCTTCGTGGATTACGGCGGGAACCGTCACGGTTTCCTGGCCTTCTCGGAGATTCATCCCGATTACTACCAGATCCCCGTCGCCGACCGTGAGGCGCTGATGGAGGAAGAGCGCGCCTATGCCGAGGCAATGAAGGCGCGCGACGAGGAAGAAGAGAAGAAGCCCCGCCGGTCGCGTTCGCGTCCCGCCCAGGCCTCTTCCACCGACAGCAGCGATGCCACCGCCAGCCGCGAAATCAGCGGGATGGAGACCATCGACCTCGAAGAGGAACCTACCGACGAGACCGCCGAAGAGGGCCGCTCGCCGATGGAAACCGTGCGCGACACGCCGGTCGAGGAACCTTCCGAGGACGAGGCAAGCGCCGAGGCAGAGGACAGCGCGGACGAGGATGAGGGTGAGGAAGACGGCGCTCGCCGGTCCTCGCGCCGTCGCCGCACGCGTTCGCGCCGTGGCAAGCAGGACGCCGAAGAGGCCGACAGCGATCCCGCCGACGAGATCGAGAGCGTCGCCGATGACGACGACCACGAGGATATCCGCCCGCCGCGCAAGCCGCGGCCCAAGCGCTACAAGATCCAGGAAGTCATCAAGGTCCGCCAGATCCTTCTGGTCCAGGTCGTCAAGGAAGAGCGCGGCAACAAGGGCGCGGCGCTGACCACCTACCTGTCGCTGGCCGGCCGCTACTGCGTGCTGATGCCGAACACCGCCCGTGGCGGCGGCATCTCCCGCAAGATCACCAACGCGGTGGATCGCAAGAAACTCAAGGAGATCGCGACCGAACTTGATGTGCCGTCCGGGGCCGGGCTGATCGTCCGCACCGCCGGTGCCAAGCGCACCAAGTCGGAGATCAAGCGCGATTACGAATATCTCCAGCGGCTCTGGGAACAGATCCGCGAGCTGACCCTGCGCTCGGTTGCGCCGGCGAAGATCTACGAGGAAGGCGATCTCATCAAGCGCTCGATCCGCGATCTCTACTCGCGCGAGATCGACGAGGTTCTGGTGGAAGGCGAACGCGGCTACCGCAACGCCAAGGACTTCATGAAGATGATCATGCCGTCCCACGCCAAGAACGTGAAGCACTACGCCGAGCAGATGCCGCTGTTCGCCCGCTATCAGGTCGAAAGCTACCTGGGCGGCATGTTCAACCCGGTGGTGCAGCTGAAATCCGGTGGCTACATCGTGATCGGCGTGACCGAGGCGCTGGTGGCGATCGACGTGAACTCCGGCCGGGCCACCAAGGAAGGCTCGATCGAGGAAACCGCGACCAAGACCAACCTGGAGGCCGCCGAGGAGGTGGCCCGCCAGCTGCGTCTGCGCGACCTTGCCGGCCTGATCGTCATCGACTTCATCGACATGGACGAGCGCAAGAACAACGCTGCCGTCGAGAAGAAGCTGAAGGACAAGCTGAAGACCGACCGCGCCCGCATCCAGGTCGGCCGCATCTCGGGCTTCGGCCTGCTGGAGATGTCGCGCCAGCGCCTGCGCCCCGGCATGATCGAGGCGACGACCCAGCCCTGTGCCCATTGCCACGGCACCGGCCTGATCCGCTCGGACGACAACATGGCGCTGAACGTGCTGCGCCAGATCGAGGAAGAGGGCACCCGCCGCCGCTCTCGCGAGGTTCTGGTGAAATGCCCGGTGGGCATCGCCAACTACCTGATGAACCAGAAGCGCGAACACGTGGCCCAGATCGAGGCGCGCTACGGCATGGCCGTCCGCATTGAGGGGCATCCGTCGCTGATCTCTCCGGATTTCGAGATGGAGAAGTTCAAGACGGCGACCCGCACCGTGGTCGAACAGGCCCCGGTGGTCTCGGTCGATGCCTCGCTGATGGATTCGATCGACGAGGCTGCCGAGGCCGCCGAAGCCGCAGAGGCGGAGGCGCTGGAAGCCGAACAGCTGGCCGAGGAAGCTGCCGAGGCGCAGGCCCAGGCCCAGGCCGAGGCGGAAGCCCAGGCGCAGGAGAGCGTGACCGAGGCCGAACCCGCCGCAGGCGAGGAACAGCCCAAGAAGAAGCGCCGTCGGCGTCGGCGTCGCCGGAAGGGCGGCAAGAACGATGGCGCCTCGGGCGATGACAGCCTGTCGGGCTCGGGCGATGACGTGATCCCCGCCGAGGAGAGCCAGGCGCCGGTCGCCCAGACCGCGCCGGAGCCTGTCGAGGCCGCCGCCGAGGCAGAGGCACCGGTGGCCGAGCCGACCCCGGAACCGGTCCTTGCAGAGGCCCCGGAAGAGGCGCCCGTCGCCGAGGAAGCCGAAGCGGTGGAGGTCCAGCCGGAGCCCGAAGCCGAGACCCGGCAGCCGGAACCGGCCCCCGAACCCGCGCCGCAGGCTGAACCGGCCCCGGCGCCCGCACCGCAGCCGGAAGCGCCCGCGGCGGAACCGGCCCTGGTGACGCCCGAGGAAGAGGCGAAGCCGAAGAAGACCGGCTGGTGGTCGGTCTGATCGGAAGCTGAATGCGGCAGGGGGCGTCCTTCGGGGCGCCCCCTTGCCGTTCAGCCGCGCCGGATCACGAAGCGCAGGGCCCCGTCGCGGGGCTGCTGCTCCAGCAGGTCATGGCCCGCCTCGGCGCAGAAATGCGGCATGTCGATGGCTGCCATCGGATCATCTGCCAGCACCACCAGCGCCTCGCCGGTCTGCATCCCCAGAAGCCGCTTGCGCGCCTTCAGCACGGGCAGGGGGCACAGCAGCCCGCGCGCATCCAGTTCCTGCATTCCGACCCTTTCATTTTCTTGTTCCAAATACCTCGGGGGAGTCGCCGCAGGCGACGGGGGCAGAGCCCCCTTCCGACCGGCCATCGCCCCCCGGACCGCCATAGCGCAGATCCCCCCGCGTCGCATCCTTTTGACGCCCGGACCGCCATGACCGGACCGCCACACCCGGGTTGTCATGCCCACGCCCACGCGACACCCGCACGCCCCACGCCGACACGCCCCGATACTGACACGCCCATGTGAGACGGTTCCAGGTGACGCGCCGCCGCCGCCGCGCTATGGCAGGATCATGTTCGGAATCGAAATCATGGACGCGGCCCTTCTGCCCGCGATGATCGTGGCGGCCCTGGCCGGAGTGATCTCCTTCCTCAGCCCCTGCGTGCTGCCCATCGTGCCGCCTTATCTGGCCTACATGTCGGGCGTGTCGCTGCAGGACATGGGGCAGCGCGGCGCCCGGGGCCGGGCGCTGCTGCCGGCGCTGTTCTTCGTGCTGGGCCTGTCGACGGTCTTCCTGTTCCTGGGCTTCGCGGCCTCGGCGGTGGGCTCGGTCTTCCTGCAGCACCAGGGCCTCTTCAACAGCATCGCGGGCATCGTCGTAATGATCTTCGGGGCGCATTTCGTCGGCATCTACCGCATCGCCTTCCTGGACCGCGAGGCCCGCCTGGATGCCGGCGATCGCGGCGGCAGCGCCTTCGGGGCCTATGTGCTGGGGCTGGCCTTCGCCTTCGGCTGGACGCCCTGCATCGGGCCGCAGCTGGGCGCCATCCTGTCGCTGGCCGCGCAGGAGGCCTCGCTGCCGCGCGGCACGCTGCTGCTGGCAACCTATGCGGCGGGCCTGGGCATTCCCTTCCTGCTGGTGGCGGCCTTCCTGCCGCGCCTGACCGGGCTGATGGGCTGGATGAAACGCCACATGGCGCAGATCGAACGCACCATGGGCCTGCTGCTCTGGACCATCGGCCTGCTGATGCTGACCGGCGGCTTCTCGCGCTTCTCCTACTGGCTGCTTGAAACCATGCCGGGCCTCGCCAAACTGGGGTAAGGCCTTACTTCGGACCGATTTCCGGATTACACTACCCCGGGGAGAGGAGCATGAGCAGTACACACTCTGAGCAGGGGTCCGGCGCGGAGCCCTCCGCAGACGTGGCCGGGACCGGGAGGGTCCGCCGGCGCCACGTTTTTTACCTGCCGGGTTACGACCCGGTGCATCCGCGCCGCTACCGCGAACTCTACCGCCGCGAATCCGCGATTCAGGGCGCGGTCTCGGGCTACGAGATCGCCCTGAGGGCCCGGACCGGGCAGGGCCCCTACGGCTGGCATGTCACCGCCAACTTCGGCGAGGCCACCGTCGAGACCGAGATGGAGGTCCTGCCCTGGACCGATATCGTGCGCGACTCCATGGGGCGCAGCATCGCCTCGACCTACCTGCAGCTGGCCCGCACCGCGTTCAGCTATGTCGGCACCGGTGCGCTTGGCCGGCTGGTGCGGCTGCGCCGGGGGCCGGTGCTGGCGGCGCTCTATCCGGTGGGCTTCCTGCTGCTGCAACTCGCCCTCGCGGTGCTGGCGGCGGTGCTGCTGGGCCGGCTCTTCAACTGGGCGGCCGAGGGGGCGCGGCTGCCGCTGGTCGATCCCTGGATCGGCCTTCTGGTGGGGCTGGCGGTGATCCCGCTCGTGCTGGACTGGTTCCGCCGCCACGACGCCCGCTTCTATGCCTATTACCTGATGCATGACTATGCCTATGCGGCGCGCAATGCGGGCGCCGTCCCGCCCGAGCTGGCCGGGCGCATCACCCGTTTCCGCAGCCGCATCGCCGAAGTTCTGCGCGCCGGCGAGGTGGACGAGGTGCTGGTGGTCGGCCATTCCTCGGGGGCGCATCTGGCTGTCCAGATCCTGGCCGAGCTGCTGCGCGAGGAAGCGCTGCCAAGGACCCGTCCGGCGCTGGCGCTGCTGACCCTGGGCCAGGTGGTCCCCATGGTTTCCTTCCTGCCGGGGGCCTGGCGGCTGCGCGCCGACCTTGCCGATCTCTCGGCCCGGCCCGAACTGTTCTGGCTCGATGTCTCGGCGCCCGGCGATGGCTGCTGCTTCGCGCTTTGCGATCCGGTGGCGGTCAGCGGCGTCGCGCCGCCTGGACAGCTCTGGCCGCGGGTGATCTCGGCCGCGTTCAGCCGGACGTTGTCGCCCGACCGCCGCCAGGAGCTGCGCTGGCGCTTCTTCCGCCTGCATTTCCAGTATCTCTGCGCCTTCGACCGGCCCGGCGATTACGACTATTTTCGCATCACCGCCGGGCCCCGCACGCTGGAGGAGGCCTATCGCGACCGCCCGCCATCGCCGGGGCGGATCAGCACCCCTGTCAACCGCCACCGGAGCCTCGTACCGTGAGCGCGCCTTCCGGTCTGCCGCCGAAACCTCCGTCTCGGCCCGACCGGATCTCGCTATGGGCGCGCGCGCGGCTGTTTCGCGAAAATGTCCTCGCCGCCCAGCCCGAGCGCCTCTACGGCGCCTGGATGGCCGAGTTTCGCACGCCCTTCTTCCGCTCCTTCCTGATCAACCAACCCGAGCTGCTGACCCTTGTGCTGAAGGCGCGACCGGAGGATTTTCCCAAGGCCGACCGCCTGTCGGAGGGGCTGGCGCCGCTGCTGGGGCAATCGGTCTTCCAGACCAACGGGGCGCTCTGGGCGCGTCAGCGGCGGATCATCGACCCGGCCTTCGCCGGTGGGCGGCTGAAGGATACCGTGCCGGCAATGCAGGCCGCCGCCCGCGCCTCGGTCGCGCGGCTGGCGGCGCAGCAGGGCCCCGTGGACATCGAGGCCGAAACCAGCCATTTCGCCGCCGACGTGATCTTCCGCACGCTGTTCTCCCTGCCGATCGAGGATGGGACGGCGCAGCGCACCTTCCAGCTGTTCCGGGCCTACCAGCGTGCCCAGCCGATCCTGACCGCCGGAGCCCTGATCCCGCGACCGCGCTGGCTGCGCCGCCGCCCGCCCGCCGAGGCCCGTCACCTGGCCGCCGAGATCCGCGCCCTGATCCGCCAGCTGACCGAGACCCGGATGGCCGAGATCCGCGCCGGCACCGCCCCCGACGATCTGGCCACCAAGATCATGACGACGGTCGATCCGCAGACCGGTCAGGGCTTCGGGATCGAGGAAATGGTCGACCAGGTGGCGATCTTCTTCCTTGCGGGTCACGAGACCTCGGCCTCGGCGCTGTCCTGGGCGCTCTACCTGCTGGCCGTTCACCCGGACTGGCAGGCCCGTGCCGCCGCCGAGGCGCGCGCCGGTGTGCCGGGCCTGGCCGGGCTGGGCCACCGCCGGCTGATCCGCGACATCTTCCGCGAGACGCTGCGCCTCTATCCGCCGCTGCCCATGGTGCTGCGGGAGGCGCGCTGCCCGGTGCATCTGCGCGGCCGCCGGGTGCCGCGCGGCGCCCAGGTGGTGATCAGCCCCTGGCACCTGCACCGCCACAGGCTGCTCTGGGACAATCCCGACGGCTTCGATCCCGCCCGCTGGCAGAGCGCCAACGGACAGCGGGGCCTGCGCGACGCCTTCCTGCCGTTCCTCGCCGGGCCAAGGGTGTGCCTCGGGGCCGGATTCGCGATGATCGAGGGGCAGCTCTTCCTCTGCGAGGTGCTCTCGGCGCTGGAACTCGCGCCGGTGCCGGGCCGGGTGCCGGTGCCGGTGTCGCATCTGACGCTGCGCAGCGGGCAGGGGATCTGGCTGCAATTGCGCCCGCGCGGGCTCGACGACGATGTCGCGGCCCCGGGTGATTGCCACCCCCCGGGTTCCAGCGTTAACTGATCTTAACGCTGCCCCCGGAGACTGCATGATCCGAGCCCCGAGACAGGCCCTGTCCCATATCCTTCTGATCGCCATCCTCGCGCTGTCGGCCGCCGCCGTACAGGCCGGCCCCCTGTTGCCGCAGAGCCGGGCTCCGGGGGATCCGGTGGCCCTGCGCCAGCTGCTCGTCGAGGCCGGGCGGCAGGGGGCTGTCTCCGCCGCCTGCTGCCGGGTCTGTCATACCGGCCAGGCCTGCGGTAACGCCTGCATTTCGCGCAGCAAGAGCTGTCACAAGGGGCAGGGCTGCGCCTGCGACGGCTAGGCCGGGCCCGGTCCTGTGCGGGTCTGGTTTTGTTAACGATCGGAAATTTCATGTTGCCCTCCCTTTTCAGAAAGCTTCACGACGTCTCGCGCCGGCTGGTGGTGCGGGTCCTGCTGATCGCCGGCCTGGCGATCCTGGCGGTGATCCTGGCGCGGCTTGGCGGCCGGCTGATCCCGCCGGGCCTGACCGGCCTCGTCGGCCCGGAGGCGGTGGACAAGATCCTCTCGATCATCGCCAACTCCATGCTGACGGTCACCACCTTCTCGCTGACGATCATGGCGGCGGTGCACCGCTACGTCTCGGGGCAATGGACCCCGCGCGCCCATCAGGCGCTGCTGCAGGACACGGTGACCCAGACCGTGCTGGCGACCTTCGTGGGCGCCTATCTCTATGCGCTCCTGGCGATCATCCTGCGCGAGACCGGCGGCTTCGACGGCCCCTCTCTGCTGGTGCTCTACTGCACGACGCTGGTGGTCGTGGCGATGATCGTGATCGCGATCATCCGCTGGATCTCCCACATGGAGCAGCTGGGCTCGCTCATCGAAACCTCTTCCCGGATCGAGGAACGCACCACCAAGGCCTTCCAGCTGCGCGCCGCCTGGCCCTCCCTGGGGGCGCGACCGCTCATCTTCCGCGAGATCCCGAAGGCGACGCATCAGGTCGCGGCCTGCCGCAGCGGCTATGTCTGCCAGATCTACCAGGATCGCCTCCAGCAGGCGGCGCAGGACGTCGGCGCCCATGTCTGGCTGCTGCATCCCGTGGGCGCCTTCGTGCATCGCGGCCAGGCCCTGGCCCGCACCGAGAGCGAGGATCCGGAGCTGCTGCGCGCCCTGGCCGCCGCCATCCAGATCGGCCCGTTGCGCAATTACGACCAGGATCCGGAGTTCGGCTTCATCTGCCTGCGCGAGATCGCGGTGCGGGCGCTCTCGCCGGGCATCAACGATCCGGGCACGGCGGAAAACATCCTGCGCCGCATCGCCCGGGTTCTGATGGGCATCGATTCCCCCGCCGATGGCGAGGGGCAGCGGGTGCTGCACGACCGGCTCTACATTCCCGCCCTCGACACCCGCCGCCTGACCGAGGACATCCTGGTGCCGATCCTCAAGGACGGCGCCGCGCGCCCCGAGCTGGCGGCCCCTTTCGAGGAAACGCTGCTGGCGCTCTCGGCCCATGTCGATCCCGGCATCTCGCAATCGGCCCGCGACCTGCGCGTCCGCCTGCACCGCTCCCTGGCGGAAGATGCCCGCCACGGGCTGTAACCGCAAGGCGTCTGCGCCCCATTCCGCAGCCGGGCCTCCCCGTCATCTGGCCAGAAATATCCCGGGGGAGGCTTCCGCAGGAAGCCGGGGGCAGCGCCCCCTCCTTCCCAGACCCCAGACCCCAGACCAAACGTCCCGCCGCTCAGGCGGCCAGGGGCCGGATCTTCAGCCGGGTGATGCGGTTGTCCTTGCGCGCCGCGACCTCGAAGCGGAAGCCGTGGAACGAGAAGACCTGGCCGGCGGTCGGGATCATCTGCGCCTCGTGGATGACGAGGCCGGCGATGGTATTGGCCTCCTCGTCGGGCAGCGACCATTCCATCGCGCGGTTCAGGTCGCGGATCGTCATCGCGCCGTCGACCAGGTACTGGCCGTCCTCGGTGCGCCGCACGATCTGTTCGGCCGCGGCCGGGTCGAACTCGTCGGCGATCTCGCCGACGATCTCCTCCAGGATGTCCTCCAGCGTGATCAGCCCCTGGAGCGAGCCGTATTCGTCCACCACCAGCGCGAAATGGGTGCGCAGGCGCAGGAACTGGCGCATCTGTTCGTCCAGCGCCGTCGTTTCGGGGATGAAGTAGGGCTTCATCATCACGTCGGCGATCTGGAAATCCTTCAGCACCTCCTCGTCGGTGCCGCCGGCAGCGGCGCCTTCGGTGGCCAGCCGGTAGGTGGCGCGGAACAGGTCCTTGGCATGGAGGATGCCGATGATGTTCTCGGGCTCGTCCTGGTAGACCGGCAGCCGCGTGTGGTTCGACCGCAGGCACTGGCCCAGGATTTCCTGCGCCGGATCGGCGATGTTGATCGTCTCGATCCGCGAGCGGTGCAGCATGATCTCTTCCACCGTGCGATCGCTCAGGTCCAGCGCGCCCAGGATCCGGTCGCGGTCTTCCTTCTCGACCACGCCCTCGGAATGGCCCAGCTGCAGCGCACCGGCGATTTCCTCGCGCACCGCAAGGACCTGGCTGTCGGCATCGGTCTTCACCCCGAAGAGGCGCAGCACCAGGCGCACGATCAACCGCACCAGGGCCACGAAGGGCGTGGCGATGCGGATGATGAAGGCGATCGGGGCCGAGACCCGCGCCGCCGCCGCTTCCGCGTTGGAGATCGCGTAGGTCTTCGGCAGCACCTCCGAGAAGACCAGCACAAGGATGGTCATCACCAGCGTCGCCAGCGCCACGCCGCCGTCCCCCAGGACCCGCGTGAACAGCGAGGTCGTCAGCGACGTTGCCAGGATATTGACCAGGTTGTTGCCCAGCAGCACCGAGCCGATCAGCCGTTCGCTGTCTTCGGTGATTTCCAGCGCACGCTCTGCGCCGCGATTGCCCTTGTCGGCCTGGCTGCGCAGTTTCCCGCGCGAGGCTGCCGTCAGCGCCGTTTCAGAGCCCGAGAAGAAGGCCGAGAAGACCAGCAGCAGGACGATGGCGCCGGCCGTGATCCAGAAAGCTCCGTCCAGTGCGCCTGTGGTTCCGTCCATCTTGTCCCTCGCAGATCTGCATTCCTGCAAGGGGTTATGGGGCCGCCCGCGCGGCGGTTCAAGGGGCGGAAGGCGTCGTCCCGCCAGGGTCGCGCCGATTGCGCCGGCGCCTCCGCAAACGCCCGCATCAGTCGCGGGCGCTGTCTTCCTCGGCGGGCGCGGGCAGGGCGGCCCGGCTCAGCGGATGGTGCTCCTCGACCAGGGATTGCAGCCGGGCCTCCAGGACGTGGGTGTAGATCTCGGTGGTGGCCAGGTCGGCATGGCCCAGCAGGGTCTGGATGGCGCGCAGATCGGCGCCGTTCTCCAGCAGGTGGGTCGCGAAGGCATGGCGCAGCCGGTGCGGCGTGACCTTTTCCGGAGAGATCCCGGCGGTCACGGCGATCTCCTTGATCAGCGTGTAGAAGCGGATCCGGGTCAGGTGGCCTTCGCGCCCGCGCGAGGGGAACAGGAAACGCGATGGCGTGCCGCCGGAAAGGCGCACCTCTTCCTCGTGGGCATCGCGCAGTTCCAGCCACAGATCCAGCGCCGTGCGCGCGGGTCCCGACAGCGGCACCAGCCGTTCCTTGCCGCTCTTGCCGCGAATGAGCAGCATCTCGGGGTGGCCGCGCGCGGCGGCGGCGGGCAGGGAGACCAGTTCGCTCACCCGCATTCCGGTGGCGTAGAGCAGCTCCAGCAGGCAGGTGTTGCGGCAGCGGTCCTCCTCGCGGCGGCCATGCTGGCGGGCGGCCTCCAGAAGGGCGTCGACCTCTGCCGGGGTCAGGATCTTCGGCAGGGAGCGCGCCTTGCCCGGGCTGCGGATCTGGATCGCCGGATTGTCGCTGCGCCAGCCTTCGTCGAAGGCGAAACGGTACAGCTGCTTGACCGCCGAGAGGCGCCGCGCCCGGGTGGCGCGTTTCAGCCCTTCGGCATCGCAATGCACAAGGTAGGCCTCGATATCGTCACGGCTGGCGGCGGGCCAGTCCAGGCCCCGGGCGGCCAGCCAGCCCCGCAGGTCCTTCAGGTCGCGGCCATAGGCCAGCAGGGTGTTGCGCGCGGCGCCGCTTTCGGCGGCCAGCGCGTCCAGGAAGGCGGGTAGCCAGCGGTCTGGGTTGGGCTGCTCGGTCATGGCTCAGACATGGTCATCAAGAAGGATCAGTTGCAGCGCGGCCTGGCGGGCGGTGTCCTCCAGGCCGACGGCGCGGAAGGTGGCCAGCGCCGGCACGACGGAAGGCAGGTCCCCGGCGCGGGCCGAAAGGTACAGCTCCATCGCGCCCAGGATCGCCTCGCCCAGGCGGCCCTGGCGGATCTGGTCCATCAGCGCCTCGGGGGGGCGGGTGTCCTCGGCGAAGCCTTCGGTGATCAGGCGGGCGGCCTCGCTGGGCGGGGCCACCGTGTCGGGCTTGCCCTGGGCCAGCGCCAGCAGGAAGCGATCGGTGTCGTCATGGGCGGTCAGCCCGGCGGCGGCCTGTTCAAAGCCCGGTGCCAGCAGGGCGGCGCGCGTGGCGATGCGCCCGGCCGGCCCGGCATCGTGAGAATAGGCGGCCAGCTGGGCGCCGTAGATCCGGGCGAAGGGCACCCGCAGCTGCGCGTCGCCCATCGCGTCCCAGGCGCCGGGCAGGGTGTTCAGCACCTTGGCGTCGGTGCCGCCCCCGGGGGCCTTGCCAAGCGCGGTGTCGAAGGCCTGAAGCGCCGCGACCCGGTCCCAGATCCCGCCCGAGGCCGAAGGCTGCCCGCTGGTATAGATCCCGAGCAGGGCGTTTTCCGGCAGCGCGCCGGTGCGGGCCAGCCGTTCGGCGGCGTCAAGTTCGGCCTTCCAGCCGGAGATGCCGCGCAGATCCGAGACCGCGTAGGCCCGGGGCAGGCCGGCAGTGGCCATGGGTTCGCCGATCGCCTCGGACAGGCGGA
This sequence comes from Pseudooceanicola endophyticus, assembly GCF_018760365.1. GTDB lineage: Bacteria > Pseudomonadota > Alphaproteobacteria > Rhodobacterales > Rhodobacteraceae > Pseudooceanicola > Pseudooceanicola endophyticus. The sequence continues at coordinate 198,707 of NZ_JAHIAB010000003.1, forward strand.
ACATCAGCGGAGAAATCCGCGCCGGGGGCGGCAGGGCCACGGCGGTATCGTCCGAATCGACATCCAGGAACCGGCTCAGCAGATGCGCCTCGGCGGGCGGCAGGTTGCCAAGGGCTGTGGCCGAGTCGAGCAGCAGCGCGGCGGTGTCCCAGTCATTGTCCCGCGCCAGGCAGAAGATCCGCGATCCCTGGTCGGGCGCGAGCCCGGGATCGGTGGCGATGCTCTGGCAGGGCGTGGCCTCGGTGCCGTTCAGCAGCGACAGCTCGAACCAGCGCTGGAACAGCGCCGGATCGGTCTTGGGGCCGGCACGTTCGATCAGCGCCAGCGCCGGCTCCACCGCGCCCAGGTCGCGCAGCTTGTCGATCCGGGCGCGCAGCAGCGGGTCGCCGCCTTCGCTCGGGGTCTCACCGGGCGGATCGACCTCGGCCAGAAGCAGGGTATAGAGCAGCGACTGCATCGCCGGGCTGCTGGTCACATCAAGCCGGGCCAGACGCTGGGCGATGTCGCGCGCGGTCGAACCCTGCCAGAGCGAAGCCGGCAGCCCGGTGACGGAGGTCGGCAGCAGGCCCACCGCATCGGCCTCGACGCCGCCCAGCGGCGCGCTCGAGACCGGCGGCGTCAGCGCGCTCTGGCTGACGGGGGGCTCATTGTGCTGCAGCCCGCTGTCGGGCACGACGATGCCGGCCGCGCTGAGCGCGCTCAGCCAGTCGATGGCGGTGATCGGATTGCCGGCGCCCTGATCGCGCCCGACGGCCTGCGGCGCCTGGGCCGAAGCCCCCTGCGCCGCGGCCAGTCCAAGGCCGATCATCACTGCGAGCTGATGCGGTTTCAGGGCCCTGTCACTCCGCCTTCAAGGTCACGGGCGTGTGCACTTCCTGTGCGGGCGGTGCAAAGTTCACCCCAAGCCACGGCCCCACATAGGCATAGGCCACAAGGGCGATTCCTGCCAGAATTGCCAGATAAAGGAGCCATTTCAGCACACGCAACATGTAGTTCCCGCCTCGTTCGCTAGTGTTTTGACCACTTTATAACTGGCATTTTCGGTGAGATCACGTCATTCAGACCCAAATTCACGGAAATGGCAAAGCGGCGCGTCATGCCGCGGGGGCAATGGGCTGGGTGCTTAAGAAGACGATCGTAATGGTTGGGATGATGGGAGCGGGCAAAACCTCGGTGGGGAAGGCCGTGGCTGCCCAGCTGGGGGTGGCGTTCCGGGATTCCGATGCCGAAATCGAAGCTGCAGCGAACATGTCGGTGGCGGATATCTTCGCCCGGGACGGCGAGCCGTTCTTCCGCGAACGGGAGACCCGGGTGATCCGCCGGCTGCTGGAAGAAGAGCCCTGCGTGCTCTCGACCGGGGGCGGGGCCTTCCTGTCGGCAAGAAACCGCCAGATGATCACCGACAAGGGGGTCTCGGTCTGGCTGAACGCGGATCTTGAGGTGCTCTGGAACCGGGTGCGTCACCGCGACACCCGCCCGCTGCTGCGCACCGCCAATCCCTTCGCCACGCTGTCCGGGCTTTTTGAGGCCCGGGTGCCGATCTATGCGCAGGCCGACCTCTCGGTGATCTCCGAGGCGGGCTGCTCGGTGAACGACATGGGCGCGCGGGTGGTCCGCGCGCTTGAGACGCGCCCCGACGTGCTGGAGGTCGTGGCATGATCCGCGAAACCCTTCGGGTCGAACTTGGCGCGCGTGGCTACGACATCGTGATCGGCCCGGGACTGCTGGCCGAGGCGGGGCGCCACATCGCGCCGCTGCTGCGCCGCAAGCGCGTCGCCGTGCTGACCGATGAAACGGTCGCCGCCCTGCATCTTGAGGCCCTGCGCGAAGGCCTTGCCGCCGAGGGGATCGAGATGGTCTCGCTCGCGCTGCCGGCGGGCGAAAGCACCAAGGGCTGGCCGCAGTTCACCCGTGCCGTGGAATGGTTGCTGGACCAGAAGGTCGAACGGTCCGACGTGGTGGTGGCGCTTGGCGGCGGGGTGATCGGCGATCTGGCGGGCTTTGCCGCCTCGGTGCTGCGCCGGGGCGTGCGTTTCGTGCAGATCCCGACCTCGCTTCTGGCGCAGGTCGACAGTTCGGTCGGCGGCAAGACCGGCATCAATACGCGCCATGGCAAGAACCTGGTCGGCGCTTTCCACCAGCCGGCGCTGGTGCTGGCGGATACATCGGTTCTGGGATCCCTCGCGCCGCGCGATTTCCTGGCCGGTTACGGCGAGGTGGTGAAATACGGCCTTCTCGGCGATGCCGCCTTCTTCGACTGGCTGGAGGCCAACGGGCCGAAGCTGGCCTCGGGCGACATGGCGGTGCGCGTCGCGGCGGTGAAACGCTCCTGCGAGATGAAGGCCGAGATCGTCGCCCGCGACGAGACCGAGCAGGGCGACCGTGCGCTGCTGAACCTTGGCCATACCTTCGGCCATGCGCTCGAGGCCGCAACGGGCTATTCCGCGCGGCTGCTGCATGGCGAGGGGGTGGCGATCGGCTGTGCCCTCGCGTTCGAGCTGTCGGCGAAGCTGGGGCTGTGCGCCCAGGAGGATCCCAGCCGGGTGCGGGCGCATCTGCGCGACATGGGCATGAAGGTCGATCTGAAGGACATCGAGGGCGATCTGCCCGATGCCGACGGGCTGCTGGCGCTGATGGCGCAGGACAAGAAGGTCCAGGACGGCAAGCTGCGCTTCATCCTGGCGCGCGGCATCGGCCAGGCCTTCGTGACTGCGGATGTGCCGCACGCGCTGGTGCACAACGTGCTGGCAGAGGCGCTTCGCGAACGCTGAATAACTTAGCGTGCCGCTTGCGTTTCCGGGCGCAAGCGTCTGCACTTGCATTCTCTTTTGACCAAGGATGATGCGGGGAACGATGATCACGCCGGCCTATTGCCTGACCATGGCGCGCTACAATGCCTGGCAGAACGGATGCCTGCGACGGGCGCTCTCGGGTCTTTCGCCTGCGGCGCTGACCGAAGACCGGGGGGCCTTCTTCGGCTCCCTTCTGGCCACCGCCAATCACCTGATCTGGGCCGATGCGCTCTGGCTGTCGCGCCTGACCGGCACGCCCGTGCCCGAGGGCGGCGGGCCGCGTGGCCTGACCCTTTGCCCGACCTTCGCCACCTGGTCCGCGGAACGCTTCCGGCTGGACGGGCAGCTGCTGCTCTGGGCCGAGAAGGTGCCCGCCCTGGCGCTTACCGGTTCGCTGGAGTGGACCGCGTCCACCGGAGAGCGCCATGTGCGGCCGCTGGGACAGGTGCTGATGCATCTCTTCAACCACCAGATCCATCACCGGGGCCAGATCCATGCCATGCTGACCGCCGCCGGTATCCCGACCGAGGATACCGATCTGCTGTTTCTGCCCGAGCAGGGGCCATGGCTGTGAAATCGTGAAAAGCGACATGGAAATGTCGCTTTCGTAGTGATTTTCTTCGCAAATCGCCTTGGAATTGAACTCGTCTGACTTACCCTTCCTGAAAGGCCGGTCAACGGCCCTGCCAGCCGGTCGGCAACAGGAAGGAGACAGCGATGTTCAGCAAGATCATGGTTCCGGTCGATCTGACCCATGCCGCGCGCCTGACCCGGGCGCTGGACTGTGCCAGCCAGCTGGGGCAGAGCTTTGGTGCGGAGCTGGTCTATGTCGGCGTCACGACGGCGCTGCCGGGCCCGATTGCCCATAACCCGGCCGAATATGCCGAGAAGCTGAAGGCCTTCGCCGCGGAACAGGGCGCGGCCAGCGGCCTGAAGACCAGCGCCCATGCGGTCTTCGATCATGACACGGCCATCGACATCGACCACGCCCTGCTGCGCGCCGTGGAGGAGACCGGCTGCGACCTGGTCGTGATGGCCAGCCACATCCCCAACCTGACCGATTACATCTGGCCCTCGAACGGTGGCCGGGTGGCAAGCCATGCCAAGGTGTCGGTTCTGGTGGTCCGGGGCATGTGACGGGAGGAGTTCGTTCATCACATGAGAAAAGTGATGTAAATAATTGAAATAGTACAGAAAGGTAAAACGTCAGATGAGTTCAACCGAGGAACAGGGCATCCCCGCTCCGGAGGGTGCCGCCGAGGTGATCGAGACCGATTACGAGATCGGCCAGGATAATATCGACGGCCAGCTCGGTCCTTTCGGTTTCGACATCCACAATCCCGTTTTCCTGGTGTCGGGCCTGGCCATCGTGGCCTTCGTCTTCTACACCCTCGCGCTGCCCGACCAGTCGGGCGCGCTGTTCAAGTGGCTGTTTGACAGCGTGACCAAGGGCTTCGACTGGTTCTTCCTGGGCGCGGCCAACATCTTCGTCATCTTCTGCCTTGTGCTGATCGTGACGCCGCTGGGCAAGGTGCGCCTGGGCGGCGCCGAGGCGACGCCGGATTACGGCTACGTGGGCTGGTTCGCCATGCTCTTCGCCGCCGGCATGGGCATTGGACTGATGTTCTACGGCGTCTCCGAACCGATGAGCCATTTCTCCTCCTCGCTGGGCGGGGTGCAGATGGGCGACAATGGCCAGCGCACCGACTGGGCGCCGCTGGGCGGCGCGGGCGGCGATGAACAGGCCGCGATCCGCCTCGGGATGGCGGCGACGATCTTCCACTGGGCGCTGCACCCCTGGGCGATCTATGCCGTGGTGGCCCTGGCGCTGGCGCTGTTCAGCTACAACAAGGGTCTGCCGCTGACCGTGCGCTCGGCCTTCTACCCGATCCTGGGCGAACGCGTCTGGGGCTGGCCGGGTCACGTGATCGACATCCTGGCGGTCTTCGCGACGCTCTTCGGCCTCGCGACCTCGCTCGGTTTCGGCGCCACCCAGGCCAATGCCGGCCTCGGAGAACTGTTCGGCGTGCCGGTGAACGACACGGTCGAAGTGCTGCTGATCACCTTCATCACCGCGATCGCGCTGTTCTCGGTGCTGCGCGGCCTTGATGGCGGGGTCAAGCTGCTGTCCGAGATCAACATGGGCCTGGCCTTCGTGCTGCTGGTCTTCACCCTTCTGGCCGGTCACACCCTGGCGATCCTGACGGGCTTCTGGGACTATCTGCTGGCCTATCTGCAGTATCTGCCGCAGCTCTCGAACCCGGTCGGGCGCACGGACACCAACTTCGTCCAGGGCTGGACCAGCTTCTACTGGGCCTGGTGGATCTCCTGGTCGCCCTTCGTCGGCATGTTCATCGCGCGGGTCTCGCGCGGGCGCACGGTGCGCGAATTCGTCACCTGCGTTCTGCTGATCCCCTCGCTGGTCTGCGTGCTGTGGATGTCGGTCTTCGGCGGCGTGGCGATCCAGCAGGTCGTGCAGGATGGCTACACGGCGGCCAAGGATGCAGATCTGCCGATCCAGCTGTTCAAGATGCTCGACCATCTGCCGCTGGCCTCCATTACCTCGCTGGTGGGGATCGTGCTGGTGATCGTGTTCTTCGTCACTTCGTCGGACTCGGGCTCTCTGGTGATCGACACGATCACCGCGGGCGGCAAGGTCGATGCGCCGGTGCCGCAGCGTGTCTTCTGGTGCGTCTTCGAAGGGGCGGTGGCCATCGTTCTGCTGCTCTCGGCGGGCGGGCTCTCCAGCCTGCAATCCATGGTGATCTCCACCGGGTTGCCCTTCACCGTCGTGCTGCTGGTGATGTGCTGGTCGATCTTCAAGGGCCTGCTGAGCGAGCACAGGTAGACCCGGCCAGGGCCGGATCCCGGGCCCCGTCCGCAGCTGCGGGCGGGGCCTTTTCCTTTCGCGGGACCGCGTTATGTGATCCGCGGCACCGTGGCCCGCGTAGCCCCGGAAAGAAGGAAGACGACGATGACGACACCGACGCTGCTGTGGCTGCGCCGAGACCTGCGGCTGAGCGACCATGCCGCGCTGGAAGCCGCGGTGGCCCGTGGCGGGCCGGTGATCCCGGTCTACATCCGCGACCACCTGACCGACGCGCTCGGGGCGGCCCCGAAGCAGCGCCTCGACATGGCGCTGGAGGTCTTCGCCGAAACCCTGGAGGCCAAGGGCAGCCGGCTGATCCTGCGCGCCGGTCCCGCCCGCGAGGTGCTGGAGGATCTGGTGCGCGAAACCGGCGCCGGGGCGGTCTACTGGCAGCGCCTGCATGATCCGCAAGCGGTGGAGCGCGACACCCGGGTGAAATCGGCGCTGAAGGACGCCGGCCTCGAGGTCCGCAGCTTCCCCGGTCAGCTTCTCTTCGAACCCTGGGGCGTGGCGACCGGGCAGGGTGGCTACTACCGGGTCTTCACGCCCTACTGGCGGGCGGTGAAGGATCGCGCCGTCCCCGAACCTCTGGCCGCGCCCGCCGACCTGCCGGCCCCCGCGCGCTGGCCCGGCAGCGACCGGCGCGCCGACTGGGCGCTCTCGGCGCCGATGCGGCGCGGTGCTGCGGTTCTGCGCGCCCATGTCGCCGCCGGAGAGGCGGCGGCGCTGACCCGCCTCGCCACCTTCGCCCGCGACCGCATCGCCCGCTACGCCGAGGACCGCGACCTCCCGGCCGAGGATGCCACCTCCGACATGTCGCAGTATCTCACCACCGGAGAGATCTCGCCCCGCCGCTGCTGGCATGCCGGCCTGCGGGCCCGCGCGGCAGGCAAGCCCGGCGCCGAAACCTTTCTGAAGGAACTCGCCTGGCGCGAATTCGCCGCCCATCTGGCCTGGCATTCGCCCGAACTGCTCAGCGACAACTGGCGCCCCGAATGGCGCGATTTCCCCTGGGATGCGAACCCCGAGCGCCCCGAGGTGCTGGCCTGGAAACAGGGCCGCACCGGCATCCCCTTCGTCGATGCCGCCATGCGGGAGCTTTACGTGACCGGCCGGATGCACAACCGTGCCCGGATGATCGTCGCCTCCTACCTGACGAAGAACCTGCTGGCCCACTGGAAGATCGGCTGCGACTGGTTCGCCGATACGCTGGTCGACTGGGATCCCGCCTCCAATGCCATGGGCTGGCAATGGGTCGCGGGCTCCGGCCCCGATGCCGCGCCCTATTTCCGTGTCTTCAACCCCGAGACCCAGGCCGAAAAGTTCGACCCCGACAGGATCTACCGCCGCCGCTGGCTGGCAGAAGGGCAGGCACAGCCCCCCGACACCGCGCTGGCCTTCTACCAGGCCATTCCGCGCTCCTGGCAGCTTGCCCCCTCCGATCCCCCCCCGACACCGCGCGAAGATCCCAAACGCGGCCGCCAGCGCGCGCTCGATGCCTACCAGACGTTCCGTGCCGCCCGGGAAGAGGCCGCCGACTGAGCCCGGCGCTTGCAGCCCCGCGCGGCCCCGGCCTAGACAGGAGCCACATTCTTCCCGCGGCGCCGCGCATCCCCCAGGGCGCGGCTCCTTCATCTGGCCAGAAATATCCCGGGGGAGGCGGCCGCAGGCCGGCGGGGGCAGCGCCCCCAACCCCTCCCGGGCCAAGGACCACATTCATGTCGCAGAACATTTTCATCTACGGAACCCTGCTCCACGTCCCGCTGCTCGGCATTGTCGCGGGCTATGCCCCCCCCTCCGAAAACGCGCTTCTCGAAGGCTACCGCGTGGCGCCCTCGGGGCGGCCCAACTGGCCGGTGCTGGTCCAGGATCCGGGGCGCGCCACCCGCGGCCTGCTGTTGCGCGATCTTTCGGAGGATGTCGTCGACCGCATGGTGCATTACCTCGGCGCCTACGGCTACAGGCTGGTGCCCTGCACGGTGCAGGCCAGGGGCCTGCCGGTCGCCGCCCGCCGCTTCACCCCCGAGGCCGCCTCCCGCGTCGATCCCGGCGAATGGGACCTGACCGGCTGGATCGGCGGCCCGGCCCGCGCCGATATCCATGCCGCGCGCGAGGTCATGGCGCTCTGGGGCCGGTTCTCGGGCGAGGATCTGAAGTTCCGCCTCGGCCAGATCGAGGCCCGCGCCCATGCCCGCGTCCGGGCCGAGGATCACCCCGCGCCCCATCGCATCGCCACCGGCCCCGCCGCGCCGCAGGTCTCGGTGCTGTCGCGGCGCGATGATCATGCCGGCTATTTCTTCACCCGCAGCTACGAGCTGACCCACGCGACCTTCGCCGGCGGCCCCTCCGAGGTGATCCGCCGAGAGACCTTCCTGGCCCCCGATGCCGGCATCGTGCTGCTTTACGATCCCACCCGCGACCGGGTGCTTCTGGTCGAGCAGTTCCGCATGGGCCCCTTTGCGCGCGGCGAGGCGCTGCCCTGGATGCTGGAACCCGTCGCCGGCCGCGTCGATCCCGGCGAAACCCCGGAGGACTGCGTGCGCCGCGAGGCCCGAGAGGAGGCGGGCGTCGAGGTCCGCGCGCTGTTCCACATCGGCTCGTGCTATCCGACGCCGGGCTGCTCAAGCGAATATTACCACGTCTATCTGGGCACCTGCGATCTGCCCGATGCCGGTCAGGGGCAGGGCGGCCTGGACGAGGAGGCCGAGGATATCCGGACGCATGTCCTCTCCTACGAGGCTGCGATGGAACTGCTGACCAGCGGAGAGGCCCAGGCCGCACCGCTCTTCCTGACCTTGATGTGGCTACAGGCCAAGCGTTCCGAGTTGCGGGGCGCGGCTTGATGCCGGGCGTTGCGCCGGATACATCAGAGCCATCCGATTTCACGAAGGAAACCACCATGTTCGTTGCCAAGGACCTGGCCGAGGCGGTCGGCCACACGCCGCTGATCAAGCTGAAGCGTGTCAGCGAGGAAACCGGCTGCACCATCCTCGGCAAGGCTGAATTCCTGAACCCGGGTCAGTCGGTCAAGGACCGCGCCGCGCTCTACATCATCAAGGACGCGATTGCCCGCGGAGAGCTGGAGCCCGGCGGCACCATCGTCGAGGGCACCGCCGGCAACACCGGCATCGGCCTGGCCCTGGTCGGCGCCTCGATGGGCTTCAAGACGGTCATCGTCATCCCCGAGACCCAGAGCCAGGAAAAGAAGGACATGCTGCGCCTGGCCGGCGCCCACCTGATCCAGGTGCCCGCCGTGCCCTACCGCAACCCCAACAACTACGTGCATTACTCGGGCCGTCTGGCCGAGGAGCTGAAGAAGTCCGAACCCCATGGCGCGATCTGGGCGAACCAGTTCGACAACGTGGCGAACCGGCTGGCGCACGAGGAAACCACCGGCCCCGAGATCTGGGAACAGACCGGCGGCAAGGTCGACGGTTTCGTCGCCTCGGTGGGCTCGGGCGGCACGCTGGCGGGCACGGCGGCGGCGCTGCAGCCCAAGGGCGTGAAGATCGGCCTGGCCGATCCGCTGGGCGCCTCGCTCTATTCCTACTACACGACCGGCGAACTGGCGGCCGAGGGCTCTTCGATCACCGAGGGAATCGGGCAGGGGCGCATCACCGCCAACCTCCAGGGCTTCCGCCCCGACTTCGCCTACCAGATCCCGGACGCGGAAGCGCTGCCCTACGTCTTCAACCTGCTGGCGGAAGAAGGCCTCTGCCTCGGCGGATCTTCGGCGATTAACGTGGCCGGGGCGGTCCGGCTTGCACGCGACCTTGGCCCGGGCCATACCATCGTCACCGTGCTGTGCGACTATGGCACGCGTTACCAGTCCAAGCTCTTCAACCCCGACTTCCTGAAGGAGAAAGGGCTGCCCACTCCGCCCTGGATGAACGAGGCACCCCGCTCCATTCCCGGAGTCTTCACCGAGTAGACATGACGATACTGACACGCCGGTTCCTGCTTCGCCTCTGCCTGATCCTCACTTTGGTGACCGTGATACAGGGGGCCTGGCCGGGGCCGGCGGTCGCGCAGAACGGCTCTGCGCTGGACAGCACCCTGTCCTCGATCCTGCCCGGAAACGAGGAAGAGGGGGACCAGAAGGCCGCCGATGGCGACAAGGCGGCCTCCGACAGCAAGACCAAGACCGAGACGAAATCCTCCGACAGCGCCCAGTCCAGGACCCCGCCGGCGGTGCCCAGCCATTCCGAACAGGGGCTGACCAAGGCGGATTACGAGACCTGGAATACCATTGCCTCGCGGGCCGAGCAGTCGATCCAGGACAACCGCGCCTCCGAAACCGCCTACGAGCAGCTGCGCAGCCAGCTGGTGACCTGGCGGGACCAGTTCCAGAAAGAGGAATCCGCCAACTCCACCGCGATCAGCACGGTGCAGGCGCAGCTTGATGCGCTTGGGCCGGCGCCGGCCGATGGCCAGGAAGAGAACGAGGTCGATGCCAAGCAGCGCGACGACCTGCAATCGCGCCTGGCCGAGCTTCAGGCCCCCGCCAAGCAGGCGACGCTGGCCTACAGCCGGGCCGATGCGCTGATCAAGTCGGTGGACGTGATCCTGCGCGATCGCCAGACCCAGGCGCTGATCACGCTGGGGACGTCGCCTCTGGATCTGACGAAATGGCCCGGCGCCTTCGATGCGGCGCTGACCTTCTTCCGCAACGTCGCTGCCGATTCCATCGATGCCTGGCACAATGGCAGCCAGCGCTCCGTGTTCCGGCAGAACCTGCCGCTGGTGATCGGCCTGCTGGGGCTGGCGCTGATCCTTCTGGCGCGGGGCCGCGACTGGATCGAGCGGCTGGCGCTGAAGGTGCTGGGCACCGAACGCAGCGCCTCGCGCTGGCTGATCAGCTTCATCGTCTCGCTGGGGCAGATCATCCTGCCGGTGGGGGGGATCGTGGCGCTATATACGGCGGCGGTCATCTCGGGGCTGATGAGCTCTCGGGTGCAGGCGCTGGCGCAGACGGTGCCCTTCATCGGGCTGCTGCTGTTCACCGCCCGCTGGGTGGGGGGCTACATCTTCCCGGTCGCCGACGGCAGCAACGCCCCGCTGGAGCTGACCATCGGCCAGCGCCGCGAGGGGCGCGTCTATGCCAATGTGCTGGGCGCGCTGATGGCGCTTTATATCCTGATCAGCCGCGTCGCCGATTTCGAAGGCTGGGACCAGTCGACCCTGGTGGTGCTGGTGTTCCCGATCCTCGTGGTGATCGCGCTCTTCCTGCTGCGCCTGTCGCGCTTCCTGATCGCCCATGCGGCGACCGTGCAGAGCGAGGGCGGAGAGATCGGTTTCCGGGCCCAGCTGGTCATGGTGCTGGGCCGCACCGTCTTCATCGTTGCCATCGTGGCGCCGATCCTTTGTGCCATCGGCTATTTCCAGGCCGCGCGCACGCTGATCTTCCCGACGCTTCTGTCGCTCGAGATGATCGGCTTCCTGGTGATCCTGCATCGCCTGACAGAAGAGGTCTACGTGCTGCTGACGGGCAACCGCTCGGGCGTGGCCGAGGCGCTGCTTCCGGTGCTGGTGAACCTGGTGCTGGGCCTGCTGTCGGTGCCGGTCTTCGCGCTGATCTGGGGCGCCCGGATCACCGACCTGACCGAGATGTGGAGCCGTTTCGTCGCCGGTTTCACGATCGGCGACACCCATATCTCACCGGCGGATTTCCTGACCTTCGTGGTGATCTTCGCGGCCGGCTACGCGGTGACGCGGATGCTTCAGAAGGCCATGAAGACGACGATCCTGCCCAAGACCAAGCTGGATATCGGTGGACGCAACGCCGCCGTCTCGGGCATCGGCTACATCGGCATCTTCCTGGCGGCGCTGCTGGCGATCACGCTGGCGGGCATCGACCTGTCCTCTCTGGCGATCGTCGCCGGTGCGCTCTCGGTCGGGGTCGGTTTCGGCCTTCAGACCATCGTGCAGAACTTCGTCTCCGGCATCATCCTGCTGATCGAGCGCCCGATTTCCGAGGGCGACTGGATCGAGGTCGGCGGCAAGCAGGGCTTCGTGCGGGCGATCTCGGTGCGCTCGACCCGGATCGAGACCTTCGACCGTACCGATGTCATCGTGCCAAATGCCGATCTGATCTCGGGTCAGGTGACGAACTGGACGCGGGGCAACCTGATCGGTCGGCTGATCGTCACGGTGGGGGTCGCCTATGGCTCGGACACGCGCCGGGTGCAGAAGATCCTCCAGGAAGTCGCCGAGGCGCAGCCGCTGGTGCTGCTGAACCCGCCGCCGGGCGTGGTCTTCCAGGGATTCGGGGCCGATTCGCTGGATTTCGAGATTCGGATGATCTTGCGCGACGTCACCCAGATGCTGGGCGTGAAAACCGAAATCAATCACCAGATCGCCGCCCGTTTCGCCCAGGAGGGGATCGAGATTCCCTTCGCGCAGCGCGACATCTGGCTGCGCAACCCCGAAGCGCTGCATCCGCAGCCCTCCAGCACGCCCGCCGTGCCGCGCGGGGTGGAGCAGGGACCGACGCTGGCGGATGGTCCGGCGCCCTCTCACATGCGCGATGACGGTGACGCCGGGGGTGACGGGGAAGGTGACGGCGGGGATCGCTGAGAGACTGTCTTCTGCTGTCGCAAGGTCATGCGGAGGGGACTGAAAAAAGGTGCAAAAAAACCGTTTCACCCCCTTGCGCACCCCCCGCAACCGCGGCTAGAAGCAGCCCCACGGAGAGGTGGCCGAGTGGTCGAAGGCGCACGCCTGGAAAGTGTGTAGGCGGGAAACCGTCTCCAGGGTTCGAATCCCTGTCTCTCCGCCACCATCACGGTGGCTCCGGCAAAGGCTCCCTTAGGGGAGCCTTTTCGCATTTTGGGGCAGACACTTGCGGGCGGGCTTTCACCTGCTGCACGAGGCGGCTAGCATGGGGCCAGAAGCCGCGCCCGATAGGTCCAGATGCCCATTCCCGCCGAAACCTTCTTTCTCAGCGGTGACCGAGAGGCCACGTTGCAGCAGCAGATCCAGCAGGTCATCGCCGAGGCGATCCTGTCGGGCCGTTGCCTGGCCGGAGAGAAGATGCCCTCGACCCGCCATCTGGCGCAGCATCTGGGGGTGGCGCGGATCACCGTGACCAATGCCTATACGGATCTGGTCGCCGACGAATATCTGGTGGCGCGGGGGCGGTCGGGTTTCTACGTGTCTGACAGCGCTCCGCAGCGCCCGGTGCTGACGCCCGAGGCCCGCGCCGGGGTGGTGCCGCTGGACTGGTCGCGCAAGCTGGGGCAGCGGTTTTCCGATGCCATGCCGGTGCTGCGCCCGGCGAACTGGTCCGACTACCGCTATCCGTTCATCTACGGGCAGACCGATCCGAAGCTGTTCGATCATGCCAACTGGCGCGCCTGCGCGATCCGGGCGGTGGGGCGCAAGGATTTCGACAGCCTTGCCACCGATCACTACGAACGCGACGATGCCATGCTGGTAGAGTTCCTGCTGCGCCAGATCCTGCCGCGGCGGGGCATTTCCGCGCGCCCCGAAGAGATCCTGATCACCATGGGCGCGCAACATGCGCTGTGGATGACTGCGCAGATCCTGCTGACGCAGCGGCGTACCGCCGTGCTGGAGGATCCCTGCTATCCCGGTATGCGCCATATCCTGAACCAGTCGCGCTGCCAGATCCGCAATGTTGCCGTCGATGGCTGGGGCCTGCCGCCCGATGCCATCCCGCCCGAGGCCGACGTGGTCTTCACCACCCCCTCGCACCATTGCCCGACCAATGTCACCATGCCGCTGGCGCGCCGCCGCGACCTGCTGGCGCGGGCCGAACGCGACGGTTTCGTCATCGTCGAGGATGACTATGAATTCGAGATGTCCTTCCTCAAGCCGCCGTCGCCGGCGCTGAAGTCGCTCGACCGGGCAGGGTCGGTTGTCTACATGGGCTCCTTCTCCAAGTCGATCTTTCCGGGGCTGCGCATCGGCTATCTGGTGGCGCCCGAACCCTTCATCACCGAGGCCCGCGCCCTGCGCTCCATGGTGCTGCGCCATCCGCCGGGGCACATGCAGCGCACCACGGCCTATTTCCTGTCGCTGGGCCATTTCGACGCCCAGATCGCCCGCATGGCGCGCAGCTATCGCCAGCGCCGCGCGGTGATGGAGCAGGCGCTGCGCGACCACGGGCTGCTGGATGCGGCGGCAGAGGAGACCTTTGGCGGCTCCTCTTTCTGGATGCGCGCGCCCGAGGGGGTGGACATGGGGCAGGTGGCGCTGAAACTGCGGCAAAGCTCGGTTCTGATTGAACCCGGAGAGGCCTTCTTTGCCGGTGGCGCGGAGGCGAAGCGGCATTACCGGCTGGCCTATTCCTCGATCCCGGCAGCGCGGATCGAGGAGGGTGTGGCGCTGATCGCCCGCGCCATCGCCGAGGCGCAGGAGGAGGCATGAGACCCGAGCGGCTGATCCTTCTGCATGGCGCCTGGGCGGGCGGCTGGGTCTGGGACGGGCTGGTGCCGGCGCTGGCCGCACGTGGACGCAAGGCCGTCGCTGCCGAGCTTCCGGGCAATGGCCATCACCCGATCCCGCCCGAAGCGGTGCAGCCGGAAGACTATCTGGAGACGCTGAAAGCGCTGATCGGGGAGGCTCCCGGCCCGGTGGCGATCCTGGGCCATTCGGGGGGCGGAATGCTGGTCAGCGCTGCCCTTGCCGCTTTCCCGAAGCGGATTTCGCAGGCGATCTGGCTGGCCGGGATGCTGCTGCCCGAGGGCCGCAGCTTTGACGATCTTCAGGAGGAAATCCTGGGGCCGGGCAAGCGCTTCGGGATCACCCCTCATGTGGTGCACGAGGCCGGCGGACGACTTAGCCGGGTGCCGCCCGATCAGGCGGTGCGGCATTTCTTCCAGGATGCCCCGCCGGAGGTTGCCACCCGCGCCGCCGCCCGGCTAAGCGCCCAGCCCGCCGCCGGGCACCGGCTGTCGCTGCCGCGCGGCCCGGGGTTCCAGGCCGCTTTCGACGCGGTGCCGAAGCTGTATATCCTGGCACAGCGCGACCGTTCCGTCCTGCCGGAGGCGCAGCGCCGGATGAGCACGGGCCATGCCAACCTGACCCGGATCGAGATCGACAGCGATCACGTGCCCCAGCTCTCGCGGCCCGAGGCGCTGGCGGATCTGCTGGATCGCTGGCTGCCCTAGTAGCGACGCGCCGCCGGAGAGATCGCCTCCAGCAGCGGCGAGGTGCGGTGCTCGATCGCTTCCAGCAGCAGGGCCGAGGTCGTGGGGCCAAGGGTAAAGCCCTGATGACCATGGCCGAAATGGAACCACATGCCGGGATGGCGGGGGGCGGCGCCGACCACGGGCAGCATGTCGGGCATACAGGGCCGCGTGCCGTGCCACTGGGTCTCGGGCTTGCGGGCGCCGATGGCGAACAACCGGCGGGCGCCTTCGACCCCGCGCTCCAGCTGGCGCGGATCCTGCGGCGCGTTCAGATCGACCAGCGCGGCGCCGGTGGCCACCCGCAGACCGGCCCGCATCGGCGAAAGCACCACGCCATAGGCATTGTCCATGACTGGCGTGCGGGGCTGGGCCGGGGCCTCGAAATGACCATGGTAGCCGCGCTTGAAGACCATCGGGATGTGGTAGCCGAAGCGTTTCAGCAGCTCGGGCGACCAGGGGCCAAGCGCGACCACCACCTGCGCGGCGCTGACGGGCCCTTCGGTGGTGGTCACGTGCCAGCCCGATCCCTCCTGTGCCAGGGTCAGTGCATCGCCGGCCATGATCCGCCCGCCGCGGGCCTCGAACAGGGTCGCGTAGGCGGCGGTCAGCCCGCCGGGATCGGCGCAGGTCCAGCTTTGCTGCCAGTGCACCGCACCGGCGGGGGGCCTTAGCAGCGCGGGTTCCTCGGCCAGGTAGGCATTGCCGTCCAGGACCCGGCCCAGCCGCCCGTAACTGCTTGTGATGCGTTCGAAATCCTTCGCGGCGGCCTCGAACCGGCGGGGGCTGTGATAGACCACGTGATAGCCATCCCGCGCGATCAGGTTGGCAGAGCCGGAGGCGGCGATGAGCGGCGCGTGATCCTCGGCGGCGCGCAGGGTCAGGGCGGCGTAATGCACCGACAGCGCCCGATGACGCCGCCGTCCCGAGGTCACGTAATAGCCCAGCAGCGCGCCGGCCTGACGGAGCACGGCGGTCGGGCTCCAGACCACGTCGTTGGAGCGTCCGCTGACGTATCCCAGCAGCGTGCGCAGGTCATGGGGCAGGGCGTAGGGCTCGGCGGCCTCGACCTGGATGAAGCCGGCATTGCCAAAGCTTGTCTCGCGCCCGGGGTCGCGACGGTCGATCAGTGTCACCGCGTGCCCCTGCGACTGCAGCGCCAGTGCCGTGCTGACCCCGACCATGCCGGCCCCGAGGACCAGGAATTCCGCCATTCTGCCACCTCCCCGGTACCAATCTTGACCTTGCGGCAAGGGTAGGCTCGGGGCCCGCCCGCTGGCAAGCGGCCGTTGCGCCGCAGCGCCCCCGGCCCTGCGCTCGGGCCCGGATCCACGCCACGGCCCCGCACAACTGCGTGAGATCGCCCCATTCCGCTGACCGGACTTGACTCCGATCAAATCCTGCCGAGGCTGATGATCATAATTGTGACGAAATACTTGCCATTCCCGACAGCCCCCGACCGGACGCCAGTTCCCGGGGTGGCCTGCCCCCCGTGGGCGCGGAAGGAGGACTTCATGACACATGCAGAAGCTTTGCCCGAAACAGCGACCGGAGCGCCCGATACGGCGCTGAACACCGACATGACTCAGGGTCTGAGCGCCGCCGAGGCCGCCGAGCGGCTGAAGCAATACGGCCCCAACGCGCTGGAGGAAAAGCACGAGACGCTGCTGGACCGGCTGAAGCATTTCTTCTGGGGGCCGATCCCCTGGATGATCGAGATCGCCGCGATCCTGTCGGCGGTGCTGGGAGACTGGCCGGATTTCGCGATCATCCTGGCGATGCTGCTGATCAATGCTGCCGTCGACTGGTGGCAGGAGCGCAAGGCGGGGGATGCGATCGCCTCGCTCAAGGCGCAGCTGGCGCTGTCGGCACGGGTGCTGCGGGATGGCGCCTGGACGGACGTTCCGGCGGCAGAGCTGGTGCCCGGCGACGTGGTGCACCTGAAGCTGGGCGATATCACCCCCGCCGATGTGCGGCTGGTCTCGGGCAGCTACCTGACGGCGGATGAATCGGCGCTGACCGGGGAATCCCTGCCGGCCGAGAAGAAGCCCGGCGACACCGCCTATTCCGGCGCCACCATCCGCATGGGAGAGATGGGCGGCGTGGTCAGCGCCACCGGTATGCAGACCTTCTTCGGCAAGACCGCCCGCATGGTCGAGAATGCCGAGACGAAGTCGCATTTCCAGAAGGCCGTGCTGGGGATCGGCAACTTCCTGATCCTGGTGACCATTGCCCTTGTGGCGGTGATCCTGGTGACGGCTGTGATCCGGGGCACGCCGTTCTGGGACACGCTGCAATTCGCGCTGATCCTGACCGTCGCGGCGATCCCGGTGGCGCTGCCCACGGTGCTGTCGGTGACCATGGCCGTGGGCGCCGAGAAGCTGGCCAAGCTGAAGGCCATCGTCTCGCGGCTGGTCTCGATCGAGGAGCTGGCGGGGGTCGATGTGGCCTGCGTCGACAAGACCGGCACGCTGACGATGAACCAGCTGACCCTGGCAGAGCTGAAGCCCGAGGCCGGCGTCGAGGAGGCCGCGCTGCTGCGCGCTGCCCGCATGGCCTGCAATGCCGAGGATCCCGATGCCATCGACAGCGCGATTCTGGCCGATGCCCCGCCCGAGACGGGGACGCTGCTGGAGTTCACGCCCTTCGATCCGGTCTCCAAGCGGGCGTCGGCGCGGATGCGGCTTGAGGAGGGCGAGGTCAGCTTTTCCAAGGGCGCGCCGCAGGTGATCCTGGACCTCTGCGCGCTGCCCGAAGCCGAGCGGACCCGGATCGAGCAGGCCGTGGATGCGCTGGCCGCCGATGGCTACCGCGCGCTTGGCGCGGCGGAACAGAAGGCCGGAGGTGCCTGGACCTTCCTCGGGCTGATCCCGATCTTCGACCCCCCGCGCGAAGATGCCGCCGAGACGATCGCGACCCTGCGCAGGATGGGGCTGCGCATCAAGATGATCACCGGCGACCACGAGGCGATTGCCCGTCAGATTGCCGGGCGTCTGGGGCTTGGCGCCGATATCGGCTCGGCGGGGCGGATGTTTGATGGCACTGAGGCGCAGGTGGCCGAACGCATCGACGCCGCCGATGGGGTGGCCCGCGTCCTGCCCGAGCACAAGTTCGCCATCGTCAAGGCGTTGCAGGGCAAGGGCCATATCGTTGCCATGACCGGCGACGGGGTGAACGATGCCCCGGCGCTGAAGCAGGCCGATGCGGGGATCGCGGTTTCCGGGGCCACCGATGCGGCCCGCGCCGCCGCCGATGTCGTGCTGACCGGCACCGGCCTGTCGGTCATTGCCGCAGCGGTCGAGGAATCGCGCCGCATCTTCGAGCGGATGCTCTCTTACGCCACCTTCCGGATTTCCGAGACGATCCGGGTGCTGATCTTCACCACGCTCTCGATCCTGGTCTTCAACTTCTACCCGGTCACCGCGGTGATGATCGTGCTGCTGGCGCTGCTGAACGACTTCCCGATCATGATGATCGCCTATGACAACACCCGCGTCGCGGATCGTCCGGTGCGCTGGCAGATGAAACGGGTGCTGACACTGGCCACCTGTCTGGGCCTGACCGGCGTGCTGGAGACCTTCCTGCTGTTCTGGTTCGCTGATGCGGTGCTGAAACTGCCGCGCGACACGATCCAGTCGATCATCTTCCTGAAGCTGCTGGTAGCGGGGCATTTCACCCTCTACATCACCCGCTCCGAGAAATGGGTCTGGACGCGTCCCTGGCCCTCTCTGCGGCTGTTCCTGACCACCGAGACGACGCAGGTGCTGGGCACGCTGTTTGCGGTCTACGGCGTGCTGATCGCGCCCATCGGCTGGGGCTGGGCCCTGGCGGTCTGGGCCTATGCGCTGTGCTGGCTGGTGATCGAGAACTTCGTCGCCATCGCGGTACGCCGCTGGCTGGCCCGAGGCGACGGCCAGACGGCCTGATTTGGGGGGGCGTCGCGGTTAGGCGACGCCCTCGACCAGGCTGACATGGGCGATGCAGGCGCCATCGCGCGCGTCGCGTGCGGCGCGGTATTCGGGACTGTCGTAGCAGGCCCGCGCCGTCTCCATGCTGGGGAAGGCGATCACCACCTGGCGGTCGTGCGCGGTGCCCTCAAGGGTTTGGCTGGCGCCACCCCGGGCCAGGAACTGCGCCCCGTATTTCGCGAAGGCCGCCGGGGCCAGCGCCATGTAGCCGCTGTAGCGCTCCGGGTCGGTCACGGTGACATGGGCAATCCAGTAGACGGTCATTGTTCGCTCTCCGCGCGCAGCAGGCGCTCGGCAATCGCCGAGGCCTCGTCGATATGGGCCGAGACCGCCGCCGCCGCCGCCTCGGCATCGTTTTCAAGGATCGCCTCGCAGATCGAGGTCATATGCGCAAAGCCTGAGCGGTGGCGGTCGGTGGTCGAAAGCGTCATCGCGCGCAGGCGGCTGATGCGTCCGTTCAGGCGGCGCACCACCTCCCAGGCGATGTCGTGGCCGGCGGCGCCGAAGATCGCCTGGTAGAATTCCGTCGTGGCATGGGTCAGCACGCCGGGCTGGGGATCGGCATAGGCGACCTCCAGTTGCATCAGGGCGGTGCGCAGCTTCAGCTTCACCGCCGCATCGGCCCGGCGCGCGCAGTCGCGGGCGGCATCCGCTTCCAGCAGGCGGCGGATGTTGTAGATCTGGCGCGCCTGGTCGGGGTCCAGCCGCGCCACGATCGGGCCGCGATTGGGCTGGATCTCGACCAGCCCCTCGGCCTCGAGGTAGCGCAGGGTCTCGCGGATGACGGTGCGCGACACGCCCATCTGGTCGCAGAGCGTGCGCTCCACCAGGCGGTCGCCGGATTTGAAATGCCCGTCGAGAATCGCCTTGCGCAGACGGTCCACCGCGATCTCGCGCAGGGTCTGGGGCGGCTGGTCGATCTTCAGGGACAGGGGGGATGTGCTGCTTTCCATGGCATCACGTTAGCCGGTTGCAGCGGATCTGCCAATTGGGAATTGACTGATGGTCTTGTGGTATACCAACGTACAGGCATATCAACATGCGAGGGAGACTCATGCCCGCGATCATCCGCAAGACCCTGCTTCACAAGGAAACCACCTTTATCGAGGGCGGCAAGGCCGCACCCGTGCCGCTGGAGCTTGTCGCCGCCGTGGCGGTGATCAAGAACCCCTGGTACGGGCTGGGTTTCGTCGAGGATCTGCGGCCTGCCATCGCCGATGTGGCCCCGGGCCTGGGCGAGCTGCTGACCGCGATGATCATCGATACCTGCGGCGGCGGTGACAAGGTCGAGGGCTACGGCAAGTCCGCCATCGTCGGCCTGGGCGGAGAGGTGGAACATGCCTCGGCGCTGATCCACACGCTGCGCTTTGGCAACCATTACCGCCAGGCGGTAGGGGCGAAATCCTACCTGTCCTTCTGCAACACCCGGGGCGGGGCCAATGCGCCGCTGCTGATCCCGCTGATGGACAAGAACGATGGCGGCCGCCGCTCTCACTACCTGACCATCCAGCTGGCGATCCCCGATGCCCCCGCCGAGGACGAGATCGTCGTGGCCCTTGGCGCCTCCAACGCCGGGCGTCCGCATCATCGCATCGGCGACCGGTACCAGGATCTGAAGGACATGGGTCATGACGTCGACAACCCTGCGGCTGTCTGACGGGCGCGCTGCGGCGATCCTGGAAGAGGGGCAGGGCGATGTCCTGCTCCTGATCCACGGGGTCGGGTTGCAGAAGGCGGCCTGGGCGGCGCAGATCGCCGCCCTGTCGCCCCGGATGCGGGTCGTTGCGGTGGACATGCCCGGCCATGGCGGCAGCGATCCCTTGCCCGAAGGCAGCCTGCTGCCCGATTTCGTTGCCTGGGCGGCGCGGGTGATCGAGGCGCTGGATTGTGGTCCGGTCAGCCTGGCGGGGCATTCCATGGGCGCTTTGATCGCCGCTGGCACTGCCATCGAACGCCCCGATCTGGTGACGCGCCTCGCTGTGCTGAACGGCGTCTTCCGCCGCTCTGAGGCCGCCCGCGCCGCCGTCATCGCCCGCGCCGACGAGATGGCGCAGGGCGAAAAGGACATCGACGGCCCGATTGCCCGCTGGTTCGATGCCTCTCCCGCCGACCAGGCCCATGCGGCGCTGGCGCGCGGCTGGCTGACCCAGGTCGATCCCGCCGCCTATGCCACGGTCTACGGCGCCTTCGCGCGCGGCGATGCCACCTATGCCGACCGCTGGGCGCAGCTGTCCTGCCCGGTGCTGGTGCTGACGGCGGATGGCGATCCGAACTCCACCCCCGCCATGGCCCGCGCCATGGCCGAGGCCGCGCCGCGCGCGGAACTTAAGATCATCGAGGGGCACCGCCACATGGTGCCGATGACCGCGCCCGATGAGGTCAGCGCGGCGATCCTGTGCTGGCACGGGCTGGATCTGGTCACCCGCTGACCGCCGGGGCGCATGGCCCCAATTGCAGATCCCGTCCGAAGGACACCGCCCATGAAATTCTCACTCTTCATCCACCTTGAACGCCTGAACGCCGAACAGCCCCAGCAGCAGCTTTACGAGGAATACCTCGCGCTGTGCGAGATCGCCGATCGCGGCGGAATGCACGCCATCTGGACCGGCGAACATCACGGCATGAACTTCACCATCGCGCCCAACCCCTTCCTGCAACTGGTGGATCTGGCGCGGCGCACGAAGAACGTGCGGCTGGGCACCGGCACCGTGGTCGCGCCCTTCTGGCATCCGATCCGCCTGGCCGGCGAGGCCGCGATGACCGACATCCTGACCGGGGGCCGGCTGGAACTTGGCATCGCACGCGGCGCCTATTCCTATGAATACGAACGCATGGTGCCCGGCATGGATGCCGTCACCGCCGGCGAGCGTCTGCGCGAGATGGTGCCCGCGGTGGAGGCGCTCTGGAAGGGCGATTATGCCCATGAGGGCACCTACTGGCAGTTCCCCGCGACCACCTCGGCGCCCCAGCCCCTGCAACCGGAGGGGCCGCCGATCTGGATCGCCGCCCGCGAACCCGCCAGCCACGACTTCGCGGTCAGGAACGGCTGGAACGTGCAGGTGACGCCGCTGGCCGCGCCGGACTCCCAGGTCGACACGCTGATCGGCAATTTCAACGCCGCCTGCGCCGCCCATCCCGAGGTGAAGCGCCCCCGGATCATGCTGCTGCGCCACACCTACGTGGCCGACAGCGCCGCCGATGCCGACCTTGGCGCCGAAGAGATCAACGTCTTCTACAACTACTTCGGTGCCTGGTTCAAAAACCAGCGCCCCGTCACCCAGGGCCTGATCGAGACCCTGAGCGACGAGGAGATCGCCGCCAACCCGATGTTCTCGGCCGAGGGGATGCGGCAGAACTGCGTCGTCGGCGAGGCCCCCGAGGTGATCGCCCGCCTCAAGGCCTACGAGGCGCAGGGCTTTGACGAATATTCCTTCTGGATCGACACCGGCATGAGCTTCGAACGCAAGAAGGCCTCCCTTACCCGCTTCATCGAAGAGGTCATGCCCGCCTTCGCCTGAGAGGACCGAATGGAACAGTTCCAACACTATATCGACGGCTGCTTCGAGCCGGGCTCGGCCCGTTTCGAAAGCACCGATCCCGCCACCGGCGCCGTCTGGGCCGAGATGCCCGAGGCCCGTGCGCCGGACGTCAACCGCGCGGTCGAGGCGGCTGCGCGTGCGCTGAAGGCCCCGGCCTGGCGCGCCCTGACCGCCACCGCACGCGGCAAGCTGCTGATGCGGCTGGCCGATCTGGTCGAACGCGATGCCCGGCGGCTGGCGCTGCTGGAGACCCGCGACACCGGCAAGATCATCCGCGAGACCTCGGCCCAGATCGCCTATGTGGCGGATTACTACCGCTATTACGCGGGCCTTGCCGACAAGATAGAAGGCGCCAGCCTTCCGATCGACAAGCCCGACATGGAGGTCACGCTGCGCCGCGAACCCCTGGGTGTGGTGGCGGCAGTGGTGCCCTGGAACAGCCAGCTGTTCCTCTCGGCGGTCAAGCTGGGCCCGGCGCTGGCGGCGGGCTGCACCGTGGTCCTGAAAGCCTCGGAAGAAGGCCCGGCGCCGCTTCTGGCCTTCGCGGAACTGGTGCACGAGGCGGGCTTCCCGCCCGGCGTGGTCAATGTGATCACAGGCTTTGGCGCGGACTGCGGTGCCGTGCTGACGACCCATCCCAAGGTTGCCCGCGTGGCCTTCACCGGCGGCCCCGAGACCGCCCGCCAGATCGTGCGCAACAGCGCCGAGAACCTCGCCGTGACCTCGCTTGAGCTGGGCGGCAAGTCGCCCTTCATCGTCTTCGCGGATGCCGATCTCGACAGTGCGGCCAATGCCCAGGTGGCGGGGATCTTCGCGGCGACGGGGCAAAGCTGCACCGCCGGCTCGCGGCTGCTGGTGCAGGCCAGTGTCGCCGATGAATTCGCCTGCCGCCTGCGCGAGAAGGCCGAGGCGATCCGCATCGGCGCCCCCGATGAGATGGAGACCGAAGTCGGGCCGCTCTGCACCCTGCGCCAGCGCGAGAAGATCCAGGCGGTGGTCGATGCCTCGGTCGGGCAGGGCGCTCGGTTGCTGACCGGCGGCGTGATCCCCGAGGGTCCGGGCCGCTACTATCCGCCGACGATCCTCGATTGCCGCAAGGCGCCGAAGGCGCCGGTGATCTGCCAGGAGCTGTTCGGCCCGGTCCTCGCCCTCCAGACCTTCGAGACCGAGGCCGAGGCGCTGGAACTGGCCAATGGCACGGATTACGCCTTTGCCGCCGGGGTCTTCACGACGAACCTCACGCGGGCGCACCGGATGATGCGCGACCTCGACGCGGGGATCGTCTGGGTGAACACCTATCGCGCGGTCTCTCCCATCGCGCCCTTCGGCGGTTCCGGCCTCTCGGGGCATGGCCGCGAGGGCGGGCTGGCCGCCGCGCTGGAGTACACCAAGGTCAAGACGGTCTGGATGCGGCTGTCGGACGACCCGATTCCCGATCCCTTCGTGATGCGCTGACCGCCGGGGCGATCCGGTCCGCCGCCGGCTTCGGGCCGAAGGCGGGCCGGAAAGGCCGATCTTTTCCGGTCCGCCCCTGATCCCGCCCTTGCATTCGACGTTGGCGTTATTGCATGGCAGGACCCATCCGGTCATCCTGTGCAACGCGGTGTTGCAGTATGGGTGATGCCGCGGATGGGGGAAAGAAATGGGTGACCTTGCAGTAGACACCTCGGCGGTTCTGGCCTTGCTGGCGGCGGTGCCGCGGGCGGGACAGCGGGTGATCCTGGCCATTGCCGGGCCGCCCGGTGCCGGCAAGTCGACATTGGCCAGTGCCGTGGTGCGTGCTTTGGACGCGGTGCAGCCGGGGCAGGCGGCCCTGCTGCCGATGGATGGATTCCACCTTGAGAATGAAGAGCTTGACGCCCGCGGCCTGCGCGCCGTCAAGGGCGCACCGCAGACCTTCGACGCCCAGGGCTATCTGGATCTGATCGCCCGGGTGCGTGCCGATGACGGCCCGCTTGAATATCCGCTGTTCGACCGGGCCGCCGATTGCAGCCGCCCCGGTGCCGGACGGCTGGAGGCCCGCACCCGCATCGTGGTGACCGAGGGCAACTACCTGCTGTGCAGCGCCGCGCCCTGGGAAAAGCTGCGGGATCAATTCGATGCCCGCGTGCTGCTCTCTCCGCCGCTGGAAGAGCTGGAACGCCGCCTGACGCAACGCTGGCTGGACCACGGGCTGAGCCGGGAGAGCGCGCGGGCACGGGCGCTTGGCAATGACATTCCCAACGCCCGTTTCGTCCTCGGGCACAGCGCGGGGGCCGATCTGGTGCTGTCGCTTTAGGCAGGCCGGTGCCGCTGCGGGGCCGGGGGCTGGCCGGGGCGGGGGCTTTTCTGGCACAATGGGGCGGAACAGACCCGCCAAGGAGGGACAGGCCATGGCTCCGTCCATTCCCCAGCTCAAGACCCGGACCCGCACCCGGGCCGAGCGGCCCCGGCTCTACAAGGTGATCCTGCTGAACGACGACTTCACGCCGCGCGACTTCGTGGTGACGGTGCTGAAGGCGATCTTCCGCATGACCGAGGGCGAGGCCCTGGGCGTCATGATGACGGCCCATCAGCGCGGCGCCTGCGTGGTCGCCGTCTTCACCCGCGAGATTGCCGAGGAAAAATGCCTGCGCGCCAATGACGAAGGGCGCCGGGCCGGCCATCCGCTTGCCTTCACCACCGAACGCGAGGAGTAGGGTGCGCGGCGGTTGACGCGGGGGCGCCTGTCGTGCCCCTCTGGCGTCATGCAGATCATGATCAATCCCCATCGCGGACATGGCCTGGACGATCCCGCCCTGGCCGAGATCCCGTTTCCCGCGCAGGATGCCGGCCCGCCGCGCGCCCTGATGGCCCGCTGCCCCCGTGCCGGCGCCACCCCCCTGGTCGAACTGCCCGGGCTGGCCCGCCAGGCCGGAGTTGCGGGGCTTTACGTCAAGGATGAACGGGCCCGCATGGGGCTGGGCAGTTTCAAGGCGCTTGGCGCCGCCTATGTGGTGGCCTGCGATGCTGCCGAGGGGCCGGTGACGGGGCGCAGCTATGTCACCGCCAGCGCGGGTAATCACGGGCTTTCGCTGGCCGCCGGTGCCGCGGCCTTCGGGGCCAGGGCGGTGATCTACCTCTCCGCAACCGTGCCCGAGGGCTTTGCCGCCCGTCTGGCCGCCGAGGGCGCCGAGGTGCGCCGCGCCGGGACCACCTATGAGGACAGCATGGCCGCTGCCGCCGAAGCCGCCCGGACCGAGGGGCTGGAGCTGGTCTCGGACAGTTCCTGGCCCGGCTACGTGACGCGGCCGCATCGGCTGATGGAGGGGTATCTGGTGCTGGCGGCCGAGGCCGTGGCGCAGATGCCGGTGCCCCCCAGCCATGTCTTCCTGCAGGCCGGGGTCGGCGGGCTGGCCGCCGCCGCCGCGGCCCATATGCGCGCCGCCTGGGGCGATGCGCCGGTGATCACCGTGGTCGAACCCGAAGCCGCGCCGGCGCTGGTCGCTTCGGTCCGGGCAGGCCGGGCGGTGACGACAAAGGGGCCGGTGTCGATCATGGGGCGGCTCGATTGCAAGGTGCCCTCGCTGATCGCGCTGAAGGGCCTGGCGCGGGATGCCGATGCCTTCCTGACGCTGACCGAGGCCGAGGCGGCCGAGGCGAGCGAACGGGTGGCGCGGGCCGGTCTGCCCTCGACGCCTTCGGGGGTGGCGGGGCTGGCCGGGCTGTTGGCGGCGGGACCGGCGGTCCCGGGCCTTGATGCCGCGGCGCGGGTGCTTTGCATCCTGTCGGAACAGGCCGATCCATGATCCCCGGCGGCTTCCCCGAGGCCGAGCACCGCGCCCGGCTGGCCGCCTGCCAGCGCGCCATGGCCGAGGCGGGCCTTGAGGCGCTCCTGCTGACGACCGAGCCCGAGCTGCGCTATCTCTCGGGGTTCCTCACCCGGTTCTGGGAAAGTCCGACGCGGCCCTGGTTCCTGGTGGTGCCCGTCTCGGGCGACCCGGTGGCGGTGATCCCGTCCATCGGGGTGGCGCTGATGGCGCGCGGCTGGATCCGCGATATCCGCAGCTGGCGCTCTCCGGATTACCGCGATGACGGCATCGGCCTGCTGGCCGAGACGCTGAGAGAGTGCACCGGCCCCCGCGCAGCCATCGGGCTGCCCAGCGGGCCCGAGACGCATCTGCGGATGCCGATGGACAGTTACCACCGGCTGGCGACGTCGCTGGGCGCGCGCAGGCTGACCGGGGATGGCGGCCTGCTGCGCCGCCTGCGGATGGTGAAATCCGGGGCCGAGATCGAGCGTATCGCCACCGCCTGCGCCATCGCCGGACGCGCCTTTGCCGAGGTTCCCGCGCTGGTCCGCCCGGGTCTGTCCCTGGCCGAGGTGTTCCGCCGCTTCCAGATCGAGGGGCTGCGGCAGGGGGCGGACTGGGTGCCCTATCTGGCGGGCGCGGCGGCGCCGGGGGGCTATGCCGACGTGATCTCTCCGGCGACGGAAGCGCCCCTGCGGGCGGGCGATGTGCTGATGCTGGACACCGGGCTGGTTCACGCCGGCTATTTCTGCGACTTCGACCGCAACTTCAGCCTTGGCTCGCCTGCGCCGGAGGTCGCCCGCGCCCATGCCCGGCTGGTCGAGGCGACGCGCGCGGGGGCCGAGGCGGCGCGCCCCGGGGCCACGGTCGCCGACCTGTTCCATGCCATGGACCGGATCGTCACGGGGGGCGCCGGGGGCTCGGATGCCGGTCGGCTGGGTCATGGGCTGGGCATGCAGCTGACCGAGGCGCCCTCGTTGATCCCGGAGGATCACACGGTACTGGAGCCCGGCATGGTGCTGACGCTGGAGCCCGGCATCGCGCTGCCCGGCGGCAAGCTGATGGTGCATGAGGAGGATATCGTGATCACCGAAACCGGCATGTGCTGGCTGACCTCGCCCGCCGCCCCCGAGATCGTGCAGATCCCGGCATGAGCGCGCTGACCTTCACCCTGACTGCGCCGCCGCCCGCGCCGCTGGGGCTGATCGTGCTGCAATCCGACCAGACCATCGAGGCCGATTTCCGCCGCCTGTTGCCCGCGCGCGCCGAGCTGCTGGTCAGCCGTGTGCCTTCGGGCCTGGAGGTCACCCCCAAGAGCCTGGCGGCGATGGAGGGTGGGTTGGCCGGGGCGGCGGGGCTATTCCCGCGCGCTCTGCCGCTTTCCGTCGTGGGCTATGGCTGCACGTCGGGCGCGGCCCAGATCGGATCGGCGGCGGTGGCAGCCCAGATCACCCGGGGCGTCGCGACGGCGGCGGTGACCAACCCGGTTGCGGCGCTGATCGCGGCCTGTCGCCATATGGGCCTGCGCCGGCTGGGTCTGCTCTCTCCCTATGTGGCCGCGGTCTCGGGGCGGTTGCGTGCGGTGCTGTCAGAGGCCGGGATCGACACGCCGGTCTTCGGTTCCTTCGAGGTGGCGGAAGAGGCGCGGGTGGCGCGGATCGATGCGGCCTCGATTTCTGCGGCGGCTCTGGCGCTGGCCGAAAGCGCGGCGCTGGATGCGCTGTTCCTGTCCTGCACCAACCTGCGCACCCTTGATGTGATCCCGCCGCTGGAGGCGCGGCTGGGCCTGCCGGTGCTGGCCTCGAACCCGGTGCTTGCCTGGGACATGCTGCGCCTGGCGGGCCTGCCGCCCGGCCCCGGGGCCAAGGGGCGGCTGTTTGCGGCGCCGCAGCCCTAGCCGGCCTCGTTGCGGCGGCCCTGGCGGCGTCCGGATTGCGGGCCGTCGCAGGCGGCCTCGGCCAGAAGGCGGCGCAGGACCTGGGCGCGGATCGGCTTGGCGATGACATCATCCATCCCGGCGGCGCGCAGGCTTTCGGCAATGTCGCCGCCGACATGGGCGGTCAGCGCGACGATCCGGCTGTCCGCCGAGGCGCCGGGACCGCTGCGGATCGCCCGCGTCGCCTCGTAGCCGTCCATCACCGGCATCGACACGTCCATCAGGATCACGTCGAAGCGCTGCGCCGCGCTGGCGGCCACCCCCTGCGCGCCATCCTCGGCCTCGGTCACATGGTGGCCGTCGCGTTCCAGCATCCGGCGGGCGACGAAGCGGTTGGTGGGGTTGTCCTCCACCAGCAGGATGTCGAGGGCACGTTGCGCCACCGGCAGATCCTCGCGCCGGTCCGGACGGGCCGGGGCGGCGGCAGGCAGGGGCAGTTCCAGCGTGAAGAGGCTGCCAACCTCCGGTCGGCTGGAGACAGAGATCCGCCCGCCCATCGCCAGGGTCAGCTGCCGCGCGATACCCAGGCCCAGACCGGTGCCCTGGATCTGCCGGTGCACCGCCCCGTCCAGCCGCACGAAATCGTCGAAGATCCGTTCGCGCTCCTCGGCGCTCATGCCGATGCCGGTGTCGCGGACCCGGAAGACCATCTGCGTTTCCTCGCGGGCGAGGGTGACCTCGATCTCGCCGCCCTCGGTGAACTTGACCGCGTTGGAGACCAGGTTCAGCAGCACCTGGCGCAGCCGCGTGGCATCCCCGGTGACCCAGCCTGCCTGGGTCAGGCCACTGCGGAACAGCCGGTTGCCGGCCTTCATCGCGCGCGGCTTCTCGCTGGTCAGGATGTCGTCGATCAGCGCGTCCAGGTTGAAGGGGGCGCGGTGGATGGTGACATCCCCGCCCTCGATCTGGGTGATGTCGAGCACGTCGTTGACCAGTTGCAGAAGCGTCTCGGCCGAATTGCGCACCACCCCGAGATAGGCCGTGCAGTCGCTGCTGTCGGGGGCTTCCTGCACCAGGTCGAGCGTGCCGAGGATGCCATTCAGGGGGGTGCGCATCTCGTGGCTGATCACGCCGAGGAACCGCGCCTTGGCCCGTTCGCCCGCCAGCGCCTGATCGCGGGAGGCCTTCAGCTGGGCCTCGATGGCGACCTGGTGGGAGATGTCGCGGATCACGCAGACAAGCACCGGCCCGTCGTTGTCGGTGGCGGTCATCGACAGCTCGATCGGGAAGCGGCCGCCGTCGACGCGGTAGCCCGACAGCCGGTAGCCGGTATGGGCACCGCCGGCGCAGGCCTCGAACAGGTCGGCGCCGCGCACGGGTTCCAGGGCATCCTCGCGACGCAGGAAGTCCCCGGCGGCGACCTCGCGGATCTGCGCTTCGGAAAAGCCGAACATCAGCTGTGCCGCCCGGTTGGCACTGCGCAAATGGCCGTCCGGATCCAGCACGACGATGGCATCGCGCGAGGTGCGGAAGATGGTTTCCAGCCGCGCGGCAGCCTCGCGCCCCTGGTCCAGGCGGCGCCGTGCGATCAGCGCCAGCTGCCGGAACAGGACCACCATGGCGCAGAGCACGGTGATCAGTCCCAGGGTTGCCAGCGCCAGGCCGCGCAGCACCTGGAAGACACCTTCGCGGGCGCGGTCGGACTGGGCCACCATGACCTGGTTGGCGATGGACAGGATGCGCCGGATCTCCTGCCGGCTTCCGGTCAGCGTGCCGTGCAGGTCCGGCAGCGCGCGGGCCAGCCGGGTGTCGGCGCCGTCGATCAGAGGCACCATGCCATAGACCCGCGCCCGGATCGCGTCGAAACTGACGGTGACGGACGGGTCGCCGAGCGCCTGCAGGTAGGCGCGGCCCCGGCTCAGGGTCTCGAACCGGCTGTAGAGAATGTCGTAGCGCGTCCTGACCTCGGCCAGATGGGCCGGGTCGGGGGGCTGCGGCGTCGGCGCCAGGGCCAGCTGCGCCTCCATGATGGCGGTTTCGAACTTCAGGAACTCGACCTCGAGCTGGGTCAGGGTCCACTGGATGTTGTCCTGCCGGGACGAACCGAGCTCGGTCAGCTTTTCGCGGACATCGGTCAGCAGGTAGAGGATGACGCCGAGGCAGAGTGCGAGGATCAGACCCAGTACGCCCAGCCGCACCACGCCGGTATCGAGGCCGCTGCCGCTTGGCGCGCGCAAGGGGCCCGGAGCGGTCACGGGCGGGGGCGCTCGGCAGGCCCGACGGAGCGGAAGCTGGCCGACGACACCGGGTCTACTCGGTCACGGACAGGCGTTCGAGCTGCCAGATGGAATTGGAATAGATGACCTCCGTCTGGAAATCCGGCGAGGAATCATAGGGGTAGACCATCCAGAGCGGCCCCTTGCTGCGCAGGCTCATGGGGGCGCCGTTGCGGCTGTAGGCCAGGATCGCCCCGTCGGGACGGAAGGTCTGCACGGGGATGGTGATGGTGTAGTCATTGGCAGCCGTCAGGTGCACGGCGCCGCGGGTGATGCCCAGATGCGCCAGCAGCGTGGTCATGCGCACGCCGCGAAAGGTCTGCGGCCCCTCGGTCCAGATCGTCGAGGTGGTGAATTCCGTAGCCTCCAGCGCGTTCAGCGCGGCGCGATCCAGCCGGGTCACGCCGGCAGGCGTGGTCACGGTCAGCAGCACCGCGTCCTGGGGCGGGGCCTCGGTCGCGGCGTGGGCGGCGGGGGGGATCCCGGAAAGGCCGCAAAGCAGGGAAGCCGGCAGAAGCGCGGCCAGAAGCAGGGCGGTTCGGAACATGCGGGGCCTCTTTGCTGGGAACGGGCCGGCCCGTGCGGGGCCGGTTGGCGACCAGTGCTAAGCGCCAGATCTTAATGTTCCCTGTAGCTGCGGGCGGCGGCGACGCGTCGGGAAATTTCGGCAAATTCACGGCATCGCCTCCGAAGCCGGCCGGACCGGATTAAACCAATCTTCACGGCTGGGCTTCCATACCTCTGACGGGTCGCGGCCAGGGTCCCGTGCCCGGACGACGTTTCACGGTGCTATCACAAGGACACGAGATGGGCCTTTCCAGGATTCGTATTGCCTACCGGCTTCCGGCCGCCTTCCTGCTGATCGTCGCCCTGGCTCTGGGGGTACTTGCAGCGGTGTCCTACCGCTCGGCCCGGGCCACGCTTCTGGTCACCGGGGAAGAGCAGCTGAACGGCGTCGCCCGCGCCCGGGTGGGCGAGCTGGAGACCTGGGGCGCCTCGGTCGAAACCGACCTGCAGATGCAGGCCCGCAGCCCGCTGTTGTCGAACGCGCTGCAATCCTTCAGCGCCGCCTGGCAGGTGCTGGGCCCCGACGCGTCTGTCCGGCTGCGGCAGCTTTTCATCGAGGGGCCGGGGCTTGCGCCGTTCCAGCGCCAGGAGCTGTCCGATCCCGGCGACGGCTCGGTCTATGCGCGGGTGCATGAACGCTTTCACGACCATTTCCGCGCGCTGATGCGGCGCGGCGACTACCGCGACATCTATCTGTTCGATTCCAAGGGAAACATGGTCTATTCCGTGGCCAAGCAGGACGATTTCGCCCGCACGACAGAGGCCGGGAAGGGCGATGTCTTCCTCTCTGGCGTGGGCGAGATGCTGAATTCCGGCAAGGAGGGCCAGAGCCGGTTCATCGACTTCCAGGAATACGGCACCCTTGGAGAGATGTCGGCCTTCGTGCTGGCGCCGGTCATGGCCTTCGACGGCTCGGTTCTGGGCGTGGTGGCCTTCCGGATGAACCTGATGACGGTGACGGCGAAGGTGGGCAGCACCGGCGGGCTGGGGGCTTCGGGGCAGGTCTTCGTGATCGGCAGCGACGGTCGCGCCCGGTCCGAGGCCGAGGGCTGGAAGGGCGGCGCCCTGTCCGAGAGCTCGCCCCTGGCGCCCGCCCTGCAGGGCGAGTCCGGCGTGACCATGGAGGATCTGCCGGAAAGCGCGTTGAGCGGGCTGATGACGGCCTTCGCCCCGGCGCGGGTCTTCGGCAGCACCTGGATCGTCATCGTGTCGGAAAAGACCGATGAGCTGCTGCTGGCGGTGGCACGGTTCAGCCGGATGATGATGCTCTACGGCGCGATCACCCTGGTAGGGGCGGCAGCTGTGGGCCTGCTGATCGCGCTTGGCGTCACCCTGCCGCTGCGCGCGGTGGCCCGCAGCATCGAGAATGTCCGGGAGGAGATCTATGATGCACCGGTCCCCCATGTGGCGCGACGGGACGAGATCGGAGAGATCGGCCGTTCGATCGAGGCGCTGCGCGCCCGGCTGAGCGATGCCGCCGCCCTGACCCACGAGATGTCCTTCAAGAGCGCGGCGCTGGAATCGACCTCGGCGGCGCTGATGATCACGGATTCGGATTTCACCATCACCTACATGAACGAGGCGGTGCGCCGGATGATGCGCAACCAGGTGCAGGAATTCCGCAAGATATCCAAGAGCTTCGATGCCGATGGCCTGATCGGGGTCAATATGGACATCTTCCATGCCAAGCCGGCGCAGATCCGCGCCCTGGTGCAGGAGCCGGGCAAACTGCCGTTCCGTACCGATATCCGGGTCGGCGCTGCGCGAATCCAGATCGAGCTGAACGCGGTCTACGGGCCCGATGGCGATTTCGCAGGTCTCGTGGTGGAATGGGTCGACGTGACAGAGGAGCGCCGCAAGACGGCGGTGCTGTCGGCCATCGAGAAGGGCCAGATCATGGCCGATTTCGACATGACCGGGCGTTTCACCCGCGCAAACAACAATTTCGTGGTGCTGGCGGCCAGCTCGGCCGAGGCGCTGAGCGATCTGGATCTGTCGGACCTGGCGATATTCGAAGGCGACCTGCCCAGCGGCGAGGGAATGCTGGATACGTTGCGGCGGGGTGACCCGGTGCAGGGGCGCTTCCGGATCCGACGCCGCGACGGCGGCGAGGCGTTGGTCGAGGGGGGGCTCTACCCGGTTTTCGACCGTCGCGGAGAGACCACCGGCGCATCGCTGATCGGCTCGGATGTCACCGCCGCCCAGGCCGAGCTGCGCTCTGCCGAAGCCCGCCAGCACGCGATGCAGGAGGCGCAGCGCAGCGTGGTCGAGGCGCTGAGCGTTGGTATGCGCGACATCTCGCGCGGCGATCTGACCTCGCGGCTGACCGCGGCCTTCGCACCGGAATACGAACAGCTGCGCAGCGATTTCAACGATGCGCTGGAGAACCTGACCCAGGCGATGCGCAATGTTGCCAGCCAGACCAGCGCCATGCATCACGAGACCTCGGAGATCGTGAAGGCCGCGGACGAGATGTCGGTGCGCACCGAGCGCCAGGCGATGACCCTGCAGGAGACGGCGTCTTCGCTGGACGAGCTGACCACCAATATCACCCAGACGGCAAATGGTGCCGCCCGGGCCAACGAGGTGGTGACCGAGGCCCGGGCGCGGGCCGAGGAAAGCGGTGGCGTCGTCGACGAGGCCGAACGTGCCATGGCCGAGATCGCCGCCTCTTCCCAGGAAATCGTCAAGGTTATCAGCGTCATTGATGATATTTCCTTCCAGACCAACCTGCTGGCCCTGAACGCCGGGGTCGAGGCGGCACGCGCCGGAGAGGCCGGGCGCGGCTTTGCCGTGGTGGCGACGGAAGTGCGGGCGCTGGCACAGCGCTGCGCCAATGCGGCCGCCGAGATCAACCAGCTGATCACCGTGTCGGGGCAGCATGTGTCGCGCGGGGTGGAGCTGGTCGGGGTCACCGGCGAGACGCTGAAGAAGATTGTCGCTTCGATCTCGGAGATTTCCGATTACATCGCCGAAATCGCCCAGGCCGGCAAGGAACAGTCGGTGGGGCTGGGGCAGGTGAACTCGGCGGTGAATCAGATCGATCACGTGACCCAGCAGAACGCCGCGATGTTCGAAGAAACGACCTCGGCCAGCCATGCTCTGGCGCAGCGGGCCAATAGCCTGTCGGAAACCATCGGGCATTTCCGGATCGGTGACGCACCGGCGCCGGCCGCGCGCGGTCCGAAGACCGCCCGCAAGCCGGCGCGCCGCAACTCCGAAACGCGGGGCAACCTGGCGCTGGCCCGGGATAAGGCCCCGGAAGCTTCGGGCTGGGAAGATTTCTGATGGCGCCGCCGGACAGGGGGGCGGAGGCCCGGCGACCGTTGGTACGCGTGCTGATCGTCGATGATCAGCACACGGTCCAGAATTTGCTGCGCTACGGGCTGAACAAGGTCGAGGGGATCGAGGTCGTGGGCGTGGCCGATGATCCCTACATGGCGCGCGAGCTGATCAAGCAGTTGGAACCGGACGTGCTGACCCTGGATGTCGAGATGCCGCGCATGAGCGGGCTGGAATTCCTGGAACGGCTGATGCGGTTGCGCCCGATGCCGGTGGTGATGTTTTCCTCACTAACGCAGACCGGCAGCGAACATGCGATCCGGGCGCTGTCGCTGGGGGCGGTAGATGTGCTGCCCAAGCCGATGGGCGGCATCGACGATGCGCTGCTTGACCAGCTGGCGCGCCGGGTGCGGGCGGCGGCCCGGTTCCGGCGCGGCAGTCCGCGCGGGACGGCGCCGCCCACCGGCCTCAGCCCGTCGAGCCCGGCACAGATGCGGCGCTGGAACGGCCGCTCGGTGCTGATCGGCGCTTCTACCGGGGGCGTTGCCGCGGTGGAGACGGTTTTGCGGGCAATGCCGCTGGACTGCCCGCCCATCGTGATCTCGCAGCACATGCCGCCCAGCTTCCTGGTGAGCTTTGCAAAGCGGCTGGACGATGTGCTGCCGCAGAAGGTGCAGCTGGCGGGGGACGGGCTGGAGCTGAAGCAGGGGCAGATCTACCTGTCGCCCGGGGGCGAGGCGCATACCGGCATCCGTCGCAGCGGGCGCCAGCTTCGGACCGCGGCGATTTTCGCGCCGAAACGCAACGGACATATCCCTTCGGTAGACGAATTGTTCATGTCGGCGCGCGATTACGCTGAGACGGTGACCGCCGTGCTGCTGACTGGAATCGGCAAGGATGGGGCGGAGGGAATGCGGATGCTGAAACAGAACGGGGCCTATTGCATTGGTCAGGACGAAGCGACGAGCGTGGTCTACGGCATGCCCCGGGCGGCGGCCGAGCTGGGAATTCTCGATGCGCAGCTGCCCTTGGGCGAGATCGCAAAGGCAATCTGTAGCAGTTGCGATGCCGCGCATGGCTGAAGACGGAGAGTGATGTGAAACGGGCGACCGGCCGGGGGCCGAACATCAATATCACCCAGGATGAATTCGCGGTGTCTGATCGTCATGACGGCGTGATCACCACGATCCTTGGATCCTGCGTGGCCACCTGTATCTGGGATCCGATCGTGAAGGTCGGCGGCATGAACCATATCCTGGTGGCGCGATCCCATACCGCGCTCGGC
Source organism: Pseudooceanicola endophyticus (assembly GCF_018760365.1). GTDB lineage: Bacteria > Pseudomonadota > Alphaproteobacteria > Rhodobacterales > Rhodobacteraceae > Pseudooceanicola > Pseudooceanicola endophyticus. Next base: position 234,083 of record NZ_JAHIAB010000003.1, read on the forward strand.
ATCAACGACTTTGCCGGGATCAACGCGATGGAGCTTCTGATCAACGCGCTGGTGCGTATGGGGGCCGACCGGGGCCGGCTGAATGCCAAGGTGTTCGGCGGCGCGGCCATGATCAACGGCCTGTCCGACATCGGCCATGCCAATGCCAGCTTCGTGCTGGAATTCCTGGAACGGGAGGGGATCCCGCTGATCGGCAAGAGCATTGGCGGCGGCTCGGCCCGCCAGATCCGGTTCTTCCCGAGCGATGGTCGCGCCATGCAGCGCACCGTGGCCGCCCCGCCGGACCTGGAGGTCAAGCGCAAGCCCGTGCAGGAGGAACGCAACGGCGTCGAACTGTTCTGATGCGAACGGCGTGCGGGCTTGCACACCGCGCCTTCCGAGACGATGCAACATGGGGCTGGCAACCGCAGGGGGTAAATTTCCCGTGAGGCGGAATTGCCCGCGCCACGGTGCAAGCCCGGCGCGGACCCTTGTGTCCGCAGGCCGGTGTCTGCCTGGAGGACGGGCGGGCCCAGGGGCGGGCCCGGAGGCGGACGGCCCTGCGCCGCGGGCCGGGTGCCTTCACCATCGACTTTCCACGGGCACACATTTTATACCGGCAGAGTTCAGATGGGGGCTTGCCGGGTGAGTTTCGTTGTTCACGTCATTGGTCTGTTGCTCGCCCTCTTCGGGGGGCTGATGTTCGCCGATGCGGCGCTGTTTCCGGAAACCGCCCGGATTTTCCTGACCGGCGGGGTGCTGGTGGTGCTGATCGGGGCGTCGCTGGCGCTGTCGACCTCGGCCCGGCTGCACGAACTGAACCGCCTGCATGCCTTCCTGCTGACCGCCGGCATGTGGATTGCCGCCGCCACCGCCGGGGCCGTGCCGCTCTGGCTGTGGAAGCTCAGCCCCGCCGACGCTTTCTTCGAAGCGATGTCGGGGATCACCACCACCGGCTCCACGGTGATGACGGGCCTTGATACCACTGCCCATGGCATCCTGTTCTGGCGCGCGCTTCTGCAATGGATCGGCGGCATCGGCTTCGTGGTCACGGGCCTGGCGCTGCTGCCGATCCTGCGGGTGGGGGGCATGCAGCTGTTCCGCACCGAAAGCAGCGAGCTGGGCGAGAAGGAGATGACCAGCACCGCGCGCTTCGCCATGGCCAGCTTTCTGGTCTACACCGGGCTGACGGTGCTGTGCCTTCTGACCTACCTGATCGGCGGCATGACCTTTTTCGAGGCGATCTGCCACGCCATGGCGACACTCTCGACCGGGGGGTATTCGACCTCCGACAGCTCTTTCGGACATTTCCAGAGCGGCTTCCTGCAATGGTCGGCGACGCTGTTCATGCTGGCCGGATCGCTGCCCTTCGCCTGGTACATCCGGGTGCTGCGCCGGGGCGATACCGCCAGCGAACAGGTTCGGATGCTGGTGCTGAGCCTGACCATCGCGACGCTGCTGCTGACCTTCTGGCGGGTCGCCACCGCTGGCGCCCCGATCTTCGAGACCCTGCGTCTGACCGCCTTCAACGTGGTCTCGGTGGTTTCGACCACCGGTTTTGCGACCACGGATTACACGACCTGGGGCTCGACGGCGGTGGTGGCCTTCTTCCTGCTGACGGTGGTCGGCGGCTGCACCGGCTCGACCTCGGGGGGGGCCAAGGTGATGCGCTGGATCATCCTGGGCCGGGCGCTGCGGGTGAAACTTCGGATGATCCGCGATCCGCATGGCGTCTTCGCCCTGCGCTACGAGGGACGCGCGGTGGAGCCGGATGTTCTGAGCGGGGTGATCAGCTTCTTCGTGCTCTACGCCGCCACGGTCTTCGGCCTCGCGGTGATCCTGGCCTTCCACGGGCTCGACATGGAAACGGCGGTCAGCGGCGCGCTGACGGCGGTGGCGAACGTCGGCCCCGGCATCGGCAGCCAGATCGGCCCGTCAAGCACCTTCGCCGACCTCTCCGACCCGGTGAAATGGGAGCTGTCCTTCGGCATGTACGCGGGCCGGCTGGAGATGATGACGGTTTTCGTCCTGTTCACCCGCACCTACTGGCGCGAGATCGCCTGACCGCTGATTCGGCCCGAATCCCCGGGGCGGGCAGGGCGGCCATGCAGGCGCTGCAAGCGCGGCCATGTTTCTGACACCTTTTGCGGCGCAGCGGGGGCAGATGGCCCAGGAGGGGCCGGAATTCGCACTCGTTGGTTAATTGTGCGCCGCCCAGAAACCCGGATCTTCATGGTTTGGTAAGATTTGGGGCGCTATCCGGAAATGACGTGGCGTTCCGGGGCCTGTGTGACGCGGATCCGGAAACAATGCCCCCCGAAAATTCCCGGTTTTCCTGAAAATTTGCCCGGTTTTCCCGATCTCGGACGGGCCTCGGACCTTGGTCGCAGATTGCCCGAACGGCAGGACGCGGTAGAACGAGGATGATCCGAATACGGGTCATATGGGCCGGTGGGGCGGCCCGACACATCGTCAGGCATCCGGTGATGCGCGGGAGGTGATCCCGCGGCCGGCACGGGCAATGTGCCGGTGTCGACAGCATCCTGTCCTTTGACGCGCGAGGGCTCTGCCCTGGCGCGGGGCAGCGTTGCGCGTCGGCCCGGCCCGGAGCGCGCCCGACGGGACGGACGAGGGGCCGCGGGGCGGCCGGAAGGGACGATGAAGATGACGACGCGCTATCACGACGACAGCCATTGCGGCGACGGCCAGGGTTCGGCCTCTGCGGGGGATGGCTATGTTCAGGGCACTGCCGGGGCGGACCTGATCACCACGGCCTATACGGGTGATCCTCAGGGCGACCGGATCGATGCCGGGGACGCGCGGCTACCCGGCGAGACCGGCAATGACGACATCGTCCTGGCGGGCCGGGGCGATGACACGGTGCAAGCGGGCGCGGGCAATGACGACCTCTATGGCGGCTCCGGCGATGATGTGCTGTCCGGCCAGGCGGGGATGGACCGGCTCTGGGGCGAGAGCGGCAGCGATACGCTCTCGGGCGGGTCGGGCGATGATACCCTGTCGGGGGGCGCGGGCAACGACGTGCTCTTTGGCGATACCGGGGGCAGCGCCACGACCCGGGAAAGCTTTGCATGGGACCGGCTGGCCGATCCGGACTGCGGCGGCGGCGCCATCGATGCGGGCGACCGGATCACCGGGACACAGGTACAGGACACCGGCCAGGTCACCGTCACCCTGACCCAGAGCGGCCGCGGCACGCCGACCAGCTTCTATACCGACCAGACCCAGGACGTGGCGGGGATCGCCGGGGATGGTGCGGCCATCGACAGGACTTCGGGCCTGGCCTCGGTGGTGGACAGCGCCGGAGAGACCGCCTCCTACAGCTTCGACTTCTCGCAGGAAGTGTCGGAGGTCTCCTTCCGCATCAACGACATCGACTTCGGCTCCAAGGTGGTGGTGCGCGCCTATGATGCCGAGGGCAACGCGGTCGAAGTCCATGCCGAGGCCGGCTGCCTGGTGCAGACCCAGGACCTTGACGGGGTCGGCGGCACCGAGACGCTGATCAGCGGCACGCCCGGCTGGGGCAGCAGCCCGAGCGACGGCAATTATTCCGCGCTGATCACCGTTGATGGTCCGATCACCCGGCTGGAAATCGACCATGTCCAGACCGGCTGGTCGGCGGGTGGCATCACCGTGACCGATATCTATTACGATACCGCGGGCGATGCCGGGGCGCTCAGCGCCACCACGGCGGCGGATGGCGATGACGTGATCGCGGGCGGATCGGGCGACGACACGATCTTTGGCGAGGGCGGCAATGACACGCTGTCGGGCGAGGCCGGCGCGGACCAGGTGCACGGCGGCGCCGGGCGCGACGTGCTGGTCGGTGCCAGCGTGGGCGATCTTCTGGATGGCGGATCCTCAGGCGATGACTGGGACGTGCTGGATCTTCAGGGCGTGGCCTCCGACGGGGGCCACCTGAAGGTGGTGCGCGATGGCGACAACCCCGAGGATGGCGTGATCTACTTCTACGCTGCTGACAACAGCCTGGAGGGCACCGCCTGCTTCGAGGATATCGAGCTGATCGTGCCCTGTTTCACCCCCGGCACCCTGATTGCCACCCCGCGCGGAGAGATGCGGGTCGAGGACCTGAAGGAAGGCGATCGGGTGATCACCCGCGACAACGGCATCCAGCCGCTGCGCTGGATCGGCCGGCGGCACCTGTCGGCGGAGGAACTTGCCGCCCATCCGCAGCTGCAGCCGGTGCGCATCCGGCGCGGCGCCCTGGGCCATGGCCTGCCAGAGCGCGACATGCTGGTCAGCCCGAACCACCGGATGTTGATCAGCAGCGACCGCGCCGCGCTCTATTTCGAGGACCGAGAGGTTCTGGTGGCCGCCAAGCACCTGGTCGCGATGACGGGTGTGGAGCGCGCCGAGGTGACTGAGGTGACCTATCTGCATTTCATGTTCGACGATCACGAGGTGGTGCTCTCGGACGGCGCCTGGTCGGAAAGCTTCCAGCCCGGTCCGCAGGTCATGGGCAGCCTTTTGGCCGGCCAGCGGGAAGAGATCCTGACTCTGTTCCCGGAGCTTGCCGGGCGCGACGGGCAGGAGGCCTATGCCGCCGCCCGTCGCAGCCTGCGCGGTCACGAGGCCCGGCTGCTGATGATCTGAGCGAAAGAGGATCGCGGCGTCGCCTGCCGGCGTCCGTGATGCGGCTGGCCCTGTCAGCCGCCCCGGCCTGGTGCGCTTCCGTCCCCTCCCTCGGCGCGCCAGGCCGACCAGTCTTCCGGGGTGTCGAGATCGGTCAGCGCATGGCGCCCCGGCAGGGCCACCGGCACGACCCGCGCGGCATGGGCCCGCAGCACCGGTCGGGCGCCCTGGTCGCCGCTCAGGCGCGAAAGCTCGGGAAACAGCTCGGCCGGAAACAGCACGGGGTGGCCCGGGGTGGCGCCGCTGGCGCCGCGCCGGATCTGCCGCCCGTCAAAGCCCGCCGCGACCCTGCGCAGGTCGCCCGCGGTCAGCTCGGGCATGTCGGCGGGCAGGATCATCACCGCCTCCGCCGGGCCCAGGGCCGCCACGCCTGCGCGGATCGAAGCCGCCATGCCTTCCCCTGCCTCGGGCACCGGCACGACCGTCACCGGCAAGCCTTCCAGCGCCCGGCGCCGGGGATGGTCAAGCGCGGGCAGGGTCACGATCACCGGCGCCAGCTCCAGCGCCCGCAGCGCCATGAGGCGCAGCAGGGGCTGGCCCGCGACCGGTTCCAGCAGCTTGTCGCCCCCCCGCATCCGGGAAGACGCCCCCGCCGCCAGCAGCAGCACCACCAGACTCATCGCCCGGCCTCGCGCTTCAGCGCCTCCAGAACATGCAGGCGGATCGCGGTTGCAAGCCCGGTCTCCAGGTCGCGGCCCTCGTCGATCTGCGCGGCCAGCTCGTTGATCGCCAGGTCACCGGCCTCGGCAATGCGCCGGAATTCCTTCCAGAAAGGCTCCTCGAGGGACACGCTGGTGCGATGCCCCCGCAGGGTCAGGGAGCGCTTGACGGGCCGGCTGCTCATGCCTCCGGGTCGCGCTCCAGCCGGTGCCCGTCGAGGCGCCTTTCTGCCTGGCGCTCCTCGGCCTCGGCCTTTTGGCGTTCGGCCTTGCTGCGTCCGAACTTCGCCGCATTGGCATCGCCCTGCGCGCGCTTCTCGGCGCGGGCCTTCTGCTTGCGGAACTGGTTGAGGTTGGTGACGCTGCTCATGGCCGCACCATGCCACGCGCCGCAATCCCCGTCCAGCCAGCGCGAAGGGGTGGCCCCTTGCGGAACCGCCCCCTTTCATCTTTCCCCAAATATGCAAACACCCGGCCAGCAAGGGGCCGGACATCCGCCGCAGGGATCAGTCCTTCGGACCGATCATGTCCTCGGGGCGCACGACGCGGTCGAAGGTCTCTTCGTCCACGAAGCCCAGGCCGATGGCCTCTTCCTTCAGCGTGGTGCCGTTCTTGTGCGCCGTCTTGGCGACTTTGGTGGCGTTGTCATAGCCGATGGTGGGGGCCAGCGCCGTCACCAGCATCAGGCTTTCCTTCATCAGTTTGTCGATGCGCGGCAGGTTGGCTTTGGTGCCCACGACCATGTTGTCGGTGAACGCGCTGGCCGAGTCGCCCAGCAGCTGCATGGATTGCAGCACGTTGTAGGACATCATCGGGTTGTAGACGTTCAGCTCGAAGTGCCCCTGCGAACCGGCAAAGCCGATGGCCGCGTCATTGCCCATGACATGGGCGCAGACCATGGTCAGCGCTTCGGCCTGCGTCGGGTTCACCTTGCCCGGCATGATCGAGGAGCCCGGCTCGTTCTCCGGCAGGATCAGCTCGCCCAGACCCGAGCGCGGGCCCGAGCCCAGCAGGCGCATGTCGTTGGCGATCTTGAACAGCGAAGCGGCAACGGTCTTCAGCGCGCCCGAGAACATGACCATCGCATCATGGGCGGCCAGCGCTTCGAACTTGTTGGGCGCGGTGACGAAGGGCAGGCCGGTGATCTCGGCCATGTTCTTCGCGACCATCTCGCCCCAACCCTTCTTGGTGTTGAGCCCGGTGCCCACGGCGGTGCCGCCCTGCGCCAGTTCGTAGATGTCGCCCAGGGCGGATTTCACGCGCTCGATGCCCTTGCGGACCTGATGCGCATAGCCGCCGAATTCCTGGCCCAGGGTCAGCGGGGTCGCATCCTGGGTGTGGGTCCGGCCGATCTTGATGATGTCCTTGAACTCTTCGGATTTGGCTTCCAGCGCCGCCGCCAGCTTTTCAAGGCCGGGGATCAGCACGTCGCGCGCCTGCATGGCGATGCCCACGTGCATGGCGGTCGGGAAGGTGTCGTTCGAGGACTGACCCATGTTGCAGTGGTCGTTCGGGTGCACCGGCTTCTTGGAGGCCAGCTCACCGCCCAGCATCTCGATCGCGCGGTTCGAGATCACCTCGTTGGCGTTCATGTTCGACTGCGTGCCCGAACCGGTCTGCCAGACCACCAGCGGGAAGTTGTCGTCGAACTTGCCCTCGATGACCTCGGTCGCGGCGGCCATGATCGCATCGGCGATCTCGGGCGACATGTTGCCCAGATCCTTGTTGGCCATGGCGCAGGCCTTCTTGATGACGCCGAGCGCGCGGATGATCGGAACCGGCTGCGTCTCCCACCCGATGGGGAAGTTCATGATGGAGCGCTGCGTCTGCGCGCCCCAGTACTTGTCTGCGGGAACTTCCAGCGGGCCGAAGCTGTCGGTTTCGGTGCGGGTCTCAGTCATTCTCTGCTCTCCCTTGGGATGGACGCAGGAGGTTTGCCCCGAATTTACGGGGGGTTCAATGCCGTTCGCGCCAACAGAAGCGCTTGTGCAACGCAGAGAGGAGAGGGAGAGGGCCCACACTGCCTTTGCGTCAGGCGTCGCGCCGATGCGGATCCGCTGGGACATGGCCCGCACATGGCCCGCAGGAGGTCGCGGACAGGCGCGCGCAGGGGCGCCGAAGGGCCGGCGGGCCAGATGGCATTTGACCGGGACATCATCGGCACAGCGCTGCACGCGCTGTGCCGACCCGCCGCTCCCGGGAATTGCCCGGGCACCAAGGAGCCCAGCCAGAGGCGCGCCATCCACGCTCTGCCGGTCCCGGCCCCGGTCACAGCCCGGGGCCACGCGTCACCCCGGACCTTCGCCCGGAAAAACGCCGTGCCGATTCCGGGTTGCCCCTGGGCCGGTCCATTGAAATTTCCAACCGCTCACCGCTCACCGCTCACCGCTCACCGCTCACCGCTCACCGCTCACCGCTCACCGCTCACCGAAGCCCAGACTGGCCCCGACCTGGCCCATTCCTTGCCTTACCTTGCCTTGCCTGGACTAGGACGTGACCTGGCCGAGGCCTTGCCCCGCCCGTGCCGGCGCGCCTGCAGGGCCAGGCCAGAACGGGGCCGGATCCGGATCGGCCCGGCGCCGCCTTGCCTTTGCAAAACGGCTCAGGACGATTTTCAAAGGCCGAACCGCTTTGCAAACCGACGCTTTGCACTTTGCTTTTCCCCGCCGCGCCCGCATGGAAACGAAAAGGCCCCGGTCGAAACCGGGGCCTTTCACAAAAGGGGAAGCGCCGCCGTCGCGGTGCGCGGCCCCGCTCAGGCGGGTATTACTTCCGGAAGGAATCGAGCCGCACAACCTCTGCATCGCCGGATTTCTTCTCAGACGGGGTGCTGTCCTTCTTGCTGCCGTCGCGCAGCGGGCGGGGCGTGTCGGGCGGCGTCGGATCGTCGTCCTCGTCTTCGAAGTCGTCGTCCTGCTCCTGGGTCTCGAAGCGCAGGCCGAATTCCACGGAGGGATCGACGAAGGTCTGGATCGCATCGAAGGGGATGTACATCCGCTCCGGGCTGTCGCCGAAGTTCAGCGTCACGGCAAAGCCGTTGTCATCGACATCCAGATCCTCGAACCAGTGCTGCATGACCACGGTCATCTCGCTGGGATAGCGTTCCTTCAGCCAGTCCGCCAGTTCGGTTTCCGGATGGGTGGTGTCGAAGGTGATGAAGAAATGATGGCTACCCGGCAGGCCATTCTCGGAAACGTCGGTCAGCACGTCCTGGATCAGGCCGCGCATCGCCCGATGCATGAGATTGCCGTAGTCAATGGTGCGTTGCATGGCTTCTTCCGCAGTTCTTTAGGGGGAGAATAGGGGATTCGGGACAAAACGAAAGGTGGGGCGCAAAGTTTCTCGTGCCCGGCTCTCCGGTTCGGGCTCAGGGCAGCGGTGCGGTCCGGAACAGCGTGACGCTCAGCCCGCCATGGGCGACGGAGGCGCCGCTGGGCAGGAAGGGAAGCGCGGTGGCCTTGGCCAGCCCCGCATCCGAGGTCACGATACCGACCTGCCAGCCCCGGAACCGCTCGCTCAGCGTCTTGCCGAGGGCGCCATAAAGCGAGAACAGCAGCTTGCGATTGCCGATCCGGGCGCCGTAGGGCGGGTTCACGATGACCAGACCGGCCGGCCCCTCGGGGCGCTGCAGTTCCGATACGCCGTGGCGCTCGAAATGGACAATGTCGCCCAGTCCCGCGGCTTCGGCATTCTGCCGGGCATTGCGGATCGCCCCGTCATCCCGATCCGAGCCCCGGAATGCCGGAAGGCGCTCCGGCGCGCGTCCCCGCGCCGCGGCCCTCATCTCAGCCCATGCGCCGGCGTCGAAGGAGCGGAACTGCTCAAAGGCGAAGGAGCGGTCGCGTCCCGGGGCCAGCCCGCAGGCGATCTCGGCCGCTTCCAGTACGAAGGTGCCCGAGCCGCACATCGGATCCAGAACCGGCACGTCCCCGCGATAGCCCATCTGGCGCAGGAACATCGCCGCAAGGGTCTCTCGCATCGGGGCCTTGCCGACGGCGGGCTTGTGGCCGCGCTTGTGCAATGCTTCACCCGAGGTATCGACCGAGAAGGTGACGATATTGTCCTCGATGCGAACCTTCAGAGTCAGCCCGTCCTCGGCCAGCGGGATGCCGGCGGCACTCAGCGCGCCCTCGATGCGCTGACGCGCCGCGCCGGCATGATAAATCTTGGACTTTTTCGTGGTGACATCGACCTTCACCGGCAGCTCCGGCGCAAAGACCGAAGCCCAGTCGAACTTCCGCGCCCGCTTGTCGAGCTGCGCAAGGTGCACTGCCGGGAAGGACCCGATCCGGGCCAGTACGCGGCCCGCGCCGCGCAGGTGCAGGTTGGCCTTCCAGACCTCGGGCCAGCCGCCCTGGAAGCTGACGCCCCCTGGCGTGGTCACCGGATCGGCAAACCCCGTTTCCAGCGCCTCTTGCCGAAGCACCTCTTCCAGCCCTGGGGCCGTTTGCAGAAAGATCTCGAATGTCGCGTTCATCCCGGCTGGATAGCCGCCTTCCGCCGCCAAGGCGAGGCCCTGATTGCGCATTTTCTTGTTTCAAATACCTCGGGGATGAATTGGCCGAAGGCCAAGAAGGGGCAGAGCCCCTTACCCGCCGCGCAGCTGCGTCACGCATTCCGTATGGGAACGATCAGTAGTGGAGGGGAGAAGTGCAGGTTTCTGTTGCCAGGTACCTGCGAACCCCGCCTTACGCCGCTAAGCGCAAGGACTTAGATTTCGGTATTCCGGACTGCTTACGCAGCCAGGGCAACCGGAGCACGATTGTTGTTGGCAATTGTACTATGTGAACCGATAACGGTGGTATCTCACCGGGACAAAGCAACATCTTTACACGTTCGTCGATCCTGTTTCGGCCCCATGATCCCCCAACAAGGGATGTTTGGTGGAGCCGCCGGGTACCGCCCCCGGGTCCGATCCGCTTATTACATGCGCGTTTATGCCCATAGTTCCCGAGGGAACATCTTGGATATAGGGGGAGTTGGCGGGGATTTGAAGGGGCAATCTGTCGAAGTTTGAAGGCATCGCGGCGTCAACAGGGACGAAGGGGCGCTGCCCCTCTTGAGCCCGTGCCGGGCTCAATTCACCCCGAGGTATTTGGAACAAGAAAATGTAGGGGTCAGGTGGGGGCTGCCAGCCAGGTGCGGGCCTCGGTGAGGGCCGCTTCGGGGAAGACGCGGGTCGGGGCCGGTATCATCCAGGCGAAGGCGGTGACCGCGGCGTGGAGCAGGGCGTTGTCGGTCACGACGGCCAGTCGGGCGATGTCGTGCAGGTGATGCAGTCCGAGACGGGTGTCCTGCCACATGGCGCCCGGGGAGAAGCCCTCGAAGGCCGGCGAGAAGTGGTAGAGCATCGGGATCGGGCCTCGGGCCGCAATGGCGGCCTCGAGCGCGGGAACAAGGTTTTCCGCGTAGTCGGCAGCGGTGACCATGCCGCTGGCCGTGGCTTCGAAGAGGCCGCTCTCGGGGGAAAGGCTTGTGGTGATCATCGGGACCTCCGGCTGCTGTGGGACCAGCCTAACGCGGAATGTCCGCGATGTCTCCGGGGTCTTGGATCGCCGGCGCCTGGGGCGCCGGCGATCAGGATCAGTTCGCCAGCTTGATCAGCGCGTGGCGCTTCTTGCCGGCCGAGAGCTTGACCGGGGAAGCCAGCGCCGCGCGATCCAGCATCAGCCCCGCGTCGGTCAGCGGTGCATCATCGATGCGCGCGCCGTTGTCGGCGATCAGGCGCTTGGCCTCCTTGCCGGTCTTGGCAAGGCCCGAACGTACGATCAGCTGGGCGACGGAAATGCCGTCGCCGACCTCTTCCGGGGTCAGCTCCAGCGTCGGCAGGTCATCGCCCACGCCGCCCTTCTCGAAGACCTCGCGGGCGGTGGCCTGGGCGGCGGCCGCGGCCTCGGCGCCGTGCAGCAGGGCCGTCACCTCGTTCGCCAGGATGATCTTGCCCTCGTTGATCTCGGAGCCACCGAGGGCGCCCAGACGATCGCATTCCTCGACCGAAAGCTCGGTATAGAGCTTCAGGAAGCGGCCGACGTCGGCATCGGTGGTGTTGCGCCAGAACTGCCAGAACTCGTAGGGGCTCAGCATCTTGTCGTTCAGCCAGGTGGCGCCGTTCGCCGACTTGCCCATCTTGCGCCCGTCCGAGGTGGTCAGCAGCGGTGTGGTCAGGCCGTAGATTTCATTGTCCAGCACCCGGCGGGTCAGGTCGATGCCGTTGATGATGTTGCCCCACTGGTCCGACCCGCCCATCTGGAGGACGCAGCCGTAGCGGCGGTTCAGCTCCAGGAAGTCGTAGGCCTGCAGGATCATGTAGTTGAATTCGAGGAAGGACAGGGATTGTTCCCGGTCGAGGCGCGATTTCACCGACTCAAAGGACAGCATCCGGTTGACGCTGAAATGGCGACCGATGTCGCGCAGGAACTCAAGGTAGTTCAGGCTGTCCAGCCATTCGGCGTTGTTCAGCATCAGCGCATCGGTCGCACCGTCGCCATATGTCAGGTACTTGGCAAAGACATTGCCCATCCCGGCGATGTTGGCGTCGATCTGCTCGGGGCTCAGCAGGGGGCGTTCGTCCGAACGGAACGAGGGATCGCCCACCTTGGTGGTGCCCCCGCCCATCAGGGTGATCGGCTTGCCGCCCAGCTTTTGCAGCCAGCGCAGCACCATGATGTTCATCAGGTGGCCGACATGCAGCGAGGCCGCCGTCGCGTCATAGCCGATATAGGCGGGCACGACCCCCTTCACGAGCGCCTCGTCGAGGCCCTGGTAATCCGTGCAGTCGGCGACGTATCCGCGTTCCTGCATCACGTTCAGGAATTCCGACTTGGGGGTATAGGTCATGGCACTTGTCCCGGGTTTGAGTGTTGGGGCACTCTATAGGTGCGAGGCAAGGAAAGGAAAAGACCATGTCGCAAGTGCTGCGCGCCGAAGGGCCCCTGCGTGCCCTGGGGGCCATGTCGGGCACCTCTCTGGACGGGGTCGATGCGGCGGTGATCGACACCGACGGGCAGGACATCCTTGGCTTCGGGCGCTCCGGCTATCGCGCCTATGGCGAGGCCGAGCAGGCGCTGCTGCGCGCGGGTTTCGGCTGCTGGCCCGGAGAGGAGCCCGAGGGCGCGCAGGCGGCGCTGCACGCGGCCCATGCGGCGCTGCTGGCCGACTTTCCCGAGGCCGAGGTGGTGGGCTTTCACGGCCAGACCCTGGCCCATGATCCCCATGGCCGGGGCACCTTCCAGCTGGGCGACGGAGAGGTCCTGGCCGAAATGCTGGCGCGTCCGGTGGTCTGGGATTTCCGCAGCGCCGATGTGGCAGCGGGGGGCGAGGGGGCGCCGCTTGCGCCCTTCTTCCACCATGCCTGCGCGCGCTGGATCGGTGCGCGCCAGCCGGTGGCCTTCCTCAACCTCGGCGGGGTCGGCAACCTAACCTGGGTCGATCCGACCATTGCCGCGCCCGAGGCCGAGGGTGCGCTTCTGTCCTTCGACACCGGGCCCGCCAATGCGCCGCTCAACGACCTGATGCAGGCACGGCGCGGGCAGGAGGTGGACCGGGATGGTGCCCTGGCTGGGCAGGGAAAGGTGGACGAGGCGGTCGTGCAGACCTTCCTGTCGCATCCCTATTTCGACCGCCCGGCGCCGAAATCGCTGGATCGCAATGAATTCGGGGACACCACGGCGCTGGTGGGGCATCTGGACGATGCCGATGCGGCGGCCACGCTGACGGCGCTCTGTGCGGCCTCGGTCGCGGCGGGGCTGCGCCGGATGCCTCAGCGGCCCGCGCGGCTTCTGGTCACCGGAGGTGGTCGGCTGAACCCGGTGCTCATGGCGATGATCGGGGCGCGCTGCGACTGCGAAGCGGTCGCAGTCGAGCATGTCGGCCTCGATGGCGACATGCTCGAGGCCCAGGCCTTTGCCTATCTGGCGGTGCGGGTGCTGCGCGGGCTGCCCACCTCCTGTGCAGGGACCACCGGGGTTGCCCATCCGGTCAGCGGTGGCCGGATCAGCCCTGCGGACCCTCTGCGGCGCCGGGCGTGACTGGAAGGACTCAGGTGCAAGTTACCGCTAACGGGCGGCATTGTGGTGGCGGGATCATCTGTTATGGTGCCGCCAAACCGCCGCGCCGCAGCAGGCCCGCGGCGGATGAAGGACAGATGCGAAAAGGGAGCTTTCATGGTTTCGCGCGTGATTCCGGTCGAATCCTTCGACCTCGTGATTTTCGGGGGTACCGGCGATCTGGCCCGGCGCAAGATCCTGCCGGCCCTGTTCCGCCGCTTCTGTGCGGGGCAGATGGATCAGCAGTCCCGGATCATCGGGGCGGCCCGCTCCGAACATGACAGCGCCGAGTTCCGCGACTTCGTCGCCCAGGCCATCGGCGAATTCAACACCGGCCACAGCTACACCCAGGAAGAGCTTTCGGGCTTCGTCGAACGCATCGACTACGTGCAGATCGACGCGCTCGGCACCGACGGCTGGGAAGAACTGGCCCGGCTGACCAGCTCGGAGCGCACCCGCGCCTTCTACTTCTCGGTCGCACCGGCGCTTTTCGGGGCGCTGGCGGAACGGCTGCACAAGTATGGCCTCTCCGATGACGCGACCCGCATCGTTGTCGAAAAGCCCTTTGGCCGCGATGAGGCCTCGGCCCGCGCCCTCAATGCCGTGCTGGCAGAGCATTTCGAGGAAAGCCAGATCTACCGGATCGACCATTACCTGGGCAAGGAAACCGTCCAGAACCTGATGGCCGTGCGCTTTGGCAACATGCTGTTCGAACCGCTCTGGAACGCGCAATACGTCGATCACATCCAGATCACCGTCGCCGAAACCGTGGGCGTCGGTGGACGCGGCGAATATTACGACAAATCCGGTGCCATGCGGGACATGGTCCAGAACCACCTGATGCAGCTGCTCTGCCTCATCGCGATGGAGCCGCCGGCCAAGTTCGACCATGACGCGGTGCGCGACGAGAAGCTGAAGGTGATCCGCGCCCTCGATATTCCTTCGGTCGAGGACATCGTGCGCGGCCAGTATGCCGCCACCGAGGATGGCGAGCCGAGCTACCTTCAGGATGTGAACGATCCCGCCTCGACCACTGAAAGCTTCATTGCCATGAAGGTGCGGATCTCCAACTGGCGGTGGGCCGGCACGCCGATCTACCTGCGCACCGGCAAGAAGCTGAAGGCGCGCACCTCCGAGATCGCCGTGGTCTTCAAGGAGACGCCGCATTCGATCTTCGGCCCGGAATCCGGACGGCACCGCAACATCCTGACGATCCGTCTTCAGCCGAACGAGGGGATGGACCTGGGTGTCACCATCAAGGAGCCCGGCCCCGGCGGCATGCGCCTTGTGGATGTGCCGCTCGACATGACCTTTGCCGATGCGCTTGGCCCCGACGCCGACGATGTGCCCGACGCCTACGAGCGGCTGATCATGGATGTGATCCGCGGCAACCAGACGCTGTTCATGCGCGGCGATGAGGTCGAGGCCGCCTGGGCCTGGGCCGATCCGATCATCGAGGCCTGGGAGAAGAACGGCGTGAAGCCCGTGCCCTACGATGCCTATTCCACCGGCCCCGAGGATGCGCTGATGCTGATGCACCGCGATGGCCGCCGCTGGCGGGAGATCAAGGTATGAAATTCCAGGAATATCCCGACCGCGACCTGCTGGCGCTGAACCTCGCGGACACGCTGGCCTCCGAGCTGGGCGCGGCGCTGCGCCACGAGGACCGGGTGACCTTCTGCGTCCCCGGCGGCACCACCCCGGGGCCGATCTTCGACGCGCTGACCGCCGTGCAGCTGGACTGGGACCGCGTCGATGTTGTGCTGAACGATGAACGCTGGGTGCCCGAAAGCTCTCCGCGTTCGAACACGGCGCTGCTGCGCCAGCGGTTGCTGACCGGACATGCGGCGGCGGCGACGCTGCTGCCGCTGCGTCAGGATGTCGAAACGCCTGAAGAAGGGCTCGCGCCGCTCTCGGACGCGCTGAAGCCGCATATGCCCATCGATGTGCTGCTGCTGGGGATGGGGGCGGACATGCACACCGCCAGCCTCTTCCCCGGTGCCGATCGTCTGGGAGAGGCGCTTTCCGATGAGGCCCCGGTGCTGCTGCCGATGCGTGCCGATGGCGCCGGAGAGCCCCGGATCACCATCACCGCGCCCTGGTTGAAGGGCGCGCTGTCGACCCATATCGTGATCATGGGCGCCGAGAAGCGCGCGGCGCTGGAAGCGGCCCGCAAGCTGGCCCCGGAAGAGGCGCCGGTGTCGGTGCTGCTGTCCCAGGCGACGGTCCACTGGGCCGAATGATCGGTCCCGGAAGTTAAAGAACTGCGTGAAGTTTTGCGCGTAACATATTGATAAATGGATTTTATCTAGATGTGGGAAAAGCTCTCCTCCCTGGCGGACGCGTATGGCGACCGTTCCATCCTGTCTCTGTTCGAGGCCGGGGACCGTTTCGCGGATTGCTCTGTCAGCCATGACGGGCTGTTGTTCGACTATTCCAAGACCAACATCTGCGGCGACGTGAAGGCGGCGCTTCTGGCGCTCTGCGAGGCCGCCGATGTGGCTGGTCGCCGCGCAGCGATGTTCGAGGGCCAGAAGATCAACGACACCGAGGGGCGCGCCGTGCTGCACACCGCGCTGCGCAACCTCGGCGGCGCGCCGGTCTATGTGGATGGCCAGGATGTCATGCCCGAGGTCGAGCGCACCTACCGCCGCATGGAGGCCTTTGCCACCGATGTGCGCGAAGGTCGCTTCCAGGGGGCCGGCGGCAAGATCACCGATGTGATCAACATCGGCATCGGCGGCTCTGACCTGGGGCCGGCCATGGTCGAGATCGCGCTGAAACCCTATGTCGACGGGCCGCGCTGCCATTTCGTCTCCAACGTCGATGGCGCCCATATCGCCGACACGCTGAAGGGGCTGGATCCGACGACGACGCTGGTCATCGTCGCCTCCAAGACCTTCACCACCATCGAGACCATGACCAACGCGGAAACCGCGCGCAAATGGATGGCCGAAAAGGTGAAGAACACCGGCGCGCAGTTCGCCGCGCTCAGCTCCAACACCGAAAAGACCGGCGAATGGGGCATCGCCCCCGAACGCGTCTTCGGCTTCGAGGACTGGGTGGGCGGCCGCTATTCCATGTGGGGGCCGATCGGCCTGTCGGTGATGCTCGCGGTGGGTCCGGAAGATTTCCGCGCCTTCCTGGCTGGGGCCGCCGCCATGGACAAACACTTCCGCGAGGCGCCCTTTGCCGAGAACCTGCCGGTGCTTCTGGCCCTTGTCGGGATCTGGCACAACCAGGGTCTGGGCTATGCGACCCGCGCCGTGCTGCCCTATGAACAGCGCCTGGCCCGTCTGCCCGCCTACCTCCAGCAGATGGAGATGGAGAGCAACGGCAAGCGCGTCTCGATGGATGGCGCCGAGCTGACGGTGAATTCCGGCCCCGTCGTCTGGGGCGAGCCCGGCACCAACGGTCAGCACGCCTTCTACCAGCTGATCCACCAGGGCACCCGCGTCGTGCCCTGCGAATTCATGGTCGGCGTCGTGGGGCACGAGCCCGATCTGGCGCATCAGCACGACCTGCTGGTTGCCAACTGCCTGGCCCAATCGGAGGCGCTGCTGCGGGGCCGCGACCTGTCCGAGGCGACCGCGATCATGGCGGCCAAGGGTCTTGAGGGGGCAGAGCTGGCGCGTCAGGCCGCGCACCGGGTCTTCCCGGGCAACCGCCCCTCGACGACGCTGGTCTATCCCAAGCTCACGCCTTTCGTGCTGGGCCAGATCGTGGCGATGTACGAACACCGGGTCTTCGTCGAAGGCGCGATCCTCGGCATCAACTCCTACGACCAGTGGGGCGTGGAGCTGGGCAAGGAACTGGCGCTGAAGCTGTCGCCGATCCTGGCGGGCGAAGAAGGCACCGAGGGCAAGGACGGCTCCACCGCCGGTCTGATCGCCGCGATCCGCGCCGGCAAGTAAGCAAACTGCAAATTGCAAAGAGGCCCGGAGCCACGCTCCGGGCCTTTCGAGTTACGGGATGTCGAAGCCGGGCGCGGCCAGCTCGAACCCGGCGAAATCGAAGGCCGGAGAGACGGTGCAACCGACCAGCGTCCAGCCGCCAAGCGGCCGTGCCGCCTGCCAGTGCCCGGCGGGCACGATCCCCTGGGGGCGCTGCCCGACCGCCAGATCCGGGCCCAGCGTCAGGGCCTGCGCCGGACCGGCTTCGGTCTCGGCGATGCGCAGCTCCAGCGGGGCGCCGGAATAGTGGTGCCAGATTTCGGCGGCATCGACCCGGTGCCAGTGGCTGACCTCGGTCTCTTTCAGCAGGAAGTAGATGCAGGTCCCGGCGGCGCGGTCGGCATCGCCGCCGCCGATCCAGGTCTGGCGGAAATGCCCGCCCTCCGGATGGGGGGCAAGGTCCAGCAGAGCGATGATGTCATCGGCGGTCATTGGGCGGTCCTTTCAGATGCGTCACCGCAGGGTTTCCCGCCGAACCGGCAAAGGCAAGACCGGAAGGCCGGGTTGCATGGGGTGCAGGGCCGGACCGCTTGACGGGACCCGGCGTCATCCGCTACCTCCTGCGCAGCCGAAAAGCGCAGGACCGGTCAGGTTATCCCGGTCACCGTGCCCCGCACGGGAGTTAGTCGAGTTTTCGAACCCACGGCAGACCCCAACCCGGGGTGCCCGTGGCCCTTTTCGCAAGGATCCGAACGGCACCCTTTTCCAAGTCGGAGCCCGCCATGTCCAAGATCCAGTCCAAGACCCCCAACCCGAAATCCATCGTCATCGTCGCGCAGGTCTTCATCTCCTGCTTCATGGCCTTGCTGATGACCTTCTGCATGTCCATCGTGCTGCCCGGCACGATCCACGAATCCGGCTGGTTCGCCACCTGGATGCAGCGCTGGCTGACAGCCTGGCCGCTGGCCTTCCTGTTCTCGCTGGGCGTGGGGCCGCTGGCCTTCAAGCTGTCGACGCTGGTCAACGGCACGCTGGCCCGTCTTTCCGCGCAACGCGGCTGATTTCATCTTTCCGGCAAATATGCCCGCCGGAGGCATGGTGCCGAAGGCGCCATTCTTCAAAGGAAAACGCCCCGGGATCTCTCCCGGGGCGTTTCGTTTCCATCAGCGAAGAGCGATCACTTCAGGATCGAACGGCCCGCGTATTCTGCGGTTTCGCCCAGCATTTCCTCGATGCGGATCAGCTGGTTGTACTTGGCCAGCCGGTCCGAGCGCGCCAGCGAGCCGGTCTTGATCTGGCCGCAGTTGGTCGCCACGGCGAGGTCGGCGATGGTCGCGTCCTCGGTCTCGCCCGAGCGGTGCGACATCACGTTGGTGTAGCGCGCCCGGTGGGCCATATCGACGGCCTTCAGCGTCTCGGTCAGCGAACCGATCTGGTTCACCTTCACCAGCATGGAGTTTGCCACGCCCTGTTCGATGCCCATCGAAAGGCGCGCCGGGTTGGTCACGAACAGGTCGTCGCCCACCAGCTGCACCTTGTCGCCCAGTTCAGCGGTCAGCAGCGCCCAGCCTTCCCAGTCATCCTCGGCGCAGCCGTCCTCGATCGAGATGATCGGATAGGCGTCGCAGAGCTTCTTCAGGTAGGCGACGTTCTCGGCCGAGGTGAGCGAGAGGCCTTCGCCCTTCATCTCGTACTTGCCGTCCTTGAAGTATTCGGTCGAGGCGCAGTCGAGCGCGAGGTAGATGTCCTCGCCCGGAGTGTAGCCGGCCTTTTCGATGGACTTCAGGATGAAGTCGAGCGCTTCGGTGGTCGAGCCCAGCTCGGGGGCAAAGCCGCCCTCGTCGCCGAGGCCGGTGGACATGCCGGCCGCCGAGAGCTCTTTCTTCAGGGTGTGGAACACCTCGGAACCCATGCGGACCGCTTCCTTGATGTTGGAAGCCGCCACCGGCATGATCATGAATTCCTGGATGTCGATCGGGTTGTCGGCGTGCTCGCCGCCGTTGATGATGTTCATCATCGGCACCGGCAGGACGCGGGCCGAGGTGCCGCCGACGTAGCGGTAAAGCGGCTGGCCGGTGAATTCGGCGGCGGCCTTCGCCACGGCGAGCGAGACGCCGAGGATGGCGTTGGCGCCCAGGCGGCCCTTGTTCTCGGTGCCGTCGAGTTCGATCATGGCGAGGTCGATACCGACCTGGTCGGTCGCGTCCATGCCGACGATGGCCTCGGCCAGCTCGCCGTTGACGGCGGCGACGGCTTCCAGGACGCCCTTGCCCATGTAGCGGGCCTTGTCGCCATCGCGGCGCTCGACGGCCTCGTGCACGCCGGTCGAGGCGCCCGAGGGCACGGCCGCGCGGCCCATGGTGCCATCCTCGAGAATGACGTCGACCTCAACGGTCGGGTTGCCACGGCTGTCGAGGATCTCGCGGGCGTGAATGTCGATAATCGTGCTCATAGTGGCGCCGTCCCTTTCGGTGAAAATGCCTTTTGGGGAAGTCTTAAGAGCAAGGTCGCCCCGAGGGAAGGGGGCGGGGGCAACTGTTTGCGATAAACGATGAATTCCTGACGCCCGGGCAGGCTGCCGGGGCGTTGGTAGGGATCGGGTGGGGCATGGGCGGGATGCGGGATGGAGCAGGGGAAGGGGCGCTGCCCCTCTGGCGCGGGAAACCCGCGCCATTCACCCCGGGATATTTCCGGCCAGATGACAGGGAGACCTCAGGCCGGCCAGAGCGCCATGAGGACCGGCAGGGTGAGAAGCGACAGCAGGGTCGAGAGCAGCACGACACGGCCCGTTAGCAGGGCTTCGCGCTCGTAGAACTCGGCCAGCATGAAGGGGCCGGTGCCGGTGGGCAGGGCGGCAAGCAGCACCGCCGTCAGGGCGAGGTCATGGGGCAGGTGCAGCAGCGGCACTGCGATCAGCCAGGTCAGCAAGGGCTGGCCAATCAGCTTGAGGCCGATCAGCAGGGATTGCACGCCGACGCCGGCGCGGGGGCGGCGCCCGGCATTCTGGGCCAGGAACAGCCCGAGCGCGATCAGCGCGCAGGGCGAGGCGGCGCCGCCCAGAAGCTTGAGGAAACTGTCGGCGGGTTTCGGCAGCGGCAGACCGGTCACCAGGAAGATGGCGCCCAGCACCGGGGCGATCAGCAGTGGATTCTTGACCAGGCTGAGGGCGGTGCGGCGCAGGATGTCGCGGCGGCGTCCCTCGGCCTGAAGGCCGCTCTCGATCAGGATGATGGCGATGGCG
The DNA here is from genome assembly GCF_018760365.1 of Pseudooceanicola endophyticus. GTDB lineage: Bacteria > Pseudomonadota > Alphaproteobacteria > Rhodobacterales > Rhodobacteraceae > Pseudooceanicola > Pseudooceanicola endophyticus. The sequence goes on from NZ_JAHIAB010000003.1 coordinate 254,571, forward strand.
AAGAGGATGCAGACGGTGATGATGGTGGCGACCAGCGCGCCGGGCATCCCCGCCGGGCCGATGATCGCCAGCACCAGCGGGAAGCCCATGAAGCCGGTATTGGCATAGCCCGCGTTCAGCCCGTCGATGGCGGCATCGGCAAGGTGGCTGCCCTGGCGCAGGCGCAGCGCCAGGGTGGCGGCATAGATCAGCGCGCAGCCGCCGGTGAAGGCCAGGATGAAGCCCGGGTGCCAGATCTGCGCCGGCTGGGCCTTGGCCATGATGTCGAAGAGCAGCGCGGGCAGCGCGAGGGTGATGACCAGGCGGTTGATTTCCCGGGTGGCATTGGGGCCGAGGGCGCCGCTGCGCCGGGCGATGTAGCCGGTCAGGATCAGTGCGAAGATCGGCAGGACATTGGCGAGGTTGGCGAGCATGGCGAAGCCTTGGGCTGGGAGAGACCGCTTTCCTCTAGGCCTGTCGATCCATACACTCCAATGCATCTTTGATGGGGCAATGATGCTGAGAGGGTATCGATGGACACGCGGCAGATGCGCTATTTCGTGGCTCTGGCCGAGACGCTGCATTTCGGCCATGCGGCGGCGCGGATGAACATGACCCAGCCGCCCTTCAGCCGGCAGATCGCCGCGCTGGAGCGGGATCTTGGGGTGCAGCTGGTCGAACGTTCATCCCGGCAGGTGGTGCTGACCCCCGCCGGAGAGCGCTTTCTGAAGGATTCCCGCGCCGTTCTGGCCGGGTTCGACAGCGCCTGCCGGGAGGCGCGGCTGGTCGCCGAGGGGCTCCACGGAGAGCTGCGCTTCGGCTTCATGATGCATGCGGCGCACAGCATCGTGCCGCGGCTGGTCTCTCGCTACGTGGCGTTGCGCCCCGAGGTGCGCCTGACCCTGGTCGAGACGACACCGGCGGAGATCGCCCAGCGGCTGCTGGCCGGAGAGCTGGATGCGGGGCTGAGTTTCGGCGCGCGGGCCTTGCCGCAGCTCGACAGCCTGCCGGTGTTCACCGACCGGCTGTGCCTGGTGGTGCCGAAGGGGCATGCGCTGGCGGGGTGCCGCGTGGTTCAGGCGCAGGATCTGACGGGGTTGGCGGTGATCGCGGCGCCGGCGCGGGTGTCGCCGACCTTGCGCGGTGCGGTGGAGGGCTGGTTCGCGGCGCAGGGCCTGCTGCCCGACATCCGCTTTGAACCGCAGTTGCAGACCACCATCCTGCGGCTGGTCGCGGCGGGGCTGGGGGTGGCGCTGGTGCCGGCATCGATCGTGGGAGAGGAGGCTTCGGTACGGGCGGTGCCGCTGGAGGCGGCGCCGGAGCTGCCCATCGTGCTGTCCAGCCCGGCGGGATCGCACAACCGCGCGCTGGAGCCGCTGCGCGAGATGATCCGTGATGGCAGCTGGCGTGACGTCCCTGCCTGATCAGTCCCGCGAAGCCCGCAGGACGCGGGCTTCGCGGTGACGACACGGACAACCCCCGGGATGGAAGGGGCGCCGCATCGTTTGGCTTACTCCTTGAAGGAGAGCTCGGAGAGGACCCAGCGGGTGTCCATCGGGTTGGCGACCAGCATGCCGTCGCCCAGGGCCTTGTCGAGCTCGGCGGAATAGTCGGCCTTCAGGTGCTTTTCGTGCTGGGCGGCGCTGGCCCAGTGCTCGACCACGACGAAGTCGTTCGGCTTGTCGGCGACCTGATAGATGTTGTAGCCCATGTTGCCATCGGCGGCGCGCGCCTTGGGCACGGCCTTTTCGAAGGCCTTCAGGAAGGCGTCGTGATGGGCGTCGTCGGTCTTCAGCATGACGACGATGTTGCGCGGGCTGACCTCGTCCTCGGGGACGGGCAGGGCGGGGATCTCGGGCACTTCCTTCAGCCAGATCTGCTGCGGATCGGCGCTGACCGAATCCCCGACGATTTTCTCGACGGCCTTCAGGTGGGGTTCCTGCATATGGGCGTCGATGGCGGCCTGATTCTTCCAGCGCTCGACCAGGAAGATGCCGGGGGTGCCGTCCTCGGCCTCGAAGGCCTCGAAGGAGATGTTGCCCGCTTCCGCGCGCGAGGCTTCGACGTTCTTGGCCATCACATCGAGGAAGCTGTCATGGGCGGCTTCGGTCACCGGCAGGATCACGAAGGCCTGCACGGTATCGCGGGTATCGGCGAAGGCGGCAGTGGACAGGCCGATCGAAGCGGCGGTGGCGAACAGGGTAGATCTCATGGAGCCTCCTTGAGGTGCTTTCTGTTTTGCCGTGGCTTCCGGCGTCGGCTGCGAGGGCGCAATGCCTCCGGCTGCCAATGGCTGCGGCTTCAAGAGCATGAAATGTAGTATTTCTTTCTTGTCTTTAAGTGGTACGAGGTCACATCTTTGCAGAGACATTATCTCCCAATCATTGAGGGTGCCCATGGCGCGTCTGGATCACATCACCGACCTTCGGGTTTTCGAGGCCCTGGCGCGTCTGGGCAGCCTGACGGCGGCGGCCAGTGACCTGGGGATTTCGTTGGCGGTGGCTTCGAAGCGGTTGCAGCGGCTGGAGGCGGTGCTGGGGGTGCGGCTGGCGGATCGCACGACCCGGGCGGCGCGGCTGACCCAGGACGGGCACCGGATGCTGGCGCATTGCCGCCAGACCCTGAACGCGGTTGACCGGGTGGAAGATTCGGTGCTGCACGGGGCCGAGGGGGTGGTGCGGATCTCGGCGGCGGTGGCCTTTGCGCAGCGCCAGATCGCGCCGCTGCTGCCCGGGTTCCTGGATGCCTATCCCGACATCCGGATCGAGCTGGCGGCGACCAACCGCATGGCCGATCTGGTGGGCGAAGGGATCGACCTGGCGTTTCGCCAATGCGTGCCGCTGCCAGAGGATCCGACGGTGCGCGGGCGCTTGCCCGACGGGCATGTGCTGGTCGCGGCCCCGGCCTATCTGGAGCGCGCGGGCATCCCCGAAACCCCCGAGGACCTGAGCAGCCACCGCCTGCTGACGGTGGGCCTGCCGGCGCCGCGCAGCCTGACGCTGAACGATGGCGCAACCACGGCACAGATCCGCATCCATGACGCCCTGACGGGCACGGACGGAGAGATTTCCCATGCCGCCGCCCTGGCCGGCGGAGGCATCGCGCTGAAGTCGGTCTGGGATGTGGCACAGGATCTGGCGGCGGGGCGGCTGGTCCATGTGCTGCCCGGCTGGAGCGGCGAGCGCCGTCAGGTCCATATCGTCGTGCCGATGCGCGAGTTCCAGTCCCGCCGCGTCACTCTGGTGCTGAACTACCTGCGCGGCGCGCTGGAGCGTGCGGCGGCGGCGGCCTTTCCGCCCCCCGACGCTCAGCCCGTCAGGGCCGAGACCAGGTGATAGGCGAGGAAGCTGAAGACATAGGCCAGCGCGAACATGTAGCCGACCGAGACCCACATCCAGCGGCGCGAGGCGGTCTCGCGGCGGATGACGGCGATGGTCGACAGGCATTGCGGCGCGAAGATGTACCACACGATGAGCGAGACGCCGGTGGCCAGCGGCCATTGCGCGGCCAGTGCGGTGCCCAGGGCGCCGTCACCGCCCGAAACCGCATAGACCGTCGAAAGGCCCGCAACGGCGACTTCGCGGGCGGCCATGCCGGGCACCAGAGCCACGCAGATCTGCCAGGTGAATCCGATGGGCGACAGGATCGGGGCCAGCAGGTGGCCGATCATCGCCGCGAAGGAATAGTTGATCGCCGGTTCGGTGGCATCGGCGGGCGCGTAGGGGAAGGTCGAAAGGACCCAGACGACAAGGCTCGCGTAGAAGATGATCGTGCCGGCGCGGCGCAGGAAGGCGCGGGCGCGCTGCCACAGGCCCAGCACGACACCGCGCAGCTGCGGCACCTTGTAATCGGGCAGGTCCAGCATCAGCGGCGCGGCAATCTCTCTCCGGCGGAACAGCAGGCGGCTTGCAAAGGCCACCAGCAGGGCGCTGACGACGCCGGCGGCGAAAAGGGCGAACATCACCAGCCCCTGAAGGCCGATGCCGAAGCCGATGCTGCGGGCGGGCACGAAGGCGCCGATCAGCAGCGTATAGACCGGGATGCGCGCCGAACAGGTCATCAGCGGCGCGATCAGGATCGTCATCAGGCGGTCCCTCTCGTCGTCGATGACGCGGGCGGACATGATGCCGGGGATGGCGCAGGCAAAGCTTGAGAGCAGCGGGATGAAGGCGCGCCCGTGCAGCCCCGCGTGGCCCATGATCCGGTCCATCAGGAAGGCGGCCCGCGCCATGTAGCCCAGATCCTCGAGGATCAGGATGAAGGCGAACAGGATCAGGATCTGCGGCAGGAAGACGATGACGCTGCCGACGCCGGCAATGGCGCCATCGACGATGAGACCGCGCAGCAGCCCCTCGGGCAGTGCGGCGGAAACCGCGCCCGATACCGCATCGACCAGCGCGCTCAGCCCGTCCATCAGCGGCGCGGCCCCGGCAAAGACCGCCTGGAACATCAGGAACATCAGCACCAGCAGGATCACCGGCCCGGCGAAGGGGTTCAGCACCACCGCGTCCACCTTCTCGGAGAAGCTGCGGCGATGTTCGGGCAGGGTGACGGCGGCGGCGATCACCCGGTCGGCCTCGCGCAGGGCCTGACGCAGCTGGTGCGCCGAGGGCGCGGCCCAGCGGGTCGGCTGGCGGGCCGGCAGGCCTGCGGCGATCAGCCCGTCGATCCGGCCCCAGAGCGCGCCCATCCCGGCGCGGCGCACCGCGGTCGAGGCAACCACCGGCTGGCCAAGCTCGCTGGCGATGCGATCAAGGTCGATGTCGATGCCGCGATGGCGGGCAATGTCGATCATGTTGACGACGACCAGCAGCGGCAGGCCCACATCGGCCAGTTCGCGCGCCAGGCGCAGGCCGGGGCGCATCTGGGTGGCATCCACCACCACCATCAGCAGGTCGAAGGGTTCGGCATCGACACGGGTGCCCAGGATGACATCGCGGGTCACCGCCTCGTCCGGAGAGCGCGCGCGCAGGCTGTAGGTGCCCGGCAGGTCGGTGATGCGCAGGCTGGCGCCGCCCGGGGTGGTGGCCATGCCGATCTTGCGCTCGACCGTGACGCCGGAATAGTTGCCGACCCGCTGGTTGGCGCCGGTCAGCGCGTTGAAGAGAGAGGTCTTGCCGCAGTTGGGCGCACCCACCAGGGCGATCCGGGTGACCCGGTCGCCGGCGTCTGCCGTCATGTCGTTCATCGGATCAGTCCGTCAGGATCGCCATGGCGTCCCGGCGGCGCATTGCCACCGTGGCCTGTCCGACGCGCACGGCGATCGGATCACGTCCGAAGGGACCTTCGTGGATCACGGAAACCTCGACGCCCTCGATGAAGCCCATCTCGATCAGGCGGCGCTCCATTTCCTCGGGGGCCAGACGGCCGGTGCCGGCAATGGGGAGGATGCAGACGACGCGCCCCCGGTATCCCTTGCGTGCCTCGCCGAGCGAGACCGAACGGTCGATGGCTTCAAGCTGTCTCAGTTCCATGGCTTATCCTCGGGAGGGTCGCTGTAAAACTGATAGATTCACTCGGGATAGGTTTGCAACCTTGTTCCAGATCAAATCGGTAAGATTTTCGGGAGATGTGACCACCCTGCGCAGCAATTCCCGGAGTCTTCAAGGAAAAAAGCCCCGCAAGGGCCTGATTTCAGGGCTTTGCGGGGCTTTGGAGGGGCGTGCTGGGGGTCGGGGCCCCCATGGGAAGACTCAGCTGGCGACGCAGTCCGCAAAGTACTGGATCGTGCCGTCCGCGTCGGTTTCCTGCACGAGGCCGTGGATGTCGGTCTCGAATCCGGGGCACTTGCGGGCGAATTCGCGGTTGAACTTCAGGTATTCGACGATCTTCTGGTTGAAGACCTCGCCCGGGATCAGCAGGGGGATGCCCGGCGGATAGGGGGTCACGAGGCTGGTGGTGATGCGGCCTTCCAGATCGTCGATGGCGACGCGTTCGGTGGTGCGCCGCGCGATATGGGCGAAGGCATCGGCGGGTTTCATCGCCGGGGTCAGATCGCTCAGGTACATCTCGGTCGAGAGCACCGCCACGTCGTATTTCGCATAGAGCGCATGGACGTGATCACAAAGGTCCTTCAGCCCCATCTGCTCGTAGCGGGGATGTTTCTGGCAGAATTCGGGCATGATGCGCCACATCGGCGCGTTCTTGGCGAAATCGTCCTTGAACTGCTGGAGCGAGGTCAGCAGCGTGTTCCAGCGGCCCTTGGTGATGCCGATGGTGAACATGATGAAGAACGAATAGAGCCCGGTCTTTTCAACGACAACGCCATGTTCGGCCAGGTACTTGGTGACGATCGAGGCGGGAATGCCCCAGTCCTCGAAACGGCCATCCAGATTCAGGCCGGGGGTGATGATCGTGGCTTTGATCGGGTCCAGCATGTTGAAGCCCGGCGCCATGTCGCCGAAGCCGTGCCAGCTGTCGTCCCCGGTGCTCTCGACGCCCTCGGCATCGGTCTTCTTCAGCACCCAGTCCTTGGCCTTGCCCATGCCGTCTTCGCTGTTGCGGTGGAACTCTTCCGGGCCCCAGACGGTGAACCACCAGTCATCGGCACCGTATTCGTCATCGACCTTGCGCATGGCACGGCGGAATTCCAGCGCCTCGACAATGCTTTCCTCGACCAGCGCGGTGCCGCCCGGGGGCTCCATCATCGCCGCCGCCACATCGCAGGAGGCGATGATCGAATATTGCGGGCTGGTGGAGGTGTGCATCAGGTAGGATTCGTTGAACAGCGGTCGGTCCAGCTTGGTCTCCTCGGCATCCTGCACCAGCACGTGGCTGGCCTGGGAAATGCCCGCCAGCAGCTTGTGGATCGACTGGGTGGCGTAGGTCACCGATTTCTTGGTGCGCCCGCGCTTGCGGCCCATGGCGTGATACTGGCCATAGAAGGGGTGGAAGGCGGCGTGGGGCAGCCAGGCCTCGTCGAAGTGCAGGTTCTCGATCTCGCCGTCCAGCAGCTCCTTGATCACCTCGGTGTTGTAGAGGACGCCGTCATAGGTCGACTGGGTGATCGTCATGATCCGCGGCTTGACCTGATCGGCATCGACGCCTTCCAGCAGCGGGTTGTTGCGGATCTTGGCGCGGATCGACTCCATGTCGAATTCCGAGCGCTGGATCGGCCCGATGATGCCCCAGTGGTTGCGGGTGGGCTTCAGGAAGACCGGGATCGCGCCGGTCATGATGATCGAATGCAGGATCGACTTGTGGCAGTTGCGGTCCACCACGACGATATCGCCGGGCGCAACGGTATGGTGCCAGACCATCTTGTTGGAGGTCGAGGTGCCGTTGGTCACGAAGAAGCAGTGATCGGCGTTGAAGATACGCGCCGCATTGCGTTCCGAGGCCCCGATGGCGCCGTTGTGGTCCAGCAGCTGGCCGAGTTCCTCGACCGCGTTGCAGACATCGGCGCGCAGCATGTTTTCCCCGTAAAACTGGTGATACATCTGGCCGATCGGCGATTTCAGGAAGGCGACGCCGCCGGAATGGCCCGGGCAGTGCCAGGAATACGACCCGTCCTCGGCATAATCCAGCAGCGCCTTGAAGAAGGGCGGCTGGATCGATTCCAGATATCCCTTGGCCTCGCGGATGATGTGCTTGGCGACGAATTCCGGCGTATCCTCGAACATGTGGATGAAGCCGTGCAGTTCACGCAGGATGTCGTTCGGGATATGGCGCGAGGTCTTGGTTTCGCCATAGAGGTAGATCGGCACGTCGGCGTTCTTCCAGCGCACTTCCTCGATGAACTTGCGCAGGTTCATCACCGCCGGGTCCAGGTCGGGGCCGGGGGTGAACTCTTCGTCGTCGATGGAAAGCAGGAAGGCCGAGGCGCGGCTTTGCTGTTGCGCGAATTGCGACAGGTCCCCGTAGCTCGTGACGCCGAGGATTTCGAAGCCCTCGTCCTCGATGGCCTGGGCCAGGGCGCGGATGCCGAAGCCCGAGGAATTCTCGGAACGGAAATCCTCGTCGATGATCACGATGGGGAAGCGGAACTTCATGAGGCAGTCCTCTCTGGGAAGAAGGGTCCGGCAGGGGTCTTGGCGCCGGAGGGTGCCATAGTGCTCCGGGCCGGCGGCCCGGGGTGTTCGGTTTGTTCTTTATCCTGTCCGCCGGACAGTCAACACCCGGTATAAGGGCAGGCGCGCCTGTGCCGGACGCGCCCTGCCACCTAGCGCGGGGACTTGCGTTCGCCACCGCGCCCGAAGCCGCCGCCAATCAGCGCCACGAGGTCGGTGGCCACGGCCACCAGATTGGCGCGCGGCGGCAGGGCCACGAAGACGGGCTCCCAGTCGGGATCGAACTTCTGCTTGAAGCTGCGCAGCCCCTCGAAATTGTAGAACTGGCGGCCATGGCGGTAGACGAAGGCACCCAGCTGCGTGGACAGCGGCGCGCCCCGGCGCGCCTCAAGCCCCGAAAGCGGCGCATTGCCCAGGCTGAACTCGGCAAAGCCCTCGGCGCGGTAATGCAGCAGAAGCTCGGTGAAGAGGAATTCCATCACCCCCTGGGGCGTGTCGTCGACATGGCGCATCAGGTCCAGCGTGGCGCGCGCCTTCGCCTCGGTCTGCCAGATGTTGGCGAAGGCGATGATGCGGTCGTCGTGGCGGATCAGCGCGATCGGGGTGCGGTTCAGGTAGGCGGGATCGAAGCTGCCGACGGAAAAGCCCTTCTCGGCCCCCGCCTTGGAGGCCAGCCAGGCATCGGAAATCTCCCGCAGCCGGGTCAGCAGCTCGGGCGCATGGGGCGGCGTGACCACTTCGAAGGACAGCCCGTCGCGCTTGGCGCGGTTGTAGGTGGTGCGCAGGCGCTTGCGGTGGCTGCCCTCAAGCGAGAAGCCCGGCAGCTTCACCACCGCTTCCTCGCCCAGCTTGTGCAGCGCCAGGCCCATCTGGATCCACAGCGCCGCCGAGGCCGCGCCGACCGCGTAGAAGACCGGACGGCCATTGGCGGCATAGGCGGCATCATGGAAGGCCCAGGCCAGGGTCGCGGTTTCCGAGGCCGGGCCGACGGGTTCGTGCAGCGCCACCCAGCTGCGGCCATGAACGCGGTACATGACGAAGCTGTTGCCGGTTTCGGAGAAGAATAACGCCTTGTCGCCGGTCAGGGCCACGCAGGCCTCGGGGTCGGGCTGGGTGGCGATGATGGCGGCGGCGCGCTCCAGCTCTTCCGCCGGGGCGGGGCCGGTGCGCAGGCGGGCCGGGCGCAGCGCGTAGCGCAGCAGCAGCACCGCCATGACCACCAGCGCGACCAGCTCGGCGCGCAGGGCGCGCGGCGCGCTCTTGTCAGAGGCGAACTGCCACCACAGGTCGGAATCGTAGGGGGTCGCCTTGTGGGCGAAGAACAGCACTGCCAGCAGCGCCAGCGCCAGGCAGAGCATCAGCAGGAACCAGCGCAGGCTCAGCACGTTGCGGGTCAACCGGGTGGCGCGGTAGAACTCTCCCTTGGTGGGGCCCAGCACCGCCAGGGCCAGCACCAGGATCGCGGCGCGGTCATAGTCCAGCCCGTTGGCAAGGCTGGCGGCAATGCCCCCGGCCAGCACGGCGACCGACAGCCACCAGGCGCCCTCGACCCGTCGCAGCAGGCCATGGGCAATCACCAGCAGGCTGGCACCAAGCGCCGAGGACACCAGCGCGCCACTTTCCACGAAGGCCAGCGGCAGCAGCAGCTCCAGGTCCTCGGCGGCGCGGCTGGTGGGCGGGATCAGCGTTGCCGCCATCATCATCGCCCCCGAGACGAAGACCATCGCCGCCATGGCGATCGGGACAACCGCGCTCATGGCGCGGAACAGCGGCTGCAGCAGGGCCAGGCGCTCCGGGGGCATCCGGCGGCTGGCCATGCGCAGCTCTCCCAGGGCCAGGATGACCAGCGCCAGCGCGAAGGGGGCAAGGTAGTAGATCAGCCGATACAGCAGCAACCCCGCCGCCGCCTGGCCGGCCGGAACCGAGGCCGGCAGGGCGGCGATGATCACCGTTTCGAAGACGCCGACACCGCCGGGCACGTGGCTGACCACGCCGGCCATCACGGCGGCGGCGAAGACCGCGAGGAAGGTTGCAAAGCCCAGGTCATGGGCCGGCAGCAGCAGGTAGAGCGCGGTGGCCGAGCACAGCGTTTCGGCCAGGGTGAAGAGGAACTGCCCGGCCATCAGGGAGGGCGAGGGCGCGCGCAGGCAGAAGCCGCGGACCCGGAACTCCGAACGTCGGGTCGAGACGAAGGCCAGCACGATGAAGCAGGCGGCCAGCAGCGCCAGGGCGGCGATGCGGATGGTGCTGCCGGGCAGCGCCAGCAGAGAGCCGAGCGCATGGGGGTGCCAGGCCAGCGCGCCGACCCCGATCATCGTGGCGCCTAGCCCGAAGGCCACCGAGCCGAAGACCGAGATCCCGGCGATGTCCTGCGCCGAAAGCCCGAGCGCGGAATAGACCCGGTAGCGCACCGCGCCGCCGGTCACCGGGCCGACGCCCACGGTATTGCCGATCGCATATCCCAGGAAGCCGCCGGTCGCGACCACCGGGAAGGGCAGCGATTTGCGGATGTAGCGCAGGGCCGACCAGTCGTAGCCGATCAGCGCCGAGAACCCCCCGAAGGTGCACAGCAGGGCCAGTCCGACGATCTCGGACGGGGTATGGCGGACAAGGCCCATCACCTCGCGCAGGCTGACCTCGGCCAGAAGATGGTAGAGCGCGTAGGCACCCGCTGCGAAGAGGGCGGCTGTGATCACGTATGGCAGGAGCGGAACGAGGCGCTCCCGAAGCACGGGCAGGGTCAAAAGGCGGTTTCCGTCATTTCCTCGGGCCGGCTTCTGCCGGTGCCTTCCGGAATGCCACGTGTGGGGGGCGGCAATCAATGGCTTTGAGTGCCGCGCCCCGGCGTCGCCGCGCCTAGCGGGGGACGAACATCCGGCGCAGCACCCCGTCGCGGAGCACGAAATGGTGCCCGAGCGCGGCCAGCGCATGCAGCCCGGCCAGGATCATCAGGGCATTGGCAAACAGTGCATGGGCGTCACCGGCAGGTTCGATCCCGACGAACCAGGCCACGAGCCCCGCGATCGGCACCAGCAGCAACAGGAGGTAGAGACTCCGGTGCGCCCATTCGGCGATCTGCTGCGCGCGCCCCTGTCCTGCGGCATCGGGCGCACCGCTCGCGTAGCGCAGCCCCAGCCGGGCGACCACGGCCAGCAGAACGGCGATGCCCACGGCCACATGGATCTGCGGATCAAGGCCCGGATCGGTCGCCGGCCTGCCCTCCAGCCGGAGATGCAGCGCCCGGCCCATGCCTTCGCTGTAGAGGTAGTTGAACAGGACAAGCGCGGCGGTTGCCCAGTGCAGCACGATCTGCAGCGGGCCGTAGCCGGTGGCGTCTGCGGTGGCGGTCATGGCTTGGTCTCTCCCTGGCTCCGCAGGCAGGATGCCGCGCGATCGCGAGTCCGGCAAGCACACTTGCCGCGCTGCGGCATCTTGTGCGGCATCGCAGAAACCAGCGGGGCGGACATCCATGCTCTGGGCGCATGGCGGGACTACCCAAACGGGGTTAGCGCTATGCGTGTGCTGCCGCTATCTAGGGGTCAACGGCACACAGAGCCACACACCAAGAAAGGGAGCCCAGATCATGGCCGCTATCACCACGAACATCCAATCCGCTCCGCTGAACTTCGGTCGCGGCATCCTGAGCTTCTTCGGCAGCATCGGTCGCGCCATGCAGGCCTCGCGCATCAATGCCGAGCTGAACTGCCTGTCCGACCGCGAGCTGGCCGACCTGGGCATGAAGCGGGAAGACATCCGCACCCGCGTCGCCGAAGTGCTGGGCGTCGAGGCGCAGTAAGCGACTGTGTGATCCCATGCCGGCGCCTTCGGGCCCGGGGGACGAAAAAAGGCGGACCCGTCGGGTCCGCCTTTTTCTTTGTCCGGGAGGGGAAGGCCGGGGCATCGGGAAGGGGTGCGTGTCCCGTCCGGCCGGTGGGAGGGGGCGCTGCCCCCGCCGGCGCGTGCCGCGCCGTCTCCCCCGGGATATTTCTGGCCAGATGATGGGGAGCCGGTTCGGCGCAGATCAGATGCGGCGCAGCATGCCCTTGGCCTGGGCCAGTTCGCGCATGCGGTTCTGCAGCTTCTCGAAGGCGCGCACCTCGATCTGGCGGATGCGTTCGCGCGAGACGCCGTAGGAGGAGCTGAGGTCCTCGAGGGTCACGGTGTCCTCGGTCAGGCGGCGCTGCGTGAGGATGTCGCGCTCGCGCTCGTTCAGCACGTCCATCGCCTCGACCAGAAGTTCGCGGCGGGCGTCCAGCTCATCGCGTTCCTCGTAGTCGCCGGCCTGGTTGGCGTCCTCGTCTTCCAGCCAGTCCTGCCATTGCATGGCGGAGTCGCCCTCGGAGCCGACGGTGGCGTTCAGCGAGGCATCGCCCCCCGACATGCGCCGGTTCATCGAGGTCACTTCCTCTTCGGTCACGCCCAGGTCATTGGCGATCTGCTTGACGTGTTCGGGGCGCAGGTCGCCCTCTTCCAGCGCGCCGATCCGGGCCTTGGCCTTGCGCAGGTTGAAGAACAGCTTCTTCTGCGCCGAGGTGGTGCCCAATTTCACCAGGCTCCAGGAGCGCAGGATGTATTCCTGGATCGAGGCGCGGATCCACCACATCGCATAGGTCGCGAGGCGGAAGCCCTTTTCCGGGTCGAAGCGTTTCACCGCCTGCATCAGGCCCACGTTGGCCTCCGAGATCACCTCGGCCTGGGGCAGGCCGTAGCCGCGGTAGCCCATGGCGATCTTGGCAGCCAGCCTGAGGTGGGAGGTGACCAGCTTGTGCGCCGACTGGGTATCCTGATCCTCCACCCAACGCTTGGCCAGCATGTATTCCTCTTCCGGCTCAAGCATCGGGAACTTGCGGATCTCCTGCATGTAGCGGTTCAGACCCCCTTCCGGGGTCGGAGCCGGCAGCGTGTTGTAATTGCTCAAGTCCACATCCTTCCACTGACCTGGCGCCCTTTATGTGAAGGCGCTTAACATCCAGATAGACATCGCCTTGCGGGCCTTCAACACCCGCGCTGCAATATCTTACGGAAGCTTAACGTTTTTCCGACGATAAATTTCCATGTGTTTCAGGATTTCACGCCGGTTTGTCATGTTGGGAAGTATGCCTTGCGGTGGCGCGACCGCAAGGCGAAGAGACTATGCAAATACGCACATGAGATTGCGTGCGCATGTTTCGCTGCGTTTCTGCGCAGGGATCAGCCCTGGCTGTGCGTGGTCGCGAGAGTGTCGAGAAGGCTCTGCATGTCTTCGGGCAGCGGGGCTTCGAAGGTCATCCGTTCGCCGGTGGCGGGGTGATCGAAGCCCAGGGTGGCCGCATGCAGCGCCTGGCGCGGGAAGGCATCGACGGCGGCGGCAACGGCTGCGCCCAGCCCCGTGGGAGAGGCCTTGCGGCGCCCGCCGTAGACCGGATCGCCCAGCAGCGCATGGCCGGCATGGGCCATGTGGACGCGGATCTGGTGGGTGCGCCCGGTCTCGAGCCGGCATTCCAGCAGCGCGACCGAGGGCGGGTTGCCGAAGCCTTCCAGCGTGCGGGCGCGGGTGGTGGCGTGGCGGCCATGGTCGAAGAACACCGCCTGCTTCTGGCGGTCATGGCGGTGGCGGTCGAGCATGGTGGTGATCTTCAGCACGCCGCCGGCTTCGAAGGAGGCGCCCTTGACGCCGCGCAGCCGGGGATCGCCGGGATCGGGCACGCCGTGGCAAAGCGCGAGATAGGCGCGCTCGGCGCTGTGCTTTTCGAACTGGGCGGCGAGGCCGTGATGGGCACGGTCGGATTTCGCCACGACCAGCAGGCCCGAGGTCTCCTTGTCGATGCGGTGCACGATGCCGGGCCGCTTCTCTCCGCCAATGCCCGAGAGCGTGTCGCCGCAATGCGCCAGCAGGGCATTCACCAGCGTGCCCGAGGGCGAGCCGGGCGCGGGATGCACGACCATGCCGGCGGGCTTGTTCAGCACGATCAGGTCGTCATCCTCGTACACGATGTCGAGAGGGATTTTCTCGGCCACGGTTTCGACCTCGGCGGCGACGGGCACGGTGATCGCGATCACGTCGCCTTCGGCCACCTTTTCCTTGGGATTGGTCAGGGGCGTGCCGTCGCGGCTGACCTGGCCCTCGGCGATCAGGCGCGCGAGGCGGGTCCGCGACAGGGACGCCTCCTCTGGAACATCGCGGGAAAGCGCCTTATCAAGACGGGACGGCGGGTTGGCCGCGATCAGGACGTGAAGGATAGTGCTGCTCATGGCGCAGGAAGAGACCTCCGAATATCAGGAACCGGCGAACCTGCGGCTGTTGCGCCGCCTCGTCACGCTGCTGATGGTGGTGATGATTATCGGCGTCGTAAGCATTGTCGGCCTGGTTGTCATCCGCTTTTCCGCCACGCCCGAGCCGCTGATGCCCGACAGCCTGACCCTGCCCGCAGGCGCCACCGCCGAGGCGGTGACCGTCGGCACCGGCTGGGTGGCCGTCGTGACGAAGATGAAGGACGGCAAGGAACGCATCCTGGTCTTCGATGCCACCACCGGCTCCCTGCGCCAGAGCGTCGATCTGACCTCGGACTGAGGGGTTGGCCTTCCGGTGCCGTCCCGCCTAGGGTGGGAGGCAACAAGGGAGACCGTCATGACATCGCATTTCACCTTCGGCATCATCGGCGGCACCGGCATGTTGGGGGCCGCCATTGCCACGGGCATCCTGTCCTCGGGCGTGGTGCGCCCGGACCGGTTCTGGGTCTCGAACTCCAGCGGCACCGCGCCCGAACTGGACCGTTTCGGCACCGTGCAGGCCACCTCCGACAATGCGGAACTGGCCCGGGCCTGCGACGTGATCCTGCTCTGCGTGCCGCCCGCCGCCGCCGGAAAGATCGCCATCTCGGCGCCGGACAAGCTGGTGATCTCGGTCATGGCGGGGCTGTCGCTGGAGCGGATCGCGGCGCTGAGCGGCGCGGCCCGGGGGGTGCGCGCCATGTCGAGCCCGGCGGCCCGCCAGCGGCTGGCGTTTTCGCCCTGGACCTGTTCAGAGGCGGTGACGGCTTCGGACCGGGCGCGGGTCGAGGCGCTGCTGGGCGCCTGCGGCGTGGCGAGCGAGGTGCCGGAGGAATCCCAGGTGGAGCTTTACACGGCGCTGACCGGCCCGGTGCCGGGTTTCGTGGCCTACATGGCCGACAGCATGACCCGATACGCGATCGGTCACGGGGTCGATCCCCGGGTCGCGGACCGCGCGACGCGGCAATTGTTCCTGGCTGCCGGGCAGATGATGGCCCGGGGCGACAGCCCCGCCGCCCAGGTGCGCGAGATGGTGGATTATGCCGGAACCACCGCCGCCGGGCTGGTGGCACTGCAGGAGGGCGGCTTTGATGCGGCCCTGGCCGAGGGGCTTGATGCAGCGGTTGAGAAGACGCGTAAAATCGCTGAATAACAAATTCTTATTGGGATATGTTAAGGTTTCGCCTCAGCGATGCCTCTGGCGCATCCAATGCCACATCGGCCGGGTGTCCAGGGCGGCGATTGCCACGCCCAGCGGCAGCATCCAGAAGCCCAGCACCGGCAGGAACCCCAGCAACCCGCCGCAGATCAGCAGCAGCCCCAGCGGCAGGCGGAACCCCGGGGGAACCGACCTGCGCACCAGGACAAGGCCGCGCCGCAGACGTGATTTCAGGCTGCGGCGCGGTGGCATTCAGTCTTCCATCGCCTCAAGCTCGTCGATGAAGCCCTCGATCATCGACAGGCCCTTGTCCCAGAACGCGGGGTCCGAGGCATCGAGGCCGAAGGGTTCCAGAAGCGCCTTGTGGTGCTTGGAGCCGCCCGCCTTGAGCATCTCGAAATACTTGTCCTGGAAGCCCTCGGGCTGGTCCTCGTAGACGGCGTAAAGCGCGTTCACCAGGCCGTCGCCGAAGGCATAGGCATAGACGTAGAAGGGCGAGTGCACGAAGTGCGGGATATAGGCCCAGTAGGTCTCGTAGCCCTCCATGAACTCGAACGCTGGGCCCAGGCTTTCGCCCTGAACGGACATCCAGATGGCGTTGATGTCATCGGGCGTCAGCTCTCCGCCGCGGCGCGCCTCGTGCAGCTTGCATTCGAAGTCGTAGAAGGCGATCTGGCGCACGACCGTGTTGATCATGTCCTCGACCTTGCCGGCCAGCAGCGTCTTCTTCTGCTCCTTGGTCTCGGCCTTGGAGAGCATGGCGCGGAAGGTCAGCATCTCGCCGAAGACCGAGGCCGTTTCGGCCAGCGTCAGGGGCGTGGAGGCCAGCATTTCGCCCTGACCGGCGGCCAGCACCTGGTGGACGCCATGGCCCAGCTCGTGCGCCAGGGTCATCACGTCGCGCGGTTTGCCGAGGTAGTTCAGCATCACGTAGGGGTGCACGTCGGTCACGGTCGGATGCGCGAAGGCGCCGGGGGCCTTGCCGGGCTTCACGCCCGCATCGATCCAGCCCTTGTCGAAGAAGGGTTGCGCGATCTCGGCCATGCGGGGGCTGAAGCCGGCATAGGCGGTCAGAACCGTTTCCTTCGCCTCGTCCCAGCCGACGGTCTTGGGCGCTTCGGTCGGCAGCGGCGCGTTGCGGTCCCAAACCTGCATCTTGTCGAGGCCGAGCCACTTGCGCTTCAGCTCGTAATAGCGGTGCGACAGGCGGGGATAGGCAGCGACCACGGCATTGCGCAGCGCCTCGACCACCTCGGGTTCGACGTGGTTCGACAGGTGGCGCGCGGTCTGGGCGGTGGGCATGCCGCGCCAGCGGTCGATGACCTCTTTCTCCTTCGCGGTGGTGTTGTGCACCCGGGCGAAGGTGCGCAGGTTGGCGGCCAGAACGCGGGCCAGTTCGCGGGCGGCGGCCTCGCGCTTGGGGCGCTCATGATCGGTCAGCAGCGTCAGCGTGCCTTCGATGTTCAGCTCTTCGCCCATCACGGTGAAGCTGAGGCCGGCGATCGTCTCGTCGAACAGCTTTTCCCAGGCATCGCCCACGACGCCGAGATCGTGCAGGAACTTCTCCAGCTCATCGGAAAGCTGGTAGTCCTTCATGGCGCGGATACGGTCGAAGACGGGCTTGTAACGCGCCAGCTCTGCATCCTGGGAAAACAGTTTATCCAGATAGTCTTCCGGCAGCCTGTTGATCTCAAGCGTGAAGAAGACCAGCGGCGTGGTGAAGGTGGTGATCCGGTCCTGCATGTCGGACAGGAACTTCACCCGCTCGCCTTCGGTCGAAAGCTGGTAGTAGCGCAGCCCGGCGAAGGACATGATGCGTCCGGCCACCGCGCTGATACGCTCGTTGCGCTTCACGCAGTCAAGGAAGGCGGGCGCGTCGAGCGTGCCGAGCTTGCCTTCGAAATCTTCCGCGAAGCTGCGGCAGGCGGTTTCCAGCCAGTCGAGATCGCGCTTCAGTTCCGGCGCATCGGCCGAGGTGTACAGGTCCGAAAGATCCCATTCCGGCAGGTTGCCGAAGGGTGCCGCATCGCCACCGGTTTCGGTGGCATTGGCGTCCAGCATCCGGATCGGGTGGATCGGGGCGGCAAGGGGCAGGCGTGTCATTCGTCCTCCTGGAATAGCGAACCGATACCAGAGATAGGCCGCATCCCCCTCCGCAGCAAGCCGCCGGAGGAATGCGATCCGGTGCGGGGTGCTTGCCAAAGCCGCTTTCCTGTCAGAGGCTTCGCGCGACCAAGGAAGGAGATCCTCAAATGCGTTACCTGCGTTACGGGCCGCGCGGCCTTGAAAAGCCCGGGCTTCTGGACGGCGAGGGCCGCATCCGCGACCTGTCGGGGCTGGTGCGGGACATCGGCGGCGTGACCCTGTCGCAGCTGCCCGCGCCCGATCCCGCGACCCTGCCGCTGGTCGAGGGCACGCCGCGCCTGGGGGTGCCGGTGGCGGGGGTGGGCAAGATTGTCTGCGTCGGGCTGAACTATTCCGATCACGCCGCCGAAACCGGCATGGCCGAGCCCGAGGAGCCGATCCTGTTCATGAAGGCCACCAGTGCGCTTTGCGGGCCCGACGACACCGTGCGCCTGCCGCGCGGCGCCACCAAGGGCGACTGGGAGGTCGAGCTGGGCATCGTCATCGGCAAGCGGGCGCAATATGTCAGCGAGGAAGACGCGCTGTCCCATGTCGCGGGCTATACCATCGTCAACGATGTCTCCGAACGCGCCTTCCAGATCGAGCGCGGCGGCACCTGGACCAAGGGCAAGAGCTGCGACACCTTCGCGCCGGTCGGCCCCTGGCTGGTCACCCCGGAAGAGGTCGGTGATCCGCAGGATCTGCGGCTGTCGCTGGATCTGAACGGGGTACGGATGCAGTCGGGCACCACGGCGAAGATGATCTTCGGGGCGGCGCAGGTGATTTCCTACATCAGCCAGATGATGACCCTGCATCCCGGCGACATCATCGCGACCGGCACGCCGCCTGGGGTCGGCATGGGGCTGACGCCGCCGCGCTACCTGCGCGAGGGCGACGTGATGGAGCTGGCGATCGAGAAGCTGGGCCGCCAGCGCCAGCAGGTCGTTCAGGACTGAGCGTCAAACAGCGCCGCGCAGCGGTCGAAGGCGCGGGTCCGGATCTCCGGGCCCTCCATCATCACCTCGTGATAGGCGTCGGGCACCATCACCAGCTCTCCCTTCGGCCAGCGGGCCATGCGGGCGGTGATGCGCTCGGCGCTGACGATGGATTCCTCTTCGCCCAGGAAGGTGACGCAGGGCAGGTCCGGCGAGGGCATCTTTGCCAGCGCGAAGGTTTCCCGCAGCCCGGCCAGAAGCCAGCCCATCGAAGGGCCGCCGATCAGCGCCTCGGGGTGGTTCTGCGCATAGCGGCGCATGTAGTCGAACATGTCGCGATCATGGGTCAGCTGGTTGGCCTCGAAGCTTTCCCAGAGGACATAGGTCTCCGCCTTCGTACCGGGCGCGCGGCTTTCGCGGTGGCCGATCTGCCCGGCCAGCCACGAGATGCCCCAGGCCAGCGGTTCCATCGCCGCCGACAGGCGGATGCCCCACATCGGCGCGGTGAAGGCGCAGGCCTTCACGGGCAGCCCGTCATGCAGGGCACGCAGCCCGATGGCCCCGCCCATGGAATGCGCCACCAGGAACAGCGGTTCGGTGACGCCCAGGGCGGGCAGGGCGCCCAGCAGCGCCTGCACGTCGCGCTGGTAATCCGCGAAATGACCGACATGGCCCAGGGCGGGATCGCCCGCCACCCGCTGCGAAAGCCCCTGTCCGCGCCAGTCCAGCGTCACGCAGGCATAACCGCGCGCCGCCAGATCCGCCGCCGCCCGGCCGTATTTCTCGGCATATTCGGTGCGGCCGGTGAAGATCAGCACGGTGCCCTTCGCACCGGCAAGCGGCCAGTGCACCAGCCGCAGCTTGATTCCGTCGCTGGCCAGCACCCAATGGGCGCGCGCGCCCACGGGGCCTTCGGCATCGGCGGCGAAATAGGGGGCCTCTGGCAGGCCCGGAAGCAGGGAGGCGTCGGTCATGGCGGATCTCAGGAGGACAGCACGCCGCCCAGCTTCATCGCCAGCGGCATGGAGCCGTCAAGCTTCAGCTTGCCGGTCATGAAGGCGGTGGTGGGGCTCAGGTCGCCGGCCAGCAGATCCTCGAAGACCTCCTGCTCGGCGCTCAGCGTCACCTCGGCCTCCTCGTCCTCGGCGGCGGCGCGGGCGCCGGCTGCATCGACGATGATCGCGCCCTCGCCCAGGATCACGAATTTCGCCACGCCGTCGAAGGCCTTGCCCCCGATCTTGCGGTTCAGGGCATCGACAGCGGCCGGGATCACTTTGCTCATGGCGGCTTCCTTCAAATTTACGAAATGGGGCTATGCAGGCCCCGTGCAGCAGCTAGAGTAGGGAATTATGGTGGCTCTGAACATATACCGCAAAGCGTTCGTCGCGGGGCTTTTCGCCACGTCACTTCTGCTGGCCGGCGGGGCCGGGGCCGAGGGGCGCGAAGAGGCGCTTCTGAAAGCCCTCAAGACCGCCGATGCGGGCGATGCCGCCCAGATCGAGCGCGAGCTGGAGCTGATCTGGTCGCGCTCCGGATCCCCCAGCATGGACCTGCTTTTGCGGCGCGGAGAGGATGCGATCGAAGCGGGCGACATGACTGCCGCCATCGGTCATCTTTCCGCACTGGTGGACCATGCGCCCGATTTCGCCGAAGCCTACCGGATGCGGGCCCAGGCCTTCTACCAGGAAGGCGAACTGGGCCTTGCGATGCAGGACCTTGCCAGGTGCGTGTCACTGAACCCCTATAATTACGAAGCCGCTTTCGGTATCGCCATGATCCTGGAGCAGACGGGCCGAGTCGACGCGGCCTATCGCGGGTTTCTCTCGGTGCTTCAGGTCTACCCCGGCCACGAAGGCGCGCGGGAAGGCCTGGACCGGGTGAAGACGCAAGTCTCGGAACGGGATATCTGAGGGGCGAAGACCCCTCCGGGAAAGGCAGGCATGTCCGGGCAAGGACGGATCACGGCGGTTCTGGGGCCGACGAACACCGGCAAGACGCATTACGCGATCGAACGCATGCTGGGGCACAGGACGGGGGTGATCGGCCTGCCGCTGCGCCTTCTGGCGCGCGAGGTCTACGACAAGATCGTCGCCATCCGCGGCCCCTCGGTGGTGGCGCTGGTGACCGGAGAGGAACGCATCGTGCCGCCGCGCACCCAGTACTGGGTCTGCACGGTCGAGGCGATGCCCGAAGGCATGGGCTGCGATTTCCTCGCCATTGATGAAATCCAGCTCTGCGCCGATCCCGAGCGCGGCCATGTCTTCACCGACCGGTTGCTGCGGGCGCGCGGGCGCAATGAGACCCTGTTCCTGGGCGCCGAGACCATGCGCGGCGTGATTGCCGATCTGGTGCCGGGGGCGGGGTTCATGAAGCGCGAGCGGATGTCGCAGCTGACCTATGCGGGATCGCGCAAGATTTCGCGGATGCCGGCGCGCTCGGCCGTGGTCGGGTTCTCGGTCGACAACATCTATGCCATGGCCGAGCTGATCCGCCGCCAGAAGGGCGGCGCGGCGGTGGTCATGGGGGCGCTCAGTCCGCGGACCCGCAATGCCCAGGTCGAGCTTTATCAGAATGGTGACGTGGATTACCTGGTGGCGACCGATGCCATCGGGATGGGTCTGAACCTCGATGTGAATCACGTGGCGTTTTCGGCGCTGATGAAGTTCGACGGACGGCGGATGCGCGAATTGGCGCCGAACGAGCTGGCGCAGATCGCGGGCCGGGCCGGGCGCGGCATGTCGGATGGCACCTTTGGCGTGACGGGTGAGGCGCATTCCCTCGACGAGGAGGTGGTGGAGGCCATCACCGAGCATCGCTTCGCGCCGATCCGCAAGCTGCAGTGGCGCAACCCGCGTCTGAACTTCGGCTCGATCGAGGCGCTGATCCGGTCGCTGGAAGAGCCGCCGAAAGATGAGCGACTGTTGCGCGCGCGCGACGCCGACGACCTGATTGCGCTGAAGAACATGGCACGCGATGCCGAAGTTTGTGCACGCGCCACCCAGGCCGACGGGGTGCGGCTGCTTTGGGACGTGGCGCGCATTCCCGATTTCCGCGGCATCAGCCAGAATGAACATGCGACGCTTCTGGCGCGGATTTTCGACTTCCTGCACGAGCGCGGCACGGTCCCGAACGAGTGGTTTGCCAAGCAGGTGAACCGCATCGACCGGGTCGATGGGGACATCGATGCGCTCTCGAAACGGCTGTCTTTCATCCGGACCTGGACTTACGTTGCGCAGCGCAAGGGCTGGGTCGATGACGAAAGTCATTGGCGTGGCGAGACAAGGGCGGTAGAAGACCGCTTGTCGGATGCGCTTCATGCGCGTCTGACCCAAAGATTTGTGGATCGGCGTACCAGCGTACTGTTGCGGCGGCTCAAGCAGAAGGAGGCCCTCTTGGCCGAAGTGAGTGATACTGGCGAAGTGACCGTCGAGGGTGAATTCGTGGGACGTCTGGAGGGCTTCCGGTTCCGCCAGGACAAGGATGCGCAGGGGCAGGAGGCGAAGACGATCCGTCAGGCCAGCCTGCAGGCCCTGGTGCCGCATTTCAACCTCCGTGCGGACCGTTTCTACAACGCGCCCGATACCGAGATCGACTTCACCGAGCAGGGTGGCCTGATGTGGGGCACCGAGGCGGTGGGCAAGCTGATTGCGGGCTCCGAGCCGATGAAGCCCGAAGTGGTGGCCTTCGTCGACGAGGAAGCCGGCGCCGATGTGGCGCAGAAGGTGCAGCGTCGCCTGCAGCACTTCATCGACCGCAAGGTCGCGGCGCTGTTCGAGCCGCTGCTGAACCTTGGTCGTGACGAGGCGCTTTCGGGCCTGGCGCGCGGCTTTGCGTTCCGCATGGTCGAGAACCTGGGGATCATCCCGCGCGGCGAGGTGGCCGACGAGGTCAAGCAGCTGGACCAGGAGTCCCGTGGCGCACTGCGCAAGCACGGTGTGCGCTTTGGCCAGTACACGATCTTCCAGCCGCTTCTGCTGAAGCCCGCGCCGACCCGTCTGCGCCTGGTGCTGTGGTCGCTGTCGAAGGACCTGCAGGAATTCCCCGAGGCCCCGCCGCCGGGTCTGGTCACCGTGCCGGCCTCGCGCGATCTGCCGCAGGGCTATTTCGCCATGGCCGGTTACCGTGCTGCCGGCGAACGCGCGATCCGCATCGACATGCTGGAACGCCTGGCCGACATGCTGCGTCCCGAGGATTCGAAGGGCGGCTTCGAAGCCAAGGCCGACATGCTCTCGATCACGGGCATGACGCTGGAGCAGTTCGCGGACCTGATGCAGGGCCTGGGCTACAAGGCCGACAAGGGTGAGCGCGAGAAGGTCAAGGCGGAGGCCGTGGTGGCCCCGGACGCGGCCATCGAGGCCGCGCCCGAGGCGGCGACCGGGGAAACCCCGGCCGCTGACGCCCCCGCGGAACCGGTGGCGCCGGAGGCCGTTGAGGCCGACGCGGCCGCCGAGGCTCCGCAAGGGGCCGAGACGGACGCCGCTGCCGAGGACACCGCCCCCGAGATCGAGGTGTTCTACACCTTCACCTGGGGTGGCCGTGCCAACCGTCAGAATGCCCGTGGCGGGCGTCCGCAGGGCCGTGGCGCGCCGCGCGACGGCGCCCAGGGCGAACGTCCCCGTGGCAAGGGCGGCAAGCCCGGCCAGGGTCCCAAGGGCAAGGGCGGCAAGCCGCCGCGCCGCGACGGCGAGCGCAGCACCAAGGCCAAGACCTTCGAGGCCGCACCGCCCAAGAAGAAGGACCGGATCGATCCGGACAATCCCTTCGCGGCAGCCCTGATGGGGCTCAAGGACAAGAGCTGATCTTGTCCGACCCCGCCGCCCCCCGCATGCGCGCGGACAAATGGCTGTGGCAGGCCCGGTTCTTCAAGAGCCGGAGCCTTGCCGCCGCCTGCGCCGGGGGCGGCCACCTGCGGATCAATTCCGCCCATGTTTCCAAACCTTCCGCCAATGTTTCGCCCGGTGATGTGCTGACCTTCTCGCAGGGGCAGGCCATCCGGGTCATCAAGGTGCTGGCCATCGGCACCCGGCGCGGCCCCGCGAGTGAGGCGCAGACCCTCTACGAGGATCTCTCTCCGCCCGAGGTCCGGGAGAAACCCGTTCCGCCGATCGCCCGGATCGAAGGCAATTCTCGTCCCACCAAGCGCGACCGCAGGAAACTCGATCTTGATCGGCGCGAGGCGCTTGAATGATCCCGGGGGCTGGTCTAGTCAGGCCTCCGAGCGAATTCGAGAGTAAGCCATGACCTACGTCGTCACCGAGAACTGTATCGCCTGCAAGTACACCGACTGCGTCGAAGTCTGTCCGGTGGATTGCTTCTATGAAGGCGAGAACACCCTGGTGATCCATCCGGACGAATGCATCGATTGCGGCGTCTGCGAACCGGAATGCCCCGCCGATGCGATCCGCCCGGATACCGAGCCGGACATGGAGAAGTGGGTCGAATTCAACCGCAAATACGCCGAGCTCTGGCCGGTGATCATCACCAAGAAAGAGCCGATGGACGGCTACGAGGAACGCGACGGCGAGACCGGCAAGATGGAGAAGTACTTCTCCGAAGCGCCGGGCGAAGGCGGCTGATCCCCCTCCGGGGCACGCGTTCCACCGCAAGACGGTATCCGGACCCTCTGCCCGGGCGCGATCTGCGGCGCCGGGGCAGGGAGAGTGCAGAAGGCTTCCAAAGCGCCCGATTCTGTGCTATATCTGGTACCCACACATGACAAAACATGCCCCTAAGGGGTCCCGGCGCGTGTCTCGCGACGAGATCCGTTTCTGAAGAGAGTTCCAACACGTTTGGTGCCGTACTCCGGCGCCGGGCGTTTTCGTGCTCTCTGCGACTAGGGTATCTGAGGAAGAACCTGTATGACCAAGTCCAAGTCCCCCGAGTTTCGTCCGAACGAGTTCGTTGTTTACCCGGCCCATGGCGTGGGTCAGATCATGTCGATCGAACAACAGGAAATCGCCGGCATCTCCCTGGAACTCTTCGTGATTTCCTTCGAGAAGGACAAGATGACCCTGCGTGTGCCCACGCATAAGGCGACGGAAGTTGGCATGCGCAGCCTGTCCACCCCCGAAGTGGTGAGCCAGGCCATGAAGACCCTGAAGGGCAAGGCCAAGGTGAAACGTGCCATGTGGTCGCGCCGGGCCCAGGAATACGAACAGAAGATCAACTCGGGCGACCTGATCGCCATCGCCGAAGTGGTGCGCGACCTGCACCGCAGCGATGACCAGCGCGAACAGTCCTACTCCGAGCGTCAGCTTTACGAAGCCGCGCTGGAGCGGCTGACCCGCGAAGTCGCTGCCGTGTCCGGTGCCGACGAAGTCGCGGCTGCAAAGCAGGTGGACGAGGTTCTGGTCGGCCGCGCCGCCTGATCCTTTCCGAGACCGAACAGGGGGCCGTGCCGCAGGGCGCGGCCCTTTTGCTTGGGGCGACTCCCGGCCGGGTCCCGGATCAGCCCGGCATCAGCACCAGCAGCACCGCGACCTCGGCCATCTGCTGACTGGCGCCCAGAACGTCGCCGGTCTGGCCGCCGATCTTCGCCAGTGCCAGCCGCGCGGTCAGGGCCACGGCCAGCGCGGCCCCGATCAGGGCGCTGATCCCCGACAGACCGCAGATCCCGAATAGCACCAGCAATGCCAGCGCGATGGCCAGGCCCGCACCCAGGGCGCCGGGGCGACCGACGGCGCGCGACAATCCGTTCTCCCGCGCCGGGGGCAAGGCCGCCATCACCCCGGCCATCGCCGCCCGCGACACCGTGCCAGCGGCCACCATGGCCGTGATCCCGGCCCATGGCGAGGCGGCGAAAAGCGCGCTCAGCGCCGCCCAGCGGGCGCCCAGCGACAGCACCAGCGCGATCACCCCGAAGGCGCCGATCCGGCTGTCCTTCATGATCTCCAGCCGTCGCTCCGGGGTCTGGCCACCCCAAAGCCCGTCGGCCATGTCGGCCAGCCCGTCCTCGTGCAGCGCGCCTCCCAGCATCACGGCGGCCAGCAGCGCCAGCAGGGCCGCCGCCCCGGGCGCCAGCCCCAGCCCCAGCGTCAGCGCCCCGATCCCCCCGGCAATGGCGCCCAGCACCACGCCGGCCAGTGGCCAGGCCCAGGCCCCGGCGGCGCCGCGCGCCTGGTGGGCCGGCAGGGGCAGGCGGCTCAGCAGGCTCAGCGCCCCCAGCAGGTCATCCCATGCTCTCACGTCAGCCCTCTTTCCTGTTGCTCCGATGCTGGGACGGGTTAGACACACAGGCGCCACCAAATGCAACGGATGGACCATGACCGATACGCTCTCTTCCCTCGATGACCTCCGCCGGGCGCTGGCCGCTGCCCCGGGCGCCGATGCCGCCGCCCGCACCGCCGCCGAGGACCGCAATGCCCAGCTGACCAAGCCGCCTGGCGCGCTCGGCCGTCTGGAAGAGCTGGCGATCTGGTATGCCGGCTGGCGCGGCGATGCCCGCCCGCAGCTGCGAGCCCCCCAGGCGCTGGTCTTCGCCGCCAATCACGGCGTGACGAAACAGGGCATCTCGGCTTTCCCGGCCGAGGTCACCGCCCAGATGGTCGAGAATTTCCGCCATAACGGCGCCGGGATCAACGCGCTCGCCGGCCATGTCGGCTGCGCCATGTCGATCCATCCGATCCAGCTCGACCGGCCCACCGCCGATTTCTCCGAAGGTCCCGCGATGAGCGAGACTGAGCTGCTGGAGGCCCTCAACATCGGCTGGCAGGCGGTCGATCCCGCCGCCGACCTGCTGATCACCGGAGAGATGGGGATCGGCAACACCACCTCCGCCGCCGCGATCTCCCATGCGCTGTTCGGAGGCGAGGCCGCCGACTGGGCCGGGCGCGGCACCGGCCTCGATGACGCCGGCGTGGCGCTGAAAGCCCGTGTCATCGCAAGCGCGGTCGCCCTCAATGCCCCGAAAACCGGCTTCGAGACGCTGCGCTGCCTCGGCGGTCGCGAGGTTGCCGCCATGGCCGGCGCCATCGCCCGGGCACGCACCCTGCGCATCCCGGTGATCCTCGATGGCTACATCTGCAGCGCCGCCGCCGCCTGCCTCGCCGCAGAGGTCCCCGCGGCCCTCGATCACGCCGTCGCCGGCCATGCCAGCGCCGAGGTCGCCCATCCGGCGCTGCTCGCGCGTCTCGGCAAGGCGCCGCTGCTGACACTGGGTCTGCGCCTGGGCGAGGGCACCGGGGCCGCCGTCGCGATCAACCTGCTGGCCGCCGCCCTTGCCGCCCACAACGGCATGGCCACCTTCGCCGAAGCCGGCGTCTCGGAGGGCTGACCGGCTCTCTCATCTGGCCATAAATATCCCCGCCGGAGGCATGGCGCGACCCGTCAGGGCCGCGCCATTTCCTTGTCCCGCCGCCGCCGTGCCGACCCCTCAGGCGGCATCGTCCCGGTCCGTCTTCTGCGCCAGCAGCGCCGCCTCCAGGTCCTTCTGCAATTCCTTCGAACGCGCGATATAGGCGGCGTTCTTCAGCGTCGGCACCTCGGGGTCCCACAGCTCGGCCAGCTCGCGCACCGCCTTGCGGTCGTGATGGAAAAAGATCTTCTCCGCTTCGGCGGCCTCGAACTCGGTCAACCCGATGTTCTCCAGCACGTAGCGCCCGGCGCGCAGCGAACTGTCGAAGGTCTCGCGCACGATGTCGTCGGCACCCGCCTTGTAGAGGCGGAAGACATGGGGCCGGTCATAGGCGCGGGCGATGATATGCAGGTCGGGCCGCTGCGCCCGCGCGTAGGAGACCAGCTGGGTCACGGCCTCGGGGCTGTCCATGGCGGCGACCAGCACCCGGGCCTCCTGCAGGCCGGCGGCGTGCAGGATGTCGGGCCGGGTCGGATCGCCGAAATAGCCCTTGAAGCCGAAGCGTCGCATCAGCTCGATCGTGGTCATGTCGTGGTCCAGAACCACCGTCTCGAAGCCGGAACTCTGGACCATCCGGTTGACGATCTGTCCGAAGCGCCCGATTCCGGCGATGATGACCGGGCCGCGATCCTCGATCGTGTCGGCCTCCCGCGTCTCCGGGCCGCCCTCCGCCATCCGCCGCGACAGCACGTCGTAAAGGATGAAGACCAGCGGCGTCATCAGCATGGTCAGGGTGATCGCCAGCAGCACCCGGGCGGCCAGTTCCGAAGGCAGGACCGAGAGCCGTTCCGAGAAGCTGACCAGAACGAAGCCGAATTCCCCCGCCTGGGCCAGCGCCAGGGTGAACAGCATCAGGTTGCGCCGGCGCAGCCGGAAGATCAGCCCGAGGCCGCACAGGATCAGCCATTTCAGCGCCATCACCCCGACGGCCATCCCGATGATCGGCAGCGGATCCCCGAACAGCGTCGAAAAGTCGATCCCGGCGCCCACGGTGATGAAGAACAGCCCCAGCAGCAGGCCCTTGAAGGGCTGGATGTCGCTTTCAAGTTCATGGCGGAACGGGCTGTTGGCCAGCACGACGCCGGCCAGGAAGGTGCCAAGCGCGGGCGACAGCCCCACCAGGGTCATCACGAAGGCGATGCCGATCACGATGGCAAGGGCAAAGGCGGTGTACATCTCGGGCAGGCGGGCGGCATGGATGAAGCGGAACACCGGCCCCACCAGATAGGCGCCCGAGAGCACCACCACCGCAACCGCGCCCAGCGTGACCAGCGTCGCGCCCCAGCCCGGCAGGCTGTCGATGAGCGAGCGGGCCGCCTCGACCGCCTGGGGCGCTTCCGATGCGCCATGCAGCGCAGCCCCCTCTGCCGGGGCCAGCGCCAACAACGGCAGGAAGGCGATCATCGGGATCACCGCGATGTCCTGCGTCAGCAGCACCGCGAAGGCCGACCGTCCGCCCTGGGTCTGGATCAGCCCCTTTTCCGAGAGCGTCTGCAACACGATCGCGGTTGAGGACAGCGCCAGGATCATCCCCACCGCCATTGCTTCGCGCCACTCAAGCCCCAGCACCATGCCCGCGCCCATCACGGCGGCGCCGGTCAGCACCACCTGCAACCCGCCCAGCCCCAGCAGCTTGTGGCGCATGTTCCACAGCGCGCGGGGCTCCAGCTCCAGCCCGATCAGGAACAGCATCATCACCACGCCGAATTCGGCGAAGCTTTGCAGCGAATGGGTTTCCTGGCCGACCAGATGCAGTGCCGGGCCGATGATGATACCGGCGGCCAGGTAACCCAGCACAGATCCCAGGCCCAGGCGCGCGGCGATGGGCACGGCGATCACCGCGGCCAGCAGGTAGATCGTCGCCTGGTAGAGAAAGCCTTCCATGGTCCCTCCTTGGGGGTGCGGGCCGGTCCGGGGCGGGACCTCAGGGCATCTGGAGCAGGATGTTGCGCCCGTTCTTGATGTAGCGCAGCTGGGTTTCGCCGATGGCCGCGACGCGGCCCCCGTCCAGAGTATCGCCAACTTTCACGCGCACAACATTGCCGTCGCCCAGACGCACCAGAGCGGTGCGTTTCGAGGTGCTTCCGGTCACGCCCAGCAGGTTCACCTGCTTGAGGTTGAGCTCGTTCTTGTCGGTGGCGGTGCGGGCGACCGAAGCGGGGCTCGGGCGGGCGGGCACCACGGTCTGGGCGCTTGGCGTGGGCGCGGGCGGGGCGGCGGCGGCCTTGGCCTGGGCGGCGGCGACCTTGGCCTGGAAATTCTCGGGCCGGGGCCTGGGGCGCAGGCCTTCCTCGGCCGCATGGGAGCCCTCGGGCACCGGCGGCGCCTCGGGTTCCGGGGGCACCAGCCCCTCGGGGCGCTTGCGCGGGGTGATGGGCGCGGTCACCGGACCGTTGGCGACGGGGGTATCGGCACCGGGGGCGGTGGCGGGATCGGCGGCCTCAGGATCGCTCGCCGCCTCGGGCACGGGCGCTTCGGGGAAGACGGTGGCGGGAGGCAGCACCTCGGGGTGGCCGGCATAGACCATGACGCCCTGGGGGGTCTCTGCGCCATCGGTGGTGGCGGGCACAAGCCCGCGGGAATCCAGCGCGAACTTCTCGTCTGCGGGTGGCGGGTTCGGCGGGCTGCGGAAGCCCGTGCCGGGGCGCAGGCCGGGGGGCGCGGGCAGAGCCTGGGTGGCGCCGACGCGGTCGGCGGCGGTGATCTGCGGGAAGGTGATCTGCCCCAGCTGCGTCGGCTGGGGCACCGGCGACTGTGCCGGGGCGCGCTGCCAGATGCCCGTGGCGCCGTAGCGGGCGCGGGCTTCGGCGGGGGTGGCAACCTGGCCGGAGGCGATCTGCGTCGGATGCGGATCGCGCGCCTGGGGGCTGTCATCTCCGACCGGGGCATCGGCCCCGGTGGTCTGCGCGGGGCTTTGCAGCACATCGCCGGTCTCGCTCGGGGCGCCGAACAGCAGCCTGAGGTCGGAAAACGCGCCGGGTCCCTTCAGGGCCAGCCAGCCGCCCAGAGCAAGGGCGATCAGCACCAGCAGCAGGATCAGTCCGCGCAGCAGACCGCCGGCGGGGGTCGGGCCGCGCACGCCCCGGGCACCGAAGACGGTCATGCGGCTCGATTCGTCCGACAGGCCGGCACTGGGCTGCGGCGCGGCAGGCGCACGCACCGGATCGGGGCGCTGGTGCAGCGCCGCCTCGGCGGCCCGCACCACGGGTTCGGTGCCGGGCTGCTGCGGGGCGGCCAGCGGCACGGCGCTGCGCGCCTCGGCCAGCTCGGGGCCGGGGGTCAGCGGGAACACCGGTTCGCCGCGCTCGGGTTCCGGGCTTTCGCCCTCCAGCAGGGTTTCGGCGCAGAAGGTGGCGCCGAACCAGGGCGCTTCGGGATAGAGGCTGTCCTCGGGGTCGCCCTGGGCCATGAAGGTGACGGGCGCGAATCCCTGGGCGATGGCAAAACGCTCGGCCTCCTCCAGCGTTTCCAGCGCGATGGCCGCAATGCGCAGCCGGCCGTCGTCATCCTCCTGCCAGCAATACGCCAGATCCTCCAGCGGGTAGGGCGTGGCCCCGTCAAGCCGCGCGCGCACCTGATCCTCGATCTCCTCGGTGCCGGTGACCACGGCTTCGAGGAAACGGACCTGATCGCGGGGCAGCACCAGCGTGCAATAGTAGGGCGCCGGGTAGAGTTCGGCGGCGCGGGCCTTCAGCGCGGCCACCCCTTCGGCAAAGCGCGGGGCCTCGAAGGGCACATGCCCCACGGTTTCCCAGCGGCTGGCCGCGTCGGGGGCCCCTGCGGCGGGGGGCAGGCGATGCAGAAGGTCCAGCCCTTCGGGCAGGAAGTTCAGGGCAAAATTCGGTCGCATGCTCGGGCTGGGTCTCGTCGTCTGGTCGGTGGCGGGGCCCGGGTCTTCTGCCCGGCTCTCCTCCTGATACGACCCTTCCGCTTTGGGTCCGTCGGGCCTTCGCCGCAGACCACGACGAAAATCCGGAAGAAGCCCCTCACCTTAACGCGCGACGGCGCGCGGAGAAAGCGCCCGCGCGGGGCTTCGGCGGAAATGCGACGCCGGGGAAGCTGCTCAGCGCATCCAGAAACCCGCGCGTTTCAACCGGTTGCGCAGGGCCTGCTCGCGGCGTGGCAGTCCCTCGGTTTCGATCAGGGTGCGGATCTTGCGACCGCGTCCCTGGTAGATCATCCGGCGCATGGCTTCGTGCCCCTTCAGCACCTTCTTGATGCGGTTCGGCGCCGCGATCTCCTCCAGCGCGTCCAGGACGGCGGGGGCCTCGCGGGCGTAAAGCAGCGGCAGGAAGCGGTAATGGCAGCTGACCCGCCCGTCCAGGTGGCCGGGCGCCAGCGCGTCCCGCCCGCCGCCCAATGCGTGGATCACCAGCGGCAGGGCGATCTGATCCAGCCAGGGGGTCAGGCTCTGGCAGGTCAGCGGTTCGGGGGGGCTGTCGCGGATCCGGCAGGCATAGTCCAGGAAGCGTGCCCCGAAGCGGGCCGGGTTTTCGTGGTAGAAGAAGCCGGCGTTGAAATAGAGGTAGCGGCGCCAGTATTCATCCGGCTGGCCGAGGTCGAGGGAGCTTTCGTAATCCAGTCCGAACTGGTCGTAGAGGCTTTTCCAGATCGTGCCGTAGCCGGGTCCGTAAAGCTCGATCACCGGCCAGCTGCCCTCGACCCGGAGCGAGGCCGAGGGACGGGTGAAATCGAAGGGCACCGAGGTCAGCTCGTCCAGTATCAGCGTGTCGCTGTCGAAAAAGACGAAGGGCGCATCGGGCAGGGCGCACAGGCCTTCGATCTTGTTGCCATGGGGATAGGCGCTGCCGAAATGGCGGCTGTCGAAGGGCGTGATCTCGGCCCCCAGATCCAGCAGCAGGCGGCGGACCTCCGGGTCGGAAATCCGCGGGTCCTCGGGCCAGAGCGGACCGGGCTGGGGCTCTGCCACGATCAGCCGGCCGGAAAATCCCGGGGAACGGGCCCTGAGGGAGGCGGCGAAGAGCGCGGCCTCGTATTGCAGGCGCCCGGCCTGGGCGATCAGGATCACGTTGAAGGCGGGCGAAGGTGAGGCGGGCGGCGGCACGAGGGATTCCCGTCTGGGTTGCGCGCGCAGGATAGGCGCGGAACCTGCCGCGACCTAGCCCCGACAGCTGTCGGAGCGCGAAAAACTGCGGCAAATGGGACGGATGGGGGTGCGGCGGGTGATGACGACCGCCGCACCGGGCCGTGCCCCCGGAGTGTGGGGTGAGAGAACCTTGCGCCGCGTCAGGGACTAATCATCCGAAGCGAAGATGCAGGGGGCGGACCTTGGGGGACTGTGTGGCGGGTTTGGTTAACGATTGGTTAATGCTACTGCCAGAAAGGCGCGCAACCCTCTGAATCTCATGGATTTCGTTGCGTCAACCAGCGCGACACAGCAGTTGTTCCGCGCCCATGGTCTTGGCCTCGTAGAGAGAGGAATCTGCCGCCTGAAGCGCCTGCTCCAGCGTCCACAGATCCCCGGGCCAGTGCGTGGCGCCGATGCTGGCGCTGATCTCGATATCGGTGAAGCTGGTGAATTCGCGGATGGATTTCTGCAGTCTCTGGCCGATCAGCGCGGCGATCTTCAGGTCGACATTCATCAGCATGATGGCAAACTCGGCCTCACCGGTGCGCGCCAGCTCGTCCGAGGTGCGAATGCCGTCGCGGATCGCCGCAGCGGTACGGCGCAGCGCGGTTTCGCGGAAGGCGCGGCCGTGACGGCGGCTCTTGGGGGCGAAGTCGTCGATCTCTACCAGCAGCAGGCAGCGCCCGTTCGGCGTGGCCTCGCTGCTGCGGGTATTGAACACCTCTTCCAGCCCGGCGCGGTTCAGCACTCCGGTCAGCGGATCCAGGTTGACGCATTGCTGAAGGTAGCGTTCGCGGCGGGCGCGGCGGCGCTCGAACTCAAGAAAGCCGCCGAAGATCATCGTGGCCAGCACGTAGTAGCACAGCATCACCGGGATCAGTTGGCTGAGCCGGGTCAGCACGTCGCTGGGCAGCAGGAAGAAGGCCGGCAGGATGGTCAGGCCGAAGGTCAGCCCCATCAGCGCGCGCCGGCGCAGCGAAAGGTCCTGTCCGCGCAGCGCCGGCAGCGACCAGAACAGGCCGAGCGCGGCGCCGATGCACATGCCGGAGATCCCGCTGAGCATGCCGGGGCCGCTCAGCACGATCCGGTAGGAGACCGCCATGGCAAGCGAGATCGCGGTGGCAATCGGCCCGACGAAGAAACCGGCGAAGCCGATGAACAGGCTGCGCCCGTCCAGGATCACCCCCGGCCCCAGCTGGATTGGCGTGTTCATCGAAATCACGGCGGCGCCGCCGAAGGCGAATCCCAGCAGGACATGCCTTAGCCAGCGCAGCGGGACCTTCTGGTGCGTATAGCTGTAGGCAAAGGACACCAGGGCCATCAGGCCCATGCCCAGGATCACGAGTGAGAAACTTGCCAAGTCGCGCCCTCCATTGACTGCCGGCCCCTTTTGGACGAATTCGCCTGCTCCTGTATTGATGCAGATTAAATGGCGAATTTGAATATGTTGCGTGTCTTTCGGGGTTTGTAAACTGTCCCGAAGGTTGGACGGGGCCGGACATGGCAAGGGGGCCGCGCCGGGCGCGACCCCCTCGAAGGATTTCGGATTGCGGTGGCCGCGTCAGGAATGGCCCCAGGTGTTCAGCGGTGCGGCGCGGACGGCCGCCATCTCCTGGCCAAGGTCCAGGCGGCGTGCCAGGAGCAGGTAGAGCAGCGAGGAAACCGCGAGGCCGACCACGAAGGAGATGTCCACGCCGCCCAGATGCGCCGCGATCGGGCCGGTATAGAGGGCCGAGCTGAAGAACGGCACCATGGCCAGGAAGCCGACGACATAGCTGATCAGGCCGATGCCGCCCCAGGTGCCGTAGAGCCCGCCGTCCGGGCGCATGATGTCGGTGATCGAGTAGCGGCCCTTCCGCACGCAGTAGTAGTCGGTCAGGTTGACGGCGGTCCAGGGGATCAGCACGTAGCCTAGCAGGGCAAGGTAGGCTCCGAAGGCGTTCAGCGTGTCCTGGGTCAGGGCGAAGCTGACCAGGACCGCCAGTACCATGCCGATGCTGATCGACACGAAGCGCAGCCGGGCGGTGGGTTTCAGCGGCCGGAACGCCTCCAGCCCCGAGATCAGCGCCAGCGTGCCGCTGTAGGCGGTGATCGAGGTGGTGATCAGGCAGCTCAGTGCCGCGACGATCATGGTGAAGGTGCCCAGGCCGAAGCCGAAGCTGTCGCCCAGCTGGCGCACGGCGGCGATGGTGTCGAGGCCGGGGAAGGCGGCGGTCAGCACGGCGCCGATCCCCTCCAGCCAGACCGCCGAGAGGGTGGTGCCGAAGAACACCGAGGCCGAGACCTTGGCACCGCTGGTTTTGGCCGGCAGGTAGCGCGTGTAGTCCGAGACCAGGGGCGCGATGGCCAGCTGGTAGATCGCCGAGACGCCGAACTGCAGGAAGAACCCATGCGCCGAGACCCCGCCCGTGGCGAACAGCGTGCCGACAGGAAGTACCGTGAAGACGGCGAGGGTCAGCAGGGCGAAGTTGATCAGCGTCAGCCAGGAGGCAAACTTTTCAATCTTCATCACCATCCGGAAGCCGACGATGGCGATCAGCCCGGCCAGAGCCGCGATGACGATCTGCAGCAGGTGAAGCGCGCCGATGCCCGTCACGTCGCCGACCGCATAGGAGGCGGTCTGGATCAGGAAGACGGCAAAGCCGAAGGGCGAAAGGGTCGCGGCCAGGATCGGCAGCAGCACGCCGCGCGATCCGAACTGCACCCTCGACTGGATCATCTGCGGCAGGCCCATCACCGGTCCCTGGGCGCCGTGGAAGGCCTGGAACAGCGTGCCCACCAGCGACCCCGCGACGATCGCCAGCAGTGCCCAGCCCAGCGACAGGCCGGCGGCAATGCCGACGGCGCCGGTATAGATCGTCAGGATCTGGGCGTTCACCATGAACCATAGCTGGACCTGTGATCGCACGTTGCCGTGGCGTTCGCTCTCCGGGACGAAATCGAAGGAGCGTGTTTCAAGGAGCGGTTCGGACGACATTTGTACCCCCATGTCATTACGCAGCCGGGCTGCGGTGCTGCCAGAGGGGGATCCGGGCCCTCCCGTCCGGCCTGAGGCAGCCTAGCTTTCGGCGGACGGGGCGGCTCGGACTGGGAGGCCAGATTATCGTGCTTTCCGGCCAGAGGCCGGCAGGGTCAGTGCGGGCTGGCGATCTGGCGCGGCGTGATGCCATAGGCCTTCTTGAAGGCGCGGCCGAAATAGGACAGGTCGCGGAAACCGCAGTCATAGGCGACCTCGGTCACCGAACGGCCCCGGCCCTCGCTGAGGCGGGCGTGGGCCTCGGCCAGGCGGCGGTCGCGCAGCCAGGCCATCGGGGTGGTGCCCTCGGCGGCGAAGGCCCGCCCCAGGGAGCGCACGGAGATGTTCTGCGCGGTGGCGATGCCGGCGACGCTCAGCTCCTCGTCGCCGAGGTGCTCCAGCATGAAGCGCTTGATCCGGTTGAGGGCCTGGTTGCGGCCGGCGACGGCGGCCCGGTCCTGCGGGCGGCCATGGCCGAAGGCGCCGGTGATCAGGTCAAGCGCGGGCGCGATGAAGCTGTCGGGCAGCTCTCCGTCGCGGGCGGTTTCCATCAGGTTGCCGACCAGGCCGCGGATCAGCGAGGCCTGGGGGCGGTCGGCAGTCATCAGCGTGCCGCCCAGGTCGCGCACGCCCAGCATCCGGGCTTCCATCATCGGGCGCGGCACCCGCAGCAGCATGGTGCGGTAGCTTTCGGCATAGTCGTATTCGTAGGGGCGGGCGGAATCGTAGATCATCACCGTGCCGGGGGCATGCAGCACCGCGCGGTCGTTCTGGCGGAAGCGTCCGCCGCCTTCCAGCATCACCGAAACGAAGAAGGAATCGGTCTGAGATCGCCGGATGTGCCGTTCGGTCCGGGTGTAGCGCACGGGATCGGAGGACAGCGCGGTCATCTCCGCCTCGCCGCATTTGGCGATCTCGATCTCTGCCCGAAAGCCGCGCGGGGTCCGGCTCAGCCCGTCGCAATGCGCGTAGGAGCGTTCGACGATGTCATGCCAGAAATCGTATTGCGCGCGGGTATCCTGATGGGCCGTGGTCAGGTGTTCCATTCCGCTCACCTCATGCTGCTGACCCGGTACAATACAGGATGTGCCCGGATATGCATCCGCGACGCGGCAATTGCCGGGAAAACAGCCGGTGTTTTGCGCATCCGCCTTGAATTTAGACTGCTTCGGGATCCGATTGCCCGGAAAATGAACGGTATGGAATCGCAAATGGATTTGTCATGTCCGGAACAATGCGCGACCGAGGCCGGGGCGTGGTGCCAGCGGGCAGCAAAAAAGCCCTAGGTCTTGCGACCCAGGGCTTTCTATGGCTCCGGCGGTAGGGATCGAACCTACGACCAATTGATTAACAGTCAACTGCTCTACCGCTGAGCTACGCCGGAACATGTGGCGGTGTATAGCGATGCGATTCCGGGTCCGCAAGCCGTTGCGTGGCGATTTTTGCCGGAAAAATTCCTGCCGTGGCGGCAGGTCCGAACCGGGTCCGGAACCCGGGCCCGAAGGCCCGGATCCCGGGGCTGTTCAGCGGTTGCGGCCAAGCGCCGAAAGCGGCGCGCGGAAGGTCTCGCGCATGGAGAAGGCCGAGATGGCGGCGACCGTCGAGGTCAGGCAGCCGAAGATCGCGACCGGGACCCAGTGGGTCAGGCCGGGGCCGGCCAGGGCTGCGGCGATGGTCGGGGCGAAGCCGCCCATGGCAAAGCCGAACTGGGTACCGATCGCCATGCCCGACAGCCGGATCTTGGTCTCGAACTGTTCGGAGAACAGCGCGAAGGCGGAGCCGGAATAGGCGCTGTAGACCACGCCCGACATCAGGATGCCGGTGACGTAGATCATCGGCACGTTGGTCTGGGTGATCGACCAGATGAAGGGCCAGATCATCAGGGCGCTGCCGAGCGAGCCGATGATGAAGACCGGCTTGCGCCCGATCCGGTCGGCGACGGCCGCCCAGGCCGGGATCGCCACCAGGGCCACCAGGTTGGCGCAGATCAGCATGGTCAGCATGGTGGTTCGGCTGACGCCCATCGTCTCCACGCCGTAGTTCAGCGCATAGATCGTCGCCAGCGTCGAGGTGACAGAGGCGAAGGCCGCCAGCAGCACCCGCACGACGTCGGGCAGGTAGCCGAGCGCAAAGAGCGCCTTCAGCGGGTTGTCCTTGGTGCCCTGTTCGCGCTCCTCCTCGAAGGCGTCGGGCTCGGGCAGGCTGCGGCGGATCCACCAGGCGATGGCCATGACGACGATCGACAGCAGGAAGGGGATGCGCCAGCCCCAGCTCAGCAGCTGGTCATCGGGCAGGGCGAAAAGCGGCAGGAACACCGCCGTCGCCAGCACCTGACCGCCCTGCGTCCCCGCCAGCGTGAAGCTGGAGAA
This sequence comes from Pseudooceanicola endophyticus, assembly GCF_018760365.1. Taxonomy (GTDB): domain Bacteria; phylum Pseudomonadota; class Alphaproteobacteria; order Rhodobacterales; family Rhodobacteraceae; genus Pseudooceanicola; species Pseudooceanicola endophyticus. The sequence goes on from NZ_JAHIAB010000003.1 coordinate 291,853, forward strand.
GAAGGCGCGGCGGCCTTCGGGCGCATGTTCGATGGTCATCGAGGTGGCGCCGGACTGTTCGCCCGCCACCGCGAGGCCCTGGCAGATCCGCAGGCTGACCAGCGCGATCGGGGCCCAGATGCCGATCTGGTCGTAGGTCGGCATCAGGCCGATGATGAAGGTACAGATGCCCATCCCCAGCAGGGTCAGCAGCATCACCACCTTGCGCCCGAAAACGTCGCCGATGTAGCCCATGACGAAGGCGCCGAGGGGGCGGGCCACATAGGCCACGCCGAAGGTCGCCAGCGACAGCAGGGTCGCCATGCTGGGATCGTCGGCGGGGAAGATGATGCGGGCAAAGACCAGCGCCGCGGCGCTGCCGTAGATGAAGAAATCGTAGTATTCCAGGGCGCTGCCGATCCAGGCGGCCAGGGCCGCCTTGCCGGATGCCGGGGATTGCGCCTTGGCTGCGGACTGGGACGCGCTGCGCGTCCCGCCCATCTCATGTTCGATATCGACCATGTATTCTCCTCCGTGTGGCGGCGTCCTGCGCCGCCTCTGGTAACTGTTCCCTGACAGGTGTGTCTGGTGATGAGAGAGCAGCCGGGATCCTCGGTCCCGGCCGGATGAGACGACCGGGGGCTAGCTGGCTCCGGTCGGGACCGTGTCCCAGAACATCCCGAGCGCGGTGCGCCGGAAGACCTGGTCACGGTCGTCGGGGTCGGGCAGCTGCCGCGCGACCAGCGGCAGCAGCGGCCCGTAATCGACGCGTTCCTCGACGCGCAGGAAGGGCCAGTCCGATCCCCAGACGGTGCGCGCCGGGGAGTAGGCCCCGAGCAGCTCTGCCAGGAAGGGATCGGCGGCGGTGAAGGGATGCGGGAAGGGGGCGAACTTGTGCTGCCCCGACAGCTTGAGGACGGTGGGCGCGGCGCGCTCGGACAGCGCCAGCAGCGCCCGGAAGGCGGGGCTGTCGATCCCTGCACGCAGGTCGGGGCGCCCGCAATGGTCGATCGCCAGCCGCACCGGGCTGTCGCCGATCACCTCAAGCGCCTCGAAAATGCCGTCGCCCTCGAACTGGATGTCGAGGACCATGTCCAGGTCCACCAGCTTCTCGGTCAGCGCGGCGTGATCGCGGAAGGCGCCCGGTGCCGCGCCGGCCATCAGGTAGGCGACGCCGACGATGCCCTGCGCCTTCAGATCGGCGAGGGCGTCATGGCTGATGTCGGGCGCGACCAGCGCGATGCCCTTCCAGAGCCCGCCCGAGCGCGCGATGGCATCCAGCATGGCGGAATTGTCGGTGCCGTAGCCCGAGGTCGGCTGCACCAGCAGCGCGCGCTCCACCCCGGCCGAGGCGAAGACCGCAAGCAGCTGTTCACGCGTGGCGATCTCGGCGCCCTGCGGGCGATAGAGGGCGTCGGGCGCATAGGGGAAACGGGCGGGATCGAACAGGTGCAGGTGACAGTCGATCTTCGGCGCGCCGATCAGCTCGCTCTGCATGGGGTTACCAGCCCAGCTGGGAAACGACGCGGCGCAGGCACATCAGGTAACCGTCGATCCCGAAGCCAGCGATCACCCCGTCGGCGCGCGCCGAGACGTAGGAATGGTGCCGGAAGGCTTCGCGCTTGTGCACATTGGTGATGTGGCACTCGTAGACCGGGCCTTCGAAGGTGTGCAGCGCGTCCAGGATCGCGACCGAGGTATGGGTATAGGCGGCGGGGTTGATGATGATCGCGTCGGCGCTCTCGCGGGCGGCGTGGATCAGATCCACCAGCGCCCCCTCGTGGTTCGACTGGAAAAAGCCGATCTCGACCCCGTGTTCGGCGGCGAGGGCGCGCAGGTTGCGCTCGACATCCTCCAGCGTGTCGCGGCCGTAGATTTCCGGCTGCCGCTTGCCGAGGAGATTCAGGTTCGGTCCGTTCAGGACATGGACGGTGCGTGCCATCGAGAGAGACTTTCTGTTTTCGCCACCGTTGCTGCGAAGGGCCGTCGGGCGGCGTCGCGGGCTGATCTGTGCCACTGCGCGAACGCCAATGCGACGACCGGGACTTCACGTTCCGGCGAGCAGTTGGTTCGTGGGGAAGGGGTACGGGAGTCCGTCCGTCGACGGCACAGTCCTCCCAGCTCCTCCCGAGGGGGAGGCTAGGGCGATGAAGAAAGCAAGACAATGGTATGATCAAAGATTAATGGTAAGCTTAGCTTAATTCTGGGGAGGATTTTGATGGATTTGCGGAAACTTCACGTCTTCGTGACTGCGGCCGAGACGCTGAACTACCGTCATGCGGCAGAGCGTCTTTCGGTTTCGCCTCCTGCGGTCAGCCAGCAGATCCATGCGCTGGAGGCGGAGCTGGGTCTCACGCTGTTCCGCCGCCGCGCCCGGGGGGTGGAGCTGACCGAGGCCGGGCAGCTGGTGCTTCCGGCGCTTTCGGCGGTGGTCGAACGCGTCGCCCAGGCCGAGCAGGAGATCGAGACGGTGCGGCGCGGCGAGCGCGGCGTGATCGTCATGGGCTATTCGACCTCGCTGATGAGCGAGGACCTGCTGCCGGATCGGCTGCGGATCTTCTGCGAGGCCAATCCCGAGATCGAGATCGACTTTCGCCCGCTGCGCGTTGCCGATGCGGTGGCGCAGATGGCGGAGGGAGAGCTGGACGTCGCGGTGATGCGGATGCCGCTGCCGGCGGTGGCGGGCTCGATCCGGGTGCAGACCTTCACCCGTTCGCCGATGGCGCTTGCGGTACCCGAGGGCCATCGCCTGGCGGGCGAGACCCGGGTGCCGGTGGCGGCGCTGGAGGGGCTGGACGTGGTGGTGATGGGCGATCCCCAGGGCGTCGGGCTGGGGCAGGTGGTGCGGGCGCTGCTGGAACGTCACGGCGTGCGCCCGGCCAGCCAGCGCCCGATCGAGGACATGAGCAGCATGCTGGGCATGGTCGCCGCCGGCATGGGCGTCGCGGTGGTGCCCGAAAGCATCGCCCGGGCGCGCCGCCGGGTGCGCACCATCCCGTTCAGCGACATCAGCCCCTGGTGCGAGGCCGCCGTGCTGTCGCGCGGCAGCGGCGCCGCGGCCCATATCCGCCGCCTTGTCGAAGCGCTGACGCGCTAGCCCGGCGGGGCCCGCAGCCCCCCGGTGCCGCGAAATCGGTTCAACTCGTCACTATTCCTGGGGCCCAGTTCACCTCCTGTTACCGAAATCCGACGAAAAGTGGGCCGCGCGACGGGAGATGTCGTGCTTGACAGGAGGATTTCACATGCGCCGACTTCTCGGCTGTGTCGCCATTGCGGCGCTTCATGCCACCGGTGCCGGGGCTCAGACGACCATCGGGGTCACCCTTGCGGATGCCAGCTTTGCCTTCGTGAAGGGGCTGGAGGCGGCCTATGCCGCGCGGGACGACGTGCAGATCGTGCTGAAGGACGCCAAGGGCGACGGCGCCCTGCAGGTCAAGCAGGTCGAGGAATTCGTGGCCGCCGGTGTCGATGCGATCATCGTCAACCCGATCCAGCCGGACAACGGCATCGCCACCACAATGGCGGCGGGCAAGGTGCCGCTGGTCTACGTGAACCAGGAACCGATCAACAGCTCGATGCTGCCGGCGGGCCAGGGCTACGTCGGCTCGAACGAGACGGAGTCGGGCACGCTGGAGATGACCGAGGTCTGCCGCCTGATGGGCGGCAAGGGTGTCATCGCGGTGCTGATCGGCAACCTTGAGACCAATGCGGCAAGGGTGCGCACCGAGGCGGTGCATTCGGTGCTGGACACGTCCGAATGCAAGGGCATCAGCGCCATCATCGAGGGGGAGGCCTTCTGGGAGCCCGGCCCGGCCGAGACCCTGGTGGCCGGCTGGCTGGCCGACGGGCTGACCTTCGACGCCATCGTGTCCAACAACGATGCCATGGCCCACGGGGCGCTCAAGGCCCTGAAGGCGGCGGGCATCGGTCCCCAGGACATGATTGTCGCCGGCATCGACGGCACGCCGGATACCCTGGCCGCGCTGGCCACCGGCGATTTCGACGTCACCGTGTTCCAGAATGCCGCCGGGCAGGCCAACGGGTCGGTCGATCTGGCAAAGCGCTTCGTCGAGGGCGACACGGCCGAACAGTTCCTCTGGGTGCCATTCGAGCTCGTGACCCCCGAGAACCGCGCCAATTACATGAAATGACCCGAGAGGGGCCGCCGGGCGCGGCCCTTCCGTTCACTTGGGAATTGTCCTGATGCCAGCCTTCCTCAACAAGATCACCGTTCGCGTCGGTTTCCTCATGCTGCTGATGAGCGCCGCGACCTTTGCCGCGGTTGCGACCGGGCTGCTTGTCTTCCGGTCCTTCTCGGGGGAATTCGAACGAATGGTCCGGCAGGATCTGCCGGAGATCAGCGCCAGCACGCGGCTGCTGGTGCGCAGCGGCGCGCTGAAGGATGATTTCGCCAGCATCCTGCTGGCCGAAACGCCCGAAAAGCTGGAGACCGCAGAGGCCAATGCGCACAAGACCGCCGAGGATTTCCGCAAGGATGCCGAGGCGATCGACGGCACGGAAGGCAAGTTTTCCGCCCATGCCGACGAGATCCTCAGCAGCGTGACCGCGCTGGTGGATGCCCGGGCGGCGGAATTCGCGGCCTTGGAGGCCGGGGAGCGGGCGACGCAGAGGCTTCAGCTGACCAATCGCTGGATCTCGGCCGAGTTGACGGGCCTGCAGAACCGCGGCGTCGCGCTGATGGAAGCGGGCTCTCAGCTGACCATCCAGCAGATCGACGGCACGTTGCAGACCCTGGTGGAAAAGGATTTCGGGCTGCTGACCACGGCCCTTCAGCTGCAGGCGGATCTGAACCTGTTCACCGGTTCCATCGTGGCGCTGTCGCAGCTTGAGGATCCGACGCTGCGCGAGACGCTGATCGAGACCGGGCGCGCGGCCCTGGCCCGATATCAGGCGGCCCTGCCGGAGCTTCTGGCCCAGGACAGGGTGCCGCTGGATGCGGTGGCCTTGCAGACGATCCTGCTGGTGGGCAAGTCGACGCTGGATCCGGACCGGGTGGTCAGCCGTCGGCCCGACCAGCTTCTGGAGCTGCGCAGCCAGAGCGAAGCGGCGATTGCCGGGGCCGTCGACGGCCTGCGCGCCGCGCTCGAAACCCGCGCCAGCGAAGCGGGGGCCGAGAACAAGACCCGCATCACCGAGTTGATCCACGGCGACGTGGCGAAACTGCTACGTCTGGCGCGGTTGTCGGAACATGCCTTCGGCTTTTCGCTGGGGATCATGCAGCTGGCCAGCGGCGAGACGGTCACGGCGGTGCAGAAGGCCCAGACCGCGCTGAACCGGGAGCGCGACCCGGTGGTCGAGGAAATGAATTCCGTGGCGCCCAGCCTGAACCGGCAGGCCCGCGAGCTGATGGCGCTGTCGGATCCAGAGACCGGGATGGGTGCGCATCGGATTGCCACGCTGCAGGCGCGGCAGGCGGCCGCAAAGGCCTCTTCGGTCAGCGCGGCGGCGATTGCCGCAACGGCGGAGCTGGTGCGCAATGCCACGCTGGGCGCGCTGGACACGATCGACGGCAATGGCCGGACCCTGCTGGCCGATGCGGCTTCCGCGGAGCAGCGGATGGTCAGCATTGCCGGAGCGGCGGTGGCGCTGCTGGTGGTTGTGATGATCTTCCTCTACCTCTGGTTGTCGCGCCCGCTGGGCCGGGTGACCGAGGCGACACGGCGCCTGTCCGGCCAGGACATGACGGCGCTTGATGGCCTGCCCAAGGCCCGGGGCGAGATCGGCGACATGATCGCCGCCCTGACCATCTTCCGTGACAACATGGTCCGAGCCCGGGAGCTGGAGCAGCAGGCCGAAACCGAGCGCCGCGCGCGCATGGAAGAGCAGGAGCAGATCGTGTCGGAACTGGCAACCGGCCTGACGCAGCTGCGTCAGGGCGATCTGACCCACAAGATCCAGCGGCCCTTCCCGGAAGGCTACGAGGCGCTGCGGGTCGATTTCAACGAGACCCTGTCGAACCTTTCGACGACGATCTCGGTGATCCTCAGCAATGCCGAGTCGGTCATGGAAGTCTCGGGCGACCTGAGCCGTTCCTCGGATGATCTGGCGCGCCAGAGCGAGAAATCCGCGGCCTCTCTGGAAGAGGTGGCGGCGGCACTGGAAGTGCTGACGATCTCCGTGCGCGACTCCAGCCGCTACGCCCAGGAAAGCGAGCAGATCGTGACCGGCACTCAGAACCGGGCGGATGAGGCCCGCAAGGTCGTCGACGACACGATCAGCGCCATGCAGCTGGTCAACCAGTCCTCCGAGCGAGTGGTGGAGATCATCCGGGTGATCGATGACATTGCCTTCCAGACCAACTTGCTGGCGCTGAACGCTGGTGTGGAGGCGGCGCGGGCCGGCGAGGCCGGTCGCGGCTTCGCGGTGGTCGCTTCGGAGGTGCGTGACCTGGCGCAGCGCTCGTCCGATGCGGCGGGCGAGATCCGGCAGCTGATCAGCGAAAGCAACCAGAACGTGGTCAACGGCACCACTCTGGTCGACAGCACCGGGAACTTCCTGAAGCAGCTGATCGAAAGCATCGACACCATGGCGGGGAATATGCGCTCGATCTCGGAGGCGTCGCAGGAACAGGCGGGCCGCCTCGACGAGATCAACAATGCGGCCTCGCAGCTGGATCGCACGACCCAGCACAATGCGGCACGGTTCGAGGAAACCAGCGCGGCGACGGTCAACCTGGCGAGCGCGGCCGAAACCCTGGTCGGCGAAGTGTCGAATTTCCGCACCGGGGCCGGAGGCACCGGCGGTGGCATGGCAAAGGCGGCACCTGCACCCGCCCGCAACGCCCGCCCGCAGCAAATCACCACGGTGCAGGAAAAGGCCGACCCCAGCGGCTGGGAGGAATGGTGATCCGGTCGCTCCGTCCGGGTGAGTACCGGAACCTGACCTTTGCCCGAGGCCACTGTGGCAGAAGACCCAGCGCAGCTGGGCGTGGCCATTCGGGCCCTGTCCCCTTGGCTCAGTTCCGAACGGGCGCGCGGCACCGCGTGGTGGCGGGTCAACGATCCTGCAGGAGGGTGCAGGGAGCGGGGCAACTTTGGGCCAAGGCCCGTCCCAAAACAGGCCCATTGCAAAGCCTAAGGGCCGGGGCAATCGCGGGATCGCCTCGCGCCCTTTGCAGGGCCGGAGGATGATCGGGCATGTAAGGGCGGCTGTCGTCTGGACCTGGCCCGGAGCGGGCAGGATGCTGCGGCGCCTTCGCAAGAGACCGCGCCTTGGCAAAGTGTCTCAGATTGCGCCCTGCGGGTCGAACGCATAAGCTTCTGCCATGCGCTTCACCGAGAAAAAGAAGATTGATCAGAAGACAGGCCGGGCGATCAATCGCCGGCTCATCCTGAACCTGATCCGGATGACCGGCGGCCTCAGCAGGACCGAACTGGCGGAGCGAACGGGCCTCAGTCCGGCGGCGGTGGGCCATGTCGTCGGCGACCTTCTGGACGAGGGGTACCTGATCGCCGGCACCTCGCAGCGCAACGGCAGCGGGCGCAAGCCGGTGCCGCTTATGCTGAACACTGCCGGGCATCTGGCCATCGGTGTCAAGGTGGGTCCGGAACGGGTGGACTGCATCCTGACCGATTTCGGCATCAACGTGATCGACAGTGAAAGCGTCCCGCCCGCGGACCTCAGCCCCGGGGCGGTCGTCGCGGCGGCGGCTGAGGCCGTGGCCCGGGTCACCATGGCCCATGGCGCCGGGCGCCCGATCCTGGGGGTCGGGCTGTCGGTGCCCGGACGGATCGATCCGCACAGCGGGCTCTGCATCCGCAGCCACCGCTTCGGCTGGAACGATGTGCCGATCGCCGCCATGCTGTCGGAGGCGCTGGCCCTGCCGGTTTTCATCGAGGACGATACCCTGGCCTTTGGACTGGCGCATCACATGTTCGGCCTGGGCCAGGCCTGTCAGAACTTCGCCGCCCTCGCTGTCGGTGAGGGTATCGGTTACGCCGTGATCTCGGACGGCAAGGTGCGCCGGGGGGCTGTGGGCACGGCGGGCAAGGTCGGCCATGTGCTGCATGATCCGACCGGGCCGATGTGCGAATGCGGTCGCAGGGGATGCCTGCAGGCCTGGTATTCCGCGGCCTCGCTGGCCCGGCGGTGGGCGGAGGCCCATGCCCTTCCGCTGGAGGCGGCGCTGGCCGAACACGATCCCGCCGCGCGGGCCTTCGTGGCCGAGGCCGGAGAGGTGATCGGCCGGCATCTGGCGGAATGGTGCACGGTCAGCGATCCCGAGCGCATCGTGCTGGGCGGAGAGGCGGTGGCCCTGGGGCGCGCCTTCCTTGATCCGCTCGAGGCGGCGCTGGCGAGGCAGTTCTACCGCGCGCCGCCCCCCCCGGTCTTCGTTGATGACAGCAGTTTCTACTGGATGGCCGGCGCGGCTGCCGTCGCGGTGCAGCAGGTCTTCGATTTCGAGGCCGCGCCGGCGGGCGATCAGCCGGAGCCGGGCGGCGTGGAACTGAGCACGACGGCGCCGTAGGGTTCCAGCGCGAACACCGGTCCCAACCGCGCCCCGCTCAGCAGGTCGCGCCGCGGTTGCGGCAGCGTGACTTCGCGCGGCATGTCGGTGGTGTTGAGCAGGAAAAGAAGGCGGTCGCCCCCGGGATGTTGGCGCTCGCTCGCCTCGACCCCTTCGGGCAGATCCGGCAGCAGGGGGGCGATGCCGGCGGGCAGCAGCACCGCCTCGATCAGCGCCTCGGCCAGCGCCTCGGTCAGGTAGGTGCCGAGGTAATGCGCCCGGCCCCGGCCAAGGGGGCGCGCGGTCAGCGCCGGGGCGCCCTCCAGCCAGCGGTCCGCCCAGTGGGCCAGAGGGGTGACATCGGGCGCGAGGATCAGCTTTTCGTAGAGATGCCCGGCCTGCAGCGTGGTCTCTCCCAGCCGCAGGTGATGGGGCCGGCCGGCGGAACAGGCGGGCAGGGGCGCACCACCGGGGCCGAACCCCGCGGGCCGGGCCGGAGGTGCGAAAAGACCGTCCTGCCCGGGGGCCACGATACGGCCGAATTCCTCGACCCGGACGCCCAGCAGTTCGCCCAGGCCCATGCCCGGCGCCAGCTCGGTCAGGATATGGTTGTCGCGGGTCCGGGTGGCGGTCATGGCCGAGACGATCAGCTGCCCGCCGGCCTCGGTGAAGCGGCGCAGGGCGTCGGTCCAGCGCGGATCCCAGATCAGCCAGTGCGGCACGTAGAGCGCCTTCAGCCGCGACAGGTCATCCTCGGGGTGGACGAAGCCGGTGGCGATGTTGCGCCGGTAAAGCGCGCGGTGCAGCAGCGTGGCATCCTCCAGCGGCGAGGGCAGGCCCATCGGGTAGGTGCGATAGGCCTCCTGGTTGTCGAAATCCCCCCCGGCGATGCCGACGTCGATGCGCACGCTGCTGCCCGGCAGTGCGTCCTTCAGCGCCGCCATGTCCCGGGCGAAATGGCAAGCCTCGGCATAGCGGCGGCGGGGCTGGTCATCGTGATCGATCAGGCCCATCCAGTAGATCTCGGCGCCGAAATGGGCGGGACGCCAGCGGAAGAACATCAGCCCGTCCGCCCCCCGTGCCACGGAGCTGAGCGCCATGCGTCGCATTTCCCCGGGTTCGGGCGTCATGGTTGAGAATAGCGGCTGCGATCCCAGCCCCGAGGCCTGTTCCGGCACGATGAAATTGCCGGTGAATCCACGGCAGATGTCCAGATGCAGCGCCTGGCTGTGGGCATGGCCTCCATGGCGGCGCATCTCGTCGTAGAGCATCGGGTAGATGTCGAAGCCGAGGAAATCGAGATCGGTGGAGAAGGTGCCGCGAAAATCGATGTCCTCCAGCTGGCCGAGGTTGTGGAACAGGAACCAGTCGGGATTGGCGGCGCGCAGGATCTCGACCTGGTCGCGCTGGAAGGCGGCTGTCGCGGCGGCGAGGAAACGGTGGTAATCCTGCCGGTGCCCCGGAGAGACATGGCCGGGATTGTCCGGGTAGGGCAGCACGACCTGATCGAAGTGATCGTAATGGGTGGCCCAGAAATGTCCGCCCCAGGCGGCGTTCAGCGCCTCGATCGTGCCGTAGCGCAGGTGGCACCACTTGCGGAAGGCAACCTCGCAGCTGGGCGAGAAGCTGAGCGAGGTGGTGGTGTTGAGCTCATTGTCGGTCTGCCAGCCGATGACATTGGGGTTGCCGGCGTAATGGGTGGCCATGGCGCGGGTGATGCGGCGGGAATGGGCGCGCAGCACGTCGGAGGTCGTGTCGCCATGCTGGCGCGATCCATGCGAGGCGGTGCGCCCCGCGGCATCGACGCGCAGGATCTCGGGATGGGCCTGGCTGAGCCAGCGTGGCGGCGTCGCGGTGGGGGTGCACAGGATGGTCCGGATCCCCTGTTTCGCCAGCCCGTCAATGGCGCGGTCGAAAAGGTCGAAGGCGAAATGGCCTTCGTGGGGTTCCCACAGGTGCCAGGCGAATTCGCCCATGCGCACGACGTTGAATCCGGCCTCGGCCATGCGCTGCGCGTCGCGCGCCCAAAGGCTTTCATCGACATGTTCGGGATAGTGCGGCACGCCGATCAGGAAGGCGTCAAGGTTCAGCGGGCGCCAGGCGGACAGCGGCGCGGGGGCGGTCTTCTTCATGGGGTGTCCTTCGGTTCGGGATGACGTCGGGATGTCACGGGGCGCTTTTCGGCGCCGTGACGGTGCGCCCGTCCTCGGCAAAGAGGTAGGCGTCGGCGGGATCGAAGCCGATTTGCAGGGTGCTGCCCTCGGGCGGGGGCGTACCCGCTCCCAGCAGCAGGGTGACGCTTTCGGTGCCGGTGTCGGAGCCGGTGGTGCGCAGCGCTCCGGCATCGGCGTAAAGCACGCTCTCTCGGCCCAGTTCCTCGGCCAGGCGCAGAGTGGCCGGGGTGGTCACGCCCCGACCGTCGATGCGCATGTGTTCGGGGCGCAGGCCCAGCGTCACCCGGTTGCCGGGGCGCAGCCCGTGATCCGCGGCAAGGGCCGGGATCGTGACCTCGGGCAGGCCGGGAACCTCGAGCGTGGCGCCGGCGCTCAGGTCGCGCAGGCGCCCTTCGAAGAAGTTCATCCGCGGGGCACCCAGGAAGGAGGCAACGAAATGGTTCACCGGGTTGCGGTACAGCTCCAGCGGGGCACCGACCTGTTCGATGCGGCCCGCACGCAGGACGACGATGCGGTCGGCCATGGTCATGGCCTCGACCTGGTCATGGGTGACGTAGATCATCGTCGCACCCAGGCGCTTGTGCAGGGTCGCCAGCTCGACCCGCATCTGGGTGCGCAGCGCCGCATCGAGGTTCGACAGCGGCTCGTCGAACAGGAAGACATCGGGGCGCCGGGTGATGGCCCGACCGATGGCGACGCGCTGGCGCTGCCCGCCCGAGAGCTGCCCGGGCTTCTTGTCCAGCACGTCGGTGATGCGCAGGATCTCGGCGGCGGCGCGCACCGCCGCGTCGATCTCGGCCCGGGGACGCTTCATGATCTTCAGGCCGAAGCCCATGTTCTGCGCCACGCTCATGTGCGGATAGAGCGCATAGCTCTGGAAGACCATGGCGATGCCGCGCTCTCCGGGATCGGTGCGGGTGACATCGCGACCGGCGATCTCGATACGGCCCGAGGTGATGTCGGAGAGGCCGGCGATGGATTTCAGCAGCGTGGACTTGCCGCAGCCCGAGGGGCCGACCATCACCACGAACTCGCCCGGCTGGATCGTCAGGTCGATGTCGCGCAATGCGTGGAAGGCGGCATAGTATTTCTGGACGGAGGTCAGTTTGACGTCAGACATTGGCATTCCTCAGCCCTTCACCGCGCCCATGGTCAGGCCGGCGACGAAGTGGCGTTGCATCAGGAAGAACATCACCACCGGGGGGATGGCGACAAAGAGGGTGGCGGCGGAGATCACGTTCCAGGAAGAGGCCCATTCGCCACGCAGGTTGGCGAGGCCGGCGGTCACGGGTTTCACCGCATCGGTCTGGGTCAGCACGATGGCCCAGAAGTAATCGTTCCAGATGAAGGTGAAGAGCAGGATCGACAGTGCGGCCAGCGCCGGGCGCACCAGCGGCACGACGATCTGGACCAGCACCTGGCCGGGGCTGGCGCCTTCGGCACGGGCGGCCTGGAACAGCTCGTTCGGGAGGGCGGCGATGAAGTTGCGCATGAAGAGCGTGGCAAAGCCGGTCTGGAAGGCCACGTGGAAGATGATCAGCGCGCCGAAGGTGTCGTAGAGCCCGAGCGAGACCATCAGGTCGCGGACCGGGATCATGAAGACCTGCTGGGGCATGAAGTTGCCGGCGATGAAGGTCGCGAATAGCAGCGTGGCGCCGGGAAAGCGGTGCCGCGCCAGCACGTAGCCGGTCATGGTCGACAGGATCAGGACCAGCGCGGTCGAGGGAAGCGTGATGATCAGGCTGTTGAGGAAATAGCGCAGCATGTCGGTCTGGGTGAAGACCGCCACCAGGTTGCCCCAGAGGTTGATGCGGTCGGGCCAGCCCCAGTAGTTGCCGGCCATGACATCCTCGAGCGTGCGCAGGGCGGTCAGCATGATGGCGAAGACCGGCAGCAGCCAGACGGCCAGCACGATCCAGACGCAGGCCGCATAGGCCAGACGGGCGACGGGTCGGGTTTCGGGGATCTGACGGGGATACATCAGGCGCTCCTTTCGTCGCGCAGAAGCCGCAGGAGGTACCAGACGATGAAGACCATCATGATGGCGAACAGCACCGTTGCCAGCGCCGCGCCGTAGCCGAAGCGATAGGAGAACAGGCTTTCCTGGTACATCTGGTAGGCCAGGTTGGTGGAAGAGCCGAAGGGCCCGCCGCTGGTCATCACCGCGATGATGTCGAAGGAGCGCAGCGCTCCGATCATCGAGATCGCCAGCGCGATGAAGGCCACCTGGCGCAGTTGCGGCAGCACGATGTGGCGCAGCATCTGCCAGCCGCGCGCATTGTCGACCCGCCCGGCGCCGATGATTTCCTCGTCCAGGGTGTTCAGCCCGGCCAGGAACAGGATCATGCAGAAGGCGACCTGGGGCCAGAGCGCGGCGAAGACCACCGCGAAGGTGACCCAGGTGTCGCTGGACAGCACCGCCGGGGGACTGGCACCGAAGGCATGGAACAGCAGCGCCAGCAGGCCGTAGCTGGGATCGTAGAACCAGACGAAGATGACGCCCACGGTGACGGTCGACAGCACGAGCGGCATGAAGAACAGCGATTTCGCCAGCCGCATGGTGCGGATCTTCTGGTTGACCAGCAGCGCGATGGCCAGCCCCATCGGCGGGGCCAGCAGGAAGACCGCCAGCCAGATGACGTTGTTGCGCAGCGACACCCAGAACTGCGGATCGCCCCAAAGCTCGGCATAGTTCGACAGGCCGACCCAGGTCATCGGGCCGAACCCGTCCCAGGCGTGCAGGGAAATCCAGAAGGTGCGCAACGCCGAGAAGACGATGACGACGAGGAAAAGCAGCAGCCCGGGCGCCAGCAGAAGGGCCGGGGTCGCGCGGTGTCTCAGGGACCGGCGGGTGCGGAGCATGGTGTGTCCGTTTTCTGGGAAGGTCGGCGGGCCGCCGCTACGCGGCCCGGAAAGGGTACGGGGCGTCAGAGCGGGCCGTAGGCGCGGGCGCGGGCCCGTTCGATCCCGGCCAGGATGTCGGAGGCGCGCTCGGGGCGGACCATGAACTCCTGGAAGCCCTTCAGGCCGGCCTGGGCGACATCGGGATCGGTGTCGCGGTCGAAGTACTGCGACGTGCCATCGACCCCGACGAGCCCCTTGCGGGACTCCACCATGATCGGATCGGAAGAGACGTCGATATCGGTGCGCGCCGGCAGGTTGCCGTCCGGCTTGAGGTATTCCCACAGCCGGTCGGGTTGGTAGAAATAGGTCAGGAAGTCCCGCGCCACCTCGGGGTTCTTCGCGCCGGAGGGAATGTGGATCGAGTCGACCGAGAAATCCTCGTACCGGCCGATGCCCGTGTCATAGGTCGGGAAGGGCGCAAGGCGCAGCTGAGCGCGATCGGCCTCGGGGAAGCCGTAGATGATGAAGCCGGCCAGATCCATCATCGCGGCCTTCTTCTGGGCCAGGATCGCGGCGGCCTGTTCCCAGCCGTAGGAGGTTTCGTTGCGCAGGAACATCCCGGCCTTTACCTGTTCGGCCCAGCGATCCGTCACCCGGGTCAGGCTGCCGTCGGTATAGGCGATGCGGCCTTCCATCAGGGCGCGGTGGTGGTCCAGCCCGTTGATCCGCAGGTTCATGTGGTCGAACCAGCCGGCGGCGGGCCACATCTCCTTGGTGCCGATGGCAATGGGGGTCATGCCGGCCTCGCGCGCATTCTGGCCGAAACTCAGGAAGTCCTCGGCGGTGCGGGGGGGCGTCCAGCCATTGCTGTCGAAAACATCCTTGCGGTACCACAGGCCCCAGACCAACCCGGCGGTGGGCAGGCCGTAGATCCGGCCATCGACCGTGGTTGCGCTCATCGCGGGAACGACATCGGCCCAGCCGTTCTTCTCGACAAGGTCGGTGATGTCGGAAAACAGGCCGCGCTTGACGAAGCCGCGCATCCGTTCGCCGGAAAACCAGAAGTTGATGTCGGGCGGGCTGGCCACCAGGTAGTTGCGGATCGCCGTCTTGTGGGCCTCGTGATCCATGTTGTTGAGCGAGACCCTGACGCCGGCCTCGCGCCCGAAGGCGTTGGCGATGTCGGTCAGGGCGGCGCGCTGGTCGGGGTTGCCGCGGTCGGAAATGATCACCAGCTCGCGGCTTTGGGCATAAAGTGGAGCGGCAAGACAGGACGTGCCTGCCGCTGCGGTCGCCGCAAGGAAACGGCGCCGGTTCAGGGTATTTCGGGTCATTGGTTCTCCTCCCAATTGCAGGCAGGCTAGGCAGGCGGAGACCCTCTGTCAAATTAAATTTACTAAATAAAAAATTAAGAGCGCGCGCGGCGCCCTTGCGGGAAGGGGGTTCTGGCGGCCGGAGGGGGCACGGACCGGCCGCCGCAGGGATCACATCCAGCGGTCGAGAAGCCGGTACCACTGGGTCATGGTGACGATGCCGAGGCTGCGCAGACCGGCGGGCGGGGCCTTGGGCGCGGCGCCGTGGGGCACTTTCAGATCGCCCAGCCTGCCTTGCGCCGCCAGAGTCTCTCCCAGCAGGAGGCCATAGGTGGTGGCCATGGCGACACCGCGCCCGCAGAAACCGTGCACGGTCCAAAGGCCGGCTTCGGGGCTGGCGATGCGGGGCAGGAAGTCGCGGGTCACGGCGACCTTGCCGGCCCAGCGATGGGCGATCGCGGTCCCGGAAAGCTGCGGGTAGACCGTCTCCAGTGCGCGGCGCACCATCGAGAAATCTTCGATTTTTCGCGGCCCGTGGACACGGCCCCGGGTGCCGAAGACGAGACGGTTGTCGGGCGTCATGTTCCAGTAGAACAGGATCCGCCGGCTGTCCGAGGCTGCCGCCCCGTCGGGCAGGATCGTCGCGGCGGTGGCCGCAGGCAGGGGCGCGGTGGCGATGATCTGGGTGTGGGTGGTCAGCATCGAACCCGCGATGCCGGGATCAAGCCGTCCGGAATAGGCGTTGGTGGCCAGCACCAGCTGCCCCGCCTGCACCGTGCCCGCCCCCGTGGTGACCTGCCAGCCGTCGCCTTGCCGCCGGTAGCCGGTGACAAAGGCGTCGCGGAAGATCCGGGCGCCCGCCGCCCGGGCGGCCCGCGCCAGACCCCGGGCATAGGACAGCGGTTGGAGCGAGCCGCAGGCATGGTCGATCAGCCCACCCTCGTAGGCCTGCGACCCCAGCATCCTGGCCACCTGCGCGCGGTCCAGCATCTCGATCCCGGTGACGCCGTCGCGGGTCCAGTTGCGGTGCCGAGCTTCGGTCTGGCGCATCCCGGCGGCATTGTGGGCGGGCAGGATCCAGCCATTGCGGCGCAGGTCGCAGTCGATGCCGAAACGGTCAACCAGGTTGTAGACCCGCTGCGCATTGGTCGCGCCGATCCGGGCGATTTCGGCGCCATCCTGGCCGAAACGCTCGGTCAGTTCGGGCAGGCCGGGCTTGAAGCCGCGGATCACCGCCCCGGAATTGCGCCCCGAGCCGCCCCAGCCCGGACCGCCGCGGTCCAGCACGATCACGTCGCGGCCGGCCTCGGCCAGCGCGAGGGCCGCCGAAAGGCCGGTATAGCCCGCGCCGACAATGACCACATCGGCGCGCAGATCGCCGGCCAGCGGGACCGAAACGTCGGGTTCTTTCGCGCTCTGCTGCCAGAGCGAGGGGAAGGTGTCGATGCAATCGCGGGGCATGGCGGTCATGGTCTTGGATCTCGGGCTGTCAGACGGAGGAGGGGCGGCCGCCGGGTTGATGCAGGCGGACGGTGGTGCTGTAGTGGTAGTTCAGTTCGGCCTTGGCGGTGGCGCCGTCGCCGCGTTCCAGCGCGGCGAGGATGCGGTGATGATCCTCCAGCGCCGCAAGGGGGCCGCTGTCGACCAGGATCTCGTCCGAGCGGATCAGGCGGATCCGGTCCAGCAGCCGGGCCAGGTCCGCCAGCAGGGCGGCCCCCCCGGCAAGCGCCGCGATGCCAAGGTGGAACTCGGCATCCAGGCGAGAGAATATGGCGCGCGGCAGGGTGTCCACCGCCGCCCGTTGCGCCTCAAGCATCTGGGCCAGGGGCGCGAAGGCCGCCGGGGGAAGGCGCCCCTGGTCCTGGGCTTCCATTGCCAGGTCGACGGCCAGGTGCTCCAGCGCGGCGCGCATCCGATAGGTGACGATCACGGCTTCCAGATCGTAGTGACGCACCGCATAGCGCCGTCCCGACCGTTCGATCAGCCCCTCGTATTCCAACCGCTTCAGCGCCTCGCGGGCGGGCAGGCGCGAGGCGTCGAACCAGGCGGCGACCTCGTCCTCGCGCAGCACATGGCCCATCCGGAACTCGTGGCACAGTAGCCGCTCCTTCAGGCCTTCATAGACCTGCTGGCCGGTGGATGCGGGGCGGGCGGGGTCGTCGGGGGAACGGGAAAGATCAGGCATGTTGGAGGTCCGGTATACCGAAATGGCCTATCAGGCAAATAATCCGGCCAAAATCATCTGTCCAGTATACTTAAATGGCCTAATTTATCACCCGGGATGCATAATTTTTGGCATTCCTGCCGTACCGCGCTCCCTCCGGTATGCCGAAGCGCCCGCCGGCGCTATGCGGCCCCGGCGCCGCAGGTCAGGGTCTGAGCAGACCGGGCCCGGAGCCCGGCGAGCCAACACACCACGACAGGGAACTTCCATGAAACTCCGCTTCCTGGCGCCCGCCGCCGTTGCCCTTGCCATGATCGGCCTGCCGGGCCTTGCCGAAACGCTCAAGGTCGGCTCCACCCCGACCGGCGTGCCCTTTACCTTCCTCGATGTGAAATCCGGCCAGGTCACCGGCATGATGGTCGACGTGGTGAAGGCCGTCGGCGAAAAGGCGGGCTTCACCGCCGAGGTCAAGTCCACCGACTGGGTGTCGCTGATCCCGGCGCTGACCTCGGGGCGAATCGACATCATCTCGGCCGCCATGTCGATCACCGATGCGCGCAAGAAGGTCGTCGATTTCTCGGATCCGATCTTCCCCTATGGCGAAGGTCTGGTGATGCGGAAAGATGATCCGACCCAGTATACCCAATCCCTGAAGGAGACCGCCGGCAAGACCATCGGCGTTCAGCAGGGCACGCGCTATCTTGATGATCTCAAGGCGATGTCGGGCATCGGCACCATCAAGGTCTACGAGAATATCGCCGACATCATGCGCGACGTCCAGCTGGGCCGCATCGCGGTGGGCTTTGCCGACCAGCCGATCATGGCCTACCAGATCGGCCAGGGCAAATTCCCCGATCTGCAGATGTCGAAATCCTACAAGCAGCAGTTCGTTGCCCCCCTCGGTCTGGCGATCAACAAGGACCACCCCGAGCTTCTGGCCCGCATCAACAAGGCGCTGGCCGAGATGAAGCAGAGCGGCGAGCTGGATGCGCTGATCGCCAAGTGGAACCTGGACTGATCCCGGGCTCTGACGGATGAACAAGTTCCTACAGGATGCGCAGGACTACCTGCCGATCCTTCTGCAGGGCGCGGTGACCACGGCTGGCATCGCGTTCTGCGCCCTCGTGATTGCGACGCTCTTCGGTCTGGTGCTGGCGCTGATGCGCTACTCCGGGATCGGGGTGCTGTCCTGGACCGCCCGCAGCTTCGTCAACATCGTTCGGGGCATCCCGATCCTGGTGCAGCTGTTCTACATCTACTTCGTGCTGCCCGATTTCGGCATCGACCTGACCGCCTTCCAGGCCGGGGCGATCGGCCTGGGCATCGCCTATTCCTGCTACATGGCCGAGAACTTCCGCGCCGGCCTTGAAGCGGTGGACAAGGGCCAGGTCGAGGCGGCGCAGTCCATCGGCATGAGCTGGGTGCTGACCATGCGCCGGGTGGTGCTGCCGCAGGCCTTCCGCACCGTGCTGCCGCCCTATGGCAACACCATGATCATGCTGCTGAAGGACACGTCGCAGGCCTCCGTGATCACGGTTGCCGAGATCACCTTCCAGGGCAAGATGCTGGCCGCTTCCACCTTCGAGAACATGACCGTCTACACCCTGGTCGCCGGCCTCTACCTGGCCTTCAGCGTGCCGCTCTTCCTGCTGGCATCCTATCTTGAACGGAGGTTCGGAAAGAAATGATCACCATCAAGGGGCTGCACAAGAGTTTCGGCAACCTGGAGGTCCTCAAGGGGATCGACGCCACGGTCGAGAAGGGCGAGGTCGTCTGCCTGATCGGCGCCTCGGGTTCGGGCAAGTCGACGCTGCTGCGCTGCGTCAACGGGCTGGAGACCTACGAACAGGGCGCCATCGACGTGCATGGCCGCCGGGTCCGGGCCGAGGATGCCTCGATCCGCGACATCCGTACCCGGGTCACGATGGTCTTCCAGCGCTTCAACCTGTTCCCGCACCGCACCGCGCTGCAGAACATCACCGAGGGGCCGATCTTCGTCAAAGGCGAACCCCGCGCCGAGGCCGAGGCCCATGGGATGGCGCTGCTGGCGCGGATGAACCTGGCCGACAAGGCCGATGCCTACCCCGAGCAGCTTTCGGGTGGGCAGCAGCAGCGGGTGGCCATCGCCCGCGCGCTGGCCATGCGCCCCGAGGCGATCCTCTTCGACGAGCCGACCTCGGCGCTGGATCCCGAACTGGTCGGAGAGGTTCTGGCGGCGATGCGGGCGCTGGCGGAAGAGGGCATGACCATGCTGGTCGTCACCCACGAGATGGGCTTTGCCCGCGAGGTGGCCGACCGGGTGCTGTTCATGAGCGGCGGGCGCATCGTCGAACAGGGGCCGGCGGCCGAGCTGCTGAGCAATCCCCAGCACGAGCGCACCCGCGACTTCCTCAGCCGCATCCTGTCGCCGATGTGAGGGCCGCGCCGGGGCCTCGTCCCGGCGCCCCCGCGATTACAGCTGCGCGGCAAAGCCCGCGCGGTTGCCGGTGGGCCGCTCCAGGCCCGCCTCCCAGGCCAGGCCGAACCGCAGCAGCTGCGCCTCGGCATCGGGCCGGGCGATGAATTGCAGGCCCACGGGCGCATCGCCGCTGAAGCCCGCGGGCGCCGCCAGCACCGGGCAGCCGGCCATGGTGCCGGCCACGACGACCTCCATCCAGCGGTGGTAGCTGTCCATCTCGCGGCCCGCGATCTGCTGCGGCCAGGCCCAGTCCACCGGGAAGGGATGCAGCTGGGTGGCGGGCAGCGCCAGCAGGTCGAAGTCTTCGAACAGCGCCAGGATGCGCTGGAAGAAGGCCGAGCGCACCGCCGCCGCCTGCGATACCTGCGGGCCGCTCAGACCCAGGAACCCCTCGTATTCCCAGACCTGCTGGGCGTTCAGCAGCGGTTTCTTCTGCGGATCCTCCCAGAGCGGCGTGATCGCCGGTGCGACCGAGAAGTGGCGCAGGGCGACGAAGGCCTGCCACAGCGCCTCGGGCTCGAAGCCCAGGGCGGCGTCTGCCAGGGCGATATCGCCGCGGGCCCGCGCCCCGTCGAGCGCCGTGGCGCAGGTTTCCAGGATGCCCGCCTCGGTCGGCAGGTGTCCGTCCAGATCGCCCAGCCAGCCGACCCGCAGACCGCGCAGCGGCCCGTCCTCCAGCGCCGGGCGGACGGGGAGGGGCGGACGTGACAGCGGCGCCCGGGGATCGGGGCCCGACTGCACGTCCAGCAGCAGCGCCAGGTCGGCGATGGTTGCGGCCATCGGCCCGTCCGTCGCCATCTGGCCGAAGAACACATCCCCCGAGGGCACCGAGGGGATGCGGCCCTGGGTCGGGCGCAGGCCGAAGATGTTGTTCCAGGCCGCCGGGTTGCGCAAGGAGCCGCCGTAGTCGCTGCCATCGGCCACGGGCAGCAGCCCGGCGGCCACAGCCACCGCCGCCCCGCCCGAAGACCCCCCGGCGCTGCGCCCGGGCAGGAAGCTGTTCTGCGTCGGCCCGTGCAGCGCGTTGGTGGTATGCGATCCCAGCCCGAAGACCGGCGTGTTGGTCTTGCCCAGGATCAGCGCCCCGGCGGCGCGCAGCCGCGCCACCATCAGCGTGTCTTCCCCGGGGATGAAATCCGCAAAGATCGGAGAGCCGAAGGTGGTGCGCAGCCCCTTCGTCAGCGCCAGGTCCTTGACCGCGATGGGCAGCCCGGCCAGCGCCGCGGGGCGGCGCCCCGCCGCCCGGTCCAGCGCCAGCGCCCGGTCGGCGGCCTCGGCCTCGGCCAGCATCTCCGCGCGGGGACGCAGGGAGATGATGGCGTTGAGCCCGGGATTGATCGCCGCGATCCGGTCGTAGGTGCGCTCCATCAGAGTGCGGGCGCTCAGCCGGCCGTCGTGCAGTGCGGCCAGGATGGTTTCGGCAGAGGCATAGGGGGCCAGCGCGGCCTCGGGCAGGGTGTCGGTGGTCATGATCGGTCCTGTGGGATTGGTCCGCCGCCCGGATGGGCGCCGGAGCTGTCAGTCCGTGAGCGTCGCGAACAGCCCGGCCAGCAGACGCGCGCGCGGCACCAGCGTCGGGATCAGCAGGTGTTCCTCGAGCGTGTGATACATGTCGCCCGCCGGTCCCAGCGAACAGAGCGAGGCAATGCCGAGCGCGCCGGTGAAATTGGCGTCCGACCCGCCTCCGGTCGAGGCCGAGGGCAGCGGCAGCCCCATCGCCTCGGAGATCGTCCGGGCCTGTTCGTACAGCGCCATGGTCTCGGGGCGGTTGTTCTCCCAGACCGGACGGGTGACGGTTTCGCGCACCTCGAAGCGCACGCCGTTGCGGGTGCCGGCCATCGCCAGCATCCGGGCGGTGCCGCTGTCGAGATCCTCCTGGGTCTTGGCCATCGAGAGGACCTGCGCCCGGGCATGGGACGGCACGCAGTTCACCCACTGGCCCGAGGTCACGTCATTGACCGAGAAGGTGCAGCTGTCGCTGGTCATGCCCTCGATCTCGATGATCCGGTGCGCCAGTTCGCGCACCGCCGACACCCCTGCCGAGAGCTTGGCGCCGGCATGGGAGGGCTGCCCCACGGCGGAAATCTCGTAACGGGCAATGGCATAGCGCCCGGTGGTTACGCCGTTGCCGGCCACGGCAGGCTCCGGGCACAGGACGTAGCGGTTGCGCCGCGCCTCGGCCTCGATCAGGGCGCGGGTGACGGGGGTGCCGATCTCCTCGTCGGGGGTGAACAGGAAAGTTACGGGAAGCGGCGGGGTGATCCCGCTGGCCAGCAGCGCCCGCAGCGCCTCCAGCGCGATGAAATTGCCCGATTTCATGTCGAGCACCCCGGGCCCGTAAAGCCGGTCGCCCTCGACCCGAAACGGGTTCTGCTCCAGCGTGCCGACCGGGTGCACCGTGTCGAAATGCCCGCTGACCAGGATGCCCGGCGTGCCCGCGCGCGGATGCGGCAGCACCGCCCGCACCGAGGGGCCGACACCGCCGCGCGCGGGGATGCGCTCGACCAGCAGGCCCATTTCGGCACAGTCATAGGCGACCAGATCCATCATCCGGGCAACGGCGTCGGCATCATAGGTCGGGCTTTCGCATTCGACCCAGGGCCGCAGCCCCTCGATGATCCGGTCGGCCTCCAGCGGCAGGTGTTCCAGCAGCGTGTCGAGGTCGGTCAGGTCGCGGCTCATGCGGCGGCGCCCCGGGTTTCGACCATGCGGGCCAGGAAGCTGGCGCCCACCGGCAGGGCCGCATCGTCGAAGGTGAAGGCGGGATTGTGCAGCGCAACCGAGCCGCCGTGGCCCAGCGTGCAGTAGGCGCCGGGTACGACGCGCAGCATGTCGGCAAAATCCTCGGACCCCATCTGCATCTCGTCCTTGTAATCGGCCAGATCGCCGACGATGTCGCGGGCGCCCGCAAGCAGGTCGGCCGATCGCGCCTCGTCATTGACCAGCACGTCGAAGACATTGCGGATGTCGATCTCGATCTCGCAGTCATGGGCGATGGCGAAGCCCGCGCAGATGGCGCGCATCCGCGCTGCGATCAGCTGTTCGTCCTCGGGGTCGAAATAGCGCACGGTGCCCGACAGTTCGGCGGTCTCGGGGATGACGTTGTAGGCCGATCCGGAATGAAACTGGGTGATCGACACCACGGCGGACTTGCGCGGCGAGAGGTTGCGCGAGACGATGCCTTGGATCTCCTTCACGAGGCCGGCGCCTATCACCACCGGATCCTTGGAGCCTTCGGGCCGGGCGCCGTGACTGCCGAGGCCGGTGATGCGGATGTCGAAGAAATCCGCGCCGGCCATGGCGGTGCCGGGCTTCACGCCGATCACTCCGGGATCGTGGAAGGGCGAATTGTGCAGCCCGTACAGTTCATCGCAGGGGAAGCGGTCGAACAGGCCGTCGGCGATCATCGCGCGGGCGCCGCCCAGCCCCTCTTCGGCGGGCTGGAAGATGAAGACGGCACGTCCGGGGAAGTCACGGGTTTCGGCCAGGTAGCGCGCGGCGCCCAGCAGCATGGTGGTATGGCTGTCATGGCCGCAGGCATGCATCACGCCCGGCGTCCTGGAGGCATAGGGCAGGTTGGTCTGTTCATGGATCGGCAGGGCGTCCATGTCGGCGCGCAGGCCGATGGTGCGGCCCGGTCGGTTGCCCTCCAGCACGCCGACAAGGCCGGTCTTGCCGATGCCGCGGGTGACCGTGATGCCCCAGCTTTCCAGCAGCTCGGCCACCTTGCCCGAGGTACGAACCTCTTCGAAGCCCAGTTCGGGATGTGCGTGGAAATCGCGGCGGATCGCGGTCAGATCGTCGGCAAAGGCCTGGATGCGGTCAAGCGTGGGCATGGGGGCTCCTGGGGGTGGGCCGGGGCGTTCGGGGCCCGGGCCTTTAGGCTGCGGGGCCGTGGGCGCGGTGGCGCACGGCATCTGACGGGATCGTGCAGGAGGGGCCGGGGATGCGCAAGCAGGCGCCCCCTGCGGGGTGCCGCAGGGCCTGCAAGCTGCCCAAAAGACAGAAGCTTTGCGCCTTCCGGTGGTGTCGGGGCCGGGCGATGCCCGTCAGTCGGCCGTGGCCCAGCCCCGGGGCCCCTCGGCCAGCCAGGGGGCGGTGGTGGCGGGATCGATCCGGCGGCAGAGCACCTGCGCCAGATCCGCCATCCGATCCCAGCCGTTTCGCGACAGGGGCGTACCGTCCAGCCGGCGCAGCGGCGCCATCAGCCGCAGGCTGTTGGTCAGGAAGACGCCATCGGCGCGGTTCAGCTCCTCCGGGGGCAGCGGCGCTTCGACCGGGGTCAGGCCCAGCCCGGGGGCCAGTTCCAGCAGCGTGGCGCGGATGGTGCCGGGCAGGATGCCGGCCTGCAGCGGCGGGGTCAGCAGCCGGTCGCCCGACAGGCAGAACAGGTTGCCGGTGGCCGCGCAGGCCAGCTGCCCGGTCGTGTTGCAGAAGATCGCCTCCTGTGCGCCCAGTGGCGCGACCTCCTGCAGGGCCAGGATGGCATCCATGTAGGTCAGGCACTTGTGGCGCGCCGCCGGAGAGGTCTCGTTCCGGCGGATCGTGGTGAAGGCGGCGTCCAGCGGCTGCCAGAGCGTCGCCGGCACCCCCGGCGTGGCCGAGATGATGCAGCGCGGGCGGGCCTTGGCGGGGGGCAGCAGGCCGCGCGGCCCGGCGCCACGGGTTACGGTGATGCGCAGGGCGCCGGTGGACACCCGGGCCGTCACATCGCGCAGCGTCGCCTCCAGGGCGGCACGGTCCAGCGGCAGGCCCAGGGCCACGCAGGAGGCCTCCAGCCGGTCGAGGTGGCGTGCGCCCAGCACCAGCGCGCCTTCCAGCACGAAGGCCGTGTCGAAGACCCCGTCGCCCAGCATCAGCCCGCGATCCGTCAGGTCGAAGGGCGCCACGTTGCCGTCCAGCGGGGTGCCGTCAAGCCACAGCATTCTGCCTCCAGCGCTCTGCCATGCGGAAGAAGTTCGCGAAGATCCCGTGGCCGTGCTGCGACAGGATCGATTCCGGATGGAACTGCACGCCCAGGGTCGGGTGCCGGTGATGCTCCAGCGCCATCACTTCGCCTTCGGCGGTGCGGGCGGTGACGCGCAGATCTGCGGCCATCTGAGGCGTCTCGGCGACGATCAGCGAATGGTAGCGGCCGACGGTCAGCGGATCGGGCAGGTCGCGGAACAGCCCGCGGCCGTCATGGGAAATGGCGCTGGCGCGCCCATGCATCGGTTCGGCTGCGCGGGTGATCCGGCCTCCGAAGGCGGCGCCGATGCACTGGTGCCCAAGGCAGACGCCCAGCAGCGGCACCCGCCCCGAAAAGCGCTGCACGATCCCCAGCGACAGGCCGGCCTCCTGCGGGGTGGCGGGCCCGGGAGAGAGGATGATCGCGCTTGGCGCCAGGCGTTCGACCGCGTCCAGGTCCAGCGCATCGTTGCGCCGCACCAGCGCCTCGTGGCCCAGTTCTGCGCAGTAGCGGACCACGTTGAAGACGAAGGAATCGTAGTTGTCGATGATCAGCAGCATGGGCGGCGGGCCTCAGGGCGCATCGGCGAAGGCGGCGAAGAGCCGCTCTGCCTTGTCGAGGGTTTCGGTATATTCGGCCCCGGGGTCCGACAGCAGGGTGATGCCGCCCCCCGCCTGCACCACGGCACGGCCATCGCCCAGGACCGCCGTGCGGATGGCGATGTTCAGATCCATCGCGCCGTCGAAGCCGATATAGCCGATGGAGCCGCAGTAGATGCCCCGGGCGATGCCCTCCTGTTCGGTCAGGATGTCCATGGCGCGGATCTTCGGCGCCCCGGTGATCGAGCCGCCGGGAAAACAGGCTTCGATCAGGTCGACCGGGCCCAGCCCGTCGCGCAGCCTGCCGGTAACGACCGAGGTCAGGTGATGCACCGAGGCATAGCTTTCCAGCCCGCAAAGCACCGGGACCTCGACGCTGCCGGGGGCGCAGACCCGGGACATGTCGTTGCGCAGCAGATCCACGATCATCACGTTCTCGGCCCGGTCCTTTTCGGACGCAAGCAGGGCCGCGGCGCGGGCGGCATCCTCGGAGGGATCGGGGTGGCGGCGGCAGGTGCCCTTGATGGGGCGCGCCTCGACCCGCCCCTCCCGCAGGCTCAGGAACCGTTCCGGAGAGCTGGAGGCGAAGGTGGTGTCGCCGTCGCGCAGATAGGCGGCAAAGGGGGCGGGATTGGTCCGGCGCAGCCGCTGGTACAACGCCCAGGGATCGAAGCCCGGGGGCAGCGCGGCCTCGAACCGCTGGGCCAGGTTGGCCTGGTAGATGTCGCCGCAGCGGATGTGTTCGCGCAGCGCCTCGATGGCGGCGCCGTAGCTTTCGGCGGTGAAGTTCGACCGCCAGTCCTGAATGCCGGGAGGGGCGGGAAGCGCTGCGGGCGCGGGGCCATCGAGGCGGGCCAGCGTTTCGGCCAGCCGCGCCCCGGCCCGCCGGGCACGGGCGTCGGGCGCGGTTTCCGGCAGGCCGCTGGAACAGATCCAGAAGCGGCGCGCCTGCCGGTCGAAGGCGCAGATCACGTCGTAGAAGCCAAAGCGCAGATCCGTGCTGTGCGGGGCGCGCCGCGTCGGCGCCGCCAGCCGTTCCAGGCTCTGGCCCAGGTCGTAGGACAGGTGGCCGATGCAGCCCGATTGCAGCGGCGGCCCGTCCGCAGCGGGGGCGGTCGCGTAACGCGCCAGCGCCGTGCGCAAATGCGCCAGCGGCGGGCCCTCCAGCGCGGTGTCGTTCCAGAAGGCCTGGCCGGCCTCGATCCGGAAGCTGGCGAAGGGCTGGAGGCCGATGAAGCTGTAGCGCCCGGTCTCAAGGTCCGCGCCGCCGCTGTCGAGAAAGGCGAAGCCCTCCGCGTGCCTCAGTTTATCGGCCACCTCCTGGGGCTCCGCATAGGCCAGCTCATGTCGTATCAAGGTGCCCTCGGCCGGTTGCTTGTCGTCTCGAAGGGCGCCGGTCCGGGGCCCTTCGGGGGTGATAGCTTCCCGCGCGCCCTGCGTCGAGGGGCAGCCGTCTGGAGGGGGGCGATGGCCTGCAGGCGGCGGGCCGTCAATGCTGACATCAGGCCGGATAGCGTCGGCTGGACCATTGGGGCCGGACTGCGCATGGCGCAAGTATCCTGCTCAGAGATTACGTTTTATCCTTTCGATATCCTGCTGAATTTCCCCGAGCGTCCGTGTCGGTCTTTCTGGCTCTGTTTCAGCCTGATCCGGTGCCCGGGGCAGCGCATTGCCCGGTGCCAGGGCGTCGCGAATTTCAGTCAGCAACAAGACCACTTTACTTGCGGCAAGGAACAGCACCCCGCTGACCACGGATGCGAAGGCTACCGCAAGCAGTGGCACAGCATCCGAAGGGGCGGTCGCCGCGATGATCGCAAGCAGGACTGCCGCACCCCAACATAGATAGGCGAAAAAGTTGAGTGCTGGCATTGGAACGTTCCCGGGAAGCGAAATGGTCGTCCTATCGATACCACTTCTTCGGGAAGCCAATATGGAAAGCTTAAGGTGTTCCCCGGGCGTTGCTGTCAGCCGAGCCCAACTCGAATCCACCAATTAAAAAAGCCCTTAAGTCGATATGACTTAAGGGCTTTTTATGGCTCCGGCGGTAGGGATCGAACCTACGACCAATTGATTAACAGTTCTTAGGGCTAGACGGCTGGTGGGCGGCTTAGGTAGTCTATGTGTAAGTAAAACAAGCACTTGAGACGTTTACCCGCTAGCATAGACGGGCGCGAAAAGATACTCGGTGGCGCACCGAGCCTTACGTTAGCCTTACGTCAGACCGGAGAGCCCATGTCAACCTACCCCTCAAAGGCGCGCCTCACCGACCTCATGGCCGCCCGCTTCCCCTTCCTGCCGTCTGGGCAGAAGTTCATCGCAGACACCGACCAGCCGGGCCTCTACCTGAAGGTTGGAAAGACGGCCAAGAGCTGGGTTGTCCAGACCGAGGTGCGGGTGCTGGACGACAAGCTCAAGAAACAGCGCAAGACGGTGCGCCGTGCGTTCGGGGGCTTTCCCGAGATCGGCGTGAAGGAGGCCCGGGGGCTGGCGAAGGGCGAGCTGGCGTCGATCCTTGAGGGCGAGGGGCTGACGAAACCGGATGCGGGCGTGACCCTCGGCAGGGCATGGGACCTCTACCGCGCGCACCTTGAGAAGACCGGCAAGAGCGCCGCGACGGTCTACAGCTACCGCAACGCGGTCGAGGCGCAGCACCTTCTGGGCATCTGGCACGATACCCCTTTGGGCGAGCTTGCCACGGCAGAGGGTGCGGCCCGGGTCGCGGCGCGGCATGACGCGATCAGCCGCCGGGAGACGGACCCCAAGCATGGAGGCACCTACGCGGCCAACGGGGCGATGCGGACCCTGCGTGTGATCTACAACTGGGCACTGGAACGGGGATATGTGAAGCCAGACCCGGACGGCTGGACCCCGACGCGGCAGGTCACGTTCAACCGCGAGGAAGCCCGCGAGAGCGCGATGAGCCGCCGGGATTTGCCGGGCTGGTGGAAGGCTTACCTCGCGCTGGACAACCGTGTGCGCGCCGAGTTCCAGCTTTTCCTGCTGCTCTCCGGCAGCCGGGCGGGTGCCATCGCGATGGCCCGCTGGGAACACGTCGATGTGGCGGGCCGCAAACTCCACATCCCGACGCCCAAGGGGGGTAAAGCGAAGGCATACGACATTCCGCTGACCCGGCCCATGCTGGCCTGCCTCGCCCGGGCGCGCCGCGCTGCCCGCATCTACCAGCCCATCCATGCCCGTGAGTGGATCTTCCCCGGCGACCCGTCAAAGGTGAAGCGCGGTGGCGGGGCCTTCGCCGGTCACATGTCGCTCTACGCCACCACGGAGAAGAAGTTGCCGTGCAGCGGGCACGGCCTCCGCCACACCTACCGCAACGCCTGCATCTGGGCCGGGGTGGAGGAGGCGCTTTCCAAGAAGCTGATGAACCACAGCCAGCGGGGCGACATCCACTCTGGCACCTATGGATCGCGCGAAGGTGTCTGGCCGGACCTCCTTGATGCCCAGGAACGGATCAGCGCGACCGTGATGGAGCTGCTACGGCAACAAGAAACTGCACCTAGACGTAAGGTCGCTTAAACGGCTATAAACGGGACACATCTTAACCGGCGGGCCACGGTACAGTGGTCGCTCCCCACAGGGCGCGGCTAGGCCCCACGTCGCGGACACTCAGAACCACCCGCGAGCCTCTTGACCCCTTCGGGGGATGGAGGCTCTATGGACGACCCCGCTGAATTCGCAAAGCTGATTGCCCGGGAGGTCGCCGCTGAATTGGCGGACGGCTACGCCACCGGACGCTATGCGCCACCCTCGGAATATCTCAACACCGCGCAGGCCGCCGCCTTCCTCGGGCTCACCGAGGCCGGGATGGAGACCATGCGCAAGGAAGGGCGCGGCACGAGCTTCGTGCGCGCATCCCAGAAGCTGGTGCGCTACCGAGTGCAAGACCTCCGCCACTGGATGGAACAGCACCTCATCGAGCATGGGGGGCAGTGATGGCAGATCACGAAAAGGAAACCCCCGGTGCAGGGCAGCACACCGGGGGCAAAGGTCTGGACAGGTCCGTCAACCACATCATCAACGGGGATAGTATAGCCCGGAATAGCGCTGGAGCCGACCCCGAAGACTTGTTGCGGTTCCTCGTCGGATGGTCGGAGGATGGCCCTTGGTGGCCCACGGCGATCCCGCGCGAGGGCGGCAATACTGAGACACAGACCTTCACCGACCCGGGGGCGCTGCGCGAATGGGTTGCCCGGCGCGTCGGGCGCCAGAACCTCTATTTCTCGGTCAATGACCTCGCGCCGGATACCCGCAAGAAGGCGCGGAAGGATGAGGTGACGCGCATCCGGGGCCTGCATGTTGACGTTGTCGTGGCGCCGCCGAGCGGTGGCTGGCCCAAAGAGCAGCCGACGACCGAACGGCTGGCCGAGTTGCGGGCCTACCTGACCTCAGAGGTCGCTCGGCTACAGAACAGAGTTGTGGACGGGAACGGGTGGCCTGCGGCGATCCCGCGCCCGACCGCGATTGTCGCCTCGGGCGGTGGGTTCCAGTGCTTCTGGCGCTTCGAGGATGACGAGGCTGTCTCGACCGAGGTTGCAGAGGCAATCCACGCGCGGTTGATCGGCCTCCTCGATGGCGACCGGGCGGCGGTGGACGTGAGCCACATCATGCGCCTTCCCGGCACCATGAACCTGCCGAGCCAGAAGAAGCGGTGGCGCGGGCGCGAGGATGCCCCGGCGTATCTCGCATGGGCCGACTGGGGCCGCCGGTTCCGGGCTGCGGATTTTCCAAGGCAGAAAGACAAGGCTGCGCCTGTCGCCGGTGGGCTGCGCGTCGAGCTGGGCGAGGTGAAGCGCCTCGATAGCCTCGATGACCTGCCCGCCGCCGTTTCAGCCCGCACAAGGGCGCTGATCGTCAACGGCGCTGATCCTGACGAGCCGGGCAAGTACCCGTCGCGCTCCGAGGCGCTCTTTGCCGTGCTGTGCGATCTGGTGCGGGCCGACTGCACCGACGACCAGATGGCGGCGGTGATCCTTGACCCGGATTTCGGCATCAGCGCCCATGTCCTCGAACAGCCGAAGCCCAAGGGCTACACGGCGCGGCAGATCGCGCGGGCGAGGGCCGAGGCGGTTGAACCCGAGCTTGCAGAGATGAACGCCCGCCACGCGATGGTGAAGTATGGCGGGCGGGTCCGGGTCTTGGTCGAGCGCAGCGACGGCCTGCCGGAGTTCTTGAAGAAGGTCGAGCTTTTCGACTGGTACGCGAACCGGACTGTGAAGGTCGGAGAAGACAAGGACGGGAACGATGTGAAGAAGCCGCTGGCCGAGTGGTGGGTCAAGCACCCCCAGCGGCGCAACTTCGAGCGCGTTGAATTCATGCCCGGCGTCGAAACCCCTGATGGTATCTACAACCTCTGGCGCGGCCCCGCCGTGGTGCCCGCGCCGGGCGACTGCGGCCTGTTCCTCGATTTGATCCGGGACGTGATCGCCGCCGGTGACGGCGAGGTCTATGAGTACCTGCTGAACTGGATGGCGCTGAAGTTCCAGCAGCCGGGCGCCAAGCTCGAAACCTCGATTGCGCTGCGCGGCGGGCAGGGTGTTGGCAAATCCCTCTTTGCCGAGAAGTTCGGTGAACTGTTCGGGCGGCACTTCGTCGCCGTGTCCGACCAGAAGGGGCTGATGGGCAACTTCAACGCCCACCTTCAACAGGCGCTCCTCGTCTTCGCCGATGAAATCGCCGCCGCCAAGAATGCCAACATGGTCGGTCGGCTCAAGACGCTGGTGACGCAGACGCACATCCGCATCGAGCCGAAGGGGGTGGACAGCTTCGCAGCCCCCAATCATTTTGCCGTGATCCTGGCATCGAACAACCCGCACATCGTGGCGACTGATGCCGATGACCGGCGCTGGCTGGTGCTCGACGTTTCGTCGGCGCGGCGGGGCGACCGGACCTTCTTCCGCGCCCTAGTCGAGCAGTGGCAGGGCGGTGGGCGCGAGGCATTCGCATACCTTCTGATGCAGCGCGACCTGTCAGGCTTCGAGCACCGCGACCGGCCGCAGACGGCGGCGCTGGCCGAGCAGGTGGAGAGCAGCTTCACCGGCGCGGCCCGGGTGATCCATGAAATGCTTGCCTCGGGTGAAACGCCGGAAATCTGGCGCAATGGTGAACCTGTTGACGTGCCCGAAGATGGCGGGCGGGTCTTCATCCCCTCGGGTGCCCTTGCGAAGGCGGCTGTTGCCAGCGGCAAGATCCTGCGGGGCGAAGCTGCGGGCCTTGAAAAGTCGCTCGGCCATCAACTGAAGAGGCTCGGGCGCGTCCAGAAGACCGAGCAGATCAGCATCGCCGGGAAGACGGCGCGGGGGGTCTGGCTGCCGACGCTTGCCGTGGCGCGTGATTGGTGGTCGGAGATGCACGGGCGGGCCTTCGACTGGGGTGACGACCCCCATGCGAATTGGGACGTGGTGCGGGTGCCTACCGCCAAGGACTGGGGTGATGAGATGCCCTTCTGAGGGCGGCCCCTCCCGTTCCGCGACGGCCCATCCCGTTTCCGGCCCCGGCGGCTGAGAACGGGATGGGCCACCGTGCCAGATTATTGCTCCCTCGCTGGGGGTTAGCGCATCGGCTCCCGTTCTTCCCGTTCTAGTCGTTTTCCGACGCGGTTCCTTTTTTCTACTAACTCGGACCCTCTTTTGCACGCCTTCTCTCTCCCCTTTCTCTAACTCTCTAAAAGAACGGGAGGAACGGGAGCCTATGGCGGAAAACCCTTCGTTCTCTGGGCGTTACGACCTTGCACCCTGTATCCCGTTCTGAAGGCGCGCCGATCCCAAACGGGAAGATCGGGAGGGCGGCTGCGCGCCGCTCTTCTGGGCAGGGGGACACAGCAACACGCGCCTGCCGCCCCGGTAAAAAGGCGCGCCAGATCGGCCACCGCCGCCCCGGCCATGCCGATCCGAGCCGCGACAGCAAGAAACGGGCCGCCCGGAAAAGGGGTCCTGAAACGCGCGCCGCATCGCCCATGTTTTCTGGGCCGCGAAGGCAGCATGAAATCGGCCCGCCATCCGTCCCCTTTCCGGGCTAGACCGCGCCATTGAGTTCACGCTATGTTCTCGTATTCGCGGGGCGGCACAGAGGAGAAATGGAGATGGCGAAGCGCGTGGCGATCTATGCCCGGGTCAGCACCGGCGGCCAGACCACCGAGAACCAGCTAATCCGGCTGCGAGAGGTGGCGGAGCGGGCCGGGTGGGACGTAGTGCAGGAATATGTCGAGACGGCATCGGGGGCCAGCCGCTCGCGCCCGGCGCTCGACCGGATGATGGCCGACGCCCGGCGGCGGCGCTTTGACCTGATCGCCGCTGTTGACGTGTCGCGCCTCGGGCGCAGCCTCGCCAACCTCGCCGCCCTGTTCGAGGAGGTGCGGCAGATCGGCTGCGACCTCTACCTTGACCGCGAGGCGGTGGACACCACCACCCCGGCGGGCCGGGCGCTCTTGGGCATGGCCTCGGTCTTCGCCGCCTTCGAGCGCGACATGATTGTCGAGCGCACCCAAGCCGGGATCGCCCGCGCCCGGCTTCGGGGCGTCAGGTTCGGTCGGCCAGAGACGGGCGACGGCACCTGCGAGGCTATCCGCTCGCTTCGGCAGCAGGGCCTCGGCATCAACAAGATCGCGGCTGAGCTGCGCGTGGGCAAGTCAGTCGTGCAGCGGATCGCCAATGAGATGAAGGAGGAGGCGCATGGAAGTCAAGCCTGAAATCCCTGCCCGGCGCGTCGTGAATGACGCCGGCAAGAGCGAGTGGCGCGTTGGCCGCCGGGGCTTGAAGATGGTCGAGGAGCTGGCCGCCCGGGGCGTTGCCGTTGCCACCATCGCCAAGGCCCTGCGCATGGGCAAGGATGCGTTCCGAAACGTGCGCGAGCGCCAGCCCGAGGTTCAGGAAGCGCTGGACCGGGGGCGGGCCAAGGAGCATGACGCGCTGGTGGCGAAGCTCTATGAGACCGCGATGGAGGGCAACGTGATCGCGGGCATGTTCCTGTTGAAGGCCCGCCATGGATACCGCGAGGGCGAGCCCTTGGAGGGTGGCGGCAGCACCGTCCAGGTGAACATCAACCTCCCCGCCGCCATGACGCCCGAGGATTATCGGCGCATGATTGACGTGACGCCCAAGGGCGACGGCTGACCTACTCGATGAAGGCGAATTCAGCGCCCTTCATGTGGAGGGCCGATTGCAGCGCCCGGGCCTGTTCTTCGGTCGCCCCCTCGGGCAACATGATGGCCGCCTGCCGGTCGCCCCGGTCTACGGCGGGAATGCCGGTGTCGTCATAGAGTTCAAACAGGATGTACCAGCGGCCCTGTTGGGTCTCTTTCAGGGTCGGGCGGTAGGTGGAAGTTCTGATCGTTCCCATTTCTTGTTCTCCTCGTCAGGGCATTGCCCGCGAAATATCCCCGGTCACGTCTTTGACGCCGGGGGCGTCCCAGATGTCGTCACGGAGCATAAACCTGTGGCTGTTCGTGTGCGCGACATAGGTTGATCTCGCCACGACAACATCGTGGGGTATCAGCGCAGCCCTGACCACCCGGAAGTCGTCGTCAAAGATCACCCCGGCCAGAACGTCAAAGTGCCCGCCCGCGAGGTCGCGGATTGCCGAGAGCTGCCGCGATGGATTCCGCCTGTGGACCCGCCGCCCCTTGATCTGGTAGCGCACCCCATCCGGCCCGGTTGCATCATACCCCCGTTCAGAGTTCGGGGCCTGAGCCCATCCGAAGGCGGTGCAGAACAGGTGTTCGGCAAGGTCGCCTGTCGGGTTGTTCGCACTGCGCACGATGCCGCGCGCCCGCAGCTCCTCCCCGATCTGGGCATGGAGGGCCAGAAGTTCCGGCACTGTCAGCTCTGTGGGCGCTCGCAACAAAAATCTCCCGACGCGGCAAGCCATTGTTCCAGCTATAGTAACCCCATGAACACCGTCGCATCTACCATAGACATAGCCCCGACGCCCTTTCAGGCGCGCGTCCTGTCTCTGCCGCAGGAGTGGGACCTGTTGCTTGACGGCGGGCGCGGCGGCGGCAAGACCTATGCCGTGATCCTTGAGGTCTTCCGCCGGGCCGAGCGGTGGGGCGCACAGTCGCGCACCCTCATCACCCGCCGGACGCAGGGCGCGCTCTCCGAGCTTGAGCATGAGCTGCTGTCGATCTTCCGGCTTCGCTACGGCACCGCCGCCCGCCACAACGCGAATGAGCATGTCTTCCGGCTGCCCAACGGGGCCTATGTCGAGCTGCGCAACCTCGAAACCCACAAGGACCTCCTGCCGCTACAGGGCAAGAGCTTCGACTGCATCGTGGCCGAGGAGGTCGGGCAGTATGCCGACCTGAGCATGTTCGACTTCCTGCGTGGCTGCCTCCGGTCCGCGTCGGGGGTGCCGTGCCGGTTCATCATGACCGCGAACCCGGGCGGCCCCGGCCACGCCGCCATCGCCAAGCGCTTCATCTTCGGACGGCCCGCATGGGCACCCGTTGCCGATCCCGTCTCGGGCCGCACCTATGTCCGCTGCCCGTCGAAGCTGACCGACAACCCCCGCCTGCCCGAGGAGTACGGCGCACAGCTCGCCGCCATCGCCAAGGTTGACCCGGGCCTTGCGCAGGCGTGGATTGACGGCGACTGGACTGCCGTTGCCGGTGACTACTTCGGGGGCGTGTTCGATGAGGCGCGCAATGTGGTCGCCCCGCCAGATCCAGCCGACCGGCCTTTCAGCCAGCCCGTCAACTGGGCAATCCGTTACTCCTGCGACTGGGGCACCACGGCCCCGGCGGTGGTCCTGTTCGCGGCGATCTCACCGGGGGCGGAGGTTTCGGGCACCTTCATGCCCAAGGGGTCCTTCTTCATCTTCGATGAGGTTCACACCGCCTATCCCGATGACCTGAACCGGGGCACCCGCGCGCCGGTCTCCGAGGTCGCCGCCGACATCCTCGAAACCCTCGCCCGGTGGGGTATCCCGCCGCGCCGCGCCTCGGGTGTGCTCGACTGCGCGCAGTTCGCCTCTCAGGCCTCGGATCAGGCGGCGGTGTCGGACCTGTTCCGGCAGGAGGGCGTCCACTTCTGGCCCTCTGTGAAGGGGAGGCGCACGGCCCGGCTGCCGAAGCTGCGCGAACTGATGCAGGCGGCGGGCGACGGCACCCGGCCCGGGCTCTTTGTCTCCGCCCGCTGCGCCTACTTCCTGAACACCGTGCCGTACCTGGGCCGCTCGCAGCGCAACCCCGAGGACTGTCAGACGGACGGGCCAGACCATGCGCTTGACGCCTGCTCCTATCTCGTCAGCACCGAGCCGCCACGCCTGATCCGCCGGGTGATATGAGTGACGACCGGCTTGCCGCCTATCAGGATGCGGCGGGGCTGCTTTCCCGCATGGGCTACGTCGCCCGGGCTGAGGCGGCATGGACGCCGCCCGCCACACTGCGCCGAGCGGGTTCGGTCCCGGCAATAATCACCGACGCGCCGCCCATCGTCGTCGGCTATGCCGTGGCGATGGTTGCAGAGGAGCCGGAGGCGCACCTGCCGGACCATTCCGCGCGGGCAGGTCGGGTCCCCCACGGTCAGAGGGGAGGCCCCCCTTGGGCGTTCTGGCTCGACTACAACGAATAGCGCTCTGAGCCGCATTGCGCTCAAGCTATAGTTGTCCGCAGGAAATGGGGCGATGGCGACCCTGACTGCGCAGTGGCGGCGCGTCGGCCCAAACTTGAGAGGACCGACAAATGACCGCTACGATTTCCCGAGACGACAATCCCCCGACCTTGCCCCCGGCGGGCACCCTCTTTGGCCTGCCCGAGCTGGCCGAGGCGGCGGCCACGGCCACCCGCCTTGAGGAGAAGCACCGCGCCATGATCGACCGGCTTGAGGCCGCGATCCAGAAGCAGGGGCAGGACGCCGCCGACAGCGCCCGCCGGGCAGGGTTCGGCAAGCTCGATGCCGAGAACGCCGGGCGCAAGATGGGCGTGAAGGCCCGAGCCGACCTGCGCGAGAGTTCCGACAATGACCGCTGGGCGATCCTGCGCCAGCTCGATGCGCTGGCTTCGGGCCTCTCTGCGTCCGAGGCGCTTTGGGCCTCGCCCGTGGTCGCGCTCGCCCGCGCCGGGATCGGCAGCGACACGCGCACCAACCACATGGCGCAGCTCTCGGGCGCAGGCCCGGCTGAGTTGAAGACGGCGGCGGTGCTTGCCGTGGCGACCGAAGACCGGGTGCTTGGTGCTGCCGTTGTCGCGCTGCTCGACCGGATGCCGCGCAAGGGCCGCGCCGTCTCCCCGCTGGAGCTGGCCGAGCGTCTGGTAGGCGCGGATGTGCGGCAGGCCCGGGCGGCCATCGCCTCGGTGAAGCAGGCGCAGCAGCGCGCCCTG
Organism: Pseudooceanicola endophyticus; assembly: GCF_018760365.1. GTDB lineage: Bacteria > Pseudomonadota > Alphaproteobacteria > Rhodobacterales > Rhodobacteraceae > Pseudooceanicola > Pseudooceanicola endophyticus. The sequence continues at coordinate 328,131 of NZ_JAHIAB010000003.1, forward strand.
AATGCTGACCGCGAGTTCGCATCGGGCCGCCGGAACGCCACGGCGCGCATCGCATCGGCGCTGGCCGAGCGTGACATTGCGGCGATGGAGGGCGGCGAATGACCCGTGACAGGCGGATCGTGGAGGGCTACGGCATCGTCTTCGATGAACCCACGCGGCTCGCCCATCAGGCGCTGCTCGAATGGGCCGCCTATGACCCGGAGGGGGACGGCTGGCCGACCCCCGCTGATGTGGTGCGCTTCGCCCGCTTCTATGGCATCCCCGCCGCGCGGCTGGGCGGCCTGTTCGGGTTGCTCTCGCGCCGCGTCGGGCGGCGTGTCGTCTGGGCAGACATGGCTCGCGCGCCCGAGGTCGGAGCGCGGATCGGCGTGGCGACCTTCTCGCACGACGCCTTGGTGGCCTACGGCTTCTTCCGCGCAAGCTGGGCGGTGTTCGAGTGTGACCGGGCGACCATCCACTAGGGCAGTCGCCCGGTCCCTTGTCAGAATGGCACGTCATCACCGACCGGCGCGAAGTCCGGCCCGCGCAGGTCTTCGGGGTCGATGAAGATGTATGCCCCGCCGGGGCCGTCGCGCGGCTCCTTCTCGGGCAGATCGTCCAGCGGCACGACCTCATCGAGCCTGCCGTGGGCGTTGGTCACGCGGACAAACTTGCCGCCCTCCCGCTCACGCAGCCACGCGAGGGCAGAGAGGCTGACCGCCGCCCCGCCCCGGGGCGACCGGCCCCGGCACCAGAGGCAGACGTTGCCCGCTGCATCCTGATAGGCATGCTGGCGCGACCCGCCGGGCCGCCTGTTGAAGTGCCGCGCCGTGGCGGCATCGAAGCTCTGGGCGTCCATTATCAAACCTCACTGATGACGATCCGCCCGCTTTCGGGGCAGACCAACGCGAACAAGGTGCCGAGCCGGTTCAGGGCAAAGTTGATTGCACCCTCCGCCCGCGCGATCTGGGCCAGCTTGTCATCGGGGAGGTCGCAGGGGTCACCGTTCAACACGACCTCCAAGTGCCGCCCGCCGAAAAGGAAGCGAAATTCGCGGATGTCAAACTGCCGCTTGCTCTTGATCTTGTTGAGGTGGTGCGCCGCCGCATAGGCGTTTTGAATCACGTAGTCCATGATGTGCCCCTTTCAGGGATAGGGCACTGGCGTCAGGGGGATCACGCCCGACCAACAGACACCAGCACCCGGGTTGGGTGTAAGGTTCCATTCGTCGGCTTCCTATCTCGGGGTTTGCGGCGCGGGGCCGCACTGCCTTCAGGTTCAAGGAGGGGTCCAGCCTCCGCCGGTCTTGCCCCCGGGCCGTATACCGGGCTGTGGCGTGGCCCGTCGCCGGGCGCTCCTATCACAAGACATGACAATGGTGACGCAGACCCGCAGCGGTTGCAATACAAACTTTTCCCTGAGCAAGGGGGTCAAATGCTGCATAAGAACGAAAAAGAACTTAACAGGTCTTGTGCCGCAGCGGCAGCGACCCCATATTGATGGTATGGCGCCCAATTGGGGGCGTTCCAGTCACGTGTTTAAACTGTCAAGGCCAGTTTCGCAGCCGGTGCAAGACGCGAGTTCGATCATTCGGGCTCCTCTCGCCAGCCACGCGGGCGGCTTTGCGGCAATCAGGCAATACCACATTGCCAGGTGCTTCACAGTATACACGACCACGTCGAAGACGAACGCACACCGCAGAACGGCGGGGGCGGAGATGTTAAGGGTCGGTGCGTTGACCCGATGCTCTTGCCCCCTCTCGCGGAGGCCGATGGAAGACGAGTTCGATTTCACCGCCAAGGACCTCAAGCATTATCCGCATTTCGATGCGCCGATCACGCTGAAGGAAATTCGCCGCCTCGTCACAGACCCGCAAAGGGTGGCAGCCAACTCCTTCTACCCCTTTTTCCTGTATGAAGAGTCATGGCAGCCGTACCGTTCTACAGATGCGGCCAAGCCTGACAAAAAGACGCGACCGATCCGATACGGCGCGCGGCGAGACGCCTACATCTTTGCCTTCTACCGCCGGAAACTCTCCCGCCTATATGAAGCGCGCCTCCGGGATATGGGCATTGAAGATTGCCCAATAGCCTACCGGCAGGTGTTGAGGCCGGGGCGGGGCGGCGGGAAATGCAACATCGACTTCGCCAAGGACGCCTTCGATGAAATCGACCGGCTCGGGGATTGCGTGGCGGTTGCGCTCGACGTGAAAGGCTACTTCGAGAACTTGGACCACAAGCGGATCAAGAGCATCTGGTGCGACCTTCTGGGCGTCGAAGAACTTCCGCCGGACCACTACGCGGTCTTCAAGAACATCACCAAGTACAGATATGTCGATCAGCGCTCTGTCTATTCACGGCTTGGCTATTTCGGGATGCGGGAGCGCAACGGGCACATGATTCCGGGCTTTCTGATGCCCTTCCGCGACATGCCCAAGCAGCTATGTTCCAACGCGGACTTCCGCGCCAAGATCTGCGGCGGTGATCCGAAGCACGGTCCCTCGCTCGTCCAGAAGAACGTCCTCCCGCATGGTGTCCCGCAAGGTGCGCCAATCTCAGACCTGATCGCGAACTTCTACATGTTGGAGTTTGACGCTGTGATGGCTGAGTACGCCCGAGCGAGGGGCGGGCGCTACATGCGTTACTCGGATGACATTTTGCTAATACTGCCCGGGGGGAGCCCTGAAGCCCGGGCCGCCATCGACTTCGCCACGGCTGAGATGCGCAAGCATGGGCCGGAGTTGCGAATCAAAGACGCCAAGACCTGTGTTGCTCAGTTCCAGCGAGCGCCGGACGGGCTGCGGTTCCACCATTTGAAGCAGAGGCCCGACGAGGCAGCGAAGAACGGCTTTGAGTACCTGGGCTTCCGGTACGATGGGCGGCGGGTCTATGTGCGCGACAGCACCATATCCCGGTTCTACGGCAAAGTGGCAGGGGCGGCGAAACGTGACGGGCGGCGTCACGTCGAGAGCAACCCGGCGATGGACGCTGGGACCTTGATTGGCAGCTTCGATTATCCGCTGTTCTCCCAACGCTTCAGCAAGGTCAAGAAGTCCAACCTGACCAGCGACTATCGCAGTTGGACGTTTTACTCATACCTCAAGCGGTCTGCCGAGGCGTTCGGCCCAAAGGGAGACCGCATCCTGCGGCAGGCGCGCGGCTTCGATGAATTCATGAAGGATCGCGTGAGGTTGGCCATCGTCTCGGGCGTCGCAAAGCGCAAGCCGCCTGTGCCGGAGACCACTTGAGCCTGCCTGCCGAGCCTTACGCGGACCTTACTTTTCAGCCTTACGCGAGAAAATCTGGGAAAAGAAAAACCCTCTAAGTCATTGACCTAGAGGGTTTATCTTGGCTCCGGCGGTAGGGATCGAACCTACGACCAATTGATTAACAGTCAACTGCTCTACCGCTGAGCTACGCCGGAACATGTGGCGGTGTATAGCGATGCGATTCCGGGGGCGCAAGAGGCCTTTTTGCCGTTTCTGCCGGAAAATGCGAACGACCTAGCGGAAAGCGTTTTGTTGTTGGAAAACAAGATGTCAGAAGGCAAAGCTCAGGCTTTGAAGTGGCCCTAGGGGAAGCCGAAGAGCGCCTTTGATCCAAGGGCGGGGCGGGCCTCGATCCGGCCCTGGGCAACCAGCTCGATCAGATGGGCCAGAAGGTTGCGGCGGGCGGCGGGGTGCAGCGCCGGGGCAATGTCGTCGTAAACGCGTGCAACCAGGGCATCGGCGGTGGCCGGGCCTGCTTCCAGCGCGGCCAGAACGGCGGCCTCGCGGCTCTTGCGGTGGCGGATCAGCCAGTCGAGCCGGGCGGCGGGATCCTCGATCGGGCCACCGTGGCCAGGCAGCAGTTGCCGCGCCCGTCGCGCCGCCAGGCGCTGGCAGGAGGCCATGAAATCGCCGATGTCGCCATCGGGCGGGGACACGATCGAGCTCGACCAGCCCATCACCAGATCCCCCGTCAGCAAGCGACCGTCGCCAAGATCGAAGCTCAGGTGGTTGCCCATGTGGCCCGGGGTCCAGAGCGCCTCGACCTGCCAGTCGGCGCCGGTCAGGCGGGCGCCGTCCGCCAGGGTCTGGTCGGGAGCGAAATCATGATCCACGCCCTCGCCGCCGCCCAGGCTCTGGTCCCGCGACAGCAGGTCCTGCATGACCGCCGAACGGCCCGCACGGGAATCGCCGAAGGCCAGCACCGGGGCGCCGCTGTGGCGCGCCAGCGCCGGGGCCAGGGCGCTGTGATCGCCATGGGCATGGGTGACCAGGATGTGGCTGATATGTTCTCCGGGTCCGAGCGCCGCCAGGATGGCCTCCTGGTGGGGGGCAAGGTCGGGGCCCGGGTCGATCACCGCCACCGCGCCGCGTCCCAGGAGGTAGGTGTTGGTCCCGGGCCCCGTGAAGGCCGAGGGGTTGGGCGCCAGGATCCGGCGCAGCCCCCGCCCCAGGTCCGTGACCTCTCCGGGACGGGCGGTGAAGGGCGCTGTCATGGATCTTTCCTCTCTCTGCCGCGCAGCGTAGGTTAGCGCATGTCCTTCGGCTGGCTCAAACGATATGTCCCGCATGGAATTTACGGACGCGCAGCGCTGATCCTGGTGCTGCCGGTCGTGACTCTGCAGCTCGTGGTTTCTGTGATCTTCATCCAGAGGCATTTCGAGGATGTCACCGTCCAGATGACCCGCTCGGTCAGCTACGACCTGCGCTACCTGCTGACCGATCCGGATGCGCTGGACGACCGGGAGGATGCCCGCGCGCTGGAGGTGCAGATGCAGCCGCTGGCGGCGGAGGCCATCCCGAAGGAGGACAGGCTGCGCTGGTACGACCTGTCGGGGCGCGTGGTGATCCGGACCCTCAGGGCGCTGGTGCCGGGGGTGCAGGTGGTGGACCTGCCCAATGACTATACGGTGCATGTCTACGTGATCCGCGACGGCAGCGCCTTGCGGCTGTCGTTCGACCGGCGGCGGGTCTCGGCCTCCAACCCGCACCAGCTGCTGGTCAACATGGTGTTCTTCAGCGCGCTGATGACGGTGATCGCCTTCCTCTACCTGCGCAACCAGCTGCGCCCGATCACCCGGCTGGCCGAGGCGGCCGAGGCCTTCGGGCGCGGGCGCCATATTCCCTACCGGGCCTCCGGCGCGGTCGAGGTGCGCGCCGCCGGCAATGCCTTCCTCGACATGCGCACCCGCATCGAGCGCCATATCGAGCAGCGCACGCTGATGCTCTCGGGGGTCAGCCACGACCTGCGCACGCCGCTGACCCGGATGCGGCTTGAGGTCGCCATGCTGGAGCCCGCCGAGCGCGCCGCGCTGGAACAGGACATCGACGACATGCAGCGGATGCTGGACGAGTTCCTGTCCTTCGCGCGCGGCACCGGAGAGGAGGTCGCACAGGATGTCGACCCGATTGCCCTGGTGCGTGGCATCGTCGCGGATTCGCAGCGGGGCGGCCGCGACGTGACGCTGGTCCATGCGGAGGGCGAGGGTACGTTGCCGCTGCGCCCGACGGCGATCCGCCGCGCGGTCGAGAACCTGGTGGGCAACGCCGTGCGCTACGGCACGCGGGCCGAGGTCTCGGTCGATCTGTCGCCGCGCTCGCTCAGGATCCGGATCGAGGATGACGGCCCCGGCATCCCGGCGACGCAGCGCGAGGAGGCGATGAAGCCCTTCACCCGGCTGGAGGCATCGCGCAACCAGAACCGCGGCGCCGGCGTCGGGCTGGGCCTGTCGATCGCCACCGACATTGCCCGCGCCCATGGCGGCGTGCTGCGACTGGCGGAAAGCGACACGCTGGGCGGGCTGCGCGCCGATATCGTGATCGCGCGCTAGGCTCTGGCTGCTGCCGTGCGGGCGGGTATGCTGGGCCAAACAGCCCAGGACGCGATGCCGATGATGCCGATTCCCGACGATGCCCCCCTGAAAGACTGGCTGGCCGAGGCCCGCGGCCTGGCCCGCGATGCCGGGGCCCTGGCAATGCCGGGTTTCAACGGAAGCGAGGCCGACCGCGCGGTGCGCATGAAGGGCCCGGGCGACGTGGTGACGCTTTATGATGGCAAGGTCGAAAGCTACCTGCGCGCCGCGTTGCTGGAACGCCATCCCGACCATACCGTGCTGGGAGAAGAGGCCGGTGGCAGTGTCGGCGACTGGGCCTGGGTCCTCGATCCGATTGACGGCACCGGCAACTTTGCCGCCGGCATCCCGTTCTGGTGCATCTCCATCGGGCTGATGTACCGGCACCGCCCGGTGCTGGGCGTGGTCTATGATCCGAACCGGGACGAGATGTTCTCGGGGATCAGCGGGATCGGCGCCTGGCGGGATGGCGTGCCGCTGGAGCTGGAGCGCGCGCCCGAGGCCGGGCGGCGCATTCTGGGGTTCGGCGTCACCGACAAGCGCGCGCCTGCGCTGACCTTCGATGCCCTTCAGGAGCTGATGCAGGCGGGATTCCGGCCCCGGATGCCGGGTGCGGGGGCGCTGGCGCTGGCCTGGGTCGCCGCCGGGCGCTACCACGCCTATCTGGAGGCCAACATGCACCTGTGGGATGTCGCCGGCGCGGCGGCGGTGATCGAGGGAGCGGGCGGCTGGATCACCACCAGCTACGATCCCGCCCAGCCGCAGAAGGCCTTTGCCGCCTGCGCGGGCGCGCCAGGGCTGAAACGGCAGATGGACACGGCCTGCCACCGCCTCCTGTAATGCGAAACGCGCCCCTCGAAGGGGGCGCGTTGCAGCTAGCATCGGTTTTCAGGCCTCGACCTCGACCTTGCCGATCGGGTTCGAGCAACAGGCCAGGATGTATCCCTCTTCGATGTCGTCGTCGGTGATGCCGCCGTTGTGGACCATGTGGACCTGGCCGGAGGTCTTCTTGATCTTGCAGGTGCCGCAGACCCCGAAGGTGCAGCCCGAGGGGATGTTGAGCCCCGCCGCCCGGGCCGCCAGAAGCACCGTGTCGGTCTCCTTGCAGGCATGGGTGACACCTGAGATCGCGAAGGTGACCTCGGCATTGGCGCCCTCTTCGGGCACCGTGTCGTCTTCGGTCCAGTCCTCGGCCACCTCGGGCGTCGGCGCGCCAAAGCTTTCCTGGTGGTAATGGTCCATGTCGAAGCCCAGACCCTGCAACGCGTCGCGGACGGCCTGCATGAAGGGTTCGGGGCCGCAGCAGAAGACCTCGCGTTCAAGGTAGTCGGGCGCCATCAGGCCCAGCATGAGCTGGTTGAAGAAGCCCTGATACCCGGTCCAGGGGGTGTAGGGATCATTCTGCTCCACCACCCATTTCAGGTCGATGCCGGTCACGCGCGAGGCCATGTGCTCAAGCCGTTCGCGGAAGATGATCTCCGAGGGGCGCTTGGCGCAGTTGACGAAGACGATATCCGCCGGGCGGCCCTGATCGAACATCCAGGTGGTCATCGACATCATCGGCGTGATGCCCGAACCCGCCGAGATGAACAGGTACTTCCTGCCGAACATCTCGTGGTTGGTGAAATGCCCGCCCGGGGCGGTGGCCTTCAGGCGAATGCCCGGACGCAGCTGGTCCAGCATCCAGCGGGTGCCGAGACTGCCGTCCTGCGCCTTCACGGTCACGGTGATCGACATCGGCCGCGAGGGCGAGGAAGAGATCGTGTAGGTCCGGTAGAGCGGCCCCCCCGGCACCGGCAGTTCGAGGGTGACGAACTGGCCGGGCTTGTAGGAGAACAGCGCGCCCGAGGGCGCCTGGAAGCAGAAACTCATCACATTGGGCGCCTCGGGGATCACCGAGACGCATTCGAGCTCTTCCGTGCCATCCCAGACGCGCAGAGGGTGTGAGAGGGTCGGGGTCGTCATGGTCATTCCGCCGCCATCCGGGTGGGGTTCAGACGCTCGGTCATGGTCTGGGCATACCAGTCGACAAAGCCGATGACGCCGGTTTCCTGGATCTCGGAATAGGGGCCGGGCTCGTAGGCGGGCGACAGGATGCCCTGCTGGTTGTCCTCGACGACGCGGCGGTCCTCGTCATTGGTCTCTTCCCAGACATGGGTGAGGTTCTTCAGGTCGTAATCGACGCCCTCGACCGCATCCTTGTGGACCAGCCAGGTGGTCTGGACCTCGGTCTCGGTCGGGCTGATCGGGGTGACGCGGAAGGTGATCGAATGGTCCGGCAGGAAGTGGTTCCAGGTGGTCGGGTAATGGAACTTCAGCAGCGTGCCGGCATCCAGGAAGGGCACCCGGCCCAGGCGCTTCTGCACGGCGATCTTGCCGTTCATCGTGTAGCTTTCGGCGCCGTCCAGCAGCGGCATCCGGGCAACGCGGTACTGGCCGGCGGGATCGACCCGGTAGGTCGAGGGGATGCCGGCGCCTTCCAGGCGGTCGAAATGGGTCTTCAGCTTCGGCGGGATCTCCCCGGTGGCGGGGATGAAGGTGACCGAGGGGTCCTCCGGATAGGTCCGGCACAGCGAGGGGTGGTTGCCGCCGCAGTGGTAGCATTCGCGGTTGTTTTCCCAGACCAGCTTCCAGTTGCCGTTCTCGATGATGGTGGACTGGAAGGCGACCTTGGCATCGCTCAGGTCATGAACGTCCAGATAGGGCTGGGCCATCTGGGCGAAAGTGTCGAAATCGGGCGCGTCCTCGGCCAGGCAGATGTAGACGAGGCCCGACAGAACGCGGCAGTGCACGGCCTTCAGCCCATGCTTGGAAGCGTCGAAATCGGGACCCATGTCGCGCGCCCAGAGCAGCCGCCCGTCCAGTTCGTAGGTCCACTGGTGGTAGGGGCAGACCAGTTTCGCGACCTGGCCCTTGGCGCCCTTGCACAGCACCGAGCCGCGGTGGCGGCAGGTGTTGTGGAAGGCGCGGATGGTGCCGTCGGCGCCGCGCACGATCATCACCCGGTAGGCGCCCAGCTGGTAGGTCACGTAGCTGCCGGTCTTGGGCAGGGCGCAGGCGGGGGTCACGAACAGCCATTCGCGGTGGAAGATGTTCTCCATGTCCAGCGCGTAGATGTCGGGGTCGGTGTAGAAGGGCTGTTCGAGGGCATGCGCCGGCTTGCGCCGGTCGAGCAGAATGCGCGTCTTGGCCTGGGCGTCCATGGCCGGTCTCCTTGGCGTCGCGGGAAGTCCCGGATGAGGGGTGGGGCATGGGCCCCGGGAAGGCGGAGGGGTACCGGAACGGGCCCGGCATCTGGGCCCAGATTACGCGGCAGTGCGGAATCCGGCTTTCTGTTTGCGACACATCCGGAGGGAAATTCGGCCTGTGCGCAACGTCGGCCTGCTTCGGGCTAGCCCGGCGGTGGTGCCGGGGCGCCGTCCTGTGGCATGGGAGGGGCGGAAAGTCCGCCGCGCAGGGCGCGTTCGGCCGGGCGGCGACGCAGCATCGGGGCGGCAGGGCTTGGCGCGGGGCCCATGACGGCGCGAATCTGTGCGCGTTCCCGGGGGGATAGCGTGGCCAGCGCCAGCGGCCCGGGCCAGAAGCTTTCGCAGATCGCCCCCTCGGCCTCCAGCAGTTCGTGCTCTGCGCAGACGATGTGCACATAGCGGATTTGTCGCAATCGGTGCAGCCGTCCGATCCTTGGAAGGACGGTCAGCGCCCGGGCCGGCACGAGGCTGGCGAGGCGGGGCACGAAGACCCGGTGCTGCGGCGACAGCACCAGGTCGTTTTCCGGCATCCCCGGCGCAAGCGCATCGACGCGCAGCCGGACCGGCGCCTGGTCGGGCTGCGCGCCCAGCTCCAGCGTCTGGTGCAGCACCAGCCGGGCGGTGGTGGTGCCGCCATCGGCGCGCCGCAGCAGGTCCCCGGGTTTCAGCGCCTCTGCGGCGACGGGACCGCCCGGGGTGGCAATCCGCGTCCCGGCGGCGAAACAGGCGGGCAGGGTGCTGGCGTAGGGAATCTGGCCCTGCACATTGTCATAGGTGCACACCACCGTCAGCGGCGTGTCCAAGGGCGGCATGGTGCCGTAGATGGCGAAGGCGTGGGCCGTCCAGGCGTTGTTGTCCAATGAGATGACGGAGATGTAGTAGGTGTTGCCGGCGCCGTCGCTAAGCTCGATCAGGTATTCGGATTCGATCTGCGTCCCGGCGGAATAGGTGGTGCCGTCCAGCGTGACGTCATTGACCAGCGTCTGGGGCTGCTCATCGTCGAAATAAGCATCCGCATCCTCGACCTGGATCGACTGCGATGCCGCATTGCCGGCGATGGTGACCGTATCGGTCCCATGGTTGAACTGCGATCCGTCGTTGCTGTTGAACGTGTAGGACGTGGTCGACAGGTAGGATATGTCGAAAAGATAGAGGGTTTGCTGTGTCATCTTCCGCCGCGCCCGCCGAACGGGACGGAGGATCGCGCCTCAGGATTGCGGATCCGTTAACCGGCGCTGGCGAATGCGGGTCCAGGACAGGGAGACATGGGCGCGGTGCAGCAGGGCCGCGGCCTGCAGGTCGCCTGCCTCCAGAGCGGCGGTGACCTGGGCGACCTCGCGTGCGAAAAGCGTCATCTCCTCCGTCAGGTCCAGGGCAGAGGCCTGCAGCGAATGCAGCCAGATCCGCGCGGTCTGGAAATAGAGATGCGTGGCGAAATCCATCAGCGGCACATTGGCCGACAGCGCCTTCTGGGCCAGCACGAAATCCATGATCAGACGGGCAAAGGCACGCTGGCAGGCGGGATCGGGCGTCAGCGCGCCGGCCCGGGCGCCGATGTCACGGAAGCGCGCCAGAAGCGCCGCGTCGGGGGGGACCGGGTCCAGGGTCGCGGCCAGCTGCGCCAGCTCCAGGCGCAGCCGGTAGATCTGGTCCAGCTCCTCGTCGCGCAGGTCGGTGACGAAGGTGCCGACCCCATGGACCGACACCAGCAGACCCGCCGCCTCGAGCCGGGCCAGGACGCGGCGCAGCGGCGTGCGGGAGATGCCGAATTCCTCGGCCAGTTCGGTTTCGGCCAGTCGCATCCCCGGCGGATAGTCGAGCAGGCAGATGCGGTCGCGCAGCTCTTCCTCCAGCGCATCCGCGCGGTCGCGGGCACTGGGCGGGGCGTCTTCGGTCAGGGGCATGTCTCAGGTCCGGCCATGGGCATCGGCCAGCTTGTGCAGCAGCGCCAGCCCCTGTGCAAGCTGATCGAGAGAGATGTATTCATCTGGCTTGTGCGCCTGCTCGATGGAGCCCGGACCGCAGACGATGGCCTGCATCCCGAGCGCCTGGAACAGCCCCGCCTCGGTGCCGAAGGGCACGCAGGCGGCGGTATTGGCGCCGCTCAGCCGCATCACCAGGTCGCGGATGGCGTTTTCGGGCATCGGCTCCAGCCCAGCGACCTCTCCGATTACCGTGGTTTCGATGGCGGCCTGCGGCGCGACGGCCCGCATCCCGGGCAGCAGGTCCGCGACCAGCCGGGCGACCTCGGCCTTGACGTAGTGCTGGTCGGCGGCATTGACCGGGCGCATCTCCCACTCCAGCGTGGCGCGGCCGGGGATGACGTTGTGGGCGACACCGCCATGCAGGGCGCCGATGTTGATCGTCGTGTGCGGCGGATCGAAGGGGCTGTCGGCGGGGGCGCGGGTCTCCAGCTCCTGGCGCAGCTCCAGCAGGCGGGCGATGTAGCGCGCCGCCATCTCTACCGCGTTGACGCCGCGCCCGGGCGCGGATCCGTGCCCCTCGGCGCCGGTGAAGCGCACGGTGTATTCGCAGCAGCCCTTATGCCCCTCGATCACCTGCATCAGCGTGGGCTCTCCGATCAGCGCAAGCGCGGGCCGGATGTCGCGTTTCGCCAGTTCCTCGACCAGGGCGCGGGCGCCAAGGCAGCCGGTCTCCTCGTCATGGGTGAAGGCGAAATGCACGGGCACCTCGGTCGCGACCTCAGCCAGGCGCGGGGCCATGGCCAGGCAGATCGCGATGAACCCCTTCATGTCGCAGGTGCCGCGCCCGTAAAGCAGGCCCTCCGCCTCGATCATCTGGAAAGGGTCGGTGGCCCAGACCTGATCGGTCACCGGCACAACGTCGCTGTGCCCCGACAGCACCAGCCCGCCCGAGACCTCCGGACCCAGCGTCGCCCAGAGGTTGGCCTTGCGACCGCTGGAGTCGCGCAGGATCTCGACCCGGGCGCCGGCCTCTTCCAGAACCCCGGCGATGTAGCCGATGGCATCAAGGTTGCTTTCCGTCGACACGCTCGGGCAGGCGATCAGCTGCCCGAGATGCCGTTTCACCGTCTCCAGATCCACGCTTCAGTCCTTCACGAAAAGCTTTCGTTCCACGTTGCAAAGGGTTTCCGCAGCACCATTTTCCTTGATCAGGATGGTCTCGGTCGTCTCCAGCCCCCAGTCATCCATCCAGAGGCCCGGCATGAAGTGGAAGGTCATGCCCGGTTGCAGCACCGTCTCGTCCAGCGCCCGGATCGAGACGGTGTGTTCGCCCCAGTCCGGCGGATAGGACAGGCCCACCGCATAGCCCGCGCGGTTGGGCCGTTCGATCCCCACTTTCAGCAGCGCGGTGTCCAGAGCCCGGGCGATATCGCAGGCGCGGTTGCCGGCGCGCGCCACCTCGATGCCGTTGTTCAGACCTTCGGTCAGCGCCTCGGCGGCATCGGCCATGAACTGCGGCGGCTTGCCGAAGAAGATCGAACGGCACAGCGGCGCGTGGTAGCGCCGATAGCAGCCCGACTGTTCGATGAAGGTGCATTCGCCGCGCTTCAGCGCCTCTCCGTTCCAGGTCAGATGCGGGGCGCTCGCGTCCTCTCCCGAGGGCAGCAGCGGCACGATGGCGGGGTAGTCGCCCCAGCTGTCATCCTCGCCCTGGACCGAGGTCTTGAACAGCTCGCCCACCAGGTCGTGCTTGCGCATCCCCGGTTCCGCCAGCTCGATCGCGCGGTGGATCACCAGCTCCGAGATCCGCGCGGCGCGGCGCATGAAGGCCAGCTCCTCCTCGGACTTGATCAGGCGCTGCCAGTTCACCAGCGTCGAGGCGTCGCGGATCGTCGCATCGGGCAACCCGTCGACCAGCACCGCATGGGCCTTGGCGGTGTAGAAATAGGTCTCCATCTCGACCCCGATGCGGGCATTGCCATAGCCCATGATCCGCAGGTGGCTGGCCAGGTCCTCCATCGGGTGGTTGTCGGGGTTCTGGATGTAGCGGTCGGCGTAGAACAGGATCTTGTCGTGATCCATCCAGACCGTGCGCTTGGCGCCGTTGGCATCCTGAAGCCGGCCCCACCAGAAGGGCTCTCCGTCCATCGGCAGGATCACCCCCTGGTGGACATAGAAGGACCAGCCGTCATAGCCGGTCAGCCAGTACTGGTTCGACGGGTTGGTGACGAACAGGACGTCGATCCCGGCTTCGGCCATGGCCTGCCGGGTGATACGGATCCGCCGGTCATATTCGGCGGCAGAGAAGGGAGCCTTGCTGGCGGACATCCGGGAGGGCCTTTCCATATGTGTACATCATGAGCGGCGATGCATCCACCTGTCGTCGAAAACCCCCATATTCGATAAGATTGGCGGATTTCATTTTGTCAATTGCGACGACTCGGTGAACGTTGTGTACATCATTGAAGATCGTGCCCCCCAACCGTCAATCGGGATTCACAGGAGCCGCCATGGAATTTTCAGCCAGCCCCGTGCCGACCCTGGCCACCGCCCGCCCTTTGGGCAGGTGTGCCCGATGAGGGCGCCGGACCTGTCGGATGTCCTGGCGGCGGCCCGGGTGATCCGGGGCCAGGCCGATGCCACGCCGATGGTGCCCTCGGCGCTTTCGGCGCGGCTGGGCTGCGACCTGTGGCTGAAGCTTGAGACCTGCCAACCCACCGGAGCCTTCAAGCTGCGCGGGGCGCTGAATGCCGTGGCCGGGCTGGGCGCGGTGCCGGGGGTGATCTGCTGTTCCACCGGCAACCATGGCCGGGCGCTGGCCCATGCCGCCCGGGCGCGCGGGCTGCGGGCGGTGGTCTGCATGTCGTCGCTGGTGCCGCAGGCCAAGGTCGACGGCATCCGCGCGCTTGGCGCCGAGGTGGTGATCCACGGCCACAGCCAGGATGAGGCCCAGGCCGAAAGTGCCCGCCGTGCGCGCGTCGAGGGGCTGGTCGAGGTCCCGCCCTTCGACGATCCGCGGGTGATTGCCGGGCAGGGCACCATCGCCCTTGAAATGCTGGCACAGCAGCCCGACCTCGACACGCTTCTGGTGCCCTTGTCCGGGGGCGGACTGGCCGCCGGCATGGCTCTGGCTGCCCGGGCGATCCGCCCCGATATCCGGGTGATCGGGCTGACCATGGCACGCGGGGCGGCGATGCAGGCCTCTCTTGTGGCGGGCCATCCGGTCGAACTGCCGGAGGTGGAGAGCCTGGCGGACAGCCTGGGCGGCGGGATCGGCCTGGACAACCGGCTGACCCTGGCGCTGTGCCGGCGCCACCTGGACGAGGTGATCCTGCTGTCCGAGGAGGAGATCCGCGACGCCATGCAGGCACTGTTCCACGAGGACCGGCTGGTGGCCGAGGGCGCTTCGGTCGTGGGGATCGCGGCGCTGCTGTCGGGCAGGGTGCCGGCGCGCGGGCGCATCGGCACGGTGATCACCGGGCGCAATGTCGACATGGATCAGTTCCTGCGGGTGATCACCGGGCAGGATCTTCAGTTGGGAGAGGTGATCGTGAAGGGGAAACGCTATGGCGCATGACATCCGCATCCTGACCGAGTCCGAGCTGCGCGGTGCGGTGACGCTGGACCTGCCGCTGATCGACGCGATCGAGGCCGGGTTTGCCGCGCTTGCGGGCGGCGCGGTGGTGATGCCGCCGGTCCTGTCGATGGCCCTGCCGCAGGTCCATGGCGAGGTTGATGTGAAGACCGCCTACGTGCCGGGGCTGGAGGGCTTTGCCATAAAGGTCTCTCCGGGGTTTTTCGACAATCCGAAGCGGGGCCTGCCCAGCCTGAACGGCTTGATGGTGCTGCTTTCGGCGACCACGGGCCAGGTGCGGGCGGTGTTTCTGGACAATGGCTACCTGACCGACCTGCGCACCGCTGCCGCAGGGGCGGTTGCGGCCCGCCATCTTGCGCCTCCGGTGGTCGAGACGCTTGGCATCCTGGGGACGGGCGTGCAGGCCCGGCTGCAGGCCCGGGCGGCGCATCTGGTCCGACCATTTGCAAACTGTATCCTCTGGGGGCGTGACTTTGCAAAGGCGTCCCGCTGCGCGGAGGATATTGCAAAGAGCACAGGTGCAATTTGCAGAGTGGCTGCAAATCCAGCGGAGGTCCTGGCGGCCAGCCAGCTGGTTGTGACGACGACGCCGGCCACCGTTCCATTGATCACCCCGGAGATGCTGCACCCCGGGCTGCACATCACCGCCATGGGGTCGGATCAGGCCGGCAAGGCCGAGGTCGCGGGCGCCGCCTTCGCGGCCATGGATATGGCGGTCTGCGATGACGTGGCACAATGCGAGGCCTTCGGAGAGCTGCGCGGCGCCCGGGCGGCAGGCTATGCCGGTCAGCCCGCCAGTCTTGGGCAGGTGGTGACGGGCACGGCGCCGGGGCGGATCTCGGACGGCCAGGTGACGCTGTGCGACCTGACCGGCACCGGCGTCCAGGACACGGCCATCGCCAGTTTCGTCATCGGGTGCCTGGGTGATGCGGGCACGGTGATCCGCAACTAGGCCGGGCCCGGCACCCTCCGGAAAGGAAAACCCGCGTCCCTGACGGGCGCGGGTTCTTCGGATCCGGCGGTGCGGAACGGGCAGGGGCGATCCCCCGGCCTCAGGCGCCCCAGGTGCGGACGGGACCGCAGTCCATGTGCACGAAATCGGAGTGGGAGTAGCGCCCGACGCCCCCGGCATGGCAGCTGAGGGCCGCCTTGGCCATCTGGTTCACCGAGCGTGAGCCGAGACGCAGGTCGGCGGCCTGGGCCTGCATGTGCAGGGAGTGCTTGGCGACACCGCTGGAGCGCGAGCGCAGCATGGCGTTGGTCTTGGGCGTGCGGTAGCCCGACAGCAGCAGGTAGGGTTCGTTGACATCCAGCAGCTTGTGCGTGGCGGCGATGATGTCAATGGTGCGCGGATCGATCGACTTGGTCTCGTTCTGGCGCCAGTCGCGCATGAAGCCCGAGATCTCGGTCAGCGCGTCCTTGATGTACTGGCCCTCGACCCAGTAGATCATGTCGATCTTCTCACCGGTCCGGGCCGAGTACATCTTGACCCTGCGGATGTCGCCGCTACCGCGAAGAAAGCCTGCTGCGTTGGAATAGGTGGGGGTCGCGACCACAGCTGTTGCCATGAACGCACCCAGAAGCGAACGGCGCGAAATGCCCGCGATCTTCTGCTCTGCCATTGGTTGTCTGTCCCGTCGTGTCTGCCGTCAGTCTTTTTTTGTATGGAACTGCGCGGGGTCCGCGCACGTTCCTCTTCATCCCCAAGTGTGCGGGTTTTATGGCACAGGGGTAAATTTTCTCAAACCGTGCAAATTCCCGGCCCCTACGGAACCTCTGGATTTCGGCGGGATCTCGCGCAATTTGCACGCGGATGGGACCGTAAATCCGCTCATGACCGTTCAGACAGCAGCACTGTCGCAACGGGTTGACAGGAATATTGCCGCGCTAGCTTTTCACGGTGGACGCGGTTCGCGCCTTCCGGGAAACTGGCGAACGCGGCGCACCTCCCCGTCCCGAATGCGCCGAATCCCGTTTGGAAGGAGCCCCTTATGGATCTCTGGACCTCGTTGTCGTCCGTTTCTGCCGCCCTGCGGCCGGCCCGCGCCGGGCTGATTGCCGCCGCCCTGGGGCTGGCCGCACCCGGCCTGCCGGCCTTTGCACAGGAATCGACCTTGCCGCCACCCGCGGCCTCCGAGATGCAGGGCATGTCCTTCCGTCAGGGCGTCGCGATGGCGCTGGCCGATGTCGACAGCGGTATTGCCGATTACTACCGCTCGCGCGATTTCGCCCCGGTCTGGACCGGCGAGGGGCCGGCCTACGATGCCCGCCGCAGCGCGCTGCTGGAAGCCGTGCGCATGATGCCGGAGAACGGTCTGCCGGCCTCCCTCTACACGGTGGAGGGGCTGGTGTCGCAGATGCGCGCGGCGACCTCGGGCCAGGCGCGCGGGCGCCTCGACGTGGAGCTGAGCGCGACGTTCATCCGCATCGCCCGCGATCTGCAGACCGGCATCCTGACCCCGCACGACGTGGTGCCGGAAATCCTGCGCAAGGTGCCGCTGCGCGATTCCTCGCAGTATCTCGACCTGGTGCAGGGCAACGACCCGCTCGGCTATGTGCACAGCCTGCCGCCACAGACCGCGCAATATGCCTATCTGATGAAGGCCCGCTACCAGCTGCAGCAGGTGGTGGAGGCCGGCGGCTACGGCCCCGTCGTCAGCGCCGGCGTGCTTAAACCCGGCAATGCGGGGGCCGAGGTCGGCACGCTGCGCAACCGCCTGGCGGTGCTCGGCTACGACAGCGGATCGCTTTCGACCAGCTACGATGCCTCGCTGATTTCGGCCGTGAAGGCCTTCCAGAAGGATGCCGGCCTGACCGAAGACGGCGTGGCCGGCCCCGCGACCCTGTCACTGGTCAACCGCACCGCGACCGAGAACCTTGAGGCGGTGATCGTCGCGATGGAGCGGGAGCGCTGGATCAACCGCCCCCTGGGCGAGCGGCACATCTGGGTCAACCTGGCCGATTTCAGCGCCAAGATCGTCGATGACGGCGTCACCACGTTCCGCACCCGCGCGGTGATCGGCGCACGTCAGGAAAACCGCCAGAGCCCCGAATTCTCGGATGTGATGGAATACATGTCCATCAACCCGAGCTGGAACGTGCCGCGTTCCATCGTGGTGAACGAATACCTGCCGCAGATGCAGCAGGATCCGAGCGCCGCCAGCCAGCTTGAGCTGATCGACGCCCGCGGGCAGGTGGTGCCGCGCCAGGCGGTGGATTTCACCCAGTACACGGCCTCGAATTTCCCGTTCGACCTGCGCGAACCCCCGTCCGAGCGCAATGCGCTTGGCCTGGTGAAGTTCATGTTCCCGAACCCGAACAACATCTACCTGCATGACACTCCGTCGAAATACCTTTTCGCCAAGGACATGCGGGCCTATTCCCATGGCTGCATCCGGCTGGCCCAGCCCTTCGACTTCGCCTATGCGCTGCTGGCCCGCCAGGTGTCGGATCCCCAGCAGTACTTCCAGTCGAAGCTGGACACCGGCAAGCAGGTTCAGGTGAACCTCAAACAGCCGATCCAGGTGCATCTGGTCTACCGCACCGCCTTTGCCGATGGCTATGGACGCATCCATTACCGCAACGACATCTACAACCGCGATGCGCGGATCTGGCAGGCGCTCTCTGCGCAGGGGGTGGCCCTGACCCAGGTTCGGAGTTAAGACTTTCCCCGAACTGACATGGAACGGGGGCCGACATGGCACATGCAATCAGCGAGATCGCTCAGGCACTTGGCGCCGAGGTCCTGGGGGACGGCTCGATCCTGATCGAGAGCCTCAAGGAACCGGCGGATGCCGGGGAAAACGATCTGGCGCTGGCCATGAAGCCCGAATTCGCCGAGGCGCTGCCCAAGGGCGCGGCGCGTGCGGCAATGCTCTGGGAAGGGGCCGACTGGAAGGCGATGGGGCTGAAAGCAGCCATCGTCGCGCCCCGCCCGCGCATGGCGCTGGCCGGCCTGACCCGGATGTACGACAAGGGGCACGGCTATCCGACCGGGATCCACCCGACCGCCATCATCGACCCTACCGCCGAGATCGGCGAGGGCGTCTCGATCGGGCCCTTCAGCATCATTTCTGCCGGCGCGAAGATCGGTGCCGGTTCGCTTCTGGCGCCGCAGGTCTTTGTCGGCCCCGACAGCGTGATCGGTGAGGGGTCCTACCTGCATGTGGGCGCCCGGATCGGGCCACGCGTCACCATCGGTGCCCGCTTCATCGGCCACCAGAACTGCGTTGTCGGCAGCGACGGTTTCAGCTTCGTGACCCCCGAGGCCGGCAGCGTCGAACAGGCGCGCTCGACCCTGGGTGGCCAGGTGGAACTGCGGCCGCAGTCCTGGGTGCGCATCCAGTCCCTGGGCGCCGTGGTCATCGGCGATGACGTGGAGCTGGGCGCGCAGACCTGCGTCGATGCCGGCACCATCCGGCCCACCCGGATCGGCAACGGCACCAAGATCGACAACCTGGGCCATGTCGGCCACAACGTCGTGATCGGCCATGATTGCCTGTTCGCGGCCTTCGTCGGCATCGCGGGATCGACCACCATCGGTAACAACGTGGTGTTCGGCGGTCGCGTCGGGCTTTCGGACAACATCACCATCGGCGATGGCGTGGTCTGCGGCGGCGGCTCTGCGGTGCTGACTTCGGTGCCGGCGGGCCGTGTGATGCTGGGTTATCCGGCGGTGAAGATGGATACGCACCTCGAAACCTACAAGCTGTCGCGGCGTCTGCCCCGTCTGTTCAAGCAGGTTGCGGAGTTGCAGAAAGCGGTTTTCAAGTCGGAAAAGAACGACTAAATCGGCAGCAGTCCGGGGAAGCGGGCGCGTATCAGAAGGGGACGATGCATGTCTGAGGTCAAGGATAAGGTGATCGCGATCATCGCCGAACAGGCGGTGCTTGAGCCGACCGACGTGTCCATGGAAAGCACGCTGGAAGACCTGGGCATCGACAGCCTGGGCCTGGTGGAAAGCATTTTCGCGATCGAGGAAGCCTTTGACATCAACGTGCCCTTCAATGCCAACGAACCCGAGGCGAGCGATTTCGACATCACCGATGTGGCTTCGATCATCGCGGGGGTCGAGAAATTGGTCGCGGAACAGAATTCGTGAAGCGCGTCGTCATTACCGGGGCGGGCACGATCAACGCCCTGGGTCATAATGTCTCTGAAACCCTGGAAGCTTTCCGGGAGGGGCGCTGCGGCATCGACCAGCTGGATGTGCGCGATGCCGACCGCCTGTCGGTGACCATCGGTGCACAGGTCAAGAACTTCTCCTCCGAAGGGCTGTTCAACCGCCAGCAGATGGCGCTGTATGACCGCTTCACCCAGTTTGCCCTTGTTGCCGCCCGCGAGGCGATTGCCCAGTCCGGCCTGACCTTCGCCGGAGACCTGGCGAACCGCACCGGCGCGATCCTCGGGAATTCCGGTGGCGGCATGACCACCATCGACGACAATTACCGCTCGGTCTACGAGGAGGGGAAGAACCGTGTTCACCCCTTCGTCGTGCCCAAGCTGATGAACAACGCCGCCGCCAGCCATGTCTCGATGGAGTTCAACCTGAAGGGTCCGACCTTCACGGTGTCCTCGGCCTGTGCCAGTTCCAACCATGCGATGGCCCAGGCCTTCCAGATGGTGCATACCGGCATGGCACCGGCAATGGTCACGGGCGGATCGGAATCCATGCTCTGCTTTGGCGGCGTGAAGGCCTGGGAAGGTATGCGTGTGATGTCGAAATCCGCCTGCCGCCCGTTCAGCGCCAACCGCAACGGCATGGTCCAGGGCGAGGGCGCCGGCATCTTCGTCTTCGAGGAATACGAGCACGCGCGCGACCGTGGTGCGGAGATCCTGGCCGAGGTGGTGGGCTATGCGCTGACCTCGGATGCCTCGGACATCGTGATGCCCTCCAAGCAGGGGGCGGCGCGGGCGATTTCGGGGGCGATGCACTTTGCCGGGATCAATCCCGACCAGGTGGGCTATATCAATGCCCATGGCACCGGGACGGCGGCCAACGACAAGACCGAAAGCGCCGCAGTGGCGGATGTCTTCGGACCCCATGCGGATACGGTGATGATCTCTTCCACCAAGTCGATGCACGGCCACCTGATCGGTGCCACCGGCGCGGTTGAGCTGCTGGCCTGCATCATGGCGGTGCGCGACGGGATCATCGCGCCGACCATCGGCTACGAAGAGCCCGACCCGGAATGCGCCCTCGACGTGGTGCCCAATGCCGCGCGCGAGGCGAAGGTGGAATACGCCCTGTCGAACGCCTTTGCCTTCGGTGGGCTGAACGCGGTGCTGGCACTGCGCCGGATCTGATCTTCGGATCTGGGTTCCGGGCCGCTCCGTCCCATCGCAGCAGCTGAAACGAAAACGCCGCGCTCCGGAAGGGGCGCGGCGTTTCCTTTTGCGCGACGTTGCGGGCTCAGTTGCCGGCGGGTTCCACGGTGGTCTGGTCGAAGGCGGCGGTGAAGCCCGACAGCGACATCTTCAGCGGCACGGTGACATCGGGACGGCTGAAGGGACGGATCGTGACATTGGCCACCTTGCCCTTCTTCAGCGCGTTCAGATCGTCCTGTGCCAGACCCACGCGGGCCACGCAGCCGACCTGGGTGCAGGTGGCGAAGGGATATTTCTTGTCGGCCGAGCCATCGACATTCACCAGCACGCCGGCGGGCAGCAGGGTTTCCAGCGGCACGATGACATTGGCGCCGGCAATTGCGGGGCCGTTGCCGGCGGGCACGCGGAAGATGGTGATCTCGGCGACGGAATTGCCTTCCTCACCCTTGAGGACCTGCACCATGTGGCAGGGATCCTTTTCCTTGTCGGTCTTGACGCACTGGATGGTCCAGTCGCCTTCCTTGCCCTTGGTGTAGTTCTGGCCGACCTGGGGATCCTTGTTGGGGTCCTCTCCCATCGACAGCTCGCCGTTCTGGGCCGGGGCCTGGGTGCCTTCGGCCGCCGGGGCCTTGGACGCATCGCCGGACGCCGCGTCCTGCGCCGAGGCTGCCCCGGCCATCAGCGCGATCACGGCAAGAGCTGCGGAGGTTTTCAAGACAATAGACATGAACATTCCGTTTCTGGTTCGCTTGGCCCGGATTACCACGCGGGCGGGGCCCTGTCAGGCCAAAACCGGAGCCTAAGGCAAGTGGTCTCGGGGCTGTGAACGCGTTGATCGGCAAGGATTTGCCGGCGCCGGACACGCTTTGCAAGGTCTCTGGCGGGGCAGGCGGCAGCGACAGAAAAAGGGACCGGAACCGGCCCCTTTCCCCAATTCTTGCTCCCTGTCGGACTGGCCGACTTGTGTTTGATCGTGACGCTAAGATTTTTGTGACACTCCGTCAACAGGGAAAAGCCCGCCTGAGGCCGCGGGCTGAACAGCGATTGGGCAGTGCCGTATTTTCGGGCAGCCCCCGAAATGCGGGGCGGCAACACCCTTCAAAACAGGGGGCTGCGGCGGCAAAAGGCAAGGGGCCGGGGCGTGGAAAACACGGGAAAAGAGGCCCGAAACGGGCATCCGGTCCGGAAAAGCGCCGCGCCCCGAGGGACGCGGCCAGTCTGACAGGGAGGAAGTTGTCCGGCACCAAGCGCACCCTTCGCCGGACCTCCGAAGGCTCGCACGAAATGGTTAAGCAAGTGTTGGGTGCGTTGCCCGGCAAAATGGCAGCGCCCGGGCCTGCCCGCCTGCGCGGCGTGCGGCCCGGGAACGCTGGCATACGCTCAGAGCACCTCTCGGGTGCCCTGGCTGCCACGTTCGCGATAGGGGGTGGTCTGGTACTGCGCCCGGTAGCATTTCGAGAAATGCGACGGGCTGGCAAAGCCGCAGGACAGCGCCACGTTGATCACGCTCATGTCGGTCTGCATCAGTAGGTTGCGGGCCTTCTGCAGACGCAGCTCCATGTAATAGCGCTTGGGGCTGCGGTTCAAGTAGCGGCGGAACAGGCGCTCCAGCTGGCGGGTCGACATGCCGACATCGCGGGCCAGGATCGCCGGGCTGATCGGCTCCTCGATATTGGCCTCCATCATCTGGATGACCTGGCTCAGCTTGGGGTGGCGCACACCGATCCGGGTCGGGATCGACAGCCGCTGGGTGTCCTGGTCGGTGCGGATCGAGGAATAGATCAGCTGGTCGGCCACCGCATTGGCCAGGTCCTCGCCGTGGTGATCGGCGACCAGCTTCAGCAGCAGGTCGATGGAGGAGGTGCCCCCGGCGGTGGTCAGCCGGTTGCCATCGGCCACGAAGACCGACTTCGTTAGGCCCACTTCCTCGAATTCCTCGGCGAAACTGTCGTGGTTTTCCCAGTGGATGGTGGCGCGCTTTCCGTCCAGCAGCCCGGCCTTGGCCAGCACGTAGGCCCCGGTGCACAGGCCGCCCATGGCGATTCCCTTGCGGGCCTCACGGCGCAGCCAGTTCAGCAGCCGCCGCGTGGTTTCGGCCTGCACGTCCAGGCCGCCGCAGACCAGGACGATGTCGTCGCGCGACAGGTCCTCAAGCTCTCCATCGGTGGCGAAGGCCGCCTTGGCCGAGCATTGCACCAGCCCACCTTCCTCGCTGCGCAGCTCCCAGGAATAGAGTTTCTGGCCCGACATGCGGTTGGCGATCCGCAGGCATTCCAGCGCGCTGGAGAAGGAGAGAAGGGAAAAATTGTTGAGAAGCACGAAGATAAAGCGTCGTGTCCGCGCGGGGGCGACGGAGACCGTCTGCACCGAATGAGAGCTATCCGGCATTTCAGAGCCTGTGGCAGGAGGGATATGCGACGGCGGGCCGTCCGATTCATCGCCGCATGTGGGCATTGCACGACAGCGACGTCAAGTGTCGCAAAAGAACTGTGGTTCCAAAGATCAACTTTCGGTATAGGCTTGACGCCTCAATAAGCGATTGTCCCAGTGGAGGAAGAGATGGGTGCATGGCAGAAATCCGATTGGCGCAACAAGCCGCGGGTGCAGATGCCTGACTATCAGGATCACGAAGCGCTTGCGGCCGCCGAGGCGCAGCTTTCGAAGTATCCGCCACTGGTCTTTGCGGGCGAAGCCCGGCGCCTGAAACAGGCCCTGGCTGCCGCGGGCCGTGGCGAGGCATTCCTGCTGCAGGGCGGCGATTGTGCCGAGAGCTTCGAACAGTTCAGCGCCGACGGCATCCGCGACACCTTCAAGGTGATGCTGCAGATGGCGATGGTGCTGACCTTCGGCGCCAAGGTCCCGGTGGTGAAGGTGGGGCGCATGGCCGGCCAGTTCGCCAAGCCGCGCTCGGCCCCGACCGAGGTGGTGAATGGCGTCGAGCTGCCCAGCTACCGCGGCGACATCATCAATGACCTGGCCTTCACGCCGGAGGCGCGGATTCCCAATCCCGCCAAGATGCTGCAGGCCTATACCCAGGCCGCTGCCACGCTGAACCTGTTGCGCGCCTTCTCGACCGGGGGCTATGCCGACGTGAACCAGGTGCACCGCTGGACCCTGGGTTTCACCGCCGGCGACAAGGCCGAACGGTTCCGCGACATGGCAAACCGGATCTCGGATACGCTGGACTTCATGAAGGCCGCCGGCATCGATTCCGCCTCGACCCAGACGCTGAAGACGGTGGACTTCTACGTCAGCCACGAGGCGCTGCTGCTGGAATACGAAGAGGCGCTGTGCCGCAACGACTCGACCTCGGGCAAGTGGCTGGCGGGTTCGGGTCACATGATCTGGATCGGCGACCGGACCCGGCAGCCGGACGGTGCCCATGTGGAGTTCTGCAAGGGCGTGCTGAACCCGATCGGCCTGAAATGCGGCCCCTCGATGACGCCCGAGGATCTGAAGGTCCTGATGGCTCAGCTCAATCCGAACAACGAGGAAGGGCGCTTGACCCTGATCGCGCGTTTCGGTGCCGGCAAGGTGGCCGAGCATCTGCCGCGCCTGATCGACACGGTGCGCAAGGAGGGCGCCAACGTGGTCTGGGTCTGCGACGCCATGCACGGCAACACGATCAAGTCTTCGACCGGCTACAAGACCCGGCCTTTCGACAACGTGCTGCGCGAGGTGCAGGACTTCTTCCGCGTGCACCGCAGCGAGGGCACGGTGCCCGCCGGCGTGCATTTCGAGATGACCGGCCTGGACGTGACCGAATGCACCGGTGGCGTGCAACCGGTGACCGAGGAGGACCTCTCGGATCGCTACCACACGGCCTGCGATCCCCGCCTGAACGCCTCGCAATCGCTGGAGCTGGCCTTCCTCGTCGCCGAGGAGCTGACGGCGCTGCGCGAAGAGCGGATGGCCGAAGCCGGCTGATCCCGTCGCAATCCGCACAACAGGAAAGGGCCGTCCCGGTGGGGCGGCCCTTTTCCTGTCGCGGCGGCGGTGGCGTCACTCGGCGCCGGTATCCACCACCTGCAGGTAGGGGCGCGGGCCCGGGCGCAGCCGGATCCCGTCATCGGCGGGGCGCAGCGTCGAAGGCACCGGGGCGACGAAGGGCGTGCGGGGCTCTTCCGGGGCCGGGGCAGGCCGGGCCTCGGGCTCCGGGCGCGGCTCTGCGGGCTTCAGGAAATCGCCCAGAAGCGGGGTGACATGGCTGTCGGTGATTTCGAACCGGCGCGGCGTGCGCCCGATCTCTCCGGTGGTGACGAAGCAGCCCAGCATCCGGGTGATATCGCCCAGGTCGCTTTTCATCGGCAGCATGATCATGCGGGCCTCGATATGGGGCTTGCCGATCGCGCGTTCGGACTCGAGTTCGACCACCGCCTTGGCGGGGCTGTCGAAGACCTCTTCCAGGATCTCTCCCAGAAGGTTGCGCGAGGTGGCGGTCATGAAGGCCGAAAGCGGCATCCCGCGCACCTCCATCCCCATCAGGTCCGACAGGTGGGACCCGGCGATGCGCATCCGCGCGATGCCGGGGGCGACACGCTCCAGGATGAAGGCATATTCCAGCGCGCGTTCGATCCCGCGCGGGTCGATATCCGAGCGGCGCGGCACAAGGCGCCCGGCCCGGATCGCTTCCCAGTAGGCCTCGACCTCGCTGATCGCGCCGAACCGCGCCGCGCTCACGAAGCTGGACATGTCGATGACGGTCTTGCCGTCGCGACCATCCTGTCGCATCTCATCTCTCCTGCTGTGATCATGCTGGCCCCTGCGCTATGGTCACGTTGGCACCGGCTTCGCGGCGGCGCACAAGGTTAATGGTAGCTTCACAGAGGTTACCGGACTTTTAATATCACAGGGTTTAGGCAAATTTCGCTCAAATTCCCGTCCAATGGTTAACGCCAGCGCGACGGGCCGGGGGAAATGAGGCCGGGAAGGCAGGAAATGACGCAATCCATGACCGCGTTCGCGGCCGGGCAGGGCAGCGGGGAAGGCTATGGCTGGACCTGGGAGCTGCGCTCGGTCAACGGCAAGGGGCTGGACCTGAGGCTGCGGGTGCCCGACTGGGTGCCGGGGCTGGAGGCAGCGCTGCGCGCCCGGCTGACCGAGGCGATGGCGCGCGGCAATGTCACCCTGTCGCTGCGTCTGAGCCGGGACGAGGGCATCACCAGCCTGCGCGTCAACGAGGGTCAGCTGGCGGCGGTGCTGGCGGCGCTGGTGCGGGTCGAGCAGGCGGCGGCGCGGTCCGGCGTGCCGCTGGCGCCTTCGCGCGCGGCCGATCTGCTGGGCCAGCGCGGGGTGCTTGAGATGGCGGCGGCGGACGAGGACGCCTCGGGGCTGAAGCCGGAGCTGCTGGCGGATCTGGAGCCGGTGCTGGCGCAGTTCCTGGCGATGCGCGCGGCCGAGGGCGCGGCCCTGCGCGCCGTCATGACCGAGCAGTTGGCGCAGATCGAAGCGCTGGTGACGCGCGCCGATGCCGCCGCGGAGGCCCGCCTGCCGCGCCAGCGCGCCGCGATGGAGGCCGCCCTGACCCGCGTTCTGTCGGAGGCCGCCGGAACCGATCCGCAGCGCCTGACGCAGGAGCTGGCGCTGATCGCCATCAAGGCCGATGTGACCGAGGAGCTGGACCGGCTGCGCGCCCATGTCGGCGCCGCGCGGGATCTTCTGGCCCAGGCCCAGCCGGTGGGCCGGCGGCTCGACTTCCTGATGCAGGAGTTCAACCGCGAGGCCAACACCCTGTGTTCCAAGGCCCAGGACCCCGATCTGACTGCCGTGGGGCTGGAATTGAAGACCATCATCGACCAGCTGCGCGAGCAGGTGCAGAACGTCGAATAGCCACGCTTATTGCCCCGGCCCGGAAAACCTGCATAACCGGCCAAAATTTCGCTTTTCACGGAGGCAGCCAATGGGCCAGCGGCGCGGGCTTCTGATCATCATCTCTTCTCCCTCGGGTGCGGGCAAGTCGACGCTGTCGAAACGGCTGCTGGCCTGGGATCCGGATATCCGCTTCTCGGTCTCGGCGACGACGCGCGCGCCGCGTCCCGGAGAGGACCACGGGGTGCACTACTTCTTCCACGACCACGCGGATTTCGACCGCATGGTGCAGCAGGGCCAGATGCTGGAATATGCCACCGTCTTCGGCAACAGCTACGGCAGCCCGCGCGCGCCGGTCGAGGCCGCGATCAATGCCGGCAAGGACCTGCTGTTCGACGTGGACTGGCAGGGCGGCCAGCAGATCCGGGCCTCTGCCCTTGGCAAGCACGCGCTGTCGATCTTCATCCTGCCGCCTTCGATGAAGGAGCTGGAGCGCCGCCTGGTCAGCCGTGATCAGGATTCCGCCGAGGTGATCGCCGGGCGGATGGAAAAATCCCGTGACGAGATCAGCCACTGGTCCGAATATGACTACGTGCTGGTGAACGACGATCTGGAAGAGACCGAAGAGCGGCTGCGGACGATTATTTCCGCAGAGCGCATGAGATTGTCACAACAGCCCGATATCATGGACCATGTCCGGACCCTCAACCGCGAATATGAAGAGAGCAGATGACCCTTTACAGCCTTGACGGCCTTGCGCCGAGCCTGCCCGAAGACGAAGATTTCTGGATTGCCCCCGATGCCGCCGTGATCGGCAAGGTGGTGCTGGAAACCGCCACTTCGGTCTGGTTCGGCGCGGTGCTGCGGGGCGACAATGAGGTCATCCATGTCGGGGCAGGCACGAATATCCAGGAAAACAGCGTGCTGCACACCGACATGGGCTATCCGCTTACCATCGGACAGAACGTGACGGTGGGCCACAAGGCGATGCTGCACGGCTGCACCATCGGCAACAACTCCCTGATCGGCATGGGGGCCACGGTGCTGAACGGCGCGGTGATCGGCAACAACTGCCTGATCGGCGCCGGCGCGCTGGTGACCGAGGGCAAGGTGATCCCCGACAACTCCATGGTGCTGGGCAGCCCCGGCAAGGTGGTGAAGCAGCTGGGCGCGGACTGGGTTGCCAAGCTCGAGGCCTCGGCGCTGAACTATCAGGCCAACATGCGCCGTTTCCGGGACAGCCTGAAGGCCCTGTGACCGAAAATGCCCGACAGCCTGACCGCGTTTCTTGACGCCATTCCCCTGCCGGCGCTGATGGTGGCGCCCTCCGAACGCGTGATCGCCGCCAATGACCTGGCCCAGGCGATGTTCGGCGGCCAGATCACCGAGCGCCACTTCATCACCGTGATCCGCCAGCCCGCCGTGCTGGACGCGGTAGAGGCCTGCCTGGCCGATCACCAGCGCCACCACACCCGCTATCTGGCCACCCGCCGCGGCCAGGAGACCAACCACGAGGTCACCTGCGCCTATGTGGACACCTCGCTGGGGCGGGGGGTGATCGTGACGTTGCAGGACACCACCCAGCTTGAGAAGGCCGAGCGGATGCGCCGCGATTTCGTGGCCAATGTCAGCCACGAGCTGCGCACGCCGCTGACCGCGCTGATCGGCTTCATCGAGACGCTGCGC
The DNA here is from genome assembly GCF_018760365.1 of Pseudooceanicola endophyticus. Classification (GTDB taxonomy): domain Bacteria; phylum Pseudomonadota; class Alphaproteobacteria; order Rhodobacterales; family Rhodobacteraceae; genus Pseudooceanicola; species Pseudooceanicola endophyticus. Next base: position 356,537 of record NZ_JAHIAB010000003.1, read on the forward strand.
GGCCCGGCCCGCAACGACACTGCCGCGCGCGAACGCTTCCTCGAGATCATGGCGCGCGAGGCCGGACGGATGGAGCGGCTGGTGAAGGATCTGCTTTCGCTCTCCCAGGTGGAGGGGGCCGCGCGGGTCCGGCCGACCCAGCGGGTCGAGCTGCACGCGCTGATGACCTCGGTCCAGCATGCGCTGGCGCCGCTGGCCGAGGGGGCCGGGGTCGCGATCCTGGTCGACAGCGCCCTGCCGGAGGTTTTCGTGCAGGGCGATGAGGACCAGCTGCGCCAGGTGCTGACCAACCTGACGGAGAACGCCATCAAGTACGGCCGGTCCGGCAAGGAGGTGCGCCTGGCGCTCTCCGAACCCGCCGAGATGCGCGAGCTTCAGGGCAGGGGCGTCGTGCTGAGCGTGACCGACAAGGGCCCCGGCATTCCCGAAATCCACCTGCCGCGCCTGACCGAGCGATTCTACCGGGTCGATTCGCATCGCTCGCGCGAAATGGGGGGAACCGGCCTGGGGCTGGCCATCGTGAAGCATATCGTGAACCGACACCGGGGCAGGATGCGGATTTCCTCCGTGGTGGGCGAGGGGACCTCGATCCGGGTGATTTTGCCGCTCTCCTAGGGGCCGGGGCGCCCTGGATCAACAAATCAAGGGACTTGTCGAAGGGGCCGCTCCGGAGAGCGGCCCTTTTTCCTTTTGGTTTGTGACGCTGACGTGGGGTAAGAGGGGGCCGTGTCATGATACTGTTACATGAGCGTCACAAAAGGCTCATCGTGCGGGCCTAGCAGGGGGCTCAAGGCCGTCGGGGATGGCGGCCATGATTAGAGAAACAGGAGCACTCCATGTCCTTCATGAAACTGACCGCCTCCGCCATCGCGGTTGCCGCCGTTTCCGCCACCGCTGCCGCGGCGCGCGACCAGGTTCAGATCGCCGGGTCCTCGACCGTTCTGCCCTATGCCTCGATCGTTGCCGAGGCCTTCGGCGAGAACTTCGACTTCCCCGCGCCGGTCGTGCAGTCGGGCGGCTCCTCTGCCGGTCTGAAGCAGTTCTGCGAAGGCGTGGGCGAGAACACCATCGACATCGCGAACGCCTCGCGTCCGATCAAGGACTCCGAGATCAAGACCTGTGCCGAGAACGGCGTGACCGATATCATCCAGGTCCGCATCGGCTATGACGGCATCGTCTTCGCCAGCCAGATCGACGGCCCGGCCTACACCGCCTTCGAACCCGCCGACATCTACAACGCCCTGGCCGCCAAGGTCGTGGTCGACGGCAAGCTGGTCGACAACAGCTATGCCAAGTGGAACGAATTCAACGCCGACCTGCCGGATGCCGACATCCTGGCCTTCATCCCCGGCACCAAGCACGGCACCCGTGAAGTCTTCGAAGAGAAGGTCATGGAAGCCGGCTGCGAAGCCTCGGGCGCCAAGGCCGCCTTCGAAGCGTCGGGCATGGATGCCAAGGCTGCCGGCAAGGCCTGCCTGGCGATCCGCACCGACGGCAAGTCGGTCGACATCGACGGCGACTACACCGAGACCCTGGCGCGCATCTCGTCCAACCCGAACGCCATCGGCGTCTTCGGCCTGGCCTTCTACGAGAACAACACCGACAAGCTGAAGGTCGCGACCATGTCCGGCATCGAGCCGAAGACCGAGACCATCGCCTCGGGCGACTACCCGGTCTCGCGTCCGCTGTACTTCTACATCAAGAAGGCCCACATCGGCGTGATCCCCGGCCTGAAGGAATATGCAGAGTTCTTCGTCTCTGACGACATGGACGGCCCGGACGGCCCGCTGGCCGAATACGGCCTGGTTTCGGACCCCGAGCTGGCCAAGACCCAGGAACTGGTCGCCAACGAAGAGACCATGAAGTCCTCCATGTAATCCGCCCGGCGGCGCCCTTCGGGGCGTCGCCTTCACCGCTTCGGGCCCCGTCCGGAGCGGTTTTCTTCTTCGACCTTCCAGCGAGTATTCAATGCCGGCATCCTGGATTTTCCTGATCGTGGTGGTTCTAGCCGCCATCGGATACGTGCTGGCCCGGGGCAGGGCGCTTGCCTCGGCCCAGGGCGACAGTCGCCATCTTCATTCCCTCCCGTCCTATTACGGCATGAACGCCGCGCTGCTGACGGCGATCCCCGCGCTGATCCTGCTGGGTCTGTGGCTGATCGCCCAGCCGGTCTTCGTCGAAAAGCGCGCCGAGGCCTTCATTCCCGCCGACGCCTACGAGAGCGCCGGCCAGCTGAGCCTGATGATGTCGGATGTGCACCGCATCGCCGCCGGGCTTGACGCCGCCGTCGCCCAGGGCGTGCTGACCGAAGCCGCCGTCACCCGGCTGAGCGCCGCCGACGATGTGCGCGGGCAGCTGGGCAAGGTCGGTGTCGCGCTTGGCTCCGATGTCGATGCGGCCGAGCTTGAGGCGGCGCGCAGCTTCCGCAGCCTCAGCCATACCGGCGACCTGATCCGCGACGGGCTGGTGGTGCTGCTGGCGCTGGCGGGCTTTGGCTGGGCGCTGAAGCAGACCAACAAGGATTTCCGGGCCCGCAACGCGGTCGAGAAGGTGATCAAAGGGCTGCTGGTGCTGGCCGCCTCCCTGGCCATCCTGACCACCGTCGGCATCGTGCTGTCGCTGCTGTTCAACACGGTTGAGTTCTTCAAGCTTTATCCCGCGAAGGACTTCTTCTTCGGCCTCACCTGGTCGCCCAGCTTCGGCGGCGGCAGTGAACTGGGCATCCTGCCGCTGCTCTGGGGTACGCTCTATATCTCTCTGATCGCGCTGCTGGTGGCGGTGCCGCTGGGCCTGTTCGCGGCGATCTACCTGTCGGAATACGCCAGCCCGGCAATCCGGGGCATCGCCAAGCCGCTGATCGAGGTGCTGGCGGGCATTCCGACCATCGTCTACGGCCTTTTCGCGCTGGTCACTATCGGCCCGCTGCTGATGAAGGCCTTCGGAGAGCAGGGCGGCCTGGGCTGGATGGCGGGCGGCACTGCCGTCATGACCGCGGGCCTGGCCATGGGCATCATGCTGATCCCCTTCGTCAGCTCGCTGTCCGATGACATCATCAACGCCGTGCCGCAAAGCCTGCGCGACGGCTCCCTCGGCCTTGGCGCCACGAAGTCCGAGACCATCAAGCAGGTGGTCCTGCCGGCGGCGCTGCCCGGGATCGTCGGCGCCGTGCTGCTGGCGGCCTCGCGCGCCATCGGCGAGACGATGATCGTGGTCATGGGGGCAGGGGCCGCGGCCAAGCTGTCGCTGAACCCCTTCGACGCCATGACCACCGTCACCGCCAAGATCGTCAGCCAGCTGACCGGGGATGCCGATTTCGCCTCTCCGGAGGCGCTGGTGGCCTTCTCTCTGGGGATGAGCCTTTTCGTGATCACCCTCGCGCTCAACATCTTCGCGCTCTGGATCGTGCGCAAATACCGGGAGCAATACGAATGACCGACGCGACGCAATTCGGCGCCGAGGCTCCGAAGCCCAAGACCTCGATCCTGGAACTGGACAAGCGCACCCGCAAGCGCAACGCCGCCGAGACGCGCTTTCGCTACTACGGCATGGCCGCTGTGGCGGTTGGGGTGATCTTCCTGGTGGTGCTGCTGGGCACGATCGTGCGCAACGGTATCCCGGCCTTCACCCAGACCTACATCACGCTGAACGTGGAGCTTCCGGCCGCGAAGCTGGACAAGAAGGGCAACCGCGACCCGGCCGAGATCGCCAAGGTCACCACCTTCGGCTACAACGGCATCATCAGCGACGCCCTCGTGACGGCGCTGAAGGACAACGGCGTGCAGAGCGACATGAAGGATGCCGACCTGCGCAAGATGCTGTCGTCCTCTGCGGCCGCGCAAATCCGCGATGCGGTGCTGGCCGATCCCTCGATCATCGGCACCACGCAAAGCTTCCGCCTGCTGGCGTCCTCGCGGGTGGATGGCTACCTGAAGGGCCGGGTGACCCGCGAAAGCCTGGCGCGCGACAAGAACCTCGACGCCGCGCATCTGGACATCGTCGATCAGCTTCAGAAGGCCGGCGTGGTGTCGCGCAGCTTCAACTGGAGCTTCATCTTCGGCGCCGATGCCTCTGAAAGCCGGCCCGAACAGGCGGGGATCGGGGTCTCGATGCTGGGCTCCCTGTTCATGATGCTGGTGGTGCTGTGCCTGTCGCTGCCCATCGGCGTCGCGGCTTCCATCTACCTTGAGGAATTCGCGCCGAAGAACCGCTTCACCGACCTGATCGAGGTGAACATCTCGAACCTCGCGGCCGTGCCGTCGATCGTCTTCGGGATCCTGGGCCTGGCGGTCTTCATCCAGTTCGTCCACCTGCCGCAATCGGCGCCGCTGGTGGGCGGTCTGGTGCTGACCCTGATGACGCTGCCGACGATCATCATCTCGACCCGCGCGGCGCTGAAGGCGGTGCCGCCCTCGATCCGCGATGCCGCCCTTGGCGTCGGCGCCTCGAAGATGCAGGCGGTCTTCCACCACGTGCTGCCGCTGGCAATGCCCGGCATCCTGACCGGGACGATCATCGGCCTGGCGCAGGCGCTTGGGGAAACCGCGCCGCTGCTGCTGATCGGCATGATCGGCTACATCGCCTCGACGCCGCCGGATGGCATCATCTCGGGCTTCCTGTCGCCGAACTCGGCCATGCCCGCGCAGATCTACGAATGGGCCAAGCGGGCCGATCCGGCCTATTACGAACGTGCATGGGGGGGTATCATCATCCTGCTGATCTTCCTCATGACGATGAACATCATCGCCATCATCCTGCGCCGCCGCTTTGAGCGCCGCTGGTAAGCCAGAGGAGGGGACCCATGTACGACCAGCCGGCCCTGGAGAAGAAATTGGACAACGATACCATCAAGATCGCCGCGAGCGGCGTGCAGGTCTACTACGGTGAGGCGCACGCCATCAAGGACGTCAACGTCCAGATCCAGGACAAGACCGTCACCGCCTTCATCGGCCCGTCGGGCTGCGGGAAGTCGACCTTCCTGCGCACGCTGAACCGGATGAACGACACCATCGACATCTGCCGCGTCGAGGGCAAGATCCTGCTGGACGGAGAGGACATCTACGATCCCCGCGTCGACCCGGTGCAGCTGCGCGCCAAGGTCGGCATGGTGTTCCAGAAGCCGAACCCGTTCCCGAAGTCGATCTACGACAACGTGGCCTACGGGCCGCGCATCCACGGCCTGGCCAAGAACAAGGCCGACCTGGACGAGATCGTCGAGAAGGCCCTGCGCCGCGGCGCCATCTGGAACGAGGTCAAGGACCGGCTTCATGCGCCGGGCACCGGCCTTTCGGGCGGCCAGCAGCAGCGTCTGTGCATCGCGCGCGCCGTGGCCACCGAACCCGAGGTGCTGCTGATGGACGAGCCGTGCTCGGCTCTCGATCCCATCGCCACCAGCCAGGTGGAAGAGCTGATCGACGAGCTGCGCACCAACTATTCCGTGGTCATCGTCACGCACTCCATGCAGCAGGCGGCACGGGTCAGCCAGAAGACCGCCTTCTTCCACCTCGGCAACCTCGTCGAATTCGGTGACACCAGCCAGATCTTCACCAATCCGAAGGATCCGCGCACCGAAAGCTACATCACCGGGCGGATCGGCTGAGCCTCGGCCCCGACAGGATACAGACATGGTTCAACATATCGCAAAAAGCTTTGACCGCGACCTGGAGGCTGTCCAGGCGCGGATCATGAAGATGGGCGGCCTGGTGGAACAGGCGATCTTCGATGCCTCCCAGGCGCTGGAGGCCCGGGACGAGGAACTGGCCGAACAGGTGCGTCGCGGCGACAAGGCCATCGACGAGCTGGAAGAGCTGATCCAGGAAGAGACCGCGCGCATCATCGCGCTGCGCGCGCCCACGGCCTCGGACCTGCGCATCGTGCTGTCGATCATGAAGATCGCCGGCAATCTGGAACGCATCGGCGATTACGCCAAGAACATGGCCAAGCGCACCACGGTCCTGAACCAGATGGCGCCGATCCAGGGCGCGAACTCTGCGCTGCGGCGGATGGCCCGGGAAGTGGAGGCGATGCTGCGCGATGCGCTTGACGCCTATATCCAGCGCGATCTGGCCCTGGCCGAGGACGTGATCGCCCGCGACCGCGACGTCGATCAGATGTACAACGCGCTGTTCCGCGAATTCCTGACCTTCATGATGGAAGACCCGCGCAACATCACGCCCTGCATGCATCTGCATTTCATGGCCAAGAACACCGAGCGCATGGGGGACCACGTGACCTCGATCGCGGAACAAGTGGTCTATCTGGTTACCGGCAGCACCCCGGAAGAGGCGCGCCAGAAGGGCGACAAGACCTCGACCGATCCGTCCGTCGCGCCGCAGGCGCCGCTCGGAGACGGCTGAGATGGCGCAGGATCAGCAACCCACCGTCCTGGTGGTGGAGGATGAACCGGCGCAGCGCGAAGTGCTGGCCTACAACCTCGAGGCCGAGGGCTTCAAGGTCAGCCGTGCCGAGAATGGCGAAGAGGCGATCCTGCTGGTGGATGAGGTCGCGCCCGACATCATCGTGCTGGACTGGATGCTGCCGAACCTTTCCGGGATCGAGGTCTGCCGCCAGCTGAAGATGCGGACCGAGACGCGGGGCGTGCCGATCATCATGCTTTCCGCGCGGTCCGAGGATGTGGACCGGGTGCGCGGCCTTGAAACCGGGGCGGATGACTACGTGGTCAAACCGTATTCCGTGATCGAGCTGATGGCGCGGGTGCGCGCCCAGCTGCGCCGCACGCGGCCTGCCGCGATGGGCGAACGGCTGGAGTATCAGGACATCGTTCTGGACGCGGAAACCCACCGGGTGAAGCGCAACGGCCAGGAACTGAAGCTGGGGCCGACGGAATTCCGGCTGCTCTCGACCTTCATGGAGAAGCCCGGTCGCGTCTGGTCGCGCGAACAGCTTCTGGACCGGGTCTGGGGGCGCGACATCTACGTCGATACGCGCACCGTCGACGTGCATATCGGGCGGCTGCGCAAGGCGCTGTGTCTGCATGGCGGTGACGATCCGCTGCGCACCGTGCGCGGCGCGGGCTATGCGCTCGGCTGAACGGCTTAATTCCCTGTAAATAAACGATAAGCGCCGCAGGAGAGATCCCGCGGCGCTTATCCGCTCCGAAGGCATAACCTTAAGAGTGCCTGCTAAGTTGTTAACATATTAGTGATTTTCCAGACACCGGAGGGGTATCTTCGATACCCCTCCGGTGTCTGGATAATCGGTATTATGTAATGTAAAGATATGGTAGGCGTGGAGGGCAGCCTGATTGCGTCGATAAAACGCCCTCTGCACACGTGCCCGTGATCTTGCATGTCGGCTGCAACGCGACCATCTGAGTAAGTTCAAGGACTTGTCCCACCTTAAGGAATTTCATGGAAAAGATCTCTCTTCCCGAACGCGCGGACTGGCGCGACAAGGCGCGGGAGCTGGGCTTCACCTTTGCCGACATGCATGGCAAGCCGTACTGGGACGAAACCTCGGCCTACCGCTTCACGCTGCGCGAGATCGAGGACGACATCGAAGACCCCTCGACCGAGCTGCACGCCATGTGCCGCGAGGCCGCCGCGCGCATCATCGCCTCCGAAGAGCTGACGACCAAGCTCGCCATCCCCGAAGCCTTCCGCGATCTGGTGGCCAACAGCTGGCGCGACCAGCAGCCCGAGCTCTACGGCCGCTTCGACCTGGCCTATGACGGTCACGGGCCCGCGAAGCTTCTCGAATACAATGCCGACACGCCGACCTCTCTCTATGAAAGCGCCTCGTTCCAGTGGAGCTGGCTGGAGGATCAGATTGCCGCCGGCGTGCTCTCCGAGGGTGATGACCAGTTCAACGGCATCCACGAGGCCATGGTGGCCCGCTTCCAGGAGCTGTTCGACCCCGGCACCGACATCCACTTCACCGCCGTCGCCGGCAACGAAGAGGATTACGGCACCGTCGAATGCATGGCCTGGGCCGCACGCGATGCCGACATGGGCGCCCATTTCGTCGAGTTGGAACAGATCGGCCTGTCGACCGACGGCCAGTTCCTCGACGAGGAAGACCGCGTCATGGGCGTGCTCTTCAAGCTCTATCCCTGGGAAGACCTGCTGAAGGAGGATTACGCCCGCTCCATCGCCGACAGCCGCTGCCTGTTCCTGGAACCGGCGTGGAAATCGGTTCTGTCGAACAAGGGCCTGCTGCCGGTGCTGTGGGAGATGTTCGAGGGGCATCCGAACCTCCTGCCCGCCTATTTCGCCGACGATCTGGAACGTTCCGATGTTTCTTCCATTTTCCCAAATGGTTACGTGTCGAAGCCGCTGTTCTCGCGCGAAGGCGCCTCGGTGCGGATCTTCGAGGGCGGCCGCAAGGTTGAGGCCTCGGACGATGCGGGATATGGCTCTTACCCGAGGATCCTGCAGGCCTATGCGCCGCTGCCGGTCTTCGACGGGTTCCGCCCCGTGATCGGATCCTGGATCGTGGGCGGTGCCTGTGCCGGCATCGGCCTGCGCGAGGACCGCGGGCGCATCACCCAGGACCTGTCGCGGTTCAAGCCGCATTTCATTCGCGACTGACGCGGGAACGAGGAAGGAACAGATGAGAAAACGCTCGAGGAAAGTTGCCCTGGCGATCGTGGGGGCCGCATCCTTCGCGGCGCTGGCGGGCTGCCGGGAGGACCAGGTCGACGCCCAGGCCTTCCCGGACCTGCAAAGCTGCAAGGCGGCCTCCAACAACAGCGGCCTGTTTTCGGTCCAGGAATGCGAGACGGCCTTTGCCGATGCCCAGCAGCTGAACGTGGAAACCGCGCCGCGCTACGACAGCAAGGCCACCTGCGAGCAGGAACATGGTGAAGGCAACTGCGAGAGCGAGGCCCAGGCCATGGGCAACGAGGGCGGCGGCATGGGCAGCATCTTCCTGCCGCTGATGGCCGGCTACCTGATCGGCAACATGATGGGCGGTCGCACCGGCATGGCCGCCGCGCAGCCGCTCTACAAGACCGCCAATGGCAAGTTCACCAATGCTGCCGGGACCGCCGCCTATTCCTCGAACTCGGGCAAGGCCAAGCTGAACTCGTCGCTGTTCAAGAAACCCCAGACCACGCTGGGCAAGGCGCCGATGACCAAGGCCACGCTGTCCTCGCGCGGCGGCTTCGGTTCGACCGGCGGATCGTCCTATCGCTCCAGCCTTGGCGGCTGAGGCATCCGGCAGGGGGTGTCGCCACCCCCTGCCCGTTTCTCACTTCGCCGGCGTCCAGGGCTTCAGCGCGTCCTTCTTCATCTGACGGCGCTCATCGGGCGATTTCGACCAGTCCCCGCCGAAGGCCGCAGATTCCCAGGAGCCGTATTCCGGGTTCGGCATCATGATCCAGTCCTTGCCCCAGTGGTCCTGGCTGGCCTTGAAGAACTCGTCACGATCTTCCAGCGAACCGCCGGCGGCATCCGAGAAATCACCCAGGTTGTCGCCCATCAGCAGCGCCACGCGGTATTTCTGCGCCACGAAGGCGATGCGGCTTTCCTTGTCGGACCCCCAGCCTTCCTGGTCGCCCTTCAGCAGCACCGTGTCGACGCCCTCGGTCATCGGGAAGCCCAGCTTCTTGAGGTTGGCGATGGTGCCGTCCTTCTCGATCGACTTGCGGTTCGAGACGTAGAAGATCGTCACGCCCTTGGAGGCCGCGTATTTCAGGAAGGCCAGCGCGCCCGGAACCGCTTCGGAGGTCTGGGAATTGACGTAATCGGTCCATTCCTTGGAGCTGTAGGAAGTGCCGCGGGTGATCAGCGAGGCTTCGTAATTGCCGTTGTCCAGCAGCGTTTCATCCAGGTCCGAGACGATGGCGACGGGCAGATCCTCGTAGCCGGCGGGTTCCTTGTCGGCGACCGCGGTCCAGCTCTTGTCGGCCAGCGCCTTGTCCAGCTGGGTCTGCGCCTGCTTGAACAGCTGGGTGACGGTGGCCTTGTATTCCACCGAGGTCTCCATCCAGACCGTGGCGTTCAGCAGGTCGTCCTGCGGCACCTTGGCCGCGTCCTGGGCGGCAACGGGGCCGGCCAGGCTGAGGGTCGTGGCGGCGGCCACGGCCAGGGCCGAGACGGTCAGGCAGAAACGCGAAGAGCTCAGACGCATGATGAATTCCTTGTACGTGCAGATATTCCGGAAGCCTGCGCGCGGCGTCACAAAACTGTCAAATTCATTGCGCACGGGTCGTTGCGGCAGGTGTTCACAATCTCGTCAGCTTGGGGTTGCAAAGCGCCCTGCCCGCCCAGGGTTTCAGCGTCGGCCTCCGGGACTTTGCACGTTGGCGTGAACCCGCCGGTCGCGCTCCGGACCCGGTCTTGACCTGCCGCGTCGTTGTGCCTGCATCGAGCCTGCGCAGCCCGCTTCCCTTTTCGCGGGCCGCAAACTAGCCTCGCCCCAGAACGCGAGTTCCAACACGGGAGTATCTCAATGAAAAAGCTTCTTCTGGCCACGGCGGCCATGGCGCTGTGCGCCTCTGCGGCCTCTGCCGAGGACGTCAAGATGGGCGTCCTGCTGGGCTTTACCGGCCCGCTTGAATCGCTGGCCCCGGCGATGGCTGCCGGCGCCGAGATGGCAATGAAGGAAGTGTCCGACAGCGGCAAGCTGCTGGATGGCGACACCGTGACGCCCGTGCGCGGCGACAGCACCTGCGTCGATGCCGCCGCCGCCACCGCCGCCGGCGAAACCCTGGTCACCTCGGATGGCGTGAAGGGCATCCTGGGCGCCATGTGCTCGGGCGCGACCACCGCCGTCCTTCAGAACGTCGCCCTGCCCAACGGCATGGTGATGATCTCGCCCTCGGCGACCTCTCCGGCGCTTTCGACGGTCGAGGACAACGGCCTGTTCTTCCGCACCGCCCCCTCGGACGCCCGCCAGGGCGAGGTCATGGCCGACGAGATCCTGGAAAAGGGTCTGAAATCCGTCGCCGTCACCTATACCAACAACGATTACGGCAAGGGCCTCGCGGACAGCTTCCAGAAGGCCTACGAGGCCAAGGGCGGCAAGGTCACGATCTCTGCCGCGCATGAGGACGGCAAGGGCGATTATTCCGCCGAAGTCGGCGCGCTGGCCTCTGCGGGCGGTGATGCGCTGGTGATCGCGGGCTATATCGACCAGGGCGGCTCGGGCATCCTGCGCGGCGCGCTTGATACCGGCGCCTTCGACACCTTCGTCTTCCCCGATGGCATGGTCTCCCAGACGCTGCAGGACAACTTCGGCTCCGAGATCAACGGCTCCTTCGGTCAGCTGCCCGACAGCGAGGGCCAGGGCATGGACACCTACCTGACCATGGCCAAGGACGCGGGCTTTGACGGCACCTCGGCCTATTCCGGCGCCTCCTATGACGGGGCCGCGCTGATGCTGCTGGCGATGCAGGCGGCGGGCTCCACCGATCCCAATGTCTACAAGGACAAGATCATGGAGATCGCCAACGGTCCCGGCGAAAAGATCTATCCCGGTGATCTGGCCAAGGGTCTGGAACTGCTGAAGGAAGGCAAGCCCATCGACTACGAGGGCGCGACGGCGGTGAACCTGGTCGGCAGCGGCGAAGCCGCCGGCACCTTCCGCGAGATCGAGATCAAGGACGACAAGATCGAGACCGTGAAATACCGCTGACGGCGGCATGATCGCGGAACAGCCCGGGATGACCGGGCTGTTTCACTTTTATAACAACATCTTGCGGCGCGTTCTTCGCGTAACGCCAGAGATCAGGGGCGCCCATGATAAGGGTCGATAATCTCGTCAAATCCTTTGGCGGCTTCCGGGCCGTCGACAATGCCAGCCTGGAGATCGCCACCGGTTCGATCACCGGGCTGATCGGTCCCAACGGGGCCGGAAAATCCACGCTTTTCAACGTTATTGCCGGGGTCCATGCACCGACCTCCGGTCGTGTCACCATGGACGGAGAGGACATCACCGGGCTCTCTCCGCACCAGCTGTTCCACAAGGGGCTGCTGCGTACCTTCCAGATCGCCCATGAATTCCCCTCGCTCAGCGTGCGTGAGAACCTGATGATGGTGCCCGCCGGCCAGACCGGCGAAACCCTCTGGAACAGCTGGTTCCAGCGCGCCCGGATCCGGGAAGAAGAAGCGGCGCTGCTGAAAAAGGCGGATGAAGTCCTCGACTTCCTGACCATCTCTCATCTGAAGGACGAGAAGGCCGGGAACCTGTCCGGCGGTCAGAAGAAGCTGCTTGAACTCGGTCGCACCATGATGGTCGAGGCCAAGATCGTCTTCCTGGACGAGGTCGGCGCCGGGGTGAACCGCACCCTGCTGAACACCATCGGCGACGCCATTGTCCGGCTCAACAAGGAGCGCGGCTATACCTTCTGCGTGATCGAGCACGACATGGATTTCATCGGCCGCCTCTGCGACCCGGTGATCGTCATGGCCGAGGGCAAGGTGCTGGCCGAAGGATCGGCCGCCCATATCATGGAGAACGAGGCCGTGATCGAGGCCTATCTGGGCACCGGCCTGAAGAACAAGGTGAAGTCCGACGAGCAAGCCGAAGTCATGGCAGATGAATCCCACGGCGCGCAGCCGGGTCTGGGCGACGAAGCGGGCACGGGAGAGGCGTCATGAGCTTTCTGAACGCCGCCGACATGACCGGCGGATACGGCAAGGCCGACATCCTGCACGGCTGCACGCTGAGCGTCGAAAAGGGCGAGATCGCGGTGATCGTCGGCCCCAACGGCGCGGGCAAGTCCACCGCCATGAAGGCCGTCTTCGGGATGCTGCCGCTGCGCGGCGGCTCCGTCACCTTCGACGGAGAGGACATCACCGCCCTGACCCCGCAACAGCGCGTGCGCAAGGGCATGGGCTTTGTGCCGCAGGTCAACAACGTCTTCCCCACCATGACGGTGGAGGAAAACCTGGAAATGGGCGCCTTCATCCGCACCGATGACTTCAGCCATACCATCGCCCAGGTCTATGACCTGTTCCCGATCCTGAAGGAAAAGCGCCGTCAGAACGCCGGAGAGCTGTCCGGCGGGCAGCGTCAGCAGGTGGCCGTGGGCCGCGCGCTGATGACCCGGCCCAGTCTTCTGATGCTGGACGAACCCACCGCGGGCGTCAGCCCCATCGTCATGGACGAGCTGTTCGACCGCATCATCGAGGTGGCGCGGGCCGGGATCTCCATCCTGATGGTGGAACAGAACGCCCGCCAGGCGCTTGAGATCGCCGACAAGGGCTATGTCCTGGTGCAGGGCGCCAACCGCTACACCGACACCGGAGAGGCGCTTCTGGCCGATCCGGAGGTCCGCCGCACCTTCCTGGGGGGCTGAGAGATGGATGTCATCAACGCGCTGGTCGCGATCACCAACTACGTCATCATCCCCGCCACCGCCTATGGCGCGCAGCTGGCGCTTGGCGCGCTTGGCGTCACGCTGGTCTATTCGATCCTGCGCTTCTCGAATTTCGCGCAGGGCGACACCATGGCCTTCGGCACCGGGGTCGTGATCCTGATCACCTGGGGCTTCCAGGCCATGGGGATCAGCTTCGGCCCGCTGCCGACGGCGCTGCTGGCCCTGCCCTTCGGCATCGTCATCACCGCCGCGCTGCTTCTGGGTACGGACCGCGTGGTCTATCGCTACTACCGGGTCACACGCGCCTCGCCGGTGGTGATGGTCATGGTTTCGGTCGGGGTGATGTTCGTGATGAATGCGCTCACCCGATTCCTGATCGGGGTCGACCAGATCAATTTCGACGACGGCGCCCGCTTTGTCATCAACGCCCGCCAGTGGCGCGAGATGACGGGCCTGTCGGAGCCGCTGACCCTGCGTTCGACCCAGCTGATCACCGTGATCACGGCGCTGATCGTCATGGTGGCGCTGTTCTGGTTCCTGAACCGCACCCGCACCGGCAAGTCGATGCGGGCGTTTTCCGATAACGAGGATCTGGCGCTGCTCTCGGGCATCGACCCGCAGCGTGTCGTCACCGTCACATGGATCATCACCGGGGCGCTGGCGACCATCGCGGGGACGCTCTACGGGCTCGACAAGTCCTTCAAGGCCTTCACCTATTTCCAGATCCTGCTGCCCATCTTCGCTTCGGCGGTGGTCGGCGGCATCGGCAGCCCGGTGGGCGCCGTCGTCGGCGGCTTCATCATCTCCTTCTCGGAGGTCGGGCTGACCTATGCCTGGAAGAAGGTCGCCACCTATCTGATCCCCGGATGGGAGCCCGAGGGCCTCGTCCAGCTTCTGTCCACCGATTACAAGTACGCGGTCAGTTTCACGATCCTGATCCTCGTGCTGATCTTCCGGCCGACCGGCCTTTTCAGGGGGAAAGTCGTATGAGCGCCTCGCGTCAACCGGGCGAAACCTCGGCGCTGCGCGCGCCGCTGTTCTTCGCCGTCCTTGCCCTGCTGCTGGTGATCGAGGGGGTGACCTCGGGGTGGAACTCCGCGCTCGGGATCCTTAACATGGGGCTTTTGTCGGCCATCATGGCGCTTGGGGTGAACCTGCAATGGGGCTATGCGGGGCTGTTCAACGCCGGCGCCATGGGTTTCCTCGCGCTTGGCGGCATCGCGCCCGTGCTGATCTCCATGCCGCCGACGCCCGGGGCCTTCCGGGCCGGGGGCATGGGGCTGATCGCGGCCTTTGCCGTGGCCATCATCGCGCTGATCCTGGCGGCGCAGGTCTGGCGCAAGCTGCGCATCCGGGGGCGCGGGCTGCTGGTCACGCTGATCCTGATCGTCGGCTTCTTCGCCTATCGCGGGCTGTTCGATCCGGCGGTCGCCGCGATCGAGGCGATCAACCCTTCCGCTGCCGGGAACCTGGGCGGGCTGGGCCTGCCGACGCTGGTCTCCTGGCCGGTGGGGGCGCTGATGGCCGCCGGGGCTGCCTGGCTGGTCGGCAAGACCGCCCTTGGCCTACGCTCCGACTACCTGGCCATCGCGACCCTCGGCATTGCCGAGATCCTAGTCGCGATCCTGAAGAACGAGCAATGGCTGGACCGCGGCGTGCTGAACGTCAACGGCATTCCCCGGCCCTGGCCCGTCCCCTACGAGATCGACCTGCAGAATTCGGCCAGCTTCGTGAAGATGGCGCAGGGCTGGGGGATGGATCCGGTGCTGGCCTCGACCCTGTTGGTGAAGCTGGCCTTCCTGGTGCTGTTCCTGATCGTCGTGCTGCTGCTGATCTGGGCCTCGCAGATGGCGCTGAAATCGCCCTGGGGGCGGATGATGCGCGCGATCCGCGACAACGAGGTCTCGGCCGCCGCCATGGGCAAGAACGTCACCCGGCGCCACCTTCAGATCTTCGTGCTGGGCTCGGCGGTGATCGGGCTGGCGGGGGCGATGATGATCTCTCTCGACGGGCAGATGACGCCCTCCAGCTACAACCCGCTGCGCTATACCTTCCTGATCCTGGTGATGGTGATCATCGGCGGCTCGGGCAACAACTGGGGTGCGGCGCTTGGCGGCGTGCTGATCTGGTATCTCTGGGTCAAGGCGGGCGACTGGGGCCCCGACATCATGACGATGATCGCCGCGCCCTTCCCCGATGGCGGGCTGAAGGAGCATCTGGTGGATTCGGCGGCGCATATGCGGATGCTGGTCATGGGGGTGCTGCTGCTGCTGGTTCTGCGCTTCAGCCCAAGGGGGCTTTTGCCCGAGAAATGAATGAGATGGGGGGCGCTGCGGCGCCCCTCAGCCTTTCGGGCGGGCGCGCCAGGCGCGCGGCGTGCAGCCCATCAGCCGGCGGAACATCGTGGTGAAGGCGGCGGGGCTTTCATAGCCCAGATCAAGGGCGATGCGGGTCACCGGTTCTCCGGCGGAAAGCCTTGGCAGCGCCGAGATCACGCTGGCCTGCTGACGCCAGCGGTCCGGCGACAGGCCCGTCTGTTCGCGAAAGCGCCGGGTGAAGTTGCGCCGGCTCATCGCCGCCTCGGCGGCCCATTCGTCCAGCGCGCGCTCTCCGGGGGTTTGCAGGAACCGCTGGCAAAGCGCGAACAGACGCGCCTCGTTGGGCAGCGGCAGGGCCAGGGGCTGATCCTCGAGGCGGGCGATCTCTTCGATCAGCAGCTCCATCAGCAGGGTGTCGCGATGCGAGGGATTGTCGATGTCCGCGATCTGGCCCACCGCCAGGATCAGGGCCCGGGCCAGATCGTTCATCGCCAGAACCCGGGGCCCCGCCGATCCCGCATCCCCCGCCGAAGGCCGCAGGTAGGTCGAACGCATCTGCACCGCGCCGAACATGTCCACCGAATGCACGCAGCCCGCCGGGATCCACAGTGCGCTGTCGGGCGGCACCATCCAGCTGCCCTGCCCCGTGCGCACATGCACCACGCCGCTCAGCGCATGCATCAGCTGGTGGCGCGGGTGGCTGTGGGCATGGACCTGCGTGCCCTGCGGATAGTCCGAGGCCAGGCTGACCAGACGGCTTTCGGCCTGCTCGATCCGGGCAATGCGGCTGAACAGGTCGGAGGGCGCGGAAATCGACTGAGACATCACTTTGGCCCGATCTGAAAGAAACATGACCAAACCACGAAAGATCGGCCATGGCAACCTGCGCTAGGAGGAGGAAAAACAGGAGCCTCCCATGACGGATGCCACGATCGGCCTCTCGCCCTCCCGCGATACCGCCCGCACCAGCTTCGCGATCCTCGGCGCGATTGCCAGCTGCCATCTGATGAACGACCTCATGCAGTCGCTGCTCTCGGCGCTGTATCCGATGATCAAGTCCGAGTTTGCCCTGGCCTTCTGGCAGATCGGCCTGCTGACCTTCTGCTTCCAGGTCACCGCCTCTCTGCTGCAGCCGGTGGTGGGCATGGTCACCGACAAGAAGCCCTTCCCCTGGACGCTGCCGCTCGGCATGGCCTCGACCATGGTGGGTCTGGTGACGCTGGCCTTCGCGCCCAGCTACGGGCTGCTGATCTGCGGCGCCGGGCTGATCGGCATCGGCTCCTCGATCTTCCACCCCGAGGCCAGCCGCGTCACCCGCGCCGCCGCCGGCACCCGCTTTGGTCTGGCGCAGTCGGTCTTCCAGGTGGGCGGCAATTTCGGCACGGCCGTCGGGCCGCTGCTGGCCGCCTTCATCGTGGTGCCGCTGGGCCGCCATTCCGTGGCCGCCTTCGCGCTGGTGGCGCTGGTGGGGATGATCGTGCTGACCGGCGTCAGCCGCTGGCACGTCCGCGAACGGGTCGCTGCCGCGCGCCGCAAGGCCAAGCCCCGGCAGAACGTGCTGGCGCCGCGCCGCGTCGCGCTTTCGGTCACCATCCTGCTGGTGTTGGTCTTCTCCAAGCAGGTCTACATGGCCTCCATGACGAACTACTTCACCTTCTTCCTGATCGACCGCTTCGACCTGTCGACGACCGGCGCGCAACGGATGCTGTTCCTGTTCCTGGCGGCGGTGGCTGCGGGCACGATCATCGGCGGCCCGGTGGGCGACCGGATCGGTCGGCGCACGGTGATCTGGGTGTCGATCCTGGGCGTGCTGCCCTTCACGCTGCTGCTGCCCTACGCGAACCTGTTCTGGACCGGCGTGCTCAGCATGGTGATCGGGGTGATCCTGGCCTCCGCGCTGCCGGCGATCATGGTCTTCGCGCAGGACCTGATGCCGGGCAAGGTGGGCACCGTTGCGGGGCTTTTCTTCGGGGCGGCCTTCGGCATCGCCGGGATCGCGGCGGCGGGCATCGGCGCGCTGGCGGACGTCACCAGCATTCGCTTCGTTTTCGAACTCTGCTCGGCCCTCCCGGTCTTCGGCCTGCTGACCATCTTCCTGCCGAAACGCCAGGAGCTGATCTAGCGCGCAACCACGCCCGCGCCCTTGCATCAGGGCGCGGGTCCGGGCACTGGGGCGCCACCTAACAGGAGCCCCCTCATGTCCGCATCCAAGACCCTTCTCTTCGACCTTGACGGCACGCTGGTGGATCCCGGGATCGGCATCATCGGCTCTTTCCGGGGCGCCCTGGAAGAACTGGGCGTCAGCGCCCCCCCGCATGAGGACCTGGGCTGGATCATCGGCCCGCCGCTGCGCAAGAGCTTTGCCGCCTTCCTGCCGGAAACCCGCGTCGAGGACGGCATCGCCGGATACCGCAGCCGCTACAACGACCAAGGCGGCATGTTCAACGCCACCCCCTACGAGGGCATCCATGCCGCGCTGGAGGGCTTCCGCGCCAAAGGTTTCCGGATCTTCGTCTGCACCGCCAAGCCCGCGCCCTTCGCCCGCAAGATCATCCCGCATTTCGACTTTGCGCCCTATTTCGACGGCATCTACGGCGCCGAGCTGGACGGCCGCTTTGACGACAAGGGCGCGCTGATCGCCCATATGCTGACGGTCGAGGGCTTCGCCCCCGAAACCGCCATAATGATCGGCGACCGGGCCAATGACACCGGCGCGGCCTCGCGCAACGGGCTGCGCTCGGTCGGGGTGACCTGGGGCTATGGCAGCGCAGAGGAGCTGACCGAGGGCGGTGCCACCGTGCTTTGCGAGGCGCCCCGCGACCTGCCGCAGGTGATCTCCGCCCTGCTCTGAGGCGCGCTGCCGCATTGCCCGCCTGCCCCTTCGCCGCCATTCTTGACCCAGCGGCAGGCGGGAGGGGCGCGGATGAAGACGGCAATCACGGCGGCGCAGGCAGCCGCGCTCGTGCCGGATGGGGCGGTGGTGCTGATCGGCGGCTTCATGGCCGTGGGCTCTCCGCACCGGCTGATCGACGCGCTGGTGGCGCGCGGCGCCCGCGACCTGACGATCATCGCCAATGACACCGCCATGCCCGGCAAGGGCATCGGCAAGCTGATCACCGCACGGGCGGCGCGGCGCGTCATCGCCTCCCATATCGGGCTGAACCCCGAGACCCAGGCCCAGATGATCGCCGGAGCGCTGGAGGTCGAGCTGGTGCCCCAGGGCACGCTGGTCGAACGTATCCGTGCCGCCGGCGTGGGCCTTGGTGGCGTGCTGACCCCGACGGGCGTCGGCACGCTGGTCGCCGAAGGCAAGCAGGTCCTGACGCTGGAGGGGCGCGATTACCTGCTGGAGATGCCGCTGAAGGCCGATGTGGCGCTGATCGCCGCGCATGAGGCCGATTACCTCGGAAATCTGAACTATTCCCTGACCGCGCATAACTTCAACCCGGTGATGGCGCTGGCCGCCACCACCACCATCGCCGAGCCCGGCCAGATCGTGCCAGTGGGGGTGATCCCGCCCGATGCGGTGAAGACCCCGGGCGTGCTGGTCGATCACATTCTGGAAAGGCCGCACTGATGGACGCAAAGGAGATCATTGCCCGCCGCGTCGCGCAGGAGATCGCGCCGGGAAGCCTGGTGAACCTCGGGATCGGGCTGCCCTCGCTGGTCGCCAGCTTCGTGCCGGTCGAGCGCGGAGTGTTCTTCCAGGCCGAGAACGGCGTCATTGGCCTGGGCGCCCGCCCGCCCGAGGGGATGGAGGATCCGGACCTGACCGATGCGGGTGGCGGCTTCGTGACCGCGGTGCCCGGCGCGGCCTCGATCGACAGCGTGATGAGCTTTGGACTGATCCGTGGCGGGCATCTGGACGTGACGGTGCTGGGCGGGCTTCAGGTCGATGCGCGGGGGCTGCTGGCGAACTGGATGGTGCCCGGCCACATGGTGCCCGGCATGGGCGGCGCGATGGATCTGGTGGCGGGCGCCCGGCGGGTCATCGTGGCGATGCAGCACACGGCCCGGGGCAAGCCCAAGATCGTCGCGCGCTGTACCCTGCCGCTGACCGCCCTGCGTCCGGTCAGCCTGATCGTGACGGAACTGGCGGTGATCCGGCCCGAGGCGGATGGGCTGCACCTGCTGGAATGCGGCCCCGGCGTGACGCCGGAGGCCGTTCAAGCGGCCACCGAAGCGCCGCTGATCCTGTCTGGGGGAATCAGGGAAATGACGCTTTGACAGTTTGTTATGGGGTGAAGCTCAAGTATTTCCTCAGCCCAGGATGTTGAAGCCGCCGTCGATGTAATGCACCCCCCCGGTGACATTGGCGGCCTCCCGGCTGGCCAGAAAGGCGGCATAGGCGCCGCAATCCTCGATGGTGGCCAGCTGATGGGTCGGGGCGCGCGCCGCCGCGGCGTCCAGCATGGCATCGAAATGCGCGATGCCACTGGCCGCGCGGGTCTTCAGCGGCCCGGGCGACAGCGCATGGACGCGGATCCCCTTCGGCCCCAGCTCGGCCGCCATGTAGCGCGTGACGCTCTCCAGCGCGGATTTCACCGGCCCCATGATGTTGTAATTCTCCACCACCTTCTCGGCGCCATAGAAGCTGACGGTCATGCAGGTTCCCCCGTCCGCCATCAGCGGCTCGGAGAGACGCACCAGCTCCATGAAACTGCCGACGGAAATATCCATGGCCTGCTGGAACCCCAAACGCGAACAATCGGTGACGCGCCCGTGCAGATCCTCCTTCGGACAGAAGGCGATGGAATGCAGCAGCGTATCCAGCCGGCCCCATTGCGTGCCGATCTGCGCGAACAGCGCTTCGATCTGCGCGGGATCGGCCACGTCGAGCGGCGCGATGATCGAGGCGCCAAGGGCCTCGGCCAGCGGTCGGACATGGGGCTCGGCCCTCTCGTTCAGGTAGGTGATCGCCAGATCTGCCCCCTGCGCCTTCAGCGCCCGGGCACAGCCGTAGGCGATGGAATTCTCATTGGCGATCCCGACGATCAGCGCCTTCTGTCCGTCCAGTGAAAACATGCGATCTCCTTTCCGGGCGGTGCCCGAGCAGGCTGTCCCGGATCGCCGCGGCGTGCAGCCATGCATCGTGTCGCCGCGACATTACGCGCGGTCCCCCGCGCATGCCTGCCGCATTTTTGCGCAGGCCCCGCGCCCCGGTCGGGAGTTTTCTTGGAACAACCCCGGAACCGGGCCGTTCGGTTCTGAGACAGCAGAATTGAGACAGGGAGACTGCCACATGCATTCACTGGCGAAGCGGCTGGGACTGCGCACCGATCCAACCATCTTTTTCGTCTCAGCCGGGTTGACGATCCTCTTCGTCCTGGCGCTGGTGGTCGCCCCCGGCCCCATCGGCGCGGCTTTCAAGGCGGGACGGGCCTGGATCGTCACCAACCTGGGCTGGTTCTTCATCCTGGGCGTGAATGTCTGGCTGGGCTTCCTGATCTGGGCGGCGATGTCGCGGCACGGCCATATCCGTCTTGGCCCCAAGGGGAGCCGGCCGGAATATACCAACCTGTCGTGGTTCACGATGCTCTTTGCCGGCGGTATCGGGACGGTGCTGATGTTCTGGGGCGTCGCCGAACCCATGAGCCATTTCGCCAAGCCACCGCTGCCCGGGGTCGAGCCGTTTTCCGATCAGGCCGCCAAGGATGCCATGTCCATCGCCATCTATCACCTGGGGCTGCACACCTGGACGATCTTCACCCTGCCGGGGCTGGGCTTTGCCTATTTCATCAACCGCTACGAGCTGCCGGTCAGGGTTAGCTCTGTCTTCTATCCGCTTCTGAAGGAAGGGATTCACGGTCCCGTCGGCAAGGCCATCGACATTGCCTCGATCCTGGGGACGCTGTTCGGGGTCGCGGTGTCGCTGGGGCTGGGCTCCAGCCAGATCGCCGCCGGTCTGGATGCGCTCTACGGCACCGGGACTGGGCCGGTGGTGCAGATCGCCATCCTGGCCGTACTGACGCTGGTCGCCATCACCTCGATCGTCGCGGGGCTCGACAAGGGGGTGAAGCTGCTGTCGAACATCAACATCGGCATGGCCGTCGCGCTGATGGTCTTCGTGCTGGTCTTCGGCTCTACCCTGTTCCTGCTGCGCGGCATCGTGCAGACCTTCGGCCTCTACTTCGACAACCTGTTCCATCTGGCGTTCTGGAACGACATGCTGGCGGACGAGAACCCCGATACCCCCGGTTGGGGCTGGCAGGGCAGCTGGACCGTGTTCTACTGGGCCTGGACGGTGACCTGGTCGCCCTTCATCGGCCTGTTCGTCGCGCGGATCTCGCGCGGGCGCACGGTGCGGGAATTCGTGGCGGGCGTGCTGCTGGCCCCCTCGCTCTTCACGCTGATCTGGTTCGCGATCTTCGGCTGGCAGGCGATGGAATTCGACGGCATCGGCGCCGCCGCCCGTGCCGCCATAGGCGACCAGGCCGGCCAGCTCAGCCAGGCGGTGAGCGACAGCGTGCCGCTGGCGATGTTCGCCTTCTTTGAGCATTTCCCGGCCACCCAGCTGATCCAGGGCCTGGCGGTGGTGATCGTGGCGATCTTCTTCGCCACCTCCTCGGACTCCGCCTCCCTGGTGGTGGACATGCTCTGCACCGGCACGCCGACGCCGGGCCCGGTGCATCAGCGCGTCTTCTGGGGCGCCGCCGAGGGGCTGGTGGCCGCCATGCTGATCGTGCTGGCGGGCGATGCCGGGCTGGATGCGCTGCAACAGGTGATCACCGTCGTCGGCCTGCCGATCTTCGTGCTGGTCTGCATGATGATCCCGGCCATCATCAAGGGCTTCGCTCTGGAAGAGATAGACCATGTCTCGATCGGCAAGCGGCCCGAGCTGGAGGAATTCTGACCGCCCGCGACGCACCGTGTCACCTTGACGTGAGCCATGTCAGGGTTCAGTAGCAGGCATATCCGTCCCCCGGCCGGCAGCGCGCCCGGTCCGGGGGATGACCGCCGCCCGCCCTGTTACACCAGTACATTAACGGATTGTTCCATGTCTTTGAAAACCATCGGCCTTTCCCTTGGCCTCCTGGTCGCCTCGCTGACCCATGCCTCGGCGCAAACCCTGTATTTCTCGGCCATCCCCGATGAGGACGAGACCAAACTGGTCGCGCGGTTCTCGAAAGTGGCCGATTATCTTTCGACGACGCTGGGTGTCGACGTGAAGTTCGTGCCGGTGAAAAGCTACGCCGCATCGGTCACCGCCTTCCGCAACAACCAGATCCAGCTGGCCTGGTTCGGCGGCCTGACCTCGGTGCAGGCACGTCTGGCGGTGCCGGGCGCCCAGACCATCGCGCAGGGCAAGGAAGACCCGACCTTCATCTCCTACTTCATCGCCAATACCGCGACGGGGCTTGAGAAAAGCGACGATTTCCCCGAAGCCGCCAAGGGGCTGAGCTTTACCTTCGGCGCCAAGACCTCGACCTCGGGGCGGCTGATGCCGGAATACTGGATCCGCAAAGACACCGGCGAGGCGCCGGAGGATTTCTTCTCCAAGGTCGGTTTCTCGGGGGATCATTCGCAGACCCTGCGCCTTGTCGCCTCGGGCGCCTATGACATCGGCGCGCTGAACTATGCCGTCTACGACAAGGCCCTGGCCGAGCATGACCCGGATACCGAAAAGGCCAAGGTGATCTGGCAGACGCCGCCCTACCCGGATTACAACTGGACGATCCGCGGCGACGTGGACGCGACCTTCGGCGAGGGCTTCATCCAGAAGGTCCAGGACGCGCTGGTCAACCTGCACGACCCCGAGATCCTGAACGCCTTCCCGCGCGAGGCCTTCATTCCCGCGAAGAACGCCGATTTCGACCCGGTCGAGGAAACCGGCAAGACGCTGGGCCTCATCGAATGAGCCTTGCGCGGCTTGACGGGGAAACCCTGGGCTACGGTCAGCGGCCGGTGCTGCGCGAGGTGCAGTTTGCCCTTTCGCGCGGAGAGCACGTTGTGCTGCTGGGCCGGTCCGGCGCCGGGAAATCCACCCTGCTGAGCCGCGTCTACACCCAGACCAGCGCCACCGACCGGGTGGCGCTGGTGCCGCAGGATCACGCGCTGGTGCCGCAGCTTTCGGTGGCGCGCAACGTGCTGATGGGGCGGCTGGATGATCACGCCGCATGGCACAACCTGCGCACGCTGGTCTGGCTTTCGGGCCCCGAACGCGAGGGGATCCGGGCCTATCTTGATCTGGTGGGCCTGTCGGACCTGGCGCCGCGCAAGGTCGAGGCACTCTCGGGCGGGCAGAAACAGCGCGTGGCGCTGGCGCGCGCGCTCTGTCGCGGCGGCGCGCTGCTGGTGGGCGATGAGCCCGTCTCGGCGGTGGATGAAACCCAGGGCGCCGCGCTGATCGAACAGCTTCAGGCGCGTTTCGACACCACGCTGACGGCCTTGCACGACGTGGGTCTGGCCCGCCGCTATGCCACGCGCCTGGTCGGCATCGGCCGTGGCGCGATCCTGTTCGATGCCCCCCCTTCGGAGGTGAGCGATGCCCAGCTTGCAGACCTTTACGCGGCCTGAGCGGCCCCGGCTGAAGGTCGTCCTGCTGTTCGCCGTCCTGGCGCTGCTGGCACTGCCCTTTGCCGATCTGGGGATGGCCGATCACAATCCCTGGCCGGTGGTGGGTCGGATGGCGCTTGGCTTCCTGCAGCCCGATTTCAGCGCCGTCGATGCCATCGGCACCGCGATCTGGCTGACCATCTGCTTTGCCGTCGCGGGCGTCGCGCTTGGGGGCGCCGTGGGCCTGTGCCTCGCGCCCTTCTACCACCTGCGTCCCGTCCGCTGGCTCTGCATCGCCCTGCGCTCCGTGCACGAGCTGTTCTGGGCGCTGATGCTGATGCAGATCCTCGGCATCGCGCCCGCGACGGGGGTGCTGGCCATTGCCCTGCCCTACATGGGCATTTTCGCCAAGGTCTTTTCGGAGCTGCTGGAAGAGGCCGATCAGCGCCCCTCGGAGGCGCTGGCGCCGAAGGTCGATGCGCTGTCGCGCTTCCTCTTTGCGCGTGCGCCCCTCGCGCTTTCTGCCATGACCAGCTACACGCTCTACCGTCTGGAATGCGCGCTGCGCTCCTCAGCGGTGCTGGGTTTCATCGGGCTGCCGACGCTGGGGTTCCAGCTCGACAGTTTCTTCCAGGTGGGTGACTACGGCGCGGCAAGCGCGATCATGATCTGCTACGTGGCGCTGATCGCCTCCATGCGGATCTGGATGCGGGTCCGGCTGGCGCCGCTCTGGCTGTTGGCGGCCATCGTGACACTGGCGCGCTACGACAGCCTGCCGATGGGACCGGGCGCGCTGATGCGCTTTCTGACCCAGGACATCGTGCCGGCGCCGCTGCGTCACGGCTGGGATTTCGCCGCGCTGCTGGACTGGCTGCGCCCGCTGGTCTTCGATCAGGCGGTGCCGGGCCTCTGGGCCACGCTGCTGGTCGCGCAGATCGCGCTGGCGCTGACCGGGATCCTGGCCTTCGGCGCCTTCGGATCGCTGGTGCCGCGGGTCACGCCGCGCCCGCTGCGCTGGCTGGGCCATATCGTGCTGGTGATCCTGCGCAGCTTCCCGGAATACATGCTGGCCTACCTGTTCCTTCAGGTTTTCGGCCCTTCCATGCTGCCGGCGGTGCTGGCGCTGGCGCTGCACAACGGGGCAATCATCGCCCATCTGCTGGGCCGTCAGGGCGAAACCATGGTGCCGGGCCTGCGGGCGGATGCGCCAAGCGGCCTCAGCCTCTGGGGGTTCGAGATCGCGCCAAGGCTTTCGGGCAGCTTCCTTGCCCTCTGCCTCTACCGGTGGGAGATCATCCTGCGGGAAACCGCCGTGATGGGCCTGCTGGGCGTCGCCACACTGGGCTTTTTCATCGACAGTGCCGTGCAGGAGCTGCGGCTGGACCGCGCCCTGATCCTGCTGATCGCCACCGGGCTGATGACGGCCGGGATCGACAGCCTGTCGCGCGTCCTGCGCCGCCGCATCGGCGGGCCCAACAGCAGCCGGCACCGCGCCGACTGCTGCTGAAACGAAAGCGCGCCCCGCAATGCAGGGCGCGTTTCCTCAGGTCTGGCGCGAAGGGATCAGTCCTTGGCGCGTTCCACATAGGTCAGGTCGGCGGTGTTGATCACCACGCGGGTACCGACGGCGATATGCGGCGGGACCATGATGCGGACACCGACATTGGTGATCGCGGGCTTGTAGGACGACGACGCGGTCTGGCCCTTCAGGACCGGCTCGGTCTCGGCGATCTCGACGGTGACGCGCTGCGGCAGTTCGATCGAGATCGGGTTGCCTTCGAAGGTCTGCAGGAAGACGCGCATCCCCGGCTCGAGGAAGGCGGCGCTGTCGCCCACGACATCGGGAGACGCGGTGACCTGCTCGAAGCTCTCGGGCTCCATGAAGTGGTAGCCTTCGCCGTCGTCATAGAGGAAATCGTATTCGCGTTCGTCCACCAGGGCCTTTTCCACCTGCTCGGTGGTCTTCCAGCGCATGGTGACCTTCACGCCGTCCTGAATGCCGCGCATGTCGACAGAGGTAGTGGGCGTGCCCTTGCCGGGGTGGAAGTTCTCGGCCTTGAGGACGACGAACAGTTTGCCGTCCTGCTCGACGACGTTCCCCTTGCGGAGCGAGGAAGCGATGACTCTCATCGGGTGTTGTTCCTTGTGGGTGGCTGCGGCGCAGGGTATGCGCCCGATCGTGCCCGGCCCTAGCCGATGATTACAGGAAAATCCAGACTTCAGGTGCATTTCATGTCCCAATCCCCGTGGTGGAGCCCCTCCCGACACGCAGACCGCCGCCCGGCGCTGCTGGCGCGCAACCGTGCGCAGGCGGCCATCCGGGGCTTCCTTGCGGCGCAGGACTTTGTCGAGGTCGATCCGAACGCCCTTGTCCCCAGCCCCGGGAACGAGACGCATCTTCATGCCTTTTCCACCGCGATGATCGGCAACGATGGTGCGGCGCGGACCATGTACCTGCACACCTCGCCTGAATTCGCCATGAAGAAGCTGCTGGCAGCGGGCGAGCCGCGCATTGCCGCCTTCACCCATGTCTGGCGCAACCGCGAACGCGGCCAGAGGCACAGCCCCGAATTCACCATGCTGGAATGGTATCGCACCGGCGAGGATTACGCCGTGCTGATGCAGGACGTGGCCGAGATGGCGCGCCTGGCCTGCAAGGCCGCCGGTAGCCCCCTGCTGCGCCACAGGGGGCTGTCCTGCGATCCCTTCGTGCCGTTTCAGCGGATCTCGGTCGCGCAGGCGTTTCGCGACCATGCCGGGATCGACCTTCTGGCGACGCTCTTGCCCGATGGCCGCACGGATCGCGATGCGCTGGCCGCGGGCGCGCAGGCTGCCGGTGTCCTGCTGGCCGGGGATGACACCTGGTCCGACATCTTCTCGCGCCTCCTGTCCGAGAAAGTGGAGCCGCATCTGGGCCATGACCGGCTGACCGTGCTGGATCGCTATCCGGTGGCCGAGGCCGCGCTGGCGCGCACCTGCGCCGATGACCCGCGCGAGGCCGAGCGCTTCGAGGTCTATGCCTGCGGGGTGGAGCTGGCCAATGGTTTCGGAGAGCTGACGGACCCGAAGGAACAGCGCCGCCGGTTCGAGGCGGAAATGAACGAAAAGGAGCGGATCTACGGCGAACGTTATCCTTTGGATGAAGAGTTCCTGGCGGCACTTTCCCTGATGCCCGAGGCCGCGGGCATTGCCATGGGCTTTGACCGGCTGGCGATGCTGGCAACCGCCGCCCCCTCGGTCGATGACGTGATCTGGACGCCGATTTCCGGCTAGCGCTCTCCCCGCCGGTAGGGCTGCATCAGCGCCTGGGGCACCCGGGCGCGCCGTGCCATGACGATCAGCGCCAGGATCGACAGCACATAGGGCAGCATCAGGAAAAGCTGGTAGGGCACGCCGTCCACCACGGTTTGCAAACGCAGCTGGAAGGCATCGCAAAAGGCAAAGAGGCCCGCGCCCAGCAAGGCGCGGCCCGGCCTCCAGACGGCGAAGACGACAAGCGCGACGCAGATCCAGCCGCGCCCCTGCACCATGGTCGGGAAGAAGCTGTTGAAGGCCGCCAGCGTCAGAAAGGCGCCGCCCATCCCCATCAGCGCCGATCCCGCCATCACTGCGCCGATCCTCAGGCGGATAGGGTCGATGCCCTGGGCGTCCAGCGCATGGGGGTTCTCTCCGGCCATGCGGATGGCAAGGCCGAGCGGCGTGCGGAACAGGACCCAGCCCAGCACCGCGACCAGCACAAGCGCCAGATAGGTCGGCGGCGTCTGGTCGAACAGCACCGGCCCCAGGAAGGGAATCTGCGACAGGCCCGGCACCGGCCAGGGCGCGAAGGGCGTGACCGTCGGCGGGCTGGACGAGGTCGGCACCGCCAGGCGGAAGACGTAATAGGCAAAGCTTGAGGCGAAAAGCGTGATGCCCAGCCCGGTGACGTGCTGCGACAGGCCCAGCACGACCGTCATCAGCCCGTGCAGCAGACCGAACAGCGCCCCTCCGGCAGCAGCGGCCAGCATCCCCAGCCACAGATCGCCCCCGCCATGGACGGTCAGCCAGCCCAGCATGGCACCGAAGGTCATGATCCCCTCGATCCCGAGGTTCAGCACCCCTGCCCGTTCGCACAGCAGCACGCCCAGCGTGCCGAAGACCAGCGGTGTCGCAATGCGCAGCACCGCCTCCCACAGCCCGACCGAGCCGAGAATATCCAGAAGAATGCTCATCTGCGGATCCTGTACTGGGTGAGGAACAGTGCCACCAGCATGCACAGCAGCGACAGCGCCACGGTGACATCGGCGATGTAGGACGGGATGCCCATGGCGCGCGACATGCTGTCGGCGCCCACGAACATGACGGCGGAAAACAGCGCCGCGCCGATCACGCCCAGCGGGTTCAGGTTTGCCAGCATCGCGATGACGATCCCCGAATAGCCGTAGCTGGGGGACAGGTCGGTGGTGACATAGCCCTTCACCCCCATGACCTCGATCGCGCCGGCAAGGCCCGCAAGGCCCCCCGACAGGCAGGCGATGCCGATCAGCGTGCGCCCGAGGGATACGCCCGCGAAGGCTGCCGCCCGGGGGCTGAGGCCCGCCGCCCGCGCCCGCAGCCCGAAGACCGTGCGCGCCTGCACCCACCAGATCACCAGCGCGGCGGCCAGCGCGATCAGCAGCCCCGCATGAAGGCGCGAGCGCGACAGCAGCTTGGGCAGCACCGCATTGTCGGGCACCGGCACCGATTGCGGCCAGCCGAAGGCCAGCGGGTCCTTCATCGCCCCGTCGATCATCATCGACACGAACAGCACCGCGACGAAGTTCAGCAGCAGGCTGGTCACCACCTCGTCGACGCCGAATTTCAGCCGCAGTCCCAGCGGCACCAGCAACAGGATCATCCCCGCCACGGCCCCCGCGATCAGGGACAGCAGGATCGCAACCGGCGCGGGCAGGCTCGCCACGGCAGGGATCATCCCGAAGGCCGCCACCGCCAGTGCGCCCATGTAGAATTGCCCCTCGGCCCCGATGTTCCAGAGCCGCGCGCGGAAGGCCACCGCCGCCGCGAGCCCGGTCAGGATCAGCGGTGTCGCCCGCGTCAGCGTCTCGGAAATGCCAAGCCGCGAGCCAAGCGCGCCCTTCAGGATCAGGCCGTAGGCGCGCAGCAGGTCTCCTCCCGCAAGCATGATCAGCAGGCCCATCAGCAGCAGTGCCGCCAGGATCGCGCCCAGAGGCGCCAGTAGGGTCAGCGCGGCGGCGGGGCTGTCGCGGCGTTCAAGGCGCATCGGGCGTCTCCCCGCTTTCGATGGCGGCGGCGGCGTCCCAGTCGCCCGCCATCATCAGTCCCAGCAGCCGGGCATCGGCGCGCGCCACCGGGATCGCGGGCGACAGCCGCCCGTCGACGATGGCACGGATACGGTCGGAAAGCGCCAGCACCTCCTCCAGATCCTCCGAGATCAGCAGTACCCCGGCGCCGCGCGCACGGGCTTCCAGCAGCCGGGCATGGACCCCGGCAATCGCACCTTCGTCCAGCCCGCGCGAGGGCTGGGCCGCGACCAGAATATCGGGCCCGGCCTCCAGCACCCGGCCCAGGATCAGCTTCTGCATGTTGCCCCCCGACAAGAGCCGGATGCGCCCGTCCACCCGGGCACCGCGCACGTCGTAATCCTTCAGGATCTTCTCGGTCGCGGCACGGGCGGCAGCGCGCTTCACCCGGCCATGGGCCGAGAATTCCGGCGCCCAGATCCGCTCCAGCACGGCGTTTTCCCACAGAGTCATGTCGCCGATCGTGCCCTCGGCATGGCGGTCCTCGGGGATGCGGCCGATCCCGGCGGCAATGGCGTGGGGCACGTCGTGGCGCGCCGGACGCTGCCCGCGGATCAGCAGATCGCCCCTTGCCGGGGCCAGCAGGCCAGAAACCAGCCCGGCCAGCGCCGTCTGGCCATTGCCGGAGACGCCGATGATCCCCAGCGTCTCCCCCCCATGCAGCCGGAAGCTGAGGTCTTTCAGGCCCTTGGCCTGCACCCCGACCGCCTCCAGCAGCACCGCGCCGGGACGCGCGGGACGCCGTTCGGGGCGGGCAACGGCGCGGCCCACCATCAGCTCGGCCAGTTCCTCCTTCGAGGTGTCGGCGGTGCGCCGTTCCGCCACCACCCGGCCCCGGCGCAGCACCACCACCCGGTCCGAGGCCGACATGACCTCGTGCAGCTTGTGGCTGATGAAGATCAGCGACAGGCCCTGGGATGCCATCTCCCGCAGGGTGGCAAACAGGCCCTCGGCCTCCTGCGCGGTCAGCACGGCGGTGGGCTCGTCCAGGATCAGCACCCGCGCCTCATTATGCAGCGCCTTCAGGATCTCGACCCGCTGGCATTCGCCGACCGAAAGGTCGGAGACGCGGGCCTCGGGATCGACCTTCAGCCCGAAGCGCTGCGACAGCGCCAGCAGCCGCGCCCGCCCCCCGGCGCGGTCCGAACGCAGCCGCCACAGGGGCTCGGTCCCGGCCATGACGTTTTCCAGCACGGTCAGGTTGGGCGCGAGGGCGAAATGCTGATGCACCATGCCGACCCCGGCACGGATCGCCGCACGCGCCCGCCCGGGCGGCAGCAGCGCACCGTTCACCCGCACCTTACCCGCATCGGCGGTGTAATGGCCGAAGAGGATCGACATCAGCGTGGTCTTCCCGGCGCCGTTCTCGCCCAGAAGGGCGATGATTTCACCCTGATCCAGATGCAGGGAGACATCCTCGTTCGCGGTGACGGCGCCGAAGCGCTTGGTGATGCCCGACAGTTCCAGGACAGGGGTCATGCGCAGCCTCCGAACAGCGGGATGGGATGGGTCCAGAGCGCCTCCAGCGGGGCGGCTAGGGACAGCAGGCGCAGGTCGCCGCCAATGGGGGTGATCAGCTGCACCGGCAGCGGCAGGCCGGCGGCATCGGCCCCGACCGGCAGGGTCAGCGCCGGAGCGCCGGTGATATTGGCCAGCGCCGCATAGGGCGCATAGGTGTCCATCCGGTGCAGCTGTGCCTCCGGATCCGCGTGATCGGTGGGGAAAGCGCCCAGCGGCAGCGGTGCGCAGGAGAGCATCGGTGTGAGCAGCACGTCGACCTCTTCGAAGAGATGCCACAGGGCATGGGCCGCCGTGGTCCCGGCCTCAAGCGCGGACCAGAGATCCTTTGCGCTCAGGGTCTTGCCCCGGTTTGCAAAGCTCTGGGTCAGCGGTTCGCAAAGCGACAGATCCAGCCCCGCATCGCCAAGGGCCGCCAGGTTGGCCGAGATGATCCGGTCAAACCCCCGGGCGCTGACCCGCCGGATGCGGTCCAGCCGGGCGGCGGGGATCACCCTCAGCGCATGGCCCGCGGCCTCCAGCACGCGGGCGGCGGTTTCCACGGCGGCCTGACGTTCGGGTGCGATGCCGGGGGTGTCGAGGACGATGCCCAGGGTAAAGCGCCCCTCCTCGGGCAATTGCGCAAGATCCGGATAGGGTCCGCGCACCCGTCCCGTCAGGCAGGGCCAGAGCGCCCTTGCATCGCGCAGGCTGCGCGTCAGCGCAAATTCGCTGGCGATCCCGCCCAGATGGTTGCCAAAGCCCGGCCCCCCCGGGATCGCCCCGCGCGAGGGTTTCAGCCCGATCAGCCCGCAGGACGCCGCCGGCACCCGGATGGAGCCCCCGGCATCGGTGGCATGGGCCAGCGGCACGATCCCCGCCGCAACCGCCGCCGCACTGCCGCCCGAGGATCCCCCGGCGCCAAGCCGGGGATCCAGCGGATTGCGGCAGAGCGGCCCGACCTGCGGCTCGGAAGACAGCGACAGGCCGAACTCCGGAACGGTGGTCGCACCGAAGGGCCGGAACCCCGCCGCCCGGAAGCGCGCCGCCAGATCGCTGTCGGCGGCGCCCTTCCTGCCCTGCAACGCGGCAGATCCCGCGCGCATCGGGATGCCCGCGAAAGGTCCGCCCAGATCCTTGACCAGCAGCGGCACGCCGGCGAAGGGACCGGCCTGCCCCTCGGGCACATCCTCGTCGCAAAGCCAGCTGAGCGCCCCCAGATCCGCGACCTCGGCCGCGCGCCCCCGCGCCAGCGCCATGGCCCCGGCGGGGGAAATCCCCCCACCGGAAATCGCCTGCGCGAGGTCCAGGGCATCGGAAAAGGTCGTCACGGGTCGGGTCGTCAGGCCGGGGCCTCGAAGTTGCGCGGCACCTCGAATTCCCCGGCCATGATGGCGGCGCGGGTCTCCAGCATCTTCTTCACGGCGGCCTCGGGGGCCACGCCCTCCACGTATTTGATATCGCTGCCGCCGTCCTTCATCAGGCTGAGGGGCGTGTAGTTCTTGCCCACCGGATTGCCGGCGCCCACATCGGCCAGCGCCGCGTCCAGCAGCGGGCGGAAGGACCACATGGCATTGGCAAAGACCGTGTCCGGGTAGCGCGGCGTGTAGTCGATCATGGAGCCGATGGCCTTGATCCCGCGCTCTTTCGCGGCATCTGCGGTGCCGATGCGTTCGCCGAACAGGATGTCGGCGCCGCTGTCGATCTGCGCCAGACCGGCCTCGCGCGCTTTGGGCGGATCGAAGAAGGTGCCGATGAAGGAGACGACGTGTTTCGCTTCCGGGTTCACCGCCTTCACGCCGTCGCCAAAGCCGTTGATCAGCATGTTGACCTCGGGGATCGGCATGGCGCCGACACTGCCCACGGTGCCGCTTTGGGTCATCGCCCCGGCCAGCATCCCGCAGAGATAGGCGGCCTCCCAGTTCCAGGTGCCGTAGACGCCGAAATTATCGCCCGAGGCCTCCCCGGAAGAGCCCATCAGGAAGGCGGTGTCGGGATAGTCCTTGGCGACGCTGCGGGCCTCGCGCTCGACCGCGTAGGCCTCGCCCACGATCAGGGCATTGCCGGCTTCGGCATATTCGCGCATGGCGCGCGGGTAATCGGTGCCGGACACCCCTTCGGAGAAGGTGTAGTCGATCACGCCCTCCTGGTCGGCCGCCAGCATCGCGGCGTGCAGGACGGAATTCCAGGCGTTCTCGACCGGCGAGGCATGGATGCCCGCGACCTTCACGGGGGTGCCCTGGGCGCGCAGCGCAGGCGCGAACAGCGTCGCGGCGCCAAGGGCTGCCCCGGTGCCCAGAAGCCGGCGGCGGTTGATCAGGATGCGTGTCATGGTGGTCTCCCTCTGCGGTCCGCTCTGACGGCGGACATTCTGCTGGCCGCCTGACGCGGCGGCAGGACCATGGGGGCGCGGGGCCGCCGCCCTGTCAAGCGGCGCCCCCTTTGAGGCAGAGCCAAGTGCAGGAAATGCCCGGCAAACGGGCAATTCCTGACCAGATGATCAAGAGGCGTGGCGCGGGGCGTAGTCCGCCGGATCGACCTGCTCCGGGCGCCCGGAGAGCGTCAGCCGCGTGACCTCGGGCGCGGTTTCCGCGATGACCTTGCCGCGGCGGATCACCTTCAGGCGGTTCGGCCGCAGGCGGATCGCCTCGCCCGGATCGCGGGCCTGCAGAAGCACCATGTCGGCATGGCAGCCGACCTCAAGGCCATAGCCTTCAAGCCCCATGATTTTCGCGGAATTGACCGTCACCGCATCGAACAGCGCGCGCTTGTCGGCACCCGATCCCATCTGGGTCGCGTGCAGCGCCATATGGGCCACGTCTAGCAGGTCTCCGCTGCCCATGGAGTACCAGGGATCCAGCACGCAGTCCTGGCCGAAGCCCACCGTCAGTCCCGCCGCCATCAGCTCGGGGATGCGGGTGTGGCCACGGCGCTTGGGATAGGTGTCATGGCGGCCCTGGAGCATGATGTTGATCAGCGGATTTGGGATCGCGTGCAGCTGCGCCTCGGCCATCAGCGGGATCAGCTTGGAGACATAGTAATTGTCCATCGAATGCATCGAGGTCAGGTGGCTGCCGGCGAC
The DNA here is from genome assembly GCF_018760365.1 of Pseudooceanicola endophyticus. Taxonomy (GTDB): domain Bacteria; phylum Pseudomonadota; class Alphaproteobacteria; order Rhodobacterales; family Rhodobacteraceae; genus Pseudooceanicola; species Pseudooceanicola endophyticus. The sequence goes on from NZ_JAHIAB010000003.1 coordinate 390,512, forward strand.
GCGCCCCTGAAGACCGAAGCGGATGGTCTCGGCGGCCAGGGTTTCGACGTGGCGCGACAGGGGATCGTCGGTCTCGTCGCAATGCATGTCGACCCGCAGGCCGCGGTCCGCCGCGATCCGGCACAGCGCCGCGATCGAGGCCGCGCCATCCGCCATGGTGCGTTCGAAATGCGGGATGCCGCCGACGATATCGACCCCCATGTCGAGCGCGCGGCTCAGCGCTGCCTCGGCCTCGGGGCAGCGGTAGTAGCCATCCTGCGGGAAGGCGACCAGTTGCAGGTCGATATAGGGCGCCACGATCTCTCGGACTTCCAGCAGCGCCTCGGCGGTGACCAGCCGGGGATCGGAGACATCGACATGGCTGCGGATCGCCAGCAGCCCCTTGGAAACGGCCAGATCGCAGTAGCGCACCGCGCGTTCGATCAGCGCTTCCCGGGTCAGGGTCGGGCGCAGCTCTCCCCAGAGGGCGATGCCTTCCAGCAGCGTGCCCGAGACGTTCATGCGCGGCAGGCCCAGCGACAGGGTCGCGTCCATGTGGAAATGCGGATCGACGAAGGGCGGGCTGACCAGCAGTCCCTGCGCATCGATGACCTCTGCGGCCTCGGCGGCTATGCCGGTGTCCAGCGCCGCGATGCGTCCGTCCCGCACAGCGATGTCGATCCCGCTGCGCCCATCGGGCAGCGTGGCGTTGCGGATGAGAAGATCGAACATCGTCGGGTCCTTTCGGGGTCGTTCCGGTTGCGGGCGCGGCGGCCCGTCCCCGACTGTGCCGGGGCGCGGGAAACTGCAAAGCCAATCCCGCACCGGGCCGCGCCGGGGGCAGGAAAAACGCCGCCCCGTGCAGGGTTTGCGCTGTTTTTGGGCGCCCGTCGAGGGGGGCTGCTCCGGGGCTGACGCGAAAGTGGCTTTCCGAAGCCCCGGGACACGCTACAAGGTAGGGAACGACGCCTTGGGCCACCAGAAGGACCTTTCCCGGACCGCATGACGACAGTTGTTTTCCTTGCCGGCCTGATCGTGGCGCTGATCCTGGGGCTGCGCCTGCGCTACCCCCTGCCCGCCAATGCCGTGCGCCGGGGATCGCGGCGGATGCCGATTTCGGGGCGGACGGCGCTTGGGGCGCGGGTTCTGGCGCTGATGCATCACCATCCCCGCCGCAGCGGCGTGCATCCCCTGGGCGACGGGCGCGAGGCGCTGGCGGCCCGGGTCCGGCTGGCGCGCGCCGCCGAGGAAAGCCTGGACCTGCAATATTACATCTGGAAGGCCGACACGACCGGCTGGCTGCTGCTGGACGAGCTGCGCGCCGCAGCCGCGCGCGGGGTGCGGGTGCGGCTGCTGCTGGACGACAACGGGGTGCGCGGGCTGGATGATGTGATGTCGGCGCTCGACGGGCTGGAGAATGTCGAGGTGCGGCTGTTCAACCCCTATGTGCTGCGCCGGCCCCGGCCGCTGAACTACCTGTTCGACTTCCTGCGGCTGAACCGGCGGATGCACAACAAGGCGATGACCGCCGATGGGGCGGTGACCATCCTGGGCGGGCGCAATATCGGGGACGGCTACTTTGCCTACGGGCCGGGCGTGCACATCTTCGATTTCGACGTGCTGGCCGCCGGCCCCGCCGCCGAGGAGGCCGCCTGCACCTTCGATCACTACTGGGCCAGTGCCTCGGCCTATCCGGTGGCGCGGATCCTGAAGGCGGGCCATCCCTCGGGGCTGGACCGGCTGCACGCCGCCGCCGAGACCGCGCGCGAGACGTTGCAGGGCCAGGACTATGTCGAGGCGATCCGGGCCTCGGCGGTGGTGGCCGACCTCTGGGAGGAGGAGCCGGCGCTGGAATGGACGCGGGTCACGCTTTATAGCGACGACCCGGCCAAGGGCACCGGGGTGCTGGCGGATGAGAAGCTGCTGATCACCACGCTGAGCGCCCTGCTGGAGCGCGCCCGGCATTCGGTGGACGTGACCTCGGCCTATTTCGTGCCGGGGCCGCTGGGATCGCGGCGGCTGCGCGGGCTGGCCGAGCGCGGGGTGCGGACCCGGGTGCTGACGAATTCGCTGGAATCGACCAATGTCGTCTCGGTTCACAGCGCCTACATGGGCTATCGCACGGCGCTGTTGAGCGCGGGCGTGTCGCTTTACGAGCTGCGCGCCCATCCGGTCTTTCCCCATGAACGGCTGATGCGCCATGCCCTGGCGGGCTCGACGGCGAGCCTTCATGCCAAGACCTTCGTGATGGATGGCGAGCGGGTCTTCATCGGCAGTTTCAACTTCGATCCGCGTTCGGCGCGGCTGAACACCGAGATGGGGTTCCTGATCGAGAGCCCGCGCCTGGCCGGGTTGCTGAGCCGCACGCTGGACCTGCCGGCGACCACCTATGCGCTGAGCCAGAGCCGCCCGGGGCGGCTGACCTGGCGGACCCGCGACGGCGACGGCAACGAGGTGCTCTGGCATCACGAGCCGAACACCCGGCTGATCAACCGGCTGCGCACCAGGGTGCTGCGGCTGCTGCCGATGGAATGGATGCTCTAGGGCGCCGGGGCCGCCTTTTTTCGGGGCCTCCCCTTTAGGGGGCAGCGACGGCGGCACCGGGGGCTGGGGGCTCTGCCCCCGTCTCCAGCGGAGACTCCCCCGGGATATTTCCGGCCAGATGAGAAAGAGCCTCTCAGGCGGCGGCGAATTCGTCGTAGCAGGCCAGGGCCCTGGCGCCGTACATCAGCCCCGGACCGCCCGACATCTGGATGCCCATGGCAATCACGTCCGAGAGTTCCTCGCGGGTGACGCCGAGCTTCACCAGCGCTTCCACATGGCTGATGATGCAGGGTTCGCAGCGCATCACCAGGGCCATGCCGGTGGCGATCAGCTCCTTTTGCCGTTCCTCCAGCACGCCGGCCTCCTTCACGGCCTTCGACAGGGTGCCGAAGCCGCGGGTCGCTTCGGGGGCGCTCTTGTAGAGGGTGCGCAGGTTGGCGCGCATCTCCTCGGCCTTTTCCTTGTAGCTCATCTCGGGGTCCCTCACATGAAAAAGCCGGGCCCCTTGCGGGGCCCGGCGGCTGGATCAGGGCGGCTATTCCTCGTCGCCTTCGGCCATGCGCCGGTCGCGCTGCAGCTCGACCCACATGGCGTTCATGACGGCGAAGACGGCGGCCAGGGGCAGGCCCAGAAGCCAGGCAAAATACCACATCGCATTGGTCCTCTCAGTAGACGGTTTCGGAGTTCTTGGCGACGTCCTCGACCGTGACCTTGCCCCAGAGCACCTTGTAGACCCAGGCGGTGTAGAGCAGGATGATCGGCAGGAAGATGACCGTCGCCACCAGCATGATGAACAGCGTCAGGTGCGAGGACGAGGCGTCCCAGACCGTCAGCGAGGCGGTGGGGTTCAGCGAGCTGGGCAGGATGAACGGGAACATCGTCAGCCCGACCGAGGAGATCGCGCCGAAGATCGCCAGCTTGGAGAACAGCAGCGTGCTGCCCTCGCGGCCGGCGCGCAGCCCCAGCACCGCCAGACCCATGCCGGCGAAGGCAAGGATCGGGGCGATGATGATCCAGGGACGTTCGCCATAGGCTGCCAGCCAGCTGCCGCCGCGCGTCACCTCGGACCACAGCGGGTTCGACGGGCCGTCGGTGACGACCGGGGCCGCCAGATGATAGGCGGGGATGCCGATCGCCAGCCAGATCCCGGCCAGGGCATAGCCCACCAGGAAGATCACGCCGGTCACCGAGCCGATGGCCCGGGCCCGCATCGCCACCACGCCGTCGGCCTTGAAGGACACCCAGGCGGCGCCATGGGTCAGCAGCATGGTCAGCGACACGATGCCGGTCAGCAGCGCGAAGGGGTTCAGCAGGAACAGCAGCTTCAGGATGAAGTTGCCCGGGTAGAGCGGGATCAGGTCCGGCGTCAGATCGAAGGGCACGCCCTTCAGCACGTTGCCGACGGCCACCCCGAAGATCAGCGCGGGCACCGCGCCGCCGACGAAGAGGCACCAGTCGAAGGTCGACCGCCACCGGGTGCCTTCCCGCTTGGAGCGGTACTTGAAGGACACCGGGCGCAGGATCAGCGCGGCGAGGATCAGGAACATCGCCAGGTAGAAGCCCGAGAAGCTGACCGCGTAGAGCGGCGGCCAGGCGGCGAAGATCGCGCCGCCGCCCAGGATGAACCACACCTGGTTGCCTTCCCAGACGGGACCCACGGTGTTGATGACCTGGCGGCGCTCCATGTCGGTCTTGCCGATGAAGGGCATCAGCGCCGCGGTGCCCATGTCGAAGCCGTCGGTCATCGCGAAGCCGATGAGCAGCACGCCCAGCAGCACCCACCAGATGACCCGCAGGGTTTCATAGTCGATGAGGTTGGAAAGGATCATGTCTCTTACTCCCCTGCCGGCACTGCGGCGTAGGGCTTGTCACCCCGGTCCGAGGTCAGGCGGGCTTCGTGACGGGCCATCCAGGCTTCGGTTTCCTTGACGTCGATATGCGGACCCTTGCGGATGTATTTCAGCATCAGGCCCATCTCGACGACGAAGAGCACAGAGTAGAAGGCGACGAAGCCGATCAGCGTGAACAGCAGGTCGCCGACGGAAAGCTGCGAGGCCGAAAGGGCTGTCGGCAGCACGCCGTCCACGGTCCAGGGTTGGCGGCCGAATTCGGCCACGACCCACCCCATCTCTGCCGCGATCCAGGGGAAGGGGATCACGATCACCGCGAGGCGCAGGGCCCAGCGGGGATAGCTCTGCCCTTTGAAGGAGGAGCGGAAGAAGAAGTAGATCATCACGGCGATGAAGGCGAAGCCGAGGGCGACCATGATCCGGAAGGCCCAGAACAGGATGCCGACTCCGGGCACGGTATCATCCGCGGCCTGCTGGATCTGCGCGGGCGTGGCCTGGCGCGGATCGTCCACGTAGCGTTTCAGCAGCAGGGCATAGCCCAGGTCCGCGGAATGCGCTTCGAAGGTGGCACGGACATCGGCCGGAACCTGGTCCTTGTCGGCGCGGATGGTCATCAGCGCGTCATAGGCGATGATGCCGCTCTGGATGCGGTCCTTGTTCTTGGCGACCAGCTCGTCGATCCCGGGGATCGGGGTGTCGAGGGAGCGGGTGCCGATCAGGCCCATGACCCAGGGAACGTGGATCGCGTAATGCGTCTCGCGCGCTTCCTTGTCCGGGAAGCCGAACAGGGTGAAATGGGCGGGCGCGGGCTCGGTCTCCCACATGGCCTCGATGGAGGCGAGCTTCATCTTCTGGGTCTCGCCGGCGGTATAGCCGGACTCGTCGCCCAGCACGACGACCGAAAGCGCTGCGGCCAGACCGAAGGCGGAGGCCACCGTGATAGAGCGTTTCGCAAGCTCCAGGTGGCGGCCCTTCAGCAGGTACCAGGCCGAGACGCCCAGCACGAAGACCGAGGCCGTGACATAGCCCGCCGAGACGGTGTGCACGAACTTGGCCTGCGCCACGGGGTTGAACAGCACGGCCATGAAATCGGTCATTTCCATGCGCATCGTGTCGGGGTTGAAGGTGGCTCCGACCGGGTGCTGCATCCAGCCGTTGGCGATCAGGATCCACAGGGCCGAGAAGTTCGACCCGATGGCCACCAGCCAGGCGACGATGCAGTGGGTGACCGGTTTCATCCGGTCCCAGCCGAAGAAGAAAAGCCCCACGAAGGTCGCCTCGAGGAAGAAGGCCATCAGGCCCTCGATCGCCAGCGGCGCCCCGAAGATGTCACCCACGTAGTGGCTGTAGTAGCTCCAGTTCATGCCGAACTGGAACTCCATCGTGATCCCGGTGGCGACACCGAGCACGAAGTTGATCCCGAACAGCGTTCCCCAGAATTTGGTCATCTGCCGCCAGATGGGGCGGCCGGTCATGACATAGACAGTCTCCATGATCGCCACGAGGATCGCGAGACCCAGCGTCAGCGGCACGAAGAGGAAGTGATATAGGGCTGTCGACGCGAATTGCAGTCGCGACAGCTCGACGACACCTAGCTCCATTCCCGGTTTCTCCTTGCTTCAAGGCAGATCCGCGCACAGTATACACGTTTTACGCGATTTCGTGAGTCACGGACCTGTCAATCGCGGCGGACATTAGTCCTTTGGCGGGAATAGTCCCTGTGACAATATCACCTATCCCTGTGCCTTACCCAAGCGTCACCCGGCGCTGGAACAGCCCGCTGTCGGCGCCCCGGTGCAGCGCCACCAGCAGCGCGGCCTGCGGCAGATAGGCCCGCACGCCGGCCATCACCCGGGCCGCCGTGGCGCTGTCCAGCCCCTCGGTCGGCTCGTCCAGAAGCAGCACCGAAGGCCTTTTCAGCAAGGCTCTGGCAAGGCACAGCCGCCGCGCCTGCCCGCCCGAAAGGCCGGCGCCGCCCTCGCCCAGAAGCGCGTCCGGTCCCCCCCGGCGGCGCACCTCTTCCGCAAGGTCAACCGCATCCAGAACCGACCAGATTTCAGGGTCTTCGGCGGGTCCTGCCAGCGTCAGGTTGTCGCGGACGGAACCGGCGATCAGGGCGCTGCGTTGCGGCAGCATGATCACATTCTTGCGAAAATCGGCCTCTCGCCATTGCGAAATCGACCTTCCTTGAAAAGTCACAGACCTCTCCGGAGGAATCGGAATCAGTCCGGCGGCCTGAAGAAGCAGAGTCGTCTTGCCCGAACCGCTGGGTCCGCTCAGCGCCACTGCATCCCCCGGTTGCAGGATCAGCTGCTGTTGCGGGGTGGTCAGGACCATGGCAGGCGCGCCGGGCACCGGATCCGCGGGGGAGTCGGGTGCGCCCTCGGCGGGCGTTTCGGGCGCGACCCGGCCCGCCGCATCGGCCATCCGTCCGATCTCGGACACGCCCCGGCGCAACGGCAGCAGCGCTTCCGCCAGCGCCAGGGTCACGAAGACGGCGATGGCGGCGGCGGCGGCCCCCGCCTGCCCTGCGGCCACCAGCGCCCCCGCCAGCACGATGGCCAGGGCCACGGCGATCCCGTGCAGCAGCGACAGTGCCAGCCCTGCCCCCCGGTCGGCCCGGTCCAGCCGCGCGGCAGCGGCACGGGCCTGTCCGTCAACCTGCGCCAGCGCGGCGCGGCGTTCGGGGATCTGGCCGGCAAGGATCAGCGCCTCGCGGTCACGGATCATGTCGATCAGGCCCCGGCGCAGGCGTTGCAGCGCGGCTTCCGCCTCCGAAGCCGGTGCTAGGCTGCGCCGCGCCAGCACCAGCAGGATCAGCGCCGCGCCCGGCAGCAGCAGAAGCGGCAGCATCAGCGCCACGCCACCGCCCACCAGCGCCCAGAGGGCCAGCGCCGCCAGCACGATGGTACAGCCCCCCGCCAGCAGCGGCAGCAGCAGCCGCAGCACCAGCCCGTCCAGCGCATCGACATCGGCAATGATCCGGGTCAGCGCGGTCTCGCTGCGCAGCTGCGCCAGGGCACGCGCCCCGGCCCGGGCCTGACGGCGCAGCAGGTCGACCCGCAGCGCCGCCAGCGCCCTGAGCGTCGCATCATGGGTCAGAACCCGTTCGCCGTAGCGCGCCGCCGTTCGCCCAAGGGCCAGGAAGCGCACCCCCGCAGAGGGGCGGAAGACATCGAAGGCAATGCCCATGCCCGCCACCCCGGCAATGCCGGTGGCGGTGATGAACCAGCCCGAAAGGCCCAGCAGCGCCGCCCCCATCAGCAGCACCACCAGCGCCAGCGCGGCGCCCCGCGTCATCGCCCAGGGCGCCGCCCCCAGCAATTGCCGCATCATCTTCAGCATCGGTTTCATGCGCTTACCTCCACCGCGCGATCCAGCGCCGCAATCAGTGCCGGATCATGGGTTGCAACCACCAGCGTGCGCCCGGCGCCGCGCAGGTCCAGCAGCGCCCGGATCACCCGGGCGCCGGTCTCGGCATCAAGATCGGCGGTCGGTTCGTCCGCCAGGATCAGCTCCCGCTCCGAGGCAACGGCGCGCGCGATCATCAGCCGCCGCGCCTCGCCGCCGGACACCCCGCCGCCACGCTCCCCCAGCCGCGTCGCCAGCCCCTCGGGCAGGCGCGCGACGATGCGGCCGGCCTGCGCCAGATCCAGCGCCGTTTCCAGATCCGCGTCCGGGCCGCCCAGGTAGGCCTCAAGCGTCATGTCGCCGAAATGCGGGCGCTGCGGCAGGAAGGCCATTCGGGCGCGCCAGGCATCGGCTGTTTCGCCGTCCAGAAGCCGGCCACAGACCCGGATCTCGCCCTCTGCCAGCGGCACCAGACCGGCCAGCGCCATCAGGCATGTCGACTTGCCGGCTCCCGACGGCCCGCTCAGCGCCACCGCCTCTCCGGCCTTTAGCGTCAGGTCCGGCAGCGCCAGCAGGCGCCCCGGCAGGGCGGCCACCGCGCTGCGGATCTCGACCGCCAGCGGGCCTGCCAGCGGCGTCGCCGGCGTCCCCTCGCCCAGCACGCTCAGCCGCTCGGCGGTTTCTGCCTCGGCCAGCTCCTGCGCCACTGCCAGCCCCGAAGCCCGGTCATGCCAGGCGGCGGCCAGATCGCGCAGCGGCTGGAAGAACTCGGGCGCCAGCAGCAGAACGAACAGCCCCCCCGACAGCGTCATCGGCTGCCCCCAGGTGCCGAAGGTCAGCACCCCGAGCAGCGAGAAGCCGACATAGACCGCCACCATGGCCACCCCGATGGCCGCGAAAAGCTCCAGCACGGTGGAGGACAGGAAGGCAATGCGCAACACCGCCATGGTGCGCGCGCGCAGCCCCTCGGCGCGCTGCTCGAAATCCGCCGCCGCCCGTTCGGTCGCGCCCAGAAGCCGGATGTCCTGCAAGGCCGAAAGCCGGTCCATCAGCATGTCGTTCATCGAGGCGATCTCGCCCAGCTGCCGGCGCGAGGCCTCCTCGGCGGCCATCCCCACCAGCGCCATGAACAGCGGGATCAGCGGCCCGGAAACCAGCAGGATCAGAGCCACCACCCAGGACACCCAGCCCGACAGCAGCAGCAGCGCCAGCGGCAGCAGCAGAACCTTCAGCGCCGCCACCCGGTAGCGGGTGATCCAGGGTTGCAGCATCGGCAGCTTCTGCACGCAAAGCGCGGCCACCGCCGCCGATCCCCGCGCCTCCCGGCTCAGCGCCTCGCGGCCCAGGATGCGGGCCCGCTCGCCCCCGATCACCCGGTCGGCGGCACGAAACAGCAGGGCTCCCGCCCGATGCTCCAGCAGCGCCCGCAGCAGCACGCATACCAGAAAGATCGCCGCCGCCCAAAGACTGCGCTGCATCACCTCCGTCCCGGAGGCCCAGCCAGAGACCGCCCAGGCCAGCCCGCCCGCCTGCACCGGCCAGAGCAGCCCGGCCAGCACCGAAAGCGCCCCGGCGCGCTGCAATTGCGGCGAAACCGGCGCGATCAGCCGCGCCTCTGCCGCCCGCGCGGCGGCCCTGTCGGGTTTTTCGGACATCTTGCAAGCCTTTCTCTTTCCACGGCTTCTCTGGTTATCCCGGATGCCGCCCCCCTTGAATGGACTGAATCGTCACAGCGTCCCACATCTTTTCCCCGCGCCCGGCTCTTTCATCTGGCCGAAAATATCCCGGGGGAGTCGCGCCTGACGCGACGGGGGCAGCGCCCCCCCCGTTGACCCGCCTCCCCTCGACCCGCCTCCCCTTGACCCGCGTCCCATCCGGGGCCACCCTCCGGCCATGACCGCGATCCGCAGCATCCGCAACCTCGGCCCCGCCCTCGAAGAGGCCTTCCACGCCGCCGGCATCACCAGCGCCGAGGCGCTGCGCGCCCTTGGTGCCGATGCGGGTTACGAGGCGGTGGTGCGCGCCGGCAGACGCCCCCATGTGATGGCCTTCATCGCCCTGGTGACCGGCCTTCAGGACCGCCCCTGGAACAGCTGCGACAAGGCCGAGCGCGCCCTGCTCAGGACCCGCTACGAGGCCGTTCTGGAGCGCGCCCGCAGCGCCGGGCCGAAAGGCGATGCCCTGCCCGCCGACCTCTCCGCCTTCCTGGAACGTCACGGTATCCGCGCTGTGGGCTGAGGGAACCGGCAGCGCCCGGCCTTCGTTGGGTCGGCAAGCAACCACGGAGGAAAGCATGGCCTATCAACGCACCGATTCCATCGGCGGGGACTTCCTGCGCGTCATCCTCGCCATCATCCTGCCGCCGCTCGGGGTCTTCTTCCAGGTCGGTTTCGGCAAGCATTTCTGGATCAACATCATCCTGACCCTGCTGGGCTACATCCCGGGCATCATCCACGCGCTCTACATCATCCTGCGGGACTGAGCCGATGGCCCAGACCTGGACCCATCACGCCTCCCGCAGCACCCGCGCCGAGGACCTGCTGCGCCTGCAACGGCTGGAGCGTCTGGCACGCGGCCTTGACGCGGCCTTCCGCCTGCCCGGCACGCGGATCCGCTTCGGCTGGGACGGGCTGGTCGGGCTGGTGCCCTGGCTGGGCGACACGCTGACCCTGCTGCCGACGCTCTGGATCGTGATCCGGGCCTGGGAAATGGGCATCCGCAAGCGGGTGCTCGTGCAGATGGCGGGCAATATCATGCTCGACTGGCTGCTGGGCATGGTGCCGGTGCTGGGGGACATCTTCGACATCGGCTGGAAGGCCAACCTGCGCAATGTCGCCCTGATGCGGCGCGAGCTGGAGGGCTGAGGCCCACGCCCGGGCAGATCCCGGTCCTGCGGCGTCCGGCAAGGAGGCCCGGCAAGACAGGGCCCTCAAGACAGGTGCCCTTCATCAGGGCCCGTCCATCAGGCAAGAAAAAACCCCCGGCAGAGCCTGCCGGGGGTTTTCCGTTTCAGCGGAACCGGAAGGTTCAGCCCACCAGCTCGAGGCCGGAGAAGAAATAGGCGATTTCCTGTGCCGCGGTTTCCGGAGCGTCGGAACCGTGGACCGAGTTTTCACCCATCGACAGGGCGAATTCCTTGCGGATGGTGCCCTCATCGGCGTTCGCCGGGTTGGTGGCGCCCATCACTTCACGGTTCTTCGCGATCGCGCCTTCGCCTTCCAGCACCTGCACGACGACCGGCTCGGATGCCATGAACTCGACCAGCTCGCCGTAGAAGGGGCGATCCTTGTGGACTTCGTAGAACTTGCCGGCTTGCGCTTCGGAGAGGTGGATGCGCTTCTGCGCGACGATGCGCAGGCCGGCCTCTTCGAACTTGGCGTTGATCTTGCCGGTCAGGTTGCGGCGGGTGGCGTCGGGCTTGATGATCGACAGGGTGCGTTCGGTGGCCATGTGTCTGGTCTCTCTTCCGGATGGGCAGGACTGCCCGCGTGAAAATCTGGCCTCGGGTAGCATGGGGTCGTGCGATTGAAAAGCCGTCAAATCGCGCCGGTGTGCGTGCCGTCGTGCGTGTCGGTGCGTGCCGGCGGGCATGCCTTTGGGGCACGCTCAGGGGGGCGCTGCCCCCGGCGCGGGCGGGCCCGCGCCTCCCCCGGGATATTTGTGGCCAGATGAGGGAGCCGGGCGCGCGCGGGCCGTTGACGGTGTCGCGGGGATGCGTCACAGACGCCCCATGCTGCGTATCAAAGATATCTCCTATTCCGTTGCCGGCCGCCCCCTTCTGGAGGGCGCCTCGGTCACCATTCCCGATGGTCACAAGGTGGGCATCGTCGGTCGCAATGGCACCGGCAAATCGACCCTGTTCAAGCTGATCCGGGGCGAGCTGGTGCTGGAGGGGGGCGAGATCTCCCTGCCCGCGCGCGCGCGCATCGGCGGCGTCGCCCAGGAGGTGCCCGGCAACGAGGTGAGCCTGATCGACACGGTGCTGGCCGCCGACAAGGAACGCGCGGCGCTGATGGCGGAGTCCGAGACCGCCACCGACGGCGCGCGCATCGCCGAGATCCAGACCCGGCTGGTCGATATCGCCGCCTGGTCCGGCGAGGCCCGCGCGGCCTCGATCCTGAAGGGGCTTGGCTTTACCGACGAAGAGCAGCTGATGCCCTGCTCGGCCTTCTCGGGGGGCTGGCGGATGCGGGTGGCGCTGGCGGGGGTGCTGTTCTCGGCGCCCGATCTGCTGCTGCTGGACGAACCGACCAACTATCTGGACTTGGAAGGTGCGCTGTGGCTGGAAAGCTACCTGGTGACCTATCCGCACACGGTGCTGGTGATCAGCCACGACCGCGGGCTGCTGAACCGCGCCGTCGGGGCCATCGTGCACCTGGAGGACCGCAAGCTGACCCTGTACCAGGGCGGCTATGACACCTTCGCCGCGACCCGGGCCGCACGTCTGGCCGTGGCCGAGGCCGAGGCCAACAAGCAGGATGCGCGCCGCGCCCACCTGCAGAGCTTTGTCGATCGCTTCCGCGCCAAGGCCTCCAAGGCGAAACAGGCGCAGTCGCGTCTGAAGGCGCTCTCGAAGATGACGCCGATCACCCGGCCGCAGGAGGCCGCGTTGCGCCGCTTCTCCTTCCCGACGCCGGAGGAGCTGTCGCCGCCGATCCTGCGGATCGAGGGCGGGGTCGTGGGCTATGACGACAAGCCGGTGCTGTCCAAGCTGGACCTGCGCATCGATCAGGACGACCGGATCGCCCTGCTGGGCCGCAACGGCGAGGGCAAGTCGACCCTGTCGAAACTGCTGGCCGAGCGGCTGGCGCCGATGGGCGGCAAGTTCACCAAGTCCTCCAAGCTGCGGGTCGGTTTCTTCGCCCAGCACCAGGTCGAGGAGCTGCATCTGGACGAGACGCCGCTGGATCACATCCGCCGTGAACGCCCGAGCGAGGCGCCGGCGCAGCTGCGCGCGCGGCTGGCGGGCTTCGGCATCGGTGCGGAACAGGCGGATACGCTGGTGGGCCAGCTGTCGGGCGGCCAGAAGGCGCGCCTGTCGCTGCTGCTGGCGACGCTGGATGCGCCGCATATGCTGATCCTCGACGAACCGACCAACCACCTGGACATCGAGAGCCGCGAGGCGCTGATCGAGGCGCTGACCGACTATTCCGGCGCGGTGATCCTGGTGTCGCACGACATGCACCTGCTGAGCCTCGTCGCCGACCGGCTGTGGCTGGTCAAGGATGGCCGGGTCTCTCCCTACGAGGAGGACCTCGACAGCTACCGCGAGATGCTGCTGCAGGGGGCGCGCCCCTCCGCCTCCAAGAAGGAGAAGGAGGTGGTGAAGGAGAAGCCGAAGAAACCCACGCGCGAGGCGATCACCGGCCTGCGCGCCGAGGTGCGCAAATGCGAGGAGCGCGTCGGCAAGCTGAACGAGATGGGCGACAAGCTGTCCAAGAAGCTGGCCGATCCCGCGCTTTACGAGCCCGAGAAGGTGGGCGAGCTGGAAGTGTGGAACCGCAAATACGCGGAGCTGCGCGGGGCGCTGGAAAAGGCCGAGGCGCTGTGGATGGCCGCGTTGGAGAAACTGGAGACGGCGGAAAGCGCCTGAGGCTTGGCAAGCCCCCCGGGCACACGCCATAAGGGCCTATGGACAGCACCTTCCTTGTCACCGCCTTCGCGACGCTTTTCGTCATCATCGACCCGATCGGTCTGACGCCGCTTTTCGCGGCGCTGACCCAGGGGCGGACGGCGGCGGAACGGCGCGCCATCGGCCTGCGGGCCTGCGCCATTGCCCTTGCGGTGCTGGCGCTTTTCGCGCTGTTCGGAGAGCATGTACTGGGCTTCATCGGCATCTCCATGCCGGCCTTCCGCATCGCGGGCGGGCTGCTGCTGTTCCTGACGGCGCTGGAGATGCTGTTCGAGAAGCGCACCAAGCGGCGCGAGGATCAGAGCGAACATGTCGAGGCGCCAGACCCTTCGGTCTTTCCGCTGGCGATCCCGCTGATCTCGGGGCCTGGGGCCATTGCTTCGGTGATCCTGCTGTCGGGGCAGCATCCGGGGCTGTCGGGCGTGCTGGTGGTGCTGGCGGTGGTGATCGCCGTGCTTTGCGTCGTCTGGCTGCTGTTCCAGACCACCGGGCTGCTGGAGCACGCCCTGGGCAAGACCGGGATCAACGTGATCACCCGGCTGATGGGGATGCTGCTGGCGGCGCTGTCGGTGCAGTTCGTTCTGGACGGGCTGAAGGCCTTCGGCTTTGCCAGCTGACGCGATCACGCATCTGTCGCAGCCTGCCCCGGTGACGTTCCCGATGGGACCCCCTATATCATGGGCATGAACGGACAGGATTACGGACATCTCGCCTATCTGGTGGTGCTGCTGGTCGCGGTGGGCTCCTACATGCTGGTCTCCTACCGGGGGCGGCTGGGCCAGATGATGCGCCATGCGCTGCTTTGGGCGCTGATCTTTGTCGGGCTGATCGCCGGGATCGGGCTGTGGGACAATGTGAAGGGCATCCTGGTGCCCCAGCAGCAGGTCAGCGCCGCCGGAACCGAGATCACCCTGCCCCGGCAGCCCGACGGCCACTACTATGCCAATGTGCAGGTCAATGGTCGCCCGGTGCGCTTTCTGGTCGATACCGGCGCCAGCCAGATCGTCCTGACGCGCGAGGCCGCGCGCGAGGTCGGCCTTGATCCCGACAAGCTGGTCTATTCCGGGGTCGCGGGCACCGCCAACGGCCAGGTGCGGATCGCACCGGTGCGCCTTGACAGCCTGACGCTGGGCGGGGTCACCGACCACGACGTGCGCGCCATGGTCAACGACGGCGCGCTGGTGGCGCCGCTGCTGGGCATGGACTACCTGGAACGGTTCGGCCGGATCGAAATATCGGGCGGCGCGCTTCACCTGATCCGGTAAGGCGCGCCGGGTCCGTCATTCCGCGGCGGTGCCGGTCTCTTCCATGTCGTCATACTGCGCGATGCGCCCGCCGGAGCGGCTGGTGGTGACCACGTTCAGCGACTTCAGCTTGCGGTGCAGCGCCGAGCGCTCCATGCCGACGAACTGAGCGGTCTTGGAGATATTGCCGCCAAAACGGTTGATCTGGGTCAGCAGGTATTCCCGCTCGAAGGCCTCACGGGCTTCGCGCAGCGGCAGCATGGCCAGCGCGCCCGAGATCACGACCCGGCCGTCATCGACGCCGCGCCGCTCCTCGTCGCCGGGTACTTCCTCGACCGGGATCTCTCCGCTGCCCTCGCCCAGGATCAGGATGCGTTCGATCACGTTGCGCAGCTGGCGCACGTTGCCGGGCCAGGCCAGCGTCTGCATGAGCGAGGCCGCCTCCTCCGAGAGCGCGCGTTTCGGCAGGCCCTGGCTGCGGTGCAGCACCTCGATGAAATGGCGTGCCAGCAGCGGCACGTCCTCGCGCCGCTCCGAGAGCATCGGCACCCGGATCGGCACCACGTTCAGCCGGTGATACAGCTCTTCGCGGAAGCGCCCGGTGAGGATCGCATCCTCCAGGTCCTGGCTGGTCGAGGAAATCACCCGCAGATCCACCCGCACCTTGTCCGAGCCCCCCGCGCGCAGGAACTGCTGGTCCACCAGCACCCGCAGGATCTTCGACTGGGTGCCCAGTGGCATGTCCGCCACCTCGTCGAAATAGATCACCCCGCCATGGGCCTGTTCCAGCAGGCCCGGTTCGATGCCGCGCTCTGCGGTCTCGCGGCCAAACAGCACCTCTTCCATGCGGTCGGCTTCGATCTGGGCGCAGTTGACCACGACGAAGGGCGCCTCCGCCCGGGCGGAATTGGCATGGACGTAGCGCGCCGCCAGTTCCTTGCCCGAGCCCGGCGCGCCGGTCAGCATCACCCGGCCATTGGATTTCGTCACCTTGTCGAGCTGGGAGATCAGGCCCCGGAAGGCCGGGCTTTCGCCGATCATCTCGGAGGCCTCGCCGCCCTGGCGCTTCAGGGCGGAGTTTTCCCGGCGCAGGCGGCTTGCCTCCATGGCGCGGCGGATCACCACCAGCAGCTGGTCGATGTTGAAGGGCTTCTCGATGAAGTCGTAGGCGCCCTGCTTGATGGCGGCGACCGCGATCTCGATATTGCCATGGCCCGAAATGATGATGATCGGGATGTCGGGATAGTCGCGCTTCACCGCCTTCAGGATGTCGATCCCGTCCATCTCGCTGTCCTTCAGCCAGATATCCAGGATCATCAGGGCGGGCGGCGTGCTGCGGACCTCTGCCATGCAGGTGTCGCAATTGCCGGCCATCCGCGTGGCATAGCCTTCATCCTGCAGGATATCCGAGATCAGTTCCCGGATGTCGCGTTCATCGTCGACGATCAGAATATCCGACATCTTACCCTCATACCTCTAACTTATCTGCTTTTTCTGACGTTTCCGTGTCCCGGTCCACGTCCGCGCCGGTGGCGCAGAGAACCAGCCGGACCACGGCCATGGCGCCTCTGTGGGCACCTTCCTCGAAGGCGGGCGCATCCTCCAGGGACAGCGTTCCGCCATGTTCCTCGATGATCTTCTTGACGATCGGCAGCCCCAGCCCGGTGCCCTTGTCCCGGGTGGTCACATAGGGCTCGAACAGCCGGGCGCGGTCTTCCGGCAGGCCGATGCCGTTGTCGGCGATCCGGATCACCGCCTGGGGATCGGCGGTGCGGCCCTCCTCCACGTCCAGCGTCACGCGGATCTGCGGCGACCAGCCGCCGGGCATCTTCTCGGTGCGGGTGGTGATGGCCTCGCCCGCGTTCTTCATCAGGTTGGTCAGCGCCTGGTTGATCATCGTCGCATCCAGCGAGGCGATCAGCGGCCCCTCGGCCAGCGCCACTTCGAAGCTGACCTCCGGCTGGCCGCTCTGCTGCAGCAGCACCGCGTCGCGCAGCAGCTTCGCCAGGTCCTCGGGCTTGCGCTGCGGCTCGGGCATCCGGGCGAACTTGGAGAATTCGTCGACGATTCGGCGCAGGTCGTCGGTCTGGCGCACGATGACATCGGTCAGGTTCTGAAGGTTGCCGTCCTGCTCGGCGTCCAGGTAGCGGCCGAACTTGCGGCGGATACGTTCCGCGGACAGCTTGATCGGGGTCAGCGGGTTCTTGATCTCATGCGCGATGCGGCGGGCCACATCGCCCCAGGCCGCCATGCGCTGCGCCGCCACCAGGTCGGTCACGTCGTCGAAGGCCACAACGTAGCCCTCGCCCTCTCCTTCGGCATTGCGGCGCGTTGCCATCCGGACCAGCAGGTTCTCCAGCGTGCCGCCCCGGCTGACGCGGATCTCTTCCTGCACCACTTCGCGGTGCGAGGAGACCAGCTCGGCAAAGAGCGGGGCGAATTCCGGCACGGCTTCGCCCACCATCAGGGCCTGCTTGCGTTCGTGCCAGTCCAGCAGCCGTTCCGCCGAGCGGTTGACGAAGGTCACCCGCCCCTCCGCATCCAGCCCGACCACGCCCGAAGTGACCGACCCCAGCACGCTGTCGAAAAGACGGCGGCGTTGCTCGATCTGGTCGGTATTGCTGAGCAGTTCTTCGCGCTGATGACGAAGTTCGCGCGTCATGTGGTTGAAATAGCGGGACAGTTCCGAGAATTCGTCATCCCCGCCATCCTCGTAGACCCGCACGTTCAGATCGCCCGCACCGACCTGCTGCGCCGCCGCCGTCAGACGCCCCACCGGGCGCGAGAGCCGTTCGGCAAACCACAGGCCCAGCCAGATCGCGGCCAGGATCAGGATCACCGCAAAGCCGAGGTAAAGCAGCGCGAATTCGAACAGCACGCGGCCCCGTTCGTGTTCCAGCTGCTGGTAAAGGCGTACCGTCTCCTGGGTGTTGTCCAGAAGGCTCAGGATCTTGCCGTCGACTTCCCGGGTCACGTAAAGGTAACGGTCGGGGAAGCGCTTGAGCGCCACGAGGGCGCGGAATTCGTTGTTGTCCCAGTCCTCGATGACGGCCAGACCACTCTGGCGGGCTTCCTTCATCTGCGGCTCGGTCGGCTTGTCGTAGTCGAAAAGGTAGGACCGGTCGCCGCGCGCGCGGATCTCTCCGGCGCCGTCGATCACATAGGCCTCGCGCAGGCCGCGCTGGATCTGCGACTGGCCGGAGGTCAGAACCTGCCGCAGTTCACCGTCGCCGACGTAGAACGAGGCATCGCGCGAGGAATCCAGCAGGTTCGCCAGCGCATCGGCATCCTGCACCAGATCGTCGCGGTGCTCTTCCTTGTAGGCCTGCGCCGCCTCGAGCGAGGTCCCCACCACAGAGCGCACCCGCTGAGAGAACCAGCCTTCCAGCCCGATGTTGATGGTCAGCGCGGCAAAGACCGCGACCGAGACGGTCGGGATCAGCGCCATCAGGGTGAAGACCCCGGTCAGCCGCAGGTGCAGTCGCGACCCGGCGGACTGCGCCCGCCGCGCGGCGATCATCCTTGCCACCCGTTGCAGCACCAGCGCCGCCACGACGATGACATAGACCAGGTCCGCCAGCAGCACGAGGCGCAGCGAAGAGGCCGAGGCCCCCTTGTCCAGGGGGCCCAGCACCATGAATGTCGAAAGCACGAGGACGGGGCCGAGAAGGACCAGACCCAGGGTGGCAAAATTCTGCCACTTGCGCAGGCGCCGCAGCTGGATGATGCGGCTCCCGCTCATGTGTCGTGTTCGGGCCGCCACAGGCCACTCCCGCCCTCATGTGGCATCAGGGACGCCAACCGCCATATTTTGTGGCCGTTACGAGGTTATGTCCCCGATCGGCCACGGTTATGTGGCGATTTTACATCAACTTCCGACGGCGTGTCACGCGAATATCCAGATCGGTGATTTTCTTGCGCAGCGTATTGCGGTTGATGCCCAGCAGGTCGGCGCATTTCGCCTGGTTGCCCCCCGTCGCTTCCAGCGCGATCTCGATCAGGGGCATCTCGACCTCCTTCAAAATACGCGCGTAAAGGCCCGGAGGCGGCAGCATGTTGCCATGCAGGTCGAAGTAGCGGCGCAGATGGCGCGCCACGGAGCCCGAGAGCTTTTCGCTCTCGCCGCCACCGCCCGACAGCAGGGGTTCGGTCTCGGGCTGATTGCCCAGCACGCTTTCCACTTCGGCGCGGCTGATCTCGTCCGTGCGGGCGGTCAGCACCAGACGGCGGATCGCATTCTCGAGCTGGCGCACGTTGCCCGGCCAGGAATAGGTGCGCATCATCTCCAGCGCGTCCTCGGCCAGGTAGCGGCGCATCGCCCCTTCCCGTTCGGTGCGCTGCAGGAAGTGATCGACCAGCAGCGGGATGTCGTCGACACGCTCGCGCAGCGCGGGCACGTTGATGGTGGCGCCGGTCAGGCGATAGAACAGGTCCTGGCGCAGGCGCCCCTCTTCCATGGCGCGGTTCAGATCGGTCTGCGAGGTCGCCATGAAACGCGGCAGGGTGTCGGCGGGCCCATCCATCATGCGCACGATGCGGGCCTGCACCTCCTGGTCGATATCGGCGATCTCGTCGAACAGGATCGTGCCGCCCTTGGCGCGCGCCAGCACGCGGGCCGGGCCTTCCAGATCCGTCAGATCCGAGGCCGAGACGGCCACGAACGGCAGGTTGCGCCGGTCCGAGAAATCGTGAATCGCCTTGGCGATCAGGGACTTGCCGGTGCCGCTTTCACCGGCGATCAGTACCGGCAGATCGGTGTTCATCACCCGCGCCACCAGACGGTAGAGCGATTGCATCCCGGGCGTGCGGCCAACCAGCGGCAGCTCGTCGGGGCGCTCCTTCTCCTCGATCGGGCCCTTGGCAGGGACGCGCTGGCGCTGTTCCAGCGCGCGGGCGGTGCGCTTCATCAGGTCCGGCAGATCGAAGGGCTTGGGCAGGTAGTCGTAGGCCTGGGCCTCGGCCGCCTGGATGGCGGTCATGATGGTGTTCTGCGCCGAGATCACGATCACCGGCAGGCCGGGACGGTCGTGGGAGATCTTCGGCAGCATCTCAAGGCCATTGCCGTCGGGCATCATGACATCGGAGATCACCACGTCGCCCTTGCCCTCGCCGACCCACCGCATCAGCGTGGTCAGGGAGGACGTGGCGTGCACCTTGCAGCCCGCACGGGTCAGCGCCTGGGTCAGGACCGTGCGGATGGTGCGGTCGTCGTCCGCGACCAGTACAGTGCCGTCCATCAGTTATTCTCCTTGTCGATAAGTTCTTTGGGTGCGCGCGGAAGCGAAATCCGGAACACCGTCTTGCCCGGCACGGAGGAGACCGAGATCCACCCCTCGTGATCCGAGATAATCTTGCTGACCAGCGCCAGGCCAAGGCCGGTGCCGTTCTCGCGCCCCGAGACGAAGGGTTCGAAAATGTCGTTGGCGATCTCGGGCGGCAGGCCCGGGCCGTCATCCTCGATCTCGATCTGCAGCGGCAGGGAACGCCCCTTGCCATCCGCGCGGCGCAGCCGGAAGGAATGTTCGAAATAGGTGTGCAGGCGGATCCGCCCGCCTTCCTTGCCCGCTGCCTGCGCGGCGTTCTTCAGCAGGTTCAGGATCACCTGAAGCAGCTGGTCCGGGTCGCCCAGGCTGAGCGGCAGCGAGGGGTCGTAATCCTCGACGATCTTCATGTTGGCGCCAAAGCCCAGCTGGGCCGAGCGGCGCGCGCGGTCCAGCACGTCGTGCAGGTTGACCGGCTTGAAGTCCGGCAGGGTCAGGTTGCCGAACTGTTCGACCTGCTCCAGCAGCTTCACGATGCGGCGGCTCTCGGCGACGATCAGGTCGGTCAGCTCCCGGTCCTCGGCCGAAAGGCCCATCGAGAGCAGCTGCGCCGCGCCGGTGATGCCCGCCAGCGGGTTCTTGATCTCATGCGCCAGCATCTCGGCCATGCCGATGGCCGATTTCGCCGCCGATTTCACCGAATGGTCCTGGGTCATCCGGCCCGCCAGCTCGCGCGGGGAAATCAGGAAGATCATGAAGCCGGGATGCATCGCCAGCGGCGCGATCTGAAGGTTGCAATGCAGCGGAGAGCGTTCGCCCGTGCCGACATCCACATCGTTGACGAACAGCGGAGAGGAGGTTTCCCGCGCCCGGGTGAAGGCATCCTCCAGCGGGCTGTCCACCATCACCCGTTCCCAGACATGCTGGCCGCGGATCGACTTGGTCGAGGTGTTGAGGAACCCTTCCGCCGCCGAGTTGATCGAGACGATCAGGTCGTTGGGGTCCAGCAGCAGCGCCGGAACGGGAAGCGAGGTCCAGACCTCGCTGTTTTCCACCTCGTCCACGACGGCGGTGATTTCATCTGTGTCGGCTTCGAGCACGCGCGAATTCATGCCGCGGCCACCTCCGGTTGGTTGGTATTATTGCAATTGGGACCGGCCGCGAGCGCCTCTGGCAGCAGCGAAAGGACCTCGGCCGGGTCGGTGGCGCGCAGCAGGCGCCCCCGCAGATCGGCGCCGGTCGCGGCCTCGTCCATGTACCAGCCCAGGTGCTTGCGGATCACCCGCCGCCCCAGGTCCAGCCCGTAAAATGTCAGCGCGGCCTCGTAATGGGCGCAGACCATGTCGGCAAAATCCGGCGCCTTCGGCGCCTCGGGCACCGGGGCGCCGCGCAGGCCGGCGGCGACCTGCGCCAGCAGCCAGGGCCTGCCCTGCGCACCGCGCCCGATCATCACCCCGTCCGCGCCCGAGAGCGCCAGCGCGCGCTGCGCGCTTGCCGTATCCACGATGTCGCCATTGGCGATCACCGGGATCGAGACCGCCTGCTTCACCGCCGCGATCGCCGCCCAGTCCGCCTGCCCCTTGTAGAATTGGCAGCGGGTGCGGCCATGGACGGTGACCATGCGCACGCCCGCCGCCTCGGCCCGGGCTGCGATCTCGGGCGCGTTCAGCAGGGCGTCGTCCCAGCCCAGCCGCATCTTCACGGTGACCGGCACCTCGACCGCATTCGCCACCGCCTCGATCAGGCGCAGGGCGTGGTCGGGCTCCTTCATCAGCGCCGATCCGGACAGGCCGCCGACCACCTTCTTGGCGGGGCAGCCCATGTTGAAATCGATGATCTGCGCGCCCTGATCTGCGACCATGCGCGCGGCCTCTCCGGCCCAGTAGGGATCGCGCCCTGCCAGCTGGACCGAAGTCGCACCGGCCCCGAAGCCAAGCTCCGCGCGCTCGCGCACGCCGGGCTTGGCCTGCACCATCTCCTGGGAGGCCACCATCTCGCTGACCACGAGGTCGGCTCCGAAGCCCGCGACTAGGTCGCGGAACGGGCGATCCGTGATTCCCGCCAGCGGGGCAAGGCAAACCGGGGGCAACGAGGACGTGAACGGAAGGGCTTCGACCATGCTCAAACCTTGGGCAACAGCCTAACGTTTAGACCAGACGTAGGCATCAAACAACAAAGCTGGCCGTTTGACCAGCGTCTTCAACGGCGACATGCATAGTTTTTAATCAAGTCGCAAGTCATCCCGCGCATTGCCCTTGGGCCGGGCTGCCCCTATTCCAAGGGTCCAGGACAGGGAGCGCGCATGACCGACGCAGCCATTATCGTCGCCGCCGGGCGCGGCACAAGGGCCGGAGGGGATATTCCCAAGCAGTGGCAACCACTTGCCGGACGGCGGGTGGCGGACTGGACGATTGACGCGATCCGGGCCGCGGGTCTGTCGCCGGTGGTGATCGTGCTGCATCCCGAGGAGCTGGACGCGCCCGGCCTGCCCGCAGACCTGATCCGCGTGGCCGGTGGCGCGACCCGCGACGCCTCGGTCCGGGCCGGTCTGGCCGCTTTGGACCCGGATCGTGTCGAAAACGTCTTGATTCACGATGTCGCCCGGCCCTGCGTGCCGGTCGCGGTGATCGAGGGCGTGCGCAGGGCGCTGCAAACCGCCGAGGCCGCCGCCCCGGGCCTGCCGGTGACGGATGCGCTCTGGGTCGGGGCCGATGGGGCCGTGGCCGGCATCCAGCCGCGCGACGGGCTGTTCCGGGCACAGACCCCGCAGGGCTTTCGCCTGGCGCCCCTGCTGGCCGCCCATGCGGCGCATCCCGGCGGGGCCGCCGATGACGTGGAGGTCGCGCGCCATGCCGGCCTTTCCGTCACGATCACACCCGGGCATGAAGACAACCTGAAGATCACGCACCCCGGAGATTTCACCCGGGCAGAGAAGATCCTGAGAGGACAGATGGACATACGGATGGGCAACGGCTTTGACGTGCACGCCTTCGAAGAGGGCGATCACGTCTGGCTCTGCGGCGTCAAGGTGGCGCATGACAAGGCGCTGAAGGGGCATTCCGATGCCGATGTGGGGATGCATGCGGTGACGGATGCGATCTACGGCGCATTGGCCGAGGGCGATATCGGCCGCCACTTCCCGCCCTCCGATCCGCAATGGAAGGGTGCGGCCTCGCATATCTTCCTGCGTCACGCGGTGCAGCTGGCCGCCGAAAAGGGTTTTCGCATCTCCAATGTCGACTGCACGCTGATCTGCGAGCGCCCGAAGATCGGGCCACATGCCGCCGCGATGCAGCAGGTCATGGCCGAGATCATGGGCATGGAGGTCGCACGGGTCTCGGTGAAGGCCACCACGTCCGAGCGGCTGGGTTTCACCGGACGTGAAGAGGGGATCGCGGCGATTGCCACCGCGGTATTGATCGCATGAAACTGTCGCATCTCGTTGCCACCTTCGCCGGTGTCGGCCACCTGAAGCCCGCGCCGGGCACCTGGGGGTCGATCGCCGCCCTGCCCGTCGCCTGGGTCCTGTCGCTGATCGGCGGCCCGCTGCTGCTGGCCATTGCCGCCGTGGCGCTGTTCTTCGCCGGCCTCTGGGCCACCCGGGCCGAAACCGCCGGCAAGGCCAACCACGACCCCTCAGAGGTCGTCGTGGACGAGGTCGTCGGCCAGTGGATCGCCTTCTTTCCGGTGGTCTTCGGCGCCTGGCACGTGGGCTTTCCGCTGATCGACCTGTGGCCGGGCTGGGTGACGGCGCTGCTGGCGTTCCGCCTCTTCGACATCTGGAAACCCTGGCTGGTGGGCCGGGCTGATCGCCGCGACGATGCCGTCGGCGTGATGCTGGATGATGTCTGGGCGGGGATCTTCGCCGCCGTGGTGGTGGTCGCCATGGCCGCCTTCTTCCACCTTGTCGTGATGCGATAGGAGACCTCTGATGCCACGCGCCGACGATAGCCTTGCCGCCGCCACCCTCGCCGCCTGCCGGGCCGCGAAACTGCATGTGGCCACCGCCGAAAGCTGCACCGGAGGGCTAGTCGCCGGGGCGCTGACGGATGTGGCGGGCAGTTCCGACGTGGTGCTGGGCGGTGTCGTCTCCTACTCCAACGACGCCAAGATGCGGCTTCTCGGGGTACAGGAGGCGACGCTTGCCGCCCATGGCGCGGTTTCGGAAGAGGTCGCGGCCCAGATGGCCCTGGGTGCCGCGCAGGCCCTTGGCGCCGAGGTCGCGGTTTCGACCACCGGGATCGCGGGTCCGGGCGGCTCCGAACACAAGCCCGAAGGCCGGGTCTGTTTCGGCATCGCCAGCCCTGCGGGCGTGCGCACGGAAACCGTCGAATTCGGCCCCCGGGGCCGCGCCGAGGTCAGGCAGGCCAGCGTCGAACATGCGCTGACGCTGATCCTGACCACGGTGGAAACGCTCTGATCGCTTAGGCGCGGCCGTACAGCTCGGCCGCGCGGCGCTCGAAGGCGCGCACGATGCGCTGCATGGCTTCGTTGAAGACCATGCCGATGATGCCCTGAAGCACCGCGTTCTTGAATTCGAAATCGACGAAGAAATCGACCTCGCAGCCGCCCTCGGCCTCGCGGAAGGCCCAGTTCGACTTCATGTAGCGGAACGGCCCGTCGAGATATTCCGTGTCGATCTTCCACTCCTGCGGCCAGAGCACCACGCGGGAGCCGAACTTTTCCCGGAACACCTTGAAAGAGATCACCAGATCCGCGTCCATCACGTCGTGGTCGCCCATCTGGGTCACCTTGCGGATGCGCGCTGCGGCGCACCAAGGCAGGAATTTCGGGTAGGATCCCACGTCGGCGACGAGGGCATACATCTGCTGTGCCGTATAGGGAAGCTTGCGGGTTTCTGAGTGGGTTGGCATATCGCCCCCTGAAGTCGGTCCTGGAACGCGCACACAGGCGTGCTTGGGGGCCTCATGTCTTACACTGCGCCCGGATATTCAAGGGGGAAGCCGCGATGTCGCGTCCGTATGTCATCGACCAGATGATCTCAGCCAAGGAAATTGCCGCCCGGATCGAGGCGCTGTCGAAGGAGATCCGCAAGACCTTCCCCGCCGGCGAGCGGCTGGTGGTCGTGGGCCTGCTGCGCGGCTCCTTCATCTTCATCGCCGACCTGGTGCGCGAGCTTCAGGACCGCGAGGTCGAGGTCGATTTCCTTGAGGCCTCTTCCTACGGCAATGCCATGGAAAGCTCTCGTGAGGTGCGCATCCTGAAGGACCTGCGCGGCGAGATCGGCGGGCGCAACGTGCTGGTGGTCGAGGACATCGTCGACACCGGCTACACGCTGAGCCACGTGGTGGCGCTGCTGAAATCGCGCGAACCCAAGCAGCTGAAGACCATCGCGCTGCTCGACAAGCCCTCGCGCCGCGAGGTGGATTTCCGCGCCGACTGGATCGGCTTCGAAATCCCCGACGAATTCGTCGTCGGCTACGGCATCGACT
The DNA here is from genome assembly GCF_018760365.1 of Pseudooceanicola endophyticus. Classification (GTDB taxonomy): domain Bacteria; phylum Pseudomonadota; class Alphaproteobacteria; order Rhodobacterales; family Rhodobacteraceae; genus Pseudooceanicola; species Pseudooceanicola endophyticus. The sequence continues at coordinate 415,826 of NZ_JAHIAB010000003.1, forward strand.
ATGCCCAGAGCAACCGCAACCTGCCCTATATCGGCAAGGTGCGCTTTACCGACTGATCAGCCGGAGCCGGGCGTCCCCGGCGGGGTGCCCGCGCCCACCGCCCCGCCGAAACCGGTGAGGAGCTGCCGGAATATTGCGCAGATCACGATTTCGTCACGGATACGGGATTGCGATGTGATCGACAGCCGTTAAACCTTTCGTGAGCGGGCCGCGGGGGCCCGGATGAGGGACCTTGCGGTGCGCAACCTGCTGCTTCTTGTCGTGCTTCTGGCGGTGATCGGTGCCGCCGGCGCCTGGGTCCTGACCGGGCCGCGCAAGCTGGAAAGCGATGCGACGGCGGGACTGTCCGGCGATCCGGTCCATGGCGAGGAGGTCTTCTATGCCGGGGGCTGCGCCGCCTGCCATGCCGCCCCGGGGGCCGAGCCGGGCGCGGCGATGCTGGTGCTGTCCGGCGGGCGGTCCTTCGAAACCGCCTTCGGCACCTTCTACGCGCCCAACATTTCCCCCGACCCGGCAGCCGGCATCGGCGCCTGGAGCCTGCAGGACCTGGCCAATGCGATGAAGCGGGGCGTGACGCCGCAGGATACCCATCTTTATCCCGCCTTCCCCTACACCACCTATACCCGCGCGAGCCTGCAGGATATCGCGGACCTTTTCGCCTTCCTGAGGACCCTGCCCGCCGATACCACCCCCAGCCAGCCGCAGCAGGTCGGTTTTCCCTTCAGCCTGCGGCGCGGCATCGGCGCCTGGAAGATCCTCTACCTGAACGCCAGTTGGGTCGAGGATGCGCCGACCCCGGAGCTGGAACGCGGTCGCTACCTTGTCGAGGCCCTGGGCCATTGCGCCGAATGCCACACGCCGCGCGACGCCCTGGGCGGGCTGGAGCGCGATGCCTGGATGGCCGGGGCGGCAACCGCCGATGGCAAGGGCCGGGTGCCGAACCTGACCCCGGCGGCGCTGAGCTGGACCCAGGAGGAGATCGCGGAATACCTCGGCTCGGGCTTCACACCGGAGTTCGACGTGGCGGGGGGCGAAATGGCGGAGGTCGTGCAGAACCTCTCGCATCTGAGCGAGGCGGACCGGATGGCGATCGCGGCCTATGTGAAGGCCCTGCCGGCGGTCGCGGACTGAAAACGCGCCGGGGGCGCTGCCCCCGTCCGCCTGTGGCGGACTCCCCCGAGGTATTTGGAACAAGAAAATGAGGCGGGGGAACGCATAAGGCCGCCCGGGTGGAGGGGCGGCCTTTTCGATTCCGGGAGGGGTGGTTCAGGCCTGGCCGAGCTTTTTCAGGCGGGCGTCGCGCAGGCGGGCGAAATCATCGCCGGCATGGTAGCTGGAGCGCGTGAGCGGCGTTGCCGAAACCATCAGGAAGCCCTTGCCCCAGGCCGCCTTTTCGTAGCCGGCGAATTCCTCGGGGGTGACGAATTTCTCCACCGCGTGGTGCTTGGGCGTGGGTTGCAGATACTGGCCGATGGTCAGGAAGTCGATGTCGGCGGCGCGCATGTCGTCCATCACCTGCAGGACCTGCGGGCGTTCCTCGCCCAGGCCCACCATGATGCCGGACTTGGTGAAGATGGTCGGCTCCATCTCCTTGACGCGCTGCAGCAGGCGCAGGGAGTGGAAGTAGCGCGCGCCCGGGCGCACCGAGGTGTAGAGGCCCGGCACGGTTTCCAGATTGTGGTTGAACACGTCGGGGCGTGCCTCGACCACGGTTTCCAGCGCCGAGGGGGCGCATTTCAGGAAGTCCGGGGTCAGGATCTCGATCGTCGTCGTGGGCGAGCGATGGCGCACGGCGCGGATGGTCTGGGCGAAATGTTCCGCCCCGCCGTCATCCAGGTCGTCGCGGTCGACCGAGGTGATCACCACGTGGTTCAGCCCGAGCTTTTCCACCGCATGGGCGACGCGGCCCGGCTCGAAGGCATCCAGCGCATCGGGGCGGCCGGTGGCGATGTTGCAGAAGGTGCAGCCGCGGGTGCAGATGTCGCCCATGATCATCATGGTGGCGTGACCCTGGCTCCAGCATTCGCCGACATTGGGGCAGCCGGCCTCTTCGCAGACCGTGACGAGCTTGTTGTCCCGCATGATCTTGCGGGTCTCGGCATAGGCCTTGGAGGTGGGTGCCTTGACGCGGATCCAGTCTGGCTTTTTCGGCTGGGCGTTGTCCGGGCGATGCGCCTTTTCGGGGTGGCGCTGCTCGGGGATCTTCAGGTCGCGCATGATCTGGCCTTTCCTTTCGGATTGGCCCTACCATAGTCGCGCAAAAGGGGAAGGACCAGCGGGACATGACCGGGTTGCGTCAGGCGCATATCCGTTATGCAGGTGCAGAAACGGCCCGGCCCCCGGCGTCGCAACGCCCTGATTTCAGGCAGGGTCGGCAAAGGCGCCGCTGCGCTGCGGAAAGCGCCTTGCGATCAGTTTTGAATAATTCTAGAAAATTTCCGAGTCTTATTCTGTGACTTTCAATGATCGAGGACATCTTCATGCAACCCGGTTCCAAACTTCCCGAAGTGACCTTCCGCACCCGCGTGCGCGACGAAAGCGTGGGCGGCCCGAACCCGTTCCGCTGGCAGGACATGACCACTTCTGACTACTTCGCGGGCAAGCGCGTCGTGCTGTTCTCGCTTCCCGGGGCCTTCACGCCCACCTGCTCGACCTACCAGCTGCCGGGCTTCGAAAACAACTTCGCCAAGTTCCAGGAACTGGGCGTCGAGAAGATCTACTGCATGTCCGTCAACGACAGCTTCGTGATGAACCAGTGGAAAAAGGCCCAGGGCATCGAGAATGTCGACGTGATCCCCGATGGTTCGGGTGAATTCACCCGCCGCGTCGGCATGCTGGTGGCCAAGGACAACCTGGGCTTCGGCATGCGCTCCTGGCGCTATGCGGCCATCATCAACGATGGCGTCGTCGAAGCCTGGTTCGAAGAGCCCGGCATCTCGGACAACCACGGCGAGGATCCCTATGGTGAATCCTCCCCCGAGAACCTGCTGAAATACCTGGAGGAAAAGAAGGTTTCGGCCGCGTAAGCGCCTGCCTTTCCAGGACCATCACGAAAGCCCGGGGACCTGCGTCCCCGGGCTTTTGCGTTACCGCGTGGCCGTGACCAGCACCTCGCCGACCTCCGACAGGATGCGGGTCAGGCTGCGCACCCAGCCGTCCTCGGGGCCGGTGGCGCGGCTGGCAAGGGCGATGGTACGGGCGGGTTCGGGTTCTGCGAAGCGGCGCAGCTCCAGGTCGCGGGCCTCAGAGGACAATGCCAGTTCCGGCAACAAGGTCAGCCCGAAGCCCGCCGCCACCAGCCGCGTCAGCGTCGCAAGCGAGGAGGCGCCCATGTTGATCTGCGCATGGCCCCTGCCCCGACCGCAGACCTCAAGCGCCTGATCGGTCAGGCAGTGGCCGTCCTCCAGCAGCATGAGCTGCGCCGGGCCGATCTGGTCGGGCCGCAGCGCTTCGGTGTCCAGCGTGGCCAGCCGCGCGGGCGATCCGGCCAGCAGGAAGCGATCCTCGAACAGCGGTTGCAGGCGCAGCCCGTCGGAATCCTCCAGCGGCAGGGCCAGGACCACGGCGTCAAGCTGGCCGGCGCGCAGTTCCGCCAGCAACCGGGCGGTCTTGCCCTCCTGGACCTGCACCGAAAGGCCGATGTCGCGGGACCGGATCGCGGCAAGCGCGCCGGGCAGCAGGTAGGGCGCCACCGTGGGAATGATGCCGAGGCGCAGGTCCCCGGCCAGACCCTTGTTCCAGCGTGCCATGTCCTCAAGGCTGCGCAGCTCACCCAGGACGCGCTCTGCCTGATCCAGGATCCGTCTCCCGAAGGGGGTCAGCACGACATCGCGGGTGCGGCGTTCGACCAGCGGCGCGCCGAGAGAGGCCTCGAGCTCGCGGATCTGGACGGAAAGCGCGGGCTGGCTGACGTGGACGGCCTCGGCGGCGCGCCCGAAGTTGCGGTGCCGCGCGAGGGACTGGAAGTAGCTGAGCTGTCGGAAGGTGATGGCCATAGGATCCGGTTATCGCCTTTCCGCGAATTGGGCAATGAAAGCGATGGAGAGGCCGCAGCGACGCACCGGGCAAGCGGCTTGCGCCGTGAAAATGGCGGCAGGACCCGGGTGAGGTCCGCCGCCGATTGTTTCCGAGATTGTTTCCGGAACTGCCGTGTATCTTAACCAATCAGCCCGCTGTCACTGGGCTGGGCCGCGTAATGCCGGTGCAGACGTTCGAGGGCGATCCGCAGCACGATCTTGCCCGAGCGCGCCGACCAGCCCATCTTGCGCTCGGCGGTCTCCAGACCCTCCAGGTGGCAGCAGCAGCGCAGGGCCACGTCACCAAGGCCCGGCCCCAGTTCCCGCAGCGCCTCCGCCACGCGTTTGCGGGCGCCTTCCGGGCCGCGCGGCCCCAGGCCCGAGCCCTCTGCGCCCGTGATGCCGGCGGTCATGAAGCGGCCCCAGTCCTGGGTCACGCGCGGGCCCATCTGGGCCAGTTCGAAATCCTCGCGCAGGCGCTCTCCTGCGCGCAGATGCTCGGCGCGCAGGAAGGGGGTTCCATCGCGGTCCCGGCGCCGCGCCAGCGCCGCGATCGGCGTGTCGGACTGGTAGCTGCGCCCCCGGGCGCCCTCCTCCTCCGCGTCGTCCTCGGCCACCGGCTGGGCGCCGCGCATGTCGAAGCTTGCCATCCCCTCCGCAAAGCCCCGGGCGGCGTTTTCCTGCTGCGCGACCAATTGGTTGAGGGCCGTCCGCCCGGCCGAAGTGATGTGGTAGCGCGACACCCGGCCCGGGCTGGCGCAGGCAATCCATTCCTTCAGCGCCAGGGCTTCGGCCAGGCCGCGGTCGATCACGTCCAGTCGGTCCGCCGCGCCGGTTCCGGTATCGCGCACCAGGACGGCCTTTTCCATTTCGGCAGCGACGGCCAGCACCGTCGCGGGCCGCAGCATCTGGCGCAGCACCGGCAGCGCCTGGCGCAGCAGCGCGGCTTCAGAAACCGGCACTGACGTCCGAAAATCCTGGTTGAAAGTCGCCTTCATCTTGCATCGCTCCATGTCAGGCGATCCCCCGGACCGGACATCCCCGTCCCGGCCAAGGCGATCAAGCGCGCGCCCCACCAGGGGGTCGTCGCGCAGGGTTTCGAAGCGCCGGATCTGTCGCAAGACGGTCGAAGCGTGGCAGCCCGCCTCTCGCGCCAGCTGGCGAATGGAAACCCCGTCCCGCACGTGGGCGATGTAGTAATGTACCACTTCCGGAAGCCAGTCTGGGGCCTCGGAAGCGGCCGGGAGATCGGATGCAGACATAACGACAGCCTGTTGGCATTGCTCGATATTTGGGGTTGTCCCCAAGCTTGTCCACATAACAGGGCGGTATAGTTTCCAAGAGGTTAATTATTAACCCCGCAACCAATAATTGTTTCGATTTGATAAACTTATCTAACCCCACCGCGCGCATCGTATCAAAGCACGCAACACTCAGCGTGGTTGCATCCTGTCAGATCCGGACCCGTCCGGCCCAGACCACAGGAGATGACCATGCAGGATCTGACCACCATGCTTGCCACCCTGCGCCGCCCCGGCCTTCTGGTGCGCGCCGCCACCCATGCCGCAGCGGACTACCGCCGCGAGCGCGACCTGGCGCGGCTCCTGGGCAGCGAGGCGCTGCCGCGGCGCGGCGTGCTGCTGATGCAGCTGATGGCGCTGGAAAGCGACCTCAATCATGCCCGCAAGCAAAGGCGCGCGGAATATTCCCCCGCGCGCCACGTCGAAATCCTGGCCTCTCTGATCGCCGAGGCCCGCCAGGACGCCGCCGCCTGATCAGGAGAAGGCGTCGGGCATCTCGGACTTGCGGCGCGCCACGAAGGCCGCCAGCGCCTCCGAGACGGCGGGATCCATCTGCGGCTGCTGGTACGTCTCCAGCATCTTGCGCACCTTCGCGGCGGCCAGGGCCTGGGTGTCGCGGGCGCCCTCGTCCATCCAGGTCTCGAAGGGCTTGTTGTCGAGCACCTCTGAGCGCCAGAAGGCGGTCTGGAAATGCCGCTGGGTATGGGCGCAACCCAGGTAGTGGCCGCCCGGCCCGACCTCTCGGATCGCATCCATCGCCTGGCCTTCCTCGTCCCAGCTGACCCCCTGCGCAATGCGGTGCAGCACGCCCAGCTGATCGGCATCCATGACGAACTTCTCGAAGGAGGACACCAGCCCCCCTTCCAGCCAGCCGCAGGCATGGAGCATGAAGTTCACGCCCCCCATCAGCGCCGCATTCAGCGTGTTCGATGTCTCGTAGGCCGCCTGTGCATCGGGCAGCTTGGAGCCGCAGAGCGCCCCTCCGGAGCGGAACGGCAGGTTCATCCGCCGCGCCAGCTGGCCGGCCCCGTACAGGATCTGGCTGGCCTCGGGCGTGCCGAAGGTGGGCGCCCCGGAATTCATGTCGATCGAGGTCACGAAGGCGCCGAAGATCACCGGCGCGCCGGGCCGGATCAGCTGCGAATAGGCGACGCCCGCCAGCACCTCGGCCAGCACCTGAGTCAGCGTCCCCACCACCGAGACCGGCGCCATGGCCCCCCCGACGATGAAGGGCGAGATGATCGTCGCCTGCATGTTGGCGGCATAGACTTCAAGCGCCCCCATCATCGTGTCGTCGAAGGTCAGCGGCGAGTTGATGTTGATGAGCGAGGTCATCACCGGCTGCGAGGTCGCGATTTCATCCCCGAACAGGATCTTGCACATGTCGACACTGTCCTGGGCCCGTGAAGGTTCGGTGACCGAGCCCATGAAGGGCTTGTCCGAAAGCGTCATGTGGGCATGGATCATGTCGAGGTGGCGCTTGTTCACCGGTACGTCGGTCGGCTCGCAGACCGTGCCGCCGGAATGGTGCAGCCATTTCGACATGTAGCCCAGTTTCACGAAGGTGCGGAAATCCTCCATCGTGGCATAGCGGCGCCCGCCGTCGAGATCGCGCACGAAGGGCGGGCCGTAGACCGGTGCCAGGACCAGGGACTTGCCGCCGATCTCGACATTGCGCTCAGGGTTGCGGGCCAGCTGGGTGAAGCGCGCGGGGGCGGTGGCGCAGAGCTGGCGCGCCAGGCCGCGGGGGATGTGCACCCGCTCGCCCTGAACATCGGCGCCGGCCTCTTTCCAAAGCGCCAGAGCCTTCGGATTGTTGACGAAATTGACGCCGATCTCTTCCAGAACCGTTTCGGCATTGGCCTCGACGATCTCAAGCGCTTCTTCGGGCAGCATCTCGTAATTCGGGATCTTGCGTTCGATGAAGCGGGCGGTGTCGAAGCTGACCGCGCTGCGGGCGGCACGCCGGGCAGCGCCGCCGCCGCCTCGGGTTCTTCTGGGCGCGGGTGCATCGTTCATCGGCCTGCTCCTCTTCTGCTGGTCGGGACTCCCTGTGCCACAGTTTATACCGGGCGGGCACCTGCCCCCGCGTCGCATGCGGCATCGGCGATGCAAAAACGACACCCCGATGGTCGCGGGCGACCTGCGGTCCGGTTGCGTCGGGCGAGGTTCCGCGTACCGTCCCCGGACCCGCGAATCGAAAGACCCTGCCCGATGATGACCAACCGCACCCGAGCCGGCCGCTGGGCCTGGGCCGCCTTCACCGCCGCCGCGCTGTTCTTCCTCTACGAATTCGTCGCCCGCGTCGCCCCCAGCCTGGCACCCGAGGCAATTGCGCGGAAATTCGGCCTTGGCAGCACCGGGTTCTCGACCCTTTCGAGCCTGTTCTTCTGGGTCTACGCGCCCATGCAGATCATCGTCGGACTGGCGCTGGACCGGCTCGGTGCGCGCCGCCTGCTGGTTCCGGCCATCGCCGTCTGCGCCTGCGGCATGGCGCTGTTTTCGCTGGCCCCCACGGTGGTTCTGGCCGGGATCGGGCGGATGATGACCGGGCTTGGCGCCAGTTTCGGTTTTGTCGGCGCGCTCTACGTGGTCAATCACCGCTTCCCGCCCCGGCTGTTTGCGCTGCTCTCGGGCGTGGTGAACGCGCTTGGAATGCTGGGCACGGCCATCGGCGCGGTCTGGCTGTCGGAGACGGTGCAGGCGCTTGGCTGGCAGCCGGTCTTCCTGGGCATCGCGCTGGCGGGCGCGGCGCTTTTCCTCTTTGCGCTGCTGGCGCTGCATGACGGCGACGATGCGCCCGAGGTGCATCCCGATCCCCATCCCCTCGCCCCGCTGAAGCCGCTTCTGCGGGATGGCCGGGTCTGGCTGATCGCGGTGCTGGGCGCGCTCTATTACATGCCGGTCAATGTCTACGGCGGGCTCTGGGGCAAGGCGCAGATCCTGCAGGACCGGGGCCTTGGGGACAGCGCGGCGGAACTGGCGGTGTCGATGATCTTCTGGGGCATGGCTGCGGGCAGCATCGGTGCCGGCGCCCTGTCGGACCGGCTGGGCCACCGCAAGGCGCTTCTGGTCCTCGGCGCGCTGCTGACCACCCTGTGCTACGCCGCCGCGCTGTTCCTGCCGGGCCTGGGTCTGGTCACGCTGTCGGGGCTGCTGTTCCTCGCGGGGCTGTTCAACGGTGCCCAGATGCTGACCTTCGCCATGGCCAAGGAAGGCCACCGGGCCGAGGTCTCGGGCACCGTGATCGCCTTCGTCAACATGATCGGCATCGGCGGCGCGCTGATCTTCCAGCCGCTGGTGGGCCTGCTGCTGGATGCCTCGGGCGGGGTTTACGGGCCGGCGATGATGACCATTCCGGGCTGCACGCTGCTGGCCGCGCTGATGGCCCTTGTGCTGCGCGACAAGGTGCATCCGGACCACGCGATCGACCCGTCCTAAACCGCCGGAAAGCGGGCCGATTTTCCGCACACCTCCGATCAGCCCTGCCGATGTTGCAGGGCCGATCTGCATCCGTCCTGCACGTGAAGGCTTGCGCGTGCCCGCAACTGGTTCTATGGCGTCGCCATGCTAGAGACATCCCACGACCGCCTCCTGATCATCGACTTTGGTTCCCAGGTGACGCAGCTGATCGCGCGCCGCCTGCGCGAGCTGAATGTCTACTGCGAAATCCACCCCTACCAGAACGTGACTGCCGCCTTCCTGGAAGAGTTCGCCCCCAAGGCGGTCATCTTCTCCGGCGGGCCGGATTCGGTCGTGCGCGAGGGCTCGCCCCGCCCGCCGAAAGAAGTCTACGCCATGGGCGTGCCGATCCTGGGGATCTGCTACGGCCAGCAGGTCATGATGCATGACCTGGGCGGCATGGTGGAAGCCGGCGAAAGCCACACCGCCGAATTCGGTCGCGCCTATGTGGCCCCGGCTGATGCCAAGCTGCCGCTGCTGGGCGGCTGGTTCCTGGAAGGCCGCGAACAGGTCTGGATGTCCCACGGCGACCATGTGTCGAAGATCGCTCCCGGCTTCGAAGTGTACGGCACCTCGCCCGGCGCGCCCTTCGCGATCACTGCCGACGTCGTGCGCAACTTCTTCGCCGTGCAGTTCCACCCCGAGGTGCACCACACCCCGAACGGCGCGACGCTCTACGAGAACTTCGTCAAGCTCGCAGGTTTCAAAGGCGACTGGACCATGTCCGCCTACCGCGAGGAAATGGTTCAGAAGATCAAGGACCAGGTGGGGGATGCGAAAGTCATCTGCGCGCTTTCGGGCGGCGTCGACAGCTCGGTCGCGGCGGCCCTGCTGAACGAGGCCATCGGCGACAACCTGACCTGCGTCTTCGTCGATCACGGCCTGCTGCGCCTGAACGAGGCCGACGAAGTCGTCGGCATGTTCCGCGACCACATGAACCTGAACGTCATCCATGCGAAGGAACAGGACCTGTTCCTGGGCGAGCTGGAAGGCGTTTCCGATCCGGAAACCAAGCGCAAGATCATTGGCAAGCTGTTCATCGACGTGTTCCAGAAATACGCCGACCAGATCGAGGGTGCCTCGTTCCTGGCCCAGGGAACGCTTTACCCGGACGTGATCGAGTCGGTCTCCTTCTCGGGTGGTCCCTCGGTCACCATCAAGTCGCACCACAACGTCGGTGGCCTGCCCGAGAAGATGGGCCTGAAGCTGGTCGAACCGCTGCGCGAGCTGTTCAAGGACGAGGTCCGCGCGCTTGGTCGCGAACTGGGTCTGCCCGACAGCTTCATCGGCCGTCACCCCTTCCCCGGTCCGGGCCTCGCGATCCGCTGCCCCGGAGAGATCACCCGCGAGAAGCTGGAGATCCTGCGCAAGGCGGATGCGGTCTATATCGACCAGATCCGCAAGCACGGCCTCTATGACGAGATCTGGCAGGCCTTCGTGGCGATCCTGCCGGTCAAGACCGTGGGCGTGATGGGCGATGGCCGCACCTACGACTACGCCTGCGCCCTGCGCGCCGTGACCTCGGTCGACGGCATGACGGCGGATTACTATCCCTTCTCCCACGACTTCCTGGGCGAGACCGCGACGCGGATCATCAACGAGGTCAAGGGCATCAACCGGGTGACCTACGACATCACGTCGAAGCCGCCGGGCACGATCGAGTGGGAATGAACCCCGGTCTGGCACCGACAGGTAGTCACCGGCAGAAAATCACATCTAAGCCCGCGTCATTGCGGGCTTTTTTGTTTTCTGGTGCTGCACTGACTGGCACGGCCCGGCACGCCCAAGCAGAAATTTTTCATGGCATAAAAGATGGTATTCTTTGGCCTGATGCCATGGGGTCAGACCAATACCATGAAGGCCAGATCACAAGCGCCATGGTATCAAAATCCCACAAGGTATTGATATAAAAAGAATAGCCTCTGAAAATCACCCGTTTCGGTTCATGGTATTTTGAGGCTGGGAGATGCCTCGCCATGCTGACCGCGACCTGCGCTGCGCAAACTGAAAGCTCAGGACAAGCTCTACAAGGTCAATGACCGCGATGGGCTCTATGTCGCTGTGACGCCCGCAGGCGCGATCTCCTTCCGCTACAACTACGCCATCCACGGGAGGCAGGAGACCGTCACCTTCGGACGCTATGGCGCAGGCGGCATCACCCTGTCAGAAGCGCGGGAGCGGCTGAACGAGGCCAAGAAGCTGATCGCCGCTGGCACCTCGCCCGCGAAGGAGAAGGCCCGCGCGAAGGCCCAGCTTCGCGGCTCCGAAACCTTTGCCGAATGGGCGGAGAACTGGCTGCGCGGCTACCAGATGGCCGACAGCACCCGCGATATGCGCCGCTCGGTCTATGACCGTGACCTGAAGGCGAAGTTCGGTGGCTGGAAGCTGGCCGAGATCACCCATGAGGATCTCCGCGGCCATCTCGACGCCATCGTGGAGCGCGGGGCACCGGCAACGGCGGTCCATGCGCGTGAGGTCGTCTCTCAGGTCTTCCGTTGGGCCATCGAGCGCGGCCAGAAGGTCGAGAACCCCGCCGATCAGGTGCGCCCCACCTCCATCGCCAAATTCGAGCCCCGAGACCGCGCCCTGACGCCCGAGGAGATCGGGCTGATGTATCGCTACCTCGAACGCGTCCCGACCGGCCCGTCCTTCCGCGCGGCAACCAAGCTCCTCCTGCTGACGATGGTCCGCAAGAGCGAGCTCACCAACGCCACCTGGGACGAGATCAGCTTCACCGACGCCCTCTGGACGATCCCCAAGGAGCGGATGAAGCGCCGCAATCCCCATTTGGTGTTCCTGTCCCGGCAGGCCCTCGACATCTTCGTGGCGCTGAAGACCTTCGCGGGCGGCTCGGATTACGTCCTGCCCTCGCGCTATGACACCGACGCCCCGATGAGCAGCGCCACCCTCAATCAGGTGCTGACCCTGACCTACAAGGCCGCCCAGAAGGACGGAAAGCCCCTCGCGAAATTCGGCCCCCACGACTTGCGCCGGACGGCCAGCACCCTGCTGCACGAGGCGGGCTACAACACCGACTGGATCGAAAAATGCCTCGCCCACGAGCAACGCGGCGTGCGCGCGGTCTACAACAAGGCCGAATACCGCGAGCAGCGCGCCGAGATGATGCAGGACTGGGCCGACATGATCGACGAGTGGACCGGGCGCGGAAATGCGTAACTGCTTAGTTGCGTGATTATGCGGTTACGGAACCGCAGAACGACGCGACTACGCAGATACGCAGATACGCAGATACGCAGATACGCAGATACGCAGATACGCAGATACGCAGATACGCGTCGCACCTCCCCCTGAACACTGCAATAGAAATAGCTGCCCGCCGTTCAGCCACGCAAAAGCAAGTGCCTGAACCCCTTCGGGATGGTCTTCAGCGCCTTGGATACTGCCTGGCGCTCGACGCCAAGCCTTTCGGCGATTTCAGCATGGCTGAAATGCGCGCGCTCCAGGATCAGGATCTGCTTCTTCCGATCTGTCATCCTCGCGTCGACAAGCCGACGGGCATGCTGGCGGAGCTCGGCCTCATCGCCAGCTCTGAGGTCATTTTCTTCGACATAGCGGTGGTAGTAACAATCGGTGAGCGGATCTCCCGTCTGGGCCAAAACCATGCGCCTGACGCCAGCCTGTCGGCTTAACCGCTTCAGTTCCTGGTCGAACCACTCCAGCGAGCGCATCGCACGTCGATAGGCAGGGTTTACGCGCCACGCGGCCTTCAGCTCGTCTCGCAGCTGCGGACGATGCGCGGAGCAGTAATAGGTACTGAACTTCAGCTTTTCTTCAGGGTCGCTTAGTGCGGCGGGCATGACGCCTTCGCTGATTTCGCTGAACTCTGCGAGCGCTCCGCAAAAGCGACAGTATCCCGTGTAGCGCCTGCGGTTGAGCCGTCGGGCTGCAAGCCCCTCTCCTTGTACCACCGGACGTTCGGGCGGCTTCCACGCGCAAGCACGGAGCAGATCGACAAGCGTTTCCAGCGTTGCGATCAACTCACGATCCGGCTCAGTCCCTTCGCCAGAGCGTGTCACGAGAGACTTGAGCAGAAGATGCTGCGCCTTTGCGGCGGCACGGTAGCTGCCCAATTCGGCAAGCGCCTCGCTGAACGCCTTGCCGTCCCAAGCCCCCAAGATGAAGCGTCGGCTGATGATAGGAGAGCTGGCAACCAGAGCCGCCACGGCGGGATCGATCAAGTCTTCAAGCAGCCGGTCCAGATGCCAGATGTTCGCAGTCCCCTTGGCCGCAGAAAACGGCCCCCAGCCGCGCTGCAATTCAGCAACCGCCGACGCGAGCTTCGGGTCGCATCCGTCCCAAATCGAAATGACCGGAAAATTTCCCATGGCAACCATTATGGACACATACAGGGGGGAGACAACCTTCGTCTTTCGGCAACATCCGGCTCCATACCGCAAAGAGAAATGGAGACCCAGAGATGGACCTCAACGGCAAAACACTCATCAACCGCAGGTGTTGATTTCCACCCAGAACTGACCCGGGAGCGCGCGTAATTTCCATTGAGAATTGACCCATGTGACCCTCCCCGCGACGCAGCTTGCAGCGGGGGATTCCGGAGTGATCCACATGGG
>NZ_JAHIAB010000030.1 GCF_018760365.1 Pseudooceanicola endophyticus
CCTGCGCCAGCTTATCGTTGTCGGGATGACATCGCGTGTGCGGCAGGTCACCAATCATCCCGAGCGTGCCGATCCCTGGCTGACGAAGCTGTTGCAGAGAAAACCGGCCCGGCTCGCGACCGTCGCCATGGCGAACAAGACGGCGCGGATCATGTGGGCGGTGCTGACCAGGAACGAACCCTACCGCCCTCACACAGCCTGAGACATACCGAAACAGCGAGATAGCAAGACCGACGATGTGATGGTGTACCCTTCAGCCGCAACGATCAGGACGCTCCGCCGAATGTCCCGGGCGCAATTGCCCGCTAAGCAGATAGGAACCTGATCTGCGGATCCCATCAGGGCCAGCGGTGTGAACCGCGCAAACAGGCCGGACACAAGACCGCTTCTGAAAAGGTAAACGAGATCATTTACGACTTGCTATGCGGGGGCCATCCACACAGGACATTCGAGCCAGGCGCAGCTGGTGGATGGCTCTTCCCATTACCGGACCTTCGCGCTAGCTCAAATTTCACAACGCTATTCTCGAAAACGGCCATCGATTAGCCTTATCAAGGATGCCAGCGCTCACCCACCGCCGCCCGCTCGTCTTCTCGACGTGCATCCCATTCATATCCTTCTGCAATAGATAACAGGCTTTGCGACAAGCGGGGGTAGGAATTGCCATATCTAGCAGCCAAGTCTCGATAGCGCTCAGCAAGTCTGCGCTCTTGCTCTCCGCCATCGTAGGGACTGCGCGTTGTTACACCCCGTGCATTTGGGACTCCCAGACAGAACCCCTCTCTTAGTCCAGCGCATTCAGAGCGGTCTAGATACTCCAAGATGACGTCAGGCAACCAGTCATCCCAGGAACGTCTCCGCGCCATTCGTGCAAGCAGAGCACCAATTTTGATTTCAGCTACTTCCTTGCGGTCAGAATCCGACGCAAGTCTCAAGGCGCTATCCGCCCATGAGGTGAAATCATCGGGAGACATCGCACCTTCGTCATTGCAGCCCGGGACTTTTTCCCACCCCTCTAAGGAATGATAGGCCAGATCAGCAAAAAATTTGCGCTTCTCCGCCGATAGCTCCTCTCGCTGGGGTTCTTCCGCCCCGTCGCTCCGACGATACTGCCAGCAAAGCAGCTCAACAAAGAACTTAGGGTCGCGAGAAAGTTGTCGGTGCAAGGCCAATGTACGCTTGTGGCGCCTATGTCCGTATGAGCTCAGAAGAGGTACGAAGGGCAGTTCTATATTAACAATTTTCTCGTCAGATATTTCTTCGTCTGCGTCGAGAATTTGGAGTACTTCATCCAAGTTGTAGGAACTTGGAAAAGGCCCATCCCGTTCCTCTCCGTGAGCAACTGCCTGTAGGATCTCGACCCACCGGCTTGCTGGCAGCTTGTTCCTCCACAGAGAAACGGCTGAGAACGCTGATCTCGGCCGCTGATATTCAAGAAGCTTTGTAACGGCGTACTCCACTTCGTCGGACGGCGTGTCATCCCAAATATGAATTGACGCCGAATTCCAAAATGCAGAAGCCACGTCTTCGCCCAAACTTTCTGCGACCTGCCAGCCATTTGAACGACCAGGAAGGTGCTCGGCGAATCTCAGGCGCTCCACTTTACTGTTCAGAATTCCTTGTGCCTCTAGGCCAGCCACGACTGCGGCAAGGTCGATCCAACCTGCGCTCCATAGCAGTTGCCGCAGGAAAGCATTGGACTGATCATTTGCCTCGGTGCGCAGCGCAGCCGAGACCCAGTGGGTCGCCGTTTCCACTGCCGCATCTTGCGGGACCAAAACTTGAGCCACCAGTTCGGGTTGCTTCACGCTAAGCGCAAACGGAAGAACCGCTTGATCTCCTAATTGCTCCCCAATTTCATCGATGGCGTTTCGGCGGCGCTCTTCGACAAGTGCGTTTCGCTCCTGCCATGACAAGCGCCCATTCCCTTCGTCTTCCACCAGCGCACGCCACTCAACGTGAGAATTTTCAAACAGCCAACGGTGCCGAGCAGTCGGAGACTGAGGGGACAAAGCCTCTTCCATACGCCGAAGCGCGGCTGCCAACTGTTCGTCCTCTTCACCTTCCTGATAAGCACGAAGAGCATCGCGCCGACGAAGGTTGTGCCGAAGATCAGCTTTGTCCTCATCGGCTGCTGTCGCTGACCAGCTCTCGACCTCGATGACCAAGCGGGACAGGTCATCAGGATGAATGCGTGTCGCAACTTCTAACAGCTGTTCAAGCTCCAACTTTTCAAATGGAGCCAGGTCGAGCAGTAGGCGGCTGGCTTCGAGCGTCGCTGCGCGGACATCCGCATTTGTCGGCGATGGCACTTCTGCATCCAGTGCTCGCCATTGCGGCCTTGCGGTGCGTGAAGCGAAATTTGAACCACCTCTAGGAAGAAGAGAGATGCAGACGTCCATCACAGCGTGTCGAAACTGCCCTGACAAGCGCCGCAAGGCAGCCATCCTTTCCGCAGCACAGAGAGCGGTGGCAGGGAGCCAAGCCCTGAACAGAGAACGCGCGGTTGATTTCGGCGAGTTTGACCATTCGTCTTCCACCTCTAGGCGGCGAAGGCCAAAAACAATCTCTGCAACACGATGAAAGTGAACAGGGTTCCAAGCCAACAGTTCAAGCGCCCAAAGCAAATTGGTCCGTAAGCACTCGCCACTCACCACGCCTTCAGTGCTTCCCATAATGGCGCGTATGGCAGGTTCTGGCTCTGTAAGCTCAGCTTCAAGGCAATCAAGGAACGCAGATGGAGATGCCTCCGCCAATGCTCGTAGGTGCCCCCGAATAGAAAGCCAACGTTCTTGGTCAGCACCTTGCATCAGGGACCGAACGACTTGCGCGGCACGGTATGAAAGGTCAACTCCCAACCTGTCACCGCAGATTTCTGCGCCATGAACGGATAGAATGCACAACGCGTCGCCGAGACCGGAAAGCAGGGCACCCGAAAAACTTCGTGCGTGACCCAAAATATTGGCCATGTACCACTGATCTTGAGGTAGATCTAAGGCGGGATCTCTATCGCCCAGCAACTCCGGCAGGAGCTGGAAAAAATGATCCAAATCGTCTCTATCTATGTATTGCCCAGCGGCAAAAAGGGCATCAATTTGCGAAACAACTACATTGACATTTCCATATCTAGCGATTGGTGCATCATTTAGAGACAACAGCTCGTCTCTAATCTTTTTCAGCTCCCCGTCTTGAAAATCTCCAAGTAGCTCAATAACTGAGCTATCGTCTCTACTCTCCTGATCAATCCAAGAGCCAGTCAACGCGAACGCTATAACAGGTCTTGCTATAGATCGGCTCCGAGCCCAAATCGGCCTCCGAACGTCAGGGTCCTTTGATAATGTGCGTCGCAAAACAGGAATGGAGTATCCCGCCTTGCGCCCTCTGTCTTCCGCTTCGTCGTGCGAAAGACCCATCGCTTCTAGTTCTGAGGTGAAAATATCAGATGGAACGTGAGACAAAGCCAATGCCTCTCTGGCATCCGTACGACCTTTTGGGTAAGGCCGGACAATTATCAGGTTGGCTCTATCTCCGAACTCTGGATCATCTCCTTCCTCAACATCAGTAATAATGATTAATTTTTCAGGACTAGAAGGTATCCTGAAATTTCTATCCGTGACCACGAACACTCTTCTCAGCAGATTTTCATCCTGCTCCTCCAAGATCGACGCGATAGCGAATGCTACAGCCTCTTTCCTATCGTCAGCTTGGATCGGAATGACGGAGTCACCGCTCCGCAGTTTTGACAAAAACGTAGCTCGCTCATCGTATTTTCGGGGTAAAACTAGCCCTGTGGAGATTGCGGGATTAGAAGCAGAGGCCCAACTTTGCCACCATTCTTTTGGACCAAGAAAACCGGATGAAGCGATAGCTTCGAGCATTCCAGATTGCTTTTTTTGCTCAGCTTGAATTTCAGCCAAGCGTTGTGCGACAGCTTGCTCGTAGGCCGGACGCAGTTCATCGCAGACGGAATGATCAAGTAGTAGGTCGCGCAGGATGGGTTCGACCACTCGACGAAAAGCATCTTGAGTTGCTTTTGAGCGATAATCAACGTGGTTTTGGCTACATTCCAAAAGTTGGTCTGCCAGTTGGGCTGCATCACGGTTGCTGGCGGCAATTTTTTCCGCAGAAATATCGGCTCTTTCAATCATCTGCCGGATCAGAAGAGGCTGATCATCCGTTAGATGTGTATTGTTAAACGCGTCCAGTAGTTTCCGCTCGACCATCTCTATAATTTCATTGGTCTTACTTGGCCAGCTATTTGTAATTTCTAATAAGGACCCCAATCCGGTCATTGCGGCACCTGCGACTGCCACAGCACCTGTTCCGGTGGCGATGCCAACGGCAGCAACCAAAATGTTGGCGGAGTGAAAATATTTACTCGCGTTCTTCATATTCTTCTGTCTCGTCCAGGCGGTGCTCTTCGTGGAGTCGCGATAATGATAGGGCGTGGGAAAAGCTGGAGGCAACTGCTCTCCAAGACTTTTCTGTCATCTTCTATTTTCTCTTGCTGAGAAAGTAGTCCGTTCCTCGACATTTCCGTTCTTCGAAGCAGCTCCAGTGGCGTTTGGCCCTAGGCTCAGGACCTATTAACTTTTGCCTTCGAGTCTGGATCTGAATGATCCGGAGTTCGACGTGATGAGTAACCTGTTCTGGCTGACGGAAGCGCAGATGGAGCGCATTCGCCCCTATTTCCCGAAGAGCCGAGGCCGGTCTCGCGTCGATGACCTGCCCGTTTTGAGCGGGATTATAATCATCAATCGCAATGGGTTGAGGTGGTGTGACGCGCCCCGCGAATACGGCCCACCCAAGACACTGTACAATCGTTGGAAACGGTGGAGCCGGATGGGTGTCTTCGCACGTATCATGGAAGGACTGGCCTCCGAAAAGGCCGACACCCGGATGGTGATGATCGATGCGACGTATTTGAAGGCTCATCGCACGGCATCCAGCCTGCGGCTGAAAAAGGGGGGCGTGGACGCCTGATCGGTCACACTAAGGGCGGGATGAACACGAAACTCCACGCCGTCGCCGACATGAAAGGCCGTCCGATCCGGCTGTTCATGACGGCGGGTCCGGTCAGCGACTATACCGGTGCGCATGCACTGCTCGGCGGCCTGCCGGAGGCGAAGTGGATGCTGGGCGATCGGGGATACGATGCCGACTGGTTCAGAGAAGCGTTGAAAGACAAGGGAATGGAGGTCTGCATCCCCGGTCGGAAGAGCCGCAAGACACCGGTTCGCTACGACAAGCGGCGTTACAAGCGGCGCAACCGGATCGAGATCATGTTCGGACGGCAGAAGGACTGGCGGCGGGTCGCGACCAGGTATGATCGGTGTCCGATCGTCTATCTCTCAGCAATCGCCCTTGCCGCTACAGTCATGTTCTGGCTTTAGAAATTTGCGTGTCCTGAGCCTAGGCCGACAAGACAATCGACAACACTACTGACAGAATCGCCAAGGCGACAGAAGTCGCGCCGAGCCACGCGGAAAGGCGATAACCAGGATCGACGTGCCTGACAGGAACGATAAGGAACTGGCACCACGTCGCCGTTGTAATTGTGAGGCTAGTGAGAGCTGGCGCAGGCTGGAGTGGGTACACTTCCAAGGCTCAATTGGCGCAAGAAGACTCCAAACATGTTGAAAGAATACATACCTCTATTGACGCCAGATCTCAAGCGCATAACCATCTTCGAAGATAGTTCCAAGAGGAGGTCGCCTAACAATGTCCCAGATTTTAGAGGTGTGGTACAAAAGAGTGTCCATGGGACTACTTTTTATTCTAGCTGGAGTTATGTTTGGCTGGCTCTCCGAAAAATCACCGGACATAGTCTCCAGCATCTGCGACAAAGGCGCCACTCCCCTGTGGTGCCTGCCTGTAAAATTAGCTCTCGTTGATTTTGGATTGAAGGCCATTTCATACTCCTTAATATTCATAGGCGTCTTCCTATCTGTATTCTTCACCTATATAGCAGAACTTCTGGGATCCATCCTATCTTTCGCTCTTCTACACGTTACGAACTCGAAGAACGCGGTCATAAAGGCGATGGAACAAGGGGCAATATCAAATGATGAAACATCCAGAATAGTAGTAAGCATCCTGTCAAGATTTATGGGTTATCATGACCGAAACTCTGAATCTTTTGCTGAATTTATAGTTGACCGTCTTTTGAAGCAAGTCCAGATTGATGGTGGCTTTTGGAGGCGCGACTATCACGCGGTGATAAGGGTAGAAGAGCTAGGCCCTGAAGAGGAGGGAAAATTCGGAAGAAACTATTTGCGATGGCATGAGATCAACAGCTTTTCGGTAGAAAATTCAAACCGAGGTGGCGTCTACAATTATAAGTCCGCATCAACAATCGAGCTATTCGATTCCACGGATCCTAAGAAACTGCTTGATGCATTTTCCTATGATGTCCGATCCGGGGGGGAACACATATTTAGCTTCAATGATCATAGAGAGTCCGCTTCTGAACATGACTTTGCTAAGCCGTTCGAAGTGGGTGGCTTAAAAATGAGAATCGAGGACAGCGAAATATCTATTGTAGTTGAGAAGGAAATCCAAATACCACATGGGAGTATCGACATCGTGGTAGATGAAGAAAGTTTGATCTCTCGTGAAGATACAACCTACGAACTTTGCCTTGTAGAGCCCACAAAAAGGCTCACATTCAGACTAAACCTGCCTAGCGGCTTCAAGGTATTTCATCATGGATGCTCCGGCCGCAGATACGGTAGCTATGTTGCTGATGACGTTATAGTATCACAACCCGGCGAAAACAGGGTTGGTCTTGACGTCTACAACTGGAGTTTACCGGGCATAGCAACAGTCCTTGCATGGAAGCCTACGGAACAGTAACGTATCCACAGGGGTTTTGAGCCTATGTTGCGGAAGCGACCATCGGAGAGAAGGAAGCAAGATGACCAACAAGAAGACCACGACCATTTAACGCCTTGTAAATGCGTATAAAAACAAGGGGAAGCACAAGTGGCTTCCCCTTTTTGCTTGCGAAGCAGTGCTCATTTACCCTGCGGAACTGTTACGGACGAGGTATGCCATGTCACATACCTCCCACGAAGTAGGGCAGTCAGTATCAGGGAGCTGAAGAAGAAAATTAAACATTTGATTTTGTTCATTTTTTATCAAATATCCTTCAGCGAAGGAGCACTTTTTGGATGGGAGTGAAACTGAAAGCCGCCATGCACTACTACAAGTGGATCATTCAGCTCGACCGTCGCCAGTACTGGACACGCTCAATGCGCGCTCCCACGGCTAGGCCAAAACAAGAAGTATGTATGGCGTCTGCTTAGGTTCTGCTTCCTGCGCACTGCGGTCGTTCGCCCACGACGCAGAGAAGGTCAGCTTTCCGCCCTTCGCGCCAGGGGCACCGGTCTGGTGCATCGAGCACGCCCGACCCTATGCCGACATTTGCCAGGTTCGGCTTTGCCGCAAGGCAGCGCCCCCCAACCGGCCATCGACGGCATTGTGCAGCATGATCTGGCAGGCCAAGGTCAGCTCCGCGGAAAATTGCGGACGTTCAGTTCCGGTCAGATGCCTGCGTTTTAAGATATGCAAGAACATCTTCAGCGTTCTTTGCAGGTTCAGCAACCGGCGACATGACATGAACGATCACGCCGTCCTTCAAGATCATGGTCATTCGTTGCAGCAATGTCATGCCTCCCGCTTCAAACGTGGACATGCCGATGGCCCCCGCGAGCTTCAGATGGGCATCTGACAAGAGCGGGAACGGGAGGTGAAGGCGCGTAGCCGCTTCGGCTTGGTAAGCTGTGTCCTGAGTGGACAATCCAAAGAGGAAGGTTCCACCAGCTTGTTTCAATTCGGCATAGTGATCGCGGAACGCGCACGATTGAGGGGTGCAGCCCCGAGCGCCCGGTATGAGATCCCAGCCCTCGATGGGAGCCGCATCAGGCGGGCTTGTCCTGGGATAGGCGTAGACCACCCCGATACCCTCGAGCTTCGATAGATCAATATCCGTCCCATCAGTAGCGGGGAGTGGGATGGAGGGAAGGCGAGTGCCAGGAAAGACCATGACGTATCCTTTTGAACGTGAGGATAACACTCGGTTAAGCATTCGAGTGCAAGGCGCCGCAGGTCCACTTCGGGCTCGAACCGGACTTGTGGCAGCGCAGTGTGCTCGACAGCCAGGCGAGTGGGTCTGGGTCTGCCCGGCAAAGAGGGCGGAGAGCCGACCTTCGCTGTAGCTGCGTGCCCTTTTTGTCAGCGGGGAGAAAGCGGCCATTCAACGCCAGTAAGTCTTCGATGGGAAAGATGCATCGATTCTCACCGAGAATGCAGGACCACATGCACGTGGTTGTCTAGGAAAAATATGTAGCGGCTAACGGGGCGAGGTTGTGTTCGATTGCAAGCCCAATGCGTTCTAAGAGATCGGGTCCAAAATCTGGTATTGTAGGCTGTAATGAAGTCATCAAGATGAGCGCAGCTTTAAGCTGTATTTTCTCTTGAAATATAGGCCCGCCCCCCTCATCCTACGTTAACGACGTGATTCAAAAGACATCATAGCAGGGTGGCGCTGATGAAGCAGTTATTATTTGACCAATATTCTATCGACCTTCAAGACAAGGATGTCGCCGCGTTGGCGCTTCATGATAGCGGAAATCACATCACTGTTGACGATCTGGACCGCACCCATCGCGATATTTATCCGAAGGAAGTGACTGCAGCTGCAAAAGTCGGTTTCCTGGCTAAGCTGTTTTCTGGAAATGGAAAGGTCATCCAGAGGGGCCTGATTGAAGAAACCAAATGGTACGCGGCCCTGGAGGTCGACGGGAAGGTCTTTCATTACGGTGCCGCAGTGCGTCTGGCGGTTGCTGCGACGAGCATCCAGATCGAGGACTTCTCTGTTTCGCTTCCGAACATCTCCGCAGCCGCCCAGCTTGGGTTTACAGAGGCACGCGCGGGGATCTACACTGTGGGCTTCGGGGGATTTCCGCCCACCCTCATGCCTGACAAGCTCGATTTCAGCGTCGAAAACTTTACTGATTTCAGGAATGTCTACAATCAGACAGTTGCCCACGTTTTCGCAGTCGATAACCGCCACTTGATCAAGCCGACCCTTTTGATGGCACTGGGGGAATGAATATTTCGCCTTTTCTGTGATCAGGCGCCTGATCTCCGGATAGGCCACCACCTTTGCTGCATGTGCGGTTTCTAACGCTTTCGTGCATGCGGTTGAGTAGGTTTCTTCGCCCCCCCTCAAGGCTTTTGGATTTTGAAAAGGATTTCTCATCATCATGAACACAAGCGCAGAGATAAGATGGTTCATTGATACATTCGGTGATCGGATCGAAGCGGCGATCGCCGACACCCCTCTCACACTCGAGTTGCTGGCCGGCGTGGGATACCAAGAAACTGGCTATACTTGGGGCCGCATTCGGCGCGTCGCCCGTGACGAAACTGAATTCCTCCTGTATTGTACGGGGGACACAATCGACGAAAACTCACGCTCACCGCGGCGAGCCTTTCCGAAGAACCGGCTTTCGCTTGTGCGCGCCAACCGGGGGCAGGAGATGTATTCCATCGCCCGGCAATCGGTCGAGCGCATTGGCTCGGTTGTTCTGGACTACGCTCCGGCGGCACGGGATCCCGATAAGTTCTGTCGTGGCTACGGGCTCTTTCAATACGATTTGCAGCATTTTAAGACGGATCCAGACTATTTTTTGAATCAAAGTTGGAAAGATTTCGACCTGTGCTTGGGTAAGGCGCTGGCCGAACTGATCCCAGCGGCCAAGACGCTGGGCTTTTCGGGAGCGGAAAAAGTCGGTGCCCGCGATGCCGCAAGTATTGCCATCGCTTATAATCGAGGCAGTTACGATCCGCGCCTCAAGCTGAGACAGGGCTACAAGGTCGGCAACCGGTGGTATGGAGAATTAGTGTACGACTACATTCGCATGGCGCGCAAGATTCTGTCTGACCGAGCTGGCCAAGGTATTGGTGGGCTATCGGGCCAGGTCGGGCTGTTCGTCGTCAATGCGCGTCCATGGCTCAACATGCGATCCCTGCCGGGTGGCGAGGTGATCGGAAAGCTTCTGCCCGGCACGGAAGTTTCTGTTCTCAGCAGTAGTACCGAAAGCCCTCAGTGGCTGCTAGTCGACCTGCAAGGTGACGGATTGGCCGACGGCTATGTTCACAGGGATTTCCTAGAGCCGCTCTGATCAGCCGTCTCAATGCACGGGAGAATAGGAAACGACCAATCTAGGTGGAGAGCAGACCTTCAGAAAACGAAAATTCTGCACAATGTGTACAACGTCTGCTTCGAGGAATGCACCGCTGCGCTCGGGTAGGATGCTAATGGCAGCTTCTCTAATTGGGCGTTCGGGTCAAGCTCGTCTTCCTTCTTTCTGCGGGATCGATGTCGCTCATCCGGGTCACGCTTCTCTTCGCAGTCTGGTGACACAGGTGTGTCGCTGCATGCATGTGCCGG
>NZ_JAHIAB010000031.1 GCF_018760365.1 Pseudooceanicola endophyticus
TGCGGGCGGCGCATCGTCGACATGGTCTGGGAAGACCTGGTGCCCTCGAAGATCATAACGGACGCCTCCGTACGGAACGCCGCCATCGTCGCCATGGCGACCGGCTGCTCGACCAACGCCGTGGTGCACCTGATCGCCATGGCGCGCCGTGCGGGCATCGACCTGACGCTGGACGATCTGGATGCGCTTGGCCGCACCACGCCGCTGATCGCCAACGTGCGCCCCTCCGGCAAGGACTACCTGATGGAGGACTTCTTCTATGCCGGCGGGTTGCGCGCGCTGATGAAGCAGATCGAGGACCGGCTGGACACCACGGTGATCACGGTCACCGGCAAGACCCTGGCCGAGAACCTGGAGGGCGCGCAGGTCTACAATGACGACGTGATCCGCCCGCTGTCGAACCCGGTCTATCACGAGGGCTCCCTCGCGGTTCTGCGCGGCAACCTCTGCCCCGATGGCGCGGTGATCAAGCCTGCGGCCTGCGATCCGAAATACTACAAGCACGAGGGCCCGGCGCTGGTCTTCGACAGCTACCCGGAGATGAAGAAGGCGGTCGATGACGAGGATCTGGAGATCACGCCCGACACGGTGATGGTGCTGAGGAATGCCGGTCCCCAGGGCGGCCCGGGCTTCCCGGAATGGGGCATGTTGCCGATCCCCAAGGCCCTGATCAAGCAGGGCTATCGCGACATGCTGCGGATCTCTGACGCGCGAATGTCGGGCACGTCCTACGGCGCCTGCGTGCTGCATGTCGCCCCGGAATCCTACGTCGGCGGTCCGCTGGCGCTCTTGAAGACGGGCGATATCGTGCGGCTGGATCTGGAGGCGCGCACCCTCGACATGCTGGTCGACGCCGCCGAGCTGGAGGCCCGCCGCGCCGCCTGGAGCGCCCCGGCAAAGCGCTACGAGCGCGGCTATGGCCACATGTTCTCCAAGCACGTGACGCAGGCCGACAAGGGCTGCGACTTCGACTTCCTCGAAACCTCCTACGGCGCAACCGCCGGCGAACCCGACATCTTCTGAAGGAGCTTTGACATGAACACCCACACGCTTCCCGAAGCCGAGGCCTATGTCCTGTCCGAAGACACCAAGGCCAAGCTGAAACGCGCCTCCACGGCGTCGATCGCGACCCAGCTTTACAAGCGCGGGTTGCGCAACCAGTTCATCCAGGGGGTGCGCCCGGTGACCCGCAAGCCCGAGACCATGGTCGGGCAGGCCTTCACCCTGCGCTACCTGCCCGCGCGCGAAGACCGCAACCCGCTGGAAGTGTTCCGCGATCCCGCCCACAAGCAGCGCGTCGCCGTGGAAACCTGCCCGCCCGGCCAGGTTCTGGTGATGGACGGGCGCAAGGACGCGTCCGCCGCAACCGCAGGTTCGATCCTGGTGACCCGGCTTGCGGTGCGCGGCTGTGCCGGCGTCGTCTCGGATGGGGGCTTCCGCGATGCCGAAGGCATCGGCGCACTGGACATGCCCTGCTTCTATGCCGGCCCCTCCGCGCCCACCAACCTGACGAAACACGAGGCCGCCGATATCAACATCCCCATTGCCTGCGGCGACGTTGCGGTCTTCCCCGGTGACGTGATCGTCGGGGACGGCGATGGCGTGATGGTGATCCCGGCGCATCTGGCCGATGAGATCGCCGAGGCCTGCGCCGGCATGGAAAGCTACGAGGCCTTCGTGATCGAACAGGTCGCCAATGGCGCCCCGATCATCGGCCTTTACCCCTGCACGCTGGAAGAGAACGAGAAGAAGTACGAGGCCTGGCGCGCGCGCACCGGCCTGTGACGGCGTCTCTGACCCCGATACTTCCCCCAGATCCGAAATCCGAAAGGAGACCGAGATGACCTTTACCCCCCATGGCAAGCACCTGATTGCCGGCGACTGGGTTGCCACCGATGCCAAGTTCGACAATGAGCCCGCCGAGGGCGCCCCGATGGCCTTCTCCATGGGCACGGTCGAGCTGGTGAACCTGGCCTGCGAGGCCGCCGAGGAGGCCTTCTGGTCCTACGGCTATGCCCCGCGCGCCGAACGCGCCGCCTTCCTGAACGCCATCGCCGATGAGATCGAGGCCCGCGCCGACGCGATCACCGAGATCGGCTGCCTGGAAACCGGCCTGCCTGCCGGTCGCCTTCAGGGCGAACGGGGCCGCACCACCGGCCAGCTGCGCCTTTTCGCCGATCACATCCTGAAGGGCGCCTACCTGGACCTGCGCCATGATCCGGCCATGCCCGACCGTGCCCCGATGCCGCGCCCCGACCTGAAGCTGATCCAGCGGCCCATCGGCCCGGTCGCGGTCTTTGGTGCTTCGAACTTCCCGCTCGCCTTCTCGGTCGCCGGGGGCGACACGGCGGCGGCGCTGGCGGCGGGCTGCCCGGTGGTGGTCAAGGGCCACACCGCCCATCCCGGCACCAGCGAGATCGTCGCCGAAGCGATCCATGCCGCCATCGAAAGCTGCGGCGTGCATCGCGGCGTCTTCTCTCTGGTGCAGGGGGGCAAGCGCGATGTCGGCACCGCGCTCGTGCAGCATCCGCGCATCAAGGCCGTGGGCTTTACCGGATCGCTGGGCGGGGGCCGCGCGCTGTTCGACCTTTGCGCCGCCCGCCCCGAGCCGATCCCGTTCTTCGGCGAACTGGGCTCGGTCAACCCGATGTTCGTGCTGCCGGGCGCGCTGGCTGCACGGGCCGAGGCGATGGGCAAGGGATGGGCCGGTTCGATGACGGGCTCTGCCGGTCAGCTCTGCACCAATCCCGGCATCGCCGTGGTGCCCGAAGGGGCCGAGGGCGACAGCTTTGTCGCAGCCACCGCCGAGGCGCTGAAGGCCGTGGGGCCGCAGGTCATGCTGACCGCAGGCATGGCAAAGGCCTATCGCGACGGCAAGGCGCGCTTTGACGGGCGCAATTCGGTCCGCGCGGTCTACACCACGGAAAGCGAGGGGCGTTCGGCCAGCCCGAACCTCTACGAGGTCTCCTCTGCCGCCTTCCTGGAGGATCACGCCCTGACCGAGGAGGTCTTCGGCCCGCTGAGCCTTGTGGTGCGCGTGCCCGAGGCCGCCGACATGGTGGCGCTGGCGAAGGGTTTCGAGGGCCAGCTGACCGCCACGATGCACATGGAGGACAGTGATGAGGCACTTGCCCGCGATCTGGTCCCGGTGCTGGAGCGCAAGGCCGGTCGTGTGCTGGTCAACGGTTTCCCGACCGGCGTAGAGGTGGTGGACTCGATGGTGCATGGCGGGCCTTACCCGGCCTCGACCAACTTCGGGGCGACCTCGGTCGGAACCCTGTCGATCCGGCGCTTCCTGCGGCCCGTCAGCTACCAGAACCTTCCCGACAGCCTGCTGCCGGAAACGGTTGGCTGAGGCTTCGGGTTCTTCGGACCGGGGGGCGGCGCCTTCCGGTCCAGACAAGCGATGCAGGAGACACAAAATGGAAAAACCGATCATCCTGAAGGCGGCCAAGCTGCCCGAGGCCACCGTCGCCGAGCTGAAGGCGACCTTCGACGTGATCGACCTGCCGACCGAGCCGGAGGCCGCGCGGGCAGTGCTGGAGGCCGAGGGCGCGCGGGTGCGCGGTGTCGCCCTGCGCAAGACGATCATCGACACGGCCTTCCTGGAGGCGCTGCCGCAGCTTGAGATCATCTCGAGCTACAGCGCGGGGCTGGACAATGTCGACGTGCCGGCGGTGAAGGCCCGCGGCATCGTGATCGAGAACACCTCTCATATCCTGGCCGAGGATGTCGCCAATGCGGCCCTTGGCCTGGCGCTGGCGGTGACGCGGGATCTGGTGCAGGCCGATGGCTTCGTGCGGGCGGGCAAGTGGCCGGGGCAGCCGCAATACCGGCTCGGGCGCTCGATCTCGCGGATGAAGGTGGGGATCGTGGGCCTTGGCACCATTGGCCAGGCACTGGCCCGCCGGCTTGAGGCGATGGGCGCCGAGGTGCATTACCACGGTCCGCGCGCCAAGCCGGTGGACTATCCGTTCCATGCCGATCCTGCCGATCTGGCGGCGGTCTGCGACATGGTGATCCTGACCTGCCCGCTGAGCGAGGCGACCCGCCACCTGGTCGATGCCCGCGTGCTTGAGGCGCTTGGGCCCCGTGGGTTCCTGATCAATGTCGCCCGTGGTCCCGTGGTCGACGAGGCCGCGCTGCTGGCCTGCCTGGCCGCCGACGGCCTCGCCGGTGCCGCGCTCGATGTCTTCGAGCATGAACCGCAGGTCCCCGAGGCGCTGATCGCCGATCCCCGGGTTGTGCTGACCCCGCATCTGGGCTCGGGCACCGAGGAGACCCGCCAAGCGATGGCCGATCACGTGGTCGACTCGCTGGCGCGCCACTTCGCCGTGCCGGGGCCGCGCAGCCGCCCGGCCCTGGCATCCGCGGGCCAGGTTCGCTCCGCCTGATTGCGCCGCGGGATCGCTCCCGTCCCGGCACTCCCTTGCATTGAGTTCAAATCGGGGAAATACCGGGCGGGTGCGGCGGGGGCTGTCCGGCCCGGGCCGTGCGCGCAAGAGGGAGGACATTGCGATGCGCCGGGCTTTTTCGACCTTGAAGGACGTTGCGGCGGCCTCCGGTGTTTCGCGCTCCCAGGCTTCGCGGGCATTGCGCGGTGATCCCGGCGTGCGGGAGGACGTTCGCAACCGGGTTCTCGCGGCAGCGCAGAAGCTGGGTTATCAGGTCAATGTCGCGGCGCGGCAACTGGCCAGCGGGCGCGGCACCAGCGTTGGTGTCGTGATCGGCGAACCGATGAACCCCTATCACATGATGATGGCCTCCGAGATCTCGGAGGCGCTTCAGGCCGACGGGCTGGATCCGATCTTTGGCCTGGGCAAGTCCGGGATCGATGTGCGGCTTGACCAGATCGAGCTGCTGCTGCGCCAGCGTGTCGTGGCGGTGATCCTGATCGGTTCGCCCCGCGATCCCCAGCAGCTGGCCGAGATCAGCCAGCGCCTGCCCTGCATCTACATCGGCGAGGATGTCAGCCCGCGCGGCATTCGCTGCGTCATTGCCGACGACGTGCGCGGGGGCCGGCTGGCGGTCGATCACCTTCATGCGCTCGGTCATCGCCGGATCGCCCATATCTCGGGCGGGAAGGGGGCGGGGGCGGGTGCCCGTGCCGAGGGGTACAGCAGCGCCATGCGCGATCACGGGCTGGAACCGGTCATCCACCACGCCTGGTTTGACCTGGACGGCGGCCATGCCGGGGCCGATGCGCTGATGGCCCGGCGCGAGCGTCCGACCGCGATCTTCGCCGCCAGCGACCGGATCGCCTTCGGTGCGATGAACCGCCTGCGCGGACTTGGATACCGGGTGCCCGAGGATGTCTCGGTGGTCGGTTTCGACGACTCGGTGGACTCCGGAAGCGAGACGATCTCGCTGACCACGGTGCACCAATCTGCCCGCCTTTTTGGGCGGCATTGTGCCGATCTGGTGCACGATATCCTCATCGATAAGGCCGAGGCGCTGGTCCGCGTGATCCCGGTCGAGCTGATTGTGCGGGGCTCCTCGTCAAGCTGCGTTGGCTGATCGTCACAGCTGTGAAGAAAAAATGGGAGCGATCCCATAAATCTTCGATCACCCTATTGTAGGTACGCGTGTGATGCGGCAATAGGGCGCAGTACGCCACGGTGCACCATAGGCCTTCCCCCCGGACCTCCCACGGGCCTCGAGGGC
Source organism: Pseudooceanicola endophyticus (assembly GCF_018760365.1). Classification (GTDB taxonomy): domain Bacteria; phylum Pseudomonadota; class Alphaproteobacteria; order Rhodobacterales; family Rhodobacteraceae; genus Pseudooceanicola; species Pseudooceanicola endophyticus. Next base: position 5,665 of record NZ_JAHIAB010000031.1, read on the forward strand.
CGATTCCGCCCAAGACCAGGAGCCACTCGACATGATACCGAGAAGCGGTGAGCGCGAGAAACGCGACCAGATTAATGAAAATTCAAAGATGATGTTCAGCCGACGCAGGTTCCTCGCGGCCACGACCATTCTTGCCGGGGCCGGCATGGCCTTCGGCGGCGTGCCCCAGGCCTTCGCTGCCGGGGCCGATGCGAATCTGGTCTCTCTTGCCAGCTTCCTGTCCGGCAAGGATGTCGATCCCGCGCTGGTCGCCCGCGCCGGGAACGCTCTCAACCAGAAGGATGAGTCCTTCGCCAAGGCCGCTGCCGCCCTGAGCGATTTCGTCAGCAAGGGCGGTTTCACCGATACCGATGCGCTGGCCGCGGACCCGGGCTTCACCCCCGAGCTGCAGAAGACCGCGCAGGAGCTGCTGAAGGCGCTCTACCTCGGCTATGTCGGCGAACCCAAGGGCCAGGCCGCCCATGACGGCGTGCTCTTCGTCTCCTTCTCGCAGGCCCTCGCCTATGGCGTGACCTCGCCCTACACGCCCATCCCCAGCTACTCCACCTGGGGCAGCGGCTACTGGGCCCACCTGCCCACGCAGGGCTGAGCTGAGCACGCACCGGATCCGTCCGGACAAGATTTTTCGAGGATAGAACAATGGCTCAAGAATACGACGCAGACGTCATCGTCGTGGGCTCGGGGGCGGTTGGGTCCAACGCGGCCTACGCGCTCGCCAAGCAGGGCAAATCCGTGATCCTGCTGGAAGCAGGCCCCAGCGTGCCGCGCTGGAAACTGGTCGAGAACTTCCGCAACTCCGGCCGCCACTACGACCACAACGACCCCTACCCGAACAACCCCTGGGCGCCGACCTCCTACCAGGAAGGCTACCTTCAGAACACCGGCTCGTTCAACATGATGCCCGGGATGCTGAAGCTGGTGGGCGGCACGACCTGGCACTGGGGCGGCGCAACCTGGCGCTACATCCCCAACGACTTCAAGCTGAACACCCTCTACGGCAAGGGCCGCGACTGGCCGATGGAGTACGAGGACCTCGAGCCCTACTACACCAAGGCCGAATACGAGCTGGGCATTGCCGGCTCGGACACCGAAGACCAGTCGGGCAAGAACCCCGGCAAGTCCTACCCGCCCCGTTCCAAGCCCTACCCGGTCGATGCCGAACCCTGGGTCTACAGTTCCAAGGCGCTGAAGGATGCTCTTGAGCCGGCAGGCTACAAGATCGTGCACGAGCCCACCGTGCGGACCCACCGTCCCTACGATGGTCGTCCCGCCTGCCAGGGCAACAACAACTGCGACCAGGTCTGCCCGATCGGCACGCTCTACAACGGCTCGATCCACGCGGACAAATGCCAGCGGGCCGGCGTCAAGCTGATCACCGAGGCCGTGGTCCACAAGATCACCAAGGGCGCGAACAAGAAGATCGAGTCGATCTCCTACCTGACGCCCCAGAAGGAAGAGCACACGCTCAAGGCAAAGGCCTATGTCATCGCGGCGCACAGCTTCGAGACCGCCAAGCTGCTGTTGATGAACGACGTCGCGAACTCTTCCGACATGGTCGGCCGCAACCTGATGGACCACATCGGTATTTCCATGAGCTTCCTGGCCAAGGACACCATGTGGTCGGGCCGCGGCCCGGTGCAGCAGGCCACCATCATGGACTGGCGCGACGGTGCGCACCGTTCGGAATTCTCGGCCAACAAGTCGGCCCTTGCGAACCCGAACCCCTCCATCGATATGGCCCGCGAAGCCATCGAGAAGGGCCTGATGGGCAAGGCGCTGGATGAGCGGATCAAGGACACGTCCTCGCGCTGGATGTATGTCTATTCGTTCTTCGAAATGCTGCCCGACCCGGCGAACCGGCTGGTGCCGAACCCCGACTGGAAAGACAGCATCGGCATGCCCGGCATCAAGATCCACTTCGACGTCGACGATTACGTCAAGGCGGGCGCCGAGCACGCGAAGGTCATGTACCACGATATCAACAACCGCATGGGCGGCGAGATCCTGGGCATCAGCGGCTTCGAGAACCACGACCACCTCATGGGCACCATGATCATGGGCAAGGACGCCTCTGACTCGGTCGTGAACCACGAGGGCCGGACCTTCGACCACGACAACCTGTTCATTGCCTCCGTGGGCACGATCCCCGCCGCCGGCGTGGTGAACCCGACGCTGACGGCCGTCGCCCTCGGCATCCGGACCGCCGAAATCATCGCCAAGGAGGTGTGATATGGGCCTGAAGACGAAACGCATCGGCGCGGCCTTCGGCCTGGCGCTGGTCTCGGTTGCCTCGGCTGCACTGGCTGACGACAGCGATCTGGTGAAACGCGGCGCCTACCTCTCGAAGGCCGGCGACTGCGCGGCCTGCCACACCGCCGCGGGCGGCGAGGACATGGCGGGCGGCTATCCGTTCCACATGCCGATGGGGACGATCATCTCGTCCAACATCACCCCCTCGAAAGAGTTCGGGATCGGCAACTGGTCGGAAGAAGAGTTCGCCAAGGCCGTCCGCAAGGGCGTCGCCCCCGGCGGCCACCACCTGCTGCCGGCGATGCCCTACACGTCGTATTCGAACATCACCGACGACGACATGAAGGCGCTCTATGCCTACTTCACCCAAGCGGTGAAGCCGGTGGACAAGGCCCCGTCCGAGAAGACCGAGCTGGACTTCCCGTTCAACCTGCCGGGCGTCATGATGGGCTGGGATCTGGTGTTTGCCAACGGCAAGCCCTTCACCCCCGATCCCGCGCTGACGGATGAGCAGAACCGCGGCAAGTACCTGGCCGAAGGCCTGGCGCACTGCTCGACCTGCCACACGCCGCGCAACCAGATGATGGCGGAAAGCACCAGCAAGTACCTGGCCGGTGCCGATGTCGATGGCTGGCACGCGCCGAACATCACCTCCGACAAGGTCAGCGGCCTGGGCGGCTGGAGCGATGACGAGATCGTCGATTACCTCAAGGACGGTCATGCCGAAGGCAAGGCGCAGGCCGGTGGCCCGATGGCCGAAGCCGTCGAGAAGAGCTTCCGCTTCCTGACCGACGAGGACCTGCACTCGATCGCGGCCTACCTGAAGACGGTTCCGGCGATCCGCAACGCGGGTCAGACCACGCCGACCTATGCCGTCTCGCAGGCGCAGAAGGTCGACTGGACCAGCTTCGAGAACAGCCCCTCGGTGAATGACACCGCGGCGCATCTCGATACCTCCTCGACCGACGGGGCGATGCTGTACAACACCAACTGTGCAGCCTGCCACGGCACCAAGGGGGAAGGCTCCCGCGATGGCTACTTCCCGTCGCTGACCAGCAACTCCGCCGTTGGTGGTACCAACCCGTCGAACCTGGTCATGGCCATCGTCGACGGCATCCACCGCGAAGGTGCCGACCGTCACGCCGTGATGCCGGCCTTCGCGACCGACACCCAGGTGATCCACACCGGCCTCAACAATGACCAGATCGCCGCCGTGACCAACTACGTCACCGCCAGCTTCGGTCAGGGGGATGCCGGGCTGAAGGGCACCGATGTCGCGCAGATCCGTCAGGGCGCGGCCCCGGGCTTCCTGATCCGCAACGCGGCAACGCTGGCCACCATCGGCTTCATCGTCGCCGGCATCGTGGCCCTGATCATCCTCGCGCTGATCATCGTCGCGGTCCGCCGCCGCAAGGCCTGAGGTCAGCTGCCTCCGGACCGACCTTCGGGTCCGTTCCCCGGCCCCTGAACCAAAAAAAGCGCCCCCCGGAGCAGATCCGGGGGGCGCTTTCGCATTCCGGGGGGCCCGCAAGGCCCCCCTTATGCATTCATCTTTCAGGAAATATGCCGGGGTGAATGCGCGGCACGCGCAGAGGGGCAGCGCCCCTTTCCCGTGCCGGCTTTCAGGCCAGCGGTCTCAGACCATGTCCTCGCCCAGCAGCCCCTCGGGGAGGTCCTG
>NZ_JAHIAB010000032.1 GCF_018760365.1 Pseudooceanicola endophyticus
CATCAGGGCCAGCGGCCGAAATGCCGCGCAAACAGGCCGGACACACGACCGCTTCTGAATGGGTGAATTAAAGTCATTTCCCGCTTGCTATGCAGGAGCCATCCACACAGGACCTTCATAGCACCGCGCAGCAAGGTCCAGGATCCCAAGGTCAGCTGAGCGGACTCAGCTGCCGTTCGCTACTTCAGTCTAAACAGTATCTCGCGTTCGCCAGACATGTTGAGATCGTCTGTAAAGCCGATCTCTTTGGCATCGCAGCTTTTCAGCAGCTTTCGCATTGGCATGTTGGATGCCTCGGTGGAGGTGTAAAGCCGAAGCCATTGTGTAGCCAGCCTAGCACCCTCGACCAGGTCGCGACCTATGCCCTGCCTCCGTGATGAGGGGGCCACACAGACAATCGAGAGAAGCGGCCACCCCATAAATTCGGAATGAGCGACCTTGGCGTAGCCAACTACCGCACTTTCCAGCGTGGCGACCAAGAGGCTGCCCTGCTGCATGTCGATCCGTCGATCACCCATAAACTCGTCAAAACTCTTGAGCGCTGGATAATCACTAATGTCACAAGGTCTGATTGTTGATGCGGTCACGTGGGCCCTCCGTAAGTGACTATCAGGGCTAAAAATACGCAATGCAACGACAGCTTGGGGTTCGCTCCTGACACTCGTTGCAGCTACCTCGAGCGTCACGACCACGGGACCGAGCGGACCTCTGACCAATGGCGTCTATGCCTGTTTCCGGCTTCTCTGAAATAAATCGTCTAAGAACGGAGCCTTACCATCCAGGTACTCCGCGATACCCGTTCTGTTCTCTCTTTCAAGGCGCAGTTTTAGCTCTGCGTAGGCCCTGCGATCAGTCGCATTGACTCGCAAGTGGTCGCGTATCCCTAGCATTCTGCCGATCTGCGAGTGATCTGATCGGCATATATGAAGCTTGTGGGTCCTGACCCCAGCAACGTCACGTTTGAAAAAGTGATGTCCCGTCATCAGGTCTCTACCACGCTTATAGTCCAAGCCGAGCAAGTCAGCCTGCCACACATCCAAACGGCTAGCGTCGGAAACAACCACGAGAATATCGATTTCAGGTTTCGCGGCCAAACCTTGGACCGCTGTGCTTCCAACATGATGGATTGCGACGCAAGCTTCACCAAACATCGGCCGTAGCCTTCCAGCCTCTCGCTCAAAGAGGCGGGGCCATCTTTCATCATAGTCAGTAATCGAACTCGTCAGCTTCATTCCGCCATCTTAAGGCTCTGTTGTGTTTCAGGAAAGCCGCCCTTCGCTGCGGAGCAAAAAGATGTCGATATGGGCTCGGAGCGGACCTGCGGCGGTGCGGCGTGCTGGGTTCCCTGATGAGTGGTGCCCAGCAGGGACGGCCGAGACTGTGTGGAAACTCGGTCAGGCATGGTGGACCCCAAAACGACGTTCTCCCAAAGAAGCCGCGGCAGTATTTCGTTCTGGCGCGGATCGCCGCATACGGGCCACTCAGGAAACTGTTCCCAACAGATTCCCGAAATTGGAGTTTCCACACATTCTCGGCCCATAGGCGACTTTCATTTCGATCCAGCGCGCTGCAGTGCAGTGTCGCTAGACCGGACTTTCACCTGGCCGCCCCCATAATCAGGTCTAGTCCACTGATGCGATGAAAATTCTCTCGGGAGCTTCCTGTCCGAGAAGCTTCTTCGCTCGCTCTTTGTTCCGGTCCTTAATCGCCGACTTTCTCGCTCCTCGAAACACAGGGGCGTACTGTCGCCAGATACTGGTCGTTGGTGCTTCGGGACTCACACGCGCATCCATAGAAGTCTTTGCAATTGTCAAGCATCGCCAGAACTCCTCTGGCGTCGGGGCGTTCCACATGCTTTCAACCCAATGCCGCGCCCATATGGCACCCTCGTGTTCCGAAAACGCGTGCTTGGCGGCTTGCCCTGATACGCCTCTGTGATCGATGTGCTTACCCAAGATGTCAGCAAACTCAGCAGAACGAATTGAGTAGCCTGCAATCGAAATTGCGTATGCTTGATCTAAGCTATCTTCGCTTGCCGCCAGATCTAGGACCATCGATTTGAATAGCCCCGTGTATCGTGGACGCCTTTTTGAGCTGCTGCCGGTTTCGTGGACAGCGTGTTAAGCTAACATAGCGCGGGCCTCGAATTCTTTGGGGCTAAGATAGCCCAGTTTTGAATGCCGTCTACGGGGATTGTAGAAGCGCTCGATGTAGTCGAAGACGTCGGCGCGTGCCTCGTCTCGGGTGCGGTAGACCTTCCTCGCCGCTCGTTCGGTCTTTAGCGACGAGAAGAAGCTCTCCATCGCGGAATTATCCCAGACATTGCCCGCCCGGCTCATGGAGCAGGTGATGCCGTTGTCGGCCAGCAAGCGCTGAAACTGCTCGCTTGTGTATTGCGAACCCTGATCCGAATGATGAAGCAGCGCGTCGGCCTTGCCGCGCCGCCAGACGGCCATCATCAGCGCATCCATGACCAGCGATGCATCCCGTTCTGCCTTCATCGACCAGCCCACGACGCGCCGCGAAAACAGGTCTAGGACGACGGCGACATACAGCCAGCCTTCGGCAGTCCAGACATAGGTGAAGTCGGCAAGCCACTTCTGGTTTGGCCGCTCGGCCTGGAAGTCCCGGTTGAGGATGTTGTCGGCGATGACCGAGCGTTCGCCGTCATCCTTCGGCTTTCCACGGCGTCTTGGTCGCGCCCGCAAGGCATTGCTCCGCATCAGCCGTTCGATCCGGTGAAGGCCGCAGGCCAGCCCTTCCTCCAGCACGTCGCGCCAGACACGGCGCGCGCCATAGGTCCGGTCGCTGGCCTTGAAGCTTGTCTAGATCGCCGCGACGAGCTTGGCGTCATGGACCTCGCGGGCGCTGGTCGGGCGATTGAGCCAGGCATGGAAGCCCGAGCGCGACACATCCAGCACGTCGCACAGCCAGCTGACGGGCCAGATGTGGCGATGCTTGGCGATGAAGGCGAACCTCATGTCGCCTCTCGCGCGAAAAAAGCTGCCGCCTTCTTGAGGATGTCACGCTCCGCCCGGAGCCGGGCGACCTCTTTCTTCAGGGCTGCAATCTCGGCCAGATCGGCCCGCATCTGTCCGTTCCCGGGAAAGGCCGCGGCAGGCGCAGCTGTCAGCTCCCGCATCCAGCGGCGCAGAACGCTCTCGGCCACATCTAGGTCACGGGCAGCCTGCGCCACCGAAACACCCCGGTCCGTCACCAGCCTAACGGCCTCGATCTTGAACTCACGGCTGAACTTCCGTCTCGTCATATCCACTCTCCAGTTCCTTGGTCACGATCTTATCTTCGTGTCCACCAAACCGGCAGCAGCTCATTTTTGCTAATTTTGAGGCAAGGAGGCCATGATGAGCAGCACCAAGTTCAGCGACGACTTCAAGAGAGACGCTGTCGCGCAGATCACGGAGAGGGGCTACCCGGTCAGGGAGGTGGCTGAGCGTCTGGGCGTGAGCCAATACTCGCTCTACTCTTGGAAGAAGAAGTTCGGGAAGGCGTCATCCGGTGACGCTGAGAAAGAGGCGGAGATCCGTCGGCTCAAGCGTGAGCTCCTGAGAGTGACGGAGGAGCGGGATATCTTAAAAAAGGCGACCGCGTATTTCGCCAGGGATGCAAAGTGAGATACGCGTTCGTGGCCGAGCATCGCGGACAGTTCTCTGTCAGGGCCATGTGCCGCTGCCTGCGCATACAGCCGAGCGGGTTCTATGCCTGGCTGAAGGCACCGTTGAGCAGGCGAGCCAAAGAAGACAAGCGGCAGACCGAGATGCTGAAGGAGGCGTGGCTGGACAGCGGCAAGGTCTACGGCCACCGCAAGCTGCATGACGACCTTCTCGAGCAGGGCGAAAGCATCTGCCTGAATCGGGTCGCCCGCCTGACCAGCTTGGCCGGCATCAAGGCGCAGATCGGCTACAAGCGTCGATCGGGCAAGTGCGGCGGGAAACCTTCGGTGGTCGTCGATAACACGCTTGATCGGCAGTTCGACGTGGCGACACCGGATACGGCTTGGGTGACCGATATCACCTACATCCGGACACAGGAGGGCTTCGCCTATCTAGCCGTGGTCATCGATCTGTTCTCGCGTCGTGTGGTCGGCTGGGCGATGCAGAGCCGCCAGACGACAGACGTTGTCCTGCAAGCACTGCTGATGGCGACGTGGCGAAGAAAGCCCAAGGAAAAGGTCCTGATACATTCGGACCAGGGCAGCCAATTCACCAGCATGGACTGGGCCGCGTTCCTGCGAGCACACAATCTGGAGCACTCGATGAGCCGCCGCGGAAACTGCCATGACAACGCGGTTGCGGAGAGCTTCTTCAACCTGCTGAAGCGAGAGCGGGTCAGGCGACGGACCTACCGAACACGCGAAGAAGCCAGGCGGGATGTGTTCGACTACATTGAGATGTTTTACAACCCGAAGCGCAAACACGCCCGGAACGGAATGCTGTCGCCGGTCCACTTCGAGCGGCAGCAGAAACTGAGACACGAAGGCGTCTAAGAAACGCGGGGCTATTCAAAGTCCTGCTTCGCACTCTTGGATAATGTCACCATTCTTTGGTCGCCCACCGGAAGACAGCCAGACATGGCAACTCCCCAAGGTAGGGTGACCCGCGAACGGCAATTCGGCAACAGGCGTAAAGATGCGAACGCGGTAGTCGGCATCTGCCGACTTCGGCTGGAGAAGGAAGGTCGTTTCGCTAAGGTTCGTCCAACTCGCGAAGGCAGCCATATCAAATGCGGTCAAGGAATCTGCTCCGATGACAACTGCCAACGGGTTACCTAGCAAAGCTCTGGAGGAGAAAACATCAACCTGCTGGAATGAAAATTTTGTGGTTCCGTGTCTTACCATGACATCCTGACATTTTAATTTTATGCGGCTTTTGCGCATTTGGTGTGACTTTGGCTGGGCGAGGAGCCTGCCGCGCGGCCGCATGACCGCTCCGAGCCCACTTTGACCGATGCTGCGAGCTGCAGGAATGTCAGCATTGCGGAAACGCAGCTCTATCAGGTCTGGCTTTGGTATTCTTTCGCCAGCACTCCCATGATGATGTCGTCGTGCCAAACCTCGCCAATACGAGCGCTCTCGCGTTCGCGCCCCTCCTCGATGAAGCCGCAGGCATGATAGCACCGAATTGCACGCTCATTGAACGCGAGTACCCGCAGGTCGACCCGATGTAGCCGCAGCGTTCCGAAGGCATGCGATAAGATCAATTCGATCACTTCGCGACCCAGTCCTTTTCCGAGTTGCGAGACGTCGTAAAGCCCGATCGCCAGGCGCGCCCGGCTGTCGTGGAGATCGAGCCCGTCCAAACGAGCCTCCCCCAACAGGCTACCGTCGACATCGACTGCCCAACAAAGGGGATGTGCAAGGTTTCGCTCCACCCACGACCGGGCATCGTCCTCCCCATACGGCGGAAGGCCCTCCGGGTCACCTCCGAAACTAAGAACGATCTCCGGTGACTGTCCGAGGGCGAGCCGTCCGGCAACATCGGAGCGACGGAAGGGGCGCAAGCGAACGCGGTCACCCTCAAGCTCTGGAATTTCGTGCGTCATTCCGGAATGTTGGCATACTCGCCACAGATTGACTATGCAGAAGAAGCTGACCTTAGTGCGTCGGCGACTAAGGTCCGAAAGGTCCCGCGGAGCCGACCATGGCGTGCCAGACCTTGCTGCACGATGCCACGGATGGCCGGTTCGGGGAAGCTGCGTTGCAGCGGAGCCTGCTTGACGAACGGCAGGAGAGGGCCGTCTCTGCCTCGCAGCCCCACTCAACTTGGCGGCCAGCACGCGCACCGCTGCATGGCCGGTTCGAGCCCCTTCCTGTCATTTGGTCCCGGTGCAGCGAACGGCTGCTGCCGCGACTGTCACTACAGTGCCAGAATCACGCAGGTTATGCCTTGGCCTGGTCTCCTGTCTAACTTTCTGCCGAGGTGGCAGCACATGAGCAGGCTCAGAAATGATCGGTTAGGAAGCATTGAAAGTGGCCGCTCCAGATCCGAGTGCCGTTTTATCAATGTCCGCCGAACGAGAGATTTGATTCCAAACATTTGTTAGGCGACGCTTGTATTTATGAATCTTAACCGCCGGATCGCTCAGATCGACCTAATCATTGGAAGACTAGTCAAGTGGCGCGGAGAGCTACTACCACGACGTTTTGCTCCTTGGCACCGGATATCGGTCTGGTCTATCGGGCTTGGGGTCGGCCTCTTTGCGTCGCCGTTCTGGGTGCCGGCTGCCACGCAGATCGCGGACGCCGTCGCGGGCTGGGTTATATCGCTCCTCGGGCACGTGCCTACTCGCAATGCACCTAACGTGCCCATAGCAAAACAGGTAGTAGGTTGCGATTGCTCAAGTGTCCGATGGTACCATGTTCCGGCCACCTACGGCGGAATTCTGATTTTCTTTGGCATACTGAACTACGTTTTTTTCGCAGTGATCTTGAAGCTCGACTTCTTCGTAGGAGGGTTCCTTTCCACCGCTGTGCAGCCTGCAGACACGCTCGAGAGTTTTGCAAACCGCCTGGCTGACAGACGGGGCAAAGAAGTGCGATGGTCTCATGTGACTGAAGCACAAAAGGCAACGGAGCTGACAGCGGGCGAGGTGGAGGGCAACGATCTGGGCCGCCTTCTGCATGATGCTCTAGAGTTGACAGACAAGGAGAACCTAGCAAATCTCTACTCCATTGAACTGAGAGGTGCGCTTGAAATCGGAGGGCGATATTGATGCTTACTGCCAAGATGCCTCCACCCAATGGCGGAAAGCTGACTTGCCCAAGCGGTTCGGTCCCGTGGGTTGAGAAGGACCGCAGAACCGGCGAAATTAATGCAGAGTGTATACCCGATGGTAATTGGCGCATGCCACATGGTAAGGAGAAGAGATCGGCTCTCGAATTTTCTCACCTAGTCTGGGAACATTTGCCTCCAGAAGCACGCAAATCCATCCCGAGAGATTCACCGGAATTTCACGACGCGCTGATAAATGGACTGCTTGAGTTTGGCTTTAAGGAATATTTTTTCCCCACGATCGAACAATATCTTCACCAAAAGCGACAACCACCAATGAAGTGACTTGACACCTATCGTTTGAGCAAGGCTCACAAGATATCTTTCAGTTAACATTGTACCTAACTCGCCCCAGATCACTGGCAGCGATGCTGCCAATCTATAAGTCGCTATTTTCTCTTTCAAATGACCTTTGGGTATTGGCTTGAAGCGCCCGGCGGAAACGACGATCTTGCGTCTCATCTACCGAGACGCTGACACTTGGTAAGTGACAGCTTTGCCCGCACTGCTGACCTCGGACTTCCTGGACGACGCTGCGCGGTGCCATGAAGGTCCTGTGTGGATGGCTCCTGCATAGCAAGCGGGAAATGACTTTAATTCACCCATTCAGAAGCGGTCGTGTGTCCGGCCTGTTTGCGCGGCATTTCGGCCGCTGGCCCTGATG
>NZ_JAHIAB010000033.1 GCF_018760365.1 Pseudooceanicola endophyticus
CGATCAGGGAAAAGCGTGACCTGGTCCCGGTCGATACCATTGATGAAACCCGCCATCCCTGTCTCCTGCCGCCTTGCGAAAGCTTACCACGGAACAGCGTTTCCACACAGCCTCGGCCCTCTTCGGACATTCGCCAAGCTGGCTCCGCTGCAGCGCAGCTTCCCGAAACCGGCCATCCATGGCATCGTGCAGCAAGGTCTCGCACGCCAAGGTCGGCTCCGCGGGACATTGCTGCCTTTCATCTGTGGAAACGGGTATCGGCCCCCTTGGTGCCAGCCTATGTTTTCCCAAACCTACGAGTGAGATGTTCGGAGCGTAATTCTCGCATCAGCACGGCAACCAGTTCTGTTGCAGGAAGAGAGCGGGCACGCGGTGCGCCTTGGCCGGCCCAATGGGCACCAAACCCGTGTTCCCCCTTCGCTTTAGCCGCAGCTTGCAAGGCTTTTCCAGCGTCATAGGCGATAGGATAAGCAGGCGGCCAACCTGCAAGGCTATTTTCCGCTGCTTGGGTGAAGCGGTTTTCCAGCGCACGGGCCGGTCGCCCTGAAATAGCGGATGTGAGACGCGTCCTATAGCCCCCCGGGCCATGAAGCGCCTGCCGGTAAGCCGCATCCGCGTTCGATTCCGGGCAATCAATGAAGGCGGTTCCCAGCTGCGCGGCACTTGCGCCCAGAGCCATCGCGGCTGCTATGCCCGCACCGTCCATAATCCCCCCCGCAGCAATGATTGGAAGGTCGGTTTTCGTAGCCAGCAGGCGTGTCAGCGCGAAGGTGCCGAGTTGCGGATCGAACGCGGAACAGTCGAACACGCCGCGATGCCCTCCAGCTTCCATGCCCTGCGCCACGATGCCATCAATGCCCGCGTCCTGAATGCGCCGTGCCTCCTCCAGATTTGTTGCTGTGGCCAGAAGCGTGATCCCGGCCTCCCGCAAGGCCACAACTGCCTGCGGTGCAGGCAGGCCGAAGTGGAAGCTGACCACTGCAGGGCGCGTCTCCAGCAGCAGCCTCAGGACTTCGGGACTGTCGTTGAAGCTTTGATAGATGGTGCGCAACTGCGCTGGCGGCTCGGCATCGAATTCGGCGAAGAGCGGGCGCAAGGCGGCGAGCCAGGCGCGTTCTGCCTCCGGGTCGGCTTGTGGCGTGGCGTGGGCGAAGACGTTCACATTGAAAGGACGATCCGTGGCCTGACGGGTCTGTGCAATCATGCGGGCCGCGCCGGCCACATCGGTGGCACCGATGCCGATCGCCCCCAGCCCCCCTGCGTTCGAGACCGCTGCAGCGAGCTGCGGGGTCGATACCCCCGCCATCGGTGCCTGCAGGATCGGGAGCGCGATACCAAGTTTTTCCAGCATGAAAGGTCCCTCCAGTCACGGGGCAACGCCCGATTTCATTCTCATAAAGGAAACCACATTTGACTTTCATTCTCAAATATAGAATTAAATCCCCGAAGACATTCCTCAACGGAGACGATCATGGACCTTGCGACACTTCGTGTCTTTCGTGCTGTCGCGCGGGAAGAAAGTGTAACCCGAGCGGCCGATCTTCTGGGACGTGCGCCCTCCAACGTCACGACCCGGATCCAGCAGCTCGAGGCCGAATTGGGCACGCAACTCTTTCACCGTAACCGCAAGCGCATGATTTTGTCGGACGCAGGCCGGATCTTCGCCGATTATGCCGAACGCATCCTGAACCTGGCAGACGAAGCGCAGCAGCGCCTCGATCCATCGAGCCCGCGCGGCACGCTCCGTGTGGGCTCGATGGAAAGCACCATAGCAAGCCGCCTGGCGGGCCCGCTTTCGCGGTTCAGTCGCGCGTGGCCCGAGGCGCAGCTCGAACTCACATCGGCCCCGAGCGCCCCTCTCCTCGACGCGCTCAGGGCCTGTCGGATCGACTGCGCCCTCGTTGCCTTTCCGCCAGATGGGGATATAGGCGAGCCCCTCGATCTGGAGACGCAGCCTCTGTTTCGCGAAGACCTCGTTCTCTTGCTGCCCTCAGACCATCCTGAAATCCGCGTGCCAGCCGATCTTCGCCTGCGCACACTTGCGGCCTTCGGCCCCGGCTGCACCTATCGGAAGCTGGCGGAGGACTGGCTGATGTCGGATGGCGGCTCTGGGGTCAGGATACAGGAGGTCCCCTCCTACCACGCGATGTATGGCTGTACCGCCGCCGGTGCCTGCATCAGCATCATGCCGAAGAGCGTCGCGGAGCTTATGGGCTCATCGGGGTCCGTTCTCGCCGTGCCCCTGATGCAGGTGGTGACGCATCTGGCCTGGCGCACTGGGTTCGACACCGCATCGTTGCGGGCCTTCCGGGCCTGCCTGACCGAAGGCTCCAACCTGCAGGAGCACACCGACCATGCGCAGTAAACACGATGCCAGTGCGACTGTCTCAGCCACGCTTGTTTTAATTGTCGGCATGGGGGTCGGGCGCTTTGCCTTCACGGGCCTCTATCCGCTGATGATTTCCGAGGGAACGCTCTCGGTCTCCGCAGGGTCCTATGCGGCCTCTGCCAACTACGCGGGGTATCTCGCCGGGGCACTCCTTGTCTCCTTGCGATTGCCTCTGTCGAGCAGGGCCCTTTGCCAGCTGGCCGGGGCGGCGACCGTTCTGACCCTCGCGGTCCTGGGTCTTTCCCTGCCTGCCGGGATCGTCATCGCGGTTCGCGGAATTTCCGGCCTCTTCAGCGCAATCGCCATGGTAGCGGCCTCCCACTGGCTGATACATGATCGACAGCAGCATCATTCAGCGCCCGCCCTCTATGCCGGGGTCGGACTTGGCATCGTGCTCTCGGCAGAAACGATCGCCCTTGGGGCCGCGGCGGGGACGGGAAGCCGCATCATCTGGATCGCCCTGGCCGGCCTCTGCTCCGCCTTGCTGGTGCCATCATTTCGCCGAACGACGCAGGGTAAGCGCGACATCCAAGAGGTCGGACCCGAACCGCGCGCTCCGAAAACAGTAGGCCCGCAGCTCGGCCCTTGGCGGTTGATCACCATCTACGGCTTGGCCGGACTGGGGTATATTATGACGGCAACCTACCTGCCGCTGCTGGTGCGAACGGCGCTTCCGTCCCTCGGTCCAGTTCAGGTCTGGGCCCTGTTCGGCCTTGCGGCAGCGCCATCTTGTTTCCTGTGGCACAGAGTGCATTTGCGCATGGGTACGTCGCGCAGTCTGGGCCTTAACCTGACGTGTCAGGCCGTCGGGGTTGGTCTCCCGCTTCTGCACCTGCCGATCGCCTATCTCGCGAGCGCTGTTATCGTAGGGGGCACCTTCATGGGGGTCGTGACCATTGTCATGCCGGCAGGGCGTAGGCTAGCTCACCGGGTAGGCTTCAACATGCTCGCGATCATGACAGCGGCCTACGGATTTGGCCAGATCATTGGCCCCCTGATCGCAGAGCAGGTCTATGCGCGGACCTCTTCGTTCGATGGCTCTCTCTCCTTGGCGGCCCTTGCCCTTTTCGCAGCTGCAGGGCTCTCCTATGCGGTGCGAAAAGGGCAACAGACTGCAACATTTTGAGGCCCAAACTGGAAGCTTGCCTTCCGCTCAACGTCACGCCAGCGGAGCAGCCACTGTAATTACGTTACGATCTTATCCGCGACGACTAGGAATGCCGCATTTGGGCTCGGAGCGGTCATGCGGCGCTGCGGCGATCACCTCGCTCACCTGTGGTGGCCCACCTGGCACAGACGGCCCTCTGCAGATGGGGTGGATGGCTCCCGCTCCCGGCGTCGCAATGCGCCATACTGCAGGTGTCAGAATCTGCAACTGAGAGGAGCCACCCCATGCAGGTTACCACTGTCGGCCTCGACCTGGCCAAGAACATCTTCCACGTCCACGGAGTTACCGAGACCGGAGAGGTCGCCTTCAACCGGCCTTTGCGCCGGGCTCAGGTGCTGGCGTTCTTCGAGCGACTGTCGCCCTGTCTCATCGGTATCGAAGCCTGCGCATCGAGCCACCACTGGGGCCGCGAGCTTACGAAACTCGGTCATACTGTCCGGTTGATGCCGCCGATGTACGTCAAACCCTACGTGAAACGGGGCAAGTCCGACGCGGTCGATGCAGAAGCGATTTGCGAAGCCGTGACACGGCCAACGATGCGGTTCGTCGAGATCAAATCCGCGGACCAGCAGGCGCTTCTCTCCCTGCATCGCGCACGGGCTTTCGTGGTTCGGCAGCGCACCCAGTTGATCAACATGCTCCGAAGCCTGGCTGCTGAGTTCGGACTCACCATTGCCCGGGGCGTTGTGCGGGCCATCGATTTTGCGAAAGGGATCATAGAGGGCAAGCAGTCCGGGTTCCCCGAGCTCGCCCAGGACGTTCTGCGGGTCCTCAGCCGTCAGCTGGTCGAGCTGCACAATCGCCTTCGCTGGTATGAGATCACCATGCGTATCCAGGC
>NZ_JAHIAB010000034.1 GCF_018760365.1 Pseudooceanicola endophyticus
TGCGGATCCCATCAGGGCCAGCGGTGTGAACCGCGCAAACAGGCCGGACACAAGACCGCTTCTGAAAAGGTACACGAGATCATTTACGACTTGCTATGCGGGGGCCATCCACACAGGACATTCGGCCAGGATCGCGCCCCTCGATGCGGTGCGACCGACACAGTGGGCGGATAGCGGAAGTTCGCTGCGCATTCGGACAAGCTGCTCGCCAAGTCGACAGCAGACATTAACTTGCGAGTTGATATGAACGTCTGAGTTTGGAAGCTGAGGTGTCAAATGCTGTTCAAAATGCAATTTCGAAAATTATCAAGGCGTCCTGAAAGTAGGCGATATTGGTTTTTCGTCCAAGACGGTGCGTATATATTAATCTGTGCTCTTTGGTGCGCTGCTAGATCTGCGTGGGCAAGGTTGCAGCGCAACCGCCAAAGTGTCCCCAAGGTAGAGCGAATAAGCTCAAGGTCACCTTGGTGGTTTTGCTCAAAACTTCCTTCGATCTCACGAATACTATGCTCCCCCAGAACACTACAAAGCATGGGTCTGAAGTGCTTGTTATAATGAAACCCGTGGGTTTGTTTGATGATGTTTTCTTCGACCCAGTCTGCATCGTTCAGTGTGGATTGATTAACCTGACGAACAGATTCATCCATCCATTCCTCAAGCCAGCCGCAAAATTCAATTAGGGCGAGCTTCGAAAGTAGCATTGGTCTTTCGTTGTCCGAAGTTGGTTCTTTGAACCAGTTTTCAATACCGGTAATCGTATCTACAACCATCTCAGACCATCTTGAATTCTTCAATTGCCACAGCAAGTCGTGACTTAACGTTCGCTTCTGACGCTACCGCGTAACGAGCCGCTTCCGCAAAGTTATCCCGACGCATCATTCTAAGGAAATTGCCATGCAGCGTTTCCTTGCTGGCTTCGAGCGGCGAGTTCAGATTAGACAGCACACCAACAAGTGTTGCCTCGATGAAAGTCATAGAGATTTTTGTTGAGCCACTTCCCAAGGCGTGAACGGCTCGCTGGCTCATTTTTTCAAGCCTTGTCTGAAGCTGTTCGATTTGGCCTTCGCCTAGGCCTGCCCTCTCGTGCATATAATTGTTAAGGAAACGGGCTAGGTTGCCATCATATTCTTCAAGGTTTTCCGTTAGCGCGAGCGCCCGCAACAACAGCTCCACTGATCTAAAACGATTGGCCGAGCCCCAAATCCGCTTCTTTATTTTAATCCAGCTTGGGTCCTTTGAATCGAACTCCTTTAGGCAAGTGTTAAAAGAGCCAGTGTAGATGCAGTTTCGAATTTCCTGATTGTTCAATCTCACACCGCCAGAGTTCAGGCGATGAAAAATAGTGAACAGGTATTGCATGTGCGCAGGCTGGGAGTAATCACACCTCAACACGGTAATGGGTATCGATACATCCTGAACGGTAGTGAAAAGTCTCTGTTGATCAGGGTTTCCATTCTTCAGGTCTATGTTGCGACTGCCGCGCAATAGAGGATGTATGTCCTCCAAGCTTCGCAAACGCCACGGCTGATCCGACAGGAATGATATAATTGAACTCATTCTCTGCAGGCCGTCGATAACCTTCCATTTTTGCGTTTTGTAGTCCAAGCTAAAACACATGCTTGGTATCGGCAACTGCTTAACTAAAGAGTCAATGAAACGGCTTTGATCATTTGGCTTCCAAACTACTTCCCTTTGGAAATCTGGCTGAATTTCAAGTTTGTCCGTATCGAATAGTCGGAACAGGTCAGCACACGACCTTAATTCATTGTATGATACGATGTCTGCAGGCGGTATGGGCTCAGCACCTTGCGCTTCATCAAGTGTGTTTCGATACTCATCTTCAGCCGTTTTCTCAAGTTGAAGCGATATATCGGGTTTGACTTCTGTGTTCATACTTATTCTCGACAGTTTTCCTTTTGACCAATGTCTCTCGCATTGTCGGTATCTTCAAGATGTTTCTCAGCCATTCGAAGCTAGATTTTACCTGCTCCCCTTGTGAACCCGGCGGATGCGACCAGTCGAGAGGAGGCAATAATTGGGTTTCTGCGAGAAGCACGACTGACCGGTTCGACGAAGCTGCAAGCAGCGTCCGTGCCCAAGTTGAAGGTCGGTAATGGGCCGGCTCTGCCGGGAAGCCCCACTCACCTGGGCGACCGGCACGCCGCACCGCCGCAGGTCCACATCGAGCCCACTTTGACGAATGTTGCATCCGCAGAAATCGTGATAGTCAGGCGCATGGTTGCCGCAATTCATACCCAGACAAGCCTTTTCAATGATCTTATCTCACTCGGCGTTTACGCTGGAGACGGACTTTTTGTGCATGGCTCGATGAGCGCCGTAGGCGCTACCGTGGGCGGCGCTCGAACAATTGTGGAAAGCCTTCTGAAGGCGGTGGGTGGAACAGGTCTTGTAGGAATGCCCGACTTTTCTTCCGACGCCTGCTTTCCTGCTGAAGTTGATCTGTCCCGCTTGACCCAAGACCAGATTGCCGAAATCGAAGACGCGGTTCCCGGTTTCGATGTAGCGAAATCCACAACGTCGGGCATGGGTGTCATTGCAGAGACTTTCAGAACCTGGCCGGGAACCCAACGCAGCGACCACCCGGCTGTTTCGATTTGCCTCAACGGTGAGAAAGCAAACGACTTTCTAAAGGAGCACAGCCTCGCGTGGGCGACGGGAGAGAAAACGCCCCTTGGGAAGCTCCGTGATCGCAAAGCCATGAGGATCTTGCTGATCGGGGTCGGCTGGAACCGATGCTCAGCCCTTCACACAGCTGAGACCTTTGCACAACACAAGCGGACCAAGACGCGGCGCTTCAAGAACGGTGGCCCCAACGGATCATGGATCGAAACACCTGACGTAACAGATGACACGAACCGGCTGTTTCCGAAAATTGGTGAGGCGTTCGAAAAGACCGGCGCTGTTTCCTTCGGAAAATTCGGAGGTGCCGAATGCAAGTTATGCGATTTTCGATCTCTAGTCGATTTCGCCACTGGTTGGATCGACTGCTCGAACAAGCGAAGCGGTGATCTCAGCTAAAGCAACTGTGTTGCCCAACGACAGCAATGTCTGCGGAGCCTACCTCGGTGTGTCAAGCCTTGCTGCACGATGCCACGGATGGCCGGCTTGGGGAGGCCGCGCCGCAGCAAAGCCGAAGCTGCGAAGGTCGTGATTGGGCAGTCAAGGCATTATCCGCGGCAAGCCGCACCGAACAACGATCCAGGACAAGAAGTCCCCATGCCCGCGGGACAAGGCAAACCGGAAGTTCAGGGTTCCGGAGCCGAACATGCCCTGGGTTGGCGATGTCACCTACGTCGCCACCTGGCGGGGCTTTGAGTATATGGCTTTCATCATCTACGCCTGCACGCGCGCGCCATTGTGCTTGAACCAATGGCGCATCAATGGCGCTCCGTCGGCTGGCGGGCAAGCCAAACAGCGCTTTCAGGTTTCGTACTCGATGCCTTGGAGCAGGCTGTCCATGATCGCCGCCCGATTAAGGGCGCGGGGCTCGTCCACCATTCCGACCGCGGGTCGCAATACCTGTCCATTCGCTACACCGAACGACGGGACAGGGCCGAGGCTGTGTGGAAACGCGGTCTCGTGGTAAGCTTCCGCGAGGCAGCGGGAGACAGGGATGGCGGGTTTCATCGCCGGCATCGACCGGGAACAGGTCACGCTTTTCCCTGATCGTCTTGAGGACTGGATCGGCGAGGACCACCTGGTCCGTGTCGTCGACCTCTTCGTCGATGAACTTGATCTTCCGGCGCTCGGCTTCGAGCGTTGTGTGCCCGCCCGAACCGGTCGCCCGGGCTACCATCCGGCTGTGCTGCTGAAGCTCTTCATCTACGGCTAGCTGAACCGCATCCCGTCCAGCCGTCGCCTGGAGCGAGAGGCGGGACGCAATGTCGAGCTGATGTGGCTGACCGGCCGCCTGGTGCCCGACCACAAGACCATCGCCGATTTCCGGCGCGATAACGGGGCAGCGATCCGCAAGACCTGCGCGCAATTCGTGGAACTGTGTCGGCGGATCGGGGTGCTGAGGGGCGATTGCGTCGCCATCGACGGCAGTAAATTCAAGGCGGTCAACAAGCGCGACCGCAACTTCACCAAGAACAAGATCGCCAGCCGCCTGGCCCATCTGGAGGCCGATGTCTCGCAGTATGTCGATGACATGGCCCGCATCGACCGCCAGGAAGAGGGTGAGGCACGGGCTGACAAGGTCGCGCATCTCGCCCGTCGCTATGGCCATATTCGGCAGGAGATCGCGCGGCTTAAAGCAATGGAGAAGGCCCTGACCAATACGCCCGACGGGCAGATCTCCCTGACCGATCCCGATGCCCGGGCCATGGCGACCAGCGCCCGGCACAGCGGCATGGTCGGCTATAATGTCCAGAC
>NZ_JAHIAB010000035.1:0-4016 GCF_018760365.1 Pseudooceanicola endophyticus
GCGCCCTTTACTCAACGGCGCGCCCGCCCAACCAATGTCTCTGAATTTCAACCGCCGAACGCCTCAGCGCCGCCGGTGAAGGGGGTTCTACGGATAACACCAAACGCCCGCAAGCAGAAAAATCGGGTAAATTGAAAAAATCTTCATTAATTCCTTAAGTGTCTGATTTTGATAAGGAATTATAGGTGTTCAGAGGCAAATTTCCGCTCCCTGGGGGGGGATTTGCCGGATTCCACGGCCCTTTTCAGGGAGTCGGTGCACGGGTGATCCCGGGGAAAGCGGGGGGATGTCCGAAGCCGGGTAGGCCGGCCCCCGCGCCACGTCTTCCAGCTGTCCTTTCAGACGAAGACGATGCGGCTGATCGGGCCGTAGACGGTCTCTGCGGCGGTGCGCAGCGGTCGCAGATGATGGGTATCGACATACTGGGCCACGAAGGCCGAGGGCGCGCGCAGGCGCAGCGTACCCTCCTGGGCGCTTTCAAAGCCAAGCTCGGCATACCAGTTCCGGAACAGGCCCGGATCCGAGAGCTGCAGCCGTTCGAGGACCTGGCCCCAGGGGGTCATGGGACCGGGGGCCGGCGCCAGGCTGCGGGTGGCGAAATCGACGCGGACGATGGTGTCGTCCTCGGGGGCGCTGGCCTGGGCCTCCAGGCGGGCGGCGTAGTCCGGGCCGACATCCTGCCAGCTGCCGGCGCTCTGGCGCAGGATCTCGGCCTGGTTCAGCCGGTAGGCGGCGACCTTGCCGCGCAGGCCGGGTCGCAGCTGGAGCAGCAGCTCCGAGGCAAGCAGGCGCTTCACTTCCCGCTTCACGGTGCGTTCGTCGACCTGCCAGAGCTTGGCCATGTCGCGCTGCCCCACCGTCAGTTCGTCGTTCCGCCAGTTGTACCGGGCCGTGATCAGCGCGATAAGCCGCAGCATCGAGGTCCGCTGCGTCGGCGATCCGCGCAGTCCCAGCACCGACAGGGCGGTCAGGAGATCATATTTCTGAGCCCCGGCCTGCTGGCCGATATGTCGCTTGAGATCCATGATCCGGGTTTGCCTGTTTGCTGTGATCGGGGGTCCATGCCGATTCCTCGAGTCACCCTACTGTCTCAAAATCCCGTATTCTGTCAACACGAAGAAGATCCCGGGACGGGGCGGTGACCCTAAACCATTTTCGAAGAAAATTAGGTTTATAGGTTAAGGGGGACACCCTGGGTGTCACCACAACGAGCGTGTTTTGTCACCCCAATGGCCCGAAAATCAAAATCGGTGTCACCAAAACTTTTTCGAATTGTGGATAAAATTTGTCGCCGCGCCGGCTCCGACCGCGAGATGTCGCGCAAAATCTCGAAAAACGCAAAAATCGATTTTTTGGATTTTGCAGTTCTCCAACTTCGCGTTATCCAAATTTCAAAATCAGAAAACGAGAGCCTACCATGCGTGACCACTCCGACCTGCAGAGAATGAACGACAGGAGCCTTGCGCAGCAGGCCGCCGTGCGGCGTGCGACCTTCTCTCCGGCCGAGGAGAAGGTGCTGCGGCCCTTCTCGATCTGGGAGATCAGCCAGTTCATGTTCCATGTCCCGGCCGACACCCTGCGCAAGAAGCTGGCCGACGATCCCTCCCTGCCCCAGGGCGCGGTGGAAGAGGACGGCCGGCAGCGCTGGTTCTCGCTTTCCGACATCAACGAGCTGCGCCGCCGGCTGCGCTTCCGGGGCAAGACCCTGCTGCCGGAGCGCCCGAAGGGCCGGGCGATGCGGGTGGCGGTGTCGAACTTCAAGGGCGGCGTCGGCAAGACGGTGGTGGCCCAGCACCTGGCCAATGCCGCGGCGCTCGACGGCTACCGGGTGCTGGTGGTCGACTTCGACCCCCAGGCGACGCTGACCCATTCCATGGGGCTGGTCGAGGTGAAGGAGTGGAACACCGTCTGGGGCATCATGTGCCGGGACCTGTGCCGGGAGGCCGACCGGATCGCGGCGGTCTACGACGATCCCGCCGACTGCCCCTACCCCACCTCGGACGAGCTGCCCGCCGACGTCCAGTCGATCGGCGCCCAGCGGACCCAGGACTTCATCCAGAAGACCGCCTGGCCGACCATCGACATCATCCCCTCCTGCGCCAATGCCGCCTTCGTGGAATTCGCCTCCGCCCAGTACCGCTCGATCCACAAGGCCTGGAGCTTCTTCGGCTGCATGGCCCGCTACCTCGACGAGCTGCCGGACGACCAGTACGACATCGTCATCTTCGACTGCCCCCCGGCCATCGGCTACCAGTCGCTGAACGCGGCCTTCGCCGCCGACATCCTCTATATCCCCTCGGGTCCCGGCTACTGGGAATACGACAGCACCACCAGCTTCCTCGGCCAGCTCGGCGATGCGCTCGGCGACATCTCCGACGGTTTCTCGCGGGTGGCGGCGGATGCCGGGATCAAGCTGCCCAAGCGCTTCGACGACGTGCGCCTGCTGATGACCCGCTACGAGAGCGCGAACCCCCTGCATGTCGCCATGCTCGAGGCCTTCCAGAACGTCTTCGGCGCCGATGTCTGCAAGCAGCCGATCGAGATGACCCGGGCGGTCGAGCAGTCGGGCCGCTTCCAGATGTCGGTCTACGAGCAGGACTATCGCCAGATGACCCGGGACACCTGGAAGCGCGCCCGCCAGAGCTTCGACGGCGCCTACGAGGAGTTCAAGACCAGCGTCCTGCGGGCCTGGAAGGCGCGGGCCCGGGAGGTCGAGGCATGAGCGGCAAGAACAAGTTCGGGTTCGGTCCGATCGAGGAGACCGATCTGAACAAGCGGCGGCGCGATGTCGGTCCGATGGGGGCCGCCGTGCGCGAGACCGCCCACAGCGTCAACGAGAGCACCGAGAGCCTGGTCGAGCAGCGCCGCCAGAACGCCGCCGATGCCAAGGCCTGGCGTCAGGCCCGGGGCGAGGGTCTGGTCATGGTGCGGGTCCCGGTGGACCGGATCGCCATGGACGACCTGCCCCGGGACCGGCTGGACCTGGAGGGGGTGGCCGCCTCGGACGAGATGGAGGAGCTCAAGGCCTCGATCCGGGCCCGGGGCCAGAAGGAGCCGGTGGAGGTCTTCGCCACCGGGGCGGGCCGGTACCAGCTGAAGAAGGGCTGGCGCCGCCTGACCGCGCTGCGCCAGCTCTACCAGGAGACCGGAGATCCGGCCTTCGGTACGGTGGTGGCCAGGGTCACCGAGGGCGAGGTCAGCCGGATCGACCTCTATATCGACATGGTCGAGGAGAACGTGATCCGCGAGGACCTGAGCTTTGCCGAGATGGCCCAGGTCGCGCTGGCGGCGGCCCGGGACCAGGGGCTGGCAGAGACCGATGCCGAGGCGCTGGTGGGCCGGATCTATGCCTCGCTGCACAAGATGAAACGCTCCTACATCCGCAGCTTCGTCTTCCTGCTGAGCGAGCTCGGCCCGGCGCTGCGCTTTCCAAAGGCGGTCTCGCGCAACCTCGGGGTCGAGGTGGCGCGCAGCCTGCAGGCCGATCCGGGGCGCACGGCAGTCCTGCGGGCCCGGCTGACCGAGGCCGGCAGCCCCGAGGCCCAGACCGCCTTGCTGACCGCCTTCGTGGCGGATCCCGATCCCGCGGTGCTGCCGGGACGCGATCCGAAGCGCCAGAAGAGCGTGAAGTACGAGTTCCACGTCGGGGATTCCAAGGTGACCGCCCGGCGTGGGGAGTGCCGGATCCTGTCCCGGACCGACTTCTCCTCGGTGGACAGGCTGCGGCTGGAACGCGCCATCGAGGCCTTTGAGGCCGTGCTCTACGAGGGGGACACGTAACCCACGGGTTACCCGGTCCGCCATTTACCCCGAGGCGTAACCCACGGGTTACCACCCCGCCATCTGCCCCGAGGCGTAACCCACGGGTTACCCGGTCCCGGGGAGGGCAGGGGTAACCCACGGGTTACCCGGTCCGCCATCTGCCCCGAGGCGTAACCCACGGGTTACCCGGTCCCGGGGAGGGCAGGGGTAACCCACGGGTTACCACTCCGCCATTTGCCCCGAGGCGTAACCCA
>NZ_JAHIAB010000035.1:4026-4276 GCF_018760365.1 Pseudooceanicola endophyticus
GGGGAGGGCAGGGGTAACCCACGGGTTACCCGGTCCGCCATCTGCCCCGAGGCGTAACCCACGGGTTACCCGGTCCCGGGGAGGGCAGGGGTAACCCACGGGTTACCACTCCGCCATTTGCCCCGAGGCGTAACCCACGGGTTACCCGGTCCCGGGGAGGGCAGGGGTAACCCACGGGTTACCCGGTCCGCCATCTGCCCCGAGGCGTAACCCACGGGTTACCCGGTCCCGGGGAGGGCAGGGGTAACCC
>NZ_JAHIAB010000036.1 GCF_018760365.1 Pseudooceanicola endophyticus
CATGCATGCAGCGACACACCTGTGTCACCAGACTGCGAAGAGAAGCGTGACCCGGATGAGCGACATCGATCCCGCAGAAAGAAGGAAGACGAGCTTGACCCGAACGCCCAATTAGAGAAGCTGCCATCGATGGCATCGTACAGCATGGTCCGGCACGCTAAGCTCAGCTCTGCGGGCTTCCCGCCGTTCGCTACCGGCGATGTATGCTCCTTCTCACCGGCCGGATAAGCGGAGAACGCAGGCACCGCCGTGGCTCCCTCACCTGCTCACCAAGGCTCCTGGCCGTCGCGTCCTAAGAAAATTCCACTTGGCATGACTTCCATCAATGCAAGCCGGACGGCGGGTGCGGCCCCTTCGGCGACGGTCTGCTGTCCGAAATTGTTGTTGAGATCTGTGGCGGTTGATCCCGGATTGGCGGAACTCACGGTGATGCCTTCTGCCTGGAGTTCCCAGGAAAGTTGGACGGTCAGCATGTTTAGGGCCGCCTTCGACGCAGAATAGCCGACCGGCTTGACCTGGGCATGGTGCCAAAGACCGTCGCTCTGGCGGTTCAGGGAGCCAAGATCGCTCGATTGATTGATGATCCGCGCGGTGCCGCCTGCTTTGCGCAGCAAGGGTAGCATGGCCTTTGTCACCGCAATGGGGCCGAAGAAGTTGGTCTCGAAGATTTGTCTCGCCGCGTCGACGTCGGTCTCGCTCGGTTTGCCGACGGCCATGGATGCGATGCCCGCATTATTCACCAAGATGTCGAGCTTCCCGTATCGCTCCTCGATGGCGTCTTTCGCGGCAGCGATGCTCGTCGGGTCGGTCACATCAAGGCTCACGGCACTGGCCACCACGCCGTTCTGCGTGAGTTTACGGACGGCCTCTTCCCCGGCATCGGTCTTTCGTGCCCCGATCACCACGGTCATGCCGGCCGCGCCCAATTGGCGGCAGATCTCGTAGCCAATCCCCTTGTTCGCCCCTGTAACGAGCACGATCTTGCCTGCATGTTCCATCCAGAACCTCCTGAGTTGCAACCTCTTCAGGTGAATATATGAACATTCCTTCAGGTTTTGGATTCGCATATGGCCTCGCCGCTTTCTCCTCCGCCATCCCCCCGCAAAGAACCGGTACAGCGTCGCTCCAGGGCGTCGGTCGAGGCCATCCACGAGGCAACGATTCAGGTTTTGCTAGCGCAGGGAAGCGAATCCCTGACCACCACCCGTGTGGCCGAGCGCGCGGGTGTGTCGGTCGGCACTCTTTACCAATACTTCCCTAACAAGCAGGCGCTGCTCTACGCGGCCCTTGGCCGGCATCTTTCGTGGGTCTTCCAGGAACTTGCCACCGTTGTGAGGGACTGCGAGGGCCAACAGCTGAGGGTGATGCTTCCTCGTCTGGTCGATGCCTATCTTGATGCGAAGCTCTCAAGGCTTGCCGAGGCCAAGGCCTTGAATGGCATTGCAAGTGATACTGCGAGCCTTGCGCTCCTGCGCGACAGTTCAGTGCAGATAGAGGGCATGATAGAGAATGTTCTGGCGACCGCGCAAGATGTCGAGCTCGAGGATACAGGGCTTGCCAGTAAAATGTTCGCCCTGACGCTATCCAGCGTATCCCGGGCATTGATCGAACGGGAGTGCGATCGAGAGGGTGCAAATGCGATTGGCAAAGAGCTGGCTAGGATGCTGGTTAGCTACCTGCGTGACCGTGCAGGGCCCCGTGGCTAGGGCTACGCAGAAAATCATGATCTGAGCGGAACGCGATATACGGCGCGACCGGCGATATCGAGCAGGCAGCAACGCCGTCATTATATCGGACGAAGGACAGGTTCGAGCTGACATCAGCCGACAGCACTCGCATCATGCGGGCGGGAGAACAACGGCAAGTTTGGGCTCGAGGTTGCCGCGCGGCGGCGCAGAAACGGCCTCGTCAGGGTGTCCATCGCCAGCCGCGTTGCGGCGGACGAGCGCCAGCCCATAGCGGCCAGTCGGCCGCCGTCGTCCCTGCAAAGCCGCATTCCCGGAAGCGACCGTTCGACCAGCCATGCAGCATCGTGGCGGCTGCCAAGGTCGGCACGGCGGACAAAGTTAACGTTCACGCCATTATCGTTGGAGATCATATGCCTGCTGGGTCGTTTCGATGTCGCTCATATTGGTCACCGTCCAGTCGTAAAGCGATGAAAAAACCATCTTCAACGATTGCCCCATTGGGGTCAGGGCGTATTCAACCCCGATGGGCGAGGTCTCAAGCACCCTGCGCGTCACCATCCCGCTGCGCTCGAGCTTGCGCAAGGTTTCCGTCAGAACCCGCTGCGTTATCCCATCAAGCTGGCGCTTGATCGTATTGAAGCGCTTCGGTTCATCCAGAACCTGCAAAACCAGCATCGACCATTTGCTGATCAGCTGGTCCAGGATGGGTCGGCTCGGGCAATCGGCGCGGTAGATCGTCAGCGGTTCGGGAGCCATGGCGGTATCCTCTTGCAGACCTAGTATGGGAAAAGTGCGTTATTGATACTAGGTATTATAATGATACTTACCTGTCCATCCTAGAAAAGGTGGACATTATGGTATCGGACTACAAAACTTTGCGCACTCGCCGCGATGGCGGTGTTTCCCATGTCACGCTCGACAGCCCGCCGGTCAATGTGCTGGGCGTGCAGATGTTTGCGGACCTGCATGACTATCTGACGAAGGTGCGTGAGGACGAGACGCTGAAGGTGATCATCTTCGACAGCGCGGTTCCGGATTTCTTTATCGCGCATGTCGACATGTCGTTGATCGATCAGCCGCAGGCCTTTGATGCGCTGCTGGCGCTGGCACCCGAGGGGTTGAACATCTTTCAGGCCCTGGGCGAGATGCTGCGCCACCAGCCGCAGGTGACGATCGTCAAGCTGGAAGGCCAGGCGCGTGGCGGTGGTGCGGAGTTCGTGGCGGCGGCGGATATGTGCTTTGCGGCAATCGGCAAGGCGGGGCTTTCGCAATGCGAGGCGCTGATGGGCATCGTGCCCGGCGGTGGCGGCACGCAGTATCTGGCGCAGAAGATGACCCGTAACCGCGCGCTGGAAGTCGTGCTTGGTGCGGATGTGATTGATGCAGAGACCGCTGCCGCTTGGGGTTGGATCAATCGTGCCCTTCCGCCTGAGGCGCTAACGGAACACGTCGAGCGGATTGCCAAGAACATCGCAAACCTAGCCGATGGGGTGATCTCGGCGGCAAAATCCGCTCTACCAGCCGCAGATCTTGCATCAGGAATGCTGACAGAGCACGCGGCTTGGGCCGGGCTTTTCAGCCGACCTGCCGCTGCGGAGCTTATTCGTGGTGGTCTGCGTCTCGGCGCACAGACGCCGGGCGGGGAGGCGCAGCTTGAAACTATCATGCGTTCTCTGAAGCCGACCGTCCGCTAAGGGCTCGGAGCAGACATGCGGCGCTGCGACGCGTCGCATGACTGGCTTGGCAGAGCTGCACGACGTTTGCGGCCGAGGCTGTGTGGAAACGGGCCGGCAAGGGCTGTCGGCTGCTGACCGGCTAGGTTCTTCGCTTTCAGCAGCCTCAGACACCGCCCAGCGGATACGGCGGCCTGCTAAGCCTTTGTAGGCAGTGC
>NZ_JAHIAB010000037.1 GCF_018760365.1 Pseudooceanicola endophyticus
GCACTGCCTACAAAGGCTTAGCAGGCCGCCGTATCCGCTGGGCGGTGTCTGAGGCTGCTGAAAGCGAAGAACCTAGCCGGTCAGCAGCCGACAGCCCTTGCCGGCCCGTTTCCACACAGCCTCGGCCCTATCCTGACCTTCGCCAAGCTGGGTCCCCTGCAGCGCAGCTTCCCCAAACCGGCCATCCGTGGCATCTTGCAGCAAGGTCTGGCACGCTAGGGTCAGTTCAGCGGGACAGAGCCGTCGTTGGACATTCGGATTGATATGTCTGCATTCATCTGGAACCCTCGCGCTGTAAAATTTCGATGGGGTGGAGTCTGGTGACTTTATCATCAAAAGACAGAGCCACACTGATGGCGTTGGAAGAAACGCTTTGGCGGGCCGAAACACGCTTTGATCCGGTACTAATGGATCAGACATTTTCTTCGGACTTCGTGGAGTTCGGTAGATCGGGACGCCGATATGAACGGGCGGAAATGCTGTTTGATCCCGATCAAAATGCCGAAATCAGAGCATCTTTACCTCTGCCCGACTATTCGGTGCAGTTGGTCTCTGGCGATGTGGCTCTTGCGACTTACACGAGTGAGGTAAGATATGGTGATGAAGTCGAAGTCGGACGCCGCTCGTCGCTCTGGGTCAAAGAAGGCGGTCGCTGGCGACTTCGATTTCATCAAGGCACACCTTGCTGACGGGTACAATTCACCGCACTTCGCCCCATCTTGAAGGCGGTCCTTCGCGCAGGTTGCAGCATCAGTCATTCGGGGCTCGGAGCCGTCATGCGGCAACGCGGCGTGCTGGACACCCAGGCGAGTGGGCCCGCCCCGGCAGAGACGGCCTCTCCGGACATTCATCCGGCCGGTCTACGCGGCGATACAGTTCACCGAACCGGCCATAGACAACGCGCAGAAATTCAAGGCATGGTCCTGAAAAAGCTGATGGTGACGCAATGCCTTTGGAAACCCTTCTCCTGTTTGTACCCGCCTGTTTTGCGCTGAACATGGCGTTCGGGCCGAACAACCTGCTCTCGATGACCATTGGCGCGCGGCATGGCCTGCGGGCAGCTCTTGTCGCTGCGGCTGGCCGCCTTGTCGCCTTCATCATGATGATTTCCGTGGCCGCGCTTGGTATGGGCGCATTGCTCATGGCATCCGAGATCGCGTTTACGGTCGTGAAGCTTCTGGGCGCGGCCTACCTTGTCTGGCTCGGAATCAAGATCCTGCGCTCCAAGTCAGAGCTTCCCTCGGAAAATCAAGAACTTGTCAAAAACGGCGTCTGTGGGTTCATCCGACAGGAGTTTCTGGTCGCGATCGGAAACCCGAAAGCCATTCTGATATTCACGGCGTTCTTCCCGCAGTTTGTGGCTCCGGCGAATTACTGGGGGAGCTTCATGATCCTCGGGGCCGTTTTTCTGACACTCGAACTGCTGGCCATCGCTCTTTACGCCTATGCCGGAACCCGGCTTTCAGGGGTGATGCGCAATGCGCACGGTCTGCGCTGGATCAATCGTATTAGCGGCAGCACCATGATCGCCTTCGGCGCCCTTCTCGCGGTGGCTCGGCGTCCGACTGCATAACGGTAGTTTTAGGGCTCGAACCGGTCATGCGGCGGTGCGGCGTGCCGACCGCCCAGGTGAGTGGGGCTTCCAGGCAGAGCCGGCCCTCTGCGGTCATTGGCAAGGATCACGGTTGCCGCAGCGCGGCTTCCCCATACCTGATGGAGTGGATGGCTCCTGCTCCATCGGCGTCGCAATGCGCCATAGTGCAGATGTCATTGTCTGCTGCGAGAGGAGCCATCCGCATGAAGGTTACAACAGTCGGCCTGGATC
>NZ_JAHIAB010000038.1 GCF_018760365.1 Pseudooceanicola endophyticus
GCGGAGACGATGAGGCCCATGGAG
This sequence comes from Pseudooceanicola endophyticus, assembly GCF_018760365.1. Classification (GTDB taxonomy): domain Bacteria; phylum Pseudomonadota; class Alphaproteobacteria; order Rhodobacterales; family Rhodobacteraceae; genus Pseudooceanicola; species Pseudooceanicola endophyticus. The sequence continues at coordinate 25 of NZ_JAHIAB010000038.1, forward strand.
AGGTTGAGGGGGATGCCGATCCTCAGGAAATCCGAGAAGCGGTAGCCGCCGGGCCCGTAGACCAGGGTGTTGGTCTGGTAGCCGATGGGGGTGGCGAAGCTTGCCGAGGCGGCGATCATCACCGCGATCACCAGGGGGCGCGCATCGATCCCCATGGCGCCGGCCAGGCCCACCGCGATCGGCGTCATCACCACGGCGACGGCGTTGTTGGACACCAGCTCGGTCAGCACCGAGGTCAGCAGGTAGACCGACCAGATCACCAGGAAGGGCGGCAGATGCGACATCGCCGGGGCGATGGCATCGACGATCAGCGTCACCGCCCCGGTGTGCTGCAGCGCCACCCCGATGGCCAGCATCGAGAAGATCAGCGCCAGCAGCCGGCCATCGACCATCTCGAAGGCCTCGTCGCTGTCGATGCAGCGGCTCAGCAGCACCACCGCCACCGCCAGAACCGACAGCAGCAGCACCGGCGCCACGCCGATCCCCGCCAGCCCGACGATCGAGAGCAGCGCCAGGATGGCGATCGGCGCATGGGAGCGGCGATAGGCACGGTCCGAGGGCGCGCTGACCTCGACCAGCTCCATCTCCTCGGCCAGGCGGCGGATGTCGGCGGGCGCGCCCTCCAGCAGCAGCGTGTCGCCGACCTTGACCACCAGCTCGTCGATCTGGCGGCCGATGTTCTGGTTCCGCCGGTGCACCGCCAGCGGATAGACCCCGAAGCGGCGGCGCAGCCGCATCGACCCGATGCTGCGTCCGTCCATCTTGCAGCCCGGGGTGATCAGCACCTCGACGGTGGTGGTCTCGACCGCGCTGACCTGGTCGACGCGCTTCAGGCTCTTGTCGCGCTGCAGGCTCAGCAGTTCCGAGATCTCCGAGCGCAGCACCACCCGGTCGCCGACCTGCAGGATGACCCCCTTGAGGTGGCGCCGCAGGCTCTCGTCGCCGCGCACCACGTCGATCAGCCGCACGCCCTCGCGCTTGAACAGCTGCACGCCGGTGACCTCGCGGCCGATCAGGTTGCTGTCGGGGGGGATGACGGCCTCGGTGAAGAACTTCATCTTCTGGCGCCCGCCCAGCATCGAGGCCATGGAATCGCGGCTGGGCAGCAGGAAGCGCGAGGTCAGCCGCAGGTAGAGCATCCCCCAGAGCACGACGATGATGCCGATCGGGGTGACCTCGAAGATGCCGAAGGGCTTGAGGCCCTGGCCGCGCGCCACGCCATCGACCAGCAGGTTGGTGGAGGTGCCGATCAGCGTCAGCGTGCCGCCCATGATGGCGGCATAGGAAAGCGGGATCAGCAGCTTGGAGGGCGCCTTGCCAAGCGCGCGGGCCATCTGGATGAAGACCGGGATCATCACCACGACGACCGGCGTGTTGGAGACGATGGCCGAGGAGAGCAGCACGAAGGCGAAGAGCCCGGCCATTGCCAGCCGCGGGCGGCGCGTGGCCTGAGCGGTGGCGAGGCGGGTGAAGCTTTCCAGCGCGCCGGTGCGCACCAGGGCGGCCATGACGATGAACATGGCGGCGATGGTCCAGGGCGCGGGGTTGGCCAGCACCTTGAGCGCATCCTCATAGGGCAGCAGCCCGGTCACCAGCATCAGGGCGACACCGCCGATCGCCACCACCTCGGTCGGAAAGCTTTCGCGCACGAAAAGCACGAACATCCCGAGCACAACCAA
>NZ_JAHIAB010000039.1 GCF_018760365.1 Pseudooceanicola endophyticus
AGCTGCGCAGCGAAACATCAAGTCCGGCAAAGTATTCCATATCTCACTCCCTTCCATTGGATCATCCGATCCTAACAGGAGCTCGACCTCTCCACAGAGGCAGCCCAATTACGCATGCTCTGGGCCGTCTGTGGCAGGTGGATCACCGCACCTGGGCGAGGTAGTCGCCGCGCTGCCATAGGTCCGGTTCGGTCCCAATGCACATTACCAATGGACGGTTGCTTCGGTGACTGCCATGGAACCTTGAGTTAGTTAGTCGCAGAACATTAGAGACTTTCCCTATGATAGACGACCCAAGAACTAAGTTCTCTGCCGCTCTTCACGCAGGCGCGCGGCTCTGCTTACTCCCAATTAGCCGGGTATTTGCAGAGGAACCCGTACAACTTGCCGCGGATCTCGTCTTCTACCCACCAGGTTCGCTTACACCAGGTGATCTTAGAGTGGTCTCCTTTCCTGCTCATGAATGGCAGGAGGCCGAGCGCCGCAGCGCGGCGACTACACCAAGAAGGATAGAGGCGTCGGGCTCCGATCTCACTTGGCTCAAGAGTGGTGCTACGCAGATCACGATTGACGACTTTTTCGACTGCGGGCTACTGGCCCTACCGGTCGTTTTAGACTGGGATGAGTTCCTCGAGGCGAGAGATCACCAAGTGCATCTCGACGCAATCGCTGTGGCAGCAAGGCAAGCCGAAGCGATAATCGACTTACTTCGGTTTTGGTATTGTAGGATCGACCTTCCGGACACTCTGCCTGGCAGGGCCGGGTACTTACCAAAGCCCCAATTTACCGCAGGTTTGTTCTATAGCCTAATGGATCACGAGAGTTACATCGTCGCTGGACAGTTAGTCACGCACGACATCGTGGCAGGGCTTGGACTTGAAATCCATAAGGGCTGCTATCTACCTGAATTGCGGCACGGCGAAGTTGGAAACATTGCGCGACGTGGCCTTCGGTTACATTCAACCGCTTTGGAAGCGGCAAGCGAAACCGAAAAATTCCTCCAACTCATGACCCTCATAGAGTACCTAGCAGATCCCGACGGGTACATCACCATGCAAAAAGTCAAAAAGCGAATTGGTCGCCACGTAGCCAAGGATCGGACAGAGTACGACGCAATCATGCAAGATTTTCGCTTCCTTACAAGCATGGGTAAAGACAGCGAGGGCCGGGATTCTGGCTTGCGGCATAATGTTGTTCACGTTGGCGCGAACTTAGAGGACCTTTTGGGTCAGGCCGAAAGACGAGACGTCCTTAATCGGGTCAATCGCTATGTAGGAGTCGTCCTAACGCACTTCATCGAGCGGTCTGGAAAGAGTTGGGACGCCATCGAACAGTATCGCAGCGAGAGAGGAATTGCGCTTGGGCTGGAAGCAGATCTGTAGCATCGTCCCACCCAGACAGGGCCCTAACACTTGGCGCAATGAAAGTCCCAAAAGTCCGCTCTGCCAACCTCCGCCTGCAAGGCCTTGCTGCACAATGGCTCGAACGGCCGGTTGGGTGAAGCTGCACCGCAGCGATGGCCTGCCTGGCGAACGGCAGCTTCTCTAATTGGGCGTTCGGGTCAAGCTCGTCTTCCTTCTTTCTGCGGGATCGATGTCGCTCATCCGGGTCACGCTTCTCTTCGCAGTCTGGTGACACAGGTGTGTCGCTGCATGCATGTG
>NZ_JAHIAB010000004.1 GCF_018760365.1 Pseudooceanicola endophyticus
TTTGGGGTCGGGGCGGGGCGGGGCGGGGGGGGGGGGGGGGGGGGTGGGGGGCGCTGCCCCCCGGCGCCTGCGGCGCCTCCCCCCGAGGTATTTGGACCAAGAAAATGGATCAGAGCAGGCTTTGCAGCACCGCCGCGTCGCCTTCGCTGCCGACGGCTTCGGCGGCCAGTTCCGGGGCCATCCAGAGGGCGGAGTGATGCGGTTCCTTCGGCGCGGAGCGGCGCAGCACCGGACGGGCGAGGAAGACGTGGCAGATCTTTTCCGCCTGGATTTCGTATTCGGGCATCCAGACGAAGCGGCGGTAGCTGGTGAGCAGGCGCGGCGCGGCGATGCTCCAGCCGGTTTCTTCCCAGACTTCGCGGTGCAGGGCCTGGATGGCAGTTTCGCCGGGATCGATGCCGCCGCCGGGCAGCTGGACCTCGGGTTCCGGTTGTGCCTGGAAGGTCACCAGCAGCTTGCCGTCGCGGGGCAGGATGGCATAGGCGCCGGGGCGCAGCGTGTATTTCTGGCCCGCGAGGGCCGGTTTTCCGTAACGACGCATGGGAGGTCTCCGTCTCTCGGGGGTTGAAGAGGGTTGCCTTGCCCCTTACCTCGCACCGGGTTATGCCAAGAGCAAGCGCACAGGACATCACATGACCATCGGCACCAAACTCGCCTGGGACGATACCGTACTTCCGTTCCAGCTCGACAATGCAGACATTCGCGGCCGGATCGCGCGGCTCGACGGGGTGCTGGACGGCATCCTCAAGCAGCACGACTATCCTCCGACCGTCGAGGCCCTCGTGGCGGAAATGGCGCTGCTGACCGCGCTGATCGGCCAGACCATCAAGCTGCGCTGGAAGCTGTCGCTGCAGGTGCAGTCGGACGGCCCGGTGCGGATGATCGCCACCGATTACTACGGCCCCGAGAAGGACGGCGAGCCCGCCCGCATCCGCGCCTACGCGAGCTTTGACCGCGACCGCGTGAGCGAGGGCAATCCCTTCGACCAGATCGGCAAGGGCTACTTTGCCGTGCTGATCGACCAGGGCAAGGGCACCGTGCCCTACCAGGGCCTGACGCCGATCGCCGGCGGCTCTCTGCGGGCCTGCGCAGAGGCCTATTTCGCCCAGTCCGAACAGCTGCCGACCAGCTTCAACCTGTCCTTCGGCCTGTCGACCGAGGCGGGCGGCATCCAGCACTGGCGCGCCGGCGGCGTGATGCTGCAATCCATGCCCAAGCCGGGCGAGCATGTCGCCAATGCCGAGGGCACCGGCGAGGGCGGGCTGCTGCTGGCCCAGGACCTGGTCGAGGGCGAGGCGGAAGAGAACTGGAACCGCGTCAACTTCCACCTCGATACCGTCGAGCAGCTGGAACTGATCGGCCCCTCGGTGTCGCCCACCGATCTGCTGGTGCGCCTGTTCCACGAGGAGACCCCGCGCGTCTTTGACAGCCAGTCGGTGCGCTTCGGCTGCACCTGCTCGGAAGAGCGCGTGCGCCAGAGCCTGTCGATCTACTCTTCCAAGGACATCGAGAAGATGACCACCGAAGAGGGCATCGTCACCGCCGACTGCCAGTTCTGCGGCGCGCATTACGAGATGGATCCGAAGACGCTGGGCTTCGAGGCCGGACAGGATGAAGGCTGACCCTGCGGTCTTCGACAGAATTGCCGGGGCGCTTGCGCGGCCCGGCGACCCTTCGTCGGATTTCGATCTGAACCCGCCGCTGGCCCTGCCGCCGGGGCGCAGGCTGCGGCCCGCCGCCGTGCTCTGCGCGATCGAAGAGGGGCCTGCGGGGTCCCAGGTCATCCTGACGAAACGCTCTTCCGCGCTGAAGCATCATCCCGGCCAGATCGCCTTTCCGGGCGGCAAGCAGGACGCGGGCGATGCCGATGCCACCGCCACCGCCCTGCGCGAGGCGCGCGAGGAGATCGGCCTGCCACAGGACTGCGTCGAGGTGCTGGGCTTCCTACCCCCGCACGAGACGGTCACCGGCTTTCAGGTCAGCCCCGTGGTGGCCCGCGTGCTGCATCCTTTCGAGGAATGCGCCGAGCCGGGCGAGGTCGCGGAGGTCTTCCGCGTGCCGCTGTCGCATCTGCTGCGCCCGGAAAGCTATTCGATTCAGTCGCGGCGCTGGCGGGGCAACAGACGCTACTACTATACCGTTCCCTATGGGCCCTACTACATCTGGGGGGCAACGGCCCGGATGCTGCGGGTTCTGGCGGAACGCCTGTCATGACCCGGCTGTCCGGGGACTGGCTGGAGGCGCCGGCAACGAGGGCGGTCTGCGCGGCGCTGCGTGCGGGCGGTCATCAGGCCTGGTTCGTTGGCGGCTGCGTGCGCGATGCGCTGCTGGGCATCCCGGTGGGCGACATCGACATCTGCACCGATGCCCGGCCCGACACCGTGCAGGCCCTGGCCGAGGCCGCCGGGCTGAAGCAGATCCCGACAGGCATAGACCATGGCACGATCACCATCGTTTCGGGCGGGGTGCCGCATGAGGTCACGACCTTCCGCCGCGATGTCGAAACCAACGGCCGTCACGCCGTGGTGGCCTTTGCCGACACCATGGACGAGGACGCCCGGCGCCGCGATTTCACCATGAACGCGCTCTATGCCTCTCCCGAAGGGGCGGTGCGCGACCCGCTGGGGCAGGGGCTGGCGGATCTGGCGGCCCGGCGCCTGCGTTTCATCGGCGATGCCGAGACCCGCATCCGCGAGGATTACCTGCGCACCCTGCGCTACTTCCGCTTCCATGCCCGCTTTGCCGATCCGCAGGGCGGCTTCGATCCCGAGGCGCTGGCCGCCATCGCCGCCACCCTGGATGGCCTCGAGACGCTCTCGGCTGAGCGCGTGGGGGCCGAGCTGACCAAGCTGCTGTGCGTCACCGATCCGGCGCCTGCGCTGGCCTGCATGGGGCAGGTCGGGGTGCTGGGACGGCTGCTGCCCGGGGCGGAGGCCAAGGCGCTGGCGCCGCTGGTGCATTTCGAACAGGCCACGGGCACCACGCCGGACTGGCGTTGCCGTCTGGCGGCGCTTGGGGGCGGCGATGTGGGCCAGGCGCTGCGGCTGTCGAAGAAGGATGCCGCCACCGTGGCGCTGCTGCGCGATGCGGTGGGCGCGATGTCCGGCCCGGCCGAGCTGGGCTATCGTCACGGGCCGGTCCTGGCGATGCAGGTGATCCTGCTGCGCGCCGCCCTGCTGGAGATGCCCCCGCCCCCCGATGCGCAGGCCCGCGCCAGCTTCGGCGCGGCGCAGGTCTTTCCGGTGAAGGCCGGGGATCTGCCCGCAACCGTGACGGGAGCAGAGATCGGCCGGACCCTGCGCAGCCTCGAATCCCGCTGGATTTCTTCGGATTTCACACTGGACCGGGCCGGGTTGCTGGGCGAGCATTGACCGCTCGCGGGTCCGTCCCGCGCGGAAAGGTAGGCCCCATGCTGCGTCCCGAAACCCTGATCGATCCCTTTGCCCCGGCAAAGGGCGCGCCGCCCCAGACCCTGCTGCGCTTCATCGGCTGGCTGCTGAAGGGCAGTTTTCCGGCGCTGATCCTGGCGGCGGCGCTTTCAGCGCTGGCCGGGGGGATGGAAGCCGCGACCGCCTGGATCCTGGGCCGGGTCGTCGACGGTGCCCAGGCCACCGGGCCCGAGGGCTTTCTGACGCCCGCGAACATCGGGATTCTGGCCCTGGCGGTGGGTTTCTTCCTGGTGGCGCGACCGCTGTTCTTCGGCCTCAGCTCGGCCACCAACTCCATGATCGTGATGCCCAATGTCTTCACGCTGGTGCTCTCGCGGCTGCATCGCTGGACCATGGGCCAGTCGGTGACCTTCTTCGACAATGATTTCGCCGGTCGCATCAGCCAGAAGCAGATGCAGACCGCCCGGGCCGCCACCGATGTGGCTTTCGAGACGATCAACACCGTGGCCTTCGCGCTGGCCTCCCTGGTCGGGTCGGCGGCGCTGATCCTGACGATCGACGGCTGGCTGGGGCTGGTCTTCGTGCTCTGGCTGGCGGGCTACCTGTCGCTGGTGCGCTGGTACATCCCGCGGGTGCGGGCACGGGCCGCGAAACGGGCGGCGGCGCGGGCCATGGTCTCGGGGCAGGTGGTGGACACGATCACCAACATCAAGACGGTCAAGCTGTTCGCCCATGCCGATCACGAGGACAAGGCGGCGCTTGGCGCGCTGGCCGGTTTCCGGTCGGCGGCGCTGCATTTCGGGCGGCTTTCGGCGCAGTTCCGTTTCACCCTGACGATCCTGGCCGGGGTGCTGCCGGTGCTGCTGGTGGGCGGCACGCTGCTGTCCTGGACCCAGGGCGGTGCCACGGTGGGCGACATCGTGGCGGCGGGGGCCATTGCCACCCGGGTCGCGCAGATGACCGGCTGGGTCAGCTTTGCCCTGATGGGGATCTACGGATCCGTGGGCGAGGTCGAGGATGGCATGAAGACCCTGGGCCGTTCGGTCCGGCTGCTGGACCGCGACGGCGCCCCCGCGCTTGCCGTGCCGGAGGGAGAGATCCGCTATCGCGACGTGACCTTCGCCTATGGCGGCCAGAAGGGTGGCATCCGCGGCATCGACCTGACCATCCACCCCGGAGAGAAGCTGGGCATCGTCGGTGCCTCGGGGGCCGGGAAATCGACGCTGGTGTCGCTGCTGCTGCGCCTCTACGACCCCGAGGAGGGCCGGATCGAGATCGACGGCCAGGACATCGGCGGCGTCACCCAGGACAGCCTGCGCCGCAATATCGCGCTGGTCACCCAGGACACCGCGATGTTCAACCGCTCTGCGCGCGAGAACATCCTTTACGGTCGCCCCGATGCCACCGAGGAAGAGATGATCGCGGCGGCCCGCAAGGCCGAGGCCGATCATTTCATCCGCGATCTGAAGGACTTCGAGGGGCGCAGCGGCTATGATGCCCGTCTGGGCGAACGTGGCGTGAAGCTTTCGGGCGGGCAGCGCCAGCGCATCGCCCTGGCCCGCGCCATCCTGAAGGATGCGAAAATCCTGGTTCTGGACGAGGCGACGTCGGCGCTCGACAGCGAGGTCGAGGCGCAGATCCAGGAGGCGCTGGAGCGGGTGATGGAGGGCAAGACGGTGCTGGCCATCGCGCACCGGCTTTCGACGATCAACCACATGGACCGCATCGTGGTGCTGGACCAGGGCCGCATCGCCGAGGTCGGGCCCCATGCCGAACTGCTGAAGCAGGGCGGGCTTTACGCACGCTACTGGGCGCGCCAGTCGGGCGGCTTCATCGGCACGGACGAGACCGAAGAGGCTGCGGAATAGGGCTTTGCCGGGCGGGGCTTCCGCTGTAAGGGGCCGGACATGGAACATCTCATCGAACGTCTCGGCCACCATGGCGACGGCGTGGCCCAGGGCCCCGTCTTCGCCCCCATGACACTGCCCGGTGAAACCGTCAGCGGCACGCTGAACGGCGAGCGACTGGAGAACGTGAAGATCCTCACGCCCTCTCCGGATCGCGTGGCCGCGCCCTGCCGCCACTTCCGGTCCTGCGGGGGCTGCGCCGTGCAGCACGCGGGCGAGGACTATGTTGCGGCCTGGAAGCTGGGGATCGTGCGCACCGCGCTCGAGGCCCAGGGGATCGAGGCCACGTTCCTGCCCGTCGCCACCTCTCCGGCGCGTTCGCGTCGCCGCGCCGCGCTTTCGGCCCGCAAGACCAAGGGCGGGGCCATGGCGGGCTTCCACGGGCGGGCCTCGGATGCGATCGTCGCGGTGCCCGACTGCCAGCTGCTGCACCCCGACCTGATGCAGGCGATCCCCGCCGCCGAGGCCCTGGCCGTCGCCGGCGGTGCCCGCAAGGGAGAGCTTTCTGTGCTGGCAACCCTGTCGGACGGTGGCCTGGACGTGGCCGTCACCGGCGGCAAGCCGCTGGACGAGGCGCTGCGCATGGGGCTGACCGCCACCGCGCAGCAGCTGGGGCTTGCGCGCCTGTCCTGGGACGGAGAGACCATCGTCACCCTGAACCCGCCGGTGCAGCGCTTTGGCCGCGCCCGGGTGGTGCCGCCGCCGGGATCCTTCCTGCAGGCCACCGCCCATGGCGAGGCGGTGCTGCGTGATGCCGTGCTTGAGATCGTCGGCGGCGCCCGGAAGGTCGCGGACCTGTTCGCGGGCTGCGGCACCTTCGCGCTGCCGCTGGCAGAGCGCGCCGATGTTCTGGCGGTGGAGGGCAGCAAGGCGATGACCGCCGCGCTGGAAGAGGGATGGCGCCGCGCCGGCGGGCTTCATGCGCTGAAGGTGCAGGCCCGCGACCTGTTCCGCAACCCGCTGGAGGGCGAGGATTTCAAGGGCATCGACGCCGTGGTTATCGACCCGCCGCGCGCCGGTGCGGAGGCGCAGATGCGCGCCCTCGCCGGCAGCAAGGTGCCGGTGATCGCCGCCGTCTCCTGCAACCCGGTGACCTTCGCCCGCGATGCCCGCCTGCTGCTGGAGGCCGGCTATGTCCTGGGCCCGGTGCAGGTGGTCGACCAGTTCCGCTGGTCGCCGCATGTGGAGCTGGTCGCGGCCTTCCGCCTCACATGATCGCGAGGGTCGTCTGCTCTCTTCTGCGATGCACGCGGAAGTGATATGAATCAGCTAGGCAGAAAACCTGAATCATAATCGGGGCAAACATGAAACGGGCAGTGATTTTCCTGGCCCTGGCGCTCACCATGGCGCTGGCAGGCTGTGGAGCAAAGTCGATCCGGACCTATGACGGGCCGGACGTGACGCGGATTCTCGTCTACAAGGGCGACCGCAAGATGTACCTGATGCACGGCGGGCAGCCACTGAAGGTCTACAATATCAAGCTGGGCTTCGATCCGGTGGGGCCGAAGCAGTTCAGCGGCGATGGGAAGACGCCCGAGGGCACCTACCTGATCGACCGGCGCAATCCGAACTCGCAGTTCCACCTCTCGGTCGGGATCTCCTATCCCAACCCGCAGCAGATGGCCTTCGCGTCGGAGCAGGGCAAGCAGCCCGGAGGCGACATCTTCATCCACGGCGCGCCGAACTCCGGTGCCGACGTGGTGGGCGACTGGACGGCGGGCTGCATCGCCGTCACCAATGCCGATATCGAGGAGATCTGGTCGATGGTTCCGGACGGGACGCTGATCACGATCTACCCCTGAGGCACCCTTTCGCGGCTTCGGCCCGAGTGTTGCAAAAAAGCCCGGCATCGCAGGATGTCGGGCTTTTTTACTAGCATACTTCCGCCGATGCTTCGGCGGAAAGGTGCCTCAGGAACCGCTGCGATCGACGCGTTCGGTGCCCGGATCGGGCAGGGTGGAGCCGACGACCATGGTCCACCAGATCTTGCCGGTGGGCTCCTGGTACCAGGCCAGGCCCATGTCGGTCGCGGATTTATCAAGCATCACGCGGCGGGTGTCTTCCTCGTTCGACCAGGCTGCGAGGGTCTCCAGCTCGGTCTCGTAGGTCTCCGAGATATCCTCGCCGACAAGGCGACCCTGGTAGCCCACGCGCTCCACCCGGTCGATCGGGGAGGAGCCGTCGGAGCCAAAGTGCCAGGGGCGATTTTGTCTAGACATATCAAGGGAATGGGTGGCTGCCGCGGCGGTCAGCTTGGCGTTCAGCTGCAGCGGCGGAGCGCCCGCGGCGGCGCGCAGAGCATTGACGGAGTCGAGGACTTCGTAGGGGATCTTGCTCTCCGCATCCCGGGGCATCTTGTAGACTTTTGGCAAGGGTTTGCCGTCCGGTCCCATGCGTGGCGCCTGCGGCGTGGTAGTGGAGCACGCCGAGAGGGCCAGCGTTGCCGAGATCAAGAGAGGTAGAATGCGCATTCAGATCCTGCCCGATTAGGTGTGTTGGAAACCCGCTTAGCGCGGCGCAAAGACCTTAGCAAACGCACAAGCGGGTGAGAAAGTTCGCTGACACTTGTGTGAGTTGCCGCTACACGCTCTCAGCCCTACCTTTTGGCGGCATTTTCGGTGCATACGTACCGCGAGGTTACGGAGTCCTTCATGAAACCCAACAACAAGACCACGCGCCGTGCCTTCCTGGCCAGTGGCGCCGCGCTGATCGCCACTCCGGCGCTGGCGCAGACCCATTCCGCCGCCTACGAGGCGCCGTTCGAAACCCCCGAGGCAGTCGAACGCGATCCGGCCAAGGCGGCACGGCGCAACATCTCGTCCTTCCGGACGCTGGACTGGCAGCCGTATTTCGACAACACCAAGAACGGTGTGATCCTGGTCGATATCGACAGCCGGGCGCTGCATTTCTGGTCCGAGGACCAGTCGATCTACAAGCTCTATCCGACCTCGGTGCCGCTGACCGAGGACCTGACGCGCCGCGGCCGCACCCGTGTCGTGCTCAAGGATCCGCATCCCGACTGGCGCCCGACGCCGGCGATGAAGGCGCGCGATCCGGAATGGCCCGATTACATCCCGCCGGGCCCGGAAAACCCCCTTGGCACCCGCGCCCTGCACCTGAGCTGGACCTACTACCGGATCCACGGAACCCAGGATACGCGCAAGATCGGACGCCAGTCCTCGAACGGCTGCATCGGCCTTTATAACCAGCATATCGAGGAGCTTTACGACCTCGCCGTGGTGGGGACGCAGGTGTTGCTAATTTGACCACAGGTCGGCGACAAGCGTAGGGCGAAATCCAACTTGGAATTGCTTTTGATCCGGCGCGTTCTATTACATCAGACTCACGAGGTAAGTCTTAGAGCCGCCCTCAATGTGTCTGGCGATCGTGTTCAGGACAGGCGGCAATTATCTGGAGGATAACATGAAGAAACTCGTTCTCGCAGCCGCTCTCGCAGGCGCCGCAACCACCGCTTCCGCAGGCTCGCTGGCTCAGCCGGTCATCGAAGCACCGGTCGTCGTCGAAGAGACCACCAGCTCGTCCACCGGCATCATCGTGCCGCTGATCATCCTGGCCGTCGTCGCTGCTGCAGTCGCATCCAACTGATCGCGCTGCACAGAGAATAGAAAAGGCGGTGGAGCGATCCACCGCCTTTTTCTTTTGTCCCGACGTTGCGCGGGGCCGTGCCGAAACGGCCGCCGCGGCTGGGCAGGGGGCTGCTCAGGCGATCCAGCCCTGCAGGTTGGCCTCGATGCTTTGCATCAGCGCCGCGATATGGGCGTCGTCGTCGTTCAGGCAGGGGATGTAGGTAAAGCTTTCGCCGCCGGCATGGACAAAGCTTTCCCGGATCTCCTCGTTGATCTCCTCCAGCGTCTCGATGCAGTCGGCCGAGAAGGCCGGCGACATGATCGCGATGCGCTTCTTGCCGGCCTGGGCCAGGCGCGCGACCTCTTCGACCGTGTAGGGCTTCAGCCATTCCTCGGGGCCGAATTTCGACTGGAAGGTGGTGATGATCCGGTCATCGGCCAGGCCCAGTTTTTCCTTCAGAAGGCGCGTCGTCTTGTGGCAGTGGCAGAAGTACGGGTCGCCCTCGTGCAGGTAGCGCTCGGGCAGGCCGTGGTAGGAGCACACCAGGATGTCGGGCTGTTCCGCCATCGGCGCCAGCACCCGCGTCACCGAGGCGGCCAGCGCATCGGTATAGGCGGGGCTGTCGAAATAGGGCGGCAGGGTGCGCGCGGCGGGCTGCCATTTTTCGTCCATCAGGGCGCGGAAGAACTGGTCGTTGGCCGTCGCCGTCGTGGCCCCGGCATATTGCGGGTAGAGCGGGCAGAATAGGATCTTGGAACAGCCCTGCGCCACCATCCGCCTGACCACCGACTTGGTGGAGGGGTTGCCGTAGCGCATGCAGTAATCGACCACGACATTGCCTTCGCCGTAGCGCGTTTCAAGCGCGGTCTTCAGCTTGGCGTGCTGGGCCTTGGTGATCGTCATCAGCGGGGATTCGTCGGCCTCGTTGTTCCAGATCGACTTGTAGGCCTTGCCGGATTTCGACGGGCGCACCGTCAGCACGATGCCCTGCAGGATCGGCTGCCATTTCCAGGCCGGGTAGTCGATCACCCGCTTGTCCGACAGGAACTCCGACAGGTAGCGCCGCATGGAGCGGTAATCGGTGCCATCCGGCGTGCCGAGGTTGGCGATCAGGATGCCGACCTTTTCGCGCGGCAGCGCGGGGTGGTCGGCGGGGCGGACGGCGTCTGTCATTTGGGCACTCCTGAACTGGTCCGCCCCCGAGATAGCCGCTTGGACCGGCAGGTCAATGGGCGGGGGCGCGGGGCGGCTGTGCAGGACGCCCGGGGATCAGGATTTCAGGGGCTTTTCCGAGGTTCCGAGCGCCGCCGCCAGAGAGGTCATGGCCGAGCCGGGCCGCAGCGGTTGCTGCTGGCTTTCGTGGGGCGACCAGCCGGTCAGGGTGATCAGCTCGAACGTGGCGGGCACGCGGCCCTCGGGATCCGCGTAGCTTTGCTGGTACAGCTCCAGCGCGCGCAGGAAGACGGCACGCCGGGTCGGGCGGCGCAGCCGGTCGTTCAGGGCATTGCCCTCGCCCATGGTGCGCAGGTCCTGAAGCAGGCGCAGCGGGTTGGCATATTGCACGCGGGTGCGGTCGTTGTCGGCCACCGGCAGGGCCAGGCCCGCACGTTGCAGCAGGGCACCCAGGTCGCGCACCTCGCCCATGGGGGCAATGCGGGGCGACAGGCCGCCGGTCACCTCGATCTCGGCCTGGCCGAGGCAGGCGCGCAGCTCGCTCAGGGTTTCGCCGCCGAAGAAGACGCCCAGGAACAGCCCGTCGGGGCGCAGGGCGCGGCGGCACTGGATCAGCTGGCCCACCGGATCGTTGCGCCAGTGCAGGTCCATCACGTGGATCACCAGGTCGGCCTCGCCCTCGGCAAGGGGCAGGGTGTCGGCGGATTCGACCAGGCGGGGGGCAACCGGCAGATCCGCCGCAAGCCCCTGCCAGTGCGCCGGAAAGGGTGTGATCAGCACCGCGTCGGTAAAGCTTTTCTTAACCATGGCCAGCCGATCCTGAAGGTCCTGTGCGACCAGGTCGTGCAGGAACAGGCCCTCGGGGGTGGCACGGGCGCGGCGGCGGGCAAGGGCTGCCATATCGGTAAGGATGGGCTGGGTCATGGGATGGTTAGATAAGCGCCTTCAGGGCGCGGTGCAAACGGCGTTGCGGGTGATCTACCCGGCCCGCTGCCTGAGCTGCGGCGGTCAGGTGGAAAGCGATTTCGGCCTTTGCGCGGGCTGCTGGGCCGAGACGCCCTTTCTGGGCGGCACGGTTTGCGACAGCTGCGGCGCCCCGCTGCCCGGCGGCCCCGACGCGCAGGCCGCCCGGTGCGACCAGTGCCTTGCGGATCCGCCGCCCTGGACGCGGGGCCGCGCGGCGATGATGTACGAGGGGATGGGGCGACGGCTGGTGATGGGGCTGAAGCATGGCGATCGCCACGACATTGCCGCCCCCGCCGCCGACTGGCTTCTGGAAAGCGCCGGCCCCCTGATCCGGTCGGGGATGATCGTCGCGCCGGTGCCGCTGCACTGGCGGCGGATGATGTCGCGGGGCTACAACCAGTCCGCGCTTCTGTCGCGGCACTTAGCGGCGCGGCTGGCGGCGCAGGGCGCGCGCGACCTGCCCGACCTGCTGGTGCGGCGGCGCGCGACGCCAGGCCTGGATCACCGCAGCCGGGCCGAGCGGCACATGCTGCTGGAGGGCACCATGGCGGTGGACCGGCGCCACCTGGAGGTGCTGCGGGGCCGTCCGGTGCTGCTGGTGGACGATGTGCTGACCAGCGGCGCGACCTTTTCCGAGGCGACGCGGGCTTGCGTGGCGGCAGGTTCCGGGCCGGTTTCGGTTCTGGCTCTGGCGCGCGTGGCCAAAGCGCCTTAGGTTGCGGGGAAATCCCGGAACCGGAGGCCCCTCCCATGCAGCCGATCGACATCTACACCACCCCGACCTGCGGCTTCTGCCAGGCCGCAAAGCGCCTGCTGACCCAGAAGGGCGCCGCCTTCAACGAGATCGACGTCAGCGCCGATCCCGACCTGCGCCAGGCGATGATGACCCGTGCCAGCGGCGGCTACACGGTGCCGCAGATCTTCGTCGGTGCGACCCATGTCGGCGGTTGCGATGACCTTTACGCGCTGGAACGCGCCGGCAAACTCGACGCGCTGCTCGAAGGCGCATGACGACGGCCGGCGTCCGGAGCGCCCGGGCGGGGCAGGGCGGAGGCCCTGCCTCTTGCCGCGTCGCCGGATGCCGACCCTTCCCTGTCCGCGACCTCTCCGTCGCGCCCAAGACCTGACACCAGACCATGAGCGACGCCCGCAATTCCCTCGCCATCGCGCTGTTTTCCGAGATCCTGGCAGCCGATCAGCTGATCCGGAACCGCCTGTCGAAGGTGCTGCCCAAGGGGATGGAGCTGTCGCATTTCTCGGTGCTGAACCACTTGGCGCGGGCCAATACCGAACGCAGCCCGGCACAGCTGGCGCAGAGTTTTCACGTCACGCGCGGGGCGATGACCAACACGCTCTCGAAGCTGGAATGGGCGGGATACGTGCATATCCGCCCGGACTGGGACGATGCGCGGCGCAAGATGGTGGCGATCAGCCCGGCGGGCCGGATGGCGCGCGATGCCGCGCTGGCCGCCATCGCGCCGATGTTCGCGCAGGTCGTCGACGAGATGAGCGAGGACAAGGTGCGTGCCGTGCTGCCGATCCTGCGGGAGCTGCGCGGCAAGCTGGAAGAGGATCGCTGAAGGGGGGCTCTGCCCCCGTCTCCTGCGGAGACTCCCCCGGGATATTTTCGGCCAGATGACAGGGAGCCGGGCGGGCCCGGACCCCTGATCTGGGTGCATGGTTCACGCAGGGCGCAGGGCGGCGGTGACGTAGTTCACGCTGAGGTCGCGGTCACTGATCTTCCACTGCCAGCTGATCGGATTGAAGACGTATCCCTTGCGGTCGACCGGGGTCATGCCGGCCCGGGAGATCAGCGCGTAAAGCTCGTCCGGGGTAATGAACTTGGCCCAGTCATGGGTGCCCTTGGGCAGCCAGCGCATCACCCATTCCGCGCCCACGATCGCCATGGCGAAGCTTTTCGAGTTGCGGTTCAGCGTCGAGCACAGGTGCAGCCCGCCGGGCTTCAGCAGGTCGTGGCAGGCGCTGAGGTAGGTCAGCGGATCGGCGACATGTTCGACCACTTCCATGTTGAGGACGATATCGAACTGCTCGCCGGCCTCGGCCATCGCCTCGGCCGAGGTGTGGCGGTAGTCGATCTCGAGGCCCGATTGCGCGGCATGGGCCTGGGCGACGGGGATGTTCCTGCCGGCGGCATCGACGCCGACGACGGTGGCGCCGAGGCGTGCCATCGGTTCGCACAGCAGGCCGCCGCCGCAGCCGATATCGAGCAGGCGCAGACCCTTGAAGGGGTGCGGGTCCTTCAGATCGCGGGAGAATTCCGCGGCGATCTGGGTCGTGATATATTCCAGCCGGACCGGGTTCATCATGTGGAGCGGCTTGAACTTGCCCGTGGGATCCCACCACTCGGCGGCCATGGCCTCGAACTTGGCGACCTCGGCCGGGTCAATTGTGGACGACTTGTCGGTTTGCATTCCGCGCTCCTTGCGGTCATGGTGGCTCGGACCCCCTTCTACAGGGAGAAGTGATGGATAGGAACTCGGGGCAAAGAGCCGCAGGCCAGGTGCTGTATCCGCCGGTCGATCCGTTCGACCAGCGCATGCTGGATGTCGGCGAGGGCCACACGATCTACGTGGAGCAGTCCGGCAATCCCGAGGGCGTTCCGGTCGTGGTGCTGCATGGCGGCCCGGGGGGCGGCTGCTCTCCGGCGATGCGGCGCTACTTTGATCCGGCCCGTTACCGGGTGGTGCTGTTCGACCAGCGCGGTTGCGGGCGCTCGCGTCCCTTCGCCGGGGTCGAGGCCAATACGACCTGGCACCTGGTCCGCGACATCGAGAGGATTCGAGAGACGCTGGGCATCGACAGCTGGATCGTCTTCGGCGGCTCCTGGGGCGCCACCCTGTCTCTGATCTACGCCCAGGCCCATCCCGAGCGCACCCGTCACCTCGTCCTGCGCGGCGTCTTCCTGATGACCCGGTCCGAGCTTGACTGGTTCTACGGCGGCGGGGCCGGCGCCTTCTGGCCGGAAACCTGGGCGCGTTTCGTGGCGCCGATCCCCGAGGAGGAGCGCGACGACCTGATCGCGGCCTATGCCCGACGCCTTTTCACGGGCAACCAGGCCGAGGAGGTGACCTATGCCAAGGCCTGGTCGGCCTGGGAAAACGCCCTCGCCTCGATGTCCTCCTCGGGCCATGGAGGAGAGCCCCCGGGCCAGTATGCCCGCGCCTTCGCCCGCCTCGAGAACCACTATTTCACCCATCTCGGCTGGCTCGAGGACAACCAGATCCTCGACCAGGTGGACCGGATCGCCGATATTCCCGGCCATATCGTGCAGGGCCGCTACGACATGATCTGCCCACCGCGCATGGCCCATGCCCTGCACCGCGCCTGGCCGAAATCCGACCTGAGGATGATCCCGGATGCCGGTCACGCCCTGTCGGAACCCGGGATTTCGGCAGAACTTGTCCGCATCATGAATACCCTCGTGCCGGCCTGATCTCGGGGGCTAACCGGCTCTTTCATCTGGCTAAAAATATCCCCGCCGGAGGCCCGGCGCCGCAACGCGGGGCCGGTTGCACGCCGCGCTCCCGTACCGGTTAACCCGATTTCCCTTGCGATTCGTGCGTCGGAGGCCTATATCCCCCTCAACAGCGGCGTGTCGGTGCCTCCGGGTCCGACGCTCCACCGGAAGCACCGACGGGCCGCGCGCCCGTTTTTTTGTACCCGGATCATCCCATGACCGATCTCATCGCGAAAACCGCCATCGATCGCCGCCTGGCCGAGATCGTCGCCCCCGTCCTGCTGGACATGGGCTTCGAACTTGTGCGCCTGCGGCTGATGGGTGGCGAGACCAAGACCCTTCAGATCATGGCCGAGCGCCCCGACGGCGGTATCGACGTCGACGAATGCGCCGACATCTCGAACGCGGTCTCCGCCGTGCTCGATGTCGAGGACCCGATCACCGACAACTACACCCTCGAGGTCTCGAGCCCCGGCATCGACCGGCCGCTGACGCGCCTGAAGGATTTCGAGACCTACGAGGGCTACGATGCCCGCCTCGAAACCGCAGAGCTGGTCAGCGGGCGCAAGCGCTTCAAGGGCGTTCTGGCCGGCGTGGAGGAGGACGAGGTCCTCATCAACATCGAGGATCAGGGCGAGGAAGTGACCGTCGGCCTGAAATTCGACTGGCTGGCCGAGGCGAAGCTCGTGCTGACCGACGAACTGATCAAGCAGATGCTGAAGGCCCGCAAGGATGCCGGCGTTCTGAACGAAGAGAATTTTGACGAGATCGAGACCGATCCGGACTCCCAGGAGGACTGAGACATGGCCATCACCTCTGCCAACCAGCTGGAGCTGCTCCAGACTGCCGAGGCCGTTGCCCGCGAGAAGATGATCGACCCCGGGCTGGTGGTCGAGGCGATGGAGGAATCCCTCGCCCGTGCCGCCAAGAGCCGTTACGGCTCCGAGATGGACATCCGCGTGAAGATCGACCGCAAGACCGGTCGTGCCACCTTCACCCGCGTGCGCACCGTGGTCGCCGACGAGGAGCTGGAGAACTACCAGTCCGAGCTGACCGTCAAGCAGGCCAAGCAGTACATGGCCGATCCGCAGATCGGGGACACTTTCGTCGAAGAGGTCCCGCCCGTGGAAATGGGCCGCATCGCCGCGCAATCCGCCAAGCAGGTGATCCTGCAGAAGGTGCGCGAAGCCGAGCGTGACCGCCAGTTCAACGAATTCAAGGACCGCGTCGGCACCATCATCAACGGTGTCGTCAAGCGCGAGGAATACGGCAACGTCATCGTCGATATCGGCACCGGCGAGGGCATCCTGCGCCGGAACGAGAAGATCGGCCGCGAAGCCTATCGTCCGAACGACCGCATCCGCTGCTTCATCAAGGACGTGCGCCGCGAGACCCGCGGCCCGCAGGTCTTCCTGTCGCGCACCGCGCCCGAGTTCATGTCCGAGCTCTTCAAGATGGAAGTGCCGGAAATCTACGACGGCATCATCGAGATCAAGGCCGTGGCCCGCGATCCCGGTTCGCGCGCGAAGATCGGCGTGATCTCCTACGACAGCTCGATCGACCCTGTCGGCGCCTGCGTCGGTATGCGCGGCTCGCGCGTGCAGGCCGTGGTGAACGAGCTTCAGGGCGAGAAGATCGACATCATCCCGTGGTCCGACGACATGCCGACCTTCCTGGTGAACGCGCTGCAGCCCGCAGAAGTCACCAAGGTGGTTCTGGACGAGGATGCCGAGCGCATCGAGGTCGTCGTCCCCGAAGAGCAGCTCTCGCTCGCCATCGGTCGTCGCGGCCAGAACGTGCGTCTGGCCTCGCAGCTGACCGGTCTGGACATCGATATCATGACCGAGGCCGAGGAATCCGCCCGTCGCCAGAAGGAATTCGAAGCGCGCACCAAGCTCTTCGTCGACAAGCTGGACCTGGACGAGTTCTTTGCCCAGCTGCTGGTGTCCGAAGGCTTCACCAACCTCGAAGAGGTTGCCTATGTGGATCTGGACGAACTGCTGGTCATCGACGGCGTCGACGAGGACACCGCGAAAGAGCTTCAGGCCCGCGCCGCGGACTGCCTGGAGGCCGAGGCCAAGGCGGCCCTCGATCACGCCCGTCAGCTGGGCGCCGAGGACAGCCTTATTGAATTCGACGGCCTGACGCCCCAAATGGTGGAAGCACTGGCGGAAGACGGCGTGAAGACGCTGGAAGACTTCGCCACCTGCGCCGACTGGGAGCTGGCCGGTGGCTGGACCACGGTCAACGGTGAGCGCGTCAAGGACGAAGGCCTCCTCGAGAAGTTCGAGGTCTCGCTCGAGGAAGCGCAGCACATGGTCATGAATGCCCGCGTCCTGCTTGGCTGGGTCGATCCCTCCGAGATCGAGCCCGAAGAGGAAGAGGCGGCTGCCGAAGATGAAGATGGCGCAGAGGAGTCCGAGGCGTAAGCCTCGGGTTCCCTGACCGATGTCTCGCGGTGGACAGAACAGGGACCCGGAAGCGGGTCCCGAACGCAAATGCATCGTCACGGGTGAGTCGCAGCCGAAAGGCGGCCTGATCCGTTTCGTTGTGGGTCCGGATGGGTCGGTTTTTCCGGACATCCTCGAAAAACTCCCCGGCCGGGGTATCTGGGTGTCCGCCGATCGCGCGGCCATCGAGACGGCCGCGAAGAAGAAACTGTTTTCCCGAGCGGCGAAACAGCCTGTGACGGTGCCCGACGGGCTGGCCGACATGGTTGAGAAGCTGCTGCTGCGCCACGTGACGGATCTTCTGGCACTGGCACGCAAATCCGGTGACGCCGTCACGGGTTACGAGAAGGTGAAGGACTGGCTGGCCAAGGAAGAGGCCACCACCCTGATCCAGGCCAGTGACGGATCGGGGCGCGGCAAGTCGAAACTGTCGACCCCCTACAAGGGTCACTACATCGGCTGGCTCACCCAAAATGAGCTGGGCTTGGCCTTCGGACGGGAATTTGTCATACACGCCGCCTTAGGAACTGGTGGTTTGAGCAAACGTGTTGTAGAGGAGGCCGCAAGGCTGAAAGGCATGCGCGCCTGACGTGAG
This sequence comes from Pseudooceanicola endophyticus, assembly GCF_018760365.1. Taxonomy (GTDB): domain Bacteria; phylum Pseudomonadota; class Alphaproteobacteria; order Rhodobacterales; family Rhodobacteraceae; genus Pseudooceanicola; species Pseudooceanicola endophyticus. Next base: position 17,547 of record NZ_JAHIAB010000004.1, read on the forward strand.
GCGGGAGGGACCCGCCTGAAAGGAAGTATGGTCCATATGAGCGACAACGACGGCAAAAAGACTTTGGGTGTGCGCGGCGGCGGTCCCCGTTCGGGGAACGTGAAGCAGAGCTTCAGCCATGGCCGCACCAAGAGCGTCGAGGTGGAAGTTAAGAAGAAGCGTACCGTGACGAAGCCTGCCCCTGGCAAGGCTGCGGGCGGTAAGTCTTCGCTGGGCAACCCGTCTCGCCGTCCCGCCGGGATCACCGACGCGGAGATGGAGCGTCGCCTGAAGGCGGTGGCTGCGGCCAAGGCACGCGAGGCCGGCGAGGCCGAGCAGCGCGCCCGCGAGGAGCGTGAGCGCGAAGAAGAGCGCCAGCGCCGCCGCGAGGAAGCGGAGCAGAAGGAACGCGAGCAGCGCGAGGCCGAGGAAAAGGCCCGCGCCAAGGCGGAAGAGGAAGAGCGCAAGCGCAAGGAAGAGGAAGAGGCCGCCAAGCGTGCCGCTGCCGAAGCCGCTGCCGCGAAGACCGCTCCGAAGGACGATGCTGCCGGGGCAGCCCGTGGCGGTGCCGTTGCCGGCAAGCCCGCGCCCCGTGGCAAGGCCGCTCCCGTCGGCGAACGCACCGATCGCGAGGATCGCGGCAACAAGCGTGGCGCAGGCCGCGAAGATGGCCGTCGCTCCGGCAAGCTGACCCTGAACCAGGCCCTTTCGGGTGGCGAGGGTGGCCGTCAGAAGTCGCTCGCCTCGATGAAGCGCAAGCAGGAACGTGCCCGCCAGAAGGCGATGGGCACCCAGCAGCGTGAAAAGGTCGTGCGCGACGTCCAGGTGCCCGAGACCATCGTGGTGTCGGAACTGGCGAACCGGATGGCCGAGCGCGTTGCAGACGTGGTCAAGGAGCTCATGAAAATGGGCATGATGGTCACGCAGAACCAGACCATCGACCAGGACACCGCCGATCTGATCGTCGAGGAATTCGGCCACAACATGGTCCGCGTTTCCGATGCCGACGTCGAGGACGTGATCAAGTCCGAGGACGACAAGCCCGAAGATCTGAAGAGCCGCCCGCCGGTCATCACGATCATGGGTCACGTCGACCACGGCAAGACCTCGCTGCTGGATGCGATCCGTCACGCGAAGGTCGTCGCGGGCGAAGCCGGCGGCATCACGCAGCACATCGGCGCCTATCAGGTGCAGACGGATGGCGGCTCCACGCTGACCTTCCTCGACACCCCCGGCCACGCGGCCTTCACCTCCATGCGTTCGCGCGGGGCCCAGGTGACGGATATCGTGGTGCTGGTGGTGGCCGCGGACGATTCGGTCATGCCGCAGACGATCGAGGCCATCAACCACGCCAAGGCGGCGGGTGTGCCGATGATCGTGGCGATCAACAAGATCGACAAGCCGGCCGCAGATCCGGACCGCGTCCGCGCGGGCCTGCTGCAGCACGAGGTCATCGTCGAGAAGATGTCCGGCGACGTGCAGGACGTCGAGGTTTCGGCCCATACCGGCCAGGGCCTGGACGAGCTGCTGGAAGCCATTGCGCTGCAGTCCGAGATTCTGGAGCTGAAAGCGAACCCCGACCGCGCCGCCGAAGGTGCCGTGATCGAGGCGCAGCTGGATGTCGGCCGTGGTCCGGTCGCGACCGTTCTGGTCCAGAAGGGCACGCTGAAGCAGGGCGACATCTTCGTCGTGGGCGAGCAGTACGGCAAGGTTCGTGCGCTGGTGAACGACAAGGGCGAGCGCGTGAAGGAAGCCGGTCCCTCGGTTCCCGTCGAGGTTCTGGGTCTCCAGGGCACGCCGGAAGCCGGTGACGTCCTCAACGTGGTCTCGACCGAAGCCCAGGCCCGCGAGATTGCCGAATACCGCCGCAACGTCGCGAAAGAGAAGCGCGCCGCAGCCGGTGCCGGCACCACGCTGGAACAGCTGATGGCGAAGGCCAAGGCCGACGAGAACGTCTCGGAGCTGCCGGTCATCGTGAAGGCCGACGTGCAGGGTTCTGCCGAGGCCATCGTCCAGGCGCTGGAAAAGGTCGGCAACGACGAGGTCCGCGTGCGCGTGCTGCACTACGGCGTCGGCGCCATCACCGAAACCGATGTCGGCCTGGCCGAAGCATCGGGCGCCCCGGTGATCGGCTTCAACGTCCGTGCCAACGCACCGGCCCGGAACTCGGCCAACCAGAAGGGTGTCGAGATCCGCTACTACAGCGTGATCTACGACCTGGTGGATGACGTGAAAGCGGCGGCCTCGGGCCTGCTGTCGAACGAGATCCGCGAGAACTTCATCGGCTACGCGTCGATCAAGGAAGTCTTCAAGGTGTCCAACGTCGGCAAGGTTGCCGGCTGCCTGGTCACCGAAGGCGTGGCGCGCCGCTCTGCAGGTGTCCGCCTGCTGCGCGACGACGTGGTGATCCACGAAGGCACGCTGAAGACCCTGAAGCGCTTCAAGGACGAAGTCAGCGAAGTGCAGTCGGGCCAGGAATGCGGCATGGCCTTCGAGAACTACGACGATGTCCGCCCCGGCGATGTCATCGAGATCTTCGAGCGCGAGGAAGTCGAACGCTCGCTCTGAGGCCTGCGGGAAGGGGGCTCTGCCCCCGTCTCCTCCGGAGACTCCCCCGAGGTACTTGGAACAAGAAAATGCAGAAGGCGCGCCCGGGAGACCGTGGCGCGCCTTTGGCTTTCATCTTTCCTTAAATATGCCCGCCGGAGGCGGTCCGCCGCTTGCGGTCGGGCATGAAAAAAGGGACGGAGAACCGTCCCTTTGGGTCTTCGGTCTTGCAGGTCGCTCAGGCAGCGGCGGTCTGATTTACCGGAGTGCCGGAGAAAAGTTTCTCGCCCACACGGACTTCCACTTTCCCGTTCGGGAGTGCGCGGACGAACGTGCCCTGGACGGAAACGTAACGACCAATGGTGACGGTCTTCAGCATGGTGGTTTCCTTTCCCCCTTAAGAATTCGTAACTCCTGAATACCTCAAAAGCCGTTAACGGAATATCTAAAATTTACTCGGATTTCATTGTGACGTTACGAAAAACGGTCACAATCATGCGGCACCGCAGAAAAAACCCTTCGCAGATGCGAAAATGCTTGCTCAACGCATGGATGCGAACCCGGAATGCGGGTTTTCCGGGGGGGCTCATACAGCCAAGGGGCGCTTCCGTGGCGGAAGCGCCCCTTGCCGGTCGCGAATCATGGGCTAGGGCTAGAGCCAGTCCTGCAGGACCGGGATCAGCGGCAGGTCGGCGGGCGGCATCGGGTAGTCGCGCAGCTGGTTCGGGCGCGCCCAGGCCAGGGTCTGGCCTTCCTTCGGCTGCGGAACGCCTTTCCAGCGCCGGCAGGCGAAGAGCGGCATCAGCAGGTGGAAATCGTCATAGGCATGGCTGGCGAAGGTCAGCGGCGCCAGACAGCTTTCCCAGGTGTCGATGCCCAGCTCTTCCTGAAGCTCGCGCACAAGGGCGGTTTCCGGGCTTTCGCCCGGCTCCACCTTGCCGCCCGGGAATTCCCAGAGCCCGGCGAGGGATTTGCCCTCCGGACGCTGGGCGAGCAGCACGCGGCCATCCACGTCGATCAGCGCGACGGCAGAGACCAGGATGATCTTCTTCGTCACGAGCGGTAATCCGCGTTGATCGAGATGTAGCCGTGGGTCAGGTCGCAGGTCCAGACGGTGGACTTGCCCGCGCCCAGGCCGAGGTCGACGCCGATGCGGATCTCCTGCTGCTTCATCACGGCGGCGCCCTGGTCCTCGCTGTAGGAGGGGGAGACCCAGCCCTTCTCGGCGACCAGAACGTCGTCGAAGGTGATGGTCAGCAGGTCGCGGTCGGCCTCGGCGCCGGACTTGCCGATCGCCATGACGACGCGGCCCCAGTTCGGATCCTCGCCGGCGACGGCGGTCTTGATCAGCGGAGAGTTGGCGATCGCCATGGCATGGACCTTGGCCTCGGCATCCGAGACGGCGCCGGTCACGGTGATCTCGACGAACTTGGTGGCGCCCTCGCCATCCTTCACGACCTGGTGCGAGAGGTCCAGCATGACGGTTTTCAGCGCGTCCACGAAGGCGGTGTCATCTGCGGTGACCGTCACGCCCGAGGCTCCGGTGGCGCCCATCAGCAGCGTGTCCGAGGTCGAGGTGTCGCTGTCGACGGTGATGCAGTTGAAGGTCACATCGGTCAGCGAGGACAGCATGCCCTGCAGGACCGCGCGTTCGATCTTCGCATCGGTGAAGATGTAGACCAGCATGGTGGCCATGTCGGGGGCGATCATGCCCGAGCCCTTGGCGATGCCGGCGATCTTCACGCTGCCGCCGGGCAGGGCGACCTCGGCTGCGGCGCCTTTCGGGAAGGTGTCGGTGGTCATGATGGCGTTTGCCGCCTCGGCGATCTTGCCGGGGGCGAGGTTCGCCTTCAGCTCTTCGAGCTTGGCGGTGATGCGTTCGTGCTTCAGGGGTTCGCCGATGACGCCGGTGGAGGAGGAGAAGACGCGGGTTTCCTCCAGGCCCAGCATGGCGGCGGTGGCGGTGGTGACGGCGCGGGTCGATTCAATGCCGTTCTTGCCGGTGAAGGCGTTGGAATTGCCCGAGTTCACGATGATGGCCGCCCCGCCCGTGCCGTCCAGGCCGATCTTGGCCTGGCAGTCCAGCACCGGGGCGGAGCGGGTTTTCGAACGGGTGAAGACCCCGGCCATGGTGCTGCCGGGGTCGAGGAGGGCAAGCATCACGTCGGTGCGCCCCTGGTACTTCACACCAGCCGCAGCGCTGGCAAAGCGCAGGCCGCCGATGACCGGAAGCTCCGGGAAGGCCGCAGGTGCGAGGGGAGACGTGGGGTACTTGCCCGCCATGGGATCACTCCGAAAGGTCGATTTTATCCAGTTGCGACGGGTCGATGCCGTCGGCTGCACTCTTATCGACTTGGGCACCGGCGACAAGGGAATCGATGTACTTGCCGGCCAGGTCCTGCTGAACCTTGTCCTGAAGCTGGGCTTTCACGTCCTCGAACTTGGGCGCCTGCTTGCGGGTGTCGATCAGCTTGATCACGTGCCAGCCGAACTGGGTCTTCACCGGAGCGCTGACTTCGCCCGGTTTCAGGGCGGCCACGGCCTTCTGGAAGTCGGGCACCATCATGCCGTCCGAGAACCAGCCCAGGTCGCCGCCGTTCGGACCCGAGGGGCCGGTCGACTTCTCTTTCGCTTCCTTGGCGAAATCGGCGCCATCCTTGAGGTCCTTCTCGACCGCCTTGGCCTCATCCTCGGTCTTCACGAGGATGTGCGCGGCGTGCCATTCCTCCTTCGGCTCGTAGCCGTCGCCGTATTCCTTGTTGTACTCGGCCTTCAGCATGTCGTCGTTGATGTTGGCCTGAAGATAGTCGGCCAGCGCCACGGAGGCCATGATCGAGCGGTCGGTGTTGTCGAGCGAGTACTGCACGATCTTCGGCACGGTGCCCTTGTAGGACTGCTTCAGCACCTCCTGCTGCACCAGCTGGTTGAGCAGGCCCGGGAAGATCACCGAGGTCGGAATCTTCTGATATTGCTGGGGCAGGTTGTCCCGCGCGGTCAGCAGGTGACCCACGGTGATCTTGGTGTCGCCGACGGTGGCCAGGACGGTGTCGGCGGTGACCGGCGTGGTGTCCTTCTTGGTGTCCGCGGCGGTGTCGGTCGCCGCGGGCGCTGCGGTCGTGGCGGCAGGCGCCGCGCTGTCCTTGGCGGCGCTGTCCTCGGCCATGGCAAGGGCGGGCAGGCAAAGCGCCAGGGCGGTTGCGCAGGCAAGACGGTTGATCATGGGATTTCCTTGGTTTGACCGCGGGGGCCGCGGCGTTGACACAGGTAGGCCCTCACCTTACATCGCCTTATGGCAAAGGGCCGGAGGGCCGGTTCCGGTTCTTTCTATGGGCCATGCGGACGCCGGACAACAGGCCCTAAAACACGAAGGCGTCAGAGAGGCGGAATACGGATCATGCTGGGTATCGGAACACTCGCCAAGAAGGTCTTCGGGACCCCGAACGACCGCAAGGTGAAAGCAAGCCGCCCGCTGGTCGCAAAGATCAACGCCCTGGAAGAGGAATTCCGTGCGCTGAGCGACGACCAGCTTCGGGCCAAGACCGAAGAATTCAAGAAGCGTGCAGCCGAGGGCGAAAGCCTGGACGACATGCTGCCGGAAGCCTTCGCGAACTGCCGTGAAGGGGCCCGCCGGGCCATCGGCCTGCGCGCATACGATGTGCAGCTTCTGGGGGGCATCTTCCTGCACCAGGGCAACATCGCCGAGATGAAGACCGGCGAGGGCAAGACCCTGGTCGCGACCTTCCCGGCCTACCTGAATGCTCTTTCCGGAAAGGGCGTTCACGTGGTGACGGTGAACGACTACCTCGCCAAGCGCGACGCGGAATGGATGTCGAAGGTCTACGGCTTCCTGGGGTTGACCACCGGCGTGGTGCACCCCGGCCAGGACGACATGTCCAAGAAGCAGGCCTATCGCTGCGACATCACCTATGCCACCAACAACGAGCTGGGCTTCGACTACCTGCGCGACAACATGAAGTCGGACCTGGCGGACCTCTACCAGCGCGAGCACAACTTCGCCATCGTGGACGAGGTCGACAGCATCCTGATCGACGAAGCGCGCACGCCGCTGATCATCTCGGGGCCGTCGCAGGACCGTTCGGACCTGTATCTGGCCATCGACAAGCTGATCCCCTCGCTGCCCGAGGATGCCTACACGATCGACGAGAAGCAGCGTTCGGTCACCTTCACCGAAGAGGGCAACGAGGCGCTGGAGCAGCTGCTGCACGCCAATGGCCTGCTGGAAGAGGGCGCGACCCTCTATGACCCGGAAAGCACGACCATCGTGCACCATGTCAACCAGGCCCTGCGCGCCCACAAGCTGTTCCTGAAGGACCAGCAGTACATCGTCAGGAATGGCGAAGTGGTGCTGATCGACGAGTTCACCGGCCGCATGATGTCGGGCCGCCGCCTGTCCGAGGGCCTGCATCAGGCCATCGAGGCCAAGGAAGGCGTCCAGATCCAGCCCGAGAACGTCACCCTGGCGCAGGTCACCTTCCAGAACTACTTCCGCCTCTACAATCGCCTGTCCGGCATGACCGGCACCGCTATGACCGAGGCCGAGGAATTCCAGGAGATCTACGGCCTGGGTGTGGTCGAAGTGCCGACGAACCGTCCCATCGCCCGCAAGGACGAGGACGATGCGATCTACCGCACCGCCCGCGAGAAATACGAGGCCATCGTCGAGGAGATCAAGGTGGCCCATGCCAAGGGCCAGCCGGTCCTGGTCGGCACCACCTCGATCGAGAAGTCGGAACTGCTGAGCCAGCTGCTGACCCAGGCCGGGCTGCCGCACAACGTGCTGAACGCCCGCCACCACGAGCAGGAGGCGCAGATCGTCGCCGAGGCCGGCAAGCTGGGCGCGATCACCATCGCCACGAACATGGCGGGCCGCGGCACCGACATCAAGCTGGGCGGCAATGTCGAGATGAAGGTGATGGAGGCCCTGGCCGCCAATCCCGAGGTCCATCCCGACACGCTGCGCGAAAAGATCGAGGCCGAGCACGCCGCTGCCGAAGCGGCGGTGAAGGAGGCCGGCGGCCTCTTCGTTCTGGCCACCGAGCGCCATGAATCGCGCCGCATCGACAACCAGCTGCGCGGCCGTTCGGGCCGTCAGGGCGACCCGGGCCGCTCCAGCTTCTTCCTGTCGCTGGAAGACGACCTGATGCGCATCTTCGGGTCGGACCGGCTGGACAAGGTCCTCTCGGGGCTGGGCATGAAGGAAGGCGAGGCGATCGTGCACCCTTGGGTGAACAAGTCGCTGGAACGCGCCCAGGCCAAGGTCGAGGGGCGCAACTTCGACATGCGCAAGAACGTGCTGAAGTTCGACGACGTGATGAACGACCAGCGCAAGCTGATCTTCAAGCAGCGCCGCGAGATCATGGAAACCACCGATGTCGCCGAGATCGCGCAGGACATGCGCTACGAGGTGATCGAGGATCTGGTGACCAAGTACATGCCGCCCAAGACCTACGCCGACCAGTGGGACACCGAGGGCCTGAAGGCCGCCTGCCGCGAGCAGCTGGGTGTCGACGTGCCGGTCGATGAATGGGCCGCCGAGGAAGGCGTGGACGACGAGCACATCATCGAGCGCCTGGAGCAGGCCACCGATGCCGCCATGGCCGAGAAGGCCGCGGCCTTCGGCGATGACAACATGCGCCTGATCGAAAAGCAGATCCTGCTGCAGACCATCGACGGCAAGTGGCGCGACCACCTGCTGCGCATGGAGCACCTGCGTTCGGTCATCGGCTTCCGCGGCTATGCGCAGCGCGACCCGCTGAACGAGTACAAGAACGAGGCCTTCGGCATGTTCGAGGCGCTGCTCGACGGTCTGCGCGAGGAAGTCACCACCACGCTGGCCCGTGTCCGTCCGATGACGGAAGAGGAACGCCAGGCCCAGATCGCGCTGCTGCAGCAGCAGATGGCGGCCCAGCAGCAGCAGGTGGATGCCGCCGTCCACGAGGCCGAGGCCGCGCTGATCGAGGAGCCCGCTGAGGCCCCGGCGGGGCGCCTGCCGGGCTTTGACGAGAACGATCCCTCGACCTGGGGCAACCCGGCGCGGAACGCGCCTTGCCCCTGCGGATCGGGCAAGAAGTTCAAGCATTGCCATGGCGAGATTGCCTGACATCTGGAAAACGGCGCTTTCGGGCGCCGTTTTTGCTGTCGGCCTGCCGCTGGCCGGGCAGGCTGCCGATTGCCCGCTGGACGCGGAGGCGGTGGCCGAGCCGGGGGCGATGGTGCGCTTCGACCTTTCGGCGCCCTGCCGCGCGGGCCAGGACGTGACCCTGCTGCACGAGGGGCTCTCCTTCACCGAAACCATCCCGCCGGACGGGCTGCTGCGCATCGACCTGCCGGCGCTTGCCGATCCGGCGCTGATCGTGGCGGCCTTTGCCGACGGCGCCTCGGCGGTGGCCACCTCTCCGGTCACCGGGCTGGAGGACGTGGCCCGCGCCGCCATCGACTGGTCCGGCCCGGCCGAGGTCGCGCTGATCTCGGCGGATGACAGCGGGGCGGTGGGCCATTTCGGCACCCATCGCGGCGATGACAGCCGCCATCTGCGGGTGGCCTCCTTCAAGGCCGGCAGCGATGTGCCGGTGCTGCCCGAGGTGGTGCTGACCCCGGACACCTGCGACCGTGCGCTGACCATCCACGGGGCGCTGAAGATGCCCGGCGCGGCTACCGTCTTTCACACCCTGACGCTGACCCTGCCGCCCTGTTCGGAAACCACCGAGGGCCGGCTGCTGCTGCCTCAGCTCTTCCCCGAGCTTGGCGACTGAACGGCCCCCATCGCCTGGGACAGCTCGGTCGCGATGCGCTGCACCGTCTCGCCGCAGCGCGCGACCTTCTCGGGCGTCATGCGCGCGGCCAGCCCCGAGACCGAGATCGCGCAGGCGGGGTCCCCGGACGGGCCCCAGACCACGGCGGCGACGCAGCGCAGGCCCAGCACGAATTCCTCGTCATCGACGGCATAGCCGCGGGCGCGGATCTGGGCCATCTCGGCCTCCACCGCGTCCATCCGGGTCAGGCTGCGGGCGGTGGCGGCGCGAAAGCCGTGGCGCTGCACCAGCCGGGCGACCTCCCGGTCGGGGCGGGTCGCCAGGATCGCCTTGCCCATGCCGGAACACAGCACCGGCACCCGGCCACCGGGGGGCGAGATGGCGCGCATGATCTCGCGGCTTTCGACCTGGCTCAGCGTCACCACCTCGCCGTCCTCGATCAGCCCCAGGTTCGCCGTCTCGCGGGTGGCATCGCGCAGCCGGCGCAGGAAGGGCAGGGCGGGCGCCACCAGATTGCGCGCCAGCACATAGGCCGCCCCCACCCGGTGCGCCGCGCGCCCGACATGCCAGTGCCCCGAGGCCGCGTCCGAATGCAGGAAGCCGCGCTGTTCCAGCGTCGTCAGCAGCCGGTGCGTGGTCGAGGCCGCCAGCCCCGCCCGCCGCGCGACCTCCGACAGGCGCAGCCCGTCGGGTTCGGCGGCGATCAGCTCCATCAGGGTCAGGGCGCGTTCGACCGACTGGACGCCCGGGGTTTCGGCCATGGGGTGCCTTTCCATTTTCCGCCCATAGCTTTCCACATCGTGGAAAAGATGGCAAAGGCTTCGCCCTTCCGGCGGCACTGCGGCTAAGGTGGGCCAAAGCGTTTCAGGAGACACTCCATGACCCAATACGTGACCCGCGCCGGTCTCTCGGTCGCTGCGCCGCTGGCGGCGCTGGTGGAAGACCAGGTTCTGCCCGGTCTCGGCATCTCGCCCGAGGCCTACTGGGGCGGCTATGCCAAGCTGCTGGCCCGTCTGGTGCCCGAGAACCTGCGCCTGCTGAACCGGCGCGACGATCTTCAGGCCCGCATCGACGCCTGGCTGCTGGAGCGCAAGGGCCAGCCCTGGGATGGCGCGGCCTACCGCAGCTTCCTTGAGAAGATCGGCTACATCGTCCCCAAGGGTCCGGATTTCGAGATCGGCACCGCCGATGTCGACCCCGAAATCGCCACCATCGCCGGTCCGCAGCTGGTGGTGCCGGTGATGAATGCCCGCTTCGCGCTGAATGCTGCGAATGCCCGCTGGGGCTCTCTGTATGACGCGCTCTACGGCACCGACGCGCTGCCCGGCACCCCTGAGGGCAAGGGCTATGACCGCGCGCGCGGCGGTCAGGTGATGGCCTGGGCGGCGGAATTCCTGGATCTGTCGCTGCCGCTGAAGGGCGCCAGCCATGCCGAGGTGACCGCCTATCGCCGCGAGGGGGACACCCTGGTGGCCGAGGTCGCGGGCGTGGTCCATGGCTTCAAGGATCCCTCCGCCTTCAAGGGCTATACCGAGGACGGCCCCAAGGCCTCGTATCTGCTGTGCCATCATGGCCTGCATGTTGTGCTGATGATCGACCCGGATCACCCGGTCGGGCAGGACAGCCCCTCGGGGCTGCGCGACGTGGTGCTGGAATCCGCGATGACCGCGATCCAGGATTTCGAGGATTCCATCGCCGCCGTCGATGCCCAGGACAAGACCGAGGCCTATGCCAAGTGGCTGGGGCTGATGAAGGGCGACCTGTCCGAGAGCTTCGAGAAGGGCGGGCGCCAGATGACCCGCGCGCTGAACCCCGATCCCGAATACCTCTCGCCCCAGGGCCAGCCCTTCACGCTGCAGGGCCGCGCCCTGCTGCTGGTGCGCAACGTCGGCCACCTGATGACCACCGATGCGGTGCTCTTCGAGGGCGAGGAGACGCCGGAGGGGATGCTGGATGCCGTGGTCACCGTCGCCTGCGCCATGCATGACCTGATGAAGGAAGACGGCCCGCGCAATTCCCGCGCAGGCTCGGTCTACGTGGTGAAGCCGAAGATGCACGGCCCCGAGGAAGTGGCCTTCGCCGATGCGCTCTATGCCGGGGTCGAGGACATCCTGAAGCTGCCGCGCAACACGGTGAAGCTGGGCGTCATGGACGAGGAGCGCCGGACCTCGGTGAACCTCAAGGAATGCATCCGCGCCGTGAAGGACCGGCTGGTCTTCATCAACACCGGCTTCCTTGATCGCACCGGGGACGAGATCCACACTTCGATGCAGGCCGGTCCCTTCGTGCCGAAGGGCGAGATGAAGGATGCCGGCTGGCTGGCGGCCTACGAGGCCGGCAATGTCGATACCGGCTTGGCCGTGGGGATGCAGGGCAAGGGCCAGATCGGCAAGGGCATGTGGGCCAAGCCCGACATGATGGCCGAGATGCTGGCAACCAAGATCGCGCACCCGATGGCGGGCGCGACGACCGCCTGGGTGCCCTCGCCCACCGCGGCGACGCTGCATGCGACCCATTACCATCAGGTCGATGTCTTCGCCCGCCAGGACGAGCTAAAGTCCCGCGCGAAGGCGAGCCTCGATGCGCTGCTGACGCCGCCGCTGCTGGGCGGGCGCAACCTGACCGACGAGGAGGTCGCCCGCGAGGTCGACAACAACTGCCAGGGGATCCTGGGCTATGTGGTGCGCTGGATCGACCAGGGCGTCGGCTGCTCCAAGGTGCCGGACATCCACGATGTCGGCCTGATGGAGGATCGCGCGACGCTGCGGATCTCCTCCCAATATCTGGCGAACTGGCTGCTGCACGGGGTGATCACCCCCGAGCAGGTCGAGGAAGCGCTGCGCCGGATGGCGGTCAAGGTGGATGCCCAGAACGCCGGGGATCCGGCCTATCGCCCGATGGCGCCGGGCTTTGACGGGGTGGCCTTCGCGGCGGCCCGCGACCTGATCTTAACCGGGGTGGCGCAGCCCTCGGGCTATACCGAGCCCGTGCTGCATGCCCGCCGGCGGGAAGCCAAGGCGCTTTGATCCCGGCTGCGGCGCCCGGTTGCGGGCGCCGCATGCATATTTGGGGAAAGATGAAACCTAGAGGTAGCCCTCGGCCCGGAAGCTCAGCTCGCGGGAGCGGCCGATGATGATGTGGTCGTGCAGCACGATGCCAAGGGCGGTCGCGGCGGCCTCGATCTGGCGGGTCATCTCGATATCGCTGTCCGAGGGGGTCGGGTCGCCCGAAGGGTGGTTGTGCACCAGGATCAGCGCGCTGGCATTGTGATGCAGGGCGCGCTTGACGACCTCGCGCGGGTAGACGGGCACGTGATCCACGGTGCCCTGGCCCTGGGCCTCGTCCGCGATCAGCACGTTGCGACGGTCCAGGAACAGCACGCGGAACTGTTCCGTCTCCCGGTGCGCCATGGTGGTGTGGCAATAGTCCAGAAGGGCCTCCCAGGAACTGACCACCTGGCGTTTCAGCACCCGGGCGCGGGCCAGGCGTTGCGCGGCCGCCTCGATGATCTTCAGCTCGCAGATGACCGCTTCGCCCACCTCGGGGATCTCGGCCAGCCGGTCCGCAGGGGCGCTGACCACGCCGTTGAAATCACCGAAGGCTTCCAGCAGGCGATGCGCGAGCGGCTTCATGTCCCGCCGGGCATTGGCCCGGAACAGCACCAGCTCCAGCATTTCGTAATCCGGCAGGGCGGCGGCCCCCCCTTCCAGGAACCGGTCCCGCAACCGCTTGCGGTGATCGCGGATGTAGGAAGGTAGCCGACCGGGCGGCAGCGCCTCGGGCGCGGCCTCGTCGGAGTCGAAAAGCGGCAGGGACATTTCCTGAAAGGCGCGAGGGTCACTCATGATCCCGCAAGTGTCCGGCAATCTTGATTAAGCTTAGGTTAATGCCGGATCCCCTGCTGGTATTTTCTTGTTTCAAATACCTCGGGGGGAGGCTCCGCAGGAGCCTGGGGGCAGCGCCCCCGACGCCAGATGCAAAGGGGCGACCCGCAGGCCGCCCCCTGATCTCCGCTCAAAAGGCGCTTCAGCCCTTCATCGAGTCCCAGAAATTCTTCACCGATTTGAAGAACCCTTCGCTTTCCGGATTATTCTCCGCCGAAAGCTCCTCGAATTCGCGCAGCAGTTCCTTCTGGCGATGGGTCAGGTTCACCGGGGTTTCCACCGCCAGCTCGATGAACATGTCGCCATGTCCGCCACCGCGCAGGGCGGGCATGCCCTTGCCGCGCAGACGCATCTGCCGCCCGGCCTGGCTGCCCTCGGGGATCTTCACCCGGGAGCGCCCGCCATCGATCGTCGGCACCTCGATGTCGCCGCCAAGCGCGGCCGAGGTCATCGACACCGGAACGCGGCAGAACAGGTTGGTGCCCTCGCGTTCGAAGATGTCGTGCTTGGCCACCTCGATGAAGATGTAGAGATCCCCCGAGGGACCGCCGCGCATTCCGGCCTCGCCCTCGCCGCCCAGGCGAATGCGGGTGCCGGTCTCGACACCGGCGGGAATGTTCACCGAGAGCTGCCGCTCGCGTTCGACCCGGCCCTGGCCGCCACAGGCGGAGCAGGGGTTCTTGATGATCTGGCCCAGTCCCGAGCAGGTCGGGCAGGTCCGTTCCACCGTGAAGAAGCCCTGCTGCGCGCGCACCTTGCCCATGCCCGAACAGGTCGGGCAAGTCACCGGCTCGGCGCCACCCTCGGCGCCGGTGCCGTGGCAGACGTTGCACTGCACGGCGGTGGGGACCTTGATGGTCTTCTGCAGGCCCTGGTAGGATTCCTCCAGCGTCACCCGCAGGTTGTAGCGCAGGTCAGAGCCCCGGGTGGCACGTTGCCGGCCACCGGGCTGGCGCCCGCCCATGAAATCGCCGAAAAGATCGTCGAACACATCCGAGAAGGCCGAGGCGAAATCGCCCTGCCCACCGGCGCCCGGACGGCGCCCGCCGCCCATGCCGCCTTCGAAGGCCGCATGGCCGAAACGGTCGTAGGCCGCCTTCTTCTCGGCATCCTTCAGACAGTCATAGGCCTCGTTGGCCTCCTTGAACTGGTCTTCGGCCTGGGGGTTGTCCTTGTTGCGGTCCGGATGAAGTTCCTTGGCCTTCTTGCGATAGGCCTTCTTGATCTCTTCCGCAGAGGCTCCCTTCGACAGGCCGAGGACCTCGTAGTAATCGCGTTTTGCCACGTCTGGTCATCCCTTCCTACGGAACGATGAGGGCCGGCCCGCCCGATGGGAGGACCGGCCCCAGAGGTTCCTCAGCGAAGCTTCAAGGCTCAGCCGCGCTTCTTGTTGTCGTCCAGGTCCTCGAAGTCGGCATCGACGATGCTGTCGTCTTCCGAGGGGCCTGCGGTGGTGTCTGCCGCGGCGGGTTCGTCATCGTTCTCGGCCATCTGGGCCTTGTAGATGGCTTCACCCAGGCGCATGGAGGCCTCGGTGACGTTCTGGATGCCCGCCTTGATCTTCTCGGCGTTGCCGGTTTCCAGCTCGTCCTTCAGGGCGGCCACGGCCAGTTCGATCGCCTCGACGGTGGACGGATCCACCTTGTCGCCATGCTCTTCCACCGATTTCTCGGTCGAGTGGATCAGGCTTTCGGCCTGGTTCTTGGCTTCGATCAGCTCGCGGCGCTGCTTGTCGGCCTCGGCGTTCTCTTCCGCGTCCTTCACCATCTTCTCGATGTCGGCATCGGACAGACCGCCGGACGCCTGGATGGTGATCTTCTGCTCCTTGTTGGTGCCCTTGTCCTTGGCGCCGACCGACACGATGCCGTTGGCGTCGATGTCGAAGGTCACTTCGATCTGGGGCATGCCACGCGGGGCGGGCGGAATGTCTTCCAGGTTGAACTGGCCGAGCATCTTGTTGTCGGCCGCCATTTCACGTTCGCCCTGGAACACGCGGATCGTCACGGCGTTCTGGTTGTCCTCGGCGGTCGAGAAGACCTGCGATTTCTTGGTCGGGATCGTCGTGTTGCGGTCGATCAGGCGGGTGAACACGCCCCCCAGGGTCTCGATGCCCAGGGACAGCGGGGTCACGTCCAGCAGAACCACGTCCTTCACGTCACCCTGCAGAACGCCGGCCTGGATCGCGGCGCCCATGGCGACGACTTCATCCGGGTTCACGCCCTTGTGGGGTTCCTTGCCGAAGAACTTGGTCACCTCTTCGATGACCTTCGGCATACGGGTCATGCCGCCGACCAGAACGACTTCGTCGATGTCGCCGGTGGACAGGCCGGCATCCTTCAGCGCGGCCATGCAGGGCTTCAGCGAGCCCTTGATCAGGTCACCGACCAGGCTTTCCAGCTTGGCACGGGTCAGCTTGACCACGAGGTGCAGCGGGGTGCCGGTTTTCGGGTCCATCGAGATGAACGGCTGGTTGATCTCGGTCGACTGCGACGACGACAGCTCGATCTTGGCCTTTTCGGCAGCTTCCTTCAGGCGCTGCAGGGCCATCTTGTCGAGGGTCAGGTCGACGTTGTGCTCTTTCTTGAACTCGCCCGCCAGGTAGTTGACGATGCGCATGTCGAAGTCTTCACCGCCCAGGAACGTGTCCCCGTTGGTGGCTTTCACTTCGAACAGGCCGTCGTCGATTTCCAGGATGGTGACGTCGAAGGTACCACCGCCAAGGTCATAGACCGCGATCGTGTGGGTGTCTTCCTTGTCGAGACCGTAGGCGAGGGCGGCAGCGGTGGGTTCGTTGATGATCCGCAGCACCTCGAGCCCGGCGATCTTGCCGGCATCCTTGGTGGCCTGACGCTGGGCGTCGTTGAAGTAGGCCGGGACCGTGATGACGGCCTGGGTCACTTCCTCACCGAGGTAGCTCTCGGCGGTTTCCTTCATCTTGCCAAGGATGAAGGCGGAGATTTGCGAGGGCGAGTACTTTTCGCCGCGGCTTTCCACCCATGCGTCGCCATTGGTGCCGGCAACCACGTTGTAGGGCAGGTTCTTCTTGTCCTTGGCCAGATGGCTGTCGTCTGCGCGACGGCCGATCAGGCGCTTGACGCCGAAGATGGTGTTGGAGGCGTTGGTGACGGCCTGGCGCTTTGCCGACTGCCCGACCAGGCGCTCTTCTTCCGTGAAGGCGACGATCGAGGGCGTCGTGCGCGCGCCTTCGGAGTTCTCGATGACCTTGGCCTGCGAGCCGTCCATGATGGCAACGCAGCTGTTGGTGGTGCCGAGGTCGATACCGATCACTTTGGACATGTTTTCAATCCCTTCTACTTAAGGCGATGTTACAGGGATCCGACCCGTGTCGGCATCGTTTCCCCGATCCGTGACACGGCGGTAGGTTCCCCGCCCGCCGCGCTTCTGGGCGTATATAGGCAGGGGGTTTGCACCCTGCAAGCGGACAGCAGGGGCGAGAATGGCAAAAAATGCGGCATTTCGCGGCGAATGCACGCGGCTTTGGCAGGAGAGGCGCCATGGTACTGAAAATCCGGGGGGTGGCGCTGTGGCAGGGCCTGCTGGACCGCCCCGCGCAGGAGGCGATGCTGGCGGATCTGCGCGCCGTGGTGGCGCAGGCACCGCTGTTTTCGCCGCAGACCCGGTGGGGCAGGCCGATGTCGGTGCAGATGACCTCGGCTGGGCGCTACGGCTGGTATTCGGACCGGCGCGGCTACCGTTACGAACGCCGCCATCCTTCGGGCGGGGACTGGCCGGCGATCCCGGCCTCGGTGCTGGGCCTCTGGCGGCAGGTGACGGGACTGGAGCGCGATCCCGACTGCTGCCTGGTGAACCTCTATCGCGACGGCGCGAAGATGGGCCTGCACCAGGACCGCGACGAGGCCGACTTCCGCTGGCCGGTGCTTTCGGTGTCGCTGGGCGATGACGGGCTGTTCCGGATCGGCAATGTCGAGCGCGGCGGGCCGACGGAATCGGTCTGGCTGCGTTCGGGTGACGTGCTGGTGCTGGAGGGGGCGGCGCGGCTGATCCATCACGGGGTGGACCGGATCCGGCCCGGCAGCTCGACCTTGCTGGAGGGCGGCGGGCGGATCAACCTGACCTGCCGGGTGGTCGATTAGCGGGCCTTCCAGCTGGCCGATACATGGCGGCGGGTGTAGAATTCGCCAATCATCGCAAGGCAGAAGATCACCACCGAGACCCAGATCGCGTAGCGGAGCGAGGTGAAGTGCGGCACGTAGTTGATGAACACGTGGCCGCGGGTCTGGTCGATGGTGTGAAACAGCGGATTCCAGTCGAAGATGTCGCGCATCTTGGTGGGCAGGGTATTGACCACGAACATCTTGCCCGAGGCGATCATGTTGGCGCGCCGGTAGAACTGCGACAGGATGTTGGCGAAGGTCGGGGCCCAGGGTTTCAGCGCGGCAAAGGCCACGCCCACCGCGATGCCGAAGCCCCAGGCGACCAGGATGCAACCGAAGGCGCCCAGCGGCTGGTAGATCTCGAACGGGCCGTGGATCAGGTGGTAGCCCACCAGGATGATGAACAGGCACAGCACCTGGATATAGAGCGCCGAGAGCGCCGAGGAGGCGAGCGCGACCAGCGTGTTGATCGGCCGGTGCTGGCGCATGGCGCTGAAGGCGCTGCTGGCCCCCATCACCGCCGAAACGGTCTGCACATGGGTCCGGTACAGGAACACGCCGGACAGCATGAACAGCAGGAAATCGCCGCGGATCGCGGTGTTGCGCAGGCCGAACAGCAGGAACATCAGGTAAAAGACGCTCATCATCACGGCGACGCGCAGCAGGTTGTTGAGCAGCGAGAAGAGCGCGCTGCGATGCGTCTTGCGGATGTCGTGGGCGGTGGAGTGGAAGATCAGCTCGGCCATGGAGAGGGCCGATTGCAGGGTGCTGCGCGGGACGGGCTTTTCGAACATCTGCGCTCCGGCGGGGGGTCCGGACGGACCTGTGGCCGAGGGGGGCGGCCGGGATGCCCCCAGGGGGCGGATGCGCGCAGCCTAGGCGGGAATCGGTTTGCGATCCGTTACCGCTGACACGCCGCACCGGCGGGGCAATCGGGCGGCGCCGGGGCGGGAATTCCCGGCGCATTGGGCAGGCAATGGCGCATTTCCCAAGCAAATGGCGGGCAGGTGATGGTTTTCCGCGCACAAGCGACGCGGCGATTTCATGCGGCCTTCCGCGTTGGAGGCAGGCGCTTTTTCCGGTGGCGAAGCCTCGCCGGATCGGCCATGCTCCGCCACACGACATCTTGAAATCGAGTTTTTCGGTCACACCATTTCATCGGAATTTGTCTGCTGTCCACCAAGTGCTATGCTTGCGGATACGGACGAAAATTAAGGCAAAAGTTGAGGACTTAACGTGAAAAACAAAGTCACCAAAGCGATTTTCCCCGTCGCGGGTCTGGGCACCCGCTTCCTGCCGGCCACCAAATCCGTGCCGAAGGAGATCATGACCCTCGTCGACCGTCCGCTGATCCAGTACGCGATCGACGAGGCCCGCGCCGCCGGTATCACCGAGTTCATCTTCGTGACCTCCAAGGGCAAGTCCGCGCTGGAAGATTACTTCGACCACTCCGCCGTCCTCGAGGCCGAGCTTGAGGCGAAGGGCAAGACCGACCTGCTGGAAGTCCTGCAGCAGACCTACATGGAATCCGGCCAGATTGCCTACATCCGCCAGCACAAGGCCCTTGGCCTGGGCCATGCCGTGTGGTGCGCCCGCCGCCTGATCGGCGACGAGCCCTTCGCGGTCATCCTGCCCGATGACGTCATCGCCGCCGAGAAACCCTGCCTGGCGCAGATGATCGAGGCCTTCGAGGAAGAACCCGCCTCCATGGTCGCGGCCATGGAAGTGCCCGCCGACAAGGCGAAATCCTATGGCGTGCTCGACATTGCCGAGGACAAGGGCGACGTGGTGAAGGTCAAGGGCATGGTCGAAAAGCCCAAGGCCGGCACCCAGCCCTCCAACCTGGCGGTGATCGGCCGCTACGTGCTGCAGAACTCGGTCATGCAGAACCTCGACCAGCTGAAGACCGGCGCCGGCGGCGAGATCCAGCTGACCGACGCCATCGCGGACGAGATCAGCGCCGGCCGCAAGGTCCACGGCTTCCGCTTCAAGGGCCAGCGTTTCGACTGCGGCTCCAAGGCGGGCTTCCTGCAGGCCACCGTCTCCTTCGGCCTGTCGCGCGACGACCTGAAGGACGAGCTGATGGAATACCTCCAGGACGTCGTCTCGGTGAAGACCGCCGCGCAGTAAGCCGAAGCCGGTTGCGCAACAGGGGGCGGTCCTGCGGGGCCGCCCTTCGCCTGGTCCGGGCCTTGCCTCTTGACCGGAGATCGCCGGGGGCGCCACTCTTCCGGCGGGGACCGGGAGGAGGACAGGATGCGCAGCCCATGGCGGCATCTGCAGCGTGCGCGCGTGGCCTTCCGGCAGCGCCGGCGCCGCCAGCTTTATCTGTGGCGGGCCTTCCGGGCGCGGAGGGACCTGCGCAGGGTGGCCGACCGCAGCGCGGCGATCCGCCCCGGGGACGTGCTGCTGTTTTGCGTCCTGCGCAACGAATCCCTGCGGCTGCCGCAGTTCCTGGCCCATTACCGGGCCCTCGGCGTCGCGCATTTCCTGATCGTCGACAATGCCAGCACCGATGGCAGCGCCGCGCTGCTGGCGCGCCAGCCCGATGTCTCGCTCTGGTACAGCGGCGCCTCCTACCGGCGGGCGCGGTTCGGGATCAACTGGCTCAATCACCTGCTGGGGCGCTACGGGCACGGCCATTGGTGCGTCATCGCCGATGCCGACGAGCTGCTGGACTATGCCGGGTCCGATCACCGCCGCCTGCCGGCGCTGGCCGCCCGGCTGGAGGCCCGCGGCCAGATGGTGATGGGGGCCTTCCTGCTTGATCTCTTCCCGAAGGGGCGGCTGGGCCTGCGCACCTACCAGGCCGGTCGCGATCCGCTGGAGGTGCTCACGCAGTTCGATCCCGGGCCGTTCCGCGCCCGGCGCCAGGCGCCGATGGGCAATCTCTGGCTGCAGGGCGGCACCCGGGACCGGGTGTTCTTCGCGGACCAGCCCGCGCGCGCGCCGACCCTGAACAAGCTGCCCTTCCTGCGGTGGGATCGCCGTTATGCTTTCGTTAACTCTTCACATTCCATACTCCCTCCCGGGCTGAATGCCTTCTACTCGGGTCCCGGCGGCCCGTTCTTCAACGGCGTTCTGCTGCATACGAAATTCCTGCCCGATGTGCTGGACCGGGCGCGGGAGGATCTGTGCCGCAGCCAGCATTTCAACAGTCCCGACCTGTACCGGGACTATTACGAGGCGATCCTGAAGGCGCCGGATCTGTCCTGCCCGGACACCCTGCGTTTCGCCGGCACCGGGGGGCTGGTGCGTATCGGCCTGATCAGTTCGGACGAGGGGCTGTAGCGGCCGATTTTGAAGGGCCTCGTGGCGAAGACCAGGCAGGAGCGGGAAGCCGGACGGGGCTTCCGGCGGGGCCGGGCTGGACCTTGCAGGGACCGGTCCGGAGATGTGGGTGCGGGCCTTCGGGCCCCGGAGGCGGAACGCGGATTTGGGGCTTCACGACGCATACAGGCTGCGCAAATGGCGCCGCAGGCGCGCCTTGCGGGGCTTTCTGCATGGCCGCAGGCTGCGCCTGGTGCAGGACCGGCTGGATCGCATCGGCGGCAGCGACATCCTGCTGTTCGCCACCCTGCGGAACGAGAAGATCCGCCTTCCCTATTTTCTGGATTATTACCGCCGCCTCGGCGTGGATCATTTCCTGATCGTCGACAATGGCAGCACCGACGGCGCGGCGGATTACCTGGCGGAGCAGGGCGATGTCACGGTCTGGTACACCGAGGACAGCTACCGCGAGGCCGCCTTCGGCATGGACTGGATCAACCACCTGCTGCGGCACCACGGCCACGGCCACTGGGTGCTGGTGGTCGATCCGGACGAATTCCTCGTCTACCCGTTCTGCGACACCCGTCCGCTGTCGGCGCTGACCAGCTGGCTGGATACCTCAGAGATCCGCAGCTTCGGGACCATGCTGCTGGACATGTATCCCAAGGGCCCGCCCGAGGCGCAGCCCTACCGGGAGGGGCAGGACCCGCTTGAGATCGCCGCCTGGTTCGATTCCGGCAATTACACGATCCGCCGGAACGAAACCTTCGGGAACCTCTGGATCCAGGGCGGCCCGCGGATGCGCAGCTTCTTCCGCGAGACGCCGGAACGGGCGCCGGCACTGAACAAGATCCCGCTGGTGCGCTGGCACAAGAGCTATGTCTATGAAAGTTCTACGCACATGCTGCTCCCCCGGGGGCTGAATCTGGTCTACGATCCCTGGGGCGGAGAGAAGGCAAGCGGCGTGCTGCTGCACACGAAATTCCTCCATACTTTCGCGGCGAAGGCCGCCGAAGAGGTGCTGCGCGCAGAGCATTACCAGGCCGGGCGGGAATACCACGCCTATGATGCCGATCCCGATGCGGTGGCGCAGCTCTGGTGCAAGTGGTCGGAGAAATACATCAACTGGCGGCAGCTCGAGGTGCTCGGGCTGCTGTCGAAGGGGAACTGGGCCTGATGGGGGGATCCGGGTGACGGTCGGCATCGTGATGTTGGTTCACACGGCCCTGGGCCGGGCCGAGCAGGTGGCCCGGCACTGGAGCGCAGGGGGCTGCCCGGTGGTGATCCATTGCGATGCCCGCGTGCCCGACCGGCAATATGGCCGCCTCCAGCGGGCGGTGGCCGATGATCCCGGGATCAGCTTTGCCCGCCGCTACCGCTGCGAATGGGGCACCTGGGGGCTGGTCGCGGCCACCCAGGATGCCAGCGAACGGCTGCTGCGCGCCCATCCCGACATCGGCCATGTCTTCCTGACCTCGGGGTCCTGCCTGCCGCTGCGCCCCGTGCAGGAGCTGGTGAACTACCTGGCCGCCCGCCCGATGACCGATTTCATCGAAAGCGCCACCACCGAGGACGTGACCTGGCCGGTCGGCGGGCTGGATCGCGAACGCTTCCTGCTGCGCTTCCCGTTTTCGTGGAAACGGCACCGGAGGCTGTTCGACGGCTATGTGCGGCTGCAACGGCGGGTGGGCTTCAGTCGCCGCCTCCCGCCCGGCATCGTGCCGCATATGGGCAGCCAGTGGTGGTGCCTGACCCGCCGGACTCTCTCGGCGATCCTCGAGGATCCGAACCGCCGGGCCTACGACCGCTATTTCCGAAAGGTCTGGATCCCCGACGAAAGCTATTTCCAGACCCTGGCACGGCGCTGGTCCCGGCAGCTGGAAAGCCGGTCCCTGACGCTGTCGAAGTTCGATTTCCAGGGCAAGCCGCACATCTTCTACGACGATCACCTGCAGCTGCTGCGGCGTTCGGACTGTTTCGTCGCCCGCAAGATCTGGCCGCGTGCCGGCAAGCTGTACCGGGCCTTCCTGACCGACGGCCAGGGCGCGATGAAGCGGGCCGAGCCCAATCCCGGCAAGATCGACCGGATCTTCGAAAAGGCTTCGGGCCTCCGGACGCGGGGGCGCACCGGCCTTTACATGCAGAGCCGCTACCCGAACGAGGGCTGGGACAACGGGCTGACCGCCGGGCGCTACTCGGTCTTCCAGGGCTTCACCGAGGTTTTCGAGGATTTCGTGCCCTGGCTGGAACGTCATGCCACCGCCCGGGTGCATGGCCACCTGTTCGGGCCGGGCGATGCCGCCTTCGCCGGCGGGCAGCAGATCCTCAACGGCGGGTTGCTGTCCGATGCGGTGCTGCGGGACTACGCGCCGCGCGATTTCCTGACCAACCTGATCTGGAACACCCGTGGCGAACGCCAGGTCTTCCAGTTCTCTGCCTGGGCCAACCAGGCGCTGATCTGGGATATCGCCAAGGATCCCAACGCCCATGTCTCGGTGATCACCGGTGCCTGGGCGGTGCCGCTCAGCCGCTCCGAACTGGGCTTCGCAGAGGTCAGGGCCGAGGCCGCGCGCCTCCAGAAGCAGGAGAGCGCCTTCCTGGAGGCGCTGCGCTCGCCCTATGCGCGGGCGCGGGTGATGGTCTGGAGCATGGCGCATTTCATCCGCGCGCCGATGGTGCCGTTGCAGAGCGCGATCGAGGTGATCGGGCCGCGCAAGGCCGCCCCGCTGGCCGAGGCGCCGACCCTGGTCTCGCTCGAGGGGTTCCCGCAGTTCCTGCAGACCCTGAAGAACAATGGCATGCACCCCTTCCTGGTCGGTGACTTCCCGACCGGGACAGAGCCGCAGCCTCCGCCGCAGCAGGCGCGGCCCTATCTGGTGCGGCAGTAGTGCCCATGCCCCGGTTCGATTGCTTCATCCTGTTTGCCGACATGCGCACCGGCTCGAATTTTCTCGAGACGAACCTGAATGCCTTTGCCGGGGTGACCTGCCACGGAGAGGTCTTCAATCCGCATTTCGTCGGCTACCCGAACCGCAGCGACTGCCTGGGGATCTCCAGGGCTGTACGCGATGCCGATCCGGGGCGGATGCTGGCGGCGCTGCGCGCGGCGCCGGGGCTGAACGGGTTTCGCTTTTTCCACGACCATGACGCACGGGTGCCCGAGGCGCTGATCGCCGATCCGCGCTGTGCCAAGATCGTGCTGGGGCGCAATCCGCTCGACAGCTACGTGAGCTGGAAGATCGCCCGGGCCACCGACCAGTGGAAGCTGACCGATGTGCGGCGGCGGCGCCAGCAGCGCATCCGCTTCGATCCGGAAGAATTCCTGCGTTTTTGGGAGGGCATGAAGCAGTTCCGCCTGCGGCTGCTGCGCCGGCTTCAGGACAGCGGCCAGGCTGCCTTCTGGCTGGATTACGAGGACCTGCGCGCGCTGGAGGTGATCAACGGGCTGGCCGCCTTCCTTGGCGTGCAGGAACGGCGCGGGGCGCTGGACGACAGCCTGAAGGTGCAGAACCCCGGTCCGCTGGAGGACAAGGTCGAGAATCCGGAGGAGATGCGCGCGGCGCTGGCGCGTCTGGACCCCTTCGGTCTGGACCGGGTGCCGGATTTCGAGCCTGGGCGCGGGCCGAGGGTCCCGGGCTTCATCGGCGGACGGCGGGTGCCGCTGCTGTTCCTGCCGGTGCCCGGGGGGACGGAGGTCGATCTTGCCGCCTGGCTGGAAGCGGTCGAAGGCGGCGCGGTGGAGCGGGACTTCAACCGCCGGCGCCTGCGGGACTGGCAGGCGGGGCACCCGGGCCATCGCAGTTTCACGGTGATCCGCCACCCGCTGCCGCGCCTGCACGAGGTGTTCTGCCGCAAGATCCTAGATCCCGGGCCGGGGCACCTGCCCGAGATGCGGCGCATTCTGGTCAACAGATTCGGGATGAAGCTGCCAGACAGCCTTGGGCCCGGTTACGGGGCAGAGGCGCATCGGGCGCTGTTCCGGGACTTTCTGGAGTTTCTCAAGGCCAATCTGGCGGGGCAGACCGGGCTGCGGATCGATGCCCACTGGGCCAGCCAGGCGGCCGTGCTGGAAGGGATGGCGCCGGTGCTGAGCCCGGATCTGGTGCTGCGCGAAGAGGAGCTGCCGGAGATGCTGCCGGCCCTGGCGCAGCGGCTGGGCGGGCAGGCGGTGCCCCTGCCGGTGACGGCGTGGCGCCCGCCGGTGCCGCTGGAGGCGGTGCTGGAGCCGGAGATCATCGCCCGGGTCGAGGAGATCTGCCAGCGCGACATGCTGGCCTTCGGATTCGGGCGCTGGCCGGGCTGAGAGAGGGAGACCGGGCCGGGGGCTCTGCCCCCGTCTCCTGCGGAGACTCCCCCGCCATATTTTCGGAAAGATGAAGAGGGCTGCGGGCCGAATCGGTCCGCAGGGTTGTCCAGAAGGCTCAGGCGGCCTGCATGTCCTGGTCCGAGGTCAGGATCGCATAGAGCGTCGCGGGGTCGCTGTTGGAGCGCAGCTTCTTGCAAAGCGCTTGATTTCTAAGGCTACGCGACACCAGCGCGAGGGCCTTCAGATGTTCGACCCCGGCGTTCTCGGGCGCGAAGAGCGCGAAGATCACGTCGACCGGCTGGCGGTCGATGGCGGCGAAATCCACAGGCTTTTCCAGAGCGATGAAGGCGCCCAGCACCTGGTCCATGCCCTCGAGTCGGGCATGGGGCAGGGCGACGCCGTGGCCGACGCCGGTCGGTCCCAGGTTCTCGCGCTCCTGCAGCGCCTCGACCACCAGCGACTGGTCCAGCCCGTAGGCGGACTGGGCCAGTTCCCCGATGTCCTGAAGCAGGCGCTTCTTGCTGGACGCGGAGGCGATGACCTTGATCGCCTCCGGCTTGAGAATCTGAGACAGTTTCATGCCGTCTTTCGTATCCCTGCTTCGGGACCCGTCAGACGGGCTCCCGGTCCTCAATTCCTCGGGTCGATCCAGCCGATGTTGCCGTCGTCCCGCCGATAGACCACGTTCAGCCCATCTTTCTTTTCGTTCCGGAAGACCAGAACCGGCGCCCCTGCAAGCTCCATGTGCATGACGGCCTCGCCGACAGACAGGGACGGAATCTGGGTTTCCATTTCCGCAACGATGACGGGCTGCAAGCTCTCGGGTTCCGAGTCCGCATCGTCCTGCTCCGATGCGAGGATATAGGTGGATGCCCCGAGGAGTTCAACCGGCTCTACCTTCTCCTTATAGTGGTCTTTCAGGCGGCGTTTGTAGCGCCGGAGTTGTTTCTCCATCTTCTCACAGCAGCCATCGAAGGCGGCATAGATTTCGGTCGACTTCGCCTTGGCCTGGGCGGTCAGCCCGGTACTGAGGTGCACGGTGGCTTCGCAGATGAATTCATGTGCGCTCTTGGAAAAGGTGACGCTGCCGTCGGTCGGGCGGCCGGCATATTTCGACACTGCGGTTTCCAGGCCCTGGCGGACGTGGGATTGCAGGGCTTCGCCGATGTCGATCTGTTTTCCGGTGATCTGAGTGCGCATTCCGTCTCCTCTCATGACAATTCGGGCGCAGGCCGGCGCAGGGGCGCCGGTGCGCTTCAGGTTCGAATGCTGCGGAAAAATGACCGTTCGCGCCGGCAGAACGCCTTGGTGCCGCAAAGGCGGCCCGAGACATGTTCATAGGGGCGACGCGAAACTGTCATATATCCATTTGAGCGGGAATCGTGGCGGGCTGTCAACGCCTTCGCGGTCGCATGCTTGCCACGGCATTTCGCCGCCGCCCGGGCGTGAGGGCGCAGGCCCTTTGCGGGCGGGGCCTCGGGGGCCCTGCGCTGACGCCGCGCTGGCGCGAACGTGACCCTTTGGCGCAGGTCAGGAGATTCGGAAGCTGTCGCCCAGGTAGACGCGGCGCACGTTGTCGTTGCGCACCACCTCGTCGGGGGTGCCCGACATCAGCACCTTGCCGTCGTGCAGGATATAGGCGCGGTCGACGATTTCGAGCGTTTCCCGGACGTTGTGATCGGTGATCAGCACACCGATGCCGCGGGTCTTCAGATCCGCGACCAGGTGGCGGATATCCGCGACCGAGATCGGGTCGACCCCGGCAAAGGGCTCGTCCAGCAGGAGGTATTTCGGATCGGCGGCCAGGCAGCGGGCGATCTCGACCCGGCGGCGTTCCCCGCCCGAGAGCGCCAGCGCGGGGGCGCGGCGCAGGTGTTCGATCGAGAATTCCGAGAGCAGCTCTTCCAGCCGCTCCCGCCGCTTGTGCGGGTCAGAATGGGTGATGTCGAGAATCGCCGCGATGTTGTCCTCGACGTTCATGCCACGGAAGATCGACATTTCCTGCGGCAGGTAGCCGATGCCCAGCTTGGCGCGGCGGTACATCGGCAGGCCGGTCACGTCGATTCCGTCCAGCATCACCTTGCCGCCCTCGGGAATCACCAGTCCGGCGATCGAATAGAAACTGGTCGTCTTGCCCGAGCCGTTCGGCCCCAGCAGCGCCACCACCTCTCCCTGATCGAGAGAGATCGACACGTCGGTGATCACCACGCGCTTCTTGTAGGCCTTGCGCAGCCCGGTGATGCGCAGCCCGCGGCTGCCTTCGGTGACGCTGAGGTCGGGGGACATCGCTTACTTGTCCCCCTGCTGGCGCAGCACGGTGCGCACGTTGCCCTGCATCTGGGCCTGGCCGCTGGTCACGTCCAGATCCATGCGGTCGGCGGCGATGGTATTGGGGCCGCTGACCAGCAGAACGGAGCCCGACATGGCGATCTTGCCGCTGGTGACCTGGTAGTCGGCGGTCTCGGCCTCGGCGGAATCGGTGCCGCTGACCAGGGTCACCCCGCCGGTGGCCTGAAGGCTCTCGATGGCAGAGCCGGCGTCGTCGTATTTCACCTGCACCTGCGCGGCGGAAAGCTTCAGCGTGTCCTGCTGGATCACCACCTTGCCCTCGAACACTGCCGTGCCGTCCTTCTGGCTGACCGAGAGCGTCTCGGACTGGATGTGGATCGGCGCGTTGCGGTCGCCCTTGCCCTGGCCGAAGGCCAGCGAGGTGCCCTGGGCCATCGCCAGTCCCGCAGAGGTCAGCAGGAGCGCCGCGGCCAGCAGGCCGGTGAACCGTCGATATGTCTGAGCGCTCAAGGGCATCACTCCCGAGTTGTCCTGGGGTCGTATACCAGTTCAACCCCATCGGTAAAAAGCAAATAGCTGTCGGTGCCGGTCTTGGCCTTGTGCAGGCTCATGTGGCCGGCTGTCAGCGTTCCGGCGGGGGCGGTGCCGCTGACCGGCCCGAGGCTTTCGACATCCAGCGACTTCATCGCGGTCGACAGCCCCTCCGTGGTCAGCGTGTAGCCCAGCGAGGAAGAGAAGGCGACGCCGCCCTCCAGCCGTGTCAGGCTCTGGCCCTGGTCGATCACGCCGCGCGCGGCGCTCATCTTCACGGTGCTGCCGCCCACCAGATCCAGCTGCGCCTTCAGGCCGCTGGCGGCAAAGCTGCGGCTGCCGTCGGGGGTGGCCTCATCGGCGGTGATGGCGATCATGTCGCCGCTCTGGGTGGCACCGGCGAAACTTGGCCGGGTGATCCCCTCGCGGCTGGCGATATCCTTCAGGTCGACCTGGGAATAGGGGATCTGGGGGTCGCTGACCTGCCCGCGCGACACCAGGAAGACGGTGGACAGCAGGGCGACGGCCGCCAGCGGCAGGGCAACCTTGAGGAGGGAGACGACCCTCGAATAGGACCTTTCGCTCAGCGCCATGGGATGCCTCAGGAATGCGCGAAGATATCGGTGTCGGGCCAGCCCGCGAGGTCCAGTTTCGCACGGGTCGGCAGGAAATCGAAGCAGGCCTGGGCGATCTCGGTGCGGCCCTCGCGCTCCAGGCGTTCGGCCAGCACGGCGCGCAGGCGGTGCAGGTGCAGCACGTCCGAGGCGGCATAGTCGAGCTGCGCGGCGGTCAGCTTTTCCGCGCCCCAGTCGCTCATCTGCTGTTGCTTGGAGATGTCGACGGCCAGCAGCTCATGGGTCAGGTTCCGCAGACCGTGCCGGTCGGTGTAGGTGCGCACCAGACGGCTGGCGATCTTGGTGCACCAGACCGGGGCGGCCAGGGCGCCGAAGGCATTGTACATCGCGGCAATGTCGAAGCGGCCATAGTGGAACAGCTTCAGAACTGCTGGATCCTCCAGCATCCGGCACAGGTTCGGCGCCGCGCTCTGGCCCCTGGCGATCTGCACGATATGGGCATCGCCATCGCCGCCCGACATCTGCACCACGCAAAGCCGGTCGCGCTGCGGATTGAGCCCCATCGTCTCGCAGTCGATGGCCACGACCGGACCCAGGTTCAGCCCGTCAGGCAGGTCGTTCTGGTAAAGATGGTTTGTCACGGGGGGCGTTCCTCGGCTCGGCTGTTCTGCACTTAGTGACTTGGCGGGGTGGATGCAAATCCGGGCAGGCTCTGTTATCCTTGCGGCAGGCGCGGTGCCCGGAATACTGCCGATTCCGGTGCTTTCCCGGGGTTTCCGCATCTGGCTCTATCGATTTGACGATTCTGGACCTAGAAGAGGACGGCCTTGCGGGCCCTTCTTGGCGCAACAAGACGTTCCCGGAGCACTTCCATGCATGACAACGACATCACCGGCATCATCGAAGCCGACAAGGCCCATGTCTGGCACCACCTGACCCAGCACAAGGCCTTCGAGACCAGCGACCCCCGCATCATCGTCGAGGGCAAGGGCATCCACGTCTGGGATGCCACCGGCAAGAAGTTCCTCGATGCCGTCTCGGGCGGGGTCTGGACGGTGAACGTCGGCTACGGTCGCGAAAGCATCGCCAACGTGGTGCGCGACCAGCTGATCAAGCTGCCCTATTTCGCCGGTGCCGCCGGCACCATTCCCGGCGCCCAGTTCGCCGAGAAGCTGATCGAGAAGATGCCGGGCATGACCCGCGTCTACTACAACAACTCGGGCTCGGAGGCGAACGAGAAGGCCTTCAAGATGGTCCGCCAGATCGCCCACAAGCGCTACGGCGGCAAGAAGCACAAGATCCTGTTCCGCGAGCGCGATTACCACGGCACCACCATCGGCACGCTTTCGGCCTGCGGTCAGCCGCAGCGCGCCGAACAGTACGGCCCCTTCGCCCCGGGCTTCGTCGAGGTGCCGCACTGCCTGGAATACCGCGCCCAGTGGGACCTGAGCGGAGAGGCCTACGGCAAGCGTGCCGCCGATGCGATCGAGGAGGTCATCCTGCGCGAGGGCCCCGAGACCGTCGGCGCCCTCTGCCTTGAACCCGTCACCGCCGGCGGCGGCGTCATCACCCCGCCCCCCGGCTACTGGGAGCGGGTGCAGGAGATCTGCAAGAAGTACGACATCCTGCTGCATATCGACGAGGTCGTCTGCGGCCTCGGGCGCACCGGCACCTGGTTCGGCTACCAGAACTACGGCATCAAGCCCGACATGGTGACCATGGCCAAGGGCGTGGCCTCCGGCTATGCCGCCATCGCCTGCCTGGTGACGACCGAAGAGGTCTTCAACATGTTCAAGGACGATGCCGCCGACCCGATGAGCTACTTCCGCGACATCTCGACTTTCGGCGGCTGCACTGCGGGTCCCGCGGCCGCGATGGAGAACATGCGCATCATCGAGGACGAGAACCTGCTGGGCAACACCCTTGCCATGGGGGAACGCCTGATGCTGCGCCTCGAAGAGCTGAAGGAAAAGCACGCGGTCGTCGGGGACGTGCGCGGCAAGGGCCTGTTCTGCGGCGCGGAACTGGTCGCGGACCGCGCCACCAAGGAGCCCGTGGCCGAGGCTCTCGCCCAGAAGGTCGTTGCGGAATGCGGTGCCCAGGGCGTGATGATCGGCGTGACCAACCGTTCCCTGCCGGGCTTCAACAACACGCTCTGCCTGTCGCCGGCGCTGATCGCCACCCCCGATGACATCGACCAGATCGCCGACTCGATCGACGTGGCCCTGACCCGCGTCTTCGGCTGATCCGGCAGCGGCCCGCCCGGCCCCGCTGTCGGGCAGGCCGTATTTACGGAAAGATGAAACACAGGGGCGCGCCCGGGACTTCCCGCGGCGCGCCCTTGCATTTTCTTGTTCGAAATACCTCGGGGGAGTCTCCGCAGGAGACGGGGGCAGAGCCCCTCCCGGCTGCCCGCTCCGAAGCGCGGGGGCGAAACGAAAAGGCTCCGAAACCGCCGTGGTTTCGGAGCCTTTCGGGTAATGGTGCCCAGGAGAGGACTCGAACCTCCACGTCCTTGCGAACACTAGCACCTGAAGCTAGCGCGTCTACCATTCCGCCACCTGGGCCGGTGTCGTGAGGGCGGATATACGGGTCTGCGCGGGGGGCGTCAATGTCCCGCGCAACACAGATGTCGGTCCGGCATATTTTGGGAAAGATGAAGCGGCAGGGCGCGCCCTGAGGGTGCGGTGGGGGCGAAAACGAAAGAGCTCCGAAACCGCGGGGGCTTCGGAGCTCTTAGGTAATGGTGCCCAGGAGAGGACTCGAACCTCCACGTCCTTGCGAACACTAGCACCTGAAGCTAGCGCGTCTACCATTCCGCCACCTGGGCCGGTGTCGTGAGGGCGGATATACGGATGTGCGCAGGGGGCGTCAACGGCCTTTTTTGCGTTTCTTCCGGCGACCTAGCGGCAATTTGTCGAACGCCTTGCCGGAGGCCGGGGGGAGGGGTAGTTACATAGGGGAAACGTCAGCCGGAGGTCGCTCATGTCCCTTTCGTCCCCGTCCAAGCTTGTCACCATTTTCGGCGGCTCGGGTTTCGTTGGCCGCTATATCGCGCGGCGCATGGCAAAGCAGGGCTGGCGGGTGCGGGTCGCCGTGCGGCGCCCGAACGAGGCGGGCTTCGTGCGCACCTACGGCGTCGTCGGTCAGGTCGAGCCGGTGTTCTGCAACATCCGCGATGACGCTTCGGTGCGGGCCGTCACCCAGGGCGCCTCGGCGGTGGTGAACTGCGTCGGCACCTTTGCCACCGGCGGCAAGAACAATGTCGAGGCGGTGCAGACTCTCGGGGCGGGGCGGATCGCCCGGATCGCCGCCGAAGAGGGAATCACCGCCATGGTGCACCTCTCGGCGCTTGGCGCCGATGCCGAGGGCCCCAGCCGCTATGCCCGCTCCAAGGCCGAGGGCGAGGCCGCTGTGCTGGCCGCCCAGCCCGGTGCGATGATCCTGCGCCCCTCGGTGATCTTCGGGCCCGAGGACAAGTTCTACAACCGCTTCGCGGAGATGGCGCGCAACGGCTTCTGCCTGCCCATCGTCTCGGGCGGGACGAAGTTCCAGCCGGTCTACGTGGATGACGTGGCCTGCGCGGCAGAGCTTTACCTGACCGGCCAGGCCGAGGGCGGGCTCTATGAGCTGGGCGGCCCCGATGCCCATACCTTCCGCGAGCTGATGCAGGAAATGCTGGAGGTGATCCAGCGCCGCCGTCCGATCATCGGTCTGCCGCGCTTTGTTGCGGCCATCATGGCCTCGGCGCTGGACGGCATCGACAGTCTGACCGCGGGCACCTTCGCCAACACGACCCTGACCCGTGACCAGCTGCGTCAGCTGGGCACCGACAGCGTCGTCAGCGGTCGGGAGAAGGGCTTTGCCGATCTGGGCTTCCAGCCGCTCTCGGTCGAGAGCGTGCTGCCCGACTACCTCTGGCGCTTCCGGCCCGACGGGCAATATGCCGCGCTCAGGGCCTCGGCGCGCAATCTGCACATGTAGGATCCCGGTTGCGGGATGTGAAAAGGCCCCGGTCCTGCGGCCGGGGCCTTTTCGTTTTGGGGACTCAGAGCTCGGGGGCGCCGAACAGATAGGCGTAGCCCAGCAGGATCACGCCCAGGATGACGCGGTAGATCACGTAGGGGGTGAAGCTGACCGAGCGCAGCAGGCGCATCATCAGCACCAGCGCCACCAGCGCCGAGAGGAAGGCGAAGAGCGCCGCGATGGCGCCGTCGCGCAGCGCCTGCATGTTGGCGCTGGCCATGACGTCGCCGAATTCGTAGGCCGCCGCCGCGATGATCATCGGGATCGACATCAGCATGGAGATCTTGGCCGCCGCCTGGCGTTCGAAGCCGGCGAACAGCGCCCCGGTGATCGTGATGCCCGAGCGCGAGGTGCCGGGAATCAGCGCGACCGCCTGCCAGAAGCCGAGGATGATCGCATCCTTCATGGTCCAGTCCTCGGCGGGGCGGCCGCTGTCGCCGCGCCGGTCGGCCCAGTACAGCACCAGGCCGAAGATCAGCATCGTCCAGCCGATGACGGCGACAGAGCGCAGCATGTCGTCGATGCCGGTGATGGCCAGGAACAGGCCGAAGATGATGCCGGGAATCGTCGCGACGATCAGCAGCAGCGCCAGCCGCGATCCGGGGGTGTCGGCCTTGCCGCAGCTGAGGCGGGGCAGGCCGGCGATGGCATGGCCGACATCCTTCCAGAAGTAGATCATCACGGCCAGCAGCGTGCCGACATGGACGGCGACATCAAGAATCTGTCCCTGGTCCTCGGCCCCGGTCAGGGCGGGCAGCAGAATCAGGTGGCCGGAGGAAGAGATCGGCAGGAACTCGGTTATGCCCTGGATGATGGCAAGAATGAGAAGGTGAAGTAGGGGCATGAGGCATCCGTTGCGTGAAAATGGCGTTGTGTGGAACGCTTGAAAACAAGGGGCTTGATGTTAAATAGGTCCGGTATGGTACCTTAATTTGGGTCCTGAATTGATATCAAACACGGCTCCGGAAGATAAAGTGGCATATTAGGTCAGCTCTTCTGACTTTTATTGGGGGCGAACTTGATTTAGAAGGCCTTCGACAGTGGCGGGACAAGTGTATCGAAAAGGAGCTAGGCCGTGGCGAAGCAACCGATGCTGAAATTCGTGACCGTAGGCCGCGACATGCCCGAAAAGCGTGACGCCAGCCTTCGTGCCAAGGATTACGACGAAATCTACGCGGAATTCGCGGCCCAGAAGGCGGAGGAGCAGGCCTCGCGCTGCTCCCAGTGCGGTGTTCCGTATTGCCAGAGCCACTGCCCGCTGCACAACAACATCCCCGATTGGCTGCGCCTGACCGCCACCGGCCGGCTGGAAGAAGCCTATGCGATCAGCCAGGCGACGAACACCTTCCCCGAGATCTGCGGCCGCATTTGCCCGCAGGACCGCCTCTGTGAGGGCAACTGCGTCATCGAACAGTCCGGTCACGGCACCGTCACCATCGGCGCGGTCGAGAAATACATCACGGATACCGCCTGGGAGAACGGCTGGGTGAAGGCCCAGAAGCCCGAGGTGGAGCGCGAGGAAAGCATCGGCATCATCGGCGCCGGCCCCGGTGGCCTGGCGGCGGCCGACATGCTGCGCCGCGAGGGCTTCCAGGTCACCGTCTACGACCGTTACGACCGTGCCGGCGGCCTGCTGACCTACGGCATCCCCGGCTTCAAGCTGGAGAAGGACGTGGTCATGCGCCGCTGCCAGCAGCTTGAGGAAATGGGCGTCGAATTCGTGCTGAACTGCACCGTCGGTGAGGACCTGTCCTTCGATGCGATCCGCGGCAAGCATGACGCGGTTCTGATCGCCACCGGCGTCTACAAGACCCGCGACCTGACCGGCCCGAATGCCACCGCCAGCGGCATCGTGCGCGCCATCGACTACCTGACCGTCAACAACAAGGTGTCGAACTTCGGCGACGAAGTGGCCGAATACGAAAGCGGCGAGCTGAACGCCAAGGGCAAGAAGGTCGTCGTGGTCGGCGGTGGCGATACCGCCATGGACTGCGTGCGCACCGCGATCCGCCAGGGCGCGACGTCGGTGAAGTGCCTCTATCGCCGCGACCGCGCCAACATGCCGGGCTCGCAGCGCGAGGTGAAGAACGCCGAGGAAGAGGGCGTCGAATTCGTCTGGCTGTCCAACCCCGTGGGCTTCGCCACCACCGAGGAGGGCGCCGTCGCCCAGGCCATGGTGCAGAAGATGCGCCTGGGTCAGCCCGATGCCTCGGGCCGTCGCGCGCCGGAAGTCATCGAAGGTTCCGATTACGCGGAAGATGCCGACCTGGTCATCAAGGCGCTCGGCTTCGAGCCCGAGGACCTGCCCAAGCTCTGGGACACCGACGGCCTGGAAGTGACCCGCTGGGGCACCATCCGCGCCGAATTCGGCTCGGGCCGCACCAGCCTCGATGGCGTCTACGCGGTGGGCGACATCGTGCGCGGGGCCTCGCTGGTGGTCTGGGCGATCCGCGACGGGCGCGACTGCGCCGCCGCGATGATCGCCGACCTCAAGGGCCAGGGCGCCATCGCCGCAGAATGACGGATGGGGGCATGGCCCCCGTCCAGACCTCCCGACTGAACAGCGGGGAGGCTGGCATTGCCGCCGCAGAGGGCACCCTCGCGCGGCAGATCCTCGCAAAACGCGCGGGCGCCCGGCTTCCCCTTCGTCACGGACCCGATTCGGGTCAGACTTTCCGCGACGGAACCGTGACGCCTCACAGGGCCCCGAGGGGCCGACAGAACAGCACCGGCTTGGGGCCGCTCCCCCGCCCCGGTTGCACGTAACGCCACTTCGGCAGAGGAGAGCTTGAAATGACCCGCTTTGATGAGAACTGGGTGGCCGCCGAGGAAGCCAAGCGCAAGTGGATGGAAGAGAACGGCCTGTTCCGCGAGGAGCACGAGCACTCTTCCTGCGGCGTGGGCCTCGTCGTTTCCGTGGATGGGAAAGCCTCCCGCAAGGTGGTCGAGGCGGGCATTACCGCGCTCAAGGCCATCTGGCACCGTGGTGCCGTTGATGCCGACGGCAAGACCGGCGACGGCGCGGGCATCCACGTGCAGATCCCGGTTCCGTTCTTCCACGACCAGATCCGCCGCACCGGCCACGAGCCCCGCCTGGACGAGCTGATGGCCGTCGGCCAGG
Source organism: Pseudooceanicola endophyticus (assembly GCF_018760365.1). Classification (GTDB taxonomy): domain Bacteria; phylum Pseudomonadota; class Alphaproteobacteria; order Rhodobacterales; family Rhodobacteraceae; genus Pseudooceanicola; species Pseudooceanicola endophyticus. The sequence goes on from NZ_JAHIAB010000004.1 coordinate 52,984, forward strand.
TCTTCCTGCCGCGCACCGACTTCACCGCGCAGGAAACCTGCCGGACGATCGTCGAATCCGAAGTGCTGCGGATGGGCTACTACATCTACGGCTGGCGCCACGTCCCAGTCGACATCGACTGCCTGGGCGAGAAGGCCAACGCGACCCGTCCGGAAATCGAGCAGATCCTGATCTCGAACTCCAAGGGCGTGGACGAGGAAACCTTCGAGCGCGAGCTTTACGTGATCCGTCGCCGCATCGAGAAGGCGGCGCTGGCGGCGCAGGTCAACGGCCTGTACCTGGCCTCGCTGTCGTGCCGGTCGATCATCTACAAGGGCATGATGCTGGCCGAGCAGGTCGCGGTCTTCTACCCCGACCTGATGGACGAGCGCTTTGAATCCGCCTTCGCGATCTATCACCAGCGCTATTCCACCAACACCTTCCCGCAGTGGTGGCTGGCCCAGCCGTTCCGCATGCTTGCCCACAACGGCGAGATCAACACGCTGAAGGGCAACGTCAACTGGATGAAATCCCACGAGATCCGCATGGCCTCCTCGGCCTTCGGCGAGCTTGCGGAAGACATCAAGCCGATCATCCCCGGCGGGTCCTCGGATTCGGCCGCGCTGGATGCCGTGTTCGAAGTGCTGGTGCGTGCGGGCCGTTCGGCGCCGATGGCCAAGACCATGCTGGTGCCGGAATCCTGGTCCAAGCAGGCCGAGGAGCTGCCGGAAGCCTGGCGTGACATGTATTCCTACTGCAACTCCGTGATGGAGCCCTGGGACGGTCCCGCCGCCCTGGCGATGACGGATGGCCGCTGGGTCTGCGCCGGCACCGACCGCAACGGCCTGCGTCCGATGCGCTATGTCGTCACCGGTGACGGCCTGCTGATCGCGGGGTCCGAAGCGGGCATGGTCCCGGTCGAGGAAGCCACCGTGCGCGAAAAGGGCGCGCTTGGCCCGGGCCAGCTGCTGGCGGTCGATACCGCCGAGGGCAAGCTGTACCACGACGTCGAGATCAAGAACAAAATGGCCGCCGGTCAGCCCTTCGGCGAATGGGTCGGCAAGATCTCGGAGCTGGACGACTACCTGGCCAAGGTCGAGGAAAAGCCGCTCTTCGAGGGTGAAGAGCTGCGCAAGCGCCAGATCGCAGCCGGTTTCACCATCGAGGAAATCGAGCAGATGCTCGCTCCGATGGCCGAGGACGGCAAGGAAGCTCTGGCGTCAATGGGCGATGACACGCCCTCGGCCGTGCTGTCGAACAAGTATCGCCCGCTGAGCCACTTCTTCCGCCAGAACTTCTCTCAGGTGACCAACCCGCCGATCGACTCCCTGCGCGAATTCCGCGTGATGAGCCTGAAGACGCGTTTCGGCAACCTGAAGAACGTGCTGGACGAAAGCTCTGCCCAGACCGAGATCCTCGTTCTGGACAGCCCCTTCGTGGCCAATGCCCAGTTCGATGAGCTGAAGACTCACTTCAACGCCGAGATGGTCGAGATCGACTGTACCTTCCCGGTGGACGGTGGCGAACATGCCCTTCAGGACGCCCTGTCCCGCATCCGCCGCGAGGCGGAGGATGCCGTGCGTTCCGGTGGCGGCCACATCGTGCTGACCGACCATTACCAGGATGCCGGCAAGATCGGCATGCCGATGATCCTGGCGACCTCGGCGGTGCACTCCTGGCTGACCCGCAAGGGCCTGCGGACCTTCTGCTCGCTCGGCGTGCGCTCGGCGGAATGTGTCGATCCGCATTACTTCGCAGTGCTGATCGCGAGCGGCGCGACCATCGTCAACGCCTACCTGGCCGAAGACACCATTGCCGACCGCATCAAGCGCGGCCTGCTGGATGGCTCCCTGACCGAGAACATCGGCCGCTACCGCACGGCCATCGACCAGGGCCTGCTGAAGATCATGGCCAAGATGGGCATCTCGGTGATTTCGTCCTACCGCGGTGGTCTGAACTTCGAGGCCGTCGGCCTGTCCCGTGCCATGGTGGCGGAATACTTCCCCGGCATGCTGAGCCGGATTTCCGGCATCGGCGTCTCGGGCATCCAGAACAAGCTTGAGGACATCCACGCGCTTGGCTGGCTGAAGGGCCGCGACGTGCTGCCGATCGGCGGTTTCTACAAGTCGCGCAAGTCCGGCGAGACCCACGCCTGGGAAGCGCAGACCATGCACATGCTTCAGGCAGCCTGCGACCGTTCCTCCTTCGAGATCTGGAAGCAGTATTCCGCGCGGATGCAGGCAAACCCGCCGATCCACCTGCGCGACCTGCTGGCGATCAAGCCGCTGGGCAAGTCGATCCCGCTGGAAGAGGTCGAATCGATCACCTCGATCCGCAAGCGCTTCGTCACCCCGGGCATGTCGCTGGGCGCGCTGAGCCCCGAGGCGCACAAGCTGCTGAACGTCGCGATGAACCGCATCGGCGCGAAATCCGACTCCGGCGAGGGCGGCGAGGATCCGGCACACTTCGTGCCCGAGCCCAACGGCGACAACCCGTCTGCGAAGATCAAGCAGGTGGCTTCGGGTCGTTTCGGCGTCACCGCCGAATACCTGAACCAGTGCGAAGAGCTTGAGATCAAGGTCGCGCAGGGCGCCAAGCCCGGTGAGGGTGGTCAGCTGCCCGGCATGAAGGTCACCGACCTGATCGCCCGTCTGCGCCACTCCACCAAGGGTGTGACGCTGATCTCGCCGCCGCCGCACCACGACATCTACTCGATCGAGGATCTGGCCCAGCTCATCTATGACCTGAAGCAGATCAACCCGACCGTGAAGGTGACGGTGAAGCTGGTGTCCTCCTCGGGCGTCGGCACCATCGCTGCGGGTGTGGCCAAGGCGAAGGCCGACATCATCCTGATCTCGGGCCACAACGGCGGCACCGGGGCGTCTCCGGCCACCTCCATCAAGTTCGCGGGCCTGCCGTGGGAGATGGGGCTGACCGAAGCGCACCAGGTTCTGGCGATGAACAAGCTGCGCGATCGCGTGACGCTGCGTACCGACGGTGGCCTGCGTACCGGTCGTGACATCGTCATGGCCGCCATGATGGGCGCCGAGGAATACGGCATCGGCACCGCCGCGCTGATCGCGATGGGCTGCATCATGGTGCGTCAGTGCCAGTCGAACACCTGCCCGGTGGGCGTGTGCACCCAGGACGACGCGCTGCGCAAGAAGTTCACCGGTACGGCCGACAAGGTGGTCAACCTGATCACCTTCTACGCCCAGGAAGTGCGCGAGATCCTCGCTTCCATCGGGGCGCGCAGCCTCGATGAGGTGATCGGCCGTGCCGATCTGCTGCATCAGGTGTCGCGTGGCGCAGAGCACCTCGACGACCTCGACCTGAACCCGCTGCTGGTGACGGTCGATGGCGCCAAGGACATCGTCTACAACCGTCTGAAGCCCCGCAACGTGGTGCCGGACACGCTGGATGCGGAAATCGTCCGCGATGCCGCGCGCTTCCTGAAGGAAGGCGAAAAGATGCAGCTGTCCTACGCGGTGCAGAACACGCACCGCACCGTGGGCACGCGCACCTCGTCGCACATCGTTCAGAAGTTCGGCATGCGCAACGCGCTCCAGCCCGACCACCTGACCGTCAAGCTGACCGGTTCCGCCGGCCAGTCGCTGGGCGCCTTCGCGGCCCCGGGCCTGAAGATCGAGGTCTCGGGCGAGGCGAACGACTATGTCGGCAAGGGCCTCTCGGGCGGCACGATCGTCGTGCGTCCCTCGATGAACTCGCCGCTGGTGGCCTCCGAGAACACGATCATCGGCAACACCGTTCTTTACGGTGCGACCGACGGTTACCTGTTCGCGGCAGGTCGTGCGGGCGAACGCTTCGCGGTCCGGAACTCGGGTGCGACGGTGGTGATCGAGGGCTGCGGCTCCAACGGGTGCGAGTACATGACCGGCGGTCTCGCCGTGATCCTGGGCTCCATCGGGGCGAACTTCGGGGCCGGCATGACCGGCGGCATGGCCTATCTCTATGATCCCGAAGGCATCACGGAGAAGCTGATCAACAAGGAAACCCTGGTCACCTGCCCGGTGACGGTCCAGCACTGGCAGACCCAGCTGCACGACCTGGTCAAGCGTCATGCCGAGGAAACCGGCAGCCGCAAGGCCTCGGAGATGCTGCAGCACTGGGATCTGGAGCTGGGCAACTTCCTTCAGGTCTGCCCGAAGGAGATGCTGGTGCACCTGCCGTTCCCGCTGAGCGAGGACGAAAGGGCGATGCCGGCAGAGTAACCCTTGCCGGATCCGTGAAATGGACGGGCCCCGGAGCGCAAGCTCCGGGGCCCTTTCCTTTGACCTGCCCTCAGATCGGCAGGTTGTCTCCCAGCGGGCCGTCGGCCAGCGTGTCGGCCTCGGTCGGGGCGTGCGGCGGGTCGTGACCATGCTCCACCTCGACATGAAGCTGGGTCGCAAGGCCTGCTGCGGCGCCCAGCAGCGTCAGCCAGGGGGCGGCCAGGGCCAGGGCCCCGCCGGCGACCACCGCCGCCGTCACCGGAAGTTCCAGGGTGAAGCTGCCGTCTGGGTCGCGGATGCGCAGGCGGTTCACGTTGCCCTCGGCAATCCTGTCGCGCACATGGTCGATCAGGGCGGGGGCATCGATGCAGGCGGTTCTTCTCGGGTCGAGGGCCATGTCGGGCTCCTTTCATCCGGTGTTGCCCGGGAGGATGATGCGTGGAGGAAAGACCCCGGCCACCCTCCCTTTCCGGACATCACTATGCTACTTCTTGGCAGGGGACGCGGCCTTGATCCTGATCATGGCAGCCCCCGCATTTCCGGGACGGACGGGCGCAGACCCGTCAAGGAAGAGGCAGGGCGTGGCGAAACAGGCCGAGCGGAAAAGCCCCCGGGCGAAGACCGGGACGAAGAAGACATCGAAGGCGCCGGCCAAGGCCGCGAAAGCCGCAGCTGCAGCCCCGGCCCGCCGGCGGCTGCTGCGCCTGCCACGCCTGCGCATCCCGACGCGTCGCGGCCTGCGGCGCCGGCTGGGGCTGACCCTGGTCGGGGTGGTCGGGCTGGCGCTGGCGCTGGTGGCGGTGAATTCCGTGGTGCGGCCCTTCCAGGGGATCTACATGCATTCCGAGGCGCGCCGCCTGGGCGGGATCGAGCAGAGCTGGGTTCCGATGGACCAGATCGCCCCGGTGATGGCGCGCTCTGCCGTGGCGGCGGAGGATGCCAATTTCTGCCGTCACTGGGGCTTTGACATGTCGGCGATCCGCGATGCCATTGCAGACGGCATGTCGCGCGGCGGCTCGACCATCACCCAGCAGGTCGCCAAGAACGTCTATCTCTGGCAGGGCCGCAGCTATGTCCGCAAGGCGCTGGAGGCGGGCTTTACCCCCGCGATCGAGCTGTTCTGGACCAAGCGCCGGATCCTTGAAGTCTACCTGAACGTCGCCGAGTTCGACGAGGGCGTCTTCGGTGTCGAGGCCGGGGCCATGCATTACTTCGGCGTCCATGCGGCACAGCTGAACGCCACCCAGGCGGCGCGGCTGGCGGCGATCCTGCCCTCGCCGCAGGCCTGGTCGGCCTCGCATCCGACAAATTACGTGCTGCGCCGGTCGCGGCAGATCATCGACGGGGCGGCGACGATCCGGCGCGATGGCCGCGCCGCCTGTTTCGAGGATTGAACCCGCCCCTGTGAAAGGGCATGACAAGGGTCCAAGGATGGTGACCATGATCTCAGCAGAACTCTACCACGTGCCGCTTTCGCCGTTTTGCCGCAAGGTGCGCCTGTCGCTGTCGGAGAAGCGGATCGACTGCAAGCTGATCGAGGAACGCTACTGGGAGAAGGATACCGACTTCCTGCGGCGCAATCCCGCCGGCAAGGTGCCGGTGCTGAAGCTGGAGGGCCGGGTGCTGGCCGAGAGCGCGGCGATCTGCGAATACCTCGAGGAGGTCTATCCCGAACCCTCGCTGATGCCGCGCGATCCGATGGAGCGCCACGAGGTGCGCCGCCTGGTCAGCTGGTTCGACGACAAGTTCCACCACGAGGTGACCTCCAAGCTGCTTTACGAGCGGGTGAACAAGAAGATCACCGGCCAGGGCTTCCCGGATTCGACCAACGTCAAGGCGGGCCTTCGGGCGATCAAGTTCCACCTGGACTACCTGGGCTGGCTGCTGGACCACCGCCGCTGGCTGGCGGGCGACCGCATGACGCTGGCGGATTTCGCGGCGGCCGCGCATCTGTCCAGCCTCGACTACATCTCGGACGTGGACTGGGACCGCAATGCCTCGGTCAAGGACTGGTATGCGAAGATCAAGTCGCGCCCGGCGTTCCGGGGCATCCTGATGGACCAGGTGCCGGGCTTCCCGCCGCCGGATCACTACACGGATCTCGATTTCTGAGGGAGCGGGGGCGCTGCCCCCGTCCGCCTGCGGCGGACTCCCCCGAGGTATTGGAAACAAGAAAATGGAGGGGCCGGGGTGCTTCGGGATCGGCTTGTCGCGCAGGCGGTGGCAGAGGGGTTCTCTGCGGCGCGGGTGTGCCGGCCCTGCGACGTGCCGGAGGTGATGGGGCGGCTGCAGGCCTTCCTGGAGGCCGGGTATCACGGGCAGATGGGATGGCTGGCGGATCGGGTGCACTGGCGCGGCGATCCGGCGGCGCTCTGGCCCGAGGCGAAATCCGTGATCATGCTGGCGGAGAACTACGGCCCCGATGACGATCCGCGGGCGGTGCTGGCGCATCCGGACCGGGCGGCGATTTCCGTCTATGCGCAGAACCGCGATTACCATGACGTGGTGAAGAAGCGGCTGAAGCGGCTGGCGCGCTGGCTGATCGCGGAGGCCGGGCCGGAGGTGCAGGTGAAGGTCTTCGTCGATACCGCACCGGTGCCCGAGAAGGCCCTGGGCCAGGCGGCGGGGCTGGGCTGGCAGGGCAAGCATACCAACCTGGTGAGCCGGGAGCTGGGCAGCTGGTTCTTCCTGGGGGCGATCTTCACCACCCTTGAACTGCCGGTGGACGGGCCGGAGGCGGATCACTGCGGGCGCTGCACGCGCTGCCTTCAGGCCTGTCCGACCGAGGCTTTCGTGGCGCCCTACCGGATGGATGCGCGGCGCTGCATCTCTTACCTGACGATCGAACATGCGGGGCCGGTGCCCGTGGATCTGCGGGGCCGGATGGGCAACCGGATCTACGGCTGCGACGATTGCCTGGCGGCCTGTCCCTGGAACAAGTTCGCGGAGCAGGCCGCCGAGATGAAGTACCATGCCCGCGACGATCTGCGGGCCCCCGAGCTGGCGGAACTGGCGGCGCTGGACGATGCGGGGTTCCGGGCGCGGTTCTCGGGGTCTCCGATCAAGCGGATCGGGCGGGACCGTTTCGTGCGCAATGTGCTTTACGCCATCGGCAACAGCGGCGTGCCGGCGTTGCGGGGGGCGGCCCGGGCCCTGCTGGAGGATCCCGATCCCACCGTGGCCGAGGCCGCCCGCTGGGCGCTGGCACGCCTTGGGGACCCGGCCTAGCCGCGGTCATCCACCAGCAGGCGCAGCCGGTTGCCGTCCGAGGCGAAGACCCCGACCACGTCCCAGGCGCCGAAGCCGCGCTGTTCCAGCCGGGCCTCGACCGGGGGGATGGCGCGAATCTGCTGCTGCATCCGGGCGATCCGGGCGCGGTCCTGGCGCAGCTGGCGGTCGAGCTTGCCCAGATTGATCCGGCCCGTGCCGGAAAGCTGGGTGAGGGTGACGATCTCCAGGTCGCTGGGGTTCAGCCGCATCCAGTCCAGCGGGGCCAGGGCGCGCGGCATCGGACGCCAGGGGGCGTTGCCGGTGCCGGTGCGACCGGCGGTGACGGTGCCGCTGCCCGTCCCCATGCCCGAACCGGTACCCGAACCGGTGCCCGAGCCGGTCCCGGAACCGGTTCCGGAGCTGCCGCCCGTGCCGGAGCCGGAGCTGCCGCCAAGGCCGACATCGACGGAGATGCCGCCGCCGCCCGAACCCGAGCCCGACCCGGAGCCGCCGGAACCCGACCCGCCGAGGCCCACGTCGGCGCTGGCCGAGAGGCCATCATCGCCGCCGAGGCCGGCATCGACATCTGCGGACACGCCGTCCCCGCCTCCGAGGCTTGCATCGGCGCTGGCGCTGACGCCATCGCTGCCGCCGAGGCTGGCATCCGCGTCGGCGGACACGCCGTCGCTGCCCAGGCCCACGTCGGCACTGGCCGAGAGGCCGCTGTCGCCGCCTAGGCTGGCATCGACCCCGATGTCGAGGCTGCGGCCCGCCTGGGGCAGGCCGGTGATCAGAATGAGGCTGAGGGCCGTGAGGCCGCCCGTCCGGATGATATGTCGCATGGTCTCTCCTCCCGTTGCTGCGAACTGCCCGGAAGGTCTGGTCCTGCCCTGTATCTGTCCTGGTTCAATGGCGCGTCCTGCGTCGCGCTTGACCGCAGGAACGGAGCCGCGCCGGAAAAGGTTTCACCGCGTTAAATTATCGCGCGCCTCTGCAAGGCGGCTGCGCGGCGGCAGGGGTTTTCCTTTGCCGGGAAATCCCCACATGATGAGACGAACAGACAGGAGGCGTCATGACCAACTATCGCAAGACCGAAGAGGCCATCTCCGCTCTGACCCCGGAACAGTTCCGGGTGACCCAGCAGAACGGCACGGAACGGCCCTGGAGCGGGGCATATAACGAGACGAAGCAGGCCGGGCTTTACGTCGACATCGTCTCGGGCGAGCCGCTGTTTGCCAGTGCCGCCAAGTTCGAGAGCGGCTGCGGCTGGCCCAGCTTCGTGCGCCCGGTGGCGCCCGACAACGTGGTGGAGCTGACCGATACGACCCATGGCATGGTCCGGGTCGAGGTGCGCTCGAAACACGGGGACAGCCACCTGGGCCATGTCTTCCCCGACGGGCCGCGCGATCGCGGCGGCCTGCGCTACTGCATCAACTCGGCGTCGCTGCGCTTCATCCCCCGGGCGGAGATGGAGGCGGAAGGCTACGGCGCATATATCGACCAGGTGGAGGAACCGTGATGAGCGAAGAGCGTGCCGTCCTGGCGGGCGGGTGTTTCTGGGGCATGCAGGACCTGATCCGCAGGCTGCCGGGCGTCACCCGGACCCGCGTGGGCTATACCGGGGGCGACGTGCCCCATGCGACCTACCGCAACCATGGCAGCCATGCCGAAGGGATCGAGATCTTCTTTGATCCCTCGGTGATCAGTTATCGGCAGATCCTGGAGGTGTTCTTCCAGATCCATGATCCGACCACGCCGAACCGGCAGGGCAACGACCTTGGGCCGAGCTATCGCAGCGCGATCTACTATGTCGATGCCGCCCAGAAGGCGGTGGCGCAAGAAACGATCGCCGATGTGAACGCCTCGGGGCTGTGGCCGGGGTCGGTGGTGAGCGAACTGGAGCCGGTGGGCGATTTCTGGGAGGCCGAGCCGGAGCATCAGGATTACCTGCTGCGCTATCCCAACGGCTACACCTGCCATTTCCCGCGCCCGCACTGGGTGCTGCCGAAGCGCAGCGCCGCAGAGTGAGAGCCGTCCGCGTGAGAGGCGTCTGCGTCCCCGTCAGAGGGGGCGCAGACTGAAGGCCAACAGCAGCGCCAGGATTGCCGTCAGCCAGCTGGCCCCGATGCGCAGGGCGATCGGCCCCCAGGGGGTGGCGGCGGCGTGTTGCAGGCCCCGGGACAGCAGGGCGGCAGCGGTGATCGCCAGCCCCGCCAGCAGGTAGGCACCAAGCGCCAGCAGCAGCGGCGGGGCCGGGCTGGCGTGGAACAGGGCCGTCATCGCCAGCGCCGGCAGGATCAGCGCCAGCGCGGCCCGCAACGCCGTCGGCGCGCCGGTCGGGCGCAGGGCCACCAGTGCCGCCGCGGGAATGCCCGCGGCCAGGGCCAGCACCGCCACCGCTTCTCCGGTCAACGGGGCGACCAGCAGACCGGCCCCCAGCCCCGCCAGGATCAGCGCCCAGAGCCGCCCGGCCTGCGCCCCGAGTGCCAGGCCGAGTGCCAGCAGCGGCAGCAGGCATTCGGGCATGTCGGCGGCCTGCCGCAGCCCCTGCCAAAGCTGTGCCGGGGCGGGTGACGGGGCAGCGGGGGCGGCGACGCCCGGGGCAGGCAGCAGCAGCAGGGCGGCGGACAGGCGGAGCATCGGGACCTCGGGTGGCGGAAGCGGCCCCTTGGTGGCGGCTCGAGGCGCCGAGGTCAATCGTGCAGGCGGTAAGGGGCGGGGACGCAAGGAGGGCGGGAGGCGCAAGGAAGGGGGCGCAAGGGCGGCTGTGCCGTTGACCCTGCGGCGGGCTTCACGAAGGAGTGAGGCCTCTTCCCAGAGGATCCCCCATGCAGCCCTTCAAAGGCATCCTGTACAAGCTGATCGCGGTGATCTGCTTCATCGTCATGCAATCCCTGATCAAGGCGGCCTCCGACCATGTGCCGCCGGGGGAAACGGTGTTCTTCCGATCCTTCTTCGCGCTGCCGGTGATCCTGGCCTGGCTGGCCTGGCGGCACGAGCTGTCGACCGGGTTGCGGGTGAAGGCGCCGATGTCGCATGTCTGGCGCGGGCTGATCGGGACCACGTCGATGGGCTGCGGCTTTGCCGGGCTGGCCTTCCTGCCGCTGCCGGAGGTGACCGCGCTGGGCTATGCCATGCCGCTGCTGACGGTGATCTTCGCGGGCATGTTCCTGCACGAGCAGGTCGGGGTCTACCGGCTGAGCGCGGTCGGGCTGGGCCTGATCGGCGTGCTGGTGGTGCTGGAGCCGCGGGTGACCGCGCTGAACGGCACGTTGAAGGCCGAGGAGGCGATCGGGGCCATCCTGGTGCTGGTCGGAGCCATGAGCGGGGCGCTGGCCCAGGTCCATATCCGCAACATGGTGCGGCTGGAGGCGACCTCGGCCATCGTGTTCTGGTTCACCATGACCTCGACCGTGCTGTCGCTGGCGACGATCCCCTTCGGCTGGGTGATGCCCGGCGGGAAGGAGGCGCTGTGGCTGATCGGTGCTGGGCTGCTGGGCGGGGTCGGGCAGATCTTCCTGACCGCCTGCTACCGCTTTGCCGATGCCAGCGTGGTGGCGCCCTTCGACTATGCCTCGATGATCTTCGCACTGGGGATCGGCTACGTGGTCTTTGCCGAGGTGCCGTCTGGGCAGATGCTGGTCGGGGCGGCGATCATCGTCGCGGCCGGGGTGTTCATCATCTTGCGCGAGCGGCATCTGGGGTTGCAGCGGGCCCGCGCCCAGGCGGCGAAGACCCCGTGACCAAAGCCCCGTGACACCGGGTGGGGGTGGGGGCGCTGCCCCCGTCCGCCTGCGGCGGACTCCCCCGAGGTATTTCAAACAAGAAAATGCCTCAGCGGTTGAGCAGCCGGGACATGCCGTATTCCGCGGCCAGCAGCAGCATCCGGTGGCGCCCGAGCGGGAAGCGCATCGGCGGGGTGGCGAAGCTTTTCGGCAGGTCCGGGGTGTCGCCGGCGGCAAGGCGGCCCATCTGGGCGCCGAGGTAACTGCCCATGGCCACGCCATTGCCGTGGTAGCCGAAGGCGGCAAAGACCTTCGGGCTGCCGGGCAGCGCGCCGCAGAACGGTGTCAGAGAGGCCGTCACGCAGACCATGCCGGACCAGTAGAACGGGCTTTCGACATGTTTCCATGCCGGGAAGGCGGCCTCGAAATCGGCGCGCAGGCGGGCGGCGATGCGCTTTTCGTTGGCCGCCGAGGAGCGCAGCGCGCCGCGCATGCCGAAGACCATCCGCCCCTCCGGGGTGAGGTGGAAGTAATGCAGCATCTTGCGGTCTTCGTAGCTCATCTGGCGGGAGGTGAAGCCCTGGGCCGAGAGCTCTTCCGGGGTCATCGGGCGGGTGGTCAGGACCGAGCTTTGTGCCGGGATGTAGCGACCGCGCAGCCAGGGGTGCAGGTTTTCGCTGGCATAGCCGTTGGTGGCGATCAGCACCCGGTTTGCGGTGATCGTGCCGTTTGCGGTGATCACCTTCGGCTGCGGGCCGCTGTCGTCGATGCGCAGGGCGGGGGTGGCGCCATGCAGCTGCGCCCCGGCGCGGCGCGCGGCGGCGGCGAGCCCGGCGAGGTACTTGCGCGGGTGCAGCGCGAAGCCGTGCGGCATCTGGATCGCGCCGTGCCAGAGCGGCCCGTTCAGGCCATGGGCCGCCAGGTCCGGCTTTTCGATGAGGGTGGCGGGGCTGCCCCAGTCGCGCAGGTGCGCCTCTGCGTCACGGCGGAACTGTTCCATCTTGGCCGCGGTATGGGCCAGGATCACCTCGCCCTCGGAATGGCGGTCGACATCGAGGTTCTCGGCCTCAAGGAAGGCCTCCACATGGGCGACGGCGGCGGCTTCGGTGCGGTTGACGGCGGCGGGTTCGCCGGCGCCGAAACGGCGCGTCAGCAGGGCGTCGGAGGCGCGGTGCGAGCCGATGCAGCAGAAGCCGCCGTTGCGCCCCGACGCGCCGAAGCCGGGGAATTGCGCGTCGATCAGCGTCACCTCGATGCCGGCACGGGCCAGGGAGATGGCGGCGTTGAGACCGGTGAAGCCGCCGCCGATCACCAGCGCATCGGTGCGGTGATCGGCGAGCGGCGGGAAGGTCAGGGCCGTCTCGGGGACGGCCTCGGCCCAGTAGCAGCGCTCGATCGGGCTCCGCGAGTAGGTGTAGTCGGGATAGAGACGGCGGGGCGTCAGATCGGTCACGGGCTGGTCTTTCGGTTTTCGGGGCGGTCGTCCGTCAGGTGCGGACGGCCGCCTGTTCTTCCATTTGCTGGCGCACGGCGGCGCGCTTGGAGATGATCGAGAAGATCACAACGCCAAGCGCCACGATGCCGATCATCAGGGTCGAGAGGGCGTTGATCTCCGGGCTGACGCCCAGGCGCACCGCCGAGAAGATCTTCATCGGCAGGGTGGTCGAGGAGGGGCCGGCGGTGAAGGAGGCGATCACCAGGTCGTCGAGCGAGAGGGTGAAGGCCAGCAGCCAGCCCGAGATCACCGCCGGCGCGATGATCGGCAGGGTGACAAGGCGGAAGCTTTGCCAGGGGGTGCAGCCGAGATCGAGCGCGGCTTCCTCCAGCGAGCGGTCGAAGGAGGAAAGCCGGGAGGAGACCACCACCGAGACGTAGCACATGGCGAAGGTGGTATGGGCCAGAACGATGGTCAGGATGCCCCGGTCGAGCCCGATGCCGATGAACAGCAGCAGCAGCGCCAGGCCGGTGATCACGTCGGGCATGACGAGGGGCGCGTAGATCATGCCGGAGAACAGCGTGCGGCCCAGGAAGCGGCCCGTGCGCACCAGGATCCAGGCGGCCATGGTGCCGAGGATGGTCGCCAGGGTCGAGGAGATCACCCCCACCTTCAGCGTCACCATGGCGGCATCGAGGAAGGCCTGGTCGCGGAACAGTTCTCCGTACCAGTGGGTCGAGAAACCCGCCCAGACGGTGACCAGCTTGGAGGCGTTGAAGCTGTAGATCACCAGGATCAGCATCGGCAGGTAGAGGAAGGCCAGGCCCAGGGTGAGCGAGACCAGGTTGAACGAGGACATGCGTCTCATTGGCCGGCCTCCCGGTTCTTCTGTTCATTGCGCTGGAAGAGGATGATCGGGATGATCAGGATCAGGAGCAGCACCACGGCCACCGCCGAGGCGACGGGCCAGTCGCGGTTGTTGAAGAATTCCTCCCAGAGCACCTTGCCGATCATCAGCGTGCGGGACCCGCCCAGCAGCGAGGGGATGACGAATTCGCCAAGCGCGGGGATGAAGACCAGGAAGCAGCCGGCGATGATGCCGGGCTTCGACAGCGGCACGGTGACCAGCCAGAAGGCGGTCAGCCGCGAGCAGCCCAGGTCCTCGGCAGCTTCGAGGAGCGAGATGTCGAGCTTTTCCAGAGTCGCGTAGATCGGCAGGATCATGAAGGGCAGGTAGGTATAGACGATGCCGATATAGACCGCCGTGGGGGTGTTGAGGATCGTCAGCGGCTCGTGGATCAGGCCGGTCCAGAGCAGGAAGCTGTTCAGCAGCCCGTTCTGGCTGAGGATGCCCATCCAGGAGTAGACCCGGATCAGGAAGGAGGTCCAGAAGGGCAGGATCACCAGCATCATCAGCGTCGGGCGCCATTCGCTGCGCGCCGAGGCCATGGCGTAGGAGATCGGGAAGCCCACCAGCAGGGTGATCAGCGTCGAGAAGGCGGCGATCTTCAGCGAGGAGAGATAGGCCTTCCAGTAGAGGTCATCGCTGGTCAGGAACCAGAAGTTCTCGAGGTCGAGCTGGGAGAAGAAGTCCTTCAGCCCGGAGAGGCCCGCTGCGAGGTCGAGCTGGGGCATGTAGGGCGGGCGCGCCAGCGCCACGTCCGAGAGCGAGATCTTCACCACGATGAGGAAGGGCACCAGAAAGAGGGCCAGCAGCCAGAGGTAGGGGATCAGGATGAGGGTCAGGCGGCGCAGCATCAGGCGGCTCCTCCGGTGACGGAGGGGGGCAGGGGGCGCTGCCCCCGCGCCTGCGGCGCTCCCCCGGGATATTGATGGCCAGATGACGGGGAGGCCGTCGGGCCCCCATGGCGGGTGGTTTCATCTTTCCCCAAATATGCCCGCCGGAGGCGGAACGGGGCGCGGCGGTCGGGCTGGAGGCTGACGGGCATGATCAGCGCTCCAGCAGGATGGCGGCGGTGTCGGTCCAGGACAGCCAGACCTTGTCCTCCCAGGTGAAGGAGCGGCGGGCGATGCGGCGGGTGTTGGTGCTTTGCGCCTTGATCACGTGGCCGGTCGGCAGCTTGACGTGGTAGGTCGAGATGTTGCCGAGGTAGCCGATGTCGAGGATCTCGCCCTGCAGGCGGTTGGCGGTGTCGGGCTCGGTTTCCGAGATGGTGATCTTTTCCGGGCGGATCGCCAGGTAGCAGGCCTGGTCCTTGGAAAGGTGCTTTTCGGTGGCGGCGACCAGGGGCGTGGTGCCCTCGGCCCAGCTGACGAGGACCCGGTCGCCGGACTGGGAGGCGCGGCCCTCGATGATGTTCACGTCACCGATGAAATCGGCCACGTAGACCGAGTTCGGGGTCTCGTAGATGCGGTCGGGGGTGGCGACCTGCACCAGCTTGCCCTCGTCCATCACCGCCACGCGGGAGGCGACGGTCATCGCCTCTTCCTGGTCGTGGGTGACGATGACGAAGGTGGTGCCGGTCTTCTCCTGGATGTCCATCAGTTCGAACTGCGTCTCTTCGCGCAGCTTTTTGTCGAGGGCGCCCAGCGGTTCGTCGAGCAGCAGCAGTTTCGGCGCCTTGGCGAGGGAGCGCGCGAGCGCGACGCGCTGGCGCTGGCCGCCCGAGAGCTGGTGCGGCTTGCGGCGGGCGAATTTCTCGAGCCGGGTCAGGCGCATCATGTCGGCGACGCGGGTCTCGATCGTGCCGCGGTCCTTGCCCTCGCGCTTCAGGCCGAAGGCGATGTTGTCCCAGACCGAGAGATGCGGGAAGAGCGCGTAGCTCTGGAACATCATGTTGACGGGGCGGCGGTTCGGCGGAATCTCCGCCATGTCCTGGCCGCCGATCAGGATGCTGCCCGAGCTGGGCGTCTCGAAGCCCGCGAGCATGCGCATCAGCGTGGTCTTGCCACAACCCGAGGGGCCCAGGAGGGCGAAGAATTCGCGGGTGTAGATGTCGAGGTCCAGGTTGTCGATCGCGGTGAAATCGCCGAAGCGCTTGGTCACGTTGCGGAACTGGATCAGCGGTTTTTCGTCCGGGTTCTCCCAGGGGGCGAAGACGGTCTGAGGCATGGGGCGGGCTCCTGGTCTCGGCATGGAAACCGCGCCGCAGGGGCTGCGGCGCGGCGGGTGTCGGGCGATCCGGGCGTCAGGTACCCGATTTCACCTTGGTCCACATGCGGGTCAGGTTGCGCTGGTCCTTCGCGTCGAAGGGCGTGACCGTGTAGAGGTGGTCCAGCGTCTCCTGGTCGGGGTAGATCGCCGGGTCGCCGATCACGTCATCGTTGAGGTACTGCTGCGAGGCCTTGTTGCCGTTCGCGTAGTAGACGTAGTTGGAGGCCGCGGCGGCGTTGTGCGCGTCCATGATGAAGTTCAGGAACTTCATCGCGCCATCGGGGTTCGGGGCATCGACGGGCACGGCCATCTGGTCGAACCACATCAGCGCGCCTTCCTTGGGAATGTTGTATTCGACCTTCACGCCGTTGTCGGCCTCGGCGGCGCGATCGCGGGCCTGGAGCACGTCACCCGACCAGCCGAAGGCCACGCAGATGTCGCCGTTCGCCAGCGCGTTGATATATTCCGAGCTGTTGAACTTCTGGATGTAGGGGCGCACCGCTTCCAGCGCCTTCTCGGCCTTGTCGAGCGAGTCCTTGTCGTGGGCGTCGGGGTTCAGGCCCAGGTAGGTCAGGGCGGCCGGCACCATCTCGGTCGGGGCGTCGAGGAACATCACGCCGCAGGAGGCGAGCTTTTCCATGTTCTTGGGATCGAAGACCAGCGCGAGCGAGTTCACCGGCGCGTCGTCGCCAAGCGCTTCCTTCACCTTGTCGACGTTGATGCCGATGCCGGTGGTGCCCCACATGTAGTTGATCGAATAGTCGCCGTTGGGATCGTAGGTGTCGGTCCGTTTCTGGATCACGTCCCACATGTTCTTCAGGTTCGGCAGCTTCGACTTGTCGAGCTTCTGGAACGAGCCGGCGGCGATCTGGCGCTGCAGGAAGGTGCCCGTGGGAACCACGACGTCGTAACCGGAGCCCCCGGCCAGCATCTTGGTCTCGAGCAGCTCGTTGGAGTCGAAGACGTCGTAGACCAGCTTGATGCCGGTCTCGTCCTCGAACTTCTTCAGCAGCGATTCGTCGATGTAATCGGACCAGTTGTAGACATGCACCTCTTCCTGGGCCGCGGCGGCGGTAGCCGACAGTGCCAGAGCTGCGGTCACGCTCAGCATGGTTCTCTTCATGAAATGGTCTCCCTGAGATTTGGGGGTTCTTCGTGCCCTTCATCCCAAATTTGATCAAACGTTGCGCCCTCTGGCAACAGGAAGATGTTTCCATGGGGGCGCAAGCCGTGCAAGATGAGGTGAACAACCGTGATACGGGGAAGGGTGATGAATTTGCAGGCAGAGGCATCGGCTGCGCGCGACAGCAAGGGCGCGGGGCTTCCGGCGCACGAGATCGTCTATCGCGAATTGCGGGCGCGGGTGCTGTTCGGCCAGTTCGAGCCGGGCCAGGGGGTGACCATCCAGGGGCTGGTGTCGGACCTCGATGCCGGGATGACGCCGGTGCGCGAGGCGCTGCGCCGGCTGATGGCCGAGGGTGCGCTGGAATTCCGGGGCAACCGGCGGATCTCGGTCCCGGCGCTGACGGCGGCGGATCTGGATCAGCTTCTGGTCGCCCGCCGGGCGCTGGAGCCGGAGCTGGCTCGCCGCGCCTGCCAGCGGCTGAACCAGGCCGATATCCTGGCGATGGAGGCCATCGACAGCGCCCTGGACGAGGCGATCCGTCGCGGCAATGTGCATGACTACCTGGTCGAGAACCACCGTTTCCACGCCTATCTGAACGCCCGTGCCGAGGCGCCGATCCTGTCGGGCCTGGTCGAGGGGCTGTGGCTGCGCTTTGGCCCCTCGCTGCGGGTGGTCTGCGGCCAGTTCGGCACCCGCAACCTGCCCGACATGCACAAGGAACTGATCTGTGCCCTGAAAGCAGGCGATCAGGAGGCCGCCGCGGCCGCGATTGCCGGCGATCTGGAACAGGGCATGGAGATGATCCGGCAGGCCCTGTGACCGCCCCGCGATTCGATTGACAAGTGCTAATTTGATCATATTCTCCGGCCCGACGACGCATCGGACAGGAGGCCCTTCATGGTCAGCATCACCAACCACATGCCCACGGCAGAGCTTCAGGCGCTGGACGCGGCGCATCATGTGCACCCGTTCTCGACCAATGCGGGCTTCGCGACGAAGGGCGCGCGGGTCATCACCGGTGCCGACGGCTGCTGGCTGAGCGACAGCGAGGGCGAGAAGATCCTGGATGCCATGGCGGGTCTGTGGTGCGTCAACATCGGCTATGGCCGCGACGAGCTGGCCGAGGTCGCCGCCCGCCAGATGAAGGAACTGCCCTATTACAACACCTTCTTCATGACGACCCACGTGCCGGTCATCGCGCTGTCGGCAAAGCTTGCGGAACTGGCGCCGGGGGATCTGAACCACGTCATGTATTCCTCCTCGGGGTCGGAGGCGAACGATACCAACCTGCGCATCGTGCGCACCTACTGGGCGGAAAAGGGCAAGCCGTCCAAGAAGGTCGTGATCGCGCGCTGGAACGGCTACCACGGCTCTTCCATGGGCTCGGGCAGCCTGGGCGGCATGAAGTCGATCCATTCGCAGGGCGGTCTGCCGATCCCCGACATCCACCATATCGGCCAGCCCGACTGGTGGTCCGAGGGCGGCGACATGAGCCCCGAGGACTTTGGCCTGATGCGCGCGCAGGAGCTGGAGCAGGCGATCCTGGAGCTGGGCGAGGACAAGGTTGCCGCCTTCATCGCCGAGCCCGTGCAGGGGGCTGGCGGCGTGATCATCCCGCCCGCGACCTACTGGCCCGAGATCCAGCGCATCTGCGACAAGTACGAGATCCTGCTGATCGCGGACGAGGTGATCTGCGGCTTCGGGCGTACCGGAAACTGGTTCGGCTGCCAGACCATGGGGATTCGTCCCGACATCATGACCATCGCCAAGGGTCTGTCCTCGGGTTACCAGCCGATCGGTGGCTCGATCCTGTCGGATGAGGTCAACGCGGTGATCGCCGCGACCGAGTTCAACCACGGCTACACCTATTCCGGCCACCCGGTCGCCGCCGCCGTGGCGCTGGAAAACCTGCGCATCCTCGAAGAGGAAAAGGTGATCGCGCGCCTGCAGGACGACACTGGCCCCTATCTGAAGGAACAGTTCGAATCCCTCGCGCAGCACCCGATGGTGGGCGAGGCGAAGATCATCGGCGCCATGGGCTCTCTGGCGCTGACGCCGGACAAGGCCACGCGGGCGAAATTCGCCGGCAAGGAAGGCGCCGTCGGCTTCATGGTGCGCGAGCGCTGCTTCGCCAACAACCTGGTGATGCGCCATGTCGGCGACCGGATGATCATCTCTCCGCCGCTGGTCATTTCGAAGGCCGAGATCGACACCCTGATCGAACGCGCCTGGAAAAGCCTGGACGAGGGCATGGCACGGGCCAAGGCCGAAGGCATCTTCAAGGCGGCCTGATCCCCCGTCCCGAAAGGACCCGCAAAGGCCCGGCTCATGCCCGGGCCTTTCGCGTTTCGGGGAACCCGGCGCGGGCTTTCGCGTTTGCCTTTCTGCGGAGGAACCCCCAGCGGAACGGAAGGACGCCCCTTGAAGGACGACCCAATGGCACAGGATCAGGCAGAAGAGGGCCGCGCGCCCGATGTGGCGGCGCTTGAGGAGCAGCTGCCCTCGCAGGCGGCGGCGGTCCATGCGGTGATCCGGCGCTCCGGCGAGAAGGAGCTGCGGCGCGAGGTCATGGCGCTGCTGTGGTCGGCGATTGCCGGCGGCATCACCATGAGCACCTCTTTCCTGGGCCGCGGCGTGCTGATGGCCAACCTGCCGCAGAGCGATTTCGGCTTCCTGATCGATTCCGCCGGCTACACGCTGGGCTTCCTCTTCGTGATCGCCGCCGGCCAGCAGCTGTTCACCGAGAACACGGTGACCCCGGTCCTGCCCTTCATGTCGAACCCGACGCGCAAGAACCTGGCCTGCCTGCTGCGGCTCTGGGGGGTGGTGCTGCTGGGCAATACCATCGGCGGTGCCATCGCGGCGGCGGTCTTTGCCTGGATGCCGGTCTTCCCCGGCGACGTGATGCAGAGCTTCGTCAACATCGGCGCCCACATGCTGGAAAAACCCTGGCCGCAGATGCTGGCGGGGGGCGTGATCTCGGGCTGGCTGATCGCCACAATGGTCTGGGCCATCCATGCCGAGCCCCGCGCCAAGATGCTGCTGGTGTTCCTGGCGACCTATCTGATCGCCATCGGGGAATTCCCGCATGTCATCGTCGGCACCATCGAAGCCCTCTTCATGTTGATGCTGGGGCAGGCCAACCTGCTGGATGTTGTGTTTGGCTTCTGGCTGCCGACCCTGATCGGCAACGTGCTGGGCGGCACCTTCATCTTCGCGCTGATCAGCCATGCCCAGGTGCGCGCCGATGTGGATGCGCCCCGCCGCAAGCGCGCCTGAGGTGCCCGGGCCTCAGCCCGTGCTGTCGGCATCGAAGGCGGCTCGGGCGGCATCGACCTCCTCCATGTGGCGGTAGGTCCAGGCGTAGAGGGCGCGGAACGGCGGCAGCAGCGTCTCGCCCAGCGGGGTCAGCCCGTACTGGACCGCCACCGGACTGCACGGCAGGACCTCGCGGGTGACCAGCCCGTTGCGCTCCAGCCGGCGCAGGCACTGGGTCAGGCTTTTCTGGGAAATCCCCTCCAGCGCCCGCTTGATGGCGTTGAAGCGCGCCGGCCCATGGGTCAGCACCGTCAGGATCATCATCGACCACTTGTCGGCGATCTCGTCCAGCAGCCTGCGCGACGGGCAGTCGGCGGTAAAGGCCTGGGCGCCGCAATGGGTGATCTTTTCCGCCAGCGCGGCGGGCAGGGTGTCTGGGGCCGTATCGCTCATGGGCCGGTTACCTCGAAGTGACCTGGTGCATCCATGGTGCCTCATTGACACCTGGTATCCGAAATATACCTTGTGTCCGCCAAACAGTCACGCCGCACCGCGGCAGAACGGAGAGAGTCATGAGCGCGACTACCGACACGCTGTTCCGTCCCTTCACCTACAAGGGGCTTTCGCTGAAGAACCGGATCGTCATGGCGCCGATGACCCGGGGCATGGCCCCCGAGGGGATCCCCGCAGAGCCCAATGCCGCCTATTACCGGCGCCGGGCCGAACATGACGTCGGCCTGATCCTGTCCGAGGGCACGGTGATCGACCGCCCCGCCTCGCGCAACCTGCCGGGCATTCCCTTCTTCCACGGCGCGGCGCTGGACGGCTGGAAGCAGGTGATCGACGCGGTCCATGCCGCCGGCGGCAAGATGGGCCCGCAGATCTGGCACACCGGCTCCACCCGTGGCGGCGAATGGGAGCCCGAGGCCCCCGTCGAAAGCCCCTCGGGCTTGGTCGGTCCCGGCGATCCGCGCGGCGTCACCATGAGCGAGGCCGATATCGAGGCCACCATCGCCGCCTTCGCCCAGGCCGCCGCGGATGCCAAGCGCCTCGGCTTCGACGTGGCCGAGATCCACGGCGCCCACGGCTACCTGATCGACCAGTTCTTCTGGTCGGGCACCAACCTGCGCAGCGATGCCTGGGGCGGCCCGACCATCGAAGCGCGCTCGCGCTTCGGGATCGAGGTCGTCAAGGCCGTGCGCGCCGCCGTCGGCCCGGACTTCCCCATCGTGATGCGCCTGTCGCAGTGGAAACAGCAGGACTACACCGTCAAGCTGGCCTCCGACCCCGCCGAGATGGAGCGCTGGCTGCAGCCGCTGGTCGAGGCCGGCGTCGACATTCTGCACTGCTCGCAGCGCCGCTTCTGGGAGCCCGAGTTCCCCGAACTCGACGGCGAGGCCGGGCTGAACTTTGCCGGCTGGGCCAAGAAGATCACCGGCGTGCCGACGATCTCGGTGGGCTCGGTCGGTCTTTCGGGCGAATTCCTCGCCGCCTTCGGCGGTGCGGGCTCCGAGGTCACGCCCCTCGACAAGCTGCTGACCCGTATGGAGAAGGACGAGTTCGACCTGATCGCCGTCGGCCGCGCCCTGCTTTCCGACCCGGCCTGGGTCTCCAAGGTGAAGGCGGGTCAGGCCGACCAGCTGAAAGGTTTCGCCGCCCGGGACCTCGCGGAACTGGTGTGATCCATTCCGCCTCCGGCGGGCATATTTGAAGAAAGATGAAACGGGCGGGGGCGCCGCGCTCCCGCCCATTTTCTTGTTTCAAATACCTCGGGGGAGTCTTCCGCAGGAAGACGGGGGGCAGAGCCCCCTCCCACGGCGGGAAACGAAAAAGGCCCGCCGTTTCGGGCGGGCCTTCCTGATCCCTCTGGTGCGGCGCTCAGGCGCGGACCAGTTTCTCGTAGCTGGCGACGGCATCCTTGACCAGGGCGCCCACTTCGAAGTGGTAGTCGCCGATCTGGGCCACCGGGGTCACTTCGGCGGCGGTGCCGGTCAGCCAGCACTGCTCGAAGCTTTCCAGCTCGTAGGGCTCGATATGGCGTTCCCAGACACGGATGCCCTTTTCCTTCAGCATGGCGATCACGGTCTGGCGGGTGATCCCGTTCAGGAAGCAGTCGGCCAGGGGCGTGTGCACTTCACCATCCTTCACGAAGAAGATGTTGGCGCCGGTGCATTCGGCCACGTAGCCGCGGTAATCCATGAACAGCGCATCCGAGCAGCCCTTGGCTTCGGCCTCGTGCTTGGACATGGTGCAGATCATGTAAAGACCGGCGGCCTTGGCATGCACGGGGATGGTTTCCGGCGACGGGCGCTTCCACTTCGCGATGTCGAGCTTGGCGCCCTTCATCTTCGCGTCACCGTAGTAGTTGCCCCATTCCCAGCCGGCGATTGCCAGCCGCACCGGGTTCTTCTTCGACGAGACGCCCATGTCCTCGCCGGCACCGCGCCAGGCCACGGCGCGGACATAGGCGTCCTTCCAGCCGTTGGCTTCCAGCATGGCATATTTCGCCGCCTCAATCTCCTCGACGGAGTAGGGGATCTCGAAGTCGAGCAGATTGGCCGAGGCCTTCAGCCGCTTGGAGTGCTCGACGCCCTTGAAGATCTTGCCGTTGTAGCAGCGCTCGCCTTCGAAAACGGAGGAGGCGTAATGCAGGGCGTGGGTCAGCAGGTGTACGTTGGCATCGCGCCAGTCCACCAGTTTGCCGTCCATCCAGATCTTGCCGTCGCGGTCCTCATAGGAACTCATCGCGAACCTCCTGACATCTAATTTTTCCATATGTTGCGCTTGAAACGTCCGGATCGGACAGAATATTTCGTCAACGCGGGTGCTACCTAGTCCTTGATTCTTGGAATGTCAACAAGCCTGACTTATTTTCACGCCCGTCCTTGTCCCCCCCGGGCTTGCGCGGATAGACTGAAAGGCACCACGCAGACCGCAGCCGAGGGGGAAGGGGACGCATGTCGGATACGCAGGTGGGAGACTCGCTGCTCTTCCTGACGGATGAGCAGCTCCGCCAGGGGATCGAGGCCGTCTTCTTCGCCTATCAGGGATTCACCGCCGCCCCGGACCTGGTGCTAGAGGGCACCCAGTACGGGCGCGCCCATCACCGGGCGCTGCATTTCATCGCCCGGGCCGAGGGGATGAAGGTCACCCGGCTGCTGACCATTCTCGGCGTCACCAAGCAGAGCCTCAACCGGGTGCTGCGCACCCTGATCGAGGACGGGCTGGTCGAAAGCCGGGTCGGGCGCGCCGACAAGCGTGAACGCCATCTCTTCCTCACGCCCGAGGGGGCGGCGCTGGAATCGCGCCTGTCGGGGGCGCAGCGCAAGCGCATGCGCGCCGCCTATCGCCAGGCCGGCCCCGAGGCCGTCGCCGGCTTTCGCCAGGTGCTCGAGGCGCTGATGGACCCCGAACAGCACCGCACCTACATGTCGCTCAGGGAAGGCAAGTCATGACCGATCCGGACCCGCATATCCTGGTTGTCGACGACGACGAACGGATCCGTGACCTGCTGGCACGCTTCCTCAAGCGCAACGGCTTCCTGGTCTCCACCGCGCGCGACGCGGCGCAGGCGCGCCGCCTGCTGGCGGGGCTGGAATTCGACCTGATCGTGCTCGACGTGATGATGCCGGTCGAGGACGGGATCTCGCTGACCGAAAGCCTCCGGCAGGAGATCTCGACGCCGATCCTGCTGCTCTCGGCACGCGGTGAGGCCGATGACCGCATCCGCGGCCTCGAAGCCGGCGCCGACGACTACCTCACCAAGCCCTTCGAGCCGCGCGAACTGCTGCTCAGGATCAATGCCATCCTGCGCCGCGTCCCCGAGACCTCCCATGCCGCCGCCTCTGCCCCCAAGGTGCTGCACCTGGGCGATGTGCGCTACGACATGGAACGCTCCGAGCTCTGGCGCGGCGACCTGCCGATCCGGCTGACCGCGACCGAGGTCCAGCTGATGCGGATCTTCTCCGCCCACCCGGGCGAGCCGCTCTCGCGCCTCCAGCTGGTCGAGGAAATGGGCCGCACCGGCGGCAAGGATCAGCCCGGCGCCCAGGAACGCGCGGTCGATGTCCAGATCACCCGGTTGCGCCGCAAGATCGAGGCCGATCCGAAACAGCCGCGCTACCTCCAGACGGTGCGCGGCGCCGGCTACATGCTGGCCCCGGACTGAGCGCCCCGGCTCTTCATCATCTGGCCATAAATATCCCCGCCGGAGGCCTCCCCGTCCCGGGGCCGCTCCGACGCTCAGACCGACAGGCGCTGGCGCAGATCCGCCAGCAGCCCCTCGGCCATCTCCCGGGCATGGGAGATCCGCGCTTCGGGCAGGCCCGGATGCTCCGGGCGCGCCAGCAGCTCGTGGCACAGGAAGAAGGGCAGGTCGCCCTCGCGTTCCACCGCGTCCAGGCCGAAGGCGCTGGCAAACGCCTCGAGCCCGCCGGCATCCACCCCGTAGCGCCGCCGCCCCGAGGGCAGCAGGCCGCGCCGGGCATTGTGCACAAGAAAGCGTGCGATGTCGCGGCAGACCGGGGCCACAGCCTTCCCGCCCAGGTCGATCCCCCACAGCGCCCCGGGCGTCAGCAACAGGTTGCCGGCGTGGAAATCGCCGTGCCCCAGGCTGACCCGCCATTCCGCCCCCTCGCCGCGCAGCGCCCGGGACAGCTGGTGCATCCGTCTCAGCACCTGGGTTTCGACGGCGATCAGCGCGGGATGGCCCTGGCGGGCCAGCCCGGCCTCGGCACGGCTGCGCCAGGGGCGGCGGTTGGCCGGGCGCAGGCGTTCCCCGGGGGCGGCATGGGCACGCAGCCAGCCGGCGGCGCGGGTCTGCAACGCATGGCGCGCGGCATCGTCCCCGGCCCACATCGCCGCCAGCAGCGAGGATCCGGCAACGAAGGCCGTCACGCTGGCCTCGCCCGCGCCCAGCAGCGCCAGCGGCTCCGGCACCCGGAACGGCCCGCCGTCCATGTAGGCGCGCACCCGGCGCAGCTCCTCGAAACGGGCCGCCAGCCCCGCCTCGGGCCCCAGCCCCAGGTGAAAGACGCAGGCCTGCCCCTGCCAGTCCCCCGCCAGCACCGCACGCTGCGCGGGCACCAGCTTCAGCACGGCGCCCGCCGTGCCCCGCCCGGCCAGCAGGATCTCCAGCCGGGCGCGGGCGCGGGCCTCCTCCTGCGGGTGCCGGCCGGGGGCATGTTCGCCGAGAATGCTCATTCCGGCAGCATCTCTCCGGGATGCCGTTGCGTCAATCTCGGGCGCGGGCCGGCACCGCGCCCGATTGAACCCCGACCGCCCCCCGGATAAGGTGCGCCCGATCCGAATGCCCGACGACCCCCGGAGGCCCAGATGAGCGATACCCCCACGTCCGACCTTTCCTTCGAAGCCGCGATGCGGGAGCTGGAGGCGGTGGTCGGCCAGCTCGAACGCGGCGACGTCGAGCTGGAAGCGTCGATCAAGCTCTACGAGCGCGGCGCCGAGCTGAAGAAACACTGCGAGAAGAAGCTCGCGGAGGCCGAGGAGAAGGTCGCCGCGATCACCCTCGACGGTGAGGGCGCCCCGGCCGGGCTGAAGCCGGTCGAAGGGCTGTAACAGGTGTTTGCCACCGCACTCGCAGAGGCCGCCGACGCGGTCACCTCGCATCTGGACCGCCGCCTGGCGGGCTTCGGCGGGGAAGTGGGCCATGCCATGCGCTATGCTGCCGGAGGCGGCAAGCGGCTGCGGGCCTTCCTGGTGCTGGAAAGCGCGCGCCTGCACGACGTGGCGCCCGCAGCCGCGCTGGATGCCGCCGCCGCGATCGAGGCGGTGCATGCCTATTCGCTGGTCCATGACGACCTGCCGGCAATGGATGACGACGACCTGCGTCGCGGCCTGCCGACGGTGCATGTGAAATGGGACGAGGCGACGGCGATCCTGGTGGGCGACGCGCTGCAGACCGTGGCCTTCGAATGGCTGGCCGGGGCCCAGCTGGACGCCACCCGCAAGGCCGAACTGATCCTGCGGATGGCGCGCGCCGCCGGCGGGCAGGGGATGGTTCTGGGGCAGGCGCTTGATATTGCGGCGGAAACCGCAGCCGTGCCGCTGGACCTGCCGGAAATCAAGCGGCTTCAGGCCCTCAAGACCGGGGCGCTGTTCGAATGGTCCGCCACCGCCGGCCCGGTGATGGCGGGGGCAGATCCGGCGCCGCTGGCGCGTTACGCGGCGGGGCTGGGCCTTGCCTTCCAGATCGCCGACGACATCTTGGACATCGAGGGGGACGAGGCCCAGACCGGCAAGCGCGTCGGCAAGGATGCCGAGGCCGGCAAGGCGACCTTCGTGTCGCTGATGGGCCTTGAACCGGCCCGTGCCGAGGCCACCCGCCTGGTCGAAGATGCCTGCGAGGCGCTTCATCCCTATGGAGCACTTGCGGAAAACTTGCGGGAGGCCGCGCGCTTCGTTATCTCCCGCCGCAGCTGAATAAGGCCGGTGCGCGGCACGGCGCCCGGCAGGAGAGCACGATGAGCGACAGACCCGACACCCCCCTTCTCGACAAGGTGGTCACCCCCGCAGACATGAAGGGCCTGTCGGATGGTGCGCTGCGCCAGCTGGCCAACGAACTGCGCAGCGAGACGATTTCGGCGGTGTCGGAAACCGGCGGGCACCTGGGCGCGGGCCTCGGCGTGGTGGAGCTGACCGTGGCCCTGCACGCCGTCTTCGAGGCGCCGCGCGACAAGATCATCTGGGATGTCAGCCACCAGTCCTACCCGCACAAGATCCTGACCGGGCGGCGCGACCGCATCCGCACGCTGCGCCAGAAGGACGGGCTGTCGGGCTTCACCAAGCGCTCCGAATCCCCCTACGACCCGTTCGGGGCGGCGCACAGCTCCACCTCGATCTCGGCAGCTCTGGGATTCGCGGTGGCGCGCGATCTGGGTGGCCAGATCCCCGAGGGGCTGGGCGATGCGATCGCGGTGATCGGCGATGGCGCAATGAGCGCGGGCATGGCCTTCGAGGCGATGAACAACGCCGGCCACCTGAAGAAGCGGATGATCGTCATCCTCAACGACAACGAGATGTCGATCGCGCCGCCCACGGGGGCGCTCTCTTCCTATCTCTCGCGGCTCTACAACGGCGAGTCGTTCACCAGCTTCAAGGAAGCGGCCAAGGCCGGCGCCCGGCTGCTGCCGCCGCCGCTCCAGGAAGGCGCCAAGCGGGCGCGCGACATCCTCAAGGGCATCGCCGTCGGCGGCACCATGTTCGAGGAGCTGGGCTTTTCCTACATCGGCCCGATCGACGGGCATGACCTGACCCAGCTGCTGCCGGTGCTGCGCACGGTGAAGACCCGCGCCGATGGCCCGGTGCTGATCCATGTGGTGACGAAGAAGGGCAAGGGCTATGCGCCCGCCGAACGCGCCACCGACAAGGGCCATGCCACCGCCAAGTTCGACGTGCCGAGCTTCGAGCAGAAGAAGGCGCCGTCGAATGCCCCGAGCTACACCTCGGTTTTCGGCAAGGAGCTGGTGCGCCTCGCGGCGGAGGATCCCCGCATCTGCGCCGTCACCGCCGCCATGCCCGATGGCACCGGCCTGCAGCTGATGGCCGAGCGTTTCCCGACCCGCTGCTTCGACGTGGGCATTGCCGAACAGCACGGCGTGACCTTCGCGGCAGGTCTCGCGGCGGGCGGGCTGCGCCCCTTCTGCGCGATGTATTCGACCTTCCTGCAACGCGGCTATGACCAGGTGGTGCATGACGTGGCGATCCAGCGCCTGCCGGTGCGCTTCGCCATCGACCGCGCCGGTCTGGTGGGCGCGGATGGTGCGACCCACGCGGGCAGCTACGACATCGCCTTCCTCGCGAACCTGCCGGGCATGGTGGTGATGGCGGCCGCGGACGAAGCGGAACTCAAGCACATGGTCGCCACCGCCGCCGCCCATGACGAGGGCCCGATCGCCTTCCGCTACCCGCGCGGCGAAGGCGCCGGCGTCGAGATGCCCGAAAAGGGCATTCTGCTGGAGATCGGCAAGGGCCGGATCATCAGCCGGGGCAAGGGCGTGGCGCTGCTCTCGTTCGGGACCCGCCTGCAGGAGGTCCAGAAGGCCGCCGAGGCGCTGTCCCTGCGCGGCATCACGCCGACCATCGCGGATGCGCGCTTTGCCAAGCCGCTCGACCGCGAGATGATCCTCGATCTTGCCGCGACCCACGAGGCGCTGATCACCATCGAGGAAGGCGCGGTGGGTGGTTTCGGCTCCCACGTGGCGCAGCTTCTCTCGGACGAGGGCGTCTTCGATGCCGGGCTGAAGTTCCGCTCCATGGTGCTGCCCGACATCTTTATCGATCAGTCGAGCCCGGCGGACATGTATGCCACCGCCCGTCTCAACGCCTCCGACATCGAGGCCCGCGTGCTTGACACGCTTGGTCTGGAACGTCTGGGCCGACGCGCCTGAGCGGCAGGGCAGGGCCGGACCCGGTATCGAGCCGGCCCCGGCCCTGCCGTCTCCTGCGGAGCCGGCGCAGCTCCGCTGTCATCTGGCCCAAAATATCCCGGGGGAGTCTCCGCAGGAGACGGGGGCAGAGCCCCCTCCCCCGGCTTCATACCAAGACTGCTGGCCCCGACTTCAGACCGCGGCCAGGCCGCCGCTCACCAGCGCGTAGATCGTCACCAGCGACACCGCCGTCCAGGCGTAGCCCAGGAGGGTGAACAGCCCGTCCCGGGACAGCAGGCCGATGGCGAAGAACGACAGGGCCAGGGCGAAGAGCGACGTCACCATCGGCAAGAGTTCCAGCGCCGGGATGACCAGGCAGATCGCCAGGATCACCAGCAGCGTCACCGTGTTCGCGGGGCGGCTGACCAGCCCGGTCAGGCGCCGGTGGGTGCGCTTGTCGACCCAGCCGCAGGGGCGGCGCAGCCAGCCCACCGCGCGCGCCAGCTTGTCCTCGTGGACCTGGCGGCGGCGCAACCAGCCCGGCACCCAGACCTGATCCCGGCCCAGCAGCTTCTGGATGGTGATCAGGAAGATGAACAGCGCGCCCAGGGTCGGCAGGCCGAAGATCCCCGACAGCGGCGAGACCAGGATCAGCGCCGGCACCAGGATCACCGGAGCGAAGGCCCGCAGGCCGATCTCGGACATGATGTCCCCGACCGAGACCTTCTCGTCGCCCTGGCCGGCATTCTCCAGCGCATCGAGGATATCCGACAGGCTCCGCATCTGCGGACCCAGCCGCTCGGCGGGGCCGGCATTTTCCCCTGCGGTGGCCGCCTCCGGCGGCAAGGCATCGCGACCCATCTCGGCTGTCATCCTCTGCATGGCGTCTCAACGCGCGGGACCGCGGGTTGGTTCACGCCTCCGCTCCGCTTTCGGCGGCATGCAGCGCAGCCAGCCCCGCCCGATAGTCGGGATAGAGCAGTTGGATGCCCAGCTCCTGCTTGATCAGGTCGTTCCGCACCCGCTTGCTCTCGGCGTAGAAACTGCGGGCCATCGGGCTCATTTCGGCGGTGGCAAAATCCTCCTCCGGGGGCAGGGGCATGCCCAGCAGCCGGGCGGCATGGCCGATCACGTCCTGAGGCGGCGCCGGATCGTCATCGCAGAGATTGTACACGGCACCGGGGCGCGGCCGTGCCATCGAGGCCTCCAGCACCTGGGCGATGTCCTCCACGTGGATGCGGCTGAACACCTGGTTCGGCTTCACGATCCGGCGCGCCGTGCCGGCCCGCACCTTCGAGAAGGGACCGCGCCCGGGCCCGTAGATTCCCGCCAGGCGGAAGATGTGCAGCGGCAGGCCGGGAATGGCCTGCCAGGCGGCCTCGGCCTCCTGGCGCCAGCGTCCGCGCCGGGTCGAGGGGGCCAGGGGCGTCGTCTCGTCCACCCAGCCGCCATCGTGATCGCCGTAGACCCCGGTGGTCGAGAGGTAGCCGACCCAGTCGAGATGCGGCGCCGCGGCGGCGATCTGCGGCCCGAGGGCGCGCAGCACCGGGTCGCCCTCGGCATCGGGACCCGCCGAGATCAGCAGGTGACTCGCCCGGCGCAGCAGCGGCGCCAGGTCGTCTGCGGGGAAAAGATGCGGGGTCACGCCGGTGGCGCGCATCGGCTCCAGCCGCTCGGGCTTGCGGGTGGTGCCGTGGATCTTGTGGCCCTGAGGCAACAGCCGCCGCGCCAGCGCGCGGGCCGAATAGCCATGGCCGAAGGATATCATCATGCCGGTCATGGCGCAGTCTTGCGACGCCGCAGGCGGGCTGGCAAGTCCCTGCGCCGGCCTGGCCGGGACCTTCGTCGTCATGCCGGCGTCATCGCGCCGTGCCAGGAGCAGGGGACCGCCGGTTCTCTCGGTGCTTGCACGGGCGCCCCTTGCATCGCACAAAGGGCGTAAAGGAGTCTCGAATGACCGAAAGCGTGATGACCCCCGATGCCCTGCCGGCCGAAGGGTTCACCGATGCAACCGCTGCCGTCGACCGGCTGCAGCAGCTCTACGACCAGGCGGCCACCTACCTCAGGGAGCAGTTTCTGACCGCCATGTCAGAGGGGCGCCCGGCAGGCCGGATCCGCGCCTTCTACCCCGAGGTCCGGATCACCACGACCAGCTTTGCCCAGATCGACAGCCGTCTGAGCTTTGGCCATGTCGCCCATCCGGGCACCCATGCCGCGACGATCACCCGACCGGACCTGTTCCGCCACTACCTGATCCAGCAGATCGGCGCCCTGATCCACAACTACGGCGTCCCGGTGCAGATCGGCCCGTCGGACACGCCCATGCCGGTGCATTTCGCCGTGGCCAATGCCGGGATCACCGTCCCGCACGAGGGCGCGGCGGACTTCACGCTGCGCGATGTCTTCGACGTGCCGGATCTCAACACCACCAACGACGACATCGCCAATGGCACCTTCGTGCCCGGTCCCGACGGGGTGAACCCCCTGGCGCCCTTTACGGCGCAGCGGGTCGATTATTCGCTGGCGCGGCTCAGCCACTATACGGCCACGGATGCCGAGCACTTCCAGAACCATGTGCTGTTCACCAACTACCAGTTCTATGTTTCGGAGTTCGAAGCCTACGCTCGGCGGATGCTTGCCGATCCGGAAAGCGGCTACACCAGCTTCGTCTCGACCGGCAATGTCGAGATCACCGATGCCGAAGCAGAGATCCCGCCCAGCCCGAAAATGCCGCAGATGCCGGCCTATCACCTGAAACGGCCCGGCGGCGCCGGCATCACCCTGGTCAACATCGGGGTGGGGCCGTCGAATGCCAAGACCGCGACCGACCACATCGCGGTGCTGCGGCCCCATGCCTGGATCATGGTCGGCCACTGTGCCGGACTGCGCAACAGCCAGCGGCTGGGTGACTTCGTTCTGGCCCATGCCTACCTGCGCGAGGACAAGGTGCTGGACGATGACCTGCCGGTCTGGGTCCCGATCCCCGCCCTGGCCGAGATCCAGGTCGCTCTGGAAGAGGCGGTCGAGGTCGAGACCGAGATGGAAGGCTATGATCTGAAAAGGATTATGCGGACCGGTACGGTGGCCTCTCTGGACAACCGGAACTGGGAACTGCGCGACCAACGCGGCCCGGTTCAGCGGCTGTCGCAGTCGCGGGCCGTGGCGCTCGACATGGAAAGCGCGACGATCGCGGCCAACGGCTTCCGTTTCCGGGTGCCCTACGGCACGCTGCTGTGCATCTCCGACAAGCCGCTGCACGGAGAGCTGAAGCTGCCCGGCATGGCGACGGATTTCTACAAGACCCAGGTCAGCCGTCACCTGATGATCGGGATTCGCGCCATGGAAAGCCTGCGCGACATGCCGCTGGAGCGGCTGCACAGTCGCAAGCTGCGCAGCTTCGACGAGACCGCCTTCCTGTGAACTGAACCGACCGTCTCGGCTCCGGACGGCTGCAATGCCGTCCGGTCAAGGCAAATAAGGGGTCTTTTGCCGGCAAATAAGCGCGGGACCCTGTCATGATTGATTGTGTCGGGAATCCCCTTCCGGTTATATGCCCCGCACGAGGCCCAAAACATCGGGCAGTGACAAGGAGACCATCGAATGGCGAAGCCGATGACCAAGACCCAACTCGTTGCCGCGCTGGCCGAGGAAATGGGCGAAGACAAGAAGACCGCAACCGCAGCGCTGGACGCTGTCGTCGCGATCATCACCAAGGAAGTGTCCGCCGGCGGCGCCGTGACCCTGCCGGGCGTCGGCAAGATCTACTGCCGTGAACGCCCCGAGCGTATGGTCCGCAACCCGGCCACCGGCGAGCAGATCAAGAAAGAGTCCGACAAGGTCGTCAAGATGACGATCGCGAAGGCTCTGAAGGACAGCGTCAACGCCTGATCCTGCGCCCCGTTGACCGGGACCGCGAAGGCTGCCCCCGGGCAGCCTTTTGCGTTCCGGCCCGCGGCCAGGCTCTCCTCGGTCCCGCAGGGACGACATAAAAAGGGCCCGCTCCCTGATGGGGGCGGGCCCTTCCGCATGACCTGAGGGGGTGGACCTCAGGTCGGGCTCTCGGTGTCGGTGTCCAGCACGCCCGTGGGCAGCGCGGCACCGTCGTCATTCTCGGCGGTCTTGCGGGCCGCCTTGGGGTTGCCCGGCAGAGAGCGGTCGACCGACACCTCGACCGACAGGCCCGGCACCAGCCGTGCGGCCTGGCCCTGGTCCGGGTCGATGGTGATGCGCACCGGCACCCGCTGGGCGATCTTGGTGAAGTTGCCGGTGGCGTTCGAGGACGGCAGCACCGAGAACTGCGAGCCGGTCGCCGGAGAAAACTGCTCGATCACGCCGGTAAAGCGCTTGCCGCCCATGGCATCGACCCGGAAGCTGACGGGCTGGCCGATCTTCATCCCGGCCAGCTGGGTCTCGTTGAAGTTGGCGATTACCCAGGTCTGGGCGCCGACATGGGACATCAGCGTCGTGCCGGCCGAGACATACTGCCCGACCCGGACCGAGATCTGGCCAAGGCGACCGTCCTCGGGGGCGCGGATGACGGTGTTGGACAGGTTGATCTGGGCGGTCTCCAGCGCCGCCTGGGCGCTGTCGACGGTGGCCTGCAGGGTGCTGTCGTTGGCCTCGGCGGTCTTCTGGGCCTGCTGGGCGACGGCGATGGCGGCCTTGGCCTGTTCCACCGCGGCCTTGTCCTGGTTCAGGGTCAGCTGGGCATCGTCCAGATCGCTCTGGGCGACGAAGCCGCGCTGCTTCAGGCGCTGCTCGCGGTCCCAGTTGGTCTGGGCGGTATCCAGCGCGGCCTTGGCACTGTCGAGCGCGGCGATCTTCGAGGTCACCGAAGCCTTGGCCGAGGCGATGGAGATCGCGTTGTTGGCCAGGCTGGCCTTGGCGGAGCGTAGCGACGCCTCGGCCGAGGCCACCGCCTGAACGTAGCTGCGGTCGTCGATCCGGGCCAGCACGTCGCCCTTGCTGACCTGCTGGAAGTCGCTCACCGGCACGTCGGTCACCAGCCCCGAGAGCTGCGGCGCGATGGTGGTCACCTTGCCGTGGACATAGGCGTTGTTGGTGCTGGTGACCGGGCTGTTGAACGGCGGCAGCTGCCAGGCGAACAGGATGAAGCCCACGGCGACGATGCCGATCGCGGCGGCCAGGAGCGTGTGGAAGAGGTGTTTGGTCATTTTCATCGGAGCGGACCTCAGGCGGAAACAGGTTCGGCGCGCAGGGCCTGAAGCTTGAGCACGGCAAGGTGCCCCAGCAGCAGGATCAGGGCCGCGGCCGCAATCATGGAAGTGAGAAGGAAGGCGTCATTGTAGGCCAGCACGGTGGCCTGCGTATTGGCGCTGCTGGCCAATGCGGCGGCGGCCTCGGCCTTCCGGAGAAGCGGGTCGGTGATGGTGGTGCTGTAGGCTTTCACCATGGTGGTGATCTGCGCCGTGACCGAGGTGTCCCCGGCCATCAGCCCGTCCTTCAGCACGCCGTTGTGGAAGGCGGTGCGGACCCGGATGAAGGTGCGGAACAGCCCCGAGCCGATGATCCCGCCCAGGCTTTGCGTCGACAGGAAGATGACGATGAAGCTGAGCAGGTAGGCCGGGCCCTTTGCCAGTGCCAGCACCAGCCCCTTGGCCATGGTCGAGGGCAGGAAGATGGCGCCGGCGAAGGCGATCATGCCCTGGCTCAGATACATCTGTTCGGGGCGGGTCTGCACGGTCGAATGGCTGTCCATCCAGGCCCCCACCATGATCAGCGACAGCGCCAGGATGTGGATGTAGGGCACCCGCGGGATCGTCAGCGTCACCGAAAGCAGCAGCCCGGCGGCCAGGTAGGCCAGCACGATGACCATGAACAGCGGCTGGATCTGCCAGTTGCCAAGCCCCAGCGAGGTGAACAGATAGGGCGCCCCGGTGCTTTGTTCCGACAGGACGATGCGGAAGATCAGCAGCACGCCGGTCAGGTGCAGGATCTCAGGCGACAGCATCCAGCGGATGTCCATCAGCGGCGACTTGCGGTTCAGCTCGATCACCACGGCGACGGTCAGGCAGGCGCCGGCCACGGCCAGGGTCCAGCCCAGCCAGGTCGTCGAGGTCCACCAGTCGGTGGTGGCCCAGGCGAAGGCGGCCAGGATGCCGCCAAAGCCCACGGCGATCAGGCAGTAGCTGACCAGGTCCATGGTGTGGATCACCTTCATGCGCGGAGCATGGGCCAGCGGCAGCTTCATGATGAAGGGCAGCGCCAGCAGCACCAGGCCGAACTGGAAGCACTTGATCGCCTGCCAGCCGCCCAGATCCCACAGCGGCGGAGAGATCACCCGCGCCAGGTACATGCCCACCATGATGAAGGTCAGCGCCATCGGCAGGCCGAAGCTCAGTTTCTTCTGCGGTGGCAGGCATTCCAGCATGTAGAGGAACGCGAGCGAGCCCAGCGGCGCGCCGCAGATCCCCGACAGGAACTGCACCGCCACGGCCGAGTGGAAGTCGTTGACGAAGAACGACAGGCACATGGCGATCGAATAGGCGGTGATCCCGACCATGGCGAAGGGGCGCAGCCCGTATTGCGCGCGCAGCTTGAACAGCAGCAGCGTCAGCGAGGCGCGCGGGATCATGTAGGCCACCAGCAGCCAGGTCGCCTGGGTCTGGGCGATGCCCAGATCGCCGGCGATCTGCCGGGTGTTGGCGCTGAGGAAGCCCTGGGCCAGCGACAGCGACAGCCCCATCAGCATCGAGGCGAAGACGAAGAGGCCGACCATGTACCAGGGGTGCGGCACGAAGGGCGGCGGACCGCCGGCGGGGGCGCCGCCCTCGGGCGGGGCGCCCTCGGCGGGGGGCTCGGCGGACTCCTGTTCGGAGGCGGTCTCCGGCGGGGTCCGCTCTGCGGCGGGCGCCTCCGGGGTCTGTGGCGCCTGGGCGTCCTGCGCGGGGCGCGGCGATGCGGGGGCGTCGGCCCCGGCACCTGCGGCCTGGGGCGCAGGCGTCGCCGTCACTGCGGCGCTCTCCTGATTTTCATCATCCCTTGGCATTTGCGGTCATTCTCTGAAGGTTCGCGTGCATTTTCTGAAGCGTGGCTTCGGTGGCGGCCAGTTCCTCGGGGGGGATGCCCCGAACCAGCTCGGCCCGCAGCGTGGTGGAAAAGTCGAAGATCTCCTCGGCATGGGCGCGCGAGCGGCCGGTCAGGAAGACCTGGCGGACCCGGCGGTCATGGGGCTGGGGGCGGCGTTCGATGAAGCCGGCCTCCTCCAGCCCGTCGAGGGTGCGGTTCATGGTCGGCGCCTCGATGTCGAGGGTCTCGGCCAGGTGCGACTGGCTCATCCCCTCCTGTCGGGCGATCGCCAGCATCGCTTGGGCCCGGGCGAAGGTCAGCCCGAGGCTCTTGGCGCGGTGGTCGAAGGTTTTCCGCAGGGTGCGCGCCAGCAGCATGACCGCCCGCAGCATGTCGCCGCTGCGTTCGTCCACGCGCTCCTGGGTCGCGGTCCTATGAGGGTCCATCGTCATCCGAGTCACCGATTAGCTGGCTAAAGATTAGCTTGCTAAATAAATTCTGTGCTTGAAAATGCAAGAGGTTGCGGCAGGGGCGCAAGCCGTCACGCGAGGGGAGGATTACTCACAAGTCATTGATTTACCGTCGATCTGTGAAAAATGCACATCTGGATCTCAGGAATTGCATGGCTGGGGAGCGCAAAAATCCCCTTTCGCGCCTCGGGCGTGTCTGCTCCTGTGCCGGCAACACTTGAAAGGAGAACGCATGGATTTTCGCGCCATTCTGATGGGCACGGCCTTTGCGCTGATGTGGTCGAGCGCCTTCACCTCGGCCCGGATCATCGTGCAACATGCGCCGCCGATGGGCTCGCTTGCGCTGCGTTTCCTGATCTCCGGCCTGATCGCGCTGGCGCTGGCCCGGGCGATGGGCCAGAGCCTGCGGCTGAGCCGGGCGCAGTGGCGCTCCACGGTGATCTTCGGGGTCTGCCAGAACGCGCTCTACCTCGGCCTGTTCTTCATCGCCATGCAGTGGATCGAAGCCAGCCTGGCGACGATCCTGGCCTCGACCATGCCGCTGATGGTGGGGCTGATCGGCTGGCTGGTGATGGGCCAGAAGCTGCGCCCGATGGCGATCGCCGGGCTGGTGCTGGGGCTGATCGGCGTGGCGATCATCATGGGCTCGCGGCTGGAAGGCGGCGCCGAGGTGAAGGGCGTCGCGCTGTGCCTGGTGGGCGCGCTGGCGCTCAGCATCGCGACGCTGTCGGCGCGCGGCGCCTCCTCGGGGGGCAATGTGATGGCGGTGGTGGGCTACCAGATGCTGGTCGGCTCGGGCGTGCTGGCGGTGACGGCCTGGGCGTTCGAACCCTGGCAGGTCAGCTGGACGCCGGGGCTGATCGGCGCCTTCGCCTTCACGGTGCTGGTGCCGGGGGTGGCGGCGACCTGGCTGTGGTTCGTCCTGGTGGGCCGGATCGGGGCGGTGAAGGCCGCGACCTTCCATTTCCTCAACCCGTTCTTCGGGGTGCTGGTGGCAGCGCTGGTGCTGGGCGAACATGTCGGGCCGGTCGATCTGCTGGGCGTCGCCATCGTCGCCGCCGGCATCCTGGCGGTGCAGCTGGCCAAGCAGCCGCCCGCCCCGATGGTAGCCGCACGCGCAGACGTCAGGTGACAGGGCCCGTCCCGGCAGGGCATCCTGCCGGGCATGGAGATCCTTCTGGCCTATCTCGCGGGGCTGCTGACGCTGATCAACCCCTGCATCCTGCCGGTGCTGCCCATGGTGCTGGGCAGCGCCCTGCAGGCCAGTCCGCGCGGCCCGCTGGCGCTGGCGGCGGGGCTGGCGCTGTCCTTCGTCACGCTGGGGCTGCTGGTCACCTGGGCGGGCTATGCGATCGGCCTGTCCGCCGAGGCCGTGGCAAGGGGCGGCGCGGTGCTGCTGATCCTCTTCGGGCTGGCACTGCTGCTGCCCGCGCTGGCCGGCTGGCTGGGGCGGGGCACGGCGGGCCTGTCCTTTCGGGCCGAGGCGCGGCTGCGCGGCCTGCGCCGCCCCGGCGCCCCGGGGCAGTTCCTGGGCGGGCTTCTGCTGGGCGCGGTCTGGAGCCCCTGCATCGGCCCCACCCTGGGCGGTGCCATCGCGCTGGCGGCCACCGGGCAGGACCTGGGCCTGGCGGCCGCGATCATGGCAGGCTTCGCCCTGGGCGTCGCGACGCTGATCCTGGGGTTGGGCCACGGGCTGCGCGGCCTGCTGCAGCGCAACCGGGCCCGGGCGCAGCGCCTGGCCGCTGTGGCGCGCCCGCTTCTGGGCGCGCTCTTTGTTGCCCTGGGGCTGGCCATCGTGCTGAACCTGCCCCACCTTGCAGAGGGCTGGGCCCTGCGGATCCTTCCGCCGTGGCTCCTGGACCTGTCCGTATCGCTCTAGGGAGTTCGTTGCATGGACCGTCGCCTGTTTCTCGCCTCCGGCCCCGCGCTTGCGCTGGCCGCCACCCTGCCCGGCGCCCTGCGCGCCGCCGAGATCGACTATGCCCCCGGCCTGATCGGAGAGCGCCTGGATCGCGGAGAGGTGCTGCTGCTGGATTTCTTCGCGCCCTGGTGCACCACCTGCGCCGCCCAGCAGCGGGTGATCGAAAAGCTGAAGGCGGAAAATCCTGCCTATGGCCGGGCGATCACCTTCATCAAGGTGGACTGGGACACCTACGGGCAGGCGCAGTTCGCCCGGCGTATGCGGATTCCGCGCCGTTCGACCCTGGTTGTGCTGAAGGGCAAGGATGAGCTGGGCCGTCTGGTGGCCGAGACCCGGGAAAGCCAGATCCGGGCGCTGCTGGACACGGCTCTGGCCGCCGCAGGAAGCTGACTTCCCGCCGCGGTCCATGGTCCTGCCTCAGTTCTGGTGAATCTGGACGGGCAGGTGGGCGGAAACGCTCTCCAGCGTCGCGCCACCCGGGGGCAGGGCGCCGAACCAGCCCGAGGCCAGTCCGAAGCCGCCGGCGGCGATGGCCACCGCGCAAAGCGCGCCCAGCATCACCAGATCCGACTCGGCCCGCAGGGCCGGGCGCCTCAGTGTCAGCCGGGGCAGGGCCGGAAAGCGGGCCGGGGCAGGCGCCACCGAGGCCGCCTCGTGAAACCGGGGCGCCAGGGAGACGGGGACGGCGGAAATCGCCGAAACGGGTCTGTGCATCATGGAAAATCTCCTCCGCCACAAGGAGATACCCGGACCTCCGGGTCCTCCCCGCGGCTGTCTCGTCAATTCGGGACTCAGGCTGCGGGGAAATCGTTAACAAATTGCAAATGCCGTCGGGCGGGGATGATTACAAAAGCAGCGCCAGCAGGGCGGTCAGGGTGAAGAAAGCGCTAACAGTGCAGACCATGACGGTCAGCGAGGCCGCGCCCTCGTGGCCGGAACCCTGGGACAGCAGGGGAAACATGCCGAAAACCGGCATGGCGGTGGAAAGAATCAGCCCGGTTGCCAATTGCGGGCTTGCCGGGACCGGCAGGGCCAGAAGCGCAAACAGGCTGAGCAGCCCGAAGGCCACCAGCGGGTGGATCACCAGCTTGAACAGGGTGATCACCCCGGCCAGCCTGATGTTGCCGCGCACCGGCAGGCCGACCAGCTGGCCGCCCATGAAGAACAATGCCAGCGGCGAGGCGGTGGACGAGATCATGTCGATCGGATGTTCGATCATGCGCGGCAGCGGCAGGCCCAGCACCGACCAAAGCGCCCCGATCGCCAGCCCCAGGATCATCGGGCGGCGCAGCACCGACAGGATCAGCTGGCCGATGCGCTTCCAGACCGGGGCCTGATCATGGGGCCGGGCGGCCTCGACCAGCATCAGCCCGATGGGGTTCATCAGGAAGTTCTCGTTCAGCAGGCACATGGCCAGGATTGCCGGCGCCTGCTCGGGAAAGACCATCGACAGGATCGGGAAGGCCAGGAAGGCCGAATTCGGCGTCGAGGCGCCCAGCACCCCTATCGCGCGCCGCCCCGGCCCCAGGCCGCGCAGCCGCAGCACGGTCCAGATCAGCAGCTGGTTGACCAGCCCGGCGCAGATCAGCAGCCCCATGAAGCCGGGGTCGATCAGCTCTCCGAAGGACTTGGTGGCAGTGGCGTGGAACAGCAGCAGCGGCAGCGCCAGCAGCATGACGAAATTGCCGATCGCCGACAGCTGGATCCTGTCGAACACCTTCAGATAGGTCAGCCCGTAGCCAAGGCCGACAAGCGCGAAGATCGGGAAGGTGATCGGCAGGATGGTCAGCATCTGGGATCAGCCGATCTTTCCGCCCGCGTCTCCGATCTGGCCGCGGTGCAGCAGCAGGTGGTCCAGGATCACGCAGGCCATCATCGCCTCGGCGACCGGCACCGCGCGGATGCCGACGCAGGGATCGTGGCGGCCCTTGGTGATGATCTCGGTCGCCTCGCCGGACTTGGTGATGGTCTGCCGGGTCTTCAGGATCGAGGAGGTCGGCTTGACCGCGAAGCGCACAACGATCTCCTGGCCCGTCGAAATCCCGCCCAGGATCCCGCCCGCATGGTTCGAGGAATAGACCGGCTGGCCGTCATTGCCGGGGAAGATCTCGTCGGCGTTTTCCTCGCCGGTCAGGCAGGCCGCATTCATGCCCTCGCCGATCTCGACGCCCTTGACGGCATTGATCGACATCATCGCGGCGGCCAGGTCGGTATCAAGTTTGCCGTAGATCGGCGCGCCCAGGCCTGCCGGCACGCCGCGCGCCACCACCTCGACCACGGCGCCGACGGAATTGCCGGACTTGCGCAGCCCGTCAAGGTAGTCGGCCCAGCTCTCGGCGGCGCCGGCATCGGGGCACCAGAACGGGTTCTTCTCGATCTCGGTGGCGTCGAAGGCGCTGCGGTCGATGCCATGGGGCCCGATCTGCGTCATGTAGCCCTGGATCTCGACCGAGGGGGCCAGCACGCCAAGCGCCGCCCGCGCCAGCCCGCCGGCGGCAACCCGCGCCGCGGTCTCGCGCGCGGAAGAGCGCCCGCCGCCGCGATAGTCGCGGATGCCGTATTTCAGCCAGTAGGTGATGTCGGCATGGCCGGGGCGGAACTTCTCGGCAATATCGCCGTAATCCTTCGACCGCTGGTCGGTGTTGCGGATCATCAGCTGCACCGGCGTGCCGGTGGTCTTTCCCTCGAAGGTGCCCGACAGGATCTCGACCGCGTCGGGTTCGCGCCGCTGGGTGGTGTATTTCGACTGGCCGGGCTTGCGGCGGTCCAGCCAGTACTGCAGCAGGGCGGGATCCAGGTCGATCCCGGGCGGCACGCCATCCACGGTCGCGCCAAGCGCCGGCCCGTGGCTTTCGCCCCAGGTGGTGACACGGAAGAGATGACCGAAACTATTCATCGACATGGACAGGGCTCCCGGGGCAAAGGTCCCGCCCGGGTTACCCGATCCCCCCGGGCTGCGCAATCGGCCCGCCCGCCGCAGCTGTGCAGGCTCCGCCCTTTCATCTTTCCCCAAATACGGCCGCCGGAGGCGCGGGCCGCAGCGCGCCCCGGTTGCATCTTGCGCGCCTGTCCTCCCGGCCCTAGTGTCCCGACCACCTCGGGGTGCCTTCGGGCTGAGATGCGATCCGCGAACCCGTTGAACCTGATCCGGTTAGAACCGGCGGAGGGAAGGTCCGGTCGCAGGGGCCGCCATTCTGTCTCCGCCCGTCGCAAAAGGAAGTGATGCCATGAAGCATCTCGTACTTGCCACGGGTTGCCTGCTGGCCAGCCAGGCCGCGGCCCAGACGCCCGTGCTCAACGTCTATACCTATGACAGCTTCGACAGCGACTGGGGCCCCGGGCCGCAGATCGAACAGGCCTTCGAGGCGCAGTGCGCCTGCGATCTGGTCTTCACCCCCGCCGGAGATGGCGCGGCGCTCCTGTCGAAACTGCGCCTTGAGGGCGCGCGCTCCAAGGCCGACGTGGTGCTGGGGCTCGACACCGCGCTGATGGCGCAGGCGCGGGCCACCGGCCTCTTCGCCCCCGCGCAGGTCAGCGCCGACTATGCCCTGCCGCTCGCCTGGACGGACGACACCTTCGTGCCCTTCGACTGGGGCTACTTCGCCTTCGTCGGCAATGCCGACGGGCCGAAGCCGCACTCCTTCCGGGAGCTCGCCGCCAGCGATGCGAAGATCGTCATCGAGGATCCGCGCAGCTCGACCCCGGGCCTCGGCCTGCTGCTCTGGGTGCAGAAGGCCTATGGCGACGAGGCGCCGGAGATCTGGAAGGCGCTCTCGGACAATATCGTCACCGTCACCCCCGGCTGGTCCGAGGCCTATGGCATGTTCCTGGAGGGAGAGGCCGACCTGGTGCTTTCCTACACCACCTCGCCCGCCTATCACGTGATCGCCGAGGATGACGACAGCAAGGTCGCGCTGCCCTTCGAGGAGGGCAATTACATGCAGGTCGAGGTCGCGGCGATGACCGCCCATGCCCCCCAGCCCGACCTGGCCCGGCAATTCCTGGCCTTCCTCGTCTCCGACAAGGCGCAGTCGATCCTGCCGGAAACCAACTGGATGTACCCGGCGGTGAAACCCGCCACGCCCCTGCCGGCGGCCTTCGACCAGATCGTGCCCGCCGACAAGGCCCTGCTGATGTCCCCCGAAGAGGCCGAGGCCGCCCGCGCCCCCGCCCTCGACGCATGGCGCTCCGCGCTGGCGCGCTGATCGCGCGGGGCAGCGCGGGCCTTCTGCTCGCTCTGCTCTTCGCGCCGCTGGCGGCGATCCTGATCCGCGCGGGCG
This sequence comes from Pseudooceanicola endophyticus, assembly GCF_018760365.1. Lineage (GTDB taxonomy): Bacteria > Pseudomonadota > Alphaproteobacteria > Rhodobacterales > Rhodobacteraceae > Pseudooceanicola > Pseudooceanicola endophyticus. The sequence goes on from NZ_JAHIAB010000004.1 coordinate 95,151, forward strand.
GGGGGTATCTGCCCGCGCCCGCCGACTGGGCGGCGGTCCGCTTCACGCTGCTGCAGGCGGCGCTTTCGGCGCTGGTCTCGGTGGCGCTGGCGCTGCCGGTGGCCCGCGCCCTGGCGCGCCGCCGCTTCCCGGGGCGCCGCCTGTTCATCGCGCTGACCGGCGCCCCCTTCATCCTGCCGGTGATCGTCGCCGTCATGGGGCTGGTGGCGATCTTCGGGGTGCGGGGGGCGCTCAACACCGCGCTCGCGCAGCTGGGCCTCGGACCGCTCAGGATCTACGGGCTGCACGGGGTGGTGCTGGCCCATGTCTTCTTCAACATGCCGCTGGCGACCCGGATGCTGCTGCAGGGCTGGCAGGCGATCCCGGCAGAGCGCTTTCGCCTGGCCGCCCAGCTGAACCTGCCGCCCGCCGCCACCTTCCGCCTGCTGGAGGTGCCGATGCTGCGCCAGGTGGTCCCGGGGGCGCTGGCGGCGATCTTCGCGATCTGCCTCGCCAGCTTTGCCGTGGCGCTGATCCTGGGCGGTGGCCCCCGCGCCACCACGGTCGAGCTGGCGATCTACCAGGCCTTCACCTTCGATTTCGACCTGGGCCGGGCGGCGGTGCTGGCGCTGATGCAGACCGCGCTGGTGGCGCTGGCCGCCGTGGCGGCGCTGGTTTTCGCGCGGGCCGATGGCAGCGGCGCCGGGCTGGGCCGGCCCATCGCGCGCTGGGATGCGCCCCGGGGCTGGCGGCGCGGCGCCGATGTGTTGGTGCTGATGCTGGCGGCGGCCTTCCTGGCGGCGCCGATCCTGTCGCTGGCGCTGTCGGGCCTGCCGGGGCTGGCACAGCTTCCCGCCGGGATCTGGGGGGCGGCAATGACCTCGGTTCTGGTCGCGCTGGCCTCGGCGGCGCTGACCTGCCTGCTGTGCCTTGGCATGGCGGCGGGGCTCAGCGCGGTGGTGCAGGGGGTGGGGCTGCTGCCGCTGGCGCTTTCGCCGCTGGTGCTGGGCACCGGCTGGTTCCTGATCCTGAATCCGGTGATCGCACCCTCGGTGCTGGCGCTGCCGATGCTGGTCGCGGTCAACACGCTGATGGCGATGCCCTTCTGCCTGCGCATCCTGGCCCCTGCCTATGCCCGCGCCGAAAGCGATCACGGGCGGTTGGCCGACCAGCTGGGCCTGCGCGGCCTGGCCCGGCTGCGCTGGCTGGTGCTGCCGCGGCTGCGGCCCGCGCTGGGCTTTTGCGCCGGGCTTGCGGCGGCGCTCTCGATGGGGGATCTGGGGGTCATCACCTTGTTCGGCACCTCCGGACAGGACACCCTGCCGCTGCTGATGTATCGCCTGATGGGCGCCTACCGGACCGAGGCCGCCTCGGCCGTGGGGCTGATCCTGATGGCGCTCAGCTTCGGCCTGTTCTGGCTTTTCGACCGCGGAGGCGCCGCCCCGGATGCTTGACCTCAGATCCCTCGACATCCGGCAGGGCAGTTTTCGCCTGCGCGCCGATTTCCGCGTGGCGCCCGGGGCGAAGGTGGCCGTTCTGGGCCCTTCGGGGGCCGGGAAATCGACGCTGCTCTCGGTGATCGCGGGCTTCTTCCCGGCGCAGGGCGGATCGGTCCTGTGGCAGGGGCAGCCGCTGGAGGGGCTGGCGCCGGGCCGGCGGCCCGTGGCGATGCTGTTCCAGGACGGCAACCTGTTTCCCCATCTCGACATCGCGCGCAACGTGGCCCTGGGCCTGACACCGGCGCGCCGCCTGACGCCCGCTCAGCGTGACCGGGTCGCGCAGGCGCTGGCGCGCGTGGGCCTTGCGGGCTTCGGGCCGCGCCGCCCGGCCGAGCTTTCGGGCGGACAGCAAAGCCGCGCCGCGCTGGCCCGCATCCTGGTGCAGGAGCGTCCGCTGCTGCTGCTGGACGAACCCTTCGCCGCCCTTGGCCCCGCGCTGCGGGCGGAAATGCTGGATCTGGTCGCGGCGCTGGTGGAGGAGACCGGCGCGACCCTCCTCATGGTGTCTCATGCGCCCGAGGATGCCCGCCGCATTGCCGGAGAGATCGTGCTGGTCGAAGGCGGCACCGCCCATCCCCCTGCGCCGGCCCGGGCGCTGCTGGACAATCCGCCCGAAGCGCTGCGCCGTTACCTGGGCGATTGACCGGGGCCGGGCAGGGGCCTATCCCATGGGCATGAACTGGCAAGGTTACGAGATCGACGCCCCCGAAAGCTGGGGCCCCGAGGGACAGATCACCCGAGCGCAGATGCCGCCCGGGCGCACCCTGGTCGTGGGCGAACCCACCGTGCCCGGCGACGCGCTGCCCGGCACCCTGCTGCCCGAGGCGCTGCCCAGCAATCACGAGGGGCAGCACCTGCCGCCGCTGGGCGGGCTTTCGGCCCATTGCCGGCTGCGGCTGCTGGGCTTCCAGACGCTGAACCCGCACTGGGACGGCCTGGCGCTGGTGGTCAAGCAGACCCGCACGCATTGGGTCACCCTGTCGGCCGGAGAGGTCATCCATCTTCAGACCAGCGCCACCGGAGAGCTGGCCGAGGCCCTCGGCTGCGCCGCCACCCCCGCCGAGGGGTTGGACGATGCCATGAACGAGGCCGACCGGCTGCCCTTCGCGCTGGCGCAGGTGAAGGCGCCGGGCGCGCGCCTCGGGCTGCTGATCGGCGCCGAGATGGCCGCTGCCAAGGCGCTCTGGTTGGGCCAGCAGGCGGTGCTGATCGGGCAGGGGCCGCTGGCGCGCGCCTATCTGGCGGCGTTGCAGGGGCTTTACGTGCCGGTCACGGAAACCCGCGAGGAAATGCTGGTGCGGGAGGGGTTCCGCGCCCTCGCACGCAAGTTCCTGCCCCAGGACGACGCCTGAGCCCGACGCGAGACTTGCGCGAAGGCCTGTCTTCTGGAAAGGTTTTCGCGAGAGATCCTGAACGGATCGTCAGGTTTTGGAGGTGCCATGCAGAGCGACATTCTGGCCGACACCAGCGGGTCGAAGGACCTTGCTCTGGTCCCGCAGGGCCATGAGCCGCGCAACCCCGGCATGGCGCTGGATCTGGACTGGGTGGCGGGGGCGCGGGCAAATCGCTCGGCCATCGAACGCCGCGCGGCCAGCCTGCCGGGGCGGCGCAGCCTGAAGAAGGACTATCAGGCGGCCTGGCTGTGCCGGGCGATCAGCTGCATCGACCTGACGACGCTGGCGGGCGATGACACCGAGGGGCGCGTGCGCCGTCTCTGCGCCAAGGCGAAGCAGCCGGTGCGGGCGGATCTGCTGGCGGCGCTTGGCATGGAGGGGCTGACCACCGGCGCCGTCTGCGTCTACCACGACATGGTGGAAACCGCGGTCCGGGCGCTGGAGGGCAGCGGCATTCCGGTCGCCGCCGTCTCGACCGGGTTCCCGGCGGGGCTCTCGCCCTTCCATCTGCGGCTGGCCGAGATCGGCGAAAGCGTCGCGGCGGGGGCGCAGGAAATCGACATCGTGATCTCGCGCCGGCATGTGCTGACCGGCAACTGGCAGGCGCTGTATGACGAGATGCAGGCGTTTCGCGCGGCCTGCGGGGAGGCTCATGTGAAGGCGATCCTGGCCACCGGAGAGCTGGGCACCTTGCAGAATGTCGCGAAGGCCTCTCTGGTGTGCATGATGGCGGGGGCGGATTTCATCAAGACCTCGACCGGCAAGGAAAGCGTCAACGCGACGCTGCCCGTCAGCCTGGTGATGATCCGCGCGATCCGCGATTACCACGAACGCACCGGGATCCGGGTGGGCTACAAGCCCGCCGGCGGGATTTCCAAGGCGAAGGACGCGCTGGTCTACCTGAGCCTGATCAAGGAAGAGCTGGGCGACCGCTGGCTGCGGCCCGACCTGTTCCGTTTCGGCGCCTCCTCGCTGCTGGGGGATATCGAGCGGCAGCTGGAGCATCACGTGACGGGCGCCTATTCGGCCAGCTGGCGTCACGCCGCTGGCTGATCGGGCGAATGCATATTTTTGGAAAGATGAAACGGGGGCGGGGATGCGCGTGAAAGAGATCTTCGAGAGCATGGAATACGGTCCCGCGCCCGAGGCGTCGGGCGAGGCGCTGGCCTGGATCGCAGGCTTTGGCGGGCGGTTCGGCTGTTTCATCGATGGCACTTTCCGGGCGCCGGGGGAGACCTTTGAGACCCGCAACCCCGCAAGCGGGGCGGTGCTGGCCGAGGTGACCCAGGCCACGGCGGAGGATGTCGATGCGGCGGTGGCCGCGGCGCGGGCGGCGCAGGGCAAGTGGCAGGCCCTGGGCGGCAAGGGCCGGGCGCGGGTGCTTTATGCCATTGCGCGGCTCTGCCAGAAGAATGCCCGTCTGATGGCGGTGCTGGAGACGCTGGATTGCGGCAAGCCGATCCGCGAGGCGCGCGATGCCGATCTGCCGCTGGTGGCGCGGCATTTCTACTACCACGCCGGGATGGCGCAGCTGTTCGAGGAGGAGATGCCGGGGCGCGAGGCGATCGGCGTCTGCGGCCAGGTGATCCCCTGGAACTTCCCGCTGCTGATGCTGGCCTGGAAGGTGGCGCCTGCCCTGGCGGCGGGCAACACGGTGGTGCTGAAGCCTGCGGAATGGACCTCTCTGAGTGCGCTGCTGTTCGCCGACATCTGCCGTCAGGCCGGGTTGCCGAAGGGCGTGCTGAACATTGTCACCGGCGATGGCATCGTGGGCGAGCGCGTGGTGGTGCACGAAGGTGTCGACAAGGTGGCCTTCACCGGCTCGACCGAGGTGGGCCGCAAGATCCGCCGCGCCACCGCCGGGCAGGGCAAGGCGCTGACGCTGGAACTGGGCGGCAAGTCGCCCTTCATCGTTTTCGAGGATGCCGATCTGGATTCGGCGGTCGAGGGGCTGGTCGATGCGATCTGGTTCAACGGCGGGCAGGTCTGCTGTGCCGGATCCCGCCTGCTGGTGCAGGAGGGCGTGGCGGAGCGCTTCCTGGCCAAGGTGAAGGCGCGCATGGCGACGCTGCGGGTGGGCGATCCGCTCGACAAGGGGATCGACCTGGGGGCCATTGTCGATCCGGTGCAGCTGGCGCGGATCAGGGCGCTGGTCGAGGCCTCGGGCGGCGCGGTGTTCCAGCCCTGCGACCTGCCTGAGGGCTGTTATTACGGGCCGACGCTGATCACCGGGCTGGAGTCCTCGGACCGGCTGATGCAGGAGGAGATCTTTGGCCCGGTGCTGGTCTCGACCACCTTCCGGACCCCGGCCGAGGCCGTGCAGCTGGCCAATGACACCCGCTATGGCCTGGCGGCGAGCGTCTGGAGCGAGAACATCAATGTCGCCCTCGATATCGCGCCGAAGCTGGTCGCGGGGGTGGTCTGGATCAACGGGTCGAACATGTTCGACGCGGCGGCGGGCTTTGGCGGGGTGCGCGAAAGCGGGTTCGGGCGCGAGGGCGGCCCCGAGGGGCTGCGCGCCTACACGAGGCCTGCGGGCAAGCGCAAGCCGCTGAAGCCGGTGAAGGCGATGACCGGGGAGCCGGGAGCGCAGGCCGGGCTGGACCGGACGGCGAAATTCCTGATCGGCGGCAAGCAGGTGCGCCCCGATGGCGGCCAGGTGCGTCCGGTCTATGGCCGCAAGGGGCTGGCGGGGCAGGTGGGCATCGCCGGAAGGAAGGACATCCGTAATGCGGTCGAGGCGGCGCGGGGGGCTGCCGGCTGGGCGGGCACGACGGCGCATCTGCGCGCCCAGATCCTCTATTACATCGCCGAGAACCTCGAGGCGCGGAGTGCGGAATTCGCCGCCCGGATCGAGGATCTGACCGGGGTGAAGCATGGGGCGCGGGAGGTTGAGGCCGCCGTGTCGCGGCTGTTCAGCTATGGCGCCTGGGCGGACAAGTTCGGCGGTGATCTGCGGCAGGTGCCGATGCGGGGCATGGCGCTGGCGGTGCGCGAACCCGTCGGGGTGATCGGGGCGCTGTGCCCGGAAGAGGCGCCGCTGCTGGGGCTGGTCAGCCTGATGGCCCCGGCGATCGCCATGGGCAACCGGGTGGTGCTGGTCACCGGAGAGGCCGCGCCGCTGGTCGCGGGCGATTTCTGCCAGGTGCTGGAGACCTCGGACGTGCCGGGTGGTGTGGTCAACATCCTGTCGGGGCCCCATGCGGAGCTGGCGCCGGTGCTGGCGGCGCATATGGATGTGGATGCGGTCTGGAGCTTCTCGGGGGGCGACGTAAGTGCGGTGATCGAGGCGGAAAGTGCCGGGAGCCTCAAGCGGACCTGGGTCAATGACGGATACGCCACGGACTGGGACGCCTTCGAGGGGCGGGATGTGCTGGAGCAGGCGAGCGAGGTGAAGACGGTCTGGGTGCCCTACGGGGCCTGAGGGGGCTCTGCCCCCGTCTCCTGCGGAGACTCCCCCGGGATATTTCGGGCCAGATGACAGGGGAGCTGGGCCGGCTCCGAAGGAGACGGCAGGGGCGGGCCCGGCTCGATGCCGGGTCCGCCCCTCCTTTTCCGGATCAGGCGAAGTCGGGTTTCGCGTAGCCCTGCAGGTAGAGAAGCGCGGTCAGGTCGCCGAAGTTCACCCGGACCTCGCATTGGGCTGCGACCGAGGGCTTGGCGTGTAGTGCCACGCCCGTGCCGGCGCGGGTCAGCATGCCGAGATCGTTGGCGCCGTCGCCCACGGCGATCACTTCGGCCTCGGTGATGCCGAGCTTCGCGGTGATCTCTTCCAGCGCCTGGACCTTGGCTTCGCGACCCAGGATCGGGCGGCCCACTTCGCCGGTCAGGGCTTCGTTTTCATGGAACAGCGTGTTGGCGCGGTTCTCGTCGAAGCCGAGGCGCGCGGCGACGGCTTCGGTGAAGGCGGTGAAGCCGCCCGAGACCAGCGCACAGTAGCCGCCCCCGGCCTTCATCGTTGCCAGCAGGGTCGGGCCGCCGGGCATCAGCGTGATGCGGGTTTCCAGAACCTTGTCGATCACCGACAGCGGCAGGCCCTTCAGCAGGCCGACGCGTTCGGTCAGGGCACCTTCGAAGTCCAGCTCTCCGTTCATCGCCCGGGCGGTGATGTCCTTCACCCGTGCGCCGACTCCGGCCTCGTCCGCCAGCTCGTCGATGCATTCCTGGCAGATCATCGTCGAATCCATGTCCGCCAGCAGCATCCGCTTCCGGCGCCCGGCCGTCTCCTGGATGTTCAGGTCGATCTGCATTTTCTGAAGGTCGGCCCAGACCGTGCGGAAATTCTCCGGGATCGCGGGCAGGGAGAATTCCGCAGCCTCGTCGGGGGCAAGCCAGGTGATCTCTCCGCCGCCCCAGGCATTGCGCAGGGGGGCGATCAGCGCGGGGTCCAGGCCGCGGGTCACGGGGCTGGTGAGCAGGGTGGCGGTGTACATGGCCTCTCCTTCGGTTTGAGCGCGTTTAAGCATGCGCTTGGCCGAAGGGAAAGGGGCGGCGTGGGCCGCCGCCCCGGGGCGCTCAATCAGATCTCGACCACCACGCGGCCGCGGATCTTGCCGCCGATGATGTCGGCGGCCAGCTGCGGCAGCTCGGCGAAGGGATGCACGCTGTAGACCGAGGACAGCAGCGCCGGATCGAGGTGATCGGCCAGCAGCTTCCAGGCCGCCTTGCGCTTTTCCATCGGCGCCATGACGGAATCGACGCCCAGCAGCGCCACGCCGCGCAGGATGTGCGGCATCACCGTGGCCGGAAGATCGGCGCCGCCCGCCAGGCCGCAGGCCGCCACCGCACCGCCGTAGCAGGTCTGCGCCAGCACGTTCGCCAGGGTATGCGAGCCCACCACGTCGACCGCCCCGGCCCAGCGTTCCGCCTGCAGCGGCTTGCCGGCCTCGGCGATCTCGGCCCGGTCGAGGAAACTCTTCGCGCCGAGACCCGAGAGGTATTCATGCGTCTCGGGGCGGCCGGTGACGGCGGTGACCGGGTAGCCCATGCTGCCCAGCAGCGCGATGGCGACAGAGCCGACGCCGCCCGCCGCGCCGGTCACCAGCACGTCGGGGCCCTCTTTCGAGATCTTGCCCCAGTCCAGCAGCGCCTGCACGCAGAGCGCCGCCGTGTAGCCGGCGGTGCCGATCGCCATGGCCTGTTCGGGGGTGAAGGCCTCGGGCAGGGGCAGCAGCCATTCGGGCTTCAGGCGCTGGTACTTCGCATAGGCGCCCTGCTCGGTCTCGCTCAGGCCCCAGCCGTTGCAGATCACCTTGTCGCCCGGTTTCCAGTCCGGCGAGGCGCTTTCGACCACGGTGCCAGCCAGGTCGATGCCCGCAATCATCGGCAGACGGCGGGCGATGCGGCCCTTGCCGGTGATCGCCAGACCGTCCTTGAAGTTCACGGTGGAGTGGCTGATTTCGACCAGCACCGGGTAATCGGGAAGATCGGCGAGGCTCAGCGCCGTCACCTCGGCCTTGGTCTTGCGCTCGCCCGCGTCGGTGATGACCATTGCGTCGAAAGTCTCGGACATGGGGTGCCCTTTCTGGTTAGGAGTGGCTCATGCCCCCGGGGAGGTGCCCCCGCGGGCGTCCCGGGCCGACATGGCCGCCCGGTAGTTCTGGGTCAGATGCGCGATCAGCTGGTCGAAGGTGGCGCGCGCGGCGCCCGTATCGCGGGCCGCGACGGCCTCCAGCAGGCGGGCATGCAGCGCCGTCGTTTCGGCACGCACGCGCTGGCGCACCACGATCATGTTCAGCAGCGGGATGAAGCTTTCGATCACCGTGCCCATCATCAGCCGCAGCGGGCCGTTGCGCCCGGCATCGACCAGCGCGCGATGGAACCGCACGTCCGAGGCGCAGAAATCGCTGTCGGCCAGGCCCTCGTCGCTCTGGATCGCCAGCTCGGCCCGCATCTTGTCCAGATCGCTCTCGTCATGATGGGCGCAGGCCAGGTCCAGGCACAGCGCCTCGGTGCGATGGCGGGCGGTGATCATCTCGTCGAAGTCGAAGGCGCCCATGCCGACCAGCAGCGTGGTCGAGGCCGAGTGCTGGTCCACCAGCTCGTCCACCTCGGGCATCTTGACGAAGTTGCCGCCCGTGGGGCCGCGTCGGGAATGGATCAGGTTCAGCGCCGCCAGCCGTTTCAGCGCCTCGCGCACGGTGGGGCGGGAGACGCCGAAGCGCGCCGCCATCTCCTCTTCTCCGGGCAGCCGGTCATCGGCCTTCAGGCGCCCGTCGAGGATCGCCGCGCGGATCTCGTCCGCGACCTGACGCGCCAGCCCCGCCGTCACCACCTGCCCGAATTTTACACTCATGCGCTGCCGGTCCTGCCCGTTGGCCCCCGCCCTGCGAGGGGAAAAGAATAATAGGTTTGACAAATATGAATATGAGCGGATCAGTGGAGGCCTGTCCATGGAAATCTTGGCCCGGCGCGGCATCTGCCCCGGCCCGGCCCCGGAACTGCCGACGTGAGCGACACTTTGACCGATCTTCCCGCGATCGCGGCGCTGAGGGCGCGCCTTGCGGATCTGCCCGGCCCGGCGCTGCTGGCCGCAGGGGCCATCGGCGCGGGCCATGGCCATGACGAGACAGGCAATCTGGAGTGCCTGCCGGCGCTGGTGCTGCGCCCTTCCTGCACGGAAGAGGTCAGCCGGATGCTGGCCGCCTGTCACGACCTGGACCTGAAGGTGGTGGTGCAGGGCGGGCGCACGGGGCTGTCCAATGGCGCGACGCCGCGCGCGGGCGAAGTCGCGCTGAGCCTTGATCGCATGACGCGCCTCGATCCCGTCGATCCGGTTTCGGGCAGCATCGTCGCCGAGGCGGGCGTCAGCCTGCAACGGGTGCAGGAGGCGGCCGAGGCGGCGGGCCTGTCGTTCGGCGTCGATATCGGCGCGCGCGGCACTGCGACGGTGGGCGGGATCTGCGCCACCAATGCCGGAGGGCTGAACGTGATCCGCCACGGCATGACGCGGGCCCACGTGATCTCGCTTGAGGTCGTGCTGGCCGATGGCCGGGTGATGGGCCACACCCGCAGCCTGGCCAAAGACAATTCCGGCCCCGACCTGAAGCAGCTTTTCATCGGCTCCGAAGGCATTCTGGGCGTGATCACCCGCGTCTGCCTGGCGCTGCGGCCCGCGCCCGGACCCGCCGCCACCTTCTTCGGCAGCGCCCCCGGCATCGCCGCCGCCCGCGCCCTGCTGGCGCGCCTGCGCCGCGATGCCCCGGCGGCGCTTCTGGCCTTCGAGATCATCGACCGCCCGCTGTTCGACCGCATCACCACCGCGGGCCACGTTTCCCCCATCGCCCCCGGTGCCGTTCAGGTGCTGGTCGAGCTGGAAGAGGGCGCCGATCCCGATCACCTGGGCGCCGTGCTGATGGAGGCCATCGAGGCCGGAGAGCTGGAGGATGCCACGCTGGCCGCCTCCGGGTCTCAGCGTGCCGCCCTCTGGGCCCTGCGCGAGGCCTGCGCCGAGGCGGTGTTCTCGCTCACCGCGCCGGTGGGTTTCGACATCGGCCTGCCCACCGCCGCGATGGAGGCCTTCCTGCACGATGCCCGCACCGGGCTGGAGGCCGCGCTGCCCGGCATCGGCATCTATGTCTTCGGCCATCTGGGCGATGGCAACCTGCATTACATCGTCGACACCGACCAGCCCGACACCGTGGCGCAGATCGTCTTCGGGGCGCTGGCCGCCCATGGTGGCGCGATCTCGGCGGAACACGGGCTGGGCCGCGAAAAGGCGAAATACCTGCCGCTGGTGCGCAATGCCGCCGAACTGGACGTGCTGCGCGGCCTGAAACAGCTTCTCGATCCAAGGGGTATCCTCAACCCCGGCCGCGTCCTGCCCTGAGCAGCCGCCAAGACCCAAGGGACCCGCCATGAGCAAACCCGACACGCTTTCCCCCAAGACCGCCCGGATGGCCTTCCTCTCCGGCAACCAGGCGCTGGCGAAACTGCCCGTGCTGATGCGCCAGCGCGATGCGGCGGCAGGGCTGAACACGGCGGGCTATGTCACGGGCTACCGGGGATCCCCCCTGGCGCAGCTTGACCGAGAGATGATGCGCCAGAAAAAGGCTCTGGCCGAGGAGCACATCCATTTCCACCCCGCCCTGAACGAGGATCTGGCCGTCACCGCCGCCTGGGGCACCCAGCAGACCGCGCTGTTCGAAGGGGTGCGCTATGATGGCGTCTTCGCCATGTGGTACGGCAAGGGGCCGGGGGTGGATCGGTCCATCGACGCGCTGCGCCATGCCAATGCCGATGGCACCAATCCCCATGGCGGGGTGCTGGCGCTGATGGGCGACGACCATGGCGCGGTCTCCTCGACCCTGCCACACCAGACCGAACATGACATGATCGCGGCGCAGATCCCGGTGATCGCCCCGGCGGGCGTGCAGGATTACCTGCGCTTCGGCCTGCTGGGCTGGGAAATGTCGCGCGCCGCCGGTGTCTGGGTCGGCTTCAAGTGCCAGACCGAGGTCGTCGAAAGCTCGGCCACCGTGTCGCTCGAAGGGCTGATGGCGCCCGCCGTCCTGCCCGAGATCCCCGAGAACCTGTCGCTGCGCTGGCCTGACGGCCCCTTCCCGAAAGAGGCCCGCCTGGAGAAGAAGCTGCGCGTGGCGCAGGACTTCGCGCGGCTGAACGGCCTTGATGAAAGCTATGGCGCGGGGCACGCCCGTCTGGGTCTGATCGCCTCGGGCAAGAGCTGGCTGGACCTGCGCGCGGCGCTTGGCCTGCTGGGGCTGGACGAGGACGATCTGGCGCAATACGGCATCCGCCTGCGCAAGGTCGGGCTGGTCTGGCCGCTGGAGCCCGAGGGCCTGCGCGCCTTCGCGGACCAGTGCGACGAGATCCTTGTGATCGAGGAAAAGCGCCCCGTCATCGAAGATCAGCTCAAGTCCCTGCTGTTCAACGCCGATCCCCGCCCGAAGGTCAGCGGCAAGACGACGCCCGAGGGCACGGCCCTGCTCTCGGCGCTTGGGGAACAGACGCCCCACATGGTCGCCCGCGCGATCCTGATGCGCCTGCCCGAAGATCTGCGCGCCCGCATCCCCGCCCGGATCGAGGACGCCCCGGCGCCGAAGCTGAAACCGCTGCCCGAAATGAACCGGGAGCCCTACTTCTGCTCGGGGTGCCCGCATTCGATCTCGACCCGCCTGCCCGATGGCAGCCGCGCCACCACCGGCATCGGCTGCCACATGATGGTGATCGGGGTCGAGGGGCGCGAGACCTCGACCTTCACCCAGATGGGCGCCGAAGGGATCAGCTGGCTGGGCCTTTCTCCCTTCACCGACGAAAAACACATCTTCGCCAACATGGGCGACGGGACCTTCTTCCATTCCGGCCTGCTGGCGATCCGCGCCGCCATCGCCGCGCAGGTCAACATCACCTACAAGATCCTCTTCAACGATGCGGTCGCGATGACCGGCGGCCAGCCCCATGACGGCGAGTTGAGCGTGCCCAAGGTCGTCGCCTCGGTCCTGGCCGAGGGCGCGCGCGAGGTCGTCGTGGTGGCCGAGCAGCCCGAGCGCCACAAGGGCGCGCTGCCGGCCAATGTGAAGGTCTACCACCGCGACCGTCTGGACGAGGTGCAGCGCCACCTGCGCGAGGTCGAGGGCACCACGGTTCTGGTCTTCGATCAGGTCTGCGCCGCCGAGAAGCGCCGCCGCCGCAAGACCGGCGAATTCCCGAAAATCGACACCCGCGTCTTCATCAACGATCTGGTCTGCGAGGGTTGCGGCGACTGTTCCGCGCAATCGGGCTGCATCTCGATCGAGCCGAAGGACACGCCGCTGGGCCGCAAGCGCGAGATCAACCAGAGCTCGTGCAACGGCGATCAGAGCTGCCTGAAGGGCTTCTGCCCCAGCTTCGTCACCATCGAGGGCGGCACCCTGAGGAAGCCCGCCGTGAAACGCGCCGAGGCCGCCGCCACCCCGATCCCCGATCCCGTGGTGCCGGCAGTCGATGGCGTCTTTTCCCTGCTGGTCGCGGGCATCGGCGGCACCGGGGTGCTGACGGTCAGCCAGGTGCTGGCCAGGGCCGCGCATCTCGATGGTCTTGCGGTGCAATCCCTCGACCAGACCGGGCTGGCGCAGAAGAACGGCGCCGTGGTGGGCCACCTGCGGCTGGCGCGCGATCCGCACGCCCTGACCGCCGCCCGGGTGGGCGAGGGGGAGGCCGATCTGGTCCTCGCCTTCGACATGCTGGTGGCGCAATCCGCCAAGGTCCGCCCCTCGATCCGCGCCGGGCGTACGCAGGTGGTCGTCGATGACCGCCTCGCTCCGAACGCCAGCTTCGTGCAGAACACCGCGATGGAATTCCGCAAGTCTTCGGCGCTGAAGGTGCTTTCGGGGCTGGTGGCAGAGGGCGCCTGCCGCCCCGTCGCCGGGACGGAGATGGCCGTGGGCCTGATGGGCGATGCAATTGCGACCAACCTGCTGATCCTCGGGACCGCCTGGCAGGCGGGCCTTGTGCCGATCAGCCTTGCCGCGCTCACCAAGGCCATCGGCGGTGCCCGGGGCGGAGAGGCCAACCTTGCCGCCTTCGACTGGGGCCGCCGCGCCTTCCTCGACCCGAAGGGCGTGCTGGCCATGGCGCACGAGGTCGTCCCCGCCGAGGCCGAGCCGGTCGAGGAAATGCTGGAGCAGTTCATCGCGCGCCGCGCCTCCTACCTGACCGGCTACCAGTCGGGCCGCTATGCGAAACGCTACCTGAAGCTGGTCGAGGCCACCCGCCGCGCCGAGGGCGATCTGGGCGAGGATCTGACCCGCGCCGTTGCCACCTCGGCCTTCCGGCTGATGGCCTACAAGGATGAATACGAGGTCGCCCGGCTGCACCTGGATGCCAGCCAGAAGGCCCGCATCGCCGAGACCTTCGAGGGCGATTACAAGATCCGCTACCACCTTGCCCCGCCGGTGATTTCCAAGCCCGACGGGCGCACGGGCCGGCCTGCGAAACGTGCCTTCGGGGCGCAGATGGACCGTGGCTTCAAGGTGCTGAAGGCGATGAAGGTGCTGCGCGGCACGCCGCTCGACCCGTTCGGGCGCACCGAAGAACGCCGGATGGAACGCGCCCTGATCGCCGATTTCGAGGCCGAGGTGCAGGGGCTGATCGCCGGGCTGTCCCCGGAAACCCACGCCCGCGCCGTGCAGATCGCCGCGCTGCCGCAGATGATCCGCGGTTTCGGCCCCGTGAAAGAGGCTTCGGTCACCGCCTATCGCGCGGCCCGCGCCAAGCTGGACTGAAAAAAGCGCCGGAAGAGCCGCAGGGCTCTTCCGGCAGTCAGGGGAGGTTCTGTTTCGGCAGGATCAGCGCGTCGAGCAGGCGCAGCCCCTGCGGCAGGACGCGGACCGGGTTCAGGTCCACCGCTTCCAGCGTCTCGGCGTGAGTGCAGCCAAAGTCCGACAGGGCGACCATGGCGCGGATCAGCGCCTCTGCGTCGCCTGCGGGCGCGCCCCGGTAGCCTTTCAGAAGGGCGCCCAGACGGGTCCGGCCCAGCATTGCGCGGGCGCGCTCGGCATCCACCGGCAGCAGGTCGAAGGCACTGTCGGCCAGCAGCTCGACCAGCGTACCGCCCAGCCCGACGACCAGCCCCAGCCCGTAGGGATCATGGCGCACAAGGCCCAGGACGGCCTCGATCCCGCCGGAAACCTGTTCCTGCACCAGCACGCCATCAAGCCGCGCTTCGGGCGCGTAGGCGTGGGCCTGCGCCATGATCCGGGTGAAGGTGTCGGCGGCGGTGGCCGCGTGCACGTCCAGCGCGACGCCGCCGGCTTCGGTCTTGTGGGCAATGTCCGCAGAGGCGATCTTGAGCACCACCGGGCCGCCGATCCGGGCCGCGATCTGCTGCGCTTCGCGCGCGCTGGTCGCCAGTGCTTCGGCCGGAGAGGGCAGGTGGCAGGCGGCCATCAGGGTGCGGGCCTGCTGTTCGCTCATCATTGTCAGGGGCGCGGTGCCGATGGCGCGGCGCCAGGAGGAGGCACGGGGCGTTCCCATCCAGCCGGCGACGGCGGTCAGCCCGGCGCGGGTGCCCTTCAGGCGGGGCGCCGTGCCGTAGGCCCGGGCCACGTCCCCGTGCAGACCGTCCGAAAGGTTGGCCAGCGCCACCACGGGCTTGGGGCCGTCATAGGCGGCCACCGCCCCGGCGATCCCCAGGTATTCCGCCGCCATTTCGGGGGCCAGCGCCGGGGGCGCGTCCTGTGCCGCGACGATGACGCCGACGCCCGGATCCTCCGACAGGATCGTCAGGATGCGGGCGTAAAGCGCGGGATCGGCAAAGGGCACCCCGGTCACGTCGAGCGGGTTCTGCGCCGTGGCAAAGCCCGGCAGAAGATCCGCCAGGGCCTGCACCGTCCTGGCGGTCAGATCGGCCAGGGGCAGCCCGGTTTCCGAGGCGATATCCGCGGCATGGGCCACCCCGCCGCCCGAGACGCCGAGCACGGCGGCGCCCTTGATCGCGGGCGGGCGGGGCAGGGCGGAACACAGCCGAACGGCGGCCAGGAAGCTGTCCATGTCGGGCATGTCGATCAGGCCCACCCGGGCGCAGAAGGCGCGGGCGGCGTCCTCGGATCCGGCCAGCGCGCCGGTATGGGCGGCGGTGGCACGCTGCCCGGCGGCGGATCGTCCGACCCGCAGCGCCACGACCGGCTTGCCGGCGGCATGGGCCTGTTCCATCGCGGCGGCCAGGGCATCGGGGTCGCCGATCCCCTCGATCACCAGGGCGATCACGTCGGTTCCGGGATCGCGGGCGAACCACGACAGGTAATCGGCCAGCCCGGTCACGGCGGCATTGCCGGCGGTGACAACATGGCCCAGGCCGATCTGCCCGGAATGCGTCAGCGCGATGGCCGTCGCCCCCGAGGCCGAGATCAGCGCGACGCGCCCCTTCGGCAGATCGGGGGACAGGGTCGAGGAATAAAGGGCGGCACCCGTGCCGGTCGCCACCGTGCCCAGGCAGTTCGGCCCGACCACCGCCATGCGGTAACGTTCGGCGATCTGCGCGACCCGGGTTTCCAGCGCGGCCCCCTCGGCCCCGCTTTCGCGGAACCCCGAGGCCAGGATGACGGCGGCCTTCACGCCCGCCGCGCCGGCCTCTTCCAGGGCCTGGGGCACCAGATCGGCGCGCAGGCCCAGCACCGCGCAGTCGGGGGGTGTCTCAAGATCCGCCAGCGCCGTCACGGCGGGCAGGCCGAAGACGCTGCCGCCGCGCGGATGCACGGGGATCACCCGGCCCGCATATCCGAAGCGGGCCAGGTTCTTCATCACGTAGCCGGCGGACGAGCCTTCGCGCTCGGAGGCGCCGATGACGGCGACCGATCCGGGCGCGAAGAGCGCCGAGAGGTCAGGCCCCTCAGTCAAGCCCACGGAAGGGGGAATCCCGGTATTCGAGATATTCCTTGAGGGTCATCTTGGCGAGCTTGCGCATCCATTCCTCGCCCTCGGTCGTGACGTGCAGACCGGCGATCGAGGTGATGTTGTAGTCGAAGGACGCCTGAAGACCGGCCACCAGCTGCTGGTTGTTGATCGACTTCTTGGTGTACTTCAGCGCAGGCGTCGGCATCCGCGCCATCTTGCGCGCCAGGTTTTCCGAACGCAGCTTCAGCTCGTCCGCGGGGACGACCTTGTTCACCAGCCGCATCTTGTCGGCCTCCTGGGCGTCGATGATATCGCCGGTGAACATCAGGTAGCGCACGTCGCGGGTGTGCAGCAGCCAGGGCATCATCAGCGCCGGCGGGCCGGAGTTGTGGCGCACTTCGGGTTCGCCGAACTTGGCGTTGTCGGCGGCGATGGCAAGGTCGCAGGACATCATCAGCTCAAGCGCGCCGGCCAGGCAGTAGCCGTTGACGGCGGCGATCACGGGGATCGGCGCCTTCCAGATGTTCAGCAGCGCAGTGGCGTTCTCGGTCATGTCCTCGACCCAGAAGTCGAAGTCCACGACGAAGTCGCCGCCCTGCAGGTCATAGCCCGAAGAGAACGCCCGGCCCGCGCCGGTGATGATCAGCGCGTTCACGTCCGGGTCGGCGACGGCGGCGGCAACCGCCGCGTCGATTTCCCGGATGCAGTCCTTGTTCATCGCGTTCAGCTTGTCGGGACGGTTCAGCGTGATGGTCGCGAACTTGTCGTGTTCGTCCTTGGTGTAAAGGATCGTCTCGTAGGTCATCTTTCGGTCCTCAGGCGGCCAGCGCGACGGCGATGTCGGCGGCAAGGCGGGCGTTGTTCAGCACCAGCGCGATATTGGCCTTGAGGCTGCGCCCCTCGGAGGCCTGGTTGATCGCCGACAGCAGGAAGGGCGTCAGGGCCTTGCGGCCGATGCCCTTTTCGGCGGCTTCGGCGACGGCGGCGTCGATGATGCCGTCGATCTCGGTCGGGCTCAGCGCGTCGGCCTCGGGGACGGGGTTGGCGACCAGGATGCCGGTGCCGGCCTTGATCTCGGCATGGGCCTTGATCATCGCGGCGATGTCGGCGGCGGCGTCCAGGCGGTGATCGGCCATCATGCCGCTTTCACGGGCGAAGAAGGCGGGGAAGTGGTCGGTGCCGTAGGCGACAACCGGAACCCGCTGGGTTTCCAGCACTTCCAGGGTCTTCGGGATGTCCAGCAGGGATTTCACGCCGGCGCAGACCACGGCGACCTCGGTGCGGCCCAGTTCGGTCAGGTCGGCGGAGATGTCGAAGGTCTCTTCGGCGCCACGGTGCACGCCGCCGACGCCGCCGGTGGCGAAGACGCGGATGCCGGCCAGCTCGGCGATGCGCATGGTGCAGGAAACGGTCGTGCCGGCCCACTGCTTCTTGACCATGGCCACGGCGAGGTCACGGGAGGAGGCCTTCACCACGTCCTTGGCCTGGGCCAGGATGTCCAGCTCTTCGCCGGTCAGGCCCACCTTGATGCGGCCCTCGATGACGGCGATGGTCGCGGGGGTCGCGCCCTTGGCGCGGATCTCGCCCTCGACGGCCTTCGCGGTCTCCAGGTTGGCGGGATAGGGCATCCCGTGGGTGATGATGGTCGACTCCAGCGCGACGATGGCGGTGCCGGCCTTCAGGGCGGCATCGACTTCGGGCGAGAGTTCGAGGAGGAGGGCGGTCATGCAGGTTTACTCCGCTGCTGGGTGCAGCTCTGCCGGGGAAAGGCGGTGCTGGCTGGTTTCGAGAAGCTGCGCGCTGAGGTCGGCGCGCACGGTCGTTGCGGTTTCCACGGTCAGCGCGGCCAAAAGGCTGCCGGTGCGGGCGGCTTCGGCCAGGGGGGCGCCGCCCATCAGGGCGTGGAGGGTTCCGGCGATCATGCCATCGCCCGCGCCGGTCACCTCGACCGGGTGGGAGGGCACGGCGGGGATGAAGGCGCGGGTCTCGTCTTCGGAGACGGCCATGCCGCGCACGCCGACGCTGATCACGCAGCCGCCCGCGCCCCGGGCACGCAGCGCGTCGCATGCCGCCAGCGCGCCCTCGCGGGTGTTGGGCAGGGCGGTGCCGAGGTAGCCGTTGGCCTCGTCCACGTTCATGAAAAGCAGGTCGATGCCGGACAGGTCCTGCGGCAGCTTGCGTGCCTTGTGGGTCGAGACCGGGTCGATCGCCAGGCGGAAGCGGCTGGCCTTACGGCGTTCGATCAGGGCCAGGATCGTCTCCAGCGGCGGGTTGCAGTCCGAGAACACCATCGAGGCGCTGGCGATGTGCGACCAGGCGCGGTCGAGCCGTTCGGGCCCCAGCTCCTCGAAGATCTCCATGTCGGCGATTCCCAGCTCCAGTTCGCCCTCGGGCGAGAGAATCGCACAATATTCCGCCGTCGAGCGCCGGTTGGAGGTGCCGACCTGGCTCACGTCGACGCCGCGGTCGCGCAGGTGGCCCAGCAGGTGGCGGCCGGTCTCGTCCTCTCCGACGACGGAGAGGAAGCTGGTGGAATGGCCCAGCAGGGCGAGGTTTTCGACCACGTTGCGGGCGACGCCGCCGAAGGAATGAAAGCCCTCGACCGGGTTCGAGGTGCCGCGCTGAAGCCCCTGTTTTGCCCGGTATTTCCGGTCCAGGACACCGCCGCCCACGCAGACCACCCGCTTGGCCGCCGGCAGCACGTAGCCGCGGCCCAGGATGTAGCCCTTGCGCGTCAGCGACACGATATGCGCGGCGACGGTCGAACGGGCGATGCCCAGCTGATCGGCCGTTTCCTGCTGCCCTGCAAAGGGATTGTGCGTGATGTGCCTGAGGATTGCTGCCTCAAGCGGCGAAAGCTCGTCCATGCGGCGCCTTTCCTTTCCGGAGATGTGATTTTTCTAGACAACAACAGTTTTGCTCGTCAACAATTGTTTTGTATGGGGCCGCGGGACCGACCTCGGCTCTTGAAAACAAAGAACTTTACGAATTCCGCATGGGGCTTCCCCATGGCTGAGGGGGTGCGCTGTGGCGACTGACACAATCGACATGATCCCGGTGGTGGACATTTCCGCCTTCATTTCGGGCGGTACCGGTGCCGCTGACGTGGTCCGCCAGATCGAGGCCGCGGCGACCCAATCGGGCTTTTTCCTGGTCACCGGCCATGGTGTCGATCCGGCGGTGACCAAGCGCCTCTACGACCTGGCGCATGACTTCTTCGATGAACCGCAGGACTGGAAGGCGACCATCGGGCGCGGACGCGGCGTGACCGGCGGCATCGCCTTCGCACCGATGAAGGAAGAGGCGCTGGCGGGCACGCTGGGCATGAAGACCCCGGGCGATCTGAAGGAAAGCCTGAACTTCGGCCCGCTGCTGGCCGGCGACACCTGGCCCGACCGCCCCGAGGGGATCGAGGCCGCCTTCCGCGCCTATTTTGCCGAGATGGAGACACTGGCGAAGCACCTGCGCGCGATATTCTGCTCGGCCATCGGGCTGGCGCCCGACCATTTCGAACCCGCGTTCGAAAACCACCTCTCGGCGCTGCGGGTCATCAACTACCCCGAACAGCCCGAGGCCCCCGAGCCCGGCCAGCTGCGCGCGGGCGAACATACCGACTACGGCTTCATGACCATCCTGCGCTCCGAGGCTTCGGCGGGCGGGCTTCAGGTGCAGCGCCGCGACGGGGTCTGGCTGGACGCGCCCAATATCGAGGGCGCCTATGTGGTCAATATCGGCGATGCCTTCATGCGCTGGTCCAACGACGAATGGGTCAGCACCCCGCACCGCGTCGCCAACCCGCCCTCGGGCTTCAAGGGCACGGCGCGGCGCCAGTCGATCCCGTTCTTCCTGAACCCTTCGGCGGAAACCATGATCGAATGCCTGCCGCCCTTCGCTGGTGACGGCGCGAAATACGACCCCATCAGCTTTGCCGATTACATCGCGCTGAAGACCAGCCAGGCCTTCGGCGGCTGACCCCTGCGACCGGCCCGAAAGGGCCGGAGCCGCAGTCAAGATCAAGGGCGGCGCAGATCGCCCGTCCTGTCCCGCGCGGGGCAGGGAACCGGGGCCGCAACGACGGTCCGACCCAACGACCCGACCAACTTGGAGAACCAGATGACCATCACCAGACGGCAAGCCCTGGGCGCCATGGGGGCCATGGGCCTCGGCGCCATGCTGCCCCGCTACGCCTTTGCCCAGGATGCCGAAACCCTTGTCGTGCCGACCCTCGGCGGCGTTTGGGAACAGTTCTGGCGCGACAACATCGCCCCCGCCTTCGAGAAGAAGACCGGTGCCAAGGTCACGCTTGATGTCGGCAACGGCCGCGTCTTCGGTGCCAACCTGCGCGCCGCCGGTATCGAGAACCCGCCCTATTCCATCGTGATGACCAACGAGGTCTTCGCCCAGGGCCTGCGCAAGGAGGGCTATTTCGAAAAGCTCGATCTGGCGAAGATCCCGAACTACGCCGACCTCTACCCGATCGCCAAGACCGATGACGGCGCCGCGCTGGTCGCCTGCTATTCGCCCATCGGCATCGGCTACCGCTCTGACATTCTGGCGAAAAAGCCCACCGGCTGGCGCGATTTCTGGGACAACCCGGATGTGAAGGGCCAGATCGGCCTTTACAACTTCGCCAACTCCGCCGGGAAGATGGAGCTGCTGCTGTTCTCCAAGATCTTCGGCAAGGACCAGTACGACACCGACGCGGGCTTTGCCGCGCTGAAGAAGCTGGGCAGCACCATTCAGGTCGACATCAACCTGTCCACCGCGCTTGCCCAGGGCGAGATCGTCATCGCGCCCTTCGACTTTGCCGAGATCGCGCGCCTGAAGAAGCAGGGCCTGCCGGTGGATTACATCATCCCCGAAGAGGGCCTGATCGCCTTCGACCAGACGATGAACATCTGCGCCCATGCCCCCCACAAGGATCTGGCCTATGCCTACATCGATTTCCTGATCTCGCCCGAGATCCAGGAGATGATGATGAAGCAGTTCTACATCTCGCCGACCAACTCCAAGGTCGTGGTGCCGGACGACCTGAAGGAACAGGTCCCCGTGTCGGGCAAGGAGATGGACAAGATCCTGCAATGGGACTGGGCCTTCGTGAACGAGAACCAGGACAAGCTCTCCGAGCAATGGGCCAAGGAAGTGGGCTGAGGCCCGTTCCGGCACCGACCGGGGTCGCGTTCCGCGCGGCCCCGTTTTGCACTTCTGAACGTACCCCAAGGCAGGCAAGCAGATGACCGAAGTTAGGTTGGACGGGCTGACCAAGATCTATTCAGGCCACAAACCGGCGGTAGATGCGATTTCACTGACGATCCCTTCAGGGCAGTTCGTCTCGCTTCTCGGGCCTTCGGGCTGCGGCAAGACCACGACACTGAAGATGCTGGCCGGCTTCGAGGATGTCTCGAGCGGCGCGATCACCTTCGATGGTCAGGACGTGGTGCGCGTGCCCGCCGAGGACCGCGACATCGGCATGGTGTTCCAGAACTATGCGCTGTTCCCGCACATGACGGTGTTCCAGAACCTCGCCTTCGGGCTGGAGATGCGCAAGATCGGCAAGGCCGAGATCAAGCGCCGCGTCCAGGCCACGCTGGAGATGGTGCAGCTGGATCACCTGGCAGACCGTTACCCGGCGCAGCTTTCGGGCGGCCAGCAGCAGCGCGTCGCCATCGGCCGCGCCCTGGTGATCGAGCCCCGCATCCTGCTGCTGGACGAACCGCTTGCCAACCTCGACGCCAAGCTGCGCGAGGAGATGCGGGTCTTCATCCGCGCCCTGCAAAAGCGCGTCGGCATCACCACGGTCTATGTCACCCATGATCAGGCCGAGGCGATGACCATGTCCGATCTGGTGGTGGTGATGTTCGATGGCACCATCGCCCAGGCCGGCGCCCCGAGCGAGATCTACGAACAGCCCCGTTCCGCCACCGTGGCGGGCTTCGTCGGTCAGGTGAACCTGATCCCCGCCGTGGTCGAAGCGCATCGCCCCGATCACGTCGACACGCCGTTCGGAGAGATCCCGCTGCCCTTCCCGGCGCAGCCCGGTGCAAAGGTCACGCTGGTCCTGCGCCCCGAGGCGGTGGACCTGCATCGCGCCGATGCCGGGCAGGGCGTGCCCGCCAAGGTGATCAGCCTGCAATATTCCGGCGCCATCGTGGATTACGTTCTGGAGTTCGCCGACGGCACCCGCATGGACGTCAAGACCATCCCGCGCCATCGCGTCATGGTCGGGGACGAGGTGCGCCTGTCGGTCGACCCGTCGCGGTTCTGGATGCTGGACGGGGAGGGCTGAGATGCGCCAGCGCACCGCCATCCTTCTTCTGCTGCCGGCGGCGATCCTGCTGACGGTCTTCCTGGCCGTGCCCTATGTCACGGTCATCACCTCGGCCTTCCGCACGCCGGGCGAGGGCACCCCCTTCGGTGAGGGTTACACCCTTGGCAACTTCGGGCGCATCTTCTCGCAGTGGTACTACATCGGCCAGGCGCTGAACACGATGCTGATCGGGGCGATCACCACGCTGGTGACGCTGCTGATCGCGCTGCCGGTGGCCTTCCAGCTGGCTCGGCCCAAGCTGTTCCTGCGGGGGCTGGCCTATGGCATCGTGCTCTCGCCGCTGCTGGTGGGCATCGTCATCCGCAGCTACGGCTGGACGATCCTGCTGGGCAACAACGGCGTCATCAACCGGACCCTGCGGGACTGGGGGCTGATCGACCACCCGCTGCCGCTGATGTACAACACGCTGGGCATCATCATCGCGCTGACCCATGTCTTCCTGCCCTTCATGATCCTGCCCATCATGAGCGCGGTGCAGGGCATCGACCCTTCGGTGCCCGCCGCGGCGCGCTCGCTTGGCGCCAAGCGCTTCACGGTGATCCGCCGGGTGCTGCTGCCGCTGGCGATGCCCGGCATCCAGTCCGGCTGCATTCTGGTCTTCGTGCTCTCGCTGTCGTCCTACGTGACGCCCGCCCTGATCGGCGGCTTCCGGGTCAAGACCACCGCCGTCACCGTGGTCGATGCCATGCTCGACACCTTCCAGTGGCCCTTCGGCGCGGCCCTTGCCCTGACCCTTGCGGTGGTCGGCGGCGGCACCGTGCTGATCTTCGCCCGCCTCACCCGGATCAAGTGGAAAACCTGATGTCGCGCTGGACTCTCAATATCTTCTGCCTGCTGGTCTACATCTTCCTGATGGCGCCGATCATCGTCGTCATCGGGGCCTCGCTGAACGCGGGGGCCTTCCTGACCTTCCCGCCGCAGGGCCTGTCGCTGCGCTGGTACGTGACCTTCTTCCACAACGACGTGTTCCTGCGCGCCATCGGCACCTCGCTCTGGGTGGCGGCGATCGCCACCTTCTTCTCGGTGATCATCGGCACCATGGCGGCGCTCTACTACGTGCATTTCGCCGGCAAGCGGAAGGAATGGCTGCGCGTCGCGCTGATCTCTCCGCTGCTGCTGCCCGAGATCCTGACGGCGGTGGCGCTGCTGTTCTTCCTCTACGGGGTGGGAATCGGCACCAAGACCATGTTCGGGATGCTGGTCGGCCACGTGCTGATGACGCTGCCCTTCGTCTTCATGAACGTCTCGGCCAGCCTTGAAAGCTACGATACCGACTGGACCATGGCCGCGCGTTCGCTGGGGGCGAAACCCTGGGTGCGCTTCCGCCGCATCGTGTTGCCGCTGATCAAGCCCGGCCTGATCGGGGGCACGCTGTTCTCCTTCGTGATCTCCTTCGACATCTACACGATCTCGCTGCTGCTCAAGAGCATCGGCACCGCGACGCTGCCGATCCAGCTCTTTGATTACCTCAAGACCAACTACACGCCGGAAGCGGCAGCGGTCTCCTCGGTGTCGATTCTGGCGACCCTGGCGGTGGTGATCTTCGTCGAGAAGGTCGTGGGCCTGAAGGTCCACAAGTTCTGATCCCGCAGACTGTACCCCGGGGCCGTTTTCATCAGGAAAAACAGCGGCACCGGGGCGCAGTGCCCAAAAGCGGCACTTCGCGCGCGGGATGCGAAATTCCTTGCGCGCCCCGGGGGAACCCTCTATAGCCAGCGACGGGACACCCTTCCCCAACGAAGGGCGTATATCTGTAAGGATACCAGAAATGGCTATCGAAGCTCCGGCCACGCGTCCGGCAAATCCGCGTTTCTCCTCTGGCCCCTGTGCCAAGATCCCCTCCTACACGCTCGACATGCTTGCTGACGCCCCGCTGGGCCGCAGTCACCGTGCCGCCATCGGCAAGGAAAAGCTGAAAGCCGCGATCGAAGAGACGCGCGAGATTCTGGGCGTGCCCGCCGACTACAAGATCGGCATCGTTCCCGCTTCCGACACCGGCGCCGTCGAAATGGCGATGTGGTCGCTGCTGGGCGCCCGCAAGGCCACCATGCTGGCCTGGGAATCCTTCGGCGCAGGCTGGGTCACCGATGTCGTCAAGCAGCTGAAGCTGGATGCCGAGGTCAAGACCGCCGACTACGGTCAGATCGTCGACCTGGCGACCGTCGATTTCAACACCGATGTCGTCTTCACCTGGAACGGCACCACCTCGGGCGTGCGCGTGCCGAACGGTGACGCGATCCCCGCCGACCGCGAAGGCCTGACCATCTGCGATGCGACCTCGGCCGCCTTCGCGCAGGACCTGCCCTGGGACAAGCTCGATGTCGTGACCTTCTCCTGGCAGAAGGTGATGGGCGGCGAAGCAGCCCACGGCATGCTGATCCTGTCCCCGCGCGCCGTCGCGCGTCTGGAAAGCTACACCCCCGCATGGCCGATGCCGAAGATCTTCCGCATGACCAAGGGTGGCAAGCTGAACGAAGGCATCTTCAAGGGCGAAACCATCAACACCCCCTCCATGCTGGCGGTCGAGGATTACCTCGTGGCCCTCGCATGGGGTCGTGAGGTGGGCGGCTTCGCAGGTCTGAAGGCCCGCGCCGACGCCAATGCCAAGACCATCTGGGACTTCTGCGAAGCCCGGGACTGGATCGCGAACCTGGCCGAAGATGAGGCCACCCGTTCGAACACCTCGGTCTGCCTGAAGTTCACCGACGATCGCATCAAGGACGGCGCCGCCTTCGCCAAGGCCGTCGCCAAGCGGCTGGAAAAAGAGGGCGTTGCCCTCGACGTGGGGGCCTATCGTGACGCCCCCGCCGGCCTGCGCATCTGGTGCGGTGCCACGGTCGAGCAGGCCGACATTGCCGCCCTGCTGCCCTGGATCGAATACGCCTTCGAGGCCGAGATCG
This sequence comes from Pseudooceanicola endophyticus, assembly GCF_018760365.1. GTDB lineage: Bacteria > Pseudomonadota > Alphaproteobacteria > Rhodobacterales > Rhodobacteraceae > Pseudooceanicola > Pseudooceanicola endophyticus. Next base: position 120,583 of record NZ_JAHIAB010000004.1, read on the forward strand.
CCGCACAGACCGAAGCGGCCTGATCCCTACATCCTGACGTGAAAGGGGCGCCCCCGGGCGCCCCACAGGACCCTTATATCCAAGGAGCCCCAGACATGGCGCCCAAAGTCCTCATTTCCGACAAGCTGTCCGCCGCTGCCGTCCAGATCTTCAAGGATCGCGGCATCGAGGTCGACTTCCAGCCCGACCTTGGCAAGGACAAGGACAAGCTGGCCGAAGTCATCGGCAACTACGATGGCCTGGCCATCCGTTCGGCCACCAAGGTGACCGAGGCGATCCTTGAAAAGGCCACCAACCTCAAGGTCATCGGCCGCGCCGGCATCGGTGTCGACAACGTCGACAAGGAAGCCGCCTCCAAGAAGGGCGTGATCGTCATGAACACGCCGTTCGGCAACATGATCACGACCGCCGAACATGCGATCGCGATGATGTTCGCCGTCGCCCGCCAGATCCCCGAGGCCTCTGCCTCTACCCACGCCGGCAAGTGGGAAAAGTCCAAGTTCATGGGCGTTGAGCTGACCGGCAAGACCCTGGGCGTGATCGGCGCCGGCAACATCGGCGGCATCGTGTGCAACCGCGCGCAGGGCCTGAAGATGAAGGTCGTGGCCTACGACCCGTTCCTGGGCGAGGAAAAGGCCAAGAAGATGGGCGTCGAGAAGGTCGAGCTGGAAGAGCTGCTGACCCGCGCCGACTTCATCACCCTGCACGTGCCGCTGACCGAGCAGACCAAGAACATCCTGTCGGCCGAGAATCTGGCCAAGACCAAGAAGGGCGTGCGCATCATTAACTGTGCCCGCGGTGGTCTGGTCGATGAAGCGGCCCTGGCCGAGCTGCTGAAATCCGGCCATGTCGCGGGCGCCGCCTTCGACGTGTTCTCGGAAGAGCCCGCCAAGGAAAACCCGCTGTTCAACCTGCCGAACGTGGTCTGCACCCCGCACCTGGGCGCCGCCACCACCGAGGCACAGGAAAACGTCGCCCTCCAGGTTGCCGAGCAGATGTCGAACTACCTGCTGGACGGCGCCGTCGAGAACGCGCTGAACATGCCCTCGATGTCCGCCGAGGAAGCCAAGGTCATGGGGCCCTGGGTCTCTCTGGCCGGCCATATCGGCAACTTCATCGGCCAGCTGACCGACGAGCCGATCAACGCGATCAACATCCTCTACGATGGCACCGCCTCGGGGATGAACCTGGCCGCGCTGAACTGCTCGGTGATCGCCGGCATCCTGAAGAAGGCCAACCCGGACGTGAACCTGGTTTCGGCGCCGGTCGTCGCCAAGGAACGCGGCATCCAGATCTCGACCACCAGCCAGGAGAAATCCGGCACCTTCGACGGCTACATCAAGGTGACGATCTCCACGCCCGAGCGTGAACGCTCCTGCGCCGGCACGGTGTTCTCGGATGGCAAGCCGCGCTTCATCCAGATCAAGGGCATCAACATCGACGCCGAAGTGGGCGAGCACATGCTCTACACCACCAACAACGACGTGCCGGGCATCATCGGCACGCTGGGGGGCGTGCTGGGCAAGCATGGCATGAACATTGCCAACTTCACCCTGGGCCGCGCCGGTGCCGGTGGTCAGGCGATCGCCATCGCCTACCTGGACGAGAAGGCCAATGCCGAAGCCATGGCCGAGCTGCGTGATTCGGGTCTGTTCGAGCAGATCCGCCCGCTGGAATTCACCCTGGCCTGAGGCCCGGTGACTTTGCCGTGACACCGACGGGCCGCCCCTCGGGGCGGCCCGTTCCCAATTCAGCGGGCCCGGCCCCTGGTGAAGACCACGATCACGAAGACCAGCATCGACAGGATGCTCAGCACCGAGCCGATCTTGGCCAGGGCCTCGCCCTGCTGGCCGATGGCCAGGTAGATGCCCGGCACGATGGTGATGACGCCCAGCAGCGCCAGCCCCAGGTGGATCTTGGCCAGCAGCCCCTCGGCGGCCTGCGGGACCAGATGGTAGAACAGGCCGAACAGCGCCAGCGTGACCCAGCCCAGCAGGTTCAGGTGGGCATGGGCCGGGGCCATCGTGTGATCCCCCGAGGCCGACATGTGGATGCCCCAGCCCATACCCAGCAGGGCACAGATCGTGGCGGTGGCGAAAAAGACGAACGCGATGCCTTTCATGGCTTCCCTCCCATGGTTGCGGCGCGTACTCGTTCCGGTGGTGCACGCCCTGATGCCATATTACGTCAGGTCGAAACATTGACCATGTGGAATGTCATGCCGGCTGTCGCCCCGTGCCCGCGCCCGTGAAGGCCCCGTGATCCAGCTGTCATCCTCCCGTCACGGGGCGGGGGCAAAGCGGCAGGGACGGGTTCGCCGCACCGGCTCTGGCCTTCCGGCGCCGGGCGTGGTGATCTCTCGGCAACGCAGGAGGCACCCATGACGATCTATGCAATCGGTGACATTCACGGCCAGCTCGGCATGTTGGAGGCGGCGCTGGCGCGGGTCGCGGCCGATGGTGCCGGCCCCGGGGACGAGGTGATCTTCCTGGGCGACCTGGTCGATCGCGGCCCGCAGTCCCGCGCCGTGCTGGATCTGCTGATCGCGGGGCGTGCGGCGGGGCGCAACTGGACGATCCTGCGCGGCAACCACGATGAGATGTTCCGCGCCGCCCTCGACGAGGGGCAGCTGCACCACCCTGCGATCAAGAGCGGCCGCAGCTGGTTCGACCCGGCGCTCGGCGGTCCGGAAACCCTGAAAAGCTACGGCGTCGACATGTCCGAGGGCCGCAGCATCGCAGAGATTCTGGCCGAGGCCCGCGCCCGCGTGCCCGAGAGCCACCGCACTTTCCTGCGCGCCACCCCGCTCTGGGCCGAACGCGCCGACGTGCTCTTCGTCCATGCCGGGCTGCGCCCCGGCGTCGCGCTGAGCGATCAGGTGATCGCCGACCTGACCTGGATCCGGGAGCCCTTCTATGCCGTCACCGAGCCCTTCCCCTGGCTGATCGTGCACGGCCATACCGTCGTCGATGTCCCCAGCCATTTCGGCAACCGCATCGACCTCGACACCGGCGCCGGCGCCCGCCCGGCGCCGCGCCACCTGACGGTCGCCGCCTTCGAGGGCCGCGACTGCTTCATCCTGACCGACCAGGGCCGCCAGCCCCTGCTGCCCGACCGGGCGCACGAACGGGCGTGACCGGCCTCCCTGTCATCTGGCCCTAAATATCCCCGCCGGAGGCAAAAGGCGCGGCCGAAGCCGCGCCTTTTCCATTTCGCCTTCGGCGAGCATATTTGGGGAAAGATGAAAGACCTTTCTCCGGTCCCTCATCCCTGTCCCTCAGTCCAGGTCTTCCGGCAGCAACAGGTTCAGGATCACCGACAGTGCGGCGGCGGGCAGCAGGCCCGAGGTCAGCAGGATCTTCGCCATCGAGGGCAGGTGCTGCAGCGCCGCGGGTTCCAGCTGCAGGCCAAAGCCCATCGATAGCGAAACCGCGAAGATCACCATGTTGCGGCGGTTCCAGGTGACCTCGGAGAGCATGTTGATCCCCGCCGAGGCGACCATGCCGAACATCACGATCACCGCGCCGCCCAGCACATTGGTGGGTACGGTGGCGACGATGGCGCCGAATTTCGGCACCAGGCCGCAGATGATCAGGAAGATCGCGCCGATGGTCACCACGTGACGGCTCATCACGCCGGTCATCGACACCAGGCCGACGTTCTGGCTGAACGAGGTGTTGGGCAGCCCGCCGAAGACCCCGGCGATGGCGGTGCCAAGGCCATCGGCAAAGGTGGCGCCGGCGATCTCGCGGTCGGTGGCCTCGCGGCCCGCGCCGCCCTTGGTGATCCCCGAGGTGTCGCCCACCGTCTCGATCGCCGAGACCACGGCCATGAAGCACATGCCGACGATGATCGCCGGATCGAAGGCGATCCCCCATTTGAACGGCATCGGCAGGTCGAAGTAGCTGGCCCGGCCGACATTGGCAAAGCTGACCTGGCCCATCAGCAGCGCCACCACGTAGCCCGCGATCAGCCCGATCAGCACCGAGGAGACCGAGACCATGCCCTTGCCGAAGAACGACAGCGCCAGGGCCACGATGACCACCGTCAGCGCCGGCACCCACATGGCAAGCGAGCCGAACTCGGGCTTGCCGATCAGCGGCACGCCACCGGCGGCATACTGGATGCCGGTCTTCAGCAGCGCCAGGCCGATCATCAGCACGATGAGGCCGGTGACCAGCGGCGGCAGGGCATTGCGGATGCGGCGAATGATGAAGCCCAGGCAGAAGTGGAAGCAGCCGCCAAGCGCGATGCCGGTCATCAGGGCGGCCATCCCCTCGGGGCCCTTGCCGGCCACGGCCGGGATCATCACCGGCAGGAAGGCGAAGGAGGTGCCCTGCACGATGGGCAGCTTGGCCCCCACCGGGCCGAAGGTGATGGTCTGGAAGAGCGTCGCGATCCCGGCGAAGAGCATCGCCATCTGGATCATGTAGGTCATGTCCGGGAAGCCGAGCGCCCCCTGGTCGGAGCCATAGCCGAAGCCTGCGGCTCCGGCGATGATGATGGAGGGCGTGATGTTGGATGCGAACATCGCCAGCACATGCTGGATTCCCAGCGGAACCGCATCGGCGATGGGCGGCATGTAGTCGGGATCACGCAGCTGTTCGTGCGTTCCCAGTCGGGCGTGCGCCATGTTTCTGTTCCCCGGTCTTGTTTCTGAACGCGCCCCTCGTTCACGGGGGCGTGTTCAGAGCGTGACGGAAAACGGAACAGGCAGGAAGTGCTCTTCCAGATTCGGGGTGCTTCCGATGCGGTCCACAACGGCAAAAAGTCCCGGAGCTGCCAAGGGGGTAAGCACCCCGTGCCAGGTATTGCGCAGGAAGTTCACACCCTGGCCGGGCTGGCAGAGGAAGGCGCGCGGCGCGCCGGGCACGCCGCCCTCATCCGGCGCCACGATCACCATCCAGGGGGCCTCGGACATCGGCAGGAACGCCTGGGAGCCCTCGGGGTGGCGTTCCAGCAGGTCGCATTCGTAGGGAAGGTCGCGCGGGACGGCCCTGAAGACCGAGATGCCGGCCTGTCCGCCGGGGCCGAAATCCATCCGGGCGCGGTCGTGGTAGCGTTCGCACATGCCGGCATTGATCAGCTTGTCGTAGCTTTCCGTCACCTCCAGCACGTCGCCGAAGGGGGCGAAGGCCTCGGCGGTCAGAGGCTCGGCGCGGATCGTCAGGCTCATGCCAGCACCAGGCTGGGGTGGCGGTTCACGTCCTTGTAGAGCAGGTAGCGGAAGGGCTCATCGCCGATCTGTTCGCAGGCCTGGGGGCAGAAGGCGCGCAGCCACATGAAATCGCCCGGGCCGACCTCGACCCAGTCGGTGTTCAGCAGGTAGCGGGCCCGGCCTTCCAGAACATAGAGGCCGTGCTCCATGATATGCGTCTCGGCGAAGGGGATGCGGCCGCCCTTGCCGAAGGTGACGATGTTCACATGCATGTCGTGGCGCAGGTCCGACGGATCGACGAAGCGGGTCGTGGCCCAGCTGCCGTTGGTGTCGGGCATGGCGTTCGGGGTGACGGCATCGTCATGGCTGACGAAGGCCTCGGGCGCGGGAATGCCGGGGGCGGGTTCGTAGCGCTTGCGGACCCAGTGGAAGGTCGTGGTCGCCTCGGTCGCGTTGGTGACGGACCAGCGCGCGCCCGGCGGCAGGAAGGCATAGCCGCCCGGGGTCAGGGCGTGCTCCGTGCCCTCAAGCGTCAGCGTCAGCGTGCCGTCGACCACGAAAAGGACGCCCTCCGCCCCGGCGTCGGGTTCGGGGGTGGCGGCACCGCCGCCGGGCGCCACCTCGACGATGAGCTGCGCGAAGGTTTCGGCAAAGCCCGAGAGGGGGCGGGCGATGATCCAGGCGCGGGTTTTCTCCCAGCCGGGCAGGAAAGAGGTCACGATGTCGGACATGGTGGCCGCCGGGATCACCGCATAGGCGGTGGTGAAGCGGGCCGGGTCGTAATGGCGTTCGTGCTGCGCGGGCAGGCCGCCGCGGGGCGTGTAGTAGCTGCGGGTTTCGGTCACGGCAGCAGGTCCTTCAGTCGGTGATAGGCGATGCGCTCTACCTGCTGGCAGGCGGCCTTGAATTCGGTGTCGCGGTCATGGGCAAGGCGCGTCTTCATCGCCTCCATGATCGAGGCCTTGGTATTCTCCTTCACGGCGATGATGAAGGGGAAACCGAACTTTTCCGTGTAGCGGGCATTGTGGCCCTCGAAGAAGGTACGCTCGGCATCGGTCAGCGCATCAAGGCCGGCGCTGGCCTGTTCGGCGGTGCTTTCGGCGGTCAGGCGTTTCGCGGCGGCCAGCTTGCCGGCCAGGTCGGGGTGCGCGGTCAGCACGCCCAGGCGTTCCTCGGGCGAGGCGCGGCGGAAGGCGCGGGCGAGGGCCGTCCAGACGCCGACGGCGCTGTCATGGGCGGGGCCCAGCTCCAGCTTCCAGGCGCGCTTGGCGATCCAGGGGGAGTGTTCGAAGATGCCGCCGAAGGTCTCCACGAAGGTCTTCTTGTCCATCTCGCTGGGGATCAGCGCGGGGGTCACGGGCGGATGCTCTGCCGCCCAGTGATCGGCGATGTCGATGCGGCGCGGGCACCATACGCCTTCGAACTGGGCGATGTAGTCGAGGAACTTCTGAAGCCCCGCCATCCGGCCCGGACGGCCCAGCAGCCGGCAGTGCATCCCGATCGAGAACATCTTCGGGCTGCCCGCCTCGCCCTCGGCATAGAGCACGTCGAAGGCGGCCTTGAGGTATTCGTAGAACTCGTCGGTGCCGCCGAAGGTGGCGGGCCCGGCAAAGCGCATGTCGTTGGTGTCCATCGTGTAGGGGATGACCAGGGTGCGGTGGCCCTCGAAGGTCCCCCAGTAGGGCAGGTCGTCGTCGATCGTGTCGGAGACCCATTTCATGCCCAGCTCGGCGGCCAGCTTGACCGTGTTCATCGAGCAGCGCCCGGTGTACCAGCCCTGGGGTTTCTCGCCGGTCAGCTCCTCGTGGAGGGTGATCGCCTCTTCCATCAGGGCGCGTTCCTCGGCCTCGGGCATGTCCTTGTGCTCGACCCATTTCTTGCCGTGGGAGGCGATTTCCCAACCGGCGTCCTGCATCGCCCAGACCTGTTCGGGGCTGCGCGCCAGGGCATCGGTGACGCCGTAGACCGTCAGGGGAATGTTGCGCGAGGTGAACAGACGGTGCAGCCGCCAGAAGCCGGCGCGGGCGCCGTATTCATAGACCGATTCCATGTTCCAGTGGCGCTTGCCCTCCCATGGGGTGGCGCCGATCACTTCGGAGAGGAAGGCTTCGGAGGCGGCATCGCCGTGCAGGATGTTGTTCTCTCCGCCCTCTTCGTAGTTCAGCACGAAGGAGATCGCGATCCTGGCATTGCCGGGCCACCGGGCGTCCGGAGGGGTCGGGCCGTAACCGATCATGTTGCGCGGGTAGCGGTTCATGTGCTTTGACTCCTCGTGAATTGGACCTCGGCATAGGAGGCCGGTCCAAACGCGGTTTCAAGCGGATTTTCCGGAAAGGGCGCAGGATGGCGATGGGTTACCTGACGACGCATGTTCTTGATACGGCACGGGGTCTGCCGGCGGCAGGGCTGGAGATCGTGCTGTACCGGCTGGAGGGGGGCGCGCGGCGCGAGCTGGCGCGGATGGTGACCAATGCCGACGGGCGCACCGACAGCCCGATCCTGCCGAAGGAGGCCTTCGCGATGGGGACCTACGAGCTGGAGTTCCTGGCCGGAGCCTATCTGGATGCCTGCGGTGTGCCCGCCGAAAACCCGCGGTTCCTGGATGTGGTGCCGCTGCGCTTCGGGATCTCGGATGAGCAGGCGCATTACCACGTGCCGCTGCTGCTCTCGCCCTTTGGCTATTCGACCTATCGCGGCAGCTGAGGCCGGGCGGGGTGGGGGCTCTGCCCCCGTCTCCTGCGGAGACTCCCCCGAGGTATTTGGAACAAGAAAATGCGAAAGGCCGCGCCGGTGGGGCGCGGCCTTTCTTTTTTGATCCCGGGTGGGTCAGGTCTGGCCGATCAGTTCTGGCCGGTCGGGATGATGACGATTTCCACGCGGCGGTTCTGCTGGCGGCCCTCGGCGGTCAGGTTCGATGCCTTGGGCTGGTCCTCGCCGCGGCCGAAGGCCGAGATGCGACCGGAGGAGACGCCGTAGTTGATCAGCGTGTTGGCGACCGAGGCGGCGCGGCGCTGCGAGAGCTGCTGGTTGTAGGCCGCGGTGCCGGTGTTGTCGGTATGGCCGACGACCTGGACGCGGGTTGCGGGGTATTCGTTCAGCGACTGCGCGACCTTCTGGAGGTCCGAGGTCAGGTCGGGACGCAGGGTGGCGCTGTCGGTGGCGAAGAGGATGTCCTGCGGCATGGTCAGGATCAGCTGGCTGCCGGTGTTCTGGATCTGGACGTCGTTGCCGAGCGAACCGCGCAGCGAGGCTTCCTGCTTGTCGAGGTAGTTGCCATAGGCCGAGCCGGCGATGCCGCCGACCACGGCGCCGATCGCGGCGCCCTTGCCCTTGTCGTCGCTGAGCAGCGAACCGACGACGGCGCCGAAGCCGGCGCCTGCGGCAGCGCCGGTGCGGGTGTTGCGGTAGCCATCGTTCTGATCGCAGGCGGCCAGCAGCAGCAGCGATGCGCCGGTCAGGCCGAGGATGGATTTCTTCGCGGTGAGTGTCATCAGGGTCATGTCTGCCTCTTGAGTACCGGGCCTCAGCCCTCCCATGGCAGGGAAATAGCGCAAGTCGCGGGGCGGCCCAATGATTTCCCGAAGATGTGCTCGGCGGGTTTCCGCTCTGGGCGTTACGGCGCCGTGAGGGCCTCGTTGCGGGCGCTTTCGCGGGCCAGCATGGCGCGTTTCACCGGCAGGCCCCAGTGGTAGCCGCCAAGCGCGCCGTCGCGGCGCAGCACGCGGTGGCAGGGGATCAGCAGGCTGACCGGGTTGCGCCCGACGGCGGTGCCGACGGCGCGGGCGGCGCGCGGCGCGCCGATCGCCCGGGCGATGTCGGAATAGGTGGTGACCTGGCCCGAGGGGATCGCCAGCAGCGCCTCCCAGACCTTGATCTGGAAGGGGGCCCCGATCATGTGCAGCCGGGTGTCACCCCGGGCTTCGAAGACCGGGGTGACGAGGGGCAGGACGGCGGCGGGATCCTCGATGTAGCGGGCATGGGGCCAGCGGGCGACCAGGTCGGCCATGGCGGCGGCATGGCCGGTCTCGGAGGTGAAGGCCAGGCCGCAGAGGCCGCGCTCGGTCACCATGGCGATGGCCTCTCCGAAGGGTGAGGGCAGGGTGGCGTGGCGGATCGTCAGCCCGGCGCCGCCGCGGGCGACATCGCCGGGGGCCATGGCCTCCCACCGCAGGAAGAGATCATGCAGCCGCGAGGGGCCCGACAGGCCGGTGGCGAGCGCGGTTTCCAGCAGGGAGTGGCGTTCGCTCAGCAGGCGGCGGGCCTGGCCCAGGGTCAGGTACTGCTGGTAGCGCTTCGGGGAGACCCCGGCCCAGGCCGAGAACAGGCGCTGGAAATGCGCCGGGCTGAGGCCGATGCGCTGCGCCAGGTCATCGAGCGGCAGGGTGGCATCGGCGCGGTCGATCTCTTCGATGGCGCGGCGGATCACGCTGAAATGGTAGGGGTCGTCGGTCTGGTCTTTGCGCATGGCATCCTCGTCCGGCAGGCTGTCGGGCCCGGCAAGGATAGGGCGGCGGGGCGCGCGGGCGCGACCCGATTCCTGCGCAAAGCGACTCAGGCCGCCATCAGGTCCAGCAGCGAGAGGTCCCGGGGGCAGCTTTCGCGCACCAGCAGCGCCTCGTCCCGCGTGAGGCAGCGCCGGGCGGTCTTGGTGCCGGGATCGAAAAGCCGGGTGGCCCGGCGCACCGCCGGCGGCAGCTCCAGCCGGGCGGCCATGTCGGCATCGGTGGTCTCGACCCAGAGGGAGCCTGCGGTGATGATCTCGTGTCGCTCCATGATGATCAGGTGGTAGGTCAGCCCGCCCATGGTGGGATCGGGCCGCGCGCGGTTGCGCCGCGAGATGTCCTGGAAGCGCGCCAGCGCCTCCTCTGCGCCGAAGTTCAGCTGGATCTCGGGGCGGCGCAGCAGGCCGCGATGCCCAGGGGCGACGCGCAGCTTCTCCTTCAGCTCGCCCTGGGGGCCGCGTTCGCCGCGATGGAAGGTCATCGGATAGGGCAGGGGATCCCCCTCCGGCGTCTTCCTAAGGCGGGCGATGTGCAGGATCGGCTGGGCGCCGCGATCCCGGGTGATCAGCCGGTCGCCGGGGGCGATCCATTCCACGGGCATCTCGCCCTCAAGGGTCAGGAGCATGGTTCCGGGGCCGAGGCCGGAGAGCGGGGCGGGGGATTCGTTCATGGTCTGACCTCCGGGAGGCAGATTGCGCAGGCCCGGTTTATGCGCCGTTAAATCGGCTTGTTGTATCCGGGGTTTCGAGGCAGAAACCAGCATGGCCCGCCAATTGCCCTATCAGACCCTGCGCGAGATCTTTACCCGCTTCCATGACGCCGAGCCCGAGCCCAAGGGCGAGCTCGACCATGTGAATGCCTATACCCTGCTGGTGGCGGTGGCGCTGTCGGCCCAGGCGACCGATGCCGGGGTGAACCGGGCGACGAAGCACCTGTTCCCGATTGCCGACACGCCGGAAAAGATGCTGGCCCTGGGCGAAGAGGGGCTGATCGAGCATATCAAGACCATCGGCCTGTTCCGCAACAAGGCCCGGAACGTCATCAAGATGGCGAAGATCCTGGTCGAGGACTACGGCGGCGAGGTGCCCAATTCCCGCGCCGCGCTGGAAGGCCTGCCGGGGGTTGGCCGCAAGACCGCCAACGTGGTGCTGAACATGTGGTGGCGCTTCCCGGCGCAGGCCGTGGACACCCATATCTTCCGGCTGGGCAACCGGTCCGGCATCGCGCCGGGCAAGGACGTGGTGGCGGTGGAACGCGCCATCGAGGACAACATACCCGTGGACTTTCAGCTTCACGCGCATCACTGGATGATCCTGCACGGTCGCTATGTCTGCGTCGCGCGCAAGCCCAAGTGCGCCGCCTGCCTGATCCGCGATCTCTGCGACTACGAGGACAAGATTCTATGACGAAATACGACGTGATCGGCATCGGCAACGCGGTGATGGACGTGATCACCCAGAGCGACGATGCCTTCCTGTCCCGCATGGGCATCGAGAAGGGCATCATGCAGCTGATCGAGCAGGAGCGCTCGGAGCTGCTCTACGGCGAGATGGATGCACGTCACCAGGTGCCCGGCGGCTCGGTTGCCAACACCGTGGCGGGGGTTGCGAACCTTGGTCTGAAGACGGCCTTCATCGGCAAGGTGCGCGACGACGATGTCGGCACGACCTATGCCGCCGAGACGGTTGCGGGGGGCACCGATTTCCCGAATGCACCCGTTGCGGGGGGCGATCTGCCTTCCTCGCGCTGCATGATCTTCGTGTCGCCCGATGGCGAGCGGTCGATGAACACCTACCTCGGGATTTCCTCCGAAGTGGGGCCGGACGATGTGCCCGCCGAGGTCTGCAATGCCGCCAAGATCCTGTTCCTGGAGGGCTATCTGTATGACAAGCCGAAGGGCAAGCAGGCCTTCGAGGCGGCGGCGCGGCTGACCCAGGCCGCCGGTGGCCTGGCCGGGATCGCCCTTTCGGACCCGTTCTGCGTGGACCGTCACCGCGCCGATTTCCGCGCGCTGATGAAGCAGCTCGACTTCGTGATCGGCAACGAGCACGAGTGGAAGGCGCTGTTCGAGACCGATGACCTGGGCGCGGCGCTGGAAACCGCCGCCGGGGAGAGCGGCCTGATCGTGTGCACCCGCTCGGGCGGGGATGTGGTGATCGTCAAGGGCGACGAGGAAGTCGTGATCCCGGTGACCCAGGTGGTGCCGGTGGATGCGACCGGCGCGGGCGACCTGTTCGCGGCCGGGTTCCTGTATGGCCTCGCGACGGGCGCGGACCTGGCGACTGCGGGCCGGATGGGCTGCGTGGCGGCGAAAGAGGTGATTTCCCACTTCGGCGCGCGGCCCGAGGCGGATCTGAAGGCGCTGTTCAAGGCGGAAGGCCTGCTCTGAGGGCTGCGGGGGGCGCTGCCCCCCCTCGCGCTGGCGCGCGAGTCCCCCCGAGGTATTTGGAACAAGAAAATGCGGGGGCGTGTCCGGGCGGGCGCGCCCCTTTTCAGGTCGGGAAGAGGCGGTCGAGGGCGGCCTCGAGCGGGTGGTCATCGGTAAAGGCCAGGCGCACCGGCAGGGTCAGCACCTTCTGCTGCCAGTCGCGCGGCAGGCGGACCGCGTCCTTTTCCGTGGTGACGAGCTGGGCGCCGAGGCGCGCGGCGTCATGTTCGAGGCGGGCCATCAGGGCCGGGGTCAGCGGCTGATGATCGCCAAGCGGTTCCTCGTGCAGCACCTCGGCGCCGAGGGCGCGCAGGCTGGCGAAGAACTTGGCCGGATGGCCGATGCCGGCGAAGGCGAGGCTGCGCAGGCCCTGCCAGTCCATGCCGGTGGGCAGCGGCGCGAGGCGGGCCTGCAGGCGGGGCAATGGCAGATCCGGATTGGCGGCGGCGAAGGCCTGCTGGGCGGGGGCCTCTCCGATCGAAAGCAGGAGATCGGCGCGGGCAAGGCCGGTGGTCACGGGTTCGCGCAGCGGACCGGCGGGCAGGCAGCGGCGGTTGCCGAAGCCACGCGCGGCATCGACCACGATGATCGAGAGCGCCTTCTGCAGCGCCGGATCCTGGAAGCCGTCGTCCATGACGATCACATCGGCCCCGGCGGCGCGGGCGGCGTGGGCGCCCTCGGCGCGGTCACGGGCGATCCAGCCGGGGGCGAAGGCTGCCAGCAGCAGCGGTTCATCCCCGGTCTCGGCGGCGGTGTGGATGGCGGGATCGACGCGGGTCGGGCCGGTGAGCGTGCCGCCGTGGCCGCGCGACAGGAAATGCGCGTTCAGGCCGCGGGCGGAGAGCCGCATCAGCAGGTCGATTACCGTCGGGGTCTTGCCGGTGCCCCCGGCATTGAGGTTGCCGACGCAGATCACCGGCAGGCCGGGATCGGCGGGGGTGCCACGGGCAAGCCGGCGGGCGGTCCCCCGGGCATAGAGTGCCCCAAGCGGTGCAAGGGCGCGGGCGCGCCAGCCGGGGTGTCGGGGATCGCGGAACCAGAAGGCCGGGGTCTGCATCACAGCACGCCTTTTTCTTCCAGACGGGCGATCACCCAGCCGGCGACGCGGTCGGTGGTCTCGGCGCCTTCGGTGGCGACCTGCCAGGCGGCGCTGGCCATGGCGGCGGCCTGGTCCGGGGACAGCAGCCGGCCGAGCGCCTGCTGCAGGCTGTCGGCGCTGCGCACCGAGCGGGCGCCGCCGGCCTGGGCCAGCCGGGTATAGGCGGCGAGATGGCCGCGCACATGCGGGCCGTGCAGGATCGCCGCGCCATGGGCCGCCGCGGGGTAGGGATCGGTGCCGGGCTGGCCGCGCACCAGCGACCGGGCCAGGAAGCAGACCGGGGCGACGCGGTACCAAAGGCCCATCTCCGTGCCCGGTTCGGCCAGCAGGACCTGGGTCTCTTCGCCCGGAGAGGCGCCCTCGCGCCAGTCGCACCAGCGCCAGCCCTGATCGCCCAGAAGCCGGGCGGCGGCGGCATGGGCGGCCTCGTCGGCGGGCGAGAGGATCAGCAGCACCCGGTGCGCCAGCCGGGCCATGCCGCGCTGCGCCTCGAGGATCGGATCGACCTCCTCGGCGGTGACCGGGGCGGCCAGCCAGATCGGGCGACCGGTCAGTTCGGTCGCGAGGTCCTCGCGCAGGCGGGCGTCGAAGGGCAGGGCGCCGCAGCCCTCCTGCAGGGGGCCGGTGATCTCAAGCTTCTCGGGGTCGGCGCCCAGCCGGGCGAGGCGGCGCGCGGCATTGCCGGTCGAGGCGCAGAAGGCGTCGAAGGTCGGGATCAGCCGCCGGGTCAGGGAGGCGCGCAGGCGCCATCGGGGTTCCTCCAGAGCGTGGTCCTCGGCCTCGGCCAGCAGCATCGGGATGGCGCGCTGGCGGGCCCCGCTCAGCAGGGTCGGGCGCAGGTAGCCACTGAGCCAGACCAGCGCATCGGGATGCCAGTGATCGAGAAAGCCCGACGGGTCTTCGCCCTCGGGCGGTTCGCTCTGGCAGAAGAGGCCCGGCGCGGGCGTGCAGGGCGCGTCGGAGGGGCCGGTCAGCAGCACCGACAGCAGCCCCTCTTCCTGGGCCAGAAGGCGCAGGGCAAGCTGCTCGGCGGCCTTGCGGCGGGCCGGGTCGGGGCAATGGATCCAGGCCAGCGCGCCGGCGGGGCGCGGCGGCATCTCGGGGGGGCGGTCAGCGGTCATGGCCGGGGCGGCTCCGGGGGCGGCACGGGTCGCCATCCGGGCGCGGGTCGGCGCGACCGGAGCGGACAGGGCCGTTGAAACAGGGCGGCGAAGCACGCTCCGGTGCGGCGGGCAGGCAGGATCAGGCCGCGGTGTCGGCCTGGGTGCCTTCGCGCAGCTGGTGGATGTTGGCGATGAAGTAGCGCATGTGGGCATTGTCCACGGTGCGCTGCGCTTCGGCCTTCCAGGCGTCGTAGGCGGCGTCGTAATCGGGGAACAGACCGACGATGTGCAGGTCGTTCAGATCGCGGAACACGTTCTTCGCAGGATCGACGAGCTCTCCGCCGAAGACGAGGTGCAGGCGTTGCGACATGGGACTATCCTTTCCGGCTGTGCGGTCGGCGGCAAACTGCGCCCAAAGCGGCGCGGGGTCAAGACCGGCAGGGCGGTCCGGCGCCCCGGGATGGCCGGCCTTTGCCGCGCATTTTCGTGAAACGCGGGATCAGGGCAGGACCCGGGGCGCGAAGGCCAGCCGCGACAGCAGCTGCCCGTGCAGGGCGGGGCCGGCGGCGACCACCCCGTTCAGCTTGGGCGCGGGGTTGTTGAAGACCAGCGCCCGCCCCGCCCGGTCCGAGGCGATGGCCCCGGCTTCGCGGGCGATCAGCGTGCCGGCGGCCACGTCCCATTCCCAGGTCGGGCGCAGGGTGATCATGGCGTCGAAGCGGCCCTGGGCCACCAGCGACATCCGATAGGCCAGGGCGGCGCGCTGGTGCACGGCGAAATCGGGCACCGGTCCGGCCCAGTTGATCGGCGCCACCACGGGGCGCGCCGCCAGCACCCTGGCGGCGGTGACGGAGGATTGCGTGGTGCACTGGATCGGCACGCCGTTCAGCACGGCGCCACCGCCCAGCGTCGCGGCATAAAGCCGGTCAAGGCGCGGCATGTAGACCACGGCGGCCACCACCTGTCCCTGCTCGGCAATGGCCAGGGAATGTCCCCAGGCATGGTCGCCGCGCATGAAGGCACGGGTGCCGTCCAGCGGATCGAGGATGAAGACCCTTTCGCGCGACAGGCGCGCGGAATCGTCGGGGCTTTCCTCGGACAGCCAGCCGTATTCGGGCCGCGCCGACAGCAGCCGGGTCTTCAGCATGGTGTTCACGGCCAGGTCGGCCTCGGTCACGGGGCCCTGGTCATCGGGTTTTTCCCAGGATTCGACGCCCTTCTCGGCGAAGTGCACGGCGATCCGCCCGGCCTCCAGCGCGGCCTCCTGCAGCAGGGCCAGGTCCTGGATCCGGTCCCCGGACAGGCGTTCAGTTTCCGGCAAGCGTCATCCCCTCGACGAGGAGCGAAGGCACCACAGTCCCGCGCCAGGGGCGGGCATCGTTGGCGGGGGTGATCCGGCGCAGCATGTCGCGCAGGTTGCCGGCGATGGTGCATTCGTTGACCGGCTTCACGATCTCGCCGTTCTCGATCCAGAACCCGGCGGCGCCGCGGGAAAAATCCCCGGTGTTGGGGTTGATGGTCGAGCCGATGAGCGAAGTGACCAGCAGGCCGGTGCCCATCTGCTTCAGCAGGTCCTCGCGGCTCTGCTCGCCCTGGGTCAGCGCGATGTTCCAGTTCGTCGGGCTGGGCGGAGAGGACAGGCCGCGCCCGGCATTGCCGGTGGGCGCCATGCCCAGTTTCCGGGCGGTGGCCAGGTCCAGCGTCCAGCCGGTCAGCACACCATCCTTCACGATGTCGCGACGCTGCGTCGGCAGCCCCTCGGCATCGAAGGGACGGCTGGCGAAGCCGCGCGGGCGCAGGGGATCTTCCGTCAGGGTCAGGGATTCCGACAGCACCAGCTCTCCCAGCCGGTCCGACAGGAAGGAAGAGCCGCGTGCCACGGCAGCCCCGTTCACCGCGCCGCAAAGATGCCCGATCAGCGTGGCGGCAACGCGTTCGTCGAACAGCACCGGGTAAGCGCCGGTCTTCGGCGCGCTGGCGCCCAGGCGTTCGACAGCGCGTTCCCCGGCGGTGCGGCCGATCTCCGCGGCGTCGCGCAGGTCGGACTGGAAGACCCGGCCGTCGCCGTCATAGTCGCGCTCCATGCCCGCTCCGGTCCCGGCGATCGCCACGCAGGAGACCGAGCGCGAACTGCGCCTGTAGCGGCCCATGAAGCCGTTCGAGGCGGCGATCACCGTGTCGCTGGCCCCATAGCCCGCCGAGGCCCCGGAAACCTGCGTCACGCCCTTGACGGCAAGGGCGGCGGCTTCGGCCCGGGCGGCATCTTCCTGCAGCTGGGCGGGCTCGGGTTCCGGCGTCGGATCGAACCCCTCGAGGCCCTCGGCATCGCGGCGCGCCGACAGCTGCGCGGGGTCCGCCAGGCCGATCCAGCGGTCCTCCGGGGCCTCGCGGGCCATGGCGACGGCGCGCTCGGCCATCAGGCGCAGCGCCTCGGGGCGGATGTCGGATCCCGAGACGCAGGCCTGGCGCTGGCCGATGAAGACCCGGAGGCCGGCCTCTGCGCCATCGGCGCGCTCGGCATGTTCCAGCGTGCCGCCACGCACGTCGATGGAGACCGAGGTGCCCTCGCGGGCGACGGCATCGGCGGCATCGGCGCCGGCGGCCCGGGCGGCCTCGATCAGGGCCTGGGTGACATCGGCGAGCTGGGGGGCATTGTCTCTGGGCATTTGGCTTCTCCTGAACCCTTCTGACCTAGCCTCTGGCACGGGCCGGATCAACCCGCGCCCCTGTCGCGGGGCGGGCGGGATGCATGCAATTCGCGGGAAGTCGCGGGGGGACTGGCCGGATGGGGAGGAGCGGGCTACGACTCAGGCAGGGCCCTCGGTCGGGCAAAGGCAAGGCGGCGCATCCAGGCGCCGGGAAAGGACGAGAGCATGGTGGATCTGACGGGAAAGACGGTGATCGTGACCGGCGCGAGCCGGGGCATCGGCGCGGCAACGGCGAAGGTCTTCGCGGCGGCGGGTGCCCAGGTGGCGCTGCTGGCCCGGGGCCGCGAGGAAATCGCCCAGCTCGCCGGGGAGATCGGCCCGAGCGCCATCGCGATCCCCTGCGACATCACCCGCTACTGGGAGGTCGAGACGGCGGTGAAGGCCGTGGTCGACACGTTCGGCAGCGTCGACATCCTGATCAACAATGCCGGCGCGCTGCAGCCCATAGCGCCAATGACCCAGGTCGACCCGGGCGCCTGGGCCCATGTCATCGACGTGAACCTCAAGGGGGTCTTCAACGGGATGCATGCCGTGATGCCGCTGATGATCGCGGCGGGCGGCGGCACGATTCTGACGATCTCCTCCGGCGCGGCCTCGAAACCCTATGAGGGCTGGAGCGCCTATTGCGCCTCCAAGGCCGGCGCCGCGATGCTGACCCGCTCGGCCCATCTGGAGGCGGGTCCGTCCGGCCTGCGGGTCATGGGGCTGAGCCCGGGCACGGTGGCGACCCAGATGCAGCGTGACATCAAGGCCTCGGGCATCAACCCTGTCAGCACGCTGGACTGGGAGGATCATGTCCCCCCCGAATGGCCCGCGCGCACCCTGCTGTGGATGTGCGGCCCGGAAGCGGATGGCTACCTGGGCAAGGAGATTTCCCTGCGGGACGAAGAGATCCGGGTCAAGGTCGGCCTGGTCTGAAGCCGGGCGGGGGGCGCTGCCCCCGCCGGGCTGACGCCCGACTCCCCCGGGATATTTCGAGCCAGATGATAAAGAGCTCCGCAGGTTCTTTCATCTGGCCCAAAATATCCCCGCCGGAGGCCTGCGCCGCAGGCGCAGTTTCAACGCTTGCAGCGGGGACATCGTGTCTTCGAATGAAAGGTGGCCGGCGGCTTCGATGTTCAGGTGATGTATGTCTCCGCCCGGGGATGGGGGCTCAGCCCGTTCGGCCATCCTGGTCCCGTGCCGGCTCTCGTTGTGACAGTCTGGTGCGGGGCACAGAGGGGTCGTGCCTGCGACCGCTCAGTCGGGGGCAGGTGATGCCGTAAGGAGCCTGCCCCGGGCGGGGTCGGGTGCAGGCAGATCGGATCTTCGGACATGGTGAAATCCCGGGCGATAGGCTAGGCAGGGCGGCAGGCAAAGGCGAGGGGCGATGCAGGTCGAGGCTCTGGTAATTGGCGGTGGTCCGGCGGGGCTGATGGCAGCGGAATCGCTTGGGCGGGCCGGGCGGAGCGTGGTGCTGGCCGAGCGGATGCCGAGCCTCGGGCGCAAGTTCCTGATGGCCGGGAAATCCGGGCTGAACCTCACCAAGGAAGAGCCTTTCGATGCGTTCCTCGGGGCTTATGGTGCCGATGGCGACTGGCTGCGACCGATGCTGGAGAGCTTTGGCCCGCAGGAGACCCGCCTCTGGGCCGAGGGGCTGGGGCAGGAGATGTTCACCGGCTCCACGGGCCGGGTGTTCCCGGTCGGCATGAAGGCTTCGCCGTTGCTCAGGGCCTGGCTGGGCCGGCTGCGGGATCTGGGCGTCGTGGCGCGAACGCGCTGGGACTGGCAGGGCTGGCAGGACGGGGCGGCGGTTTTCGCGACGCCCGAGGGTCTGCAGCATGTGAGCGCGCAGGTCACCCTTCTGGCGATGGGCGGGGCAAGCTGGCCGCGTCTGGGATCGGATGGCGGCTGGGCGCGGCATCTGGACGGGGTGGCGCCCTTCACGCCCGCCAACTGCGGCTTCCACGTCGCCTGGTCGCAGCACATGGCGCCCCAGTTCGGCGTGCCTGTGAAAGCCGTGGCCCTGCGCGCGGGCGCGCAGGAGACCCGCGGCGAATTCGTTCTCAGCCGGGCCGGGGTCGAGGGGGGCGCGATCTACACCCTGTCGAAGGCCCTGCGCGAAGGGGCGCCGCTGGAGCTGGACCTGCTGCCGGATCTCTCCGAAGCCGAGGTCGCAAGGCGGCTGGCCGCCACCCGGCGCGCCGAGAGCCTGTCGAACCGGCTGCGCAAGGCGCTGAAGCTCGACCCGGTGAAACGCGCGCTGCTGCAGGAATGCGGGCGCCCCGTGCCCGAGGCGCCCGAGGCGCTGGCGCGGCGGCTGAAGCGGCTGGCGCTTCCGCTGGGGGCGCCCTTCGACATCGAAACCGCGATCTCGACCGCCGGAGGGCTGACGCGGGCGGCGGTGGATGCGGGGCTGATGCTGCGCGACCGTCCCGGGGTCTTTGCCGCCGGAGAGATGCTGGACTGGGAGGCGCCGACGGGGGGCTACCTGCTGACCGCCTGCCTGGCCACCGGCCTATGGGCCGGGCAACAGGCCGAGGCCTACCTTCGCAAGATGTAGGGCGGGGCGGGTGTCGGGCCCCTAGCGGTTGCGGCCCAGCATCGCCAGGCGCACCAGCATCCGTTCCACCAGCGCCATCTCGGGCGCGGTGCGCCCGGCCGAGCGCAGCACCAGGTCGGTATCGGTGATCACCGTCAGCGCCTGTTCCAGCCGGATCGCGCCCCAGTCCCGGGCCTGGCGCAGCATCCGGTCGCGGCGCGGACCGAACAGCGGCGGACGCAGCGCACCGGCGCCGTCGGGATGGCCCGCGATGGTGTAAAGCGCGCGGAAATGGCGCTGCGCGGCGATGCACAGACCCGTCGGGTTGGCTCCCTGGGCCTCCAGCCGGCGCAGCAGCGGCCCGATCTCTCCGGCGCGGGCCTCGGCCACCACGTGCAGCATGTCGTCCATGTCCGCCTCGGTCGAGGCGGGGGCGCAGAGGGTGATCTCGGCCACGC
This sequence comes from Pseudooceanicola endophyticus, assembly GCF_018760365.1. Taxonomy (GTDB): domain Bacteria; phylum Pseudomonadota; class Alphaproteobacteria; order Rhodobacterales; family Rhodobacteraceae; genus Pseudooceanicola; species Pseudooceanicola endophyticus. The sequence continues at coordinate 140,560 of NZ_JAHIAB010000004.1, forward strand.
TCAGCGGCGCGTCGTCGCCAAGCTTGTAGAGCGCGATCTTCTCGACCGTCTGGCGGAAATCGCCCGGGTCGATCGCCAGCGCCAGCGCGGTCAGGGCACGCAGCGCCTCCTCGGGCAGCTGCGTCAGCCCGGCGTCCTTCAGCATCGTCTCGACCTCCTCGCGCGAGGGGGGATCGTCGTAGATGCCGCAGGCATAGGCGTTGGAATGGTTCTCGAAGGCCTTGCGCAGCTTGGACGTGGCCTTCAGCTGCCCGGCGGTGATCACCAGCTGCGCATCGCCCGGCTGCCAGTCTTCCAGCGTCGGCAGGATCGCGGCGGCATGGGCCTCGGTCGCGTCGGACAGGAAGACCACCCGGGGGCCGGGGAAAAAGCTCTGGGCCTTCACCGCGTCCAGAAGGCCGGCGGCATCGCGGCGGATGTCGTTGGCGCTCATCCGGGTCAGGCGCATCTCCTCGTCGCCCCGGGGGCCGACGAGGGCGGCCACAATCTCCTGACGGCGCAGGGCGATGCGCATGGCATCGGGGCCATAGAGCAGGATGCCGGTGCGCCCCGCCTCGGGGCGGCGCGCATAGGTGGCGATCTTGGCTGCCGCCAGCTTCATGCCGGGCCGAGATCGGCGAAGAGCCGCGAGGTCAGGCTGTCCGTCAGGATCACCATCAGGCGTTCATGGGCATCTTCGCGGGCGGATTCGGTCGCGGCGGTGGTGCCGGTCGCGGAGTAGGAGGTGAAGCCCGTCACCGTGCCGGCGCCGACGCGGCTGTCGTCTTCGGTCCGGGTCAGCACGTAGTCGAGCCGCCCCAGCACGTGGAAGCGCGTGGTCACGTCGTCGGAAGAGATCGCCTGCTTGCCCTCGGTCGCCTTCAGCTTCAGCGTCAGCTTGTAATCGGCGCTTCCGGGGCGGCCCAGGCGCTGCTCCAGCTCGCGGATCAGCAGGTAGCTGTCGCGCGAGTTGGGCTCGGGCAGCTCGACCTTGTTGAGCAGCCGCTCGCCCGCGCCCCCCGGTCCGTAGACCGGGGTGAAACCGCAGGCCGCGAGCGGGGTCGCGGCCAGCAGGGCCAGGAATTTGCGTCGATCAGACAACGACATTGACGATGCGCCCGGGGACCACGATGACCTTCTTCGGTGCGACGCCTTCCAGCGTCTTGGCGACATTGTGGTGCGCGAGGGCCAGCTTTTCAACCTCGGCCTTGTCCATGTCCTTGGGCACCGTGATCTCGCCCCGGCGCTTGCCGTTGACCTGGATCGGCAGGGTCACGCTGTCCTCGATCAGCATGGCCTCGTCCGCGACGGGCCAGGCGGCCTGCGCGATCAGGCCCTCGCCGCCCAGGATCTGCCACATCTCTTCCGCCAGGTGCGGCGTCATCGGCGACATCAGCTGTGCGAGGACCTTCAGCGCCTCGGCCTTCACCTTGCCGGAGGCCTGCGATTTCTGCACCGCGTTGGTATAGCCGTAAAGCTTGGCGATGGAGGCGTTGAAACCGAAGCTTTCGATGCCCAGCGTCACGTCCTTGATGGCCTTGTGCATCTCGCGCAGCAGCGCGGTGTCCTCGGCCTCTGCACCCGCAGCGGTCAGGTCCAGTTCGGCGGCCATGCGGTGCACGCGGGCCAGATGCTTGGCGGTGGCTTCGGCACCGGCGGCGGTCCATTCCACGTCACGTTCGGGCGGGCTGTCCGACAGCACGAACCAGCGCGCGGTATCGGCGCCGTACTGGCCGATGATCGCCACCGGATCGACGACGTTGTTCTTGGATTTCGACATCTTGGCCGAGGGGATGATCTCGACCTCGGTGCCGTCCTTGAGGAAGCCCTTGCCGTCACGCAGCTCCACCTCTTCGGGGTAGTGGTAGACCGGGCGGCCCTCGGCGCTGCGGGTCTGATAGATCGCGTGGGTCACCATGCCCTGCGTGAACAGCGCATCGAAGGGTTCCTTCGACTTCTCGGGCAGGTGGCCGCAGATCGCCATCGCGCGGGCGAAGAAGCGCGAATAGAGCAGGTGCAGGATCGCGTGCTCGATGCCGCCGATGTACTGGTCGACGTTCATCCAGTAGGCGGCTTCCTCGGCCTCGATCGGCGTGGTGGCGCGGGGCGAGGTGAAGCGGGCGTAGTACCAGGACGAATCGACGAAGGTGTCCATCGTGTCGGTTTCGCGCTTGGCCGGCTTGCCACAGTTCGGGCAGCTGCAATCGCGCCAGGTCGGGTGACGGTCCAGCGGGTTGCCCGGCACGTCGAAGGTGACGTCATCGGGCAGGGCGATGGGCAGGTTTTCCTTCTTCTCGGGGACCACGCCGCAATCGGGGCAGTGGACGACCGGGATCGGGCAGCCCCAGTAGCGCTGACGCGACAGGCCCCAGTCGCGCAGGCGGAACTTGGTCACGCCTTCGCCAAAGCCCTTGCCCTCGCAGAAGGTGACGGCGGCGTCGATGGCCTCAAGCCCGGTCTGGATCTCCTCACCCGCAATGCCCTTCACGTAGCGGACCTTCTCGGTCTTGGCGGGGACGAAGGGGCCCTTGGCGGGGTAGTCGCCCTCGACTGGCGCGAAGGTCGGGGTGATGGTCAGGCCGTACTTGGTGGCGAATTCGAAGTCGCGCTCGTCATGTGCCGGGCAGCCGAAGATGGCGCCGGTGCCGTAATCCATCAGGATGAAGTTGGCGATGTAGATCGGCAGTTCCCAGCTGGGGTCCAGCGGGTGGGTGCACTTGAGGCCGGTGTCGAAGCCCTTCTTCTCGGCGGTCTCGATGGCCTCTTCGGTGGTGCCACCCTGGCGCGCGTCGGCGCAGAAGGCCGCGACGGTTTCGTCCTTGGTTTCCAGCGCCTTGGCCAGCGGGTGATCCGGAGAGATGCCGACGAAGCTGGCGCCCATCAGCGTATCGGGGCGGGTCGTGTAGCACTCGATCTGCTCGAAGCCCTCGGGGGAGCCGACGGTGTCGAAGCTGAACTGCAGGCCGCGCGACTTGCCGATCCAGTTGGCCTGCATCAGCTTGACCTTGGCGGGCCAGTTGTCGAGGCCGTCCAGCGCGCTCAGCAGCTCATCCGAGAAATCGGAGATCTTGAAGAACCATTGGGTCAGTTCCTTGCGCTCGACCAGCGCGCCCGAGCGCCAGCCGCGGCCGTTCTCGACCTGCTCATTGGCCAGCACGGTCATGTCGACCGGGTCCCAGTTCACCACGGCGTTCTTGCGGTAGACCAGGCCCTTTTCCAGGAAATCGAGGAACATCGCCTGCTGCTGGCCGTAATATTCCACGTCGCAGGTGGCGAACATGCGCGACCAGTCCAGGCCGAAGCCCAGCGGCTTCATCTGCCCGACCATCGTGTCGATGTTGGAATAGGTCCATTCCTTGGGATGGCCGCCATTGGCCATGGCGGCGTTTTCCGCCGGCATCCCGAAGGCGTCAAAGCCCATCGGGTGCAGCACCGAATGGCCGGTGGAAAGCTTGTAGCGCGCGATCACGTCGCCCATCGTGTAGTTGCGCACGTGGCCGATGTGGATCCGCCCCGAGGGGTAGGGGAACATCTCAAGCACGTAGTACTTGGGTTTCGTCGGGTCGTGGCGGGCCTTGAAGACCTCGGCCGCGTCCCAGGCCTGTTGCCACTTGGGTTCGATCTCGGCTGCGGAATAGCGCGACATGGCCGCTCCCTCATACGTGCTGCGTTTCGCAGCGGGTGATAGGGCCGCGCGGGCGAAGGGTCCAGCCCCCTGACGCGCGTGGCGCCCCGGTTGGCAGGTTTTTAACCGCTTCCGGGGCATTCCTGAGGCCCGGCGCCGCCCCGCGCCAGGGGGGGGGCGGCCTGTCGATCATGAAGATCCTGTTCATCCATCAGAACTTCCCGGCCCAGTTCCGTCACCTCGCCCCGGCGCTGGCGGCGCGCGGCGATCAGGTGATGGCGCTGACCCTGCGGGTGGATCGCCCGACCCTCTGGCAGGGGGTGCAGATCCTGCCCTATGCGCTGCCCGGGGGGCGGGCGCAAAGCTGCCATCCCTGGGTGCTGGACCTCGACAGCCAGGTCACCCGGGCCGAGGCCTGCTGGCGCGCCGCCCGCACCCTGCGCGATCAGGGTTATGCGCCCGACGTGATCCTGGCCCACCCCGGCTGGGGGGAATCGCTCTTTCTGGCCGATCTCTGGCCCGCTGCCCGCCTGCTGCTCTATTGCGAGCTTTACCATCGCCCCGAGGCCCCGGACCCCGAAGATCCCGCCACGGATCCGGAGGCCGAGCGGCTGCGCCTGCGGCTGAAGAACCTGCACAACCTCCTCCAGCTGCCCCAGGCCCGGGCCGGGATCAGCCCGACGCGGTTTCAGGCCGATACCTTCCCGCCGCCCTTCCGCGCGCGCATCTCGGTGATCCACGACGGCATCGACACCGATGCGCTCTGCCCCGATGCGGGGGCGCGGCTGACCCTGCCCTCGGGCCTCGTCCTGGACCGCCGGGACGAGGTCGTCAGCTTCGCCAACCGCCGGCTGGAACCCTGCCGCGGCATCGGCATGTTCCTGAAATCCCTGCCGGAACTTCTGCGCGCACGGCCCCGCGCCCAGGTGGTGATCGCCGGGCGGACAGAGGGGGCGGCCTATGGACCGCTGCCCCCCGGCGGCACAAGCTGGAAAGATCACTACTGGCCGCAGATCGCGCCCCTGCTGCCCCCCGGCGCGGCCGCGCGGGTGCATTTCCCGGGGCCGCTGGAGCGCGCGGATTTCACCGCCCTGCTGCGCATCAGCCGGGCCCATGTCTATCTGACGCGGCCCTTCGTGCTCAGCTGGTCGCTGCTGGAGGCGCTCTCGGTCGCCGCCCCGGTGATCGCCTCGGATACCGCCCCGCTGCACGAGGTGCTGACTCCCGACACCGGCCGCCTGGTGCCCTGGGGCGATCCGGCGGCGCTGGCCGCAACCCTCGCCGCCACGCTGGCGGATCCGCAGCGCGCCCGGGCCATGGGGCAGGCGGCGCGCGCCGATATCCGCGCCCGCTACGACCTCACGCGATTGTGCCTGCCGGCACAGCTCGCCTGGCTCGATTCAACGGCGTGAAATTCATCTTTCCGAAAATATGGCGGGGGAATCGGCGCGCCGCGCCGATGGGGGCAGAGCCCCCTCGCACCTCAGCGGCCGCGATCTGCCTTCAGCAGCTGGCGCGCCCGGGTCAGGATGGCATCCTCGACGGCCCGCTGGGTGGCGGCATCGACGGGGCGGCCATTGGCATTCTCCAGCGTCACGTTGAGCGAGCGGGCCTCCAGCGCGGGATCGCTGATCAGCACCGTCGCCCGGTAGCGCGCCGAACCGCCCGGCGGGGTGCCGTAGCCGGTGGAGATCACGCCGGTGAAGGGATCGACCGCCTCGATGGGCAGGAAATCAAGCACGTCGAGCGAGGCGTTCCAAAGGTAGCGGTTCACCGCGACCTTGCTGCCGTCGTCGCGCTGCTTGAACAGGTCCCAGATCTTGCCTTCCGAGCGGCCCTCGCGGATGCGCTGCTTTTCGGCCAGCTGCGCATCGACGTCATTGCCGTTCTTGAACACGTTGTTCTGTCCGCTGCACGCGCCCAGAACGACGAGCGATCCGATGGCCAGAAGCCGAATTGCGCCAGAAGACATCATGCGAAAGCCCCGTTTCCCGTGTTTCCTGAACGATCTACCGGACCCCGGAAAGGGGGGCAAGCGGCTTTCCCGTGATGGGCGGAACCCCCCGGATTTCCGCCGCCGTTTTTGCGCAGCGCCGGGTGGTGAAGCCGAAGCGGGCAAGGACTGTGGCAGAGTTGCACCAATGGCGTGTGCCAATTGGGGGCTGCCGGGCAGCGTGCTTGCCAAGTCGGCGTCAAAAGCGCCAAAGACCATTCATGCCCAATTCGGAGGGTCTTCGAAATTGGGGCAGACTGAGAAACCGAGGGAAACACCATGAAAAAGATTCTCTTTGCGACGACCGCGCTCGCGCTGTCCGCAGGCGCTGCAGCCGCTGACGTCAGCTTCACCGGCTTCGGCCGTTTCGCATATGTCTACGACGATCCCGATGCCGGCGACAGCTCGACCTACCTCGAGCAGCGTCTGCAGCTCGACATCCTCGGCACCACCGAGACCGACGGCGGCCTGACCCTGGGCGGCAAGTTCCGCACCCGTTCCTACGATGACGGTGACGCGAACACCACCACCAACAACGGCATGAACGCAGGTCAGATGTTCGTGTCCGCTGGCGGCCTGAAGGTCGAAGTCGGCAACGTCGACGGCGCTCTGGACAACATGTCCTACATCGGCCTCGGCACCATCGGTATCTCGAACTTCGTGTCGCCGATCAGCTCCTTCGCCTACAGCTCGACCGGCACGACCGTCGACACCGGCGTTGCAGCGATCTACTCGATGGGCGCCTTCGGTGCACACGTGTCCTACGACTCGAACATCGACAAGACCGACGCCGTCCTGTCGTTCACGACCGCAGGCTACACCTTCTCGATCGGTGGTTCGGACTACGACGACGACTCCGAGTGGACCAAGCTGGCAGCATCCGTCGGCGGCGAGCTGGCAGGCGTTGACTTCGGTCTGGGCTATGCCAACAACGGCGACGCAGGTGACTTCTACACCGCATACGGCCAGTTCGGCATCGCAGCCGGCACCACCATCGGCGCGTACCTGATGTACGGCGACCAGGACGACAACACCGGCGTCGGCGCAGACATCAAGTACGATCTGGGCGGCGGCGCAGCTCTGAAAGCTGGCGTCTACAACGACGACGACGGCACCTTCGCCGACGCAGGTGTGCAGTTCAACTTCTGATCCCAGAAGTTCGAACGCCTGATTGCGGAAGGGCAGGTCTTCGGACCTGCCCTTTTTCGTTGCGCCGGGTCGCGCCATATCCTACCCGATCCCCATCCACCCGCCCCGCATCGCCAAGACAGGAGAGGTCCCATGTCCCTCAGCGAGATCCGCAGCCGCATTCAGGCCGCCTGCGAAGAATTCGGCCGCGCCCCCGAAGAGGTGAAGCTGATCGCGGTCTCCAAGGTCCAGCCGGATGAACGTGTCCGCGCGGTCCTGGAAGAGGGGCAGCGCGTCTTCGGCGAGAACCGCGTGCAGGAGGCCGCCGGCAAGTGGCCCGGCTTCCGCGAGGAATTCGACGGCATCGAGCTGCACATCATCGGCCCGCTGCAGACCAACAAGGTGCGTCAGGCGATGGAGCTGGCCCAGGCCATCCATTCCGTCGACCGCCCGAAGCTGGCCCATGCCATTGCCCGCATCGCCGAGGAAACCGGCCAGTGCCCGGACCTGTTCATCCAGGTCAACACCGGAGAAGAACCCCAGAAGGCCGGCATCCTGCCCGCCGAGGCCGATGCCTTCATCGCCGAATGCCGGGATCTGAACCTGCCGGTCATCGGGCTGATGTGCATTCCCCCGGTGGAAGAGGAGGCGGCGCTGCATTTCGCGCTGCTGGCCAAGATCGCCGCGCGCAACGGGCTGAAGGGCCTGTCGATGGGCATGTCGGGCGATTTCGAGAAGGCGATTTCCTTCGGGGCGACCCATGTGCGGGTCGGTTCGGCGATCTTCGGCGCCCGCGATTACGGCTGATCCGGCTCAGGCGGTGTCCTGCGCGGCGGGGGCCCGGGGACAGGCTGCCGTCAGCTCGTGCCGGCTGTCCTGCCAGAGCGACATGATCCTTTCGATGTCGAAGGGATAGAGCGTCTCGCCGCGCTTCAGCCGGGTTTCCAGCATGTCCAGCGCGTCGCGCAGGGCGATCAGTCCGAAGGTCCCGCAGCTGCCGGCCAGGCGATGCGCCAGCGGGGCGATCTCCGGAGAGGTCAGCTCCAGTCGGCGCAGATGCGCCAGCTGCTCGGCGGTTTCATTCAGGAAGCGAGACAGCAGCCCCTCGTGGATCTTCGGCGCCAGATTGGCGCGCAGGGTCTCCAGCTGGGAGGTGTCGACCAGCGGCGCCCGATCCGGGCCTTCCTCGGCATCGGGCAGCTGGGTGACCACCGGCGCCATCGGGCGCAGCGCCTCGGCAAGGGTGCGCATCAGCTCCTCTCGGTCGATCGGCTTGTGGACACAGTGCTTCATGCCGGCGGCCTGGAAGCGCTCGAGCTCTTCGGGCAGGGCATGGGCGGTGACGGCGATGATCGGCACGATGGCGTTCGGACCGCCGCTCTTGCGGATCTGACGGGCGGCCTCGGGTCCGTCCATCACCGGCATGGAAATGTCCATGAGGATGGCGTCGTAGCGGTGCTCCAGCGCCATGTCGACGCCGATCTGGCCGTTCGTCGCCTCCGAGACCCGGTGCCCGGCGGCGCCCAGCATTTCGCGCGCGACGAATCGATTGATCTCGTTGTCCTCGACCAGCAGGAGGTCCAGCGGCGGCAGCTCCTCCGGGGTGGTTTCGGCCTTCGCCTTCGGCGCGGTCTGTTCCTTGCTGGGCGACAGCGCCAACCGGATCCAGAACAGGCTGCCCTCTCCGGGCTCGCTTTCCGCGCCGATCTGGCCGCCCATCAGGCTGATCAGGCGCCGGGTGATCCCCAGCCCCAGCCCCGAGCCCCCGGATTGCCGCGCATAGGAACTGTCGAGCGTCTCGAAATCCTCGAAGATCCGGTCCAGGTCCTCCTGGCGGATGCCGATGCCGGTGTCGATCACGCGGAACTCCACCTCCTGGCCGCCGCCCAGGATCTCGGCCTCCAGGGTGACGCGACCGTTGCGGGTGAATTTCACCGCGTTGCCGACCAGGTTCAGCAGCACCTGGCGCAGACGGCGCGGATCGCCCTCGCCGGTTTCGGCGGGGCTGCCGACCCAGGTCCAGGACAGCTGGTTGCCATTGGCATTGGCCAGCGGCAGCATGGTGTCGATCACCCCGTCCAGCAGCCGCGGGATCGAGAAGGGCCGGACCTCGGCGGTCATCTTGCCGGCCTCGAACTTCTCCAGGTCCAGCACGTCGTTGACCAGCCCCAGCAACAGCCGTCCCGAGGTCCGCATCCGGTCGGTCAGCGCCCGTTGCCAGGCGCTCAGCCGTTCCTCCTCCAGCAGCTGGAGCGTGCCCAGCAGCCCGTTCAGCGGCGTGCGCATCTCGTGGCTCATCATGGCCAGGAACTCGGACTTGGCACGCTGGCCGGCAACGGCGCGGTCGCGGGCAGCGGTCAGCAGCTCTTCGGCGGAGCGCCGGCGCGAGATGTCGCTGATGAAGGCCACGTAGTAGCCGCCGTCCTCGTCCGCTGCGCGCGCGAAGGAGAATTCCGCAGGGAAGTGATGGCCGGTGCTGTCCTGGGCCGTGACCTCGATCAGGCGTTCGGCCGGGGTGGGGGGCAGGCGGCCCTCGCGGTAGCGCCGCCCCATGGCCAGGATCTTCTGCGAATCCTCGGGGGCGAACAGCAGCTCGGGGGCGCGCCGACCCAGCACGTCGTTGCGCTTGAGGCCGAAGATGCGCTCTGCCGAGGCGTTGAACTCCAGGATATGGGCGGCGTCGTCGCAGACCACCACGGCGTCGCGCGAGGTCTCGATGATGGTCTGCATGCGCAGGGCATGGGCGCGCACCTGGCGGGTCTTCAGCGCGGCATCCCGGGCCAGCCGCGACAGCGCGTAGGCCAGCATCCCGAGGCCGACCACGAAGGCCAGCAGCAACAGCCCCATCAGCACCAGGCCGCGCGTCAGCGTGCGGCGGATCTGGTCGCCCGCATGGGTCAGGTTGTTCCGCCCGTTCAGCAGCACGTCGCGCACCTGCGGGGCCATGCCGCCGACGATGCGCGTCAGCCTGTCGACCTGCGCCCCCAGCACCGCATCGCTGGCGTCGATGGTCGGGATCATCTGTTCCAGCTGGTCCGAGATCGCGTGGATGCTGTCGGCATAGTCCGGATCGGTCCGGATCATGTCGCGGAACACTTCGCCCTCCAGCAGCACCTGCACGGCGCTGTAGAAGATGTCGAACCGCTGCCGGAGCTGGTTCAGCGTGTCGGGATCGCTGCTGCCATGCTCGACCGCATGGTAGAGCTTGCCGTATTCGGCATCGATCCGTGCCAGCGACCAGAGCGCGCCGTCCGAACGCGGGCTCGAGACGGCGTCGATCTCTTTCAGCAGGGCCCAGCCCATCCCCACCGCGACGATGGCGCAGGCCGCCAGAACCATCGCGGCGACCTGAGAGCGGATCCAGGCGCGGCGCAGGGTTTGGTCATTGCGGAACGGCATCGGAGGGGCACCTTGTGGACCGGGAGGCACGGCGGGGCCGCGCTTGGGAGGGATCATGGCCGAGCGGCATGCAGAAGGACATCGTGAAGGCCCAAGTTCTTGATATGAGACGTTCTGTCAAAGTCAATTGCCGCTCCGGTCGGCGTCTTGAAGGCGCGGACAAGGTGCGGTTGCAGAGACACGCGGCGGCACGGTCACAACTGCACATCAAGTTGCGCTAGGCCCTTCCCTTGGGAAGACCCTGTGAATATATCCATTGGGAGATACAACACATCCGATCGGGTAGGGTTCGCCGCCAAGCTGTATACCGCCAGGACGCGACCTGCTAAGGGTACCCTTGGGGAAGGCTGCGGGGACAGCCCACCGGGATATCGGGATACAGGTGGCCGTCTTCACGATGAAGCGCGGTTTCGAAAGGTTGAACGGTGGTGGGGGCCAGGGGGCCAACACCCAATATCAGGTGGCGTGAGCGGTTGAGAGTACTACTAGCGGATGATCATGAACTTCTCAGGGACACTCTGAACCTCTTCCTTGAGGGGGAGAAGGGCATCGAGACCCGTGCGGTCGCGACGCTGGATGATGCCCTCGTGCTGGCGGCCGAGCCGCCGGGGTTCAACGTGGTCCTGCTGGATTACCAGATGCCGGGGATGAACGGCCTTGAGGGGCTGCGGCGGATGCTGGACCTGCCGGGGCCACATCGGGTCGCGATCATCTCGGGCGTGGCGAACCGCGAGGTCGCCGAGGAAGCGCTGGCCGCCGGTGCGGCGGGTTTCCTGCCGAAGTCGCTCTCGGCGCGCTCGCTGGTGAATGCCGTGCGGTTCATGGACATGGGCGAGCAGTACGCGCCGCTGGAATTCATGAAGGCGCAGGAGGATGTCTCTCTGCATCCGCTGGCGCAGAAACTCTCGCAACGCGAGCTTGAGGTGCTGCAGGGGCTGAGTGTCGGCAAGTCGAACAAGCAGATCGCCCGCGACCTCGACGTCAGCGAGCCGACGGTGAAACTGCACGTGAAGACGCTCTATCGCAAGATCGGGGCGGCAAACCGCACCCAGGCGGCGCTGATCGCCAAGGAGCAGGGCCTGTTCTAGGCCTGCCGAGGCTCAGATCGGGGCGGAGACGCGAAAGCCCAGATCGCCCCGGGTCGTTGCCGGTATCTCGGCGCCGCGATCATGGACATGGTAGCGGGCGTCATGGCTGAGGTGGCACAGGAAGGAGCCGCCGCGGATCACCTGGCGTTCCGCCCGTTCGGGGCCCTCCGGGTCGCGCAGCGGCTGGCGGCGCGGCTCGGGCCGGGGCGCATAGGGATCGCGGATCCATTCCCAGACATTGCCGGTCATGTTGAAAAGCCCGTAGCCGTTCGGCGGATAGGCGGTGACCGGCGCCGTGCCGACATGGCCGTCGAGCCCGCTGTTGCGCACCGGGAAGTCGCCCTGCCAGGTGTTCATCCGGTGCAGTCCGCCGGGCATCATCGGGTTGCCCCATGGAAAGGCGCGCCGCTTCAGCCCGCCGCGCGCGGCGAATTCCCACTCTGCCTCGGTGGGCAGGCGCAGCCCGGCCCAGCGGCAGTAGGCCAGCGCATCGGCATGGCTGACATGAGTCACCGGGTGGTCGTCGCCGCCCCCGGGCGGGGCGCCGGGGCCATGAGGGTCGCGCCAGCAGGCGCCGGCGACGCAGCGCCACCAGGGCTGGCGCGGCAGGAGGTGGCGATGCCGTTCGGGATGGGACAGGAACAGCTGGAAGACCAGGCTCCAGCCGCGGGTCTCGGCGGTGGTGCGATGGCCGGTTGCGGCGACGAACCGGGCGAATTCGGCCCGGGTCACGGCGGTGGCGGAGATCCGGAAGGGAGACAGGCGGACCCGTTGCAGCGGCGCGTCGGTGGCCCCGCCCTGCGCCGTGACGGCGGCGCCCATGTCGAAGCTTCCGCCCCGCAGGGCAACCAGTGCCGCCCGAAGCTCGGCCCGCTCGCGCTGGCTGGCGAGGGGCTCTGCATCAAGGCAGGACGGCGGGGCAGCCGGGTCCGGAGGCGGGGCATCGTCCATGGGCATTCCGATCAAGAGATGCCGCAAGGGTAGCATGGGCCCGGCAGGCCCGGAAGGCGCGCCCGGGAACTTGGCCGGGGGTGTGGGATTTCGGCCCTGCCGGATGCCCTATCGTTCGGCCTCGAGGCTGCGCAGCGCCTCCTCGGGCGGCAGGTCGGGGCGGGGACGGGCCAGCAGCTCTGCGGCGTCCTGGCGGGACAGGCCGGCCAGGCACAAAAGCCGCAGCGTGGCGGCGGGCAGGCTCTCGGGGGCGGCCCCGGCGCGCAGCGCCGAAAGCGCCACGCCGACGATGGCATGGGTGGTCATCTGCCAGCTCAGCCGGGCATCGCCGGACCAGAACCGGCCCCGCGCCCCGCCGCGCTTCAGCAGGTCGATGGCGAAGGGGCCGATCCGCTGCGCCATGGCATCGGCGACGATCCCCGACCGCTCCAGCAGCTGGCGCCAGCGCGGGTCGGAGATGGCGGTTTCCAGCACGCAGGCCAGCATCATCGCGTAGACCTGTGCCGGGTCGTCGATCTCCTCTCCGGCCTGTTCGACACGCAGCGCCAGATCCTGCATGATCTCCTCCAGCACGGCGACCGCCAGCTCGTCCTTGGAGCGGAAGTAGTTGTAGACGGTCCCGGCGCCCATGTCGGCGCGGTCGGCGATCTCCAGCATGGTCGCGGCGTCGATTCCCTTTTCGGACATGACATCGCTGGCGGCACGAATCAGGGCGGCACGATTGCGCTTCTGGCGGCGCGCGACACGGCCCTCGCGCGTGGGGTCTGCCTTGTCTTCTGTCATGAAAAACTCATCCCTTCATACCTGAACGCTATTCAGGCCCGAGCACACCCGCAAGTGAATTGGCGGAAAGCGACCAGTTTCACGATCCTTGCGAACTGGCCCGCAGCCCGGCGCTTAACGGCTGAGCAGCGATCCCGTAGCAACATGGCTTGGGGAATTTAAGTGAAAAAATGGGGTTTCCATCTGAATGCTGGGATGTGAAGCTACGTCAACAATGATCAAAATCTGATCACGAACCCAGTTCATCGGTGACAGATTGCGACTGTAGGCCATCATATGATTGGCTTCCGCTCGTGAATGCGCAGGCTGAGACGCGAACGAGACGGGCTGAGGCGCCGTAGACGGGCGCCCTGCCGACAAGCCTAACGCGGGGACAACTTTCCGCGAAGAAAAAACGAAAACGGGGAGCCGGAATTGGCAGCAACATCCGAAAGCGAGGCGTTTGTCGCCTTCGAACGCGTGCAGAAAAGCTACGACGGTGAGGCGCTGGTCGTGAAGGACCTCAACCTTTCGATGCCGAAGGGGGAATTCCTGACCATGCTGGGCCCGTCGGGGTCCGGCAAGACGACCTGCCTGATGATGCTCGCGGGGTTCGAGACCGCCACCCATGGCGAGATCAAGCTGGACGGCGTCAGCATCAACAACATCCCGCCGCACAAGCGCGGCATCGGCATGGTGTTCCAGAACTACGCGCTGTTCCCGCACATGACCGTGGCCGAGAACCTCTCGTTCCCGCTGGAAGTGCGCAAGATGGGCAAGTCCGACCGCGAGGCGAAGATCAAGCGCGCGCTCGACATGGTGCAAATGGGGGCCTTCGCGGGGCGCCGTCCGACCCAGCTTTCGGGCGGCCAGCAGCAGCGGATCGCCCTGGCCCGCGCCCTGGTGTTCGAACCCGAGCTGGTGCTGATGGACGAACCGCTCGGCGCGCTCGACAAGCAGCTGCGCGAGCACATGCAGTTCGAGATCACCCGCCTGGCCCATGATCTGGGGATCACCACGGTCTACGTGACCCACGACCAGACCGAGGCGCTGACCATGTCGGACCGGGTCGCCGTGTTCAACGACGGTCGCATCCAGCAGCTGGCGCCGCCCGACATCCTTTACGAAGAGCCGGAAAACAGCTTCGTTGCCCAGTTCATCGGCGAGAACAACACCCTGGAAGGCACCGTGAAAGAGATCACCGGCCCGCGCAGCTGCACCGTGCAGCTGGACGGCGGAGAGATCATCGCGGCGCGCCCCGTCAACGTCTCCGAGCCGGGGCAGCGCACCCGCGTGTCGATCCGCCCCGAGCGGGTCGAGATGAACAAGGACCGTCTTCAGGAGGGCGCACACCTTCTGAAGGCCGAGGTGCTGGAGTTCATCTACATGGGCGACATCTTCCGCACCCGCCTGCGGGTCGCGGGCAACAACGATTTCGTGGTGAAAACCCGGAACGCGCCGGACCAGGTCCGCCTGAAAAAGGGCGAGACGGTCGAGATCGGCTGGCTTCCGGATGACTGCCGGGCGCTTGACGCCTGATCGCCTTTGCTGCGCGCGGCGCCCCGGACAGGCGCGGCGCGCGGCCCAGAGATCCTGAACGTTCCGCCCGTAACGCGGGATCCTATCACCAAGCAACCGGGCGCAAAGGGAGTATGACATGCAACTGACCAAAACGCTGCTCGCAGGGACGGCGCTTGCGCTGCTTGCGGGAGGAGCCAGCGCCATGGACCTGACCTTCGTGTCCTGGGGTGGTGCTTACCAGAACTCGCAGCTGAAGGCCTATGTTGAGCCCTACGTGAAAGAGCATCCCGATGTCTCCGTCACCTGGGATGAATCCTCGGCCGAGGCCGTCGCCAAGCTGCGCGCCATGAACGAAGCCGGCAACATCACCTGGGACCTGGTGGACGTGGTCGCCGCGGACGCCATCCGCCTGTGCGACGAAGGCCTGGCGATGGAATACGATCCCGACGAACTGCTGGCGCCGGCGCCCGATGGCACCCCGGCCTCGGAAGACTTCGGCGACATGATCGTGTCCGACTGCTTCATCCCGCAGATCGTCTACTCGACCGCCGTGGGCTACCGCACCGACATGGTTCCGGAAGGCGAAGATCCGCCCTCCTCGATCTGCGACCTGTTCGACCTGCAGAAGTACCCGGGCAAGCGCGCGCTTGAGAAGCGTCCGATCAACAACATGGAATGGGCGCTCTACTGCGACGGCGTTGCCAAGGATGACATCTACGACGTCCTGGCCACCGACGAGGGGCAGGAACGTGCACTCAAGAAGCTCGACACCATCAAGAGCGATGTCGTCTGGTGGAACGCCGGCGCCGACACGCCGCAGCTGCTGGCCGATGGCGAAGTCTTCATGGGCTCCACCTACAACGGTCGCCTCTACTCGGTGATCGAGGATCAGCATCAGCCCGTGGGTATGCTGTGGGACATGCAGGTCTTCGACCTTGACGGCTGGATCATTCCCGCCGGCCTGCCCGAGGATCGCCTGAAGGCCGTCGAGGACTTCCTGAAGTTCGGCACCGACACCCAGCGTCTGGCCGACCAGGCCAAGTACATCTCCTACGGTCCGGCCCGCAAATCCTCCGCGCCGCTGGTTCCGGAGAACATGAAGCAGCACATGCCGACCGATCCGGAAAACGCCAAGAATACCCTGCTCTACAACTACGAGTTCTGGGCGGACTACCGCGACGACATCGACGCGAAGTTCCAGGCCTGGCTGGCCAAGTGATCCGGTCCTGACCGGCTGACACGGGGGCGGGCCGATCTCTTGGCCCGCCCCGCCAATAGGGGAGGCTTCCGCGCCATGACGGAAGTCCATGACAACAGACAAGAACCGACAGGGACGATATGACCGACACGACCCAGAACGGTCCGATGGGCGGCACCCCGCCCGAGGAGAAGGCCAGTGGCCCGATGCTGGCGGCCGACGGCCGGCCGCTCAAGCGCAGCCTCAACCGGGCGCTGCGGCGCCAGAAGTTGCGGGCGCTGGCGCTGATCGCGCCGCTGCTGATCTTCGTCCTCGTGACCTTCATCGCGCCGATCGCGGACATGCTGTTCCGCTCGGTCGAGAACGACATCGTCTCGAACACGCTGCCCAGCACCACCGCGGAGCTGAAAAGCTGGGACCACACCACCGGACAGCCGCCCTCCGAGGCGGTGTTCGAGGATTTCTACTTCGACATGTTCGCGGCCTCCGAGGCCAAGCAGCATACCCGCCTGGGCACCCGGCTGAACTACGAGGACACCGGCGTTTCCTCGATGTTCCGCTCTTCCGGGCGCAAGCTGGACGATCTGGGCAAGGATTACCTCAAGGCGCTGAAGAAGATCGACAAACGCTGGGATGACGGGGCCTTCGTCTACAGCCTGATGCAGGGCCAGGGTACGCCCGACACCGCCGTCGTCGATCACAGCCGCACCGCGATCCACAAGTTGACCGGCGCCGAAACCGCCGGCGACCTGGGCTTTGCCCCCTCCGAGGCGGTGGCCAAGCTGCTGCCGGACATGACCCGCGCCTATACCGATTTCGCGGTCTATACCGGGCTGGTCGACGGCAAGGATGTCGCCAAGGAAGACCCCTGGGAATCCGTCTACGTGGGCCTGGTGCTGGACCTTCAGAAGGCCGACGTGTCGGGCTATGATGGCCCCGGCGCCGACCTGCTGAAGACCACCAAGGCCGATCTGGGGCAGATCCCGGTGGAAAGCCTGAAGGACTTCTTCGCCAAGATGGACAAGAAGTGGATCGACCCGGACATCTGGGCGACGATCCAGACCTACAGCCCCAAGTACACCTCGGGCTACTTCCTGAACGCCATCGACCTGCAGCTGACCCCTGACGGGATCAAGCAGCGCGACGAGGACCAGCAGATCTACATCATGCTGTTCAAGCGCACGCTGTTCATGTCGCTGGTGATCACCTTCTCCTGCATCGTGCTGGGCTATCCGGTGGCCTGGCTGCTGGCGAACCTGCCGGCCGCCAAGGCCAACCTGCTGATGATCCTGGTGCTGTTGCCGTTCTGGACCTCGCTTCTGGTGCGGACATCGGCCTGGAAGATCATGTTGCAGCAGCAGGGCGTCATCAACGACGTGCTGGTCTGGCTGGGGATGGTCGATGACGGGCATCGCCTGGTGATGATCAACAACCAGTTCGGTACCATCGTGGCCATGACCCACATCCTGCTGCCTTTCATGATCCTGCCGCTCTATTCGGTGATGCAGGGCATCCCGCCCAGCTACCTGCGCGCGGCGAAATCGCTGGGGGCCACCAACTGGACGGCGTTCTGGCGGGTCTACTTCCCGCAGTCGGTGCCGGGCATCGGGGCGGGCTCGATCCTCGTGTTCATCCTGGCCATCGGCTACTACATCACGCCGGAAATCGTCGGCGGCACCACCGGCACCTTCATTTCGAACCGGATCGCCTATCACATCTCGAGTTCGCTGAACTGGGGGCTGGGCGCGGCTTTGGGGGCCATCCTGCTGGTCATCGTGCTGCTGCTCTACTGGGCCTACGACCGCATCGTCGGCATCGACAACGTGAAGCTGGGCTGAGGAGGGCATCATGGCCGTTACCATCGCAAAACCGACCTCTGCCACCTTCGCCGCCGGCTGCGCGGCCGGGTTCGGCGCCTTCTTCGGGCTGTTCATCGGCACCGCCTCTGGCTCGGGCCCGCTGGGCGTGATCGCGGGCGCCGTGCTGATGTTCGTGCTCAGCTTCCTGGCGGTGCAGACCATGCGCGGCCAGGAGAAGACCGCCAAATGGGCCTTCCTGGTTCTGTTCACCGTGGCGGGGGCGCTGTTCAGCGGCATCCCCGGCGCGGTGCTGGGGCTGCTGTTCGGCTACTTCTTCGGGCATGTCACCTTCTGGCTGGCCTCGGGGCGCTACCGCACGGCGCTGCCGCCCTACCTGACCCCCGGCCAGGTGCTGTGGCACTATGCCTTCCGCACCATCGTCGGTGCCATCCTGGTGTTCCTGATCACCCCGATCCTGGTGGTCATCCCGCTGTCCTTCAACGCCGAGAACTTCTTCACCTTCACGCCCGCCATGCTGCATTTCGATCCGGCGGGCTATTCTCTGAAGCACTACCGCGACTTCTTCACCAGCTCCGACTGGCAGGGGGCGCTGTGGAACTCGGTGCGGATCGCGCCGGTGGCGACGATCCTGGCGGTGGGCTTCGGCACGCTGGCGGCGATCGGCCTGTCGCAGCCGCATGTGCCGTTCCGCCAGTGGATCATGGCGATCCTGATCTCTCCGATGATCGTGCCGCTGATCATCTCGGCGGCGGGGATGTATTTCTTCTACTCGCGCATCGGGCTGCAGGGGACCTACTGGGGCGTCGTGCTGGCCCATGCGGCGCTTGGCATTCCCTTCGTGATCATCACCGTGACGGCGACGCTGGTGGGCTTCGACCGCAGCCTGGTGCGGGCGGCGGCGAACATGGGGGCAAACCCGGTCACCACCTTCTTCAAGGTGCAGATGCCGCTGATCCTGCCCGGCGTGATCTCGGGGGCGCTGTTCGCCTTCATCACCTCGTTCGACGAGGTGGTGGTGGTGCTGTTCGTGGGCAGTGCGGGCCAGAAGACGCTGCCCTGGCAGATGTTCACAGGGCTGCGCGAGCAGATCTCTCCGACGATCCTGGCGGTGGCGACGATCCTGGTGGCGATCTCGATCCTGCTGCTGACCACGGTAGAGCTGCTGCGCCGGCGCAGCGAGAAGCTGCGGGGCATGTCGCCGAGCTGAGGGGCGACGCCTTCGGGAAAAGGGAAGGGGGGCCGTCGGCCCCCCTTCTTGCGTCTGGCGACGCAATTCATCCCCCCGAAGGTATTTGGAACAAGAAAATGGCTCAGGCGAAGGCGGTGAGGGAGATGCCGGCGGCGGTGAGGTGCGCGCGCAGGTCCCGGGCCATGGCGACGGCGGTCGTGCTGTCGCCATGCACGCAGATCGAGCGGGCGGCCAGGGGAACGGGATCGCCGCCCACCGTGGGCATCAGGCCGGTGTCGAGGAACTGCAGGATGCGTGCGGCGGCTTCGGCCGGGTCGTGGATCATCGCGCCCGGGGTGCCCCGGGGCACGAGGAGACCTTCGGGCGTGTAGCCGCGGTCGGCGAAGATTTCCGAGAAGGTGGGGATGCCGGCGGCGCGGCCCGCGCTTTCCAGCTCCGTTCCCGAGACCGCGAGCAGCGCCAGGTTGCCGGGCTGGGCGCGGATGGCGGCGGCGATGGCATCGGCGGCGGGGCGATTGACGCAGGCGAAGTTGTTGAGCGCGCCATGGGGTTTCACGTAGCTGACCCGGGCGCCCGCCAGGGCGGCGATGCCGCCGAGCGTGCCGATCTGCGCCGCCGTCATGGCGGTGATCTGCGCCGGCGTCATCGGGATCACCCGGCGCCCGAAGCCCAGCGGATCGGCATAGCCCGGGTGGGCCCCGATGCTGACGCCCTTTTCGACGCAGAGCCGGAGGCTGGCCAGCATCGTGTCGGGATCGCTGGCGTGGCCGCCGCAGGCGATATTGGCGGAATTGACGATATCCAGCATCGCGGCGTCGTCGCCCATGGCCCAGGGGCCGTAGGCCTCGCCCAGGTCGGAGTTGAGATCGATGGTCTTGGTCATGCAGGCCCCCTTTTCGCCGCAGGATCCGTGGGCGGGGCCGGGATGGCAAGCCCCCCTCAGAGCATCCGGATCACGTCCTTGCCGACCGAAAGCACATAGCCGCGCCGGGCGATGTTCTTGACCAGCAGCTCCGAGACGATCTGGTTGCCCAGCGTGTCGCGCAGCCGCTTGATACGGGTGGCGCCGGCAGCTTCCTCGCAATCGGTTTCGGCCTTGCCGGAGATCACGGATTCGATCTGCGCGCCCGAGAGGACCTCATCGTCCAGCCGGGCCTCGGCCAGCACGGACAGGGTTTCCAGCGCCGCATCGGTCAGCTTGAAGCCGAGGTTGTTGAGATAGACGGTCTTTTCCTCGCGCGAGATCATCAGGGAATTCACCTCGATCCCGGCGCGTTCGATCTGCGCCATGCGCCGGTTCAGCATCACCAGCATGACAATCGCGCCGAGGGCGGCCAGCAGCAGCGCCGCCGAGAACACCAGCAGCACGAAGATCACGATCCGGTAGGAGCTGAGGGTTTCCGAAAACGCCGTTCCCGAGAGCGCAAGGATGTTCAGCAGCTTGACCTCGGCCTGGGTGGTCAGGTCGTTGTCGACGAAGATCTGCTCGACCTGGGCATTGAAGGCGCCGGCATCGGGCAGGTTCAGGAACAGGAAGACCGCGGCCAGCGCCAGGATCCCGACCACGGCGGCCAGGCCGATGGCCACCGCCCGGGTGCCCGAGCGGCGCAGGTCAGAAGCGAAGATAATAGGGTCCGGCATTGGCTTTCCTGCTGTCGAGTCCGCTGTCGTCGAAGACGGAGACGATATTGAGCAGGTCGAAGCCCGCCTTCGCAAGGCGCTTGCGCACGTCGCCCTTCACCTGGTCCCTGGAACAGGCAGAGACCTGCATGACGCCGTAGATCAGCTCGTAGGGTTTGTCACGCTTGGCCTTGAAATCGGCATAGCAGGTGGCCTGGGCGCTGGCCGGTACGGCCAGGGCCAGCAGGGTCAGAACCGCGAGGAGCGGCCCTGTGAGGGTACGGATCGGTCTCATGCGGTTACTCTGGAGACAGTGTGGGCGTCAGGCAATAACACGGCGGCTTCCCGCCGGTGATATGCGATAACAGCCATGTAAACAGGGGCTTTTCCGCTCATGTTATCCGATAGCAGGGGGCTGATATTGCCCGGCAGGGGGGTGAGGCACAGGTTGGCCCTCAGTCAAGGCGCCCCCCGGGTCCCGGCAGAATCGCCGCCCCGCCCCCAGGTGCCCCAGCCCCCGAAGAGGACATCTACATGACCCTGAATGCACGCTTCCCCCGCCGCCTCGTGGCCGGCACCGCCGCTGCCGTCCTGGCCCTGGGCATGGCCACCGCCACCCCGGCGGCCGCCCAGCAGAACCCCGACATGGCGAAGGTCATCGTGGGCGCGACCGCCCTGGCGATCATCGGTTCCGCCCTGGTGAACGAGAACAAGCACCGCGACCGCGACCGCCGCGTCTATCGGGTCGAGCCGCCGCGCGCCCATCCCCAGCCGATGGCCGTGCGCCCGCTGCCGCGCGATTTCCGCCCCGATCCGCGCCGGGTGCCGGACCGGTTCCGCGATGACCGCCACGATCCCCGTTACTGGCGCGACGATCACCGCGACAACCGGCGCGACTGGCGCGACGACCATCGCGATGGGCGCCGTGACTGGCATGATCACTGATCCCGTCTTCCGTGCCCGGGCCCGCTGAATCGCCCCTTCGGGCCGGGCGCGGACAGCCCCGCCGGGTCTTCCCGGCCGGGTCGGTGAGGGGGGCGTCCCCAGGCCCTCCTCACCCCTCTTGCGCAGGCTTTCCGGCTCTGCTCAAACCGCTGTCATGACCGACAGACCCGTTCCCGACTTCACCCACGAGACCGCCCTTTTCGCCGAGGGCTACGCCCATGTCGCCGGTGTCGACGAGGTCGGGCGTGGCCCGCTTGCCGGCCCCGTGACCGCCGCCGCCGTGATTCTGGATCCGGCGCGCATCCCCGCCGGGATCGACGATTCCAAGCGCCTGACCGAAAGGCGCCGCGAGGAGATCTACGAACAGCTCTGCGCCGAGCACTGGGTCTCGGTCGCACAGGCCAGCGTGGCCGAGATCGACGAGATCAACATCCTGCAGGCCAGCCATCTGGCGATGTGCCGCGCCATCGAGGGCCTGGCCCGCAAGGCCGATTTCGTGCTGGTGGACGGCAACCGCATCCCGAAGGCGCTGACCCTTCCGGCTCGGGCCATCGTGAAGGGCGATGCGCGGGTCCTGTCGATCGGTGCGGCCTCGATCGTGGCGAAAATCGCCCGGGATCAGGTCATGCGGGACTTGGCGCAACACTATCCCGGCTACGGCTGGGAGCGGAACGCCGGTTACCCGACCCCGACCCACAAGCAGGCGCTACAAGACCTCGGTGTGACCCCACACCATAGGCGATCCTTCGCCCCCGTGCGCAGTATCTTGTGTCGAGAGCAAAACTAAAACCCTCAATCAAATAAACAAATTGACGGCGAATCCGCTTTGACTCATTTTGTGATCTCAAGACGAGCGCATAAAAAACCGCGCCGTAGTCGAGGCAGAGCAGATGATCAGAAAACCTGTAAGGGGGGCTAACATGCTCCCACTGAATAGCATTTTGTCCGGAGACTGCGTGGAGGTGATGAATTCCCTCCCGGAGAATTCGGTCGATCTGATCTTTGCCGACCCGCCCTACAACCTGCAGCTTCGCGGCGATCTGCACCGTCCCGACAACTCCAAGGTCGATGCTGTCGACGACGAGTGGGACCAGTTCGCCAGTTTCGAGGCCTACGACCGCTTCACCCGCGACTGGCTGCGCGCCGCGCGCCGGCTGCTCAAGCCCAACGGGGCGATCTGGGTGATCGGCTCCTACCACAACATCTTCCGTGTCGGCGCCGCTCTGCAGAACGAAGGCTACTGGATCCTGAACGACGTGGTCTGGCGCAAGTCGAACCCGATGCCGAATTTCCGCGGCAAGCGTCTGACCAATGCCCATGAGACGATGATCTGGGCCTCGAAATCCGAGAAGGCGAAGTACACCTTCAACTACGAGGCCCTGAAGGCGCTGAACGAGGGCACGCAGATGCGCTCGGACTGGGTGCTGCCGATCTGCAACGGCGGCGAGCGCCTGAAGGATGAAAACGGCGACAAGGCGCATCCGACGCAGAAGCCGCAATCGCTGCTGCACCGCGTTCTGGTGGGATCGACCAACCCCGGCGATGTCGTGCTGGACCCGTTCTTCGGCACCGGCACCACCGGCGCCGTCGCCAAGATGCTGGGCCGCGACTTCATCGGGATCGAGCGCGAGGAGGCCTATCGCAAGGTCGCCGAAAAGCGCATCGCCCAGGTCCGCAAGTTCGACAACGAGGCGCTGGCCGTCAGCACCGCGAAACGTGCCGAGCCGCGTGTGCCCTTCGGCCAGCTGGTCGAACGCGGCCTGCTGCGCCCCGGCGAGGAACTGTGGTCCATGAACGGGCGCCACAAGGCCAAGGTGCGCGCCGACGGCACGCTGGTCGGCGCCGATGTGAAGGGCTCCATCCACCAGGTGGGTGCCAAGCTTGAGGGCGCGCCCTCCTGCAACGGCTGGACCTACTGGTGCTTCAAGAAGGACGGCAAGCACGTCCCGATCGACCTGCTGCGCCAGCAGATCCGTTCGGAGATGAGCTGAGCCTCCGGCTTTCCTGACATGATCCGCCTGTGCTGCGGTCCCTCCGGGGGACCGCGCTGCACGCCTTGCCCTGCCGGCCTGCCGGCAGGGCCTTTTCTTTGCGCCCTCCTGTCCGAAAGGCTCAGGAGGAACGCATCATCTGGTGGCCATTTTCCAGTGTGACCACCACATCTTCCAGGCGGAACCAGGGCGTGGTGAAGACGGGGCCGTCGCGCAGATGCTCGATGGCGCGATGGAAAGCCTCGGGCGTCATGCCCTCGACCATCATCACGTCGGAACAGCGGGCCGAGAAGGCCTCGGCGTCGAAGAAGCGCACGCCGGTCAGCCCGGAGGCGGCGACGGCCTCCCAGGCGGCGGCGTCGCGGCGCGTGCGGGGGATCGCCAGGAAGGCGGGCAGGGCGGTCAGCAGCAGGAAATAGGTCTGGGTCATTGTGCGGATCCTCTGGGTGGGTCACTCTGGCGCCAAGGGTCGCGCAGGGCGGCCCGGCAGGCCACTCGCATTCCGGGAAGGGGCTGATGGAGCCGCATCCGATACCGCAAGCCGCTGTTACGACTCGGAAAACGCCCCGGCAGGCCCGGGCGAAAGCGACCTGCGACGCGGTGCTGGAAGCCGCCGCTCGCCTTCTGGAACGCGGCGGGCCAGAGGCGGTGACCACCAATGCCGTGGCCGAGCTGGCCGGAGTCTCCATCGGGTCGCTCTACCAGTACTTCCCGGGGCGGGCCGCGATTCTGGCCGAGTTGATCCGCGCCACCCGTGCCGCCCTGCTGACGGATCTGGAACGCACCTGTCTAGAGGTCCGTACCCTGCCGCTGCCGCAGGCGGTGGCACGCCTCCTGGATGTGGTGCTGGCCCATCACCTGGCGCGCCCCGCCCGAATCGCCGCGCTTGAGGCGCTGGAGGCCCCGTTGCCGCTGGCGGCAGAGACCGCGGCGCTGGATCGTCGCATCACCGGGGCCGTGGCCGCGCTGCTTGCGGCGCAGGGCGTTGCCGATCCGCAGACCGCCGCCCGCGATCTGGCCGCGATCACCCGGGCGCTGATCGACACCAGCCTGTCCGCCGGGGATCTGCCCGCTCTGCGCCCCCGGCTGGAGCGCGCATTGCACGGCTATCTCGGGCTCTGAATCAGTCGCCCAGCTTGGCGTGCACCTCGTCCAGATCGATCTCTCCGACGGGCAACTTGTTGGCAGGGTTCTCGAAATCGTAGCGGAACAGCTGAAAGTCGCGCTTGTAGATCTCGTAGACCAGATGCATCGAGAGGTCGTCGAAATAGGCCTCCACCGGGTGGGCGCGCTTCGGGCCGTGGCCCTCGCTTTCGTTGAAGCGGGGGATCTGGGCCAGATCCACCGGCACCGGGGGCGCGATCCGGTCCAGGACGGCCTGCATCCCGGTGTTGAAATCTTCGGTCCAGAAAATCGAATCGTAGCGCCCGCCATTGGCGATGAAGGTGCCGACATGACCCGACATGGCCGACCAGTGGATGTCGGGCTCCATCGGGCGGCGCCAGCGGATGGTATCGCGGACAAACAGCAGGAAGCGGCGGAAGCTGCGTATCTGGTCGAATGCCTCCTTGCCGTCCGGCCCGCCGACCTCGATCCCGTATTTCTGGATCAGCAGCGGCACCAGATTGCCGCGGTAGCGGTTGCCGTTGCGCTGGATGCCGCAGACCTTGTCGAAAAAGCTAGACAGCAGGCGGGTATAGGGGTTGCGGACGCAGGTGAAGGCCGGGGCGCTGCGGTCGCGCACGGCGGCCTCGATCACCGGCTGGCTGGCCGCCTGCGCCCATTTGTGCAGCCCCTCGGTGGCGTCGTGAATATCGCCCTCGTAGAACCGGCCATGGTCGGAATGATACAGGATCTGCCCGATGGTCGAGCAGGCGCATTTCGGGACCACCCGGTAGAGCACGCTGCCGCTTTCCGTCATCCAGGTTCCCGGGAACCCCATCGTCATGCCTCCGAACCGTGATCCCCCGATCCTAGGCGGGAAATCTTTTCCGAAGAGCAAAGATCTGCCCCGCGTTCAGCCTTGGGTAGCATTTTGACGTCAGACCTTGGGGGCCGGGAGGGAAGCCGAGGCACATGGCGAGAATCGCGTTCATACTGCTGTGCCACAAGGATCCGGAGGGGGTCATCGAACAGGCGCGCCGCCTGACGGCGGTCGGCGACTACATGGCGATCCATTTCGATGGCCGCGCCGCGCCCGGCGATTACCGCAGGATCCGTGCGGCGCTGAAGGACAACCCGAACGTCGTCTTCGCCTGGAAACGGGCGAAATGCGGCTGGGGGGAATGGTCGCTGGTGCAGGCGACGCTCTACGCCGTGCAAAGCGCCGTGGCCGCCTTTCCGAAGGCCACGCATTTCTACATGCTCTCGGGCGATTGCATGGCGATCAAGACCGCCGAATATGTTCACGACACCCTCGACCGGGAAGAGGTGGACTATATCGAAAGCTTCGATTTCTTCACGTCCGGCTGGATCAAGACCGGCCTGCGCGAGGAACGGCTGATCTACCGTCACCCGTTCAACGAACGCAGCGCGCGCCGGCTTTTCTATGCCACGCTGGCGCTGCAGCGGCGGCTGGGGCTGACCCGGGCGGTGCCGGCGGATCTGCGGATCATGATCGGTTCCCAGTGGTGGTGCCTCCGGCGCGCCACGATCGAGGCGATCCTGGCCTTCTGCCGCGCCCGCCCCGCGGTGCTGCGCTTCTTCCGCGGCACCTGGATCCCGGACGAAACCTTCTTCCAGACCCTGGTGCCGCACCTGGTCCCCGATGGCGAAATCCGCCGCCGCCCGCTGACCTTCCTGATGTTCAGCGATTACGGGATGCCGGTGACCTTCTACAACGACCATTACGGGCTGCTGCTGAACCAGGATTACCTGTTCGCGCGCAAGATCTCTCCGGAAGCGCGGCAGCTGAAGGCCCGGCTGGGCGATCTCTACGCGGCGCGGGGGATGCGCTTCCGGGTCTCGGACGAGGGGCGCCCGCTCTATCAATTCCTGACCGGCCGGGGCCGGGTCGGTCGACGCTTCGCGCCCCGCGTCTGGGAAACCGAAAGCTCCCTCGGGCGGGAGCGCGAGCTGATGATCGTGATCTGCAAGAAATGGCACGTGGCCAAGCGCCTGGTCGAACGCATCCGGGGCCGCACCGGCCTGCCGGTGGTCGAATACCTGTTCGACGAGGCCGACTGTCCGCTGCCCGATCTGGGCGGCCTTCAGGGGCGCCTGGAAAAGCGCAGCCGCCACCGCAGGGCGCTGCTGCGGATGCTCTTCGATCATCACCGCAGCCACCGGCTGGTGCTGTGCATGGATCCCTCCGGAATCGATCTGCTGCACGATTTCTGCTCGGACCGGGCGCGCACGCCGTTGCTGGAGATCGAGTGCAGCTTTTCCGAGGCCTACCTGGCCGGCCATGCCCGTCGCGTCGGCCTCGCGACCGAGGCCACGCCCCCCGAGACGCTGGCGCAGCTGCTGCCGGCGATCCGCAATGACATCCTCCATGAAGGCGACCGCATCCGCGACGCGGGCTTTGCCGGCCTGGGGCGGCTGCGCGAGGCCGCGGGAGAGGCGGAAAACGCGGCTGCCCTTGCCGAATTCCTCTCGGTATCCCATGACGAGGCACAAGAGATCCTGTCTCTGCCCCACCTGTTCCTGGATTGAGGTGCCCGATGGCCTACGATTACGACGATCAGAACATTTTCGCGAAGATCCTGCGCGGAGAGATCCCCAACAAGACGGTCCTGGAAACCGAGCACACGCTGGCCTTCGCGGATATCCAGCCGCAGGCCCCGGCGCATGTGCTGGTGATCCCGAAAGGCGCCTACGTGACCTACGACCACTTCTGCGCCGAGGCCTCGGATGCCGAGATCCTCGATTTCACCCGGGCCGTCGCCAAGGTCTGCGAGATGACGGGCGTGTCCTCCGCGACGTCGGAAGGGGCGCGGTTCATCTCCAACGCGGGGCTCCATGGCGGCCAGGAAGTGCCGCATTTCCACCTGCATATCCTGGCCGGTCGCCCGCTTGGCCCTATGCTGCAACGGGTGGGCTGAAGCTGCCCCTGCGTCGCGCCCCGGCTTGCGGGGGGCGACGGTTTCAAGCTATGCCGAAGTGACGGCCCCCCGGGGCCATGATCAGACGAGGGACTGCGGATGCCGATCAAAGCGCCTGAAACCAAGATCGTGGAAAGCTCCAAGATTGCCTGTGACGGTGGCGAGGGGGCCTTGGGCCACCCGCGCGTCTGGCTGCATATCCCCGAGGACACCGGTTTCGTCGAATGCGGCTATTGCGATGCCAAGTACATCCTGAAGGGCAGCAAGGCGGATACCGCCGAGGCCTGATCCCTTCGGTTGCCGGGCAGGGGGCTCTGCCCCCGCCGCTCCTGCGGAGCGTCTCCCCCGGGATATTTTCGGCCAGATGACAGGGAAACCTGCTCTTCATCATCTGGCCGAAAATATCCCGGGGTGAATGCCACCCGGAACGGGTGGCAGAGGGGCAGCGCCCCTGGTCCGGTCACAGTCTGCTCATCGCTTGCCGCCCTTGGTGAAGGTTGCTGGCCGCGCGCGCCGGTTCGTGGCAGAACGCGGAACGCGTGCGCACAGGAGACGAAACATGAGCGAGACCAAGAGCGGCTTCGGTAAGGGCTGTCATCTTCACCTGATCGACGGATCAGGCTTCATCTTTCGCGCCTACCATGCGCTGCCGCCGCTGACGCGCAAGTCCGATGGGGCGCCCATCGGGGCGGTCTCGGGCTTTTGCAACATGTTGCACCGCTACGTGGAGGGCAACACCGGCCCTGATGCCCCGACCCATGTCTGCGTCGTCTTCGACAAGTCCGGGCATACGTTCCGCAATGATCTCTACGACCTCTACAAGGCCAACCGCGAGGCCATGCCCGAGGACCTGCGCCCGCAGATCCCGCTGACCCGCCGTGCCACCGAGGCCTTCAACATCGCCTGCAAGGAGCTGCAGGGCTACGAGGCTGACGACATCATCGCGACCCTCGCCTGCCAGGCGCGCGAGGCCGGCGGCCGTGTCACCATCATCTCCTCCGACAAGGACCTGATGCAGCTGGTTGGTGGCGGGGTCGAGATGCTGGATGCGATGAAGAACGTCCGGATCGACCACGAGGGCGTCGAGGCCAAGTTCGGAGTCGGTCCCGAGCGTGTCGTCGACGTGCAGGCGCTGGCCGGCGACTCGGTCGACAACGTGCCCGGCGCCCCCGGCATCGGCATCAAGACCGCGGCTCTGCTGATCAACGAGTGGGGCGACCTGGAGACGCTTCTCGACAATGCCGAGAAGATCAAGCAGCCCAAGCGCCGCCAGACCCTGATCGACAACCGTGCCCAAATCGAGCTGTCGAAGAAACTCGTGCAGCTCGACTGCAATACGCCGCTCGATTTCACCCTCGACGATTTGGAGGTGAGGGACCCCGAGCCCGAGGTCCTGCTGGGCTTCCTGGCCGAGATGGAGTTCCGCACCCTTACCAAACGCCTGGCCGAGCAGATGGGCGCCGCCGCCCCTGAGATCGATGACACTCCCAGCCAGCCCGCCGCGCAGGAGGCCCCGGAGCAGCCCGCCATCGACACCGCCAGCTACCAGATGGTCAGCGATGCCGAAACGCTGCAGGCCTGGATCGAGCGCATCCGCGAGCGCGGCTATGTCGCCGTCGATACCGAGACCACGGGCCTTGACGAAATGGTCGTCGATCTGGTGGGCATCTGCCTGGCCACCGATCCGGGGCAGGCCTGCTACATCCCGCTGGCCCACAAGGCCGAGGGGGGCGAGGGGCTCTTTGCCTCCGATGACCTGGCTCCCGGCCAGATGCCGCTGGACGCGGCGCTGAAGATGCTGAAGCCGGTGCTGGAAGATGGCAGCATCCTCAAGATCGGCCAGAACATGAAATACGACGCCAAGATCCTGAAACGCTACGGGATCGACGTCGCGCCCTTCGATGATACCATGCTGATCAGCTACGCGCTGAACGCCGGGCTTCACACCCATGGCATGGATGCCCTATCGGAACGCTACCTCGGCCATGTGCCGATCCCCACGAAAGAGCTTCTGGGCAGCGGGAAAAGCCAGATCACCTTCGATCTGGTCCCCCTCGACAAGGCCACCGCCTACGGGGCCGAGGATGCCGATGTCACCCTGCGTCTCTGGCAGGTGCTGAAACCCCGCCTGCATCGCGAAAAGGTCGCCACCGTCTACGAGACCCTCGAACGTCCGCTCGCCCCCGTGCTGGCCGAGATGGAGATGCACGGCATCAAGGTCGACCGCGACACGCTCTCGCGCATGTCGAACGCCTTCGCGCAGAAGATGGCGGGGCTCGAGGCCGAGATCCACGAACTGGCCGGGGAAACCTTCAACGTCGGCTCCCCCAAGCAGCTGGGCGAAATCCTGTTCGACAAGATGTCGCTGCCGGGCGGCAAGAAGGGCAAGACCGGCGCCTATGCCACCGGCGCCGACATCCTCGAGGATCTGGCGACCGAACATGAACTGCCGGGCCGGGTGCTGGACTGGCGCGCCCTGTCGAAGCTGAAATCGACCTATACCGACGCGCTTCAGGAACACATCAACCCCGACACGGGCCGCGTCCATACCTCCTACCTGCAGACCGGTGCCAACACGGGCCGCCTGTCCTCGACCGATCCGAACGTCCAGAACATCCCCGTGCGCTCCGAAGAGGGCCGCCGCATCCGCGAGGCCTTCATCGCGGATCAGGGCAAGACCCTCGTCTCGCTCGACTACAGCCAGATCGAACTGCGCATCCTGGCGCATGTGGCCAGGATCGATTCGCTGAAGCAGGCCTTCCACGAGGGCCAGGACATTCACGCCGCCACCGCCTCCGAGGTCTTCGGCGTCCCCCTCGATCAGATGACCCCCGAGATCCGCCGCCAGGCCAAGGCGATCAACTTCGGCGTCATCTACGGCATCTCGGGCTTCGGGCTCGCGCGCAATCTGCGCATTCCCCGGGCCGAGGCGCAGGGCTTCATCGACCGCTACTTCGAACGCTTCCCCGGCATCCGCGAATACATGGACCAGACGGTGGCCTTCGGGCAGGAACATCTCTTCGTCCAGACCCTCTTCGGCCGCAAGATCCACACGCCCGAGATCGCCGCCAAGGGCCCCCGCGCGGGCTTTGCCAAGCGTGCGGCCATCAATGCGCCGATTCAGGGCACCGCCGCCGACATCATCCGCCGCGCCATGATCCGCATGCCCGAGGCGATCGCCGGGATCCCGGCGAAGATGCTCCTCCAGGTCCATGACGAACTGGTCTTCGAGGTCGACAAGGGCGCCGAAGAGGCCCTCATCAAGGCCGCCCGCGATGTCATGGAAAACGCCGCGGAACCCGCGATCCATCTCGACGTGCCGCTGGTGGTCGACGCGGGCCAGGGCGCCAACTGGGCCGAGGCGCACTGACGCCCCTTCATTTTCTTGTTCCAAATACCTCGGGGGAGCGCCGCAAGGCGCGGGGGCAGAGCCCCCCTCCTCAGTGTTCCCCCAGGCACTGCCCATGGTCGCCAAGCGCCGCGATCAGCCCGCAGGGCTCGCCGGGGCCGTGGTCGCAGACCTCGGACAGCCGCGCCAGCTCCGTCTCCAGCCGCTGCAACCGGGCGATCCGCGCCCGGGTCTCCTCCAGGTGCCGCCGGGCGATCAGGTGGGCATCGGTACAGTCCCGGCCCCGGTCGCTCAGCTCCAGCAGGTGGCGGATCGCCTCCAGCGACAGGCCCAGCTCGCGCCCGTGGGCGATGAACTGCAGCCGTTCCAGCCCGGCGCGCCCGTAGCGGCGCTGGTTGCCCTCGGTGCGCTCTTCCGGTGCCAGCAGGCCCGCACCCTCGTAATAACGGATCGTCGGCACCTTGACGCCGGTGGCGCGCGACAGCTCTCCGATGGAAAACATGACTTTCCCTCTTGAAGCTCTAGTCGCTAGAGGTCCTATCCTGTTGTGCGACACTCCTGCAAGACACCGATCCGGAACGAACAGATGCCGCATGACCACGACCACCACCACGGCCATTCCCATGGCCACGGGCACCACCATCATCACCACCATGACGTCGACCTGGGCGGCGACCGGCGGCTGGCCTGGGCGGTGGCAATCAACATCCTGCTGACAGTGGTGCAGATCGTCGCCGGGCTTTTCGCGGGCTCGCTGGCGCTGATCGCCGATGCGGTGCACAATCTCTCTGACGCGCTTTCCATGGTCATCGCCTGGGCGGCGCGCCGGATCGCCCGGCGCCCCGCCGATGCCTCCATGACCTTCGGCTATGGCCGGGCCGAGGTCGTCGCCGCCCTGATCAACTATACCACGCTGATCACCATCGCGGTGCTGCTGGGCTTCCAGGGCATCGAAAAGCTTTTCGCCCCGGAAGAGGTGCAGGGCTGGACCGTGGTGGTGGTCGCCGCCGTGGCGCTGGTGATCGACACCGGCACCGCGCTGCTGATCCTGCGCCACGCCAAGGAGGGGGTGAACATGCGCGCGGCCTTCCTGCACAACGTCGCCGATGCGCTCGGCTCCGTCGCGGTGATCGTCGGTGGCGTGCTGATCCTGCTCTACGACTGGCGTCTGGTGGATCCGATCGTCACCCTGGGCATCTCGGCCTACATCCTGTGGCACGCGGGATCCGAGATCGGGCCGGTGATCCGCCTGCTGATGCTGGGCAGCCCCGAGAGCCCCACCGTGGAGGAGGTCGCGGGCCTGATCCGTGCGACCGACGGCGTGCGCGATGTCCACCACCTGCACCTGTGGCGGATGCAGGAGCACGAGGTGGCGCTGGAGGCCCATGTGGTGCTGGAAGAGGGCGGCGATCCGGCAGGCCCGGCGCGGACAACGCTGAAGGCCCGCCTGCAGGAGCAGTTCGGCCTGAGCCATATCACCATCGAGATCGAGACCCCCGGCCAGGCCTGTCCCGATGCCCGGCTGATCGGCCACTAGATCCGGCGCGGCTCCAGCGCGCCCTCGGGGATCCGCCCCAGCCGCCGTTCCCGGGCATAATAGGCGGCCAGCCCCTTGTCGGGATCGGGCGGAAAGACGGGGCCTTCGGTCATCTCGGCAATCCGGTCCAGCCGGAAGGTGCGGAAATCCTGGCGCAGCTCGCACCAGGCCACCAGGGTCCAGACCTTGCCCCAGAAGAACAGCCCCAGCGGGCGCACCACGCGGTCGCTGGGGCTGCCGTTTTCATCGGCATAGGCCAGGGTCAGGCGGTGGCGGGCGTGGCTGGCGGCCTCGATCCGGTCCAGCCTGTGGCGCAGCGCCTCGGGCAGGGTGGCAAAGCCCGGCGCATGGACCGAGACGGACTGCGCCCGGCTGCGCACCGCCTCGGGCAGCACCGCGTCGATGCGCGAAAGCGCCTCTTCCGCCGCCGCCGCCATGCCGATGCCGCCCCAGGCCCGGATCATCCGCGCGCCCGCGACCAGGGCCACGATCTCCTCGGCGGTGAACATCAGCGGCGGCAGGTCGTAGCCCGCGCGCATCACGTAGCCCACGCCCGCCTCGCCCTCGATCGGCACGCCCGAGCCGATCAGGTCGGCCACGTCGCGGTAGATGGTGCGCAGCGAGACCTCCATCCGCTGCGCCAGCTCGGCGCCGGTGACAAGCTGACCGCCCCGCAGATGCTGGACGATGCGAAACAGGCGGTCTGCGCGGCGCATGAGCTCTCCTTACGCGGCCTTGGGCTCGAACAGGCCGATGCGGTTGCCGTCGGGATCGCGGATCATCCGGTAGCGCCCCGGCGGGATCTCGATCACCGGGCCGTCGATCCGTGCCCCGGCGGCTTCGGCGCGGGCCAGCGCGGCCTCCAGCGCATCGGGCACCATCAGGTGGATGACATTGCCCGTCCCGTTGCCCACCGGCCCCTCCACCAGGTCGCCGCCGACACCGCCCTGCCCGAAGGGGGCCACGCGATCGGGCCCCATCATCATCGGCGAGGTGTTCCAGTGGAAGACGGCATTGTAGAAGTCGATGGCGGTTTCCAGGTGGCGGACCGGGATCTCGGTCCAGATGACGCTCTTGCTGATCATGGCAGGTCTCCTGCGTTCGGGTTGCGATGCGGATCTTGTCGCACAGCCCTGCTGACAGCCTGCCGTCAGCAGCCTTTGCCCGATTGTCACGCCGGCCGCTTCAGCCCTTCGGCGGCGCGGGCGGCCTCCAGCCAGCCCAGCCCCTCGGAGGTGCGCCTCCGGGGGCGGTAATCGGCGCCGACCCAGCCCGTGTAGCCCGAGGCCCCGAGCGCCGCGTAGAAGGCGGCAAAGTCGATCTCTGCGCCCTCGTCGGGTTCACCCTGGTCGGGAACGCCTGCCACCTGCACATGGCCGACATGGGCGCCGAAACGCGTCCAGCTGGCCAGCACGTCGCCGGTGATCCGGTGCACATGGTAGGTGTCGAATTGCAGAGAGAGGTTGGGCGCATCCACCGCCTCCAGCACCTCCATCGCCAGGCGGAAGCTGCACATGAAATAGCCCGGCAGATCCTCGGCATTCATCGGCTCGATGGTCAGGCTTTGCTCGGGCGCATGGGCGCAGGCCCATTTCAGGTTCGCCACCATGGTGTCCAGCGCCTGGTCGCCCCAGGCGGCCCCCGACATGACATGGATATGCTCGGCCTTCAGGGTCTGGGCATAGCGCAGCGCGCGGCGGAAATCGTGCTGGAAGCGCTGCTGCCCGCCCGGCACCGCCGCAAAACCCGAGGTGCCGCCGGTGTAGTTCGGCGGCGGGGCGTTGATCAGCACCAGCGGCAGACCGGTGCGCCCAAGGGCATTGCGGATCTCCATCGCCGGGCTGTCGTAGGGAAACTGCACCTCGACCGCATCGAAACCGGCCTCGGCGGCGGCGGTGACGCGATCCGGCAGGGCCAGCTCGGTGAAGAGGTTGGTCAGATTGGCGGCAAATCTCGGCATCACGACGTCTCGGGAGGAACGCTCCGACGATAGGCGCCCTCAGGAACCGGTCAACTCATTCGCGGGAATGATCGGGAAAAACTGCCCGCCCGAGCGGATGCCGAACCAGTCGGCGCCCTCATGTGCCTCGGTGGTCCCCAGTTCGACCAGCCGGTAAAAGCTCTTGCGGTCGATCAGCGCTTCCAGCCGGTCGCGCACCAGCACGTAGGGCGCGGGCTCTCCGGTGTCGGGATCGCGGGTGACGCGGAGCGGGTGATCGGACCCGGCGCCGGCGCTGTCGCCGACATTGGTCACGAAGGTCAGCACCTGGTCGGGCCCCTGGTGCGAGACCTCGAAATCCACCGCGACGAAGGGCGCATCCTCGACCGTGAGGCCGACCTTCTCGACGGGGGTGACCAGAAAGTAGGCATCGCCATCCCTGCGCAGGATGGTCGAGAACAGCCGCACCATCTCCGGACGGCCAATGGGTGTCCCCTGGTAGAACCATGTCCCGTCCCGCGCGATCCGCATGTCCAGGTCGCCGCAGAAGGGCGGATTCCAGCTGTGAACCGGCGGAAGACCGCGGCCTTTTGCTGCCCTAGCGGAACGCAGGATGCTGTCGGCACTTACTTTCGGGCTATCATTGGACGACATTGGTTTGGACGTTAACCTTCTCAGGCGTACAGTTTGATACAAAGCCTATAGTTCTGGCGGGAGGAATGCCATGGCCGAAGTGGATGACCTTGTTGGTGAAATCGAGGCGGTCGAGGAAAAGCTGGCGGCCGCCAAGGCCTCGATCACCCGGCGATTCGTCGGACAGGAGCAGGTCGTGGACCTGACGCTCTCGGCGCTCTTGTGCGGCGGACACGCCCTGCTGATCGGCCTGCCGGGCCTTGGCAAGACCCGCCTGGTCGAGACGCTTTCGACCGTCATGGGGCTGAATGGCAACCGCGTGCAGTTCACCCCCGACCTGATGCCGGCGGACATCCTGGGCTCCGAAGTGCTGGAGACCGCCGCCGATGGCACCCGCAGCTTCCGCTTCCTGCCCGGGCCGATCTTCTGCCAGCTTCTGATGGCGGACGAGATCAACCGCGCCAGCCCCCGCACCCAGTCGGCGCTGCTGCAGGCGATGCAGGAAAAGGTCGTGACGGTGGCGGGCGAGAACCGCCCCCTCGGCCAGCCGTTCCACGTTCTGGCAACTCAGAACCCGCTGGAGCAGGAGGGCACCTATCCGCTGCCCGAGGCGCAGCTGGACCGTTTCCTCGTGAAGATTGACGTGCAGTATCCCGACCGCGACACCGAACGCGCGATCCTGCTGGCGACCACCGGCGTGGCCGAGGAGGACGCCCATGCGGTCTTTACCGCAGAAGAGCTGATCGCGGCCCAGAAGCTACTGCGCCGGATGCCGGTGGGCGAATCGATTGTCGAGACGATCCTCGATCTGGTCCGCGCCTGCCGCCCCGAGGACCCGACCGCCCCCGAGCGTGTGCGCGAAACCGTCAGCTGGGGCCCCGGGCCGCGCGCCGCCCAGGCGCTGATGCTGACGGTGCGGGCGCGCGCCATGCTGCACGGACGCCTCGCGCCCTCGCCCGAGGACGTGGTGGCGATGGCCCAGCCGGTGCTGTCGCACCGCATGGGGCTGAACTTTGCCGCCCGCGCGCGCGGCGACAGCCTGAACGCCCTGATCGCCGAGATCGCCTCCGGCGCCTCGGGCATCGAGGCGGCGGCTTGAGGACCCCGGCCGCGCTGCGGCAGCGCGCCGAGGAGGAGGCGGCCAAGCTGCCGGCCCTTCTGGCCCGGGCCGAACAGCTGGCCGGATCCGTCCTGCTGGGCGAACACGGGCGCCGCCGCTCCGGCTATGGCGATGACTTCTGGCAGTACCGCCCGGTGCAGCCGGGCGATCCGCGCCGCTGGATCGACTGGCGCCGCTCGGCGCGCAGCGACGACAAGTTCGTGCGCGAACGTGAATGGCAGATCGCCCAAAGCGTCATGCTCTGGGTGGACCAGTCCGCGGCGATGCAGTTTTCCTCTTCCAAGGCCCTCTCCCACAAGGGCGACCGGGCCCGCAACATCGCTCTGGCCACGGCCATCCTGCTGATCAGGGGCGGTGAAAGGGTGGGGCTGACCGGCACGCTTCTGCCGCCGCGCCGGGGCCGCAACCAGGTGCTGCGGCTGGCGGAATTCTTTTCGGATCCCGCGCCCGAGGATTACGGGGTGCCCGAGCACCGCGCGATGATCCCGAATGCCCGGGCGCTGTTCCTGTCGGATTTCCTGGGCCCGATGGAAGAGCTGCGGGTGGCGATGACCAAGGCCGCCGATCGCGGCATCCGCGGCGTGCTGCTTCAGGTGCTGGACCCGGCGGAAGAGGCCTTTCCCTACCACGGTCGCACCATCTTCGAGAGTATCGGCGGCACGCTGGCCCATGAGACGCTGAAGGCCTCGGACCTGCGCGAGCGCTACCTGATGCGACTGGCCGAGCGCAAGGATGCGCTGCAGCAGCTGGCCCGGGCGACGGGCTGGCAATACGGGCTGCACCACACGGATGCCTCGGCGCAGTCGGCGCTGCTGTGGGTCTGGCAGGCGATGGACAGGGGGACGGTCTGATGATGCTGGGCGCGCTTGGATTTTCGGCTCCGTGGCTGTTGCTGGCGCTGGCGGCGCTGCCGGCGCTCTGGCTGATCCTGCGCGCCGTGCCGCCGGCCCCGGTGCGCCGGCGCTTTCCCGGGGTGGCTCTGCTGCTGGGCCTCAGGGATGACGAGGCGGTGTCGGACCGCACGCCCTGGTGGCTGCTGGCGCTGCGGATGCTGGCGGTGGGGGCGGCGATCCTGGGCCTGGCGGGGCCGGTGCTGAACCCCAAGGACCGCCCGGTGAGCCAGAGCGGCCCGCTGCTGATCCTGCTGGATGGCAGCTGGGCCTCGGCCCGGGACTGGCCGCAGAAATCCGAGGCCGTCGACCGCATCCTGGCCGAGGCCGACCGCGCCGGGCGCAGCGCGGCGGTGGTGCGGCTGAGCGACCCGCAGCCGCCGATCTTCCAGACGCCGGCCACCTGGCGCACCCGCCTGCCGGGGCTGGCGCCGCAACCCTGGGCGCCGGGCCCGGCGGACAGCCCCGCCATGGCGCGGTTCCTCGGCGATCTGAAGGACCTGCCCGGGGGCACCGAAACGCTCTGGGTGTCGGACGGGATCGACCGGCCCGGGCGGGCCGAGGTCCTGGCGGCGCTGCAGGCGAAGGGCCCGGTGCGGGTGCTTCAGGCGGGGCGCGACGTGCTGGCGCTGCGGCCCGTGGGCTTTGAGGACGGCGCGGTCCGGATCACGGCTCTGCGCGCAAGCCATGGGGGGGATCACCCCCTGACCATCAACATACAGGCCCATGGCCGCGATCCGGCGGGCACGCTGCGGGTGCTGGAACAGGCCCCGCTGACCTTCCAGCCCGGAGAGGACATGGCCCGGCTCGACATGACCCTGCCGTCCGAGATCCGCGGCCGGCTGACGCATTTCACGATCGCAGGCGAGCGTTCCGCCGGGGCGGTGGCGCTGACCGATGACGGGCTGCGCCGGCGCGAGGTGGCGCTGATCGCGGGCCGCGAGGACCGCGAGGGGCAGGAGCTGCTTTCGCCCACCCATTACCTTGAAAAGGCGTTGGAAACCAATGCCGACCTGCTGCATGGCGCGCTGACCGACGTGCTGCCGGCGAACCCAGATGTGGTGATCCTGGCGGATGTCGCGACGCTTTCTGAGGGCGAGGAAAAGGCCCTGCTGGCCTGGATCGACAAGGGCGGGATGCTGCTGCGCTTTGCCGGGCCGCGCCTGGCCGCCAGCCAGGTCTCGCGCGAGACGGAGGATCCGCTGATCCCGGTGCGCCTGCGCGAGGGCGGTCGCAATGTCGGCGGCGCGATGAGCTGGGGCGAACCCAAGACCCTGGCGCCCTTCCCGGAGGACAGCCCCTTCCACGGGCTGAGCGTGCCGCCCGATGTCACCGTCAGCTCTCAGGTCATGGCCCAGCCCGACCCCGACCTTGCCAGCCGCGTCATTGCCCGGCTGAGCGACGGCACGCCGCTGGTGACGCGCAAGCATGTCGGGCAGGGGCAGGTGGTGCTGTTCCATGTCACCGCCAATGCCGACTGGTCGAACCTGCCGCTTTCGGGGCTGTTCGTGCAGATGCTGGAGCGGCTCTCGGTCAGCTCGGCCACCGAACGGCCCAAGCCCGAAGAGCTGGAGGGCACCACCTGGCAGCCGATGCGGGTGCTGGATGCCAATGGCACGATCTCCAACGCCGGGACACTGCCGGGGGTGGAGGGGGCAAGCCTTGTCTCGGCCCCGCTGGGACCCGAACTGCGCCCGGGGCTCTATCATTCCGAGGATCGTTCGCTGGCGCGCAACGTGATGGACGCCGACAGTGTGATCACACCCGTCGCCTGGCCCGCCACGGTCACCGTCGAAGGGCTGAACGCCCCGCAGGAACGCGACCTGAGCGGCCTGCTGCTGAGCCTCGCGCTGCTGATGCTGCTGGGGGATATCCTGGCCTCCCTGCTGCTTTCGGGGCGGCTGCGTGGCGCCCGCGCGGCGGCGATGGGGCTGGTGCTGGTGCTGGCCACGGCGCTGGCGCCGCAGGCCCGCGCGCAGGAAGTCTCCGGTGACGACAGCTTTGCCATCGAGGCCACGCATGACACCGTGCTGGCCCATGTGATCACAGGCGACAAGCGGCTGGACGACCTGGCGCAGGCCGGGCTTCAGGGCCTTTCGGACGTGCTGTTCTTCCGCACCTCGGTCGAGCCGGGCACGCCGATGGCGGTGGATCTGGAAAAGGACGACCTGTCGCTGTTCCCGTTCCTCTACTGGCCGATCTCGGCGACCCAGCCGATCCCCTCGGACGTGGCCTATGAAAAGCTGAACCGCTATCTGCGCACCGGCGGGCTGATCCTGTTCGACACCCGCGATGCCGATATCGCGGGCTACGGCGCCTCCAGCCCCACCGGGCGGCGCCTGCAGGAGATCGCCCGGCCGCTCGATATTCCGCCGCTGGAGCCGATCCCGCAGGACCATGTGCTGACCCGCACCTTCTACCTGCTCCAGGACTTCCCCGGGCGCTACAACGGCGACATCTGGGTCGAGGCCGCGCCGCCGGATGCCCAGGCGGTCGAGGGGATGCCGTTCCGCAACCTCAACGACGGGGTGACGCCGGTGGTGATCGGCGGCAACGACTGGGCCTCGGCCTGGGCGGTGGATGGCAACGGCAATCCGATGGTGCCGCTGGGCTCGGGCTATGCCGGAGAGCGCCAGCGCGAGATCGCCTATCGTTTCGGGGTCAACCTGATCATGCATGTGCTGACCGGCAACTACAAATCCGACCAGGTCCACGTGCCGGCGCTGCTTGACCGGCTGGGACAGTGAGGGTGCGATGGATCTGATGGCAGGCAACATCCTTTTCGATCCGCTGGTGCCATGGGTGGTGCTGGCGGTGCTGGCCGTGCTGGTGGTGCTGGGCGTGGTGCTGGCGCTCTGGCGGGGGCTGGCGGGCTGGGCCTGGCGCGGGCTGGCGGGTCTGGTGATCCTCGCGGCGCTCTCGGGCCCCGCGCTGCGCCACGAGGACCGCACGCCGCTGACCGACATCGTGCTGCTGATCGAGGACCGCTCGGCCTCGCAGCGGCTGGGGGAGCGCGCCGCCCAGACCGAGGCCGCCGCCAATACCCTGGCCGAGCGCATCGCTGCCCGCCCCAACACCGAGGTCCGCCGCATCACCGTGGGCGACGGGCCGGGCGACAGCGGCACCCTGCTGATGAGCGCCCTGAACGAGGCCCTGGCCGAGGAGCCCCGGGCCCGCATCGCCGGGGCGATCCTGCTGTCGGACGGGCGGCTGCATGACCTCGACATGGCGCCCGACATGCCTGCGCCGCTGCACCTGCTGCTGAGCGGCACGCCGCAGGACTGGGACCGCCGGCTGGTGATCAAGAACGCCCCCGCTTTCGGCATCATCGACGAGAAGGTGACGCTGACCCTCAGGATCGAGGACAGCGGCGCGGTGCCGGCGGCGACGGCGGGCATGGCGCCGGTGTCGATCTCGGTCGACGGGGGCGATCCGGTGACGGTGCAGGCCGCCACGGGGCGCGATTTCGAGGTGCCGGTGACGCTGACCCACGGCGGGCGCAACGTGATCCAGTTCTCCACCCCGGGCGTTGCCGGAGAGCTGACGGAAAGGAACAACTCGGCCATCGTGCAGATGAACGGCGTGCGCGACCGCCTGCGGGTGCTTCTGGTCTCTGGAGAGCCGCATCCGGGCGGGCGCACCTGGCGCAACCTGCTGAAATCCGACAGTTCCGTCGATCTGGTGCATTTCAC
The DNA here is from genome assembly GCF_018760365.1 of Pseudooceanicola endophyticus. GTDB lineage: Bacteria > Pseudomonadota > Alphaproteobacteria > Rhodobacterales > Rhodobacteraceae > Pseudooceanicola > Pseudooceanicola endophyticus. The sequence continues at coordinate 180,972 of NZ_JAHIAB010000004.1, forward strand.
CATCCTGCGGCCCCCGGCCAAGCAGGACGGCGTGCCGGTGTCGGAACTGTCGCTGATCGCCTTCCCCACGCGGGAACTGTTCATGGACAAGATCGACGATTTCGACCTGATCATCTTCGATCGCTACAAGCGGCGTGGCATCCTGCCCGCGCTCTACCTCGACAATGTGCGCCAGTATGTCGAGAACGGCGGCGCGCTGCTGGTGGCGGCGGGGCCCGATTTCGCCTCGGCCGATTCGCTTTACCGTTCGCCGCTCAGCCAGATCCTGCCCGCCCGGCCCACGGCGCGGGTCTTCGAGCAGGGCTTCCGTCCGAAGGTCACCGATCTGGGCGAACGCCACCCGGTGACTGCCGGGCTGGAAAAGGCCTGGGACGGGCCATGGGGCCGCTGGATGCGCCAGGTCGAGGTGACGCCGGAACGCGGAGAGGTGGTGATGTCGGGCGTCGATGACAGCCCGCTGCTGGTGCTGGACCGAGAGGGCAAGGGGCGCGTGGCGCTGCTGGCTTCGGATCACGCCTGGCTCTGGCATCGCGGATTCGAGGGGGGCGGCCCGCAGCTTGAGCTGCTGCGCCGCCTTGCCCACTGGATGATGAAGGAGCCGGAGCTGGAGGAAGAGGCCCTGACCGCCGAGGCGGTGGGCCAGACCATGACGATCACCCGGCAGACCCTGGCAGAGACTGCCGATCCGGTGACGGTGACCAATCCCGATGGTTCTACCGCCCGGGTGGAGCTTCAGCAGGTCGCGCCCGGGCGCTTCCAGGCCAGCTACACCGGGCCGGAGATCGGGCTTTACCGGCTGACCTCGGGCGATCAGGCCACGGTGATCGGCCTCGGCCCCGCCGCGCCGAAGGAATTCGAGGAAACGATTGCCGATGGCACCGCGCTTGAGCCCGAGGTGGACGCCACCCGGGGCGGCATCATGCGGCTGTCGGACGGCGTGCCCCAGATCCGGGAGGCCCGCCCGGGCCGTCCTGCCGCCGGGCGCGGCTGGATCGGCCTGACCCCGCGCGATGCCTACGAGACGCGCAATGTCACGCAGCGCGCGCTGCTGCCGGCCTGGCTGGTGCTGCTGCTGGTGGCGGGTTGCATCCTGATGGGCTGGCTGCGCGAGGGGCGGCGCTGAGGGCTCAGACCTCGTCGCCCTCGCGTTGCAGCAGCAGTTCCCGCGACTGCGAGGCGAACTCGCGCCGCCACAGCATCAGGCAGGTGATCAGCGTCGTGGTCAGCAGGCCCCAGGGGCCCAGGAACCAGCCGGTCGCGGCCAGGGCGAAGTAGATCGCCCGCAGGCCGCGGTTGAAGCTGCGCGCGGCGAAGATGTTGATCTGCGCCGCCTTCAGCGCCCGGGGCAGGGTGCGCGGATCGGCGATGGTGTTCGGGATCGCCCCCATCAGCACGCCGCAGTAGCCGAACAGCCGGTTCGCCCAGACGAACTTCAGGAAGGCGTTGACCAGGAAGAAGGCGATCAGCATCAGCTTCACCTCCCAGGCGACCTCCGGAGAGCGCGAGACGCCCAGATCGCTGGCGACGCTGCGCAGCTGGCCGGAATTGCCCAGCAGCGCCAGCACCCCGCCGATGGCGATCATCGTCGAGGAGGCGAAGAAGGAGGAGTTGGCGCGCAGCGTGCTGAGGATCTGGGAATCGAAGATCCTCGGGTTGCGCTCGGCCATCATGCGCAGCCATTCGCGCCGGTACTCCGCCATCAGGTGGGAGACGGAGGGCCGCTTCGGGCTGGGATGCTCGATCCGCCAGCCGGTGAATCCCCAGAGCGCCAGCATCAGCAGGACCATGCCCATGTCGAGGCGCGAGAAATGCGAAATGAAATCGAGTGCCGTCATGGATCCTACTCTATGACGCGGAGCCCGGCGCTTGCCTACGGGAAAGTTTGGTTCTAAAAATTGACCAATCGAGGGGCCGCACCCGCGCAAGAGGAGGCGCGGGGGTGGCCGTCACCTCGGAAGGGAGGGGGAACTTATGGAGATGCCGGTTCCGGACCCGGCGGTGCTGGCGTGCCGTCCGCAGCTGGTGGCACGCCTGCGGGCCGTGCTGCCCGAGGCTGCGGTGATCGACGCGCCCTCCGAGACGCTGGCCTATGAATGCGACGCCTTCACGGCCTATCGCTGCGCGCCGCTCTGCGTGGTGCTACCGGGATCGAGCGAAGAGGTCTCGGCCTGCCTGAAAATCTGTCACGAGCTGGGCGTGCCGGTGGTGCCGCGCGGCGCCGGGACATCCCTTGCGGGGGGGGCGCTGCCGACGGCGGATTGCGTCGTGCTGGGGGTGGCGCGGATGACCCGGGTGCTTGAGGTCGATCTGGCCAACCGCTGCATCCGGGTCGAGACCGGGATCACCAACCTGGCGGTTTCGGCGGCGGTGGCGGACGCGGGGTTCTTCTATGCCCCCGATCCCTCCAGCCAGCTGGCCTGCGCCATTGCCGGCAATGTGGCGATGAATTCGGGCGGCGCGCATTGCCTGAAATACGGGGTGACGACGAACAACCTGCTGGGGGTGACCCTGGTGCTGATGGATGGCGAGGTGGTGCAGATCGGCGGCCCGGTGCCTGAGGCGCCGGGGCTGGACCTGCTGGGGGTGATCTGCGGATCGGAGGGGCAGCTGGGCGTGGTGACGGAGGCCTGGCTGCGCATCCTGCCGCGGCCCGAGGGCGCCCGCCCGGTGCTGATCGGCTATGCCGGTTCAGAGGTCGCGGGGGCCTGCGTGCGCGACATCATCGAGGCCGGCGTGCTGCCGGTGGCGATCGAGTTCATGGACGGTCCCTGCATCCGCGCCACCGATGCGTTTTCCGGGGCGGGCTATCCCGACTGCGAGGCGCTGCTGATCATCGAGGTGGAGGGCAGCCCCGCCGAGATCGACGAGCAGCTTGAGATCATCACCGCCATTGCCCGCCGCCACGACCCGGTGGAGCTGCGCGAGAGCCGCTCGGAGGCGGAAAGCGCGCGGATCTGGCTGGGCCGCAAGTCCGCCTTCGGGGCGATGGGGCAGATCAACGACTACATCTGCCTCGACGGGACGATCCCGGTCTCGGCCCTGCCGGAGGTGCTGGGCGGGATCGCGCGGCTGGCCGCAGAGGCGGGTCTGGAGGTGGCGAATGTCTTCCATGCCGGGGATGGCAACATGCATCCGCTGATCCTTTTCGATGCCAATGCCCCCGGAGAGCTGGCCCGGGCCGAGGCGCTGGGGGCGGAGATCCTGCTGCTGTGCGTGGCGGCGGGGGGCTGTCTGACCGGAGAGCACGGCGTCGGCGTCGAGAAGCGCGACCTGATGGACCGGCAGTTCGCGGGCGTGGATCTGGAGGCGCAGATGCAGGTGAAGGATGTCTTCGACCCGGGATGGCTGCTGAACCCGGCCAAGGTCTTTCCGCTGGGGCTGAGCGCGGGGCGGCGGGCCGGGGCAGGGGGCTCTGCCCCCATCGCGCCGGGGCGCGATTCCCCCGCCATATTTGGGGAAAGATGAAGATGCGACCCGAGAGCGAGGCGGAGCTGGCAGAGATGGTGGCGGGGGCGGGCGGTCCGTTGTGGCTGCGCGGCGGCGGCACCCAGGGGCCCTGCGGTGCGGGCGCGGTGCTGGAGACCTCCGGGCTGGCGGGGGTGCGGCTGTATGAGCCGGGGGCGCTGACGCTGGTGGTCGGGGCGGGCACGCCGCTGGCCGAGGTGGAGGCCTTGCTGGCGGCGCAGGGCCAGCGCCTGCCTTTCGAGCCGCGCGATGCCCGGGTGCTGTCCGGGGCCGCAGGGGCGGCGACCATCGGCGGCATCGTGGCGGCCAACCTGTCGGGGCCGCGGCGGGTACAGGCCGGGGCCTGCCGGGATTTCGTGCTGGGGCTGCGCCTGGTCGATGGCGCGGGCCGTATCCTGTCTGCCGGCGGGCGGGTGATGAAGAACGTCACCGGCTATGATCTGGCGAAGCTGGTGACCGGATCGCGCGGCACGCTGGGCGTGATCACCGAGGTCAGCCTGAAGGTGCTGGCCGCGCCCCGGGCCGAGGCCACGCTGATCGTCCGGGGGCAGGGGGCAGAGGCGGCCGTCGCGGATCTGTGTCGCGCCATGGGCCTGCCCTGGGAGGTCAGCGGTGCCGCCTGGCGCGAGGGGCCGGATGGCCCGGAACGGCTGCTGCGGATCGAGGGGCTGGCGGGCAGCGTCGCCTACCGGGCGGGCCGGCTGGCCGAGGCGCTGCCGGGGGATCCCCGGCTGGTCGAGGGCGCGCAGAGCGCCGCGCTCTGGCGCGGCATCCGCGACGTTGACGATCTGGCGGGCGGGCAGGATCCGGTCTGGCGGCTCTGCCTGAAGCCCACCGACGGGCCGGTGGTGCTGGCGGCGCTGCGGGCGGCGGGGCTGGAAGGGCGCGCGCTGCTGGACTGGAGCGGCGGGCTGGTCTGGCTTGCCGTGCCGGGCGATTCCCGGGCCGATCTGGTGCGAGCGGCCACCGCGCGGCTGGGCGGTCATGCCGAGCTGGTGCGCGCCCCCGAGGGCTGCACCGTGCCGCGCCTGCCGCCGCCCTCGGGGGCCGCCGGGCGGCTCTCTGCCGCGCTGCGGGCGCAGTTCGACCCGCGCGCCATCCTGAACCCCGGGCTGATGCCCGCCTGAGCGGAGACCGCCATGCAGACCCGTTTTACCCCCGAGCAGCTGGCCGATCCGGCCACCGCGCGCTCCAACCGCATCCTGCGCGCCTGCGTCCATTGCGGCTTCTGCACCGCGACCTGTCCGACCTACCAGGTGCTGGGAGACGAGCTGGACAGTCCGCGGGGGCGGATCTACCTGATCAAGGACATGCTGGAGAATGCCCGCACACCCGATGCCCGGACCGTGCGCCATGTCGATCGCTGCCTGTCCTGCCTTTCCTGCATGACCACCTGCCCCTCGGGGGTGGATTACATGCATCTGGTGGACCATGCCCGCGCCTATATCGAGCAGACCTACCGGCGCCCCTTCGCAGAGCGTGTGCTGCGCGCCCTGCTGGCGGCGGTGCTGCCCCATCCCGGGCGCTTCCGGCTGGCGCTGCGGGCCGCCCGGCTGGCCCGCCCCTTCGCCCGCACGATCCCAGAGCCGCGCCTGCGCGCCATGCTGGAGATGGCGCCGCGCCGCCTGCCGCGCCCCGCGTCGGGCCCGGTCCCGCGCGCCCCCGGAACGCCCCGGATGCGGGTCGCGCTGATGACCGGCTGCGCGCAGCAGGTCCTCTCGCCCGAGATCAACGCGGCCACGATCCGCCTGCTGACCCGGCTGGGCGCCGAGGTGGTCGTGCCCCCCGGGGCCGGTTGCTGCGGCGCGCTGACCCATCACATGGGGCGCAGCGCCGACAGCCATGCCAGCGCCGGGCGCAACATCCGTGCCTGGATGGCGGAACGGCGCGGCAAGGGGCTGGATGCGGTGGTGATCAACACGTCGGGCTGCGGCACCACGGTAAAGGATTACGGCCAGATGTTCCGCGACGATCCGCTGGCGCCGGAGGCGGCCGAGATCGCTTCCCTTGCCTGCGACGTGACCGAGCTGGTGGAACGCCTCGGCCTGCCCGAGGTCGCCGATCCGCCGGGCCGGGGCCTCCGGGTCGCCTATCATCCGGCCTGCTCGCTCCAGCATGGCCAGAGGATCCGCGACCTGCCGAAGGCCCTGCTGGCGCGGGCCGGCTACGCGGTCGTCCTGCCCGCAGAGGCCCATCTGTGCTGCGGCTCGGCGGGCACCTACAACCTGCTGCAACCAGAGATCTCGGGGCAGCTGCGCCGCCGCAAGGTCGCCGCGCTGGAGGTGCTGGACCCCCAGGTCATCGCCGCCGGAAACCTTGGCTGCATGATGCAGATCGGGGCGGGCACCGGCCTGCCGCTGGTCCATACCGTGCAGCTTCTGGACTGGGCGACGGGCGGTCCGCGCCCGCCCGCCCTCGGCCCGGCAGAGCAGGAAAAACCTGTCCCTGCGGCCCCTTGAAAGGCCCCGGGGCGATGCCCAGATGATCTGATACCGGGACGCCACTCATTCGGGTCCCGGATTTCCCGAGGCCCGTCCCCGCCGGAGGGCCGCACATCTTGCGTTATCGCTTCAAGAAGGATGACTGACATGCGTAATTTCGACTTTGCCCCGCTCTATCGCTCCAGCGTCGGTTTCGACCAGATCGCCAACATGCTGGACCGCGTCCTGACGAGCGAGGTAAGCCAGCCCAGCTACCCGCCCTACAACATCGAGAAGACCGCCGAGGATTCCTACCGGATCTCCATCGCCGTGGCCGGCTTCTGCGAGAATGAGCTTTCGGTCGAGGTGAAGGACAAGGCCCTCGTGGTCTCCGCCCGCAAGGCCGAGGACGAGACCCCCCGCACCTACCTGCATCGCGGCATCGCCACCCGCGCCTTCGAGCGCCGCTTCGCGCTCGCCGATCATGTCCGCGTGACCGGGGCCACCCATGCCGACGGCATGCTGCATATCGACCTGGTCCGAGAGGTCCCCGAGGCGCTGAAGCCCCGCCGGATCGAGATCGGCCGCCAGGCCTCCCAGCCCCGCACCATCGAGGCCACCGAGGTCTGAACCAGCCTTCCCGAAGGCAGGAATGCGGCGCGGCCCCTCCCGGGGTCGCGCCTTTTGTCTGTCAGCGCAGCACCACGGGCCCTTCCGGCCCGTCATAGGTTGCGGCCAGGGAGGGCAGGGCATCGGTGACGAAGTCCAGCCGGGCGTCCTGGATCAGCGGCGCCAGCAGGGCCTGCAACCGCGCGGCCTCGGGGTGGCGGATTTCCAGCCGGCTGAGGCGCATTGCGCTCTCGGGCATCCGCCGGGTCGGGATCTCGCCCTCGGTGTCCCAGTCGATGAAGGTCGGAAAGCAGCCGTCGAAGGGCAGGCTACCGTCCTCGGGCACGCAGATCAGCCAGCGCATCGCGCCGCGCCGGCCCTCGATCACGGGGCCGTTCTCCGGGGGCAGCAGGGCGCGCTTTTCGCGCAGGCCCCGGATTCGGGCCACCCAATGCACCAGCCGGGGGGCGGTCGGCGCCCGGTCCAGCGCGAACCAGCGCGGGCGGGGGGCGGTCTCTCCGGGCTGCGGCGCGATCGCCTCCAGGTAGCACTCCGCGCCGGTGCCCAGCACGGCATTATGCGTCGCCATCATCGGATGCACGCCGCCGGGATGCATCGTCATCCCGGGCAGCGCCTCCACATGGGCCACGGCATCGTCCAGCCGCTTTGCGGCGACCACCAGGTGATCCAGCTCTGCAATCGCGCTCATCGCTGCCTCATTTTCTTGTTCCAAATACCTCGGGGGAGTCTTCCGGCACGGAAGACGGGGGCAGAGCCCCCGCCCGATCCGCCACCCCGCGCTGTCCCGGGTCTACTGGAGATCCGCGAAGGCGCGCTGCATCCGCTCCACCGCCTCGACGACCCGCTCCCGCTGGGTGCCGATGTTGAAGCGCTGGAACGTTTCGCCGCCGGCCCCGAAGGCCGAGCCGAAGTTCACCGCGATCTTGGCCTCGTCGAGGATGCGTCGCTGCACCTCCTGCGTGCTCATGCCGGTGCCCGAGAAGTCCACCCAGGCCAGGTAGGTGCCCTCCAGACGCATCGAGCGCAGCCCCGGGATCGCGTTGATGCCGCTGTCGAACAGGTGCCGGTTGCCGTCCAGGTAGTCGCAGAGCGCATCGACCCAGGCCGCGCCCTCGGGGGCATAGGCCGCCGGCACCAGGCGCTGTGCGAAGGCATTGGGAGAGATCCCGAGCCCCGCCATCAGCTGCCCGAAGCGCTTGCGCAGCGCCGGGTCGGGGATGATCACGTTGCCGGTGTGGATGCCGGCCAGGTTGAAGGTCTTGGTGGCGGCGGTCATCATCACCAGCCGCTCGGAGATGCCCTCGTCGGCGAGGGCCATCGGCACATGGGTGTGACCGGGCATGGTGATGTCGCAATGGATCTCGTCCGAGACCAGGATCAGGTCGTGGCGCCTGGCGAAATCGGCGACCTGCTGCAGCTCGGCCTTGCTCCAGACCCGGCCGCCGGGATTGTGCGGCGAGCACAGGATGACCATCTTCTCGGAACCGTCGAGGAGGGTGTCATAGGCGTCGAAATCCATCTCGTAACGGCCATCGACCTGGATCAGCGGGCATTCCACCACCCGGCGGCCGGCGGCTTTGATGGTGCGGGCGAAGGCGTGGTAGACCGGGGTGAACAGCACCACGCCGTCGCCCGGCGCGGTGAAGGCCTCGACGCAGAGGCCGGTGCCGTTGACCAGCCCGTGGGTCGAGAAGATCCATTCCGGATCGATGGTCCAGCCGTGACGTGTTTCCGACCACCAGCAGACCGAGGCAAGGTAGTCGCGCTCATCGCCGAAATAGCCGAAGACCCCCTCGGCGGCATAGGCCTCCAGGGCCTGCTGGACGCTGTGCGGCGGACGGAAGTCCATGTCGGCCACCCACATGGGCAGGCCGTCCTCCGGCGACAGGCCGTAGAGCTTTTCCATCATGTCCCATTTCGAGGAATGGGTGCCGCGTCGGTCGATGATCTCGTCGAAATTCATGTCTGGCTCCTGGGGTCTTCGGCTGACGCTAGTGGAAGTCTCGGCGGGGGCAAGCCCGGGAGGGGGCGGACCCTGCGTCAGGGCGGGGTTGCGGCGAAAGGGCAGGGGGGGCTCTGCCCCCGTCCGCGCCGGGCGCGGACTCCCCCGGGATATTTTTGGCCAGATGAAAGAGCCGGTCCCGCGCGGGATCATTGCGCCGGCGCGGGGCATGTCCTAAATGATCGGCATGAAACGCCCGATCCTGATCCATCCCGATCCGCGCCTGAAGAAGCTGGCCGACCCTGTTGCCGATGTCTCTGACACGCTGCGGGTGCTGGCGGATGACATGCTTGAGACCATGTACGACGCGCCCGGCATCGGGCTTGCCGCGCCGCAGATCGGCATCCTGCAGCGGCTGATCGTGCTGGATTGCGTCAAGGAGGGCGATGGCCCGGCGCGGCCTCTGGTGATGTTCAACCCCGAAGTGATCGCGCGTTCGGATGAGACCTCGGCCTACGAGGAGGGGTGCCTGTCGATCCCCGAGCAATATGCCGAGGTGACCCGGCCTGCCGAGGTGAGCGTGCGCTGGATGGACCGGGACGGGAACCTGCGGGAAGAGACCTTCGACAAGCTCTGGGCGACCTGCGTGCAGCACGAGATCGACCACCTCGATGGCAAGCTGTTCATCGACTACCTGTCGCCGATGAAGCGCCAGATGATGACCCGCAAGAGCCAGAAGCTGAAGCGCGAACGGGCGCGGGCCTGAGCCGGGGTGCCGGTCCGCGACATCCTGCTGTGGCCGGACCCGAGCCTGCGTGCCGATTGCGCGCCGCTTGAGCCCGGTGCGGCGGTGGACGCGCTGGTCGAAGACCTTCTGGACACGATGTACGCGGCACGGGGGCGCGGTCTGGCGGCGCCGCAGATCGGGGTGCTGAAGCGGGCCTTCGTGATGGATGCCGGCTGGAAGGGCGGGGCGCCTGCGCCGCGGGTCTTCCTCAATCCGCAGATCCTCTGGCGCTCCGAGGTGATCGGGCTGGGCGATGAGGCCTGCCTTTCGATCCCCGGGGTGAGCGCCGCGGTGCCGCGACCCTCGGAGGTCGTGGTGCGGTGGCACGACGTCAGATGGCAGCGGCATGAAGAGCGCCTGTGCGGGTTCGAGGCGATCTGTGCCCAGCACGAGGCCGACCATCTGGAAGGCCGGGTCTACCTGGAGTATCTGCCGCCGGCGACGAAGGCCGGGCTGCTGGCCGCTTACGAGGGAATGAGATGACGAAGAAACCCTGCCTGCCCTGGCCCGACCGCCGCCTGCGCACCGCCAGCGCCCCGGTCGAGGCCATCACCGAGGAGATCCGCGCGATCTGGAGCGACATGATCGACACGATGGAGGCAATGCCCGGCGTCGGCCTGGCGGCGAACCAGATCGGCGTGATGCTGCGCCTGGCGGTGGTCGATGCCTCCGAAAGCCGTGGCCAGGCGGTGAAGATGGCGAATCCCGAGGTGCTTCATGCCAGCGTGCAGCTGCGCGAGCACGAGGAGGCCAGCCCCAACCTGCCCGGCGTCTCGGCGAAGATCGCGCGGCCGCGAGCGGTGACCGTGCGCTTCCTGAACGAGGCGGGCGAGATGGAGGAGCGCGATTTCGTCGGCCTCTGGGCCACCAGCGTGCAGCACCAGATCGACCACCTGGCGGGGCGGATGTATTTCGACCATCTCGGCAAGGTGAAGCGCGACATGCTGATCCGCAAGTCGAAGAAACGCGGCTGAGAGGGACGGACATGCGCATCATCTTCATGGGAACGCCGGAGTTTTCGGTTCCGGTCCTCGACGCGCTGGTGGCGGCCGGGCACGAGATCGCCTGCGTCTACTGCCAGCCGCCCCGCCCCGCCGGGCGTGGCAAGAAGGACCGTCCGACCCCGGTGCATGCCCGCGCCCTTGAGCTGGGCCTGGAGGTGCGCCACCCGGTGCGCCTGAAGGCGCCCGAGGAGCAGGCGGCTTTCGCGGCGCTGAACGCCGATGTGGCGGTGGTCGTGGCCTATGGGCTGATCCTGCCCCAGGCGGTGCTGGATGCGCCGGCAAAGGGGTGCCTCAACATCCACGCGAGCCTGCTGCCGCGCTGGCGCGGCGCGGCGCCGATCCACCGCGCGATCATGGCCGGCGATGCCGAGACCGGGGTCTGCATCATGCAGATGGAGGCGGGGCTTGATACCGGGCCGGTGCTGCTGCGCGAGGCCCTGGCGATCGGTGCCGAGGAGACCACGGCTGAATTGCATGACCGGCTTTCTGTCCTGGGCAGCCGGCTGATCACCGAGGCGCTGACGCGGCTGGACGATCTGGTCGCCGAGGAACAGCCCGAGGCGGGCGTGACCTACGCGGCCAAGATCGACAAGGCCGAGGCGCAGGTTGATTTTGCCCGCCCCGCGGAGGAGGTTGATCGGCTGATCCGCGGCTTGTCGCCCTTCCCCGGGGCCTGGGTGGAGCACGAGGGACAACGACTGAAGCTTCTCGCATCGCGGCTGGCGGAAGGATCCGGGGCGCCCGGCACGCTTCTGGACGACGCGCTGACCATCGCCTGCGGTGTGGGCGCGGTGCAGGTGCTGCGCCTGCAACGGGCGGGCAAGGGGCCGCAAGAGGCCGGGGTCTTCCTGCGCGGGATGCCCATTGCGGCGGGGGCCGTGCTGGGGGAAAGCTGAGGCAGGGGGCTCCGCCCCCGTCTCCTGCGGAGACTCCCCCGAGGTATTTGGAACAAGAAAATGGGCGGGGCGGACCCTGCCTTTCATCTTTCCTCAAATATGCCTGTCGGAAGGTTGGGGTTACTTGAACGGTGCCATGCCGGCGCGCGCCAGTTCGTCGGCGCGTTCGTTTTCCGGGTGGCCGGCGTGGCCCTTGACCCATTCCCAGGTGACGTCGTGCTGTTTCGCGGCCTCGTCAAGACGCTGCCACAGTTCGGCGTTCTTCACCGGCCTCTTGGCGGCGGTCTTCCAGCCGTTGCGCTTCCAGCCGTGAATCCAGCCGGTAACGCCGTTCTTCACATACTGGCTGTCGGTAATGATGGTGATCCGCGTGGGGCGGCCCAGGGTCTCCAGCGCGTGGATCGCGGCCAGAAGTTCCATGCGGTTGTTGGTGGTGTTGGCCTCGCCGCCCTTCAGCTCGCGTTCCTTCAGCAGCGTGTCGCCGTCCTTCGCCTGCAAAAGTGCGCCCCAGCCGCCCGGGCCGGGATTGCCGGAGCAGGCGCCGTCGGTGAAGGCGTAAAGGGTCGTGGGCATGGCGCTCTCCTGAAGTTGCGCCGGGTGTGGCCCGGGGGGCGCGCAAAGGTCAAGGGCAAAGCAAAGCCGGTTGGGCGGGGCCGCCGGCTCCGCAGGAGGCGGCAGGCGCAGGGGCGGCTCGATGCCGCGCCTGCGCCTCTCTCAGGCGGGAACGCGCAGGACCCGCGGGACCTTGAATTCGACGTTTTCCTGCGCGGTTTCCACCAGGTCGACCGTCACCTCGTAACGGGCGCGCAGGGCGTCGATGACCTCGTCCACCAGCACTTCGGGCGCAGAGGCCCCGGCGGTGATGCCGATCGAGCGGATGCCTTCCAGCGCGCGCCAGTCGATCTCTCCGGCGCGCTGGACCAGCTGGGCATAGCCGCAGCCCTCGCGGGCGGCGACCTCGACCAGGCGGCGCGAGTTCGAGGAGTTGGGCGCGCCGACCACCAGCATGGCGTCGATCTTGCCGGCCATCGCCTTCACCGCCTCCTGGCGGTTGGTGGTGGCATAGCAGATGTCTTCCTTGTGCGGCCCGACGATGGCGGGGAAGCGGGCCTGAAGCGCCGCGACGATCCCCTTGGTGTCATCGACCGACAGGGTGGTCTGGGTGACGAAGGCCAGTTTCTCAGGATTGCGCACCGCGAGGGTCGCCACGTCGGCCTCGGTTTCCACGAGCAGGACCTCGCCCTCGGGCAGCTGGCCCATGGTGCCGATCGTCTCGGGGTGGCCGGCATGGCCGATCATGATGATCTGAAGGCCGGCCTCGTGGTGGCGTTCGGCCTCGATATGCACCTTGGAGACCAGCGGGCAGGTGGCGTCGACAAAGACCATCTCGCGGGCCTGGGCGGCGGCGGGCACCGATTTCGGCACGCCGTGGGCCGAGAAGATCACCGGCCGGTCAAGCGGGCATTCGTCCAGCTCTTCGACGAAGACCGCGCCCTTGTCGCGAAGGCCGTCGACGACGAATTTGTTGTGCACGATCTCGTGACGCACGTAGACCGGGGCGCCCCATTTCTCCAGCGCCATCTCGACGATCTTGATGGCACGGTCGACGCCGGCGCAGAACCCGCGCGGCGCGGCAAGGTAGAGGGTGAGGGGCGGCTTGGTCATCGGCATCTCCTGTTGCCCCCAGAGGTAGGCGATGCAGCGCCAGCCCGCAAGTTCAGCCCGCAAGTTCGCAGCTGGCCCAGGCCAGCACCAGGTAGCGCAGCGTCTTGGCGATGCCGACCAGCAGCAGGAACAGCCAGGCCGGGGTCCGCATCATCCCCGCGACCACCGTGATCGCATCGCCCAGCGGCGCCCAGGACAGCAGCAGCGACCAGACGCCCCAGCGGGCATACCAGGCCTCGGCCCGGGCCAGCTGGGCGGCGGAGGCGGGGAACCAGCGTCGGTCGCGAAACCGCATCAGCCCGCGCCCGATCAGGTAGTTCAGTGCGGAGCCCGCGGTGTTGAAGGCGCTGGCAACCAGCAGCAGGATCGGCAGGGGCAGGCTGCCGGCCAGCTGGATCGGCACGAAGACCAGTTCGGACTGGAAGGGCAGCAGGGTCGCGGCCCCGAAGGCCGCGAGCGCCATGGCCATGGCCTCGGCCAGCGGGTGGCCGAGGGGCAGCAGGTCAAGAAGCCCCGACATCGGATCGCGCCTGCGAAGGCCGGGCCCGTTGGGCCCCGGCCCGCATCAGGTGGCGGAAGAGGCGCGGCTGCTGCGGCTGTCGTCGCCCTGGTCGCGCGGCGGACGGCCGATGACTTCCTTCAGCTCGTCGAGTTCGATGAAGTTGTCGGCCTGGCGGCGCAGCTCGTCGGCGATCATCGGCGGCTGCGAGCGGATGGTCGAGACGACCGAGACGCGAACCCCCTGGCGCTGCAGGCTTTCGACCAGCGGGCGGAAATCGCCGTCGCCGGAGAACAGGACGATATGGTCGACGCGGGGCGCGAGTTCCATCGCATCCACCGTCAGCTCGATATCCATGTTTCCCTTTACCTTGCGGCGGCCCTGGCTGTCGGTGAACTCCTTGGCCGGCTTGGTAACCATGGAAAAACCGTTATAGTGCAGCCAATCAACCAACGGGCGGATCGGGGAATATTCGTCGTTCTCCAGAAGGGCGGTATAGTAGAAGGCGCGCAGCAGCTTGCCGCGGCGCATGAATTCCTGCCGCAGAAGCTTGTAGTCGATGTCGAACCCAAGCGCCTTGGCCGCGGCGTAGAGGTTTGAGCCATCGATGAACAGCGCGAGCCGTTCGTCCTTGTAGAACATCAAACAATTCCTTTCATGTGCCGGAGGTCGGGTGGGAGAGTGATAATTCCCGAGGTCCGGCTAGCTTAAAATAAATGCCCGCTTAGGATGCATCAAGTGAACTACAAAGTCCAAATGTATAGGTTGGGATGCCCATGAGTCGCAGTTTCCTAGTCGCTGTGGGTGCGAACCTACCCGAAGTGGGAGGAACCTGCGTCGCGGTCGTACAATCAGCGATAGCACGCCTGTCCCACGAGAGCGGGCAGATTCTTTCTGTCAGCATGCTGTATTCTACCCCCGCTTTTCCAGCTGGTTCTGGACCAGACTTTGTCAACGCCGCTCTTGTCTTGTCCAGCGAAAGAACGCCGGAGGAGATGCTGGCGGAATTGCACCGTGTTGAGCAACTCTTTGGCAGGGAACGGAAAAAACGGTGGGGGCCGCGGGCGCTCGATCTGGATCTGATTGCCTGTGACGATCTCGTGCTGCCGAATGAGGCAGAGCAGCGCCGCTGGATGGCCCTGCCGGCAGAGGATCAGACACGGCTTGCGCCAGAAACCCTGATCCTGCCGCATCCCCGGATTCAGGACCGTGCATTCGTGCTGGTGCCGCTGTGCGATGTCGCACCAGACTGGCGGCATCCGCTTCTGAACCTGACCGCGCGGCAGATGCGCGATGACCTCGCGGCATCCGATCTGGAAGCGGTCAAGGCACTGGCAGAACCGACCTGTCCCTGACCTTCGGCAGGGCCCCGGCCCCGGGCGGGGCGGGGGGACTTGCCGGCGGGCACCCAGAATCCGCTTGTCAGAAAGGGCCAAAGCCCTTATCTACTCTGTTTCCAAACCTACCCGCATCCATGTCGATGAAGGAGTGAACGATGGCCCGCGTGACCGTAGAAGATTGCGTCGACAAGGTCCCGAACCGGTTCGAACTGGTAATGCTGGCCGCCCACCGGGCGCGCGAGATCAGCTCGGGTTCGCAGCTGACCGTGGATCGTGACAACGACAAGAACCCCGTTGTGGCCCTGCGCGAGATCGCCGAGGAGACCCAGTCTGCCGACGAACTGCGTGAACGCCTGATCGAGTCGAACCAGACCCAGATCGAGGTGGACGAGCCCGAAGAGGACAGCATGGCCCTTCTCATGGGTGCCGAGGCCGCCGACAAGCCGGTCGAGGACGACATGAGCGAAGAGAAGCTGCTGCGCGCCCTCGTCGAGGCACAGCGCCAGGGCTGATGGCCCTTCGGGCCCGGCATCGTCCGGGCCCTTTCCGCATCCGCGGAGCAACAAGAGCGGGGCCGCCAAGGCCCTGCAGCGCCTGACGGAGCGGAGAGCCCTGTTGCCCCGGCAGGCCGGCTCAGGCTCAGGGCAGAGGCGCGACAGGTGGATCTGGACCTGGCTGTGGACGAGCTGGTCACGCTCGTTCGTTCCTACAACCCCCATACCAACGAGGCGCTTCTGCGGAAGGCCTTCGACTTCGGTCGCCAGATGCACGAGGGGCAGTTCCGCCGTTCCGGCGAACCCTACTTCACCCATCCCGTCGAGGTCGCAACGATCCTGGCCGAGCAGAAGCTGGATGATGCCACCATCATCACCGCGCTGCTGCACGACACGATCGAGGACACCAAGGCCAGCTATGCCCAGGTGGCCGAGCTGTTCAGCTCTGAGATCGCCGACCTGGTCGATGGTGTCACCAAGCTGACCAACCTCCAGCTGTCCTCGACCGAGACCAAGCAGGCCGAGAACTTCCGCAAGCTGTTCATGGCGATGTCCAAGGACATGCGGGTGATTCTGGTGAAGCTGGCCGACCGGCTGCACAACATGCGCACCATCAAGGCGATGAAGCCCGAGAAGCAGATCCAGAAGGCGCGCGAGACCATGGATATCTATGCACCGCTGGCCGGGCGCATGGGGATGCAATGGATGCGCGAGGAGCTGGAGGACCTGGCCTTCCGCGTCCTCAACCCCGATGGCCGCCAGTCGATCATGCGCCGCTTCGTGACGCTTGAGAACGAGACCGGCGACGTGGTGGAACGCATCACCGGCGACATGCGCACGCTGTTCAAGGAGGCGGGCATCACCGCCAAGGTCTACGGTCGCGCCAAGAAGCCCTATTCGATCTGGCGCAAGATGCAGGCCAAGGGCCAGAGCTTCTCGCGGCTGTCGGATATCTACGGCTTCCGCGTCCTGACCGAGACCGAGGATGACTGCTACCGCGCCCTGGGCCTGATCCACCGGCGCTGGAAGTCGATCCCGGGCCGCTTCAAGGATTACATCAGCCAGCCGAAATCGAACGGCTATCGCTCCATCCACACCACGGTGTCGGGGCGTGACGGCAAGCGCGTCGAGGTGCAGATCCGCACCTTCGCCATGCACGAGGTCGCCGAGGGCGGCGTTGCCGCGCACTGGGCCTACAAGGACGGCGAGAAGGCCGAGAACCCCTTCGCCGTCGATCCGACCCGCTGGATCGCCGCGCTGACCGAACAGATGGGCGCCGACGAGGATCACGAGGACTTCCTCGAGGCCGTCAAGCTGGAGATGTATTCCGACAAGGTCTTCTGCTTCACGCCCAAGGGCGAGGTGGTCAAGCTGCCGCGCGGCGCCACCCCCATCGACTTTGCCTATGCGATCCACACCCGGATCGGCTCGGCCTGCGTGGGGGCCAAGGTGGACGGGATGCGCGTGCCGCTCTGGACCCGCATCAAGAACGGCCAGTCGGTCGAGATCATCACCGCCGAAGGCCAGGAACCGCAGGCGACCTGGCTCGACATCGCCTTCACGGGTCGCGCCAAGGCCGCCATCCGGCGTGCCCTGCGCGAGGTCGACCGCGAACGCTACGTGAAGCTGGGCCGCGAACTGGCGCGCTCGGGCTTTGAACATGTCGGCAAGAAGGCCACCGACAAGGTGCTGGAAACTGCCGCCAAGAAGCTGCGAATCGAAGGCGGGCGGGACGAGCTGCTGGCCCAGCTGGGCCGGGCAGAGCTGCGCGTGGCCCGCGTCGTCGCCGTGCTTTACCCCGAGTTGATGGAAATCGAGGGCGAGCAGGTCAAGCGCGACCGCGCCCTGATCGGGCTGGAGAAGGGGCAAAGCTTCAAGCGCGCGCCCTGCTGTCGCCCGCTGCCCGGCGAACGCATCGTCGGCATCACCTGGCGCGGCCGTCCGCTGCAGGTCCATGCCATCGACTGCGGCGCGCTGGCGCAGTTCGAGGACCAGCCCGACCGCTGGGTCGACCTGCACTGGCAGGCCGGGCGCCATGCCGCGATCTACGCCGTTCAACTGGATTTGACCCTGGCCAACGATCCTGGCGTCCTCGGGCGCGTTTGTTCGTTGATCGGAGAGCAGAAGGCCAATATCTCGGACCTGAACTTCCTGGACCGGAAACCGGATTTCTTCCGGCTGATCGTCGAGGTCGAACTGCGCGACGCCGAGCATCTGCACACTCTGATCTCGGCGCTGGAGGCCGAGGGCGATGTGGCCTCCGTCGCGCGGGTGCGCAACCCGGAGGACGCGGCACCGCCTCCGATGACATCGCCCGCGCCGCATGGAGAGGCCGTTGGTCTTTAAACGCCGGGACAGGCGCAGCTACAAAACGATCCTGAAGGAGATGGTCTGGCCGCGCGGCGGCTGGGCCCGTGCCTTCTACTACGTGCGCCACCGGCTGCACCGTCTGCCCGACACCCCCGAGAAGATTGCGCGGGGGGTCTTCGCCGGCATCGTCGTGGTGTTCAGCCCGTTCTTCGGTATGCATTTCCCGCTGGCGGCGCTGCTGGCGCTGGCGGTGCGGGGCAATGTCCTGGCCGCGATGCTGGCAACCTTCGTCGGCAACCCGGTGACCTTCGTGCCCATCGGCATGATCTCTCTGGGGTTCGGGCGCTTCCTGCTGGGGATGTTCGGCTACGACATCCACCACCAGATCGACGGCGGCCACCAGGGCGTTGCGGGCAAGTTCCTGGCGGCGGCCAATGACCTGAGGTCGAACTTCCTGGCGCTGTTCAGCGACCGCGTGACCGACTGGCACGGGCTGGCGATCTTCGTGCACGACATCTTCCTGCCCTACACGGTGGGCGGCCTGCTGCCGGGGGTGGCTGCCGGGCTGGTGGGCTACTGGCTGACCGTGCCGGTGATCCGCGCCTATCAGGCGCGCCGGCGCAGCAAGCTGAAGGCCAAGCTGGCGGCGCTGCGGGCCAAGGCGGCGCCGCGTGTCGGGGCGGCGGGCAAGGGTGTGGCCTCCAAGGTTTCCCAGGCCCAGACCCCGCCCGCGAAGCCCGATCCGGACGCCGGCTAGCTGCAACCGCGTCCCTGCGCCCGAAAATGCTGGCCCTTGGCGGGTTGATCCGGCACAGATGGCCCCGCAATCCGAAGGAGTTCCGTCATGAGCGACCTGCCCCGCCTGCGACTGGGTGTGAACATCGACCACGTGGCCACCGTCCGCAATGCGCGCGGCGGCGCCTATCCCGACCCCCTGCGCGCCGCGAAGCTGGCGGAACAGGCCGGGGCCGACGGCATCACCGCGCATCTGCGCGAAGACCGCCGCCACATCTCCGATGCCGATATCGAGGCGCTTTCGGCCAATCTCTCGGTGCCGCTGAACTTCGAGATGGCCGCCACCGACGAGATGCAGAAGATCGCCCTGCGTCACCGCCCCCACGCGGTCTGCATCGTCCCCGAGAAGCGCGAGGAACGCACCACGGAGGGCGGTCTGGAGGTGGCCCAGGACGAGAACCGCCTGGCGCATTTCATCGCGCCGCTGCGCGAGGCCGGCTGCCGGGTGTCGATCTTCATCGCCGCCGACGAGGTGCAGATCCGCGCCGCCCACCGCATCGGCGCCGCCGTGGTTGAGCTGCACACCGGCGCCTATTGCGATGCCCATGCCGAGGGCCGCTTTGGCGACCGCGACGCCGAGCTGGTCCGCCTGACCGCCATGGCGAAGCTCGCGCATGAGCTGGGGCTTGAGGTCCATGCCGGCCACGGCCTGACCTACGAGACCGTCGGCCCGATCGCCGCGCTGCCCGAGGTCAAGGAGCTGAACATCGGCCATTTCCTGATCGGCGAGGCGATCTTCCTGGGGCTTCAGCCGGCGATCACCGAGATGCGCCGCCGGATGGATCAGGCCCGCGGCTGATCGCCCAGGCCCATGCCGGAGCTGGCCAGGCTGTCCTTCAGCCAGCTCCGGAACTGCCGCTGCGGCGTTGACAGGGATCGTCCCCGCGCCGAGATCAGCCAGTAGCTGAAGCCGGTCGGGTGCCAGCGCGGGATCGGTGCCACGACGCGCCCCTGCGCGATGGCATCGTGGCAGAGCGTCTCGAAGGCCAGCAGCACGCCTTCCCCCGACATTGCCGCGTCGAGGCCCAGCGAGGCCTCGTTGAAGACCGGCCCGTCCTGCAGCATGTCGGCGTGCATCCCCTCGGGGGCCAGCCAGGCCTCCCATGTGAACATCGCGCGGTCGTCGCGGATGATCGGCACCCGCGCGAGGTCGGCGGGGGTACGGATGCGTTTCGCGACCTCGGGGCTGCAGACCGGGGTGACGAACTGGTGCAGCAGGCGTTCCGCGTGGACATTGGGATAGTGCCCCGGCCCGACGCGGATGGCGAAATCGACATCGCCCTTGTTGGGATCGACCAGCGCCAGCTCCGAATCGATGCGCACGCGGATCTCGGGATGGGCGCGGGTGAAATCGGGCAGGCGCCAGATCAGCCAGCGCGCGGCGAAGATCGGCGGCGCCGAGATGGTCAGGATCTGCGCCCGGTCGCGGCGGGTCAGCTCGACCGCGGCGGCGATGCTGGCAAAGCCCTCTTCCAGCAGGCGGAACACCTCTTCCATGCCGGACAGCGGGATCATGCCGCCGGGGCGACGCTCGAACAGCTGGTGGCCGAGGATTTCCTCGCAGCGGGTGATCTGCTGGCTGACCGCGCCGGGCGAGACGCCGAGCGCGCCGGCGGCGGCGCGCAGGGAGCGCAGGCGGGCCACGGCATCGACGGCCCGCAGGCCGTTCAGGGGGAGGCTATGCAGCTTTTGCATTTCAGAAAACCTAAACGATATTTCAGATCATGTGCAGTTTTTTCGGCCCCGGAGCAGCCCTATGTTCCAGATATCTGAAACAGAGAAAGGATTGCAGATGATGGAATGGATGAAACGGCTCCTGGAGATCCGGGGGATGGACCCGGCGCGCCGCAACGATCCCTTCGCGGATCCGGCGGTGGCGGGGATGTCCCTGCAGGAGCTTGCCGACCTGCCCCTGGTGCCGCCTCCGGCGCCTGCGCAGGTGATACGGCTCGCGGAGAGACGCGAGCGCGCGCAGCAGAGCTGTCGTGCCTGAGACCCGGCCGGTTGGCCGGGTCTTCGCTTTTCAAGGGGGGGCGGACAGGCTAAGGCCGTGGTCTGAAAGGAGCCGCCACATGATCCTGGGCATCGGCACGGACCTCGCCAACATCGAGCGCATCGCGACCACGCTGGAGCGCTTCGGAGACCGCTTCCGCAACCGCGTCTTCACCGAGACGGAGCTGGCCAAGGCCGCGCGCCGCAAGGATGAGGCGGGCACCCTGGCAAAACGCTGGGCGGCGAAGGAGGCCTGTTCGAAGGCGCTCGGGACGGGGCTGGCGATGGGGATCTCCTGGAAGGACATGGCGGTCGCGAACATGCGGAGCGGGCAGCCGGTGATGGAACTGACCGGCTGGGCGGCGGAACGGCTGGCGGCGATGACGCCCGCGGGCCACACGGCGGTGGTGCATGTGACGCTGACGGATGATCATCCCTGGGCGCAGGCCTTCGTGGTGATCGAGGCGCGCCCGCTGGCATCGGGGATGCCGGGCTGAGCGCGGGCAGGGGGCTCTGCCCCCATCGCGGCGGGGCCGCGATTCCCCCGGCATATTTGTGGAAAGATGAAAGGGGCGGTGGCCGCCGGCTCCGCAGGAGACGGCAGGCGTCGGCCCGGCTCGATGCCGGGACGACGCCTGGCCCGGGGGTCACGTGGCTGTGACGCGGCGCGGGTGCCGTAGCGGGGCAAAGGCGGGGCCGGGCGGTTGACTTGGCGAAATTCCCCCCGCAAGTATCGCGGGCCGAAGGGCCCGGACGGGCCCCGGCAGAGGCATCTGTAACGCGGGAGCGGCAACGCATGGCGAAGAAATCGAAAGAGGGCGGGAACGCGATCTGGGAAACCATCAAGACGGTGTTCTGGGCCCTGATCATCGCCGGGCTCTTCCGGACGCTCTTCTTCCAGCCGTTCTGGATCCCCTCGGGCTCGATGAAGGACACGCTGCTGATCGGCGACTTCCTGTTCGTCAACAAGATGGCCTACGGCTATTCCTACGCCTCCTGCCCGAACATCCATGTCGGCCCGATCAACCTTGATGCGCGCCAGATCTGCGGCTTCTTCGACGGCGAGAACAAGCGCTGGCTGGGCCATGAGCCGCAGCGCGGCGACGTGGTGGTGTTCCGTCACCCGGTCTCGGGCGAGGATTACATCAAGCGCCTGATCGGCCTGCCCGGCGACGAGATCCAGGTGCGCGATTCGCTGCTCTACATCAACGGCAAGCCGGTCGAGGTGAAGGATGGCGGCACCTTCGTCGAGAAATACGAACCCCAGGGGCCCCAGGGCCGTCCGCCGCGCTGTGCCAATGCGCCGGTGGGCGAGGGCGGCGAATGCAAGAAGTTCCGCCTGATCGAGACCCTGCCCAACGGGGTCACCCACGACATCCTCAACATCGGCTACATGCCCTCGGCCGACGATACCGGCGTGTTCCGGGTGCCGGAGGGGCATTACTTCATGATGGGCGACAACCGCGACAACTCCACCGACTCGCGCTTCGCGCAATCCGTGGGCGGTGTCGGCTTCGTGCCCGCCGAGGACCTGATCGGCCGCGCCGACCGCATCATCTTCTCTTCCGCCGGGCGTTCGCTGCTGTACTTCTGGACCTGGCGCGCCGACCGCTTCTTCAAGAAGATCGTCTGACCCTGCCGGCCCCCGGGATGGCCCCGGGACGGCGCAGTGCTTGCGCCGCCCGGCAATTGGGTGTTTTACGGGGCAATCCGTAAACCGGCAGCGCAGACGGGGCCGTCTCCATGAAGATTTCGCAGGACCTGAAGGATTTCCAGCTGAGGCTCGGGCATGAATTTGCCCGGCCCGAACTGCTGAGCCGGTCGGTGACCCATTCCTCCATGTCCTCCGCGACCCGGCCCGACAACCAGCGGCTGGAATTCCTCGGCGACCGGGTTCTGGGCCTGGTCATGGCCGAGGCGCTGCTGTCCGAGGACAAGGGCGCCAAGGAAGGCCAGCTTGCCCCGCGTTTCAACGCCCTCGTGCGCAAGGAGACCTGCGCCGATGTCGCCCGCGAGATCGACCTGGGCGCGGTGCTGAAGCTGGGCCGCTCCGAGCAGATGTCGGGCGGGCGGCGCAAGATGGCGCTGCTGGGGGATGCGATGGAGGCGGTGATCGCCGCCGTCTACCTCGATGCCGGGTTCGAGGCCGCCAAGGCGCTGGTGCTGCGCCTCTGGGAGGCCCGCATCGCCGAGGTCGAGGCCGATGCCCGCGATGCCAAGACCGCGCTTCAGGAATGGGCCCAGGCGCGCCGTCTGGCGCCGCCCGCCTATGTGGAAACGGAGCGTTCGGGGCCCGACCACGCGCCGCTCTTCACCATCGCGGCCCGTCTGGAAACCGGCGAGGAGGCCCGCGCCAAGGCCTCGTCCAAGCGCGCGGCCGAGCAATCGGCGGCCCGCGCCCTGCTGGACCGGCTGTCGCAGGATTCCGCGAAGTGAGCGACAACCTGCGCGGCAGCCTGTGGATGCTGGCGGCCATGATGGGCTTTGCCGTCGAGGATGCGCTGTTCAAGGTGATCACCCGCGATGTCTCGCCGGGCGAGGCGATGGCGGTGTCGGGGCTCTGCGGGATCGTGCTGTTCTCCCTGCTGTCGGCGCGCGCCGGAGAGCCGGTGCTACATGAACAGACCTTCGGGCGGCGGCTGATGCTGCGCTCGGTCCTGGAAATCGCGGGCCGGCTGTTCTTCGGGCTGGCGCTGGCCTACACGCCGCTGTCCTCGACCTCGGCGATCCTGCAGGCGGCGCCGCTGGTGGTGACCGCCGGCGCGGTGGTCTTCTTCGGCGAGAAGGTCGGGCCGCGGCGCTGGAGCGCGATCTGCATCGGGCTGCTGGGGGTGATGATGATCCTGCGCCCGACGCCCGAGGCGTTCCGCGCCGATGCGCTGCTGGCCGTGGCCGCGACGCTGGGCTTTGCCGGGCGCGATCTGGGAACCCGGGCGGCGCCGAAGGGGGTCTCGGGCTGGCAGCTGGGCACGCTGGGCTTCATCATGCTGATGCTGGCGGGCGTGATCCTGATGATCGTGCAGGGGCTGGCGCCGGTCTGGCCGCGCCCCGGAACCATGGGGCTGATGGCGCTGGAGGCGGTGGCCGCGACCAGTGCCTATGCGGCGCTGACGCGGGCCATGCAGACCGGAGAGATCGCCGTCGTCTCGCCGTTCCGCTATACGCGGCTGATCGCGGCGCTGGCCTTCGCGGTGCTGGTCTTCGGGGAACGGCCGGACCTGTGGACGCTGGGCGGCGGGCTGCTGATCGTCGTCAGCGGCATCTACACGCTGCTGCGCTCGGGCAAGAAGGCCCCGGCGCGTGCAGAGACTGGAGACAGGGCTGGCGTGTCGCGCTAATCTGCCCTAGAGAGCGGCCTTCGAGCGAGGATTTCGTCATGAGCACACGCGCGGGCTTCGTCGCCCTGATCGGAGAGCCGAACGCCGGCAAGTCGACCCTGACCAACCGCATGGTCGGGGCCAAGGTGTCGATCGTCACCCACAAGGTGCAGACCACGCGGGCGCGGATCCGCGGCGTGGCGCTGGAGGGCGACAGCCAGATCGTCTTTGTCGACACGCCCGGGCTGTTCCAGCCCAAGCGGCGTCTTGACCGGGCCATGGTGGCCGCCGCCTGGGGCGGGGCCGCGGATGCGGATGTGATCGTCCTGCTGGTCGAGGCCCATCGCGGCATCACCGAGGGCGTGGAGCGCATCCTGGAAGGTCTGGCCGAGCTGCCGAAGGGCCGCCGCATCGCGCTGGCGATCAACAAGATCGACCGGGTCGAATCGCAGAAGCTGCTGGCGCTGACCGAGGCGCTGAACGAGCGTTACAGCTTCGAGAAGACCTTCATGATCTCGGCCGAGAAGGGCCATGGGGTGAAGGACCTCAAGGCCTGGCTGGCCGGGCAGGTGCCGGAAAGCCCCTGGCTGTACCCCGAGGACCAGATCGCCGATCTGCCGATGCGCATGATCGCCGCCGAGATGACCCGCGAGAAGCTGACCCTGCGCCTGCACCAGGAGCTGCCCTACCAGCTGACGGTGGAGACCGAGCACTGGAACGAGCGCGAGGATGGCTCGGCCCGGATCGACCAGATCATCTATGTCGCGCGCGACGGCCACAAGGGCATCGTGCTGGGCAAGAAGGGCGAGACCATCAAGGGCGTCAGCAAGGCCGCCCGCGAGGAGCTGGAAGAGTTCCTGGGCCGCAAGGTGCACCTGTTCCTGCAGGTCAAGGTGCGCGAGAACTGGCTGGAAGAGGCCGAGCGCTATTCCGAGATGGGGCTGGATTTCCGTGACGGCAACGGCTGAGGCCGCTGGTCCGGTGGTCGGACGCTCGCTGCCTGCGGCAGCGACGCCCCGCCCGCCGTCCCTGAAGGCGGTGGCGCGATGAGCCTGCGTGCGCGGATCTGGGTGGATGCCTACCTGACCCGGCTGCGGCTGATGGACATCCCGGCCTTCGTCACCGCCCACGGCGATGACGGGGCGGGGGCCGTGCTGGTCAAGATGAACACGCTCGATGGCCGGGCGCAGCTGTTCCAGAAGGGCTTTGACCTGATGAGCGGCGCGCGCCGCTGGGACGTGCTGGCCGAGGGGCCGGAGGCCGAGGTCGATGCCGCCGCAAGCCGGCAGCGCAGCTTCGACCCGGATCTCTGGGTGATCGAGGTGGAGGACCGCCACGGCCGTCACCTGCTGGACGAGCCGGGCTTCGCCGACTGAGGCGCAGGCGGCGCCTCAGCGTTCGCGGGAGAAGAGCCGCCCCAGCCAGACCACCACGAAGCCGCTCAGCAGGAAGGTCAGGGCCATCAGCCCGAGCCAGACGCAGACGCCGTCCCAGCCATCCGCCGTCGGATCGAGGAAGAAATAGGGATAGTGCCCGTCCAGCGTACCGCGCCAGAAGGCGTAACCGGCGTAGAGGGCCGGCCAGATCAGCCAGGCGAAGGCGGCCCGGTAGCGCATCCGGGACTTCGGCGTCAGGACGCACCAGAAGGCCAGAACCAGCAGCGGCGTCACGGTATGCAGCCCCTGGTCGGCCAGCATCGGGATCCCGGTGGCGGGTTCGGCCAGCAGAACGTGGTAGACCACGCCGGTCAGCACGATCCAGACCGTCAGCCCGCCCATCCAGACCCGGCCAAGCGCGCGCCGGAGCATGTTCATGGCCAGGAAACTGCCCAGCACCAGCACGTTGGTCAGGATGGTGAAATAGCGCGCCATGCGCCAGAACACGTCGAGCAGCCGGTCCTCGGGATGGGCCTGCAGCGTGACGAGGAACTGCGCCACCAGAGCCGCGGCCGTCAGCACCACGATCAGCACCGAGACGGCGCGGGCGAGGGGAGAGAGAGCGTCAGAGCGAAAATCCATGGGCGCAAGCTGATCCATCTTGCCAGCGCCCGCAAGCCCACGAATGATGTGTCCTCATGGAATGGCAAGAAGAAGGCATCCTGCTGACCCTGCGTCGGCACGGCGAAAGCGGCGCCATCGTCGAGGCGTTCACCCCCTCGCACGGGCGCCATGCGGGGCTGGTGCGGGGCGGGGCCTCGCGGCGGATGGCGCCGATCCTGCAACCGGGGGCGCAGCTGCAGTTTTCCTGGCGGGCCCGGCTGGAAGACCAGCTTGGTCACTTTTCCGTGGATGTCGTCAGATCGCGCTCTGATGTGACGCTGGGGGGCGACCGGCTGGCGCTGGCGGGGCTGAACGCGGTCACAGCGCTGCTGTCCTTCTGCCTGCCCGAACGCGAGGCCCATCCGCGCCTTTACCGCGACAGCGAACGGCTGCTCGACCTGCTGGGGCAGGGAGAGCTTTGGCCGCTGGCCTATCTGCGGTGGGAAATCGCCCTGCTGGAGGACATGGGTTACGGGCTGGACCTGAGCGCCTGCGCGGTGACCGGCGCGACCGAGGGGCTGGCCTATGTCTCGCCCCGGACGGGCCGGGCGGTGACGCGGGCGGGGGCGGGCGATTATGCCGACCGGCTGCTGCCGCTGCCCCCGGTGCTGAAGGGCGAGGGGCAGGCCGGGGACGCCGAGATCGCCGAGGCGCTGACCGTCACCGGGCATTTCCTGCACAACCACCTGGCGCCGGAGCTGGGCAGCAAACCCCTGCCCGATGCCCGCGCCCGCCTGATGCAGGTGATTGCCCGGCGCCTTGCGCGCCCGACCGCGCCCTGATCAGCGCAGCGCCAGCACCAGATCGACCAGCGTGTCCAGCGCGCTTTCGTTCTTCGCCCGGGCATCCTCGCCGCTGCTGTCGCAGAGCGAGGTCATGCCGACCCGCGCCGCCAGCAGCATCCGCGCGATGTCGGGATTGGTGACGCCGACGCCGCGCAGCAGGGCTTCGAGGTGCTGGAGCCGCGCCGCATCGACCTCGGCCAGCATCCGCGCCGCCTCGGGTTCGGTGCGGGCCCAGGCGCGGATCGCGGCCTCGCTCTCGATCCCGGCAGAGAAGCCTTCCTTGACGATGGCATGAAGCTGGGCGACCGCCGCGCGGCGATCCGCAGGGGCCTCTTCGGGCAGCGCGGCCAGACCCTGCCAGAACTCCAGCAACGACTGGCGGAAATGCGGCACATCGGGGAAATGCCAGTAGAACGACCCCTTCGTCGTCTCCAGCGCACGGGCCAGAGGTTCGGCCTTCAGCGCCTCGGGGCCGGCGACCGCGAGCGCATCCAGACCGGCCTGCAACCAGTCCTCGGGAGAAAGGCGAGGTTTTCGACTCATGGGTCAACGCTAGCCCAGCTTCCGCAGTGCAGCAATCGCAATGCCGTGAAGCCGGGCTGCGGGGGGATCACTCCGGATCGGTGATCGTCAGCTCGACCGGGTCCAGCCCCTCGATCTGGCCGCTCAGGTGGTTGCCGGGGACCACGGGGCCGACGCCCTCGGGGGTGCCGGTATAGATCAGGTCGCCCGGCGCCAGCCGGTAGAAGCCCGAAAGGTGGCAGAGCACCTGCACCACGTCGTTCAGCATCAGGTCCAGGGTGGATCCCTGGCGGCGCGTGCCGTCCAGATCCAGGGTGATGGTCTGGGTCGCGGGCGTGAACTCGCTTGCCTTGGTCAGCCGGGCGATGATGGCGCCGCCGTCGAAATCCTTGCCCAGGTCCCAGGGGCGCTGCTTCTTGCGCTCAGAAATCTGCAGGTCGCGGCGGGTCATGTCGAGGCCGCAGCCATAGGCATAGATCGCGGCGGCGGCCTCTTCGGGGGTGGCACGGAACAGCGGCGCGCCAAGCGCCACCACCAGCTCCACCTCGTGGTGGCAGTCCTCGGTGCCCGGCGGATAGGGCAGGGTGGCGCCGCTCAGGTGCAGGTGGGCGGGCGACTTGGTGAAGTAGAAGGGCGCCTCGGGCACCTCGTTGCCCATCTCGGCGGCATGGGCGGCATAGTTGCGCCCGACGCAGAAGATGCGGGCCACGGCATAGCCGTCGTTCTCGCCCTTGACGGGCACATCGGGGATCGCGGGCAGGGAGAAGAGCGCCATCGGCAAGGTCCTTTCGGGCAGGTCGCCCAAGGGGTACGCCCGGGCGCGGCGCTTGTCACCCATCCTGTCACCCCGCCCATCCCCTGCCGGATCGCCTGCTGCCGCCGCGCCGTGCTGGACAAGGGCGGGGCAAAGGGTTTTCCTGTGCGCCACACCCTTTGCCCGGAGGCCGCCATGACCCAGACCCCCCTGACCGAGATGATTGCCCAGGGCCATGGCGACAGGCCCGCGGATCTGGTGCTGAAGGGCGGGCGGGTCCTTGACGTGGTGACCGGCGCCCTGCTTGAGGGCGACGTGGCGATCTGCGGCGACCGCATCGTCGGCATCATGGAGCGCTACTCCGGCAAGCGCGAGATCGACGTGACGGGCAAGATCCTGGTGCCCGGCTTCATCGACACGCATCTGCATATCGAAAGCTCCATGGTCACCCCGCACGAGTTCGACCGCTGCGTCGGCCCGCGCGGCGTCACCACGGCGATCTGCGATCCGCACGAGATCGCCAACGTGATCGGCGTGCCGGGGATCGAGTACTTCCTGTCCTGCGCCACCGAGACGCTGATCGACATCAAGGTGAACCTGTCCTCCTGCGTGCCGTCCTCCCACATGGAGACCGCCGGCGCCCGGATCGAGGCCGAGGACCTGGTGCAGCTGCGCGACCATCCGGCGGTGATCGGCCTGGCAGAATTCATGAACTACCCCGGCGTGATCTTCCAGGACCCGGGCTGCATGGCCAAGCTCGAGATGTTCCGGGGCGGCCATATCGACGGCCACTGCCCGCAGCTGCTGGGCAAGGGGCTGAACGCCTATATCTCCGCCGGCATCCGCACCGAGCACGAGGCGACGACGGCCGAAGAGGCGCGCGAGAAGCTGCAGAAGGGCATGCGGGTGCTGATCCGCGAAGGCTCCGTGTCCAAGGACATGGTGGCGCTGCAACCGCTGCTGAGCGATATCACCTCGGCCTACATGTGCCTGTGCACCGATGACCGCAATCCGCTGGATATCGGCGAGCACGGTCATCTGGATTTCATGATCCGGGAGCTGATCCGCATGGGCTGCTCGCCGCTTGCGGTCTACCGCGCGGCCTCGCTCTCGGCGGCGGAGGCCTTCGGTCTGAAGGATCGCGGCCAGATCACCCCGGGCCGGCGCGCCGACATCGTCGTGCTGCCGGACCTGGAGGGCTGCCATGCAGAGATGGTGCTCTCGGGGGGCGTGGTGCTGGAAGAGGCGGCCTTCGCGCAACGCCAGATCACGCCGCCGGTGGGCCGCGCCTCGGTCCGGGCCCCGGTGGTGACGGCAGATCATTTCCGCAGCTCCGCCAACCGCGAGGAGACCGACGTCATCGGCATCGTCGAGGGCAAGATCATCACCGAGCACCTGCACGAGGTGATCGCGATCGAGAACGGCGACAAGCGCCCCGACCCGGCCCGCGACCTGGTGAAGATCGCGGTGATCGAGCGCCACGGCATCAACGGCAACATTGCCTCGGGCTTCGTGAAGGGCTTCGGACTGAAGCGCGGCGCCATCGCCTCGACGGTTTGCCACGATCACCACAACATCGCCTGCGTCGGCGTCGATTATGCCGACATGGCCCTGGCCGCCAACCGCCTGGGCGAGATCGAGGGCGGTTTCGTGGTGGTGGAAAACGGCAAGGTCCTGGCGGAACTGCCGCTTCCCGTCGCGGGCCTGATGAGCCTCTGGCCTTTCGAACAGGTTCGCGACGCCCTGGTCGAGCTGCGCGCGGCGGCCAAGACCCTGGGCGTCACGCTGGAGGAACCCTTCCTGCAACTGGCCTTCCTGGCCCTGCCGGTGATCCCGGCCCTGAAGATCACCGACCGTGGCATGGTCGATGTCGTGAAGTTCGAGATCATTTCCTGACCACGGTCGGCCAAGGGCTCTGCCCCTCTGGCGCCCGTCCCGGGCGCCATTCACCCCGGGATATTTCCGGCCAGATGATGAAGAGCCGGGCTCCCTGTCATCTGGCCAGAAATATCCCGGGGGAGGCCGCCGCAGGCGGGCGGGGGCAGAGCCCCCTGCTTCAGTCGAGGCCGGGATGTCGACCGGTCTTGTAAGGCTGCCAGTCGGTGATTTCCGGGTAGTGGCGCTTGCGCCAGGCGCGGACCGCAGGGTTCATGCGGCGGCGCCAGAGCGGCGGGATCGCCGCCAGGAAGGCCATGGCCGGATAGCCGAGGGGGAGTTCCGGCGCGATGTCCCGACCGGGCAATTGCAGCAGCGGATAGGGGCGGTCCGGGCGGCCATGGTGGTCCGAATGGCGTTGCAGGTTGATCAGCAGCCGGTTGCTGGCGCGCTGCGGGGCGTTCCAGCTGTGATGCGCCCGGGGCGGCTCGAAGCGTCCTCCTCCAAGGTATTTGCAGGTCAGGCCGTAGTGCTCGATGTAGTTGGTCAGCTCCAGCATCCAGATCGCGACCAGCGCCTGCCACAGGAAAAGGAGAAGTCCGATGGGGCCGGCAAGGAGGAGGGCCAGGGCCAGCATCGTCCCCTGCAGCGCTGCATAGCGCCAGAACGGGTTGGCGCGCGCGAAGGCCGAGCGGCCCTGCCGGGTCAGGCGGCGGGCCTCTGCGCGCCAGGCAGAGCGCGGGCATTCGCGTAGCACGCGCCAGAAGAAATGCGGGAAGCCCTCGTTGTAGCGGGCGGTGACGGCATCGCGGGGGGTGGCGACGGCGACGTGGTGCACCAGCAGGTGCTCGCTTCGGAAATGGCTGTAGAGCACCATTGCGAGCAGCAGGTCGGCGCGCCAGCGGTCGGCCCGGGACGCGCGGTGCATCAGCTCATGCGCGTAGACGATGCCGATGGCGCCGGTCAGCGCGCCCATGCCGTAGAAGAGGAAGTAGAACTCCCAAAAGCCGAGATGGGGCGCGCGGGCGGCGTACCAGAGCGTCCAGAACAGCGTCAGGGCCTGGATCGGCGGCCAGATTCGCAGCAGCAGGATGTGGCCGTCCAACCTGTCCGGCGCCCCGGGGGCGGGATTGCTGCGGTCCGGCGGCAGGGCCCGATCCAGCAGGCCGACCAGCACGAAGGCGCAGGCCGGGACCAGCAGCACGCTCCAGCCGCCGCGAAGGGCGCCCAGCACTTCGAGAGGGGGCAGCAGCAGCACGGCCCAGAAGGGCCAGGCCGGGGCAGGGCGTGCCGGGTCTGGAATGGCCATGGGGCCCTCGCGAGATCAACTTTGGGTTGATTATGCGAAGTGGCTCCGGGCCAGGTCAAATGCCTTGCGCATCACGGTGGGCAGATCCGAGGGGCGGAACACCTCCGGGGGCAGGAAATCGCCGGTGCGGGGCACGGCGTTCAGGCCGACATCGGTCACGCGGACCTGCAGGATCAGGTGGAAATGCGTGAAGGTGTGGCGCGCCTCGGCGGAGAGCGTCTGCCAGTCGGCCTCCAGCGGGGGGACATGAGGCGCGATCTCCTCGGCCCAGTCCGAGCCCGGCCAGCCCAGCATCCCGCCCAGCAGGCCCCGGTCGGGGCGGCGCTCCAGCAGGTAGGCGCCATCCGAGCGGCGCGCCACATAGGCGATGCCAAGGCGCGTGGGTTTGGGCTTTTTCGGGGTCTTCTTCGGCAGCTCCGGGGCGGTGCCTGCCAGGCGGGCGGCGCAGGGACCGCGCCAGGGGCAGATCCCGCAGGCCGGAGAGCGCGGGGTGCAGATCGTCGCGCCCAGATCCATCACCGCCTGGGCATAGTCGCCCGGACGAGTGGCCGGTGTCAGCGCCGCCGCCAGCGCCGTCAGCGCGGGCTTGGCGGCGGGCAGGGGGGTATGGACATCGTGCAGGCGGGCCATCACGCGCTCCACGTTGCCATCCACGACAGTTTCGGGCCGGTCGAAGGCGATCGAGGCGACGGCGGCGGCGGTGTAGGGGCCGACGCCGGGCAGGGAGAGCAGCCCGGCCAGCGTGTCGGGGAACTGCCCGCCATGGTCCGAGACCACGGCGCGGGCGCATTTCAGCAGGTTGCGGGCGCGGGCGTAATAGCCAAGGCCGGCCCATTCGCCCATCACCTCGGCATCCTCGGCGGCGGCCAGGTCTGCCACCGTGGGCCAGCGGGCGGTGAAGCGCAGGAAGTAGTCGCGCACGGCGGCCACCGTGGTCTGCTGCAGCATCACCTCGGACATCCAGATGTGGTAGGGATCGGGACGGACACCTGCCGCCCGTGCCGCCGGCGGCACCCGCCAGGGCATGGTGCGGGCATGGATATCGTACCACTCCAGCAGGTCCTGTGCCGTCGCCGTCGTCATCCGGGTCTGATCCTGACTTTGCATCTTGCCTTGTCTGCGCGGTTTCACGCATTCTTTATGGTTGTCGGAGGCTTTGCTCTGGCGAAGCCCGCTTGCCCGACTAGAATAGTCCGGAACACGAGGATGCAAGTCATGCCGCCGCGCCGCCAGACCACGACCTATGGGTTTACCCGCACTTACGGCCTGCTGGAAAGCAGGATCCGCAAGGCTGGCGAATCGCGTGGCTTTGCCGTCTCCAAGCTGCTGACCCACTGGGAGGAGATCGCCGGTGCCGATACCGCTGCCATCGCCCGCCCGGTCGAGGTCAAGTATGGCCGCAATTCCATGGGCGCGACGCTGGTGCTGCTGACCACCGGGGCCCATGCGCCGCTGCTGGAAATGCAGAAGGAGCAGCTGCGCGCCAAGGTCAACGGCGTCTACGGCTACAATGCCATCGCCCGTGTCCGCATCACCCAGACCGCGCCCACCGGCTTCGCGGAGGGCCAGGTGGCCTTTCGCGGTGCGCCGAAACCCACGGCCCCCGCCCCCGACCCCAAGGTCGTGGAGCGCGCGGAGGCCCAGGCAGAGGGCGTCCAGGATCCCGGACTGCGTGCCGCGCTTGCCGCGCTCGGGCGCAACGTGCTTGGTTCCTCCAGTCACTGAGAAAGGATTACCCTCAATGGATCGCAGATTCCTCATCGGCGGCGGGCTCTCCGCGCTCGGCGTGATGGCCACCTCCGGCCTCTGGCTCGGCTCGGCCGCGACCGCCCTGGCGCAGGAGTCCGCTTCGGGCGACGCCAAGCAGGCGCCGAAGATCGACACCTCGACCGTCAAGGAAATGGTGCTGGGCCAGGCCGATGCGCCGGTCACGCTGATGGAGTACGGCTCTTTCACCTGCCCGCACTGTAGCGACTGGCACAACGAAGTCTACGGCGACATCAAGAAGAACTACATCGACACCGGCAAGGTGAAGTTCGTGTTCCGCGATGTCTATTTCGACCGCTACGGCCTGTGGGCGGCGCTGATCGCGCGCTGCGATCCGATGCGCTTCTTCGGCATTGCCGACATGCTCTACGAAAAGCAGAAGGATTGGCTGAACGGCGCCAAGTCCGAGGCCGAGATCGCCGACAACCTGCGCAAGCTGGGCAAGGTCGCGGGCCTCTCGGACGACCAGCTGGATGCCTGCCTGTCGGACGAGACCAAGGCGCGCACCCTGGTCGCCTGGTACCAGGAAAACGCCAAGAAGGACGACATCACCGGCACGCCGAGCTTCCTGATCAACGGCACCAAGTACTCCAACATGAGCTACGCCGACATGTCGAAGCTGCTGGACGAGGCGCTGAAGGCCTGAGCCTGCCCGCACCGGATCCGACGGACGGCCTTCCTTCGGGAGGGCCGTTCGCGTTTGGGGCCCGGGGCCGCCGCAGGGCCGTCAGAGGGCGACCACCTGCTTGCCCATGTTGCCGCCCCGCAGCATCGAGAAGAAGGCCTGCGGCGCGCTTTCCAGCCCCTGGGCCATGTCCTCCAGGTAGCGGATGCGACCGTCGCGCACCTTCGGGGTCACCTCTTCCAGGAACTGGTCGAACAGCGGCAGGTGATCGGTCTGCAACAGGCCCTGGATGGTCAGCCGCTTGACCAGGGCCATGCGCCAGACCTTCTGAAGTGGCATCTGGCCGGTGGCATCGGTTTCCCCGGAATACCAGGCCACCATGCCGCAGACGATGATCCGGCCATGGGTGTTCATCACCGGCAGCACACCGCCCAGGGTGACGCCGCCGACGTTTTCGAAATAGATGTCCACGCCCTTCGGGCAGACCTCGTGCATGGCCTCCATCATCTTCAGGATCGTGTCATGCTCCAGCCGGTCGAGGCAGGCGTCGAAGCGGAACGTCTCAAGCGCCAGGCGGCGCTTTTCGGGGCCGCTGGTGATGCCCACGGTGTGCAGCCCGGCCTCGCGCGCGAGCTGGCCGACCATGGAACCCACCGGGCCGGTGCAGGCGC
This sequence comes from Pseudooceanicola endophyticus, assembly GCF_018760365.1. Classification (GTDB taxonomy): domain Bacteria; phylum Pseudomonadota; class Alphaproteobacteria; order Rhodobacterales; family Rhodobacteraceae; genus Pseudooceanicola; species Pseudooceanicola endophyticus. Next base: position 214,875 of record NZ_JAHIAB010000004.1, read on the forward strand.
CCACCACCAGGGTCTCGCCCGGGGCCATCCGGCCATGGGCGCGCAGGCCCGACCAGGCGGTGAAGCCCGGCATCCCCAGCACGCCGAGCGCGGTCGAGGGCGGCAGATGGGGCGCCAGCTTGCGCAGCCTGCGCCCGGGCAGGCAGCCGTGGGTGGCCCAGCCGAACATGCCGAAGACCAGATCGCCGGCGCGGAACCCGGGATCCTGGCTGGCGATCACCTGGCCCACGCCGCCCCCGCCCATGGTATGGTCCAGCTCCTGCGGGTCGGTGTAGCTTTGCACGTAATCCATCCGGCCCCGCATGTAGGGATCGAGCGAGAAGTGACTGAGCTGCACCAGCACCTCTCCGGGGCCGGGGGCGGGCAGGGGGACCTCTTCCAGCCGGAAATCGGCCTCGACCGGAAAGCCCGAGGGGCGGCGGGCGAGGACAAAGCGCCTCATCATCTCGGCCATCTTGAAATCCTTTCCATCGCACACAGGTATCGGGGCCCGGGGACAGCCTAGGGACAAGGGGTTACCGGGCGATGGACAGCACCCGCCCGGCTGGCGTAAAGAGGCCCGATCATGGCACAGAAGAAACCCGATCCGAACTACAAGGTGGTCTCCGAGAACCGCCGCGCGCGCTTCGATTACGCAATCGAGGACGATCTAGAGTGCGGCATTCTCCTCATGGGGTCCGAGGTGAAATCGCTGCGCACCGGGCAGTCCAACATCGCCGAAAGCTACGCGACGGTCGAGGACGGAGAGCTGTGGCTGGTCAACAGCTACATCGCCCCCTATGAGCGCGCGATGTTCGGCCACGAGGAACGCCGCCGCCGCAAGCTTCTGGTTTCCAAGAAGCAATTGTCGGACCTGTGGAACCAGACGCAGCGCAAGGGCATGACCCTGGTGCCGCTGGTGCTGTATTTCAACCATCGCGGCATGGCCAAGATCAAGATCGGCATCGCGAAGGGCAAGAAGAACCACGACAAGCGCGCCAGCGAGGCAACGCGGGACTGGAACCGCCAGAAGCAGCGCCTGCTGAAGGAAAACCACTAGGACGCGAGGCTTGCCTTGCCGGGCCTGCGGCGATAGGGAATCGGCGTTTTCGCGAGGTAAGGAAGGGCCCCGTCATGAGCGATGATCCGAAGGTTCTGGTCTCGACCGGCTGGCTGGCCGACCATCTGAAGGACCCGGATCTGCGGCTTCTGGATGCCAGCTGGTTCATGCCCGGCGCCGGACGCGATCCCAAGGCCGAATTCGCCGCCCGGCACATCCCCGGCGCGCGCTTCTTCGATATCGACGAGATTTCGGACCACCGCTCGGAGCTGCCGCACATGGCGCCGCCGGTGGAAAAATTCATGTCGCGGCTGCGCGCGCTTGGCGTCGGGGATGGTCACCAGGTGGTGATCTACGACAGCCAGGGGATCTTTTCCGCCGCCCGTGTCTGGTGGACCTTCCGCCTGATGGGCCAGTTCGATGTCGCCGTGCTGGACGGCGGCCTGCCGAAATGGCTGGCCGAGGGCCGTGCCGTCACCGATGACGAGCCGGTGATCCGCGACCGCCACATGACCGTGCGCCGCCAGAACCAGATGGTGAAGGACGTCACGCAGGTCTCTGCCGCCTCGAAGCTTGGCGATTACGAGATCGTCGATGCCCGCGCCGCCCCGCGGTTCCGCGGCGAGGTGCCCGAACCCCGTGCGGGCCTGCGCTCGGGCCATATCCCGACCTCGAAGAACGTGCCCTTCACCACGCTGCTGACGCCGGCCGGCATGTTGAAGACCCCCGAACAGATCCGTGCCACCTTCGAAACGGCCGGGGTGGACCTGTCGAAACCCGTCATCGCCAGCTGCGGCTCGGGCGTGACGGCCGCCGTGCTGTGCCTCGCGCTGGAGCGCATGGGCAAGACCGATCACGCAATCTATGACGGCTCCTGGGCGGAATGGGGGGCTTTCCCCACCCTTCCCGTGGCCACCGGAGAATGAGAGAGACATGTTCGAGAACCTGAAGGAACAGCCGGCCGACAAGATCCTGGCCCTGATCGAGGCCTTCAAGGCCGATCCGCGCGACGGCAAGATCGACCTGGGCGTCGGCGTCTACAAGAACGCCGAGGGCGTGACCCCGGTGATGCGCGCCGTCAAGGCCGCCGAAAAGAAGATCTGGGAAGAGCAGATCACCAAGTCCTACACCGGCCTGGCCGGGGATCCCGCCTATGCCGATGCCATGGTCGGCCTGGTGCTGGGAGACGCGGTGGAGCGCGGTCAGGTGGCCGCCGTTGCCACCCCCGGCGGCACCGGTGCCGTCCGTCAGGCCTTCGAACTGGTGAAGATGGCCAACCCCGCCGCGCGCGTCTTCTATTCCGACCCGACCTGGCCGAACCACGTCTCGATCCTGAACTACCTCGGGATGGAAACGCAGTCCTACCGCTATTTCGACAGCGAGACGGGCGGCGTCGACTTCGAGGGCATGATTGCCGATCTGAAGGCCAACCTGAAGGCCGGCGACGTGGTGCTGCTGCACGGCTGCTGCCACAACCCGACCGGCGCCAACCTGAACCTGGTGCAGTGGAAAGAGGTCGTCGCGGTCCTGAACGAGACCGGCGCGATCCCGATGATCGACATCGCCTACCAGGGCTTTGGTGACGGTCTGGACGCGGATGCCGAAGCCACCCGCTATGTCGCGGCCAACGTGCCCGAACTGCTGATCGCGGCTTCGTGCTCGAAGAACTTCGGCATCTACCGCGAACGCACCGGCCTGCTGATGGCCGTGTCCGCCGATGCCGCGAAGACCAAGGTCAATCAGGGCTCCCTGGCGTTCCTGAACCGCCAGAACTACTCCTTCCCGCCGGACCATGGCGCGCGCATCGTCACCACCATCCTGACCGACCCGGCGCTGCGCGCCGACTGGGCGGCAGAGCTGGAAGAGGTGCGCCTGGGCATGCTGGAGCTGCGCAAGCAGCTGGCCGCAGAGCTGCAGCGCCTGACCGGATCGGACCGCTTCGCCTTCCTGGGCGAGCACCGCGGCATGTTCTCGCGTCTCGGGACCACCCCGGAGCTGGTCGAGAAGATGCGTGCCGACAGCGGCATCTACATGGTTGGCGACAGCCGCATGAACATCGCCGGGCTGAACACGAAGACCGTGCCGATCCTGGCGCAGGCGATCGTCGACGCCGGCGTCTGAAACGCACAGAAGACCTGCACGCGGGCCGGTTGACGGCCCGCGGAGCCGGGGTCAGCATGGTCGCAACCAGTGAAGGGGTAGATCATGCGCAAGATCCAGGCTCAGGGGGTGCACCACATCACCCTTACCGGGGCGGACCGCCAGACCAGCATCGATTTCTGGGAGGGCGTGCTGGGCATGCCCTTCATCTTCGATCAGCCGAACCTGGATGACCCCAACCAGGGGCACCTGTACTTCGATCCCGGCGACGGGCGGCTGATCACCATCTTCACCAACGAGACCCGCAAGCCCGTCCACGAGCGCACGCCGACGGACCCGGGCTGCGTGCACCACATCGCCTTCAACGTCTCCCGCGCCAGCTTTACCCAGGCGACGGCCCGGCTGGAGGCGCGCGGCATCAAGCATTCCGGCGTCAAGGACCGGGGCTTCATGGATTCGATCTACTTCAAGGACCCGCTGGGCCTGCTGATCGAGCTGGCGACCTACAAGTTCGAGCCGCCCGTCGGCTGCTCCCATGCCCAGGTGCTGCTGCGCGCCCACAAGCTGCGGGTTGCGCGCGGCGATTACAACATCGGCGAGGAACACCTGGCCGACGCGATCGAGGAACTGGTGCTGGAAACCACCGGGTCGCTTTCCGAAGATCGCGGCCCGGCGGATCCCTACGCGAAGTAGCGTTTACTTCGGCAGCGACTGGTCCAGCCAGGCATCGAAGGCCTTCTGGTCCATGTAGCCCGCCGTGCGCAGCCCCGGCTTGCCGCCGTGGAACAGCACGAAGGTCGGCATGGCGTTGACCTTGTACTGCTCGGTCTGGGCGATCAGCGACAGGGCGTCGACGTTGACCACGGTGACGTCCTTGCGCTCGGCTGCGACCTTGTCGAGCACTTCTGCCTCCGCCTCGCAGGGCTTGCAGGAGGGTGCCATGAAGGCGGCCAGCACATAACCCTGCTGGCTGGGCTGGATCACCTGCGCGTCGAAATCTCCGGCCTCGTTGACCTGCGTGACCGCAGCAAGGGCCGGGGTGGCGAGAAGCCCCATCAGGGCAGGAAGAAGAAGGCGTTTCATCGGAACCCCCGGTCATGGAAAAGGCCCGGGATCTCTCCCGGGCCTCTTTCATGTACCGAAGCGGTGGCGCGGCAAAAGCCACATGGCCGTGAGACCGCAGGGATCCGCTCAGGCGGCGGCGGTTTCCAGCAGGCCGGCATGGGCCAGCGCGGCGCGGATCGCCGCCTTGGTGGTGTCTTCCAGCGGCATCAGCGGCAGGCGCACCTCGTCCGAGCACAGGCCCAGCACCGACATGGCGTACTTGGCGCCGCAGACGCCGGGCTCCATGAAGATCGCCTCGTGCAGGGGCATCAGCCGGTCCTGGAACTTCAGCGCGGTGGCATAGTCGCCGGCCAGGCAGGCGGCCTGCATGTCGGCACACAGCTTCGGCGCGACGTTCGCGGTGACCGAGATGCAGCCGACGCCGCCCATGGCGTCGAAGCCGACGGCGGTCGCGTCTTCACCCGAAAGCTGGCAGAAGTCGGGGCCGCAGGCCATGCGGGTCTGGGCGACGCGGGCCAGATCGCCGGTCGCGTCCTTGACGCCGATGATGCGCGGCAGCTTTGCCAGCTCCGCCATGGTGGCGGGCTTCATGTCCACGACCGAGCGGCCGGGAATGTTGTAGATGACGATCGGCAGATCGCAGCAGTCATGCATCGCGGTGTAATGCGCGATCATGCCCCTGGCGGTCGGCTTGTTGTAGTAGGGGGTCACCACCAGGGCGGCATCGGCACCGACTTCGGCGGCGTGCTTGATCAGGCGGATGCCTTCCAGCGTGTTGTTGGCACCGGCGCCCGCGATCACCGGGATGCGACCGGCGGCGGCCTTCACGACCTCTTCCACGACCTGCTCGTGTTCGCGCAGGCTGAGGGTGGGCGATTCGCCCGTCGTGCCCACCGGAACCAGCGCCGAGGAGCCCTGCGCCACATGCCAGTCGACCAGCTTCTTGAGCGTATCGAGATCCACTGCGCCGTCCTTGAACGGCGTGACCAGGGCAGGGATGGACCCTTTGAACATGACACGCTCCTTCTACGTATGGGGGGACGATCCCGTCGTCCGGGCCCGGGGTGGCTTGGCCCCGCGTTGACCTTGTGATTTCCAGTGCGGGGTACCAGTGAATATCATCGCAGCGTCTATCCGCTCACATGGGGTAAAACAAGTGATCCGACCGCCGTTCCCGGCCCTTTTCGCGCTCTCGCTGGCCTTTGGCGCGTTCGGCCCCGGCCTGTCGGTGGCCCTGCGCGCCCAGTCCTTGCCCGAAGCCGCCGCGGCCCCGGCCCCGAAGGCGCCCCGTCCCCTGGCCTGGGCCGAAACCGCCGCCGACCGGGGCGACTGGGACCGCGCCGTGCAGATCGCGCAGCGTGACGGCCCGGTGGCGGTGGCGCTGATCACCTGGCGCAAGCTGCGCACCGGAGAGGGAACCCCGGAGGAGGTTCTGGCCTTCCTTGCCGCCCATCCCGACTGGCCGGGCCTGGACCTGCTGCGCAAGCGCAGCGAGGCGGGCTTTGCCGGGGCGACGTCTGACCAGATCGCGGCCTTCTTCAAGGGGCAGGCGCCGACCTCGGGGTTCGGGGCGCTGATCTGGTCCGAGATCCTTGAGGAACGCGGCCAGAAGGATCAGGCGCGTGCCGTGGTGCAGCAGGCCTGGCGCAGCCTGGTGATGAGCGAGGGCGAACAGGCCGCCCTGCGCGAGGCCTGGCCCGATGCCACCGCCGAAGTCGATGCCGAGCGCCTGTCGATGCTGTTCTGGGCCGGCGCGCGCGACCAGATCGCCGATCTGCTGCCGCTGGTGACGCCGCCGCTGCGCGATCTGGGGCTGGCCCGGGAACTGGCCCGGGCGGGCTCGGACGAGGCGCCCGGAGCCATTGCGGCCCTGCCCAAGGCGCAGCGGGACGATCCGGCCATCGCCTACGGTCTGTTCCGGGCGCTGATGGATCAGGGCCAGATCCCTGCCGCCCGCGCCCTGCTGCTGAACCAGAGCCAGAGCGCGGCGGGACTGGGCAATCCGCAGGCCTGGGCCGGGCAGCGCCGCTACTGGGCGCGCACCGATTTCCAGGACGGGGATTATGCCGATGCCTATGCCATGGCCTCGGACAGCGGGCTGAGCGGGGGCGCCGATTTTGCCGATCTGGAATGGCTGGCGGGCTTCATCGCGCTGCGCAACATGAAGCAGCCGGCGTCGGCGCTATCGCATTTCGAGCAGCTGCGCGACGGTGTCGGCTCTCCGATCTCGCTCGGGCGGGCCTGGTACTGGATCGGTCGCGCGCAGGAGGCCCTGGGCAACGATGCGGCGGCCCGGGCCGCCTATGGCGAGGGGGCGCAGTACCAGACGACCTATTACGGGCTGCTGGCCGCCGGGCGCGCCGGGCTGCCCTTCGATGCCAGCCTGGCCGGGGCCGATCCCCTGCCGGACTGGCACGTGCCCCGGATCGAGGGCTCGGACCTGCTTCAGGCGGCGCTGCTGCTGGAAGGGGCCGGGCGCACCGGCACCTCCGACATGTTCCTGATGCAGATGGCCGAGGGGCTGGACGAGGACGGGTTGAAGCGGCTGGCGGGTTTTCTGGAGGCGCGCGGCGATGCCCATCTGCTGATCCGCCTGGGCAAGGGCGCCGCCGACCGGGGCATCATCCTGCCGCAGGCCTATTACGCGCTGCATCCGCTGCGCGACATGACCCTGCCCGTGGCCCCCGAGCTGGCGCTTTCCATCGCCCGCCGCGAGAGCGAGTTCAACGCGACAGCCGCCAGCCCGGTGGGGGCGCGCGGCCTGATGCAGCTGATGCCGGGCACCGCCGACAAGGTGGCGCGCGACCTCGGGATCGACCACGACACCGCCATGCTGACCGCCGACTGGCGCCACAATGCCACCCTGGGCGCCGCCTACCTGGCCGAGCTGGGGCTGCGTTTCGATGGCAATGTGATGATGGTGGCAGCGGCCTACAATGCCGGGCCCGACCGGGTGGATGACTGGATTGCCACCTATGGCGATCCCCGACAGCCCGGTGTCGATCCCGTCGACTGGGCCGAGGAGATCCCCTACCGGGAGACCCGCAACTACGTTCAGCGCGTCGCCGAAAGCCTGCCGGTCTACCGCGCCCGGCTGGGCCGCGATCCCCTGCCGGAACCGTTCCGGCAGGAGCTGGGGGGCTCAGGCCTTCTGCCGCTCTCGGAAGAAGGTAAATAGGCCCGCGCCGATGATCAGCGCCGCCCCGATGGCGACATTGGTGCGGATGTGCTCTCCGAAGACCGGGATGGCGATCATGGTGCCGAAGGCCAGCTGGAAATAGGCGAAGGGCTGCACGGCCGAGGCCTCGGCGATCTCGTAGACGCGGATCAGCAGGTAGTGCCCCGAGGCGCCCGCGATGCACAGGATCAGCATCAGGATCCAGTCGGTGCCGCTCATCGTTTCCCAGGAGGAGAGGCCGATGGCGGTCATCAGCACGAAGCCGGTGACCCCGGTCCAGAAGAACGAGGTGGCCGAGCTGTCCTTGCGCGCCACGTAGCGGTTCAGCAGCCCGTAGCCCGCGAACATCAGCGCCGCGATCAGCGGGATGACGGCGGCGGGCTTGAAGACGCCAAAGCCGGGCTCCAGGATGATCAGCACGCCGATGAAGCCGACGCCGATTGCCGACCAGCGCCGCCAGCCGACCTTTTCACCCAGCACCGGACCGGAAAGCGCCGCGATCAGCAGCGGGTAGCAGATGAAGACCGCCTGGGTCTCGATGATGCCGAGATAGGTGAAGCCCAGCACCATGACGCAGATTTCCAGCGCCAGCAGCGCCGAGCGGAAGATCTGGATGCCCGGCTGCGCGGTCGAGGCGGCGGCGCGCAGGCTGCCGGCCTGCTTGATTCCCATCGCGATCACGAAGGCCGCGAAGAACCAGTAGCGCATCATCACCACCATCAGGACGTTGTAGGTCTCTGACAGGTGAAGCGAGAAGGCGTCCTGCACGGCGAAGATCAGCGTGGTGAGGATCATCAGCATGATCCCCTTGCGGGTATTCTGTTCGGTCATGTCCTGCGGCCCTGGGTCATGTGGCGCTTGCGTCCGAAACCCGGGGCCCGCGTCACTTCGAAGCCGGCTGCGGCCAGCGCCCGGCGGACATGGCCCGCGGCGGTATAGGTCGCGACCGTGCCCGAGGGCGCGGTGTGGTCATGCACGGCCTGCATCAGCGTCTCTTCCCACATTTCGGGGTTCTTGGCGGGCGCGAACCCGTCCAGGAACCACGCATCCGCCCGTTCCCGCCAGGCGGGAACCGTTTCGCGTGCATCTCCCGTGACCATGCGGAAGTCCAGATCCGGGAGGGTAAAGGCGCTCTTGCCCCAATAAGGCGAAAGCTCCTGCGAGAGGGCGGCGACCTCCGGGAAGGCGGCCTGGGCGCGGCGCATGTCCCCGGGGGCCATCGGATAGGCCTCGAAGGTGGTGAAGCGCAGGGTGCCGGGGCTGCCGGCCTCGCGCCAGAGCTTCAGCACCGCCAGCAGGTTCAGCCCGGTGCCAAAGCCCAGCTCTGCCACCTGGAAGCCGTCGCGGAAGCGCTCGGGCAGGCCGTTGCCGGCCAGGAAGACATGCGCGGTCTCCGCCAGCCCGTTGCCGAGGCTGAAATAGGGATCGTCGAACCGGGTGGCGACAGGCACGTCGCCTTCGGTCCAGTCAAGCTCGGGCGGCTGGTCCTGCATCTGGGTATCCTCTAGGAAGGCTCCGGCGGCCGGAGCGGGCCGAAGATGGATTGGAGGTGCGCAAATGGCAAGGATCGACGTGACGGTGCGCGGCGCGGGGGCCTTCGGGCTGGCCTGCGCCTGGGCCTGCCAGCTGCGTGGCGCGACGGTGCGGGTGGTCGATCCCTTCGGGGTGGCCGCCGGGGCCTCGGGCGGGGTGGTCGGGGCGCTGGCGCCCCATGTCCCCGAGAACTGGAACGAGAAGAAGGCCTTCCAGCTTGACAGCCTGCTGATGGCGGAAGGCTTCTGGGCCGGGGTCGAGGCAGTGTCCGGGCTGTCGTCGGGCTATGGGCGGACGGGGCGTTTGCAGCCGCTGGCCGATGCCCAGGCGGTGGAGCTGGCGCGGGGACGCGCGGGCACTGCGGCAGAGCTGTGGCAGGGCCGGGCACTGTGGGAGGTCATCGAGGGGAGCGGCGCGGACTGGGAGCCGGTCAGCCCGACGGGCCTGCTGGTGCGCGACACGCTTTCGGCGCGGATCCATCCGCAGCAGGCCTGCGCGGCGCTGGCCGGAGCGCTGGTCGCGAAAGGCGCGCAGATCGTGGCCGAGGCCCCCGACGAAGGCGTGGTGATCTGGGCCACCGGGGCGGCGGGCCTGGAAGAGATGAGCCGGAGTGCCGGGCGGCAGGTCGGCGTGCCGATCAAGGGGCAGGCCGCCGTGCTGGCCCATGACCCGGGCGCCGGGGTGGCGCAGCTGTTTGCCGGCGGGGTGCATGTGGTGCCCCATGCCGATGGCACCGTGGCGATCGGATCGACCACGGAGCGCGACTTTGACGGGCTGGGCTGCGATGCGCAGCTGGAGGCGGTGATCGCGGCGGCGCGGGCCGCCGTGCCGGCGCTGGAGGGTGCGCAGGTGCTGGCGCGCTGGGCAGGGCTGCGCCCCCGCGCCCGCAGTCGCGCCCCGATGCTGGGCGCCTGGCCGGGGCGCCCCGGGCAGTTCATCGCCAATGGCGGCTTCAAGATCGGCTTCGGGATGGCGCCGAAGGTGGGCGCCGTAATGGCCGATCTGGTGCTGGAGGGCGATGGCGCGGGGATCCCGGACGGATTCCGGGCGGAAGCGCTGTTCTGAAGGGGAGGGGCGCTGCCCCTCTTGCGCCTGCGGCGCAATTCACCCCGGGATATTTCGGGCCAGATGACAGAGAGCCCGGGCTAGCGGCCGCGCAGCCGGAAGACCCCCGTGGCGGTGGCGCAGAGCGTGCCTTCGCTGTCGGTCATTTTCGCCTCGGCGAAGAAGGTGCGGGCGCCGCCGCCGGTGCGAATGCCCTCGGCGATCAGGAGGCTGCCCTTCGCGGGGGCGAGGAAGTTGACCGAGAGATTCAGCGTCATGGCCATCTGGCGGCGCTCCGGATCGCCGGTGTAGCAGCCGGCAAAGCCCATCGCGGTGTCGGCCATCACCCCGTGGATGCCGCCGTGCAGGATGCCGTGGCGGTTGGTCAGGAAATCCTCGAGCGGCAGTTCGAGGCGGGCGAAGCCGTCGCGCCAGGCGCTGAGCCGGTAGCCGAGGTGCGACTGGATCGGGTAGGGGGCCTCGGTGAGGCGGGGGTCGAGATCGGGCATGGCGGCGTCCTGCTGCGGAAATCCCGGGCAGTCTGGCGATTGCGGACGGTCGGGGGAAGGGGGGGCTGCCGCTGGTGGCGCTAACCTGTGGCCCGGTTGCGATGCCGGGTCGGAAGGGGATTTCAAGGGCCGGGGGGATGTGGAATAACTCTCGCGACGTCAGAGGAGTTCTTCATGTCTGCCATTGATAAAGCCCTTATTCCCGAAGCCCTTTTCCCCACCATCGACGCGCTTTGCGCCACTGCCGTGAAACTTTCTGCCGTGATCGCGCGCGGCCCGCTGGGCCAGTCGCTCGGGGCCGGTGTGGGCGAGAACTCGGACGGTGACCAGCAGAAGGCGCTGGACGTGATGGCCGACGAGATGTTCGAGGCCGCGCTGAGGCCCGCGGGCGTGAAGCACTATGCCTCCGAAGAGCAGGAAACCGTGCTGGTGCTGGACGAGGCGGGCGCCTATGCGCTGGCCATCGACCCGCTGGATGGTTCGTCCAACATCGACGTGAACGTGACCATCGGCACGATCTTCTCGGTCTTCGAGGCCGAGGAGGAGGCCGAGGCGAGCTTCCTGCGGCCGGCCTCCGAGCAGATTGCCGCCGGCTACATCGCCTACGGGCCGCAGACGCTGATGGCGGTGACTTTCGGGACCGGCACGCATCTTTACGTGCTCGACCCCGAGACCGGCGCCTTCGAGCTGGCCACCGGGCAGATGGACCTGCCGGTGGCGGCCAAGGAGTTCTCGATCAACGCGTCGAACCGGCGGCACTGGACCCTGCCGGTGCGCGCCTATGTCGAGGAATGCGAGGCGGGCGTCGAGGGCGCCAAGGGCAAGAACATGAACTTCCGCTGGGTCGGGAGCCTGGTCGCGGAGACGCACCGCATCCTGACCCGGGGGGGCACGTTCCTGTATCCCTCGGATGCGCGCAAGGGCTATGAAAAGGGCCGGCTGCGGATGGTCTACGAGGTGGCGCCGATGGCCTTCCTGGTCGAGCAGGCGGGCGGCAAGGCCACCGACGGCAAGACGCCGATCCTGGAGCTGCAGGCGGGCGCCCTGCACGAGCGCTGCCCGCTGGTCTTCGGCTCGGCCGAGGAAGTGGACCGGATCGCCGAGCTGCACGGCTGAGGTCCGCAGGTGCCCCGGGGAGCGCCCTGTCGGGCGCTGCCTGCGGCGCAGGTATTTCGAACAAGAAAATGACAGGGCGCTTTCCCTTGCGGGGAGGGCGCTCTATACGGGCGGCGTTCTTGGAAAGGGAGCCGCCCGATGACTGCCGCCTTCGACCGTAACCTGAAGATCGCCCCGTCGATCCTTTCTGCCGATTTCGCCAATTTCGGCGCCGAGATCGAGGCCGTCGAGGCCCAGGGCGCAGACTGGATCCATGTGGACGTGATGGACGGGCATTTCGTGCCGAACCTGACCTTCGGTCCGCCGCTGTGCAAGGCGATCCGCAAGCACATCCACACCGTCATGGACGTGCACCTGATGATCACGCCGGTCGATCCCTATATCGATGCCTTCGTCGATGCCGGTGCCGATATCCTGACCGCGCATCTGGAGGCGGGGCCGCATATCCACCGGACGCTGCAGGCGATCCGGGGCGCGGGGGTGAAGGCCGGGCTGGCGCTGAACCCGGGCACCCCGGTCGAGGCGGTGACCCATCTGCTGGACATGATCGACCTGGTCTGCGTGATGACGGTGAACCCCGGTTTCGGCGGGCAGAAGTTCATCCACTCCCAGATCGCCAAGGTCGAGACCCTGCGCGCCATGATCGGCGACCGTCCGATCCATATCGAGATCGATGGCGGCATCACCCCCGAGACCGCGCCGCTGATGCGGGCGGCCGGGGCCGATGTGCTGGTGGCGGGTTCGGCCGTCTTCAAGGGCGGGTCGGTGGCGAACCCCGCGCCCTACGGAGAGAACATCCGCGCCATCCGCACCTCCTGCGACACGCTGGTCTGAGGGCCGTCGCGTCCCTTCGGGGACGCGCGCGCCGCTCCGCCCCTCGATGGGGCGGGCAGGCGCCCCCTAGAGACGCCCCAGGGCGCCGTCGGGATCGACCGGCGGGGCATCAGGTTCGCGCAGCGGGAAATCCAGCGTGATCCGGGTGCCGTGCGGGCCCGATTCCAGTGCGAAGGCGCCGCCCAGCTGCCGGGCCGAGGCTTCGATCACCTGCATGCCCAGGCCCTGCTGCGCCGTCACGCCCTGGGGCAGGCCGATGCCGTCATCGGTGAGCTCAAGCCGGCAGCGCCCCTCCTGCTCCGCACCGACCCGGAAGCGCACGATGCCCGTCCGCCCGTCCGGGAAGGCGTGCTTGTAGCTGTTGGAGGCGAATTCGTTCAGGATCACCCCCAGAGCGGCGGCGATATCGGCATCGACCTCCAGATCGGGCCAGTCGCTTTCCACCGTCACGTTCGGCGGCGCCGATCCGGCGATCAGCCCGCAGACCGAGGTGCCGAAACGTTTCAGCCCGATCGTCTCGCTGTCGGCGGCACGGTAGAGCTGCTCGTGCAGGGCGGCCACCGTCTCGATCCGGCGGCGGACCTGCTCCAGCGCGGCACGGGCTTCGGGGGTTTTCGCGTGCCGGGCCTGCATCCGCGTCAGCGCCGAGACCGATTGCAGCGAATTCTTCACCCGGTGATCGACCTCGCGGCGCATCAGCTCGGCCTGTTTCAGGCTGCGCTTCAGTTCCAGCTGCGCGATCACCTGCCGGGCCAGCACCTTCAGCGCGTCGCGCTGCAGCGGCGTCAGCTGGTTCGGCTTGGTGTCGATGACGCAGAGCGAGCCGATCGGCAGCCCCGCCGAGCTGCGCAGCACCGCGCCGGCGTAGAAGCGCAGGTGGTCCGCCCCGGTGACCAGCGGGTTGTCGAGCGTGCGGGCGTCGGTGCTGGCATCGGTGATCTCGAGGAAGTCGTCCTGCTGCAGGATCGCATGGGCGCAGATCGATTCGCGCAGGCTGGTCTGGGTCAGCGTGACGCCGGTGCGGGCCTTGAACCACTGCCGGTCCTGGTCGACCAGGCTGATCAGGGAGATCGGCATGCCGCAAAGCGCCGACGCCAGCTGGACGATGTCGTCGAAGGGCGTTTCGGGGTCGGTGTCGAGGATCTCGAACGAGCGCAGCTCGTGCAGGCGGGCGTCGTTCTCGGGGTGGTCGGGGGCTTGCATCGGTCTACTCGGTAACGGCTTCCCGGAGGAGGGGAGCGCATGATCTAATACATGCATCTTCGCCATGGCAAAGGCCTAATGCCGCCGGAGGGGCGCTTCGGCACATTGCGACGCAGCGTTCCTGCCCAGAAAACCCTTGCATTTGCAACGTCTTGTCCGGCGGTTCGCGCCGCACTGGGGGCGCGGCAGGGTGGGGTTGGGGCGCGGCAGCGGCGATCAAAGCCCGGGGCCTGCCAGTTTTCGGATCAGTTCCGCGGCATTGCGGACCTCGTGCTTGCGCAGCAGGCGGGCGCGCACGTCTTCGACCGTGCGCGGCGACAGGGCCAGGGTGCGGGCGATCTCCTTGCTGGTCTGGCCACGGGCCAGCCCCTGCACCACGTCGCGTTCGCGGGGCGTCATGGGGTTCTCGGTGGTGCGGGAAAGTGGCGCGAAACTCATCACCAGCCGGGCCAGGGGCGCTTCGGGCGTCAGGGTGCGGGCACGGAAGCGCACCCAGAACGGGCTGCCGCCGGCGCGCTGCATCATCCGCTCATCGCTGTAAAAGCCGGTGTCGCGCAGCGCCGAAAGGCCGATGTCGCGGATCGTGTCGAATTCGGCATCGCTCGCGTAGAGCACGCGAAAGCTTTGTCCGATCAGGTGGTTGGGGGCGTGGCCGACGAGCTCTGCGAAGGTCCGGTTGCAGGCCCGGATGATCCGGTCCTCGGCCAGCACCAGCCCCTGGGGGGCGTGGTCCCAGGCCAGAAATGTGCTCTCGTCCATGGCCGCCTCCACCGTATTCCTACGGTATTGAGACCGTAGTGCGCCCCGATCAAGCCTTAGGCCATGACAACCGTTCCCGCCGCCGAGGCACCGCCCATCCTTCATGCAGAGGCCCTGCGCGATGCCATCGCGGCGCGCAGGGATGATCTGATCGCGCTGACCCAGGACCTGCTGCGCATCCCGACGCTGAACCCGCCGGGCGACTGCTACCTGGAGATCTGCGAATACCTGGCGAAGCGGCTGAAGGCCTCGGGCTTCGAGGTGCAGCTGGTGCGCGCCCATGGTGCCAAGGGCGACACCGACCGTTATCCGCGCTGGAACGTGGTGGCCCGCAAGGAGGGCCCCCGGGGGGGCGATTGCGTGCATTTCAACAGCCATACCGATGTGGTCGAGGTCGGGCGCGGCTGGACCAAGGACCCCTTCGGCGGTGAACTGGAAGACGGCAGGATCTACGGGCGCGGCGCCTGCGACATGAAGGGGGGCCTCGCGGCCAGCATCATCGCGGTCGAGGCCTTCATCGCCGCCGTGCCCGACTGGGGCGGCGCGATCGAGATTTCCGGCACGGTGGACGAGGAATCGGGTGGCTATGCCGGTGTCGCCTATCTGGCCGAGAAGGGCTTTTACCAGAACGTCCAGCACGTCATCATCCCCGAGCCGCTGAACCCCGACCGCATCTGCCTGGGCCATCGCGGCGTCTGGTGGGCCGAGATCGAGACCTTCGGCGAGATCGCCCATGGGTCGATGCCGTTCCTGGGCGATTGCGCGGTGCGCCACATGGGCGCCGTGATCAACGAGATGGAAGAGACGCTGTTCCCCGCCCTTTTCGCCAAGACCACCGACATGCCGGTGGTGCCAGAAGGCGCGCGGCATTCGACGATGAACATCAATTCGCTGCATGGCGGCCTGCCCGAGCCCGGCAAGGACGAGACCGGCTTCCCCTCGGCCTGCGTGCCCGACAGTGCGCGGATGATCATCGACCGCCGCTACCTGATCGAGGAAGACCCCGAGGAGGTGAAAGCCGAGATCCGCGCCGTGCTGGAACGGGTGAAATCGAAGCGAGAGACCTTCACCTATGCGCTGCGCGAAATGTGGGGCGTGCCGCCCACCATGACCGACAAGGCCGCGCCGGTGGTGCAATCGGTGCATCGCGCGATCGAGGCGACCTATGGCAGGGCGCCGGATTACGTCGTTTCTCCGGGCACTTACGATCAAAAGCACATCGCCCGCATCGGCAAGCTGCACAATTGCATCGCCTATGGTCCCGGCATCCTCGACCTGGCGCACAAGCCCGACGAATGGGTCGGCGTCGAGGACATGCTGCGCTCGGCCGAGGTGATGGCGCTGGCGCTCGCCGAGCTGCTGGCCGGGCCCGCCGCATGACCCCTGCGGCGGGGACCGGGGATGTGGGTGCCGTCTGGCGGGCCGGCTCAGCCCGTCACGGGCCTGTTGTCGATCAGCCGCACGCCGCCCAGCCAGGCGGCGGCGAACAGGCGGCTTTCGCCCGCGGCCTTCTGGAGCAGTGTCAGGTCACTGGCCTCGCGCAGTTCAAGGTATTCGATCTGGGTGAAGCCGGCCTCGCTCAGCGCGGCTTCGGCGGCGGGCAGAAGGTCGGCCATGGCGGCGCCGCCGCGCAGGACCTCGGCCATCTCCTCCATGACCTTGGCCAGACGGGGGGCGGCGGCGCGCACCGCCTCGGGCAGCAGCAGGTTGCGCGAGGACATGGCAAGCCCGTCGTCCTCTCGCACCGTGGGGCAGCCGATGATCTCGATGTCGATGTCCAGATCGCGGGCCATCCGGCGCACCACCTGAAGCTGCTGCCAGTCCTTGCGCCCGAAATAGGCCCGGTCCGCGCTGGTCTGGCCGAAAAGCTTGGACACAACCGTTGCCACCCCGTCGAAATGGCCGGGCCGGTGCGCGCCGCACAGCACATCCGTCAGCCCGGTGACCGCCACGCTGGTGGCAAAGCCCTCGGGGTACATCTGGTCGCCGTCGGGCACGTAGATCGCATCGACGCCGAGCGGGGCAAGCTTGCGGGCGTCCTCCAGCTCCGTGCGGGGGTAGTTCGCCAGATCCTCGGGGTTGTTGAACTGCTTCGGGTTCACGAAGATCGTCACGATCACCCGGTCGCATTCGGCCTTCGCGGCCTTCACCAGGCTCAGGTGGCCTGCGTGCAGGGCACCCATGGTGGGCACGACGCCGATGACTTCCCCGGCGCGGCGCCAGCCCCGGGTCAGGGCGCGCAGATCGGCCAGCGTCCGGATGATCTTTTCGGAGCCGTCCGAGGGCGTTTTGGCGGCCAGGGTATCGGCAAAGACATGTTTGGCGGCGGGGAAGGCGCGCGCGCGGACCTCTTCGGCATAGGCGGCGATGGCGGCCTCGGCCTGGCGGCCCAGATGGGCGAAACGCTTAACGAACTTGGGCTTGAAGGCGGTGAACAGGCCCAGCATGTCATCCACCACCAGGATCTGCCCGTCGCAGCCCGCCGAGGCGCCGATGCCGATGGTCGGGATCGCGACCTCTGCGGTGATCCGGTCGGCCAGCGACGCGGGGACCTTCTCCAGCACCACGGCAAAGGCGCCGGCCTCGGCCACGGCCTGCGCATCGGCCAGAAGCGCCTCTCCCGCCGCGCCGCGCCCCTGCACCTTGTAGCCTCCAAGCGTGTTGATCGCCTGCGGCGTCAGCCCGATATGGGCCATCACCGGGATGCCGCGCGCGCTCAGGAAACGGATCGTGGCGGCCATGTGCACGCCGCCCTCCAGCTTGACGGCGGCGGCGCCGGTCTCGGCCATCAGCCGGGCGGCGTTGCGAAAGGCCTGTTCGGGGCTTTCCTCGTAGCTGGCGAAGGGCATGTCGATGACCAGCATGGCGCTGCTCAGGCCGCGGGCAACTGCCTGTCCATGCAGCACCATCATCTCCATCGACACGGGAAGCGTGGAGGCAAGGCCGTGCTGCACCATGCCGACGCTGTCGCCCACCAGAACCACGTCGCAATATGCGTCCATCATCGCGGCCATCGGCGTGGTGTAGGCGGTCAGCGACACGATGGGGCGCTGCCCCTTCATGGCGCGGATGTCGTCCGGCAGCGGGGCCGTCTTGCGGGCGGTGGCACTCATGTCTCGCTCCTCCTGTCACCGGGGCGGGCAGCTGCCCTTGCGGCAGTGCGGCATCGGTCGCGGGCTGGGTAACGGTATTGCGGGCCAAGGTCCAGCGCCCGAAGGGACAACAGAGCTTGACCCCGTTCCGAAGGGACGCAAGGGTCCGGCCGTAACAGGGAAGGGGACCCCCGGTGGCCCCGCTAGTGAGGGAGAAACAGTGATGCTTTCCAAGTGGATGAAGGTCACCGTCCTGGGCGCGCTGACACTGGCTGCGGCCAGCGGGGCCGCCCTGGCGCAGGCGCGCGACGATCTGAAGGTCGCCCTTCAGCTTGAGCCGCCGAACATGGACCCGACCTCGAATGCGGCGGGTGCCATCGACCAGGTGCTTTATGCCAACGTCTTCCAGGGCCTGACCCGCTTCGGCCCCGACGGAGAGATCCTGCCCGACCTGGCGAAAAGCTGGGACATTTCCGAGGGCGGCAAGGTCTACACCTTCCACCTGGCCGAGGGGGTCAAGTTCCACGACGGCACCGATTTCGATGCCTCCGACGTGAAGTTCACGCTGGACCGGGCGCGTGCGCCCGACAGCACCAATGCCCAGAAGGGCCTCTTTGCCGGGATCGACACGGTCGAGGTGGTCGATCCGCTGACCGTCAAGGTGGTGCTGAAGGCCCCCGACGGCGCCTTCCCCTTCAAGATGGCCTGGGGCGACGCGGTGATCGTGGCCCCCGAAAGCATCAAGGACATCGCGACCTATCCGGTCGGCACCGGCCCCTTCAAATTCGAGGACTGGGTGCAGGGCGATCACGTCGATCTTGAGAAGAACCCGGATTACTGGGGCACGCCCGCCAAGCTTGACCATGTGGAGTTCAAGTTCATCTCGGATCCCACGGCGGCCTTCGCGGCGATGATGGCGGGGGACGTGGATGTCTTCTACTCCTACCCGGCGCCCGAAAACCTGCCCCAGTTCGAGGCCGATCCGCGCTTCCAGGTCATCGTCGGCTCGACCGAGGGCGAGACGATCATGGCGATGAACAACGCCCGTCCGCCCTTCGACAACAAGCTGGTGCGCGAGGCGGTGGCCCATGCGGTGAACCGCAAGGAGGTGATCGACGGGGCGATGTTCGGCTACGGCACCCCGATCGGCACCCATTTCGCGCCGCACAATCCCGATTACGTCGATCTGACCTCCCTGTCGGACTACGATCCGGAGAAGTCGAAGGAGTTGCTGAAGCAGGCCGGCGTCACCCTGCCGCTGAAGGTCAAGATGACCCTGCCGCCCACCGCCTATGCCCGCCGCTCCGGAGAGATCATCGCCGCCGAGCTGCGCGCGGTCGGCATCGAACCCCAGATCGAGAATGTCGAATGGGCCCAGTGGCTGTCCTCGACCTTCAAGGGGGCGCATGACTTCGACCTGACGATCATCAGCCATACCGAGCCGATGGACATCGGCATCTATGCCAACCCGGACTACTACTTCGGCTACAACAACCCGGCCTTCCAGAAGGTCATGGCCGATCTCGACGTGGAGACCGACACCGCGAAACGCTCGGCCCTGCTGAAGGAGGCCCAGACGATCATCGCGCAGGACTACGTCAACGCCTATCTCTTCCAGCTGCCGCTGCAGACCGTGGCAGCCGCAGGCGTGAAGGGCCTCTGGAAGAACGCGCCGACCCAGGCCACGGACCTGACCGGCGTCTACTGGGAGAACTGAACCCCGGCCTCCACCGGCAGGGGATGTCCGGTGGAGGCGCGCAACCCCGGCGGCGCGCTGCCCGCCCTGTTTCGAAGCCTCCGGCGGAGGTATTTAAGACAAGAAAATGAGGGGGCGGCGCCCTGAATGCATTTTCTTGTCCCAAATACCTCGGGGGAGTCGCGCCCTGGCGCGACGGGGGCAGGGCCCCCGCCACCCGACAAGGAAGACCAAGACCTGCCATGACGCGCTATATCCTCACCCGGCTCCTGTCGCTCGTGCTGTCACTGGTTGCGGCTTCTGTGGCGATCTTTCTGGTGATCGAGATCCTGCCCGGTGATCCGGCGGCGATCATGCTGGGGGTCAATGCCCAGCCCGACACGCTGGCGGCGCTGCGCGCCGAGATGGGGCTCGATCAGCCGATGGTGATCCGTTACCTCGCCTGGGTCGGGGGGATGCTGCACGGAGATTTCGGCACTTCCTACACCTACCACACGCCTGTGGCCAAGCTGATCGGGGATCGCCTGGCGGTGTCGCTGCCGCTGGCGCTGTTCTCGCTTCTGCTGACCGTCGTCATCGCCTTCCCGGTGGGAATCTGGGCGGCGGCGCGGCGCGGATCCGCAGCCGACACGCTGATCATGGGGATCACCCAGCTGGGTGTCGCCATCCCGAACTTCTGGTTCGCCATGCTGATGGTCGTGCTTTTTGCCATCAACCTGCGCTGGTTCTCGGCCGGCGGTTTCGCGGGCTGGGACAAGGGGCTTCTGCCCGCGCTGAAATCGCTGACCCTGCCGGCGGTGGCGCTGGCCCTGCCGCAGGCCTCGATCCTGGCGCGGGTCATGCGTTCGGCCCTGCTCGACACCCTGTCGGAGGATTTCGTGCGCACCGCCCGCGCCAAGGGGCTGAGCCGCGCGAAGGCGCTGCGCCGGCACGCCCTGCGCAATGCGCTGATCCCGGTGCTGACCATCATCGGCATGCAGTTCTCCTTCCTGCTGGCGGGCGGCATCATCATCGAGAACGTCTTCTACCTGCCCGGCCTGGGCCGTCTGATCTTCCAGTCGATCTCGGCCCGGGACCTGATCACGGTGGAAAGCGTCGTCATGCTGCTGGTCTTCGCGGTGATCCTCGTCAACTTCCTGGTCGAGCTGGCCTATGCCCTTGTCGACCCCCGCCTGAGGAGCGGCCGATGAGCCCGATGCGCTTCCTGCGGTCCCGCAACCTGGTGATCGGCGCGCTGCTGACCGGGCTTTTCACCGGCGCCGCGCTGCTGAGCTTCCTCTGGGTGCCCTATGATGTCACGCAGATGGACATCGCCCACAAGATCAAGCCGCCTTCGGGGGTGCACTGGCTGGGCACCGATCACTATGGTCGCGACATCCTGAGCATGATCATGGTGGGCGCGCGCACCTCCATCGCGGTGGCGGTGCTGGCGGTGGGGATCGGCATGGGGCTGGGCGTGCCGCTGGGCCTCTGGGCGGCGGCGCGGCGTTTCTCGCTGCTGGACGAGGTGATCATGCGCGGCAACGATCTGGTCTTCGCCTTCCCCTCGCTGATCATCGCGGTGATGATCACCGCGATTCTCGGCCCCTCCGCCACCAACGCCATCATCGCCATCGGGATCTTCAACATCCCGGTCTTCGCGCGGCTGTCGCGCTCCGGGGCGCTTGGCCTGTGGAACCGCGACTTCATCCTGGCGGCGCGGGTCGCGGGCAAGGGGGCGATGCGGATCAGCTTCGAACATGTGCTGCCCAATATCCTCAACCTGCTGATCGTGCAGGGCACCATCCAGTTCTCCATGGGGATCCTGGCCGAGGCGGGCCTCTCCTACGTCGGCCTCGGTGCCCAGCCGCCCACGCCCAGCTGGGGGCGGATGCTGGCGGACAGCCAGACGATGATTTCCTTCGCGCCGCACATGGCGCTGTTCCCGGGTCTTGCCATCCTGCTGACGGTGCTGGGGCTGAACCTGCTGGGCGACGGCCTGCGGGACCTGCTTGATCCGAAACTGCGCCGGGGCCGGACATGAGCCTTCTCGACATCCGGAACCTCTCGCTCTCGATCCACGGCACGCCGATCCTGCACGACGTGTCGCTGCGCCTCGACCCGGGCCGCATCCTGGGCGTCATCGGCGAAAGCGGCTCGGGCAAGTCGATGACCGCCTTCACGGTGATGCGCCTGCTGCCCGAGGGGGCAGAGGCCAGCGGCCAGGTCACGCTGGACGGCCAGCCGATCCTGAGCCGAAGCGAGGCGCAGATGTGCGCCCTGCGCGGGCGCGACATCGGCATGGTCTTCCAGGAGCCGATGACGGCGCTCAACCCGCTGAAGACCATCGGCGATCAGGTGGCCGAGACGATCCTGATCCACGAGAAGATCCCGAAACGCGCCGCCATGATCCGCGCCGCCAAGGCGCTGGCGCGCGCCGAGCTGCCGCAGGACCGCTTTCCGCTGAGCCGCTATCCCCATGAACTCTCCGGCGGTCAGCGCCAGCGGGTCGTCATCGCCATGGCGATCGCGCTGCGCCCGAAGCTGCTGATCGCGGATGAACCGACCACGGCGCTTGATGTCACCACCCAGGCGCAGATCCTGCGGCTGCTGACCCGCCTCGTGCGCGAGGATGGCATGGGCCTGATGATGATCACCCATGATCTTGCCGTGGTGGCGGAAATGGCGGACGAGATCGCGATCATGCAGAAGGGCAGGGTGGTCGAGGCCGGTCCCACCGGCGCGCTGCTGGAAAACCTTCAGCACCCCTATTCCCGCGCCCTGCTGGCCGCCTCGACCCATGCGCCCGCCCGCAGCCCCGCCGCGCAGGACACCCCGCTGCTGGAGGTGACGGCGGTGCACCGCTTCTACCCGACGCCGCGCAAGTCGCTCTTCGGGGCGCCGGGGCGCTTTCACGCGGTCAAGGGCGTCTCCTTCAAATTGCGCAAGGGCGAAAGCCTGGGCCTGGTCGGCGAATCAGGCTGCGGCAAGTCCACCCTGACCCGTGCCATCCTGGGGCTGGAGCAGATCCAGGACGGCGCGATCCGGCTGAACGGGCGCCCGGTCTTCCAGGGCCGCCAGCCCGATCCGGAGGTCCGCCGCCGCATGCAGGTGGTCTTCCAGGACCCCTACGGCAGCTTCAATCCCCGCCACCGGGTGGGCCGCCTGGTGGCCGAGCCGTTTCATCTTTCCCCAAATATGCCCCGCGCGGAGCGCGATACCGCCGTTGCCGAAGCGCTGACGGCGGTGGGGCTGACCCCGGGCGACGCCGACAAGTACATCCACGAATTCTCGGGCGGGCAGCGCCAGCGCATCGCCATCGCCCGCGCGCTCATCACCCGCCCCGAGCTGATCCTGCTGGACGAGGCGGTCTCGGCGCTGGACGTGCAGGTGCGCGCGCGCATCCTCGACCTGCTGGCGGATCTCTCGGCGCGCTACGGGCTGTCCTATCTCTTCATCTCGCACGACCTCTCGGTGGTGCGGGCGATCACCGACCGGGTGATGGTCATGAAGGCCGGAGAGATCGTCGAAGCCGGCCCGACCGAGACGGTGTTCCGCGATCCCCGGCACCCCTATACCCGCCAGCTGCTGGCGGCGGCGCCGCGCCTGCCCGAGGGGCTGGGGTCCTGAGGCGCGGGCGTGCATCCTTGCACAACCGTTGTCGCACCCTGCGGGGGTGAAACCCGCGAAAAGATCCCCAAGTAACGGGGTGTAAAGGAAATTCGAAACATGGCCCCCGATGCGGGCCAGGAGGATGAAGCCATGACTGCACGTGTTGCGGTCCTCGTCGGCTCCCTCCGCGAAGACAGCCTGAACCGCAAGCTGGCCCAAGCGCTTGTCGCGCTGGCGCCAGAGGGGCTCGACTTCGACTTCGTGGAAACCGGCGATCTGCCGCTCTACAACCCCGACCTCGACGGGGCGGAACCGCCGGCCCCCTGGACACGGCTGCGCGACCAGATCCGCACCCATGACGCGGTGCTTTTCGTGACGCCCGAGTACAACCGCTCGGTGCCCGCTTCGCTGAAGAACGCGCTCGACGTGGGGTCCCGGCCAGCGGGGCAAAGCGTCTGGGCCGGAAAGCCCGCCGCCGTGGTCACCGGCAGCCCGGGCGGCATCGGCGGCTTTGGCGCCAACCACCATCTGCGGCAATCGCTGGTCTTCCTCGACATGCCGGCGATGCAGCAGCCCGAGGCCTATATCGGCCATCTGGGCACGTTGCTTGATGCCGAAGGCCGGGTGGCAGAGCCCGGCACGCGCGACTTCCTGGCGCGCATCATGGCGGCCTTCAGGGATTGGATCGGGCGGGGCGCTGCCTGATCCCGGACCGGCCCCGCGCCGGTCCCGGGCCCGGTCGTGATCCTTCGTGCGACCGGGTCCCGTGTTTGCGAAACGCCCTTCGGCAGCCCTGCCGGGGGGCGTTTCATCGCGGCCCTTGATATGGGCCATCACTGCAATACCCTTTCCAGCCAACCCCTATTGCGGTATGGACCCGCGATCCAAGGAGAAGGAGTCATCCATTATGGGTTACAAGGTCGTCGTCGTCGGTGCCACGGGCAACGTGGGCCGCGAAATGCTGAACATCCTGGCCGAGCGCCACTTCCCGGTGGACGAGATCGCCGTTCTCGCATCCCGGAAGTCGCTGGGCACCGAGGTCAGCTTTGGCGATACCACCCTGAAGACCCAGGATCTGGCCACCTTCGATTTCACCGGCTGGGACATCGCGCTCTTTGCCGTGGGCTCGGGCCCGACGAAGGAATTCGCCCCCAAGGCGGCCGCTGCCGGCTGCATCGTGATCGACAACTCCTCGCTCTACCGCTACGACCCGGACGTTCCGCTGGTCGTGCCGGAAGTGAACCCCGAGGCCGTCGAGGGCTATTACAAGAAGAACATCATCGCCAACCCCAACTGCTCGACCGCGCAGATGGTCGTGGCGCTGAAGCCGCTGCATGACCGCGCCAAGATCAAGCGCGTCGTGGTGTCGACCTACCAGTCCGTCTCGGGCGCCGGCAAGGAAGGCATGGACGAGCTCTGGGACCAGACCAAGGCGATCTACAACCCGACCGCCGACGTGCCGCCGAAGAAGTTTACCAAGCAGATCGCCTTCAACGTGATCCCGCATATCGACGTCTTCATGGAAGACGGCTCCACCAAGGAAGAGTGGAAGATGGTTGCGGAGACCAAGAAGATCGTCGATCCGAAGATCAAGGTGACCGCGACCTGCGTGCGCGTTCCGGTCTTCGTCGGCCACTCCGAAGCGCTCAACATCGAGTTCGAGGAGTTCCTGGACGAGGATGAAGCCCGCGACATCCTGCGCGAGGCCCCCGGTGTCATGGTGATCGACAAGCGCGAGGACAAGGGCTACGTGACCCCGGTCGAATGCGTCGGCGATTACGCCACCTTCATCTCGCGCATCCGTCAGGACAGCACGATCGACAACGGTCTGAACCTGTGGTGCGTCTCGGACAACCTGCGCAAGGGCGCGGCGCTGAACGCCGTTCAGATCGCCGAGACCCTCGGCACCCGGGTCCTGAAGAAGGGCTGATCGCCCCTTTTCCCCGATTTCACCGGACGTCCGGAGCAGTGATGCTCCGGGCGTTTCGCGTTTTGGGGGAATGCCGCCGGTTTCGGGCGGCACGGGAAAAGGCGTTTGCGGTCGGGGCCTTGGAATGCTCAGGCTGGGGCGATGCAACCCGGAGGAGTGTCCATGCGTCCCGTTCCGCCCCGTGCCCTGTTTTCTGGCCCCCTGATCGCCACGCTCTGCCTGGTCGCGCCCGCCCTGCGCGCCGAGGAAGTGGTGCTGAGCGGGCAGGTCCGTCAGGTGACGCTCTATCCGGATGCGGCGCGGGTAGCGCGTGCGGTGCCGCTGGACCTGGCGCCGGGAGATCACCAGCTGGTGCTGCCCGACATGCCCTTCGTCGATCCCGCCCTGCTGCGGATCACCACGCCCTCGGGGCAGATCGGGGCGGTGCGCTGGCGGGACAGCGCCCTGCCGCCCCGCACCGAGGCGGACAGCCCCGCGATCCGCGACGCCCGCGCCCGGGTGAAGGACGCGAAGGCTGCCGTCGATGCGTTGGAAACCCGCGCCAAGGGCGCCGAGGCCGAGGCCGCTGCCGCCGGGGACCGGCTGAAGGTGCTGGCCGGGCTGGGCCAGAACCCCGCCGCCGCCGATCCCGCGACGCTGCCGCAGCTGCTGTCGGTGGTGGCCACCCAGAGCCTTGCGGCGCGTCAGGACCAGCTGGCGGCCGAGGGGCGCGCGAAGGCGCTGCGCGACGGACTGCCGCCCCTGCAAAAGGCGCAGGAGGCCGCCGAGCAGGCGCTTGCCGCCCTGCTGACCGCCGCCGGTGGGCGCGCCCGCCTGGTGGTCGATTTCAGCAATGACAGCGCGGTGCAGGGCGAGATGACGGTCTCTTACCTGACCCAGGACGCGGGCTGGCAGCCGGCCTATGACGTCTCGCTTGTCACCACCGGGGCCAGCCCGGCGCTGGAGATCGCCCGCAAGGCTGTGATCCGGCAGGCGAGCGGCGAGGATTGGTCCGATGTGAAGCTCGACCTGTCCACCGCGCGGCCCTCGGGGCAGGTCGCCCCCTCCGAACTCTGGCCCGAGCTGCTGCGCTACGGCGATCCGCGCGCGCCGATGCCGCTGGCCCGTGCCGCCGGCGCGCCGGTGGCCGAGATGATGATGAAGGCCGATGCGGTCTCGCCCAATGACGGGCTGACGCTGGACTATGCCTACCCCCAGCCGGTGAGCCTGGCGAATGGCGCCGAGGCGCTGACGCTGTCGCTGGGAGAGACCCGGCTGGCCCCCGAGCTTTATGCCCGGGCGGTGCCGATGTCCGATCCCTCGGCCTATCTGATGGCGGGCTTCACCAATGAGGGCACGGAGCCGCTGCTGGCCTCCGACCAGGCGGCCTTCTACCTGGACGGCACCTACATGGGCACCCGCAGCCTGCCGCTGCTGCCGGCGGGCTCTGCGGCGGACTGGTCCTTCGGCCCGATCGACGGGCTGCGGCTGGAACGCCAGGTGGTGGCACGTTCGGAAGGGGATCGCGGCGTGATCGCGAAGTCGAACCGGCGCGAGGAAGAGGTGCGTCTGGTGCTGAAGAACCAGACCCGGCGCGACTGGGATCTGCGCGTGACCGACCGGGTGCCCTATTCCGAGCAGGACGACCTGAAGATCACCTGGCAGGCCGATCCGGCGCCCGAGGCCCGGGACGTGGACGGCCAGCGCGGGATCTTGGAATGGCGCCTGCCGCTGGCGGCCGGGGTGGAGAAGGTGATCACCCTGCAGGACAGCGTCAGCTGGCCCGAGGGCAAGGTGCTGAACTAGGCCGGCGGCGCGCCCGGCGGCAGCGGCGCGACGTGCATATTTGGGGAAAGATGAATGGGGGGTGGCCCGGCGGGGCAGCCGCCCGTCCCTTGCCAGCGGGGCGAGTCCGTATTTGGGGAAAGATGAAACCGGAAGGTGAAAGAGGCACCGGGGGGATCCGGTGCCTCTTTCATCTTTCCATAAATATGCAGTCGCACCGGGCGGGGCCGGCGCGCGGCCTCAGATGGCGCGGAAGGCCTTCTGGTCGGGCAGGTACTGTTCGACCGAGCCATTGCCGATGTCGTGCCACAGGCCGTGCAGCGACAGGTTCTCGGCTTCCACGGCGTCCTTCACGAAGGGGAAGGTCATCAGGTTCTCGAGCGAGACCAGGACGGCCTCCTTCTCCAGCGCGTCGCGCTGTGCCTCGTAGCCCTGGATGTCCTTGACCCGGTCGTAGCCCGGGCGCAGCAGGTCCATCCAGCGACCGACGAAGCTGGATTCCTCTTCCAGCTCAGGCGCATGGCCCGAGCACATGTCGAGGCAGCCCTGAACGCCACCGCATTTCGAATGGCCCATGATCACCACATGGGCGACCTTGAGGGCGGTCACCGCATATTCCAGCGCTGCCGAGGTGCCGTGCTGCTGGCCGTCGGGCTGGTAGGGGGGCACCAGGTTGGCAATGTTGCGGTGAATGAAGAACTCACCCTGGTCGGCGCCGAAGATGCCGGTCACATGCACGCGCGAGTCGCAGCAGGAGATGATCATCGTCTTCGGGCGCTGGCCCTCGTCGGCAAGGCGGCGGTACCAGGACTTGTTCTCGGTGAAGGTGGTGGCCTTCCAGCCGTGATAACGCTGTACCAGCAGGCTGGGCAGTGGCTTGGCGTGCTCCATGGTAAACTCCGGACGCTGAAATCGTATCGCGCGGACTATAGGGCCGTGGCGGGGGCGTTGAAATGCGGAAACCGCCAATTGGCGGAAAATCCTTTGCAAAACCGGGCGCATCACCCCTGCAAAACCGCAAAGCTGCAAGTCTTTGGGAACTTCCTTGCGCGAGGGTGTGCGCTGCCGTGGGGGCGCAGAGAAGGGGGTGCGAAAGGTGAGCCAGATCCTGGTGATGACCCGGAGCGAGCCGGTGGGGCTTGATCCGGAACGGCTGCGGCAGCTTTATGCCCAGCTTGGCGAGGCCGGGGCCGACAACGTGGTCTGCCGCGCCATGGAGGAGCTGGCGCTGCGCTTCTCCCATGCCGACCGGATGCTGCGCGAAGGCCGCCGGGAGGAGCTGCGCAAGGCCGTGCGCTCGCTTGCGGCGATTGCCGACCAGGTGGGGATGACGCTGCTGTCGCGGGTGGCGGGGGATGTCGGAGCCTGTCTGGGGGGCGGCGACGATGTGGCGCTTGCGGCCACTTTCGCGCGTCTGCTGCGAGTCGGCGAAAGCTCTCTCATGGCGATCTGGGAGCTGCAGGACATCACGCTCTGAGCGGTCCTGCGCGGCAGCCCTTGCGGCGGCGCGCAGCCGGGATAGGCTGGGCGGACCCGACAGCAGGAGCGCCAGAATGCCCAAGACCCCCGCCCTTACCTTCGCCCAGGACAGTGCCGGCGCGCTGCCGCTGCACGTGATCGAAACCGCCGCCCTGGCCCCCTGGCTGGAGGCGCAGCCCGCCGAGGTCGCGACCTGGGTGCGCGCCAGCGGTTTTACCGGCGCCCTGTCGCAGGCCTGCTTGGTGCCGGGGCCCGAGGGTCGTCCGGCGATGGCGCTGGCGGGCTACGGCGATGCGGCGGCGCGGGCGCGGTCCCGCTTCGTGCTGGCCGGTGCGGCGGCACGGCTGCCGGCGGGGGACTACCGGATCGCCTCGGGCCTGCCCGAGGAGGCCGCCGAGACCGAGGCCCTGGGCTGGCTTTTCGCCGGCTACGCCTTTGATCGCTACCGTGCGCAATCCGGCGTGAAGGCGCGTCTGGTGGCGCCGGACGGCATCCGCGCCGACCGGCTGGAAGCCATTGCCGCCGGCGAGGCGCTGACCCGCGACCTGATCAACACCCCGGCCTCCGACATGGGCCCGGCAGAGCTGGAAGCCGCCGCCCGCAGCCTGGCCGAGACCTTCGGCGCCCGGGTCGAGGTCACCACCGGAGAGGCCCTGCTGGCGCAGAACTTCCCGATGATCCACGCGGTCGGGCGTGCCGCCGCGCCGCATCGTGCGCCCCGGCTGATCGACCTGCGCTGGGGCGACAACGGCCCGATGCTGACGCTGGTCGGCAAGGGGGTCTGCTTCGACACCGGCGGGCTTGACCTGAAGCCCGCTTCCTCGATGGGGCTGATGAAGAAGGACATGGGCGGCTCGGCCACGGTGCTGGGGCTGGCGCGGATGATCATGGCGCGCGATCTGCCGGTGCGGCTGCGGGTGCTGATCCCGGCGGTCGAGAACGCGGTGGCGGGCGATGCCTTCAGGCCCCAGGACATCCTGACCTCCCGCAAGGGGCTGACGGTCGAGATCAACAATACCGATGCCGAGGGGCGGCTGGTGCTGGCCGATGCCCTGGCCTACGGGGCCGAGGAAAAGCCCGACCTGATGATCTCCTTCGCGACGCTGACGGGGGCCGCGCGGGTCGCCGTGGGCCCCGATATCGCGCCCTATTTCACCGATGATGCCGATGTGGCGGCGGCGCTGGAAAGCTCGGCCGCCGTGGTGGCGGATCCGGTCTGGCGGCTGCCCTTCCACGAGGCTTACGAAAGCATGATCGAACCCGGCATCGCCGATCTGGACAATGCGCCGAAGGGTGGGTTCGCGGGCTCCATCACGGCGGCGCTGTTCCTGCGCCGCTTTGCCGGGCCGGGCCTGCGCTACACCCATTTCGACATCTACGGCTGGGCGCCCTCGGATCTGCCGGGCCGCACGAAGGGCGGTACCGGGCAGGGCGCGCGGGCGCTCTTCTCGGCCCTGCCGGGGCTGCTGGGACTGTGAGCGCGCCAGACCGCCGCCGCTGGCCCTGCAATGGCCGCGTCGCCGCCGAGCGCCTGCGCGGCCAGGCCGAGGCGCGGCATTTCACCGCCGGAGAGCTCTGCCGGGTGAAGGCCCCCGCCGCCGATCTGCTGGACGCCCCCGGGGGGGCGCGCGACCGCCAGCTGCTGCATGGCGATGAGGTACTGGTCTACGAGGTCCGTGAGGGCATGGCCTTCCTGGAGGCCCGCAAGGATGGTTACACCGGCTACCTGGAGGCCGCGGCCCTGGCGCCGGACCGGCCCGGCGCGCGGCCCAATGCCGCCGTCCGCCTGCGCGAGACGCTCTGCTACGACCGCCCGAGCGCCCGCAGCATGGCCTCGGGGCGGCTTTCGCTCGGCGCCCGGGTGCTGGTCGAAAGCCTGGAAGACGGCTGGGCGCGCACCGGCGCGGGGTACATTCCCGCCGCCCACCTGGATCTCGATCTCCGCCCCGAGGTCGATCCGGTCGCGGTTTCGGCCCGCCTTCTGGGCATGCCCTATCTCTGGGGCGCCAACGGTTTCGGCGGCATCGACTGTTCCGGCCTGGTGCAGGCCGGCTGCCTCGCCTGCGGCATCGCCTGCCCGGGCGACAGCGACATGCAGTCCCGCGAACTGGGCGATCCGCTGCCCGCGGACGCCCCGCTTGCCCGTGGCGACCTGCTGTTCTGGAAGGGCCATGTCGCCTGGGTCGCCGATCCGCGGACCATCCTGCATGCCAATGGCCACAGCATGAGCGTCGCCTACGAGGGCCTCCCCGAGGCCATTGCCCGCATCGCCGCCAGCGACGGCCCGGTCACCGCCCGCCGCCGCCTGCCGGGGCTGGACGCGCGGCTGGCCCGCGCCTCTGCCCATTTTCTTGTTCCAAATACCTCGGGGGGATCAGCCGCAGGCTGAGGGGGGCAGCGCCCCCCGCCAACGCCGGTCCTATTCGACCGCGCGGATCAGCTTGCGCTCCAGCACCCGCAGCACGGTGCGCAGGTCGTGGCCGCGTTTCATCACCTGTCCGTCCATGCCGAGCACGGCGTACATGCCCTGCCTGTTGCGCAGCTTCGGGCGCTTTTCGATCCGGTAGAGCGGGTGTTCGGCGGTGCGCCGGAAGATCGAGAAGACGGCCACGTCGCTCAGCGCGGAGATGCCGTAATCGCGCCATTCGCCTGCCGCCACCATCCGCCCGTAGAGCGACAGGATGATGTTCAGCTCGGTCCGGTGGAAAGCCACCTGCTGGGCGGAGCCCCCTGGGATCGGGGGCGGTGTTTGCACTGTCATGAAGAAAAGGTGCGCCCGGTGCGGGGCAAAATCAAGGTGCTTCGTGGTGGCGCCGTGCCGGTGGCGGGGCGATGCGCCGGTTTCGGGCGGTGCGGGGGGCTCTGCCCCCCTCGGCGCGTGCCGCGCCGAGTCCCCCGCCATATTTGGGGAAAGATGAAAGCCTGACTCAGCCGTAGCTGCCCTGGCAGAACCAGCCGCCGGGCAGATCGGCGCCATGGGCCAGGAACAGCCAGAGGGCCCGGCCGTCCTCCAGCACGGCGGTGACGTAGTCGCGGGTGCCGCTGCGCCAGGCGGGATCGGCCAGCCACCATTCCGGGGCGATGCGTTCGCGGGCGGGGTGGGGCAGCAGGGCGCAGTCCTGGCGGCGCCAGCGGATCCGGCGCGGCGGCAGGCTTTCGGGGGGCAGCTGCGGGGCCGGTTCAGGGGGCCACATCCGCAGCGGGCGGGGCTGGGGCGGCGGCATCCAGGGGCTGTCGGGGGCGTCGGACCAGGCGGCGGCCAGGGTCAGCGCGCCCTTCTCGGGGATATGGGAGGCGCCGGGATGGCGGCGGGTCAGCGCCTCCAGGCCGATGCGGGCGCCGATGCGGGCCAGCAGGTCGTCGCGGGCGGGGGCGACGGGACGCCCCGGACGCCAGGCCGGCGAGGCGTTGCGCCGGCTGTCCAGGGGCAGCGGATCCGGGCGGGGCGCCTCTTCGGGGGCTTCGGTCCGGGCGGCGATCAGGCGCAGCATGTCGATGCCGAAGCCCGCATCGATCTGCGCCAGTTTCATCACCAGCAAGGGCCGGATGCGGGCGGGATCGGTGGTCGGACGGGCCAGCCCCACGGCGACCCACTGCATCGTGCCGTCGCTGCGCCAGGCCTCGAGCCGGATCTGGCGGGCGGCGCGGTCCTCCTGGCGCAGCGTGTCGCAGAGCCGCGGCAGCAGCCGGTCGAGGCCTGCCAGCAGGTCCTCCTCGAGGCCGATCGGGTCCGGCAGGGTCAGGCGGGTGGCAAAGGCCGGGGCCTCGCGCCGGGGCGAGACCGGTTCGGGGGCGTGCCCCAGGGCCTGGTCGAGGCGCAGCACCAGCCCCTGGCCGAAGCGCCGGGCCAGCGGGCCGCGCGGCTGGCCGGCCAGGTCGCCGATGCGCCGCAGCCCGAGGCGGTTCAGCTGGTCGAGCACCTCGGGGGCCAGGCGCAGCGCCGCGACCGGCAGCGGCGCGAGGATGCGGCCCAGCTGACCGGGGGGCGCGATGCGGCTGGCCGGGGCGGCCCCGGCGGCGATCACCGGGGCGCTGCCGCCGCGGTCCCAGTGCCGCCGGGTGGCTCGGGAGCGGGTGGCGCGCGCCTCCTGGTCGATGGCATCGCCGCTGCGGTCCGACCCGGCCCGGGCCCCGGCGTAGCGGGCCAGCGCCCAGGCGCCGCCGGGGGTATCGGCGATGGCGCCGCGGGCGGTCAGCCCCAGCCCGGCGCAGTCCTCTTCCAGGCGGGTCAGCAGCGCCTCCTCTCCGCCGAAGAGCCGGGCGCAGCCGGTGATGTCCAGCACCAGCCCGTCGCTGCCACTTTCGGCGATCCAGGGGGAATAGCGCCCGGCCCAGCGGCGCAGCGCGGTCAGCATCCCGGCCTCGGCCTCGGGGTTGCGCAGGCGGGTCAGCAGGTCGGGGCAGAGGCTGCGGGCCTCGCGCAGCGGCTGGCCGCGCCGCAGGCCAAGCGCCTGGGCCCCGGGCGACAGCGCGCTGAGCACCTGGCGGTTGCCGGTATCCTCGACCACGGCAAGCGGCAGTGCCGGGTCGATGCCGTCCCGGCGCAGGATCCGCTCCGCGCCGAGACGGCAGAACCAGAGCGACAGGATGCGGCGGGGGACGGGCATGATCGGGGCCTTTGTTCACTTTATGTTCGTATTTACGCCCTTGCGATGCGCCTGTCGAGACCCCTTGGCAGCGCCGCGTGCTGCGCTAAGCTCCCTTAGGTCAACGGGAGATTTCCATCATGAAACGACAGATATTCGCCCTTTCCCTCGGTCTGCTGGCGGTGGCCGCGGGCGTGCAGGCCAAGGAGGGCGTCGCCAATGCGGCGGCGGGCAAGCGCATGGACCTCATGGACGAGATCCGCGCGAGCTTTGCGGTGATCGGCGGCATGGCGCAGGGCAAGACCGCCTTCGACGCGGATGCGGCGGCGGCGGCACGGGCGAAGCTGCTGGAGGATGCGGCGATGATCCCCGCGGTCTTCAAGCCCGAGGAAAGCGATCCGAAATCCAAGGCCGCCCCGGCGATCTGGGAGGACTGGGACGAATTCACCGAACATGCCGGTGCGCTGGAGACGGCGGTGCAGGGGCTTGATACCGCGTCGCTGGACACGGTGAAGGCGGGCTTCGGGCCGGTGGCGAAAAGCTGCGGCAGCTGCCACGGCGAATTTCGCCTGAAGTAAACCCGTCCGGTCGGGAAAGCGGGGCGCGCGTGGCCGGAGGGGCCGCGCGCGCCCTTTTGACGGGCTCAGATGCAGCGGATCGCGGCGACGCGCCCGGCCGCGTCGAGGTGGATGGTCAGCCGGTCGGGGCGATGATCCATGGTCATCTGGCCGTTTTCCGGGATCACCCGGTAGGGGCCGGTGCGATCCGCCATCATGCTTTCGTCATAGGTCTGGCCGACCAGGTCCAGGTAGGGATCCATCCCGCAGCTGTCGGAGGGATCGGCCGCGGCGGCGCCCCCCGAGGCGAGCTCGTCCTGGGGGACAGGCAGGGGGCCCTCGTCCGGGGTGTCGGGGGTGTCGGAGGTGGCCGCCAGGGCCTGGGCCACGTCGCTGGTCAGCGATCCGGTATCGTCGCCCGGCGTGGCGGTGGCCTGGTCCGAGCCCGAGCCCGAGCCCGCCAGGTCGCCGGGACCCGGCGGCAGGTCGGTCGAGGTGACGGGGGCGGCGCCCTCGACGGCATTCACCTGCGGCTGCAGCGGGGCTGCGGGCGCGGCGGGCGCGCGTTCCAGCGGCGGCGCCTCGCAGGCGGCAAGCGCCAGAAGCAGCGGCAGGGTCAGCGGCAGGGCGCGCAGGGCTCCGGCACGCGGTGTCGCGGGGCGGGTCATCTTGGGCAGGATCGGCGGCATGGGCTCTCTCTCTTGCGGGGCGGTCAGCGCATCATCGCAGAACGTGGGGCGCGCAGGTCTTCCGACCAGTCCGATCTATGTGCTCCGTAGCGCGCAAGGAAGGTATCGACGGCCTCGCGGGCAACACGGGCGCGTTCCTCGAGCGAGAGGTCGCGGTCCAGCCCGAAGAGCATACGGACGAAAAAGCCCGCCCGGCACAGTTCGACGAACTGGTGGGCGGCCATGTCGGGATCCGCGATGGCCATTTCGCCGGTGACGGCGGCGGTCCGCAGGAAATCGCTGAGCAGCCGATGCGCCATTTCCGGGCCGCTTTCGTAGAATTCCAGGGCCAGGTCGGGGAAACGGTCGGCCTCGGTGGTGCAGATCCGGAAGATCGCCAGCGCCATCGGCGAGCAGAAGTAGTCCACCATCCGGGTGGCGGCGATCTCCAGCAGGGCGGGGGCGGGCAGGTCCACCGGCACCGTGGTCAGGGCCTCGCTGGCCTGGCGGCGGCATTCCAGACGGGCCACCTCGATGAACAGCAGCCGCTTGTCGGGGAAGTAGGAATAGAGCGTGGCCTTCGACACCTTCGCCTCACGGGCGATGTCATCGACGCAGGCACCGTCGAACCCGTCCTGAAGGAAGACCTTGCGCGCGCCCTCCAGCACCTGATCGTACTTGCGCCCCCGGCGCCTTTGCACAGCGTCGTCCGTCATCGTGGTGGTCCTTCATCCCCGCAGTCCTGACCCGGCAGGATCCCGTCCGGTTAAATCCTGCCGTGAAAACGAAGTATACACCTTTCCCGTCGCCCGGGGACAGCGATGGCGCGCTATCCTAGGGGCAGGGCGGAGAACCGGCAGGACTTGGCCGGTTTCGCGGGCGGCGCCGCTATGGCCTTGACGATGCGGGAGTGTTTCGTTCCGCGGTGGTCTTTGCTTGCATCCGGATCGGGCTATGTGTCTAGCCTGACCGGCCCCAGCTGATTGGACCCCTCCGATGCCCGCCTCGACGACGACGCCCCTTCCCGCCTCCCTGGAGGCCTATTGCGAAAGGTCCCGGATCGCGCTGACGCTGGCCTCGGCCCGGCTGCCCGACCAGCCGCTGATCTTCGCCAACCAGGCCTTCCTGACCCTGACCGGCTACGACGCGGAAGAGGTGCTGGACCGCAACTGCCGCTTCCTTCAGGGCGGAGAGACACCGGACGACCAGAAGGCGGCCCTGCGGGCCTTCATCGCCGATGACGGGATCGAGGCGAACTGCTTCCCGGTGATGAACTTCCGCAAGGACGGGTCGCGCTTCGACAACTACGTTTTCATGACCCGCCTGCGCGACAGCCATGGCGTGACCCAGTTTTTCCTGGGCTCCCAGTTCGATATGTCCCATGTCGCCCGCCGCGCCGAGATCGACGACTTCCAGCGCCACCTCGGGCAGAACGTTTCGGATATCGACGCGATCTCGCGGGAATTCGGGCTGACCATGCTGGGCACGGCCCGGATCATCTCCGACAGCGTCGCGACACTGGCGCGGATCACCCTGGAGGATCTGTAGGCGGCTGCGCAACGACGGGAGGGATTCCCGAGCCGGATCGGGCATTTGACCGACTGGTAAGTTGTCACCGGGCAGGGGGTGCTTTACCTCTTGATCTGCGTTGGCCCGTAACAGGCACAGACGCCTGCATGGCGCCCGGACGGGGCGCACTCGGCACGGAACGGAAATGGGTCAGAACGACAGCGCGGACAGTCTCTGCATCATCGGAATTGGCGCTTCGGCCGGCGGGCTGGAGGCGATCCGGGAGATGCTGGTGCCGGCGCGGGCCGAGGATCCGCTGGCCTATGTGGTGGTGCAGCACCTTGATCCGAATCACGAATCCATGCTGGCAGAGTTGCTGGATCGCAACACCCGCCTGACCGTGCGCCAGGCCGAGGAAGGCGAACCGGTCGAGCCCGGCCATGTCTACATCATCCCGCCGGGCTACGGCATGGGGCTGGAACAGGGCCGCATCACCCTGACCCCCTTCGCCCAGCCGCGCGGCCTGCGCCGCCCGATCGACGATTTCTTCCTCAGCCTGGCGCTGGACCAGGGGGCGAACGCGATCTGCGTGATCCTGTCGGGCACCGGCGCCGACGGCAGCGCCGGGTTGCGCGCGATCAAGGAACACGGCGGCATCTGCATCGCCCAGGACCGCTCGGCCCGCTATGACGGGATGCCCAATTCCGCCGTGGCCACCGGGCTGGTCGATCTGGTCTGCCCGCCGGGCGAGGTGATCGACCGGATCACCCGCTTCCGCCGGATCTCTCCGGACCTGGGCCCGCCCGAGGATACCCCCGTCGCCGACAGCCTGGCGCAGCTGTGCAACGCGCTGGTCAAGCGGACGGGGCACGATTTCTCGGGCTACAAGCGGTCGACCCTGCTGCGGCGCATCCAGCGTCGGATGCAGGTGCTGGGGATCGCCGACAGTGCGGAATACCTGGCCCGCGTCGCAACCGACGGCAAGGAGGCCGACACCCTTTTCGGCGAACTGCTGATCAACGTCACCCGCTTCTTCCGCGACACCGACAATTTCGCGCTGCTGCGCGAAGAGGCGATCCGCCCGCTGGTCGAGGGCGCCCATGACGGCGACGAGCTGCGGGTCTGGGTGCCGGGCTGCTCCTCGGGAGAGGAGCCATATTCTCTGGCGATGCTCTTTGCCGCCGAGATCGCGCGTTCGGGCAAGCAGGTGACGGCGCAGGTCTTCGCCACCGACATCGACGAGCGGATGCTGGAAATGGCGCGGGCCGGGCGCTACCCGCTGGCCGCGCTTCAGGACATCCCGGCGGACCTGCGCGACGCCTATACCGTGGGCCGCGAGGGGGCCTTCCAGATCTCGGCCCGGATCCGCGACATGGTGCGGTTCTCGGTGCACAGCCTGATCAAGGACCCGCCGTTCAGCCGCATCGACCTGATCTCGTGCCGCAACCTGCTGATCTATTTCGGTGACGGGTTGCAGGCCCTGGCGTTGCCGGTTTGCCATTACGCGCTGAAATCCGGTGGCTACCTGTTCCTGGGCCCCTCCGAAAGCATCGGGCGGGCCGAGCACCTCTTTGAACCGGTGGACCCGAAAGCGCGCCTGTTCCGGCGCAATCCGGGGCGGGCCCGCTATCCGATCGAACTGCCTGCAGTGCACAATCACGACCGGCGTCCGCGGCCGCATCCCACCCCCCGGACCCGCACCCACACCGAATGGGAATCTTCCGTGGCAAGCTCTCGTATCCTCGAAACATACGCCCCGCCGACCCTCCAGATCGACCGCAACGGCGCGGTCCTGGCGGCGACGGGGAAACTGTCGAAATTCCTCGACTTCGATCCCGCCAGCACCGGACCCTCCTTCGCGCAAAGCCTGGCCCGCCCGGGCCTGAGAGAGGCGCTGTCGGCGCTGATCCGCGAAGCCGGTGCCTCCAACACCCGCAAGGTCGCCCGCAAGGTCGAGGTGATCTCGGAGCTGGGCAAGCAGAGCGTCGACGTGATGGCCGATCCGCTGCCCGACGACACGCTGCTGATCATCTTCCGTGACCGCGCCCCGTTCGAGCCCATCGCCGGCGACGATTTCGAGGAGCTGGTGCCCTCGGAGTCCCATGTCCAGGTGCTTGAGGCCGAGCTGCGCGCCACCCGCACCCGGCTGCGTTCGACCGTGGAAGAGCTGGAGACGGCCAACGAAGAGCTGAAATCCTCGAACGAGGAAATGATGTCGATGAACGAGGAACTCCAGTCCACCAACGAGGAACTGGCGACCGTCAACGATGAGCTGAAATCCAAGGTCGAGCAGCTCTCCAGTGCCAATGCCGACCTGCGCAACCTTTTCGCCTCGACCTCGCTTGCGCTGGTGACGGTGGGGCGTTCCATGCGGATCCGCAACTTTACCCGCGCCGCCCGCGCCGTCTTCCCGTTCCAGGATGCCGACAAGGGCCGGCCGCTGCGCGATGTGCAGGGCGTGATCGACGAACCCGACCGGGTCGAGCAGCTGACCCGCACGGTGATCGAGACCGGAGAGCCGCAGACCACCCGCATCCGCTCGCGCGAGGGGCGCACGGTCTGGTCGCTGTCGATCACCCCCTACAAGCTGTCCGACGGCAGCACCGACGGGGCCACGCTGGTCTTCACCGACGTCACCGAGGCGCTGCTGCTTGAGGGCCGCCTGGCCGCCGAGGGCCAGCGCCTGAAGCTGGCGCTGGACGTGGCGGCGATCGGCGTCTGGGAGCTGGACCCCGAAACTGGCGCGCTGGAGGCCGATGCCACGGTGCGCGCGCTTTTCGACCTGCCGGCAGAGGGGGCGCTGAGCCTCGATGACCTGCTGGCCTGCATGGCGGCTTCGGACGCGGCCCGCGTCCAGGCAACGGTGGGCGAGGCGCTGCAGACGGGCGGCGATTTCGACGTCTCCTTCCAGGTGGCCACCAGCAGCGGCGCTGTGCGCTACATCAGGGGCATGGGCTCGGTCCAGTACGAGAACGGCCGGGCCAGCATCACCGGCGTCAAGATGGACATGACCCCTGAATTCGAACACGCCCAGATGCGAGAGCTGATGCTGCGCGAGATGAACCACCGGGTGAAGAACCTGTTCTCGATCATCTCGGCGATGCTGCGGATCGCCTCGCGCAAGGCCGAGACGCCGCAGGATCTGGTGGCCGATGTCAGCCGCCGGATCACCGCGCTGGCGCGTTCGCATGATCTGACCCAGGCGCGCAGCGTCGACGAGAAGGTCCGCCTGCGCGAGGTGATCGAGGCCGCGCTGGAACCCTACCGCGATCAGCACAGCATCACCCTGGAAGGGCCCGACAGCATCGAGGTGGCCTCCGAAGAGCTGACCTCGCTGGCGCTGATCCTGCATGAATGGAGCACGAACGCGGCGAAATATGGCGTTCTGGGCCCGGTGGCGGGGCAGCTTGCCGTGCGCTGGTGGCAGGAAAAAGATGACGGCGTGACATTGGAATGGAACGAAAGTTACGATGCGGCGTTGGATCTGAAAGAAGGCACCGACGGCTTCGGTTCGACCCTGATCCGCTCCTCCGCGCTCCAGCTCGGCGGGAAAGTGATCGTAGAGCAGAAGTCCGACGGCAGACTGAACAGGATGACTTACCGAAATGACCGTTACATCTGAGAGAGATCCGACGGCAGGAGGCCCGCTTCCTGCCGACCTTGCGCCGTGTGTCCTCGTGGTCGAGGACGAGGCCATCGTGGCCCTGGACCTCCAGTTCATCGTCGAGGACATGGGCCTGGAAGTCATGGGCCCCTGCGCCACCGTGCGCGCCGGCCTGCGCGCCGTGGGCGCCGCGCTGCCCAGCGTGGCGATCCTGGACGTGAAACTGCCCGACGGCGAGGTTTTCGAACTGGCCGACCGGCTTCATGCGGACCGTGTGCCGCTGATCTTCCATTCCGGCCATGCCGACGCCAAGGCGCTGTCCAAGCGCTATCCCGGCGCCGCCTTCTGCCCGAAGCCGACGACGCCCCGGCAGATCGAAAGCTGCGTCACCCGGGCCATGGAAGCGCGCTGAGGCGCCGCCATCCGCGCTGGCCGACCACCGTAACCCTCCGCCCGCCCGGGCCGGGGGTTTACTTTTTTGCGCACCTCGCCTTTGCTCGCGCCCTGAACCCTCAGGAGGATGACGGGCATGACGCAGACGCGGGCCAAGGCGGTGGTCTTTGACATCGGCAACGTGTTGATCGAATGGCAACCCGAGCGGCATTACGATGCCATGATCGGAGAGAGCCGCCGCCGTCAGCTGTTCTCCGAGGTGGATCTGCACGCGATGAACGATGCCGTGGACCGCGGCGGTGATCTGAAGGCGCTGTCCGATGCCCTGGCCGAGGCCACCCCCGCCTGGCGGTCCGAGATCCGCATGTGGCACGACGACTGGATCCGCATGGCCTCTCCGGCGATCCCGCGTTCGGTGCGGCTGCTGCGGGCGCTCAGGGCGCGCGGCGTGCCGGTCTATGCGCTGACCAATTTCGGCATCGGCACCTTCGCCATGGCGCAGGAGGTTTACGATTTCCTGAACGAGTTCGACCGCGCCTATGTGTCGGGGCATATGGCGGTGATCAAGCCCGACACCCGCATCTACGAGATGCTGGAGGCCGACAGCGGCCTGTCGGGGGCCGATCTGATCTTTGCCGACGACCGGGCCGACAACATTGCCGCCGCCGCCGCGCGGGGCTGGCAGGTGCATCATTTCACCGGCCCCGAGGGATGGGCCGAGCGGCTGGTGGCCGATGGCTACCTGAGCACGGAAGAGGCGGCCTGACGCCGGCGCCCCTCAGGCCGGTTGCGGCAGGGAGGGGCGTTCGCGCACCGGCAGGTGGACGATGGCGCTGAACAGGCCGACGCCGACGCCGATCCACCAGACCAGGGTGTAGTTGCCGTAGATGTCGTACATCCGCCCGCCCAGCCAGACGCCGAAGAAGCCGCCGATCTGGTGCGACAGGAAGACGATGCCGTACAGCGTGCCCATGTAGCGCAGCCCGTAGATATGGGCGATCAGCCCGCTGGTCAGCGGCACCGTGGCCAGCCACAGCCCGCCCATCAGCACCGAGAACAGCAGCACCGATCCCGGGGTGATCGGCATCAGGATGAAGGTGCCCGCGACCACGGTGCGCGCCAGGTAGATCCCCGCCAGCAGGTATTTCTTGGAATAGCGTTTGCCCAGCCAGCCCGCCGCCAGCGTGCCCGCCACATTCGCCGCCCCGATGACCGAGATCGACACCGCCCCAAGCGCCGAGGTGCTGGTGATGCCCGCCGAATGCAGCAGGCTGCCCGGCGCGATGGCGCCGCAGAGTTCCGTCACGAAGGCGGGGAAATGCGCGGTGATGAAGGCCAGCTGGTAGCCGCAGGAGAAGAAGCCGAGGAAGATCATCGCAAAGCTCGGGTCGCGGGCGGCGCGCAGAAGGATCTGGCCCAGGGTCTCTTCCAGCTCTGCCTTGCTGGCGGGGGGCGCCTCGGTCTTGAGGAAGGGCAGCAACAGCAGCACCAGCAGGATCGCGGCGGCAAACAGCAGGAAGACGCCCTGCCAGGACATCGCGCCCAGCAGGGCCTCGGCCAGCGGCGCGCCGAAGATCTGCCCGGCGCTGCCCGCAGCCGTGGCGATCGCCAGCGCCATGGAGCGGTTCTCGGGCGAGGCGGCGCGCCCGACCACCGCCAGGATCACCCCGAAGCCGGTGCCCGCGATGCCGAAACCCACCAGGAATTCCAGCGCCCAGTGCGCTTCGGGGGTGGTCGCGAAGGACGACAGCGACAGGCCCACCGCATAGGCGATGGCCCCCAGCACCACCGCCAGCCGGTCGCCCATCTTTTCCGCCATGGCGCCGAAGATCGGCTGGCCGATGCCCCAGGCCAGGTTCTGGATCGCGATCGCCAGCGAGAAGTCGGCGCGCGCCCAGCCGAATTCCTCGGCGATGGGGATCTGGAAGACGCCGAAGCTGGCGCGGATCGCGAAGCTGACCAGGATGATGAAGCACCCGGCGATCAGCACGGGGCTCAGAAGGCGGGGCTGGGCGGTCATCTGGGTCCTCCGGAGGTTGCGGGCCAGATTAGGCGTTGCCCCTCAAAGGTCAATTCAGCCTTTGTGGGACCCCGCATTCGCATCTGTGCGCTTCCCTGTCCCGGCGCCGCAGGGTAAGGGGCTGACATGACCAGCATGTCCGACCTCTACGCGGCCCGTGTCGCCGCCGGTGAAATCAAGCCCGATCCCGCGCAGCAGGCCGTGCTGCCCGAGTTCGACCGCATCCGCGAGGGCTTGAACGCGAAACCCGTCAAGGGCGGCCTGTTCCGCCGCGCCAAGCCCCCGGCGCCGCCGAAGGGGCTGTACCTGTGGGGCGGGGTCGGGCGCGGCAAGTCGATGCTGATGGACCTGTTCGTCGACGGGCTGGACGTGCCGGTGCGCCGGGTCCACTTCCATGCCTTCATGCAAGAGATCCACGAGGGCATGCACAAGGCCCGCAAGGCCGGGGTCGAGGACAGCCTGGCCCCCGTCGCG
The DNA here is from genome assembly GCF_018760365.1 of Pseudooceanicola endophyticus. Taxonomy (GTDB): domain Bacteria; phylum Pseudomonadota; class Alphaproteobacteria; order Rhodobacterales; family Rhodobacteraceae; genus Pseudooceanicola; species Pseudooceanicola endophyticus. The sequence goes on from NZ_JAHIAB010000004.1 coordinate 256,618, forward strand.
GCCAAGGTGATTTCCCAGGTGAAGGTGCTGGCCTTCGACGAGATGCAGATCACCGACATCACCGATGCGATGATCGTGGGCCGCCTGTTCCAGGCGCTGTTCGATGCCGGTGTCGTGGTGGTGACGACCTCGAACCGGGTGCCGGACGACCTTTACAAGAACGGGCTGAACCGGCAGCTGTTCCTGCCCTTCATCGCGCTCATCAAGGAGCAGCTGGTGGTCCACGAGATGGCCAGCGACAACGATTACCGCCAGAACCGCCTATCGGGCGCGCAGGTCTATTTCGCCCCCGTCGACAGCGCCGCCCGCACCGCCGTGCAGGAGATCTGGAGCGATCTGACCAACAAGGATCCCGGCACGCCGCGCGCGCTGACGGTGAAGGGCCGCAAGGTGATGCTGCCCGCCTATCACGACGGCGTGGCGCGCGCCCGCTTCCATGACCTCTGCGGAGAGATGCTGGGCCCGGGCGACTACCTGGCCATCGCCGAGGAGGTCGAGGTGCTGATCCTCGAGGACATCCCGACGCTGGGCCGGTCGAACTTCAACGAGGCCAAGCGTTTCGTGACGCTGATCGACGCGCTCTACGAAGCCAAGGTGAAGCTGATCTGCACCGCTGCCGACCAGCCGGAATCGCTTTATACCGAGGGTGAGGGCGTCTTCGAATTCGAACGCACCGCCTCGCGCCTGCGCGAGATGCAGGACCGCGACTGGGGCCGGGAAGAGGGCTGAGACGCGCCGGGCAGGGGGCTGAAACGGGAAGGGGGTCGTTGACCGACCCCCGTTTATGCCCGATGATTCCGTACCTGCCCCAGAACCCGATGCGCGGTGATAGGCGACAGATGCGCACCGGAGTCCGGGATGTTGTCCCTGTATCCTGTATTGCCACCCAGTTTAGGCGAATCGAATCGCTTCGGTCAACCTAAAGCGAATCGGTTGGGCAAGCTGAAACGCCTGAATTCGTTAACGATTCGGGAAAGCTGATTCGCGTCAGGCAGTTACGGTCCGGTCGGGCCTGCACTTTTTTTCGCACCCCGGGGGGCGCCGGGGGCGATCCGGCCCCGAAAACGGGGCCGGAGGCCTTATGCGTTGGCGCCCAGCACCTGTCCGGCCAGGTAGAGCGAGCCCGCGATCAGGATCCGCGCCTCGGGGTTTTCCCCGGCGATGCGGGTCAGCGCCGCCTCGACGCTGTCATCGGTATCGGCGTCGATGCCGCAGTCGGCGGCAGCGGCGGCGGTCGCCTCGGCGGGCAGGGTTGCGGCGGCACCGGGGATCGCCACGGCGTGCAGCCGTTCCACCAGCGGCGCCAGCGGACGCAGGTAGCCGCCGATATCCTTGGTGTTGAGCATCCCGCAGACCATGTAGGTCGGTCGCGCGGGCAGCTTCGAGAGGTGATCGGCCAGGGCCTCTCCGGCGGCGGGGTTGTGGCCGCCATCCAGCCAGACCTCGGCCTGCGGCACCAGAGAGACCAGCTTGCCGGTCTTCAGCCGTTGCAGACGGGCGGGCCATTCGGCGGTGGTGACGGCGGCCTCGCAGGCGGCCTCGTCAAAGCCGAGGTGGCGCAGGGCGGCCAGGGCCGCACCGGCATTGGCGATCTGGTGGGCGCCCGGCAGGTTCGGCAGCGGCAGGTCCAGCAGGCCGGTTTCATCCTGGAAGATCAGCCGGCCGCGTTCTTCCCAGACATGCCAGTGCTGGCCATGGACCAGCAGGGGCGCGCCAATCTTCGCGGCGCGGGCCTCGATCACCTCCAGCGCCTCGTCGGGCTGCGGGCCCACGACGCAGGGGGTGCCGCGCTTCAGGATGCCGGCCTTTTCGCCGGCGATCTTGGCCACGGTGTCGCCCAGGAAATCCTGGTGATCGAGGGAGATCGGCGTGAGGATCGTCATCGCGGGCTGCGCCACCACGTTGGTGGCGTCCAGCCGCCCACCCAGGCCCGTCTCCAGCAGCAGCCAGTCGGCGGGGGTGTCGGCGAAGGCCTTGAAGGCGGCGCAGGTGGTGATCTCGAAATAGGTGATCGGATCTGGGCCGTTGGCGGCCAGGCAGTCATCAAGGAGCGCGCTCAGCGCATCTTCTCCGATCAGCGTGCCGGCCAGGCGGATCCGTTCATGGAAGCGCACCAGATGCGGCGAGGTATAGGCGTGGACGGACTTGCCCGCGCCTTCCAGCCCGGCGCGGATCATCGCCTGGGTGGAGCCCTTGCCGTTGGTGCCCGCCAGGTGGATCACCGGCGGCAGCTTCTCTTCGGGATGGTCCAGCGCCGCCAGAAGGCGCCAGACCCGGTCCAGCACCAGGTCGATCACCTTGGGGTGCAGGGCCATCATGCGCTCAAGCAGCGCATCCGACGTGGGGGTTGTCACGACTTGTCCTGGGCTTTCTTTTCGGCCGCCTTGGCCTTGGCGGCCTTCTTGGGTTCCGGGTCCTCGGCCTTGGCGGCTTCGGGGGCGGCGGCCTGGGGGGCCTCGGCATCGGCCACCTTGCCCGGGGCGGGCAGGTCACCGGCGACGGCGGGCGGCAGGCCCATCAGCATCCGGGTGATGGTGATCAGCTCTTCGCGCATCTTGGTGCGCGGGGTCACGCGGTCCAGCATACCGTGATCCAGCAGGTACTCGGCGCGCTGGAAGCCGTCGGGCAGCTTCTCGCGGATGGTCTGCTCGATCACGCGGGGACCGGCAAAGCAGATCAGCGCGTTGGGTTCGGCGATATGCACGTCGCCCAGCATCGCGTAGGACGCGGTCACGCCGCCCGTGGTGGGGTGGGTCAGCACGACGATGTAGGGCAGGCCCGCTTCCTTCAGCATCTGCACGGCAACCGTGGTGCGCGGCATCTGCATCAGCGACAGGATGCCTTCCTGCATCCGCGCGCCACCGGCGGCCGAGAACAGCACCAGCGGGCATTTCTTCTGCACGGCGCGTTCGGCAGCGGCGATGATGGCATTGCCGACATACATCCCCATGGAGCCGCCCATGAAGCTGAAGTCCTGCGCCGCAGCAACGATCCGGGTGCGCCCGATCTCGCCCTCGCCGACCAGCATCGCCTCGTGTTCGGCGGTCTTCTTGCGCGCTTCGCGCATCCGGTCGGGATATTTCTTCTGGTCGCGGAAATGCAGCGGATCGGAGACGGGCTCGGGCACCGAGACCTCGGTGAAGATGCCGCCGTCGAACAGCGCATTGAACCGGGCCCGCGGCGAGATCGCCATGTGATGCCCGCAGCTGGTGCAGACATTCAGGTTTTCCGACAGTTCGCGGTGGAACAGCATCGTCCCGCAGTTGTCGCATTTCGACCAGAGGTTCTCGGGCGTTTCACGACGCGAGAAGATCGAGTTGATCCGCGGACGGACGTAGTTAGAGATCCAGTTCATCGACGCTCCCCTGGGATGGCCAGTCGCGCCCTCAGATAAGGGGGTTGTCACTGGATTGCAATCAACGCCGCAAGGCCAGCCGGGCGGAAAGCCACCCGAGCAGCAGGATCAGCAGCTCCACGCAGAGCGGAAGCGACAGGATCGGCCCGAAGGCGGCATCTTCGGGCATCAGCGGATCGTAGGCGGGGAACAGGAACAGCGCGAGGCCGGAATCCGGGCCGTTCAGATCACCGAAGAACAGGAAGGCATAGGCGTTGTTGGCAAGGTGCAGGCCGATCCCGGGGGCAAGGCTGCCGGTGCGCGCGGCCAGGTCCGAACAGGCCAGGCCGAAGCAGAAGGCCCAGATCACGTATTGCCAGTTCTCGATCCAGGCGCCGCCCTCTTCCCAGTGCACGGCGGCGAAGGCGAGGTTCGGCAGGCCCATCCAGATCCACGCAGATGTGAAGCGCGCGGCCAGCAGCTGCTGAAGGTAACCGCGATAGAGCATCTCTTCCGAGGCGGTCTGCAGCAGCAGCGCCAGCAGCGCGAAGGGCAGGGCGGCCAGCCAGTGCAGCGGCGGGCGGATCGTCTGGGTGGCGCGGATCTCGTCCCAGGGCGGCAGCAGCTGGACCAGGATGTAGAAGGCCATGGCGCCCAGGAAGGCGGTGCGCAGCAGTCGCCACAGCCTTCGGTGGTCCAGCGGCGCCGGTCCGAACAGCGTCGCCGGGCTGCGTCCGTGCAGCACCCGCACCACCGCCGCCACCCCCAGCCCCAGCACCGCATAGGAGGCCAGCTGCACGATCAGCCCGCGCGCGGTGTCGCCGTAAAAGACCTCGTCCGCGAGGTCGGGAGAGAGCCGCGCCGTCAGCCCGTCAAACAGCGACAGGCCGCCGGCGAACAGCATCTCGACCAGCAGCAGGCCCAGGGCGATGCGCCAGATCGGAGCGTTGTCGGCACGGGCGGCGGCGATATAGGCGGCATGGGGCGCATAGGCGGGCCGCGCGCCGGGGCGTGTGGGTATCATCTTCTCAGGGCAAGTCGGGCCGCCAGCCAGGTGACCGCCGTGGTCGCCAGGTCCAGCGGCATCAGCGGGCGCAGCGCCGGGTCGGCACTGGCCACCGGCAGGTGGTAAAGCGCCAGCCCGCCCAGCTGATCCCCGAAGGAGACCAGCAGGATGGCCAGCAGGTTGTTCACGAGATGCAGCGCCAGGGCCGGGCCCAGGGTGCCGCTGCGGGCGGTCAGGTCGGCAGCCACCAGCCCGAACAGCGTCGCCGAGGCGACGAACCAGGGGCCGTTGGCGCCCTCGCTGGCCTGGAAATGCAGCAGGCCGAACAGGATCGAGGGGGCGGCCATCCAGATCCAGGGGCTGCGGAAGCGTTGTGCCAGCCGCGCCTGAAGGTAGCCGCGGAACAGCAGCTCTTCGGTGGCGATCTGCACCGCGACGGCGGGCACCGCCAGCGGCAGCAGCAGCAGCCAGGGCGGGGTGGCGAGGTGGCGCACCGGGGCCAGCTCTTCGGGCATCGGCAGGATCCAGAGCAGCGTCTGGAGCGCCAGCCCCGCCAGCCCGACCCGCAGGCCCTGGCGCAGCGCCAGCGGCCAGGGCCCCAGCAGGCTGTGCAGCGCCCGGCCATGCACCATGTTGACCATGCCCGCCAGCGCCAGCAGCCCGGCGCTGAACGAGCCCAGGTAGATCAGCGTCAGACGCGCGCTCACCACCCCAGGTTGCGGCGGAAACAGCGCCGCGGCGCCCAGAAACCAGATCCCCGAGATGGTCAGGTAGAGCAGCAGGAAGATGCCGATCCCCATCCCGGTGCGCCAAAGCGCCGGCGGGTCATCGGACCAGCGGGGCGCTGCGGGGGGGATGTCTGCGGGGTCGGGGTGCTCCATTCCGGCACGCTAGCGCCGGGGGCGTCGGCTCGCAATCGCCCATCTGCGCCGGGCTTACCCCTTGTGTGCCAGAAGGGGCTGCAATATGAGCGCGGAACCCTTAGAATAAAGCCCATCGAGTCTTCAGGACGCCGAAACCATGACCCTGCTTTCCCGACCGAGCCTTCCGCTGCCCCGGCGTCTGCTGCGCCCCGCCGCCCTGCTTCTGGTCGGTCTGCTGGCCGGCTGCGAGGCGACGCCGCAGGCCGAGGGATCGATCGGGTTCCTGTCGAACATGGACGGCACCAGCGGCACCGCGCTGGAGGCCGCGCGGGTGGCCGACAACCGGGTGGTGATCCGCGGCCCCGACGGCTACTGCATCGACGCCCGCAGCCTGCGCAACCGCCCCGAGAAATCCTTTGCCCTTCTGGCACGCTGCGATGTGCTGTCGGGCGGACTGGTCGGCGCCCCGGTCGAGATGGCCGTGCTGACCGTCACCGTCACCCCCGCGTCGGGCTCTCTGCCCCGGGCCGAGACCCTGGCCAGCAGCTTTTCCGCCGGCGACGTGCTGAAGGCGCTGAACCGGGCCGGGTTGCGGCTGCTGCAACTGGCGCGCGGCGGCAACGACCTGATCAGCACCGCCGATCCGCAGCACTGGCGCGGCGCCTTCGAACTGAAGGGCTACCTGGTTTCCATGGCGGCCTATGGTCCGCCCGAAAGCGACGTGCGCGGCAACGGCGGGCGGTCGCTGCTGCAGGCCATGGCCCGGGCGATCCAGATCGCGACCCGCGACGGATCCTGACCCGCCGGGCGCCGGCCGGAAATTCTTCCTTAGGTTGTATTGTCGCGTTGGTTTGTTCAGACCTTCGGGCTAGGCTTTCCGCAACAGGCGGGGGGCGCGATGGCCGGAGGCGGCTGGCAGGCTTGGCGGGACAACTGGGTGGCACGGCAGGAGCTGGCGCTGTGGCAGTCCCGTGCCCGGGCGGCGCTGCGGATGCCGCTGGGCCGGCTGCGCCGCACCGGCGCCCAGGCGCATCAGCTGCGCGCCGCGCTGGACGAGGTGATCCATGCCGCCGACAGCCGCCTGGCCCTGCCGCTGATTGGCAGCCGGGCCTTCCCCTTCGCGGAAGAGGCCGACCGGGCGCTGCGCCCCGCCCCCTGGCGCGGCCCGATCCCCGAGATCGGCCTGACCGCCCTCGCGCCCGGCCAGAAGCTGGGAGAGGAGGTGGCGCTGTTCCACGACTGCCCGCGCGCAGAGATCGTGCTGCGCCAGCTGCGCAGCCCGCTGCAACACGGGCTGGCGCCCTTCGCCCTGCGGCTGGAGGTCTTCGGCTTTGCCGGCAGTTTCCTGTCGCTGGTGGTCGATCTGCCGTCGGAGATGCTGGAGGATCTGGGGCCGCGGCACGTGCTGCAGGTCGATGCAATGGTGCGCACCGAAGCGCCGCTGCCGCTCTATGTGCGGCTGAACCTCTGTCAGGGGCCCAATACCGACGAACGCGTGCAGGCGCTGTCCGGCAGCGGAGAGGAGCGGCGGGCCGAGTTCGACCTGGGCAGCGCCGTACCGGACGCCTGCCTGGCCCCGCGCCCGGTCGAGCGGGCCTGGATCGACATCATCTTCGCGACGCCCGGGATGAACGGGATCGACCTGTGCGACCTGGTGGTCAGCCGCCGCCTGCGGGCCGCCCTGTGAGAGAGGAGCGCGTGCCATGTCCGCGATGACCCTGACACCGCTGCGCCTGGCCGAGGGCCGCTGGCATGCACAGATCGAGGCGCCGGGCACCGCGCCGCCGGCGCTGTCGGTCACCTGGTTCGACCGCCCCGTTGCCGGCATCCGGCTGGGTCCCGGTCCGCGCCCCGGCCTGTGGGATCTGGTCGTCCCGGTGCCGCAGGAGGCGCTTTGCGACGGGCTCCAGGTTTTCCTGGTGCGGGGGGGCGACGGCACGCTGCTGGGACAGTTCTGCCTGCTGGCCGGCGCCCTGCCGCAGGACAGCCTGCACGCCGAGGTGGCCCTGCTGCGGGCCGAGCTGGACCTGCTGAAGCGGGCCTTCCGGGAGCAGGGCCGGGCGGCGGCAACAGCGGCAGGGTCTGTTTCGCAGTAATAAACGATTAATCTTAAAACCCAGATATTGTCCTGCCCCTGCCTTTTTTCTGCCCGATTTCAGCCCGAGCCTGACCCCGGGAGCGGACCGGAGAACAGACATGGATCGGCTGACGGAGATGGAGGCCTTCGCCACGGTCGTGGATCAGGGCGGCTTCACGGATGCGGCGCGCAAGATGGGCATTTCCAAGTCCGCCGTCTCGAAACACGTTTCGGCGCTGGAGGCGCGGCTGGGGGTGCGGTTGCTGAACCGGACCACGCGGCGGGTCTCTCCGACCGAGATCGGCCTGGCCTATTACGACCGGGCGCGGCGGGTGCTGGAGGATGCCGGAGAGGCCGATGCCCTGGTCACCGCCATGCATGCCGCGCCCTCGGGGCATCTGCGCATCAGCGTCGGCACCGATTTCGGGGTCACCCACATGGGGCCGGTGGTGGCCGATTTCCTGCAGCTCTACCCGGATGTCAGCGTCAGCCTGGACCTGAACAACCGCCCCGTCGATGTGCTGGCCGAGGGGTTCGACATGGCGGTGCGCATCGGGATCGGCCCGCCGCCGCAGGGGCTGACGGCAAGGACCCTGGCGCAGACCGCACGGATGCTGGTGGCCAGCCCCAGCTACCTTCAGGCGGCGGGACGGCCGCAGCGCATCGACGACCTGAGCGAACACCGCCTGCTGCATTATGCCGATGCCGCCGGCGGGCCGTCCTGGCAGCTGACGGCGCTGTCGGGGGAAAAGCGCACCATCCGCGCCGCCGGTGTGCTGACGGTGAACGACGGCCGCGCCCTGCTGCAGGCCGCCCAGGAGGGGCTGGGGATCGGTTTCCTGCCCGCCTTCCTGTGCCAGCCCGCCCTGCGTGAGCGCCGCCTGGACGAGGTGCTGCCGGAACTGCCGCGCGAGACGCTTCAGGTGCAGGCCCTGCATGCGCCGGGGGCGATCACCCAGCCGAAGCTGCGGCTTTTCGTGGAACATCTGGCGCGCGCCTTCGGTGGGCGGGGCCCGCTGGGCTGGTAGCCGGGGGGCGCAGGCCTCAGGGCGTGCTGGCCAGTACCGCCTCGACCCGCCGGTTGGCCTGGCGTCCGGCACGGCTGTCATTGCTGTCCCGCGGCGCCAGGAAGCCGATGCCACGGGCGCTGATCTGCCCGGCGGGCACCCCGTAACGGGTCTTCAGCACCTGTTCGACCGCCTGGGCCCGGTGCAGTGACAGCGCCATGTTGCTGTCCAGCCCGCCCTCGCTGTCGGTATGGCCGACCAGGATCACCCGGCGGGCGGCATCGGCCTTCAGGAACTGTGCCAGCGCCGCCAGACTGGGGGTCTCTGGCGTTGCCAGCGTCGCCGAGCCGGTGGCGAAATCCAGCCCCGGCAACACCGCATGGCCGCGTGCCGCCAGCCCCTCGGCCACCTGCGGGGGCGCGGTCCCGGTGTCCTGCTCCTCGGCGGGCAGCGCCACCGGATCGGAGACCTCCGGGGCGGCGGGGCCCGGAGCCGGGCCGGTCATCGGCGTCACCGAGATCCGCTGGACATAGCCGGCATCGGGCCCGTGCGAGATCAGCAGGAAGATCGCCTGCGGCCCTTCCGGCCCCTGCCGCCGCGCCGAGATGGCCTGGAAATCGAACAGGTCCACCGCCATGTCCGGGGGCGCGATCACCTCGGTTGCGAAGCGGAAGTCGAAGCCGCCGCAGCTGGTGGCGCTGCAATCCAGCACCACGTCCCAGCCGGTGGCGACCAGCGCCTTGCGCAGGGGGGCGGCCATCTGCTCGACCGTCATGTCCCGGGAGGACAGGCGCCAGCTGCGCAGGCTGACCCGGCCCGACAGGCTGCGCACCGGCAGCGCGCCGTCGGCATAGGGGCCGACCGGCAGGTCGTAGCGGCCCGGGGCGCGGCTGTCCTGGTGGGTCAGGGTCGCGGCATAGGGCAGGCTGTCGGACAGCGGCCCCGGCGTGCCGGAGGGCAGGGCATCGGGGACGGCGGGGCGTTCGGGCCGCGCCTGGTCGGTTGCCAGGGCGGCAGGCACCGCACTGGCCCCGGCGGTGGCCAGGCCTTGGGCCGGCAGGCCCAGGACCATGCCTGCACAGCACAGTCCGACGATCGTTCGTCCGGTTCTCCGGATGGCCACCCTGATGCGCTCTCCCCTGAGCTGCCTGCTGTCGTCACGCGATGCGGTAATGGTAGCGACCTTGCCACAACATGCCGAGGCCGCGATAGAGCCCGTTGGCCGGTGCATTCCCGGTGGTGCAGATCACGGCCAGTTCTTGCGCACCGGCGGCGGCGGCCCAGTGCCCGGCGGCCAGCATCATCTGCCGGCCCAGCCCCTTGCCCCGGAACGCCTTCCGCACCTCCAGCGCATGCAGCATCGCCACCCCGTCCGACAGGGCCACGAAGGCCGAGGCCGCCGGAGCATCCCCGACCCGGCCGATCAGCGTGGTGGCGGGGCCGGCGGCGCGCTCCATCACCTCGATCCGGGCTGCGCCGATGCCGCCCTCGGCCCAGATCTCGCGCTGGATCTCAAGCACCGGCCAGGCGGGCAGGCCGAAGACCTCCGGGTGGCGGGGCGGGGCGGTCAGCACGCTGATCGGGCAGGACCAGATGTTGACCGGATCGATGATCTCGTAGCCGCGCGCGGCCAGTGCGCCATCCAGCGCCTCGTCCCCGGGGCGGATGTTGAACAGCTTCTGCTGCCCCATCGCCAGCAGCCCGGCCTCGGCCGCATCCAGATCGGAAACCGTCCATGGCCCCTCCGCCGAGGCGGAAGAGACCCGCTTGCCCCCGCCGCGCCCCGCGCGCAGCAGGAACGGGCCGCAGCTGTCGAAACGGGCGGCGGGCCAGGTGGCATCGACCACCGCCATGTAGCGCGCGGTCTGGGCCGCCAGGGCTTCGGGCGGCAGGGTGTCTGTGTCCGGGCTCATGCCGGGAACAGCGCGGCAAGCCGGGTCATCGCCTCGGAGATCCGCGCGCCATCGGTGCCCCGGATGACGATATTGGCGCCGTAGACGCCGTCGCGCTGGTAGGGATAGGAACCGATGGAAAGGTCGGTGTACTCCTCGGCCAGCTTGCGCAGCGGGCCGGCGATCTCGCCCTCGCCCCGGTCGATGCGCAGCGATTGCGACAGCAGCGGCTGGCCGCCGGTCAGCTTCGGCAGGGTCGAGGCGACCATGGCCTCGAAGACGCTGGGCACGCCGGCCATGACATGGACGTTCTCCACCGTGAAACCCGGCGCGATCGAAACGGGGTTGTCGATCAGCGTCGCCCCCTCGGGGATGCGCGCCATGCGCAGCCGCGCCTCGGTGATCTCGACGCCGCGGGCGTTCCAGTGATCGCTCAGCAGGGTGCGGGCATCGTCGCGGATGTCGATGCCGCGCCCGAAGGCCTGCGCCACGCAATCGGCGGTGATGTCGTCATGGGTCGGCCCGATCCCGCCCGAGGTGAACACCTCGTCATAGGCGCCGGACAGGGCGGTGACGGCGGCGATGATGGCGGCGGCGTCATCGCTGACCACCCGCACTTCCTTCAGGTCGATGCCCACCTTCGTCAGCTCTCCCGCCAGGTGGTACATGTTGGCATCGCGCGTGCGACCCGACAGGATCTCGTCCCCGATGACGAGCATGGCTGCGGTGGGATTGGGCATCTTCGCCTCCTTGAGCTTGACAGGGCAAAGCTATAGGGCCGGGACATGCGCTTTCAAACCCCTCTTGTGCCCGCCACGCTGCTGCGCCGCTACAAGCGGTTCCTCGCGGATATCCGCCTTGAGGACGGCAGCGAGGTGACGGCCCATTGCGCCAACCCGGGCTCCATGATGGGTCTGGCAGAGCCGGGGATGCGGATCTGGGTGGAACCCAACGACGATCCGAAGAAGAAGCTGAAATACGGCTGGCGCCTGGTCGAGCACCCGGATGGCCATTTCACCGGCGTCGATACCTCGGTGCCGAACCGGGCGCTGCGTGCGGCGCTGATGGCGGGCCAGGTGCCGGGGCTGGAAGGCTATGCCCAGATCCTGCCCGAGCAGAAATACGGCGAGAACAGCCGCATCGACTTCCTGCTGAAGGACCCCGCGCGCGCCGATGCCTATGTCGAGGTGAAGTCGGTCACCCTGTCGCGCGCCCCGGGCCTCGCGGAGTTTCCCGACAGCCGCACCGCGCGCGGCCTGAAGCATCTGGAGGAGCTGGCGCGGATGGCCGAAGCGGGACACCGCGCGGTGATGCTGTTCCTGGTGCAGCGCACCGATGCGCAGCAAACGGCACTGGCCGGCGATATCGACCCGGCCTATGCGGCGGGCTACGCGGCGGCCCGGGCGGCGGGTGTCGAAGCCCTGGCCTTCGGCTGCGTGATCACGCCGGAGGCGATCACCCTGGGCGCGGCCCTGCCGGCGCCGCCGGTGGGCCAGGGGCGCCGGGGTGGACTGGCCTTCGGCGGATTTTTGCAGTAGGTCGAAGGAACGCGCTGGTCACGGGGCTGACCCTCTCCGGCAATTTCCAATTTGCGCAAGGGCAGACGACGTTGAAACAGGAACACCGCGGTCGCATGACGAGAGAGGGCATCCGGATCTACGAGCCGGCCGATTTCGAGGGGATGCGCAAGGCCTCCCAGGTCACGGCGCGGATCCTCGACGAGATCGCCGAACATGTCTTCGTCGGCCAGACCACCGAAGAGATCGACCGCATCATCGAGGCCAAGGTGACCGAATACGGCTCGACCTCGGCGACGATCGGCTACAAGGGCTACAAGCACGCCTCCTGCATCTCGATCAACCACGTGGTCTGCCACGGCATCCCGGGGCCGAAGACGCTGAAGGACGGCGACATCCTGAACATCGACGTGACGGTGATCGTGGATGGCTGGTTTGGCGACAGCTCGCGGATGTACGTGGCGGGGAAACTGTCCCGCAAGGCCGAGCGGCTGATCCAGGTCACCCATGACGCGCTGATGATCGGCATCGAGCAGGTGAAGCCCGGCAAGACCTTCGGTGACATCGGCCATGCGATCCAGAGCTATGTCGAAGGCCACCGCATGTCGGTGGTGCGCGATTTCTGCGGCCACGGTGTCGGCAAGGTCTTCCACGCGCCGCCGAACGTGCTGCACTACGGCCGCCCCGGCACCGGCGCCGTGCTGGAAGAGGGCATGATCTTCACCATCGAGCCGATGGTGAACCTCGGCCGCCCCGAGACCAAGGTCCTTGCCGATGACTGGACCGCCGTCACCCGCGACAAGTCGCTCTCGGCCCAGTTCGAACATTCGGTCGGCGTCACCGCCGATGGGGTCGACATCTTCACCCTGTCGCCGGGTGGGCTGTTCCACCCGACCTACAGCCAGGACTGAGCGGAGGCCCGGGCCCGGCATCGAGCCGGCCCCGGCCCTGCCGTCTCCTGCGGAGCCGGCGCAGCTCCCCTGTCATCTGGCCGGAAATATCCCGGGGGAGTCTCCGCAGGAGACGGGGGCAGCGCCCCCCTTCCGCCCCTTGCCTCTGCGTGCAACGCCCGCCAGTCTGGCGCGGCGCAAACCGGGGGCCTCCTTCATGACGACCGATCCGAACCGCCTCGACGGGCAGAGCATTCTGCTGACCGGCGCCTCCGGGGGCATCGGCCAGGCGATTGCCACCCGTCTAGTTGCGCTCGGCGCCCATCCGGTGCTGCATTACGGGCGCAACCGGGCCGCCGCCGAGGCCCTGCGGGCGCGTCTCGGGCAGGGCACGCTGGTGCAGGCCGACCTGTCGGATCCCGACGGCGCCACCCAGCTCTGGACCCGGGCGCAGGAGGCACGGGGCCGCCTGCACGCCCTGGTCAACAATGCCGGCCTGCGTGCCGTCGCGCGGATCACCGATCCGCTGGACACCTGGCAGCAGGCCTGGGAGGCCGACCTGCGCGTCAATCTTCTCGCCCCCGCCGATCTGGTGCGCTGTGCGATCCCGCATTTCGCGGCCCATGGCGGCGGGCGCATCGTCTCGATCGCAAGCCGCGCGGCGCAGCGCGGCTACACGGCGGATCACATGCCCTACGGGGCCTCCAAGGCCGGGCTGATCAACCTGATGAAATCGGTGGCGCGCAACCACGGCGCCGAAGGGATCACCGCGCTTTCCATCGCCCCGGGTTTCGTGCGCACCGAGATGGCCGAGGACTTCATCCGCAGCCATGGCAAGGCCGCTGCCGTCGGCGACATCCCGATTGCCGAGATGGTGGAGCCCGAGGAACTGGCCCAGCTGGTGGCCTTCGCCCTGCTGCCCTCGCAGCGCTCGCTGAACGGCGCGACGCTGGACATGAACGGCGGCAGCTACCTGCGCTGAGCCTCCTTGGGCTCAGACCTCAGCTTCGTTCCAGGAAGGTCACATGGGTGTCGCCGAAGCGGCGGGTGTCGAGCAGCTCGAACCCCTCGGGCGCCGGCTGGGGGCTGCTTTCTTCCCAGATGATCAGGGCGCCGGGGGCGATCCAGCCCTGCGCCATGGCCGAGGCCAGCGCCTTGCCGCCCAGATCCAGCCCGTAGGGCGGATCGAGGAAGACCAGCGTTGCCGGGTCTCCGGACAGGGGCGGCAGGCGGGTCGCGTTGGCGCGGCTGAGGGTGGCGCGGTCCTTCACCCCCAGCTCGGCCAGGTTGGCACCGATCAGCTTCTGCGCCACCCGCCCGTCATCGACGAAGGTGACCCGGGCGGCGCCGCGCGACAGCGCCTCAAGCCCGAGCGCGCCGGTGCCCGCGAAAAGATCCAGCACCACCGCATCCCCGATGGGATCGCCGAAGCGCCCGCCCAGCAGCATCGAGAAGAGACTCTCGCGCACGCGGTCGGTGGTGGGGCGCAGATGCGCGCCCGCATCACCCTTGCCGAGCGCCGCCAGCCGGCGTCCGCGAAACTCTCCTCCGATGATCCGCATCAGCCCCTCATCAGCGTCTTGAGGTCGGTTGCCGGGTCCGCCACCTTGTCGGCATCGGCGGATTTTCCGGCGTCGATCAGGCGCTTGCCCACCATGTAGGCGCGCGGGTCGTTCATCGCGTCCACCGCCAGCAGCGTCTCGCCCGCATAGTACCAGTGCGAGACCGCGCCCTTGTCGCCGTGGCGGGTGACGATTTTGTCGTAGCCGGTGTTCAGGCCGGTGATCTGCAGCTTCACGTCGTACTGGTCGGACCAGAACCAGGGGGTCGGCACGTAGGTCTTGCCGGCGCCCAGCATGTTCTCGGCCACGACCTCGGCCATGTCGATGGCATTGGGGACCGATTCCAGCCGCAGCCGCCCCGCGCCATGGGGAACCGAGGCGCAATCGCCCGCCGCCCAGATGAAGGGATCGCTGGTGCGGCCCTCGGCATCGGTGCGGATGCCGTTCTCGATCTCAAGCCCGGCTTCCTCGGCCAGGCCGGTGACCGGAAGGATGCCGGTGCCGACGATGGCAAAGTCGATCTCCATCTCGGTGCCGTCCGACAGCACGGCGCCGGTGACGACATCGCTGCCGGTCAGACGCTCCAGCCCGGTGCCTTCCAGGATCTTCACCCCGTGACCCCCATGCAGCTTGCGGAAGAAGTCAGAGGTCTCCGGCGAGGCGACCCGTTGCAGGATGCGCGGCGCCATTTCGACCAGCGTGACCTCAAGGCCCTTCTTGGCCGCGACCGCCGCCGCTTCCAGTCCGATGTAGCCGCCGCCGATGATCAGCACGCGCTTGCCTTTGGTGAAATGCGGCGCCATGGCATCGGCATCCGAGAGGTCGCGCACCGTGAAGACATTGCCCAGCGTGCCGCCCAGGGCCGCGGGCAGGTGGCGCGGCGCCGATCCGGTGGTCAGCGCCAGCATGTCGTAGGCGATGGTTTCGCCATCCACCACGATCTCTTTCGCGGCGGGGGCGATGGCCTCGACCCGGCTGCCGGTGTGCAGCTCGATCCCGTTGTCGGCATACCAGGCTTCGGGGCGCAGGTAGAGGCGGGCCTCTTCCATCTCGCCCAGCAGGTATTTCTTGGACAGCGGGGGGCGCTGGTAGGGCGGCGCCGCCTCGGCGCCATAGAGGCTGATCCGCCCCTCGAACCCGAGCGTGCGCAGCTTCGCCACAAGCGAGGCCCCGGCCTGTCCGGCCCCGATCACCACAATATGGGTCATGGTATCCCTTTCTCTGTCTGGCTCCCTGCCGCGCGACAGCTATAGTCCAACCCACGGCAAACGCAATTCAACGACAGGATTTCGCGACATGACTCTCTCAACCGGCGATACCCTTCCCGACGCCACGCTGGTCACGCTGACCGCCGAAGGCCCCAAGCCCGTTTCCATGAAAGACAAGACCGCCGGCCGCAAGGTCGTGATCTTCGGCCTGCCCGGCGCCTTCACCGGCACCTGCTCGACCGCGCATGTGCCCAGCTTCATGCGCACCATCGATGCCTTCAAGGCCAAGGGCGTGGACGAGGTGATCTGTGTCTCGGTCAACGACCCCTTCGTGATGGATGCCTGGTCCAAGGACACCGGCGCCGGCGCGGCGGGCCTGACCTTCCTGGCCGATGCCTCCAGCGACTTCACCAAGGCCATCGGCATGAACTTCTCAGCCCCCGCGATCGGCTTTGCCGACCGCTCCAAGCGCTATGCGCTTTATGCCGAGGACGGCGTGGTCAAGGTCTTCAACCTGGAGGAAAACCCCGGCGTCTGCGAGATGTCGGCAGGCGAGACCCTGCTGGAAGCGATCTGATCGCAGGCCCGGCGCCCGGGGCTCCGGGGGCCGGGATCAGCGGCGGGGCGCGGGCGCATAGGCTTCCAGCCACTGCACCTGGGCCTCGCTTTCCACGGCCTCGTGGAAGCGGGCGCGCACCTCGGCGATGGCGCGGGGCGCGTCCAGGCCGCGCTCCATCATCAGCATGGCGCAGACCAGCCCGCTGCGCCCGGCGCCGTACTGGCAGGACAGCGCGAAGCTGCCGCCACGGTCCAGCAGCGCGTGCAGCTGCGGGGACAGGGCGCGCCAGCAGGCCATGAAGGCCGGCCCCGGCGCCTGGAAATCGGCAATCGGCAGGTGGTGCAGGGCGATCCCCCGGGGGGCCAGGGCAGCCCGCAGCAGCGGCAGCGCCGCCTCGGGCAGTTCCTCGCTCTCGACCAGCAGGATCAGCAGCGGCGCGCCGGTCGCGCGGATGTCGGCCAGGGTGTCTTCCAGGCAGAGCGGGTCGATATAGGCCTGCCCATCTATGCCGCTTTGCAGCCCCGGAAAGCCCGACATGGCCACCTGGCCGGCCCCGGGCATCGGCACGAGGGCGCGGAACAGGCTGGCGCTGCTGGCATTTGTGTCACTCATGCGCGGGCTCCTGCGGAATTTCACCATGCGATGTTGCGCGCCGCTCGACGAGGCGTCGGGTATGTATACATCTCCCTAGGGTGGTGTTAACCACATTTCAGGCCAGATCAGGGGGCCAGATCAGGGGCCCGTTCAGGGGGCCTGACGAGGGGTGCATGAGAAAGAACAGCAACGAGATTGCGGCCACAATCCGTGAGCGTATCTGCCTGACCCGGGGCGATGACATCATGCTGCTGCACGAGGGGCAGCTGGCAACGGAATTCGGCGTGTCGCGCACGCCGGTCCGGCAGGTGCTTCAGATGCTGGCCTATGAACGGCTGGTCGAGACGCGCTCGGGGGTGGGGACGATCGTCACGCCGCTGCTGCCGGAACGGCGCACCCAGGACGAGACCGCCTTCCGGGCGCTGCTGGATGCGGCGGCGGCCTGCCCGCTGGACGGGCCGGTGCCGCAGCTGTGCCACGCCCGGCTGATCTATGCCCGCCAGGCGCTGCGCGGCGATGACTGCGACCTGCATGCGCTTTACGCGGCCATGTCGGGGATGATGGATGCGACCTCGGGGCTGGTGGCGGACGATATCGTCGCCACGGCGCTGCGGGCTGCCTGGCTGCGCCATATCCGCTGGGCCTTCCAGGGCGCCGATGCGCCCTCGGTCAGCCTGCATCCGAAGCTGGGGGCCGGCCTGATCGAGGCGCTCGGGGCCGAGAGCTCGGCTGCGGACCTGCTGCGGATCCTGGTGCGCGTGGCCGCCTGAGGCGGCCACGGTCCTTGTGGGGGCCGTTCAGGCGGCGTCGCTGCTGTCGTTCAGATGGTGCAGGGTGCGCGTGGGGAAGGGGATCTCGATCCCGGCGGCATCCAGCGCCTCTTTCACGCGGCGGGTGCAATCGGTCTGGAAGCCCCAGGCATCGGCGTTGCTGCACCAGACCCGCACCGTGAAATCGACCGAGAAATCGCCCAGGTTGCTGACCTGGATGAAGGGGGCAGGTTCGCTCAGGGCGCGGGGATCGGCCATGATCGTGTTCAGGATCGTGTCCTCGGCCAGCTTCAGGTTGGCGCCGTAGCCGACCCCGAAGACCCATTGCACGCGGCGGGTCTGGTTGATCGAGTAGTTGGTGATCGTGTTGCCCCAGACCTGGGAATTCGGGATGATGATCTGCACGTTCTGCAGGTTCGCCAGCTCGGTATAGTTCAGCGAGATGTTCTTCACGGTGCCGGTCTGGCCGTTGACCACGACGAAATCGCCGATCTTGATCGGCCGGAAGAAGATGATCATCACCCCGGCGGCGACGTTGGACAGCGTGCCCTGCAGCGCCAGGCCGATGGCCAGGCCGGCGGCACCGATCACCGCCACGACCGAGGTCGTCTGCACCCCGAAGGTGTTCAGCACGAAGAGCACCGAGAAGCCGATGATCGCATAGCTGAGGATCGAGCCGAGGAATTCGAACAGCGTGTCGTCAAGGCGCTGGTGGCTGCGCGCCAGGCCCAGAACCCGGCGCTTGGCCCAGCCGGCCAGGAAGAAGCCGATCGCCAGGATCAGCACCGCCCCCACCACGTTGCCCAGCAGGGAGGCCAGGAAATCGAGGGTCAGCAGATCCCCCAGCGATTTTCCGTTCCAGATCTCGGTGTGCAGGATCGTTTCGAGGTTCATGTAAGCAACTGGTCCATTTTTCTTGCAAGTTTCGCGTCAAGAGAGGTGACGCCACCCATGTCATGGGTCGTAAGCGCAACCGTAACGCGATTGTAGCAATTGCTCCAGTCGGGGTGGTGATCCCACTTTTCCGCCCACATGGCGGCGCGGGTCATGAAGGCGAAGGCCTCGGTGAAATCCTGGAAGGTAAAGTCCTTCTGCAGGACATCGGTCTCTGCGTCATAGGTCCAGCCGGTCGCGTAGAGCGGCTCGAAAAGGGTTTCCCGGACGGACGGGCTGAGAAGCTCTGTCATTCCTGTTCCTCCTGATGGGTGCCCCGCCGGAACGGTCCGTAGGCGGTGAGCACCTCGATGTCTTCATCCACGGCGCGGGCCTCGGCATCGAGAAAGCTCTGGATGGCCTTCCGGAATCCGGGATCCGCGACCCAGTGGAGCGAATGGGTGTAGCTGGGCAGGTAGCCGCGCGCCAGCTTGTGTTCGCCCTGGGCGCCGGCTTCGACGCGGGCCAGCCTTCTGGCGATGGCAAAGTCGATGGCCTGATAGTAGCACAGTTCGAAATGCAGGCAGGGGTGATGTTCGGTGCAGCCCCAGTAGCGGCCGAAAAGCGTTTCCCGACCGATGAAGTTCAGCGCCCCGGCGATGGGCGTGCCGTCCCCGTTCAGCGCCAGCGCCAGCAGCACGTCGTCGCGCAGGCTCTCCTGCAGCTGGTCGAAGAAGGCCCGTGTCAGATAGGGCGATCCCCATTTGCGGCTGCCGGTGTCCTGGTAGAAGCGCCAGAAGGCATCCCAGTGTTCGGGCCGCAGATCGTCCCCCGTCAGCGCCACGATGGTCCCGCCGAAGGCCTGGGCCTGGGCGCGTTCCTTGCGGATGTTCTTGCGCTTGCGCGAGGACAGCGTGGCCAGGAAGGCATCGAAATCCGCGTAGCCCTCGTTCAGCCAGTGGAACTGGCTGGAGCTGCGCCGCATCAGCCCCATGCGTTCGCCGGCGAGGGCCTCGGCCTCGGTGCAGAAGGTGGCGTGCACGCCCGAGAGGCCGTTGTTCGCGGCCAGCTGCACCGCGCCCTGCACCAGCGCGGCCATCCCCTCGGCCTCGTGGCCGGGCTTCACCAGAAAGCGCCGCCCGGTCGCGGGCGTGAAGGGCACCGCGATCTGGAGCTTCGGATAGTAGTCGCCGCCGGCGTTCTCGTAGGCATGGGCCCAGTTGAAATCGAAGATGTATTCGCCCTGGCTGTGGCTTTTCGCGTAAAGCGGCGCGACCGCGATCAGCTCTTCGCCCCTGTAGGCCGCGAGGTGATGCGGCTCCCAGCCGGTGCGCGGCCCGACCGATCCGCTGTCCTCCAGCGCCGCGAGGAAACGCCAGGTGGTGAAGGGATCCAGCGGCGGGCCGCCGTCGGCGGCCTCGGGGCAGGCGCAGGCATCCCAGTCCGCCGCCGGCAGGTCGTGCAGCGAGGAAAGGGTGCGGATCTCGATCTCGGGGGCGGAGGAGGGGTTGGTCATCAGGCCATCATCTGGGGTGGCCCGTCCCGGGATCAAGCGGGAAGGGCGGCGGGGTAGCCTTCGAAGGTCACATTGTCGGCAAGGCGGCGGGCCTCGGCCTCGGCCTGCGCGGAACGGATGGTCCAGCACAGCACCGGCACGCCGGCGGCCTTCAGCGCGGCGACCTGCGGGCGCGACAGATCGGCGGCCTCGTGGCTGATGAAGCTGGCGCCGGTGCGGTCGAAATCGGCGATGGCGCGCAGATGCGCCAAGTGCGCGGGATCCATGCCCGCGCATTCCGGCCCCTCCCAGGACCAGGTGGTCAGGCCGCGCGGCAGGGTCGGGCAGAGGCGGGCGATCTCGGCCACGGCATCGGGATTGAAGGACATGAAGGCCAGCGGGCCCTCGTAGCCCGCCACCGCGCGGGCGGCGGCGGCTTCCAGCGGGCCGATGCCGGCCCCGGCGCTCTGGTCCTTGATCTCGACCAGCAGGGGGGCGCGACCGGCAACCTGGGCCAGGATCTGCGCAAAGCTCGGGATGCCGGTGGCGCCGCCGGTCAGCGGGATCTGCTGCAACTGCGCAAGGGAGCGGGCGCCGACGGGGCCGGACTGGCCGGTCAGGCGCTCCAGCGTGTCGTCGTGAAAGACCACGGCCTCGCCATCGGAGGTCAGCTGGAGGTCGATCTCGATCCCGTAGCCGGCGGCGATTGCGGCCGCCACCGCCTCCGGGCTGTTCTCGGGCCGGCCCGCATCGCGATCATGCAGGGCGCGATGGGCGATCGGGGCGGTCCGGAAGACCGGCGGCAGGGGCGGACGCGTCATCTCATTCGACCTCGAACAGGCCTTCGATCTCGACCGCGACATTGAAGGGCAGCGAGGCGGCAGAGACGGCGGAGCGGGCGTGGCGCCCGGCATCGCCCAGGGCCTCGACGAAGAAGTCGGAGGCGCCGTTGATGACCTTCGGCTGGTCGGCGAAATCGCCGGTGGAATTGACGAAGCCGGTCAGCTTCACCACCCGCTTGAGCTTGCCCAGATCACCGTCGCAGGCGGCCTTGACCTGCGCCAGCAGGGAGATCGCGCAGAGCTTGGCGGCGGCGGCGCCGGCCTCGGTGTCGAGCGTGTCGCCAAGCTTGCCGGTGACCAGTCCGTTGGCATCCTGGCTGATCTGGCCGGAGACATGCACGAGGTTCCCGGAGCGCACGAAGGGCACGTAGTTGGCGGCCGGGGCGGCGGCGACGGGAAGGGTGATGCCGAGCGCGGCGAGGCGGGTTTCGATGTCGGTACTCATGGGGCCTCCGGTAGGAACGGGTTGGGTCGGGGCGACGCTAGCCGCTGGTCGCGGGAATGCAACCGGGGAAAGTGCCGGGGCGGGATTGCGGGGCCGGGCGTGGCGGGGGGGCTCTGCCCCCGTCCCCTGCGGGGACTCCCCCGACATATTTGCGGAAAGATGAAGCGATCAGCCCCGGAAGGCACGGGTGAAGTAATCGGTGAAGGGTCTGGTGACGAATTCCAGCGGGCTGCGGTCGGCGGTGCGGATGAAGGCCTCGACCGGCATGCCGGGGATCAGCGTGTCGCCCTCTGGGAGGTGGCTGGCGGCATCCTCGGCCAGGCGGATTTCGGCGCGGTAATAGCTGATCCCGGTGGCCTCGTCGGTGAAGGCATCGGCGGAGAGGGTGGCGAGCGTACCGTCGAGTTCGGGCGTGCTGCGCTGGTCGAAGGCGGGGAAGCGCAGCCGCACGTCCTGGCCCAGGTGCAGCGCGTCGATCTGCAGCGGGTCGATCCTTGCGGTGATCACCAGCGGGCGGTCCGAGGGCACGAGATAGAGCACCGGTTCGGCGGCACGCAGCACCGCGCCGGGCGAGAAGACCCGCAGCCCGTGGATCGTGCCGGGGCCGGGGGCGGTGATGTCGAGCCGGGCGATCCGGTCGCGCAGGACGCGCGTCTTCTCGGAGGCTTCGAGTTCCTGGACGCGCAGGTCGCGCAGCTCTGCGATGGCGTCTTCCCGGTCGGTGGTCTGCTGGCGCAGGATCTCGATCTCGGTCTCGGTGATCTTGCCGAGGGCCTCGGCGCGGCGGGCGTCGAGATCTCCCATCAGGCCGGTCAGGCGGGCGGCCTCGCGGCGCAGTTCCAGAACCCTCGCGAGCTGCGAGAGCCCCTTGTCGAGCAGCGCCGCCTGGGTTTCGTGCTGCTGGCGGGTCAGCTCGGCCTGGGTTTCAAGCGCGGTCTGCTGGGCGGTGATGCCGTCGATCTGGGCGCGGATCTGGCCTATCCGGCGGCGCAGCTGTTCGCGCGCCTGGGCGCGGGCCTCGTGGCGGGCGGTGAAAAGCCGGCGCTGGCCGTCGATCAGCTCTGTGACCGCGGGATCGGCACTGTCGGTCAGGGTGGCATCGAAACGGGGGGCGGGCAGGTCGTCGCGCTCGGCCTCGAGGCGGGCGCGGCGGGCCATCGCCTCGGACCACTGGGCCGCGCTGACCGCGAGGGAGGCGCGCAGCTCCTGCGGGTCGAGGCGCAGCAGCAGCTGGCCGGCGCTGACCTGCTGGCCTTCCTCGACCAGGACCGCCAGGACGGTGCCGCCGTCGGGATGCTGCAGCACCAGGCGGTTGCGCTCCACCTCGATGCGACCGGGGGCGATGACGGCGCCGGCGATGCGGGTGGTGGCGGCCCAGCCGCCGAGGCCGCCGATCAGCAGCGCCACGCAGAGCAGGCCGAGGGCCAGGGGCAGGCGGGCGGCACGCAGGTAGATCATCGCACGCCTCCGGCGGATTTCAGGATGCTGTCGTGATTGCGCACCACCTTGCGCAGCACCTCGTCGCGGGGGCCGAAGGCGGCGCGGCTGCCGTTTTCCAGCATCAGCAGCAGGTCGCATTCGCGGATCGCCGCCGGGCGGTGGGCCATGATCAGCACCGCGCCGCCGGCCTGCTTCAGCCCGACGATGGCGCGGTTCAGCGCCTCGCTGCCCTCATTGTCGAGGTTCGAGTTGGGCTCGTCCAGCACCAGCAGGACCGGGTCGCCGTACATGGCGCGGGCCAGGCCGATGCGCTGGATCTGCCCGCCCGAAAGCTGCCCGCCGCGTGCCGTGACCCGGGTGTCGTAGCCCTGGGGCATCTTCAGGATCATCTCGTGGGCATCGGCCTTGCGGGCGGCGGCGACAACCTTTTCGGGGTCGGGATGGGCTTCCAGGCGGGCGATGTTCTCGGCCAGGGTGCCATCGAAGATCTCGACCCGCTGGGGCAGGTAGCCGATCAGCCGGCCCAGCTCTTCCTCCGGGTATTGTTCCAGCGTGGCGCCCCCCAGGCGGATGCGGCCGCCGGCACAGGGCCAGGCCGAGGTCAGCGCGCGCGCCAGCGTGGTCTTGCCCGCCCCCGAGGGGCCGATCACGCCGATCGCCTGGCCGGGCGACAGGGTGAAGCTGAGCAGCCGCAGCGCCGGGCTTTCGGCGCCGGGCGGCAGCACGCTGGCCTGCTGGACCTCCAGGCGGGCTTCGGGGCGGGGCAGGGCGGTGCGCGGGGCGGGCAAGGGCGTTTCGCCCAGCAGGCGGGCCAGGTTGGCGCGGCCCCGGGCGGCGCGGCGCAGCAGCGGCCATTGCGCCACCAGCACCTCGACCGGCATCAGCGCGCGCCCCAGCAGGACCGAGCCCGCGATCATCGAACCGGCGGACATCTGCCCCGACAGGGCCAGGAAGGCGCCGAGGCCCAGCATCGCCGATTGCAGCATCAGCCGCAGCGTCCGCGACAGCGCGGAAAACCCCGAGGTCCGGTCCGAGGCCAGCAGCTGCGCGGCCAGCGCCCGGTCGCGGTCCTGGTGCCAGCGCCGCCGGACCGCGGCGCCCATGCCCATGGCGCGCACCAGCCCGGCCTCGGCGCGGATGCGGTCGGCCTGGGCCTGGGCGGCCTGCTGGGCCAGCAGGGCGGCCCCCTGCGGCCCGCGCCCGGCGCGCTGGTTCAGCGCGGCCACGCCCACCAGCAGCGCGCCCCCGGCGAGGGCCAGCAGCCCCAGCCAGGGGTGGAAGACGGCGATGCCGGCCAGGAAAATCGGGGTCCAGGGCAGGTCGAACAGCGCCGCCGGCACCGGCGATCCCAGCAGGGCCCGGATCGCTTCCAGGTCCGGAAGCGCGCTGTCGGCCAGCGGATCGCCCTTCTGTGCCGCGCGGCGCAGGGCGGCATCGTAGACCCGCCCGTCCAGCCGGGACTGCACATGCGCCCCCAGCCGCGACAGCAGCCAGCCCCGGAAGATGTCGAGCACCCCCATGGTCAGGAACAGGAAGGCCGCCAGCCCGGTCAGCGCCACCAGCGTCTCGGGCGAGCGCGCGGGCAGCACCCGGTCGTAGACCAGCATCATGTAAAGCGGTCCGGTCAGCATCAGCAGGTTGCAGACCAGCGAAAAGACCGCGGCCCCCCAAAGCAGCGGACGCCCCTCGCGCTGGACGGCGCGCAGTTCGGCTAGCCCGCGAAGAACGGCTGGCTCCTTCAAGGATCCCCCCAGCGAATTCCGGCCCCGCCGGGCGGTTTCCCGCCGGAAGGGGGCCCAGGACCGGGAGGGCGGACTTTTCCGGCTCCGGCAATTGGTGTGAAATGGCGGCGGTTCCGCCGCTGCGCGGTGCCGTTTCACGGCGCCGCCCTACGGTCGTATGCTGCAAATGCGCACTACGCTTGGGTTCACCTATGCCGGATTACCGTTTAAGGATTACATAACAGCTTCGCGATCTCCTGTTCCCGCTCACCCCTTCCAGATTCAGAGACGGCCGACGTTTCATGACCCAGACCAAGCTCCAGACGACCCGCCGCGCCGGAGCGGCCCTTGCCGCGCTGTCCCTCGCAACGCTGCTTTCCGCCTGTGCCTCGGCGCCCGCAGACCAGGTCAGCCGCGCCGGTGAGGACCCCTACGAGGCCTCGAACCGCCAGATCCACGAGTTCAACAAGAAGCTCGACAAGGCCGTGCTGCGCCCGGTGGGCGTGACCGTCTCCAAGGTCCTGCCGGTCGAGGCCGCGACCCTGATCGGCAATTTCGGCGAGAACCTGTCGACCCCGCGCTACGTTGTGAACAACGTCCTGCAGGCGCATTTCGGCGAGGCGGCGCTGAACACCGCGCGTTTCGTGATGAACACGACCATCGGGATCGGCGGGCTGATCGACGCCGCGACGATCTTCGGCCTGCCCAAGTACGATACCGACTTCGGCGAGACGCTCTACACCTGGGGCGTGCCCGAGGGCGACTACCAGGAGCTGCCGGTGCTCGGCCCTTCGACCCAGCGACGCACCCTGGGCCGGATCGTCGATCTGGCGCTGGATCCGCTGGAATACGTGCTGCCCACGCCCGAAAAGAGCTATGGCACCTATGCCCGCGTGACCTCCACCGTGGACGAGCGCGGCCGCCAGGCCGGTGCGGTGGATTCGGTGCTTTACGACAGCGCCGACAGTTACACGCAGCTGAAATCCATCTATCTGCAGCATCGCCGTTACAAGCTGGGTGATACCGGCAGCACTGGCGCCGGGCTTGGAGAAGACCCATATGGTGCCGCAGACCCCTATGCGGATCCCTACGGCAGCAATGAGGCTGCCGCTTCGGCCTCCGCTGATCCCTATGACGCAAGCTACACGGACCCCTATGACCAATAGCTTCCAGACCCGCCGCCGCCTCCTCGGCTCCATCGCCCTGCTGCCGCTCGCGGTTGCCACGGCCTCCGTCACCGCCGGCCCGGCCTTCGCGCTGTCCGACAGCCAGGCCCAGGCCCTGGTGCAGAGCGTGATCGACGACATCACCAAGGTGATCGACTCGGGCCAGTCCGAACCGGCGATGATCAAGCAGTTCGAGGGCATCTTTAACCGCTACGCCGATGTCTCGATCATCGCGCAAAGCTGCCTCGGCCCCGCCGCGCGCAGCCTCAGCGCATCGCAGAAGGCCGCCTATACGGAAGCCTTCCGCGGCTACATTTCGCGCAAGTACGGCAAGCGTTTCCGGGAATTCATCGGCGCCAAGTTCACCATGGGCAAGGTCGCCCAGGTGAAAACCTGGACCGAGGTTTCCGTGACCGCGAACCTGCGCGGCCAGTCGCCCTTCGAGGTGCGCTTCCTGGTCTCCGACCGCTCCGGCAAGAATCTCTTCTTCGACATGCTGATCGAGGGGATCTCCATGCGCCTGACCGAACGTTCGGAAATCGGCGCGATGCTGGATAAGGCCAACGGCAATATCGACGGGCTGATCAAGGCGCTGCAGAGCGCCGGCTGATCCAGCCCCCGTTCCAAAGGAAAGGGCGCCCCCAGGGGCGCCCTTTCGCGTTTCGGGGGGGGCAGGCCGGCCAAGGAAGGTCCCGGCCGGCCCGCGTCCTCAGCGCAGGCCGAAGATGTTGCGGATCGCGTTCTCGATCACCTGGTCGATGCGCTGACCGCCGCCACCGCCATTGCCGCTGTCGGCGACGGTGCGGCTGGGGGCGGTGGGCTCCGGGTGCAGCATCGGCAGCGGGCGCACCGGCTGGCCCTGTTCGACGCGGCTCATCACCTCGTGGAAGATCTCGGCGGGCAGGCCGCCACCGGTGACGCCGGTCAGCGGTTTGTTGTTGTCGTAGCCCATCCAGACGCCGACCACGTAATCGGCGGAGAAGCCGATGAACCAGGCGTCCCGCGCGCTGGAGGTGGTGCCGGTCTTGCCGGCGATCTCGCGGTCGGGAAGCCCGGCGCGCTGGCCGGAACCGCGCAGCACCACCTGGCGCATCATGTAGATCAGCTCGCGTGCGGCATCCTGGCGGATCACCCGTTCGCCGATGCCCCCTTCGGAGCCCATCAGCGGCGTGTTGTCGCCCTGCAGCTTCACCGATTTCACCCCGTAGGGCGTCACCGAGGAGCCGCCGTTCAGGATGCCGGCATAGCCGCCGACCATCTCGATCAGGGTGCTTTCCGAGGCGCCGAGCGCCAGCGCCGGGCCCTTGGCCAGGTCGGACTGGATGCCGAAGTCCTCGGCCACCTGGCGCACCTTGTCCAGGCCGACGGCCTCGGCGACGCGCACCGCCGGCACGTTCAGCGATTTCGCCAGCGCGGTCTCCAGCGTCACCGGGCCGCTGAAGGTGCGTTCGTAGTTCTCCGGACTCCAGGGGCCGGAGCCGGGGATGTTGATGGTCAGCGGCGTGTCCTGGACGATGTCGTCGTAGTGGTAGCCCAGCTCAAGCGCGGTGGCGTAGACGAAGGGCTTGAAGGACGAACCGGTCTGGCGCAGCGCCTGGGTGGCGCGGTTGAAGACGCCGCCACCGCGCACATTGCGCCCGCCCACCATGGCGCGCACGGCGCCGTCGGCGCTCATCACCACGACGGCGGCCTGGGCGTTGGAGCCCTCTTTCACCTTCTGGTCGAAGATATCGGTCAGCGCGGTGTCGGCGGCCTTCTGGATGCGGGCATCGTAGGTCGTGGAATAGACCACGTCCTCGGTGGTCTTGGTGCCCAGGGAATCGGGCACGGAGGACATCACCCAGTCGGCGAAATAGCCGCCCGAACCGGTGCGGGCCTGGGCGGCAAGCTCGGCGGGGTGGGCGCGGGCCTCGGCGACCTGGGCCGCGGTCAGATAGCCCTCTTCCTTCATCAGGCCGACGATCACGCTGGCGCGGTTCTGGCTGCGGGCCAGGTCGTTGGTGGGCGCATAGCGCGTCGGCGCGGCCAGCAGGCCCGCCAGCATCGCGGCCTCGGCCGGCGACAGGGTCTTGGCGGAATGGCCGAAGTAGCGCTGGCTGGCGGCCTCGAAGCCGCGGGTGCCCTCGCCCAGGTAGGCGCGGTTCATGTAGATCGTCAGGATCTGGTCCTTGGAATAGCGCATCTCCATGCCGACGGCATAGACGGCCTCCTTGGCCTTGCGCCACAGGGTGGTTTGGCGGCAGTCGGCCTCGTAGGCGTGCTCGTTCTTCCACTTCTTCGGGTCGTAGGGCTCGCCCATGCACAACAGCTTGGCGGTCTGCTGGGTGATGGTGGAGCCGCCGTGGCCCTCCAGCGGGCCGCGCCCCTCGCGCAGGTTGATGGCGATGGCGCCGATGATGCCGCGCGGGCTGACGCCGAAGTGATGGAAGAAACGCCGGTCTTCGGTCGAGACGATGGCATGGACCAGGTTCGGCGATACCGTCTTGGCATCGACCACGCCGCCGAACTGCTCTCCGCGCCAGGCGAAGGCATGGCCCTGGTCGTCCAGCATGGTCACGGAGCCCTTGGCCCGCCCGTCATAGAGATCGGAAGCCGGCGGCAGCGTGATCGCCACGTAGCAGGCCGAGATCACGATGGCCGCGACGAAGAAGGCGGCCAGCCGCCAGGACAGCCGCCAGACCAGCGACAGCACCAGCCGGAACGGCCAGAGCACCGCCGAGAGGAACTGGCCGAAGGGGCCGCGCGGCGGACGGCGACCGCCCCCGCCGCCCCCGGAGGCCTTCCGGGCGGTTTTCTTCGGGGGGGATTTGCGGGGGGGCTGTTTCGACGCCTGCGCCTTTTTCGGGGGGCGGGAGCCCCCGCCGCCCCCGCCGCCCGCGGCGCTGCCGCGGGGCTTGGAGGCGGGGCGGGTGCCGCCGGAATAGCGCTTGTCCGCCACCAGAGGCGGCTTTTTGCGTCCTGAATCGCTCATGTCTTGCCTGCTCGCAGTTTTCTGCTTTCGCGGGAAGGTACAGCTTTCCCTTCCGGTTGTAGACCCTTCCCAGGCGGATATGGATCAAATTTGACCGTCCGACACCCCCTGCGGGAGATGATCAAAATCTAAGCCGCTCCTGCGAATGTGATTGACGGGAAGGCGGGTGCTGATCAAACCCACTGGTCAAGGCCCGCCCGGCACCCGCATTTCGGGAATGCATGGGGTGATCCTGCGCGCCGGAGCGTTCTGCCGTGCCGGGGGCCTGATCAAAGGAAGGGGACAGCCGTGAAACTGATCATTGCGACAATCAAGCCGTTCAAGCTGGAAGAGGTCCGCGAAGCGCTGACCGAAATCGGCGTGCGGGGCATGATGGTGACGGAAATCAAGGGCTTCGGCTCTCAGTCGGGACATACGGAGATCTATCGCGGCGCAGAATACGCGGTGAACTTCGTGCCCAAGATCAAGCTGGAAATCGGCGTCACGGACGGGCTTGCCGACCAGGTCGTCGACACGATCACGAGCACGGCAAAGACCGGCAAGATCGGCGACGGCAAGATCTTCGTCCTGGACATCGCCCAGGCGGTGCGCGTGCGCACCGGCGAGACCGACGAAGACGCATTGTGATCATCTGGACAGGGAAAGGGAACTCTTGATGAAATCTGTGATGAAATTGGGGACGCTGGGCGCGCTGCTGGCCGCCGTTCCCGGCCTGGCGATGGCGCAGGACGCCGCCGCGGCCACCGTCGACAAGGGCGACGTGGCCTGGATGATGACCGCCAGCGCGCTGGTGCTGTTCATGACCATCCCCGGCCTGGCGCTGTTCTACGGCGGCCTGGTGCGCGCCAAGAACATGCTCTCGGTGCTGATGCAGGTGTCGCTGATCGCCTGCCTGATCATGGTGATCTGGGTGCTCTATGGCTATTCCATGGCCTTCGGCGGCGGCACCGGCCCGTTCTGGGGCGGCCTGGGCAAGGCCTTCCTGAAGGGCGTGACCATCGATTCCACCGCCGCCACCTTCACCGATGGTGTCGAGCTGCCGGAATATGTCTTCATCGCCTTCCAGATGACCTTCGCGGCCATCACCCCGGCGCTGATCGTCGGCGCCTATGTCGAACGCATCAAGCTTTCGGCGGTGCTGCTGTTCTCGGGTCTGTGGGCCACCTTCATCTACTTCCCCATCGCCCACATGGTCTGGGACGGCTCCGGCCTGATCTTCAACTGGGGCGCGATCGACTTTGCCGGTGGCACCGTGGTTCACATCAACGCCGGGATCGCCGCGCTGATGGTGGCGCTGGTGCTGGGCAAGCGCGTGGGCCTTGGCCGCGACAACATGGCGCCGCATTCCATGACCCTGACCATGGTCGGTGCCGGGATGCTGTGGTTCGGCTGGTTCGGCTTCAACGCCGGCTCCAACCTGGAAGCCACCGCCAATGCCACCCTGCCGCTGCTGAACACCTTCGTCGCCACCGCCGCCGCCGCGCTGAGCTGGTGCGCCTTCGAAGCCATGGGCCGCGGCAAGGCCTCGGGCCTGGGCGCTGCCTCCGGTATCGTTGCCGGTCTGGTCGCGATCACCCCGGCCTGCGGCACCATCGGTCCGGTCGGCGCGATCATCCTGGGCCTTGTCGTCTCCCCGATCTGCCTGTTCTTCGTGACCACCGTGAAGAACAGCTTCGGCTATGACGACAGCCTGGACGTCTTCGGCGTGCACGGCATCGGCGGCATCGTCGGCGCCGTGGGCACCGGCATCCTGACCTCCGCTTCGCTGGGGGGCCTGGGCTATGCCGATGGCGTCAGCATGGGCATGCAGGTCTGGATCCAGATCAAGGCGGTCCTGGTCACCATCGTGTGGTCCGGCGTCGGCTCGCTGATCCTGATCTACATCGTCAAGGCCCTCACCGGCCTGCGGGTCAGCACCGAGGACGAGCAGGTCGGCCTCGATCTGACGACCCACGGCGAAAGCGCCTATCACAGCTGAGGACGCCCGCGTCCCTCGGGCCCGTCCGGAGATCCGGGCGGGCCACCGCGCCCTCCGTGGGCGCCTCTCCGCTCCGGAAACCTGACTTTCCCGTCGGGAAATCGGTTTCACCGGGCGTCGCCGGAGCCTTCTCCGGTTGATGAAAAACTGTGCCGTTTTCCCAATACGGGCAAAAAAAAGGCAGGTTGCGCCCACTTTCCGCTGGTCAAGCGGATCTCTTCCTACGCATTCCGTTCGGGCACGGCTTAGCTAGCCGGTGCCAAAGGCGGGAGTCCGCGCGGACGGACACCCGGTCAAAGGAAGGGGATAGTAGTGAAACTGATCATTGCGACAATCAAACCGTTCAAGCTCGAGGAGGTCCGCGAGGCGCTGACCGAGATCGGCGTGCGCGGGATGATGGTGACGGAAATCAAGGGCTTCGGCTCTCAGTCGGGTCACACGGAGATCTATCGCGGTGCGGAATACGCGGTGAACTTCGTGCCGAAGATCAAGCTGGAAATCGGCGTCTCCGCGGCCATGGCAGACCAGGTCGTCGAAACGATCACGAGCACGGCGAAGACCGGCAAGATCGGCGACGGGAAGATTTTCGTGCTGGATATCCAGCAGGCGGTTCGGGTGCGGACCGGGGAAACCAACGAAGACGCGCTCTGAGCTGTTGGACAGGGGAAAGGAAATATCTTCATGAAAACCGTTACGAAACTGGGCCTTGCCGCGGCGCTTGTCGCACTGCCCAGCCTGGCCCTGGCCCAGGACGCCGACGTCACGCCGCCGAACGGCGACATCGGCTTCATCTTCACCACCTTCATGTTCCTGGTCACCGGTTTCCTGGTGATGTTCATGGGCTGCGGCTTTGCGATGCTGGAAGCCGGCCTGGTGCGTCAGAAGAACGTCACCATGCAGCTGATGAAGAACGTCGCGCTCTTCGCCTTTGCCGCGATCCTCTACTACCTCGTCGGCTACAATCTGATGTACCCGGGCGACGGCTGGTCGATCCCGAACATCCTGGGCGCCTTCTCGCTGACCTCGCTGGAGCCCGTCGGCCTTGACGGCGCAGAGCCGGACCTGACCTATGCTTCCGTCGGTTCCGACTTCTTCTTCCAGCTGATGTTCTGCGCCACCACCGCCTCGATCGTGTCGGGCACCCTGGCCGAGCGCATCAAGCTGTGGCCGTTCCTGGTCTTCATCATCCTGCTGACCGGCTTCATCTACCCGATCCAGGCGTCCTGGAAATGGGGCGGCGGCTTCCTCGACCAGATGGGCTTCCTCGACTTCGCCGGCTCGACCGTCGTGCACTCGGTCGGTGGCTGGTGTGCCCTGACCGGCGCCATCATCCTCGGGCCGCGTATCGGCAAGTTCAAGGATGGCCGCGTCAACCCGTTCCCGGGCTCCAACCTGCCGCTCGCCGTGCTGGGTACCTTCATCCTGTGGCTCGGCTGGTTCGGCTTCAACGGCGGTTCGCAGCTCTACATGGACACCGCGGGCAACGTGGCTGACATCAGCCGCATCTTCGCCAACACCAACACGGCAGCAGCCGGCGGTGCGGTTGCGGCGCTGATCCTGACCCAGATCATGTACGGCAAGGCCGACCTGACCATGGTGCTGAACGGCGCGCTGGCCGGCCTCGTGTCGATCACCGCAGAGCCCCTGACCCCCGGTCTGGGCGCGGCGACCATCATCGGCGCCATCGGCGGCATCCTCTGCGTCCTCGCGGTTCCGATGCTCGACAAGCTGAAGATCGACGACGTTGTCGGCGCGATCCCGGTCCACCTGGTCTGCGGCATCTGGGGCACCATCGCGGTCTGCTTCACCAACCCCGACGCCTCCTTCGGCACCCAGCTCTACTCGATCGTCGTGGTCGGTGTGTTCTGTGTCGTCGTCTCGGCCGTCATCTGGCTGATCCTGAAGGCCGTCATGGGCCTGCGCGTCACTGCCGAGGACGAGGTCATGGGCCTCGACATGGCAGAGCTGGGCATGGAAGCCTACCCGGAATTCTCCAAGGGCTGATCCCCTTCGGAGCATCCAAACGAAAGGCCCGGGAGAGATCCCGGGCCTTTTGCCGTTTCAGGGTCGTGACTTCAGGGCCGCGACTTCAGGGGGTGACCGGCTTTGGCGCGCCCGTCGCCATGTCGGTGCCGGTATAGGGCAGGCCGGCGGCCTTCCAGGCGCCGAAGCCGCCCTCCATATGGGCGATCATGGGCAGGCCGGCCTCAAGCGCGCGGCGCGCCACCTTGTCAGAGCGCATCCCCGATCCGCAGTGCAGCACGATGCGCTTGCTCTCCTGGCCGGGCAGGGTGGCGGGGGTGAAGAAGGACATCGGCATCAGCAGCGCGCCCTCGATATGTTCGAACATGTATTCCTGCGGCGTGCGCACGTCGATCAGCACGATCTGACCGGCCTGAAGCGCGGCCCGGACCTCTTGCGGGGTCCAGGTTTCCAGCGGCATGCCATTGACGGTTTCGGTCTTCATGAAGTCCTCCTGGGCTTGCCCGGGGCCGAACTGCCCGTTTCCTGATCGCCCTGCGCCCCGGGGGCCGTGAGGCGACCCTGCGCGGCCTTTCCCAGCCGCGGGGGATATGCGAAGGAACAGATCGGCCTTCCGGCGTGGTGCTGACATTCCTGTCCGTGAATGCACGCCTTTGCAAGGCAGGCGAGGGTTTGCCGCAGATCGCGTTTCGTGATCCATTCGGCGAGAGAGAGATATCGGGGAACAGGGACAGATGTATGATTGGGCCGCCCTCGGGGCGTGGATCGAATTCGCGGTGCGCTGGCTGCATGTGATCACGGCGATCGCATGGATCGGGTCGTCGTTCTACTTCATCGCACTGGACCTGGGGCTGCACCGGGACCGCAACCTGGCCTCGGGCGCGGATGGCGAGGAATGGCAGGTGCACGGCGGGGGCTTCTACCACGTGCAGAAGTACCTGGTGGCGCCGGCGCAGATGCCCGACGACCTGATCTGGTACAAGTGGGAGGCCTATTCGACCTGGCTGTCGGGCTTCGCGCTGCTGTGCCTCGTCTATTACATGGGCGCCGATTTCTACCTCGTGGACCCGGCGGTCCTCGATATCCCGACCGGCTGGGCGATCGTGATCTCGATCTGCTCCCTGGCCTTCGGCTGGCTGGTCTACGACCGGCTCTGCAAGTCGAAGTTCGGCGATGACAACACCCGGCTGATGCTGGGCCTTTACGTTCTGCTGGTGTGCCTGGCGTATTTCTACACCCATGTCTTCTCGGGGCGGGCGGCGCTGCTGCATCTGGGGGCCTTCACCGCCACGATCATGAGCGCGAACGTCTTCATGATCATCATGCCGAACCAGCGCGTCGTGGTCGCCGACCTGAAGGCGGGGCGCAAGCCCGATGCCAAGTATGGCAAGATCGCCAAGCAGCGTTCGACCCACAACAACTACCTGACGCTGCCGGTCATCTTCATGATGCTCAGCAACCACTACCCGCTGGCGTTCTCGACCCAGTACACCTGGATCATCGCCAGCCTGGTGTTCCTGATGGGCGTGACGATCCGGCATTTCTTCAACTCGATGCATTCGCGCCAGGGGATGCCCTACTGGACCTGGCTGGTCACCGCGCTGATCTTCATCCTGATCGCCTGGCTGTCGACCGCGCCGCTGTTCTTCCACAAGGACCAGGAGCAGGTCAGCGAGAACCTCAAGCACTTCACCGAGGCGCCGGGCTACACCGAGGTGCATGACATCGTGATGGGCCGCTGTTCGATGTGCCACGCCAAGGAGCCGGGCTATGACGGCATCCTCTGGGCGCCGAAGGGCGTGCGGCTGGACACGGATGCCCAGATCGCCCGCAATGCCCGGATGATCTACCTTGAGGCGGGCCTCAGCCATGCCATGCCGCCGGCCAATGTCAGCTTCATGGAAGATGCGGAAAGAAAGAAGATCCGCGACTGGTACGCGGCGGCGACCAAGGGATGACGCCCGGGGAATGACTGGGGAAGGGGCCTTCGGGCCCCTTTTTCACGCCCGGTCTTTCACACCCAGTCGGTCGGCTGCGTCGCGTAGGCCACGTAGAGCGGATGGCGCGGCTCGCCGTCCTTGGTCAGCCCCAGATGCGCCAGACGACGCCCGGTGCCCTTCAGCAGCGCCTTCACCTCTGCCCCGCGCCCCATGTGGCTGCCGTGCACGCCCCAGCCGCACAGGATCAGGCCGTCGGGGCCGATCCAGTCGGCGGCCTCCCGCAGCAGGCGGTCGTTCTCGGGTCCGATGGGTTCGGAGGCCTTCTTCAGCAGGGCCGGAGAGGTCTCGCGCCAGGCAAAGAGGTTGCAGACCCGGAAGCCGCCATAGCCCAGCGTGCGGGCGCGGCGCTCGCAGCGCTCGACGGTGGGGTCGTTCTGGGTCTCGGTGGCGGTCGAGGGGTTCAGCATCACGTAGAGGATGCGCGCCCCCTCGGCCCATTCCCGGCTGAGCGCGTAGCGGTAGCGTTCGCAGGGGGAATAGAGCGCCGCGCTCCGGGCATCGCCCTTCAGGAAGCGGCGCTCGGTGATCATTGCTCTTCGGAGAGGTTGAAGACCCGGCTGGGGTGCAGGGCCCCGGCGCGGAACTGGCCGACCGCGACCGGCACGCCGTTGTGGCTGGCCCAGCAATCCTCGCCGTAATCCACCCCCGAGGCGATCACCATGCCGGGGTTGCCGTGGCGCATCTTGGCGGCGCCCTCCGAGGTGGCGGCGACATGGGGCAGGTCGGTCAGGCCCAGCTCCAGCGGCAGCAGGTGCTGATCCAGCTCGGGCGTGCGCGCCAGCTCCTCGATGGTGGCCAGAGAGACGCCCTTGTCGGCCTCGAACGGGCCGGACCAGACGCGGCGCAGGTTGCGCACATGGCCGAAGCAGCCCAGCTTCTCGCCCAGATCGCGGGCGATGGAGCGCACGTAGCCGCCCTTGCCGCAGACCATCTCCAGCGTGATGTGATCGGCGTCGGGGCGTTCCAGCAGGATCAGGCTTTCGACGAAGAGCGGCCGCGCCGCGATCTCGAACTCCTCGTCGTCGCGGGCCAGCTTGTAGGCGCGCTCACCGTCGATCTTCACCGCCGAGAACTTGGGCGGCACCTGCATGATGTCGCCGACGAAACCGTGCAGGGCCTCCTTGATGGCGGCGTCCTCGGGGCGGGCGTCGCTTTGCGCGATCACCTCGCCCTCGGCGTCATCGGTGTTGGTGGCCTGCCCGAGGCGCACGGTGAAGACATAGGCCTTCAGCGCGTCGGTGATGTAGGGCACGGTCTTGGTGGCCTCGCCAAGCGCCACGGCCAGGACGCCGGTGGCTTCCGGGTCGAGGGTGCCGGCATGGCCGGCCTTGTTGGCGTCGAAGGCCCAGCGGACCTTGTTGACCACGGCGTTGGAGGTCAGGCCCGCGGGCTTGTCCACCACGATCCAGCCCGAGATGTCGCGTCCCTTGCGCCTGCGTCCCATGTCGCGTCCCCTGAGAATGCTGCCCTAGAAGGCCGTCCCTCTAAAGGGGCGGGTCGTTCGGGTCAACTCAGTTCGAGGGGGTCTCGGGGTCGCTGTCGGGCTTGTCGACGACGACGCCGACGATCGGCCCCATTTCCTGACCCCAGTCGTTGCGCCCGAGCTGCGGCGCATAGAGCCGCGAGATGTTGCCATCGAAATAGAGCGCCTGCGGCAGTTCCAGCCGGTCGCGGAAGAAGCTGGCGAATTCGTGGAAGGTCACGGGCTGGCGCGAGATCACGAAGACCGCCTTGTCGCCGGATTCGGTGACGCCGACGCCGTTGCGGATGTAGCGCGAGGTGCTGTCGGGGTTGAAGGCGGGGTGCAGCTTGCCGTCGATGACCAGCATCGGCCCGGACTGGGTGGCGTATGTGCAGTTCAGCTGGTCGCGTTCGGCCTGGTAGCGCAGGGTCTCGACGACGCGGGCCTTGCCGGGGGTCAGGCAGAAGACGCCGTTCGGCAGCAGGCCGAAATTCCCGGGACCGGCATTGGGGATGACCTGCTTCAGCTCCTTGCCGTTCTCGATGTAATGGCCGACGGGGCTGCGGTCCTCGTGGTACATGCCGGCGTTCATGGCAAAGCCGAGGGTCTTGCCCTCGACGCCGAGGCGGGCATTCAGCGCGTCGAATTCGCCATAGGGCGCGCCGCCGGGATCATAGAGGAAGAGGCGGAGGTCGTCCTTGGCGGGATCGACCTCGCAGAGGGCGTAGCGGGTGCCGTTCCAGGTCTCGTTGCGGCACTCCAGCGCCATGGCGGGCATGGGAAACAGCGGGGCCAGCAGCGGCGTCAGCCCGAGGGCGAGGAGTGCGGCGCGCAGGAGCATTCCCGCTCAGCCCTCGTCCTCGTCGAAATCGTCCTCGGCGCCGTGGATGTCGCGCTGGACGGTTTCATCCGAGAACAGGCGGCGCGTCTCGTCCAGCCGGTCGAAGGTCTCGTCCGGGCGGAAACGCAGGTCGGGGGTGAACTTGAGGTTCAGCTTGCGCCCGATGGCGCGGCGCATCTCGTGCTTGTTGCGCTTGAGCAGCTGGATCGCCTCGGTGACGTCGCCACCGCCCAGCGGCATGACATAGGCCGTCGCGATCTTGAGATCGGGCGAGCAGCGCACCTCGCCCACGGTGATCGACAGGCGATTCAGCTCGGGGTCGTGGATGTCGCCACGTTGCAGAAGCTCCGAGAGGCCACGGCGAATGGTCTCGCCGACGCGAAGCTGACGCTGGGAGGGGCCGGGCCCGTCATGGAACTTGTTCTTGCTCATGGGCTGCATCTAGAGGTTTGCAGGGGTTTTGCCAAGTGGAGAGCGCGTGCGGGGGGCGCTGCCCCCATCCCGCTGCGCGGGATTCCCCCGGCATATTTGAGGAAAGATGAAAGGGGTGGGGTGGCGAGGGGGGACCTGCCGGGATATTCAGCGGGAAAACCGGAGGGTCGAGATGAACGAGAAACCTGGAATCGTGATCACCGGCGCGGCGGGCCGGATGGGCCAGATGCTGATGCGCTGCGTGCTGGAGAGCGACGCGGTGCGCCTGGTGGGGGCCGTGGTGCGCCCGGGCCATCCTTGGGTCGGCCGCGACGTGGGCGAGGCGATGGGCGGCACGGCCGTCGGCGTGGTGGCGAGCGACGATGCGCTGGAGGCGTTTTCGAAGGCGCAGGCGGTGATCGACTTTACCACCCCGGCGGCGACGCTGGAATTCGCCGCCCTGGCGGCCCAGGCGCGTGCGGTGCACGTGATCGGCACCACCGGCTTTGCCCCCGAGGAGATCGCCGCGCTGGAGCCCGCTTCGCGCCACGCGGTGATGGTGCGCGCCGGCAACATGAGCCTGGGGGTCAACCTGCTGGTGCAGCTGGCCAAGCAGGTGGCGGCGGCGCTGGACGAGGATTTCGACATCGAGGTGGTCGAGTATCATCACCGCCGCAAGGTCGATGCGCCTTCCGGCACCGCGCTGATGCTGGGCGAGGCCGCCGCCGAGGGCCGTGGTGTCGAGCTGGCGCAGGTCGCCGACCGGGGCCGTGACGGCATCACCGGAGCCCGCGAGCGCGGTCATATCGGTTTTGCCGCCGTGCGGGCGGGCGGCATCGTGGGCGAGCATGACGTGCTCTTCGCTTCTGAATCCGAGCGGGTGATCCTGCGCCATGTCGCCGAGGACCGTTCGGTCTTTGCGCGTGGCGCCATCAAGGCCGCGCTCTGGGGGCAGGACAAGGGCCCGGGGGCCTATGACATGCTGGATGTGCTGGGGCTGAAGCCCGGGGCCTGAGGCCCGGCAAGCGGCGGCGGGTCCTGCAAAAAATATGTTCACCTTGCAGGTTTTGACCGCCGGGTGGATTGATTTTCCGGTGGTTTCGTGGATGGTCGGGACATGCTTTCCCGACCCTCCGCCCGCCCGCTGCCCGTGACCTTCCTGATCGGGACCATGCTGTTCAGCGTGCTTTGCGCGGCCCCGCTGGCCGCCAAGGGGTTCCGACAGATCGAGACGCGCTCGGATTTCCTGGCGCTGGTGGACGGGCATGTGCTGTGGTCGCTGGGGCTGTCGATGCGGCTGCACGCCAACGGCAACCTGCGCGGCAAGAGCCTGGGGCGGCGGGTCACCGGGCGCTGGCACTGGAAGGACGGGCTGTTCTGCCGCACCATGAGCGCCGGTGATGATACCCTGCCGATGAATTGCCAGAGCGTGAAGACCCTGGCCAACACCCTGCGGTTCACCGCCGATGCCGGCAAGGGCCGAAAGCGCGATTTCGAGATCCGCTAGGGGCGGCGATCAGGCGATCAGGCGATCAGAAGTCGATCGCCAGGCCCTTCTTCTCCCAGTCGCCGAAGCGGGCGGGGTCCAGCCCGTCGCGGCCACCGTATTCGCGCGGCGCGGCGTCGGAGGCGGCCTCGGCGGCGGCGCGGCGTTCGGCGGCCTCGGCCAGGGCGCGCTGCGCGGCGGGGGGCAGATCGCTGAGCGGCGTGCCCGAGGCGGCGCGCGGGGTGGCGTCTTCCTGCGGGGCGGAATCGGGGATGAGATCGTCCTGGGACATGACGGTTCCTTTCGGCTTCGCCGACATGGCGGTTCCTTTCGGCTTCGCCCATGATATACGCGCGCCCTGTGCCTTCGCAACCTGACCCGGACCCCGACATGCCTGCTCCCCGACGCCCCCGTACCCCGAATGCGCGCCCCCAGGCGGCGCCCAAAGCCGACACCCGCCGGGCGCCCTCGGCGCGCGGTGCCGCGCTGCGGATGCTGAACGAGGTGCTGGGCGAGGAGCCGCGGCTTCTGGCCGACCTCTCGGATGCGCCCTGGGCCGCGGGCATGGCGGGGGCCGACCGGGCCCGCGCGCAACGGCTGGCCGCCGAGACCCTGCGCGGTCTGGAACGCTGCGACCGGCTGCTGGCGAAGCACCTGAAGAAGCTGCCGCCGCTGCCGGTGCGCAACGTCCTGCGCATCGCCACCTGGGAGCTGGCCCATGGCGAGGCCGCCCATGGCGTGGTCAACGATGCGGTGAACGCGGTGTCGCGGATGCCGCGCCAGGGGCATCTGAAGGGGCTGGTCAACGCCGTGCTGCGCAAGATCGCCGATGAGGCGCCCTCCGAATGGCCGAAGCTGCGCGCGCCGCGTCTGCCCGACTGGCTGCGCGAGCCGCTGGTTGCGGCCTATTCCAGCGCGCAGATGCTGGCTTTCGAGGCCGCCCATGCCGCCGGCGCGCCGCTGGACCTGACGCCGCGCGATCCGGCGCAGGCTGCCGACTGGGCGGAAAAGCTGGGCGGCGTGCTGCTGCCCACCGGATCGGTCCGGCTGGCGGAGGCGGGGCAGATCTCGGCGCTGCCGGGATACGAGGAGGGCGCGTGGTGGGTGCAGGATGCCGCCGCCGCCCTGCCGGTGAAGCTGCTGGCCCCCAAGCAGGGCGAGAAGATCCTGGATCTGTGCGCCGCGCCCGGGGGAAAGACCCTGCAGGTCGCCGCCGCCGGGGCCGAGGTGACGGCGGTGGACCTGTCCGCCCACCGTCTGAAACGGCTGGAGGCGAACCTGAAACGCACCGGGCTTAAGGCGACCGTCATCGCCGGCGACGCGATGGAGCACGAGGGGCGCTATGATGCGATCCTGCTGGATGCGCCCTGTTCGGCGACCGGCACGATCCGCCGCCACCCCGATCTGCCGCACGCCCGCGACGGCGCGGAAATCGGCGACCTGATCGGCCTGCAATCCTTCATGATCGACCATGCGCTGAGCCTGCTGAACCCCGGCGGGCGGCTGGTCTTCTGCACCTGCTCGCTGATTCCCGACGAGGGCGAGTGCCAGATCGAGGAGGCGCTGGAACGTCATCCGGACCTGCGCGTCGATCGCAGCGCGCTGGAACGTCCCGGCATCGACCCGGCCTGGATCACCGAAGAGGGCGGGCTGCGCCTGACCCCGGATCTGTGGCCCGATCTGGGCGGCATGGATGGCTTCTACATGGCGGTGCTGACCCGCTGATCGGCGCCTTGATCCCTATTGTGACATGACAGCGGCGGGGCCGCAGGCTAGGCTTCGTGCAGGCGCCGGAAGAGTGCCGCCCGAGCGAGCGAGGCCCCGATGTCCAGATCCAAGACCCTCCCCCCGGGGGGAACCGCCGTTGGTGCGCTGAACCGGCTTCAGGCCTGGCGCGCCACCCGGGGCCACCCGGTCAGCGCGTTGATTTCCCAGCCCGAACCGCGCAGCACCGGCAGCTATGCCCGGGGCTTTGCGCTGTTGCAGGGCAACTACCTGTTCTCGGCCCAGATCCCGACCGGGCCGGGGACGCTCTGGCAGGTCGAGGCCCCCGATGCCGCCTTCCTGGACGAGATCCACGGCTTTGCCTGGCTGGATGACCTGGCCGCCGTCGGCAGCCCGCCGGCGCGGGATCTGGCGCAGCGCTGGATTGCCGACTGGTTCGACCGCTACGGACGCGGACAGGGCCCGGGCTGGCGCCCCGAACTGGCCGGGCGGCGGCTGATCCGGCTGGTGCATCACGCGCTGTTCCTGCTGCGCGGGCAGGGCGCCGAGGCGCAGAACCTCTATTTCGAGGGGCTGGCCCGCCAGACCCTGTTCCTGGCCCGCCGCGCCCGTTCTGCCCCCGAGGGGCTGCCCCGGTTCGAGGCGCTTTGCGGGCTGGTCTGCGCCGGTCTGGCGCTGGAGGGGATGGAGGCGCGTGCACTGGCCGGGATCGCCGCGCTGGAGCGAGAGGCGGCGGCGCGCATTGGCGCCGAAGGCCAGATCCCTTCGCGCAACCCCGAGGAACTGCTTGAGATCTTCTGCCTGCTGACATGGGCCGCCGCGGCGATCGAGGCGGCGGGCCGTCCGCCCGCCCCGAAGCTTCAGGCGGCGATCGTGCGCATCGCGCCGGTGCTGCGGCGGCTGCGCCACGGCGATGGCGGGCTGGCACGCTTCCATGGCGGTGGGCCGGGGATCGAGGGGCGGCTGGACCAGGCGCTGCGCGACAGCTGCGTGCCGGCGCGGCTGTCTTCGGGGATGGCCATGGGTTATGGCCGGCTTCAGGCGGGGCGCACCGATGTCATCGTCGATGCCGATCCGCCCGCCGCCGGAGAGGCCGGGGCGCAGGCCCATGCCTCGACCCTGGCGTTCGAGCTGACCTCGGGCCGCCGGCCCGTGGTGGTCAGCTGCGGCACCGGGCGCAGCTTTGGCGATGACTGGCGCCGCGCCGGGCGCTCCACCCCCAGCCATTCGGTGCTTTGCCTTGATGGCGCCTCTTCCTCGGTGCAGGCGGCGCGGAGCGAGACCCTGGCCGAGATCCCCCGCCACACGCCGCACACGCTGGAGGAGGTGTCGGGCGGGATCTGCTTCGAGGGCGCCCATGACGGCTACCAGAAGCGCTATGGCCTGACCCATGCCCGCAAGCTGACCCTGTCGCGCGATGGCCGCAGCCTGAGCGGCGAGGATCTGCTGCTGGCGCTGAATGATGGCGGCAAGCGCCGCTTCGACCGCGCCTCGAAGGCGGCGTCGCGGCTGGGCGTGCCCTGGCGGCTGCGCTTCCATCTGCATCCCGACGTGCGCCCCGATCTGGACCTGGCGCGCAACAGCGTCACGCTGACGCTGCTCAGTGGCGAATCCTGGGTCTTCCAGCCGGTCGGGCGCTTTGAGCTGACGGTAGAGCCCTCGGTCTGGCTGGAAAGGGGGCGGCTGAAGCCCGCCAGTACAAAACAGCTGGTTCTCTCCGGGCGCGCAATGGAGTATGCGACGCGCATTCGCTGGTCTTTCGCCAAGGCAGAGGGTACTCCCCTCGCCATCCGGGACGTCCCCGAGGAGGAGGCGGAGGCGCCCGCGACCGAAGTGACCTGACCTGTAACGCTGCCTGGACCTGACCCAATGACCGATACCCTCGCACTTCATCCGGTGCGCCGCGCGCTGATTTCCGTTTCCGACAAGACCGGCCTCGTAGAGCTGGCCAAGGCGCTGACCGAGCGCGGGATCGAGCTTCTGTCCACCGGCGGCAGCGCGGGGATGCTGCGCGAGGCCGGCCTGACCGTGAAGGACGTGGCCGAGGTCACCGGTTTCCCGGAAATGATGGACGGTCGCGTCAAGACGCTGCACCCCAAGGTCCATGGCGGCCTGCTGGCGCTGCGCGACGACCCGACCCACGTTGCGGCCATGGAAGCCCATGACATCGGTCCGATCGACCTGCTGATCGTGAACCTCTACCCGTTCGAGGAAACCGTCGCGAAGGGTGCCGACTACGACACCTGCATCGAGAACATCGACATCGGCGGCCCGGCGATGATCCGCGCGGCGGCGAAGAACCACAAGT
This sequence comes from Pseudooceanicola endophyticus, assembly GCF_018760365.1. Taxonomy (GTDB): domain Bacteria; phylum Pseudomonadota; class Alphaproteobacteria; order Rhodobacterales; family Rhodobacteraceae; genus Pseudooceanicola; species Pseudooceanicola endophyticus. The sequence continues at coordinate 299,044 of NZ_JAHIAB010000004.1, forward strand.
TCGTCAACGTCGTGGTGGATACCGAAGATTACGCGGCCCTGCTGGCCGAGCTGGACGCCCATGACGGCGCGACCTCCTACGCCTTCCGTCAGAAACTGGCGCAGACCGCCTATGCCCGCACCGGCGCCTATGACGCCGCCGTGTCGACCTGGATGGCCGATGCGCTGAACGACGCCGCGCCGCGCCGCCGCGTCTTCGCCGGCACCCTGGCGCAGACCCTGCGCTACGGCGAGAACCCGCACCAGTCGGCTGCCTTCTACACCGATGGCTCGGCCCGTCCGGGGGTTGCCACCGCGACCCAGGTGCAGGGCAAGGAACTGTCCTACAACAACATCAACGACACCGATGCCGCGTTCGAGCTGGTCTCGGAATTCCTGCCCGCCAACGGCCCGGCCTGCGCAATCATCAAGCACGCCAACCCCTGCGGCGTGGCGCGCGGCGAGACCCTGCGCGAAGCCTATACCAACGCCTTCGACTGCGACCGCACTTCGGCCTTCGGCGGCATCATCGCGCTGAACCAGCCGCTGGACCTGGAAACCGCCGAAGAGATCTCCCAGATCTTCACCGAGGTGATCATCGCGCCCGGCGCCGATGAGGCCGCCAAGGAACTGCTCTCGAAGAAGAAGAATCTGCGCCTGCTGCTGACCGACGGTCTGGCGGATCCGAAGACCGCGGGCCTGATGGTCAAGCAGGTCTCGGGCGGGATGCTGGTGCAGGACAAGGACTCGGGTCATATCGACATGGACGACCTGAAGGTCGTGACCAAGCGCAAGCCCTCGGACAAGGAAATGGCCGACCTGCTGTTCGCCTGGAAGGTCGCCAAGCACGTGAAGTCCAACGCCATCGTCTACGTCAAGGACGGCGCGACCGTGGGTGTGGGCGCCGGCCAGATGTCCCGCGTCGACAGCTGCCGCATTGCCGCGCGCAAGGCGCAGGACATGGCCGAGGCGATGGGCCTTGCCCAGCCGCTGACCATCGGGTCGGTCGTTGCCTCGGACGCGTTCTTCCCCTTCGCCGACGGTCTGCTGACCGCAGCCGAAGCCGGTGCCACGGCGGTGATCCAGCCGGGCGGCTCCATGCGCGACCAGGAAGTCATCGACGCGGCGGACGAGGCAGGTCTGGCCATGGTCATGACCGGCATGCGCCACTTCCGCCACTGAGGCCTGGATGCGCATCGTCACCCTGACGGCCTTTCTGTCGATCCTCCTGGACCAGGTGACCAAGATCATCGTGGTTCAGGGGCTCGACCTGGAAAGCAAGCTGAGGATCCCGGTCATCGACGGGTTCCTCAGTTTCCGCATGGCCTGGAACGAGGGCATCAACTTCGGCCTTTTCGCCGGCAGCGGCAGCCAGAATGCCCGCTGGATCCTGATCGGCGTCGCGGTGGTGATCTGCCTGGCGGTGCTCTACTGGGTGCGGCGCCAGCGGCCGGGCACCTGGGGCCAGGTGGCCGCCGGGCTGATCATCGGCGGCGCGCTCGGAAACGTGATCGACCGGCTGTGGTATGGCGCGGTGGCGGACTTCCTGAACGTCACCTGCTGCGGCATCGTCAATCCCTTTGCCTTCAACGTGGCGGATGCGGCGATCTTCCTCGGCGCCGTGCTGCTGGTGCTGATGCCTGCCCAGAAAGGGGCGTGACCTCGGCATGGGGATGCGATACTCCTCGCCCGAAACAAGGAGGCTGCCGATGAGAATGGCAACGGGTCTTGCGCTGGCAACGGTTTGTGCGCTGGCGGCCTGCGGAAGCGACCGCGACATCAGCATGCGCAAGTTCCACAAGACCAGCGCCGGTCCTGAGGAATTCGACGTCCTGCCCACAAAGGACCTTGAGCAGCCCGCGAATTACACCACCCTTCCGGTGCCCACGCCGGGCGGCGCGAACCTGGTGGACCAGACGCCGCGCGCGGATGCTGTGACGGCGCTTGGGGGCAAGGCTTCGGCGCTGGTCGATGCCGGGCGGGTGCCTGCTTCGGACACGGCGCTGGTGACCTATGCGTCCCGCGACGGCATCGATCCCTCGATCCGTCCGACGCTTGAGAAGGAAGACACCGCCTTCCGCCGCAAGATGTCGCGCTTCGGTTTCCTGAACATCCTTGGGATCGACCGCTACTACGAGGCCTACAAGGACCAGACGCTGGACGCCCAGAAGGCTGCGGCGCGCGCCCGGGCTGCCGGGATCGAAACCCCGACCTCGCCGCCCGGCGACGGATCGACCCCGGCCATCCTGCTGCCGCAGGACCGCAGCGTGTCCCCGGAAATCACCGAATCCGGCAGATGATCGAAGGAGGGCCCTGGCCCTCCTTTTCGCTTTTCGGGGGGCGTTGGGGCTGCAATTGCGGATTGTGCCGACGCTTCACGATACCACCATCGGATCAACACATCGCGGTGAGAAGTGCCGCCCTCCCTTGCGGGCGGCCCGCCGCGACGTATCTTTCCCCAAAGTTCGTTCAGACGAGAGGAGGGCGCATGTACTTGCGGCTCGTTGCCGGGGCCCTTGCCCTGGCCGTTGTGACCGGCCCGGCCCGTGCGGCAGACACGGCGGATCAGGTCACGGATTTCAAGCTCGATAACGGCCTCGAGGTGGTCGTGATCGAGGATCACCGGGCCCCGGTCGTCGTCCAGATGGTCTGGTACAAGGTCGGCGCCGCCGACGAGCAGCCCGGCGTCTCGGGCATCGCCCACTTCCTGGAACACCTGATGTTCAAGGGCACCGACACCATGAAGGCCGGAGAGTTCTCGGCCACGGTGGCGGCCAACGGGGGCTCTGACAACGCCTTCACGACGCAGGATTACACGGCCTATTTCCAGCGCGTCGCCGCCGACCGGCTGCCGCTGATGATGAAGATGGAATCCGACCGGATGACCCATCTGAAGCTGACCCCCGATGTCGTCGACACGGAGCGCCAGGTGATCCTGGAAGAGCGCGCCATGCGCATCGACAGCAATCCCCAGGCGCTGTTCGGCGAACAGCTGAACGCGGCGCAATACCTCAACAGCCCCTACGGCATCCCGGTGATCGGCTGGCGCCAGGAGATGGAGAAGCTCTCGCTCAAGGAGGCGACGGACTTCTACCACAAGTACTACGCGCCCAATGACGCGGTGCTGGTGGTCGCGGGCGACGTGACGCCCGACAAGGTGAAGGAACTGGCCCAGAAGTACTATGGCCCGATCCCCGCCAATCCCGATCTGGGTCCCCGGATGCGCCCGCAGGAGCCGCCGCAGCTGGCCGAGCGTCGCCTGACCATGCGCGATGCCCGCGTTGCCCAGCCCTACGTGACCCGCAGCTACCTGGCGCCCGAGCGCGACGCGGGCGACCAGCAGAAGGCCGCCGCGCTGACGTTGCTGTCGGGGCTGCTGGGCGGCACCACCGGCAAGCTTTACGAGGATCTGGTGGTGAAGCAGAAACTGGCGGTCTACGCGTCGTCCTACTACAGCGGCACCAGCTACGACGACACCACCTTCGGGGTCTATGGCGTGCCCGCCCCGGGCGTCACGCTGGAACAGCTTGAGGCGGGCATCGACAAGGTGCTGGCGCAGTTCCTGAAGGACGGCGTCAACCAGGAGGATCTGGACCGGCTGAAGATGCAGATTCGTGCCGGGCAGATCTATGACCGCGACGACGTGGACGGGCTGGCCCGCATGTACGGCGCCGCGCTGACCTCGGGACTGACGGTCAAGGATGTGCAGGACTGGCCGGAGATCCTCGACAAGACCACGCCCGCGCAGATCCTTGCGGCCGCGAAAGAGGTGCTGAACCGTGACCATTCGGTCACCGGCTACCTGACCCCGCCCGATTCCGACACCGGCACCGACGCGCCCGCCCGCGTGGCCGCGCCCACTTCCGGGGAGCTGACCCGATGATCCGTTTCGTTCTGCCCGTCCTGTTTTCCCTCGTGGCGCTGCCGGCGCTGGCCGAGGTGCATATCCAGAAGGTCACCAGCCCCGGCGGCATCACCGCCTGGCTGGTCGAGGAACATTCGATTCCCTTCACCGCGCTCGACATGCAGTTCGCCGGCGGGGCCTCTCTGGACCTGCCCGGCAAGCGCGGCGCCACCAACCTGATGACCGGCCTTCTGGAAGAGGGCTCGGGCAAGATGGACAGCCAGCAGTTCGCCAAGGCCGAGGACGACCTGGCCGCAAGCTTCAACTACGATGTCGGCGACGACACGCTGTCGGTCTCGGCCCGCTTCCTGAGCGAGAACCGCGACAAGGCGGTCGACCTTCTGCGTCAGTCCCTGGTGGAGCCGACCTTCCCGCAGGATGCCATCGACCGGGTGCGCGAGCAGGTGCTTTCGATCATCGCGTCCAACAAGCAGGATCCCGGCAAGATCGCCTCGACGACCTTCGACAAGGAGGCCTTCGGGGATCACCCCTATGCCACCTCGCTGAACGGCACCGAGGAAAGCGTGAAGGCGCTGAACCGCGACGACATCGTGACCGCTTGGAAGAACGTCATGGTGAAGGACCGGGTGAACATCGCCGCCGTCGGTGACATCACCCCCGAACAGCTGGGCAAGCTGCTGGACCGGCTGCTGGGCGATCTGCCCACCGGCGGCGCGGCGCTGCCCGGCGATGCCAAGCTGACGCTGACGCCCGGCGTGACGGTGGTGCCCTACGACACCCCCCAGGCCCAGGTGATCTGGGCGCAGAAGGGGCTGGACCTGAACGATCCGGACTTCTTCCCGGCCTATATCCTGAACACCATCCTGGGCGGCGGCAGCTTTGAAAGCCGGCTGATGAAGGAGGTGCGCGTCAAGCGCGGCCTGACCTACGGCGTCTATTCCTACCTTGTGGACCGCGATCACGCGGACCTGTGGATGGGGTCTGTCGCCTCCTCGAACGACAAGGTCGCCGAGGCGATCAAGGTCATCAAGGACCAGTGGGGCGAGATCGCGAAGAATGGCGTCACCGCCGAGGAGCTGGCCAATGCCAAGAAGTACATGACGGGCGAATACCCGCTGCGCTTCGACGGCAACGGCACCATAGCCTCGATCCTGGTGGGGATGCAGCATGACGGCATGCCGATCGACTACCCGGCGTCGCGCAACGACAAGATCGATGCGGTGACCCTGGCCGACGTGAACCGGGTGGCGAAGGAGTACCTTGATCCCGACAAGCTGCGCTTCGTCGTGGTGGGCCAGCCCGAGGGGCTGAAATCCACCGACTGAGGTGGAGGCCGGATGATTGGGGGCGCCCGGGGAGAGAGATCTTCCCGGGCGTTTTGCGTCGGGCGGGGGAGGGGGCTGTCGGCCCCCTCTGGCGTCCCTGCGGGCCGCCATTCACCCCCCGAGGATATTTCCGGCCAGATGAGGGAGCCGGGGACGCGGGGGAAGGCAGCCGATCGGGGGGGCTGGCCTTCAAGCTTCTGCGATTTTTTGTGCGTTCGCCTTTCGCATGTGGCAGACATGGGATTATTGTTGCTACGTCGAAGCAACGGGAGATCCCAAGAGTGCCAGCAAGGCGCCGGGGCTCCGAATGAGGCAAGCAGCTTGGAGGCTGAATACATGACATCCCGGACCCTTGCGGCCGCAGCGGCCCTCGCGCTGATGGCAGGCGGAGCCCATGCACAACAGGAGAGCGACAATCGCGTGTCCGTCCAGACGGACTGGAGCGTGTTCGAGGATTCCAACCCCAAGGAATGCTGGGCGGTGTCGGTCCCGAAGAAGACGGTGAATACCAAGGGCGGCAAGCCCGTGTCGGTGTCGCGCGGCGAGATCCAGCTGATGGCCTTCTACCGGCCCGGTTCGAACGTCAGCGGCCAGCTGGCCTTTACCGGTGGCTACCCGTTCGAGGGCGGCTCCACGGTGAAGATCTCGGTCGGCAACAATTCCTTCGATCTCTATACCGAGGGCGAATGGGCCTGGCCGGCGGGTCCGGGCGACGATGCCAAGATCCTGGCCGCGATGCGCGGCGGGGCCGAGGCGGTGCTGACCGGCCATTCCAGCCGCGGGACGCAGACCCAGGATACCTTCTCGCTCATGGGGTTCACGGCAGCCCTGGAAGAAGCCGGGAAACGCTGCAAGTAAGCCCGGAGCTGGGCTGAAGGCGGCCGGAAACAGGTGGGGGGCGTCATGCGTGACGCGCCCTGTTTTCATGTGCGGACGAATCCGCTATAACCCCTGACCTTGAGCAGGAGCCGCCACCGATGAGCCAGACCCCCACCGCCCCGATCACCCAGGATGTCATGACGATCCCCCGGAAGCTTCCGGAGGGGGCGGCGAACCTTGTGGGCATGACGCGGGAGGGCATGCGCCAGGCGCTGCTGGATGCGGGCACGCCCGAAAAGCAGATCAAGATGCGCCTCAACCAGGTGTGGCAGTGGGTCTACCACTGGGGGGTGCGCGACTTCGACCAGATGACCAACCTGGCCAAGGATTACCGGGCGTTGCTGAAGGATCACTTCGTGATCGAGCTGCCCGAGATGGTCTCGAAGCTGGTGTCGGAAGACGGTACGCGGAAATATCTGGTGCGGATCGCCGGCGGTCACGAGGTCGAGGTGGTCTACATCCCCGAGGAAGATCGCGGCACGCTGTGCGTGTCGTCGCAGGTCGGCTGCACGCTGACCTGTTCGTTCTGCCACACGGGGACGCAGAAGCTGGTGCGCAACCTGACGCCCGGAGAGATTGTCGGCCAGATCATGCTGGCGCGCGATGACCTGGACGAATGGCCGACCCCCGGCAAGCCGAAGGACGAGACACGCCTTCTGTCCAACATCGTTCTGATGGGCATGGGCGAGCCGCTCTACAATTTCGAGGGCGTGCGCGATGCAATGAAGATCGCCATGGATGGTGAGGGGATTGCGCTGTCGCGTCGCCGCATCACGCTCTCGACCTCGGGGGTTGTTCCCGAGATTGCTCGCGCGGCCGAGGAAATCGGCTGCCTGCTGGCGGTGTCGTTCCACGCCACCACCGACGAGGTCCGCGACAAGCTTGTGCCGATCAACAAGCGCTGGAACATCGAGACGCTGCTGGCGGCGCTGAAGGAATATCCGCGCCTGTCGAACTCCGAACGGATCACCTTCGAATACGTGATGCTGAAGGATGTGAACGACAGCGACGAGGATGCGCGGCGTCTGGTGCGTCTGATCTCGGGGATTCCGGCGAAGATCAACCTGATCCCGTTCAACGAATGGCCGGGGTCGCCCTACCAGCGCTCGGACTGGACGCGGATTCGCAAGTTTGCCGACATTATCCACAAGGCGGGCTACGCCTCGCCGATCCGCACGCCGCGGGGCGAGGACATCATGGCGGCCTGCGGGCAGCTGAAGTCGGCCACGGAACGCGCGCGCAAGTCGCGTGCCGAGATCGCCCGCGAAGCGGGTCTCTGATCGGGAACGTAAGGGGGGCTCTGCCCCCGTCGGCCTCTGGCCGACTCCCCCGGGATATTTTCAGCCAGATGACGGGGAGGGGGCGCTCTTTATCATCTGGCCAAAAATATCCCCGCCGGAGGCTCGGCCCGGTACGGGTCGAACTTCCAGAGGTTTATTTGCCGAGACGCCCCGCTCCGACACGGCTGAGCCCCAGCAGGAGCGCCGCCGTGCCGAGACAGGCGGGCAGTCCGCCCAGCTGGTAGCTGAGTCCCGACAGCAGCGTGCCCAGAAGCCGGCCGGCGGCATTCGCCATGTAGTAGAAACCCACATCCATGGTCACGCGCGCGCCGCTGGTGAAGGCGAGGATCAGGTAGGAGTGCAGGGCGGAGTTCACGGCGAAGAGGGCTCCGAATCCCAGCAGGCCCAGGGCCAGAGTGGCGGTTAGCCAGGGGGCGGGGGTCGGCGCCAGGGCCACCAGCAGCGCCAGTATGAGCGGGATCGCGATCAGGGCGGTGACCCAGTGGCGGGTGGCGGCGATGATCTGCCCCTGCGGTCGCGTCGCGGCGCCCAGGAATTTCGGCGCCAGGGCCTGCATGGCGCCGTAGAGGATCGTCCAGACCGCCATGAAGCTGCCGATTGCGAAGAAGGCCGTGCGGTCCCCGGCGGCGCTGCCGTCCGAGAGCACGGCGTAGAAGTAGATCGGGATGCCCACCACGAACCAGACATCGCGGGCGCCGAAGAGGAAGACCCGGGCGAAGCTCAGCCAGTTGATGTCGGGGTTGCGGGAGAAGACGTCGGTGAATTTCACGCCCTTGCGGCCCTTCGGCAGGCCCTCGGGCATGCGCCAGGCGACGGCGGCGAGGATTACGGCCAGCACCCCCGCCATGGCCAGCAGCGAGGCGGTGAAGCCTGCCAGCGCCAGCAGGCCCGCGCCCAGCAGGAAGCCCGCGCCCTTCACCGCGTTCTTCGAGCCGGTGAGCAGCGCCACCCAGCGGAACAGGCTGCCGTTGCCCTGCGGGGCCAGCAGCTTGACCGCAGACTTGGAGCTCATCTTGGCGAGATCCTTGGCGACGCCGCTGGCGCCCTGCACCGCCATCACATAGGCGACCGAGGTGCCGAGCGCCCAGCCGGGATCGAGACGGGTGAGGGCCAGAAGCGCCAGCACCTGAAGGGCCAGCCCCGCGTAGAGCGTCTTCGTCAGCCCGAAGCGGGCGGCGATCCAGCCGGCGCAGAGATTGGTGAGGATGCCCGCGACCTCGTAGAGAAGGAAGAGATAGGCGAGCTGTACCGGAGAGAAGCCGAGGGTGTGGAAATGCAGCAGCACCAGCATCCGGAGCGCGCCGTCGGTCAGCATGAAGGCCCAGTAGGCGGCGGTGACCGCGACATAGGCCTGGAGGGCGCCTCTGGCGGGCGGGGTGTCTGTCATCGGAAGCTCCGGGGCCTCTGGCGGGTGGGAGGCCGTATTTGGGGAAAGATGAAACTCAGAGGCGCGTGCCGACCATGCGGGCGACATCCACCAGGCGGTGGGCATAGCCCCATTCGTTGTCGTACCAGGCATAGACCTTCACCTGGGTGCCACCGATGATCATGGTCGAGAGCGCATCGACAATGGAGCTGCGCGGGTCGTTGACGTAATCGGCCGAGACGAGGGGGCGTTCCTCGTAGCCGAGGATGCCTTTCAGCGGGCCTTCGGCGGCGGCCCTGAAGAGGGCGTTGACCTCTTCGGCGGTGGTGGCGCGGGCGACCTCGAAGACGCAGTCGGTCAGCGAGGCGTTCAGCAGCGGCACCCGCACCGCATGGCCGTTCAGCTTGCCGGCAAGCTCGGGGAAGATCAGGCCGACGGTGCGGGCCGAGCCGGTGGTGGTGGGGATCAGCGCGTTCAGCGCCGAGCGGGCGCGACGGGGATCCTTGTGCACCTTGTCGACCAGGGTCTGGGTGTTGGTCACGTCGTGGATCGTCGTCATCGAGCCGTGGCGGATGCCGAGCCCCTCGTGGATGACCTTGACCACCGGGGCCAGGCAGTTCGTCGTGCAGCTGGCGGCGGTGACGATCCGGTGCTGTGCGGGATCGTAGATGTGATCGTTGACGCCCATGACGATATTGGCGGCGTCAGGGTCGGCGACCGGGGCCGAGACCACGACCTTCTGCACGCCGGCCTCGAAATAGGGGGCAAGCTTTGCGGCGGTCTTGAACTGGCCGGTGCAGTCGATCACCACGTCGACGCCGTCCAGCGGCAGTTCGGCAATCTGCCGGGTGCCGATGAAGGGCAGGCGGGTGCCGTCGATGGTGATGGCAGCGGCCTCGGCACGGATCTGCGCCGCCCAGCGGCCATGCACCGTGTCGAATTCCAGCAGGTGGGCATGCATTGCCGCATCGCCCTCGGCATCGTTGATCCAGGCGATCCTGGCGCCGCTTTCCAGCAGCGGGCGCAGGGCAAGCTTTCCGATCCGGCCAAGGCCGTTCAGCGCATAGGTGGTCATGGGGCAGGCTCCGTCTGGGTGGCGATCCCGTCCACCGCCCTTTGCAGGGAGATCCGGTCGAGTTCGGCGAGGGGCAGCGCGGTGAAGGCGCGCAGCCGGTTGAGCAGAAGGCCATAGGCCTGCTGGAAGGCAAGGGCGCGCTCGGCCTCGGTGCCGGTGGCGGCGACCGGATCGGGCAGGCCCCAGTGGGCGCTGACCGGCTGGCCGTCCCAGGCCGGGCAGTCCTCGTTCGCGGCGGCGTCGCAGACGGTGAAGACGAAATCCATCTGCGGGGCCTCCGGGCCCTGGAAGTCGCGGATCGACTTGGCGCGCAGCCCGGAAATGTCGTGGCCCTTGGCGCGCAGCGTTTCCAGCGCGACCGGGTTCAGTTCCGAGCGCGGCGCGGTGCCGGCGGAGAAGGCGTTGAAGCGGTCCCCGGCGAGGTGGCGCAGGAGCGTCTCGGCGAAGATCGAGCGGGCGGAGTTGCCCGAGCAGATGAACAGCACGTTGTAGAGGCGGTTCGCCGCCTTGCGTCCGGGGCCGGGCAGGCAGGTCTCTGGGCGGCCGCGACAGCAGTCGTTGAAGAGGTAGTCGAGCAGGGTGCCGGCGCTGCCCACCTCGGCGCTGTAGCGCAGCGAGGTGCCCTGGCGGTGCTGGGCGATCAGCCCGGTGGCCCGCAGCGCGCCCAGGTAGACCGACAGGGTCGAGGGCTTGAGGTGCAGGATCTCGGCGATCTCTCCGGCGGGCAGGGCCTGGGGGTGGCGGCGCATGAGCAGCCGCCAGATCGCCAGCCGCTGCGGGTGGCCCAGGGTCGAGAGCTGGGTGGGAATCACATTTTCCATAATTCGTGAATTATGGAAATAAAGGGCCGCGCGCAAGCTGCCCCAAGGGGGGCAGCAAAAGTTTCACATTTCGGGAGCGACCCGCCGGGCGGTCAGATCCGCAGGAAGGGCTGGGCCAGGCGCGGCAGGAGGGACCGGAAGCGCAGCCGGGCGTCGGTGGCGGCCAGGCAGATGCAGGGCACGCCTTCGTCGGCGATGGGCGTATGCTCCAGGCTTTCGTCGGCAACCTCCACGTCGCCGGTGCGGAACTGCCCGGTCTCGTCGTGGAAGGCGCCCTGCAGCACCATGGTCAGCTCCAGCCCGTTGTGGCCGTGATCGGGCACCGCCATGCCGCCGGGGATCCACAGCAGCCGGACCGAGCCCTTGCCGTCCTCGAACAGGATCTTCTGGCGCACGCCGCCACCGGCGGCGCGCCAGCGCGGCGGCTGATGGTTCAGCGCCTCGGCCACGGGACCGGGGTAGATGCCCATGCGGGCTGGGGCAGCGGGGGGCGCGGCCTCGTCCAGGCGCAGCAGCATCCGCGCCAGCAGGTCATCGGACACGGCGGGCGTGGCGGCGCCTTCCAGCAGGGTGCCTGCCAGGGTGTCCTCGGCCTCCAGCCGGGCGCGGCAGTCGTCGCACAGCGAAACATGGGCCGCGATCACCAGTTCGAACGGGCGCGGCAGTTGGCCCGCCGCATAGGCGCGCAGCATGGTGTCGGGAATATGATGGGCAATCTGGTCCATCACGGGCGCAGGTCCTTCAATTCGTGGCGCAGCCGTTCCAGCCCCAGCCGGATGCGCGATTTGATGGTTCCGAGAGGCAGGCCGGTCTCGGCCCGGATCTCTCCGTGGGTGAGGTCGCCCAGATAGGCGCGGGCGATGACCTCGCGCTGATCGGGGCTGAGCTGATCTAGGGCGGCGCGCAGCTTGGCGGCCTCCTCGGCAAAGGCGAGCTGCTGGCCGGGGTCTTCCTCGGGCGGCGTCTCGATCTCTACCTCCTCGGGCAGGGTGCGGGGGGCGCGGCGCACCAGGTCGATCTGGCGGTTGCGGGCGATGCGGTAGATCCAGCCCGAAACCTGGGCCCGGGCGGGATCGAACTGCGCCGCCTTGCGCCAGACCGACAGCATGACGTCCTGAACGACATCCTCTGCCTCGGCCCCGGACATGCCCGAGCGCATCAGCATCCCCTTGATCCGGGGCGCGTAGAAGGCAAACAGCCGTCCGAAGGCGGCCCGGTCGCGCTGGTCGCGCACCGCGAGCATCCATTCCGTCTGGGTACTTGGGGCCTCGGGGGGCATTTGCTGCATCACCGCCAGCCTGCCTTTCTGCCATGCGCCGCGCCGCACGCGCAGGCGCGGCTGTTCCAAGGAAACTGTTGCAGGCATGGGGTCCGGGTTCAACATGCGAAGAATACGAAAGGCCCCCGGGACCGGATCAGAAAAAACTGGCGCAAATTTATTTTCGCCGCATGTGAACTGTTGCGGCGCCCGATCCGTATCCTAATGCGAACCCCGAGCAGGAGCCGCCCCATGTCCTTCGACGCGCTGTCGTTTCGTCCCCAGAAGATCGCGATCATCGGTGGCGGCATCTCGGGGCTGGCCGCGGCCTACCAGCTGGCGCCGCATCACCGCGTGACCCTGTTCGAGGCCGAGCCGCGCCTGGGCGGCCATGCCCGCACGGTGATGGCCGGGCTGCACGGGGACCAGCCGGTCGATACCGGCTTCATCGTCTTCAACTATGCCAATTATCCCCACCTGACGCGGATGTTCCGTGACCTGAACGTGCCGGTGCAGAAAAGCGACATGAGCTTTGGGGCCACCATTGCGGGCGGTCGGGTGGAATACGGGCTGCGCGATGCCGGCGCGGTCTTCGGCCAGCGGCGCAACCTGCTGCGCCCGGGCTTTGCCGCGATGATCCGTGACATCCTGCGCTTCAATGCCCGCGCCGAGGAGACCGCCCGGGACGACTCCATGACCGTGGCCGAGCTGCTGGCTGAGATGCGGCTGGGCCCGTGGTTCCGCGATTATTACCTGCATCCGATCTGCGGTGCGATCTGGTCCACCCCGCCCGAGGATATCGCCCGCTTCCCGGCCCGCGCCCTGCTGCGCTTCTTCCGCAATCACGCGCTGCTGTCGGCCCAGGGGCAGCACCAGTGGTGGACGGTGAAGGGGGGCTCTGTACAGTATGTTGATCGGGTCGAGCAGTTCCTGCGGGCCGAGGGCGTGACGATCCATACCGGCACGCCGATTGCCGCCGTGCGCCGCAGCGGCCCCCGCCCCGAGGTGGTGACTTCGGTCGCGCCGCCCGAGGCCTTCGATCAGGTGATCCTGGCCTGCCATTCCGACCAGGCGCTGCGGCTGCTGGCGCGCCCCACCTGGGAAGAGCTGAAGGCGCTTTCGGCGGTGCGCTATCAGGACAACGAGATGGTGCTGCACCGCGATCCCCGGCAGATGCCGCAGCGGCGCGCCTGCTGGTCCTCCTGGGTCTACCAGTCCGATGGCAGGCCGCGTCCGAAGATCGGTGTCACCTACTGGATGAACCGGCTGCAGAACATCCCCGAGGAAGATCCGCTCTTCGTCACCCTGAACCCCGCCCAGCCGGTTCCCGAGGCCGCCACCTATGACCGCAAGGTCTTCCGCCACCCGGTCTTCGACGGCCCGGCGCTGGCGGCGCAGAGCCGCATCGCCGCGATCCAGGGCCAGAATGCCACCTGGTTCGCCGGGGCCTGGCTGCGCCACGGCTTCCACGAGGACGGCTTTGCCAGCGCCATGCGGGTGGTGCGCCAGATCGACCCGGCGCTGGCATGACCCTGCCGCGCCACATCCCCGGCCAGACCCTTCATGCGCGTCGCGGCGCGGTGCGCCACCGCTTCCGCTACAGCGTCGATTACGTGCTGATCGATCCGGAGGACGACGCCCCCCTGCCGCTGCTGTTCTCGCGCAACCGGATCAACCTGGCCTCGGTGCATGACCGCGACCATGGCGGGATCCGCGGGCAGGGCCGGGGCGCCGCCTGGCTGCGCGAGGCGCTGCGCGACCGCGGCCTGCCGGCGGCGCGGATCACCCGCATCGGGCTGCTGACCCAGCCGGCGTTTCTGGGCCGCGTCTTCAACCCCGTGTCCTTCTGGCTAGTCTGGGAGCGCGCGGCGCTGATCGCCGTGGTGGCCGAGGTCAACAATACCTTCGGAGACCGCCACAGCTATCTCTGCGCCCATCCCGGTTTCCTGCCCATCGGACCGACCGAGCGGATGCGGGCGCAGAAGGTCTTTCACGTCTCGCCCTTCCAGGACATCGCCGGCGGCTACAGCTTCCGGTTCGATGTGTCGCAGGAGCGGGTCTCGATCCATATCGATCATGACAACGGGCGGGAGGGTCTTTACGCTACGTTGACCGGGCCCAGCCGTCCGCTGACCAACCGCGGCCTGCTGGCCGCCGCGCTGCGCCGGCCCACCGGCACGCTGCGCGTCCTGCTGCTGATCTACTGGCAGGCGCTGAAACTGAAGGCGAAAGGGGCCCGCTACAGAACGCGCCCCACGCCCCCCGAGGAGGAGCTGAGCTGAATGCTGACCAACCGTGTGAAAAGTGAATTCCTGGCCACCTGCGAGGGGATCGTCCGGGGCAGCCTGACGGTGATCACCCCGGAGGGCGCGCGCCATCACTTCGGCGCCGGCGCGCCTGAGGCCGAGATCACGATCCACGACTGGTCCGCGATCACCGCGATGATCGCGCGCGGCGATATCGGCATGGGGGAAACCTACGTGGCGGGCCTGTGGGACACCCCCTCGATCGAGGCGCTGACCACGCTGGCGCTGCTGAACCTCGACCAGTTTTCCTCCTATGCCTACGCGAGCCCGCTTCAGAGCCTGAAGTTCCGCATCGTCGACCGGTTGGTGCGGGCCAATTCCCGGCGCGGTGCCTCGCGCAACATCAAGGCGCATTACGATGTCGGGAACGAGTTCTTCCAGCTCTGGCTGGATCCGTCGATGACCTATTCCTCGGCGCTTTATGAGGCGGGGGATGATGACCTGGAGCGCGCCCAGCTGCGCAAGTACGACCGCATCCTGAACCACCTGCCCGAGGCCGAGCGGGTGCTGGAGATCGGCTGCGGCTGGGGCGGTTTCGCCGAACGCGCGGCGGGTCAGGGGCGCAGCGTCACCGGGCTGACGATCTCTCCGTCGCAGAAGGGCTACGCGGATGCGCGCCTCGACGGGCGCGCCGACATCCAGCTGCGCGACTACCGCGACAGCCAGGGGCGTTTCGACGGCATCGTCTCGATCGAGATGATCGAGGCGGTGGGCGAACGCTACTGGCCCTCCTATTTCGCCACGATCCGCGACCGGCTGGCCGAAGGCGGGCGCGCCATGGTGCAGGCGATCACCGTGCCGGACGCCTATTTCCCGACCTATCGCAAGGGATCGGACTACATCCGCGCCCATGCCTTCCCGGGGGGGATGCTGCTTTCGGACGGGGAGATCGCGAAGGCCGCGCAGCAGGCGGGCCTGCGGGTTGCCTCCTCTCATGCCTTCGGGACCGATTACGGGCGCACCTGCCGCACCTGGCTTGAGCGCATGGAGGCCGAGGCGGTGCGGATCCGCAAGTTCGGCTATTCCAACGACTTCCTGCGCAGCTGGCGCTTCTACCTCGGGATTTGCGCCGCCTCTTTCGCGGTCGGCCAGACCGATGTCGTCCAGGTGGAACTGCAAAGGGTTTGAGCTTGCGCCGGCATACATCGGAAAAAAGGTGCCGACGGATTTCCCCTGACACGGGATTGCCACAGTTCTTGTCATGACTGCATCCCGCGCGCCCCGGAGCAGGGCCCGCGGCACCGTCCGGATCGCCGACAGTCGTTCACCAGTGCTCTGTTTCAGAAGGAGGGGACCATGTTCCGTTCCAAGTCCAAGACCCGTGATCTTCACGGCAAGACCTACTGGCTGATCGGTGCGAGCGAGGGGCTCGGCCGGGATCTGGCGAAGGAGATGAAGCGCATGGGGGCAGAGCTGATCCTGTCCGCGCGCTCGGGCGACCGGCTTCAGGCCCTGGCCGAGGAGATCGGCGGCGCGACGGTGGTGCCGGTGGACGTGACCGATACCGCCTCGGTCGCGGTGGCCACCGCCAAGGCCGCCCATGCCGACGGGCTGATCTACTGCGTCGGGGAATACGATCCGATGACCGCCGCCGAATGGGATGCCACCAAGGCGCTGGCGATTGCCGACACCAATTTCATGGGCGCCATGCGCATCCTGGGGCGGGTCGTGCCCGGATGGGTGCAGCGCGGAGAGGGGCACGTTGTGCTGATCGGGTCTCTGGCCGGGTTCAAGGGGCTGCCGGGCGCCATCGGCTACGGTGCCTCCAAGGCCGCGCTGCGGCACCTGGCCGAGGACATGTACATCGACCTCAAGGGAACGGGGGTCGACGTGCAGGTCGCCAACCCCGGCTTCATCCGCACCCGGCTGACCGCCAAGAACAGTTTCTCCATGCCGCAGATCATGGAGCCCGGAGAGGCGGCGCGCCAGGTCATGTGCCTGGTGCGCAACAGTGAACCCCGGCAACTGTCCTTCCCGGCGCCCTTTGCCTGGGTGTTCACCGTGCTGGGCCGGCTGCTGCCGTTCCGCCTTTATGCGCGGATCGTTTCGGGCTGAGCACATCACGCCGCGATCACGGCTGATCGCGATAGTGTTATTTTGCAACACATCTTTCCAAAGCGGGTACCTGAGCGAAAAACTCAGGCACCCTGCCTTGTGCCTGTTTCCCGGGTCCTTACATCCGGCGGTACCGGCCAGCCCAGGGCGTCTTCCCCGTCTGAGCAAGCTTCCCCTGACATTCGATCCCTTCCGGAGGCTTCATGGCTTGCTCTGCGCGCCTGGCATCCGGCACCGCTCTGGCCCTGCTGCTTTCGGCAGGCCTGTCCCCGGTGCTGGCCCAGGACACCTCGACCCTTTCCGACACCGATACCGGCGATGTGCTGGTCCTTGATGCCATCGACGTGAATTCCTACGAGCAGGAGGTGCTGCAATCGCTCGGCGTCTCCGTGATCTCGGCCGAGAAGATCGCCGAGGCGCCGGTGGCCAACGACATTTCGGAGCTGGTGCGCAAGATGCCCGGCGTGAACCTGACCGGCGCCTCTTCTTCGGGGCAGCGCGGCAACCAGCGCCAGATCGACATTCGCGGCATGGGCCCCGAGAACACGCTGATCCTGATCGACGGCAAGCCGGTGCTGTCGCGCGATGCGGTGAAGATGGGCCGCGCCGGCGAGCGTGACAGCCGCGGCGACAGCAACTGGGTGCCCGCCGAGCTGATCGAGCGGATCGAGGTGATCCGCGGCCCGGCGGCGGCGCGTTACGGGTCCGGTGCGGCGGGGGGCGTGGTGAACATCATCACCAAGCAGCCCGAGAAGGACCTGTTCCAGCTTTCGATGAGCTACAACCAGCCCGAAAGCAGCCTGGAGGGCGGCGACAAGCGGGCCAACTTCCTCTGGGCCAAGCCGATCGGTGACAGCCTCAGCCTGCGGCTGACCGGCAACTACAACCATTCCGACCCGGATGATCCCGATATCAACGCCGCGACCGTGGCCGAGGATGACGATGCCGCCGCCGGTTCCGAAGGGGTGATCAACAAGGATCTGACCGCCCTGCTGAGCTGGACGCTCGACGACCAGAACAAGATCGACTTCGAGCTGGGCTATTCGAAGCAGTCGAACCTTTATGCGGGGGACACCCAGCTTTCGATGCCCACCGATGCCTCGGCCGAGCTGGCGGAAAGCGGTGCGACCACCAACAAGATGACGCGCACCACCGCCTCGGTCACCCATACCGGGCGCTATGCGGTGGGCGAGCTGAAAAGCTACCTGCAATGGGAGCATACCAACAACACCCGCCTCTCCGAAGGGGCCAGCGGTTCGCGCGAAGGGGCGATCAGCTCGACCGACGAATGGGGGACGGTGACGCTCGACAATGTCGCGGCCAAGACCGAGCTGACCCGCGACGGCCAGTTCCTGGGCCGCGAGGCCAAGTGGACCTATGGCGGAGAGCTGCGCTTTGAGCGGATGGACGACCCGGTGTCGATCACGGCGCGGGGCGACATCGACTTCTCCTATGGCGATACGGTGGCCAGCGCCGAGGATCGCGATCCGGTCAGCTCCCAGATGATGCTGGGCGCCTATGCCGAGGGCAACATCCTGTGGACCGACCGGCTGTCCATCGCGCCCTCGCTGCGGGTCGATCATGCCGACACCTTCGGCACCAACATCTCCGGGGCGCTGAACGCCAGCTACGAGATGACCTCGTCCTGGACGCTGAAGGCGGGGGTGGCGCAGGCCTTCAAGGCGCCGAACCTGTACCAGCTGAACCCGAACTACATCTACACCACCCGCGGCAATGGCTGCCCCTATCCCTATTACCGCAACGGCCCCTGCTACGTGCTGGGCAACGAGGACCTGAACCCCGAGCGCAGCCTGAACACCGAGCTGGGCGTGGCCTATGCCGGCCCCTCCGGGATCGAGGCGACGCTGACGGCCTTCTACAACGACTACCACGACAAGATTCAGGCCGGCACCGATCAGGTGGCCGAGCTGACGGTGGATGATTCGACCTACCGGGTCTACCAGTGGGAGAACATTCCCCGCGCCGTCGTCTCGGGGGTCGAGGGCAGTTTCCAGGCGCAGCTGCGCGAGGACCTGCTGCTGACCACCAACCTGACCTACATGATCCGCTCCGAGAACAAGGAGACCGGCGATCCGCTGAGCCTGGTGCCGAAGTACACGATCAATGCGGCGCTGGAATGGCAGGCGACGGAACGGCTGAAGCTGGTGCCCTCGCTCACCCATTATGGCAAGATCGAGGCGGCCGAGACCTCGGCCACGACGGGCTATGCCGAGGATGACACCACGGCGCAGGATCCCTACACGCTGGTCAACCTGACCGCCGCCTTCGAGGTCCGCGAGGGCTTCACGATCAAGGGCGGGGTGACCAACCTCTTTGACAAGCAGATCCTGCGTTCGGACAGCGGCGCGCAGACCTACAACGAGCCGGGGCGGGCCTATTTCCTGGGGCTGACCACGACCTTCTGATCGCTTTGGCGGGGCGGGAACGGGGCGGGCGCTGGTCCGCCCCGCTTGCGTTTCGGGGGGCGGGGAGGGGGCGCTGCCCCCGTCGTCCGTGCCGGACGACTCCCCCGGGATATTTTCGGCCAGATGACAGGGAGGCCAGATGACAGGGAGGCCGGGCGTTGACCCCGGGCGGGATCTTTGCAGGATCGGGGGGGCTGTTTCGGGATTTTGAGGTCTGCCATGCCGTCTGTCTTGCGTTTTCTGCGCCGAACCCTGTGGATCGGGGCGCTGGCCCTGCTGCCTGTCGCGGCGCAGGCCGGGGAAACGCCCTGGCGGGTCGGGATCTTCGAGGGGCAATGGGCGGCCACCCGCCTGCCGCTTCTGCCCTACAATCTGGTGACCGGCGGGCTGAGCTTTCGCGACAGCTACCTGACCTCGGTCATCGTGTCGCGGCAGGTCGGGGAGGCCGACCTGCGGGTGCCGGGGACCGCGCTGGGGCTGGCGGGCGTGCGCTTCGAGCTGGAGGGCACCCTGAGCCGGCATTCCGGCCTGCAGGACCATGACGAGGCGACGCTTGGGGTGATGACCCGCAGCCGCGATTACACGGGTCGCGCCGGGGCGATCAGCCTGGGCTGGGCGAACGGCCTGTCCTGGGCCTTCTCTCCGCCGGATTACGAATACGGCGTCGACGGGGTGCGCGGCGAGAAGACCCGGCAGCTGCAGTACTACATGGGCTTCGAAGCGGAATACACGCCGGTGGGCGCGCAGCATTTCAGCCTGTTCGCGCGGCTGCATCACCGTTCGGGCATCTACGGGGTGATCTCTCCCTCGAAGACCGGATCGAACATCCTCGGGGTGGGGCTGCGCTGGAAGGGCTGAAGCCCGACGGGCGCGCCCCTTGCGGGGCGCGTTCGGCACCGATCTCTCGTCGTCATGGGATGATTTTGGAGGGATGGTAGCGGAGGAGGGACTTGAACCCCCGACACGCGGATTATGATTCCGCTGCTCTAACCAACTGAGCTACTCCGCCGAACGAGGCGCTGAATACTGTAGGTCCTCGGGGGGGTCAAGAAGAAAAGTTCACTTTTTTCGCGGTTGCACCCGGAGGCGGTTCCTGCTTCCTCGGGGCAGCGAAAAACGCCTGTTTCGGAAGGGAAAAGTCATGCTGGATCGTCTGCGGGAACTGCTTGGGGCAACGCAGGTTCTGACTGGGGAGGCGGCGGCACCCTACGGCTACGACTGGAATGGCGGCGGTTTCGCGGCCCCCCTTGCGGTGGTGCGTCCGGCCAGTACGGCAGAGGTTTCGGCGGTGATGAAACTGGCCTCGGAAACCGGCACGCCGGTCATTCCGCTGTCGGGGCGTACCGGGCTTGCCGGCGGCGGCCAGGGGGCGGGGGCGCTGGTTCTGTCGCTGGAGCGGATGAACCGCATCCGCGAGATCCGGGTCGGTGCGCGTTCCGCCGTGGTCGAGGCGGGGGTGATCCTTTCGAGACTGCACGAGGCGGCAGAGGCCGAGGGGCTGATCTTTCCGCTGAGCTTCGGGGCGCGCGGTTCGGCGATGATCGGCGGGGCGCTGGCGACCAATGCCGGGGGCTCCAACGTGCTGCGCTATGGCAATACCCGCGATTTGGTGCTGGGGATCGAGGCGGTGCTGGCCGATGGCACCATCGTCGATCTGATGCAGGACCTGCACAAGAACAACTCCGGCTACGACCTGCGCCACCTGCTGATCGGCTCCGAGGGGACTCTGGCGGTGATCACCGGGGCGGTGCTGCGGCTGCGCCCCAAGCCCGGCGCCTATGCGACGGCGATGGTGGCGATGGAGGATCTCTCTCCGGCGCTGGCGCTGCTGAACGAGATCCAGCAGGCCACCGGCGGCGCGGTCGAGGCCTTCGAATACATGCCGGCGAATTTCGTCGAGGATTATCTGGCGCTGCACCCCGGCGCCCGGGCTCCGTTCGAAAGCCGCCCGCCGGTGACGATCCTGCTGGAGATCGGTGCCCTGGCGCCGCGCGACTGCACGCCGGGGCTGGACGGGGCGCTGCCCATCGTGACCTACCTGGAGGACCTGCTGGGGCGTTTCCTGGAGGCGGGGCGGATCTCGGATGCGGTGATCGCCCGTTCGGGCAGTCAGCGGGCCGAGATGTGGGCGATGCGCGAGGCCGCCAGCGAGATCGCGGGCACGCGGGATCCGCGCATCATCCTCGATATCGCCGTGCCGGTGGACCGGGTGGTGAGCTTCCTGGAACGGGCGGATGCGGCATTGGTCAAGGCGGATCCGGGCGCGGGGACCTCGGTCGTGTCGCACCTGGGGGATGGCAACGTGCACTACACGGTCTTCCCGACCCGCGTGGATCCGGTGCACAAGGACCACCTGGTCGAGGCCATCGAGGATGTCGTTGCAGAGCTTGGCGGAGCCTTCTCGGCCGAGCACGGCATCGGGACGCACAAGCTCTCGACCATGGCGCGGCGCAAGGATCCCGGGGCGCTGGCGGCCATGCGGGCGATCAAGGCGGCCCTGGATCCGCAGAACATCATGAATCCGGGCAAGCTTCTGCCACCTGCCTGATCTGCTGCCGCCCTGCGTGCGGATATGGCAGGTGCCTCCGGCGGGGATATTTATGGCCAGATGATGAAGAGCCCCGGCTCCCCTGTCATCTGGCCGAAAATATCCCGGGGGAGGCTCCGCAGGAGGCGGGGGCAGCGCCCCCTTTGTGGCCCCTCCAAAATGGAACAAATCATGAATATAATGCGGAGTCGCCATGTATGCCGAACTCTGCGTCTCTTCGAACTTCACCTTTCTCACCGGGGCCTCGCTGCCGGAGGATTTCGTGCGCGAGGCGGTCGAACTCGGGGTTCCGGCGCTGGCCATCGTCGATGCGAACTCGGTTGCAGGCATCGTGCGGGCCTTCGACGTGGCCCAGGCGATCGCCGGCCAGCAGGCCGCACGCGACACCCATGACCTGTTTCATCCTGCCATCGGGCCGCCCTTGCCGGCCTATGTGCCGCCCTGTTTGCCGCTGGTGGTGCCGCGCCTGCTGCCTGGCAGCCTGCTGCAGCTGACCTGCGGGACCGAGGTCGTGGCCCTGCCGCGGGATCGGGCCGCCTGGGGGCGGCTCTGCCGGTTGCTGTCGAAGGGGCAGCAGCGGGCGCCCAAGGGCGAATGCTACCTGGAGATCGGGGATCTTCTGGAAGAGGGGGCGCTTGAGGGCATGGCGCTGCTGCTGCAGCCGCCACAGGCACAGACGGTGCCTTGCGGCGCGGGCGACTGGCTGCCACGGGTGCGACCGCTGACGCGCCGCCTTGGGGGGCAGATGCACCTGATTCTCAGCCCGGGCTACGACGGCAAGGATCACCTGCGGATGCCGGCCATCGCGGCGCTTGGCGCGGCGCTTGGCCTGCCGCTGGTCGCCAGCCTGCGCCCGCTCATGCATCATGCCCGGCAGCGGCGGATGGCGGATGTGCTCTCGGCGATCCGGCTGGGAACCACGGTGGATGATCTGGGACCCGAGGCGCAGCGGAACGCCGAGCGCCGCCTGCGTCCCGTCCCCGAAGTCCACCGCATCTTCGCCGACTACCCCGAGGCCGTTGCCGCCAGCGGGCAGATCGCCGACAGCCTCGATTTCTGCCTGAGCGAACTGCGCTACGAATATCCCTCCGAGGTTGCCCCCGGCGAAACCCCGGCCGAGCGCCTGTCGCGGCTGGCCCATGAGGGCCTGCGCTGGCGCTACCCTGCCGGCGCCCCGCAGCAGATCCGCGACCTTCTGGCCCATGAGCTGGAGCTGATCGGCAAGCTGGGCTACGAACCCTACTTCCTGACCGTCAACGACATCGTGGCCTTCGCCCGTTCGCGCGACATCCTGTGCCAGGGGCGGGGCTCGGCTGCCAATTCCGTCACCTGCTTCTGCCTTGGCGTCACTTCGGTCAGCCCCGAGATCGGCACCATGGTCTTCGAACGCTTCGTCTCCGAGGCCCGGGACGAGCCCCCCGATATCGATGTCGATTTCGAGCATGAACGCCGCGAGGAGGTGATCCAGTGGATCTACGAACGCTACGGGCGCCACCGCGCGGGCCTCTGCGCCACCGTGATCCACTACCGCGGCAAGCGCGCCATCCGCGAGGTCGGCGCCGCCATGGGCCTGTCGCAGGACACCATCGCGGCATTGTCTTCGCAGCTTTGGGGGCACTCCGCCGCCGGCAGCCTGACGCCCGAGCGCCTGCGCGAGATCGGCCTGGATCCCCATGATCGCCGGCTGAACCTGACGCTTCAGATGATCGGGGAAATCGAGGGCTTCCCCCGCCACCTGTCGCAGCATGTCGGCGGCTTCATCATCACCGAGGGGCGCCTGGACGAGCTGGTGCCGGTGCAGAATGCCGCCATGGAGGACCGCACCGTCATCTGCTGGGACAAGGACGACATCGACCGGCTGGGCATCCTCAAGGTCGATATCCTGGCGCTTGGCATGTTGTCCTGCCTGCGCCGCGCCTTCGAGCTGATGCAGGTGCACGAGGGGCTGGACTATACCCTGGCCAGCCTTCCGGCGGAGGATCCGAAGACCTACGACATGCTCTGCCGCGCCGACAGCATCGGCGTGTTCCAGGTGGAAAGCCGGGCGCAGATGAACTTCCTGCCCCGGATGCGGCCGCGCAAGTTCTACGATCTGGTGATCGAGGTGGCGATCATCCGGCCCGGGCCGATCCAGGGCGACATGGTGCATCCCTACATCCGTCGCCGCAACGGCGAGGAAGAGGTCAGCTTCCCCTCCGACGCCCTGGGCGAGGTGCTGGGCAAGACCCTGGGCGTGCCGCTGTTCCAGGAGCAGGCGATGCAGATCGCCATCATCGGCGCGGGTTTCACCCCGACCGAGGCCGACCGCCTGCGCCGTTCGCTGGCCACCTTCAAGAAGCACGGCAATGTCGCCGATTTCCGCGACCGCTTCCTGCGCGGCATGGCCCGCAACGGCTACGACATGGACTTTGCCGAACGCTGCTTCTCCCAGATCGAGGGGTTCGGATCCTACGGTTTCCCGGAAAGCCATGCCGCCAGCTTCGCGCTGCTGGTCTATGCCTCGGCCTGGATCAAGTGCCACCACCCCGGTATCTATGCCTGCGCGCTGCTGAATTCGCAGCCCATGGGGTTCTATGCCCCGGCGCAGATCGTGCGCGATGCGCGTGAACACGGTGTCACGGTGCTGCCCGTCGATATCAACGCCTCCTACTGGGACAACGTGATGGAGCGTGACGGCGGCGGCAATCTGGCGCTGCGGCTGGGCTTCCGGCAGATCAAGGGGCTGAGCCGCGACGAGGTGCGCTGGATCTCGGGGGCGCGCGGCAACGGTTACCTGACGGTGGAGGAGGTCTGGCGCCGCGCCGGCACCCCGCCACCGCTGATCGAGCGCCTGGCCGAGGCCGATGCCTTCGCCAGCCTCGGGCTGAGCCGCCGCGAGGCCTTGTGGGAGGCGAAGGCGCTGCGCCCGGGAGACCCGCTGCCGCTGTTTGCCCGCGACCTGGAGGGCGAGGGGATCGAGGAACCGCAGGCCCTGCTGCCCGAGATGACCCTGGGCGAACATGTGGTGGAGGATTTCGTGGCGACGCGGCTGTCGCTGAAGGCGCATCCGGTGGCCCTGCTGCGCCATATCCTGACGCCGGGGTGGCGGCGCGAGGATATGTAAAGCACGCTTTACACGCCGCCCCGATCGGCTCTAGTGTAAAGCATACTTTACATGATTCCCGGGGAGGCACGGAATGAGACGTTCGATGATCGAAATCGCCCTGGCGATGACGGCCTATGTGGTGGTCCTGGTGCTGTCGCTTCTGCTGCTGGCGCGCGGCGGCATCGGCCATCCGGGGGGGCGCATCGCGGTGTCGCTGCTGCCGGTGCTGCCCGCGCTCGGCATCTTCTGGGTCACGCTGCGCGACCTTGCGCGGCTGGACGAGATGCAGCGCCGCATCGCGCTGGAGGCCCTGGCCCTGGCCTATGGGGCCACGGCCCTGCTGACCTTCAGCTACGGTTTGCTGGAAAACGTGGGCTTTCCGCGGCTCAGCATGTTCGCGGTCTGGCCGGTGATGGGGGCGCTTTGGGTGCTGGGCAAGATCATCGCCCAGTGGCGCTACAGATGAGGAACAGCATCCCCGATCTGCGCGCGGCGCGGCACTGGTCTCAGGCCGATCTGGCCGAAAAGCTGGGCGTGTCGCGCCAGACCATCAACGCGCTGGAGCGCGGGCGCTACGATCCCAGCCTGCCTCTGGCCTTCCGTATCGCCGCGCTGTTCGGGACCCGGATCGAGGACATCTTCGAGCCGGATCCCCTCTGAGCCCTCAGCGCAGGCCCTTCTGGGCGATCAGGGCGGCCAGCTCGGCCATGACCTGGGCGCGGGCGGCGGCCAGGGCGGCGGCGTTCTCTCCGGCCACGGGGGCTTCCAGTTCGAACAGGCCCGAGCGGCCCCGCGCCTCGCTGTCGGGCGCCACGAAGTACTGACCCGCCAGGTGGAAACTGCCGTCGGCCTCGGTCACCATCTCCGAGATCCGCACCTCGACCCGCGCCGAGGCCCGGTCCAGGAAGGGCCAGGGCGAGGCGGCGATCTGCGCCCCGGTGATGCCCGTGAGGTCGCGCACCAGCGTCATCGTCATGCCGCGCGCCGGGTCGTCGGCCCAGAGCTTGGACTTGTCGGCCTTCAGGCTGCCGTCGCCCTGACGGCGGTAGATCTCTCCGCTGCCCGCGTAATCGGGCAGCGAGACCGAGGCGACCTCGACCGAGGAGAAGCCGATGCGCTGCTTGGGCAGGGCCTCTACCGGGGTGGCGGGGATGGTGTAGAGCGCCTCGTTCCCCGAACAGGCCGCCAGAAGCAGCAGGACGGGCAGGGTGCTGAACAGCTTTGCAGGTTTCATCAGGTCGTCCTCATCGTCCGAAGAGCAGGGAGTTGGGGTTGCGCTGCACCTCGCGCGCCAGCGCCGAGATGGCGTCGGCGGCACGTTGCACCTGGCGCAGCGTGTCGGTCACGTCGCGGCCCACGCCGTCGCGGGCGTCGTAGCCGCGCAGGGTGGTGGCGGCCTGGGCCAGCACGGCCTGGGCATTGGCGATCAGCGCCGGCAGATCCTGCGAGACCTTGGTGACATTCTTCGCGGCATCGTTGGCCGAGGCCAGCGTGTCGTTCAGATTGTCCACCGCGCCGCCCTCGCGCAGCTCCTTGAGCGTGTCGCGCAGCTGGTCGAGCGCCTGCGAGAGATGCGCCGGAAGCTCCTTGGTGCCGGATTGCTGGAGGAAGCTGTCGACGGTCTGCATCAGCCCGTCGAGGCTGTCGGCCAGCTGGTCAAGCGGCACGTTCGCGGCATTGGCGGCGATGCTGTCGAGGCGCTGGATCAGGGCCGGAACGCCGGTCACCGCGCCGCTGAAGGCCTGAGCTGCATCGGTCACGCCCTGGATCGCGTCGGTCACCTTCTTCACCATCTCCTCGTGCTGGACCTGGGTCAGCACGCCGTTGATGTTGTCGGCCACCGAGGAGAGCTGCTGGGGCAGCTGCTGCACCCCGTCGGATCCGACGAACTTGCGGGTATCGTCCAGCAGGCCGCGGATCTCTCCGGGCACCGCGCGGGTGTCGTCGCTGCCCACCAGCGCCGAGATGTTGTTCAGCGTGTTGATCGCGCTGCTCATCAGCTGCTCGATCGGCAGGGCCGAGACGCGGTCGAGGATGCCCTGGGCATTCGCCGCCACATCCGAGATCTGCCCCGGTGCCGTCGGGATGACCGGGTTCGGCTGGGCGCTTTCGTCCAGCGTGCCGGGATCGGCATCGGTGTTCGAGGTCAGCTCGACCTTCAGCCCGCCGGTCAGGATCGAGGCGGTCACCAGCCGGGCCCGCAGGCCCTCGTCCTTGACCTGCTGGCTCAGGTAGGCCAGCGCGCCCTCCGGGGTCTTGTCCTTCAGGCCCATCTTGGAGGGGCGGATTTCCAGCGTGGCGACCATGTGCATGTCGCTGTCGCCGAAACGGTCCTTGTCGACGATGGCGCCGATGGCATCGACCTTGCCGATCTGAAGGCCGCCCAGGGTCACCGGGGCATCCACCGACAGGCCGGCGACGTTCTCGCGGAAATAGGCGGTCAGGGTCAGGGTCGGGCCCTCGTCATCCCCGAAGGTCGAGGCGGCGGCGGAATCCTTGTCCGGATAGACCGTGAAGGTCGAATCCGGCAGCACCTCCTGCCCGCCGGAGGCGGTGGTCTCGAAGCTGACGCCGCCCTGCAGCAGCGTCGCCACCGAGGAGATGTCGAGCGCGGCGCCGTTCGGCCCCAGCGTGAAGGAGAAACCCGAAGTGTCCCAGAACCGCGTCGCCGAGGTGATCAGCTTGTCCTGGGGGGCAAAGATGAAGGCCGGGGCCTCGACGGTGGAGCCGTCCTTGGAAATCTCGGCCTTGCCGACGCGACCGACCTCGATGCCGCGGTACTCGATCACCGTGTCGCCGGTCAGCCCGCTGCCGGGGGCGGCACGCAGGCGGATCTTCAGCCCGGGCTTGCCGTCGCTGTTCAGCGGCGCCTGGGATAGGCCTTCGAATTTCGTCTTTAGCCCCTCGGGCTTGCTGTCCCACAGGCCCTGGATGTAGACGCCCGAAAGAACCGTTCCAAGGCCGGTCACGCCGCGCGCCGACACCTCGGGACGCACCACCCAGAAGTTCGAGCTGTCGTCGACATAATCGGCCACGTCCTTGTTCAGCCGCACCCAGACCTCGACCTTGTTGAGGTCGGCGGAGAAGCCCAGCTTCTCGACCACGCCGACGGCGACGTCGCGGTAGTGCAGCTCGGTCTCGCCGGCCTTGACGCCCTCGGCGCTGTCGAAGTCGATCTCGATCAGCGGGCCGCGCTGCGCATAGTTGTGCCAGGCGACGCTGAGGGCGATGATCAGCGCCAGGATCGGCACCACCCAGACCAGCGAGATACGCTCGTACAGGCTGCGGCGGGTGGTGGTGACGTGAACGTCCGGGGGCGTGTCGCTCATGGGGCGGGCGAAGCTCCGTTCTTGGCCTCGCGGTCCCAGATCAGGCGGCTGTCGAAGGCCTGGGCCGAAAGCATGGTGAAGATGACGGACAGCGCGAAATAGAGCGCCGCCGGGCCGGGCTTGACCGAAACGATGCTGCCCAGCTGGACGAGGGACGACAGGATGGCGACGACGAAGACGTCGATCATGGACCAGCGTCCGATATATTCGACCAGTTCGTAAAGCTGCAAACGGCGGCGGGCCGACAACCGGGCGCGGTGGCGCACGCTGAGCGCCAGCAGGGCCACCACGCCGAACTTGCTGACCGGGATCAGCACCGAGGCCACCAGGATCACCAGCGCGATGGCATAGCTGCCGTGGTTGGCCAGTTCCACCGCGCCGCCGACGATGGTGTTTTCCTGGGTGAAGACCAGGGTGCGGGTCTGCAGCATCGGGTAGACATTGGCGGGCACGTAGCAGATCAGCCCGACCAGCCACCAGGCCCAGACCTTCTGGATCGATTTCGGATCGCGCGAGCGCAGCTTGTGGCCGCAGCGCCCGCAGCGGGGCGTGCCATCGGGCCAGACCCGACCGCAGCGGGTGCAGCCGATCAGGCCCATCTCGCGCGCGGATTTCAGCCCTCCAGGCGTTTCCATACCGTGTACCTGCACATGAGCGTGTCCTGGACGACGACCAGGACAACGAGGATCGAGAACAGCCAGAAGGCCGGGCCCAGGTCCACCTGGGCCAGCGCCGAGATCTTGATCAGCGCGACGGCGCAGCCGACGGCAAAGACCTCGGCCATGGACCAGGGGCGCAGGTGCTCGGCCAGGCGGAAGGCGCGGGATGCGCCGGGCCAGGGGGTGCGGTTGCGCACCAGCGGGATCAGCACGTAGATCACCAGAATCGCCCGCAGCGCCGGGATGAAGACGATGAGCGCGGCCAGCGCGAAGGACAGCAGCAGCAGCAGCGCGCCCGAGGAATTGAAGGCCAGCGCCGCATCCAGGATCGAGCTGCGGTTGGACAGCCCGTTGGTCGAGATCGCCAGGAAGGGCGTGATCGTCGCCGCCACCACCAGGAACAGCACCGAAAGCGCCACCGCGATGATCCGCTTGCCGGCGCTCTGGCGCGGCGCGATCAGCACGTGGTGGCAGCGCGTGCAGGTGGCCCGCTGGTTGATCCCGGGGGCCGTGCCCACATGATAGACCGCGTCGCAGCGCGGGCAGGCGATCAGCGCATCCAGCGACGGCGCCGGGCGATCAGAGGCGGGCAGGGGCTGGGACATCGGACTGCGGCAGGGCTGCGGGTTCCTTGCAGGGGAAGCTGGCGGACCGGGCCCCGCGGGGCGCAGCGGTCCAGGGTTCCCCGACATGGTAGCACCTCGGCGCGGCGCGCCAAGGGGCCGGGACAAATTGCTGCCGCAGCGTCAGCGCCGCAGCCTTTCCAGCAGGGTGTAGGAGCCGAAGCCATCGGGCACGGCGCCGATGCTGCGCTGGTAGGCGCGGATCGCGGCGACGCTGCGCCCGCCCAGGATGCCATCGACGCCACCGGTGTCGTAGCCGCGCCGGGTCAGCAGGGCCTGCATCTCCTGACGCTCGCGGCGGGTCAGGCCGCGTTCGCCCTTCGGCCAGTCATGGGCCAGCGGCCCGGCGCCGGCGATCCGGTCCCCCAGCAGCCCCACCGCCAGCGCGTAGCTGTCGGCGTTGTTGTAGCGCTTGATGACGTCGAAGTTCTTGAACACCAGGAAGGCGGGGCCATTGGCGCCGGTCAGCATCAGCAGCTCGGCCGGACCGTAATCGCGCAGCTCTTTCGAGACCGGCCGCACGCCAAGCGCGGCCCATTGCCGGGCGGATTTCTTCGGCCCGTTCGCCAGGCCGTAATCGAAGCCGCGCGGCAGCTGCACCTCCATGCCCCAGGGCTGGCCGGGCTGCCAGCCGAAGCGCTTCAGATAGGCCGCCGAGGAGGCCAGCGCATCGGTCGGATCGTCGGACCAGATGTCGCGCCGCCCGTCGCCGGTGAAATCCACCGCGTAATCCAGATAGGAGGTCGGCATGAACTGGGTATGCCCCATGGCCCCCGCCCAGGATCCCACCATGCGCTCGGGCGTGGTGTCGCCGTGCTGGACGATCTTCAGCAGCGCGATCAGCTGCGCCTCGTAGAAATCGCGGCGCCGCCCCTCGTAGGCCAGCGTCGCCATGGAGGAGATCAGCGGCGTCTTGCCCCGGTGCGAGCCGTAGTTGCTCTCCATCCCCCAGATCGCGGCAACATATTGCGACTGCACGCCGTAATGATTCTGGATCGCCGAGAAGGTGCGGGAATATTGCCGGTAGGCATCGCGGCCATTGCCGACACGGGTGTCGGAGACGGCGCTCGACATGTAGTCGCCCACGCCCTTGGTGAATTCCGCCTGGTTCTGGTCCTTGCGGATCACGTCGGGCAGCAGCTGGACATGGCGGAAGGCCCGGTCGAAGGCCGCAGAGGAGACCCCCTTGGCCATGGCGCGGCCCTTGAAGCTGCGCAGCCAGCGGTTGAAGCCCGGATCCATCGAGGCCTGCACGACCTGCGCCTCGGGCTCCGGGCGCGGTGCTTCGGCCTGCTGGCGCAGCAGGGCGGGACGGGGTTTCGGGCGCAGGCTCTCGTCCAGGCGCTCGACCGCCGCCACCACCGGCACCACGGAGGTCTGCGGCGCTTCGGGGGCCGCCGCCCGGGCCTGCAGATGCGCCGGGGGCGCCTTCGGCTCGATCTTGACGGGTTCGGCAGAGGCGGTGCGCACCGGCGCGCTGCGGGACGGGCTCTCCAGCCCGAGCTGGCTCATCGTGGCGGCGGCCAGAGCCGCGGCATCGTCCTGCGCCAGCGGGGCGGATTGGGCCGACCTGAGCTTGGGGCGCAGCGACTCGACCGGCGCCTGTTCCAGCGCGGCGGCGGCCTCGGGCAGAAGAAGAAACAGAAGGGGGGTCGCCTTCAGGATGTGACGCATGATGGGAAAAATCCGGCTGCTCGTGGATTTCAGGCTTTTGTGTTTTTAAGGATGGTAAACCGAAAAGCCTGAAATCCAAAGCCTTGCAGCCGGGGAATTTCACGTCTGCGAAGACCCGCTCACTTCTGCGTGCGGGTCCGCTTTACTTTCTTCGCGGTCTTGCTGTCCTTGCGCTTCTGGCGGACCAGATTGGGCTTGGAACGCGTGGTGCCCGGACGGTTCGGCGCCCCCTTGCCGTAGCTTTTCCTGCGCCCGCCGCGCCGCGACGGCCCGTGCTGCACCGTGGCGCCGTCCAGCTCGATCAGCTCCAGCTCCAGCCCGCCGGTCACCGGCACGGCCTCGGCCAGCTTGACGGTGACCCGCATCCCCGGCGCCACCAGCATCCCGGTGTCGGCGCCCATCAGGGTCATTTCCTCGCGGTCGAAATGGAAGAACTCGGAGCCCAGCGAGCGGATCGGCACCAGCCCGTCGGCGCCGGTTTCATCCAGCCGCACGAAGGCGCCGAAGCGCGCCACGCCGCTGATCCGACCGGTGAATTCATTGCCCACCCGTTCGCTCAGGTAGGCGGCCAGGTAGCGGTCGGTGGTGTCGCGTTCGGCCATCATCGACTTGCGCTCGGTCTCGGAAATATGCGTCGCGGTGCCTTCCAGCCGCTCGACATCCTCCGCCGACAGCCCGTCCTTGCCCCAGCGGTGCACGTTGATCAGGCCGCGATGCACGATCAGGTCGGAATAGCGCCGGATGGGCGAGGTGAAATGCGCGTAGTTCTGCAGCGCCAGGCCGAAGTGGCCAAAGTTCACCGGCGCGTAATAGGCCTGCATCATCGAGCGCAGGGTCGCCATGTTGATCAGCTCGGCCTGGTCGGTGCCGGCGGCCTGGTTCAGCAGCCGGTTGATATGCGCCGTCTTCAGCACCTGGCCCTTGGCCAGCTTGAAACCGGCGGCATCGGCGGTCTCGCGCAGCGCCTCCAGCTTTTCGGGGCTGGGTTCCTCGTGGACCCGGAACAGCAGCGGAGAGTTCTTCGCGATCAGGGTCTCGGCGGCGGCGACATTGGCCAGCACCATGAATTCCTCGATCAGCTTGTGGGCATCCAGCCGGTCGCGGAACCGCACGGAGCTGACCTGGCCGTCCTCGGACAGCTCGATCTTGCGTTCCGGCAGGTCCAGGTCCAGCGGCTGGCGCGCCTCGCGGGCGGCGCGCAGGGCGGCATAGGCACCGTAGAGCGGCTTCAGCACGTCCTCCAGCAGCGGCCCGGTCTTGTCGTTGGGCTGGCCGTCGATGGCGGCCTGCACCTCTTCGTAGGACAGCGACGCGGCGGATCGCATCAGCCCGCGCTGGAAGCGGTGGCTCAGCTTGTGGCCCTGGGCGTCGATCTTCATGCAGACGGCGATGCAGGCGCGCGGCACGCCCTCGTGCAGCGAACACAGGTCCCCCGACAGCCGGTCCGGCAGCATCGGCACGACCCGGTCGGGGAAGTAGCTGGAATTGCCGCGCTGGCGCGCCTCGCGATCCAGCGCCGATCCCGGCGTCACGTAATGCGCCACATCGGCGATCGCGACCCAGAGCAGGAAGCCGCCGGGGTTCTTCGGATCGGGATCGGCCTCGGCATAGCAGGCGTCATCGTGGTCGCGCGCATCCGAAGGGTCGATGGTGACCAGCGGCATGTCGCGCATGTCCTCGCGCCCCGAGAGGCCGGCGGGCTTCATGCGGTCGGCCTCGGCGATCACCTCATCGGGGAAGGCGTCGCGGATGCCGTGCTGGTGGATGGCGATCAGGCTGACGGCCTTCGGTGCGGTCGGATCGCCCAGCCGCGCGACGATGCGGGCGCGCGGCAGGCCCATGCGGGCCTTGGGCCCGGCCTGCTCGGCCTCGACCAGCTCGCCGTCCTTTGCCCCGTGGGTGGCGCCCTCGGGGACCAGCCATTCCTTGTCCTGGCCCTTCTCGATGGGCACGATCCGCCCCCCTTCGGAGCCCTGCCGGAACACGCCCAGAATCCGCGTGGGGTTCTGGCCGATCTTGCGGATCAGCCGCGCCTCGTAGGCATTCTCGCCCTCGATCGGGGTGACCTTGCCCAGGATGCGATCCCCGGCGCCAAGCGCGGGATCGCTGTCGCGCAGCACCAGATGCACCACGGGTTCCGGGCCCTCGCCCTGCCATTCCAGCGGCTTCGCGGTCAGGTCGCCATCGGCATCCGGCGCGTTCACCTGCAACACCGAGACCGGCGGCAGCCGGTCCGGATCGCGATAGGTCTTGTGGCGTTTCGCCAGCACGCCCTCGGCCTCCAGCTCCTTCAGCAGGCGCTTGAGGTCGATGCGGGCCTGGCCCTTGATGCCAAAGGCCTTGGCGATGTCGCGCTTTGCGGTCTGGGTCGGATGCTCGGAGATCCAGTCGAGGATGTCCTGCCGGGAAGGAAGCTGTGCCATTGTGCCGCCATACCACGCCGCCGTATCCTGGTCATCGCGAAAAGCAGCGCCGCCCCCTCTCCATTTTCTTGTTCCAAATACCTCGGGGGAGTCGCGCAGCGCGCGACGGGGGCAGCGCCCCCGGCCCGCTTTCCACCCCGCGCGCACGCCCCGCATCAGACCGGTGCATCCGGCACAGGCATCCCCTGGCATACCGGTCGCCGCCGCAGGTCCGCCCCGCAGATTCCCGTTGCCTCCTTGCCGCCGTGCCGCAAACTGGTCCGACCCGCAAGGAAAGCCCGAAGATGCCCCAAGACGATCTCCTCGCCGAGCTTGCCGCCTGGGACTGGCAGGAAGGACAGGCCATCGCCATTTCCGCCCAGCTCGAAGCGCAGATCTGATCTCTGGCTGCGGCCAGTTCTTTCCGCAAAGCGGTGCTGTCGCGCGGGCGGAAGGCTCTCTTCGACACCTGTGCGCTGGAACAGACCGCCGAGGCCCTGTTGCCCGCCGCGCCCGATGTCGGCGGCGGTCTCGATCTTGCGACACAGGATCTTGAGGTGCTCTGGCTGATCGTTTCGGCGCTGGCCCTGTGCCAGGATGCCGGGCTGCGCGCCCTCTACGAGGCCGGAGAGCTTGAGGTCGCCGCCGCCCTGTCGGCCCGTCAGGCGCAGGAGCTGATGGCGCTGCTGCGGCCGCTCGGCGCGGATGGGCTGGCGCGTCGCGTGGCCGCCGGGATCGCGTTCGAGGACCGCGCCGCGCTGCGCCAGAGGGTGCTGCCGCAGGCGCAGACCCTGCTGGGCGGCCTGAGAGAGAGCGTCGGCGGATTGCATGGCCGGTCGCTGCTGACCCGGGAGCTGATCGACCGGGGCCATTCCGGTCCGGCCTACCTGCGTGCCATCGAGGCCGAGCAGGAGGCGCCCTTCCTCTTCCTGCCAAGCTCCGGGGGCGCGCCGGAACGGGCCGTGGCTAGAGCGGCAGAACCAGCGCCATCTCCCGGTGCGGCACCCCGCCGCCGTCGTATTCCGGGCCGCTGGTGGTAAAGCCCAGGCCCTCGTAAAAGCCCATCGCCTGCACCTGGGCACCCAGCACGATGCGCCTGTGGCCCCGGGCGGCCAGCTGCGCGATCCCCTCGCGCACCAGCGCCGCGCCAAGGCCGGTGCCGCGTGCCGGTGCCAGCACGCAGATCCGTCCGATCCGCCCATCCGCGCCCTCGTCCAGCAGCCGCGCGGTGCCCAGGGCCACGCCGTCCAGGCGGGCCAGCAGATGCACGGCGCCCGCGTCCAGCGCATCCCATTCGTCGGCCTCGGAAAAGCCCTGTTCCTCGATGAAGACCTTGCGCCGCAGGGCGAAGCAGTCCGCGGGATCCGCGACCGCCTCGATCCGCAGCGTGCCGCTCATGCGAAGTAGTCCTTCAGGATGCGGGCGTAGATGCCCTTCAGCTGGGTGATCTGTTCGACCGGGACACGTTCGTCCACCTGGTGCATGGTCTGGCCGACCAGGCCGAATTCCACCACCGGGCAGTGATCCTTGACGAAACGCGCGTCCGAGGTTCCGCCCGAGGTCGACATCTCGGGCACAACGCCGGTCTCGGCCTCGACGGATTTCGCCACCAGCGTCGACAGTTCGCCCGGGGGCGTCAGGAAGCTTTCGCCCGAGATCTTGATCTCGCAGTCGATCTGGATGCCGAAGTTGCGGCTGACGTCCTGGGCCTCGCGCTTCAGCCACTGGCTGAGCTCGGCGCCGCTATGGGCATCGTTGAAGCGGATGTTGACGGCGGCCTTGCACTGCGCCGGGATCACGTTGGTGGCGCGGTTGCCGGTGTCGAACTGCACCACCGCCAGGGTCGAGGCGTCGAAATGATCGGTGCCCTCGTCCAGCGTCGCGCTGGCCAGCCGGTCGATCAGCCGCGCCATCGCGGGCAGCGGGTTCTTCGCCTTGTGCGGATAGGCCGAATGGCCCTGCTTGCCGGTCGCCGTGAACCAGCAGGTCATGGAGCCGCGCCGGCCGATCTTCATCATCTCGCCCATGGTCTCGGGGCAGGTGGGTTCGCCGACCAGGCAGGCGGACATCGCCTCGCCCTCGGTCTGCATCCAGTCCAGCAGGGCGATGGTGCCGTCATGGGCATCGCCTTCCTCGTCGCCGGTGATCGCCAGGATCACCGCGCCGTCGGGGGGCGTCTGGCGGACGAAATCCACCGCAGCGGCGGCAAAGGCGGCAACGCCGGTCTTCATGTCGGTGGCGCCGCGCCCCCAGAGGATGCCGTCCTTGATCGCGCCGCCGAAGGGATCGACCGTCCAGGCGGCCGCATCGCCCACCGGCACCACGTCGGTATGGCCGTTGAAGCCGAAGCTGCGGGCATGGCCCTTGGCGCCCCAGCGGGCATAGAGGTTCGAGGTGCCGTTGCGATCGACCCGGGTGCAGGTGAACCCGGCGCCCGACAGCAGGCCTTCCAGCAGGACCAGCGCACCGCCTTCCTCGGGGGTGACCGAGGGGCAGCGGATCAGATCGGCACTGAGCGCAACGGGATCGACGGGGGCATGCGACATCTGGGACTCTCCTTTGACGCGCATGGCTAGCGCCTTTCCGGCACGAAGCAAAGCCCCGCCCCTGAAAGACCCTGTCACGTCACTGTCAATGAACGGTGTCGCCCGGTTCTCCGGCATCATCGTAGAACGGCGTCATCTGCGCCACGATGACCGAGTTCTCTTCCAGCGCGCGCTGCATCAGCTCGCGCTCTTCCTCGGGGATGTCATGGCCTTCTTCCAGCCGCTCCTCGAGCGAGCCGTAGCCCGAGACATCCAGCGGTGCGAGGTCCGCCTGCTTGAGGATCGCCACCGTCTCGCGGACGGCCTCGGCCTCGTCGACGCCGGAGGCGTAGCACATCAGCGCGGCGCCGGTGCTGTCCTCGGGCAGGCCGTCGCCCTCGTGCCGGCCGACCTCGACCAGCAGCGTGTAGACCTGTTGCTTGCGTGGGGTCTTGTCCTTGGCCATAGCGCCCTCCGTGGTTGCGGCGGCTGTCCCAGATCGCGGCGCGGAAGTAAAGGGGGCGATGCGGCAGGCGGGGGCGGTCGCCGGACCTCGGACAGCCAAACGCCCGCGCCGGGGCGGGCGCGGGCGGGCATGTCGGGGGCGTCGGACCCGCCGGGCGTCAGACGCGCCGCAGGGCGCGGGTCAGGGCGATCAGCAGGCAGGCGCCGATCACGCCGACGATCAGCTGGCCGAACCAGCCGCCCAGGGTGCTGCCGACGATGGCCAGCAGCAGGAAGTTCATCACCACGGCGCCGACGATCCCGAGGATGATGTTCAGGATCAGGCCCATGCTGGAGCTCATGATCTTTTCTGCGATCCAGCCCGCGATGGCACCGACGATGATCGCCGCAATCCAGCCAAGTCCTGCCATTGGTCTTTCCTTTCGTTGATCTCCGGGCCGCCTCTGGGGCGGGTCGCAAGGTCAACGCGGCGGCAGGGGAAATGTTCCCGCGGGGCGCGCGGGCGGGTCGGCGCATGCAAAGGGCCCGAAGGCGGTCTGCCTCCGGGCCCTTCCGATGTCTGCCTGCGGGCGCGATCAGTCGCGCAGCAGCTCGTTCACGCCGGTCTTCGAACGGGTGCGTTCGTCCACGCGCTTGACGATGACCGCGCAGTAGAGGTTCACGCCGTTCTTGGAGGGCATGGTGCCGGCCACGACGACCGAGTAGGGCGGCACTTCGCCATACATGACTTCGCCGGTCTCGCGGTCGACGATCTTGGTGGACTGGCCCAGGTACACGCCCATGCCCAGCACCGAGCCCTCGCGCACGATGACGCCCTCGGCCACTTCGGAGCGTGCGCCGATGAAGCAGTTGTCCTCGATGATGACGGGGCCGGCCTGCAGGGGCTCAAGCACGCCGCCGATGCCCGCGCCGCCCGAGATGTGGCAGTTCTTGCCGATCTGCGCGCAGGAGCCGACGGTGGCCCAGGTGTCGACCATGGTGCCGCTGCCGACATGGGCGCCCAGGTTCACGAAGGAGGGCATCAGCACCGCGCCGGGCGCGATGTAGGCGGATTTGCGGACCACGCAGTTCGGCACGGCGCGGAAGCCTGCGGCCTTCCACTGGTTGTCGCCCCAGCCCTTGAACTTGCTGTCGACCTTGTCCCACCAGCCGGAGCCCTGCGGGCCGCCGTCATGCTGTTCCATGTCCTTGATGCGGAAGCCCAGCAGCACGGCCTTCTTGGCCCACTGGTTCACTTTCCAGTTGCCGTCTTCCTGCTTCTCGGCAACGCGCAGGGCGCCGCTGTCCAGGGCGTTCAGCGTGTCTTCGATGGCTTCCCGGGTTTCGCCGGTGGTCGCGGGGGTGATGGTGTCGCGCGCCTCCCAGGCGGCTTCGATGGCAGCTTCGAGCTGAGCGTTGGACATCTTCAGTTCCTCGTTTCGGTTCCCGACCGCTATAGCCAGCACGGGCGGGGGGCGCAATCGCGGGCTGCGCTGCTCTGGCATCGGGCGGCGGGGCAGGTTACGCAGGGAGATCGACAGAAGGATTGCCGAGAATGAGCGACGACACCCACGGCCGCTTCCGTGATGCCCGGGACGACATCCGCCAGACGGGCCACCTGCCCGACACGCCCCAGACCCGGTCCGAGGCCTACCGGCTGGCGTTCACCGACGATGATTTCCTGGCCCGCGATGCGCTGCGCCCGGTGCGCCTGCAACTGGAGCTGCTGAAGCCCGAGCTGGGCATGGACGAGGCCGGCATCGCCTCGACCGTGGTGCTGTTCGGCGGGGCACGCATCCCCGCCCCGGGCGAGAAGGCCCGCAATCCCGGCCTTGAACGTCTGAGCCATTTCTACGACGAGGCCCGCCGCTTTGCCGCGCTGATGACCGAACGCTCTCTGGCCGGGGGCGGCACCGACTGGGTGGTGTGCACCGGCGGCGGCCCGGGCGTGATGGAGGCCGGCAACCGCGGCGCCGCCGAGGCCGGCGGCAAGAGCGTCGGCCTGTCCATCGTGCTGCCCCACGAGCAGGTGCCGAACCAGTGGGTGACGCCCGAGCTGTGCTTCAACTTCCACTACTTCGCGATCCGCAAGATGCATTTCCTGATGCGCTGCCGGGCGCTGTGCATCTTCCCGGGCGGCTTCGGCACCCTGGACGAGATGTTCGAGGCGATCACCCTGATCCAGACCGGTCGCATGGCGCAGGTGCCGCTGCTGCTGTTCGGGCGCAGCTTCTGGGAAAGCATCATCGACTTCGACGCCATCGCCGAGGCCGGCACGATCTCTCCGGATGATCTGAAGCTGTTCCGCTTCGTCGAGACTGCCGAAGAGGCGATCGAGGTGATCGACGGCTGGGAACATGTCGGCGAGAAACGCCGCCGCATCCCCGGGCGCGGCTGATGGCCCCTGCACGCGGGCAGATGTGGTTTCGCATCGCGGTGCTGTTCCTGGCGGGGCTGGGGGCGGCAGGACAATTCGGCAAGATCTCGGTCCTGTTCCCGGCCTGGGCGGCGGCCTATCCGGGGGCGGGGGCCTCGCTCGGCTTCCTGCTCTCGCTGATCTCTCTCATGGGGGTGGTGCTGGGGCTGGTCGCGGGGCTGGCGGTGGCGCGTCTGGGCTTCCGGCGGATGCTGGTCCTGGGGCTGGCCTTCGGCGCGGTGCTGTCCTGCATCGAGGCGCTGATGCCGCCGCTGCCGGTGATGATGGGCCTGCGGGTGATCGAGGGGCTGTCGCATCTGGTGATCGTGGTGGCCGCCCCGACCCTGATGGCCGAGATCGCCGATGACCGCGCGCGGCCGGTGTCGCTGGCGATCTGGTCGACCTATTTCGGCGTCGCCTTCGCGCTTTACGCGGTGATCGGCCATGCCCTGCTGGCGCTGGGCGGGTTGCCGGCGGTGCTGCTGACCCATGCCGCCTGGATGGCGGCCTTCGCGGTCATCGTGCGGGTCTGCCTGCCGGAGGACCGGCCCTTTGCCGGCAATGCCTCCTTCGCGCCGCTGGCGCTGCTGAAACGGCATGGCGCGGCCTATCGCTCGGCCTTCATCGCGACGCCGGGGCTGGGGTTCGGCTGCTACGCCGCGACCTACATGGCGACGCTGACGGTGATGCCCGCCTTCTTCCGCGCCGATGCGCGCGAGGGGCTGATGACGGTGCTGCCGATGGCGGGGATCGTGACCTCGCTCACCCTCGGGGCCTATCTGCTGCGCCGCCACCCGGCGGTGAAGGTCGTGGTCTGGGGCTTCGGCCTCTCGGCGCTGGGGGCGCTGTGCCTGGCACTGCTGCCGCAGATTGCCTGGGCGCCGGTGCTGCTGTTCTGCGTGCTGGGGCTGGTGCAGGGCGGCAGCTTTGCCTCCGTGCCGCAGATCAACCTGGATGCAGAGGGGCGGGCGCTGTCGAACGGCGTGCTGGCGCAGATGGGCAACCTCGGCAACTTCCTTGGCACGCCCGTCCTGCTGGCCATGACCGGCGCCGCCGGAGAGAGCGGCTTCCTGGTTTTCGCGCTGGTGCTTTACGGGCTGGGCGCGGCGATCCACGTCGTTTCGGCGCGGATGCGGGCGCGCGGGCCGGTCCCGGCCTGAGCTGCGGGGCCTGCCCCGAAAGGGCAGGCCCGATCCCTCATACCGACATGCAGATGTACTTCACCTCGAGGAATTCCTCGATCCCGTGGCGGCTGCCCTCGCGGCCCAGACCCGATTGCTTGACGCCGCCAAAGGGCGCCACCTCGGTCGAGATCAGCCCGGTGTTCACCCCCACGATGCCGTATTCCAGCGCCTCGGCCACCTTGTACACGCGGCTCAGGTCCCTGGCGTAGAAATACGAGGCCAGCCCGAAGATCGTGTCATTGGCCATGGCGATCACCTCGTCCGTGTCCTCGAACCGGAACAGCGGGGCGAGGGGGCCGAAGGTCTCCTCGGTTGCGAAGGCCATCTCCGGCGTGGCGCCGGTGACGATGGTGGGCGGGAAGAAGGTGCCGGGCAGGCCGCCCTTGTCGCCGCCCAGGATCACCCTGGCGCCCTTGGCGGTGGCATCGGCGATGTGGTCGCGGACCTTCTGCACCGCGTCCTCGGTGATCAGCGGCCCCAGCTCCGAGCCCTCCTCCAGCCCGTCACCCACCGTCATGGCGGCGACCTTCGCCTTCAGCTTCTCAGCGAAGGCATCATAGACGCCCGACTGCACGTAGATCCGGTTGGCGCAAACGCAGGTCTGGCCGTTGTTGCGGAACTTGCACTGGATCGCGCCCTCGACGGCGGCGTCCAGATCGGCGTCGTCGAAGACGATGAAGGGCGCGTTGCCGCCCAGCTCCATCGAGCATTTCTTCACCGTGTCGGCGGCCTGTTTCAGCAGGATGCGCCCGACGGCGGTGGAGCCGGTGAAGGTGATCTTGCGGACCTTCTCGTTCTCGCAGAACTCCTTGCCGACTTCGGAGGAGCTGCCCGAGGGCAGGACGTTGAAGACCCCGGCGGGCAGGCCCGCGCGCGCCGCCAGAACCGCCAGCGCCAGCGCCGAAAGCGGCGTTTCAGAGGCCGGGCGGGCGAGGAAACTGCACCCGGCGGCCAGCGCCGGGCCGGCCTTGCGGGTGATCATCGCGGTGGGGAAGTTCCACGGCGTGATCGAGGCGGCAACGCCGACCGGCTGCTTGATCACGGTGATCCGCTTGTCGGCCTGATGGCCGGGAATGGTCTCTCCGTAGATGCGCTTGGCCTCTTCGGCGTAGAATTCGATGAAGGAAGCGCCATAGGCGATCTCTCCCTTGGCCTCGGCCAGGGGCTTGCCCTGTTCGGCGGTCAGGATCGTGCCCAGATCCTCCTGGTTCTCCATGATCAGGTCGAACCAGCGGCGCAGCAGCACCGAGCGTTCCTTGGCGGTCCGCGCCGCCCAGAGCCGTTGCGCATCGTGGGCGGCGTCGATGGCGGTGGCGATCTGGGCGCGCGACAGGTTCGCGACCTCGGCCAGCACGTCGCCGCGCGCGGGGTTGGTGACGGCGAAGGTCCCGTCGGCGCCGTCGATCCACTTGCCGTTCACATAGGCCCGGGTGGCCAGCAGCGACGGGTCCTTCAGAAGGGCGGAGAGGTTCGTGGTGGTGTCCAGCATCTGACTACTCCCTTGGTCTGGGTGCGTTCAGGCTGAGGGTAGGGCCGGGGTGCCGCCCGGCCACTGTCTGCGCGGTCAGTGCCCGGCAAGGTCCTGCCAGCAGGGGAAGGGATCGTGGGGCGCGGGGGTGGCGGCATGGACGCCGCGGGCGATGGCGCGGGCCATGACGGTGGCGCCGGCATGGCAGAGATCCAGCAGATCCGCGGGGTCGGCGAGGGGCCTTGCATTGGTGGCGGCGCCAAAGATCAGGTCGCCGTCGGCAGGGGTGTGCGAGGGCACCAGCGCACGGGCAAAACCGTCATGGGCGGCGGTGGCCAGCCGGGTGCACTGTGCCTGGGTCAGGTCGGCATCGGTGGCGATGATGGCGATGGTGGTGTTCTCGCCCTGCGCGCGCCGGCCCAGCATCTTCGCCTTGGTCAGCGCCTCGTGGGGATCGGGGAAGCGCGCGGGCAGGCCGAGGCCGCCGAATTCCTCCGACATCTCCCACGGGGCGGCCCAGAAATGCCGCCCGACGCCGACCGTGGCGGTGCCAAGCGCGTTGACGGCCACCAGCGCGCCCACCGTGTAGCCCCCCGGCAGCTTTACCGAAGCGGTGCCGAGGCCGCCCTTCAGCCCGGCGGTATTGGCCCCGGTCCCGGCGCCGACCGAGCCAAGCGCGACGCGCCGCCCCCGGGTGCCGTAGGCGGCGCGGCCAAGCGCCTTGTAGGGGTTCTCGCTCCAGGATTTGTCGCCGCCGTTGATCAGGTCGAAAAGGATGGCGCCGGGCACGATGGGCACCCGCACCGGCCCGGCCTGAAAGCCGCGCCCCTCTGCGCGCAGCGCATCCGCCACCCCCGAGGCCGCATCGAGCCCGAAGGCCGATCCCCCCGAGAGCACCAGCGCATCGACCTTCTGCACCGTCTTGTCGGGCGCCAGAAGGTCGGTCTCGCGCGTGCCGGGGGCGCCGCCCATGACATGGACGGCGGCGGTGAAGGGGGTGTCGGCAGTCAGCACGCTGACCCCGGATTTCACCGTGTCGTCCTGTGCCTGTCCCAGCAGCAGCCCCTCGATATCGGTGATCGCGTTCATCCATGTCATGAGAAAATCCTTTCGCGCTGGACTGTTGCCGGAGACGGACGGCTCTGCAACGGGTCTTGGCGCTCACGCTCCCGTCAGGTCACGGAAAATCGACTGGCGGGGGATGTAAATCCGATTAACACCGCCCATATCGGCAGAAACCCAGGACGAGGAGAGCCAGATGTCCGATTTCGAGGCGCAGATCCAGCAGAGCCGGCGCGAGGTGAGCGAGGCGCAGGGGCGCATCGCGCAGGTGACGGCGCGGATCGAGGCGGCGCGCGCCGATGCCGGGGCCTCGGAGGCGCTGGCGGGGATCGAGGACGCGACGCTGGCGGATGTGCGCGCCCATGCCGAGCAGATGAACGCCAACATCGCCGAGCTGATCATGGGCCTCGATGACGTGACGGGGCAGTTCTCGCGCGAGTTCGACGCGATGCGCAACCGCACGGGGATGGAGAAGGTGATGGGCTTCTTCTCGCGCCAGAAGGCCGAGCAGATGCGCCAGGAGCGGCTGCGCCATGCCTCGATCGACGACAAGCTGCAGGATCTGATCGCCAAGTCGGACGAGATCACCCGGCTGTTGCAGGACCAGCTGAGCGAGCTGGAGCACCAGAAGCAGAAGGTGGGCACGAACCTGTCGGAGACCCTGGCCGAGCGCGAGGCGGTGGTGAGCGAACTGGAGGCGCTGCGGGCCGCGATCCTGGCGATGGATCCGAAGATCATCGACCTGGAGAACCGCATCGGCGTTTGCCAGGACGCCGCCGAACGCACCCGGCT
This sequence comes from Pseudooceanicola endophyticus, assembly GCF_018760365.1. Classification (GTDB taxonomy): domain Bacteria; phylum Pseudomonadota; class Alphaproteobacteria; order Rhodobacterales; family Rhodobacteraceae; genus Pseudooceanicola; species Pseudooceanicola endophyticus. The sequence continues at coordinate 341,910 of NZ_JAHIAB010000004.1, forward strand.
GGAAAGCGATCTGGCCGGGGTGAATGCGGAATACAACGCCAAGGTGCAGGACGAGCAGGTGAAGATTGCCCGCTCGCAGACGCTGGAGCGCTACGTGGAAAAGGGCAAGACCTGGGTGGATAGCCTGCAGAACCAGGCGGCGACCCAGATGGTGCTGATCAACAAGCTTCAGACCGACACCAAGCAGCGGGTGGTGCTGTATGACGCGCTGACGAAATCGCTGAAGACCGCGCAGCAGCAGGAGGTCGCGCACCGGATCAACGAGATCGGCACCGAGACCGACCGCGAGGCGCAGAAGGCGATGGCGCAGATCGGCGCGGCCACCAATGCCCGGATGGCCGACATGCTGGAGGCGCACGAGGGCCACATGGTCTTTGCCCGAGAGGTGCTGGAGGCCAAGGCGCGGGCGGACGAGCGCTTTGCCCGCCGTTTCCGCGCCATCGTCGAGAAGCATGACAGCAATCTTTATGGCGGCTGAGGGGATGGCAGCGCCGCTCGCCCCTGCGGGGCATCGCCCCGCCCGCCATCCCGCAAGGTGTCTTGATGACTGAGGGGCTGGCGTCGGATCACGTGGTGCTGGAGGACGGCACGCTGTCGCGGCGCTACCTGGCGCAGATGCGGGCGATTTGCGCCCATCTGCCCCGGGTGCTGGGCGTGATGGAGGCCGAGGGGGCGCTTTCGGCGCGTGAAAGCGCGGCGGTGGCCGGGCATCTGGCGGCCCTGGGCTTCACCTTCCGGGCGCTGGAGATGAAATACATGATGGTCGGGCGCGCGGGGCTGAAGGGCACCGGCGCGCTGACCATCGACGATCACGAGAGCGGCTTTCCCACCGCCCGCGAGGTGATGGTGCTGGCCAATGACGCCGCCCAGGCCACGGCGCGGCTGGCCGAGATGCCTTCGGAAGCGGCGCTGAAGCGGCAGATGCTGGACGAGATCATCGGCGATCTGCGCACCCCGGTGCGGCTGCAATATGCGCTGTCGCAGCGGCTTTATCTGGAGGAGCTGGCGAAGGGCCGGCTGTTCTGGCCGCATGTGGAGGCGGAGGCCGAGTGGCTGGGCGATGTGGCACCGGGGCGGCGGCGCTACCTGCTGCACTGGTCGAGCTGGGACAGCCAGGTGAACCTGCCGCTGATCTGGCTGATGGAGCTGGAGGATACCGGCGCCACCGGCCTGCCCGCCGACGGCGCCCGCTGGGCCGAGCTGCGCGGCTATCTTTCGGCGCAGAGCCTCTCGGGGCTGAAGCTGCTGACCATCGCGCGCGGGCTGGATGCCGATTTCTCCGACCTGCATCCGAAGCGGCTGCGGCGGCTGCATGTGGGGCCGATGCATTCGCATCTGTTCACCCGCCAGTCCGGGCCGATCGCCGATGTGCTGGCGGCTGCGGGGGGCGCGGAGGGCGAGGACTGGGCGCTGGCCTGGACCTCGGAGCTGCTGGAGAGCGAACGCGTGGTGCAGGAGCGCACGGGCTGGTTCGGCCAGGTGGAGCGCGAGGTCTTCGCGCTGGATCCCGTGCAGGGAAGTGAGCGCGGGGTGAGTGCCCGCAGCCGGGCGCTGGTGCTGCCCGCGCGGCCCTATCAGGTGCTGGTGGAACAGGCGCCGGAGGGTTTCCGGAGGCTGCGGAAATATGTCGTCGGCGATGGCGGCCGGGTGCTGAGCCAGCGCTGAGGCCGCGCGACCGGTGCGCAAGAGAGGGAAGGCGAGAGATGTCGGATCTGGATGTGATGGCGCTGCCCGAGGCGGAGATCCGGGCCTGCTACCCGGCGGCCGAGGCGCTGCTGACGGGGTTCGATCACGCGCCGCGGCTGACCAGGCCGCGGGAGGGGCCCGCCACCGGCGCGCGCGCTCTGCCCGGGCATCGCGCCTTCCGTTCGACCACGCCGGGGCTGACGGCGACGCGCCCGGCACGGGGCGCCTCGGTGCATCTGCTGGAGCGGATCCGGGCGGGGGAGGCGGATGCGCTGATCTCTCCGGCGCAGGCGGGTCTGGCACGGGCGCTGCGCCGCGCGCTGGCGGTGGCCCTGGCGCTGGGCGAGGTCTTTGCCGCCGGATCGGGGCTCGCGGAGTTGAAGCGGACCAACCGTGAAGGCCGGGTGCCGGGGGCGCGGCAGGCCGAATTCGCGCGGCTGCTGGAGGCCGAGGCGCTGGTGGTGCTGCATGTCTTCGCCAATGCCACCGCCTTCCTGCTGGCGCCGCAGCTGGAGGGCGCCGTTGCCGAGGGGCCGGAGCCCGAAGAGATCCTGACCGAGAATGCACCGCTGGCCCTGCAGGGCACCCTGTGGGAGCTGGACACCGTGCTGGAGGCGGCGGGCGCGGCGCAGGTCGCCGCCGTCGCGGGCCATGCCGAGCGGCTGATGGCGGCGGTGGCGCTGCGGATCGGCACGGCGCCGGTGGCGGGCTTTGCCGGGCGGGCCTGGCGGATCGGCGACGACGATCTGGTGATCCGGGGCTTCGCGCCGGCGGTGCGGGCGCGCTCCACCCGGGTGGAGATGGAGTTTGCCGCCCCGCGCGAGGTGGTCGGCAATGCCATCGCCAAGCATCAGGCGATGAAGCTGGCGCGGATGATGATGGCCTATGACCCGCTGACCCGGATGAACCCCTTTGCCGAGATGGGCGGCTTTGCCTTCACCTTCCTCGGGGACGGGCGACCGGGCACCGGCAAGACCACTCTGATCCGGATGATGGCCGGTCTTCTGAACGACTATTGCGCGGTCGCGGGCTATGCCTTCTGCTACCGCAACCTCTCGGTCGGGGCGCTGGACAGCTACCAGGGCAAGTCCGGGCAGAATGCCCGCGATTTCATCGCGGCGGTGAGCGATCCCGCCGGCATCGGCTTCGGCACGATCGACGATGTGGACCAGGTGGCGGGGCGGCGCGGGGACCGGCAGGCCTCGGCGGGGCAGCAGGAGATCACGGCGGTGCTGATGGAGGCCTTCGCCGGGGCGCAGACCGTGGTGCGCGGGAATTGCAGCTTCGGGCTGTTCTCGAACTTTCCGGAGCGGGTCGATGATGCGCTGCGCCAGCGCGCCGGGGCGCGCTTTGCGATCGACGGGCCGCAGAGCCGCGAGGATTACATCGACCTGCTGGCGCTGCTGATGGGGGAGGGGCACGACATCCCCCTGGGGCAGCACGATTTCCTGGCGGCGCAGGAGATCCGCCGCGCGGTGGCGCACAGCTATGCCGGCCATGACCGCCCTGCCGAGCCCGCCCTGGCGGCGGTTCTGGCCGAGGTTGAGGGGCGGCTGGGGCCGCTGGATACGCTGGCCAAGCTTGGCAGTTACCTGAAGGCGATCCAGGAGGCCGATCCGCGCTTTACCGGGCGGGCGGTGAAGAACATCACCGATGCGGTGAAGGCGCGGTCTCTGGATGTCGAGCTGCCGGAGGAATGGATGCAGGACCCGGGCCTGTTCCTGCACCGCGACTACGCGACGAAACGCGCCATGATCGGGGAGTTGCGCAAACCCGTCACAGCCCGGATGCTGATGCAGGAGATCAACCGCTACGGCGACAGCGAGCTGCGCTATGCCGGGGCGGCGGAGGAGGCGGCGGTGACGGACAGGGTGCGCGAGATGGAACGGGCCGAGGCGGCGCAGCGGCGCTTCCGGGCAGGGCGCGGATGAGCGCGCGTCGGGTGTTCGGGAACGGGGGGTGCGGGAATGGGGGGAGCGCCCTCCGCGCCCCTTGGGGCCCGTCGGGCGCTGCCCGGGCCCTGCGGTCCCGGGCGGGCCCCCGGGCCGGCGGAGGGGCGCGGCCATGATGGATCTGCTTCTGGACAGGGGCCTGATCTACGGCAACCTGTTCCGCGTCGACACCGAGGCCCTGGCCGAGCGCTATGCCCGCGCCCTGCGCCATCTGACCGGGCGGGAGACCGCGCTGCGGGAGTTCCACATCGATCTGTCGGGCTATTCGCCGGAGGTGGGGGCCGAGCTGGGCGATCCGGCCTATCTGAACCCCCGGGGCGTCAACCGGCAGTTCATCCTGCTGTCGGTGCGCCAGCAGAGCGCGCCGCTGCTGGAGGCGCGCTTTTCGACCTCGCGCAGCATCCTGCGCCGCTTCATCGCCGCCAACGAGGAACAGCTTTTCGCGCTGACCGCGCGCGATGCCGTGGCCGGAGAGCTGGTGAACTCGGTCTTCGAGGTCGAGACCCCGGCGCGGCTGCTGGAGATCCGCCATGTCACGGTGGAGGCCGACACCACCCGGGGCGTGCTGCGCGCCGCCGAGGCCCTGGGGCGCCTGTCGGACCGTTTCCTGAGGGAGCCGGGCGCCTGGCACGACCAGCGCCTGATCGACGAGATGATCGCCACCGCCCGTCAGAGTGGCGATGTCAGCCGCAGCCCGGTCCGCCTGACCTCGGAACGGTTCGAGCAGAAGACTTTCTGGACCGCGCATTTCGGCGGCGCCTACCTGTTCCGCGATGTCCGGGAGCCGGCGATCCTGGCGGCGGAACCCGAACGCTTTGCCGGCTTGCCGCTGCCGGTCATCGCGCTGTCGGATCGTGCCGGGGTGGCGCGCTTCCTGAACGCCAACGGGCTGAGCGAGCCGGTGCTGCATGCCCGCGGCATCGACGGGGCGGCGGTGCTGCGCCAGAAGATGGATTTCATCACCGTCGACACCGCCCAGCATTCCGGCCTGGACCTGGAAGGCGCCACGCGCCGCGATCTGCGCCGCATCGCCCGCCTGCATGCCGATGTGCTGCCGCCCGAATACCACGCCCTGCGCCGCATGGTCGAGGGCGCGACCGGCCTGCCGGACCCCGGCGCGCCGGGCTATTTCTACGCGCTGCGCGCCGCCTCAGGCCCCGACGAGGACCTGGTGAACATGCTGCTGGCCGAGATGACGCCGAAGGACGTGCGCCAGCTGTTCATCTGCCACAAGACGCTGTTCTACCGGCTCTGGCAGGGCTGGTCGGCGCCCAAGCAGGCCTATGTGGCGGATTTCCTGGCCCGCGAATATGCCGTCGACACCGCCGGCGCGCGCGCCGCGCTGTTCGGCCACGAACCCGCCATGGCCGAGCCGCAGCACCCGCAGAGCGGCCCCTGGGGGCCGTCCAAGGGCCTGAGCGCGCGGGACGAGGTGCGCGGCCTGCACCGCAAGCCCGCAGCCGGTGACGACCTGGTGGCCCGGGTCGGCCCCTGGGGCGTGCTGCACCGGAAGGACCGCCGATGATCGCCCTGCTGCGCTTTCTGATCCCCGCCGCGCTGGTGCTGAGCGTGATCTACGCCGCCGTCTCGCTCTGGTCGCGGCACAAGCGGCGCCGGAAGCTGACCCGCGACTGGACCGACGAACACGGCGACATCCCCGAGGACGATGCCGAGGAGGAGGACTTTGTCGAAAAGGGCCTCGATGCCTATGACGGCAGCTTCCGGCGCCGCCTGATCCTGCTCATCTACATCGTTCCGGTGGTCATCGTCGCCATCATCATATACGCCCAGAACTACAGGTAAGGAGAGACCCCAATGCGTTACGTGAAATGGGCCGTCCGGATCATCGTCGTCCTCGTGCTGGCGGCGTTCTTCGATTACACGCTGCCCCAGCATGACGTGGTGCGGGTCACCGACACGTTCGAGAAGCGGATCGACTTCGGCGACAACTCGATCTTCTGGTCGAATTCCGGCGCCGGCAATGCCTCCAACGCCACCAACCGCGACGTCTTCTTCATCCAGACCATCCGTGCCAACGGCAAGCCGCTGGTGTTCCGCAACGAGGACACCGGCTGGGGCTGGCCGCCCTATTTCAAGTTCAACACCAACAACCTCCAGACCGAGGCCGCGGATCTGAAATCGACCTCGGACAACCCGAAATGGGTCCGCGTCACCCATTACGGCTGGCGCAACGAATTCCTGTCGATCTTCCCCAACGCGGTGCGGGTCAAGCAGGTCTCGGGGCCCGATGACGTGGGGCTGCCCTGGTTCAACACCATCGTCATCGTGCTGTTCATCGCGCTGGCCTGGGCGATCCGGGTGCGCGTGCTGCGCTTCTGGGACCGCCGCATCGACCCGATGATGGAGGATGTGGGCGACGGTCTCTATGCCGGGCGCTCGAAGCTGCGCCGGATCTTCTCGCGCGGGAAATAAACGGCCCGGGGGCCGCCCCCGGCAACCGAACCGGGCCCCGCTGCGTTAAGTCCAGAGCTTGAACGCAGGAGGGCCCGATGCCTCTCAGCACGATGTTTTCCCCGGAGGCCGATGCGCGCCCCGATGCGACGGAGGCCTCGGCCCCGTCCCGTCCCCCCGTGGTCCTTACCCCGGTGGCGATCCTTGCCAACCGCAAGTCCGGCACCAATGCCCGCGACGCCGAGGCGATCGACCGCGCCATGGCGGTCTTCGGAGACGATGCCCGGCTGCATCACTGGGACACCGAGCAGGACCTGGGCGCCCTGGCCGACAAGGCCATCGCCGGGGGCGCCCGCACCATCATCGCCGCCGGTGGCGACGGCACCGCCATGGCGGTGGCCCAGGCGGTTCTGGGAAAGGACGTGGCCTTCGGCGTGCTGCCGCTTGGCACCTTCAACTACTTCGCCCGCGGCCTCGGCCTGCCCGAGGAAGCCTCGGAAGCCGCGCGCGCCCTGCTGGCGGGCACCCCGCACGAGATCCGCATCGGCACGGTGGATGGTCAGGTCTTCCTCAACAACGCCAGCCTCGGGATCTATCCGCGCATCCTCAAGGAGCGCGAGGATGTCTATGCCCGCTGGGGCCGCCGCCGCCTGATGGCGCACTGGTCGGTGATCCGGACCTTCTGGCGCTTCCAGCGCCCGATGCGGATGCGGCTGACGGCGGACGGAGCGGTACAGGACGTGCGCACGCCGCTGCTCTTCGTGGCGCGCTCGGCCTACCAACTTGAGATCTTCGGTCTGGAGGGGGCCGAGGCGATCCACGACGATGCCTTCGCGGTGCTGGTGGGGCGCGGCGAAACCCGGGCCGAGCTGTTCCGCCTGGCCTGGCGGCTGATCACCCGGCGCATGCAGCCGGGGCGCGATTACGATCTGCTGGCGGCGAAGCACCTGGTGGTCGAGACCGCGAAACCCCGGATGCTGGTGGCCTTCGACGGCGAGAAGCGCCCGGACCGCAGCCCCTTCACCTTCCACATGGAAGACCGCCCGCTGCGCCTTCTGCTGCCGGGGCCCCGCCAGGAGGCCCCCGCATGAGCCGCCTGCTGCATCTTTCCGACCTGCATTTCGGACGCAGCGAACCGGCGCTGGAGGCGCCGCTGCTGGCGGCCATCTCAAGGATCCGGCCCGATCTGGTGGTGGTTTCGGGCGATTTCACCCAGCGGGCCCGGGTCGCGCAGTTCCGCCAGGCGCGCGCCTTCCTGGAGCGGGTCGAGGCGCCGCTGCTCTGCGTGCCGGGCAATCACGACACGCCGCTCGACAATGTGCTGCTGCGCTTTCTGCGCCCCTTCGGACGCTATCGCCGCTGGATCGACCGGGATCTGGAGCCGACCTACCGGGATGCGGCGCTTTCGGTGGTCGGGGTGAACACGGTCAATCCCTTCGCCTGGCAGCAGGGTCGCTTCCGCCGTCGCGCGCTGGAGCGGGTCTGTACCGCCTTCGAGGATGCCGGCGACCGGCTGCGGGTTGCGGTGCTGCACCATCCCCTGGAACACGGGCCCGAGGTGGAAAAACGCCCGATGCGCGGCGCCGCCCGCGCCCTGCGGGGCCTGTCGGACTGCGGGGCCGACGTGGTGCTCTCGGGCCACCTGCACCGCGCCGGCACCGCCCCGTTCCGCGCCGCCCCGGGGCTCCTTTTCGTGCAGGCGGGCACCGGTCTCTCGACCCGGCGCCGGGGGGAAACCAACACCTTCAACATGCTCGATCTCTCGGGCGAGCGGCTGCGCGTCACCGAGTGGGCGGCGGAATGGGACCGCGCCGGCGGCGTGGCCTTCGCGCCGGGCCGCAGCAACTCCTTCTGCCGGGACCGGGGCGCCTGGATCCGCAGCGGCCCGGGGGCGGGCCTTTTCGACGCCGGTGCCGGGGGCGCGGCCCCGGTCTCCCGCGGAGCCTCCCCCGGGGTGTTCCCGGCCCGGTGACCTCCGTGCCCCGGCTCCCTCATCTGGCCATAAATATCCCCGCCGGAGGCGGCCCGGGACCTGCGGCGCGGGTCCGCGGGGCTTGGCGGCGCGCCCCCGGCATGGCTAAGATCTGCCGATGAGTCCTTCTTCCCCTCCCAGCCAGGAGAGCGCCATGGACGAGGCGGATCGCGTCTTGCTGACCGAATTGTTCGAAGCGGCCGTTGCGGCTGCCGATCCGCGCGAGGCGCTGAAAGGGCACCTGCCCGACGCGCCGAAGGGGCGCACCGTCGTCATCGGGGCCGGCAAGGGCGCCGCGCAGCTGGCCCGCGCCTTCGAGGCCGCCTGGGAGGCCGCCGGTCATCCCGCCCCCGAGGGGATCGTCGTCACCCGCTACGGCTACGCGGCCCGCTGCCGGCACCTGGAGGTGCTCGAAGCGGCCCATCCCGTGCCGGACGAGGCCGGGGAGGAGGCGACGCTGAAGGTGCTGCGCCTGCTTCAGGGGCTGGGCCCGGACGACCTGGTGGTGGCGCTGGTCACCGGCGGCGGCTCGGCGCTTCTCGCGGCCCCGCCCGAGGGGCTGAGCCTCGAGGACGAGCAGGCGCTGAACACCGCGCTGCTGGCCTCGGGCGCGCCGATCGGGGCGATGAACGCGATCCGCAAGCAGGTCAGCCGGGTGAAGGGCGGCCGCCTGGCCGCCGCCGCCGCGCCCGCGCGGGTCGTCAGCCTGATCGTCTCGGACGTGCCGGGCGATGCGCCGGAGGAGGTGGCCTCGGGGCCCACGGTGCCCTGTACCAAGGGCCGGGCCGAGGCGCTGGCCGCCGTGCGCCGCTACGGGATCGAACTGCCGCGCCGGATCCGGCATTTCCTGGAGACCGCGCCCGAGGATGCCCCAGCGCCCGGCGATCCGGCCTTTGCCGGCAACCGCGTCACCGTCATTGCCTCGGCGGCGCGCTCGCTCGAGGCCGCCGCGGCCCTCTCGGAAGCGCGGGGCATCCCGGCGGTGATCCTGTCGGACGCCATGGAGGGCGAGGCCCGCGAGGTGGGCCGGGTGCAGGCCGCCATCGCCCGCGAGGTGCTGAGGAAGGGCCGCCCCTTCGTGTCCCCGGTGCTGATCCTGTCGGGCGGCGAGACCACGGTGACCCTGCGCGGCCGGGGCCGGGGCGGGCGCAACACCGAGTTCCTGCTGAGTTTCGCGCTCGAGATCGAGGGGCTGGAGGGGATCGCGGCGCTCGCGGCCGATACCGACGGCATCGACGGCTCGGAGGACAATGCCGGGGCCTTTGCCAGCGGGCGGACCGCCGACTGGATCCGCGCCGAGGGGATCGACCCGGCCGAGGCGCTGTCCAACAACGATGCCTACAGCGCCTTCGAGGCCGCCGAGGCGCTGTTCGCCCCCGGCCCGACGGGGACGAACGTGAATGATTTCAGGGCGATCCTTGTGCGCAAGCCCTGACAGGGTGCGCACGCCCTGACAAGGTGTACAAGCCCCGGCAGGCTGCTCAGGCCCCGGCAGGGTAGGCAGGCCTTAAAAAGGGCGCAGGCCCCGGCAGGGTGCGCTGGCCCTAGCAGATGCGGGGCAGCTGCTCGCCCACCAGCATGTCGACGATGCGGGTGCCGCCGAAGGCGGTGCGCAGGGTGACGGGGATCGTGCCCTTTTCCACCGCGCGCCCGATGAGGCAGGCATCGCGGCCCGCCTCGGTGGCGTGCATCGCGGCCAGCGCCGCCCCGGCCTGATCCTCGGGGACGAAGAGGACCAGCGTGCCCTCGTTCGCGAGGTAGAGCGGATCAAGGCCCAGGATCTCGCACATGCCGCGCACTTCGGGGCGCAGGGGCAGGGCGGCCTCGTCCAGGGCGACGGTGACGCCGGCGCTCATCGCCATCTCGTTGAGGCACGAGGCGAGGCCGCCGCGGGTCGCATCGCGCGCCGCGCGGGTGCCGGGGGCGGCGGCCAGCACCGCCTCGATCAGCCCGTTCAGCGACTGGCAGTCCGATTGCAGCGGCGAGGACAGCGCCAGATCGCCCCGTGCCGCGAGGATTGTCGCGCCGTGATCGCCAAGGACGCCGTTGACCAGCGCCACATCGCCGGGGCGGATGTGGCGGGCGGCCATGTCGCGGCCCGGCGGGATCACCCCCACGCCGGAGGTGGTGATGAACACCCCGTCGCCCGAGCCGCGCCCGACGACCTTGGTGTCCCCGGTGACTATGCGGACACCTGCAATGGCGGCCTCGCGCGCCATGGAGGCGACGATGCGCTTCAGCTGGGCGATCTCGGTGCCTTCCTCGATGATGAAGGCCGCCGAGAGCCACAGCGGTTGCGCGCCGCCCACCGCCAGATCGTTCACGGTGCCGCAGACCGCCAGCTTGCCGATGTCGCCGCCGGGGAATTCCAGCGGCGTGACGACGAAACTGTCGGTGGTGAAGGCGAGGCGCGCGCCGGGTTCGCGCAGCGCCTCGGCGCTCAGGCGGGCCTGATCCTCGTCGCTGTCGGGGCGGAAGACATCGGTGAAGACTTCTTCGATGAGGTCGCGCATGGCCCGCCCGCCGCCGCCATGGGCCATGGTGATGCGGGTGTCGCGCAGCCGCGAGGGCTTGGTTTCGGCGTTCATCTTCGGGGTCCTTCTATTCCGCCGCGAGGCGGGCACCGCCATAGGTCCAGTAGGCCGCGCAGGCCCCTTCGGAGCTGACCATCAGCGCCCCCAGCGGCGTATCGGGGGTGCAGCCGCGGCCGAACTGCGGGCAGGCGGTGGGTTTCATCCGTCCGGTCATCACCTTGCCGCAGGCGCAGCCCTCGGGTTCGGGGACGGGGGTGCGCCCGGTAGAGGCCGCGTAGCCGATGCCGAATTTCGTTTCCGCATCATAGGCCAGGTACTTGTCGCGGATGCGCAGGCCCGAGGCGTCAATTTCCCCGAGGCCCCGCCATTCGAAGCTGGGGCGTTCCTCGTAGACATCGGCCATGGCTGCGATCGAGACCGGGTTGCCGTGTTCGGGCACGACGCGGGCATACTGGTTCTCAATCTCCGCGCGGCCCGTGCGGATCTGTTCCAGCACCATCAGCACAGATTGCAGCAGGTCGAGCGGTTCGAACCCCGCAACGACCAGCGGCTTGCCGTAGTCGCGGGCGATGAAATCGTAGGGGTGGATGCCGATCACCATCGAGACATGCCCCGGGCCCACGAACCCGTCGAGCTGCATGTAGGGATCATCCAGCAGCGCCTTGATCGGCGGCGGCACGGTGATGTGGTTGCAGAAGATGGTGAAGTTCGGGATCTGCTCGCGCGCGGCGACCTGGATGGTGAGGGCGGTCGAGGGGGTCGTGGTCTCGAATCCGAGGCCGAAGAAGACGACTTCCTTGTCGGGGTTGCGGCGGGCCAGTTCCAGCGCATCGAGGGGGGAATAGACGGTGCGCACATCGGCGCCCCCGGCCTTGGCCTGAAGCAGGGAGCCCTTGGATCCCGGCACCCGCATGGCATCGCCGAAGCTGGTGAAGATCACGCCGGGACGGCGGGCGATCTCGACCGCCTCGTCGACGCGGGTCATCGGCAGGACGCAGACCGGGCAGCCGGGGCCATGGATGAACTCCACCCCCTCATGCACCAGCTTGTCGAGGCCGTAGCGAAAGATCGCATGGGTGTGGCCGCCGCAGATCTCCATGATGCGGATGGGATTTTCGGCGCTGGCGCCGATCGCGTCGGCGGCACGGGCGATGGCCGCAAGCAGGGCATGGGCCTTGCTCGGGTCGCGGAATTCCTCGACGTATTTCATGCCTGCCCCCCGGCGAGGGCCCGGTCCCCCTCGGCCATCTGATCGAGCGCCTCCTGCGCCTCGCCAAGCGCGCGCAGGGCCTCCAGCGTCCGGGCGGCCTCGTCGGCGTCGATCACCGCCATGGCGAAGCCGACGTGGATCAGCACCCATTCGCCCACCAGATCCTCCAGCGGTCGGTCGGCGACGCAGGCCAGAGAGACCTCTCGTTTCACGCCGGAAACATCCGCCAGCCCCATCTGCCGGGCGGCGTCGGTGATGGCCGTGATCTGGCCGGGAATGCCAAGGCACATTGGTTCAGTCCTCTTCGGAAATGGCGGCGTGGGGTTCGATCCCGTAACGCTCCAGCTTGGCGCGCAGCCCGACGCGGGACAGACCCAGTTCGGCAGCGGCACGGGACTTGTTCCACTTCAGCCGGGTCAGGGTCTCGCCCAGGATGCGCATTTCCATGATCTCGACCCGGTCCTTCAGCGTGCCCTCAAGCTGGCTGAGATCGGGAAGCGAGCAGTGCTCCTCTTCGCGCGGATCGCGCGATTGCAGGATGTGGCGTGAAATCACGTCGGCGCCCAGCGTCATGTCCTGCGCCAGGATCAGCATCCGCGTCACCTCATTGCGCAGTTCGGGCAGGTTGCCGGGCCAGTCGTAGGCCTGAAGAAAGGCGATGGCGGCGGGCGCGAGGCCCCGCGCCGCCTTGCCGTGTTCGCTGGCGGCCTCGTGCAGGTAGCGCTCGGCCAGCAGGGCGATGTCTTCGCTGCGCGCGCGCAGCGGCGGCATGGTCAGCTCTGTCACCTGCAGCGCATAGTAGAGATCGCTGCGGAAGCGCCCGTCGGCGACGCGGGCGCGCAGCTCCCGGTGGGTGCCGGCGATGAGGCGGGCATGGGTGGTCAGGGTCTCGTGCGCGCCGAAGGGCTGGAAGGCGCCCTCGGTCACGACGCGCAGGACGGCGACCTGCATGGCGGGCGACAGGGTGTCGATGCCGTTCAGGAAGACGGTGCCCCGGTCGGCCTTCTGCAACAGGCCCGCGCGGGTCTGGGTGACGCCGGGCAGGGCGCCGCGCCGGGCGCCGAACAGTTCCGCCTGAAGCGCCTCGTCGCCCAGGCCCGCGCAGTTCAGCTCGTAGAACGGTCGGTCGGCGCGCAGCGATCCATAGTGCATGGCGCGCGCCAGATCGGTCTTGCCGGTGCCCGGTTCGCCGGTGATCAGCACCGGCACGTCGAAGCTGGCGAAATGGCGCGCCAGCGCGATGGTCGCGTTCAGAGGAGAGTTCGGGCCGCGCAGCACCTTCTCGAAGCCCAGCCCCGCCTGCAGCAGCCGGCGGCGTTCCTCGGTGCGCGCCGAGGCGGCGGTGCCGAGGTAGCGCATCTCCAGCGTCATGCGCTCGTGGTCGCGGGCCAGTTCAAAGAGGCGGGCGGCGTTCTTCACCGCCATCAGCAGCTGGTCGGGGTGCCAGGGCTTGGTGATGAACTGGTAGATCCCGGCGGCGTTGATCGCCTGGATCATGTCCGCCGTCTCGGTATAGCCGGTCACGATGATGCGCACCGTGTCGGGCCAGCGGTCGCGGATCTCGGTCAGCAGCTCGATCCCGGTCTTGCCCGGCATCCGCTGGTCCGAGACCACGACCTGCACCCAGTGCTCCTCCATCAGCCGCCAGGCCTCGGCCGCGTCGGAGGCCTCGAGGACGTGGAAATCGTCCTCGAGCGCCATCCGCATGGCGGCGACGGAATGGGGCTCGTCATCGACGACAAGGATGGTGGGGAGCGAGGTGCTCATTCCGCGGCCTGCTCCATGTGCTTGGCCAGCGCATTGGTGCGCAGCCAGCTGATCCAGCGGTCCAGCCCCTCGCCGGTGCGGGCAGAGACGCGGATCACCTCGATCAGCGGGTTCACCCGGCGCAGGTTGGCCTCGTACAGGTCGAGGTCCACGTCGCAATGCGGCGCGAGGTCGGTCTTGTTGAGGATTGCCAGCCGGGAGGCGGTGAACATGTCGGGGTATTTCAGCGGCTTGTCCTCTCCTTCCGTGACCGAAAGGATGGCGACCTTGGCGTCTTCGCCCAGGTCGAAGGCGGCGGGGCAGACCAGGTTGCCGACGTTCTCGATGAACAGCGTGGTGCCGGCGGCGGGGTTGAGGTGATCCAGCGCATGGCCGACCATGTGGGCATCCAGATGGCAGCCCTTGCCGGTGTTGATCTGGATCGCCGGGGCGCCGGTAGCGCGGATGCGGTCGGCGTCATTGGTGGTCTGCTGGTCGCCCTCGATCACCGCGACGGGGCCTTCCATGGCGCGGATCGTGGCGCACAGAAGCGTCGTCTTGCCCGAACCCGGAGAGGAGACGAGGTTGACCGCGAAACTGTCGAGCGCCTGAAGCCGGGCGCGGTTGACCTGCGCCAGCCGGTCGTTGTGCGACAGGATGCCGGTCTCGATCTCGATCAGGCGTTCCTGGGACATGCCGGGCACCTCGGTCCCCGCCGGGCCAAGGCCAAGGTGGATGTTGTGGGCATGGCCGTGATGGTGATGCCCGTGGTCATGTGCGTGGTCATGATCATGCGCGTGGTCGTGATCATGAGGGTGGTGGGAATGGCCATGGTCGTGGGAATGATCATGGGCCAGGTGCGAGTCGCCGCATCCGCAAACGGTGCACATCAGATGACCTCCATGTCCTTGATCTGCATTTCATCGCCGCCCTGGGGCAGCAGCCTGCCCCCGCCGCACAGCGGGCAGGGATCCAGGCGGTTCTCGATCTCGACCGTCTTCATGCAGTCGTAGCACAGCGCCACGCCCGGCAGGTCGAGCATCACAAGTTCGGCACCCTCGGCCTTGGAGCCGCGCATCACGACCTCCCAGGCGAAGCCGAGGGCGGGTTTCTCGACCCCGGCGAAGCGGCCGATTTCCAGCCGCACGCGGGTCACGCGGGTCACGTCGGGGCGGTCGGCGGCCTGTTCGACCACCCGGCGGATGCCTTCGCAGAGCGACATTTCATGCATCAATGGCCTCCAGCGTCACGGGGGAACAGGGATCGAGGATATCGAGCAGCAGCGGCGCCAGCGCGGTCTTTTCCGGCGGCAGCGTGGCGAGGGCGCGCGCCAGGATGCCGCCCGGGGCAAGCAGGCTGTCGGTCGGTGTCACGCGGGTCAGGGCTGTCACGGTTTCGTCCCGGGTCTCGATACGGATGGCATAGAACCCGCGGGTGGCGGGCACCACCGCGCAGCCGGGCGCGGGGCGGGCGATGGCGGGCAGGCTGCCCGCCAGGGCCATCTCCACATCGTAGAGCCGGGCACAGGCGCGCCACAAGGGGCCGCGACCCGATGTCTCTTCCAGGGCGCGCATCGCGGGGTGGTCAAGGTGCCGCAGGGCCACGGAATTTTCCTTCGGACGCGGGTCCAGAAGGGTCTCGGGGGTGGCCGGAGGCAGGCTCCCGGCCACGGCCTCTCCCGGGGCGAAAAGCCGGTGGATGGATGCGAAGACCGGCGCCGCACCCCGGGAGGAGGTCAGAAAGGCCTGCATCTCGGCTGCGGTGCGCGGGGCGTGGCCCATGGGGCCGAACAGCGTTTCCGCGACGCCTTCGCCGCTGGCCCAGCGGGGTGGCAGGGGCAGCGGCGGCAGGTCCAGCAGCTTCGGCCAGGTGATGCAGAGCTTCAGCAGGTGGTCGCGCAGGACCTCCTGGGCGATGCCGGCGGGATCTGCGGGGCGGCCGAGCGCGCAGGCCACGGCCGCCCCCTGTGCCGCCCGACACAACGCAAAGAGCCGCGGCAGAAGCGCGGCGAGCGCATCCGTGGACAGGCCCGCGGCGATCCGGCCCAGGTCGGGCTGGGGCGCGGCACGGACCCGCAACACGGGCGGAGCTGGGGCGGCAGTGTCGGTCATCAGGCGGTCGTCTCTCCGGTGGCAAGGCCCGCGGTCAGCACAGAGCGCCGCGACGGGCGGTCGGTCAGGATCGGCACCGGGGGCTCTTCGGGGGCTTCGGCAGCGGCGGCCTCAGCCTCAGCCTCAGCCTCAGCCTCGCGCGCGGCGCGGATATCGGCGGCGCGGTCGGTCTCGGCCTGGTTCTCGGGGTCGAACAGCGCCAGCATCACCGCCTCTGCCACCTCTACCGCGTCCTTCTGGCGGGTGAAATCCCCCATGGGCGAGAACAGAGAGCAGGCCTTGTAGGGGCCGGTCAGCGGGCGGGCGTTGTGGATGAATTCGTAATCGCCCGAGGGGAAGGCGATGACTTCCTTCTCGCCGGCGGTCAGCTCCCAGGTCTGGCCGTCGGGCAGCAGGATCAGGTTCATGAACCAGGGGCTGACCAGAACCCCCAGCACCTGCCCCTCGTGGGCGCGAAAGCCCACGGCCTCGACCCGCAGCGCCTTGTTGACCAGCGGCACGTCGCGCATCTTGGAATGCCAGACCTCGTTGAAGTCATCGACAAGGCGCGCGGTCAGGGCCGAGATGCGGTTGGCCTCCAGCAGGTCGGCGGCGCCGGGATCTTCCAGCACCATGAACTGTTCGGCGGGGGCCGAGCAGGTCGGACAGGACCAGTCGGAGGGCAGCGCGGCAAACGGCGTGCCGGGGTCGATCTGGCGCGTGGCATCGCCCTCGGCCGGATCGTAGGGGGTCCAGCAGACCTTGCATTCCATGATCGCCTGCGGGCTGATGCGGTCCGCCGCGCCCAGGTAGGAGCCCTCGAAGCCGCTCATCGGATCGCCTCCACCACTTCGCGCAGGCGCTCGGCGCTGTCGGCCAGATCCTCATGCGCGGCCAGCACGACCTGGGGCATCGCGGTGATCTCGTAGGTGTCGAGGATCAGCTGGTCGGTGGAGTTGAAGAACTGCACGTGCCAGCAGCGCGGCAGCGCGGTCGAGGTGATCCGGCAGTTGCCATAGCCGCGCGACAGGATGTCGACGCTGCCCTCGCCCAGCCGGGAACCCAGCCAGGCCAGGTCCTCCTCGGTATGGGGCAGCAGCGAAAGGTTGATCACATGCAGTTGGGTGCCGCGGGCGGAGTGGTCCAGCAATTCCGAGAGCAGGGCCGGGGCGTTGATCACGCCGGGGCCGGGGCGGGCATCGCCGGGGGCGCGGAAGGGGGCGGCGGCGCGGGTGATGGCGGCGGAGGGGGCGGGGGCGACCTCGACCATGTCGAGGCCCTCGCCCGTCAGGCACCAGACCCCGGCAAAGACCGATTCCTGCACCCGGATCGCGGGGATGTCGCGGATCTTCATCGCCACCTCGCCCTCGCCCAGGGTTTCCGAAAGCAGCCGGCGCGCGGAGGGGGAGAGCGCGGAGAGGTCGAAGCGCTGCGCCGCGCCGCCGGCTGCCACGCGCTCGCAGGCCTCGGCAAAGGCAAGGAGCGCATCCAGGGCCTCTGTCGGGGCGTCCATCATCTCCGGCAGGTGCATCGTGTAGGTCCGCATGTCCTGGGGCATGGACATGTATTCAAGCTCTGCGCCGTCCTCGGAGGTCTGCGATCCGGGGCCGTAGCCGGTGGGCGGCAGGTGGAAGTTCTGCATGGGTCTGGCTTTCTTTTCGGCTATTCGGCGGCGGCAGGGGCAGAGAGGAAGCGGGGGATGCGCGCCATGTAATCGTCCCAGTCGCGCACCCGGGCGATGCCGCCCAGGCAGATGCCGTCATGGTAGAAGATCAGCGCGGGGGTCTTCAGCACGCCGCTGTCCTCGCGCAGGGTGGCCTCGATCGCGTCACCGATGACGGCGCAGTCGAAGGCGTTCTGGAAGGTCATCCGCAGCTCCGGCAGGATGATCGCCACGTCGGGGGTCTCGAGGTTGCGCGCGGCATCGCCGGGCACGAAGGCCACGTGCACGCCGGGGCTGGCGGCCCAGGCATCGAAACTGCCGATATCGTCAAGGGCGGGCCAGCCAAGCTCGGTCGTCAGGCGGGTCACGAGGGGGTGCGTCATGGGCGTCTCCGGGGCTCAGGCGTGGGTCTTGCCGGCGGCATGGGCCGCGGCCAGGTGGGGCGGAAGCTGCGGCGTGCGGGCGTCCAGATCGGCGAAGGCATCGCCGCTGTCACCGCCCGCCATGACCTGGCGCAGGCCCTTGAGGGCGGCGGCGATCTGGCGCGCCTCGGTTTCCGAGATCACCTCGCGGGCGGTGCCGAGGAAGCCCAGGACCCAGGTGCCGGCGGGCAGCGGGCCGGTCAGCGACAGGTCGATCAGCTCTTCGCGGGTGCCGTCGGTGGCCAGGCCCGCGATGCCGTCGCAGGACAGGATCCTGAGGGGGGTTCCGATGCACATGGCCTAGTCCGCCGGGAAGAAGCGGGCATCGCCGCTGCGGCAGGCCAGCGTCTGGGAGGGGCGCTCGCCCTCGTAGACATCGCGGCGCAGTGCCGGGTCGGCCAGGTCGATGGAATGGGTCCGGCCGGGCACCGCATGGATGCCGCGCGCCGCCAGCCAGTCGCGGGCGATGGCGATGGCGGGGGCGACCTGGGCGGCGACAGCGGGGCGCAGGCTGCCGCCGTAATCCTCAAGCTCGACCGGCTGGACGCCGATCAGCACGACCTCTTCGGGGCAGTAGCCCATCAGCGTGGCGGTGGCGATCACGTCCTGAAAGCCGGTCTGGTGCAGCGACATCTTCTTGGCGCCCATGAAGGCGGGGACATCCTGCCCCTCGACCACCTTCAGGGTGCCGGCGGGCAGGCCGTAATCGACGGCATCGAAGACCACCATGATGTCCGCGGCCTCGAGGAAGGGCAGCAGGTAAAGCCCCTGGGTGCCGCCATCGAGCACGGTGACCTCGGGGCCGAACTGTAGCGTTGCGGCAAGGTCTTCGACGCAGCGCACGCCGAAGCCTTCGTCGGCCCAGAGCATGTTGCCGATGCCAAGGATGAGAGCGGTACGACCCATGACGGTCCTCCTGGGGATGGGATCTTTCCGGGGCTCCTCCTGTCCCGGTAGCGGCAAGTTACCGTCCGGGCCGGCAAAATGGTTGCCGGATTTCCATCTTTGGCGGGAGGAGTTCAGGGTATTGAAAACGCTTGGTTAAACCCGGATTTTCCGGGGTGGCATCGAGGCGATGGTGGAAAGATTGTTTCCTGTTTGCCGTATTTTTGGAAAGATGAATTCCGGAAACGAGAAACGGGCCCCGAAAGGCCCGTTTCCGATGCGACGCCGACGAGGGTGGTCAGGCGGCGTCGTCATCCTTGAAGCTGCGGTAGCCGTTGATCATGGTCGAGACCATGGTCTGGCGGCTCATGATGTCCTCGCGGATCGCCAGGTAGATGTGGGCGGTCATGAAGATCACCACGAAGTACATGCCGAGGTGGTGCAGCGAATGCATGAGCTGGCTGTTGCCAAGGGCATCGTGCAGCCAGCCGAAAAGCTGGTCGGGCAGGCTGCCCCTCTGGGCGCCCTCGGCATAGAGCGCGAAGCCGGTGACGATCATGAAGGTCATGCCGACCACCATGAACAGGAACATCGCGATCTGGGCCAGCGGGTTGTGACCGACATGGATGCCGGGCCTGCTTTCCAGGAAGGCATACCAGCGGGCCTCGTGCAGGACATCGCGCCACCAGCTTTTCTGCCAGAGCGGCAGGTAGAAGGCCTGCCGGGCGTGGTGGTTGCCGACGAAGGCCCAGTAGATCCGGCCCAGGAAGCCCACCGTCAGCAGCTGGCCGGCGGCGAAATGCGCAAAGCGGATGTAGCCCATGACGAACTGGTGAGTCGCCTCGCCGATCTGCATCGTCGGCAGCGGGCGGGCGATGAACCAGCCCGAGACGATCAGCACCAGGATGAACAGCGCGTTGGCCCAGTGCCAGAGCCGCACCGGCCATTCGTAGACGAAGACCGAGGCGCCGGGGCGGGGAAGGGTGTGATGGGACATCGGCTCAGCCTCGGCGGGGCCGCAAGGCCGAGAGCGCCAGCCCGCCGGCCAGCGCCAGAAGCCCCAGCCCGTGGGCCGGCGAGAAGACCCAGTGCGCGGCGCCGCTCAGGGCCGGATCATGGCCGGGATGGGCGCTGGCGGCGCCGGCGGCTAGCAGCAGGGCGAGCGTGCAGGTGACCAGTTTCATGGTGTTTCCTCCCTTTCGATCAGCGTACCTTGACCCGGGTCAACTCTGCGCCGTCGGGCGCCATCACGTGGGTCGAGCAGGCCAGGCAGGGATCGAAGCTGTGCAGCGTGCGCAGCAGTTCGACCGGCTCCTCGGGGCGGGCCATGGGGGTGCCCAGAAGGCTGGCTTCATAGGCGCCGATATTGCCCTGGGCATCGCGCGGAGAGCCGTTCCAGGTGGTCGGCACGACGCATTGGTAGTTCTCGATCCGGCCGTCCTTGATGCGGATCCAGTGGCCGAGCGCGCCGCGCGGGGCTTCGGTCATGCCGACGCCCTTGGCCTCTTTCGGCCAGGTCGAGGGATCCCATTTCTCGATATTGGCGGTGCTTTCGTCGCCGTTGCGGATATTGGCGATCATCTTGTCGAAGAAGTGCTTCTGCAGATCGCCGCAATATTCCGATTCCAGCGCCCGCGCGGCCGTGCGCCCGAGTGTCGAGAACAGCGCATCGAAGGGCAGGTCCATGTCGCGCAGCAGGCCGTCGACCTGATCCTTGATCACCTCGTGGCCCTTGGCATAGCCGATGATGTAGCGGGCCAGCGGGCCCACCTCCATCGCGTGGCCCTTCCAGCGCGGCGCCTTGATCCAGGAGTATTTCGCGGCCTCGTCGAGTTCTTCGATATTGGTGCGGGTGCCCTTGGCATTGGGGCCAAGCTCATACTGCGGCTCGGTCTCGCCGTCCCAGGGGTGCAGGCCGCGGCCCGGCTCGCCGTAGGTGTACCAGCTGTGATCGACGAATTCTTGGATCTGGTCGGGGTCGCGGTTGTCGACCTCGTGCACGGTCGAGAGATCGCCGTTGATGATCGCGCCGCGCGGCATGTGCAGCTGGTCGGGGCTGAAATCGCTGGGGTTCTCGGGGATGTCGCCATAGGCGAGGCAGGCCTGCGAGGCGAGGCCGCCCCCATAGAGCCAGTTCTTGTAGAAGCCGCCGATGGCCTTCACGTCGGGGATGTAGACGTTGCGGTTGAATTCCTGCGTGCGCTCGATGATCGAGGACACCAGGTTCAGCCGCTCCATGTTGATCGCGCCGACCGCGCCGGTGGAATGGACGTTGATCGGGCAGGGCACGCCGCCGACCAGCCAGTTCGGGTGCGGGTTCTTGCCGCCGAAGATCGCGTGGATCTTCACGATGTCCTTCTGAAGGTCCAGCGCTTCCAGGTAGTGGGTGGTGGCCATCAGGTCGGCTTCGGGGGGCAGCAGGTAGGCGGGGTTGTCCCAGTAGCCGTTCTTGAACAGCCCGAGCTGGCCGCTTTCGACGAATTTCTTCAGCCGGTTCTGCACGTCGCGGAAATAGCCGGGGCTGGAGAGCGGGTGGCTCGGGCTGACCATCTGCTGCAGCTCGCTGGTGGCCTTGGGATCGGCCTTCAGCGCATTGATCGGGTTCACCCAGTCCAGCGCGTGCAGGTGGTAGAAGTGCACGATGTGGTCATGCATCTGCAGCGCCAGCTGCATCATGTTGCGGATCGAGTTGGCGTTGTCGGGAATGGTGATGCCAAGCGCATCCTCCACCGCCCGCACGCTTGTCAGCGCGTGGGTGCCGGTGCAGACGCCGCAGATCCGTTCCACGAAGGCCCAGGCATCGCGCGGGTCGCGGCCCTTCACGATGACCTCGAGGCCGCGCCACATGGTGCCGGTGGAGACCGCGTTGCGGATCACGCCATTCTCGTCGACGTTCACCTCGCAGCGCATGTGGCCCTCGATCCGGGTCACCGGGTCGACGACGATGCGCTTGCCGGAATTGTCCAGCTGGAAGCCGTTGGGGGTTTGCACGGCCATGGCTTACACCTCTTCCTTGGATTTCGACGCGGCGTCCTTGGTCTTCGTCTTCTGCGACTTGCGCTGCGCCGTCTTCAGCGCCGAAACGGCGGCATGAAGCGCGACGCCCCCGCCCACCACGCCGGCGGCGGTCAGGCCGATCTTGTCGGCATTGGCCTCGACCCCGAACTGGGTCAGGTCGGTCACCCGGTTGTAGAAGCTGCCCTGATCCCAGAAGCCATCTTCCGAACAGCCGATGCAGCCGTGGCCGGACTGGATCGGGAACGAGGTCCCCTCGTTCCAGCGGATCGTCGAGCAGGCGTTGTAGGTGGTCGGGCCCTTGCAGCCCATCTTGTAGAGGCAGTAGCCCTTGCGCGCGTTCTCGTCGTCCCAGTGTTCGACGAACTGGCCGGCGTCGAAATGGGGACGGCGGTAGCACTTGTCGTGGATGCGCTGGCCGTAGAACATCGCCGGGCGGCCCTGGCGATCAAGCTCCGGCAGGCGGTCGAAGGTCAGCATGTAGGTGATCACGCCGGTCATCACCTCGGCGATGGGCGGGCAGCCCGGGACTTTGATGATCGGCTTGTCGGTGATGACCTTGTGCACCGGGGTGGCGCGGGTCGGGTTCGGCTTGGCCGCCTGCACGCAGCCGTAGGAGGCGCAGGCCCCCCAGCTGATGATCGCCTTGGCGTCCTTGGCGGCATGGCGCAGCTGCTCGACGAAGGGCTTGCCGCCGACGATGCAGAACATGCCGTCCTCGTTCAGCGGCGGGTTGCCCTCCACCGCCAGGATGTAGTTGCCCTTGTACTTCTCGATCGTGTCCTGAAGCGCGGCCTCGGCCTGCTTGCCGGCGGCGGCCATCAGCGTGTCGTCGTAATCGAGGCTGATCATCGAAAGCACCACATCCTTGGCCAGCGGGTGCGCCGAACGGATGAAGCTTTCGGAACAGCAGGTGCATTCCAGCCCGTGCACCCAGATCACCGGCGTGCGCGGCTTGGTCTCCATCGCTTCGGCGATCTTGGGCACATAGGCCGGGCCCAGGCCAAGCGCCGCCGCGGTCAGAGAGCAGTATTTCATGAAGCTGCGGCGGGTGATCCCCTGCCGGCGCATCACGTCGTAGAAGGTTTCGATCTGGCTCAAGGCTGGCTCCTCACTGTCCTTCCGGGCGCAGGTGCAGGCGCGCCTTACCCCGTGATGGCGGCAGTTTTACGCGTATGCGGAGGTATGCGGAGGCGAAAACGCCCGGATCGCAGGCGCTTTGATAAAATAAGCAATATCAGTTGGTTGTTGGTTTTTCAGGGGGTCCGGAACGGGGCCGCGCCGGTCAGGGAAATGTCGGCTGGAAGGGCGGGTGGTCAGGTGCTTTCCAGCTGCGCCAGCGCAATGAGCACCTGGCCAAGCGCCAGGCTGCCGTCATTGGCAGGCGTTGCGCGGTGGATCAGCACCGGGACGCCCTGAAGGCGCGTCAGCACCTCGTCCAGCAGCCGGGCGTTCTGGAAGCAGCCCCCCGTGAGGGCGACGGCGCGGGCGGCGCCGGTTTCGACCAGGGTGCGGGCGCGGGTCGCGAAGGCCTCGGCCAGCCCGGCGTGGAAGCGGGCGGACAGGGTGGCAGGGGGCAGCCCCGCCGCATGGTCGCGGCAGAGGGTCTGAAACAGCGGCGCTGGGTCGATCTGCGTGCCCGTGCCCATCGGGTAGCCGGGCTCCGGCGGGCCGGCCAGCGCTTCCAGACGCATCGCGGCCTCGCCCTCGAAGCTTTGCCGCGCGGGGTACAGGCCCAGGATCGCGGCCACCGCATCAAAGAGCCGCCCCGCCGAGGAGGACAGCGGCGCGTTCATCCCTGTCGCTGCCGCCCGGCGCAGCAGCGCGCGCGGTGCCTCCGGGAACAGCCGGTCGGCCAGCTCTGCCAGCCCCGCCGCATCAAGGCGCACCAGCGCGTTGCGCCAGGGTTCCGCCTGCGCCGCATCACCGCCAACCAGCGGCGCCGGGGCCAGGTGGGCGGCGCGGGTGAAGCCGTGGTAATCGCCCAGCAGGATCTCTCCGCCCCAGAGGGTGCCGTCCGGCCCCAGCCCCAGCCCATCCAGCACGATCCCGGCAACCTTGCCGCCATCGGCGGGCCAGAGGTTCTCTCCCAGGCAGGCGGCCAGGTGGGCGTGATGGTGCTGGACCGGGATCACCGGCAGGCCACGGCCTTCGGCATGTTGCGTGGCGCGAAACCCGGGGTGCAGGTCGCAGGCCACGGCCTCGGGGGTATGGTCGAACAGCGCGGCATAGTCGCGGTCGGCTTGCAGGAAGGCCTCCCAGGTCAGGGCCTCGTTCAGCTCTCCCAAATGGTGACCCAGCAGCAGCTGGCCGTTCTTCGACAGGCAGAGCGCGGCTTTCATCTGGCCGCCATAGCCGGTCACCTGGCGGTCGGGCAGGCCCGCGGGCAGGGGCAGGGTGGCGGGCACGCGCCCGCGCGCGCGACGCAGCACCATCGGGCCATGGGGGGTGATCCGCTCGACGGAATCATCCAGCCGCCGGGCGATCTCGCGGTCATGCATCAGGAAGGCATCGGCGAAGCCGGCCAGCTTTTCGCGCGCCTCGGCGTTGCCGATCACCTGCGGTTCGCCCGAGAGGTTGCCCGAGGTCATCACCAGGGGCCGCCCGACGGCGGCCAGCAGCAGATGATGCAGCGGCGTGTAGGGCAGCATCCAGCCCAGCGTCGCCTGCCCGGGTGCCAGAGCCTCTGGCAGGCCCGGGGTTTTCGCCAGCAGCACGATGGGGGCGGCAGGGTCCTTCAGCAGCGCGATCTCGGCCTCTGAGGGCGCAGCATGGCGCAGCAGGATCTCCAGCGGGGCCATCAGCGCGAAGGGTTTCGCGGGGCGATGCTTGCGGCTGCGCAGCTGCGCGATGGCGGCGGGGTCGGTCGCGTCGCAGGCCAGGTGGAAGCCGCCCAGCCCCTTGATCGCGACGGTGCCACCGGCGCGCAGCAGGGCGGCGGCGGCCTCGATGGCGCCGCCGCCCTCCGCCCCCTCGCACCACAGCCGGGGTCCGCAGTCCGGACAGGCGATGGGCTGGGCGTGAAAGCGGCGGTCGGCGGGATCGCCATATTCGGCGGCGCAGGCGGGGCACAGGTCGAACGCTGCCATGGTGGTCTGCGCGCGGTCGTAGGGCAGGCGCGTCAGGATGGTGAAGCGCGGCCCGCAATGGGTGCAGTTGGTGAAGGCATAGCCGTGCCTGCGCCCGGTGCCGAAGATCTCCTCGACACAGGCCGGGCAGGTGGCGGCATCGGGGGCAACGCGGGTCTCGGCGCCGGGCGCACCCGAGGCGCGGATCTCGAACCCTGCGCAGGGCGCCGCGATCACATCCGACGCCTCGATCCGGTCGACCCGCGCCAGCGGCGGGGCCTCGGCGCGCAGGGCCGCCTCGAACCCCTCGCTGAGCGCCGAAACCTCGATCAGAACCCCCTCGGCATCGTTTCGCACCCAGCCCGTCAGGCCAAAGCGCCGTGCCAGTTGCCAGACGAAGGGGCGGAAGCCCACGCCCTGTACCTGTCCGCGCACGCGGATGCGCCGTCCCATGCTCAGTGTACCGTGCAGGCCATGCAGGGATCGAAGCTGCGCACGATGTGCTGGACCGACAGCGGCGTCTCCTCGCCGGGGCGGACCTCGGCGCCCACCAGCGCGGCCTCGACCGGGCCGGGCGCGCCCGTGACATCGCGCGGAGAGAAGTTCCACGTCGTCGGCGCGACGATCTGGTAGCCGGCGATCCGCCCCTCTTCGATCCGCAGCCAGTGGCCCAGCGTGCCCCGCGCCGCCTCGACCAGCCCGGCGCCGGTGCCGGACCTCGGCCAGGGGGCGGGGGCCATGAATGGGGCCGAGGGATCGAGGCTGCGCGCCAGATCCTCCAGCAGGATCTGCAACCGGGCGATTTCCAGCAGGCGACCGGCGATGCGGGCGCGCACGCTGCCCTCGGCGGCCAGCGCCAGGGCCAGGGGGTGCCTGTCGACCACCTGCCGGGCCAGCGCGCCGACCTCGACCGTGCGCCCGGCAAGGCGCGGCGCCTTGCACCAGGAATAGCCCGGATCGGCCATGTCCTCGTCCGGTTCGGTCAGGCCGCGCGCGGGATGGGCGGTGTCGCCCAGCATCCAGGCATGGGACAGATCCTCGGTGATCGCCCCGGTCTCGAAGGGGGTGATCTGCCCGCCCTCCCAGACGCCCGAGGCACTGACCCGCCCGGTGTCCAGCGGATAGGCCCCGGCGGACAGGTAGCGGCGCGGTCCGATCCCCGTCCCCTCCAGCCCCAGATCGGCTGAGATCGCCTGGAACAGCCCGGCATCGCCGCTCTCCCAGCTCTCCAGCGCGGCGACATCGGGCAGGGCGGCGAAGGCTTCCACGGGCGCGCCGAACAGGCTGTCTTCAAGGAAGCGGCGGAAGCTGCGCAGGGTGGCGAGGATGCGCACCCTTTCGCCCGCATCGGGGGCCTTGGTGACGCCGCCGGGCTGGATCGCCAGGGTATGCGGCCACTTGCCCCCGAGGATGCCGGCGATGTGCAGCAGTTGCGCGCGCGCTTCGGTGGCACGGCGCGCGGCGCTGCCCTCCATGGCGGTGAAGCGGGCGAGGGCGCGGTCATGCCAGGCCCGCCCGTCATAGCCGGGGCGGGCGAAGTCGGGCATGAAGAACAGGTGGAAATGGGTCACGTGGTCGGCCATGTTCTCGACCCCGTGCAGCAGGGCGGCCGCGATGCGGCCCTGCGGCGGCATGTCGATCCCGCCGGCATCGGCCAGCGCCAGCGCCGCCGCCGAGGACTGGCTGACCGAACAGATACCGCAGATCCGCGGCGTGATCGTCAGCGCGTCGCGCGGATCCTTGCCGGGCAGCATCATCTCGAAGCCGCGAAACAGCGGCGCGTTCACCTGCGCCGAGGCGACCGCGCCGTCGCGCACCTCCAGCCGGATTTCCAGATCCCCCTCCACGCGGTTGAAGGGGCCGACGATCAACTGCCGTTCGTTCACTTGCGCTTGCCTTCCCCCGGCGGGATCTTCAGCCGGTCCGAATGGGCGTTCACGTCGATCCGCTTCGGCGTTGCCGCCTTCGACAGCGATGCCAGCGCCATGAACCAGGCCTTCGGCATGTCCGAGGGCAGGCCGACGGGAATGCCCGCGATGGTCGGCGTCTCGGTGAAGGGATGGCGGGGTTCCTCGAACTCCGGTGCGGTGCAGTTGATGCAGGGATAGTTGCCCCGCGTGCACGAGCCGGTGCCGTTCCAGGGCCGGATGTTGCAATCGCCATGAGCCTGGGTGCCGATGCAGCCCAGGTGCTCCATCATGCAGCCCAGCTCCGAAAGCTCGCGGGCGCTGGCCTTGTATTCGTAATACTCGTTCTTCGGGCAGGCATGGTGGACCAGGTGATCGGCGTAGAAGCGCGGCCGGCCCAGCGGATCGAGGTCCTGCGCGCCCAGCCGGTCCTCGGCCAGCAGCAGCAGCGTTTGGGTCACCCAGTCGGGATGGGTGGGGCAACCGGCGATGTTGATCACCGGACGGCCCGAGCGGGCGCGGAAACCCGCATCCAGCGCGCCGCCGCCGAAGCGCCCGTCATAGGCCAGCCCCACGGCGCCCGCCGGGTTGCCCCCCGCCGAGGTGATGCCGCCATAGGCCGCGCAGGTGCCCACCGCCAGCACGTCGCGGGCCAGCGGCGCGAGGCTTTGCACCCAGTCCAGCATCGCCCGCCCGGTGCCCGCCAGCATGTGATAGCGCCCGGTGCCCTTCGGCCCGGTGACGATGGAGCCCTCGATGCAGAGCAGGTCGAGCGGGGTTTCCCCCGCCTCGATCGAGGCCAGCAGGGCGCGCACCTCGGCCCCGGTCTGGACCGAGAAGGAAGGATGCCAGAGCGTCGTGATGCCCGCGTCCGTCAGCAGGTCGAAGACATTCGGGGTTTCGGCGCAGAGCAGCGACATGGTGCAGCCGCCGCAGCCTGCGGATTGCAGCCAGAGCAGGTTCATCGGGTCTCCTCCGGGGCGGAATGGGGCGGGGCAGGGTGGGACGAGGCGGGCGGCGTCAGCGGCAGCGACAGGCGGAAATGCCCGCCGGGCCCGGGGCCGAGCGCCAGGCTGCCGCCATGTTCCTCGGCGATCTTGAGGCTGATCGCAAGGCCGAGGCCGGTGCCCTGGCCGACCGGCTTGGTGGTGAAGAAGGGATCGAAGATCGCCGCGCCAAGCGCCGGATCGACACCAGTGCCGCTGTCGTGCACCGAAAGCACCGCCGTGTCGCCCTGCTGCGCGATGTCGAGGGTGACCTGCGGTGTCTCGCTGGCCTCGGCGGCATCCATGGCGTTCTGCACGAGGTTCATGATGATCTGCTGCACGTGGCCCGCGACCCCGGTGACGGTCAGCGCATCGAGGCCGGTGAAGGTGACCGTCAGCCCCGATTTCGTGCCGCGCTCGACCCAGTGGGCGGCGACGCGGGCGGTCTCGGCCAGGTCGAAGGGGGCGCGGGTGCCGGTGCCGTCGGCAGAGAGGCGGCGCAGGTCGGCAACGATGTCGCGCACCCGCTCGGCGCCGTCGCGGGCGCCATGGACCGCCTCGCGCAGGTTCTTCAGGCTGCGGTCGATCTTCAGCGTGTCGCGCAGGGCGACCAGCTCGTCGCGGGTGGCGCCGGCCTCGACCTGCTCGAAGTAGCTCTCGAAGCGAGCGAGGTATTTCTCGAGCGCATGGGCATTGGCGTAGACGAAGCTGATCGGGTTGTTGAGCTCATGCGCGACGCCGGCCAGCAGGCGACCGAGGGAGGCGAGCTTTTCGTTGCGCACCAGCTGGGTCTGGGCCTCTTTCAGCTGGCGGTGGCTGCGTTCCAGCTCCGAATAGGCCTGACGCAGCTCGCCCAGTGGGCGGCCGACGAGGACGGCGCCGATCACCCGCCCGCGCTGGCTGAGCCGGGTGGACAGCGCGATCTCGAAGGGCAGGGGGCCGTCGGGGGTGGTGAGGTCGGCCTCGAACTGGGCGGCGCCGCGCGACAGACGCAGATCGCGCAGGGCGCGGGCCAGGGCATCTGCGGAGGCCGGGGGGAAGAGATCGGCGATGGCGCTGCCCTGGAGCGCCTCGGCGGGGCGGTGCACGAGGCGCGCGAGGGAGGCCGAGACCGTCTCGATCCCGCCGTCGCGGTCGATCACCGCCATGATCTCGGTCACGGAGCCCAGCACGGAGGCGACGAAGCGGCGCAGCTCCTGCAACTCTTCGCCCTGGCGTTCCAGCTGTTCCTGGTGGGCGACGAGATCGGCATAGGTGCGGTCCACCGCCGAGAGCACGCTGGCCCAGGCGTCGTCGGTGAAGTCGGTGCTGCCGGGGGATGTCGGCAGGTCCATGGGCATGGGGGCCTCCGGGGATTGCGGGGACAGTCTAGGAGGTTCGGGGCGCGGTTTGCAATGCGTTGCGGAGGGGATGCGGGGGGCGCGCAGGGAGGGGGCTCTGCCCCCGTCGCGCGATGCGCGACTCCCCCGAGGTATTTGGAACAAGAAAATGCCGGGAGGCAGGGGGGCGTGACGTTGAGGCAAGGGCGGTGTCGCGCTTGCCCGATCCGGGCGGGCGGCGCAGAGGGGAGGGGCACAACGGATGGAGAGAGCACCATGAGCGCATGGGAGCGGGCCCGCGGGGGGCTGAGGGGGATCAGGGAAGAGGGGGCGCTGCCTTTGCTGGTGGCGGGGACCTTCTTCATGCAGACGCTGGACGGGTCGGTGATCACGCCGGCGATCCCGGCCATGGCGCAGGCCTTCAGGGTGCGTCCGGTGGATCTGAACATCGGGGTCAGCGCCTACATGCTGACGGTGGCGATCTTCATCCCGGTCTCGGGCTGGGCGGCGCAGCGCTGGGGGGCGCGGCGGATCTTCCTGCTCTCGATCCTGGTGTTCACCCTGGCCTCGCTGGCCTGCGGGATGAGCCAGAGCCTGCCGCAGTTCGTTGCGGCCCGGGTGGCGCAGGGTCTGGGCGGCGCGATGATGGTGCCGGTCGGGCGGCGGGTGGTGCTGGAGCTGACGCCGAAGGACCGGCTGATGGGGGTGATCGCGCTGCTGACCTGGCCGGGGCTGCTGGCGCCGGTGCTGGGGCCGCCGCTGGGCGGGGTGATCTCGGACAGTGCGAACTGGCGCTGGATCTTCTGGCTGAACCTGCCGCTGGGGGCGATCGCGCTGACGGCGGCGCTGAAGCTGCTGCCGCGGCTGGGGCGCGATCCGGATCTGCCCTTCGACTGGATCGGTTTCGGGCTGATCGCGCCGGGGCTGTTCTGCCTGCTGTTCGCCGCCGAGGCGCTGGGGCACGGGGCGGTCGACTGGACGCGGGAGGGGGCGCTGCTGGCGGGTGCGGTGATCCTGCTGGGGCTGGGGCTGCGGCATCTGCTGCGGGCCGCCCAGCCGATGCTGCGATTCGATGCGCTGCGCCATTCCAGCTTTCGCATCTCGGTCCGGGGCGGGTCGCTGTTCCGGCTGGGGATCAATGCCGTGCCCTTCCTGCTGCCGCTGATGTTCCAGGTGGCCTTCGGCTGGAGCGCGCTGACCGCGGGCCTCATGCTGACCGCGATCTTTGCCGGCAACATCGTCATGAAGCCCTTCACCACCCCGGTGCTGCGCCGCTTCGGCTTTCGCAGCGTGCTGGTGGTCAACGGCGTGCTGAACGCGGCGGCGATCGCCGCCATGGTGCTGGTCGGGCCCGAAACCCCGGTGGGGCCGGTGCTGGCGCTGCTGTTCGTGTCGGGGCTGGCGCGTTCCATGCAGTTCACCGCGCTGACCACCCTGGCCTTCGCCGATGTGCCCCAGGCCGAGATGGGGACGGCCAATACACTGTTCTCAACGCTGGTGCAGCTGTCGCGGGGGCTGGGGGTGGCCCTGGGGGCGATCGGCTGGCGGCTGGGAACGGGGCTGTTTCCCGAAGACCCCGCCGCCGGGTTCCGCCTGGCTTTCGCGCTGGTGGCCGCGATTTCCCTCCTGGCGGTGATCGACAGCCTGCGGCTGGCGCGCGATGCAGGCGATGCGGTGGCGCATCGCGGGCGTCACGTCAGGACGCGAGCATCCTGAGGCCCTGGGTCACGTCGGTGCGCACCGCCAGGCGCAGGCCGGGTTCGTCCCCGGCCTTCAGCGCGGCGATGATCGCCAGGTGGTGCTTGGGCGGCTCGTTCTTGCGCATCTTGCCGTAGAGCTTGCGCATCGTCGGGCCCAGCTGCAGCCAGACGGTTTCGGCCATGGCCAGCATCGCCGGGGCCTGGGCGCGCAGGTAGAGGGTGCGGTGGAATTCCAGGTTGGTGCGGATGTAGCCGGCCGAATCATGCTGGGCGACGCGCTCGGCCACCGCCACGTTTATGGTCTGCAGCCGGTCGATCAGCGCCATGTGGGCCCTGGGCAGCGCGCGCGAGGCCAGCTCCACCTCGATCAGCGAGCGCAGGGAGGCCAGCTCCTCGATCCGCTCGTTCGAGAGGTCGGGCGTGGAAACCCGCCCCGAGGAGGACAGTTGCAGCGCGCCTTCGGCGACCAGCCGCCGCACGGCTTCGCGCGCGGGGGTCATCGAGACGCCGTATTCCGCCCCGATGCCGCGCAGGGTCAGCGCCTGTCCGGGGGCGATCTGCCCGTGCATGATGCGGGAGCGCAGGCCGCGGTAGACGCGGTCATGGGCAGAGGGGGACGGGTCGGGGCGCGGCTGGATCAGCATGAGACAGATGTGATCACAACGGAACCCGAGGTCAAGGGTCGAAGCGGTAGCGGTGCAGCTCTGCGCCGTGACGTTTCAGCCAGAGACGGGGATCGCGATAGGGGCCGTGGATGCGCTCCACCTCGTCCCAGAAGGCCTGGGAATGGTTCATCTGCGCCAGGTGCGCGACCTCGTGCGCGGCCACGTAGGAGAGCACATCTGGGGGGGCAAGGATCAGCCGCCACGAGAAGTTGAGGGATCCGTCGGCGGTGCAGGAGCCCCAGCGGGACCGCGTGTCGCGCAGGGTGAGGCGCCGGAAGGGCCGGCCAAGGCGCGCGGAATAGTGATCGCAGGCGTCATGCAGCCGGTCGCGGGCCAGCTCTTTCAGCCAGGCGGCCAGGCGCGGGGCCATGCTGTCGGCGGGCAGCTCGATCCGGTCGTCGAACAGCCGCACCCGGCGCCCGGGGGTGGCGACCAGCAGGCGGGGGCGGCCCTCGACCGGGATGCTGGCGCCCGCTTCGACACTGACCTCGTCCGAGCGTCGCGAGAGATGCCCGCGCAGCCAGTCCTCCTTCTCGGCGGCGAAGGCCAGGGCCTCGCGCTCGGGCACGCCGCGGGGCAGGGTCAGCGTCACCCGACCGTCCAGCGCCGAGACCCGCAGCGAGATCCGCCGCGCCCGCGCCGAACGGCGCAGAAGAAGGGGAACCGGGGGATTGCCCGGAAGGACATGATTGCCCATATAGCGTCCTCAGTACCGTGCCGCGCGCCCCTCGTGACCGCGGGGTGCCGCCTATTCCAAAAGGTTTTGACACCCTGCGGTCGTTATGGCAGGTGGCGCGGATTGTGGACAAGAGATGTCAGCCAGGAAGGGACCTGAAATGCCCAAGGAAGAATGGGGCACGAAGCGCGTCTGCCCGACGACCGGCAAGCGGTTCTACGATCTGAACCAGAACCCGATCATCAGCCCCTACACCGGCGAAGTGGTCGAGGTCGAGACCGGCCGTAGCCGCATGATCGCCGCCGACGCAGAGGATGCCGCGAGCAAGAAAGCCTCCAAGCGTGAAGTCGATAACGAGGACGAAATCCTCGATGATGACGACGTCGATGTCGATCTGGGCGATGATGTCCTGGACGATGACGATGATGACGACAATGTCTCGCTCGATGACCTGGCCGACATGCCGGGCGACGACGAGGACAACTGATCCGACCCTGACGGGACGTCATCGGAAAAAATGCCCAGGGCGCGATTTTTTCGCTTGATCCCGCCCCGGGCATCCCATAGATACCCGCTCACCGGAGGCAAACAAGCCTTAAGGTACGGGGCCTTAGCTCAGCTGGGAGAGCGCTTGCATGGCATGCAAGAGGTCAGGGGTTCGATCCCCCTAGGCTCCACCAAATCCCCCTTGGTGATGATAAGACAGTTCCGCCTTTGTCGTCAGGGGATTGCCTCTGCCGCGCAGACGGGTGCTGTTTTCCCTGCGAAAATCCATGTTGCCTTGATCGCCGCTCCGAGCGTGTCGATCGCTTCGCAGCGCTTTCCCCTGTCAAATCCGAGGATGGCCCATGAGCGACCATTTCTTCGTCGTGACGGGCGGTCCCGGTGCGGGCAAGACCAGCCTGATCACCGAGCTTGCCCGCCGTGGCTTTCAGACGTTTCCCGAATCCGGTCGCGCCATCATCCGCGAGGAGGTGCAGAGCGGCGGAGATGCCCTCCCCTGGGCGGATCGCATGGCCTATGCCGAACGTAATGCTGGAGCGGGACCTGCGCGCCCACAGCGCCGCACAGGCGCTCTCAGGCCCCGTGATCTTCGACCGGGGCACTCCCGACATCATAGGGTATCTAACCCTCAGCGGCCTCCCCGTGCCGCCACAAGTCGCTGCAGCGGCCAAAGCAGCCCGCTACAACGCCAGCGTCTTTCTAGCGCCATATTGGGATGAGATCTTCTCACAGGACACCGAGCGCAAACAGACCCGCGCTGAAGCTGAAGCGACAGGCGCCGTCATGTGCGAGACTTACACCGCGCTCGGTTACGAGATCACGGAGCTGCCGCGCACCGACATCACATCACGCGCCGACTTCGTTTATGCCCAATTAGCGCTCTGACCGTCCAGATGGAGGGAGAGCCTGCTGAACCGGAGAAACCGCGCGGCTGCCTTCCGCCTCCTACCACCTGAAGCTTCGGGTTCACCTGTCGCGATTTACGTTGTCTTTCTTTGTGCGGTCAGGGTTGTCTCTCGCATACTCACGCCTTTTGATCTTGACGACGTGAGCATCTGGATGCTCACCCCTTTTTATCTCAGCCACGATGTTGCGACGGGGGACGTCTTTCCGGTTGCCAACATCGTAATGCTCATTCCGCCCTCCAGGGCCGTCACCTTTACCTTTGATCCTAGTCATAGTGATGTCCTTAGTTACGCCGAGTGGATCCATGAACTACGGCAGGCCGACCGTCGCGAAATGCCACGTCAAGCACCCAGAGCCACTGATTCCATGAGAATCATACCAAAAGTTGCGCCAAGATTCATGCGGCGCATATATATAGTAGTGTCGAGGCATAAAGTGATCTAATCGTGACCGGCCCAAAGCATGCGTAATTGGGCTGCCTCTGTGGAGAGGTCGAGCTCCTGTTAGGATCGGATGATCCAATGGAAGGGAGTGAGATATGGAATACTTTGCCGGACTTGATGTTTCGCTGCGCAGCTGCGCGCTC
>NZ_JAHIAB010000040.1 GCF_018760365.1 Pseudooceanicola endophyticus
CAGCTGGGCGGGGTCGCCAATATCCAGGCGCTCTGGGCGCGGCGCGAACCCTCGGTGACCGAGGTGGCGATGCCGATGGCCGGACCCGAGCTGGAGGACTGGATCTATCCCTTCGCCTCCCTGCTCGAGGCCGGGGCGCTTGGCGTGCTGACCAGCGACTGGGGCGTCTCCAGCCAGAACCCCTTCCTGATCATGCAGACGGCGATCACCCGCCAGCCCCCGGGCGCCCCCGACCATCCGCCCCTGACCCCGGCCCAGTGCCTGACCCGCGAACAGGCCCTGAAGGCCTATACGGTGAACGCGGCCCGTGCGGCCTGGCGCCCCGATACCGGTGCGCTGTCGGTCGGCAACCTGGCCGACCTGATCATCCTCGACCAGGACATCCTGGCCTGCGATGTGCAGGACATCGCGCGGATCCGGGTGCTGCTGACCCTGCTGGGCGGCGAGGAAGTCTTCCGCGCCGAAGGCTTTTCCGGCTGAATCCACCAGAGCCCGCCGAAACCATCCAGAAGCATGAAAACATGACGACCCCGGAAAGATCCGGGGCCGTTTCGTCTTCGGGTTCGCTCCCGCGCCAAAGGCGCCGCCGAAAGGGCTCAGGCCGCCTCGGCCAGTTCTTCGGCCGCCTGCAGGATCGCGGCGCGCAGGATGGCGACCATCTCGTCGATCTGCGCCCTGGTGATGACCAGCGGCGGAGAGAGCACGCACATGTTGCCAAGCGGGCGCACGATCAGCCCCTTCTCGAAGGCGTAGCGGTCGATCTTCTCGCCCAAAGCGCGATCCGGGGCTCCGACATCCAGCGCAGAGCCCGGCCGCACCATGCATTCGACGCAGCCCAGCAGCCCCTTGGTCCGCACATCGACCACCACCGGCAGATCCGACAGCGTCTTCAGACAGGCCTCGAAATAGGGGGCGATATCACGCACGTGTTCCAGCAGCGCCTCGTCCTCGAAGATCGCGATATTGGCCAGCGCAGCCGCGCAGCTGAC
The DNA here is from genome assembly GCF_018760365.1 of Pseudooceanicola endophyticus. GTDB lineage: Bacteria > Pseudomonadota > Alphaproteobacteria > Rhodobacterales > Rhodobacteraceae > Pseudooceanicola > Pseudooceanicola endophyticus. Next base: position 990 of record NZ_JAHIAB010000040.1, read on the forward strand.
CGGATGGCCGGAATAGGTGTAGCCGTTGTTGAAATAGGCGCCATGGGCATTGTCGCCGGAGATGTTGTCCAGCAGCCGCTCCGAGATCGCCAGCCCACCCAGCGGCACATAGCCCGAGGTCAGACCCTTGGCGAAGGTCACGATGTCCGGGGTGACGCCAAAGACCGACTCCAGCGCGAACCATTCGCCCAGGCGCCCGAAGCCGGTGACGACCTCATCGGCGATATAGACGATGTCATGGGCCTCGCAGATAGCCTTGATGCGGCGGTGATAGCCCTCGGGCGGCAGGATCATGCCCCCGGAGGCCAGCAGCGGCTCTGTCAGGAAGGCGGCGATGGTCCCGGGGCCGGCCCGTTCCACGGTGTCGCGGAATTCGTTCACCAGAAGGTCGCAGACCTCGGCCTCGGTCCGGCCTGGGAAGCGGCGCGGGTTAGGGCTGGAAATGAAGTGGATGCGCGGGCTGTCGACATCGAAATTCGCGGCGCCACCGAAGCGACCCGAACAGGCGGCGGTCAGCGCGGTGCTGCCGTGATAGCCATCGACCTGGACGATGATGCCCTTCTTGTCCTTCAGGCCGCGCACGTTGTTGCGGAACTCGACAAAGCGCAGGGCCGTATCGACGGCGGTCGAGCCGCCGGTTGTGAAGAA
>NZ_JAHIAB010000041.1 GCF_018760365.1 Pseudooceanicola endophyticus
ATGTTCTTGGCCAGGTCGAGGCCGACAGTGGTAACCTGCATGGGATGGCTCCTCTCAATCGCAGATTCTGACACCTGCAGTATGGCGCATTGCGACGCCGGGAGCGGGAGCCATCCACCCCATCTGCAGAGGGCCGGATGCGTCGGTCGCCGGTCCTAAGCGGAAGGGGCGAAGATGGCGTGCTCATGGCCGGGGCGCTGTCAGGCCGCGAGGGCGAGCGGAAAGGGGCATGAGGCTTGCATGATTTCCGCGACACTGCGCACCTTGGCTGCGGACAGGCCCATCTCTGCCACGAAGTCGTTTTGGAGTTCTGGCGCGAGTTCCGAGAAAAAGGAGAAGACGGGCCCCATGGCCGACTGCGTCGCCGCGATATCCGAGATACAGGCAGCAAGCTGGGATGCAGACAGGTTCGCGCCATAGGGCGCGTTCACCGTTCCAAGGATCTTTGACGCGATCTGCGTCATCTGGGTGCTCCCGATCATGCTTGCCAGCTAGCTGCTAATTCTCAAACGTCATGGAGTCTGGGGGTACGCGTCAATATCGCATGCTTGACCGTGGCATGCATCCTGTTGAACTTCTCTAGCGCTCCCCATGATTTTGACAGGAGATCCTAGTTACCGAAGCCTCCGTGCTCGGTTTGACCTCGCGGCGATGCAGAAGCGCGCGAGATCGATCCGGCGCCTAGGTTTGATGGAGGGGGGCTGAAGCTCCCCAGATCGGGAGGCATCAATCGAGGAGGCTGATTTGGCCGAGAAGTTCGAGACAGCGAAGCAAGCCGACGATCTCGCGACCAGCGCCGATCTGGAGGGATTCCTGGAATGTGCCATTGCAGCGGGCGAGGCCGCGTCTGACACCGTCCCGGAGGCCGTGGCTATCGCTGAGGCGGCCATAACCCGTCTGAGCGCTCAGGAGGCCGCTGGAGGGCCGTCTGAGGGTGTCTGGAGGGAAATGCTGCTGGACCTGTTGCGTGGCGACGAGAGCGCGGCACAGTAATCCTTGGAGGCGGGCGTTCCGATCTACTATGTCGAAGACGATACGCCGAGCGATCTGCTGATCAAAGAACATCCAGATGGGCGGCGCGAGCTTGTTCGCTTTAGCTAAGAAGGCGATGTGGTGGTGGATGTTCTGTGATTTCTCGGCCTTCCAATCCGGTCACCAACTAAAACCCCGAAACCAGACGCGTTTGGTCCTCTCGGGGCGGCTTTTCACTGCCAGCGAGGGACGGTGGGCGGTCGCACGAGGAGAGCTCTTTCAGGATCCATAAAGGTGCCCATGCAGGAGGCCCATCTGGATGAGCAATCCATGACGCGCTTATGTCGTTGAAAATATTATTTTAAATTTGAATTGTGCCATGCCGTGGAACAGCGGCGACGCAATCCTCAGTCCTGTTGATTTCCACCCAGAACTGACCCGGGGTTTCCATCGAGAAGTGACCCACCTTGGATTATGCTGAGCGGGTCATGATTGGGTCAAGACATGGCTTCCCTCCCTCTTTTTCCGGGTGGCTGCGGCC
>NZ_JAHIAB010000042.1 GCF_018760365.1 Pseudooceanicola endophyticus
AGGTCCTGTGTGGATGGCTCCTGCATAGCAAGCGGGAAATGACTTTAATTCACCCATTCAGAAGCGGTCGTGTGTCCGGCCTGTTTGCGCGGCATTTCGGCCGCTGGCCCTGATGGCTTCCGCGTCCCGGGTCCCTGTCAGGTATGCGGGCGATTACGCCCCGGACTTTCGGCGGGGTCTCCCGGGATTGCGGCTGTGGGTGTCTCCATCATCTCGTCGGTCTTGCTATTCTATGTGCCGGGCTTGCCGCATCAGGCAGGTCGCGGCGACCAGGCCTCTTCCCGTGTCAGGACGGCCCAGATGATCCTGGCCGTCTTGTTGGCCATAGCGATGGTTGCCAGTCGGAAGGGCTTTCTCTCCAGCAGTTGTCTCAGCCACGGGTCCCCCTTGTCCGGTCGGACCTTCACCTGGGTGGCGCGGGAGGTCATACCAACCACGAGGAGCTTTCGGAGGTACTGATCCCCCATCTTCGTGATCCTGCCCAGCCTTTCCTTGCCGCCGCTGGAATTGTTCCTTGGTGTCAGCCCCAGCCATGCAGCAAACTCACGTCCGTTGCGGAACTGACGGCCGCTGCCGATGGTCGCGACGATCGCCGAGGCCGTGACCGGTCCGACGCCTGGAATGGTCTGCAGCAGCTTCATCCGATGGTCCGCCCGCGCCACGGTCTGCAGCCGCAGATCATGCCAACGCACGAGATAGTCGGTCGACAGGAGCTGTCGGCACAGGACGCGGATGACGTCCTGCCCGATCTCGGGGATGTCCGGCGCAGACCCGCCCAGGACATCCCTCGCAAAGCCCGTCGCCTTCTCCAGGCCTTGCGGCAGGGTGATCCCGAACTCCGCCAGTAGTCCGCGGAGCATATTCCCCAGCTGTGTCCTCTGCCGCACGACGAGCTCACGCATTCGGTGCAGGCTCAGCATGGCTTGCTGCTCTACTGATTTGACCTGCACGAAGCGCATGGTCGGGCGGGTGACGGCTTCGCAGATCGCTTCGGCATCGACAGCGTCCGACTTGCCCCGCTTCACGTAGGGCTTGACGTAAATCGGCGGGATCAGCCGCACCTCGTGACCGAACTTGGACAGCTCCCGAGCCCAGTGGTGGCTCGCCGAGCAGGCTTCCATGCCTATCAGACAAGGGTCCAAGCGCTCGAAAAACGCAAGCAGCTGAGCCCGGCGTAGTGGCTTGTTGAAGACGACTTGGCCTTCATCCGTGATCCCGTGAACCTGAAAGACATTCTTGGCCAGATCCAGGCCGACTGTTGTAACCTTCATGCGGATGGCTCCTCTCGCAGCAGACAATGACATCTGCACTATGGCGCATTGCGACGCCGATGGAGCAGGAGCCATCCACTCCATCAGGTATGGG
>NZ_JAHIAB010000043.1 GCF_018760365.1 Pseudooceanicola endophyticus
GCTTCTCTAATTGGGCGTTCGGGTCAAGCTCGTCTTCCTTCTTTCTGCGGGATCGATGTCGCTCATCCGGGTCACGCTTCTCTTCGCAGTCTGGTGACACAGGTGTGTCGCTGCATGCATGTGCCGGATTGGCAGTGGAGAGCCTTGCTTTGGGACGCGCTTGGTTGGCGCAGCAGCCATTTTCGGCTTCATCCACGGACCTCGTCCGGTGAGGACGATCCCGTTGGGTCGTTGAGGTAATCTCAGGTCATGCGAGCTTCTCCTCATCGATCCGGCGGAATTCGGTGCCGTCCAGCCAGAGGCGGTGCAGGATGACGGCCAGCTTTCTGGCAACGGCGACCACAGCGCGGCGGCGGCCTTTGGTCCGCATCAGACGCATCCCCCAAGACTTGATCTGGGACCCCGCAATGGTTCGCATGAGCAGGGCGTTCGCCGCCGCGTAGAGTGTTGAGCGCACGTCTCGGTCACCGGCTCTCGAGATCCTGCCTGGGTTATCCACCTCCCCGGATTGGTATCGGCGCGGGGTCAGCCCGAAGTGGGCGGCAACGGTTCGCGATTTTCTGAACCGTGCTGGATCGTCTACCGCGGCCTTGAACGTCAGGGCCGCGATCGGCCCGACTCCGGGAACCGTCATCATCCTGAGGCAGACCTCGTCACGACGGGCCGCTTGTTTCACCCGACGATCCAGCTCGAGGAAATGCGTGTGGATCGCTCGGCGGGCATCGAGCAACGGAAGCAGCGCATGGGCAAGGACATCGTCCATCTCCACAAGCGGGCGCACAACATCGTCGAACCGGCCATGGCTGAGGCTGGGCGGGAGCCGGATTCCGAAGATCTTCAGGAGACCGCGCACCTCGTTGGCCAGATCGATTGTCTTGGCCAGCAGGGCTTTCCTGGTACTCAACAAAGCCCTGGCCCCATGCGAGGCGCGGCTTTTCATGTGAACGGGACTGAACCAGCCGGTTCGCAGCACTTGGGCAATCCCGCGGGCATCGTTGCGGTCGGTCTTGTTGCGCATCGCGGACAGCGCCGCGTTAACCTGGCGAGCCTCCATGCAAACGACATCGAAACCTTCACCCTGGAGGCCGAAGAACAAATGCTGGCTCATCGTGCCAGCCTCAAAGCCCACCCTGCTGATCGGGTCGGGAAAACTTCTCAGGCAGTCGGCGATCGCTCCGACTTCACAGGGAAGATCCCGCTCGAGGTAGATCTTTCCCTTGGCATCGACGATGCAGAGCGCGCAGCTGCGCAGCGAAACATCAAGTCCGGCAAAGTATTCCATATCTCACTCCCTTCCATTGGATCATCCGATCCTAACAGGAGCTCGACCTCTCCACAGAGGCAGCCCAATTACGCATGCT
>NZ_JAHIAB010000044.1 GCF_018760365.1 Pseudooceanicola endophyticus
TTGGCGAAGGAGGCGGGGACGCTGTAGCGATTGCGCTCGAAGCTGATCAAGCCCCCTCTCGGCGATGCATGCATCGCCTGCCGGGCAGCGGGTCGGTGACACGCGCTTGCTCTGCTCGACAAAGCCGTCGAAGGCGGGTGGCAACTGCATGAGCGCCGCTCGCTCCCAGCCCCAGACATCCGCGATGCTACCCGCGAGGGTGCCATGGGGTGTCTCGCGCCAGAACTCCATGCAGCGCCGCTCCAGCCATGCGTTCAGCGAAGCAAGGTCGGGGAAGGTCGGCATGGGGTTCCATAAGCGCGGCCGGGCGTCCTGGACGTTCTTTTCGACCTGACCGCTCGCCATTGTGCTCGGACCAATGGCGCATAATGGCGCGCTCCCAACCCGCCGCCGGATTGCAGAACTCTGGCTCGAACACGTAGTGGTTTGCCATGGCCAGGAAGCGCATGTTCACCTGACGCTCTTTGCCACGGCCAACCCGGTCCACCGCCGTCTTCGCGTCCATTGTCCTCGGACCAATGGCGGACAATTCCCGCTGTCGTAGATCCCACGCTCCGGAACACCGCCAAAGACGCGGAAGCCGTGCCAGTGGGCATCGAACAGCATCTCGTGGGTCTGCAGCATATAGGCTCGGACGAGGAAGGCGCGGCTGTGAGACAGCTTGATATGCGCGACCTGCAGCTTCGTGCGCTCTCCGCCAAGCACCGCGTAGTCTTCGCTCCAGTCGAACTGGAAGGCCTCCCCGGGCCGGAACGACAAGGGGACGAAGATGCCGCGCCCGGTGGTCTGCTGCTCGCGCTGGCGTTCTACCCGCCATTTTCGGGCGAAGGCCGCAACCCGGTTGTAGGACCCGGTGTAGCCGAGCGCCACGAGGTCGCCATGCAACTGCTTCAGGGGTCGGCGCTGCTTGCGTGACTTTGCAGCCTCCGTCTTCAGCCACGCAGCAAGCTTTTCAGCGTAGGGATCAAGCTTGCTCGACCGAGCCGGAACGTTGAACTTCGGCTCGATCATGCCTGCTCTCAGATATTTCTTGATGGTGTTCCGCGACAGGCCGGTTCGGCGTGCGATCTCTCGGATCGGTAGCTTTTCCCGCAAAGCCATGCGGCGGATGACGTTCAAAAGTCCCATGTGGATCACTCCGGAATCCCCCGCTGCAAGCTGCGTCGCGGGGAGGGTCACATGGGTCAATTCTCAATGGAAATTACGCGCGCTCCCGGGTCAGTTCTG
>NZ_JAHIAB010000045.1 GCF_018760365.1 Pseudooceanicola endophyticus
CGCAGCCACCCGGAAAAAGAGGGAGGGAAGCCATGTCTTGACCCAATCATGACCCGCTCAGCATAATCCAAGGTGGGTCACTTCTCGATGGAAACCCCGGGTCAGTTCTGGGTGGAAATCAACACCCTCACGATCGAGCGTCACATGGCCGCTGCGCGCCTTGGCTTCAGTGAATTGTTTGAACCTCTCAGCAAACCTGACAAGCTCAAGGACGGGTTTCGCGATGGCACCTTGCCCGCGATGCGGCTCTTCACCCACCGGGTCTTGCCTTTGGTGACGGCGCAAAGGAATGGGGATGCCTATGCCGCGATGGCAGTGCTGCGCGACGGATCGCCGCTAGTCGAGAAGAGAGGTATCCGAGCGGTAGGCGGGGGCCGAACCACCGGCCTCGACGCTGCCCGGACGGGCGTCGTAGCGCTGATGACCCTCTTTGAGGACGGCCAAGATCCGAGATGTGCCGAAGTGTTGGCGGTGGTTGCGAAGCACGGTTTGTTCCCAGTTCCCGACCAGCTGCAGCTCTGTCTGCCTGACGATGGCTCCCCTACTCAGGAAGACACTGATATTGGCGTTGATCTTATTCAATCTCCTGCAAATGAAGCGCCAACCGTTCCCAAGGCTGAGGAACCCGCCGAAAACGCCATCACCGAAGCTTGGACGCAGGCACTTGAGGCGCCGTTTTCTCAGGTTGCGCGCTATCGCGACTATGTCGAAGACCGCAGCCCATTTGGTACTCACCAAGGGGTAAAAGGACTTGAGTTTCCCCGGGTCATGGTGATCGCCGACGACGTTCATACACGCTTCAAAGGCCTTGCCTCGTATGAAACCCTCTTTGGCGTAAAGCAGCTGAGCCCCAGTGCCCAGAAAAAGGCCGACGAAGGTGAGGAAACCACGATCAAGCGCACCCGTCGCTTGCTGTATGTCACCTGCACACGGGCCGAAGAGAGCCTCGCGCTTGTGCTCTATTCTGAGGCCCCTGACAGTATCCACAGGTTCCTGGTCTCCAAAGGGTGGATGGCTGAGGATGAGATCGTGATGGCTGCGGTCCGCGGGACCTAATAGGAAGCTGCACTGCAGCGCTGAACTAGCTCGGTCATGACCGCTTCTCTAATTGGGCGTTCGGGTCAAGCTCGTCTTCCTTCTTTCTGCGGGATCGATGTCGCTCATCCGGGTCACGCTTCTCTTCGCAGTCTGGTGACACAGGTGTGTCGCTGCATGCATGTGCCGG
>NZ_JAHIAB010000046.1 GCF_018760365.1 Pseudooceanicola endophyticus
TGATAGCCATCGACCTGGACGATGATGCCCTTCTTGTCCTTCAGGCCGCGCACGTTGTTGCGGAACTCGACAAAGCGCAGGGCCGTATCGACGGCGGTCGAGCCGCCGGTTGTGAAGAACACCCGGTTCAGATCACCCGGCGTGAGGCGCGCGATCGTCTCGGCCAGCCGGATCGCCGGAGAATTGCCCATGTACCAGGGCGAGGTATAGGACAGGTTCATCGCCTGCCCGGCCATCGCATCGGCGATCTCGCGGCGGTTGTAGCCGACCTGGGTGCACCACATGCCGGCGGGACCGTCGATCAGGCGATGACCGTTTTCGTCCACGACATAGATGCCCTCGGCCCGGTCGAGGCGCGGCAGGGCCTTCTGGCCAAGGGTCTTGAGGCTGGCAGCGGGGTCGAGCAGATGCCGACGCGCGGCCTCTGCGAGGGGTTTATTATGGGTCACGTCATTCTCCTTCCAGGGCGGGCCCCGAAGGGCTGTCCTGTCATCCTTGCCGGTGTCCGGGAGGTTGGCATTCCGGGTCACGCTGAGCGGCGGGCGCCGGCGGTCCTGATCCTATCCTAGGCGTCCATGTCGCGGACCAGAAGATCGGATAATCTTGGACCGCCATAACCTGGGAGCATGGTGAATGGCGGGGCAGCGGGAAGAATGTCTGTAAAATATCTTGAAATGTTTGGCACATGGCGCGGGACCTTGGCTGTCGCCATGCCTTGAGATTGGTATGGCGCCATGCCTTCCGGGACAATTCTGCGCGCGGGACGGACAGCAAAAAGGCCCGCCAGGGCGGGCCTTTTGATGGGTGTCCTTGGGATCAGAGCTTTGCGGTCAGCTCGGGGACGGCCTCGAAGAGGTCCGCGACCAGGCCGTAATCGGCGACCTGGAAGATCGGCGCCTCCTCGTCCTTGTTGATCGCGACGATCACCTTGCTGTCCTTCATCCCCGCAAGGTGCTGAATTGCCCCGGAAATCCCGACCGCAACGTAAAGGTCCGGCGCCACGACCTTGCCGGTCTGGCCGACCTGCCAGTCGTTCGGCGCAAAGCCCGAATCCACCGCCGCGCGCGAGGCCCCCACCGCCGCGCCCAGCTTGTCCGCCAGGCCCGAGATCAGCGCGAAATCCGCCTCCGAACCGACGCCGCGACCGCCCGAAACCACGATCTTCGCCGAGGT
>NZ_JAHIAB010000005.1 GCF_018760365.1 Pseudooceanicola endophyticus
GAGCGCGCAGCTGCGCAGCGAAACATCAAGTCCGGCAAAGTATTCCATATCTCACTCCCTTCCATTGGATCATCCGATCCTAACAGGAGCTCGACCTCTCCACAGAGGCAGCCCAATTACGCATGCTCTGGGCCGGTTGGTACGCTGAGCGCGTCTCTGCGCGTGCAAGATCGGCGGGCGCGCTCTGGTCGTTTTCGGGCTCGAAGCGGTCGCCTGGCCGCTTCGCTATAGGACGCGGGATCAGCTTCCAGCACCCTGCCTCCAATGGAATCTCCAGTCAGATGCCAAAAACTAGAGCCTTTTGCCCTTGTTCTTCAGCGCCACTTGATTGCGATGGAAGTGCCGCCGCAGGTACAAGACAACCGCGCCCAAAGCGAGAACGACGCAAGTCAGCACCAAGGCAACAATACCGGAAATGACGCGCCAAGAGGCATCAGAACCAAAAATATGGGCCAGCAAGAATACTACGTATGCGACAGCATCAATGCAGGCGACTATCAGCATTGCCCGAAGGATCTTGGTTCCAATGACTCGCTCGTTGTAGTCCAAGCGCTCTGAGAGTTCATCAGCGTTCATCGTGACCTCCTACAGCGTTGTCTCAAGGTATTCCCACATCTCATCATCAGAAAAATCAGGGCGCCTCAGGAGCTGCCTGAAGAGATAAGTCGTCACGACGTCAGCCTTTTCATCCGAAAGCGCGACACCTTGCTTTTTCTCGAAGGCGCGGACGCTCCGCATGACCCTTAACATCGCCTCCTCGGCTGCCTGGGACGATACGCTGCCCACCTCGCCGTATACGAGCCAGTGAAGGTCGACATCAAACTCCTGGTGGACCGTACTCACGACAGAGAGCGGCACCTCCCTGAGACCCAGTTCATAGTTCTTGTAGCCGCGGGGTGACAGACCGAGGCGTTTCGCGAAATCGACCTGCGAAAGCTCGGCGGCTTTTCGCACAGCATTCAATCGCTCTGGCAGCAGAGGGATTACCCCTTGCGGTGTACCCATTTGTGACCTAACATCCCAATATCGTGCCCCAAAAGGGCACCATTTCCACATCATAGCGAGATGAGGCAGGAGATGGAAAGCACTTACGACACACTGGACATCCTCACACCGCGAGAGCTGGCGGCGCATAGTGGATGGCCGGAGAAACGGATCAGACAGCTGCTGAGAGATGGAAAGCTGCGCCACCTTCGCATCGGATCGAACTTTTATCTGCCGCGGAACGCGATTGAAGAGTTCATTTCCGACAACATGGTGGCACCGAGCGTGAGACCTTGCCACTCGACAGGACAGGAATGAAGCTCATGGCCAACTTGCAGATTCTGGCGGTTCCCGCAGGCCGGGCGGCCAAGATGCTTTCCCTGCCGACCAAAGAATTCGAACGCCTTGTTGACAACGGGATTCTGCCGCAACCAATTCCGTTGGGGCGCAATCTTCTCTGGTCCGTCAGAGAGCTCGAGGCCGTGTTGCGCGCGGATGAGGCCGAACCCCAAGAGTTCAGAGTATGAGAAAACCTGACCTTCCATACCTTGAGTACAAAACCGTAAAGGGCAGGTTCTACATATATTTTCGAAAGGGCGCGCACCGAGTCCGATTGCCACACGACCCTGACACACCTGAGTTCATGGACGCATATTGGCAAGCCCGCCGAGGGAAGGGTAAGCGAAAGAAAGAGCCGGATCGGACATGGGAAGCCTTGATCGTCGAGTACTACGGAAGCCCTGAATTCGGACAGACGAGGGACGGCACCCGAAAGAACTACAAGCGGCATTGCGAAGATATCCGCGAGAAGAACGGCGATCTGGATATTCGCAGTTTCAAGCGTTCGGATGCGATTAAAGTCCGCAATGCCCTTCAAGACACCTGGTCCAAGGCCAACGAGCGTATCGCAGTGCTGTCAATACTCCTCAAGTTTGCGGTGGACCTCGATTGGATCACAACAAATCCAGTAGTCAACATCCCCAAGCTGAAGGGGGGCGAATATCGCCATTGGCCGGACAGCAAGCTCACCGAGTTTGAAGTCTTCTGCGATCAGAATGATCGTCAGCTTGCACGCACCGCATATGAGCTGGCGATAGGAACGGGTCAGAGGCTAGGGGACTGCATCAAGATGCGTTGGAAAGACCTCGACGATGATTACGAATTCATGTCGGTTGTACAGGAGAAGACCGGCAACAAGATCGAGGTTTACTGTCCCGAACGGCTACGAATTTACCTCAAGTCTCTGACGAAGAGTGGGCAGTACATCATAGCGAAGTCGCCATCACAGCCTATCGGCATACGCCAGGTTCAAAAGGCCATTGAAGATGTACGGAAGGCGCTTGGAGTGTTCGAGGGCGAGGATCGCCTCGTACCTCATGGGTGGCGCTACACTGCGGTCAAGGAGCTAGCAGACGCGGGCGTCGACATTTCCGACATCAAAGCTGTCACCGGGCACCAGACAACTGAAATGGCGCAAAAATATGCCTCCGGCGCAGATCAGAAGAAGGCGTCCAAACGGGCCCAGCAGAAGCGGGAACGAAGCAAAAACAAATCGGGAAAGTGCGAAACAATCTGCGAAACCACTCCTGAATCGCAGCATCTCGAAAAGGAGACCTCGGAAAATGATCAACGATTTCAATATGGTGCGGGTGAAGGGACTCGAACCCCCACGCCAAAGGCGCCAGAACCTAAATCTGGTGCGTCTACCAATTCCGCCACACCCGCAACCGTCATGCCCCGGTGCGTCGACCGGGGCATGTGCCGCGCTTAGTAGCAAAGCGCCCGGTCCGGGTGAAGTGCAAAATCATGCGCCGGGCGTCGCGGCAGACAGCCCCGCCAGGACCCGGGGGAGGGTCTCGGGCAGGTCTTCGGCGATCAGGCCGGGGCCGAAGGCCCGGGCCGCCTCCACATGCAGCCAGGCAGCAGCGCAGGCGGCTTCGTAACAGGCCAGACCGCGGGCCAGCAGGCCGCAGATCAGCCCGGCAAGCACATCCCCGGAGCCGGCAGTCGCCAGCCAGGGCGCGCGGCGCTCCCGCAGGGCCGCATGCACGGCGCGGCGTCCGTCCGGCGCGGCGATCACCGTATCGGCGCCCTTCAGCAGAACGCAGCAGCCGCTGCGGGTGGCGGCCTCGGCCACGGCATCGAGGCGCGACCAGGCCGGGCCGGTGGTGGCCGGGGCCCGCAGTCGCGCGGCAAGGTCCGGGAACAGCCGGGCGAATTCGCCGCCATGGGGCGTCAGGACGGTTTCGGTGCCGCGTGTCAGGGCAAAAAAGTCTTCGGGCGCGTCGGACCAGCAGCCCAGGGCATCGGCATCCAGCACCTGGGCGCGGCCATGCGCCAGGGCATGCCGCAGCAGCAGCCGCGTCCGCGCATCCGGACCCATCCCGGGGCCGAGGCAGAGGGCGCCGTAGCGCGGATCGGCCAGCAGCCGGTCCAGCTCCTCGGGGGAGTCGAGCCTGCGCAGCATCAGCGCGGTGATCTGCGCGGCGATCTCGGGGTGGGCGGCCGAGGGGGCGGCCAGAGTCACCAGCCCGGCGCCGACCCGCAGCGCTGCCCGGGCCGAGAGCCGGGCGGCGCCGCTGCGCCCCGGGCCACCGCTGAGGATCAGCGCGTGACCGTGGCTGTACTTGTGACCCGCCGCTGCCTTGTCGCCCAGCCCGGCGGGGGCGGTCACCAGCCCCACGACGGGGCCGGCCCCGGGCGGCACGGGCGCGGCCTGCGGCAGGCCGATCGGGGCGACGACAAGCCGCCCGGTCGCGGTGCCGCCGTCCGACAGCATGTGCCCGGTGCGGGGGCGGTGGAAGGTGACGGTCAGATCCACCGGCCCCAGTGGCGGCAAGGACCCCAGCCAGCGCCCGCTGTCGGCACAGATCCCCGACAGGATGTCGACGGAAACGCTGTGGTGCGCAATGTCCAGCGCGTGCGACAGCAGCGCCCGAAGCGCGGTCGAAAGCGGCCGCTTCAGCCCGGTGCCGAAGAGCGCATCCACCACCAGATCGGGTCGGGGCAGGGCGCGTTCAACTGCCTCAGGATCAGGCGGCAGGATGTCGCCCAGCTCTCCCCAGAGTTGGCAATTCCCTGCCGCATCGCCTGCAAGCTGCGCCCGCTCCCCGGCCAGCACGACCCGGACCTGCCAGCCGCGGGTGGCCAGCAGGCGGGCAATGACGAATCCATCCCCGCCGTTGTTGCCGGGGCCGCACAGAATCAATGCGCTGCGGTCGGGCTTTGCTGAACTGTCTGGAAAGGTTGAGTAAATGCTCTCTACTACCTGCTTTCCGGCAGTCTCCATCAGGGCGGTTCCCCGGGCCTCTCCCCGGGCCATCGCGGCCCGTTCCAGTGCCTGCATCTGGGTTCCGGTCAGCAGCTCGGGCATGATTTTTTCAACTTGCACAAAATTTAATCGTCCGGCCCTGAAATTCGCGTCATATCGGTTCAGCCTCTGGCCTCTCCCCCCGGTTTCACATTAGTCAATTGAGGGCGCTTCGGGAAAGTGTTCTGACCGGATCGACGTTACTGCGAGGAGTTTCCGATGAAGAAAATTGAAGCGGTCATCAAGCCGTTCAAGCTTGATGAGGTCAAGGAGGCGCTTCAGGACGTGGGCGTGCAGGGCCTTTCGGTCATCGAGGTCAAGGGTTTCGGTCGCCAGAAGGGCCACACGGAACTCTATCGCGGTGCCGAATATGTCGTCGATTTCCTCCCCAAGGTGAAGATCGAGGCAGTTCTGGACGACGACCAGGTCGATAGCGCCATCGAGGCGATCATCGGCGCAGCCCGCACCGAGAAGATCGGCGACGGCAAGATTTTCGTGTCCCCCGTTGAACAGGCCATCCGGATCCGGACCGGCGAAACGGGCCCCGACGCGCTGTAACAGTCGTGCCCAGGGGTGGGCGCGATGTGAAAAAGACTCAAAACCGAAGGGAAAAGGGAATGAGCAAGGAAAGCGTTCTCAAGCTGATCGAAGAAGAGGACGTCGCATACGTCGACATCCGCTTCACCGACCCGCGCGGCAAACTGCAGCACGTGACGGTCGTCTCCGATCTGGTCGATGAGGACTTCCTCGACGAGGGCTTCATGTTCGACGGCTCGTCGATCGCGGGCTGGAAGTCGATCGAAGCATCCGACATGAAGCTGATGCCCGACACCGAGTCGGCCTACCTCGACCCGTTCTACGCCGAGAAGACGCTGTGCATTCACTGCAACGTCGTCGAGCCCGACACCAACGAGCCCTACGAGCGCGACCCGCGCGGCACCGCGCTGAAAGCCGAAGCCTACCTGAAGGCCACCGGCATCGGCGACGCGGCCTACATGGGCCCGGAAGCTGAATTCTTCCTGTTCGACAACGTCAAGTACTCGGTCGCCATGAACAAGGTGGCGTATGAGGTCGATGCCCTGGACGCGTCCTGGAACACCGACACCGACTACGAGATGGGCAACACCGGCCACCGTCCCGGCATCAAGGGCGGCTACTTCCCGGTCAACCCCGTCGACGACGGCCAGGACATCCGCGCCGAAATGCTCACCACCATGAAGAAGATGGGCATGAAGGTCGACAAGCACCACCACGAGGTTGCTTCCTGCCAGCACGAGCTTGGCCTGATCTTCTCGACCCTGACCAAGCAGGCGGACGAGATCCTCAAGTACAAGTACGTCATCCATAACGTGGCGCAGGCCTACGGCAAGTCGGCAACCTTCATGCCGAAGCCGATCAAGGGCGACAACGGCACCGGCATGCACGTGAATATGTCGATCTGGAAAGACGGCAAGCCGGTCTTCGCAGGCGACAAGTATGCTGATCTCTCCGACGAAGCCCTGTACTTCATCGGCGGCATCCTGAAGCACGCGAAAGCGCTGAACGCCTTCACCAACCCGGGCACCAACTCCTACAAGCGTCTGATCCCGGGCTTCGAAGCCCCCGTTCTGCGCGCGTACTCGGCCCGCAACCGTTCCGGCTGCGTCCGTATTCCGTGGACCGAATCGCCGAAGGCAAAGCGCGTCGAAGCCCGTTTCCCCGACCCCTCGGCGAACCCCTACCTGTGCTTCTCGGCTCTGCTGATGGCCGGCATCGACGGCATCAAGAACAAGATCCACCCCGGCGAAGCCATGGACAAGAACCTCTACGATCTTCCCCCGGAAGAGCTGGCAGAGATTCCGACCGTCTGCGGTTCGCTGCGTGAAGCTCTGGAAGAGCTGCAGAAGGACATGGACTTCCTCACCGCAGGTGACGTGTTCACCAAGGACCAGATCGATGGCTACATCGCTCTGAAGATGGAAGAGCTGGAGCTCTACGAGCACACCCCGCACCCCGTCGAATACGCACTGTACTACTCCTGCTGATCCCTTCGGGACCGGAAGGATCGGGGCGCCCCTTGGGGCGCCCCTTTTCGTTTCTCAGGCCGGGGCGCTGTCCGGCGCCGGCTTTCGCATCATGTAGGTGTGGATGCCGAAGACCACGGCACGGCTGTCGGGCAGGCGCCACAGGCTCTGGCGTTCGCTGCGGATGTAGCCGCCGTGGCCGGGAAGGCGCTCGGTCCGCGGGCGCGTCTCGGAGGCGGGGGTGAAGAGCCCGGGGTCGGCATATTCGAACCAGTTCGCACGCCACAGCGGCCGGCCCGGCTGCACGCCGTCGAAGAGCCGCTGCACCCGTTTCGCCAGCGCCGCGTCGTACTCCGGCACCGGTACGTGGATCGAGACCAGCGGTCGGAGGAACTTTTCGGCCAGGCTCCACTGGGCGGGAAAGCACAGGGCGCCACCGGTCAGCACATGTTCGCCCAGCTCCTCGCTGTATTGCAGGATCAGCAGGTCCTGCTGGACCAGCCGCGCGAGCGTGCGCACCGGCGCGGCGGCGTCGACAGGGACGCGCAGGCCGTCGGGCCGGGTCACCTCGCCGGGGGCGACCCGGTAGTCGGGCCGCGCCGCCAGCTGCGTCAGCACGGTCGCCAGAAGCTCTTCGGCGGCGGGGCGGGCGGCGGGATCGAGGCGCAGCACCTCGTCCGGGCGGGTGGCGACCAGCTGGTCGCGCAGGGCCATCTGGGCCCCGAAGGTCTCGTCCACGCGGATCCAGTCGGCGGGATCGAGGGGGGCCATGCCGGGCATGCGCTGCGGCGGGCCGTGGGGAATGGAATCGTGCAGGATCGGTGTCATGGCCGCAGCCTAGTCCCGCCGCGCCGGAGCGGGGAAAGGGAAGTTCGGGGCCCCCGTGAAAAGCCTGGGCCAACGCAAGGGAAAGGCACGAAAAAAGGGCGCCCCAGGGCGCCCCTTCGGGCCCGCTTGCGGGCCTGCGGCAGGGGTCAGCCGCGGACGCGACCGACCAGTTTCCAGGCCAGCGGCAGCACCATGGCCGCCAGCGCCAGCTTCAGCAGGTCACCGAAGATGAAGGGCGTCAGCCCCCAGGCCAGGATCGGCTTGTCCCAGCCGTAGAGCACCCCCAGCCACAGCAGCCCCGGGATGTAGAGCACGACGTTGCCAAGCGCCATGGCCCCGGCCATCTTCGGCACCGACCGGTCCCAGCCGCGCGCTGCCAGCAGGCCCAGCACCCCGGTCGCAAGCACGTAGCCCAGCAGGTAGCCGCCGGTGCCGCCCATCATGTAGTCCAGCCCGTTCACCTCGGCCGAGGAACTTTGGAAGACATCGAAGCCCAGCATCCCCACCAGCATGTAGCCGAGGATCGTGGCCAGCCCCAGGCGCGCCCCGTAGGCCGCCCCCAGCGACAGCACCGCGAAAGTGCCCATCGACACCGCCACCGGAGAGCCGGGCACCGGCAGCTTGATCTTGGCGGCGACCGCCAGAAGCGCGATGCCGCACAGCACGAGCGCCAGCTGCTTGATCCGGCGGGCGGTGCCCTCTGACGGGCCGAAGGCCTCGCTCAGGACGCGCGCATTGGTCTGGGACATGGGTTCTCCTCCTCCTTGACCCTGGGACAATTTGCCCCTTCATGCACGTTAGGGGAGAGCGGATCAAGCCTCATGCCGCGTCGCGGAAATAGTCCGAGATCAGACAGTAGTCCTTCATCGGCCCGCGGACCTGCCAGCGCGCCTGCCAGGCGGGCCAGGCATCGAAGGCATAGCTGACGGCATAATGGTCGCGCAGGCACTGGTGATCCGCCGCGCTCTGGACGCCACGCGGATCGAAGGCGTGGAAGAAGCGCCCGTCGTCGAAGAACACCTGGATGCGCGGGCCCTCCGGGGCCCAGAGGTAGCGGCGGGTGGCGCGCACGGGCAGGGCGGGGCCCAGCTGCATGAAACCGTCCTCCTGCCACAGCCAGTGGCCCTCGGGGGTGCGTTCCAGCCGGGCGGTGCCGCGGAAACGGCCGCTCTGGCCGCCGCGGCGGTCCTCGATGCGGCGGTCGATCCGCCAGTCGCCCTCGAAATCGGTGATCTGCACGGCTCTGCCTCCGCTGGTTCCGGCGCCGCCCTTGCCCAGCCCCCCGTCAGGAAGTAAAGACCGCGCGAGTTCGCGTAAAGCCCCGGGGCCTTACGCATACCGAAAGCTGCGCCGCGCAAGGAGCCCGCCGATGATCCCTCGCTATGCCCGCCCCGAGATGACCGCCATCTGGGAACCCGCCACCAAGTTCAAGATCTGGTACGAGATCGAGGCCTATGCCTGCGATGCCCAGGCCGAGCTGGGGGTGATCCCGAAGGAGAACGCCGAGGCGGTCTGGAAGGCGAAGGACGTGGAGTTCGACGTCGCCCGCATCGACGAGATCGAGGCCGTCACCAAGCATGACGTCATCGCCTTCCTGACCCACCTGGCCGAGCATGTGGGCAGCGAGGAAGCGCGTTTCGTGCACCAGGGCATGACCTCTTCGGACGTGCTGGACACCTGCCTGAACGTGCAGCTGGTGCGCGCCGCCGACATCCTGCTGGCGGATATGGACAAGGTGCTTGCCGCCCTGAAGAAACGCGCCTTCGAGCACAAGATGACCGTGCGCGTCGGCCGCTCTCACGGGATCCATGCAGAACCCACCACCATGGGCCTGACCTTCGCCCGCTTCTACGCCGAGATGGACCGCAACAAGGCCCGTCTGCAGGCCGCGCGCGCGGAGATCGCCACCGGTGCGATCTCGGGTGCCGTCGGCACCTTCGCCAATATCGATCCGGCGGTCGAGGAACATGTCTGCGAGAAGCTGGGCCTGATCCCCGAGCCGATCAGCACCCAGGTGATCCCGCGCGACCGGCACGCGATGTTCTTCGCCACCCTTGGCGTCATCGCCTCCTCGATCGAGAACGTCGCGATCGAGATCCGCCACATGCAGCGCACCGAAGTGCTGGAAGGCGCGGAGTTCTTCTCGATGGGCCAGAAGGGCTCGTCGGCGATGCCGCACAAGAAGAACCCCGTTCTGACCGAGAACCTGACCGGCCTTGCACGCCTGGTGCGCATGACGGTGATCCCGGCGATGGAGAACGTCGCCCTCTGGCACGAGCGCGACATCTCGCACTCTTCCGTCGAGCGCGGCATCGCGCCGGATGCGACGATCACGCTGGACTTCGCGCTGAACCGCCTGGCGGGTGTCGTCGACAAGATGATCATCTACCCTGAGAACATGCTGGCGAACATGAACAAGTTCCCGGGTCTGGTGATGTCGCAGCGGGTGCTGCTGGCGCTGACCCAGGCCGGCGTGTCGCGCGAGGATGCCTATTCCATGGTCCAGCGCAACGCCCTGAAGGTCTGGGAAGAGCGCCTCGACTTCCGAGAGCTGCTGCTGGCGGATGCAGAGGTGGTGAAGGCGCTTGGCGTCGAGGGCATCAACGCCAAGTTCGACATGGGCTACCACACCAAGCACGTCGACACGATCTTCAAACGCGTCTTCGGCGAGTCCTGATCTTCATCTTTCCGCCAAATACGGCCGCCGGAGGCCCGGTGCTTCGCCAGAAGCGCCGGTTGCGACGGTCGGGGCCGGCCCTGCGGGCCGGGCCTCCGGCGGGGATATTTCCGGCCAGATGAAAGAGCCGCGTCCCGCATCGGGGCGCGGTTCAGTCTTTCTTCATCGGGGGATGGTTTTCTGCCTCTCGGATTTTCGACGAGGGGAAGATGGGACAACTCGCACCTCTGGCACAGCTTGCGCCGCCGCCTTTGCCCGTGCGCGGGCAGTTGACGCGCAAGCACAAGGCCGCGGTGATCGTGCGATTGCTGCTGAACCACGGGCTTGACGTGCCGCTGAAGGAACTGCCCGACGAGATGCAGGCCGAGCTGACGATGCTGCTGGGCCACATGCGCCATATCGACCGCGGGACCCTGTCCAACGTGGTGGAGGAATTCATCGAGGAGCTGGAGGCGCTTGGCCTGACCTTCCCCAAGGGGATCGCCGGGGCGCTGGCCGCCCTGGACGGCAAGATCAGCCCGCATACGGCGGCGCGGCTTCGCAAGGAGGCGGGCGTGCGCCAGACGGGTGATCCCTGGGAAAGGGTGAAGGCGCTGGATCTGAAGAAGTTGCTGCCGATTGCCGAGAACGAGAGTGTCGAGATCGCGGCGGTCATGCTCTCGAAGCTCGATACCTCGAAGGCGGCGAAGCTGCTGGCGATGCTGCCGGGGGCGCGGGCGCGGCGGATCACCTATGCGGTGTCGCTGACCAGCGCGATCACGCCCGAGGCGCTGGACCGGATCGGCCTGTCGCTGGCGGCCCAGCTTGACGCGCAGCCGATCTCGGTTTTCGACAAGGACCCGGTGGAGCGGGTGGGGGCGATTCTGAACTATTCCACCGCTGCCACCCGGGACGATGTCCTGGAAGGTCTGGACGAGACGGATTCGGACTTTGCCGAGAAGGTTCGCAAGGCGATCTTCACCTATGTGAACATTCCCCAGCGGATCGCGCCCCGCGACATTCCCAAGATCGTCCGCCAGCTGGATCCTGCGGTGCTGGTCACGGCGCTGGCGGCCTCGGTCGACCCCGAGCAGCAGAAGACCGCGGAATACATTCTGGGCAACATGTCCGCCCGCCTGGCCGACAGCCTCAAGGAGGAGGTGACCGACAAGGGCAAGGTGAAGCTCAAGGATGGGGAGGAGGCGATGAACACCGTCATCAACGAGATCCGCGCCCTGGAGGCCGCCGGAGAGCTGCTGCTGCTGGCCGGAGACGAGGAGGAAGAGGAGGGCTGAGGGCCCGGTTTAACGGATTCTAGAGGACGGGCGGCTTTCCTGTGGGCCGGCGGAAGCGGAGAAAGGGCGATTCCATGACAGTCTTGCGGGCGGCGCTGCTGACGCTGATGGTGCTGGTGGTGCCCCTGGCCAGGCCGGTGCCGCTTCGGGCCGCTGTCCAGACCGACGAGATCGCCAAGCACAAGATCAACATCGCCGGGCGGGAGCGGATGCTGGTGCAGCGCATGGCGATGCTGACCTGTCTGGCGGGCACCGGGGTGCAGAGCCAGAGCGCGCTGGCCCGGGCTGCCGCCGCAAGCGCCCAGTTCGACACCGTGCTGACGGCGCTGCGCCATGGCGATCCGGCCCAGAACCTGCCGCCGGAAACCAACCCGCAGATCCAGGAGCAGCTGCTGGAGGTGCAGAGCCTCTGGGACGGTTATCGTGCGGCGGTCGAACGCTATATCGCCGAGGGGCACGACAACGACCTGCGCGCCATCCACGGTCGGGCAGATCCGCTGATGGAGGCGATGAACACCGCCGTGCAGCAGATGGATCATGCCTACAGCGGTGGGCTGGTTGCCGCCGAGATCGCCAACACGATCAACGTCGCGGGCGGCCAGCGAATGCTGCTGATGAAGCTGGTCAAGGAAATCTGCATGGCCGGGCGGGGCTATGACGTGAACGGCGACCGGGCGCGGCTGGCGCGCACCATGGACACATTCGCGACCCGCCTCGACGCGCTGCAGCAGGGCAATGCCAAGACCGGGGTCATCGCGCCGCCCTCCTTCGAGATCGAGATGCAGCTGGAGCTGGTCCGGATCATCTGGGACTGGATGGGGATCCCGCTTGGCGCGGCGCTTGGCGGGCTGCTGTCGGATCAGGAAAAGCTTTCGGAACTGCTATACCATGTCGAGGTCGCCCTGCAGGAGATGAACGCCGCCGTGGTGATGTACGAAGCCTATTGAGGCGGGCCGGGGACTGCGTGGCCGGAGCGCGGTCCGGGCGGCGCGGCACTGCGCCTTTTCGCGGGAAATCGCCTTGTCAGGCGGGGCGCGCCGCGCGTTTCACCTTGCAACAGCGCAGGCCTGCTCATAGAAGGACGCTTGATTTCGAAGGCCGCAACTGAGGCGGCCCCCGGTATGGAAGGACAAGCGACAATGCAGGTCACCGAGACCCTGAAAGAGGGCCTGAAACGCGGCTACACGATCACCGTCACCGCTGCCGAACTGGACGGCAAGGTGAGCGAGAAGCTGGCAGAGGCTCAGCCCGAGATCGAACTGAAGGGCTTCCGCAAGGGCAAGGTGCCGATGGCGCTCCTGAAGAAGCAGTTCGGCCAGCGCATGCTGGGCGAGGCGATGCAGGAAAGCATCGACGGCGCCATGAACGAGCATTTCGAAGCCACCGGCGAGCGCCCCGCGCTGCAGCCGAAGGTCGACATGGTCGACGGCGAGGACTGGAAAGAGGGCGACGATGTCGTCGTCAACCTGTCCTACGAAGCGCTGCCCGAGATCCCCGAGGTCGACTTCTCGGCCATCTCGCTGGAAAAGCTGGTTGCCAAGGCCGATGACGCCGCCGTCGACGAAGCCCTGAAGAACCTGGCCGAAACCGCCCAGGACTTCGAGGACAAGGATGGCGAAGCCGAGGAAGGCGACCAGGTCGTCTTCGATTTCGTCGGCAAGGTCGACGGTGAAGCCTTCGAAGGCGGTTCCGCCGAAGATTACCCGCTGGTGCTGGGCTCCAACGCCTTCATCCCGGGCTTCGAGGATGGCCTGAAAGGCGTCAAGGCTGGCGACAGCAAGGACGTCGAAGTGACCTTCCCCGAGGAATACGGCGCAGAGCATCTGGCCGGCAAGGCTGCCGTCTTCGAATGCACCGTCAAGGCCGTGAAGGCGCCGAAGGCTGCCGAGATCGACGACGAGCTGGCGAAGAAGTTCGGTGCCGAAGACCTGGCCGCCCTGAAGGGCCAGATCTCCGAGCGTCTGGAAGCGGAATATGCCGGTGCCGCCCGCGCCGTCATGAAGCGCGCCCTGCTGGACAAGCTGGACGAGACCGTGACCTTCGAACTGCCGCCGAGCCTGGTGGAAGCCGAAGCCAACCAGATCGCGCATCAGCTGTGGCACGAAGAGAACCCCGAGGTTCACGACCACAACCACGGCGCCGTGGAAACCACCGAAGAGCACACCAAGCTGGCCGTGCGTCGCGTGAAGCTGGGCCTGCTGCTGGCCGAGCTGGGCCAGAAGGCAGAGGTCGAAGTGACCGACGCCGAGATGACCCAGGCCATCCTGAACCAGGCACGCCAGTACCCGGGCCAGGAGCGTCAGTTCTTCGAGTTCGTGCAGCAGAACGCCCAGATGCAGCAGCAACTGCGCGCGCCGATCTTCGAGGACAAGGTTGTCGATTTCGTCTTCGACAAGGCGGCGGTCTCCGAAAAGGAAACCACCAAGGACGAGCTGCAGAAGGCCGTCGAAGCGCTGGAAGACGAAGCGTAATCTCGCTCTGCCCGACGGGCGGATCACGAGACAGGAAAGGGCACCCCGCCGGGGTGCCCTTTTGCATTCCGGAGTGCCTTGCCTTGCGGGGGAATCTGCCTCAGGTTGCGCGTGGGGCCGCGACCCGGCAGGCGGCCCGGACCCGGGAAGGGGGGCGATGCAGATCCTGTTCCAGACCCGCTATTCCTTCTGGGGGCAATCCGGCTGGCGGTCCGCCGCCAGCAGGGATCCGGCGCTGCTGTTCGATCCCGCGCGGCTGGCGAAGAGGTTGCGGCTGTTCGGCGCGATCACCCTGCCGTCACTGCGCGACCAGCTGGATGCGGAGTTTCACCTGCTGGTCCTGACCTCCGCCCATATGCCCGGCCCCGCGCTGGCGGCGCTGCAGCGGCTCTGCGGCGACATGCTGGGCGCGCGGGCCCATGTGCTGGCCGAGCCGCGGGGATCGGCGTCTCCGCCGTTTCTGGCCTGCCTGCGCCGGCTCTGTCCGCCCGGCAGCTGGGCGGTGCAATGCGTGCTGGACGATGATGATGCCGTGGCCTGCGATTTCACGGTACGGTTGCGGCAGGAGGCCACGGCGGCGCGCAGTTGCCTGGCCCCGGGCCAGGAGGCGGTGTTCCTGTCCTTCCCGCGCGGCTACAGCCTGCTGTGGGACGACAGGGCGCCGCCCCGGCTGTTTCGCCGTCACGTGCCCTTCACCAATCTCGGCCTGTCGCTGCTGGCCCCGGCCACGACCGCCCTCACGCCGTTTTCCGTGGCGCACAAGAAGGTTGGCCGCCGCTTTCCCAGTCGGGTGATCGACGACCTCTCGCCTTATTACCTGCGCACGCTCCATGCCCATAACGACAGCCGGGGGCTTTACGATGCCGGCAACGAAGTGCCGGCTGAGCGGCTGCCACAGCTCGAGGCGCGGTTCCCGCTGCTGAGGGGGCTTGCCGGTCAGGCATGAAAAAACCGCGCCCGAAGGCGCGGTTTCGAAGGCGTTGCAAAGGGAGAGAGAATTACTTCTCTTCTGCCTCGCCTGCGTCTTCGTCGTCGGATGCGGCAGAGCCGATATCCTCGAAGAGTTCCGCGATCTCGAACTCGGCAGCGGCTTCCTCTTCGGCAGCCAGCTCCTGGATCGACTTGCCCTGTGCCTGGACTTCGGCTTCCTCGACGGAGCGCGCGACGTTCAGGATCACGGTGACCTCGACCTCGGGGTGCAGGGTCACCTTGGCTTCGTGCAGGCCCAGTTCCTTGATCGGATCGGGGATGATCACCTGCTTGCGCTCGACGGTGAAGCCGTTTTCGGTGGCCACGATGGACACGTCACGCGGGCTGACGGAACCGTAGAGGTTGCCGCCGTCGGAGGCTGCGCGAATCACCACGAACTTCTGGCCGTCCAGCTTTTCGCCCAGGGCCTCGGCTTCCTTGCGGGTCTCGAGGTTGTTGGCTTCCAGCTGCGCCTTCTGGGTTTCGAATTGCGCGATGTTTTCCTTGGAGGCGGTCAGGGCCTTGCCCTGTGCCAGCAGGTAGTTGCGGGCGTAGCCGGGCTTGACGGAGACGACGTCGCCCATCTGGCCGAGCTTGGCCACGCGTTCGAGAAGGATCACTTGCATTGGTCAGCTCCTCACTTCACGGCGTAGGGGAGCAGGGCGAGGAAGCGGGCGCGCTTGATGGCGCGGGCCAGTTCACGCTGCTTCTTTGCCGAGACGGCGGTGATGCGGGACGGAACGATCTTGCCGCGCTCGGAGATGTAGCGCTGCAGCAGACGGGTGTCCTTGTAGTCGATCTTCGGCGCGTTGTCGCCCGAGAAGGGGCAAACTTTACGACGACGGAAAAACGGTTTTGCGGCCATGATTTATGTCCTTTCCTGAAACCGGGAGATCAGCGACGCGAACGGCGCTCTTCGCGCTCGTCCTTTTTCTGCATCTGGACCGAGGGGCCTTCCTCGTGCGTGTCGACCTTGATGGTCAGGACGCGCATCACGTCGTCGTGCAGACGCATCAGGCGTTCCATTTCCTGGACGGCGGAGGCGGGAGCGTCCGACTTCAGGAAGGCGTAGTGGCCCTTGCGGTTCTTGTTGATCTTGTAGGCCATCGTCTTGACGCCCCAGTACTCGGATTCAACCAGCTTGCCGCCGTTGTCCGAGAGGACGGTGCCAAAATGTTCGATGAGACCTTCGGCTTGCGCGTTGGAAAGGTCCTGGCGCGAGATGAAGACATGCTCGTAGAGAGGCATGTGCACTCCTGTTTGTATCGAGGCGCATTTCATAGGTGGGTCTGACCTTCCGCGACCCGACCACGAGAGGCTGCGCGGTTGATTGCGACCTGCGGAAGGAAGCCTGCCCTTAGACCATAATGCCCCGTTGCACAAGCACCCCGAGGGCGGAAAAGACCTGCCGGCACAACCGTTGTTCGGATTTCCACATATTCTGTGGAGCCATGGCGACTTGAGGACACGGGCCCGTGAGGTGAAGTTACCGCCATGCGCTCAACCGCGTAAATGCCTCCCGCATCTTCCTGAGAGGAAAGGAAAAACATGAAATCCCTCGTGATGGCCGCCGCCCTCGCCCTGGTCGCCCCCGCCGCCTTTGCCGCCCCCGAGGCCTACACGCTGGATCCGGGCCACTCCCAGATCGTGTTCAGCTACAACCACCTCGGCTTCTCCACCGGCCACGGCATGTTCTCGGGTTTCGACGGCACGATCCAGTTTGACCAGGAAGATCCGGCGAACAGCTCGGTCGAGGTCAGCTTCCCGGTGCGTTCGATGATCACCGGCTTCGAACCCCGCTTCGAGCATTTCATGTCCGATGACTTCTTCGCGGCGCCCGATGGCTCCGAGAAGATGGTGACCTTCAAGTCGACCTCCATCGAGGTGACCGGCGAGGACACTGCGCTGATCACCGGCGACCTGACGCTGAACGACGTGACCAAGCCGGTGGTGCTGGACGCCAAGCTGAATCAGGCCGGCGAGCATCCGATGGAAGGCAAGCCCTGGGCGGGCTTCAACGCGACCACCACGCTGATCCGTTCGGACTACAACCTTGGCATGTACGCGCCCTATGTCAGCGACGAGGTCAAGCTGGAGATCTCGATCGAGGCCCAGAAGGCCGAGTGATCTTCGGATCCTGGTGGTAAATCGGAGGGGCGGTCCCGGGGCCGCCCCTTTTGCATGGCCTCTGGAGGGAAGAGAAGGGGGGGGCGCTGCCCCCGTCTCCCGTACCGGGAGACTCCCCCGAGGTATTTGAAACAAGAAAATGCGCAGGAGCGCCGTCCGGGGTCGGGCGGCGCTCCTGTCATCTGGCCAGAAATATCCCCGCCGGAGGCATCGCGACGGTGCCACCGGAGCTTGCTTCGGGGATCAGGTGCCGGCGCCGTGCTGCGCGGTCAGCTCGAAATGGACCTGGACGGGGAAGGCCACGGTCTTCTCGTCGGGCATGTTGTCGCCGATGCCGAAGGCGCGCCGGTCGAGGGAGAAATCGGCGGCGGCCGTCGCGGTGCCGTCGGCGAGTTCGAGCTGGAAGGGGAAGTCGAGAGGCACGTCCTTGCCGCGCAGGCGGAGCGTGCCCCGGGCGACGGGACCCTCGGGCATCCGGAAGAGGTCGGCGTCGAAAGTGGCGGTCGGATGCCCGGCGCCGTCCAGGAAATTGGCTTCGAGCGCCTGTTTGGTGACGGAGCCGAGGGTCATGGAGGGGATCGAGATCGTCACGGTGACATGGCCGGCCTTGCCCTCGGGCACGGTGTCGTCCCAGGCGATCTGCGCGGTCCAGTCGGTGAAGCTGCCGGAGACGGTCTTGCCGAACTGGGTGACCGAGAGGGCAAGGGTGCCATCCTGGACGGTCCAGTCGCTGCGGACCTGCGCGAGCTGCGGGGTGGGGGTGTTGCTGCCGTCGGAGTCGGTGGGGCGAGTGACCAGGCCGAGGGTCACGGCGAGGATCAGCACGACCAGGGCGCCGGCGGCGGGGATGGCATGGCCGGGCTGGTGCTCCGAGGGGTGCGCGGGGGTGCCGCGCCACATCCGGCGCAGGGTGGCATCATGGTCGAACAGATGGTGCTTCAGGGCGCCGGCGACATGCAGGGCCAGGGTGATCAGCAGCAGCCATGTGAAGGCCCAGTGCAGCCCCGAGAAGACGGACGAGACGGCCTCGTTTTCCGGCACGAAGGGCAGATGCTGGCCGAAGGGCCAGAGAATCGGAGCGAAGCCAGAGGTGGCGGCATGGTGGATCCAGCCGGTCAGCGGCACCGCGACCAGCAGGGCGTAGAGCAGCCAGTGCACCAGGGCGGCGGCGCTTGCCGCCGGGGCGTGATCGCCGTTGACGAGGCCGGGACGGCGCTGTGTCAGGGCCCAGAGGATGCGCAGCAGCGAGACCAGGAAGACGGCGACGCCGAGGGTCTTGTGGACCGAAAAGAGCATGGCGGTGCGGCTGACCAGGGCGGCCTGTTCCTCGGACGGGGCGGAGGCGAGGCCTTCGGTCAGGGCATGGGCATAGAGGCCCAGCGGCCAGTCGACGAGGATGAGGAGCGCGGTCAGCCAGTGGATGAGCCGGGAAACGGCGCCGTACTGGTCCTTGCTGTCTGTCAGGGCCATGGGAAGGGTCCTTGGATCGGGAGTTCGGAAGGGACGGGCCAGGGGGCGCCCGGAGGATGATCACAGAATAGAGAGCGGGCAGGGTGGCTCAAGTCGGGGCCTGCGCGCAGGGTCTGTGCGCGAATGCCGGGGCGCATCTGCGCGCATGGGGCGTGCCGGTGGTGCCGCCGCCGAGGCGGGGGCGGATCGCCATGCGGATTGCCATGCCCGGCGCCATTGGCTATGCCCCCGCAAAGGCTGCCCGAAGGGGCGGAAACCGAAGATCAGAAGGAGGCCGCGATGAGCCGCGCATTCGTCTTCCCGGGCCAGGGTGCCCAGACCATCGGCATGGGCCGCACCTTGGCCGATGCCTATCCGGCGGCAAAGGCCGTTTTCGAAGAGGTCGATGACGCGCTTGGCGAGAAGCTGAGCGCGCTGATCTGGGAGGGCGAGCAGGACGAGCTGACGCTGACGCAGAACGCCCAGCCGGCGCTGATGGCGACCTCTCTGGCCGCCATGCGCGCGCTGGAGGCCGAAGGCGTCAGCATTACCGCCGCCGAGTTCGTGGCTGGCCATTCGCTGGGCGAATATTCCGCTCTGGCGGCGGTCGGCACGCTGAGCATTGCCGATGCGGCGCGTCTGCTGCGCACCCGGGGCCAGGCCATGCAGGAGGCCGTGCCGGTGGGCGTGGGCGCCATGGCGGCGCTGCTGGGGCTGAGCTTCGAGGCGGCGATGGAGGTGGCCAAGGAGGCCGCGCAGGACGAGGTCTGCCAGGCCGCCAACGACAATGATCCGGGTCAGGTCGTGGTGTCTGGTCACAAGGCCGCCGTGGAGCGTGCCGTGGAGATCGCCAAGACCCGTGGTGCCAAGCGGGCGGTGATGCTGCCGGTCTCCGCGCCCTTCCACTGCGCGCTGATGCAGCCCGCAGCCGAAGTCATGGCCGAGGCGCTGGCCGCCGTCACCTTCAAGGCGCCTGCCGTGCCGGTCGTGGCCAATGTGCGCGCCGAGGCGGTGAGCGATCCCGAGGTGCTGAAGGCGCTGCTGGTCGAGCAGGTGACCGGGTCGGTGCGCTGGCGCGAGAGCATCGCGTGGATGGCCGTGCGCGGCGTCGATGCGATCTGGGAAATCGGTGCCGGCAAGGCGCTGTCGGGCATGGTGCGCCGGATCGAGAAATCCGTGGCCTGCGCCCAGGTCGGCACGCCCGAAGAGGTGGCTGCGGCTGCCGAGGCGCTGAAGGGCTGAGGCTTTTTGCTTGCTGTGCGGCCGGGGGCTGTCTGCCCCCGGACCCCCGAAGGTATTTGAAACAAGAAAAGGGCAGGGAGACCTGCCGACGGGAGAGACGGATGTTCGATCTGACGGGCAAGACGGCGCTGGTGACCGGCGCGAGCGGTGGCATTGGCGGGGCGATCGCCAAGGCGCTCTACGAGGCGGGCGCGACGGTGGGGCTGTCGGGTACCCGCGTCGAGCCGCTGGAGGCGCTGGCCGCCGAGCTGGGCGAGCGCGCCCATGTGCTGCCCTGCAACCTGGGTGATGCGGAGGCCGTCGAGGCGCTGCCGAAGGCTGCCATCGCTGCCATGGGCGGCCTCGATATCCTGGTCAACAATGCGGGCATCACCCGTGACCAGCTTTTCATGCGGATGAGCGACGAGGACTGGGCCAGCGTCATCGACGTGAACCTGACCGCGACCATGCGGCTGTGCCGGGGCGTCATGCGCCCGATGATGAAGGCCCGCTGGGGCCGGATCATCAACATCTCGTCCATCGTCGGGGCGACCGGCAACCCGGGCCAGGTGAACTATGCCGCCGCCAAGGCCGGCATGGTCGGCATGACCAAGTCGATCGCCTACGAGGTCGCGAGCCGGGGAATCACCGCCAACTGCGTGGCGCCGGGCTTCATCGCCACCGCGATGACCGACAAGCTGAACGATGAGCAGAAGGCCAAGATCAACGCGCAGATTCCCGCCGCCCGCATGGGCAGCCCGGAAGAGATCGCCGCGGCCGTGCTCTATCTGGCGAGCCCCGAGGCAGGTTACGTTACTGGCAGTACGCTGCACGTGAACGGCGGCATGGCCATGCTCTGAGCCTGCGGGCCGGGACATTGCCGCCTCGCAGCATTGGAAACAAGGGTTGCGGGGCGCGAAAGCCGAGGCGGCACCTTGCAATTTCCGCTGCAAGGGCGCAGGTCTCGAAAGCGTTTGCGTCGTGTGAAGCATATGCTATAGGCGGCGCGTATCAGCGGGGGTCGCAAGGCCTGTCCCGCGCCTCGCTCTGCGGGGAGACCGGGGTCGAGAGACCCCATCAATCGGCCCCGCAAGGGGTGAGGCAAGAACCGGGCCGCTGGCCCACCTGACAGAGGGAAAACCTATGAGCGATGTCGCAGAGCGCGTGAAGAAAATCGTTGTCGAGCATCTCGGCGTGGAAGAAGAGAAAGTGACCGAGAACGCTTCCTTCATCGACGACCTGGGCGCAGACAGCCTCGACACCGTCGAGCTGGTCATGGCGTTCGAAGAAGAGTTCGGCATCGAGATCCCGGACGACGCTGCCGAGAACATCCAGACCTTCGGCGACGCGGTGAAGTTCATCTCCGAAGCCGCATGATCTGAGCGGCCCGCGGGCCGCGTCCAGATTGCACCCGGATGGGTGAGAACCCCCTGCCGTTGCGGCAGGGGGTTTGCTTTTGTGCGCCCTGGCCCCATCTGGGGACCGGGGGCCGTGCCCCTGCCGTGCCGGGTCCGGTTGCGCCGCCGTATTTTCGGAAAGATGAAGATATTGCGGTGGCGGAGGCTTGCGGGCGGGGTCTGCGAGGCTTGCCCCTTGGGGGCGGCCTCGGGTATGAGCGGCAGTGAAGAAAATTTTGGGGGCGGATTACATGCGTCGTGTCGTTGTCACCGGGCTGGGGCTGGTTACGCCCCTGGCCGTGGGGGTCGAGGAAAGCTGGAGCCGGATTTTGGCCGGAAAATCGGGTGCGGGTCCGATCACGCAGTTCGATACCGAGGGGCTGGCCACCACCTATGCCTGCGAAGTGCCGCGTGGTGACGGGACCGACGGGACCTGGAATGCGGACCTGTGGATGGAGCCGAAGGAACAGCGCAAGGTCGATACCTTCATCCAGTTCGGCATCGCGGCTGCGGACATGGCCGTGGCCGACAGCGGCTGGACTCCGACCGAGGCCGAGGATCTGGAGCGCACCGGCGTCCTGATCGGCTCGGGCATCGGGGGCCTGAACTCGATCGCCAACACCGCGATCCTGATGAACGAGAAGGGCCCCCGCCGGGTGTCGCCGTTCTTCGTGCCGGGCGCGCTGATCAACCTGATCTCGGGTCAGGTCAGCATCAAGCACGGCTTCCGCGGTCCGAACCATTCGGTGGTGACGGCGTGCTCGACCGGGGCACATGCCATCGGCGATGCGGCGCGTCTGATCCAGTGGGGCGACGCGGATGTGATGATCGCGGGCGGCGCCGAGGCGGCGATCTGCAAGATCGGCATCGCGGGCTTCAACGCCTGCAAAGCGCTGTCCACGAAACGCGCCGATGATCCCCAGGCGGCCAGCCGTCCCTATGACCAGGACCGTGACGGCTTCGTCATGGGCGAGGGGGCCGGCATCGTGGTGCTGGAGGAATACGAGCACGCGGTGGCCCGTGGCGCCAAGATCTACGGCGAATACCTGGGCTACGGCCTGTCGGGCGACGCCTATCACATCACCGCCCCGTCGGAAGACGGCGACGGCGCACGCCGCTGCATGGAGATGGCGCTGAAGCGCGCCGGCCTGACGCCGGCGGACGTGGATTACGTCAACGCGCACGGCACCTCGACCATGGCCGACACGATCGAGCTGGGCGCGGTGGAGCGTCTGCTGGGCGATCACGCCAAGAACGTCACCATGTCCTCGACGAAATCCGCGACCGGCCACCTGCTGGGGGCGGCGGGCGCCATCGAGGCGATCTTCTCGATCCTGGCGATCCGCGATCAGGTCGCGCCGCCGACGATCAACCTGGACAACCCGGCGGTGACGCCGAAGCTGGACCTGGCGCCGAACAAGAAGGTCGAGCGCAAGATCGACGTGGCTCTGTCGAACTCCTTCGGGTTCGGCGGCACCAATGCGAGCCTCGTGTTCGGGAAAGTGCGCTGATATGTGGCGTGCCATCGCCTCGAACGGGCTGACGCTGCTGATCGTGGGCGCGGTGATGCTGGCTGGCGCCATCCTGTGGGGCAAGAACCAGTATGTCGAACCGGGTCCGCTGGCGCAGGGCATGTGTGTCCGCGTCAAGCAGGGCGAGACGATGCGCGGCCTCAGTGATGACCTGGTCAAGACCGGCGCGGTGTCGAGCGGGATGCTGTTCCGCATCGGCGCCGAATATGCCGACAAGTCCGGGGCGCTGAAGGCCGGGGCCTTTCTGGTGCCGGCCTCGGCCTCGATGTCCGATATCGTCGATATCGTGACCCGGGGCGGGGCCAGCACCTGCGGCACCGAGATCCTGTACCGGGTCGGGGTGCGGCAGTCGGACGTGCTGGTGCGTTCGGTGGATCCGGCGACCTCGCAGTATGTCGAGGAGGCGCGTTACGTGCCGGGCGAGGACAAGGCCCCTGATGTGGTGGCCAAGGTCGAGAAGGAGCCCGACACGCGCTACCGGATCGCCCTGGCAGAAGGTGTCACCGCCTGGCAGGTCGTGCAGATGCTGAACTCGGTCGATGTGCTGGATGGCGATATCGGCGATCTGCCGAAGGAGGGCACGCTGGCGCCCGACAGCTACGAGTTCTCCAAGGGGGATACCCGGGCTGCGCTGGTCAAGCGGATGCAGGACGAGCAGACGCAGATCCTGGATGCGGCCTGGGCCAAGAAGGCCGATGGCATTCCGCTGAAGACCCCCCAGGAGGCACTGATCATGGCCTCGATCATCGAGAAGGAAACCGGGGTTCCCGACGAACGCCGCGTGGTCGCCTCGGTCTTCGAGAACCGCCTGGAGAAGGGGATGCGCCTGCAGACCGACCCGACGGTGATCTACGGCATCACCAAGGGCAAGGGTGTGCTGGACCGCGGCATCCGCGCCAGCGAGCTGCGCGCGAACAATGCCTACAACACCTATGTGGTGGACGGGCTGCCGCCGACGCCGATCGCCAACCCGGGCAAGGCCTCGATCGAGGCGGCGGTGAACCCGGAGCAGACGAATTACCTGTATTTCGTCGCCGACGGATCGGGCGGGCACGCCTTTGCCTCGACCCTGGACGAGCACAACAGGAACGTCGCGAAATGGCGCCAGCTGGAGTCCGAGAAGCAGAATAACTGATCTGTTTCAATGGATTGACGGGCTATTGAAGGCGGAGCGTTAACAGAGCGTTCCGCCTTCGTGCTTTGGGGGATCTTGACCCACCGCACGGTTTCCCGTATAGGTTGTGACATGCTGGAACACATGGGCAAACGGCCCGGGGGAAACCCCGAGGCCGTTTTTTCGTGCTGCGCGTCGGAGGGACAACGATAACGCACGAGGCAAACAAAATGACAACTCGGTCCGACAGAGACGAGACCCGGCTGCGGGACACCATCGACAGGCTCGATCGCCAGATCGGCGACATCACCAGGGATCTGGAGGCGCTGCAGGACAGGGTGCGCGCCGGCGATGTCACGGCGGTCGGGGAAACGACGAAGATGTGTCAGGAGATCCGCAAATGGATCGGTTTTGCAATGGAAATGGAGGCCAAGCTCGATGACGGAAGACAGGGACAACGGGCGGGCGGAGACATCGACCTCGGGGCCGCAAGGGCTTCGATCGGGTGCCGCCTGGATCGCCTCCGCAGGTGCGGACATCCAGAACGCATTCCTGGATGACCTTGATGAGGGAGAGCTTCGTGCTCTCCCTTTTTTGCTCGAATTCTGGGCCCTGCCGCATCAGCTGCCCCCCGAGGGGGACTGGCGGTCCTGGGTGATCATGGGCGGGCGCGGCGCGGGCAAATCGCGGGCGGGTTCGGAATGGGTGCGGACCCAGGTCGAGGGCAACCTGCCGCTGGAGCCGGGGCGCTGCCGGCGCCTTGCGCTGGTGGGCGAAACCTTCGATCAGGTGCGCGACGTGATGATCTTTGGCGAAAGCGGCATCATGGCCTGTTCGCCCCCCGATCGCCGTCCGCTGTGGAAGGCCAGCGAGCGCAAGCTGATCTGGCCCAACGGCGCCGAGGCGCAGGCGTTTTCCGCCAGCGAGCCCGAGGCGCTGCGCGGCCCGCAGTTCGACGGCGCCTGGCTGGACGAGCTGGCGAAGTGGAAGAAGGCGCAGGACACCTGGGACATGCTGCAGTTCGCGCTGCGGCTGGGCGAGGATCCCCGCGTCTGCGTCACCACCACGCCGCGCAACGTCGGCGTGCTGAAGAAGCTGCTCGAAAGCCCCTCGACCGTGGTGACCCATGCGCCCACCGAGGCCAACCGCGCCAACCTGGCCGACAGCTTCCTGGAGGAGGTGCGGGCGCGTTACGCGGGCACGCGGCTGGGCCGGCAGGAGCTGGACGGCATCCTGATGGCCGATGCCGAAGGGGCGCTCTGGACCGAGGCGATGCTGAGTGCGGCGCAGGTCACGGAGGTGCCGCCGCTGGATCGCATCGTCGTGGCGGTGGACCCGCCGGTGACGGGCCACGAGGGGTCGGATGAATGCGGCATCATCGTCGCGGGCGTCGTGCGCTCGGGGCCGGTGGGCAGCTGGCAGGCCTATGTGCTGGAGGATGCCTCGGTGCGGGCGGCCTCTCCTCGGCAATGGGCCGAGGCGGCGGTGGCGGCGATGGCGCGCCATGGGGCCGACCGGATCGTCGCCGAGGTCAACCAGGGCGGCGACCTGGTGGAAAGCGTGATCCGGCAGGTCGATCCCCTGGTGCCGCTGAAGCAGGTGCGTGCGACCCGGGGCAAGGCCGCGCGGGCCGAGCCGGTCGCCATGCTTTACGAGACGGGCCGTGTGCATCACGTGCGCGGCCTTGGCGCGCTGGAGGATCAGCTGGCCCAGATGACCACCCGGGGCTGGGAGGGCAAGGGCAGCCCGGACCGGCTGGATGCGCTGGTCTGGGCGCTGCACGAGCTGGTGCTGTCGCAGCGCAGCAGCGCGCGTCCCCAGCTTCGGGCCATCTGACCCACCGCACGGTGGTCTGAGGCGAATTTAATCCATTTGCAGCACATTCCTCGCACGGCCCGGGACGAACCCGGCCACCGCCCGGGGGCGGGACGCGACGCAAGCAAGGAGAGACGCATGGGGGTCATCGACTATTTCCGCAAGGATGCCGGGTCGTCCGACAAGGGCGCGCCGGAGCGGAAGGCCTCGGCCACGGGGCGCATCGTTGCCTATGCCAGCGGCGGTCGTGTCGCCTGGTCCGCGCGCGATACCGCAAGCCTGACGCGGACCGGCTTTACCGCCAACCCCGTGGTCTTTCGCGCGGTGAAGCTGGTGGCCGAGGCCGCAGCCTCTCTGCCGCTGATCCTGCAGGACGAGGCGCGCCGCTATGACCAGCACCCGGTGCTGTCGCTGCTGCGCAACCCCAATCCGATGCAGGGCCGGGCCGAGCTGTTCGAGGCGCTTTATGGCCAGATGCTGCTGACCGGGAATGCCTACATGGAGGCCGTCGCCGCCGAGGAAGGCACGCCGGTCGAACTCTACGTCCTGCGCTCGGACCGGATGAGCCTGGTGCCCGGCGCGGATGGCTGGCCGGTGGCTTTCGATTACACGGTGAATTCCAGCAAGGTGCGCTTCGACGTGTCGGGGCCGCGCTCTCCGATCCTGCATCTGAAGACCTTCCATCCGCAGGATGACCATTACGGGCTGTCGCCGCTGCAGGCGGCGGCGCAGGCGCTGGACGTGCACAACTCGGCCTCGCGCTGGTCGAAGGCGCTGCTGGACAATGCCGCACGGCCCTCGGGGGCGATCGTCTACAAGGGCACGGATGGCGAAAGCACCATGAGCCCCGACCAGTTCGACCGCCTCGTGGCCGAGATGGAGATGTACCATCAGGGCGCCGCCAATGCCGGCCGGCCGATGCTGCTGGAGGGGGGGCTGGACTGGAAGCCCATGGGCTTCAGCCCCTCGGACATGGAGTTCCACAAGACCAAGGAGGCCGCCGCGCGCGAGATCGCGATTGCCCTGGGCGTGCCGCCCATGCTGCTGGGCATCCCCGGAGAGGCCACCTATGCCAATTACCAGGAGGCCCACCGCGCCTTCTTCCGCCTGACGGTGCTGCCGTTGGTGACCCGTGTCACCGCCGCCGTGGCCGAATGGCTGGAACGTTTCAGCGGTGAACAGCTGGAGTTGCGCCCGGATCTGGACCGTGTGCCGGCGCTGTCGGCGGAACGCGACAGCCAGTGGAAGCGCATCGGCGAGGCCGATTTCCTGACCCGTGCCGAGAAGCGCGCCGCCCTTGGCCTGCCGCCTCTGGACGATGGCGATGCCTGATCCGCGTCCCGTCTACGAGGATTTCGAATGCGGCCCGTCGCTGCGGCTGCAATCGCACGAGAAGGTCTCGAAGTTGCAGAACGACGCGCTGCACGAGCGCATCGCCCGGCTGGAGGCCCTGGTCGAGCGGCTGGAAAAGCGCCTCTGGCTGACCGTCTTCGGCATCGTCGGCGCGATCCTTGCCCAGGCCTTCCAGTCCATCCTGGACCAGCTTCCCTGATCGGAGACCATGACCATGTACGAACAGATGAAAGAGGCGGCCTCGGGGCTGGAGCAGAAGTTCTGCCGTTTTGACGAGGACCTGACGGTGCAGGCCGACGGGCTGACCATCGAGGGCTATGCCTCGCGCTTCGGGGCCTGTGATCAGGGCGGCGACATCGTTCAGGCGGGGGCCTACAAGTCCAGCCTGGCGCGGCTGATGGCCGAGGGGCGGCGGGTCAAGATGCTGTGGCAGCATGATCCCGCCCAGCCCATCGGCATCTGGGACGAGATCCGCGAGGATGCCACGGGCCTCTGGGTCAAGGGGCGCCTTCTGGAGGGTGTCGCGCGGGGTCGCGAGGCCGCCGAGCTGATCCGTGCCGGGGCCATCGACGGGCTGTCGATCGGCTATCGCACGAAGCGCTCGGCCAAGGATGACGGGGGCCGCAGGCTCCTGACGGAACTGGAGCTGTGGGAGGTGTCGCTGGTGACCTTCCCGATGCTGCCCAGTGCGCGGGTGGCCGCCAAGGGGTTCGACCCCCTGGAAGAGCCGCTGCGCGAATTGGCAGCGGCCCTGAGGGCCGCAGGGGCCGAGTTGGGCGGCCGCTAGGGCGCTCTCACCTTCCAATCGAGGAGTAGTCGATGGGTATGACCGAGAAGAGTTCTCGGCCCGGAGAGATCGTGTCTCCGGTCGCCGAGGTGAAATCCGCGCTGACGGATTTCGTGCGGGAGTTCAAGGACTTCCAGTTCGACATCAAGGAACGTCTTCAACAACAGGAAAGCCGACTGACCATGCTTGACCGCAAATCCCTCTCTGCCGCACGTCCGGCACTGGCCATCGCCGCCGAGATCGAGGCGCCCCATCAGAAGGCCTTCAACGCCTATCTGCGCAACGGTGATGACGATGGCCTGCGCGGCCTGGAGCTGGAAGGCAAGGCCATCTCGACCGTGTCGGGCGACGGCGGTTACCTGGTCGATCCGGTGACCTCCTCGACCGTGCAGTCGGTCCTGAAAAGCACCGCCTCGCTGCGTCAGATCGCCAATGTGGTGAACGTCAACGCGACCTCCTACGACGTGCTGATCGACACCACCGACATCGGCGCGGGCTGGAACGACGAAAGCTCGGTCTCGGAAACCTCGACCCCCTCGATCGACCGCATCTCGATCCCGCTCTACGAGCTCTCGGCGCTGCCCAAGGCCTCGCAGCGGCTGCTGGATGACAGCGCCTTCGACATCGAGGGCTGGCTGGCCGAGCGCATCGCCGACAAGTTCGCCCGCGCCGAGGCCGCCGCCTTCATCTCGGGCGATGGCTCGGACAAGCCGACCGGGTTCCTCGACCACACCTCGGTCGCCAACGGGTCCTGGACCTGGGGCAACCTGGGTTACATCGCCACCGGCACCTCGGGGGATTTCGACCCCTCGGACCCGGCGGATTCCATCGTCGAGCTGGTCTATGCGCTTGGTGCCCGCTACCGCGCCAACGGCACCTTCGTGATGAACTCGAAGACCGCCGGTTCGGTGCGCAAGCTGAAGGATGCCGACGGCCGTTTCCTGTGGTCGGATGGCCTTGCCGCGGGGGAGCCCGCACGCCTGATGGGCTATCCGGTGCTGGTGGCCGAGGACATGCCGGACATCGCGGCGGGCAGCTTCTCGGTCGCGTTCGGCGACTTCCATGCCGGCTACACCATCGCGGAGCGCCCGGACCTGCGCGTGCTGCGCGATCCCTTCAGCGCCAAGCCGCATGTCCTGTTCTACGCCACCAAGCGCGTCGGCGGTGACGTCAGCGATTTCGCGGCGATCAAGCTGCTGAAGTTCGCCGCCTCCTGAGGGCGGCGGATCGGCGGGGCCGGGGCCTCTCGGCCTCGTCGGGCGCGTGTCTCCTGCATGCGTTGTCCAGCAGCTCCCTCCGTCCGAGCAACGTTGGGAGACACGCGTCGGGGACGGCCCCGGCGCGCGGGTTGAGGACGGGCAGGGGCCCGGGATCACGGGAGAATTCGGATGTTACTTGTCGAAATCAATCAGGTCGCGAGCACGCTGCTTCCCATCGAAGCCTTCCGCGATCACCTGCGGCTTGGCTCTGGCTTTGCCGAGGACGGGCTGCAGGACGGTGTGCTGGAAGCCTATCTGCGGGCAG
Organism: Pseudooceanicola endophyticus; assembly: GCF_018760365.1. GTDB lineage: Bacteria > Pseudomonadota > Alphaproteobacteria > Rhodobacterales > Rhodobacteraceae > Pseudooceanicola > Pseudooceanicola endophyticus. Next base: position 28,836 of record NZ_JAHIAB010000005.1, read on the forward strand.
CCATTGCCGCGCTTGAAGGACGCACCGGCCAGGCCTTCCTGCAGCGGGACTTCATCTGGACGCTGGAGGAATGGAGCGATCCGGAGGGCGTGCGCGTGCCGGTGACACCGGTCCGGTTCATTCAGGAAGTGCGGATCTACGAGGACGAAGCCACCTATTCCGCGATCACCGGGGACGAATTCCGGATCACCGCGGATTCCTATTTCCCTGTGTTCCGCCGGACCTCGGGCCTGCTGCCGACGATTCCGGACAACGGCAAGGCCGAGGTGCTGATGACGGCGGGGGCCGCCACCGAATGGGCGGTGCTGCCCGGCGATCTGGCCCAGGCTGTGCTGCTGCTGGCGGCGCATTACTACGAGTACCGCAACGACCCGGGACTGTCGCGCGGCTGCATGCCGTTCGGGGTGACAGCGCTGATCGAACGTTACCGTCCGATCCGTCTTGGCAAGGGAATCCGTGCATGAGCCCGCGACTGAATCGCAAGCTGGTGCTGGAGGCGCGCAGCCATGTCGACGACGGGGCTGGCGGCAGCACCACGAGCTGGATCGCCCTTGGCACCCTCTGGGGCGAGATCGCGGCCCGCAGCGGCGGTCCCGGCAGCGAGGGCGGTCAGCAGATCCACGCGCAGCGTGTCCGGATCACCGTGCGGGGGGCGCCGGTTGGCGCCACGAACCGCCCGGTTCCCGGAGAGCGTTTCCTTTGCGACGGCCATGTCTACCTGATCGACGCGGTGAGCGAGGCCGATGCGGGCGGGCAGTATCTGACCTGCCTGGTCCACGAGGAGCTGGCACCATGAGCTATGCCGTCTCCGCAGCCCTGCAGACTTCGCTTTACCAGGCGCTCTGCGCCGATGCCGCGCTGGTGGCCCTGGTTGGCACCGCGATCTTCGACGCGCCGCCTCAGGGGACGCCGCCGGCGCTCTGGGTGGCGCTTGGTCCCGAGACCGTGAAGGACAGTTCTGACAAGAGCGGCGCCGGGGCGCTGCACGAGCTGGAAATCTCGGTCGTGGCCTCGGCGGACGGGTTCCATGCCCTCAAGACCGTGGCCGGCGCCGTGTCCGATGCCCTGGCCGGAGAGATCCCGGCCCTGGGGCGCGGCAATCTCATCTACCTGAATTTTCTCAAGGCCCGGGCGCGGCGGGAGGGGCGGCTGCGCCGCATCGACCTGACCTTCCGCGCCCGCGTGCAAGACAGCTGATCCCTGGACGGAGTGACGAACATGGTGGCCCAAAGCGGCAAGGACCTTCTGATCAAGGTGGACATGACGGGCGCGGGTGCGTTCCAGACACTGGCGGGGCTCAGGGCTTCGCGGCTCAGCTTCAACGCCGAGAGCGTCGATGTGACGAGCCTCGACAGTACCGGGGGCTGGCGCGAGCTGCTGGCGGGTGCCGGGGTGCGCTCGGCGGGGCTCAGCGGTTCGGGCGTGTTCCGGGATGATGCAAGCGACGAACGCGCCCGGCAGATCTTCTTCGACGGAGAGACGCCGGCCTTCCAGGTGATCATTCCGGATTTCGGCATCGTCGAAGGGCCCTTCCTGATCACCTCGATCGAATATGCCGGCGCCCATGACGGCGAGGCGACCTACGAGCTGGCGATGGCCTCGGCCGGGGCGCTGGCCTTCACGGCGCTCTGATGGCGAACCCGCTGGCCGGAGAAGTGGCGCTGATCCTCGACGGAGAGCGCCGGGTCATGAAGCTGACCCTCGGCGCCCTGGCCGAGCTGGAGGCGGGTCTTCACAGCGGATCGCTGGCCGAACTGGTCGAGCGGTTCGAGAGCGGCAGCTGCTCCAGCCGCGATGTGCTGGCGCTGATCGTGGCCGGATTGCGCGGCGGCGGCTGGGGAGGGCAGGCCCGCGATCTGCTGAGCGCGGAGATCGAGGGCGGTCCGCTGGAGGCCTCGCGTCGTGCGGCAGAGCTGCTGGCCCGCGCCTTCGTGCTGCCGGGAGAGGCAGGATGAGCGCCCTCGATTGGCCGGCGCTGATGCGGGCCGGGATCTGTGGCCTGCGGCTGCGGCCCGAGGAGTTCTGGCGCCTGACGCCGGCGGAGTTGCGCTTGATGCTGGGTGATCAGCCCGGTGCCGCGCCTGTCCTCGGCAAGGGGCGCCTGCAGGAGCTGCTGGCGGCTTTTCCGGACGCTCCGGCACAAGATGAGTAACCGGGTGCGCCCGGCAGGAGGAATGAGATGGCGGATGTAAACGGTGTCAATGCGCTGCAATCCCAGGTCGACAGCCTGGATGACAGCTTTGTCGCGGCGGCGGAAATGGCGGCCGGGTTCGGCGCCGAGCTGCAGCGAGTCCGGGCGGCGCTGGAGGAAACCGGCAAGGACGCCCAGACGCTGGAGCGTGGCCTCAGCCGTGGCCTGCGCCGGGCGCTGGATGGCGTTCTGTTCAACGGTGCCTCTGCAGGAGAGGCGCTGAGAGGCGTTGTCGGCACAGCGGGGCGTGTCGCTTATTCCGCCGCTGCCCGCCCGATCACCGACCAGTTCGGCGGGCTGATCGCCCAGTCGCTGGGCAGCCTCGTGCAAAGCGTTACCCCCTTCGCCAAGGGGGGCATCGTCAATGCACCGACCTATTTTCCGATGCGCGGTGGGGCGGGGCTGATGGGCGAGGCCGGCCCCGAGGCCATCGTGCCGCTGAGCCGGGGCCCGGATGGGCGGCTGGGCATCCGCAGCGCCGGTGCGGCGCAGCCCGTCCAGGTGGTGATGAACATCTCGACCCCGGATGCCGACGGGTTCCGCCGCTCGCAATCCCAGATCGCCGCGCAGATGAGCCGAGCCATCGCCCGCGGCCAGCGCAACCGCTGAGGAGCATCCCATGAGCTTTCACGAGATCCGGTTTCCCACCACGCTCTCCTTCGGCTCGACCGGGGGGCCGGAGCGGCGCACCGACGTGGTGACCCTGGCCAGTGGCCACGAGGAGCGCAACGCCCGCTGGCAGCATTCGCGGCGGCGCTACGATGCCGGGGTGGCCATGCGCTCCATCGACGATCTGGCGGCGCTGATCGCCTTCTTCGAGGCCCGCAGCGGCCAGCTTTACGGTTTTCGCTGGAAGGATTGGTCCGATTACAAGTCGTGTCTCCCGACCGCGACGGTCGGTGCCTCGGACCAGCTGATCGGCACCGGCGATGGCAGTTCGACCATCTTCGCGCTGAGCAAGCTCTATGCTTCGGGGAACGCGAGCTACACGCGGCCGATCAGCAAACCCGTCATGGGCACGCTGCGTGTTGCGGTTTCGGGGGCTGAGAAGGCCGAGGACACGGATTTCACGGTCGATTACGCCAGCGGCGTGATCACCTTCGCCGTGGCCCCGGCGCTGTCGGCCACGGTGACCGCCGGGTTCGAATTCGACGTGCCGGTGCGTTTCGATACCGATCATATCCATGTCTCGGTTGCGTCCTTCCAGGCTGGCGACGTGCCCAGCGTGCCGGTGGTGGAGGTGCGGATCTGATGAGCTTCGACCCTTCCCTTTCCGCCCATCTGGCCACCGGCGTCACCACCACCTGCAACGCCTGGGCGATCGCCCGGGCCGACGGGGTGGTCCTTGGTTTTACCGATCACGACGTGGACCTGTCCTTCGACGGTATCGATTTTCGCGCCGAGACGGGTCTGACGGCCAGCGCCCTCCAGCAGGGTACCGGCGTTTCGGTCGACAACAGCGAGGCCATGGGCGCGCTGAGCGATGCCGCCATTTCCGAGGCCGACATCGCGACGGGGCGTTTCGACGGTGCCGAGGTCCGTGCCTGGCTGGTCAACTGGGCCGATGTATCGGCCCGCCAGATGATCTTTCGTGGCACGATCGGAGAGATCACCCGCGCGGGTGGCGCCTTCCGGGCCGAGCTGCGCGGCCTGACCGAGAGGCTGAACCAGCCGGTAGGGCGGTCCTACCAGGCACCCTGTGCGGCAATGCTGGGAGATGCGCTGTGTCAGGTCGATCTGACGGATCCGGCCTTTGTCGTGACCGCGAGCGCAGCTTCGGTCGAGGAGGCGCGGGTCTTCCGTTTTGCCGGGCTGACCAGCCACGAGGCTGGCTGGTTCGCGCGCGGCATGATGCACATCCTCGACGGCACGGCGGCGGGGGTCACGGTGCCGGTCAAGCGCGACTGGATGGAGGGCGCGACCCGGGTCATCGAACTCTGGACGCCGTTGTCGGTCGATCCCGGACCCAGCCCCGCGGTTCGGCTGGAGGCGGGCTGCGACAAGCGGCTCGCCACCTGCCGGGACAAGTTCGCCAATGTCCTCAACCATCAGGGTTTCCCGGATATTCCCGGGGACGACTGGCTGATGGTGGTGCCCTCGCGCTCGGGCCAGTCCTCGGGCGGGAGCCTGAGATGAACGGGGCGGGGATCGTCACCCTGGCGCGTGGCTGGATCGGCACGCCCTACCTGCATCAGGCCTCGGTGCGGGGGGCCGGGACGGATTGCCTGGGCCTGCTGCGCGGTCTCTGGAGGGATCTGTACGGCGCCGAGCCCGAGAGCGTGCCGGCCTATACGCCCGACTGGTCCGAGCCGCAGCGCGAGGAGCGTCTTTGGCAGGCTGCCTGCAGGCATCTGCTGCAAAAGCCCCCGGGCCAGGAGGCGCCGGGGGACGTGCTGCTGTTCCGGATGCGCTCGGGCGGGGTTGCCAAGCATCTGGGTATCGCCGCCGAGGTCGGCCCCCGGGCCAGCTTCATTCATGCCTATTCCCGTCACGCGGTCGTCGAAAGCCCGCTGAGCGCCCCCTGGCGCCGCCGCATCGTCGCCCGTTTCACCTTTCCGCCGCAGGAGGAGACCTGAATGGCCACCATCATCCTGTCCGCTGCCGGGGCCGCCATCGGCGGCTCCATCGGAGGCACGGCCCTTGGTCTGTCCTCGGTCGCAATCGGGCGCTTTGTCGGCGCCGCGATCGGTCAGTCGATTGACCAGCGGATCCTGGGCACGGGCTCGGACGCGGTCGAGAGCGGCCGGGTCGAACGGTTCCGCCTGTCGAATGCCGGCGAGGGCGATGCGGTCGCCCGTGTCTATGGCCGGATGCGGATTGCGGGGCAGGTCATCTGGGCCTCCCAGTTCACCGAAAGCAGCACGACGACGGGCGGCGGCAAGGGCACGGGTTCTGCGCCCCAGGTCACGCAATATGCCTATACGGTGAACCTGGCCGTGGCGCTGTGCGAGGGCGAGATCTCGGGTCTGGGGCGGGTCTGGGCGGATGGCGCCGAAGTTTCTGCCGAGACGCTGAACATGCGGCTTTATACTGGCAGCGCCGACCAGCTGCCCGATCCCCGGATGGAGGCCATTGAGGGCGCCGGAGAGGTGCCCGCCTATCGTGGCACGGCCTATGTGGTCTTCGAGGATCTGGACCTGTCGCCCTTCGGCAACCGGGTGCCGCAGTTCACCTTCGAGGTGTTGCGGCCCGCACCGCTGTCCTTGCCGGGCGCCGCCGAGGAACCTTCCCATGCGATCCGCGGCGTGGCGATGATGCCGGGCAGCGGTGAATATGCCCTGGCGACGACGCCGGTGCGCCACGATTATGGCGGCGGCACGGGGCGGCTTCAGAACGTCAACACGCCCTCGGGCAAGAGCGACCTTGAGACCTCTCTTGATCAGCTGGAGGCCTCCCTTCCCAACAGCGGCGCGATTTCCCTGATCGTGAGCTGGTTCGGCAACGACCTGCGCTGCGGCAGCTGCGAGCTGCGCCCGAAGGTCGAGCAGATCGAGTTCGACGGTGCCGAGATGCCCTGGTCGGTCAGCGGCCTGACCCGTGACACCGCCGAGGTGGTGGCGGGGGATGGTGGCGGGCGTCCGATCTACGGCGGCACGCCCACCGACCTCTCGGTGATCGAGGCCATCCGCGAGATGAACGCGCGCGGTCAGGCGGTGATGTTCTATCCCTTCATGCTGATGGACCAGACCGAGGGCAACACGCTGCCCGATCCCTGGAGCGACGCGACCTTCCAGCCGCCCTTGCCCTGGCGGGGGCGGATCACCTGTGCAGAGGCGCCGGGGCGCACGGGCTCTCCGGACGGGACCGCGCAGGCGGCGAGCGAGGTGGCGGATTTCTTCGGCACGGCGCAGGCCTCGGACTTTGCCATCTCGGGCGATGAGGTCACCTATTCCGGTCCTGCGGAATGGCGCTACCGGCGCTTCGTGCTGCATTGCGCGGCGCTGTGTGCGGCGGCGGGCGGCGTCGACAGCTTCTGCATCGGCTCCGAGATGGTCGGGCTGACGCAGATCCGGGGCGCGGCCAACAGCTTTCCGGCGGTGGCGGCCTTCCGGGCTCTGGCCGCCGAGGTCCGCGCGATCCTGGGGCCTTCGGTCAAGCTGGGCTATGCGGCGGACTGGAGCGAATACTTCGGCTACCAGCCGGGCGATGGCTCGGGCGACCGGTTCTTCCATCTCGACCCGCTCTGGGCCGATGCGGAGATCGATTTCATCGGGATCGACAACTACATGCCGCTGTCGGACTGGCGCGACGGGTCCGAGCATCTGGATGCCGAAACGCATCCCTCGATCTACGACGGGACCTACCTGGCCACCAATGTCGAGGGCGGAGAGCTGTACGACTGGTACTATGCCTCGCAAGCGGACCGGGATGCACAGATCCGCACGACGATCACGGACGGGCAGGGGGAACCCTGGATCTGGCGCGTCAAGGACATCCGGAACTGGTGGCTGAATGCCCATCACGAACGGATCGGCGGCGTGCGGCAGGCCACGGCCACCCCCTGGGTGCCGCAATCGAAACCTGTCTGGTTCACCGAACTGGGCTGCGCGGCCATCGACAAGGGCACCAACCAGCCAAACAAGTTCCTTGACCCGAAAAGTTCCGAATCCGCGCTGCCTTACTATTCGGACGGCCAGCGCGACGAGCTAATGCAGCAGCGCTACCTGTCGGTCATGCACGGCTACTGGAACGATCCGGGCCACAACCCTGTGTCGTCGGTCTATGGCGCCAGCATGATCGACATGTCGCGCGCCTTCGTCTGGGCCTGGGATGCGCGGCCATTTCCCTATTTCCCGGGCAACCTCGACCTCTGGAGCGATGGCGAGAACTATCTTGCCGGGCACTGGATCACGGGCAGGGTCGGCGGGCGGTCTCTGGCTCTCGTGGTCGAGGAAATCTGCCGCGAGGCCGGAGTGGAGGAGATCGATACCTCGGACCTGCAGGGCTATGTCGGTGGTTTCCTGATGGATGAAGTCACGGCGCCCCGCGCCGCGCTGCAATCGCTGATGCTGCGCTACGGCTTCGACGCGGTGGAACGCGATGGGGTGCTGCGCTTCCTCATGCGCAACGGGCGGGTCGATGCGATGCTTGATCCCGATGCGCTGGCCGTTGTCACGGAGATCGAGGGCGAGACCGAGCGCCGGCGCGCACCGGAGGCCGAGATCGCGGGCCGGATGCGGCTGCGCTTCATCGAGGCGGATGCCGACTACGACGCGGTGACCGAGGAGGCGATCCTGCCCGGCGACACCAGCCGCGTCGTCTCGGGCAGCGAGCTGTCGCTGCTGATGAGCCGGACCGAGGCGCGCCAGGTGCTGGAGCGCTGGCTTGGCGAAACCCGGGTGTCCCGCGACAGTCTGCGCTTTGCCCTGCCGCCGTCGCGGCGCGACATCGGACCGGGGGACGTGGTGGGGCTGGAGGACGCCTTCTACCGGATCGATCGGGCCGACTTCACCGAGGCCGGCCTGTTCGAAGCCACCCGGATCGAGCCCGAGGTCTACGACCGGGCCGCCCTGGCTGAGATCTTGCCGAAAGGTCCGGTCTATGCCGCGCCGGTGCCGGTGCTGCCGCTGTTCCTGGACTTGCCGCTGATGCGCGGTGACGAGGTGCCCCATGCGCCCCATATCGCGGTGACGGCGGAACCCTGGAGCGGCGGTGCGGCGCTTTATGCTGCGGCCTCGGATGCGGGGTATCAGCTGGACCGGGTACTGGCGACGCGTGCGGTGATCGGCCTGACGACCAGCGTCCTGGAGCGCGCGGCGCCGGGGCGACCGGATCGGGGCGCGGGGCTGGAGATTGCGCTGACCTCGGGCAGCCTGTCCTCGACCGATGCGGCGGGGCTGCTGGCCGGTGCAAACCTGATGGCCATCGGCGATGGCACCCCGGGCAACTGGGAGCTGTTCCAGTTCCGCGATGCGGAGGTCATCGGCCCCCGGGCCTATCGACTGGGCCATCGGCTGCGAGGGCAACTTGGCACCGATGCGGGGATGCCCGACACTTGGCCCGTGGGGTCCTATGTGGTGCTGATGAACGGCGTGCCCGAGCAGATCTCCCTGGCGCCCAGCCAGCGGCGGCTGGCGCGGCATTACCGGATCGGGCCGGCGCAGAAGCCGGTGGACGACCCGAGCTATCGTCACGAGGTGCTTGCCTTCGACGGCAAAGGCCTGCGGCCCTACGCGCCCTGCCACCTGCGCGCCGCGCCTCAGACTTCGGGCGAGATCGCCTTCAGCTGGGTGCGCCGGGGCCGGATCGACGCCGATGCCTGGGACCTGGCCGAGATCCCACTGGGCGAGGACAGCCAGGCCTTCCGGGTCCGGCTGCGCAGCGCGGGCAGCCTGTTCCGCGAGGTGGAGGTGGCTGAAACCGGCTGGGTCTATTCGGTGGCAGACCAGGCCAGCGACGGGATTTCCGGACCTGTGGATCTGGAAGTATCACAGATTTCAGCCACATACGGTCCCGGCAGCCCCGGGATGCTGACCTTCGACCTTTGAAAGATCGGAATTTGTGAACCCGGAGGCCACGGCTTTGCGTTTTCCATGAGGGGCGGGATCTGATATCCTGCCCCTCAAACATTGGGAAAACATGCCATGGCCAACACGCAAGCAAAGCTCGCCGAGCTGGATCCCGTTTGGGACCGTATCACCCGCGAGGCGAAGGTCGCCATTGCGGATGAGCCGCTGCTCGGCGGTATGGTTCATTCAACCATCCTGCACCACGCCTCCTTCGAACGCGCGCTGTCCTATCGGATCGCGATGAAGCTGGCTTCGGACGACATGCCCGGGCAGCTGCTTCGAGAGATTTGCGACGAGGCGATCAGCGCCGATCCCGCGATCCCCGAAGCCGCGCGGGCAGATATCGTCGCGATCTACGACCGCGATCCGGCCTGCCATCGCTTCCTTCAGCCGCTTCTCTATTTCAAGGGTTTCCAAGCCGTGCAGGCCTATCGCATCGGCCACTGGCTGTGGGAGCAGAAACGCGTCGACCTGGCCTATTTCTTCCAGATGCGCTCCTCCGAGGTCTTCGGGGTCGATATCCATCCGGCGGCCCGGATGGGCAAGGGGATCATGATCGACCATGCCCATTCCATCGTGGTGGGCGAAACGGCCGTGGTGGGCGATAACGTGTCCATGCTGCATTCGGTGACGCTGGGCGGCACCGGCAAGGAAGAGGAAGACCGCCATCCGAAGATCGGCAACGGGGTCCTGATCGGGGCCGGGGCCAAGGTGCTGGGCAATATCAGCATCGGTCACTGCTCGCGGATCGCGGCGGGGTCTGTGGTGCTGAACGAGGTGCCGCCCTGCACGACCGTCGCAGGGGTGCCCGCCCGCATCGTCGGGGAGGCGGGCTGCGATCAACCCTCGATCAAGATGGACCAGATCCACGGCGTCTGACCCGCATCTGATCACGCGTGTTCTTCAGACCCCGCCTTTTTTCTGAGGCGGGGTTTTGCTTTGTCTGGGGGAACGGCCAGTTTCGAACTTTTTTAGAAAGTTTTTTACCAATTTGGCCGCAAATCTCTCTCATCGAGAAAACAATGCTGAAAGAGGCGGGACATCGATGAGCAGAACCTGGGATCAAGAAACCGAACGCACGGTGATCGAAATCGCGCTGAAGCGTCCGGAGGGCAGTCAGGACTGGTTCCTGGACTGGATGAAGGTGCGTTGGCAGGGGGCGTGCAACGTCGTGCGCTGCACGGCGCCCGAGCCGGTGGAAAGCGCCTTCGTTCCGGCCTTCGGGGCTTTGATGCGGCCCTACCTGCCGCCGCGGGGCGCGACCCCGGCGCTGCTGGCCGCCGAGGGGCCGTTTCCCTGCGACATGGTGCAGCTGGCGCAGCTGCGGGTGCTGATCGGCCAGCCGCGCGAGGGGGCCGATCACATGATGCTGCGCTTCCAGCATGCCCTGGGACCGGCGCTGTCGATCCTGGCGCCACGGCTGCGCCCGCAGGAGGCCAGCGCCAGCCAGATGGAGACCCAGGCCGCGCGGATGCTGGCGGACCTTCTGGACCCCTGCCTGAATCTGGCGGCGCTGGATCCGGAGACCGGACGCGATCATGTCCAGGCGGTGGCGGCACAGCTGGAGGCGCTGCGGGGCCGTCATGAGGAGATGAGCTTTTTCAGCCACCTGCTGCGCCGCTTCCTGAGCCACGGGCCGCAGGCCTTCGGGCGGGCGGTGGCCGGGCCGGAGCCTGCCACGCCAAGGCTGCGGGAGCTGCAGCTGTAACGCAAAAGGCCCGCTCCGGAGAGCGGGCCTTCGAGCCGTTGCGGGGCAGGCCCCGGATCAGGCCAGCATCATCATCGGGTTCTCGAGGTTCTCGACGATAACCTTCAGCAGGTCGGCGCCAAGCGCCCCGTCGATCACGCGGTGATCGACCGACATGGTGACGGACATGACCGTTGCGACCTCGATCTCGCCCGCATCATTGACGACGGGCTTCTTGACGCCCGAGCCGACGGCCAGGATGCCTGCATGCGGCGGGTTCACGATGGCGTCGAAATTGTCGATGCCGAACATGCCGAGGTTGGAGATCGCGAAGGAGCCGCCCTGGTATTCATGCGGCGCGAGCTTGCGGTCGCGGGCCCGTTTGGCCAGGTCCTTCATCTCTGCCGAGAGGGCGGAGAGCGACTTCATGTCGGCATCCTTCAGCACCGGGGTGAACAGGCCACCCTCGATCGCCACGGCGACGGCAACGTCGGAGGGCTTGAGCTGGAGGACGCGATCACCCGCCCAGACCGCGTTGGCGGTGGGCACGGCCTGCAGCGCCAGCGCCACGGCCTTGATGATGAAGTCGTTGACCGAGAGCTTCACACCGCGCCCTTCGAGCTGCTTGTTCAGCTGCGAGCGGAACTTCAGCAGCGCGTCGAGCTTGATGTCGCGGCGCAGGTAGAAGTGCGGGATGGTCTGCTTGGCCTCGGAAAGACGCGCGGCGATGGTCTTGCGCATGCCGTCGAGCTTGACCTCTTCGAAGTCGCGGCCCTCGTACATCTTGATGACCTGCTCGGCGGTGGGGCCGGCGGCGGCCGCCTTGGCAACCGGGGCCTCGGCCTTCGGGGCGGGCGCGGCGGCAGCCGGTGCGGCGGCGGGTTTCGCCACGGCGTTTTCCACGTCGGCCTTGACGATGCGGCCATGCGGGCCCGAGCCCGTCAGGGTCGCGAGGTCGAGGCCCTTCTGGGCGGCGATGCGGCGTGCCAGCGGCGAGGCGAAGATGCGCCCGCCATCGGCGGCCTTCGGCGCGGCCGGGGCCGGGGCCGGGGCCGCGGAGCCCCCTGCGGGGGCCGCCTTGGCCCCGGCGTCGGCGGCGGGGGCCGCCTCCGGCGCAGCGGCAGCGGCTTGCGCGGGGGCGGCGCCGATGTCATCGGCACTTTCACCCTCTTCCAGCAGGATGGCGATGGGTTCGTTGACCTTCACGCCTTCCGTGCCTTCCGCGATCAGGATCTTGCCGACAATGCCTTCGTCGACGGCTTCGAATTCCATCGTCGCCTTGTCGGTCTCGATCTCGGCCAGCAGGTCGCCGGCGGCGACGGTGTCGCCTTCCTTGACCAGCCATTTCGCCAGGGTGCCTTCCTCCATGGTCGGAGAGAGGGCAGGCATCAGGATTTCCGTGGGCATGACTCTCTTCCCTTACCGGTAGGTGACTTTCTTCACCGCCGCGATCACCTCGTCCGTGGTGATCAGCGCCAGCTTCTCGAGGTTGGCCGCGTAGGGCATCGGCACGTCCTTGCCGGTGCAGTTGATCACGGGCGCATCGAGGTAATCGAAGGCGTTTTCCATGATGTAGGCCGAGAGGTGGTTGCCGATCGAGGCCACCGGGAAGCCCTCTTCCACGGTCACGCAGCGGTTGGTCTTCATGACCGAGGCGATCAGCGTGTCATAGTCGAGCGGGCGCAGGGTGCGCAGGTCGATGACCTCGGCAGAGATGCCCTCTTCGGCCAGCTTGTCCGCAGCTTCCAGGGCGTATTTCATGCCGACACCGAAGGAGACGATGGTGACATCGCTGCCTTCGCGCCAGATCTTCGCCTTGCCGAAGGGGATGGTGAAGTCATCCACGTCCGGAACGTCGAAGGACTGGCCGTACATCAGCTCGTTCTCGAGGAAGATGACCGGGTTCGGATCGCGGATCGCGGTCTTCAGCAGGCCCTTCGCATCGGCGGCGGAGTAGGGCATGACGACCTTCAGGCCGGGGATCTGCGCATACCAGGCGGCGTAGTCCTGCGAGTGCTGCGCGCCGACGCGGGCGGCGGCACCGTTGGGGCCACGGAAGACCATGGGCGCGCCCATCTGGCCGCCGGACATGTAGAGCGTCTTGGCCGCCGAGTTGATGATCTGGTCAATCGCCTGCATGGCGAAGTTGAAGGTCATGAACTCGACGATGGGCTTCAGCGTACCGAAGGCGGCGCCGACGGCGATGCCGGTGAAGCCGTGCTCGGTGATCGGCGTGTCGATGACGCGCTTCTCGCCGAACTCGTCCAGCAGACCCTGGGAGACCTTGTAGGCGCCCTGGTACTCGGCGACTTCCTCGCCCATGAGGAAGACCGTCTCGTCCGAGCGCATCTCTTCGGCCATCGCGTCGCGCAGCGCTTCACGGACCGTCTGGGTCTTCATCGGGGTGCCTTCGGGCCAGTCGGGGCTGGCGTTCGACTTCGGCGCGGCGGGGGCGGGCTCGGCCGCCTTGGCGGGGGCGGGGGCTTCGGCCTTGGGGGCCTCTTCCACGGGCGCGGCGGCGGGGGCGCTGCCGATGTCGTCGGCGGATTCACCCTCTTCCAGCAGCACGGCGATCGGGGCGTTGACCTTCACGCCCTCGGTGCCTTCCGCGATCAGGATCTTGCCGATGACGCCTTCGTCGACGGCTTCGAATTCCATCGTTGCCTTGTCGGTCTCGATCTCGGCCAGGATGTCGCCCGAGCTGACGGTGTCGCCTTCCTTGACGAGCCACTTCGCAAGGGTGCCTTCCTCCATCGTCGGAGAGAGGGCGGGCATCAGGATTTCGGTGGGCATTCTTCTCGTCTCCCTCAGGCGTCTTGCTCTTGCGGCGCCACTTCGGCGTAGATGTCGGTCCACAGTTCCTCGAGCGCCGGCTCGGGGCTTTCCTTGGAGAACTCGGCCGAGGCGTTGACGATCTCCTTGATCGTCTTGTCGATGGCCTTCAGATCGTCCTCGGTGGCGTGTTCACCGGTCAGCAGCATCTGGCGGACGGCCTCGATCGGGTCGTGCTTCTCGCGCATGTTCTGCACTTCCTCGCGGGTCCGGTACTTCGCCGGGTCCGACATGGAGTGGCCGCGGTAGCGGTAGGTCTTGACCTCGAGGATATAGGGGCCGTCGCCGGCACGGCAGTGCGCGATGGCCTTCTCGCCGGCGGCCTTGACGGCCAGCACGTCCATGCCGTCCACCTGCTCACCGGGGATGCCATAGGCCTCGCCACGCTTGTAAAGCTCGGCCGAGGAGGTCGAACGCTTCTGCGCGGTGCCCATGGCGTACTGGTTGTTCTCGATCACGAAGATCACCGGCAGCTTCCACAGGGCGGCCATGTTGAAGGTCTCGTAGACCTGGCCCTGGTTCGCCGCGCCGTCGCCGAAATAGGCGAAGGTGACGCGCTTGTTGTCGAGGTACTTGTCCGCGAAGGCGAGGCCCGCGCCGATCGGCACCTGGGCGCCGACGATGCCGTGGCCGCCATAGAAATGCTTCTCTTTCGAGAACATGTGCATGGAGCCGCCCTTGCCCTTGGAATAACCGCCCTCGCGGCCCGTGAGCTCGGCCATGACGCCGTTGGGGTCCATGCCGCAGGCCAGCATGTGGCCGTGGTCGCGGTAGGAGGTGACGCGCTTGTCGCCCTCTTCCGCGGCGGCCTCGAGGCCGACGACAACGGCTTCCTGGCCGATGTAGAGGTGGCAGAAGCCACCGATCAGCCCCATGCCATAGAGCTGGCCGGCCTTCTCTTCGAAGCGGCGGATCAGCAGCATGTCGTGGTAGTACTGTTTCAGCTCATCGGCCGAAACGTTCGGCTTGGCTGCAGCTTTGCGGGTCGCCATCAGGTGTCCTCCCCGTATGTGAACCGTGGAATCGGTAAGCGATCTGGGATAGTTTAGTATTAAACTATCCCCTACAGCAATTCCCGGCGGGATGCGAGTGCGAATTTGACGCAAGCACAGGGTAGGGAAGGTTTCCTGAGCTGCAAGAGGGATTTGCGCGGCATTCGCGCGGCCCTGCCCGGGGAATGCCGATGCTGCGCTGCGGCATGAGGCGGGCCGGCCCTTCGGGAATGGCGACTTCGTACCTGTGAAAAAGGCCCGGACGGAGCCGGGCCTGCATCGGGAACTGATCCTGGGTGTGCCGCAGTGCGGCAAGAGTGCCTGGGCGGATTACTGGAGGACGAATTCGTCGCCGCGGATCTGGCCCAGCATGTCGCGCGACTGCTGGTCGAGCAGGTCGATATCAAGGAACTCGTCCGAGAGCCGGCGGGTGCGGTTCTCCATCACGGCGATCTGGTTGTTCAGCCCGTCGAGCCGCGTTTGCAGCTGCTGGCTGTCGGCCTCGACCTCGGCGCGGGCGAAGATGCCGAATTCCCCCTGCACGGCGGCGAAGGTGAAATAGAGGCCCAGCATCAGCACGATGCTGAAGTAGATGAACATCCCGAAGCCCGGGCGTGACTGCGCGCTCATGGTCTACTGCTCCTGTCGGCCCTGGCCGGCTCTCGTCTCTGCGGACGTCTTGGGGGCACTATGGCACAGCCCGGGGGGCGTGGGAATCCCAAAGGCGGGCGGAAATGCGAAGGGGGGCGGTGATCCGCCCCCCTTCGGTGGTTCTTTCGGCACGGGCTCAGCCGGCGACGGAGGCCTTGTAGATGCCCTCGATGGTGGCGGCCAGCGTGGCGTCGAACTCCGCGTCCGACTGCTGGGCCGACAGGCCCTCGGTCAGCGCGCGAGAGAAGGAGGCGATCATGCCGGTCTGACGCGACAGGCGGTCATTGGCCTCTTCGCGCGAATAGCCGCCCGACAGCGCCACGACCTTCATGACCTTCGGGTGATCGACCAGCGCCTTGTACTGGTTGTCGACCTCGGGGATGGTCAGCTTCAGCATGACCTCGATGCCCTCGGGCAGGGCGTCCAGATGCGCCAGGATCTCGTCGCGCAGCAGGGTCTCGGCCTCGGCCTTGTCGGCGATGGAGATCGTCACCTCGGGTTCGATGATCGGGATCAGCCCGTAGGACAGGATCTTCTTGCCGACTTCGAACTGCTGTTCGACGATCTTCTTGATGCCGACCGGGTTCGCCGCATCGACGACCGAGCGCATCTTGGTGCCGAAGATGCCCTTCGACACGGCCTTGGCCAGCAGAGCGTCGATTTCGGGCATCGGCTTCATCAGCTTGACGCCGTCCTCGGCCTCGTCCAGGCCCTTGTCGACCTTCAGGAAGGGCACGACCTGGGTCTCTTTCCAGAGGTATTCTGCGGTGGGCACGCCGTCGATCTCACCATCCATGGTGCGTTCGAACAGGATCGCGCCGATCACCTTCTCGCCGTTGAAGGCCGGGGACTTGATGATCCGGGCACGCATGTCGTGCATCAGCTGGAACATCTCTTCCTCGGAGGAATAGGCGTCTTCCTCGATACCGTAGAGCTTCAGCGCCTTCGGGGTTGAGCCGCCGCTCTGGTCGAGGGCCGCAATGAAGCCGTCGCCGCTGCGGATCTGTTCGGCCATCGCCGGATCGGTCTTGACCTTTTCGGCCTGCATCGTGTCGCTCATGTCAATCGCCTGAAATTATAAGGGTTCATGAAAAGGCGGGGCACTCCTCCGCCCGCTTCCCCCTGTCTAGGCGACAGGGGGACCATCTGCAATTGAGGTTGCGCTAACGCACCTCCTGCGGGCGGACATTCCGCCGGATCAGGCCTCCAGCGCCGCAACGCCGGGCAGAACCTTGCCCTCCATCCACTCCAGGAAGGCACCGCCCGCGGTGGAAATATAGGTGAAGTCCGCCGCCGCGCCCGAGGCGTTCAGCGCCGCCACCGTATCGCCGCCACCGGCAACCGAGGTCAGCGAACCGGCTCTGGTCAGTTCCGCCGCCTTGAGGGCCGCGGCATTGGTCGCGGTGTCGAAGGGCGCGATCTCGAAGGCGCCGAGCGGGCCGTTCCAGATCAGTGTCTTGGCCTCCTCGAACGCCTGGGAGATCCGCGCGACCGCCTCGGTGCCCGCATCGAGGATCATCGCATCCTCGGGGCATTCGCCCGCGCCCACGGTCTCGCAATCTGCACCGGCCTTGAATTCGCGCGCGACCACGACGTCGGAGGGCAGGATGATCTCGCAGCCGATGTCCTGGGCCTTCAGCATGATCTTCTGGGCGGTGTCGGCCATGTCTGTCTCGGCCAGGGACTTGCCGATGGGCAGGTGCTGGGCGACCAGGAAGGTGTTGGCCATGCCGCCACCGATCACCAGCTTGTCGACCTTCTCGATCAGGTTCTCCAGCAGGTCGAGCTTGGTCGAGACCTTGGCGCCGCCGACGACCGCTATCACCGGGCGTACCGGATCGCCAAGCGCTGCTTCCAGCGCCTCAAGCTCGGCCTGCATCAGGCGCCCGGCGCAGGAGGGCAGCTCGCGCGCGATGGCCTCGGTGCTGGCATGGGCGCGGTGCGCGGCGGAAAACGCATCGTTGCAGTAGATGTCGCCAAGGGCGGCGATTTCCTTGGCGAAGGCGGGGTCGTTCTTTTCCTCGCCCGGGTAGAAGCGGATGTTCTCCAGCAGCACCACGTCGGCCTCGATCCCGGCGAGCGCGGCGAAATCCTCCGCGAAGGCAACGTCCTGACCAAGCGCCGCTTCCAGCGCGGGCAGGGTGACCTTCAGGCTCATCTCGGGGACGACCTTGCCCTTGGGGCGGCCGAAATGCGCGATGAGCAGCGCCTTGCCGCCCTTGGCCACGATGTCCTTCACGGTGGGCACGATTCGCTCGATCCGGGTCGCGTCGGTGACGCGGCCATCTTCGACGGGGACGTTGATGTCGACCCGCACCAGAACGCGCTTGCCTGAAATATCCATGTCATCAAGGGTTTTCCAGCCCATGAGGTCCTCTCCTTTAACCAATTCCGGTGATTTCTCGCCCGCCGTAACGCGAGGGTCAACAGGCTGTGCTTGGCAATCGGCGCGTCAGTTAATATTGCTGGCGCAAACATGTGGAAGGAGAGGCAAATGGCCGAAATCAAGGATCCCGAAAACACGATCCTCATGGAGCTCAAGGGCGGCACGGTCGTGATCGAGCTTCTGCCCGACGTGGCCCCCAAGCACAGCGAGCGCATGAAGGAACTGGCGCGCTCGGGTCAATACGACGGGGTGGTCTTCCACCGCGTGATCGAAGGCTTCATGGCGCAGACCGGCGACGTGGCCAACGGCAACAAGACCGGCGACTTCAACCTGCGCATGGCGGGCACGGGCGGTTCCGACCTGCCGAACCTGCCGGCGGAATTCTCGCGTCTGCCGCATGACCGTGGCACCCTGGGTGCCGCGCGCAGCCAGAACCCGAACTCGGCCAACAGCCAGTTCTTCATCAACTTCACCGACAACCACTTCCTGAACGGTCAGTACACGGTCTACGGCCGCGTCATCGACGGCATGGAACATGTGGACGCGATCGTGCGCGGCGAGCCGCCTGCGGATCCCGACATCATGATCTCGGTGAAGGTTGCCGCGGATGCGTGAGCTTCTGCTGGCCGTTGCGTGCATGGGGGGGCTTGCCGGCCCCGCCCTGGCGACCGGCCTGGACATCCAGATCGCGGGCGAGGCCAACGGCACCGTCCATATCGATCTGTATGACAAGAAAGCTCCGAAGAACGTGGCGCAGGTGGTCGAGCTGGCGAAGGAAGGGGCATATGACGATGTCTACTTCCACCGCGTGATCGACGGCTTCATGGCGCAGACCGGCGATGTCGAATACGGCAAGGTCGGCGGCGACATGCGCATGGCCGGTCGTGGCGGCTCGCATCTGCCCGACCTGCCGGCGGAATTCACCGACATCCCCTTCAAGCGGGGCACGGTGGGCATGGCGCGCAGCCAGGATCCGAACTCGGCCAACAGCCAGTTCTTCATCATGTTCGCCCCGGGCGACTTCCTGAACGGCCAGTACACGGTCATCGGCGAAGTGACCAAGGGGATGGATGTGGTCGACAAGATCAAGCGCGGCATGGGCCAGAACGGCTCTGTCACCGGAGAGCCGGACCGCATGGTCAAGGTCACCGTGACCGAGTGACCCGGAGCAGGATCTGCGGCGCGGGCGGGGATTTCCCCGCCCGTTCGCGTTTCGAAGGGCGCTCGGGGCCCGTCCCGAAAGCGTTGCCGCAGAAAGACTTTTCCCGGAAAGCCTTGCCTCGAAAGATCCGTCTCAGGCGCCTTCGCGGGCCGGGGTGGCGGGATCGGGCAGGATCAGTTCTTCTTCGCGCTGGTGATTGCAGTAGAGGCAGTAGGTCAGGCTGGTTTCGCGGTCTGCCCGGCGGTCGATCTGCCGGCGCAGCCCGCCGCGGCGGCGGCAGTTCGGACAGGGCTGGGCGGCCAGCCGCATCAGGTTGACCCGGCGCCGCATCATCGCCAGCAGCCCGGCCACCGCAAAGATCACGGCGGCCACGTAGTGCAGCGGTGCGGGCTGGCCGTCGGCACGCTGCCCCTCGGCGAAGGGCCGGGCGATGCGGTCACGGGCGGCCAGCGCCCCGGCGATCAGCCCGTCGCCGATCCGGCCCTGCCGCGCCGCCGGCAGCACGGTGTCCGCGACGATGTCGCGGGCGATCCGGTCCCAGTGCCGGTTATAGCCTGCGCCCAGCTCGATCCGGGCCTCCAGCGGGGCGGCGATCAGCAGCAGCAGGATGCCGTCCTGCCGGCGGATATCGCCGATCTCCCAGTCGCGCAGCATCCGCTGGCTGAACTGCAACAGGCTTTCCCCGCTGTCGAAATGGCGCAGGTCGGGCAGCGCGACGACGTCGATCTGCGCCCCGGTCATGCGCCGGGTCACCTGCAGCTCGTGGCGCAGTGCCTCGGCGCGGTCGGGCGGCAGCACCCCCGCGAAATCGTTCAGATAGCTGCAGACCGGATCCGGCAGGTCCTGCGCCACCGCCGGAGCCGCCGCACAGGCGGCCAGCAGGGCGAGAAGGCGCAGGGCGCGCCTCATTCCGATGCGGCCCCGGCTTCCAGCATGTGATCGACCGCCTCTCCGGCCACCGATTTCTTCAGCCGCGAGAAGGAGCCATCCTCGTAGACCTCGTTCATCGCATCCAGGATTGCCCGGTGGGTCACCCGCGCCAGCGCCGAGCCGAGCGAGATCCGCGCCACCCCGATACGGGCGAAATCGGCGCGCGCGTAGCTGGCCAGCGTCCCCATGGCCAGGGCGTTGACCGGGGCGCCGGCCTCCTGCACCACGCGTTCCAGATCCTCGAAATGCGCGAGCCCCGGCACATAGACGCAATCGGCCCCGGCCTCTGCGAAGGCGCGGACGCGGGCGATCGCCTCGTCCAGGTCGTAATGGCCCTGCACCAGCCCGTCGGCGCGCGCCACCAGCACCATGTCGCGGGGCAGGGCGCGGATCTGGGCGGTGGCGGCGCGGATGCGCTCCAGCGCCAGGGCGTGATCATAGGCGGCGGCGCCGCCCCGGGTGACATCCTCGATCGAAAGCCCGGCCAGGCCGGTCTCGGCGGCCAGGCGCAGGGTCTCGGCGACGGTCTCGGGATCGTCGCCGAAGCCGTTCTCGAAATCGCCCGAGACCGGCAGGTCGGTGGCGGCCACCATCGCCTCGGCATGGGCCAGGGCCTCGTCGCGGGTGACTGCGCCGTCGGGCTTGCCGACGGTGAAGCCGAAGGCGGCGGAAGAGGTGCCGATGGCCTGGGCGCCCATCGCCGCCAGCATCCGGGCCGAGCCCAGGTCCCAGGCATTGGCCAGGACGAAGGGGTGGCCGGGCTGGTGAAGCGCGCGGAACGCGGGGCCGGGATCGTGCATGGTTCGCCTCCTGAAGATCGGTCCGCGAAAGGGTTTCGCAGTTCTTTCGGCAGTGCAAGGGGTTTGCGCTTGCCACAATGACGCGGACCGGCAAGGCTTCGCGCCATGAGGACGCTTGCGACAAGACGATTTGCGCCCCTGGGGGGCCGGTTCGCGGTACTGGCCGATATTCACGGCAATGCCGATGCCCTGCGCGCCGTGCAGGCAGATATGGCGCAGTTCCAGCCCGAGGACGTGCTGGTGCTGGGCGATCACTTCAGCGGGCCGCTGGATGCGGCGGGCACGGCGGGGCTGCTGCTGCGGCACCGCATCCTGGCGCTGCGCGGCAATCATGACCGCTACCTGCTGGAGCAGTCCCCGACCGAGATGGGGCGTTCGGACCGGGTGGCTCTGGAGGCACTGGAGGATGTTGCGCTGGACTGGTTGGCGGGCCTGCCCGAGGTGATGGATTTCGGCGATGTCTGGGCCTGCCACGCGATGCCGGGCTGCGACGATGTCTACTGGACCCACGAGGTCGCCCGCGACGGCACCGTCAGCCTGCGCCATGTCGACGACATCGCCGCCGAGGTCGCGGCGGCGGGCATCGGGGCCTCTCTGATCCTGTGCGCCCATACCCATCTGCCGGTGACGCTGCGCCTGCCCACCGGGCAGATCCTGCTGAACCCCGGATCGGTGGGCTGCCCGGCCTACGAGGACGAGCTTCCGGTGCCTCATGTGATCGAGACCGGCCATGCCCATGCCGCCTGGGCGCTGGTGGAGCGCCAGGGCGATCACTGGTCGATCACGCAGCGCTTCGTGCCCTATGACACCACCCAGATGGTGGCCCGGGCCCGCGCCCATGCCCGCTGGGACTGGGCGCGCGCGGTGGAGACCGGGTTCCTCTAGTCCGGGCGCGGCGCCAGCATCGCCTGGACCTTTTTCGGCAGGCCCGCGCGGATCAGGTCGTAGGACAGCAGCACCCTGTCGCGCATCAGCCCTTCGTCGCAGCCCCAGGGCAGCAGCACCCAGCTGGCATGAAGGTAGGGCGCGCGTTCGGCCGTGCCGTCCTCGATCAGCAGGCGGGCGAAGGCGGTGTCGCTGCACTTGACCGAAACGCCCCGGTCCTGCGCGCCGATGCTGGCAAAGATCTTGCCGCCCACCTTCCAGACCGCATGGCCGCCGCCCCAGGGGTCGGAAACAGCAGCCCCCGGCAGCGGCTGGCAGATCGAGGTGACGAAAGCGCGGCTCATGCCCCGCAGCATTGCCACGCTTGGGTGACAAATCAAGGCTTGGCAGGGGCGGGGGGCTTCGTTATGAACGCGGCCATGACGAAGCGCTGCATCATTACCGGCTGCATTATCCCCTGCTGAGATACTTCTCGCGGGCCGCTTCTCGTTTCCCCTCTCAAAGGATCCTGTAAGCCGCCCGCGGGCGGAGTGCCTTTGCGGACATGCCCGGCCCGAGCGGCCCGACAGGAGCGAGACATGGTCGAGATCAAGCTGCACAACTCCCGCACGCGGAAGAAGGAGATTTTCACTCCGATTACCGCCGACAACGTGCGGATGTATGTCTGCGGGCCGACGGTCTATGACCGCGCGCACCTGGGCAATGCGCGGCCCGTGGTGGTCTTCGATACGCTCTACCGCCTGCTGCGCCATGTCTACGGCACGGATCACGTGACCTATGCGCGCAACTTCACCGACGTCGACGACAAGATCAACGCGACCGCGCTGGCGCGCAAGGAAGCGGGGGCTGCGGGCACGCTGGAAGAACTGATCGCCGAACGCACCGCCGAGACGATCGCGTGGTATCATCAGGACATGGATGCGCTTGGCACCCTGCGTCCGGATCACGAACCCCGCGCCACCGCCTTCATCGGCCAGATGGTCGAGATGATCTCCGGGCTGGTCGAAAACGGCCATGCCTACGAGGCCGAGGGGCATGTGCTGTTCTCGGTCGCAAGCTACAAGGCCTACGGCGCACTTTCGGGGCGTTCGGTCGAGGACATGATCGCCGGTGCCCGGGTCGAGGTCGCGCCCTACAAGCGCGATCCGATGGATTTCGTGCTCTGGAAACCCTCGTCCGATGATCTGCCGGGCTGGGCCAGCCCCTGGGGCCGGGGCCGTCCGGGCTGGCATATCGAATGCTCGGCCATGAGCTACGAGCTGCTGGGCGAGAGCTTTGACATCCACGGCGGCGGCATCGACCTGCAGTTCCCCCACCACGAGAACGAGATCGCCCAGAGCTGCTGCGCCCACCCGGAGGCGGGTTTCGCGCGCTTCTGGCTGCACAACGAG
Source organism: Pseudooceanicola endophyticus (assembly GCF_018760365.1). Classification (GTDB taxonomy): domain Bacteria; phylum Pseudomonadota; class Alphaproteobacteria; order Rhodobacterales; family Rhodobacteraceae; genus Pseudooceanicola; species Pseudooceanicola endophyticus. Next base: position 51,252 of record NZ_JAHIAB010000005.1, read on the forward strand.
ATGCTTCAGGTCGAGGGCAAGAAGATGTCCAAGTCGCTGGGCAACTTCTTCACCGTGCGCGATCTTCTGGACAGGGGCGTGCCGGGCGAGGTGATCCGGATGGTCTTCCTTGGCACCCATTACGGCAAGCCGATGGACTGGACCGAAAAGAAGCGCGAGGAGGCCGAGACCACCCTGCGCAAGTGGCGGGTCCTGGTCGAGGGCGTCGAGGCGGGAGAGATCTCGGGTGCGGTGCTTGCGGCGCTGGCCGATGACCTGAACACCGCCGGCGCCCTGGCCGAGCTCCACCGGCTGGCCGGTGCGGGCGATGCGGCGGGGCTGAAGGCCTCGGCCGCGCTGATGGGCCTGCTGGGCGAGGAATTGGGCGATTGGGCCGCCGCCCCGGAGGCGGATCTTTCCGGGCTGGCCGGGGTGCTGGCCGCCGCCCGCGCCGCCGCGATGGAGAGCAAGGATTTCTCGGAGGTGGACCGTCTGAAGCAGGCGCTGCTTGCCGCCGGGGTCGAGGTGCGGATGTCCAAGGCCGGGGTCGAGCTGATCCCCGGTGCGGGCTTTGATGCCGCGAAGCTGGAGGGGCTGGCGTGACGCATCGGGCAGGCCGGGCAAGGGGGCTGTCTGCCCCCTCTGGCGCGCGGGCGCGCGCCATTCACCCCCGAAGGTATTTGGAACAAGAAAATGATCAGGGCCGGGGGCCATGGTGCGCTCTGGCGGGAGGAGCCTGATGGACCGTCTCTATCTTTACGACACCACCCTGCGCGACGGGCAGCAGACCCAGGGCGTGCAGTTTTCCACCGCAGAGAAGATCCGCATTGCCGGGATGCTCGACCTGCTGGGGGTCGATTACATCGAAGGCGGCTGGCCCGGGGCCAACCCCACCGACAGCGCCTTTTTCGAGGCCGCGCCCGAGACCCGGGCGCAGATGACCGCCTTCGGGATGACCAAACGGGCCGGAGTCTCGGCCGAGAATGACGACGTGCTGGCCGCGGTGGTGAATGCCGGCACCGGGGCGGTCTGCCTGGTGGGCAAGACCCATGATTTCCATGTCACCACCGCGCTTGGCATTTCCCTGGAGGAGAATGTCGAGAACATCGCGCGTTCGGTGGGCTACCTGGTGTCGCTGGGGCGCGAGGCGCTGTTTGACGCCGAGCATTTCTTCGATGGCTGGAAGGCCAACCGGGATTATGCGCTGGAATGCATTCGCGCGGCGCTGGCGGCGGGCGCGCGCTGGATCGTGCTGTGCGATACCAATGGCGGCACGCTGCCCGTCGAGACCGGGGAGATCGTGCGCGAGGTGATCGCGGCGGGCATCCCGGGGGATCGGCTGGGCATCCACACCCACAACGACACCGCCAACGCGGTCGCCTGTTCGCTGGCCGCCGTCGATGCCGGGGTGCGCCAGATCCAGGGCACGCTGAACGGTTTGGGCGAGCGTTGCGGCAACGCCAACCTCATCACCCTGATCCCGACGCTGCTGCTGAAGGAACCCTATGCCAGCCGCTACGAGACCGGCGTGCCGCGCAGCGCGCTGGCAGAGCTGGTGGGGGTGTCGCGCAAGCTGGACGACATCCTGAACCGGGTGCCGGTCAAGCAGGCGCCCTATGTCGGGGCTTCGGCCTTTGCCCACAAGGCCGGGCTGCATGCCAGCGCGATCCTGAAGGATCCCTCGACCTACGAACATGTCGACCCGGCGATCGTGGGCAACGAGCGGGTCATCCCGATGTCGAACCAGGCCGGCCAGTCGAACCTGCGCCGCCGCCTGGCCGATGCCGGTCTTGCCGTGCCAAAGGGCGATCCGGCGCTGGCCGGGATCCTCTCGGAGGTGAAGCGGCGCGAGGATGCGGGCTATACCTACGACAGCGCCCAGGCGAGCTTTGAGTTGCTGGCGCGCAAGGCGCTTGGCCAGCTGCCCGCCTTCTTCGAGGTCGAGCGCTACCGTGTCACCATCGAGCGGCGCAAGAATGCGAAGGGCCAGGTGATCAGCGTCTCGGAGGCGGTGGTCGTGGTGCATGTCGACGGCGAGAAGATCCTCTCGGTCTCGGAAAGTTCGGACGGGGACGGCAATGATCAGGGGCCGGTGAACGCGCTGTCCAAGGCGCTTGGCAAGGATCTGGGCAAGTACCAGTGCATCATCGACGACATGCGGCTGGTGGACTTCAAGGTGCGCATCACCCATGGCGGCACCGAGGCCGTGACCCGTGTCATCATCGACAGCGAGGACGGCGAGGGCCGGCGCTGGTCCACCGTCGGTGTTTCGGCCAACATAGTCGATGCCTCCTTCGAGGCGCTGGTCGATGCGGTCACCTGGAAGCTGCTGCATGCGCGCTCTGTCCAGGGGGCGGTGCAGGGCTGAGGGGGACGGATGGACGGTGATTCCTTCCGCGACCTGGTGCAGCTGGCGGTGGCGGTGGGCATTGTCCTGCCGCTGGGGCTGATCCTGTCGCAGCCGCGCGGGCGGATGCCGGGGCGTGGTGGCCTGGATTTCTCGGGGGTGCTGGCGGCGGGGCATCCGCCGCTGCCGCTCGGGCGGGTGGCGCTGCGCGACGGGCTGGAGCTGCCGGTGCGCCGCCTGGAAGGCCCCGAGGGCGCGCCGCTGGTCATCGCGCTGCATGGCTCTGGCTGGCATGGCGGGCAGTTCGACGGGCTGGCCCCGCTGCTGGCGCGCCATGCCGACGTGGTGATCCCGGATCTGCGCGGCCATGGCCGGGCTCCGGGGCGGCGCGGCGATGTCGATCACATCGGCCAGCTGGAGGAGGATATCGTCGATCTGATCGGTGCCTTCGCCCGGCCGGGCCAGAAGGTCGTGCTGCTGGGCCACAGTTCGGGCGGCGGGTTGGCGGTGCGCTTTGCCGGCGGGGCTTTCGGCAGCCGCATCCATGGCGCGGTGCTGCTGGCGCCCTATCTGGGATGGAAGGCACCCACGGCGCGGCCCGCTTCGGGGGGCTGGACGCGGGCCATGCCGCGGCGGATGATCGGCCTTGGCATGTTGAATGCCCTCCGTATCCATGCCTTCGACCGGCTGACGGTGCTGCAGCTCGACATGCCGGAGGAGGTGCTGAACGGGCCGCAGCGCGATCTGGCGCGCACCGCCTATTCCTGGCGCATGGTGCTGTCCTACGGGCCGCGCCGGGACTGGACCCGCGACGTGGCGGCGCTGCCGAAGTTCCTGCTGTTGGCGGGCGAGAAGGACGAGGCCTTCCGGGCCGGTCTTTATGCCCCCGCGATGTCCGCCGTGACCCGGCGGGGCGATTATCACTTGCTGCCGGGGCTGGGGCATCTCGATCTGGTCGAGGCCCCGCCGGTGGCGCAACTGGTCGGAGAGTTCCTTGACCGCATCCGAAACGACGACTGAGTGGACCGATGATCTGACCGCCTGCGCCGAGCTGGTCGAGCGTGGCGATCCGGAGCGGTTCCGCGCCGTGATGGCCGCCCCGGTGCCGGCGCGCGCGGTGCTGTTTCCGCTCTATGCCTTCAACATCGAGGTCAGCCGCGCCCCCTGGGTCACCCAGGAGCCGATGATCGCCGAGATGCGCCTGCAATGGTGGCGTGATGCGCTGGAGGAGATCGGGCAGGGCAGTGGCATCCGCCGGCACGAGGTGGTGACGCCGCTGGCGCTGCATCTGGATGCCACCGGGGCGCATCTGCTGGACCGTCTGATCGTGGCGCGGATCTGGGATGTCTGGAAGGACCCGTTCGAGGACGAGGCGGCCTTTCGCGACTATCTGGATGCGACCTCCGGGCACCTGCTGCGTGCCGGCGCCGGGATGCTGCGCGCCGATCTGCCCGAGGCCCAGGCCCGGCAGGCCGGCTTCGTGCTGGGGCTGGCGAACTGGTTCCGCGCGGTGCCCGCGCTGGAGGGCTCGGGGCGGCAGCCGCTGGTCGATGGGCGCGAGGGGCATGTGGCGGAACTGGCGCAGGAGGCTCTGGCAGCGCTGAAGGACCTGCGTGCGGCGCGCGGCCAGGTGGACCGGGCGGCGGCGCCACTGATGTTCGGCCTGCCGATGGCCGAGGCGGTGCTGAAGCTGGTCGTGCGCACGCCCGCGCGCGTCAAGGATGGCGCGCTCGAGGTGGCGCCCTTCGCGCAGAAGCTGGGGTTACTGAAGGCCGGCGCCTTCGGGCGCTGGTAGGGCGAAGGGGCTGGTAGGCGGGGGCGCGATCAGGGCGGAGGCGTGATTAGGGTGGGCACGCGATCAGGCCGGGTCGCGGGTTTCGGAGCGGACCCAGGCCTCGTGATCGGGATTGGCCTCGACCTGCCAGTGCTGCAGCGCGGGAATGGCGTAGGAATGCAGGCTGCGCACCACCGCCTCGACCTCGCGCGCCAGCGCGGGCCGGGTGAGCAGGGTCAGGGGGAACTCCTCTTCCTGCACGATCCTGCCATCGCGGCGAAACAGCGCCGCCTGGGCCATGCCGCGCGATGCCTGGGCGATCAGCCGCGCCTCGAGCAGGGTGGAGGAGATCCGGTCGGCCTCTTCCAGGGAGGCGCAGAACAGGGTGATTTCCAGGATCATCGTGCGGGGGCCTCGTCCTTGGGGCGCAGCACAAGCCAGATCAGCGCGCCGCCCGCCAGCGCGATCAGCGGCGCCATGGCCAGGTTGACCGCCGTCCAGCCAGCCTGCGGGCTGCCGCCCGAGCAGTTCATCAGCCCGCCCGAGGCCAGCGAGGCCAGCGTCACGCCGCCGAAGACGATCAGGTCGTTCAGGCCCTGCATCCGGCCGCGTTCGGCGGGGGTGTGGGAGGCGGCAAGCATCGTGGTGGCGCCGATGAAACCGAAATTCCAGCCGATGCCCAGCAGGACGAGGGCGCCGAAGAAATTGGCGACCTCGACCCCCTGAAGCGCGATGGCACCGGCGCCGGCCAGGATTGCCAGGCCGATGCCCAGGATCTTCTCGACCCCGAAGCGGGTGATCAGCGCGCCGGTGAAGAAGCTGGGGATGTACATTGCCAGCACATGCGAGGTCACGATGTCGGCGGCGGTGTCGCGCCCGTAGCCGCAGCCGACCACGGCAAGCGGCGTCGAGGTCATCACCAGGTTCATCAGCGCATAGGAGACCATGGCGCAGATCACCGCCACGGCAATGCGCGGGGTGGCGATCAGTTCGCGGCGGGTCCGGCCCGTGGGGGTGCCGGCCTTGGGGGCGTCGGGGCGTGGAATGTCGAGCGCCATGAACAGCCCCACCCCCAGCAGGTTGCAGATCACGATGGCGAGGTAGGTGCCGAGGAAGGGGATCACCATCATGTCGGCGGTCAGCTTGACCAGCTGCGGCCCGATGATCGCGGCGGCGAGGCCCCCGGCCATCACGTAGGAGATCGCCTTGGGGCGGAAGCTTTCGGAGGCGGTATCGGTGGCGGCGAAGCGGAAGAAGCCCTGGGTCGACATGTAGACCCCGGTCAGCAGCGAGCCCAGCAGGAAGACCGGGAAGGAGGCGAGGTAGAGCCCGATGGCCCCCACCAGTGCCCCGAGGCAGCCAAAGGCGGTGCCGGTCAGGAAACCCGCGCGGCGTCCGAAGCGCTGCATCAGGGCCGAGACCGGCGTCGCCGCCAGCATCGAGCCCAGCACGATGAGCGAGATCGGCAGGGTGGCGAAGCAGGGATTGCCGGCCAGGCTTTGGCCCGCAAGGCCGCCGATGGTGAAGATCATCGGCATCTGCGCCCCCAGGATCGCCTGGGCGAGCACGAGGACGGCCACGTTGCGCTTCGCGCGGGTATCGTCGGGGAGGAGGGCGGCGTCGGTCATGCGCCAAGGCCTAGCCCGGGTTTTGCACTGCGGCAAGGGGCGGGCGTTGCGCGGGCTGCGGCGAATGGCGCGCCGGGGCGCGCCAGCCTCCGGCGGGGATATTTTTGGCCAGATGAGAGAGCCGGGGTGGTTCGGGGTGTCAGCGGCGGTCGATGAGATGGGCGAAGCTGCCCATCGCATGGCCCCGGATCAGGCCCATGGGCGGGAGGGGCGTGCCTTCGGCATCGCGGGCCTGGAAGAGGGGCGTGCCTTCGGCGCGCAGCGTGGTGGCATAGTGGAACTCGTGCCCCGCCCAGGAGCCGGCGAAGGGCGCCTGGGTCGTTGTCAGGGTGCGGTAGCCCAGGTGCAGGCGGCGGGTGGCAAAGCTGGTGTCCAGCGGCAGCAGGCCCGCCATGCGGTGGGTCGTGCCTTCGGCATCGGTCAGCGTCTCGCCCAGCAGCATGTAGCCGCCGCATTCGCCGTAGAGGGGTTTGGTGGAGGCGTGGCGGCGCAGGCTGTCGAGGGTGGTGCTGTTGGCGGCAAGGCGGCCGGCGTGCAGCTCCGGGTAGCCGCCGGGGAGGAAGGCGAAATCGGCGTCGGGGACGGGATCGTCGGCGAGCGGCGAGAAGAAGGAGAGCGTGGCGCCCATGGCCTGCCAGTGCCGCAGCTGGTGCGGATAGGCGAAGGCGAAGGCGGCGTCCCGGGCCACGGCGATGGTCTGGGCGGGGGGCGGCAGCAGCGGGGCTTCGGGGGCGTCGGGCAGGGGCCGGGCGAGGGCGCGCAGGGTATCGGTGTCGAAGGGGGCGTCGCCGGGGGTGCCTTCGGAAAGGGCGTCGGCAGCACGGTCGAGGAAGGCCGAGAGGTCTCCGGTCTCTTCCGCCTGCACGAGGCCCAGGTGGCGCGAGGGCAGGGCCAGGTCGGCACGCCGTGGCAGGGTGCCCAGCACCGGCAGGCCCAGCGGGGCCAGGGCCTTGCGCAGCATCGCCACGTGGCGGGCGGAGCCGGTGCGGTTGAGGATGACGCCCGCTATGCAAACCTGCGGGTCATGGTTTGCAAAGCCGGCGACCAGCGGTGCGATGCTTTGCGCCATGCGGCCCGCATCGACCACCAGCACCACCGGCAGGCCCAACTGGCGGGCGAGGTCGGCGACGGCGCCGCGCCCCTCGGGGGGGGCGCCGTCGAAGAGGCCCATGGCGCCCTCGATCACCAGAAGATCGGCGGGATCGGCACTGGCGAGCTGGGCGATGCGGGCGGACGCCATGGCCCAGGCATCGAGGTTGAGCGAAGGGGTGCCGCAGGCGGCTTCGTGAAAGCGCGGGTCGATGTAGTCGGGGCCGGATTTCGCACCGCGCACCTTCAGCCCTTGCCGGGCGAGATGGCGCAGCAGCGCCAGCGTCAGGGTGGTCTTGCCCGCGCCCGAGGAGGGCGCGGCGAGGATCAGCCCCTTCACAGGGTCTCGGCCGGCAGGCCGCGTCCGAGCGGATCGAGGTTGCGGGGGCTTTCGCCTGCCGCCAGCGCCTGCCAGTCCAGCACCTGACGCATCAGCACAGAGCGCCCGATGCACAGGATCGCCGGGGGCTCCAGCCCGGAGCTGTCGATATCGTCCGCCAGCCGGCCCAGCGTGGTTTCCAGAACCTGCTGATTGGGGGTGGTGGCGTTGCAGACCACGGCGGCGGGCTCCTCTGCGGGGCGGCCCGCGTCCATCAGCGCCTCGGCGATGCGGCGGGCGTGTTTCATGCCCATGTAGATCACCAGCACCTGGGCGCCTTCGGCAATGGCGCGCCAGTTGAGCGATCCGGGGGTTTCGCCGGACTGGTCATGGCCGGTGACGAAGGTCACCGACTGGTTCACGTCGCGATGGGTCACCGGGATGCCGGCATAGGCCAGCCCGCCGATTCCGGCCGAGATGCCGGGGATGATGCGGAAGGGCACGCCGTGCTGGATCAGCGTCTGGGCTTCCTCTCCGCCGCGGCCGAAGACGAAAGGATCGCCGCCCTTGAGGCGCAGCACGCGCTTGCCGGCGCGGGCCAGTTCCACCAGATGCAGCGAGATGTCGCGCTGTTTGGCCGAGGGTTTGCCGCCGCGCTTGCCGGCGTAGACATGCTCGGCCTTCGGGGCCCAGGACAGGATCTCTTCGGACACCAGGGCGTCGTAGATCACCACATCGGCCTGGCGCAGCGCGTTCAGCGCATGCAGCGTCAGCAGGCCGGGATCGCCGGGACCGGCCCCGCAGAGCCAGACCCAGCCGGGTTCGAGGACCGGCCAGGCGCCGGAGGGAAGCATCGAGTCGTTCATGGTGCGATTATGCGCGCGGGCGCCGGCGCGGGAAAGAGGGGGAGCGGAATAAGTCTTGGGGTCCGGGGGCTTGGGGCGGCGTGGGAGATCGGGCCCCGGCTCGGCTGTCCCGCCGGGAGGATGATCCCGAGGTCAGAGCCGGGATGGACCAGATTCCCGTGGCGTCCGGGGCGGCGCGCCCTATGATCGCGCCCGATGAGCCGGATGCCCCAGACCCCCCTGCGCCGTGGCTGGACCACGGGCGCCTGCGCCACCGCTGCCCTGAAGGCGGCGTTGCTGGCGCTGTGGGACGCGGCGCCGGACAGGGTCTCGATCACCCTGCCGCGGGGCGAGGTGCCGGTTTTCGACGTGGCCGAGCTGCGTCAGGGGCCGGGCTGGGCCGAGGCGGGGATCGTCAAGGATGCGGGCGATGATCCGGACGTGACCCATGGGGCGCTGATCCGGGTGCGGGTGGTGCCGGGGGGCGCGGGCATCCGGTTTCGCGCCGGCGAAGGTGTGGGCACGGTGACGCGCCCCGGCCTGCCGCTGGCGGTGGGCGAGCCGGCGATCAACCCGGTGCCCCGGCAGATGATGGAAGAGGTGCTGCGCGATCTGGCGGCGGCGCGGGGCCGGGATCTGGATGCGGAGATCACCGTGTCGATCCCCGGCGGCGCGGCGCTCGCGGCGCAGACCTGGAACCCGCGCCTCGGTATCCTGGGCGGGCTTTCTGTGCTGGGGACCACGGGCGTGGTGCGGCCGTTTTCCTGTTCGGCCTGGATCGCCTCGATCCACCGGGGGGTGGATGTGGCGCGGGCGGCGGGGCTTTCCCATGTGGCGGGCTGTACCGGGGCGACCTCGGAGCGGGTGGTGCGGGGGCTGCATGACCTGCCCGAGATCGCCATGCTGGACATGGGGGATTTCGCCGGGGGGCTGCTGAAATACGTGGCCGCGCATCCGGTGGCGCGGGTGAGCATCGGTGGCGGGGTCGGCAAGCTGGTGAAGCTGGCGCAGGGGGCGGGGGATCTGCATTCGGGGCGCTCTCAGGTGGATTTCGCGCGGCTGGCAGCGGATCTGGGCGTGGCCGAGGTGGCCGGGATGCGCACCGCGCTGGAGGTGCTGGAGACGGTGCCGGGCTTTGGGGCCTATGTCGCCGAAGGGGCCCTGGGCGAGGTGCGGCGGCGGCTGGGGCCGGGAATTGCCGCCGACGTGGTGGCGATCGACCGGGCCGGAACCATCGTGGGGCGCGCGGGATGATCCTGCTGCTGGGCGGCACGGCAGAGGCGCGGGTGCTGGGGGGCAAGCTTGCCGAGGCGGGCAGGCCCGCCGTCGTCTCGCTTGCGGGGGCGGTGCTGCGCCCCGCCCCCCAGCCCCTGCCCACACGGATCGGCGGGTTCGGCGGCGATGCGGGCTTTGCGGCGTACCTGATGTCCGAGCGGATCAGCGCGGTGCTGGACGCGACGCATCCCTTTGCCGCGCGGATCACCGCGCGCGCGGCGCGGATCTGCGGCGATCTGGGCCTGCCCTATGCCCGGCTGTCGCGGCCCGGCTGGCAGGAAGGCCCCGGGGATCATTGGCACCGGATCGACCGTGCGGAGGAGGCGGCGCGGATCATTCCCGAGACCGCCCATGTCTTCCTGGCGTCGGGGCGGCTGGGGCTGGCGGCCTTTGCGGGGCTTGCGGGGCGGCAGTTGACCGTGCGGGTGGTCGAGGACCGGGGCGATCCCTTTCCCCATCCGAACGGGCGCTGGCTGGTGGCGCGTCCGCCCTTCACGCAAGCCGCCGAAGTGGCGCTGTTCCGCGATCTGGGAATCGACTGGATCGTCGCGAAGGAGTCGGGCGGGTCGGGGCGGGCCAAGCTGGACGCGGCGCGGCAGCTCGGCCTGGGTGTCGTGCTGCTGAACCGTCCGCCCGAGCCGCCGGGCGTGCCGCTCTTCCGTGACGTGGAGAGCGCGCTGCACTGGCTGGAGGCCCTGCCATGACCCGGATCGAGACGCTGGAGGATGTCGCCGAGGGGGTGGCCTGGCTGGCCGCGCGCGATCCCGGCATGGCGCGGATCGCGCAAACCCTGCCGCTGCCGCCGCTGCGCCGCCGCCCGCCGGGCTATGCGGCGCTGTTGCAGATCATCACCGGGCAGCAGGTCTCGACCGCCAGTGCCGCCGCGATCTGGGCGCGGCTGGAGGACGCCGGCCTGACCGAGCCGAATGAGGTTCTGAAGGGCGGCGAGGAGGCCCTGCGCAGCTGCGGCCTGTCGCGCCCGAAGATCCGCTATGCCCTGGCCATTGCCGAACGCGCGCCCGATTTCGCCGCCCTCGCCCGGCAGCCCGGGGAAGAGGTCATCGCGGCGCTCATCGCGCTTCCCGGCATCGGGCGCTGGTCGGCCGAGATCTATGCGCTGAGCGCCCTTGGCCACGGCGATGTGCTGCCGGCGGGCGATCTGGCCTTGCAGGAGGCCACGCGCCTCCTCTACGGATTGGACGCACGGCCGGGCGAGGCCGATCTGCGCGCGCGCGGCCTGCTGTGGTCGCCCTGGCGCAGCATCGCCGCCCGCCAGCTCTGGAGCTGGTACCGGGCCGAAACGAAAAGAGAAGGGCTGCAATGACACGGGTTCTGAACGCGGAAAGACGCGAGGCACTATCGGGAGAGACGCGCTCGGCCGTGGTTTTCCTGCATGGCTACGGGGCGAATGGCGCCGATCTGCTGGGCCTGGCCGATCCGCTGGGCGAACACCTGCCCGACACGATGTTCATCGCCCCCGACGCGCCCGAAAGCGTGCCCGGTGCGCCCTTCGGCTTCCAGTGGTTCCCGATCCCCTGGATGGATGGCTCCTCCGAGGAGGAATCCGAGCGCGGCCTGCTGGCGGCGGTCGAGGACCTGAACGCCTTCCTCGATGCGCTGATGGTGGACGAGGACCTGCTGCCCGAACAGGTGGCGCTGGTGGGTTTCTCGCAGGGGACGATGATGTCGCTGCAGGTGGCGCCGCGCCGCGAGGATCCGCTGGCCGGGGTCGTCGGCTTCTCGGGGCGGGTGCTGCGCCCGGAACTGCTGGAGGACGAGGTGCAATCGACCTTCCCGGTGCTGCTGGTGCATGGCGACATGGACGAGGTGGTGCCGCCGCAGAACCTGCCCGTGGCCATCGAGACGCTTCAGGGTGCCGGCTTCAAGGAGGTCTTTGCCCATGTCGAGAAGGGCACCGGCCATGGCATCGCCCCGGACGGGCTGTCGGTGGCGCTTGCCTTCCTGCGTGACAAGTGCGGCTTCTGAGCCGCGCTTTCCGGTGATCCCGCGGCCGCCGCGCCGCGGGGGTACGGCGCTGTTGCACGGTGTCCGGGCCGGGGATAGAACTCCCGCATGACGATAAACCTGGATACCATCCTCTACCGTTGGATCAACAGCGTGGCCTTCCTGTCGCGCAAGCACATGGCCGAGCTTTTCGGTGCCAACGGGCATGACGTGACCCATGAGGAATGGGTCTACCTGCTGATCCTGTCGGTGGAGGGCGAGCGCAGCGCCAGCGAACTGGCCGAGGCCACGGCACGCGATCGCACCACGGTGACGCGGATCCTCGACGGGCTGGTGCGCAAGGGGCTGGTCAGCCGCAACCAGGACACCGGGGACCGGCGCCGCTGGGTGACCCAGCTGACGGAGAAGGGCCGTTCTTCCATGGACGAGCTGCTTGTGCTGGCCCGCTACCTGGACGGCCACACGATGCGCGGCGTCTCGGCCGAGGACCTGGAGGTCACGGTGCGGACCCTGCGCCACATCACCGGCACCCTGTCCGAACCCGCCATGGCGCTGCTGATGCGGCGCGGCGATGTCCTGCGGCTGGATCCGGACCCGGGCCCGGCGGATTAGCTGCGCCGGTTTGCCTGCGCAGCCTAGGGATCAGGCATCGGGGAACCACAGGCGCGGTTCCGAGAATTCCAGCGAATTGCCGGCGGGATCGCGGAAGTAGATCGAACGCGCGCCGTTCGGCCAATGGAAATCCGCCTCGATCGCGATGCCGCAGGCCGACAGGCGATCGGCCCAGGCCTGGATCTCGGGGGCGGTGGCGGCGAAGCAGACGTGGCCTTCGCCCGTGGCGCCATGCGGCGGCACCGGCAGCGACAGGTCCGAGGCGCCCAGCTGCGTCGCATCGGCCCGGAAGATCAGCAGCATCATCGGCCCGATGCGGAAGAAAACGTGGCGCCCCTCGGCGCGGGTGACGCGCTGCAGGCCCAGGACCGTACCGTAGAAATTCTCGGCCGCGCCCAGGTCGTCGGCGTAAAGCGCGGCTTCCAGCAGGGCCTGCGGGGCAGGGATCGTCTCGGTCATGGCAGCGTCTCCTGGCAAACTGCTCCTGATGTAGGCGGGACAGCGGGCATTTCAGCCCCCGGGACATGCGCATTACCGGAACGTTTGTCATTTGTGCGTTACCAGGGGAGGATAGGTGTTCCTGCGGATATCTATATATCATGAGGCTTGTCAGGTTATTGCCGCGATATATAGTTGAACCAAGCTGGGGCGGGTTCCCCGCTCTGGTGCCAATGCAGGCAGACAGGGCAGGAACGGAGTCGCAGATGGACGGAGATTTCAGAACGGAATTCGTGAGAGAGCCAGCGGCTCTGAAACAGCACCCGGCCTTGGTGCTGAACGCGGATTACCGCCCCCTGTCATATTATCCCCTCTCGCTCTGGCCCTGGCAGGAGGCGATCAAGGCCGCCTGGCTCAACCGGGTCGACATCGTGGCCGAATACGATGCCTGGGTCCGAAGCCCCAGTACCGAGATACGGATCCCCTCGGTGGTCGTCCTGAAAGATTTCGTCCAACCCAGAAAGCGCGTGGCCTTCACGCGCTTTAATCTTTTTCTGAGGGATGAATTCCGCTGCCAGTACTGCGGATCGAAGGGCGATCTGACCTTCGATCACGTCGTGCCGCGCGCCTCGGGGGGCATCACCTCCTGGGAGAATGTCGTGGCCGCCTGTGCGCCCTGCAACCTGCGCAAGGGCTCGAAAAGCCTGCGCAAGGCCGGCATGTCGCTGCGCAAGCCGCCGCGCGCGCCCGTCGCCGACGAGCTGCGCAACCAGGGCCGCAAGTTCCCGCCCAACCATCTGCACGAAAGCTGGATGGACTATCTCTACTGGGATGCCGAGCTGGAGCAGACCTGAGGCGCGCCGCGCGGGCTCCCAGGGGGGGCGCCACGAAAAGGGCCGCCCCCGAAGGGACGGCCCGGATCCAGGGCGGCGTGCGCGGGATCAGGCGGCTTCGGCCGCAGCTTTGCCCTGCACCTGGTGGATGCGGAAGTTCCAGGCGATCACCGCGTTCAGCACCACGGCGCCGATGAAGGAATAGATCACCGCGCCGAGCGGCAGGAAGATCAGCGCCAGCAGGAAGATCACCGCGTCAAAGCACATCTGGAACCAGCCGGTCTTGAAGCCGGTCCTTTCCTCGATCACCAGTGCCAGGATGCCCAGCCCCCCGGCCGAGGCATTGTGGCGGAACAGCGCGATCAGCCCGACGCCGCAGCAGCTGCCGGCCAGGATCGCCGCCAAGAGCGGCGGCAGGTGGTCATAGGTGATGGTGCGCGACAGCAGCGGTGTCAGCACCGCGATGCCGATCACCGCGACCATTGTGCGCAGGGTGAAGGTGGCGCCGCGGCGGACCCAGGACAGCCAGAAGAACGGCAGGCTGACCAGCAGGAACAGCACCCCGAAGTTCAGCGGCAGCAGGTAGGACAGCAGCACCGACAGGCCCGCAGTCTGCCCGGTGACCAGGCCGCAGGCCTTCAGGAAGGACACGCCGAGGCTGGTCAGCAGGATGCCGAAGGCCAGGCCCTGGGCATCGTAGAGGGAAATCGGGGAACGGAAGTTGGGCATCTGTACTCTCAGAATTCCAGCAGCACATCGTCCGCATGGGCGAAGATGGCCTGCTGATAGAAGGGGCTGCCGTCGCTCAGCGCGGTGCGCGCCTCGATCCGGAAGACCGTCGCTTCGGGTTTCATGTCGAACATCGCCGCCTGGCGCAGGGGCAGGGGCTCCATGGAGACGCGGGTGGTCAGAAGATGCGCCCGCTGTCCCAGCTGTGCCTCAAGATACGTCCTGAGATTGACGCCTTCCAGTTCCGAGAGCTCAATGTCGTCGATGTGAAGCAGGTCTGCCCTGAGGTACATCTCGGCGCCCAGGCTGACGCCATCTCCGGACAATCTGCGGCGGATCACGGTATGGGTTCCGGGCCCCAGATGCGTGCTCCAGGGGCCGGTGTCGTTCGTGCGCAAAATCTCCAGCCGCGTGTCGGTGATCCGCAGCGGTCGGTCGGTCGCGCGCAGCCGGAAGCGGAAGTGCCAGATATTGGGGCCGATCGGTTCGCCATCGGCAACGCGGGTGCCGTCCCCGCGCCGCCGCAGGATCAGGCCAAGGTCCTGAAGCTGGCCGAGGGCGCTTTGCACCGTGCCGAGCGAGACCTGCAGGCGGCGGGCCAGCTCGGCCTCGGGGGGCAAGCGATCCCCGGGGCCGACCAGGCGGTCCCGCAGCGCCGAAAGCAGGGCCTGGCGCAGGGCGCTGCGCTTGGTCTCGCGCGGGTTGCGTTCGCGTTCGTGCTCCATCCGCTCGCGCAGCGCGTCGCAGAGGTCCGGGGCTTCGCTCGGGGGGGCTGTCACGCGGCGCTGTCCTTCTTCCTGGTGGCCTGGGGCTGTCCGGGCTCTGGGGGATCTAGATGCCATCAACCTGGCGGGGCGGCAATGTTTGCCGCGGCAGGGAAGGGCGCGCCCCGGATCTGCCCGCCGGGGCAAGCGGCAAGGTCACTGCGGCAGGCCGGCCCGGCGGGGTCCGGCTGAGGCATTTTTCGGCGATCCGCCCTCCGGTGCCGCATTCGCGGGCGGGCGGGGCCGCGCCGGGGCGTGCCGCGCAGGCGCCCGTTGCCATCGCGGGCCGGGCGGCCTTGGCTGGCGGGGCATAATAACAATAGACGACGAGTATCCGATGACCTCCAATGCCACGGGCCCCGCGCCCGTCCTCTCGGTGCGCGACCTCTCTGTCGCGCTGCCGGGCAACCATGACCGACCCTTTGCCGTCCAGGACATCAGTTTCGATCTGATGCCCGGAGAAATCCTGTGCATCATCGGCGAAAGCGGCTCGGGTAAATCCGTCACCGCCAATACCGTCATGGGGCTCTTGCCCGATGTCATGACGGTTGCGCGGGGCAGCATCGATTTCCGGGGCCAGGCGCTGCTGTCGCTGCCCGAGGATGCGCTGCGCCGGCTGCGCGGGCGCGCGGTGTCGATCATCTTCCAGGACCCGCTCTCGGCGCTGAATCCGCTGATGACCATCGGCGACCAGATCCGCGAGGTGCTGGACGCCCATGACGTCGGATCGCCCGAGGTCCGCGCCGCCCGCGTGGTGGAGATGCTGAGCGAGGTCGGCCTGCCCGATCCGGCGCTGATCCAGCATCAATACCCGTTCCGGCTGTCGGGCGGGCAGCGCCAGCGGGTGATGATCGCCATGGCCCTGGCGCTGGATCCCGACGTGCTGATCGCGGACGAGCCGACGACGGCGCTGGACGTCACCACCCAGGCCCAGATCCTGGAGCTGATCCGCCGGATCCAGAAGCGCAAGAACATGAGCGTCATGTTCATCACCCATGATTTCGGCGTCGTGGCCGAGATCGCCGATCGGGTGATCGTGATGGAGAAGGGCCGGCTGGTCGAGCAGGGGACCGCTGCCACGGTGCTGCAGGCCCCGGCCCATCCCTATACCCGCAAGCTGATCGCCGCCGTGCCCACAATGCGCGAGACCGACCGCGACCGCGCGCAGACGCGCCCCGTCGCGCTGGAGGTGAAGGGGCTGCAGAAGACCTACCGTACCCGCAGCGGCTTTCTGGGCCGGATGCGCGAGGTGAAGGCGGTGGACGACATCAGCTTCACCCTCCACAAGGGCGAGACCCTGGGCATCGTTGGCGAAAGCGGCTCGGGCAAGTCCTCCATGGGCAAGGTTCTGATGAAGCTGATCTCGGCGGATGCCGGAGAGATCCGCTTTCAGGGCGAGAACACGCTGGCGCTGGACGAGGCCGCCTTCCGCCCGCTGCGGCCGCGCATCCAGATGATCTTCCAGGATCCCTATGCCTCGCTCAACCCGCGCTTCACCATCGGTCAGGCGCTGACCGTGGGGCCGACCGCGCACCGCCTGCTGACCCGGCACGATGCCCGCCGCAAGGCGGAGGGGCTGCTGGAACAGGTGGGGCTCGATCCTTCGGCCTTCGACCGCTACCCGCACGAATTCTCCGGCGGGCAGCGCCAGCGCGTCGGCATCGCCCGGGCGCTGATGTTCGATCCCGAGGTGATCGTGGCGGACGAGGCGGTCTCGGCGCTGGACGTATCGATCCAGGCGCAGGTGCTGGAACTGCTGGACCGGATCCGGAAAGAGCGCCGCCTGGCGATGATCTTCATCACCCATGACCTGCGGGTCGCCAGCCAGATCAGCGACGAGATCCTGGTGATGCACCGGGGTCGGATGGTGGAATACGGGCCGCCGTCGCAGATCTTCCATGCGCCCCGGCATGACTACACCCGCTCGCTGGTCGCGGCGATCCCGGGGGCGGCGGCGGCCTGAGGCCGCCCGGCCCCGGCCGGGGCGAGTCGTCCGGTCGGGACCCGGGACGGATCCACCCTGCCGCCTGCGGCCTCGAAGGCCGCCGGTTTGCGCGAAAATTGCGCTTTGGTTGTTTTTCACAATTAGATGGTTGTGAAATGCAACCTTATGCTTGCCAGGCGCATGGGCTATCGGTCGTCATGACAGCAACATGATACGGAGATCCTCTCCCATGACCCCCGAACACCCCCCTGACGACGATCCCGACATCGAGATCCGCGGCCTCAGGATCGACATCCTCGAGGGTGCCTTCAGCTGGTACATCCGCACGCTTGATGCCGTGGTCTCGCGCGATCTGGATCGCCGCATGGCGCATCTCGAGATCGCGCGCGGCAAGGGCAAGATCACGACGCTGCTGCTGGTTGACGACTATCCCGGCATCCGCCCCTCGCAGATCGCCGACGTGCTGATGCGTGACCGGCCCGCCACGGGCCGGATCATCGACCGGCTGGTGGATGCCGGCACCATTCGACGCGAGGCCGCCCAGGACGACCAGCGCGCCCAGGCGCTGTTCATCACCGACAAGGGCCATGCCCTGGCCGACGAGGTGCGCGAGATCATTCGCTGCCAGGAAGAGGAGTTCTTCGACTTCATAGAGCCGGAGGACCGCGATCAGTTCATGCGCCAGCTCAAGCGCGCCTACCTGAAGATGAGGACCAAATGGGACTGAATTCCGAATGCGTTGCCCTGATTTCCGGTGCCGGACGCGGGATCGGCGCCGCCGCGGCCCGGACCCTGTTCGAGGCCGGCTGGGTGGTGTCCCTGGGGATGCGCCGGCCCGCGATGCCGGACTGGGCCGCCGCCGCGCCCGAACGTGTGCACTGCTTTGCCTACGAGGCCACCGACCCGGGCGCCGCCACCGGATGGGCCGCCGACGTGATGGCGCGGTTCGGTCGGATCGATGCGCTGATCGCCAATGCCGGGGTCATGGTGCCGAAGACCGCGGTCGAGGTCACGGATGCGGAAATGGCGCATCTGCTGGAGGTGAACGTGCAGGCGCCGCGCCGCCTGGCCGCCGCCTGCTGGGAGCCGCTTGCGGCCTCGGGCCGGGGGCGGGTGGTGCTGCTGGGCTCGCTCTCGGGCAAGCGGGTGAAATCGCCGGGCTCGGGCGCCTATGCGGTGTCGAAATTTGCCGTCGTCGGCCTGGCCCATGCCCTGCGCCATGCCGGGTTCGAACGCGGCATCCGCGCGGTGGCGGTCTGCCCGGGCTTCGTGGCCACCGACATGGCCGCCGGGATCACCGACCGGCCCGCTGAAACCATGACCCAGCCGGAAGATCTGGCGCGGGTCATCCACATGCTGATCGACCTGCCCAACGAGGCCAGTGTCGCGGAGTTCTGCGTTAACTGCCAGATCGAGGAGTCCTTCTGAAATGCCCGGTCCCTTTGTCAATCCGTTCCACGGCGATACCGACCTGCCGAAAAAGGTCGACGTGGTCGTCATCGGGGGCGGCATCATCGGCACCTCGACCGCGCTTGAACTGGTCGAACGCGGCTTCAAGGTGGCGCTCTGCGAAAAGGGCGGCATCGGTCACGAACAGTCCAGCCGCAACTGGGGCTGGGTGCGCATCACCCGCCGCGACCCCCGCGAAGTGCCGCTGATGGCCGAGGCCCTGCGCCTCTGGCCCGGCATGGCGGAACGCTGTGGCCGCGACCTGGGCTACCGCCGGTCTGGCATCGCCTTTGCCTGCGCCACCGAGAAGGACTTTGCCCAGCACGAGAAATGGCTGGAGAACCTTCAGGACTACCAGATCGAAAGCCGCATGGTGACGGGGCAGGAGCTGGAAGACCTGTTCCCCGGCAACAAGATGAAGATCAGCGGCGCGCTCTATACCGCCGCCGATGGCCGGGCGGAACCGCAATGGGCCGCCCCGGCCATTGCCGAGGCGGTGCGCGACCGTGGCGGTCATGTGATGACCGAATGTGCCGTCCGCGGGATCGAGACCCAGGCCGGCCAGGTCTGCGGCGTGGTCACCGAACGCGGAGAGATCGCCTGCGAACAGGTGGTGCTGGCGGGCGGTGCCTGGTCCAGCCTCTTTGCCCGCAACACCGGGCTGCGGCTGCCGCAGCTCAAGGTGAAGAACTCGGTCATCCGCACCAAGCCGCTGGAAGGCGGGCCCGAGGTGGCGCTGTGGAACGAGGGCTTCTCGATCCGCAAGCGCTCCGACGGCGGCTATACCATCGCCGACGGCTTCCGCAACGTGGTCGACATCGTGCCCGACAGCTTCCGCTTCATGCGCGATTTCATGCCCGCGCTTGGCGCCGAATGGAAATCGCTGCTGCTGCGCGCCGGCGGGCGCTTCTTCGACGAGGCGCGCATCCCCAACCGCTGGAAACTGGATGAGGCAAGCCCCTTCGAATACTGCCGCGTGCTGGATCCGAAACCTGCGTTCAACCTTCAGGACCAGGCGCTGGACAACCTGCGCAAGGCCTTCCCGGTCTTCGAAAAGGCCGAGATCGCGCAACGCTGGGCCGGTGCCATCGACGTGACGCCCGATGCGGTGCCGGTGATCTCCGGCATCGACAGCGTGCCGGGCTTCTTCATCGCCACCGGCTTTTCGGGGCACGGTTTCGGCATCGGGCCGGCGGCGGGACGGCTTGCGGCCGATCTGGTCAGCGCCCGTGCCCCGGTGGTCGATCCCGCGCCCTTCCGCTTCTCGCGCTTCAGCGACGGCTCGAAGATCGAGATCATCAGCGGCTTCTGAACCCGGTGCCGCCCCCCTCGGGGCGGCATCCTTCCGGCGCCTGAAAGCGGGCGGGGGCCGGGGGCAGACAAAACCCGCATGCCAACAGGGAAAGCGACAATGACAGAGAAGAAGAATGCGACCTTCATGAACCGCCGTCAGGCGATCTCTCTCCTCGGGGCGGCGGGCGTCATGGCGCCGGCGATGATCGGGCGCGACAAGGCCTTTGCCGCCAATGCCGATCCGTCGGGCCAGCTGACGCTGGCCTTCTCTCAGGAACCCACCGTCTTCAACCCCCTGATGCCGCATATCGAGGTCGACGAGGGGGTCTACTACGCGGTCTTCGATCCGCTGTTCGATTTCGATCCCGATGGCAATTTCTTCCCGATCCTGGTGGCCGAGGTCCCGACGGTCGCCAATGGCGGCATCTCGGCCGATGGCCTGCAATGGAAGGTCAAGCTGAAGCCGGGCGTCACCTGGCATGACGGCACGCCGTTCACCGCCGAGGACGTGAAATTCTCGCTCGAGCTGACGATGGACCCCGATTTCCGCTCGTTCCGTTCGACCGGCTACAAGTTCATGCAGAACATCACCGCCGTTTCCGACACGGAGCTGACCTGGGAAATGAGCGAACCCTTCGCGCCGATGGCGGCGATTCTGGCCTCGACCTACATCATCCCGAAACATGCCTTCGACGGGGTGGCCGACAAGAACACCGCGCCGTTCAACAATGCGCCGATCGGCACCGGGCCGTTCAAGTTCAAGCAGCGCATGGCCGGCGATCACATCGAGTTCGAGGCCAATACCGACTACCACATGGACGGCCCCTACCTGAAGACGCTGATCATCAAGTACGTGCCGGATCTGAACGTCATGTACACCCAGTTCAAGTCGGGCGACATCGACGTGATCGGCCTGCAGTACATCAGCCCCGACCACCTGGGCGAGGCGGAAAAGCTGCCGGGCAAGGTGGTCAAGCTGGCCGGTGCCGCGACCTTCGAATCCATCGGCCTGAACATGACCAAGCCGCAGTTCCAGGACCCGGCGGTGCGCAAGGCGCTCTACATGGCGCTCGACAAGGCCTCGATCATCGACGCGCTCTATTACGGCGTGCCGAAACCGACCGAAACCTACATGCCGCAGCAGTCCTTCTACTACAATCCCGACCTGCCCAAGCACGAGTTCAGCATCGAGAAGGCCAATGCCCTGCTGGACGAGGCCGGCTGGAAGAAGGGGGCCGACGGCATCCGCGAAAAGGACGGCGTGAAGCTGGCTTTCACCAACTCCACCACCGCCGGCAACCACCTGCGCGAACAGGCCCAGCAGTTCTTCCAGCAGACTTTTGAGCAGATCGGCGTCAAGGTCACCATCAAGAACTTCCCGCCGGCCGTGATGTGGGGCGACTACTGGATGAATTCCGAGTTCGACTCTGTCGTGGTCGGGCTGAACTGTCTGGCCGGTGCCGATCCCGACACCTCGGACTACTTCATGTCCACCATGTCGCCGATCCGGGGCGGTTCGGGGCAGAACACCTTCGCCTACCAGAACCCCAAGGTCGACGAACTTCTGGTCAAGGGCGCGGCCAGCTTCGTGCCCGAAGAGCGCAAGCCGATCTACCAGGAGATCCAGCAGATCATCCGCGACGACCTGCCGTTCCTGCCGGTCTTCCAGTACGCGCTGATCAAGGGCTGGAAATCGGATGTCAGCGGGGTGGAGCCGAACGTGAACAACCGGATCGACACCTGGAACGTGCGCGACTGGAAGCGCAGCTGATCCGATCCGACGCTGGGCGCCGCGGGGCCTGACCCGCGCGCCCGGGGCCGCCGTTTCCGGGCGGCGGCCCGCCTTGCCACCCCACGTCGCAAAGGGCATCCGGCATGTTGCGCTATATCACCTCCCGGCTCGGCCAGAGCCTTATCCTGCTGGTCATCGTTTCCTTCATCGGCTTCGCGGTGCTGACCCTTGCACCGGGCGGGCCGCTGTCGCAATTCGCGCTGAGCCCGGGGATGACTCAGGAACAGATCGCCAAGATCGCCGCGCAGATGGGCCTCGACCGGCCGCTGCCGGTGCAGTATTTCGACTGGCTGCGCCACCTGGTGGTGGGCGACTGGGGCACCTCCTACCGCGACGGCCAGCCGGTGCTGGCGGTGATCGGCAGCCACCTGTTCGCGACATTGCTGCTGATGGGCACGGCCACCGTGATCTCGGTCAGCCTGGGCAGCGCCATCGGCATCGCCAGCGCCCTGCGGCGCGGCACCGCCTTCGACTACACCATGGCGGTTCTGGCCATGGTGGCCCTGTCGATCCCGACCTTCTGGTTCGGCCTGATCGCGATCTACGCCTTCTCGCTGCAGCTGGGCTGGCTGCCGGCGGGCAACATGTACACCGTGGGCGACGGATCGGTGCTGGATTACCTGCGCCACCTGATCCTGCCGGCGGTGGTGCTGGCGCTGGTCGATGTCGCGGTCTGGAGCCGCTACATGCGGACCTCGACGCTGACGGTGATCAATCAGGACTTCGTGCGCACCGCGCGGGCCAAGGGGCTGACCCGGCGCCGCATCCTCTTCAGGCATATCGTCGGCAATTCGCTGGTGCCCATGGTGACGCTGGCGGGCCTGCAGCTGCCGACGGTGCTGGGCGGCGCGCTGGTGACGGAGACCGTCTTTACCTGGCCGGGCATGGGGCGGCTGTTCCTCGATAGCCTCGGCTATTCCGACTACCCGGTGGTGATGGGGCTGCTGATGGCCTCGGCCATCCTGGTGCTGCTGGGCAACCTGGCCGCCGACCTGATCGTCGCGCTGATCGACCCGCGCATCCTGCTGGACTGAAGGAGGCTGACATGACCGCCATGACCACCGAACCCGCCCGTCGCCCTCCGTTCCTGAAATCCCGCGCGCTGCGCCGTTTCGTCCGGCACCGCCTGGCGCTGGTGGGCCTGGTCATGGTCGTGCTGCTGAGCACGGCCTGTTTCCTGGGGCCCCACCTGCTGGCCTATGACGAACTGTCGATCGACCTGCGCGCCCGTTTCGCGCCGCCCTTCAGCGGGGCGCATATCTTCGGCACCGATCCGCTGGGCCGCGACATTGCCGCGCGGCTGTTCCATGCCGGGCAGATCTCCATGGCGGTGGGCTTTTCGGTGATGATCATCGCCACCTGCTTCGGCTCCGTCATCGGGGTGGTCTCGGGCTATTACGGCGGCAGGACCAGCGCCGTGCTGATGCGGGTCGTCGATGCCTTCCTGTCCTTCCCCTCGGTCTTCCTGCTGCTGGCGCTGGCGGCCTTCATCCAGCCGGGGCCGGTGATGATCGCGCTGATCATCGCCTCGACCAGCTGGATGGAAGTGGCCCGCATCGTCGAGGCCGAGGTGAAATCGCTGCGCAACCAGGACTTCGTGCAGGCCGCCCACATGCTGGGCCTGACGGGCCGCTGGATCATGTTCCGGGAACTGCTGCCCAACGCCATCGGTCCGATCATCGTCGCCGCCACCCTGACGGTGGCCCGCGCCATCCTGCTGGAGGCCTATATCAGCTTCCTCGGCTACGGCATCCAGCCGCCGCTGCCCAGCTGGGGCAACATGCTGAACGGCGCCCAGCAATACCTGCAATCGGCGCCCTGGCTGGCGATCGTGCCGGGCCTTGCGATCACCATCGCGGTGACCGGGTTCAACTTCATCGGCGACGGGCTGCGCGATGCCTTCGACAGCCGCACGCAGGAGCACTGAGATGGCGCCACGGTTTTCCGACTTCACCGCGACGCTCTGGTACGCCACTGCCCCCGCCGCCCCGGCAACCGGCCCCCTGCAGGGCGAGCTGCGCGCCGATGTCTGCATTGTCGGTGCCGGGTATTCCGGCCTGACCACGGCGCTTGAGCTGGCGCGGCAGGGTGTCTCGGTGGTGGTGCTGGAGCGGGCAGAGCTGGGTTTCGGCGGCTCGGGGCGCAATGCCGGGCACTGCACGCCCACCTTCACCCATTTCAGCCTGCCGGAGCTGCGCAAGGTGCTGGGCACCCCCTGGGCCGAGCGGCTGATCCGGCGCCAGACCCGCGCCAATGACAAGGTTGCGGAGATGGTGCAGCGCCATGCCATCGACTGCGAATGGGAGCAGAACGGCTATGTGCAGGGCGCGCTGTTCCCCTCGCATCTGAAGACCCTGCGCGGCCACATGGAAAGCTACAACGCGGTCGGCGCCCGGACCCGGATGCTGGACCGCGACGAGGCGGAGGCGATCACCGGATCGCCCCGTTTCTACGGCGGCTGGCTGCACGAGGAAGCCGGTGGGGTCAACGCGCTGGCCTATGCGCGCGGGCTGGGGCGCGCGGTGCTGGAAGAGGGCGGGCAGGTCTTCACCGGGTCGGGCGTCACCGGCTGTACCCGGGCGGAGGGCGCCTGGCGCGTCGCCACGCCCGGCGGGGCCGTGCTGGCGGAAAAGGTGATCTACACCACCGGGGCCTATACCGTCGCCGGCTGGCCGAAACTGGAAGAGACCTTCCGCATCATGCGCGTCTTCGTGGCCGCGACCCAGCCGCTGTCCGCGGAAAGCCAGGCGGCGGTGCTGCCCAGGCGCACCACCATCCAGGACGGGCGCGGCGACATCTACGTCTACAAGTACAACCGCGAGAACCGCATCGTCGCCTCGATGTTCCCGATGGGCGCGCGGGGCCGCAATCCGGCCTATACCCGGCAGGTGCTGTCGGACCGGCTGCGCTGGCTGCATCCCGGCCTGAAGGAAGAGCTGCGGTGGGATTTCTTCTGGTACGGAGAGCTTGACATGCAACGGCTGACGGTGCCGCGCCTCTACGGGCTGGCGCCGGGCGTGGTGGCGATGACCGGGCTGTCGGGGCGCGGCGTGCCCACCGGTTCGATGCTGGGCGGCATCCTGTCGGACTGGGCGCTTGGCCGGCCCGAGGCGGATCTCGACCTGCGGCTCGAACCGCTCAGCCGGCAGCCGCTCTACATGAGCGTCGCGCCGCAGGCCGCCCTGCGCGGCTACCGTCTGCGCGACAGGCTGCGCGCGCTGCGCCAGAAGGCGCCGCTGCCGCCCCATGCCTGATTTCAGGATCAAGACCCAGGGCGCCCGCGTGGCGCCGAACCAAGGAGCAGACCCATGCCTGGACCGAAGCCGGATCCGGTCGTCAACACCCCCGAATTGCCGGCGCACGCCGATGTGGTGATCATCGGCGGCGGCATTGCCGGCGTCGCCACCGCGCTGGAACTGGCCGACCGCGGCCTCAAGGTGGCCCTGTGCGAGAAGGGCCATATTGCCGGAGAGCAATCCAGCCGCAACTGGGGCTGGGTGCGTCTGACCCATCGTGACCGGCGCGAACTGCCCCTGATGGTGGAAGCGCAGCGCCTGTGGCAGGCGATGGATGCGCGTATCGGCGCCGATACCGGCTACGTGCGCTGCGGCGTCACCTATACCACCGCCACCGCCCAGGCCTTCGAGGCCGAGCGGTCCGCGCTGGAAGACCTGCAGCCCTACCAGATCCCGGCCCGGCTGCTGAACCGCGAAGAGGCGCTGGCCCAGTTCCCGGGCCTTTCGCTTGATATAACCGGGGCGCTGCACAACCCCTATGACGGGCGGGCCGAGCCGCAGAAGGCGGTGCCGGCGATGGCTCGGGCGGTGCAGGCGCGGGGTGGCAGCGTGCATCAGGACTGCGCGGTGCGCGTGGTCGAAACCGCCGCAGGGCGGGTTTCCGGCGTGGTGACGGAAAAGGGCCGCATCGCCTGTTCGGCCGTGCTGGTTGCCGGGGGCGTCTGGTCGCGGCTGTTCCTGGGCAACCTGGGGATCGCGCTGCCGCAGCTGCGCACCAAGGGCAACGTGCTGCGCACCGATCCGGTGCCGGACGGGCCCGAGGGGACGCTGAAGTTCCGCGATTTCACGATGCGACGGCGCGCCGATGGCGGCTATACCATCGCCTCGGCGCTGCCCAGCCGCTACCAGCTGACGCCCGACAGCTTCCGCCTGCTGAAGGCCTTCCTGCCGACGCTGCGCAACGAATGGCGCAATGTCAGCCTGGGCCTGGGTCCGGCCTTCTTCGAGGCGCTGCGCACCCCGCGCCGCTGGAGCGCGACCGAGGTCAGCCCCTTCGAACGCGCGCGCGTCCTGGATCCGGTGCCGGACGAGACGCAGATCGACCGCGCGCTCGAGGTCATCCGGGAGGCCTATGAACCGTTCCGCACTGCCACCGTGGCGCAGAAATGGGCCGGCTACATTGACGTCCTGCCCGACATCATTCCGGTGATCTCCGGGACGGAGGGGGTGCGCGGCGGAATTCCGGGCCTTTACGTCTCGACCGGGTTCTCGGGGCACGGTTTCGGGCTGGGCACCGGGGCCGGGCGGCTGGCTGCCGACCTGATCACCGGCGCCGCTCCGATCGTCGATCCGGCGCCGTTCCGGTTGCACCGGTTCAGCGACGGTTCGGGCATTCGCCCGACGGAAGGCGTGATCCAGCGCTGATCCGGGGCCGAGGCGCGGCCCGCCGGACGCGGGTCGGGTTCTTCGTCGTCTTGAACGACTCGATAATTCAGCTTATGTTAATACGAGGATCGGCCCGGACACCCGGACGATCCGGGTACGGAGGGCGCCGTCGCAGGCCGGCCCGCCTGCCCGAAGGGACCTCGGCGATGGATGTCGTCGCAGTCACTGCGTTCGGATGCGGTCGGGGGCATAGGCCCTGCGGCCGTCATCCGTATAAGCCGTACCCAGAGCAAGATCCTGGCCCGGGCGACCAAGCCGGGCCGCTTCTCCGATGCGCCGATCCGTCCGCCCCAGTCGGGACGGCGCGCTTTGGACGCGTTGGCCCGGCCGGCTCCGGACCTAAGGCAACTGTTTGAAAAAAAGAAAAAGGACCGTTCGCAGAGGTGCTGAATATGCCCATAATGTGCGAAATTGCACATGAGCTCTAATAATTTGGCAAATTGTGCATCAGTGCGAAAAAGTCCTATCAACAAACAGCGGCTAATCACCGGAACCGTCCGGGTCTATCTCAGCTGCATCAGACGCAAACGACCGCGTCGCCCCAAACGCAAACGAAGGAACACAGACATGAAACGCGCAGCTTTTGCCCTTACCGCCCTGATCGCCGCCACCACCGCCGGTGCCGCTTTCGCCAATGTCGATGACGCCGCCTACAGCAATGTCCAGGTGCCCGCCGCCTCGGTCTATGCCTCGCCGGAAAACGAAGGCATTGCCTCTGCCACGGTGACGCTGACCTCCGGCACCACGACGCTGGCCGATGCCTCGGTGCTCAACACCGCCGACCGGATGCGCCGCAGCCTGCATGTCGGCGACCAGATCAATGTCACCAGCTTCCCGCGCGCCGATGTGCCGCTGCTGGCCACCTCGGGCCGCTGAGCCCCGGGCGTTAACCTCTAGACAGGAAGGAACACAGACATGAAACGCGCAACTTTCGCCCTTACCGCCCTGATCGCCGCCACCACCGCCGGTGCCGCTTTCGCCAATGTCGATGACGCCGCCTACAGCAGTGTCCAGGTGCCCGCCGCCTCGGTCTACGCCTCGCCGGAAAACGAAGGCATCGCCTCTGCCACGGTGACGCTGACCTCCGGCACCACGACGCTGGCCGATGCCTCGGTGCTCAACACCGCCGACCGGATGCGCCGCAGCCTGACGGTCGATGACCAGATCAATGTCACCAGCTTCCCGCGCCCCGATGTGCCGCTGCTGGCCACTTCGGGCCGCTGATCGCCCCATTGATCGCCCCGCCTGAGCCGCGAGGCTCAAGCCAAGACCCCCGGATCCCGTTCCGTTGCCCCAAAGTCCCGGGGACCGGAAGCGGGACCCGGGGTTTTTCATGTTCGGGGGGCAGAACTGGTAAGGTCTTCCCGCTAGGCTGACCGGGAACCAAAGAGGATCCGCGATGCCCCGCCGCCTGCTGCCTGCCCTGCTGATGCTGCTCACGGCCGGATGTCTTCCGGCGCCCGGTCCCGCAACGGTGCCGGTTCCGGTGACGACGGTCGGGCGTTATTACGAAGCGCTTGGCGCCGGCCGGTACGAGGCCGCCTTCGCGTTCTGGGCCGCAGACACGGCCATGCACCGCGACGGGCCGGAACGGTTCGCCCAGGCCATGCAGCCCTATCAGGCGGTCGCCGCCCGGACGCTCAGCCCGATCCGCATCGGCGCCTCCGGCATGGATCTGCTGGCGCGGGTTCCGGTAGAGGTCGCGCTGACCCGCAGGGGAGAGGCGCTGCAACGCCGCGGAGAGGTGACGCTGCGCTGCAGTCCGCTGCCCGATTGCCAGGGGCGCGAGTCGGTCTGGAAACTGACAGGCATTACCCTGTCGCCGGGCTGATCAGGTCCGCGACCGGTTCGGGGCCTGGGCCGGGAACGGGTCTCCGGCGGGTTGCGGCGCGCAGAACAGGAAGCCCTGCATGTCGGTGCAGCCCAGTTCGGTCAGGATCCGGGCCTGGTCCTCGGTCTCGACCCCCTCGGCGGTCGATTGCAGGCCGAAGGCCCGGGCCAGCTCGATCATGCTGCGCACCACCGCCAGGTCCTCGGGGCGCAGCAGCAGCCCAGAGACGAAGCTGCGGTCGATCTTGATCCGGTCCACCTTCATCGCCCGCAGGCGCACGAAATTCGAGAAACCGACGCCGAAATCGTCCAGTGCGAGGGACACGCCCAGGGCCCGCAGTTCGTGCAGGGTCTGGAAGGAAGGATCCTGGCTTTCCGCCAGCAGGGTCTCGGTGATCTCCAGCTCCAGCCGGTGCGGCTCCAGCCCGGTTTCGGCCAGCACGGCGCGGACGCCGTCGGCATAGCCGGGCTGGTTCAGTTCCCGCACCGAGACGTTCAGCGCGATCCGCACGCCCGGCCAGCGGCGCGCGGCGCGACAGCCCTCGCGCAGAACGTAGCGTCCCAGCTCGACGATCAGGTCGCTTTCCTCGGCCAGTGGCACGAAGAGAGAGGGCGGCAGGCGACCGCGCCGCTCATGGGTCCAGCGGATCAGCCCCTCGACCGAAACGAGGCTGCGGTCGCGGGTGGCGTAGACCGGCTGGAAATACAGCTCCAGCCCCTCGCCGCCGGCCTCCAGCGCGGCGCGCAGATCCTGTTCCAGCCGCTTGCGAAAGCTGATCTCGCGGTCGAGGCGGGGATCGTAGGGTTCGGCGCGGTTGCGTCCGCCCGCCTTGGCGGCATAGAGCGCGGCATCGGCGCGGCGCACCAGCTCTTCGCGGCCAATGGCGGCGCGGTCGCAGGCATAGCCCAGGCTGGCCCCCAGACGCAGGCTGTGGCCTTTGACCTCGAAGGCCGGCTGCAGGGCGCGCAGCAGCTGCTCTCCCTGTTGGGCCACGGCCTGCGGATCGGAGGCATCGGGCAGGAAGATGATGAATTCGTCGCCGCCCAGCCGGGCGATCCGGGCCCCCGGCGCGGTCTGGGTCAGCCTGCGGGACACCTGCCGCAGCAGCTCGTCCCCGACATGGTGGCCATAGGTGTCGTTGGCCAGCTTGAACCGGTCGAGGTCGATGTAGAGCATGGCGACCTCTTGCTCCGGAGCGGCGCGCAGCAGGGCATCGACGCTGCTGGCAAAGCCGCTGCGGTTCCATAGGCCGGTCAGGGAATCGTGCCTGGCCATGGTCTCGATCCGGGCCATGTCGGCGCGTTCGCGCTGGCGGGCGCGCAGGATCAGCCAGCCGGCGACGCCGACCAGGATCAGCCCGGCGGCCATGAAGCCCAGCAGGATCGGCAGGATGTCGTGGAAGACCCGGTCGCCGGGGCGGGGCGCATTCCAGGTGACATAGGCCAGGGCCTGGCCATTGGCATTCTGCAAGGGCAGCGCAGCGGGGCCATGGGGGGCGCCGGCGGGCAGGATCCTGGTGGTAACGCCGGGTCGCGACGCCTCGATCTTCGGCAGGAAGTCCCTGGCGAGGTTGTAGATCGCCACATGCAGCACGGCATCGTCGCGGTCCGAGGGCAGCACGTCGCGGCTCTCGGGCAGGATCGGCCTGAGGCTGATGACCACGGGGGCGCCTTCCAGCAGCGCGATTTCGGTCAGGCCGGCGGCGAAATCATCGGCGGGGCGCGCGCGCAGTCGGGCGGCGAACGGTGCCAGCAGCGCCCGCCGCGCCGCGGAAAGGGGGGCCAGCACCGCACCGGCATCCGACCAGCCGCGGATCAGCCTGGGCCCCGGGGCCAGCAGGAACACCTCCTGGTAGTCGAAATAGTCGTGCGGCCATTCGAGCAGGTTGTTGTCGAGCCAGTCGGTATTCTCGGGTCGGGCCACGGCGGCATAGGCATCGTCCCAGGGGGTGATGCTGGCCTGTTCGTGCAGGATCTGCGCCTGCACCTGATCAAGTTCGTTCGCGATCGAGCGACGCAGCCAGTCCGAGGTCGCAAGGTCGGTCCGCCCGGTGGCCCAGTGAACCAGGCTGAGCGTGAGCGCGCACAATCCGACCGCGAGGCACAGCAGGCCTCCGAGACGGATGGCGTAGTACCGCAGGCGGCGTGCTCGTGGCAGACCGGTCAAGATTTGGAAATGTCCAGGCATTGGTCCACGCGAAGAGATCGTCCCCACCCTGAATATACCAAAGGTGGTAAACATCGTAGCAACATTATGGATTTGCCGCTCGATGCGTCGGACTGTCACCGCGCGGCGGTGGTCGGTCGCCGCGTTCGGATTTGACTGGCCACGCCAATTCCTTGACCGGCAGTGCCAATATGCGGACCGGCGCTTGCCGGACGCCGGGGCGGGGGCAAGATAGGGTGTTTTCTCAGAAGGATGCGTGCCCGATGTTCCTGCCCCTTCGCCTGCCCGATCCTGCGCGGCCCCGCAGCCTGCTGAGGCCAGGCCGGGCCGTTCCGCAGGTCCGGCCCGCGGCGCCCATCCCGGGGACGCTCTTGCGGGGGGGCTGCCGCGGCGCGGGACGCTCAGGCGAGGGCGCTGCGGAAATGGTCGGGGTGGGCGGCCCGCACGGCCTCGATCCCGTTCAGCGCTTCGGCCACCGCGCGGATGCGCGGCATCGGCGACAGGTCCACCCCCCAGCGGTCGGCATTGTAGAGCTGCGGCACCAGGCAGAGATCGGCCAGCCCGGGCCGGTCGCCATGGCAGAAGCGGCTGCCCGGCTCCAGCATCGCCTCGAAGGCCAGCAGGCCCGGGGTCATGAACCGGAGCATCCAGCTTTCCATGGTGATTTCGCCGCCCGAATGGCCCGAGGCATGGCGGGCGACACGCAGGTTGCAGACCGGGTGGATCTCCATCGCGATGGCCTGGGCCAGGGCGCGCACCCGGGCGCGCTCGGCCGGGGCCTGGGGCAGCAGCCCGAGGTCGCGCGTCTCGTCCAGATATTCCAGGATCGCCAGCGACTGGGTCAGCCGCAGACCGTCGATATCCAGCACCGGCACCAGACCTTGCGGATTGCGCGCCAGATGCGCGGGCGCGCTCTGTTCCCCCTTCACCAGATCCACCGGCACGGCACTCCAGGCTTCGTCCATCAGGCCCAGGGCGATGCGCACCCGGTAGCTCGCCGAAGAGCGCCAGTAGTCGTAGAGCGTGATCATAGATTCTTCTTCTCCATGAGGGTGGTCAGCGCATCCTGGAGGGCCTGGTAATGCGGGCCCAGCATGTCACGGATCTGCTGCTGGTAGGCTTCGGCCAGGGGCACGATCTCGGTCAGCAGGGCGCGCCCCTTCGGGGTCAGCGACAGCTTGACCAGCCGGCGGTCCGCCTGATCGGTGCATTTCGCCAGGTATCCGGCGGCCTCCAGCCGAGCGGCGGCCCGGCTGACCTTGGATTTTTCCAGGCTCACCCGGCGCTCGATGTCGCGCACCGAGGGGGTGCCGGCATAGCCCACGTTCACCAGCACCCGCCATTCCGCCACCGAAATGTCGAAACGCGCGCGGTACTGGTCCGCAAGGTCCTTCGACAGATCGGTCGCCAGAACCGCCAGCCGGTAGGGCAGATAGCCGTCCAGATCGAATTCGGGAAGGGGCTTGCCGTTCATCTCGGTCATGCAGGTCTGTCCCTTTTCACGGTATTCCATGAGGTTGCGCGAAACTCATATCATTTGCAACAAATAGATTGACATCATTGCAAATGCAATGAAATACTCGAACCATCAGGACCGGGGCCGCATGGCCCGCCCGGAACCGCACTGAACTGGGAGGTAAAAGTGTATCATTCCGAACTGAAACGTGCCGACAGCAGCACCGTCACCACGACCGGCTACATGCCGGGCTTTGGCAATGATTTTGAAACCGAGGCCCTGCCCGGCGCCCTGCCCCAGGGCATGAACAGCCCGCAGAAATGCGCCTATGGTCTGTACGGAGAGCAGCTTTCGGGCACCGCCTTCACCGCCCCCAGCCACCAGAACGAACGCACCTGGTGCTACCGCATCCGCCCCTCGGTCAAGCATACGGGCCGCTTCGCCCCGATCGACGTGCCCTACTGGAAATCGGCGCCCAACGTCGATCCCAAGGTTGCCTCCCTGGGTCAGTACCGCTGGGATCCGGTGCCCCATACCGAGGACAAGCTGACCTGGATCACCGGGATGCGCACCATGACCACGGCGGGCGATGTCTATACCCAGGTGGGGATGGCCGCGCATGTCTACCTGGTCACCGCCTCGATGCAGGACGAATACTTCTATTCCGCCGACAGCGAGCTGCTGATCGTCCCGCAGGAGGGCCGGCTGCGGCTGGCGACCGAGCTGGGCGTGATCGAGCTGGAGCCCAAGGAGATCGCGATCATCCCGCGCGGCCTGCTCTACCGGGTCGAACTGGTCGAAGGCCCCGCCCGCGGTTTCGTCTGCGAGAATTACGGCCAGAAGTTCGACCTGCCCGGCCGGGGTCCCATCGGCGCCAACTGCATGGCGAACCGGCGCGACTTCAAGACCCCCGTCGCCGCCTTCGAGGACCGCGATGCCAAAAGCCGCGTGGTGATCAAATGGCAGGGCCAGTTCCATGAGACCTGGATCGACCATTCGCCCCTCGACGTGGTGGCCTGGCACGGCAACTACGCGCCGGTGAAATACGATCTGCGCAATTACTGCCCGATCGGCGCGATCCTGTTCGATCACCCCGATCCCTCGATCTTCACCGTGCTGACCGCGCCTTCCGGCGTGGAAGGGACCGCGAACATCGACTTCGTGCTGTTCCGCGAGCGCTGGATGACCATGGAGGACACCTTCCGTCCGCCCTGGTACCACAAGAACGTCATGTCGGAACTGATGGGCAACATCTACGGCGAATACGACGCCAAGCCCAACGGCTTTGCCCCCGGCGGCATGAGCCTGCACAACATGATGCTGCCCCATGGCCCCGACAACGAGGCCTTTGAAAAGGCGACCTTCGCGGATCTTCAGCCCAACAAGCTCGACAATACCATGTCCTTCATGTTCGAGACCCGCTTCCCGCAGCATCTGACCGCCTTCGCGGCGCAGGAGGCGCCGCTTCAGGACGATTACATCGACTGCTGGGACAGCCTGACGAAGCATTTCGACGGCACGCCCGAAGGCAACTGGGGCAAGTAACCCTCTCACCCACCTGCCCCAGCCCGCAGGCCCCCGGCCCGGAGTCCCCTCCGGCGCCGGACCGGGGGCCTGTCCCTTTCCCAAGACAGCCGAGACCGAACCATGCCCTTCAAGACCAGCTGGGTCGCCAGCGCCAACAGCGCCCGGACCGATTTCCCCCTCGACAACCTGCCCTACGGCGTCTTCTCGAGCGCCGGCGCGGCCCCGCGCTGCGGCGTGGCGATCGGCGACATGATCCTGGATGCCGCCACCGCCGAAACCCTCGGGCTTTTGACCCTGCCGGGCGGTCCGCTGCTGCAGGCGGGCAGCTGGAACGCGGTGATGGCCGCCGGGCCGGCCACCTGGGAAGCGCTGCGCGACCGCCTGGGCGCCCTTCTGGCCGAAGGCGCCCCCGAGGCCGAGGCGCTGGCGGACCTGCTGGTGCCCCAGGCCGAGGCCACCCTGCATCTGCCCTTCACCGTCACCGAATACACCGATTTCTACGCCTCGAAGAACCATGCGATGAATGTCGGCACGATGTTCCGCGGCCCCGAAAACGCGCTGCCGCCGAACTGGTTGTCGATCCCCATCGGCTACAACGGGCGCGCCTCTTCCGTCGTCGTCTCGGGGACCGACGTGGTGCGCCCCTGGGGGCAGTTGAAGGGCCCGAACGACGATCTGCCCCGTTTCGCCCCCTGCGCCCGCTTCGATCTTGAGCTCGAGATGGGCGCGATCGTCGGCCAGCCTTCCTCGGGCATGGTGTCGGTCGCAGAGGCGGATCAGATGATTTTCGGCTACGTGCTGCTGAACGACTGGTCGGCGCGCGATGTGCAGGCCTGGGAATACCAGCCGCTCGGCCCCTTCCAGGCCAAGGCCACCGCGACCACGATCAGCCCCTGGATCGTCACCCGCGCCGCGCTGGAGCCCTTCCGCACCGCCACGCCCGAACGCGAACGTCCCCTGCTGCCCTACCTCAGCGAACCCGGCCCGATGCTGTACGATATCGCGCTGGAGGTTTCGCTGACCCCCGAGGGCGGCGCGGAAACCGTGATCGCGCGGACCAATTACGACCAGATGTATTACTCCGCCGCGCAGCAGCTCTGCCATCACACCACCTCGGGCTGTTCCATGCGGGTGGGCGATCTGCTCGGCTCGGGCACGATCTCGGGCACCACGAAGGACAGCCGGGGCTCCCTGCTGGAACTCAGCTGGGGCGGCAAGGAACCGTTGACCCTGCCCGACGGCACCCCCCGCAGCTTCCTGGAAGACGGCGACACGCTGACCCTGCGCGGCGCGGCGCAGGGGGACGGCTACCGCATCGGCTTCGGCGCCTGCACCGGCAAGGTGCTGCCCGCCATCGACCTGCCCGACTGGGCGCACTAACCTTGAAGGACTGACACCATGGCAAAAGCATTCGCATCCCAGGGCGACCTGGCCGAAAAGACGATCAGCTTCACCGAGGTCGGCGACGACCTCTATGCCTTCACCGCCGAGGGCGATCCCAACACCGGCGTCATCATCGGCGACGACAGCGTCATGATCGTCGAGGCCCAGGCCACCCCCCGGCTCGCGCGCAAGGTGATGGAGTGCGTGCGCTCGGTCACCGACAAGCCGATCAGCCATGTCGTGCTGACCCACTATCACGCCGTCCGCGTGCTGGGCGCCAGCGCCTACGGCGCGCGTGAGATCATCATGTCCGACACCGCCGCCGCCCAGGTCGAGGAACGCGGCCAGGAGGACTGGGACAGCGAGTTCGGCCGTTTCCCCCGCCTGTTCCAGGGCCATGAGGAAATCCCCGGCCTGACCCGCCCCACCACCACCTTCAGCGACCGCATGACGGTCTATCTGGGCAAGCGCCGGGTCGACATCATGACCCCGGGCCGCGCCCATACCGCCGGCGATGCGGTGATCTGGGTGCCCGACCAGGAGGTGATGTTCACCGGTGACATCGTGGAATACCACTCGGCCTGCTACTGCGGCGACGGCCATTTCCGCGACTGGCCCGAGACGCTGGCGAAGATCGCCGCCTATCAGCCGAAATCCATCGCGCCCGGTCGGGGCGACGCGCTGGTGGGGGAAAAGATGGTGGCCGATGCCATCGCCAACACCGCCGATTTCGTCTCCAGCACCTACAAGCCGGTGGCGCGCGTGGTGGCCCGGGGCGGCACCCTGAAAGAGGCCTGGGACGCGGTGCGCGCGGAATGCGATCCGAAGTTCGCCAACTATGCGATCTACGAACACTGCCTGCCCTTCAACGTCGCCCGCGCCTATGACGAGGCCCGCGGCATCGACACCCCCCGCGTCTGGACCGCCGAGCGCGACCAGCAGATGTGGGCCGCGCTGCAGGGCTGAGGATCCCTGCCGCGAGGATGATCAGACAGTGACCCGGAGCGCTGCGGCGCTCCGGCCTAGACGCCGGGCGGCCCGCCAGCGGCCTCTTCCGGCATGTCCAATGGGAGGACCCGATCCGTGTTTCAGGACAGATACAGCCTGGCCTTCAAGCTTTACCCCTACATGCGCTCGGCCGATCAGGAGGCCGGGATCCCGGTGCGCCATCCCGTGGTGATCGTCGGCGGCGGCCCCATCGGTCTGGCCTCGGCGCTGGATCTCGGGCGGCAGGGCATTCCCGTCGTGCTTCTGGACGACCATGAAGGCATCGGCATGGGCAGCCGCGCGATCTGCTTTGCCAAGCGCAGCCTGGAGATCGCCGACCGCTACGGCTGCGGCGACCCGATCGTCCAGAAGGGCGTGGTCTGGAACCTCGGCAAGGTGTTCCACGACAACCGCCAGATCTACGAATTCAACCTCCTGCCCGAGGACGGCCACAAGTATCCGGCCTTCATCAACCTCCAGCAGCCCTATTTCGAACGCTTCCTGTTCGAGCAGATCGTCGAGGAACAGGCCAAGGGCGCGCCGATCCAGATCCGCGGCAAGAACCGCGTCGATGCGGTGGAGACCTTCGACGATCACGTCGCGCTGGAGGTGATGACCCCGGAGGGCCCCTACCGGCTTGAGGCCGACTGGCTGATCGCCAGCGATGGCGCCTCCTCTCCGGTGCGCTCCATGATGGGGCTCGATTTCGAGGGGCGGGTGTTCAGGGACAGCTTCCTGATCGCCGATATCCGCATGACCAACGGCACCTTCCCGACGGAACGCTGGTTCTGGTTTGAACCCTGGTTCAAGTCCGGCGCCTCGACCCTGCTGCACAAGCAGCCCGATGACGTCTGGCGGGTCGATTTCCAGATCGGCTGGGACATCGACCGCAAGGAAGAGATGAAGGAAGAGAACATCCGCCGCCGTCTGGATGCGATGCTGGGCGAGGGTGTGGATTACGAGATCGTCTGGTCCTCGATCTACACCTTCCAGTGCCGCCGGATGCAGAAGTTCCGCCATGGCCGGGTGCTGTTTGCCGGTGACAGCGCGCACCAGGTGTCGCCCTTCGGGGCGCGCGGGGCGAATTCCGGGATGCAGGATGTCGACAACCTGGGCTGGAAGCTGGGCATGGTGCTGCGTGGCGAGGCGCCCGAGGCGCTGATGGACAGCTACGACGAGGAACGCCGTTTCGGTGCGGATGAGAACATCCGCAACTCCACCCGCTCGACCGATTTCATCACCCCGAAGTCGAAGATCAGCCACATGTTCCGCAACGCCGTACTGGATCTGGCCGAGCGTTACGAATTCGCCCGCCCGATCGTCAACTCGGGCCGCCTCTCGGTGCCCTGCACCTATGACGGGCTGTCGCTGAACGGCGAGGACGCGCTGCCCGGCGCCCCGGCGCGCACCCGTCCCGGCAGCGCCTGCCCCGATGCGCCGCTTGGCAACGGCTTCCTGCTGTGCCGGATGGGCGGGGGCGGCTTCAGCCTGCTGACCATCGATGCCGAGGCCCCCGACGCGATCCTCGAGGCGGGCGTCACCGTCACCCGCCTCGCGCTGTCCGCCAGCGATGACCCGAGCGGCGCGCTGGCCGCGCGCTACCTCGGCGATGCGCCCTCGGGCGTCTATCTGGTGCGCCCCGACCAGCATGTCGTGGCCCGCTGGGACCATTACGACGACACCGCCCTGCGCGCCGCCCTGCGCCGGGCCTGCGGCAAGGAGGCCTGAGCCATGAGCGGTCTGATCACCACCCCCAACCTCGAGCAGCCCGATGAATTCTACGCCTGCCTTCTGGCGGTCCACGAGGAGCGCAGCGAGGAAGAGAGCCAGGCCCTGAATGCCCGGCTGATCCTGACGCTGGCCAATCACGTCGGCGCCCAGGCGATCCTCGAAGAGGCATTACAGGTCGCAAAAATGGCATAAGATGACAGAGAGTCGCAGGGGATGAGGAGGATCCCCTGCGGCTCTTTTCGCCGGACCACACGGGCCGGCACGGAACTGAGGGAGGAAACAGTGCAAAGTCTCAGCACGCAAAGAATACCGTCCAAGGACATCCTGGCCTACTGGAGCGACGTGGTCTGCCGGACCTATGCGCCGGTGACGGCCGATTTTCCCACCGACCGCCCCTTCGCGGCGCGTCTCGACATCAAGCAGATCGGGCGCACCAGCCTGACCCGGGTGCGTTCCAGCGATGCACTTTACCGGCGTACCCCGGACAATATCCGCACCAGCCAGACCGACGATTACCTGCTGGCGCTGCCGCTGAAGGGGCAGCAGGCGTTTTCCCAGGCCGGGCGCACCACCCGCCTGGGGGCCGGCGATCTCTGCCTGATCGACACCGCCCGCCCCTATGACCTCAGCTGCGAGGATTACGAGGCGCTGCATCTCAAGGTGCCGCGCGCCGAGCTGGACCTGCGCCTGCCCCGCGCCGAGGCGGTCTCGGCGATGCGGGTGGCGGCGGCGGGGCGCTATGCGCGGCTTGCCTCCACCATGCTGCGCGCCACGATGGAGACGGTGGACAGCAATGACAGCGCTCCGCTCATGCTGTCCTCGACGCTGATCGACCTGGTGGCACTGGCCTTCGACGAATGCTTCAACGGCATCAGCGAGGGCGACGGGCGCTACGGGCGCATCGTCGAACAGGCCCAGGCGATGATCCGGGAGCGCCTGTTCGATCCCGATTTCGACGTGGCCTGCGTGCCCTCGGCGATCGGGGTCTCGGCGCGCACGCTCAGCCGGGCCTTTGCCCAGCGGGGCATCACGCCGGCGAAATGGATGTGGGGGCAGCGCCTGGAGGCCGCGCGCACCATGCTGCGTACCGGCAACGGGCGCCACAGCGTTTCCGAGGTGGCGATGAAATGCGGCTTCAACGATTTCTCGCATTTCAGCCGGGCCTTCAAGGCGCGCTACGGCCAGACGCCAAGCGCGACCCTGGGCGAGGGGCGCTGCCCCGAGGTCGCGCCGCTGCATTGAGCCATCCACCGCAATGCCAAGAGGCGCCCCGGAGCGATCCGGCGGCGCCTGTTGGCATGTTGCGAAAGGCTGTCCGGCCCGGGAGCAGGGGCCGGACAGGCCCCGGGGATGGCCCCCCGGGGCGTCCTGTCACCGGGCGACGAAGCCGCCGTCGATGGACAGGATGGTGCCGGTGGTGAAAGAGGCCGCATCCGAGAGCAGCCAGGCAATGCCCTGGGCCATGTCCTCGGGCTCTCCCCAGCGGTTCATCGGGTGGTTGGCGGCGCCGGCCTTGTAGGCCTCGCTGTCCTTCTGGATCGACAGCCCCTGGTCCGAGATCATCGGCGTGTAGGTGAAGCCCGGCGCGATGGCGTTGATGCGGATGCCCTGCTCTGCCACCTCGAGGGCGGCGGCCTTGGTGGCCCCCGAGACGCCGTGCTTGGCGGCGGTATAGGCGACGAAGTTCGCCCCCGCCGTCAGCCCCCAGATCGAGGAGGTGTTGACGATGGCGCCGCAACCGGCTGGTACCATCACCTTCAGCTCTTCCTTCATGCAGGAGATCACCGCCATCAGGTCGATGTTGACGATGCTGCGCGCCGCCTCCAGGTCATAGTCCACCAGCGGGCCGATCGGGCCGGTGATCCCGGCGTTGTTCACCCCGTAATCAAGCTTGCCGTAGGTCTCGACCGCGGTGGTGACTGCGGCGGCAATGTCCTCGTCCCTGGTGACGTTGCAGACCGCGATGGTGGCCATCCCGCCCTCGGCCTCGATCTCGGCCTTCACGACGGAAAGCTTCTCGGCGTTCATGTCTGCCAGCACCACCCTGGCCCCGCGCCGCGCCAGAAGCTTGGCGGTGGCGGCCCCGATGCCCGATGCGCCGCCGGTGACCAGCGCGACCTTGTCTTCGAAATCCTTCATCTCTGCTCTCTCCCTCGAAGTTCAGAACGGGCTGTCCAGCACGCCGTCAAGGCGCGTGATCAGCCAGGCGTCGCCCTGCTTGGTCAGGTCGACCTCGTAATAGCCGGCGGTCAGCAGCTTGGTCTGGCCGCCCTCGCTGGAGGACAGGGCGACGTTGCACACGAGGCTCGCGCTGCTGTCGTCCTGCGCCCGCACGATGACATTCATCGTATTGTGTCGCCGCTGATCGGTCTGGGCGTCGCGGATCGACTTCAGGATCGAGACGATCTGGTCGCGCCCCTGCATCGGGCCCCACTTGATGTCGGTGCCGGTGACGACGCCGCCGCTGGTGGCGTCCTCGGTGAAGACGCTGCCCAGCATGTCGAAATCGTTCATGTCATAGCCCCAGGCATAGCGGGCAACGGCCTCGGTCATCAGGGCACGGTCGGCCATGGTCTGCGTGGTCATGGGATACTCCTCCTTGGATGGTCTGCTGCGCGGGCCGCCTCAGGCGGGCTGGGTCTCGGCCAGCGCGGGGTAATCGGTGTAGCCAAGCGCGCCGGCGGCGTACCAGCCCTCGGGGCGCGGATCGGCAAGCGGGGCGCGCTTGGCGATGCGGGTGACAAGATCGGGATTGGCCAGGAAGCCGCGCCCGAAGGCCACGGCCTGCACCTGTCCGGTGGCCAGCAGGTCGCTGCCCTGTTCCGGGGTCAGGCCGCCATTGCCGATGATCGGCCCGGCGAAATGCGGGCGCAGCGCCGCCAGGATCCGGTCGCGCGCCGGGTTGCCGAACCAGCCGTTCATGTCGGCAAAGTGCATGTAGCCCGCACCCAGCCCCTGCATCCGCTGCGCCAGATCGCTGTAGGTGGCGTGGGGGTCGGCTTCGCGGGTGTTGTTGTAGGCCGCATAGGGCGATACGCGGATGCCGATGCGGCCCGGCGCAAAGCTTTCGGCGATGGCGGCGAAGCTTTCGGTGAGGAAGCGGGCGCGGTTTTCCAGCGAGCCGCCATAGGCATCCTCGCGGGTGTTCAGCACGCCCGAGAGGAACTGGTGCGGCAGGTAGCCGTTGGCGGCGTGGATCTCGACCCCGTCGAAGCCGGCAGCCTTCGCCCGGGCGGCGGCGCGGCCGAAATCGGCGATGGTGCGGTGGATGTCGTCCAGGGTCATGGCACGCGAGGGGGTCGCCATGATCTTGGCATAGCTGCCGTTCGCCAGCCCGGCATAGACATCCACCATGCCCGGATCATCGTTCACCCCGCTGGGCGACAGCGGCGCCTGCCCGCCCAGCAGCGCCGCCGCCCCGGCCCGCCCGCAATGCCAGAGCTGGCAGAAGATCCGCCCGCCCTCGTCATGCACGGCCTCGGTGATCGGCTTCCAGGCCTCGACCTGGGCATCGGTGTAAATGCCCGGAGCGTATTCGAAGGCGCAGGTTTCGGCGTTGACATAGGTGCCCTCGCTGATGATCAGTCCGGCCGAGGCACGGGCGCGGTAGTACTCGCGCATGATCGGCTGGGGTACGCCCTCGCGGCTGGCGCGCGCGCGGGTCAGCGCCGGCATGACGATGCGGTTGGGCAGCTCCAGGTCGCCGATCTTCAGGGTGTCGAAATAGGTGCTCATGGGATCCTCCGGTCTTGTCCGTCAGGCGGTTTCGAAGCGCGGCGCGGGGGCCTCGCCTTGCAGGGAGCGGCCGCGGATCAGGTCCGCCGCCTTCTCGGCGATCATGATGATCGGGGCGGTGGTGTTGCCGCGCGGGATGATCGGCGCGACAGAGCCATCGACGATGCGCAGCCCCTCGGTGCCGCGCACCCGCAGTTCCGGATCGACCACCGTATCCGCCCCCGACCCCATGGCGCAGCTGGAGGTCGGATGCAGGCCGATCTTGACGTGATCGAGCACGTAATCGGCGATTGCCGCACGATCCGCACCCACCGCCGGGCCGGGCAGGCTTTCGCTGTCCACATAGGCTTGCAGCGACGGCGCGGCGCAGATCTGCCGCGACAGCTCGATCCCGTTGACCAGCGCGGTCAGGTCGGTCTCGTGCAGGAAGTTGGTACGCACCACCGGCATGTCGGCGGGATCGGCGCTGCGCAGGGTGATTTCTCCGCGCGAATGGCAGGTCAGGCACAGCGGCGCGAGCGAAAAGCGGTGATCCTCGGGGATCGGATCGCCCCAGCCTGCCGAAGAGACCGCCAGCGCGTTCAGCTGGATCTCGGGGCGGCCATCGCCGTCGAAGTCGAAATAGCCCCCCGCCTCGACCACGTTGGAGGCCAGCGGCCCGTGCCGGAACAGCAGCCATTCCAGCCCGTTGCGGATGCGGTTGAAGCCACGGTCCTGCCCGTAGAGGCTGACCGGCTGCTTCAGTGTCATGTCGTAGGGCACCATGGAGTGATCCTGGTAGCCGCGCCCGACGTTCTCGGACGCCACGCGGACCTCGATGCCGTGGCGCTTCAGCTGATCCACCGGGCCGATCCCGGAAAGCATC
This sequence comes from Pseudooceanicola endophyticus, assembly GCF_018760365.1. Lineage (GTDB taxonomy): Bacteria > Pseudomonadota > Alphaproteobacteria > Rhodobacterales > Rhodobacteraceae > Pseudooceanicola > Pseudooceanicola endophyticus. The sequence continues at coordinate 92,691 of NZ_JAHIAB010000005.1, forward strand.
AGCAGTTTCGGGGTCATCAGCGTGCCGGCGCTCAGGATCACTTCGCGCGCCGCCCGCACCACCTCTTCGGAGCCATCGGGCCGGTGCAGCGCCACGCCGACCGCCCGCCGCCCCTCCAGCAGGATGCGGTTCACCCGGGACGAGGGGCGCACCACAAGGTTCTCTCCGCCCCGCGCCAGGAAGCTGCGCGCGGTGCTGGAACGCTCTCCGCGATAGCTCATGGTCTGGTAGTAGCCCGCACCCTCCTGGATGGCGCCGTTGAAATCATGGTTGAACGGGATCAGCTGGTTGCGCCCCGGCAGGGTGGTTTCCTGGGCGGCGCGCACGAAGGCTTCGGTCAGGACATGGCGATGCACCCCGTCGGAAACCCGCATCGGCCCGCTGGCGCCGTGATAGCGCCCCGACAGCCTGGCATTGCTTTCCGAGCGGCGGAAATAGGGCAGCACCTCCTCGTAGCTCCAGCCCGTGCAGCCCATTGCAGCCCAGTCGTCGTAATCCGCGTGCTGGCCGCGCGAATAGCACATCGCATTGACCGAGGTGCCCCCGCCCAGGGTCCGCCCCTGCATCACCACCAGTTCGCGGTCGTGGCAGCCGGGTTCGGGTTCGGTGTGGAACAGGAAGGTGCGCTCGGTGCCATGGGTGCGGAAGAAGCCGCCATTGGCCTTGATGAACAGGCTGCGGTCGTCGGGGCCTTCCTCCAGCACCAGCACGCGGGTGCCGGGATCCTCGGCCAGGCGGGCCGCGACGACGCTGCCCGCCGCCCCCGATCCGATCACGATGTAGTCGTATCTTGCGTCGCTCATGAAATCCTCCTTCGGGATGGGGCCCGGGCAGCCCCGAGGGGGCGGGGCGCCCGGGCATCCGGCCCCCGAAGGGACCGACTGCGGGGCCTACTGGCCCAGCATCGCCTTGAAGGCCTCACGGCTGAGGTAGGAGGAGCCGAAAGAGGCATCCATCGGCAGATCGCGGTCGCAATGCGGCGCCAGTTCGGGATCGTCGGACAGGCTGTCGGCAATCACCGTCGGTTCGATGATGCTGGGTTCGGTGTCGTCGATGCCGTTGTGATGGGCGAGGCCCTTGCGCAGCGCCAGACGGGTCTGCCAGGTGCCGCCGCTGAGGGTCAGGAACTGGAAGCCGGGCTCCTTGTCCTTCACGTCCTCGTAAAAGCAGTGCACCTCGTTGGCATCAACACCGGTGACGGCGACCAGAGGGCGCCCGGCATTCTGGAAGGCGCGCACCGCCCCCATGACGCCGGTGATGTAATCCGACAGCAGAAGGTCGATATGGTCGTACTTGCCCAGCAGCGCCGAGGTGGCCGAGGTATATTGCGCCGGATCCCAGTTGGTCACCACCGGGTCCTGAAGCACCTTGATATCGGGGTTCGCATCGAAGACCGGCTGCCAGCCCTCCCGGTAGCTGAGCGTCGGCTGGGCGCCGGGCGTGCCGCCAAAGGGCAGGACGTTGCCCTTGCCGTGCAGGTACTTCACGGCCCATTCGCCCCAAAGCTTGCCCTCGGCCTCAAGGTCCAGGGTGACGCGGGAATCGTAATTCACCCCCAGCTTCGCGGGCAGCGTGGTGCCGGTGTTGTACAGCACGACAGAAGCCCCGGCCCGGCGCGCCGCCTGCATCGCCCGCAGGTTCGACTGCACGAAGTCGAAGGACACCAGGATCACGTCGTAGCCCTGCGCGGTCAGCGACTGGATGTCCTGGATCTGCTGCTCGGGGTTGCCGCCGGCATCGGTATAGGCGACCTGGGTGATGTTGGGGCACTTGGCGGCCTCGTCCTCGAACTCGGCTCGGGCGGTCTTGCGCCAGGTGTTGCCGCCCCAGCCGTCCGACAGGGCGACGCGGATCGGCTTGGTGCCGCAGAACTGCTTGATGTCCTGGAACTCGGCCTCGGTGCCGACCTTGTCGGGCGCGAGGTCGAGGGCGCGGCCCTGGACCGGTCCGAGCGCCAGAAGGGCGGCGGTGGCACAGCCGAGCGCAAGGCCCGTCCGGCGAATGGATGTCATGGTGGTTCCTCCCGTTGCATTGGCAGCCCCCGGCGCTTCGCGGCTCCTCCAGAGCGTTTCGGCTCTCCGCTTTTGGGAAGGCCGGGATGCGGCTGCCTCCTGACGCTAGTGCGGGTCGGGGGCGGGGCGCTTGACTGACGCCGACAGTCGCTTGATCGCGGCGGCCAATCTCGCAGAGCGGGAAATACGTTTGCGTATGGTCCGGAGGGCTGTCCGCGCCAGTCAAGGGAATGACGGCGCCAGACAAGCGGGGCCACAACCTCAGGGCTAGCCTTGCAGATCATGCCGGGTCCGACAGGGGCCCGTTCGCACCCCGGGAGGACGGGGCGCACCCCAGGGAGGACAACATGACAAACCAGACGACAAGGGCCCTGTCGGGTTCCGGAACCGCCGATGCGGCGGACAGCGGACAGTGGCTGCGGGCCTTCTTTCGCCGCCCGCTGGGGCGCGCGCTGGCCGGGCTTGCCGCGCTGCTGCTGATCGGCGCGCTGCTTGAGCCGCGCTCGGTCGCGCCGGCGGTGCTGCTGACGATGCTGCCCTTCGCGGCGGTGCTCTGCGTGGCGTCGGTCGGCCAGCACCTGGTGATCCAGCAGCGCGGCTTCGACCTGTCGGTCGCCGGCATCATGTCGGCTTCGGCGGTGCTGGTGACGCAGCTGGCGGCGGGTGGCGGCAGTGGCCGCCTGGGGCTGGCAGTGCTGGCGACGCTGGCCTTTGGCACCCTTGCCGGGCTGGTGAACGGGCTGCTGATCCGGGCGCTCAGGATCACGCCGCTGGTCACCACCATCGGCATGAACGCGGTGATGCTGGGGCTGGCCTACGGGCTGTCGAACGGGGTGCCCGTCTCGGCGCATCCGGTGCTGGTCGGGCTGATGAACGGTCGCCTGCTGGGGGTGCCGCAGATCGCGCTGCTGGCCCTCGTGATGCTGGCGGTGGCGGTCTTCGTGCTGGCGCGCACCCGCATGGGGCGGCAGTTCATCGCGGTGGGGGTGAACCCCGCGACCGCCCGCGCCCTGGCCTTTCCGGTCGCACGCTACCAGGTGATGACCTATGCGCTGGCGGGGTTCGGCTTTGCCAGCGCGGCGATCCTGCTCTCGGGCTTTCTGACCACGCCGACGCTGCTGTGCGGGGTGCCCTACATGCTGACCACGGTCGCGGCCGTGGTGGTCGGGGGCAATCCGCTGAACGGCGACAAGGGCAGCCTGCCCGCAACGCTGATCGGGGCGCTGTTCCTGACCTACCTGAACCAGCTGGTGATCTCTCTGGGCTTCGCGCAGTCGATCCAGAACATCACCCAGGCCGCCATCATCCTGCTGGGCGTGGCCCTGCCCGCCGCCTTCCGCGGCACCACCCGCTGAGAGGAGGTTGCAATGACCCAGACCCCCGTCATCCGCCTGAGCGGCATCCGCAAGACCTTCGGGCGCACCGTCGCGCTGAATGGTGTCGACCTGTCGATCCGGCCCGGCGAAGTCCATGCCGTCGTGGGCGAGAACGGCGCCGGCAAGTCCACCCTGATCAACGTCGCCGCCGGGGTGCTGCGCGCCAGCGCCGGCACGATCGAGGTCGACGGCACCCCGGTTCCGGATCCCGATCCGGTCACCATGCGCCGGCTCGGCCTGTCGGTGGCCTACCAGCACCCCGCCCTGCCCGCGCATCTGACGGTGCTGGAATGCCTGGCGCTGGTGAACCCCGACTACGGGCGCCCCGGCGGCGCCGAGCGTGCCCGCGCGCTGATCGAGCGGGTCGCCGCCCCCGGCCTGCGCATGGCGCCCACCGCCCGCGTGGCCGATCTGTCCCTTGGCCAGAAGCACGTGGCCGAGATCGTCCGCGCCCTGGCCAGCAACCCCCGCGTTCTGGTGCTGGACGAACCGACCGAACCCTTCAAGGACGAGGACGTGCGCGCCCTCTTCGAGGTGATCCGCAGCCTGCGCGCCGAGGGGCTGGCCATCGTCTACATCTCGCACCGGCTGAACGAGGTGGCGCAGATTGCCGACACGCTCTCGGTGCTGCGCGACGGGCAGATGATCACCACACGCCCCGCCGCGGAGCTGAGCCATGACGAGGTTGTCGCGCTGATCGTCGGGCAGTCCCTGGGCCAGGTGTTCCCCTCGAAGACCCCCGCCGATGCGGACGCGGCGCCGCTGTTCGAGGTTTCCGGCCTGTCCGGTCCGGGCTTTCGCGATGTCTCCCTGCAGATCCGCCCGGGAGAGATCCTGGGCCTGGCCGGGGTCGAGGGGCAGGGCCAGCGCGAGGTGATGCGTGCGCTCGCGGGGCTGGAGCAGGCGCGTTCGGGCCGGATCGCCATTGCCGGGGTGCCGGTCGATTGCGCCAGCCGCGACAGTGCCCAGAAGGCCGGCATCGGCTTCGTGCCCGATGACCGCCACAGCGAGGGGCTGTTCCTGTCGCTCTCCGTGCAGGAGAACCTGGGCCTTGGCAACATGGACGCGCTGGCCCCCGGCGGGCTGGTCGCGGGGCCGGCAGAGGCCCGGCTGGCGGACCGCGCGATCCGCGACTTCTCGATCAAGACGCCGGGGCGGGGCACGCCGGTTTCCGCGCTCTCGGGGGGCAACCAGCAGAAGGTGCTGATCGCCCGGGAGGTCCTGGCCGCCCCCCGTGTCCTGCTGATCGACGAACCCACCAAGGGCGTCGACATCGGTTCGAAAAGCGAGGTCTACTTCCACCTGCGCCGCCTCGCGGCAGAAGGCATCGCCGTGCTGGTCGCCTCTTCCGACGGGGTGGAGCTGGAGGGGCTGTGCGACCGGGTGCTGGTGTTCAGCCGCGGTCAGATCAGCGCCGAGCTGTCGGGCGATCAGGTCAATGACGAGGCGATCACCGCCGCCAACCTGCAATCGACCTCCCGCCGGGAGGGGCGGGCCGAGGCGCGGCGCGGCCCCTCTCTGCGTGCGCGCATCGCCGGGCACGATCACTTCCCGGTGCTGGTGCTGACGGTGCTGGCCGCCGCGATTTCGGTCTGGGCCAGCAGCGCGAACGGCAATTTCCTGTCGGCCTACAACATCGGCATCTTCCTGTCGTTCCTGAGCGTTCTGGCCTTCATCTCCTTCGCGCAGCTGGCGGTGATGCTGGTCGGAGAGATCGACTTTTCCCTGGGTCCCATGGCCGGGCTGGTGGTGGTGGTCGCCTCCTTCTGGCTGCCGGATGGCAATGGCGCCGGGGCGCTCGGGCTGGGAGCGGTCGGGATCCTGGCGCTGACCACGCTGATCGGCGCGGTGCAGGGGCTGCTGATCATCTGGCTCAGGCTGCCGTCCATCGTGGTGACCCTGGCCTCCTTCTTCGGGCTTCAGGGGGTGTCGCTGCTGCTGCGCCCGCTTCCGGACGGGGCCATCGCCTTCGATCTCAGCACCTTCTTCACCTCGAAGCTGGTTCTGCTGCCGGTGGCGGCGGCGCTGGCGCTGCTGGCCTGCCTGGGCTTCGAATGGATGACCTTCCGCAGCCGCACCGGGCGGGCGCTGCGCGCGATCGGCTCGGACGGGGCCTCGGCCTTCCGGCTGGGGCTGCGCCGCACGGTGACGGTGCCGGCGGTCTTCGCGCTGGCCGGGCTGCTGACCGGCATCGGCGGGCTGATCCTGGCCGGGGAAGTGGGCTTTGGCTCTCCGACCACGGGGATCAACTACAGCCTGATGTCGATCACCGCCGTGGTGCTGGGGGGCGCGATCATCAGCGGCGGGCGGGGCAGTTTCCTTGCGACGCTGTTCGGCGCGATCCTGGTGCAGGTCAATGCCTCGGCCACCTCCTTCCTGCAGCTGGGGACCGAATGGCAATACCTGCTGGTCGGGCTTTCGACGCTGCTGGGCGCGGGCTTCTACGCCCTGGCCCGGCGCCGCCCGGCCTGAGGCAATCGCCGGGCCAGGGCCCCGGGCACCGTCGCCCGGGGCTTGAAACGGGTGATTTTTCTCGTATACCGGGGGATCTTTTCACCTCCGGATGCTCCGTCATGCTGCAGACCTTCTTCCCCTACCAGCTTGCGGTCACCGCCGAGGCGTTCTCGCGCCACCTGGTCGAGGTGTATCAGCATGACTACGGCTTCAGCCGCGAGGAATGGCGGTTCCTGTTCCTGCTGGCCGGGGAAGAGAGCCTGTCTTCGCTGGACCTGGCGCGGCGGTCGTCGATGGACCGGGTGCAGGTCAGCCGCGCTGCCAGCCGGCTGGAGCAGAAGGGGCTGATCCGCCGGACCGTCTCGCTTCAGGACCGGCGGTTGCGGATCTACAGTTGCACCCCGAAGGGGCGTGCGCTGTTCGAAGAGGCCTATCCCCGGGTCGCGGCCCGGGCCGAGGCGATCCTGGGGCGGCTGTCGCCGGAGGAACGCGCGGCGCTGGAACTGGGTCTGAATGCCCTGCTGAACGCCGCCCGGGCCGATGCGGTCGCCGCGACGGATGCGGATCGCGATGCAGCCGAATAGCTAGCCCAGCCGCGCCAGCGCCGCCGCCCGCAGCGCCTCCGGCGCCATGGTGGCATCCAGGGTGCCGCCGGCCTCCTGCGGCCCCAGCGGTTCCAGCGCGGCGAACTGGCTGTCGGCCAGCACCGGGTTCATGAAATGCCCTTCGCGCAGGGCCAGCCTGCGGCGCACCTCTGCGATCCCGATCGCCAGGTGCAGGAAGAACACCGGCCCGTCCGCCCGCAGCCGGTCGCGGTAGCGCCGTTTCAGCGCCGAACAGGCCACCACCACTCCGCCCCGGTCCTGGTCAAGCTGTCGCATCTTGGTGGCGACGGCATCCAGCCAGGGCGCGCGCATGGCATCGTCCAGCGGCACGCCACGGCTCATTGCGGCAATGTTTTCGGGGGGATGCAGGCGGTCGGCCTCAAGGAAGGGCAGCCCCAGCCGCCCGGCCAGCGCCTGTGCCAGGCTGGTCTTGCCGCAGGCGGTCACGCCCATCACGACGATCCGGCGGGGGGCGGTCATGGCGCTCTCCTGTTTGCCGGCCCGGGCTAGCATGTCCGGGCCGGGGGCGCCAAGGGATCACAGCTCGGCGGTGCTCTTGCCGCCGATGCGCGGCAGCGGGCGACTGCCATCGGTCACCGCCACCGCGATCAGGATCTCGTTGCCGCGGGGGGCATCGGGGATATGCGCTTCGATGGCATCGAAATGGCTGCGCACATAGGCGTCGTCCTTGTGGCCCAGCGGGATGTCGATGGCCGTGCCCGCCCGCCCGCGCTTCTTGGCCGAGGGGATCAGCGCCGGGCCGCCGCCCAGCACCGCGCGGAACGGCGCGCCCAGCTTCGGGTGCAGCAGCGCGCCGGCATGTTCCAGCTCTCCGTCGGTGCCCACGATCGCGGCCTTGCCAAAGCTTTCCGCCCGCGCATCGGGACCAAGCGCCGCCAGCGCGCGACGCGGCAGCAGATCACCCAGCTCCTCGCCCATGGCGATCAGCTCCGAGAGGTCCCCGGCGTAGCGCCCCGCGAAGGGGTTCTCGATCACCGCCATGGCGACGGCGCGGCGCAGCGGCGCGTTCAGCACCACGTCCTGCTCCGAGAGGGTGTCCTCGACGAAGGTGACCAGGGTCCGGATCTTCACCGCAGCCCGTCCTTCTTGCTGATCTCGGCGGCCTTCAGACCACCGACGCGGGCATGGACCCGGGGGCCGGTGGTCATCGCCAGCGCCACCACGATCTCATCGGGTTTCGGGGCGTCGGAAATCCCGGCGGTCACGGTGTCGAAATGGCTGCGCACGTAGGAGGCGTTGACATGGGTGATCGGCAGGTCGATCTCGGTCCCCGCAGGGGCGACCTTCTTGGTCGAGGGCACGATGGCCAGCGCCTCGCCCAGGGCGCCGCGCATCGCGTAGCCGCCCGGCACATGCCAGAGCGCGCCATGCTCCAGCTCGCCCTCAACGCCGACGATGGCGCCCTTGCCATAGCCCTCGATGCGCGCCGGATCGCCGCCAAGCGCGGCCACCAGACGATCCGCCAGCTCAGCGCCCAGCGGTTCCAGCGCCTTCATCATCGGGGTGATGTCGGCCTCGTAATGCCCGGCATAGGGGTTGGCGATCACCGCCATGATCACCCCCTTCTTCTGCGGCACCTCGGCCACCGGGCCGCCTTCGTGCAGGATCTCGTCCACCCGGCACATGATCTTGCGCACCTTGATTTCCATCGCTCTCTCCTTGCCGCCGCCTGCCGGCGTTTTTGTTTGAGTACATCTGAATATCGCCCCGGGCCAAGCCTCTTGGCGCCGGGCCCCGCCGTTTCGCGCGGAATTTCCGCCCCGCTCCGCGTCCCGGCCCGTTCGGCAGGCGCCGGGTCTACTCTCGGGGCGGGAACTGTGGCAGGAAGGGCGGGCCCCTGCCCCGGCCAAGGAACCCCGCCTCCCATGCACCCCCTCGATGCGCGAGATCTTGCCATCCTCAAGGCCGTTTCCGCCAATGGCCGCCTGACCAAGACCGAACTTGCCGCGCAGGTGGGCCTGTCGGCGACACCCTGCTGGACCCGGCTGAAGCGGCTGGAGAGCGCGGGCATCATCGAAAGCTACGGCGCCCGGATCAGCCTGCGCAAGATCGCCCCGCATGTCACCGTCTTCGTCTCGGTCGAGCTGGCCGAGCACAACGCCGCCAGCTTCCGCATCTTCGAGGAGGCCATGACCCGCTTCGACGAGATCACCGCCTGCTGGGCGCTTGGCGGCGGCTTCGACTACCTGCTGCAGGTCGTCACCCGCGACATCGAAAGCTACCAGATCCTGATCGACGAGATGCTGGAGGCGCGGATCGGGCTGGCGCGCTACTTTACCTACGTGGTGACCAAGCCGGTGAAGGGACCGGCATTGCCGCCGCTGGACCTGCTGATGCGCTGACAGTCCGCCCGGACTGTTCCGCCCCCCTCGGGCAGACCGGACCGGCTGTTCCGGCGCCTTCTTCGGACCAACCCTGCTGTGCAGAGATGCCAGCATGGGACCAACCGAGAGGGAGCCTGCGCCATGCAACTGACCGACATCCGATCCCGCATCTGCTCTGACGCCGCGCTGTTTCGCGATGCGTCCCATATCGACGGCCAATGGGTCAGCGGCAAGGGCGACCGCCGGATCGCCGTGACGAACCCGGCCGACGGCACGCTGCTGGCGCGTGTCGCCGCGCTGTCGGCCAGCCAGGCGCGCGGGGCCGTGGATGCCGCCCAGGCTGCCTTCGCGGGCTGGTCCGGCCTGCTGCCCCAGGAGCGCGCGCAGGTCCTGCGCCGCTGGTACGCGCTGATGATCGCCCACCGGGAAGACCTGGCCCGGCTGATGGTCCTGGAACAGGGCAAGCCGCTGTCGGAGGCGCGCGGAGAGATCGACTATGCCGCCGCCTTCCTGGAATTCTACGCCGAGGAGGCCCGCCGCCCGAATATCGAGGGGGTGACCAGCCATCTGCCCGACGCCGAAGTCGAGCTGTGGCGCGAACCCGTGGGGGTTGCGGCGCTGGTGACGCCCTGGAACTTCCCCTCGGCCATGCTGACGCGCAAGGCCGGGGCGGCGCTGGCGGCGGGCTGCACGGTGGTCGCGCATCCCTCGGCGGAAACCCCGCTGTCGGCGCTGGCGCTGGCGGAACTGGCGCAGCGGGCGGGCCTGCCGCCGGGGGTCTTCAACGTCGTGACCGGCGAGGCGCCGGAGATCGTCGGCGCCTGGACCGTCGATGCCCGGGTGCGCGCCCTGTCCTTCACCGGCTCCACGCAGGTGGGCAAGCTGCTGTACCGCCAGAGCGCCGACACGGTGAAGCGGCTGGTGCTGGAGCTGGGCGGCCATGCCCCCTTCCTGGTCTTCGCCGATGCCGACCTGGACCGCGCGGTTGCCGAGGCGGTGAAGGCCAAGTTCGCCACCACCGGCCAGGATTGCCTGGGCGCCAACCGCTTCCTGATCGAACGCCCGCTCTACGAGGCCTTTTGCGCCAGGTTCACCGCCGCGGTCGAAAAGCTGACCCTGGGCCCGGGGATGGAGGACCGCGACCTTGGCCCGCTGATGAACGAGGCCGCCGTGGCCAAGCAGGAGGAGCACGTTGCCGATGCGCTGGCCCGGGGCGCGACGCTTTTGGCCGGCGGCAGCCGCGATCCGCAAGGGCCGCTGTTCTACCGCCCCACGGTGCTGGCCGGGGTGCCGCAGGAGGCCCGGATCATGTCCGAGGAAACCTTCGGCCCGGTCGCGGCCCTGGCCCCCTTCGACACCGAGGACGAGGCGATCAGCCGCGCCAATGCCACCGAATACGGGCTGATCGCCTATCTGCACACCGCCGATCCCCGCCGGATCTACCGCGCCTCGCGCGCGCTCGGCTTCGGCATGGTGGCGGTCAACCGCACCAAGGTCACCGGCGCACCGATCCCCTTCGGGGGGATGAAGCAATCGGGTCTGGGCCGCGAGGGTGCCCGGCTCGGAATGGAGGCCTTCACCGAGGTCAAGTATCTCTGCCGCGACTGGTCCTGAGGACCCTGCCGCCGCGGCCAAAGCATAACGAAAGGACGGATCATGCTGAAGAACACCAATCTGGAAGAGTGGGACCGCGCGAACTTCTTCCACCCCTCGACCCATCTTGCGGAATTCGCGCGCGGCAACCTGCCCCAGCGGGTCGTGACCGGCGGCAAGGGAGTCCATATCGAGGACAGCGCCGGCAACCGTCTGCTGGATGCTTTCGCCGGTCTCTACTGCGTAAACGTCGGCTACGGTCGCCCCGAGATCGCCGAGGCCATCGCCGAGCAGGCGAAGGAGCTGGCCTATTACCACGCCTATGTGGGCCATGGCACCGAGGCCTCGATCACGCTGGCGAAGATGGTGCTGGACCGCGCGCCGAAGGGCATGAGCAAGGTCTACTTCGGCCTTTCCGGGTCCGATGCGAACGAGACCAACGTCAAGCTGATCTGGTACTACAACAACATCCTCGGCCGTCCCGAGAAGAAGAAGATCATCTCGCGCTGGCGCGGCTACCACGGGTCCGGGCTGATGACCGGCTCGCTCACGGGGCTGGCGGCCTTCCAGCAGAAATTCGACCTGCCGCTGGACCGGGTGATCCACACCGAGGCACCCTATTACTACCGCCGTCCCGACCTGAACATGTCCGAAGCCGATTTCGTCGCCCATTGCGTGTCCGAACTTGAGGCGCTGATCGCGCGTGAGGGGGCCGATACCATCGCCGCCTTCATCGGCGAACCCGCCCTTGGCACCGGCGGCCTGGTGCCCCCGCCCGAGGGCTACTGGCCCGCGATCCAGGCGGTGCTCGACAAGCACGACATCCTGCTGGTCGCGGATGAGGTGGTGACGGGCTTCGGGCGGCTCGGCTCCATGTTCGGCTCCGATCACTACGGGATGCGGCCCGACCTGATCACCATCGCCAAGGGGCTGACCTCGGCCTATGCGCCGCTGTCGGGCTCCATCGTGGGGGACAGGATGTGGAAGGTGCTGGAAGAGGGCACCGACCGGTTCGGCCCGATCGGCCATGGCTGGACCTATTCGGCGCATCCGATCGGGGCCGCCGCCGGGGTGGCCAACCTGAAGCTGGTGGACAGCCTGAAGCTGGTCGACAATGCGCGCGACACCGGCGCCTACCTGAAGGCAGCGCTCAAGGATGCGCTTGGCGATCACCCGATGGTCGGGGACATCCGCGGCGAGGGGCTGCTTTGCGCGGTGGAATTCGTCGAGGATCGCGACAGCCGCACCTTCTTTGCTCCCGCCAAGGGCGTCGGGGCTGCGATCAACACGGCGCTGCTGGCGCGCGGCGTGATCAGCCGGGCCATGCCGCAGGGCGACATCCTGGGCTTTGCCCCGCCGCTTTGCCTGAGCGAGGCCGAGGCGGACGAGATCGTCGGCAAGCTGAAGGGCGCGGTGAGCGAGGTTCTGGGCTGAGACAACGCACCCGGAACGAAAAAGCCCCGGACGGTGCGACCGTCCGGGGCTTTCTGCATCTTGCGGGCCGCCGCTTACTTGGCCGGGGCCTTGGGCGGCAGCGGCTGCTCTTCGGGGCTTTCGGCATAGCCGGCGCCCGCGCCGATGGCGATCTGCAGCGTCGCCCATTGCTGGGCCGCCTGATTGCGCGCCGAAGCCGCCGAGATCCGCGCCGAAGCCTCGGAACGGTCGGTATCGAGCAGGTCAAGCAGCGTCATCGCACCGTTGCGGTAGGTGGTCTGTGCCAGTCCAAGCGCGCGCGAGTAGCTGTCGGCGGCCTGTTGCAGCTGGGCCGCCTGGGCCCGGTACTGCTTCAGGTTCGACTGCGCGACCTGAACATCCTCGACCGCGCCGGAGATCGTGGAGCGGTAGTCGATCTCGGCCTGCTTTGCGGCCGAGACCTGCGCATCGCGCGCCGCCCGCAGCGATCCCTGGTTGAAGATCGCCTGGGTGATCGAGGGTCCGAAGCTCCAGCTGGTGGTGGAGCTGGTGCCCGACACCGTCCCCGAGAGCGTCAGCGACGGATAGAGATCGGCCTGCGCGACGCCCACATCGGCGACCTGCTGATGCAGCACCGCCTCGTAGTAGCGCACGTCGGGACGGTTGCGCAGCAGATCCGCCGGCACGCCGGTGGCGATGGTGCCCGGGATCGAGAGCTGCGGCGCGCCCTTCTCCATCTTCTGCATCAGCGGCCCGGCGGGCACGTTCAGCAGCGTCGCGATGGCGAAGACCTGGGCGCGGAACTGCGCCAGGTAGCTGGGCAGATCGGCCTGGGCCGACTGCAGCGCCGCCTGGGCCTCGGCCACCTCGTAATCGGTGGCCGCGCCCGCGTTCAGCTCCTGCTGGGTGATGTCCAGCGTGCCCTTGCGGGTCTCGATGGTCTTGCGGGTCAGCTCCAGTGCCTGCTGGTAGTAGCGCGCATCGGCGTAATCGGCGACCAGCTCGGCCAGCCAGGCCAGCCGCTCGGTGCCGACATTGGCCTGAGAGGCCGCCAGGTTGGCCTTTGCGGCCTCCTGTTCCCGCCGCACGCCCCCGAAGAGGTCGATCACGAAGCTTGCCCCCAGAGAGGAGGTCGTGCTCCAGCTGGCGGTGCCGCCATCGGTCCCGGCACGGGTCTTGTCGACCTCGGCCGAGCCGCTGAGCGCGGAGTTGATTCCGGTCTGACGCAGCTGCGCGCGCGCCTGGCGGATCCGCTCCTGGGCCTGGAGGATCGACAGGGACTGCTTCATGCCGGTCTCGACCAGCTCGTTCAGCATCGGGTCCTTGTAGTCGCGCCACCAGGGCCGGTAGGCGACCTGGGCCAGAGGCCCGCTGTCGCCGCCGACGAACTGGCGCGTCACCGCGACGTCCGGCGCCTTGTAGTTCGGCCCGACCGCAGCGCAGCCCGCCACCAGCACCAGCGGGGCCAGTTTCATCAATTGCATCATGCTGTCGTCTCCTTGCGGCCCTTGCCGCCCTTGGACCTGCCGACCATGCGGCGGACTGCAACGTAGAGAACCGGAACCATGACGATGCCGAAGACAGCCGAGAAGGCGATCCCCCCGAGCATCCCGATCCCGATCGAGTTCTGGGCATTTGCCCCCGTGCCGCTGGCGGTGGCAAGGGGCAGCACGCCCAGACCGAAGGCGAAGGTGGTCATCAGGATCGGACGCAGACGCATCCGGGCCGCGGTCTTGACCGCCTCCAGTAGCTCCATGCCCTCTTCCCTCAGCTTCTCGGCGAATTCCACGATCAGGATCGCGTTGCGCGCCGCCAGGCCGATGGTCGTAAGCATGCCCACCTTGAAGTAGACATCGTTCGACTGGCCGAACCACAGCGCCGTGACCAGCGCACCCAGCAGGCCCACCGGCACCGCCAGCATGACCGCGAAGGGCACCGACCAGCTTTCGTAAAGCGCCGCCAGCGCCAGGAACACCACCACGGCCGACAGGGTATAAAGCATCGGCTCCTGGTTGCCCGAAAGCTGTTCCTGATAGCTGAGGCCGGTCCAGGCCAGCTGGTAGCCGTTGCCCATCTCATCGACGACCTTCTGCATCTCGTTCATGGCATCGCCGGAACTGACACCGGAAGCGGCAGAGCCCTGAAGCTCCAGCGCGTTGACGCCGCCGTAGCGGGCGATCTTGGTGTAGGTCTTGCCCCAGGTCTGCGTCGAGAAGGCCGAAAGCGGCACCATCTCGTCATCGGAGTTGCGCATGTACCAGTCGTTGATGTCGCCGGGCTGCATCCGGTAGGGCTGATCGCCCATGACCCGCACGTCGCGCAGCTTGCCATCAAGGGTGAAGTCGTTGACGTAGCTGCCGGCGAAGATCGTCGAGAGGTTGTCGTTGATGTCCGAGATGGTCAGGCCAAGCGCCTGGGCCTTCTGCGGATCGAGGTCGATCGAGAGCTGCGTCTTGGCATTCGCCTCGTAGCCGCGCACCGAGGTCACCAGACCCGAGGCCTGCGCCTGCTGTGCGACCTTGGCGGCGGTCTCGCGCAGCGCGTCAAGCCCGTGGTTGCCCTGGTCGATCAGGTACATGGAGAAGCCCTCGGAGGAGCCCATGCCCTGGATCGGCGGCGGTTGCAAGAAGAACACCTGGCCATAGCGCCCGGAAGCGAAGTGGATGTTCGCCGCCATCGCGATGGAGGCCGCGGTGACACCGGGACGCTCTTCCAGGTCGCTCAGCTTGACGAAGAGCATGGCGTTGTTCTGCCCCTCACCGTCAAAGCCGAAGCCGATGGCCGAGAAGACGCCCTTGATCTGGTCCTTGTAGTTGGTCTCCATGAAGTCGGTGATGGCTTCGACCGTCTTCTTGGTCTGGGCCCGGGTGGCGTTCTGCGGCAGGGAGATCGAGGACATCAGCACGCCCTGATCCTCGGTCGGCACGAAGCTGGAGGGCAGCTTTTCGTAGACCGAATAGATGCCGAAGCCGACGGCGGCGACCACGATCAGCATCCGGAAGGGACGCTTCATCAGCCGCGCCACGGTGCCGGTGTAGCCGGTGTTGAGCCGGTCCATGCCGCTGTTGAACTTGCGGGCGGGCCAGATCTTCTTCTTGCCGTGCTGGTTCTTCAGCAGGCTGGCGCACATCGCAGGCGTCAGGATCAGTGCCACCAGCAGCGAGAGCACCATCGCCGAGATGATGGTGACCGAGAACTGGCGGTAGATGATGCCGGTCGATCCCGACATGAAGGCCATGGGCAGGAACACCGAGGACAGCACCACCACGATGCCGACCAGCGCCGAGGAGATCTCCTTCATGGATTTCTCGGTGGCGGCAACGGCGTCGAGGTGTTCCTCTTCCATCACCCGCTCGACGTTTTCCACCACGACGATGGCGTCATCGACCAGCAGGCCGATCGCCAGCACCAGGGCGAACATGGTCAGCGTGTTGATCGACAATCCGGTTGCCGCCAGTACCCCGAAGGTGCCCAGCAGAACCACCGGCACCGCGATGCAGGGGATGATCGTGGCCCGCCAGCTTTGCAGGAAGACCAGGATCACAACGAAGACCAGGATGATGGCTTCGATCAGGGTATGGTAGATCTGGTTGATCGACTCCTGGATGAAGGGGGTCGTGTCGTAGGGATAGACCACCGACACGCCTTCGGGCAGGGCCGATTTCAGCTTGTCGATGGCGGCATGCACGCGTTCGGAGGTGGCGACCGCGTTGGCGCCGTTCTGAAGGTTGACGCCGAAGCCGACGGCGTTCTTGCCGTCGTACTGGCCGAGGACGGAATAGGAATCGTCGGCCAGTTCGATGCGGGCGACATCGCCCAGATAGACCGAGGACCCGTCATCGGTGGTGGTCAGGACGATCTTGCGGAAGTCGTCCACGGTGGAAAGCTGCGACTGCGCCTTGAGAGAGATGGTGACCTGCTGGCCCTGGGCACTGGGCAGATCGCCGAGCGAGCCGACGGTGACGTTGGTGTTCTGTTCGGAAACGGCGCTGGTCACATCCGACGGCGTCAGCCCGTACTTGTAGAGCTTGGCCGGATCGAGCCAGATCCGCATGGCATATTCGGAGCCGAACATCTGGATGGAGCCGACGCCCTCCAGACGCTGCACGGTGTCCTCCATGGAGTTGGAGAAGTAGTTCCCCAGCTCGACGTTGGACATGGAGTTGTCATCCGAGACCAGCGCGCCCACCATCAGGATGGAGCTGGTCGAACGGGTGACCGACACCCCGGTCTGGGTGACCGCGGTGGGCAGAGAGCTCTGGACGAGCTGGAGCTTGTTCTGCACCTGCACCTGGGCCATGTCGGCATCGGTGCTGGAGTTGAAGACCAGCGAGATCTGGGAGGACCCCTCGCTGGAGTTCGAGGTCATGTAGAGCAGGCCGTCGAGGCCGGTCATGCCGTCCTCGATGACCGAGGTCACGCTGTCGGCCACGATCTGGGCCGAGGCCCCGGTATAGGTGGCCGAGATGCGCACGGTCGTGGGCGCCACTTCGGGATATTGCGAAATGGCGAGCGACTTCAGACCGAAGGCCCCGGCGATCATCAGCAGGATCGCGAGGACCCAGGCGAAGACTGGGCGACGGATAAAGAACTGGGCCATGAGCGGTTATTCCGTTCCCTTGGCGCCAGCTGCGTCCTGGGTCGTACCGTCCTCGGTGATGGTCACCGGCACGGCCTTGACCTCGGCCCCGTCCTGGAGGTTCTTCTGGCCGTCGACGATCACCTTGACGCCGTCCTCCAGCCCCGAGGTGACGATCCAGGCATTGTCCTGGCTGCCATCAGTGGGCACGCTGACCTTCTTGGCCTTGCCGTCGTCCCCGACGATGAAGAAGCTGAAATTGCCGTTGGCATCATGTTCGCCGGCGCGCTGCGGCACCAGGAAGGCCTCGCGGCTGCCCAGGGTGACGGTGCCGCGCAGGAACATGCCCGGCAGGATCACGTGGTCGGGGTTGTCGAAGCGGAAGCGCACGGTGACAGAACCGGTGGTGGTCGACACCGTCGGCGAGGGGGTCACCAGTTCGCCCTTGGTTTCGTAGGTTTCGCCGCCCTCGACGATCAGGCTGGCCTGCAGCTGATCGGACAGCTTCAGATCGCCGCTCTGGACCTTCTTGCGGATCGACAGGATGTCGGCGGCAGGCTCCAGCAGCTCCACGTCGATCGGATCAAGCGTGGTCACGGTGGTCAGCGCGTCGCTCTGGCCCGAGGTGACAAGATCCCCGGTCGAAACGTCGGCCACATCGACCACCCCGTCGATGGGCGAACGGATGGTGGTCCAGCCCAGCTGGATGCGGGCATATTTCAGCGCCGCCTGCGCGGATTGCAGCGTCGCCTTGGCCGAGGCCAGGTCCGACTTCGCGGTATCGACATCGGCGGCGGTATAGCCCGAGCCCTCCAGCTTGACGGCGCGGTCATAGGCGGCCTGTTTCACCGGCAGGTCCGCCTCGGCCTCGGCAACCGAGGCGGCATCGGCCTCGACGGTTGCCTGGTAGCTGGCATCGTCAAGCTGGAACAGCGGATCGCCTTCCTTGACGTCCGAGCCCGGCTTGTAAAGTTTCTTGATCACGATCCCGTCCACGCGCGGACGGATATCGGCCTGTTCATAGGCCACCGCGCGCCCCGGCAGCTCGACCGTCTGATCAACCTGGCCTGCGTGCAGGGTCACGTAGCCGACTTGCGGAGTCATCATCCCGCCCTGCTGCGCCAGCAGGGCCGAGGGGGTCACCAGGGCCAGCGTCAGAGCTAGCGTCCGGAGCCCCTGCCCGTGTGTACTTGTCATCAAAAATCCGTTCCTGATCGTGTTTTCCGGCAACACATCGCATCGTGCCATGTGGCATGTATAGCGAATCCTTGCAGAGTGTGCAAAGTTTGCGGTCAGTGTAAATCGTGTTATGTCTGACATTCACTTGAGGGGGCGTTAAGAAGCGGTTTTTCTGTATTGAAAATTCCGGTTTGGGCGTTTGCCGCGCGCGCTGCCCCCTGCGCGGAAGGCTGTCAAGTCGCGGTTCAACCCGGGCGTGTCCCGGTGTAGAACCGCGCGAAACGGGAGGGCAGATGTCGAATCTGAGGGCGCGCCGCCGTGCCGAGACGGCACGGATGATCCAGAAGGCCACCATTGAGCTGGTCAACGAACAGGGCTTCGATGCCGTCACCTCGGAGGCCATCAGCCGCCATGCCGGGGTCAGTCCGCGCACCTTCTTCAACTACTTCCCCAACAAGGAAGCGGCGATCTTCGGCGAGGTGCCGAGCCTGCCGGACGCCGATATCCAGGCCTTCCTGAGCGGCAGTGGCCCCGAGCGCGGCGATCTCTACCGGCTGATGCGGGCCCATACCCTGAAGGCGGGAGAGCGGCGCGACGAGCTGAAGCTGATCGTGTCGCTGGTGCAGACCCAGCCGCGCATGATGGAAATCTACATGGCGCAGCGCGAGATCATCGGCGGCGCCCTGGCAGAGCTGCTGTCGCAGCGCTTCCGCGACAGCACGCCGATCTTCCTGGCGATCCTGGCGCACAGCCTGCTGTCGATGTCCTGGACGGCGATCCAGCACTGGCTGGAGACCGACAGGCCGCTGGATCTGGCCTTCGAAGAGGCCTGGCAGGCGCTGACGGTGGTCTCTCAGCTGATCCTGAAGGAGGACTGAGGCGGCGCGGGTCCCGGGCCCGCCGGTCCGCTCGCCGCGGGCGGATCCCGGCTCCGGGGCCCGTCCCGCACCGCCGCGTCGCAGCATCCGGAACGAACGCAGACCCCTGCACAGCAAGGCGCCGTCCCTGCCGGGGCCGCCACATTCGCGTCAATGATGACCTAAGGTCATGTATCCTTTTGGGCATGTGATCCGTCAGCAGAGCGCCGCTCAATTGTGCATTCAGAGCGAAAAGTGTAAACGGAAAATGACACCTAATGTTCCTGGCGTTCGGGAACTATCTCCCCGTCACAAGACGCAGACAGACGCGTCACCCGAACGTACGAAGGAGAATAATAATGAAACTCGCAGCAACTGCCCTCACCGCACTTCTCGTCGCAACCTCCGCCGGCGCCGCTTTCGCAAACACCGCCGCCCCGGAATCGACCACTGTCCTGGTGCCGACCGACGCCGTCTACGCCGCAGGCGATGACACCGGCATCGTCACCAGCCAGGTCGAACTGACCTCGGGTACCAACCGCGACATTCCCGCAACCCGCCTGCCGGTCTCGATGCAGCGCTCGCAGAGCCTGGCCTCGAACGACACCGTCACGGTGACCAGCTTCCCGCGCGCCGACGTGCCGCTGCTGGCCAGCTCGGGCCGGTAATCCCGACCGCCTGAGCCGACCGGCGCATACGCCCTGACGCCGGTTCCGGCACAAGGCCCCGGTCCTTCCCCGTGCCGCCCCCAACCCGGGGGGGCACGGGTGAAGGTCGGGGCCTGTTTTTGTTCGGGGGGCCTTCCGGGACCCCGCGCCCGCCCTGCGATCTGGGCGCAGGGGCGCAAGGAATTGTGCGCAAAGAAAGAGTTCAAACCGACGCCGGACTATCCTATCTAAGCAGTCCCTTCACACGGCCGTCACGCGGTCGTCATACCAGTGAGACGGTTTCGATGGATACGATCGCGCTGCGCACCTACGCCCTCATCGTCGAGGAAGGCTCCTTCTCGGCCGCTGCCGACCGCCTCGGCATTTCCCGGAGCATGTGCTCCAAGCATATCAACGACATAGAAGCCAATCTCGGCGCCCGCCTGCTGACCCGCACGACCCGTTCCGTCAAGCCCACGGGCATTGGCCTGGATTACTATGCCAAGGTGCGCAAGATCCTCGACCTGCTGGACGAGGCCAACGAGAGCGTCAAGACCGAGACCAACACCGCCGCCGGCCGGCTGAAGATCGGCGCACCGGTCTCCTACACCCTGTCGATCCTGCGCCCGCACCTGGTGCGCTTCATGCGCGACTACCCGGCGATCCAGCTGGAAGTTTCGCTCGACGACAAGCTGCATGACATGATCTCCGAAGGTTACGACGCGGTGATCCGCGTGGGCGAGCTCGAGGATACCTCGATGCATGCCCGCCAGTTCCACCATGTCAGCACCCATGTGGTGGCCTCGCCCGGATATCTTGAGGAAAACGGCACCCCCGAGGTGCCCTCGGATCTCTCGCATCACCGCACGCTCTATTACGCCAACATGCGCGGCGCCGGCACCTGGCCGTTCAAGCGCGGCGAAGAGCTGTTCTACCAGAAGATCCACCCGGTCTTCTCGGCCAACAACGGTGAGCTGATCGCGACTGCCGCGCTGGATGGGCTGGGCATCGCCTTCCTGCCGGATTTCCTGGTGCGCGAACATATCCAGGAGGGCCGCCTGAAGGCGCTCCTGTGCGAATACAGCCTGCCCGACATTCCGATCAGCGTGGTCTACCCGTCGCGGCGCAATGCCTCGGCGGCGCTGAAGGCCTTCATCGATTTCTGCGCGCCCCGGGCCAAGAGCAGCTGAGCGGCCTTCATCTTTCCACAAATATGGCGGGGGAGTCTCCGCAGGAGACGGGGGCAGAGCCCCCGCCCCCGTCTCCATCCCGCGCCTAGAGGTCCTGCGGGAAGCCCTCTTCGGGGCCGGCCAGCACCCGCGCGGTCTCTTCCGCGGGAAGGGCCGCGCGCAGCGCGAGGCGCACCACGATCAGGCTCCAGACCGCCGTCAGCACGACCCCGGGCCAGAACGGCAGCAGGCCAAGGCCGCCGCCCACGTCCGAAAGCGCCGAGAGGATCCACATGCCGCCGAACCAGGGCAGCAGCCAGCCGATCCGGCCCCAGCCAAAGCTTTCCGCCGTCCGCCGCCGCAACAGGTGGTGATGGCCCGCGTAAAGCGCGAAGAGCACGATCATCAGCAGGAACAGCACCGAGTTGGTCTGGAACCCGGTCCAGTAGATGATCAGGTTCGAGCAGATGAAGGCCAGCGGCGCCAGCACGCCCGCGAAGGGCAGCCGGAAGGCGCGCTCCGCCTCGGGCTGGTTGCGGCGCAGCACCAGCAGCACGATCGGGCCCAGACCATAGGTGATCACCGTGATCGAGGTGATGTAGCCCACCAGTTTCTGCCAGGCCGGGAAGGGCAGCAGGAAGAACACGCCGGTCACCCACATCACCGCGATGGCGACCCAGGGTACGCCGTTCTTCGACAGTTTCGCGAAGGCCGCGGGGCCGGTGCCGGTTTCGCCCACCGCATAGAGGATGCGCGACCCGCCGGTCAGGTAGATCAGCCCGGTCCCGCCCGGAGAGACATAGGCATCGACGTAAAGCAGCGCCGCCACCCAGCCGAAGCCAAGCGCCGCCGCCAGCCCGGCGAAGGGACCGGCATCGCCGGCAAAGCTCAGGCTGGCCCAGCCATTGGCCAGGTCACCGGGGCTCAGCGCCAGGATGAAGGCCAGTTGCAGCAGCACGTAAAGCACCGCCGCCAGCAGCACGGAGCCGATCACCGCCAGCGGGATCGCCCGACCGGGGTTCGCAGCCTCGCCGCCCATGTCGATGGCGCTGCGGAAGCCCAGGAAGCTGAAGACGATGCCCGCCGCCGGAAGCGCGGTGAAGATGCCGTCGAACTGGCCGGGCTCGGG
Source organism: Pseudooceanicola endophyticus (assembly GCF_018760365.1). Classification (GTDB taxonomy): domain Bacteria; phylum Pseudomonadota; class Alphaproteobacteria; order Rhodobacterales; family Rhodobacteraceae; genus Pseudooceanicola; species Pseudooceanicola endophyticus. The sequence goes on from NZ_JAHIAB010000005.1 coordinate 114,049, forward strand.
ATCGGCCTGCCAGACGCCCCAGTGATGGGATCCCGCGATCAGCGCCACCACTGTCACCAGCGGCACCGCGATCTTCCACCAGGTCACCACGGTATTGACCTTCATCAGCGCGCTGACCGCCTGCAGGTTCAGCGCCGCGATCACCAGCAGCAGCAGTGCGCAGACCACGAAGCCGGTGATGGTCAGCGTGCCATCGCCCCCCGGTTTCAGCAGGAAGGGCAGGTAGTTGTTGGCATAGGTCACGACCGCCTCGGTCTCGACCGCCGCCACGGGCGCATAGGCCAGATACAGAAGCCAGCTCCAGATCCGTCCCAGACCGGCGCCATGGCTGGCGTGGCTCATGTGCACCAGCGCGCCGGACCGCGGGAACAGCGCCGCAAGCTCGGCGAAGCACAGCGCGATCAGCAGCACGATGGCGGCGCCGACGATCCAGCTCCAGATCGCGTAGGGGCCGGCGATCTTGGCGGCGTGATAGGCCCCGAACAGCCAGCCCGACCCCACCATCGAGGTGGTCGAGACGAAGAGCAGGGCCAGCTTGCCGGCATCGCGCCGCAGCCCCCCGTCGCCCTGTTGTGAGAAGGTGGTGTCTGCCATGCGCAGCCTCCGGTTTGGAACTCGTATCGGGTTCCATTGAAAGCTGGCTTGGGGCACGGCAAGGGGGTGGCCCCGGGCGGGCCGGGCCCTGCCCGGGGGGCAGGACCCATCAAGATCAGTGATTGCAGGCATTTAGGCTGCGAATGCGTGGGGTTCACATGTCTTCATTTCGGCTCACGCGCCGGTGATCCGGGCGCTGCCGCAGCGACAGTTCAGCCCGAGCCGATCAGGATGCCCGCGCCCAGCACCAGCGCCCCCCCCAGCACCACCTGCAATGCGGCGCGGAAGAACGGCGTGTCCATGTAGCGCTTCTGGATCCAGGCGATCGCCCAAAGCTCGCAGAAGACGACGACGAAGGCGATCGAGGTGGCGACCCAGAAATGCGGGATCAGGTAGGGCAGCGCATGGCCCAGCCCCCCGAGCGCCGTCATCACCCCCGAGGCGATGCCCCGCTTGAGCGGCGATCCCCGCCCCGAAATCTGGCCATCGTCCGAGGCCGCCTCGGTAAAGCCCATGGAGATCCCCGCCCCGACCGAGGCCGCAAGGCCCACCAGGAAGGTCGTCCAGGGATCCTGGGTCGCGAAGGCGGTGGCAAAGATCGGCGCCAGGGTGGAGACCGATCCGTCCATCAGCCCGGCCAGACCCGGCTGCACCCAGGTCAGCACGAACTGGCGATGCTCGGTCTCTGCCTCGCTGGCGCGGACCTCTCCGGTCAGCTCGTGTTCCGTCAGCTCCTCGGCGCGGCGTTCATGGCCGGCCTCGGCGGCGGCCAGTTCATGCAGAAGGGAGCGCGTGTCGGCATCGGTGCTGCGCTGCGCGGCGGTCACGTAGTAGCGATGCGCATCGCGTTCCATGATCTCGGCCTGAGCGCGTATGTCCTCAAGCGAGAGGTTCGCGGTCAGCCAGTCCGGCTTGCGGTAATAGTAGTCCGAGACATGTTCGCGCCGGATCAGCGGAATGGTGTCGCCGAAGCGGATCTTGTGGCGGTCGATGAGGCGCTGCATATGCGTCTCTTCTTCCTCGGCCATGGCATCGAAGATCCGCGCGGTCGCCGGGAAATCGGCCCGCAGCCTTGAGGCAAAGCCCCGGTAGATCCGGCTGTCATCCTCCTCCGAGGAAATCGCCAGCGCGAGGACTTCCTGTTCGGAAAGCTCGGAGAAGCGTCGTTTGGAGGTGAGGAATCGGAGCACGGCGCAAACCTTGGAATCGTTCTAATGTATTTCCGAAGTAGAGGCAGGCCGGGCGCAGTTCAAGCGCTTTCGCCCTGCCCCTGCCCCGGCGTGGCCTGCGCTGCCGTTCCGATGAGCTGGTCGAGCGGCCCGGGGCCGCTCAGCTCGGCCACCAGCCCGAACAGGCCGCTGACCGAGGCGACGTTCAGCTTTTCCAGAATCCGGGCGCGGTGGTGGTCGACGGTGCGCGGGCTGATGTCCAGCCGTCGCGCCAGTTCCTTGCTGGAGGTCTCGGCGGGATGGGCGAAGATCTGGCGGACGATCTCGGCCTCGCGCTCGGTCAGGCGGGCGAAGCGCTGCGCGATGGCGGCCTGGTGATCCCGGGCCGCGCGCAGCCGCAGCGCGGTGCTGCGGGCGGTGTCGATCCGCTCCATCAGGGCGGCCTGGCGGAACGGCTTCTCCAGGAAATCTATGGCGCCGCCCCGCATCGCGCGCACCGCTTCGGCAACGCCGCCATGGCCGGTGATGAAGATGATCGGCAGGATATCTTCGCGCCGGGCGATCTCGGCCTGGAGATCGAGGCCGGACATGCCGGGCAACCCGTAGTCGAGGATCAGGCAGGCCGGCCGGGCGGGATCATAGGCGGCCAGGAAGGCCTCGGCGCTGGCATGGTCCTGCACCGGCATTCCGCGTGCAAGCAGTGCCCGGGACAGGGCGCGGCGCACGTCGCGGTCGTCATCGACCAGGTGCACGGTGAAATCGGCGTCGCTCATGCTGTGTCCTCGGTCTGCGTGGCATCGGGGGCGGGCAGGTCCGCCGCCGGCAGGGTCAGGCAGAAACGGGCGCCGCCGCCAGCGGGACCTTCGTGCCACAGCAGGCCGCCGTTCATCTGCACCAGTGTCCGGCAGATCGACAGGCCCAGCCCCAGCCCCTCGGGCTTGCTGGTCTCGAACTGGCTGAACAGGGTCAGGTTGCGCGGCACACCGGGGCCGTTGTCCTGCACGGCGATCCGGATCCGCCCGCCGAGCGAGCGCAGCTGGAGGCTGACGCTGCGCTCGGGGATGTCGGTGCCGGCGAAGGCTTCCACCGCATTGCGCAGAAGGTTCACCAGAACCTGGGCGATCTGCACCCGGTTGCCCATCACCGCCAGCGGCCCCGGGCAGTCCAGCCGCAGCGCCACGCCGGCATCGTCGGCCTCGTGCTGGATCAGGCACAGCACCTGCCCGGCCAGGCTGTCGATGCGGAACGGGGCGCTGGTGCCGGCATCGGGGCGCAGCAGCGCGCGCAGGGCATTGATCACCTCTCCGGCGCGCAGGGCCTGGCCCTCGATCTCGACCAGGGTTTCCTGCAGAGGGCCGGGCGGATCGCCGCGCTGCTGGAGCAGGTAGAGCGCGGTGCCGGCATTCTGGGCGATGGCCACCAGCGGCTGGTTCAGTTCATGCGCCAGGCCGTTGGCCAGCTGGCTCATGGTGTTGTCGCGCACCAGCGCGGTCATGTCCCGGCTCAGCTGGGTCAGCTGGCTTTCCTGTTCATGGGCGTGGGTCACGTCTTCCAGGGTCAGCATCGCATGCAGTGCCTTGCCGGCGCTGTCCCTGATGCTGATGGCGTTGAGGCGCACCCAGACCACCGTGCCGTCCGGACGGGCCAGGCGCAGTTCCTGGTTGGTGGAGAAATCGCTGGCCGGCAGCTCCGGTCCGGCGGGCAGGATGCGGCGATCCGCCGGCAGCACCAGATCGGCCAGCGTCATCCGCGACAGCGCCTCGGCGCTGCGTCCGGCAATGTCGCAGAGCCGCGCGTTGACCCTAAGGAAGCGCCCCGAGACCGGATCGAGCTGCGCCATCCCGCGCGAGGACATCTCGAAGGTCAGGCCGTACTGGCGCTCGGCCTCACGGCGGGCGCGGATCTGCTGGGTCAGCGCGGCATTGACCGCCTCCAGCTCCCGGTAGGTGCGCGGCGGCGGGGCGTCGGGGTCGATTTCGCCCTGGGCGACCAGCGCCGAGCGCACGGCAAAGGCGCGCACGGGACGGTGGATGCGGTTGGCCAGCGCCAGCCCGGCCAGGCCGGTGCACAGTGCCACGGCGACGGCGATCCAGATGTTGGTCGTCCGGTTGTGCTTGATCTCCGAGATGAAGTCATCCTCGGGGGCATAGACGCCGATGGTCCAGGGCAGGTCCTCGCTGGACATCGGCATGGCCAGGGCCACGTAGTCGCGTCCCTGGTAGGTGAAATGCCGGTCGACCTCCTGGGCGGGGGGGCCCGTGTCCGGGCCGAACAGGTTGGCGAAGGCGGCCCGGGCGATCGGGTCGCCATAGCTGTCGATCCGATAGAAATGCAGGTTTCCGGAGGCGTCCTTGGCCTTCAGAAGGCCTTCGTTCTGGCCGGCGATGACATCGCCGTTCTGGTTGATGATGATGGCACGGCCGGTCTTGCCGATCACCAGCCGGGACATGAAATGAGAGATCTCGTCGATCTGGATGTCGACACCGACGACGCCGCTGAAACGGCCCTTCTCTTGCACCGGGGCGGCCAGGGTGATGCCAGGTTCGTGGGAGGAGAAGAAGATGTAGGGATCGGCCCAGGTCGCCCCGGAGGCGGCGCGGGCGCGCTGGTACCAGCTGCGGCTGCGCGGGTCGAAATCGTCAGCCGGGTCCCAGAGTTCGTGCAGGGCGTTAAAGTTGCTGTCCCGCCAGATCAGGTGGACCTTCCGTTGCCCGCCGGTCATCGTGATGATCTTGGAGCGGAAATTCCCCGTGGTCCCGTCGCGCATGACAAAGACGAAACTGCCGTCGGTGGCGCCGAAATACATCCCCGAGACCTGGCTGGCCAGTTGCAGCTGCTGGAACAGCAGCTTCTCCATCAGCACCGGGTCGTCGCTGGCGATGATGTCGTTCTGCGCCAGGCGCACGGCCAGCTCGGCGCCGTCATGGGCCGGCTTCAGGAAGCTGCGGGAATGCTCCATCGTGTTGAAGCCCACGTTGCGCAGCAGGTTGCGGGCGTGGAACATCAGCACCTTTTCGGAGGTGACATAGGAGGAAAAGACGATGGCCAGCACCGCCACGAGCTGCAGCCCGGCCAGCCCCAGGAACAGGGGCACCCCCAAAGTCTTCGTCACCATCCGGCCCCTTCAGCGCGCCCGTCCTGCGCAGTCGTAGGAAACCCGCCGCACCGGCACAACCTCCACGCGGCGACCGGGGGCGGAATCGGGCAGCTATAGGCAATATTGCCTAGGCAGAGGCGCGCATAGGCGGGGCGCAGCAGCTTGGGTATGGTGCGCCAATTGAGAGTGCCGTCCGGCGCCACAGTCCCCACAGGGCCCGGATGGAAGACGAGTGCCGCCATGTCCCGGCGGAGGAGTACCGAATGCCGGCGCCAGGGCTGTCCCGCCCCTGCGTCGGCATATTCCCTTTCCCCCCAGACATCCTGCCGTCATGCGCCCGCGCGTCGCAGGTCGGCGTTTCATTGGCCCGGCGCATCGAAATCGACCTGGCAGCGGGTGCCGGCGGGGATTGCCGCCCCGGGGTTGGGCAGTTCCAGCTGCACGCCGAAAGTGCCCGAGGCGGCGTCGAACACCCGGTCCACCGTGCGCACCCTGGCGCTGAAGCGCCCTGTCAGCGGTGCGGCCTGCGCCACCTCGTAGGTATCGCCCACCGCGATCCGGTCATGGTAGTCCAGCGGCACGAAGACCTCGACCAGCAGGGGATCCATCTCGGCCAGGACCAGCATTTCGGCGGTATCGGTGGCATATTCGCCTGCGGCCGCCTCGACCGACAGGACGATGCCGTCGGCGGGGCTGCGGATCACCCGGCGCTCCAGCATGGCCTGGGCCAGCTCGCGTTCCAGGGCGGCACGGCGGCGCCCGGCTTCGGCCTCGTCCAGGGCAAGCTGGCTCAGCGTCACCTCGATCCGCTTGTCCTCGACCGCGGTCGAACTGGCGGCCTTGCGTTCGAAAAGCGCCTCGGCGCGGGCCAGTTCCTCTTCGCGGAATTTCAGGCGGGCGCGGGCGGCGGCCAGCTCTGCCTCTGATCCGGCCTTGGCCTCGGCCATGCGCAGCTGAAGCTGCTGGACCCGGTCCTCCAGCCGCAGCAGCGGTTGTCCGGCGCTCACGGTATCGCCGCGGCGCACCAGGACCGCCTCGATCCGGCCCTGCTCGGTCGAGGTGAGGGAGACGGTGGCGCGCGGCTCGATCACGCAGTCGAGCGGGGCCGCCGAAAGCGGCGCGGCCAGCAGCAGCGGCAGCAGGGCAAAGATCGTTCGGCAGGGGGGCATCCCGTCTCCTCTCCTCAAGATGCGCGATCATGTTGCACGCCCCGGTTGTCTGGCGCAAGCTTGCAGCAACGGAGGGGACGGGATGACGGCAGAGGGGATCCGCGCGGGCGCGCGGCTGGAAGCGGCGCTGCTGGATGACCTGCCGGCGCTGGTGGCGCTGCGCACGGCGCTGGCCTGCGGCCTGTTCGCGGGCGGCCCCCTGCCCCCGGAGGCGGGCTGGGTCGCCGACACGCTTCTGGCGCTCGGGGCGCTGGAACGCGGCGCTTCCGGCTGGCAGCCGACCCTTGCCATGCGCGCCTTGCTCGATCCACCGGGGGATCTGGCGGTGCGGGCCGATTTCATCGCCCGTGCCGCCAGCGACCTGCTGCGCGATGGTACCCTGATGAGCCGCGATCCCGCCGCCTTTCTGGCCCGGGCCGAGACCTTTCGCTTCTTCCGCTACGACCGGGCGCGGGGCACCGGCGCCGCCCAGATCGAGGATACCGCCCCCTGGGTCGCCTATGTCACCGCGCTCAGCCGGCGCGAGGCGCCGCATCTGGCGCCGCTGCTGCCGCTCGCGGGCTGCGCCGACCTGCTGGAGATCGGCGGCAATACCGGCGTCATGGCCGAAACCCTGCTGGCGGCACATCCCGGGATGCGGGCCTGCGTGCTGGACCTGCCGGCGGTCTGCCACCTGGGGCGGGCGCGGATGCGGGGCCGTTCGCAGGCCGACCGGCTGGACTTCCTGCCCGGCGATGCCCGCAGCCTGCCCTGGCCCGCCGCCGATGCGGTGCTGTTCAAGTCGGTGCTGCATGACTGGACCCTGCCCGAGGCCACCGCCCTCCTGCAGCGGGCCATTGCCGCGCTGCGCCCCGGCGGGCGGATCGTGGTCTGCGAACGCGGTGCCTTGCGGGACGACCCGCCGCCCCGGGGCCTGTCGGCAGCGGCGAACCTGGTCTTCGCGCCCTTCTACCGCGCGCCTGCCGCCTATGCGGCGGTGCTGGAAGCCGCCGGGTTGCGCCTTTGGCCCGCGCGCCAGGTGACGCTGGACATGACCTTTCACGTCCTGGTCGCCGAGGCCCCGTCTTGACCCCGCCGGTGATCACGATCTCGGGTCCGCCGGGCAGCGGCAAGACCACCCTGGCGCGGGGGCTGGCGCGGCATCTGGGCCTGGGTGTCGTGCATTACGATGACCATGAGGTCTTCACCCGCCAGCCCCCCGCCGCCATTGCCGCCTGGCTGGCACGCGGCGCCCCCTATGCCGAGATGGAGGCCCCGGGCCTGGCCGGGGCGATTGCCGCGGAATGTGCCCGTGGGCGGGGCCTGGTGCTTGATACGCCGCTCGGGCCGCTCGACCCGGCGCTGCGCGGCCGGGCCGTGCGCGCCGCCTGGATCGACCTGCCCGCCGATCTGGCGCTGGCCCGGAAACTGCGGCAACTGAACGATTCGGTTCAGCCCGGCCAGGCGACCGCCTTTCGGGGCTGGCTGGGCGGATACCTGGCGGCCTACGAGGAGATCGTGCGCCCGGCCTGTGGCGTTCAGGCCGCACGGCTGGCCCCGCTTTGCCCGATCCGGATCGACGGCACCGCCTCCGCCTCGGCCTGCCTGGACAGCCTAATTCGGGCCTGCAGCGATATGCAGGGATAAACCCTGAATTGTTATATTAACTAAAAACTATCTCTTTAAGCGTGATTAGCAGTTGCTTGAACGGGAATCCCCCTTCCATAGTCATCTGGCAATTCTTGCATATGGCGGCTGTCCCGGGCGCGTACTTCCAGCGCGTGTCTTCGGGAGGACCGGGACCTCCGCCCCAGAGATTGGAAGTCTGTCATGTCGTTTCCGTTTGCTCATCAGAGCCGCGGCCAGCTGCCGCATATTCCCTACAACCGCCGCACCCGGTCGCGGCTGCGGGGACGGGACAAACGACGTTTCGCCGCGCTGGAGCGCGCTGCCCGCCGGCTGATGCTGGATCCGCTGGAACAGCGGGTGCTGCTGAACGCCGACGTGCTGGCGCTGGATCTGGCGGCCTATTACCAGGACAACCGCGACACCGACCTGCTGGTCCAGCTGCATCAGCAGATCGAGGGCGAGGGCGAGAGCGCGACCGAGGTGCAGCGCGTGCAGATCCTCGACCGGGCGGGCGGCACGGTGCTGAGCTTCGGCGACCTGAGCGAGATCACCGGAGTCTCGATCACCGGCGGCGCGGGGCGCGACCTGATCACCTTCGACGGGCGCAGCTTTGGCGATGCGCATCCGCTGAACTTCCATTTCGACGGCGGCGCGGGCGAGGATGGCGTGACCTTCGACACCGCCCGCGACACCGGCTGGACCATCGGTGCCCCTGACGCCGGTCTGGCCAATGATGGTTTCCTGCGGCTTGATTTCGCCGGGGTCGAATGGCTGACCGGCGCCGATGACAACAGGGACACCTTTACCTTGGGCGCGGGCGGCGCGCTTGCGGGCGGGCTGGACGGCGGCGCGGGGGGCTATGACAGCCTGATCATCGAGGGCGATCACGACAGCCTGACCTATACCGCCCAGGACGAGACCAGCGGCCTGATCACCCTGGACGGCAGCGCGCTGCGCTTCACCGGGCTGGAGCCGGTCAGCATCGCCGGGGCGCTTGCAAGCTATACCGCCGATCTGGGCGGGCTGGTGGGCAGCCATGAGGCGACGCTTTCGGTTCTCAACAAGGGGAATGCCAGCAACGAACGCTTCATTGTCGACGGGCCGGGCTTCGAAAGCATAGACTTCCTGGTGCCCACCGACAGCCTTGTGATCCACAGCGACGGGCTGCTCGATCCCGATGTCGGCCTGACGATCACCGACTGGGTGCTGGGCGATACCACGGGAATGGATTTCACCGTGCGCACGGAATCCATCATGCTGGATGCCGGCGTCTCGGTGGGGACGCTGGCAAACCCGGTGAAGTCGGTGACGCTGGAGGCTTCCAGCAGCGGCTCCGGACTGGGGCTGAGCCTGGTGCAGCTGACGGGCATCGGCCCGGTTTCGGCGCTGCTGGATGTGCAGGGCGCCATCCATTCCAGCGGCGCGGTGGAACTTTCGGCCCATGCCGAACGGGTGCTTACGGCCACGGGTGATTTCTCTCTGGAAAGTTTCAGCGGGATCAATCCCTTGCAGATGCCCACGCTGAACGCCTCCGCCTCTGTCGGGGGCGCTTCGGTGATTTCGGGCGGGGCCTTCCGGCTTGAGGCCTCGACGCTGCTTGATGTGCAGATCGACGGCAGCCAGTCGGTGCTGGGCTCCATCGCCAATGCGGTCGTGGCCGATATCACCGCCCATGCCAGCATCGCCTCGGGGGCCGAGGTTTCGGTGGGCAGCGACACGCTGCAGGGGGAAACCGTCTCGGGTCTGGTGCGGGCCAGCGATGCCTCCTCGGTGATCCTGGACGTAACCCCGGACGAAGACGGGACGGAGGGCGCGGATTCCACCGGCATCCTTGGCAATGCCCTGGAAAGCTTCGAGGTATCGATCGGCATTCTGACCGTGACCCGCGACACCCAGGCCCTGGTCGGCGGCACGATCGACGCCCAGGGTGCCTTCGCGGTCGAGGCCAGCAATACCGGCACGTTTGAAAACAAGGTCAGCGCCTCGCTGATCGGTGCCACCTACCTGAACGCCAGCGATACCGTCCTGGCGAAGGTCACCGGCGACGTGACCGGCACCGACCTTTCGGTCAGCGCCCGCAATACCTCCAGCTACGAGGTGATGGCGAAGATCGCGGTCAACACGATCTCGGGCAGCACCCGCGCGCTGGTCGAGGGCGGCACGCTGACCCTTTCCGGCGGGCTGACGGTCCTGGCGCTGGACCAGACGCGGCTTCAGGCGCTCTCGGGCGAATTCGACGCCTATCTGGACGAGCTGACCGAGATCACGCTGAGCGAAAGCGACGGCAGCAAGATCTCTGTCGCCGCCGCCGTGTCCGAGATGGACAAGGATGTCGAGGCCGCCATCGACGGCGCCGACCTGAGCGCGGCGGGCGATGTGACTGTCACCGCCTCGAACGAGCAGGAGCTGATCTCGCGCGCAGCCGCGCTCAGCCTGCGCGACACCCGCAGCACGCCCTCCACGGCGACGCTGATCGCCTCCACCAAGACGGTGGGCTTTGGCGGCACCCTTGCCTTCAACGAGATGCGCGGCACGACCGAGGCCGCGATCCGGGGCGGCGCCCAGGTCTCGGGCGACACGATCACGGTGGGGGCCACCAATGCGGCGATCCTCGACAGCCTGTCCGAAGCCTCGACCAAGGTCACCAGTGGAAACAATTCCGCCGTCGGCGTCAGCATTTCCTTCAACCTCGTGGGCTTCGACATCGACGTGCTGGATGCCTTCGCGCTTGGCCTAGATACGCTGATCGGAATCAACGAGTACCTTGGCAACGAGGATCCTTCGAACGCCCATGCCCATGTCACCGCCTCCGAGGTCGCTGCGGCCGGCGCGCTGAGCGTCACCGCGAAGAACCAGAGCCTGATCGACGCCACGGTGACCAATGCCGCGACCTCCCATGCCTCGGATTCCGCGACCGCGAACCCGCTTTACGATGCCCGCGGCATGGGCTTCGCGCTGATCCTGGCCAACAACAAGATCGCCTCGGATGCGGTGGCCGAGGTGGTGAATGCCCTTGGCACCGTCACCAGCGGCACCGCGCTTGAGATCGCGGCCGAGGATACCACGACTCTGGCCTCCAACGCCAAGGTCACCTCTGCCTCGGTGACCACCAATGACGGCGGGCTTTCGGGGGTGGATGCGGCGCTTGGCACCATCCTGCCCTCGGATCTGAACACCGATGGCGACAAGGTCTATGACGGCACCGGCACCGAGGTCGCGGGGGCCAGCTGGTCCGTGGCCTTCGGGGACCGCATCGCGCTGAACCACGACTGGGAAGGTCAGGGCAATGCCAATGGCGAGGCCGGGACGATCTATCGCTACATGGGCGGCACCCCGGTCAGCCTGGACCTGCTGGACACCGATTTCGAGGATACCGACTTCTGGCAGCGCGTCCCCGAGACCGAGCTGCTGCCCACCGGCACCAACCTGAGCGACAGCGTGGGCGTCGGCGGCATGGCGGTGCGCAACCTCTTCGATGCCCAGGCCATTGCCCGGGTGATCGGGTCGGCCCTGGAAGCGGGCGGCGATGTCAGCATCACCGCGCTGGAAAATGCCACGCTGACCTCGACCGGGGACATGGCGGTTTCGTCCTCGGGCGGGGGATCGGTGCAGGGCGACAAGGGCGACAGCCTGGCCGTCGGGGCGCTGATCGTGGTCAATACCGCCAATGCCGGGGCGCTGGCCTCGGTCGAGCAGGGCTCGGACGTGGCCTCCACCGCCGGCAAGGTCAGCCTGGCGGCGCGCAACATCGCCAGCCTGAAGGCGCAGCTTGATACCGCGATCAGCGCGGCGGGCGACAGCGTCGGCGTGGTGGTGGCCTTCAACACCCTGGGCTACGCGGCCGAGAACCTGCTGTTCCAGACCATCGACGCGCTGATCGGTACCGATATCGGCGCGCAGACCCCCTCGGATTCCGTGGCGCGCATCCTCGACAGCGACGTGAGCGGCCAGACCGGCGTCAGCGTCACCGCCCTCAATGCCGCCGAACTTCAGGCCCGCATCGGCACCGCCGTCAGCACCGATACGGCCGCCATGCAGGGCGCCTCGGCCATGGCCGCGCAGGGGGTTCTGGCCTCCAACATGCTGGCCGGCAAGGCCTCTGCCCTGATCGACGAGAGTGACGATACGCCCTCGGATGAAACCGTCGAGGCGCCGGAGGGGATCGTCGCGGTGCGCGCCAGCGATGAAACCGTGCTGAAAAGCCAGACCGTGATCGACACCGGTGCCTCGCGCACCAACGACCTCGGCCTCGGGATGCTGAATGCCCTCGCGCAGGAGCTGATGGATACCTACCAGTACACCACCCAGTCCGGCACCCAGACCCTGAGCTTCGGGGATCGCGTCTTCATCGGCACCAACCACGGCGATGCGGATCTGCACGGCAAGGTCTTCCAGTACATGGGCACCGATGCGGCGGTGGCGCTGAACGGCGCGATCTATGCCGACATGGATCTCTGGAAAGAGCTGGACGAGACCAACATCATCCCCCCTGCCCTGATCGGCGTCGCCGCCAAGGGCGCCCAGATCCAGACCGGATCGGCCAAGGCCTATTACGTCATGGTCAGCCGCAACGAGGCCGAGGGCGGCGCCGAGGCCTATATCGACGATTACGCCGTCACCGCCCGGGGCATCGTTGTCGAGGCCCGCGAACAGGCCACATTGAATGCGCTGGATGCCAGCACGATCAACGCCGTGAACACCTATGGCGGGCTGATGGTGACCAATGCGCTGAACGCCCGGGCCGAGGCGCGCATCACCGACAGCGCCGTCACCGCCACCGCCGGGGATGTCGATGTCTCGGCGCTGAACCTTGCGGTGATGGATGCGACGACGCTGTCCGCGATGACCGGCGTGTCGGAGGCGATCAACGTGGTCGTGGCCTTCAACAGCGTGGGTTTCGACGGATCGAACGTGCTGTTCCAGACCATCGACGCGCTGCTGGGCTCTGACTACCTGATCGAGGCCGCGCCGGTGGGCGCCGATGCGCTGATCGCGGATTCGGTGATTGTCGCCTCGGGCGACGTGACCGTCACCGCCGAGACCTCGGAAGAAAACGCCGACATCGCCTTCACCGATACCACCGCCCAGCTGCTGGACGACATGGCCGAGGCCAAGCCCCTGGACGAGGTGGACGCCACCGGCGATGCCGCCGCCCTGGCCGCGCTTCAGGCCGAGTTCGAAGCCGCCGGGATCAGCTATGAGGGCAGCCTTTCGGTCGAGACGCTGGAGGTGCAGTTCCGCTGGTACATCACGGACGAGATCGGTCGCACCTGGATCATCGAAAACCGCGACGGCACGCTGGTGCTGCTGGTCGCCAACCTGCTGGACGCCCGCGTCGGCAACGAGGCCTCGGCCATCGCCACCAACAACCGCGCGCTCTTCGATGCCTATGTCGAGGGCTCGAAAGAGGACAATGCCGGCAAGGGGCTGAAGGATCTGAAATACGGCGCCGATGGTACCGCCGGGGGCGGGCTGCTGGCCACCAACCGGATCGCCAGCCAGACCTCGGCGCGCATCCTCAACACCACGACGACCGATCACGCCGCGACCGATACCGTCGCGACCCTCACCTCCGGGGAGACGGTCACGGTTGCTACGGATACATATGAATACATCGGCGCCGATCTCGGGGCCGATGAAAGCTTCCTCTACACCACCCGGTCCGAGGTGCAGCGGCTGGAGGCGGGTGATCGCATTCGCCTGCATGAGGATCACGGCGCCTGGTCCGAGGGCGATATCCTGGTCTATTCCGGCGCCACGCTGGAAGCCGCGCAGACCGATCCGCGGGCGGTGGATTACGCGCTGATCAGCCTTTTCGACGTGCTGGATGCCCAGCCGGGCGATTTCGCCCTGGGCAATGCGCCGCTGGCGATCGACCTCTCCGATGCGGTGCAGGACTATGCCAACAATGCCGCCTGGCAGCTGCGCGATGGCACCCTGCCCCAGGGTTCGGTCAGTGCCGGGGGCGCGGTCACGGTCAGCGCCTCGGACACCGCCCATATCCGCGCCGACAGCAATATCGAGATCTCGGCCGTCGTCACCAACAACATGGATGCCTTCACGGCGCTGGCGAACCAGGCGCTGCAGAACGAATATGCCTATACCTCCTTCTCCGGCACGCAGGATCTGGCGCAGGGCGACGTGATCTACATCGGCTCCAACGGGGGCGCCGAGGCGGGCAAATATTACCAGTACGCGGGGGAAGGCGGCAGTTTCGACCTGACCAATGTGGCGGGGCTGGGGCTGGCGGATGACAGCACCTGGACGCTGCTGAACGGCGATGTCGATCCGCAGGACATCTTCCCCAACTTCGGCAACCTCGCGGAAAGCAACGCCCGCGCGGTGGGCGGGATCGTCGTCACCAATGACGTGCGCTCCGAATCGCAGGCCGAGGTCACCAATATCGCGATCACCGCGACTTCGGGCGATATTGCCGTGCAATCGCGGGCAGATGCGACGATCCTGGCGCGGCTTGCCTCCAATGTCACCTCCTCCGGTGGCAGCGCCTGGGGCACCGGAGAGTCGCTCGCCGTCAATGCCACCATCGCCACCAACATGGTCCGCGCCAGCGCGACGAGCACGGTCACCGGCAGCGACCTGAGCGCCGGCGACGCGATCCGCGTCACCGCCGACAACAGCGCCGTGCTGGATGCCACCACCCAGACCGAGACCAATACCGGCGATACCGGCGTCGGCGTCGGCGTCACGCTGGCCTTCAACACTTTGGGCTGGAAGGCCTCCAACCTGCTGTTCAACGCCGTCGATGCGCTGCTCGGCGATCCGCTGATCTCCGAGGCGATGAACGGCGAAGTTCCGTCGATGGCGCGCGCCTCGGTGATCGACAGCAGCCTGGAGGCGACCGGCGATCTGACGGTCGAGGCGACCTCGCGCGAGCGACTGAATGCCACCGTGTCCAATTCCACCGTCTCGGCGGCCTCGGCCCAGACCGATGCCAGCGGCAAGAGCGTCGGTGTGGTGCTGGCCTCCAACAAGGTCAGCGGCCGCGCCTATGCCGAGATCGACAGCAGCGGCGCCCCGGCGGCCACGATCACCGCCGGCGGGCTGCTGGCGGTGCGGGCCAGCGACCAGATCGGCCTGTGGTCGAATTCCAAGCTGGTCAGCTCTTCCACCACCACCAATGACGGCGGTCAGGCCGTCGCTGCCGAAACCGCCAATGATGCCCAGCAGGCCGACTGGCTGGCCCTGGGCGCGGGCACGCAATCGGTCACGGTGCAGTTCGGCGATCTGGTGCGGCTGGACGACAGCTATGGCAACGGCGGCACGGCGGGCGGGGTCTACGAATACCTTGGAACGGAAGATGTCATTGATATCAATGATGTGGACTATGAGGACAAGAACCTCTGGCGCCCCACTCTGACCACCCAGGGCATCCCCAGCTTCGGCAATGTCTCGGAAAGCGATTCCGTTGGCGTCGGCGCCCTGGTGGTGCTGAACGACCTGCGTTCGGACGTGGCGGCGGTGATCCGGGGCGCCGATGTGACGGCGGGCGACATCGCGGTCGAAGCCACGGAAGAGGCGGTGATGGAGGCGCTGGCCGATGCCGCGACCTCCTCCTCGGGTGGCTCCAACCTGGGCGAGGGCACCTCGGTCGCGGTGGGTGGCATCATTGCCACCAACGTGTTGCAGGGCGGCGCCGATGCCGGGGTGATCGACAGCACCCTTCACGCCGGCGACATCCTGGTCGAGGCGACGAACAGCGCGCAGCTGCTGGCCGACAACACCTCCCTCGTCGGGACGGGCGACACCGGCGTCGGCATCCTGCTGGCCTTCAACTCGGTCGGGTGGGAGCCCTCGAACGTGCTCTTCAACACGCTCGACGGGATCCTGGGCGATCCGCTGATCTCTTCCGCCTTCAACGGCGAGGCGCCCGTGGATGCCGAGGCCTTCGTGCTGAACAGCACCCTGATCGCCACCGGCAAGATCGAGGTGCTGGCCAGCAACGACGCAGAGGTCAGCGCCAGCACCGCGAACGAGACCACCTCGGCCGCGGCGGCGCTGCAGGACGCCTCGGGCACCGCCGTTGGGGCCATCGTTGCCACCAACAAGCTGTCGGGCACCGCCAGGGCCTATGTCGATATCGCCAAGCTGCGCCAGTCCGACGGCACCCAGCGGGTCGAGACCGGCGACCGGGTTCTGGCAAACTCCGGCAATGTCTACGAATATTCCGGCGCCGAGGCGGTGATCGCCCTGGCCGGAGAGGATTTCTCGGGGGCCGACTGGACGCTGGTCGGCGATGATGCGGGGCTGCCGGTCGATCTTCAGGCGGGCGGTGGCCTGCGGGTCGCCGCGACGGACAGCAACGCGATCCGGGCCGACAACACCCTGACGGTGACGACGACCGTCACCAATGACGCGGGTCTCGGAATCATCTTCACCACGCTGGAGAATGTCGCCAACGACTATGCCTACACGACGAAATCCGGCGTTCAGCGCGGGCTGAGCTTTGGCCAGAAGATCTACATCGCCGATGATTACGACACGGCGAAGGCGGAACGCGGGGCGCTCTACCTCTATGTCGGCGACAGCAGGGTCGGGCAGGATGTCGATCTGGGGGCGGTGGATTACGATGCCTCCGACGACTGGGTGAAGATCGACCCGCTGGATATCGAAAGCCTGCTGCCGCCGGGCGTGAACCTGAACTTCTCGGAATCCGATGCCACCGCCGGGGGCGGCATGGTGGCGATGAACGATGTGCGCGGCGCCGTGATCGCCCGTATCGCCGAGGCGCAGCTGAGCACGGGCGGCGACATTGCCGTCACCGCGACCGAGGATGCCTCGATCGAGGCGCATAATGTCGGCGACGTGGCCGCCGATGGCGGTTCCGCCTTCGGAGAGGGCGGAACGACCCTCGCCGTCAATGCGCTGATCGCCACCAACGTGGTTCTGGCGACGGCGCAGGCGCTGGTGCAGGACAGCGACCTGGACAGCAGTGGCGGTGCCGTGGTGGTCCAGGCCGACAATACCGCGACGCTCGACAGCGATATCGACATGTCCACCACCGCCGAGGGCGGCGGCGAAAGCTACGGCATCGGCGTGACGCTGGCCTTCAACTCGGTCGGCGTCAGCAGCCAGAACGTGCTGTTCAACACCATTGACGCCTTGTTCGGCCTGCTGCCGGCGGATGAGGATCCGGCGATGGCCACGGCGGTGATCCTGCGCTCGGATGTCGATGCCCAGAGCGGGATCACGGTGCAGGCCACCAATGCCATGGTGCTGAACGCCGATATCGTCAATGCGGCGCTGGCGACCTCCATTGCGCTGAAGGACAACACCTCGATCACCGTGGCGCCCATCGTGGCGCTGAACCGTGGCAGCGCCGGGGCCACGGCCGAGATCCGCGATGCCGACGTTGCCACCGCCAGCGGCGACATCACCGTCGCGGCCCTCGACACCAGCCTGATCCATGCCGAGAACATCGCCGCTTCCGCCTCCATCGCGGTGGGCACCGGCAAGTCCCTGTCGGTCGCAGTGGCCACGTCCATTGCGCGCAACACCCTGCGCAGCGTCGTCGATGCCGGCATCCTGGCCTCTGACGCCGAGGCGACCACCGGCACCATCGCCGTCATCGCCAGCCGCGCCGGGGTCATCGAAAGCACCGCCGCCGCCGTGGCCGCCAGCGTCTCGGGCGCGGCGGATGGCAATGCGGTGGGCGTCTCGGTCGGGGGCGCGGTGGCCGTGAACCGCCTCTTCGGCGCCGCCGAGGCCAGCGTTGAAGACAGCAGCCTTGTCGCCGAAGCAGTTGAGATCCATGCAGAATCCACCTCGCGCATAGACGCGACCGTGGCGGCGGCGGCGGTTTCCGTCGCGGTCTCGGCATCGGGTGACAGCACGGCGGTGGGCATCGGTGCCTCGATCTCCGACAACCAGATCGGCTGGCAGGATGCCGCCGTGAGCCCCGATCATGCCAGCGACCAGTCGGTGATCCTGACAACCGGCGATGTGGTCGCGGTGACGGAAGGGGCCTATCGGGGACGGTTCTACGAATACGTGGGAACCAGTCGCACGGACACGACGGATCTTTCCATCGCCGATTACGGCGACCTTCAGGCCTGGAAGGAAGTCGGCCTGTCGCGCGAAGGTGCTCTGACATCGGCGCATCTGGACAATTCGACCATCACCACCAGCCTCGGCGCCGATGCGGGGCTTGAGGTTGAGGCGCTGAGCGAACAGACCATCACCTCTCTCGTGCTGGCGGGGGCGGTGGCCGTGGCGGTGGGCAAGTCGGGGATCGCCGTGGGCGGCACCGGCAGTTTCGCGCGCAACCGGATCGCCTCGGATGCGGCGGCCTATGTGCTGGGCGACGGCGGCACGCCGCTGCAGCTGGCCCATGGCCGGATCGTGGCGCTGGACCGCTCCTCCATCGACAGCGTGACCGGCGCGGCCTCGGTCGCGGTGGGGGTCGGCACCTCTTCGACCGCCGTCTCGGTCGCCATCGGCATCGCTGCCTCGCTGAACGAGGTGTCGAACCGGACCGAAGCCTGGGTCGAGGACGCCGCGCTTGTGATCACGGGCAGCGATCAGGGCAACTCTCTGGTCGTTTCGGCGGAAACCTCGGCGGGGGACAGCTTTACCCTCGCCTCCCCCGGCTTCGATGGCGATGACCTGGACGATGCGGCCCAGATCGACATGGGGAACGACGACAAGGGCACCGAGGATCCCTCCGATGACGAGGTGACGCCGGACGCCACCGATGCGGCAGCGGATGCGGCGATCCTGGCGGCGCTGCGCACGGCCCTGAACGGGCAGCTGGATCCGCAGGACCAGATCTCGGCCACGGATACGCTGCGGGTCTCGAAGGCGGGCTTCGGGCAGTGGCTGGCGGTGGTCGAGGACAGCAATGGCGACGGAGAGGGATCGGGGCGCAGCTTTGCCCTTTCCTTCGACGGGAATGTGCTGAAGGTCGACCGCTCGACCATCAACGCGATCTCGGCGGCGGCAGCGGTCAGCGTTTCCGTCAGCTCTTCCAGTGCCATAGCAGTCAGCGGCGCGGGGGCGTTTTCGCAAAACAGCGTCACCGCCTCGGCGCTGGCCTGGCTGGAGGGCACGACGGTCAGCGCCCCCGGTGACGTGGTGATCGAGGCCTATGGCGACAGCACCATCAACGCGGCGGTCCTGGTCGCCTCGGCGGCGGTGGCGGTCTCGGGCTCCACCGGCGTCGGCGTCTCGATCGGGGCGGCCATCGCGCGCAACCTGCTGGGCGATGACGGCGCGATGGAGGTCATGGCGACCGTGACCGACAGCCGGATCACCAGCGGCGGCGACCTTGTGATCACAGCCGAGGCCGCACAGCAGATCCACGCCCTGACCTTTGCCGGGTCGGTCGCGGTGGCAGGCGGTTCGACAGGCGTCGCAGTCTCGGGCTCGGGCGTGTGGAACGAGAACCTGATCAATGTCGACGTGCTGGCGGCCATCGACGGCGACGCCGGCCAGACCACGGCGGACAGCATCACCGTCACCGCCCTGAACAATTCGGAGGTCGAAGCCTTCGCGGGGGCGGCCTCGGTCGGGGTGGCCTTCGGATCGACCGGGGTCGCGGTCTCCATCGGGCTGGGCCTGGCCCAGAACGAAATCGCCGGCAGCGTCATCGCCCGGCTCAGCGGCGCCGATGTGGCGACCACCAGCGGCAGCCTTTCGGTCATCGCCGACAATGCCGCCGCCATCAGTGCCTTCGCGGGCGCCGCCTCGATCGCGGCGGGCTTCGGCCGCACCGGGATCGCGGTCAGCGGCGCGGGGGCCGAGGCGACGAACCGCATCACCTCCCGGACGCAGGCGCTGATCGAGGACAGCACCGTCAGCAGCACCGGCGACGTGGATGTCACGGCGCAAGCGTCGGGCGATATCAATGCCATCGTGCTGGCGGCTTCGGCGGCGGTGGCCGTGGGGCAGACCGGCGTCGGAGCCTCTATCGGCGTGGCCGTGTCGCGCAACCTGATCGGCTATGGCCAGGGCACGACGCCCTACAGTCACACCACCGCCGACAGCGTCACCCAGCTGACGCAGAACGCCACCACCGTGCGGATCGAGGCCGGCGCCCGGGCGGGCGACATCTATCGCTACATCGGCGACACGGTGACCCAGGCCGACAACGTGATCGACGAGAGCGGCGCCACCGCGCCCTTCGCCCTGAATGCGCAGGATTACGGCAATACCGACCTGTGGGAGCTGGTGAACCTGACGGACAGCGCCGCCGTGATCGACGCGGCCATCACCGACAGCGACGTGACTGCTGGCGGCGGGGTGCTGGTGGATGCCCGCAGCCTTCAGGCCATCAAGGCGGCCAGCCTTGCGGGATCCGTCGCGGTCGCCGGCGGGCAGACCGGCGTTGCGGTTTCGG
This sequence comes from Pseudooceanicola endophyticus, assembly GCF_018760365.1. GTDB lineage: Bacteria > Pseudomonadota > Alphaproteobacteria > Rhodobacterales > Rhodobacteraceae > Pseudooceanicola > Pseudooceanicola endophyticus. The sequence goes on from NZ_JAHIAB010000005.1 coordinate 134,041, forward strand.
GCAGCGGCTCGGCGGTGGAAAACCGCATCAACACGGATGTTACGGCCCGGATCGCCGGGGCGGGCAGCGACGTGCAGGCGGATCACGTAGTGGTCAATGCCGACGACATTTCCACCATCGACGCGGTCTCGGCGGCGATGGCGGTCTCTGTCGCCTTCGGGCAGGCGGGGGTCGCGGTCTCGCTCGGCGTATCCATCGCGCTGAACGAGATCGCGGGCGATGTCGGGGCCACGATCAGCGAGGCCAGCGTGACGACCATGGGCGCGCAGGGGATCACCGTCAGCGCCTCCACGCCCGAGCTGCCGCTGGGCAGCAGCGCCTCGGATGCGGTGGTGTCCGTCTCGGTCGGGACGCTGGATGATCTGGCCGTGGCCGACATGATCGACAGCGACACCCCCGATGCGACGGACCTTGCGGGCGATGCGGCGCTGGCCGCATCGCTGGCCAGCGCCCTTCAAAGCGCCGGTTTCGAGGTCCTGGGGACGGTCAAGGTCGCAGCCCTGGAAGAGGGCCAGAGCTGGACCGTGGTCGATGCCGAAGGCTCCTCCATCGCGCTGCGCCTGGAGGGCGGCCAGATCCGCGCGGCCAAGGCGGCGATCAACGCGGTCTCCGGGGCGGCGGCGCTTTCGGTCGCGGTGGGCCAGGTGGGGGTCGGCATTGCCGGCGCGGGCGCCGTGGCGCTGAACTCCATCCAGTCCGCGGTTGAGGCTTCGGTCGTGGATGCCGATCTGACGACCACGGGCGGCGGCGATCTGGTGATCGACGCGCGCTCTGACACAGAGATCAACGCCGCCGTGCTTGCCGTGTCGGCGGCGGTGGCAGCGGGCCAGGTCGGCGTGGGGGTCGGCATCGGCGTCTCGGTGGCGCGCAACGTCATCGGGCGGGATCTGACGGGCGCTCCGGTGGCCGGACGCGGTGTCGTGCAGGCCTATGCCGAAGACAGCAGCATGGATCTGTCCGGCGATCTGACGATTACCGCCGAAAGCGCCCAGGGGATCCGGGCGCTGACCTTCGCCGGCGCCGCAGCTGTGGCGGCAGGTCAGGTCGGCGTGGGCGTCGCGGGCTCCGGGGCCTATGCGGAAAACGTCATCGACGCCACCACGGGCGCCTGGATCGATGGCGACGGCACCGGCATCAGCGCCGATGTGATCACGGTCGAGGCCAGCGATACCTCGAGGATCGACGCCTTCGGCGGATCGGTCGCGGTGGCGGCGGGCTTCGGCATGGTGGGGGTCGCGGTTTCCGCAGGCGTGGGCATCGGCTTCAACGCCATCGGCAGCGAGGTCCTGGCCGAGATCCGCAATGCTGACAGCGGCGTCGCCAGCACGGTCGGGGACATCGCGGTCCTGGCGAGCAACAGCGCGCAGATCCGGGCCGCCACCGCCGCCGCCGCGCTGGCGGTTTCCGGCGGGCTGGTGGGCGTCAGCTTTGCCGGCGCCGGCGCCTCTGCCCAGAACGAGATCACCGGAGCCACCACCGCGCGCATCGCCGATGCCAGTGTCACCGCGGCTGATGATCTGCGGGTCGAGGCCACGGGGGAGGCCCGGATCGACGCCATCGTGCTGGCGGCCTCGGCGGCCATTGGGGTGGGTGCGGGCGGCTTTGGCGCCTCCATCGGCGCCAGCCTGGCCGAGAACCGTATCGGAAACGGCGACAGTACGGGCGTATTTGCCACGATCGACGACAGCACGGTGACGGCAGGCGGCGCTATCGACGTTCTGGCCACCATGGACGAGGCGCGGATCGACGCGACGGTCGTGGCGCTTTCGGTGGCGATTGCCGGCGGCGCGGTGGCAGGGGCGGCGGCGGGCAGCGGCTCGGACGCGGTGAACATCCTCGACTATGCGGTGATCGCGCAGATCGACGACAGCGCGGTAACCGCAACCGGCGATACCGTCACGGTCGAGGCAACGGATCATTCGGTCATCGACAGCTTCGTGGGCGCGGCCAGCGTCGCGGGCTCTGCCGGTCTGGTGGGCGGCTCGGTCGCCATCGCCGTGGGCTTGTCGGAGAACAGCGTCGACAACACGATCCGCGCGCAGGTCGACAATTCCGACATCACCGCCGGGGCCCTGGTGGTGAATGCCGAAGATGACAGCGACACCTATGCCGCAGCAGCCGCAGCCGCGGTTTCGGCCTCGATCTCGCTCGGGTTCTCGGTGGCCGGGGCGGGAACGCAGGTGCTGGCCACGAACAGTTCGCGCACCCAGGCGCTGGTTTCGGGCACCGGCAACAATGATGTGATCACACTCTCCGGCGACCTGAGCGTCACCGCAGAGGCCCGCCCCCGACTGGAGGCCGAAACCGTCGCCGCCGCCCTCTCCGTGGGCTTTGCCGCCTTCGGCGCGGCGGGCAGTTCTGTCGAGGTCACCGCCCTGCCCGAGGTCACGGCCTCGGTCACGGGCGTGATCACAAATGCCGATGACGTCACCATCGAGGCCACGGGCCGCGCCCGCGCCTCGGGCCTGGCGGTGGGCCTGTCGCTGGCGACGGGCTTTGCGGCCTCGGCCAACGTGGTCGAGGTGACGCTGGCCAGCGACGTTGCCGCCACGGCGGGCGGCACCATGGATGTCGACACGCTGAATGTCACCGCGCGCACGGCGGAATACCAGAACCAGACCAATGCCACGGCCACCACCTATGCGGCGGCGGGCGGGTTGATCGGCGCGACCTCGACCCTGGCGACGACCCATGTCGGCGACAGCGTGACCGCGCAGATCGCCGGCGGCGCGCAGATCGATGCGCTGGTCGATGTGAACATCGCCTCCGTGGCCGACAGTTCGCAATATGCCGATGCCCTCGCGGCAGCGGTGGGGATCGTCGGCATCGGCGCCGCGGTGGCCGAGGCGACGGCGGATGTGACCTCTCATGCCACGGTCGGGACCAATGCCGATGTGACGGCGGCGCTGGTCAACATCAGCGCCGGCGGCACCGCCGAGGCGGTGGCCGACACCACCGCAGGTTCGGGCGGGGCGGTGGCCGGGGCGGGCGCCGCCCCCACGGTGCAGATCGACGCCGATATCCGCGCTCAGATCAGCGATGGCGCGCGCATCGAGGTGGCGACCAACAATGCTTCGATCATCGACTACTATGCGGGCAATATTGACGAAATCCCGGGCTTCCTGAACATCACCGCCGCCTTCACCGCGCGGCCCAACGCCTTTGTCACCGCCTCCAGCTTCGGGCTGATTGCCGGCAATGGCGCGGACTCCGACATCGGCGTCGATGCCGATGTGGTGGTCCGCTTCGGCAGCCAGGACGGCGATGGCACCGGCGCCGAAGTGATCGCCGAAAGCCTTTATGCCGCAGCCACCAGCACGGTGATCAAGGCCGCCGTCAGCGGCAATCACCTTGATGGCGATGCGGGGGGGCTGGCCAGCGGCGCGCTGTCGTCCTCAGACATGGAAATCGCGCTGCGCACCCGGATCGACATCGACGATCACAGCACGATCACCGCCACCGACGCGACCGGAAGCTTTACCGCCCGGGCCTTCAATGCGCTCGACATCAGCGACGACGTGGCGCTGTTCACTGCCGGGGCGCTTTCGGGCGCGGGCGCCTTCACCGACCTGACCGCCAATACCCTGCTGGCCGAGATCACCGTGGGCACGGGCGCCGTGATCGACGCCGCCGGAGAGTTGATCTTCGAGGCCAATGGCCAGCACAATGTCGATCTGCATTCCAAGTCCGAGACCTACGGCCTGGGCACCGTCGCCGTGGGCCATGCCAAGATCGACCTGGCGCCGGACAACCTGATCACCATTTCGGGCAGCGTCACCGCCGGGCGCGACATCCACCTGACCGCCGGCACCGATGCCGACCGCACGATCTATGCCCATGAGCTGAAAGCCTATGTCGACAATTTCGCCGGCTCCCTGATCCCGATCGACGATCTGGAAACCCGCGCGGTGGTGATCACCGACAACACGATCACCGTGGGCGCGGGTGCCCTGCTGGAGGGCTTTGCCAACATCAACCTCTTCGCGGATGAGCTGGGGGTGGCGAACCTGGACGTGAAGGCCAAGGCGGTGAACTGGACCTCGGCGGTGACAGATGCCATCGACAGCGCCCTTGGCGGCAACAATGCCAACCTCGGGCCGGGCTTCGGGCGGGCGCTGGCGCGGGGCAGCGTCGTCAACGACGGGCTGATCCGCACCGGGGCCGAGCGTCACAAGGATCTGACGATCAGCTTCGACGCCGCGACCGGCGCCTTCATCGGCACCTCGACCACCAGCGCGGGCGTGCAGACCTGGACCTTCGATGCCAGCTCTGTCTCGGGGCCCTCGGATCCGGGCACCTTCCTGCTGACCACCAATGGCCAGGACAGCGACATCACCTTCACCGTCAAGCTGGAGCAGGTCGAAAGCAACCGTGCCGCGCAGCTGGACATCGCGCGGGAGAACCTTGCGCTCTACAATGTCCGCGACGATGACGGGAACATCGTGAACCCCGACCTGGTGCAGTTCTACGAGGACCAGATCGAACGGATCCTGGACGAGATGCTCGCCGCAGGCGAAGCCCAGTGGTACGATTACGACAATGACGGCGTGGTCGACATCGACCAGGGCGAACTGATCCCGCTGCTGCCCACCGTCCAGATCATCGAGGTCGATCCGGTCTTCGCCCAGGCCGGCCTGGTCGAGGTTCTGGCCGATCAGCTCTATGGGTCCGGCACCTTCGACACGCCGCGCGACAGCTCGATCAACATCACCAACCAGACCGCCGCCTATCTGGTGATCGGCGGCGCCGAGATCCCCGAGGTCAACGGCGGGGTCTATTTCAACGGCAACGACGTGTCGCTGGCGGCCAATCCCGGCACCGCGATCCTGGACGAGAATGGCGAGGTCACTGCGAAGGATGGCGGTTACTGGAGCCCGATCACGCCCGGATTCTCCTTCTCGGCGGCCTCCACCACCCCCTCGGGCGGGGTGCCCGAGATCAATATCACCATCGATTACGACGCCCTTGGCGCGGTGCTGAACGATGGCGATCCCAACACCAATACCGCCGTCTGGCCCGACCTGATCATCAACGGGTCGGTGCTGAACCTGCGCGGCGACATCACCATCGACAACAATTCCAACTACGGCTCCTCGAACGGGTCGGTGCTGGTCTATGCCGATGTGAACGGCCAGAACGTCTATATCCGCTCGAACGGGACGACGATTCTGGATACCGGCGCCACCCAGGACCATCTCGCGGGCGAACCCTATTCGAAGTGGAAGACCGCCGACCTGACGGGCAACAACTACGCCGACCGCACCGCCGGGATGCTGAACGCCGAGCGGATCTCTCAGGCGGCGATCGACGCCTTCCTGTCGGTGCAGCCCACCACCCCCTCGATCACCGGCGACCGGATCTACATCGAAAGCCAGTACCTCAACATCAACGGCATCATCCAGTCGGGCGAAGAGACCTTCCAGGTCACGCTGAACGACGCCACCCGCGACAAGATCGCGGCGCACAAGGCCAGCGGCTCCTCGACCGTGATCCTGCTGCCGACGACGAATTCCGACTTCCAGATCTACTTCGATCCGACCGCCAATGCCGGACAGGGCGCCGTGCTGGTCACCCCGCTGACCCCGGGCGGCGGCTACGTGGACATCACCGCGCGGGTGATGAACACCCGCAATGGCGAAATCATCGTCTACGGCGGCTACCCCGAGATCGAGATCGTCAACAACATGGTCTTTACCGGCGCCTATGCCGGCTACACCCCCGAGATCATCGTGCAGGAGCTGGACGCCACCACCCGCGGCACCGGTGAGCTGATCATCAAGGATCTGGCGAAACAGGCCACCAACGGCGTGCCCTACACCACGATCTACCGCGTCAATGCCGCCGGAGAGGTTGAGGTCAGCGACAATGGCGGCGGCTATGTCGGTCAGGGTGCGGCGAAGGATTTCACCTACAATCCGCAGTCCGGCTACCGCTACGGCTGGATGCTGGCCCAGGGCAGCCGCGAGGTGCTGATCGAGGAATGGACCGAGGGCGACTGGCTGGGCATCGACGCCTTCGCGCCCGACAGCCGCGCCCCCGACAAGACCGACACCACCACCTTTGCGGGGGAACTTGTCCCGGATTCCAACTATTTCTACCTGGATGTCGCGCATGACGGCGACGCCTATACCTTCGACAGCGTGACCGTCACCGACAATGTGAACGGCCCCTATCGCACCGGCTACGAACACTGGTCCACCTGGTACGGCACCAATTACAGCTGGTTCCAGTACACCACCGTCACCGACAGCGTCGAATACGTGACCCACACGATCGAGGCCGACCGCCCGATCGGGATCAGCTTCATCGGCCATGCCGCGGGTTCCATCGTGATCGACGGCGGGGCCTCCGACATCACCATCGACGGGCCGCTGAGGAACGCCTACGGCGCGACCTCGATCACCACCACCGGGGTCATCACCACCACCAATTCCGGTGCCATCCTGGGAGAGATCGGCGGCCGCACCGTGACGCTGAGCGCGCGCGCCCTGGGCACGGATTACGAGGCCCTGCGGGTGAACCTGTCGGAGGCCGCCGGCGTCACCGGGCAGCGCCTGGATGCCACAGCCTCGGCGGGGATCGTGCATCTGTACGAGACCTCGGGCGATCTGGTGCTGGGCACGATCTCGGCCGGCGGGGGGGACCGCAATGCGGTGATCACCGCCGCGGGCAGCATCCTGGCTGCGGCCACCGGCCACGGCATCACCGCCGATGCGATCACGCTCACCGCCGAGGACGGCGATATCGGCAGCGCGCTGCGGCCGATCCTGATGGACACCGGCACCCGCGACCAGTCGCTGCTGAGCGCCACCGCGCTGTCGGGCAGCATCGCCGTGCGCGAAACCGACGGCGATCTGCGGCTGTACCAAATCCATGCCCGGGACGAGGTCTATGTCGGCGTCGCCTCCGGCGATCTGGTCGATGGCAACCAGACCGAGGAAACCGATGAACGCGCCGTCTCCGAGCTGAGGAACGGCGTCTGGGGCGCCCTCAGCCTCACCGATTACGAGACCGACGAGGCGGGCAACCAGGTCTGGACCGGCGCCGCCAGCCAGAAGGTGCAGGATGCCAAGGACACCCTGGCCAATGCCAAGACGCAGGAATACCGCAGCTACTGGCAGACCCGCATCGCCCAGGAGGCCGGTTATGCGCTGGAGCTGGCCGATCTGCATCCCGACTGGGATCAGGCCAGCATCGACGCGGCGGCGGCGGCCTTCTACCTGACCTTCCGCGCCTCGGCCCCCGAATACGACCCCGCCGCCCTGCTGCGGCTGAGCGCGGATGAGGAAAGCTACTACGAGGCCTTCTACACCGCCCAGGCCACCGCAGAGGGCGCGGCGGATGTCACCGCCTATGTCGCCAATGCGATCCTGACCCTGCGGGCCGCGCGCACCGCGCAATACCGTGGCCTTGATGCCATCTGGGGCAGCTACACGGGCACGCCCGGCAATCCGCTGACCGCCGATGTCTACGATGCCGGCTGGAGCTACCAGCTGACGGCAGAGGAGGCGGCGGCCATCGACGCCTCGATCAAGATCTGGACGGAAGAAGAGCTGATCAACGCCATCGGGGCGGGCCTGCTGGTGCCGGTGACCGACACCGATACGGTGATCGAAGAGGCCAATATCATCGGCGCCGACGTGACGCTGGATGTCTCGGGCCAGATCGGCGCCACCGACGGGTTCGAGATCATTGCCATCGACCCCGATACCCCGCTGACCCCGGATCAGCGCGTGCTGCTCTCGGCGGCGGAACGCGACGACCTGTTCTTCCTGACCACGGACCGCTTTGCCGCCACGGTGACCTTCGACGCCGCTGCCGGCACCATCACCCGCACTTCGGGCAGCTGGGACAGCAGCCTGTCCGGTCAGATCATCCAGGTGGAGGGCAATTCCGCCAACGCCACCGAGGAAGGCCCCTTCTACACCGTCGATCACATCTCGGCTGACGGGCTGACGCTGGTGCTGGACACCAGCCGTGTCGCCCTCACCCTGTCGGAGGTCAACGTGGCGGTGCATGTCTCGGGTCTGGCGCTGGATCCGCGCGGCCTCGACCTGTCGGACATGGAGGTCGACATTGCGGGCAGAACGCTGACGCTGGTCGGCGGGGTCGGCGATTTCTCGGGCTACCGGGCGGGGATGAAGCTGCTGCTGGCGGGCGACACGGCCAATGCCAATGATGCCGACAGCCTTTACACCGTGATCTCGGCCAGCGCGACGACGCTGGTGCTGGATCAGGTTCTGACGACCGAGACCGGCGTGACCCTCGACGTGAACCAGTTCGTCGAGCTGACCATGGTGCAGGTCCAGCTGCGCGAGGATCTGGATATCACCGTCACCGGCCAGCTGGACGTGACGGCGGGCGGGCAGGCCTATATCGGCTCGGAATCCGCGATCAAGCTGGGCGTGCTGAACGTCGCGGGCGATCTGCGCCTGCGTGCCCAGGGCGACCTGACCAACGGCGGCGGCAGCAGCGCCACCAACATCACCTCCCAGGACCTCGTGCTTGAGGCCGGGGATGGCGGCGTCGGCGGCAGCGGCACGATCTATGTCGATCAGGATGCGGGCTACAAGCTGACCGCGCGGGGCACCGGCGACATCAACGTGACCGAGCGTGACGGCGACATGAACGTCTCGACCATCTATTCGGCGGGGGGCGACGTGTCTCTGGTGGCCGAGGGCTCGATCCTCGATGCCAATGCGACCGAGTTCGTGAATATCGAGGCCCGGGATATCACCCTGACCGCCCAGACGGGCTCCATCGGGACGAAGACCAACGCGATGGAGATCGAGGCGCGCGGCGACGGGCTGAGCGATCCCGATGCGCTTGGCCTCGTGACCCTGACCGCCGCAGGCGACGTCATCGTCTACGAGCAGGAAGGCGACATGAACATCCGCAACGTGCTCTCGCGCGGCGGGGATGTGGTGCTTTATGCGCAGTTGTCGATCTTCGACGCCCTCGATCTGGTCGATCCGACCGCGCCTGAGACCAGCGCCGATGGCACCACCACCGGAGCGCGTCTGGCCGCCGACGTGCTGGCGGCGGGCAGCATCACCCTCACGGCGGAGTTCGGCTATATCGGCGCCTTCGGCAATGAGCTGGACATCGACAGCCATCGCGGCGGCACCGGCGTGGTGACGGTGACCTCGAAGGAGAACACCTTCCTGATCGAACAGGCCGGGGATCTCTATCTGAACACCGTCGAGGTGACCCAGCCCAACCCGGCGCTGGCCACCGCCTATCTGACCGCGACCGTGGGCAGCATCTGGAACGCGCTGCTGCCGGGCGGCAGTTCGAACGTGCTGGGGGGCCGGGCCTACCTGATCGCCCAGGGCAATATCGGAAGCGCCGACAACCGCCTTTATACCCAGATCGGATCGCTGCAATCGCTCTCCACCACCGGCTCGACCTTCGTGACCAACGATGGCGCGCTGACGGTGGAAACCATGGATGGCGGCGCGGGCGCCGGCCAGTACGCCGGCGGCGATGTGGAGACCACCGCCAGCAGCCCGATCACGGTCGCCAACACGATCACGGCGGGTGGCGACATCACCTATCTGTCCACCGAGACGGCGCTGGCCGATTACGACAATTTCACCGTGCTGGACGGGATCAGCGTCACCGCGGGCGGCAGCATCTACGTCACCGCCGGCGATCACGTGACCCTTGGCACCGGCGCCCTGCTGCAGGCAGGCGGCGACGTGAGGATCAGCGGCGACCTGACCAGCCTTGACGGCGAGGGCAGCGCCATCCTGATCAACGGTGTGATCACGGCGGGCGGCAGCCTCTGGATCACCACGGGGGCCAACAACGACACCCTGACGCTGAGCGAGACCGGACAGATCACCGCCTTCGGGGCCGTGACCCTGTCGATGGGCGCGGGCAATGACGCCGTGACCCTGGCCGCCGATCTGGAGGCCCAGAGCGGCAATGTGACCGTGACCCTGGGCGAGGGAACCAACAGCTTCACCCAGGACCAGGGCCTGATCCGCGCCGGGGGGAACCTGGTGATGACCTCCGGATCGGGGGGCGACGACATCGCCCTGACCGGCACCACCGAGGTCGGCGGCGATCTGTGGATCGCGACCGGAGATGGCAGTGACAGCCTGCTGATCCGGGGCCAGCTGGACGTGGGCGGCAATGCGGTTCTGCTGATGGCGGGCGGCATCGACCAGCTGTGGATCGACAGTGAACCGCCGTCCCCTGCCCTGCCGATCACCATCGGGGGCGATCTGCTGATCGACACCGGCACAGGCGCGGATGTGCTGCTGATTGCCGACAACATGATCGTCGGCGGCGACATGGTGGTGCTGACCGGCGAGGGCGCCGACCAGATCCAGACCCTCTCGGTGGTCTTCGTCGGCGGTGACACGGTGATCGACACCGGCGCCGGGGCCGACACGCTGCACATGGACGGCAGCCACCACAGCGACGGCGGCATCAGCATCGACACCGGCGAGGATGCCGACGAGATCGAGATCACCGGCATCCTGGAAGGCATGATCGAGGTGCTGATCGACACCGGCAATGCCGATGACCTGTTCACCCTGACCGGGCTGATCGGCACCATCGGCGATGCCACCCTGATCACCGGAGAGGGGCAGGACACGGCCGACCTCTCGGGGCAGATCGACGCGGGCGAGGCGCTGCTGATCGACACCGGCACGGGGATCGACCTGGTGGCGATCACCGGCGTCCTGCTGGCCGGCAGCTCGATGATCCTGCGCACCGACGAGGGAGAGGACCGCATCGCCGTCTCGGGCGAGATGCGCGCCGGCACCTCGATGCTGATCGACACCGAAGAGACGCGCGATTTCCTGACCGTCACCGGGCTTCTGGAGGCCGGAAGCGACCTGACCGTGCTGCTGGGCACGGGCGATGACCAGATGGTCTTTGACGGCGCCGATGTCTTTGCCGGTACCACGCTGGTGATCCATGGCGATGCAGGCGCCGACCGGATCCGCATCCTCGATCCGCAGGCCTTCGACGGCACGGCGGCGATCTACGGCGACCTTGGCGATGACCTGATCGAGATCGTCCGGCTGGATGGCCAGGGCGCCTTCGACAGCCTGCTGGTGGATGGCGGCGCGGGCTCCGACGACCTCTCGGTGCAGACCCATGGGTCCATCGGCGGGATCGCGGTGAACTACGTGATCGACGTGCGGGACAGCGGCGGGCCCACCGATGTGGATGCGATGATCGTGCTGGGCACGACCGAGGATGACGTCTTCCTCAGCCGGACCTCCTTCTTCGCCCTGCTGCATGGCGATATCGACCAGATGCGCGGCGCGGATCCGACCCGCCCCCAGACGCTGGAGCGGATCAACTACGACCGCGCCATCAATGGCCGCGTCACCCTGTTGGGGCAGGCGGGCGACGATACCTTCATCGCCGACGACAATGCCGCGATCATGACGCTGGACGGGGGCCTCGGCGACGATACCTTCCAGTTCGGCCAGCTGTTCGGCAATGATCCCAACGTGGCAAGCGGTGATAACGGCATCGCGGCGGGGGATGAGATCAACGCCGTGCTGACCACCCGCGGCTGGCTCTCGGACGGGATCAGCTTTGCCACCGTGGCCTTCGGCGGCGAGGGGCAGGACAGCTTCACCGTCTACGCCAACCGGGCCCAGCTGAAGCTGGAGGGCGAGGCCGGCAATGACGAGTTCACCGTGCGGGCCTTCCTGCTGGCGGATGACGGGTCCTCGTCGCTGCAGGACGACACCCAGCTGAACGCGGGCGAAGGCGACGACCTGATCCGCTACAACATCAACGCGCCGCTCGATATCGACGGAGGCGCGGGCTTTGACAAGGTGATCGTGCTGGGGACCGAGGGCGACGATGCCTTTGTGATCACAGAGGATGGCGTCTTTGGCGCCGGTCTGAACGTCAGCCTGTCCAACACCGAGGAGCTGCTGGAGGTCGACGGGCTGGAAGGTGACGACAGCTTCTTCATCCTCTCGACCGCCGCCAATGCGGTGACGCGGATCATCGGCGGGCTGGGCTCGGACACGTTCGACGTGACGGGGGATGTGACCGAGACCATCATCTCGGCCGATCTGGCGGGACGGTCGGGTCTGATCAACCATCAGGCGGCCAGCGCCGATGACGCCTATGACCAGACCTTCATCGAGGGGTTGGGAACCACCGTCGCCGATGGCAACCAGGGCGCCGTGATCATCAGCCAGGGAGCTGCGGGCGACGCCACCCCCGGGGTCACGCAACTGTCTGAAAATGAAGGGGATCGGACGGATATCTATGCGATCCGGCTGACCGATATCCCGACCGGCGTGGTCTATGTGACCGTCTCGGCCAACCGCGCTTCCAGCGCCGACCGGAACCTGGCGCTGCCGGGGATGGCGGCGGGCACGGCGATCAGCTTTGCCGCCGGGGGCAGCACCCTCACCCGCGCCAGCGGCAGCTTCCTCGACGATGGGTTCGACGTCACCCAGTCGATCCGCCTTGGCGGCACCACCGATGGCGATGCCGACCGGATCTACAAGATCGTCTCGGTCTCGGCGACGCAGATCGTGGTCGAGGGGGCCTTTGCCATCACCCAGACCGGCGCCACCGACCTGACCCTGACCGGGCAGGAGGCGGATTCGGTCCGCGTCAGCGCCGATGGCACCACCTTCGCCGATGCCATCGTCCTCAGCTTCGATGCCTCGAACTGGGATCAGGCGCAGACAGTCACGATCCGCGCCGAAGATGATGCCGCCGCCGAGGGCACCCGCAACGTGGTGATCAGCCATTCGGTCCGCTCCAGCGACGCGGCTTTCGACGGCGCGCAGGTGCAGAACCTGATGGCCGAGGTCCGCGACAATGACCTGGCCGAACTGCAAATCACCCAGTCGGGCGCCGATACCTTCGTGCTGGAAGGCGCGCAGGGGATTTCCGATACCTACGATCTGGTCCTGTCGCGGGCGCCCGGGCCAGGCGAAACCGTGACCATCACCCTGACGGACAACGCAAATTCCGGGGATCTGGCCTATAGCCAGACGGTCTTTACCTTCGATGCCACGAATTGGGATCAGGTCCAGACCGTGACCGTCACCGCCCTGGCCGATGGGCTGGTCGAAAACGCCGAGCGCATCACCCTGACCCATACGATCAGCAGCGACGGCCCGGTCTATGCCACCGCCAGCGCGCAGGAGCTGACGCTGACCGCCATCGATGGCGATGATGCGGGCGTGGTGATCCGGCAAAGCGATGGCGACACCGTGGTCATCGACAGCAGCGACGATGCCTATAACCAGACCGACAGCTACTCTGTCAGGCTGACCAAGGCGCCGACGGCGGATGTGACGATCTCGATCTTCGACGACGGCCAGACCCGCATCGTGGAAAGCGCCCGCGTGACGCGGGTGACGCTGGCCGATCAGACGCTGGCCGTCAGCTTTGTCCATGTCAGCGACGGCGCCGATTACATCGAGCGTTCGGATGGCATCAGCTGGGCGGCGCAGGGCTTTGCCTCGGGTCAGACGCTGGATATCTCGGGCTCGGGCAGCAATGACGGCGCGGTGATGATCGGCGCGGTTTCCGCCGATGGTACAAGGCTTTACCTCTCGGGCGGGAAATCCCTGACCGACGCCACCTGCCCCGCCACGCTGACCGTCACTGCCGCGCAGATCACCTTCACCACCGCCAACTGGTACGAGGCGGTCGAGGTCACGCTGGAGGCCGACCCCGGCTATACCCCCGCCGCGACCGACTACATCACCAAGGTCTTCCCGGCGGAAGAGCACACAGCCGCCAAGCTCTACGGCCCCCTGATCCTTGAGGGCGGCCCGACCGAGGACCGCACCCTGTTGGCCCCGGTGATGCTGCCCAGCGAAAGCGATCCCGGCCCCATCGCCCTTGATATCGTCATCGACGAGACCGCGCAGAACGACCGCGTCAACATCTTCAACGACACGGATGTGACCGGCGAGGCGGGCTTCATGACCACCACCACCCTGCCCGACGGCACCGAGCGGCTGCTGGTCAACGGGCTAGGCATGGGCACCGGCACCGTCGATTTCGACGAAAGTCTCGCCCAGGACGGATCGCAGATCGTCAGCTATGCCCAGGGCATCACGATGAACCGGATGGAGATCATCGACGTCCTGTTGGGCAATGCCGATGACAGTTTCACCGTTCTGTCGACCAATACCATGTCCGACAACACCACCGATCTGCCGATCACGGCGATCCACGGCGGCGGCGGCGCGGATGTGATCACAGTGCTGGGCGGCGGCGGGCCCGACAGCCTGCTGGTGATCTACGGCGATACCGACACCTACGGCGCGCGCTATGATTACCTGGGCGGTGCGCCCACCGGCGGCGGTCTGGTCTTTGACGGCCATGAAAATCCCGCTCTGCATGGAGACACGATCGACGCCTCGGCCATCGGCACCGCCGGCCAGCTGGGCCTGGCGATCTATGGCGGCATCGGCAATGACACGATCATCGGCTCGATGGGCGACGACCATATCGCAGGCGGCGCCGGGGATGACGTGATCCATGGCCTCTCGGGCAGGGATCACATCTATGGCGACAACGGCTTCAGCGTCGATCTGGGGGCGCGGGATCTGGTGGTTTCGGAGGATATCATCCTGGATCCGGCGCTCGACAGTGCCGACACGCGCACCCCCGGAAGCGACTGGATCGATGCGGGTTCGGGGGATGACATCGTATTGGCCGATCTGGGCGTGATCACACAGGTCGCGGGCACGCAGCGCATCACCACCACCGGTTTCGTCACCGCGGTCTACACCACCAACCCGGGCGAGGGTGGCAATGATACCGTTTTCGCCGGGATGGGCGACGATATCGTGCTGGGCGGCATGGGCGATGACAGCCTGACCGACACCGGCGGCGCCAACATCCTGTTCGGCGACAACGGCAATATCGACAAGGTGATCCTGGACGAGGGCGAGGGGGATTTCGACGTGATCGAAACCACTTATGCCTCGGATGCGGGGAATGACTCGATCACCGCGGCAGACGGCAGCGACGTGATCCTGGGCGGCTTCGGCGATGACGTGATTGATGCGGGCAGTGGCGCGAACATCGTCTTCGGCGACCTGGGCGAGGTCGTGGCCCATGCCACCCTGAACGCCCCGCAACTGACCGGCTTCGCGATGACCATCGCCGCGATCCGCAGCCAGGAGACGCTTCTGGGCGGCGCCGACACGATCCTGAGCGGCACGGGCAGCGACGTGATCCTGGGTGGCCTCGGCGCCGATCAGATCGACGCAGGTCAGGGTGCGAACCTTGTCTTCGGCGACAATGGCGCGGTGACGACGGGCGCCGGGGCGGCAAACCTCGGCACCCTGCCGCTGGAACTGCTGAGCGCCCTCACCACGCAGGAGGCCCATGGCGGCGCGGATGTGATCACAACCGGACTGGGCGAGGATATCGTTCTGGGCGGCACCGCAGGCGATGTGATCACGACCAATGCGGGCGACGGCGCCGATGCGGCGGATATCGTGCTGGGCGATGTGGGCCGGATCCTTTGGATCAACGCACAGGACGGCTCGACCGATCTGGCGCAACTGATCGAGACCACCGACTGGCGCCATGGCGGCGATGACGTGATTGCCACAGGCGACGCCAATGACCTGGTGATCGGCGGCACCGGTGCGGATGTGATCCGGGCGGGCGCGGGCAACGATCTGGTGATGGGCGACCATGCCACCCTTGCGGGCGACATTAATGAGACCGCCCTGCCCCTTGTCACCGGTCTGAGGCCCTTCGATGTCTGGGCCACCTACACCGGCGGCGACCGGATGGGCGGGGCCGACACGATCTATGCGGGCGCGGGCGACGATCTGGTCATGGGCCAGCAGGGCGCCGACGTGATCTTTGGCGAGGAGGGCGACGATGACCTGATCGGCGGCCACAATGTTGATACCGACAACGAGGGCGCGCTGGCCTTCGACGCGGGTGATGTCCTCGACGGCGGCGCGGGCGATGACGTGATCCTGGGCGACAACGGGCGGATCTACCGCTCGGGGCAGTCGGTCGATGCCAGGATGCGCGCCCTGGCCGAAGGGATCCTTTACGACACCGAGGGCGTGGCGCAGATCACGGGCGAGGCGATGACCAGGCCCGATGGTACCCAGCAACGCGACATCACCCTGTTCGATCATTCGGACACCGAGGATGCGGCCGAATACGGTGACGATTACATCGCCGGGGGCGCCGAGGATGACCTGATCTTCGGCCAGCTGGGCAATGACGTGATCCAGGGCGACGGCTCGATCGATCTGGATGGCGACGGCATCGCCGATCCGGGTGCGGTCTTTGCCGCAAGGATCAACGGCTTGCTGGAAACCGGTGCTTCGGTCGATGATTTCGCCGGGACGGGCCGCGATGGCGACGACTATATCGAGGGCAACGGCGGCGAGGACGTGATTTTCGGCAACCTCGGGCAGGACGATATCGTCGGCGGCAGCTCGACCCTGTTCAGCCTGGAGGGCGACGAGAGCCTGCGGCCCGATGGCGCCGACCTGATCTTTGGCGGCTCCGGCACGGCGGCAACCCGTAACGATCTGGGCGATGAAGGCGCCGACGGCCATGCCCGCGACGCCGACACGATCCTGGGTGACAACGGCAATATCTACCGGATTGTGGGCACTTACGGCACCGACAGCGGCGCCTACCTGACCTTCGCCTACGACAGCTACGGGGGCGAACGGATCATTCCGCGCGCGGTCGAACTTCTGGATTACACCGAGGGGGGCCCGGATTACGCCCCCGCCGCGCTGAGCGATAACGGCGCGGGGGACGAGATCCATGGCGAGGCCGGCGATGACGTGATCTATGCCCAGACTGGCTCTGACGTGATCTTTGGCGATGGTCAGAACGACGATCTGATCGGCGGCTGGGGCAATGACTGGATCTCGGGCGGGACGGGATCGGACGGGGTGCTGGGCGACGATGGCCGGATCATGACCAGCCGCAATTCCACCAGCTACGGAGAGGATCTGTATGGCATTGCCGCGCTTTCCAGCGTGAATGACCTGATCACCGCCCCCAACAGCTTCAACTTCCGCTACATCATCAACGTCGATCAGCAACTGAAGAAGACGGTGAACCTGACGCCCTTCAACCTGGATCCCGCGGCCACGCAGGACAAGGAATTCGATCCGCAATACGCCGATGACGTGATCTTTGGCGGCTGGGGCGACGATTTCCTGCATGGCGGCGCGGGCGATGACGCGATCAGCGGCGCCGAGGCCCTGTCGCTGGCGCTGGCCCCGCAGGCGATGGATGGCACCATCGTCTCGTGGGAGACGCCGGTGAACCCCGGAGACCTGCTGGCCTATGACGCGACGGTCGAGGAATTCGCCCATTACGATGAAAACAACCCGAGGGCCAAGATCACCCCGAACGGCGGCACCTTCTTCCTCAACCACATCGCCGAGGAAGGCCCGGTGGATGCCCGCAGCAGCAGCGGGGTCACCACCGACGGCGACGACGTGATCTTTGGCGATCTGGGCAATGACGCGATCACCGGCGGCACGGGGCGCGACCGGATGTATGGCGGTTACGGCGATGACTGGCTGAATGCCGATGACGTGCTGGAGACCGCCGGCGACAGCAATGACGACACCGATACCGACGAAAGCTACGAGGATTACGTGCTGGGCGGCGCCGGGCGCGACGTGCTGATCGCCAATACCGGTGGCGACCGGCTGCATGACTGGACCGGCGAATACAACAGCTTCATCGTGCCCTTCAAACCCTTCGGGGCGCCCACGGTGAACCGCCTGATGGCGCCCTCCGCGATCGAGTTCTGGTACCTTCTGGGCGCCTCCGACGGGGCCGATCCGACCCGGGCGCTGGATACCGGCAGTGATCCGGCGCGTCATGGCGAACCCGAGGGCGAGATGGGCATCGTCACCCAGTCCGATGCCGACTGGTCCGACACCCACGGTGCCCCCGCCGATCCGCAGCCCGGCAATGGCCCGGCGCAGCGCGACGTGCGGGTCACGGCGGCCAGCGGCGACGGCAACGATGCGCCCTCGCCCACCGCCGATTACGGCACGGTGACGACGACCGTGGCAAACCCCGCGCCCGCGCCGACCCTGACACCCACCACGGCGCAGCGCTCCAGCGTGACGCAGATCCAGGACGCCATCGCCGCCTCGGAAATCGTGATCAGCTTCCATCCCAAGCAGGCCGCGAAGAACGAGGGCACCGCCTCCTATGTCTACGACGCGGAGCTGGGAGAATTCGTCAAGGATATCAGCTACAAGGACCCCGAGGGCACGCCTTCGGACAGCGCCTACACGCTGCTGGATCAGGACGGCGCGCTGTTCGCTTACATCGACAGCAAGGGCGGGCTCTGGGTGATCGACGATCTTCTTGAGAATGACGGCGGATTTGCCGATGATGATCCCGACGACTGGATCTTCGTCAGCGATTACAACAGCGCCTACTAGGCGCGCCGCTGACATGACCACCGTCGGCGGCCCTGTGGGAGGGGCCGCCGCCATCATGACCGGGGAGGGGCCACATGGCGAAGGACGAAACCGAAACGAAGGACAGCGACCGCAAGTCGATGGTGATCTGGAATGACGAGGCGATGGCGACCAGCTTTGCCAATGTCGTCAACGTCCAGGGCACGCGGGAACAGGTCGAGGTCTTCTTTGGCACCAACCGCAGCTGGAACCCGGCGGATGCCGGACCGCTGCGGGTCGATCTGACCAACCGGGTGATCATGACGCCCTTCGCGGCCAAGCGGCTGCACCAGATCCTGACCGGCGTGCTGCGCGAATACGAGGCCCGGCACGGGATACTGAAGGTCGAAGACTGATGGAGGGCCGGCTGGAAGCGCCGGGCGCCGAGGATCCGCAGGGCAGCGAACCCGTGGCGATCACGGGCAATCCGTGGCGGCAGCTGGGCCGGGCCCTGGACCTGCGCGAGGCCGCGCGGGCCTGGGCGCCGGTGATGCTGGCCCAGGCCGAAACCGGCGAGGGCGCGAGCGTCTTCCTGCGCGATCCCGAGGGCGGGCGCCCCCGGGCCGTGGCCCACTGGCCCGAGGCCCGGATGCCCTCGGGGCTGATGCTGGCCGCCGCCGAGGCCGCGATGGACAGCGACCGGGGCGTCGTGCGCGGCGCAGTCGGAGATGACGGGCGCCCAAGCGGCGGTCTGGTCGCCCTGGCCACGCCGCTCACGGTCGAGGGACAGGTGCAGGGCGCCGTGGGGCTGGAGCTTCTGCCGCGCGATGCCGCCGAGCTGCGCGAGGCGATGCGCCGCCTGCAATGGGGCGCCGCCTGGATGCGCGATCTGGTGCGGCGCGAGGCGATGGCCTCTGACCGGCAGCGCTACGATCACGCCATCGCCGCGCTGAACGCCGTCATCGCCGTGGCCGAGCGGGACGACATCGCCACCGCCGCCCGCGCCGCCGCCACCGATCTGGCGACGCGCTTTGGCTGCGACCGGGTCTCGGTCGGGTTCCGCCGCTTCGGGTCTTCGAAGGTGGTGGCGATCTCGCATTCCGCGCAGTTCGCCCGGCAGATGAACCTGGTGCGGCTTCTGGGCGCCGCCATGGACGAGGCGATCGACCAGCGCGGCCCGGTGCTCTGGCCCGCCGAGGACAGCGCCGATCCGGTCGCCAGCCACCGCCACGAGAAGCTGGCGCGGGCGCAGGGCGCGGGCCAGATCGTCACCGTGCCGCTGTATGCCCTGGGCCATTTCATCGGCGCCATCACGTTTGAGCGGCCCGCCGAGGCGCCCTTCACCCAGGACGACCTGGAGATCCTGGAGGCCGTGACCACCGTGCTGGCCCCGGTGCTGGACGAAAAGCGGCGCAACGACCGCTGGCTGATCACCAAGCTGGGCGAGGCCGGGACGCGCCAGTTCGTCCGCCTGTTCGGGCCCGGCTACCTGGGGCGCAAGATCGCTCTGATCGCGGTGCTGGGCCTGGGGCTGTTCTTCTGGTTTGCCACCGGGGCAGACCGGATCTCGGCCGAGGGGCAGGTGGCGGGGCGGGTGCAGCGCACGGTTGCCGCGCCCTATGACGGCTTCATCGCCGCCGCCCTGGCCCGCGCCGGCGATCCGGTGACGCAGGGCCAGCTTCTGGTGCAGCTGGATGATCGCGAGATGGCGCTGGAACGGCTGCGGCTGGTCACCGAACGCCAGCGCCAGCAGATCGAATACGACCGTGCGCTCGCCGCCCGCGACCGGGCCGAGGCCCAGGCCCGCCGCGCCGAGATCGCCCAGGCCGAGGCCGAGATCGCGCTGATCGACAAGCAGCTGGAACGCGCGCGGCTGAGCGCACCCTTCGACGGGCTGGTGATCTCGGGCGATCTGAGCCAGAGCATCGGCGCCTCGGTCGCGCGGGGGGATGCGCTGCTGACGGTGGCGCCCACGGGGGAATATCGCCTCGGGCTCGATGTGGATGAACGCCGCATTGCCGATGTGCATCCGGGCCAGAGCGGCACGCTGGTGCCGACCGCCCTGCCCGATCACGGCTTCCCCTTCGAGGTCACGCAGATCACCCCGGTGGCCGAATACGGCGACGGCGCCACCACCTTCCGGGTCGAGGCCAGCTTCACCGGCGATACGGCCGCGCTGCAGCCGGGGATGGAGGGGGTGGCCAAGATCGACGCCGGAGAGAAGCGCCTGATTGCCATCTGGACCCGCCCGATGACCGACTGGGCGCGGCTCTGGGCCTGGCGCTGGCTGCCGGAGTAGACCATGGCCCAAGCCTTTCTCAGCCAGGACTGGTACCGCGTCGCCCCCCTGAAGCCGCGCCTGCGCCCCCATGTGGAGATCCACCGCCAGCGCTTTCGCGGCGCCACCTGGTTCGTGGTGCAAGACAGCCATTCGGGGCGCTATCACCGCCTCTCGCCCGCCGCCAACCTGATGCTGTCGCTGATGGACGGGCGGCGCACGGTCCAGTCCCTGTGGGAGGCCGCCTGCGCCCGTTTCGACGAAGATCCCCCGACCCAGGCCGAGGTGATCCGCCTTCTGGCGCAGCTGCACGGATCGGACCTGATCGCCGGCGACATGGCCCCCGACATCGCCGAGATGGGCCGGCGTCACCACGACCAAAGCCGCAGCGCGCTGATGGCCCGGCTGCGCAACCCCCTGGCGCTTCGGTTGCCGCTGTTTGATCCCGATGTCTTCCTGGACCGGACGGTGTTTCTGGTGCGCCCGCTCTTCACGCTCTGGGGTTTCCTGGCCTGGGCGGCGCTTGTGATCACGGGCGTGACGCTGGCGGTGCTGCATGGCTCCGAACTGCTGGGCGGGGTCATCGACCGGGTGCTCTCGGCCGAGAACCTGGTTCTGATCGCGCTGGCCTTCCCGCTGGTGAAGGCGATCCACGAGATGGGCCATGCCTATGCCACCAAGGTCTGGGGCGGCGAGGTGCACGAGATCGGCACCATGTTCCTGGTCTTCGTGCCGGTGCCTTACGTCGATGCCTCGGCCTCGGCTGCCTTCCCGGAGAAATGGCGCCGCGCGGTGGTGGGCGGCGCCGGCATCATGGTCGAGCTCGCTCTGGCCGCCATCGCCATGATCGTCTGGATCAATGTCGAACCCGGGCTGGTGCGCGCCTTCACCTTCAACGTCATGCTGATCGGCGGCGTCTCAACGCTGTTGTTCAACGGCAATCCGCTGCTGCGTTTCGATGGCTATTTCGTGCTGACCGACATTGTGGAAATTCCCAACCTCGGGCAGCGCGCCTCGGGGCATTTCTGGTACCTCGTGCAACGCCATCTGCTGGGCATCCGCAGCGCCGAAAGCCCCGTCACCGCGCGGGGCGAGGCGAAATGGTTCCTGTTCTACGCGGTGGCGGCGTTTTGCTACCGGATCTCGATCTCGGTCACCATCGCGCTGGTGGTAGCGTCGAAGTTCTTCTTCATCGGGGTGCTTCTGGCGGTCTGGGCGCTGGCCAATGTCTTCCTTGTGCCGGCCTGGAAGGGGCTGAAATTCCTCGTGACCTCCGGCTCCCTCCGTGGGCGGCGGGGGCGCGCCTTCGCCGTCGCGGGCACGGCGCTGGCGCTGGTCGCCGCGGCGGTCTTTGCCCTGCCGGTGCCGCACCGCACGCTGGCCCCGGGCGTTGTCTGGCTGCAGGACGACCAGATCCTGCGCGCCGCCACCGACGGCTTCGTCGCCGAGGCCCCGGTCACGGAGGCCGCGGTCAGCGCCGGAACGCTGCTGCTGCGCCTCGAAGATCCGATCCTGTCCTCGGAGCGGCGCCTGGCCGAGGCGCGGCTGGCGGAAATGCGGCTGAAGCTGGCGGGCGTGGCCGGGCGCGATGCGGTGCAGGCGCGGCTGTTGCGCGAACAGGTGCTGCATCTGGAAGGCCAGCTGGACCTGCTGCGCACCCGCGCCGAGGCCCTGCGGATCACCGCGCCCCGGGACGGGATGGCGATGATCCCCGGCGCAGAAGACCTGCCCGGACGGATGCTGCGCAAGGGCGCCGTGCTGGGCTATCTGGTCCCGCAGGGCGCCCGCCGCTACCGCGTCGCCGTGCCCCAGCAGACCGCAGAGCTGGTGCGCGCCAGCGACCGCATCAGCCTGCGTCTGGAACGCGCACCGGGACAGGAGATCCCGGCCCGCCTGCTGGCCTTTGCGCCCGAGGGGACGATGCAGCTGCCCTCCGGCGCGCTTTCGACCAATGCCGGGGGGCCCTTCGCCACCGATCCCGCCGATCCGGAGGGGCGGCGCACGGTGCAGCGGCTGTTCCTGTTCGACATCGCGCCCCTGGACGCCACCGGCCTGCCCTTCGTCGGCGAACGGGTGCGGGTGCGCTTCGATCATGGCGACGAACCCGTCGGCCCCCGCATGGGCCGCGCCCTGCGCCAGCTGTTCCTGAAGCGGTTCCATGTCTGACCTGGGCCTGATCCGCCCGCCCGCGCGGCTGACCCTGCCCCGCCTTGCGGCCTATGCCGAACGCCCCGACAGCGAGGACGGCCGGCTGGAGCGCGCCGGGCGCCGCCTGCTGGGGCTTGCGATGGCGCGCAGTACCGGGCTGCGCCGTCACGCCCTGCGCCCGATCCTGACCGAGACCGCCCGCCACGCCCCCGCCATGGCCGCGCTCTCGGATCCGGAGCTGCGGGCCATGGCCCGGAGCCTGCGCCCGGCCCTGCGTCAGGCGCTCGCCCGCGGGGTGCCCGAGGCCCCCGCCATCGGCCCCGCCTTCGCCCTGTTGCAGGAGGCCGCGCATCGCACCCTCGGGATGCGGCCCTATGCGGTGCAGCTGCTGGGCGGCTTTGCCATGCTGCGCGGCACCCTGGCCGAGATGCGCACCGGCGAGGGCAAGACGCTTTGCGCCACCCTGCCCGCCTGCACCATGGCGCTGGCCGGGGTGCCGGTGCATGTGATCACGGTCAACGACTACCTGGCGCTGCGCGACCGTGACCTGATGCGCCCGCTCTACGATTTCCTCGGGCTCTCGAGCGGGGTGGTGCAGGCCGGCCAGTCCGAGGCCGAGCGCGCGCAGATCTACCGCGCCGACATCGTCTTTGCCGCCAACAAGGAGATCGCCTTCGACTACCTGCGCGACCGGATGCTGCTGCGCCGCACCCCCGGGAACCTGCGCCGCAAGCTTGAACGGCTCTCGGCCGAAGGACCGCAGGGGGTGCTGCGGATGCGCGGCCTGCATTTCGCCCTGATCGACGAGGCGGATTCCGTGCTGATCGACGAGGCCCGCACGCCGCTGGTGAT
The DNA here is from genome assembly GCF_018760365.1 of Pseudooceanicola endophyticus. Taxonomy (GTDB): domain Bacteria; phylum Pseudomonadota; class Alphaproteobacteria; order Rhodobacterales; family Rhodobacteraceae; genus Pseudooceanicola; species Pseudooceanicola endophyticus. The sequence goes on from NZ_JAHIAB010000005.1 coordinate 157,708, forward strand.
CTCGGGTCAGGTGGCCGGCGCGCGCAGCCAGGATCCGGCCTTCCTGGAACGCGCCCTGAAAGCCGCCCGGGCGCTGGCCGAGGGCACGGATTACCGCATCCACGCCAATGAACGGCGGGTCGAGATCACGCAAGAGGGCGCCGAACGCCTTGAAATCATGGGACAGTACGCCACCGGCGCCTTCCGCGTCGGGGTCATCCGCGATCATGCGGTGGTGCAGGCGCTCTCGGCGCTGCACCTGTTCCGGCGCGACAATGACTTCGTGATCCGCGACGGCAAGGTGCAGATCGTGGACGAGAACACCGGTCGCATCCAGGAGGACCGCAGCTGGTCCGAGGGGCTGCACCAGATGATCGAGCTGGTCGAGGGCGTCGCGCCGAGCGACCCGCGCGAGACCCTTTCGCGCATCACCTACCAGCGCTTCTTCCGCCGCTACCAGCGGCTTTCGGGGATGACCGGCACCGGGCTTGATGCCGCATGGGAGCTGTATTCGGTCTACGGGCTGGGGGTGGTGCGCATCCCGCCGCACCGGGGCGACCGTCGCCGCTTTGCCCCCGACCGGGTCTTCGCGACCGAGGCCGCCAAGTGGCAGGCGGTGGCGGCGCGGGTCGCGGCGCTGCACGGCTCGGGGGTTCCGGTGCTGGTGGGCACGCGTTCGGTTGCCGCTTCGGCGCGGATCGGCGCGGCGCTAGAGGCCGCGGGCCTGCCCCACCAGGTGCTGAACGCGGTACAGGATGCCGACGAGGCCGCCGTGATCGCCCGCGCCGGTCAGCCCGGCATGGTGACGGTGGCCACCAACATGGCCGGGCGCGGCACCGACATCAAGCTGGCCCCGGAGGTTGCGCACACCGGCGGGCTGCACGTGATCCTGAGCGAACGCCATGACAGCCGCCGGGTCGATCGCCAGCTCGAGGGGCGCTGCGGGCGGCAGGGCGATCCCGGCCAGGTCGAACGTTTCCTGTCGCTGGAGGACGAGCTTCTGGCCAGCCGGGGCGCCCGCTGGAGCCGCCGCGCCGCCACCCTGCTGTGGCTTCTGGGCCCCGGCGCCGCTGCGCTGGCCTTCCGCGCCCGGCAGAAACGGGTCGAGCGGATGCATGCCCGGATGCGCCACGACCTGCTGGCCGCCGACCGGGGGCTGGGCACCCTTCTGGCGGTTTCGGGGGAAGCGGAATGAGCCTGCGCGACACCCTTTGCGACGTGCTGGAGCCGGTCGGCCGCCCGCTTCTGCGTGAACATTCCGTCAAGGTGATCGGGGATGAAATCCGCGACGGTCGCTTTCTGGTCAGCTTTCCGCGCGCCGCCCTTGGCCCCGGCCCCTCGCGGGTGCTGCGGGGGATGCTGGCCCGCCTTGGCGCGCCCGATGCCGGCATCGCCGCGCTTGATCCGCTGCAATCGCGCGCCAGCGTGCTGCATTTCGGCTATGAGCCCGAAGCCCGGGCGGAGGTGCTTAAATGCTACCTCGAATTTCCCGCCGATGACCGGCCAGCCCCCGGCCAGGCCTTCCTGGCGCTGAAATGGACGCCCCGCGCCCATGTGCTGAGCGATTATCGCGATCCCGGCCCCTTGGGCCCGGCTGAACGCAGGGCCCGCATCCGCGCTTTGCTGCCTGAAGGCCCGGTGTCCGATGCGCTTCAGACACTTGCGGGGCTGCCCGCCGATCTGACGCTGCTGGAGGTGACGGAGCCCGGCTCTGCGCGGCGTTCTCTGGATCTGAACCTGACGCCGCTTTCGGCGCGGGTGGCCGATCACGCCGCGCTGCTGCGCCCGCTGCTGGGGCCCGGCGCCGGGGCGCTGCTGGAGCGGCTGGGCGCCGCACGGCTGGATCACGTCGCCGCCGGCACGGCGCGGGACGGACAGGCCTTTGCCACGCTCTATCACGGGGTGCACAGGGTGCACGGATCCCTGAAGGAGGCCGCATGGACTGGTGCCTAGACGCGCGCCTTGCCCCGGCGCGCCGCGCCGATCCGGCGCTGGACTTCTGCCTCTGGCCCTATGATCCGCCGCGACTGCCGGGGCGGGACAGCTGGCAGGGCGCAGCACTTCTGTACCATTCCTTCGCCACCGCCGGGCTGTCGCACCGGATGCTGGAAATCTGCGACGCGCTGATCGCCGCCAACGGCCCCTTCAACACCGTCTGGGGGCTGAAACACGCGGGCGGGCGCCTCAGCTGGGAGTTCTATTTCTACGATTACACCCGGCTGGAACGCCGCTTCGACACCCGCGCGCTGGCCCGCGCGCTGGAGGGGCTGGTGACGATCACCGCGCCGCTCAGCGGGGATGACCGGCCCTATTTCATGTTCTCGATCGAGATCGGCGCCGACCAGCTGGCGGGCGCGCCCGTCGACCAGCTGGATCTCTACCTTGGCAATCCCGGCAGCACGGTGTCTTCGGGGATCTGCTACGGCCTCAGCCCGCGGGGCTGGGAGATGCGGAATTTCTACTTCTTCTTCAACGCCCTGACAGAGGCCCCGCAGATCCGCCAGAAACTGGCCGAGACCGCCCATGCCGGCCAGCCGCTGCCCGATCTCAGCCCCTGGCTCTGGCGCGGGATCACGCCGCAGACGCTGGTGGTGGCCAACAAGCGCGCCGCCGACGGGGTCTATTTCTCGCGCATCCCCGCCGATCAGACGCTGACCTGCCTGGAGCGGCTGGGCTACCCGGAGGCGATCACCGGCTTCTTCCGCAGCAACCGGGCGCGTTTCGATCACCTGCTGTTCGACATCGGCTACGACTGGCAGGCGGGGCCGCAGGGCATCACCTGGACGAAAGGCAGCGTCTATGGCCTCCTCTGAGCGTCCCGATCCCGCGCTGGCGGCCCGCCGGGCGCTCGACATTCCCGGGGTGCGGGCCGGGGTCACGACCCCCGGCGCCCCGGACGGCCCCCGCCTGTCGCTGCGCGATCACGCCGACCATGTCAGCCTGACGATGGAATTCCGCTGCAACCTCAAATGCGTGCACTGCATGATCGAGGGCACGATGGAGCGGCTTCAGCCGACCCCGATGGGCCTGTTCGATCAGGTGCTGGACGAGCAGCGCACCCATCATCGCTGGAAGGGCCTTGTGCTGACCGGGTCCGAGATCACCCTGCGCGCCGACCTGCCAGAGCTTGCCGCGCGCGCCCGCGCCGCCGGGTTCGAACGCGTCCGCATCCAGACCCACGGGATGCACCTGTCGCGCCCGGGCTATGCCGAGCGGCTGCTGGAGGCCGGGGTGAACGACTTCTTCGTCTCGGTCGCCGGGGCCGGGGCAGCGCAGCACGATGCCATCACCCAGGTCCCCGGCGCCTGGGACAAGATGCTGAAGGGGCTCGAAATCCTCGACGCGCATCCGGATGTCCGCCTGCTGACCAATACCGTGGTGACCCGGCTGTGCTACCGGGAGCTGCCTCAGATCGTCGCCGAACTGGCCCATCTGAAGCGCCTCGTACAGATGGAATTCTGGAACTATTTCCCGATGGCCGAAACCGATGAAAAGGACCTGGCCGTCCCGCTTGAGGCGCTGATGCCGCCGCTTCTGCAGGCGATCCGGGAGGCCCGCGCCCTGGGCCGTTTCGTCGAGGTCAAGAACGTCCCCGAATGCCTGCTGGGGGATCTGCGCGATGCGCTGGTCAATGCCCAGCCGCTTCTGATGATCGACCCGGCCTTCTGGCGCGAATTCGACCGCAACGGCTTTCACCTGTGCCCGCACCGCACCGCCTGCGGCGCCACCGAATGCCTTGGGCTGACCCGCGCCTATGTCGCCGAATTCGGGAACGAGGCTGCGCTGTTACGCCCCTATCCGAAAGGTTGAATTTGACTGGTCATGTGCACGCTTCGCGGTTAGCCTCGGGTCACATCACCAGACGCTGACGAATTTCGAGGGAGGAAGATTCCGTGGCCAAGCAGTTGATGATCTACGAACGTGCCGTGCCCGTCTCGTCCGAGCGGCACCGGGACTGGTCGCTTCAGACCGGGCGGGCCTACGGCTTTGCGAAGGAGGTGAACTCGGTCCCGCTGCTGGCGGCGGAATTCATCGCCGCCGCCACGGATCATGCCATCGTCTTCGCCGGCGATGCCGAGGCGATCTTTCCCACGGTGATCCTGGGGATGCGCGCCAACGAGAACGCCAATGTCGATGCAGCGGGCAACTGGACCGGCGGCTACATTCCCGCCTTCCTGCGCCGCTATCCCTTCGTCTTCTCGCGCGGGGCCGACGGCAAGACCTTCACCCTGTGCATCGACGAGGAATACGAGGGGTTCAACAAGGACGGCAAGGGCGAGCGGCTGTTCGACGCCGAGGGGGCGCGCACCCGCTACCTTGAGACCATGCTGACCTTCACCCGGGAATACCAGGGCCTGTTCGAACGCACGCAGCTTTTCTGCAAGCGCCTGAAAGAACACGACCTTCTGAAACCCGCCCAGGCGCAGTTCAGCCTGCCCGGCGGCCAGTCGGCGCAGCTGGGCGGCTTCTTCACCATTGATCGGGACAAGCTGAAGGCGCTGCCGGCCGAGACCCTGGCGGAAATGGCGAAAACCGATGAGCTGGAGCTGTGCTACGTGCACCTGCAATCGCTCAACAACCTGACGCCGATGGCCCGCAAGGCCGCCGCCGCCGAGGCCGAAGGCGCGCCCCTGGTCACCGAAGACGCCTGATGCGGGTCGTCATCGTCGGCGGGGGATCGGCGGGCTGGATCGCCGCCGCCACCCTGCAGGCGCATCTGAACGGGACCGGCCCCGGGCCGGTCTCGATCAGCGTGGTCGAGAGCCCCGACACCCCCCGGATCGGCGTCGGAGAGGCGACGATCCCCACCTTCCGCGACATGCTGCGCCGCTTCGGCCTGTCGGAACGGGCCTTCCTGTCGGCCTGCGACGCCAGCTTCAAGCATGGCATCCGCTTCGATGACTGGTCGGGGCCGGGCACGCGCTGCCTGCATCCCTTCCACCGCCACGCCCTGCCCCGCGACATCGCCGCGCGCTGGCTGGAAAGCGACGGGCGGACCCCATTTGCAGAAATCGTCAGCGCGCAACCCGCGCTGATCGACGCCGGACGGGCGCCCCGCGCCGCCGGCGGTCCGGATTTCTCGGGCCCGATCCCCTATGCCTATCACCTTGATGCCGAGAAATTCGCCGAACACCTGGCCGGGCACCTGGCCGGGCGGGGCGTGCACCGGATATCGCTGCATGTGCAGGGGATCGAACGCGACGAAAACGGCCTTGTCACCGCGCTGAGCGGCGCGGACGGCACCCGGCTGGAGGCCGACCTCTGGATCGACTGCACCGGCTTTCGCGCCCTGCTGAACCACGACGGCGGCTGGATCTCCTATCGCGACCGGCTGCTTTGCGACCGCGCCGTCACCCTGCGCATCCCCGAGCCCGAGCGCAGCTTCACCCCCGCCCCCTTCACCCGCGCCCGCGCGCTGTCCGCCGGCTGGAGCTGGGACATCGGCCTGCGCCAGCGGCGCGGGCGCGGCTATGTCTATGCCTCTGCCCACCTGTCGGACGACGATGCCGAAGCCGAGCTGCGCGCCGAGGAAGGTCCCAAGGCCAAGGGGCAGGACGCCCGGGTGATCCATTTCGACCCGGGGCGCCGCGCCGCCCCCTGGCAGGGCAACGTGGTGGCCATCGGGCTTGCCGCCGGTTTCCTTGAACCGCTGGAAAGCACCGGGCTTTATCTGGCCGATTACGCCGCCCGCGTCCTGTGCGAGATGTTTCCCGCCGCCCCGGGCCACCCGATGGCGCCGCTTGCGCGCCGCTACAACCAGCTGCTGGGCGAAATGCACGACGATCTGGCCGATTTCCTTGGGCTGCACTACGCCGTTGCGCAGCGGCGCGACACGTCCTTTTGGCGCGCCGCGCCGCTGGCCGCACGCCGCTCCGACCGCCTTGCCCATCTGCTGGAGCTGTGGGAACTTCGGCCCCCCTCCTTCGCCGATTTCTCGCAGCGCTTCTCGCCGTTTTCCCATGCGGCATGGGAGTTCATCCTGCTCGGCATGGGCTGGCGCCCCGAGGGGCTACCGCCCGGTCCGCTGCCCTGCCCCGCGCCGATGGAGACGCTGACCCGCCAGATGCTGAACCAGCTGCCCCATCACGGGATGCTGCTGCGCCGCCTCGCGCCGGAACCGGCCTGAACGCGGGGCGAAATTCTGCCAGGGGCGGGGCGAAACGTTGCGATGAATTCGCCCGAAACGGGAAATTAACCCATTGCGCCCGGCCCTTCGCCGCCCAACAATGCCCGCACGACGTGCGCCCTGCGCACCCGTTTCTGGGAGGAAATCATGATCAAGACCCTTGGGCTCGGCGCTCTGCTCGCCGGCAGCCTTGCGCTGTCCGCACCTGCCGCCATGGCCACCGAATTCATCAACGTCCTGACGGGCGGCACCTCGGGCGTGTACTACCCGCTGGGCGTGGCGCTGTCGGACATCTACGCACAGAACATTCCGGACGCGAAGACCCAGGTCCAGTCCACCAAGGCCTCGGTCGAGAACCTGAACCTGCTCCAGCAGGGCCGCGGAGAGATCGGCTTTGCACTCGGGGACTCGGTCAAGGACGCCTATGAGGGCAATGCCGACGTGGGCTTCACCAAGCCGCTGACCAAGCTGCGCGCCATTGCCGCGATCTATCCGAACTACATCCAGATCGCCGCCACCGCCGCCTCGGGCGCCAAGACCGTGACCGACCTGAAGGGCATGAAAGTGTCCGTCGGCGCGGCGAAATCCGGCACCGAGGTCAATGCCCGCAAGATCCTGGGCGCCCTTGGCATGAGCTATGACGACCTCGGGAAGGTCGAATACCTGCCCTTCGCGGAATCCGTCGAGCTGATGAAGAACCGCCAGCTGGATGCGACGCTGCAATCCTCGGGGCTGGGCTCGGCGGCGCTGAAGGACCTGAGCTCGACCCAGGACGTGACCTATGTTTCCGTCCCCCCCGAGGTGGCCGAGAAGCTGGGCGCGCCCTATGCCGCCGGCACCATTCCGGCAGGCACCTACCCGGGCCAGGAGGCCGACATCCCGACGCTGACGATCACCAATATCCTGGTGACCTCCTCGGACGTCTCGGATGATCTGGCCTACCAGATGACCAAGCTGCTGTTCGAACATCTGGACCAGATGAAGGCGGCCCATGCCGCCGCCGGGGCGATCGACATCGCGAATGCGGTGAAGAACTCTCCGATCCCGATGCATCCGGGCGCCATCAAGTACTACAAGGAAAAGGGCCTGATGTAAGGCGCGACCCGGCGGAGGCGGCCCCGCGCCGTCTCCGCTTCCGGGGGGAGGAACACCATGACCGATCATTCGCATGACACCGCCACGGCGGAAACCGCCGAGCTGCACGATCCGCTGGCCGAAAGCTTTCCGCCCGGGGCCGTGGGGCGCTTCCTGTTCTGGCTGGCCGTCGTCTTTTCCGCCTACCAGATCTCCATCGCGGCGCATGTGATCGACCTGCCCAGCCAGGTGATGCGAGCGGTCCACGTGGGCTTCCTGATGGCGCTCGGCTTTCCGCTGCTGGCCATCGCCAAGAAGATGGGGCCGGTGGGCCGCGCCCTGTGCTGGACGCTGGCCGCCGCCGGGGTCGCCGTTGCCGCCTACCAGTGGATCGAATACACGCCGCTGCTGTTTCGGGCCGGCGATCCGAACCTGCCGGACCTGATCGCGGGCTGCGTCGCCATCCTCTGCGTCTTCACCGCCGCCTGGATGCTGATGGGCCCGGCCCTGCCGATCATCTGCGGCGTCTTCCTGGCCTATGCCTTTCTTGGCCAATATGCGCCCGGCGCCATGCAGACGCGCGGCTATGCCTTCGAACAGGTGATCGAGCAGATCGCCTATGGCACCGAAGGCATCTACGGCATCCCGACCTATGTTTCAGCCACCTACATCTTCCTCTTCATCCTGTTCGGCTCCTTCCTGGAGAAGGCCGGGATGATCAAGCTGTTCACCGATGTCTCTCTGGGGCTGGTCGGGCACCGGATGGGCGGCGCCGCCAAGGTCTCGGTGCTCTCGTCGGGGCTGATGGGCACGATCTCGGGCTCGGGCGTCGCCAATGTGGTGACCACCGGCCAGTTCACCATTCCGCTGATGAAGCGCTTCGGCTACCGCCCGGCCTTCGCCGGGGGCGTCGAGGCGACCTCCTCCATGGGGGGCCAGATCATGCCGCCGGTGATGGGCGCCGTCGCCTTCATCATGGCCGAGACGCTGGGCGTGCAATACGTCGAGGTCGTCAAGGCCGCCCTTGTTCCGGCCGTCCTCTACTTTGCCGCGACCTTCTGGATGGTGCATCTGGAAGCCGGCAAGCGTGACCTGCGCGGCCTCTCCGCCGACGAGATGCCCTCGGCCCGCAAGGCGCTGAAGGAGGGCTGGTATCTGGTCCTGCCGCTGGCGGTGCTGGTCTGGCTGCTGTTCTCGGGCTACACGCCGCTTTTCGCGGGCACCATCGGCCTGGCGCTGACGGGTCTGCTGATCCTCGGCACGGCGGTCGCGATGGGCATGTCCTCGACCGTGATCCGCGTGGTCTTCTGGGTGGCGCTTGGCCTCTGCGCCTCGGCCTTCTTCAAGTTCGGCATCAACGCGCTTCTGCTGCTGCTGGCGCTGCTGGTGGCGATCAACGCGCTGAACAAGGGCGGACGCGAGACGCTGGCGATCTGTCGCGACAGCCTGGCGGACGGCGCCAAGACCGCGCTGCCCGTGGGCATCGCCTGCGCGCTGGTCGGCGTGATCATCGGCGTTATGACCCTGACGGGGGCCGCCAACACCTTCGGGCAGTTCATCGTCAGCGTCGGCCAGAACTCCCTGTTCCTGTCGCTGATCCTGACCATGATCACCTGCATCATCCTGGGCATGGGGATCCCGACGATCCCGAACTACATCATCACCTCCTCCATCGCCGGGGCCGCGCTGCTGGATCTGGGCGTGCCGCTGATCGTCAGCCACATGTTCGTCTTCTACTTCGGCATCCTGGCGGACCTGACGCCGCCGGTGGCGCTGGCCTGCTTCGCCGCCGCCCCCATCGCCAAGGAAAGCGGTCTGAAGATCAGCTTCGAGGCGATCAAGGTTGCCGCCGCCGGCTTCGTCGTGCCCTTCATGGCGGTCTACACCCCGGCGCTGATGCTTCAGGACGGTGGCGCCCTGGCTGCGGACATCGGCTACTGGCCCGCCGTCGCCTATGTGATCGCGAAGGCGCTGGTGGCGCTTGGCCTCTGGGGCGTCGCGGTGATCGGCTGGCTGGGCCGCCCGCTGCGGCTTTGGGAACGTGCGGTCTCAATGGTGGCGGCCTTCACGCTGGTCGCGGCCCTGCCGATCACGGACGAGCTGGGCTTTGCCCTGGCGATCCTCTTCGGCGGCTGGCTGTGGTGGCAGCGCCGGACGCGGGTGGCGGCATGAGCAGCTGCCTGATGGCGGGGGCGATGATGATCGCCCTCGGCGCCTCGGGGCAGTTCACGCTGGAATGGACCCATTCGGTCGAGCGTGAAGACTGGCGCGAGACCTGGGAAGTGACCGCGGCCAACCGCCTGCACCTGGTCGAAGCCGCGGTGAAGGGATCGGGCGCCGGGATGGAACCCGGCCCCGGCGGCCATTTCGCCGATGGCTGGTGGGTCTGGACGCCGACGCTGGGGCCCGTGCCCGCGCTGGTGCTGGCGGCCTCGGGCGACACGCCTTCGGCCTGGCACCTGTGCAGCGAGGCAGGCTGCACCGATCTGGGCGCCACCGCGCAGACCCCCATCCACCTAAGCCCCTGCCCGGGATCATGAGCCGCGCGCCCCGGCGCCATGCCCTTGCCCGCCGCCTTCGCACGGTCTGGCGGCGGCGCCTCGCGGCGGTGGTCGTCGGCGCCGCGCTTTGTGCGACGCTGGCCTGGCAGCTGGGCCAGATGCAGCTGCACGAGGCGCTGGAACAGGCCCAGCTGCTGAGCCACCGCGCCCTCAGGACCGAGATCGACCGCTTCCGCTACCTGCCCCGCGTCGCCGGAGAGGACGCCCGCGTCCATGCCGCGCTGACCCGTCCCGGGGATGCCGGCGCGGTCGCTGCCGCCAACCGCTACCTCCAGACCGTCACCGCCCATGCCGGGTCGGACCGGCTTTACCTGCTCGACACTGCCGGGGTCACCATCGCCTCTTCGAACTGGCAGGATCCCGACAGCTACGTCGGCCATAATTACAGCTTCCGGCCCTATTTCCGCGACGCGCTGCGGGACGGGCGCGGCAGCCTCTATGCCATCGGCATCACCACCGGAGAGCCCGGCTACTTCATCTCGGCCCGGATCGAGGATGCGGCGGGGCGCCCCCTTGGGGTGATGGTGGTCAAGATCGACCTGCGTCCGCTGGAGCGCGCCTGGGCCGAGACCGGCCAGCAGGTCGCCGTGACCGATGCCTATGGCGTGGTCTTCCTGACCGGCCAGCCCGGCTGGCGCTACCGCCCGCTGCATCCGCTGGAGGACGCCGCACTGGCCCGGATCGAGGCCTCGCGTCTTTATCCCGGGGCCGATCCCGGGCGGGCCGATCCGCTGCTGGGACCCGGCGCGCGGGTGATGATCGCCGGCGCCGGCCCCGGCGCCACGCTGATCGGCCCGAAGGTCGAGGACGGCTGGCAGCTGATGACCGCCGCGCCCCTCTGGCCTGCGCGCACCGGCGCCGGGATCACCTTCGCCCTGGTGGTGCTGGCGGGCATCCTGGGCCTGGGCCTTGCGGACATGCGCCGCCACCGCCGCCGCCTGATCGCCCTGCGCCTGCGCCAGACCGAGGTGATGGAGCGCAAGGTGAGCGAACGCACCGCCGCCCTCAAGCGCGAAGTCGAGGCCCGCACCCGCGCCGAGGCCGATCTGCGCGCCACCCAGGCGACCCTCGTGCAATCCGAGAAGATGGCGGCGCTCGGACGCATGTCCGCCGCCATCGTCCATGAGGTCAGCCAGCCGCTGGCCGCCATGGAGGCGACCCTGACCGCCGCCGAATTCAGCCTGTCGCGCGCGCCCGAACAGACCGCCGCCCGGCTGCAATCGGCGCGCGGGCTGATCCGGCGGATGCAGCGGATGACGAAGCACCTCAAGAATTTCTCCCGCCGGGAGGTGGCACCGCTGGCGCCTGTCTCGGTCACATCCGTCGCACGCTCTGCGTTGCAACTGGCGCAGCCGCGCGCCGACCGCGCCGGCATCCAGCCCCGCCTTGTCGCCCCCGAAGGGCCCCTCAGGGTCCTGGCCGGGCAGGTGCGGTTGGAACAGGTGCTGGTGAACCTGCTGCACAACGCCATCGAGGCGGTGGAGCCGGGCCAGGGCGAGGTGACGCTGCTGCTGCAACCGCAGGACCACCGCCTGCGCATTGCCGTGCGCGACAACGGCCCCGGCATCGACCCCGAGATCCTGCCGCGCCTGACCGAACCCTTCTTCTCGACCAAGATCGGTGGCGAGGGGCTGGGCCTGGGTCTTGCGATCTCCTCCGAGGTGGTCCAGCAATTCGGCGGCGCGCTGGAGATCGGCGCGGCCCCGGGCGGGGGCGCCGAGATCGCGGTGGTCCTGCCCCTGCTGACAGGCCAGGAGGAGGAGACCGCCGCATGAGCGCGCTCATTCATGTCGTCGAGGATGACGCCGACCACCTTGCCGCGCTCTGCGATCTGGTGCAGGCGGCGGGCTACCGGGCCGAGGGCTTTGCCGACGGGCTGAAGGCCATGGCCGCACAGACCCGCCCCGATCTGGTGCTGAGCGACCTGCGGATGCCCGGCATGGATGGCCAGGCGCTGCTGGCCGCCGCCCGCGCCCGCGATCCCGACTGCCCGGTGATCCTGATCTCGGGGCATGGCGACCTGCCGCAGGCGGTGGCGGCGATGCGCGCGGGGGCCGAGGATTTCCTGGAAAAGCCCTATGACGGCATGCACCTGATGATGGTGATCGAACGCGCCCTGCGCGCCCGTGCCACCCGCGCCGAGGTCGGGCGGCTTCAGGACCGCATCCAGCGCAGCGAAGCGGGCGGGCTGCTGGGCCAGTCCGCCGCCATGAGCGCGCTGCGCGCCCGCATCGGCGCGCTCGGGCCCACGGACCTGGACATCGTGGTGACCGGAGAGACCGGCACCGGCAAGGAGCTGGTCGCCCGCGCCCTGCATGACGCCAGCCCCCGCGCCCGGGGCCCCTTCATTGCGGTAAACTGCGCGGCCCTGCCCGAAAGCCTGTTCGAGATCGAGGTCTTCGGCCACGTCGCCGGCGCCTTTCCCGGCGCGCAGGACAAGCCCGGCAAGCTTGAGGCGGCCTCGGGCGGGACACTGATGCTGGACGAGGTGGAGGCGATGCCCGCCGCGCTGCAACCGAAGCTGCTGCGCGCGCTTCAGGAACGCGCGGTCGAGAGGCTGGGGGAAAACCGGCTGCGCCCGCTCGACCTGCGGATCATCGCCACCTCGAAGACCGACCTGAAGCCGCTGACGCTGGACGGCAGTTTCCGCGCCGACCTGTTCTGGCGCCTTGCCGGGGCCGAGATCGCGGTGGAGCCGCTGCGCGCGCTCGGAGAGGATATCGTGCTGCTGTTCAGCCATTACGCGGGCCTGGCCGCCAGCCGTCATGGCCGCGCGGTGCCCGATCTGAACTATGCGCTGCGCCAGCAGCTGCTGCGCCGCCCCTGGCCCGGCAATGTCCGCGAGCTGAAGGCGGCCGCCGAACGGCTGGCCCTGGGGCTGGACCTGCCCGATGCCGCCCCCGCCCCCGGCGCCGAGGCCGATACCCTGGCGGAACGCGTCGCCGCCTTCGAGGCCCGGGAGATCCGCACCACGCTGGAGCGCTGCCGGGGCAATACCGAACGCGCGGCCCGGGCGCTTGGCGTGGCGCGCCGGACCCTCAACGACAAGATCAGCCGCTACGGAATCCGCCTCTGACCGCATCGCGCGAACACCGGCGGGCCCTTGCTATCCAGACGGATTTTCAGGCGAAATCCCGCCTGCCCGAGGGGCATCCCGGACGGCTTTCCCCCCGCCACTTGGACCACCCCGCCCGGAGGCATAGCTAGATCCCAGCCGCGTCCGCACGAAGGCGACCGGCAGCAAGGGAGACAGGGCCAGGGCACGAAGCCGCGGCCCCACAGCGGAGTGAACAGGCGCATGAGCGAACGGATCGTCGTCATCGGATCGGGTATCAACGGGCTAGTGGCCGCGGCGGATCTGGCCGCCAATGGCAAGCATGTGCTGGTGCTGGAACGCGGGCCGACCCCCGGGGGCGCCGTGCGCACCGAAGCGCTGACCCTGCCGGGCTTCCGCCATGACGTGGCGGCGATGAACCTTTCGGCCTTCGCGGCCTCGGACTTCCTGAAGCGCCACGGTGCGGTGATGGCGCGCAACGGCCTTGATCTGGTCCGGGTCGACCGCCCCTTCGCCCAGGCGCTGGAACCGGGCGATCATGTCGGCATTTCGACCAGCCTGGACGAGACTCTGGCCAGTTTCGAAAGCCGCGCCGACCGCACCGCCTGGCGCGAGATGCTCTCGGACTACCCGGACCGCGCGGGGCTGCTGCGGCAGCTTTTCACCGCGCCGGTCTCGGCGCCGGCACTGGCAAAACTGGGCCTTGCCTCCTGGCGCCGGCTGGGACGGCGCGGCACGCAGGATCTGGCGAAATTCCTGTTCTCTTCGCCGCGCGCCTGGGTCGAGGAGCGTTTCGAGGATCCCCGCCTGCGCACCACGCTTGCGGCGGCGGGCCTCAACATGGATTTCGCCCCCGACATCTCGGGCGGGGCGGCGCTGCCCTACCTTGAGGGGATGGGGGGCCAGAAGGACGGCATGGTGATCGGGCGCGGCGGCGCGGACACGGTGACCCGCGCGCTGGTCGCGATGATCGAGGATCACGGCAGCGAAGTGCGCTGCAACGCCGAGGTCAGCGCGATCCGCCACAGCCATGGCCGCGTCAGCGCCGTGGTGGTCAACGGCGAAGAAATCGAGGCCGGGCACGTGCTGGCAAACCTGGCGCCGCGGCACCTGGCGCGGCTGACCGGGGGCACCGGCAATCCCCGCTACGACCGGGGCCTTGCGCGCTATGCCCATGCCCCGGGCACGATGATGATCCACCTTGCGCTGGACGGCGCAGTGCCGTGGCAGGCCGGGGCGCTGAAGCGCTTTGCCTCCGTCACCATCGGGCGCAGCATGGACGACAGCGCGCTGGCCTACCAGCAGGCCCGCGCCGGTCTTCTGCCCGAACGCCCGGTGGTGGTGGTCGGCCAGCCCAGCGTCTTCGACCCCACGCGCGCGCCGGAAGGCAAGCAGGTCCTCTGGGTGCAGGTCCGCATGGTGCCGGCGCTGGTGAAGGGCGATGCCGCGAAGCAGATCACCGGCACCGACTGGTCCGAGATCGCAGACGCCTATGCCGATCGGGTCCTCGACCTGATCGAGGAACAGGCGCCGGGGCTGCGCGGGCTGATCCTTGGGCAGAAGGTGGTTTCCCCGCTGGATCTGGAGGCCGGCAATCCCAACCTCGTCGGGGGGGATCAGGCCGGCGGCTCGGCGCATCTGAACCAGAACTTCGCCATGCGCCCGGTGCCCGGCTACGCCAGCGGGCGCACCCCGGTGAAGGGTCTGCACCTGGTCGGCGCGGCCTGCTGGCCGGGGGCGGGCACCGGCGCCGCATCAGGGTTCCTGACGGCCCAGAGGGTCTGAGCCCCGCCCCCGGGCGGTTCAGAGCCGCCGCGCCGGCAGGGCCGCCTGGATCGCCCGCAACAGGTCGCCCGGCGTGCAGGGTTTCTGCAGCACCACCGCCTGGCTGTCCTGGCCGGGCCGGTGCGCGGGCCCGGTGTAGCCCGACATCAGCACCACCGGCAGGCCCGGGCGCAGCCCCCGGGCCGCCTTCGACAGGGCGAACCCGTCCAGCCGCCCAGGCATCACCACGTCGCTCAGCAGCAGGTCGACCGGGGTGCCCGCCTCCAGCAGCGCCAGCGCGGCATCGCCGGAGGGCGCGGTGACCACATGGTAGCCGCCCCGGACCAGCGTGTCCCGGGTCAGGCCCAGCAGATCGGCCTCGTCCTCGGCCAGCAGGATGCGCTGGCGGTTGCCGGGCTTCGGGGGCTCGGGCGCGGAGTCCTCCTCGGCCTCGGCCCCATCCTCCGCGACCGGCAGATACAGCCGGACCGTGGTGCCGTGCCCGGGCACCGAATAGATGCTCATGCGGCCAGCGGCCTGCTCGGCAAAGCCGTAGACCATCGACAGCCCCAGACCGGAACCGCGCCGTTCCCCCTTGGTGGTGAAGAAGGGATCGGTGGCCCGCGCGCGCACCTCGGCGCTCATGCCCGGGCCATCGTCGGAGACCGAGAATTCGATCCGGCTGTGCGCGCCCCCCGGGGGCTGGCCGGACTGACCGGCCTCAAGCAGATCGCGCACCTGCCGCACCGAGACCCGGATGCAGCCGCCCTGCCCGGTGCCCAGGATCGCGTCGCGGCTGTTCAGCACCAGGTTCAGCAGCGCGTTCTCCAGCTGGGACAGATCGCAGAAGACCACCAGATCGCCCGCAGGTTCGATCACCTCGAGCGTGATCGTCTCCTCGATCAGCGGCGTGGCGAGGGCCCGGAACTCCTCCAGCACGACGGCGACGGAATGCGCCTTCTCCTCTCCGGCGCGGCGCTTGGCGAAGGTCAGCAGCCGCGCGGTCAGCGCCGCCCCGCGCCGGACCGAGGCGGCGGCGGTGCGCAGGTAGCGCGCGCCGGTCTCGTCCGTGTGGTCCATGGCCAGCTGCGCGGCATAGTCGATGGTGGCCAGGATATTGTTGAAATCATGCGCCACGCCGCCGGTCAGCTGGCCCAGGGCATCCAGCCGGCTGGAGCGTTCGGCCCGCTGGCGGGTCTGCTCCTGCTCGGTGACGTCATCCATCACCAGCACGGTCGAGATCTCCTGCGGGCCGGCCCCCGCCACAACCGAGCTGGAGACGTTGACGAAGCGCATCGGATCGTCCGGCGCGCAGCGCAGCAGCGCCGGCTCTCCGCGCAGCACCTCGCCGCCAAGCGCGCGGTGCACGGGATCCTCCTGCGGCGGCAGCGGCTCCATGGTGGAGCGGTCGAGAAAGCGGACCTCGGGCGGCCAGGCGAAGGAGGGGGCCGGATCACGCCCCAGCAGCGTCAGCGCCCCGGGATTGGCCAGGATCACCTGGCCGTCGCCGCGCAGTCCGAAGATCGCGCTGCGTGCGGCATCCAGGACCGCGCCCAGCCGGTCGGCCACCACCCGGCGCGACTGCGCCAGCCGTTCCGCCCGGCGCCGCGCCCGCAGCGCCTGCAAGAAGAAGGCCAGCAGCACCAGACCCGCAAGCCCCGCACCCAGGATCTGCGCCAGCCGCAGCCGCGCCTCGGTCCAGAACACCGGCGGGGACAGCCAGCGCGTCCGCAGCGCCTGGTAGTCCTCAGAGCTCAGGTAGCCCGGGATCACCGCATCCAGACGCTCCCGGATGTCACCCAGGCCACGACGCAGGCCGATGGCCCGTTCGAAGGTGAAGAACGGCTGGGGCACCTCGGCGACCAGGCCCTGCCGGCCCTGTGCCTCCAGCAGCGCGCGCATCGTCACCGTGGGATAGAGCATGGCATCGACCTGCCCCTCCAGCAGGCCCGCCAGCATCGCCTCGGCGCTGTCGTAGACCCGCAGCTCCAGGTCACCGCGCGCCTCGGCCTCGGTGCGGGCAGCGTTGCGGGCCACGACGCCCACCGGGTGCCCGCGCAGATCGGCCAGACCGGCAATGCCCGCGGCCTCTCCGGCCCGGGTGAAGATGGCATAGGGAGAGCGCTGGATCGGAATGGTGAAATCCATCTTCTCGCGCCGGTCCACCGTCACGCTGAGCGGCGGCAGCACGTCGTAGGAGCCGAAGTTGGGCCCCTCGGCCCAGGCATCCGAGGTGATCTGGCGGAAATGCAGTTTCAGCCCGGCCCGCGCCGCCAGGTCGCGCAGCGCCTCGACGCCGTAGCCGGAAAAGCTGCCGTCCTCGCCGATCACCTGGTAGGGCGGGAAATCCGTCACCCCGACCTCAAGCACCGGCGGCACCGGCGCCGGGCGCACCATGTTCCAGGTCACCAGCAGCTTCTGCAGCGTCCCGTCGGCCTGCATCGCCGCGATCGCGGCATTGATCCGGGGCAACAGCGCCGCCCGGCCCGGCGCCAGTGCCACGTAATGCGAGACCAGCTGCAAGGGCTCCCCGGCGATGCGCACGTCCTGCTCCAGCCCGGCGCGGCTGAGCGTGTCGAGCGCCGCCTTGTGCAACGCCACCACACCATCGACCTGCCCCATCAGCAATGCGCCGAAGGCCTCTGCGGGGGTCATGAAGGAGGCGACGCGGTTATGGCCCCCCAGCATCGCCAGACCACTGCCCGCAGTGCCCTGGATCATGCCGATGCGGCGGTCCTGCATCGTGTCCGGCAGCTCTGACAGGGGGGCGTCGCGGCGCAGGAACAGATAGACGGCGGTTTCGGCCAGCGGATCGGAATAAAGCACCTCCGGCCCAAGCGCCGGCAGCCGGACGACACCGGCCATCATGTCGACCTGCCCCCGGGCCAGCGCCTGGTAGCTGGCCTGCAGGCTGGGGTAGTCGCGCCAGACCAGATCGATCCCGGCACGGTCGGCGACGGCGCGGGCCAGCTCGGCGAAGAAGCCGCTGACCGATCCGTCGGGGCGGACATCGTAGAGACCGGGGAAGGGCGTCCAGGGCAGTGTCAGCTGCGGTCGGTCCTGGGCCCGCAACGGTCCCGAAAGCAGCGCCGTCAGCGTCACAAGCAGCATCGCCAGCCGCCACATCGCCCCTGCGCCCGCCGCGCGGACCCGTCCTTCTGCCATCGCTGCCCTCCGCCGGCGCACGGCGCCGCGGCGCCCCTGTTCGCGCAGCCTTAGCACGGTTTTGGGCGCCGAAGGTTAATTGTCTCTGGGAAGGCGTTGTTCTCGGACAAGCCGTGCAATTGTCCACGCATTCTGGGGACAGGGCGGTGGATAACTCCTCGCAGCGCCAACGTAGCAAGGCCCGGACCTGACATGCCTGCAAAACAGGCTGCCCCTAGGGCTGTGCACGTTCCGTTCCTAAGGTGTTTCAAAGGTTAATGGATTTGGCCCGGTTCTGCGACCCTCGTCAAGCTCTGCAATGCCGGCCATTTCCCCGGCGGTCAGGGAAAAGTCGAAGAGGTCAAAGTTCATCTCAAGGCGCTCGGGACGGGTGGTCCGGGTCAGCACCGAGACGCCCAGTTGCAGGTGCCAGCGCAGGATCACCTGGGCGGGCGTCTTGCCGGTGCGCGCGGCGGCATCGCGGATCACCGGGGCGTCGAAATACGCCCCCTGCCCCAGCGGCGATCAGCTTTGGGTGACGATGCCGCGCCGGGCGTTCTCGGCGCGCAGGAAGCTTTGCTGAAGGCCGGGATGGATCTCTACCTGATTGAGGGCCGGCACCACGCCGGTCTCGGCGGTGATGCGGTCAAGGTGCGCGGGTTCGAAGTTCGACACCCCGATGGAGCGCACCAGCCCCTCGGTCTGCGGCGCCACGAGGGTCTTCCAGGTCTCCGCGTAAAGATCCTGGCCCGGGCAGGGCCAGTGGATCAGCACCAGATCAAGATAGTCGAGGCCGATGCGCCGCAGGCTGCCTTCAAGCGCGGCGCGGGCGGCGTCGAACCCCTGGTCGGTGTTCCAGATCTTGGTGGTGACGAAAAGCTCTTCACGGGGCACGGGGGCGGCGCGCAGGCCCGCGCCCATCGCCTCTTCGTTGCCGTAGATGAAGGCGCCGTCGATCAGCCGGCAGCCCTGGCCCACGGCCTGCGGGATCAGCGTCGGCAGGAGGTCGCCGGGCACCTGCCAGACCCCAAGGCCAAGCTGCGGCAGGGCGTACCCGTCATTGAGGGGAAGAGAGGGAATCTGAGGCATCGGCTCCGGGTCCTTCTGGTTGTCCGTGACGGACAAGATAGGCGAAGGACCCGGTGCGTCGATGGCGGCTCAGCCGGCAGCAGAAGCGAGCAGCGCCGCGACATGGGCCGGCCCGGTGGGCCGGATCCCGGTGGGGTTCAGCGACTTGATGGAATAGTAGCCGCGGGTGATGTGATCCATGTTCACCGTCTTGATGATCCCCGGCAGGTGCAGGATGCGCGCCATGTAGGCCGAGAGCCGGGGATAATCCGCGATCTGGCGCCGGTTGGTCTTGAAGATGCCGTGGTAGGCGGCATCGAAGCGGATCAGCGTGACGAAGGTGCGGATGTCGGTCTCGGTCAGGCGTTCACCGAACAGGTAGGGGCCCTGGTTGCCAAGGCGCTCTTCCAGCTCCCCGAGCATGGTGAAGACACCCTCGACCGCCTCGTCATAGGCCTCCTGGGTGGAGGCGAAGCCGGCCTTGTAGACCCCGTTGTTCAGCAGGTCGTAGATCCGCGGATTCAGCACGTCGATCTCCTCGGCCAGATCCTGCGGGTAAAGCCGCAGATCGGAGGGCACGAGGTGTTCGAAGGCGGTGTCGAACATGCGCACGATGTCGGCGCTTTCGTTGTTGACCATGACGCCCAGCTTCTCGTCCCACAGCACCGGCACGGTGGCGCGGCCGGTGTAATGCGGATCGGCGCGGGTATAAAGCTCATGCAGGTGGCCGGCGGCGAACAGCGGGTCTTCCTCGGCGCCCGGATAGCCGCCGAAGGCCCAGCCCTGATTGCCCAGCGTCGGGTTGACCACGGTGACCGGGATCATCTCCTGCAGGCCCTTCAGCTCGCGCGCCATCAGCGTGCGCGAGGCCCAGGGGCAGATATAGGCGACATAGAGGCGGTAGCGCCCCGGTTCGGCCTTGAAGCCGCCGGTCCCGGTGGGGCCGGCGCTGCCGTCGGGCGTGATCCAGTTGCGGAAGCCCGAGACCTGCCGCACGAAGCGCCCCTTCTCGTCCTTCTTCTGCACCGGCTGCCAGTCGGCCGTCCATTTTCCGTCTACAAGCATGGTCTTTTCCTCAGGCGTGGAACACGAAGGAGCGCATGGAGACCGAGCCGAGGTCGATCGCGTCCGTCATGAAGGTCAGGTCGTCGCGGGCATCCGCCGCGCCGGCGATGGTCAGCGCCGGCAGGTAGTGGTCCGGGCTGGGATGGGCGATCCGCAGCAGGTTGCCCAGTTTCTTCGGGTTGGCGAGCGTGGCAAAGTCGCGATCTTCCAGGCGGTCGGCAAAGAGCGCGTCGAACTCGATGGCGAAATCCTGCGGCTTGCCGTTGAAGCTGAGCGCCGAGAGGTTGTGCACCACGTTGCCCGACCCCAGGATCAGCACGCCGCGATCACGCAGCACCGACAGCGCCTGACCGACTTCCAGCTGGTGATCCAGCCCCCGGCCCATGTCGACGGAGACCTGGAAGACCGGCACGTCGGCCTCGGGATAGAGGAACTTCAGCACCGTCCAGGCGCCGTGGTCGAGGCCCCAGCTGTGGTCCTCCTCGGCGTGGTGGCTGGCCAGCAGGCTGACCACCTCGCGCGCCAGTTTCGGATCGCCCTTGGCAGGATACTGCTGGGCGTAAAGCGCATTGGGGAAGCCGTAGAAATCGTGGATCGTCTTCGGCATGGCCGAGACATCGACCAGCGTCGTGCCCCGCGTCATCCAGTGGGCCGAAACCACCAGGATGGCATTCGGGCGCGGCAGGCTCTGGCCCAGCTTGGTCCAGGCGCGGCTGTAGGCGCTGTCCTCGATGGCGTTCATCGGGCTGCCGTGGCCCAGGAAAACCAGGGGCATGCGGTCGGAGGCCGGGAAACGTTCGGCCAGTTTCTTCAGGGCAGAAGCGGTGCTCATGTCATCTCTCCGGTGCGGGCGCGGCCTTGGCCGCGGCTTGTCTGTGTTGCAGCCAACTTAGGGAAACCGGGGCTTCCACAAAATGGCGAAGTTGGTTTATGACTATCCTCAATTCATTCCGAATGGGGCTGCCATGGATCTGGTCGACCAACTGAGGGCCTTCGTGGCCACCGCGCAGGCGGGTTCCTTCACCGCGGCCGGCGAACAGCTGGGCCTGTCGAACCGGTTGACCTCGAAATACGTAGCCGAGCTGGAGACGCGGCTGGGCGTGCGGCTGTTCCAGCGCACCACGCGGCGGGTCGGGCTGACGCCTTCGGGCGCGGATCTGCTGGCC
This sequence comes from Pseudooceanicola endophyticus, assembly GCF_018760365.1. Taxonomy (GTDB): domain Bacteria; phylum Pseudomonadota; class Alphaproteobacteria; order Rhodobacterales; family Rhodobacteraceae; genus Pseudooceanicola; species Pseudooceanicola endophyticus. Next base: position 178,711 of record NZ_JAHIAB010000005.1, read on the forward strand.
CGGGCGCCGGCGCTGCTGGATGATCTGGATGCGCTTCTGGGCGAGGTCTCGGAAGGGTCGCGGGGGTTCTCGGGGGTGATCCGGGTCTCGGCCCCCGTCACCTTCGGAGAGGTCTACGTGACCGGGATGCTGGAACGTTTCGCCCGCGCCAATCCCAACCTCAGCTTCGACCTGCGGCTGGATGACCGTTACGTCGATCTGGCAAGCGACGGCATCGACCTGGCGTTCCGGCTGGGGCGGAGCGAGATGCTGTCGCTCAAGATGAAGCGCATGGGGGCCTGGCGCGCGGTGCTGGTCGCCAGCCCCGACTACATCGCCGCCAACGGCGCCCCGCAGACCCCGGAGGATCTGGAAGGCCATGCCTGCATCCTGGATACCAACCGCGCGCAGCCCCGCCGCTGGGTGTTCGAACGCGACGGACAACAGATCGTGCGGCAGGTGCAGGGGCGCTTCCATGTGAATTCGGCCCGCGCGGCGGTCGAGCTGGCGCGCCGGGGCATGGGCCTGGCCTACGTGCCCCGCTTTGCGCTGCACGCGGCGCTGGCCGAGGGGGCGGTCACCGCCCTGATGGGCGATCACGAAGGCGAAAGCGGGCCGGTGTCCGCCGTCTATCTGGAAGGGCGCGCCCTGCCGCGCAAGATCCGCGCCCTGATCGACTTTGCCGCCGAGGATATCACCCGCGCCGACATCCTCTAGCCCGGCGCGCCCGGGCCGCGCGATCAGACCGGCAGGCGCGGGGCCGCCGCATGGCTCAGCGCGGCCCCGAATTCGTAGTAGCCGCCCAGCAGGGTGGTGAATCGCTCCGCATAGGCCGGGAGCACCGGCAGCGGCAGCGCCTCGGCCCCCGCGCCCAGCAGCGCCCGCGCCGCCGCCGTGCCCAGCACCGTTCCCGGGCAGATGCCGCGCCCGGAATAGCCGAAGACGGCATAGGCTTCGGGGGCGAATTCCACGACCTTCGGGATATGGTCCCGGGTCATGGCGATGCGCCCGCGCCAGTGGTGTTCGAAGGGCAGATCGGCCAGCGCCGGGTAAAGCGCCTTCAGCTTGCGCCGCGCCCAGCCGGCATGGATCGCGCCCGCCGCCCCTTCGGAATTGCCCATGCCGCCGACGATCAGCCGCCCCGCCGCATCGGTGCGGATCGACGACATGACCAGCGCGGTGTCCCAGCACCCCTCGCCCCCCGGCAGCACCATGGCGCGCTGTGCCGCCGTCAGGGGTGCGGTGGCGAACTGGCAGTAGCTGACGGCGACATATTGCGGACGATACGCCCCCTCGGCCCCGGCATGATAGGCATTCGTCGCGACCAGCAGCCGCCGGGCCCGGACCCGGTGGCCATTGGCCTCGACCTGCCAGGCGCCGTTGCTGCGCGCGACCCGGGTGACGGGGCTTTGTTCGTGGATCGCGGCGCCCAGACCGGCGGCGGCCCGGGCCAGGCCGGTGCAATAGGCGCGCGGCTGCACGGTGCCGGCACGCGGATCCAGCAGCGCGCCGTGGAAACGTTCGCTGCCGGTGCGCCGCGCCGTCTCGGCCCGGTCCAGCAGCTGCAGCGGAGCGCCGAAACGATTGCCCTGGCGATAGCGTTCCTCCAGGTCCCGGAAACCGCTGGGCGCATGGGCCAGGTGCAGCGTGCCGTTCTGCACCGCTTCGCAGGCGATGCCATGGTCACGGATCAGCGCAAAGACCGTCTCGGGCCCGCGCCCAAGGGCCTCGATCAGGAGGGGACCGGCGGCCTCTCCCATGATCGCCACCACCTCCTCGGGCGGCAGCCAGAGCCCGGCATTGACCAGACCGACATTGCGCCCCGACCCGCCATGGGCCACGCTCTGCGCCTCCAGCAGCACCACCGATGCGCCACTGCGGGCCGCTTCCAGCGCGGCGGCGCAGCCGGTAAATCCGCCGCCGATGATCACCAGGTCCGCCGACGCATCGGCGTCCAGCGGCCGCGCATCCACTGCCTCGGTATTGGTATGGGTCCACAGATTTGCCGATGCGGTCATCTTGCTGCCTCCTGGGGAAGGCAGAGCGGGATGCGGCGGGACCCCGAAGATTTTCAAAAAGCGCCAACCAACGGGTTCGGCGCAGATATCGAAGGATCGGGGCCCCGGGCATTGCATCCACTCTGCCATGGGGATTTCATAAGAAGTGCCGCAGCAAAAGCGTTGCGAAAAGCGATTTGTCCGCACCTAGGTTGGAGCTTTTGTCACATGTCGATCCCAAGACGCTTCCTGCCGACGATCAGCAGCCTGCGTGCCCTGGAGGCCGTGGACCGGCTGGGCAGCGCGGTCGCGGCGGCGCAGGACCTGGATCTGACGCATTCCGCCGTCAGCCGGCAGCTGAAAAGCCTGGAAGAGCAGCTGGGCGTGACCCTGTTCCTGCGCGCCGGCAAGGGGCTGCGGCTGACCACGGCGGGCCGCAGCTATGCCCGTTCGGTGCGCGACTGCCTGGACGACCTGGCGCAGGCCAGCCTGCAACTGCGCGCCGCCGGAGAGCGCAACGGGCTGAGCCTGGCCATTCCGCTGACCTTCGGCCTCTACTGGATGGCGCCGCGCCTGCAGGCCTTCCTGTGCGATCATCCGCAGGTGCACATCAACCAGGCAACCCGGGACGGCCCCGTCGATTTCGCGACCGAGAAATTCGATGCAGCCGTGCATTTCGGCGTGCCGGACTGGCCGGGGGTGGACACCCTGCCGCTGGCGCGCAACCGGCTGGTGCCGGTGGCCCGGCCCGGCACGGGGCTGGGCGCCGAAACACCGCCGCGACAGCTTCTGGAAATGCCCTTGCTGCACCTGACCAGCCGACCCGGGGCCTGGGAAAGCTGGTTCCTTCAGCACGAAGTCGCGCCCGGCCATCTGCGGGGCGCGCTCTTCGATCAGTTCATGGCCCTGTCGGAGGCGGTGGCGGCGGGACGCGGCGCGGCGCTGCTGCCGGATTTCCTGGCCACGCGCGAGATCCGCGCGGGCCGGATGTGCCAGATCGGCCCTGCCTTCGAGGATCCCGGCAACTTCTACCATCTGGTCTGGCCCCAGGACCCCGCCCCCGGTCCCGAGCTTGAGCGGCTGATCGCCTTCCTGCGCAGCCGGGCCGAAGACCCGCAGCCCTAGCGCGACACTGCGCAGACCCCGCCCACCTGCTCCGACGCCCGGCGGAATCCGTCGCACAGCAGCGCCTCCAGGTCGGCAACCGCGCTGGCTCCGCGCCGGAACAGGCCCCAGGCATAGGGGATCGGCCGGGCCAGCGGACGCACCGCCACCCCCGGAACCGGCACCCCCCGCGCCGAGACGCAATCGACCAGCGCGATCCCCAGGCCGGCCCGGGCCGACAGGATCGCGTTGAGGGAACTGTTGGTGGTGATCTCGGCCCCAGGGGTCACGCCGGCCTCCAGCAAGGCGGCATTGATGGCATGGCGCACCCGGTAGGAATTGCCCACCGTCAGCAGCCGCTGCCCGGCCAGCTGCGCCAGCTCGAAAGGCCTGTCGGCGTCTTCGGCCTGCGCCTCGGGCAGCACCGCGACCAAACTGGCCTCGGCCGTCGCCAGGCACTCCACCCCGGCATGGGAAAAGGGCAGCGCCGAAAGACCGTAATCACAGGCCCCTGACTGCAGCGCCCGGGCCAGGTGTTCGGCATCCATGGTGGTCAGCGTCACCGCCGGCGGCAGGCCCGCGCCCAGATGATCCATCAGCACCGGCGCCAGGCCCGCCGCCATGGTCGGCGTCGCGGCCAGCGCCAGCGCGCCCACCGTCTCGTCCCGCAGGCTGACCGCGCGCCGCGACAGCCGCGTGAAGGAACTGAGAAGCTGTCGTGCATCCTCGAAGAACAGCAGCCCCTTGGCGGTCGGGGAAATCCGCGGCCCGTTGCGTTCGAACAGCGCAAAGCCCACCTGGGCCTCCAGGTCGCGGATCATCCGCGTCACCGCCGGTTGCCCGATCCCCAGCTGGCGCGCCGCTCCGGTCATCGAGCCGGTGGCCATCACCGACACGAAGGCCTCCAGATCACGCATACTGGGGGTCGGATTATTTCCATTTGACATAGTAGAGCCTCGATGATCTTCTTGGCGCATCATAGTCGCCGGGATCGGGTTTGCACAACGTGCCGCCCGCCCCGTCGGCGGAAGAGAGAAGAGACTGCCATGACCGGTTCCCCGGATGCCATCGACAGCGCCATCGGCCTGTCCCCGACCGACAGCCTGCACGCCCTGCGCGCGCTGCGTCCCGAATTCGTGTCGGGCAGCGAGGACTGCCGGGCTGCGGTGCTGACGCCCGCCGCCGATCTGGGGCTGTCGCCGGCGCTGCGCATGGCCGTGGCCCGCCGCGTTGCCGCCACCGCCGAGATGCCCCGCCTGCTGGCAGGCTACCCCGCCCCCGCCGATCCCGCGCTGGCCGCCCTGGCCGAGGGCGAGACGCCCGAGGACCCGGCGCTGGCCGCGCTGGCCCGCCATGCCGACATGATTGCCCGCACGCCCAGGGCCGCGTCGGCTGCGCATCTCGCGGCGCTGCAGGAGGCGGGTTACACGGTGCCGCAGATCATCGCCCTGTCGGAACTGCTGGCCTATGTCTGCTACCAGATCCGCGTGGTCGCCGGCCTGTCCCTGCTGAAGGGAGACGCGGCATGAACGATCACATCCCCCAGATCACGCTGAAGCCACTGACCTGGACCCCGCACCTGCCGCCGGTCGAGATCGCCGAGGCCACGCCCGCACAACTCGAGGCGATGAAGGTTACGCCTTCGGCCAAGAAGGTCTCTCCCTATGTGCGGACGCTGGCGCATGATCCCGACAGTTATGTCGCGCGCACCGTGCTGTTCAACGCCATCATGTATGCCGAGGGCGGGCTGGAGCGCGCCGACCGAGAGCTGGGCGCGCTTGGCGCCTCGCTGGTCAACGGCTGCCAGTACTGTGCCAACGTGCACGCCCGCCAGCACGCGCGGCTGAACGGCACCGCCGCGACCTCGGCGCTGTTTGCCGGGCGCCGCGATGCGCTGAACGCCCGCGACGCGGCCATCATGGATTTTGCCGAAGCCCTGACCGCCACGCCGCCCTGCGCCGATCAAAGCCATGTCGCCGCCCTGCGCGCCGCCGGCATGAGCGACCCCGAGATCCAGGATCTCGTGCATTCCATCGCGATCTTCGGCTGGGCCAACCGGCTGATGCATCCGCTGGGACATTCCGACTGATCCCGACCAAGGGACCCGGAAAGCGAAGGCCGGTACGCCGAAGGGCGTGCCGGCCTTTGTCGTTCACGTTCATCTTTCGCCGAATGAATGATAATATTTTCATCATGCCATTTTGGGCATCATGAATCGGCTTTTACGCGAAAAAAGCACGCTGAAACTTGATGTATGTCATTTCTGAATTGATTCGAGCGATCAATTCAGGATTCATGGGGACATGCATCAGAGAGACCTCGCCACATTCCTTCGAGTCGCCGAAGCCGGGTCCGTCACCCTGGCCGCCGAGATGCTGGGCCGGTCCCAGCCTTCGGTGTCGCGCTGCCTTCAGGATCTGGAGGCCTCGCTGGGCTTTTCGCTGTTCGAACGCGCCGGGCGGCGGATCTCGCTCACCGCCGAGGGGGTCGCCTTCGAGGAAGAAGCCCGCCGGCTGCTGGCGCTGTTCGAGGATCTTCCCGCCCGCACCCTGGCCCGCGCCAAGGGCACCGCGCGGCCGATGTCGATCTCGGCCACCTATGCGCTTGGCACCGGGCTGGTGCCCCATGCGCTGGCCCGTTGGCCCGAGGCCGACCGCCCGAAGGAAATCCGCCTGATGCAGGCCGCGCCCAATGCCGTGGCCCAGGACCTGCTGTCGGGCAATGCCCGCATCGGCCTGGCCTCGCTGCCGCTGGACGTGCCGGGCGTGAACGCGGAACGGCTGTTCCGCGCGCCGCTGGTCGCCGCCCTGCCCGAGGCCCGCACCGACGAATTTCCCGAAGGGGTCGCGGTGTCGCTGGCCCAGGTCGCCTCGGACACCGTGGTCACGATGCTGGACCAGACCCGTCTTCAGGGCCGCATCCGCCAGGCGCTGGATGCCGCCAACGTGCATCCCGCCCGGGCGATCCGGGCCAATTCCTCGGTCTCGGCGTTGCAGTTCGTGCGGCTGACCGGCGCCACCGCCATCGTCGAGCCGATCACCGCCTACGGCACCGCGCCGCGCGGCGTGATCCTGCGCCCGCTGGTCGAGACCGTCGATTTCACCTTCGGCTTCTTCGCCGCCGAGGGCGCCGCCACCGCCCGCGACACCCAGGATTTCTTCGACCTCTGCGAGGAGACGCTCTTCGCCCTGGTCCCCCAGGTCCGCCCGCTCGACGGATCTCCTCATTCCAAGATCAGAGACTGACCCATGACACAGACCCAAAGTGGCCTTTCCGCCCTTGAAAGCCGGCTCGCCAAGGACCTGAGCCTGCTGGAGCTGCCCGCCAAATCCTGGGTGCCGCCGCGGATGCGCGACGGGGCGCGGGTGCGGGACGTGATCTTCGTGGGCGCGGGCATGTGCGGCCTGGCGGGGGCGGCCAAGCTGCAACTGGCCGGGGTCGACAACATCGTCCTTTACGACGCGGCGCCGAAGGGACTGGAAGGGCCCTGGGACACCTTCGCGCGGATGAAGACGCTGCGGTCCCCGAAAACCCTTTCCGGGCCCTGCCTGGGCCTGCCCGCCCTGACCTTCCGCGCCTGGTTCGAGGCGCAGTGGGGCGAAGAGGCCTTTGCCGCGCTCGGCAAGATCCCGAAAAGCCAGTGGATGGACTACCTGCGCTGGTACCGTGACGTGCTGGCCCTGCCCGTGGTCAACGAAACCCGCGTGAGCGGGGTCGAGGATGCCGGCGAGGGGCTGATCGCCGTGACCCTTCAGGATGCCATGGGCACCCGGGTCGAGCATTGCCGCCACCTGGTGCTGGCCACCGGCCGCTCGGGTCTGGGCGGCGGCGCCGTGCCGGGCTTCCTCCAGAAGATCGACCGCCGCTACTGGGCACACAGCGCCGACGACATCGATTTCACCACCCTGAAGGGCAAGCGGGTGATCGTGATCGGCGCCGGGGCTTCGGCGATGGACAATGCCGCCACCGCGCTGGAAGCCGGTTCGGCGCAGGTCGACATGCTGATCCGCCGCAAGGAAATGCCGCGCGTCAACAAGATGACCGGCATCTCCAGCCAGGGCGTGGTCCACGGCATCCGGGCCCTGCCCGACGCCTGGAAATTCCGCTTCAACGACTACGTCAACAGCCAGCAGGTGCCGCCGCCGCGCAGCTCGACCCTGCGCGTCACCGAGCATCCGAATGCCCGCACCTTCCTGGGCTGCCCGGTCGAGGACGTGATCGAGGCAGGCGACCATATCACCGTGAAGACGCCCCATGCCGATTTCGAGGTCGATTTCGTCATCGCCGCCACGGGCTTCCGCAACGATTTCTCCGGGCGTCCGGAATTCGCCGCCTTCTCGGGGGCGATCCGGACCTGGAAGGACGGCGTCTATACCCCCGACATGGGCCGCGCCGTGCCCTTCATGGTGGATGCGCCCTACCTGGGCGACGATTACCAGTTCCTGGAAAAGACCCCCGGCGCCTGCCCGATGCTGGCCCGCATCCACTGCTTCAACGACGCCGCCATGCTGAGCCACGGCAAGCTGTCGGGCGATATCCCGGCGATCTCGGCCGGGGCGGACCGGCTGATGCGCGGCATCGTCTCCGAGATCTTCACCGCCGACGTGGAGATCCATTTCGCCGGTCTTCAGGCCTATGACACGCCCGAGCTTCAGGGCGACGAGTGGGTCGACAGCACCCCGAGCCTTCTGGAGGCCACCAAATGAGCGCCAAGATGACCGGACGCGAAGACTACATCACCCTCAACGGCTGCCGCTTCCGCTACCGCATCGCCGGAGAGGAGCACGCCCAGACGATCATCCTGCTGCATGGCGGGCGCGGCGCGGGCGACCACCTGGGCGAATGGGGCGCCTATGCGGCGCTGGCCGACCGCTACCGCGTCATCGCCTACGATCAGCGCGGCTGCGGCCTGAGCGAGATCGCCTACCCGATGAACTTCCGCCAGTATGCCGATGACGTCGATGCCTTCCGCCGCCACTTCTGCGGCGAGGACGGCAAGATCATCCTGCAGGGCGGCAGCTTCGGCGGCATGATCGCGCTGACCTACGCGGTGCATTACCAGCAGCACCTGACGCATCTGATCCTGCGCGGCACCGCCCCCAGCCACCACCACGAGGCCGAGGCGATCGAGACCTTCAAGGCGCGCATCGACAAGGTGCCCTCGGCCAGCCCCGAGATGATCGACAAGCTGTTCGGCACCACGATCACCGACGACACCGAGTTCCGGCTGATCTGGTTCGCGCTGCAGCCGCTGTATTACGAGGTCTTCGATCCGAACGGCGCGCTGGAGCGCACCCGGACCATGCACCTGCACGCGGAAACCCATAACGAGATGTTCCGCGAGAAGGAGCACGACCTGCGCGAGGCGCTGAGGACCATGACCGTGCCCACGCTGGCCTTCTGCGGCGAGAAGGACTGGATCTGCCCGCCCAGCCAGACGCATCTGATTGCCGAGCTGTGCCCGAACGCCACCGGCTGGCTGGTGCCCGGCGCCAACCATGCCTGCCACCACGAGAAGAACGCCCTCGTGCTGGAGCGCATCCGCAGCTTCCTGCAGGGAACCACCCCATGACCGGCTTCATCCTGCGCCGCCTGGGCGAATCCCTTCTGGCCGTGTGGGGCGTGGTGACCATCGTCTTCTTCGTCACCCGCGTCCTCGGCGATCCGGCGGCGCTGCTGCTGCCCATCGGCGCCAGCCCCGCCGACATCGCGCAGCTGCGCAGCCAGCTGGGCCTCGATCAGCCGCTGATCGTGCAATACGGCCAGTTCCTGCTCCATGCGGTGCAGGGCGATTTCGGCATGTCCTTCCAGCACAGCCGCCCCGCCATGCAGGTGGTGCTGGAGCGCCTGCCCGCGACCGCCCTGCTGGCCTTCACCGCCATCGCCTTCGGCCTGATCATCGGCGGCATCGCCGGATCGGTCGCGGCCCTGAAGCGCGGCCGCGCGATCGAGCTTGTCGTCATGGCCGTGGCCCTGCTGGGCCAGGCCACCCCGGTCTTCTGGCTGGGGATCATGCTGATCCTGTTCTTCGGCGTGAACATGGGCTGGCTGCCCACCGGCGGCTACGGCAGCTGGCAGAACCTGGTGCTTCCGGCCTTCACCCTGGCGGTCTTCGTCTCGGCCTCCATCGCGCGGCTGCTGCGCTCCTCCATGCTGGAAATCCTGAAGGAGGATTACATCCGCACCGCCAAGGCCAAGGGCCTGCTGCGCTCGACCGTGTTCTTCTGGCATGTCGCGCGCAACGCGCTGATCCCGGTGGTCACCATGACCGCGATCCTGACCGGCGAACTGCTGGGCGGATCGGTGGTGACGGAAACCGTGTTCTCCTGGCCCGGGATCGGGCGGCTGATCATCCAGGCCATCGAGGCCAAGGACTTTCCCGTGATCCAGGCCGGCATCACGCTGATCGCCACGATCTTCGTGCTCATCAACTTCCTGGTCGACCTGCTCTACGGCATCCTCGACCCGCGCATCCGCGCCCGCCGCTGAGGAGCCCAAGATGAAACATTTCTTCCGGGATCTCTGCCGCTCCAAGGCCGGCCTGTTCGGCGCGGTGCTGCTGGCGATCATCGTCCTGCTGGCGCTCTTCGCGCCGCTGCTGCACCTGCCCGATCCGACCCGGGGCGACCTGCGCGCGCGCCTTGCCGGCCCCACCTGGAGCGGGCTTTTCAGCCCCGGCGCCCATCCGCTGGGCACCGATGAGGTGGGCCGCGACATCCTCTCGCGGCTGATCCACGGCTCGCGCATGACGCTGATGGTGGCCTCGACCGCCGTGGTGCTGGGCGGCATCGTCGGCACCTTCCTGGGCATCCTCGCCGGCTACAAGGGCGGCCTTGTCGACCGGATCCTGATGCGCCTCGTCGACATCCAGCTGGCCATCCCGCTGATGCTGCTGGCGCTGCTGGTCGTCGCGGCGCTTGGCCCCTCGATCACCAACGTGGTGCTGGTGCTCGCGCTGACCTCGTGGATCCGCTATGCTCGGATCATCCGGGCGCAGGTCCTCTCCCTGCGGGAACGCGAATTCGTCCAGTCCGCCCGGGCCATCGGGGCTTCCACCCTGCGGATCATGTTCCTCCACATCCTCCCCAACGTGCTGACGCCGGCGCTGGTCGTCGGCACGCTGGAACTGGCGCGGGTCATCATCATGGATGCCGCGCTGTCCTTCCTGGGCCTGGGGGTGCAACCGCCCACGCCCTCCTGGGGGCGGATGCTGGCGGATGGCCGCGTCTACCTCTCTTCCGCCTGGTGGACGGTGACCTTCCCGGGCCTCGCCATCGTGCTGACCGTGCTGTCGGTGAACCTTTTCGGGGACTGGCTGCGCGACTACTTCGACCCCAAGACACGGAGCGCCAAATGAGCCTCGATACCACTGCCCCCCGCCCCCGCATTGCCCGCCTGAAGGCCGCGATGGCCGAGAAGGGCATCGACGCGCTGGTCTCCTTCAAGCCCGAGCACACCTTCTACATGTCGGGCTTCAACCCGGTGCTCTATTCGCACCCGGTGGTCATGATCCTGCCGGCCGAGGGCGAACCCACCCTGCTGGTCCATGCGCTGCGCGATGCCCATGGCCGGGCCGAGGGCTTTGTCGAGGACACCCGTGCCTATGGCGTCTGGTCCACCACCAAGACCATGGGCCCGACCTGGCCCGAGGCGCTGCAGAAGATCCTGGGCGAAAAGGGCCTTGAAGGCGCCACCATCGGGCTTGAGGCCGACAGCACCCCCATGGCGCGCTGGCAGCAGGTGCAGGGTCTGGTGCCGGGCGCCACGCTTGCCGACAGTTCCAAGCTGATCGACCGGTGCCGCCTGATCAAGGACCCCGACGAGATCGAGATGGCCCGCGTCGCCGCCGACCTGGCCGACCGCGGCATGGATGCGGCAATCGCCGCGCTGGCCGACGGCGGGACCGAGCGCGAGGCCCACACCGCCTCGCTGCTCGCGATGAACACCCACTGGACCCACGCGCTGCCCGACAGCATCGAGGTGGCCGATTTCGGCGGCCTGGAAGGCGGCATGGTCAACGGTCTGGCGACCTGGGTGCTGTCCGGCGAGCGGATGTTCCGCAACTGCGACAACTCCATCGCCCGCAAGCCGCTGCCCGGCGAGACCGTGGCGATCTTCATCTGGACCGTGGCCAACGGCATCCATGCCGAGAACGAGCGGACCGTCGCCATGGGCCCGCTGCCCGACGCCCGCCGCCGCGCGCTCGAGACGATCCTGTCGATCCGCGAGGAGATCACCCCGGTGATGAAGCCCGGCACCCCGCTGGCCGAGCTTTACAACATCACCAAGGCCGGGCTGATCAGGGCCGGTTACGACGCCAACATCCCTGGCCGCATCGGCCACACCATCGGCATCGGCGCGCACGAGCATTTCTCGCTCGACGGCAAGACCGATGTGATCCTTGAACCGGGGATGCTGTTCACCCTGGAACCCAACCTGCGCGTCCCCGACCAGGGCGTGGCCACCCAGATCAGCGACACGATCCTGATCACCGAGGATGGCCACGAATACCTGACCAAGTCGCGCGGCGGCTATATCGAGGTCTGACGTGGCGCTCCTGGAGATCAAGAACCTGACGGTCCAGTTCGACACCCCCGGGGGTGTCGTCCATGCCGTCAACGACCTGAGCTACAGCGTCGAGGCCGGGGAAACCCTGGGCATCGTCGGCGAAAGCGGCTCGGGCAAGTCGGTGCATATCCTGGCGCTGCTGGGCCTGCTGCCGACCCCGCCCGGACGGATCGTTTCGGGCGAGGCGTGGTTTGACGGCCAGAACCTGATGGCGATGTCCGACCGCGCCCTGCGCGAGGTGCGCGGCGGCCAGATCGGCATGGTCTTCCAGGATCCGATGTCCTCGCTCAACCCGGTGCTGACAGTGGGCCGCCAGCTGAAGGAAGTGCTGGTGCGCCACACCGACCTGCGCGGGCGCGCCCTGAAGGACCGCATGGTGGAGCTGCTGGATATCGTTGGCATCCCCCACCCCGAGGCGCGCCTGTCGCAATATCCGCACGAGTTTTCCGGGGGTATGCGCCAGCGGGTGATGATCGCCATCGGCATGGCCTGCAATCCCCGCCTGCTGATCGCCGACGAGGCGACGACGGCGCTGGACGTCACCGTGCAGGCGCAGATCCTCGACCTGGTGCGCAAGCTGAAGGAAGACTTCGGCACCACCGTCATCTGGATCACCCATGACATGGGCGTAGTGGCGGAACTGGCCGACACGATCCAGGTCATGTACGGCGGCCGGATCATGGAACGCGGGCCGGTGCGCCCGGTCTTCCACGATCCGCGCTCGGCCTATACCTGGGGCCTGCTGAACTCGCTTCCCGACGAGGGGGCGCGGACCCAGCGGCGGCTCTACCAGATCCCCGGCAGCCCGCCCAACATGGCCAAGCCCCCGGCAGGCGACCCGTTTGCCCCCCGCAACCCCTTCGCCACCGAGCGCTGCCGCGCGGAAGTTCCGCCGCTGCGCGAGGTCGGCGACGTGCCCGGCCACAAGGTCGCGGCCTGGTACGACCTGCCCGCGCTGCTTGCGGCCCAGAAGGAGGAGACGCAATGACCACCTCCCCCCCCGTGCTTGAAGTCAACGGGCTGATGCGCAGCTACGGCGGCGGCAAGACCCTGTTTCGAAAGGAAAAACCGGTGATCCATGCGATCAACGACGTCTCCTTCCAGATCGCCGAGGGCGAGACCCTGGGCCTGGTCGGCGAAAGCGGCTCGGGCAAGTCCACCACGGGGCGCGCCGTACTGCACCTCGAGACCCCCGATGCCGGATCCGTGCGCTTTCGCGGGCAGGAACTGACGACGCTCGCCGGCAAGGCTCTGAAACCCTACCGGCGCGAGATGCAGATGATCTTCCAGGATCCCTACTCGGCGTTGAACCCGCGCATGAAGGTGGGCCGCTTCGTCGCCGAACCCATGGTCGTGCACGGCACCGAGTCGGGCAGCGCGCTGCAGGACCGCGTGGCGGAACTGTTCCGGCTGGTCGGCCTCGATCCCGCCTTCATGTCGCGCTATCCGCATGAATTTTCGGGCGGGCAGCGGCAGCGCATCAACATCGCCCGCGCCATCGCTCTGAAGCCCGCCTTCATCGTCGCGGACGAGCCGATCACCGCGCTCGACGTGTCGATCCAGGCGCAGATCGTGAACCTGTTCCAGGACCTGCAGGATCAGCTGGGCCTGGCCTATCTGTTCATCGCCCACGACCTGTCGATGGTGCGCTACCTGTGTTCGCGCGTCGCCGTGATGCTGCGCGGCCGCATCGTCGAGATCGCGCCGACCGAACAGATCTTCAGCGATCCGCGCCACCCCTATACCCAGTCGCTGCTGGCCGCGATCCCGGTGCCCGATCCGGACCGTCGCCGCCCGCCGCGTCCCCCCTTCGACGTGAGCCGGAACATTCCGCCCCGCGAAGCCCAGATGGCCGAGGTCGCCCCCGGTCACTTCGTCCTCGATCACCCGATCCAATAGGACCGCCCCCAGAAGACCGGGCCGAAGGTCCAGCCTCAACGACTTACCACGACAGGGAAACACCATGACCTACATGTCCCGACTGCTCGCTTCCGCCGCCCTGGCAACGGCCTTCGCCGTCCCCGCCTTCGCGGAGGATGTCACCATCGCCCAGACCTCGGCGATCAACACGCTCGACCCGCATGGCTCCGCCTCGGTGGGCCTCGACCTCTCGGTGCTCAGCCATATCTACCCGACGCTGATCCTGCGCGCGCCGGACTACAGCCTGCAGCCGTCGCTGGCGACCAAGTGGGAAGCTGTGGACGACCTGACCTGGAAGTTCACCCTGCATCCCGGCGCCACCTTCGAGAACGGCGAGCCCCTGGATGCCGACACCGTCGCCTGGAACATCAAGCGGGTGACCGACAAGGAACATCCGACGCGGATCTCCTCCTGGTTCTCTCAGGTCTCGGGCGTCAACGTGATCTCTCCGACCGAATTCGAGATCAAGACCTCGACCCCCTACCCCGCCCTGCCCGCGCAGCTGTCGATGTTCATGCTGCTGCCGCCGAAATGGACCGCGGACCACAACCCGGTGACCGAGACCATGTCGGGCTTCCTCTACAAGGTGTCGGACTACGTTCCGGGTGACCACATCACGCTGGTCCCGAACGAAAAGTACTGGGGCGAGAAGAAGGCCCAGTTCGACCACGTGACCTTCCGCGTCATCCCCGAGACCGCCAGCCGCATCGCCGCCCTGATGGCCGGCGAGGTCGACCTGATCAACAAGGTCCCCACCAACGAGCTGAAGCGGATCGACGACAGCGGCAAGGCCCATGCGGGCTCGGTCGACAGCACGCGCTCGGTGTTCATCAAGTTCAACACCGAGAAGCCGCCGATGGACAACAAGAAGTTCCGCCAGGCTCTGAACTATGCCGTCGACAAGGACCTGATCGCCGATGCGCTGTTTGACGGCAAGGCCACCGTCTCGACCTGCCAGGTGATGACGCCGGACTATTTCGGCTACAACCCGGACCTCAAGCCCTATGCCTACGACCCCGCGAAGGCCAAGGAGCTGATCAAGGAGTCGGGCGTCGACCTGTCCCAGCCGATCGAGTTCGAACTGCCGACCTCGACCTACCTCCAGGGCGAGGAAGTCACCCAGGCCGTGGCGCAGATGTTCCAGGACGTGGGCGTCAAGACCGACATCCAGTCGATGGAATTCGGCACCTACCTCGACAAGTACCGCAAGGCGCATGACCTGGGCCGCCTGTCGCTGCTGGGCCAGGCCTGGCCGACCATGGATGCCGACGGCCTGCTGACCCTGTTCAAGCCGGGCAACCAGTACTCCTACTGGAACGACAAGGCCTTCGACGAACAGCTGGTGGCCGGCAACGGCACCACCGACGAGGCCAAGCGCAAGGAAGCCTACAAGAAGGCGACCGAGATCATGTGCGACGAGGCCCCGGTGGTCTTCCTCTATGCCCAGCCCGCGACCTACGGCTACTCGGACCGCGTCAAGTACACGCCGCGCGGCGATGACTGGATGCGCGCCTTCGACATGACCCCGGCGCAGTAAGTTTACCTCCCCGACTGGCGGCGGGGTGTCCTCGGACCCCTGCCGCCTCTTTTTTTCAAGATACCCTCCGGAGCCCCCGATGGAGCTGTTCGCAAGTCATTTCGGCACCTACGAGATCGCGCGCGACGCCGGCGGCCCGGAGCTGCGGCCCTTCCGGCTGGACCCGGCCCCCTCGGAGGTGGGCGCGGGGTTCCTGGCCCTGGCCGACCACCCGACCCGGATCCGCGGCGCCATGGTGCGGCGCGGCTGGCTGGCCGGCGACGGCGGCGCGGGACGCGGCAATGACGACTTCGTCGCCCTCGACCTGGAGGCCGCCTGCGGGCTGGCCGCGCGGGAACTCATGCGCGTGCGCGCGACCCACGGCAACCGGGCGATCTTCGGCGGCGCCTATGGCTGGGGCTCGGCCGGGCGGTTCCACCATCCGCAAAGCCAGCTGAAGAAGCTGCTGAACCTCGCGGGCGGCTTCGTCTCGGCCCGCAACACCTACAGCTACGGCACCGCCAAGGTGCTGATCCCGCATCTGGTCGGGGCGGCCTATTCCGATCCCGGCGCCTTCAATCCCAGCTGGGACCGCATCACCGCCACCCGGCCCTTCCTGCTGTCCTTCGGAGGGATGCGCCTGGCCAATGCCCAGGTCGAGGCCGGCGGCACCGGCGCCCACCGCACCCGCAGCTGGATCGAGGCCTTCGCCGCCGCCGGTGGCGAGATGACGACGCTGTCCCCCGATGGCCGCGACGCGCCGATGGGCGATCACCTGCCCCTCAACGCCGGGACCGATGCCATCGCCTTGCTGGCCATGGCCCATGTCCTGCTGGTCGAGAACCGCGTGGACGAACCTGCCGTGCGCCGCATCGCGGCGGGCTATGACGGGATCCGCGCGCTGCTGCTGGGCCATGGGGACGGCCAGCCCAAGACCCCCGCCTGGGCCGAGGCGCTGACCGGGCTGCCCGCCGAGAGGATCACCGCGCTGGCCCGCAGGCTGTCGGAAGGTCCGGCGCTGATCAACCTGGCCTGGTCGCTGCAACGGGCGGTGGCGGGCGAACAGCCCTATTGGGCCGCCGTGGTGCTGGCGACGCTGGCGGGGCAGATTGGCCGGGCGGGCTGCGGCATCGCCTGCGGGCTTTCGGCGGTCTCCTCGGTCGGCAACCCGCTGCGGCGGCTGCGCGGACCGGCCTTCGAACAGGGGCCGAACCCGGTGCCCGACTACATCCCCGTCGCCCGCATCACCGAGATGCTGGAACGTCCGGGCGGCACCATCCCCTACAACGGCGAAACGCTAAGCCTGCCCGACATCCGGCTGGTCTGGTGGGCCGGGGGCAACCCGTTCCACCACCACCAGGACCTGAACCGACTGGCCCGCGCCTGGCGTCGCCCCGAAACCGTGATCGTCCATGACAGCGTCTGGACCGCCACCGCGCGCCATGCCGACATCGTCTTCCCTTCGGCCCTGCCGTTCGAGCGCGACGACATCGCCGCCAGCTCGCGCGATGACTGGATCGTCCGCTCCTCCCGGGTGATGGCGCCGCCTGAGGGGATCGAGACCGACCATGCGATCCTGTCCCGCATCGCGGCCCGGCTGGGCCTGAAGGACGCCTTCACCGAGGGCCGGAGTGAGGCCGGGTGGATCGCCCATCTTTACGAAGGCTACCGCACCGCCTTCCCGGAACTGCCCGACTGGGAGACTTTCTGCGCCACCGGTCACGCCAAGCTTGCCGATCCGGCACCCGCAGAGGTGACACAGCCGCTCGAGGCCTTCCTGTCGGATCCCGAAGCCCATCCGCTGGCCACGCCCAGCGGCCGGATCGAGCTGATGCCCGCCCTTGTCACCCGGCCCGACATGCGCCTGGGTTCCGCGCTCAGCCAGCCCCGGCCCAGCGATCTGGAAGAGGATCCCGCCCTGCCGCTGCGACTGCTGTCGCCGCAACCCGAAACCCGGTTGCACAGCCAGCTGGACGGCGCCCCCGCCGCCGAGGCCAGCCGGCAGCTGGGCTGCGAGGTTGCCCGCCTGCACCCGAGCGACATGGCCCATGCCGGCGTGGCCGATGGCACCCGCGCCCTGCTGGAGAACCCCCGGGGCGCGGTGCTGGTCGTGGCCCGGGCCGATGGGCGCGTCATGCCCGGCCATGTGGTGCTGCCCACCGGCGGCTGGTATCGCCCGGAACACCAGCCCGACGGGCGGTTGCTGGACCTTGGCGGCAACCCCAACACGCTGACCCGCGATGCCGGGGCCTCGGAACTGTCGCAGGGTGCCAGCGCCGGCGGTGCCCGGGTGGCCCTGCGCCCCGCCTAGGAACGGCAAACGGCCCGGCGCTGGCGCACCGGGCCGTTGGTGACAGTCACCGGAACCGGCCTCAGTCGATATCGAAGACGACGCCCTGGGCCAGCGGCAGCTCGCGCGAGTAGTTGATGGTGTTGGTCGCGCGGCGCATGTAGGCGCGCCAGGCATCCGAGCCGCTTTCGCGCCCACCGCCGGTCTCCTTCTCGCCGCCGAAGGCGCCGCCGATCTCGGCGCCCGAGGTGCCGATGTTGACATTGGCGATGCCGCAGTCGGAGCCACGGGCGGACAGGAAGGTCTCCATCTCGCGCAGGTCGGTGGTAAAGATCGAGGACGACAGGCCCCCGCCGACGGCATTGTGCAGCTCAAGCACCTCGTCGAAGTCGCTGTACTTCATCACGTAGAGGATCGGCGCGAAGGTTTCGCGCAGCACCGGGCCGGCCTGTTCCGGCATCTCGACCAGAGCGGGCTTCACGTAATAGGAGGTGTCGGGGCCGACCGTCTCGCGTGCGCCGCCATGGACGCTGCCGCCCAGGGACGCGGCCTCTTGCAACGCTGCTTGCATCCCCTCGAAGGCCGCCTTGTCGATCAGCGGACCAACCAGCGCCTGGGTTTCCAGCGGGTTGCCGACCGAGACGGAGGCATAGGCCTTCTTCAGCGCCGGCACGATCTGGTCATAGATCCCCTCGTGCACGAAGAGGCGGCGCATGGTGGTGCAGCGCTGCCCGGCGGTGCCCATGGCGCCGAAGGCGATGGCGCGCAGGGCCATGTCCAGATCCGCCGAGGGGCAGACGATGCCGGCGTTGTTGCCGCCCAGCTCAAGGATGCACTTGCCGAAGCGTGCGGCGACCTTGGGCCCGACGATGCGGCCCATGCGGGTCGATCCGGTGGCCGAGATCAGCGCGACCTTCTCGCTTTCGACCAGCGCCTCGCCCACGGCGGGGCCGCCGACCAGCACCTGGCTCAGGCCTTCGGGGGCCTCGGCGCCGAAGCGGGCAATGGCGCGCTCCAGCACGGCCTGGCAGGCCAGCGCGGTCAGCGGGGTCTTCTCGGAGGGTTTCCAGATCACCGGGTCGCCGCAGACCAGCGCCAGCGCGGCGTTCCAGCACCAGGGCGCGCAGGGGAAGTTGAAGGCGGTGATGATGCCGACCACGCCCAGCGGGTGCCAGGTTTCCATCATCCGGTGCCCGGGGCGTTCGGTGGCGATGGTCAGGCCGTAAAGCTGGCGCGACAGGCCGACGGCAAAATCGCAGATGTCGATCATCTCCTGCACTTCGCCCAGACCTTCGGAGGGCGACTTGCCCGCCTCGATCGAGACCATGCGGCCCAGGTCTTCCTTCGACTTGCGCAGCTCTTCGGCGAACAGGCGCACCAGCTCGCCCCGGCGCGGGGCGGGCACCAGGCGCCATGTGCGGAAGGCGGCATGGGCGGTGGCGATCGCCGCCTCGGTGTCGGCGACGGAATGTTCGGCCAGTGTCGCGACGGTTTCGCCGGTGACCGGAGAGATCACCGCCATGCCGCCCGCCACATCAAGGGCGATGGCAGAGGAACAGGCTTCCATGGTGTCGGCGGTGACGGCAGAGAGGGGTTTCCTCAGCATCGGGTGTCCTTTCGGGAAGTCAGGCGTGGGCATGGCCAAGGGCGGCACGCGCCCGGGCCAGAGAGGCGGCTTCGGCCTCGGCGTAACGCTGGTGCAGGTCGATGACAGGGGCGCCCAGATCGGCTTCGAAACGGGCGCGGTTGGGGTTGGCGGCAAAGGCCTGGGTGGCCTCGTCGCCAAGGTTCGACTGGAAGATCCCGGCGGCGGAGACCGGCAGGAAATCCTCGTAGGTGATCGGATCGGCGCGCAGGACCCCGGCGGCCACCAGAGCGGCGGCATCGCGGGACAGGTCGCTGGCCGAGGCGGCCTTGCCGGTGGGGCTGTAGCGGAAATAGCCCAGCCCCTCGGTGCGCAGGGTGTCGGGATCATCGGGGAAATCGGCGAAGATGGCCGAGAGCGTCTCCCGGTAGGCGGCGGCGTTGGAGCCATCGGCGGCGGGGCGCACGATCTCGCGCGTGCGGGCCAGCAGCCGGTCATAGAGCGCCTGACCCTTGGGGGTCAGCGCCAGGCCGCGCTGCTCGATCTCGCCGAAGCGGGCGGTGTGGTGGCCGGCGACGGTGGTCACCCCGTCGGTGTAGGAAACCGGCTCTTCCAGCGCCTTGAAGGAGGTCTGGCGCAACAGGATCGGCACGCGGCGGGCCGGCGGCCCCTCGATCACCGCCTTGGGGGCGATGCCCCAGTCCGGCATCAGGCGCTGCACCTCGTCGATATCAAGGGTGCGCGGCGTCAGGTGGTTGATATGCGGCCCCTTGAAGGCCACCACATCCGCCACCAGCCGGTGCGCGGCATGGAGGCGCTGGTAAAGCGCATGGCCGACATTGGCCTGCGGGTGCCAGCGGAAGGTTTCCAGCGCGGCGGCCACGAAGGCTTCGGCCCCGGCGGCATCCAGCCCGCCCTGCGCCTCGGCCCGGGCAATCAGCGCCAGGCAGTCGTCGGTGAAGATCCGGCGGGCCTGCAAAACCTCGGCAGCCTCGGCGCGCAGCTGCGCGTCCTCGATCAGGTCGAGCCGCAGCAGAGAGGTGAAGACGCGGAACGGATTGGCGCGCAGCGCGGCATCGTCCAGCGGGCGGAAGGCGGTGGAATGCACCGGCACCCCCGCGACCGACAGGTCGTAATAGCCGACCGGATGCATCCCCATCACGGCAAAGAGGCGGCGCATCGTCGCCAGCTCCTGCGCGGTGCCGAGGCGGATCGCGCCATGGCGTTCCTCGCTGATGCGCTCCAGCTCTCCCAGGTCCCGTAGCCGGGCGGTGGCGGCGGGATCGGCGGCCAGCATCACGTCGTTGACCGCCTGCACCAGCTCCAGCAGGGTGCCGTAGGCGGGCACCTCGTCGCGGTACATCGCCGACATGGCGCGCGAGAACAGCGTGCGGATCGCATTCGGATCAAGGTGGGACATCGGAACCTCCTCGGGGGTATTCTGACGGCAACCCTAGCCCCCTGCCCCGGGCTTGCCCAACGATGGTTCGGACTGACCCCATTCCGGTTTCGCATGGATCCTGCTAAGATCGATGCGCCCAACACATGCCTGTCCGGAGCCGCGATGACCCTGCAACGCCGACACCTGCCCGACATGCGGCTGCTTCAGACCTTCGAGGCCGCCGCCCGGCACGGCAATTTCACCCGCGCCGGAGAGGAGCTGGCGCTGACCCAGAGCGCGGTCAGCCGCCAGGTGCGCGAGCTGGAGGACCAGATCGGCAAGCCGCTGTTCGAACGGGTGCGCGCCCGCGTCGTGCTGACCCGCGCCGCCGAGGCGC
The DNA here is from genome assembly GCF_018760365.1 of Pseudooceanicola endophyticus. Taxonomy (GTDB): domain Bacteria; phylum Pseudomonadota; class Alphaproteobacteria; order Rhodobacterales; family Rhodobacteraceae; genus Pseudooceanicola; species Pseudooceanicola endophyticus. The sequence continues at coordinate 199,448 of NZ_JAHIAB010000005.1, forward strand.
TGCTGCCCGAGGTCCAGCGCCTGATGCGCATGGCCGAGACGACGATGCGCCATGCCAGCGCCGGTGCGCAAAGCGAAGGGGTGCTGGCGGTGAACGCCATCCCGACCTTTGCCGAACGCTGGCTGATGCCGCGCCTGCCGGCCTTCCAGGCCCGCGATCCGGGCCTGCGCTTCGACATCTCGACCCGGCCCGGGGTCTTCGACTTTGCCGAAACGCAATGCGACATCGCGATCCATTACGGCCAGCCGATCTGGCCCGGCGCGCAATGCACCTACCTGTGTTCCGAGATCGTCGTGCCGGTGGCGGGCGGCGCGCTGCGCGGGCGTGCCATGGATGCCGCACGGCTGGCCGAGGCCCCGAAGCTGCACCTAAGCGCCCGACCAACCCTCTGGCCGGACTGGTTCGCCCGGCTCGGTCAGCCCCTGCCCGAGGGGCGCGCGGGCCATTGGGTCGATCAGTTCTCGCTTGCGATCGAGGCGGTGAAGGGCGGCATGGGCTATGCGCTGCTGCCGCTCTACCTGATCGAGGGAGAGATCGCCTCGGGCGCGTTGGAGGTGGTGATGGATGTGCCACATTCCACCGACATGGCCTATTACCTCGCGATCCCCGAGGGGCGCGAGGACAAGGTGGCGGGGTTCCGGGACTGGCTGATCTCTCAGGTGTCGTTCCGGCCCCGGGCGGCGGGCTGAGGGAGGGGCCCGAAGGCCCCCGCCTCATTCGGCAGCGGGGGGCAGGCTTTCGGGCCTGGCCATCCATTCCCTCCCGCGCAGCATGGCCTGCCAGTAGATCGGCGGCAGCAGCTTCTCCTTCAGCAGCCAGGCGGCGCGGGTCGGACGGGTGCCATCGACCAGCCATTTCGGGAAGGAGGGTTTCAGCACCCCGCCATAGCCGAATTCCGCCAGCACGATCTTGCCGCGCTCGACCGTCAGCGGACAGGAGCCGTAGCCGTCATATTGCGCCACGGCACCCCGCCCGGCGATATCGGCCAGCAGGTTTTCCGCCACCGTGGGCGCCTGCTTGCGCGCCGCCGCCGCCGTCTTGGCATTGGGGGCATTCATCACGTCGCCGAGGCTCCAGATATTGTCGAACTGCCTGTGGCGCAGGGTGGCCTGATCCACATCGACCCAGCCCGCCGCATCCGCCAGCGGCGAGACGCGGATGAAATCCGGCGCGCTCTGCGGCGGTACGACATGGATCATGTCGAAGTCGGTGGTCAGGGTGTGCACCTCCTCGTTGGGGGGGCTGACGCGGAAGGTCGCCTTACGCGCCGGCCCGTCGATGGCGGTCAGCGTATGGAAGAAGTTCAGCGTGGCGTCGTATCTTTCCACGTATTCCATCAGCGCCGGCACGTAGTCCTTCACCCCGAAGAGCACGCCGCCCGCGTTCATGAACTGGATGTCGATATCCTTCAGCACGCCGCGCCGCAGCCAGGCATCGCCCGAGAGATACATCGCCTTCTGCGGCGCCCCGGCGCATTTGATGGGCATCGGCGGCTGGGTGAACACCGCCCGCCCCCCACGCATCCCCGAGACCAGCTGCCAGGTATAGGGCGCAAGGTCGTAGCGGTAGTTCGAGGTCACGCCGTTGCGGCCCAGCGTCTCTTCCAGCCCCTCGATTGCCGACCAGTCCAGCTTCAGCCCCGGCGCCACCACGAGGCGACCGTATTTCACCACCCGGCAGCCGTCCAGGATGATGGCGTTGTTCTGCGGCTCGAAGGCCGCGACGGCGGCCTTGATCCAGGTGACGCCGCGCGGGATCAGGCTGCCCATGGTCTTGGCGGTCTGGCGGGCCTCGAAGATGCCGCCGCCGACCATGGTCCAGCCGGGCTGGTAATAGTGGATGTCGGCCGGGTCGATCAGCGCGATCTCCAGATCGGGCGCGCGCGCCTTCAGGCTGGCCGCGACGGCGATGCCCCCCGCCCCGGCGCCGACGATCACCACCGCGTAATGGGCATCGCCCGTATCCGTGGGGGTCTTGCCGCCATTGGCGATGCGGCGGACCACGCCGCTCATGTCGTAGCCGGCGGCGCGGGCTTTCGAGAGGATCTCGGGCAAGGGGCGGCGCCCGGCCTGGGAGAGGGACCACAGGGTCGTCGAACGCGTGCCGGTGCGGCAATAGGCGAAGACCGGCTTCGGCAGACGCTCAAGGGCGGCGCCGAAATCCTGCGCGGTCTGATCGCTGACCAGCCCCGGTGTCACCGGCAGATAGAGGAATTCCAGCCCGGCGGCCTCGGCCTCCCGGGCGATTTCCTCGTGGGTGGGCTGATCCGCCCCTTCCGCATCGGGCCGGTTGCAGATGATGGCCCGGACCCCGTCCTGCGCCAGAACGCGCACGTCCTCGCCACGGATCTGCGGCCCCACGCTCAGGCCGCTCTCGATGTCATGTCTTTCCATGATGTTTCCTCCCTCAGGCAGAAAGAAAAGGTCGGGCGGGTCCGCAAGGGGCCCGCCCGGGGCGGTTCAGGATCGCTCAGAGGCCGTTTACCGGCACTTTCAGATAGCGTTTCCCATCGGCTTCGGCGGGGGGCAGCTCTCCGCCGCGCATGTTCACCTGAAGCGAGGGGATGATCAGCTTCGGCATGTCGAGCGTCCCGTCCCGCTCGGTGCGGAACTTGACGAAGTCTTCCTTGCTCTTGCCTTCGCCGACATGGATGTTGTGGGCCTTTTCCTCGGCCACGGTGGTTTCCCAGCGGATCTCGCGGCCATTGGGGCCGTAGTCGTGGCACATGAACAGCCGCGTGTCGTCGGGCAGCGCCAACACCTTCTGGATCGAGTCATACAGCACCGCCGCATCGCCGCCGGGGAAATCCGCGCGGGCCGATCCGCCATCGGGCATGAACAGCGTGTCGCCGACGAAGGCCGCATCGCCAATGACATGGGTCATGCAGGCGGGGGTGTGCCCCGGCGTGTGAATCGCCCGCGCCCGCAGCCCGCCGATGGTATAGGTATCGCCATCCTCGAACAGCCGGTCGAACTGGCTGCCATCGCGCTGGAACTCGGTCCCCTCGTTGAAGACCTTGCCGAAAGTGTCCTGCACCACGGTGATCTTCGCACCGATGCCCAGCTTGCCGCCCAGCTTCTTCTGGATGTAGGGCGCGGCAGAGAGGTGATCGGCATGGACATGGGTCTCGATCAGCCATTCCAGCTTCAGCCCGTTGTCGCGGACATGGGCGATCATCCGGTCGGCGTGATCATAGGTGATCCGCCCGGCGGCGTAATCGATATCCATGACGGAATCGATGATCGCGCAGGCGTCCGAGTCCGGGTCCTTCACGACATAGGAAATGGTGTTCGTGGCCTCATCGAAGAAGCCGGTGACGATCGGGGTCTGGGACTGAGCGTGCATGTCGCGTCCTCCTGAAAACGTGTCCGGAGGTGTTCTGGCACGAGTCGCCCCGCCGCGACGGTGACTAGGTCACCCAGGGGCGGGATTTGCCTCGTCCTGCAGAAAATAGCGGGTCGAACGCCCCCCGGCCTCGCTTCGGCGCAGCACGCCGCGGCGTTCCAGATCGGCCAGGTCCCGGGTCGCCGTCGCCGCCGAAACCCCGGCGATCCGCCCGTAGGGGCCGGCGCTCAGTCCCTGCGCCAGCCGCTCCTCGCCTTCCGCGAAAAGCCGGCGCAACACCCGGTCCGCGCGCACCGGCAGATCCGCATGGCGGCTGAAGAAAGCATTGCGGCGCACCAGGAATCGCGCCTCTGCCTCGGCCAGAGAGACTCCGGCCAGGATCCGTTCCAGCAGCCAGCAGACGAAGGGCGTGGCATCCAGCCGGTCGCCGACGATCCGCCGCCCGGCCTGGAGGGCCGCGTAATAGCCCCGCTTGTCGGCCTCGATCTGGCGCGACAGCGAGAACGGCAGGGCCCCCTCCCCTGCCCCGGCCCCGCTGCGGGCAAAGACATGCTCGATGATCGCCCGCCCGATCCGGCCATTGCCGTCCGAGAAGGGATGGATGGATTCGAACCACAGATGCGCCAGCGCGGCCCGGATCGGAGCCGGATGGCGATCCTGGGCCAGCCAGTCCAGGAACCGCGTCATTTCCTGTGCCACGCGGATCGGCGGCGGCGCGACATAGAGGACATCCTCTCGCCGGCCCGTGGCGCCGCGGACGATCTCCATCGGGAAGGTGCGCCAGCGGCCCCGATCCTCGACCTCGATGCCGTGAAACAGCAGGTCATGCCAGCGCAGCAGCAGGGCCCCGTCCAGCGGCGCCGCCCCGGCACGCGCCTCCAGCATCAGCTCGGCAATGGCATCGGTGCGCCTGAGCAGCGGCCGCTCCGCCCCCCGGTAGGCCAGCGAGGCGACGACCGAGGCCTCGATCTGGTCGGCGGGCAGGCTGGCCCCCTCGATGGCGAAAGACGCCATGGCTTCTCCGGTGACGGCGCGCAAAAAGGCCTCCTGGCGTTCTTCGGCCGAGAGCGCGGCCTGCAGGCCGCCAATGGCCCCGAGGCGCGCGGAAACCCGGGCCAGAAGATCCTCCGTCGCCAGGGGATCGTGGGTAAAGCGGGGCCAGGCGGGACTGTTCCAGATCTGCATGAGGCGATTGATCTCCCCAATCCCCTCAAAAATCAACATCTGATGATGGGATTGGGGCCGCTATTTCCCTCAACCGGGATTCGAATCCGGCGCTGCACCGGCAAGAGGCCCTGGCCCCCTCGGACCGCCCGTCGTGGCCACGAAGCCACAGCGGCGGGGATGGCCCCGGATGTTCCAACCCCAAGAGATTTCGTCACCGATCAGATGAAAATGCCTTTAGCCATTGAATTCAAAACGCTTTTTCATTTGCCGAAAGCCCCTCTCAGGCGCGACGTCAACGCCTTTTTTGCCAAGATCATGGCAGAGACAACTTTGAACCTTCCTGCTGCCGTCACGCATTTTTTGTGGTCTGAGGGGAAAAACGTGTTACACAAGCCAAAAGATAATTCATCGAGGGCAGTATTCATGGCAGTCAGCGGATCAGCCACGCTGGACCGACATGCGAACCTGATCGCGGAACAGCTGGTCCAGCATCGTGACAGGCTTCTGGAACCCAAGAAGGTCAAGGAACTGCGGTCCTTTTCCTTCAAGGAAGCATGCCATTACCTTGGTGTGAAGGAAAATTCCCTGCGTCACACGCTGCGGACCAACGAATCGCTGCCCCAGGGCACGCTGATCCGGGGCACCCGGCGGCATTTCGCGGCGGAAGAAATCCACGCGATCCGCGATCACCTGATCGCCAACGACCGGCTGGAGCCCGAGAACATCACCCGCCGCATGGGCGATGAGCAGACCGTCGTGATCGCCTCGATCAACCTCAAGGGCGGGGTCGGGAAAAGCACGTCGGCCCAGCACCTTGCGCAAGGCCTGGCGATGCGGGGCTACAAGACTCTGGTGATCGACCTGGATGCCCAGGCCAGCCTGACCCAGCTGTTCGGGATCATCCCCGAGCGCGAGCCGGACATGCTGACGCTTTACCACGCGATCCGCTACCATGATGAGGACGACGATGCCGAGGACGCGCCCGTCGATATCCGCAACGTGGTGCGCGGCACGCATATGCCGAACCTCGACCTGATCCCCTGTTCGATGCAGATCATGGAGTTCGAGCACGAGACCGCCGGTCGCGACCAGCGCCGTCACCCGTTCTTCATCCGCATCGAGGAGGCCCTGGCGCCGATCCGCGACGATTACGACGTGATCCTGTTCGACTGCCCGCCGCAAATGTCCTTCGCGGTGATGGCAGCGCTGTTCACCTGCACCTCGTTGCTGGTCACGGTGACCGCCAGCTTCGTCGACGTGATGAGCCTGGGCACCTTCCTCGGCATGACCGGCGAGATGATGTCGGTGATCGAACAGCGCCAGGGGGAGCGCCCCTACGACTGGATCAAGTACCTGATAACCCGGTACAATCCGACCGACCAGCCCTCGGTCCAGGTGGCGGGCTATCTGCGCTCGATCCTGGAGGATTCGGTGATGACCAACGAATTCTACCTTTCCACCGCGATCTCTGACGCTGCCGTTTCCTCGGATTCGATCGTCGAGGTCGACCCCTCGACCTTCCACCGTCAGACCTACCAGCGCGCCTGGGACAGCGTGGCGCGGGTGACGGCGGAACTTGAAGGGCTGATCCACCAAGCCTGGGGACGTGAGTGATGGCGCGTAAGGGTATCCTTTCAAGAAGCCTGGACCGGACGCTTTCCGGCGCCGGCCACAGCGAAAAGCCGGAGGCCGTTCAGGCCCCCTCCCCTGCCCCGGAACGCAACGTCCAGCCGCGCTCCGGCAACCCGACGGTCAAGCGCTTCAAGGAAACCTTCGAGGACCTGCGCAAGGAAACCGTGCAGGAGATCGATACCGCGCGCATCGGCGTCGGTCGCTTCAAGGACCGTTTCGACCCCGGCGCCGAGATCGACGGGCTGGTCGCCTCGATCCGTGAATCCGGACAGCAGATCCCGGTGCTGCTGCGCGCCGCACCCGCAGGTTCGGGCTTCGATTTCGAACCCGTCTACGGGCGGCGCCGGATCGCCGCCTGCCGGCGCATCGGCATCCCCGTGCGCGCCCATGTCTCGGATGTCGACGACGAGGCGATGATCGTCGCCCAGGGCCTTGAGAACGCCGAGCGGCTGGAGAACAGCTTTATCGAGAAATCCGCCTTCATCGTGCAGCTGCGCGAGGCCGGGATCGCCCCCCGGGTCATCGAGCGATCCCTCTCGATCCCTGCGGCGGAGATCAGCCGGATGACCGGCGTGATCCGCGACATCCCCGAGGACCTGGTGACGGCCATCGGCCCCGCCCATGGCGTCGGGCGGCGGCAGTGGGTCAGCCTGGCCTCGGTGGTCAAGAGCATCGACAAGCGCCGCGTGCAGACCGCCCTGAAGGAGATCGAGGACATACCCTCCAGTGCCGAGCGTTTTGCCCGCGTGCTGGCGCGCCTGACCAAGGTCAGCCCCGCGGCGCCGCGCGCGCCCGAGGCGCGCAGCCTTGCCGAGGGACGGCTGCAGGTGACGCGGCGCGGCTCGCATATCGACATGAAGGTTTCCAAGGCCGATCGCGGTTTCCTGGACTGGCTGGCGGATCAGGGAGAGGCCCTGTACCAGCAGTGGAAATCCGAGGGGACTCAGGATAAGTAGCTGAATTTTAAAGAATAAGACCCGGAGAAATGCTGGTCTTGTACCGTGGTACAGGGCCGGATCACCGGACAAACCGGGGCCAGACCCCACCGAGGCAGAGCAAAGGAGGCAGACGCCAGAGCAAAAAGAAACCCCCCGAAAACGGCGTTTCCGAAGGGTCCCTCTTGTCTAGCAACTTGATGGTTACCCGAAAATCAACTCGTTTTCAACACCGATTTCGGTGAACGGTTCCTTTTTGCCGTCTGAAATTGCATGAAAACCATCATGACTGCGGCCAGCCTGGCCGGGGCACGGGAAAGTCGTGTCCAAACTCAGACCGCAGGCTTTGCGCCGGTCCTGCGCCGGGATCTTCTCTGCGCGCTGCGGGACGTGCGCCGTCCCCTTGGCCTTTCGACCGGGGACCTCCTGGTCCTCGATACCCTGCTCAGCTTCCTGCCCTGCAAGGATCCCGCGACCGGTCGCGACGGCCCCGTCCATGCCGGACTGATGACGATCATCTACGCCTCGAACGCGACACTCTGCGCCCGCGCCAACGGCATGGATGAACGTGTCCTGCGCCGGCACGTGGCCCGGCTGGTGTCGCTGGGGCTGCTCTCTCGCCGGGACAGCGCCACCGGCAAGCGCTTTCCCCTGCGCGCCGAGGGCCGGATCCGCAGCGCCTTCGGGCTGGATCTGGCCCCCCTGCTCTGCCGCAGCGCCGAGATCCTCGAGCTGGCCGATACGCGGCGCGCGGAACAGGCCGAGATCCGCGCCCTGCGCGCCGAGGCTCTGGCCCTGCGGGCCGCCCTCCTGAAGACGCCAGAGCGCCTTTCCTGCGACCAGCTCTCGGACCTGGACGCGCTGCGCAACACCCTGCGCCGGAGCAGCCTTGATCTGGGCACGCTGCGGGACATCCTTGACGGGCTGAGCACATTGGCAGCCAGCCAACCGGCCCCCATGACCTCTTCGGTCCCAACGGCCAAGGAGAGCATCGAAACGGAGAAAGAGTCCGCCGCAGACGGACAGAATGTCCGGCACATTGAGACCAAAAAAATAGATACATTTAAAGACCAGCCCATCACGCCGCGCGATGTTCACCGCAGCTGGCAAAGCTGTCCCAATATCGCCAGCTTCTATCCGCAACCGCCAACCAACGACAGTGAACTGACCGAAACGATTTTCAATATTGGGTCCTTCATGGGTTTGAGGACAGAAACGCTTGTCAGCAGCCTGAGTGCACTGGGCTGGCGAAAATGCCTGGTCGCGCTGGAATATCTCATCGAGAAGGCAGACCAGATCCGCAACCCCAACGGCTATCTGAGAAAGATGGTGTCTTCGGCGACCCCCTCCGGAAGACCCGCTTTGGCGGCCGTCTAGGCAAAGCGGAAAATGTTTAGCAAAGGGTCCGGTGCCGGAACCTTGTACCCCGGTACAAAGTGCAAGGCTGTGACCAGTTTTGTACCGGGGTACAAGATCGCATTCAGCGGCGTGAACGCTCACGCGCCATGTTGCCTAGGGTTATGCATTTCCAAGCCTCAAATTGTCCGCGGTACAAAAAAGCCCCGCCGAAACCGGCAGGGCTGGGCCTTCGGACCTGTTCGAGATCACACGGGAGGCAGTCCGAAAAGAGCTTCCGGGTTTCGCACCAGCGCCAGCTCCCGCTGATCCGCATCCAGCCATCCCAGGACCGTGTCCGTCAGTGACCGGTCATCGGGATAGTCCGCTTCGGTCTTCGCCAGGTTATGAGGCCAGTTGGTGCCCCAGATCAGGCGCTCCGGTGCATGGCTTGCCATCTCGCGGGTCACGGCAGCAATATCAGCATAGTCGGGACCGCCGGACAGGGAACTCTCGTAGCAGCCGGCAAGCTTGAACCAGCAGCTCCCCCGGTCCACCAGGCGCTTGACCGCGGCGATTTCCGGACCTTCGGGCAGGGCGCCCCGAAAGAACTTGCCATGGTGATCGAGGATCCAGCGCGACTTCAGCCGCGACAGGCGGGCCTCGTGCTCGAGGATGTCCGAGCCGTCGAACTGCACCGCCAGGACCCAGCCATGGGCCGCCGTCCGCGAATCGGTCTCCTCCAGCGCAGACAGGCCGATAGCCCCGCCGGGCAGGTCCATGAGGCGCGCTCCGACAACGCCGGCATCGGAGAGCCGCAGCATCTCCCTGTCCGTGGTTTCAGGGGTGATAACAGCGACACCCCGGGCAATTTCCCCAAGATTATTGAGGGATGCCAGAAGGTTACTGTTGTCTGCCTGTTGTGCATTACCCTGTGTGACGATCGTGCGCGCGATGCCCAGCCAGCCCATGAGCTGGCGATACATGTCCGGGTCGGGCAGGGGAGGGGCCGGGTTCGACGGGCCGCCGGGCAGGGCAGGGAAGCCCGGAAGGTAGACGTGACACTGGCAGTCCACAGCGCCCTTCGGCAGGGCAATGCGGGGCGCCGGGCCGGTGACGGGACGGTGCATCAAAGGTCCTTTCAGTCGCGGGGAGCAAAGGCGGCAAGGGCGTCGCGGTCGATCTCGATCCCGAGGCCGGGACCGTCGGGAATGGCGACCACGCCGTTCACGTGGTCGATGGGGCGGGTCACCACGGCCTGCCGGAACGGGTTGTGGGTGCGGTCGAATTCCAGGATCGGCTCGATGGGAGTCACGCGGACCGGGTTCGGAACCTGGGCCGCCATGAACTGCAGCGAGGCCGCGATTTGTACCGCGGTGCCCCAGACATGGGGCACCAGGCGGATGTTGTGCAGCGCGGCCATGTCGGCGATCCGCTTCATCTCGGAGAAACCGCCGGTGCCGCAAAGATCGGGTTGCAGGATGTCGACGCAGCGGGTCTCGACGGGTTCGCGCATCGCCCAACGACCCTGCCAGGTCTCGCCGCCGGCGATGGGGATGGGCTGGGCGCGGCGCAGCTCCCGGTAGGCCGAGAGGTGCTCGGGTGTCACCGGCTCTTCGAACCAGTCGATGTCATACTCGGCCGCGGCGCGGCCCAGGCGGATCGCTTCCTGCGTGTCGTAGCCGTGGTTGCCGTCGATCATCAGTCGCATCTGCGGACCCATGGCGTCGCGCACCGCGCGGATCACCTCCAGATCCTCGGCGACGCCGAAGCCGATCTTGATCTTGGCGGCGTGGAACCCGGCGGCACGATGGGCGGCGACCTCGGTCGCGTTGTCCTCGATCCGGTCGACGCCGTCGCGCTTGAAGGCGCCGGTGGCATAGGCCTTCACGCTGTCGCGGAACCGCCCCCCGAGCAGGGTAGAGACCGGGACGCCGAAATGCTTGCCCTTGATGTCCCAGAGCGCGACGTCGATCCCCGAAAGCGCAGTGATCGTCAGCCCGCGCTGCCCTTGGTCGCGCAGCGCATTGTAGAGAACCGCCCAGATCTTCTCGGTCTCCAGAGGGTCCATGCCGACCAGCCAGCCGGCATAGGCCTCCACCACCGCGCGGTTGGGCTTTGCCGGGCCGAGGCATTCGCCCCAGCCCGTGGTGCCGTCGTCGCAGATCACCTCGACCAGCAGATGCTGGCGGCGGTCGAAGCGCATGGAGGCGCTCTGGAAGGGGACCTCCAGGCGGTGCTCCAGCAGGTGGGTGCGGATATGCGCGATCTTCATCGCTTGTAGGGGGCGATCAGGTCTTCCATCATGCCCATCTCCTCGGGGGTCAGATCGGTCAGGGGCGAGCGCACGGGGCCCGCGTCGAAGCCCTGCAGCCGGACACCGGCCTTGATGGCCGAGACCGCGTAGCCCTTGGAGCGGTTGCGGATCGCCATGAAGGGATAGAAGAAGTCCAGCAGGATTTCCTCGCAACGGGCGCGGTTGCCGCCGCGCAGGGCGTCGTAGAATTCGATCGCGAGGCCCGGGACAAAGTTGAACACGGCCGAGCTGTAGGTGGTGAAACCGGCGCCCAGGTAGGCTTCGGCGAAAAGCTCGGCGGTGGGCATGCCGCCCAGATAGGTCAGCCGGTCGCCCATCTTGGCGGTGACGTGACGCACCAGACCGATGTCGCCCGAGCCGTCCTTGAAACCCACCAGGTTGGGGCAGGCGTCGCAGAGGCGCGCCAGCGTATCGGGTTGCAGGATCGAGTTGTCGCGGTTGTAGACCATCACGCCGATGCCGATGCTGTCGCAGACCTTCTTCACATGAGCGTAAAGGCCTTCCTGCGGTGCGTCGATCAGGTAATGCGGGATCAGCAGGATGCCGTCGGCGCCGGCCTTCTCGGCGGCGCGGGCGATATCCACGGCGATCTCGGTGCCGTAGCCGCAGCCCGAGACGATGGGCACGTCGCCGGAGACGGCCTTGGCGGCGGCGACGATCTCGGGGATCTCCGAGGGTTTCAGGGAAAAGAACTCTCCGGTGCCGCCGGCGGCGAAGAGCGTCGCCGCCGGGAAGCCCGACAGCCAGCCCACGTGGTCTTCGTAGACCGCGCGGTTGAAGCTGCCGTCGGCGCCGAAGGGCGTCACGGGGAAGGAAAGCAGGCCTGATCCCAGGGCGGATTTCAGGGCGGTCGGGTCCATGTCCGGGCTCCACTTGTTGCGTGTAGCCCGAGTTAGCCGACCTGACCGACAGGTGTCAATAAGTTGTATGATAAGTTGGCGCGGAAGGTCCGGTCAGCTGCGCAGCAGGCTGCGGTAACGCTCGCGCGATCCTTGCAGATGATCGCGCATTGCGGCCCGGGCGGCCTCTGGATCGCGGGCGCTGATGGCATCGGCAATGGCGCGGTGCTCCCCCGAGATCAGGGCGATGTAGCTGTCGGGGCTGCGTTGCGTGCCGCCTTCGCGCAGCATGTTGCGGGGGATGATGTTCAGCCCCAGCACTTCCAGGAATTCCCGGAACCGGGGGTTGTTGGTGGCATCGGCCACTGCGAGGTGAAAGCGCAGGTCGGCATCGGTGGTGCTTTCGCCGGCTTCGGCGCGGCGGCGGACCTCCTGTTCGGCCTCGTAGATCTCTTCTTCCTGGGCCGGGGAAACCCGGGTCGCGGCCAGGGCGGCGGCCTCTGTTTCCACGGCGATCCGAAGCTCAAGCATCTCTACAATAGAGGAAACCTTGGCCGTATCGACGATCTGGAAGGGGCGGGGCGCTTCGGCGCTTTTTTCCAGAACGAAGACGCCGGCGCCCTGTCGCGGCTCGACCAGACCGTCGGCGCGCAGGGTCGCGATGGCCTCGCGGACCACGGTGCGCGAGACCGAGAAGGCATCGGTCAGCTGCGCCTCCGAAGGCAGCTTGTCGCCGGGCTGGAAGCTGCCGCCGTCGATCTGGTCCCGAAGCGCGGAGACGAGGTTTGCCACCAGGTTGCGTCTGGGCGCTGCCGCCAGTTTGCCGGTTTTCATCTCTGCCATGCCTTGCTCCTTCAGTCCCGACCATAAGCGGGGCCGCGGCGGGAATGTCAAATCTGTCTCCAACATATCAGACAGGTTGACAATGTGTAAGATGATTCATCATATGGGGCGCGTCGGCGGCCCTGTTCGCCGCCAAACCAGGGAGGAGACTGGAATGAAAATCGCAACTGTCGCGCTGTGTGGCGCGCTGGCGGCCCTGATCGCGGCCCCGGTGGCCGCGAAGGACTGGCGGGGCTGGAACATCCACCCCGAGGGCTATCCCAACACCATCGCGCTGGAGGACTTTGCCAAGGAGGTGGCAGAGAAGACCGACGGGCGCATCAAGCCCACGGTCTACAACAACGCGGTTCTGGGCGATCAGCCCGACGCGATCGAGCAGGTCCGCAACGGCGGCCTCGATTTCGCCAACTTCAACATGGGTCCGATGGGCCAGATCGTCCCCGAGACCAACGTGCTGTCGCTGCCCTTCATCTTCAAGGATGTCGAGCACATGCACCGCGTCATGGACGGCCCCATCGGGCAGGAGTTCTCGGATGCGCTCTCGAGTGCGGGTCTGGTGGCGCTCAGCTGGTTCGACAGCGGGTCGCGCAGCTTCTACAACACCAAGCACCCGATCGAGACGCCCGCCGACATGAAAGGGCTGAAGTTCCGGGTGATGAACAACGATCTCTACGTGAACATGGTCGATGCGCTTGGCGGCAACGCCACCCCGATGGCCTATTCCGAGGTCTACCAGTCCCTGAAGACCGGGGTGATCGATGGGGCCGAGAACAACTATCCCTCCTTCGACAGCTCGAACCACTACGAGGTGGCCAAGTACTATTCCGTCACCAACCACCTGATCATCCCGGAATGCATCTGCATTTCCAAGGCGACCTGGGATGCCACGCCCGAGGCCGACCAGGAGATCGTGAAGACCGCGGCGATCAATGCCGCGAAGGAGCAGCGCGCGCTCTGGGCCAAGCGTTCGGAGGCCAGCAAGGAAGAGGTCGAGGCGGCGGGCGTGAAGGTCAACCAGGTCAAGGACCCGGCGGCCTTCCAGGCGGCGATGAAGCCGGTCTACGCCAACTTCCTGGCCGAGAACCCTGAGCTGAAGCCGCTGGTCGAGGCGATCCAGACCACGGAGTGAACTGCGCCCGGTCCGCGGGAGGCGGGCCGGGTTTACCCTGGGAGGAGGGGACGCAATGACGGAAACTTTGCAGGCGGGGCAGGGCAGGGGGCCCGTGTTCCGGGTGCTGGACCTGCTGGCGCGGGCCTGCATGCTGGTGGCGGGCGTACAGCTTGTCACGCTGATCGCGATCTTCGGCTGGCTGGTCTTCGGGCGCTACGTGCTGAACGACACGCCGACCTGGGTCGAACAGGCGGCCCTTGTGCTGGTGGTCTGGATCACCTTCCTGGGGGGCGCCGCCGGGGTCTGGAACAAGGCCCATCTCTCGATCGACTTCGTACGAGAGATGATGCCGCCGGTGATCCGCAATCCGCTGCGCTGGCTGGCCGTTCTGGGGGTGATCCTTTTCGGCTGCTACCTGGGCTGGCAGGGCTGGGTGCTGGCCGACAAGACCTGGGCGCGCCGCATCCCGATGCTGGGCATTGCCGAGGGCTGGCGTGCGGTGCCGATGGCCATCTGCGGCGCGCTGAGCGTCGTGTTTTCCCTCTATCACCTCGCGGCGCTGGCGCGCGGCGAAGACATCATGGAGGCGTGAATGGGCCTTGCGATCCTTTTCGGCACCTTCTTCCTCGCACTGATCTCGGGGATGCCGGTGGCCTTCGCCCTGGGGCTGGCGACGGTGGCGGGCTTCCTGCACGAGGGGCTGCCGATGTTCATCGGTTTCCAGAGGGTGCTTTCGGGCATCTCGGTCTTCTCGCTGCTGGCGATCCCCTTCTTCATCTTCGCGGGCGACCTGATGATGCAGGGGGGCATTGCCGCGCGGCTGGTACGGCTGGCCGCCAGCGCCGTCGGGCGCAGCAAGGGGGGCCTGGGCGTCGTCAACGTGGCGTCTTCGATGCTGTTCGGCGGCATCTCGGGCTCGGCCGTGGCGGATACCTCGGCGCTTGGCTCCATCCTGATGCCGGTGATGAAGGAAAAGGGCTATGACGCGGATTATGCCGTCAACGTCACGGTCACGTCCTCGGTCGCGGGGGTGGTGATCCCGCCCAGCCACAACATGATCCTCTACGCGGTGGCCGCCGGCGGCGTCTCGGTCAGCCAGCTGTTCGTTGCCGGGGTGATCCCGGGCGTGCTGATGTGCCTGTGCCTGGGCTTCGTCGCCTGGCTGATCGCGGTGCGGCGCGGCTACCCGTCCGAGGCCTTTCCGGGCTGGCGTGCCCTGCTGATCAGCTTCGTTGCCGCGCTGCCGGGGCTGATGACGGCGGTGATCATCGTGGGCGGCGTGCTGTCCGGCGTGATGACCGTCACCGAAAGCGGCGCCTTCGGGGCGATCTGGGCGCTGGTCGTGACCCTTTTCGTCTACCGGGAGCTGACCTGGATCCGCTTCTGCCGGGCGGTGGCGGGCGCGGTGCGCACCACGGCGCTGGTGATGCTGCTGGTCGCGACGGCCTCCTCCTTCGCCTATCTGCTGGCGCTCTACCGGGTGCCGGAGACGCTGGCGACCACGATGACCCATATCTCGGACAACCCGATTGTCATCCTGCTGCTGCTCAACCTGACGCTGCTGGTGCTGGGGATGATCATGGACATGGCGGCGCTGATCCTGATCTGCACCCCGATCTTCCTGCCCGTGGTCACCCAGATCGGCATGGACCCGGTGCAGTTCGGGGTGATCATGATGATGAACCTCGGCCTTGGGCTGTGCACGCCGCCGGTGGGGGCCTGCCTGTTCGTCGGCTGCGTCGTCGGCGGCATCCGCATCGACCAGGCTGTAAAGACCATCTGGCCCTTCTACCTGGCGATCCTGGTGGCCCTGATGCTGGTGACCTACGTGCCCGCCTTCTCGATGTTCCTGCCGGGACTGTTGCAATAGGAGATTTCCATGACGATGAAACGCCTTCTGATCACCGGGGCAGGGGGGAACCTGGGCCGCATCGCCCGGGCGCGGCTGGGCCACCTGGCCGAGATCCTGCGCCTGTCCGACATCGCCGGGATGGGCCCGGCAGGCCCCGGAGAGGAGGTCATCCCCTGCGATCTGGGCGACCGGGCGGCGGTGGCGGATCTGGTGGCGGGCTGCGACGGGATCCTGCATCTTGGCGGCGTCTCGGTCGAACGGCCCTGGGACGAGATCCAGAATGCCAACATCACCGGCGTCTACAACCTTTACGAGGCGGCGCGCGCCCACGGCATGCCGCGGATCTTCTTTGCCAGCTCGAACCACACCATCGGTTTCTATGAACAGGATCAGGTGCTGGATGTCACCGACCCGATGCGCCCCGACGGCCTGTACGGCGTGTCAAAATGCTTCGGAGAGGGGCTGGCGCGGCTCTATCACGACAAGTTCGGACAGGAGAGCGCGCTGATCCGCATCGGGTCCTGCTTCGAAAAGCCCCGCGACCGCCGGATGCTCGCCACCTGGATGAGCCCGGATGACTTCGTGCGCCTGGTCGAATGCGTCTTCCGGGTGCCGATGCTGGGCTGCCCGGTGATCTGGGGCGTCTCCGACAATGACGAGGGCTGGTGGAACACCGAGACCGCGCGGCTGATCGGCTGGCGCCCGCAGGACAATGCCGAAGACTTCCGCGCCGAGATTGAGGCCGCCGCCCCCCGGCCCGCGCCCGATGCCCCCGAAAGCCGGTTCCAGGGGGGCAAGTTCTGCGCGGAGCCGATCCATCAGGGCTGAGCGCCCGCCCGGGGGGCTGCCGAAAAAAGCGGCGGCCCCTCCGGGAAAGACGACTGCCCGATGCATTTTTCAACGTGACGTGACAAAGCACCGGGGACGCATCGGGCCCGGCCTCCTAGCCTGAGCGCACCGGACCGGGCCTTGGCGGGGCAGGTCGCAGGCCCCTCCCGTCCGACCCGAACCGCGCTGCGGGCCACGCCCCGCTTTCAGGGCAAAGGAGAGGGAAATGTCAGACTTGAACGCCGGTGCCGGAGACGACACCGATCCGCTGAAACCGGTCCTCGGACACGAGAAAAGCTGGGGCTGGTTCGCCATCTTCAACATCTGGGCCAACGACATCCAGTCGCTGGCGGGCTATTCGCTGGTCGCCTCGCTGTTCATCTCTTACGGGGTGGGCGGCTGGACGGCCTTCGCGGCGCTGATCGTCGCCGCGCTGCTGGTGATGTTCCTGGTCAACCTCTCGGGTGCGGCGGGGGAACGCTACGGCATCCCCTATCCGGTGCTGGCGCGCGCCAGCCTCGGGACCTCGGGGGCCAAGCTGCCGGCGGTGTTGCGCGCCGTGGTCGCGGTTTTCTGGTACGGGGTGCAGGTCTATTTCGCCTCGACCGCGCTGACCCTGTTCCTCCATGCGCTGACCGGCGTCGGAAACGGCCCTGTGATCCTGGGCATGCCGCTGCTGGGCTGGGTGTCCTTCCTGATCGTCTGGGCGCTGCACATCTTCATCTTCTGGCGCGGCATGGCCTGGGTCGAGACCTTCCTCAACATCGCCGGGCCCTTCGTCTACGCGGTGATGATCGGCCTGCTGATCGTGCTCTGGGTCAAGTCCGACGGCCAGCTCTGGGGGGCGGCGCAGACCATCTTCGCCAATCCCGACGCCACCTTCGGGACCGAGTTCAAGGGCTTCGTCGCCATCGTCGGCACGATGGTGGCCTATTTCGCCGCGGTGATGATCAACTTCTCGGATTTCTCGCGCTTCGCGAAGGACCGGCGGGCCATGGTGCTGGGCAACCTGGCCGGGCTGCCGTTCAACATGGTGCTGTTCTCGGCGCTGGCGCTGCTGACCACCGCAGGCGCCGCCGTGGTCTACGGAGAGGCGATCATCAACCCCACCGCTATTGTTGAGCGCACCGACAGCGTGGTCCTGAGCCTGATTGCCGCCGTGACCTTCTTTGCCGCGACGGTGGGGATCAACCTGGTGGCCAATTTCATTCCGGCGGTGAACGGCATCGCCAATCTGGCGCCGAAGAAGATCAGTTTCCGCACCGCCGGCATGATCACCTCGGTCTTCGCGCTGGTGATCGGCGGCTTCTGGACCAGTTTCATCAGCAGCTTCGGCATCGCGGGCTTCGTCAACACGCTGGGTGCGATGCTGGCGCCGATCTACGGCATCATGATCGCCGACTACTACGTGCTGCGGAAACAGAAGCTGTTCCGGGATGAACTCTATGAAGCCTCGGGCAGCCGCTATCACTACGGCAATGGCTGGAACGATGCGGCGCTGATCTCCTTCGCGGTGGCGGCGGTGTTCTCGGTCGCGACGGTCTGGGTGCCGGTGCTGGCGTTCCTGTCGGGCTATGCCTGGATCTGCGGCGCCATCCTGGGCGCGCTGTTCTACATGGTGCTGGCGCGTCGTCAGGCCCTGGCGCACCGGGCCGCAGCGGCAGAGTAACCCTTCCCCCGGGATGGCGTGCGGGCGCGGCGCAGGTCGCGCCCGTTGCCGTTTCAGCCCGACACATGGCTCAGCAGCAGGGAGCTTTCGGAATTCACCACGCCGGGGATCTCGCGCAGTTCGCGCAGGGCGCGGTCGAAAGCGGGCAGGCTGTCGGTGCGGATTTCCACCACCAGATCCCAGGCGCCGTTGGTGGAATGCACGGTGCGCACCTCGGGCATCCGGGTCAGCGCGCGAATGACCGCACGGGACATCCGCCCCGTCAGCTCTATCATGGTGATCGCACGGATCTCGCCTTCGACATCGACATCCGTCTCGATCGTGAAGCGCCGGATGCGGCCCGTGGCCTTCAGCACCTCCAGCCGCGCCTTGGCGGTGGTGCGCGACACGCCCGCCCGCTGGGCCAGCTCTGTCAGCGACAGGCGGGCATCCTCGCGCAGGGCGGCGATGATGGCACGGTCGGTGTCGGAAAGCGGTGGGGTCATGTGCGAAGTGTATACCATAGCCGTCATTTTGGCGAAAAATGGTGCCGGTATGATCAATTTGGCAAGCGAAATTTTCAGATCAGACCGTCATCCTGACCGAAAAGGAGTTCCTGATGACCCGAACCTGCGCGATCCTCGGCGTGCCCGTCCAGACCGGCGCCTCGCAACCCGGCTGCCTGATGGGGCCGGCCAGCTTCCGCACGGCGGGGCTGGCGAAGATCCTGTCGGGTCTGGGCTGGGAGGTGCACGACCTGGGCGACCTGGCGATTCCGCCGCAGGCCCCGCTGGCCCATCCCAACCCCGCCGTCCACGACCTGGCCGAGACCCGCGCCTGGATCGAGGCGCTGACGCCCGCGGTCACACAGGCCAAGGCCGCCCATGACCTGCCGGTCTTCCTCGGCGGCGATCACGCCATGGCGGCAGGCACGCTGTCGGGGCTGGCCAGTCACGCGGCTTCGGTCGGGCGGCCGCTTTTCGTGCTCTGGCTCGATGCCCATCCCGATCTCCACACGCTTGAGACCACGGAAAGCGGCAATCTGCACGGCACGCCCATGGCCTATGTCACCGGCCAGCCCGGCTGTGATGCCTATCCGCCGCTGGCCCATGCCATCGACCCGAAAAACGTCTGCATGATGGGCATCCGCTCGGTCGATGCCGCCGAACGCGCGCTGATCCCGCAGATCGGGATCGAGGTGCACGACATGCGCGCCATCGACGAAACCGGGGTGCTGGCCCCGCTGCGCGCCTTCCTGAAACGGGTGCGCGCGGCCAACGGCCTGCTGCATGTCAGCTTCGACGTGGATTTCCTGGACCCCGAGATCGCGCCGGCGGTCGGCACCACCGTGCCCGGCGGCGCCTCCTTCCGCGAGGCGCATCTGATCATGGAAGAGCTCTGCGACAGCGAGCTTGTCACCTCTCTCGACCTGGTCGAGCTCAATCCTTTCCTCGATGAACGCGGGCGCACGGCCAAGCTGATGTGCGACCTGACCGCCAGCCTGTTCGGGCGCCGCGTTCTGGATCGCATCACCCGGAGTTACTGATGATCCCGACCCCCTCCGCGCTGGCCTATGTGCCCTTCGTGTCCGTCGCCAACATGATGCGCCTGGTCCATTCCCTGGGCCCGGAGCACTTTCTGAGCGAACTGGCGGCCTATATCGAGGAGGACTTTCGCCGCTGGCCGGATTTCGACAAGACGCCGCGGATCGCCAGCCATTCCCGCGATGGCGTGATCGAGCTGATGCCGACGGCGGATGCCGAAAGCTACGGCTTCAAATACGTCAACGGCCATCCGAAGAACACCCGGACCGGGCACCAGACGGTGACCGCCTTCGGGGTGCTGTCCTCTGTCGCGACAGGCTATCCGCTGCTGCTGAGCGAGATGACGCTGCTGACGGCGCTGCGCACGGCGGCGACCTCGGCCTTGGTGGGGCGCTACCTGGCGCCGGAGGGGGCGCGGGTCATGGCGCTGATCGGCAACGGCGCGCAATGCGAATTCCAGGCGCTGGCCTTCCGGGCGCTGTGCGGGATTGGCACGCTGCGGCTTTACGATATCGATCCGGGCGCCACCGCGAAGGCCGCGCGCAACCTGCGGGCGCAGGGCTTTGACGTCACCGAATGCCGCGATGCGATCCAGGCGGTCGAGGGGGCGCAGATCATCACCACCTGCACCGCCGACAAGCAGTACGCGACGATCCTGACCGACAACATGGTCGGCGCCGGGGTGCATATCAACGCCATCGGCGGCGACTGCCCCGGCAAGACGGAACTGCACCGCGACATCCTGCTGCGCGCCGACATCTTCGTCGAATACCCCGAGCAGACCCGGATCGAGGGCGAGATCCAGCAGCTTGATCCCGACCACCCGGTGACCGAGCTGTGGCAGGTGATGCGCGGCACGGTCGAGGGGCGCCGCAATGCCCGCCAGATCACCCTGTTCGACAGCGTCGGCTTCGCGACCGAGGATTTCAGCGCCCTGCGCTACGTCGCCGATCAGGTGCGCGGCACCGACTTCCACGAACCGCTTGATCTGATGGCCGATCCCGATGATCCGCGCGATCTGTTCGGGATGCTGATGCGGGCCCGGGACGCCTAGGGCGCGTCCGGGCCAAGCGCCTTGCCCATCAGGGCGTGCAGCTGGCGGCGTTCCTCTGGCGTCAGCTCCGACAGGATCTCGTCCTGAAGGCCCGCCACCACCGGCAGGAAACGTTCGATCAGGGCGCGGCCCTCGGGCGTCAGGGTCAGCACCCGGGCGCGGCGGTCGCGGGGGCTGACCTCGCGCCGCAACAGGGCCTTGCGTTCCAGCCGTTCGACCACGCCGCCGATGGTGGCGCGGTCATAGGCGATCAAGGCGGCCAGCTGGGCCTGGTCGATTCCCTCGTTGCGGCTCAGGGTTTCCAGCGCCGCGAACTGCACCTGGGTCAGCTCCAGCCCGGCCCGCTGGGCCTCGCGCAGGAACACCTGGGTCGAGCGCTGGTGCAGCCGCCGGATCAGGTGCCCCGCCATGCCTTTGATTTCCAAGTGATCCTCCTGCCTGTCCGATCCTTGTCAGGATAGCGGATGCTTCATGATTAGTACACTTACCTTTTTCTTGACTGCAGGTGATAAGCATACTAATGATATGCATACTTTCTAAATGGCGACCTGAGGAGGAGGGACCCATGCACTATCACCTCAACGGATTCCGGCCGGGCGATCCCCGGGTGCAGCCCGCGCTTTCGGGCGAAGCCGGCGCGCTGCCGCCCGAGGTCGACGTGCTGATCGTCGGCTGCGGTCCGGCAGGGCTGACCCTTGCCGCCCAGCTGGCCGCCTTCCCCGAGATCCGCAGCTGCATCGTGGAAAAGAAGACCGGGCCGATGGAAAAGGGCCAGGCGGATGGCGTGTCCTGCCGCTCGATGGAGATGTTCCAGGCCTTCGGCTTTGCCAACCGTGTCAAGGAAGAGGCCTATTGGGTGAACCAGACCACCTTCTGGAAGCCTGCACCGGGGGACCCCGCGCGGATCATCCGCACGGGCCGGGTCCGCGATGTCGAGGAGGGGCTTTCCGAGATGCCCCATGTCATCCTCAACCAGGCGCGGGTGCATGACATGTACCTGGAAGTGATGCGCAACGCTCCCGCCCGCATGGCCCCGTTCTATGACCGGGAGGTCGTGACGCTTGAGGCGACGCCCGAGGGGGCGACGGTGGTGCTGCGCAGTGCCGATGGTTCCCGCCAGGAGACCGTGCGGGCGCGTTACGTGGTGGGCTGCGACGGGGCGCGCAGCACCGTGCGTCAGGCCATCGGGCGCGATCTTCGTGGAGAGTCGGCCAATCAGGCCTGGGGGGTGATGGATATCCTCGCGGTGACCGATTTCCCGGATATCCGCCTGAAGACCCTGATCCAGTCCGAGGACGAGGGCACCATCCTGATCATCCCGCGCGAGGGTGGCTAT
The DNA here is from genome assembly GCF_018760365.1 of Pseudooceanicola endophyticus. Classification (GTDB taxonomy): domain Bacteria; phylum Pseudomonadota; class Alphaproteobacteria; order Rhodobacterales; family Rhodobacteraceae; genus Pseudooceanicola; species Pseudooceanicola endophyticus. The sequence goes on from NZ_JAHIAB010000005.1 coordinate 221,234, forward strand.
CTGGTGCGCCTCTATGTCGAGCAGGAGAAGATGCAGCCCGGTGAACGGATCGCCGACCGCGACATCACCTTCGAAAAGCTGGTCGCCAAGGCGCAGCGTATCCTGCATCCCTATACGCTGGAGGTGAAGGACGTGGTCTGGTGGTCGGTCTACCAGATCGGCCAGCGCCTGACCGACAGGTTCGACAATGCCGCGACCGAAGACGGCCCGGCGCCCTCGGTCTTCATCTGCGGCGATGCCTGCCATACCCACAGCCCGAAGGCGGGGCAGGGGATGAATGTCTCGATGGGGGATGGCTTCAACCTGGGCTGGAAGCTGGCGGCGGTGATCCGGGGGCAGGCCGCGCCGGCGCTGCTGCACAGCTATTCGGCGGAACGTCAGGGCGTGGCGCAGGACCTGATCGACTTTGACCGCGAATGGGCCCGCATCATCAGCGAGCGCACCGAGGACAGCGGGGCCGGGGCGCCGCAGTTCCAGAAGTACTTCATCAAGCAGGGGCGCTATACCGCCGGGGTGGCGGTGAAATACGCCCCCGGCCTGCTGACCGGCGATGCGGCACATCAGGCCCTGGCCCGCGGGTTCGAACCGGGGATGCGGCTGCATTCCGCCCCGGTGATCCGTCTGGGCGATGCCCGGGAGATGCAGCTGGGCGAGGTCATCGAGGCCGACGGACGCTGGCGTCTGCTGGCCTTCGCGCCGGGCGGCGATGACGGTGCGCCGGGCGGCCAGATCGCCGCGCTCTGCCGCTACCTTGAAGACGATCCGGCCTCGCCGCTGAACCGGTTCACGCCGGATGGCGCGGATGTGGATGCGCTCTTTGATCTAAGGGCGGTGTTCCAGCAGGGCTGGGAGACGCTGGAGATCACGGCGATGCCCGGGCTTCTGGTGCCGCGCAAGGGCCGCTTCGGCCTGCGCGACTACGAGAAGGTGTTCTGCGCCCGCTTCGGCGACGATATCTTCGGCCTGCGTGGCATCGACCGCGCACGCGGTGCGCTGGTCGTTGTGCGTCCCGACCAGTATATCGCCCGGCTGCTGCCGCTGGATGATCACGCGGGCCTTGCCGCTTATTTCGAAGGCTTCCTGCTGCCGCGCCGCTGAGGGCGCGGCACGGCCTCAGCCCCGCTCCACGAAGGGCGGCGGATCGAAGACGGAAACTTCGGGCAGGGGGGCGTCGAAACCTTCGACCTCGACCAGGCAGGAATGCGCGGAGGGGCCCTGGCCCAGCTTCGAGGTGCCCCGGTCGGCGGTCAGCACGTTGGGGTTGCCCTGCCGGTCAAGCGGCCCGCCATTGCTGGAGGCGCCGACCGGCTCCGGGTCGAACCAGGCACCGGTGGCCAGCTGCACGACGCCCCGCAGCAGCCCCTCCTCCAGTGCGAGCGAGGCCAGGCAGGCGCCCCGATCATTGAAGACTCGCACGATATCGCCCTCGGCCAGCCCGCGTTCAGCGGCATCTTGGGGATGCATCCGCATCACCTCGCGGCCCTGCCGCTTGGCCGCGCGCGAGGTGCCGGTGTGGTCGTACTGGCTGTGCAGCTTGGTTTTCGGCTGGTTCGACATCAGGTGCAGCGGGAAGCGGCGCGCGGCCTCGGCCCCCAGCCATTCCTGCGGCGGCAGCCAGCTCGGGTGCGGGGGGCAGTCGTCGTAGCCGAAGCCCTCGATCTTCTCGGAATACAGCTGGATCTTGCCCGAAGGGGTGGTCAGCCTGGCCGCCACCGGATCCTCGCGGAAGGCCTTCAGCAGATCGGCCTCGCGCGCTTCGGGCACCTCGGGCAGCATCATCAGATCGCCGGTCCAGAAGTCGTCGAAGGCGGGCAGGGTGACACCGGCGGCAGCGGCGGTCCTGGTGCCCTGGGCATAGAGGTGACGCAGCCAGCCTTCCACGTCGCGCCCCTCGGTGAAGGGCTCGGCGGCGCCAAGGCGCTCGGCCAGGGCGGTGAAGATCGCGAAATCGTCGCGGGCCTCGGCATGGGGGGCGCTGATCGCATGCGAGGGCGACAGGAAGCGGTCGTTCGAGGAAAACGCGATGTCGTTGCGCTCAAGCTGGGTGGTCGCCGGGAAGACGATATCGCCGTGGCGCGCCAACGCGTTCCAGAAGTGATCATGGACGATGATCGTCTCGGGGCGCTGCCAGGCGTCGCGCAGGCGGTTCAGGTCCTGGTGATGGTGGAACGGGTTGCCGCCGGCCCAGTAGACCAGCTTCAGATCCGGATAGGTCCGGTCCTCTCCGTCGAAGGTGTAGGGGGCGCCGGGATGCAGCAGCGCATCGGCGATGCGGGCGACGGGGATGTAGTCCTTCACCGGGTTGACCCGCTGCGGCAGCGCCGGGAAGGCGAAGGCGGCCTTGGGGTTGCCGATGCCGTTGACCGAGGCATAGCCGAAGCCGAAGCCGCCGCCGGGCAGGCCGATCTGGCCCAGCATCGCCGCAAGGGCAATCGCCATCCAGTAGGGCTGTTCACCGCCATCGGCGCGTTGCAGCGACCAGGCCATCATCAGGAAACTGCGGGTGCCGGCCATGTCGCGGGCCAGATCGCGGATCGTCTGCGCCGGCACGCCGGTGATTTCGGCGGCCCATTCGGGGGTCTTCGCGGTGCCGTCGGAGGCGCCGGTGACATAGGCCTCCAGCCGGTCGGCGCCATGGGTGTGGCTGGCCAGGAAGGCGCGGTCCGCGCGCCCCGTCGCCAGCAGCTCATGCGCCATCCCGAGCATCAGCGCGGTATCGGTGTTCGGGCGCAGCGGGATCCATTCGACCCCCTCGACGATGGTGTCATCGCGGATCGGAGAGACCGAGATCATTCGCGCGCCCCGCTCGCGCAGCGCGGCCAGGTTCTCGTTCACGATATGGCGGGCGATGCCGCCCGATCCGACCTGGGCGTTGCGCGCGGGCACGCCGCCGAACATCACCAGCGTCTCGGTCTGCTCGGCGATGCGCGGCCAGGAGGTATGGTGCGTCGACAGGCCCCGGCGGGTGCCGATGACATGGGGCAGGATCATGTCGGCGGCGGCATAGCTGTAGTTCTGAACCGAACGGGTATAGCCGCCGATGCAGTTCAGAAAGCGGTGGATCTGGCTTTGCGCATGGTGGAACCGCCCGGCCGAGCCCCAGCCGTAGGAGCCGCCGTAGATCGCGCCGTTGCCGTAGCTTTGGCGCACCCGGTCCAGCTCGGAGGCGGCAAGGTCCAGTGCCTCGTCCCAGGGCAGTTCCACGAAGGGTTCATAGCCGCGGCCCGCGCCCTCGGTCTCGATCCGACCGGCTTCGCGCGCCGCCAGGAAAGAGGCGCGCACGGCGGGGCGGCAGATCCGCGCCGGGGCATCCAGCGCCGCGATCATCCCCTCGGCCAGCGGCGAGGGGTCGGGGTCGATGCCCACCGGGTCCAGCCGCACGGGCCGGCCCTTTTCCATGACAGCGTTGTAGCTGCCCCAGTGGGTAACGATGCGCGGCTGTTTCGGCTGGTCCAGCATGACGGGTCCCGGAGGTCAGAATGGTGTTGATCGCGACAGAATATATCTGCCCGTGCAATTGCAAGGCCCGGCGGTGGCTGCCCCGGCGCAAAGGCGTCTTCACGGGCCAGCGGCCTGTCGATCCGTTCATCATCGGGGAAGGGTGAGAGGATTGCGGCGACCCCAGGGAGGAGGAGAGGGGCCGCCGCCAATTTCCGGGTCTCAGGGAGGAGGAGGAGACCCAGGAAACTCTCCGGCGCTTCTCAGCGCCACAAGAAAGATATAGCGGATGCTGCGGTGCAGAACAATCGCATTGGCGGCAGATCCGCCATGCTGTCAGCGCATGGCGGGTTAACAGAGCCATGCATCAGACGGGTTCGCATTTCCCGCGCCAGGGCTTAGGAAGGGCGGGCCGGGATGCGCCGGCATGGGAAGGAACCTGGGATGAGCGATCTGTTCGACGCGGCCCCCCGCGAGGGGCATGAACCGCTGGCCTCCGTGCTGCGGCCCAAGACGCTGGATGACGTGATCGGGCAAAGCGCCATCGTGCGGCCCGGTTCGATCCTGCGGCGGCGGATCGCGGCGGGCGCGCTTGGCAGCATCATCCTTTACGGCCCGCCGGGGGTCGGCAAGACCTCGATCGCGCGGGCGGTGGGCAACATGCTGGGCAAGGAATTCTGCCAGCTTCATGCCACCCGCGCCACCGTGGCCGAGCTGAGGAAGCTTTCCGACGAGGCGCGCATCCGCCCGCTGCTGATCTTCGTGGACGAGATCCACCGCTTTTCCTCGACCCAGGCCGACGACCTGCTGGCGATCTGCGAGAACGGCACCGCCGATTTCATCGGCGCCACCACCGGCAATCCCTACCACGCGCTGACGCCCGCGCTGGTGTCGCGCTCGACCATCCTGCAGCTTGAGCCGATCACGCTGGAGGAGATGGAGGAGGTGGTGCGCCGGGGCCTTGCGCATCTTCAGGGGCAGGGGATCGGCGTCACCATGACGCCCGAGCAGATCCGGCTGATCGCCGGGCGCTCCGGAGGCGACGCGCGCCGGGCGCTGACAACGCTGGAAAGCCTGGCAGTCGGCCATGACGGCCCGGTCGAGATCACCGAGGAGATGCTGGAAGAGGCCTATGCCTCGGCGGCGGTGAACCATGACCGTTCCGGGGATCAGCATTACGACATCGTCTCGGCCTTTGTGAAGTCGATGCGCGGTTCGGATGCCGATGCGACGCTCTACTGGCTGGCGCGGATGATCCATGCCGGCGAGGATCCCCGCTATATCGCGCGCCGCATCATGATCCATGCATCGGAGGACGTCGGGCTGGCCGACAATACCGCGCTGCAAACGGCGGTGGCCGCCGCCACGGCGGTCGAGAAGATCGGCTATCCGGAGGCGCGCATCATCCTGGCCCATGCGGCGCTGCATGTGGCGCGGGCGCCGAAATCCAATTCCGCCTGCCGGGGCATCGGGCTGGCGCTGTCGGCAGTGACGCAGGAGCGCCCGGCGCTGGTGCCCAAGCACCTGCGCGATGCCCATTACAAGGGCGCCGAGGCGCTTGGCCACAAGGGCTATCGCTTCCCCCACGACGACCCGCGCGGCTGGGTCGAACAGGATTACGTCACGGGCCTTGAGCCGGGCCGCTTCTACCAGAGCGACGCCCGCGATGCCGGCACGTTCGAGAAACGCGCCGACAGTTTCTGGGAACAGGTGCACGGTCAGCCCGCACCGCGCCGCTTTCCGAAGGACTAGGCGGCGGGCGGGATGATGCGGCGCGCGCGCAGCTCGTCGAAGGCGCCCAGAAACATCGCCTCGGTGTCGATGAAATCGTGGAAGCCGAGGCGCCGCGCCTTGCTGCCATCGGCGAAGAAGTCGTAATCCCAGCCGAAGACCGCATCGGCGAACCCCCAGGACGAGACCCGGGCATAGTCGGGTTCCGCCAGGCCATGGCGGGCCACCAGATCGGCCCAGAGCGGCGCCTTGTCGGCCATGATCGTCGCCAGGGTCATGGGCAGCGGCGGCGCGACCTCCAGGTCGAAGGCGCGGGCGATCTTCGGCCACATCTCTGACCAGCGGAACAGGTCGCCATTGGTGATGTTGAAGGCCTGGTTGGCGCAGGCGGGTTCGGTCGCGGCCCAGACGGTGGCCCGGGCCAGCAGATCGGCATCGGTCATTTCCAGCAGGCTGTGATAGGCGCCGGGCCGACCGGGAAAGCGCAGCGGCAGCCCGAGCGCCTTCGACATCGTGGCATAGACGGCAATCGCCATGGTCAGGTTCATCGGATTGCCCAGGCCAAAGCCCACCACGACCGAGGGGCGCAGCGCCGACCAGGACCAGCGCTTGCCTTGCTGGCGCCGTTCCAGGAACTGCTGCTGGTCGATGTTGAATTCGGGGGGCATGTGGTGGGCGTCGCTTTCCCGCGCCGGTGTCTTGAAGGGGCCCAGATGGGCGCCGTAGACCTTGTAGCCCTGCATCAGGCTGACATGTTCCAGCGCGGGCGCCACCGGTTCGATGGCGTCGATCACATGGGTCAGCATGGCCAGATTGGGCGGCACCAGGTCGGCCCAGCCGGGCCGGTCCTGATAGGCGGCGTAGAAGACATGGGTTACCCCGTGCAGCCCCGACAGCTTGCGCCGGGTGTCTTCGGCATCCAGCAGGTCCGCCCGGATGTAGCGCAGGCGCGCGCCGGGCACGCCGCCGCGGCGCGACACGCCGATGACCTCCCAGTCCTCCAGGGTCTGAAGATGGCGGATCAGGTTGCCCCCGATCACCCCGTTCGCGCCGATCACCAGCGCCACCTTGTTCGTTCGTGCCATTGCAGCTTCCGTTTCCGTTGAAAGTCCTGCGGCAACAGTTCACCTATCAGAGAGACGCTGAGTAGTTGGGTCATTCTTCTAACATCCATAAGAAGGGACGGTGAATTCCATGGACATGCTGAACGTGATGACCACTTTCGTCCGGGTCGCGCAGGCCGGCAGCCTCTCGGCGGCGGGGCGCGATCTGGGGCTGTCGCAATCGGCGGTCAGCCAGCAGATCGCGGCGCTGGAACGGCATCTGGACGCTCGGCTGCTGCGCAGGACCACCCGCCAGATGACCCTGACGGAGGCCGGAGAGGCCTTCTTTCAGCGGGCCCGGCGCATTCTGGAGGCGGTGGCAGAGGCGCGCGAGGCCGCCTCGGGGCAGTCCGGGGCCTTGCGGGGGCCGTTGCGCATCCATGCGCCGGTCGGCCTGGGGCAGGCGCAGATTGCCGAAGCCGCGATCTCGTTCCAGAAGCACCACCCGGAGGTGGTGCCCGAGCTGATCCTGGACGACCGGATCGCCGATCTGACCGCCGAGGGGATCGACGTGGCTATCCGGTTCGGCAGCCTGCCCGCCTCCAGCCTTGTGGCGCGGCGGCTGGGGACTCTGACCCGGGTTCTGGTGGCGGCGCCGTCCTATCTGGCGCGGCATGGGGTTCCGGCGGATATCGGAGAGCTTGGCCGGCACCGTCAGGTGCGTTTCAACGGCGCGCCGGGCGGCGACATGATCCCTCTGCTGGGGCCGCAGGGCCTGGTGGAGGTGCCGGTGCCGACGGTGTTCAAGGCCAACAATGCCCATGCGCTGAACCTTGCGCTGATCGCCGGGCTGGGGCTGGGGGGCGCGCAGATGCCGCTGGTGCGCAGGGCGCTGGCAGAGGGGCGTCTGGTGCGGGTGTTGCCCGGGGTCGCCTATCCGGCGCTGGAGGTCCATGCGCTTTTCCCGGATGCGGGCTACAGGCCGGCGCGGGTGCAGGCCTTCGTCGATCACCTTCGGGCCGAGACGCATTTGCTTTGGGCGGCGGCGCCGGAAGAGGCCGATCCCCGGGTTGCCCCGGCCCAAGCTGTTCGACCAGACCCTGATCCTGTCCGACAACGGCGCCGGGGCGGAGAACCGCCCACCCGCGACGGCTGAGCCTGCCGAAACCATCAAAAGGATCGGGGCCGGCGGCCCCCGCTCCGTCAGGGCGGCAAGACGTGGCGCCGGGTGGCATGCGCTTCCCTCTGGTCGTTGGCGGGCCACGCCGCAGCAGGGGGCACGGCAAGGGGAGTTGTCATCAGCCTGGCGTCGACCCTGGTCAGATCGCCGGATGGACGCTCCTCCGGTCGGAGCCTGCGCGCCGTGGGGCAGTCGTCCGGCGCCCCGCGCGCCAGGGGACCGGGAGGCCTGACTGAGCGGTCGGGCGCAACGGCTGGAGGGCGATCTTCGGGCCAGAGAAGTGCGCCGACCTCCGGCACGATCCCCCGCGAGTTCTTCGCAAACTGCGTCGCGCATGGGAAAGGCGGGCGGTCCGATCACCTCGGGTGGGGATTGGGGCGGTTGTTTGATGTCGGAATGGCGCCCAGTCGCTGCTTCATGTCTGCCAGGGCGCGGTGCATCCCTTGGCGGGTGGCCCGCTTGCCCCGATGACCTGGCCACCGGCTGGCGCGGGGGGCGCCCGGCCCGTGACCGACCGCGCCCAGGCGCCCGTCTTGCAGGTGATGGGCGACGGATGGCGCCGCATGGATTGAACGCCCCAAGAGGGCCGGGGAAGGGCTGCTGCCTTGGGCGGCGGGCAGGCCGGGGGGGAGTGTGGCAGCGCCCCCCGGGACGGGCGGCGCTGCCGGCGTTCCGCTCGGCGGGCTCAGGTCAGGCGGATGGTGGTGCCCCAGTCGTCCTCGAAGACGGCGGGGGGGGCGGGGGTGCGCCGGGCCAGCGCCACGAAGTCGAGCCCGGTACGGCGGGGCGAACGCCGTCCCGCCCCCGCGCTCAGCCATTCGTTGACCGCGATGTGGTGATGGTAATGGCCCGTCGACAGGAACACCGCCGAGGCCCGGGCGCGCACGGCATCGAAGCCCATCCGGTCCTGCCACCAGCGCGCCGCGCTTTGGGCGGCGCCGACCTTGAGGTGGACATGGCCGACCCGCGTGCCGGCCGGAGCGCCGTTCCAGACCGGCGGCATCAGCCCCAGAGAGCCCATGATCGCCGCGTAGTCCATCGCCTCCGTGCCCATCTCGACCTGGCCGTCGATCCAGGTCCAGCTGTCCTGGGGCCGGTCGGCATAGATCTCCACGCCGTTGCCTTCGGGGTCGGTCAGGTAGATCGCCTCGCTCACCAGATGGTCGGCAGTGCCGTCCACCGGCACGCCGCGATCCACTGCCATGGCGATCCAGCAGGCCAGGTCCTGGCGAGAGGGCAGCAGGAAGGCGGTGTGGAACAGCCCGGCTTCGGAAGGCGCGGCCAGCGCCAGCCCCTCCTGCTGGCGCAGCGCCAGCAGCGGGGTCCGCCCGGCGCCCATCCAGATCGTGTCGCCGTCCCGCGACAGTTCGCGCAGGCCGACCGCGGCGGCGTACCAGCGCGCCAGCACTTCGGCATTCCGGGCCCGCAGGCCGACGGTGCCGACATGGACCGGTGCCGCCATCGGCAGGGAATTGGCGGCGGCCGCCCCCTGCGGAAGGGCCGAGGCCAGCGCAACCGCGCCCGCCCCGGCCAGAAGGGTGCGCCGCTGCATCACAGCTCGCGCTTCAGCAGCCGGTCGAGGGCGAAGCGCCCGCCGCCGTTGGCGACGAAGTAGATCGTCACGGCGGACCAGATCAGCGACAGTTCGGCGCCCTTGTAGCCCTGGCCCAGAAGGCTCCAGTGGAACAGCACCGTGGTCAGCAGGATGACGGTGACGCCGGCGGCGGCAAAGCGGGTCGCAAGGCCCAGCAGCAGCAGCAGGCCGCCGCCGAACTCGGTAACGGACAGGGCCACGGACCAGGCCCAGGCCGGGGCAAAGCCGATGCCCGCGACCATGTCGGTGGCGCCGAGCGGGTTGGTGATCTTGGGCCAGCCGTGCATCATCAGGGCGGCGCCGCACATCACGCGCATCCAGAGCTGGGCCAGCGGTGCGGCCACGGCATAGACCGGGGCAAGCGCGGGGATGAGCAGGGCGGGACGGTTGGTTTGGGTGGTCATGATCTTCGATCTCCATCGAATGCGGTCGCCCTCAGGGCGCCGCGGAAAGGGGGGACGCGCAGGCGTCCGGATTGTCGGAGAGGAAGATCAGGCCCGTGGCGGGCGGCGGTCCGGCTGGATCGTGCGGCCTTGCACAGTGTTGGCGGGATCCGGGAACGTGAGGGCCATCGGCAGGATCCGGAGATCCGGCTGCGGACCGGCTTCGGGCAGGGTGTAGGCGACACAGCCTGCGGGGGGCTCTGCCCGGGGTGTCATGCCGGGGGCATGGCAGACCTCGGGGGCGTGGACCTGGGACGCGCAGCCGCCCGATGCCTTCACCTGCAGCGGCAGGGCGAAGGGCAGCGCCAGAAGCGCGAGGGTCAGAAGGACGGTCAGGTAACGCAAGAGGGTCGATCCGGAACTACCCCTCCGTGCTGCCAGTGCGGGCGTCGGCGGGCAAGCCCTCGCCTTGTGCGTTCACGCACACGTTATCGCGCGTCGGGGCAGGGCAGGGCGGGGCACCGGCAGGTATGGCGCCGGCGCCCCGCGCAGGTTCAGCGGGGCAGCAGCGCGCCGGGGTTCATCAGCCCCTCGGGGTCGAAGGCCAGGCGCAGGCGCTGCATCATCTCGATCTTCAGCGGGTCGACCAGCCTTGCCATCTCGGAGGTCAGCTTGCGCCCGATGCCATGCTCGGCCGAGAAGCTGCCGCCGAAACGCGCGGCGACGTCGTGGATCGCCTCCTCGACCTCGATCTCCTTGGCCTCGGCATCGGGAAAGCGGGCCCAGGCCTCGAAGGGGAACATCACGATGTAATGCACGTTGCCGTCGGCCATGTGGCACACGATGCAGCGCTCGGCCTCGGGGAAGCGTTCGGCGGTGACGGCATCGGCGGCGGCGATGAAACCCGGGATGGCCGAGGGCCGCACCGAGGTGTCCAGCACCACGCCGATGCCGTTCAGCTTGTTCGCCTCGGTCACCGAATGGCGGAAATGCCAGATCTCGGCGCCCTGCTTCTCGTTCTGGGCGATGATTGCATCGCGGACCAGCCCGTCCTCGAAGATCCCGGCCAGCACCTCTTCCAGCTGTCCGCTCAGGGCGCTGTCGCTGCCGTTGCCGGCGATCTCGACCATCAGCGAATAGGCCGGGGCGGTGTCGAAGGGCAGCCGGTTGCCGGGGACATGGGCCAGCACGTAAAGCGCCTCGTTGCGGTCGATCAGTTCCAGCGCCTCGACGGTGGTGCCGAAGGCGGCGCGGATGCGGGCGCCGGCCTCCAGTGCCGCCTCGGGGGTGTCGAGTGCCAGCCAGGCATGGGCGCGCGCATTCATCCGGGGGTGCAGGCGCAGCACGGCGCCGGTCACCAGGCCCAGCGTGCCCTCGGCGCCGCAGAAAAGCTGCGACAGGGGATAGCCGGTGTTGTCCTTGCGCAGCCCCTTCATGTCCGAGAACACCTGCCCATCGGCCAGAACCACTTCGACCCCGGCCACCAGATCGCGCATCGCGCCATAGCGGAACACCGCCGTGCCGCCCGCATTGGTGGAGATCAGGCCGCCGATCTGGGCCGTGCCCTCGGCACCCAGGTGCAGCGGGAACTGCAGCCCGAGCGCCTCGGCGGCGGCGTGGACCTCGGTCAGGGTCATGCCGGCATCGACGCTCAGCAGGCCCGAGCCCGCATCCGCCTCGCGCATCCGGTTCAGCCGGCGCAGCGCGATGACGACGCCCCTGCGCGGCACCGCGCCGTAACACAGCCCGGTGTTGCCGCCCTGGGGAAAGACCGGCAGGCCCGCCCCGGTCACCGCGCGCACGGTGGCGGCGGCTTCCTCGACCGTGGCGGGCAGGGCCACGGCCAGGGCCGTGCCGGTGCGCCGGTCGCGGAAATCGGTGACGAAGGGGGCGATCTCGGAGGGCTCGGTCAGCAGGCCGCGCGGCCCGAGGATCCCCAGAAGCGTCGAAAGAAGTGCGTCGGACATGCTGTGCGTTCCGCCTCAGGCCAGTTCGGTTTCCAGCGGCAGGTCGGGCAGCACCGCGCTCAGCATCGCCATGGTTTCCGCCGAGGGTTCGGTCAGGGGCAGGCGCACGCCGCCCATGTCGTGACCGGCCATCTTCATGATCTGCTTCAGCGGACCGGGGTTGGTCTCACGGTAGATGGCGGCCAGCGCGGCGTCGACCCGGTACTGCATCTCCAGCGCGCCGCGCAGATCGCCGGAACGGGCCTTGCGGAAGACCTCCAGCCAGAAGGTCGGGAACAGCGAGGCCGAGGCCAGCACGCCCCCCGTCGCCCCGGCAGCGACATGGGTGGCAAACAGCGGCTCCTCGCCCGAGAGCACGGCCAGCTTGTCGCCGACCTCGCGCAGCACGGCCAGGAAGGTGGGCATGTCGTAGCTGGAATACTTCATGCCGATGATGGAGCCGTCTTCGGCCATGCCGGCATAGGTTTCGGCGGTCAGGGCGGCATTGGTGCGGCGCGGGATCTCGTAGGCCATCAGCGGCACGTCGATCGCCTCGCGGTAGCGGGCGAAATAGGCGCGCATCCCCTCCTGGGGACCGACGGCGTAGAACGGGGTCACCAGCATCAGGCCGGCAGCACCTGCGGCGGTGAAATCGCGCCCCGCCTCCAGCGCGTCGCCGTAGCCGGTGGCCAGCACGCCGGGCAGCACCGGTTTGCCCCCGGCGGCCTCGACGCAGGCCGAGACGATGCCGGCGCGTTCGCCGCGGGTCAGCGTCGGGTATTCCCCGGTGCCGCCGATCGGCACGATGCCGGAGGCCCCGGCGGCGATCTGGCGCCCGACCAGCGCCTGCAGCGCCGGGTAGTCCACGGCACCGTCGGCGTCGAAGGGGGTCACGATGGCGGTGAACAGGCCTTCGAGGGAGGATTTGTCGATAGTCATGGGTATTGTCCTTGACGGAGTTCAGGAGGGGGAGGGGTCAGTGGAAGCCGAACAGTTTCGGCAGCGTCAGAGAGATCGCCGGCACGTAGGTGACCAGCAGCAGCACCACGAGGTTCGACAGCAGGAAGGGGATGCTGGCGCGCACGATGGCGGCAAGCGACACCCCCGAGATCGAGGAGCCGAGATAGAGCGCCAGCCCGTAGGGCGGTGTCATCAGACCGATCATCACGTTCATCACCATGATCACGCCGAAATGCACCGGATCGACGCCCATGGAGGCCAGCAGCGGCGTGAACAGCGGCGCAAAGAGCAGCAGCTGCACCGAGTCGCCGATCCACAGCCCGTTGATCAGGAAGAAGAGGTTCAGCGCCAGCAGCAGGGCCCAGGGCGCCAGGTCGTAATGCGTCACCAGCTCCTGAAGCTGCACCGGCAGCCGTTCGTTGGCCAGGATCCACGAGATGATCGTGGCGAAGCCGACGATCAGGTAGACCGAGGCCGAGGTCCGCGCCGAGCGGTCCAGGATTTCCCACAGCTTCTTCAGGGTCAGGGTGCGGTAGGCGCAGAACCCCACCAGCATCGCGTAGATCACCGCGACGGAGGCGGCCTCGGTGGCGGTGAAGATGCCCGAGATGATCCCGCCGATGATGATCAGCGGCATGAAGATCGCGAAGAAGGCGTTGTAGAAGATGCCGAGCGCCTTGGCGAAGGTCAGGTTCCTGATCGGGTTGGCGTTGTAGCCGTGCTTGCGGGCCAGCACGAAGACGACCGCCATCTGGCCGAGGCCCAGCATCAGGCCGGGCACCGCGCCCGCCAGGAACAGCGCCGCGACCGAGGTGTTGGTCAGCGCCGAGAAGATGATCAGCGGGATCGAGGGCGGGATGATCGGCCCCTGGATCGCCGAGCTGACGGTGAGCGCGGCCGAGAAGTCCTTGCGGTAGCCGTCCTTCTCCATCATCTCGATCTCGACCGGACCGAGGGCGGAGATATCGGCCAGCGCCGATCCCGAGACGCCCGAGAACATCATGGATCCCACGACGTTCACATAGGCCAGGCCGCCGCGCAGCCTTCCGACCATCAGCCGGGACAGGTTGACCAGCCGGTCCGTCATGCCCACCGCGCTCATGATCTCTCCGGCGACGATGAACAGCGGGATCGACAGCCAGATGAAGACGTCCATCCCGGTGAAGAACTTGTGGGCGTAGATGTCGAGCATGGCGGTCATGCCCGGCTTGACGAAGAAGTAGGCCAGGCCGGCAAAGCCGATGGCGAAGATGACCGGGCTGCCGAGGAACATCAGCAGCAGCAGGAGCCCGATGATGATGAGAAGGGGGTGATCCAAGATCAGATCTCCGCGTTGAGGATGGAGGGGTCTGCGCGCCGGGGGCCGCGCAGGATGTCCTGCAGGGCGGCCACCAGCATGTGGAACATCATCAGCCCCGCGCCGACCGGCACGGCGAGGTAGATCCAGTAGAAGGAGATCCCCAGCGTCACCGCCTGGCGGCGGGCACCGAACAGCGCGTTCTCGTATCCCTTCCAGACCATCACCCCCAGCAGCATGGCCAGCAGGACCCGGAACAGAATGTTGCGCCACAGCAGCAGGCGTTCCGGCCAGAACCGGTCGAAGAAGTCGACCCGGACCAGCTGGTCATCCTTCACCAGCAGGCTGCCAGCCAGCATGACCACCCAGATCATCAGGTAGCGGGACATTTCCTCGGGCCAGGGCAGGGTGCTGCTGAAGCCGTAGCGCAGGACCACCTGCACGAAGAGGACAAGGGCGATGGCGATCAGGCAGAGCCGCGCCAGCACGGATGCCACGGCCCCGAGCAGGCCGGCGATGCGTTCGACGAAAATGAGCATGAGGTCTCCGGAAAGGGGGCGACCGGGACGCGGGCTGGGCCCGCGTCCCGGTGCGGTCTCACTGTGCCTGGGCTTCGGCGACGGCGGCCTTCAGCTCGTCGATGACGTCCTCGCCGACCTTCTCGGCCAGCAGGTCGGCAACAGGCTTCTGGGCGGCATCGACGAATTGCTGGAACTCGGCCGGGGTCGGCTGGTAGATTTCCACGCCGGCCTTGCGCATCTGCGCCAGGTCCTGGCTTTCCTTGGCGGTGATTACCCCCAGCATGGCGAAGGTGGCTTCCTCGTTGGCGGCCTTGAAGGCGGCCTTGTCCTCGTCCGACAGAGACTGCCAGTAATCCTCGTTGATGGTGATCAGCACCATGTTCACCAGGTGGTGGTCCAGCGTGTAGTACTTCTGCACTTCCTGGAGGTTCGCCATCAGCATCGTGTAGGGCGCGTTTTCCTGGCCATCGACGACGCCGGTCTGCAGGGCGCTGTAAAGTTCGCTCCAGGCGATGGGCGTCGGCGAGGCGCCAAGGGATTCAACCATCTTGACGTGGATCGGCACCTGCTGGGTGCGGATCTTCATGCCCTTCATGTCCTCGGGCGTCTTGATCTGCTTGGTCGAGGACGAGAAGTTGCGGAAGGCGGTGGGCAGGTAGGACAGGATGCGGATGCCCGACTGCTCGGCGATCTGGTCGGCCAGTTTCTGGCCGAAGGGACCGTTCATCACCTTGCGCGCCACGGCGAGCGAGGGGAAGCTGTAGGGCAGTTCCAGCACCGAGGCGACCGGCGCATAGGCCGCGAGGTGCCCGGCCCCGAGGCCGCCCACCATCTGCAGCGAACCGCGGGCGTTCTGCTCGGCCAGGGATTCCAGGTCGCCCAGCTGGCCGTTGGGGAAGACCTGGACCTCGTACTTGCCGGCGGTCGCGGTTTCCAGCGCGTTCGAGAAGACCTCCGTATAGGTCCAGTAGGGGTTCTTGAGCAGGTCCCCTTCGCCGTCGACATGGGCGAAACGCACCACGTCGGCTTGTGCCAAGACCGGCAGGGCGGACAGGAGAAGGGCGGCGACGGCGCGGCGGCCGAACGTGGAAAGCTTTGTCATTCTGGGTCCTGTTGGTCATTTTTGTTGGTTCACGGCGCTGCGTGCGGCCCGTGACTGGGGCCAAGCTTTCCGAAGAATCCCCTATCGTCAATTCTTTTATCGTATCCGATATTTTTCCCTCATCCTGTTCCGGACCGCAGTCGGCGAAGCGATGAACCTGCAAAACAAAGGTGAAATTTCGGCGGTACAGGCGCTTTCGCGCGCTGCGGCATCGCAACGTCTTGTAGATTTTATCGCATAGTGGAATGTTGGCATGATCCGTAAAAACCGCCGCTCGCGGCGGGGATGTCGCAAATTTAAGCAAACCTGTCAGGAGCAGCAGATGGCCGGGGCCAATTCAGCACTTATCAGCCAGTCGGAGCTTTTCGCGCCCGCCCGCACGACAGTCTCCACGGACGATGTCGCTGATCGAATCGTCGCGATCCGAAAGGCCCGCGGGCTGACGCTTCAGGACTGTGCCAAGATCACCGGCGTCTCGACCTCGGCTTTGTCGAAGATCGAGCGGCGCGACCTGTCGCCGACCCTGACGACGCTGCAGAAGATCGCCTCGGGTCTGGAGATCGACCTCGCCGAGCTGTTGTCCTCGAGCCGGCCCAACGTGCCCTCGCAGGGGCGCCGGGCGGTGTCGCGGGCGGCGGATCAGTCCAGCACCCGGGAACTGCTGTCGCGCACCTGCGAGAACATCCTGCTGTGCAACGACCTGCGCGACAAGCGCATGGTGCCGGCGCGCACCCGGGTCACCGCGCGCAGCACCGACGAATATCCCGACTGGCCCAGCTCTGACGCCGAGATCTTCGTCTTCGTGCTTTCGGGGCGGATGCAGCTGCACACCCGGATCTACGAGCCGCTGGAGCTGGGGCCGGGGGATTCCGTCTACTACGACGCCAGCGGAGAGCATTGCTGGACCTCGGTCGGCCCCGAGGATGCCGAGGTGCTCTGGCTGGTGACGCCCTGAGGAAGGGCGCCCGGGGGGATCGCTCCGGACGCCGTTTCAGAACTCCAGGATCAGCTGTTGCGCGGGGGCGTGGATGGTCTGGTGATAGAAGGGGCTGCCGTCCTGGAAGCGGGTGCTGGCCTCGATCCGCAGCACCGGCATGTCCGGCGTCATGTCGAACATCGCCGCCTGGCGCAGCGACAGGGCCGCCGCCGAGACCCGGGTTTCGGGCTTCTGGGCCTGACGGCCCAGCACGCCCTCCAGGTAGCGCCTGAGATTGACACCCTCGAGTTCGGAAAGCTCGATATCGTCAATGTGAAGCAGGTCCGCCCTGAGGTACATCTCGGCGCCCAGGCTGACGCCATCTCCGGACAATCTGCGGCGGATCACGGTATGGGTTCCGGGCCCCAGATGCGTGCTCCAGGGGCCGGTGTCGTTCGTGCGCAAAATCTCCAGCCGCGTGTCGGTGATCCGCAGCGGTCGGTCGGTCGCGCGCAGCCGGAAGCGGAAGTGCCAGATATTGGGGCCGATCGGTTCGCCATCGGCAACGCGGGTGCCGTCCCCGCGCCGCCGCAGGATCAGGCCAAGGTCCTGAAGCTGGCCGAGGGCGCTTTGCACCGTGCCGAGCGAGACCTGCAGGCGGCGGGCCAGCTCGGCCTCGGGGGGCAGGCGATCCCCGGGACCGACCAGGCGGTCCCGCAGCGCCGAAAGCAGGGCCTGGCGCAGGGCGCTGCGCTTGGTCTCGCGCGGGTTGCGTTCGCGTTCGCGCTCCATCCGCTCGCGCAGCGCGTCGCAAAGATCCGGGGCTTCGCTCGGGGGGGCTGTCACGCGGCGCTGTCCTTCTTCCGACCGTTGCGGATGGCCCGCAGGACCACGGCGATGGCCAGCAGCAGGAAGATCGCGGCGACGGGGCTTTGCAGGATCTTCAGGCCGTCCACCTGGTAAAGCAGCAGCGCCTGGCGCAGCGAGGTCTCGAACATGCTGCCCAGCAGGAAGCCGATCACGGTGCAGACCACCGAGATGCCGGCGCGGGTGAACAGGATGCCGAGGCCGGCGCAGGCCAGCATGATGCCGACGTCCCAGAGCGACTGGTTGGGCAGGTAGATCCCGAAGATGCAGAACATCAGCACGGGCGGCAGGATCAGGCGGCGCGGGATGCGGGCGAACTGGACCCAGAGCGACAGGCCGGCGCGCCCGATGATCAGGTGCAGCAGGTTGGCCAGGATCATCGAGGCGAAGAGCCCGTAGATCAGGTCGCCATGCATCTGCAGCATGAAGGGGCCGGGGACGACGCCATGCATCACCAGCGCGCCGATCAGCAGGGCGGCGGCGATGTTGCCCGGAATGCCAAGGGCGATGGTGGGGATCAGGTTCGAGCCCACGACCGCGCTGTTGGCGCTTTCGGTGGCGACGATGCCCTCGGGGATGCCGGTGCCGAACTTTTCGGGCGTCTTCGAGGCGCGCTTGGTGGCCGAGTAGGACAGGAAGGAGGCCAGCGTCACCCCGAGGCCCGGCAGCATCCCGACGAGGGATCCGGTAAGCGCGCCGCGCAGCAGGGTCTTCCAGTACGAGAAGAATTCGCGCGCGGGCAGGCGGCGGCCCTCCGGTGTGTCGGCCTGATTGGCGGCAAAATCGTCCTCGGCCCGGCCGCTGGCGAGGTCCGAAACCTGCATGACCACGGCTCCGAGGGCCAGAGCGCCGATGGCCAGCGCCGAAAGCGAAAGGCCGTCGTAAAGCTCGATATGGCCGAAGGTCATCCGCGGCGTGGAAGAGACCGGGTCAAGGCCGATGGTCGCCAGGAAGAGGCCGAAGAAGATCGCCAGGCCGCTTTTCAGCGGGCTGTCACCGGCGATCCCGGCGATCAGCGCGAAGGAGAACAGCAGGACGGCGGTGTATTCTACGGGGCCGAACTGCAGCGCGAAGCTGGCGAAGGGCACCACGAGGACGATCAGCAGCAGATCCGAGAGCGTGTCGCCGGTGACCGAGGAGAAGAGCGCGAATTTCATGGCCCGGAAGGCCTGGCCCCTGCGCGCCATGGGATGGCCGTCCCAGGCGGTGGCGGCGGCTTCCGGAGAGCCGGGGGCATTCAGCAGGATGGCGGGGATGGCCCCGCCCGAGGTGCCGCCCTTGTTGACGCCGACGAGGAAGGCGATGGCGGCCAGCGGCGACATGTAGAAGGTCAGCGGGATCAGCACGGCCATGGCGGTGACGCTGCCCAGTCCCGGCAGGACGCCGATGACGATGCCGAGGGTGATGCCGAAGGCGATGAACACCAGGTTCATCGGGGCGGCGGCGGCGGCAAGCGCGTGAAGGATCACATCGAACATGGGGGCCTCAGGGAAGCTGGATGTAGAAGGCGTGCCAGGACAGCTGCTGGATCGCGACCGCAAGCAGGATCGAGCCCAGGGCGCAGAGCAGCAGGTGGCGACGCTGGCCGGCCAGAAGCATGGCGGCAAAGCAGGACAGGGCCCCGGTGACGATGAAGCCGGCGTAGGTCAGCAGCAGCAGGGTGGCCGTGGCCCAGACGGTCCAGGCCAGGGTCTCGCGCAGCAGGCGGGGGCCGGCATGGGGCACGCGGCGCAGCGCCCAGGCCCGGTTGCGGATCATCATGGCCAGTCCGAACAGGCCGACGACGGTGGCGGTCAGGGTCGGGAAGAAGCGCGGCGAAAGCTGCCCGGCATCCGCGGTCGGGGCGATCTGCGCCGGGATCATCCAGAAGACGCTCAGCAGCGCGCCGGCCACGGCCAGGGCCCCGATGAGGAAATCGAGGCGCCCCTGGGCGCCCCGATCCTGAGGGGAAGATCCACTCATTTGGAGGTGGTCTCGTAGACGGATTTGAGGCCGGCGTTGACCTGATCCAGTTCCTGGCGCAGCTGGTCACCGCTGACGGCGACGGCCGGGAAGCCCAGCTTGTCGTTCAGAAGGCTGGTGAAGGCTTCGGATTTGGCTGCGGTCACGGAGGCTTCGGTCAGCTTGGCCAGGATCTCGGCGGGGATGCCCTTGGGGGCCCAGACGGTGGCGCCGGTCGGCATGGCAACGCCGTATTTCGACTGGATCGTCGGCACGTCGGGGGTGGTCTGCAGCGGCTCTGCCGTCATCGCCAGGATGACGTTCATCTGGTCGAGGTAGCGGTTGTGCGACCCGCCGGACCAGGCGAAATCGACCTTGCCGCCCAGCAGGAAGGGCACCATCTCGCCGCCGCCCTTGGTGGGCACGGCGACCCAGTCCAGGCCTTCCTTCTTGGCGATGTAGTTCACGTAGGCCCGAGAGATCGCATTCTGGTCGGCATAGGACAGCTTGCCCTTCTTCGAGGCCGCGATCAGGTCTTCGAAGGTGGCGATGCCGGAGGCCTTGGAGGTGACCAGGGCCTGCTGGAGCACCGCGACCTCGGCCAGGGGTTCGAAGCTGTCGAGGGAATAGTCGACATCCTCGGCGATAGCCGGCCACATGACCGTGCTGTCCGGGGCAAAGAGCAGGGTGTAGCCGTCGGCCTTGGCCTTGGCGGCCGCCGTGGTGCCGATCTTGCCGCCGGCACCGGGCTGGGTCTTGACCAGCACCTTGCCGCCCAGGGCCTGGCCCAGTTCGTCGGCGAAGACGCGGCCCATCGTCTCGATGGAGCCGCCGGCCTGGTAGGGCACGATCAGGGTGATGGGATGAGTCGGGTAGTCGGCGGCCAGGGCGGCCCCCGGAAGGACCAGGGCCAGGGCGGCGCAGGTGCCCTTGATGAGCTTCGACAGCATGGGGTCTCCTGTTGGTGTCTGAAGTTACTTCGGAGTTTTAGGGCGGGTTTGGCGGATCCGGACAACGACTCGCAGTGGTTTCGGGGTAAAAATCGGCGAAATTCCCGAAAATGTCAGCTCTGCTGCGTATATTTTCATCAAAACTATGGTGTTTTGAGCGGTCGAAGGGCGCGAAACCCCGAATCCGGCCCTGATGTGCGGATTTCAGATGTTCATTGCTATGCAGTTTTGTCAGGGAGGCGACAGGAACACCCAAGGAGCCCCCATGACCATCAAGCGTGATGTCGACCCCGAACTGATCGGCGAATCCCGTCTGCGGACGATTCCCGGCACCGATCCCGCCCTTTTCGGCACGGCGGTCATGGATGGCCCTTCCCATGTGGAGGTGCGCAGCTACCAGACCTTCCGGATCACCTATACCACCGGCAAGCTGGGCCTGGACGACACCGGCGCGATCCGCGTGGCGCTGCGGCTGATCTCGGATGCCGGGGCGCTGCAGACCAGCGATCCGACCGCGCCGAACTACGTCACCGCGCGCGCGTCGGGCGAGGGGCAGCTGATGCTGAAATATGATCGCAACGGTGGTCAGCGTCCCTGGAACGAGACCCTGACGATCTACCAGCGCGGCGGCTACCTGAAGCCGGGCGAAACCATCGAGATCATCCTCGGCGACACTTCCCAGGGGTCTCCGGGCCTGCTGATGTCGACCTTCTTCGAAGGCGCGCGGGTGTTCCGGGTGCTGGCCGACGTGCAGGCCACCGGCAACTTCATCCCGCTGCCCGACACCCGGCTGGAATTCACCGTGGGCGCCGGCCCGCTGCACCGCTACCTGGGGGTGCTGCCGACCCGCCGCCGCCCGGGCGAGGCCTTCTGCCTGGGCCTGAAGGCCGAGGATCTCTGGGGCAACCCGACCAGCCAGGGCCCGACCCGGTTCCGCGTCGAAAGCTCCGTTCCGGTGGCGGGGCTGCCCGAGGTGATCGACTTTGCCCCGGAAAGCGGTGCGCTGCGGCTTGATGGGCTGAGCGTTGCAGAGAAGGGCCTGCTGACCCTCAGGCTGACCTCCGAGCAGGGCCATCTGGTCGAGGCCGGTCCGCTCCAGATCCGCGACGGTGCGGCGCATTACTGGGGCGATCTGCATGGCCAGACCGGAGAGACGGTGGGCACCAACTCCATCGAGCATTACTTCGACTTTGCCCGCAACAAGTCCTTCCTGGACGTGACATCCCACCAGGCGAACGACTTCCAGATCAAGCCGGCCTTCTGGGACAAGCTGAACAGGCTGACCGCTGAGGTGAACGAACCCGGCGTCTTCACCGTGCTGCCGGGCTACGAATGGTCCGGCAACACCGCAGTCGGCGGCGATCACAACGTCTTCTTCCGCGAGGAGGGGGCGAACATCTACCGTTGCTCCCACGCGCTGGTGGAAGAGCACGACGACCTGGATGCCGATGCGCACACCCTGACCGACCTCTACGCGAAGCTGCATGCCGAACCCGTGGATGCGGTGATGTATGCCCATGTCGGCGGCCGATACGCCAACATCTTCTACGACCACGATCCGAAGCTGGAAGCCGCGGTCGAGGTGCACTCGGCCTGGGGCAGTTTCGAATGGGTGCTGACCGACGGCTTCCCGATCCGCCGCCGCGTCGGCGTGGTGGCGAATTCCGACGGCCACAAGGGGCGGCCCGGCGCCTCCTATCCCGGGGCGTCCTTCTTCGGCGCCTATGGCGGGCTGACCTGCTTCCTGATGGAAGAGAACACCCGCGACAGCGTCTTCGAGGCGATCCGCCGTCGCCATACCTACGGCACCTCGGGGCCGCGCGTCGCCATCGACGTGACGGCGACGCTGCCCGAAGGCGGCACGCTGTTTCACCGCAACCCCGCGGCGCAGCCCGACTGTCAGCACGAAACGGTCACCCGCTGCACCATGGGCGATATCGTGCGCAGCGCGGGGGACAAGGCCATGGTGTCCGTCGCCGTCGAGGCGCCCGTGGGCATCGAGAGCATCGAGCTGCGCTCGGCCAACGAGGTGGTCACGCTGTGGCGGGGCTATGAAGACAAGGACCTAGGGGATCGTTTGCGGCTGATGTGGTCGGGGGCGGAATACCGGGGCCGGGGCCGCAACACGCGCTGGCAGGGCCGGGTGCAGGTCTCGGACGGAAAGATCGCAAGGTTCGCGCCGGTCAACCGGCTGAACCCGGAACAGCCGCTGCAGCAGGTCGGCTCTGACAGCGCGATCTTCAACACCATCACCACCGGCAACCGCATGGGCTGCGACATGTGGCTGGAGGGCAGCACGGCCACGCTGGCGCTGACCACCAACCACGGCGCACTGACCCTTTCGCCCTCCGACATGGGGGTCGCGCCGGTGGTGATGGAGGCCGGCGGCCTGGCCCGCAAGCTGGTGGCGCAACGCCTGCCCGATGGCCCGCTGCCCCGCAGCGCCGCCTTCGAGGCCGAGGTCGCGATTGCCGAAACCGGGGACACGCCGGTCTGGCTCTGCGTCAACTTCGAGGACGGAAACCAGGCCTGGACCTCGCCCATGTACCTGTTCCGCGACTGACGCGGGGCGCGATGCCCTCCGGACCGGGTCCGGGGGGCGCATCGGCCCACTAGGGCGCGCGGGGCGGGGGCGGTTCGGCGGTGCCGATCTTGCCCGGCGGCCTTGGCGCCGGCGGGGCCGCACGCATCGGGGTCCGCTTGTCTGGGCGCAGCAGCGACAGCAGCGCCTCCAGGTCGGCGCGCAGCAGCCCGCGCGCCCGGGCCTCGGGGCGGGCGAAGACGCCGATGATGCTGCGGATCAGCAGGTCGCTTTCGTTCGAGGGCAACCGGGCGCGCACCAGCGCCTCGATCAGTTCCGGGGTCTCGGGCAGGGGCATGGCGTATCTGGGCAGGTCTTCAGGGCGGTCCTGCGGTCGCGCCTCAGATCCGGGCGCGGCCGCGTTGCCGGCGATGCTAGGCAATGGCCAGCCGCAGGTGCAAACGATTTTTGTCGGATTTCCCGTCGGCCCTTCCGGCAACCGGTTTTTCCGCCGCCGCCTGCCTGCCGGTCGGGCGGTCGGGGCGTTGACCCCGGGCCCGCGACGCGCCAGAACCTTGGCGATCAGAACGGAGACCGACATGGCCAGCAGCACGACCCCGGCAACCAAGCGCCTGACGGCGGCGGGCGTGGCCTTCGGGCTGCACGAATACGGCTACGAATCCGGCCATCACATCGGCGAGCACGCCGCCGCCGCCATCGGCGCCGACCCGGTGCGGGTCTTCAAGACCCTGATGCTGGAGGTCGACGGCAAGCCCGGCTGCGTGGTGATCCCCGTCGCGCTCAGCGTCAAGCTGAAGCAGGCCGCCGCCGCGCTTGGCGGCAAGAGCGCCCAGATGATGGACCCGGCCAAGGCCGAGCGGCTGACCGGATTCCATGTCGGTGGCATCAGCCCCTTCGGCCAGAAGAAGCGGGTTCCGGTGGTCTTCGACAGCAGCCTGCGGGCCCATGCGCAGGTGATCCTGAACGGCGGGCGGCGCGGCCTGATGGTGGAGCTTGCCCCGGAGGATGCAATCCGCGTCCTTCAGGCCACCCTTGCCGATCTGACCGGCTGAGGAGCATCGCCCGATGCGCATCCTGGCCCTTTCCGGCAGCGCCCGCGCGGCGTCGACCAACAGCGCCCTGCTGCGGGCCCTGGCCGGGGTCGCGGCCCCCACGCACCAGGTCCGGGTCTTCGACGCCCTGGCAGGGCTGCCGGTCTTTTCCCCGGATCTGGAAGCGGAGCCGCTGCCGCGCGCTGTGGCCGAATTCGCCGCCGCCGTCGCGGCCTGCGACGTGCTGGTGATCTCCAGCCCGGAATATGTCCGGACACTGCCGGGCGGGCTGAAGAATGCCATCGACTGGCTGGTCTCGCGCCCCGAGATCATCGACAAGCCGGTGGCGCTGCTGCATGCCTCGCACCGGGGCGACGACATGCTGGCCCAGCTGCGCCAGGTGCTGGGCACGCTCAGCCAGCAGTTCCTGGACACGCCCTTCGCCCGCTTCCCGCTGATGAAGATGACCCCGGCCGAGATTGCCCGCCATTTCGAAACCGGCGCCCCGCGCGCCGAGCTGGAGGGTTTCCTCGCGGCGCTGGCAGAGCGGACCGGGGGCTAGGCCACGCCCAGTTTCAGCGCCAGGGCAATGGCCTGGGGCAGGGTGCGCGCGCCCAGCTTGCGGCGGATGCTGGCGCTGTGCAGATCCACTGTCGGCACCGCGACATCCAGATCATAGGCCAGCTGGTCGCGCCGGCGGCCCCGGATCAGCCCGGCCAGCACCTCCCGTTCGCGCGGGGTCAGCCGGATCTGCTCTGCTGGGGCGGCGAACAGGCCCTGCAGCATCGCCGGCGTCTCGGAGGTGACGAAGACCAGCACGCGCCGCCCGCCCTCGCTCCGGGGCAGCAGGTTCAGCCGCAGGTCGGGCAGCAGCCGGCCATCGCGGGCGCGTCCCGGCGGCAGGTCCAGCGCACCGGCCCGGCTTTCGGAGGCATCGGTGGCCGCCGCCACGGCGCGGCGGAAGGCCTGCATCGGCGCGCCCGCCACCGCCAGGTGCCGGTTGAAGCGCAGCAGCAGCAGCGGATGCAGGTGCAGCAGCGTCTCGGCCAGCCCGTTCATGCGCAGCAGCCGGCCCTCGTGGTCCAGCTCGTACATCGGGACCTCGTTCAGCAGGCTGCGGTCGGCAGCGGCCATGGCGTGGATGCTGTTGCGCAGCAGCTCCCGGCGCACGGCGTGCAGCCGGCCCAGGTCGCGGGCATGGCGGTTGATGCGTCCCAGTTCCTCGTCGGTGAAATCGCCCGCCCGCTTGCCCTTGTGAAACGCCGTCACCACCTGGCCGTCGCGGGTCGCCTGCACCAGCCCCATGCACCAGTAGCGGTCCAGCCGGTTCTTCACGATGAACTCGTTGTACATGACCCCCGCCTCGAAGGCCTCGGGGGCGACGTATCGGGTCAGCCGGAAGGCACCGGCGCCGATCTTGTCGTCGCTGACCTGGGCCATCCAGGGATCCTGCTGCATCACCTCGTCGTAATAGGGATTGCTTTCGGGTTGGGTGCCGGCGGCGATCTCCTGGAAACTGCCGGGATGCAGCCAGAAGAACAGCGCCGAGGGCGCGTCGATCTCGGCGGCGAGGCGGCCGGGCAGGCTGTTGAACAGCGCTTCGTCCAGCGCGGCGTCGTAAATGTCGTGATGGGTCAGCACGGGAGCAGGATCGCCAGAGGTTTCGATGCCCAATCTTCCGCCGGGCCAGCGCCCGGGTCAATTTTCACGCCGGAGGCGCGGGCGGGCTGTGCCCTCCCGGTGACAGAAGGTGGGTGCTGTGAGCATTTGGGGGGCCACCTGGCGGGGATCCCCGGGCTGGTCCCGGCTGGCCCGATGACGGAAACGTGAAGTGTGGGCCCCGGGGGCGGGGCATAACATTACGGGATGAGATCGTTTGTGCTCTCCCTGCGCCTGCTGCTGGCTCTGGCGCTCCTGTCCTGGGCAGGGGCCGGGCCGGGCCATGCCGCCGCCATGGCGGTGGCCCAGGACTGCGAGGGGATGATGATGGCACCGTCCGAGGGGGCGGATGCCCCGGGGGGCGGCATGATCCATCTGCCCTCGGATCCGGGCGATGCCGGCCATGCCGCCGATCTTTGTGCCGTCTTCTGCGCCCATTCGACCCCTGCCAGCCAGCCGGCCCCGCCGCTGAGCCTGGACGGGCGTCTGTCCGGAAGGGCACCTTCCTGGCCCGCCGGAGACCGGCTGCCTTCCCGATCCGTTGCACCGGAGAACCCGCCGCCGCGGGCCTGAGCCGTCGGGCCTTCGCCCCGCCGCGCTTTTCCTGCATCTGATCGGAGTTTCCTCCCATGACTTCCCTGTCGCGTCGCCAGTTCCTTGGCGCGTCCGCCGGCCTGTGTGCCGGTCTCATCTCCCCGCTGCCGCTGCGTGCGGCCCAGCCCGGGATGACCCTGCGGGCCGAGACCCGCACCCTTGATATCGGTGGCCGCGCCGCCACCGTGATGGGCCTGCGCAATGGCGCCGGTGGCCAGGGCCTGACCCTGGATCCCGGCCAGCGTTTCCAGGTCGCCCTGACCAATGGCCTGTCCGAGAACACCATCGTCCACTGGCATGGGCAGATCCCGCCCAATGATCAGGACGGGGCCCCCAACACCAACCCCATGCTGACCCCGGGCGAGACCCGCGCCTATGATTTCGCACCGCGCCCGGGCACCTTCTGGATGCACAGCCACGTTCCCCAGCAGGAAATCGCCCTGCTGGCGGCGCCGCTGATCGTGCGCCGCCCCGAGGACCTGACCCGCGACCGCCAGGAGGTGACGATGTTCCTGCACGACTTCGCCTTCGCCCCGCCCGAGGCGGTGCTGGCAGCGCTGCAGGCCCCCGAAGGCGATCACGCCGGCTCTGGCGGCGGCATGAGCGGAGAAATGTCGGGGGGCATGAGGGGCGGCATGGCCATGGACCACGGCACCATGAAGATGGCGCCCTCCGGCTCTGGCGGCATGGGGTCGGGCATGGGCATGGCCTCGGGCATGGGATCTGGCGCCATGGCGATGGGCCAGGGCATGACCATGGACCTCAATGATTACGAGTTCGACGCCTACCTGGCCAACGACCGCACCCTCGACGACCCCGAGGTCGTGGCGGTGGAGCGCGGCGGGCGGGTGCTGCTGCGCATCGTCAACGCCTCTTCGATGACGGCCTACTGGATCGACACCGGCAGCGAACAGGCCCGGCTGGTGGCCGTCGACGGCGATCCGGTGCAGCCGGTCACCGGTCGCCGCTTCCCGCTGGCCCAGGCGCAGCGCCTGGAGATCGAGCTTGATCTGCCAAAGGACGGAGCCGCCCTGCCGGTGCTGGCCCTGCGCGAGGGCAGCCGGGCGCAGACCGGCCTGGTGCTGGCCCCGCCGGGGGCGCGCGTGGCGAAACTGCCGCTCGAGGCGGCACAGGCGGCGGCGCCGGTGGCCAACGACATGCGCCTTGAGGCGGCGCTGCGGGCTCAGGTGCCGCTGCCTGACCGCGCGGTGACGCGACGGATCATGGTGATGCTGAACGGCACGATGCAGCCCTATCGCTGGACCATCAACAACCAGGTCTGGGACGATCACCAGCCGATCCTGGCCAGCCATGGCGACCGGGTGGAGCTGACCTTCCACAACATGTCGATGATGGCCCATCCGATGCATCTGCACGGCCATGTCTTCCAGGTCGTGGCGCTTGGATCGCAGCGGCTGCGGGGGGCGTTGCGCGATACCGTCCTGGTCCCGGCCATGAGCACGGTGACCGTCGCGCTGGATGCCGGGCAGGCGGCGCGCTGGATGATGCACTGCCACCACATGGGCCACCTCGCCAACGGCATGATGACCGAGCTTTCGGTGCTGCCCACGGCCTGACGCGCCGCGTCGCACTACCCGACAGGCCCGGCCCCGCCGGGCCTGTTGCGGTTCCGGACCCGTCTTGCCATGAATTAGCTGACCTATTAGATAGCCTGACTATCTAATAGGGGCGATGCGATGGACGAACCTTCCCGGCAGGAAGAGCTTGGCTTCCAGCTCATCACGGTGGCGCGGCGCTACCGGCGGATCATGGATGGGGCGCTGGCCGATTTCGGGCTGACCGATGCGGCGGCGATGCCGCTGCGGGTGCTGGTGCGCCATCCCGAGGGGCTGCGCCAGAAGGACCTGGCCGAGCGGCTGGACATCGAGGGGCCGACCCTGGTGCGGGTGCTCGACCAGCTGGTGACGATGGGGCTGGTGGCGCGGGTCGAGGATCCGCAGGACCGGCGTGCCAAGCAGGTCCGGGTCACCCCCCGGGGGCTGGCGCTCCAGCGCGATTTCGCGGCCCATCTGGATCGGCTGCGGGCCCGGATCTTTGCAGGCACCCCGGCGGAGGAGGTCGAGGCCACCCTGCGCCTGCTGACCCGGTTTGAAGACAGCCTGGGCGCGCTGCGCGCCGCGCAGGGCTAGGCCGGAGGATCCGCGATGTCACGTTCGTCGCTGTGGAATGCGCTGCGGCTGGGCCTGGCGGCCTGGACCGCCTTCGCCGTCGCTTCGGGGCTGGGGATCGACCATGCCTTCTGGGCCTCCATGCCGGTCTGGGTGGTGGCCCAGCCCTGGCGCGGCGTGCTGCTGGAACGCGCGCTCTGGCGGGTGCTGGGTACCATTGCCGGGGGCGGGCTGGGGCTGGCGCTGCTGGCCCTGTCGCCGGCGCCGCTGGTGACGGCGCTGGTGATGGCGGCGCTGCTGGGCGGTTTCGCGGCGGCGCTGCACCTGTGGCAGGGGGTGCGCAGCTACCTGCCGCTGATGAGTGCGATCACAATCGCCGTGGTGGTGATCCCTGCGATGAACGATCCCGGCGCGGGCCTTGGGCTGGCGGTGGATCGGCTGTGGTGTACGCTGATCGGCGGGCTCTCGGTTGCGGTGATCGTCGGGCTGTTCACGCCGCCCGCCGATGGGGCGGGGTTCCGCGACGAGGCGCTGGCCCTGGCGGCCCGGGTGGCGCAGACCGCCCGGGCGCTGCAGGCGGGCGCACCTGCGGCCCTGGGGGAAGACCTCCATGCCCTGGCCGATCTTGAAGGCCGCGCGCGGCTGATGGCCGCCGGCACGCGCCATGGCTATCGCCAGTTGCAGCGTATCGATGCTCTGGTCGCCGCCGGCCTCGCGCTGCTGCAGGCCGGGGCCGCGCGCCCGCAGCCGGCCTCGGGCGACCGGGCGCGGCTGATGCGGGCCGAGGCCCGGCTGGAGGAAGCCTGCGCCGCCCTGCGCGACCCCCGACCGGGCCGGCTGTCGCGGCACATCCCGCCGCCGCGCAACCCCGAGCGCGCGGCGGCGATGGCGCTGATGGCCGTTCTGGCCAGCCTGGCCGGCTCGGTTGCAATCCTGCTGACCGACAGCATCGCGGCCGAGCTGACGGCCTTTTCCATGGCGATCTTCGCGCTGGTGCTGGGCTCCGTGCCGCTGCCGCAGGCGATGGCGCCAAAGCTGGTGGTGGGGGCGGTCAGCGGCGTGCTGTTCGGCGCGCTCTACCGGCTGGGGGTGCAGCCCCATGTCGGCGACTGGGGATCGCTGGTGCTGACGCTGGCGCCCTTCGTGGCCCTGGGGGCGCTGGCCCGGGTGCACCGGCGCACGGCGGTCTTCGCGCTGGATGCCAACATGTGCTTCATGCTGGCCAGCCAGGCCGGAGAACCGGCGATCCCGGCGGGCGGGGTGGCGGTGATCTCGGTCTGCATGGCGCTTGGCACGGCGCTGATGGTGCTGAGCTTCCTGCTGCTGCCGCGCCCCGGTGCCGGAACCCTGCGGCGCGCCGAGGCGGCCTTGCAGCGCGATCTGTCGGCGCTGCAGCGCCGCGGTGCCCCGCCCGAGGCCTGGGAGGCCGCCAGCGGGCGGCGCCTGCTGACCCTGGCGCTGGAGCTGAACAAGACCGGCGGCCAGCTGCCGCAGCAGATCCTGGACCGGATCGAGGCCGGACGGCGCAGCCTGAAGGGCCAGGGCTAAGACCGGGGGGCGACGGGTCGGCGGACATGGAAAAGCCCCGCCGGTCCGGCGGGGCTTTCGCATTCTGGCAAGGAAGGCCGGGCCCTGGAAAAAGGCCGGGGCCTCAGAAACCGGTGGGGGTGTCCACGGGCGCCGGCGCCGAGGTGGCGGGCGTCGCCGGCTTGGCGGCCTTGCCGGCAGAGGACAGCGGGTCCTCCTGGCGCTGCACGGAGCCTTCGAAATGCGCGCCGCTCTCGATGGCGATGGTCTTGTGGATGATGTCGCCTTCGACCTTCGCGGTCGAGGTCAGGCGCACCTTCAGGCCACGCACGCGACCGATGATGCGACCGTTGATCACCACGTCATCGGCGGTCAGTTCGCCGCGGATGGTGGCGCTTTCGCCGACGGTCAGCAGATGGGCACGGATGTCGCCCTCCACGGTGCCTTCGATCTGGATGTCGCCGGTGGTCTTGATGTTGCCGGTGATGTGCAGGTCCGAGGACAGCACCGACGCGGGCGGCTTCGCCTTGGGTGCCACCGGCTTGTAATCCGCCGGAGCCGCCGCCTTGGGCGCTTCGGTCTTCGGTGCCGGGGTGCTGCTGCTTTCCGAGGTCTGCTTGCCGGAGTCGTTGATTTTGCTCTTAGAAAACATCTTTTGCCGCCTTAATGTAAGTCATCGGATCCACGGGTTTGCCGTTCACGCGCACTTCGTAATGCACATGCGGGCCGGTCACTCGTCCACTCACGCCAATATCACCGATACGGTCCCCGCGCGAGACTCTTTGTCCCACCTTCACCCGAATGCGAGACAGGTGCCCGTAGCGGGTTTCGATTCCGAAGGCATGGCGGATCTTGATCAGCCGGCCATAGCCGGTGGACCAGCCCGCGAAGGTGATCACCCCGTCGCCGGTGGCATAAAGCGGCGTGCCGATGGGCGCGGCCAGATCGACGCCGTAATGATGCCGCAGGCTGCCGTTCTTCGGATCGTGGCGCACCCCGAAGGGCGAGGAATAGCGGAAATGCGCGGTGACCGGGATGGCAAAGGGCGCCTCGGTGGCGGCGATGCGGTAGAGGTTCAGCTCGTCCAGCTGCGCCAGGATGCTGTTGGCGCGCGCGATATCCGGAGAGGCGAACTGCCCGGAGGTGGTGTAGGCGATGGGCTGCAGCGGGCCACCCTGGCCGGAATAGCCGCGCTTGACCTTCTTCAGCAGCGTGTCGGGGTTCAGCCCGGCGGCGCGGAACATCTTGTTCAGCGGCTTGATCGACAGGCTCATCGCATCCTCGAGCTGCCGGAAGATCGCGTCGTTCTGGTCCTGCATCAGGGCCAGGCGGTTCTCCAGCTGGTCGGCCTGGGCCTCGGCGCGCGCGGCATCAGAGCGCGTGTCGTCACGCTCGGCGGCGGTCTGCGTCAGCGCCTGGCTGAGGTAGTCGAGCGTCTCGTCGGCATAGGGCGGCAGGGCCCTGGCATCCTCCGCCGGGGCGCTGTCCCGGGCGGCGGCCAGGGCGGCGCGGGCACTGTCGCGTTCCTTCAGGGTCTTGCGCAGGGTGGACTGGATGACGTCGATGCCGGTCTCCAGCTCGCGCCGGCGTGCCTCCGAGGTCAGCAGTTCGGTCTGCATGTCCGACACCCGTGCCAGGGCGGTGGAAAAGCGCTTCTGCGCCGCCAGCGCCTCGACCTCGCGGCTGTCGCGTTCCTGGGCCATGGAATCGAGGCTCTGCTGGTAGCTGGCCTGGTCGCGCACCGCCTGGTCGCGGTAGCTGCCCGCGCCCAGGGAATCCATCATCAGGATGGCCGTGGCGATGATCGTCCAGGCAAAGACCGCAGCCCCTCCCGCAAGGCCAAGCACCTGCACCCCCGGCTTCAGCCGGATGAAGCGTGTCTCGGTCTCGGATCTCAGGAAGAGGCGGCGCTCGGGAAAGTACCGCTCCAGCAGGTGATGCAGGCGGCTCGTGCTCCGTCGTCTCACGTCAGTCTTGTCCTTGTCGTCCCGGTCTACCCGGGCGCCCGCTGTCCCCACACCGGCACGCCCCCGGTTCTGTTAGCGAGCGCGATGCAAGGGGGCAACAGTTTCGCCCCCGACCGGCGGCGGATCGCGGAAGCCCGGCGAAAATGCGCGGTTTGCCGCCACCACGCTGCCCCGCACCGGGCAGGAGCGCCCGTTTTCAGCGCGCCCGCTCCGGCGTCTCCTCGGCAAGCGGCCAGTAGAAATCCGGTGGCAGCCCGGCATCGGCGCGCTTTTCCTCGTTGAAGGGCGGCTTCAGCTTGCCGTGGAAATAGCGCCGCACCAGCTCGTGGAACAGCGGCTTGGGATCCTGCCCCTCGCGCCCGCAGAGGAAATGGAACCACTTGGAGCCATAGGCGACATGGCCCACCTCCTCGGCATAGATGGTCTCCAGCGCCGCGATCACCTGCGCCTCGCCGGCCTTGCGGAAGACCTCGATCATGCCCGGGGTCACGTCGAGGCCGCGCGCCTCCAGCACCATCGGCACCACGGCCAGGCGGCCGAAGAAATCCTCCACCGTGTCCTCGGCGGCGCGCCACATCCCGGCATGGGCGGGCAGGGCGCCGTAGAAGCTGCCCAGGCTCTCCAGGCAGTCGCAGACCAGGTTGAAATGCTTGCTCTCCTCGTCGGCGGCCTTCACCCAGTCATCGTAAAAGCCCATCGGCATCGGTACATGGGCGAAGCGCGCGATGATGTCCCAGTGCAGGTCGACGGCATTCAGCTCGATATGGGCGACCGCGTGTAGCAGCGCGATGCGCCCGTGCGGGCTGCCGGGGCGCCGCTTGGGCATCTCGCGCGGGTCCTTCAGCTCGGGCAGGGCCGGGCGGGCGGGGCGCAGCGGCGGCGCGGCCCGTCCGATGGCGATCTCCTCCCCGGCCGCGCGCGCGGCGAACCAGCGCGCCGCATGGGCATGGCTCAGCGCCGTCTTCTCGCGCCCGTCGGCACAGGTCAGCACCTCCACGGCCATTTCGCTCAAACTCGGGCCCATGCGCCATCTTCCTTTTCTTGTTCCAAATACCTCGGGGGGGCCGGCGCCCTGCGCCGGCGGGGGCAGAGCCCCCCGGCTCCGGCAGCCACCGGCCCCCGCCCGCCTTAAAGGGCCTCGACCACCGCCAGAACCTCTTCGGCATGGCCGGCGACCTTGACCTTGGGCCAGGCCTTCACGACCGTACCGTCGGCGCCGATCAGGAAGGTCGCACGCTCGATCCCCATGAAGGTCTTGCCGTACATCTTCTTTTCCTTCCACACGCCCCAGCTCTCGCAGACGTCACCTTCGGCATCCGAAAGCAGCTCGACCGCAAGCCCGTGCTTGTCGCGGAACTTGCCGTGCTTGGCGATCGTGTCCTTGGAGATGCCCAGAACCTTCGCCCCGGCGGCCTCGAACCGGGCGGCGAGCGCGGTGAAATCCTTGTTTTCCGTGGTGCAGCCGGGGGTGTCGTCCTTGGGGTAGAAGAACACGACCACCGGTGCGGGCCGCAGCTCCGACAGGCTCAGCGTGCCGCCCGAGGTCGCGGGCAGGGTGAAATCCGGGGCGATGTCGCCTTCAGTCAGCATGATCTTGCGTCTCCGATGTGGAACTCCGTCTTCCATCTTACGAAGCCTCGTAACAGAATGCACCCTCGGGAGGCCGGGCTGCCGCAACGCAAGGCCGCCGCCCGGGGCAGCAAGTACGACGGGACCGGATGGCCGAGAGCGAGCACAGCCGCGAGAACACGCGGAGGCAGGACAGCGAGGCGTCCGGCGCGGGCCCCCGGGGGACCGGGGCCGGATCCTGCATGCCCCGGCGCCGCCACGGCCTTGGCCGGACCTGCCTGATGTCGGCGCTGCGGCTCTGCCTGTTCCTGGTCTTCCTGGCGGTGCTGGGCGGTGCCGGCGCCTTCCTGACCCGCGACCGCAGCTTCGAGGCCCCGCCCTGGCTGCGCGACCGGATCGAGGCGCGCCTCGATGCCCAGCTGCCGGACCTGTCCATCGGCTTCGACCGGCTGACCCTGACCTTCAGCCATTCCTGGCATCCCCGGCTCAGCCTCGGCGGCGTGCACCTGGCGGCTGCCGACGGCAAGATGCAGCTCTCGGTGGACCGGCTCGGCGCCCGCTTCTCCCGCCGGCCGCTGCTGAGCGGTCGGGTAGAGCCCAGCCAGGTCGTGGTTTCCGGGGTGCGGATCCGGCTGCGGCGGCTGGCCGACGGCAGTTTCGACCTGCTCTCGCAGCGTCCGGGCGACACGCCCAGCCCTCAGGCGGCGGGCCGCGAGGCCAATGCCGCCATGGCGGAATTCAAGGCGCTCCTGCAGTCGCATGGCCTCGACCGGTTGCGCGACGTTGTGACCACAGACCTGACCGTCACCTATGACGACCTGCGCGCCGGGCGGCACTGGACGGTCGACGGCGGGCGGCTGGAGATGGAGCGGCGGGGCCGCAACCTGACCTTCGCGGGCAATTTCGCCCTGCTGGGGGCGCATTCCTATGCCACCACCGTACAGACCAGCTACGTCACCACGCTCGACAATCCGGCGGCGCAGTTCCAGCTGACCATCGAGGACGCTCCGTCGCGCGATCTGGCAACCCAGAGCCCGGCGCTGGCCTGGCTGGGGCTGCTTGATGCGCCACTTTCGGGGGCGCTCAGAATGTCGCTGGACAGCCAGGGCGGGCTTGGGCCGCTTCATGCGACGCTGCGCAGCGGCGCCGGAGAGCTGCGCCCCTCAGACAGTGCCAGCCCGATTCCGTTCAGCGCCGCTTCGGCCTATTTCGACTACGATCCGCAGGCCGGCCAGCTGACCTTCTCGGATCTCTCGGTCGACAGCCCGGCGCTGCGCGCCACCGCCGAGGGCAAGGCCCAGCTGAGCGATCTGGGCCGGGGGCCGCTGGCCATGGTCGGCCAGCTGCGCCTGACCGCGCTGGAAGCCAATCCGAGCGCGCTGTTCCCGCAGAAGCTGAAGCTGGACGGTGCCGAGCTGGACATGAAGCTGGAACTGGACCCCTTCCGCCTGACGCTGGGCAGCCTGACGCTGCGCGACGGGGCGCAGAACCTGCACCTGCAGGGTCAGCTGCGCACCGATGCGGGCGGCTGGAACCTGAGCCTCGCCGGGGGCGCCAGCGACATGAGTGCCGACACGCTGCTGACCTACTGGCCCGCCAGCATGGCCGAGAAGACCCGCGACTGGGTCAGCCAGAATGTCAGCGCCGCCGATCTGAACGACCTGCAATTCGCGCTGCGCGCCCATGAGGGGGCGGCGCCCGATGTCTACCTGTCCTTCGGCTTTGCCGGGATGACCGCGCGGCTGCTGCAGAACCTGCCGCCCGCCGTCCATGCCAGCGGCGCCGCGACGCTGATGGACAACCGCTTCACCATCCGCGCCAGCGCCGGAGAGGTGCACATGCCCGATGGTGGTGCGCTCGATGTGGCGGGGACCGTGTTCTCGGTGCCCGACATCCACCAAAAGCCCGCCACCGCGAAGCTTGACCTGCACGTGAACGGCGCGGTGCCCGATCTGCTGGCGGCGCTTGACAGCGATCCCTGGAATTTCCTCAGCAAGGCCGGGCGCAGCCCCGACCTGGCGCAGGGCAACATCCGCGCCCGCGCCCGGATCTCCTGGCCGATGGAAAAGCCGGTGGACCCGGAGGCGCTGAAGGTCGCTTTCGCTGCCGATGTGAGCGATGTGCAAAGCGACGATCTGGTGGCGAACCGGCACCTTTCCGCACCGCTGTTGCGGCTAGAGGGCGACAAGACCGGCATGCGCCTGAGCGGGCAGGGCGATGTCGATGGCGTGCCCTTCGACGGGCGTTTCCACATGGGCTTTGGCGCCGCCGCCGAGACCGATCCGGCGACGTTGCAGGCCAGGCTGACGCTCAGCCCGCAGGCGGCGCAGACCTTCGGGCTGGCGCTGCCCGACAATGCGCTGTCCGGGCAGACCCAGGCGGATCTGAAGGTGACCCTGCCCAAGGGCGCGGCGCCCGAATTCACGCTGACCTCGGATCTGGCGGGGCTGGGGCTGCGGCTTGACAGCCTGGGCTGGCGTCTGCCGGAGGCAAGCACCGGCACGCTGGCGCTTTCGGGCACGCTCTCCACTCCGGCCGAGATCCGCAGCCTGACCCTGAAGGCCCCGGGGCTGGATGCCGAGGGGGCGATTTCGCTGGCCGCGGATGGCGGGCTGAAGCTGGCGCGGTTTGATCGCATCCGGGCCGGCGACTGGATGGATGCGAAGGTCGATCTGGTGGGGCGCGGCAAGGGCGTGCCGCCGGGGGTGGCGGTGAAGGGCGGCTGGGTCGATGTTTCCAAGCTGCCCGAGAAGCAGGGCGGCGGTGACAACGGTCCGGTCTCTGTGGCGCTGGACGAGGTGCGCATCAGCCCGACGCTGAAGCTGACCGGCTTCCGGGGCGAATTCGCCGACAACGGCGGCCTGGGCGGCCCGTTCAGCGGCAAGCTGAATGGCGGACCGGTAATCACCGGTCAGATGACGACGGTGGCCAAGGGGACGCGGGTCGCGCTGCAGTCGCAGGATGCCGGCGGCGTGCTGGCGGCGGCGGGGATCTTCCGCAAGGCGAAGGGCGGCACCCTGGGCCTGACGCTGGAGCCGCTGGGGCCGAAGGGCAGCTACGATGGTCGTGCGCAGGTGCGCGACATTTCGGTCATGGATGCGCCGGTGCTGGCCGACCTGCTGAGTGCGGTCTCGGTCGTCGGCCTGTTCGAGCAGATGGCCGGGCAGGGCCTGCATTTCGGCGAGGTGGATGCCGATTTCCGCCTGACCCCCGACCTGCTGACCCTGCGCAGTGCCAGCGCCACCGGGGCCTCCATGGGGATCTCTCTGGATGGCACCTTCGGGATGGACAGCAAGGTGCTCGACATGCAGGGGGTGTTCTCTCCGCTCTACCTGATCAACGGGGTGGGCAGCGTGCTGACCCGCAAGGGCGAGGGGCTGATGGGAGTGACCTTCACGCTGGGGGGCACCTCGGACAATCCGAAGCTGAAGGTGAACCCGCTGTCGCTGCTGATGCCGGGCTTCCTGCGCGAGATTTTCCGCAAGCCCGCTCCCAGCACGGCCCCCGCTCCCGGCACGGCCCCCGCCAGCGGGGCGCAGGAACAGGCAACCCCGGATACACGCAAAGGTGTCGAAGAGTGACCATTGCGTCTTGCGGGCATGGGGTGTAGCGGCGGGGCCTTGAACTGGAAGGAGCGGGCGATGCAGCTGTCCGATTTCGATTTCGACCTGCCCGAGGGGCTGATTGCGACGCGACCGGCAAAGCCGCGCTCCTCGGCCAAGCTGCTGGTGGCGACCCCCGACACGCTGAGCGACGCCATCGTGCGCGATCTGGGCGATTTCCTGCGCCCGGGCGACCGTCTGGTGCTGAACGACACCAAGGTGATCCCGGCGCGGCTGTCGGGCACCCGGGCCCGGTCCTCTGCCCAGGGCGAGACCGAGGCGCATATCGAGGTCACGCTGCTGGAACCGCGCGCCGAGGGTTGCTGGGCGGCGCTGCTGAAGCCGCTGAAGAAGGTGAAGGAAGGCGAGGTCATCCGCTTCTCGGACCGGCTCTGGGCGACGCTTGAGGCGAAGGAAGACGGGCAGGGCCTGCTGCGCTTCGAGGCGGTGGGCGATTTCGACGCCGCCCTGGCCGAGGCTGGCAACATGCCGCTGCCCCCCTATATCGCCGCGCTGCGCGCCCCCGATGCGCAGGACAAGCAGGATTACCAGACCGTCTGGGCCGAGAATACCGGCGCCGTCGCCGCCCCCACCGCCTCGCTGCATTTCGACGAAGAACTGCTGGCGCGGCTGGAAGAGATGGGCGTTACCTTCACCAAGGTGACGCTGCACGTCGGCGCGGGCACCTTCCTGCCCGTCAAGGTCGAGGACGTGACGACCCACAAGATGCATGCCGAATGGGGCCGGGTCAGCGAGGAGGCCGCGGCCGAGATCGCGGCCACCAAGGCTGCCGGTGGCCGGGTGATCCCGGTGGGCACCACCGCGCTGCGCCTGATCGAGAGCGCCGCGCGCGCGACCGGCGCCATCGCCCCCTGGCAGGGCGAGACGGATATCTTCATCTATCCGGGCTTCGCGTTCCGCGTGACCGACGCGCTGATGACCAATTTCCACCTGCCGAAATCGACGCTGATGATGCTGGTCAGCGCGCTGCTTGGGCCCGAGCGCATCCGGCAGGTCTATGCCCATGCCATTCAGCATGATTACCGCTTTTTCTCCTACGGAGATGCGTCCCTGTTGATCCCCTGAGCGGGACATGAGAGGCAGGAAGAAACCGGCGCCGCGCGCGCTATCTGACACCAAATTCTGACCTGAATTGCAGAAAGCGGGAGACACGCGGATGATGCAGGTTCTCGGAACCTCCTGGGCCCTTCTTCTGGGCCTGATGCTGCTCATGCTGGGCAACGGCCTTCAAGGCACGCTGCTGGGCGTGCGCGGCGAGATCGAGGGCTTTTCGACCTTCCAGATGTCGCTGGTGATGTCGGCCTATTTCGCCGGCTTCCTGGGCGGTTCGCGGCTGGCCCCCGAGATGATCCGCCGGGTCGGCCATGTGCGGGTCTTCGCCGCGCTGGCCAGCTTCATCTCGGCGGTGCTGATCCTGTATCCGGCCTATACCGCGCCCTGGGCCTGGACGGTCGAGCGGATGATCATCGGCTTCTGCTTCTCGGGCGTCTACGTGACCGCGGAAAGCTGGCTGAACAACTCCGCCACCAACGAAACCCGCGGCCAGGCGCTGGCGCTTTACATGTTCGTGCAGGTGATCGGCATCATGGCGGCGCAGGGCATCCTGCTGCTGGGCGATCCGGCGGGCTTCGTGCTGTTCATCGTGCCCTCGGTGCTGGTCTCGATCTCCTTCGCGCCGATCCTGCTGTCGGTGTCGCCGACACCGGCCTTTGCCAGTACCAAGCCAATGTCGCTGGTGGCGCTTTACCGCGCCTCGCCGCTCTCCATCGTCGGGGTCTTCCTGATCGGGGGCGCCTATTCGGCGCAGTTCGGCATGGCGGCGGTCTTCGGGGCCAAGGCCGGGCTGACCCTGCCGCAGATCTCGCTCTTCATCTCCATGTTCTATGTCGGCGCGGTGATCACGCTTTATCCGCTGGGCTGGCTGTCTGACCGGGTGGACCGGCGGGTGCTGATCGCGCTGGAATCCGCCATCGGCGGGGCCGGGGCCCTGCTGGGGCTGATGTTCGGCGGCAGCTACGTGGCGCTGCTGATCTCGGCGCTGATCGTCGGCGGCATGACCAACCCGCTCTATTCGCTGCTGCTGGCCTATCTGAACGACTATCTGGACAGCGAGCAGATGGCCGCCGGCAGCTCGGGGATGCTCTTCGTCAACGGGCTGGGGTCCATCGGCGGGCCGCTGGTCACCGGCTGGGTGATGACCGCCACCGGCTCGGGCGGCTTCTTCACCTTCATCGCCGCACTGCTGTTCCTGATGGCTCTCTACGCCATCTACCGGATGACCCGTCGCAAGGCCGCGGTGCCGGTCGACGAGACCGGGCCCTTCGCCCCGATCCTGATGTCCTCCACCCC
Organism: Pseudooceanicola endophyticus; assembly: GCF_018760365.1. Lineage (GTDB taxonomy): Bacteria > Pseudomonadota > Alphaproteobacteria > Rhodobacterales > Rhodobacteraceae > Pseudooceanicola > Pseudooceanicola endophyticus. Next base: position 260,093 of record NZ_JAHIAB010000005.1, read on the forward strand.
CGTGGCCGTGGAAGCGGCGCAGGAATGGGCACAGGACAGTGTCGAAGATGCGACAAATGATGACACTCAGGATGTAACGACCAGGTAACGCATGACGTTAGCGACACCATCATTCCCTCAATCCCCAACCTCTGGCAGGCTGGGAGACAGGCGCATTGGCTTCAGAGAGGAGACCGCCATGATTGCCCCCGACGAACTGCTGAAGTTCTGGCTGGATGACGTGGGGCCTGCCGGCTGGTACCAGTCGAGCGAGGCGCTCGACCAGGAGATCCGCGACAGGTTTGCATCGGCATGGGAACATGCCTGCGACGGGGCCTACGGCCTCTGGCTGACCTACCCCAGTGGCGCGCTGGCCTACATCATCCTGATGGACCAGTTCCCGCGCAACATGTTCCGCGGCCAGGGCCGCGCCTTCGACAGCGACCGCGTGGCGCTGGCGGCGGCGAAGATGTCGATCTCCCAGGGGTGGGACATGCGCATCGACGAGCCCGCACGGCAGTTCTTCTACCTGCCGCTGATGCATTCGGAAAACCTCTGCGATCAGGACCGCTGCGTGCGCCTGATGGCCGAGCGGATGCCGGAGCACGGGGCGCCGAACATGCTGCATGCCAAGGCCCATCGCGAGGTGATCCGCCGCTTCGGTCGCTTCCCCTACCGCAACGAGGCGCTGGCGCGACGCGCCAGCGCGCCCGAGCAGCGCTACATGGCCGACGGCGGCTATGGCGCCACCGTGCGCAAGCTGACCCCGGCGGAGTGATCCGGCGGCAGGGGTGAGCAGGGGGCGCTGCCCCCTCCCGGGCCCGCGGCCCGGTTCACCCCCGAGGTACTTGGGACAAGAAAATGAGGGGCCGGGGCCGCAGGGCGCCGGCCTTCGCCGTTTTACAATGGCGCAGCGAGCGGGCATGCTGCGGATCGGAGACGGAACTGCGGCCGGAGGGGGAGCGGCGGGGCGACCGCGACATCGCGCGGCAGGCCGATTGCTTTTGTTGAAGCCTTCCGAAAAGTAGTTTAACGTCAAACTAACTTGCAATTCAGCGTCCGGCGGAGGGGCATATGTCTGCCAAGTCTTTCGATTTCATCGTCATCGGGGCCGGTCCCGGCGGCTACGTGGCTGCGATTCGTGCGGCCCAGCTTGGCCTCAAGGTGGCCGTGGTCGAGCGTGAGCACCTGGGCGGGATCTGCCTGAACTGGGGCTGCATTCCGACCAAGGCGCTGCTGCGCTCGTCCGAGATCTTCCATTTCATGGAGCGCGCCAAGGATTACGGCCTGAGCGCCGAGAAGATCGGCTTTGATCTGGATGCCGTGGTCAACCGTTCGCGCGGGGTGGCCAAGCAGATGGAAGGCGGCGTGAAGCACCTTCTGAAGAAGAACAAGGTCGAGGTGATCATGGGCACCGCCTCTCTGGCTGCGAAGGGCAAGGTGGCGGTGAAGACCGACAAGGGCACCGAGGAGCTGACCGCCAAGACCATCGTGCTGGCGACCGGCGCGCGGGCGCGGGAACTGCCGGGGCTTGAGGCCGATGGCGATCTGGTCTGGACCTACCGCCATGCGCTGAAGCCGGTGCGGATGCCGAAGAAGCTGCTGGTCATCGGATCCGGCGCGATCGGCATCGAATTTGCCAACTTCTACAACACGCTGGGCGCCGACACGACGGTGGTCGAGGTGATGGACCGCGTGCTGCCGGTGGAAGATGCCGAGATCTCGGCCTTCGCCAAGAAGCAGTTCGAGAAGCAGGGCATGAAGATCCTGGAAAAGACCATGGTCAAGAAGCTGGACCGCGCCAAGGGCAAGGTCACGGCGCATCTGGAGCATGACGGCAAGGTCACCACGGCCGAGTTCGACACCGTGATTTCCGCGGTCGGCATCGTCGGCAATGTCGAAGGCCTGGGCCTGGAAGAGCTGGGCGTGACGGTCGACCGCACCCATGTGGTGGTGGACGAATTCTGCCGCACCGGGATTGAAGGGCTCTATGCCATCGGCGATATCGCCGGCGCGCCCTGGCTGGCGCACAAGGCCAGCCACGAGGGCGTCATGGTCGCCGAACATGCCGCCGGTCTGCATGCCCATCCGATCAAGCCGGGCTCCATCGCGGGCTGCACCTACTGCCATCCGCAGGTGGCTTCCGTCGGCATGACCGAGGCGAAGGCCAAGGAAGCCGGCTACAAGGTCAAGGTCGGCAAGTTCCCCTTCATCGGCAATGGCAAGGCCGTGGCCCTGGGCGAACCCGAAGGGCTGGTCAAGACCGTCTTCGATGCCGAGACGGGCGAACTGCTGGGTGCGCACATGGTCGGCGCCGAGGTGACCGAACTGATCCAGGGCTATGTGGTGGGCCGCCAGCTGGAAACCACCGAGGAAGACCTGATGAACACCGTCTTCCCGCACCCGACCCTGTCGGAGATGCTGCACGAATCCGTGCTGAACGCCTATGGCCGCGCGATCCACATCTGATCGCGGCGCAGGCTGAAGCGAAGGGGCGTCCTGCGGGGCGCCCTTTTTGCATCCGAGGGGGGGGCGCCCGCGGCCCGGGTGCTTCAGGGGCGCCCTTGCAGGCGGCACCGGTCAGGGGCACCATGGATGCCTCCTTCCGGGCCGGCGTGGCGGTTGCCTCTGGGCATTCCTCCGCACTGGTGTTAATGTTTCCGTAATGTTCTCTCATTCCGCTTGGACGGCGCCGATGGCTCCTCTATGTCTTCGCGGAGTGGTTTCTCCCAGAGGTGCGTCATGGCTGAGCAGAAGTTTATCGAGGTGCGCGGCGCGCGCGAACATAACCTCAAGGGGATCGACGTGGAGATCCCGCGCGACCAGTTCGTCGTGATCACCGGCCTCTCGGGGTCCGGCAAGTCGAGCCTCGCCTTCGACACGATCTATGCCGAGGGGCAGCGGCGCTATGTCGAAAGCCTGTCGGCCTATGCGCGCCAGTTCCTCGACATGATGGAAAAGCCCGATGTGGATCACATCAGCGGCCTGTCTCCGGCGATTTCCATCGAGCAGAAGACCACCTCGAAGAACCCGCGCTCGACCGTCGGCACGGTGACCGAGATCTACGATTACCTGCGCCTGCTCTTCGCGCGTTCCGGCACGCCCTACAGCCCGGCGACCGGCCTGCCCATCGAGGCGCAGCAGGTGCAGGACATGGTGGACCGGGTGATGGGCATGGAGGAGGGCACGCGTGCCTACCTGCTGGCCCCCATCGTGCGCGACCGCAAGGGCGAATACCGCAAGGAATTCCAGGAGCTTCAGAAGCAGGGCTTCCAGCGCATCAAGGTGGACGGAGAGTTCTACGAGGTCGACGCCGTACCGAGCCTCGACAAGAAGTTCCGCCACAATATCGACGTGGTGGTCGACCGGATCGTCGTGCGCGCCGGGATGGAGACGCGGCTGGCCGACAGTTTCCGCACCGCGCTGGATCTGGCCGACGGCATCGCCGTGCTGGAGACCGCGCCGAAGGAGGGCGATCCCGAGCGCACCACCTTCTCCGAGAAATTCTCCTGCCCGGTCAGCGGGTTTTCCATTCCCGAGATCGAGCCGCGGCTATTTTCCTTCAACGCGCCGGACGGCGCCTGCCCGCATTGCGACGGGCTGGGGATGGAGCTGTTCTTCGATGAGCGTCTGGTGGTGCCCGATGCCCAGCTGAAGATCGCCGACGGCGCGCTGGCGCCCTGGCGCAAGGGCAAGAGCCCCTATTTCCTGCAGACCATCGAGGCGCTTGGCCGCCATTACGGTTTCGATCCCGACACCCGCTGGAAGGACCTGCCGAAGAAGGTGCAGAAGGTCTTCCTGTATGGCTCCGGCACCGAGGAAATCCCGTTCCGCTATGACGAGGGCGGGCGGATCTACAACGTCACCCGCACCTTCGAAGGCGTCATCCCCAACATGGAGCGCCGCTATCGCGAGACCGACAGCAACTGGGTGCGCGAGGAGTTCGAGAACTACCAGAACAACCGTCCCTGCGGCCATTGCGAGGGCTACCGCCTGAAGCCCGAGGCGCTGGCGGTGAAGATCGCGCATCTGCATATCGGCGAGGTCACGGCCATGTCGATCCGCGAGAGCTACGCCTGGATCGACACCGTGATGGAGCAGCTTTCGACCCAGAAAGCGACCATCGCGCGGACCATCGTCAAGGAGATCCGGGAGCGCCTTGGATTCCTGAATAACGTGGGTCTTGAATACCTTACGCTCGCCCGTTCAAGTGGTACGCTAAGTGGCGGCGAAAGCCAGCGGATCCGTCTGGCCAGCCAGATCGGCTCGGGTTTGACGGGGGTTCTTTATGTTCTGGATGAACCCTCCATCGGGCTGCACCAGCGCGACAACGGGCGGCTGCTGACCACGCTGAAGAACCTGCGCGATCAGGGCAACTCGGTCCTGGTGGTGGAACATGACGAGGAGGCGATCCGCGAGGCGGATTACGTCTTCGACATCGGTCCCGGCGCCGGGGTGCACGGTGGCAATGTCGTCGCCAAGGGCACGCCCGAGGAGATCGCGGCCGACAGCGCCAGCCTGACCGGGCAGTATCTTTCGGGCAAGCGTGCCATCGAAGTGCCCCAGACCCGGCGGGCCGGCAACGGCAAGGTGGTGCGGATCGAGAAGGCCAGCGGCAACAACCTGCGCGACATCAGCGTCGATTTCCCGCTGGGCAAGTTCGTCTGCGTCAGCGGCGTGTCGGGCGGTGGCAAGTCCACCCTGACCATCGAGACGCTGTTCAAGACCGCCTCCATGCGGCTGAACGGCGCCCGCCAGACGCCCGCCCCCTGCGAGACGATCAAGGGGCTGGAGCACCTCGACAAGGTGATCGACATCGACCAGCGTCCGATCGGGCGCACGCCGCGGTCGAACCCGGCGACCTATACCGGGGCCTTCACCCCGATCCGTGACTGGTTCGCGGGGCTGCCGGAATCCAAGGCGCGGGGCTACAAGCCCGGGCGCTTCAGCTTCAACATCAAGGGTGGTCGCTGCGAGGCCTGTCAGGGCGATGGTGTCATCAAGATCGAGATGCACTTCCTTTCCGACGTTTACGTGGAATGCGAGACCTGCAAGGGCAAACGCTACAACCGCGAGACGCTGGAGGTGAAGTTCAAGGGCAAGTCCATCGCCGATGTCCTTGATATGACGGTGGAAGAGGCGCAGGACTTCTTCCAGGCCGTGCCCTCCATCCGCGAGAAGATGGATGCGCTGATGCAGGTGGGGCTGGGCTATATCAAGGTCGGCCAGCAGGCGACGACGCTTTCGGGCGGCGAGGCGCAGCGGGTGAAGCTGTCGAAGGAACTGGCGCGGCGCTCGACCGGGCGGACGCTCTATATCCTCGACGAGCCGACGACGGGCCTGCATTTCGAGGATGTGCGGAAGCTTCTTGAAGTGCTGCATGAACTGGTCGAGCAGGGCAACACCGTGGTGGTGATCGAACACAACCTCGATGTCATCAAGACCGCCGACTGGATCATCGACATCGGCCCCGAGGGCGGTGATGGCGGTGGTCAGGTGGTGGCCGAGGGCACGCCCGAGGAGGTCGCCAAGGTCGCGGCCAGCCACACGGGCCGCTACCTGGTCGACATGCTGAAGGCGGGTCGCGTCGCCGCCGAGTGATCCGGCCCCAAGGGGTCAGCGGATCATCATCGTCTTGCCATCCTCGAGCATCACCTTCCCGATGACCTCGCGGGTGGCAAGATCGGCCTTCACCACCTGGCCGTCGACATCGAAATATACCCAGCCGTTCGCGGGTGCGGGGAGGCCGCGCCGCTCGGTGCCCAGCAGCACCATGTAGTTCATCGGCAGCACATCGCCGGGCGCGACGCCCTGGATGATCTTCGGGCCGGTCAACCGTGCCGGACCGGTGTTGATCGAGACCAGGGGGGCGTCCTGCGCGACGACGGGGGCAGAGAGCAGGCTGGCGCTGGCTGCAAGAACCAGGCCCAGTGACAGGCGTGTCATGGGGTCTTCCTTCGGCTGGCGGTTTGAAAAAGGCCCGGGCGTTTCCACCCGGGCCGTCTGGATCAGTTCAGGACGTCGTTCACCGCGTCGATCAGGCGCAGGATCTTCATCGTGTCGTTGTCGACCAGCGCGATGCGGTGGTCGCCGACGCGGTAATAGGTGCGGTGACGGTCCAGCCCGTAGACCGAGGGGTCGCGCAGCAGGTAGATGCCGTCGCGGCGCGGATCCAGGCGGTCTCCGACGGCATAGGGCGCCATCTTCTTGGCCAGCCCCGGCGGCACGCAGGAGGGCGATTTCTTCGCCAGCCCGGGCGGGCAGCCCTGGGCGCCGACCTTCAGAAGTTCGGCCTGGAAAGCGGATTCGGGAGTGTTGGCCGTGGCAGCGAGGGGCAGCAGGGCGGCCAGTGCGAGGGGCAGGGCGAACGCGATCTTGCGGGTCATCTGTCTTTCTCCGGGCTGGGACCGGTGTGGGTCCTGGCGGCTGTTTCTTGCCGATAAAACGAAGAAACGCCCCGGAAGGTTCCGGGGCGGTTCAAGTTTTCGTCAGCCTGCGGGGCTGGCAATCAGTGGCTGGCCAGTGCCGTCAGGGCAGCGAACAGGCCGATGGCCGCGATGATCTCGCCCGAGTTGTCGTTGACCTTCACGATGCGGTCGCCGTCGCGACGGTAGCTTTCGCCCTTCGGCAGCGGCGGCAGCTTCTTGTATTTCGAGGCATCGACGCGCGGCAGGTCGCGGCCCGGACCCCGCCCGTTGTCCTGATGGCCCTTGGGGGCCTCGGCGCGGCGCTCGTCATGTTTTTGCGGCGCATGGCCCTTCTGGTTGCCGTGGTCATCCGATTTCTTCGGGCCGGCGCAGTTCTGGCCGGGGGCGCAGTTGCCCGGGCCGTCATGCCCCTGGGCAGAGGCGATGCCGGGGACGGCGGCCAGACCCAGAACCATGGAGGCGATCAGGGCGGCGCTCAGCGGGCGGCGGGTGCGATTGATGGTCATGTCGTTTCCTCCAGGAAGGTGTCTCTTGCTGTGTTCAGGTATAGAACGCACGGGGCCGTAGATTCCGTTCCAAAAATTTTCTGCACACCCGGGACTGGAGATAAATGGCGGGAAAATTCGCAAGTGACTGAACTGGATAGGCTATTTTTGACGTCGCGGCAGCACGTCTTTCTCTGAACCTCTGAGGGATCAAGAAAAGCGTGGGCCCCGCACGCAAAAAGGCGACCCCGGGGGGCCGCCTTTCGCGATGTTGCGACGGATCCCTGAAGGATCAGTCCATGGCCTTGAAGTTGAATTCGCCGCCGTCCTTGATGCCAGAGAACCAGCGCGAGGTGACGGTCTTGGTGCGGGTGTAGAAGCGGAAGGCGTCGGGGCCGTACTGGTTCAGGTCGCCGAAAGCCGATTTCTTCCAGCCGCCGAAGGTGAAGTAGGACAGCGGCACCGGGATCGGGAAGTTGATGCCGACCATGCCGACGTTGACGCGGGAGGCGAAGTCGCGGGCGACGTCGCCATCGGCGGTGTAGATCGCCGTGCCGTTGCCGTACTGGTTGTCCATCGTCAGCTTGAGGGCTTCCTCATAGGTCTCGGCGCGCACCTGGCTCAGGACCGGGCCGAAGATCTCCTGCTGGTAGATGTCCATGTCGGGGGTGACGTTGTCGAACAGCGTCGGGCCGACGAAGAAGCCTTCCTCATAGCCCTGCAGGGTGAAGTCGCGGCCGTCACGCACCAGCGTTGCGCCCTGGTCCACACCCGAGGTGATCAGACCCTTGATCTTGTCCTGAGCCGCCTTGGTGATGACGGGGCCGTAGTCGACATCGTCGCCGGCGGTGTAGGGGCCGACCTTCAGCTTCTCGATGCGCGGGATCAGCTTTTCGATCAGCGTGTCGGCGGTCTTCTTGCCGACCGGCACCGCGACCGAGATCGCCATGCAGCGTTCGCCGGCAGCGCCGAAGCCCGCACCGACCAGCGCATCTGCGGCCTTGTCCATGTCCGCATCGGGCATGATGATCATGTGGTTCTTGGCACCGCCGAAGCACTGGGCGCGCTTGCCGTTGGTGGCGGCACGACCGTAGATGTACTGCGCGATCGGGGTCGAGCCGACAAAGCCGACGGCCTGGATGGTTTCGCTGTCAAGCAGCGTGTCCACGGCCAGCTTGTCGCCGTTGACGACCTGCAGCACGCCGTCGGGCAGGCCGGCTTCCTGCAGCAGCTCTGCCAGACGCAGGGCGCAGGAGGGGGTGCGCTCGGAGGGTTTCAGCACCATGGCGTTGCCGCAGACGATGGCGGGGGCCATCTTCCAGAGCGGGATCATGGCGGGGAAGTTGAACGGCGTGATGCCGGCCACGACGCCCAGCGGCTGACGCATCGAATAAAGGTCGATGCCCGGACCGCCGTTGTCCATGAACTCGCCCTTCATCATGTGCGGGGCGCCCATGCAGACCTCGACCACTTCCAGACCGCGCTGGACGTCGCCCTTGGCGTCGGGGATGGTCTTGCCGTGCTCTTTCGAGATCAGCTCGGCCAGCTCTTCCATGTGCTCGTTGATCAGGGCGCCGAACTTCATCATCACGCGGGCGCGACGCTGCGGGTTGGTGGCGGCCCACTTGACCTGCGCTTCGGCGGCGGCGGCGATGGCGGCTTCGACTTCCTCGACCGAGGCCAGCGGCACCTTGGCGATGACTTCGCCGGTCGCGGGGTTCGAGACATCGGTGAACTTGCCGGACGTGCCCTTGACGTGCTGGCCGTTGATGAAATGCGTCAGTTCCTGCATGGGAAACCCTCCTTTGGACTTGGAGAGACTGTAACCTTGCAAATTTGCCCGATAAACAGGAAATTCCACAAATAGGCTTTGCAGGGATGCAAGATGAACTGGGATGACCTGAGATGTTTCCTGTCCGTGGGCCGGCTGGAAAGCCTGTCGGCGGCGGCCCGGCAGCTGCGCATCGACCCGGCGACGGTGGGTCGGCGCATCGCGCGGCTGGAAGAAAGCATGGGTGCGGCGCTGTTTGCCAAGTCTCCGCAGGGCTATGCGCTGACCGAGGCGGGCCAGCGGCTGATGGGCCACGCGACGCGCGCCGAGGCGGCGCTGGCCGCCGGCGAGGCCGAGGTGGCCGGGCAGGGCGCGGCGGGCCTGTCGGGGCAGATCCGCATCGGCGCGCCGGACGGGGTGGCGAACTTCCTGCTGCCGCAGGTCTGCGCCTCGATCTCGGAGGAGAACCCCGAGCTTGAGATCCAGATCGTCGCGCTGCCGCGGCTGTTCAACCTGACCAAGCGCGAGGCCGACGTGGCGATCACCGTCTCGGCCCCGACGGCGGGGCGGCTGATGGTCAAGAAGATCTCGGATTACCACCTGCATCTGGCGGCGACGCGGGACTACCTGGCCCGGACCCCGCCGATCCGCGAGCTGATGGACCTGCGACATCATCGCCTCGTGGGCTATATCCCCGACATGATCTTCGACAAGGAACTGGACTACCTGGGAGAGGTCGGCGCAGAGCGCGTGCCGCTGGCTTCGAACTCTGTCTCGGTGCAGTTCAACTGGATCGCCGCCGGTGCGGGGGTTGGCATCATCCACGATTTTTCCCTGCCGCATCAGCCGGATCTGGTGCGCGTCCTGCCCGAGCGGATCTCGCTCCGGCGCAGCTTCTATCTGGTGCGCCATGCCGACGACACGCGGCTGGAGCGGATGAACCGTTTTGCCACCCTGCTGTCGGACCGGCTGCGCGGAGAGATCCAGCGCCGTGAAGCCATCCCTTGACAGATCAGGGGTCCGTCACCGACGCTGAGGGTGGAGGACTGGAGATCTTGAGGGAGGAATCGGATGCTTGTGCAGCAGATACTCAAGGCCAAGGGGGAGGCGCGGGTCATCACGGTGACACCGGACACGCCGATCCGCGAGGTCGCGGAGTTGCTGAAGGCGCATCGTATCGGCGGTGTCGTCATCAGCTATACCGGAAAACATGCCGACGGGATCCTGTCGGAGCGTGACCTGGTGCGGGGCCTGGCCTCGCGCGGGGCGGCGATCCTGGATCTGCCGGCAGAGGCGCTGATGACGCGCACGCCGCAATGCGGCACGCCGGACATGCCGGTGCTGGAAGTGCTGAGCCGGATGACGGAGGGGCGTTTCCGCCACATGCCGATCACCGAGGACGGAGAGCTGGTGGGCATCGTCACCATCGGCGACGCGGTGAAGGCGCGGCTGGACCAGCTGGCAATGGAGAAGGATGCGCTGGAAGGCATGATCATGGGCTACTAGGGCCCTCGCCATTGACGGGTCCGGGTCTCGGGCCCGAGGTTCGGAAGCCGTGACCGGATGTGGCTTCCGGAGGGGAGGGACGGTCATTTCACGCTGGGGAGCCATCTGAGATGGATGCGGGACCGTCCCGTCCGGCGCCTCGACCGGCATCATGAAGACGCATCCAATGTTCTTCGCCGGTCGGGGCGGTTTCCATCCGCCTTCCGCCGGGGCGCCGCCCGGCCAAAAGGGTGGGGCGAATGCCCGCAATCGGGCGTCCGGGGGTTGCAAACCCTTGCGCGATATTGTTGCTTCCGCCCGGACGCAACCCGAGGAGGCCCCCATGCGCATCGGTCTTTACCCCGGCACTTTCGATCCGATCACGCTTGGCCACCTGGACATCATCCGGCGGGCCTCGGCCCTGGTGGACCGGCTGGTGATCGGTGTCGCGATCAACCGCGACAAGGGGCCCCTGTTCTCGCTCGAGGAGCGGGTCGAGATGATCGAGGCCGAATGCGCCCGTCTCTCGGAGGAAATGGGGATCGAGATCGTCGCCCATCCGTTCGAGAACCTGCTGATCCACTGCGCCCATGATGTCGGTGCCTCGATCATCGTGCGCGGGCTGCGGGCGGTCACGGATTTCGAATACGAATTCCAGATGGTCGGGATGAACCGGATGCTCGACAGTTCGATCGAGACGGTTTTCCTGATGGCCGATACCCATCATCAGGCCATTGCCTCCAAGCTGGTGAAGGAAATTGCCCGGCTGGACGGCGAGGTGTCGAATTTTGTCACCCAATCGGTGGCCGAACGGCTGCGCGCCAAGCTGGACAAGCGCTGAGAGCGGGCGCCGCCCTCAGGCCGCCGCGCCGATGCCGCGGATGAAGGCGGCGCAGGTCTCGGGCTGGGTCATCGGCAGCATGTGCCCGCCCGGCACCATCTGCAGCGTGATCCCGGGCCGTTCGGCGCAGAAGGCCGTGCCATGCACCCGGGCTTCCAGGATCAGGTCGCCGGTGCCGAACAGGATGCCGGCGGGCAGGGTCAGGCGGCGGCTGGCCTCGGCGATCTCCGTCAGCCCGGTGGTCGAGGCCCGGTATTCCCGGCTGGTGTGATAGAAATGCCCCGGGCGCAGCCCCAGCAGCGCGCCGCCGCGCAGGGCCGCCTCGGCGGGCGGGGCCTCGGGACCGTAGAGCGCGGCCAGGATCTGCGGCGTGGCGCGCAGCGCCCCCGGGGTGGCCAGTGTCCAGCTGTAGAGCCGGCGCAGCAGGTCGCTGCGGATATCGAGCGGCTCGAACATCGGAGAGGGCGGCTGACCCGGCGTGGTCAGCGGCGACAGCAGCGCCAGGCCCCGCAACCGCTCCGGCGCGGCGGCGGCCATGGCCAGGGCGATCGCCCCGCCCAGCGAATGGCCCACCACCAGCGGTTTTTCCAGCCCGAGGACCTCCATCAGCTCCAGCATCCGGGCGGCATTGTCGGCGGGGGCGGCGGGATCCTTGCGGGGCCGTTCGGACCAGCCCATGCCGGGGCGGTCCGGCACGATGACCCGGTGATCGCGGGCCAGCGCATCGATCAGCCCGAGGTCGAAGTTGCCCAGCTGGCCGCCCAGCCCGTGCAGCATCAGGATTGCCGGTCCGGTGCCGCGCTCGACATAATGCAGCCGGCCCGTCGACAGGGTCGTGAACTGGCCGCGTGGCGGCACCAGCGCCTCTGCCCGGCGCTTCCAAAGCAGGCTGTAGAGACCCAGGGCCGCGAGGCAGAGGACGGCGACGATCCCCGCGATCTCAATGACGTTCATGCTGCCCCGGTCTCCCTTCGTGCCAGGCCCCTCAGTGCCAGAAGGCGATCCACGTGATGAAATCCACGCCCTTGCGCAGAAGAAACAGCGTGGTGGTGCCCTCCCGGGCCAGATGATCCCAGACCAGGAAGGCGGCGTTGCCGCTTCCCAGCACCAGTGCCAGCCTGTTCGACATCCATGCCCTCCACCGCGATCCTGCCAAAGCATAAGGGGCCGTTCAAGAACAACTCCTGAACGGCCCCCGATTATTTGGAAACGAACCTGTATCTTTAGATCAGGGATCCCATGTGCGCGGCCATGTCGGCCATGCGGTTGGAGAAGCCCCATTCGTTGTCGTACCAGCTGAGGATCCGCACCATGGTTCCGTCCAGAACCTTGGTCTGGTCCAGCGCCAGGGTGGAGCTGTGGGCATCATGGTTCAGGTCGACCGAAACCAGGGGCTCTGCGGTATAGCCCAGGATGCCCTTCAGCGGGCCGTCGGCGGCGGCGATGATGGCGGCGTTGATCTCTTCGGCGGTGGTTTCGCGCGCGGCGGTGAAGGTCAGGTCCACGCAGGAGACATTGGGCGTTGGCACCCGGATCGCCACGCCGTCCAGCTTGCCCTTCAGCTCGGGCAGCACCAGGCCCACGGCCTTGGCGGCCCCGGTCGAGGTCGGGATCATCGACATGGCCGCGGCGCGGGCGCGGTAAAGGTCCTTGTGGGTGCGGTCCAGCGTCGGCTGGTCCCCGGTGTAGGAGTGGATCGTGGTCATGAAGCCGGTCTTGATGCCCACCAGGTCGTTCAGCACCTTGGCAACGGGGCTGAGGCAGTTGGTCGTGCAGGAGGCGTTCGAGACGACGGTATGCTCGGGCTTGAGGCTCAGGTGGTTGACGCCGAAGACGGCGGTTGCATCGGCCTCGGAGCAGGGGGCGGAAACCAGCACGCGCTTGGAGCCATTGGCAAGGTGACGCGCGGCGGCCTCTCGCTTGACGAAGAGGCCGGTGCATTCCAGCGCGATGTCCACGTCGCCCCAGGGCAGTTCCTCGGGGTTGCGGATCGCGGTGACCTTGATCTTGTTGCCGGTGCCGACATCCATCCAGTCCTCGCCGGTGGTGACCTCTCCGGCGAAGCGGCCATGCACGCTGTCGTAGCGGAACAGGTGGGCATTGGTGTCCACCGGGGCCAGGTCGTTGACGGCGACGACCTCGACATCGGTGCGCCCGCTCTCGGCGATGGCGCGCAGCACGTTGCGCCCGATGCGTCCGAATCCGTTGATCGCGACAGTGGTAGCCATGGTGATCCTCCCGGCACCGCGCCCGCGGTGCGCTTGCAGTTGCAGTCCCTTCCGGTGGCCCGGAAATTTGACCACTTGATACCGCTAGCGCTAACAGTTTGTCCAGTGTCTCGTCCCGTCTCCGACCCGGGATCGGGTGAAACGTGAAAACCCCGGAGGTGCGGGGCACGCTCCGGGGCAGGTTGGTTCGTCGGGGGGCGGCCCGCTGACGGGCCGGGATCTTATTTCTGAAGGCGGCCGAGGGCGGCAGCGACATCCGCCATGCGGCAGGAGAAGCCCCATTCGTTGTCGTACCAGGCCAGCACGCGGACCAGGCGCTTGCCCATGACCTTGGTCTGGTCGGGCGCGAAGATCGAGGATTGCTCGGTATGGGTGAAGTCGATCGAGACCTTGGGCTCGGGATCGTAGCCCAGCACATGACCCATGTGACCGGCGGCGGCTTCGCGCACGACCTCGTTCACGTCGTCCACGGTGACGTCCTTGCCGGCCATGAAGGTCAGGTCGACGCAGGAGACGTTCGGGGTCGGCACGCGGATCGCCGAACCGTCCAGCTTGCCGGCCAGTTCCGGCAGCACCAGCCCCAGAGCCTTTGCGGCCCCGGTCGAGGTCGGCACCTGGCTCATGGCGGCGGCGCGGGCGCGGTAAAGATCCTTGTGACGACGGTCCAGGGTGGGCTGGTCGCCGGTGTAGGAGTGGATGGTGGTCATGATCCCGCTCTCGATGCCGATGGCATCGTTGAGGACCTTCGCAAGCGGCGCCAGGCAGTTCGTGGTGCAGGACCCGTTCGAGATCATCGTGTCGCCTTCCACCAGGTCGCGGTGGTTGACGCCGTAGACGATGGTCTTCTGGACGTTCTTGGCGGGGGCAGAGATCAGGACCGACTTGGCGCCGCGCTCCATGTGGACCTTGGCCTTGTTGCCGTCGTTGAACACGCCGGTGCATTCCAGCACGACGTCGATGCCCTCCCAGTCCAGCTCGTCGGGGTTGTAGGTCGAGAAGACCTCCATCGGGCCGCGACCGATATCCATCGTGTTGCCGGCGATCTTCACCTCGTTGCCGAAGCGGCCGTGCACGCTGTCGTATTTCAGCAGGTGGGCATTGGTCTCGATCGGGCCGGTGGCGTTGATCTTGACGACCTGCACGTCGTTGCGCGCCGCCTCGGCGATATGCGCAAGCGTGCAGCGACCGATGCGGCCGAAACCGTTGATTGCCAGAGTGACCGTCATGTCCCGTGTCTCCTGCTAACGAACCTGTCGGTTAGATAGGGCAAAGAGGGACCCGGGGTAAGGGGGAATTCTGTTTTCTGCCAGTATGTTAGCGAAAACATCACGGCGCTGCCCATGGTTGCGCTAACCTTGGCGCTGCCGGTGGCGCTAACTTGTGCTGCGCAGCAGCATCGGGTGTCTCGGACCCTGAGAATCGCCTGTCCGAAAGCGAGTCAGGGGGCTCCGCCCCCGGCTCCTGCGGAGCCTCCCCCGAGGTATTTGGAACAAGAAAATGTCCAGGACGGGACCCGGCTCTTTCATCTGGCCACAAATATCCCCGCCGGAGGCTTTGCCCGAAGGGCAAAAGGGCCGGCGCATGGCCGGCCCTTGTCGATCTTACGGGAGGCCTCAGAGCAGCGACTTGACCTTGTCGGCCACGGCCGCAGCGGTGATGCCGAACTTCTCGTAAAGCACTTCCGCCGGGGCGGAGGCGCCGAAGCCCTCCATGCCGACGAAGCCGGCCTTGGCCTCGCGGCCACGTTCGCCCAGCAGCCACTGGTCCCAGCCCATGCGGGCGCCGGCCTCGATGGCGACCCGGACCGGGCCAGCCGGCAGGACGCGCTTGCGCAGGCTCTCTTCCTGCTGCGCGAAAAGCTCGAAGCAGGGCATGGAGACGACGCGGGTCCCGATGCCTTCTGCTTCCAGCAGGGCCTTGGCTTCCATGGCGATGGCGACTTCGGAGCCGGTCGCCATCAGGATCGCCTGGCGCTTGCCCTCGGCTTCGGCCAGCACGTAGGCGCCCTGGGCGACCATGTTCTTGGCCTTGAACTCGGTCCGCAGGGTCGGCAGGTTCTGCCGGGTCAGCGACAGCACCGAGGGGGTCGAGGTCTGCGTCAGCGCGATTTCCCAGGCTTCGGCGGTTTCCACGGCATCGGCGGGGCGGAACACCAGGGTGTTGGGGGTCGCGCGGCACATCGCCAGATGTTCGACCGGCTGGTGGGTCGGGCCATCTTCACCAAGGCCGATCGAGTCGTGCGTCATGACGTAGACCGGCGCGACCTGCATCAGGGCCGACAGGCGCATCGCGGGGCGGGCGTAGTCGGTGAAGCAGAAGAAGGTGCCGGAGTAGGGCTTGAGGCCGCCGTGCAGCGCCATGCCGTTCATCGCCGCCGCCATGCCGTGTTCACGGATGCCCCAGTGCACGAAACGGCCCTTGAGGTTGTCGGTGTCGAAGATGCCCAGGTCGGCGGTCTTGGTGTTGTTGGAGCCCGTCAGGTCGGCCGAGCCGCCGATGGTTTCCGGCAGCACCGGGTTGATGACTTCCAGCGCCAGTTCCGACGCCTTGCGGGTCGCGACCTTGGGCAGGGCTTCGGCATGCTGCTTTTTCAGGGCGCGCACGACCGAGGCCAGCTTGGGGGGCACTTCACCGTTGATGCGGCGGGTGATCTCGGCCTGCTTGCGCTCGGAGAGGGCGGCGAAGCGCTCTTCCCAGGCGAAACGCTCGGCGGCGCCGCGACGGCCGATCTCTTCCCAGGCGGACTTGATCTCGGCCGGGATCTCGAAGGCGGGGGCGGTCCAGCCGTAGGCGGCCTTGGCGGCGGCCATCTGATCGGGGTTGGTCAGCGCGCCATGGCCCTTGGAGGTGTCCTGGGCCGCGTGACCAAGCGCGATATGCGTCTTGCAGGCGATCATCGAGGGCTTGCCGGACTTCTTCGCCGCGGTGATCGCCGCGTCGATGGCCTCCGGGTCATGGCCGTCGATTTCCTGGACGTGCCAGCCGTTCGCCTTGAAACGCGCGACCTGGTCGGTGCGCGAGGCCAGGTCGACCGTGCCGTCGATGGTGATGTTGTTGTTGTCCCAGAAGACGACCAGCTTTTCCAGCTCGTGGCGACCGGCGAGGGAGATCGCTTCCTCGGAGACACCTTCCATCAGGCAGCCGTCGCCGGCGATGACGTAGGTGTAGTGATCCACCAGGCGCTTGCCCAGCTGGCCGCGCAGCATGGCTTCGGCCATGGCGAAGCCCACCGACATGGCGATGCCCTGGCCAAGCGGGCCGGTCGTCGTCTCGATGCCGTTGGCAAGGAAGTTTTCCGGGTGGCCGGCGGTGCGGGCGCCCCACTGGCGGAAGTTCTTCACTTCCTCGATCGGGAACTGCTCGTAGCCGGTGAGGTGCAGCAGGGAGTAAAGCAGCATCGAGCCATGGCCCGCCGACAGGATGAAGCGGTCGCGGTCGAACCAGTTGGGCGCGGAGGCGTCGAACTTGAGGTGCTTTTCGAACAGCACGGTGGCGACGTCGGCCATGCCGATCGGCATGCCGGAATGGCCGGAATTCGCGGCGGCGACGGCGTCGAGCGTCAGCACGCGGATCGCGGCGGCCTTGGACCAGTGTTCGGGATGTGCGTTGCGCAGGGCCTCGATATCCACTTGGGTCTCCCTTCGGGGGTGGCAAAAAGATGCGGCGGGCGGGCTGCCCGCAGTGTTAGCGCTCATACCAGCCAAGACGTGAAACGCAAGCGCAGCAAGGCGCGTTCCGGCGTCGATTGGCTGAAAATAGCGCCGGTTTGGGAATTCTCAGGGGTTTCCGCTAGGATCTGTCTTCAGGCAGGGGTGCCGCGATTCGCGCCCTGACCCGGGGAGAAGCCACAAGGGCCGTTCCGGGCCGGACAGGATCCCTATAAGGTGCCCGAAAGGTAAAGATTGAACCGCAGTGAAGAGAGCAGATGACAGAGCTGGATGAATTGCAGGGACGCATCCTGGCGGCGTTGGACCGGATTGAGACCGGCTTTGACGCCTGGCCGGTTGCCGCGCCGCAGGCCACGCCCGATCCGGAGGCCGAGGCGGCGCTCCGGGCCGAGCTTTCGCGGGTGCAGGACAGCCGCACGGCCCTGGAGGCCGAGCTGGCGAAGGCCCAGGACAGCAAGGCGGCGCTGAAGGCCGAGCTGGCGAAGCTGCACGAGGGGCAGGCGGATCAGGAGGGGGCGCTGCAGGCCGCCCGCGACCGGATCACCGCCCTCGAGGAGACGCTGGCGGCGCTGGAAGGCGAGAAGGCCGAGCTGGAGGCTGCCATGGAGGCGGCGACCACCCCCGAGGATCCGCCCGAGCTGACCGAGGCGCGGGACCGCATTGCCGCGCTTGAGGCCGAACTGGCCGGTACCGCGGGCCAGGCCGCCGCGCTGAGCGCGGCTGAGGCCCGGGTCCAGACGCTGGAGGCCGCGCTGGAAGCCGCCGAGGCCCGGGGTGCCGGCCTGGAGACCGCCGAGGCGCGCCTCGCGACCCAGCAGGAGCGCATCGCCGAGCTGGAGGCCGCCATTGCCGCCAGCCCCGAGGCCGCGACCGAGCCCGAGACCTCGGTCGCGCCGGAGGCACTGGAGGCGCTGGCGCAGATGGAAGAGGAAATGCAGCGGCTGCGGGCGGTCAACGACCAGCTGCGGTCCAACAACCGTGCCCTGCGCGAGGCCCATGAGGCTGCCGGCGCCGAGCTGATGGCGGAGGGGCTGATGGCCGAGATGGAATCGCTGCGCGCCGATCACGCCGCGGCACGGGCCGAGGCGGCCTCGATCATGGCGGTGTTGCGGCCGCTGATGGCCGAGGAAGTCGCGAAAGGGGACGCATGATGCCCAATGTGACGGTAACGATCGGTGGACGCAGCTTCGACGTGGCCTGCGAAGCCGGGCAGGAAAGCTTCCTGCGCTATGCGGCGGACCAGCTGGATCAGGAGGCCCAGGCGCTGCTGGGCCAGACCGGTCGCATTCCCGAGGCGACGATGCTGCTGATGGCGGGGCTGATGCTGGCCGACCGGACCGGGCGCGCCGAGGAGCGCATCACCACCCTCCAGCACGAGATCGAGGCGCTGAAGGAAGAGGTGACGAACCTGCGCAACCAGCCGGCCCCCGCGCCCGAGAAGGTCGAGGTGGTCAAGGAGGTCGAGGTCGAGGTGGTGCGCGAAGTGGTGCCGCCCTCGGTCCAGCAGGCGCTGGCGGACCTGGCGGAGCGCGCGGAATACCTGGCGCACCAGATCGCCGCCAAGGCCGGTACGGCGGAATGAGCGCGCGGCGCCTCCTGCTGGCGGCGGGGCTGGCCCTGTCGGCCTCCGGCGGCGCGGCGCTGGCCGGGGACCCGGCGCTGATCCAGGTGATCTACCACTGCGAGCGCGGCGTCGAGATCCCGGCAACCTATGTCAACGCGGGCGAGGCTTCGGTCGTGGTGCTGCAGGCCGAAGGGCGCCAGATCGCGCTGCCGCAGGTCCTGTCGGCCTCGGGGGCGCGCTACGGCGGGAATGCGGGCTACCAGTGGTGGTCCAAGGGCGACACCGCGCGGCTGTCGTGGTTCGATCCGGCGGTGACGGACAAGGAAAAAGGCGAAGAGGTCACCCTCTTCGCCTTCTGCAAGACGTCACCCTAGGCGCGTTCCGGTGCCGGGGGGCAGACCCCGGAGCCGGATCAGGCGTTGGCGGCGCGGATCTTGTCGGCGGCATCCTTCGAATAGGCCACGCCCGAAGTGTCGAACAGCGTGTCCAGCTCGCCCGAGAGGGTCATCTCGGTGATGATGTCGCAGCCGCCGACGAATTCACCCTTCACGTAGAGCTGGGGAATGGTCGGCCAGTCCGAGTAGTCCTTGATGCCCTGGCGGATGTCGGGGTCTGCCAGAACGTTCACGTCGACGAAATCGACGCCCATGTAGTTCAGCACGCCGGCCACGCGGGAAGAGAAGCCGCATTGCGGCATTTCCTTGGTGCCCTTCATGTAGAGCACCACGTCATTGGCTTTCACGGTGTCTTCGATACGGCTCTTTGCGTCGGTGGTCATCGTCGCCTCCTTGCGGCGGTCATCGGAATATCCCTTGAACCGCTGGATACTATGACAGCGTCAAAGAATCCAGTGGCAGGCGTGTGCCATGGGATGCAACAGCTGCACAGCCGGATATGAAACTGCGCAGCGCGGAACGGGGATCGTTCCGCAACAGGTTGATCGGGCTGGGATCCCTGCGGATCAGTCCGGCGCGCGGGTGGTCAGCGCCAGGGCGTGCAGTTCGCCGTTGGGCCCGTCCATCTTGCCCTTGAGGGCGGCATAGACGGCGCGCTGCTGCTGGACCCGGTTCTTGCCACGGAAGCTCTCGTCCTCGACCATCGCCGAGAAATGCTGGCCGTCGTCGCCCTGGACCTCGATCTTTGCATCGGGGAAGCTTGCGCGGATCAGGGCGGCGATGTCTTGGGCCTCAAGGGACATGGGGGTCTCCGTCGTTTTCTTTGAATGTAGGTCAGGGCGGATCGCCCCGCAAGCGTCCCGCATGACAACGCGCGAAGCCATGGGGCTCCGCGCGTTGCAGAAATCGGGATCACCGGGTCAGGCGAAAGTGGCGCCGAAGGCCGAACGGAAGGTCTGCGACAGCTCCGCAAGCGGGGCCGAGACGCCGCCGAAGCTGACGTCCGAACCGCCGAACTTGCCGACGGCGGTGACCGGAACGCCCGCCTTGCCAGCGGCGACCATCAGCGCTTCGGCCTCGTCGAAGTTGCAGGCCACGAGGTAACGCGCCTGATCCTCGCCGAAGAGCTGCTGCTGGTCCGCGGAGTCGAGGCTGACGCCCACGCCCGCGGCTTCCGCCATCTCGAAGGCCGCCAGCGCAAGGCCGCCATCGCCCAGGTCGGTGCAGGCCTTGATGAAGGCGGCATTGGCGCGAATGAACTCGCCATGCAGCTTCTCGGTGGCCAGATCCACGGCGGGGGCATCGCCCTCGGTGCGGTTGAACACCTCGGCCAGCAGGGCCGACTGGCCCAGGTGGGTGCCGGGCGCACCGACCAGCAGGGCGACATGGCCGTCGCGCACGGAGCCGGTGATCGCCTGCTCTGCATCCGCGATCAGGCCGACGGCGCCGATGGTCGGGGTCGGCAGGATCGCGCGGCCGTCGGTCTCGTTGTAAAGCGAGACGTTGCCCGAGACGATCGGCATGTCGAGCGCGGCAACCGCCTCGCCGATACCTTTGATCGCACCGACGAACTGGCCCATGATCTCGGGCTTCTCGGGGTTGCCGAAGTTCAGGTTGTCGGTGGTCGCCAGCGGCAGCGCGCCCTTGGCGATCAGGTTGCGGTAGGCTTCGGCCACGGCCTGCTTGCCGCCCTCGAACGGGTTCGCCTTGACGTAGCGGGGGGTCACGTCGCTGGTGAAGGCCAGCGCCTTGCCGGTGCCGTGCACGCGCAGGATGCCCGCGCCCAGGCCGGGGCCGGTGGTGGTGTCGGCCATCACCATGGAGTCGTACTGTTCGTAGACCCACTGCTTGGAGGCGTAGTTCGGCGAAGCGATCAGCGCCTTCAGCCCGTCGATCGGATCGACCGAGGGGATGTCGGCATCGGCCAGGGCCTCGACCGCGGGGGTGTCCACGAAGGGACGGTCGTATTCGGGCGCCGAGGACGAGAGTTTCGACAGCGGCAGATCCGCCCAGACCTTGCCGGCATGTTCGATGATGAAGCGGTCCTCGGCGATGGTCTTGCCGACGATGGCAAAGTCGAGGTCCCATTTCTCGAAGACGGCGCGGGCTTCGGCTTCAAGCTCGGGCTTGAGGACCATCAGCATCCGTTCCTGGGATTCCGAGAGCATCATCTCGTAGGCGGTCATGCCGACTTCGCGCTGCGGCACGTCGTCGAGGCGCAGATGCACGCCCAGGCCACCCTTGTCGCCCATTTCCACGGCCGAGCAGGTCAGACCCGCAGCGCCCATGTCCTGGATCGAGATCACGGCGCCGGTCTGCATCAGCTCCAGCGTGGCTTCCATCAGGCGCTTTTCGGTGAACGGGTCGCCGACCTGGACGGTGGGGCGTTTCTCTTCGATGGTATCATCGAATTCCGCCGAGGCCATGGTGGCACCGCCGACGCCGTCGCGCCCGGTTTTCGCACCCAGGTAGACCACCGGCATACCGACGCCGCTGGCGGCCGAGTAGAAGATCTTGTCCGCATCCGCGAGGCCCGCCGCGAAGGCGTTGACCAGGCAGTTGCCGTTGTAGGCCGAGTCAAAGCGCACTTCGCCGCCCACGGTCGGCACGCCGAAGCAGTTGCCGTAGCCGCCGACACCTTCGACGACGCCGTGCACCAGCTGTTTCGTCTTCGCCAGCGCCGGATCCCCGAACGAGAGCGAGTTCATCGCCGCGATGGGCCGTGCGCCCATGGTGAAGACGTCCCGCAGGATGCCGCCGACGCCCGTCGCCGCGCCCTGGTAGGGCTCGATGTAGGAGGGGTGGTTGTGGCTTTCCATCTTGAAGACGACGGCCTGGCCATCGCCGATATCGACGACGCCCGCGTTTTCGCCGGGGCCGCAGATGACCTGCGGACCCGAGGTCGGCAGGGTGCGCAGCCAGCGCTTGGACGATTTGTACGAGCAGTGCTCGTTCCACATGGCCGAGAAGATGCCGAGTTCGGTGAACGTCGGTTCCCGGTTCAGGATCTTGAGGATCTCGGCATATTCCTCGGGCTTGATCCCGTGGCTCGCGATCAGGTCTTCGGTGATGGCGGGTTCTTGCATATGGATCCCCTATGGCTGGATGCGGCCCGATTTACGCGACTGCCGCCCGGTGGGGAAGGGGCTGGCGACGGAAAAAGAGCGCTGCCGTCCCGGGGTCACGCGAAAAGGGTGCGGATTGCTCCGCACCCTCTCCAGGATCTGCGACCGGTGTGGCGATCAGCTGGGATCGGTGGCCGCGTCCGAGGATTCGTCGCCGTTGGGGATCAGGGCCTGGCGAATCTCGTCCCGGTTGCCTTCCATCATCAGCTTGCCGTCGGCGGTCATGTGCTCGACCGGGACCAGCATCTTCTGTTCGACCGTGTCGCCGTTGGCATAGGTCTTCACCAGGGCGTAGTCGGGGCCGACCGGCATCTTGTAGACGTCGGAGACGAAGCCGACGACCTGGTTGTCGGTGCTCATGACGTTGGTGCGGTCAAGCGGGGACTCGATCTTCGTGGCGCCGGCCAGGAAGGTATCGAAGTTGGCTTCCTCGGTCTGGATCTTGGCGGGCTCCATCGCCGGCTTGGAGGCAACGATGGATTCCTCGGTGTCCATGCGGCCCGAAGCGATGTCTTCGCTCGACTGGGCATCCAGTGCCATGGCGGACAGCGGCAGAACGGTGGCAAGGGTCACACCGGAGACGATTTTACCGAAGGTTTTCATAGTCTTTCCTTTCATGTGGCCGTTAAGTGCTTCGAAAGGACAATGATCGGGAGCGCCGCCTGGTTCCCCGCGATCCGCGAATTTTTTCGGGAGCCGCCGACATGCGGCCCCGTGTCGGGGGCGCTGCCGCCTTGGTGCAGGAGAAAGTGCGGGGGGAGCGCCCGGGGCCAAAAAAAAGGCCGGACACAAGGTCCGGCCAGGTCCAACAGGGAGGTATGAAGATGATGTGCCGCAAGGCAGCATCACCGTCGAGTGCTGAAATATGCGCCGGACTGTGAACGATCAAGTCCCAATTTCCCGCAAGAGCCGCATTGCAGCTATGCATTCGTTGCAATCGCGCCCGAATCGGGGCAGCGAATCGCGTTTTCGGAAGGGGGATTTGATTCGCGGCCTGCCGGCGCGCGGACGGATCACTCCGTCTCGTCGCGCTCGCGCAGTTCGCGGATGGTGCGGCGGTGCAGCAGGATTTCCTCCTGCACGAAGTCGCGGAAGGCCGCCACGCGCTTGGAATGGCGCAGCTCTTCGGGATAGGCGAGGAAGACCGGCACTTCGGTGCTTTCCACATCGGGGAAGATCCGCTGAAGGGTCGGGAATTCCTCGATCAGGTAGTCGGGCAGCACGCCGATGCCAAGGTCATGGACCACCGCCTGCAGCACGCCGAAGTAGTTGTTCACCGTCAGGGTCGAACGCACGTCATGCGACATCAGCTGGCTGACCAGCATCGCGCCCCCCGTCACCTGCGGAGAGGCGGGGGTCTGGCAGATCAGCCGGTGCTGGTTCAGATCCTCGGGCTTCTCGGGGCGGCCGTAACGCTCGATATAGCCGGTGGAGGCATAGCAGCGCATCCGGATCGACATGATCTTCTTGCGGATCAGGTCGGCCTGGCTGGGCTCCTTCATGCGCACGGCCACGTCGGCCTCGCGCATCGGCAGGTCCAGCACGCGCTCTTCCAGCATCAGGTCGATCTTCAGATCGGGATACTGTTCGTAGAGCTTGGGCAGGCGCGGGGCCAGCCACAGGGTGCCGAAGCCGATGGCGGTGGTCACGCGCAGTTCGCCGAAGACTTCCTCTTCGCTGTCGCGGATCCGCGCGGTGGCGGTTTCCAGGCGCTTGGCCATGGCGCGGGTGGCGTCGAACAGCAGCTCTCCCTGTTCCGTCAGGATCAGGCCCCGCGCATGGCGGTGGAAGAGCGTGGTGTTGAGGCTTTCCTCCAGCCCGCGGATCTGCCGAGAGACGGCGGATTGCGACAGGTGCAGGGCGTCCCCGGCGTGAGTCAGGCTGCCCGCATCGGCGACAGCGTGGAAAATTCTAAGCTTGTCCCAGTCCATCTTTGAGCAATCTGCCGATCTATTCGCGAAAATTCGGATTTATACTGCACCGAGGTTTGTCGCAGGTCTCTTAATGGGCATGATAGCGGAAGGACAGGTGGTTGCGGGAATTTTCTGCGGCCTGCGCCCGATCCGGCGCCACCTGTGACTTTATGAAGACGAGAGGAGGCCAGTCATGACCCAACCTCGGATCAGCTTAAATGACAGGTTCGATTTGGAGAAACCCCAGGTCCTGCTGAGCGGGACCCAGGCATTGGTGCGTCTGATGCTGATGCAGAAGGCGCGCGATCGTGCCGCAGGGCGGCACACCGCCGGCTATGTCACCGGCTACCGCGGATCGCCGCTTGGTGCTGTGGACATGCAGATGCACCGCGCCGGCGCCCTGCTGGAGGCGGCGGACATCCGCTTTCAGGAGGGGCTGAACGAGGATCTGGCAGCCACCGCGCTCTGGGGCAGCCAGCAGGCCGAACTGCGCGGCGAGGGGCGTTTCGACGGCGTTTTCGGCCTGTGGTACGGCAAGGGGCCGGGTGTGGACCGCTCCGGCGACGTGATGCGCCACGCCAATTCCGCCGGCACCGCGCCCTTCGGCGGCGTGCTGATGGCGATGGGCGACGATCACACCGGCGAAAGCTCCACCGTGCTGCATCAAAGCGAATTTGCCGCCATCGATGCCGGTATGCCCGTGCTCAGCCCCGCCGGGGTGCAGGAGATCCTGGACCTGGGCGCCTACGGCTACGGGCTGTCGCGCCACGCCGGGGTCTGGGTCGGGCTGAAGCTGATGAAGGACACGGTGGAAAGCACCGCCATCGTCGATGGCCGCCCCGACCGCATGGTGCTGGCCACGCCGCCGGGCCTGCCCGAGGGCGGGCTGAACATCCGCCTGGGCGACAGCCCTCAGGCGCAGGAGGCGCGGCTGGTCGATCACAAGATCGCCGCTGCCCGCGCCTATGCCCGCGCCAATCGCATCGACCATCCGGTCTGGCGCGGTCCGGGGGCGAAGATCGGCCTGGTGGCGGCGGGCAAGAACTGGCTCGACCTGCAACATGCGCTGGCGCTGCTGGGGCTGGACCGGGAGGCGGCCGAGCGGCTGGGGATCTCGACCTACAAGATCGCGCAGGTCTGGCCGCTGGATGGCGCCTCTTTTGCTGACTGGGCCGAGGGGCTGGATGCGATCCTCGTGGTCGAGGAAAAGCGCGCCCTGATCGAGAGCCAGATCAAGGAGATCCTGTTCGAGGACCGGCGCGGGCGCCATGTCTGGGGCAAGACCCGCCATGGCCGCACGCTGTTTCCCGCCACGATGCAGCTTGATCCGGTGCAGATCGCCGGGGTGCTGGCCGGGATCCTGACCGAGGAGGGCCATGCCTCGGAGGCTCTGCGGGCCGCCGCCGCGCAGCTTGACGAGGCGCGGCGCGGCGACAACGTGACCGATCTGGCGGCGCGGCTGCCCTATTTCTGCTCGGGCTGCCCGCACAACACCTCGACCAGGGTGCCGGAGGGCGCGCGCGCCTATGCCGGGATCGGCTGCCATTACATGGCGCAGTGGATGGATCGCGACACCGACGGTTTCACCCATATGGGCGCCGAGGGCGCGAACTGGATCGGCGAGGCGCCGTTTTCCACCCGCACCCATGTCTTCCAGAACATCGGCGACGGCACCTACAACCACTCGGGCCTTCAGGCCATCCGGGCCGCCGTGGCCAGTGGCGTCAACATCACCTACAAGATCCTCTTCAACGATGCCGTCGCCATGACCGGCGGCCAGCCGAACGAGGGCGGGCTGACCGCCTATCGCATCGCCGAAGAGCTGCTGGCCATGGGCGTGACCCGGCTGGCGGTGGTCCATGACGAAAAGGAAGCGCTGGACCTCGACCGTTTCCCGAAGGCCGCAGAGCAGCACGAGCGCGCCGATTTGCAAAACGTGCAGGAGGCCTTTGCAAAGCAGGCCGGGACCAGCGCGATCCTCTATGTGCAAACCTGTGCCGCCGAAAAGCGGCGGCGGCGCAAGCGGGGCCGCTTCCCCGATCCCGACCGCCGCGTCTTCATCAATACCGATGTCTGCGAGGGCTGCGGTGATTGCGGCGTGCAGTCGAACTGCGTCTCGATCGTGCCCGCGGAGACAGAGCTGGGCCGCAAGCGCGCCATCGATCAATCCAGCTGCAACAAGGATTTCTCCTGCCTGAAGGGCTTCTGCCCCAGTTTCGTGACGCTGGAAGGGGCCCAGATCCGCAAGGAGGTGGCGGCAGAGGCTGCGCTCGACCTGCCCGATCTGCCCGAACCGGTGCTGCCGCAGATCCGGGGCACCCATAACGTGGTGATCACCGGGGTCGGCGGTACCGGGGTGGTGACCATCGGCGCGGTGCTGGCGCAGGCCGCGCAGATCGCCGGCCTTGGCGCCGGGATGATCGAGATGGCGGGCCTGGCCCAGAAGGGCGGGGCGGTGCAGATCCACCTGCGGCTGGCCCGCGACCCCGGAGACATCAACGCGATCCGCGTCTCGACCGGAGAGGCGGACGTGCTGATCGGCGGCGATCTGGTGGTCAGCGCCGGGGCCAAGACGCTGGGCCTGACTGCGCCGGGGCGCACCGGGGCGGTGATCAACAGCCACGAGATCATCACCGGCGCCTTCACCCGCGACACCGATTTCGCGATCCCCGCGGACCGGCTGGCGCTGCAGCTTCAGGCAAGGCTGAAGGCGGGGCTGAGCCTGTTCGACGCCTCCGAACTGGCGCAGCGCACCATGGGGGATTCCATCTTTTCCAACATGATGGTCTTCGGCGCCGCCTGGCAGCGCGGCCTTGTGCCGGTGCCGCTGGCGGCGCTGCGCGAGGCGATCACCCTGAACGGAGCCGCCGTCGCGCAGAACCTGCGCGCCTTCGACATTGGCCGCTGGGCCGCGCTGCATCCCCAGGAGGCCGAGGCGCTGCTGCATCCGAAGGTGGTGGAACGGCCGAAATCCCTGGACGCGCAGATCGCCTTGCGCGCCGATCACCTGAGCGCCTACCAGAACCGCAGGCTGGCCCGCCGCTACCGCGCGCTGGTCGCCGGGTTCGAGGATCCGAAGCTGCGCCGGGCCGTTGCGCTCGGTTATCACAAGCTTCTGTCCTACAAGGATGAATACGAGGTCGCCCGGCTGCTGGGCAGCACCCGGGCGAAGGCGCGGGCGGCGTTCTCGGGGGAGTTCCGCATGAGCTATCACCTGGCACCGCCGATCCTCGAGAAGACCGGTGCCGACGGGCGCCCGGTGAAGCGCCGCTTCGGTCCCTGGTTCCGGATGCCGCTGGCGCTGCTGGCGCGGGGCAGGGTGCTGCGGGGCACGCGGCTGGATCCGTTCCGCAACCTGCCCGAACGGCAGATGGAACGCGCGCTGATCGCCCAGTACGAGGCCGACATGGCCGAGCTGCGCGACCTGCTGCGCCCCGACACGCTGCCTGACATGCTGGATGCCGCCGTCGCGCTGGCGGAACTGCCGCTGAAGATCCGCGGCTTCGGCCCGGTCAAGATCGCCAACGAGGCCGCGGCGGCGAAGGAGCGCGAGGCGCTGCTGTCGGTGCTGCGCGATCCGCCCCTGCGCACGGCGGCCGAATGATCCCCGGACCGGGCGCCCGGTCCGCCATGCATGGGCGCCCGCCCGCAAACCGGTGATGGATTTCCCGCCACGCTGGGCTTAGAAGCTGTCGCCGAAGCCCCTGTCGGATTAGCATGGGGCTTCGGAGCAAAGACAGACAAACCGGGGCGCACGGATATGGCGGTTGGTATTTTCGATTCGGGACTGGGCGGGCTGACGGTGCTGGACGCCTGCGCGAAGCGGCTGCCGCAGGTGCCCTTCGTCTATTACGGCGACAACTGCCATGCGCCCTATGGTGTGCGCACCGCCGATGACATCTACGACCTGACGAAGACCGGCGTGCAGCGGCTGTTCGATGCCGGCTGCGATCTGGTGATCCTGGCCTGCAATACCGCGTCGGCGGCAGCGCTGCGGCGGATGCAGGAAAGCTGGCTGACCCCGGACAAGCGGGTGCTGGGCGTCTTCGTGCCGCTGATCGAGTCGCTGACCGAACGCCAGTGGGGCGACAATTCCCCGCCGCGCGAAGTGGCCGTGAAGCATGTCGCGCTGTTTGCCACCCCCGCCACCGTCGCCTCCCGCGCCTTCCAGCGCGAACTGGCCTTCCGCGCCATCGGCGTGGATGTCGAGGCCCAGGCCTGCGGCGGGCTGGTCGATGCGATCGAGGACGGCGACATGATCCTGGCCGAGGCGCTGGTGCGCTCCCATGTGGAGGCGCTGAAGCGCAAGATGCCCCATCCCCAGGCCGCGATCCTGGGCTGCACCCATTACCCGCTGATGGAACCCACCTTCCGGGAGGCGCTCGGCCCCGAGGTGCAGGTCTATTCCCAGGCCAACCTTGTGGCGGCCTCGCTGGAAGATTACCTCAACCGCCATCCGGACAAGCGCGGCCCGGGCGAGGTGTCGATGTTCCTGACCACCGGCGATCCGGCGCGGGTGTCCACCCATGCCACCCAGGCGCTGAAACGTCGCATTGACTTTCACGCCGCCTGAGGCATCCCCGTCGCGCGCATTTGATGACCGTCGCGTTGCAGTCGCGGCGATATCGTAAGACAAACGCGGACCTCTCTCTCCGGGGCCGCTGAACAGGGCAGAGACCGCAGACATGACCAAGAAACAGATCGCGATCATCGGCGCTTCGGGCTACACCGGGGCCGAGCTCATCCGCCTCATCGCCACCCATCCGAACATGGAAATCGCGGCGCTGGCCGCCAATTCCAAGGCCGGGCAGTCGATGGCACAGGTCTATCCGCACCTGCGCCACCTCGGCCTGCCGGACCTGGTGACGGTGGACCAGATCGACTTCGACAAGATCGACCTGGCGTTCTGCGCCCTGCCGCACAAGACCAGCCAGGAGGTCATCCGCGACCTGCCGAAGACGCTGAAGATCGTCGATCTTTCGGCGGACTTCCGGCTGCGCGACCCCGAGGAATACACCAAGTGGTACGGCAATGCCCATGCCGCGGTCGAGATGCAGAAAGAGGCCGTTTACGGCCTGACCGAATTCTACCGCGATGAGATCGCCGGCGCGCGGCTGGTGGCGGGCACGGGCTGCAATGCGGCGACCGGCCAGTTCACCATCCGCCCGCTGATCGAAGCCGGCGTGATCGGTCTGGATGACATCATCCTCGACATGAAATGCGCCGTGTCGGGGGCCGGGCGGTCGCTCAAGGAGAACCTGCTGCATGCCGAGCTGTCGGAGGGCTACAACGCCTATTCCGTCGGCGGCAAGCACCGTCACCTGGGCGAGTTCGACCAGGAGTTCTCGAAGCTGGCAGGGCGTCCGGTGCAGGTGCAGTTCACCCCGCATCTGCTGCCCGCCAACCGCGGGATCCTGTGCACCGCCTATGTCAGCGGTGAGGCCGAGGCCATTCATGCGGCGCTGGTCGCCGCCTATGCCGAGGAGCCCTTCATCGAGGTCCTGCCCTTCGGCGAGACCCCCTCGACGCATCATGTGCGAGGCTCCAACTTCGTGCATATCGGCGTGACCGGCGAGCGTATCGCGGGCCGCGCCATCGTGGTCACCGCGCTCGACAACCTGTGCAAGGGCTCGTCGGGGCAGGCGATCCAGAACGCTAACCTGATGCTTGGCCTGCCGGAAACCGACGGCCTGATGCTGGCGCCGCTGTTCCCGTAAGCGCGCCCAAGGAGGTCCGATGAAGGGTCTGAAGAAGAAACGCCGTATCCAGCTGATCGTCGTGGCCTTTGCGGCCCTGGCGATCGCGACCGGCCTGATCGGCTATTCGCTGCGCGGCGGGATCAACTACTTCCGCTCGCCCAGCCAGGTGCTGGCCGAGAACCCTTCGCCGAACGAGACCTTCCGCCTGGGCGGGCTGGTCGAGGAGGGGACGCTGGACCGCGAGCAGGGCGAGACGGTGCATTTCAAGGTGACCGATGGCGGTGCGACCATCCCGGTGGTCTATACCGGCATCCTGCCCGATCTCTTCGCCGAGAAACAGGGCATGATCGGCACCGGAAAATACGTCAACGGCGTCTTCCACGCGACCGAGATCCTGGCCAAGCACGACGAGAACTACATGCCCAAGGAACTGAAGGACGCGCTGAAGGAACAGGGCGTCTACGAGGGCGCCGACAAGAAGAGCTGAACGCGCGACTCGGGGGGAAGCCCTCGGGTCCCGGAAAACGGCCGCCGCCCCGGAAGGGACGGCGGCCGTTTCGCGTTCCGCGCGCATATTTGGGGAAAGATGAAATCAAGGGCCTGCGCGCTGACCCAAGGGCCGGATCCGGGGCAAAGGGTTCAAAGTGGAAAAGGCGGGTCTGCCGCGACGTTTCCGCGCGAGGGTATCGGCGAATTGAATTGGCGACCGGCGAATTGGCGCCGTATAACCCGGCCATGCTAAACGAACTCGGTCATTTCTCCCTCATCCTCGCCATGGTCGTGGCTCTGGTCCAGTGCAGCGTCCCGCTTGTCGGTGCCGCGAAGCGCTGGCAGGGCTGGATGGCCGTGGCCGAGCCCGCAGCCCTGATCCAGCTCCTGCTGGTGGGCTTTTCCTTCGCCGTTCTGGTGCGGGCCTTCGTCACCTCAGATTTTTCGCTCCAGCTGGTCTGGGCGAATTCCAACATCGATCAGCCGATGCTTTACAAGCTGACCGGGATCTGGGGGAACCACGAGGGCTCCATGTTGCTTTGGATCCTGATCCTGGCACTTTTCGGGGCGGCGGCGGCGCTATTTGGTGGCAACCTTCCCACGACCTTCCGGGCGCGGGTCCTTGCCGTGCAGGGGGGCATCGGCTTTGCCTTCCTGGTCTTCGAGATCTTCACCTCGAACCCCTTCCTGCGGCTGGCCGTTCCGCCCTTCAACGGGCAGGACCTGAACCCGCTGCTGCAGGACCCCGGGCTGGCGATCCACCCGCCCTTCCTCTACACCGGATATGTCGGCCTCTCGATGAGCTTCTCCTTCGCGGTTGCCGCGCTGATCGAGGGCCGGGTCGATGCCGCCTGGGGCCGCTGGGTGCGCCCCTGGACGCTGGCCGCCTGGATGTTCCTGACCGTCGGCATCGCCATGGGCTCCATGTGGGCCTATTACGAGCTGGGCTGGGGCGGCTTCTGGTTCTGGGACCCGGTCGAGAACGCCTCCTTCATGCCCTGGCTGGTGGCCGCGGCGCTGCTGCATTCCGCCATCGTGGTGGAAAAGCGCGAAAGCCTGAAAAGCTGGACCGTGCTGCTGGCCATCCTGGCCTTCGGTTTCTCGCTGGTGGGCGCCTTCATCACCCGTTCCGGCGTCATCACCTCGGTTCATGCCTTTGCCAGTGACCCGACGCGGGGCGTTGCGCTGCTGATCCTGATCGCGCTCTTCATGGGCGGGGCGTTGACGCTGTTTGCCGCACGCGGCGAGGCGCTGGCCTCCAAGGGGGTGTTCGGCACGGTGAGCCGCGAGTCCATGCTGATCTTCAACAACATCCTGCTGGGGGTCTCGGCCTTCGTGGTCTTCATGGGCACGATCTGGCCGCTGATCGCGGAGATGGCCTTCGGCAAGAAGCTCTCCGTCGGGGCGCCGTTCTTCGACATGGCCTTCACGCCCTTCATGGTGGCGCTCGGGGTGGTGCTGCCGGTGGGCGCAATGCTGCCGTGGAAACGGGCCAAGACCGGTCGGGTGCTGAAGATGCTGATCCCGGCGGCGGTGCTGGCCGTGGCCGTGGGCGCGCTGGCCTGGGCGATGAGCAACGGGCGCTCGGCGCTTGGTCCCATCGGGCTGATGCTGGGCACCTGGCTGGTGGTGGGATCCTTCACCGACCTTTACGCACGCACCGGCAAGTCGGGGCTGGGGCGGCTGTTCCGGCTGCCGCGCGCCGACTGGGGCCGGGTGCTGGCCCATGCGGGCCTTGGCGTCTGCATCATGGGCATCAGCGGCATGATGGCCTGGCAGAGCGAGGATATCCGCGTCGTCAAGGAAGGCGACACGGTGCATCTGTCGGGTTACGACATCACGCTGCAGGACGTGACCCAGGTGCCGGGGCCGAACTATGCCGCGACCCGGGCCGAGGTCAGCGTGATGCGCAATGGCCATGAAGTGGCCCATGTCTATCCAGAGAAGCGCTACTTCCCGATTGCCGGCCAGACCACGACCGAGGCGGCGATCCACAACGGCTTCCTGCGTGACATCTACGTGGTGGTGGGCGATGCCCAGCCGAACGGCGGATGGGCAATGCGCAGCTACGTCAAGCCCTTGGCGAACTGGATCTGGGGCGGTGCGGTGCTGATGGCCTTCGGCGGCTTCCTCAGCCTCTCGGACCGGCGCTTCCGCGTCGCGGCCGGCGCGGCCAAGGCCCGGACGGCGGCGGGGGTGCCCGCGGAATGAGACAGCAGAGCAAGATGAAGATTCTTCTGGGCGGCCAGCTGGCCGCCCTGCTGCTGGTGCTGCTGGTGCCGCCGGCCTTCGCCGTCCAGCCCGGAGAGATGCTGTCGGACCCGAATCTTGAGGCGCGGGCGCGCGACATCAGCGCCGGCCTGCGCTGCCTGGTCTGCCGCAACGAGAACATCGACGATTCCAATGCCGACCTGGCCCATGACCTGCGGGTGCTGGTGCGTGACCGGCTGAAGGCGGGCGACACCAACCAGCAGGTGGTGAACTACATCGTCGATCGCTATGGCGAATACGTGCTGCTGAAGCCGCCGATGAAGGGCGCGAACTGGCTGCTTTGGGGCGCGGGCCCGGTGATGCTGCTGGCGGGCCTCGGGATCGGGGCGGTGTTCATCCGCCGCCGCGCCCGCACGCCCGAAGAAGCGCAGCCGCTCAGCGCCGAGGAAAGCGCGCGGCTGGACGACATCCTGAAGGGCTGAGCCCCGCTTGACCGTCCGACCTGCGGCCTGTCTGCTGAGGACAGGCGGCAGGAGGCGGCGGATGTCCCACGAGACCATTGATCTGGAAATCGACAAGGGGGTGGCCCGGCTGACGCTGGGCCGCCCCTCTGTCATGAATGCGCTGAACGCGCGGATGCGGGCGGAGATCGCCGAGGCGGTGACGGGCCTGCCGGAGGACGCGCGGGTGCTGGTGCTGACCGGGCAGGGCCGGGCCTTCTGTTCCGGGCAGGACCTGGGCGACGGGACGGGGCTGGCGGGGCCGGAGCTGACGCGGGTGCTGGAGGCGGAATACCTGCCGATGATCCGGGCGCTGCGCGACACGCCGCGTCCGGTGATCACGGCGTTGAACGGTGCCGCCGTGGGGGCCGGGGCGAGCCTGGCGCTGGCCGCCGACGTGGTGATTGCCGCCGAGAGCGCTTACCTGTCCTGCGCCTTTGCCCGGATTGGCCTTGTGCCCGATGCCGGGGCAAGCTGGCTGTTGCCGCGCCTGGCGGGCCAGGCGCGGGCCCTGGGCGCGGCGCTTTTCGCCGAGAAGATCCCGGCGCGGCAGGCGCTGGACTGGGGGTTGATCTGGGAGGTGGCGCCGGATGCGGATTTCGAGGCGCTCTGGCAGGCGCGGGCCGCGCAGCTGGCCGCCGGCCCGACCGAGGCCTACCGGCAGATCCGGCAGCTGATGCGTGGCTCCGGCGATCTGGAGGCGCAGATGGTGGCGGAGGCGCGGGCGCAGGGGATCTGCGGCGACACGCGGGATTTCCGCGAGGGGGTGCAGGCCTTCCTGGAGAAACGCCCGGCGTGCTTTGAGGGGCGCTGAGGGGGCGGGTCCGGGGATGCGAAAAGGGCGGCGCATCGAGCGCCGCCCTTTCCGGTCAAACCACCGGTGAACCGGTGGATTTCCGTCTCAGCGATCTTCGACGTTGGTATAGTCGCGGAAGGTTTCGCCGATGTAGAGCTGACGGGGGCGGCCGATGCGCATGCCGGGCTCTTCGATCATTTCCTTCCACTGCGAGATCCAGCCGATGGTGCGCGAGAGCGCGAAGATCGGCGTGAACATCGAGGTCGGGAAGCCCATCGCCTCGAGGATGATGCCCGAGTAGAAGTCGACGTTCGGGAACAGCTTCTTCTCTGCGAAGTAGGGGTCCGCCAGGGCCTGCTTCTCAAGTTCCTGGGCGACCTGCAGGGTGGGGTTGTTTTCCACGCCCAGCAGTTCCAGAACCTCTTTCGCGGACTCGGCCATCACCTTGGCGCGCGGGTCGAAGTTCTTGTAGACGCGGTGGCCGAAGCCCATCAGGCGGAACGGATCGTTCTTGTCCTTGGCGCGGGCAATGAACTCGGGGATGCGATCCACGGTGCCGATTTCGCGCAGCATCTCCAGGCAGGCCTGGTTGGCGCCGCCGTGGGCCGGGCCCCAGAGGCAGGCGATGCCGGCCGCGATGCAGGCGAAGGGGTTCGCCCCCGAGGAGGAGGCCAGGCGCACGGTCGAGGTCGAGGCGTTCTGCTCGTGATCCGCATGCAGGGTGAAGATCCGGTCCATGGCGCGGGCCAG
This sequence comes from Pseudooceanicola endophyticus, assembly GCF_018760365.1. GTDB lineage: Bacteria > Pseudomonadota > Alphaproteobacteria > Rhodobacterales > Rhodobacteraceae > Pseudooceanicola > Pseudooceanicola endophyticus. The sequence goes on from NZ_JAHIAB010000005.1 coordinate 294,420, forward strand.
GATCGGGTTCACCTGGTATTCCTCGGCGGGAACGGCGAAGCACATGCGCAGGAAGTTCGACGCATAGTCCAGATCGTTGCGCGGGTACACGAAGGGCTGGCCGACGGTGTACTTGTAGGCCATGGCAGCGATCGTCGGCATCTTGGCGATCAGGCGGATCGAGGCGACCTCGCGCTGCCAGGGATCCGAGATGTCGGTGCTGTCGTGGTAGAAGGCGGACATCGCACCCACGGTGCCGACCATGATCGCCATCGGGTGGGCATCACGGCGGTAGCCGGTGAAGAAGCGGTGCATCTGTTCGTGGACCATGGTGTGGTTGGTCACACGGCTTTCGAAGTCTTCCAGTTGCGCCGCGTTGGGCAGGGCACCGTAGAGCAGCAGGTAGCAGACCTCGAGGTAGTGGGATTTCGAGGCCAGCTGGTCGATCGGGTAGCCGCGGTGCAGCAGCACGCCTTCCTCGCCGTCGATATAGGTGATGGCGCTGTCGCAGGAGGCGGTCGAGGTGAAGCTCGGGTCGTAGGTGAACATGCCGGTGGTGGCATAGAGCTTGCGGATGTCGATCACGTCCGGACCCACGGAGGGGGACAGAACCGGGAACTCGTAGCTCTGTTCTCCGAGCGTGATCTTCGCAGTCTTGTTCGTTTCAGACATTCGTGGATTTCCCTTCCTCTTTTCCCGCACCGGCGGCACCGGTGCCCTGATTATTTCGGGCGTCTCAACGAGGAGTTAAGCCGCTCCGGTCCCTGTCGTGTCCCCGAGGCGAAGGATCGTCTCCTCGCGACCGAGAACCAGCATCATGTCGATGACACTCGGAGTGGCGCTGCGTCCGGCCAACGCGGCGCGGAGAGGTGCGGCCAGCTGACCGAACTTGATGTCTCGCGCCGTGGCGAAAGCATTCAGAACACCCTCCAACTCTTCTCGGCCCCAGCTAGCACTTTGCAAATGCGGCGTCAATTCACCCAGTATACCAAGGGATACACTGTCGAGGGACTTGGCTGCTTTCTCTTCGATCTCGAGGGGGCGATCAGCCAGGCAGAAATGCGCTTTTTCAATGAGTTCCGGGAAGGTCTTCGCGCGCTCCTTGAGGAAGGGCATGGCCGCCAGAAGCAGAGAATTTTTTGCATCCGACAGGGTCGGCTGATGGGTCGCAGCCAGGAACGCCTGCAGTTCGTGCAGCAGTGCAGCATCTTCTGTTGCGGCAATGTGCTGACCGCAGATATTGGCGAGTTTCTTGAAATCGAAACGCGCGGGCGATTTGCCCATGCCGTCGAAACCGAACCAGGATTGCGCCTGGGTGTCGGTGAAGAACTCGTCGTCGCCATGGCTCCAGCCGAGCCGCGCAAGGTAGTTGCGCATCCCCGCCGCCGGATAGCCCATGTCGCGGTATTCCTCGACACCAAGCGCCCCGTGGCGCTTCGAGAGCTTCTTGCCGTCGGGGCCATGGATCAGGGGAATATGGGCATAGGTCGGCAGGTCCCAGCCCATCGCGGTGTAAATGCCCATCTGGCGCGCTGCATTGTTGAGGTGGTCGTCCCCCCGGATCACCGTGTTCACGCCCATGTCGTGGTCATCGACGACCACCGCCAGCATGTAGACCGGCGTGCCGTCCGAGCGCAGCAGCACCATGTCGTCCAGCTGGTCGTTGCGGATCGTCACCTCGCCCTGGACCTCGTCGCGGATCACCGTGACGCCCTCTTCGGGGGTCTTCAGGCGGATCACGTAGGGCGCGTCCGGGTAGGTCGCCGGATCGGCATCGCGCCAGGGCGAGCGGAACAGGGTCGAGCGTTTCTCTTCCCGAGCCTTTTCGCGGAAGGCCTCGATTTCCTCCTGGGTCAAGAAGCACTTGTAGGCCATGTCGCGGGCCATCATCTCAAGCGCCACTTCGCGGTGACGGTCGGCACGGTCGAACTGGCTGACGATTTCGCCGTCATGGTCGAGGCCCAGCCATTTCAGACCGTCGATGATGGCCTGCGTTGCCTCGGGGGTCGAACGTGCGCGGTCGGTATCCTCGATGCGCAGCAGGAACTTGCCGCCGCGGCCCCGGGCATAGAGCCAGTTGAACAGGGCGGTACGCGCGCCGCCGATATGCAGGAAGCCGGTGGGCGAGGGGGCGAAACGGGTGACGACCTGTTCAGTCACGGGAAGATCCTAACTTTTGCTTAACCAAGCGCCGAGTAGCGTTTGGCCTTGAATATCGGCAGTGCGGAGGGGGGACAAGTGCAGCAGAGACCTGCGGTGCTGGCCGGGGTGCTGCTGGCCCAGAGGGGCGGGTTGTTCTGCTGGGTGCCGGTGGCCTTCGGAACCGGGATCGGCCTGTACTTCGGCCTGGGACAGGAGCCGGGGCCGGGCCTGGTGGCGGGCTTGGCGGGGCTGGCGGCTGCGCTGGCGCTGCTGTCGTGGCGGGTGGGCTACCTGTGGCGGCCGCTGGTGCTGGGGCTGGCGCTGCTGCTGGCGGGGCTGGTCTGGGCCGGGCTCAGGGCCAGCCAGGTCGCCGCGCCGGTGCTGCCCTTCCGCTATTACGGCCCGATCGAGGGGCGCATCGTTGCCATGGACCGCTCGGCTTCGGATGCGGTGCGGCTGACGCTGGATCACGTGCGCCTGGACCGGCTGGCGCCGCAGGAAACCCCGGCAAGGGTGCGCATCTCCCTGCATGGACCGGAGGGGACAGAGCCGCTGCCCGGCGGTTGGGTGATGACCACCGGGCATCTTTCGGCGCCCTCGGGGCCGGCGGAACCGGGGGGCTTCGATTTCCAGCGCCACGCCTGGTTCCTGCGGCTGGGGGCGGTCGGCTATACCTCGGTGCCGCTGATGGCGCTGGCGCCGCCCGACCCGGCGGCGTTGCACCTGTTCCGCCTGCGCATGGCCCTGGCGCAGCGCTTTCGCGACGGCCTGCCCGGAGAGGCCGGTGCCTTCGCCGCCGCCGTCACCGCCGGAGACCGTTCCGGCATGGGGCAGGAGACCCTGCAGGCCTTGCGGGTGTCGAACCTGGCGCATCTGCTGGCGATCTCGGGGCTGCACATGGGGCTGCTGGCGGGCTTCGTCTTCATGGCGACCCGGCGGGGGCTGGTGCTGTCGCGCCGCATCGCCCTTTATGCCCCGGTCAAATCCATCGCCGCCGCTGCGGCCCTGCTGGCGGCGACCGGCTATCTGCTGCTGTCGGGGGGCTCCATCGCGACCGAGCGTGCCTATGTCATGGTCGCCATGGCGCTGATCGGGGCGATGGCGCTGCGGCGGGCGATCTCTCTGCGCGCGGTGGCGCTGGCCGGGCTGGTGGTGCTGGCGCTGCGCCCCGAGGCGCTGCTGTCGCCCGGGTTCCAGATGTCCTTTGCCGCGACCCTGGCGCTGGTGGCGGTCTTCGCGGCGCTGCGCGAGATCAGCTGGCAGGCGCGCGGCTGGGGCGGGCGGGCGCTGACGCTGGTGCTGTCCTCGGCGGTGGCGGGGCTGGCCACGGCGCCGGTGGCGGCGGCGCAGTTCAACCAGATCGCCCATTACGGGCTGGTCGCCAACCTGGTCTCGGTGCCGGTGATGGGGACGGTGGTGATCCCGGCGGCGCTGGTGGCGGTGCTGCTGATGCCGCTGGGGCTTCAGGCGCTGCCGCTCTGGGTCATGGGGCTGGGGCTGAACTGGATCCTCTGGGTGGCACATCGGGTGGCGGCCTGGCCCGGTGCGCGCGGCATGGTGATGGCGCCGCCGGGCATGGTGCTGCCGCTCTTCGCGATCGGGATGCTGACGGTGATCCTGTGGCGCGGGCGGGGGCGTTGGCTGGGGCTGGGCCCGATGGCGGCGGCCTTCCTGCTCTGGGCCCAGGCCGAGCGCCCTCCGGTGCTGATCGCCGAAAGCGGCGGGCTGGTGGGGATCCTGACCCCCGAGGGCCGGGCGCTGAGCCGGGCGCGGGCGGAAAGCTTCGTCGCCGCCATCTGGCTTGAGAACGACGCAGACCCCGCGCTTCAGGAGGCGGCGGCGCTGCGCTGGCCCGGGGCGCCGCAGGTGCGCCATGCCACCGGCAAGCGCGCGGCGGCTGCCGAGGGGCCATGTCGGGACGGCGAATGGCTGGTGCTGAACGTGCCGGCGGCAGAAGCGCCGGGGGCCACCGGCTGCCGGGTTCTGGATCCGTCCGGGCTGCGGCAGCTGGGCGCGGTGGCGCTCTGGCCAGCCGAGGGGCGGATGGTCACCGCCCGGCAGGTGGCCGGGCAGCGGCTGTGGAACACGCCGGGTCTGCCGCCGCTTCAGGATCGGCTGGGCTGGCCGTACCCGGCGCCGGGCCCGGGCCGCGGCGCAGGCGTCTTCAGGCCAGCAGCAGCGCCAGCAGGTACTGGGCCAGGGCAAAGACCGCATGGGCGATGAGCACGTAGAGGATCACCCCGCCGGCCCCGGGTAGCCTGCGGGCGAACAGGCCGCCGCCCATGGCCGGCATCAGGATCATCAGCCCGGCCAGAGAGCTGACGACGATGCCGATCAGCACGACCGGAAAGACCGTGGGGGCCGACAGGAAGCCGGTGCCCCAGATCAGCGGGAAGGCCGCCGCGTAGCCCAGCCCGATCAGGTAGTGGAACAGCCAGCCCAGCACGGCCTCGGCCAGGCTGTAGGGGCGGCTGTCGGTGCCCTCCAGCACCAGCCGGCCGGCGCGCAGGCCCAGCAGCCAGCGTCCGACCGCCGGCCAGTGGGTGCCCGGCATCCAGCCGATCCGCGCCATCACCACCGCCCACAGGTCCAGGGCCACCGTCGCGCCGATGCCGACGATCAGGATGAAACGAAGGATTTCGGGGATCATCGGACTGTCACAGGGCCAGCAGGGCGTCGAGGCGCCCCTGACGTTCCAGCGTCAGCAGCTCTGAACAGCCGCCGACATGCTGCCCGCCGACGAAGATCTGCGGCACGGTATGGCTGCCGCCGGCGCGCCTGGTCATGGCGGAGCGCAGCCCGCGGTCCCGCGATACGTCGATCTCCCGGAAGGGCAGGTTCTTGGCGTTCAGCAACTGCTTGGCGCGGCTGCAGAAGCCGCAGAACGGCGTGGTATAGATCTCGATCTGTTGCATGGGCGGTCTCCTTCTTGGGAAGGCACCGGGCGGCGCCTCCGGGGGCGGGATCAGGCAGCGGCGCCGATCGCGCTGGTGTATTGCGATTTCGGGTTCAGCCCGACGATCATGTCGACCGGCATGCCGTCGCGCAGCACCACGACCGTCGGCACCGAGCGGATGCCGAAGGCGCCGGCGATCTCGGGGGCCAGGTCGATATCGACCGCGCCAAAGCCGGTTTGCGCGCCCAGCTCGTCGGCGACTTCCTGGAAGATCGGCTCCAGCGCGATGCAGGGGCGGCACCAGGTGGCCCAGAACCGCACGACCTTGACCCGCTCCGGGCCGTTGAGGAAATCGGTGAACGTGTTGCCGTCGAGGGCGGTGATATCCTGAGCCACGCGGGCCTCCTTTGCTTCGGGGACATTGCTTGCCGTCCCAGTCTGCCCGGCATATATGCGAATTGAGGCCATGTTTGATTTCGTATTGGATATTGGTTTATATTCCAAATTGCGATCAATGGAGGCGGCGATGGAACTGCGGGAGCTGCGCTGCTTCGTCCGGGTGGCGGAGACGCTGAATTTCAACCGCGCGGCGGAGCTGCTGAACATGAGCCAGCCGGTGGTGACCAAGACCATCGCCCAGCTGGAGCACAAGCTGGGCGTGAAGCTGTTCGAACGCACCACCCGCCGGGTAGCGCTGACGGCGGCGGGCGTCGTGCTGCGCCGCGAGGCCGAGGGGCTGCTGGGGCATCTCGACCAGGTGCAGCGTGCGGTGCGCCATGCCATCGCCGAGGAAAGCGGGCGCTTTGCCATCGGGGTCACGCCGCTGGCCATGCAGACGGTGTTTCCGGGCGTCATCCGCGGCTTCCGCGAGGCCCATCCCGAGATCGAGGTTTCGATCCGCGAAATGCCCAGCGACACCCAGGTGAAGGCGCTGCTTTCGGCGCAGATCGACGCGGCCTTCCTGCTGCTGCCGGTCTCCGATCCGGCGCTGGACCTGCACGAGATCCACTCGGAGCGGATGCGCCTGGCGGTGCCGACATCGCATCCCCTTGTGCGGCGGCTGGGAAATGCGGCGATGCCGCTTTCGGCCTTCGCCGGAGATACCTTCATCATCCCGCAGCGGGCGCAGAACCCCGGCGTGCACGACGAGATCATCCGCACCTGCGCCGTCTCTGGCTTTCGCCCGAAGTTGCGCGACTGCACCGAGCGGCAAAGCTGCCTCTGCCTGGTCGAGGCGGGCATGGGCGTCAGTTTCGTGACCAGCGGCATCGATTGCGCCGCCAGTGACGACATGCGGATCATCGATCTGGAAGATCCCGCGCCGACGCTGTCGATCGCGCTGGCCTGGCGGCGGGAGGATCCCTCCGGGTTGCTGAAAAGCGTGCGGGCGCTGGCCGGGGACGGGGGTGGGGCCGCCGTCTGACGGCCCCGCCTTGGTTCAGCCGGGCTCCGGGCAGGAGCCACCGTTGCCGGCCCGCAGGGCGGCGCAGTGACGCCGGTCAAGCAGCCCGCTGAGCGCCGCGAGGCCCAGGCCCGCCAGCACCACCACACCGGCCACCGGCCCGGTCAGGCCAAGCCCCAGGTGATCGACCACCCAGCCGCCGCCACCGGCGCCCAGGGCGATGCCCAGGTTGAAGGCCGAGATGTTCATGCTCGACGTCGCGTTGACGGCGCGCGGGGCGATCAGCCCGGCCTGGTTCACCGCGTAAAGCTGCAGGATCGAAACCGATCCGAAGGCGACGATGCCCCAGATCATGACCAGCGGCGTGACGGTCCAAAGGTTGCCCGCCGCCGGGATCAGCAGGAACAGCGCCAGCGCCATCACCGCGTAGATCGCCAGCAGCACCGGCATGGCGCCGCTGCGGTCGGCGGCCCGGGCGCAAAGCAGGTTCCCGATGGCCACGGCAATGCCGTAGAAGAACAGCAGCGTGCCGATGCCGTTCGGGCTGAGCCCGGTAAAGCGGGCCAGGATCGGCGAGAGATAGGTGAAGGCCACGAAAGAGCCGCCATAGCCCACCAGCGTAATGGCGAAGAGCAGGGCCAGGCGCGGCTTCAGCACCACCGCCATCTGTTCGGCGAAGGGCAGGGCGGCGGGCTTCTCGATCTCGCGGGGCAGCAGCAGGGCCAGGGCCAGCATCGACAGCCCGCCGATCCCGGTCACTGCCAGGAAGGTGGCGCGCCAGCCGAAGGCATTGGCGACGAAGGTGCCCAGCGGCACCCCCGAGATCAGCGCCAGCGTGATCCCGGTGAACATGGTGGCGATGGCCTGTCCGGCGCGCGCCTTCGGGACCAGCCCGGCCGCGACCACCGTTGCGACCGAATAGAAGACGCCCTGCACCGCACCCGACAGGATCCGGCCCAGCAGCAGCGTTGCGAAGCCGGGGGCCAGGGCCGACAGGGTGTTGGCGACGATGAACAGGGCCATCAGGCCAAGGATCAGCCGCTTGCGCCCGATCCGGCCGGTGAGGGCGGTCAGCAGCGGGGCGGCCACGGCGACGGCCAGCGCATAGATGCTGACGGTCAGACCTGCGGTGGCCAGGCTGAGCTGCATGTCCTGCGCGATCTGCGGCAGGATGCCGACAATGACGAATTCGGCCATTCCGATGGCGAGCGCTGCCGACGTCAGGGCCCGGATTCCGATGGGCATGGGAAACTCCGATAGCTTGGAAGGCTCGCCGGCGCGAGCGGGAAGGCCCAGCGATACCGGCGCCCGGCCCGGGGAGTAAATTCCAATGCGCGATCGGTTTTCATGCGCCTTTCCCCCGACGCCCCGCCTTGATCGGAAAAGAGGGCCGGAACGACAAGGCCCGCCGTCCCGAAGCCGGGCGGCGGGCCTTGAAACATGACGGGGCAGCGGGGCGGTGATCAGTAGCTGCGGATCAGCCCGACAAGGCGGCCCTGCACGCGCACCTTGTCGGCGGGCAGGACGCGGGTCTCATAGGCGGGGTTGGCGGCCACCAGCTCGACCTTGCCGGCGCGGCGGTAGAGGCGTTTCAGGGTGGCTTCCTGATCCTCGACCAGGGCCACGACGATGTCGCCGTCGTTGACGCTGCCGGTCTCGCGGATGATCACCACGTCGCCGTCGTTGATCCCGGCCTCGATCATCGAGTCCCCGGAAACCTCAAGCGCGTAATGGGTGCCGTTGCGCGACAGCATGGAGCCGGGCACGGCCAGATGACGCGACACTTCGCTGATCGCGGCAATCGGCACGCCGGCGGCAATCCGCCCCATCACCGGCAGTTCCATCGCGACGCTTTCGTCCAGCATCGGCTCGCTGCGCGGCGGTTCCGGGGCGGGGGGCGGCGCGGCCTTCTGGGCGGCCTTCGCGCTCAGCGCATCGGGCAGCTTGACGATCTCGATGGCGCGGGCGCGGTGCGCCATGCGCCGGATGAAGCCGCGCTCTTCCAGCGCGGTGATCAGGCGGTGAATGCCCGACTTGGAGCGCAGCTCCAGCGCTTCCTTCATCTCGTCGAAGGAAGGCGGCACGCCGTCCTGCTGCATCCTGTCGTGGATGAATTCCAGCAGGTCGAGCTGTTTCCTGGTGAGCATCCGCCTCTCCTTCTTTTCTCTTGAAGGATGTTCTAGACCTGTTCCCGTTTTGTGTCAACGAGATAGGAGGATGTTCGCGCAAGGTTCAGAAGGCGATCCATTCGACCGGATCGCCGGGCGTGGCGGCGGGGGCGCCGGGGGCACGCACGGCCAGGGCATTGGCCTCGGCCAGCAGCGTCAGGAGAGAGGAATCCTGGCTCGGGAAGATCTCGATCCGGTCGCCCTCGACCCGGGCGCGCATGTAATGTTCGCGCGGACCGTTGGCGGGCAGGTCGTGGGCCAGGCGCGCGATGCGGCGCGGCGCGGCGGTGACCTTCAAGCCCTGCATCGCCTCCAGCACCGGGGCCACGAAGATCGTGCCGCAGACCATGGCCGAGACCGGATTGCCGGGCAGGCCGATCATCATCGGGCCATCGGCACCCATCCGACCCGCCATCAGCGGCTTGCCGGGGCGCATCGCGACCTTGTAAAAGCTCTGGTCCAGGCCCAGCTCGGCCGCGACCCGTCCCACCAGATCATGATCGCCCACCGAGGCGCCGCCGATGGTGACGATCAGGTCGGCGTCGCGGGCCTGATCAAAGGTCGCGATCAGGCTTTCGCGGCTGTCGCGGGCAATCGGCAGCATCCGGGGCAGGGCGCCGGCCTGACGGAACAGCGCGTCCAGCCCGAAGGTGTTCGACACGATGATCTGATCGGGGCCGGGGGTGTCGCCGGGCAGCACCAGCTCGTCCCCGGTCGAGATCAGCGCGACCTTCGGGGCGCGCGCAACGCAGACCCGGGGGATGTTCATCGAGGCCAGCAGCGCCACGTCGCGCGGCGTCAGGCGGCGCGGGGCCGACAGCCGGTCGCCGACCCGGAAATCGCCACCCGCGGGGCGGATGTTGGTACCCTTGCCCAGCCGGTCGGTAAGGGTGATCCTGTCGCCGTCACGCTCCACGTCCTCCTGGATGACGACATGGCCGGCGCCCTCGGGCACCGGGGCGCCGGTGAAGATGCGCACCGCTTCGCCGGGGCCGACGGCGCCGTGATAGCGATGGCCGGCGGCGGATTCCCCGATCACCGTCAGCACCTTGCCCGGCACCGCATCCTCGGCGCGAACGGCATAGCCGTCCATCGCGGAACCGTCGAAGGGCGGCTGGTCGCGCTGTGCGACCGCATCTTCCGCCAACACCCGTCCGCAGGCGTCGCGCAGGTCGATGGTTTCGCGCCCCAGGGGACGGGCGAGGGCGAACAGCGCCTCCAGCGCCTCGGCCACCGCGATCATGGGGCTTCGTAGCGGCCCGACTTGCCGCCGTCCTTCAGCAGGACACGCAGCCCGCCGATCTCCATGCCGCGATCCGCGGCCTTGACCATGTCGTAGACCGTCAGCGCGGCGGTCGAGGCGGCGGTCAGCGCCTCCATCTCGACCCCGGTCTGGCCGGTGGTCTTCACGGTCGCCTCGATGCGCAGCCCGGGCAGGCCCTCGTCGGGGGTGATCTCGACCGTGACCTTGGAAATCGGCAGCGGATGGCAGAGCGGGATCAGATCCGAGGTCTTCTTGGCCCCCATGATCCCCGCCAGCCGTGCAACCCCCGCCACGTCGCCCTTCTTCGCCTCGCCCGAGGTGATCAGGGCCAGCGTTTCGGGCAGCATCCTCACCCAGGCGGCGGCGGTGGCGATGCGGGCGGTCACGGGTTTCCCCGAGACATCGACCATATGGGCATCGCCCTTGCCGTCGAAATGGGTGAGCGCCATCACATCACCCGCCCGGCAGAGCCTTCGCGCAGCAGGTCGCGGGTGGCCTGTTCCACATCGTCCTGGCGCATCAGGCTTTCGCCGATCAGGAAGCAGCGCGCCCCGTAAAGCGCCATGTCGGCCAGGTCCTGCGGCGTGTGCAGCCCGCTTTCCGACACGATGATGCGGTCCTCGGGCACCATCCGCGCCAGCCGGCGGGTGTTGTCCAGAGAGGTCTCGAAGGTGTGAAGGTCGCGGTTGTTGACGCCGATCAGACGGCTTTCCAGCTGCGTGGCGCGCTCAAGCTCGGCCTCGTTGTGGACCTCGATCAGCACGTCCATCTTCCAGTCCTTGGCGGTCTGCTCCAGCTCGCGGGCCTGCTCGTCGCTGACCGAGGCCATGATGATCAGGATGCAGTCGGCGCCCAGGGCGCGGGCCTCGACGACCTGGTAGGGGTCGTACATGAAATCCTTGCGCAGCACCGGCAGGGCGCAGGCCTCGCGGGCTTCGCCGAGGAATTCCTTGGCGCCCTGGAACGACGGCGTGTCGGTCAGCACCGAGAGGCAGGCCGCACCACCGGCCTCATAGGCGGCGGCGATGGTGGCGGGATCGAAATCGGGCCGGATCAAGCCCTTGGAGGGCGACGCCTTCTTCACCTCGGCGATCAGCCCGTAGCCGGTCTTGGAGGCTTCCAGCAGCGCATCGGCGAAATGGCGGACGGGCGAAGCGGCGCGGGCGGCGTCCTCGACCTGGGCGAGGGGTTTGGCGGCCTTGTCGGCGGCGACCTCCTCAAGCTTGTAAGCCTTGATGCGGTCCAGAACCGTTTCGCTCATGAATGTCCTCCGGGATGCGTCCAGTTGATGGGCATGTCACCCCCTGCCTTAAGCCACTCGTTGACCTTTGAAAATGGCCGCGAGCCGAAAAAACCCCGGCGCGCGGAGAGCGGCGAGGGATGCGCAGAGGCCAGAATCAGGTGGTCACGCCCCGAAGAGGGCGCGTGAAGATGCTTTGCGAACCCCTGCGCGGGCCGGCCCCAGAGCAGGAAGGCGCGCGGCCTGTCCGACAGCCGTTCAAGTACCTGCGCGGTCAGCACCGACCAGCCAAGCTTCGCATGGGCCCCGGCCTCTCCGGCGGGCACCGAAAGCGCGGTGTTGAGCAGCAAAACCCCCTGTTCGGCCCAGAAACGCAGGTCCGCATTGGGCGGGGCCGCCCCCAGATCCTCCTGCATCTCCTTGTAGATATTGCCCAGGGAACGCGGCAGCGGGCGCACCTCGGCCTCGGCCGAAAAGGCCAGCCCATGGGCATGGCCGGGGGTCGGATAGGGGTCCTGTCCCAGGATCACCACCCGCACATCGTCCGGGCTGGCGGCCTCAAGCGCGGCGAAACGCTGGGGGGCCGGCGGCAGGATCTGGCGCGTCTCGGCTTCAAGGGCGGCGCGGATCTTCGGGTAATGGGTGGCGAAAAACGGCAGGTCTGCCCATGCGGCAGGTGGCAGGGCTTCGCTCATGCTGCTGCGGTGACCCGGGCCAGCGCCTCGATCCGCGCCAGAGCCGCGCCGCTGTCGATCGCCTCGGCGGCCAGGGCGGCGGCCTCCTTCAGGTCCGTCGTCCGGCCCGCCACGACAAGGGCGGCGGCAGAGTTCAGCAGCACCGCGTCGCGATAGGCGGAAGGTGCCCCCTCCATCAGGCGCCGCATGGCCTGGCCGTTTTCGGCGGGGGTGCCGCCGATGATGGCCTCGAACGGGTGCACCGGCAGGCCGGCATCCTCGGGGTGGAGTTCGAAGTCGCGCACCGTGCCGTCCTCTTCCAGCGCCGAGACCCAGCTGATGCCGGTGATCGTCAGCTCGTCCGTGCCGTCCGAGCCATGCACCAGCCAGGCCTTCTCGGAGCCGAGCTTGCCCAGCGTTTCGGCCATGGGGCGGATCACCTGGGCGTTGAAGGCGCCGGTCAGCTGGCGCTTGACGCCCGCCGGGTTGGTCAGCGGCCCCAGGATGTTGAAGATCGTCCGGGTGCCCAGCTCGACCCGGGTGGGGCCGACATGGGCCATCGCCGGGTGGTGCATCGGCGCCATCATGAAGGCGATGCCGGCCTCGGCGAAGGCGCGTTCCACCACCTCGGGGCCGACCATGACATTGACGCCCATCTGGCCAAGGGCATCGGCAGAGCCGGACTTGGACGACAGGTTGCGGTTGCCGTGCTTGGCCACCGGCACGCCCGCGCCCGCCACCACGAAGGCCGTCGCGGTCGAGATGTTCAGCGTGCCCTTGCCGTCACCGCCGGTGCCGACGATGTCGATGGCGCCCGCCGGGGCGCTGACCTTCTTGCATTTCGCCCGCATCACGGCGGCGGCGGCGGCATATTCGTCCACCGTCTCGCCCCGGGTGCGCAGCGCCATCAGCAGCCCGCCGATCTGCGAGGGCGTGGCTTCGCCCTCGAAGAGGATCGTGAAGGCTTTCTCCGCCTCGGCGGCGCTCAGCGGACGTTCCGCGGCGGCGGCGATCAGCGGCTTGATGGCATCGGACATCGGTGTTCCTTCCCCTCTGGGTTGCGGGCCTCTTTTTCCGGGCGGATAAGGTGTTATAGTTTTTCCACCCCCGCGTGGCAGGGTGCGGTCCGCTGGTTTCGGGGGCATTGATCCCGCGCCAGCCGGGCAGCGTCAAGAGGCGCTGACGACGGGGAACCGCCCCCCAGAGGGCGGGAGAGGCAGAAAGGGACGGATGAACATGGGCAGCGGCATCGGCGTCGGAATGCGGGGCGGCCTGAGGGCCGGACTGCTGTGGGGCAGCCTGCTGGGCCTGGCCCTGCTGGCCTATGGCGGGGCGCAGCTGCCGCCGCCGGGGCAGCAGCAGCGCGCCATCGCCGCGGGGCTGGCGGCAGAGCTGGCCCGCCATGCCCTGAGCCGCGCCGAGGCCCCGGTGGCCCCGGTGCCACCGGTCGACAGCCCCGCCACCGGGCCCGTCGCGGGGCAGATCGCCACCGGGGCGGAGCCCGAGCCCGAGCCGGAAGTATCCGCACCCGATGACGGCAAGGTGGTGCTGGCCCCGGGCAAGCCCCCCGCCGGACTGCCGGCCGCGCGGGAGGTGGCCCCCGGCGTGCCGGCCCCGCAAGAGATCGAAACCGATGCCCCCGAAGCGCCGCTGCCCGATCCGGTCACCGCGCCCGCAGAGACCGGGGCGCCCGCACTGCCGGGCCGGGCCGGGGCGCCGGGCCGCCCGCTGGACCCCGAGACGGTGCCGCGTCAGGTGCCGGGGCTGAAGATCACCGGTTCCGCCCCGGCACAGAAGGCCGCCGGACCCGCTGTCACCTCGGAGCTGGGGGCGGAGTTGGCGGCCGGGCCGCCCGGCGGTTCCGGTGCCGACAGCAGGGCCCTGCTGCCGGAAACGGAGCGCGCCCAGCCCGAGGACCGGCCCGCCTTGCCGGTCCCCGAGGAAGCCCCCGAGGCGCCGCCCGCCCATGGCACCGCGCAGCACGGCACCGCCGCCCGCCCCGAAACCCCGATGATCGCGCTTTCCGCGCCCGCCGCCCCTGCCGTTTCGGATGCGCTGCCGGGCATTGGCGGGCGCGCGATGGCCGCTGAGCCGGCGCTGAAGGCCAATGCCGCCCCGCCCGTCGCGGCGGATGGGCGGCCCCAGCTGGCGCTGGTGCTGGTGCCCGAAACGGAGGCCGTCCTGTCAGGGCTGCGCGCCTTCGACGGCCCGCTGGCCCTGGTTCTGGACCCCGCGCAGCCGGGCGTCACGGCGGCAATGCGGCGGCTTCGGGCCGCCGGGCGCGAGGTGGTCATCGGCCCTGTTTCGGGGCGGCCCGCCGGCTGGATCGCCGCACTGCCCGCCGCCGTGGCGGTGCTGGAAACGGCGCCCGATCCGCTGGATTCGGCGGCGCTTGACGCGCTGGCCGCCAGCGGTCACGGCCTTCTGCTGGGGCCCGGGGCCACCGGGACGGACAGCGCTGCCGGGGCGCAGGGTCTGGTGCTGGGGCAGGTGAGTGCCGTCACCGATCCGGAGCGGGCGGCAGAGGCGGCGCGCAGCACCGGCGGGGCCATCGCGGTGATGCCGCTGACCCCGGAGACGCTGGCCCGCCTGCTGGCCTGGCGGCTGGGACCGGAGGCCCGGGCGGTTCAGCTGGTGCCGCTGTCGCAGCGCCTCGATCCCTGACGGGCCGTCGCTGGCCGACCCGCCCTGACTGCGCCTGTGGGACTGTGCCTATCGGACTGCGCCTGCCGGGCGGCCCCGGCCCATGGCGCCCTGCCGTCACGAAAAATGCCGGCTGCGGGGCAGCCGGCATTTTCGATTTTCCCAACGGGGCGGCGGTTCAGCGGAACTGGCCGTTCACCGCGTTCACCGCATCCTCGTTGATCTTCACGTCCACCCGGGCGCGGACGTCCTTGATGTAGGCCTCGTAAAGATCCTGCGCCAGCGAGGAGGAAACCCGGCTTTCGATCTGGCTCTGCATCGACTGGTTGTCGCTGTCGTCCGCTGCCGGCTGGGCCACGCTGTCGAGGCGCAGGATCAGCACCCGTTCCTCGTCGTCGAGGACCTTGTAGTCGCCCTTCTTCATCGCGAAGACGGCGGCGTTGAAGCCATCGGGCGTGCCCAGCACAGAACCGTTGCGGGTCACGTCGGTCTCGGTGGTCAGTTGCAGGCCGGTCGAGGCCAGCGCGGTCTTGCCATCCTTCATCTGCTGGATCAGGTCCTGCGCCTGGGCGTCGAGCGCCTTCAGCGTCTGCGCCTTGGTCCAGGCTTCGGCGACCTTGGATTTCACGTCCTCGAAGGGCTGCGGCGCCGAGGGGATCTCCTTGTCCAGACGCATCGCGTAGATCGAGCCGTCATCCAGCTCCTTGATCTCGGGGTAGTCGTCTGCGGTCAGCTTGGCGGCTTCGACCCCGAAGTCGGAATAGGCCGCGATGCCGTCGGTCATGCCCTTGTACCAGTCGATCGACTGAAGCTGCATCTTGCTGTTCTTGGTCAGGTCCTCAAGCGTCGCGCCACCGGCCAGCTCATCCTCCAGGTCGCTTTCCTTGGCCGCGACGGCGCGGCGGGCGGCATCGGCGGCCAGGTCTTCGCGGATCTGTTTCTCGGCCTCGGCCTTGGGGGTGCTGTCGGAGGTCAGGATGCCGTTGATGCGATAGAGCGCCGGGCCCAGATCGCTGTCGACGGGGCCGACCACGGTATCGGACTTGGCTGCGAAAACCGCGTCGCCGGCGGCCTTGGTCGACAGGTCGGACTGCGCCACGTCGCCCATGTCGATGTCCGACAGGTCGAGGCCGCGCGATTTCACCAGCGCGTCGAAATCCATGCTGCCATCGTCAAGCTTGGCCTTGGCGGCCTTGGCCGAGGCCGCGTCCGGGAAGACCAGCCGTTCGACCAGGCGACGCTCGGGGCGCTCGAACTCGTCCTTGCGCTGTTCGTATTGCGCATCGATGTTGGCCTGGTCCACGTGGACCTCGTCCAGCAGGTCATCGGGCGACAGGATCGCGTAGGTGATGCGCTTCTTCTCCGGGTCGGTGAACTCGGCGATATGGTCCTTGTAATAGGCCTGAAGCTCATCCTCGGTGGGGGTGGCAACCGGGGTCTTCAGGTCTTCCGAGGTCATCACGCCATAGGTCACCGCGCGGGTCTCGCCGATGTAGGAGGCCAGGGTCTTGGCATAGGCGGCGGGCATCCGGGTCGAGGAGACGATGGCGCCCTGCAGGATCGAGCGGGCGCTTTCGTCGCGCAGGTCGGATTCGAAATCGGCCTGGTGCAGGCCGACGCGCTTGAGCGCATCATTGTAGTTCTCGCGGCTGAACTTGCCGTCCAGACCCTTGAAGGCCTGGATCTGCTCGATCTGCTTGGCGACATTGGCGTCCCCGACCGACAGGCCGATCTTCTCGGCCTCGACATCCAGCGCGCGCTGGTCGACCAGCTGGGAGATCGCGGCATTGGGGATGCCGAACATCTGCGCCTGCTGGAAGGTCAGCTGGTTGCCCATCTGCTGGCCGATGCTGTTCATCTGGCTTTGCACGGCATTGGCATAGGCGCTGGCCCGGATGGGCTTGTCGCCGACCTTGCCGATCGTCGTGACGGTGCCGGAGAAGCTGGTCGCTCCGAAGCCCCCAAGGCCGAGGATCAGCAGGATCATCAGCCCCCAGACCAGGGATTTCGATTTCTTGGCCGCCATGCGGTGTCCTCCGCTCGTGTCGGGTCCGGCGGCGTGAAGCCGGGCCACGGAATGGTTGCGCCGGGAAGGCCTTCCCGGCGTGGTCGGCCCTTGTTAAAGCCTGAGCAGGTACGGGGCAAGCGCACCCGAACCTGCCGGTTTCACGTTCCGCTCAGGCGGTCATGCGTTCGACGAAGGCCTGGATGCCGGGCACGTCGAGATTGGCGAAGGCCACGCGCATCTGGGCGGCGCCCAGCGGATCGCCTTCGGGCATGAACATGGTGCCGGGCAGCATCAGCACGCCCCTTTCGCGCACCAGCCGCGGCGCCAGATCGGCCGAGGAGGTACCGGTCTCGGGGTGGGTGAGATAGGCGAAATAGGCACCGGCCTCGTGCAGGATCCAGCCCTTGGTCGCCAGCGTCTCCTTCGCCGAAAGGATCGCGGCGCGACGTGCCAGGATCTCGGCGCGCTCGCCTGCCAGCCATTGCGAGAGGTTCTCCATCCCCCAGAGCGCGGCGCGCTGGCCCAGCGTGGGCGCGCAGATCACCACCGCGTCGTGGAATTTCTCGACCTCGGCCAGCAGCGCCTCGGAGGCGACGATGGCGCCGGTGCGGTGCCCGGTCAGCCGGTAGGCCTTGGAGAAGGAATAGAGATGCACCAGCACATCTGCCCAGTCCGGATCGGTGAACAGGTCATGCGGCGCACCGGGGCGCGAGTGGAAATCGCGATAGGTCTCGTCCACCACCAGCTTCAGGCCGCGGGCGCGCGCCAGGTCGCGGAAGGCCGCGATCAGTTCGGGCGGGTATTCCGCGCCGGTGGGGTTGTTGGGGCTGACCAGCACGATGGCGCGGGTGCGCCCGGTGATCAGGGCGGCGGCTTCCTCCGGATCGGGCAGCAGGTTGGCCCCGGTGCCCAGCGGCACCGCCTTCACCCCGGAAATATCCAGCCACATCTTGTGGTTGAAATACCAGGGCGTCGGCAGGATCACCTCGTCCCCCTCGGTGGTGAGGGCGGCCATGACGGCGCAGAAGGCCTGGTTGCAGCCGGCGGTGACGGCGACCTGTTCGGGGCCGATCTGCCCGCCATAGGCCTGCGACCAGTCGGCCGCGATGCGTGCGCGCAGCGCCGGCAGACCAAGGTCGGGGCCGTAAAGATGGGTCTCGGTCTCTTCCAGGAAGGCGGCCATGGCGGCGCGCATCTGCGGCGGGGGCGCGGCCACCGGCGCAGCCTGGGAGACGTTGATCAGCGGACGCTCGGGGGGGAAGGTGACGCCGGCAATCCAGCGGCGGGCCTCCATCACGGGCGGGGCGAAGGTGGATGCGGTGCGGGTCAGGGTCATGACGCGTCTCCGGGTCTGGCTCAGGCGCCCGGTTCGGGGCTGAGTTCGTGCAGGCGGGGAATGCCGGGCATTTCGATGAAGCCCGGCAGGCTGCGGATGGCGCGGGACCAGGCGCGGATCGCGGCATAGGGCGCCAGCGATACGCCGCCGTCGGGGGCCAGCATCACGTCCGGGAAGCAGGCGATATCCGCCAGCGTCGGCGCGGGGCCGGTCAGGAAGGCATGGCCCAGGGTCTGGCGGTCGAACAGCCGCGCCTCAAGCTGGCGCAGCAGGCGGGTGCCGTCGCGCTGTGCCTGGGCCAGATCGCCCGGCGCATCCATCATGTCGATGCGGCGCGCCAGCCCCAGCGTGCCGGCAAGGCGCTGCGAGAAGGTCAGCCATTCGGCCTGGCGGGCGCGCTCGGTCGCGTTGTCGCCGCCCCAGTCGCCGCCGAGGTAGATCAAGATCGCCGGAACCTCGGTCAGCACCAGATCCCCCGCCACCAGCACCGGGAGCGTGGCGCGGGGGTTCATGTCGCGGAAGGCGGGCGTCAGATGGTCCTTGCCGGGAAAGACGTCGGTGGCGACGGTCGTCAGGCTTTGGCCGGTCAGCGCCGCCAGCAGCCGCGCCTTGTAGCAATCGGGGCTGAGCACCCAGTCATAGAGTTTCATTGGGCCTCCAGTTGCGCGCCGTAGGTGTAGTCGTGGGATTTCAGCCAGCGCCGGTAGGCGATGGAGGTCATGTCGGCGCGGGTCGGGATCTCCTTGCCGGGATCGAGCGGCAGCAGGGCGGGCACCTGGTTTTCCAGGATGGCCCGGTCCTGAAGGAAGATCATCTGCTGGAAACCCACCAGATCGGCCTGGCTGCTGGTGTCGTCGTAAAGCGCCATCCAGGGCCAGGCGACGCAGGTGGTTTCCGTCAGGGGCTGGACGAAGATCGCGATCACGTCCCAGGCTTCGGGTTTGGAAGGGCAGGTCTTGTAGAGCACCGAGGCCGTGGGCAGGGGCACGCGGTACATGTACTCGATCTCCTGTCCGCCCTCGGCGGCCTTGGCGGCCTGGGGCTGGTAGAAGCGCACCTTGGTGGCCCAGACCTCGTCCTCTTCCTCGCGGATCTTGACCTCGTAGCGGTAGACCTCGGTATGGGGTTCGGCGCCCAGGATGTCGGTGTGCACGAAGGGGAAATGCGCGATGTCGAGGAAGTTTTCCACCGCGCGCAGCGGCGAGCAGGCGACCCGGACATGGCCGCAGGGCACGAAGCGGCGGCCGGGCTCCTCGGCTTCGGGGATCGCGAAGATCGGCTGCGAAGGCGTCCCGAGCGAGGTCCAGACGTGATCATAGGCCACGGTGACCGGCAGGTCGCGGCCCTCGGCGTCGCAGGCCTGGATCTGGCCGGCCTTGCGGAACAGGCGGATGGGTTCGCCCATCAGCAGGGTCTCGCGGCCCGGGGCGGAGGGGATGTCGTCGGCGGCGCCAACGGGGAACCAGCAGTCCTTCATGCGATGTCCTCACTGTCCTCGAAACGGGTACGCAGGGCTTCCAGACGGTGCGAGGCGGCGCGCTGGCCGGCGGCATCGAGGCCGGGCCCGGTCAGGGCATGCAGCACGCAACGGCCCTGCGGCAGTCCCTGAAGCAGCAGGTGCAGCCCGTCGAACTCGATCACCACGCCGTCGCCCAGATGGTCGCGCAGCGCATCCTCGGAGCGCTCGACGGTGAGCGAGCGCAGCGGCGCCAGCGCCCCGGTGTCGGGCGGGGCGCCGCTGCCGGTCTCGGACACCCAGATGATGCCGGTGGCTTCGGTCACGGACCAGGCGGGGACGCAGATCGCCTTGTTGGGCTCCAGCTCCGGATGGGCGGGAATCTTGCGGCACTGGCCTTCAAGGTCGTAGCGCCAGCCGTGGTAGAGGCAGCTGAGCATGTCGTCGCGCACGAAGCCCTGCGACAGGCGCATGCCGCGGTGCGGGCAGCGGTCGTGCCAGGCAGCGAGGCGGCCCGAGCGGCCGCGCCAGAGCGCGAGTTCCGTGCCCTCGGCGATCACCGGGATGGCAGTGGCGGGGGCGAGGTCGCGCGACAGGGCGACAGGGGTCCATTGCGGGGGCGTTCCCTGAGAAGGGGTCCGGGGGGTGTCAGTCATCTGCGGCTCCGTCCGGGGCGTCGGGGAAAAGGGGGAAGCGGTCGATCTGCTCGACCCAGATGTCCCAGGGGCCGAGCGAGCAGCCCATCTCCATCGCGTCGAGCAGGGCGGGCGGACCGGTCAGCAGCAGCGAGACCCGGGCCTCCTGCTGCGCCAGGTCCCGGCACTCCAGCCCCAGCCGCGCGCCGTGGCGGCGGATCCAGGGCGGGAAGGAGGCCGCGCCGACCCGGCCGCGGATCTCGAACCGTTCGGTCCGCTCCGGTCCGGTTCCGTGCGCGACGGTCCCGTTCTGGGCGCCCCGGGGCGTATCGTTCTGGCCTGTGTCGCTCTGATCTGTGTCGCTCTGGTCGGTCATGGCAGATCCGGTCTTGTCCGTCGCTTCCGTGATAGGACGGGTGTCGGGCGATGGCGACAGCGCGGTGCCGCGACGCCGGGGCAGGCGGGGCCGCCGGGCGGGCAACTGCCCAAGTGGCAGGCGGCGGCGGTCTGTGCGAGGCAGGGCCTTGCCCGGGGCGGGGGCGGTCGGGGGCGGCGGGTGGTCGGGGGCGCTGCCCCCCTTGCGTCTGCGGCGCAATTCCCCCGGAGGTATTTGAAACAAGAAAATGCCGGACAGCAAAAGGGCGCCCGGATGAGGGGCGCCCCGGACGCGGGTCAGACGGTGCCGCGGAACGGTTCCACGTATTGCAGGGCCATGTCCCAGGGGAAGAAGATCCAGGTGTCCTGGGACACTTCGGTGATGTAGCTGTCGACCTGGGGCTTGCCCTTGGGCTTGGCGTAGACGGTGGCGAAATGCGCCTTCGGATAGAGCTGGCGCACCAGTTCCAGCGTGCGGCCCGAATCGACCAGGTCGTCGATCACCAGGATGCCGGTGCCGTCGCCCATCATCGCGGTGTCGGGGCTTTTCAGCACATGGGCCTCGGACTGGGTCTGGTGGTCGTAGCTTTTCACCGAGATCGTGTCGACGGTGCGGATGTCGAGTTCGCGCGAGATGATCATCGCCGGGGCCATGCCGCCGCGGGTGATCGCGACGACGGCCTTCCAGGCACCGCCTTCGAGGGGACCCTTGCCGTCGAGGCGCCAGGCAAGGGCGCGGGAGTCGCGATGGATCTGGTCCCAGGAGACATGGAAGCCCTTCTCGTGGGGCAGGCGATCGGTCATGGCGGTCTCTCTTCTCTTCTTTTTCTTGCGGTTGGTCTGCGGGCGCTGTCTCAGAACGCCGCGATCTTGATGCCAAGGGCCGCCAGAAGCGTGCCCAGGACGCGGTCGATCGGGGATTTGAGACGTGTATAACCTGCGCGCGTGCGTTCAAGCGAGAAAATCCTCGCGACGAGCAGGTTCCAGAGCACTTCGTTGGCGAAGACCACCGCGAGGATCGCGGCGAACAGGCCCGGCGAGGCGTCATGGGGAACGAGGGTGACGAAGACGGCGCCGAAGAAGATGGCGCCCTTCGGGTTCGACAGCTGGGTCAGCGTGGCGCGCAGCGTGCAGCGGAGCAGGGCGCGGGCGCCGGGGGCGGCGGTTTTCGCCTCGACCTCTGCCGCCGTGAGCCCGAGCGGCTGCGCGGCGCCGCGCCACATCTTCCAGGCCATGTGCAACAGGTAGAGCGCGCCGATGACGCGCAGCGCGATCAGCAGCTTCGGGGCGAACTGGAACAGCGTGGCCAGCCCGAGCACTGCCGCCGCCGCCCAGATCACCGCGCCGATGCCGACGCCGGTGGCGAAGGCCGCGCCGCGGCGCATGCCGCCGGTCATGGCGGTGCGCATGGTCATCAGCACGGCGGGGCCGGGCGAGATCGCCGCCACCAGGTGGACGGCGAAGACGGTCAGCAGGATCTGGGACATGGCTGTGCTCTGGATCGGGCTTCGGGGGGCAGACGGCAAAGGGGCCGCCCGGCGGGTCTGCCGGGCGGCCCGTGTCTGTGGTGGCGCCGGGTCGGGCCCGGTCGCGGGATCAGCTCTTGTCGATGTCGGGGGCGTCGACGGCCTTCATGCCGACGATGTGATAGCCCGAATCGACGTGCAGCGTCTCGCCGGTGGTGCCGGAGGCCAGGTCCGACAGCAGGTAGAGGGCGGCCTTGCCCACATCCGCCGTCGTCACGTTGCGCCGCAGCGGCGAGTTCAGCTCGTTCCACTTCAGGATATAGCGGAAATCGCCGATCCCGGAGGCCGCCAGCGTCTTGATCGGGCCGGCGGAGATCGCGTTGACGCGGATGCCGTCCTTGCCCAGATCCTCGGCCAGGTACTTGACCGAAGCCTCCAGCGCCGCCTTGGCCACGCCCATGACGTTGTAATGCGGCATCACCTGCTCGGCGCCGTAATAGGTCAGCGTCAGCATCGAGCCGCCTTCGCCCATCAGCTTCTCGGCGCGCTGCGCGACGGCCGTGAAGGAGTAGACAGAGATGTCCATCGTCAGGCTGAAGTTGGCGCGGCTGGTGTCGACATAGCGGCCGCGCAGCTCGTTCTTGTCAGAAAAGCCGATGGCGTGAACGATGAAATCGATCGTGCCCCAGTCGGCCTTGATTGCGTCGAAGCAGGCGTCGACGGACTCTTCCGAGCCGACGTCGCAATCGTAGAGCTTGGTCACGCCGAGTTGATCGGCGAGCGGCACCACGCGCTTCTTCAGTTGATCGCCCATGTAGCTGAACGCAAGCTCAGCGCCGGCATCGGCGAGCGCCTGCGCGATGCCCCAGGCAATGGATTTGTCATTGGCCAGGCCCATGATCAGGCCGCGCTTGCCAGCCATGAGGGTGTTTGCCATCGTAGCGCTCTCCGCCCTGTAACTTCCGGTCAAACTCCCTTAAGCGATAGGGGGGGGCGCTTCAAGCCTGCCTTCGGGGGCAGTTGGCCTCGAAGCGCACGTCCCCGTATGTTTCTATCGGGAGTAGAAGACCATGTCCGACCGCAGCGGGATTTTCGCCGGGGACGATCCCTTCCAGATTGCGCAGAGCTGGCTGGCCGAGGCCACCGAGGCCGAGATCAATGATCCCAATGCCATTGCCCTGGGCACTGTCGATGCCAATGGCCTGCCGAATGTGCGCATGGTTCTCTTGAAGGAAATTACTGCAAGGAGTTTCATCTTTTATACGAATTACGAAAGCGCTAAGGCTGGCGAGCTTGACCTGGCCGGCAAAGCGGCGTTTGTCATGCACTGGAAGAGTTTGAGACGCCAGATTCGTGTCAGGGGACACGTGTCACGCTACGATGGTAAGGACGCCGACGCCTATTACAATTCGCGTTCGCTCAAGTCCCGGCTTGGGGCCTGGGCGTCGCGCCAGTCCCGACCGCTGGAGTCGCGGGCGGCGCTGATGGCCGAGGTGGCTAAGGTAACGGCCCAGAAGGGAATGACGCCGTCGCGTCCTCCGTTCTGGGGCGGGTATGAGTTGGAACCGGTGGAGATCGAGTTCTGGGCGGACGGTGCGTTTCGGTTGCATGACCGGTTCCGCTGGACGCGCAACGACATGTCTTCCGGTTGGAACATTCAGCGCCTCAATCCCTGAATTCGCAATTATGGCGGGGTGGGAACGGGGCCGCCGCGCAAGCGGTCGATTTGGGGACAGGCTGGGGCGCGTCGGGACAACGCGCTGCGGCCCATTAATTTATGGAGTAGGGCTTGAATAAGCACGAGCAAGATGCCCGAAACGTGATCGGACGCGTAAAGTGGTTTGATCCGGCGCGGGGCTTCGGATTCGTGGTGGCCGAGGAGGGCGGGCCTGACATTCTTCTGCACGCGAATGTGCTGAGGAATTTTGGTCAGAGCACCGTGGCCGATGGAGCCAGGGTAGAACTGGTATCGCAGGTGACGCCGCGTGGCGTGCAGGCGGTGGAAGTTGTCGAGATCCTGCCGCCGGAGAATTCCGACAAGGCGTCGCTGGAAGATTTCCGCGCGCTTGGGGAGGAGGAGCTGAAAGCCGCACCGCTGCAGCCGGCGCGCGTGAAATGGTTCGACAAGGCCAAGGGGTTCGGCTTCGCCAACATCTTCGGCAAGAACGACGACATCTTCATCCACGTCGAGGTGCTGCGCGCCTCGGGACTGGGCGACCTGTCACCGGGCGAGGCCGTGGCCTTGCGGGTGATGGATGGAAAGCGGGGGCTGATGGCCACCGAGATCTGCGCCTGGGAGAACGCCACCCATTGACCTTTTGCTGCCGGGCGCCACCATGCGTCCGGCAGTTTCATAGTCCGGGAGCGCGTCGATGCGGGGGATCTGGTGTGGCGCTCTGGCGCTTCTGGTGATGGCTTCGGGGCCGGCGATGGCTGCCTGCCGGGCGGACCGGGTCGAGCTGCGCGGCAGCGGCGGTGTGGCCCGCTTTTCCGTCGAGATCGCCGATGATGCCGCCGAGCGGGCCCAGGGCCTGATGTGGCGCGAGACGATGGCGACCGGTGCGGGGATGCTTTTCGTCTATGAGCGGGCCCAGCCGCGCATCGCCTTCTGGATGAAGAACACGCTGATTCCCCTCGATATTCTGTTCCTTGATGCTTCGGGGACGGTCCGGTCGGTCGCCGCCAACGCGGTGCCCGGCGACGAGACGGATCTGCCCGGCGCCCCCGGCAGCCAGTTCGTGCTGGAGATCAACGGGGGGCTGGCGGCGCGCATGGGGCTGGGGCCGGGCACGGTGATGCGCAGCCCCTACCTGGACCAGTCCGCCGCCGCATGGCCCTGCACCGACTGACTCTTTCGGGGCCCGCGTGCCGGCCCGGCCGCCGGGTCCCCCCTTGGCGCGTTGCGGGCTTTTCGGGGCGGCGTCCGGCGGGTGACGCAGGGCGCTGCAGCTTGGGTCTTTTCAATCCCCTTCCGCTTCGCTAGAGGGAGGGCACGGTCCGGGGCGTAGCGCAGTCTGGTAGCGCACCTGTTTTGGGTACAGGGGGTCGTGAGTTCGAATCTCGCCGCCCCGACCATAAATCAAAGGCTTACGGAAGCTTCCGTTGTGACATTTGGTGCCGTTGTGACGGCTGTTGTGACGAAAGGGTCAGCTGCCGCTGCGCAGCTTCACCACCTTGGCAATCGACTCACTGCGACCACGGGCATAGCGATCGGTGGTCGAGACGTGCAGATGCTGTCCGGCGTCCCGTAGAATGAACGGATCCACCCCTAGGTTCTTGGCCTCGGTCAGCGCGCCGGCGCGGGTATCCATCACCGTTAGATCCTTCGGCAAGCCCAGATCGTCACGGATGCGACGGAAGACCTGGCTCCAGCCATAGCGGGTATAGGGCAGGCCGGTGCGTTCGCTGGTGATCACTGGGCCACTGCGGCCGCGCAGCGCCAGGATCGACAGGCGGGCCCGAATCTCGGGCGCGTCGGTTAGGGCAAAGCGGATCGGGTCGGGCATGGATTTCGAGGTCTTCGAGATGACCTTGTCGAAATAGGTCAGTCCGGGGTCCAGCATGTCCCAGGTCAGCCCGTCCTGCCAACGTTCGTGGCTGTCGGGCAGGTGCCGATTCTTGCGATCACGCTCGCGCTTGCGGACGATGCCGGAGGCATCTGCGTCGCATTCCAGCCACTGGCCGCGCACATCGACCGCGCGCAGGCAGAAGACCCACTGAATCAGCAGCCCGGTCGCAAAACCGAACAGGCCCCGGGCATCGGCTTCGTCCACGATGGCGCGGATCTGCGCGCGGGTGGGGGTGACGGCACGCCGCGGCGCCGACTGAAAGCGCATGTCGCTCAAGATCTCGGATACATCGCGGGCGGGGGCGTATTTCACCAGCTTGCCGTATTTGGCGACCGTCCGCAGCCGGTCGAACATCCTTGAGACATAGCCGTCGTTGCGCCCCTTCGCCTTCATCGCGTCGCGCAGGTCGCAGATCATCACGTAATCAGTCTTCGACACCAGTACATGGCCGATGGCCGCATCCCAGCGATCCAGCGCCCAGATATAGCCCTCGCGGGTGTTCTGCTTGACCCCGTGAATCGGGCTGTGCCGGTCGGTCTTGTAGCGGTGGATCAGCCAGCCCCAGGTGCCCGGTTCGTGCTTGTCGATGGAGACGCCGAAAAAGGCCAGCATCTCTCGGGTCAGCTCGCGGCATTCGCGGGCGCGCAGCAGGTCCTGGCCGTCGCCGTGTTCGCCGGTCAGCCGCACCGAGGTCTTGGCATAGCCCATCTGGCGGAACTTGCCGCTGGGCTTCCAGTACCAGTAGTTGCGGCCCCTGACCGCACCCGGGGCATAGGACGGGTCGGACCCGTCCCACAGGGCTTCCTTGTAAGCCATTGGTTCACTTTCGTCCTGAAGAAATGGGCAGGTCAGAGCGCGCCGAGGTTGAGGCGGGGTCTTTCGCCGTCCTCGGGCATCTTGTCGCCGTCCCGGATGCGGCGGCGGGTCTCAAGCCAGGCCATGACATCGGCCTTGATGTACAGTTTCAACAGAGGATCGGGCTGGGGAAAGCCCTTGGCCTCCAGCGTCCGGCGCCGGTCCGAAAAGGCACCCGGGCTGAGCCCCAGGAACTGCGCCGCCCATTTGGAACTGCCGCAGGCGGCCTCGGCAGTCAGCGAGTGATCAGCCATGTGTGCCCCCGAGCCCGGTCGCAGCGGCAAGGAGCGCGGCAGCGAGGAAGGCGGAAAGCGCCGCGATCCCGGGGAGCAGGTCGTGGCGGGGTTCGGGGGCACGGGGCGCATAGTCCAGCCGCATCCTCAGAACTCCCTTTTCATGTTGCGCAGCATGATCCGCATTTCGCCGGCTAGGGCGGTGCAGACGCGGCGCAGATGGGGGTTGTCGGTCTCGTCGGCGATGCGCTGCGCCTCGTCCTTGGCGCGTCTCAGGCGGGTGATTTCATCAAACATGTCAGGTCTTTCCGGTGGTGGCTGTCACTGTCGGGAAGGATGCGGGCTGCTCCGATCCAATCGGGGCGGCCCGTTTGCGTTTCGGGGTGTCAGGCCGCGATCTGCTGCAGGGCATGGTTGCCCCACTGATCGGCGGCGGCCTCGGCCAGGCCCTCGAAGGTCCGGCTGCGGATCTTCCAGCGGTCGGGCCCGGGCGGGGCGCGGTGGATCGCGGACCAGGCGGCGTGGCGCGCGGGATCGTTCGCCCGGCGGGGCGGCGTCAGGCGATCCGTGGCACGCAGGGGCGGCAGGCCGCGCAGGTAGAAGCCGGTCGCCTTGAAGAACGGCTCTCCGAACCACCAGGGCTGGACGATCTGCGGGCGCGGAAGGTCGGCGGGCAGGCGTTCGCGGGCATGGCGGTGCATCACCGGGTTCTCGATGGCGACGCGCGGGATCTCTGCACGCCAGCAGGCGCTGAAGAGCGCCGCGCCCGCGTCCAGCTCGGCCCACATCTGGGGCAGGGTCTTGCCGCGCGGCGGTCGGTGCAGCCAGCGGACGCCGCTGTTGCAGAGCCGCGTGCAGGGCGGATGCATGACGGCCAGCAGGTCCCAGCCGTCGTGCAGGTGGTCGCGGATGTCGCCGGTGATGTGGCGGTTGCTGCGATCCTCGGCGGGCAGCAGATCGCAGGACCAGGCCTCATGGCCGCGCGCCGCGAAGGCCCGGCGCAGGACGCCGCTGGTTTCGCAGCCGATCAGGATCTTCATGGGGTGTCTCCGGGCATGGGGAAGCCGCCGCCAGCCGCGTCTGCGGTGGCCTGTGCAAGGGCGGCACGGGGTGGGGGTGTCAGGCGGGGCGCTGCGCGGCGAGGGCGCCTTGCGCGCGGTCGCTCCAGCGGGCGGCAGCGGTGGCCTGGGTGCGGCCAAAGGCGCGGACGCCGTGCAGCTCGATCTGGAAACCGCCCATGGGCGTGGGGGCGAAAATGCCGCCGGTTTCGATCACGGCATTGGCGAGGGTCTCTTCGCGCTCCAGGGCGTTGCGTCCTTCGAGATTGCGCAGGCAGAGCGCCAGCAGGTCGTGGATCCGGGTCATGGCAGCGGCTCGATCTGGTAGTCGACCAGGCCCCGGGTGCGGGCTTCCTCGCGGGCGGCGGCGGTGTTCCGGCAGATCCACCAGCGGCCCGTCTTGCAGCAGGTCAGCAGCATTTCGGAGCCCCGCTCAGGCCGCGGCGGGCCATGATCTCGCGCACCCGCAGGAGGGCCCGCTGCGCGTGGGGCTGGATCTGTTCGGCGACGGTCGGTGGGGTGGAAGGCGTGGTGCGCAGGTAGGCCGGCGCCAGGCGCGAGAGGCATTCCGGGCTGATCGCCTCGCCGCGCGCGGCCTTGGCGCGGGACCAGGCGGCGCGGGCGATCTCGGGGTGCGACAGGGCGATTTCCGGCGAGCGGATCAGCGCATGGCAGTCGGTGGTTTCGGGCAGGGGCATGGGGTCTCCATCGGGTTGATGGAAGGGAAGTTGTCCGAAAAATTCGTACCAGTCAATACGATGGTCCGAAAAAATCAGACTAAACTTGGCTGTTCATTCCGGCACGATGTGTGGCATATTGAGATCAAAACGAGAACACTTCGGAATCGACTTATGACTTTTGTGTTTTGGGCGGTCTGGGCTAGAAGGCTTGGCTTTGACCTAAACTGGATCTTTGACCCGGTTACCCGGCTTCGCTTTGGGCCGCAGCCGCCAGGCGCTCTCGGACTTCGGGGTTCAGCTGCACAAAGTCCCCATGGAAAAGGAAATTGAAGTCAATTCCGTGCGCTCGGTAGAAGTACCGAGCGGTTGCAATGGACGGCGCGCCGCGTCCTTCTTGCGAGTGATATGTCTGTTTCGCGATGCCGACGGCATCCGCGACGTCCTTTTGGCCAAGCCCGGTGGAAACTCGGGCGGCGATCAGGCGCAGTCGGATCGCCTCGTTTGAGGTGTCGCCAAGTCGAAACAGCTTCTCAAGCTCGTCATGTGTCATGGGTTCTGTATCGTCCTTGGTCCGAAAATTTGGAACCAAAACGTGTCGGACTATTGACGGTCTGAAAAATTCGGACCATAGCTTCCCGCTATGTATGGAGCTCCTCGACAACTTATTGAAGAACTTGGTGGCTTTCGGCCTGTCTCAAGACGCTTGGGCATCGCGGCGACTACGCTGCACAGTCACATGACGGCGGAGAAGTTGCCGGCGAAGCTCTACCTCGCGCTTGTCGCGCTCGCGGATGAACAACAACTTCCCAGGCCGCCGACTTCTCTCTTCAAGTTCATAGTTCTTCGTGGGGGAGACGACATGCCTGTCTCCCCGCCGCGGTGACGCCGCATGATCCGTCCCTTGCTTTCGTGCGAATGCTTTGACCGACCGGGTCTGCCCTTTGTTGCCATCGGGCTCTCAAAATTCCAAGGAAATGAGGTTTCGCAATGATCCAGGTCTACGAGGGCCCGGCGATCCGTGCCCTGTTCGGACAGATGGTGCGTGACTTTGGCGGCGTCGAAGCTGCGGCCGCGCTACTGGGGTGTTCCAAGGGTACCATCTCGAAGCAATGCAATGACCAAATGCCGATCCCTACGCGCCATTGGGCCGCGATGGAGGATGAACTAGGGCGCTGGCCCATTACTGATATGCTGGCGGACCGACGCGCTGGTCGTGGCGCCAAAGGCATCCTGCAGGAACGGGCGGCGCAGGTCATTGCCGAGAATGGCGACGTGGCCAATGCGATTTTCAGGCTTTTGGGGGGCGGCGCTGTCGATCTGGCAGTGAAGGAACTACGCGAGGCCATTTCAGCTTCGCAGGATCTTTTGGCTCTTCTTGAGACGGAAGGTCGAAAAGATGCATGAGCCTCTGAATTTCCGAGGAAATATGGGTTCGACCGCCAGATCTATCTCAGGCGGCTCGCAGATGGCCGGCTGTGGAAGTTGGGCGCAGAGCCCGCCGGACTGGGCGGGGCTCTATGACCGCGCCCTGGGCTCGGGTCTGCTGATTACGGGGCCGTTTTCGGCCCTCACGCCGCATCTGCGGGGCCGCGTGGCCTATGTGGCGACGCCGGGCCAGCCGGGCCGCGCCACGTCCCGCCAGCTGCGCGGGGCGGCCCGCTGGAGCGGCCTGTGCACCGCCTGCGGGATTGCCGCGCTCTCGCCCCAGGTGCTGGCCGCGGCGCTGCTGGCGGGGCCTGAGACCGGGCTTGCCACGGCTGAGCGGGTGCCCGGCTTCTGGTCGGCCTGGTCGTTCCGGCTGCTGCTGGCTTCGGGGGCGGTGCTGGTGCCGCCGGTGCGCGGCTGGCGGCAGGCGCCGGAGGTCTGGGGCGTGGCCTCCTGGGCGATCCGCCACAACGTGACGCTGGCCGTGGTGGCACCCGATCCCGAGGGGCTCCCATGGGCCTGAGCCATGTCACCCCGCGCGCGCGCGAGCCGGGACAGCCCCGCGCCACGGCGCTTTGCGACACCTGTGGTCGTGTCGAAACCTTTGCCTGCCCCAGCCGGGGACAGGCCGAAATTTCCCAGAAGATCAATCGCATCGGGTGGG
>NZ_JAHIAB010000006.1 GCF_018760365.1 Pseudooceanicola endophyticus
CCGCGCGCCACGCCATCGACCAGCAGGTTGGTGGAGGTGCCGATCAGCGTCAGCGTGCCGCCCATGATGGCGGCATAGGAAAGCGGGATCAGCAGCTTGGAGGGCGCCTTGCCAAGCGCCCGGGCCATCTGGATGAAGACCGGGATCATCACCACGACGACCGGCGTGTTGGAGACGATGGCCGAGGAGAGCAGCACGAAGGCGAAGAGCCCGGCCATTGCCAGCCGCGGGCGGCGCGTGGCCTGGGCGGTGGCGAGGCGGGTAAAGCTTTCCAGCGCGCCGGTGCGCACCAGGGCGGCCATGACGATGAACATGGCGGCGATGGTCCAGGGCGCGGGGTTGGCCAGCACCTTGAGCGCATCCTCATAGGGCAGCAGCCCGGTCACCAGCATCAGGGCGACACCGCCGATCGCCACCACCTCGGTCGGAAAGCTTTCGCGCACGAAAAGCACGAACATCCCGAGCACAACCAAAAGCGCGAAAACCGCCTGGTACGTCTCGGGAAGCGGTAGGATAGACATCAGCAGGGTCCTGTCACGGCATCCGGTTCATCTAGGCAAAGCCGGCACGGCGGTGCAAGGGCCGAGCCCGCCATCAGGCCGCCGCCGTCCGACCGGCCCAGAACATCCGCCCCCGTTCAGCCCGCCTCGGGCACCGGGCCGGGCCCCGCGGGCTGCAACCGGCCGCCCTGACGTACCATCTCGATGCGGGTGGCGGCGCCGGTGCGGTCATCGGTCTCCACATAGACGCCCGAGACCGTCGCCGGCCCCTCCGCCGGGGTGAAGCGCCCCTTGGCCATGCCGGTCACGAAGCGGCGCATCGGTTCGGCCTTGTCCATGCCGATCACGGAATCATAGTCCCCGCACATGCCCGCATCGCTCAGGAAGGCCGTGCCGCGCGGCAGGATCTGGGCATCGCCGGTCGGCACATGGGTATGGGTGCCGACAACCAGGCTCGCCCGCCCGTCGCACCAGTGCCCCATCGCCATCTTCTCGGACGTGGCCTCGCAATGCACGTCGACCACGGCGGCCTGCACCAGCCCGCCACGCGGGTATTTCTTCAGCACCGCCTCGATATGGCTGAACGGATCCTCGAAGGGCCGTTTCATGAAGACCTGGCCCAGCACCTGCGCCACCAGCACCTTGCGCCCGCCCGGGGCATCGAAGACCCGCGCACCGACGCCCGGCGCCTCCTTGGCAAAGTTCAGCGGCCGGATGATCCGCGGCTCCTTGCCGATGGCCTGCAGCATGTCCTTCTGGTCGAAGGCATGGTCCCCCAGGGTGACCACATCTGCCCCCGCCGCCAGGAACTCCTGGGCATGCTCCCCCGAGAGGCCCATGCCATGGGTCGCATTCTCGCCGTTCACCACGACGAAATCGAGCTTCCAGGCCGTCCGCAGGCGCGGCAGCCACTCCGCGATGGCCGCACGCCCCGCGCGCCCCATCACATCTCCAAGGAACAGGATCTTCATGGCTCCGGGCCTACGCGGACACCCGTCGAAAGGCAAGCCTGCCGCTCACCGCCTTCATCTTTCCCCAAATATGGCGGGGGAGTCGCGCAGCGACGGGGGCAGAGCCCCCTGCCCGGCCTCAGGACCCGCGCTTGCGCTTGGCCGCCCGTACCGCGCGCTTCACCGTGGCCAGGCGTTCGGCATTGGGGGGATGGCTGCCCAGGAACTCCTCTCCGGGATCGGGCAGCCGCTGGAAGTACATCGCCCCCTTCAGCGGATCGTACCCCGCCTCCAGCGCGATCTGCGCCCCCAGGTAATCGGCCTGCAATTCGAAGGTCTTGGAATAGGAGCGCGCGCCGAATTCGGCACCGATCTCGCCGGCCTTCTTCTGCTGTTCGGGGCTTGCACCGCCACGCGCCGCCGCCTCGGCATAGACCTTGGCGCCAGCCTCGGAATATTCCCGCTGCTTGCGCAGGTGATCAAGGATGTGATGGCTCGCCTCGTGGCTCATCACGAAGGCCAGCTCGTCGGGATTGCGCATGTCGGCGATCAGCGCCAGCGTGAAGATCAGCACCGGCTGGTTGTCCCGGTCCAGCGTCTGATAGGCATTGGCCGGCCGCCAGGGGCTGGTGTCCACCAGGATGCGGAAGTTGCAGCGCCCGTCCTTGCGCTTGCGCCGGCAGACCTTCTCGGCCACCGGCTCCACGGTCGAGGCGACCTGGGCGAACTGTGCCGCCGCCGCCTGCGGGCCCAGCCGGCTTTCCCCATCCGGGGCGTTTTCGACCTGCGGCGCGGAACAGGCGCTCAGCGCCACGGCGCCGGACAGCACCAGCACCGGCAGCAGGCGGCGCGCGACCTGCACGATCCGCGCACAGTCGGAGGTTACCGATTTTCTAAACTCGCCCATTTCCCGCCACGTCACCCCGGGCTAAAACCGGCCCATGTTTACGATTGAACACGAATTCGACTGCACCGTCGTAACCCTTGTCGACGATGGCCCCGCGCCCCTCCAGGAGGACGTGGTGATCAATGCCTTCGAGGAATGCATCACCGTCGAGCAGTATGATCCGCGCACGGATGAAATGCGCAAGGTGACATTTTCGATTGCCCAGGTCCGTGACCTTGCTGCCGCGCTCAACCTGCCCGAGGGGGCCTATCGGCTGAAGAAGTAGCGGCGTCATTCCGGCGCCACCCGAAACACCTTCTCGCGCGAGGTCTGGCCCTGTTCCAGGCTCAGCGCGCCCTTCGGCACCCCCATCGCCTTGGCCAGCAGCCTGCGCACCGCCTCGTTGGCCTTGCCGTCCTCCGGCACGGTGGTGACATAGACGCGCAGCAGGGCCTCCTCTTCGACGATGCGATCGCGCGAGGCCTTCGGCGTCACCCGCACGACCACCCGCGCCCCGGGCTGCGCCAGGCGGCTCAGATCCGGCAATTTCACGACCATGCGGACCTCCTGCGCCCCTTGCAGCGGGCGCCCCGCGCGTCCACCCTGCCCCAAATCATAGCGGAGACCCTCCAATGTCAACGAGATCGGGCTTCTACTGGGACGAGCGTTGCTTCTGGCACGCAGGGGGCAACTACGCGCTGACCCTGCCGATCGGCGGCTACGTGCAGCCGCTGGCCGCCGGCGGCCTGCCGGAAAGCCCCGAAACCAAGCGCCGCCTGAAGAACCTGATGGATGTCTCGGGGATCATGGCCGATCTCCATGCCACCTCGGCCGCCCCGGCCGGGCGCGACGATCTGCTGCGCATCCACCCGGCCTCCTACCTCGATGCCTTCAAGGCAAAGTCCGACTCGGGCGGAGGAGAGCTCGGCCTGCGCACCCCCTTCGCCCAGGGCGGCTACGAGATCGCGGCGCTTTCGGCAGGGCTGGCGATGCAGGCGCTCTCGGACGTGCTTGAGGGCACGGTCGCCAATGCCTACGCGCTGTCGCGCCCGCCGGGGCACCATTGCCTGCCGGACTGGCCGAACGGCTTCTGCCTGATGGCCAATATCGCCATCGCCATCCAGGCCGCCCGGACGAGGGGGCAGGCGCAGCGCTTCGTCGTCCTCGACTGGGACGTGCACCACGGCAACGGCACCGAGGCGATCTTCTACGAGGATCCCGACGTGCTGACGATCTCGATCCACCAGGAGCGGAACTATCCGCTGGACACCGGCGACATCGCGGATCGGGGCCGGGGCGCGGGGCTGGGCGCCAATATGAACATCCCGCTGCCGCCTGGCGCGGGCCACACCGCCTATCTGGACGTGATGGACCGCATCGTGCTGCCCGCGATCGAGCGTTTCGCCCCCGAGGTGATCCTCGTGGCCTGCGGCTTCGACGCCGGGATCTTCGATCCCATCGCCCGGATGCTCTGCACCGTCGACACCTACGGCGAGATGACTGCCCGGGTGAAATCCGCCGCCGAACGCCTCTGTGACGGCAGGCTCGTGATGGTCCACGAGGGCGGCTATTCCGAGGCCTACGTGCCCTTCTGCGGCCACCGCGTGATCGAGGTCCTCTCGGGCAGCGCCCGCACCGTTGCCGATCCCATGGCCGTCACCGTCGCCGCCCGCCAGCCCAACGCCCGGATGGATGCCTTCCTGCACGACCTGGTGACAGAGATGGCCTCGGAATTCGCTTGAACCCCGGGGCGCCAGCCCCGACATCTCCGCAAAGGAGACAGGAGACCCCATGCCCGAAAGAAACGACGCGGCCCTCGCCTTCCTGCTGAGCCGCCGCTCCCGCCCCGCCAAGACCCTGCAACTGCCGGTGCCGACGCGGGACCAGCTGCTGCCGCTGCTGACCGCCGCCGCCCGTACCCCCGACCATGGCAAGCTGGAGCCCTGGCGCTTCGTGGTGCTGGAACGCCCCGCGCTGGCCCGTCTGGCCGAGCTGGCCGAGGCCCGCGCCACCGCCGCCGGACGCAGCCCCGAACAGATCGCCAAGGACCGCTCGCAATATGACCAGGGCCTGCTGGCCGTGGCGGTGATCGAAAGCCCGAAACCCTCCGACAAGGTCCCCCCGCTCGAGCAGACCTATTCCGCCGGAGCCGCCTGCCTCGCGCTGCTGAACGCCGCGCTGGCGGCCGGCTGGGGCGCCAACTGGCTGTCGGGCTGGGCCTCCACCGATCCGGAATTCCGCGCCATCGGCCTCGGCCTTCAGCCGCAGGAACGGGTGGCCGGCATCGTCCATATCGCGACCGAGACGGTGGCCGCCCCGGAACGCCCGCGCCCCGACCTCGACCAGGTGGTGACATGGATTTCGGACTGATCCTGAAGGCCTTCGCCCGGGCGCTCTCGCAGATCGGCGATCCGCGCTTCCGCAAGGTGCTGTTCCTCGGCCTCGGCCTGACCCTGGGGCTGCTGATCGCGGCCTGCGTGGTGGTCTGGTACGGGCTGGAATGGCTGACCGGCCCGGATGTGACCCTGCCCTGGATCGGCACGGTGCACTGGCTCGACACGCTGGCGGCGGCCTCGGGGGTGCTGGTGATGATGGGGCTCTCAGTCTTCCTGATGATCCCGGTGGCCTCGGCCTTCACCTCGCTCTTCCTCGATGACGTGGCCGAGGCGGTCGAGCATCGCCATTACCCCCAGCTGCCCGACGTGCCCGGCCAGAGCATCCCCGACGCGATCCGCGACACGTTCAGCTTCCTCGGGGTGATGATCGTGGCGAATATCCTCGCCTTCGTCCTCTACCTGATCTTCCCGCCCTTCGCGCCGCTGATCTTCTGGGGGCTGAACGGTTTCCTGCTGGGGCGCGAATACTACACCCTCGCCGCCGTGCGCCGCCTGCCCGCCGATCAGGTGAAGGACCAGCGCCGCCGCAACACGCCGACGATCTGGGCCGCCGGCATCCTGATGGCGATCCCGCTGTCGATCCCGCTGCTGAACCTGGTGATCCCGATCATCGGCGCGGCCACCTTCACCCATATCTTCCACGGAACGCAAAAGGCCCGGCGCGTCGCCTGACGCCCGGACCTTTCATTCATCTTTCCAAAAATATGCACGTCGCGCCC
Source organism: Pseudooceanicola endophyticus (assembly GCF_018760365.1). Classification (GTDB taxonomy): domain Bacteria; phylum Pseudomonadota; class Alphaproteobacteria; order Rhodobacterales; family Rhodobacteraceae; genus Pseudooceanicola; species Pseudooceanicola endophyticus. The sequence goes on from NZ_JAHIAB010000006.1 coordinate 5,452, forward strand.
TCTCCGGGGGCGCGACGGCAGATCAGAGGTTCTCCGGCTGCGGCATGCCCAGCACGTGATAGCCGCCATCCACGCGGATGATCTCGCCGCTGGTGCAGGCGCCGGCGTCGGAGGCCAGATAGACCGCCGTGCCGCCGATCGCTTCCAGCGTCGCATTGGCGCGCATCGGCGCATTGGCCTCGGTCTGGCGGAAGGTCTTGCGCGCGCCGCCGATGGCAGCCCCCGCCAGCGTCTTCATCGGACCCGGCGAAATCGCGTTCACCCGGATGCCTTCGGGACCAAGGTCGTTCGCCAGATAGCGCACCGCGGATTCCAGCGCCGCCTTGGCCACGCCCATCACGTTGTAGAACGGCGTCACCCGGGTCGAGCCCTGGTAGGTCAGCGTCAGGATCGTGCCGCCCTCCTTCATCAGCGGATGCGCCCGGCGCGCCACGTCGATCAGCGAGTAGCAGGAGATATCCAGCGAATTCTTGAAGTTCGCCCGGCTGGTGTTGATGAAGCGGCCGGCCAGCTCATCCTTGTTGGAATAGGCGACGGCATGGACCACGAAATCGAGGCTGCCCCATTCCTTTTCCAGCAGGTCGAAGGCCGCATCCATGGAGGCGTCGTCGGTGACGTCCGCATCCACCAGAAGCTTCACGCCCAGCTGCTCGGCCAGCGGCAGGACCCGCTTGCCGAAGGTCTCGCCCTGGTAGGTGAAGGCAAGCTCCGCGCCCGCCTCAGCCATCGCCTTCGCGATGCCCCAGGCGATGGAGCGGTCGTTGGCGACCCCCATCACGAGGCCGCGCTTGCCTGCCATCAATCCACTCATGTCGTCTTTCACCCGTCAAAGCGGGACAGCAGCATCGATCCGTTCGTGCCGCCGAACCCGAAGGAGTTGGTCATTACCGTGTCAAGTCCAGCCCCTTCGACCAGCTTCGTGGCAATCTCTTCCGGCGCGAGCTCGGGGTCGAGGGTCTCCACGTTGATCGAGGGAGCGATGAAATCATTTTCCAGCATCAGCAGGCTGAAGATCGCCTCCAGCGCGCCGGCGGCGCCCTGGGCATGGCCGGTCATCGACTTGGTGCTGCTGATCGGCGGGGTCGTGCCCTGGCCGAAGACCCGGCGCACCGCCTGGACCTCGCCCACGTCGCCGACCGGCGTCGAGGTGCCGTGGGCGTTGATGTAGCCCACCTTGCGGCCTTCGGGCAGGGTTTCCAGCGCCAGGCGCATCGCCCGCTCACCGCCCTCGCCCGAGGGGGCCACCATGTCATGACCATCCGAGGTCGCGGCATAGCCCGTCACCTCGGCATAGATCTTGGCGCCGCGCGCCCTGGCATGTTCCAGCTCTTCGAGCACCAGCATGCCGCCGCCGCCGGAGATCACGAAGCCGTCGCGGCCCGCATCGAAGGCGCGCGAGGCCTTCGCCGGCGTATCGTTGTACTTGGAGCTCATAGCGCCCATGGCGTCGAACAGGCAGGACAGGGTCCAGTCCAGTTCCTCGGCGCCACCGGCGAACATCACATCCTGCTTGCCCAGCATGATCTGCTCCGCCGCATTGCCGATGCAGTGCAGCGAGGTCGAGCAGGCCGAGGTGATGGAATAGTTGATGCCCTTGATCTTGAAGGCCGTCGCAAGGTTGGCCGAGATCGTCGAGCTCATGCATTTGGGCACGGCGAAGGGACCGATGCGCTTGGTGGCGCCGGTCTTCAGCACCGACTGGTGCGCCGCGAACATCGCGCTGGTCGAGGGGCCGCCCGAACCGGCCACCAGGCCGGTGCGCGGGTTCACCACGTCCGATTCGTCCAGCCCCGCATCGGCGATGGCCTGGCTCAGCGCGATATAGGCATAGGCCGCACCCGGGCCCATGAAGCGCAGGGCCCGCTTGTCGACATGTTCGCTCACGTCGATCTTGAGGGTCCCGGCGATCTGGCTGCGGAAGCCGTTCTCGGCCATTTCGGGGCTGTGCACGATCCCCGACGTCCCCGCTTTCAGCGACGCAGTGACCTCTGCGGCGTTGTTTCCGATCGAGGAAACGATCCCCAACCCGGTGACCACGACTCGGCGCATGGCGCCCTCCTTCCAAATGGATGTCCGGAGGACCATGGGGGCCCGCCGTGACGTCCGCTTTCGCATCTCGTTTCGGCGGCGGCCCCTAGGTGCGGCACCGCCTGTCTCTGCCGGATCCGGTCAGGATTCCGACAGGGCGACCTTCATGTCCTTGACCTGGTAGATGACTTCGCCATCCGCCTCGACGCGGCCGTCGGCCACGCCCATGGTCAGCCGGCGCGTCTGCACCGCCTTCGTGAAATCGACGTAATACGTCAGCATCTTGCGGTCCGGGCGGACCATGCCGGTCAGCTTCACCTCGCCGACGCCAAGCGCGTAGCCGCGTCCCAGCCAGCCGCGCCAGCCCAGGTTGAACCCGGTCAGCTGCCACAGCCCGTCCAGCCCGAGGCACCCGGGCATGATCGGGTTGCCGGGGAAGTGGCAGTCGAAGAACCACAGGTCCGGCGTGATGTCGAATTCCGCCACCACGTGCCCCTTGCCATGGGCCCCGCCATCACCGGAAATCTCGGTGATGCGGTCCATCATCAGCATGGGTGGCGCGGGCAGCTGCGCGTTGCCGGGGCCGAAAAGCTCTCCGCGCGCACATTTCAGAAGATCGTCCCGATCAAAGTAGCTGGGATAGTCGGCCATTCAGCCCCGCCTCTTTACTGTCTTCTCGTCTTGCATCCTGCCCCCTCTATCACCGCGTCAACGAACCATGCAAGACCGCGCGCCCCCTCTCCCGAGGACCCCTTTGCGGTACCTGCGCGACCGCCTTGCAGCCGAAGGCCGTTGCCCCGTTGCATCAAGGTGGCATTTTTTCCTATATTGTCGGGCGAACTACAGGATACAAGAACGCCATGATTGGAACGGCAACCGAACGCGGCGCCGCCTGGCTTTCCAGAGCCGGCCTGCGACCGACCCGGCAGCGGCTTGGCCTCGCCACTCTTCTGGTGGGGGACGGCAATGATCGCCATGTCACCGCCGAAAGCCTGTTCGCCGCAGCCAAGGACAACGGACACCCGGTGTCGCTGGCCACGGTCTACAACACCCTGCGCGCCTTCTGCGAAGCCGGCCTCCTGCGGGAGATCACCGTGGACGGCTCGCGCAGCTATTTCGACACCAACATGCTGGATCATCCGCATTTCTACTGGGAAGACGACGGCGAACTGACCGACGCCCCCCTGGAAGAGCTGGAGATCGCAAGGCTGCCGCGCGCGCCCAAGGGCGCCCGCATTGCCAAGGTCGACGTGGTGATCCGCCTCAGCCGCGACGGCTGACACCGGCTGCGCGCAAGCCGTCTCCCGAGACATGCCAGTGCGACAGCCCCTTCCCCCGAAGCCCGCGCAAAGAAAAAGGGCCCGTCCCGAAGGACAGGCCCCGTCACGCGACAGTGCCGCGCTTACTTGATCTCGACCATCTCGACATCGAAGACCAGGTCCTTGCCGGCCAGCATGTGGTTCGCGTCGAGGGTCACTTCCTCTTCGCCGATCTCGGTCACCACCACCGGAATGGCGCGGCCATCGGGGGTCTGCATCTGCAGCTGAAGGCCCAGCTCCAGCGGGATGGTGTCGGGGATGGCGCTGCGCGGCACGGCCTGGGTCGCGTTCGGGTCACGCTCGCCATAGGCTTCCAGGCAGGGGATCTCGACTTTCTTGGTGTCGCCCACGGCCATGCCGGGGATCGCCTTGTCGAGACCGGGGATGATCTGGCCCGAGCCCACGGTGAACTCCAGCGGCTCGCGGCCCGCGGAGCTGTCGAAGGTGGTGCCGTCGGTCAGGGTGCCGGTGTAGTGGATACGCACGGTATCGCCTGCTTTTGCAGTGCTCATCATGTGTCCAATCATGTCTGGGGGTGAATTGCGGGGCCAGCGTCTCTCTCGCCGGGTGCCCGTCTCCTGAAGCCAATCTAGCGCAGCCGGCCCCGGCGTGCAAACCGACCGCCCTTTCCCTGCGACACGGGCCGTGGCACTGTCCTGCCATCAGGAGGGGAGGGACAGAACACATGCCCGAATTTTCCGCAGCGCAGGACTGGCCCGCCCTGCCGGTCACCACCTGCGTCTTCGATGGTTACGGCACGCTGTTCGACGTCGCCGCCGCCGCGCGCGAGGCCGCCTCGGACCCCGGTTTCCCCCAGCTGGCGCCGCACTGGCCTGCGATCGCCTCCCTGTGGCGCGCCAAGCAGCTGGAATATTCCTGGCAGCGCGCGATCCGCGGGTTGCACTGCGACTTCTGGCAGGTGACGGTCGATGGCCTCGACTACGCGATGGAGGCCGAGGGGATCGAGGACCCGGCCCTGCGCACTCACCTGCTGGCGCTCTACCGGCGCCTCTCGGCCTTCCCGGAGGTCCCCGCGGTGCTGGCCAGCCTGCGCGCCAAGGGGCTGAAAACCGCGATCCTGTCGAACGGCGCGCCCTCCATGCTGTCGGATGCCGTGGCCTCGGCGGGGATCGGCGGCGTGCTGGACGCCGTGCTCTCGGTGGAAACCATCGGCCTCTTCAAGCCCGCGCCGGCGGTCTACGATCTGGTGGGCCGGCGTTTCCACACCCAGCCCGCGCAGGTCCTCTTCGTCAGCTCGAACGGCTGGGATGTCTCGGCGGCGGCGGCCTACGGCTTCGTCACCGCCTGGGTGAACCGCACCGGAGCGCCGCTCGACCGCCTGCCCGGCCAGCCCGCCCATATCCTGCCCGACCTCACGGCCCTTCCCGACCTGGAGATCTACTGATGCCCCATTTCGTCGCGCCCGACGGCACCCGCCTCCATTACGAGGACGAAGGCACCGGCCTGCCGCTGCTCTGCCTTGCCGGCCTGACCCGCAATTCCCGCGATTTCGACTTCGTGGCGCCCGCGCTTTCGGGCGTGCGGATGATCCGGATGGATTACCGCGGTCGTGGCCTGTCGGACTGGTCCGGCCCCGCCGGCTACACCATCCCGCAGGAGGCCGCCGATGCGCTGGCGCTGCTCGACCATCTGGGGATCGAAAAGGCGGCGCTCCTGGGCACCTCGCGCGGCGGGCTGATCGCCATGGCCCTGGGGCTGAGCGCGAAGGACCGCCTGCTGGGCGTCGCCTTCAACGACATCGGCCCCGTGGTCGAACCGGCAGGGCTGGCGGCCATCGGGGACTACCTCGGCGTCGTGCCTGACGCGGCCACGATCGAGGAAGTCGCGCGCACCCGCCTGGCCGATCCGGATTTCCCCGGCGTGCCGCTGCAACGCTGGATCGACTACAGCGCCGTCACCCTGGAAGAGACCCCGGAGGGACTGAAGCTGCGCTACGATGCCCGCCTGCGCGAGGCGGTCTTTCCGCCCGCCCCGGACACGCCCGCCCCCGCCACCGAACCGCCCGACCCCTGGAGCTTCTTCGCTCCCCTCCTCGAGCTGCCGGTGGCGGTGATCCATGGCGAGAACTCCGACATCCTCTCGGCCGCCACCGCCGCCGAGATGGCCCGCCGCCACCCGAACCTGCTGCTGACCACGCTGCCCGATCGCGGCCACATCCCCTTCCTCGACGAACCCGCCGCCACAGATACCCTCCTCAGATGGCTAGAAAGACTGCAATGAACATCGACATGATCGAGGCCGCCGCCGCGCGGCTGAAGGGCCATGCCCGGCGCACGCCGCTCCTCTCCTCTCCCTTCCTCGACGAAATCGCCGGTCGCCGCGTGCTGGTGAAGCCCGAATGCCTCCAGCACACCGGCTCCTTCAAGTTCCGCGGCGCCTGGTCGGCGATCTCCGCGCTCAGCCCGGCCGAACGCGAAGCCGGCGTCATCGCCTTCTCCTCGGGCAACCATGCCCAGGGCGTCGCCCATGCGGCGACCCTGCACGGCATCCCCTCGGTCATCATCATGCCCTCGGATGCCCCGGCGCTGAAACTGGCCAACACCAGGGCCCTCGGCGCCGAGGTCATCCCCTATGACCGCGCCACCGAGGACCGCGATGCCATCGGCGCCCGCCTGGCCGCCGAACGCGGCCTGACCCTGATCAAGCCCTTCGACGAGCCCCAGGTGATCGCCGGCCAGGGCACCGTGGGCCTAGAGATCGCCGAGGATGCCCTCGCCCTCGGCATCACCGAGGCCGAGGTGCTGGTCTGCTGCGGCGGTGGCGGGCTGACCTCGGGCGTGGCGCTGGCGCTGGCCGCGAAGGCCCCGGGCTTCCTGACCCGCCCGGTCGAACCCGAGGGCTTTGACGATGTCGCCCGCTCCCTCGCCGCCGGAGAGATCCGCCGCAATCCAGCCCTCTCGGGCAATATCTGCGACGCGATCATCACCCCGCAGCCCGGCGACATCACCTTCCCGCTGATGAAGGCCCATTGCGGCCCGGGCCTCGCGGTCTCCGAGACCGAGGCGCTCCAGGCCATGGCCCAGGCCTTCCTGCGCCTCAAGATCGTCGCCGAGCCCGGCGGCGCCGTCTCCCTGGCCGCCGCCCTCTGGCGCGCCGAGCAGATCCGCTCCGACACGGTGATCGCCGTGGTCTCGGGCGGCAATGTCGATCCTGCGATGTTCCGCCGCGCCCTCGACACGCTCTGATCCCGAAACCTCCCTCTCCCTTTCATCTTTCCCCAAATATGGCGGGGGGAGGGCCGCAGGCCCGGGGGGCAGAGCCCCCCTGCCGCCTTTCCAGCAAGGAATTTCAGGCGCAATTTTAGTTGACAAAGATAATTGCTTTTGTCACTTAGCTTGCAGCTAGGGAGGCTACATGACAGTTGAGGACGCTAGGATCGGCGGCGGTTCATACGGGCTGCTGCCGTTGCAGCAACCGTATATCCAGCGCCGGACATGCCGCAGGGTCACGCCCTGCCCGGCGCGCCGCATCTGCCGGACATTCCACGGGTTTTCCTGCCCCGCCCCGCGCCCTATCCTGCGGTGCGGCGGGCGGCGCCGGGCCCCGGTGACACCCCTGTCCCCTCTCTCGGACCGGACTGCCTCCGGTTCATCCCCGGCCCGGACCCCGCGCCCGATGCAGCCCCGGATCGCCCGCCAGGCGATGCTCCAGACGACCATGGGAATTTCCGACTGATGCAGATTGCAGACCTTTCCGCTCTCAAGATCCACTACACCGACGAAGGCGACCCGAACGGCGCCCCCATCGTCTTCGCCAACTCGCTGGGCACCGACCTGCGGCTCTGGGACAAGCTCGTTCCGCTGCTGCCCGCCGGGCTGCGCATTATCCGCTACGACAAGCGCGGCCACGGCCTGACCCAGGCGACGCCCGCGCCCTATTCCATGGGCACGCTGATCCGCGACGTGGAAACCCTGCTCGACCATCTCCAGGTGAAGGACGCGCTCTTCGTCGGCCTCTCCATCGGCGGCATGATCGGCCAGGGCCTTGCGGTGAAGCGCCCCGACCTGGTGCGCGCGCTGGTGATCTCCAACTCTGCCGCCAAGATGGGCACCGCCGAGATGTGGAACACCCGCATCGCCAACTGCCGCGAAAACGGCGTCGGTTCCATCGCCGGGGTCACCATGGAGCGCTGGTTCGGCAAGCGTTTCCGCGCCACGCCCGAGCTGGAAGCCTGGCAGAACATGCTCTCGCGGCAGGACCTCGAAGGCTACACCGGCTGCTGCGCCGCCATCGCCGGCACCGATTTCTACACCCCGACCTCCGGCCTGCGCCTGCCCGTCCTGGGCATCGCCGGCACCGAGGACGGCTCCTCTCCGCCCGATCTGGTGCGCGAAACGATCGACCTCGTTCCGGGGTCGAAATTCGAGATGATCCGCGGCGCCGGCCACCTGCCCTGCGTCGAGGACCCCGAAGAATACGCCCGCATTCTCAAAGACTTCATCAAGGAAACCGGCCATGTCCACTGATCGCTACGAAACCGGCATGAAGGTCCGCCGCTCGGTGCTGGGCGACGCCCACGTCGACCGCGCCGAAAAGAACAAGACCGACTTCGACCTCGCCTTCCAGTCCCTCATCACCGAGGGCGCCTGGGGCACGGTCTGGGCCAGCGACGGGATCAGCAAGCGCGAACGCTCGATGATCACCCTGGCCCTGCTGGCTGCCACCGGGAACTTCGAGGAGATCCCGATGCACATTCGCGCCACCGCCAATACCGGTGCGAGCAAGTCCGACGTTCTGGAAGCCTTCCAGCACGTCGCCATCTACGCCGGCGTGCCGAAGGCCAACCATGCCCTGAAGCTTGCCAAGGCAACCTATGCCGAAATGGAGGAGGAACCCAAATGACCGACCTCGGCCCGCTGATCCCGCGCAACCGCGCGATCCATCCCGACGCCTATGACCCCGGTTACAAGACCAGCGTCACGCGTTCGCCCAACCTGCCCCTGCTGTCGCTCGAAAGCGGCCCCTCGGAAGAGACCGGCCCGACCTTCGGCCACAACAAGCTGGGTGCGCTGGACAACAACCTGATCCTGAACTGGACCAAGGGCGCCGCCCCCGCCGTCGGCGAACGCATCCTGATGCACGGTCGCGTGCTGGACGAGATGGGCCGCCCGGTGCGCAACACCCTGGTCGAGATCTGGCAGGCCAACGCAGGCGGTCGCTACCGGCACAAGAAGGACACCTACTTCGCGCCGCTCGATCCGAACTTCGGCGGCTGCGGCCGCACCATCACGGATGAGAACGGCTATTACGAGTTCCTGACCATCCGTCCCGGTGCCTATCCCTGGCCCAACCGTGGCAACGACTGGCGTCCGATGCACATCCACGTCTCGGTCTACGGCCACAGCTTCGGCCAGCGCCTGATCACCCAGATGTATTTCGAGGGCGACCCGCTGATCAACCACTGCCCGATCGCCGCCACCATCAAGGACCGTGCCTCGCTCGACCGTCTGGTCGCGCCGCTCGACTTCTCGATGTCGCGTCCGCTCGACTACCTCGCCTACAAGTTCGACATCGTGCTGCGCGGCCGTCGTCAGACGATGTTCGAGAACAAGCTGGAGGGCATGTAACATGGTCCAGAAACTGAACGTCCTGCAGGAATCCGCGTCCCAGACCGCCGGTCCCTACGTCCATATCGGCCTGATGCCGACCTATGCGGGCAACGCCGGCTACTACGACTTCGAGATCGGCGAGACCCCGATCACCGAGGGCGCCGAAGGCGAGATCATCGAGATCGTCGGCTCCGTCTACGACGGCACCGGCTGGGCGATGCGCGACGCGCTGATCGAAAGCTGGCAGGCCGATGCCGCGGGGATCTACCCGGGCACCGAAGGCGCGGACCCCAAGGTTTCCGGCCACTGCCGCTTTGCCGCCGATGCGGAGACCGGGGAATTCACCCTGCGCACCGTCAAACCCGGCAAGGTCAAGGGCCGTGGCGGCGTCTTCAGCGCGCCCCACATCTCGCTCTGGGTCGTGGCGCGCGGCATCAACATCGGCCTGCAGACCCGGATCTACTTCGAGGACGAGGACAACAGTGCCGACCCGCTGCTGGCCCGCATCGAACAGCGTCCGCGCGTCGACACGCTGATCGCCAAGAAGACCGCCGAGGGCAAGTACCGCTTCGACATCCGCCTTCAGGGCGCGGGCGAGACGGTCTTCCTCGACATCTGAACCCCGTGCTGTTCGCACGGCACAGGCTTTGATACAGACGGACCGGGGCTGCCAGCTGGCCCCGGTCTTCTTTCATTTTCCGCAGAACAGACAGGCAGGCGACGACATGGCGGGATCGGTCCACGACAGCACGATCTACTCGAAACTCTTCGATTGCGGCGAGGCCGGGCGCCTCTTCACCGACAGCGCCGAGGTGCGCTCCATGGTGATCGTCGAGGGGGCGCTGGCCAAGGCCCAGGGCGCGCTCGGCATCATCCCCGAACTGTCCGCGAAATTCATCCACCGCGCCTCGCTGGAGTTGCCGATCGACCCTTCCGGGCTGAACGCCGGGGCCGCCAAGAACGGCGTGCCGGTGCCGGGCCTCGTCTCGGCCTTCCGCAAGGCCATGGAGGCGCCCGAGCACGCCCAGTTCGTGCACTGGGGCGCGACCTCCCAGGATATCGCCGACACCGGCCAGATGCTGCGGCTGCGCCAGCTGCTGCTGCTGTGCGAGGACGGGCTGAAGACCCTGCTGAAGGCTCTGGCCACCCAGGCCGAAGCCCATGCCGATCTGCCGATGGCGGGGCGCACCTACGGCCAGTTCGCCACCCCCGTCAGCTTCGGCAGCCATGTCGCCGGCTGGGGCTGGCCGCTTTTCGACCTGCTGGCAGAGCTTGAAGGCCTGCGCAAATCCTCGCTCTGGGTGTCGCTCTCGGGGGCTGCCGGGACGGGGGCCGAGTTCGGCGAACAGCGCGACGCCCTGCGTGCCGCCCTGGCCGAGGGGCTGGGTCTGGGCGATCCGGGCCGCAGCTGGCACGCCGATCGTGGCCCGGTGCTGCGCATCGCCGGCTGGCTGACGCGGCTGGCACAGATCCTGGGCAAGATGGGCGACGACCTGATCCTGATGGCGCAGTCCAGCGCCGGAGAGGTCCGTCTGGGCGCCTCGGGCGGCTCCTCGACCATGCCGCAGAAGCAGAACCCGGTGCAGCCTTCGGTGCTGCTGGCGCTGGCCCGTCAGGTCATCGGCCTGAACGCCATCATGCAGGGCGCAGGCATGCCCCGGCAGGAGCGCGACGGCGCCGCCTGGTTCACCGAATGGATGACCCTGCCCCAGCTCTGCCTTTCGGCCCATGCCGCCCTGGTCACCGCCAATGCGCTGGTTCCCGGCCTGAAACCCCAGGGCGAAAAGATGGCCGAGGCCTTCTCCGGCTCCCAGGGGCTGCTGCATGCCGAGGCGCTCTCGTTCCGCCTGGCGCGCTCCATGCCCCGCCCCGAGGCGCAGGATGCCGTGAAGGCGCTGGCGCTTGAGGTGCTGGCCTCTGGCCGCACCCTGGGCGAGATGGCGCGCGAGAAATGGCCCGATCTGGACCTTTCCGGCCTCTTCGCCCCCGAAGAGCAGATGGGCGATGCCCCCGCCACCGCCCGCCGCTTCGCCGCTGCGGTGGCCGCGCTCTGAGGTCTTGACCTCCGGCTCCGGGACGGCCCCACTGGTGCCATCGCACCAGCTGCGCCCCCCGGAGCCATTCCATGCCCCTTGCCCGTCCGCTGATCCTGCTGACCGTCGCCATCGACATGATGGGGATCGGGCTGATCTTTCCCGTGATGCCCGATCTCATCCGCTCGGTCCTGGGCAGCACCCTGTCGGAGGCCGCGCTCTGGGGCGGCGTGATCGTTGCCGCCTTCGCCGCCATGCAGTTCCTGTTCAGCCCCGCCATCGGCGCACTCTCGGATGCCCGGGGACGCCGCATGGTGCTGGTGCTGTCCCAAGCGATCCTGGTGCTGGACTATGCCGTCCTGGGACTGGCGCACAGTATCTGGCTGCTGCTGCTCGCCCGGATCATCGGCGGCATCGCCTCGGCCACGGCAGCGACCGCCGCCGCCGCGATCTCGGACCTGACGGCCGAGGGCGACCGCGCCGCCGCCTTCGGGCTGCTGGCCGCCAGCCACGGGCTGGGCTTCATCCTGGGGCCGGTTCTGGGCGGCCTGCTGGGCCAGATCGATCCGCGCGCACCCTTCTGGGCCGCCGCCGGGATCGCCGGGCTGAACGCCGCCCTGATCTGGGCCTTCCTCCCCGAGACCCTGCCCCGCGCCCGCCGCCGCCCGTTCCGCTGGGCCTCCGCCACGCCGCTGACCGCGCTGCGCAGCCTCTCGGATCTGCCGGGCCTGGGCCCGCTGATGATCGTCTTCGTGCTCTACTTCATCTCCCTGCAAGTCTACACCGTGGTCTGGTCCTATTTCGGCATGGAGCGCTTTGGCTGGGACACCGGGCTGGTCGGCCTGTCGCTGGCGCTCTACGGCGGCGGCTACGTGCTGGTGCAGGCCCTGCTGGTGCGCCCGGCGCTGCGGCTGCTGGGGGCGCGGCGGACGGTGCTGTGGGGGCTGGCCAGCGATCTGTGCTTCCTGCTGCTGCTGAGCGTGCTGCGCAACGGGCCCGCGGCGCTGATCCTGTCCCCCGTCACCGCCATCGGTGCGGTTGCCCATCCGGCGCTGACCGCGATCGCCGCCGGGACCGCCCCCGCCGACCGGCAGGGCGCGCTGCAGGGCGTGCTTGCCGCGCTCCAGGCGCTGTCGCTTGTGGTGACCCCGGTGCTGATGACCGGCATCTTTCGCGGCTTCACCGGCCCCGATGCGCCGCTCTACCTGCCCGGAGCGCCCTTCGCCGCCGCCGCCCTGCTGCTGCTGCCCGGCATCGTGATTTTTGCCCTCCGGTCGCGGAATTTCGCCTTTCCGGATTAGGAAACTGGTTGGTGCAGCATGAGTTCTAGCCTCATGCAACAAGGCGTGTTAAAATATTTGTTCATATACGTATATTAAACCGGAACGGACCTCACGATGAAGGACGTCACTGTCCCGCCAGAGATCATGGCCGAAAACGCCGCCCAGGCCGCTGCCTTCCTGAAGGCGCTGTCACACCAGGGGCGGCTGATGATCCTGTGCCACCTGAGCAACGGAGAACGCTCGGTCGGCGAGCTCGAGGGACTTCTGGACATGCGACAGGCCGCGGTCAGCCAGATGCTGGCGCGGCTGCGCGAGGAAGGCTTTGTCACCAACCGCCGGGACGGCAAGGTGATCTACTACCGCCTGAAGGACGAGAATGTCTCGCAGGTGATCGGCCTGCTCTACAAGCTGTTCTGCGAGGGGCAGCCGGCCGGATGACCGGCTCTGCAGACGCCTCCCCGACATGCAAACGGCCGCCCCGGGGCGGCCGTTTTCGTCGGCAGATCTGTCCCGCAGGACGGATCGAAATCAGTCGAGAGCCAGGTTGACGGCGCTCTCACGGCCATCGCGGCCGGGCTGGATGTCGAAGGTGACCTTCGCGCCATCCTTCAGGCCGGTCAGGCCCGAACGCTCGACGGCGGAGATGTGGACGAAGACGTCCTTGCTGCCACCCTGGGGTGCGATGAAGCCATAACCCTTGGTGGTGTTGAACCATTTCACGGTGCCGGTAGCCATTCCGTGTACTCCTGTTAACTTACCGCCCGCGGAAGTGCGGCGGCTCGGCGTCATGTCGTCACATCGAAGACTGTCGTCGGTAGAGAACAGGGGGTCGATAGATCGCGCTCGCGCGGGAATCCTTATGGCAGGTTTCGTGAGTCGGGGGAAGAGGGAGGTTGTAACCCTACGGCACAGCCTGATCCACCTGTGCCGCCTTCCACTCGCCATATGTCATTCCGCTTTCCTTATGGATCCAATCAGCCCTGCCATTGCGCGAAGTGCCGAATAGAAGGACGGATGCGGCGCTCGGACTGGAAAGCGCAACATCCTCGAGAAGCCGGAATGACCCTGCCCCGGTTTGCTCTGCCCGTCCGCTTTCCAGCAATTGCGCCCGAAGGGACCTCAGCCTTTCTCCGAAAGAGATGGCCTCGGCCATGTCACCGAAAGTTCCGGCCAGCAGGACAAACTCTCCGTCCAGTTCCATGGCCCTGGCATCGATGCCCTTCCTCTCATGCCTGAGCAGGAATGTGGGCGCCGCGCCATTGGCCGCTTCGTCATCGGGGCGATGCAGATCGGACTTCAGCACGACAGGCGCAGCGGCCCTGCGCAACAGGTCGATCCCGATGACCGGCAGAACCAGCTGTATCTCTTCCAGAAAGGCTTCCATGTCCGAAATGTCGGCCCGAGGCAGGCGATCGAATTCAGCCGTTTGCTGATTGGTGACATGCGCCTTCTTCGCCGCCTTCGCGACGGCGATCAGCTTGCCCTCCAGAAAAAGCACATGGGCCTTGGTCAGGTTCATGTCCTTGTTCGTCACGGCAACGAAGCGATCCCAGAACATCTTGTCTGCGGACTTCTCGTGCTCGCGCAGGCGCCGGGAAATATCGTCGCTTTCGCCGACATAGATCGACGGCAGATCCGAATCCAGGGAATTGCCCAATAGCATGTACACGCCGGTCCGCTGCAGCTCGGGCAGGGCGATGGCCACATCCAGCTTCGAACGCGGCGCCGAAATGACGTGACCGGTCCAATTGACGATTTCCGCCGTCACAACGCCCGTCGGGGTGCCTTCGGCCAGAAACAGACGAACGGATCTTCCTTTGGGCATTTGAGCATCCTTTTCAGACGCCCAATACAATCACCCTTTCGGGCAAAGAAAAAGGCGGCCCGGAGGCCGCCTTTCCAATTCAGCGTGCGAACTTCTTGTACTTGATCCGCTTCGGCTCAAGCGCGTCCGGGCCCAGCCGGCGCTTCTTGTCCTCTTCATAATCCTCGAAGTTGCCCTCGAACCATTCCACATGGGCCTCGCCCTCGAAGGCGAGGATGTGGGTGCAGATCCGGTCAAGGAAGAAACGGTCGTGCGAGATCACCACCGCGCAGCCGGCGAAATCGACAAGCGCGTCTTCCAGCGCCCGCAGCGTTTCCACGTCGAGGTCGTTGGTCGGTTCGTCGAGCAGCAGCACGTTGCCGCCCGAGCGCAGCAGGCGCGCCATGTGGACGCGGTTGCGCTCACCGCCCGAGAGCAGGGAGACCTTCTTCTGCTGGTCGCCGCCCTTGAAGTTGAAGGCCGAGCAATAGGCCCGCGCGTTCACCTCGGCATCGCCCAGCTTGATGATGTCCTGACCGTCGGCAATGGCTTCCCAGACGTTGGCGTTGGGGTCCAGATCGTCGCGCGACTGGTCCACATAGGACAGTTTCACCGTGTCACCGAACTCGACCGAACCCTCGTCGGGCTGTTCCTGCCCGGTCAGCATCTTGAAGAGCGTGGTCTTACCCGCGCCGTTCGGACCGATGACGCCCACGATGCCGCCCGGCGGCAGCGCAAAGCTCAGCCCCTCGACCAGAAGCTTGTCGCCCATGGCCTTCTTCAGGCCTTCGACCTCGATCACCTTGTTGCCAAGGCGCGGGCCGTTCGGGATGACGATCTGGGCATTCGCCAGCTTCTCGCGCTCGGACTGGTTCGCCATCTCGTTGTAGGCGTTGATCCGGGCCTTGGACTTGGCCTGACGGGCCTTGGCGCCCTGGCGCATCCATTCCAGTTCGCGCGACAGGGTCTTTTGCTTGGCCTTGTCCTCGCGGGCTTCCTGCTCCAGCCGCTTGGCCTTCTGCTCCAGCCAGCTGGAATAGTTGCCCTCGTAGGGGATGCCGCGGCCGCGATCCAGCTCAAGGATCCAGCCGGTGATGTCATCCAGGAAGTAGCGGTCGTGGGTGACGCACAGGATCGTGCCCTTGTAGTCGATCAGGTGCTGCTGCAGCCAGGCGATGGTTTCCGCATCGAGGTGGTTGGTCGGTTCGTCGAGCAGCAGCATGTCGGGCGCTTCGAGCAGCAGCTTGCACAGCGCCACGCGGCGCTTTTCACCGCCCGAAAGCTGGGTCACGTCGGCATCGTCGGGGGGGCAGCGTAGCGCCTCCATCGAGACATCGACCTGGCTGTCCAGATCCCACAGGTTCTGGCTGTCGATCTCGTCCTGGAGCTGGGCCATCTCGTCGGCGGTCTCGTCCGAGTAGTTCATCGCCAGTTCGTTGTAGCGGTCCAGGATGTCCTTCTTCGCCTTCACGCCCAGCATGACGTTGCCGCGCACGTCCAGGTTCGGATCCAGCTCGGGCTCCTGCGGCAGGTAGCCGACCTTGGCGCCTTCCGCATGCCAGGCCTCGCCCTGGAAGTCCTTGTCCCAGCCCGCCATGATCTTCAGCAGGGTCGATTTACCGGCGCCGTTGACGCCGACCACCCCGATCTTCACCCCGGGGAGGAAGTTCAGGTGGATATTTTCAAAGCACTTCTTGCCACCCGGATAGGTCTTGGAGACGCCGGACATGTGGTAAACGTACTGATAGGCGGCCATGAGATCCTCCGTTATCGCTTGGGCGCCTAGATACGCGGGGCGCGGCACTTTCACA
Organism: Pseudooceanicola endophyticus; assembly: GCF_018760365.1. GTDB lineage: Bacteria > Pseudomonadota > Alphaproteobacteria > Rhodobacterales > Rhodobacteraceae > Pseudooceanicola > Pseudooceanicola endophyticus. The sequence continues at coordinate 21,300 of NZ_JAHIAB010000006.1, forward strand.
ATTCCCCCGGCGAAAAATCCCGGATGCGGATCTGCGGCCCCGGCGGCGGTTTACGGGCCCCTAACCGAATCGTCCCATCGTCTGCGCCGGGTCCGCCTGCCGGGCCGGACCGCATGGGGGATGAAGGCTTGACCATCGAGACCGAGATCAAGAGGTGGAACAAGGAAGAGCAGCAGCTTGGCGAACAGGTCCGTTCGCTGATCGAGGGAGAGCTGCGCCAGATCCTCGTGCGGGCCTACCGGGTGGTCGCGCCCGACATGGCTTCCATGTCCGAGGATCTCTACCAGAAGGAGCTGCGCAAGTTCCGCCGCATCTCGACCGGCGACTTCTCGGATGCCTATTTTCGCGAGCAGGCCGAGATCGCCGCCGACATCGCCCAGAAGATCAATTTCCCGACCTATCTTCAGGGCTACGGCCATTATGCCGGCGGCCTGATGGCGGCGCTGGCCGCCGCAACCAAGGACATGAAGACCGCCCGCCAGCAGCAGCTGTTCAACCAGCTCAGCATGGGAATCTTCGCCGACGTGGCCGTCGCCATGCACCATTTCTTCGAGGCGGAGGCCAAGGCCGACCACAAGGCGATGGAGGTGCTGGGGCGCGCGATGCGCAACCTGGCCGCCGGCGACCTGACCCATCGCGTGGGCGAGGAGGCTCCGAAGAAGATCGAGCGCGCCAGGCAGGATTTCAACGAGGCGATGGAGACGCTTCAGGCCACGCTGAGCGACATTGCCACCAGTTCGGCCGAAGTGCAGATGGGCAGCCAGCACATCGCCTCGGCGCTGGAGGCGCTCTCGACCCGGACGGAACGCCAGGCGGCGGCGATGGACACCAGCCATGCCTCGCTCGACCGGGTCAGCCAGACGGTGAAGAGCACCGCCGACGGCGCCCGCAAGGCCTCTGCCGCCGCGACCGAGGCCCATGACATGGTCTCGCGCTCCAGCGACGGCATGACCCAGACCCAGGCGGCCATGCAGGAGATCCTGACCAGTTCGAAGGAGATCGCCAATATCGTCTCGGTCATCGACACGATCGCCATGCAGACCAACCTGCTGGCCCTGAACGCCGGCGTGGAGGCCGCCCGCGCCGGCGAGGCCGGGCGCGGCTTCGCCGTGGTCGCGACCGAGGTCCGCTCGCTGGCGCATCGCTCGGCGGAGGCCGCCAAGACCATCCGGGACCTGATCGAGCAGAGCTCCAAGCATGTTTCGCGTGGTGGCAAGCTGGTGGACGAGACCAGCCAGGCGCTCGGGATGACGCGCGACAAGGTCGGAGAGATCAACGCCCTGCTGCGGGCGATCCGCAGCTCTGCCGAAGAGCAGGAGGGCAGCATTTCCCAGATCAGCAGCGCCATCAGCCAGAGCAGCGATTTCACCCAGCAGAATGCCTCGATGTCGGAGGAGACCTCGGCAGAGGCGGTCCGGCTGCGCGATCAGTCGGATGTGCTGAGCGGGCTGATCGGACAGTTCCGCGTCGAGGGCGGCGGCGCGCATGGGCGCGATCCCGCCGGCGAGCGCCGCACCGGCTGAGCGGCCCGTATCGGGCGCCCTCACCCTGCCCCGCCCCGCCTGCCCCGCGTCGCCCTGCCCTGATGCAGGACCGGCTGGCTGCCGCCCGGGCCGGCACGGGCTGCCAAGAGCTGAGGAGGGGAGACAGGGGCGGATACGGAACTGCGCCCGCCCCCGGACGTTGATCCCGGCAAAGGGAGAGGCGCCAGCACGATGACAGACCAGACCGTCCGCCAGCCAGCCCAGCCGGATAGCCCCGAGGAGGCGCGCACCCGGCGGGACATGGCCCGCAACCGGTACCTGCAGCGGATCTACGTGGCGCTGTCGGCGCTGGCGATCCTGTTCGGCTTCTGGTCGATCTCCCTCGCCAAGGTGGTGGTTCTGCCCATCGTCCTGGGCCTGCTGATCGCCCTGACCCTGGCCCCCTTCATGCGCTTCCTGGGACGGCTGCGCGTGCCGCAGGCCCTGGCGGCGATGCTGCTGATCTTCTCGATCGGCGGCGCCTCGGCCTACGGCATGTACATGCTGCGCGTGCCCGCCCAGGTGCTGCTGGAGGAAACCCCCAAGATCCAGACCGAGCTGCGCATCAAGCTGTGGAGCGTCATGCGCAACGTCGACAAGATGCAGGCCGCCACCGAAGAGCTGAAGCAGATGGCCTCGGGGGGCAACAACGGCAATGCCACCGACACCCGGGTCATCGTGCAGAACGGCCCCTCGCTGCTGCGCAGTGCCGCTGCCTCGGCCGCGGGCACCGGTTCGACCGTCATCGTCGCCCTGCTGCTGGCGATGTTCCTTCTCGCCAGTGGCGGGATGTTCCGGCACAAGTTCATCGATTCCTTCCCCGATTTCGCCTCCAAGCGGCGCGCCATGCGGATCAGCCGCGACGTGGAGCGGCAGATCTCGCGCTATCTGGCCGCGATCACGGTGATCAACGCAGGCCTCGGGCTGGCCATCGGCGGGGCGCTGCACCTCATGCACATGCCCTATGCGCTGCTTTGGGGGGTGGCCGCCTTCGCGCTGAACTACCTGCCCTATCTGGGCGCCGTGGTGGGGATCGCCGCCTCCGGCGCGTTGGCGCTGGTGACCTTCGACAGCACCGGCCAGGCGCTGCTTGTGCCGCTGACCTACATGATCCTGACCTCCCTCGAGGGACAGATCCTGACCCCCTGGGTGGTGGGGCGGCACCTGCAGCTGAACACCCCGGCGGTCTTCCTGGCGGTGATCTTCTGGGCCTGGCTCTGGGGCATCGCGGGGGCGCTGCTGGCCGTGCCCTTCCTGGTGATGATCAAGGTGGTCTGCGACAATGTTCCCGAACTCTCGGTGGTGGCGCGGTTCCTTGATGGCGATGACGGCCCCACGCTCAGCCGGGCGGAACGCCGCCGCCGCCGCCGCGCCCGGGCCGAGGCCGCCCGCCAGCGCCAGGCGCTGCGCTCGCCCGCCCATGTCATCCTGCCGGCCGAGACCGATCCCCCCATCGGCGCAGCCGCCGGCCATGGCCCGACCCCGGGCCTGCAGCCGATGAAAGCCCCGCCGCGGGCCTGAGCCCGCGCAGCAAAAGATCTGGGCCCGAAGCCCTCACAACCGGACATCAGGGCCCGAGCCCGCATACCGGAACGGCAGGAAGCCATTTGACTTTCCCGCGCCTTGCGTCACAAAGCCAAGTCTGATGACAGCCCCGTGACACGCCACGCAAGGAGCCCGCCCTTGGCCCCGCCCCCGACGCGCACCGGAACCCGGACGTTCCCGCTGGCCCGGCCGGGCCAGAGTATCGGCCTGTTGGGCGGCTCTTTCGATCCGCCCCATCACGGGCATGTCCACATTACCCTTGCGGCACTCCGCGCCTTCGACCTTGATCAGGTCTGGTGGCTGGTCAGTCCCGGCAACCCCCTGAAATCGCGGGGCCCCGCCCCGATGCAGGACCGGCTGGACGCCGCCCGCCGGCTGCTGGATCACCCGCGTGTGAAGATCACCGATCTGGAAGCACGGACCGGGACACGATACACCGCAGAAACGTTGCGCGCCCTGGGGCCACTCTACCCGGGCGTGCGGTTCACCTGGCTCATGGGGGCAGACAACCTCGTGCAATTCGACCGCTGGCAGGAATGGCGCTGGATCATGGAGACCTTTCCCCTGGGCGTGCTGGCCCGCCCCGGAGAACGTCTTGGGGCGCGGACCTCGCGGGCGGCCCGGATCTATCGGGACCATCGCCTGCCCGCCGTGCAGAGCCATCTTCTGGCGCGCAGCGCGGCACCGGCCTGGTGCTTCGTGAATGTGCCACTGGTTTCCATTTCCTCAACCCTCCTGCGTCAGCGTGGCGAATGGCAGCAGGGTTGAAACCGTCCCGCCCCAACCGCAGACCCGAGACCCGGCACCGCATCGGTGCCCCCGAGACAGGAGTGCGCCCGTGACGAGCGCCGCCTTCACCCGACGCGCCGCCCTGCGCAGCCTGCTGGGCGGCGCCATGGCCGCATCCGCCCTGCCCGCCTATGCCGCCGGCATCCCCGAGGCCCTGCGCCCGAAGAAACGCCCCTCCGGGCTAAGCGCGCAACCCGCCGCCGCCACCGCCTCGGAGGTTACCAGCAGCGGGCTGACCCATGCGGTGGAGTCGGTGAACGTGCCCGGCGACAGCGCCTGCATCGTGCACAACCTGACCACCGGAGAGACGCTGGAAAGCTATCACGGCGATCACCCGATGGCCCCGGCCAGCGTCGCCAAGACCATGACCAGCATGTACGCGCTGGAGCATCTGGGCGCCGATCACCGGTTCCAGACCCGGCTGCTGACCACCGGGCTGATCGACAACGGCGTGCTGAAGGGCGACCTGATCCTGGCGGGGGGCGGCGATCCGGTGCTGGATACCCAGGACCTGGGCGAACTGGCCGCGCAGCTGCGCGCCGTCGGCATCCATTCGGTGGAAGGCGCCTTCCAGTACTACGGCAAGGCCCTGCCCGAGACCCGCAACATCGACCCCGGCCAGCCCTATCACGTCAGCTACAACCCGGGGATCTCGGGGCTGAACCTGAACTTCAACCGCGTCTACTTCGATTGGAAGAAGGTCGGCGGCAAGTTCCAGATCTCCATGCAGGCCCCCGCCGGACGCTACCGTCCGGGGGTCGAGATCGCGACGATGGAGATCGTCGACCAGTCCGAAAGCGTCTTCACCTGGGAGGACAGGGACGGCAAGGATGTCTGGACGGTGCTGCGCAGCGCGCTGAACGACGATGGCGCGCGCTGGCTGCCGGTGACCCGTCCCGCCGCCTACACGGCCGAGGTCTTTGCGACGCTCGCGCGCTCCAACGGGATCGTCCTGGGCACGCCCGAAGCGCTGGATGCGCTGCCGGGTGACGCCTACCAGATCGCGCAGCACGAAAGCCAGACGCTGGACGCGATCCTGAAGGACATGCTGTTCTACTCGACCAATGTCACCGCCGAGATCGTCGGCGTCTCGACCACGATCAAGCTGACCGGACAGATCCCGCCCACGCTGGATGTCTCGGCGCGCTACCTCAGCGCCTGGGCGCGGCAGCGCTTTGGCATGAAAGAGGTCGACATGGTCGATCATTCCGGGCTGGGCGATGCCTCGCGCGTGTCGGTGCGCGACCTGGCGACGATGCTGAATTCGAAAAGCGCGCAGGTGCAGCTGCATCCGCTGCTGAAGGTCATCCCGCTGCGCAAGGGCGGCAAGTCCGTCGATCCGCACCACCCTTACAAGGTCGAGGCGAAGACCGGCACGCTGAACTTCGTCAGTGCCCTGGCGGGCTACGAGACCGCGCCGAACGGCCACAAGCTGGTCTTCGCGATCATCTCCAACAACCTGCCGAAGCGGGATGAGCTGACGCGCAACCAGAAGGAACACCCGCCGGGCGGCGCGCAATGGCTGGGCCGGGCACGCTACCTACAGCAGAACCTGATGGAACGCTGGGGCGGGATGTACAAACCCTGAGGATCCGCAGGCGCGGTTCCCGGGGCGGGAGGTGATGAGTCGGCGGCTCAGTAGCGCATCGCCGGCAGCTCGGTCGAGACGGCGCCGGCGAGGGCGCCGGAATGGTCCGTCATCGCTCCGTAGACCGGGACGAGGCAGAGAAGCACGAGACCGCCGAACAGGATGACGCGGCGCATGGGGGGACCTCTGAAGCTGTTCACGCTTCAGAAGATGGGCGCCCGGGTCCGCCGATCAAGCGACGGGCGCCCCGGGGCGGGTCACGAAGCGTTACAATGCGCACGCGCCCCGTGATCCGGCGCCCGTGATCCGGGCGCCCGTAATCCCCCGTCGTGATCCGGTTTTGCCCTCAGGCGCGCATGTGGCGGGCACGCGCGCCGCGCTCGATCGCGGCGGCATGGAGGCGATCCAGGTTCAGCTCGTAGCGGATTTCTTCCAGCAGGCGCAGCTCGGCCTCGCGCAGGGTGCCATCGGCGGCGGCCACGTCGCAGGCCAGCGCATAGGCGGTCTCGAACAGGCGTTCCGACAGGTTGTCGCGAATCAGCCCGAAGAGCGCATCCAGCCCGTCCTCTTCCGAGAACAGCTCGAACACGATGGTGGCCATCTGCTTGATCCGCGCATCGTCGTATTCGGCGAAGATCGGCAGGGTGTTCACCTGGCTCTCGATCTTGATCAACTCGACCGTGCGCATGTTCTCGTCCGAGGCCGACACGGCGATCATCACCAGAACGAGGCAGTCCTGCTCGGACAGCGAATGGGAAATCTCGGTCATGTTTCGACCCCCTGAAGTCAGCCTTGAAGGGCCAGATTATTGACCTTGGGCAGGACGCACAATAGGAAGCGCAGGTCCCGGAGCAAGGGTGCAACCCAAGGAGTCCATCATGTCCGAACTGCGCGCAGCAGCACTTGAATCGAAGGCCTGGCCTTTCGAGGAGGCCCGTGCCCTGGCCAAACGGTATGCGAAGGCTCCGCCCGAGAAGGGCTATGTGCTGTTCGAGACGGGCTATGGCCCCTCCGGCCTGCCCCATATCGGCACCTTCGGCGAAGTGGCCCGCACCACGATGATCCGCTCTGCCTTCGAGGCGATCAGCGACATCCCCACCCGTCTGATCTGCTTCTCGGACGACATGGACGGTATGCGCAAGGTTCCGGAAAACGTTCCGAACCAAGAGCTTCTGTACGCCAACATCCAGAAGCCGCTGACCGCCGTGCCCGATCCCTTCGAGGAATTCGAAAGCTTCGGCCATCACAACAACGCCATGCTGCGCCGCTTCCTCGACACCTTCGGGTTCGAGTACGAGTTCTACTCGGCCACCGAGTTCTACAAGTCCGGCCAGTTCGACGCGGTTCTGAAGCGCGCGGTCGAGAAATACGATGACGTGATGAAGGTCATGCTGAAGTCGCTGCGCGACGAACGTGCCGCGACCTATTCGATCTTCCTGCCGATTCACCCCGAGACCGGCCGCGTGCTGTACGTGCCGATGAAGAAGGTGGATGCGGAAAACTACACCATCACCTTCGATGACGAAGAGGGCCGCGAATGGACCCTGCCCGTCACCGGCGGCAACGTGAAGCTGCAATGGAAGCCCGATTTCGGCGCCCGCTGGGCCGCGCTCGACGTCGATTTCGAGATGTACGGCAAGGACCACTCCACCAACACGCCGATCTACGACCGCATCTGCGAGATCCTGGGCGGCAAGAAGCCGAACCACTTCACCTACGAACTGTTCCTGGATCAGAACGGCGAGAAGATCTCCAAGTCCAAGGGCAACGGCCTGTCGATCGACGAATGGCTGACCTATGCCTCGACCGAGAGCCTTTCGTACTTCATGTTCCAGAAGCCCAAGACGGCCAAGCGGATGCATTTCGACGTCATCCCGAAGGCGATGGACGAATATCATCAGCAGCTCACCGCCTACCACGCGCAGGACATCAAACAGCAGCTGGCGAACCCGGTGTGGCACATCCACGGCGGCAAGGTGCCGGTCTCGACCATGGTGGTCAGCTATTCGATGCTGCTGAACCTCGCTTCGGTCGCGGGCGCCGAGGACAAGGAAACCCTCTGGGGCTTCATCCGCCGCTACGCGCCGGAAGCCACGCCCGAAACCCATGCCGACCTGGACGCGGCAGCGGGCTACGCGGTGCGCTACTACAACGACTTCGTGAAGCCGGGCAAAGTCTTCCGCGCGCCCACCGAGGCCGAGCGCGAGGCGCTGGAAGCCCTGCGCGACGCCCTGCGTGCCTATGACGGCGAGATGACCGATGAAGCCCTGCAATCGGTGGTCTACACCGTGGGCCGCGAACGGTTCGACCCGATGAAGGCCTGGTTCTCCTGCCTTTACGAAGTGCTGCTGGGCGCCTCCCAGGGCCCGCGCTTCGGCGGTTTCATCGCGCTTTACGGCGTGACCGAAACGGCCGATCTGATCGACCGCGCCCTGGCCGGCGACTTCGCCTGATCCACGCCGGTCCGTCCGGATCCAGGGGGCGCCTTCGGGCGCCCCTTTGCTATGCGGGCCCGAGGTCCTGCGGCGTCAACCGGTAGGCCTTGCCGAAGCCGCCGTTCAGCATCCCCGAGAGCGGCCGGAGCCGCACCAGCAGAAAGTCCCCGAAGCCGATGTAAAGCTTGGCCTTCGGACGCCGGGCCACGTAATGCGCCGCCAGCGCGTCAAAGCCGGGATCCTCGCGCAGGACAGGGTCCGGGCGGGCCTGCAGGGTCAGGCGCGGATGGGTCAGCGGATCGCCCCGGGCGCCGGGCTCTCCCAGCAGCAGCGACACCTCCGTGGCCTCCAGCAGCGGCGCGGTATGCACCGCCAGCCTTGAGACCAGCGTCAGCGGCAGCCCCCTTGGATCTGTCGTCAGGGCGATTCGGGTGACGAAGGGCGCGCCGTCGCGCAGCACCGCCAGGGCGCCGTGACGGGCCTTCGCAAGCAGCTCCCGGGAAAGGGTCCGGGCGGCATCGTCGGCAGGGCGGAAGGGATCGTTCATGGCGGCAGGATAGGCCCGGGACGGGGGCTGGGAAAGCCCCCTCAGAAGGTCTTCCAGAAGCCGATCTTCAGCCGGTAGGGATCGCTGTTCCTGAGCGCCGCAGAGCCCCCCAGATCCAGCAGGAAATCCTTGCGCAGCGGGATCGCCATGGAGACCGCCAGCCGCGCGAAGACCGGGTCCTGATGGCTCTTGCCGGTCTGCAACTGCAGGTAGGTCTTTGGATGATCTGCCGGCGCCACGCCGAAGGTGAAATCCACCTTCCAGTCGTAAACCCCCGTATCCAGGAAATATTCCACGGCTGTTTCCATCACCGCCCAACCCGGTGGGTATTCCAGCCCGCGCCCGATGGAAAAGCCCGGTCGCACCACCGGATGCCCCGAGACCGAGCCCACCCCCAGATCCGCTGCGGTCCTTGTCTGGCCAAAGGTCAGCAGCGGATGACTGACGAAGACCACCATCTTGTCCAGCCCCGAGATCGCGCCGCCGATATCGGCACCCAGGGTCCATCGATCGCTCAGCCCGTATTCGTGGAAATAGGTGAAGGATTGGGTCAGCCGCCCCGGCGTGCCCAGCCCGAAGATGCGAATGGCGCCGGCGCTGAAGGTCTTGCCCTTGCCGCGCGGCCAGGCCCCCGCAGCCCCCTGTGCCGGTGCCACGATCCCGGCCAGGGCAGCCAGAAGCAGTGCCGTTCGCAAGCGCCTGCCGATCCCCATGAGACCCCTCTCTGACCGGCAGTATCGGGGGCGCTTGGTTAACGCTTTGCTAAGATGCGCGGATCAGGCCGCGACCTCTTCCAGCACGGCGCGGCCCAGAACCGGCATCCGCACGCCCTGACCGAAGCTGGTCTGGATGACCTCCTGCGCGACGCCGGCGGCGGCCAGCTTGGCACGGATGCGGCAGATGTAGACATCGATGATCTTGGGATCGGGCTCATCCTGCCAGGCATAGAGCTGCAGCATCAGCTGCTCGCGCGTGACCATCGTGCCGTTGCGCAGGGCCAGCATCTCGACCAGCTCGTATTCCAGGCGGGTCAGGTGAATGGGCATGTCGCCGTTCAGCACCGTCATCCGGGCAACGTCGATGGTCACCGGACCGATGGCGATCTCGGGGTGGGCAAAACCCGCGGCGCGGCGGACATAGGCACGGATCTGGGCCGCGACCTCGACCGCCTTGGCCGGCCATTCGATCATCGCATCGGCGCCCCGGGTCAGGAAATGCGCCCGGTCGGCCTCGGTCACGCGGCGGCTGACCACGCAGATCACGGTCTTGGGATACTGGGCCCGCAGCTGCGCCACCAGCGCGGCGGCGGCCATGTCGGGTACGTCGGGGTCGATCAGGAAGGCGTCCTGCTCACCGGCCTCGGCGAAATCGAGCGCCTCGGCAGCATTGCCGGCCTCGGTGATGTAGAACCCTTCGCCGCGCAGGGCATGGGCCAGGCCGGCGATATTCCAGGTGGTGTCGGTCACAAGAAGACGCATCCCGCAGTTCCTTTCCCTTCGGATGCGAAGGTGGCAGGGGTGCGGGATGCCGGTTCGGGCACCCTCGGCCCACACCGTCGCATCGTGATGATCATGTCGTGATTGATCCGGTGGCACTTCGGCCACGGGCGGGCCTTCGGGGACCGCCGTGCCGCCCGCCTCCTCCGGCCTCGGCACGCCTCCGTGATAGCGCATTACGCAGGGACATCGCAATTGAAATTCAGGATTTTCTCAATCTTTCCCTAAGCTTGGTTAACAGATCCTTGCAGGGACCGCCGCCCCTGCCCATCTCGGATCAGGAGCCGAGGAAGGAGAGCCCGATGAAATGTCCCGTGGACGGAACCCCGCTGCTGATGACCGATCGACAGGGGGTCGAGATCGACTACTGCCCGCAATGCCGGGGTGTCTGGCTGGACCGCGGAGAGCTGGACAAGATCCTCGACCGCAGCGCCGCCGAGCAGGCCCATGCCCAGCCGCAGCGCCGCGCCGCCCCGACGGCAGAGCACGGTTACCGGGACGAGCGTTACGACCCGCGCTACCGCGACAAGTACGCCTACAAGCGCAAGAAGAAGAAATCCCTGCTGGGAGAGCTGTTCGACCTCTAGCCCCGCTCAGGCGCGGGCCGAGCACAGGTGCATCCGGGCCGGGATGCGCATCTCTGAGTGTTCTTCGAAGGCGGCGAATTCGGGCCGCAGCCGCGCCAGGATCGCCTCCAGGTCCGCCGGGCTGCCGCCATGGGCGCGCATCTGCCCGGCGATGGGCCCCAGCCGTTCGCACAGGGCCAGGGTCTCCTCAAGGGTCAGCCCCGGGGTCAGCACGGGCCGCAGCAGCCGTGTTGCGGCATTGGCAAAGCCCGCCTCGGTCAGCAGCCGGCACACCCGCTCGGGATCGCGGAAGGCCAGCGGCCCCGGCGCCCCGGGGTCTTCGGGCGCCTCGGGGGGACCGAAATGCGCCGCACAGGCCGCCGCAGGCAGATCGAACCAGGGGTTGCCCTCGGCCCAGCAGATGAAGACCAGCCGCCCGCCGGGCCGCATCCGGCGCCGGATATTGGCGAAGGCCGCCACCGGATCCTCGAAGAACATCACCCCCATGCGCGAGATCACCAGATCGACCGTCGTGCCATCACCCGGCCAGGTCTGGGCATCTGCCAGCAGCACCTCGGCCCCGGGCAGCGCCGCCCCGGCAATGCGGTGGCGCGCCAGATCCAGCAGGGGCGCGGAGATGTCGAGGCCCAGCACCCGCCCCGAAGGCCCCACCATCGCCGCCGCCATCAGCACCGTCTGGCCGGCACCACAGCCGATATCCAGCACCTGTTCACCGGGGGCGGGGCGGGCGGCTTCCAGCAGCAGATCGGCCATCGGCTGATGCATCCGGTCCAGCACCGCCTGATGGGTCACCCAGGTGGCGCCCGGCTGGGCATTCCACAGCGCCCGCTGCGCGGCATTCACGGGATCGGTCATGATGGCCCTCCGGTCTGGCTGGCCCGAGGATAGGCCCCCTGCCCGCACGGGGCCAGCCCCAAGCGAAACGGGCGGCGGACCTTTCGATCCACCGCCCGTCCAGAGGTCCGAAGGCCGGCCTCAGCGCGGCTGGCTACGCACCGAGCGGTCCGAGATCCGCCGGATCAGCACGTAGAAGCTGGGGACCATGAAGACGCCGATGAAGGTCGCCGCGATCATGCCGCCCAGCACGCCGATGCCGATGGCATTCTGCGCCGCCGCCCCCGCGCCGGTGGCCACAGCCAGCGGCACCACCCCCAGGATGAAGGCGAAGGAGGTCATCAGGATCGGCCGCAGCCGCATCTTCGCGGCCTCGATGGTGGCGGCGACCAGCGGCTTGCCCCCGGCCTCCAGATCCTTGGCGAATTCGACGATCAGGATGGCGTTCTTGGCCGCAAGCCCGATGGTCGTCAGGATGCCCACCTTGAAGTAGACATCGTTGTCGCCCCCCGCGACCCAGGCCGCGACCAGCGCCCCCAGGATGCCCACCGGCACCGCCAGCATGACCGAGAACGGGATCGACCAGCTTTCATAGAGCGCCGCCAGCGACAGGAAGACCACCAGCACCGAAAGCGCGTAGAGGTACGGCGCCTGATTGCCCGACTGCTGCTCCTGGTAGGAGATGCCCGTCCAGGCCACGCCGTAGCCGCCATCCAGCTGGCCGACCAGTTCCTCCATGGCGTTCATCGCCTCGCCCGAGGACACGCCGTCGGCGGCCGAGCCGGAGATGCTCATGGCATTGGTGCCCCCGATCCGCGACAGCGTCGGCGAGGCCGAGACCCATTTCGTCGTCATGAAGGCCGAGAAGGGCACCATCTCCTCGTCGGAGTTGATGGCGAACCAGTCGTCGATATCCTCGGGCTGCATCCGGTAGGGCGCATCGGCCTGCACGATGACGGGCCGCAGGTTGCCGTTCATGTCGAAGTCGTTGACCGTCTTGCCGGTGAAGATCGTCGAGAGCAGGGAGTTCACGGTCGAGGGCGTCACGCCAAAGCTTTCCGCCTTCTGCTGGTCGATGTTGATGCGCAGCACGGCCTCGGATTCATCGCCCGAGATGCGCAGGTTCTGCGCCCGGCCATCCTTCTGGACCATGGTTTCCAGTTCCTTGGCAGCGGCGATCATCGCCTCGCTGCCGTTGTTGGCCTGGTCCACCAGATACATCGAGAAGCCCGAGGTATTGCCCATCCCCGGGATCGCCGGGGGCTGCATGAAGAACACCCGCCCGGCGCGCAGCTTGCCGAATTCGCGGTTGCCGGCGGCAGCGACGGCACTGGCGGACTGGTTGGCGCCGGTGCGTTCGTCGAAGTCCTTCAGCTTGACGAAGACCATGGCGCTGTTCTGCCCCGAACCGCCAAAGCCGAAGCCCAGCGTCGCGAAGGAGCTGTCGACGCTGGCCGCCTGATCGGTCTTCAGCCAGTCGTCGATCTTTTCCACCACGCTCTTGGTCTGCGCCGTGGTCGAGCCCTCGGTCAGGCTGACGATGACCATCAGCACGCCCTGATCCTCGGAGGGCAGGAAGGAGGACGGGATGCGCTTGTAGACCTGGCTGGCGGCAAAGCCGACCCCGGCCAGCACCACCAGCATGATCACCGGCGCCTTCAGGAAGCGGCGCACGACGCTGCCATAGCCATGGCTCATGCGGTCGAAGTTGCGGTTGAACCAGCGCGCGGGCGCGATGGCCCGGCCATGGGCGCGCCGCAGCATGGTGGCGCAAAGCGCCGGCGACAGGATCAGCGCCACCAGCGCCGACAGCACCATGGCGGTGATGATCGTCACCGAGAACTGCCGGTAGATCACCCCGGTCGAGCCCCCCATGAAGGCCATCGGCAGGAACACCGCCGAAAGCACCAGCGCGATGCCGATCAGCGCCCCGGTGATCTGGCCCATGGATTTCTCGGTCGCGGGCAAGGGATCAAGGCCCTCTTCCTCCATCACCCGCTCGACGTTTTCCACCACGACGATGGCGTCATCGACCAGCAGGCCGATGGCCAGCACCATGGCGAACATGGTCAGCGTGTTGATCGTGTAGCCCATGGCCGCCAGCACCGCGAAGGTGCCCATCAGCACCACCGGCACGGCGATGATCGGGATGATCGTGGCGCGCCATTTCTGCAGGAAGACCAGGATCACCAGCAGCACCAGCAGCACCGCCTCGCCCAGGGTGTGATAGACCTTCTCGATGGACAGCTGCACGAAGGGCGAAGTGTCGTAGGCATAATGCACCTCGACCCCCTCGGGCAGCGCGGGGGCCAGCTTTTTCAGCGTCGCGCGCACGGCCTCGGCGGTGTCGATGGCATTGGCCCCGGCCGCCAGGTTGACCCCGAAACCGGCCGCGTTCTCTCCGTTGAAGAAGGAGTTGACGCCGTAGTCCTCCTGCCCGATCTCGACCCGCGCCACGTCGCCCAGGTAGACCGCGCTGCCGTCGCTTTCCGTCTTCAGCAGGATCTGCTCGAACTGCTCGGCCGAGGTCAGCTGGCTCTGCGCGGTGATCGTGGCGGTGAACTGCTGGCCTTCGGTGGTGGGCAGATCCCCCAGAGAGCCGACCGAGACGGTGGTGTTCTGGTTCGATACCGCGGTGGTCACGTCGGCAGGCGTCAGCTGGTACTGCGCCAGTTTCAGCGGATCCAGCCAGATCCGCATCGCATAGCCCGAGCCGAAGATGTTGATGCCGCCGACGCCGGTGGTGCGCTGCACCGGCCCCTCGATCATGTTGGTGATGATGTCGCCCAGCTCGACCGTGGAATAGCGCCCGTCGGTGGACACGATGGCGCCCACCATCAGGATCGAATCCGAAGACCGCGACACCTTCACCCCCGAGGTCACCACCGCATCGGGCAGCTGGCTCTCGACCGAGGAGACCTTCACCTGCACCTCGTTCTGGGCGTCGATCGGGTCGATGGAGCCATCGAAGGTCAGCGTCACCCGCGAGGATCCCTGCCGCGAGGAACTCTCCATGTAGAGCATCCCGTCGATGCCGGTCAGCGCATCCTCGATGGTCGATGTGACGGAGTTCTGCACCGCATCGGCGGTGGCGCCGCTGTAGGTGGCGGTGATGCGGATCGTGGTCGGCGCGATCTCGGGGTACTGGGAGACCGGAAGCTGCGTATAGGCGAAGGCGCCGGCCAGGATGGTGACCAGGGCCAGCACCCAGGCGAAGACGGGGCGGTGGATGAAGAAGCGGACCATCGGGTGTCAGTTCCCCTTGTCGGGGTCTGCGGCGGTGGTGGGATCGGCGCTGGTGGCGTCGGTATCGGCCTCGGGCAAGGTGCCGTTGGGAACCACGCCGCCCTCGGTGCCGGTGCCCTCTCCGGTGCCGCCGCCGGTGGCGTCCTGCACCACCCCCTGCGCATTGATGGTGACCGGGACGGTGGTGATCTTGGCCCCCGCCTTCAGGTCGCGCAGCCCGTCGACGACCAGCTTGTCGCCCGCCTGCACGCCGCTGGTGACCACCCAGGCGTTCTGGTAGCTGCCCTTCGAGGTCAGCACGACCTGCTTGGCCACGCCATCCGCCGCGATGAAGGCCGTCAGCGTCCCGTCAGAGCTGCGGTCGGTGGCGCGCTGCGGCACCAGCACGGCCTGCGTCGTGCCCAGCGTCAGCTCGACCCGCAGGAACTGTCCGGGCAGGATCAGCTGGTCGGGGTTGGAGAATTCAAAGCGGAAATCCAGCGATCCCGTGGTGGTCGAGACCAGCGCGCTCGGGCTGACCAGGGTGCCCTTGCCCTCGTAGACCTGGCCGGTTTCCAGCGTCAGCGTGGCATCCAGCTTGTCGCCCGGGGTCATCGTCCCGTCAGAGATCATCTGGCGCACCCGCAGCATCCGGGCCGAGCTTTCCTGCACATCGACATAGATCGGATCCAGCCGGGTCACCGTGGTCAGCGCATCGGTCTGGTTCGCCGTCACCAGCGCCCCCACCGAGAATTCCGGCACGTCCACCACCCCGTCGATGGGGCTGCGGATCACCGTGCGGTCCAGGTTCAGCTGCGCCGATTTCAGAGAGGCCTCCGCCGAGCTGAGCGTCGCCTTGGCAGACGCCAGGGAGGTCTGCGCGGTCTCCAGATCGCCCTGGGTGACGCCGACGCCGTTCAGCCGTTCATAGCGGTTCACGGTGGCCTGCGCCGCCGATACCGCCGCCTCGCCCGAGGCCTTCTCGGCCTGGGCGGCGGCCAGCGCCACGTCGTAGGTGTCGCTGTCCAGCGTGAACAGGATGTCCCCGGCCTTCACGGAACGCCCGGCGGTGTAGTTGATCGCCTCGATCGTGCCCTCGACCCGGGGGCGGATCTCGGTCTGGTCCTTGGCGACGGCGCGGCCCGGCAGGGTCACGTCGTAGGGCACGCTCGCGGTTTGCAGGGTCACCACCCCGACCTCGGTCGGGCCGGATTTCCCGGCGGACTGGGCAAGGGCCAGTCCCGGCATGGCAATCAGCGCGGCGACGGCAAGGGTCCTGCGCAGGGCGAGCGTGTTGGTCATGAGGTCTCCCAATGGCTGGCGGCCTGAGGTGGCATCCGGGTCAGGTCTGGAACGGATGGGTACGGGATTTCCGTCTCGTTCCGGTTGTGGTTTTCGCGGCAGGTCATGCAAACATGCAATGCCCAAAACTGCAAAGACCATCCTGTCCGGAGGTTCCGCCCCCGAAGGGGCGAAACATCAGGCTTCTGGCATGGGATATGGGGCGCAGAGGCGCGCCGGCCAGCCTAGCCGGTGCGCCCCTGCAGCCATTGCGCCACCCTCTGGCTGGCGCGGTCCGAAACCATGTCGGCATGGCGGCAGTCCATGTCGACCACCTCCAGCGCGCCGGCATGGGGGGTCCAGAGCTGCGGCGTGCGATCACTGCCCGCATGATCGAGCCTTGCGTGGACATGGATCACCGGCGCCGCGACACGCGGCTCGCGGTGGCCGCGCACCAGGCGGTTGACCTCCTGCACGGAGCGCACGACGCCGTGCTGCGCCGCCATCGGCAGGTGGCCTAGCGGGTGCCCGGTTTCGCGCAGGAAGCCCAGGATCTCGGTCCGCGACACGAGATGCGGATAGGCATCGGGATCATGGCCCGCAATCGCCAGCAGCGCGCGGATCGCGGCGCCCTCGTCGGGCTCGGGCTCATTGCGCCAGCACTCCGAAGGATAGGCATCCAGCAGCACCAGCGCGCCGATCTGGCGGTCCTGCCCTTCCAGATGGGCGGCGACCGCATGGGCGATGATGCCCCCCAGCGACCAGCCCAGCAGGTGCACCGGCCCCTCGGGCTGCTCCGCCGCGATGCGCGTGGCATAGGCGGCGGCCAGCTCCGACAGGCTGTCGGGCATGGCGGCGTTCGGGTCCAGCAGCGGCGACTGCACGCCGACAACCGCCCAGTCCTTCAGCTCGCGCGCGAGGCGGCGATAGCACCAGGAGATGCCGCCGGCGGGGTGGATCGCGAACAGCGTGCCCTTGGTGCCCGTGCCCTGCGACAGCCGCACCAGCGGGCCCAGCCCGTCATCGCGCTGGCCGGACTGCTCGATCCGCTGCGCGAGGTCGGCCAGCACCGGCACTTCGAAGATCGTGCCAAGGCCCGGATCCGTGCCGAAGGCTTCCTCGATGGCAAGCGAGAGCTGCACCGCCTTCAGGCTGTCGCCCCCGGCGGCGAAGAAATCGGCCTCCGCCGAGGCGGGGGCCGGCAGGCCGAGGATCTCGGCGTAAAGCGCGGCCAGCGTCGCCTCGGTGCCCGGCGCGGCGGCGCGGGCGGCGGGGGCATCGCCGAACTGCGGCGCCGGAAGCTGCTTGCGGTCCAGCTTGCCCGAGGGGTTCAGCGGGAAGGCCTCCAGCACCATGATCGCGGCGGGCTGCATCATCGCCGGCAGCTGCCCCGAAAGCGCCGCGCGGATCTGATCGCCCGTGGCATCGGGCGCCACCACATAGGCCACCAGCCGCGCCTTGCCGGCATGGTCGGGCGGCGCCAGAACGACGGCCTGGGACACGAGGCCGGTGGCCTCCAGCGCGGCCTCGATCTCTCCCAGCTCGATGCGGACACCGCGGATCTTCACCTGATGGTCGATCCGGCCCAGGAAGGTCATCCGCCCGTCCGCTGCCGCCACCGCAAGGTCTCCGGTGTCGTACATGCGTTCGCCCGGCACGAAGGGGTCTTCGGGGAAGCGTTCGGCGGTCAGGTCTGGCCGGCCCAGGTAGCCGCGCGCCAGTTGCCGCCCCGCCAGATACAGCCGCCCCGCCGTGCCGTCGGGCACCGGGCGTCCGCGCGCATCCAGCAGGTAGAGCCGCGTGTTCCAGACCGGCAGACCGATCGGCACCGAGGCACCGGGTTCGCGCCCCGTGGCGGGCTGGTAGGTCACATCCACCGCTGCCTCGGTCGGGCCATAGAGGTTGTGCAGCGTGCCGGTGATGCGCTCGCCGAACTGGCGGGCAAGGCTTACGGGCAGCGCTTCGCCGCTGGCAAAGACCCGGTCGATCCTCAGCCCGTCCGAGGCTGGCGCGGCCAGGAACAGCGACAGCATGGAGGGCACGAAATGCGCCGTGGTGATCGCCTCGTCGCGGATGATCCCGGCCAGCTGCACCGGGTCGCGATGAGCGCCGGGGGGCGCCACGACCAGCGCCGTGCCCGACAGGAAGGGCAGGAAGAATTCCCAGACCGACACGTCGAAGGTGGCAGGCGTCTTTTGCAGGATCCGGTCGCCGGGGCCGAAACCGTAATGGTCGCGCATCCACAGCAGGCGGTTCACGATGGCGCGGTGTTCGATCACCACGCCCTTGGGCACCCCGGTCGAACCCGAGGTGAACAGCACATAGGCCGGATCGGTAGGCCCCGGCGCGACGGGCTGCGCGCGCGGCCCTTCGGACCAGGCTTCGGGGGCCAGCACCGGGACCGGCTGACCGGCGGTGTCGAAATCGCCCGCCGCCAGCACCAGCCTCGGCGCGGCGCGTTCCAGCATGTCGGCACGCCGCGCCGAGGCATCCTCGGGGTCGAGCGGCACATAGGCTGCCCCGGCCCGCACTACCGCCTGAAGCGCGATGATCAGCTCGGCCGAGCGCGGGAGCGCCACGGCCACCACATCGCCCGGACCGATGCCGCGCGCGGCAAGGTTGCCGGCCAGATCGTCGATGGCGGCATCCAGCCGCGCGGCGCTGTAGCGTTTGTCGCCGAAGACCAGCGCCTCGGCTTCGGGCGCGGCCTTCAGCTGGTCCGAGATCAGCGCGGCAAGCGTCGTTTCGGGCACCGGATGGCCGGTGGCGTTGCGGGTCACCACATGGGTCTGGTGTTCTTCCGCCGTCAGGGTCGCCACATCGGCCAGCCGTTCCGCGCCAAGCGCCGCCGCCAGGAAGGCCGACAGACGCGCGGCATGGGCCTGCGTGGTCGCCAGATCGTAGAGATGCGGGTTGGCATCGGCCTGCACCAGAAGCCCCTCACCGCCATCGCCGCGGAAGCAGAAGGTCAGGTCATCGACCGAACCGGCGCCGAGGATCTGGAGGCGCGTCTCAAGCCCCTCCATCTTCGGCGTGGCATCGAAGGGCAGCACGTTGACCAGCGGCCCGTGCAGCCGCTGCCCGGCGCCGATCCGGCCCAGGTCGCGGCGCAGCCCCTCGCCCCGGTAGCGGCCATGGCGGCGCATCGCGGCCATGCGGGCGGCGGCCTCGGCCAGCCAGTCCGCAAGCGCCGCGTCCTCGTCGATCACGAGGCGCAGCGGCAGCACGTTGACGAGCGAGGCCGGCACGCGCGAGGCCTTGGTGCCCATGCGGTTCATCAGCGGCACGCCCAGCACGACCTCGTGCGTCTCATCCTCCTTCGGCGGCAGGCAGCGCGCCAGATAGGCGCCGCTGAGCGCGGTCAGGATGTCGGGCCAGGAGAGTTTCGTGCGCTCCGACAGCGCATGGAGCGTCGCGCGGGCGGTTTCCGGCAGGGCGATCTCGGCGCGGTGGAACCAGCGGGCCGAGGTGGCCTCTCCGGCGACCATGCCTTCGACCGCGCCAAGACCGGCGAGGGTCTCGTGCCAGAAGGCGCGGTCCTTGTCGCGCTTCGGGGCCTCGCGGTACCTGGCCTCGGCCTCGACGGCCTGAAGATAGGGCGGGAAGGCGGGACCGGGGGCAGTGTCGCGCACCAGGGCGTTGTAAAGCTCGGCGATGCGGTTGGTGATCAGCACCATCGCGTAGCCATCGGCGGCCAGGTGGTGGATGCGTTCCGACAGGATGTGGTGATCGGGGCCCAGCACCCAGAGGGTGAAGCCCGCGATGGGACCATGGGCCAGATCCGCAGGTGCCTTGGCCTCGGCCAGAATGGCGGCCTCGGCGGCGGCCAGCGGATCGGCCTCGGCCGAAAGATCGCGTAGCGCCATGCGGGGGGCACCGCCCGGTTGCAGGCGCTGACGCGGACCGGCCTTGGTTTCCGAGAAGCGCAGCGACAGGCATTGCGCCTCCTGACCGACCTGCGCGATCGCCCGGTCCAGGGCTTCGCTGTCCAGCGGGCCTTTCAGGTGCAGGGCCTGCCCGGTCATGAAGACCGGGCTGCCCGGATCGCGGCGCTGCGCGTACCAGATGCCGTCCTGGCTGTCGCAGAGCGGGAAACTGTCGGTTTCCATCGGGCCGAAGACGCTCACGCCGCCTGCGCCTCCGCCGCGATCTGCCACCATTCCTCGAAGGTCTCGGCCTCCATGAACAGCGAGAATTCGAGGCCGGGGATCACCTCGCCCCATTTCATCAGCAGGGTCATCACCTGCATGGAATCAAGGCCCAGATCCACAAGGCTCTCGTCGGGCTCGACCTCGGCCAGGGGGATGCCGATCTCGGCGGCGATGTCGGCCTGCATCTGGTCGCGGGTCAGGGAAAGGGTCGTGTCGGTCATGCGGTCTGCTCTTGCTGTGCGGCCTCGTCGGCCAGAACCTCGGCGCGCAGCTGGGAACGCAGCTGGCGGCGGCTGATCTTGCCCACGGCGGTGATGCCGAAGCCATCGACGAAGCGGATCTCGTCGGGGATCTTGAAGGCGGCAATCTGGCGGGCGCGCATGAACTTGCGCAGCTCCACCGGCTTCAGGGTCTGACCGTCGCGGGGTTTCACGAAGGCGCAGATGCGTTCGCCCAGATGGGCATCGGGGATCGAGACGACCACCGCGTCGAAGACGCCGGGATGGGCCAGCAGGTGATCCTCGACCTCCTCGGCGCTGATCTTTTCGCCGGCGCGGTTGATGTGGTCGCCCGCCCGGCCCTGCACGGTCAGGTAGCCATCGGCGCGCCGGATCACGATATCGCCCGAACGGTAATGATCGTTCTCGAAGCTGCGGGCATTGGCGCCCGGTTCATCGTGGTAGCCGTTGATCGTGTAGGGGCCCCGGGTCAGCAGGTGGCCGGGCGTGCCATCGGGCACCGGGGTGCCGGCATCGTCCAGCACCAGGATCTCGTCATCGGGGGAAATCGGGCGGCCCTGGGTGGTGACGATGGTCTCTTCGTCGTCATCAAGGCGGGTGTAGTTCACCAGCCCCTCGGCCATGCCGAAGACCTGTTGAAGCGTGCAGCCCAGCACCGGCTTCACCCGGCGCGCGCTTTCGGAAAGGAACTTGGCACCGCCGACCTGGAGGACCTCCAGCGTCGGGATCTCGGGTTTCAGCCGTTCGGCGGCGTCCAGCCACAGCAGCGCCAGCGGCGGCACCAGGGCGGTGATCGTCACGCCTTCCTTCGCGATCAGCGGGAAGGCGGCGTCGGGCACCGGCGAATGGCCCAGCACCACGGTCGCACCGGCGTAGAAGGCGCCATAGGTGCCCGGGCTCGACATGGTGAAGTTGTGGCCCACCGGCAGCACGGCCAGGAAGACGCTGTCGGGCGTCAGGCCGCAGATCCGGGCGCTTTCGCGCAGGGTGTAGATGTAGTCGTCATGGGTGCGCGGGATCAGCTTCGAGAGCCCGGTCGAACCGCCCGAGATCTGCAGGAAGGCCACCGACTGGGGATCGGGATCTTCGGGCAGGGTCGCGGGATCGCCGTCGATCTCGGCCATGGCGGCAAAGCCGGTCTCAGCGGGATCGCCCGCGACGATGACATGTTTCAGCCCCGGCACCACGTCCCACAGTTCGGCCGCGAGGGCACGGTAATCGTAGCCGTCGGCCTTGTCGGGGATGATCAGCCCGCAGGCCTCCGAGCGGGTCAGCAGGTGCTCGATCTCGGTGCGCCGATGGGCGGGCAGCGCGTAGACCGGGATCATGCCGGCGGCGAACAGGCCGAAGGCGGCGGTGAAGAATTCTGGCGTGTTGCCCAGCTGGATCAGCACCCGGTCGCCGGGCTTCAGCCCCTGCGCCAGCAGGCCCGCACCGAAGCGCTGCGCGGCCTCGGCCATCCGGGCATAGCTGATGCGGGTGTCGCGATGGACCAGCGCGGTGCGATCGCCAAAGCGTTCGGCACGCTCGCGCAGCAGGGCGGGAAAGGTCTCTCCGGTCCAGTATCCCTTCTCACGGTAGCGCGCGGCGCGCTCGGCGGGGAAGATCTGCTCAAGAGGTTTCATGGGGGCTACTCCGGGGAACGGATGCGGGAAGGAAGACGGGCCGCACCGGGGGCGCGGCCCGGAAGGGATCAGCTGGCGGGGGTGATGCGGGTGATCTTGTCGCCCGTGGGATCGTCGCCGCCCTTGCGCTTGTTGACCACGAGGACGCCGCCCTCGGCATCTGCGGCCAGCTGGTTGGGGAAGGAGCCGATGGCGAGGTTGCCGATCACGTCGCCCTCGGGCGAGAGCACGACCACCGTGCCGGAGCTGCGCACCGCCACGTAGACATCGCCGTTGCCGGCCACCGCCACGTTCAGCGGACCCGAGCCCACCGGCACCGTGCGGATCAGCTTGCCCGAGCCCGCATCCAGGATCGACACGTCGCCGGAACCCGAATTCGCGGTGTAGATATGACCGCGCGCAGCATCATAGCCCACGCCGATGACACGTTCCGCGCCCGGCACCGGATAGGCGCCGACCTGCTTGCCGGTTGCCAGATCGACCACCGCCACCTCGTTGCTGCCAAGGCTGGCGACGACCATGGTGCCGCTCTTGGCGTCGATCATCATGCCGCCGTTGCCGAAGACCTCTCCGCGCTTGCCGGAATGCAGCTCGATCGTGCCGACATGTTCCAGCGTCGCGATGTCGAAGACCTCGATATCGGGGGTGAAGGTGGCCGAGACATAGGCCTTGCCGTCATAGATCCGCACATCGCGGGGATGCGCGACCGCGCCATCGGGGAACTGCTTGATCAGCTTCAGATCGTCGGTGGAATAGACCGCGACGGTGTTCTGCCGGGTGTTGGTGGTCCAGACCTGCCCGGCCCTGGCATCCACGTCCAGGCCGTAGACCGCGTAGACGCCGCCCTTGTCGGAGGCCGCCGGGGTGACCTCGGCCAGCAGCTTCATGGTCTTGGCATCGTATTTCGCGACGCTGCTCTTTTCGACCGGGGGGCGGCCATTGGCGGCGGCGACGTAGATCGCGCCGAGCGAGGGCGCCTCGACCACCTGATAGAGGCCGGGCACGCCGTCGGTCTGGCTCAGCTTGAACTGATCGGTGCCGATCGGGCCCAGATCCGCCGTCACGCGCACGTCGAAGGTGGTGGCATAGGCGGGATCGGCCATTTCGGCGACCACCGGATAGGGGCCGACCGGCGCGGTCTTCGGGATCTGCACCTGCAGTGCGAAGGTGCCATCCTGGGCCACGGTGACGGGCTGGCCGCCGTTCAGCGCGACGCCGCCCTGGCGCAGGGTGATCTGCGCCCCGGGCGTCAGGCCGCGGCCCTTCAGATCCACGGTGCTGCCGGCAGTGATCGGGCCCATGTCATCGGCAAAGGCCGCGAACTCTCCCTGCGCGGGGCCGGCCCTGGTGAAGGCCTCCTGCGCCTGGGCGGCGCCGGCCAGCGCGACGATGCCCGCCACCGCTGCCGCCACCAGCCAGTTCGCCGGCCGTGCATGCCGCTGTCCCGTGAAACCACTCATCCTGAAAAGCCCTCTCGCTGCTGGCAGGGTGCCCGGGGCACCCCGGTCGTTGTTCCGGAGACCCTGTTTGCTGCAGCGATGCTGTGGCTCATCCGAAGGCCGGGCCTTCGCGCGGGGCCAGGGAGGACCCGCCCCCGCGATGTTTTGCAGGGTGTTGGCCCCGAGGCGTACTATTCCTGATTAAGTTAGTCAACTAATCCCGACGCCGCCCTGCGGGGCTCCGCCTGCATGGGATCAGGGCCCGGGAAAGCCCCCCTCATCCAGCGCAAGTGCCCGCCAGCTTTCACGAATCGAGCGGCTGAAGGTCTCGCCATGCGAGAGGCCCGGGAACACCGTCATCCCGTCCGAGGCCCCGGCCCGCCGGAAAGCGCAGGCCAGCTCCGGCAGGGCTGTTTCGGGCAGCGCATCGCGCATCTCCATGAAGGCGCGGGCCTCGGGTTTCAGGGACCGCGTGGCGCGGGCCTTCTCGGCGCCGCCGGTGTGGAACTGCACCGGAATGCGGGGGCGCGCGCCGCTCTCCAGCTGCGCCTTCAGCGTGGTCAGGAAGCGCTGATGATCCCACCAGAGCGCGGGGCTGGCGGCGATGGCCCCGGCGAAGGGCGAAGGCCCCTGCCCCAGGGCGTGACGCAGCACGAACAGCCCGCCATAGCTGTGCCCCCACAGGAAGCGGCGCGCCGGGTTCACCGGGGCCAGCGCCTCGGCCCGGGCCACCAGATCCGGCAGCAGCGCCTCGAAGGCCGCCGCCCCGCCCGCCGGACGGCCATGGGGATCAAGGACCGGGGCGCCCGCCGCATCGGGGGGCGTATAGTCGCGGGTGCGCTCCAGCCGGGCGAAACGGGCAGGTTCCTCCGCGCCAAGGGCCACCAGAACCGCCCCCGGACCTTCGGCGCAGCGCGCGCGCACCGGCGCGTCGATGTCCTGGAAGGCGGCATTGCCGTCCAGCGCGTAAAGCACCGGAAAGCCCCCGGGCGGCGGCGCCTGATCGGGGATCAGCAGGCGCAGGACGATGCGCACCGCAGCGGTGCCGGGCAGAGGGACCTCGGCGGTCCGGTAACCATGGGGGGGCATCGTCTGTCTCTCCTGTCTGGGGCTCAGTCCTGGGCCGCCTCGGCCTCCAGCTGCTTCAGCAGCGGCGCCTTCTGTTCCCATTCGCCGTACCAGGCGTCAATGGCCGGGCCGAACCAGGCGCGGTCCACCTTCAGCACCGGAACGCCGGTGGTCTCAAGCCTGGCCAGATAGCCCGCGTCGATGTCCTGGTAGCTGGCGATCAGCTGCGCGGCCTGATCGGCAAAGACCTCCTGCACCACGGCGCGGTCGGCGGCGGAAATCGTCTGCCACTTGCGCCCCGAGGCGACGGCGGCCATCGGGAACAGCATGTGGTTCGAGGCGATGATCGTGCCGGCATGATCGTGGTAGCCCGAATTCCAGGTGCCCTCGTAGTCGATCTGCATCCCGTCGATCTGGCCATTGGCGAAGGCATCGTAAAGCGCGGGCAGCGGCATCGGCGTCGGCGCCGCGCCCAGATCGCTCCAGAATGCCATGGAGGACTGCATCGGCACGGTGCGGATCTTCATGTGCCGAAGCTGGTCCGCAGTGTCGACCTGCGGGCCGGTGACGATCTGGCGAAAGCCCGCCATGCCCCAGGCCAGCCCCTTCAGGCCGAAGGCGCGCATCCCCTCCAGCAGCTGTTGCGCCGTGGGCCCCGACAGAAGCTTGCCGGCGGCGTCGTAATCGGCAGCGATGTAGGGCGCCTGGAAGATGCCGTAATTCGGGTCGCGGTTGGCGAATTCCCCGACCGTCATCATGGCAAAGTCGATGGCCCCGGTCTGGAGCTGCTGAAGCATCCGCGCCTCGTTGCCCAGCTGGCCGGAGGGAAAGACCAGGATATGCACCCGGCCCCCGGTGCGCGCGGCGATCTCGTCGGCGGCGGCCTGGGCGGACAGGGTCCACTGGTGCGGCGGCGGGGTGATCAGGCCCAGGCGGTAATCCTTGGCCGACAGCGGGCCCGCCACAAGCAGGGCGGCAAGGGAAAGGAGAAGCTTCTTCATGTCCGGTCTCGTTATCCGAGGAGGCGCCCCAGACCCAGCGACAGGCCGGGCCAGAGCGAAAGGGCCGCCAGCAGCAGGCCGACCGCGCCCAGGTAGGGCAGCAGGCGGCGCGCGATGCGCCCCGAGGGCACGTCATTCAGCAGGGCGGCGGTGAAAAGACCCGATCCGACGGGCGGCGTCAGCAGCCCGGCAGCCAGGTTGATGCAGGTGATCAGGCCGAACTGCACCGGGTCGATGCCATAGACATCCTGCGCCACCGGCAGCAGCACCGGCACGGTCAGGATCAGCGCCGGCAGCGGGTCGGTGACCATGCCCAGCAGCAACAGCAGCAGGTTCAGCAGCAGCAGGAACACCAGCGGGTTGTCCGAGACCTGCGCCAGCCAGGCGGCGACGGTGGCGGGCAGGTTCTCCCAGGCGGCGACCCAGGCGTAGAGGCCGGCAGCGGCGATCAGGAACAGGATCGAAGCCGAGGAAACCGCCGTGGCCTTCAGCGCCGGCCACAGATCGGCAAAGCCGATCTCGTGCCAGAGCCAGCGGCCCAGCACGAAAACCGCGAGGGCCGCGACGACCCCGGCCTCGGTCGGGGTGGCGATGCCGCCCAGGATGGCGCCGATCATCGCGGCGGGCACCGCCAGCGCCGGCAGGGCGCCGGTCAGGATGCGGGTCTTGCCGGTGGCCGGGCGCGCCGAGGCCGGAAACCCGTGGCGCCGCCCCATCAGATGGGTCAGGGCCATGAACAGGACCAGCATGATCAGCCCCGGCACGACCCCGGCCAGGAACAGGTCTCCGATCGGCAGCTGGGCGATGACGCCGTAGACGATCAGCAGCATCGAGGGCGGCAGCACCGGGGCCAGCAGGCCACCGGCGGCGGTGATGGTGGCGGCCATGTCGCGGCTGTAGCCGGCGCGCACCATCTCGGGCACGGCGAGGCGCGACATCAGGGTGATCTGCGCCACGGTCGAACCCAGCACCGCCGCCATCAGCGCATTGGCGATCAGGTTGACCTGCGCCAGCCCGCCGCGCACCGGCCCGACCACCAGCGCCGCCAGCGCGATCAGCCGCCGCCCCGCCCCGGAGGCGTTCAGCAGCTCTCCGAGGAAGATGAACACCGGCAGCGCCAGCAGGCCATAGCTTTCGACACCGCCGAACAGCGTCTGCGGCACCGAGATCAGCAGCACCTGGGCCTCTCCGGAGAGCAGGATCTGCAACACGGCGGCAATCGCCATGGCAAAGGCGATGGGCAGGCCGATCAGCAGCAGGGTCAGGAAACACAGCAGGCTCAGCACGGTGCATCCCCCCGCAGCAGCCGGGCGATCTGGGCCAGCACATGCAGCAGGCTGCCGGCGCAGAACGGGATCAGCACCAGCCAGGCCCAGACCTTTGGCACGCCCAGCGTCACGGTGGGTTCCTGGTAGACGAAGTTGAAGGTGGCCTCGGCGAAGGCCTGGGCGCTTTCGGCGCGCAGCAGGCCCAACGGGTCGAACCAGCGCCACAGCAGCAGCGCGAAGCCCGCCAGCGCCAGCAGCAGAACCAGCCGCACCAGCCCCTGCACCCGGGCCCGCCCGCGCGGCCCCAGCCGCGCCTCCAGCAGATCGACCGAGATATGGCGCCCAGATGCCAGCGCCGCCGAGGCGCCGAAGAAGCCCGCGCAGGCCATCAGCAGCACGGCGAGCTCGTCGCTCCAGGCCAGGGGGTGGCCGGCGCTGCGCCAGCCCGCCCCGATCAGCAGGATCAGGAAGACCCCGCCCATCAGCCCCGCCGCAAGCGCGGTTTCCGCCCGCGCCACCTGTTTGTCGATCCGCTCCAGCCGCATGGCGCACTCCGTCCTGCCGGAGCTGCGGCGGCCCCGTAAGGGGCCGTCCGGAACGCCGGTCCATCGCTAGGTGCTGGCATCCCGCTGGCGGAGGCGGACCATAGCGATCACCGGAGGCTTTGCAAGCGCTGCCCCGAAGGCGTCAGGCGCCCTGAACCGGGGCCACCGCAACCCCCAGCGCCGCCAGATCGCGCCAGTACTGCGGGTAGGTCTTGGCGGTGCAACCCGGATCCAGAATGCGGATCCCCTGCACTTTCAGCCCCGCCAGGGCAAAGCACATGGCGATGCGGTGATCGGCATAGGTCTCGATCTCGGCGGGCAGGCTCTGGCCGGCATAGGCGGGGTTTCCGGCAACGATCAGGTCATCGCCCTCCTCGCGCGCAAGGCCCGGCAGGATGCGGTTCAGCTCGGCCGAAAGGGCGCGGATGCGGTCGCATTCCTTGACCCGCAGGTTGGCGATGCCGGTAAAGCGCACCGGGGTCTCGTTGAACATCGCCATGACCGCCAGCGTCGGGATCGCGTCCTGCATCTGGTCGCCGACGATCTCTGCGGGCATGTGGGGGAACTGCGCGATGACCGCATGGGCGCGGGCGTCGGGCTGGCTCATCTCCTCGGCCCGGGCGCCGATGTCGATGGCCCCGCCGGTCAGCACCTCGGCAGCCCAGAGGTAGGTCGCGGCCGAGGCATCGGGTTCGATGGCGTAATCCGCCGCGCGGTAGCCGGTCGGGTGCACCAGCCAGGACAGCGGGCCGACCTCTTCGACCTCGGCACCGAAGGCGCGCATCACCGAGAGCGTGATGTCGACATACCCGCGCGAGCCGATGGCGCCGCCGGTCACCTCGATGCGGATCGGCATCGGGGCCACCGGCGCGGCCATCAGCAGCGCCGAGACATACTGGCTGGAAAGCGAGCCGTCGATTTCCAGCACCCTCACCTGGTCCGAGGCCAGCGCGCCCGGGTTGCCCCGGATCACCACCGGCGGACAGCCGCTCGGGGCCTCGGCGGCGACGCCCAGGCGGTTCAGCGCCTCGACCAGCGGGCGGATCGGGCGTTTCTGCATGTGCTCATCGCCGGTCACTACGACCTCGCCGTCCAGGAAGGCGCAGGCGGCGGTCAGGAAGCGCACGGCAGTGCCCGCGTTGCCCAGGAACAGCGGCGCCTCGGGCGGGGTCAGGTAACCCGGAGAGGTGACCGTGAAGGTGGTCTCTTCCTCCTGGGTGACGGTGACGCCCATGGCACGCAGCGCGGTCATCATGTGGCGGGTGTCGTCGCTGGTCAGCGCGCCGCTCAGGCGGCTGGTGCCCTTCGACAGGGCCGCCACCAGCAGCGCCCGGTTGGTGATCGACTTCGATCCCGGCAGGGCGACACGGCCGGTCAGGGGCTGTGCGGGCGGCGTGATATCAACGGCATGAAGCGAGGCAGCGGGCATCGGGGCACTTTCCGGTCTGGTGGCAGGCTTTGCCCCCCTTACAACGCCGGGCGGCGTTCCGGTAGACCCGAGGGCATCGGCGCGCCCCAATTGCCCGCAAGGCCCGCCGTCCGGCGACGGGCCCTGCGGTGATGCGGGATGGCCTCAGCTGGCGTGATGGGGTGGCTCAAGCCCCCAGACCGGGGTTTCCAGCCCCTCGTAACGGGCCTTCAGCTGCAGCGAGAGGTAGCGCGAATAATGCCGCGACTGGTGCAGGTTGCCACCGTGGAACCACAGCCCCTCCTGCATGGTGGGTTTCCACATGTTGCGCTGCTCGCCCTCCCAGGGGCCGGGGTCCTTGGTGGTCTCGGAGCCAAGGCCCCAGCACTTGCCGACCTTGTCGGCGACCTCGGGGCTGATCAGATCCGCAGCCCACCCGTTCATCGAGCCATAGCCCGTAGCATAGACCACCAGATCGGCGGGCAGTTCGGTGCCGTCGTCCAGCACCACCGCATCGCGGGTCAGATGGCTGACGCCCTTGCCCGATTGCAGCTTGATCGAGCCGTCGATCACCAGATCGCAGGCCCCCACGTCGATGTAGTAGCCCGAGCCGCGGCGCAGGTACTTCATGAACAGCCCGCTTTCGTCATCCCCGAAGTCCAGCAGGAAGCCCGCCGCCCGCAAAGCGTCGTAGAATTCGGCGTCGCGCTCCTTGATCTGGTCGTATTGCGGCACGTGGAATTCATGCATGATCCGGTAGGGGATCGAGGCAAAGATCATGTCCGCCTTGTCGGTGGTGATCCCGTTCGCCAGCGCCTCTTCGGAATAAAGCCCGCCCAGGCAGACCTCTCTCAGGCTGTCGGACTTGACGATATGGGTCGAGGAGCGCTGCACCATGGTCACGTCGGCACCGTTTTCCCACAGCGCCGCGCAGATGTCGTGGGCCGAGTTGTTGGCGCCGATCACCACCACCTTCTTGCCGCGATAGGCGTCGGGTCCGGGGTGCTGGCTGGAATGCTGCTGCTCGCCCGCGAAGATGTCCTGCCCGGGGAAGACCGGGACATTGGGCTTGCCGGACATGCCGGTGGCCAGCACCAGCTGTTTCGGATGCAGCACGACCTCTTCGCCGTTGCGATCCAGCGTCACCGTCCATTCGCCCGTCGCCTCGTCGTAGCGGGCCGAGGTGGCGCGGGTCGAGGACCAGTAGTTCAGCTCCATCACGCGGGTGTACATCTCCAGCCAGTCGCCGATCTTGTCCTTCGGCGCGAAGACCGGCCAGTTGTCGGGGAAGGGGATGTAGGGCAGATGGTCGTACCAGACCGGGTCATGCAGGCAGAGCGACTTGTAGCGCTTGCGCCACTGATCGCCGGGGCGTTCATGGGCATCGACGATGATCGCGGGCACCCCCAGCTGGCGCAGCCTTGCGCCCAGGGCGATGCCGCCCTGCCCGCCGCCGATCACCAGCACATAGGGCTGATCCTGATAGCCCAGGCGCGTGGCCTCTTCCTCGCGCTTTTCCTTCCAGGACAGGCGCTCGGGGTCGTGGCCATGCTCGGCGCCCATGGGGCGGCGCAGCTTGCGGGGTTCCTCGTGGCCCTTCAGCTCGTGCAGGGTGGTCAGCAGGGTCCAGATGCGCCCGCCCTTCATGCGGATGTAGCCGACGCCGCGGCCCTGCGCGGTCTCCAGCCGCAGCCAGCCCTCGGTGACGCCATCGGCCTCGGAGACCTCCTCGGCCGGGTCGAGCACCAGCGCCTGCGGGGCAACGGCGGGCAGCTGTGCCGCCGCCATGGCGCGGATCTGGGGCCGCCCCTCGCAGGTCTTCAGGTTCCAGGTAAAGGCCGCCAGATCGCGCCAGAATCCCGTTTCCAGGAACAGATCTGCGACCGCATCGGCATCCTGCGCCACGAGGGCGCGTTCAAGATCGGCGACAAGGGCGGCCAGCTGGCCGCGCGGGGTTGTGTCGAGCATGGTTTCTCCTCCCATAAGCTCCGGTTTGGTGCGGCGGCGCGAGCGGGGCTCCTCTTCCCCATGGGCCCGCGCCGTCGCAGGATGTCGGACCGAAGGCCTCAGGCCTCCAGGTCGATCAGGATCTTCAGCTGGGTGCCTGCCGGGTCCAGCAGCGCCTCAAAGCCCTCGGCCACGGCGTCATCCAGCGTGATCTTCTTGGTGACCACCTTCTTCGAGGGGATGGCCCCCGAAGCGATCAGGTCCATGACGCGCGGCCAGCTGTGCGCCGGGTAGCACCAGGAGCCCTTCACGGTGACGTCCTTGAAGGTCACATCGAAGAAGTTCAGCTTGCCGACGCCCGGGTGCACGCCGGTGGCGACGATGGTCCCCTGCTTGCGCACCGCATCCAGGCAGCTTTGCAGCGCCTTGTCGTTGCCGACGCATTCGATGGCGATGTCGCAGCCCAGGTTGTCCTGCGTGTTCGCCTGCACGACCTTGACCAGATCGTCCTTCATCGGGTTCACGGCGATGACGCCCGGCACGATTTCCTGTGCCAGTTTCAGCCGCGTCTCGTTCATGTCCGAGACGAACAGCTTCGTCGCGCCGAAGGCCCGCGCCGTCAGCAGCGCCAGGATGCCGATCGGGCCGGCGCCGGTGATCAGCACGCTGTCGCCCGCCTTCACGCCGGCACGGTCGCAGGCATAGACGGTGACGGCGGTGGGTTCGACCAGCGCGGCCTCCTCGTCCGAGAGGGTCTCGGGGATCTTGTAGACGTTGTAATCGTTCAGCACAGAGGCCTCGGCCATGCCGCCCCAGTTCCAGCTGAGCCCCACCAGACCCAGCACGGGCGACAGGTTCAGCCAGCCGCGCTCGCCGAAATATTCGCCGGTGCGCGGGCCGATCAGCGGCTGGATCGCCACCCGGTCGCCGACCTTGACGTTGGTGACGCCTTCGCCGACGGCGGTCACGGTGCCGCCGAACTCATGGCCCAGGATCTGGACGCCGCTGACGCCGGTATAGGGGTGCGGCTCGGTCGGAATGAAGATCGGCCCATGGGCATATTCGTGCAGGTCGGTCCCGCAGATCCCGACGTAGCGGTTCTTGACCGCCACCTGTCCCGGACCCGGTGCCGCCGGAGCATCAATCTCCTCGACCCGCAGGTCTTTCGCGGCGTGGAAACGCAATGCCTTCATCTTCGGATCTCCTTCTAGATTTCGGCGTCAGGGTGGCGCGCGCGCTGATGCGCCTCAAGCGTGGAATGGAAGCGCCGCGTTTCCATGCACTTAGCCTCTTGCCCTGTTGCATGCGGCTGCATACCTGTTGCAGGCCGCCGCCACAGTTGCGCCGCGGTGCGGCGCGATGCTGCACCCCGCCCACTCCCCTGTTGGCTGCAAGGACCGTTGCGATATCATCCAGAGCGCGCCCAGGAGGGAGTCGCGATGCAGACCGAAACCGACCACATGCGCGAGATCGTCTCGCTGGCGCGGGGGGGCCGCCTCTCCAGCGCGCGCGACACCCGCGTTCTGGACAGCTGGATCCGCTGCATCGACCGCCACGGGCTGGACCCGACCCGCCGCCGCGAGGCCCGCATCCTGACCGCGCGCGAGCTGCGCCGCCACCAGCAGCGCTCCGAGGAGCTGATCTCGATCGCGCGCTCGGGGATCGACACGCTCTACAAGCTGGTCGCGGGGCAGGATTACGTGCTCATGCTGGCCGATGCCCAGGGGGTGACGGTGGATTACCTTGGCCAGGACCAGCACAAGGCGGCGCTGCGCCGCAGCGGCCTGTTCCTGGGCGCCGAATGGACCGAGGCCCATGCCGGCACCTGCGCCATCGGCGCCTGCATCGAGGCCGGAGAGCCGCTGATCGTTCACCAGAGCGACCATTTCGACGTGACCCATGGCGCGCTGTCCTGCACCGCCGCGCCGATCTACGACAGCGCCGGCAAGCTTTGCGCGGTGCTGGACATTTCCCTGCTGTCGCCGCCGCGTCCGCGCGAAAGCCAGCTTCTGGCGCTGAACCTGGTGCGCCAGACGGTGCGCCGGATCGAGCTGGCGAACCTGATGGCCGAAAGCCGGGGCGACTGGGTGCTGCGGCTGGCCTCCAGCCCGGATTTCCTCGATGTCGATCCCGAGGCCGCGCTGGCGCTGGATGCGGGGGGCCATATCAAGGGCATGACCCATGGCGCGGCGCGGCTGATGGCGCGCACCCTGGGCGGCGACTGGCGCCGGGGCGAGGACCTGATCGGGCGCCACGTGAGCGAGGCCTTCGCGCTGGATTTCCCGATGCTGGAGGGGCTGACCCGCCACACCGCCGCACGCGAGCGCGTGCTGGAAACCCGCGACGGCCACCGCCTGTTCTGCCATGCGATCGAGCCGCGCCGCCAGCCACCGCTGCGGCCCCGTCCCGTGCAGCTGCCCGCCCTGCCCGCCGCGCTGCGTCCGCTGGCGGGCGATGACCCCCAGATCACCCGGCTGCTGGGCCGCGCCGCCGCCCTGGCCGGCACCTCCCAGCCGGTGCTGATCGAGGGGCCGCCGGGCAGCGGCAAGACCACCCTGGCCCGCGCCCTGCACGAGGCCGGACCCGCCGGGCCCTGCATCTGCGTGGCCTGCGAAAGCTTCGAGGAAGGCGAGGCGGCGGTGCTCTTTGGCCGCGAGGACCGCCGCCGCTTCGAACCCGGCCTGCTGGCCCGCGCCGAGGGCGGCACCGTGATCTTCGAGAACCTGCCCGAACTGCCCCAGCGCCTGCAGGGCCGGTTGCTGAAGCTGCTGACCGAGGGTCTGTACCGCCCGGTCGGCGCGCTGCGCGAACGCCCCGCGCGCACCCGCATCCTGGTCACCGTCTCGGGCGATCCGGAAGCGGCGGTGGACGCGGGCCAGCTGCGCCGTGACCTGTTCCTGCGGCTGATGGGCCAGCGCCTGACCCTGCCCGGCCTCCATGCCCGCCGCGACATGCTGGCCCTGGCCGAGCAGGCCTTCGCCCGGGCCTTCGGGCGCCGCGTGGTCCTGGAAGACGACGCGCTGGCGGCGCTGGCCGGACACGACTGGCCCGGCAACCTGCAGGAGCTGACCCAGCTTGCCCGGCATCTGGCCCAGAACCTGGCCCCGACCCCGCCCCGGAACCCGCTCCAGGCCCGCCCCGCCCCCGACGAGGGTCCGGCGCTGATCACCGCCGGCGACCTGCCCTGGCCCCTGCCCGAGGGCCCCGCCGATCCCGAGGCGCAGCAGGCGATCCTGGCCCGCCACCTCTCCGAGACCGGCTGGAACATTTCCGAGACCGCCCGGCGGCTCGAGGTCGACCGCTCGACCATCCACCGCCGGATCCGCCGCTACGGTCTACGCCGGCACTGACGGACCGGAGCGCCCGGCGGCGGGACCTTGCCGCACGGTCTTTTGTTCCCTGCGCACCCGGGGTTGCGGCTGGCAGCCCCGGGTCTTTGCGCTAGCTCCGGGGCGAGCAGGCGGCGCGCCGCCGGAGCAGAGGAAACCAGAGAACATGGTGACATGAGACGAGCAAGAGACCGCATTGCGGCCGCGCTGATGCTGGGCTGCCTGGCCCTGGGCCTGACCGCCCCCGGCCCCAGCCTGGCGCAGGACCAGACCCCGACCACGCCCCAGACCGAAACCGCCAGCCAGACCGGAGCCGAGGCCCCGGCAGCCGACCAGGGATCCGGCGACAGCCTGAAGCTGCTGCTGCAGGTGCTTCAGGACGACAAGAGCCGCGCCGCCCTGGTCAAGGAACTGGAAGCCGCGCAATCGGGCAGCGGCACCGATACCGCCTCCCAGAGCGGCAACGACAGCGCCGAGGTCTCCAACAAGATCGTCGAGAGCATCACCCCCGCCGATAGCGCCGTCCCCTCCGAGGGGCTGTCCTTCGGACGCCGGATCGCGCTGATCACCCAGGAGGTGGCCGAGGGCGCGGCCTCCCAGGTGGAGGACGCCTGGACCCAGATCACCCGGGCGCCGATGGTCTTCGACGGGCTGAACGGCTCCGAGGCCGGGGTGCTGCTGGAGGCGCTGAAGGAACTCGCGCTGATCATCGTGGTCACCGTCGCGGTCTTCCTGGCCCTGCGCCGCATGGGCAAGTCGCTCTACGTGCGGATGGGCACGCGGGCCCGCGACAGCGGGATCGTCCGGACCGTGGCGCTGTTCGTCGCCTCGGTGCTGATCGACATGCTGATCGTCGTGGTCTCCTGGGCGGTGGGCTACCTGATCGCCACCCTCCTGCTGGGCAATTTCGGAGAGATCGGCATCCGCCAGACGCTCTATCTGAACGCCTTCCTGCTGGTCGAGATGTCGAAGGTCCTGGTGCGCATGGTGCTGTCGCCCTCGGCGCGCCACCTGCGGCCGCTGCCGGTGTCCGATAGCGGGGCGCGCTACCTGACGACCCGGCTGAACTTCATGGTCGGCCTGGTCGGCTACGGCCAGCTGCTGATTGTGCCGATCATCAATGCCAATGCCTCCTATGCCGCCGGACGCGCGGTTTCGGCGCTGATCGCGCTGATCGTGGTGGCGCTGGCGATGTGGATGGTGATGCGCAACCGCGAGCCGGTCGCCCAGTGGATCGAGCGCGGCGGCCAGCCCGAGGCCGAACATGCCGAAGAGCTGCGCTTTGCCGCCCGCGCCGAACAGCCGTCCGGCACCGAAGGCGGGCTGGACGAAACCCCCGAGGAATTCCCGATGGGCGAACAGGCGCCGCCGGAAGAGCACCGCTCCAGCGTGCGCTTCCTGGTGCGCAACTGGCACTGGCCGGCACTGATCTACCTGCTGGTGATGCTGGTGGTGGTGCTGGTGCAGCCCGGGGACGCGGCCTTCCGCTCCATGATGAACTCCGGCCAGGTGCTGGTGGTGGCGCTGCTGGGGGTCACCGTATCGGGCGTGCTGACCCGCGTCATGGTGCGCGGCATCCAGCTGCCCGAAAACGTCACCGCCCGCCTGCCGCTGCTGGAACGCCGGCTGAACACCTTCGTGCCGAAGGCGCTGTTCGTGCTGCGGCTGGCGATCTTCGTCATGGTGGTGGTCTTCGCGCTGAACGCCATCAGCGTGATCGACCTGAAGGCCTGGCTGGCCAGCCAGATCGGGCTTCAGCTGACCTCGCGGCTGTTCTCGGTCGCAGCCGTGCTGCTAGTGTCCTTCGTGATCTGGGTCGGCCTGACCTCCTGGGTGGATTACCGGCTGAACCCGGAATTCGGCAAGGTGCCGACCGCCCGTGAACGCACCCTGCTGACGCTGCTGAGGAACGCCGCGACCATCGCGCTGATCATCATCACGCTGATGTTCGTGCTCTCCGAGGTGGGCCTGGACATCGCGCCGCTGCTGGCCTCGGCCGGGGTGCTGGGTCTGGCCATCGGCTTTGGCGCCCAGAAGATGGTGCAGGACATCATCACCGGCATCTTCATCCAGTTCGAGAACGCGATGAACGTCGGCGACGTGGTGACCGTGGGCGGCACCACCGGGGTCGTGGAACGGCTGACCATCCGCTCGGTCAGCCTGCGCGACTATACCGGCGCCTTCCACGTCATCCCATTCTCTTCCGTGGACATGGTGACCAACTTCGTGCGCGAATTCGGCTACTCGGTCTGCGACATGGGCGTCGCCTACCGCGAGAACATCGACGAGGTGAAGCAGGCCATGGTCGATGCCTTCGAGGAGCTGCGCAAGGACCCCACCCAATCCGCCAACATCATCGGCGATCTGGAATGGTTCGGCATCAATGCCTTCGGCGACAGCGCCATCGTGGTGCGCACCCGGATCAAATGCGTGCCCGGGACCCAGTGGGGCGTGGGACGGGCCTACAACGGCGTGCTCAAGACCATCTTCGACGCGCGCAACATCGAGATCCCCTTCCCCCACCAGACCCTCTATCTGGGCGAGGCGAAGGACGGCAGCACCCAGCCGTTCCGGATCCGGATGGAAGGTCAGGACGGCCCCGCCGAGGCCTGAGTGCCCGATCCGGCCCGACACCCGAAGGGGCGCCCGCTGCGGCGCCCCTTTTCATGTCCGCCTCATGCGGCTGCGGGATAGGTGAACAGCAGCAGGTGCACCAGGTTGAAGCCGAAATGGCAGGCCACCGCCGCCCTGAGGCCGCCGCCGAACCTGTAGGCCAGCCCGTAGGCCAGTCCCGCCAGCACGGCGAGCCCGGCAAGCCAGAGGCCGCCCCCCAGATGTGCCGCCCCGAACAGCAGGCCGGACAGCCCCAGACCGGGCCAGAGCCCCAGCCGCCGCATCAGCCCCTGCTGAAGATAGCCGCGGAAGAAGGCCTCTTCCGGCAGGCAGGTCAGCAGCAGGTTGCCCAGCAGGAACAGCGGCAGCCAGCCCGGCAGGGTGGGCTCCCAGGCGATGACATGGCCTGCCAGGGCCAGGGCGAAGACCCCGGCGAGCCCCAGCAGCGCCGCGCCGAGCCCCCGTCGCAGGACCGGCCCCGGCGCCTCCAGAAGCCCCGGCCAGGCCCACAGCAGCAGGAAGAAGGTAAAGGGCTTGGCCAGGCCGACTCCATAGCTGAAGGGCAGGCTTTCGGGGCCGGTGCGAATATCGCTCAGCAGGGTCAGCCGGCCGCTGCCGGGAACCAGCCCCAGACCAAGGGCCAGGCAGGTCAGGATCAGCCCCGCATGGGCGACGGGGCGCACGGCCTCCGGCAACCGCGGGATCTGCGCCGCCGCCAGCAGGCACAGGGCGAAGATCCCCGAGGTCAGCGCCCCCTGCACGCCGCTCGCCAGCGCCAGAACCGCGCTCAGCCCCAGCAGGATCAGGGCGGCCCTGCGGTGCCCGCCCCAGGCCAGCAGCAGCGCCGGCAGGAAGGCCAGCCAGGTGAGGATATCGGGCCAGATTTCCGCCATGGCGCCCCCTTTCGCATCTGTGCCGCCATAGCGGCAACAGGCCCGAAAGTCATCCACCGAAGCCGCTTTCCGGCGCCTGCCCCCCTATTGCCCCCACAGCGCTGCCGGCACACCCGAAGGCGCAATGTCGCGCAGGCTACGGAACGGCCTCTCGGATCGGATCAGGAACCCGTCTGCCCAAGGCAGACTACGCGACATGGCTACGGGACGGCGAAGCCAGTTCAATCAATGGAACAAAGGGGAAGTGGCGGAGACGAAGGGATTCGAACCCTCGAGACGGTTTCCCGTCTGCACCCTTAGCAGGGGTGTGCCTTCGACCACTCGGCCA
The DNA here is from genome assembly GCF_018760365.1 of Pseudooceanicola endophyticus. Taxonomy (GTDB): domain Bacteria; phylum Pseudomonadota; class Alphaproteobacteria; order Rhodobacterales; family Rhodobacteraceae; genus Pseudooceanicola; species Pseudooceanicola endophyticus. The sequence continues at coordinate 59,004 of NZ_JAHIAB010000006.1, forward strand.
CGTCTCCGCCGACCCGTATATGTGCGTCATCACGGTGAAACAAGGCCGAAATCCTGCCCCCGGCAAAATTTCTCGCCTTCCCTAGAGACGCCTTCCGGCGCTGTCAGAAACGGTAACATTCGTGAAGATGAAGACGTAAAATCGGCGGATCTTCCCCACTGCCGCAGCGCGCCCCGGAACCCCGGCGCATCGGGGCCGTTATCTCTCCATGCAACGGGCCGGCCCTTCCGCCGGTCCCGGAAGACCCAGGAAGACAAGGAGATCCTCCATGTACGCCAAGATCGCCGGCCTCAGCGCCCTCGCCATCCTGACCGCAGGCAGCGCCATGGCTGCCACCAGCGCCACTGCCACCACCGACCTGAACATGCGCGCCGCACCGGGCAGCGAAGCCCAGATTGTCGACGTGATTCCCAACAACGCCGCCGTCACGGTCGAGCAATGCGCAACCCAGCTGTCGTGGTGCAAGGTGGACTACAACGGGAGACAGGGCTGGGCCTACAGCCCTTACCTGACCGCTTCTCTGGATGACCGCCCGGTGGTGGTGCACGACAATGTCCAGCACCTGGGCCTGCAGACGGTCGAGGTGCACCGCGCGCCGCCGCCGCAGCCCTACATGAACGACGCCGCCGGCGCGCCCATGGCCCTGCGCATGCCGCCCGCCCCGCGCGGCCCGGCCCCTGCCGCCGTGGCCGAGATCCAGCGCCCGCCGGCCCCCACCGTCACCTATGTCGAGAAGCACCCGATGAAGCCCGTCTATCTGGAAGGCGAAGTGGTGCGCGGCGCCGGCATTCCCCAGGGCGTGACCCTGACGCGGATCCCCGACAGCAGCTACAGCTACGTCTACCTGAACGGTGCCCCTGTGCTGGTGGACAGCAACCGCACCATCGTCGAGGTCATTCGCCGCTGATCCCGGCCCCCGAGATGCAAAAGGCCCGCCAACCGGCGGGCCTTTTCACGTTCGCGAACCGGAACGGATCAGGTGTTGAACAGGAAGTGCAGCACGTCGCCGTCCTTGACGATGTAGGACTTGCCCTCGGCCCGCATCTTGCCGGCCTCCTTGGCGCCCTGCTCGCCCTTGCCGGAGACGTAATCGTCATAGGCGATGGTCTCGGCACGGATGAAGCCGCGCTCGAAGTCCCCGTGGATGACACCGGCGGCCTGCGGGGCGGCGGTGCCCTGCTTGATCGTCCAGGCGCGCGCTTCCTTCGGACCGACGGTAAAGTAGGTCTCAAGATGCAGCAGGTCGTAGCCGGCGCGGATCAGACGATCCAGCCCCGCCTCTTCCAGCCCCATCTCGCCCAGGAACATCTCGGCTTCCTCGGCGTCGAGCTGAGAGATCTCCTCCTCGATCCGGGCCGAGATCAGCACCGTGCCCGCGCCCTGCTCGGCCGCCATCTTCTCCACTGCGGCAGAGAATGCGTTGCCCTTGGAGGCATCTTCCTCGTTCACGTTGCAGACATAGAGAACCGGCTTGGAGGTCAGCAGCTGGAGCATCTTCCAGGCCTTCAGATCCTCGGCATCGACCTCGACCGTGCGCGCCGGGCGACCGTCCTCGATGGCGGCCTGGGCGGCGGCCAGCAGGCGCTCCTGCTGCTGGGCTTCCTTGTCGTTGCCCTTCAGCTTGCGCACCAGGTTGGCGCGGCGCTTTTCGATGGATTCGAGGTCGGCCAGCATCAGCTCGGTCTCGATCACCTCGGCATCGGCCACGGGATCGACGCGGCCTTCGACATGGGTGATGTCGCCGTCTTCAAAGCAGCGCAGCACATGGGCAATCGCATCGGTCTCGCGGATGTTGGCGAGAAACTGGTTGCCCAGGCCTTCGCCCTTGGAAGCGCCCTTCACCAGACCCGCGATGTCCACGAAGGTCATCCGCGCGGGAATGATGTTCTGGCTGCCGGCGATCTCGGCCAGCACGTCCAGACGCTTGTCCGGCACGTTGACCTCGCCCACGTTGGGCTCGATCGTGCAGAACGGAAAGTTCGCCGCCTGCGCCGCCGCCGTGCGCGTGAGCGCGTTGAAAAGCGTCGATTTGCCGACGTTCGGCAGACCGACGATACCCATTCTGAAGCCCATGGCCTGCTCCTTTCGCCGTTTTGCGCGTCATAGAGGGCGCAGAGAGACGCCGCAAGGCGAAGCTGCTATCATCGGCGCAACCGACACGCACCGGAAAGGGATCGCGATGGCCATCTATCTCTTCTTCGACGGCACCGCCCGCGCGGCAATCGACTTCTACAAGGCAACGCTGGGGGCCGAGGTGAAGGCGCTGATGCCCTTCTCCGACCTCCCCGACGGCACGCCCCTGCCCCCGGGCATGGAGGATCGGGTGATGCATGCGCTGCTGCAGATCGGCGACCAGACGGTGATGATCTCGGACACCATGAGCCCCGAGGCCCAGACCCGCCACAGCGGCTTCAACATGCAGATGTCCCTGCCCGATCCGGAAGAGGCCGCCCGCCTCTTCGCCGCCCTTTCGGAGGGCGGAGAGGTCACCATGGCCTTCGCCCCCACCTTCTGGGCGGCGGGTTTCGGCACCTGCACCGACCGCTTCGGCATCCCCTGGATGGTGAACTGCGACCTTCCCGCGACCTGACCGTTCCTCTTTCCCGAAACATGCCGGGGGAGCGGGCCGCAGGGCCCGCGGGGGCAGCGCCCCCTCCCTGGCCTCTTGCTCTTCCCCGAGGTTTCCGCCAAACCCACAGGCAAAATTCGGGGAAGGACAGCACATGAGCCGCATCGACGCCAGGTTTGCCGAACTGAAGGCCCAGGGCCGCAAGGGTTTCGTCGCCTATATCATGGCCGGGGATCCGGACGAGGCGAAGGCGCTGGAGATCATGAAGGGCATGCCCGCCGCCGGCGTCGACGTGATCGAGCTCGGCCTGCCCTTCACCGATCCGATGGCCGACGGCCCGACGATCCAGCTGGCCGGCCAGCGTGCGCTCGATGCCGGGATGACGCTGGAAAAGACCCTCGCCATGGCGAAGGCCTTCCGCGAGAGCGACGACACCACGCCGATCGTGCTGATGGGCTACTACAACCCGATCTATTCCCGCGGCGTCGCGCGTTTCCTGGTCGAGGCCAGGGCCGCCGGCATCGACGGGCTGATCGTCGTCGATCTGCCCCCCGAGGAAGATGAAGAGCTCTGCCTGCCCGCCCAGGCCGCCGGCATCAACTTCATCCGCCTGGCGACGCCAACCACCGACGACAAGCGCCTGCCCAAGGTGCTGCAGAACACCTCCGGCTTCGTCTACTACGTCTCGGTCACCGGCATCACCGGCGCCGCCGCGGCCCAGTCCGACGCCATCGCCCCCGAGGTGGCCCGCATCAAGGCGAAGACGGACCTGCCCGTCATCGTCGGCTTCGGCGTGCGCACCCCCGACACGGCCCGCTCCGTCGCCGCCGTCGCCGATGGCTGCGTCGTCGGCTCGGCCATCGTGAATGAAATTGCCCAAGGCAAGTCGAGCGATGAGGTCCTCTCCTTCATCGCCGCCCTCGCCGAAGGCGCCCACAGCGCCTGATGGACCTGGTGCGGGGGCTCTGCCCCCGTCTCCTGCGGAGACTCCCCCGGGATATTTACGGCCAGATGATGAAGAGCCGGGGTCCCTGTCATCTGGCCGTAAATATCCCGGAGGGTGAATTGAGCCGCAGGCTCAAGAGGGGGGCAGAGCCCCCCTTTTTCACGCCCGGACGATGACGCAAGAGCAGCTTGTGAGGCTGACTTCAAATTGGTAAAGAATCCTTACCGCTTTTCGAGGAGCCTGCCATGCCCGTAATCACTTGCATCGACGACCTGAAGCGCCTGCACAAGCGCCGCACCCCGAAGATGTTCTACGATTACGCGGAAAGCGGCTCCTGGACGGAACAGACCTTCCGCGAGAACACCTCGGATTTTGAAAAGATCCGCCTGCGACAGCGCGTCGCCGTGGACATGTCGAACCGTACCCTTGCCTCGAAGATGATCGGCCAGGACGTCGCCATGCCGGTGGCCCTGGCCCCCGTCGGGCTGACCGGCATGCAGCGCGCCGATGGCGAGATCAAGGCCGCCCGCGCCGCCGAGGCCTTCGGCGTGCCCTTCACGCTTTCGACCATGTCGATCTGCTCGATCGAGGACGTGGCCGAGCATACCAGCCGACCCTTCTGGTTCCAGCTTTACACCATGAAGGACCAGGACTACCTGCGGCGGCTGATCCAGCGAGCCAAGGATGCGAAATGCTCGGCCCTGGTGATCACGCTCGACCTCCAGATCCTGGGTCAGCGTCACAAGGACCTGAAGAACGGCCTGTCGGCACCGCCGAAGCTGACCCCTGCCGTGATGGCCGACCTCGCCACCAAGTGGACCTGGGGGCTGGAGATGCTGGCCACCAAGCGCCGCAGCTTCGGCAATATCGTCGGACATGCGCAGGGCGTCACCGATCCCTCCTCGCTGTTCTCCTGGACGGCCGAGCAGTTCGACCCCCAGCTCGACTGGAAGAAGATCGAGGAGATCAAGGAGCTCTGGGGCGGCAAGGTGATCCTGAAGGGCATCCTGGATCCGGAAGACGCAAAGATGGCCGCCAAGGTGGGCTGCGACGCGATCCTGGTGTCGAACCACGGCGGGCGGCAGCTGGACGGCGCGATCAGCACCATCCGGGCGCTGGACCCGATCCTGCAGGCCGTCGGCGGCGAGGTCGAGGTGCATCTCGACAGCGGCATCCGCTCGGGCCAGGACGTGTTGAAGGCGCTGGCCATGGGCGCCAGCGGCACCTTCATCGGGCGCTCTTTCATCTACGGCTTGGGTGCCAACGGCGAGGACGGCGTGCGCAGCGCGCTGGAGATCATTGCCAAGGAAATGGACATCTCCATGGCGCTCTGCGGCAAGCGCGACATCAACGAGGTGGACCGCGACTGCCTGCAGATTCCGGAGGGGTTCTCCGGGCAGTGGCAGGGCTGATCAGGCCGGAAAGATCCGGGCCATCTCGGCCTCGAACCGCGCCCAGGTGATCCCGGCGCGGTTCTGCCCGACCCCGTGGTAACGCGAGCGGCCACTGCGCGTCGGCAGGCCGGCCCAGATCCCGGCGAGGTTCTCCATGAACTGCGCGCGCGGCAAGCGCCCCTCAAGGAAATCGGCATAGCCCGCCTGCATCAGCAGAAGGTCCGCCAGCCGGTCCTGCAGGGCCGGATCGAAGACGGCGCGCGGCGGCACCCCCAGCAGCGACAGCAGCTCTTCCAGGGTCGAGGGGATGAACTGGTAGCGCCCGATCGCGTGATCCTGCCCCGGCGTGGCCGCGATCCAGTGACGGATCTCGGCGATGGTCATGCGGCTGGGCGGTTTCGGCGGCGGGCGGGTGGCGGAATAGACCACCGCATCATAGCCTTCGGCCCCGGCCTCGACCCGGGCGATGAGGTGGCGCAGCCGTTCCGCGGGCGACCCCGGCGGCAGCGGCGCAAAGCCCTTGCGGCGGTCCTTCCCGGCGCCCGGGGCCATCGGGGCCGGACGGGGGGCCACCGGCGCGAACAGGCCGCCGGCCAGGCGCCCGGCAAACAGGCTGCCGGCCTCGCCCGCCTCGGCACGCGCCCCGCCGCGATCCTCCAGCATCCGGGAGGCGCCGCCGATCAGCGGAGCCGCGACGGTTTCGAGCGGGCGGGCGGCGGGAAGAAGCGCCCCCTCCCCTGCTGCCAGCGGCAGGACGGAGGAGGCGCGGGAGAGGCCCGCGAGCGCGGCCCAGAGAAGCAGGCCGCACAGCCATGCGGGCATCTGTCGTCGTGTCATTGCAACCTTCTGCCGAATGATCCACGCTCCAGCATCGCGGTCGGAAGTTGAGATTCGGTTGTTCCGCCCGAATTCCGGGCGCCGCCCCCCTTTTGCCTTTCCTTGCGGTAAGAATCCGTGTAAGCGCGCGTGACTTGAACGCGGGCATACAGCCTTGGAGGATGCCCGCCCCATTTAGGAGAGACTAAAATGGCTGGAGAAATTCCTGACCTCGTCGCAGAGGTCCGTGCGGGGACGGGCAAGGGCGCCGCTCGCGCAGCACGTCGTAACGGCATGGTTCCCGGTGTGGTCTACGGCGGCGACGCCGAGCCCCTGGCGATCCAACTGCCCTTCAACGCCCTGCTGAAGAGCCTGAAGCAAGGCCGCTTCCTGGCGACCCTGTTCAACCTGAAGGTCGAAGGCCAGGAAGACGTTCGCGTCATCTGCCGCAGCGTTCAGCGCGACGTCGTCAAGGATCTGCCGACCCACGTCGACTTCCTGCGCCTGCGCCGTACCACCCGCGTTAACCTGCACATCCCCGTCGAGTTCATCAACCACGCGGCCGCCCCCGGCCTGAAGCGTGGCGGTGTGCTGACCGTGGTGCGCGCCGACGTCGACCTGTCGGTCGTGGCCGGTGACATCCCCGAGCACATCTACGTCGACCTGACCGGCAAGCAGATCGGTGACACCATCACCATCTCCCAGGTCGAGCTGCCGGAAGGCGTCAAGCCGACCATCGAGCGCGACTTCGTGATCGCCAACATCACCGCGCCGTCGGGCCTGCAGGCATCTGCGGAAGACGAAGCCGAGGGCGAAGAGGCCTGAGGCCCCTTCCCTTTCGGGATGCATTCAGACGGCCTCCGGCATCCGCCGGGGGCCGTTTTCGTTGCGCGGCTGGACCCTGCGGGCGTTCCCCGCTAGGTCAGGGGCAATCACGCGGAGGTCGTCATGCTGCTTTTCACTGGTCTCGGGAATCCCGGCGCGAAATATGCCGGCAACCGCCACAACATCGGTTTCATGGCGCTGGACCGGATCGCCGAGGATCATGGCTTTTCGCCCTGGCGGGCGAAATTCCAGGGCGAGGTCGCCGAGGGGCGGCTGGGCAGCCAGAAGGTGCTGCTGCTGAAACCCATGACCTACATGAACAATTCGGGCCAGTCGGTGGGCGAGGCGCTGCGGTTCTGGAAACTGGGCCCCGACGCGCTGACGGTCTTCCACGACGAGCTGGACCTGGCGCCGGGCAAGTGCCGCGTCAAGCAGGGCGGCGGCCATGCGGGCCATAACGGACTGCGATCCATCCACCAGCATGTCGGCGCCGAGTACCAGCGGGTGCGCCTGGGCATCGGCCATCCCGGCCACAAGGACCGGGTCGCAGGCTATGTGCTGGCCGATTTCGCCAAGGCCGAGCAGGACTGGCTGGATGACCTGCTGCGCGGCATCTCGGACGGGGCGGCGGCCCTGGCCGCAGGTGATGCCGGCAAGTTCCAGAATGCCGTGGCGCTGCGGGTGAACCCGCCGCGCAGCTCCGGCGGGGCCGGCGGACCGAGCGGCGGACCCAACGGGGGAACGGCCAAGGGTCCGCAAGCGGGTCCCGCGAAGCCGCCGAAACCGGACGCGGCGCCGAAACAGGCGACCGAGGACACCCGATCGCCGCTGGAAAGGCTGCGCGACTGGTTCAGCTGAAAGGTCGCGGGCAGTGGCCTCGTGATTTCCGCAGCTTTATGATAGGCTTCGGGGACGCGGACCAGCGAGGAGCCATTGCCATGATCCCAAGAGCCCCCTCCGTCAACGTGCTGGGCACGGAGCTGGAAGCCTGTTCCCGGGACCCGGTGACCGGCTTTTTCCGGGACGGGCACTGCAACACCTGCGCCCAGGATACCGGCAGCCACACCGTCTGCGCGGTGATGACGGACGAGTTCCTGGCCTTCTCGAAATATGTCGGCAACGACCTGAGCACGCCGCGCCCCGAGTACCAGTTCCAGGGGCTGAAATCCGGCGACCGCTGGTGCCTCTGCGCCGCGCGCTTCCTGCAGGCCCATGACGAGGGTTGCGCGCCGCTGGTGCGGCTGGCCGCAACCCATGCCCGGGCGCTGGAAGTGGTGCCCATGGAGGTGCTGGCACTCTATTCCGAGGACCCGGCCCAGGGGGGCGCGCGGGAGGGCTGAGGGGGGAGCCGTCGGCCGGGTTGGATAGGATCGGGATCGGGATCGAGCGTTCAGGGGGCGCCGCCCCCTCTTGCGCCCGGGCGGGCGCAATTCACCCCCGGGATATTTCCGGCCAGATGAGAGAGCGCCGCGGGCTCAGCTGGTGCCCTCGGTGCGAATATGCAGCGTGGCGCCGCAATGCTTGCAATGCACCGCATCTGCATCATGCAGCACCAGGCCGCAGACCTCGCATTCCTCGCGGACCTTGACCGGGCGGATCACCACCTGGACCAGGCGCAGGAACAGCGTGACGCCGAAGATCATCACCGCCACCGACAGAAGATGCCCGCCGGAGCCCTTCAGGGTGATGTCGCCGAAGCCCGTGGTGGTGAGCGTGGTGACCGTGAAATAGAGCGCGTCGGCATAGTTGCGGATATCGGGGTTCACGCGCTCCTGCGTGGCATAGATGAGCCCGGTCATGATGAAGAGGAAGACACCGAGGTTCACCGTGGCCTGGATGACATCCTCGTTCTCGCGGAAGAAGCGGAAGTCCTGGCGCAGCCGCGCCAGCAGCTGGTAGCTGCGCAGCAGGCGCAGCGTGCGCAGCACCCTGAGGAAGCCCAGGGCATCGCCCGTCACCGGCGCCAGGAAGGAGAGGATCGAGACCAGATCCGCCAGCGTTGCGGGGCGGATCAGGAAGCGCAGGCGGCGCGGCTCGATTGCGAAGCGGGCCAGGACATCGGCCAGGATCAGAAGGCCGAGGACCAGGTCCGCGGTCTCCATCCAGGGCGCGCGCGGGAAGAAGGAGGTGACGATGACGAAGAGCACCGTCGCCAGATCGAAGGCCAGCAGGGCATAGCGGAAGCGGTGCCCCCGGACGGTGTCGCCTTCGTAGAGCGCGTGAAGCGTCTTGCGCATGGGTCCCTCTCTCTTCCGGATATGCGAAGGGCCCCGGCGATGCGGGGCCCCTGAAGCGGTTCGCGATGGCCCGTTACTCGGCGGTGCGCCCTTCCGAGGCCATGCCGGTGTCGCCCATGTCGAAGCCGAGGTATTTCGCCACGGTGAAGACATCCTTGTCGCCGCGCCCGCACATGTTCATGACGATGATGTGGTCCTTGGGCAGGGTCGGTGCGATCTTGATCACATGGGCCAGCGCATGGGAGGGCTCCAGCGCGGGGATGATGCCTTCGGTGCGGCAGGAGACCTGGAAGGCCTCGAGCGCCTCCTTGTCGGTGATCGAGACATATTCCGCGCGGCCCACGTCATGCAGCCAGGCGTGTTCCGGGCCGATGCCGGGATAGTCGAGACCCGCCGAGATCGAGGAGCCTTCGAGGATCTGGCCGTCTTCGTCCTGCAGCAGATAGGTGCGGTTACCGTGCAGCACGCCGGGGCGCCCGCCGGTCAGAGAAGCGCAGTGTTCCATCTTCTCGTCCACGCCCTTGCCGCCGGCCTCGACGCCGATGATGCGGACGGAGGGGTCGTTCAGGAACGGGTAGAACAGGCCGATGGCATTGGAGCCCCCGCCGATCGCCGCGATCACCGTGTCGGGAAGACGGCCCTCGCCCTCCTGCTCGGCGAGCTGCCAGCGGACTTCCTTGCCGATGATCGACTGGAAATCGCGCACCATCGCCGGATAGGGATGCGGCCCGGCGGCGGTGCCGATGCAGTAGAAGGTGTCCTGCACGTTGGTCACCCAGTCGCGCAGCGCGTCGTTCATCGCATCCTTCAGGGTGCCGCGACCGGAGCGCACGGGGATCACCTCGGCGCCCAGAAGGCGCATGCGGAAGACGTTGGGGGCCTGGCGTTCCACGTCGTGGGCGCCCATGTAGACCACGCATTTCAGGCCGAACTTGGCGCAGACGGTGGCGGTGGCCACGCCGTGCTGGCCGGCGCCGGTTTCCGCCAGGATCCGGGTCTTGCCCATGCGGCGCGCCAGGATGATCTGGCCCAGCACGTTGTTGATCTTGTGGGCGCCGGTGTGGTTGAGTTCATCGCGCTTGAAGTAGATCTTGGCGCCGCCCAGCTCTTCTGTCAGGCGGGGCGCGAAGTAGAGCGGGCTGGGGCGACCGACATAGTGCTTCCAGAGGTCGTCCATCTCGGCCCAGAAGGTCGGGTCGGTCTTCGCCTTCTCGTATTCCGCCTCCAGATCCAGGATCAGCGGCATCAGGGTTTCGGACACGAACCGTCCGCCGAAGGTGCCGAAACGCCCCTTCTCGTCCGGGCCGGTCATGAAGCTGTTGAAGAGATCATCCATGGGGGCCTCCTGCGCGCGATGGTGGGCCAGCTGTAGCGTCCCGGGGGGGGATGGGCAAGCTTTCGGGGGGAGGGAGAGGACCGGGAGGCGCCACAAGGGGGGCGCTGCCCCCGTCGCGGCTGTGCCGCGCCTCCCCCGGCATATTTGCGGAAAGATGAAGGGATCAGAGCCGCGGGGGCCGGGGCGCCGTCGCGGCACTGACGAAGGCGCGGATCGTGTCCGGAGCCTTGCGGCCCGGCGCGCTTTCGACGCCGGAGGAGACATCGACCTGGGTGGCGCCGGTCAGGCGGATCGCCTCGGCCACGTTCTCGGGGGTGAGGCCCCCGGCCAGCATCCAGGGCTTGCTCCAGCGGTAGCCGGCCAGCAGGCGCCAGTCGAAGGCCAGGCCGTTGCCGCCGGGCAGGTCGGCATGTTTCGGCGGTTTCGCATCGACCAGCAGCTGGTCGGCAACCTTCGCATAGGCGTCGAGCTGGGCCAGGTCCTCGGCATCGGCGATGCCCACGGCCTTCATCACCGGCAGGCCGGTGCGGGCGCGGATCTCGGCCACGCGCGCGGGGGTTTCCTGGCCGTGCAGCTGGATCATGTCGAGCGGCACCTGGTCATGCACCGCATCCAGCAGCGCATCGCCCGGGTTCACCAGCAGCGCGACCTTGGCAAGGCCCGGCGGGGCTTCCAGCGCCAGGGCGCGGGCGGTGTCGATGGAGATGTTGCGCGGGCTTTTCGGGAAGAACACAAGGCCCATGTAGGCCGCCCCGGAGGCCGCCACGGCGGCGACATCCTCGGGGCGGGTCAGGCCGCAGATCTTCACGCGGACCGTGGCGCCGGCCTTCGGGGCCGACGGCGCGGGATCGACAAGGACCGGCATGGCGTCAGTCGAGCAGGGCCAGGACGTCGTCCTTGCCCTTGTGCTTCTCGCCCTTCAGGCGGCGCACCTCGCGCTGCAACTTGTTGGCTTCCTTGCCCTGGCGGCGGGCCTCGACGCGGTGCTTATGCTCGCGCATCCATTCCCAGAAGAAGCCGATCAGCAGGCCGACGATGATGCTGAGCACGATCACCACGAAAAGCGGCAGGTTGATCGACTGGTTCAGCCCGATGATGTCCGCCAGCCCCTGCGGCAGCAGGGTCAGCGTCACCATCTGGCGGTTGCCGAGGGCGATCGAGATCAGGACGATGGCCAGAACGGCCATGAAGGCGGCACGAATGTATTTCATCAGGCGTTTCCGTTCAGTCGGTCGCGCAGCAGCTTGCCGGTCTTGAAGAAGGGAACATGCTTCTCCTCGACATCGACGGCTTCGCCGGTGCGCGGGTTGCGGCCCGTGCGGGCGTCGCGCTGCTTCACCGAGAAGGCCCCGAAGCCGCGCAGTTCGACGCGGTTGCCCTTGGCCATGGCCTCGGTGATCTCCTCGAAGATGGTGTTCACGATCCGCTCCACATCGCGCTGATAGAGATGCGGGTTTTCGTCGGCAATCTTCTGGATCAGTTCAGAACGGATCATCTTTGGCAGTCTCCCCCGAGGCCTGTAAGGACTTTCACCTGATCAGACTATATGAGCTTTCTTTGCGCACGGGAACATCCTCTTCCGTCGCAGGATCCCGGAATCCGCAAGAAAAACCACCACTTCGGCGGAATCCGGGGGCGCAGACGCCTGCGGTTTGCGCGAATGCCCGCCGAAACCGGGGCGAAACCCGTCGCCGGGCATGATTCGCAATGATTTCAAATCCCTGCCCCACCCAGCTTTGGCTCCGGGCCCAGGCGTCCGCCCCTGCCCCGCCGGAAACGAAAACGGCCCCGGGATGAACCCGGGGCCGTTCCGTTGACTTGCGTCAGGCGGGATCGCCTCAGTTGTCGCCCTTCAGGGCCGCACCGAGGATATCGCCCAGCGACGCGCCGGAGACGGAGGAACCGTACTGTTCGACGGCCTCTTTCTCTTCCGCGATTTCGCGGGCCTTGATCGACAGGCCCAGGCGACGCGAACGCGAGTCGACGTTGGTGACGCGGACGTCAACCTTGTCGCCGACGTTAAAGCGCTCGGGGCGCTGGTCGGCACGTTCACGCGACAGGTCGGAGCGGCGGATGAAGGACTTCATGCCTTCGTATTCCACTTCGACGCCGCCTTCTTCGATGGCGGTGACGTTGACGGTGATGATGTCACCGCGCTTCACGCCGCCAACGGCCTCAGCGAACTTGTCGCCGCCGACGTTCTTGATGGAGAGCGAGATGCGCTCCTTCTCGATGTCGACTTCGGAGACAACGGCCTGAACCATGTCGCCCTTGCGGTAGTTCTGGATGGCATCTTCGCCACGCTCGTCCCAGGACAGGTCGGAGAGGTGAACCATGCCGTCGATGTCGCCCGGCAGGCCGACGAACAGACCGAATTCGGTGATGTTCTTGACTTCGCCCTCGACAACGGTGCCTTCCGGGTGGGTCTCGGAGAAGACTTCCCACGGGTTGCGCATGGTCTGCTTGAGGCCCAGCGAAACGCGGCGCTTGGCCTGGTCGATTTCCAGGACCATGACGTCGACTTCCTGCGAGGTCGAGACGATCTTGCCGGGGTGCACGTTCTTCTTGGTCCAGGACATCTCGGAGACGTGGACCAGACCTTCGACACCGGGCTCCAGTTCGACGAATGCACCGTAGTCGGTGATGTTCGTGACGCGGCCGGCGTGGACGGAGGACAGCGGGTACTTGGCGGCAACCAGATCCCACGGATCTTCCTGCAGCTGCTTCATGCCGAGGGAGATACGGTGGGTGTCCTTGTTGATCTTGATGACCTGGACCTTCACGGTCTCGCCGATCGACAGGATCTCGGACGGGTGGTTGACACGGCGCCATGCCATGTCGGTGACGTGCAGCAGGCCGTCGACGCCGCCGAGGTCGACGAAGGCGCCGTACTCGGTGATGTTTTTGACGACGCCCTCGACAGCCTGGCCTTCGGTCAGGTTGGCGATGACTTCAGCGCGCTGCTCGGCACGCGATTCTTCCAGGATTGCACGACGCGAGACAACGATGTTGCCACGACGACGGTCCATCTTGAGGATCTGGAACGGCTGCTTGAGACCCATGAGCGGGCCGGCGTCGCGCACGGGGCGGACATCGACCTGGGAACCCGGCAGGAACGCAACGGCACCGCCGAGGTCGACCGTGAAGCCGCCCTTGACGCGACCGAAGATCGCACCTTCGACGCGCTGGTCGTCGGCATATGCTTTTTCCAGGCGGTCCCATGCTTCTTCGCGGCGCGCCATCTCGCGGGAGATGACAGCTTCGCCACGGGCGTTCTCGGCAGCGCGAAGGTAAACTTCGACTTCGTCGCCGACAGCGATTTCAGGGGCTTCGCCGGGGTTAGCGAATTCTTTCAGATCAACGCGGCCTTCCATCTTGTAGCCGACGTCGATGATGGCCTGGCCCGCTTCAACAGCGATCACCTTGCCTTTGACAACCGAACCTTCGTTCGGAGTGTCCATTTCGAAGCTTTCGTTCAGGAGGGCTTCGAATTCCTCCATCGTGGTGTTCTGAGCCATGAGGTCTCTGGGTTCCTAACTATGTGCTATACTGGCCGAGCGGTTGTCTCCGCCGGTCTTGGAATTGGTCATCTGAGCTGCCGCAATACAAAGAGGGCCGAAAGAGTGTTCCGACCCTGCTCGTCCCTGCATCGCGGCTTTTGCGCCTTGTCGACGGGGGCTCATTAGCGGCGTGGGGCCTGCAAATCAAGGAAAAAGGGCAGGACGGGGCCGGTTGTGCCGGCCGCCGCCCACGCGCCCCGGGGGACTCAGCCGATCTCGGTGACGAACTCGGACATCGGTTTGCGCACCTTGGCCATCGGGTAAAGCCAGTCGCCCTCGGTGTCGCGGGTGCCCAGCGGCAGCAGCACGACGCTGCGCAGGCCCTGCGCGCGCAGGCCCAGGATCTCGTCCACGGTGGCGGCATCGAAGCCGCCCATCGGGGTGCTGTCGACCTCAAGCTCGGCGGCAGCGGCCAGCGCGAAGCCCAGCCCGATGAAGGCCTGGTTGGCGGCATGGGCAAAGTTCGCCTCCGTGTCGCGCGACAGCAGGCGTTCTTTCAGGCGGTCGTAATAGAGGGTGATGCCCTCGCTCTTGCCGCGCGCGGCCTCGATGTCGGCGACGGTGTCGTCGATGCGGGCCTCGGTGAAGTCGTCCCAGGCGGCGAAGACCAGCAGGTGCGAGCATTCGGTGACCTGCGGCTGATCCATGGCGGCGGGGCGCAGGCGCGCGCGCAGCTCGGGATCGCGGATCAGGAAGACCCGGAAGGCCTGGATGCCGCTGGAGGTCGGCGCCATGCGGATCGCCTCGAGGATCTGCGCGATCTTCTCCTCGGGCACCGGGCGCGAGGGGTCCATCTTCTTGGTGGCGTAGCGCCAGTTCAGTCGGTCAAGGAACATGTTGGGGGTCCGTTTGCTGCGTCTGCGCGCAACATGGCCCCGCACGATCCCCGTTCCAAGAGGGGGCGGGGCGCGGAAACGCCACGACATCCCGCCGCATTTCCCTTTCAAGGCAATGCCTTCAATCCCCCCGTGCATTCCGGAAGACCCGGCTGCGCATGGCCGCAGGGGCTCAGGCGCGGCGTGCCTCGATCTGGGCGCAGGCGGCAGCGACGGCGGCCTCGATGGTCATGGTGCTGGTGTCGATCAGCACGGCATCCTCGGCCGCCTTCATCGGTGCCGAGGCCCGGGCCGCATCGCGGGCATCGCGTTCGCGCAGCTCGGCCAGCACCCCTTCGAAGGTGACGTCATGCCCCTGCCCCAACATCTCTTCGTAGCGGCGCTGCGCCCGCACCTCGTCGGAGGCGGTGACGAAAAGCTTCACCTCAGCCTCGGGGCAGATCACCGTGCCGATGTCGCGCCCGTCCAGCACCGCGCCGCCCTGACGGCGGGCGAAGGCGCGCTGGAAATCGACCAGCGCCGCGCGGACCTCGGGGATGGCGGCCACCTGGGAGGCGGCCCGCGCCACGTCGGGACTGCGCAGATCGGGGCGCGCCAGATCCTCGGGCGTCAGGCTGCGGGCGGCCTCGATGGCTTCCAGCCCTTCCAGCAGCCGCGCCCCGGTGGCCCGGTAGAGCAGCCCGGTGTCGAGATGGGCCAGCCCGAAGGCCTCGGCCACGGCCCGGCTGATGGTGCCCTTGCCGGCCGCTGCCGGCCCGTCGATCGCCACGGTCAAACGCATGTCACTCTCTACCCTACGCATATTCTGAAATGTCTTTGGAGCGGGAAGTAAGCATCCTTCCGCCGCCCTGTCGAGGCGGTGACGTGTCGCCTATGCGGAAGCCTGCCCAAGGGATGCACCGAGCCCGGTCATCAGCGCCCCGAACTCCGGGAAGGAGGTGGCGATGGCGCGCCCGTCATCCACCGTCACCGGCGCCTGCGCGGCCAGCCCGAGGCAGAGGAAGGACATGGCGATGCGATGATCGAGGAAAGTCCGGACCGTCGCACCGCCGGGCACGCCGCCGGCACCGCGACCGGCGACCTGCCACCAGTCAGGGCCGGTTTCCACCGTCACGCCGCAGGCGCTCAGCCCTTCGGCCATGGCCGCGATCCGGTCGCTTTCCTTGACGCGCAGCTCGCTCACGCCGGGCATCTCGGTCACGCCGCTGGCGCAGGCCGCGACCACCGAGAGGATCGGGTATTCGTCGATCATCGCGGCGGCCCGTTCGGCCGGCACGGCGATGCCGCGCAGGTCGGGGGAATAGCGGGCGCGCAGATCGGCCACCGGCTCTCCGCCCTCGTCGCGGGGGTTTTCGAAGCTCAGGTCCGCGCCCATCTCGCGCAGGGTCTCGTACAGGCCGCCGCGGGTCGGGTTGAGGCCGATGCCCGGCACCAGCACCTCCGAGCCCGGTACGATCAGCGCGGCGCAGACGGCGAAGGCCGCCGAAGAGGGATCGCGCGGCACGGCAAGGCGCTGCGGGCGCAGCTCCGACTGGCCGGTCAGGGTGATGACGCGGCCCTCGGGGGTGTCCTCGGTGCGGATCCGGGCGCCGAACGCCGTCAGCATCCGTTCGGTATGGTCGCGGGTGGGGGTGGGTTCGATCACCACCGTTTCCCCGGGGGTGTTGAGGCCGGCCAGCAGCACGGCGCTTTTCACCTGCGCCGAGGCGACGGGCAGCCTGTAGCGCACCGGCACCGGCGCGCGGGCCCCGACCAGGGTCATCGGCAGGCGCCCGCGGGAGCGGCCATGGGCCTGCGCCCCGAAGAGGGCCAGCGGATCGGTGATGCGGCCCATGGGACGGCTGTTGAGGCTGGCATCCCCGGTGAAGGTCGCCCTGATCGGACAGGTCGCCATGGCGCCCATGATCAGCCGCACGCCGGTGCCGGAATTGCCGCAGTCGATCACCTGGTCGGGCTCGGCAAAGCCGCCGGTGCCGGTGCCGTGGACGGACCAGCGGCCGGGGGCCTGGCGGGTCACCTCGGCGCCGAAGGCCCGCATGGCCGCGGCGGTGTGCAGCACGTCCTCGCCTTCCAGCGGGCCGGTGATCCGGGTTTCGCCCACCGAGAGGGCGCCCAGGATCAGCGCACGGTGGCTGACCGACTTGTCGCCGGGAATCGCGGCGGTGCCGGAGAGCGGCCCAGAAGGCCGGGCGGTCATCGGAACGGGAGTGCCGGGGGCGGTCATGGGATCTCCTCAAGCGGTGAGAGGCCCCCGTGTTAACGCATGGGGCGGGGGCGGTCACGGGAAAAGGGGGGGCCTCCGGCGTGCCCCCGGGAGGGGCGTGCCGGAGGCGGGGCATGCGCCCCGGCCCCGCGGCTACCAGGGCACCCGGTCACCGCGCCAGTCGTAGAAGCCGCCGCTGTCGGCGGGGCTGCGGGCGGCAATGACATCAAGGAGATGGCGTGCGGCCTCGGGCGGGGTAACCGCCGGGTGGCGGCCAAGGTAGGCGCGGGTCAGCGCGCTTTGCACCGTGCCGGGATGCAGCGCCAGGCAGATCGCCCGGGGATGGCTGCGCGCGACCTCGATCGCGGCGCCGTGGAGGATCTGGTTCAGCGCCGCCTTGGCCGCCCGGTAGCCGTACCAGCCGCCCAGACGGTTGTCGCTGATCGAGCCGACCCGGGCCGAGAGCACCGCCAGCACCGCGCGGCGGTCCCGGGGCATCAGGCGCAGGGCGTGCTTGATCACCAGCGCCGGCCCCGTGGCGTTCAGCGCGAACTGTGCGGCCAGCGCCCCGGGATCAAGCTGGGAGAGGCTTTTTTCCGGGCCCTGCCCCGCGATTTCAAGCGCGCCGGTGGCGCACAGGATCAGATCGAAGCCGGGATCGAGCGCCCCGAGATGGCGGGCAATGCTGGCCTCGGAGGCGAGGTCGAAGCCGTCGTCGCGCCGCGACAGGGCGGTGACCTGGCTGCCACCCTCGCGCAGCGCATCGACCAGCGCGCCGCCGATGGCACCGCTGGCCCCCAGCACCAGCGCCCTTTGCGGATGTTGCGATGAATCGTGCATCGGACCTCCTCTCCTCAGGCCAGAAGCTCTGCACCGCCCTTGATCAGCAGGATCACCGACAGGGCGAGCAGGAAGACCTGGATGATCTTCATGTAGAGCGCCTGGGGCAGGATATGCGTGAGCCAGCGCCCGATGAAGGTGCCGCCCACCCCGAAGACCACCAGACCGGCGATCAGCCCCCAGTTCAGCCCGTCGAGCTGGCCGATGGCCCAGTAGGCCGGCAGCTTGGCGAGGTTGCCGATGGCGAAGCTGATCGCGATGGTTCCGGCGAATTCGAACTTCGGCAGGCGCTGCGGCAGCAGGTAGGCCTGGACCGGCGGCGCCCCGGAATGGGTGATGAAGCTGGCAATGCCGGTGATCGTGCCCCAGAAGAGACCCGGGACCAGCCGGGCCTCGGACACCTCATCGAGATGGCGGCGCATCCAGCTGCGCGTCACGTACCAGACCCCGATCAGCCCGGTGAAGATCAGCAGCAGCCCCTCAGAGCTCCAGGGGGTGATCAGCATCGCCAGGAAGACCCCGAAGAGGATCGAGGGCACCAGGATCGCCACGTTGCGCCGCGAGAAATCCTTGCGGTAGAGCCAGACGCCGATCCAGTCGGTGACGATATAGACCGGCAGCAGGGTGGCGGCGGCAGTGATCGGGTTCATGAACAGCGCCAGCATCGGCACGGCAATGGCCGCCGCCGAGGCGAGGCCACCCTTGGAGACCCCCACGATCAGCGCGGCGAGCAGCAGCAGGACAGTCTGGTCGGTCATCAGGAGGCCTTGGCAGGGAGAGGGATGGCGCCACCCTGCGACGGCGCGGCGCCGGCGTCCAGATCCCTTGCGCCCCGCGTCGGCAGGCGCAGAGCATCGGGCGCCGACCATGACGCCCGACCATGGCAGGCGGGGGCCTCCGGCGGGGATATTTCTGGCCAGATGAAAGAGCCGGGGCGGTGCGGGATGGCTGGGGCTTTCCTTGAGGTTACAGGGATCTTTGCAGATGCGGCGTATTTTTCGCCTTCCCTTCGGAAAGATCCTTGGGTAAGCACGGGGCCATGACGATCCAGGCACATATCCCCAATGCACCGCGCCCCCAGGGCGTGCTTCGTGCTTGCCTGCTTCTCCTAATCCGCCTCTGAGCGTGCCGTTAAGGCGCGACTCGCTCAGAGGACATGCCGTTTCGCGCCAAGGCATTCAGGAGAACGAAAGAGAGAAATCCCATGACCAATACCATCGTCCCCGCCGATCCCGGCCGCGTCCTCATTTTCGACACCACGCTTCGTGACGGCGAACAGTCGCCCGGCGCGACCATGACCCATGAAGAGAAGCTCGAGATCGCGGAGATGCTCGACGAGATGGGTGTCGACATCATCGAAGCCGGCTTCCCGATCGCCTCGGAAGGCGATTTCGCCGCCGTGTCCGAGATCTCCAAGCGGTCCAAGGACGCGGTGATCTGCGGCCTCTCGCGCGCCAACTTCAAGGATATCGATCGCTGCTGGGAGGCCGTGAAACACGCCGCCAAACCGCGCATCCACACCTTCATCGGCACCTCGCCGCTGCACCGCGCCATCCCGAACCTGACCATGGACGAGATGGCCGAGCGCATCCACGAAACGGTGACCCATGCCCGCAACCTCTGCGACAACGTGCAGTGGTCGCCGATGGATGCCACCCGGACCGAGCATGACTACCTGTGCCGCGTCGTCGAGATCGCCATCAAGGCCGGCGCCACCACGATCAACATTCCCGACACCGTGGGCTATACCGCGCCGAAGGAAAGCGCCGAGCTGATCCGCATGCTGCTGGAGCGCGTGCCGGGTGCGGACGAGATCATCTTTGCCACCCACTGCCACAACGACCTTGGCATGGCGACGGCGAACAGCCTGGCCGCCGTCGAGGCAGGCGCCCGCCAGATCGAATGCACGATCAACGGCCTGGGCGAACGCGCCGGCAACACCGCGCTGGAAGAGGTGGTGATGGCGCTGAAGGTGCGCCACGACATCATGCCCTTCACCACGGGCGTTGAATCGAAGAAGCTGATGAACATCTCGCGCCGCGTCGCGGCGGTGTCGGGCTTCCCGGTGCAGTTCAACAAGGCCATCGTCGGCAAGAACGCCTTCGCGCATGAAAGCGGCATCCACCAGGACGGCATGCTGAAGAACGCCGAGACCTTCGAGATCATGCGCCCCGAGGACGTGGGCCTTGCCGCGACCAACCTCGTGATGGGCAAGCACTCGGGCCGTGCGGCGCTGCGCGACAAGCTCAAGCAGCTCGGCATCGAGGTGGGGGACAACCAGCTGAAGGACATCTTCGTGCGGTTCAAGGACCTCGCCGACCGCAAGAAGGAAGTCTACGACGACGACATCCTCGCACTTGTGCGGGTGTCCGAGGACGCGACCCCGGACCACCTGGTGCTGAAGGACCTGCGCGTCGTCTGCGGCACCGGCGGCCAGTCCGCCGACATGGTGATGACCGTGGATGGCGTGGAGAAATCCGCCTCGACCACTGGCGACGGCCCGGTCGATGCGGCCTTCAATGCGGTGAAGGAGATCTTCCCGCATGGCGCCAAGCTGGAGCTTTACCAGGTTTCGGCCGTCACCAAGGGTACCGATGCCCAGGCGACCGTCTCGGTGCGGCTGAACGAGGATGGCCGCATCGTCACCGGCTCCAACGCCGATACCGATACGGTGGTGGCGAGCGTGAAGGCCTATATCCACGCGCTGAACCGCCTGATCGTGCGGCGCGGCAAGGTGGGTGCGGGCGCCGATGCGCGCGAGATCAGCTACAAGGACGCCGGCTGATCCCGGCGCCATTGCGATTGCGGAAAGGCCCGGAGCACTGCTCCGGGCCTTTTTCATCTGCGGCGCAGGCGGCGCCAGAGTCGCCCGTCGATGGCCAGCAGCCCCAGGGCAATCAGCGCCAGCCCGGCGTAATGATTGGCCGACAGCCTTTCGCCCAGCACCAGGCTGCCCAGCAGGATGGCGCTGCCCGGGATCATCAGCGTCACCATCGAGGTATTGAGCTGCCCGATGACCGAGAGGCTGCGGAAGTAGATCACGTAGGCCAGCGCGGTCGAGAGCAGCGCCAGCGCCACCAGCGCCGCCAGGCTGGCGGGTCCGGGCAGCGGCAGGGTCCAGGGCCGGTCGCTCAGGCAGACCACCGGGATCATCAGCAGGCTTGAGGCCGCCAGCTGTCCGAAGGCGCCGGTGGCCGGGGCGATCCCCATCGCCTGAAAGCGCTGACCGTAGAAGCCCGCCGCACCGTAGGACAGGGTCGCGCCCAGGCAGGCCAGCATCGGCAGCACCGCAAAGCCCGTCGACGACAGCGCATCGCCTCCCATCAGCACCGCCACACCGGCCAGGCCCAGGGCGACGCCCGCCAGCCGGTTGGCGGTGATCTCGGTCTCGGGCGCCAGGGCCTTCGTGACCAGGATGGCGAAGACCGGCGTCGTGGCATTCAGGATCGAGGCCAGCCCGCTGGCGATCTGTGTCTGGCCCCAGAACAGCAGGCTGAAGGGCAGGATGTTGTTCAGCAGCCCCATGACGAAGAAGGCCCGCCAGACCGGGGCGGCGGTGGGCAGACGCCGCCCCCGCGCCCGCAGGTAGAGCCCCAGGGCCAGCGCCGCGAGGGCGACCCGCACCAGCACCACGGTGAACGGCGGCCAGTCCGCCAGTGCCACCTTGGAGAAGAAGAAGGATCCGCCCCAGAGGACCGAAAGCAGCACCAGCAGCGCCCAGTCGAGCATCCGGAGCGAGGGTTGTGCGGACATATTGGCTTTCCCGGGTCAGAGATCCTAAACTGTGCGGCACGCAGAGCTGCCGGACAGCTCCTTCATAGCCGCCCTTCCTGCCCTGCGACAAACGAGGGTTTCTGCCCCGATACGAGAGATTTTCTGAACCATGACAGAGCGCCTGCCCTCTCTCAACGCGCTCTGCGCCTTCGAGGCCACGGCGCGGCTGGGCAGCATGGCCCTGGCCGCCGAGGAGCTTTGCGTGACCCCCGGGGCCGTCAGCCAGCAGATCCGCACGCTGGAACGCGATCTGGGCAGCGCCCTCTTCATCCGCCGCCCCCGGCAGATCACCCTGACCGAGACCGGCGCCGCGCTGTTCCCCGCCGCCCGCAGTGCCTTCCGCATCCTGCGCGAGGCCAGCGCGGCGGCGCGGGCGCGCCCCGGTGGCAGGGTGGTCACGCTGGGCTGCACCGCCGATTTCGCCGCCCACTGGCTGCTGCCGCGCCTGCCCCGGTTCGAGCGGCGCCATCCGGAGGTGGACCTGCGGCTCAGCACCTCGAACCGGGTGATGCCCTTCGGGGCGGAGGGGCTGGATCTGTCGGTGCGTCACGGGCTGGGGCGCTGGCCCGGGCTGCGGGCCGAGCGGCTGCTGGACGATGCGCTGGTGGCGGTGTGCAGCCCGGCCTATCTGGCCGCCCGGGGCCCCTTCACCACCGCATCCCTGGCCCGCGCCACCTTCCTGCATGACGAACACCGCTACGACTGGCCGCTCTGGCTGGAGGCCGCCGGGCTGAGCGGCCCGCAGGCCCCGGCGGGTCCGCTGTTTCGCGACAGCGGCACCATAGAGGCCGCACTGGCAGGTCACGGGCTGGCGCTGCTGCGCCGCTCCCTGATCGCCCCACTGCTGGAGGAAGGCCGTCTGGTCGCGCCCTTCCCGCAGGGGCTGGCCAGTGACCTGGCCTATTACCTGGTGGCGCCGGGCGACCTGCCCACCCATGGGCCGGTGGCCGCCCTGCATGCCTGGCTGCGCGAGGAGGCGGGCCGCTAGACCTCGGGTGCCGCCCCGCCGTCGCGGGTCAGGACCTGGAACCCCTGCCCCGGCGCATGGCGCGACCATGGCGGCAGCGCCGCCCCCGCCGGCTGGCCGGTCTTCACGAACCCCACGAGGTAGCCCATGGCGGTGCGGCTGGCGCGGCGGTCGGCCTCGCTCACCCGATCCGCGCCCAGCCGGGCGGCATGGGTGCCGAAGAAGAAGGGGATCTCGGTCGCATGGCGGGCGCCCCGGGTCTGCGCGTCCCGCTCGGCCCCGGCGACGTAGTCGAAGACATAGGCCCAGGTCGGGGTCTGCGGCGCCAGAAGGTCGGCCAGTTCGCGCGTGCCACGGATAATCGCCCCCTCGGGGCCGCCCAGATCGTCGCTGGTATAGCCGATCATCACCGGCACCCGGGCAAAGGCGCCGGCCTCGTAGGCGGGACGGATCGCGCAGGTCGTCCCCCCATCGGCCTGCGGCGCGCAGAAGTCGCGCGCCCCGGGCGGGGAGGCAAGATGGGTCATGTTGAGGCCCCGGGTCACCGCCTGCGCGTCAAGCGCCCTGAGCGCCGCCGCCGCCCCCGACCCCGGCGCGATGCCGCAGCTTTCGGCAAAGCGTTCCCCGGCGCGGTCGTCCGGCCCGGCCCAGCTTTGCGCCCCGTCCGAACCCGACTGGATCACCGCCGCCCGGAACAGCCCGCGCGCGCGGGGGCTGGTCAGCAGCACATGCACCGACTGGCCGCCGGCGCTTTCGCCCACCACGCTCACGCGGGCGGGGTCTCCGCCCAGGGCGTCGATGTTGTCGCGCACCCATTCCAGCGCCGCGAGCTGGTCGAGGAAACCGAAGTTGCCGGCCTGTTCCTCCGGCGGGGCGCCCTCGGCCAGCGCGGGATGGCGGAAGAAGCCGAAGCGGCCGACCCGGTAGTTGAAGCTGACCACCACCAGCCCCTGCGCCGCCAGCGCCGCACCGTCGTAGACCGCCGGAGAGGCGCCGCCGTTGACCAGCCCGCCGCCGTAGATCCAGACCATCACCGGCAGCCCGTCGCCGGGGCGGGTGCCCTCGGGGCGCCAGACGTTGAGGGTCAGGCAATCCTCCGCGGGCGGCGTGCCAAGGGGGGCGGCATCGCTCGGGAAGGGTTCCTGCATCGGGTCATGACCGAAGGCGGTGGCGGCACGCAGCCCGTCCCAGCGGGTCACCGGCTGCGGCGCGCGCCAGCGCAGCGGTCCCAGCGGCGGTGCCGCATAGGGAATCCCCAGGAAACGCTCTACCCCGGCGCCGGTTGCCCCGGCGATGCGGCCTGCCCGGATCCGGGCCTGGGGCGCCGTCATGGCTCAGCCCCGCCGGAACAGGCCGAGGACGGTGACGATCACCGCGCCAAGCGCCAGCCCGACCACGCCGTCGCAGGCCGCCGTGACGATCCAGTTCACGGCGCCCGAGGCCACCGGCACCGCATGGGCCGCGGCTTCGGCGAGGTGGTGAATGGTTTCGTAGGGCAGGCCCCAGCCCAGGTCATGCAGCCCGTGCACGATGATCGAGCCGCCGACCCAGATCATCGCCGCCGTGCCCACCACCATCAGCAGGCTGAGGAACTTCGGCATACCCTGCACGATCCCCCGACCCAGCTTGCGGGTCAGCGCCAGGCGGCCCTTCTCGGCCAGCACCAACCCGGCGTCATCGGCCTTCACGATGACCGCCACCGCACCGTAGACGGCGATGGTGATCAGGATGCCCGCGATGGCCAGCGCCCCGGCCTCTTTCCAGACGTTCATGTCCTGGGGCAGCGCCGACAGCGTGATCGTCATGATCTCGGCCGAGAGGATGAAGTCGGTCTTGATCGCCCCCTTCACCTTGGCCTCTTCCAGCCCATGAGGAGAGCCCGCCTCGGCCTCCGCCTCGCCGTGGGGGGCGGGATGCAGGGCGTGCCAGACCTTCTCGGCGCCCTCGAAGCTCAGGTAGGCGCCACCCAGCATCAGCAGCGGAGAGATCGCCCAGGGTGCGAAATTCGCCAGCAAAAGGCAGATCGGCAGCAGGATCACCAGCTTGTTGACGATGGAACCGCCGGCGATCTTGGCGACGATCGGGATCTCGCGGTCGGGGGTGAAGCCATGGACGTATTTCGGGCTGACCGCCGCATCGTCGATCAGCGCCCCCGCGGCCTTGCCCGAAGCCTTCACGGCCTGGCCCATCACGTCATCGACCGACGCCGCCGCCACCTTGGCGATTGCCGCCACGTCATCGAGTAGCGCCAGAAGTCCGCTCATGCCATTTCCTCTCTGCGGCCCGCCGGGGCCCGTCTGCCAAGACCCTGAAAACGCGAAGCCGCGCGATCCTGTTCCCGCCCAGGGTCAGAAGAGCGGAAATAACGTGCAAGTTCCGGAGGCTGGCTGCCGCCTGGCGCATGGCTCCCTTGCGCGGGCCAGGGTTGCCGCGACCCGGTGTCGCGCTCTATCTGGAGCGCAACGGAGGGAACGACAAGGAGAAAGACCATGGAGTCCACGACCCCCGAGGGAATGGAACTGACGCTGCGGACCTTCGCCATGCCCGCCGATACCAACGCCGCCGGCGATATCTTCGGTGGCTGGGTGATGTCGCAGATGGACCTGGCCGCCGCCGTGCGCGCCAATGAACGCTGCAACGGGCGCACCGTCACCGTTGCCGCCGACCAGATCATCTTCCGCAAGCCGGTGAAGGTGGGCGACACGCTCTGCGTCTACACCGCCGTCGATCACGTCGGCCGCACCTCCATGACCATCCGGATCGAGGTCTGGGCCCGCCGCAACACCACCGGCATCCGCGAACATGTCACCGAGGCAAAGTTCAAGATGGTCGCCGTGGACGACGATGGCCGCCCGCGCCCCGTCGACACGCCCCGCGCCGTCGCCGCCGAGTAAGCGCAGGACCTTTCAGGCGCCGAACAGCGCCTGAAGCCCCTCTGCCTCGTCCTGGGTGCCGAAGGGCGCGTTGATCACGAACATGCCGCTGCCGATCATGCCGTGGCCGTCGCGCACCGGCGGGAAGGCGACCTCGCTCTTGACCACCTTGGGCAGGGTCTGGCTTTCCAGCGCGCGCAGCATCGGCTGGTGCCGCCCGTCCTTCAGGATCGGATACCAGATCGCCACCACGCCGACGTTCCACTTGCGGTGCAGCTTCTTCACGAAGGCCGGCACGGCGTCGTATTCGCTTTTGACCTCGTAGCTGGGATCGACCAGCAGCAGCCCGCGCTTCGGATCGGGCGGGCAAAGCGACAGCGCCATCTCGTAGCCGTCCTGGCGGTGCACTTTTGCCCGAAAATTCATCGTCCTGGCCAGGGCGGCATGTTCCTGGGGATGCAGCTCGGCCAGGGTCATCGGATCGCCCGGGCGCAGCAGTTCCGCGGCCAGCAGAGGAGAGCCGGGATAGGCCGTCGCACCGTATTTCGCCCGCACCCGCGCCAGCGCCTGCATGTAGGGGTGATCGGGCGCGAAGGCCCCGGCGCGGGCCTCGATCCCGGCGGCGGCCTCACCGGTCTTCAGGGCTTCCGCGCTTGAAAGATCATAGAGCCCGCGGCCCGAATGGGTCTCGAGGTAGGACAGGCCCTTGGGTTTTTCCGTCATCCGCGCCAGCATCACGGCCAGAAGCGCGTGCTTGTGAAGATCCGCCGGGTTTCCGGCATGGTAAATATGTTGATACGATAGCATGGCGCCCCCGTGACACAGCGTGGCACCGGGGGTAAGCCCTGCCCGGCCCGCGTGCAATCTCTCGTGATCGTGCGTGAGGCAAGGCAAAATGGTGCCTATTCCGCCACGGCCTCCCCTTTTCCTGAAAGTGCGCCTTGCCTATAAGGCTCGCAAGTACCTGACACACGGGAATCGTGTGTTGGAATTGGGGCACGGAAACATCGGGACGGCACGACAACATGGCATTATTCGACAGGATGCCGGGGATTTTCTCTTCGGACATGGCGATTGACCTCGGGACCGCGAACACGCTGGTCTATGTGAAAGGACGCGGGGTGATCCTGTCAGAGCCCTCAGTCGTGGCCTATCACGTCAAGGACGGCGTGAAGAAGGTCCTGGCGGTGGGCGAGGACGCGAAGCTGATGCTGGGGCGCACCCCCGGCTCCATCGAGGCGATCCGCCCGATGCGCGAAGGCGTCATCGCCGATTTCGACGTCGCCGAAGAGATGATCAAGCACTTCATCCGCAAGGTGCACAAGCGCTCGACCTTCTCGAAGCCGAAGATCATCGTCTGCGTGCCCCATGGCGCGACCCCGGTTGAAAAGCGCGCGATCCGCCAGTCGGTCCTGTCCGCCGGCGCCCGCCGCGCGGGCCTGATCGCGGAACCGATCGCGGCGGCCATCGGGGCCGGCATGCCGATCACCGACCCGACCGGCAACATGGTCGTCGACATCGGCGGCGGCACCACCGAGGTGGCCGTGCTGTCGCTGGGCGACATCGTTTACGCCCGTTCGGTCCGCGTCGGCGGTGACCGCATGGACGAGGCGATCATCTCCTACCTGCGGCGCCAGCAGAACCTGCTGGTCGGCGAATCCACCGCCGAGCGCATCAAGACCTCCATCGGCACGGCGCGGATGCCCGACGACGGCCGTGGCGCCTCGATGCACATCCGCGGTCGCGACCTGCTGAACGGCATCCCGAAAGAGATCGAGATCACCCAGGCGCAGATCGCCGAAGCCCTGGCAGAGCCGGTGCAGCAGATCTGCGAAGCGGTGATGACCGCGCTGGAAGCCACCCCGCCGGACCTGGCCGCCGACATCGTCGACCGTGGCGTGATGCTGACGGGCGGTGGCGCACTGCTGGGCGACCTGGACCTGGCGCTGCGCGAGCAGACCGGCCTGGGCGTCTCGATCGCGGAAGAAAGCCTGAACTGCGTGGCCCTCGGCACCGGCAAGGCGCTGGAGTACGAGAAGCTGCTGCGTCACGCGATTGACTACGACAGCTGAGGCCCTCACCCTGTCTGACAAGATCCTCTCCGCCCTCTGAACAAGGGGGCGGAGCGCGTTTTTCCGTTCCCCGCGAACGGGTCCGAAAGGGCATTCATGGCACGTGACAAGCAGAACGAAGACTACATCACCCCGCTCCGGCGGCTGTTCGTGCTTGTGGTCGTGGTGATGCTGGCCGCCGTCTTCCTGGTCTGGCGCATCGACAGCCCGCGCGTCGAACGCTTCCGCAACCAGGTGATCGACCACGTCCTGCCCTCTTTCGACTGGGTGATGGTGCCGGTCACCGGCACGGTGAACCTGCTGCGCGACTTCCAGAGCTACCAGCGCCTGGCCGACCAGAATCAGGAGCTGCGCCGCGAGCTGCAGCAGATGAAGGCCTGGAAAGAGGCCGCGCTGCAGCTGGAACAGGAAAACGCCCGCCTGCTGGAGCTGAACAACGTCAAGCTGGACCCCCGGCTGACCTATGTGACCGGCGTGGTGATGGCCGACAGCGGCTCCCCCTACCGCGAGAGCGTGCTGCTCAACATCGGGACCCGCGACGGCATCGTCGATGGCTGGGCCGCGATGGACGGCGTCGGGCTGGTGGGGCGGATTTCCGGCGTCGGGCAGAACATCAGCCGGGTGTTGCTGCTGACCGATGTCTCCTCGCGGCTGCCGGTGACCATCCAGCCCTCGGGTCAGGGCGCCATGGTGATGGGCGACAACACCGCCGCGCCCGCGCTCGATTTCATCGAGAACACCGACACCGTGCGCCCCGGCGACCGGGTCGTCACCTCGGGCGATGGCGGGGTCTTCCCGGCCGGCCTGCTGGTGGGCCAGGTGGCGCAGGACAAGTCGGGCCGCCTGCGGGTGCGCCTGGCCGCCGATTACGAACGGCTCGAATACCTGCGCGTGCTGCGCCAGAAGACCGGCGAAAGCCTGGGCGCCGAGGGCGACCTGGTGGGCCCCCATGCCCCCGCCCCGATCGTCCCCCTGCCCCCCGAGGCGACCCCGAATTCGGTCCTGCCGAAGGCGCCGCCCAATGGCTGATGCGATCCGCGCCTCCTTCGCGCGCGTCTGGGGCCTGCGGCTGGTCTACGTGGCGCTCTGCCTGGTGATCATCCTCTTCGCGCTGCTGCCGCTGCAGACCGAACCGCGCCTCTGGGTCGGGCCGAACCTGATGCTGGCGCTGACCTTCGCCTGGGCGCTGCGCCGCCCGGAGCTGGTGCCGATCCCGCTGGTGGCGGTGATGTTCCTGCTTTCGGACTTCCTTCAGATGCGCCCCCCGGGCCTGCTGAGCGCGCTGGCCGTCATCGCCACCGCCCGCCTTCAGGGCCGCGCCCGCATCATGCGCGAACGCTCGATCCTGCGGGAATGGTTCTCGGCGGGGATCGCGGTGCTGGTGGTGCTGTTCGGCTACCGGGTCCTGCTGGGGGTCTTCTTCATCGACCGTCCGCAACTTGTCGTGACGCTGAGCGAGGCGGTGATGACGATCGCCTTCCTGCCGGTTATGGTCGCCTTCTCCTCCCTCTTCTTCGGCATCCGAAGGGCGGCCGTGGGCGAGGTGGACAGTCTCGGACACCGCCTATGAAACAGACCCCCAAGGACAGCCAGACCTCCTCGCGCCGGATTTCCCGGCGGGCGCTGCTGCTGGGCACCGTGCAGCTGGGCTTCATGGGCGTGCTGGCGGGCCGGATGCATTACCTTCAGGTCGATCAGGCCGACCAGTTCCGCATGTTGGCCGAGGAGAACCGGATTTCCGTCCGCCTGATCCCCCCGACCCGCGGAGAGATCTTTGACCGCAACGGCATTCCCGTCGCCAAGAACGAGCCCGCCTACCGCATCACCATGGTGCGCGAGGATGCCGGGGACGTCGATGTCGTGCTCGACAAGCTGGCCGAGCTGATCCCCATCGACCCCACCGACATCGAGCGCGCCAAGACCGAGATGAAGCGGTCCGCGCCCTTCCTGCCGGTGACGGTGGCCGAACGTGTCAGCTGGGAAGATATCTCCAAGGTGGCGGTCAACACGCCCTCCCTGCCCGGGATCACCCCCGAGGTCGGGCTGAGCCGCGCCTATCCGCTGGACCAGGATTTCGCCCATACCGTCGGCTATGTCGGCCCGGTGTCGGATTACGACCTGTCCAAGATCGAGGACCCCGATCCGGTCCTGATGATCCCGCGCTTCCAGATCGGCAAGATCGGCCTTGAGAACAAGATGGAGGACGCGCTGCGCGGCAGCGCGGGCTCGCGCCGGGTCGAGGTGAACGCCGTGGGCCGCGTGATGCGAGAGCTTGACCGCCAGCCCGGCACCCCCGGCGCCAACGTGCAGCTGACGCTGGACGTGATGCTGCAGAACTACGTGCAGAACCGGCTGGCCGGCGAAAGCGCCGCCGCCGTGGTGATCGACACCGAGAACGGCGATATCCTGGCCTGTGCCTCGGCCCCGAGCTTTGACCCGAACCTTTTCGTGCGCGGGATTTCCTCAAGCGATTACAACGCGCTGATGAAGAACGATCACCGCCCGCTGGCGGACAAGTCGGTGCAGGGCCTCTATCCGCCCGGCTCCACCTTCAAGATCGTCGTGGCGCTGGCGGGACTTGAGGCCGGCATCATCGACGCCTCGACCAATTTCTACTGCCCCGGCTATTACGAGGTCGCCAACCGCCGCTTCCACTGCTGGAAATACTCCGGCCACGGGATGCTGGACGTGGTGGGCGGGCTTCAGCACTCCTGCGACGTGTTCTTCTACGAGCTCGGCTCGCGCGTCGGGATCGAGCGGATCTCGGCCATGGCGGAACGCATGGGCATCGGCGTCAAGCACGACCTGCCGCTTTCGGCGGTGGCGACGGGGCTGGCGCCCACCAAGGAATGGAAGCGGGCCAACCAGAACAAGGACTGGCTGATCGGTGACACGATCAACGCCTCGATCGGCCAGGGCTACGTGCTGGCCTCGCCGCTGCAACTGGCGGTGATGGCGGCGCGGCTCTCGACCGGGCGCGTGGTGACGCCCCGCGTGGTGCGCGCCGTCGACGGAGAGGACCAGCCCTCGGGTCTGGGCGAATCGCTGGGCATTGCCGAAAGCAGTCTGCGCGCCGTGCGCCAGGGCATGTTCGAGGTCTCCAACAACCGCCGCGGCACCGCCTACGGCGCCCGCATCATCGCCGAGGACATGCGCCTTGCCGGCAAGACCGGCACCAGCCAGGTGCGCAACATCACCGCCGCCGAACGCGCCGCCGGCGTCACCAAGAACCAGGACCTGCCCTGGAACCGCCGCGACCACGCGCTGTTCGTCGATTTCGCCCCCTTCGAGGATCCCAAGGTCGCCGTGGCGGTGGTGGTCGAGCACGGAAGCGGCGGCTCTTCGGTGGCCGCCCCCATCGCCCGCGACATCACGCTTCAGGCGCTCTGCAAGGGCGATCCACCGCTGGACGCCTATCCCGCCAAGGACCGCGACTGGGTCGCGCAGCAGCAGGAGCGCCTGCGCGCGCTTCGCCCGCAGATCGACCTTGATGCCAAGGGGCGCGCATGAGCTATCTAGAGTACCGGGTCAAGACGACCCCGACCGGCTTCCGCAAGATCCTCTACCTGAACTGGCCGCTGGCGCTGCTGCTGACGGCGGTCGCCTCGGTGGGCTTCCTGCAGCTCTACTCGGTGGCCGGCGGCAATATCGGCCGCTGGGCGGAACCCCAGATGGAGCGTTTCGGCCTGGGCCTGGCGGTGATGTTCATCGTCGGCATGGTGCCGGTCTGGTTCTGGCGCAACATCTCGGGTCTGGCCTATGCGATATCGCTGGTGCTGCTGATCGCGGTCGAGATGTTCGGCACCATCGGCATGGGGGCGCAGCGCTGGATCGACATCGGCTTCATGCAGCTGCAACCCTCCGAGCTGATGAAGATCTCCCTCGTGATGTTCCTGGCCGCCTATTACGACTGGCTGCCGCAGCGCAAGGTCAGCCATCCGTTCTGGGTGCTGATCCCGGTGCTGATCATCCTAGTGCCGACCTTCCTGGTGATCAAGCAGCCCGACCTCGGCACCGCGATCCTGCTGCTGACCGGGGGCGGCGCGGTGATGTTCCTGGCCGGTGTCCACTGGGCCTATTTCGCCACCGTCATCGGCGCCGCCGTCGGCCTCGTCTGGACCGTCTTCGAAAGCCGCGGCACCAGCTGGCAGCTGCTGCACGACTACCAGTTCCGCCGCATCGACACCTTCCTGGACCCCTCGAAGGATCCGCTCGGCGCGGGCTACCACATCACCCAGTCGAAGATCGCCCTCGGCTCGGGCGGCTGGACGGGACGCGGCTACATGCAGGGCACCCAGTCGCGGCTGAACTTCCTGCCCGAAAAGCACACCGACTTCATCTTCACCTCGCTGGCCGAGGAATTCGGCTTCATCGGCGGGATCTCCCTGCTGACGCTCTACGCGCTGATCATCCTGTTCTGCATCCACTCCGCCATGAGCAACCAGAACCGCTATGCGGCGCTGCTGACGCTGGGCGTGGCGGTGACCTTCTTCCTGTTCTTCGCGGTCAACATGTCGATGGTGATGGGGCTGGCGCCGGTGGTCGGCGTGCCGCTGCCGCTGGTCAGCTACGGCGGATCGGCCATGCTGGTGCTGATGCTGGCCTTCGGACTGGTGCAAAGCGCCCACGTCCACCGCCCGCGCTAGGTCTTCCGGTTGCCCCTGCGGCGCGCCCTGCTAGGGTCGCGCCGATCCGGCCAAGGAAAGATATATGATCAACGTTCTCTTCGCCTCCCGCTCCCCGGGATGGGACAGCTACGAGGCCCCCCTGCGCGCCGCCTTCGACCGCGCCGGCCTCTCCGACATCGACCTGCGCACCGACCACGCCCCCGAAACGGTGGACTACATCGTCTACGCGCCGAAATCCGACCTTCAGGACTTCACCCCCTACGTGAACTGCAAGGCGGTGCTCAGCCTCTGGGCCGGGGTCGAGAAGATCGTGCCCAACACCACCCTCATCCAGCCGCTGTGCCGGATGGTCGATCCGGGCATGACCTCGGGGATGGTGGAATGGGTGACCGGCCATGCGCTGCGCCATCACCTCGACATCGACTTCTTCCTCGATCACCAGTCGGGCGAATGGATCCAGAAGGTGCCGCCGCTGGCGCAGGAACGCCCCGTGACCGTGCTGGGCCTCGGAGAGCTGGGCCAGGCCTGCGCGAAATCCCTCGCCCGCCTCGGCTTCCCCGTCACCGGCTGGAGCCGCACCCCGAAGGAGGTTTCAGGCCTCACCACCCTCTCCGGCCCCGAGGGGCTGAAACAGGCGCTCTCCAGCGCGCAGATCCTGGTGCTGCTGCTGCCCCTGACCGAGGGCACCCGCGACCTGATCAATGCCGAGACCCTGGCCCTGCTGCCCAAGGGCGCCTGCCTGCTGAACCCCGGGCGCGGCCCCCTCGTGGTCGATGCCGATCTGGTGGCGGCGCTCGACAGCGGCCAGCTCCACCGCGCCACCCTCGACGTCTTCCGAGAGGAACCGCTGCCCCGCGACCACCCGTTCTGGGGCCATCCCCGGATCACCGTCAGCCCCCATATCGCCGCCGAGACCCGCGCCCTCACCGCCGCCCGGGTGATCGCGGAGAACATCCGCCGCGGCGAGGCCAAGGAGCCCTTCCTCTACCAGGTCGACCGCACCCGCGGTTACTGAGCCCCGAAGGCCGGGGCCCCCGCGCCCCGCCTTCATCTTTCCCCAAAAACGGGCTTCACAACGCCGCCACAGGCAAAAGGGGCAGGTCCTGCGCCCCGCCCCTTCATCTTTCCCCAAATATGCCCGCCGGAGGCGCCCTCCGGCAGCGCGACGCTCAGAGCGCGGCGTAGATCCCGGCAACCTTCTCGATCGCGGCCTCGGGGCTCAGTTCCTCGCTCTCGCCGGTGCGGCGGCAGGTCAGCTCGACCACGCCGGCCTTCAGGCCGCGCGGACCCACGGTGATGCGCCAGGGCAGGCCGATCAGGTCCATGGTGGCGAACTTGCCGCCCGCGCGTTCGTTGCGGTCATCGTAAAGCGGCTCCAGCCCCTTGGCCTCGAAGGCCTTGTAAAGGCTCTCGCAGGCCGCATCGGCCTCCTCGTCGCCCTGCTTGAGGTTGACGATGCCGACATGGAAGGGCGTGACGCCTTCCGGCCAGATGATGCCCTTGTCGTCGTGGTTGGCCTCGATGATGGCGCCGATCAGGCGCGACACGCCGATCCCGTGGCTGCCCATGTGCACCGGCACCGGCTTGCCGTCCGGCCCCTGCACCGTGGCGCCCATGGCCTCGGAATACTTGGTGCCGAAGTAGAAGATCTGGCCGACCTCGATGCCGCGCGCGGTGCGGCGGCGCTCCTCGGGGACCTCGGCGAAGATCGCCTCGTCATGGGTCTCGTCGGTGCGGGCATAGCGCGAGGTGAACTCTTCCAGCACCGCCTGGCATTGCTCGCGCGAGTCGTAGTCGATCTCGCGGTCGCCGAAGGTCAGCTCGGTGATCTGGCTGTCATAGAACACTTCCGACTCGCCGGTTTCGGCCAGCACGAGGAACTCGTGGGTGTTCTCGCCGCCGATCGGGCCGGAATCCGCGCGCATCGGAATCGCCTGAAGCCCCATGCGCTCGTAGGTGCGCAGGTAGCTGACCAGGTGACGGTTGTAGGCGTGCAGCGCATCTTCCTGGGTCAGGTCGAAGTTGTAGCCGTCCTTCATGAAGAACTCGCGGCCACGCATGACGCCGAAGCGGGGGCGCATCTCGTCACGGAACTTCCACTGCACCTGGTACAGGGTCAGAGGCAGATCCTTGTAGCTGTTGACGTGGGCGCGGAAGATGTCGGTGATGGCCTCCTCGTTGGTCGGGCCATAGAGCATCTCGCGGTCCTGGCGGTCCTTGAAACGCAGCATCTCGGGGCCGTAGGCGTCGTAACGCCCGGATTCCCGCCACAGTTCTGCCGATTGCAGGGTCGGCATCAGCATCGGGATATGGCCCGCGCGGATCTGCTCCTCGTGGACGATGTTTTCCAGCTTGCGCAGGATCTTGAAGCCCATGGGCAGCCAGGAATAGATGCCCGCGGAGGACTGCTTGATCATGCCGGCCCGCAGCATCAGGCGGTGGCTGGCAATCTGCGCCTCGGCGGGCGTCTCCTTGAGAACGGGCAGGAAATAGCGCGACAGTCGCATGTCTCGGGGGCCTTTCAGCTTTGGTCCCAGCCGGTTTATTCAAGCGCGCGCGCCCCGGCAATGGCCTTCCGCCGCCTGCCGGGCCCCGATCTGCTTGAAAATCCGGGCCACCGACGCATGATACTGGGAAAACCCGGAGATCCGCCTTGACCCTGCCCGTTCGCAAGCAACTGAAATACTGGGGCATCGCCGCCGCGGTCTTCCTCCTGATGATGTGGTGGCTGGGCAGCGTGATCATGCCCTTCCTCCTGGGCATGGCGATCGCCTATTTCCTCGATCCCGTGGCCGACCGGCTGCAACGCCTTGGTGCCTCGCGCACGCTGGCGACCGCGATCATCACCCTGGGCGCCGTGGTGATCTTCGTGCTGCTGGCGCTGATGGTGGTGCCCGCCGGGCTGAACCAGGCGATCCAGCTGTTCGACACCGCGCCGCAGCTGTTCCAGAACCTCCAGAACTTCCTCAGCCGGCATTTCCCGGACCTCCAGAACCAGGATTCCGTCCTGCGAGAGAGCCTGTCCGCCGTGGGCAGCACCATCCAGTCCAAGGGCGGAGAGCTGCTGAACACCGCGCTCTCCTCGGTCGGCAGCTTCATCAACATCATGATGCTTTTCGTGATCGTGCCGGTGGTGGCCTTCTACATGCTGTATGACTGGGACAACATGGTGGCCGAGATCGACTCGCTCTTGCCGCGCGACCATGCCCCCACGATCCGCCAGCTGGCCCGCGACATCGACAACACGCTGGCGGGCTTCATCCGCGGCATGGGGTCCGTCTGCCTGATCCTGGGCACCTATTACGCCATCGCGCTGATGCTGGCGGGCTTGCAGTTCGGTCTGGTGATCGGCGCCTTCGCCGGGCTGATCACCTTCATCCCCTACGTCGGCGCGCTGCTGGGCGGTGCGCTTGCCATCGGCATCGCGCTGTTCCAGTTCTGGGGCGACTGGCTGCACATCGGCATCATCGCCGGCATCTTCGCCCTGGGCCAGGTGACCGAGGGCAACTTCCTGACGCCCAAGCTGGTCGGCGGTTCGGTCGGGCTGCACCCGGTCTGGCTGATCTTCGCGCTGTCGGTCTTCGGCACGCTGTTCGGCTTCGTCGGCATGTTGGCCGCCGTGCCGCTGGCCGCCGCCATCGGGGTGCTCGCGCGGTTCATGGTGCGCCAGTACACCGGCTCCAGCCTGTATCGCGGCACCACCCTGAAACCGGACGATCTGGACCAGCCCAACTGAGCCATGGCCGCCGCCGACGATCCGTCCCCGCAACGCCCGCTTGATCTGCCCGCCCCCGCGGCGGCGATGGGGCGGGCGGATTTCATCCTCGGGCCCGGCAACCGGATCGCCTTCGCGCTGCTGGAAAGCTGGCCGATGGGCTGGGCGGCGGGAAAGCTGGCGCTGTGCGGGCCGCCCGGGTCCGGCAAGACCCACCTGACCCGGATCTGGGCCACCGACAGCCGCGCCACCGTGCTGCCCGCCCGGGCGTTGCCCGGGGCCGATATCGCCGCCCTGGCCCACGGGCCCGTCGCGGTGGAGGACGTGGCCCGGATCGCCGGGCACCCCGCCCCGGAAGAGGCGCTGCTGCACCTGCACAACCTGCTGCTGGCCGAGGGGCAGACCCTGCTGGTCACCGACCGGCTGCCCCCGGCGCGCTGGCCCTTGCGGTTGCCGGACCTGGCCAGCCGGATGCAGGCCTGCCCGGTCGTCAAGCTCGAGGCCCCCGACGACCGGCTGCTGGGCGGCCTGCTGGTCAAGCTGTTCGCCGATCGCCAGATCCTGCCCGCCAAGGACGTGATCCCGTTCCTGCTGGTGCGGATGGAGCGCTCCTTCGAGGCGGCGCGCCGGATCGCAGCCGCGCTCGACGCCCAATCCCTGGCCGAGCAGCGCCCGGTCACCCGGGCCATGGCGGCGCGGGTCCTCGCACGGCTGGATAATGACCCGCCGCAGTCCTAGACTGCCGGGAACGTTAAGAGTCCGTTACATTTGCCTGCAAGAAGCGCCCCATGATCGACGCAGATTTCCTCAATACCCCCGTCCCGGCCCCGGTCACCCTGCCGGACCTGGACCCGACCGCGCCGGCGCGCTTCTTCAACCGTGAACTCAGCTGGCTGGGCTTCAACTGGCGCGTGCTGGAAGAGGCCGAGAACCCCGGCGTGCCGCTTCTGGAACGGCTGCGCTTCCTGTCGATCAGCGCCACCAACCTGGATGAATTCTACACCGTGCGCGTCGCCGGCCTGCGCGAACTGGCCAAGGCCGGCAACACCAACCCCTCGATCGACGGGCTGACCCCGGCAGAGCAGCTGGTGCGCATCAACGAGAACGCCCGCTGCCTGATGGAGCGCCAGCAGGGCGTGCTGCGCGCCCTGCGCGGGCTGATGCAGGGTGAAGGCATCGCCATCCTGACCAGCGAGGACCTGACCGAGGCGGATCTGGACTTTCTCGGCACCTATTTCCTGCAAAAGGTCTTCCCGGTGCTCTCGCCGCTGGCCATCGACCCGGCGCATCCCTTCCCCTTCATTCCCAACATGGGCTTCTGCCTGGCGCTGCAGCTGGAACGCAAGCGCGACCGCCGCCCCCTGCAGGCGCTGCTGCCGATCCCGGCCCAGATCGACCGTTTCGTCGCCCTGCCCTCCGAGCCCGGGCAGAACCGCTTCCTGCCGCTGGAAGAGCTGCTGAAGGTGCATCTGGAACGGCTGTTCCCCGGCTATCGCGACATCGGCGCCTGCACCTTCCGGGTGCTGCGCGACAGCGACCTCGAGGTCGAGGAAGAGGCCGAGGACCTGGTGCGCGAATTCGAGACCGCCCTGAAGCGCCGCCGCCGCGGCGAGGTGGTGCGGCTGAAGATCTCCTCCGGGGCGCCCGAGCCGCTGAAGACCGTCATCATGCGCGAGCTGAAGGTCTGGGGCGACGAGGTGATCGAGGTCGACGGGCTGATCGGCATCTCGGCGCTCTCGGAGCTGGTGCTGGACTCGCGCCCCGACCTGCTCTGGCCCAAGTTCACCCCCCGCGTGCCGGAACGCGTCCAGGATCACGAGGGTGACGTCTTCGCGGCGATCCGCCAGAAGGACATGCTGCTGCACCACCCCTACGAGACCTTCGACATGGTGGTGCGCTTCCTCCAGCAGGCGGCGCGGGACCCCGACGTGCTGGCGATCAAGCAGACGCTCTACCGGACCTCGAAGGACAGCCCCATCGTCGAGGCGCTCTGCGAGGCAGCCGAGGACGGCAAGTCGGTGACCGCGCTGGTCGAGCTGAAGGCGCGTTTCGACGAGGCCGCCAATATCCGCCAGTCGCGCCGGCTGGAACGCTCCGGCGCCCATGTGGTCTACGGTTTCGTCGACTGGAAGACCCATGCCAAGATCTCCAGCGTGGTGCGCCGCGAAGGCGACCGGCTGGTCACCTACACCCATTTCGGCACCGGCAATTACCACCCGATCACCGCGCGGATCTACACCGACCTGTCCTTCTTCACCTGCGAGGAAGAGCTGGGCCGCGATGCCACCCGGGTCTTCAACTACCTCTCGGGCTATGCCCAGCCGGAACGGCTGGAGACGCTCTCGATCTCGCCTCTGACGCTGAAGGACGACCTGATCCGGATGATCGGAGAGGAGGCGGATCATGCCCGTGCCGGGCGCCCGGCGCAGATCTGGGCCAAGATGAATGCGCTGATTGAGCCCGACGTGATCGACGCGCTCTATGCTGCCGGCCAGGCCGGGGTGAAGATCGACCTGGTGATCCGGGGCATTTGCGGCCTGAGGCCCGGGATCGCGGGGCTGTCGCCCAACATCCGGGTGAAAAGCATCGTCGGGCGGTTCCTGGAACACAGCCGCATCGTGTGCTTTGGCAATGGCGGCGGGCTGCCCTCGAAGGAGGCGCGGGTGTTCTTCTCTTCCGCCGACTGGATGGGGCGCAACCTCAACCGCCGGGTCGAGACCCTGGTCGAGGCCAAGAACCAGACCGTGAAGGACCAGATCGTCCGCCAGATCATGGCCGCCAACCTGCACGACCAGGAACAGAGCTGGGTGATGCAGCCCGACGGCCAGTTCCTGCGCGCCGATTTCCCGCGCGACGGAACCGCCTTCAACTGCCACCGTTTCTTCATGGAGAACCCCTCGCTGTCCGGGCGCGGCAGTGCCGGTGCGGCGGATGTGCCCGAATTGACACGGGAACTTCAGGCCGGTTGACCGCGCCCCGGCTGCGCGGGCATAACCGGGTCAGCTACAAGAGGTCTGCCCATGGATGGAGACAACGTTCAGCAAGCCCCGGACTGGGGGCCGTTCGGGCGTCCGCTCTTCAACGACCCGAAGACCCGCGCGCTGACGCGGGTCGGCGTTGTGGATGTGGGTTCGAATTCCGTGCGCATGGTGGTCTTCGACGGCGCGGCGCGCAGTCCGGCCTATTTCTTCAATGAAAAGATCATGTGCGGACTGGGTGCCGGCCTGTCGGAAACCGGCCGGCTGAACCCCGAGGGGCGCCGCCGCGCGCTGGCCGCGATCCACCGCTTCCAGCTGCTGGCGGCCGGCATGGATGCCGCACCCCTGACCACCGTCGCCACCGCCGCCGTGCGCGAAGCCAGTGACGGGCCCGAATTCATCGCCGAGGTGTTCCAGAAGACCGGCCTGAAGATCCACGTGATCGACGGGCGCGAAGAGGCGCGGCTGTCGGCGCAGGGCGTGCTGCTGGGCTGGCCGGGCTCCTACGGGCTGGTCTGCGACATCGG
Source organism: Pseudooceanicola endophyticus (assembly GCF_018760365.1). Classification (GTDB taxonomy): domain Bacteria; phylum Pseudomonadota; class Alphaproteobacteria; order Rhodobacterales; family Rhodobacteraceae; genus Pseudooceanicola; species Pseudooceanicola endophyticus. The sequence goes on from NZ_JAHIAB010000006.1 coordinate 98,100, forward strand.
CGGCAGCTCCATGGAGATCGCGCGGATCCGCGACGGAAAGGTCGGAGAGCGCGAGACCTCTCAGCTGGGGCCGCTGAAGCTTCAGGACGTGCCCGGGGGCAAGAAGGGCCGCAAGGACTACATCAAGGCCGAGGTCGAGAAGCTGGCCTCGGTCATCGGGCTGGACCGCAACCGGCTGTTCCTGGTCGGCGGCAGCTGGCGCGCCATCGCCCGCATCGACATGGAACGGCGCGGCTACCCGCTGCATGTGCTGCACGAATACCGCATGAGCACCACCGCGATCCGCGAGACGGTGAAGTTCATCGAAGGCGAGGACCTCGATGCGCTGCGCAAGCGCTGCAACATCTCGAATTCCAGAATGTCGCTGGTGCCGCTGGCCTGCGAGGTGCTGCTGGAGGTGCTGCGCCAGTTCAAGCCGCATGACATCGCCGTGTCCTCCTACGGGATCCGCGAGGGGATGCTGTACCAGCAGATGCCCCAGGACCTGCGCGACCGCGATCCGCTGATCGAATCCTGCCGCTTCGCGGAGCTTAAGGACAGCCGCCACCCCGGTTTCGGGCGCACGCTGTTCAACTTCATCCAGCCGATCTTCCGCCATGTCCGCCCCGAGCGGATGCGCCTGGTAAAGGCCGCCTGCCTGCTGCACGACGTCACCTGGCGCGCCCATCCCGACTACCGCGCCGAGGTCTGCTTCGACAATTCCACCCGCGCCAACCTGGGCGGGCTGCGCCATTCCGAACGGGTCTTCCTGGGGCTGGCCTTGCTGCACCGCTACAAGAACAAGCGCGAGGGCACCCAGTTCGAAGAGCTGATCGGCCTCCTGTCGGAAGACGACATCAAGCAGGCCGAGATTCTCGGCAAGGCGATGCGTTTCGGCGCGATGATCTGGCCCGAGAAGGACGCCGGCATCGGCCAGCTGAACTGGTATCCGAAGAAGAAGGTGCTTGAGCTGGAACTGGCCGAAGCCGCCTGGCCGCTTTACGGAGAGGTCGCCGAGGCGCGCTTCAAGTCTCTGGCCAATGCGCTGGAGGCCGAGGTGGCCCTGAAGATGGCCCCCGCAAAGGAATGATCCCGCCGCGCGGCGTCACAGATCGACCGAGCCGTCCTCGCGCTGACCGGGGACGGGCGGCAGGTACTGCGGCGCGCCCTCCTTGCGCTTGATCAGGATGTCGCCGTTGGGCAGCACCACCGGGGGCTCGTAGTTCGACAGGTCGCCGACCTTGCCGATGGCCTCTTTCAGGGCGGGGCCGAACTGCTGGAAGAACTCCATCACCTTGGGCCCGGCCTTGTCCGCCAGATCGCCCCAGCTGTCCGACAGCCCGTCCATGAACAGCTGCAAGCCGCGTTCCATCTTCGAAGGCCCCTTGTCCGGAGCGGCATCGGGCCCCGGCGCCCCGGGCGTGGCCTGCGGCGCGGGATCGGCGGGGACGTCCTGCGCCAGAACGGGCTGGGCAAGCGGCAGGGCAAGAAGCGTGACAAGGACGATGCGTTTCATGGCGCCAATATAGGCCCTTCCGGCGCCCGGCCAAAGCCCGGCGGCGATGACATGCCGACACATCTGCCGGAGCTTTCCTAAAGGTCGATGTCCAGCGTCACCGGGAAATGGTCCGAGGCCAGCAGCAGCGCGCGCTGCAACTCTGGCGCGCGCCAGCAGGCCGGGTCGTCGAACGGGTGCCAGATCCGCCACGCGGGCTTCAGCTGCGCCAGGTCGTCCGAGACCATGATGTAATCCAGCAGCGCCTGAAGGTAGCGCCCCTCGCTGGCGATGTGGAAGCGCGCGCTGGTGGGCGGCGCCTGGAAGCGGCGGGCAAAGACCTGGGCCGCATGGGGATCGTAGAGGCAGGGCCCCGAAGAGGAACTGTCGCCGGTCTCGTCTCCCAGCAGGATCTCGACCGAGGAGCGCCCGAAGAGGTGTTCGTATTCGTCCAGGCCCGGGCCATCGTTCAGATCGCCCATCAGCATCACGCTCTCGCCCGCCTCCATCAGCGCGACCAGCCGGCGACGCAGCCAGATCGCCTGGGCCAGCTGCTTGCGCCGGTTGGCAATCGACAGCCGCATCGCCGAGGCCGCGTCCTGGGCGCCATGGGGGGCCTTCGATTTCAGATGCGCGCCGATCATCATGAAGCTGCGGCCCCGTTCGCTCAGCGCCGACAGCTCCAGCGGCGGCTTTGAGAAGACCACCTCGTCCTCCACCGCATCGACATCCAGATCGATGCGGAACACCTCGTCAAAGCGCGGCGCGGCGCGGCTTTCGCCCGGCACATGGGCCACCTTCAGCCTGTCGGGATCGTAGAGCAGCGCGATCTCCTGCTGGGTCTCGTTGGCAAAGCCGATCACCGCCTTGCGCGCCCGCAACGAGAAGGCGCGGGCGAAATGTTCCAGCGCGCGGGTGGTGGAGCGGTGCAGGCTGTCGTCGGGGGCCTCGATCACCATGATCGCATCGGCATCGAGCGCGGTGAAGACCATCCCAAGGGCCTCGGCCTGCTGGGCGCGGGTCACGTCCCGGCGCCGCGACCAGCGATCATCCATCTGCAGATGACCGGCATCATCGAAAAGCGCGTCGAACCATTCGACATTGTAGGTGGCCAGGCGCATGGTCCCTGCCCTGTCAGACGTGGGCGCTCTGGATCTCTTCCCAGGCGCGGTTGATATCCGCCATCCGTCTTTCCGCCAGCTTGATCGCCTCGGGCGGCAGGCCGCGGGCCATCATCGTGTCCGGGTGGCTTTCACGCACGGCCTGGCGCCAGGCCGAGCGCGCCTCCTGCATGGTGGCGCCGGGGGTCAGCCCCAGGATCGTGTAGGCATCGCAGCGCGCCTGCGGCACGAAGCGCGCCCGCATCCGCTGGAAATGCGCAGGATCGATACGAAAGATCTCGGCCACGCGGGTCAGGAAAGCATCTTCGGCGTCGTGGTAGTCGCCATCGGCCAGCGCGATGTGGAACAGCCCCTCCATCAGGTCCTCAAGGACCTCGGCATCGGGGCCGAACATGCCGGCGATCCGCTCGGCATATTCCTCGAATCCGGCGACGTCCTGACGGGCAAGGTTGAAGACCCGCGCCGCGCCGGCCTCGTCGCCCGGGGCGATCTGGAACACCTCGCGGAAGGCCGAGACCTCGTTGCGGGTGACACGGCCATCGGCCTTGGCCATCTTGGCGCCAAGCGCCACCACGGCAATGGTGAACGCGACCGAGCGTTCGGGCGGCGTGCGCAGCTTCTCGAAGACATGGGAAAGGGATTCGCCCTTCGCCAGTGCTTTCAAGGCTTCTGAGATGCGGGACCAGATCGACATGGGGCCAGTTTATCGCGGCGGCGCGGCGCTGTCAGCGCGGCATCGCCGCAATTCTTCCGGTTCAGAGAAACTTCTGCATGAGCACCAGTTCAAGCCAGCGATCGAACTTGCGCCCGACCTGCGGCATCCGGCCGGTTTCCTCGTAGCCGACGGCGGCGTGGAAGGCGACGCCCACCGGGTTCTCGCCCGAGACGCCGGCGATCATCACATGCGCCCCGGCGGCGCGGGCGTGATCCTCGACCGCGCCCATCAGCGCCCGGCCCAGACCGTGGCCGCGCCCCTCGGGGGACAGGATGATCGTGTGTTCCATCGCCCAGGCATAGCCGTCGCCGCCGCGGAACTGGTCGTAGGTGGCAAAGCCCAGGACCTGGCCGTCCACCTCGGCCACGAAGAACTCGCGCCCCGCGGCACGGCGGCTGTCGATATAGGTGACCAGCGTCTCCGGGGTCTTTTCGACCGAGGCGAAGGTGATGGTGGTGTCACGATAGACCGGGTGCCAGATCTCCAGGATGCGGGGATGGTCGGCAAGGGTTGCGGGGCGGATGATCGGGCTCATTTCGGCCTCCTGCGTCGGATCGCTTCATGTTCCAAAGCGGCCCGGGAATGGCAAGACATGCACCCGCGTCGCCTGCCCGAAATTCATCCTTGACGGGAAGAAAGCTGACGGTTGCGTCAGTTCCCGTCTGGACGCGGGGCGGGTGTCGCGACAGGATCGGGACAAGTTGAAAGGCAGACCCGACATGAGCGCAAAGGCGTCCGACCCAGAACTCCGCATCCGTGCCCGCAACGAGGCATTGATCAGCGACGCCGCGACCCGGCTGTTCGCGCGCAAGGGCTTCGAAGGCACCCGCATCTCAGAGATCGCGGAGGCTGCGGGACTGCCCAAGGCCAATGTGTACTACTACTTCGGCTCCAAGGCCGAGATCTACAGATCGATCCTGCGGCGGCTGCTGACCAACTGGACCGTCGCGCTGGACCACCTGAGCGAAGAGCGCGATCCCTTCGAGGCGCTGGAGGCCTATGTGCGCGCCAAGCTGGAGCATTCCCGCCGCTTCCCCGACGAGACCCGCGTCTTCGCGACCGAGATCCTGGCCGGCGGCCCCTACCTGACCCCCGAGGACCGCGAGCTGATGCGCGTCGGCATGCTGCGCCCCGTCGAGGTGCTGGAGGCCTGGATCGCGCGCGGCCTGATCCGCCCGGTGCATCCGCGCCACCTGATGATCACGCTCTGGTCCGCCGCCCAGTACTATGCCGATTTCGAGATCATGGCCGCCCATACGCTTGAGGTGAAGAAGCTCAAGCGGGCCGATTACGACACCGCCGCCGACACCATCGTGCAGACGACGCTCCGCGGGCTGCGCCCCGATCCCGTCCCGGCCTGAGGGGCCTTCCGGCACCGCGAGACGGCGCCCGAGGTCTGCACCCCGGACGCCCCGTGGATCAGCCCCGGGCGGCGCGGATCAGTTGCAGGATGTCCTGCGCCGCAGAGGGGATGTTGGTGCCCGGCCCGAAGATCGCCTTCACCCCGGCCTTCTTCAGGAAATCGTAGTCTTGATGCGGGATCACCCCGCCGCAGATCACCAGGATATCGCCCGCGTCCTTGGCCTTCAGCGCCTCGATCAGCTGCGGCGCCAGGGTCTTGTGCCCCGCCGCCTGGGAGCTGATGCCGACCACGTGGACGTCGTTGTCCACCGCGTCCTGCGCGGCTTCCTCGGGCGTCTGGAACAGCGGGCCGACATCCACGTCGAAGCCGATGTCGGCAAAGGCCGTGGCGATCACCTTGGCGCCGCGGTCATGGCCGTCCTGGCCCATCTTGACCACCAGCATCCGCGGCCGGCGCCCCTCTTCCTCGGCGAAGTCCTCCACCGATTTCTGGATGGCCGCGAAATCCGCATCGCCCTCGTAGGCGGCGCCGTAGACCCCGGCGAGGGTCTTCACCTCGGCCCGGTGCCGGCCGAATTCCTTCTCCATTGCCATGCTGATTTCCCCCACGGTCGCCCGGGCACGCGCGGCCTCCACCGCCGCCTCAAGCAGGTTGCCACCTTCCTTCGCGCGCCGCGTCACCTCGTCCAGGGCTGCCTGGCAGGCCGCCGCATCGCGGGTCGCGCGGATCTGCTCCAGCCGGGCAATCTGGCTGTCGCGGACCTTCATGTTGTCGACATCCAGAATGTCGATCGGGTCTTCCTTGTCCTTGCGGTACTTGTTGACGCCGACGATGACCTCTTCGCCCCGGTCGATCATCGCCTGACGCCTGGCCGCGCTTTCCTCGATCCTGAGCTTCGGCATCCCCGAGGCGACGGCCTTGGTCATGCCGCCCATCTCCTCGACCTCCTGCATCAGGGCCCAGGCCTTCTCGACCAGATCATTGGTCAGGCTCTCGATGTAGTAGGAGCCCGCCAGCGGATCGACCACCTTGGTCACCCCGGTCTCTTCCTGCAGCACCAGCTGGGTGTTGCGCGCGATGCGGGCCGAGAAATCGGTGGGCAGCGCGATCGCCTCGTCCAGCGCATTGGTGTGCAGCGACTGGGTGCCGCCCAGAACCGCGCTCATCGCCTCGTAGGCGGTGCGGATGACGTTGTTGTAGGGATCCTGCTCCTGCAACGACACACCCGAGGTCTGGCAATGCGTGCGCAGCATCTTCGAGCCCTCCTTCTGGGCGCCGAAATCGGTCATCACGCGGTACCAAAGCGTGCGCGCGGCGCGCAGCTTGGCAATCTCCATGAAGAAGTTCATGCCGATGGCGAAGAAGAAGCTGAGCCGACCGGCGAACTTGTCCACGTCCATCCCGGCGCTGATCGCAGCACGCACGTATTCCCGACCATCCGCCAGCGTATAGGCCAGCTCCTGCACCAGGTTCGCGCCCGCCTCCTGCATGTGGTAGCCGGAGATCGAGATGGAGTTGAATTTCGGCATCTCGTTCGAGGTATACTCGATGATGTCCGCGATGATCCGCATCGAGGGTTCGGGCGGATAGATGTAGGTGTTGCGGACCATGAACTCCTTCAGGATGTCGTTCTGGATGGTCCCCGAGAGCACCGCCCTGTCATGGCCCTGCTCCTCTCCGGTGACGATGAAACTGGCCAGGATCGGGATCACCGCACCGTTCATCGTCATGGAGACCGACACCTTGTCGAGGGGGATCCCCTCGAACAGGATCTTCATGTCCTCGACCGAATCGATGGCAACGCCCGCCTTGCCGACATCGCCCACCACGCGGGGGTGGTCGCTGTCATAGCCACGGTGGGTCGCCAGATCGAAGGCGACCGAGACACCCTGCTGCCCCGCCGCCAGGTTGCGGCGGTAGAAGGCATTGCTTTCCTCCGCCGTGGAGAAACCGGCATATTGCCGGATCGTCCAGGGCCGCCCGGCGTACATGGTGGAGCGCACGCCGCGCGTGAAGGGCCCCTCGCCGGGCAGGGTGCCCATGTGCGCCAGGCCCTCAGTGTCCGCCTCCGTATAGAGGGGTTTCACGTCGATGCCTTCCAGCGTGTGCCAGGTCAGCTCTTCCAGCGGGCGCCCGCGCAGTTCCTTGGCGGCCCGGGCTTCCCAGGCGTCGGTCTTCTCCGTCATCGCACTGTCCTCTCTGCTGCGGCCCCGGACGATGATCCTCCCGTCCCCGGGCACGCCTCCTGTCGTGGTCTAGGCCCCGTGGGGCCGATAGCGGGCGAGGGTCCCTGCCCCGGCCCGAAGCCAGGCCAGGTCGCCCCGGTCGGTCTGTTCCAGCGCCGCGCCTTGCGCGGGCGCGAAGGGCTGCCAGCGGCCCTGCGTCAGCGGCAGGTCCCGGCCCGCCACCGAGGGGCTGCGGTTGAGCCAGCCCGGCATCTGCGGCGCAGGCGCATCGCTGCGCCCCAGCATGACGTTCAGCCGGGCCGCCGGATCGCCGGCATAGCCCTCGTGCGGCATCACCAGCAGCTCGGTCCCCGGAGCGGCGGCGGCAATCTCCTCGATCACGCTGCGCCAGCTGCGGGGGCTGGCCGCCAGCTGCTGCAACAGCGCCGCATCGGGGGCGGCATGGCCCCGGTCCAGCGCGTAGTGCAGGCAGGAGGTCCACCAGGCTTCCAGCCCCCGCACCGAGAGGACCAGCCGGCTCACCTCGCCACCGAAGGCTTCCAGGTGGCGGGCGATGCGGGCCCCGGCATCGGGATAGAGCATCCCCGCCCGCAAGGCCGCGCGCGGCGCGCCCAGCATGTTCTCGTCGCTGACCAGAAGCTGATCACGGCCCTTGCGGCGCAGCGCCTCTAGGTTCAGCGCGATGCGGCCCCGCGCATGGTCGAACTGCTTTTGCGGCGGCACCGGCCCGGGCACCGGCTGCACCCCGGTCAGCACGCCGTTGCGGGTGCGGCGGGGATCCCAGACGGCAATGCCGCGGGCCTCAAGCGGGCCGCGCAGGGTCCGCAGGTAGGACTGGAAAGAGGTCGTCGCGGTGCGATGCGCGCCGATATGCAGGATCACGTCCATCAGGGCCCGGGCCTTTGCCAGCGGCAGGGCCAGGGGGCGCGGCCCCGCGAAGGGAAGAGCGGCGATCATGCCGCCCGCCCCCTCACGAAGCGCTTAACCCGCAAATCCGAGACAAATGCCCCGCATCCGCCGGCAGATGTCCGCGCCCCTCCCATGGGCCTATTCGAACTCCATGATGATCTCGTCCACCGCGAGGCTGGCGCCGGGGGCGGCATTGATCTTGGCAACGGTGCCGCGCCGCTCGGCGCGCAGGATGTTCTCCATCTTCATGGCCTCGATGGTGCAAAGGGCCTGGCCCTCCTGGACCTCCTGCCCCTCTTCGACGTCGATCTTCACGACGAGGCCCGGCATCGGGCAGAGCAGCAGCTTGGAGGTATCGGGGGGCAGCTTCTCGGGCATCAGCAGCGCCAGCTCGGCCTGGCGCGGGTTGCGCACATGGACCTTCAGATCGGCGCCCCGGCAGCGGATGCGGAACCCGCCCGAGATCTTGCCGACCTTCAGCACCAGCGGTTCCCCATCGACGGTCATGTCGGCCAGCGTCTTGCCCGGCGTCCAGTCGCCCGCCACCCGCAGCACCGCGCCATCTTCGAAGGTGACGCTGGCACCGTCATGATCGGCGGCAATGCTTACCTCGTGGCGCTGGCCCTGAAGGGTCGCGACCCATTTGTCGCCCACCTTGCGTTCGTGGTTGTCCATCCGCCCCGAGATCCGGGTGCGGCGGATTTCGCCGACGCGATGCATGGCGGTGCAGGCCGCCGCGATCCGGCGCAGCTGCGCCTCGGGCAGCGCCACGCCTTCGAAACCGCCGGGATATTCCTCGGCGATGAAGGCGGTGGTCATGTCGCCGCTGACAAATTTCGGATGATCCATCACGGCGGCCAGGAACGGCAGGTTGTGCCCGATCCCCTCGACCTCGAAGCGGTCGAGCGCGATGCGCATGGCCTCGATGGCCTGCGCACGCGTCGGCGCCCAGGTGCATAGCTTGGCGATCATCGGGTCGTAATACATGCTGATCTCGCCGCCATCATAGACGCCGGTATCGTTGCGCACTGCCGTCTCGCCCTCGGGCGCCTCGCCCTGCCACTTGCCGTTGACCAGCAGCGGACCGGCGGCGATTTCCACCGGCGGGCTGTACTTGGTCAGCCGCCCGATCGAGGGCAGGAAGTTGCGATAGGGATCCTCGGCATAAAGGCGGTTCTCGATCGCCCAGCCGGTCAGCGTCACGTCGGCCTGCGTGATGCTCAGCGGTTCGCCATTGGCGACGCGGATCATCTGCTCCACCAGATCGACGCCGGTGATCAGCTCCGTCACCGGGTGTTCCACCTGAAGGCGGGTGTTCATTTCCAGGAAGTAGAAGTTCTTTTCACCATCGACGATGAATTCCACCGTGCCGGCGCTGGCATAGCCCACGGCCTTGGCCAGCGCGACGGCCTGTTCGCCCATCGCGCGGCGGGTGGCTTCGTCCAGGAAGGGGCTGGGGGCCTCTTCCACGACCTTCTGGTTGCGCCGCTGGATCGAACATTCCCGCTCGCCCAGATAGACGCCGTTGCCATGGGCATCGCAGAGCACCTGGATCTCGATATGGCGGGGCTGGGTGACGAATTTCTCGATGAAGATGCGGTCATCGCCGAAGGAATTCGCCGCCTCGTTCTTGGAAGATTGGAAGCCCTCGCGCGCCTCGGTGTCGTTCCAGGCGATCCGCATCCCCTTGCCGCCGCCCCCGGCAGAGGCCTTGATCATCACCGGATAGCCGATTTCGCCGGAAATCTTCACCGCCTCGTCGGCATCGGCGATCAGGCCCATGTAGCCCGGCACGGTGGACACACCGGCCTCCTGCGCGATCTTCTTGCTGGTGATCTTGTCGCCCATCGCCTCGATCGCCTTGACCGGCGGGCCGATGAAGGCGACGCCCGCCTCCGACAGCGCCTGGGCGAACTTCGGGTTCTCCGACAGGAAGCCGTAGCCCGGGTGCACCGCCTCGGCGCCGGTCGCGATGATCGCCGCCATCACCTTGTCGATGACGATGTAGGACTGGTTGGCGGGCGGCGGGCCGATATGGACGGCCTCGTCGGCCATGGCGACATGCAGCGCGTTCTTGTCCGCATCCGAATAGATCGCGACCGTGGCGATCCCCATCTTGCGGGCCGTCTTGATGACACGGCAGGCGATCTCGCCACGGTTGGCGATCAGGATCTTCTTGAACATGCAGGTCCCTTCCCGGACGGAGGATGTGGCGCGCGCGCCCGGACGGCACGCGGCGAACACGAAAAACCCCCCGTGGTGCGGCAGCACCACGGGGGGTCGACTGAGATACCCTGGCCGGTCGCGACGCGACCGGCGCGGGAAACGCGGGTCAGCCGCGCATCAGCGGCAGGAGCGCGGGTTCGACTGGCAGTAGGCGACGTTGGCCGCTGCGCCGACCAGGGCGCCGGTGCCGAGGCTGCCACCGGTGACGGCTGCCGCGCCGGTGCCGGCTGCGCCGCCGACGAGGGCCTGTTCGCCCACGGTCTGACCGCAAGCGGCAAGACCGGCACAGAGGACACCAGCAATGATCCAGGTTTTCTTGAACATGACTTCACACCTTCTTGTTGCGCAAGTTTCGCTCTCCTAACGCGTGCGCGGGGAAATTGTTCCCGGAAAGCTCTCGGCATCGTGAGGCTGGCGTGAAGGCGCCCAGTGACCCAGCGGCAAGAGCGGTCTTCCGCCGCCCGTCCCCGCCGCGCCCCGGCTCCTGCCCCTTGAAAACGGGCAGAAAATGCGGGCGGGCATGGGTTGGGGACATGGCACCGCCCGCAAGGGGAAGGGTAATTGTCTTCAGTCATTCCCGGGGAGGGAACAGGGCAAATGCTGACGTGGCGGCCCGCCAGGTCAAAGCACAGATCGGTGCGGGCCCGCAGGCAGGCCGGATCTTGCGCAAAACCTGAGGCCGTCGGCAGCTTCATGCCCAGTCATCCTCCTCGTCGTCGTCCTCTTCGCCGAAATCGGCGTCATCGGCGAAAGCGCCCGGGAAAGAGGCACGGGCGATGGATTCATTGATCACCAGCAGCGCGTCGTAGCTGGTCGGATCGAAGGGATCCTCGGCGGCCACGACCTCGCGACCGAAGACCCAGGACAGGCGCCCGGCATCGAGGTTGCCGCGTTCGAAGGGTTCGTCCCCGAAGGCGGCCCAGAGCGCGGCCACGAAGGCCTCGTCGGCGCGACGGTCGACGGCCTTGCGGTCGCGGTAGCGTTCGCGACGGGTGATCGGCGTCACGCCCTTGGGGTTGGCGCGGCGGATGGTGAACTGGAAATCGGTCCCCGGCAGGCGGCTGGGGAAGCCACGGTGTTTCAGCATGGCTGAGCTCCTGAGGCGGGCCCGCGACGGCCTTGGGCCGGGGTGCGGGCAGGTTGCGTTGCGGCCCCTCCCCTACACCGGGCCGTCCCTGCCGGACAGGGGTTTGCCTTGGGCTGTGCCGGCCGCGGATCAGCCATGACGGCGCTCCGCATGGCGCAGCCAGCGGGCGCGGTGTCCGGGGCTGTCCAGCAGGTCCGACAGGATGGTGCGCGCGGCCTCGGTCGGGCGGGCGCCCTCCAGCGCGCCACCCGCGGTGATCCGCACGCCGCCCTCCGTCCGCTCGACCCGCACCGCCGGCGCGAAGCCACGCAGCGATTGCAGCCGGCGCCACATGTCCTGACGCACCTGATGCGCGATCGCCGAAAGCGAGACGGGTTTCCCCGTCGCGACCTCGGCCTCGACCTTCAGGTCGAAGCGGGGCGGAAGGCGGCGGGTGACGATCACCGCGCCCTCCTCTCTCAGGTTATGCCAGTTCTGTCGTGCCATGGGATCTTTCGCTCAAAGCGGGATATTGTCGTGTTTTTTCCAGGGGTTCTGGAGCTTCTTGTTGCGCAGGGACGCAAAGGCCCGCGCCACGCGCCGCCGGGTCGAGCGGGGCTGGATCACCTCGTCGATGAAGCCCTTTTCGGCGGCAACGAAGGGATTGGCGAAGCGGTCCTCGTATTCCTTGGTGCGCGCCGCGATCTTTTCCGGATCGCCCAGTTCGGAGCGGTACAGGATCTCGGTTGCGCCCTTGGCGCCCATCACCGCGATCTCGGCGGTGGGCCAAGCATAGTTGAAGTCGCCGCGCAGGTGTTTCGAGGCCATCACGTCATAGGCGCCGCCATAGGCCTTGCGGGTGATCACCGTGACCTTCGGCACCGTCGCCTCGCCATAGGCGAACAGCAGCTTGGCGCCATGCTTGATGACGCCGCCATATTCCTGGCTGGTCCCCGGCAGGAAGCCCGGCACGTCGACGAAGGTCAGGATCGGGATCTCGAAGGCATCGCAGAAACGGACGAATCGCGCCGCCTTGCGCGAGCTGTCGATATCGAGGCACCCGGCCAGCACCGTCGGCTGGTTCGCCACCACGCCGACAGTCTGGCCTTCAAGCCGGATGAAGCCGGTGATGATGTTCTTGGCGTAATCTTCCTGGATCTCGAAGAAGTCCCCCTCGTCCGAGACCTTCAGGATCAGTTCCTTCATGTCGTAGGGCGTGTTGGGATTGTCGGGGACCAGCGTGTCGAGGCTGGGTTCGATCCGGCCCGGCTCATCGAAGAAGGGGCGGACGGGAGGTTTTTCCCGGTTGTTGAGCGGCAGGAAATCGACCAGGCGGCGGACCTCGGCCAGGGCCTCCACGTCGTTTTCGAAGGCGCCGTCGGCGACCGAGGATTTCTTCGTGTGGGTGGAAGCACCGCCCAGTTCCTCGGCGGTCACGACCTCGTTCGTCACGGTCTTCACCACGTCGGGGCCGGTGACGAACATGTAGGAGCTGTCCTTCACCATGAAGATGAAGTCGGTCATGGCGGGGCTGTAGACCGCGCCGCCCGCGCAGGGCCCCATGATCACGCTGATCTGCGGCACCACGCCCGAGGCCATGACATTGCGCTGGAACACATCCGCATAGCCGGCGAGAGAGGCCACCCCCTCCTGGATGCGCGCCCCGCCGGAATCATTCAGACCGATGACGGGTGCGCCGTTCTGCACCGCCATGTCCATGATCTTGCAGATCTTCTGGGCGTGGGTCTCGGACAGGGAGCCGCCGAAGACGGTGAAGTCCTGGGAAAAGACATAGACCATGCGGCCGTTGATCGTGCCCCAGCCGGTGACCACGCCGTCACCATAGGGACGCTGCTCGGCCATGCCGAAATCGGTGCAGCGATGGGCCACGAACATGTCGAATTCCTCGAAGCTGTCGGCATCGAGCAGCAGGTCGATGCGTTCGCGCGCCGTCAGCTTGCCCTTGGCATGCTGCGCCGCGATCCGCTTTTCGCCGCCGCCCAGACGCGCCGTCTCGCGGCGGTCCTTCAGCTCCTGTAGGATATCCTTCATAACTTGCTCCCTATGATGAGCCGCGCCGGGCCTTCGCGGCAGGCCTGCCCGGACCGGGGCCGCCCGTTTCGCCAGAACATAGGCGCAGCCCCGGTGCTTCCAAAGCGGAAAAGGGCAAATTTGCAAATGATTGGCAGAGCCTCATCTGCAAATTGCAAAGTCGCATACTGCATGCCCGTCACATGGACTTGCCCACAACACGCGATTAGCTGAGCCCATGCCCTCCTCCGCGCCGCGCTACCTGCGCCCCGATTCCGTGCCGCACCTGTCGACCCTGATCCTGCTTGTGGGGACCGGGGCGCTGGCCATCAACATTTTCCTGCCATCCCTGCAGAATATCGCCGCGCAATTCGACGCACCCTATGCGCAGGCGCAGTTGCTGGTCGCGGGCTACCTTGCAGCCAGCGGCGTCGTGCAGCTGCTGGCCGGCCCCTTCGCCGACCGCTACGGCCGCCGCCCGGTGATCCTGTTCGGCCTGGTGGTCTTCGTGCTGGCCTCGGTGGGCTGCCTCCTGGCCAACAGCTTCGAGACCCTTCTCGCCTGCCGCATCCTGCAGGCGAGCGCCGCCATCGGCATGGCCATCGGGCGCGCCGCCGTGCGCGACATCTACACCGGAGACCGCGCCACCTCGGCCATGGCCTATGTCATGATGGGGGTCTCGGTGGTGCCGATGATCTCTCCGGCGATCGGCGGTTTCCTGGACCAGTTCTTCGGCTGGCGCGCTTCCTTCTGGGTGCTGCTGGTGACCGGCGTGCTGGTACTGCTGCTGTGCTGGCGCGACCTCGGCGAAACCGCCGAACCCTCGGACAAGTCGATCCTGTCGCAATTCGCCGAGTTCCCGGAGCTGCTGACCTCGCCGCGCTTCCTCGGCTATTGCCTGACCTGCATGTGCTCGGCGGGGACCTGGTTCGGCTACCTGGGCGGCGCGCCCTTCGTCGGCACCGTGGTCTTCGGGCTGACCCCGGCAACCTTCGGCCTGTTCACCGCAACCCCCGCCGTGGGCTATTTCCTGGGCAACTGGCTGACCGGCACCGTCAGCCAGCGCATCGGGCTGAACCGGATGATCCTGGCCGGGCTGCTGATGATGCTGGTCGTGATCGCGCTGGCCTACGGGCTGGCGGTGGCCGGCCTCTCCTCGGCCTACAGCTTCTTCGGACTGATGATCTTCATCGGCATGGGCAACGGCATGGTGATCCCGACCACCACCACCGGGATGCTCTCGGTGCGCCCCAAGCTGGCGGGCACCGCGGCGGGCCTTGGCGGCGCGCTGATGATCGGCGGCGGCGCGGTCTTCTCGGCGGTGGCCGGCGCCATCCTGGGCCCGGGCAGCACCGAGGCACCGCTGATGCTGTTCTTCCTGCTGCTGCTGGCCATCGGCGTCCTGCTGATCCTGATGGTCATGCGGCGGGAACGCAAACTCGGCCTCGCCGGGGTTTGACCCTGCGTCCCTTTGCACCTTGTTAACCAGGATTTGCAAAGTTAGCCTCGCCTGATCGGACGGGCGAGGCGGACAGGTGGGGGAATGGGCGCACGCAAACTCTATGCCGGGGCGAAGCTGCGCGAGACGCGCCAGAAGCTCGGGCTGACGCAGAAGGAATTCTCGGCCAAGCTGGGGATTTCCCTGCCCTACCTGAACCAGATGGAGAACAACAACCGCCCGGTCTCGACCGCGGTGGTGCTGAACCTGGCGCAGGAATTCGGCTTCGACGTGACCGAGCTGGCGACCGGCGACAGCGAACGGCTTGTCTCGGACATGCGCGAGGCAATGGCGGATCCGGTGCTGGCCGATGCCATGCCGCCGCTGGCGGATCTGCGGCTGACCGCCTCGAACGCCCCGGCGCTGGCCCGTGCCTTCCTGCAACTGCACCGCGCCTATCGCCAGACCCATGAACGGCTGGCCTCCCTCGACGAGGCGCTCGGGCGCGACGATGCCCGCGCCACCCCCTCGCCCTGGGACGAGGTGCGCGACTTCTTCCACTACTGCGACAACTACATCGACGCGGTGGACCGCGCGGCGGAACGCTTTGCCGCCCCCGTGCGCCATGAGGAGAACATGCGCGTGCGCGCGGTCTCGGCGCTTGGCAACCGGGGCGTGACGGTACAGTTCCGCGACATGGAGGCGCTGCGCCTCTACGATCCGGCGCAACGCGAACTGGCGCTGTCACTGCGCGCGGCGCCGGAAACCCAGACCTTCCAGCTGCTGCTGCAGGTCGCGCTGCTGGATCAGGACAAGCTGCTGGAGGCGACGCTGGACCTGGCGCGCTTCCAGTCCGAGGCGGCGCGCTCCATCGCCAAGATCGGCCTGGCGAACTACTTCGCCGGGGCCGCGATGATGCCCTACACCCGCTTCCTGGAGGCCGCTGAGGCGGAGCGTCACGATCTGGAAATACTGGCGATGCGCTTTGGCGCCTCGGTCGAGCAGGTGGCCCATCGGCTTTCGACCCTGCAACGTCCGGGCGCCAAGGGGGTGCCCTTCTACTTCGTGCGCGTCGATCAGGCTGGCACGATCACCAAGCGCCATTCCGCAACACGGCTGCAATTTGCCCGCTACGGCGGCGCCTGCCCGCTTTGGAATGTCCACCAGGCCTTCGAGATGCCGGGCCGCTTCCTGCGCCAGCTCTGCGAGACCCCGGACGGGGTGCGCTACATCAACCTGGCGCGGGATGTCTCGAAACCGGGCGGTCGCTGGGGCGCGCCGGTACGCCGCTACGCCATCGCGCTTGGCTGCGAGGTCGCCCATGCTGGCAAACTGGTCTTCGCGGACGGGCTCGACATCACCAATCCCCGCGCCTTCGAACCGATCGGGATCTCCTGCCGGATCTGCGAACGCGAGCGCTGTCACCAGCGCTCGGTTCCACCGCTTGAGCGGCGTCTCAGCATCGATGTGAATGCCCGAGGAACGCTGCCCTACGAGGTCAGCTGAAGCGCGCTGATCCCGGCCCAGATCCGATCCTTGAGCGAAGCGCGCTGCTTGCGGGCCTCGATCATCGCCAGGTCTTCCATCGGCTCGATATTGCATTCCCAGCGGTGGATGCGATCATTCAGAGCATCGTATTCCTCGGCCATGCGGAGGAAATGCGGGTCCTGCGCCTTCAGAGCGGCAATCGCTTCGCCATGGGCGGGAAAGTCATCGACAAGTGCATGCGGCCGGTGTGCCATCTCAACCTCCTGTTCTGTCCTGTGCCCTCACCCTAGGCCGGCATTTCAGAACCGACATTGACAAGGATCAAACCGGCGCAGGGGGCTCTGCCCCCGGTCCGCCTGCGGCGCCCCTCCCCCGGGATATTTTCGGCCAGATGAAAGAGCCGGTCCCGCTTCGGGCACGACAGGCTCTCCTCATTTTCCTGTTAAAAATATGTCGGGGGCGCAGGCCGCAGGCCTGCGGGGGCAGAGCCCCCTCCCCGACCCGCTTCAGGCGCCGCGCTCAGAACCACTGGCCCGGCTCCATCAGGCCAAGATCCAGAAGCTGCCGGGACTGCCATTCGAAAGGCGCGGAATTGTACCAAAGAAAGCTGTCCACCAGATCGCGCGAACCAGGGTTGCGCTTCAGCGCCTTGGCCGCGCGGAACGAGCAAATGCAGGCCGTCAGGTTGTTGTGCCAAGGACAGGCATAGGTGTTGTATTCGGGTGCGTCGAAGGTGAAGTCGGTGCGCAGGTGCAGCCCGGGCCGGGCGCGGAACAGCGCGATCCGGTCGATCCGCCGCCGACCCTCTGGCACGTGTTCCTCAAACCGCCAGCGCAGACCGCCGTAGAAGTCGTACTGCCGGTCCAATGGTCGCCCCTGCGCATCCGGACGGGCCTGGGCGTAGTAGCCGGAGCGGTCGAGGTGGGCATCGCGCAGCGACACCGCATCGGGATGGGCCGCAAGATCCCCGGCATAGAGATCCACCACGTAGCTGAGCATCGCGTCGCGGCGCTCCTCGGCGTGAAAGGCCAGCAGCTCTCCGACGCTGCGGGTCTCGCAGAAGGGAAAGAACAGGAACTCGGCATTGAAACCGTAGTAGAGCCAGGTGCCCGGCGGTGCCGCCGCGCTCACCGCGTTCACCGCGTCGGTCAGCGCCGTCTCCGGATCCGGCGACCAGCCGACCCTCACCAGGTCCGGCGCGGCGGGAACCGGCAGGCCGGGCGGGGCGAACAGCAGGATCTTGCGAAATCCCAGCCTGCGGTGGTGCCGCAGGGTCTGGAGCAGTTCCACCCCGTCCTCGGCAAAGATCATCGCCACCGGCCCCCGTGCCAGGGCCGTCGCGCCGGCGCGGCGCAGGAATTCCCCCGTGCTGTCGAACTGCATGGCGCCCCTCCCCGCCCCAGCAAAGCCAAGGCCCGCGCACATTGCAAGCCCGCATCCTTTCGGTGTAGACCGGCGCCCTGTTCCACCCCTGAACAAGGTGCGCGCTCATGTCCGAGACGAAGAAGCTCTACATCCGAACCTATGGCTGTCAGATGAACGTCTACGACAGCGAGCGCATGGCCGAGGCCCTGGGCGGCTCCGGCTATACGGAGGTCTCTTCGCCCGAAGAGGCCGACATGATCCTGCTCAACACCTGCCACATCCGCGAGAAGGCCGCCGAGAAGGTCTATTCGGAGCTGGGCCGGCTGCGGAGCCTGAAGAACGAGAAGCCGGAGCTGAAGATCGGCGTGGCCGGCTGCGTCGCCCAGGCCGAGGGCGCCGAGATCATGGCCCGTCAGCCGCTGGTCGATCTGGTGGTCGGCCCGCAAAGCTACCACCGCCTGCCCGACATGGAGGCCCGCACCCGCAGGGGCGAGAAGGTCCTTGAGACCGAGTTCCCCGAGGACGACAAGTTCGAGACCCTGAAGACCCGCGGTCCCAAGGCACGGCGCGCGCCCGCCGCCTTCCTGACCGTACAGGAGGGTTGCGACAAGTTCTGCGCCTTCTGCGTCGTGCCCTATACCCGGGGCGCCGAGGTCTCTCGTCCCGCCGATCGCATCCTGGCCGAGGCCCGCGATCTGGTCAGCCGCGGCGTGCGCGAGATCACCCTTCTGGGCCAGAACGTCAACGCCTACCACGGCAGCGGCCCCGACGGGCGCGACTGGGGGCTGGCACGGCTGGTGCGCTCCCTCGCCGAGATCGACGACCTGAAGCGCATCCGCTTCACCACCTCGCATCCCAACGACATGGAGGACGACCTGATCGCCGCCCATGGCGATTGCGACAAGCTGATGCCCTATCTGCATCTTCCGGTGCAATCGGGCAGCAACCGCATCCTCAAGCGGATGAACCGCAGCCATGACCGCGACAGCTACCTGCGCCTGATCGAGCGCATCCGCGCCGCCCGGCCCGACATCGCCATGTCCGGCGACTTCATCGTCGGTTTCCCGGAAGAGACCGATGCGGATTTCCAGGCCACGCTGGATCTGGTGCGCGAGGTGAACTACGCCACCGCCTTCACCTTCAAGTACTCGACCCGCCCCGGCACCCCCGCCGCCGAGCGCAGCGGGCAGGTCCCCCCCGAGGTCGCCGCCGAACGGCTGGGCGCGCTGCAGGCCCTGCTGGCCGAGCAGCAGCAGGCCTTCATGCAGGGCATGGTCGGCCGTGAGGTCGGCGTGCTGTTCGAGAAGGCCGGTCGCCATCCCGGCCAGATGGTCGGCAAGTCCGACTACCTGCACGCGGTCCATGTCCATGGCCCGGCGCTGAAGGAAGGTGACCTGCGCCGGGTGCGCATCACCTCGGCCGGGCCGAACTCCCTCGCCGGAGAGCTGGTCTGACCGGCGGAAATCGTTAAACTTCTCCGTTCAACCCGGTCTTTACGCCTTTGCCGCTAGACCCGTCCCGTAGCGATTGACGGGAGGGTCCCTGATGCCAGCCGCAAGCATCCTGCGCCGCGCCGGGGCGGCCCTGGCCCTGTTCCTGTGGCTCTGTGCCGCGCCGGCCTGGGCCGCATCCCAGGCGCAGGAGGGGCAAATTCAGGGGTCGGGCTGGAACGAACCCTATGTGCCCGGCGTCTGGATTGATCCGGACGGCTGCGAACACTGGGTGATGGATGACGGGGCCGAGGGCTACATGTCGCCCCATGTCACCCCCGATGGCCGCCCGGTCTGCCACCAACCGCAGATCTGCGGCATCGTGCCGACCGACCAGGCCTTCGCCACCGACCGTTTCGACATCGCGCCCGCCAGCCGGCAGCGGCTGGAGGCCTTCTTCCGCGCCCGCGGCACCAACACCTTCCTGATCGAGGGGCATACCGACAGCCGCGCCTCGGACGCCCATAACCAGCGCCTGAGCGAGGCACGCGCCCGCGCCGTTGCCGACATTGCCGAATCGGTCGGCGCCCGGATCACCGCCGTGCGCGGCTTCGGCGAAAGCCGCCCCGCGAAACCCAACACCTCTGCCGCCAACATGGCCGCCAACCGGCGGGTGGAGATCATCTGCCTGCACTAGCCCGAAGGAGCCGCCATGCGCCCTGCCCTGCTCTTGCTGCCGCTGCTTCTGGCCGCCTGCGCCACCCATCCGCTCGACGTGCCCGGCGACAAGAGCCGCGACTACGGGTTCAACGCCCATCCGCTGTCGGACATGGTGCCCGGCATCTGGGTCGATCCGGAGGGCTGCGATCACTGGATCATCGACGACGGGCTGGAGGGATACATGTCCGAACGCATGGGCCCCGACGGGCGTCCGGTCTGCTCGCAAAGCTCGGAACGCAACATCGCCACCGGCGGCTTCAAGGACGGATCGCCCCTCCCCGATCCCGCCCGCAGCCGCGCCAATGCCGCCGCCCCGATGCCGGTGATCCTCTACTAGCCCCGATGCGCCGGTCTCCGCCGGAGAGAGATCAGGAAATATCCTGCAATTGCAGGCAGAGGGAAGAATTGATCACGTCGCCGGGTCAGCCCGGCATTCTGCACTTGCCCGCAGGCCCGCAGCCTGCCACCCTTTCCATATGGGCCGCTCCGGCCGGACGTTGCCGGCGGCCGCATCGAGAAGGAGCGCTACTTGGCCACAAGCCTGCTGACCCCGGATACCGACGAATCCGCCCTTGCCGAAGTCTCGGTCGATTTTCCCGACAACTTCCTGCTCATCGAACTCTGCGGCGAATATGACAAGAATCTCGCCCAGATAGAGAAGACCCTCGGCACCCAGATCCTCCGACGCGGCAACCACCTGGTCGCGATGGGATCGCCCGAAGCTGCCAAGGAAACCATCGAGGTGCTGCGCGCCCTCTACACGCGGCTGGAAGCGGGACGCGAAGTCAGCAGCGCCGACATCGACCGCGAGATGCGGATGAACACCCCCTCGGTGCCCGCCTCGCCCACCCCCTCCGGCGACCAGCTTGAAATGTTCCGCGGCGGCGCGGTCGAGATCAAGACCCGCAAGAAGATGGTGGAACCCCGGACCGAGGCGCAGAAGGCCTATGTCCAGAACCTCTTCAAGCACGAACTGGGCTTCGGCATCGGCCCGGCGGGCACCGGCAAGACCTATCTTGCCGTCGCCGTCGGCGTGTCGATGTTCATCGAGGGCAAGGTCGACAAGATCATCCTGTCCCGCCCCGCCGTCGAGGCCGGCGAAAAGCTCGGCTACCTGCCCGGCGACATGAAGGACAAGGTCGATCCCTACATGCAGCCGCTCTACGACGCGCTGGACGACTTCCTGCCGGGCAAGCAGGCCGCCAAGCTGATGGAGGAAAAGCGGATCGAGATCGCGCCCCTCGCCTTCATGCGGGGCCGCACCCTCTCGAACGCCTTCGTGGTGCTGGACGAGGCGCAGAACGCCACCACCATGCAGATGAAGATGTTCCTCACCCGCCTGGGCGAGGGCTCGCGCATGGTGATCACCGGCGACCGGTCCCAGGTCGACCTGCCGCGCGGCGTGCAATCGGGCCTGCGCGACGCCGAACGCCTGCTCAGCCACATCCCCGACATCTCCTTCAACTACTTCACCGCGAAGGATGTCGTGCGTCACCCCCTTGTGGCGAAGATCATCGAAGCCTATGAGGCCGACGAGACAACCTAAACCCTTCCGGCCCGATGGCTCTTTCATCTGGCCGGAAATATCCTCGGGGGTGCGGGGGCAGACAGCCCCCGCTGCAACATGACCACGCTGACCGACACCGTGATCGAGGACGACCGCTGGCAAGCCGCGGACCTCGCCTCGCTTTCCGAACGCGCCGCCCGGGCGACCCTCGCCCATCTCGGCCTCGACCCCGAGGATTTCGAGATCTGCGTGATGGGCTGCGACGATCCCCGCATCGCCGAGCTGAACGCCGAATTCCGCGACAAGCCCAGGCCCACCAACGTGCTGTCCTGGCCCGCCGAAGACCTCGCTCCGGAGGAGGAGGGCACCCTGCCCGAGCCCCCCGACGACGGTCCCATGGGCGGCGAACTGGGCGATATCGCGATCTCCTACGACACCTGCCTGCGCGAGGCGGAAGAATCAGCCCTTCCCTTCGCCGATCACGTCACCCATCTGGTGGTGCACGGAATCCTTCATCTTCTGGGCTATGACCACATCCGCGACGGCGATGCGGCACTCATGGAGGGGACGGAGATCGAAATTCTTGGCAATTTGGGAATTCCTGACCCATATAATCGGGAGACCGGCACAGACGCCGGGTAAACTTGGAAAGGACAGATGGGCGATAGCACCGACGGGTCTTCTAACGCAGCGCAGCGCGCGCTTCCGAAAGACCCCGACCCCGTGCCCCTTCGGGCAGGCGTGGTCGAATTCCCCGGCCGAGGCAGTTCCGCACCGCGCACCCGCGCGAACGGCGCTGTCAGCACTGGTGTCCCTGCCCTCGCAGGCACGACCATGAGCACCCCCTCCGGCCCCGTGACCTCCACCGACCCGCAGCCAGCGGCCCCGGATGCCGTGGCCGATGACCGGCCCACCGGTTTCCTGCGGCGGCTGTTCTCCTTCGGGGCGCCAGCCGATGCCCCCCAGGGCCAGCCTGATGCAACCGCCCAGTCCGAAGTGCCGCAGCGCCGGCACTCGCTGCAGAACCTGCGTCGCATGCGGGTCGAGGACGTGGCGATTCCCAAGGCGGAAATCGTCTCGGTCCCGATCACCGCCAGCCAGGCGGATCTGGTCGGCGTGTTCCGCGAAAGCGGCATGACCCGGCTGCCGGTCTACCAGGGCACGCTCGATACCCCCGTGGGGCTCGTGCACCTGAAGGACTTCGCGCTGAAGCATGGCTGGAACTCGGCGGCGAAATTCTCGCTCAAGGCGCTGCTGCGGCCGCTGCTGTTCGTGCCGCCTTCCATGCCGATCGGCGTGCTCTTGCAGAAGATGCAGACCGAACGGCGCCACATGGCGCTGGTGATCGACGAATATGGCGGCGTTGACGGCCTCGTGACCATCGAGGACCTGATCGAGCAGGTCATCGGCGAAATCGAGGACGAACACGACGAGGAAGAGGACGCCCTCTGGACGCGCGAACCCTCGGGCAGCTATCTGGTGCAGTCGAAAACCCCGCTCGAGGATTTCGAACAGGCCATCGGACGGTCGCTCACCGACGACGACAGCGTCGACGAGGAGGAGATCGACACGCTGGGCGGGCTCGTCTTCATGCTGGCCGGTCGCGTCCCTGCCCGGGGCGAGGTCGTGCTGCACCCCGACGGGCACGAGTTCGAGGTGATCGAGGCGGATCCCCGGCGCATCAAGCGCCTGCGCGTGCGGCTGGCCGCACCCGCCCCTGCCGAAGAGAGCTGATCTGCCAGTATGGCCCTGCCCATCCGTCTGAAATCCTGGTGGCCCGCCGCGGCGGGCCTCCTTGCCGCCTGCGGCGAGGCCCCCCTCAACCTCTGGCCGCTGTCGATCGCGGGCTTTGCCCTGCTGTTCCACGCGCAGCGGCGCAGCGCCTCGGCCCGTCAGGGCTTTGGCGCCGGCTGGCGCTTCGGCTTCGGCTATTTCCTGTTCGCGCTGTTCTGGATCGTCGATCCCTTCATGGTCGATCCCGCCCGGGACGGCTGGATGGCGCCCTTCGCACTGGTCTTCATGGCCGGCGGGCTGGCGCTGTTCTGGGGCGCAGCCCTGGCGCTGGCACAGCGCCTCGCGCCGGCCAACCGGCTGCGCCAGCTGCTGGCCTTCGCCGGCAGCCTGACCCTGATCGAGGCGCTGCGCGGCTGGATCTTCACCGGCTTCCCCTGGGCCGAAATCGGCCAGAACCTGATTCCCTCTCCGGCGCTGCCGCTGGCCTCGCTGATCGGGCCCCATGGCATGACGCTGGTGCTGCTGCTGCTGGCCGGCCTTCTGGGCGCCGCCGCACGCGGCATGGCGCTGCTGGGGGTGCTGGGCACCGCGGGCTTCGTCTTCCTGGCGCCGCGCGCCCTGCCCCCCGCCCCCGTCGCCACCGACACCGCCCCGCTGATCCGCCTGGTCCAGCCCAATGCCCAGCAGCGCGAGAAATGGGACCCCGACATGGTCCCGGTCTTCTTCGAGCGGCTGCTGAACTATTCCGCCGAAGCCCCCCGCCCGGACCTGATTCTCTGGCCCGAGACCTCGGTCCCCTACCTGCTGAACGAGGGCCGCGCCCTGACCAGCATCCTGGCCGATCACACCCATGGCGCGCCGATCGCCTTCGGGGTCCAGCGCACCGAGGGCGCGCGCTACTACAACTCCCTCGCGCTGCTCGACGGCCAGGGCAAGCTGATCGAGACCTACGACAAGCACCATCTGGTGCCCTTCGGCGAATACATCCCCTTCGGGGACCTGATGGCGAAAATCGGCATCTCCGCTTTTGCAGCCCAGAGCGGCAACGGCTTCTCTGCCGGGCCCGGCCCGCGCCTGATGCCGATCCCCGGCGTCGGCACCGCGCTGCCGCTGATCTGCTACGAGGCGATCTTCCCCCGCGACATCCGCAATGCGCCGGCGCGGCCCGATTTCCTGCTTCAGGTCACCAATGACGGCTGGTTCGGCAATCTCCAGGGGCCCTACCAGCACCTTGCCCAGGCCCGGATGCGGGCAGCGGAACAAGGCCTTCCCTTCGTCCGGGTCGCCAATACCGGGGTCTCGGCGCTGATCGATGCGCGTGGGCAGGTGCTGGACACGCTGCCGCTCAATACCGACGGATATCTCGATGTGCGCCTGCCCCCGGCCCTGCCGCCGACACTCTATGCGCGAACCGGAGACCTGCCGATTTTGCTGCTCGCATTTCTCGCATTGGGGGTTTCGGCGCTCTGGTCCGTTCACCGGGCCTTCATACGAAGGTCATAAAGCGATTGACCAGGCCCGGGTGCGGGCGTACCCAGAATCACGTGCCGCCCCAACGGCTTCCTGACGGGGCGGGTCAAGACGTTTATCGGAGCACATTCTCATGACACGCCAGAACTATATCTTTACCTCGGAATCCGTCTCCGAGGGTCACCCCGACAAGGTCTGCGACCGCATTTCTGATGCAGTTCTGGACGCACTCATTGCCGAGGAACCCGAAGCCCGGGTCGCCTGTGAAACCTTCGCCACGACCAACCGCGTGGTGATCGGCGGCGAAATCGGCCTCGCCGACAAGCAGAAGCTCAAGCACTACATGGAGAAGATCGACTCCATCGCGCGCGACTGCATCAAGGACATCGGCTACGAGCAGGACAAGTTCCACCACGAAACGGTGGAAGTGACCAACCTGCTGCACGAACAGTCCGCGCATATCGCGCAGGGCGTCAACTCCTCCTCCGACAAGGACGAGGGGGCGGGCGACCAGGGCATCATGTTCGGCTTCGCCACGGATGAGACGCCGGAACTGATGCCGGCGCCGATCCACTACGCGCACCAGATCCTCAAGCGCCTGGCCGAGGTCCGCAAGGACGGCACCGAGCCCACCCTGCGGCCCGATGCCAAAAGCCAGCTGTCGCTGCGCTACGAGAACGGCCGCCCGGTCGAGGTCACCTCGCTGGTTCTCTCGACCCAGCACGCCTTCGAGACCCAGAGCAGCGCCGACATCCGCGCCATCGTGGAACCCTACATCCGCGACGTCCTGCCCGAAGGCTGGCTGACCGATCGCACCGAATGGTGGGTGAACCCGACCGGCACCTTCGTGATCGGCGGGCCGGACGGTGACGCGGGCCTCACGGGCCGCAAGATCATCGTCGACACCTACGGCGGCGCCGCGCCCCACGGCGGCGGTGCCTTCTCGGGCAAGGATCCGACCAAGGTGGACCGCTCGGCGGCCTATGCCTCGCGCTACCTCGCCAAGAACGTCGTGGCCGCGGGCCTGGCGAAGAAATGCACGATCCAGCTGTCCTACGCGATCGGCATCTCCAAGCCGCTGTCGATCTACTGCGACACCCATGGCACCGGCGAGGTGGACGAGGCGCAGATCGAGGCCGCCGTCGCCCAGGTCATGGACCTGACGCCGCGCGGCATCCGCAACCATCTGCAGCTGAACCGCCCGATCTACCAGCGCACCGCCGCCTACGGCCATTTCGGTCGCACGCCCGATGCCGATGGCGGCTTCTCCTGGGAGAAGACCGACCTGGTCGAGGCGCTCAAAAAGGCGGTCTGACCGCTGCCCCAAGGCCCTTTCCGGGGCCGGACATGCAAAAGGCCCCGCTTGCGCGGGGCCTTTTCGGTTTCGGGGTCCGGGATCGGACGCGGGGCTCAGGCCTTGGTGCTGTCGCGGCCCAGCAGGCCGTCGATAGAGAACGGGCCGGCGCCGAAGACGCTGATGTAGCCCAGGCCGCCGGCCATCGTCATGTTCTTCAGGAAGTTGATCTGCTGGGCGCTGGCACCGTCACCACCGGCCATCCAGCCCGGCAGGTGGAAGATCAGCGCCGAGATGACCGAGAAGCCGGCCAGCAGGAAGGCCACGGTGCGGGTCTGCCAGCCCAGCAGCAGCGCCAGGCCGCCGCCCAGCTCGGTCAGGATGACCAGCGGCAGCAGCGCGCCGGGCACGCCCATCGCCTGCATGTAGCCGGCCGAGCCGGAATAGGCGACGATCTTGCCGTAGCCGGCGACGATGAAGATGATGGAAGCGAGGATACGGCCACCGGGCAGGGCGGCGGCGCGGTACAGGTCGAGAATTTTCATCGGTAGTTCCTTTCGGAGGAATGTGATCGCCGGTCCAGCGGCGTTGAAGCCTGTCTACTGGCTCTGCACATTTGGAAAAATTCGCAATTTTTCCATCCTCATCGTGCGTATTTGCAGAGATCAACTTGTCGTGGTTGATCCCCTGCGCAGCGAGAGCTAAAGGGCAGTCATGACCCAGGACACACATTCCTCCGGCGCCCCCTGGCGCAACTTCTACGGCCGCTTCAAGGGCAAGCACCTGCGCAAGTCGCAGGAGGCCTACCTGGAGGAAGACCTGGCCGCACTCTCTCCCGGTGCCGTCGGCTGGGAGGAGAACCCCGACCGCACGCCCCTCGATCTGGAGGCCCTGTTCGGCAAGCGCGACATCTGGCTTGAGATCGGCTTCGGCGGCGGCGAGCACCTGGTCCACCAGGCCGCCGGCAACCCCGATGTCGGCATCATTGGGGCGGAGCCCTATATCAACGGCGTCGCCATGCTGCTGGGCAAGATCCGCGAGGCAGGGGTTTCGAACCTGGCGGTCCACCCCGGCGATGCCCGTGACCTCTTCGACGTGCTGCCCGACGGCTGCCTGTCCCGGGCCTTCCTGCTCTACCCCGATCCCTGGCCCAAGAAGCGCCACCATCGCCGCCGCTTCGTGACCCCGGACCATCTGGAACCGCTGTCCCGCAAGCTCAAGCCCGGCGCCATCTTCCGGGTTGCGACCGACATTCCCGACTACGTGCGCCAGACCCTGCAGCAGGTGCCTCGCCAGGGTTTCGAATGGCTGGCCGAGCGTCCGGCGGACTGGCGCTCTCCCTGGCAGGATTGGATCTCGACCCGCTACGAGCAGAAGGCCCTGCGCGAAGCACGCACGCCACATTACCTGACCTTCCGCAAGCTCTGAGCGCCTGTTTCGGTCAGCACGCTGACCGAAGCCTCCGGCGGAGGCACGGCGCGCAGCGCCGTTTCCCGGACTGAAGGTTCAGTCTGGCGGCATCCGTCCGAACCAGTCGAGATCGCGGACCGAGATCACCCCCGACAGGATCACCCCTGCGGCGATCAGGAAAATCACTGTGGCCACCCCGGTCGTGATCAGCAGCTTTTCCTTCAGGTGATGCACCTCCGGCGCGCCCGACGGCGTTCCACGCGTCACCTGGCCCAGGTCCTGCTGGGTCTTCAGCCGCAGCGGCGCGACACAGAACAGCGTCATCCACCAGATCACCGCGTAGAGCACGATGGCGGAGGTCGGGCCCATCAGACCTGCTCCAGCTCGATCAGGCACCCGTTGAAGTCCTTCGGATGCAGGAAGAGCACCGGCTTGCCATGGGCACCGATCTTCGGTTCTCCGCTGCCAAGCACCCGGGCGCCCTCCGCCTTCAGTCGGTCGCGGGCCGACAGGATATCCTCCACCTCGTAGCAGATATGGTGGATGCCTCCCGAGGGGTTCTTGGCCAGAAAACCGGCAATGGGACTGTCCTCGCCCAGCGGGGAGAGCAGCTCGATCTTGGTGTTCGGCAGGTCGATGAAGACCACGGTCACACCATGGTCCGGCTCGTCCTGCGGCGCGCGCACCGATGCGCCAAGCGTCCCGGCGTACTGGGCCGCCGCCGCCTCCAGATCCGGCACGGCGATGGCCACGTGATTGAGACGTCCGATCATGGTTTCCTCCTGTCCTGCCCCCCCATTTAACTCCCTCCGGCCCGGTCCGCGCAACTGCCGGCGCGTCGCAGGGCAGCGCCATTAACGCGCCATTAGCCACGTACCCCTAGCGTCGGAGGAAGGGGTCGAATCCCCGCCCCCCTGCCAGGAAAGGTTTCCCATGGACCCGCTGCACGCCGTGACCGCCCCGACCGCGAGCCGCCCGATGCTCGGGCTGACGATTCTGGCCGTGGAGGACAGCCTTTACGCCTCCGAGGCATTGCGCCTGCTGTGCCTGCGGTCCGGGGCGCGAATCCGCCGCGCAGACTGCCTGCGCTCGGCCCGCCGCCACCTGGAGGTGTACCGCCCCTCGGTGGCCATCGTCGACCTGGGCCTGCCGGACGGCTCCGGCGCCGAGCTGGTCTCGGAAATGGTACGCGCGGTGCCCCGGGTCAGCGTGGTGGCCGCGATCTCGGGCGATCCCGGCGCGCGTCACGAGGCCGAGGCGGCCGGCGCGGACGTCTTCCTGTCGAAACCGTTGACCAGCCTTGCCACCTTCCAGGAAACCCTTCTGTCGCGGATGCCAGCCGAGTATCGCCGCAAGGGGCCTCGACCGCTGCCCGTGGAGGTGGTGGAGCCCGATCCCGTCGCCTATGTCGACGACATGGCCCATGCCGCCGAAATGCTGCAGGAAGGCGCCGAGGATACGGTACTGGCCTATCTGGGGCAGTTCCTCTGCGGCGTCGCCCGCTGTGCCGGGGATACGCCGCTTCTGGAAGCCGCGCTGCGGCTGGAAAGCGCACGCTCCAGCCAGCGTCCGCTGCGGGCCGAACTCTCGGTGCTGGCAGGGATGCTGCAGGACCGGATCGGCGAGAGGATTGCCATCTGATGACAGAGAAAACCGCCACCCCGAAGGGGCGGCGGTTTCGGGGATGCCTTCATCCCGGGAGAGAGCGCGGGACGGCATCCGGGGCCCGGCCGGGTCAGGCGGGATCCGCCGGATCGATCCCTGCCGGTCGGAGCCGGATCGGGGCGCTGCCAAAGCGGCGGACAGGCCCCGGGTTGGCCAGGCGGATCCGGTCAAGGGACCGGATCAGCGGCGCGGATCAGCCGATCAGCTTGGCGGTCACATCGACCAGGCGCTTGGCCTGGATGGCCACGGCGGCCTTCTTGGCCTCCGAATAGTCGCCCTGGGTGACCGAGGTGCCGTAGGGATTGCCACCGGATTCGTAGAGCTTGGCATCGGTGTAGCCGGGCGCCACGATGATCGAGCCCCAGTGCATCGTCGACTGGTAGAAGCTGAGCAGGGTCGATTCCTGACCGCCATGGGCATTACCCGCGCTGGTCGAGGCCGTGACGGCCTTGTTGGCCAGCCCGCCCTGGGACCAGACCCCGCCCAGGGTGTCGATGAAGGCCCGCATCTGCGAGGGGGCCGAGCCGAAGCGGGTCGGGAAGGCAAAGAAGTAGCCGTCGGCCCAGAGCATGTCATCCGGGGTGGCGACGGGAATGTCCTTCATCTTTTCCTGCTGCGCGGCCCAGGGTTCCTGCCCGGCGACCACGGCGGCGGGGGCGGTCTCAGCGACCTGCAGCAGGCGCACCTCGGCGCCGGCCGCCTTGGCGGCGGCAGCGGCGTCCAGGGCGACGGCATGGTTGGTGCCATAGGTGGAATAGAAGACAACGGCGATCTTGGGGGTGGTCATGGGAGTGCTCCGGTGAGGGTTGGCTTGACCTGAAGGTAGCCCCGCTTAGACGCCCTGCAAATTTCCTGTTCTCGCATGGCGAATGTGCAAAAATGCACGAACTATCACCTAAATGGCATTCCATGTGCCCAAACAGTGAGAGAGTGCCGCTCTCCGGCCGTCACAGGTTGCACCCTGTGCAGCGCGAAGGAGGGAAACAGCACCACGGAGCCCTGCGGCAGCGGCGCGGTGCGGATGTTCGAATCGTACCAGACTTCGAGCGCACCGCCCTCGTAGGCGGCGGGATCCGAGAGCTGCGCCACCAGCGTCAGCTTGCGACGCGACGCCAGCGTGCCCTCTCCGATGTCGGAATGCCAGCCGAAATGGCCCTGGCGCTCGGCCCCGTAGCGGGCGATCTGGGGACTTTCCGAGAAATCGTCCAGAGCGAAATCGAAGACCTCGCGGTTGGCGACGCGCACCAGGTCGATCAGGCGGTTCATCACCCAGTCGGTTTCGGGCAGGTCATCGACCCAGACCAGGTCGGCGCGGCGCAGGTCATGGTCGCGCTCACGGCGCACGAGGCCGGCATCGCGGGCCAGGCCCGACTGGTCCGCGGCGGTGATGAGGGCCTGGCATTCGGCGGGGGTAAAGGCGTCGGGAACGACGTGGAAAGCGATCATCGTCTGCTCTGCTGGAAGACTACACTGAAGCGATCCAGCTACTGCGCTTCCCGGGCTGCGTCCAGTGGCAGAAGCGGGGGGAGGTCTTTTGTCGCCTCCCCCGCGCCTGTCTACCCCGGCGACGAGGCGACCGTTCAGGTCACGTCGAAGCCGCAGCGGCAGAGCGCGCGGATCACGCGGTCCACCGTCACCGGTTGCCCGGTGGTCTGCGTGATCCCCGCCGAAAGCTGCGCCGCGAGATATCCGGCAGCCTTCAGCGGGTAGTCGCGCCCCTGCACGTGCAGGACCCTGGGGACAGGTCCGTCACAGCCGGTCCGCGCCCTGGGCCAGGCCACCCCGTTCCGGTCGACCAGGCGCAATGCCTGCTCAACGTCCTCCTTCGAGAGGGCATCGAACGCCGGGATCAACGGGTCAGAGGGAGGGCCAAGATCACGCATGATACCTTTAGGCGCCCGCCGCAGTTAATGAATGGTTAACGCAAAACTCAGCTTTTCCGGTACGCCGCCGCATTGCAGCGCGACAGCAGGATTAACCTTCTGGAAACGCTCAATTTATAAAGAAATTCCAAGACTTGGATATTTTCTGCAAGAGCGAGACGCCGGAAGATGCACGACTCTTCCGGCGCGTGTGTCAGCCCTGGTCGCGCCACCTGTTGGCGATCGGATAGCGGCGGTCCAGCCAGAAGGCGCGCTCGGTCAGGCGGGTGCCGGGGGCGGACTGGAATCGCTTGTACTCGGAAATGTAGATCAGGTGCTGGACCCGCCGGGCATCGGCCTCGGCGTAGCCGGCGGCGACGCAATCGGCGACCGAAGCCTCGCGGTCCACCAGCAGCTCCAGCAGGGCATCCAGCACCGGGTAGTCGGGCAGCGAGTCGCTGTCCTTCTGATCGGGGCGCAGTTCGGCCGAGGGGGGCTTGGTGATGATGCGTTCGGGGATGACCTCTCCGGCGGGGGCCTTCATCCAGGGGCGGTGATTGGCATTGCGCCAGCGGCAGGTCTCGAAGACCCGGGTCTTGTAGAGATCCTTGATCGGGTTGTAGCCGCCGTTCATGTCGCCGTAGATCGTGCAGTAGCCGACCGCGACCTCGGACTTGTTGCCGGTGGTCAGCAGCATTTCCCCGAACTTGTTCGACAGCGCCATCAGCAGCAGGCCGCGCAGGCGGGACTGGACGTTTTCCTCGGTCAGATCGGCGGCCCGCCCGGCGAAAAGCGGCGCCAGCGCCGCGCTCACCGCATCGCGGGGGCCGGTGATCGGCAGGTAGTCGTAATGCACGCCAAGGGCCTTGGCGCAGGCCTCGGCATCCTCCAGAGAATGTTCGGACGTGTATTCCGAGGGCAGCATCACGCAGCGCACGTTGTCGGGGCCCAGGGCATCGGCGGCAATGGTGGCGACCAGAGCGGAATCGATGCCCCCCGACATGCCCAGCAGCACTTTCTTGAACCCGGTCTTGCCGCAGTAGTCGCGCAGGCTCTGCACCATGGCGCGGTAGTCCTGCTCCCATTCATCGCCAAGGCTCGCCTTCTCGCCCTCCTCGATGCGCCAGCCCTCGGGGCCGTGCACCAGATCGACATGGGCCATGCAGGCATCGAACATCGGCATCTGGAAGGCCAGCTTGCCGCCCGGGTTCAGCCCGAAGCTGCCGCCGTCGAAGACCTGGTCGTCCTGGCCACCCACCATGTTGAGGTAGATCACCGGCAGGCCGGTCTCGACCGTGCGGGCGACCATGTGGTTGAAGCGCACGTCCATCTTGCCCCGGTGGTAGGGCGATCCGTTCGGCACCACCAGGAACTCTGCCCCGGTTTCGGCCAGGGTTTCGGCCACTTCCGGATGCCAGCTGTCCTCGCAGACCGGGAAGCCGACGCGGGTGTTGCCGATGGCCACGGGGCCGCCCAGCGGGCCGCTGGCGTACAGGCGCACCTCGTCGAAGACGTGATCGTTGGGCAGGTCATGCTTGAGCACCCGCTGCACCACCTTGCCGCCCTTGCAGATGTGGTAGGCGTTATAAAGCGCCGCCCCCTCGACCCAGGGACCGCCAAGCGCCAGCGCCGGGCCCTCGGCGCAGCGTGCCGCCAGCGCCTCGATCGCGGCCATGGCGGCCTGGTGGAACACCGGCTTCTCGATCAGGTCCTGGGTCTGGTAGCCGGTGATGAACATCTCCGGCAGGATCACCAGATCGGCCTCGGCCTCACGCGCGATGGTCCAGGCCTCGAAGGCCTTGAAGGCATTGCCCTCGATATCCCCGACGGTCGGGTTGTACTGCGCGAGCGAGATGCGGAACCGGTCAGCCATGGGTCATCCTCGGGTCAGGCGGGGGGAGGTCCCCTGAGGGGTTGCCCCTGCTTAGCGGCCCTCCGCTGCAAGGAAAAGCCGATTTGCCGAAAGGCGTTGTCTCGGAAGCCTGCCTCGCTTACCTTTCCCGCGGACCGGCAAGGCAGAGCCTGCGAGACAGCAGGACCCAGCCAACACTTACGGGTCAGGGGACAGTACATGGCATTTCGCCCGACAGGCTTTCGTCGCAAGCGCCACCACCTCCGTCTGAAGGCCGCGCTGGCCGGCGGGATCGTGTTGCTGGCCTTGCCGCTGATGGCCCAGGACAACACCGTCCAGACCAAGCAGTACGATGACGGTGGCATCTACGAAGGCACGTTCAAGAACGGCCTGCAGGACGGTCGCGGCAGCTACAAGCTGCCGAACGGCTACGAATACGACGGCCAGTGGGTCGAGGGGCAGATCAAGGGCGAAGGCACGGCGCGCTTCCCCAACGGATCGGTCTATGTCGGCCATTTCGAGAAGGGCAAGCCCGAGGGCAAGGGCAAGATCACCTTCCCCGATGGCGGCACCTATGACGGCGACTGGACGGACGGCAAGATGACCGGCCAGGGCAGCTCGACCTATGCCAATGGCACCACCTATACCGGCGGCTTTGCCAACGGACGCCACGACGGCACCGGCAAGATGAGCGACGGCAAGGGCTATGTCTACGACGGCGCCTGGGTGAACGGCGTCAAGCAGGGCGAGGCGACGATCACCTATGCCGACGGCTCGGTCTATCAGGGAAATGTGGTCGCCGGTGAGCGTCAGGGCAAGGGCACGCTGACCATGCCGGACGGGCTGAAATATGTCGGCGACTGGCAGGATGGCCAGATCACCGGCACGGGCACGCTGACCCAGGCCAACGGCGATGTCTACGAAGGCCCGATGGTGAGCGGCAAGCGCCAGGGCGAGGGCAAGGTCTCCTACGCCAATGGCGATGTCTACGAGGGCGGTTTCGTCGATGACCTGCGCGAGGGCCAGGGCACCTTCACCGGGGCGGACGGCTACAAGTACGTGGGCCAGTGGAAGGCCGGCAAGATCGCCGGCACCGGCAAGGTCACCTACCCGGATGGCTCGGTCTACGAGGGCAGCTTCGCGGGCGACCTGCCAGATGGCTCCGGCAAGATCACCTATCCCGATGGCGCCACCTACGACGGCACCTGGAAGGCCGGCCAGATCGAGGGCCAGGGCACCGCGACCTTCCCCTCGGGCGTGACCTACACGGGCGGCTTCAAGGACGGCAAGAACGACGGCGAGGGCGTGATGACCCATTCCGACGGCTACCGCTACGAGGGCCACTGGTCCGGCGGCCAGCGCGACGGCAAGGGCAAGGCCAGCTACGCCGACGGCATGGTCTACGAGGGCGACTTCAAGGCCGGGCTGCGCGATGGCACCGGCAAGATCACCATGCCCGACGGCTTCAGCTACGAGGGCGACTGGTCCAAGGGCGAGATGACCGGCCAGGGCAAGGCCACCTATGCCAATGGCGATATCTACACCGGCAATTTCGTCGAGGGGCTGCGCCAGGGCGAAGGCACGCTGACCTATGCCACCGGCGAGGTCCTTTCGGGCACCTGGGAGAACGGCGCGCTGAGCACCACCGAGGGCACCAGCACCGGCGGCGACGCAACCGGCAGCGAGGGCGCCGGCGACACCGGCGGCGAGTCCGGTGCCGCATCGGATCAGGGAGCGGATCAGGGGGCCGATGCGCCCCAGGAGACCGCGCCCGATGGCGATGATCCGGACAATATCAACGGCGACTGAAGTCGCGATACCGGCATCTTTGCAGACAGGCATCTGCGCAGCGGCGGGAGATGAGAGAAACGCAAGAAGGGGCTGCGCAGACGCGGCCCCTTCCGCTTTGTGGGCGGCCTGATGATCGGCGCTGATGATCGGCGATCAGGGGGGCTCTGCCCCCCGGCGCTGCGCGCCTCCCCCCGAGGTATTTGGAACAAGAAAATGGGGGCGGAGGGACTTAGCGGCGCGGCGGGCCTGGCGGTGCCCAGAGTGCCAGGCAGAGGCCGGCGAGCAGCAGCACCGCATGGGGCAGCAGGACGCCCGGATGCCAGGCGTTGTGAAGCCAGAAGCTCACCGCATGATCGCGGTAGGCGCTCTGCCAGGCGCCGAGGATCCGGTAGGGGCTGCAGAGCCTTCGATCGAAGAGCGCGCCGCTCATGCACCGTTCGATCTCTTCAAGGCGGGCCATGGTGGCCGCCTGGTAGCCGCGCCAGAACATTTCCGTCAGCCAGAACGGCAGGGCCGAGAAGGCCGCGAGGAGAACCGCCAGCCGGCCATGGCGTTCCGGCGGCAGCGCATAGGCCCCCATCAGGGCCGCGAGGCCCACCGTCACCGACCAGCCCTTCAGGGTCAGGAACTGGTCATTGTAGCCCTCGTAGACGGCATAGAGCGCCGTGTATTCCTCCCAGAGTGCATGGCCCATGGTGCCTCCCCTGCCGCCCGGATCAGCACAGACCCGCCGTGGGGAACCGGCAAGCAAAAGGGCCGGGAAAGATCCCCGGCCCTGAGCAAATCATGTCAGATGTGCAGGAAAGCGGCTCAGAGCTGCTCCATGACCTCGTCGGAGGCTTCGAAGTTCGCGGTGACGCGCTGCACGTCATCGTCGTCTTCCAGCGCATCCAGAAGCTTCATCAGCTTCTGCATGTTCTCGAGGTCCATCTCGGTGGTGGTGGTGGGCTTCCAGACCAGCTTGGTCGAATCGGATTCGCCCAGCTCGGCCTCGAGCGCGGTGGCCACATCGTTCAGATCGGTGTCGGCGCAGTAGATCACATGGCCGTCCTCCGAGCTTTCCACGTCTTCCGCACCGGCCTCGATCGCCGCCATCATGACGGTGTCGGCATCACCGACGCTGGCCGGGTAGACGACCTCGCCCTTGCGGTCGAACATGAAGCCGACCGAGCCGGTCTCGCCCAGGTTGCCGCCGTTCTTCGAGAAGGTCGAGCGGACGTTGGAAGCCGTGCGGTTGCGGTTGTCGGTCATCGCCTCGACGATGATCGCCACGCCGTTCGGGCCGTAGCCCTCGTAGCGGATCTCTTCGTAATCGTCGCCCTCGCCCGCCTGGGACTTCTTGATGGCGCGCTCGATCACGTCCTTCGGCACAGAGCTGGCCTTCGCTTCCTTCACCGCAAGGCGCAGGCGCGGGTTCTTCTCGGGGTCCGGATCGCCCATCTTCGCGGCGACGGTGATCTCTTTCGAGAGCTTGGAAAACAGTTTCGACCGGGCGGCGTCCTGCCGCCCCTTGCGGTGCTGGATGTTCGCCCATTTCGAGTGGCCGGCCATCGGTGCCTCCTGATCCTCAATTTCAGTGTCGGGTTCCTATAAGGCAGCAGACCCCTTTCCTGCAAGCAGATGCCGCGTGCGCGCCTTTCCGCCCCGGGGAGGGGCGCGCGCCCTGCCCCACCCTGTTGCTTTCGCGCCGCCGCGCTAGCTTTCCGGCATGACCCTGGATCAGCTCATCCTGTTCGCGCTGTTCGGCGCCGTCTTCGCCCTTCTGCTCTGGGGGCGCTGGCGCTATGACCTGGTGGCCTTCGCCGCGCTGATGTGCGGGGTGGCAACCGGCGTCATCCCCTACGAGGATGCCTTCTCCGGCTTCGGCCACGAGGCGACGATCATCGTCGCGCTGGTGCTGGTGATCTCGGCCGGGCTGGTGCGCTCGGGGGCGGTGTTCCTGATCACCCGCACGCTGGTCGACAGCAGCCGGGGCCTGGGAGCCCATATCGCCATCATGGGCGGCATCGGCGGGCTGCTTTCGGCCTTCATGAACAACGTCGCCGCCCTGGCGCTGCTGATGCCGGTGGACATCCAGACCGCCCGCAAGGCGGGGCGCGCGGCGGGGCTGTCGCTGATGCCGCTCTCGTTCGCCACGATCCTGGGCGGCATGGCGACGCTGATCGGCACGCCCCCCAACATCATCGTCTCGACCATCCGGGCGCAGTACCTGCACGAGGGCTTTTCGATGTTCGATTTCGCGCCGGTGGGGGCACTGACCGCGCTGGCGGGCATCGCCTTCGTGGCGCTGCTGGGCTGGCGGCTGATCCCGCGCAGCGAGGGAGAGACCAACGTCGGCACCGATATCGCGCAATACGTGGCAGAGCTGACCGTGCCCGAGGGCTCCAGGCAGGTGGGGCGCCGGCTGCACGAACTTTCGGAAGAGGCCGACAAGGCCGATGTCGCGATCCTGGGGCTGATCCGCGCCGACAAGCGGCTTTACGGACGCGCCCGCAACGTGGCCCTGCAGGAGGGGGACACGCTGGTGCTGGAGGCCGTGCCCGAGGCGCTGGACGAGTTCCGCTCGGCGCTGAACCTGGCGTTTTCCGAAAAGGCACGCGAGGAAAAGCTGACCGCCGCCGGCGAGGGGCTGGACGTGATCGAGGTGGTGGTGCCCTCGGATGCGCGCATCACCGGCAAGACGGCCGAAGCGGTGGGCCTGTCCTGGCGCCACCGGGCGCTGCTGCTGGGGATCTCAAGACAGGGGCGGCAGATCACCAAGCGGGTGCGCCAGACCCAGGTGCGCCCGGGCGACCTGCTGCTGCTGCTGGTCCCCAAGGACAGCGGAGCCGAGACCGCCGACTGGCTGGGCGCCCTGCCGCTGGCCGACCGCGGGCTTGCGGTGACCCAGAATTCCAAGGTCTGGGCGGCAATCGGACTGTTCGCGGCGGCGGTGGCGGCAGCCAGTTTCGGGCTGGTGCATCTGCCCATCGCGCTTGGCTTCGTGGTGATTGCCTACCTGCTGCTGAAGATCGTGCCCGTGCAGGAGCTGTACGACCATATCGAATGGCCCGTCGTGGTGCTGCTGGGCTCGATGATCCCGCTGGGCACCGCGCTGGAGAAGACCGGCGGCACCCAGCTGATCGCCGAGGGGCTGGTGAACCTGACCTCGGGCTGGCCGGCCTGGGCGATCCTGACCGCGCTGATGGTGGTCACCATGAGCCTGTCGGATGTCCTCAACAACACCGCCACGGCGATTGTCGCCGCCCCCATCGGCATCCGCATGGCCGAGACGCTGCATGTCTCGCCCGACCCGTTCCTGATGGCGGTGGCGGTGGCCTCCTCCTCGGCCTTCCTGACCCCCATCGGGCACAAGAACAACACTCTGATCCTGGGCCCCGGGGGCTATCGATTCGGGGATTACTGGCGCATGGGCCTGCCGCTGGAGCTGCTGGTGATCGCCGTCTCGATCCCGCTGATCCTGCTGTTCTGGCCGCTCTGAAAGCCCCGCGTTCAGATTTCCGCAGCGATTTGATCCTGATCAAGGTCCGGCCCGGCGCCCGGGTCTAGAACGGACCTCGCAAATGCAGCGACGGGAGCCGTGCCGGATGAACAAGCCCCTGGGAGACCTCAAGGATCATTTCTGGCTGGTGCAGCGCATGGCCAGGGCGGTGGGAACCGATCTGGCTCGTGCGATGGACGAGGGCCGCCTGGACGAGGGCGCCTGGTCCGAGATGATCACCCGCTGCCGGGGCTGCGAGGCCGCCTGCGACTGCAAGAGCTGGCTGGAGGCCGCCGAACGCGAGGATACCCCCCGCGAGGCCGCCATGCCCGGCTGCGCGAATGCCCGGATCTTTCCGGAGCTTTGAGGAAACACGCACCCGCGGGTCGGGCCCCGGTCACAGGGAAGGGAACAGATGGGATTCTTCACGAAGCTCGACCGCCATGCCGACCTGATGGGGCGCATGGCCGACACGCTGGGAGAGGATGTGCAGGGGCGCATGGTGCATGACGAGCTCAGCGCCAAGATCTACCGCCAGGCCGTGCTGAACTGCATGTCCTGCGGCCAGGGAGAGCGCTGCGAGAAATGGGTTCAGGATCATCAGGTTGCCAGCGAAGCACCGCGCTTCTGCCGCAACCGCGACTGGCTGAAAACCCTGACCGAAGAGTGATCGGAGCGGCCCTGCGGGGCCGGTCCAAGGGGTCGTCACGCCGGACCCTCCGTCATTGGGCATCTCGTGGAGAGAGAGCGGGAGATGTCAGGCAGCAATGACGTGATGGGCGCGGGACGCTTGCGCCGGTGAGTGGATTTCGGTCTGCTCACCGGCGTTTTTTGTTCGCAAGATGGGACGGGCCTGCGGCCCGTGCCTCCGGCGGCCGTATTTTTCGGAAAGATGAAAGCCGTGAGGCGCCTCAGACGAGGCGGCCCCAGAGATCGTATTCGCCGGCTTCATCCACCTCGACCGTGACCATGTCGCCGGGCTTCAGGGTCTCGTGGCCCTCGTCGATGAAGAGGTTGCCGTCGATTTCCGGCGCATCCGCCATGGTGCGGCAGGTGGCGGCATCCTCGTCCACCTCGTCCACGATGACCTGCAGGGTGCGACCGACCTTGGCCTGAAGGCGCGCTTCGGAGATCGCCTGGGCCTTCTCCATGAAACGCTCCCAGCGGTCCTGCTTGACCTCGGCGGGGACATGACCGGGCAGGTCGTTGGAGCGCGCGCCCTCGACGTTCTCGTATTGGAAGCAGCCGACGCGATCCAGCTGCGCCTCGTCCATCCAGTCGAGGAGGTACTGGAATTCCTCTTCGGTTTCACCGGGATAGCCGACGATGAAGGTCGAGCGCAGGGTGATGTCGGGGCAATCGGCGCGCCAGGCGGCGATCTCGTCCAGCGTCTTTGCAGAGGCTGCGGGACGGGCCATCCGTTTCAGAACATCCGGGTGGGCGTGCTGGAAGGGGATGTCCAGGTAGGGCAGCAGGCCGTTTTCCGGATCTGCCATCAGCGGGATCAGGTTGCGCACATGGGGGTACGGGTAGACGTAGTGCAGCCGCACCCAGGCACCGAGCTTGCCCATCTCGCGCGAAAGATCGAGGATGTGGCTGCGGACCTCCTCGCCCTTCCAGGGGTGCAGGTCGTGCTTGCGGTCGACACCATAGGCCGAGGTATCCTGGGAGATCACCAGAAGTTCCTTCACGCCGGCCTCGACCAGCTTCTCGGCCTCGCGCAGCACGGCATGGGCGGGACGGCTGACAAGGCGGCCGCGCATGTCGGGGATGATGCAGAACTTGCACTTGTGGTTACAGCCCTCGGAGATCTTGAGGTAGCTGTAGTGGCGCGGCGTCAGCGACACGCCGGTCGCCGGCAGCAGGTCGACGAAGGGATCGGGGCTGGGCGGCACGGCCTTGTGCACGGCATCCAGCACCTGTTCGTACTGGTGCGGGCCGGTCACCGCCAGCACCTTGGGATGCACGCCGGTGATGTAGTCGGGTTCCGCGCCCAGGCAGCCGGTGACGATGACGCGGCCGTTTTCCTTCAGCGCCTCGCCGATCGCCTCGAGGCTTTCGGCCTTGGCCGAATCGAGGAAACCGCAGGTGTTCACGATCACCGCATCGGCGCCGGTATAGTCGGGGCTGATCGCGTAGCCTTCCGCGCGCAGCCGGGTCAGGATGCGTTCGCTGTCCACCAGCGCCTTCGGGCAGCCCAGCGACACCATGCCCAGAGAGGGCTGGCCGTCGCGACGCGGCGCGGTGCCGAAAGCGGGGGCGGGCGCCAGGTCGGGGCGCAGGTTCGGCGGGTTGAGCGGGCTTTGGGACATGAAGAACCTCTGGCGGGCGGAAGGGCGGCGGAGCCAAGCGTCAGCCCATAGAGCAAAGGGCTTTTCGGCACAAGTCCACCGCCTCTGCCCCGCCGTTCTGGCCATGCCGCACTGCGGCACTAGCTGAAGGCACATCGCCATCCCCGAAACAGCCGGGCAGGAGGGCCCATGGACCTGGAGAACGTTCTAACCGAAGTGCAGCAGGAAGTCCCGCCGTCGATCTGGCCCTGGTTCATCGTGATCCTGGGCACATTGCTGGCGCTCGGGCTGCACACCATGCTGTGGCGGGCGGTCGAGCGGATCTCGCGCGGGTATTCGGGGCTGGCGGTGCGGATCGTGCGGCGGCTGCGCAAACCGACCCGGCTGATCGTGCTCTTCGGGGCCGCCTCGCTGCTGCTGGAGGCCGCCGCCCTGCCCTCGGCCTGGCGGGACGGATTGCAGCACGCGGCCCTGGTGATGCTGGTGGTGCTGCTGGGATGGATGCTGATCATCGCCATGGATGTCTGGGCGGAACGCTTCACCCGCAAGCTGCAGGCTCTGAGCGATGAAGACGCGGCCGGGCGCAAGCAGGTCACGCAGGTACGGCTGCTGCAGCGAATGTCGCGGCTGGTGATCATCCTGCTGACCACCGGCGCGGTGCTGGCCACCTTCGAGGCGGTGCGCAACTTCGGCGTCTCGATGCTGGCCTCGGCGGGGGCGGCGGGCCTGGTGCTGGGCCTGGCGGCGCGGCCCCTGCTGGCCAATCTGATCGCCGGCATCCAGATCGCCCTGACCCAGCCCATCAAGCTGGAGGACGTGGTCATCGTCGAGGGTGAATGGGGCTGGATCGAGGAGATCGCCGCGACCTACGTGGTGGTGCGGATCTGGGACCTCAGGCGCCTCGTCGTGCCGCTGAGCTACTTCATCGAGAAACCGTTCCAGAACTGGACCCGCGACACCACCTCGATCATCGGTCAGGTGGTCTGGTACCTCGACTGGACCGCCCCGGTGCACGAGATGCGCGAGCAGATGACGAAGATCCTGAAGCGCTCAAAGCTCTGGGATGGCAATGTCAACGTGCTGCAGGTGATCGAGACCGACGAGAAGGTGATCCACATCCGCGGGCTGGTCAGCGCACGCAATTCACCCCAGGCCTGGGATCTGCGCTGCGAGCTGCGCGAGGGGATGGTGGAATGGCTGCAGCGCGAACACCCCTCGGCCCTGCCCCGGCTGCGCGGCGAAATGGTGGAAGGCGCGACGCCCCGGCCCCGTCAGGACTGGCGCAGCCGGCGCCCCGTCGGATCCGGCGTGCCGGAAGAGGCGGTGCCCGAAAGCGAGGGCGGACGCGGCCAGACTGTCGAATAGCCATGAAAAAGGGGGCCGCGAGGGCCCCCTTTCATCCGTATCCGGCCTGCTCAGCGCTTGCGGTCGCGGCGCGAGGACATCGGCTGGAAGG
This sequence comes from Pseudooceanicola endophyticus, assembly GCF_018760365.1. Lineage (GTDB taxonomy): Bacteria > Pseudomonadota > Alphaproteobacteria > Rhodobacterales > Rhodobacteraceae > Pseudooceanicola > Pseudooceanicola endophyticus. Next base: position 139,445 of record NZ_JAHIAB010000006.1, read on the forward strand.
CAACGCCGACATGGGCGTCGCAATAGGGTTTGCCCTGCTGCGCGGGCAGGCCGCAGAACCAGAAATCGTCGGTCGCGGGATCGCCCACCGGCCATTTGCAGGTCTTCTCGGTCAGCTCCATGAGGGTGAGCTTCTTCGATTTCTTCTCGACCTCGTTCACCTTGGCCAGCGCTTCGGGGCTGATCTCGTTGGCGGAAGGCTGCGGCGGCAGCGGCTGGCCGGCCGGAATGATCTTGCGCACGGCGGGGGTCGAGGGCGCAGCCGAGGTGGTACGCGGCTCGGGCGCGGGCTCGGGCTCGGCGGCGGGTTTCGGCGCGGCGGTCGCGGGCTTGGCGGCGGGCTTGGCCTCGACCGGCTTGGGCGCGGGCTGTGCGGCAGCAGCCGGTGCGGCCCCGCCGGTGCGGTTCGACAGGCCCAGGCGATGGACCTTGCCGATCACGGCGTTGCGGGTCACCCCGCCCAGCTCTTTCGCGATCTGGCTGGCCGACTGGCCCTCCGACCACATCTTCTTCAGAAGCTCGACGCGTTCATCGGTCCAGGACATGACGCCCTCCTAACATTCCCGTCGGCCGCGTCTCCCCGCGGTCCATGGGGGCGGACGGTGCCGTTGCACCGCCCATCCGAAATTCAGGCCCCTATACTAGTCATGGGGGCCATATGTTCAAGGTCGCCTTGGCGTCCGGACGCCGCTTAAAGGCCCAGGCACCAGCGCATCACGGCCTTCTGGGCGTGCAGGCGGTTCTCGGCCTCGTCGAAGATGACCGACTGCGGGCCGTCCATCACCGAAGAGGTCACCTCTTCGCCGCGGTGCGCCGGCAGGCAGTGCATGAACAGCGCATCGGGCTTCGCCGCCGCCATCAGCGCATCGTTGACCTGGTAGGGCCGCAGCATGTTGTGGCGCCGCTCGCGCGCGGATTGCGCATCATGCATCGACACCCAGGTGTCGGTGACGATCAGGTCGGCATCCTCCACCGCGCGCATCGGGTCGCGCTCGATGATCACGGTGGCGCCGTGGTCGCGGGCAAAGCCCACCGCCTTGGGATCGGGGTCCAGCTGCATCGGCCCGGTGAAGGTCAGGTCGAAACCGAACTGGCCGGCGGCATGCAGGAAGGAGGCGCAGACGTTGTTGCCATCGCCCGCCCAGACCACCTTCCGGCCCTTGATGGAACCGCGATGCTCCTCGTAGGTCAGGATGTCGGCCATGATCTGGCAGGGATGGGAGTTGTCGGTCAGCCCGTTGATCACCGGCACGGTGGCATGTTCGGCCAGCTCGTGCAGGATCGATTCGTCGAAAGTCCGGATCATGATCATGTCGACGAAGCGCGACAGCACCCGGGCGGTGTCGGCGATGGTCTCGCCATGGCCCAGCTGCATCTCCTGGCCCGACAGGACCAGCGTCTGCCCGCCCATCTGGCGCACGCCCACGTCGAAGGAGACACGGGTCCGGGTCGAGGGCTTCTCGAAGATCAGCGCGACGATGCGGCCCGCAAGGGCCTGTTCATCGTCGGGCATGCCCTTCGGGCGGCCATCGCGCGAGACCTTGATCGAGCGCGCGTGCTCGATGATCTGACGCAGTTCGTCGGCATCGGTGGTGTGGAGGTCCAGGAAGTGCTTCATCGGTGTCGTCTCCGCCCGGGGTGCACGGGGGGCGCCTGCCCCCCGGCCCGGATGCTAATCCAGTTACTTGGCGCTCAGGGCCGTCGCGGCGGCATCCAGCCGCTCGACCGCCTCGGCGATGTCTTCATCGGTGATGTTCAGAGGCGGCAGCAGGCGCACAACGTTGTCGCCGCCCGGCACGGTGATGATCTCGGCCGCGTAGCCCGCCTTCACCAGGTCGACATTCGCCACCTTGCACTTCAGGCCGATCATCAGCCCCAGGCCCCGGACGCCTTCGAAGACGTCGGGATGGGCGGCCACCAGGCCTTCCAGCTTCTGACGCAGCAGGCCGCCCTTGCGCGCGACCTCCGACAGGAAGGCCGGATCGGCCAGGTGCTTCATCACGGCAATGCCCACGGCGCAGCCCAGCGGGTTGCCGCCGTAAGTGGAACCATGGGTGCCTGCGGTCATGCCCGAGGCCGCCTCTTCGGTGGCCAGAACCGCGCCCAGCGGGAAGCCCCCGCCGATGCCCTTGGCGGACATCATGATGTCCGGGATGATGCCGGCGAACTCATGGGCGAACAGCCGCCCGGTCCGGGCCATGCCGCATTGCACCTCGTCAAGGATCAGCAGGCAGCCCTTGTCGTCGCAGATCTGCCGCAGCCGCTTCAGATCAGCATCGGCGATCGGGCGGATGCCGCCCTCGCCCTGCACCGGCTCGATCATGATGGCGCAGGTGGCCTCGCCCACGGCGGCCTCGACGGCGTCCCAGTCGCCCCATTTCATCGGCTTGAAGCCCGGCAGCAGCGGCCCGAAACCCTTCACCATCTTCTCGGTCGGCGCTGCGGCGATCGCCGCAGAGGAACGCCCGTGGAAGGCGCCGTCAAAAGTGATGATCTCGATCTTCTGGGGCTGGCCCTTCTCGTACCAGTACTTGCGGGCCATCTTCACGGCCAGCTCGCAGGCCTCGGTGCCCGAATTGGTGAAGAAGACGGTGTCGGCGAAGGTCGCCTCGACCAGCCGCGCCGCCAGCTCTTCCTGCTGGGGAATTTCATAGAGGTTCGACAGGTGCCAGACCTTGTTGGCCTGCTCGGTCAGCGCCGCCACCAGGTCGGGATGGGCATGACCCAGGGCGTTCACGGCGATCCCCGCGCCCATGTCCAGGAATCGGCGGCCGTCCGCCTCGATCAGCCAGGAGCCTTCGCCCTTCACGAAGTGGAGGGGCGCACGCGCATAAGTCGGGAGAACGGCAGGGATCATATCGTGTCCTCTGGATCGGGAAGGCCCTGACTGAGCACGCGGCTCAGGGCCAAGTCAAGTTTTCGGGGGGCTGTAGGGGAAGCGCCGCGACATTTTCGGCGCAGGACCTGACGGCAGGCAGAACCGGCCGCCCCGGGAGGGGGCGGTTCACGCGCGTCGGCGTCGGCGAATCATCTGCAGCGCATAGGTCATGCGCTCTCATACGCCCCATGCCCCGCTGACGCAAAGCCCGATCTGGGGCAGGACCGGCGCTGCACCGCGCAACCGGCTCCCCTCATCTGGCCGAAAATATCCCGGGGGAGTCGGGCCTCAGCCCGACGGGGGCAGCGCCCCCTGCCCGGCCTCGGCGCCAAGCAACGCCAGCATCTCCCGCGCCGCCAGGGCCGGGGTCATCCGCCCCTCGGCCACCTGCCCCGCCAGCGCCTCCATCCGAAGCTTCGCCGCGCCCGTCTCCAGCGCCGCCAGCAGCCCCTGGCGGACCTCTTCGGCGAACCAGAACCGTGCCTGCTGCGCCCGCACCGCCGCAAAGACACCGGCCTCCCGGCGCCAGTCCGCCAGCGCCCGCATCTCGTTCCAGGCGGCCTCAAGCCCCGCCTCCTCCAGCGCCGAGACGCACATCGCCTTCGGAAAGCCCTCCGGATCCTGGGGCCGGCGCCTGAGCAGCCGCAGCGCGCCCGCGTAATCGGCACAGGTGCGCATCGCCGCCGGTTTCAGATCGCCATCCGCCTTGTTCACAAGGATCAAGTCGGCCATTTCCATGATGCCGCGCTTGACACCCTGAAGCTCGTCTCCGCCCGCCGGTGCCAGCAGCAGCAGGAAGAGGTCGGAAAGCTGCGCCACCATGGTCTCCGACTGCCCGACGCCCACCGTCTCGATCAGCACCACATCAAAGCCCGCCGCCTCGCAGAGCGCCACCGCCTCGCGGGTGCGCCGCGCCACGCCGCCCAGCTGCGACTGGCTGGGCGAGGGGCGGATGAAGGCCCCGGGATCGCGCGAGAGCCGCTCCATCCGCGTCTTGTCCCCCAGGATCGAGCCCCCCGAGCGTGCCGAGCTGGGATCGACCGCCAGCACCGCCACCCGCAGGCCCTGTCCGGTCAGCATCATGCCGAAGCTTTCGATGAAGGTGGACTTGCCGACGCCCGGCGTGCCCGAGAGGCCCAGCCGCAGCGCCTGCCGCCCTTGCTGTGCCAGGCGTTGCAGCAGCGCCGTGGCGGTTTCGCGGTGATCAGGGCGGCGGCTTTCCACCAGGGTGATGGCCCGGGCCAGGGCCCGGCGGTCCCCGGCGGCCAGCTTGCCGGCAAGCTCTTCGATATCCATGGGCGGTCCCTCCTGCGGACCGGGTGTAGCGGCTGGGGGACCGGGGCGTCCAGATGGAACGGGGTCGCGGGCGGGGCCGGTTGGGGGGACGGATTGGCGGCGGTTGGGGGGCGCTGCCCCCGTCGCCTGCGGCGACTCCCCCGGGATATTTTCGGCCAGATGACAGGGAGCCGGGCGGGCTGGACGGGGATTCGCCGCCCCGGCATAAGGGGGCATGTTCAGATTGCCCATCGAAGATGCCCTGCCCGCGCTGATCTCTGCCCTGCGGGCCGGGGGCCGGGCCGTGCTGCAGGCCCCCCCCGGGGCCGGCAAGACCACCCGCGTGCCGCTCGCCATGCTGGAGGCCGGCCTTTGCGAGGGTCGCATCCTGATGCTGGAGCCGCGCCGGCTGGCCGCCCGTGCCGCCGCCGAGCGTATGGCCCAGACCTTGGGCGAGGCCCCGGGCCAGACCGTCGGCTACCGGGTGCGCGGCGAGAGCAAGGTGTCGAAGACCACCCGGATCGAGGTGGTGACCGAAGGCATCCTGACCCGGATGATCCAGTCCGACCCCGAGCTTTCGGGCATCGGTGCCGTGATCTTCGACGAATTCCACGAACGCTCGCTCAATGCCGACCTTGGCCTGGCCCTGTGCCTTGAGATTGCCGGCGCCCTGCGCGACGACCTGCTGTTGCTGGCGATGTCGGCGACGCTTGATGCCGCGCCGGTGGCTGCGCTGATGGGGGATGTGCCGGTCGTGACCTCGCAAGGGCGCGCCTTCCCGGTCGAGGTGATCCATGCCGAGGCCGCCCTGCCGAAGGGACGCGACCTCTGGCCGGCGCTGGCCGCCCTGGTGGGGCGCGCCGCGAAGGAGACCCGGGGCGGAGTCCTGGTCTTCCTGCCCGGCGCCGGAGAGATTTCCCGGCTGGAGCGCGCGCTGGAGGGGCGCCTGCCCGGAGATTGCCATGTCAGGCCGCTTTACGGCGCGATGAAGTTCGCCGATCAGCGGGCCGCGCTGGAGGCGCCCAGGCAGGGCCGCAACGTGGTGCTGGCGACCTCGATCGCCGAGACATCGCTGACCATTCCCGAAGTGCGGGCCGTGGTCGATGCCGGACAGGCCCGCCGCGCCCGTTTCGATCCCGGGTCGGGCATGTCGCGCCTGGTGACCGAGCGGGTCAGCCGGGCCGAGGCCGCGCAGCGTGCAGGCCGCGCCGGTCGGGTGGCCGAGGGGCGCTGCTACCGCGCCTGGACGAAGGGAGAGGAGGGCGCCCTGCCCGCCTTCCCCCCCGCCGAGATCGAGGCCGCCGACCTTGCGGGGCTGGCGCTGGAACTGGCGCTCTGGGGGGCGGGGCCCGACGCCCTGTCCTTCCTGACACCGCCCCCCGAAAGCGCCTTTACCGAGGCCCAGGCCCTCCTGAGGCTGCTGGGCGCGCTGGATGGCCGCGGCCTGATCACCGAACACGGCCGCAGGCTGGCCGCCCTGCCGCTGCACCCGCGCCTGGCCCATATGCTGGCCGTCGCCGGCCCCGAGGCCGCGCCGCTCGCCGCCCTGCTGGCCGACCGCGATCCGATGAGCCGGGGCGCGCCGGTCGACCTGAGCCTGCGGCTGAAGGCGCTGGCGGGCGGGCATGAGCCCCGCGCCGACCGCGCCGCCCTGGCCCGCATCCGCACCGAGGCCGCCCGCCTTGCGCGCAACGCCGGCCCCGCCCGCCAGGCGCTGGAGCCCGCCGAGATGGCCGCCCTGGCCTATCCCGACCGCATCGGCCTGCGCCGCCCCGGCGATGCGCCGCGCTATCTGCTTTCGGGGGGCAAGGGGGCGGTCCTGCCACCCGAGGATCCGCTGGCCAATGCCCGGCTGATCGTCGCCACCGACCTTGACGGCGACCCGCGCGAGGCCCGCATCCGCCAGGCCACCGGGATTGCCGAAAGCACCCTGCGCACCCTTTTCGCCGACGAGATCACCGAGGTCACCTTCTGCGACTGGTCGAAGCGCGAGCGCCGCGTGCAGGCCCGCGTGCAGGAGCGTCTGGGCGCCCTCTCGCTGTCGGACCGCGCCTGGAAGGATGCCCCCGAGGAGGACATCGCCCGCGCCATGCTGAGCGGCGTGCGCGAACTGGGGCTGCTGCCCTCGGAAGGGGCGCGGCTGTTCCTGGCCCGCGCCCGCCTGCTTTCCGGGCAGGGGGATTTCCCCGATTTCTCGGACCAGGGGTTGATGGACAGCCTCGAAGACTGGCTGCTGCCCTACCTGCGCGGTGTGCGCAGCGCCGAGGACTGGAAGCGATTCGACCTGCAGCCGGCCCTGCGTGCCCGCCTCGACTGGGATGCCCAGCAGCGCCTTGACCGCGAGGCGCCGGCGAAATTCACCACGCCGCTGGGCCGGGCCATACCCATCGACTATTCCGGCGAGGATCCCGCCATCGCCCTGCGTCTGCAGGAGATGTTCGGCCAGACCCGCCACCCCAGCGTCGCCGGCAAGCCGCTGGTCGTCACCCTGCTCTCGCCCGCCGGAAAGCCCTTGCAGATCACCCGCGACATCCCGGGCTTCTGGACCTCTTCCTACGGCGACGTGCGCAAGGACATGCGCGCCCGCTACCCGCGCCATCCCTGGCCCGAAGATCCCCGCGAAGCCGACCCGACGCTGCGGGCCAAGCCCCGCGGCACCTGAATCCGCCCCGAAGGGACTCCCGAGGCTTGACGTTTCGCGCCCTCACGCGTAAGGACGCGCAACACGTTTTCGGTCACCGCCTTTGCGGTGTCCCTGCTATTTGAACGGGGCGCGACCCGCCCTTCAGACAAGACGAGGATGAAACCATGTCGCGCCGTTGCGAACTGACCGGTAAAGGCCCGATGACTGGCAACAATGTCAGCCACGCAAACAACAAAACCCGCCGCCGTTTCCTGCCGAACCTGAACGAGGTTTCGCTGCGTTCGGAAACGCTTGGCCGCAACGTCAAGCTGCGCATCTCCGCGTCGGCCCTGCGTTCGGTGGACCACCGCGGCGGTCTCGACAAGTTCCTGGCCAAGGCCAAGGACACGGAGCTGTCGGACAACGCTCTGAAAATCAAGAAAGAAATCGCGAAGGCACAGGCAACCGCCTGATCCCCTTCCGACGATGCTTTCGTCAGGCGCCTCCTTCCTCGGAAGGGGGCGTTTTTCGTTTCGGGATTCGCTCTGGCGCCGCCGCAAGGGTCGTGCCACGCTGGCGCCATGTTCGCCCCCCGCCCCCTTTCCCGCCCCTGCCGGCTGCTGACCACGCTCGCCCTCGGCCTGGCCCTGAGCCCGGCGGGCGCCCCGGCCCGCGCCGACATCGTGATCGACACGCCCCGGGTCCTGGCCGCGAATCCCCTGGCGCGAACCGCCGCCGCCTACCTGACGCTGACCAATACCGGCCCCGGCGACGATCGCCTGACGGATCTCTCCAGCCCGGCGGCCGGCCGGGTCGCGCTGCATGAAAGCCGCGATGCCGGCGGCGGCGTGATGACAATGCGACCGCTGCCCGACGGCCTCGCCCTGCCGGCGGGGCAAAGCCGCAGCCTCGCCCCCGGCGGGCTGCACATCATGCTGTCGGACCTGCGCGCACCGCTCTCTCCGGGCAGCACCCTGACGCTGACGCTGACCTTCCAGAAGGCCGGCGCCGTCACCCTGACCCTGCCGGTGCAGTCGCGCCTGGACCGGCCGCTGGGCAGCTCGGGACTGCCGCCCCGCAAGACCGCCCCCTGAGTTTCATCTTTCCTTAAATATGCACCGCGCCGGTGCCGCCGGCGCTTAGCCCCGCCGCACCGGGACCTGCCGCGCCAGCTGCGCCGCCAGCGCCCGGTCGGCCGTCCCCAGCGGGCCCCGCCCCCAGGGCCGGAACCGCATCCGGAAGGCCTCCAGAAGGATCTCCGGCACGCCGCCCTCGGGCATCCGGTAGCCGATGGCGGCAAGATCGTGCAGAAAATCCCCCGGCGCCCCTGCGCCCGCCCCCTCGGGCCAGACCGCCAGACCCTGCCGGGCCAGCCGCCGCCAATCGAACTTCGGTCCCGGATCGGACTTGCGCCCCGGCGCCATGTCGGAATGCCCGATGACCCGCGCGGGCGGGATGTCCCAGCGGGCCATGATCCCGGGCAGCAGCGCCTCCAGCCGCGCCATCTGCGGCTCGGCGAAGGGATTCGGCGCGGGGTTGGCCAGCTCGATCCCGATCGAGCGTGAATTGACGTCCACCACATCGCCCCACTGCCCGACGCCCGCGTGCCAGGCCCGCGCCGCCTCGTCGACAAGCTGCCACAGCCGGCCATCCTCGGCGATCAGGTAATGGGCCGAGACCGGGGACAGCCCCTGCGGCGGTGCCGGGTCGCAGAGCCGTTCCAGCGCCGCCTCGGCGCTGTCCATCGCGGTATGGTGCAGCACAATGAGGTCGGGGCGCGCCGCATCGCGACGCGCCCCGTGATTTTCGGAAGGATGCCAGAGCGCGCCGGGCGCCCCCGTCACCGTCACCGGCACCGGCTTCAGTTCCCGGCGGCCTTGCGGAACGGAGTCGGATCCCAGGTGCAGGCGAAGCCGTCGCCATCCGGGTCCAGGCCCTGCGGGTCCTTCTTCGGACCGCCGTTCGACAGGAAGGCCATCTGCGCCTGGTCCGGAGACGCGTATTTCGCGCAGTTCTTGGTGTAGCGGCCCTCGGCATTGAAGCCACTGCGCTTGTAAAGCGGCGTGCCCACGGCCTGCGTCGTCTGCAGCGCGTAGGTCACGATGTTCGGACCATCACCCGAGGCGCGCTGCGGCAGGGCCGTCGGCTCGATCTGCTGGTAGGCCGCGCGGTTCTTGGCGATGAACTCCTTGTCCTGCTGGATCGAGCGCTGCTCGCCCACGGCCTTGAAGTTGTTCTCTTCCGAGATCCCGTAGCTGTTGACGGCCTCGCCCAGCGGGCCGGTCGCAGCCGCGCCGCCCGCCGTATTGGCCTCTCCGACGGGGGTGGTGCCGCCGGTTCCCGCCAGCGCCTGCGACGTCTGTGAGGCGATATCCTCGGCATCCCCATCCGCCCCGCCGGCGGCGGTGGTTTGCGCGCCCCCCGGGGTGGAGGACATCGCCGAAAGCGGCTGGCCCGACACTGCAGAGGGGTTCTGCAGCGTCGCGTTGCCGTTGTTGCCGGGGGCGTTGAGGATCATCTCCCGCTCACGCTCATACTGGCCGAAGGTGTTGTAGCCACTGTCCGGCATCGTGGTGCAGCTTGCCACGCCCAGCAGGGCCACCGCCATGGTCAATGCGCGCATCGGTTTCTCTCTCGCCTCTCGAAACATTCAAACCCATATGCGTCGTACCCGCGCAGAGGCAAGTCTGCGCGGCGACACTTACCGGGTTACCACCATTTGGAGGGCTTGGAAACGAAACCTGCTGCACGTTCAAGTGCGTAGGCCGTGTTCAGCAGATCGCCCTCCTGGAAGGGCCGCCCGATAAGCTGCAGACCCAGCGGCAGGCCCTGCGCATCCAGCCCCGCGGGCACCGACACGCCCGGCAGGCCGGCCATGTTCAGCGTCACGGTGAAGACGTCCTGAAGGTACATCTGCACCGGATCGGCATCCTTCATCGCGCCCAGCTCGAAGGCCGAAGAGGGCGTGGCGGGGGTCAGGATGGCATCGACACCGGCGGCAAAGGCCTGTTCGAAGTCGCGCTTGATCAGCGTGCGGACCTTGCGGGCGCGGTTGTAGTAGGCGTCGTAGAAGCCCGCCGACAGAACGTAGGTGCCGACCATGATGCGGCGCTGGACCTCATGGCCGAAGCCTTCGGCGCGGGTCTTCTCGTACATCTCGACGATGCCGTCCCCGGCCGAGAGCTTGGCGCGGTGGCCGTAGCGCACACCATCGTAGCGCGCGAGGTTGGAGGACGCCTCGGCCGGTGCGATCACGTAATAGGCAGGCAGCGCGTACTTGGTGTGGGGCAGCGAGATGTCGACGATCTTGGCGCCGGCCTCGGCCAGCATCTCCTTGCCCCTGGTCCAGACCGCGTCGATTTCCTCCGAGAGGCCCTCCAGGCGGTATTCCTTCGGAATGCCGATGGTCTTGCCGCGGATGTCGCCGGTCAGCATGGCTTCGAAATCCGGGACCGGCAGATCCACGGAGGTCGAATCCTTCACGTCATGGGAGGCCATGGCCTGCAGCATGATCGCGCTGTCGCGCACGGTCTTGGTCATCGGGCCCGCCTGGTCGAGCGACGAAGCATAGGCGATGACGCCCCAGCGGGAGCAGCGGCCATAGGTCGGCTTGATGCCCACGGTGCCGGTGAAGGCGGCGGGTTGACGGATCGAGCCGCCGGTATCGGTGCCGGTGGCGCCCAGGCAGAGGTCCGCCGCGACGGCGGCCGCGGACCCGCCCGAGGACCCGCCCGGGGTCAACTGGCGGTCATCGACCTTCCAGGGGTTCACGGCATTGCCGTAGCACGAGGTCTCGTTCGAGGACCCCATGGCGAATTCGTCCATGTTCAGCTTGCCGAGCATCACCGCACCGGCCCCGAAGAGGTTCGCGGTGACGGTGGACTCATACTCGGGCTTGAAACCGTCCAGAATGGCGCTGGCGGCCTGGCTGGGCACGCCCTTGACGCAGAACAGGTCCTTGATGCCCAGCGGGATGCCGTTCAGCGAAGGAGCCTCGGCGCTCTGGCGGGCGTCGGCGGCCTTCGCCTGCTCCATGGCGATCTCGGGGGTCTTGTGGACGAAGGCGTTCAGGGCACCGGCGCCCTCGATGGCCTTCAGGCAGGCCTCGGTCAGCTCGACAGAGGTCGCCTCGCCCTTGCGCAGCGCGTCGCGGGCCTCGGCAATGGTGAGCGTGTTCAGATCGGTCATGGTCTCGCCTCTCGGGGGCAAAGTCTTCGGGAAAGGTCGGAGGATTACTCGACGACCTTGGGCACGGCGAAGAAGCCTTCGCGGGCGTCGGGCGCGTTCTTCAGGATCTTGTCCTGCTGGTCGCCCTCGGTCACGATGTCCTCGCGCCGTTTCAGCCGCTGCGGGGTGACGGAGGTCATCGGCTCCACGCCTTCGACGTCGACCTCGTTCAGCTGCTCGATGAAGCCCAGGATGGTGCTGAACTCTTCGGCCAGGGCGGGAAGCGCGTCCTCTTCCACCTTGATGCGGGCCAGTTTGGCCACCTTGGCCGCGGTTGCCTTGTCGATCGACATCGGAAGCCTCTCTCGCTTGGATCGCGACCGGGTTTAGCGCCCCGGGGGGACGCTCGCAAGCATGTGGCGCAGGTATGTCCCGATCATCCATGCCAGCAGCACCGCATTGGTGAGATGCCACAGCAGATGGGTGCCGATCCCATGGGTCGCGGCGCAGAGCGGCCCGTCGAGGGACCGGAAGGTCAGCGACAGCAGCAGCAGCCCCGCGCCCAGGGCGAGGTTCAGCGCCGTGCCCCGGTCGCGGCGGATCATCAGCACCGCATAGACCGCGATCAGAACCGGCACCGGCATGTAGGCCGCCGAGGCGCCGTAGAGCGGCAGCAGCGCAAAGAGCGGCGCGGTCAGGATCATCGCCGGGACCATCAGGAGCGTGAGCGTGGTGGCGACGGCACGGCTCTGGTCCAGGAAGTCGCGGGTGGCGATGTAGAGATAGGCCAGGATGAAGGCCAGGATCGGCAGCGTGTCGGCCAGCGCCGCCCAGGGGGTGGCGAGGGTGTGGTAGAGGCCCGAGCCGAGGCCGATCAGCGCGAGGATCGCGCAGAGCAGCCGCGCCGGCGGCAGGTCGCGCGCGGGCGCCCACATCGCCGCCGCCGCGATCAGGAAGGCGACGTTGGTCGCCGCATTCAGCGGCTCGGCCCAGAGGCCGGGATCGGAAGCTCTCTCGCAATAGCCATTCACGTCTGCGTACCTGCCCTTTCCAAGACGCTCCGGTCCGCTAATGTCTGAGCGGACAAATCTGGAGCTTAGCATGAAAATCATTTTCCTCGGCCATGGTGGCTTCCGTTTCGAAATCGGCAAGGAAGTTCTGCTGGTCGACCCGTTCCTGACCGGCAACCCGGTGTTCCCCGCTGAACGCTACGAGGAAGCCATCGAGGGCGTCACGGCGATCTTCGTGACCCATGGCCATGGCGACCATACCTCGGATGCCTACCAGATCGCCAAGGCCAAGGGCGTGAAGCTGTACTGCATCGCCGACCTGGCCGGCTACTGGGGCAAGGCCGGAGAGATCGACTGCGTGGGCTTCAACAAGGGCGGCACGATCCGGCTGGACGGCGTGGCGGTGACCATGGTGATGGCGACGCATTCCTCCTCCCTCCCGACCGAGAACGGGCCGGTCTATGTCGGCACCGAATCGGGCTTCATCCTGGAGGGCGAGGGCCATTCGATCTACTTCTCGGGCGATACCGACGTGATGGCGGACATGAAGATCTTCCATGATCTGCACAAGCCCGACATCGGCATCCTCTGCGCCGGCGGCCATTACACGATGGACATGAAGCGCGCGGCCTATGCGGCGAAGACCTTCTTCGAGTTCAAGACCGTGATCCCGATGCATTACAAGACCTTCCCCGGGCTGGAGCAATCCGCCGAGGTGCTGGTTGCCGAGCTGCCGGGCGTCGATGTGATCGAGCCCGAGGTGCTGACGGCGCTCGAATTCTGAGCGTGATCGCGTGCTGAGGGCGGCGGGAGGGGGCTGTCTGCCCCCTCTTGCGCGCTGCGCGTGCAATTCACCCCCGAAGGTATTTCGGACAAGAAAATGAACGGGGCGGGGTCCGACGGGCCCTGCCCCTTTTCAAACATCCCAGTCATCCGCGTGGCGCAGGGCGCCGATGGCCAGCCAGCGGATCCGGGCGCGGGCGATGCGGGTATCGCCCCAGGTGCGGAACACCAGATCGAACCCCTCGGGCGTAACCGCATCGGCCCCGAGATCGGCGCGCAGGTTGCTGCCGGTGTCCATGTCCCACATCGACAGCGCGCAATGCACCGCCGGCGGCGCCCCGAAGGGTTCGGAGAAGGGCAGATGCTGGCGGCGTTCGCGGGGCCCCGTGCCGGTCCACATCGCGCCGCCGTCGCGGAAATCGGAAAAAAGCAGGTGCTCTCCCTGGTCGATGCCGATCAGTCTGCTGTCGATGCGTTTCATGCGGGGGAGGTCGGATCCGGTGGAAGCTGCGCCCGGAGGTTCTATCCGCTGACGCGTTAGAAAACCGTTGCCCGGAACGCAAAAGGCCCCGGGAAGATATCCCGGGGCCTTTCGAAAGGGAGCGGCGGCGGATCAGCCGACGTAGTTCGAGTGATCCGGATCCAGGCCGATATGCGTGCCCATGGCGACCATGTCGGCCAGGAGCTTGGCCGCATGGGCCACCGCGTTGTCGTCGCTGGCGTCTTCCCAGACCTTGCGCGCCTCGGCGACCCAGTCGTTCAGGATCTCCTGGGTCATCTCGGTCTGGTGCAGGGCACGCTCCGCGAGGACGGTGACGCCCTCGGGAGAGATTTCCGCGAAGCCGCCGGTGACGACGTAATCGTCCTCGCCCTGCGGGCCCTTGATGTGCAGCAGACCCGGACGCAGCGTGGTGATCATCGGCGCATGCCCGGGCATGGCCGTCAGATCGCCTTCAGCGCCCGGAATCTGCACCTCGCTCATCGGCGCGGAGACGAGGCTCCGTTCCGGGGAGACGAGGGCGAAGTCCATGGTGTCTGCCATCGTGTCCTACCTCAGGCTGCGTCGGCGGCCAGCTTCTCGGCCTTGGCGATCACTTCGTCGATGCCGCCAACCATGTAGAAGGCTGCCTCGGGAAGGTGGTCGTATTCGCCCGCGACCACGGCCTTGAAGGACGAGATCGTGTCTTCGAGCGGGACCTGCACGCCGTCGGCGCCGGTGAAGACCTTTGCCACGTCGAAGGGCTGGGAGAGGAAGCGCTGGATCTTCCGGGCGCGGGCCACGGTCAGCTTGTCCTCTTCCGACAGTTCGTCCATCCCGAGGATGGCGATGATGTCCTGCAGCGACTTGTAGCGTTGCAGGATGCCCTGAACGTCACGGGCCACCTTGTAGTGCTCTTCGCCCAGGATCTGCGGATCCATCAGGCGCGAGGTCGAATCGAGCGGGTCGACGGCCGGGTAGATGCCCAGTTCCGAGATCGCGCGGTTCAGCGTGGTGGTCGCGTCGAGGTGCGCGAAGGTCGTGGCCGGAGCCGGGTCGGTCAGGTCGTCCGCGGGAACGTAGACGGCCTGGATCGAGGTGATCGAACCGGATTTCGTCGAAGTGATGCGTTCCTGCATCGCGCCCATGTCGGTGGCCAGCGTCGGCTGGTAGCCCACGGCGGAGGGGATACGGCCCAGCAGTGCCGACACTTCCGAACCCGCCTGGGTGAAGCGGAAGATGTTGTCGACGAAGAACAGAACGTCCGAGCCGGAGCTGTCGCGGAACTGCTCGGCCAGGGTCAGGCCGGTCAGTGCGACGCGGGCACGGGCCCCCGGAGGCTCGTTCATCTGACCGTAGACCAGAGCCACCTGGGAGTCTTCCAGGTTGTCCGGCTTGATCACGTTGGATTCGATCATCTCGTGGTAGAGGTCGTTCCCTTCACGGGTCCGCTCGCCCACGCCGGCGAACACGGAGTAACCCGAGTGCACCTTCGCGATGTTGTTGATCAGTTCCATGATCAGAACGGTCTTGCCGACGCCGGCGCCGCCGAAGAGGCCGACCTTACCACCCTTGGCGTAGGGCGCCAGAAGGTCGATGACCTTGATGCCTGTCACCAGGATCTCGGACGAGGTCGCCTGCTCGGAGAAGTCCGGGGCGGGGCGGTGGATCTCGCGGTATTCATCCGCGTTCACCGGGCCCTTTTCGTCGACCGGCTGGCCGATCACGTTCAGGATGCGGCCAAGGACGGCCTTGCCGACGGGCACGGAGATCGCGCTGCCGGTGTCGCTGACGGCCTGACCGCGCACGAGGCCTTCGGTCGAGTCCATTGCGATCGTGCGGACGGTGTTCTCGCCGAGGTGCTGCGCAACTTCCAGAACCAGCGTGTTGCCGTTGTTATCCGTGTTCAGTGCGTTGAGGATGGCCGGCAGGCCGTCTTCGAACTGCACGTCCACGACGGCACCGATGACCTGGGTCACTTTGCCATTCATTGCCATGTGTTTCGTCTCCGGTTCCGTTAGAGCGCCTCGGCGCCCGAAATGATTTCGATCAGCTCGTTGGTGATGACCGCCTGACGGGTACGGTTGTACTCGACAGTCAGATTGTCGATCATCTCGCCAGCGTTGCGGGTCGCGTTATCCATTGCGGACATCCGGGCCCCCTGCTCCGAGGCGGCGTTCTCGAGCAGGGCGGTGAAGATCTGGGTGGCCACGCCGCGGGGCAGCAGGTCATCCAGGATCTCGGTTTCGCCCGGCTCGTATTCATAGACCGTGGAGGGCGCGTCTTCCGCCAGTTCGAACTTCGCCGGGATCACCTGCTGCGCGGTCGGCTTCTGGCTGATCACGCTGAGGAATTGCCCGTAGAAGAGCGTCGCGACGTCAAACTCGCCCTTGTCGAAGCGGCCAAGCAGATCGCGCGCGATGCCGAGCGCGTTGTCATAGCCGAGCTTCTTGACCTCGGAGAGGTCCACGTGACCCACGAAGAGATCGCCGTAGTTGCGCTTGAGCTGCTCGCGGCCCTTCTTGCCGACGGTGAGAATTTTCACCGTCTTGCCTTGGGCCTTGAGTTTCTCGGCATGGGTGCGCGCCAGCTTCACGATATTCGTGTTGAAGCCGCCGCAGAGGCCGCGCTCCGAGGTCATGACGACCAGCAGATGCACGTCTTCCTTGCCCGTGCCCTTCAGCAGGAGCGGCGCCGTGTCCGACCCGCCCACACCGGCAGCCAGCTGACCGAGGACCGCCTCGAACCGCTCGGCGTAGGGCCGGGCGGCCTCGGCAGCCTCCTGCGCGCGGCGAAGTTTCGCCGCGGCAACCATCTGCATGGCCTTGGTGATCTTGCGGGTCGATTTGACCGACGAGATCCTGTTCTTAAGGTCCTTCAGAGAAGGCATGTCTTACCTCCCTCGGGTTCAGGCGAAGTCGGCTGCGAATTCGTCCAGCACTGCCTTCAGCTTGTCCGCGGGCTCGCCCTTGATCTTGGGATCGGAGTTGGTGATCCAGGCCAGAACGTCGGACTTCTTGTTGCGCAGGAACTTCAGCAGCTCGGCTTCGTAGCGACCGACCTCGGAGACCGGAACCTTGTCCAGGTAGCCGTTGGTGCCGGCGAAGATCACGCAGACGATTTCCGCGTTGGTCAGCGGGGCGTACTGCGGCTGCTTCATCAGCTCGGTCAGGCGGGCGCCGCGGTTCAGCAGCTTCTGCGTGGCGGCATCGAGATCCGAGCCGAACTGCGAGAAGGCCGCCATTTCGCGGTACTGTGCCAGCGACAGCTTCACCGGGCCAGCAACCGAGGACATCGCCTTGGTCTGGGCCGAGGAGCCAACGCGCGACACCGACAGACCGGTGTTCACGGCCGGGCGGATGCCTTGGTAGAACAGCTCGGTTTCCAGGAAGATCTGGCCGTCGGTGATCGAGATCACGTTGGTCGGGATGAAGGCACCGACGTCGCCACCCTGGGTTTCGATGATCGGCAGCGCGGTCAGCGAGCCAGCACCGAAATCTTCGTTCAGCTTGGCCGAACGTTCCAGCAGGCGGGAGTGGAGGTAGAAGACGTCACCCGGATAGGCTTCGCGGCCCGGCGGACGACGCAGCAGCAGCGACATCTGGCGGTAGGAGACGGCCTGCTTGGACAGGTCATCGTAGATGATCAGCGCGTGGCGGCCGTTGTCGCGGAAGAATTCCGCCATCGCGGTCGCGGTGTAGGGCGCCAGGTACTGCATCGGCGCGGGGTCCGAAGCGGTTGCGGCCACGACCATCGAGTATTCGATGGCGCCGGTCTCTTCCAGCTTCTTCACCAGCTGCGCAACGGTCGAACGCTTCTGACCGATGGCAACGTAGATGCAGTACAGCTTCTTCGATTCGTCGTCGCCGGCGGCCTTGTTGTAGGACGCCTGGTTCAGGATCGCATCGAGAGCGACGGCGGTCTTGCCGGTCTGACGGTCGCCGATGATCAGCTCGCGCTGGCCACGGCCGATCGGGATCATCGCGTCGATGGCCTTCAGGCCGGTCGCCATCGGTTCGTGAACCGATTTGCGCGGGATGATGCCCGGGGCCTTCACGTCGGCGATGCGACGCTCGGAGAACTCGATCGGACCCTTGCCGTCGAGCGGGTTGCCGAGTGCGTCGACAACACGGCCGAGAAGCGCGTTACCGCAGGGCACGTCCACGATGGAGTTCGTGCGCGTGACGGTATCGCCTTCCTTGATGTCGCGGTCCGTGCCGAAGATCACGACGCCGACGTTGTCCTTTTCCAGGTTCAGCGCCATGCCGCGGATCCCGCCGGGGAACTCGACCATTTCGCCTGCCTGGACGTTGTCGAGGCCATGGACACGGGCAATACCGTCACCGACGGAGAGCACGCGACCGACCTCGGCCACTTTGGCCTCTTGGCCAAAGTTCTGGATCTGCTCCTTCAGGATCGCAGAGATTTCGGCAGCTTGGACTCCCATTATCCGACCTCTTTCATGACATTCTGGAGTGCGTTCAGTTTCGAGCGGATCGACGTGTCGACCATGCGCGAACCCACTTTAACGACGAGACCGGCGATGAGGCTTTCATCGACGGTCGTGTTCAGTTTCACCGTCTTGCCGATGCTTTCGGCAAGGGCGGCGGCAAGCTTGTCTGCCTGTTCGGCAGTGAGCGGCGTGGCCGAGGTGACATCCGCGGTGACTTCACCACGGGCCTCTGCCAGCAGTTCGCCGAGGCGCTGGACCAGTTGCGGCACCGTGAAAAGACGGCGCTTCTGGGCCATCAGGCCCAGGGTGCTGGCCAGCTCGGGCACGAGGCCCAGCTTTTCGGCCACGGCGGCAATCGCCTTGGTCTGTGCCTCGCGCGAGTAGACCGGCGAGGCGATCATGTCGCGGAGATCTTCGGAAACCTGGATGGCTTCCGCCAGCGTCGCGACGCTGGCGTCGAGATCGCCGAGCTTGCCGCTGTCGCGGGAAATTTCGAAGACGGCCTGGGCATAGCGCGAGGCAATGCCGTAGGAAATCGAAGCTGGTTCGGACACGTCCACCCTTCCGACTATCTGGCCCCGCGACGTGACGGGAAAAATCCCGGATTCCGCACCACCGCAGGGGGTTTCCGGCTCTGGCGCACCAAAGCATCAAAATCGCTGGGGGTGTAGCAGAGCGCCCCTCACCCATCAACCCGCTTGAAGGTCCCCTGCCCCCCCTTCATCCCCTTCGTTTTACTGGAATTTCCGGCGCGTCTCACGGCTTCGTGCGCCCGCCCGGCAGGCGCGTTTCGGGTAAGTTAATATAATTGACCAGCTTTTTCGGTATACCCGACCCCGCGCATCCAATGCATTATCAAGGAAACCGGGACGAGCCGCCGCAGGACAGAAAATTTCTCCTGCCGCGACGTCCTGACCGGGCCGCAAAAACCGTTGCATCGAATCCGCACAAGTCCGTTGCGTGCACAAGTTCTTCCGACACACTGGAAAGTTGAGACCCCAGTACCTATGCGGCCGTAGCGACACGGCTTTTTCGCGAGTTACGGGAAAACGTGACGACTTCTGCCCAGAGGCTCACCAAAGCGCCCCCTCAGCAGGCAGTTTGAAAACACCCCCTGCGACAGCCTGACGCACCCCCCGGTGCGGGGCGGCCTCAGTGGCCGTTCCGGTAGGCCGTTTCCGGTTTCGGAACCGCGAGTCCCTCCAGAACCTTGAGGCCCGGGCCCCGCCGCACCCGTTCCCCGGGATCGTTCGGCGCCTGCACCCGCTTGGAAACCTCGACCATCAGCACGCCCCCCGAGACGATCATCGACATGGAGCGGCCCATGCGTTCCCAGAACGGCGCCGTCTTGCGCCAGAAGCGCCGGTGCGAGGGCGGCTGGTAAAGCGTGTGGACATGGCGTTCGGGCAGGAAGGAATGCCGCCGCAGCTGCGCCTCCAGCTGGCTCTGGCTGTAGGGCCGACCGAAGCCGAAGGGCGTGGCATCGGAGCGCGCCCAGAGCCCGGAGCGGTGCGGCACGATGAACAGCGCCTTGCCGCCCGGCCCCAGCACCCGGAAACATTCGTCCAGCAGGTCCGAGGCGCGCTCCGACACCTCGAGCCCGTGCATCACGATCAGCTTGTCGACCATGCCGGTATCGACCGGCCAGACCGTCTCCTCCGAGAGGACGGCGACATTGGCCATCCCGGCGGGCCAGGGCATCACCCCCTGCGGTGCCGGCATCAGGCCGATGACCCGCCGGCTTTCGGCCAGGTAGGGACGCAGCAGCGGCACGGCAAAGCCGAAGCCCAGCACGGTCTGGCCCTTGGCCTCGGGCCACAGGGTCAGCACCTCGTTGCGCACGGCCGTCTGCGCCGCGCGACCCAGGGTCGAACGATAGTAGAAATTGCGCAGGTCCTGCACGTCCTGGTGCATTGCAAGCCTTCTCCGGTTGCGCTTCACTTGAAGACAATAGCAAGCAAGGAAGATTTGAAAATGGCCCTCGACCTCCTCACCGTGCCCTGTCTGCGGGACAACTACGCCTATATCGTCCGGGGACCGAAGGAAACGCGCATCATCGACGCCCCCGAGGCCGGGCCGATCCTGGCCGCGCTGAAGGCCGCGGGGCTGACGCCGACGCAGCTGCTGATCACCCACCACCATCACGACCATAACGATGGCGTGGCCGGGCTGCGCGCCGCCTTCCCGGACCTGGTGGTCATGGGACCTGCCGCCGAGGCCGACAAGATGCCCGCCATGGATCGCCTTCTGGCTGAGGGCGATTCGCTGGGAGACGCGGAAGAGCTGTGCGAAGTGATCGCGGTGCCCGGCCACACCCTGGGCCACATCGCCTTCCACCTGCCGCAGGCGCAGATGGTCTTCACCGCCGACAGCCTGATGGCCATGGGCTGCGGACGGGTCTTCGAGGGGACCTTCCCGATGATGCACGAGAGCCTGTCGAAACTGGCCGCCCTGCCCCCCGAAACCCTGGTCTGCTCGGGCCATGAATACACCCAGTCGAACGCCCGCTTCGCGCTGACCATTGAACCCGGCAACGCCGCCCTTATATCCAGAACAGCGGAGATTGACGCCGCCCGAGCCGAAGGACGCCCGACGGTCCCGTCCCTTCTATCCCTGGAACTTGCCACAAACCCCTTCCTGCGCGCGCATCTGCCCGAAGTTGCGCTCTCTCTCGGCCTTGCCGGCGCCTCTCCCGCCGAGGTCTTCGCCGAGATCCGCCGCCGGAAGGATTCCTTCTGAGAAACGCCGGATTCACACGCGAACCCGTATTCCTGTCGGCAAATGTGATCCTGCGCGCGCAGAAAACCCTTGAAGCGCGCAGGAGATCGACCAAACTTTAATATTGAGAGGCCAAGGTTGGACCCGGGGTCCCCGCACCCCGCTCCGACATAGATCGAAAAGGAGCCCACAAGTGCCTTCATTCTCGACCACTCTGGAACAGGCCATCCACGCAGCCCTGGCCCTGGCGAATGCGCGTCACCACGAATTCGCCACTCTGGAGCATTTGCTGCTGGCCCTGATCGACGAACCCGACGCCGCGCGCGTCATGAAGGCCTGTTCGGTCGATACAGAAGAATTGCGACAGACTCTTGTCGAATTCGTGGACGAGGAGTTGCAGAACCTTGTCACCGACATCGACGGGTCCGAAGCGGTCCCGACCGCGGCCTTCCAACGCGTGATCCAGCGCGCCGCCATCCATGTTCAAAGCTCCGGCCGCACAGAGGTCACGGGCGCCAACGTGCTGGTCGCCATCTTCGCGGAACGGGAATCCAACGCGGCCTACTTCCTGCAGGAGCAGGACATGACGCGCTATGACGCGGTGAACTTCATCGCCCATGGTGTCGCCAAGGATCCCGCCTACGGCGAGACCCGCCCCGTCACCGGCTCCGAGAACGAGGACCGCCAGAGCGCGGCCCCGAAGGCCGCCGCCTCGAGTTCCGAGGGCGACGGCAAGGAATCCGCGCTCGACAAGTACTGCGTGAATCTCAACGCGAAGGCCCGCGAGGGCGAGGTCGATCCGCTGATCGGCCGTGCCCATGAGGTCGAGCGCTGCATCCAGGTCCTGTGCCGCCGGCGCAAGAACAACCCGCTGCTGGTGGGCGATCCCGGTGTCGGCAAGACCGCCATCGCCGAAGGCCTCGCACGCAAGATCGTCTCGGGCGAAACCCCCGAGGTTCTGGCGAACACGGTCATCTTCTCGCTCGACATGGGCGCGCTGCTGGCCGGCACCCGCTACCGCGGCGATTTCGAGGAACGGCTGAAATCCGTAGTTACCGAACTGGAGAACCACCCCGACGCGGTGCTCTTCATCGACGAGATCCACACCGTGATC
This sequence comes from Pseudooceanicola endophyticus, assembly GCF_018760365.1. GTDB lineage: Bacteria > Pseudomonadota > Alphaproteobacteria > Rhodobacterales > Rhodobacteraceae > Pseudooceanicola > Pseudooceanicola endophyticus. The sequence continues at coordinate 160,943 of NZ_JAHIAB010000006.1, forward strand.
GGCGCCGGGGCGACCTCGGGCGGGGCAATGGATGCTTCCAACCTGCTGAAGCCCGCGCTTCAGGGCGGCAAGCTGCGCTGCATGGGCTCCACCACCTACAAGGAGTTCCGCCAGCATTTCGAGAAGGACCGCGCGCTGTCCCGCCGGTTCCAGAAGATCGACGTGAACGAGCCCTCGGTCGAGGACGCGGTGAAGATCCTCCAGGGCCTCAAGCCCTATTTCGAGGAACACCACGGCATCCGTTACACCAATGATGCGGTGAAGACAGCGGTCGAGCTCTCGGCGCGCTACATCAACGACCGCAAGCTGCCCGACAAGGCCATCGACGTCATTGACGAGGCCGGCGCCGCCCAGCACCTGGTCGCGGAAAGCAAGCGCCGCAAGACCATTGGCGTGAAGGAGATCGAGGCCGTCGTCGCCAAGATCGCCCGCATCCCGCCGAAGAACGTCACCAAGGACGATGCCGAGGTGCTGAAGGATCTCGAAGGCTCGCTGAAACGCGTGGTCTTCGGCCAGAACGCCGCGATCGAGGCGCTGTCCTCGGCGATCAAGCTGGCCCGCGCCGGCCTGCGCGAACCCGAGAAGCCGATCGGCAACTACCTCTTCGCCGGCCCCACCGGCGTCGGCAAGACCGAGGTGGCGAAACAGCTGGCGGATACGCTGGGCGTGGAGCTGCTGCGCTTCGACATGTCGGAATACATGGAGAAACACGCGGTTTCGCGGCTGATCGGCGCCCCTCCGGGCTATGTCGGCTTCGATCAGGGCGGGCTGCTGACCGACGGCGTCGACCAGCATCCGCACTGCGTGCTGCTGCTGGACGAGATCGAGAAGGCGCATCCGGATGTCTACAACATCCTGCTGCAGGTGATGGATCACGGGAAACTCACCGACCACAACGGTCGCACGGTGAACTTCCGCAACGTGATCCTGATCATGACCTCGAATGCCGGCGCCGCCGAACAGGCGAAATCGGCCATCGGCTTTGGGCGTGACCGTCGCGAGGGCGAGGATACCGCCGCCATCGAGCGCACCTTCACGCCGGAGTTCCGCAACCGTCTGGACGCCGTTATCTCCTTCGGCCCGCTGCCGAAAGAGGTCATCCTTCAGGTGGTCGAGAAGTTCGTCCTGCAACTCGAGGCCCAGCTGATGGACCGCGGCGTGGCGATCGAGCTGACCCGTCCCGCCGCCGAATGGCTGGCCGACAAGGGCTATGACGACAAGATGGGCGCCCGTCCGCTGGGCCGCGTGATCCAGGAGCACATCAAGAAACCGCTGGCCGAGGAGCTGCTTTTCGGCAAGCTCTCGAAAGGCGGTGTGGTCAAGGTCGCAGTCAAGAACGGCGAGATCGACCTGCAGATCAAGGGGCCGGACAAGCTGCAGCTCTCCGGCAACAAGCCGCCCCTTCTTACGGCGGACTGATCGTTCCGAAGACACGAAAGACAAAGGGCGGGGCTTTCCCCGCCCTTTTGTTACGCCCTGCTTCCGAACGAGAGGGGGCGCTGCCCCCACCGCCTCCGGCGGCCCCCCGGGATATTTCCGGCCAGATGACAGGGATCCAGGCTCTCCATCATCTGGCCGGAAATATCCCGGGGTGAATGGCGCCCGGCACGGGCGCCAGAGGGGCAGAGCCCCGATCCACGCCAGGCGCCGAAGACTGTGTCCCTGTGGTTACGCGGCCAAGTCTGCCGTTTCCGGAACTGCACAGAAGTTGTCTTTGCTTCTGGCGGAGGGTTATTCCTGATCGGCTGGAGCAGCCGGCAGCTGTTGAACCAATAGACCCTTTTCAAGCGTAGCATTTTCGACAGCCTCGAAACTGCGCCTGGAGCTGCGGCGCTGGATGACCTCGGCCTTGACGAGACCGTTGATCGTTTCGGTCAGCACATTGTCACCGCTGCCGCCGGCTTCTCCCGACCGCCCGGTGTAGCGAATGGACAGATATTCGGTGGCTTAAGCCGGCCGTCGCAACGCCTTCGATCATATCCCGTTCGAGAAGCAGCTCGGGAGCCTCTGCGGCTGTGGCCCCCAAGCGATTGTCGGAAGGCGCGTGTTCAGTGCATGAGCGGCGGCGCTTATCGCTTCAGTACCGTGTTTGCTGGGATCCGTGGCCTTTGGGGCGTATTGGTGGAGCAGAGCATTGGTGTCCTCCTTGCTGCCGCGCTGCCATGCATTGGCGAGAAGGGCTCTGGGGGTCGCAGAAGCAGAGGGCCAGACCGGTTTCGGCCCGCGACTGCGCATGTTGTCCCTCTTGGTTCCCAGGTCCCACGTTAACGAACGGCGCAAGGGGGCAGGAAAGCTGCCGCACATCCCGGCGGTGACATCCTGTGGGGCCTCGGCACCTTGGCCAGCAAGACCCGGCCCACTCCCTGCCTGCTCCACATCCCTCCATGCGCGCCATGTGCAGGCGCATGGTGAAGCGGTTCGTGCGCGCGGCCAGCCGTGCCGATCCCCTGACTGCCATGGCCGAATATGGGCTCGCCGTCCCCGAGGCCAGGAACCGCCAGATCATTGATCTCCGCCGGGCGTTTGCAGACCATCAAAGCGCCAACGCGGGGACCTTGCCGCGGTTTCGGGCTCGTTCGCGGGGCATCCGGAGCGCGCGGCCGGAGCGGAGACGGGCTGAACGTGCTCGCCTCAGCGCCCCACACCCTTCGAACCATGGTCTGACAGATGGCTTCATGGCTGATGCACATGGCCTAAGCCTCGGGGCGTCCACCGCTCACGTTGTGAGATCTGCTGTGGCAGTGAGACCGGACAGCCGATCCTGCACGTCGTCGCGCAGGACGGGGGAGGGGACCGCGCGCCTGCTGACCTTTGGAGGTTCGACCGCACGCTCTTCATGTGCGGCTGAACTCTCTGCTGCGTATTGCCTTGTCTCACGCGGGATGATGCCGGGGGATCGGCCCCGCCTTGCGTGCGATCGCCCATGGGCCTGTGCCCCGGGGGCATTCGATGGCGATTGCCTCGCGCGGGAACGAAAGGCTGCGGCTCTTCAGCAGGGGACCGAAGACGCGAGATAAATGGAGGGTATTCCGCCAGACCTGCGATACCACCGCGATCCGACGGGCGGGGCGACACCTGCGGCGATGGCAGCTTCCTCGCCGGACAGCCTCGCCGCGACCTGCTGCCAGACCCGGCATGGATGCCCCCGCTGCCAGACGGGCCGCCGGTCTGGCGCGGACAATTTGTGCCGTGTCGGGCGCTGTGACGTCCATCAGCACCTTCGAAATCAGGATGTTGCGAGCAGCTGGATCCGTTTTGAAAGCCGCAGTCAAAATGGTGGACGCGCGCGCGCCCCGCGCCCTTGACCAGACGGTGTTCGAGGACCTTGAGGACAACGTGGCGCGCCCTCCAGACGACACTTCGGCGCGCGCAAGCGGCTGAGACAAAAGCCACGCAGACGCCCCCGCCAGGGGACTGCATGCCATCCCCTCTGCCTCAGCGTTCCGTCAGCTTCAGTTCGATCCGCCGGTTCTGCGCCCGGGCCTCGGGCGTCTCGCCCTTGGCAATCGGCTGGTACTGACCGAACCCGTTTGCCGAAAGCCGGTCCGGCGGCACCCCGTACTGGATCATCCGGCGCACGACCGAGAGGGCGCGGGCCTGGGACAGCTCCCAGTTGTCGGCATATTGCCCGTTGCCCGACAGCGGCACGTCATCGGTATGACCATCCACACGGATGATCCAGTCCACGTCCGAGGGCATCTCCTGACTGATCTCCATCAAAAGGCCGGAAATCTTGCGGATCTGCTCATCCCCCTCCGCCGAAAGGACCGCCGAACCTGCCGGGAACAGCACTTCGGAGGAGAAGACGAACCGGTCGCCCACGATGCGCACGCCATCCTGCCCGGCCAGAACCTCGCGCATGCGGCCAAAGAAGTCAGAGCGGTAGCGGGCCAGCTCTTCCGCCTGCTTCTCGTATTTCTGGGCGGCCTCGGCCATGCGCCGGGCCTCGGCCTCGGCCTTTTCGCGTTCGCGTTTCTCGACGGCGGCGGCGCGGGCCAGAGCCGCATTCAGGTCCGAGCCCAGCGACTGAAGCTGCACCTGGCTGGCCGCATCGCGCTGCTTGTAATCATCCAGAAGCGCCTGAAGGCTGCCGAGCTGGGTCCGCAGCGCCGCCACCTGGCTGTTCAGCAGGGCCGTGCGGCGCGCCTGATCCGCAGATTGCGCCTTCTGCTCGGCCAGTGCCTTGTTCGCCGCGCTCAGCAGCACCTGGCGTTGCTCGGCCGCGCTCATCTGGTCCCGGGCCGCAGCCTCGGCCTTCAGCCTGGCGGCCAGCGCTGCCGCCAGTTGCGCCCGGATGTCATCCTGATCCGCGCTTGCGCCCTTGGCGGCCTGAAGCTGCGTCTGCAAGCCGGCGATCTGGGCCTGAAGATCCGCCACCCGGGTCTGGGCATCGGCCTGATCCGCCACCTGCGCCTCGGCCTTCTGCTGCGCCAGCACCGCGGCGGCCAGCTTTGCATCCAGATCCTGCTTGGCGGTCTGGGCAGCGGCCAGAAGCGTCAGCGTCTCTTCGGCCTTCTGGCGCTCCTGCTCCAGCGTCAGGGTCATCGCCGTCAGCGCATCCTGAGAGGATTGCAGCTTGTCGCGCAGTGCCTTGGCGGCGGCAGCCTCGGCCAGCTGGGCCTTCTGCGCCTCCGAGAGCTGCTGCGTCAGATCCCCGACCTGCCCCTGCAGCGCCGCCGACTGGCTGCCGGCGTCGGCATTCTTCGCCTTCAGGTCGTCGATCAGCGCCTGCAGCGCCTCGCGCCGGGCCGCCGCCAGCCGCGCGGCTTCGGCCTGGGCATCGACCTCGCTGCGCGCCTGGGCAAGCGAGGCCTCCAGCGCCGCCTGGGCATCGGCCTGTTTCGCCTGCGCGGCCTTCAGGTCCGCGACCTGCCCCCGCGCCGCATCGCGGGCGCCGATCAGCGCCGCCACCTGGGCCTCGAAATCGGTGATCTTGCCCTGAGCGGTCTTCAGCGCCGCCTGGGTCGCATCGCGCTGCTGCGTCAGCGTGGCGATCAGCGCCGATTGCTGGTCAAGCTGCCCCTGCCGGTCCGACAGGGTGGCGTTCAGCGTCCCCAGCTCTCCCTTCAGCTTCGCGTTCTGATCCTGCGCCAGACCCAGGGCGGAACTCAGCTGCGAGACCTGTGAAGACAGCGAATCCAGCTCGCTCTCCTGTCCGGAGATGGTCTTTTCCTGGCCGTTGATCGTGTCCTGCAGCACGAACTGCACCACCATGAAGATGGTCAGCACGAACATCAGCACCATCAGCAGGCCCGTCATCGCATCGACGAATCCCGGCCAGATATTGGCCTGCAACCGGGCGCCGGATCTGCGGGAAAGGCCCATGGCTCAGCCCTTGCGCTCGGGGGCGCGCAGCGGCGGCAGTGCCGAGGCATGGGAGATCGCGCGGGTCATCGCGGCGATCTCTCCGCGCAGTTCGGCCATGGTCTCGTGACGACCGGCGGAAATCTCCTCGAGGATGCGCACCAGCTGCACGTCCATGGAGCGCAGGCGCATCCGGCTCTCGGCATCGAAACCATCCGTTTCTTCCGCCCCCATCCGCGCCAGCAACGCCTCCTGCCCCGAAGCGATCCGGTTCAGCGCATCGGCAATCGGGCTGGTCACGGCGTTCTGCGCCGCCATCCGGTCGGTCAGCCGCTCGATCATGTCCACGAGGCTCGAGAGCTTGGCATCGACCTCGGAACGCCCCTCCTCGGCGCGGGCAAAGAGCATCTGCATCTCTTCCATCCGGTCGCCCAGCGTATCCAGCACCGCCACCAGCGCCGAGCTTTCCGAGGCACCATCCCCCTCGGCAAAGCCCAGCCGCGTGATGGTCGAAAGCCATTCCTCAAGCTCGCGGTAGAAACGGTTCTGGCCGTGCCCGGCGAACAGCTCCAGCAGGCCCACCACCAGCGACCCCGCCAGCCCCAGCAGCGAAGAGGCGAAGGCCACGCCCATGCCCGACAGCTGGCCCTGAAGGCCGCTCATCAGCCGGGCGAAAATCTGGGTCCCGGTCTCGCCGTCCTGCGGCGCCAGCGAACGGATCGTATCGACCAGCGCGGGCACCGTGGTCGCGAGGCCATAGAAGGTGCCCAGCAGCCCCAGGAAGATCAGCAGAGAGGTGATGTAGCGCGTGATCTCGCGCGCCTCGTCGATCCGGGTCGCGACGGATTCCAGGATCGAGGTCGCCGAGCCGGAAGAGATCTGCCGCCGCCGCGCCTTGCCGCCCAGCAGCGTTGCCAGCGGCATCAGCAGGCGCGGGGCGCGGTTGGAATCGTCGCGCAGGCCGCCCACGAAACCCTCGATCCAGCGCACCGAGGCGATCAGCTGACCGACCTGCCAGAAGCACGACAGCACCCCCACCACGAAGACGCAGCCGATGAAGCCGTTCAGATAGGGGTTCGCCAGGAACACCGGCATCACCACCGGCGCGGCCATCACCGCCCCCAGCCCCGAGAGGGCCAGCACGATCAGCATCAGCATGATCTGCCGGATCGGCTGAGAGAATTGCGGCGCGGCGGTCTGCCCCGTCTGGTCCATGCGGAAGGGTCCCGAGATTGGTTAAGATGAAGATCCGCCCCGACCCTAGAAGCCGCCCCGCCCCGAGAAAAGGCTTATCCTTGAAGCTGGCGCACCCTTTCCGCCAACCATGTCAAATCCGCATCGGCCAGACCGATCTCTTCAAGATGTCGTGCGGTGTTCCACAGATATTCGGAATTCGGCCCCATGCCGCCATGGGCATGGGCGATCACCTGGGCCTGTTCCTCCAGCGGCAGGCCGCCGCAATATTGCCGGTGGCCGGGGTTGATCACATAGGTCAGCGCCTCGACCTGGCGGCCATCGGTCAGATCGACCGGCAGAGACTTTTCCAGATAGGCCGAGGAGACCAGCTCGCGTTCACGCAGGTAGGCAAGGACGTGGTCCTCCTCTCCAGGCGCGACGCGCAGCGCCAGCCCCGTGCAGCCCGCCCCCTCGGCCGGGTCCAGCGCCAGCACCAGCCCCGGTTCCTCCTCCGAGCCGCGGTGGTGGATCGAGGTCATGCAGAAGGAGCGCGCATAGCCCGACAGCCGTGCCACGACCCGTTCCGCCGGGTCGAACCCGGGTTTCCAAAGCAGCGATCCGTAGCCGAAGACCCACATGTCCATCTCTGGTCCTTTCTGTCTGACCCCCTATAAACACTCTCTGACGGCCGTCGAAAAGGGGAGCCCATGAAACGTTTCGCCTACGGGATCTTCGCCCTTGTCCTGGTGCTGGCCATCGGCTGGGCCGGGTTCTGGTTCTGGGGGGCCCATGCCCTGCGCCAGGGCCTGGAAGGCTGGTTCGCCGAGCGCCGCGCCGCCGGCTGGCAGGCCGAATACAGCGCCTTTTCCGTGCAGGGCTTCCCGAACCGCTTCGATGCGGACTGGAAGGACCTCTCGCTGGCCGATCCCAGGTCCCGCCTGGCGGTGCAGCTGCCCGAGTTCGGACTCTACACCCTGTCCTACACGCCCCATCACCTGATCGCGGTCGCCCCGTCCGAAATCCAGATCGCCACCCCCTGGGTCAGCTTCCCGCTGGAGGACGACGATCTGCGCGCCTCGCTCCGCCTGCATCCCGGTCGCGCGCTGGAGCTGGAGCGGGTGCAGATGGCCGGCAAGAACCTGTTCCTCGGCGGCCAGGTGGCGATGTCGGTCGCGGATCTCAGCCTCGCGATGGCGCAGGATGCCGCGACACCGGCGCGCTACCGCCTGGGGCTGGAGGCCACGGGCGTCACCCCCCCGGCCCGCATCCTCAACCGGCTGGGCGCCGCCACCGCCCTGCCCGAAACCCTGGACGAAGTGAAGCTCGATGCCGAGGTCACCTTCACCCGGCCCTGGGACCGCCAGGCGCTGAACGCCACCCGCCCGCAACCCCGTCACATCGACCTCGCTGCGGCGCGGATCCACTGGGGCGCCCTGCTGCTGCAGGCCAGCGGCACGCTCGATGTCGACGCCCAGGGCCGCCCGGACGGAGAGCTGGATCTGAAGGCGGAAAACTGGCGCCAGATGCTCACGCTCGCCACCAAGGCCCATGCGCTCGACCCGAAGGCCGCGAAGCAGATCGAGGGCGTTCTGGGCTTCATGGCCGGGCTCGGCGGTGATCGGGACAGGCTGGAGGCGAAGATCACCTTCCGCCAGGGCGTGGCCTGGCTGGGCATCCTGCCCCTCGGTCCCGTCCCGCCCCTGCGGCTGCGCTAGGGCATATTTGGGGAAAGATGAAACCGCAGGGCGCGCCCCGGCTCTTTCATCTGGCCGGAAATATCCCCGCCGGAGGCCTCCGGTTTTCCAGCGGGAAACCGGACCACGGCACCTTACTTCCGGGCCGCGCCCCCACGCCCGAAGTCGGGCGCATCTGTGTCCTGCCCGGCTTCGATGATTCCGCGGCGGATGGCACGGGTGCGGGTGAAATAGGCATGCAGGTGCTCGCCGTCGCCCTGCCTGATCGCCCGCTGCAGCGCGAAAAGCTCTTCGGTGAAGCGCCCGAGGATCTCCAGCGTGGCCTCCTTGTTCGACAGGAAGACATCGCGCCACATCGTCGGATCCGAAGCCGCGATCCGGGTGAAGTCCCGGAAACCGGCGGCGGAATACTTGATCACCTCGCTGTCGGTGACCCGGCGCAGATCATCGGCGACCCCCACCATCGTATAGGCAATGAGGTGCGGCGTATGCGAGGTGACGGCCAGCACCAGATCGTGGTGCTGGGCATCCATCTCGTCGACATTGGCGCCCAGGCTTTCCCAGAAGGCGCGCAGGGCGGCGGTGCTTTCGGGGCGGGTGCCCTGCGTTGGCACGATCAGGCACCAGCGGTTGTCGAAAAGCCCCGCGAACCCCGCCTCGGGGCCGGAATGCTCGGTCCCCGCCAGCGGGTGGGCGGGGATGAAATCGACGCCTGCGGGCACGAAGGGCGTCACCGCCTCGATGACCGAGCCCTTGACCGAACCGACATCCGACAGGATCGCACCGGGCTTCAGATACGGGCAAACCGCCTCGGCCACGCGGCCCATGGCGCCCACCGGCACGCAGAGGATCACCAGATCGGCTTCGGCCACCGCATCGGCGGGGGTGTCGCAGACCTGATCGCACAGGCCGATGCGGCGCGCGGTCTCGCGCACCTCGGGAGAGATGTCGTAGCCCGTAATCCGCGTCTGCCCGGCCCGCTTTGCGGACCAGGCGATCGAGGAGGCGATCAGCCCGAGACCGATCAGGGCCACCGTGCCGACCGGGCGTAGGCTCACGCCGGCACCCCGGCCTTGAACTGGCCGATGGCATGGGCCACGCGGCGGCAGGAGGGCTCGTCCCCGATGGTGATGCGCAGGCAATGGGGCAGGTTGTAGCCCGCCACCTGCCGCACGATCAGCCCGCGGGCCTTCAGGAAGGCATCGCAGGCCGCGGCCTCATCGGCATCGGCGAAGCGGGCCAGGATGAAATTGGCGCAGGAGGTGTCCGAGGGCACGCCATGTTCGGCCAGCGCCTCGGCCAGCCAGGCGCGCAGGCGGCTGTTCTCGGAGCGCGAGCGTTCCACGTGGGCCGTATCGTTGACCGCCGCCACCGCCGCCGCGATCTGCGCGGTCGACAGGTTGAAGGGCTGGCGGATCCGGTTCAGCACGTCGATGACCTCCTGGGTGCCATAGCCCCAGCCGATCCGCAGCCCGCCAAGGCCGTAGATCTTCGAGAAGGTCCGGGTCATGAAGACATTGTCGCGGGCCTCGACATGGGCCGCGCCGCCATCGAAGCCCTCGACATATTCGGCATAGGCCCCGTCGAGCACCAGCAGGGCGCCCTCGGGCAGGCCGGCGGCGAGGCGCGCGACCTCGTTGCCGCCGATCATCGTGCCGGTCGGGTTGTTCGGATTGGCGATGAAGACCAGCCGGGTCCTCGGCGTGCAGGCCGCCAGGATCGCCTCGACATCGGTGACGCGCTCGCGTTCCTTGACCTCGACCGGCGTGGCGCCGACCGCATGGGCCAGGATCTTGTACATGGCAAAGCCATGCTCGGTGAAGACGACCTCGTCGCCGGGGCCGGCATAGGCCTGGGCCAGCATCTGCAGCACCTCGTCCGAGCCGACGCCGCAGATGATGCGGTTCGGGTCCAGCCCGTGGCGCGCGCCGATGGCCGCGCGCAGCTCGGCGTGGTCGGTGTTCGGGTAGCGATGGAGATCATGGGACGCCCGGCGGAACGCTTCCTTGGCGGCATCGCCGGCGCCATAGGGGTTCTCGTTCGACGACAGCTTGACGACGTCGGACACGCCTTCGACCTTGGAAGCCCCACCCTGGTAGAGCGCGATTTCCATGATTCCGGGCTGCGGGGTAATGGATTGTGACATGATCTCACCTCTGCAACACGCGACCTTCTAGCCCCCGGGGCAGGGCATGGAAAGGCGTAGTTGCGCAAGTTTCCCGGCTATCCCGCCCGGCGGGGTCCACAGGCCACACTTTCGCCCCGCCCTGCCCTGCAAAGACAGGATCACGCGCTGCAACAGCCTGAAACGGAACGTCATGGCCGGCCAGGGCGCCAAAAGCAAAAAGGGCCACCCCGAGGGGCGGCCCTTTCGATCCGGATCGGCGCAGAGATCAGTTCTGCGCGTAGAATTCGATCACCAGGTGGGGTTCCATCTGGACGGCGTAGGGAACGTCCGACAGGCCCGGGGTGCGCACGAAGGTCGCGGTCATCTTCGAGTGGTCGACTTCCAGGTAATCGGGAACGTCGCGCTCGGTCAGCTGGACAGCTTCCAGGAGGACAACCATCTGCTTGGACTTTTCGCGGACCTCGATGACGTCACCTTCCTTCACGCGGTAGGAGGGGATGTTCACGCGCTTGCCGTTCACCAGGACGTGACCGTGGTTCACGAACTGACGGGCTGCGAAGACGGTCGGCACGAACTTGGCGCGGTAGACGACGGCGTCCAGGCGGCGCTCCAGCAGGCCGATCAGCAGCTCGCCGGTGTCGCCCTTGCGACGCTCGGCTTCACCGAAGATGCGACGGAACTGCTTCTCGGTCAGGTCGCCGTAGTAGCCTTTCAGCTTCTGCTTGGCGCGCAGCTGCAGACCGAAGTCCGACAGTTTGCCCTTGCGGCGCTGGCCGTGCTGGCCCGGGCCGTATTCACGACGGTTCACCGGGGACTTGGCGCGGCCCCAGATGTTTTCGCCCATGCGGCGGTCAATTTTGTACTTGGCAGACGTGCGTTTGGTCACGGCTGATCTCCTTCAGAATGGTCATGCCCCGGAAGGCACAGTGAAGGGCGTTGTCCTCTCCCCGGACCTCTCCCTTCCGGGACAGGCTGCCCGGGTTGACAGGCATCCCCTTGCGGGGGCCACCAACACCAGTGAAGCCGCGCTTATATAGAGGAAAGGCAGGGAGTCAATCACCCCGGAACGCGAAAAGCCGGGTTTCTGGCCTCAGACCGGAAGCTGGTGTCCCAGCACCCGGAAGCCGGCGCCCTCGCGGCGGATGCGCCAGCGCTGCGCAGCGATGACCGTGCCCGCCAGGGTGCGATGCGCCGCGACGTGCAGCGTGTCCGGTCCCAGCTGCGCGGGGGCCTGCGCCCCGTCCGCGAAATGCACCATCGCCGCGCCGTCCCCCGTCCCGTCGATGCGCCCGCGGGCGCCGGGATAAAGGTGGGTATGGCTGGCGTGCAGAAGGATCATGGGGCTGCTCCGTCCGTGGGAACAGGATGCCCCGAAGCGGGCCGCGCGGCAAGCACCGCGCAGCCCGGGCCCGCAATCAGATCGGGGTCAGATCCGGGCCGAGCCCCCGCGCGGGCCGGCGACCAGCCACAGGATGAAGCCGATGACCGGCAGGATCAGGATCAGCAGGACCCACAGGATCTTGGCCCCGGCAGAGGTGCCCGAGACGGCAACGTTGTAGATGGCGTAGATGTCGGCGATCAGGATGATCAGCCCGAGGATACCGAATTCCATGGCGAAGCTCCTTTCGGCGTGTGTCATGGATACAACGCCTTCGGGGCACCCCGCGGTTCCCCCGCGACAGGCCGGAACCCCCTGCCCGCCCCGGCGTTGGCCCAGAACCGCCGACACCCCAACCGCCGACACCCCCGCCCCCGGAGGAGCCGACCATGCGCACCGGATCGACCGTGACCCTTGTCCTTGCCGCCCTGAGCCTTCTGGCCCTGGCGGTCTACGTGCTGGACCTCGGGATCAAGACGCCCCCGAAACTGCCGAAGATCCAGCCCATGGGCCTGAGCGTGGGCGACTGAGCGGCGCGAACTGGGGCGCCGCGCCTCAGTGCTTGCGCCGCCGCACGTTGCCGCCGCGCTGCCCCGGCCGCCCTGCGGTCGAGCGGCCCCGGCTTTTCATCGCGGCCTCGGCGGCGGCGTCCACCGCGCTTTGCCGCGCCATCGGATCGTCGCTGACGGCAAGCTCCACCGCTTCCAGCCGCTTGACCTCGTCGCGCAGGCGGGCAGCGTCCTCGAATTCCAGGTTCTCGGCGGCCTTGCGCATCTCGGCGCGCAGCCCGTCCAGATGCGCCTGAAGGTTGGCCCCCACCATCGGCTTATCGACCTGGGCGGTGACGCGCGCCATGTCGGTGTCGCCCTGGTAGAGCCCGGCCAGGATGTCGTCGACGTTCTTCTTCACCGTCGCCGGGGTGATCCCGTGTTCCTCGTTGTAGGCCTGCTGCTTCTCGCGGCGGCGCTCGGTCTCGGCCAGGGCGCGCTCCATGGAGCCGGTCTTGCGGTCGGCATACATGATCACGCGGCCCTCGGCGTTGCGCGCCGCCCGCCCGATGGTCTGGATCAGCGAGGTTTCGGAACGCAGGAAGCCCTCCTTGTCGGCATCCAGGATCGCCACCAGCCCGCATTCGGGAATATCCAGCCCCTCGCGCAGCAGGTTGATCCCGATCAGCACGTCGAAGGCGCCAAGGCGCAGGTCCCGCAGGATCTCGATCCGCTCCAGCGTATCGATGTCGGAATGCATGTAGCGCACCTTGATGCCCTGCTCGTGCATGTACTCGGTCAGGTCCTCGGCCATGCGCTTGGTCAGCACGGTGCACAGCGTCCGGAACCCCTTGGCCGAGACCTTGCGCACCTCGTCCAGCAGATCGTCCACCTGCATGTCGACGGGGCGGATCTCGACCGGGGGGTCCAGCAGGCCGGTGGGGCGGATCACCTGCTCGGTGAAGACACCGCCGGTCTGCTCCAGCTCCCAGGCGCCGGGCGTTGCGGAGACGTAAACCGACTGCGGGCGCATGGCGTCCCATTCCTCAAACTTGAGGGGGCGGTTGTCCATGCAGGACGGCAGGCGGAAACCGTGTTCGGCCAGGGTGAACTTGCGCCGGTAGTCGCCCCGGTACATGCCGCCGATCTGCGGCACGGAGACGTGGCTTTCATCGGCAAAGACGATGGCATTGTCGGGGATGAATTCGAACAGCGTCGGCGGCGGCTCTCCGGGATTGCGCCCCGTGAGGTAGCGCGAATAGTTCTCGATCCCGTTGCAGACGCCGGTGGCCTCCAGCATCTCGATGTCGAAATTGGTGCGCTGCTCCAGCCGCTGCGCTTCCAGCAGCTTGCCCTCGCCGACCAGCTGGTCGAGGCGCTGGCGCAGCTCTTTCTTGATGCCGATGATCGCCTGGGTCATCGTCGGCTTCGGCGTCACGTAGTGGCTGTTGGCATAGACCCGGACACGTTCCATCGTGCCGGTGCGCTCTCCGGTCAGGGGGTCGAATTCGGTGATCCCCTCCAGCTCCTCGCCGAAGAAGGACAGCCGCCAGGCGCGGTCCTCAAGGTGGGCGGGCCAGAGTTCCAGCGAATCGCCCCGCACCCGGAAGCTGCCGCGCTGGAAGGCCTGATCGTTGCGCTTGTACTGCTGGGCCACCAGATCGGCGATCACCTTGCGCTGGTCGTATTCGCTGCCGACATGCAGGTCCTGGGTCATCGCGCCGTAGGTCTCGACGCTGCCGATGCCGTAGATGCAGGACACCGAGGCGACGATGATCACGTCGTCACGCTCCAGCAGCGCCCGGGTGGCCGAGTGGCGCATCCGGTCGATCTGGTCGTTGATCTGCGATTCCTTCTCGATATAGGTGTCCGAGCGCGGCACGTAGGCCTCGGGCTGGTAGTAATCGTAGAAGCTGACGAAGTACTCGACCGCGTTGTCGGGGAAGAATCCCTTGAATTCGCCGTACAATTGCGCGGCCAGCGTCTTGTTCGGGGCCAGGATGATCGCCGGACGCTGGGTCTGCTCGATGATCTTGGCCATGGTGAAGGTCTTGCCGGTGCCGGTCGCGCCCAGCAGCACCTGGTCGCGCTCGCCGGCCCGCACCCCCGCCGACAGCTCTGCGATGGCAGTGGGCTGATCCCCGGCGGCCTTGAATTCCGTGTGCATCACCAGCGCCTTGCCGCCTTCCAGCTTTTCGCGCGTGCGGACGTCTTCGGCACCGATCGGCATCGACTTGTCGCTGTGGGCATAGGGCATGGCAGAACCTCCGGGGACGGGACCGTGCTAGAGTTGGGGTCTTTGGCGCCCGGTGCAAGGGGGACGCGGCGGCCCTGCTGTCAGGAGGCGTCAGCAGACGCGACACCTTGCGTCACCCGCCGAAATTCCTGATAAGAGAGCGTCATCTGAGGAGCCCCCCATGCGTGCACGCATCTATTGTCCGGCCAAGACCGCCATGCAATCCGGCACCGCCAAGACCCGCCACTGGGTGCTTGAGTATTTCCCCGAGACGAATCGGGAAATCGATCCGCTGATGGGCTGGACCTCGGCCACGGACACCCAGGCGCAGGTGAAGCTGCGTTTCGACAGCAAGGAAGCCGCGCTGGACTACGCCCGCGACAACGGCATCGAGGCCGAGGTGAGCGAGCCGCACAGCCGCAAGCCCAACGTCCGCGCCTTCGGCTATGGCGAGAACTTCGCCAGCTCGCGTCGCGGCGCCTGGACGCACTGAGCGCGCCCCAGATCCGATCCTTCAGGGCGCCGGTTCGGCGCCCTTTTCATGTCCGGAGACCGCGATGACCGACGTCCTGCTGACCGGCGACCTGCCCGGCCGCCCCACCCTGCTGCTGGCCCATGGGGCCGGCGCCGCCATGGACACGCCCTTCATGAGCCAGATGGCCGAGGGGCTGGCCGCCCGCGGCCTGCGGGTCGCACGGTTCGAGTTCGCCTACATGGCCGGGCGGCGCAGCGGCGGCGCGAAACGCCCGCCGCCGAAGGTCGCGCTGCTGGAACAGGAATACCGCGCGGCAATCGACGCCCTGCCCTGCGACGGGCCGCTGCTGATCGGTGGCAAGTCGATGGGCGGCCGGGTCGCCAGCCTGATCGCGCAGGATCTTCACGCCGAAGGTCGCATCGCCGGGCTGGTCTGCCTGGGCTACCCGTTCCACCCCACTGGCAAGCCCGAGAACCTGCGCACCGCGCATCTGGCCGGGCTGACCTGTCCGACGCTGATCTGCCAGGGCAGCCGCGATCCCTTCGGCACAAGGGCCGAGGTCGCGACCTATGCGCTTTCGCCGGCGATCACCCTGCACTGGCTTGAGGACGGCAACCACGACCTCGCGCCGCGCAAATCCGTCACCGGGCTGACCCAGGCGGCGCATCTGGCCAGCGCCGCCGGAGCCATCGCGGACTGGGCCGCGCGCCTGACCTAGGCGTCCTCGGCGGCCAGGAAACCGCCCGACTGGCGCTGCCAGAGCCGCGCGTAAAGGCCGCCCTTCGCCAGCAGCTCCGCATGGGTGCCCTGTTCCAGGATCCGGCCCCCGTCCATCACCACCAGCCGGTCCATGGCCGCGATGGTGGACAGGCGGTGGGCGATGGCGATCACCGTCTTGCCCTCCATCAGCGCCTCCAGCCGCGACTGGATCGCCGCCTCGACCTCGCTGTCGAGGGCGCTGGTCGCCTCGTCCAGGATCAGGATCGGCGCATCCTTCAGCGCCACCCGCGCGATCGAGATCCGCTGCCGCTGCCCGCCCGACAGCTTCACGCCGCGTTCGCCGACATGGGCGTCCAGACCCCGTCGCCCCGCGCCATCCGACAGGCGCGGCACGAAGTCCTCGGCCTCGGCCAGCCGTAGCGCGGCCCGGATCTGATCCTCGGTCGCGTCGGGACGCCCGTAGGCGATGTTGTCGCGCACCGAGCGGTGCAGCAGCGCGCTGTCCTGCGTCACCACGCCGATGGCGGCGCGCAGGCTGTCCTGCGTGACCTGCGACACATCCTGCCCGTCGATGGTGATCTGCCCGCTTTCCACGTCATGGAAGCGCAGCAGCAGGTTCACCAGCGTCGATTTCCCCGCGCCGGAGCGGCCCACCAGCCCGACCCGTTCCCCGGGGCGCAGCGTCAGGTTCAGATCGTCGAGGACGGGCAGCGGATGCGCCTCTTCCCGGCCCTGGTAGCGGAAGGTCACCTGATCAAAG
This sequence comes from Pseudooceanicola endophyticus, assembly GCF_018760365.1. GTDB lineage: Bacteria > Pseudomonadota > Alphaproteobacteria > Rhodobacterales > Rhodobacteraceae > Pseudooceanicola > Pseudooceanicola endophyticus. The sequence goes on from NZ_JAHIAB010000006.1 coordinate 177,302, forward strand.
CAGATCTCTCCCCGGTTCACCAGAAGCGGCTGCGCGCCGGGGCGGTCCTGCACCGTGCGCGGCATCGCCAGGCTCGAGATGCCGTCGCGCACCGTGCCGATGTTCTCGAACAGGGCGGCGAATTCCCACATGATCCAGTGCGCCATGTTGTTGAGGCGGAAGGCCAGCGGCACCGCCACGGCGACGGCGCCCACGGCGACCCGGTCGCTGGACCACAGCCACAGCCCCAGCCCCGCGACCGAGGCGACCAGCCAGACGTTGATCAGGCTCAGCGTGATGTCCTGCGCGCTGGAAAGCCGCATCTGGCGGTGCACCGTGTCCAGGAAGCGGTCCATGCCGTCGCGCATCCAGCGCTCTTCCCGGTCGGAATGCGAGAACAGCTTGACCGTCGCGATGTTGGTGTAGCTGTCGACGATGCGCCCGGTCATGGCGCTGCGGGCATCGGCCTGCGCCTGCGCGACCCGGCCCAGGCGCGGCACGATGATCCCCAGCATGACGCAGTAGGCAGCCGCCCAGACCACGAAGGGCAGCGCCAGCCGCCAGTCCTGATGCGCCGCCAGCACCAGCGCGCCCAGGAAGTAGATCACCACGTAGCTGCCGACATCCATCAGCTTCATCGCCACTTCGCGCACCGCCAGCGCGGTCTGCATCAGCCGCTGAGAGATCCGCCCCGAGAACTCGTCCTGGAAATAGCCGATGGACTGGCGCAGCAGGTAGCGGTGCGCCTGCCAGCGGATGCGCTGCGGGAAGTTGCCCAGCAGCGCCTGGTGCATCACCATGGAGGACAGCGCGTTGATCCCCGGCAGCAGCACCAGCAGCACCAGCGCCATGCCGGCAATGCGCCAGCCGTTCTGGGCCCAGAACAGCTCTCTCGGGGTGTCCGAGAGGCGGTCTACCAGATCGCCCAGCCAGCCGAACAGCATCACCTCGACAATGGCGATCAGCCCCGAGCCCAGGGCCAGCAGCCCCAGCCAGGGCAGCGCGCCGCGGCTGTAGTGCAGCACGAAACGCCACAGCGCGCGCGGCGGCATCCCCGGCATTTCCGAGGGATAGGGGTCGATGCGGCGCTCGAACCAGGCAAACATGGGCACCCTCCTGCGATCGGTATCGGGCGGACCCTAGGCGGGGCAAGCGACGTTGTCACGACGGTGCGTCTCCGGACGGAACCGGAGGCTCAGGTCCACCATTCGTCGATGGCGGCGATGTCGTCGTCGCTCCAGCCGAAGTGATGGGCGAATTCGTGGATCACCACATGGGTGATCAGCGCCTCCAGCGCGACATTGCCCCGGTCCCGCCATTCCGCGAGGATCGGTTCGCGGAAGATCCAGACCACATCGGGGGGCGCAATGTCCCAGGGCGTCTTCTCGGTCATCGGAATGCCGTCGTAGAGCCCTGTCAGATCAAGGGGATCGTCGATCCCAAGCTCGGCCAGCATATCCGGTTCGGGCCAGTCGGCCACATACAGCAGCACGGCCTCGGCCGCCGGGCGGAACGCCGGCGGAAGGCTCGCAACGGTGCGGCGCGCCACGGCTTCGAAATGGGCAAGGGTCTGGCTCATCCCGCCGATATAGCCGCCTTCAGCGCCCCCGGCGAGGGGCCGCAGGCCCGACCGCCCCCGCCGTGCCGTGGCGCCGGCCTCCCGGACGGGTCCAAGATTAACAACCAAGTGTGACATTTTATGCACAGGGGCATGGAGAAGCCTTTCAAAAGCAGCTCCAACCGCCTCCCGGAACTGAAATGTGACCATCCACACATTGAACCGGCAGTGCCCTTTGGCGTATCCCGTAGGCGTGTATCCGGTACATTTGGTTAAGCACGTTACGTGAACGTCCGTCGGTCCCCGGGACAGGCCGGCGGCGCAACACGTGTATTTTCACTCGAAGACCTTTGGGGACAACCGGACATCATGCCAAGATTGTTCACATGCCGCGAATGCGGCCACAAAATGCGCTTTTCCGGACAATTTTGCGGAAAGTGCTACGCACGCAAGGAAACCTACCAGATGCCGAACCTCTGGCGCGGCGCAGCGGTGATCGTGTTCCTGCTCATCCTGATCGCGATCATGCTGTGAGGCGATGCTTCCCGCTTGCCATGCAAGCCGGATTATCCGACAAGGCGGGGCGCTGGCCCCGTAGCTCAACTGGATAGAGCAGCCGACTTCTAATCGGCAGGTTGAGGGTTCGAGTCCTTCCGGGGTCGCCAGTCCCGCAAGACAAGCCGCTCCCGCCGGGGTATTTCGCCCGGATGGAAGGCCTCAGACGACAAAGGGGCGCCCCATGACGGGGCGCCCCTTTGTTGTTCCCGGACCGGCAGGCCCGCTCAGTACCAGCGGCCGATCTTCAGCTTGGCGCCGTCGATGCTGACCGGGGTGCCGGCAAAGCTGGCCGGGTCGGTGGTGATCGCGGCCCCGCCATTGGTGCAGATCTGCGTGCCATCGGCCCAGCGCGTGTATTCGCCATTGGCGTTCGAGCCACTTTCCAGCACCGCCCCCGTGGGCACGCCGGCGCTTTGGCTGACGGTGCCGACGACAGAGGCCTGGGTGAAGACCGCGCGCCAGGGGCTCCAGCTGCTGGCGGCATATCCCCGGCACCACATCTGCTGGCCGTCCTCCGACAGGAAGACCTGACGCGGAGAGGACGCGCCGCCCCGCAGCACCATCAGGCTGCCCCCGGAGGGATCCCCCACCGGGCAGTTCGCGCCCGAGGCAGTGAAGCTGTAGAAGCCGCTGGTCGTGCAGGAATCGGCATCGTCCGAAGGCGCGGCCACGGCACTGCCGCTGTCGCCCAGCCCGAAGGCCCCGACCGTCATCAGCCGCCCCGCCGTGGCATCCGAGGCCGAGGCCTGCACCGCCGCACCGCTGGCCAGCCCGGTTGCGCCGTCAAAGCTCAGCGCCACGGTCCAGGCGCTTCCATCGGCCGACACCTTGACCGAGAAGGCATCGGATCCCGCCAGCCCCATCTCGGCCCGACCGCTCCAGCCGGTCTGGTAAAGCAGGCTGCCGGTATCGCCCGCCGCCGCCTTGTTGATCTTCAGCTGGTGCCCCGCCCCCTCATGGCTGAGCAGCGTCGAGGCCGCCGAGACAACCAGCCGGTTGCTGGCATCCGCCGTGGCGTTGATCCCCAGAAGAGAGACCGATCCGGGCAGGCCCGCGTCGATCACCCAGCCCGACCCCAGCCAGCTGACCATGCTGCTTTCATCCAGCACGTAGCTGCGCCAGCCGGGCTGGGGGGCCAGGAACAGCCAGCCGCCGCCATCCCAGACGGCGACCCGGTCCTCCATCCCCGCCCAGGCGCCGGTAGCAGTGGCGGCGACGATGTAACGGTCGCCCTCGGCGGGGCTTGCGGGGGGCGTGGCCAGATCGCGGTCCAGCACCGCGAGCTGCACCAGCGCATCGAGGATTCCCAGCGCCTCGTTGTGGGTCACGTGTTTCTGCGCCTGAGAGGGCTGCAGATATGGCATCGACAGGTTGGCGGAGGATTCCGTCATGGGGGCACTCCCGGATCAGGTCATCTGGAGGGCGAGGGTCGAAGCACGCGGTAAATTTCCCCTCAGGGCACCGTCACGGTGCCCCGGGAATCGTTGCAAAGCTGCGACAGCCGGATCCGATTGGCGGACCGGGGCGCGACTTTGGCAGGCATCGGGCTAGATTCATGATCTCACAAGGGTGCAGGACTACGCTGCCCGCCAGCCCGAAGGAGGATCGCATGACCGACCGCCGCACTTTCCTGATTGCCGGCCTGTCCGCCGGGGCAACGCTTGCCGCCCCGGGGCTGCTGCGGGCCGCGGAAACCCCCGATATCCTGGCCCCCACCCGGGTCGCCTTCGCCGCCGGCTACGCCCCCGGAGAGATCGTGATCCTGCCACGGGCCTACATGCTCTACCACATCACCGCCCCCGGAGAGGCGATGCGCTACGGCATCGCGGTCGCCAAGCCCGGCCTGGGCTTCACCGGCGCGGCCAATATCCGGCGCAAGGTCGAATGGCCCACCTGGCGCCCCACCCCCGAGATGATCGAGCGCAATCCCGGTGAATACGGCCGCTTCAAGGGCAATGACGAGCGCATGAAGGGCGGGCCCGGCAATCCGCTGGGGGCGCGGGCGATGTATCTCTACCAGGGCGGCAAGGACACCTACATCCGCATCCACGGCACCACCCAGCCCAGCTCCATCGGGCGCAACGCGTCCTCGGGCTGCTTCCGCATGAAGAACCAGGACGTCATCGCGCTTTACGACAAGGTGCCGATCGGCACCAAGGTCACGGTGCTGTAACCGGGCCGCGCGGGGTCAGACCCCGCGTACCCAGTCGATGATCTGCGGTGCCCGCATCGCACCGGCCTGGCGCTTGCGCTCCCGCCCGCCCGCGAAGGCGATCATCGTGGGAATGCCCCGGATGTTGTATTTCGGGCTGGCCTGCTGGTGTTCCTCGGTGTTCAGCTTCACGAAGCGCGCCCGGCCCTGCAGCTCGCTCGCCGCACGGGAGAATTCCGGCGCCATCATCCGGCAGGGGCCGCACCAGGGCGCCCAGAAATCGACGACCAGCGGCACCTCGTCGTTGCGCGCGGCCTTCTCCAGCGTGGCCGGGTCGATCTGGCCGACCTTGGCCTCCATCAGCTTCGCCCCGCAGGTGCCGCATTTCGGCCCCGCCGCCAGACGTTCCTCGGGGACGCGGTTCACCTGTCCGCAGTCCAGACATGTCAGTTTCAGACCGGCCATTTCGTGCCCTCCTGTGCTTTTGCGCCATATATAGGCCGCCGGCGCCCCGCCCGGTAGATCCGCCCCCGCCAGAAGGTCCCGACGTGACGCTGCCCCGCCTCCTGCCCCTGCTGCTGCTGGTCCTGCTGCAGGCCTGCTCTTCCCTGCCCGGCCCCGATCAGGCCGGCCAGTTTCCCATCGCCCGCTCCCGCGAGGTGCCCGACAAGGTCGACCGCGCACTGGTGCTGATCCCGGGCGCCTTCGCCTCGGTCGACATCTTCCGCCCCGCCGTGGAATGGCACCTGCCCCGGACCGAGGTCGTCGCCTACCGCTTTCCCGGCATGGACCAGCTGCCCCTCGATCACCAGGTCGAGATCCGCGGCTCGGCCCGGCTGATCGCCGATTACGTCAACGCCCTGAACGTGCAACATGTCGACATCATCGGCTATTCCACCGGCGGCCCCATCGCGATCGAGACCGTCGAGCGGCTGAACGCCCCCGACATCCGCGTCGCGCTGGTCTCTTCCGCCACCAGCTTTCCGGGGCCGCTGCTCTCGACGCTGCGCGGCACGCTGGATTTCTGGCGCGCCAGCCTGCGCAGCCATTTCGCCGGCCAGAACGCCACCCTGACCGAGAATTACCGCACCCTTCTCTACGGCGAGGACCACTACAGCGACCCGACCCGCGCCGAGGAAAGCGAAGCCCTGGCCGACAAGCAGCGCGCCACCATGATCCGTCCCTCCCTGAAAGAGACGATGGCCCAGACCGCCTCCCTGCTGCGCTGGCGGCTGGAGCCGGACCCGGACCTGCACGGCGCCCGCATCCGGCTGTTCCATGGCTCCGACGATCCGGTCTTCCCGCTGCCCGAGGCCCGGAAGTTCGCGTCCCGCCTTCACGCGGATGGCATCCGGGTCTATGAGGGTCAGGGACATCTGCTCTACGTTACGTCGGGCAGCCTTTTCGACGACATACGTGATTTTTTCGGACGCTAGAGCGCAATGACATTCGACATCCTCGTCCTCGGCGCCGGGCCCGCCGGGGCGTCTGCGGCCTATACGGCCGCCAGGGCAGGCCTTTCCGTGGCGCTGATCGACAAGGCGGCCTTTCCCCGTGAAAAGCTCTGCGGCGGCGGCTTCACCGGGCGCAGCTACCGCTACTTCGAGGAAATCTACGGCGCGCCGATCCCCGCCCGGCTGATCGAAACCCACCATTCCGCCAGCTTCTACGCCAACGGAGAGCTGCTTTCCGTGCTGGAGGACATCCCGCCCATCCACCTGACCATGCGCCGCGGCTTCGATGCCGAGATGTGCGCCCGCGCGCTGGCGGCGGGCGCGGCCGATTACACCGGCCAGCGGATCACCCGCGTCGATCCCGGCGCCGTGCGGATCGAGCTGGCCAACGGAGAGCGGCTGACCGGCAAGGTGCTGATCGGTGCCGACGGGGTGAACTCTCAGGTGGCCAAGGCGCTGTTCGGACAAAGCTTCGACCGCGACCGCATCGGCTTCGGCCTTGAGGTCGAGGCCCCCGCCGCCGCCGACAATCCCACCGCCCCCCTGCGGATCGATTTCGAGGCGGCGCAATGGGGCTATGGCTGGCTGTTCCCGAAAAGCGGCAGTTCGACCATCGGGGTGGGCGGCGTGCTGTCGAAGAACACCGACATGAAGGCCGAGATGGCGGATTACCTGGCGCTGCTGGGGCATGATCCGGAAATGCCGGTGAAGGGCCATTTCCTGCCCTTTGGCGACTTCCGCAAGCGTCCGGGCCGCGGCCCCGTGCTGCTGGCGGGGGATGCGGCGGGGCTGGTCGATCCGATCACCGGCGAGGGCATCGCCTATGCGATGAAAAGCGGCCAGCTGGCCGCCCAGGCCGCCGTCGCGGCGATCAAGGCGGGCCGTCCCGACAGCGCGCTGACCCGCTACACCCGGGCGCTGAAACCGATCCATTCCGCCCTGCGTCAGGCCAACATGATCCGGCAGATCATCTTCTCGGGTCCGCTGCGGCGGGGCTTCCATGCCGCCTTCCGGCGCTCGGGGACGATCCGGCACCTCTACATGCGCCTGATGGCCGGCGAGATCGAATATGCCACCGTCGCCACCGCCACGCTGAAGCGCCTGCCCGGTTTCCTGCTGCGCGCGCTCCGGCCCTGAGACGCCCATATCGTTAACGCTTGCCTCGGCGTCAATTTGACGCAAAACTTGGGCGGCACCGTCCGGGGACCCGTCTGCCGCAAGGCGCCCGTTCCGACGCGACCGGCGGAGGCCGACCTGCCGCATGTTGCGGGCAGATCCATCCGGGACAGGAACGTGAAGCGATGGTGAATGGTGTCGTGAAGTGGTTCAATACTTCAAAGGGTTACGGCTTCATCGCGCCGGAGGGCGGCGCGAAGGACATCTTCGTCCACATCAACGCCCTCGAACAATCGGGCCTGAGCGGGCTGACCGACAACCAGCGCGTCAGCTTCGAGCTGAAAGAGGGCCGTGATGGCCGGGTCTCGGCCATCAACCTGCGGCTCGGTTAAGGCTCGGCCCTGTCCAGCAGCGCCAACACCTTCGGGCCAAGCTGGGTCAATTCGTTCGTGACGCCCGCCGCATTCGGATGCAGCCCGTCCGCCTGAAGGTAGGACTGCATCGCCGCCGGGCTGGTCGTCCCGTCCGGCGTGATCCCGGCATAGTAGCTGGGCAGGAATTCCGTGCCGTATTTATGCGCCAGAGCCGGATAGATGGCGTCGAACTGCCGCTTGTAGGCGGCCCCGTAGTTTTCCGAGGCCTGCATCCCCACCAGCAGCACCGGCAGGTGGCGGTCGGTGATCGCCTTCAGGATGCCATCCAGATTGACCTGCGTCACCGCCGGATCGGTGCCCCGCAGCAGGTCGTTGCCGCCCAGGATCACCATCACCGCGTTCACCTCCGGCGTCAGGCTCCAGTCGATCCGCGCCAGACCGCCCTGCGTGGTGTCCCCCGAAACGCCGCCGTTCACCACGGTCACGTCCCGGCCGTGATCCTTCAGCCAGGCCTGAAGCTGTGGCACCAGCCCCTTGTCCTGCGCCAGGCCATAGCCCTGGGTCAGGCTGTCACCGAAGGCCAGAAGCGTCTGCGCCGCCGCCATGCCGGGCCAGAAACCGGCCAGAGTCACGAAGATTGTCGCCATCACCTTGCCCCGCGCCCGGGCCTCTCCATATCGGAAGGGATGCCAGATGCAGGAAAGGGCCCGCATGACCGATGCCGTGATGGAGCTGCGCGACCTCAGGCTGTCGCTGACCGGAAATGCCGGCCCGGTCGAGATCCTGCACGGGATCGACCTGACGGTGACCCGGGGCGAAACGCTCGGGCTGGTGGGGCCTTCGGGATCTGGCAAATCCTCTCTCCTCATGCTGATGGGCGGGCTGGAGCGCGCCACGGGGGGCCGGATCCGCGCGCTGGACCAGGACCTGACGGATCTCTCCGAGGATGCGCTGGCGCGGTTCCGCAGGGATCATATGGGGGTGGTGTTCCAGAGCTTCCACCTTATCCCGACCATGACCGCGCTGGAAAATGTCGCGACCCCGCTGGAGCTTGCCGGGACCCGCGACGCCTTCGGGCGCGCCGCAGAGGCGCTGGAACAGGTCGGGCTGGCCCATCGCGGCGGCCACTACCCCTCGCAGCTTTCGGGGGGCGAACAGCAGCGCGTCGCACTGGCCCGCGCCTTCGCACCCCGCCCGGCGATCCTTCTGGCGGATGAGCCCACCGGCAACCTAGATGAGGCCAATGGCGCCGCCATCATGGAGCTGCTCTTCGGATTGCGTGATCGCCACGGCGCGACGCTGATCATGGTCACCCATGCGCCGGAACTGGCGGCGCGCTGCGACCGCAGGATCCGCCTGCGCGATGGCCGGATCGAAAGCCCCGCCGCATGACCCCAACTGCCTTCGCCCTGGCGCTGCGCATCGCCCGGCGAGAGCTGCGCGGCGGCGTCTCGGGGTTCCGCATCCTGATCGCCTGCCTGGCGCTTGGCGTCGCCGCCATTGCCGCCGTCGGATCGGTGCGCAGCGCGATCGAGGCCGGGCTGGCGCGCGAAGGCGCCGCGATGCTCGGGGGCGATGCCGAAATCTCGCTGACCTACCGCTTTGCCACGCTGCAGGAACGCGGCTGGATGGCCGATCACGCCACCACGACCTCCGAGGTGGCCGAGTTCCGCTCCATGGTGCAGCCGCAGGGCGGCACGGACCGCGCCCTGACCCAGGTGAAGGCGGTGGACGGGGCCTATCCGCTGGTCGGAAAGGTCACGCTGTCACCCGCCATGCCGCTGGCGCAGGCGCTGAAGGGCGCCGATGGCCTGCCCGGCGCGATCATGGCCCCGGCGCTGATCGACCGGCTGGCGCTGAAACCGGGGGATGCCGTCACCCTTGGCGGCGTGCCCTTCCGCCTGATGGCCGCACTGACATACGAACCCGACGCCAATGCCTCGGGCTTTTCGCTGGGCCCGCGCACGCTGGTCGCGCGCAGCGCACTGGAGGGCACGGCGCTGCTGGCCCCCGGCACCCTGTTCGACAGCCGCTACCGCATGGCCCTGCCGCCGGGAAGCGATCTGGAAGCGCTGAAGCAGGCTGCACAGAAAGCCTTTCCCGACAGCGGTTTGCGCTGGCGCGATGCCCGCGATGGCGCCCCCGGGATCTCCAACTTCGTGGAGCGCCTCTCGGCCTTCCTGATCCTCGTGGGGCTGTCGGGGCTTGCGGTGGGCGGCGTCGGGGTTTCCTCCGCCGTCAGGGGCTACCTTGCCGTCAAGATTCCGGTCATCGCCACCCTGCGCACGCTGGGCGCCAGCCGCGCGGTGATCTTCCTCAGCTATCTGATCCAGATCGGCGTGCTCTCGGCCTTCGGCATCCTGCTGGGGCTCTGCCTGGGCGCCGCGCTGCCGCTGCTGGCCGCCCCCGTGCTGACGGCGCTTCTGCCGATCCCGGCGGATTTCACGATCTACCCCGGGGCCCTGGCCCAGGCCGCGCTTTACGGCGCGCTGACGGCGCTGCTGTTCACCCTCTGGCCGCTGTCGCGCGCCGCCGAGATCCGCGCGGCGGCGCTGTTCCGCGATGCCGGGACCAGCGCCCGCACCCTGCCCCCCTGGCCGATGCTGCTGATCACCCTCGCCCTGCTGGCGCTGCTGGTGGGCAGCGCGGCGCTCTTCTCGGGCGCGGCGGAACTGACGCTCTGGACGGCAGCCGCGAACCTCGCGGCGCTGGTGGTGCTGGCGCTCGCCGCGCTTGGCATCCGGGCGCTGGCGCGGCGTCTGCGCCCCCTGGTGCGCGGCCGCCCGCCGCTACGCTGGGCCGTGGCCGCGATCTCGGCCCCCCGGAACGAGGCCCTGCCGGTGGTGCTGTCGCTGGGCCTTGGCCTGACGGTGCTGGCCTCGGTCGGTCAGATCGACGGCAACATGCGCGCCGCGATCAGCCGCGACCTGCCCGAACGCGCGCCCTCGGACTACGTGGTCGACATCCAGAAGGACCAGATCGACGGTTTCCTGGCCCGGGCGCAGGGCGATCCCGGCGTCTCGCGCGTGGACAGCGCACCGATGCTGAGGGGTGTGATCACAAGAATCAACGGCCGCCCCGCGCAAGAGGTCGCCCCCGACAGCTGGGTGCTGCGCGGCGACCGGGGCGTCAGCTATGCCGACACGCCGCCCACCGGCACCCGGGTCACCGGGGGGACCTGGTGGCCCAAGGGCTACGACGGCCCTCCGCAGATCAGCTTCTCGGCAAAGGAAGGCGCCGAGATGGGGCTGAAGCTGGGCGACACGATGACGGTGAACATCCTTGGGCGCGACATCACCGGCACGCTCACCTCCTTCCGGGACGTGGATTTCCGCAATGCCGGCATGGGGTTCATCCTTCTGATGGATGCCCATGCCCTGTCGGGGGCGCCGCACAGCTGGATCGCCTCGGTCTATGCCACGCCCGAGGCCGAGGCGCCGCTGCTGCGCGATCTGGGCCGCGACTTTCCCAACATCACCGCGATCAGCGTGCGCGATGCCATCGACCGGGTGTCGGCGCTGCTGCGCACCATCGCCGCTGCCACTTCCTACGGTGCGGCGGCGACGCTGCTGACCGGCTTCCTGGTGCTGATCGGCGCCGCCCTGTCCGGTGAAGCCGCCCGGATGCACGAGGCCGCGGTCCTCAAGACCCTGGGCGCCAGCCGGGCGATGATCCTGCGCAGCCTGGCCCTGCGCGCGGCCCTTCTGGGCGCGGCGGCGGGGGCGGTGGCGCTGCTGGCCGGGATCGCCGGCGGCTGGGCGGTCTGCCATTTCGTCTTCGACACCGGCTATGAGGTGATCTGGCCCAACGCCCTTCTGGTGGTCGGCGGCGGGCTGGCGGTGAACCTGCTGGCCGGGCTGGCACTGGCCTGGCGCCCGCTTTCCGCCCGCCCCGCCCGGGTGCTGCGCAGCCGCGACTGAGGGGTCGCTAAAATCCACCCCAGATTGTCGCCCCGCCGCCCCGGTTTCCGTGGCAGGTTAAAGGACGGATTAGGACTCCGCATCGTATCCCCCCAGCCAAGTTCCGGAGGACAGACGATGATACCCGACCTGACCAACCCGCTCTGGCGGGACGCCCTGAAAAGTTCCTCGGCGCTAGCCGGCGCCTCCCTGGCCACCCGGATGGTGGTGGCCCGCCTGCGCGTGCGCGTCTCCAACGATCCCGGCCAGCTGGCCGACGCCGCCCGGGAGCTGCACGATTACTTCGTCGGCAACCGGAACGCGGTGGGCGAAATCGCCGCGCTGTAAGCCCCTTTCCCGGAGAGAGCCATGAAAACCGAACTTCTCAGCCCCGCCCAGGCCGCCGAGCATATCCGCGCGGGCATTCCCCTGATCGCCGCCGGGTCGGAGGCCGCGCTGCGCCAGCTGCCCCCCGGCAACTGGATCGGCGGCACCTCGCACTACTTCCTGACCGAGGAGGGCGGCCGACGCGATGATCGGAATGTGCTCTGCACGCTCTTCGACATGGCCGAGGAGACGCGGCTGCGCTTCCTGCCCACGGCAGAGCTTCCGGACCTGGCCGTTGGCCGCTTCCCCGGCGGCCTCTCGGTGATCCTGATCCCGGCCTTCTCTCCGGCCCATACCGAATTCGCGCTCGGCGGCCCGGGCTACCCGGGCCTCTTCGATCAGCCGCTGATGGGCTGGATCTCCGGCGTCCCGCTGGAGGATATCGGCAAGATCACCCCGAAGGTCTTCGACGGCACGACCGGAGAGGCCTTCGAGGATGGCGCCGTGCTGATGCATGTCGCCCTGCCCGCCGACCGTCGTCCCGAGATCGACATCGTCAACCTTTTCAGCCAGGACAGCGATCCCGCGCGCAGCTTCCGCTTCTCCGAAACCGGCTTCTCGGCCCGCACCGCCACGGTCGAGGGCCGGGAGGTCGCCCTGGCGGACTACATCATCACCCAGGGCCTCGACACCCGTCTGCCGCTGGTCGCCGATTACGCCGGCGCGATGATCAACGTCTCGGTCCGCACCATCGACGAGGCCAGCGGAGAGGTCCATTTCTACGCCCCCGTGGTGGCCGGCGTGGACTATTGCCTGGCCCGGCCCATCGGCGATTACACGCGGGAATTCCTGGCCCGGGCCTCGGGTGACGGCACAGGCCAGCTGTCCTGCAACTGCATCCTTAATTACCTCTACGGCGCGCTTGAGGGGCAGAAGACCGGCAGCTTCACCGGCCCCGCCACCTTCGGAGAGATCGCCTACATGTTGCTGAACCAGACCATGGTGAAGCTCGACCTGGCGCAGGCCGAAAGCGCCGCCGTGGCCTGAGATCCGCCAAAAGGGGCGCGCCACGGCGGCGCGCCCCTTCACTGGGCCCCGTGGGATGGCCTGCGGGATGGCGGGTGGGGCGCCTTGTCCGGCACGGGCAACAGCGCCACCCGGCAACCTCACTCCGCCGCTTCGGCATACTCCGACATCGGCGGGCAGGTGCAGGTCAGGTTCCGGTCGCCCCAGACGTTGTCGACCCGGTTCACCGGCGGCCAGTACTTGTCGACCCGGAAGGCCCCCGGCGGGAAGCAGCCCTGCTCGCGCGCATAGGCCCGGTCCCAGTCCGCCGCCACCAGATCCTCGACCGTATGCGGTGCGAACTTCAGCGGGCTCGCCTCCGCTCCGATCCGGCCTTCCTCGATGTCGCCGATCTCGGCGCGGATCGCCAGCATGGCCTCGCAGAACCGGTCCAGCTCGGCCTTGGTCTCGCTCTCGGTCGGTTCGACCATCAGCGTCCCGGCAATCGGGAAGCTCATCGTCGGCGCATGGAAACCACAGTCGATCAGACGCTTGGCGACATCATCCACCGTGACGCCGGCCAGCTTCTCGAAGGGCCGGGTATCGAGGATGCATTCATGCGCCACCCGCCCCGTCGGCCCCTTGTAGAGGACATCATAGGCCCCCTTCAGCCGCGCCGCGATGTAGTTGGCGTTCAGGATCGCCACCTTGGTCGCCTGGGTCAGCCCGGCCCCGCCCATCAGCAGGCAATAGGCCCAGGAGATCGGCAGGATGGACGGAGACCCGAAAGGCGCCGCCGCCACGGCCCCGGTGCCGCCGGTGTGGCTGTGCCCCGGCAGGTGCTCGGCCAGATGTGCCTTCACACCGATCGGACCCATGCCCGGACCGCCGCCGCCATGGGGAATGCAGAAGGTCTTGTGCAGGTTCAGGTGGCTCACGTCGCCGCCCAGATCCCCGGGACGCGCGATCCCCACCATGGCGTTCATGTTGGCCCCGTCGATATAGACCTGGCCACCATGGTCATGGGTGATCTTGCAGACCTCGCGCACGGTTTCCTCGAACACCCCGTGGGTCGAGGGATAGGTGATCATGCAGGCCGCCAGCTCACCGGCGTATTTCTGCGCCTTCTCCAGGAAATCGCCCAGGTCGATATCGCCGTTCTCGCGCGCCTTCACCGGCACGACCTTCCAGCCCGCCATCTGCGCGGTCGCCGGGTTGGTCCCGTGCGCCGAGGTCGGGATCAGGCAGATGTTGCGATGCCCCTGCCCCTGCGCCCTGTGGTAGCGCCGGATCGTCATCAGCCCGGCATATTCCCCCTGCGCACCCGAGTTCGGCTGCATGGAAAGCGCCGCATAACCGGTGATGTCGCAGAGTTTCGCGCTCAGATCCCCGATCAGCTGGCCATAGCCCGCCGCCTGGTCGACCGGCGCGAAGGGATGCAGCGCGCTGAATTCGGGCCAGGTGATCGGCTCCATCTCGACGGCGGCATTCAGCTTCATCGTGCAGGAGCCCAGCGGGATCATCGCCCGGTCCAACGCCAGGTCGCGATCCGCCAGACGACGCATATAGCGCATCATCTCGGTCTCGGCCCGATTCATGTGGAAGATCTCGTGGGTCAGGTAGCCGCTTTCGCGGATCAGACCCTCGGGCAGGCGGTATTCGTAGGGCTCCACCACATCGGTGCGCTCCAGCCCGAAGGCACGCCAGACCGCCTCGATCGTGGCGGGGCGGGTGCATTCATCGACGCTGATGCCGATCTTGGTGGTGCCGACGCGACGCAGGTTCAGCCCCTCGTCCAGCGCCGATTTCATCACCGCCGATTGCAGCGCGCCGACCTCGACATGGATCGTGTCGAAATAGGTCTCGGGGCCGACGGCAAAGCCCGCCTCCTCCAGCCCCTTGGCCAGACGCACGGTCTTGCGGTGGATGCGCTGCGCGATGCCCTTCAGCCCGTCGGGCCCATGGAACACCGCGTACATCGAGGCCATGACCGCCAGCAGCGCCTGCGCGGTGCAGACGTTGGACGTGGCCTTCTCGCGGCGGATGTGCTGCTCGCGGGTCTGCAGGGCCAGCCGGTAGGCGCGATTGCCGCGCGCATCGATCGACACGCCGACAATCCGGCCGGGCATGTTGCGCTTCATCTCGTCCCGGCAGGCCATGTAGGCCGCGTGCGGGCCGCCATAGCCCAGCGGCACGCCAAACCGCTGGGTCGAGCCCACGGCGATGTCGGCGCCCATCGCGCCCGGCTCCTTCAGCAGGGTCAGCGCCATGATGTCCGCGACCACGATGCCGACGGCCTTGGCCGCATGCAGCGCCGCCATCTGGGCGGTGAAATCGCGCAGATGGCCATGGGTGCCGGGGTACTGGAAGATCGCGCCGAAGACGGCGCCCGAATCCAGATCCTCGGGCGCGCCGACGATCACCTCGATCCCCAGCGGCTCGGCCCGGGTGCGGATCACGTCGATGTTCTGCGGATGGCAGCCTTCATCGACGAAGAAGGCCTTCGCTTTCGACTTGGCGACCCGCTGCGCCATGGTCATCGCCTCGGCGGCGGCGGTGGCCTCGTCCAGCAAGGAGGCATTGGCGATCTCAAGACCCGTCAGGTCGCTGACCATGGTCTGGTAGTTCAGCAGCGCCTCCAGGCGGCCCTGCGAGATCTCGGGCTGGTAGGGCGTGTAGGCCGTGTACCAGGCGGGGTTTTCCAGGATGTTGCGCTTGATCGCCGGCGGCGTGATCGTGTCGTGATAGCCCTGCCCGATCAGGCTGGTCATCACCTTGTTTTTCTTCGCGACGCCGCGCATGAATTTCAGCAGGTCGGCCTCGGACAAGGGCGCGCCGAACTCCAGCGGATCGTCGGCACGGATCTGCGCCGGCACGGTTTCCTCGATCAGCGCATCGAGGCTCGGGGCCCCCACGACCTCCAGCATCTTCTCCATCTCGGCGGGCGAGGGCCCGATGTGACGGCGGTTGGCGAAATCATAGGGGCGGTAATCGGTGGGAACGAAGGGCATGACAGCTCCTCTTCAAAGGGCGGACCAGCGCGACAGGAAAGCGGGACGGGGCCGAAGGCAGATCGGCCGGGGCGGGGCGCGGCGGGCCTCCTCAGAGGCCCGCGCCGGGGGCGGCAGGTCGATCCTGCCGCCCCCGGCCCCCTTGGAACAGATCAGGAGATCATGTCCTTGTACTCGGCCTCGGACATGTAATCGTCCATCTGCGAGGGCTCCGAGGGGCGGATCTTGAAGAACCAGCCATCCCCCATCGGGTCCTCGTTGACCTTGCCGGGATCATTGGCCAGCACATCGTTGACCTCGACGATCTCGCCGTCGATCGGCGCCAGGATGTCCGAGGCCGCCTTGACGCTCTCGATCACCACGACCTCCTCATCCTTGCTCACCGTCGTGCCTTCTTCGGGCAGTTCGACGAAAACGATGTCGCCAAGCTGCTCGGCGGCATGTTCGGTAATGCCCACGACGATCAGGTCGTCCTCGGGGCGGAGCCATTCATGTTCTTCGGTAAACTTCATCTCGGGAATTCCCTGGCTGTCAGCGTTTGAATTGGGCGGGCAGGAAGGGGAGGCTGTCAACCGTCACGGCAGCCATGCGGCCACGAAGCTCACCCGCGAGCTTCGTTCCGACAGCACAAAGCGCCGTCGGGACATATCCCATGGACACGGGCGCCTGGAGCGACGGCCCGAAGGCGCCCGAAGTGATGGCCCCGACCGGGGTCTCGCCGTCGAAGAGGGCCACGCCCTCGCGCATCGGCGCCCGTCCCTCGGGGCGCAGGCCGACGCGCAGCCGCGCCGGTCCGCTCTCGACCTCCGCCAGGATGCGCTCGGCCCCGGGGAAGCCCCCGGCGCGAGCGCCGCCCTTGCGGCGGGCCTTCTGGATCGACCAGCCAAGGCCGGCTTCCAGAGGCGTGGTTTCCTCATTGATATCATGACCGTAAAGGCAAAGACCGGCTTCCAGCCGCAGGCTGTCGCGGGCCCCGAGGCCGATGGGCAGCACGCCCTCCTGCGCCAGCAGCGCCCGCGCCAGGGCCTCGGCAGCCTCGGCAGGCACCGAGATCTCGAAACCGTCCTCGCCGGTATAGCCCGAGCGCGACACCCAGGCCTCCGCGCCCGCAAGCGTCACGCTCGCCACGTCCATGAAGCGCATCTGTGCAACCTCGGGCGCCAGCGCCGCCAGCGCGGCTTCGGCGCCCGGACCTTGCAGCGCCAGCAGGCAACGGTCGGTGATCTCGACCACCTCGATCCCGCCAAGCGCTTCCCGCATATGGGAAATATCCGCCGCCTTGCAGGCCGCGTTGACGACGACGAACAGGTGATCGCCGCGGTTTGCGAACATCAGGTCGTCGCGGATGCCGCCCGCCTCGTTGGTCAGCAGGCCATAGCGCTGCCGCCCCTGCCCCAGACCCAGCACGGCGGCCGGGATCAGGCTTTCCAGCCCCAGGGCCAGGGTCTCGGGGTCGGCACCCTTCAGGATCACCTGCCCCATGTGGCTGACATCGAACAGCCCGGCGGCGGCCCGGGTATGCAGGTGTTCCTTCATCACGCCGGTGGCATATTGCACCGGCATCTCGTGGCCGGCAAAGGGCACCATCTTGGCGCCCAGCTCCGCATGCAGATCATGCAGTTTCAGGCGGGTGAGAGGGGCGTCTTGGGGGGCGTCGCTCATCCGTATCTCCAGGGTCTGGCCCTGGCGCGGCATACGCCCGGGCATCTTCCGCACGAAGGGGATTCCCTCCGCACACCGATGCCCCCTCTGTTCCTTCGCCTGAGATCGCTATCCCTTCGGCGGACCCGTCCGGGTCTCTCTCCAGAGTGTCAAAATCGGAAGGTCCTGATGCCTGAGAGTTTCCGGGGCGGTTGCTCCTTCGGCACCGGCGCAGGGCCGGTTCTCCCGTTCCGATGGCGCCTCCTTATCCAAGCACCCGCCGATTTGGCAAGAGAGATATGTCGCTTTCGGATCGCAATCAGGCGCTTTGCGCCATCGGGACCATGATTTCGGCAAGTCCGCTGTTTTCCGCCACCAGTTCTTCCAGCGTCACCTTGTCGAGCGCGCGGTAGAAGGCCTCGGTCGCACAGCCGATGACGTCGCGCAA
Organism: Pseudooceanicola endophyticus; assembly: GCF_018760365.1. Taxonomy (GTDB): domain Bacteria; phylum Pseudomonadota; class Alphaproteobacteria; order Rhodobacterales; family Rhodobacteraceae; genus Pseudooceanicola; species Pseudooceanicola endophyticus. The sequence continues at coordinate 194,824 of NZ_JAHIAB010000006.1, forward strand.
CCGGCAGACGCCGCGCAGCGGGCAGGTGTTCTCGTCGACCCCGGCAAAGCACTCGGCGATCGGCACCGAAGCCTCGGTGGCCCGGAACACCTCCCCGACCGAGATCGCGCCCGCCGGCCGGCCCAGCATCATGCCGCCGTTGCGGCCCCGCTGCGTCTGCAGAAAGCCCATCTGCCCCAGCTTGTTGATCACCTGCGCCAGGTGATTCTCCGAGATATTGCAGGTCTCGGCGATCTCGCTCTTGGTCACAAGCCGGCCCGGGTTGACGGCACAGTACATCAGCACCCGCATCGAAATGTTCGTCCGTTTCGTCAGCCGCATCTGCCTGCCCTTCCACATGCTTCCCGCCTGCGCCACCCTGCCGGTCCCGGCAGCGCGCACCCCCCGAACTATGCATTCCTTCCGGCAACATGTATTTGACCTGTATCAAAGGAGCGCAAGACGGTGACGCAAGATCCATATTTCTTCGGATACGGGAGCCTGGTGAACCGGCGCACCCACGACTATGCCCGGGCCCGCCCGGCACGGGCGCAGGGCTGGCGCCGCCTGTGGCGCCACATCGCCGGACGCGACACCGCGATTCTCACCGCCATCCCCGCCCCCGGCACCCAGATCGAGGGGCTGATCGCCGCCGTCCCCGGCGCCGACTGGGCCGCCCTCGACCTGCGCGAGGCCTTCTACGACCGCCTGCCCGCAACCGACGCCGTCCGGCACGACCTGGCGCCGGGGCCCCAGGTCGCGATCTATTCCATCCCGGCCACGAAACACCCCGCCGCCCCGGCTCCGGCGGCCATCCTGCTCAGCTATCTCGACGTGGTGGTGCAGGGCTATCGCGACGAATTCGGCGAGGCGGGCGTCGCCCGCTTCTTCGACACCACCGACGGCTGGGACGCCCCCATCCTGAACGACCGCGCCGCCCCGCTCTATCCGCGCGCCCAAAGCCTCACGGCCGCGGAAACCGCCCTGGTGGACCACCACCTCACCCGCCTCGGCGCCCACCCGGCATGAGAAAGGGCGCCGCCCTGCGGCAGCGCCCTTCCCCGATCATTTTCTTGTCGAAAATACCTCTGCCCGAGGCACGGCGCAGCGCGCCGCCCACCGCGACAGGCTCAGACGCCCTCGCGCGCCTTGATCACCTGCAGCAGCGGCAGCACCTTCGACATGTCCGGCCCATGCGCCTGCCCGGTCAGCGCCTTCCTCAGCGGCATGAACAGGCCCTTGCCCTTGCGCCCGGTCGCAGCCTTCACCTCGGCGGTCCACTTGCCCCAGCTCTCGCCATCCAGCGGGCCCTCGGGCAGCAGCGTCATCGCCTCGGCGATGAAGGCGCGGTCCTCCTCGGCCACATCCGGCTCCGCACCATCGCGGAACAGCGCCCACCAGCCGTCGATCTCGTTCAGCACATGGATGTTGTCGCGCACGACCATCCAGAATTCCTCGGCCAGCGCCTCGGGCACACCGGCTTCCAGCACCCGCTCCTTCACGGCCTCCAGCGGCTTGGCCTGCAGGATATGCGCGGTCAGCGGATAAAGGTCGTTCTCGTCGAACTTGGTCGGTGCGGCGCCGAACTGCGACAGGTCGAACCCTTCCGCCAGCTCCTCGATCGAGCCCTTCAGCTCCACCGGCTGCGAAGAGCCCAGCCGCGCCATCAGGCTCAGCAGCGCCATCGGCTCCACGCCGCCCGCGCGCAGGTCGCGGATCGACAGCGCGCCCAGCCGCTTCGAGAGCGCCTCGCCCTGCGGGCCGGTCAGCAGCGAGTGGTGCGCGAAGGTCGGCACCGTGCCGCCAAGCGCCTCGATGATCTGGATCTGCGTCGCAGTGTTGGTCACGTGGTCCGAGCCGCGCACGATATTGGTCACGCCCATCTCGGTGTCATCGACGACCGAGGCCAGCGTGTAGAGGATCTGGCCATCGGCGCGGATCAGCACCGGGTCCGACACCGAGGCCGCATCGATCGAGATGTCACCCAGGATGCCGTCCTTCCAGTCGATGCGCTGCTGGTCCAGCTTGAAACGCCACACCCCCGGGCCGCGCTCTTCGCGCAGGCGCGCCTTCTCGTCCTCGGACAGCGCCAGGGCGGCGCGGTCATAGACCGGCGGCTTGCCCATGTTCAGCTGCTTCTTGCGCTTCAGGTCCAGCTCGACCGGGGTCTCGAAGGCCTCGTAGAAACGGCCCATGCCGCGCAGCTTCTCGGCGGCGTCATGGTAGCGGTCCAGGCGCTTGGACTGGTATTCCAGCCGGTCCCATTCCAGGCCCAGCCACTCCAGGTCCTGCATCAGCCCGTCGATATATTCCTGCTTGGAGCGTTCCTGGTCGGTATCATCGATCCGCAGGATGAACTGGCCGCCGGCCTTGCGGGCGATCAGATAGTTGAGCAGCGCGGTGCGCAGGTTGCCGACGTGGATATAGCCGGTCGGCGACGGGGCGAAACGGGTAACGATCATGGCAGGACTCCTGTTGGCCTGCCAATGTCACAGGGCGGCGCCATTGTCCAGAAATCCGCCCCGACCGGCCCCAGAAACCACGCGATGCACGAAGGCCAGCTTCTCCTCCACCGGGCCCGAGATCACGGCAGGCGCGAAATCCAGCAGGCCCATCTCGCGGTTCAGCTCGTTCAGCGCGCGCCCCATGCGGCGATAGCGCGCCAGCATGTCGGGCAGATCCCCCAGCACTGCCCCGGACATCAACCCGAGACTCACCGCCGTGTCCAGCACGCTGGCGATGTCGAGATACAGCGCCCAGGTCTCGGCCCAGTCCTCCCAGGGATGCATCGAGGCATAGGCGCTGACATGGCGCTCCGCCCAGTCGGCGGGCGGCCCCTCGGCGTAATGGCGTTCCAGCGCCACGCCGTAGGGCGGATCCTGCGGATCGCCGAACAGCGCCACGAAGCCTTCCAGAAGCGCCGGATCGTCGCGCACCAGCAGGTCCCAGTAGTAATGGCCGATCTCATGGCGGAAATGACCGATCAGGGTGCGGTGCGCCTCGCCCATGTCCACCCGGATCTGCTCGCGTTCCGCCGGATCGGCCTCGCGGATATTGATGGTGATCAACCCTTCGGCATGGCCGGTATAGACCCGCTCGGCCTCGCCCGCGGCGCGCCACAGCCCCTCCCCCTCCGGATCGCCCATGAAGGCGAAGGACAGCGGCACCACCCCGTCCCGCGCATGGGGCAGCCCCAGCCGGTCCAGTGCAAAGATCAGCCGGCGCTTCGCGGCCTCCAGCCGCGCCCATTTCTCCCGGTTCCCCGCGACGTTCATGTCCGGCACCGTGGCATTCAGCTCGCAGCAATCGCAGAGCGCCGCGCCGCCCGGCAGCACCGTCCGGTTGCAGACCTCCTCGCTGGCATAGTTCGCACACAGCAGCAGCTCTGCCGCGCAGGCGGTGCAGCGCCAGTGATCCCCCTCCGGCTCCAGCGCCTGCACACCGTGGCAGGCCGCGCACCAGCCGACCTTGCGCCCGCAGGCGGTACACAGCGTATTGTCGAAATAAAGCGTATTGCCGCAGCAACAGTCGAACAGGCGCATAGGGGTCGGGCCTCCGGGCTTTCATCTTTCCCCAAATATGGCGGGGGAGTCGCGCAGCGACGGGGGCAGAGCCCCCACCCCGGTTCATCGCCCGAACCGCCCTGCGGGTTCCCGCAAACCCGCAGCGCTCAGCCCGGCAAGGCCCCCGGCACGATCACCTCGCGCTCGGTCACGATCAGGTCGAGCGGCTGGTCCGTCGCCTCCAGCGGCAGCTCTTCCGCCTCCTGCGCGCCATAGGCATAGCCCACCGCCAGGGTCGCGCGCTGCGCCCGCAGCGCCTCCAGCGTGCGGTCGTAGAAGCCGCCGCCATAGCCCAGCCGCCCGCCACGGCGATCAAAGGCCACCAGCGGCACGATGACGATCTCCGGCACCATCCACTCCAGCCGCGCCGGCACATGGGCGCCGTATTCGCCCGCCACCATCTCGCAGCCCGGCTCCCACAGGGCAAAGCGCAGCGGCTGGCCGGGGCCCAGGATCACCGGCAGGCCCACCGGGCCATGGGCGGCGGCCTCTTCCAGCGCGGCGGTCGGCGGGATCTCGGTGCGGATCGGCCAGTAGCCGGCCAGCGGCACGCCGCGATAGCCCGCCAGCACCGATGACAGCATTCCCGCCCGCCCCGGCCCGGCGGCGGCATGGGCGGCGGCGCGGCGCGCGAAGGCGGCCTTGCGGGCGGCGCCCTTCAGGGCAACCAGATCGCTCACAGGAGCACCAGCACGGCGAAACCGAGGAAGGAGAAGAAGCCCACAACGTCGGTCACCGTGGTCACGAAGGTCCCCGAGGCCAGCGCCGGGTCGACCTTCAGCCAGTTCAGCACCACCGGCACCACCGTCCCGGCGATGGCGGCCACGAAGAGGTTGACGATCATCGCCGCGCCGATCACGGCGCCCAGCACCGGGCTGCCGAACCAGACGAAGGCGATGATCCCCATGATCAGCGCAAAGCTCAGCCCGTTGACGACGCCCACGGCGGCCTCGCGGCGGATCACCCGCCAGACGTTGGCGCCGGTCAGGTCCTTGGTGGCGATGGCGCGCACCGCCACGGTCAGCCCCTGGGTCCCCGCATTGCCCCCCATCGAGGCAACGATGGGCATCAGCACCGCCAGCGCCACCACCTTGGCAATGGCATCCTCGAAGAGAGAGATCACGCTGGCCGACAGGATCGCGGTGCACAGGTTCACCGCCAGCCAGGGCAGGCGCTGCTTCACCGTCTCGGTGAAACGGTCGTTCAGCGACCCCTCGCCGACACCGGCCAGGCGCAGGATGTCCTCTTCGTGTTCCAGATCCAGAACGATCATCGCGTCGTCGATGGTGATGACGCCGACCAGCCGGTCGTCCTCGTCCACCACCGGCGCCGAGATGATGTGGTACTGGTTGAAGGCATAGGCCACGTCGCCCTCATCCTGCAGCGCGGGAATGGTGCGGAAACCCGGCTCGGTGATCTCGGAAAGCGCGGTCTTGCGCGGGCTTGCCATCAGCTTGCCCAGGGTGACATGGGCCACCGGACGCATCTTCGGATCGACCAGGATGACGTGGTAGAACTGCTCTGGCAGGTCCTCGCGCTCGCGCATCATGTCGATGGTCTGGCCGACGGTCCAGAATTCCGGCACCGCGACGACCTCGCGCTGCATCAGGCGGCCCGCCGATTCCTCCGGATAGGTCAGCGCCTGCTCGACCGCGACCCGGTCGGCGATCTCCAGCGCCTCAAGGATGGCTTCCTGCTGCGGCTCTTCGAGGTATTCGACAAGATCGACCACATCGTCGGAATCAAGTTCCCGCACGGCCTCCTTCAGCACCTCGGGATTGAGGTACTGGATGATCTCGTCGCGCACGCCCTCGTTCAGCTCCGAGAGGATCTCGCCGTCGAATTCCTTGTCGTAAAGCTCGACCAGGCGACGCCGGTCATAGGCGTTCATCTGCTCCAGCATGTCGGCGATGTCGGCCGCGTGCAGCGGCTCCAGCAGCGCGACAAGCTGATCGCGGTCACCCACGTCCACGGCATAGAGAATCGCCGTCATGGCCTTGCGGTCCAGCGTGTAGGCGGCCTCGTCCGGGCCGGTTTCTTCCTCTGTGGGATCGGCAAGATCGTTCATGGGCGGCCCTCTTTCCGTCTCCGGGACCATAGAGGACGCCGGGACGCATAAACAATGCTGCGGGTACGATTTACGTGCCCTTTCGGCGCCGGTATCCTGACCGGCGGCACGAGTGCAAGAGAGAAGGACTTGAGGATGCGCGACGAGGTTCTGCTGACGGGACGGATACTGGATTTCATCGCCGATCCCTTCGTCGTGCCCTTCGAGGAGGCCTGCCTGATCGAAGAGCACGGCGGCGTGCTGATCGCGGAGGGCAGGATCCTGGCGCGGGGAAGCGCCGAGGCGCTGCGCGCCGCCCATCCCGGGGCCCGCGAAGTCCCGTATGGCAAGGGGCTGATCCTGCCGGGCCTCGTCGATGCCCATGTGCATTTCCCCCAGACCGCGATGATCGCAAGCTGGGGCAAGCGGCTGATCGACTGGCTGAACAGCTATACCTTCCCCGAGGAAATGCGCTTTGCCGATCCCGCCTATGCGGCCGAGATCGCCTCGCGCTATCTTGATCTGACGGCGGCCCATGGCACCACCTCCATGGTCAGTTTCTGCACCATCCACCCGGCTTCGGTGGAGGCCTTCTTCGGCGAAGCGCAGAAGCGCGGGCAGCGGGTGGTCGCGGGCAAGACCTGCATGGACCGCAACGCCCCAGAGGGGCTGCGCGACACGGCGCAAAGCGCCTATGACGACAGCAAGGCGCTGCTGGAAGCCTGGCACGGGGTCGACCGGATCTCCTACGCGATCACGCCGCGATTCTCGCCCACCTCGACGCCCGGGCAGCTGGAGGCGATGGGCGCGCTCTGGGCCGAGCATCCCGACTGCCTGATGCAGACCCACCTGAGCGAGCAGACCGACGAGATCGCCTGGGTGAAGTCGCTGTTTCCGGGCGCGCGCGACTACCTGGACACCTACGAGGCCTACGGGCTGCTGGGCGGGAACGGTCTTTATGGCCACGCCATCCACATGGAACCGCGCGAGATCGACCGGCTGGCCGAGGTCGGCGCCGCGGTGGTGCATTGCCCGACCTCGAACACCTTCATCGGCTCGGGCCTGTTCGACATGGTGGGCATGAAGGGCGCCGGGATCCGCGTCGGGCTGGCAACCGACACCGGGGGCGGATCGGATTTTTCGATGCTGCGGACCATGGGCGCGGCCTACGAGATCGGCCAGCTGAAGGGCACGCCCCTGCATCCGGCGCAGCTTCTGTGGCTGGCGACCGCCGGGTCGGCGGGCGCGATCGGCATGGGAGACCTGATCGGCACGCTGGCGCCGGGGTCCGAGGCCGACATCGTCGTGCTGGACCTCGAATCGACGCCGGCCATCGCCCAGCGGGCGGTGCGGGCGGAAGATCTTTGGGAGGCCGTCTTCCCCACCCTCATGATGGGGGATGACCGGGCGGTGCAGGCGGTCTGGATCAACGGGCGGCCCGTGAAGGGCTGAGAGGGCGCAGGGGGGCGCTGCCCCCCTCAGCCTGCGGCTGATCCCCCCGGGATATTTCCGGCCAGATGAGAGAGCCCGTCACAGCGGGGCGGCAAAGACCGCCGCGCGGTAGGGGCCGAGCGCGCCATCGGCACGGGCAACGCCCAGGTCGCGGGCCTCGGGCGCCAGGATATTGGCACGGTGGCCGGGGCTGGTCATCCAGCCCTCCACCGTCGCCTCGGGCGAGGGATAGTTGAAGGAGAGGTTCTCGGCCACGAAGGACCAGCGGTAGCCCTGGTGTTCCAGCCGCTGCGCCGGGCCGGAGCCATCGCTGCCGCCATGGCCCATGAAGCGGTTCTGCGCCATGTCCCGGGCCTGGGCGCGGGCCGCCGCCTCGGCCCGGGGGTCATGGGAGAGTGCGGGCAGGCCCTGCGCGGCGCGGGCCGCGTTGATCGCGGCGAAGAGGCGGGATTCGTCGTCCCCGCTCACGCGGCGAGGCGCGCGGCGAGCGCCGTCTGGCGGGCGATCAGCGCCGGCAGGTCGAGATGCGGCAGGGTGCCATCCTGCACGATGTGGCGCCCCTCGACCAGCAGGTCGCGCACCTTCACCGGCCCCGCCAGAAGGAAGGCGGCGCGGTCCCAGTTGCCGGCGGCCTCGATCCCGGTCATGTCCCAGAGCGCGATGTCGGCGCGTTTGCCGGGCGAAAGGCGCCCGCAGTCGGGCCGGCCCAGCACGTCGGCGCCACCGCGCGTCGCGATTTCGAGGGCTTCGCGGGCGCTCATCGCATCGGCGCCGAAGCGAACCCGTTGCAGCAGCAGCGCCATGCGGGCCTCGGCGGCGAGGTTGCCGCTGTCGTTGCTGGCCGAACCGTCGACGCCAAGACCCACCTTGACGCCCGCGTCGCGCATCGGGCGCACCGGCGCAATACCCGAGCCCAGGCGGCAGTTCGAACAGGGGCAATGGGCGATCCCGGTGCCGCTGCGGGCAAACAGGTCGATCTCGGCCGTGTCGAGCTTCACGCAATGGGCGTGCCAGACGTCCTCTCCGGTCCAGCCAAGGTCCTCGGCATACTGGCCGGGACGGCAGCCGAAATGGGCCTCGGAATAGGCGATATCCTCGTCGTTCTCGGCCAGGTGGGTGTGCAGCATCACGCCCTTGTCGCGCGCCAGGAGCGCGGCGTCGCGCATCAGCTCGCGCGAGACGGAGAAGGGCGAACAGGGGGCGACGGCGACGCGCAGCATGGCGCCTTCGGAGGCGTCGTGGAAGCGGTCGATGACGCGGATGCAATCCTCCAGGATGGCGGCTTCGTCCTCGACCAGGCTGTCCGGGGGCAGCCCGCCCCGGCTTTCGCCGATCGACATGGCGCCCCGGGTCGCGTGGAAGCGCAGCCCGACCTCCTGTGCGGCGGCGATGCTGTCCTCAAGCCGCGCGCCGTTCGGGAAGACATAGCAGTGGTCCGAGCTGAGCGTGCAGCCCGAAAGCGCCAGTTCGGCAAGCCCGGTCAGCGCCGAGACGTGGAATTCCTCGGGGCCGAATTGCGCCCAGATCGGGTAGAGCGATTGCAGCCAGCCGAACAGCAGCGCGTCCTGGCCGCCGGGCACGGCCCGGGTCAGGGTCTGGAACAGGTGGTGATGGGTGTTCACCAGACCGGGCGTGACCAGGCAGCCCGCGGCGTCGATCACCTGCGCGCCCGGGGGCGCCTGAAGACCGGGCCCGATGGCCTGCACGACCCCGTCCGAGACCAGGATATCGGCCCCGGTCAGCTCGGAGCGGGTGTCGTCCATGGTCAGGATGTGATCGGCGTTGCGGATCAGGATCGCGGACATCAGCCCTCCGGGATGGTCGAGAGGATGGCGAGGGCAGCGGCATGCAGCGCCGGGTTGGCGGCGGCGATCACCCGCCCCCCCATCAGCGCGGGACCGCCCTTCCAGTCGGTGACGATTCCGCCGGCGGCTTCAACCACGCCCAGGGGGCCCTGGATGTCGTAGGAGTTCAGCCCGGCCTCGATCACCAGATCGACGGTGCCGATCGCCAGCAGTGCATAGGCATAGCAGTCCATGCCGAAGCGGGTCAGCTTCACCTGTTGCGAGACCTGCGCGAAGGCGGCGCCTTCGGTGGCCGTTCCGACCTCGGGGAAGGTGGTGAAAAGAACGGCCTGATCAAGGCGTTGCGTGCTCGACGTGGCCAGCGGCCGGTCGCCGTGGGGGCCGCGCATCCGGGCCTCGCCGAAGCCGCCCCAGAAACGTTCGCGGGTATAGGGCTGATCGACCATGCCCAGCAGCACGCGCGCCCCGTCCATCAGCCCGATCAGCACGCCCCAGGTGGGGGTGCCGCTGACAAAGCCGCGGGTGCCGTCGATCGGGTCCAGGACCCAGGTCAGGCCGCTGTCGCCGGCCTGGGTGCCGTATTCCTCTCCCAGGATGGCATCCTGGGGACGCAGGCGGGCCAGAACCGCGCGCATCGCCTGTTCGGCGGCGCGGTCGGCCTCGGTCACCGGGTCGTAGCCTTCGGCCAGCTTGTTGTCTTCGCCAAGATCCGCGGTGCGGAAATAGGGCAGGATCACCGCCGCCGCGGCATCCGCCATCTCATGGGCGCAGGCCAGCAGCTCTGCCGCCTCCGCCGTGCTGCGTTCGGACACCATGCGGCCTCTCTTTCCGGAAATCAGATCGGCGTCAGGGCTAACGCGACACGGCGCGCCTGACAAGCGCGCCGCAGCGGGAAGGTCTTCGGGCGGGCGGAGGAGAGAGAACCGCCCGCCGGGCATCGCCTCAGGCGACGTCGCTCAGCACGCGGGCCAGCTCGAACAGGCGGCGGCGCTGGTTTTCCGGAATCGCGTAATAGGAGCGGATCAGCTCCAGAGCTTCCTTGTCGCCCATCACGTCGGCGGGCACGGCATCGCCATGCAGCGCGCCATTCTCGGCCTCGAGGCCTTCGAAGAAGAAGCTGACCGGCACTTCGAGGGCATCGGCGATGTCCCAAAGGCGCGAGGCGCTGACGCGGTTGGCGCCCGTTTCGTATTTCTGGATCTGCTGAAACTTGATACCGACACGTTCCGCGAGCTGCTGCTGGGTCATGCCGACCAGCCACCTGCGATGACGAATGCGTTTACCAACATGTACATCCACCGGATGAGTCATTCCTGGCTCCTGAATAGGCCCGGCGCGCCGAAACCCGTTTGGGGAAACAGGAGATCGCCACGCGGGGCAAAGGTTGCAAAATAGACGCCGCGCATCCCTACAGCGTGTCCGGATGTTAACAGTTTTCAACCAAGACGCAAGTTGCCCCCCGGCAGCAACACACCCGGAATTGTTGGTAATTCAATTTTCGAAGGCACATCAAGCCTGCGTCTATCGTCCCTGTTGTGCCGACTGCCGCAATGCAGCATCCTTCCCCATGCCGCAGTGCGGAAAAGCGTGCGCTCAGCACATTCATGTATCTCGCGGAAAACATTGTGAAATGGGAGGAACGGGATGCGTGCCCTTCGTTGCAACGCTCCGGGAGAGGCGCCCCGGCTGGAACGGATCGACCGGCCCGCCTTTGGCGACAATGACGTGCTTGTGAAGATTTTTGCCGCCGGGCTGAACTTTGCCGACACTTTGATGATCAAGGGAAGCTATCAGGACACGCCGACTCATCCGTTCACGCTCGGGCTGGAATGCGCGGGCCGCGTAGAAGCCGCCGGAGCGGCATCCGGATTCACAACCGGAACGCGAGTCGCCGTTTACAGCGGTCAGGGCGCGCTGGCCGATTACGGCGCCTTTCCCGCCGCCCGGATGGTCGCCCTGCCCGATGCCGTCAGCTATCAGGACGCCGCCGCGCTGCAGATCGCCTATGGCACCAGCCACCTGGCGCTGGCGCATCGCGCCCGGCTGAAACCCGGCGAAACCCTGGTCGTGCTGGGCGCCACCGGCGGCGTCGGCCTGACCGCCTGCGAGCTGGGCCGGATCATGGGGGCCACCGTCATCGCCGTTGCGGCGGGCGCGCAGAAGGAAACCATCGCCCGCGCCGCCGGTGCCCATCATTTCATCGACAGCGAGACCCGGGACGTCCGCCTGGCCCTGAAAGACCTCGGCGGCGCCGATGTGGTCTACGATCCGGTGGGCGGGGATCTGTTCACCGCCGCCTTCCGCGCCTGCAACCCCGAGGCCCGGATCCTGATCATCGGCTTCGCCTCCGGCTCCCTGCCCGAGGTCCGCCCGAACCACATGCTGGTCAAGAACATCGACCTGCTGGGGGTCTACTGGGGCGCCTATTACCTTTTCGCCCCCGAGATCGTCACCGCCTCGATCGCCCGGCTGCTGGGCTGGCTGGCCGAGGGGCGCCTGAAGCCGCACATCAGCAACACCTTCCCGCTGGAACAGGCCATGGAGGGGCTCGAGATGCTGCGCCAGCGCCAGGCCCGCGGCAAGATCATCGTGACGCCCTGACCGCTCAGCCCCGGGCCTGGCCGCTGCGCCGCGCCCGGGCCAGTTCCTGCTGCCAGGAATGCCGGCGCAGGCTGGCCGAGGGCGCCTCGGCGCTGCTCATCGCCGCCTCGCGCCGCGCCCCGGGGGCCGGCGTGGTCTCGGCCACGGCATAGCCCAGCCGCAGCAGCTCGGCCATGCGCCGGCCCACCTCCCCGGCGCCGCGCTCCTGGACATACATGCATATCAGCTGGGTGCCGAGCTCGGGCAGATCGCCGCCATGCTCGATCACGCTCAGCATCGGCGGCTCGCTCCCCTCGATCATCACGCTGATCGCCAGATCCGCCGACACCGTGGCCTCGACCGTGCGGTCCGATCCGGTATCGACCGCGTTCTCCCAATCCAGCCCGGCCTGGTCCATCATCCGGATCGCATGGGGCCGGAACACGCAGTTGCGCCCCGAGGCGAAGCGCAGCGGACGCTGCCGCCACGCAGTGCCGCCATGGCCGCCGATCCAGGCCAGCGGGCGTTCGTCCAGCACGGTGGCGCGCGGCCCGGCCTCGATCTCGGTGGTCAGGATGATGTCGACCTCGCCGCGCTCGAACTGCTCCTTCAGGCTGCGGGTATAGCCCGAGACCAGCTGCACCTTCATGCGCGGAAACTCGGTGGAGAATCGCTTCAGCACCCCCGGCACCACCGGGTAGACGATGTCATGCGGCACCCCGAGGACGATCTCGCCCTCGTAATTCTTGCTGGTCAGCCGGGTCAGCGCTTCATCATTCATTTCGATGATACGACGCGCATAGCCCAGCAGCTGCTCTCCGGCCGAGGTCAGAGCGATGCGCCGGGAAGACCGGTCCAGAAGCTCGATCCCCAAAGTTTCTTCAAGCCTTTTCAACTGCATGGAGACAGCAGACTGGGTAAAATTCAGGATCCCGGCCGCCTTCGTCACGCCGCCGTGATCGGCCACCGCCACGAAGCTGCGCAGCGAGGTCATGTCGAGATTCCGCATATCATCAATTCCCGTGATGGTGTGTCTCAGAAACATTCATTTCCAATATTGAACATACCGGCGCATATCCATCAACGGAAATCATGAAGACAGACCGACAGATCAGCGACGAAAAGGGATAGGACATGACCACGCGCATTCTGACCACCGACCTGTCGCGGACGGCCCCGGCAAAGCGCTCGCCGTTCGCGTATCTTGCGACCCTGCTGCGCGTGCGCCGCGAACGCCGCGCCCTCAGCAAGCTGAGCGACGCCCTGCTCTCCGACATCGGCTACAGCCGCGAAGCCGCCCGGGCCGAAGCCGCCCGCCGCGCCTGGGACGCCCCGCGCCGCTTCTCGCTCTGACCCTTCCGCCCGGCCTGTCCGGGCCGGCTCCCCGTGCCCCGGTCTCCCCGACCCCGGCACCCACTGCACCCGCGAAGGCGCCTTCGGGCCGCCCCTTCGCGGGTCTTTTTTTGCCCTCACACGGATTCGCGCATATTTGTGGGGGTCAACAATCTTGAAATACCCGAAGCGGTTCCCGATATTGAGGCCAATTGCTCCATCCAGGGGCGAAACTGGTTTCAATTCGGAGGCTTCAATGGCTGAATTCAGAACGATGCGCACGGCTGCGGGCTCCCGCTCCGCGGCCATCGACGCGGGTCTGCGCGCTCACATGAACAAGGTGTACGGCACCATGTCCGTGGGGATGGTGCTGACCTTCCTCGTGGCCTGGGCCGTTGGCAGCTCCCCTGAACTGCTCAGCATCTTCCGCGATCCCATGACGCTGCGCCCCAACATGCTGGGCTGGGCGGTGATGTTCGCCCCGCTGATCATGGCCTTCGTCTTCGGCGCGGCCCTCAACCGCCTGTCGGTGGCCGGCGCCCAGACCTTCTTCTACGCCTTCGCGGCGGTGATGGGCCTGTCGCTCAGCTGGATCTTCGTGGCCTTCACCGGCGTCTCGATCGCCCAGGTCTTCCTGGTCACCGCGATCTCCTTCGCCGGCCTCTCGCTCTGGGGTTACACGACCAAGCGTGACCTCTCCGCGATGGGCACCTTCCTGATGATGGGCGTGATCGGCATCCTGATCGCCTCGGTGGTCAACATCTTCCTGGCCAGCTCGGCCCTGCAATTCGCCATCACCATCCTCGGCGTGCTGCTCTTTGCCGGCCTGACCGCCTACGACACGCAGAACATCAAGACCACCTACATCCAGCACGCCCGGGTCGCCGACCAGGAATGGCTGGGCAAGGCCGCCATCATGGGCGCCCTGCAGCTCTACCTGGACTTCATCAACATGTTCATGTTCCTGCTGCAGCTCTTCGGCAACCGCGACTGACGGCACACCGAAAGCCACATACGAAAGGGCCGGTCGCAACGACCGGCCCTTTTCCTTTTCCAGCGCATTTTCTTGTCCCAAATACCTCGGGGGACTCAGCCGCAGGCTGATGGAGCAGAGCCCCCTTCACTCGCCGCGGGCCTCCCAGCGCATCTGGATCGCCGGGAACAGCAACCCGTTGGGCAGCCGCAGCTCGATCCCCGCCCTCGGCTCGAATCCCAGCGCGGCATAGAACGGCGCCGAGGTCAGCGTTGCCTGGACATGCAACACCCGAACCCCCGCCGCCCGGGCCGAGCGCATGACCCGCCCGATCACCCGCCGCCCCAGCCCGCGCCGGATCGCATCCGGATCGGTGGCAACGTGGCGGATATGGGCCTCTCCGGTCCGTCCCGGCGCCCCCAGAGGAGAGGCATCGGTCCACCCGCCCCCCGCCAGCACCCGTTCGTCGATCTCGGCGATGAAGTAGGTTCCGCAGGTCAGCACCCCGGGCCGGGGCCGACCGATCAGCGGCAGCGCCTCGCGCAGCAGCTCGGCAGGGTAATCCTCGGCCAGCAGCGCCCGGTATGAGCGCTGAATCATCCGGCCCACCGCCTCGGTATCGGCAGGCAGGGCAGGACGAATCAGCAGCCGGTCATCGGACTGCAGGGCCTGCGGCAAGGGCAGGGAAAGCGGCCGCGCGTCATCGGGCGGCAAATCGCAGGGGGGCAAGGGCATCGGGGGCTCCAATCGCGGGGGCTGTCTCGGGTCTGGAAGGGAGACAGGGCGCGGCCCCAAATGAAAAAGCCGCGCTCTGCGGCGCGGCTTTCTGCATGGTCGTCGAAGGGGATCTTACTTGATCTTGCCTTCTTTGTACTCGACATGCTTCCGCACCACCGGGTCGTACTTTCGTACGGTCATCTTCTCGGTCATGGTACGCGCGTTCTTCTTGGTCACGTAGAAATGGCCCGTGCCCGCGGTCGAGTTCAGACGGATCTTGATAGTCGTCGGCTTCGCCATTGTTTCTCTCCTGCATCAGACGCAGGACGCCCACGGCGGGCACCTCGTCCTCGAAAACTCTTGAAGCCCGGCTTCTACTTGAACCAAGCCCCGAGTCAACTGCGAATCTTGCCCCCTTCGGTGCTTTTTCACTGAAAAGGGCGGCACGGGGCCGCCCTTTGCAAAGATCACCGGGAATCGGGGTCACTTGGTCTCGGTCGTGGTGGTGTCCGCCGAACCCGTGCCGGTCATGTCGGCCCCCGTCCCCCCCGAGGACATGCCCGCCGCATCGCCGGCCTTCTTCTGATCCGCCTTGGTCATGAAGGCGGGCGCGGCTTCAAGGTCGGCCTTGGTCGCCGTGGTCACCAGGCGCGGGCTGCCGGCCTCGTCATTCTGCACGTCGAGGCTGGCCATCTCGATGGCGACATGCTTCTCGCCCATCCCGAGGAAGCCGCCGACACCGATCACCACGCCCTTCACGCCGCCATCCATGGAGATGATCAGGTCGTCGATATTGCCCACGGTCTTCTCATCCGGCGTGTAGACGGTCGAGCCGATCAGGTCGTCGGCCAGGATGGTGTTGTCATCCTGCATGGTGATCTGGCCCTCGACCGGCTTGGCCTGGTCGGCATCGGCGGTCTGCACGTCGGTCCCGTCGGCGGCGACGCTGTCCTGGGCAAGGCCGGTGGAATCATCGCCCGCCGGGGCCATCGTGTCGCCTTCGGCCGTGGTCGTAGTCGAGGCAGAGCCGGTATCCGCGGTTGCCGAGGTCTCGGCCTTGGGGGTGGTCTGCGTCGCGGTGCTCTGGGCGAAGCTCGCCACCGGGGCGGCAGCCACAAGGGCGATCAGGGCGGCGGTGCTGGTGGTGCGGAACAGCTTGGTCATGGTCTCACTCCTCACATTTCTGCGGCGATGCCCCGAAAGGCGCTTCAGCCGCTGTCTGGGGACCCAACCCGCTCCTCCCGCCCCGCGTTCCCCGCCCTCCGGACGAGCCGAGCGATCCTCCGCCCGCCGCAGCGCAGCGGATCGGCGGGTTCCCTCCGCCCACGCCACGGCAGCCCCCCGAAGGGGGCGAAACCGGACAGATGGAAATGCGCGGAGGGCCTGTAAGCCGGATTTTGTTCCCCGGGTTGCCCCGGTTCGATGATCATTCATCTCGGACCACGGTTGCCCGTGGCCTCTAGCTGCCAACCCGGACTTCCGGGCCAGGACGGCCCTGCGGTGATACCAAGGCATCCCGCGTGAAGTCCCTATTCGGCATTGCTCCCGGTGGGGCTTGCCATGCCGGTCCGGTTGCCCGTCCCGCGGTGCGCTCTTACCGCACCGTTTCACCCTTACCCCGGCCCTTCCGAAGAAGCAGCCCATGCGGGCCGACCGGGGCGGTCTGTTCTCTGTGGCGCTGTCCCTGGGGTTGCCCCCGCCGGGCGTTACCCGGCACCGTTGCCCTGTGGAGTCCGGACTTTCCTCGACGGGGTTGCCCCCGACGCGACCATCCGGCCCTCCGCGCCCGCGCCCCTTAGCGGGCCGGGGCGCGCCGGTCAATCTCTCCCGGGGCAAACTCTCCCGCCGGCAGGTCCCGCCAAAGCCGTTGCCCGCCCGTCGGGCTTGCGTCATGATCCGCGCGACCCGAAAGGAATTATCATGCGCAAATTTCTCGTCGTCCTGGACGACAGCCGCGAATGTCTGAACGCCATGCGCTTTGCCGCGATGCGGGCCGCCCATACCGGCGGTGGCGTCACCATCCTGTCGGTGATTTCCCCGGATGAATTCAACCACTGGATCGGCGTCGGTGACATCATGCGCGCCGAGGCCCGCGAACGCATCGAGGCCCATTTCGAGGTCTTCGCCAAGTGGATGCGCGACCGCCAGAAGATCGAGCCCGAGCTGGTGATCCGCGAAGGCGAGCCCTACGAACAGATCCTCTCGCAGATCCGCGAGGACGAGGAGATCGGCGTGCTGGTGCTGGGCGCGGCCAAGCACAAGTCCGGCCCCGGCCCGCTGGTCGCCGCCATGAGCCGCAACGCGGGCTCCCTGCCGGTGCCGATCACCATCGTTCCCGAAGATCTCTCCAAGGACCGGCTCGAAGCGATCACCTGAGCGCAGCCGGCTGCGCGCCCGCGCACCGGAGCCGTTCCCTGCAGGGCTTGGCACCCCGGGCGCGCCACCTTAGAATGGTTCCAAAGATTGACAGCCGCCCCCCGAGAGCGCATATCGGGGGCTGACAGAAAGGGCCTGCCGATGTTCATCCAGACCGAATCCACGCCGAACCCCGCAACGCTGAAGTTCCTGCCGGGACAGACCGTCCTTGAAGCGGGTACCGCGGATTTCCCCTCGGCGACCGCCTCCTTCAACTCGCCGCTGGCACAGCGCCTGTTTGCCGTCGACGGCGTGACGGGCATCTTCTTCGGTACCGACTTCATCACCGTGACCAAGGCCGACTGGCTGGAGTGGGATCACCTGAAGCCCGCCCTGCTGGGCGCCATCATGGAGCATTTCCAGTCCGGTGAACCGGTGATGGCCGGCTCCGAACCCGCGGCCTCGGGTCATGCCGACCATGACGGCCCCGACGAAGAGATCGTCGGCCAGATCAAGGAGCTGCTGGACACCCGCGTGCGTCCCGCAGTGGCCCAGGACGGCGGCGACATCACCTTCCACGGCTTCGATCGCGGCATCGTCTACCTGCACATGCAGGGCGCCTGCGCCGGCTGCCCCTCGTCCACGCTGACGCTGAAGATGGGGATCGAGAACCTGCTGCGTCACTACATCCCCGAAGTGACCGAGGTCCGCCCGGTCGCCGTCTGACGGCGCCGATCGCCCGCACCGCCTTACCCGGCCTGCCGAAGTTCGCTTCGGCAGGCCGTTTCACGAAAGACGTCCCGTGACCGCCGCTTCCCCTGCCCCGCTGATCCTTGCCTTCGACACCTCCGCGCCGCATTGCGCCGCCGCCCTGCTGCGCGGCGACAGCCTGCTGGCCGAACGCCGCGAGGAGATGGCGCGCGGCCAGGCCGAGCGGCTGGTGCCGCTGCTGGACGAGGTTCTGGCCGAGGCGGGCTGCACCTGGGCCGATCTGGACGGGCTGGCAGTGGGCGTCGGGCCCGGCAACTTCACCGGCATCCGCATTGCCGTGGCGCTGGCCCGGGGCCTGGCACTGGCGCTGAAGATCCCCGTCATTGGGGTCACCGGCTTCGAGGCGCTGGCGCTGGACGCCCCGCGCCCGGCCCTGGCCACCCTGCCCGCGCCCCGCGCGCAACTTTACGGCCAGCTCTTCAGCGACACAGGCACGTCAGAGGCGCAGCTGTTTCCCGAGGATGCAATCCCCGCCGACCTGATCCCGGCAGGCGTGCAGCTGCTGGGCGCCGCCCCCGGCGCCCGGCCCGGGCCCGCAAATCCCGCCCCGGCCATCGCCCGCGCCGCCCGCCCCCGGCTGGCCGGCCCCCGGACCGCCCCGGCCCCCTTCTACATGCGCCCCGCCGATGCCGCCCCGCCGCGCGACGCGCCGCCCCGGATCCTGCCATGAGCCCCGACACCGCCGGCCTGGCCCGGCTGCACGCGCTCTGCTTCAGCACGCCGCGCCCCTGGGCCGCCCATGAATTCGCCCAATTGCTGGGCGATCCGGCCAACTTCCTGCTTCGTGAACCCTCCGGTTTCCTGCTGGGCCGGGTGATCCTGGACGAGGCCGAAGTGCTGACCCTGGCCGTTGATCCCGATGCCCGACGCCAGGGCACCGGGCGGGTCCTGATGGCCCGGTTCGAGGCCGAGGCCCTTTTGCGCAAGGCCGCAAACGCCTTTCTGGAGGTTGCCGCCGACAATGACGCTGCGATCAACCTCTATCTTGCCGCTGGGTTCCGGTTGACCGGACGGCGTCCGCGCTATTACCGCGCGCCCGATGGATCGTCCAAGGACGCCGAAATCATGGGCAAGCCCCTCGGGTAAAGCGTGCGACGCAGCGTTCCCGTTCAACCAAACGGTCAGGAAATCCTATTGACCGGATGAGGGGGCTCTGTCCTAAATCGGACAGATCGTTTCCGATCCTCAAGGCAAGGGCCGCAGCCGACCGCGACGAGAAGACGGCCAAGCAACTGGGAGACACGCATGACCCTCAAGACCACTTTCCTCGGCGCCGCCGCCACTGCCCTCGTGATGGCGGCAACCGCGGCCGTGGCCGAACCCGCCCTGATCTATGACCTGGGCGGCAAGTTCGACAAGTCCTTCAACGAAGCCGCCTACCATGGCGCCGAAGAGTGGGCCAAGGAAACCGGCGGCAAGTACAAGGACATCGAGATCAGCTCGGAAGCGCAGCGCGAGCAGGTCCTGCGTCGCTTCGCCGAAGAGGGCTTCAGCCCGATCATCACCACCGGCTTCTCCTTCTCGACCCCGATCGCCAACATCGCGGCCGACTACCCGGACGTGAAATTCGTCACCATTGACGGCTACGTCGATCCCGATGGCCACCCGAACGTCCTGTCGGTGCTCTTCAAGGAAGAGGAAGGCTCCTACCTGGTCGGTATGCTGGCCGCCGAGAAGTCGACCACCGGCACCGTGTCCTTCGTGGGCGGCATGGACATCCCGCTGATCCGCAAGTTCGCCTGCGGCTATGCCCAGGGCGCCAAGGCCGCCAAGCCCGACATCAAGGTCGTCGCCAACATGATCGGCACCGACCCCTCGGCCTGGAACGACCAGCTGAAGGCCTCCGAGCTGACCAAGGCGCAGATCGCCCAGGGCTCCGACGTGATCTTCGCCGCCGCCGGTGCCTCGGGCCTGGGCGTGCTGCAGACCGCCGCCGACGAGAACGTCTACGGCATCGGCGTCGACAGCAACCAGAACTACCTGCACCCCGGCCACGTGCTGACCTCGATGCTCAAGCGCGTCGACCTGGCCGTGAAAGAGGCCATGACCGAGGGCGAGGACCTGAAGACCGGCGTCAAGATCGAGGGCCTGGCCGAAGATGGCGTGGGCTACGCGATGGACGACAACAACGCCGACCTGATCACCGACGCGATGAAGACCTCGGTCGCCGACGCCAAGGCCAAGATCATCTCGGGCGAGATCAAGGTGCACGACTACAGCGCCGACAACACCTGCCCGGCTCTCGATTTCTGATCGGAGCTGCCGGGCCGGACCCCTGTCCCGCCCGGAAGGCTTGATTGCACAGGGGCCGCGAAACCAGCGGCCCCTGTTGCGCATTCCGCCACTGACACAAGCACGCACGGGACGCCTCACATGACAGACATCGCCCCCGCCATCGAGCTCAAGGGGATCTCGAAGGCTTTCGGCCCGGTGCAGGCCAACAAGGACATCTCCATCCGGGTGATGCCCGGCACCATCCACGGCATCATCGGCGAAAACGGCGCGGGCAAGTCCACGCTGATGTCGATCCTCTACGGCTTCTACAAGGCCGATGCCGGCGAGATCTGGGTCGACGGCCGCAAGGCCGACATCACCGACAGCCAGGCCGCCATCGCCGCCGGGATCGGCATGGTCTTCCAGCACTTCAAGCTGGTCGAGAACTTCTCGGTCGTCGAGAACGTGATCCTGGGCGCCGAGGATGGCGCCTTCCTGCGCCCCTCCGTTTCCAAGGCCCGCAAGACGCTGAAGCAGCTTGCCGAGGAATACGAGATGCACGTCGATCCCGACGCGCTGATCGAGCACCTTTCCGTCGGCCACCAGCAACGGGTCGAGATCCTGAAGGCCCTCTACCGAGAGGCCAACATCCTGATCCTGGACGAGCCCACCGGCGTTCTGACGCCCGCCGAGGCCGACCACCTGTTCCGCATCCTCGACAACCTCCGCAAGGAGGGCAAGACGATCATCCTGATCACCCACAAGCTGCGCGAGATCATGGAGATCACCGACACGGTTTCGGTGATGCGGCGCGGCCAGATGACCGCCACCGTCAAGACCGCCGAGACCTCTCCGGAGGAGCTGGCAGAGCTGATGGTGGGCCGCAAGGTCCTGCTGCGCGTCGACAAGCAGCCCCCCACCCCCGGCGAGGTGATCCTGTCGGTGAAGGACCTGCATGTCACCGACGACAAGGGCGTCGAACGGGTCAAGGGCATCTCCTTCGACATCCGCGCCGGAGAGATCCTTGGCATCGCGGGGGTGGCCGGCAACGGCCAGTCGGAACTGATGAACGTGCTGGGCGGCATCATGGAGGCCTCCGGGCAGATCACCATGATGGGCGCGCCCCTGCCGCTGTCGGGCAAGGGCTCTGACGGGTTCGCGCGCCGCCAGGCCAATATCGGCCACGTCCCCGAGGACCGCCAGCGCGAAGGCCTGATCATGGAGTTCACCGCCTGGGAGAACACCGTCTTCGGCTATCACCTGGATCCGCAGTGGCAGAAGGGCCCGCTGATGGACAACAAGGCGATCCGCGCCGAGGCCGCCGCCAAGATGGACCGTTTCGACGTGCGTCCCCCCGATCCCGACCTGAAGGCCAAGAACTTCTCGGGCGGGAACCAGCAGAAGGTGGTCCTGGCCCGCGAGATCGAGCGCAACCCCGACCTGCTGCTGGTGGGCCAGCCCACCCGCGGCGTCGACATCGGCGCGATCGAGTTCATCCACCAGGAAATCGTCCGCCTGCGCGATGCCGGCAAGGCGATCCTGCTGGTCTCGGTCGAGCTGGACGAGATCATGTCGCTGTCGGACCGCATCGCGGTGATGTTCGACGGCAAGATCATGGGCGAGCGCCTGCCCGCCCAGACCAACGAGCGCGAGCTGGGCCTGCTGATGGCCGGGATCTCGGGCGAACCCGGAAAAGAAGACTGGAAGGCGGTCGAGGAAAGCCTCGCGGCCGTGGAACAAGAAGAGGCTTCGCAAAATGGATAGGATGCCTGCCTGGGCCGACGTGGTCCTGGTCCCGCTGATCTCGGTGCTGCTGGCGGCGGCCATTTCGGCCATTGCCATCGTGCTGATCGGCGAAAACCCCTGGGAAGCCTTCAAGATCATGGTCGAAGGCGCGCTGATGCGCTCTTCGGGCTGGGGCTACACGCTGTATTACGCCACCAACTTCATCTTCACCGGCCTTGCGGTGTCGGTGGCCTTCCACGCCCGCCTGTTCAACATCGGCGGCGAGGGCCAGGCGGTGCTGGGCAGCCTCGGCGTGACACTGGCCTGCCTGTTCATCCCCTGGCCGCACTGGACGCTGGCGATCATCGGCTCCTCGGTGGCGGCGGCGGCCTTCGGCGCGCTCTGGATCCTGATCCCGGCCTATCTTCAGGCCAAGCGCGGCAGCCACATCGTGATCACCACGATCATGTTCAACTTCATCGCCGCAGCGCTGATCAACTACCTGCTGGTCAACCACCTGCGCCCGATGGGCTCCATGGAGCCGGCCTCGGCGGTCTTCCCCGCCGCGACCCACCTGCCCAGCTTCCACGACATGTTCTCGTTCCTGGGGCCGAAGATGTTCCGCGGCTCGCCCGCCAACGTCAGCTTCTTCCTGGCGGTGATCGCCTCGATCGGGGTCTGGCTGCTGATCTGGCACACCAAGCTCGGCTACGCGATCCGCTCGCTCGGCTTCTCGGAATCGGGGGCGAAATACGCCGGGATCTCTCCGGTGAAGATCATGATCATCGCGCTGCTGATCTCGGGCGGGCTGTCGGGCCTGATGGGCGTCAACGCCACCCAGGGCGAGGCCGAGCGCCTGATCCTGAACTCGGCCGAGGGCGCGGGCTTCATCGGCATCGCCGTGGCGCTGATGGGGCGCAACCACCCGCTGGGCGTCTTCCTGGCCTCGATCCTGTTCGGCTTCCTCTACCAGGGCGGCGCCGAGCTGGCGATGTGGACCTCGATCCCGCGCGAGCTGATCGTGGTGATCCAGGCGCTCGTGATCCTTTTCACCGGCGCGCTGGACAACCTGGTCCGCTGGCCGCTGGAAAGCCTGTTCGTGGCGCTGCGCAAGAAGGAAAGCTGACATGGACCTGAGCACGATCATCGAACTTCTCGGCTCGACCGTCCGGCTGGGCACGCCGCTGCTGCTGATGTGCCTTGCCGGGCTTTATTCCGAACGCGCCGGCGTGGTCGACATCGGCCTCGAGGGCAAGGCGCTGGTCGCCGCCTTCTTCTCGGCCGCCATCGCCTATGTCACCGGCTCCGTGATCCTCGGCCTGCTGGCCGCGATCGCCGCCTCGCTGGTGTTCTCTCTGATCCACGGGCTGGCCTCGATCACCTTCCGGGGCAACCAGCTGATCTCCGGGGTGGCGCTGAACTTCCTGGCCTCCGGCATGACGGTGCTGATCGCCCAGACCTGGTTCGGCCAGGGCGGCCAGACGCCCGCGCTTGGCGATGTGCGCTACAAGCCGATCACCCTGCCCTTCGCCGACACGCTGGAACCCGTGCCGGTGCTGGGCCCGGTCTACCATGACCTGATCTCGGGGCATTCGATCCTGGTCTACGTGGCCTTCCTGCTGGTGCCGGTGACCTGGTGGGTCCTCTATCGCACCCGCTTCGGCCTGCGCCTGCGCGCCGTGGGCGAGAACCCGGGCGCCGTCGACACCGCCGGCGTCTCGGTGGCACGTCTGCGCTTCACCTCGGTGCTGATCGCGGGCCTGCTCTGCGGGCTGGCGGGCAGCTATCTGTCCACCGGGCTCCAGGCCGGCTTCGTCAAGGAGATGGTCGCGGGCCGCGGCTACATCGCTCTGGCCGCGCTGATCTTCGCCAAGTGGCGGCCCTGGTACGCGCTGTCGGCGACGATGCTGTTCGGCCTGCTGCAGGCCGTGGCGCTGCGCTACCAGAACATCAACCTCGGGGACGGGATCATCATTCCGGTGCAGTTCATGAACGTTCTGCCCTACATCCTGACGATCATCATCCTGGCCGGTTTCGTCGGCGCCGCCATCCCGCCGCGCGCCAGCGGAGAGCCCTACACCAAGGAACGCTGAGGCCAACCTCCCCTTCAAGAAATTTGAATGCCCCGGAGACTTGTTTTCCGGGGCATTTTTTACGATGCATCACCTTATCCGTCCGGCAGATATCGGGTGGGCGGACGCGCGCCACAGTTGCGCGCGCCCCCGGCTTGTCGCTAGGAATAGTCATGCAGATCTACCTCCCCATTGCCGAGGTCGCGGTGAACATCTACCTGCTGCTGGGCCTGGGCGGCCTTGTGGGGGTGCTCTCGGGCATGTTCGGCGTCGGCGGCGGCTTCCTGATCACCCCGCTGCTGTTCTTCGTCGGCATTCCCCCGGCGGTTGCGGTGGCGACCTCCGCCAACCAGATCGTCGCCTCCTCGGTCTCGGGGCTCTTCGCGCATCTGAAGCGCAAGACCGTGGACCTGAAGATGGGCCTGCTGATGCAGGGCGGCGGCGTCGCCGGCGCGGCCCTGGGCGTGATGATCTTCAACCTGCTGAAGCAGCTCGGCCAGGTCGATCTGCTGGTCAACCTCTGCTACGTGGTCTTCCTGGGCACCATCGGCGGGCTGATGTTCGTCGAAAGCCTGCGGGCGATCCGGCGCTCGGGCCGTGGCGGGCCGGTGCCGAAACGCAAGCAGCGCGGCTGGGTCCATACCATGCCGCTGAAGATGCGCTTCCGCACCTCGGGCCTCTACATCTCGGTCATTCCGCCGGTGCTGGTGGGCTTCCTGGTCGGCGTGCTCTCGGCGATCATGGGGGTCGGCGGCGGTTTCATCATGGTCCCGGCAATGATCTACCTGCTGCACATGCCCACCAAGGTGGTGATCGGCACCTCGCTGTTCCAGATCATCCTGGTCGCGGCCTTCACCACCTTCCTGCATGCCGTCACCTTCCACACGGTCGACGTGGTGCTGGCGCTCTTCCTGCTGATCGGCGGCGTCATCGGCGCCCAGATCGGCACCCGGATCGGCGCCAAGCTCAAGGCCGAACAGCTGCGCATCCTGCTGGCCATGCTGGTGCTGGGGGTCTGCCTGAAGCTGGCCTTCGGCCTCTTCCTTCCGCCCTCGGACGTCTACTCGATCTCGGCCCTGCAATGACCCGGCTCCTGCTCTCCCTCGCGCTTCTCCTCGCCCCGCTCGCCGCTGCCGCACAGCAACCGGCTCCGGACGAACAGATCGTCCTCGGCCTCAGCCAGAACCGCGTCGCCATCACGGCGAATTTCGACGGCTCGGAGCTGCTGATCTTCGGCGCCGTGAAACGCGACCAGCCCGCCAAGGCCCCGCCGCTCGACGTCATCGTCACGGTGGCCGGCCCCTCGGAGCGCCTGGTCATCCACCGCAAGGAGCGCCGCGCCGGCATCTGGGTCAATACCGACCAGGTGACGATCCGCTCGGCCCCCAGCTTCTACGCCGTCGCCACCTCGGCCCCGCTCGACACCGCCCTCACCGCAACCGAGGACCTGCGCCACCGCATCACCATCCCGAGCGCGATCCGCTACATCACCTCGCGCGACGACGTGCTGGACGAGGACAACTTCGTCGAGGCCCTGATCCGCCTGCGCGAAAAGTCCCATCTCTACCTGATGAACGAACAGTCGGTCCGCTTCGATCAGCAGACCCTGTTCCGCACCTCGGTCGCGCTGCCCTCCAACCTGGAGGAAGGCGACTATACCGTGCGCGTCTTCCTGACCCGGCAGGGCCGCGTCGTCTCCACCCACGAGACCACGCTGCATGTCGGCAAGGTCGGGCTGGAGCAATGGCTGAACACGCTCTCGCGCGACAATGCCCCGCTCTACGGCCTGCTGGCGATCTTCATCGCCGTGCTCTCCGGCTGGGCCGCCTCCGAGGCCTTCCGCCTGCTGCGCCGCCAGTAACCGCGTCCATTTTCTTGTTTCAAGTACCTCGGGGGAGTCTCCGCAGGAGACGGGGGCAGCGCCCCCTCCCCCGCGCCGCCCTCACAGCCCCAGGGTATGGGCGCGCAGCCAGGCCATGAAGCCGCGCGGATCGCTCTGCAGCTGCGCCATGCGCTCGGGCTCCACCACCGCGCCGACCACCGGGGCCTGGGGCTTGTTCAGCGCCTGGACGATCTCGTGCAGCAAGAGCCCCTGGCGCAGCGTCGCCGAGACCCGGTTCGCCATGTGATACCAGCGCGAATTGCCGCCGGTGAAATGGATCGGCACCACCTTTGCCCCGGAGCGCCGGATCAGCTGCGCGGTGAAGACGTTCCAGTCGGCCTCGACCACCGGGCCGAACATCGTCTCAGAGGTTGCCACCACCCCGGAGGGGAACACCGCCACCAGCCCGCCCTGCTTCAGGTGGGCCATGGCCTTGGCGCGCATCTCGACCATCTTCTCCTGGGCGTCGGGCGCATGGGGGAAGGGCACCGGGATCATGTAGGACGAGGCGATCTCATCGATGCCGTCCAGCACCGAGCGGGTCAGGATCTTGTAGTCCAGCCGGCGCCGGCCGATCAGCTCGGCCATGATCATGCCGTCGACCATGCCATGCGGGTGGTTGGCCACCACCACCACCGGCCCCTCGGCGGGAATGCGGTCCAGCTGCGCCTGCGGCGTGGTCACCGGGATGCCCATCACGTCCAGGCAGGCCTTCCAGAAGGCCTGGCCCTGGGGATTGCCCTGGCGTTCGAAGCGGCGGATCAGCCGCAGGATCGTCAGCTTGCCGGTCATCCACTCCATGGTGCGGATGATGTTGCGCTTCACCGGGTCATCAAAGGTGTTGGAATAGGTCAGCGAGCGGCGATCATAGCGCGACCTCGGCCCGAACGGCCGCCACGGGATGCCGAACCGCCTGCCCTGGTTTTGGGAACTGTCCACCACTGGCCGTCTCCCGCTGCGCGCCGGAACCCGCCAGGGCCCCGCCTGTCGTTACATGTCCTCGCCGAAGCGGTTCGCCACCAGGCGCTCCAGCGCCTCGGCCAGGGCCGCGGCATCGGGTCCGGACGTTTCGACCTCGATAGTGCTTCCCTTGCCGGCTGCCAACATCAAAAGCCCCATGATGCTGTCTCCGGAGGTGGAATCCCCCTCGCGGCTGACCTCCGCACGGGCATCGAAGCCCTCGACCACTTCCACGAACTTCGCCGAAGCCCGGGCATGCAGCCCCTTCTCGTTGACGATGGTCAACGTGCGCAGAACAGTCTCGGTCATCTTCCCCCCTCAACCTCCGCTCAGATTGCGGCTGTCGATATATTTCCGCCCGGCCTCGGTGGCATCGCGCACCGCTTCCGGCAGCGATTTATGCCGCGACTTGGCCAGCTTGATCAAGGCCGGAAGATTGACCCCGTAGAGAATGCGCCGGTCGTCGGGACGGCAGGCCATCAGCGACAGGTTGGAGGGCGAACCGCCGAACATGTCGGTGACCACCACGACGCCATTGCCCTGGTCCACCTGGTCGGCGGCCTCGCAGATCTCGCGTTCCTTGCCGGCCCGGTTGTCCTCGGCGCCGATGGCAATGGCCTCGATGCCGGGCTGGCGGCCCACGACGTGCTCCACGGCCGCCTTGTATTCTCGGGCCAGCCCGCCATGGGCGACGATGACGATTCCGATCAATGCCGGGGTTCCTTCCGCTTGCCGGGCCACGATCAT
The DNA here is from genome assembly GCF_018760365.1 of Pseudooceanicola endophyticus. GTDB lineage: Bacteria > Pseudomonadota > Alphaproteobacteria > Rhodobacterales > Rhodobacteraceae > Pseudooceanicola > Pseudooceanicola endophyticus. Next base: position 221,998 of record NZ_JAHIAB010000006.1, read on the forward strand.
CCCTTGCCGTTCCCGAGCTGGCGTCCTTCCTGCTCTCGGTGCCTAATTGACACTTGCCAGCCAGCCTCCGCAAGGGCCTGCCCAAGCCTTTCCGCCAGGGTGACCGAACGGTGCTTTCCACCGGTGCAGCCAAAGCCGATGGCCAGATGGGCCTTGCCCTCTTCGATATAGGCAGGCAGCAGCATCAGCGTAAGATCCGTGACCTTTTCAAGGAAGGGTTTGAACCGCGGGTCCGCCGCGACGTAATCCTGCACCGGCAGGTCCATGCCGGTCAGGTCGCGCAGCGCGGGCTCCCAGTAGGGGTTCCGCAGGAAGCGCACGTCGAACACCATGTCGAGCCCGCGCGGCAGGCCGCGCTTGTAGCTGAAGCTTTGCAGCGAGATCGCCAGCCCCTGCGCCTCTTCGGCGGCAAAGTGGCGGCCGACCTCGGCGCGCAGGTCGTGGATCGTCATGTCGGAGGTATCGACCAGCACGTCGGCGCGGCCCCGGATCGGGCCCAGCAGGTCGAATTCGCGGGCGATGCCGTCCTCGGGTGTCTCGGCGGGGGCCAGCGGGTGGCGGCGGCGGGTCTCCGAGAAGCGGCGCGACAGCACCTCGGCCCGGCAATCCAGATACAGCAGTTCCAGCGGGACACCCTGCTTGCGGCGCAGGGTATCGACCAGCTCGGCCAGGCCGGCGGTCGAGAAATCGCGGTTGCGGGCATCGACGCCAAGCGCCAGAGGACGCGGCGGCGGGCCGTCCAGCAGCCGGGGCAGCAGCGACAGCGGCAGGTTGTCGATCGCCTCGAAGCCCAGGTCCTCAAGCGCGCGGATGGCCGTCGAACGCCCCGCGCCCGAAGGCCCGGTCACGAGGACAAGGCGCGGCTGAAGCGTGGGCATGGAGTGTCCGTTTGGCATGGGTGCCGCCGGTCAGAGTACCATTGAAGGAGGGCCGGAAGCGGCGATGCTAGCGCGCGCGCCCTTCCCTCAGATATTGCAGAATCGCCGCCGGAAAGGCGGATGTCCCAGTATTGTGGAGCAAGGTTAAGGAAACCCCCAGCAAAATCGTGCTGCGATGCGGCGGAAGCCGGTCGGATTCCGGGGTTGCAAGATCGACGACCAGCACCAGCGGAGCGGGATCGGCGGGCCGGGCGTTCAGCAGACCGACGCCGCGGGCCTCGATCATACCGCGAATGGTCTCCGGCGCGGAGGCGATCACCGCCGCGCCGCGCCGCTCCAGGATCACCCGGTCGTCCGAGACCAGCCCGGCCCCGCGCGCCATCAGCTCCAGCGCGAGAGAGGACTTGCCGCTGCCCGAGGGGCCCCGGATCAGCAGGCCGCGCCCCTCCAGCGAAACGCAGGTGGCATGGATGCTGCCCTGCCCCATCAGATCGGCAACCCGACGACGAAACGCGCGCCCAGCGGGTCCGACAGCGGATCGGCCTCGGTCGGGCGGATGTTCTCGGCCCAGATGACGCCGCCATGGGCCTCGACGATCTGCTTGGAGATCGCCAGCCCCAGGCCGGAATGCTCTCCGAAGGCATCGCCGGGCCGGTCGGAGTAGAAACGGTCGAAGATCTTGCCCAGGGCGCTTTCGGGAATGCCGGGGCCGGTGTCCTCGACGACCACCAGAACGCGGTTTTCGCGGCGGCGCACCCAAAGCCGGATGGCATCGCCCGGTTCGCTGAAACTGATGGCATTGGCGATCAGGTTGACAAAGACCTGGGCCAGCCGCGCCTCCATCCCGGTGATGCGGATCTGCTCCGGCGGCAGGTCGGTGACAAAGCTGACCTGGCTGGCCGAGGCCTGGTCGCGGGAATACTCGGCCAGCCGCGACAGCATCGCCAGCAGGTCGAATTCGGCCTGGTCCTCGCGCACCAGCTCGGCGTCCAGCCGCGAGGCGGTGGAGATATCGCTGACCAGCCGGTCGAGGCGGCGCACGTCATGTTCGATCACCTCCAGCAGCCGGGCACGCTGGTCGGGATGTTCGACCCGGCGCAGGGTGCTGACCGCCGAGCGCAGCGAAGCCAGCGGGTTCTTGATCTCGTGGGCGACATCGGCCGCGAACTGCTCGTTCGTCTCGATCCGGTCGTATAGCGCCGAAAGCAGCCGGCGCAGCGCCCCCGACAACCGCCCCACCTCGTCGCCCCGCGCGGTCAGGTCCGGCAGGCGCACCCGCGCGCCCTCGCGCCCCGGGGCGGGGCGCTCTCCGGCCTCGGCCGCCAGCACCAGCCGGTCCAGCGGATCGACCAGCGCCGCCGCCAGCAGCAGCGACAGCCCGGCCATGGCCAGCAGGGCGACCAGGAAGCCGCGCAGCAGATGCTCCGTCCCGGTGAACAGAAGCGCTTCGGCCGCGTCGAGCGGCGCGGTCAGCGCCAGCGTCCCCGCCAGCCCGCCCGCCGGGCCCGCGACCGGGGCGGCGGCGATGGCATAGCGCGTGCCCGCATCCCGGGCCAGCCGCAGCGCAACCGGCGCCGCGGGCGCCTCGGCCAGCATCTGGCGGGCGGCGTCCAGAGGCGGCAGCCGGTCGCGGGGCCGGTCGCAGCCTGTCACCAGGCGCCAACCGCCGATCAGCAGGTCCGCCAGGGGCGTCGGCCCGGGCGCGGCCCCGGACGCGGGCAGCCGCCCCATGGTGCTGGCCAGCAGCTGGCCATCGGCCCCAAAGAACAGCGCCGCGCGCCCCTGCGCCAGCGGCAGATCCCGCAGCACCGCCTCGGGCACGCCGCTCTCCAGCCGCCCCTCGACCAGACGCGCCAGCACCGCGGTCTCTCCAGAAAGCACCTCGGCGCGTTGCCAGGCCAGCGCCGAACGGTGCGGTCCGGTCAGCATCAGCAGCAGCGTCACCAGCAGCAGGGCCAGGAAATTGAACAGGAAGATCTTGCGCGTCATCGGCGAGCGCAGCAGGGCAGACAGCCCCGCCCGGCTGCGCAGCCCGGGGCGGGCGATCCCTTGGGGCGCAGAGGCCCCCCCTTCCTGCGGGGTCGAACGGTCGGCGCGCATCATCCGGGTCAGCTGTCAGGTCTCGTTAAACCTGTAGCCGATCCCATAAAGCGTCTCAATCGCCGAAAACCCCGCATCCACGGCGCGCAGCTTCTTCCGCAGCCGCTTGATATGGCTGTCGATGGTCCGGTCATCGACGTAGATCTGGTCGTCATAGGCCACATCCATGAGCTGATCGCGGTTCTTCACGAAGCCCGGGTTCTGCGCCAGGCATTGCAGCAGCAGGAACTCTGTCACCGTCAGGGTCACCGCCGCCCCCTTCCAGCTGACCGCATGGCGCAGCGGGTCCATCCGCAGCGCGCCGCGCTCCAGCACGCGGGTCTCCTCGGTGTCCACCGGCACCGGCCCGCCCGCGGCCACGTCCTGCCGGCGCAGCAGGGCCCGTATGCGCGCCACCAGAAGCCGCTGGCTGAACGGCTTGCGCACGTAATCGTCCGCCCCCATCCGCAGGCCCAGGATCTCGTCGATCTCGTCATCCTTGGAGGTCAGGAAGATCACCGGCAGCTGGCTGGTGCGGCGCAGCTGCTGCAGCAGGTCCATGCCATCCATCACCGGCATCTTGATATCGAGCACGGCCAGGTCCGGCAGGCTGCGGCCAAACGCCTCAAGCGCCGCGGCGCCATCGGCGTAGCAGCACACCTCGAACCCCTCCGCCTCCAGCGTCATCGACACCGAGGTCAGGATGTTGCGGTCATCGTCCACCAGCGCGATCCTGGCCATCCAGCCCCCTACCCTCCCCGCAGGTCATGTCGCCCGACTATTCCCCATCCTTGCCATTACAAGCAATCCCGTTACGCGAATCGCCTGTTCCGCAAGGCGAATGTGTCCGCAGTGTGTTATCATTGCCTGAATCACGCCCCGATTGCGCCGAGGATTTTTCCAAGGCCTGCGGATGTTTGCGGTCACGCATGCCGCTAAGTCCGCTTGTGCAGGCAGCATTCCGCAGGTGATGGCGCTAAACCGAAAATGGTTGCGCTAACCGAAGGTCGCCACCCTGTTCACGCTGAGAACAAGCGTGTTAAGAGGCCGGATATCGGGGCGAAATTGCTTCGAAGCCGGTCACCCTCACGGCAGGCCGGCGGTGGAGGACTGCCGCGACTGCCGCGGACAAAGGAGTGTGACGCATGGCAACTGGACGGGTGAACCCGCACTTCAAGCTTGAAGATCAGGGCATCGAAGGGCTGGGCAATGTCTACTACAACTACCTGGAGCCGTCGCTGATCGAAGCGGCCCTCAAGCGCGGCGAAGGCACGCTTGGCCAGGGGGGCACGTTCCTGGTGACGACCGGCAAGTACACGGGCCGCTCGCCCAAGGACAAGCACGTGGTCAAGACGCCCAGCGTGGCCGACAAGATCTGGTGGGAAAACAACGCCGCGATGTCCCCCGAGGGCTTCGAGGCGCTGCATGCCGACATGCTGGAACACATGAAGGGCAAGGACTACTTCGTGCAGGACCTGATCGGCGGCGCCGACCCGGCCTATTCGATCAACGTCCGCGTCGTCTCTGAACTGGCCTGGCACAACCTGTTCATCCGCCACCTGCTGCGTCGTCCCGACCGCGAGGCGCTGAACGATTACGTCGCCGACTTCACCATCATCAACTGCCCCAGCTTCAAGGCCGATCCCGAGAAGCACGACTGCCGTTCGGACACCGTGATCGCGCTGAACTTCGACAAGAAGCTCATCCTGATCGGCGGCACCGAATATGCGGGCGAGAACAAGAAGTCCGTCTTCACCCTGCTGAACTACATGCTGCCCGAGAAGGGCGTGATGCCGATGCACTGCTCGGCCAACCACGCCAAGGGCAACCCGGTCGACACCGCGATCTTCTTCGGCCTCTCGGGCACCGGCAAGACCACCCTGTCCGCCGACCCCTCGCGCGTGCTGATCGGCGATGACGAACATGGCTGGTCGGACCGCGGCACCTTCAACTTCGAAGGCGGCTGCTACGCCAAGACGATCAACCTCTCCGCCGAGGCCGAGCCAGAAATCTACGCCACCTGCTCGATGTTCGGCACCGTGATCGAGAACATGGTCTACGATGAAGAGACCCTGGAGCTCGACTTCGAGGATTCCAGCCTGACGCAGAACATGCGCTGCGCCTACCCGCTGGAATACATCTCCAACGCCTCGCCCTCGGCGCTTGGCGGCCACCCGAAGAACATCATCCTGCTGACCTGCGACGCTTACGGCGTGCTGCCGCCGATCGCTCGGCTGACCCCGGCCCAGGCGATGTACCACTTCCTGTCCGGGTTCACCTCGAAGACCCCGGGCACCGAACGTGGCGTGCTGGAACCGCTGCCGACCTTCTCGACCTGCTTCGGCGCGCCCTTCATGCCCCGTCGCCCGGAAGAATACGGCAAGCTGTTGCAGGACAAGATCGCCAAGCACGGCGCGACCTGCTGGCTGGTCAACACCGGCTGGACCGGCGGCGCCTTCGGCACCGGCTCGCGGATGCCGATCCGCGCCACCCGCGCCCTGCTGACCGCTGCCCTCGACGGCTCCCTGAACGAGGCCGAGTTCCGCAAGGACGCCAACTTCGGCTTCGAGGTCCCGGTCTCCGTGCCCGGCGTCGCCGACGTGCTGCTGGATCCGCGCCGCACCTGGGAAGACGAGGCCGCCTATGACGCCCAGGCCGCCAAGCTGGTCGGCATGTTCTCCGAGAACTTCGAACAGTACCTGCCCTACATCGACGAGGACGTGAAGGCCGCCGCCATCGGCTAAGGCCCTTTTCGCCCCGAAGACAGCACGCCCCGCCCCTCCGGCGGGGCGTTTTGCGTGGCCCCCTTGACGCAGCGTCCGTCCCGGCGCATCACGGGGGCGCGGCACCATCGGAGGGGGTCGGTCCGCAGGAGGCCCGGGAGACATGCTCACCATCACGCACCGCCACCGGCAGGTCCGGGCCCTGGCCCTCGGGCTCTGGCTGGCGCTGCCCGCGCCCGCGCTGCTCGCCGGCCCCGCGCCTGCGCCCGCCACGGATTTCACCACCGCGCCGGTCGAGCTGGAAGAGGCCGGGATCTACTGCGGCACCGATCCGGTCGGCACCGAACCCGCCCCCGGCACCGAAAGCGGCTACATCCTGGTGGTGGCCCGGGACCAGCAGGCGGTGTCGCTGAACCGCCGCGTCCCCGCCGCCCTCGGCATTTCCTTCGGCGTGCGCATCCGCCTCGCCCCCGATGCCCCGCCCGGCGCCTACCGGATGGTGGTCCATCATCCCCCGATCGGCCCCGAAGGCATCACCCGCGAAGTCTGGGATCCCAATCTCGGCGGCGCCTTCGGCGTGCGCAGCTTCCTCTTCGAACACGAGCGAGAGCTTCAGCCGGGCCCCTGGTCCTTCGAGGTGGAGCGCGACGGCACGGTGCTGATGCGCCAGAGCTTCGAGGTCGTGCCGGCCCAGCAGGCCCCGGACGCGCTCGACATCTGCTTCGGCCGCGCCTTCACCTCCTGAACCGCGGCCTTTTCTTGTTCCAAATACCTCGGGGGAGTACGGGGGCAGAGCCCCCCGCCCCCTGCAGGTCGCGTCTCCGGCCTCAGCCCATCAGCGCGCGCCGCAGCAGGTTCAGCCCGGCAATCAGCAGCACCGCCAGGGTCAGCCTGCGAAACAGCGCCTGCTCGATCCGGTCATGGATGCGGAACCCCAGCCCCATCCCCGCCAGCGCCGCCGGCACCAGCACCAATGAGAACGGCAGCGTCTGCGCATTCAGCACGCCCGACCCCAGATGCGCCCCCAGCAATGACAGCGCCCCCAGCCCGTAGATCACCCCCTGGATCCGCACCTGCGCGCCCTTCGGCGTCTCCAGCGCGGTCAGGTAGGCCACCGTCGGCGGCCCCCAGACGCCCGAGACGCCGCCGATGCCCCCGGCCAGCGCCGCCACCGCGATCTCGACCCGTTTCGCCGGCGGATGGCCCAGCACCAGCGCCCGGCCCAGCAGCTGGCTGGCGGCATAAAGCACGATCAGCCCGCCGATCAGCCCCAGCATCAGCCCCGCCGGCAGCCAGCGCACCAGCTGCGCCGACACCATCAGCGCGACGAAGGCCACCAGCAGGAACAGGCGGAACTGCCGCACCACCGCCCAGGCCGCCGCGGGCCCGCCGCGCAACCCCTGCCAGGCATTCGTCACCAGGGTCGGAAGAATCAGCCCGGCCAGCGCCAGGTCCGGCGGGACCAGCGAACTCAGCCCGGAAATCAGGATCATCGGCATGGCAAATCCCACCATGCCCTTCACAAGTCCGGCAAACATCGCAAGGGCCAGGCAGGCCAGCAGCAGGGTCGGGTCGAAAAACAGTTCCATTCCAGATGGCTACCCGGTTCTCCCGGCAAGGCAAGAAGATTCATAAGGGTAATAAAAAGCCATATAGTCGCAGCATTACGCAAAATTATTGCGCTGCGACTGCAAAATGACTATACCCGGCCCGACCCGAGAGGTTCTCCAGAGGAGGAAATGTAATGCCCCGTGACGGACAAGACATGACGACCCCGCCCCTCGTGCTGCCGGATCTTCTGGCCCTGACCGCCGAGGCCCTGCCGCCGCTCGCCGCGCTCCAGGAGCACGCCCGGGCCGTGATCCGCCAGTCGGTCGAGGTCGATGGTCGCATTTCCGCACGCGCGGTGGAAGCCGCCCAGACCGCGACCCATGGCCTCGCCTGGCTGGCCACCTACATCACCGCGCTCCAGCAGATGCAGGCCTGGGCCAGCCGCCTCTCGGAAGAGGGGCGCCTCTCCGAGATGGAGACCCTGATCCTCCAGATCGCCTTCGGGGAATACCTGGGCCAGATCCGCGGCGGCATCCCGATGTCGCAGAACGAGACGGTGCGCCTGCCCGACCTGGGCCTTACCGAGGCCGACGAGGCGCTGCTGGACACCCCCGCGATCCGCACGCTGCTGCGCAGCGCCAACACCCAGGCCGCGCGCTCGCGCCTCGCGCAGCTGATGGTCGAGGCCCAGGGCTCGGGAATCTACGGCGCCTCCGGCCTGGATGAAGAGCTGGAGATGATCCGCGACCAGTTCCGCCGCTATGCTGCGGAAAAGATCGCCCCCGTGGCCCATGAATGGCACCTCAAGGATGAACTGATCCCCATGGAGGTGATCGAGGAACTGGCCGAGATGGGCGTCTTCGGCCTGACCATCCCGGAAAACCTGGGCGGCTTCGGCCTGCCCAAGGCCGCCATGGTCGTCGTCTCCGAGGAGCTTTCGCGCGGCTATATCGGTGTCGGCTCCCTCGGCACCCGCTCGGAAATCGCGGCGGAACTCATCCTCTGCGGCGGCACGGATGAGCAGAAATCCCACTGGCTGCCCCGCATCGCCTCGGGGGAAATCCTGCCCACCGCCGTCTTCACCGAACCCAACACCGGCTCGGACCTGGCCGCACTGCGCACCCGCGCGGTGAAGCAGGAGGACGGCAGCTATGCCGTCACCGGCAACAAGACCTGGATCACCCATGCGGCGCGCACCCATGTGATGACGCTGCTGGCGCGCACCGATCCCGCCACCACCGACCACACCGGCCTGTCGATGTTCCTGGCCGAAAAGACCCCCGGCACCGACGAAGACCCCTTCCCCACCCCCGGCATGACCGGCGGCGAGATCGAGGTGCTGGGCTATCGCGGCATGAAGGAATACGAGCTGGGCTTCGACGACTTCAAGGTCGCCGGCGGTAACCTTCTGGGCGGGGTCGAGGGCCAGGGCTTCCGCCAGCTCATGCAGACCTTCGAAAGCGCCCGCATCCAGACCGCCGCCCGCGCCATCGGCGTGGCCCAGGCGGCGCTGGATTGCGGGATGCAGTATGCGCTGGACCGCAAGGCCTTCGGTGGGCCGCTGATGTCCTTCCCGCGCGTCTCGGGCAAGCTGGCGATGATGGCCGTGGAAATCACCATCGCCCGCCAGCTGACCTACTTTGCCGCCTATGAAAAGGACCATGACCGCCGCTGCGACCTGGAGGCCGGCATGGCCAAGCTGCTGGGTGCCCGCATCGCCTGGGCCTGCGCCGACAACACGCTGCAGATCCACGGCGGTAACGGATTCGCGCTGGAATATCTGGCCTCGCGGCTGCTCTGCGACGCCCGAATCCTGTCGATCTTCGAAGGCGCAGCCGAGATCCAGGCCCAGGTCATCGCCCGCAGGATTCTCTCATAGGTTGCAAAATGCCGCATTGCGGCGTCATTTTGGGCAGCCCCGCGGCTTTTCCGCCCGGGCTGCCCGATCTGCCCTCCGATCAGAATGACGTAACGGAACTTCTCTGATAGGGTTAACCTATCTTAAGCAGTTTCTTTATCGGGACCCTCCCACCGATCCTTGTCATAGTGATTTGAACAAGGGCGTTCCCCGGTCGATACGGTCGGGTGCCCAGGGTGTGATTGCACCATTGCCGGAGTTCCGCTTCGGTCTGGCCGCAGGCTCCGGGCCTGCGGCCTTTGCCCTGCCCCTCTTAGCGATCCGTTAACCTTACCTGTTGTTAGGATTAACAAAAGAGATCCAGCAGAGGGGCCGGCATGGCGCATTTCTTCCAGCTGTTCCGAACCGAGCTGACCGATGGCCTGGCCGATGCCCCGTCCGAGCTGATCACCCTGGCCCTCTACGGCCCCGAGGAGGCCGTCGATCCCGATGACGGTGCCGGGCTGCAGATCATCGACCAGGACGGAGACGGGCTGATCTCGCGCGATGAGTTCCGCGATGCCACCGGCTATGGCGGCCTGGGGCTGAACCTGGGCGGAGAGGTGCTGCTGTTCGACGGCGCGCCGCCGCTGAACGATTTCACCGGCACGCTCTACAGTCCCGCCCCGGTTGTCGAGGGCGCCGATGTCAGCAGCTATCTTCAGCAGCTGGACCAGAATTTCACCCCGCTCCCGCCTGCGGACCTGCAGACCGCCAATCCCGACCAGGCCCCCGGCACCGATCCTACGGCCTCCCTGCCAGTCTGCTTCCACATCGGCACCCGGATCGCCACGCCGCAGGGCCCCCGCCCGGTCGAGCTTCTGGCCCCCGGCGATCTGGTGCTGACCCTCGATCACGGGCCGCAGCCGCTGCTGTGGTGCGGCGGCTACCTTCTGTCCCCGGCCCAGATCGACCGCCGCCCGGCGCTGGCCCCCGTGCGGATCGCGCCCGGCGCCCTGGGCCCCGGCCAGCCGGAGCGCCCGCTGATCCTGTCACCGCATCACCGGGTGCTGCTGCGCTCGCCCATTGCCGCGCGCATGTTCGGCCAGGCCGAGGTGCTGGTGCCGGCCCGCCACCTGACGCCGCTGCCCGGCATCGGGCGGCTGTTCCCCGTCACGCCGATCCATTACCGACACCTGCTGCTGGCGCGCCACGCGCTGCTGCTCTCGGAAGGGGCGGCAAGCGAAAGCCTCTTCGCCGGCCCCGAGGCGCAACGCCTCCTGGGCGACAGGGATCTGGATCCCGGCCCTCCGGCGCGGCTGCTGGTCGAAGGGGCGCGGGCACGCGGCCTGATCGCCCGTCACCTGCGCAACGGGCGCTCCCCCTGCGGGCCGCTGCCAGCTCAGGCTGGCCCGATCAGCGCGCTCGGCGCATCGTCGTCCTTCTGGAAATCCAGCGGCGCGGCATCGCGCACCGGGGTCGAGCGCTTGAACTCGTAGCGCATCTCGCCGTCCTCCTCCTCGGAGGCGATGATCAGGCAGGTGGCGATCAGCCGCGTGCCCTCCAGCAACTCGACCATGCCGCGCAGCGGCGGCACAACCCCGGCCTCGACGGCAAAGCCGCCATCCCAGCGGCGCAGCACCGTGTAGCGCTTGCCATCCACGGCCACCCGCAGGCGGGAAGCCTTGCGTTCCGCCTCGCGGCGGGCCCGCAGAATCTCGGCGGCAATCGCTTCGGGGAGGATCTCGGTCATGGCATCAGTCCCGTCTTCTCGGCCCGGGAACAGCCCCGGCCTCCCGAGGATGTGAGCCGAATCGGTCTGCGGTCAAGCCGGGAGGTCGCCCTCCCGGCGGCTTGCTCAGGCGCTGTTCCCCTTGCGCGACAGCCGGGGGCGCAGCACATGCGGCCGGGCCGCATCATAGAGCGCACTGTCGGCGAAATCGCCCACCTCGCCCAGCACCGGCCCAACCAGCACCAGCGCGGTGCGGGTGATCTTCTCGGCGCGGACCTTCTCCTGGATGTCCGACAGGGTGCCGCGGATGAAGGCCTGATCCGGCCAACCCACCCGGTAGGCCACCACAACGGGACAATCAGCGCCGTAATAGGGCACCAGCTGGCGCTCGATCTCGCGCAGGTGGCGAATGCCCAGATGAATGGCCAGGGTCGTGCGCGAACGGGCGAAATTCTCCAGCGTCTCGTGTTCGGGCATGGAGGTGCTCTTCATGCTGATCCGGGTCAGCACGATCGACTGGCCGATCTCGGGCACCGTCAGCTCCTGGCCCAGTGCCGCCGCCGCCGCCGCATAGGCCGGAACGCCGGGCACGATCTCGTAGTCGATCCCGTCGGCCCGCAGCCGCCGGATCTGCTCGGCGATCGCCCCATAGAGCGAGGGATCTCCCGAATGCACCCGTGCCACGTCCTCGCCCCGCGCCCGCGCGGCCAGGATCTCCGCATGGGTCTCCTCCAGCGTCATCGGCGCGGTGTCCATCACCCGCGCCCCTTCGGGCGCACCGGCCACCACCTCGGCCGGCACCAGGCTGCCGGCATACAAACACACCGGACAGGCCCCGATCAGCCGCTGCGCCTTCAGTGTCAGCAGTTCCGGATCCCCCGGCCCCGCCCCGATAAAATAGACCTTCATCACATCCATCCCGGCAAGGCCCCGGCCCCACCCATTTTCTTGTTCCAAATACCTCGGGGGAGTCGCGCAAGGCGCGACGGGGGCAGAGCCCCCTCTTCTCCCGATTGCGCCCCTGGCGGCGAGGGTCAGGCCCCCTCTTATCCCTTGACCGAAAGATCACCATCGATCCGCCGGGCATAGCCGCGGGGCGTGTACATACGCTCCCCCTCGCCCAAGGCTGCCAGTTTCGAATTGCTCGACCCAACCAGCACCACGGTCAGCATGTCGACCTCGTCGACCTCCAGCGCATCAAGGCGGCGGTAGCGCACCGCCTCTTCTGGCCGCCCGAGATTGCTGGCCAGCATCACCGGCGTATCGGCGGGGCGATGCTGCAACAGGATCTCGCGCGCCTCGGCCAGCAGGGTACGCCGGGTCTTCGACACCGGGTTATAGAAGGCGATGACGAAATCACCCTCCGCCGCCGCCTTCAGCCGCCGCAAAATATCATCCCGCGGCGTCAGCAGGTCCGACAGGGAGATCGCACAGAAATCATGGCCCAGCGGCGCACCCGCCCGCGCCGCCGCCCCCTGCAGGGCCGACACGCCGGGCGAACAGATCACCTCGATGCGCCGCGCCGCATCGCTCACGCCCAACTCCTCGGGGCCGCGATCCAGCAGTTCGAAGACCAGCGCGCCCATGGCATAGATCCCGGCATCCCCCGAGCAGACCAGCGCCACGTTGCGCCCCTCGCCCGCGCGTTCCAGCGCATAGCGGCAGCGCGCCTCCTCGCCGCCCAGCGGGAAGTCGCTGCGCGCCTTGCCCAGGGCCAGCGGTCCCAGCAGATCGATGTACAGACCATAGCCCACCAGTTCCTCGGCCTCCGAGACCAGCCGCGACACTTCCGGCGTGCGCCAGCTCGCCTGACCGGGGCCGATCCCCACGACCGACAACCGCCCGCGCGGACGCCCGCTCAGCGTGGTGATCGGCTCGGGCGCGCGGGCCAGCGCGCAGGTCGCATTGGCGCTCTTCACCTTGACCTGCGCCAGCATCGCCTCGGCCCCCGCGCCTGCCAGAGCAGCCCCCTCGGCCACCCCGTGGCAGCCGACCTCGGCAAAGACCACTTCGGAGGGGGTTGCCAGCCGTCCGGCCTCGGCCTCCAGCTCCGCCGCCGTATAGACCCTGAGCGGCACGCCCAGTTTCGCGGCCAGCGCATTCACCGCAGGCTCGTCGGCCTTCAGATCCAGCGTGCAGAGCGCCGCAATCGCCCCCGGCGCCACGCCGCTCTCGGCCAGCACGCCCTGAACCAGCGCCTCCAGTTCCTCGGGTGCGCAGTTGCGCGCACAGCCCACCCCCAGGGTGAAGACCTGCGGATGGAAGGCCAGAACGCCCTCGGGCTGCGGCCCGACGTCGACGCCGATCGCCACATCCCCCTTAGGCAGCCCCGAAAGCCAGTCGGCCCGCTCCGCCCAGATCCCCGACAGGGCAGCCCCGGCGCCCGACAAGAGCCGCGCCATGGCGTTTTGCGCCAGCGCGGGCGTGCCCAGGGTCCAACCCACAGGCGGCTCGTCCAGCGCCAGGCCCAGCGTCACGTCCCCGGCGGTGGTCACGGCGGCCACGGCCTCAAGCGCCTGGGCGATCTCGCGCGCCAGACGGTTCGCGCCGCGATGCCCGCCCAGCAGCGGCACCACCACCGACCCGTCATCGCTGACGGAGATCACCGCAGGCTCGGCCTTCTTGTCGGCCAGCAGCGGCGCCACGGCCCGGATCAGGATGCCGCTGGCACAGATCCCCACCACGGGGCGCCCGGCGGCAAACATCTCGCGCGCGAAATCCAGCGCATTGGCAAAGGTGGCATCCGCCCCGGCCACGCGCCCGGCGCGCCCGTGCAGCGGCACGCCCAGAGCCTCCGCCACCTTGCGGCCCACGGCCTCTCCCGCGCCCGAGACGCACATCACCACCGGAGTCACAGCCAAGGATCATTCCCCTTACGAACCAGAATCATCGAAAAATAAGGCGCCGTTTCAGGCGCATCGCACAGCGGCACCACCACCTCTTCGGGCAGGGTGGCACGCTCCACGTAGACGGCGCGACCTTCCAGCCCCAGCCCGGCCAGCACGGCACGGATCTTCGCCAGATGCCGCCCGACCTTCATGATCGCCACGCTGTCGGCAGCGGCAATGCGCGCCGCCATCTCGGCCTCGGGCAGCGGGCCGGGGATCACCTCCAGCCGCTCGTTCCTGGCCACCAGCGGCAAGCGCGCCCGCGCCGAGGACGCCGAAACCGAGGTCACCCCCGGCACGATCTCGACCGCGAAGCGCCCCTCAAGACGTGCGAACAGGTACATGAAGGAGCCATAGAAGAACGGGTCGCCTTCACACAGGCACACCACGTCCTCGCCCGCAGCCAGCGCCTCGGCGATGGCTTCGGCCCCGGCATCATAGGCGGCCTGCGCCGGCCCCCGTTCCACCACCATGGGCACATCCATGACGATTTCCCTCACATCGGGCGCGATCAGCCCGGCGGCAATGCGGCGCGCGAAACTCTCGGCGCCGGCCAGCGTCGGATAGGCAATGACCCGCGCCGCGCCGATCAGCCGCGCGGCCTTCAGCGTCACCAGCTCCGGATCGCCCGGCCCCAGCCCGACACCATACAGCCGACCGCTCATGCCGCCGCCCCTTTCATCTTTCCAAAAATACGGACTCCCCACATCAGCGTTTCAGCACCGACCATTGGGTAACGCCCATCTGCGGCTTCCACCCGCGCAGCCGCCCCACCGGGGCCATCCGCGCAACCGAGATCCGTACCAGATCTCCGCCCAGGTCCGCCTGCATCCGCGCCAGCAACGCCTCGCTCTCCAGCGTCACGGCATTGGCGACCAGCCGTCCGAAGGGCTTCAGCGCGGCCCAGGCCTGCGTGACCGTTGCTTCCGACACCCCGCCACCGATGAAGACCGCGTCCGGTTCCGCAAGCCCGCTCAGCGCCTCGGGCGCCCGGCCCTCGACCAGATGCAGCCGGGGCGCCCCCAGCCGCAGGGCATTTTCCGCCGCCAGCGCCCGGCGGTCGGCACGCGGTTCGATCCCGATGGCGCGGGCATCGCGGGCGCCCCGCATCCATTCCACCCCGACCGAGCCGCAGCCCGACCCGATGTCCCACAGAAGCTGGCCGCGCATCGGCATCAGTTTTGCCAGCGTCAGCGCGCGCAGCTCCTGCTTGGTGAAATTGCCGTCATGGACAAAGGCGTCATCCGGCAGACCGATGCGCGGCAGGACCTGCGCCTCCGGCCCCGCGATGCACTCGACCGCAAGGGTATGGAAGGCCGGCACCTCGGCGTCCCAGCTTTCGGCCAGACCGTCGAAGCGGGCCTCCTCCGCGCCGCCCATATGGGCGAGAACGGTCATGCGCGCGGCGCCGTAGCCGCGATCGCGCAGCAGCGCCGCGATCTGGCCGGGGGTCTCGGACCCGGCGGTCAGCAGCAAGAGCCGCGCGCCGGGCTCCACGAAGCGCAGCACCTGTTCCGCCGGGCGGCCATGCACCGTCAGCGTCTCCACATCCGCCAGCGACCAGCCCATCCGGGCCGAGGCCAGCTGAAAGGCCGACACCTGGGGGTGATAGGTGATCTCCGAAACCGGGATCTCGCGCCCGATGCGGGCGCCGACGGAATACCAGAGCGGATCACCCGTCGCGAGGACCACCACCCTGCGCCCCCGATGGGCCAGCAGCGTGTCGATCATCGCATCGAAGGGCGAGGGCCAGGCGAGGCGTTCCGCCGTGGTGTTGCCGCACAGGCCATGGTGGCGGGCGCCGCCCAGGATCACCTCGGCGTCCGCCACCACGGCGCGGGTGGCGGAAGAGAGGCTCTCTTCCCCCGCCGCGCCCAGGCCGACGATGTGCAGCCAGGGGGTCATGCAGATTCGCCCGGCAGGCCTGCCGCCAGGGCGTTGACCGCCGCCGAAGCCATGGCCGAGCCGCCCTTGCGGCCCCTGAGCGCCACGAAATCGCAGCCCCGGGGATTGGCGGCGAGCTCTGCCTTGCTTTCGGCGGCGCCCACGAAGCCCACCGGGAAGCCCAGGATCACCGCGGGTTTCGGCGCGCCCGCATCCAGCGCCTCGAGCAGGTGAAACAGGGCGGTCGGCGCGTTCCCGATGGCCACGACAGCGCCCTCGAGACGGTCACGCCAAAGCTCCACCGCCGCGGCCGACCGGGTGGTCCCCAACTGCGCCGCCAGCCCGGGGACGGAAGCGTCGTTGAGCGTCACGAGGACCTCGTTTTCCGCCGGCAGGGCGCGGCGGATGATGCCCGCGCCGACCATCTCGCAGTCACACAGGATCGGCGCGCCGGCCCGCAGGGCGGCATGGCCCCTGGCATAGGCCTGCGCCGAGAAGGCGAGGCGGTCGGCGATTTCCACCATGCCGCAGGCGTGGATCAGCCGGATCGCCATCCGATCAAGCCCCGCCGGGAAACGCTCCAGCCGGGCTTCGCGACGCACGGTGGCAAAGCTTTCCGCGTAGATGGCGGCAGGGTCCTTCAGGTAGGGACGCATCGGGGGCCTCATGTGGGACGCCGGAGGCAGGGCCTCCGGCGGGCATATTTAAGGAAAGATGAAAGCCTTACGGCTTGCGCCGGGCGCTTTCGGGACCATGCGGGTGTTTCGCATGGGGATATTCCGGGTGGGCGTGATCATGGTGGTGATGCCCGTGATCATGATCATGCGGATGATCGTGGTCGTGCCCATGGTCATGATCGTGGTGGTGGTGCCCGTGGTCATGGGCGTGATCGTGATCATGGTCGTGCCCATGATGATGCCCGTGGCCATGGCCGTGGTGATGGTGGTGGTCCATGTCGAGACGGCATTCCCCGGTGCAGAACGTGTCGCACAGGGTGCAGTCCTCGACGTTGGAGCCCGGCGCCGAGGCGCCCTGGCCTTCCACATGGTGGTGGTGGCTTTCCTGCGGACTGCCGACCTCGGCCTCGAAGCCCAGGATCTGGGTGCGGTACTTGCAGGTTGCGCAGTTCGGCGGGGGCACCTCGCCGACCTGTTCTGTGATGCGTTCCGCGAAGGTTTCCAGCACCTTGGGGTGATCGTTCAGATAGCCCGCCTTGACGAACTGGATCCCGGGATGGCTGGCGGCAACCTTGTCGGTGAAGCCGTAGATCCGGTCGATCAGGATGCCGGTGAAGAGGAAATAGGGGAAGACCAGCACCCGCTTGTAGCCAAGCTTCGTCACATGGGTCAGGCAGGGTTCGACCAGCGGGAAGGTGACGCCGGAATAGCCGGTTTCGCACCAGCCGAAGCCCAGCCCCTCGTGCAGCATCCGGGCGATCTTGGCGACATTGCCGTTGGCATCCGGATCCGAGGCGCCGCGGCCGATCACCACCAGGCAGGTCTCCTCGTAGGGGACCGGGCCCTGTTCGGCATCGGCGGCCTCCATGGCGTCGCGGATACGGGCGCCGGCGGCGGCGATCATCTTGGGATCGACACCCAGTTCGCGACCATAGGTGATCTCGATCCCGTGCTTCGCGGCATAGGTGTTCAGCACCGTCGGGATGTCGTTCTTCGCATGCATCGCGGCAAACAGCATCCCCGGCACCGCCAGGATCCGCTCGCAGCCCGCGTCGCGCAGCCGGTCAAGGCCGTCGCGGATCACCGGGTTGGCGAATTCGAGGTAGCCGTAATCCACCTCCCAGTCGCGGGGCAGCAGCGCAGGCAGTTTCTGGGCCAGGACGGCAAACTCGTCCACGGCGGCCTGGCTGCGCGAGCCATGGCCACAGATCATAACACCGGTTTTCATCATCTTACGCCTTCTGAAGCTCGCCCTCGGCCTCGGCGTCGTCCGAGGCCTCCTCGGCCTCCTCGCCCTCGGCCTGCGCCTTGTCCTCTTCGGATTTTGCCTTCACGCCGCGCAGCAGTTGCCAGGCGGCGATCGCCAGCGCGGCGCCCAGGGCCGCAGCCCCCAGCCAGTGCGCATGACCGGCGGCCTCGGCCAGGTGGCCGGGATGGGCGGCGGCGGGCAGCGGCAGCAGGGCCAGCAGGACCGGACCTGCGGCGGCAAAACGAATGGGCATCGGGCGCTCCTTCCTGTCGGTGGCCCGGAGGCCTGAGATTGGTCAAGCGGGAGGAAGGAAACGACGCGCACCCCACGGGCAGCGGGGCGCGTCCTGTCGACGATGCCCCCGGGCCCCCGATCTGGGTCGGCCCCGCAGCGCACTCCTGTCCGGCCCGCTCCGGGCTCGTCTGCTTCGTCTATAGGCGTTGCGCCCCGGCGGCGCAATCAAAGCCCCACCGGCGCGCGCAATCCCCGCAGGCCGGGCCGGTTCAGCCTGCAGACCTGCGGCACGAAAGCACAGGAAGTAGGGATCCCGGGGGAGTGATGTGCACAGACGCACTTCGCCTGCGCGCCTGTCGGGCTTGGCCGGCGGCCCGTCCCGGCCTAGCTGAGGGGCAGATCAATTATACCCAGATATGATGCAAGGAGGGCTTTTCCGATGGGCCTGTTGGTAGACGGCAAGTGGCAGGACAAGTGGTACGACACCAAGGCGACGGGGGGCTCCTTCGTGCGCACGGTGGCGCAGTTCCGCAACTGGGTGACCGCCGATGGCGCCCCCGGACCCACCGGCAAGGGCGGTTTCAGGGCGGAAAGCGGGCGCTATCACCTCTATGTTTCCTATGCCTGCCCCTGGGCGCACCGGACGCTGATCTTCCGCGCCCTGAAGGGCCTTGAGGATCACATCACCGTCTCCGTCGTGCATCCGCACATGCTGGGCGAGGGCTGGACCTTCGACACCGATTTCGACGGCGCCACCGGCGACACGCTGATGGGACTGCGCTACATGCGCGATGTCTACCTGAAGGCCGATCCGGAAATCACCACCCGCGTCACCGTGCCGGTCCTCTGGGACAAGCAGCAGGGCGAGATCGTCTCGAACGAAAGCTCCGAGATCATCCGGATGCTGAATTCCGCCTTCGACGGGATCACCGGCAACCATGACGATTACTGGCCCGAGGCCCTGCGCGAGCGGATCGAGGCACTGAACACGCGGATCTACGACACCGTCAACAACGGCGTCTACAAGGCCGGCTTCGCAACCTCTCAGGAGGCCTATGATGCCGCCGTGGGGCCGCTGTTCGACAGCCTCGACTGGCTGGAGGGGATCCTGTCGGAGAACCGCTACCTGCTGGGCGACACCCTGACCGAGGCCGACTGGCGCCTGTTCACCACGCTGATCCGCTTCGACACGGTGTACCACACGCATTTCAAGTGCAACCGCAAGCTGATCCAGCAGTACCCGGCGCTCTGGGGCTATGTGAAAGAGCTGTACCATGTGCCCGGGATCGCCGCGACGGTGCATTTCGATCACATCGCGCACCACTACTACTACAGCCACGACACCATCAATCCGCACCGCATCGTGCCGGTGACGCCCGCGCTCGACCTCGACAGCCCGCATGGCCGCGAGGCGCTGAGCCGCGCTGCCGCCTGATACTTGACGCCTGACACTTGACGCCTTCGGCGCCGGAGCCCTAGCGGGCGACGGCGCCGTAATGTTCGACCATGGCGGCCAGATCCGCCGGGGGGGCCCCGCTGTTCATCAGCGCGCAGGCATTCACCGCGTGGCGGAAGATCGACCCGTCCGAGAAGAAGCTGGTGTCGGTGACGAAGATCACCCGGGCCTCGGGCTGTCGGTAGCTGGCGTAATCCGCGATGGCCAGCGCCGACCCCTCGTCCAGCACCAGATCCATCACCAGAACGTCGAAGGTGCGCGCGCCCAGCAGCGCCACCGCCGCCTCCTGGCCATGGACCAGTTCGGCCTGCATGCCCTGACGGTCCAGATGCCGCTTCCACAGCCAGCCCAGGTTCGGCTCGCTCTCGACGATCAGGACACGGGGCATACGCGGCCCCTCCGTGGTGGACGTGTCGTCCCCGGCCTCCTCGACCGCCAGGACGGGATGGCTTCTGGCCATGATATCCCTGAAATCCTGCACCGCTTTGTCCTGTCCGCTTCTGCGCACCGGCCTGTTGCCCGACGCTTGACACCTGATGCAAACACTCTCCGCCGGATTGCCTAACAAATCATTAACCACGGCACGGCGCGGTCACCTCCGATAAGGATTTGCCTTTTCGGCGCCGCTGCGGTGAAACGGGCCGGCGTGGCCGGTCCCGGCGCGCGACAAGAATGAGGCCCCGATGAGCACCTGGATCACCATCTGCGACACCTGCAAGACCGAGAGCTGGGACGCCGCCTCGGGGCGTACCGACGGAGAGGCGCTGGCCGCCCTGATCGAACCGGCGGCGGCGGCGCGCGGGGTGAAGACGCGGCGGGTCTCTTGCCTGATGGGCTGCAAGCAGGGCTGCAACGTGGCGATCCAGGGGGCGGACAAGCTGAACTACACGCTGGGCCGCTTCGAGCCGACCGCGGAAGCCGCCGAGGCGATCGCCGACTATGCCGCCCTGCACCAGGAAAGCGCCACCGGGCAGGTGCCCTTCCGCCAGTGGCCGCAGGGGGTGAAGGGGCATTTCGTGACCCGCCACCCGCCGCTGCCCTCCGAGGACGCGTGATGGCGCGCGACCACGGCGGCAACCTGGCGGCGGCGCAGGCCGCCTTCGGGGGCGCGCCCGGGGACTGGTGCGACCTCTCGACCGGGATCAACCCGGTGCCCTACCCGCTGCCCGCCTTTGCCGAGACCGACTGGACCGCTCTGCCCGACGCCCCGGCGCAACAGGCCCTGCTGGCCGCCGCGCGCCGCTTCTGGGACGTGCCCGAGGGCGCCGACATCCTTGCCGTGCCGGGCTGCTCGGCCGCCATTGCCCGGATGCCGGGGCTGATGGCCCCCGCCCGGGTGCAGATCACCGGCCCCACCTACAACGAACATGCCGCCGCCTTCCGCGCCCAGGGCTGGGAGGTCTGCGAAACCGAAGGCAGCGCGCGTGTCCTGGTGCATCCGAACAACCCCACCGGCGCCTTCCACGCCGCCCCCGGCCCCGCCGCGCTGACGATCCTGGACGAAAGCTTCTGCGACATCGCGCCGGAGCAGTCGCTGATCCACCTCGCGACGCGGCCCGACGTGCTGGTGCTGAAAAGCTTCGGCAAGTTCTGGGGCCTCGCGGGGCTGCGGCTGGGCTTTGTCATCGGGACACCCGCGCGCATCGCGGCGCTTTCGGCGCTGATGGGACCCTGGGCGGTCTCGGGCCCGGCGCTGCGCACCGGGCGGGCGGCGCTCTCGGATCCGGACTGGGCGGCGGCGACCCGCGCCCGGCTGATGCGCGATGCCGCGCGCCTTGATGCGCTGGTCACCGCCACCGGGGCAACGCTGGCCGGCGGCACCCCGCTGTTCCGCCTTTACGACTGCGCCGATGCGCAGGCGCTTCAGCAGCGCCTCGCCCGCGCCCGGATCTGGAGCCGCATCTTCCCCTATTCCACCCGCTGGATCCGCCTGGGCCTGCCCGCACCGGACCGCTGGGCGCAGCTTGAGAAGGCCCTCGCATGACCCACGCCGCCGTCCTGGTCCTGGCGCTGCTCCTTGATGCCTTGCTGGGAGAGCCGAAATGGCTCTGGAACCGGCTGCCGCATCCGGCGGTGCTGATGGGGCGGCTGATCGGCTGGGCCGATACGCGGTTCAACGCGGGCCTTGCGCGCAAGGCGAAGGGCATCGCGCTGGTCATCGGGCTGGTCGTTCTGGGCTGGGCCCTTGGCACGATGATCGCGGCGCTCGGCTGGCTGCCGCAGGTGCTGGCGGGGGCGATCCTGCTGGCGCAGAAATCGCTGGTCCAGCATGTCCGTGCCGTGGCCGAAGCGCTGCGGATCTCCCTGCCCGAGGGGCGGCGGGCGGTGGCGATGATCGTCGGGCGCGACACCGCGGCGATGGACCGGGGCGCGGTCAGCCGCGGCGCCATCGAAAGCGCCGCCGAGAACCTCTCGGACGGGGTGACGGCGCCGGCGTTCTGGCTGCTGGTGGGCGGGCTGCCGGGGATCCTGATCTACAAGCTGGTGAACACCGCCGACAGCATGATCGGCTACCGCACGCCGCGCCACGAGGCCTTCGGCTGGGCCGCCGCGCGCCTTGACGACCTGCTGAATCTGATCCCGGCGCGCGCCACCGCGCTGATCCTCGCCGCACTCTCGGGGCATCTGGGCGACTGGGGCAGTATCGTGGCCGAGGCGCGCCGCCACCGCTCTCCCAATGCCGGCTGGCCCGAGGCCGCCATGGCGCGCTCCCTCCGCGTCGCGCTCTCGGGGCCGCGCTCCTACCATGGCAAGATGCGCGACTTTCCCTTCGTGAACCCCGAAGGGCACCGCCAGCCCGGCCCCGAGGCGATCGAGGCCGCCTGCACACAGCTCTGGCGGGTCTGGGGCGTGTTGCTGGCCGGCGCCTTCCTGCTGGCCCTGGTCTTCTGATCATTTGCCCGTCACGCTCCGGCTGCTAGCCTTGCGCCGCAGCATAGGAGACAGAGACTCATGCCCGCCACGTTCCTGCGCCTCGGCGCGGCCCTTCTGGGGCTCGCCCTGCCCGCCCCGCTTCTGGCCCAGGCGCCCTGCGGCGGCGACTTCGCCGGCTTCCTCGACGGGCTGAAACAGGAGGCCATCGCGAAGGGCCATGATCCCCAGGCGGTGGCACAGTTCTTCGCCACGGTGCGCCAGGACCCCGAGGTGATCCGCGCCGACCGCCGCCAGGGCGTGTTCCAGCTGGATTTCACCAGCTTTGCGCGGCGCCTGATCTCTCAGAACCGGATGCAGGTGGGAGCCCGAAAGGCCCGCAGCGAGGCCGCCACCTTCGCGCGCATCCGCAGCGCCGAGGGCGTGCCGCCCGGCATCCTGCTGGCCTTCTGGGGATTCGAGACCGATTTCGGCGCCGTGCAGGGCGATTTCAACACCGCCAACGCGCTGGTGACGCTGGCCCATGACTGCCGC
This sequence comes from Pseudooceanicola endophyticus, assembly GCF_018760365.1. Classification (GTDB taxonomy): domain Bacteria; phylum Pseudomonadota; class Alphaproteobacteria; order Rhodobacterales; family Rhodobacteraceae; genus Pseudooceanicola; species Pseudooceanicola endophyticus. The sequence goes on from NZ_JAHIAB010000006.1 coordinate 244,591, forward strand.
CGCCCCGATCTGTTCCGCCCGCAGGTGCTGGCGGCGCTCTCGCTCTACGAACACGGCGATTTCGATCCCGCCTCGACCACCGGCGCCTGGGCCGGAGAGATCGGCATGGTACAGATGCTGCCCCAGGACATCCTGGTGAACGGTGTCGATGGCGACGGCGATGGCCATGTGCATCTGAAAAGCTCTGCCCCCGACGCGCTGATGTCGGGCGCCCGGATGCTGAGCGCGCTCGGCTGGGCGCCGAACCAGCCCTGGCTGCAGGAGGTCCGCGTGCCCGACCAGATGGACTGGTCCCAGGCCGGGCTGCAGACCCGGATGAGCGCGGCAGAATGGCAGGCCATGGGGGTCACGCCGCGTTCGGGCAGCTGGGACAGCGACAGCCTGCCGGCCTCGCTGATCCTGCCACAGGGCCGCAAGGGGCCGGCCTTCCTGGCCTACCCGAACTTCTCGGTGCTCTTCGAATGGAACCAGAGCTTTACCTATGTGCTGACGGCGGCCTATTTCGCGACCCGGCTGGAAGGGGCGCCGGTCTTCGATGCGGGCCATCCCGACGCCGGGCTCAGCGGAGCGCAGATGATCGCCTTGCAGAAAAAGCTCCAGGCGATGGGCTACCACGTCGGAGAGATCGACGGCATCCTCGGCGCCAACACCCGTGACGCGGTGCGCGACGTGCAGCAGAAGCTGGGACTGCCGGCCGATGCCTGGCCGACGCCGGCACTGCTGGACCGGCTCTAGGTTTCATCTTTCCATAAATAAATATGCAGAGGCGTGTGAAAACCGGGGCGGGAGGGGGGCTCTGCCCCCGTCTCCTGCGGAGACTCCCCCGGGATATTTATGGCCAGATGATGAAGAGCGCCGCCAGCTCCGCAGGAGATGGCCGCGCCGGGGCCGGCTCGATGCCGGGCCCGGCGCGCCTCAGGCGACCATCTGCTCCGCCTTTTTCAGGTCGACCGAAACCAGCTGGCTGACGCCCTGTTCCTGCATGGTGACGCCGAACAGGCGGTCCATCCGGGCCATGGTCACCGCGTGGTGGGTGATGATCAGGAAGCGCGTGTCGGTGCGGCGGCACATCTCGTCCAGCATGTCGCAGAACCGCGTCACGTTGGCATCGTCGAGCGGCGCATCGACCTCGTCCAGCACGCAGATCGGGGCCGGGTTGGCCAGAAAGACCGCGAAGATCAGCGCCATCGCCGTCAGCGTCTGTTCGCCGCCCGACAGCAGCGACAGGGTCGAAAGCTTCTTGCCCGGCGGCTGGCACATGATCTCGAGGCCTGCATCCAGCGGGTCGTCGCTTTCCACCAGCTCGAGCTTGGCCTCGCCGCCACCGAAGAGGTGCCGGAAGAGCTGGGTGAAGCTGGCGTTGACCTGTTCGAAGGCGGTCAGCAGCCGTTCGCGCCCCTCGCGGTTCAGCCCGGCAATGCCGTTCCGGAGCGCGCGGATCGCCTCCTCGAGGTCGGATTTCTCGGTCACCAGCGTGTCGTGTTCCTCGCGGACCTCGCGGGCGTCTTCCTCGGCGCGCAGGTTGACCGCCCCCAGGGCATCGCGCTGGCGTTTCAGGCGGTTCACCTCGGCCTCAATCTGGTCCGAGGGCGGCATGGCCTCGACCGGCGTTTCGAGGCTGTCGAGCAACTGCTTCGGCGTCATCTCCATCGCCTCGGCGATGCGTTCGGCGGCTTGGGTCACCGCTTCGGCCGCGGCATCGGCACGGGCCTCGGCCCGCGCCCGGGCCTCGCGCGCCTCGGAGGCGGTGCGTTCGCGGTCGCGCTCGGTCGCGGTGGCCTCGCGGGCAGCGGCCTCGGCCCCGGCCAGCTTGTCGGCGGCGATGCTGCGGCGCCCCTCGGCCTCGGCAATGGCCTCGGTCAGTTCCTCGCGCTTCGCGGCCAGCTCCTCGGGGGCGGCCATCGCCTCCTCCAGCTGCGCCTCGGTCTCGGCCCGGCGCGCGTCCAGCTCGGCGATCCGGCGGTCGGCGCTTTCGAGGCGCAGCCGCCAGCCCGAGACCTCCTTGGTGATTTCCTGGCCCCGGCGGGTGCGGGCCTCGCCCTCACGGCGCAGCTCGTCATGGGCGGCGCGGCGCGCCATCATCGCCATGCGCGCGGCCTCGACCGCCATGCGGATCTGCTCGATCCCGGCGCGGGCCTCGTCGAGATCGGCAAGGTCCGCCACCGTCGCCTCGGCATCCTTCAGCTGGGCGCGGGCGGTGGTCGCATCCGCCTCGTGCCGGCTCACCGCCAGACCAAGGCTTTCCAGCTTGGAGGCCGAGAGGTTCTTCTCGGCCTCGGCGCGCGACAGCCGGCGGGCGGCCTCGGACACGGCCCGGTCGGCCTCGGCGCGGGCCTGACGGGCGGCCTTGTCGGCTGCGCTCAGCGCCGAGAGCCGTTCGGAGAGCCCCTCATGGGTCTCGCGGGCGGCCTCGGCGCGCTCCTCGGCCATCTCCAGCTCGCCGCGCAGCTCTTCCAGGCGATTGATCTGCTGCAGCCGCAGCGCCGCGGCCGAGGGCGCATCCTCGGCACCGGCGCGGTAGCCGTCCCAGCGCCACAGGTCGCCTTCCACCGAAACCAGCCGCTGACCGGGGTGCAGCTGCGCCTGAAGCGCCGCACCCTCGGCGGCCCTCACCAGCCCGATCTGGGCGATCCGGCGGACCAGCACGCCCGACACCGTCACGTGATCCGACAGCGGCACGACGCCTGCGGGCAGACCCTGGGGCGCATCGTAGCCCGGCAGTTCGACCCAGCCCGAGGGATCGGCAGCCGAGACGACCGGCGCGCGCAGGTCATCCGCCAGCGCCGCCCCCAGCGCCTTTTCGTAGCCCGGCGCGACGCGCAGGCTGTCCAGCACCTGGCCGCCTTCGACCGCATCGCGCTGCACCAGGCGGGCCAGGGCCGCGACCTCGGCCTGCAGCGCCTTCACCTCGCCATCGGCAGAGGAGCGCGCGGCGCGGGCATCGGCCTCGCCGGACTGGGCCTCGGCGCGGGCGGCCTCGGCCTCGGCCAGGGCCTCCTCGGCGGCCTCGGCGCGAGCCCGGGCGATCTCTTCGGCCTCGGCGGCGGCCTCGGCCTCCTCGATGGCATGGTTGGCGGCGCCGCGCGCCTCGGCCACGGCCTCGCGGGCGCGGGCGGCCTCGGCCTCGCTGCGGGCCAGCATCTTGCGGCTGTCCTCAAGGAAGCGGGTCGCCGACTGGTGACGGGCCGCGAGCCGGGCCACGTCCTCGGTCAGCTGCGACAGGTCGGCCTCGCGCTCGCCCAGCACCTCGGCGGCTTCCAGCGCCAGCTCCTGCGCCTCCGACAGCGCCTCGGGGTGGCCGTCATGGGCCTTGGCGATCTCGCGCGCTTCCCAGTCGAGGCGTTCGATGGTTTCGCCCGCGTCGCGGTTCAGCCCGGCCTCGCGCTCGCGGTCGCTGGAGAGCTGCTCGATCCGGTTGCGCAGGGTGGTGATCTCTTGCAGGGCGCGGGCCTGCTGGTCAGACAGCGCGTCACGCTGCACCGAGAGCCGTTGCAGGACAGCCGCCGCGATGGCCTCTTCCTCGCGCAGGGGCGGCAGCGCCTCGTCCAGCTTCTGGCGCAGCTCGGCGGCCTCGCGGGCCAGCCGTTCGGCCTGGGCGGCGGTGGTGGCGGCGCCGCGCAGCGCGGCGATCGCGCTGTTGCGGGCCTCGTCCGCCTCGCGCCAGCGCCGGTAGAGCAGCATCCCCTCGGCCTGCCGCAGATCGGTGCCGATGGCCCGGTAGCGCGCCGCCTGGCGCGCCTGCCGCTCCAGCGAGGACAGTTGCTGCGCGAGCTGTTCCACGACATCATCGACCCGCGCCAGGTTCTGTTCGGCGCCCTTCAGCTTCAGCTCCGCCTCATGGCGGCGCTGGTAGAGGCCCGAGATCCCGGCGGCCTCTTCCAGGATCCGGCGCCGCGCCTTCGGCTTGGCGTTGATCAGCTCGGAAATCTGGCCCTGCCGCACCAGCGCGGGCGAATGCGCGCCCGTGGAGGCGTCGGCGAACAGCATCTGCACGTCGCGCGCCCGCACGTCCTTGGCGTTGGCCTTGTAGGCCGAGCCGACATCCCGGGTGATCCGGCGCACGATCTCCAGCTGGTCGGCATCGTTGAAGCCCGCAGGCGCCAGCCGGTCGCCATTGTCGATGGTCAGCGCCACCTCGGCGAAATTGCGGGCCGGCCGGGTCGAGGCGCCGGCAAAGATCACGTCTTCCATGCCGCCGCCGCGCATCGCGGTCGGGCGGTTCTCGCCCATGACCCAGCGCAGGGCTTCCAGCAGGTTCGACTTGCCGCAGCCGTTCGGCCCCACCACCCCGGTGAGGCCCGCGTTGATCACCAGCTCCGTGGGATCCACGAAACTCTTGAAGCCGGTGAGACGGAGGCGGGAAAAGCGCAAACGGAGGGCCTTTCTGCGTCAGGTTGAATCCGGGTGTTGCGACAAAGGTGCGATCCGGGGCCGGGGCTGTCAACGCGAAGCTTACCCGATATGGGATAGCCCACAGGCTTTTCCCCAAGATATTGCGCTTTTTCCCGGATCTGGCAGGCCGCTTTCCGCCTTTCCCCATGGGCAGATGGCGGCAAAGCGCCTTGACGATTCCGTGTGGGGCGCGCCACAACATCCCCATACGGTTCCCGATACGGCGCCAAGCGCCACGGGATGAAACGGGAATGCGGAACGGGTGACCCAAGCAGGGGCCTGAAACCGCAGCCGCCCCCGCGACTGTGAAGCGGAGAGCGCCCTCGAAGACGCCACTGGTCCTACCGGGCCGGGAAGGCAGAGGCGCGCCATGATCCGCGAAGCCAGGAGACCGGCCGTGTGGAGAAACCGAACCGGCTGTCGGGTGTGACGGCCCAAGGAGTGCGATATGCATATCGAACCGGGGCTGATCAGCCCGGCCAAAATGATCCTGTCCTATGCTACGGCTGCCGGCGCCGGCGCCTTCTGGCTGAAGACCGCCGCCGCGGGCCTGAAGGAAAAGGGCCTTGCCTCCCTGGCGGCGCGCGGCGCGATGGCCACGGCGGCCGTCTTCACCTTCTTCCAGGTGCTGCCGCATTATCCGGTGGGCATTTCCGAGGTGCATTTCATCCTTGGCTCGACCCTGTTCCTGCTGCTGGGCGCGGCGCCTGCCGCCTTCGGCCTGGCCTTCGGCCTGCTGCTGCAGGGGCTGTTCTTCGCGCCCTTCGACCTGCCGCAGTACGGCGCCAACGTGACGACCCTGCTGGTGCCGCTCTTCGCTCTGAAGGCGCTGGCCGACACGCTGATCCCGCGCGCCACCGCCTATGTCGACATCCGTTACCGCGACGCGCTGGCGCTCTCGACGGCCTACCAGGGCGGCGTAGTGCTCTGGGTGGCGTTCTGGGCCTTCTACGGCCAGGGCTTCTCGGCCACGACGGCGGCCTCGGTCTTCAGCTTCGGCGGCGCCTACATGCTGGTCGTGCTGGTGGAACCGCTCGCAGACCTCGCCGTGCTCGCCGCCGCCAAGTCGCTGAAGGGCCTGCGCGGCTCCGGCCTGACCACGCCCCGCCTCTACGACGCGGCCTGATCGCGCCTTCCCCCTGCCGCGGCGGGTCCCCATCCGGGGGCCCGCCGTTTCCACTTCTGATCCGTTCCCTTCGGGAGGCTTCCATGCCCGCTAAGATCCCCGCCACCGTCATCACCGGCTTCCTCGGGGCCGGCAAGACGACCCTCGTGCGCCACATGCTCCAGAATGCCGGCGGCAAGCGCATCGCCCTCATCATCAACGAATTCGGCGACCTGGGCGTCGACGGTGACATCCTGCGCGGCTGCGGCGACGCCACCTGCCGCGAGGAAGACATCATGGAGCTCTCGAACGGCTGCATCTGCTGCACCGTCGCCGAAGACTTCATCCCGACGATGGAAAAACTGCTCGCCCGTCCCGACCGCCCCGACCACATCGTGATCGAGACCTCGGGCCTGGCCCTGCCCCAGCCGCTGATCCGCGCCTTCAACTGGCCGGCGATCTCCACGAAGGTCACCGTCGATGGCGTCGTCACCGTGGTCGACGGCAAGGCCGTGACCGAGGGCCGCTTCGCCCAGGACGAGGCCGCCGTGGCCGCCGCCCGCGAAGCCGATGACAGCATCGACCACGACACCCCCCTCTCGGAACTCTTCGAGGACCAGCTCGCCTGCGCCGACATGATCGTCGTCAACAAGGCCGACCTGATGAGCGAAGAAGAACTCTCCGCCACCATGACCACCCTGAAGGAGGGCGCCCGCGATGCGGTCCAGGTGGTCTCCTCCTCCATGGGCGCCCTGCCCGCAGAGGTGCTTCTGGGCATGAACATCGCCGCCGAGGCCGACATGGCGGCCCGTCACGAGATCCATCACCATCATCACCACCACGATGACGATGATCACGACGACGACCACCACGATCACGACCATGACGAATTCGAAAGCTTCGTGGTCCCGCTGCCGGAAATCCGCGATCCTAAGGCCTATTGCGATCACCTCTCGCAGGTCATCCGCAGCCACGACATCCTGCGCCTCAAGGGCTTCGCGGCGGTCGCAGGCAAGCCGATGCGCCTGACCATCCAGGCCGTCGGCCCCCGGATCGAGCATTACTACGACCAGCCCTTCGGCAGCGCCCCGCGCCAGACCCGCCTTGTGGTGATCGGCCTTGCGGGCCTCGACCGCGCCGCCATCGAACGCGCCCTCGCCGAGCCGGTCACCGCCTGATGGTGCAGATCGCCCTGGCAGATCCCGAAAGCGCCCGCCCGCTGCTGGAAGCCTCCCATGCGCTGATGCAGTCGCTCTACAACCCCGAGGAAAACCATTTCCTCGGGTTCGACGCCCTGCGCCAGCCCGACATCCGCTTCTTCACCGCGACCGAAGCGGGCAGGCTGCTGGGCTGCGGCGCGCTGCAGATCAAGGAGGGCTACGGAGAGGTCAAAAGCTTCTTCACCGCCCCCGAGGCCCGCGGTCGCGGCATCGGCACGGCGCTGCTGGCCACGATCGAGGCCACCGCCCGCGCCCAATCCCTGCCGCTGCTGCGGCTCGAAACCGGCGACGCCCTTGCCGCCGCCTGCCGCCTCTACGAGCGCGCGGGCTTTACCCGCCGCCCCGCCTTCGGCGCCTATCCCGAAAACGGCGTTTCCGTCTTCATGGAGAAACCGCTCGCCCCCTAGGGCGGCTCTCTCATCTGGCCCCAAATATCCCGGGGGAGGCGGCCGAAGGCCGACGGGGGCAGCGCCCCCTCCCCCGCCCGACATCCCGGACGATCCCATGCATCTTCTCGCCGCCACCCCCGGACGCATCGACGACGGCACCGAGGCCGTGGACCTGAACCAGAGCCCCGCCGATCTCGTGGTGCTCTCCGCCGCCGACACGGAACTCGCGGCGCTCTCCCAGGCCCATGCGGCGCAGCCCGATGCCCCCTCCCTGCGCCTCGCCCGCATCACCGACCTGACCCATCCGATGTCGGTGGACCTCCACCTCGATCAATGCGCCACGAAGTCCCGACTGGTCATCGCCCGGGTGCTGGGCTGCATGGGATACTGGCGCTACGGGATGGAACAGTTCTCGGCCCGGCTCCACGCCGCCGGGGTCCCCTTCGTGGCGCTGCCGGGCGACGACAAGCCCGATCCGGAGCTGCGCGCCCTCTCGACCCTGCCCGATGAAGACTACGACGCCCTCTGGTCCTACCTGGTCGAAGGCGGCCCGGCCAATACCACGGCCTTCCTCGACCACGCCCGCGCCCTGCTGGAGGACACCGAAAAACCCGGCCCCGCCGCGCCGCTGCTGCGCGCCGGCCTGCACTGGCCGGGCGAGGCCACCCCCTCCCTCGCCACGCTCCGCGCCCAGTGGCATCCCGATGCCCCCACCGTGCCGCTGGTCTTCTACCGCGCGCTGGTGCAGGGCGCGGGCCTTGCCCCCATCGACGCCCTCACCCGCGCCCTGCACCAGCGCGGCCTGAACCCGCTGCCGGTCTTCGTGGCCTCCCTCAAGGATCCGGTCTCTGCCGCGACGCTCGACGATCTCTTCGCCGAAACCGCCCCCCAGGTGATCCTGAACTGCACCGCCTTCGCCACCGGCTCCCCCCATGGCGAGGCGGGCGATGCCAACCCCTTCACCCGGCCTGCCGCCAACCGGGCCCCGGTCTTCCAGGTCGTCCTCGCCTCCTCCTCCGAAGAGGCCTGGGCGGATGGCCTCTCGGGCCTTTCCGCCCGCGACATCGCGATGAACGTGGCGCTTCCGGAAGTCGACGGACGCATCCTCTCCCGCGCCATCTCCTTCAAGGGCCAAAGCCATTACGACACCGCCACCCAATGCTCGATCGCGGCCCCGGTGCCGCGCGCCGACCGGGTGGATTTCGTCGCCGACCTCGCCGCCAACTGGGCCCGCCTGCGCGCCACCCCGGCTGCGGCGCGCCGCGTCGCGCTGGTGCTGGCGAACTACCCCAACAAGGACGGGCGGCTGGCGAACGGCGTCGGCCTCGACACGCCCGCCGCCACCGTCCACGTGCTGAAGCTGCTGCAAGAGGCAGGCTACACCATCGACACCCCGCCCGAGACCTCGGACGCGCTGATGCAGGCGATCCTCGCCGGCCCGACCAACTGGCTCACCGACCGCGCGCAGACGGAGGGCGGCGAATTCCTCCCCCTCGCCACCTACCGCGCCCATTTCGACGCCCTGCCAGAAACCACCCGCCAGCAGATCCTCGACCGCTGGGGTCCCCCCGAGGATGACCCGTTCTTCATCTTTCCCCAAATATGCCCGCCGGAGGCCACCGCCGCAGGCGGTTTCAAGCTCTCCATCCTGCGCCACGGCAACGCAGTGGTCGGCATCCAGCCCGCCCGGGGCTACAACATCGACCCCGATGAAACCTACCACGCCCCGGACCTCGCGCCGCCACACGGCTACCTGGCCTTCTACATCTGGCTGCGCGAGACCTTCGGCGCCCATGCGATCACCCACATGGGCAAGCACGGCAACCTGGAATGGCTGCCCGGCAAGGCCATCGCGCTCTCCGACGCCTGCTTCCCCGAGGCCGTCTTCGGCCCGCTGCCCCATGTCTATCCCTTCATCGTCAACGATCCCGGAGAGGGCACCCAGGCCAAGCGCCGTGCCCAGGCCGTGATCATCGACCACCTGACCCCGCCGCTGACCCGCGCCGAAAGCTACGGGCCGCTGCGCGACCTCGAAGCGCTGGTCGATGAATATTACGAGGCCGCGGGCCTCGATCCCCGACGCATCGAACATCTGCGCCGGGAAATCCTGTCGCTGACCTCGGTCACCGGGGTGGACCGGGATGCGGGCTTTACCGGCGATGCGGACACCGATCTGGCCAAACTCGACGCCTGGCTCTGCGAGTTGAAGGAAGCGCAGATCCGAGACGGGCTGCACATCTTCGGCCAAAGCCCCGAAGGCCGGCTGTTCCGCGATCTTCTGCAGGCGCTGGTGCGCATTCCGCGCGGCGCGGGCAAGGGCGGCAATGCTTCGCTGCCGCGCGCGCTGGCCGCCGATCTGGAGCTGGATTTCGATCCGCTCGATTGCGACATGGCCGCCCGCTGGGACGGACCCCGCCCCGAAGCCCTGAACCTCACATCCGAGACCTGGCGCAGCACCGGTGACACGGTCGAGCGGCTGGAACTGCTGGCCGCCGCCCTGCTGGACAGTGACGCCCCGCCCCCCGGCCCCGCCAGCGCGGCGGTGATGCAGGCAGTACATGACACCATCGCCCCCACCCTGAGGGCCTGCGGACCGGACGAGGGGGCGGGGCTCCTCACCGCCCTGTCGGGGCAGTTCGTCGCCCCGGCGCCCTCCGGCGCGCCCACCCGGGGTCGCCTGGACACCCTGCCCACGGGCCGCAACTTCTTCTCGGTCGACAGCCGGGCGGTGCCCACCCCCACCGCCTGGGCCCTGGGATGGAAATCCGCCAACCTGCTGATCGAACGCCATCTTCAGGACCAGGGCGACTGGCCGCGCACGCTGCTGCTCTCGGCCTGGGGGACGGCCAACATGCGCACCGGCGGCGATGACATCGCGCAAGGGCTGGCCCTGATGGGCGTGAAGCCGCAATGGGACGCCGCCAACCGCCGCGTGACGGGGTTCGAGATCCTGCCGCTCTCCACCCTCGACCGGCCCCGCGTCGACGTCACCCTGCGCATCTCAGGCTTCTTCCGCGATGCCTTCCCGCAACTGATCGCCCTCTTCGACAGCGCCGCCCGCGCCGTGCAGGCGCTGGACGAGCCCGAAGACATGAACCCCGCCGCCGCCCGCGCCCGCGCCGGCGAAACACAGGCCCGCATCTACGGCGCCAAGCCCGGCGCCTATGGCGCGGGCCTCCAGGCCCTGATCGACGAACGGATCTGGTCCGAACGCGCCGATTTCGCCCGCGCCTACCTGGAATGGGGCAGCTACAGCTACGGCACCGCAGACGAGGGCACCCGCGACACCGAAGGCCTTCAGGCCCGCCTCTCCCAGGCCGAGGCCATCGTGCAGAACCAGGACAACCGCGAGCACGACATCCTCGACAGCGACGACTACTACCAGTTCGAGGGCGGAGCGGCGGCGGCAGTCGCCACGCTGAAGGGCGCCGAGGTGCCGCTTTATCACAACGACCACTCCCGCCCCGAACGCCCCGTCATCCGCACCCTGGACGAGGAAATCTCCCGCGTCATGCGCTCCCGCGTGGTGAACCCGAAGTGGATCGAGGGGGTGAAGCGCCACGGCTACAAGGGCGCCTTCGAGATCGCGGCGACCGTCGACTACCTCTTTGCCTTCGCCGCCACGACCCGCGCGGTGAAGACCCACCATTTCGACCTCTGCCACGAGGCCTTCCTGGAAGACGACACGACCCGCGCCTTCATCGAAACCCACAACGCCCCCGCGCTGCGCGAGATCGCCCAGCGCCTGCAGGAAGCCATCGACCGCGGCCTCTGGCAACCGCGGTCGAACTCGGCAGCGGCGCGCATCGCCACGCTGCTGGCACTGGACAAGGACGCGACCGGGGCGCAGGCTTGAGCGGAAAGGACCCCGCCATGCAACCGCTTTTCGCCCCGGATCATCGACAGGAGGATCACCGACAGGGCCGCTGCCTCTGCGGCGCCGTGCGCTATGACTGGACCGGTCCGGTGAACTGGGTCGGCCATTGCCATTGCGAAAGCTGCCGACGCGCCACCGCCGCGCCCTTCACCACCTTCGTCAGCACGCCCGACCGTCAGCTGCACTGGCATGGCACGGCCCCGGCGATCTTTGCCTCCTCCCCGGGGGTTGAACGGCTCTTCTGCCCGCGCTGCGGCACGCCGCTCGCCTATCGCACCGCCGAACTTCCGGATGAGACCCACACCTACCTCGCCAACCTGCTGGATGCCGCCGGCCTGCCCCCGGACCGGCATTTCTTCTGGAACGAACGGGTTGACTGGATCACGCTTGCCGACGACGGACTGCCCCGCGAATGACCCCGCTGCGCCTCGGCCCCACATCCCCCGACATTCCCCGCGTCCTGGATCTGCTGCGCAGGGCCTTCGCCGGTATGGAAGGCCGGATCGATCCGCCCTCCTCGCTGGCGCGGATGCAGTCCGAGGACCTTGCCCGCGCCGCTGAAACCGCGGAACTCTGGATCTTGCCCGGCCCCCTCGCCTGCATGATCCTGACACCGCGCCCCGATCACCTCTACCTCGGCAAGCTCGCCGTCGATGCCTCGGCCCGGGGCCGCGGCCTGGCACGCTGGATGATCGCCCATGCGGCTACCCGGGCTGCGGCCCTCGACCTGCCCGCCCTGCGCCTGCAGACCCGAATCGAGCTGACCGAGAACCACGCCACCTTCACCCGCCTGGGCTTCACCGAGATCGCCCGCACCGCCCATCCGGGCTACGACCGCCCGACCAGCCTGACCTTCGAGCGCCGGATCTGATCCGCCGCCCAGCGCCCCAGCCACATGTCCCGCCACGTCACGGTCACGATGCATATTTGGGGAAAGATGAATGACAGGCCCCTGTCCCATTTTCTTGTTCCAAATACCTCGGGGGAGTCTCCGCAGGAGACGGGGGCAGAGCCCCCTGCACCGCCCCGCCACCGCCACCGGACTCCAGGGCAACTGGAAACCGGGTCCTCAGCGGCAGTCGAGCACGCCCAGGACAAGCGCCGCATCCCCCATCACCGCGGCCATCCGGCAGCCCGTCACCGATTCCATCGCCCGGCGCGCCGGGCCGGCCACGGCCTCCAGCCGCGGGGCAAGGCGGGCATTCCGGCGCACCGCCTCCGCCAGCAGCCCCCGGCGCCGCACCTCGAACAGATCCTCCCCCACCCGTACCCGCGCAACCGGGCTTGCGGCGAAATGCGGATCCGGCATCCCGCAGGCGGAAAGCGGAAGGATCAGCAGAAGGACGAGCAGCAGGCGCATGGGGCGACTGTCCGCCCCGCCGCTTAAGAAACAGTGCACATCCCGCGACTTGCATCGGGCGCAACCCGGCCTTCCCGCCCCCTGCCTTCCCTTTCCCGGCCCCGCGCGCTAGCCGATAGGTCTCGGTCCGACCCGGAGAAAGCCCATGATCCGCCATCTCTTCCTGCTGCTGCTCTACCAGCTCATCGGCGAAAGCCTTGCGCGCGCCCTGAACCTGCCGCTGCCCGGCCCGGTGCTGGGCATGTTGCTGCTGTTCCTGACCTTCCTCGCCGCGCCGCAGCTCTATGACGCGGTGCGCGGCACGGTCACCGGGCTGCTCTCGCATCTCTCGCTGCTGTTCGTGCCGGTCGGCGTCGGCGTGGTGCAGTACCTCGGGCTGATGAAGCAGGAGGGGATCGAGCTGCTGATCGTCCTCGTGGTCTCCACCGCGCTGGCCATCGCCGCCGGGGCGCTGGCCTTCCACATCCTGCTGAAGATCACCGGACAGGAGGAACGCCCGTGACCACCCTCACCGATATCTGGAGCTATCTGGCCCAGGGGCCGCTGCTGTGGCTCGGGCTGACGCTGGGCATCTACATCCTGTCGGACTGGGTCTTCATGAAGTCCGGCCGCTTCCCGCTGTGCAATCCGGTGCTGCTGTCGATCATCGGCCTCGGCATCCTGCTGGTCGTCACCGGCACCAGCTACGACACCTATTTCCAGGGCGCGCAATTCGTCCACTTCATGCTGGGCCCGGCGACCGTGGGCCTGGCCGTGCCGCTCTTTGCCAATGCCCAGAACATCCGCAAGACCGCGCTGCCGATGGCGGTGGCGCTGCTGGTGGGCTCGACCGTGGCGGTGACCTCGGCGCTGCTCGTGGCGGAAATGCTCGGCATCCACGGCCAGGTGCTGATCTCGCTCGCGCCGAAATCAGCGACCGCCCCGGTGGCGATCGGCATCTCGGAACGCATGGGGGGCCTGCCCACCCTGACCGCGGCGCTGGTGCTGATGACCGGGATCATCGGCGCCATCATCGCGCCGCAGCTGCTGAACGTACTGGGGGTGCGCGACTGGCGCGCCCGGGGCTTCGCGGTGGGTGTCGCGGCGCATGGCATCGGCACTGCCCGCGCCTTCCAGGCGCATGAGCGCGCCGGCGCCTTCGCCGGCATCGGCATGGGCCTCAATGCCTTGCTGACCTCGGTGCTTGCCCCCTATGTTCTGCACCTGATGCAATGACCGGAGAGCCCCGATGACCGAGGATACCGAGCGCCACGCGATGAAGATGGCCAAGAAGAAGGCCGCACGCGACAAGATCATGGCAACCAAGACCGACGAGAAGGGTCTGGTGATCGTCCACACCGGCAAGGGCAAGGGCAAGTCCACCGCCGCTTTCGGCATGATCTTCCGCTGCATCGCCCACCAGATGCCCTGCGCCGTGGTGCAGTTCATCAAGGGCGGCATGTCCACCGGCGAGCGCGACCTGATCGAGCGCCACTTCTCGGACATCTGCCAGTTCCACACCATGGGCGAGGGCTTCACCTGGGAAACCCAGGACCGCACCCGCGACATGGAAATGGCCCGCGCCGCCTGGGAAAAGGCCAAGGAGCTGATCCGCGACCCCGCCAACCGCATGGTCCTGCTGGACGAGATCAACATCGCGCTGCGCTACGACTACCTGGATGTGGCCGAGGTGATCGCCTTCCTGCAGCAGGAAAAGCCCGGGATGACCCATGTGGTCCTGACCGGGCGCAATGCCAAGGACGCGCTGATCGAGATCGCCGACCTCGCCACCGAGATGGAGCTGCTGAAGCATCCGTTCCGCGCCGGCATCAAGGCCCAGATCGGCGTCGAATTCTGATCCCTTGCGGCCTTCGCCCGCCGGTCATAAATTCTGACCACCCGAGCGGAGGCCCCATGCCCTTTCACCCCATCCAGCCAGAGAAACGCTCAGACGCCGTGGTGCGCCAGATCGAGCTGCTGATCCTGCGCGGCCTGCTGCGCCCAGGGGAACGGCTGCCGGCGGAACGCGACCTGGCCGAACGCATGGCGGTGTCGCGCCCTTCGTTGCGCGAAGCCCTGGCCGAGCTGCAGGGTCGCGGCCTGCTGGAGACCCGGGCGGGATCGGGCGTCTACGTGGCCGATATCCTGGGCGCGACACTGACCCCGCCGCTGGTCGCGCTGATGCGCCGCCACGAGGAAGCGGTCTTCGACTACCTCTCCTTCCGCCGCGACCTGGAGGGCCAGGCCGCCGAACGCGCCGCCACCGAGGGGCTTGAGGCGGATCTTGCCCTGCTCGACCTGCTGATGAACCGGATGCGCGCCGCCCATCAGAGCGGCGATCCCGGCGACGAGGCCCGCCTTGATGCGGAATTCCACCTGGCGCTGCTGGAAGCCAGCCACAACATCGTCCTGCTGCACATGATGCGCGCCATGTTCACCCTGCTGCGCGAGGGGGTGTTTTCGAACCGGGACATGCTGTTCGTGCGCGCCGCGACCCGTGATCAGCTGCTGGACCAGCATGCCGAGATCAATGCCGCCGTCCAGGCCCGCGACGGCGCCCGCGCCCGCCGTGCCATAGAGGACCACCTCGACTTCGTCCGCGACGCCTATGCGGCGCAGATCCAGGAAGACCAGCGGGCGGAAATCGCCGGCCAGAAGCTGGACCGGGCGCGCGAGCGGAAATGACGGCGGGGGCGCTGCCCCCGTCTCCTGCGGAGACTCCCCCGAGGGATTTGGAACAAGAAAATGAGACAGGGCGCGCCCGGTTCCCCGTGGCGCGCCCTGTCTTTCATCTTTCCCCAAATATGCATCGCGACGGCGACGCGGCGGGGGATCTCAGTTGAGGCGGGACTTCACCGTCTCGATGGAGCTGTCGAGCAGCGCCGCGGCCTGGGCGGCGGTCATCTGCTTGGCGATCACGTCGCGGGACGCGGCGATCGACACGGCGATGGCGCGGTCGCGGACTTCGCGGACGGCGGCCTGCTCGGCCGAGGCGATCTGCTCCTCGGCAGCGGCGATGCGGCGGGCGATCGCGACTTCCAGGTCCTTCATGGCCTGTTCGGCCACGGCGGCGGCATCGGCCTTGGCATCGGCGACGATGCGGGCGGACTGGGCCTGGACCTCTTTCTGCTTGCGCTCGTAGGCGGCCAGCAGGGCCTTGGCCTCCTCGCGCAGGGCGGCGGCCTGCTCCAGCTCGGAGCGGATGCCGGCGGCGCGCTTGTCGAGGAGACCGGCGACCAGGCCGGGCACCTTGAAGTAGCCGAGGACCGCCAGGAACAGGATGAAGGCGATCAGCACCACGAAGTTGGTGTTGTGCAGCGAGAAGAACGGGCCGGTGGCAGCCTGCGCGGGGGCGGCGGCCAGGGCCGCGAGGGCGGCAGCGGGCAGGATCAGGACGGTCTTGCGCATGGGTCTCAACCTTTCAGCCGGGTGGAAACGGCGCTGTCGATCTCGGCCTCGGGGGCGGTGAAGCCCATCGCGGCGATGACGGCGGCGGTCGTGTCCTTCGCCACGGTCTCGGCGGCCTCGACGGCCCCGGCGCGGATCTCGGCGATGGCCTTCTCGCCCTCGGCGACCTTGGCGGCGATTTCGGTGTCGGCCTTGGCGGTGGCGGCGTCGATCTCTTTCTGGATCTCGGCCTTCGTCTCGGCGACGATGCGGGCCGCTTCGACGCGGGCATCGGCGAGGGCCTTGTCGTAGGCGGCTTCCGCCTCCTGGGCCTTCTGCTTCAGCTCTTCGGCTGCGGCAATGTCATTGGCGATCGTTCCCGCGCGATCCGCCAGAACCGCGCCCACACGCGGCAGCGCCACGCGGGAGAGGATCAGGTAGATCACGACCAGGGTCACGATCAGCCAGAAAATCTGGTTGCCCCAGGTCGAGAAATCGAGCTGCGGCATGCCGGCCGCCTGTTGCACTTCTGCAGCGTGCTGGCTCAGCTCTTGGGTTTCGGTCGCCATCAGTCAACTCCGGGAACTGGATCTTGTCAGGGAATTACCACGGGTGGGCCCATAAGGGACCCACCCGCACGTAAGGATCTGTTCCGGATGCCTCAGACGGCGAACATCAGCAGCAGAGCGACGAGGAACGAGAAGATCCCCAGGGCTTCTGCGAAGGCCATGCCGATGAAGAGGGTCGCGGTCTGGGACGCAGCGGCCGAGGGGTTGCGCAGGGCGCCGGCCAGGAAGTTGCCTGCGACGTGGCCCACACCGATGGCGGCCGCGCCGGAGCCGATGCCCGCGAGGCCGGCACCGATGAATTTGCCCAGTTCTGCGATATTGCCTTCCATGTCGTGTTCTCCTTACGTTGGAATTGGCGGGTGTTGCGGCCGGAAGGCAGGCGCCTTCCGGAATGATCGGGCCTGACGGCCCCGGGCCTCAGTGGCTCGGGTGCAGCGCGTCCTTGAGGTAGACGCAGGTCAGGATCGTGAAGACGTAGGCCTGGATGAAGGCCACCAGGAATTCGAGGCCGTACATGCCGACGATGGCAATGACCGAGAGCGGCGAGACGGCGGCGATGGCGGCGAAGCCCGCGAAGACCTTCATCACGGCGTGGCCTGCCATCATGTTGCCGGCAAGACGAATGGAGTGGCTGACCGGGCGCACGAAGTAGGAAATCAGTTCGATCACGGCCAGCAGCGGGCGGATCGCCAGCGGGGCCGAGGTGACCCAGAAGAGCCCGAGGAACTTGGCACCGTTCAGTGCGAAGCCCAGCACCGTCACGGTCAGGAAGACCGCCAGCGCCAGCACGATCGTCACGGCGAAGTGCGAGGTGGTGGTGAAGCTCATCGGGATCAGGCCGAGCGTGTTCGAGAAGACGACGAACATGAACAGCGTGAAGACATAGGGGAAGAAGCGGATCGCGTCCTTGCCGGTGACGTCCTCGATCATCTTGTAGACGAAGCCGTAGGCCATTTCGGCGATCGACTGGACGCGCGAGGGCACGCGGTTGCGACCCGAGGTGCCCAGCACCATCAGCGCGACGATCGCGAGCACGGCAATCGCCATCCACAGCGTCACGTTGGTGATCGTGTACCAGTGCACGTCCGTGCCGCCGAAGAGCGGCTTGACGATGAACTGATCCATCGGGTGGAAAACCAGTCCCGAGCCCTCGTGGGCCGCATCTGCACCGTGCGCTTCAGTCGCCATCGTTTTCCCTCGTCTCGTTCCCGGGCGTCCCGGGCGTTTGGTCCTGCAGCTCCTTCGCGGAGCGCATCATCGTCTTGATCCCGGCAATGAAGCCGAGGAGCGTGAACAGCAGCATCATGATGGGCAATGTGCCGAACACCCAGTCCAGCCCGTACCCGATGCCGAAGCCGATCCCCAGACCGGCCACGAGTTCGGTCACCATGCGCCAGCCCACCTGGGCCGCCGAATAGTGATCCTGTCCCTTCGGAGCTTCCGGCACGTCGATCCCGGCCCGGGTCTTGGCGGCCGCGATCCTGCGATCCAGCTCGGCCATCTTTTCCCGGTTTTCGGGCGTGGTCATGTCGGTGATGTCCCCGCTCTTGTTAAGCTTGGTGCTATGCGCTGAACCGGCCCGAGTCAACGCCGCGTGATCGGCAACGGAGTCGCAGCTTAACGCTTTGTTTTTGCATATTTATGGAAAGATGAAATAGGCGAGAAATCAGCCATCCGGGGCCCCTGCCCCGCCGGAAGGGGGCGAAAGGCATTCTCAACCATGCGGTTGAACTTGGCGTTTTCGGGGATTTCGGGGGCCAAGGGGCGGTGACGGCAGGGCAAAACCCTCAACCGGGCGGTTGAGGGTCGGGCATTGACCTTGCCCCGGGGGCGGACCTAACTGGCGCCATGGCCACCTCTCTCGATACAGTCTTTGCCGCGCTTTCGGACCCCACCCGACGGGTGATCCTGTCCATGCTGCTGGAGGACGACATGGCGGTGACCGACGTGGCCGAGCCCTTCGAGATGTCGCTGGCGGCGATTTCAAAGCACCTGGGGATCCTGGCCAATGCCGGGCTGATCACCCAGGAGAAGCGCGGTCGGGTGAAATGGTGCAAGCTGGAACCGGATGCGCTGCGCGAGGCCAGCGTCTGGATGCAGGGGTTCGGGCAGTTCGAGCCGGTGAACCTGGATGCCTTCGAACGTTTCCTGGCGGTGGAGCTGGAGAGGCCCGAGCCGCCGCAGGAATAGCCCTTTTCAGTCCTTCAGCAGGATCGCCAGCGCCAGCACGGTCAGCGCGATGCCCGGCAGGATCAGCGCCGTGGGCAGGCCGTGGCCGCTCAGCGCGCCCAGCAGGATCACCCAGGAGGGCGTCATGTAGGTATAGGCCATGACCTTGGCCGCCGGCAGGCGCAGGCTGGCATATTGCAACAGCATGAAGGTGACGGCCGAGGCAAAGACCGCCGTGTAGCCGAGGGTGAGCCAGACCACCGGCGGCAGCGCCAGCCAGTCGGTGGCCAGGATCTGCGGTGCGAACCAGACGGACAGCAGCACCGCCCCCGCCAGGGTCACGCCCAGGCTGAAGCTCAGCGGCGGCTCTCCGCGGTTCAGCCGCGGCACCAGCGGCGCATAGAGCGCATGGGACAGGCAGCCGATGAAGTAGATGCGCTCTCCGGGGCCGAGGTTGAATGCCAGCGCCTGTTGCAGCGAGCCGCCGAAGATCACCCAGAGCGCCCCGGCGCCGCCGATGGAGAGTGCCAGCGCCATGCGCGCCGTGGTGCGCTGGCGCAGCAGCAGCCAGCCGAAGACCGCCGCCATCGGCGGGACCAGGGTGAAGACCGCGCTCTGGCTGACCGGGGCGGCGGTGCGCAGCCCGGCAAACATGGTCACGAAATAGACCGAGATGGTGGCGCCCAGCAGCGCAAAGCGCCAGGGCGCGCGCAACAGCGCCGGAGAGATCCCCGGCCCCGCCAGCGCCACCCCCGCGACCACCGCCGCCGCCAGCCAGAAGCGCATCGCGGTCAGCGCGCCGGGGTCGATGTAGGGCGCGACCCGCGCGCCCAACGGGAACGACCCCGCGACAATGGCCGAGAAGGCCAGCATCGCCAGATGCCCCTTGCGGCGCTCTGCGGGGGGCGTGGTCAAATGCTGTCGCCGCGCAGGTGCTCGGTATGATCCTTGAGGAACTTCAGGAAGGCCTGGACCTTGGTGGTGCGGTGCAGGTCCATGTGGGTGACCAGCCAGAGCCGGCTTTCCCATTCCTCCAGCGGGGCGTGGACCTCGACCAGATCATCGCGCTGCTCGGTCTCGTAGGTGCCAAGGAAGCCCAGACCGACGCCCGACAGCACCGCCTGGCGCACCGCGCGCACGTCGCCGGACCGGAACACCACCTGATGGGAGGGGATGTTCTCGCGCATCCAGCGGGCGGTGGGGGCGCGGCTGACCTCGTCGTCGAAGCCGACGAAGCGGTGCCCGGCCAGCCGGCCCGGCATCTGCGGCATGCCGTAGCGCTCGATATAGGAGCGGCTGGCGTAGATCGCCTGACGCAGCCGCAGGAAGGGCTGGACCACATTGTCGGGCTGCTGGGGCGGGTTGCCGGCGCGGATCGCCACATGGGCCTCGCCGTATTCCAGCCGGAACAGCCGGGCCGAGGTCAGGTAATGCAGCTGCACATCGGGATAGGCGGCCTGGAATTCCGACAGGATCGGCACCAGCAGCTGGCTGAGCCCGCCGATGGTGGTCACCACCAGTTCGCCCGCCACCTCGTTGCCGCGCCCCTTGATGCGCGCCGAGAGCTGGCTGAACTGGTCGTCCGTGGCCTGCGCCACGCGCAGCAGATCCTGCCCCGCCTCGGTCGGCGTATAGCCCCGGGTGTGGCGCTGGAACAGCTTCACGCCGAGGCGCCGTTCCAATGCGTCGATATGACGGATCACCGTGGCATGGTGGACGCCCAGAACGTCCGCCGCGCCCGAGACCGTGCCCAGGCGCGCCACCTGGTAAGCCGTCCGGATCTCATCCCAATTGTCCATGGCAGACCTGTGCGCTGTATCACTAATTGGGCCAGAGATTGCCCCATTCGTGCACGGATGCAAGCAGGAAGCGCAGATCGGGCGCCTTGCCCCCGCGCTTTCGGGCCGCTTGCGCCCCCGGGGGAACAGGCCCGCTCCCCGGGGCGTTGGTCTTGCACCGCACTCAAACCGAGAGGGATGACCCACATGCTTTCCGCACCGATCCTGACGCATCCGGCGCTGGTCGCGCTGGCCTGCCTGGTGGCCTTCGCCGTGCTGGCGCGCCACACCCTGCTGAGCCGCCGGCAGAAGCGCATCGCGCTGCGCGTGCCCGCAAAGGCCCCCCGGGTGACGGGCCGGGTGACGGGCCGCCTGCCCGGCCGCCGCCGCCTCTGAGGCCTGGCCGGGCTTGCCGCCCGGCCGCGCCCCGCCCGCCGCTTTCGCCCCGCGGCACCTGTTTTTCTTGACTCTCCCCGCCCTGCCCCCTAAAGCCCTGAGCAATTCCCGGAATCCGCGATGATTCCGGTCCCATCGCTATTGCGGGGATCGCCACCAGTCAGCGCGTTGCGCCCACTGGTGCCTTCGGGCTATGCGCTGTTCCCGCGAGAGGTTGTGCTTTTCGCCGTCGCCGCCCAAGTAGCGGGGACACCATCGTCAGTCAGAGGCCATTGGAGGGCCGGGGCATGTTTGAAAATCTATCCGAACGCCTCTCCGGCGTCTTCGACCGTCTGACCAAGCAGGGCGCGCTGTCCGAAGAGGACGTGCGCACCGCCCTGCGCGAGGTCCGCGTTGCCCTGCTGGAGGCCGACGTCTCGCTGCCCGTGGCGCGCAACTTCATCAAGTCGGTCGAGAAGAAGGCCACCGGCCAGGCCGTCACCAAGTCGGTGACCCCGGGCCAGCAGGTCGTCAAGATCGTCCATGACGAACTGATCGCGACCCTGACCGGTGAGGCCGATCCCGGCAAGCTGAAGATCGACAGCCCGCCCGCGCCGATCCTGATGGTCGGCCTGCAGGGCTCGGGGAAAACCACGACCACCGCGAAGCTGGCCAAGCGCCTGAAGGAACGCGAGGGCAAGAAGGTCCTGATGGCCTCGCTCGACGTGAACCGCCCGGCGGCCATGGAACAGCTGCAGATCCTCGGCGTCCAGATCGGCGTCGACACCCTGCCCATCGTCAAGGGCGAGGACCCGGTGACGATCGCGAAACGCGCCCGCACCCAGGCAAGCCTTGGCGGCTACGACATCTACATGCTCGACACCGCCGGGCGCCTGCACATCGACGCCGAGCTGATCCAGCAGGCCGCCGACGTGCGCGACGCGGTCAACCCGCGCGAGACCCTGCTGGTGGTCGACGGCCTCACGGGCCAGGACGCGGTGAACGTCGCGACCGAGTTCGACGACAAGATCGGCGTCTCGGGCGTGGTGCTGACCCGGATGGACGGCGACGGCCGCGGCGGCGCCGCGCTCTCGATGCGCGCCATCACCGGCAAGCCGATCCGCTTCGTCGGCCTCGGCGAGAAGATGGAAGCCATCGAGACCTTCGAGCCGCAGCGCATCGCCGGGCGGATCCTCGGCATGGGCGACATCGTGGCGCTGGTCGAGAAGGCCCAGGAAGTGCTGGAGGCCGAACAGGCCGAACGCATGATGAAGCGCTTCACCAAGGGTCAGTTCAACATGAACGACCTCAAGACCCAGCTCGAGCAGATGCAGAAGATGGGCGGCATGGAAGGCATCATGGGCATGATGCCCGGCATGGGCAAGATGGCCAAGCAGGTGCAGGAGGCGGGCTTTGACGACAAGGTCATCACCCGCCAGATCGCCCTGATCCAGTCGATGACCAAGAAGGAACGCGCCAACCCCGCCCTGCTGCAGGCCTCGCGCAAGAAGCGCATCGCCGCGGGCGCCGGCCAGGATGTCTCCGACCTGAACAAGCTTCTCAAGATGCACCGCCAGATGGCCGACATGATGAAGAAGATGGGCAAGATGGGCAAAGGCGGCATGATGAAACAGGCCATGCGCCAGATGATGGGCAAGGGCGGCGGCCTGCCCGCCGGCATGGACCCCTCGCAGATGGACCCGAAAGCCATGGAAGAAGCGGCCAAGGCGCTTGGCGGCAAGGGCGGCCTCGGCGGTCTCAAGGGCCTTCCCGGCATGGGCGGCGGCCTGCCCGGCGGCCTCTCGGGCTTCGGCAAGAAGAAGTGATCCGCGCGCCCCTCATATCGCGCCGCGCGCCCCTGCGCGCTCCCCGGCCCGCCCCGCGCGGGACCGGGCTCTTTCACCTGGCCGGAAATATCCCCGCCGGAGGCTTCGGCCGCAGGCCGACTGTCCCGCAGCCCCTGCACCTCACGCTCCCCCCGGAGGCCGCCGCATGATCGAAGCCGCTTCCGCCTTCCCCGTCCTCGAATCCGACCGCCTGCGGCTGATCTGCCCGGCGGCCCCGGATTTCGACGCCAGCGCCGCCTATCTCGGCAAGGACGGCCCCGGCTTCATCGACCAGCACCCCGATCCGGAAGCCGCCTGGTGGTCCATCGCGACCATCCTGGGCCACTGGCATCTGCGCGGCTACGGCCATTTCGCGGTGACCGAGAAGGCTACCGGCACCCAGCTGGGCCTGGTCGGCCCCTGGTTCCCCCGCGGCTGGCCCGAACCCGAGCTGTCCTGGCAGCTGCTGGAGGGCGCCGAGGGCAAGGGCTATGCCTCCGAGGCCGCGCGCTGTGTCCTCGACTGGCTGTTCCAGGACAAGGGCTGGGCCTCCTGCATCAGCCTGGTCGATCCCGGCAACGACCGTTCGGTCGCCATGGTCGAACGCCTGGGCGCCCGCGCCGAAGGCACCTTCAGCCATCACCTGACCGGCGAACTGCGGATCTGGCGCCACCTGCCGCGCACCGCCGCCGGTCGTCGGCTCATGGAGGGTCTCACGTGACCCGTCCCGGCCAGATCCACATCCCCCGCCTCGAAACCGCGCGCCTGGTGCTGCGCGGCCCCGAGGCGCGCGACCTCGACGTGCTCGCGGCCTTCTACGCCAGCGAACGCTCCGCCTTCGTCGGCGGTCCGAAGGACCGGGCCCAGACCTGGCGCCAGCTCGGAACCGAGATCGGCCACTGGGCCCTGAAGGGCTTTGGCCGCTGGATGGTCGAGCTGCGCAGCACCGGCGAAACCGTCGCCATGGTTGGCCTCTGGGCCCCCGAGGGCTGGCCCGAGGCGGAAATCGGCTGGGACGTGATGAACGGCCACGAAGGCCAGGGCTATGCCACCGAGGCGGCCCGCGCCGCCCGGGCCTTCGCCTACGACGTTCTGGGCTGGACCACGGCAATCTCGCTGGTGGCGCCCGGCAATGGCGGCTCCGCGCGGCTGGCCGCGCGCCTCGGCGCCGCACCGGACGGCCAGTGGACCCATGATGCCTTCGGGCGGCTCGACATCTGGCGCCATCCCGGCCCCGATGCCCTGGCCGAAGGCGGCGCGGAGGCCTACGCATGAGCCGGATCCCCCTTCAGATGGCTGCGGGCGGGTGGGCCGTCGCGGCACGCGCGGGTCACCCGGGCGCCGCCCCGCACCCGCTGTTCAAACCGAAAGGATACGCCCTTGACTGAGATCGCGACCGATGATGCGACCCGCGCAGCCGCGCTGCTCAAGGAACACCGCGCCAGCATCGACCGGCTGGACGCGATCCTTGTCTACACCCTGGGCGAACGCTTCAAGCACACCCAGTCCGTGGGCAAGCTGAAGGCGGAACACGACCTTCCTCCCTCCGACCCCGCGCGGGAGGAAACCCAGATCGCCCGGCTCGAAGCCCTGGCGACCGAAGCCGACCTCGACCCGGTCTTCGCGAAGAAATTCCTGAATTTCATCATTCAGGAGGTGATCCGGCATCACCGGCAACACCAATCCTGAGGGGCTTGCCCCTCGCCCCGACTGATCGGCGGAGAACCCCGCCAAACCAACGCCATTACAAGGAGATACCACAATGGCCATGAAAATCCGTCTCGCCCGCGGCGGCTCCAAGAAGCGCCCCTTCTACCGTGTTGTCGCAGCTGACTCGCGCATGCCGCGCGACGGCCGCTTCATCGAGAAGCTGGGCACCTACAACCCGCTGCTGGCCAAGGACAACGAAGAGCGCGTGAAGCTCGACGTCGAGCGCATCCAGTACTGGCTGGCCCAGGGCGCACAGCCGACCGACCGCGTCGCACGCTTCCTGGAAGCCGCCGGCGTCGTTGCGAAGAAAGAGCGCAGCAACCCGAAAAAAGGCACCCCGGGCAAAGCCGCCCAGGAGCGCGCAGCAGCCAAGGCCGAAAAAGCCGCTGCCGCAGCCGAGGAAGCCGCAGCCGAGTAATCGGTTCGCTTTCGGGAAGGTCCGGGCGCCCCGCGCGTCCGGACCTTTCGCTGCCTTCCTGAAGGACCCCCTCTCCGATGATCTTCCGCCTCTTCCGCCTGCCGATCCTGCTGGCCGTGGCCTTCGTCGCAGGGGTTCTTTACGAACGCAGCCACTCGGTCCAAGAATGCGGAACGCCCGGCGGCAGCGCCGAAACCGCCGCCGTCTGCGAACTCAACACCCCCGTGGACCAGCTCCCGGGCACCAATGCCGAGGTCGAACGGTGAACAAGTCTTCCCAGGAACTGGTCTGTGTCGGCGCCGTTGCCGGTGCCTTCGGCGTGCGCGGCGAAATCCGCCTGAAAAGCTTCTGCGCCGAACCCGAGGCGATTGCCGATTACGCCCCCCTTTCGAACGAGGATGGCAGCCAGAGCTATTCCCTGATCCTGACCCGGGTGATCAAGAACGGCTTTGCCGCGCGGATCGGCGGGGTCGAGACCAAGGAAGAGGCCGATGCGCTGAAGGGCCTCAGCCTTTATGCGCCGCGCGATCGTCTGCCCGCCCTGCCCGATGACGAATTCTACCATGCCGACCTGATCGGCCTGCTGGTGGTGGACACCGGCGGCAACGAGCTGGGCCGGGTACGCGCGGTGATGGACCACGGCGCCGGCGACCTGCTTGAGATCACCGGCCCGGGGCTGAACGTGCCGGTGCTGCTGCCCTTCACCAAGCTGGCCGTGCCCACCGTCGACATCGCCGCCGGTCGCATCGTCGCCGATCCCCCCGAAGGCCTGTTCTGAACATGGACCGCCCGCCGCGCCTGATCGTGCATGCGGGCTTCCACAAGACCGGCACCTCCTCGATCCAGAAGACCCTGCGGCGCGGTCGCAAGGTGCTGGAACCGCATCTGCGAATCTTCCTCAAGCCCGAGATGGAAGCCCTGTGCGCCGCCGCCCGCGCCCATGACGCCGCGCCCTGCGCACTGACGCTGCGCCTGTTCGCCCACGAGGTCGCGGTGCTGGCCGAGGGGCTGGACCCGGGCGATCCCCGCCCGGCGCTGCTCTCGTCCGAGGACCTCTCGGGGCATATCCCGGGGCGGCGCGACCGGCGCGGCTATCCGAATGCCCCGGCGCTGATGCAGACCCTCGCCCAGACCCTGACCCAGGCCTGGGGCCGCGCGCCGGAGCTGACCTTCGTCTACACCACCCGCGCCCCCGAGGCCTGGATGCGCTCCTGCCATGCCCAGCACCTGCGGGTCTCGCGGATGACCCAGGAGCTGCCCCGCTACATCGCCCGCCAGCGCGATCACGCGGATCTGGAGGCGATCGCCGGCACCATTCGCGCCGCCGTCGCCCCGCATCCGCTGCGGACCTTCCCGCTGGAGATCACCCGCGACCTGCCCAACGGCCCGCTGAGCCCGCTGCTGGAGCTGGCCGGGGTGCCCGAGGCGGCCCGCGCCGCCCTGCCCGCCCTGCCCCCCGCCAATGCCGCCGCGCCGGCGGAGGTGCTGGCGCAGTTCCTGGCCCTCAACCGCGCCGATCTGCCCCGCGACGAACTGCGCGCCCGCAAACAGGCGTTGATCCCGCGCCCCTCCCGGGGCTAAACCGCGCCCCGCAACATCCGAGGACCCCCATGCAGGACACGCCGCTGAAATCCCATGGCCGCAAGAGCATCTCGGCCACCTTCAAGCCCCGCTCCCTCATGGAGGAAGAGCAGCTGGCCGGTGTCTGGACCGCGCAGATCATCACCCTGCTGCCGCAGGCCTTCCCGGGCATCCTCGGCGAAAGCCTGACGGGCAAGGGGCTGAAGGACGGCAAGTGGCAGCTGAACACCGTCAACCTGCGCGACTTCGGCCTGACCAAGCACCGCAATGTCGATGACACCCCCGCCGGCGGCGGCGCCGGCATGGTGCTGCGCGCCGACGTGATGGGCGCCGCGATCGAGCATGCCCGCGCCCGGGCCAAGGGGCACATGCCGCTGATCTACCTCAGCCCGCGCGGCCGCCGCTTCGATCAGCAGATGGCCCGCGATCTGGCCCGCGCCGATGGCGTGACGCTGATCTGCGGCCGCTTCGAGGGCCTCGATGAACGGGTGATCGAACATTACGGCATCCAGGAGGTCTCGCTCGGGGATTTCGTCATGACCGGAGGCGAGATCGCCGCCCAGGCGCTGATCGACGCCACCGTGCGCCTGCTGCCGGGCGTGCTGGGCAATGCCGAATCGACCGAGGAAGAAAGCTTTTCCGAAGGGCTGCTGGAGCATCCGCAATACACCCGCCCCGCCGAATGGGAAGGCCGCGCCATCCCCGACGTGCTGATGTCGGGCAACCATGCCGAGATCGCCAAGTGGCGCCGCAAGATGGGCGAGGCGCTGACCCGTGCGCGCCGCCCCGACCTGTGGTCCGCGCTGCGCGCCAGCCTGCTGGATGACGACGTGCGCGCCGTGCACGACGCCGCCACCCTGGCCGCCTTCCTCGCCCGCGAGGGCGTGCAGGTCCCCGCGCTTGAGCTGGCGGAGCTGGCCCGCAGGCTGGAGGACCAGCCGGGCCTGTCGCTGCCCGCCAACCCCTGGCAGGGCGTGGCCCAGCTGGTGCGCGCCCTGGGCTAGGCTCAGGCCAGGGGCGGCGTCGGGTAGACGTTCATCACCGGTATCGCCACGCTTGCGGGCTGATCCAGCACGTAAAGCACCGCCCGGGCGATGTCGTCGGGCCGCAGCCCCTCGGGTTTGGGCGTGTCGAAGAAGGGCGTGTCGACCATGCCCGGGTTGATCACCGTCACCCGGGCACCGGTCCCCTTCAGCTCGGCACGCAGGTTTTCCCCGTAGCCGCGCACGAACCACTTGGTCGCACCGTAGACCGAGCCGGGCAGCACCTCCTGCCCGGCCAGAGAGCCGGTCAGCAGCAGCACGCCACGGCTCTGCCTGAGCACCGGCAGGGCCAGCTTGGCGGTCAGCGTCAGCCCGTAGATGTTGACGTCGATCATCTGGCGGAAGTTTTCCGGATCGCCGTTCTCGGTTCCCATGGCGGTGGCGCCGATCCCGGCATTGGCAAAGACCGCGTCGATCCGGCCATGGGCCGCCAGAGCCGCGTCGAACAGCCCCTGCTGGGAGGCCAGATCGGTCACGTCGCAGGCCACCGCCTGCGCCTTGTCGGCACCCAGTTCCGCAACCAGCGCCGCCAGCTTCGCCTGCGATCTTGCCCCCAGCACCACCTTGTGGCCGGCGGCCACCGCCCGCCGCGCGGTGGCCGCGCCGATGCCGCTCGAAGCGCCTGTGATCACGATGATCTTGCTCATGGCCTGTTCCTTTCGGGTTGTGCTTCCCTTCGGGCATAGCATCCCCGCGCCCCGGGCCCAATTCCGCGTCCCGCCCTTGCCAGAAAGGGCTTTCCGCGCTGCCAGGGGGTTGATTGCCGCCCCCGGATCGACTAAGAGCCGCCTGTCCGCGGTCGGAATCGGTCCGCCGGACTGTCTTTGCATTTCCACAAGGGCCGCCCGGCGACAGCGGTCCGGAACGCGAAGACCCAGCAACGACGACCTGAACCTCCGGCAGGGAGCGCGGGATGACCCGCCCGGCCCTGATCGCACGCAGCGGAGCTCTGAGGCGACAACCACCTTCGCGGGAGAACCGCGAGCAGTCAGGAGATATGCGATGGACCTTATCGCACAGATCGAAGCGGAGCAGATCGCTGCGCTGGGGAAACAGATCCCCGACTTCAAGGCCGGCGACACCATCCGCGTCGGCTACAAGGTGACCGAAGGCACCCGTTCGCGCGTGCAGGCCTACGAAGGCATCTGCATCAGCCGCAAGAACGGCGCAGGCATTGCCGGTTCGTTCACCGTCCGCAAGATTTCCTTCGGTGAAGGCGTGGAGCGCGTGTTCCCGCTCTACTCGACCAACATCGAATCCATCGAGGTTGTCCGCCGTGGCCGCGTCCGTCGCGCCAAGCTGTACTACCTGCGCTCGCGTCGCGGCAAATCCGCCCGTATCGCCGAGCAGACCAACTACAAAGCCAAGGCCTGAGGAGCGTCGTCATGAAAACGGATATCCATCCCGACTACCACTTCATCGACGTCAAGATGACCGACGGCACCATCGTCAAGATGCGCTCCACCTGGGGCAAGGAAGGCGACACGATGTCCCTCGACATCGACCCGACCGTGCACCCGGCCTGGACCGGTGGCTCCTCGCGCCTGATGGACGCCGGTGGCCGCGTCTCCAAGTTCAAGAACAAATACGCAGGCCTCGGCTTCTGAAGCCCGGCCCCTCGGGGCTGCTGCACTGTTCGGGAAACGCCGCATCTTCGGATGCGGCGTTTTTCTTTGCCCGGCCCCCATCGCCGCCGCGCCGCACGGCCCCTTTTCATCTTTCCCCAAATACGGCCGCCGGAGGCGCCCTGCTCCCGCCCGCCCCTTCATCTTTCCTCAAATATGCCCGCTGGAGGCGGAGGCGACCGCCCGATGGTACCCAAGCGCGCGCCCGCGCGTTAGGAAGCATCGACCGGCCGAAGGAGCCTCCCATGCCTGCCGTCCTGACACAGAACCTTCCCACCTCCCTCCTGGTGCTGGCGACCTGCCTGATCGCCGCCCTGCTGCTGGCCCTGCCGCAGCTGCGCCGCTGGGATCTCTGGCGCGCCATGGTGACGCCGCTGGCCTCGATCATCGGCTCGGGCTTCCTGGTGCTGGGGCCGGTGCTGGCCCATGGCTACGGCGCCTGGGCCCCGGCCGTGATGGCCGGGCTCTGCCTGGGCGCCTGGGCCTTTGGCGCCGCGATCCGCCGCAATATCACCCGGCTCGGCGACGACCGCGAGGCGCCCTCGAAGCTCGAGACCCTCTCGGCGCTGCTGCTGGCCATCGCCTACGTGATCTCGGTCGCCTATTACCTGAACCTCTTCGGCGCCTTCGCGGTCAAGCTGACGCCCTGGCAGGGAGAGATCCCGGCCCGCATCGTCACCACCGCAATGTTCCTCGCGGTGCTGGCCATGGGCTACGGGCGCGGCTTCACCCTGCTGGAGCGGGCCGAATACATCTCCGTCTCGCTGAAGCTGGCGATCATCGCCGGGCTGATCGCCGGGCTGGCCTGGTTCTTCGGCGGCGCGGCGCACGGGGGCACCCTGTTCCGGCCCGAAGCCAGCTTCTCGGGCTGGCAGGCGGTGGCGATGGGCTTTGGCCTGCTGGTCACCGTCCAGGGTTTCGAGACCTCGCGCTACCTTGGCAACAGCTACGACGCGAAGACCCGCGTCGGCTCCATGCGGCTGGCCCAGGGGCTTTCGGCGACGATCTACGTGGTCTACGTGGCCCTGCTGGTCTATGCCCACCACGTCCCCGAGGGCGCGCTGAGCGAGACCGCCGTGATCGACATGATGCGCGATGTCTCTCCGATCCTGCCGGGGCTGCTGATCCTGGCGGCGCTGGCGGCGCAGTTCAGCGCGGCCGTCGCCGATACCGGCGGCTCGGGCGGGCTGCTGGAAGAGCTTTCGGGGCGGCGGCTGAGCGCAAGGCAGGGCTATGCGCTGCTGTGCAGCGTGGGGATCGCGCTGACCTGGGTCTCCGATGTCTTCGAGATCATCTCCTACGCCTCGCGGGCCTTTGCGCTTTACTACGCGGTGCAGGCGGCGATCACCGCGCGCCATGCCGGCGGGGCCCGGCGACTGGGCTGGGGGGCGCTGGCGCTTTTCGGGCTGGCGATCGCGGTCTTCGGACAATCGGTCGAAGGATCCTGAGGCGGCTGCATCGGGACGCCGGCCTGCGCAAGCGGTTTCTGTCGCGACAGCCGTATTTGGAGAAAGATGAAAGCCCGGGCGGTGGCGGATCGGCGCCTCCGGCGGGCATATTTAAGGAAAGATGAAGGACCGGGCGGCACGCCCGTCACCTTCCGGGCACACCGGGGCCGCGGGGCGCGAGCGGGACGCTTTTCCGATCCCCCGCCGCGCCCTAATGTGCGCCTGCCGGGCCCAGCCTGCCCGGCGGGGAAGAAGGGGACAGGCCTTGGCACATATCATCGTCGTCGGGAACGAGAAGGGCGGCGCGGGGAAATCCACCGTCTCGATGCATATCGCGACGGCGCTGGTGCGCATGGGGCACCGGGTTTCGGCGCTGGACCTGGACCTGCGGCAGCGCAGCTTCGCGCGCTATGCCTCGAACCGGGCCGCCACGCTGAAGAAGGAGGGGCTGGCGCTGCCCTCGCCGCAGTTCTGCGAGCTGCCGGAGGTGGCGCCCGAAGACCTGGCTCCGGGCGAGAACATCTACGACCGGCGCATGGCCGAGGCGATTGCCCAGCTTGATCCGGTTTCGGACTTCATCCTGGTCGACTGCCCCGGATCTCATACCCGGCTGAGCCAGGTGGCGCATTCGCTGGCCGACACGCTGGTGACGCCGCTGAACGACAGTTTCGTCGATTTCGACCTGCTGGCGCGGATCGACGGAGAGGGCGAGAAGATCCTCGGTCCCTCGGTCTATTCCGAGATGGTCTGGGCCGCCCGCCAGCACCGCGCCCAGGCCGGGCTGAAGCCGATCGACTGGGTGGTGCTGCGCAACCGCGTCGGCTCTCAGGCGATGGTCAACAAGCGCAAGATGGAAGAGGCGATCAACCGGCTGTCGCGGCGCATCGGCTTCCGCGTGGCGCCGGGCTTTTCCGAGCGGGTGATCTTCCGGGAGCTGTTTCCGCGCGGGCTGACGCTGCTGGACCTGAAGGACATCGGGGTGACCAGCCTGTCGATCTCCAACATCGCGGCGCGCCAGGAGCTGCGCGATCTGATGAAGGCGCTGGAGCTGCCGGGCGTCGAGGTGAACCTGTAATGGACCTGCTGAGCCCCTTCCGCCAGATGGCACGCAACAATGCCTGGGCCAATGCCACGCTGCACGGGGCGCTGTCGGGAATGGATGCCGCTGCCTTCGCCGCGCCCCGGGCGGGTTTCTTCGGCTCTCTGAAGGAGACACTGAACCATATCCACCAGGTGGATCTTTACTATATCGACGCGCTGGAAGAGGGCGGGCGGGGCCGGAGCGTTTACGACGCGCCCGAGATCGCCCTGCCCGGCCCGCTGGCGCTGGCCCAGGCCGAAGCGGATGCCCGGCTGATCCGGTTCTGCGACGCGCTGCGGCCCGCCGATCTTGAGGCCCCGCGCCTGACCCGGCGCCCGGAACGCGATGTGCAGGAAAGCGTCGGCGCGCTGCTGCTGCACCTGTTCCAGCACCAGGTGCACCACCGTGGCCAGGCCCATGTGCAGCTGCACCAGGCCGGGATCGCACCGCCACAGCTGGACGAATTCTTTCTGGATGACGACCGCGCGCCCTCGGCCCGGGCCTATTTCGACTGATCAGCCGCGACGGCGGCGCAGCGCGGCGGCCAGGCTGGTCAGCATGAAGACCACCGCCGCGCAGCACACGATCGAGGGGCCGGCGGGCGTGTCGAAATGCAGCGAGCCCTCCAGCCCCGAAACCGTGGCGAAGACCGCGATCAGCGCGGCGATGCCGGCCATGCGTTCGGGGGTGTTCGCGAAGGGGCGGGCGGCGGCGGCGGGGATGATCAGCATGGCGGCGATCAGCAGCGTGCCCACCACCTTAATCGCCACCGCGACGACGATCGCCAGCGCCACGGTCAGCACCATCTGTTCGCGCCGGGGATCAAGGCCCGAAGCATAGGCCAGGTCGGGGTTCAGCGTGGTGGTCAGCAGCGCCGACCAGCGCCAGCGCACCAGCGCCAGCACCAGCGCCGCGCCGCCCCAGATCACCAGCAGGTCCAGGCGGCTGACGGCCAGGATGTCTCCGAACAGGTAGCCCATCAGGTCGATGCGCACCCCGTGCAGGAAAGAGACCGCGACCAGCCCGAAGGCGATGGCCGAATGCGCCATGACGCCCAGCAGCGTGTCCATGGCAAAGCCCCGCCCCGACAGGCCCGAAACCGCCGTGGCCATCGCCAGCGCCACCGCCAGCACCCCCGCGAAGACCGAGACCTGCAGCGTCAGCGCCAGCGCCACCCCCAGGATCGCCGCATGGGCCGTGGCATCGCCGAAATAGGCCATCCGGCGCCAGACCACGAGGCAGCCGAGCGGCGCCGCCGCCAGCGCCACGCCGAGCCCGGCGAGGATCGCGCGCAGAAAGAAATCGTCAAGCAGGCTCATGACCCGGCCCCGTCGTGATGGTGGTGGTGATGCCCGTGGTCATGGTCATGGTCGTGATCATGCCCATGTTCGTGGTCGTGGTCATGGCGATAGAGCGCCAGCGCGCCGCCCGTCCCGGTACCAAACAGCGCGCGATATTCCGGCGCCGAGGCGACATGTTCCGGTGCCCCCTCGCAGCAGACATGGCCGTTCAGGCAGACCACCCGGTCCGAGGCCGACATCACCACGTGCAGCTCGTGGCTGACCATCAGGACGGCACAGCCGAGGTCCTGACGGACGGCCTCGATCTGGCGGTAGAAGGCGGCAGAGCCCGGCTGGTCAAGGCCCTGGGTCGCCTCGTCGAGGATCAGCAGGTCGGGGTTCGACAGGATGGCGCGGGCCAGCAGCACGCGCTGAAACTGCCCGCCCGAAAGGCCCGACATCTGCCGGTCCTGAAGCCCTCCCGCCCCGGCATGTTCCAGCGCTGCGGCGATGCGATCAGGGGCGACGCGATGGGGCAGCGACAGGAAGCGGCGCGCGGTCAGCGGCAGGGTCTGGTCGATATGCAGCTTCTGGGGCACGTAGCCGATGCGCAGGCCGGGGGCGCGGCGCACCGTGCCGGCGGCGGGCTTCAGTGCCCCCACGATCACCCGCATCAGCGTCGACTTGCCCGACCCGTTGGGGCCGACGAAGGTCACGATCTCGCCGCGGCGGATGGTGAAATCGACGTCGCGCAGCACCTCGTGCCCGCCCATGCGCACGGCCACGCCCGACAGCGTGACCAGCCCGTCCTGGAAATGATCCCTCATTTCCGGTCGTTCTCCTGGCAGGCGGGGCACAGCCCCTCGGCCTCGACCACGGCCCGCTCGATCCGGAAGCCGATGGCGGCGGCCGAGCGGCCCAGCATGTCGGAGGCCGGATCCGCCTGGCCTTCCGCCACCCGGTCGCACTTGCGGCAGATCAGGAAGGCGGGGGAATGGTTTTCCCCGGGATGGTTGCAGGCGACGAAGGCGTTCAGCCGCTCGATCCGGTGGGCAAAGCCATTTTTCACCAGGAAATCCAGCGCCCGGTAGGCCACCGGCGGCTGGGACCCAAGCCCCTCGTCGCGCAGCGTGTCGAGGATGTCGTAGGCACCAAGCGCACGGTGGCGCTCCAGCAGGATCTCCAGCACGCGGCGGCGCACCGGGGTCAGTTGCAGACCCTCGCGGCGGCAATGCTCTGCCGCGGCATCAACGCCGTCGCGGATGCAGCTGGCATGATCGTGGCGTTCGAACCCCTGAAGCTCCATGGTGTCCTCGCTGGTTCCAAGACGGAAGTCGACCCTTGATATGTTATAGTGTACAAGATAACAAGCGCAGCGAACTGTTATGTTATTACACCGGAGCAAGCATGATGCGGAAATCCCTTCTGGCGCTGAGCGTGGCGGCGGCGGCCCTTGGGGCCGGCATGGCGCGGGCGGATGTCCCGCAGGTGGCGGTCGATATCGCACCGCTGCAATCCCTAGTCGCCCGGGTGATGGAGGGCGTCGGCACCCCGCAGGTGATCCTGCCGCCGGGCGCCGAGCCCCATGAATACGCGCTGCGCCCCTCGGAAGCCCGCGCCCTGAGCCAGGCCGATGCGATCTTCTGGATCGGCGATGCGCTGGAGCCCTGGCTGGCCAAGGCCCTGGGGTCCCTGGCGCCGGACACGCCGACGCTGGCGATGCTGGATGTCGCGGGCACCCGCACCCTGCCCTTCCGCGAAGGCCTGGGCGGCGACGATCATGATCACGACGCCCATGCCGATGAGGGCGGACACGATCATGACCATGACCACGCCGACGATCACGACCACGGGCATGACGACGATCACGGGCATGACGATCACGCCGAGGGCGGCCATCATCATGCCGCGGGTGAAACCGATCCCCATGTCTGGATGGACCCCGAGAATGCCCGCGCCTGGCTGCCGGCGATTGCCCAGACCCTGTCCAGGCTGGATCCCGAACATGCCCAGGTCTATGCGCAAAACGCCCAGGAGGCCGATGCCGACCTGGCCCAGCTGGAAACCTCGGTGCACGGGATGCTGGATGGCGACACGCCGCTTCAGGTCGTGGTCGCCCACGATGCCTTCCAGTATTTCGAGGATCGCTTCGGCCTGAAGAACATGGGCGCGATCACCGATGCCGATGACACGCCCGCCAGCGCCGCGCGCTATTCCGAGATCAGCAACAACGTGGTTGCCGACAAGATCACCTGCTTCATCTCCGTCCCCGGAGAGGAGAAATCGGTCGAATCCCTGCCGGTGTCCGGCCAGCCCGCCCATATCGTGACGGCCGATCCGCTGGGCAGCAGCTTTGCCCCGGGTCCGGAACTGTATGGCGATCTGCTGCTGGATCTGGCGACCAGGCTGTCGGTCTGCCGCGACTGATCAGCTGCCGGTGCGGCCCAGCCTCTTGGACGGAGGTTGGGCCAGCGCCTCCTGCAGCTGTTCCTGCCGCAGCTCGGCATCGCCGTCCTGGCTGAGGATCAGTCGTTTCACCAGCTCGGCATACATGATTAGGTCGTCGGCCTCCTGGATCAGGCGGCTGGCGTAATCGTCGAAGACCCGCGTGTCCTGACCCGGCAGGCCGGTCCGCGCCGCCGCCACCACGTTCAGCGCCGGGATCAGCACCCGGTCCATCGCCTGGATTGCAAGGTTGTTGACCGGATCCATCGGTGGCAGCTGGGCCAGCGGCTCGGCATACTGGGTCAGTGCCGCCAGCGGCTGCCCCTCAAAGCTTGAAAACCAGAAGCTCGCCTCGTGGCCGCGCACCGCGTTGCAATTGGTGTGCATCCGTAGCTTATAGAAACGCGCCATTCGCAGATCGAGCTCGAAGTCCGAGTTCGCGTACATCTCGCCGTCCGGATCCATCCGCCCCAGGTGATCAAGCAGCGTGGTCGCCATCGGCTTGATGAACACGTCCTCCAGCTCGGGCATGTCCGGATAGGTCAGCTTGTGCAGGACACCGCCATGGCTGACGTCGATCGAGCGCACGCGCCAGACCGACCGGGCCTCGTCCAAGGACAGGTAGGCCGCAAATTTCGTGGTCTCCGATTTCAACTGCTCGGTCCCTCAGCCTGGGTTGATATATCCGCCTCTTCTAAACAATCAGGCAAGGTCGGTTAAGCAATTGTTAACAGCAGAGCTCAAACCCTGGATCGTCTGACCGGGTCCGGCCCCGGCCCCTCGCTCGCGGATCCTGTTGGGCCTCTAATGCCTTCGGGAAAAATATCTTTTTATTGTATCTATCCAGGTGCACCGGACGGGCGAAACGACGCGGACCAGCGGGCGATGGGGATGACGGGACAGAAAGACGCAGCCCGGACGGCGGAAAGCGCCACTTAAACGCACAATCCGTACAATGCGCTGCGAATCGTCGGGATGGCCGCCTCGCCTTCGCGCCCCACGCGGACGCCGGGATGAACCTCTCCGGACGGGCGCACTGGCGCTACAACATCCATTCCGGCCAGCTCTCCTGCTCCGGCGACATCCA
This sequence comes from Pseudooceanicola endophyticus, assembly GCF_018760365.1. GTDB lineage: Bacteria > Pseudomonadota > Alphaproteobacteria > Rhodobacterales > Rhodobacteraceae > Pseudooceanicola > Pseudooceanicola endophyticus. The sequence continues at coordinate 280,735 of NZ_JAHIAB010000006.1, forward strand.
GCAGCTGCACGGGCTGTCGCCGCGCGACACGGTGCCGATGCCGGAGGACGTGATCGCGGAGCATCATCCCGACGCCCAGAGGGGGCTGCAAAGCCTGTTGGACCTGCGCGACGACATGCAGATCGGCGGCTGTGCCTCGACCTCGACAGCGACGCGGCCCCTCGGAGCGGCAAGCTGTGCGTCGCCCCGCCGACCGGGAAAGCGAGACCCGGAGCCGCGAACACTGGCTGAATCTGCTCAAACGCGTGGCCAGCTGAAAGGCGCCGCCGAGAAGGGATCCCCCTTCGTCGCCCATGCCGGGCTGCGCCGTGGAGGGGCCCGGGGCCCAGACTGCAGAACGTCCGCCTCGGCAGGAGGCGGGCGTTGCTTCATGTCACGGGGGGCGTCCGCTCAGGCCGCCTTCAGCGCCGAGGCCTCCTGCCCCACGAAAGCGCCATGCAGGCCCGCGATGGCCGCATCCTGATCGCTGGGCGCCACCAGGAACTGCACGTCGACGCTGCCGGGCACGTATTGCACCGAATGGGTCTTCACCCCGCCCTCGCGCAGCGCCAGCAGCCCGCGTTCGGCCACGCAGAGCCCGTCGAGGTCGCGCCCGATGACCGACACCAGCCCATGGCGGTTGATCCGCAGCCGGGCGTTGGGGAAGGCCTGCTGCACGTCGCGCTCGACCCGGCGGATGGTTTCCAGCGGCGCGTTCAGGAAGTGGGTGATGGTGTTGGCGTTGGTGCATTTCGAGACGATGTAGACCTTGTGACGGGTCAGCACCTCAAGAATACCCTGATCGTAGCCCTTCACGCCCACCATGTCCTGCTCGAAGACCTCGAAGGCCACGACCGGCAGGCCGGTGACGATCTCGACCGCCGCCTCGGTGGCGGGGGTGTCGTCGATCAGGGTGCCGGGGTCCTGGGGTTCGAAGGCATTGGCGACCCGCAGGGGGATGCCGGCCTTGCGCAGGATCTTCGCCGCCTGGGGGTGGATCGCCTCCATCCCGAGGTTGGAAAGCTGGTCGGCCACGTCGTAATTGGTGTGCCCCAGCTTGCGCACCTGATCGGCGCCAACCAGGTTCGGATCGGCAGAGGAAAGGTGGAATTCCTTGTGGATGATCGCCTCGGACGCGCCGGTCTGCGCCGCGATGCGGGCAAAGGTGACCTCGGAATAGCCGCGGTCGAATTCACGCATCAGCCCCTCGGTGCACTGGGCGTAGCCCGTGACGATGGGCATCTCGGTTGCCAGGTCCACCTGGGCGAAACCGGCGGCGATGCGGCCCTGAAGATCCAGGTCGTTCTCGTCTCGCCAGCCCGACAGGTCGACGGCCCGGGCGTTCACCCCCGCCCGTTGCAGCATCAGCACCGTGACGAAGGCGGAATGGCTTTCCCCCAGCCCCGAGAGCAGCTCTCGGATATCCATCATGTGATCGGCCAGCCGGAAATGCCCGTAGGAGCACAGCCGCTGAAGGTCGAACAGGCAGGAGCGCGCGCCCTCGATCCGCTCGCGGACGAATTCGTCGGCGGCATGGATGTCGGCGGGGTGGTCCAGCACCTGCCCATGGGCTTCGCGCATGGCGGCGGCAACATCGCTCAGCGCGTCCAGCCAGCCATGGGCGTTGTCGTCGTTGGCAAACAGGGCATAGACGCCCGGCTGCCCGGATTTCTTGTGTTCCAGCAGCAGGTTCGTGATGCCGCCGAAGGCGGAGACCACGAAGATGCGGCCATAGAGATCGGCGCCCTCACGTCCCTGGATCAGCAGCGTATCGCGCAGCTCGTGCACCTTGCTCATGGAGGTGCCACCGATTTTCTCGACGGTATGTGCGGGGAAAGTCACGTGGTTTTCTTCCCGGGGCCGCAGGGGCCCGGGCCTCTTTCTGGGATCGGTACGGGCGAAGATCGGGATGGGACCGGCCCGAAGGCCGGCCCCGGAGGGCCTCAGGCCAGCTCCTCGGCGGGCGCGTAGGAGCCGTCCTCGCGGTGCACCTCGGTGCCGGTCACCGGCGGGTTGAAGCAGCAGGCCATCACCAGCTCCTCGTCGGCGACGAGGGTGTGCTTGTCGTGCTCGTTCAGCGCGTACATGACGCCCGGCTTGATCTCGTGCGTCTCGCCGGTGGCAAGGTCGGTGATCCGGCCCTTGCCCTGCATGCAGTAGACGCTCTCGAAGTGGTTCTTGTAGTGGAACGTGTGCTCCGAACCGGCTTCCAGGAAGGTGATGTGGAACGAGAAGCCCATGCCGTCGTTCGCCAGCAGCATCCGGACCGAGGTCCACTTGGCATCCGAGGTCACACGGTCTTTTTCGTTTTTGACGATCTCGTTGAAGTCGCGAACAATCATTTTGTTACTCCGCAGCAAATTTGGTTTCGTTGACCTGCGAGGCCGCCGCCTCGAGCAGGATCTTCAGGCCCTTGCGGAAGGTCTCTTCCGGGGTGGTCAGCGGCGCGAGGACCTTGACGACCTCGTCTTGGGCGCCCGAGGTCTCGATGATGAGACCGCGCTCGAAGGCCTCGGCGCAGATCGCGCCGGCCAGCTCGCCCGAGCCCACATCGACCCCCTGCATCATGCCGCGGCCCTTCAGCCGGGCACCGGGGATGGATTTCGCAAGGGTTTCCATCGCCTCCGTGAGGATCCCGGCCCGGGTGGCAATCTCCTTCTCGAAGCGCTCATCGCTCCAGAATTTCTCGATCGCGACGCGGGCCGTGACGAAGGCATGGGTGTTGCCCCGGAAGGTGCCGTTGTGTTCGGCGGGCTTCCAGAGGTCGTGTTCCGGCTTCACCAGCAGCGCGGCGAAGGGCAGGCCCATCCCCGACAGCGACTTGGCAAGCGGGATCAGGTCCGGCTCGATCCCCATCTTCTCGAAGGAGAAGAAGGTGCCGGTGCGCCCGATGCCCGCCTGGATGTCATCGGCGATCAGCAGGGCGCCGAACTTCTTCGCCAGACGGGCAATCCCGCGCATCCATTCGGGGGAGGCGGCGTTCAGCCCGCCCTCGCCCTGGACCGGCTCCAGCAGGAAGGCCGCGGGCGCATCGATGCCCGAGCTGTCGTTCTCCAGCATCTGCTCGATGATGGCGAGCGTATCGCCGCCTTCGCCCAGCGAGCCCTCGTAGGGCATCCGGGTCACGCCCTGCAGCGGCAGGCCGCCCCCGTTGCGCTTGCCCTTGTTGCCGGTCGCCGCCAGCGCGCCCAGGGTCATGCCGTGGAAGCCGTTGGTGAAGGCAATGATATTGGTGCGCCCCGTGACCTTGCGCGCCAGCTTCATCGCGGCCTCGACCGCGTTGGTGCCGGTGGGGCCGACCATCATGACCTTGTGGGACATGTTGCGGGGCTGCAGGATCTTCTGCTCGAAGGTCTCGAGGAAGGCCTGTTTGGTCTCGGTGTACATGTCCAGGCCATGGGCGATGCCGTCGTTGCTGATATGCTCGATCAGCGCGGCCTTCATGTCCGGGTCGTTATGGCCGTAGTTCAGCGAGGAACAGCCGGCGAGGAAGTCGATATAGGTCTTGCCGTTCACGTCCGTCATCTCGGACCCGGAGGCCGAGGTGAAGACGGTATCGAAGCTGCGGCAGTAGCTGCGGGCTTCGGATTCGCGGCGTTTGAAGACGGTGATGTTGGCTTCGGTCGACATGGGGTGATCCTTTCGTGGGAGGGGCAGAGCGGCTCAGGCAGCAGCGCGGGGGCTGGCGGCCGGGCTCTCCCTCAGGGTGATGGTCACCATGTGCTCGGTGGCGTGCTGGCCATCGAAATGGTCCGCTTCGGTGAAATGCGGCCGATCGGTCAGATCGGCCCCCGCCCGCGCGGCGAACTTGCGGAACAGCGCCCAGGAAGCGCCGTTGTCCTTGGTGATCGTGGTCTTGATGCGGCGCACGTCCAGATCGGCGCGGTTCACCAGATGCGACAGCATCTTGGCCCCCAGGCCACGGCCGCGGGCCTTTTCGGAAACGGCGACCTGCCAGACGAACAGCGTGCCCGGCTCGGACGGGACCATGTGGCCCGACACCCAGCCGACAACACCCTTGTCGCTGTCCACGGCAACCACGCAGGTGTCCGCGAAATGGTCGCATTGCACCAGGTTGCAGTACATGGAGTTTTCGTCCAGCGGCTTGCACGCCCGCACGAGCGCCCAGATGTCGGCGCCATCCCGCGAGGAGGGCTTCCGCAACGTCAGAGTCGAGGGGTGAACTGTTCCGCTTCCATCAAGCATGGGGTCTGCTTCCTTTTTGCTTCGCCAAGCAAAGTAACCTCAGCGGAAACTATTTCAACCCACCTAAGTAATTTTCTTCCCCGAACTGGTGTCGGCCCCTGATTTTAGAGAATTTCCCCTTGAATACCTAAGCAACATACCCAGATCTATCGGGCTATGAGACAGGAAAATGCTAAGGTTGAGCGAATAATTGCCTTCGGCGCTCTGCGGTGCGAGGATGGATCCTCTTCAGAATCGGGGCTTTGGGGCATGGACCGCACGGACGACAGTTTGATTGCCTTGCGACGCATCCTGCGCGCAACGGAACTTTTCGGCAAAGAGCTGGCCCATGCGGCCGGCCTCTCGCCCGTGCAGTTCCGTGTGCTGCAGCTTGTGGCCGAGCAGGGCATGAGCACGCCCAAGGCGATCTCCGTGCAGATGGGGGTCACTCAGGCAACGATCACGGCCCTGCTGGACCGGCTGGAAAAGCAGGGCATGATCACCCGCGCCCGCAGCCAGGTGGACCGTCGGCAGATGAACATCGCCGTGACCGAGAAGGGCCGCGCCACGGTCGCCGAGGCGCCCGACCCGCTGCAACAGCGCTACGTGCGCCAGTTCGAATCCCTGAAGGACTGGGAGCAGGCGCAGATCATCGCCGCGCTGGAACGCGTCGCCTCGATGCTGGATGCCGAGGACATGGATGCCTCTCCGGTGCTGCACAGCGGCGAGATCAAGCCAAGCTGAGCCCCGCAGGCAGGGCAGACGGAAAAGGGCGGCCAGGGGCCGCCCTTTCCGCTTTATCCGGGATCCCCTCAGGCTTCGGCCAGCGACGCGGCTTCCTCCGACATATCCGGCTGGGCCTCGAAGACAGAGCGGCGCACCCGCGCCTTCAGCACCTGCTGGCCGAAATCGGCCTCTGCCGGGGTGCCCGGGCCGGGATGGAAGCCCCAGACCAGGTCCAGCTCGGTGCCCGGCGCCGCATGACGGCCCTCCACCAGCGACAGCGACAGCACCGCCTTCAGCGGATCGATCCGCGCCGTGCACATGGTCAGCCCCACCAGGGCGCCGTCCTTTTCGATCCGGAACCGCCCATGGTTCAGCAGGTAGCTGTCCGGTCCGCCCAGGACGCGCGCGGCGTCCGCGGCGTCGATCTCCAGCGTCACCTTGCGGCGGGTATCCTGGGCACGCCGCGCCAGCATGGCCTCGCGCCCATTGAAGTCGCGCCCAAGCGCCATGACACGGCCAAAGCCCATCTCGAACGGGGTGACGTAGTAATCCTCGATCCGGTCGGAATAGAAACTGCCGTAGATCGGCTTGTGCTCGCGGATCGCCTCCGCCGGCAGGGTGGCGCGGTAGCCCGTCAGGCAGGACTGGTAGATCGCCGGCACCGGCACCGGCATCCAGCCGCTTTCCACTGCGCCCGCAGCATGGGCCAGTGCACCGACCTCGGTCAGGCGCATCGGACGCCCCAGCCGCGCCAGATCCTCGCGCAGGCGCTCTCCCACGGCCCATTTGCCGACGAATTCATAGCCCGGCTGGCCCATCTTGCTTTGCCGCAGCACGCGCACTTCGCCATCGGCATAGGGCAGGCTGACGGAATGCAGCAGCTCCAGCTCCGGCAGCGCGGTGCCCAGAACCTTGCGGGTCAGGGCCTCGGCCATCGGGCCCTGGAGGCGGAAGCGAAACAGCTCCGGAGGGCCGGACCGGCGCCGCGAGTCATCGACGAAATGCATGTCGATGTCGTAGTAGCCGCATTCCGACTTGTAGAGCAGCCAGCGATGGATCGGCGGCGCCCCGGTCAGAACGTAGCGATTGGCGGCAGTGCGCAGCACGATGCATTCGCCAATCAGGTAGCCATCCTCGCTGACGGGGATATAGCTCTTGGCCTGACCAATGGCGAATTCCGAGAAATCGGTCGCGCTGTATTGCGACAGGAAATGCGTGGCTTCCTTGCCCGACACGAACAGGTCCGACATGTGGTGCGACAGGTCGATCAGCGCGACGCGCTCGCGCCAGGCGGCCTGCTCCTCCCGCCAGCCGGTGATTTCCGGTGGCACCACCGGTCGGGTCCAGACCCGCGGCGCATCCGTCCAGAGCAGCCGAACGGCAGAACCTGCCTCGGCGATCGCGGTTTCCAGAGACTTGGCGGTCAGCATCAGTCCTCCCTCCGATAACACATGCGAGCGGCCTCCCACCCGAGTCGCATGCCCGATAAAGCTATGATCAGAGTGCATGTCGGCCATGCATAAAATCAAGTTCTTTCTCGTTTCGGGCGAGGATTTGCCGAAGGTCAGCAAGCCATGGTGGCCCCTCCCCCGCCCTGATCCAGGTCAAGGCGGGTGCCGGCGGCGTTATTTGATCTGAAGGGGATTACAAACGCCAACGGCCCCGAGCTGTAAGCTCGGGGCCGTTTTGATTATGTCATCGTATATGAGGTTTTTTCTAGGTCTGGCGGTGACTTACTCTCCCACGCC
>NZ_JAHIAB010000007.1 GCF_018760365.1 Pseudooceanicola endophyticus
AGGTGGCCGAGAGCGACCGGCCCGAGCTGACCTCGGCGAAGATCGTGGTTTCGGGCGGTCGCGGCGTCGGTTCGGAGGCGGATTTCGCGCTGATCTCGGGCCTGGCGGACAAGCTGGGCGCGGCGGTGGGGGCCTCGCGCGCGGCGGTGGATTCGGGCTTTGCGCCGAACGACTGGCAGGTCGGCCAGACCGGCAAGGTCGTGGCGCCGGACCTTTACGTTGCGGTCGGGATTTCCGGGGCAATTCAGCACCTTGCGGGGATGAAGGACAGCAAGGTGATCGTCGCGATCAACAAGGACGAGGAGGCGCCGATCTTCCAGGTCGCCGATTACGGCCTGGTCGCTGACCTCTTCGAGGCCGTTCCCGAGCTGACCGCAAAGCTCTGATCCCAAGGACACCCATCAAAAGGCCCGCCCTGGCGGGCCTTTTTTGTCGATCAGGGCGGCTGCCGGCAGACCGTCAGGAACGCCTCAGCTCCGACCATCGCAAGGCGCCCCCTCTGCCCGGACCGAATGTGTCGAAGGCACCGCCCTCCGGCGTCGGGGCCACCGCCGTCGCGACGACCGCCAGAAGCATGCCCCCCCGGGCCCAGGCCCTCCGGGAGGGCGAAACCTGTCCATGATCCCTGCCATGCGGGCCGGAAACCGCAGGACGCAGCCCTTGGAAAGGAAGCGTTGTGCAAACTGCAGGAGGCATTGCACTGCCCCCCTGCCGGCACTCTCCCGGCTGCCGGCCATAGAGGCGGCGGCCCTGCATAAGAGTTTTACCGCCGCCGGTGGCAGGGCAGATCGCCGCCCGGGAGGCCGAACCGGGAGAGCCCTGTTCGAACGGCACATCTGCGCGGTTTACCTGGCAGCGGCGGGGCTGGCCTTCGGTCAGGTGGCCGGCGGGGCGCTGAGCGTTCTGCTGGGCTCCGACGGGCTGGTGCTGCACTGCCAGCTGAACAGGTCTGAAACCGGTTGATGACCGGCTCTCGCGGTTGAAGGCGCGCCATCCCCACTTGGCGCTGCGGGGGGAGCTCCATGCCCCCCTTCCGCCCGAAGCCCTGTCGCACCATCCCCGGCTGTCGCCCCGGGACTGGACGGACCGGTTCGCCGCTCTTGGACGCAGGGCTTCGTCGCCGGCGGATCATCCGTTTCGACAGCTTCCCTCTGGGCTGTCAGGCAGGGTGGCGGGACAGGGCCTTGCCCTTGGCGGGCGCGAAACCGTCGCAGGGTTGATCGCCAAGGGGAAACCGGCGCGCATATGCCGGGAAACGGCCCCCGTACGGCCGACTTCCCGGTCATCCGGGGCGGCGATTACGCCGACACCAGTGCCCTTCTGGCCTGACTTACGCAGAGCTGACGGCGCCCCGGCCCCAACGGGTCAGGCCCTCAGGCGGTCGGCCGAGAGCAGCCGGCGCAACGGGGCCTCCAGCTGGCGGGCCGCTTCCTGGTGGGCGGCCACGGGCAGGACATGGGCTGTCAGCGCCGCCTCGGACCGGCTGAAGACCATCCCTGCCGTGTCCGCCGCCGCCCCGCCCCCCGGCACGGCCCGGATCAGGCCGGCCGCGTGCGGTTCCAGCGCCTCGATCACCGCCCGGGTCAGCAGCGCCGGCGCCCGCGCCCACTCGACCGGCTGCGCGCAAGGCGCATGATCGGCAAGCCACAGCAGCAGCACCGGGCCGGGCAGCGCCCGCAGCAAGGCCTCCATCCGCGCGCACCAGACGCTTCGCAGGGCCTCGGCCAGATGGTCGAAACGCTCCGGCGCAGCAGCCCGGAGCCGGCCCAGCAGGTGACCGGTGAAATGGATCTCGGCAACATCCACCTCTGGAAACAGGCGACGCAGCAGCGGGTGCACCCGCACCACGCGGTCATTGCGCCGGGGATGCACATCGTAGAAGCGGTTGCTGAGATTGGCAGCCCCGGGCAGTTCCAGTACCACGGCGCGGGCCCCCGCCGCCAGTCGCATCAGACCGGGATCGGCCAGCAGCGCCTCTGGCCCCGCCTGCGCCCTGGCCAGGTTCACGCAGGGCAGGCCCAGCCGGGACTCCAGCAACGCCGGATAGGGCTGCGGAATGAAGCGCCCGAAGGTGTTGATCCCCCCCAGGAAGGCCAGGTAGGCGCCGGTCACGCTGCGCCCCGGCCCGCGAAACAGGCCCTGTGCCGCCCCGTACCGACAGGGGAAATAGTCCAGCCCCGCCGTGCCCTCTGGCTCAAATCCCATTCGTCCCACCATGTCTCTCCCCGCTTGCAGTCTGCGGACCAGAAGTTTCCAAACCCTGAATTCCGCCCGCAGCCCCGCCCTGCTGCGGCTTGTCCCCTTGCGGCGCCGCAGCGTCGGGGGCACATTGCAGCCTGAGGTACAAGCAGGAGGGCCCTCATGGAGATCCAACGAGTAGGCGTGATCGGTGCCGGCCAGATGGGCAACGGCATCGCGCATGTGATGGCCGTCGCGGGATTTGACGTCCTGCTGAGCGACATCAGCCGCGAGGCCCTGGACCGGGCGATCGCCACGATCACCAAGAACCTCGACCGGCAGGTCAGCCGCGACAAGATCAGCGCCGAGGCCAAGGATGCGGCGCTGGCGCGGATCTCGACCACGCTGACGGTGACGGACCTGGGCCCCTGCGACCTGATCATCGAAGCCGCGACCGAGAAGGAAAGCGTCAAGGACGCCATCTTCCAGGAGCTGCTGCCGCATCTGGGCGAACAGACGATCCTGACCTCGAACACCTCCTCGCTGTCGATCACCCGTCTGGCCAGCCGCACCGACCGCCCCGAGAAGTTCCTGGGCTTCCACTTCATGAACCCGGTGCCGGTGATGCAGCTGGTCGAGCTGATCCGCGGCATCGCCACCGACGAGGCGACCTACCAGGCCTGCCTGGAGGTGGTGAAGAAGATCGGCAAGACCGCCTCCTCGGCCGAGGATTTCCCCGCCTTCATCGTCAACCGCATCCTGATCCCGATGATCAACGAGGCGGTCTACACGCTGCTGGAAGGCGTCGGCAACGTCGAGAGCATCGACATGGCGATGAAGCTGGGCGCCAACCACCCGATGGGCCCGCTGGAGCTGGCGGATTTCATCGGCCTGGACACCTGCCTGGCGATCATGAACGTGCTGCATGACGGGCTGGCCGATACCAAGTACCGCCCCTGCCCGCTGCTGGTGAAATATGTCGAGGCCGGCTGGCTGGGCCGCAAGACCGGCCGCGGCTTCTACGATTACCGAGGGGAAACGCCGGTCCCCAGCCGCTGAGCCCGTCACGGGGGCCGCGCGCCCCGTGCAACCCTGCCATGCCTTTCCCCCTGCCCCGGTTCGCGCTAGATCGCGCCCCGGGGAGGCTGAAAGGACATTCATGCAGACCCCAGACCTTGCCCGCGCATTCCGCCTTTTCGTTGCCGCCTTCGGTTCCCTGGCCATCGCCATGGCGCTTGGGCTGCATAATCCCTTCTGGGCGGCGATGCCGGTCTGGGTGGTCAGCCAGCCGTTCCGCGAAGACCTTTTGATCCGGGGCATCCTGCGGGTGCTGGGCACGCTGGCGGGCGCCGCCTACGGGGTCGCGATCCTGCATCTTGGCACCTCGCCCGAGGTGCTGCTGCCGGGGATCGCGCTTGGTGCCGGGCTGGGCGTGGGCCTCGCCTTCTGGATCGGCACCGTCTACAGCTACGGCGCGCTGCTGTTCGCGATGACCACCGCCGTGGTGCTGCTGCCGGTCGTGGCCTCGGATGCGCAGCCGCTGGGGCTGGCGCTGGACCGGGTCGCCTGCACGCTGATCGGCGTCGTCGTGGTGACGCTGGTGACCTTCTTCTTCACCCCCAGCCGGGGCACGCCGCAGCCGCTGCGCCAGGCGCACAAGACCGGCACGCCGCTGCAGCGCGGGCTGATCGCCGCCGCCACCGCTGCCTGCGGCATGACGCTGGTGCTGACCTTCCCCACCCCCGAGGCCCTGGGCGGAGCGCTCGCGATCTGCATCTTTGGCTGCCTCGTCAGCTCCATGCCCGATCCCCGGATGCCGCTGAAATTCCTGGTGCCGGGCGTCGCCATCGCGGTGATCGCGGCGCTCAGCTACCGCGGCATCCTGACCGTCTTCGACGTGCAGGGGCTGGTGCCCTTCCTGGCCATCACCGCCGTCTTCCTGATGGGGGGCGCGCTGCTGCGGGCCAATCCGAAGACCGCGCCGCTGGGGCTTGATTCCAACATGTGCTTCCTGCTGGCCGCAGAAGTCGGCCAGATCGGCCACCCGCTGCCGGTGCAGGCGGTCTCGGCGCTCGCGCTGCTGGGGGGCGCCTGCCTCTGCGTGCTGGTGTTCCGCCCGGTGCTGCGCCCGAACCTGCCGGCCCAGGGCGCCTAGCCGCGCCCGATATAGGGCATCTTCGTCGCCATCAGCGTCATGAACTGGATATTGGCCGACAGCGGCAGGTTGGCCATGTGCAGCACGGCGCGCGCGACCTCCTCGACCTCGATCACCGGGGGCGGATCGTCGGGATTGCGCGCCACCGCCTCTTCCAGGAGGCCGGTGCGGGCATTGCCGATGTCGATCTGCCCGCAGGCGATATCATGGGGCCGCCCATCCAGGCTGAGGCTTTTGGTCAGGCCGGTCACCGCATGCTTGGTCGCGGTATAGGCCACCGCCCCCTCGCGCGGCGCATGGGCCGAGATCGAGCCGTTGTTGATGATCCGTCCCCCCATCGGATGCTGGTGGCGCATCTGCGAAAACGCCGCCCGGGCGCAAAGGAACATCCCCGTCAGGTTCACGTCGACCACGCGGCGCCAGTCCTCCAGCGTCACGGTGTCGATGGGGCCGGAGGGGCCGAACTGCCCGGCATTGTTGAACAGCACGTCGAGGCGCCCGGCGCGCTGGATGAACTCCGCGAAGGCGCCGATCACCTGGGTCTCGTCGGTGACATCCGCCGGCAGGACGATGGCCCGGCGATAATCCTCGGCCAATGCCCGCAGCGGGCCCGTGCGCCGCGCCAGCAACCCCACCGTCCAGCCGACGTCGAGGAACTTGCGCGCCGTGGCCGCGCCGATCCCGTCGCTGGCCCCGGTGATCAGGATCGTGCTCACTCCTCCTGCGCCTCCAGCTCCAGCGTCGGCGCGATGCCCTTCAGGTCCTCGATGCCCAGCGGCTCGGCCGGGCGGGCCAGACGGTTGCGCACCACCCAGTGCAGGCGCTGCTCGGCCCGGGTGATCGCCACGTAGGCCAGGCGTTTCCACAGCGGCTGACCGGCTTCGGAGCGCCCCATCTTGAAGGCCGCGTAAAGATCGGGCGCGAAGACCTGCACATCCGGCCACTGTGAGCCCTGCGCCTTGTGGATCGTCACCGCCGCGCCATGCAGGAAGGTGGCGCCCATATGGGCGGCAAAGGGGATGAAGGGCTCTTCCTCGTCGGGTTTCTCGATCTTCACGATCGAGGCCGCCGAGACCTGCGGGTTCTCTGCCCCCACCACGTGCAGCCGGGAAAAGCCGCGCCGCTTGCCGGGGCCGAGGTAGATCACCTGCGCGCCCTTGATCAGGCCGCGCGCCTCAAGGTCCAGCCGCTTGCGGCGGTGCTTCAGCGGCAGTTCCAGCCCGTCGCAGATCAGCGGCTCACCGGGCAGCAGCGCGTCCTCGGGGGCGCCATGGACGGCGCGGAAGGCATGGATCAGCCGGATCCGCGTCGCGTTGCGCCAGACCAGCACCGGAGAGCGTGCCATCAGCCCGGCCTCGACCCGCTGGGCGAACTGCACGCGCTCATCGCGCTTCGCGGCCTCTTCGACCATGCGTTCGAAGGCGTAGAAATCGACCGCCGGATCGGCCAGCGCATGGGCAAGGTCCAGGATCGGGTTGCCGGCATCCTGCCGATGGATGCGCGCCAGCGTCAGCTTGGCGGGCTCGGGCAGCGCATCGAAGACCATCTTGCCGGACTGGCCGACGGGGGCCAGCTGCGCCGGATCGCCAAACAGGACAAGGTTCGGAAAGATCTCGCGCAGGTCGTCATACTGCTTTTCATCCAGCATCGAGGCCTCGTCGATGAAGCCCACGTCCAGCGGATCGTCGCGCCGCTTCCAGCCGGTGATGAAATCGCTGCCGCGCAGCCCCGCCACGGCCAGCGCCGCCGGGATCGACTTGTTGGTCTCGTAGCTGGCCTTGGCGCGTTCCAGCGCCTCGGGCGTGACGTTCTCGATCTCGGGCTTCTCGCCATGGCCTTCCAGCCATTCGGCGATGTTCTCGTATTCGGGATCGTAGACCGGCTTGTAGAGGATGCGGTGGATCGTCGTCGCCGGCACGCCGCGCAGCCGCAGCACCGAGGCCGCCTTGTTGGTGGGCGCCAGGATCGCCAGCGTGCGGCCGTCCTTCTCGCGCTTGGGTTCGTAATCGCCCGAGACGACCGACAGCCCGGCCTCCTTGCAGGCCTCCGAGAGCGCGGAAAGCAGCATGGTCTTGCCGGAGCCCGCCTTGCCCATGACGGCCAGCACGCGCGAGCGGCCCTCCATCGGGGGGCGCAGCGTGCCGTTTTCGATATCGATGCCGGCGCCGCGCAGCGTCTCGGCCACGCGGTCAAAGGCTTCGGCCTGGTCGGGAGAGAAGGTGATCGCGGGCACGGACATGACGGGCAGGCTACCCGGTGGCGGGCAAAAGCGCCAGATGCCGCGAGGGGCATCGACCTGCCGTCAGGTGACGGGCTGCGCTCTGGGGACGCGGGGGCAAAGGACGATCAGACTGTGAAGGCGATCAGATTGTGAAGAGGCGGCCTCTCAGGGACTGCCTCCCCGTGTGCGGCACGAAGGCCATGACCGGGCCAAAGGAACGCGCCCCGGGAACGGGACGCGCCTTCGGCTCGCTTTTGCCCGAGCCGCCGGGATCACCGTCCATGATGTCAGGACCATCGCGGTCACGGCCCCCGAAGCCAGGGCCTTCGGGGTCAGTGCCGCCGGGCGTAGGACGCACCATGCTCTTCGAGGTGCCCATGGCCGGTGCCGCGCCGCCGGGCCTCGTTGCGCTTGCGCGCGATCTCGCCCTGCACAAGCCGGGTCGTCACCGCCAGCTGCTCGGCCACCACGAACATGTCGCGATCCAGCGCGGCCTCCTGAAGTTCGGCCAGCACATCCACCATCCAGGCATCAGACGAGATCCGCGCAAAGGCGGCCGCATTCATGCTCGGAGCCGTTTTGATATCGACCTGCATCTCACACCTCTCATGCGGGCCACAGTTCGGGCGCCGCGGGTCACATTCATCCATGACCACTCTGCGACGCCCGTCCTAAGAAAGTGTTAAGACCGGCTGGCCAGCACATCCTCGACGGTGCGCAGCCCGGTGCGCGGCGCCTGAACCAGCACCGCCATGTTGCCGGGCTTGTGCTCGTTGCGGTACATCTTCATGTGCGCCTCGGGGATCTCGGCCCAGGGAAAGACCTCGGACATGCAGGGATCCAGACGGCGCTCCAGCATCAACCGGTTCGCGGCGGCAGCCTGTTTCAGATGCGCGAAATGGCTGCCCTGCAGGCGCTTCTGGTGCATCCACATGTAGCGCACGTCGAAGGTGCAGTTGAACCCGGTGGTGCCCGCGCAGATCACCACCATGCCGCCCTTCTTGCACACGAAGGTCGAGACCGGGAAGGTCGCCTCTCCGGGGTGTTCGAAGACGATGTCGACATTGTTGCCCTTGCCGGTGATGTCCCAGATCGCCTTGCCGAACTTGCGCACCTCGTTGAACCATTCCTTGTATTCGGGCGTGTTCACGGTGGGCAACTGGCCCCAGCAGCTGAAATCCTTGCGGTTGATGACGCCCTTGGCGCCCAGGCTCATGACGAAATCGCGCTTGTCCTCCTCCGAGATCACGCCGATCGCATTGCCGCCGGCGGCATTGATTAGCTGGATCGCATAGGAGCCGAGGCCGCCCGAGGCGCCCCAGACCAGCACGTTCTGGCCGGGCTTCAGCTCATGCGGGTGGTGGCCGAACAGCATCCGGTAGGCGGTGGCCAGCGTCAGCGTGTAGCAGGCCGATTCCTCCCAGGTCAGGTGCTTGGGACGCGGCAGAAGCTGCTGGGCCTGCACGCAGGTGAACTGCGCGAACGACCCATCGGGCGTCTCGTAGCCCCAGATCCGCTGGGTCGGGCTGAACATCGGGTCGCCGCCGTTGCATTCCTCGTCGTCGCCGTCATCCTGGTTGCAATGGATGACCACCTCGTCGCCGACCTTCCAGCGGGTAACCTTGTCGCCCACCGCCCAGACCACGCCCGAGGCATCCGAACCGGCAATGTGATAGGGTTCGCCATGGCTGTCGAAGGGGCTGATCGGCACGCCGAGCCCCGCCCAGACGCCGTTGTAGTTGACGCCCGCCGCCATCACGAGAACCAGCACCTCGTGGCTGTCGGGTTTCTTCACGTCGACCACTTCCTGCAGAAAGCTCTTGTCGGGGGTGCCGTGCCGCTCGCGGCGGATGCACCAGGCGTGCATCTTCTCGGGCACATGGCCCAGCGGCGGCAGCTCTCCCACGTCGTAGAGCTCCTTGCGGGGGGCGTCATAAGGGGCAATGCCCGTCTTGTTGTCGAATGCCATCACGTCCTCCTCCTCCTCGGAGTTGCCGCATTGCAGAATCGCGGTTCACGTTAGGACAGGTACGATCCTTCGGGTAATTTTTCAACCCATATTGACCACATTGCGCAACTATATGTCTCGACCAAGACAGATCGTTACCCGGTCGCCGGAACGCCGAAGTCAGAAAACCCTTGTTTTACTGGCCTTGAATCGTCACTCTGGGGTCAACCCGCCCCTATCATCCTCCGACCAAGGTCGAACGCCTACAGGCATAGTGTCGCGCTGCGTCGCAGAAGCTTGACAGGGACGTTTTCTTTCACGCATACGCGTTATCGGGAAATTAAATTACCAACGGGACTCAACCACGCCAGCGAGGCCGCCATGACCGTGCACGACCCCAAGACCGACGGAACCACCCTGCCCCGCAAGGACAAGCCCTGGCTGTTCCGCACCTATTCCGGCCATTCCAGCGCCGCCGCGTCGAACGCGCTTTATCGCACCAACCTCGGCAAGGGGCAGACCGGCCTCTCGGTGGCCTTCGACCTGCCCACCCAGACCGGCTATGACAGCGATCACGTCCTGGCCCGCGGAGAGGTCGGCAAAGTCGGCGTGCCGATCTGCCACCTGGGCGACATGCGGGTGCTGTTCGATCAGATCCCGCTGGGGCAGATGAACACCTCGATGACGATCAATGCCACGGCGCCCTGGCTGCTGGCGCTCTACATCGCCGTGGCCGAGGAACAGGGGGCCTCTGCCGCCGACCTCCAGGGCACGGTGCAGAACGACCTGATCAAGGAATACCTCAGCCGCGGCACCTACATCTTTCCGCCCGCGCCCAGCCTCGCGATGATCGCTGATGTGGCGGAATACTGTGCGCGCGCGCTACCCAAGTGGAACCCGATGAACGTCTGCTCCTACCACCTCCAGGAGGCCGGCGCGACGCCGGAGCAGGAGCTGGCCTATGCGCTGGCGACCGCGCAGGCGGTGCTGGACGCGCTGCGCCCCCGCGTGCCCGAGGCCGACTTCCCCCGCATCGTCGGGCGCATCTCCTTCTTCGTGAACGCCGGCATCCGCTTCGTCACCGAGATGTGCAAGATGCGCGCCTTCGCCGAGATGTGGGATGAGATCGCGCGCACCCGCTACGGCGTCGAGGACGAGAAGTTCCGCCGCTTCCGCTATGGCGTGCAGGTGAATTCGCTCGGCCTGACCGAACCCCAGCCGGAAAACAACTCCCACCGCATCCTGATCGAGATGCTGGCGGTGACGCTGTCGAAATCCGCCCGCGCCCGCGCGGTGCAGCTGCCCGCCTGGAACGAGGCCCTTGGCCTGCCGCGTCCCTGGGATCAGCAATGGTCGCTCCGGATGCAGCAGATCCTCGCCTACGAGACCGACCTGCTGGAATACGACGACCTGTTCGAGGGCAACCCGGCGGTCGAAGGCAAGGTCGCCCAGCTCAAGGCCGCCGCGCTTGCGGAACTGGCCGCGCTCGAGGCCATGGGCGGCGCCATTGCCGCCATCGACCACATGAAGGCGCGGCTGGTCGAAAGCAACGCGGCACGGCTCGCGAAGATCGAAAGCGGAGAGACGGTGGTGGTCGGCGTCAACCGCTGGACCGAGGCCGAGCCCTCGCCGCTGATGGGCGCCGATGGCGGCATCATGACGGTGGATCCGGCGGCAGAGGAAGCCCAGCTCGATCGCCTCGCCGCCTGGCGGGCAGAGCGCGACGCCGATGCGGTTCGCGCGGCGCTCGATGCGCTGCGCGAAGCGGCCCTCGCGGGCGAAAACATCATGCCTGCCTCGATCGCCGCCGCGAAGGCGGGCGTGACCACCGGCGAATGGGCCCAGACCCTGCGCGCCGTCCATGGCGAATACCGCGGCCCCACCGGGGTTGCCGCCGGGCGCTCCAACCAGGCCGAGGGGCTCGACGATCTGCGCGATGCGGTCGAGGCCGCCTCGACCCGCCTCGGGCGCCGCCTCTCGGTGCTGATCGCCAAGCCCGGCCTCGACGGCCATTCCAACGGCGCCGAACAGATCGCCGTGCGCGCCCGCGACTGCGGCATGGAGATCCGCTACGACGGCATCCGCCAGACCCCCGAACAGATCGTCGAGGCCCTGGCCGAAACCCGCGCCCATGTGCTGGGCCTCTCGGTGCTCTCGGGCTCGCACATGGCCCTGGCGACCGAGGTGCTGGAGCGGATGCGCGCCCGCGGCCTCTCCCATGTTCCGGTGGTCCTCGGCGGCATCATCCCCGAGGCCGACATGGCCACCCTGCGCGCCGCCGGCATCGCCCGGATCTACACCCCCAAGGACTTCGAGGTGAACCGGCTGATGGCCGATCTGATCGCGCTTGCCGATCCCGGCGCCAGCGCCGCAGAGTAAGGCAAAGCCCCGCCCGGAACGGCAATTTGACCGGCCCGACAATGGACCCTCCGGGCGCGGCGTGGCACCTTGGTGACCTGCGGCGCTCCCCGCCGCATCACCAGGAGGCCGCCATGACCATCACCCGCAAGGCAAGCATTTCGGGCCGCGTCCAGGGCGTCGGCTACCGGGCTTGGACCGAACGCCGGGCCCGGGGCCTTGCCCTCTCCGGCTGGGTCCGCAACGAGGCCGACGGCAGCGTCACCGCGCTGTTCCACGGCCCCGAATCCGAAGTCGCGCAGATGCTCGATGACTGCGCCGAAGGCCCGGTCTTTGCCCGCGTCGCCGCCGTGCACAGCCACCCCGCCGAGGCCCCCGCCGCGCCCGGCTTCCAGGTCCTGGCCTGAGGTCCGGACCCCTGCTGCACAGGCTGGCCACATATCGCCCCTTGCGCGCCCTGCTGAAACGGGCCGTGCCCCCACGCGCCCGTCCGGGGCATCCCGGGTCCCTGCGGGCAAGCCCGCTTTCCGTGCTGGCCTGCGGCCTGTCCCTCTGCGCCCCGGCGGCCTTCGCGGCCCCCACGGACAGCCAGGACGACATCACCCTGCTCAAGCCCCGGGCCGTGTCCTACGCCACCACCGGCGGCTACGAGCTGTCGATGACCCGCGACTGGACCAGCCTCTCCTTCGATCTTTTCACCCCCCGCGCCGCCTCCGCCCGCAGTGCCCGGTTCGGAGAGCTGAAGCTCTCCTATGCCGGCACCACCGGCACCCAGGGCGTGGCGCTGCTGTCCTACGGCCAGGTCTGGCGCCGCGCGCTCTCCGGTGACCGCGTCTTCGGCGTCAACGCCTATCTCGATTTCGGCAAGCTGCCCGACATCGCCCCCGCCGTCGCCCAGATGACCTTCGGCATGGAATACGAACTGGCCCATCCCGGCGGCTTCCGGAACGAGAACCTGGTTTTCGGCAGCAACATCTACCTGCCCTTCCTGAACTACACCGCAGCCCGCTTTGACACCGATGCCGCCGTGCCGCGCCGCGGCCTCGACAGCTATGTCCGCTGGAGCCACGCGGTCGACGACGATTTCGACCTCGCCGCGCGGCTCAGCGTCTTCCATTACGCGGCCACCCCGACCCGGGCGGCACGCGGGATCGGCACCATCGCGCTCTCGGGCACCTATTCCGGCGGCCTGCCCCCGGGCACGACGCTGAAAAGCGCGCTCTCGGGGCGCTACACCGCCGGCGAGGACCTGGTGCCGACCTTCAGCCTCAGCCTGAACTTCGCCCGCCCCACGGTGGCGGCCCAGGGCACCCACAGTTTCGGCACGCTGCAGCCCTCAGCCGAATGCCACGTGAACCCCGGGCCCGGCGGCAGCAGCCGGATGACGCGGCTCGATTGCGGCGAAAGCCCCTACGAAGCCCCCGATCCCTTCAGCCGCCTGACCTGGGAAACCTCCGCCCCCGAGGTGCTCGCAGCCGTGCCCGCCCCGGAACGCTACCTCGGCTATGCGACCCCGCTCATTCCCTGAAACCCGCCCCGCAGCGCGATCCGCTTGCCCCTGCCGCACCAGCCCCTAGTCTGGCGCCCGAGGACAGGAGGACCGCACATGACCATCCATATCGGGGCTGCCCCCGGAGACATCGCCGAAACCGTACTGCTGCCGGGCGACCCCTACCGCGCCCGCTGGGCCGCCGAGACCTTCCTTGAGGACGTGCGCCTGGTGAACGAGGTGCGCGGGATGCTGGGCTACAGCGGCACCTGGAAGGGCCACCCGGTCACGATCCAGGGCTCCGGCATGGGCATGCCCTCGCTGTCGATCTACGTGAACGAGCTGATCCGGGATTACGGCGCGAAGACCCTGATCCGCATCGGCTCCTGCGGGGCGATGCAGGAAAAGATCGGGCTGCGCGACATCCTGCTGGCAATGACGGCCTCGTCGATCTCGACCCCCTCCGCCGGCATCTTCCGAGAGCTGAACTTTGCCCCCTGCGCCGACTACGGCCTGCTGGCGGCGGCCCATGCGGCGGCAGTGGCGCGCGGCGTGCCGGTCCATGCCGGCGGCATCTACTCGGCCGATGTGTTCTATGATGAACGCCCCGACCTGAACGAACAGATGACCCGCCACGGCATTCTCGGCGTCGAGATGGAGGCCGCCGAGCTCTACAATCTGGCCCATCGTCACGGCTGCCGGGCGCTGGCCGTGCTGACCGTCAGCGATCACCTCATCACCCGCGAGGCCCTGCCAAGCGCCGAGCGGGAAACCAGTTTTGCCAACATGATAGAAATTGCCCTGGAGGCTGCCTTTCCATGACTTTCAAATCCGTCGAGCTGGGCCGGGGCGGCCCGAAGATCCCGCAACTGGGCTTCGGCGCCATGTCCTTCGGGGGCATGTTCGGCCCCACCGATGAAGAAACCAGCTTTGCCTGCCTCGACGCCGCCCTCGACGCCGGAATCACCTTCTGGGACGTCGCCAACATCTACGGCATGGGCGTCTCCGAGACGATCCTGGGTCGCTACATGGCCGCGAAGAAGCCGCAGGTGGTACTGGCGACCAAGGCCAGCATCATCAACGGCCCGCCGCGCCGCATCGACAATTCCCGCGACCACCTGCTGAGCGAGATGGAGGGCTCCTTCAAGCGGCTCGACGTCGACCGGGTGGACCTGTTCTACGCCCACCGCCACGACCCCGAGACCCCGATCGAGCAGGTCGCCGAGGTGATGCAGGGCTTCATCGACGAGGGGCTGATCGGCGGCTACGGCCTTTCGGAGGTCGCCCCCTCGACGGTGCGTCGCGCCCATGCCGTGTCCCCGGTGCGGGCGGTGCAGAACGAATATTCCCTCTGGACCCGCCTGCCGGAGCTTGGCCTGATCGACACCTGCGCCGAGCTGGGCGTGGCCTTCGTCGCTTTCTCGCCGCTGGCGCGCGGCATGTTCGGCGAAACCTCGGTCCGCCGCGGGGACATGCGCGACGGCGATTTCCGCCTGACCAATCCGCGCTTCACCGAGCCGAACTTCAGCGCCAACCTGCGCCACATCCAGGCCTTCCGCAGCTGGGCGCAGGGCAAGGGCTGGACAGTGGCCGGCGCCGCCCTGGCCTGGGTGATGGCGAAGGGCGATCACGTGATCCCGATCCCCGGCACCCGCACCGCCGCACATCTGAACGAATGGCGGGACGCGGCAAAGATCAGGCTCACGCCGCAGGACCTGGCCGAGATCGCCCAGATCCTGCCCGCCGGCTTCGCCCATGGCGACCGCTACGGGGATCACCAGCTGGTGGCAATCGAACGCTACTGCTGATCCGGGGAGGGGGCTCTGCCCCCGCCCGCGCTGCGCGCGGCCTCCCCCGGGATATTTCCGGCCAGATGATGAAGAGCCAGAGCTCCCTGTCATCTGGCCATAAATATCCCCGCCGGAGGCATGCACCGCCGGCAAGAGGCATCACGACTTCAAGCCGTGGCTGCGGTCGTAACCGTTGACGGATGGCGACTGCCAGCCGGAGAGCGCATCGGCTACGGGCACAAGGATGTCGATGGCCAGGGGATGGCAGGCCGCCTCATCGGAGGAATGCTCGGACGAACAATCCCCCCCCGGGCAGGCGGAGATCGCGCCCAGCAGGTCAATCTCAGCCAGGAATGTCAGCTGATCGCCCGGGCGCACCGGGCTGGCCTTCATGAAGTACTGGCCAGTGTCGCGGGTGAAGCCCGTACACATGAAGACGTTCAGCACATCGTGGACATGGGCTTCTGCCTCGGCAGGCGCAAGGCCCGTGGCTTCCGAGAGCGCGCGGGTCAGGTTGGAGTGGCAGCAGTGGTGGTATTGCGTGCCCGCCAGAAGGTTGCCCGTGTAGGGATCGCAGCGGGTGCCGATGACATCGTGGACCGAGCCTCCGAAAGCGTCGATCCCGTACCAGTCCAGGCTGTCGTCCACGATCGTCGCCATCGGGCGCAGGTAAGGCAAGCAGGACCAGAGCCGTTCCCCGGTCGAGACATGGGTGCCGTGCAGGGCGCGGGTCTTGCCCGAATAGAAACGCTCCGAGAGGTCCGACGCGTTCCAGAGATTGAGATCGCCCACCTGTGGCCCGTCGACCGAGCGGATGCGGAAGAAATGCCCGGCAGGCACCCGGAAGGCCGCGGCCTCGCGCGGGGGGGCCAGCAGGGTCTGCGTGACCTCTGCCGTGGCCAGCGCCGCCGCATAGAGCGCCATGTCGGGGCGGGGCAAGGTCTCGTTCGGGTAGCAGATGACCGGGGGGATGGCCCGGCGGGCTGCGGCGTCTTCGGGGGGCTGATGGGACATGGGGCTCTCCTTCGCTTTGCGGCAGGGAAGCCCGGCGGCCCGGGATTGGCAAGGGTCTGCGGCCGGTCCCGGCAACCTGCGGGACGGCGGACGGGCCCCTCCCCCCGCGGGCCCGCATCCTGGGCGTAACGGTTGGGCGCGTCCTGTGTCCGGAAGGCTCCGGGGCCGGAAGCAGCGGCGGGGCGCCCCGAAGGGTAGCACGGTCCCGCGCAGGGGTCCGGGGCCTTCCCCGGCGGCGGGGGGCCGGACAGCGGCACGCGACGAAAATGTCCGCGCGCCACTGTCCGGCCCGTCCTGCACCCTGCGCGGGCCGTTGCCCGCCAGCCTCGAACCTCCGGCGCGGGCCCCTGGGAGCCGGTCCGGAGGGAGGCCGGGGCCAGACTTGCGGCCCCGGTGCGGAGGGGAGACCCCCTCCGTCGTGACATGGCCTCAGTCGGCCAGGACCACCACGTCCAGCGGCGGGAAGCCGTTGAAACCGATGGAGGCATAGGTCGAGGTATAGGCCCCGCAGTTGCGGATGATCACCTGATCCCCCGCCCTCAGCCCCAGCGGCAGCTCGACCGGGCGCCTTTCGTAAAGCACGTCGGCACTGTCGCAGGACGGACCCGCCAGGATGCATGGACCGGTCGCCTCTGCGTCGCGGGCGGTCAGGAACTGGTAGCGGATCGCCTCGTCCATGGTTTCCGCCAGACCCGAGAACTTGCCGA
Source organism: Pseudooceanicola endophyticus (assembly GCF_018760365.1). GTDB lineage: Bacteria > Pseudomonadota > Alphaproteobacteria > Rhodobacterales > Rhodobacteraceae > Pseudooceanicola > Pseudooceanicola endophyticus. The sequence goes on from NZ_JAHIAB010000007.1 coordinate 15,861, forward strand.
TATCGAGGTAGACCCAGCGGTGCAGGTCGGCCTGTGCCTTGCGCGAGACCAGCAGAACCTCGGCGGCGATGGCGCCGGCCTCGGCCACCATGCCGCGTCCCGGTTCGGCCATGATCTGGGGAACCGCACCGAACCGCGCCTCGATCAGCGCCATGACGCGGGCGGCATAGGTGGTGGGGGCGTCGATTTCCTCGCCATAGAAGGCCGGGAAGCCGCCGCCGATGTTGAGCAGCTCCAGCGCGTGACCGGCGGCATGGGCGGACTTCCAGACGGCGGCCACCTGGTCGAGCGTATCGCACCACATCTCGGCCCGGCGGGTCTGGGAACCAACGTGGAACGAGATCCCGACGGGGCGCAGCCCGAGCGCCACGGCCCGGTCCATCAGCGCCACGGCACCGTCGCGGGCGACGCCGAACTTGCGCGACAGGGGCCAGTCGGCGCCGGTCGCCTCGACGATCAGGCGGATGTAGACCTGCGCGCCGGGGGCGTTTTCGGCTATCTTCTCAAGCTCTTCCTCGGCATCGGCGGCAAAAAGGGTCAGGCCGGCGGCATGGGCGAAGGCGATGTCGCGCGGCTTCTTCACCGTGTTCCCGAAGGAGATCTGGTCGGGATGGGCGCCAAGACCCAGGCAGAGCTCGATCTCGGCGCGGGAGGCGGCATCGAAGCCAGAGCCGAGCGCCACCAGACGTTCGATGATCTCGCGCTGCGGATTGGCCTTCACGGCATAGTGGATGCGGGCGCGGCCCAGCCCGGCCTGCAGCGCGTGGAACTGCTGCGCGACGCGCGCAATATCCAGCACCAGCGTCGGGCGATCAAAGCTGTTCTGGCGGATGAATTGTTCCACGCGGGTCGGCGCGCGCACGGCATCACGGGCCGCGAATTGGGCGACAATAGCGTTCATGGTCATCTCCATAGACCCGGCCATATATGACCGCTCAGTTCCATCGGAGACGTTACCGTCGCTACTTGACCCTAGAGGTTTCGCCTAGAGGATCCCTTGCGGATCCCCCAGAGGCTGCCCTTTCGACAGAGGCGCGTGCGTTGGCGTCTTGGCGGGCGATATCGGGCAGATGCGGGATTCGTTCAAGGGGCAAATCCGGTCGCGAAGATAAAATTTCCGCTGACGTGCCGTGACCCGCGGCCCCGCGCAAACATTTGATCAAAAAGGAAGAAAGCAGGAAGGATCAGGATCCGTGCGACAGGCAGAGCTGCGGTGGCCTGCCATCCTCGGACAGCAGGGAGGCCCCGCAGGCCGCGCATCTGTAGAAGGTCTTTCCGTCTTGGTCATGGGCATGGTTCATGCGCCAGCGGCAGCCCTTCATCGAGGGTTTGCCGTAGATCCAGATCAGCACGATCGCCAGCACGAAGGCGATGGGAACGAAGATCAGCATGGGGCCGATACTTGCACGTAGGGTCCTGAAAAGCAAACCGCGCGGCCCGAGGGGGTCCGCGCGGAATGACGTTTCTCCGGGACTGAAACCGGAGGCCGGATCAGGCGGCGTAGGGGATGTAGACCGGCTCTTCTTCCGCCTTGGCGGCAGGCTGGGCGGCTTCTTCGGGCATGTAATAGGAGAGCGACTCTTCCAGCAGGGCCAGCGCCTCTTTCGGGGAAATGGTTTTCTGTTCGGTCGTCGCCATCACGGGCCTCATCACATACGCTTCGTCTTTACCTGGGGGGCTTATGGCAGAAGCGGCCCCTCAGGAGCACCGCAAATCCGGCAGAGGCGCTATGCTGCGGGTGCAAAGGTGCGCCCCGGTCTCATCTTGCGGGCGAGCCGCCGCTTGCCAAGCCGGCCGCGCTGGTGTTTGAGGGGCCATTCGCTCTGCGATCGGAGGCACAGCATGGACTACAGCAAATCGGGTGGCAGCAAGGGCCACGGCAAGGGCCCCAAGCACGTGGCCGAAAACAGCCGCGCCAACGGCAAGCCCGGCAAGGACGGACGTTCGACGAAAGAAGAGCTTCTGGCGCGCATGAAGGCCGCCGCCGAGGCCAAGAAGAAGGGCTGAGAGGCCCCCTTCCCGTCCGGGGTGCCGCACGCGCCCCATCCCAACGCAGAAGGCCCCGGAGTTTCCTCCGGGGCCTTTCGCATGTCGGGGGTCCGGCGATCAGACGTGACGCTCGACCATCATCTGCTTGATGTGCGAGATCGCCGCGGCCGGGTTCAGGCCTTTCGGGCAGGTCTTCGCGCAGTTCATGATGGTGTGGCAGCGGTACAGCTTGAACGGATCTTCCAGCTGGTCCAGACGCTCGCCGGTGGCTTCATCGCGCGAGTCGATGATCCAGCGGTAGGCGTGCAGCAGGGCTGCCGGGCCGAGGTAGCGGTCGCCGTTCCACCAGTAGCTGGGGCAGGAGGTCGAGCAGGAGGCGCACATGACGCATTCGTACAGGCCGTCGAGCTTCTTGCGGTCCTCGATGGACTGCTTCCACTCTTTCGCCGGACGGTTGGTCTTGGTTTCCAGCCAGGGCATGATCGAGGCGTGCTGCGCGTAGAAGTGCGTCAGGTCCGGGATCAGGTCCTTCACCACCGGCATGTGCGGCAGCGGGTAGATCGTGACATCGCCCTTGATCTCGTCCAGGCCGAAGATGCAGGCGAGCGTGTTGTGCCCGTCGATGTTCATCGCGCAGGAGCCGCAGATCCCCTCCCGGCAGGAGCGCCGGAAGGTCAGGGTGGGGTCGATCTCGTTCTTGATCTTGATCAGCGCGTCCAGGACCATCGGACCGCATTTGTCCATGTCCAGGAAGTAGGTGTCGACGCTGGGGTTCTCGTTGTCGTCGGGCGACCAGCGATAGATCTTGAACTTGCGAATGTTCTTCGCACCCTCGGGCTTCGGCCAGGTCTTGCCGGTCTTGATCCGGGAGTTCTTGGGGAGTGTGAGCTGAACCATCTGGCGTCCTCCTTAGAACGTCCGCGCCTTGGGCGCGATTTTCTTGAGCGAAATGCCGCCTTCCTCTTCCTTCGTCAGCGGATCGTGGACGATCGGACGATAGGAAAGCTCGACCTTGTTGCCGTCGACGCGGGAGATGGTGTGCACACGCCAGTTCTCGTCGTCGCGCTCGGCGAAGTCCTCGTGGGCATGGGCACCGCGGGATTCGTGACGGGCCTCTGCGCCGACGATGGTGGCCATCGCGTTCGGCATCAGGTTGGTCAGTTCCAGCGTTTCCATCAGGTCCGAGTTCCAGACCAGCGAGCGGTCGGTGACCTTCAGGTCGGGCAGCTTGGCCGCGATCGCGGTCATCTTCTCGACGCCTTCCTTCAGGGTCTCGGAGGCGCGGAAGACGGCGGCGTCGGCCTGCATGGTGCGCTGCATTTCCAGACGCAGCTCGGCGGTCGGGATGCCGCCCTTGGCGTAACGGAAGTAGTCGAAACGCTCGAAGGCTTTTTCCACACCGGCCTTGTTGGTCGCGGGGATCGCGGCTTCGCGGTCGACCACTTCACCGGCGCGGATGGCGGCGGCGCGGCCGAAGACCACGAGGTCGATCAGCGAGTTCGAGCCCAGGCGGTTGGCACCATGCACCGAGGCACAGCCCGCTTCGCCCACGGCCATCAGGCCGGGCACGACGGCGGTCGGGTTCTCGGCGGTCGGGTTCAGCACCTCACCGTGGTAGTTGGTGGGGATGCCGCCCATGTTGTAGTGCACGGTCGGCAGAACCGGGATCGGTTCCTTGGTCACGTCCACACCGGCGAAGATCTTGGCGCTTTCCGAGATGCCCGGCAGACGTTCGGCCAGGGCTTCCTTCGGAAGGTGCGACAGGTTCAGGTGGATGTGGTCGCCATGCTCGCCCACGCCGCGGCCTTCGCGGATCTCCATGGTCATGGAGCGCGAGACGTAGTCGCGCGGTGCCAGGTCCTTGTACTGGGGCGCGTAGCGCTCCATGAAGCGTTCGCCTTCGGAGTTGGTCAGGTAACCACCCTCGCCGCGCGCGCCCTCGGTGATCAGGCAGCCCGAGCCGTAGATGCCGGTCGGGTGGAACTGGACGAATTCCATGTCCTGCAGCGCCAGGCCCGCACGGGCCACCATGCCGCCGCCGTCGCCGGTGCAGGTGTGCGCCGAGGTGGCCGAGAAGTAGGCGCGCCCGTAGCCGCCGGTGGCCAGCACGACCATCTTGGCGTTGAAGACATGCATCGTGCCGTCATCGAGCTTCCAGCAGACGACGCCGGTACACACGCCGTCGTCGGACATCAGCAGGTCGATGGCGAAATATTCGATGTAGAACTCGGCGTTGTTCTTCAGCGACTGGCCATAGAGCGTGTGCAGGATGGCGTGGCCGGTCCGGTCGGCGGCGGCGCAGGTGCGCTGCACCGCGGGGCCTTCGCCGAATTCGGTGGTGTGGCCGCCGAAGGGACGCTGGTAGATCTTGCCCTCTTCGGTCCGGCTGAACGGCACACCGTAGTGTTCCAGTTCGTAGACGGCCTTGGGGGCGGAGCGTGCGAGGTATTCCATCGCGTCGGTATCGCCCAGCCAGTCCGACCCCTTGACGGTGTCGTACATGTGCCACTGCCAGTTGTCCGGACCCATGTTGGCCAGCGAGGCGGCGATGCCACCCTGCGCGGCCACGGTGTGGGACCGGGTCGGGAAGACCTTGGTCACGCAAGCGGTGCGCAGGCCCTGCTCGGCCATGCCGAGGGTTGCGCGCAGACCCGCGCCGCCGGCCCCGACAACCACGACATCGTATTCGTGTGTTTCGTATTCGTAAGCAGCCATTGGAAACCTCGGGTCTTAGAGTGCGATGCGGATCAGCGCGAAGATGGCCGACGCGGCAATCAGGTAGGACAGGCAGTCGACCAGGATGACCAGCAGACGACCGGTCAGACCGTGCACGTAGTCCTCAAGCGCCATGCGGCAGCCGTTGCGGAAGTGCATCATGCCGACGCCGAAGGTCAGCGCGGCGATCAGCGCGGGCCAGGGACGGGAATAGTAGGCGACGATCTCTTCGTAGGAGCCGCCCAGGTGGGGGCCGAAGGTGAAGACGAAGAACGGCACCAGGAAAATGAGCGCGATGGAGCTCACCTGCATGGACCAGTGATGCTCGGTGCCGGTCTTGGAGGCACCCATGCCAACGGCGCGCTTGCGGTCAGTCAGATAACGCATGGCTGGCTTCCCCCTCAGACGAAGATGATGGTGATGATGGTCAGGACGAGCGAACCGTAGATGACGATCCAGCCCAGCTTGTCTGCCGACTTCATGTCCAGGCAGTAGCCGTTGTCCCAGATGAGGTGCCGGATGCCGGCCAGGGCATGGTACCACAGGCCCAGTGTCGACAGCAGCAGGATCAGGTCACCGATCCAGGAGGTGACGACAAAGTCGGCCACCGCGAAATAATCCGGCCCGGTTGCTGCAGCGATCAGCCACCACGCGATCAGAAACGCCTCGACCACCAGCGCGTTGCCGGTGATGCGGGTGAGGATCGAAGTGACGGAGTTGAGCTGGAACTTGTAGTACTTCCCGAGCATGAAAGGTGAAAGCGGGCGGTTGCCCCGGTTCACATCGGCCATGACATGTCCTTTCCGGTTTCCCTTGAGGCGGTTCTAGCAGAACTTGCCGCCTTGTCATCCATCCACCATGCCGCAGTACACAGAATTTGAAGAGGAAAGTTACGGTTTTTCCTCTCTGTGATCACAAGATTTATGCGTGTGATCACATAACTTGCCCCTGAGAGCGCAATCATTTTTCTGACTGATTTGCTAGGTTTTTGCCGGCGATTCCATCGCCCCGGCACCGCCCCCGGGCCCGGCGCACCACCCTGCCCCGCCGCCTGCGCCGCACATGCGAAGGGCCGCGACACGGGTCGCGGCCCCAGCAGCCCGGATCGCGGCGATCCGGGCGATCCGGAAGCGGATCAGAAGGCGTAGTCGACGGCGAAGACGCCGTAGGGGACGGTCTCGTCGCTGTCGTGGTAGGTCGCGCTGAGCGAGATCGCATCGTTGATCTTGTAGCTGCCGTAGACGGTGCCGTAGGTCGCGCCGTCCTGGCTCAGCCGGCCGAAGGTGGCGCCCAGGCCGATCCGGTCGGTCAGCGTGTAGTCGCCCATCAGACGGGTATCGAGCACGTCCGAGTTCGGATCGTAGGAGACGTGCACGCCCAGGGTCAGATCCTGGTTCGCCGGCGCGGAGACCTCGCCGAAATACTCGCCGCAGCAGTTGTCGCTGGGATCCGAGTAGTAGTATCGCACGTAGCCGACGTTGTAGTCATACGTCCCCGTGGTGCCGCGATAGCCCAGCGTCAGGTCGTATTCCTGACCGTTGCCGGCAACGGCACGCTGCATGTTGGAGGTCCACAGGTTCACGTAGGCCCCGTTGTAGCCCAGCTCGACCCAGGGCTGGAACGCCACGCCGTTGCTGTACTTGGTGCCGGAGGAGCCGACGTATTTGCTGGCCAGGGTGGCGCCGCCCGAGAAGCTGAGGCCTTCGTCGGCCGAGGCGATGCCCGGCGCCACGGCGGCGAGGGTCAGAAGCGAAAATGCGGCAAGGGATTTCATTGCGTTCTCCAGGAAGGTTGGATCCGATCACGCTCTCATGAAGGGGCGGTGCGCAATAATCCAGCCGCCGCGCAAATCCACGCAACGTTATTCCCTGACGGAAACATCGCACTCCGCTAATGTTTCCTGACATATCAAATTGGTAACCTTGCGAAATTGCTATAATTTCACACCTTTTCGACGCTTCGCACGCAAAGGTGACGGCCGGACACGTTATCGTGCGCTGCTCACAGCGGGATCAGCGCCCAGTAGTCCAGATCCAGCAACACCTCCGGAAGGTACTTTCCGGCGGCATCTTTCAACGCGAAGGGGGCCCCGCCCGAGGTCGCCACCAGCCGCAGCCGCAGCGCCCCGATTCCCGGCACCGATGTCTCGGCACGGTCCAGCACCTCGGACCAGGCCTTCACCGTCATGCCTGCGAAACAGGGGTTGGCATGGGCCCCGCCGTTCAGCCCGACGATCAGCTGCGCATTGGCCAGCCCGTTGAAGCTGAGCGCACGGGCAAGCGAGATCACGTGCCCGCCGTAGATCAGCCGCCGGCCATCCTCGCGCAGGGTAGCGTCGAAATGCACCTTGGAGGTGTTCTGCCACAGCCGGGTGGCCATCATGTGCTCGGCCTCCTCGACGGTCACGCCGTCGACATGGTCGATCACCTCGCCCACTTCGTAATCGCCCCAGCGGTGCGCCTCCCCCGCGAGGGTGAAGTCGTAGCCCGAGAAATCGAGGCCCTCGGGGATGATCAGGTCACGGGCCGACAGCACCCCGGGCAGTTCCGGGATCAGCGTCTCGGGCGCGGGGGCGTCCAGGTTGCCCTTTCGCACCATCACCCAGCGCACATAGTCCATCACCAGATCGCCGTGCTGGTTGCGCCCCTCGGTGCGGACATAGACTACGCCGCTTTTGCCGTTGGAATTCTGCTTCAGCCCGATCACCTCGGAGCGGGAGCTGAGCGTGTCGCCCGGCCAGACCAGCCGGTGCCAGCGCCCCTGCGCATAGCCAAGGTTCGCCACCGCGTTCAGCGACACATCCGGCACCGTCTTGCCGAAGATCACGTGGAAGACCGCAAGGTCGTCCATCGGCGAAGCGGGCAGCCCGCAGGATTGCGCGAAGGCATCCGAGGACTGCAGCGCCGTGCGGGCCGGGTAGAGCGCATGATAAAGCGCCCGTTCCCCTGCCCCGATGGTTCGCGGGACCGCGTGGTGAAGTGTTTCGCCGATGCGATAGTCTTCGAAGTAGCGGCCCGCGAATGTTTTCATGTCAGTACTCGCCCAGTTTGATGTCCGGTGAATAGTCGTGCCCCTCGACCTCCTTCACCACGGCCTGGCCGCAGCGCATGGTGCCGTTGGCCGCGTCGAACGCATAGGTCGGAGAGCCGTGCAGCGTCCATCCGGCGTTCAGCGCCTTGGTGACCTTGTGGCAGAAGGCCGAAGTGTCGTCTTCGGAGAGAAAGCGATAGAGTTTCATGCCGCCTCACATTGGCAGAGGGTTGGGTCCGAGCCATCCGTGGATGACCACGATGACGGCATAGACCACGATGGTGATCCCGGCGAGGATGATGTCGCTTTTCAGCCGCCCGCCCTCGTAGCGCTGCCAGGGCCCCTGGTTGCGGTTGCTGACGATCCAGCCCGCAACGGCCCAGAGGATCATGCCGCCCCAGAGCAGGATCGAGGCCAGGTCGCCCCGCACCAGCAGATGCGCGATGCCCCACAGGATCACCGCGACGAACATCGGGTGGCGGATCATGCCGCGCAGGCGGCTTTTCGAATGCGCGGTGCCGAAGGCCGCGACCGAGAACAGCATCAGCAGGTTGTTGACATGCTGGCCCCAGACGGGGGGCGCATAGACAAAGACCGTGTCCGCGCTGCGATAGCCGATCACCAGGAAGACGATGCCCAGCAGGGCGCCGATCGCCCCCAGGGCGCGGCGGCGGTTTTCGGGCAGGCGCGCGGCCAGTGCCGGCGTGTATTCCTTCAACACATGGGGCCAGGTCCACAGGATCAGGCCGAGTATGATCAGCAACATGGGGCTTCCTTTCGGGTCGCGTGTCTTCCCCGGCAGCCTGCCCGGCTCAGCCCATGGCCGCAATGGCCTCCGCCCGGGCAAGGGTCTTGCGGGCGGTTTCCACGTGCAGGTTCTCGACGATCTTGCCATCGACCACCGCAACGGCCTGACCGGCGGCGACACATTCCTCGTAGGCGGCGATCTGGCGGCGGGCCAGATCGACCTCGGCCTCGGCGGGGGCGAAGACGGCGTTGGCGATCGCAAGCTGGGCCGGGTGGATCAGCGTCTTGCCGTCCATGCCCAGATCGCGGCCCTGTTCGCATTCCGCGCGCAGGCCCTCATCGTCCTTGAACTGGTTGTAGACGCCGTCGATGCAGACCTTGCCATAGGCGCGCGCCGCCAGCAGCATGGTCTGAAGCGCCATCTGCATAGGCAGCCGGTCGGACCGGGTGCGGCAGCCCACATCCTTGGCCAGGTCGTTGGTGCCCGCCACAAAGCCTTCAAGGCGCGGATGCGCGGCGATCTCGGCGGCGTTGAAGATCGCCAGCGGCGTCTCCATCATGGCCCAGATCGGCAGGTCGCTCAGCCCGGCCAGGGTTTCGATGTCGGCAGCGGAATTGACCTTGGGCAGCAGCAGCGCCTCGGCGCCCGATCCGTTCAGCGCGGCCACATCATCGCGGCCCCACTCCGTCTCAAGCCCGTTGATGCGCACGATGCGCGCCCGCGCGCCGTAGCCGCCCGCCGCCAGCGCCGCCTTCAGCGTGGCGCGCGCCTCGACCTTCACATCGGGCGCAACGGCGTCCTCAAGATCGAAGATGATGCCGTCGGCGGCAAGATCCCGGGCCTTTTCCAGTGCCCGCTCGCGCGAGCCGGGGATGTAGAGAAGTGAGCGGTAGGGGCGCAGGGCAGCTTCCATCGTCGGGTTCTCCGGGCAATTTTCTGCGCCGTGATGCCATCGCGGCGACGATTCCCTCAAGCCCTGCCAAGGTCGCGGGACAATTTTTCGCACCTGCAGCATGACCGGAAACGGCGCCGGGCCAAAGCCCCGACCGCAGGCATTTGACGCAAATGCCGGTATGTTCGCGGGGCAGCGATTAACCCGGCATAAGCCGTCCGGAGCCATCCTGCCGGCTCCTGCCGGGTCCCCGGTACTTCGAAAGTTCTGCCCATGCTGCGTCCCAGCCTTTGCGCCCTCGTCCTGACCGGTCTGGCCGCGCCGCCGCTCCTGGCCGCCGATCCGCCGCCCTGCGCCCCCCGGGCCGTGGTGATCGACCGGCTGCACACCGCCTTCGGCGAAACCCCGCGCTCGGTCGGACTGGGGGCCAACAATGCCATGGTCGAACTCTTTGCCTCCGACGAAAGCGGCACCTGGACGATCACCGCCACATCGCCCGACGGCATGACCTGCCTGCTGGCCAGCGGAGAGGCCTATGCCGCGCTTCTCCCGCCCCCGGGCGAGGATGCCTGAGCGCAGTCCGGGTTTGCAGAATCGCGTTAACCTTGCGGAAGGTCGGGCAATTCCCGCACCGCCTCCGCCCCGCCCGAGCGGGCGCAAACATGCCTTCGGGACCGTCACGCAAGTGTCACACCCGGGCGGGACGCCGCAGGGGAAAGCGTGGATAAGCAATTGAAATATCTGACTCAACAGCAGGTATCGGGCGCCCTGCCGGGCGTAGGGTAACCTTACGGCTCTTGCGTCGCCGAGATAAAACACCTACCCCGATCCCGACGTTTCAAACCGGACCGGAGACAGATCCAATGGCCAGACCCAAGATTGCCCTGATCGGCGCGGGCCAGATCGGCGGCACGCTCGCCCATCTCGCAGCCCTGAAAGAGCTGGGTGACGTTGTTCTTTTCGACATCGCCGAAGGCACCCCCGAGGGCAAGGCGCTCGACATCGCGGAATCCGGCCCCTCCGAGGGCTTCGACGCCAAGCTGAAGGGCACCCAGTCCTACACCGATATCGCCGGCGCCGATGTCTGCATCGTGACGGCCGGTGTGCCGCGCAAGCCGGGCATGTCCCGCGACGACCTGCTGGGCATCAACCTCAAGGTCATGAAATCGGTCGGCGAAGGCATCCGCGACAACGCCCCCGACGCCTTCGTGATCTGCATCACCAACCCGCTCGACGCGATGGTCTGGGCCCTGCAGAAGTTCTCGGGCCTGCCCGCGAACAAGGTCTGCGGCATGGCCGGCGTGCTGGACAGCGCGCGCTTCCGCCACTTCCTGTCGGTGGAATTCGACGTTTCCATGAAGGACGTGACCGCCTTCGTGCTGGGCGGCCACGGCGACACCATGGTGCCCTCCGTGCGCTACTCCACCGTCGCCGGCATCCCCCTGCCCGACCTGGTCGAGATGGGCTGGACCACCCAGGAGAAGCTGGACGCCATCGTGCAGCGCACCCGTGACGGCGGCGCCGAGATCGTCGGCCTGCTGAAGACCGGCTCTGCCTTCTACGCGCCCGCGACCTCGGCCATCGAAATGGCAGAGTCCTACCTGAAGGACCAGAAGCGCGTCCTGCCCTGCGCCGCCTTCTGCAACGGCGAGTTCGGCCTGAAGGACATGTACGTGGGCGTTCCGACCGTGATCGGCGCCGGCGGCATCGAGAAGATCGTCAACATCAAGCTCACCAAGGAAGAGCAGGAGATGTTCGACAAGTCGGTCGACGCCGTGAAGGGCCTGGTCGAGGCCTGCAAGGCCATCGACGGCTCTCTGGCGTAACCGCCCGAGCGAAGCCATCTCGGCGGCCCGCGATCCAGACCGGATCGCGGGCCGTTTGCGTTTGTGCCCCTGCCCGCCCGCAGACCGTTCCGGCCCGCAGTCAAGCGTGGCCGCCAGCCGCCGTTCAACCCCCGGTTGCAGAGTCCGATTAGGGGAACAGAACCAGCGGAAGCCCGCCGTTGCGGCAACTGCAGCATTCGACTCGCCGCAACGCAGAGAAAGCAGGGGGTTGGGCGATCTCCCGGGGACGTGAGCGAACGTTTACAGCTCTTGTGATCACACGAATTTCTGCTGTGATCACAAAGCGCAAAAAATCCGCCGAAAATCCGCCGAAGCCTGAAAAATCAGTTCATCGGGCGGAAAGACTGTGCCAGTACCGATGGCAATCGTAGTCAAGCGAGGTACCAATTCATGAACATCCATGAGTATCAGGCGAAGGCAGTTCTTCGCGAATACGGCGCCCCGGTCTCGGAAGGCCGTGCGGTCTTCAAGGCCGAAGAGGCAAAGGCTGCCGCGAGTGAACTTCCCGGGCCGCTCTGGGTGGTCAAGGCGCAGATCCACGCGGGTGGTCGCGGCAAGGGCCATTTCGTCGAGGAAAGCGCCGGTCCCAAGGGCGGCGTCCGCCTGGCCAAGTCGGTCGAGGAGGCCGCTGAAGAGGCCAAGAAGATGCTGGGCCGCACCCTCGTCACCCACCAGACCGGCCCGGCCGGCAAGCAGGTGAACCGCATCTACATCGAGAACGGCTCGGACATCGAGCGCGAGCTGTACCTCGCGCTGCTGGTCGACCGTCAGACCTCTTCGGTCTCCGTCGTCTGCTCCACCGAGGGCGGCATGGACATCGAGGAAGTGGCCGCCTCCACCCCCGAGAAGATCCTGTCCTTCCCGATCGACCCGGCGACCGGCTACCAGCCGTTCCACGGCCGCAAGGTTGCCTTCGCGCTTGGCCTGGAAGGCAAGGCGATGAAGCAATGCGTCAAGCTGATGGGCGACCTCTACCGCGCCTTCATCGAGAAGGATATGGAGCAGCTGGAAATCAACCCGCTGCTGCTGATGCCCAACGGCGAGCTGAAGGTGCTGGACGCGAAGCTGGGCTTCGACGGCAACGCCATCTACCGCCACCCCGACATCGCCTCGCTGCGTGACGAGACGGAAGAGGATCCCAAGGAACTCGCCGCCTCCAAGTACGATCTGAACTACATCGCCCTGGAAGGCGAGATCGGCTGCATGGTGAACGGCGCGGGCCTGGCGATGGCCACGATGGACATCATCAAGCTGAAGGGCGGCGAGCCCGCCAACTTCCTCGACGTCGGCGGCGGCGCCACCAAGGAGAAGGTCACCGAGGCCTTCAAGATCATCACGTCCGACAAGAACGTGAAGGGCATCCTGGTGAACATCTTCGGCGGCATCATGCGCTGCGACATCATCGCCGAGGGCGTCATCGCCGCGGTGAAGGAAGTCGGCCTGCAGGTTCCGCTGGTTGTCCGCCTGGAAGGCACCAACGTCGAGCAGGGCAAGGAAATCATCGCGAATTCCGGTCTGAACGTGATCGCCGCTGACGACCTCAGCGACGGTGCGGAAAAAATCGTTAAAGCAGTGAAGGGCTGAGATCATGGCAGTTCTCGTCGACGAAAATACCAAGGTCATCTGCCAGGGCTTCACCGGCTCGCAGGGCACCTTCCACTCCGAACAGGCGATCGCCTACGGCACCAAGATGGTCGGCGGCGTGACCCCGGGCAAGGGTGGCCAGACCCACCTCGGCCTGCCGGTCTTCGACTCGGTCGCCGAAGCCAAGGACCGCACCGAAGCCAACGCCACCGTGATCTACGTTCCGCCGCCCTTCGCGGCTGACTCGATCATGGAAGCCATCGACGCCGAGTTCGAGCTGATCGTCTGCATCACCGAAGGGATCCCGGTCCTCGACATGATGAAGGTGAAGGCCGCGCTGAAGCATTCCAAGTCGCGCCTGATCGGTCCGAACTGCCCCGGTGTCATCACGCCGGACGCCTGCAAGATCGGCATCATGCCGGGCCATATCCACAAGCGCGGCTCGGTCGGCGTCGTGTCCCGTTCGGGCACCCTGACCTACGAAGCCGTCAAGCAGACCTCGGACATCGGCCTGGGCCAGTCCTCGGCTGTCGGCATCGGCGGTGACCCGATCAAGGGCACCGAGCACCTGGAAGTGCTGGAAATGTTCCTGGCCGACCCCGAGACCCAGTCGATCATCATGATCGGCGAGATCGGCGGCTCTGCCGAGGAAGAAGCCGCCCAGTTCCTGGCGGACGAGAAGAAGAAGGGCCGTTGGAAACCGACCGCGGGCTTCATCGCCGGCCGTACCGCTCCTCCGGGACGCCGCATGGGCCACGCAGGCGCCATCGTCGCCGGCGGCAAGGGCGGTGCAGAGGACAAGATCGAAGCCATGAAGTCGGCCGGTATCGTTGTCGCGGACAGCCCGGCCGAGCTTGGCCAGGCCGTCCTCAAGGCGATCGGTTGATCCGCCTCGGCATACATATGCCTGAATGTGCATCACCCGCACATTCTGGACCCGGGCGCGCCGCGCGCCCGGGTTCCGACGCGTTTTGCGTTGAGAATTCCGCACACCGGCGGATCCTTGCCGAAGGGTGCACGCGCACCTCGTTCTGCAATCGCCGGGCGGATCGCCTGTCGCGTCTTGGCGTGGTGGGACAACCGCGTCCGGCCCGACTTCGGGATCCGTACATGACCCTTTCCCCTGCACGTTCCGGACGACGCCAGCCCGCCCTGCGGCTGCGCACCGCGCCGGTCCTGCTTGCGCTTGGCGGGGCTGCCGCCCTGCCCGGCTGCATGATGAAATCCGCCGCCATGGCCACCAGTGCCGCCTTCAGCTCGGCCTCGGGCGCCGTGGGCAGCGCCGTCACCGCCGGTGTCGGCATGGCGGGCTCGGCCAGCGCCGCCAGCGCCCCCGGGATCGGCGAAGGCGCCCTCCAGCTGACCCAGGCCGAGGCCGCGGCCGTCGCGCTGCAGGCCAGCCTGTCGGACATGGCCGAGGGCGTCGAGACCTGCCTGCAATCGCTTGGCGGTGGCGGCGTGGTCGAGAACGCCGTGTCGAAGGGCTGGGTGCTGACCCAGACCGCCGCCCAGGGCCAGAGCGCCGGGCGCCAGATCCGCAAGAACACGCTGCGCGGCACCATCATGCCGAACCGCAGCTGCAGCTTCCGCACCGGTGCGGTGGCCGCCTCCATGGCGACCAGCAAGGTGCAGTCCCTGCTGGACGAGAAATTCTCCGGGCGCTACCGGAAGGGCTCTCCCTACGGGCGCAAGGGCCCCTGCGATGGCTACACGGTGGACCTGGGCGCCGAGCGCGCCTGGATCTTCTTCACGGCGGAAAACGGCGATGTCTGCACGGGCAGCGGCGCCGGGGTGACGGTGCAAAAGCTATGATCCGCATGACCTCTCTCCTCCGCCCCGCCCCGCTGATGAGCGCCGCCGCCCTGTGCGGCCTGCTGGCGGGCTGCGACACCACCGACATGATGAAGGGCGATACCGAGCGTCGCACCACCGCCCATGTCGATTACAACGACGTCGCGCTGACGCCCGACGCCGCCCAGGCCATGGCCCGCGCCAATTGCGGCGAGGCCGAAGTTCTGTCCGTTTCTCAGCCCGTGCTGCTGGAAAACGGGCTTTCGCGCGTGACGGCGACCTGCCTTGCCACATATGACCGCAAGGGTCGGCTGAAGCCGAACGCATGACCGAATGACGGCCCGGGGCGTGGCAACCCGCCCCGGACCACCCGAAGACCAGATGAAACGCCCCCCGGCCCCGTCCCCAGGACGTCCCGGCGCCTGGGGGTCCCACGGAACGGCAAAGCATTGGGATCGCACATGATCGCGCGCCGCACCATCGCAGGACCTGCCCGAGGCCACGTGACCGTGACCCCGAGGGCTGCTGCGCTGGCCGCCGGAGGTGTCGCATGAACCGCGTCTCGGCCCTTCTCCGTCCCGTCGCCACCCCCGGCCTGGCGCTGCACGCGCCCGGCCCGGCGCGGTGCCGTGCCCCCCGCCTTCCCGCCAGCCTCTGCGTGCCGCGTTTCTGGCACGGTGGCGGCTGCCCCGATCTCAATCCCGATGGCCAGTCCGTGGCCCGCCGGTGCCATGCGCCGCCGGCGCTCGACGGCCCTCGCCCGGGCAGCGGATCCGCTGCGTCCCCAACCGGCCTCCCGACGTTCCCAAGACGCCAGCCCCGCCCGCCCCTCAGCTTTCAACCCGCTTAAGATCAAGCGCACCGCCTCAAGGTGAACAGAATGACCGATCAGAGCCCCAACGATCTTTTCCACGCCTCCAGCTTCCTGCAGGGGCATAACGCCGCCTATCTCGAACAGCTCTATGCCGTCTGGGCCAACGACCCCTCGGCCGTGGATGCCGCATGGGCCGACTTCTTCGCCCAGCTCGGCGACAGCGAGATGGACGCCAAGAAGGAGGCCGCCGGCCCGTCCTGGACCCGTCGCGACTGGCCGCCGACCCCCAACGACGACCTGACCGCGGCGCTGGACGGCATGTGGCCCGCCCCCTCCGAGGCCAAGGATGCCGGCAAGAAGATCAAGGCCAAGGCCGCCGAGAAGGGCGTCGAGATCTCGGACGAGCAGATCAAGCGTGCCGTTCTGGACTCGGTCCGGGCGCTGATGCTGATCCGTGCCTACCGCATCCGCGGCCACCTGGCCGCCGATCTGGATCCGCTGGGCATGAAGGATCCGGTCGCGCATCCGGAGCTGGACCCGGCCTCCTACGGGTTCACCGCCGCCGACATGGATCGCCCGATCTTCCTGGACAACGTGCTGGGGCTTCAGGTCGCCAACCTGCGCCAGATCGTCGATATCGTGAAGCGCACCTACTGCGGCACCTTCGCGCTGCAGTACATGCATATCTCCGACCCCGAACAATCGGCCTGGCTGAAAGAGCGCATCGAGGGCTTCGGCAAGGAGATCACCTTCACCCGTGAAGGCCGCCGCGCGATCCTGAACAAGCTGGTCGAGGCCGAGGGCTTCGAGAAGTTCTGCCACGTCAAGTTCATGGGCACGAAGCGTTTCGGCCTGGACGGCGGCGAGGCCCTGATCCCCGCGATGGAACAGATCATCAAGCGGGGCGGCAGCCTGGGCGCCAAGGAGATCGTGATGGGCATGCCCCACCGCGGCCGCCTGTCGGTGCTGGCGAACGTCCTCTCCAAGCCCTACCGCGCGATTTTCAACGAATTCCAGGGTGGTTCCTACAAGCCCGAGGACGTGGATGGTTCGGGCGACGTGAAATACCACCTCGGCGCCTCCTCGGACCGTGAATTCGACGGCAACAAGGTGCACCTGTCGCTGACCGCGAACCCCTCGCACCTCGAGGCGGTGAACCCGGTCGTCCTGGGCAAGGTGCGCGCCAAGCAGTACCAGCTGAACGATCCCGACCGCACCTCGGTCATTCCGATCCTGCTGCACGGCGACGCGGCCTTCGCGGGCCAGGGCGTCGTGGCGGAATGCTTTGGCCTGTCGGGCCTGGTCGGCCACCGCACCGGCGGCACGATCCACATCGTCGTGAACAACCAGATCGGCTTCACCACCGCGCCGCACTTCTCGCGCTCCTCGCCCTATCCGACGGATATCGCGCTAATGGTCGAGGCGCCGATCTTCCACGTCAACGGCGATGATCCCGAAGCCGTGGTCCATGCCGCCAAGGTCGCCACGGAATTCCGTCAGAAGTTCCACAAGGACGTGGTCATCGACATCTTCTGCTACCGCCGGTTCGGGCACAACGAGGGCGACGAGCCCATGTTCACGAACCCGATCATGTACAAGAAGATCAAGAAGCAGAAGACCACGCTGTCGCTCTACACGGATCGTCTGGTCAAGGACGGCCTGATCCCCGAGGGCGAGATCGAGGACATGAAGGCCGCCTTCCAGGCCCTGCTGAACGAAGAGTTCGAGGCCGCCAAGGACTTCAAGCCGAACAAGGCCGACTGGCTGGACGGCAAGTGGTCGGGCTTTGAGCGCGAGAAGGAAGAATATCAGCGCGGCGAGACCGCGATCGCGCCCGAAACCATGGAAGAAGTCGGCAAGTCGCTGACCTCGGCCCCCGATGGTTTCCCGCTGCACCGCACGGTGGAACGCCTGCTCGACACCAAGCGCAAGATGTTCGAAACCGGCGAGGGCTTTGACTGGGCCACCGGCGAAGCGCTGGCCTTCGGCTCGCTGCTGACCGAGGGCTACCCGGTCCGCCTGTCGGGTCAGGACTCCACCCGGGGCACCTTCTCGCAGCGCCATTCGGGCCTGATCAACCAGGAGACGGAAGAGCGCTACTACCCGCTCAACAATATCCGTGCCGGCCAGGCCCGCTACGAAGTCATCGACTCGATGCTTTCGGAATACGCGGTGCTGGGCTTCGAATACGGCTATTCGCTGGCCGAACCGAATGCGCTGGTGATGTGGGAAGCCCAGTTCGGCGATTTCGCCAACGGCGCGCAGATCATGTTCGACCAGTTCATCTCTTCGGGGGAAGCCAAGTGGCTGCGCATGTCGGGCCTCGTCATGCTGCTGCCCCACGGCTTCGAAGGTCAGGGTCCGGAACACTCCTCCGCCCGCCTGGAACGCTTCCTGCAGATGTGCGGCCAGGACAACTGGATCGTCGCCAACTGCTCGACCCCGGCGAACTACTTCCACATCCTGCGTCGCCAGATGCACCGCAGCTTCCGCAAGCCGCTGGTGCTGATGACGCCGAAGTCGCTGCTGCGCCACAAGCTGGCGATCAGCAAGGCCGAGGACTTCACCACCGGCTCCAGCTTCCACCGGATCCTGTGGGACGATGCGCAACACGGCAACTCCGACACCCAGCTGGTGGCGGACGAGAAGATCAAGCGCGTCGTCATGTGCTCGGGCAAGGTCTACTACGACCTGCTGGAAGAGCGTGACGCCCGCGGCATCGACGACATCTACCTGATGCGGATCGAGCAGTTCTATCCCTTCCCGGCGCATACGCTGGTCAAGGAGCTTGAACGCTTCAAGGGTGCCGAGATGATCTGGTGCCAGGAAGAACCGAAGAACCAGGGCGCCTGGACCTTCATCGAACCGAATATCGAATGGGTTCTGGGCCGTATCGGCGCCGCCCATTCGCGCCCGCGCTACGTGGGCCGCGCTGCCGCCGCAGCACCCGCAACGGGCCTCGCGGCTCAGCACAAAGCACAGCAAGAAGCCCTCGTCGACGAGGCGCTGACCATCGAAGGAAACTAAGGACCCATGAGCACCGAAATCCGAGTCCCCACCCTGGGCGAAAGCGTGACCGAAGCCACTGTCGCCACCTGGTTCAAGAAGCCGGGTGACGCGGTCGCGGTCGATGAAATGCTGTGCGAGCTGGAAACCGACAAGGTGACCGTCGAGGTCCCCGCCTCGGCCGCTGGCGTCCTGGCCGACATCGTCGCCAAGGAAGGCGAAACCGTGGGCGTCGACGCGCTGCTGGGCTACATCTCGGAGGCCGGCAATGCCGGCCCCGAGGAGATGAAGGCCAAGGCCACCCCCTCCGAAACCGACGCGGCCCCGGCGGCAGCGGCGGAAACCGTCGCCGTCATGGTCCCCACCCTGGGGGAATCCGTGACCGAGGCCACCGTCGCCACCTGGTTCAAGAAGGAAGGTGACAGCGTCGAGGCCGACGAGATGCTCTGCGAGCTGGAAACCGACAAGGTCTCCGTCGAGGTTCCCGCGCCGGCAGCCGGCGTGCTGACCAAGATCCTCGCCGCCGAGGGTGAAACCGTGGGCGCCGGCGGCCAGCTGGCCGAGATGTCCGCAGGCGCCGGTGCCGCCGCTGCAGCCCCCGCTGCCGCTGCGCCCGCCGCCGCCCCTGCCGCCGCTGCCGGCGGCAAGGATGTCGAGGACGCGCCCTCGGCCAAGAAGGCGATGGCCGAAGCGGGCCTGTCGGCCGGTCAGGTCACCGGCACCGGCCGGGACGGTCGCATCATGAAGGACGACGTGGCCAAGGCCCTGGCCGCCGCCAAGGCGCCCGCCGCGGCCCCCGCCGCGCCGCGTGCCCCCGTCGCCGCCGAGGATGCCGCCCGCGAGGAACGCGTGAAGATGACGCGCCTGCGTCAGACCATCGCCAAGCGCCTCAAGGACAGCCAGAACACCGCCGCCATGCTGACCACCTACAACGAGGTGGACATGACCGAGGTGATGGCGCTGCGCAACCAGTACAAGGACATGTTCGAGAAGAAGCACGGCGCCCGTCTGGGCTTCATGTCCTTCTTCACCAAGGCCTGCGTCCACGCGCTGAAGGAAGTCCCCGAGGTCAACGCCGAAATCGACGGCACCGACGTGGTCTACAAGAACTTCGTGCACATGGGCATCGCCGCCGGCACGCCCCAGGGCCTGGTGGTTCCGGTGCTGCGCGACGTCGACCAGAAGTCCTTCGCCGAGATCGAGAAAGAGATCGCCGAGAAGGGCAAGCGCGCCCGTGACGGCAAGCTCTCGATGGCGGAAATGCAGGGCGGCACCTTCACGATCTCGAACGGCGGCGTCTACGGCTCGCTGATGTCCTCGCCGATCCTGAACCCGCCGCAGTCGGGCATCCTCGGTATGCACAAGATCCAGGACCGTCCGATGGTCATCAACGGCAAGATCGAGATCCGCCCGATGATGTACCTGGCGCTGTCCTACGATCACCGCATCGTCGACGGCAAGGGCGCCGTGACCTTCCTGGTGCGCGTCAAGGAAGCGCTGGAAGATCCCCGTCGCCTGCTGATGGATCTCTGATCCAGGGCCGCCTCCGGTCCGCCGGAGGGGGCCTGCGCCCCGGATCCCCCCGTGCCCGGGGCGCGGGGCGCAGGCCGCCCGGACGCTGTCCGGGCCACCGCAAGCTTCGACCGGGGCGCCCCGATGGTCCGCCCCGCCTTCCCGTCAGGGACCCGCAATCCCAGGTAGGGCCATGACCCCCGAACTCCTCGCCCTCTCGCTTGTCGCGCTCGAGCATGTCGTGCTCGTCGTCTGGTCGCAGCGCCTGCTGACCCGCGACGTCGGCGAAGCCGGCAACACCGGCCCCCGGGACGATCTGCCGCCGCTGTCGCAGGACACCCAGCGGATGCGCCGGGCACTGGCCAACCATACGGAAAACTTCCCCTTCTTCATCGGGGCGATCACCGTGGTCAGCCTCTCCCAGACCACCAGCCTGTTCACCGCCCTCGCCGCCTTCACCTATGTCGCCGCCCGGGCGCTCTACATCCCGGCCTATCGCTACGGCTGGACCCCCTGGCGTTCGGTCCTCTATATGCTGGGCGCCCTGGCCACGATCGCGCTCTACCTGGCGGCCTTCCTGTGATGGACACGCAGCTGCATATCCTGGCCCTCGCCGGCCTGCTTCAGGTGCTCCAGATCGCCCTGATGGCGATCCCGGCCAACCTGGAACTGGGCCCCAAGGCCACCACCGGCCCGCGCGACCCCCAGGACATCCCCGGCGGCAATCCGCAACTGCTGATGTCGCGCCGCACCGGTCGGCTGCACCGCGCCATGACCAACCATTTCGAGGCGCTGATCCTCTTCACCATCGCCACCCTCGCAGTGACGCTCACCACCAGCACCTCCCCCCTCACCCTGGCCTGCGGCTGGCTCTACCTCGCCGCCCGCCTCCTCTACATCCCGGCCTATGCCCTGGCCTGGACGCCCTGGCGTTCCCTGTTCTGGGCCCTGGGCCTTCTTGCCACCACGATCATGCTCCTGGCTGCCCTCGCCTAGCATTTTCTTGTTCCAAATATCCCGGGGGAGTCAGCCGCAGGCTGACGGGGGCAGCGCCCCCACCCCGCGCAAGCCAACCGGGCCCGACGCCCGCAGACAAGACCAAGGAGACCTCAAATGGCCCAATACGACGTCATCGTCATCGGTGCAGGCCCCGGCGGCTACGTGTCCGCCATCCGCTGCGCCCAGCTCGGACTGAAAACCGCCTGTGTCGAGGGCCGCGAGACCCTGGGCGGCACCTGCCTGAACGTCGGCTGCATCCCCTCCAAGGCGCTGCTGAACGCCACCCACAACCTGCACGAGGCGCAGCACAACTTCGCCACCATGGGCCTCAAGGTCCCGGCGCCGGAAGTCGATTTCGACCAGATGAAGGCCTACAAGCAGGACGTCGTCGACGGCAACACCAAGGGGATCGAATTCCTCTTCAAGAAGAACAAGATCGACTGGATCAAGGGCTGGGCCTCGATCCCCGAGGCCGGCAAGGTCAAGGTCGGTGACACCGTCTACGAGGCGAAGAACATCGTCGTCGCCTCCGGCTCCGTGCCGACCGCCCTGCCGGGGATCACCGTGGACAACGAGGCCGGCGTGGTGGTCGACAGCACCGGCGCCCTCGCGCTGCCGAAGATCCCCGAGAAGATGATCGTCGTCGGTGCCGGCGTCATCGGCCTTGAGATGGGCTCGGTCTACGCGCGCCTCGGCGCCGAGGTGACGGTGGTCGAATTCCTCGACAACATCACCCCCGGCATGGACGCCGAAGTGCAGAAGAACCTGCAAAAGATCCTCTCCAAGCAGGGCATGAAGTTCATCCTGGGCGCCGCCGTCCAGGGCGTCGAGACCGTCGATGGCAAGGCCAAGCTGACCTACAAGTCCCGCAAGGACGACAGCGAAACCGTGCTTGATGCCGATGTCGTGCTGGTTGCGACCGGCCGCCGTGCCTTCACCGATGGCCTCGGGCTGAAGGAACTGGGCGTCGAGATGACCGAACGCGGCGTCGTCAAGACCGACGGCCACTGGGCGACCTCCGTCAAGGGCGTCTATGCCATCGGTGACGCGGTTGCCGGCCCGATGCTGGCCCACAAGGCCGAGGACGAGGGCATGGCGGTTGCCGAGGTTATCGCCGGCAAGCATGGCCACGTGAACTACGACGTGATCCCCGGCGTCATCTACACCCACCCCGAGGTCGCCTCGGTCGGCAAGACCGAGCAGCAGCTGAAGGACGAGGGCCGCGCCTACAAGGTCGGCAAGTTCTCCTTCATGGGCAACGCCCGCGCCAAGGCCGTCTTTGCCGCCGACGGTTTCGTCAAAATCCTCGCCGACAAGGAAACCGACCGGATCCTGGGCTGCTCGATCATCGGCCCGGCGGCCGGCGACATGATCCACGAGATCTGCGTCGCGATGGAATTCGGCGCCTCGGCGCAGGATGTCGCGCTGACCTGCCACGCCCACCCGACCTATTCGGAAGCCGTGCGCGAAGCGGCGCTGGCCTGCGGCGACGGCGCGATCCACATGTGATCGCCCCGCCCGGCTGGTCCGGGCGGTTTGCGGCCCTACCCTTTCCCCTCGCGGAGTGATCCGCGGGGGGATTTCATACGTAGACCCTCCGACGCAGCGACGCGATCCGCAGGAGGGCCCCATGGACGACCCCGAAGTCTCCGTCATCATTCCCGCCTGCCATGCCACGGCGACCCTGCCGCGTGCCCTCGCCTCGGTGACGCGCTGCGGCCTTCCTCCGGAGCGGGTCGAGGTGGTGATCGCCTCGGATGACGGGCGCGACTACGCCGCCCTGATGCCCCCGGCCCCGGGGCTGGTCTTCACCGCCCCCGGCCCGGTGCGCAGCGGTCCGGGACCGGCGCGCAACCGGGCGCTCGCGCAGGCGCGGGGGCGCTTTCTGGCCTTCCTGGACAGCGATGACGAATGGGAGCCCGGCTACCTCGCGGCGCTGCTGCCGCTGGCCCGCCGCCACGGCGCCGCCTTCGGGCAGACCGCGATCCTTGATGCCGGGGTCGAGATCCTGCGCCTGCCGCAGCAGGACCCGCAGCTTGACCTGACCACCCTTGCCGAGACCGGCGCCAGCTTTCACCCGGTGATGGCCCGCGCCCAGGCCCGCCCCTTCTCGGCGCTGCCCAGCCAGGACGTGCGACATGCGGCCGAGCTGATCGCCCGCCTGGGCGGTGCGGCGCCCCTGGGACCGGCGGGCTACCGGCTGCATCTGGCGGCGCGCTCGACCACGGCCCAGGCCAGTTTCCCGGAACGCGTCGCCCGGGCCTATGCCGCCCATGCCGAACAGGTGCTGTCGGGCCTGGGGGATGTGCCGGCGCCGCAGCGCGCCGCGGTGGCCCGGGTCTTCACCCGCAAGGCGGCGCTGAACACCGCCTACCAGAAAGGCGCCCTGCCGGGGCAATCCTTCTACCATTTCATGGCGGCCCGGCTGGCACCGCCGCCGCTGGTTGCCGCGCGCTAACCGGGCAGCACCAGCACCAGCGTCGCCACATGGCCGGCGCTGTCCTCGCGCAGGCCGGGATAGACCCCGGGCAGCGGACGGATCGGCACCCGTGGCTGGTCATAGCGCGGATCGGTGCGCCGCAGCACCTCCGAAAGCGCCTCGGGCAGCAGGATCCGGCAGCCCAGCCCCTCGGGGCCTTCCAGCACGCAGAGCAGATGTGCCTGGCGGCCCTCGATGCTGCCGGGACAGACCGTGTCGAACTGCACCACGCCGGTCGCATCGCTGACGCCGCGCCCCTGAAGCATCCTTTCGGCGCCCCAGTTGCCGCCCCGGGCATCGCAATGGCGCAGCCAGACGGAACGACCGCGCAGCCGCGCGCCCTCTGCGGTCACCAGCTGCAGGATCAGGCTCAGCGGGCGGCCCTCAAGCGGGGCGGCAATCGGTGTATGCTCCAGCGCCAGGGTGCCGGCGGCATGCAGCGCCAGCTCGCTCAGCTCCATGTCGAGCTCTTCGGCAGGCAGCGCGACATTGGCGCTGATCAGCCCGGCGGCGCGGGCCCGGGCCCGGGTCGCGCCGGCAAAGCTGCCGATGCCCTGCCGGACCACCGGGGAAAGGGAGAGAAAGCGCAGCAGGTCCCGTCCCTGCCGCGCCCCGTCGAGCGGTCGTGCCAGTGCTGCCAAGTCGCATCCTCCTGCGCGGTTCGCAGGAGATATACGCAGTGCCCGGCGAAATCCGACGCTCGCGCCGGATCACCACATCGTGCGGGCGGCCCGTTCGGCCCAGCTTTCGTCATAGGGACGTCCGCCGACCTCGCCCTCGGTCATCGCCGCCAGGATCTCTCCGACGGTGGGCAGGTCGGCGCTTTCGTCGCCGCTGGTCCAGAGCCCGGCACGCAGGATCGCCCGGGCGCACTGGCTGTAGATCTCGTGGATCTTGATGACGATGACGGTGGCGGGCTGGCGGCCCTGCTTCTCGAAGCTGGCGCGCAGATCGGCATCGTCGGTGACGCGGGCCGCGCCGTTGACCCGCACCGCATTGTTGGACCCCGGCACCATGAACATCAGCGCGATGCGCGGGTCGCGCACGATGTTGCGCAGCGTGTCGAGGCGGTTGTTGCCGCGCCAGTCGGGCAGCAGCAGCGTCTGGTCGTCCAGCGCGCGCACCACCGGGCCGTCATCGCCGCGCGGGCTGCCATCAGCGCCCTCGGGTCCCACGGTCGAGACCACGCAGAAGCGCGACGCCTCGATCCAGCGGCGGTACTCCGGGGTCAGCCGGTCGGCCACCTTACGCGTCGCCGCCGCGCCGGGCGTGCCGTAAAGCGCCTCCAGCGCCTCAATCGATGTCAGGTAGTTCATCGGCCGGGAATCCTTCTTCCACCATCAATGCATTCGAGGCCGTCTCGATCCTCTGGCGCGAGGTGGCGCGGAAGGCGCTCCTGCTCAGGCCCGGCGGGATCGGCTCCAGGAACTCGACCGTGGCGGTGCCGCGCTTGCGCAGGATGCCGTGGCGCGGCCAGAACAGGCCGACGTTGCAGGCCGCAGGGATGCAGGTCTGGCCGGTCTGTTCGTAGATCGCGGCGACGCCGACCTTGTAGGGTTCGTCCGCGCCGGGGGCGACACGGGTGCCTTGCGGAAAGATCACCAGCTGGCCGGGAGTCTCGCGGCCTTTCTGGACCGCCTGTATCATCGCCTTGATCGCCTCGCCGCGCTTGCCGCGCTTGACCGGCACGCAGCCGATGCGCTGCGCGTACCAGCCGAAGATCGGCATGTAGCGCAGCTCATCCTTCATGATGAACTTGGCATGGGGCAGCGCCGAGATCAGGATGATGATATCGAGGAAGCTCTGGTGCTTGGAGGCGACGACGACGTCGCCGTCAGGCACGGTGCCGCGGACCTCGGTCTTCAGGCCGCAGATCAGCGCCAGCGACCAGCGCACGTAACGCGCATAGCTGCGGGTCGCCGTGTAGGCGCCGCGCCGCGACACGATCGACCAGGGCAGGAACAGGATGCCGGCGACCGGCATGGCCAGATACATCTGGATGATGAAGATGAGCGACAGGATCCATTGCAGGATGGGCATGTCAGGCAAGTCTCCTAAGGATGCGGCGGGCGGCGGCGCGGGTCGCCCAGAAGGCCACCACGGCGGCCAGGATGGGAATGAGGAACGGCAGCAGCCACTGCCAGCCCTGCAGACCGAGGCCCGACAGGAAGGCGCCCTCGGCCTCGTCCGGCAGCAGCCAGATCGCGCCGAGACCCGCCACCATGCCGATGCCGGCGCCGGTCAGGGTGCGGAAGGTGAAGCGGCGCACGAAAGCGCGGGCAATGAATTCGTCGCGCGCGCCCACCAGGCGCAGCACCTCGATCACCTGGGCATTGGCGGAAAGGGCGGAATGCGCGGCCAGGGTCAGGATCGCCCCGGTGACGCCGGCAATCAGCAGCAGCGACAGCGCGCCCAGCTCGCGCAGCCGGGTCGCGGCGCGGATCAGCGGACGGCGCCAGCGGGTGTGGTCGTCCAGCACCGCGCCGGGCACCTCTCCGGCCAGGCGCAGGCGCAGGCCGGCAGCGTCAAAGCCCTTGCCGGCCTCGATGATCTCGATCAGGCGGGGCAGCGGCAGCTGGTCCAGCGGCAGGTCCGGTCCCAGCCAGGGGGTCAGCAGCTTCTGCTCTTCCGCATCGCCCAGCACCCGGGCCGAGGCGACGCCGGGCGTGGTCTTCAGCAGGGTCATCGCCGCCGTGGTCTGGGCGTCCATCTGCTCTGCCGGGGCCGAGATCCGCAGGGTGGAGCTGCGTGCCAGCGCGCCGCCCCATTCGCTGGCCATGCGCCCCGCCGCCAGCGACAGCGCCAGCGCGAAGACTGCCAGAAAGGCCATTGCCGCCGCCGCCCAAAGGGTCAGCCCGGCGGTGAAACCGGTGGGCGGCACCACGCGGTCCGCCTGCACGTCGCCGCGCAGCAGGGTCAGGATGCCGCGCACCCCGCGCCCAAGGCCCGGACGATCCCCCGGCCCGGTCACAGATCCGCCCCCGCGTATTGCAGCGTGCCCCCGGCGATCCGCAGCACCCGCGCCTGCACCCGGCTTTTCGCGGCGCGGATCAGCGCCAGATCGTGGGTCGCGATCAGCACGGTCTTGCCCATCCGGTTCAGCTCGACCAGCAGGGCCAGCAGGCGCTGCGACATCTCCCAGTCGACATTGCCCGTGGGCTCGTCCGCAAGGATCACCTCGGGGCTCATGATCAGGGCGCGGGCCAGGGCGGCGCGCTGGCGCTCGCCGCCCGACAGTTCGGGCGGATAGGCCCGCGACCGGGCGCCCAGACCGACCCAGGCCATCAGCTCCTTGAGGTTGCGCGCCTCGGCCGAAAGATCCCGCCCCGAGACCATCAGCGGCAGCGCGATGTTTTCGACCAGGGTCATGTGATCAAGGAAATGCGCCTCCTGATGGACCACGCCGACGCGGCGGCGGAGCCAGGCGATATCGTCGCGGTTCATCTCTTCCAGCGGCTGGCCGAAAACGGTGACGGTGCCGCCGGTGGGTTGCAGCGCGCCGTAGCACAGCTTCATCAGCGTGGTCTTGCCAGACCCCGAGGGCCCGGTCAGAAAGTGGAAGGACCCGGGCGCAAGCTGCAGGCTGATGCCGCGCAGGAGCGCGTCACCGCCGTAGCTGTAGCTGAGGCTGTCAAGCTCGATCACGCCTGGTGTCCTGTTCCCCGGGTCCGGCCCCGGCCATGGCCCGCACCTGCCGGGGCCATCTTCGGGTCCTTGTTCGGGGCCTTTCTGCCCTGTTCCGCCCGGGCGTGCAATCTGCGCCGCAGCGCGATCCGGGGGCCTGCCGCCCGGAGGGGTCTTTTCGCTGGCGCCCGAACGCCATAATCTAGGCAGCGCGGCGGGACCGGGAGGCCCGTCCGAGAAATTCCAGCCGAGGCCCTGAATGCGACTGACCTGCCCCTCTTGCGGTGCAAATTACGAAGTTCCCGATGCCGTGATCCCCGACGAGGGGCGCGACGTGGAATGTTCGGCCTGCGGAATCAGCTGGTTCCAGGCCCCGGGCGCCCCCGGCACGCTGCGGCTGCGCCCCGAGGACCAGAGCGCCGCCGCGCCGGAAGGCGCCGATCCGCATCGCAACCCGGTGCCGGCCTCGGCGCTGAAGGGCCCCTCGGGCGCAGAGGCCGCCCCGCTGGCCCTGCACGCCACCGCCGAAGAGCCGCCGCTGATCTCTCCGCGCCGGGCACAGCTGCAACGCCGCGAGATCGAGCAGGACGTGCTCGACATCCTGCGCGAGGAAGCCGCCTTCGAGGCCAAGGCCCGCGCCCGCGACCGCAGCGCACCGGAAGAGCCCGCCCCCCCGGCGCCCGAGGCCGAACCGGAAGCGCCGCGTGGCGACTGGAGCGCCGGCCTGCAGGCCGACCCGGTCGAGGAAGAGCTGCCGCCGCCCCCCGCCCATATCGAGCAGACCACCGCCGGAAACCGCCCGCGCCTGATGCCCGACGCCGAGGAGATGCACTCCTCGGTCGCGCCCGGCAGCAGCGCCGCGCCGACCGTGGCCACCCCGCGCCAGCGCCGCAGCTTTGCCCTGGGCTTTGCGATCCCAGTTGCCGTCGTTCTTCTTCTGCTGCTGGTCTATGCCCAGGCCCCGGCCCTGGCACGCGCCCTGCCCGGCGCCGCCGCCGGGCTGAACAGCTATGTCGAAACCGTCGATGCCGCGCGGCACTGGTTCGGCGGGCGCTGAGCCCACCCTGACCGCGACAGGTTCCAAAGCAAAGGGCCGCCCCGCGAAGGGCGGCCCTTTGGCCAATCCGGAAGCCCGGACTCAGAACCGGTCGAGCAGCCGGTTCAGGTAATCACGCTCCTCCTCGGAGCGGTCGTTCTGCGCCGAGCGGCGGCGGATCTCGTCCAGCAGGTCGCGGGCGCGCTGGTCGTTATCCAGCTCTCCGTTCAGCATCTCGCGGTCATTGCCCAGCATCCCGTTGCTGCCGGCGTTGCGGCCCAGCGGATCGTTCTGCTTGCCCCCGTCATTGCCCTGGGCCTGGCCCTGCTGGCCCTGCATCTGGCGCTCGGCCTCCGCCATCGCCTCGCCCAGGCTGCGCATCCCTTCGCGCAGCGCCTCCATGGCGGTGGCCTGGTTGTCGATGGCCTGGGCCAGGTCGCCCTCGCGCAGGGCCCCCTCGGCCTCGCGCATGGCGCGATCGGCCCGATCCAGGCTGTCACGCGCCGCACGCCCGGCCTCGGTGCCCGCGCCCGGCAGATTGCCGCGCTGGCGTTGCAATTCGTCGCGCAGCGCCTGCTGACGCTGGGCCAGCGCATCGGCATCGCTGCCCTGGCCCTGCTGGCCCTGGCTGCCCTGCCCCGAACCGCTGCCATCGCCCATCTGGTTACCGCCCTGTTGACCGCCCTGCCCGGGCTGACCCGGCTGGTCGCCGGGGCGCTGGCCGGGCTGGCCCTGCCCGCCCTGACCGGGGTTGAACTGGTCCTGAAGGCTGCGGAAGGCATCGTCCGAGAGGCCCTGCTGGTTGCGCAGCGTCTCGCCCAGACCGTCCATGGCCTGCTGACCGGGGCTTTGCTGGCCTTGCCCGCCCTGACCTTGGGTGACCTGCATGTTCTCCATCAGCTTCTGAAGCTCGCGCAGCGCCTCCTGCGCCTCCGCCATGCGGCCCTGCTGCATCAGCTCCTGGATGCGATCCATCATCTTCTGAAGATCGTCCTGGTTCATCTGCAGGGCATTCTGCATGTCCATGGGCGGCTGGTTCGGGTTCTGCTCGGACTGGCGGGCGGCCTGCTGGGCCAGCTGGCGCATGTAGTCCTGGGTAGCGTCGCGCAGCTCCTGCATCAGCTTGGCGATCTCCTGGTCGGAGGCGCCGTTGCGCATCGCCTCCTCCAGACGCTCCTGGGCGCGGTTCATCCGCTCCTTCGCATCGTCCAGATCCCCGTCCTCAAGCTGGATCGCCAGATCCCAGAGCGATTTCGCCGTGTCATCGACGATCTCGTCGGACAGCGAGGCCTTGTGTTCGAGGCTACCCGCAATGTCCCGGATCCGGCCCTTCATCTCGTCCGAGCGGATGGCGCCGCCGTCGTTCCAGGTGATCGCCTTCAGCACCTCGGAGATGCGCGGCGCATTGGCGCGGTTCCACAGCAGGTCGCGGCGCATCTCGATCAGGCTGGCGGCCAGCGGATCGAAGAAGCGGCGGGCCACCAGCACGGTCTCGTAATCCGGGCCGGTGCTTTCCTGGCCGGCACTGTCGGTCACGCTCAGCGACACCTTCACCGGCATGTTGGCCCAGGGGTGCTGAGAGAAATTCTCAATCAGGGTCTCGTTGAAATCGGCGCGGCTGCCCGAAATCGGCATTGGCAGGGGCACGGTGATCGCCGCGCGCGGCTCGGGATCGAGGGCCAGGCCGTAGCGGCGGTCCACCTTCGGCAGGTCCAGCACGATCCGCGCCTGACCGCTTTCGACGCCGTAGTCGTCGCTGGCGTGGAAGGGCAGCGACAGCTGCCCCTCGACCGAGGCCTCGGCGGCGCCGGTTGCCTCCACCTTGGGCTTCTGATCGGGGATCAGCGCCACCTTCCAGACCCGCCCGCCGGGGCCGTCGATGGCGATCCGCCCGCCCTGATGGACGCTGAATTCCTGGGCATTGGCATCCGAGGGCGGAAGATCCCCCACCCGCCCGGAGACATCCTCGGCCACGTGCAGCTTGCCCTCGGGCCCGTAGAGCCGCAGCGTCACCTTCGATCCCTGCGGCGCCTGAAGCGTGCCGGCGGGGATGTCGGGCAGGTAGAGCACCGGCAGACGGGTGTGCGGCGGCGGGGCGACCCAGCCTTCCCACGAGGGGCCGGCCGCGGCCTCGGCGGCACCGCCCGGCGCCATGTCGGCAACCGATCCGATGCGCCAGAAAGAGCCGAACAGCAGCGCCGTCATCAGGCACAGCAGCGCCACGTAGCGCAGGCCGAAGGGATCGCGGGTGGTCAGGTTCAGATCGGGCCGGACGGCCTTCGCCCCCCGGGTGCGCGCCGCCATGCGGGCCCGGTGCGCCGCCCAGAGCGCGCGGGTGCCCGGATCGTCCCCGCCCGAGGCCATGTCGTCGCCAAGCGCCTGAAGCGGATGGCCTTTCAGCGTCGCATCGAGGCGTTTCAGCGCCTCTTCGCGGCGGGGAAAGCGGAAGCGCAGCGCGCCACGGATGAGAAACCAGACGATGGCCAGGAAACTGCCGGCTCCGACGCTCCAGACCAGCACGATGTTCGAACTGTCCTGGATGCCCAGCATCAGCAGGGCGAGAACCGTGGCGCAGAGCGCCCAGAGCGGCCAGAACGCCCGCATGAAGCGTTCCGCCAGCAAACCGACCCGGGTCAGGCGCAGCGGCCATTTCAGCCGCCGCAGGATCTCATCGAAGTCGCTGTTCTCGGCCATGCTCCGTCCCGCGTGGGCAACGCGGGGATCGCGTCACACCCATTCGGGTATCGTATCGCGGTTAATGATTTCCTCAAAGGAGGGTCTTGCACGAATGACCTCGAACTGGTCGCCCTTGACCAGAACCTCCGGGATCAGCGGCCGGGTGTTGTATTCCGAAGCCATCACGGCGCCATAGGCCCCGGCCGAGCGGAAGGCGACCAGATCGCCCGCGACCAGCGGCGCGAGGGAGCGGCCCTTGGCGAAGGTATCGCCGGTCTCGCAGACCGGGCCGACCACGTCGTAGGGCTGCTGTTCGACGCCGGGGGTGGCCTCCTTGACGGGCACGATATCGTGATGCGCATCATACATGGCAGGGCGCACCAGGTCGTTCATCGCACCGTCGATGATCAGGAAGTCGCGGCCCTCGCCCTTCTTCACGTAGATCACCTTGCTGACCATCAGGCCGGCGTTGCCGGCGATCAGGCGGCCCGGCTCGATCTCGATCTCGACGCCCTTGTCGCCCAGGACCTCCTTGACCAGAGCCCCATATTCCACCGGCAGCGGCGGGGCGGCATTTCCCCGCTCATAGGGAATGCCCAGACCGCCGCCCAGATCGAGGCGGATGATGTCATGGCCATCGGCGCGCAGCGAATCGGTCAGCTCGGCCACCTTGGTGAAGGCCAGCCGGTAGGGCTCCAGGTCGGTCAGCTGAGAGCCGATGTGCACGTCGATGCCCACGGCCTTCAGGCCCGGAAGCTGGGCGATGCGGGCATAGACCTCGCGGGCGCGGGCGATCGGGATGCCGAACTTGTTCTCGGACTTGCCGGTGGCGATCTTGGCGTGGGTCTTGGCATCCACGTCGGGGTTCACCCGCACGGTGACGGGGGCGACGACGCCCAGCGACAGGGCGACCTCGTTCAGGACCTCCATCTCGGGCTCGGATTCCAGGTTGAACTGGCGCACGCCATGGGTCAGCGCCAGGGTCATCTCCTCGCGGGTCTTGCCGACGCCCGAGAAGACGATCTTGTCGCCCGGCACACCGGCGGCAACCGCGCGGCGGTATTCCCCGCCCGACACCACGTCCATGCCGGCGCCGAGCCCCGCCATGATCTTCAGGATCGCCTGGTTCGACGCCGCCTTCATGGCGTAGCAGACCAGGTGGTCCATGCCCGAGAGCGCCTCGTCAAAAAGCGTAAAGTGGCGGGTCAGCGTGGCGTGGGAATAGACGTAGAAAGGCGTCCCCACCTGCGCCGCGATCTCGGCCAGGGGCACGTCCTCGGCGTAAAGCTCTCCGTCACGGTAGAGGAAATGGTCCATGGCAGGTCTCCGGTCAGCATCCCCGCCGCCCCGTTGGCGGCGCGCGTTCGATACACTGCCGGGGCGACGTGTAAAACCCTTTGCGGAACGGAAAACGGCCCCCGAAGGGGCCGTGTCTCACAACTCGTTCTGGTAGATCGTGGCGTCGCTCTTTTCGAGGGCACCCAGAGAGCCCGCGCCCCGGTCCACCCCGCCGCTGCGCGAGGACCAGATATTGCCCTCGGGCGCATTCGGCGCACCGTCGATGCCGCAGCCTGCCAGCAGCAGGCACAGGGTCAGGAGAGCCGCTCTTGCCATGCCGCCACCTGCTGTTTCACCTGTTCCGGGGCCGTGCCGCCGTAGGAGACGCGGCTGGCGACGGAATTGTGCACGCCCAGCACCCCGAAGACCTCTTCGGTGATCCGGGGTTCGACCGCCTGCATGTCCGCCAGCGACAGCTCGGGCAGATCGCAGCCCTTGCCCTCGGCCACGGCGACCAGGCTGCCGGTGACGTGGTGGGCATCGCGGAAGGGCATCCCCAGCACCCGAACCAGCCAGTCGGCCAGATCCGTCGCGGTTGAAAAGCCCGCGCCGGCAGCGGCTTCCAGCACCGGCACGTTGGCCTGCATGTCACCGACCATCCCGGTCATCGCGGCCAGCGCCAGCATCAGGTTGTCGGCAGCATCGAAGACCTGTTCCTTGTCTTCCTGCATGTCCTTGGAATAGGCCAGCGGCAGCCCCTTCATCACCGTCATCAGCGCCACGTTGGCGCCGAAGATCCGGCCGATCTTGGCACGGATCAGCTCTGCCGCGTCGGGGTTCTTCTTCTGCGGCATGATCGAGGACCCGGTCGAGAAGCGGTCCGACAGCGCCACGAAGCGGAACTGCGCGGAGGACCAGATGACCAGCTCCTCGGCGAAGCGCGACAGGTGCATCGCGCAGATCGAGGAGGCCGCCAGGAATTCCAGCGCGAAATCGCGGTCCGACACCGCATCAAGCGAGTTGGCGCAGGGGCGTGCAAAGCCCAGCGCCTCGGCGGTCATGTGGCGGTCGATCGGGAAGGAGGTGCCGGCCAGTGCCGCGGCCCCCAGCGGGGATTCGTTCATCCGCGCGCGGGCGTCGGTGAAGCGCGACAGGTCGCGACCGAACATCTCCACATAGGCCATCATGTGGTGGCCCCAGGTGACGGGCTGCGCGGTCTGGAGGTGGGTGAAGCCGGGCATCACCCACTCGGCGCCGGTCCCGGCCTGCACCAGCAGCGCGCACATCAGCGCC
Source organism: Pseudooceanicola endophyticus (assembly GCF_018760365.1). GTDB lineage: Bacteria > Pseudomonadota > Alphaproteobacteria > Rhodobacterales > Rhodobacteraceae > Pseudooceanicola > Pseudooceanicola endophyticus. Next base: position 49,174 of record NZ_JAHIAB010000007.1, read on the forward strand.
TTCAGCCCCTCGATGGCCGCATCGGCCTGGTCGCGGACCCAGAGGCGGAAGTCGGTCGCCACCTGGTCATTGCGCGACCGGCCCGTGTGCAGACGCCCGGCGGGTTCGCCGATGACCTCTTTCAGGCGCGCTTCCACGTTCATGTGGATGTCTTCCAGCGCGGTCGAGAAGGTGAAACGGCCCTGCTCGATCTCTGACAAGATGGTGAGAAGCCCTTCCCGGATCGCCTCGGCGTCACTATTGCTGATGATGCCCTGGGCCGCCAGCATGGCGGCATGGGCACGCGAGCCCGCGATGTCCTGGGCCGCCAGCCGCTGGTCGAAACCGATCGAGGCGTTGATCGCCTCCATGATCGCATCGGGGCCTTCGGCAAAGCGGCCGCCCCACATCTGGTTTGCGTTCTTGTCGGTCATCGCGCCACCTGTCGGAGGATACATGGGTAAAATTCGTTCCGCGCTCGTTTATACGGGGCTGGTGCTCGGTGCAATGATCCCGGGACTTGCCGTGCAGGCCGATCCCGCGCCGCTGATCGCGGATCATGCCACCGGCGCGCTGAAGAAGCTGACCCTGACCACCCCGGCACGGCCCCTGGCCGATGTGGCCTGGGACAGCCCGAAGGGCACGGTCCGGCTGGCCGACTACCGGGGCAAATGGGTGCTGCTGAACATCTGGGCGGTCTGGTGCGCCCCCTGCCGCGAAGAGATGCCGACGCTGTCCGCCCTCGAACGCGACCTGGGCGGAGACCATTTCGCCGTGGTGACGCTGGCCTCGGGGCCGAATGCCCCCGAAGCCGTGCAAAAGTTCCTGACCCAGGCGCAATCCTCCAACCTGCCCGCCTTCCAGGATCCGAAGGCGGTGCAGGCCCGCGATGCCGGGATCTTCGGCATGCCGGTGACGATGCTGGTCGATCCCGAGGGCCGCGAGGTCGCCCGCCTGATCGGCGGCGCGGACTGGAGCTCCCAGCAGGCCCGCGCCCTGATCGGCGCGCTCACCTCGGGGTCCTGAGCCCCGCATCTGCCGGAGGCAGATGCAATAATCGTGTGCGCCCGGCACGGGCGCGCCTTTGGATCACGCCGCCTTCAGCGCCGCGCAACGCTCGTGGCAATGGCAGCCCGTCAGGTGGTCGTTGACCAGCCCGCAAGCCTCCATGAAGGCATAGACGATGGTCGGGCCGACAAAGCGGAAGCCCGCCTTGCGCAGATCCTTCGACACCTGTTCCGACAGGGGCGTGGAGGGCGGCACCTCGGCCTGGGTGGCATGGCGCGGCTGCAGCGCCACGCCCTCGACATAGCGCCACAGGAACTGGTCGAAACCGCCCTTCGCCTCGATCTCCTGCCAGGCGCGGGCATTGCCGATGGTGGCCTCGATCTTGCCGCGATGGCGGATGATGCCGGGATCGCCCAGCAGCCGCGTCACCTCCGCCTCGCCCCAGCCGGCGATGACATGGGGGTCGAAGCCCGCGAAGGCGGTGCGGAAATTCTCGCGTTTCTTCAGGATGGTGATCCAGCTCAGCCCGGCCTGGAACCCGTCCAGCACCAGCTTTTCCCACAGCGCCCGGCTGTCGCGCTCCGGCACGCCCCATTCGGTGTCGTGATAGGCCTGGTAGATGGGTTCGGGGCCCGCCCAGGCGCAGCGCGGCAGATCGTCAGAGGTCACGCCTTAACTCCTTCTTGAACATGAGGCGCCATACATGGCGCGGTTCAGGAGGCATGATCCGATGGAGCATGGCAAGGCGAAAGGGGCAGCGGGTCCCGAAGGGCTGAGCGATCCGCTGACGCAGGCCGTCAGGACCCGCGACGCCGAGGTGATGACCCATGTCCGCGCCGCGGTGGACGCCAACGAGATGGCTCTGGCCTTCCAGCCGATCGTGCGCGCCGGGCCCGAGGGGCGGGTCGCCTATTACGAGGGGCTGGTGCGGATCTTCGATCCCAGCGGCCGGATCATCCCTGCGGCCGAGTTCATGGCCGAGGCCGAGATCAGCGAGTTGGGCCGCCAGATCGACTGCATCGCGCTGGAGCTCGGGCTGCGCACGCTGCAGGCCCAGCCGCACCTGCGCCTGGCGATCAACATGTCGGCGCGCTCCATCGGCTATCCGCGCTGGATGCGGACGCTGAAACGCGCGCTGATGCGCGATTCCACCCTCGGCGACCGGCTGATCCTCGAGATCACCGAGCAATCGGCGATGCTGGTGCCCGAGCTGGTGGTGAACTTCATGCGCGACCTGCAACGCCAGGGCATCAGCTTCGCGCTGGACGATTTCGGCGCCGGCTACACCTCGTTCCGCTTTCTGCGCGACTTCTATTTCGACATCCTGAAGATCGACGGTGGCTTCATCCGGGGCATCGCCGACAATCCCGACAACCAGGTGCTGACCCGGGCGCTGATCACCATCGGACAGCAGTTCGACATGTTCACCGTGGCCGAGCGGGTCGAGGATTCGCGCGATGCCGCCTGGCTGACGGAAAACGGCATCCAGTACCTGCAGGGCTATTACTTCGCGGCCCCAACCCTTTATCCGCCCTGGGCCAAACGCCCGGCCTGAGGGCAACCGCGATCACCGGATCGCGACCGATCGCCGCCATGCAACCCGCCACTTTGCGCTTCATTGTCCTAAGGGAACGTGTACGTTAACCCTGAAGACAGGGGCGCGGCCTCCCCGCGCCCGAAAGGTGGAGGACTCCCATGACCAATGTCGTAATCGTCTCCGCGGCGCGCACGCCCGTCGGATCGTTTCTCGGCTCGTTTGCCAACACGCCGGCCCATGACCTTGGCGCTGCCGTCCTGAGCGAGATCGTCGCCCGCGCGGGCATCGACAAATCCGAGGTTTCGGAAACCATCCTGGGTCAGGTGCTGACCGCCGCCCAGGGCCAGAACCCGGCCCGCCAGGCGCATATCAACGCCGGCCTCCCCATCGACTCCGCCGCCTGGAGCATCAACCAGGTCTGCGGCTCGGGCCTGCGCACCGTGGCGCTTGGCGCGCAGCACATCATGCTGGGCGATGCCGCCATCGTCGCCGCCGGTGGCCAGGAGAACATGTCGCTTGCCCCCCATGCCGCCGCCCTGCGCGCCGGTCACAAGATGGGCGACCTGAAATACATCGACACGATGATCAAGGACGGCCTGTGGGATGCCTTCAACGGCTACCACATGGGCCAGACCGCCGAGAATGTCGCCAACCAGTGGCAGATCTCGCGCGAGATGCAGGACGAATTCGCCGTCGCCTCGCAGAACAAGGCCGAGGCCGCCCAGGCCGCCGGCAAGTTCAAGGACGAGATCGTCGCCTTCACCATCAAGGGCCGCAAGGGCGACACCATCGTCGAAGAGGATGAATACATCCGCAAGGGCGCCACGCTGGAAGCCATGCAGAAGCTGCGCCCGGCCTTCACCAAGGACGGCTCGGTCACGGCGGGCAATGCCTCGGGGATCAACGACGGCGCCGCCGCCGTGCTGCTGATGTCCGCCGAAGAGGCCGAGAAGCGCGGCCTTGAGCCGCTGGCGCGCATCGCCTCCTACGCCACCGCGGGCCTTGACCCCTCGATCATGGGCACCGGCCCGATCCCGGCCTCGCGCAAGGCGCTGGCCAAGGCCGGCTGGAAACCCGAGGACCTGGACCTGATCGAAGCGAACGAGGCCTTCGCCGCCCAGGCCTGCGCGGTCAACAAGGACATGGGCTGGGATCCGGCCAAGGTGAACGTGAACGGCGGCGCCATTGCCATCGGTCACCCGATCGGCGCCTCGGGCTGCCGCATCCTGAACACCCTGCTGTTCGAGATGAAGCGCTCGGACGCCAAGAAGGGCCTGGCGACCCTGTGCATCGGCGGCGGGATGGGCGTCGCCATGTGCCTAGAACGGCCCTGATTTTCTGAAGCTCTGCGGCTCCGCGTCACGGCGCGGGGCCGAAACCGGGATGTCATGATCCGGATATCGGACCGTGACAGGAGGGAACGGGGGCCGGCGGATTCGGCCTCTGCCCGGGAACGGACAAGGACTTTTCAACGGGATCCGATCCGAATGCGGACGGACATTTAAGACAGACGAGAGGACAGCACTTATGGCGCGCATTGCATTGGTCACCGGCGGGACCCGCGGAATTGGCGCGGCGATCGGCAAGAAGCTGAAAGCCGACGGCTACGACGTGGCGGCGACCTACATGGGCAACGACGAAGCGGCAGCGGCCTTCACGGCCGAAACCGGGATCGCCACCTACAAATGGGACGTGGGCAATTACGAAAGCTCGGCAGAGGGGATCAAGAAGGTCGAGGCCGAGCTTGGACCGATTGACGTGGTGGTGGCCAATGCCGGGATCACCCGCGACGCTCCCTTCCACAAGATGACGCCGCAACAGTGGACCGATGTCATCAACACCAACCTCAACGGTGTCTTCAACACCGTGCATCCGGCCTGGCCGGGCATGCGCGAACGCAAGTTCGGCCGCGTCATCGTGATCTCTTCGATCAACGGTCAGAAAGGCCAGTTCGGCCAGGCCAACTATGCCGCGACGAAGGCCGGCGACCTCGGGCTGGTGAAATCGCTCGCGCAGGAGGGCGCGCGCTACAACATCACCGCCAATGCGATCTGCCCGGGCTACATCGCCACCGAGATGGTCATGGCCGTGCCCGAAAAGGTACGCGAGGCGATCATCGGCCAGATCCCCACCGGTCGCCTGGGCGAACCCGAGGAGATCGCGCGCATCGTCTCCTTCCTGGCCTCCGAAGATTCGGGCTTCATCAACGGCTCCACCGTCAGCGCCAACGGCGGGCAATTCTTCGTCTGACAGCCGCTCCATTCCGGCCCCGGGCAAACCTGGGTCGAGCGCAACCGATCCGGGCCGCAGACCCCTCTGCGGCCCTTTCGCTTGCCCCGCCCCTGCCCGGTGCGCTACCGGGGCCCGCCGAAGACAGGAGCCCCCATGACCCGTTCCCGCGCCACCCTGATCGGGTTCACCGCCATTCTGCTCTGGGCGCTGCTGGCGCTGTTCACCGTGGGCACCGCGCCGGTGCCGCCGCTGCAGCTCAATGCCATGTGCTTCGGCCTGGGCGGGCTGATCGGGCTGGGCTGGACCGCCGCCACCGGCCAGATCGCGGCCTTCCGGGCACTGCCCCTGCCCGCCTTCCTGCTGGGCACGCTGGGGCTGTTCGGCTACCACGCGCTCTATTTCGCGGCTCTGCGCGCCGCCCCCGCCGCCGAGGCCGGGCTGATCGCCTATCTCTGGCCGCTGCTGATCGTGCTGTTCTCGGGCCTGCTGCCCGGAGAACGCCTGCGCCCGGCGCATCTGCTCGGGGCGATACTGGGTTTCTCCGGCGCCGCGCTGATCATCCTGGGTGGCAGCGGCAGCTATGATCCACAGAACCTGACCGGCTATCTGCTGGCGCTGGCCTGCGCGCTGACCTGGTCGGGCTACTCGGTGCTGTCGCGCCGCTTCGCCCAGGTGCCGACCGCCGCCGTTACGCTGTTCTGCCTGGTCACCGCCCTGCTGTCGCTGCTGCTGCACCTGGCGCTTGAGACCACGGTCTGGCCGCAGGGACGCACGGGCTGGGGCGCGGTGCTGGCGCTCGGCCTCGGCCCGGTGGGCCTTGCCTTCTACACCTGGGACATCGGCGTGAAGCGCGGCGACATCCAGCTGCTGGGCGTCGCCTCCTATGCTGCTCCGCTGCTGTCGACCCTGGCGCTGGTGCTGTGCGGGATCGCTCCGGCCAGCGGCAAGCTGATCATGGCCGCGGCGCTGATCGCCGGCGGCGCCCTGCTGGCCGCCCGGGCCAGCCTGCGTGCCGCGCGGGCAGACCGCGCCCCGCAGGCGCAGCCGCCTGCCTGACGCGCGAGGCGCAAAAGGATGGCCCAAAAGGATGGCGGCGCCCCTGGGGGACGCCGCCTTTTCCTGCCTGCCGGAGGGCCCTTCCGCAGGCCAAGTTCAGATCCCGAGGGAACGTGGGATCATTCAGTGCGCATGAACCGCGGGGGCAATGCGCGAAATCTCTTCCTTCAGACGAAGCTTCTGCTTCTTCAGTGCGGTGACTTCCGCGTTGGGAGTGCCGGGCGACCGCTGCGCCTGATCGACGGCGGCCGAGAGGGATGCGTGCTTTCTCTTGAGTTCTTCCAGGTGCGAACCGAGGCTCATAAGGTCGTCTCCTCTCTGTGAGTGTCGTGAGGTCAGTGCAGCATACTTTTACATTTCTGTCACGCTGCGGCTGCGAGACTGGCAGAAAACCCGTTAATCTCCTGTCAAATGTCGGCTGTTTCTTGCCGTAAGGTAAATAACCGGAACAGCGCGCCCGTCAGCGGTCGAAAACCAGCGCAGCGCCGTCGCGCAGGATGTGCTGCGCGGCCTCGGTATAGTCCTCCCGGTCGCCCTCATGAGTCGCGCTGCGATGCAGCAGCAGCCCCGCATGCAGACGGAACGCGGCCCGCCCGCCCTTGCGCCCGCGCAGCAGCACCAGCTGCGATTCGCGGCCCGGGCGCGGCACCAGCGGCATCAGCTCGATCGAGCCCAGCCGGGCTTCAAAGGCCGCCAGCAGTTCCGGAAGGCGTTCGGCCCGGTGGATGAAGGTGACATGGCCCTTGGGCTTGCAGCGCCGTGCCGCCATCTCGACCCATGTGTCGAGCGGCGTCTCCTCGCCCATGGCGGCCTCGCGATCCTCGGCCTGCGCCGGGGAGGAGGCCGTGCGGCGGAAATACGGCGGGTTGGCGATCACATGGTCGAAGACGCACTGGCGCAGCGCCTCGGGCATCTGCGCCAGGTCCCCCTCGTGGACCGTCATCTCAAGCCCGTTGTCGGCGGCATTGCGGCGGGCCAGCGCCGCATAGGGCGCCTGGCGTTCCAGCCCGGCCAGCACCAGCCCCGGCACCCGCCGCCCGGCACACAGCGCCGCCGTGCCCGCCCCGCAGCCCAGGTCCAGCAGGCTCTCGCCCGCACGCGCCCCGACCGAGGCGGCCAGCAGGACCGGATCGACCCCGGCCCGATAGCCCCGGCGTGGCTGTGACAGGCGCAGCCGGCCATCCAGGAACTTGTCCCGGCTCAGCGCCCCCTCGTCCCAGGGAAAGGACGTCTCAGTCACAGACCGGCAGCCCGTTGTCGGAAAGTACCGTCGCGGCAGCTTCGAAATCGTGATCTGCAACCATCAGACGGCGCGGGAAAATCCCAACTGAACCTTCCAGTACGCTCATATTTACGTCCATTTCAAAGCAGTCTATACCCTCGCCCTGAAGCAATGCCCGGGCAAAGGCCAGCTCTGTCGGATCGGTGGTGCGCAGCAACATCTTCATGCCGTTCAGATAAGGATTGCCCACCCGTTTTGTCGAGACCTAGAAGGGGAGACCGGTTTGGACCAGATCGCAACCAGGCCGCATGACGCCTTGGCCGCCGCGCTCAAACCCGAGCTCGACGCGGTCAACACCCTCATTCATGACAAGATGATCTCGCGTCATGCGCCGCGCATCCCCGAGGTGACGGCCCACCTGATCGACGCCGGCGGCAAGCGCCTGCGCCCGATGCTGAACCTCGCCGCCGCCAAGCTCTGCGGCTACGAGGGGCCCTACCATATCCACCTCGCCGCCACCGTGGAGTTCATCCACACCGCGACGCTGCTGCATGACGACGTGGTCGATGAAAGCAAGCAGCGCCGGGGTCGCCCCACCGCCAACCTGCTCTGGGACAACCAGAGCTCGGTTCTGGTGGGCGACTACCTGTTCGCCCGCGCCTTCGAGGTGATGATCGAGCCCGGCAGCCTGCGCGTGCTGCAGATCCTGGCCTCCGCCTCGGCCACCATCGCCGAGGGCGAGGTGCTGCAGCTGACCGCCGCCCAGGACCTGAAGACCACCGAAGAGACCTACCTGACGGTGGTCCGCGGCAAGACCGCCGCGCTGTTCTCGGCAGCAACCGAAGCCGGCGCCGTGCTGGCCAATGCGCCCGACGAACAGATCAAGGCGCTCTACACCTACGGCGACGCGCTCGGCATCGCGTTCCAGATGGCCGATGACCTGCTCGACTACATGGGCGATGCGGGCCAGACCGGCAAGAACGTCGGCGACGACTTCCGCGAACGCAAGCTGACCCTGCCGGTGATCCGCGCCATCGCCGCCGCCGATGCCGAAGAGCACGCCTTCTGGCAGCGCACCATCGGGCGCGGCAAGCAGGAAGAGGGCGATCTGGAAACCGCGCTGGCGCTCTTTGCCAAGCACGGCACCCTCGACAGCACCCGCGCCACCGCTCTGGAATGGTCGGCAAAGGCGCGCGAGGCGCTTACCGTCTTCCCGGAAGGAGAGCTGCGCACCCTGCTGTCGGATCTGGCGGCCTACGTGGTTTCCCGGATCAACTGATCCGTTTCATCTTTCCCCAAATATGCAAACGCGCGCCCCGACCGGGCGCGCGTTTCGCATTTTGCCCGACGCCTGCCTCAGGGTTGGTCGAACACTCCGGCGACCCGCCCCAGCAGCATGAAGGCGCGTGAGGTGCGGGTATCGGCCATCGCCCGGATCTCCGCATCCGAGGCCTCGGCGCAGAACAGTTCCAGCATGGTGTCGTAGCGGCGCAGGAAGTGGTGCACCGCGTCGCGGAACACCGGGTCCTGCTTCATCCGCTCGGCCACCGTGGCCAGCGCCGCGCGGTCGCGGATGCCGCCCAGGCTGGCCACCTGCCCGGCGCGCTCCCCGGCGGCAAAGCGCCGCCACAGCTCGGGCCGGGCCGGATCCGAGTGCAGGTCATCCATGAAGACGTCGTTCTGGCTCAGCAGGGTCAGCACGTCCTGGGCGGCCCGGATCATCAGACCTGCGGGGCGGTCGGCCATGGCCCGGCGCAGCGCGGCAAAGCCCGCCGCGTCCTCGGCGGTCTCGGGAAAGTTCAGTGCCCGGATGAAATCGTCGCGGCTCAGCGGCGCGGGCCCCGGGGCCTCGTCCAGCGGCAGCGGCGCCTGGGCCTCGGGGCGGGACGGCGGCGCGACGGCAGGCTCCGGCGCCGCGACCAGGGCCTTCAGCTCGGCCTCCAGACGGCGTTGCGCCTGGGCCAGTTCCTCGAGGCGGCGCAGCAGCGTCGCTTCGCGGGCGGCGGCGGCGGATTTCTCGGTGCTGGAGGGGCCGCGCGCCTGGGCGGCGGTCAGCGCTGCCAGCGCCGCGCGCTGGTGGCGCAGCCCGCGCCCCAGCAGCGTCACCGACAGGATCAGCGCGGCGGGCAGGATGACGACCGGGACCGTCGCGGTCATGTCGGAGGTCTTCGGCAGCATCAGGGCAGCGGCCCCTGCCGCCCAGCCCAGCCCAGCGATCAGGCCCAGGGCCTCTGCGGGGATCCAGCTGCGGGGCGGGGGCGGCGTGGCCGCCTCCGCCGTTCGGGTCTGCCTGCTCTCGTCTGCTGCGCTCATCCGGGCCTCCGCGTCACATACCGCGCGGACACCGGGAGGGGGCGCCCGCGATCACTCGTAGACGATAGAGAGCACTTCGTAGGACTTTTCGCCACCCGGCGTCTTCACCTCGACGGAATCGCCCTCTTCCTTGCCGATCAGGGCCCGGGCCAGCGGCGATTTCACGTTCAGCAGGCCGGCCTCGATATTGGCCTCGTACTCGCCGACGATCTGCCAGATCTTCTCTTCGTCGGTGTCCTCGTCGACCAGCGTCACCTTGGCGCCGAACTTGATCGCACCGCGCATGTTCGCAGGGTCGATGACATCGGCCAGGCCCAGGACGCCTTCCAGCTCCTTGATGCGGCCCTCGATGAAGCTCTGCTTCTCGCGGGCCGAGTGGTATTCGGCATTTTCCGACAGGTCACCATGCTCGCGCGCTTCGGCGATCGCCCGGATGATCTCCGGACGCTCCACGGACTTGAGCTGCTTCAGCTCCGCCTCGAGCTTGGCGTAGCCTGCGCGCGTCATCGGTATCTTTTCCATCACGGGCCCCCTTAGGTACGCATAAAGGGGCCGAGCATGGCCCCTTCCCTTGAAATTTATCGTCCGGCTAACTGACCCAAAGCCCCCTCCCATTGCAAGGGCTTTGCGGCCTTTCCGGTGTCACGACGATCCCCCGACCGCCGCCGCACGCCCGCCCCGGCGTCACGTCGCGGACGAAGCAAGGAGCGCCGCCTCCGGCGATGCCGCAGCGCGGCACTTTCACGATACCAAGAGTTGCATTTGCTCTTAACGTCGTTAAGACAATGCCCCAAAGAAACAAAATTACGTCCAGCAAGACCAACGGAGAGACCTTCGCATGTCCGAGATCCAGCGCGAAACTATGGCCTATGACGTCGTCGTCGTGGGTGCCGGCCCGGCCGGCCTCTCGGCCGCCATCCGCCTCAAGCAGCTCGATCCGGACCTCGAGGTCGTGGTGCTGGAGAAGGGCTCGGAGGTCGGTGCCCACATCCTGTCGGGTGCAGTGCTGGATCCCTGCGGTCTGGACGCGCTGATTCCCGACTGGAAGGACAAGGGCGCGCCGCTCAACACTCCGGTGACCGAGGATCACTTCTACATGCTGGGCGAAGCCGGCGAGTCGAAGATCCCGAACTGGCCGATGCCGCCGTTCATGTCCAACCACGGCAACTACATCGTCTCGATGGGCAATGTCTGCCGCTGGATGGCCGAGCAGGCCGAGGAGCTGGGCGTGGAGATCTTCCCCGGCATGGCCTGCTCCGAGCTGGTCTATGGCGAGGACGGCACCGTCAAGGGCGTCGTGGCCGGTGAGTTCGGCAAGAACCCCGACGGCACCCCCGGCCCCGGCTACGAGCCGGGCATGGAGCTGCACGGCAAGTACGTCTTCATCGCCGAGGGCGTGCGCGGCAGCCTCGCCAAGGAGCTGATCGGCAAGTACGACCTGTCGGCCGGCAAGGAGCCGCAGAAGTTCGGCCTCGGCATGAAGGAAATCTGGGAAATCGACCCTGCCAAGCACAAGCCGGGTTCGGTCACCCACACCATGGGCTGGCCGCTGGGCTCGAACGCGGGCGGCGGTTCGTTCATCTACCACCTGGAAAACAACCAGGTCTACGTGGGCTTCGTGGTGCACCTGAACTACAAGAACCCGCACCTCTTCCCCTACATGGAATTCCAGCGCTTCAAGCATCACCCGATGGTGGCCGAGCTGCTGAAGGGCGGCAAGCGCGTCGCCTACGGCGCCCGCGCGATCTCGGAAGGCGGCTTCCAGTCGATGCCGAAGATGGTCGTCCCCGGCGCCGCGATTCTGGGCTGCTCGGTCGGCATGGTCAACGTGCCGCGCATCAAGGGCAACCATAACGCCATGCTCTCGGGCATGGCCGCCGCCGAGGCCGCCTTCGAGGCGATCAAGGCAGGCCGCGAGGGCGACGAGCTGACCAGCTACGAGACCTCGGTGCGCGAAGGCGCCATCGGCAAGGACCTGTGGAAGGTGCGCAACGTCAAGCCGCTGTGGTCCAAGTTCGGCATGTTGGCCTCGACCGCGATCGGCGGTTTCGACATGTGGTGCAACCACCTCGGCTTCTCGGTGCTGGGCACGCTGGGCCATGGCAAGACCGATGCCGAGGCGACCGAACCCGCCGCCAAGCACAAGCCCATCGACTACCCGAAACCCGATGGTGTGCTGTCCTTCGACCGGCTGACCAACGTCTCCTTCGCGGCCACCAACCACGAGGAAAGCCAGCCCTGCCACCTGAAGCTGGCCGATCCGGACCTGCCGGTGAAGCAGAACCTGCCGATCTACGCCGGCCCCTCGGCGCGCTACTGCCCGGCCGGGGTCTACGAATTCGTCGGCGAAGGGGCGGATGTGCGCTTCCAGGTGAACTTCCAGAACTGCGTGCACTGCAAGACCTGCGACATCAAGGACCCGGCCCAGAACATCACCTGGACCACGCCGCAGGGCGGGGATGGCCCGAACTATCCCAACATGTGAGCTTTGACTCTCCGGTCAGTGGAACTTTTCCGCGTCCGGAGAGTTTCTCCTATTACGCGCATTGAAATCTGTGGCGCGCCTGCCCTAGGCTTCGGGAAACCGAATGTCATAGAGGTATCGGCATGTCTCTCCGCAGGCTCTCCGCCCAGGTTTCCGCTCTGGCTCTGGCCATCGCCCTGCCGCTGCAGGTGATGGCCGAGTCCACGGCCCCTGACCGGACCGACACCCCCGTACATGTTCAGGGCTTTCCCACGGCGCCCGGCGTCACCGGCCTTTACCTGACCGCGCAGGTTGCCCTGTCGCGCAACGATTTCGTCTCGGCGGCGGATTTCTACCGCCGTGCGCTCGAGAAGGCGCCGATGAACCCGGTGATCATGGGCCACATGATCGACGCCGAGCTGGCCGGCGGAGAGTTCAGCCGCGCCATCGAGCCCTCGCGCCAGTTGCTGGCCGCCGGGATCACCAGCGACCTGGCGCAGATCGTGCTGATGATGGACGGCGTGCACCAGGGCCACTACGCCGAGGTGATCGACCGGATCGGCGAGACGCCCAGCCTCGGGCCGCTCGGCTCGGGCCTGCTGAAGGCCTGGATGCAGATCGGCGAAGGCGACATGCAGGACGCGCTGGCGCAGTTCGACAGCCTCGGCAAGACCGATGGGCTGGCGCGGTTCGCCGCCTATCACAAGGCCCTGGCCCTGTCCTACATGGGCGATTTCCAGGCCGCCGAGAATATCTACGAGAAACAGAGCGACGGGGGCACCACGATGACCCGCCGCGGCGCCGTCGCCCGGATCGAGACCCTGTCGCAGCTGGGCCGCGACCCCGAGGCGCTGGCGCTGCTGGACCGCCTCTTCGGCGCCGATCTCGACCCCGAGCTGGAGGGGCTGCGCAGCACGCTCGCCTCCGGCAAGACCCTGCCCTACACCACCGTGACCTCGGTCTCCGATGGCGCGGCAGAGGCCTTCTACACCATCGCCGCCGCCCTCCAGAGCGAGCTGCCGCCGCGTGCCACGCTGCTTTATGCCCGCCTCGCCGAGGCCCTGCGCCCCGATCACGTGGAAGCAGTGCTGCTGACCGGTTCGCTGCTTGAAAAGCTGGACCAGCCGGGACTTGCGGCGGCCAGCTACCTGCGGGTGCCGCGCGACAATCCCGCCTTCTACCGCGCCGAGACCGCCCGCGCCGGGGCGCTGAAGGCCGCCGGGCGCAGCGATGCCGCCCGCGACGTGCTGGACCAGCTGGCGACCAGCTATCCCGACGTGCCCGCCGTGCACACCGCGCGCGGCAATTTCTACCGCCAGATCGGCGACCTGCCCGAGGCCCGGCGCAGCTTCGATACCGCCCTGCAGCTTTACGCGGAAACCGACGGGCGGCGCTGGTTCGCGCTTTATGCCCGCGGCATGTGCGAAGAGAAACTGGGCGACTGGCGTGCCGCGCAGCGTGATTTCCGCGCCGCCCTGAAGATCAATCCGAACAATGCCAACCTGCTGAACTACTTCGGCTATTCCATGGTCGAGAAGAAGCAGGACATGACCCAGGCGCTGGCGATGATCGAACAGGCCGTGAAGCTGAACCCTGATGCCGGCTACATCGTCGACAGCCTGGGCTGGGCCTATTTCACCATGGGTCGCGCCCAGGATGCCGTCGCCCCGATGGAACGCGCGGTCGAACTGATGCCGCGCTCGGCCGAGGTGAACGACCACCTGGGCGATGTCTACTGGGCCGTCGGTCGCAAGCTGGAAGCCCGCTTCCAGTGGCGCCGCGCCCTGTCGATGGCCCCCGCCCCCGCCGAAGCCGACCGCATCCACCGCAAGCTGAACGCCGGTCTGGACGCCGTGCTTGCAGAAGAGGCCCGCCCGGTGCATCAGGTCGCGCAGGACTGATCCTGCGAAGACCGAAGGGCACTTCATGACGACGATCGAGGGCACCCCCCGGGGCGCCGGGCTTGAGATCCTGGCCCCTGCCAAGGTCAACCTGGCCTTGCATGTGACCGCACGCCGCGCGGACGGGTATCACGAGCTTGATTCGCTCACCCTTTTCGCCGAGTCCGGGGACCTTCTGACGGTCACCCCCGCTGCCGAAAATGCCCTCGAAATCGGCGGACCGCGCGGGGCCGGACTGCCCGCCGGCGACGATAACCTGTGCCTCAGGGCCGCCCGGATGACCGATTTCCCGGTCTCGGTCAGGCTTGATAAGCGACTTCCCGCCGAAGCCGGGCTGGGTGGCGGCTCTGCCGACGCTGCGGCTGTCCTCAGGGCAATTGCCCGGCTTTCGGGCAGCCCCCTGCCCGCCGGAACCGAACGGCTGGGCGCCGACGTGCCGGTCTGCCTGGCCTCGCGCGCGACCCGGATGCAGGGCATCGGAGAACGCCTGAGCCCCGTGCACGGCCTGCCGCCGCTGGCCGCCGTGCTGGTCAATCCCGGCGTTCCCGTCGCCACACCGCCGGTCTTCAAGGCGCTGGTCTGCCGCGACAATCCTCCGCTTGAGGCCCTGCCCGAAACGCCCTGCGACACGGCCACGCTGATCGCCTGGCTGGCCCGCCAGCGCAACGACCTGGAAGCCCCCGCGATCACCATCGCGCCGGTCATCGCCACCGTGATCGACACCCTTGCCGCCAGTCCCGCATGCCAGCTGGCGCGCATGTCGGGTTCGGGGGCCAGCTGCTTCGGCCTCTACCCCGACAGGGCCGCCTCCGAGGCGGCAGCGGCCAAGATTTCAGCAAAACATCCTGAATGGTGGGTAAAACCGGCCATTCTGCGCTGATCCGCCGATCCCGTCGTCCGAGGCGTTCCGGCCTCTTTGCAGCCCCGCCGAAGTCGCTTAACGGAAAGGGTGATGCAACCACGACGGACCCCCGGCCGATGCCTTATGCCCGCGCCACTTCCCTTTTGCTCCTTCTTGTGCTGGCCGCCTGTGCCGGCACCCCCGGAACCTCTGGCCAGAAGCTGAACTTCGTCGACGACAGCCCGCTCTACCCTAACGAGACCCCGCAGCTGCGTCAGATGATCGAAAAGGCCTCGGCCACCTACGATGTTCCCGTCGATCTCGTGCAAAAAGTGGTGGTGCGCGAAAGCACCCACAATCCCGAAGCCCGCAACGGCCCCTATTACGGCCTGATGCAGATCTCGGCCCCGACCGCGCGGGCCATGGGCTTTGACGGCAAGCCGCGCGACCTCCTGAATGCCCGCACCAACCTGACCTACGCGGTGAAATACCTGCGCGGCGCCTGGCTGCTGGCCGATGGCAGCTACGAACGCGCCGTCAAATGGTACTCTCAGGGCTACTACTACGAGGCCAAGCGCCGCGGCATGCTGGAAGAGACCGGCCTGCGCTAGGCCCCCGATCTGCGTCAGGCCCCAGCCAGCGCCGCCTCGGCCCGGACCAGATCCTCGGGCGTGTTGACGTTGAAGAACGGATCGCCCGCCGCGCCGGGAAACACCGCCCGCACCATCCCCTCGGCCTCGGCAAAGAGGCGCACCTTGCGATGGCCTGCCGCCAGTGCCGCGCGCAGACGCCCCCGCGCCGCCACCGGCCAGAGCCCGCAGGCCGGCTGCACCGAGACCGCGCCATCCGCCCCGCCCAGCGCCGCAAGCGCCCCCGGAGCCCCCGCCAGTTCCGCCGCCAGCCGCAGCCGGGGCGCCAGATCGCCCGGCAGGAAGGGCGTGTCGCCGGGCACGGTGATCACCTGCCCGGCGCCCAGCCCTGCCGCCCAGTCCATCGCTGCCAGCACCCCCGCAAGGGGGCCGGGAAACCCGTCGACGCTGTCGGGCAGAACCGGCAGGGTAAATTCCGCGAAGCGCGCCGGATCGCCATTGGCATTCAGCGCCAGAGACCCCAGCTGCGGCGCCATCCGCGCGATCACATGGGCCAGCAGCGGCTGCCCGGCCAGAGGCCGCAGCGTCTTGTCGCCCGGCCCCATGCGCAGCCCCTGCCCTCCGGCCAGGATGACCCCGGGCGGCGCGCTCATGCGGCCCTCTTGCGGCAGTGCAGAGAGGTTCGGCAGAGGCGGTTGTGCAGCACGGGGAATTGTCTCCTGCAAGGGGAGCGGGTAGCTCCGGATCATGTCAGCCTATGCCCAATCCCCTGCCCCTGCCAGTGCCCGCCGCATCTTCCTGAAAGGTGTCACCGACGGGCTGCCCTTCGTTCTGGTGATCACGCCCTTCGGGCTGCTCTTCGGGGTGGTCGCCACCGAGGCGGGCCTTCAGGTCCACGAGGCGCTGACCTTCTCGGTCGCGGTGATCGCGGGGGCGGCGCAGTTCACCGCCCTGCAACTGCTGCAACACGCCGCCCCGGTGCTGATCGTGCTGGTCTCGGCGCTGACGGTGAACCTGCGGATGGCGATGTATTCGGCCTCTCTCACGCCCTATATCGGCGCGGCGCCGCTGTGGCAGCGGGCGCTGGTGGCCTATCTGCTGGTCGACCAGACCTATGCCTGCGCCGTCACCGCCTACGAGAAGCACCCCGAATGGACGGTGCGTGACCGGCTGGCCTATTTCTTCGGGGTGGCGGCGCCCATCGTGCCGCCCTGGTACCTGCTGACCCTGATCGGCGCCCGGGTGGGCGACACGATCCCGCCGGAATGGTCGCTGGATTTCGCGGTGCCGATCACCTTCATCGCGCTGGTGGCGCCGATGCTGCGCACCCTGCCCCATCTGGCGGCCTGCTTTACCGCCGTGGTGCTGTCGCTGCTGCTGGCCGGGCTGCCCTGGAACCTCGGGCTGCTGGCCGCCGCCCTGCTGGGCATGATGGCGGGCGCCGCCACCGAACGCCACCTGGCCGGAAGGAACCTGCCATGATCGACCATCACGCGCTCTGGATCGTCATCTTCGGCCTCGGCATCGGCAGCTACGCTCTGCGCTTTACCTTCCTTGGCCTGATCGGGGATCGCCAGCTGCCGGAATGGCTGCTGCGCCACCTGCGCTACACCGCCGTGACGGTGCTGCCGGCGCTGGTCGCCCCGCAGGTGCTGTGGCCGGCGGGCACCGGCGGGCAGCTGGATCCCGCCCGCCTGTCGGCGGCCTGCGTGGCGCTGCTGGCCGGTGTCGTCTTCCGCAAGCCGATCGCCGCCATCGCGGCGGGTTTCGCGGCCCTCTACCTGGTGCCGCTGATTACGGGCTGAGCGATCACCCGCGGTAGGGCAGGACCTGCGAGCGCAGGGCCGGATTGCCGCCCGGGGGCGTGAAATCCTCGTAGAAGAGCGTCCCGGCCACGCCGGTCACCGACTGGAACTCGGAGGCCAGGCTGTTGGGGAACCAGGTGCGCCCGATCCCTGCGAACCCCGGCAACTGCGCCAGCACCCCCGAGATCGAATGCGCGCAGCGGGCATCGCCCACCGGGCCTTCGGCGAAGGCCAGCTTCAGCGCCTTCTCGGCCACCTCGGGCGGCACCTGGATGGTCTGGCGCCGGACATGGAAGGTCGGGCGGGCATGCATCCGCTCGTAGGCGCTCAGGAACACCGGGTCGATGCCGACCAGCACGTCGCCTTCCCGGCGGATCTGGGGATGGTGGAAGCTGCCGGCGGGATCGAAGATCACCTGCTGGCTGGCGTTGATCAGCAGCGCCGAATGGGCACCCCGGCCATTGGAATTGTTGTCCACCGTCAGCAGCGTCAAAGAGGTCGGCTGATCGGAATGGTACGGGCCCTTTTCGGGCAGGGCCCGGATCGCAGCCGGGTACTGCACCGTCGGCAGGTGGCGCTGACCGCAGGCGGCAAGGCCGCTCAGCAGCACAAGGCCCGTCAGGACCAGAAGAAGACGTTTCATTCGGAAGGGCCTCCGGTGCCCGGGGAGGAAGGGCGATGCCGGAGCGCACCGCCGGAGACGCTTAACTGTTGACCAGCGCGAGGACCAGCAGGATGGCCACCGCGCCGCCGGCGACCAGCGCCGCCGCCCGCACGAAGCCTTCGAAGGTCCGCTCGTGGGCCTCGATGTTCATGTCACCATGGATATGCCGGGCCATGCCGTGCTCCTTAGCAAGATGGGTTGTTCCGGGAATGATAGTGCGGCGCATGCCAGCTGTCATCTGTTTCGGCAAAAAGCCTTGCGTTTCAGGGTAGAAGAGCCTCCGGACCCAGGGCATAGAGGTCCTGCGCCCCGGCCATGGCGGCGGCCAGATGGCCGGCATGTTCGGGCAGCAGGCGGGCGATGTAGATCCGCGCCAGCGCGGTGCGGGGGCCCGGCGCCGCCTCGCTCCCGGCGGCCTTGAGGTGCAGATGCGCCCCCAGTACCCGGGCAAAGCCCTCCAGATAGGGCACCGCCCCGGCAAAGCGCGCCTGCATGTCGCCCTGCGCCAGCATCCATTCGGTCGCCTCGCGCAGGGTCTCGACGGCCTGCCAGACCGGCTCGGCCAGATCGGGGCGGGTGGCGCGGGCGGCCTCGGCGGCCTCCTGCATTTCCTCGATCAGCGCCAGCGCGGCCTCGCCGCCATCGGCCAGCTTGCGCCCCACCAGATCCATCGCCTGGATGCCGTTCGTGCCCTCGTAGATCGCGGTGACGCGGACATCGCGGTAGAACTGCGCCGCGCCGGTTTCTTCGATGAAGCCCATGCCGCCATGGACCTGCATCCCCTGCTCGGCCACGCGCATTCCGGTGGCGGTGCCGAAAGCCTTGGCAATCGGGGTCAGCAGCGCCGCGCGGGCCGCCCAGAAGGCTCCGTCCTCCCCGGCCTGCGCCAGATCCAGCGCCACGGCGCAGGAAAACCCGATGGCGCGGGCCGCGAACAGGTCCGCCTTCATCTGCGCCAGCATCCGCCGCACATCCGCATGATCCAGGATCGTGCCGGTGCCCCCGGCAACCGGGCTGCGGCCCTGCACCCGCTCGGCCGCATAGGACAGGGCCTTTTGATAGGCGCCCTCGGCCACGCCGATCCCCTGCACCCCGACGCCGAGGCGCGCATTGTTCATCATGGTGAACATCGCCGCCATGCCGCGATGTTCCCCGCCCACCAGCCAGCCCCTCGCCCCCTCGTAGGCCATCACCGCCGTCGGAGAACCATGCAGCCCCATCTTGTGTTCAAGGCTGACCACCCGCAGGGCATTGGCCGTGCCGTCGGGCAGGATCTTGGGCACCAGGAACAGGCTGATGCCCCGGGTTCCCTCTGCCGCACCGGGCAGGCGCGCCAGCACCAGATGGCAGACATTGCCGCCGAAATCGTGATCCCCCCAGGAGATGAAGATCTTCTGGCCGCTGATCGCGTAGGTGCCATCCTCCTGCGGCACGGCCTTCGTGCGCAGCGCCCCCACGTCCGACCCCGCCTGGGGCTCTGTCAGGTTCATCGTCCCGGTCCATTCCCCGGAGATGAGCCTGGGCAGGTACAGCGCCTTCAGCGCGTCATCGGCGTGATGCTCCAGCGCCTCGATCTGGCCCTGGCTCATCAGCGGGTTCAGCTCCAGTGCCAGGCAGGCGCCCGAAAGCATGTCGTTCATCACCGTGGCCAGGGTCAGCGGCAGGCCCATGCCGCCATGCTCCACCGGGGCCGCCATGCCGATCCAGCCGCCCTCGGCCAGCGCGCGGTAGGCCCCGGCATAGCCCTTCGAGGTCACCACCACGCCGTTCTCAAGCCGCGCCGGATCGGTGTCGCCCGCCCGTTGCAGCGGCGCCCAGACCTCATCGGCCAGCTTCGCCAGCTCCGACAGGATCGCCTCGACCAGATCGGGGGTGGCTTCGGCAAAGCGCTCGGTCGCGGCGACGCGGGCGAAATCGACGACATGCTCCAGCAGGAAACGATATTCCTCCACGGGCGCGCGGAATGGCATGGGCTCCTCCCTGGCCAGCTTTGCATCGGCCCGGGCGCTGATGTAAGGCACGGGCCAGATCCTCCGGCAACAGGCTAGCCGCGCCCTGCCCGCCGGCCCAGAAAAACGCGGCGTCACAGCAAAGGCGCACCCATGTCCCCCGAGACCCCCTCCCGCAAGACCGAGCTTCTGTCGGCGGATGATGCCGGTATCGCGCGTGCGGCAGAGCTGCTGAGGCAGGCCGAGCTGGTCGCCATGCCGACCGAGACGGTCTACGGGCTGGCCGGCGATGCGTCCTCGGATACGGCGGTTGCGGGGATCTACGCGGCCAAGGGACGGCCCAGCTTCAACCCCCTGATCGCCCATGTGGCCGATCTGGACGCCGCCGAGGCGCTGGTCGACATCCCGGCCGCCGCCCGCGTTCTGGCGCAGGCCTTCTGGCCCGGTCCGATGACACTGGTGATGCCGCTGAAACCCGGCGCGAAAGTGTCACCGCTGGTGACGGCGGGGCTTCCGACACTGGCGATCCGCATCCCCGGCCACCCGGTGGCGCGGCGCCTGCTGAAGGCCTTCGGCGGCGCGCTGGCCGCGCCCTCCGCCAACCCCTCGGGGCGGATCAGCCCGACCGAACCCAACCATGTGCTGGCCGGCCTCTCCGGGCGGATCGCGGCGGTGCTGGACGGCGGCGCCTGCGGCGTGGGGGTGGAATCGACGATCCTGGCGGTCGCCGCCGACGGCACGCTGCGCCTGCTGCGCCCCGGCGGGCTGAGCGCCGAGGAGGTGCAGGAGAAGACCGGCCTGCCGGTGCTGGCCAACACCGCCACCGGGATCGAGGCGCCGGGTCAGATGACCTCTCACTACGCGCCGAAGGGCACCATGCGGCTGAATGCCGACACCGTGGCCCCGGACGAGGTGCTGCTGGGCTTCGGGCCGGTCCGCACGGACTGGAATCTCTCGCCTGCGGGCAACCTGCCCGAGGCGGCGGCGAACCTGTTCCGGATGATGCATGGCCTGGACCGCGCCGGGGTGGCAAAGATCGCCGTCTCGCCGATCCCGGAAACCGGCATCGGGCTTGCGATCAACGACCGCCTGCGCCGCGCCGCCGCCCCCCGGGACTGAGCGTTCCGGCGGCGGGCACCCTTCAGGCACGCCCGGCGGCGGGAATTCCTCAGGCGCGCCCGGCGGCGGGAATTCCTCAGGCGCGCCCGGCTGCGGGAATTCCTCAGGCGCGCCCGGCTGCGGGCGACAACAGCAGCGGGTTGATGCCCTGCGCGGTCATCGACATGCCCCATTTCTGCGCATTCTCGCGGTCGAAGATCAGCTCCTGCGTCGGGTCCCCGATCAGCCAGCCGTTCTCGCCCAGCTCGGCCTCCAGCTGGCCGGGCGCCCAGCCGCAATAGCCCAGCATCATCATCGAGCGCGCAGGCCCCCGCCCCTCGGCAATATCCTCGAGAATATCCAGCGTCGCCGTCATCGACAGTTCGTCCGAGATCGGCAGGGTCGAGACCGAGCCCTTGTATTCCGACGAATGCAGCACGAAGCCGCGCTCGCGCTCCACCGGGCCGCCGGAATGCACGGCCCGCTCGGCCATCTTGCGCGGCACGTCGATCGACAGCTGGTCGCAAAGCGCCCCCAGCGTGACCTGGCCGGCATGGCGGTTGATCATCAGGCCCATGGCCCCGTCGTCGCCATGGGCGCAGATCAGGATGACCGAATGTTCGAATCGGCTGTCCCCGATGCCCGGCATGGCAATCAGGATCTGTCCGGTGAGGTTGAGCTGGTCCTGCACGTTGTCCCTCCTTTGAACGGGGCCGTTTCGGCGCCGGTCGGGCCGGGCCTTGGCGCGGCGCCTGCACGGCACCACCCTTCAAAGGTGAGGTCTGTCGTGCCGCCTGACAAGGCGCCAGATGCGCACCGTGACAATTTCGACGATTGTGTCATCCGGTTCGAGGCTTTGTGAATTGGCTTTTAACCGCTCTGCCTTCATCTGTTTCGCGATGAAAACGCTTCTCGCTCGCCTTTGCCTTGCCGGTCTGGCCGCCCTCGGATCCGTTCCGGTCGCGCAGGCCAATCCCTATGCCGAATACCTGGTTGCCCAGATCCTGCCCGGCTGGCGGCAGGGCGACGGAGAGCATATCGCCGGGCTTGAGCTGACGCTGGCCCATGGCTGGAAGACCTATTGGCGCAGCCCCGGCAGCGCCGGCATCCCGCCGCGCTTCGACTGGTCGGGCTCGGACAACGTGAAAAGCCTGCAGATCGTCTGGCCGAAACCCGTGGTCTTCGACTGGGACGGGCTGCGCTCCATCGGCTACAAGGATCACGTGGTGCTGCCGCTTCAGGTGGTGCCGAAGGACCCCAGCCAGCCGGTGCGCCTGCAGGGAGAGATCAACCTGGGCATCTGCGAGGCCGTCTGCGTGCCGCTGGACGTCCATGTCGTCGCCACCCTGCCCGCCGAGGCCGGGCACCGCGATCCGCCGATTGCCGCAGCCCTGGCCGGGCGCCCCTATTCCGCGCGCGAGGCCCGGCTGACCCGGGTCACCTGCACGCTGAAGCCGCTTCAGGACAAGGGCCAGCCCGACGGGGCAGAGCTTGTCGCGCGGCTGACCATGCCCTCGGCCGGCGGTTCCGAGGTCGCGGTGTTCGAACCGAACCTGCCCGATGTCGCCGTTTCGGATGCCCGCAGTGCCCGGCAGGGCGATGTTCTGGTGGTGCGCGCCCGGCTGCAATCGGGCGACAAGGGCGGCGCGCTGCTGGACCGTTCGCGGCTGAAGATCACCGTGCTGGGATCGAAATACGCGGTCGAGGTACAGGGCTGCGCGGCGCCCTGAGCGCCTACTTGCGGCGCAGGTGCTCGTCCAGGCGCGGCAGGATCTCGACGAAGTTGCACGGCGCGTGGCGATAATCGAGCTGCTTCACCAGGATCTCGTCCCAGGCATCCTTGCAGGCGCCGGTGCTGCCCGGCAGGGCGAACAGGTAGGTGCCCCCGGCAACGCCCCCGGTGGCGCGGCTCTGCACCGCAGAGGTGCCGATCTTCTGCATGGAAACGATGGTGAAGACCGTGGCGAAGGCGTCGATCTCCTTCTCGTAGACATCGCGATGCGCCTCGACGGTCACGTCGCGCCCGGTCAGCCCGGTGCCGCCGGTGGAAATCACCACGTCGATCTGGGGATCGGCGACCCAGGCGCGCAGCTGGTCGGCGATCTGGATGCGCTCATCCGGCAGGATCTGGCGCGCGGCCAGCAGGTGCCCGGCCCCCTCGATCCGCGCGACCAGCGTGTCGCCCGAGCGGTCGTCCGCAAGCGTGCGGGTGTCGGACACCGTCAGCACCGCGATGCGCACGGGAAGGAAGGGGCGTTCGGACATCGGGACGGCCATGGGGATCAGCTCCGTTGCAGGAAGAGAAGGCGGAGCGCGAGGCCCGCGAAGATCAGCGCCGAGAGGCGGCGCAGCCAGCGCCCGCCCCCGCCCGAGACCCGCGCCTGAAGCGCCCCGGCCAGCGATCCGGCAACGCCGTTGACGACCAGCCCGCCCAGCGAGAGCACGGCGCCGAAGCACAGGAACTGCGCCAGAAGGGGGCGCGCGGGATCGACGAATTGCGGCACGAAGGCCAGGATGAACAGGATCACCTTCGGGTTGGTCAGGTTGACCAGCAGCCCGTCGCGGAAGGGCCGCGCGGCCCGTGGCGCCGCCGCCCCCGCCCCGTCCGAGCGCAGGATCTGCACCGCCATCCACAGCAGGTAGCCCGCGCCCAGCCAGCGGATCGCCAGCAGGGCCTGGGGATGGGCGGCCACCAGCGCCCCCAGCCCGATGCCGGCGATGCTGGCATGGATCAGGCCGCCGGTGGCAACGCCGGCGCTGGCCTTCCAGGCCGCCCCGGGGCCGTCACGCAGCCCCTGGCCGATGCAGAACAGCATGTCGGCGCCCGGCGTCAGGTTCAGCGCCAGCGCGGCGGGCACGAAGGTCAGCAGGACCAGCAGATCCACCGGCATTCTCAGCCGAGTCCGTCCAGATGGGCGCGGATTTCAAGCAGGTCGGACCAGGCCTCGCGCTTGGCATGGGGCTGGCGCAGCAGGTAGGCGGGGTGGGTCATCGGCAGCGCGGGGATGCCGAAGGCCTTGGTCCAGTGGCCGCGCAGCTTCAGGATGCCGCGCTTGTTCAGCGCCGCCTGGCAGGAAATGTTGCCCATCAGGATCAGCACCTCGGGCCTGGCAAGCGCGATGTGACGCTGCACGAAGGGCAGCATCATGGCGATTTCCTCGGGTCGGGGATCGCGGTTCTGAGGCGGTCTCCAGGGCATCACGTTGGTGATGTAGAAGGCATTGTCCGGCGTCTCGCCGTCGCGTGACAGGCCGATGGCGGCGAACATCCGGTCCAGAAGCTGACCGGCACGGCCCACGAAGGGACGCCCCTCGCGGTCCTCGTCGCGCCCCGGCGCCTCGCCGAGGATCATCACCTTCGCGCCCGGCAGGCCGTCGCAGAAGACCGTGTGGCGCGCGCCCTGGCGCAGTTCGCAATGTTCATAGGCGGTGATCGCCGCGCGCAGCTCTTCCAGCGTGCTCGCGCCCTGGGCCGCCGCCTGCGCGACCTCCACGGGGTCCAGCTCGTGCCGGATCACGGCGGGGGCGGCCGGTGCTGCGGGGCGCGGGGCGCGCGCCGCCTGGGACGCGACGAAACGGTCCACCGGGGTGTCCCCGATGCACTCGTCCACGCCCATGTCGAGCTGCCATTCCAGCAGCGCCCGGGCCAGGTGCCAGTCTTCAGCCGATTCCATGGCGCCACCCTATCGCCCGGCGCGCCCGAGCGCACGCCTCACCTTGCCGCCCGCCCCCGCCCCGGCCTATAAGCGCCCCGTATCCAGGAACCGGGGAGTCCACCATGACCTTTCGCCAGACCCACCTGCTGGGAATCGAACAGCTTGCCCCGGATGAAATCACCACCGTGCTGGACCTCGCGGACGAATACGTCGCGCTGAACCGCTCGCACGACAAGCACGGCGATGCGCTGAAGGGCCTGACCCAGGTCAACATGTTCTTCGAGAACTCGACCCGCACCCAGTCCAGCTTTGAGCTGGCCGGGCGGCGGCTGGGCGCCGACGTGATGAACATGTCGATGCAGGCGTCGTCGATCAAGAAGGGCGAGACGCTGATCGACACCGCCATGACGATCAACGCCATGCACCCCGATCTGCTGGTGGTGCGCCATCCCCATTCCGGCGCGGTCGAGATGCTGTCCCAGAAGGTCAACTGCGCGGTGCTGAACGCCGGGGACGGCAAGCACGAACACCCGACCCAGGCCCTGCTGGACGCGCTGACCATCCGGCGCGCCAAGGGCCGCCTGCACCGGCTCAACATCGCGATCTGCGGCGACATCGCCCACAGCCGCGTGGCGCGTTCGAACCTGCTGCTGCTGCACAAGATGGAGAACCGCATCCGCCTGGTCGGCCCCACCACCCTGGTTCCCGGCGCCTTCGCAGAGCTGGGCTGCGAGGTCTACGACGACATGAAGGAAGGCCTGAAGGATGTCGACGTGGTGATGATGCTGCGGCTCCAGAAGGAACGCATGGACGGCGGCTTCATCCCGTCCGAGCGCGAATACTACCACCGCTACGGCCTCGATGCCGAGAAGCTGGCCTTTGCCAAGGAAGACGCCATCGTCATGCACCCCGGCCCGATGAACCGCGGGGTCGAGATCGACGGCACCATCGCCGACGACATCAACCGCTCGGTCATCCAGGATCAGGTGGAGATGGGCGTGGCCGTGCGCATGGCCGCGATGGACCTGCTTGCCCGCAATCTGCGCGAGCGGCGCGCCGCCTGAGCGGGAAACGGCCCGGAACGCTGGATTCCCGCTGGACCCGGGCCGGTTCGCGCTACCATCGACGTCATGGTGGACGCGACTCAAAATATGCTGACTGCAGGCGACAGGGCACTGACGCTGGCCCCGGCGGACCGGGAAGCCGTCTACGTGCTGTCCGCAGACCCCGAGAACCCCTTTGCAGGGGCCCGCATCCGCGCGGCCCGGGATCGCGGCGAAGCCCCCCGCGCGGTGGCCGAGCTGCTGGGCCTCGGGGTGGAGGAAACCGCCGACTGGATCGAGCTGATCGACCCCGCCGACCTGACCGGCTTCGGATTGTCGGGATACCTGGTGCAGGGCCTCGGCATGGACGAGGACGACGTGCAGCGCAGCGCCGAGGCGCTGGATGCGCTGCACGGCCCGGTACTGCTGGTGCATGGCCGGCTGGTCTGTCACGCCCCCCGCGCGCTGACACTGCCGCGCGGCCTGCTGCTGCGTGGCCGTTTCGAGCCCCCCCGCCTGCCCATCGGCCTCTCGCCGCTGCCCAGCCCGGGCGCGCGCGGCACCCTGCCGCCGCTGGGCGCGCCACTGGTCACCGATCCGTCGCGCTCGCGGCTGTGGCTGCCGCTGTCGATCCTGGCGGGGCTGGTGATGGCCGCGCTGATTGCCTTCGGCGCGATGCTCGCCTTCGGCTGAAGCCGCGCAAATCGCGCCTACACCCTGCCCGGCACATGGCGTATAGCTGCCCCGAACGAGACTGCCGGGGACCCGCCGATGACCAGCACGCTTCTGTCCAATGTCCGCCTGATCGACCCCGATGCCGGGACCGAGACCGAGGGCGCCCTGCTGATCGGCGCCGACGGGCGCATTGCCGCCCTGGGCGCGCTGACGGGCGTCACCGCCGAAACGGTGATCGACGGCAACGGCCTGTGCCTGGCACCGGGCATCATCGATATCGGCGTGAAGGTCTGCGAACCGGGGGAACGCCACAAGGAAAGCTTTGGCACCGCCGGGGCCGCCGCGGCTGCCGGGGGCGTGACCACCATCGTCACCCGCCCCGACACCGATCCCGCGATCGACAACCCCGAGACGCTGGAATTCGTCTCGCGCCGCGCGCGCGAGGACTGCGCCGTCAACGTGCTGCACATGGCCGCCCTCACCAAGGGCCGCGCGGGCCGCGAGATGACCGAGATCGGCTTCCTGATGGATGCCGGCGCCGTGGCCTTCACCGATTGCGACCGCGTGGTCACCGAAACCAAGGTGCTGACCCGCGCCCTGACCTATGCGAAATCCAGCGGCGCGCTGGTGCTGGGACACATTCAGGAACCCGGTCTGACCAAGGGCGCCTGCGCCACCTCGGGCAAGTTCGCGACGCTGAAGGGCCTGCCCTCGGTCTCGCCCATGGCCGAGCGCATGGGCCTTGATCGCGACATCTCGCTGATCGAGATGACAGGGGTGAAGTACCATTTCGACCAGGTGACCACCGCCCGCGCCCTGCCCGCGCTGGAACGCGCCAAGCAGAACGGTCTGGACGTGACCGCCGGCGTGTCGATCCACCACCTGACGCTGAACGAATACGACGTTGCGGATTACCGCACCTTCTTCAAGGTGAAGCCGCCGCTGCGCGCCGAGGATGACCGCCAGGCCGTGGTCGAGGCCGTGGCCTCGGGGCTGATCGACATCATCAGCTCCATGCACACGCCCCAGGACGAGGAAAGCAAGCGCCTGCCCTTCGAGGAGGCCGCCTCGGGCGCCGTGGCGCTGGAGACGCTGCTGCCCGCCGCCATGCGCCTGGTCCATGCCGGCGACCTGAGCCTGCCGGTGCTGTTCCGCGCCCTGTCGCTGAACCCCGCAAAACGCCTCGGCCTGCCCTGCGGGCGTCTTGAGGTCGGCGCGCCCGCCGATCTGGTGCTGTTCGATCCCGACGCGCCCTTCGTGCTGGACCGCTTCAGCCTGCGCTCGAAATCCAAGAACACGCCCTTCGACAGCGCCCGGATGCAGGGCCGCGTGAAGGCGACCTTCGTCGCGGGCCGTGCAGTCTTCGGGGATCTGTCGTGATCCCGGCGCTGACCTCCGGAGCGGGCGTGCTGATCGCCACGGCGATCCTGGGTTACCTGCTGGGCTCGATCCCCTTCGGCATCGTGATCACCCGCGCCTTCGGGCTGGGGGATCTGCGCCAGATCGGATCGGGCAATATCGGGGCGACCAACGTGCTGCGCACCGGCAACAAGCTGGCGGCCTTCCTGACGCTGATCCTCGACAGCGGCAAGGGCGCCATCGCGGTGCTGATCGCCATGGCGCTGGCCGGGCAGGACGCGGTGCAGGTGGCGGGCTTTGCCGCCTTCCTGGGCCATTGCTTCCCGGTCTGGCTGAAGTTCAAGGGCGGCAAGGGCGTGGCCACCTACCTGGGCACGCTGCTGGCGCTGTTCTTCCCGGGCGGCCTGGCCGCCTGCGGGACATGGCTGGTGATGGCGCTGATCTTCCGTATCTCCTCGCTTTCGGCGCTGATCGCGGCGGCGGTGATGCCGCTCTGGCTCTGGGCCTTCGGGCGCGCCGACATGACGCTGCTGGCGATCGCCCTGGCGGTGCTGATCTTCATCCGCCACAAGGCCAACATCGCCCGCCTGCTGAAGGGCGAAGAGCCGAAGATCGGCAAGAAGAAGGGCTAAGGTCACGCTTGACGGCGGGGGCCGCCCCCGCCACCCTCTCTCGGGAAAGAGGAGGAAACCCATGACCTTCACCGATGCCATCCGCACCTGCTGGGGCAAGTATGCCGTCATCTCGGGGCGCGCGTCGCGCTCGGAATACTGGTGGTGGGCCCTCTTCACCCTGCTGGTCAGCCTGGGCTTCTCGGTGCTGGAGGACGGGTTGCTGGGCGGGGTCACCTACGACCTGCTGGGCTCGATCGCCAGCCTGGTGCTGCTGCTGCCCAGCCTCTGCGCCGGTGGACGGCGCCTGCATGACCGCGACATGTCGGCCTGGTGGCTGCTGCTGATCCTGATCCCGGCGGTGGGCTGGATCGTGCTGCTGTGCCTGATGGTGCTGAAGGGCACGCCCGGGGACAACCGCTTCGGCCCGCCCCCGGCAATGGAAGGGGCCGCAAGCGGCCCCTCCTTCGGTCAGTAGGCGTATTCGCCGAAGATCTTCGTCAGATCGCCGCCCCAGGCGCCGTTGTACTTGTCCAGCATCTCGTCCGCGAGGACCTTGCCGGTGTCGACGCTTTCGCGCAGCGCGTTCAGGAAGTGGGTCTCGTCCGGGATCAGGCCGCCGGCCCCGGGACGGGCGCGCCGTTTCAGACCGGCATCGGCGATCTCCAGAACCTCGCGCGCCAGCTTGTGCATGTCGATGCCCTCGACCTTGGCCTGAAGCCCGTCGGTGCCGGCCGCAACGCGCAGCGCCTCGCGCTGTTCGGCGCTCCAGCCCTTGGCCAGGTCCCAGGCGGCATCCAGCGCCGTGCCGTCATACATCAGCCCGACCCAGAAGGCCGGCAGCGCGCAAAGACGCCGCCAGGGGCCGCCATCGGCGCCGCGCATCTCGATGAACTTCTTCAGGCGCGCTTCGGGGAAGATCGTCGTCAGGTGATCGGCCCAGTCCGACAGGGTCGGCTTTTCGCCGGGCAGCGCCGGCAGTTCGCCCTTCAGGAAATCCCGGAACGACTGGCCAAGCGCGTTGATGTACTTGCCGTCCCGATAGACGAAGTACATCGGCACATCGAGCGCGTAATCCACGTAGCTTTCAAAGCCGAAGCCCTCGTCGAAGACGAAGGGCAGCATCCCCGTGCGCGCATCATCGAGCGAGCGCCACACGGCGGAGCGATAGCTTTTCATGCCGTTCGGCTTGCCCTCGAAGAAGGGCGAGTTGGCAAAGAGCGCGGTCGCGACGGGTTGCAGCGCCAGCGCCACGCGCAGCTTCTTCACCATGTCGGCCTCGGATCCGAAATCGAGGTTCACCTGCACCGTGCAGGTGCGGCGCATCATGGTGGTGCCGGTGGTGCCGACCTGGCCCATGTAGGCATCCATCAGCTTGTAGCGGCCCTTCGGCATGAGGGGCATTTCCTCGTGCTTCCAGATCGGCGCCGCGCCCAGCCCGATGAAGCCCACGCCGATCTTGTCGGCGATGCCCTTCACTTCGCGCAGGTGTTCGTTCACCTCGTCGCAGGTCTGGTGGATGGTTTCCAGCGGTGCGCCCGACAGCTCCAGCGCGCCGCCCGGTTCGAGCGAGACATTGGCGCCGTCCTTGGTCAGGCCGATCAGGTGGCCGGCCTCTTCCACGGGGGCCCAGCCATGGGCATCGCGCAGCCCCTCCAGAACCGCCAGGATCGAACGTTCACCGGCGTAGGGCAGCGGCTCCAGCGTGTCCGTCAGGTAGCCGAATTTCTCGTGCTCGGTGCCGATGCGCCAGTCCTCGACCGGCTTGCAGCCGGCCTCGAGGTATTCCGCCATCTGCTCATGACGCTCGATCGGCCCGCCGCCGGATTGGGGAATGGACATGTTGGGGGGCCTCCGCCTCTTGGTCTCGTGCCGGTGCTCGGTGCTTTGGGGCACAAGTCCTGAGCCGAAACCGGGCGGGTGTCAATGCAGGCGCAGCGTGCTGCGATCCCAGATCACCGCAGGGCGGTTGCGCGTTCCTGCATGGACCTGCTGCACCGCCGCAACCAGCGCCGCGGTGCGCAGACCCGGCAGCGCGGCGAAAAGATCGAACAGCTGTTCGGCGCCCTCGGCATCCAGCGGGATCGACAGATCGGGCTGGCCTTGCTGGGAAAGCCGCCAGCAGGGCCTGTCGGGGCCGGGATCGAGGGTCAGCCGGTAGACTTCGCTCAGCGCCACGGCGCCGCCGGTGAAGGGGCCGTAATAGGCCAGCTGGCCCTCGGTCACCTGTACCACGCCGGGACCACCGGCGCCGGTGCGAAAGCGCGCGCGCTGCACGCCGGTCCAGGCCAGCGCCAGCCCCGCCAGCACGATGACCCCGCTGCCCCATTGCGCAACTGCATGAAAATGCAGCACGCCCCAGAGGCCAAATGCCGCGATCCCGATGCCGGCCAGCGCCTCGCTCCAGCGTTTCAGGCCAGCGGCGGCGGCAGGGCGGATCATTTCGGAACCTCGCCCAGCACGGTCGGAGCCTGGGGCATGGCAATGCGGTAATCGCCGATGCGTTCAAAGCCGATGGCCTCATAGGCGCGGGCCGCGGCGGGGTTGTTGGCAAAGAGAATCGCGGTGCGCGCACCGCGGTCGCGGGCCTCGGCCAGAACCGCGCGGGCGACGCGGCGGCCCAGCCCGGCATTGCGCGCGCCTTCCGGCACGTAGACCCCGCCCAGCTGCACGCAATCCACCGCCTCGGCATTCAGCGCGGCCATGGCGACGGGGCGATCCGCTTCGGTCAGCAGCCGCACGGCGCTGCCGCCCGAAACCGCCTCCTCGGCGCGCAGAAAGGCCTGCAACCGGGCCTCTGCGGGATCGGCTGCGGCAAAGCCCAGATCGCGCTCGTAGGCGGCGAACCAGGCCGAAAGCATCGGGAGTTCCTCCGAACGGGCGCGGCGCAGGGGCGACGCGCCGCCCGGCAGCTTCGAGAGATCCAGCCGATAGAGCGGCTCCAGGTCGTTGACGCGCAGCCCGTCCCACTGGCCCAGCACCTTCAGGAAGGCCTCGGCCTGGCGGGCCTCTCCGGTCAGGGCCTTGAAGGGACGCCCTTTCAGCGCCCGGGCTGCCGCCGCCAGCGCCTCGGGGGCACGGCCCGGCAGCTGAAGCATCAGGTTGCCCGAGCGGGTGGCACCAAAGACGCCGGCCAGCCTGCCCGCATCCTCCCAGAGCCAGAAATCCGTCGCATTGGCCGCCTCGCTGGCGCCGATGCCATGGGCGGCCAGGTTGCCGCGCAGGAACATCGAGGTCTCGGCGTGCCCGGACAGGAAGGCCTCCATGGGGGCGGCATCTTCCGGGCGCGCCGGACGGATCACTGCCAGTCCCCGAGCGCCGCCTGCCAGAGCGTCAGCGCCGCCACCGCCGCCGTATCGGCGCGCAGGATGCGGGGCCCCAGCTGCACCGGCCAGGCGAAATCGAGCGCCCTCAGCCGGGCACGCTCGGCCTCGGAAAAGCCGCCCTCGGGACCGATCAGGATCGCCCAGGGGCCCTTCGGAGCGTTCTTCAGCCCGGCGGGGGTCTCGTCCTCGGCCAGGGCCTCATCGCAGAACATCAGCTGGCGGCCCTCGGGCCAGTCGGCCAGCATCCGGTCAAGGCGCGCAAGGTCGTCGACCTCGGCCACGTAGGTGTTGCCGCATTGCTCTGCGGCCTCAAGCGCATGGGCCTGAAGCCGGTCGCGGCGGATGCGTTCGGCATTGGTGAATTCGGTCTGCACCGGGCAGATCCGCGCCGCGCCCATCTCGGCGGCCTTCTCGACGATGAAATCGGTGCGGGTCTTCTTGATCGGCGCGAACATCAGCCAGACATCGGCGGGGCCGCCCTGAGGTTTCGTCTGTTCGACGCAGGTCAGCTCTCCGCCGCGCTTGCCGGCCCGGGTGACCTCGGCGCGCCATTCGCCGTCCTGTCCGTTGAACAGCGCGATCGCCGCGCCCTCGGCCAGCCGCATCACCCCGAAAAGGTAATGCGCCTGCTCGCGCTCCAGAGGAACGGTTTGCCCCTGACCCAGCGGGTGCTCTACACAGAGCCTGACTTTCGCAGCATTTTCCATGAGGCCTACATATGTCCAACCAGAACGCGACACCAGAGGACGCTTCACCCCGGGGCCAGGTCTCGGACGCGGTGAAGGGCAACTGGGTGGATCACACCGCCCCGGCCTGGACGCGGCCCTATCTGCGACTCTCGCGCGCAGACCGCCCGATCGGCACCTGGCTGCTGCTGCTGCCCTGCTGGTGGTCGCTGCTGCTGGCCATGGTCTCGGACGGACATGCCGGCTGGATGGACCTGTGGATCTTCCTCGGCTGCGGCATCGGCGCGGTACTGATGCGCGGCGCCGGCTGCACCTGGAACGACATCACCGACCGCAATTTCGACGGCAAGGTGGAACGCACCCGCTCGCGCCCGATCCCCTCGGGGCAGGTCAGCGTGGCGGGCGCGGCGGCCTGGATGGTTCTTCAGTGCCTGATCTCCTTCGCGATCCTGATCAGCTTCCCGCGCGCGGCGGTGATCATGGGCGTGATCTCCCTGCTGCCGGTGGCGGTCTATCCCTTCGCCAAGCGCTTCACCTGGTGGCCGCAGGTCTTTCTGGGCATCGCCTTCAACTGGGGCGCCCTGCTGGCCTGGACCGCCCATACCGGAAGCCTGGGGCTGCCGGCGGTGCTGATGTATCTGGCCGGGATCGCCTGGACGCTGTTCTACGACACCATCTATGCCCACCAGGACAAGGAGGACGACGCGCTGATCGGGGTGAAGTCCACCGCCCGCCTGTTCATGGAGAAGACCCGCGCCTGGCTGATCCGCTTCATGCTGATCGCCTTCGCGCTGCTGTGCCTGTCGGTGCTGGCCGCCGTCGCCCCCTCGGGGGATTCGGTGCGGCTGGTCGTGGCGCTGCTGGGCATCCTGGCCTGGCTCTGCCACCTGCTGTGGCAGCTGCGCCGTTTCGACAGCGAGGACATGGACGGGCTGCTGATGCTGTTCCGCGCCAACCGCGACGCCGGGCTGCTGCCCTTGCCGTTTTTCGCCGTCGCCCTGTTCGTCTGATTGCAAGGGGGGGCGGGCGCCGGTACACCGGGCCCCACTGTTCACGAGACCCCGAAGCCGATGCGCCTGACGTCCCTTGCCATCCTCACCGGCTCCCTGCTGGCCGCCGCCGGCGGAAGCCTGGCCACGGCGACCTATATCGCCGATGTGGTCGAGACGACCTCCGAACGCGATGTGCGTGACGCCCTCCAGGGGGCGTCGCTGGGCTGGGCCGAGGTGCGCGCCGACGGGCTTCAGGTGATCCTGACCGGCACCGCCCCCACCGAATCCGCCCGCTTCGACGCCCGGACCGCTGCCGGCCATATCGTCGATGCCTCCCGGGTGATCGACCGGATGCAGACCGCGGCGACCCGCGACCTGGCGCCGCCGGCCTTCTCGGTGCAGATCCTGCGCAATGGCGGGGAACTGTCGCTGATCGGGCTGATCCCGACGAAATCTGACCGTGACGGCCTGCTGAAGGCGATCCGCGCCCTGCCCGGCGTCACCACCGTCAACGACCTGCTGCAAACCGCCGACTATCCCCTGCCCGCCGACTGGCAGGCCAGCCTGGACTATGCGGTGCAGGCGCTGGCACAGCTGCCCAATTCCAAGGTCTCGGTCCGGCCCGATGCCGTGGCGATCACCGCCATGAGCCAGAGCCCGGCCCAGAAGCACCAGCTGGAAACCGCGCTGCGCCGCGCCGCGCAGCCCGGGCTCGACCTCAGCCTGGCGATCAGTGCGCCGCGCCCGATCATCGCCCCCTTCACGCTGCGCTTCGTCTCCGAGGGCGGCCGGACCGGCTTCGATGCCTGTTCCGCCGACACGCCCCAGGCCCGCAGCCAGATCCTGGCCGCCGCGAAAGAGGCCGGGATGACCGGCACGGCAGACTGCACCATCGGCCTCGGCGTGCCCTCCTCGGACTGGGGAGAGGCCGCCGCCATGGCGATCCGCGCCGTGGGCAAGCTGGGCGGCGGCAGCGTCTCCTTCTCGGATGCCGACATCAGCCTGGTGGCCGCCCCCGGCACCGCCCAGGCCAGCTACGACACCGTGGTCGGAGAGCTGGAAAGCAATCTGCCCGACGTCTACGCGCTGCACGCCGTGCTGCCCCCCGCCCCCGACACCCAGGCCGCCCCCGCCGAGCCGCCGGAATTCACCGCCACCCTCAGCCCCGAGGGCCTGCTGCAGATGCGCGGGCGCCTCAGCGATGCCCGGATGCGCAGTGCCGCCGAGGCCCTGGCCCAGGCGCGCTTCGGCAGCGGCCATGTCTACATGGCGGCCCGGCTCGATGACACGCTGCCCGATCTCTGGCCGACCCGGGTGATGACCGCGCTCGACGCGCTGGCGCATCTGTCGAACGGCCTGGTCACGGTCACCCCCGACAAGATCACCATCCGCGGGGACACCGGCGAAAAATCCGCCAGCGCCGACATCGCGCGGCTGTTCGGCGACCGCCTGCCCAAGGGCGCCGATTACGACATCGACGTGACCTACCAGAAGAAGCTGGACCCGGTCGCCTCGGTGCCGACGCCCCAACAGTGCCTGACCCAGCTGCGCGCGGCCCAGAAGCACAGCAAGATCACCTTCGAACCGGGCTCTGCCACGGTCACCGCCGACAGCCGCCACCTGCTGGATGCCATGGCAACAACGCTGCGCACCTGCCCCGGCCTGCCACTGGAGATCGCCGGCTACACCGACAGCCAGGGCCGCGAGGAAATGAACGAGGCGCTGTCGCAGCAGCGCGCCCAGTCGGTGATGAATGCGCTGCAGATGCGCCGCGTGCTGACCCGCAGCTTCGTGGCAAAGGGTTATGGCGAAGCCGACCCGATTGCCGACAACGACACCGAGGAAGGCCGCGAGGCCAACCGGCGGATCGAGTTCCGCCTGCGCGACGACGGCACGGCCGGGACCGCGAAACCCGCGACAGCCCCCGAAGCTGCGCCTGCCTCCGATGCCCCCGAAGCGGCCCCCGCCCCCGAAGCGGCCCCCGCCTCCGAAGCGTCCCCCGCCCCCGAAGCCGAAGAGCCTGTGGGCAGCGGCGATGAGGCCCTCCCGTCGCAGGACGGGGACGACAGCGCGGGTCCGGGCGATGCGGACACCATCGACGACGACACCGGCTCGGGCGACGAGACGGACTGAGGCCACAGCAACGATGCCCCGACAGCCGGGCGGAATGGGAACCGAGACGTGAGCAGGAACGAATTCATCATCGCCACCGCCATCATCCTTTTCGTGGCGTTTCTGCTGGGCTGGTTCGCCTACTGGCTGCTGCACCGCTTCACGCGCGTCGCCGGCGCCGACATGGGAGAGCTTGACCGCATGGCCCACGAGCTGCACGAGGCCGAAGACATGCGCGACCAGGCGATCACCTACCTCGAGCAGCGCGAACGCGAGCTTGGCACCCAGCTGTCACAGACCACGGCCGAGCTGGAGGCCGCCATGGAAGGCCTGCGCGAGGCGCGCCACGAGGCGGAAGAGCTGCGCGCCTACATCGAGCGGATCCACAAGCCGAAGTAAGGTCCGGGCCGAAGTAAGGTCCGGGACGGAAATCGCGCCTGCGGCGCGATGCCTCCGGCGGGCATATTTGAAGAAAGCTGAAAGCAGCGGCCTTCAGGCTTTCATCTTTCCCCAAATACGGAGTGTCGGAACGGCGCCGTCAGCGCCAGCGCCCGAGTGCATCCTCGTCCTCGGACCTGGCAGCGACCCAGCGGGTGCCGTCGCCGGTCTCTTCCTTCTTCCAGAAGGGGGCGCGGGATTTCAGGTAATCCATCAGGAACTCGGCGGCCTCGAAGGCCGCGACGCGATGCGCCGAGGCGGTGGCCACCATCATGATCGGCTCCTGCCCCGTCAGCGCGCCAAAGCGGTGCAGGATCAGCACCGGGCCCAGCGGCCAGCGATCGGCGGCCTCTGCGGCGATCTTCTCCAGCGCCTTCTCGGTCATGCCGGGGTAATGCTCGATCACCATGCGCGAGAGGCCGCCCGCGCCGGGAAGATCGCGCACCAGCCCGGTGAAGCTGACCATGGCGCCCGCCCCCGCCGCCGCGGCGCGCGGCGTGAAGGCCGAAAGCTCCGCGCCCGGATCGAAGGCGGCTTCCTGGACGCGGATCTCGGCAGACATGCTCAGCCCCCCGTCATCGGCGGGAAGAAGGCGACCTCGCGCACGCCGGCCAGGGGGGCGTCGAATTCCGAAAGCTCCTGGTCGAGGGCAACGCGCAGCGCCTTCAGATCCGAGAAGGCCTCGGCGTAGCGCGCCTCGCGGGTGCGCAGTTCCTCCACCAGCTCGGCCACGGTGGTGGCCGAGGTCTCGATGCGTTCCTTCGGCAGGCCGATGCGTTCGCGGACCCAGGCGAAGTAGAGGATGTCCATCACTCGTCCTTCAGATGCGGGCGGGCCTTCAGGAAGTAGTCCGCCCCGGTGATCACGGTCAGGATCGCGGCGATCCAGGTCAGCACCAGCCCCGCCCAGGTCGACCAGTCGGTCAGGGTGGCAAGGCCGCGCAGGTTCTGCCCGTCGGGATCCGTTCCCGAGAGGATATCCTGCACGTCGGCATTTTCCAGCCCGAAGACCTGCATGCCCATCTGCTGTTCGGCGATGCCCTGGGCCAGCAGAACGGCGATGGCGACCATCTGGAAGGTGGTCTTCCACTTCGCCAGCTTCGTCACCTTCAGCAGCCCCGCCGTGTCGCCAAGGTATTCCCTGAGGCCCGAAACGAAGACCTCCCGGAACAGGATGAGGGCGGCGGGCAGCATGATCTGGTCGGCAAGAGAGGAGTAATGCCCCAGCACCGCCAGCGCGATCACCACCATGGCCTTGTCGGCAATCGGATCAAGCATGGTGCCAAGCTTGCTGACCTGTCCGAGGCTGCGGGCCAGGTAGCCGTCGAACCAGTCGGTCGCCGAGGCCACGACGAAGAGGATCAGCGCGCACCAGTCGGCAAAGGGGCGCGGCAGGGCAAGGAAACACACGGCGATCCCGGGCGCGGCCAGCAGGCGCAGGATCGTGAGGATATTCGGCAGGGTCAGACTCATGCCCCTGTCCTATCCTTCCTCCGCGCCATGGGGAAGCGCGATTGCGGGGTGCGCCCTACACCTTCCGGTGCGCCTGCGGACAGGGGCCTCCGGCGGGGATATTTATGGCCAGATGACAGGGAGCGGCCCTGCTTTCATCTTTCCTCAAATATGCATGCCGGACAGGCGTCAAGGGCGCGTCTGCGGGGGCTTATGCGGCGCCTCTGCCACAGGTCCCGCACAACCCTTGTCTGCCCTGCCGGCCACGCCTACATGCGAGAGCATGGCAAAGTGGCACCCTTTCAGGAAGCGCGGCCCCCAGGTCGCCGTGATCCGGCTGAGCGGCATGATCGCCGCAGGCTCCCGTGGACAGCTGAGCGACGCGGGCCTCGCGCCGCTCATCGAGAAGGCCTTCCGGCGCGGCAAGCCCGTGGCGGTGGCGCTGGTGATCAACTCGCCCGGCGGCTCGCCGGTGCAGAGCGCGCTGATCGCCGCGCGCATCCGGCGCCTTGCCGAGGAAAGGAAGATCCCGGTCTTCGCCTTCGTCGAGGATGTCGCGGCCTCGGGCGGCTACTGGCTGGCCTGCGCCGCCGACGAGATCCTGGCGGACGAAAGCTCCATCGTGGGCTCCATCGGGGTGATCTCGGCGGGGTTCGGCGCCCATGTCTTCCTGGCCCGCCAGGGAATTGAACGCCGCGTCTACACCGCCGGCACCTCGAAAAGCATGCTCGACCCGTTCCGCCCCGAGAACGAGGAGGACGTGAGCAAGCTGAAGCTCCACCTGGAAGATATCCACGAGGCCTTCATTGCCCATGTGAAGGCACGCCGGGGCGACCGGCTCGTGACCTCCGAAGACCTGTTCACCGGAGAGATCTTCCTGGGCCGCAAGGCGCAGGCCCGGGGGCTGATCGACGGCATCGGCCATCTGGTCCCGGAAATGCAGGCGCGGTTCGGCGACAAGGTGAAGTTCCGCGACTACGGCCGCAAGCGCGGGCTGCTCAGCCGGCTTGGCGTGCGGGTCCTCGATGACAGTCTGGCGATGATCGAGGAGCGGGCCGCCTATGCCCGTTTCGGTCTCTGAGATGGTGCTGAAGATCGTCCTGCTGTTCCTGGTCCTGATGGGCGTGCTTGCGATGTTCGGCAAGCTGCACCTGCTGGGCTTCGGCAATGGCCGGCGCGGCCGCAAGCCCGCCAAGTGCCCCTCCTGCGGGCGCTACCTGATCGGTTCGGGCCCCTGCCCCTGCCGCAGTTCAAAGAAAAAGGGATAACGGCACATGCTGCCATGGATTTTCTGCGGGATCGGTCTGGTCCTGCTGGTCGTCGCCGGTGATCTGCTGGTGCGCGGCGCCAGCGGGCTGAGCCTGCGCCTGGGCGTGCCCGCCCTGCTGGTCAGCCTGACCGTGGTCGCCTTCGGCACCTCCGCGCCCGAGCTGATCGTGTCGCTCTCGGCCGTCTCCAAGGGCCAGGCGGCGCTGGCGCTTGGCAATGTGGTGGGATCGAACATCGCCAACATCCTGCTGGTGCTGGGGATCCCGGCGATCCTGGCGGCGCTGCACACCTCGGGGCATGACACCAAGAAGTCCTACCTGGTGATGCTGGGTGCCACGGCGCTGACCATCGCGCTCGGGCTGCGGGGGGTCTTCGATCGCTGGGCCGGGCTGATCATGCTGGCCGTGCTGGCATTGATCCTGATCGACCAGGCGCGCGAAGCCCTGGCCCACCGTCGCGAGGGCAAGGCCGCCGCCGATCCCGAGCTGGAGGAGCTGGCCGCCGACGAATCCCTGCCGGTGTGGAAGATCCTGACCATGCTGGTGCTGGGTCTGGTGGGGCTGCCGGTCGGGGCCAACCTGCTGGTCAACGGCGCCTCCGACATCGCGCGGGACTTCGGCATCAGCGAGGCGGTGATCGGCCTGACGCTGGTCGCCGTCGGCACCTCCCTGCCCGAGCTTGCCACCACGGTGATGGCGGCGCTGCGCCGGCAGGCCGATGTGGCGCTTGGCAACGTGATCGGGTCGAACATGTTCAACCTGCTGGCGATCCTCGGCATCACCTCGCTTTTCGGGAAGATCACCGTCGATCCCTCCTTCGTGCATTTCGATTTCTGGGTGATGGCGGCCTCGTCCCTGCTTCTGGTGCCCTTCGTGCTGATGAAAAAGGATATTTCCCGCCTCTGGGGGGCTGGGCTGACGGGGCTCTACGTGCTCTATGTCGGCAGCATTCTGACCTAGGAGGACATCCATGAGCGAGAGCACCGGCAAGGCCCTGGTGACCGGCGGCGCGAAACGGCTCGGACGGGCGATGGCCCTGGCGCTGGCCGAAGACGGTCATGACCTGGCGATCCACTACAACGGCTCGGCCGAAGCCGCCGAGGAGGTCGCCGCCGAGATCCGCGCCATGGGCCGCAAGGCGGTGACCC
Organism: Pseudooceanicola endophyticus; assembly: GCF_018760365.1. Taxonomy (GTDB): domain Bacteria; phylum Pseudomonadota; class Alphaproteobacteria; order Rhodobacterales; family Rhodobacteraceae; genus Pseudooceanicola; species Pseudooceanicola endophyticus. Next base: position 88,597 of record NZ_JAHIAB010000007.1, read on the forward strand.
TGCAGGGCGACCTGACGCAGGAGGCCGAGGTTGCAACCTTGGTGGCGCGCGCCGCCGAAGCGCTGGAGGGGCCACTGACCTGCCTCGTCAACAACGCCTCTGCCTTCGAATACGACAACATGGAGAAGATGACGCGCAGCTCCTGGGACCTGCACATGGAGGCCAACCTGCGCGCCCCCGTGCTGCTGACCCAGCTTTTCGCCGCCCAGGCCCCCGATCCCCTGACCGACGCCATGGGCGAACCCCAGGCCCGCGCGCTGGTGATCCAGATGCTGGACCAGCGGGTGCGCAAGCTGACGCCCGAGTTCACCAGCTACACGATCTCCAAGATGGGTCTATGGGCCTTCACCCAGACCGCCGCGCAGGCGCTGGCGCCGAAGGTGCGGGTCAATGCGATCGGCCCCGGCCCGACGCTTCAGGGCGCCCGCCAGAGCCCGCAGCACTTCCACGACCAGCGCGTCAACACGGTGATGGGGCGGGGCTCCAACCCCTCCGACATCGTCGGCGCGCTGCGCTATTTCCTGTCCGCCCATGGTGTCACCGGCCAGCTGCTGTGCACCGATGGCGGCCAGCACCTGGCCTGGCAGACCCCGGATGTGCTGGGCGTCGAGTGACCCCCGCGCGGGGGCCTGGCCCGGACCGCGCTCCTGCCCCGCCCCGGGCCTGTCCCGGGGCCGCAAAGCTGCCGCAGGGGCGCGCCCGATCCGCTCAGCGGGCCAGCCCGCCCGCCCTTACGGAAGAGTCCTAGGGGAAGTTTTGCACCTGTCATGTTCCATTTACACAGGCGTTACCAAAACTCTAACGATTCCAGCCTTTTGCTCTATGGATAACTTTTTCACCATTAATTTCAGCAGCTTGCAAAAACGCCTAAAATTTAATCTCTTTAAGGAAGGGACCATGATTCAAGGCTTTTTTCACGATGTCAAAATGGTATCCCCACAGTTATCCACAGAACCCGGGGAAACCTTTGCCCTTGCCCCCGCACGATACATCTTGCAGCCAGAGCAGAGAATCGAAGCGAACCTGAATGGCTGAGATGACCGACGATACGACCCCTTCCGAAGCCCCGCTGACGGGCCACAGGCTGATCCAGTCCTACCTGGCGCGGATTGACGGCTCTCCGGGCGTGTACCGGATGCTGGATGGCGAAAGCCGGGTGCTCTACGTCGGCAAGGCGCGCAACCTCAAGGCCAGGGTGTCGAACTATGCGCGCCCCTCGGGGCATTCGCACCGCATCGCGCGGATGATCTCGGAAACCCGGTCGATGATGTTCCTGACCACCCGGACCGAGACCGAGGCCCTGCTGCTTGAACAGAACCTGATCAAGCAGCTGAAACCGCGCTACAACGTGCTGCTGCGCGACGACAAGAGCTTTCCCGAGATCGTCGTGGCCAAGGACCATGCCTTTCCCCAGATCCGCAAGCACCGCGGCGCCAGGAAGGCCAAGGGCGCCTATTACGGCCCCTTCGCCAGCGCCGGCGCGGTGAACCGGACGCTGAACCAGCTCCAGAAGGTCTTCCTGCTCCGGAACTGCACCGATGCGGTGTTCACCGGGCGCACGCGCCCCTGCCTGCTCTTCCAGATCAAGCGCTGCTCGGCACCCTGCGTGGGCCATATCTCGGAAGCCGACTACGCCGCCTCGGTGGCCGATGCGGAACGCTTCCTGCAGGGGCGTTCGACCGATGTGCAGGAGAAACTTGCCGCCGAGATGCAGCAGGCCTCCGACGAGATGGAGTTCGAGCGCGCCGCCGCCCTGCGCGACCGGATCCGCGCGCTGACCCAGGTGCAGACCGCCCAGGGCATCAACCCCCGCGCCACCGCCGAGGCCGACGTGATCGCGCTGCACATGGAGGGCGGCCAGGCCTGCGTGCAGGTCTTCTTCATCCGCGCCCACCAGAACTGGGGCAACCAGGATTTCTACCCCCGCGCCGGCGCGGATGTCGACGAGGCCGAGGTGCTTGAGGCCTTCCTGGGCCAGTTCTACGACGGCAAGGAACCGCCCCGCCAGATCCTGCTGTCCCACCCGATCGAAAACGCCGACCTGATGGAAGAGGCGCTTTCGGAAAAGGCCGGCCGCAAGGTCGCCCTGCTGGTCCCCCTGAAGGGCGAGAAGGCCGAGCTGATCGCGGGTGCGGCGCGCAACGCCAAGGAAAGCCTTGGCCGCAAGATGTCGGAAAGCGCCACCCAGGCGAAGCTGCTGAAGGGCGTCGCCGAGGCCTTCGGCCTGGAGGCCGCCCCGCAGCGCATCGAGGTCTACGACAACTCGCATATCCAGGGCACCAACGCGGTGGGCGGGATGATCGTCGCGGGCCCCGAGGGCTTCCTGAAATCCCAATACCGCAAATTCAACATCCGCGGCGACGACCTGGTGCCGGGCGATGACTTCGGCATGATGAAAGAGGTCCTGACCCGCCGCCTGAAACGCCTCCAGAAGGAGGATCCCGAGCGCGAGAAGGGCCTCTGGCCCGACCTGCTGCTGATCGACGGCGGCGCCGGTCAGGTCTCGGCGGTGCAGCAGATCCTCGACGAGATGGGCGTGCCCGACCTGCCGATGGTGGGGGTGGCCAAGGGCATCGACCGCGACCACGGCAAGGAAGAGTTCCACAAGCCCGGCAAGCCACCCTTCGCCCTGCGCATGAACGATCCGGTGCTCTACTTCATCCAGCGGATGCGCGACGAGGCCCACCGCTTCGCCATCGGTACCCACCGCGCCAAACGCGCGAAATCCAACATGGCCAACCCGCTCGACGACATCCCCGGCGTCGGTGCCACCCGCAAGCGCGCACTGCTGGCACATTTCGGCTCTGCAAAGGCCGTCAGCCGCGCCAACCTCGCCGATCTCAAGGCGGTGGACGGCATCTCGGGCAGCATGGCCGAAACCATCTACGACCACTTCCACGCCCAGGGCTGATCCGTTCCACGCGCCCCCGGCGTCGCAACATGCATATTTTGGGAAAGATGAAACCGACAGGGCGCGCCCGATTGCCCCGGACGCGCTCTTCATCATCTGGCCGGAAATATCCCGGGGGGGCGCCGCAGGCGCGGGGGCAGAGCCCCCTGCCCGGCTTCAGTCGCGCAGGCGCCAGCCGGTCTGGAAGATCCGCCAGATCACCCCGATGCAGATGCACAGGAACAGGAAGATCGCCAGCAGCGAGATCCCCACCGGCACATCCGCGGTCTCGAAGAAAGCCCAGCGGAAGCCCGAGATCAGGTAGAGCACCGGGTTGCACAGCGTCACCGTCTGCCAGAACGGCGGCAGCATCGAGGTGGAGTAGAAGGAGCCGCCCAGGAACACCAATGGCGTCACCACGAGGAGCGGCACCAGCTGGAGCTGCTCGAAGTTCTTTGCCCAGATGCCGATGATGAAGCCCAGCAGCGCGAAGGCCAGGCAGGTCAGCAGCAGGAAGGCCACCATGGCGAAGGGATGGGCGATGCTGATGTGCACGAAGATCGAGGCCGTCCCCAGGATCACCAGCCCGATGAACAGCGCCTTGGTCGCCGCCGCCCCCACGAAGCCCAGGAGCACCTCGAGGAAGTTCACCGGGGCCGAGAGGACCTCGAAGAAAGTGCCGGTGAATTTCGGGAAGTAGATGCCGAAGCTCGCGTTCGAGATCGACTGCATGATCACCGACAGCATCACCAGGCCCGGCACGATGAAGGCCCCGTAGGAGACCCCCTCCACCTGGTCGATGCGCGAGCCGATGGCGGCGCCGAAGACCACGAAGTAGAGCGAGGTCGAGATGATGGGCGACACGAAGCTTTGCAGGATGGTGCGGAAGAACCGCGACATCTCGTTCATGTAGATCGCCCTGATCGCCAGCAGGTTCATTGCGCGCCCTCCGAAACCAGGTCCACGAAGATCTCTTCCAGCGTGCTCTCGGTGGTCGAGATGTCCTTCAGGACGATCCCGGCCTCCTGCACGCGGGCCATCAGCCCGGCGATGCCGGTGCGTTCCGCCCGGGTGTCGTAGCTGTAGCTCAGCGACAGCCCGTCCGGCGCCAGTTCCAGATCCAGCCCCCCAAGCGCCGGCGGGATCCCTGCCAGCGGTTCGCGCAGCTCGATCGTCAGCACCTTGCGGCCCAGGCGCTGCATCAGCTCCGAGGTCTGCTCGACCATCAGGATCTCGCCCTTGCGGATCACCGCGACACGATCCGCCATGGCCTCGGCCTCTTCGATGTAGTGGGTCGTCAGGATGATCGTGACGCCCTCCTTCTTCAGCTCGGCCACCGCATCCCACATGTCCTTGCGCAGCGCCACGTCGACGCCCGCCGTCGGTTCGTCGAGGAACAGCACCTTGGGTTCATGGGCCAGCGCCTTGCCGATCAGCACGCGCCGCTTCATGCCGCCCGAAAGTTCACGCACGCGGTTGCGCCGCTTGTCATAAAGCGAGAAGCGCTTCAGCAGGCCGTCCACCAGCGCATCGTTGCGCGGCTTGCCGAACAGCCCGCGCGAGAAATGCAGGTTGGCCCCGACATAGGAGAAGGGCTCCAGGTGGATCTCCTGCGGGACCAGGCCGATCTGCTCGCGGGCGCGGCGGTAATCCGTGCGGATGTCGAACCCGGCCACCGTCGCGGTGCCCGAGGTCGGCTGGGTGATGCCGCAGAGGGTCGAGATCAGCGTCGTCTTGCCGGCCCCGTTCGGGCCCAGCAGCGCCAGGATCTCGCCCTCCTCGATATCGAGGTTGATGCCCTTGAGGGCCTCGAAGCCGCCCTCGTAGGTCTTTCTCAGGTCTTTCACCTGAAGGATGGGTGCCATCGGTCGCCCCTTGCGGATGAAACGGTCTGCGGCGGTGCATCCCTGGGGTGCGCCGCCGATGATGCTCCGCAGATATGCCAAAACCCGCACGGAAAAACTGTGGGATTTCACACAACCCCGACGTCAGACCTGCGGGGCGGGCAGTGGACAGCCCTTTGCGGGCACGGCAAACCACACAGGATCCCTGTGGATTTGCCGCCGCAGCCTCGCCCGGCGGTGCCCCGGGCGGCGGGCACGCCAAAGGCCCTGTCACGAAGGGATCTGCAGCGGAAGTGCCGGCGCTCAGCCGCCGCGCAGGCGCTTCAGCCAGCCCGGTTTCGCCGGGGCCTCCCCTTCGGGGGGCGGCGCCTCCGGGTCCTCCTCCGGCTCTGCCAGGCCCTCGATCCCCTCCTGGAAGCGGGTGAAGAACTGGTCCGCCATCTTGCGGGCAAAGCCGTCGATGACCCGGCTGCCCAGCTGGGCCAGCTTGCCGCCCACCTTCGCCTCGACCTCGTAGGTCAGCAGCGTGCCCTCGGCGTGATCCTCCAGCCGCACCTTCGCGGCCCCCTTGGCAAAACCGGCGGCGCCCCCCTTGCCCTCGCCGGTCAGGGTCAGCCCCGTGTCCGGTTCCAGGTCCGAGACCGTCACGCCCCCCTTGAACGTCGCCTTCACCGGTCCGACCTTCTGCACCACGACCGCCTCGAACCCCTCCTCCGGGGTGCCGGTGACCTCCTGGGCGCCGGGCACGCAGTCCTTCAGGACCTCCGGCGACAGGAGCGCGGCATAGACGGTGGCGCGGTCGGCCCGGATGATGCGGCTGTCGCTCATCTCCATGGCGTTTCCTTTCCTGTTGGTTCCGGCAGGCTAGTCCGGGGGCCGCCGCACGCCAAGCCTCGCTTTGGTCGGACAGCCGCCCCCTTGCGCCGCGACGGAAGCTGTGATCTGAACGCCCCATCCACAGGGGAGTCCCGTAGAGCCGGGGCTGAGATGGGGGCGCATGTCCCCGGACCCTTCGAAGCTGATCTGGGTCATGCCAGCGGAGCAAGGAGGAACCATGTTCACAGGCGCGCAAATCTCCCTTTACCCGATGACGTCGGAGTTCGTCCCCGTCATCCTCGATGCGCTGAAGGCGCTCGATCCCTGGAAGGATCGCCTCAGGATCGAGACCGACGACATCTCGACCCTGGTCGTGGGCCCGCCCGAGGTGCTGTTCCCGGCGCTGCGCGATCTTTTCGTGCGCGCCGCAGCAACCCGCGCCCATGTGGTGCTGCACGCGACGCTGTCGCGCGGCTGCCCCGGCGAACCCGACGACCCGATGTGCGTGACCGGCGCCCTGGCCAACCCCGACGAACCCGTCGCGCAACGGGTGCAGGACGCCCGGGCCGCCGTCACCGGCGCCGCCCCGACCGGTGAGGAAGCCGCCGCGCAGATGTCGCTTTATGTCATGGGCCAGGGCGACCACATGGCCGAGATCTACGGCTGCATCGACTTCATCAAGGCCAGCGGCGTCTTCGAGAAGTCGAAGAATTTCTGCACCAAGCTGCGCGGCGATGCCGGGCCGGTCTTCGCCACCGTGGCCGAGGCCTTCTGCCGCTTCGGCCCGCCCGAGGGCCATGTCACCGTCGACCTGACGGTCTCGGCCAACAGCCCCTCGAAGGTCTGAGCCGATGCGCCTTTCCGCTGTCCGCCATCAGGCGGGACGGGCGCTTCCGGCGCTCGTCTCGGTCTGTGCGATCCTGCTGGCCTGGGAGGTCTACGTGGACCTTGCCGGCGTCTCTCCCACGCTGCTGCCCGCGCCCTCCAGGGTGGTGGAACAGGGCTGGGCGGCGCGGGCCGTGCTGTTGGCCAATGCCGGCCCGACACTGGCCGCGACGCTTTCGGGCTTCGCGCTGTCGCTGGCCTCGGCCTTCGTCTTTTCGGTCGCCATCGATTTCGTGCCGGTGCTGCGCCGGGCGCTGTTCCCGGTCTTCGTGATCTCCCAGACCCTGCCGCTGGTGGCGATCGCGCCGCTCATCGTGCTGTGGTTCGGCTTTGGCCTGCTGCCGAAGATCCTGCTGGTGGCGCTGGTGACCTTCTTCCCGATGCTGGTGGCGCTGGTGGATGGCTACGAAAGCACCGATGACGACCTGCAACGCCTGCTGCGCAGCATGGGCGCGGGCCGGGCGGGGGTGTTCCGCCGCGCCCGCCTGCCCTCGGCCCTGCCCTATTTCTTCGCCGGGCTGCGGATCTCGATCACCTATGCCGTGGTGGCGGCGATCTTCGCGGAATATGCCGGGGCCCAGCGGGGCCTCGGGATCTTCATCCTGAACGCCAAGAACAACTTCCGCCCCGACCTGGTGCTGGCGGCAGTCTTTGTCAGTTCGGCGCTGACGCTGGTGCTGTTCGCGCTGGCGGCCGGGCTGCAACGGCTCTCCATGCCCTGGAGGCGCGCATGAGCCCGCTGCTGTCGCTGCGCAACCTCGCCCTGACCCGGGGCCGAACGCCGGTGCTGGCCGATATCAGCTTCGATGTCCGGCCCGGGGAATTCACTGCGCTCATCGGCCCTTCGGGGGCCGGGAAATCCTCCATCTTCGAGCTGCTGCTGGGCAACCTTGCCCCGGAGGCCGGGCAGATCACGCTGCAGGGGGCGCCCCAGGACGCCGCCTTCGCCTACATGCCGCAGCGCGATGCGCTGATGCCCTGGCGGCGCATCATCGACAACGTGGGCCTGGGCCTCGAGGTGCAGGGGATGTCGCGCCGCGCCGCCCGCGCCGCCGTCGCGCCGCTGTTCCCGCGCTTCGGGCTGGAGGGCTTCGAACGGCACTGGCCCGCCCAGCTTTCCGGGGGGATGCGGCAGCGCGCGGCGCTGGCGCGCACCCTGGTCCAGGACCGGCCCCTGCTGCTGCTCGACGAACCCTTCGGGGCGCTCGACGCGCTGACCCGGACCGGGATGCAGCAATGGCTGGAGGCCCGCCTGGCCGAAACCCGCACCACCGCTTTGCTGATCACCCACGACATCCGCGAGGCGATCTGCCTGGCGGACCGCATCCACGTACTCTCGCCCCGCCCGGCGCAGATCCTTGCCAGCTTCGACGTGACCCTGCCGCGCCCGCGGCTGGGCCGCCCCCTGCCCGCCGAGGCCCATGCCCTAGAAGCGCGCATCACCGACGTTCTGGCCGGCATCCCCGGCTGACCCCGCCCGCCCCTTCCGATCTTCAGGAGATCCCGATGACACGCCCCCTTCGCACCCTGATCGCCGCCGGCCTGGCCGTGCTGATCGCCACCGCCGCACAGGCCCAGACTTCGGCCCGGACCACCGTCAAGATGGCGCTGGACTGGACCCCCAACACCAACCACATCGGTCTCTACGTCGCCGAGGCCAAGGGCTACTACAAGGAGGCCGGGCTGGACGTGCAGATCCTGCCCTATACCGATACCTCGGCCTCGGCGCTGGTGGCCAACGGGGTGGCGCAGTTCGGCATCCTTTCCTCGGTCGGCTTCTTCACCCAGCGGGCGGCGGGCGTGCCGCTGCAACCGGCCTATGCCGTCGTCCAGCACGAGACCGGCCGCGTCGTCTTTGATGGCACCCGCGCCGATATCGCGCGCCCGGCGGACCTGGACGGCAAGACCTACGGCGGCTTCGGCACCGCCTGGGAGGATGCGCTGGTCAGCACCATCATCAAGGGCGATGGCGGCAAGGGAGAGTTCAAGACCGTGACGCTTGGCACGTCCGCCTATGAGGCGCTGGCTTCGGGGCGGGTCGACTTCACGCTGGAAATCCTGACCTGGGAGGGCGTCAACGCCGAGCTTCTGGGCCGTCCGCAGCGCAGCTTCACCTATGCCGACTACGGCGTGCCGGACCAGTACACCACGATGATCGGCGGCATGCAGCCCTGGATGGAGGCCCATCCCGACACCACCCGCGCCTTCATCGAGGCGGCCGAGAAGGGCTACCGATTTGCCGCCGAACACCCCGAAGAGGCCGCCGAGATCCTGATCAAGGCCACCAACGGGATGCTGTCGAATCCCGCGCTCATCAAGGCCTCCATGGCGGCGTTGGTGAAGGGCCAGTTCCTGATCGACGGCGACGGCACCATCGGCGCCATGGACCCGGCGCGGATCACCAAGATGGGCAACTTCCTGTTCGACCACGGCCTGCTGCGCGACGGCGACGGCAAGCTGCTGGAGACCCGCCCCGACTTCACCGGCTGGACCACCAACGCCTACCTCTCCCCGCAGGACTGAGCCCGGCCCGCCCCCCGGAACGGTGCGCCCGGGCGTGCCGTTCCCATTCCATTTCCAGAATTCCCGCCCAGATCCGTTAAATGAGATATATCACGCATTAAAATGCCATTAATCGTTAGCGCCAACACCGCCCGGGAATGACCGGACGGCGGTCTGCCCGGCATTTCAGCATTGCACGAAAACGTAGAATGGCGCGGATGCGGCATTCGGACCCAATCGTTTCGAAATTGCCACCTGCTTGCGCAATAACACTTGCCCGGTGCACGCCCAGATTGCAGATATGCTTGCATTCAAATGGAAGAATGCATGCCAGGCCGTCTGGACCACCACCTGATCTACGATGCAATCTTGGACGAGGACGCCTTCCAGGCGCTTCCCGAGCATCTCGCGCGGCTGGCCAATGCCCGGTCCTGCTGGATGCTGTGGCAGGACGCAGAAGAGGCCTTCGTGGTCTCCAGCCATCACGGTCACTGGAGCCCGCTGGAGATCGCCGCCTATGCAGAGGCCGGCGCCCCCACCGACCCGCTGATCGCGGCCAGCCGCCGTCCCGGGGTGATCAACCGCTTCGACAGCGCCTCAAACGTGCTGGGACAGGACGCCTTTCTGCGCTCCGAGTTCTACAACGAGCAGATCCGCCGCTCCGGCAGCGGCACCTACTGGATCGCCGGCGCCAGTTTCGACACCCCCTACGGCATCGGCACCGTCGGCCTGCACCGGGAAAAAACCAGCGGCGACTTCTCGAGCGAGGAGATCACCCGGCTGGCCGCCCTGAACGACGACATCCGCCGGATGCTGGCGATCCGCAGCGAGCTTCTGGCCGCGCGGATGCCCGCCAGCCTGGATTTCCCGCTGCGCGCCGCCCTGCGGCTGAACGCCGAGGGCCAGGTCCTGGGCCATGACGCCGCCGCCGACATGCTGGTGCGGGAACATCCGCTGCTGCGCCTGACATCGGCGGGGCTGGAGGTGGCCGGCACGCTGGGAACGCTGTTTCACGACCGCCTGCTGCGGGCCGCCGATCCGCGGATGCCGCGCCCCGATATCCTGCGCCTGCCCAGCCCCTCGGACGAGCTGCCGGACCTGCAGCTGAACTTCGTGCCCGACATCCATGCCCCCGGCGAGGTGCTGCTGATCGTCGCCCAGAAGGAGCGCCCCCGCGCCCTGCTGCCGACGCCGCTGGATCAGCCCGCCCCGCCCCGGCTGACCGCGCGCGAGCACGAGATCCTGCTGCTGCTGACCTCCGGAGAGCGGCGTGACCGGATCGCCCACCGGCTGGGAATCTCGGTGCCCACGGTCGATCTGCACCTGAGCAAGATGCGCCGCAAGCTGGGCACCCGCACCCTGCCCGAGATGGTCGCCGAGGCGGTTCGCTGGGGATTGATCTGAGCCGTCGGACTCAGGCGACGCAGCACAGGTTGCGACCGTCGCGCTTGGCCCGGTAGAGCGCCGCATCGGCCCGGTGCAGCCAGTGCTCCACGCTCGCGATGTCGTTGCCGAGGGCGCAGATCCCAAAGCTGGCGGTGACATGCAGGCGGGCCCCGGCGGCCCGAAAGAAGGTGCCGTCGATCCGGGTGCGCAGACGTTCGGCACAGATGCGGGCGTGATCGGCATCGGTATGCGGCAGGAAAATGGCGAATTCCTCGCCCCCCACCCGACCGAACAGGTCGGCGTTGCGCAACTCGGTCAGGCAGACCTCTCCGATGCTGCGCAGCACCGCGTCGCCGACCGGATGGCCGTAGGTGTCATTGACCTTCTTGAAGTGATCGATATCCATCATCACCAGGGAACCGGCGATGTCGTAGCGCCGGCAGCGCTCGATCTCCTGGCGGACCCCCTCGATCCAGCTGCGGCGGGTCATCGCCCCGGTCAGGCCATCCTTGGCGGCGATCTCGCGCAGCTCGAACTCGTTCATCACCAGCGCCGCGAGGTGGCGCATGATCGCGACATCCTCCGGGGTGAAGGCGCGCGGCTTCACGTCGAAGGCCGACAAGGCGCCGATGTTGAACCCCTCGCTGGTGTGCAGCGGCACCCCCAGATAGGCGCGCACCCCCAGGTCCCGGACCGGCGGCAGATCGCGGAACCGCGGATCGGCCAGGGTATCGGGCACAACCAGCGGGCATTCGCTTTGAATGGTATGATTTCCAAAGGATGCCTCGCGCGGGATTTCACTGAGCGAAATCCCGGAGGCGGCCTTCAGCCAATGACGCTGCGCATCCACCAGCCCGACATTCGCCATCGGCACCTTCAGGACAAGGCGGGCAATTTCCGCAATACGATCAAAGGGCTCCTCGTGCGGCGTATCCAGGACGGCCTTGCGCTCCAGTGCCGCCAAACGGCCCTTTTCGCTCATATCCAGCATCCTGCATTCCCCCGCGTCCGTTTTGTACGCTTGGTAAACGCATTAATCCCGATCAAATCAATGAAAAAGGAAACGCACTATTCTTCGGTATAGGTTGCCCCCGGCCTGCGGTATACACCCGCTGCCCGAACGCCCATGAAACGGCGCCTGGTTCCAGTCCGCCCGGTGATTCCAGCCGGACAGATTTCAAACCAACCATGTGAGGAAAGTGGCGCACCGGGGAGGATTCGAACCCCCGACCCCTTGATTCGTAGTCAAGTACTCTATCCAGCTGAGCTACCGGTGCGTTGGGGGCGATGTACCCGCCCCGCCCGGACCACGCAAGGGCGAAAACGGCGAAATCTGTGGAAAACTCTGCCCGCGCAAATCTGCCGTGGCGGCACCCTCTACTGTGCGGCCAGATCCCGGCTGGCGACATCCTTGGGAAGGTAGATCAGGAAGACCGTGCCGTCGGGCCCGGTGTGCTCCAGCTCGATATGGCCGCCATGGCCGCGCACCAGTTCGGCGGCAATCGCGAGGCCCAGACCGGTGCCGCCCTTGCGCGCCCCGCCCGAGAACGGCGTGAACAGGTTCTCGCGCGCCTTGGGCGGCAGGCCGGGGCCGGTATCGGCGACGCGGATCGTCCAGCAGCTGTCGGTCTCTTCGGCGGCGACGGCGATCTCTCCGGGGGCGCCGGTGTTCTCGATCGCCTGGCGGGCGTTGCGCACCAGGTTGAAGATCACCCGGTGGAGCTGCTCGGGATCGGCGCGCAGGCGCAGGGTGGCGGGGATGTCCTCCGCGAAGGAGATGTCGTGCTCGCCCACCGCCAGGCGTTCGCTGTCGATGACGTCGCCCACCACATCCATCAGCGCCACATGCGAAAGCCGCGGCGCCGGTTCCTCGGACTTGCCGAAGGCCAGCGTCGCCTCGCAGAGATTGACGGCGCGGGTGATCGAATTCACCACCTTGGGCGCCAGCCGCTTGACCGCCGGGTCCTCGGAGACTTCCAGCCGGTCAGTGAAAAGCTGCGCCGAGGTCAGGATATTGCGCAGGTCGTGGCTGATCTTGGCGACGGCAGAGCCCAGCTGCGCCAGCCGCTCCTTCTGCTTGAGCGAGGCGGAGAGCTGGGTTTCCAGATCCAGCAGCGCTTCCTCGGCGTCCCTCAGATCGCGGACGCTGGCCTTGGGTTCGATCACCCGGCGGGCATCCTCGGGATCCTCGGTATAGGCGCGCATCTCGCCGATGAAGCGCTTCATCGGCTCCAGGATGAAGCTGCGCACGGCGACGAACAGCAGAAGCGCCGTGAAGACCGAGAAGATCGCCGAGATCAGGAACATGTTGCGCCCGTAGTCGATCATCGCGGTGCGCAGCGGCCCCGAGGGCATGGTGACCTCGATCAGCAGCCCGGCCTCGCGCACCGGGTTGCCGATGACGCGGATCACGTGGTTCTCCGGGGTGAAAAGGGTGATCAGCGCCTGATGGATCAGCTGGGCGGCGGTGGCGTCGCGCAGATCGAAGGTGGCCTGCACGGGGCCCGGCACCGGAGAGGACAGCACCAGCTGGCGCGCCTCGTCGCGGCGCAGCACGACGTTGTAGACCTCGGCGTTCTTCAGCAGTTCCTTCTCCAGCGAGGGAGAGATCTTGTTGTCGTCCGCCAGCAGCGACAGGGAGGCGATCTGCGCGCGCTCAAGGCGCGACAGCAGGTAATCCTCCCGGAAGCGGGCCACCGATGGCACCAGGATCAGCACCTCTGCCAGGATCACGAACAGCGCCGTGAGGATCAGGAAGCGGCCGGAAAGCGATCGGATCATGCGCAAGCTCTTGCAGCGACGGGCCCCCGGCCCGCCGGTCGTCGTGATGATTTGACGCAAACCTAGTGTGTCGCACGGCCTTATGCCAGTTCCGTGACGGCGGATCCCCGCTTTCCGCCGCTCCCTGCCTGTGCAATATCCCTCCGACCGCCCCTGAAAGCGGGCTTGCCGGGCCGCCCCGGGGCGGTTGCGAAAAGCCGGGGAAAGCCCTCAACTTGGGTTTGACAACCGGCAGGGGCCTTCTTATAGACCGAGCCTCGAACACAGCGGTGCGCCTGGGCGATTCCCGGGGAAGTTCCGCTCGACCCCCTTCCCTGAGCGTCCAGAAGACGGGCATGGCTGGGATCACAGAAACGCCCCGGTGGAACAGCCGGCGGGGATAGTAACGGAGACGGAGCGATGAAACGCACCTACCAACCTTCGAACCTGGTCCGCAAGCGGCGCCACGGTTTCCGCGCCCGCATGGCCACCAAGGCCGGGCGCAAGATCCTGAACGCACGCCGCGCACGCGGCCGCAAGAGCCTGAGCGCCTGATACGGGTGCTCCTCTTCCCTGCTTGAAGAGGCTCTGAAGACCATGACACCGCCGAGCACCCCGCCCGTATCTGATGCAGATCCCCGGGCCAGCGTCTCGGCGGTTTCTTCATGCCCGCAGGAGGCATCCGCAGCGCCGAAGGTGCAGATCCTGCAGAAACGGTCGGATTTCCTGGCCGCCGCCCGGGCCCGCCGCCAGGGCACCCCGGCGATGCTGGTCCAGGCCCGCCGCCGCGCCCCCGACGAAGCCGCCAGCGGCATCCGCGTGGGCTTCACCTGCTCCAAGAAGGTCGGCAATGCGGTGGCCCGCAACCGCGCCAAGCGCCGCCTGCGCGAGATCGCGCGGCTGGAACTGGCCCTGCACGGTCACGACGGCTGGGATTACGTGCTGATCGGCCGCAAGGATGCCACCGCCGAGCGCGATTTCCTGCTGCTGCGGCAGGATCTAGTGGAGGCGCTGCAAAAGCTGCACGCGCCCCGGACCCGCCGGTCATGAGCCCCGCCGCCTGGATCCTGTCGCTGCCGATCCGGGGCTACCGGATGGTCTTCTCTCCCTGGGTGGGCCACAACTGCCGCTACGATCCGACCTGCTCGGCCTACATCCTTGAGGCGCTGGAAAAGCACGGCCCCGTCAAGGGCAGCTGGCTGTCGATCCGCCGCGTCGCGCGCTGCCATCCCTGGGGCGGGATGGGCGTGGACGACGTGCCGGACTGAACGCCCCCGGCGGCGCTTCGGCGCCGCAACGTCAGCCAGCGTTGTCCTGAGGCCCGCGGATCTGCTAAACATGCAGGAAGCCGCAAGCTCTTCCTTGCCCCAGCCCTTCCAGACCGGACCCTCCGATGCTCGACGACGACAGCGACGATATCCATCCCCTTTTCCACGGCGCCCCCGGCTCCACGGAGTTCAAGAAGCTGCGCAAGCGCATCGTCCGCCAGACCCGCGAGGCGATCGAGCAATACGGCATGATCGAACGCGGCGCGAAATGGCTGGTCTGCCTCTCAGGCGGCAAGGACAGCTACACCCTGCTGGCCGTCCTGCACGAATTGCAGTGGCGCGGCCTGCTGCCGGTCGAGCTGCTGGCCTGCAACCTCGACCAGGGCCAGCCGGGCTTCCCGGCGACGGTGCTGCCGGAATTCCTTGAAAAGATGGGCGTTCCGCACCGGATCGAATACCAGGACACCTATTCCGTGGTGATGGACAAGGTGCCCCAGGGGCGGACCTACTGCGCGCTCTGCTCGCGGCTGCGGCGCGGCAACCTGTACCGGATCGCGCGGGAGGAAGGCTGCTCTGCCGTGGTGCTGGGCCATCACCGCGACGACATCCTCGAAACGTTTTTCATGAACCTCTTCCACGGCGGGCGGCTGGCCACCATGCCGCCGAAGCTGGTCAACGAAGAGGGCGACCTGTTCCTCTACCGTCCGCTGGCCCATGTCGCCGAGGCGGACTGCGAGAAATTCGCCCAAAGCATGAACTATCCGATCATTCCCTGCGATCTCTGCGGCTCCCAGGACGGGTTGCAGCGCCAGCAGGTGAAGCAGATCCTCGACGGCTGGGAACGCAATTCTCCCGGTCGGCGCCAGGTGATGTTCCGCGCGCTGATGAATGCGCGCCCCTCGCATCTGCTGGATCCCAAGCTGTTCGATTTCGCCGGGCTGAGCCTGGGCGGCAAGCCCGCAGAAGAGGATTCCATTCCCAACCTGCGTTAAACTGGTGTTGAGTTTCTGGGCCTAGCGTGCCGCCCAACTGTTCGGGATGACTTCAGATGTACGCTTTCTCGGAAAGACGCGCCCAGAAGATCCGGGAAGCCATCACCTGGCTGACATCCGGCGCGCAGCTGCTGGTGCTGCTGCCGCTGCTGTGCCTTCTGGGCTATCTCGTCGCCGGAGAGGTCGCGCTGGTGGTCATCGCCCTGGCGGTGCCGATGATCCGGCTGCTCTCGGGTCTGGCCCATGGCCGGCCCGAGCTGCCCCCCTCGCGGGCCCGGGATGCGGTGACCGGGCTGACGCTGCGGGATTCCCTGGAGGCCATGCTGGACGGCGCGTTGCAGACCCAGGCCAGCTCCACGCTGCGGACCGCCTGCGTGATGATCCAGATCGACGAATTCGATGCCTTCTCGGACCGTTACGGGCCCAATGCCAGCGATGACGTGCTGTATCGCGTGGCCGGGCGGCTGCGCAGCGCGATGCGCGACGACGACCTGATCTGCAAGGCCGGTCACGCCACCTTCGGCATCGGCATGGCCCCGGCGACCCACATGGATCTGGAGGCGATGATCCAGCTGGCCGCCCGCCTGCAACAGATGGTCGAGGAACCGATCGCACTGGATTCGACCACCGTCTACATTTCCTGCTCGATCGGGTTCTGCCTGGGATCGCGCAGCCCGATGCCCACCGGCGCCGCGCTGCTCGCGGCCAGCCAGGGCGCCCTCCAGGAGGCGCTGCGCTACGCCCCGTCGGCGATCCGCGCCTTCTCGACCGAGATGCTGCGTGGCAAGCGTGGCCGCGCCCTGCGGGTCGAGGAAGTTGCCGCCGCACTGGAAAAGGGCCAGATCGTGCCGTTCTTCCAGCCGCAGGTCTCGACCGACACCGGGCTGGTCACCGGGTTCGAGGCCCTGGCGCGCTGGTGCCACCCGGACCGCGGCATGATCGCTCCTGCGGAATTCCTGCCGCTGATCGAACAGGGCGGGCTGATCGAACGGCTGGGCGATGCCATGCTGGTGCAGTCGCTGACCGCGCTGACCCAGTGGGATGCCGCCGGCCTCCAGGTGCCGCAGGTCGGCGTCAACTTCTCCATGGAAGAGTTGATGAACCCGCGGCTGATGGAAAAGCTGCAATGGCAGCTGGACCGCTTCGGCCTGGCCCCCTCGCGGCTGTCGGTGGAAGTGCTGGAAAACGTCGTCGCCGCCTCTCCCGAGGATGTGGTGGCTCGCAATATCAACGGCTTGGCGAAGCTGGGCTGCCGGATCGACCTGGATGATTTCGGCACCGGCCATGCCTCGATCTCTTCCATCCGGCGCTTCGCGGTGGAGCGGTTGAAGATCGACCGCAGCTTCGTGATGAAGGTCGATTGCGATGCCGAGCAGCAGCGCATGGTGGCCGCGATCCTGACCATGGCGGAACGCCTGGGCCTGGCGACCCTGGCCGAGGGGGTGGAGACGCCGGGCGAGCATGCGATGCTGGCGCAGCTGGGCTGCGATCACGTCCAGGGCTTCGAGATCGCCCGCCCCATGCCCTTCGAACAGACCACCGAATGGATCCGCGCCTATCACGCGGGTCTGACAGAGGCGCCGAAGTTCGGACGTGGCAACGCCTGAGACCGGCGCAAGATGCGGCTCTGCGGCCCCGAGGGGCCCCCGCCTGCGAAAGGATCGCATTGCCGGCCCCCTCGCCCGACCCAGCGGCATTGGCCAAACCCTTGTCCGGCTGCTCTGCCCCCTGAAAACTGGACCGGTTGAAGCTGGAGTTTTCGGCTAATCTTTCCTGGCTGGGAGAGGAGCGGAAACGCATGAAGGCATCGAAGTTCACGGAGGCGCAGAAGGCGTTCATCCTGAAGCAGAGCGAACAGGGAACGCCGGTCGCGGAGATCTGCCGCAAGGCGGGGATCAGCCAGGCGACCTACTTCAATTGGAAGAAGAAGTATGGCGGGTTGCTGCCGGACGAGATGCGTCGGCTGAAGGCGCTCGAGGACGAGAACACGCGGCTGAAGAAGATCGTGGCGGACCCGACGCTTGACCGGGAGATGTTGCAGGACGTGATCCGGCGAAAGCTCTGAAGCCTGGGCGTCTGCGAGAGATCGTGACCGGGATGTGCGTCGACTGGGGCGTGTCGATCCGGAAGGCTTGTGGGGCCATCTGCTTCGACACGTCCAGCTACCACTACAAGTCCCGGCGGACGGACCAGGCTGCCGTCGAAAGGCGGATCAAGGAGATCTGCGAGACACGGGTGCGGTATGGCTACCGGCGTGTGCATGTCCTGCTGCGACGGGAAGGATGGGTGATCAACATGAAGAAGACCCGCAGGATTTACAATGAGTTGGGCCTTCAGCTGCGGAACAAGCACCCAAAGCGTCGCGTGAAGGCGAAGCTGCGAGCGGACCGTCAGGAAGCGGTTGGACCGAACGATGTCTGGGCGATGGACTTCGTTCACGACCAGCTCGCCATGGGCAAGAAGCTCCGCATTCTGACGGTGGTCGACACCCATTCCCGGCTCTGCCCTGCGGCCGACCCCCGCTTCGCCTACCGCGGTGAGGACGTCGTGCAGACGCTCGAGAAGGTCTGCGCCAGGATCGGCTACCCGAAGACAATCAGGGTCGACAACGGCAGCGAGTTCATCTCCCGTGACCTGGACCTATGGGCCTATGCCAACGACGTCACGCTGGACTTCTCACGGCCTGGAAAGCCGACCGACAACGGGTTCAACGAGGCGTTCAACAGCAAGCTCCGCTCCGAGTGCCTGAACGCCCACTGGTTCATGAGCCTTGCCGACGCCCGCGAAAAGCTGGAAGATTGGCGTAGACACTACAACGAGGACCGACCTCACAGCGCGATCGGATACAACGTCCCGATTGCCATGCATTATCCCGATGGCGTCACCAGCCCGTCATCGTGAGACTGCCGGGAAAATCCAGCTTCCGGCGGTCCAGGGTTGGGGAGCAGTGCACGGCCCGGAGGCACTGGCCGGACTGTGGACCGGAGGAAAGGCGCGGGCGGACGGGAAACCATGCGCGCGCGCCGGGACAGGCCGGCCACCATTCGGCGCGCGCCGTAATGCCCCGTATGCCGCCGGCTCCCGGCTCCCGGCTCCCGGCTCCCGGCTCCCGGCTCCCGGCTCCCGGCTCCCGGCTCCCGAAGGACTGCGCCGCAGCGGCCCGGGAAACAACCTGAAACTGCGCCATGAAGGTGGATTTCACCCCTGATTCTGCCGGGCAGATCGCCGCTCCGGCACGCCCGTCCTTCGTGAAATCGCCGCATTTGCGGGCTGCGGGACGCTGCGGCGCAATCTTCACATCCGCTTGGAAACCGCGATTGCCCTTGACGTTTGGGCGCTCGGCTTGTTGAACGCCGCTTACCGGATTTTATAAATCGCAGATACCAGAGGTGGCGCAGCGCGATGGACTCGCAGAACAAGAATCTCATCCTGGCCACGGTGCTCAGCTTCATCGTGGTCCTCATCTGGTTCGTGGTCTTCCCGCCGCCGGAGCAAGCCCCCAGCACCGACCCCGCGACCGAGACCTCGGCCAGCGCGGACGGCAGCACCGGCACGCTGACGCCGCAGGCCTCGACGACGGCCGACGGCAGCGCCGTGGCCGCCCCGACCGCAGCCACGACCAACAGCCCGCGCATCGACATCGACACGCCCTCGCTGGCCGGCTCCATCTCCATGGATGGTGGCCGCATCGACGAGCTGAGCCTGAAGAACTACCGCGAGACGCTGGCCAAGGATTCCCCGGACGTCACCCTGTTCAACCCCTCGGGGCAGAAGGACGCCTATTACGCGATCTACGGCTGGGTGCCCACCGATGGCACCGACCAGCCGGTCCCGGGCGCCAACACCCAGTGGAGCGTCGAGAGCGGCGACAAGCTGACCCCCTCGACCCCCGTCACCCTGAAATGGGACAACGGCCAGGGCCTGATCTTCCACAAGACCTTCTCGGTTGACGACAAGTTCATGTTCCACGTCACCCAGACGGTCGAGAACACCACCGACAAGGCCGTCAGCCTGCGTCCCTACGGCCTGCTGCGCCGCGAGGGCCTGCCCTCCGATCTGCAGAACTTCTTCGTCGTGCACGAAGGCCTCATCCGGATGTCCGACGGGCAGCTGGAAGAGACCAAGTACAAGAAGATGTCCGACATGGACGTCGATCCGAAGGAAGGCACCAATGCCGAGCGCATCGAGGTCTCCGACAGCGGCTGGATCGGCTTCACCGAACACTACTGGATGAGCACGCTGATCCCGGGCCACCAGCCGTTCCGCTCGACCGTGAAGTACTACCCGGCGCAGAACATCTACCAGACCGAGGCCGTGCTCGACACGCAGACCGTCGCACCGGGCAAGTCCGTGAAGGTGGAAACCCAGCTCTTCGCGGGCGCCAAGGAAGCCGACACGATCAAGGCCTATCAGGACGCCGGCGTGCCGCGCTTCTTCGACAGCATCGACTGGGGCTGGTTCTTCTTCCTGACCAAGCCGATCTTCTGGCTGATCCACTGGCTGCACAGCTTCATCGGCAACATGGGCTGGTCGATCATCGCGATGACGATCTTCCTGAAGGCGCTGCTGTTCCCGCTGGCCTACAAGTCCTACGCCTCGATGGCGAAGATGAAGGAACTTCAGCCCCAGATGGAGAAGCTGAAGGAGAAATGCGGTGACGACCGGGCCAAGCTCCAGAAGGAGATGATGGCGCTCTACAAGGAGCAGAAGGTCAACCCTGCCGCGGGCTGCCTGCCGATCCTGCTGCAGATCCCGATCTTCTTCTCGCTCTACAAGGTGATCTTCGTCACGCTGGAACTGCGTCAGCAGCCCTGGATCGGCTGGATCCACGACCTGTCCGCGCCGGACCCGTCTTCGATCCTGAACCTGTTCGGCCTGTTCCCCTGGGCAACGCCGGGCATCGACAGCCCGTTCCACATCATCAGCCTCGGCGTGCTGCCGATCCTGCTGGGCATCTCGATGTGGCTGCAACAGCGCCTGAACCCGGCGCCTCAGGACCCCAGCCAGAAGATGATCTTCGCCTGGATGCCCTGGGTCTTCATGTTCATGCTGGGCCGCTTCGCCTCGGGCCTGGTGCTGTACTGGATCACCAACAACACGATCACCTTCGTGCAGCAGTACCTGATCATGCGGTTCCACGGCTACACGCCGGACGTGTTCGGCAACATCAAGGACAGCTTCAAGCTTCCGAAGTTCGGCAAGAAAGCTGCCGAAACCAAGGGCAAGAAGTAACATGGCCCGCGTCGCGCAGATCTGGCGGCACCCGATCAAGGGGATCGGGGCCGAGCCTCTGGACAGCGTGACGCTGACCGCCGGTCGCCCCCTTCCGGGCGACCGGGCCTGGGCCATGACGACGGGTGACACCGTCGACACCGGCACCTGGCAATCCTGCAAGAACTTCGCCAGGGGCTGTTTCGGCCCCCAGCTGATGGCCATCACCGCCCGCAGCGCTGCGGGGATCGTCCACCTGGACCATCCCACCGCCGGAGCGATCCGCATCGATCCGGCACGCGACGGCGCCGCGCTGCGCGACTGGCTTGCCCCCCTCTGGCCCGAGGCGCGTCCCGCCCTCGGGTCCCTCATTCCCGCGCCCGAGGACACCGGTCTGTCGGATGCGAACTATGCCTGCCTCTCGGTTCTGGGCACCGCCTCCCTGGCGGCCCTCTCCGAGGCCTGCGGGCGCCCTCTGGACCCGCGCCGGTTCCGGGGCAATCTCTGGCTTTCCGGCCTCGCCCCCTTCGAGGAGCTTGACTGGACCGGTCGCCGGATGCAGATCGGCGCGACGGTGCTGGAAGTGGTCGAACGGATCGACCGCTGCCGTGCCACGCAGGTGAACCCCGAGACCGGGGAAGAGGACACCCCCACCCTCGCCACCCTGCGCAAGACCTGGGGCCATATTGATTTTGGCGTGAAGGCCCGCGTGATTGCGGGCGGAGACATCGCCACCGGACAGGAGATCACCCTGCTATGACCGCCCTGCCCTTCCCGCTGGCCGAAGAGCCCGACCCCCAGATCGCGGAAACCGGTCGCCTGCTGTTCGCAGGCCCCGTCGACTTCGTGAAAGGCGTGGTCGCCATGTCGGGCCTGCCCGACGCCGATCGTCTGGAGGTCTGCTTTGCCGGCCGTTCCAACGTCGGCAAGTCCAGCCTGATCAACGCCCTGACCGGGCGCAAGGGGATTGCCCGTGCCTCCAACACGCCGGGCCGCACCCAGGAGATCAACTATTTCTCCCTGGGCGAGGAACGCTACCTCGTCGACCTTCCGGGCTATGGCTATGCCAATGCCCCGGTCTCGGTCGTCGAGAAGTGGCAGCGCCTGCTGAAACAGTACCTCCAGGGCCGCGTCACCCTGCGCCGCGCCTTCGTGCTGATCGATTCCCGCCATGGTGTGAAATCCGTGGACGAAGAGATCATGAAGCTGCTGGACAGCGCCGCCGTGACCTTCCAGGTGGTGATGACCAAGGCCGACAAGGTGAAGGCCGCCGAGCGCGAAAAGATCATGGCGCAGGTCCGCCAGGCGCTGGCCAAGCACCCCGCCGCCTATCCCGAGATCGTGCTGACCTCTTCCGAGAAGGGCGACGGCATCGCCACCCTGCGCGCGATCATCGCCACGCTGAGCTGAACGCGCCGGATCCGGGCCTGGCCCGGACACGCAGATCCCGGGCCGGGGCACCTGGCCCGGCCCTCCGGATACGACTCTTCAGAATGTCCAGGTGACCCGGGCCGTCAGCGTGTTGATGTCCGGGTCGCGCCCACTGCCGTTGAAATCGGGGAAGATGTGGTGCTGCATCTCGGCGCCCAGTGACAGATGCGGGCTGAGCGCATAGTCGATCCCCACCCCCAGCACCGCGCCCGCCTCCGCGCCGAAGCGCCCCCGGGCCACGGCAAGCCCGCCGCTGGCATAGTAGAGAAATTGATTCGAACCGCCCCCCAGCGTCAGCTTGACGTGGTCGAGGTTTCGGATCGGCCCGCCCGGCGCTCCGATGTCGGTTTCCGACAGTTCAAGCTCTGTCCCCAGCAGCAGCCCCTTCCAGGGCGCCCTGAGGCCCATGTGCAGGCTCTTGGCATAGTCGTCCGCATCGAAGACCAGCGCCATGTTGCCGCCCAGGTAGAAGCCTTCCCAGCGGCGCTGCGCCTCGGCGGTCCCGGCGCAGCAAAGCATCGCCAGGGCCCCCGAGAGGGGAAGAACAAGGCCCCAGAGATTTGCTCGCATGGCTGGCATCATGACCCATCAACGCATGAACCCCCTGAAGGTTTCGTGAAGATGGCAAGAAACGCAACCCCAAGCTGAATTATTTTCAGATAATACGCCCGGCCTCCAGCCGCACCTTGCGGTCCATCCGCGCGGCCAGGTCGAGGTTGTGGGTCGCGATCAGCGCTGCCAGCCCCTCGGTGCGCACCAGGTTCAGCAGGGCGGCAAAGACCAGCTCCGACGTGTCGGGATCAAGGTTGCCGGTGGGTTCGTCCGCCAGCAGCAGCGCCGGGCCATTGGCCAGCGCCCGGCAGAAGGCGACGCGCTGCTGTTCCCCGCCCGACAGCTCCGCCGGGCGGTGACTGGCGCGCGGGCTCAGCCCCACCGTTTCCAGCAGGGCCTGGGCGCGGGCGCGGGCGGCGGCGCGGGACTGGCCGGCGGCCAGCTGCGGCAGCACGATGTTTTCCTCGGCGGAAAACTCGGGCAGCAGGTGGTGGAACTGGTAGACGAAGCCGACCTTGTCGCGACGGATCGCGGTGCGGCGGCGGTCGCCCAGGCCGGTCATGTCCTCTCCGGCGATCCTGACGGTGCCGCTGTCGGGCTGATCGAGCAGCCCGGCGATATGCAGCAGCGTCGACTTGCCCGAGCCCGAGGGCGCGACCAGCGCCACCACCTCTCCGGCGGCGACGCCCAGGGTGGCATCGCGCAGCACGGTGATCTCGTTCGGCTGGCCGTGGTTGTAGCCCTTGCAGAGGTCCTTCAGGTCGAGAACAAGCTCACTCATAGCGCAGGGCCTCCACGGGGTTCATGCGGGCCGCGCGGCGGGCCGGGAAGATCGTGACCCCGAAGGAGAGGCCGAGGGACAGGAAGATCGACGACAGCACGTCATGAAGCTGCAGCTTGGCCGGCAGGTGGTAGATGCCGCGGATCGAGGGATCCCAGACGCCGCCGCCGGACAGATAGTTCACCACCGAGAAGATCGGGTCGATCCAGATCGCGAAGAGACAGCCCAGGATCACCCCCGCCGCCGTGCCGATCAGGCCGGTGAAGGCGCCGCAGATGAAGAAGACGCGCAGCACCGCGCCCTCGGTCAGGCCCATGGTGCGCAGGATGCCGATGTCGCGGCCCTTGTTCTTGACCAGCATGATCAGCCCCGAGACGATGTTCATCGAGGCGATCAGCACCAGGATCGACAGGATGACGAACATCACGTTGTCCTCGACCGTCAGCGCCTCCAGGAAAGAGCCGTTGGCATCGCGCCAGGTCCAGGCCATCGCCCGGCCCCCGGCGGCCTTCAGCAGGTCCGGGACCAGCGCGTCGACCTTGTCGGGATCGGCGGTCATCACCTCGATCTCGTCGGCGGTACCTTCGCGGTTGAAATAGGACTGGGCCTCTGCGAAGGGCATGTAGAGGCGGGTGCGGTCGATGTCGTAGCGCCCGGCGGTGAAGACATAGGTAACCTCGTAGCTTTTCACCCGCGGGCTGGTGCCGAAGGCGGTCTTCACCCCCTCGGGCGAGATCAGCTTGATCTGGTCACCGACCCGCAGCCCCAGCTCCTGCGCCACGCCCGAGCCGATGGCGACGCCCTTGTCGAAATCGACGAAGTCGCCCCAGGACTTGTCCGGATGGGCGATGCGGGGCACGGCAGCAAGATCCTGCGCGGTGATGCCGAAGACCTCGATCCCGGCATTGCGGCCATTGGCGGTGGCCATGATCTGGCCCTTGATCAGCGGCGCGGCGCGGGTGACGCCGGGCACCTTGGCGATGTTTTCCGCCATGGTGGTGTAGTTACTGATCGCGCGGTCGAGCTGGCCGTTGGGGTTCACGTCGGCAGAATTGTAGATCGTGACATGGGCATTGGCACCCAGGATCGTGTCGACGAATTCGGCCCGGAACCCGGCACGCACGGCGAGCGTCGCGATCAGCGCGAAGACCGCCAGCGCGATGCCGATCAGCGAGATCCAGGTCATGACGGAGACGCCGCCCTCGGCCCGGCGGGCGCGCAGGTAGCGCCAGGCGATCATCCATTCGTAGCGGGAAAACGGGGGGGCACTGCTCACGTCGGGTCTGTCCTGGTTGTTGCCGGTCTGCTGCCCGTCGGGGCGTCCGGCGGAAGGTGGAGCGGTCGGGGGGCCTGGTCAAGGGCCGGTCGCAGGCGGATCGGCGGCGGGTCACCGGCACGCGGGAATTGGCGCCCGGACGGGCGCCAAGCCTCCGGCGGAGGTATTTCAGAACAAGAAAATGCGGAAGGGCACGCGCCCGCACCTTGTCGTGAGGGCGCGGAGGGCCGCCGAGGGCCGCGCCCTAGCGCAGGATCGGCGGCTTTTCGGGATCGGAGCCGGGGGCGATCCGGGTCACTTCCTGGGGCTTGGGCGCCTCGGGCAGGTCGAAGCGCAGCCCGACGCGGGCCAGCGCCCCGGCATGGACATCGGCGGCCCGGAAGAAGCCCACATCCATCTGCCCCGCCTCGATGCCGGAGAAGGTGAGCGCCTCGGAGGCGGCCTTGGCGAGCGACCCTTCGGCGCCCGGCACCGCGTCGATGAAGGCCAGCATGTGCGAGCGGCGGCCCTTGTCGTCCTCGGTCCCGGCCAGGAAGGCGCAGTCGGCAAGGCCCGCGGCCAGGGCAAGCTTGGTGTCGAGCGCGGTGATCAGGGTTTCCGGCAGGCCGTGCGGCGGGTGGAAGGCCTCGATCTGGGCCTCGACCTCCTCGGGGGCATGGCCGATGGTCTCGGCCAGCCAGGAGACGGCCTCGGGGGGGATCAGGATCGCCGAGGGGGTGTCGAGGTTGACCGCGAAGCCGACGCCCTGCCCGGCCAGCTGTTCGGCAATGGCACGCCCCGACAGCGCCACATAGGGCGAGATGCGCCCGGTGAAGGCGGCCAGGCGTTCCTCGCGGTCGAAGAGCAGGACGAAGTTCACGTCCTCGACCGGGAACAGCTCGGGCGTGGCGCTTTGGCCTGCGGCCTCGGCGCCCAGGAGCAGGAAGAGCTCACTGTCGGCGAGGCGCTCGTAGAAGCGCAGGCGGGCCGTGTCGTCCTCGGGGGCGGCGTCCATGGCCGCATGGGCCAGGTCCAGGGGGGTGATTTCGCTCATTCCATCGCCTTTCGTACCTCGGCGCGCAGCACCGGGAGGAGGTCCGTCTCGAACCAGGGGTTGCGGCGCAGCCATGCCGTATTGCGCCAGGAGGGATGTGGCAAGGGGATCGTCCCCGGAAGATGGTCGCGCCAGCCGGCCACGACCTGGGTCAGCGGCGCCCGGGTGCCCAGGTGCAGCTTCTGGGAATAGCCGCCGATCAGCAGGCGCAGGCGCAGCCGCGGCAACTGATCGAGGATGCGGGCCTGCCAGGTGGCGGCGCAGATCGGCGGCGGCGGCAGGTCCGCGCCCCGGGCGTCATAGCCAGGAAAGCAAAGCGCGGCGGGCAGGAAGGCGATGCGGGAGAGATCGTAGAACTCCCCGCGCGTGAGGCCCATCCAGGCGCGCAGCCGGTCGCCGGAGCGATCATCGAAGGGGCGCTGCTTTTCATGCGCCTGAAGCCCAGGGGCCTGGCCCGCGATTAGGATCCGGGCCTGGGGCGCCAGCCAGACCACCGGCGCCGGGGCGTGATGCGTGCGGGTCGCCGCGAAACGGGGCGCGCAGAGGCGGCAGGCCCGCAGATCCTTCAGCAGCGTCTTCATGGCGCCACTGTGACGCCCTGCCCCGGGCACCGCAAGGGGCCGCCCTGCCGCCTTTGGGGGCGCCCGCCGGGGGCCGCTTCCGCCCTGGTTGTGATTGCGCCCAAGAAGTGTCCGGGCGGGTCCGGGCGCGGTTGCCGTTCCGGGGCAAATCCCTTAACCCCGGAGGCAAAATAACCAAAGGGACAGGGGTAAGCGCCGCATGTACCGCGTCTGGAGCTTCATTGCCAATTATTCACTGCTGCTGATCATCGGCGCGGTGATCGCGCTGATCTGGGCGAATGTCGACCCCGATCACTACCACCATTTCGTGCACATGGTCCTGTGGGAGAACGCCCCCATCGGTGCCTTCGAGGACGGCCACCGCGTCCTGACGCTGCATTATGTCATCAACGACATGCTGATGGCCTTCTTCTTTGCCATCGCCGCCAAGGAAGTCTGGGAGGCGGTCATCCTCGAGGAGGGGTCGCTGCGGGGCAAGAAGGCGGCGACGCCGCTGTTTGCCACTGCCGGCGGCATGCTTGGGCCGATCGCGGTCTACCTCGGGCTGGCGCTGGTGCTGGGTTCGGACACCTACGACGCCGTCAAGAACGGCTGGGCAATCCCGGCGGCAACCGATATCGCCTTCTCCTACCTGGTGGGGCGGCTGGTCTTCGGCGCCGGTCACCCGGCGGTCCGTTTCCTGCTGCTGCTGGCCATCGCCGATGATGCCGGCGGGCTGATCATTCTGGCGATCTTCTATCCCTCCAGCGAACTGGCGCCGGAATGGCTGCTGCTGTCGCTGGCCGCCGCCCTGCTGGTGTTCTTCCTGTTCAACCACCTGCCGCGCCGCATGGACAAGCACAACCAGGACCGCCCGAATTCCAGCTGGGTGCGCGAGAAGCTGGGTTTCTGGCCCTACCTGATCGCCGGCTGCTTCAGCTGGTACGGCTTCATGAAGGCGGGCATCCACCCGGCGCTCGGCCTGCTGCCGATCGTGCCGACGATACCCCATGCCGACCGCGCCTTCGGCTTCTTCTCGGAGGCCGAACAGTACCTTACCGACCTGCTGAACCACATCGAGCACGGGCTGAAATACCCGGTCGAGATCGTGCTGTTCTTCTTCGGCCTGATGAATGCGGGCGTGGAATTCAACGCGATTTCCGAACCCACCTGGCTGGTCATGGCCGGCCTGCTGATCGGCAAGCCGCTGGGCATCATGGTCTTCGGGGTGATCGGGGCGCATATCCTGCGGCTGGGCCTGCCTCAGGGGATGCGCACCATCGACCTGTTCGTGGTCGGCTGCGTCGCCGCCATCGGCTTTACCGTGTCGCTTTTCGTGGCCTCGGTCGCCTTCCCCGGCGGAGAGGTTCAGGATGCCGCCAAGATGGGCGCGCTGTTCAGCTTCGCGGCGGCCATCGTCTCGATCATCGCAGGCGTGCTGTGCCGGGTGGAGAAGGTCGAGGGCTGAGCCCCTTCCATCGGAAAATCCCAGGGGCGCATCGGGAAACCGGTGCGCCTTTTCCATGTCCGCGGGGCGTCGGCCCGTGTCGGTAAACCTTGTGGCAACCAACAGGGGTTAACCACGTCCTCCAGAGCCATGGTGCAACCGGGACGGGGCCTGCCGCAGGATGCTGGAATTCGACAATGTCTCAAAGTCCTTCTGGACCGGCAGCCACCGCAAGGTGATCCTCGACCGGGTCTCCTTCCGGGTCGAGCTGGGGCATTCCCTGGGCGTTCTGGCCCCCAACGGCACCGGCAAGACCACGCTGATCAACATGATGGCCGGACTGGAAAAACCCGATGAGGGAGAGATCCGGCGCGGCTGCAACATCTCTTTCCCGCTGGGCTTCATGGGCGGGATCACCAACAAGCATTCGGCGGTCGAGAATTCCCGCTACATCGCGCGGATCTACGGCCTCGATCCCGACTACGTGGAGGCGTTCTGCCGCTGGCTCTGCGGGCTCGGGGAATATTTCGACCGCCCCGTGGCCACCTATTCCTCGGGGATGCGCTCTAGATTCAGCTTCGCGCTGCTGCTGGCGCTGGATTTCGACATCTACCTGATCGACGAGGGGATGCCCGGCGCCAATGACGTGGAGTTCAACCGCCGGGCCGGCGCGGTGCTGCAGGACCGGCTGGAAAGCACCACCATCGTCATCGTCTCGCACAATCCCCGGACCCTGGCGAAATACGTCCGCGAGGCCGCGGTGCTGCGCGACGGCCAGCTGCATCTGTTCGACACGCTGGAGGAGGCGCGCGCGCTCTATGACTACAAAGGTTGAGAGATACCGTTTCCGCCGCACATCGCCGGCGGTCGAGGCACTGCTGGCAGGTCTTGGCGACGATGCCCTGACGGCGGCGACGGAGGCGGCAGGGGATCGCCCGTCACCGGAAGGCGGCGGACCGGTCACCGCCCCTCAGGATTCCTTCGCAGCGCCAGCCCCTGAGCGGGCGCCGGATCCGGCGCCACCACCCAGCGGACGCCAGCTGCGGCTGGCCCGGCGCAAGGCGCAGAAACTGGGGCTGGCGCCGAAATCCGATCTCGACGCGGTCCGGATGCTCGAGGCCAAGGGGCTCGATCCCTTCGCCATCGACAACGGGCTCGATGATCTGCCCGAGGAGATCCCGGGGGCGGTCCTTCCCGCCGCCGAGGCCCGTGCCCGCGATGCCCTGCCCGCTCCTCAGCGCCGCCAGCGCGAGATCTACGACATTCGCCGCGACATCGCCCGGCGCCGGCGGGTGCGCACCGCGCAGCTCCTGGTACGGCTCGCCCTCTTCATCTTCCTGCCAACGCTGCTGGCGGGCTGGTACTTCTTCCGGGTCGCCACCCCGATGTACGCGACCCGGTCTGAATTCGTGATCCTGCAGGCCGATGCCGCCACCGGGCCGCTGGGCGGGATCTTTGCCGGCACCCAGTTCGCCACCAATCAGGACAGTATCTCGGTCCAGTCCTTCCTGCAGTCGATGGACGCCATGCTGCGCCTCGACCGCGACCTGGATTTTGTCGCGCATTTCTCGCAGCCCTGGATCGACGCGATCCAGCGGATGCCCGAGAATGCCACGAACGAGCAGGCCTATGCGGTCTACAAGAAACGCGTGAAGATCGGCTACGATCCAAGCGAGGGGGTAATCCGGATGGAAGTCTCGGCCGCCGATCCCGGGCTGGCAGAGGCCTTTGCAACCCACCTGATCCGCTACGCGGAGGACCGGGTGGACGCGCTTTCGCAACGCAAGCGCGAGGATGCGATGCGCTCGGCCGAGGACAGCCTGAAAGAGGCCCGGGCAGAGCGCCGGGACGCCCAGGAACGGCTGGTCCGGCTGCAGGAGGGCACGCTGCTTGATCCCCAGGCCGTGGTGGGCAGCCTGCGCAGCCAGATCAACACGATCGAGATGCAGATCCAGGAAAAGGACCTGCAGAAGGCCGCGCTGCTGGACAACCTGCGTCCGAACGAGGCCCGGGTCGCCGGGGTGCAGTCGGACATCGACCGGCTGAACGACATGCTGGCCGAGCTGAACGCACGAATGACCCGGGTGCAGAGCGACCGGCAGTCCCTGGCCGAGACCACGGTCCAGGTACAGATGGCCCAGGCCGACCTGAGCACCTCGGACATGTTCCTGCAATCGGCGCTGGAAAACGAGAAGCAGGCCTCGCTGGAGGCCAGCCGGCAGGTCCGCTACCTGACCACCTCGGTCCGGCCCGTGCAGCCGCAGAGCCCGAGCTATCCGCGCGCCTTCGAGGACACGTTGCTGGTGATGCTGGTGCTTTCCGGAGGCTACCTGATGATCTCCCTGACGGCAGCGATCCTGCGCGAACAGGTCTCGAGCTGAACCGGCGCGAGGGGGCGCTGCCCCCTCTTGAGCCTGCGGCTCAATTCACCCCCGGGATATTTTTGGCCAGATGATGAAGAGCCGGTCGGAGCAGCGCCCGCCGGCTCCGACAGGAGGCGGCAGGGGCGTGGGCGGCTCGATGCCGGCCGCGCCCCTTTCCCGGTTCAGCGGGCGGCAAGGCCCCGGCCACGCAGCAGCGCCTCGGGGCCCGGCATGCGGCCGCGGAAGCGGGTGTAGAGGACGTCGGCCTCTTCGGAACCGCCTTTCGACAGGATGTCCTGTTCCAGCGCGCGGGCCGTGTCGAGGTCGAAGGCATCGCCCTTTTCCTCGAAGGCTGCGAAGGCGTCCGCATCCATCACCTCGGACCACATGTAGCTGTAATAGCCCGAGGAATAGCCGTCGCCCGAGAAGACATGGGCGAAATGCGGCGTGGCGTGGCGCATCACGATCGCCTCGGGCATGCCGATCTGGTCCAGGATCTCGGCCTGGCGTGCCATCGGATCGGCGGGCGCCGCACCATTGTGGAATTCCAGGTCCACCAGCGCCGA
Source organism: Pseudooceanicola endophyticus (assembly GCF_018760365.1). Taxonomy (GTDB): domain Bacteria; phylum Pseudomonadota; class Alphaproteobacteria; order Rhodobacterales; family Rhodobacteraceae; genus Pseudooceanicola; species Pseudooceanicola endophyticus. The sequence goes on from NZ_JAHIAB010000007.1 coordinate 119,160, forward strand.
GGCCACGTATTCCACCGTCTGGAAGCCCATGTCGAAGGTCGCCGCCCCCAGCACCTTCTGCAGCATCTCCTGCGGCATCGGCTGGCCGGTTTCGACATGGGTGGCGAAGCGTTGCAGCACCTCGGGCACCTCCAGCCAGTGTTCGTAGAGCTGGCTGGGCAGTTCGACGAAATCGCGCGACACCGAGGTGCCCGAGACGCGTTCGAAGGTCACGTCCGAGAGCATCTGGTGCAGGGCATGGCCGAACTCGTGGAAGAGCGTGCGCGCATCGTCATAGGACAGCAGCGCCGCCTCGCCTGCGGGCGGCTTGGTGAAGTTGCAGACATTGACCACGATCGGAGCCTGTTCCCGCGGCAGTTTCGCCTGCGAGCGGATGGCCGAGCACCAGGCCCCCGAACGCTTCGAGCCGCGCGCGAAATAGTCCCCGATGAAGAGCGCCACGTGCTTGCCGTCGCGGGTCACCTCCCACAGACGACAATCGGGGTGATAGCCCTTCAGATCGACGGGGGCGAAGTTCAGCCCGAACAGGCGATGGGCGCAGTCGAAGGCAGCCTCGATCATCCGGTCGAGCTGCAGATAGGGCTTCAGCTCGCTCTCATCGACATCATGCAGGGCCTTGCGGCGCTTCTGCGCATAGTAGCGCCAGTCCCAGGGTTTGAAGGAGCCGTTGTGACCATCGGCGGCCAGCATCGGCGCCATCGCCTCCTGGTCCTCCAGCGCGGCGGCGCGGGCGGGTTTCCAGACCTGCATCAGCAGATCGCGCACGCGTTCGGGCGTGCCGGCCATCTCGGTCTCCAGCTTGAAGGCCGCGAAATTGTCGTAGCCCAGCAGCTTGGCGCGTTCCTCGCGCAGCTTCAGGATCTCGGCCACGGCGGCGCGGTTGTCGGTGGCGCCGCCCATCTCTCCGCGCGCGGCCCAGGCGGTGAAGGCCTTTTCGCGCAAAGCCCGATCCGGAGAGGATTGCAGGAAGGGCACGATCAGCGAGCGCGACAGCGTGATCACCGCCCCCTTGCCGCGCTCTTCGCCCGCCGCGCGCGCGGCATCCTTCAGCCAGCCCGGCAGGCCCTGCATCTGATCCTCGGAAACCTCCATGAACCAGTCGCGCTCATCCGCCAGCAGGTTCTGGGTGAACTGGGTGCCAAGCTCTGCCAGGCGCCCCATGATCTGCTTCATGCGGGCGGCCTCGCCCCCCTCCAGCGCGGCGCCCGAGCGGATGAAGCCGCGATGCGACAGGTACAGCACCCGCGCCTCGTCCGGCGTCAGGCCCAGGGTCTCGCGGGCGTCCCACAGGGTGGCGACGCGGGCAAACAGCGCCTTGTTGGCGGTGATGTCCGAGAAATGCGCCGAAAGCCTGGGCGAGAACTCCCTCTGCAGGGCCTCGCGCGCAGGCGTGCTGTCGGCGCCGGCCAGCGCGTAGAAGGGCGAGAGCACCTTTTCCAGCCCCTCGCCCGCGCCCTCCAGCGCCAGGATCGTGTTGGCAAAGCTCGGCGCCTCGGGGTTCTCCGCGATCGCCTTGATCTCGGCGTTATGCTCGGCCAGCGCGATCTCCAGCGCGGGGGCGAAATCCTCGTCGCGGATCCGGTCGAAGGGCGGCAGGTCGAAGGGGGTGTTCCAGTCGGCCAGAAGCGGGTTCGTCATCAGCTCACCTTTGCATGGGTGCCGCAGACCGGGCAGTCCGGGCGGGGTTTCAGGGCGATCTTGCGGGTTTCCCCCCAGAGCGCGTCATAGATCAGCATCTCGCCCGCGAGGGGCGCGCCGGTGCCCGCGATCAGCTTGACGGTTTCCACCGCCATCATCGCGCCCACGACGCCCGGCAGGGGCGACAGCACGCCCGCCACGGAACAGGAAGGCGCCAGACCGGGCGCCGGGGCCTCGGGGAAGATGCATTGGTAACATGGGGTTCCGCGGGCGGGATGGAAGACCGACAGCTGCCCCTCCCACTGCGCCAGCGCGCCCGAGACCAGCGGTTTGCCGGCGGCGACACAGAGGCAGTTCGCCAGATAGCGGGTCTCGAAATTGTCGGTGCCGTCCAGGATGATGTCATAGTCGGCGACCAGATCGGCGGCCCGCGCCCCCTCGAAACGCTCCTGATGGGGATGGACGGTGATGAAGGGGTTCAGCGCCGCCATGGCCCGCGCGGCAGAGGCGACCTTGGGCGTGCCGATATCGGCGTCGCGGTGGATCACCTGGCGTTGCAGGTTGGAATTGTCGACGACATCGGCGTCGATTACCCCGATGGTGCCGACGCCTGCCCCGGCCAGGTACAAAAGCGCGGGCGATCCCAGCCCCCCGGCCCCGATCACCAGCACCTTCGCCTGTTTCAGCTTCTGCTGGCCCGGCCCGCCCAGCTCCCGCAGGATGATGTGGCGGGCATAGCGTTCCAGCTCGGCCTCTTCGAAAAGCGGGCGCGGGCCGGGTTCCGGGGCCACCGCCCGCGCCCGCAGCACCGCCAGGCCCTGCCGGTAGGCCAGCACGACGGCCACGGCCACCCCCAGCAGCGCCCAGGGCATGGGCCCGCCGCCGAAGCCCGCCCGCAGAGGCGAGGCCAGGGGCAGCAGCGCCGCCAGCACCAGCAGCCAGACTGCCGCCAGCCCGACACTGCGCGCCCGCACAGAGACGCCGAAACGCCCCCCCGCGATCCACAGCAGCACCAGCGCCAGAAGCAGCCAGCCCATGGTTCAGCCCCGCCCGGTCGAGCCGAAACCGCCCGCGCCCCGCGCGGTATCATCCAGCGTTTCGACCTCTTCGAAGACGGCGCGCCAGACCGGCGCCACCAGCATCTGCGCGATGCGCTCGCCATGGGCGATGGTGAAGGGCTCACTGCCCGCATTCATCACGATCACCCCCAGCGGCCCGCGATAATCGCTGTCGATGGTGCCCGGGGCATTCGGCAGGGTGATCCCGTGCTTCAGCGCCAGCCCGGAGCGCGGCCGCACCTGCACCTCGAACCCTTCGGGAATGGCGATCCGCAGCCCCGTGGGCACCAGCGCCCGCGCCCCCGGCGCCAGCGTGACCGAGCCGCGATCGGCGAAATTCGCCCGCAGATCGGCCCCCGCCGCCCCGGCGGTCTCATATTTCGGCAGGCCGAGCGCCCGGTCGGCGCCCTCGTCCCAGATCACCCGGATCCCAACGTCTTGCATTCATCTTTCCTTAAATATGCCCGCCGGAGGCGGAAATGTCGTCACGCCAGCGCCAGGGCCACCCGTTCGGCCAGTCGCCGCGCCACCAGCTCCTTGCTCATGCGCGGCCAGCGCTCGGCGCCTTCGTCCGAAAGGATCACCACGGCATTCTCCGTCCCGCCCATGATCCCCGTCGCCGGGCTCACGTCATTGGCGACGATCCAGTCGCAGCCCTTGCGCAGGCGTTTCGCCGCCGCATTGGCCTCCACATCGTCGGTCTCGGCGGCAAAGCCCACGACCAGGGCGGGCCGTCCCGCCGTCCTCTGCGATACGGTGGCCAGGATGTCGGGGTTCTCGGCGAATGTCAGCGCGGGCAGCGCCCCCGCCTGTTTCTTGATCTTGGAGCTTGATGCGGAACTGACCCGCCAGTCGGCCACGGCGGCGGCAAAGACCGCGGCATCGACGGGCAACGCGGCCTCGACCGCCTCCAGCATCTCGCGGGCGCTTTCGACGCGCACCAGTTCCACCCCTTCGGGGGGCGGCACCTCGGCGGGGCCGGTGACAAAGACCACATCCGCCCCCAGCCCCAGCAACGCCCGTGCAATCGCCGTCCCCTGCGCCCCGGAAGAGCGGTTGGCGATGTAGCGCACCGGGTCGATGGGTTCATGGGTGGGGCCGGAGGTCACCAGCACCCGCCGGCCCGCCAGCGGACCGGCCTTCAGCCGGGCGGTGATCGCCTCGAGGATCTCGGAGGGTTCGCTCATCCGGCCGGGCCCGTATTCACCGCAGGCCATGTCGCCCTCAACCGGGCCCACGAAAGCCACGCCGTCGCCCTTCAGTGTCTTGATGTTGCGCTGTGTCGCCGGGTGCTGCCACATCCGCACGTTCATCGCCGGCGCGATCAGCACCGGCGTGTCGGTCGCCAGCAGCAGGGTCGAGGCCATGTCATCCGCCAGCCCATGCGCCATCTTCGCCATCAGGTCGGCAGTGGCCGGCGCCACGACCACCAGATCGGCCACCCGCGACAGCTGGATATGGCCCATCTCGGCCTCGGCCGTCAGATCGAACAGGGAGGTATAGACCTTTTCACCCGCCAGCGCCGAAATCGTCAGGGGGGTGACGAAATGGCCGGCGGCCTCGGTCAGTACCGGCGTCACCGCAGCGCCCTGCTTGCGCAGCAGGCGGATCAGCTCGGACATCTTGAAGGCGGCGATCCCGCCACCGATGATCAGCAGAATGCGCTTGCCTGCCAGCATCTTCGTCCCCCTTCAGGTCTGGAGGGCAGACTAGTGCCACAGCCCGGCAGGGACAAGGTGAACCAGGGTATGCCCCCGGGGCGCGGTTCAGTGCAGCAGGGCCTCGGCTTCGAAGGACTTCGCCTGAAGCGACTTGCGCATCTTGGTGAAGGCGGCGGCCTCCAGCTGGCGGACCCGTTCCTTCGACAGGCCCAGCTCGGTCCCGAGGCTTTCCAGCGTGCGGGGATCCTCGCGCAGCTTGCGTTCGCGCACGATCAGCCGCTCGCGGTCGTTCAGCTCGGACATGGCGCCGGCCAGCCAGTTGCGCAGCGCCCGGCGGTCATGATCCTCCGAGACCTGCTCCTCGGCATGCATACCGTCATCTTCCAGCGTCTCGATCCATTCGCGGCCCTCATCATCGCTGGACTGCGTGGCGTTCAGAGAGAAGTCAGAGCCCGAAAGCCGGCCCGCCATCATCTCCACGTCGCGCAGCGGCACGCCGACTTCGGTGGCGATCATCTGTTGCAGCTGGTGGGTGTCCAGCGTTTCCCCGCGCGAGATCGCCTCGCGCTCCAGCCGGGCCTGGACCCGGCGCATGTTGAAGAACAGCGATTTCTGGGAAGAGGTCGAGCCGGTGCGCACCATCGACCAGTTGCGCATCACGTAGTCCTGGATCGAGGCCTTGATCCACCACACCGCATAGGTCGAGAAACGCACGCCGCGGTCGGGATCGAACTTGTCGGCGGCCTTCATCAGGCCCAGGCCGGCCTCCTGGATCAGGTCGTTCATCGGCGCGCCGTAGCGGCGGTACTTCGAAGCCATGGAGATCGCCAGCCGCATGTAGGCTGTCACCAGGCGATGCAGGGCCGCGGTGTCGCGCTCATCCCGCCACGCATAGGCCAGTTTCAGTTCGGTTTCCGCGTCCAGAAGCTCGGCCTTCATGACGCTGCGGGCGAAAGTGCTGGTCGACGAGTCGGAAAAGGACATGTGGTACTCCCTGAATAAACCTGAGAGCTCCGTTGACGCCCCATGAGTGGGCCTGTTTCCTTGCGGACCTCTGAAGTCTATACGCCCGAGAGCCCGAAAAGTTTCATCGCGCGGGAGAAAAAAGTGCACGCACGCCACATCCTCGTCCTCGGCGGCGCCGCCTCGGGCAAGTCCGAATACGCCGAACAGCTCGTGGCCGACCTGGGTCCCAAGCGGCTTTATATCGCCTCTGCCGAAGCCTACGACGCTGAGATGGAAGCGAAAATCGCGCTCCATGCAGAACGTCGCGACGCCGGCTGGCAGGTCATCGAGGCCCCCCTAGACCTATCCCCCGTCCTCGGCGGAGAATTGCCGGTCCTGTTCGACTGCGCCACCATGTGGCTGTCCAACCATCTAGGCGCCGGAAGCGATCTGTCGAAGGCGCAGGCGGATCTTCTCTCATCGCTCGCCTCGCACCGGGGCACCGTCGTCACCGTCAGCAACGAGGTCGGCCAGGGCATCGTGCCCGTCAATGCGCTGGCCCGCGCCTTCCGCGAGGCGCAGGGGCGCCTCAACATCGCGCTGGCGCGGCAGGCGGATGTGGTGGTGCAGGTGGTGGCGGGCCTGCCGCTGGTGCTGAAGGGAACCCTGCCATGACCCGCCTTTTCCTGGTCCGCCACGGGCCGACCCATGCGAAATCCATGGTCGGCTGGTCGGATCTGCCCGCCGACCTCTCGGACCGTGGGAAGATCGCCGCGCTCAGCCGGTTCCTGCCCGATCAGGCGCGCCTGGTCTCTTCCGACCTGTCGCGCACCCGGGCCACCGCCGATGCGCTCTCGGCCCCCGGACGGCTGCGCCTGCCCGACGCCCCCGCCCTGCGCGAACTGCATTTCGGCGACTGGGAGCTGAAACCCTTCGCCGAGATCGACGCCGAACATCCCGACCTGTCGCGCCACTTCTGGACCGAGCCCGGCGATGTCGCCGCCCCCAACGGCGAAAGCTGGAACCAGATGGCCGAGCGGGTGCAGGCCGGCCTTGCGCCCCTGATGGCGCCGGGCGGCGACCTGATCGTGGTGGCGCATTTCGCGGTGATCCTGTCCTGCCTCGCGCGCTTTCGCGGTGTCGCCCCGGCCGAGGTGCTGTCCCACAAGATCGCGCCGCTCTCGGTCACCTGCCTTGATTACGGCACCACGCCGCCGCAGGCGCCCTGGGTCAATCACGAACCGGAATAGGCTTTCGCGAAAAAGATCCTGAGGGGAATCCCGCCAGAGGTGTAATCTGGCCCCGTCCGCCGGGAAGGAGACCGCCATGACCTACGAGCTTTTCATCGCCGACCGCGCCTTTTCCAGCTGGTCCCTCCGAGGCTGGCTGATGTTCGAGAAATTCGCCATCCCCGTGCGCACCGTGATGGCCGATCTTTACGGCGGCGGCCTGGAGCAGGACCTCGGCCCGCTCTTCCCCGCGCGCCTGGTGCCGGTGCTGCGCACCCCGGAAGGCCATGTGATCGGAGAGACCCTCGCCATTGCCGAGACCCTGGCGGAACGCCACCCCGAGGCCGGGCTCTGGCCCGCCGATCGCGGGGCCCGCGCCCTGGCCCGCTGGATGTCCGCCGAGATGCACGCGGGCTTCACCGCCCTGCGCAGCGCCTGCCCGATGCAGCTGCTCTACCGCTACGAAGGGTTCCAGCCTTCAACCGAGGTGCTGGCGGACCTGGAGCGGATCGGCGCGCTGATCGCCCATGCCCGCAAGCTTTACGGCGCCGAGGGGCCCTGGCTGTTCGGCCGCTACTCCCTGGCCGATTGCTTCTACGCCCCCGTGGCCGCCCGGATCGCCGGCTACGGCCTGCCGGTCGCCCCCGAGGTGGCGGAATACGTCGCCCTGACGCTGGCCGATCCCGCCTTCCGCCGCTGGCGCGCCCTGGGCCTGACGAAAACCTATGATCCGGTGCCCTATGCCATGGCCCTGCCCACGGCCCCCTGGCCCGGTCCGGATCCCATTGCCGCCCATCCCCTGCCCCACGGCCCCGCCGACAACGACGCCTGCCCCTATTCCGGGGAAACACCCATGCATTTCATGCAGCTGGGCGACAAGGTGATCGGCTTCTGCAACCCGACCTGTCGCGACAAGTCGGTGCTGGATCCCGAGGCCTGGCCGGCGCTGTCGCCCTGGCTGCCGGCCTGAGCAACACATCCGGGGCAGCGTTAACCAACAAGTAACCAGGACCACGTTAACCCTGATGAATCTACGGGGGAAACCATGGTCCTGCGCACCTACACCGTTGCCTTCCAGGGCGCCGAGGCCGCCCCGGTCGAGGTGCAATGCGCCCTCAGCCCCGGCCTGCCCGGGGTGTCCATCGTCGGCCTGCCCGACAAGGCGGTGAGCGAGGCGAAGGAGCGGGTGCGCGCAGCCCTTGCCAACATGCGCATCGCCCTGCCCTCCAAGCGCTTCACCATCAACCTCTCGCCCGCCGACATGCCGAAGGCGGGCAGCCATTACGATCTGCCCATCGCGCTGGCGATGCTGGGGGCGATGCAGGTGATCCCCGCCGATGTCGCAGCCGAGCTGACCTCGCTCGGAGAGCTGTCGCTGGACGGGCGGCTGGTTCGGGTTGCGGGCGCGCTTCCCGCCGCCCTCAGCGCCGCCACCGAGGGGCGCGCCCTGCTCTGCCCCGAGGGCTGCGCCCCCGAGGCCGCCTGGGTCGAGGACACCCGCGTCATCGGCGTGCCCGGCCTGATGGAACTGGTGCGCCACCTGACCGGCAAGGCCCTGCTGCCCAATGCCGAGGCCCGCCTGCTGCCCGAACCCGCCCCCGGCCACGACCTGCGCGAGGTCCGCGGCCACGAACGCGCCAAGCGCGCGCTGGAAATCGCGGCGGCCGGGCGCCACCACCTGCTGATGATCGGCCCGCCCGGTGCCGGCAAATCGATGCTGGCGAAATGCCTGCCCGGCCTGCTGCCGCCGCTCTCCGCCGCCGAGATGCTAGAGACCTCGATGATCCATTCGGTCGCCGGGCGGCTTTCGGGGCACGGGCTCTGCCAGCAGCGTCCCTTCGAGCAGCCGCATCATTCCGCCTCGGCCCCCTCGATCACCGGCGGCGGGCGGATGGCCGGCCCCGGCGCGATCAGCCTGGCGCATAACGGCGTGCTGTTCCTGGACGAGATGGCCGAGTTCCCGCCCTCGGTGCTGGACCAGCTGCGCCAGCCGATGGAGAACGGGACGGTCGTGGTGTCACGTGCCCTGGCCCATGTCAGCTACCCGGCGCGCTTCCTGCTGGTGGCGGCGGCCAATCCCTGCCGCTGCGGTCACCTGGCCGATGCGGGCCGCGCCTGCGGCCAAGCGCCGCTTTGCAGCCAGAAATACCTCTCGCGGATCTCGGGGCCGCTGATGGACCGGATCGACCTGCGGCTTGAGGTCCCGGAGGTGAGTTTCGATGAGCTGGAGCGCCCGCCCGAGGGCGACAGCAGCGCCACGGTGCGCGCCCGGGTGACGGCGGCCCGCGTCCTTCAGGCGGCACGGCACGCAGAGCTGGGTCCGGGGATGCTGAACGCCGATCTTCAGGGGGCGGCGCTCGATGCCTTCGCGGCCCCCGATGCGGAGGGCCGCGCCCTGCTGCGCCGCGCCGGAGAGCGCTTCAACCTCTCGCCGCGCGGCTATCACCGGCTGCAAAGGGTGGCCCGGACCATCGCCGATCTGGACGGTCACGCCACAATCACCCGGCAGCACATCGCCGAGGCGGTGAGCTACCGGATCCTGACGCTGGCCGGTTAGGCGCGCTTGGCCTCGATGGCGTCCCAGATCATGCCCGCGACGTTGATGCCGTCGAAACGTTCCAGCTCCTGAATGCCGGTGGGCGAGGTCACGTTGATCTCGGTCAGGTAGTCGCCGATCACGTCGATGCCGACGAAGACCTGGCCCTTTTCCTTCAGCACAGGGCCGATGGTGGCGCAGATCTCGCGGTCGCGCTCGGTCAGCTCGACCTTCTCGGGGCGCCCGCCCACATGCATGTTGGAGCGCGTCTCGCCGGCGGCGGGCACGCGGTTGATCGCGCCGACGACCTCGCCATCGACCAGGATCACCCGCTTGTCGCCCTTGGTCACGGCGGGCAGGTATTTCTGCACGATCAGCGGCTCGCGCGAGAAGCCGGTGAACAGCTCATGCAGCGACGAGAGGTTGCGGTCGTTGGCATCCAGCCGGAACACGCCCGCGCCACCGTTGCCGTAGAGCGGCTTCAGGATGACATCGCCGTGCTTGTCCTTGAAGGCCTTGATGGTCTCAAGGTCGCGGGCCACGGTGGTCGGCGGGGTCAGCTGCGGGAAGTTCAGCACCAGCAGCTTTTCCGGCGAATTGCGCACCCAGAACGGGTCGTTGACCACCAGCGTCTTGGGATGGATCCGCTCCAGCAGATGCGTCGTGGTGATGTAGAACATGTCGAAGGGCGGGTCCTGGCGCAGCCAGACCACGTCGAAATCGGCCAGGTCGACATCGACCATTTCGCCCAGGATGGCATGGTCGCCCTGCACGCGCTGCACCCGCAGCGACTGGCCGCGCGCCATGATCCGCCCCTCGCGGAAGCTCAGCATGTCGGGGGTGTAGTAGAACAGCTCATGGCCCCGCGCCTGGGCTTCTTCCGCCAGGCGGAACGTGCTGTCGGCATTGATGTTGACCGCGCCGATCGGGTCCATCTGAAAGGCAATTTTCATGGCACCGGGTCTCCTGGAAATCCGTCACCACAGGTGATGACCGATCCGGCGCCGGGGTGCAATGGCAGGTCAGGCCGCCATGGAGACATTCTCGAGGATGCGCACGGCGCCCTGGCCATCGACCAGTGCCGCGTCAACGCGCATCTCGGGCGGCCAGCCGCCCAGCCCCGCCGCATAGGCCTCGGCGGCACGGAAGATCCGGGTCATCTGTCCCCAGCGCAAAAGCCGGGCCGCCGCATCGAAGCTGCGGCTGGCCTTCACCTCGACGAAGACCAGGGTCTCTCCGTCAGTGACGATCAGGTCGATCTCGGCACCGGCACCGCGCCAGCGCCGCTCCAGCACCCGGTAGCCCAGCCGTTCGAAGTGGCGCGCCGCGCAGTCCTCCGCCGCCTGGCCCGCCACGAAGGCGCGATGCCCGCGCCGCTGGTCGCTGTCCATGCGATCAAACCGGAGAACCTCTGCCATGGCCTGCCCTTCCTAGCTGTCCTGCCCCATCTTGAGGGCCATCTGATAGACCTTGCGGCGCGGCAGGTTGAACAGCGCGGCCACCTCGTCGGCGGCATCGCGCACCGAAGACACCGCCAGCGCCGCCTTCAGTTTCGACTCTAGGTCCCCTTCGCTAACAGTCTCTGAATGTCCGCGATCGATCAGCAACACGATCTCGCCGCGCGGCGGATCATCGTGGCAGCCCTGGGCCAGCTCCGCCAGCGTGCCGCGGCGGATCTCCTCGAAGCGCTTGGTCAGCTCGCGGCACAGCGCGCCCTGGCGTTCACCGCCCAGGATCTCGGCGGCGGCCTCCAGGGTCTGGGCGACGCGGTTGGGGGATTCGTACAGCACCAGCGTCGCCTTCAGCTCTTTCAGCTCCAGCAGCGCGGTCTTGCGCGCCGAATCCGCCGGCGGCAGGAAACCCGCGAAATGGAAGCGGTCGGTGGGCAGGCCGCCCAGCGACAGCGCAGTGATCACCGCCGAGACCCCCGGCGCCGTGGTCACCAGCGCGCCACTGTCGCGCAGCTCGCGCGACAGTTCGAAGCCCGGATCGGCGATCAGCGGCGTCCCTGCCTCCGAGGCATAGGCAACGGACCGCCCGTCGGCGATCTCGCGCACCAGCCGGGCGCGGACCTTCTCGGCGCTGTGATCATGGTAGGCCAGCAGCGGCCGGTCCCCGAGCGAAATCCCGTGGATATCCAGCAGCCTGCGCAGCGAGCGCGTGTCCTCGGCCGCCAGCACCTGGGCCGAAGCCAGCACGTCGAGCGCCCGCAGCGTGATGTCGCGTGCCGTACCGATCGGCACCGCCACGAGGTAGAGACCTGCCGGCAGGTCGAGCTTTTCGGCATTCATCGCTGGACCCTTCGATGGATGGACTTATTATCTGGCTCGCCACGGAAATATCGCCGGACCCTGCACTGTGGCAGCCCCGGCCGACCCGATTTGAGGAGATGCCCATGTTCGCTCTTTTGAGCGCCGCCCGCAAGGCAGTCGCCCCCCGGCGCTTTGCCGCCGGACGCCGCCGGTTCGTGCTTGCCCTGCCCGTCCTGGGGCTGGCCGCCGCCTGTCAGCCGGTCTCGATGAACGGGGCAAGCGGCCCGGCGCTCGACGCCAGCCAGCCGGTGCCGGTGGCCCTGCTGGTGCCCAAGGGCTCGGGCCAGTCGGGGGATGCCATTCTCTCGCAAAGCCTTGAAAACTCGGCCCGCCTGGCCGCGTCCGAGCTGAACGGCGTGCAGATCGACCTGCGCGTCTACGACACCAAGGGCGACCCGGGCACGACCCAGGCGGTGACCGCACAGGCCATCGACGAGGGCGCCAAGATCATCCTCGGCCCGGTCTATGCCGCCGATGCCAATGCCGCCGGCCATATCGCCAAGGCGCGTGGCGTCAACGTGCTGGCCTTCTCCAACAACGCCTCCATCGCCGGGGGCAACGTCTTCATCCTGGGCCCGACCTTCCAGAACACCGCCGACCGGCTGACCGCCTACGCCGCCGCCCAGGGCCGCTCTCGCATCGTCGTGGTCCATGCCAATACCCCCGAAGGCCAGGCCGGCGCCTCGGCAATCCAGGGCGCGGCACAGCGCTATGGCGCCACCATCGCCTCCAGCGTGCCCTACGAGTTCTCGCAGCAGGGCGTGACCAAGGCGATCCCCTCGATCGTCAGCGCCGCCGGCAACGGCCAGGCCGACGCGATCTTCCTGACCGCCAACACCGCCGGTGCCCTGCCGATGCTGACCCGGATGCTGCCCCAGCAGGGCCTGGGCACCGACACGATCCAGTACATGGGCCTGACCCGCTGGGACATCCCCAGCCAGACCCTGCACCTGCCCGGCGTCCAGGGCGGCTGGTTTGCCATTCCCGACCCGAACCTGACGGCGCAGTTCATCCAGCGTTACCGCGCGGCCTACGGCGGCGACCCCCATCCCATCGGCGGCCTGGCCTTCGACGGCATCAACGCCATCGGCGCGCTGATCCAGCAGGGCGGGCGCGATCCGCTGAGCGCGGCCGCGCTGACCCAGAACGCCGGCTTCCAGGGCGTCGGCGGGGCCTTCCGCTTCCGCACCGACGGCACCAACGAAAGAGCGCTTGCGGTTGCGACGGTGCGTGACAATCAGGTCGCGATCCTTGATCCTGCCCCGCGTAGCTTCTCCGGCATGGGATTCTGATCACGGGTCCGCACCGGATCTCCCGCAGACATCCAGCAACCGGATGAACCATGACTGAAACGATCACCCTGCCGGACGACCTGGTTCGTCCGGCACGGGACATTCTGGATCCCGTCGCGCTCCAGGCTGCCCTGGCCGAGGCCGCCGGCAAGGATCCCGCCGCCCCCGAGGCCCGCACCCGCATCGTCCAGGTCCTGTCCAGGGCCCGGGCCCATGGCGCGGGCGCCATCGCCGAGGCGCTTGGCGAACATCCCTTTGCCGCCCGCCCCACCACCCGCGCCTTCACCTGGCTGACCGATTGCCTGATCCGCGCCGTGCTGGACCAGGCCCGCGCCGGACTTACCCCCGCGCAGCGCAAGGCGCTTGGCGATTTCGCGGTCTGCGCCGTCGGCGGCTATGGCCGCGGCGAGATGGCGCCGCAATCCGATGTCGACCTGCTGTTCCTGTCCAAGGGCAAGATCTCTCCGGCGCTCGAGGCGCTGATCGAGGCGATGCTCTACATGCTGTGGGACCTGAAGCTGAAGGTCGGCCATTCCAGCCGCACTATCAGGGAATGCATCAAGCTGGGCGGCGAGGATTACACCATCCGCACCGCGCTGATGGAGAACCGCTACCTTGCCGGCAGCGAGGCCCTGGCCCAGGAGCTGAACACCCGGCTCTGGTCCGACCTCTTCAAGGGCACCGAGACCGACTTCATCGAGGCCAAGCTGAAGGAGCGCTACGAGCGTCACCGCAAGCAGGGCGGCCAGCGCTACGTGGTCGAACCCAACGTGAAAGAGGGCAAGGGCGGCCTGCGCGACCTCCAGTCGCTCTACTGGATCGCCAAGTACGTCCATGCCGTGCAATCGGTGAAGGAGCTGGTGCAGCTAGGCGTCTTCACCCAGGAGGAATACGACCGCTTCCAGCAGGCCGAGGATTTCCTCTGGGCGGTGCGCTGCCATCTGCACCTGCTGGCAGGCCGTCCGATGGACCAGCTGACCTTCGACATGCAGGTCCAGGTCGCCGAACGCATGGGCTACAAGGACCGTGGCGGGATGCGCGCGGTCGAGGTCTTCATGCAGGCCTATTTCCGCCACGCCAATGCCGTGGGCGAGCTGACGCGCATCTTCCTGGTGAAGATGGAAGACGCCCATGTGAAGAAGAACCCCAGCCTGACCAAGGTGCTGCGCCGCCGGCCTCGCAAGAACGACCTGTACCGGCTGGAGCACAACCGCCTCGACATTGCCGACGAAGAGGCCTTCTTCGCCGACAAGCTGAACATGCTGCGCATCTTCGACGAGGCGCTGCGTTCGGGGATGCTGCTACACCCCGACGCGATGCGGCTGATCCACGCCAACCTGCACACCATTGACGACCGTATGCGCGAGAACCCCGAGGCGGCGAAGATCTTCCTCGGCACGCTGCTCAAGCATGGCAACCCGGAACGCGCGCTGCGCCGGATGAACGAGCTGGGCCTGCTCTCGGCCTTCATCCCCGAGTTCGAGCCCATCGTCGCGCTGATGCAGTTCAACATGTACCACCACTACACGGTGGACGAACATACGATCCAGGTGATCCGCAACCTGGCCCTGATCGAGCACGGCGACCTGGCCGAAGAGCTGCCCATCGCCTCCACCATCCTGAAGGAAGGGGTGAACCGGCGGGTGCTCTATGTCGCCATGCTGCTGCACGACATCGGCAAGGGCCGCGAAGAGGATCACTCGGTCCTGGGCGCCAAGATCGCCCGCAAGGTGGCGCCGCGCCTCGGGCTGACGCCGGATGAATGCGACACCGTGGAATGGCTGGTGCGCTATCACCTGCTGATGTCGGACATGGCGCAGAAGCGCGACATTGCCGATCCCCGCACCGTGCGCGACTTTGCCAAGGCGGTGCGCACCCGCGAACGGTTGGACCTGCTGACGGTGCTGACGGTCTGCGATATCCGCGGCGTCGGGCCGGACACCTGGAACAACTGGAAGGCGGCGCTGCTGCGCGGACTCTACAACCAGACCCGGCGCGCCATGGAAACCGGCCTGGAAGAGCTGAACCGCACCCATCGCGGCCGCGAGGCCCGCAAGAACCTGCGCGACCGCCTGACCGGCTGGAGCCGCACCGATCTGGACCGGGAGGTGAAGCGCCACTACCCGCCCTACTGGCAGGGTCTGCACGTGGATGCCCATGCCACCTTCGCCGAGATGCTGCGCGACCTGCCGGTGGATGAAATCCGCATCGACCTGCATCCCGACGAGGACCGCGCCGCGACCCGCGCCCTCTTCACCATGTCCGATCACCCCGGCATCTTTGCCCGCCTGTCGGGTTCGCTGGCGCTGGTGGGAGCCAACGTGGTGGATGCGCGCACCTACACGACCAAGGACGGCTACGCCACCGCCGCCTTCTGGATCCAGGATTCCGAGGGCAAGCCCTACGAGGTCTCGCGCCTGCCGCGCATGACCCAGATGATCCACAAGATCCTCAAGGGCGAGCTGGTCGCGCGCGAGGCGATGCAGGACCGCGACAAGATCAAGAAGCGCGAACGTGCCTTCAAGGTCTCGACCTCGGTCGCCTTCGACAACGAGGGTTCGGAAATCTACACCATCATCGAGGTCGATACCCGCGACCGTCCGGGTCTGCTGTACGACCTGACGCGCACCATGGCCTCCAACAACGTCCAGCTCGCCTCGGCGGTGATTGCCACCTACGGCGAGCAGGTCGTCGATACCTTCTACGTGAAAGACATGTTCGGCCTGAAACTCTACTCCGAATCCAAGCAGAAATCGCTGGAACAGAAACTGCGTGACGCGATCACCGCAGGCCAGGAAAGGGCACGTTCTTGACGCCCATCCGACTGGTCTCGGGCATCTTCACCGTCGGCATCTGGACCCTTCTCAGCCGTGTGCTGGGGCTGGCGCGGGATATCATCCTGCTGGCCACCCTCGGCACCGGCCCGGTCTACGAGGCCTTCGTGGTGGCCTTCCGCCTGCCCAACATGTTCCGCCGCTTCTTCGCGGAGGGCGCCTTCAACATGGCCTTCGTGCCGATCTTCTCGAAAAAGCTGGAATCCGGCGAGGGCGCGCGCCACTTCATGAACGAGGCCTTCTCGGGCCTCGCCACCATCCTGATCGGCCTGACCGTGCTGGCCCAGGTCTTCATGCCCTGGCTGATCCTGGCGCTGGCCTCGGGCTTCCAGGGATCCGAGCAGTTTCCCCTGACCGTGGCCTTCGGGCGCATCGCCTTCCCCTACATCCTGTTCATCTCTCTGGCGGCGCTGCTGTCGGGGGTGCTGAATGCGGCCGGGCGCTTTGCCGCCGCCGCCGCCGCACCCGTGCTGCTGAACGTGCTGCTGGTGGGCGCCATGGCGCTGGCCGGACCGCTGGGGCTGAACCTGGGCTACACGCTGATCTGGATGATCCCGGTCGCCGGCGTGGCGCAGTTCACCCTGCTCTGGATCGCCGCCCATCGCGCGGGCTTTTCCCTGCGGCTGCGCCGCCCGCGCCTGAGCCCCGACATGAAGCGGCTGATCCGCATCGCCATTCCCGCAGCGCTGGCGGGGGGCGTGGTGCAGGTCAACCTGCTGGTGGGCCAGCAGGTCGCCAGCTACTTCGACCGCGCGGTCGGCTGGCTTTTCACCGCCGACCGGCTGTATCAGCTGCCGCTGGGCGTCGTCGGCATCGCCATCGGCGTGGTGCTGCTGCCCGACCTCTCGCGCCGCCTCAAGGCCGAGGACACCGAAGGATCGCGCAACGCCCTGTCGCGCGCGGGGGAACTGGCTCTGGCCCTGACCCTGCCCTGCGCCGTCGCGCTGATGGTCATCGCCCTGCCCATCGTCTCGGTCCTGTTCGAACGCGGCGCGGCGCGCCCCGAGGACAGCCGTGCCATCGCCCTGGCGGTCGCGGTCTACGGTGCGGGCCTGCCGGCCTTCGTGCTTCAGAAGGTGCTGCAACCGCTGTTCTTCGCCCGCGAGAACACCCGCAGCCCGTTCAACTATGCCCTGGTCGCCATGGCGGTGAACGCCCTCATCGCCATCGGTCTGGCGCCGGTGATCGGCTGGATCGCCCCCGCCATCGCCACCACCACCGCCGGCTGGGCCATGGTGGTGCTGCTGGCACGCGGCACCCGCCCGATGGGCGAGATCGCGCGGTTCGACGACCGCTTCCGCCGCCGCGCCCCGCGCATCCTTGCCACCGCGCTGATCATGGGCGCCGCGCTGATCCCGGCCCGGATGCTGCTGCACGGCTGGCTGCACAGCGATTTCATCCGTTATCCGGCGCTGATCGTGCTGATCGGCTGGGGCTGCCTGGTCTACTTTGCCGTCGGCCCGCGCATCGGCGCCTTCACGCTGGCGGACTTCACCGGCGCGCTGCGACGCAGGGGAAAGCGCTGAACCTTTCGTGAGGTGGCGGCGTTGACCTAGCGATCCGTCACCTCCCAAGGGGTCTCAGAATGCCGAAAGACAAGGACTTGTTCCCCAAGCTCGACCTGTTGGTAACAGCGGCCGAGATGTTTCCCGCACTGGAGCGCCTGTGCCTGGAGGCCCGGGAAGAGGTGCTGATGTCGTTCCGCATCCTCGATCCGCTGACGCCGTTGCGCAGCCCCGAGGCGCTGGCCCTGGGCCTGACCAACTGGGGCCAGCTGCTGGGCCATGTCGCCGGGCGCGGCGTGGTGCTGCGGCTGCTGATCTCGGATTTCGACCCGCTTTTCGCCGCGGAACTGCACCGCAATGCCTGGATGAACGCCCGCGGCTTCGCCACCGAGCTGGGCGAGGCCGCGCAGATCCTGTGCGCCCAGCACGAGGCCACCGCCGCGCCGCTCTGGAAGACCGTGTTCCGCCCCAAGGTGCGCCAGCTTCAGGCCCAGCTTGCGCGCTATGCCCCCGCGCATCTGACCCCGCCCCAGCATCAGGCCCTGGCCGGAGAGATGACCATCCGCCCGGCCTCCCTGCACCAGAAATTCGCCGTCGCCGATGCCGAGCATGTCATCTGCGGAGGCATCGACATCAACCAGCGCCGCTGGGACGATGCCGACCACCAGCGCCGCGCCGAGGACACCTGGCACGACGTCTCGGTCGCCGTCTCGGGGCGGGTGGGCGAGGATCTGCGCCACCATTTCGCCGAATGCTGGGACCGCGCGATGCAATCCGGCGCCGCTTCCTTCGGAGCCGAGCCCACCGCCGTGGCCGAGACCCGCGCGGTGATCGACAAGCTGCCGCCCTCGGGCGGGCCGCGCCTGCTGCGCACCCTGTCGCGGGCGCGGGGCGGGATGCTGCACCTGGGTCCCGAGCCCGACATCTGCGAACACGAGGAGGCCCACCTGGCCGCCTTCGAGACCGCGCAGGAGATGATCTATCTTGAGACCCAGTTCTTCCGCCACCTGCCGCTGGCGCGCACGCTGGCCGCCCAGGCCCGCCGCGCCCCCGACCTTCAGGTCGTGCTGGTGCTGCCCACGGAACCCGAGCGGCAGATCTTCGACGGCCATTCCGGCATCGACGTGCGCCATGCCCAGGCGCTGCAACTGCGCTGCCTGACGCTGCTGAAACGCGCCCTCGGGGATCGCATCGCCATCGTCTCTCCGGCGCAGCCGCGCCCGGCGCCGCGCCACACACCGATGCCGCTGCACGGCGCCGGCATCGTCTACCTTCATTCCAAGGTGACGCTGGTCGATGACCGGCTGGGCATCATCGGCTCGGCCAACCTCAACGGGCGCTCGATGCGGTGGGACACCGAGGCCTCGCTCCAGTTCCACGAACCCGAAGAGATCCTGTCGATGCGCGAGCGGCTGATGCGGCACTGGCTGCGCGCCCGGATCGGAGAGATCGACACCACCCGCGCCAGCGACTGGATGCGGCTGGCCCGCGAAGAGGCCGCCCGCCCCCCCGAGGCCCGCAGCATCTACCTGCTGCCCTGGCCCGAGGCCCGCAACCGCCGCTTTGCCCGGGCCTTCCCGCTGCTGCCCGCCGACATGTTCTGACGGCGCGCCTCAGCGCCGTTGCAGGCGGGCGCGCAGCCGGGCGAAGCCACCGGGCAACAGCAGCGGCGACAGGGCGAAGCCGGTGACAAAACCCGAGAGTTCTGCCACCCAGCCCATGCCGACCTCGAAGAAGATGCCGAACAGCAGCTGCAGGCCCATCAGCACGCCAATCAGCCGGAAGGCCGCGATGGCGCGTTCGCCGACCCGCTGGTAGGTGACCCACAGGATGTAGCTGTAGGCGCCGATCAGGCCGTAGGTCGGCGGATAGGCCCCGTAGAGCGGCTGGGTCGGCGGCGCCACCAGGCCGAAGATCAGCGCCCCGACGATGGCGGAGACGAAGAAGATCACCAGCAGCGCCACCGGCTTCATGATCTCTCCGACGAACTTGCCGAGCGCCAGCATCATCACCCCGGCAATCACCGCCTGGGTGAAGCTGCCGTGGATGAAGGGATAGCTGACGAAGCGCACCAGCACCCGGGGATCGAAATCGTGGCTCTGCGCCAGATAATCGAGGAAGGCCGGGAAGAAGGCATAATCCTGAAGCGCGCTCAGCCGCCAGCCCACGGCCGAAGGCCCCCCCACCAGCCCGGCCTTGCCGAGCGAAAAGATCCCCTCGATCCCGATGATGGCGATGAACAGCAGGACCACGACGGGCGGCACCGGGTTGACGGGGTGCTCTGGGCGCCGCTGGAAGGGGTCGTTCATGGGCTGTCCTTTCGATGCCATCTGGGGGCCACCTGTGGCCAGGGCCGCGGTTGACGCCCCCCGGAGGCATGGGTAAGCCAGCTCAGACGGAATTTCCAGACGAAGCCCAGCAGGAGCGGGACATATGTCCGACGTGACCGACCAAAGCAAAAGCACCTTCCAGCCTCGCGTGTTCTCGGGGATCCAGCCCTCCGGTGGCCTGACCCTTGGCAACTACCTCGGCGCCATGCGCCGTTTCGTGGACTGGCAGGAGCGCGGGCTGAAGGAGGGCTTCGAGACGATCTTCTGCATGGTCGATCAGCACGCGATCACCGTCTGGCAGGACCCCGAGGCGCTGCGCCGGCAGACCCGGGAACTGGCGGCAGGCTACATCGCCTCGGGCCTCGACCCGTCGAAGTCGATCCTGTTCAACCAAAGCCAGGTGCCCGAGCACGCGCAGCTGGCCTGGATCTTCAACTGCGTCGCCCGCATGGGCTGGATGCAGCGGATGACCCAGTGGAAGGACAAGGCGGGCAAGAACACCCAGAACGCCTCTCTCGGCCTGTTTGCCTACCCTGCCCTGATGGCCGCCGACATCCTGGTCTACCACGCCACCCATATCCCGGTGGGCGAGGACCAGAAACAGCACGTCGAGCTGACCCGCGACATCGCCGCGAAGTTCAATCACGACTACAAGACCGAGTTCTTCCCGATCACCGAACCGGTGATCGAGGGCGCCGCGACCCGCGTCATGTCGCTGCGCGACGGCTCCAAGAAGATGTCCAAGTCCGATCCTTCGGACATGGCGCGCATCAACATGACCGATGATGCCGATGCCATCGCCAGCAAGATCCGCAAGGCGCGCACCGACCCCGATGCCCTGCCCTCCGAAGTTGCGGGCCTGGCCGAACGCCCCGAGGCGAAGAACCTGGTCAACATCTATGCCGCCCTGGCGGACATGAGCATGGAACAGGTGCTGGGCGATTTCGGCGGCAAGCAGTTCTCGGAGTTCAAGCCGGCGCTGGCCGATCTGGCCGTCGCGAAACTCTCGCCCATCTCGACCGAGATGGCGCGCCTGATGACCCAGCCCGACGAGATCGACGCGATCATCGGCAAGGGCGCCCTGAAGGCCCGCGAGATCGCCGAGCCGATCCTGAAGAAGACCTATGACATCGTCGGCATGATCCGCAGCTGATCCCGACCGATGGCGAAAACAGGGGGCGGTGCCGGCAACGGCGCCGCCCCTTTCGCATCCCCGCACAGCCCCCGTGCGACCGGCGGGCTTTCTGCACCGCCCGACAGCGGCGTAAATGGAACCAGCACAGCGCGGGAGGTTTCCATGATCAAGCCCATCAACCCAGGCGTCCGCCTCGGCCATGTCCACCTGAAGGTGGCCGACCTTGACCGGGCCATCGATTTCTATTCCGGCATCCTCGGGCTGACGGTGACGCAGCGCTACGGGCGCGCCGCCGCCTTCCTTTCGGCGGGGGGCTATCACCATCATATCGGGCTGAACACCTGGGAAAGCCGGGATGGCGAACCGCCCGCCAAGGGCACGACCGGCCTTTACCACCTGGCGCTGCTCTATCCTGACCGCGCCAGCCTGGCGGATGCGCTGCGCCGGCTGGAGGAGGCCGGCGTGACCATCGACGCCGCCTACGACCATGGCGTCAGCGAGGCGATCTACCTGAACGATCCGGACGGCAACGGGGTCGAACTCTATTACGACCGCCCAGAGGACCAGTGGCCGCGCCAGCCCGACGGCCAGCTGGCCATGTACAGCGCCCCTATGGAGCTGGAGAGCCTGCGCAACACACGCTAAGCGCGATCCGATGCCGAAGTTGTGAGCGCCATCATGATCACATCACCTTCCGCGCATGATTTTCGCGATGACGTTGGGAAAGGGTCATGGAACGGATTCAATTCCCATGCATTCTATCCTCATACAGCGGGCCAACGCTGGCCGCGGCCCGCTCTTTACCCCCCAAGGGCTTTTCATTACCAAGCACCCCCGGTCTTCGGACCGGGGGTTTTTCCGTCGCGGCGCCCTTCCGCTTCCCCAAGGGTTGGCCTATCCCTTGGCCCTGAACCGCAGGAGTTTTGAACATGGCAGGTGAAATCCATACCTATTTCGAAGGCAGCTGGCACCAGGGCGACATCCCCGTGATGAAGGCGGGCGACCACGCCGCCTGGCTGGGCAGCACGGTCTTCGACGGCGCGCGGATGTTCGACGGCATGATCCCCGATCTGCGCCCGCACCTGGAGCGCGTGAACCGTTCGGCAGAGTCGCTGATGATCAAGCCGACCGTCGGCGTCGACGAGATGATCGAGATCACCCGCGAAGGCCTGAACCGCTTTGCCAAGGGCACGCCGGTCTATGTCCGTCCGATGTACTGGGCGCTGGTGGGCAACGAAACCGTCGTGCAGCCCGCCTATGGCGAGGGCACCGGCTTCTGCATCGCGCTGGAAGAAATGCCGCTGGCCCCGCCCGAGGCCGCGACCACGCTGACCCGCACCCGCTTCCGCCGTCCGACGCTGGACTGCGCGCTGACCAATGCCAAGGCCGGCAGCCTTTATCCCAACAACGGCCGGATGCTGGCAGAGGCGCGCTCCAAGGGCTTCGGCAACGCGCTGGTGACCGACATTGCCGGCAATGTCGCCGAGACCGCCACCGCCAACGTCTTCATGGTCAAGGACGGAGAGGTCTTCACCCCGATCGCCAACGGCACCTTCCTGTCGGGCCTGACCCGCAAGCGCCACATCGCCAACCTGCGCGCCGATGGCGTGACGGTGCACGAGGCAGTGCTGACCTATGCCGATTTCGAAGCCGCGGATGAAATCTTCCTGTCGGGCAACGTCAACAAGGTGACCCCGGTCACCGCCTTCGATGACGTCTCCTACCAGATCGGCCCGATGACCAAGCGCGTGCGCGAACTCTACTGGGACTGGGCCAAGTCCGACATGATGCTGTAAGGCATCCCCGATTGCGAAAAGGCCCCGGACGGCAGCGTCCGGGGCCTTTTTCGTCAGTCCAGATCCAGCGCGGGATCGGCGGCCCGCAGCGGCGCCGTCAGCGCCGAAAGCCGGGTGATCTGGCGCCCCTCTTCATCGAAGTTCGCCGGTGACAGCCAGCGGTCATAGGCGGCCTTCAGCGGCCCCCAGCGATCATCGGGAATGGCAAACCACGCGGTGTCGCGGTTGCGCCCCTTCACCACCATGTGCCTGACGAAGACCCCTTCGTAGCCAAAGCCCAGCCGCTGGGCCGCGCGCCGCGACGGCAGGTTCAGCGCGTTGCACTTCCATTCGTAGCGCCGGTAGCCGTTGGCAAAGGCCCAGCCCATCATCAGCACCATCGCCTCGGTCGCCGCCGGGCTGCCCTGCAACGCCGGAGAGAAGCAGATGTTGCCGACCTCGATGCTGCCGTTCCCCGGCACGATGTTGAGGTAGCTCGCGACGCCAAGCGCCCGGCCCGTCTGCACGTCGCAGAGCGCCAGGAACAGCACCGCCGGGTCGCCCTGCACCGAGGCGATCCAGGCGCCATAGGCATCGGCATCCGCGAAGGGACCGACCGGCATGTAGTCCCACAGCCAGTCGTGTCCCTGCCACTGCGCAAACAGGTCCGTCGCATGGGCGGGGGTCAGCGGCTCGGCCCGGACCAGCCGTCCGCTCAGCACCAGGTCGCGCGGCGGCACGGTTGCGGGCGTCCAGTCGTCCAGCATTTGGCCCAGCGGGCGGGGATCTTCCATGTCAGGCTCCGAATTTGTTGATCCCAGACTACGCGGGCAAGCGGCAATGACAAGGAACAGCCCCGCCGGGCAGGCGTTGATCCCTCACAGCCGCCCGAAAGGAGACAGCCATGCCATCGATCTACGACGCCATCCGCGACGATCACGCCCGTCACCGCGACCTGCTGAAGACCATTGATGCCACCGAAGGCGCCACCGCCACCCGCGAGGCCGCCTTCCAGGCGCTTTACCACGACATCAAGTCCCATTCCGCCGCCGAGGAAGAGACCTTCTATTCCAAGCTGATGCAAAAGACCTGGGGCCAGGACATGGCGCGCCATTCGGTGGCCGAGCACCACGATATCGACGACATCCTGGAAGAGCTGCGCGAAAAGGACATGTCCTCGCCCGGCTGGATCCAGCGCTTCCGGGTGCTGAAGCATGATTACGAGCACCACATGGACGAGGAAGAGGCCGATCTGTTCACCCGCGCCCGCGAGGTCATCGGCGCCCAGCACAATGACCGTTTCGGCGCCGACTTCCTGAAGCGCAAGGCGCAGGAAGAGGAGCTGATCGAGAAGAAGCGCGCCGAGGCGCTGGAGGAATAAGCCCCCGACGGCAAAATGAACGGCAAAAGGCCCAGACCATCAGGTCCGGGCCTTCTTTCCGGGGGCGGACAGAACCGAGGGAGCGACCCGCCCGGCCCCCGAAGGGATCAGAGCGCGGCAGCCATGGCCGCCGACAGCGGCGTCGTCGGGTGGCCGATCAGCGTCGACAGCGTGGTGCCCGTGTCATACAGCGCGCCCGTCTTGGCGCCGGTGTCGAAGCTGGCGTAGGCGGCGGCCATCGGGGCGGGCAGGCCCGCGCCCTCCAGACCCTTGGCATAGTCGGCCTCGCTCAGGTCGACGTAGGGAACGTCCTTGCCCGATTGCCTCGACAGCTCGGCGGCCAGCTCGCTCAGCGTGTAGGCGCTGTCGCCCGAGAGCTCCAGCACCTGACCGTCATAGGCGTCGGTGGTCAGCACGGCGACGGCGGCATCGGCATAGTCGGCGCGGCTGGCGGAGGAAATCTTGCCCTCGCCCGCAGCGCCGTAGAAGGCGCCATTGGCCAGTGCCGGGCCGACCGAGGCAAGGTAGTTCTCGGTGTACCAGCCATTGCGCAGGATCACCGTCTTTAGGCCGGACGCGGCCAGTGCCGCTTCGGTCGCCAGGTGCTCTTCGGCCAGGCTCAGGACCGAGGTATCGGCATGGAGCAGGCTGGTATAGACGATGCGCGCGACACCGGCGGCCTTGGCGGCGGCAATCACGTTGGCATGCTGGGTGGCACGCTGGCCGATCTCGTTCCCCGAGATCAGCAGAACGGTGTCGATGCCCGCCAGCGCCGGTTCCAGCGTCTCGGGCTTGTTGTAATCGGCGGCGCGGGCGGTGACGCCCAGATCGGCGGCCTTTTCGGGGCTGCGCACCAGCGCGACGATCTGATCGGCGGGCAGCTTGGCCTTCAGTTTCTCGATGACAAGGCGGCCCAGCTGGCCGGTGGCTCCGGTAACGGCGATGGTCATGGCGATGATCCTTTGCATTCGGTGATGCGACTCGGATATACGAAGCGCAAACTTTTCGTAAGTACGCACAGGAATGTAAGTATGGAACAGCCCGGCCCCCTGGAACCCGAGAAGCTGTCGGAACGGTTGCGGCGCGGCGACCTGATGGCGGCAAACTGCCCCTCGCGCGAGGTGCTCAAGCACATGACAAGCCGCTGGGGGGTGCTGGTGCTGATCGCGCTGGAACACGAGACGCTGCGCTTTTCCGCCCTGCGCCGCCGCGTCGGCGGGGTGAGCGAGCGGATGCTGGCGCAGACCCTGCAATGGCTGGAGGGCGACGGGCTGGTGCTGCGGGTGGCCCATGACGTGATCCCGCCGCATGTCGACTACAGCCTGACGCCGCTGGGCCGGGAGGCCGCCGTGCATGTCCGGGGCCTGGCCGACTGGATCGAGACCGCCCTGCCCCGCATCGCCGCGCACTGGCCGGATCCGCAAGAGGCGGAGGCCTGAAACGGAAACACCCGGCCCACGAAGGGGCCGGGTGTGCTGCCTGTATATTTCGATCTGCCTCGTCCAGGGTGCCCGACACCCCGGAATCTGAGGTGCCGAATCCCTAGATCATTCTTGCGGGATAACCCGCAGATTCAGCTCCATGAGCTGTTCGGGGGTGGGCTCGCCGGGCGCGCCCATCATCAGGTCTTCCGCGCGCTGGTTCATCGGGAACAGGATGACCTCGCGGATGTTCTGCTCGTCTGCCAGCAGCATGACGATGCGGTCGATGCCGGCCGCGCAGCCGCCGTGCGGGGGCGCGCCGTACTGGAAGGCGTTGACCATACCGCCGAAGCGCTTGATCACCTCTTCCTTGCCATAGCCGGCCAGTTCGAAGGCCTTGAACATGATCTCGGGCTTGTGGTTCCGGATCGCGCCCGAGACCAGCTCATAGCCGTTGCAGGCCAGGTCGTACTGGAAGCCGCGCACGTCGAGCGGGTTGCCCTCCAGCGCTTCCATGCCGCCCTGGGGCATCGAGAAGGGGTTGTGCTCGAAGTCGAGCTTGCCGGTCTCGGGGTCCTGTTCGTAGATCGGGAAATCGACGATCCAGGCAAAGGCGAAACGGTTCTGGTCGGTCAGGCCCAGCTCGTCGCCGATGACGGTGCGGGCCTTGCCGGCAACCGTCTGGAACTGCTTCGGCTTGCCGCCCAGGAAGAAGGCCGCGTCGCCGACGCCCAGGCCCAGCTGCTGGCGGATCGCCTCGGTGCGCTCGGGGCCGATGTTCTTGGCCAGGGGACCGGCCGCTTCCATCTCGCCATTGGCTTCGCGCCAGAAGATGTAGCCCATGCCGGGCAGACCTTCCTTCTGGGCGAAGGCGTTCATGCGGTCGCAGAACTTGCGGCTGCCACCTTTCGGCGCGGGAATGGCGCGGATCTCGGTGCCTTCCTGCTCCAGCAGCTTGGCGAAGATCGCGAAACCGGATCCGGCGAAATGCTCGGACACGACCTGCATCTTGATCGGGTTGCGAAGGTCCGGCTTGTCGGTGCCGTACCACAGCGCGGAATCCTTGTAGGAGATCTGCGGCCAGCTTGCCGGATCATCCACTTTCTTGCCTTCGCCGAATTCCTCGAAGACGCCTGCCAGCACCGGGCTGATCGTGTCGAACACGTCCTGCTGGGTGACAAAGCTCATTTCCATGTCGAGCTGGTAGAAGTCGGTGGGCGAACGGTCGGCGCGCGGGTCCTCATCGCGGAAGCAGGGCGCGATCTGGAAATACTTGTCGAAGCCCGACACCATCAGCAGCTGCTTGAACTGCTGGGGGGCCTGCGGCAGCGCGTAGAACTTGCCCGGGTGCAGACGCGAGGGCACCAGGAAGTCGCGCGCGCCTTCGGGGCTGGACGCGGTGATGATCGGCGTCTGGTATTCGCGGAAGCCCTTGTCCCACATGCGCTTGCGCATCGAGGACACAACGTCCGAGCGCAGCGTCATGTTCTTCTGCATCACTTCGCGGCGCAGGTCGAGGTAGCGATAGCGCAGGCGGGTTTCCTCGGGGTATTCCTGTTCGCCGAAGACCATCAGCGGCAGTTCCTTCGCGGCGCCCAGCACCTCGATGTCACGCACGAAGACCTCGATCTCGCCGGTGGGCAGCTTGGGGTTCACCAAGCTTTCGTCGCGGGCCTTCACCTCGCCGTCGATGCGGATGCACCATTCGGAACGGACCTTCTCGACAGCGGCGAAGGCCGCGCTGTCGGGGTCGCACAGAACCTGGGTGGTGCCATAGTGGTCGCGCAGGTCGATGAAGAGAATGCCGCCGTGATCGCGCACCCGGTGCACCCAGCCGGACAGGCGAACGGTTTCGCCGACGTTGGCCTTCGTGAGAGCGGCGCAGGTGTGGCTGCGATAGGTATGCATGGTTCTGTCCTCGGTGTCCGGGTCGGATGGGCGGCGGCTCACGCGCGTGCGCGGGAAAAGCCTGCGCCGGATCACATGGAAGGCACTTGAAGTCAAGGGAGGCAGGGCCGCGCGTGCCGGAACGGCAGGCGAGACTCACCCCGGGCGACTCATTGCCTGCCCCCTTGCTGACCCCGGGTCCGCTGCAAATTTAGGCGGGTCCTCCCGATAATGTTCCCAAAATGCGGGCTCGGAGTACGCCTGTGCACATTGCAAAGGCCCTCTCGCGATTTACAATCATCTTCACGCTCTGCACAAAATGCGGAACCAATGGCTTTTGCCGGTGGTGTCCCGAGGGTGGCGGGAGATGCCGGGCCAGCATTCAGGACGAGGGACTCCCTTCACGGGGAGACACGACTATGTGGGAAAAACTGATTAACACCTTCCTGGAACGCGCGATCCGAAAGGGTCGGCTCTCCATCACCTATGCCGACGGCACGGTGCGCACCTTCGGTGGTGCCCCCGGCGCCCCGGATATCGCGGTGAAAATTCACGATGCCGATCTTCCCCGGAAGATGGTGTACGACTTCGAACTGGCCTTCTGCGAAGCCTATATGGACGAGCGGCTGACCATCGAGAACGACGACCTTTACGGGATCATCACCCTGGGCCTGACCAACCTGCGCGACGCCCCTGCAGCGTGGTGGCAGCGTCCGATGCAGATGATCCGCCACGCTTCGCGGCGGATCGCCCAGTTCAACCCGGTCGGCAAGGCCCAGGACAACGTGGCACACCACTATGACCTGTCGGGCAAGCTTTACGACCTGTTCCTCGACGAGGACCGTCAGTACAGCTGCGCCTACTGGCCGAGCCTGGACATCACCCTGGAAGAGGCGCAGCTTGCCAAGAAGCGCCACATCGCCAACAAGCTGCGCATCGAGCGCGGCATGAAGGTGCTGGACATCGGCTGCGGCTGGGGCGGCATGGCGCTGACCCTGGCGCAGGAATACGGCGCCAAGGTCGTCGGCGTCACCCTTTCGAAAGAACAGCACGCCATCGCGGTGAACCGGGTCAAGGCCCTGGGCCTGGAGGGCCAGGTCGACATCCGCCTGCAGGACTACCGCCACGTGGACGAGACCTTCGACCGCATCGTCTCGGTCGGCATGTTCGAGCATGTCGGCGTGCCGCATTACCGCGAGTACTTCCGCCACGTGAAGAAGTTCCTCGCCCCCGACGGCGTGGCGCTGATCCACACCATCGGGCGCTCGGACCCGCCGGGCATCACCAACAACTTCATCACCAAGTACATCTTCCCGGGCGGCTACGTGCCGGCGATGTCCGAGGCCATGGCCGCGGTGGAGAAGGAGAAGCTGGTCGCGACCGACGTCGAGGTCTGGCGCCTGCACTATGCCGAGACCCTGAAGCACTGGTACGAGCGCTTCATGGAGAACGTCGACAAGGCGCGCGAGATCTACGACGACCGCTTCGTGCGGATGTGGCGCCTCTACCTGATCGCCTGCGAGATGACCTTCCGGCTGAACGACCAGGTGGTGTTCCAGTTCCAGCTGGCCCGCGACCAGGAAGCCGTGCCGCTGACCCGCGACTACCTTTACGTGGAACCCGAGCACGTCCCCCTGCCCCAGGCCAAGGCCGCGCAGTAAGGCAAGATCACGGTTTCGGGACGGCGCCCCCTGCGGGCGCCGTTTCGCGTTCCGGGCCGGTCCGGGGGCGCTGCCCCCATCGGCCCCGGGGGGCCGATTCCCCCGAGGTATTTCGGACAAGAAAATGACCGAGCCCGAGTTTCCCTGCGGGCACGGGGGCTTGGCGCGAAGGCGGGGCTGCGTGCCGAGAGGGGTTGAACCCCGCCGCTTGCCGGATATAACGCAGCCAATTTGCGCGGGGCTCACGAAGCCCCTGATTTGCTCTGCCTGAGGGGTCTGCCATGCCGAAAAGAACCGATCTGCAATCCATCATGATCATCGGTGCGGGGCCCATCATCATCGGGCAGGCCTGCGAGTTCGACTACTCCGGCGCCCAGGCCTGCAAGGCGCTGCGGGAAGAGGGCTACCGGGTGATCCTGGTGAACTCCAACCCGGCCACGATCATGACCGATCCGCACATGGCCGATGCCACCTACATCGAGCCGATCACCCCCGAGGTCGTCGCCAAGATCATCGAAAAGGAGCGCCCCGACGCGCTGCTGCCGACGATGGGCGGCCAGACCGGCCTGAACACCGCGCTGGCGCTGGATGACATGGGCGTGCTGGAGAAATTCGGCGTCGAGCTGATCGGCGCCAACCGCGACGCCATCGAGATGGCGGAAGACCGCAAGCTGTTCCGCGACGCCATGGACCGCATCGGCCTGGAGAACCCCAAGGCCACCATCGTGACCTCTCCGAAGCTGGAGAACGGCAAGCGCGACATCGCTGCCGGGATGCAGGACGCCATGGAGGCGCTGGACCATATCGGCCTGCCCGCCATCATCCGCCCCGCCTTCACCCTGGGCGGCACCGGCGGCGGCGTGGCCTACAACCGCGACGACTACATCCACTACTGCCGCTCGGGCATGGAAGCCTCTCCGGTGGGCCAGATCCTGGTCGACGAGAGCCTTCTGGGCTGGAAGGAATACGAGATGGAGGTCGTCCGCGACAAGGCGGACAACGCGATCATCGTCTGCTCGATCGAGAACGTCGATCCGATGGGCGTGCACACCGGCGACTCGATCACCGTGGCCCCGGCGCTGACGCTGACCGACAAGGAATACCAGGCCATGCGCTCGGCCTCGAT
Source organism: Pseudooceanicola endophyticus (assembly GCF_018760365.1). Taxonomy (GTDB): domain Bacteria; phylum Pseudomonadota; class Alphaproteobacteria; order Rhodobacterales; family Rhodobacteraceae; genus Pseudooceanicola; species Pseudooceanicola endophyticus. The sequence continues at coordinate 148,886 of NZ_JAHIAB010000007.1, forward strand.
CGCCGTGCTGCGCGAGATCGGCGTGGAAACCGGCGGCTCGAACGTGCAATGGGCGATCAACCCCGCCGATGGCCGCATGGTGGTGATCGAGATGAACCCGCGGGTGTCGCGTTCCTCGGCGCTGGCCTCCAAGGCCACCGGCTTCCCGATCGCCAAGATCGCCGCCAAGCTGGCGGTGGGCTATACGCTCGATGAGCTGGACAACGACATCACCAAGGTGACGCCGGCCTCCTTCGAGCCGACCATCGACTACGTGGTCACCAAGATCCCGCGCTTTGCCTTCGAGAAATTCGCGGGCTCCGAGCCCAAGCTGTCGACGGCGATGAAATCCGTGGGCGAGGTGATGGCGATCGGCCGGACCTTCCACGAGAGCTTCCAGAAGGCCATGGCCTCCATGGAGACCGGCCTGACCGGCATCGACGAGATCGAGATCGAGGGCGCCCCCGACAAGGCCGCGATCATCAAGGCGCTGTCGCAGCAGACCCCGGACCGCGTCCGCGTCATCGCCCAGGCGATGCGCCTTGGCCTGAGCAACGACGAGATCCAGGGCGCCACGGCCTTCGACCCGTGGTTCCTGGACCGCTTCCGCGAGATCGTCGACTTCGAGGAGAAACTGAAGGCCGAGGGCCTGCCGGTCACCGAAGAGGGCCTGCGCGCCTGCAAGATGATGGGCTTCAGCGATGCGCGCCTGGCCAAGCTGACGGGCCGCGACGAGGACAACATCCGCCGCGCCCGCCACAACCTGAACGTCACCGCCGTCTTCAAGCGCATCGACACCTGCGCCGCCGAGTTCGAGGCCCAGACGCCCTACATGTATTCGACCTACGAAGAGCCCATGATGGGCGAGGTCGAGGACGAGGCGCGTCCCTCGGACAAGAAGAAGGTGGTGATCCTGGGCGGCGGTCCGAACCGGATCGGCCAGGGGATCGAGTTCGACTACTGCTGCTGCCATGCCTGCTTCAGCCTGACCGATGCCGGCTATGAGACCATCATGGTCAACTGCAACCCCGAGACCGTGTCGACCGACTACGACACCTCGGACCGGCTGTATTTCGAACCGCTGACCTTCGAGCATGTGATGGAGATCCTGCGCGTCGAGCAATCGAACGGCAGCCTGCACGGCGTCATCGTCCAGTTCGGTGGCCAGACGCCGCTGAAGCTGGCCAATGCGCTGGAAGAGGCCGGGATCCCGATCCTGGGCACCACGCCGGACGCCATCGACCGCGCCGAGGACCGCGAACGCTTCCAGGAGCTGGTCAACAAGCTGGGCCTGAAGCAGCCGAAGAACGCCATCGCCCATTCCGACGAACAGGCCCTGGCCATCGCCGAGGACATCGGCTTCCCGCTGGTGATCCGCCCCTCCTACGTGCTGGGTGGCCGCGCCATGGAGATCGTGCGCGACATGGACGGCCTGCGCCGCTACATCCGCGACGCCGTGGTCGTCTCGGGCGACAGCCCGGTGCTGCTCGACAGCTACCTCTCGGGTGCAACCGAGATCGACGTCGACGCGCTCTGCGACGGCGAGCAGGTCCATGTCGCCGGCATCATGCAGCATATCGAGGAAGCCGGCGTGCACTCGGGCGACAGTGCCTGCTCTCTGCCGCCCTATTCGCTGAGCGCCGAGATCATCGCGGAGCTGAAGCGCCAGTCCGAGGCCCTGGCCCTGGAACTGGGCGTCGTCGGCCTGATGAACGTGCAATATGCCGTCAAGCCCAACGAAGAGGGCGTCGAAGAGATCTACCTGATCGAGGTCAACCCGCGCGCCTCGCGCACGGTGCCCTTCGTCGCCAAGGCCGTGAACAGCCCGATCGCCACCATCGCCGCCCGCGTCATGGCCGGCGAGAAGCTGTCGACCTTCGATCTGGTGGATCCGCAGATCGACCGCTTCGCCGTCAAGGAAGCCGTGCTGCCCTTCGCCCGTTTCCCGGGCGTCGACACGCTGCTTGGCCCCGAGATGCGCTCCACCGGCGAGGTCATGGGCTCGGACACCTCCTTCGCCCGCGCCTTCCTGAAGGCACAGATGGGCGCAGGCACGATCCTTCCGACCGAGGGCCGCGTCTTCCTGTCGATCCGCGATGCCGACAAGACAGCCGACATGATCGAGGCCGCACGCCTGCTGATCGAGATGGGCTTTGTCATCGTCGCGACCCGCGGCACCGCCGCCTGGCTGAGCGAGGCGGGCCTGTCCTGCGAGACCGTCAACAAGGTCTACGAAGGGCGCCCGAACATCGTCGACCTGCTGAAGGACGATGCCGTCGCGCTGGTGCTCAACACCACCGAAGGCGCCCAGTCGGTCTCCGACTCGCGCGAGATCCGCTCGGTCGCGCTCTACGACAAGATCCCCTACTTCACCACCGCCGCCGGTGCGAAGGCCGCCGTGCGGGCCATGAAGGCCCGCGAGGAAGGGGAACTCACGGTTGCCAGCCTGCAGGAGCTCTGACAGGCTGGCCGGGTGAAAAAGGAGAACCCATGCGTCCCTACATCCGGCTTGCGGCCCTGGGCGCGCTGATCGGCCTTTCGGCCTGCGGCGTGCCCTTCGTCCCGCTGATCTGACGATCGGCTGCACCTTTCGAAACCCGCCCGGGCCCGGCCCGCGGCGGGTTTCTGCTGCCCGGCGGCCTGCCGCCGGTGCGCGCCCGCCAGGGAACCCGGCCCCCGGGGGTCTTCGTTAAGTCTGTGATCCAACCGCAAAACCGCGAAAGGAGCAGACCATGAAAGACCTCTCCAACAACACCGCCCAGGACCTCTGGACCCGCCTCGACAAGGCCACTGCCGGCATGTTGCAGACCGGCCCGGAGCAATTCGACCCGATGGCCCCCTTCGCCGATGCCGAGGAGGGGATGGTATGGTTCATCACCGCCATGGGCACCCAGGCGCACCAGGCCGCAATCGAAAAGCGCGACAGCCGCTTCCTGGTCTGCGACCAGCACGCCCGGCTGCACGCTCATCTGGAGGGGTCCCTGCACGAGGTGTTCCGCCCCGCCAAGCTCGATGCGCTCTGGTCCCCGGTGACGGAGGCCTGGTTCGAACAGGGCCGCGCCGATCCCGCCGTACGGCTGCTCTGTTTCCGCCCGACCCGTGCCGAGGTCTGGCTGACCGAGGGCGGCGCCAGCTTCCTCTACCAGATCGCCCGGGCGCGGCATTCGTCCCGCACCCCCGATATCGGCCACCACGAGGTCCTGACCTTCTGAAGGCCCCTCCCGCGGCGCCTGTCGCTGCGGGAGGCCTTCCCGCGCTTGCCCGCTCCGGCGTCAGAGGGTAACTCCGGCGCCATGGCCAAGCTGCACTTCCATTACTCCACCATGAACGCGGGCAAGAGCACCCTGCTGCTCCAGGCCGCGCACAACTACATTGAGCGGGGCATGCAGACCTACCTGCTGACCGCCCGCATCGACGACCGCGCCGGCGAAGGCCGCATCGCCAGCCGGATCGGCATCGCCAGCCCGGCCGATGCCTTCGATCCCGCCGATGATCTTTTCGCGATGATCTCGGCCCGGCTGGCAGGCGGCCCCTGCGCCTGCATCTTCGTGGACGAGGCCCAGTTCCTGACCCGCACCCAGGTCTGGCAGCTGGCCCGGGTGGTGGATGACCTGGGCACACCTGTGATGTGCTACGGCCTGCGCGTCGATTTCCGCGGCGAGCTCTTCGAAGGCTCCGCCGCCCTCTTGGCGCTGGCCGACGAAATGCGCGAAGTCCGCACGATCTGCCACTGCGGTCGCAAGGCCACGATGGTGGTACGGCGCGGCCCGGATGGCCAGGCCCTGCGCGAAGGCGCCCAGATCCAGATCGGCGGCAATGAAACCTATGTCTCGCTCTGCCGCCGCCACTGGCGCGAGGAGATGGGAGAGCCAACCACCTGAGCGCATCGCCGCCGGAAAGCAAAGATGCCTCCGGCGGGGATATTTATGGCCAGATGATAAAGAGCGCCTGCTCCCTGTCATCTGGCCAAAAATATCCCGGGGGAGGCGCTCCGCAGGAGCGGCGGGGGCAGAGCCCCCTGCCCGGCCCGGCTTCAGTTCACCCGATTGGGCACCGGCTCGCCGGCGAAGAAGGCCCGCAGGTTCTCGACCGCCATGGCGCCCATGCTTTCGCGCACGTCGAGGCAGGCGGTGCCCAGGTGCGGCAGCAGGACGGCATTCTCGTGTTTCAGCAGGCCCTGCGGCACCTTCGGCTCGAACTCGTAGACATCGAGCCCCGCCGCCGCGATCTGGCCCTGATCCAGCGCCGCGATCAGCGCCGCCTCCTCGACGATGTCGCCGCGCGCGATGTTGATCAGCACCGCATGGGACGGCATTGCCTCCAGCACCGAAGCATCGACCATGTGATGGGTCTCGGGGCTGGCCGGGACCGCGACCACCAGGATATCGGCCCAGGCCGCCAGATCGCCCAGGCTGTCGTGGCGGGTGGCCGGGAAGGCCAGATCCTTCTGCGAGCGCGCGACATAGCCCACGTCCATGCCGAAGCCGAAATGGCCCCGGCGGGCGATCGCCTGACCGATCCGGCCCATGCCGAGGATCCCGAGCCTGCGGCCCGTGACATGCATGCCCAGCATCTGCGTCGGGTGCCAGCCGCTCCAGCGGCCCGCGCGCACCAGGCGCTCGGCCTCTCCGGCACGGCGGCAGGCCATCAGGATCAGCGTCATCGCCACATCCGCCGTGGCATCGGTCACCGCGCCGGGCGTGTTGGAGACGGTCACGCCATGGGCGCGGCAGGCCTCGGTGTCGATGTGATTGAAGCCGACCCCGAAATTGGCCAGGATCTTGCAGCGCGGGCGGCCGAAATCCTGCAGCAGGTCCGCCGTCACCACGTCGCCCAGCGTCACCATCATGCCGTCGAACACCGCCAGGCCCGAGCGCAGCTCGGCCCGGGTCATCGGCTGGGTGCTGGGGCGCACCTCGATCTCGAACAGCGCGTCCGCCGCGGCGATGGTCGCCGGCGGCATCGGACGGGAGAGCAGGATGCGCCGTTTCCTCACTGCATCCGCTCCCCGGGGGCAACGTCCTGGTCGGGGGCCAGCAGCACGATCCCGCCCGTCGCATCGGCGACGCCCAGGGTCAGCACCTCGGACATGAAGGGGCCGATCTGGCGCGGCGGGAAGTTCACCACCCCCATCACCATCCGGCCCACCAGGGTTTCCGGCGTGTAATGGGCGGTGATCTGCGCCGAGGTCTTCTTCTCGCCGATCTCGGGGCCGAAATCGATCCAGAGCTTGATCGCCGGCTTGCGGGCCTCGGGGAAGGGTTCCGCGCGTACCACCCGGCCCGCGCGGATATCCACCTTCAGGAAATCATCGAAGGAGATCTCAGCCATTGGCCAGTTCCCGGCCGCGCTCGGTGGCGGCCTTTACGGCCTTCTTCAGCAGCGGCGGGAAGCCCGTCGCCTCGTCCATCAGCACCTCCAGCGCGGCCTGGGTCGTGCCATTGGGCGAAGTCACGTTGATGCGCAGCTGCGTGGGGCTTTCCGAGGCGGCCTCGGCCAGGGCGCCGGCCCCGGCGACGGTGGCCTTGGCCAGCTGCATCGCCATCTCCTCGGGCAGGCCCTCGGCGACGCCGGCGGCGGCCAGGGTCTCGATCAGGTGGAAGACATAGGCGGGGCCGGAGCCCGAAACGCCGGTCACCGCGTCGATCTGGTGCTCGCCCTCAAGGCGCACCACCTGGCCGACAGCCGAGAGCAGCTCTTCGGCCAGGGCCAGGTCCGCTTCGCCGACATTGCCATTGCCGCAGATCGCGGTGATCCCCCGGCCCACGGCGGCGGGCGTGTTGGGCATGGCGCGCACGATCGGGCTGTCCGCCCCGAAGGCGGCCTCGAAGGCGGCGATCTGGGTGCCGGCGGCAATCGAGAGAAAAACCGTCGTGCCGTTGCCAAGTGCCTGAAGACCGGGCAGTGCGGCACCCATCATCTGCGGTTTCACCGCGATGATGGCGACGGCCGGCGCCTCGGGCAGGCCGTCGTTGACATGGACACCGGTGGACTTCAGCCAGTCGGAGGGATGCGGATCCAGCACCCAGACGGACCCGGGTGCCAGACCGTTCGCCAGCCAGCCAGCCAGCATCGCGCTGCCCATCTTGCCACATCCGAGCAAAACCAGGCCATTCGCGGCCACACGTTCCAGTGCCATGATACCCCCTTGGGACTTAATCCTGTCGGGGGAAAGTTTTAAGCGCGCCCGTAGGCCTCTGCAATGGCGACTTCCAGCGCGTCCTTCGGGCTGCGACCGCCCCAGACGTTCAGCTGGAAGGCCGGGTAGAAGCGCTCGGCCGAGCTGACGGCGGCAGAGATCAGCGTGGTGATCTGCTCCTGCGAGGCCAGCTGTTCGCCCGCCAGCAGCAGCCCGTAGCGATAGACCATCAGCTGCTGATCCGCCCAGAAGGTGAAGGAGCCCGCCCAGCACTGGTCGTTGACGTGGTTCAGCAGCTCGTAGAGCCCCGGCAGCGCCTCGGCGGGGGGTTCCATTTCGAAGGTACAGACGAGGCGCAGCGTCTCGTCATAGGCGGACCACGCAAGGGTCACGGAGTAGGTCCGCCACTGGCCTTCCACGGCCATGGCGATCTGGTCTTCGCCGATCCGGTCGAACTCCCATTCCTGGTGTTCGGCAAGGGTCTCGACGATGTCGATCGGGTGCAGTTCTTCGGAGATGAAGGTTTCGGACAGTGCCATGACGCCACCTCATTCGTGCGTAGCGCGAAGGGGTTGGCTCCCCCCCTAACGCTAGGTGCCTGCTCAAGAAACGGGGACGATTTCCCTGCCTCATACGAGATATGGTGGGCCTCACCCTGCAACCTGTAAAGCCGTTATTTGGGGATAAGGAAGATTTGTTGTGGATAGAGAAATGGCTTTTTAACACTCTCGCCGGTTTTCGGGGCAGAGGTGTACAGGATCGTATGCAATCCCGCCCCTGCGGCAGGGGTGCTGAAAAGCGGGGCAGGCGCGGGGTGGACGCCCGCGCCTGTTCGCCGTGCAGGCGATTCCCTCAGCTGAAATCGACCGGCAGGTTGAAGCTGTAGCTGGCCTCCTTCAGCTGCGCGGGCGCCTTAGGCATCCTGCCGGCGCGCTGCACCGCCGAAAGCGCGGCCTGGTCGAAGGCGGCCTCTCCGGAAGAGCGCACCACGCTGGCGCCCAGCAGCCGGCCATCGGGGGCCACGGTCAGGCGTACCACGACGCGCCCGGAACTGCCGCGCATCGCGCCGGGGAAGCGCTTTTTCCGCTCGATCCAGCCCCGGATCTTGGCACCCCAGACGGCCTCCAGCCGGGCCTCTTCCTTGCCCTTGCCGGTGCGCACGCTGCCAGAGCTGTTGCCGGCCTGCGCCGAGCCGCCGGACCCTGCGGCGCGCTGCGTGACGCCACCCTCGCCGCCCTTGCGGGCAGCCTGGGTGACCGGGCCGGGCACGGCCTTCTCGGGCTTCTTCTGCGGTTCGGGGGCAAGATCCTGCGGACGCGGCATCGGGCGGCGGGCCTCGGTGGGGGCGGCGCTGTCGGGCTGGGCCTCGGCGACCTCCTCCTGGGGCTGGGGCTCGGGCTCGGGTTCAGGCGGGGCCTCGGCCACGGGAGGCGGATCGGGTTGCGGCGGCGGCGGCACCTCGGTCTCGATCTTCGGCAGGGCGACGGTATCGGGCTGCTGCGCGGCCAGATCCAGCTGCGGCATCGCCGGGGGCGGCGCGTCGGGCTGCGGCGTGGTAACCGGGGTCGGCGGCGGCGTGTCCTGGGGCACCGGCTCGACCTGCTGGGTGGTCTCGGGCGGGGTTTCCCATTGCTGGACCATGGCGATGGTGCCGGGGGCGGCGCCCTTCAGCGACACCAGCGCATCGCCCCCCTGCCCGCCGGCATCGCTGCCGGTGTCCTGGGCGGGAAGGCGGATCGCCAGGGCCACGTGCAGGCCCACGGCCAGGGTCAGGAAGACGGCGCCCTCGGCCAGGCGTCTGGGCAGGGCGCTCATTGCGGGGCCACCACCAGGGCGACGTTCTTCAGCCCGGCCTCGGACAGCTCCTTCAGCACATGGGCCACGGTCTTGGCCTCGGCGGCGCCATCGGCGCGCAACTGCGGCGTGCCCGGGACGTCGCGGGTCTCGGCCACGAAGGCGGCGATCGCGGCGGGGCCTTCCTGCCCCATGTAGCCCAGCTGCCCCTCGGACGAGAGGTAGAGGACGCCGGTGCCCTCGGCCTCGGTGCCCTCGGCGGCCTGGGGCGGCGTCACCTTGAAGGGCTCCGCCGGGGTCAGCCTTGAGGTCATCAGGAAGAAGATCAGCAGCAGGAACACCACGTTGATCATCGGCACGATGGATTCGGCGCGCGGGCGGCGCGGCGGGGGCGTGAAATTCATCACGGTCATCGGATCACTCCACCAGCACGAGGTTCGAATGGCCGGCAGCACGCAGCTGCCCCGCCACATCGACCACGCGCTGCAACTTGGCGCCCTCGGCGCCGCGCAGGATGATGGTGTCCTGCGGTTTCGCGGTCAGGCTTTCGATCTTGGCGGCCAGCTCGGACGCGGGGATCGTGACGCCGTTGACCTTCACCCCCTCGGGCAGGACATCGACCAGGCGCGGCGGGCCTTCGTAGCCCTGCCCGCCGGAGGCCAGCGGCAGCGGCAGCACCTGGTCGACACCAAAGCGCGAGGCCAGCATGAAGAAGACCAGCAGCAGGAACACCACGTCGATCATCGGCGTGAGAGACGGCTTGCGGCGCGGTCGGGGCGTATCGTCGGTAAAGCTCATGGCGCGGGGCCCGTCCGGTCCCTACTGCGCCGCAAGCTTGGTGATACGGGCCGAGGCCTGCCCCTCGCCGGGGATCTCGGCCACGAAGATGCGGGCGGCCAGGTCCTCAAGATCAGTGCGCAGGTTCTCAAGCACGGCCTCGAACCAGGTCAGCGCCGCCGAGGCCGGGATGGCGACGGCCATGCCCGCGGCGGTGGTCAGCAGGGCTTCCCAGATCCCGCCGGCCAGCATCGAGGGGTCGGCGCTGCTGCCGGCCTCCTGAAGCGCCTGGAAGGCCGAGATCATGCCCATCACCGTGCCCAGCAGACCCAGCAGCGGCGCCACGGTCGAGATCAGTTCGAGCGCGCGCAGCGCCACCCCCTGAGAGGCGATCAGCGACTTGGCGATGCGGGCGGTCTCTTCGCGGGCGGCGGTCTCGTCCAGCGACAGGCGGGCACGCATGGCCCCGCGCACCAGCCGCGAGCGCAGCCCCGAGCGCCCCTCGATCGAGGCGAGCGCCCGCGCGGCATCGCCGCCCTCCCAGGCATCCACCGCCCGGCGCGAGGCCCGGCGCGACCAGGCGCCGGCGGCGATCAGGCGCCAGATCTTCCACAGGATCACCGCCACGGTGATGACCGAAAGCGCGGCAATCGCCCAGATCGAGGGGCCGCCGGTGATCAGGAAGTCCATGGTCCGATCCAGCGCGCCCTGCACGCCGGTGGCGGGTTCCGGAGCGGCTTCGGGCAGCGCGGCCGGCACGGTTTCGGAATTTGACTCCGCAGTCGAAACTTTTTCTTCGGAGTCTGCGACGGAACCCGCCGGTTCATCCGTAGAACCAGCGGAAGCGGCGGGGGAGATGTCCCCTGCGGGGCTGACGGGCGCGGCATCTGCCCCGCCCGTCAGAGCCGGAGCCCCGTCGTTTTCCACCTGCTGGGGCGCCGTCAGCACGGGGCTGTCGCTGCCGACCTGCGGTGCGGCGTCCTGGGCGCTCAGCGGAAGGGCAAGGCCCATGGCGAGGGTCAGCCCAAGGGCCAGACGGGAAGCGGCCATCTCGATCTCCATCACTAGGCGCCTTCGGGAAGGATCGGCGCTGCGGAATTGTCCGGAATGCCCCGCAACAGGAAGAGGCCCGCAGCCGGCGCCCCTTGGCGCGGCACGGGAAATCTGGGGGGCAGGAGGCTGGCTGCGCTGAGAAACCGGGAAATGCGCGGCGGCTGGCGTTCCTACGCAGACCTAGAATAACCGACAAAAGCAGTCAACTATAAACCCCGGGGCAGCCCCCCGAGGCGCGCAATGGCGCGGATGCGCTCAGACCAGAACCTGGGGCCGCCCGCCGATCACCGAGACCTCGGCATCGGTGCCGAAGACATCGCGCAGCAGCGCGGTATCGACGATCTGCGCGGGCGTGCCCTGGGCGGCGACGCGCCCGTCCTTCAGCGCGACGATGCGGTCGGCGAAGGCGCTGGCATAGTTGATGTCGTGCAGCACGATGACGATGGTCTTGCCGTCCTTGTCCGCCATCTCGCGCAGCAGGCGCATCAGGCTGCGGGCCCCGGCAATGTCGAGGTTGTTCAGCGGCTCGTCCAGCAGCAGGTAGTCGGTGTCCTGCGCGAAGGCCATGGCGACGAAGGCGCGCTGGCGCTGCCCGCCCGACACCTCGTCCAGGAAGCGATCCGCGATGGGCAGCAGGCCGAACCGCTCCAGCGCGGCCTCGATCAGGGCGCGATCCTGGGCGCCGGGGCGGCCCTGGTGCCAGGGGTAACGGCCAAAGCTGACCAGTTCGCGCACCCTTAGCCGGGCCGAGACATGGGTGCTTTGCGCCATGATCGCCAGCACCTTGGCCAGATCGCGGTCGGAACAGGCGCCGATCTTCAGGGTTTCCACCGTGATCTCGCCCTGTTTCAGCGGCGCGAGGCGCGCAACCAGCGACAGCAGCGTCGACTTGCCCGCCCCGTTGGGGCCGATCAGGGCGGTGATCCCGCCCTTGGGGATATCAAGGTCGATGCCATGCAGGATCCGGGCCTTGCCGATTGCATGGTGCACGTCGCGGATCCGGATCATGCGCGTCTCCGTTTCACCAGAAGGAAGAGGAAGAGCAGCCCGCCGATCAGCTCGATCACCACGGTAAGCGGCGTGCTGAGATCGAGGAAACGCTCCATCACGGTCTGGCCGGCGACCAGCAGGATGCAGCCGGTCAGCGCCGCCGAGGGGATCAGGGTCGAATGCCGCTCGGTCGGGGTCAGCACATGGGCCAGCGCCGTGGCGATCAGCCCGAAGAAGTTCGCAGGCCCCCCGCCCCCGCCCGACATCGGGCCGACCAGCGCGGTTGCGGCGGCCACCAGCAGGCAGATCAGCACCAGCGCCTGGGCCTGCCCGCGCGCCGGGCGTTCGCCAAGGCCGGTGGCCGGGACCTCTCCCAGCCCCAGCACGTCAAGGCGCGCGCGCATCCGCCAGGCCAGCCACAGCACCGGCACGGTGACCGCCGCCGTCAGCGCCAGCAGCTTGGGATCGACCGAGGTGAAGCGGGCAAAGCTGATCGACTGCACGACCGAGAATTCGGAGGGGTCGATCATGCGTTGCAGGAATTCGGTGATCGAGCGCAGCAGGATGCCCAGGATGATGCCGGTCAGCACCAGCCGCATCATGTCGCCGCGCGCGCCCCGCCGCAGCAGGGTGAACAGCAGGAGCCCCAGCAGCGTCATGCCGGTGACGTTGATCGCGAACAGCACGACCGAGGGGATGGCGGCAAAGCCCGCCGAGCCGAACAGGTGCACGACCGAGGTCAGCACCAGGATGTAAAGCGCGTCGAACCCCATGACCGAGGGCGTCAGGATGCGGTTCGCGGTGATGGTCTGGAACAGCACGGTCGCCACCGACAGGCAGGTGCCCACCAGCAGCATCGCCCCCAGCTTCTGGGCGCGGAACGGCAGCAGGAAGCTCCAGGCGCCCTGGGCATCGACCAGCATGTAGAGGGCCGAGACCGCGACCAGCACGGCGGCAAGGGCGATCAGTCGTTTAGCCATGGCGCGGCTCGCTGTAGAGCAGGATCAGGAAGACCAGCGCCCCGGCCAGGCCCACGACGGTGGCCACCGGGATCTCGAACGGGGCGCGCAGGATGCGGCCCAGGATGTCGCCCGCCAGCACCAGCGCCGCCCCCGAGAACGCCGCCACCGGCAGCGCCCGGCGCAGGTTGTCGCCCATGCGGCGCGCGACGATATTGGGGATCACCAGCCCGACGAAGGGAATGGCGCCCAGCGTCACCACGACCATCGCCGTGGTGATCGAGATCGCCCCGAGGCCCGCCGCCGAGACCAGCCCGACGTTCAGGCCAAGCCCGCGCGCGGCGTCCTCGCCCAGGCTGAGGACGGTGATCCGGTCGGCGATGAACCAGGTGACCCCGGCGGAAATGGCGGCAACCCAGAGCAGCTCATACCGCCCCTGCAGCACGCCCGACAGCTCTCCGGTCAGCCAGGTGCCGATGAACTGCATCATGTCGCCCTGATAGGCGAAATAGGTGACGAAGGCGCCGATCACCCCGCCGTAGACCAGCGCCACCAGCGGCACCAGCAGCGGCTGGGTCGGCGGCAGCGGCCGGATCAGCAGCATCAGCCCGGCGGTGCCGATCAGCGTGGTCAGCGCGGCAATGCCCATCTTGGCCCAGATCGCGGTCGCCGGGAACAGCAGCGCGGCGATCAGGATGCCGAGCGCGGCGCTCTGGCCGGCACCTGCGGTCATCGGCTCCACGAAGCGGTTGCGGGCGAGGATCTGCATGATCTGGCCGCAGACCGCCAGCGCGCCCCCCGCCAGCAGCGCCGCCAGGGTACGCGGGATGCGCGACACCACCAGCAGCTTCTGGCCCTCGGGATCGGTCAGCAGGTCGCGCAGCGTGACCGGCACGGCGCCGGTCATCAGCGAGACCAGCGCGAGCGCGGCCAGCAGCCCGAAGGCCAGGGTCCAGCGCAGGGGTGTCAGGACTGCGCCCCCTTCAGCGCCGAGGTGATCTGATCCAGCGTCACCATCAGCGACTGCACGCCACCGGCGCCGACATAGGCCTCCGGGGTGGAGAGGTAGACGACCTTGCCGGTCTTCCAGGCCTTGGTGCCCTGCACCAGCGCATTGTCGAGGGTCTGCTGCGCCGATTGCGCCCCCTCGCCCACCGTGGTGCCGCGGTCGATGACCAGGATCGTGTCGGGATCGGCCTGGGCGATGAATTCGAACGAGACGGGCTCGCCATGGCGCGAGGCCTCCAGGCCCTGAACGGCCTGGGGCCAGTCAAGGTTGGAGTTGATCCAGCCAAAGCGGCTGTCCGCGCCGAAGGCGGTCACCTTCGGGCCGTTGGCGAGCAGGATCATCACCTTGCCGCCATTCTTGGCGACCTGGGCCTTGGCCTCGTCCAGCTTGGCCTGCAGCAGCACCTTCAGCGACTCGGCCTGCTCGGCCTTGTCGAACAGCCCGGCATAGGCGGAGAGCCGCGCCAGCCCGTCGGCCACCGCGTCATCGCCGATGCTCATGTCGGCGACCGGGGCGATCCGGGACAGGGTGGCGTTCTGGGCCTCGGCGCGCAGCCCGGTGATGATCAGGTCGGGGCGCAGCGCCGCGACCTTCTCCAGGTCGGCCTCGAACATGGTGCCGACGGAGGGGACGTCATTGACTTCCTTCTCCAGCGCCGAAACGAACAGCGGCGTCGCGACCCCGGCCATCGGCACGTCCAGCGCGGCCAGCGTGTCGATCGCGGCGACGTCCAGAACCACCAGCGTCTTCGGCACGGCCTTCAGGGTGATCGGACCCTTCGCGGTCTCCAGCGTCAGCGCCTCGGCGGCCAGCGCGGGCCCGGCCAGGGCACAGGCGAGCGGCAGCGCCACCCCTCCCATCAGGACCCTGCGGCGGCTCAGCACGGGGCGGGGGGAAGAGATTGCGGTCATGGCTGTCTCCGGTAGCTGGGGCGGGATGCGCCGAAGCGTGAATCCTGCCTCCGGGGCTAGACCGGGGAACCGGAAGGGTCAAGCGCATACCTTACCAAAAGGATCGGATAAGCGCTCTTGCACCACCGGGGGCGGCGCCGTGCGCAACACGGCGGAAGACCGGAACGCGCCGGGGAAAAGTGTCCGTTCAGAACGCCTTGAAGGTCAGCGTGGTGAGGGTCCTTTCGACCCCCTCGATGCCGGCGAAGCACTGGTTGACGAAGTGGCCGACATCGCCGCCTTCCGGCGGATAGACCTTGATCAGAAGGTCGAATTCGCCCGAGGTCGAGTAGAGTTCGGAATGGAATTCGCGCAGCGCCAGGGCCTCGGCGACCTTGTAGGTGAGGCCGGGGGTGCAGCGGACCTGGATGAAAAGCGGCGTGGCCATGGGGATGTCCTTCGGATCTGAACCTGTGCGGAGCGGCTCCGCGGCGCCAGATTGCGCGCCCGGCGCGCCGGGTGCAAGCACGCCGCTGCGACAGCACGTCGCGCAAGCGTGACAGGGCGTCAGCCCGCCGTGGGCGCGGCTTCAGGCAAAACCCCCGCCCGGGCGGGGCCGGACGGGGGCGCAAAGGGCGGGCAGCCGCCGGGTTCAGGCCGGGGCGGCCCCGTTCTGCAGCCCGGTCGAGGTATCGGCCGGTTCGGTCGTATCGGTGCCGGTCCAGCGGGCCAGCAGCGCGCGATAGGCCAGCACGACCTCCGAGGGGGCGGTCTCTTCCGGGCTGACGAACAGGCCGCGCCCGATCGGCTGCGAGGACAGAGAGATGATCCAGGGTGCCAGCAGCATCGGCACGCCGACGGGCAGCATCCAGATCAGCAGCTCGGGGGCGATGTACCACACCAGCGCCAGGGCGGCGGCCCCGAAGACCTGGATCCAGGCGGTGGCGGCAAAGCCCTCGGCCAGGGACAGGCGGCCTTCGCCGCGCTGGTTGGCAGGCCAGCCGCCGTCCCGGCCCGAAAGCACCTGAAGCACGGCCTTCGACTGGTACATCAGCATCACCGGCGCCATCATCGAGGACAGCAGCAGCTCGATCACCACCGAGGCCGCGAGCTTGCCGGCCCCGCCGTAGCCCCGGGCCCGGCCCGAGGCGGCCGAGATGCCCAGGATCGCCAGCTTCGGCACCACCAGCAGGCCGAAGATGCCGATGCCGAGCGCGATGATCTGCTGCGTGCGATCCGACGGGAAGACCGGGAACAGCTGGTAGGGGTCGGGGAAATAGTCGGGCAGCGGCGCCATGATCGTGGCGATCACCGAGGCGATCAGGAACAGCCCCCAGATCAGCGAGACGATATAGGCGAAGATCCCCTGCACGAAGACGAAGCGCGACCAGGCGCGCAGCCCCGGCGCGGTCAGCAGGCGGATGTGCTGAAGGTTGCCCTGGCACCAGCGGCGGTCGCGCTTGGCGAAGGCCAGGATGTTGTCGGGGCCTTCCTCGAACGAGCCTTCGATGGTTTCATCCACCTGCACGGTCCAGCCGGCGCGCGCCAGCAGCGCGGCCTCGACATAATCGTGCGACAGGATGTGACCGCCGAAGGGCGGCTTGCCGGCCAGCGGCGGCAGCGCGCAGCTTTCGGCGAAGGCCTTCACGCGGATGATGGCATTGTGGCCCCAGAACGGACCGGTCTTGCCCTGCATCCGCGCCAGCCCGCGCGAGAAGACCGGGCTGAAGAAGCTGGCGGCGAACTGCTGCGCCCGCCCGAACAGCGAGGTCGAGCCGGTGATCTTCGGCAGGGTCTGCAACAGGCCCATGTTCGGATCGGCCTGCATCCGCGCGATCATCTGGCGGATGGTCTGGCCTTCCATCAGGCTGTCGGCATCCAGGATCACGGCGAATTCGTAGGCCCCCCCCGAATTGCGGATGAAATCCTCGATATTGCCGGCCTTGCGGCCCCGGTTGTCCTGGCGGCGGCGGTAGTAGATCCGCCCTGCCCCGTCGGTTTCCTGCAGCAGCCGCGCGAAGGCGGCGCGCTCGGCGCGGAAGTTGTCCTCATCGCGGGTGTCCGAGAGCACGGCGATGTCAGAAACCACGCCGGCAGCGCGCATCGAGGCATCCATCACCGCGATCCGCGCGAAGGTCTGCACCGGGTCCTCGTTGCAGATCGGCACCAGAACGACGCAGCTGTCGCCGGGGCGGTACAGCGCGCGCTCGGCCTTGCCGAAGCTTTTCGGGCGCGGCGCCAGCCCCAGCAGCGCCATGGCGGCGCCCCAGGACAGCCAGGCCGTCGTCACGAAGATCAGGAAGGCGCGCACCACGTCCCAGACATCCAGACCATCCTCGACCGCGGCTTCGGCCAGAAGCACGGTGGCTGTGATCGCGGCGACAAGGGCGAACAGGATGGCGGCAAGCCGGTACAGGGGGGTCGGATCGAAGCGCATGGCTGGGCTCCTCGGACGGGACCCAGAGCAGCGCGGGTCCGGTAAAGGGAAAATCGCGTCCCGGTGGGAGGACCGGGGCGCGATCAGTGTGGCAGCAGCAGCAGAGAACGCTCAGGCAACGTGCAGGAAGGAAAACGCGCGGGCCAGCAGGCCGGGACGGCGATCGGCGCGGGGCTCGGCCTCAAGCTGCTGGCGCGGCATGTCCAGGGGTGCAAGCGGCGGTTCCCAGGCACTGGCCTCGTAGGCCGTGATGTCCTGCTTGTCGTTCTCGATGCTCAGGTCGAAACTCATGATGACTTTCACTCCTTCATCCATTGATAGACCCAGGTTTCGCTCAGCCGGCGCCCGTAACCGTTCAAGCTCGCCTTGATTTCCATGATGTCATCCCCGGGGGATTCGACATCGATCGCCAACCGCCAGATGTCCTGCCCTTCGATGGGCGAGACAATGGCTTCGGTGACCTTGCCGCCGGAGACCTCGATCTCAGGTTTAACCGTCGCGTCGGCCGGAAGTTCCGCCATTAGTCCGCCCACGTAGTCGATGACGAACTTTCGGCGGCCTTTTGCCGGTGTACTGCCCGCAACTCCGGCATGGCCGGACCGCGTACGGATCACTTGCGCAAGCTCATGATTTTCGGAGCCCGGGGACATGCCCCAGGCCATCCGGTAGGACAGGTCGTAGCTTGCGCCTTTGACGAACTTGTCCTTTGGGACCCAGAAGGCGACGATGTTGTCGTTGCCTTCCTGGTCCGATGGGATCTCCACCAGGCAGATGTTGCCCTCGCCCCAGTCGCCCTGCGGCTCGATGGTCAGCGAGGGGCGCAGATCGTAGCGCGCCTGGGCATCGAGGTAATCCGCGAAGATCCGGTTGCGCTGGATCAGACCGAATTTCTTCGGGTTCATCGCCCAGAGGTAGGAGGTGGCCAGCCGCGGCGGGTTCTTCAGCGGCCGGAAGAAGGTCTCGTTCGCGCCGGTCTGCAGGATCAGCGCATCGCTGTCGTGCACGCCGGGGCGGAAATCCTCGAAATCGCCACGGTCGGGCCCGCCGAACAGGAACATCGAGGTCAGCGGCGCGATGCCCACCTGCTGGATGTCGTTGCGGGTGAACAGCTTGACCTTGACGTCCATGATCGTGGTCTCGCCGGGGCGGATGGTGAAGGCATAGGCCCCGGTGCAGCTTTCGCTTTCCAGCGAGGCATAGACCCGCGCCACCGGCTGGCCGGGCGCCGGGCGCTCAAGCCAGAAGGCAGTGAAGCGGGGGAATTCCTCGTTGCCGGACAGGCCGGTGTTCACGGCCAGGCCGCGGGCCGACAGGCCGTAGCGGTTGTCGCGGCCAAGCGCGCGGAAGTAGGAGGCGCCCAGGAAGGCCACCAGCTCGTCGAACTTGTCGGCGCGGTTCAGCTGCGCGTTCAGGCGGAAGCCCGCAACGCCCGGCATCGCGAAGTTGTCGGGGATCTCGACGTTCAGCGGCTTGTGGTAGATGAAATCCGTGGTGTTGAAGATCATCGGCGTGGCCTGGCCATCGACGACCTCGTACAGCTCCACCGGAGCCTTGTAGAGCCAGCCCAGCTGGTAGGCCAGCACGCGGAATTCCTGGCCCTCGTCCTGCCAGCGGGCCTTCGCGGGGTCGAACTGGATGCGCTGGTAGCTGTCGTAGTCGAGCTTGGTCAGGAAGCCCTGCGGCGCCTCGGGCTTGCGCGGCGCCTGCGTGGAGAGCTGCTGCATCTGCTCGGCCAGCCAGTCGAAGCTGAAAGGCTGCTTGGCGGGCACCGCCGGCTGGGCCGGGGCGGCGGCATCGGCATTCTGATCCGTCTGGGCGGGTTGTTCCTGGGCCAGCGCAGGCAGGCCGACAACGGCCAGCGCCGACGACCCGGCAAGCTGACGCAGCAGGCGCCGACGGGAGGGCGACGCCAGATGGCGCAGGGAAGAAGAGGATCGCTGCCCCGGGCGGGAGGTCCGGGAGGGCAGGTCAGATCGGTGCATATGCTTTCCTCGAGTGCTTCATGTCGTCCAGGCGGGAGGCCTTATACAAAATTGTTCCAATGACGCCCTGGGGCAATCCGATATCCGGCATGTGGCGGGAGCTTGCCCAGACATCGCGATGCCAACGCGAACGTGATGGAATTGGTTCAGGGGCGGCGGCGAAACATTGTTGCTCTCGGTAGGAAAGTCGGGGATTTACAGTGTGATTCCCACGGCTTGGGACTGCGCAAAATATTGCTAATCGCCCCTTTCGCACCAGTGGGTAGATGCCGCGCGCCGTCGCGGAATAGGCCATTTTCCGCCAGAGCGCGTGTTGCAATCACGACTTCCCCGTTTCGGAGCCCGCTCACGCCGCCTCACATTACAGAAACGTAACAGGCCGCGACCTGATCAGCCGCGACCACCGCCCCTGCCTGCGAGCGCTGCGTCTTTCAGATCACACCTTCCGCAGCCAGCCAGGCCTGGGTCGCATCCAGCGCCCGCTCCATCCGCGCGACGATCTCTCTCACCTCGTCCTCGGTGACGATCAGCGGCGGGCACAGCGCCAGCGCATCGCCGATGGCGCGCACGATCAGGCCCTGTTCGTTGCAGAACTCGGCCGCCTTGGCGCCCAGCTTCAGCTTGGCATCGAAAGGCGTCCTGGCGGCCTTGTCGGCAACCATCTCGACCGCGGCGATCAGGCCGGTGCCGCGCACCTCTCCGACCAGGGGATGATCGGCCAGCCGGGCCAGTTCCGCCTGCATCACGGCGCCGACGCGGGCGGCATTGCCCACCAGGTCGCGCTCTTCGATGATCTTGAGGTTCTCCAGGCCCACGGCGCAGGCCACCGGATGACCGGAGCCGGTATAGCCATGACCAAAGGTGCCGATCTTGGCCGAGTTGTCGGCGATGGCATTGTAGACGGCATCGCTGACCAGGATCGCCGCCAGCGGCATGTAGGAAGAGCTGATCTGCTTGGACAGCACCATGATGTCGGGCACGAAGCCGAAGCTTTCGCAGCCGAAGGTGGTGCCCAGGCGCCCGAAGCCGTTGATCACCTCGTCGGCGACCAGCAGGATGTCGTATTTCTTGCAAAGCGCGGCGACGCCTTCCCAGTAGCCCTCGGGCGGCAGGATCACCCCGCCCGCGCCCATCACCGGCTCACCGATGAAGGCGGCGATGGTCTCGGGGCCCTCGGCCAGGATGGTGTCCTCGATCTCCTTCAGCAGGCGGGCGGTGAACTGCGCCTCGCTCTCGCCCTGCGCGCCGAAGCGCCAGTAATGCGGCGTCGTCAGGTGGGTGACCGGGATCGCCGGCAGGTCGAAATCGGTGTGATTGCCCGGCAGCCCGGTCAGCGAGGCCGAGGCGACGGTGACGCCGTGATAGGCCTTGTTGCGGGCCAGGAACTTCTTCTTCTGCGGCCGGCCAAGCGCGTTGTTCAGATACCAGACCATCTTGATCACGGTATCGTTCGCCTCGGAGCCCGAGTTGGTGAAGAACACCTTGGTCAGCGCCTCGGGCGACATTTCCACCAGCTTCTCGGCCAGGCGGATCTGCGGCGCATGTGCCTTGGAGGTGAAGGTGTGATAATAGGGCAGCTCATCCATCTGGGCGAGCGCGGCGGCCTTCAGGCGCGGTTCGGAAAAGCCCACGGCAACGGACCACAGCCCGGCCATGCCCTCGATGTACTGCTTGCCGTTGCTGTCCCAGACATAGATCCCCTCGCCGCGCGAGATGATCATGGGCCCCTGGTCCTCATGCGCACGGGCATTGGTGTAGGGGTGCAGGGAATGGGCGATGTCGGCTGCAGCAAGCGAGTTGGACAGGTCGGTCATGGTTGAACTCTGGCAGGAGGCAGGCAGCCCGGGGCCGCCCTTCAAATGAAACTTGCGGAACCCTACCCTCCTGTCGCCCGGGTGAGAAGACTTTCCTTGCAAGACAACGGCTTTGCCGATTTTGCCACAGCTGGAGGCCGGGCCTGCCGGGGGCGCGCCGCGCAAGCACCACCCGGGCACAGCCAAGGGCTGTATTTCCGAACACCCGCACCCGCATACCCTGCCGCGGCGGCAGAGTATGCCCAATTCCATGGCGCCACGGCCGCCACCTGCCCACAAAAAAGGCGCGGCACGGCCATTCCGGTGATTTTCGGCGAAGCCGCGCCGGTTCCTTGACCCATCGTCGGGCGGGGCGGCTAAAACGGGGACGAGTAGAAGCGGTAGGCCCCGGGCGGGCAAGGACATTGCTCATCGGACCAACGGTTTCAGGTCAGGTGAACGCATGCGACGCGACTTGCTCAATCTCCAGTTTCCGGGACAGCCGCACGCGGCCCGGGCCCCTGCGGGCCGGGTGACGCGGGCCTCGGGTCGCAGGGCCCCCGCTGGCCGCGACTGCCGGACAAGATCAACCAGAACAACAGGGAAGAACTGACATGAAACGCCTTTGCGCGGCCTCCGCGCTGATCGCCTCGCTGGCCTCGCCCAGCTTCGCCGACGACAAGATCACCTTCCAGCTGGACTGGCTGCCGGGCGGCGACAAGGCCCCGATCTACGTCTGCGTGCAGGAAGGCTTCTGCAAGGATGCGGGCTTTGACGTGACCATCGCCAGCGGGCGCGGCTCTTCCGAGGCGATCACCAAGCTCGCCACCGGCGTGGCGCAGTTCGGCTCGGCCGGGCTCGATGGCGTGATGGCCGCCAAGGCGACCGAGAAGGTCCCGGTCGAGGCGATCATGTCGATTTACAACATGCCCCCCGATGCCTTCTTCACCACCAAGGACAAGGGCATCGCCGCGATCGCCGACGTGAAGGGCAAGAAGGTCGTCACCTCTCCCTTCACTTCCTCCAACGTGCTGCTGCCGCTGATCCTGAAGGCCAACGGCCTGAGCGACAGCGACATCACCCTGACCAAGGCCGATCCCGGCGCGCTTGGCCCGCTGATGTTCACCGGCCAGCAGGATGTCGCGATTGCCTGGCTGACCAACGTGTCGCGCTACACCAACCAGGCGAAAGAGGCCGGCAAGGAGCTGGTGGTGCTGCCCTGGGCCGAGGCCGGGCTTGAGACCTACTCGGCTGCGCTGGTGACCAATTCCGACTACGCGAGCGCCAATCCCGAGCTGACCAAGCGCTTCGTCGCGGCCTTCAAGAAGTCGCTGGAATTCGCCCAGGCCAATCCCGACAAGGCCGCCGCCGATGTCGTCGCCATGGTGCCCGAACTGACCGTCGATGACGTGAAGGCGATGTGGGAGGACACCTCCAAGCTGATCTTCAACGACATGACCGAGAAGCTGGGCCTTGGCTCGCTCGATGCGACCCGCGTTGCCTCGACCTGGGCGCGCGTCGCCGAGGCGCAGGGCCTGGATCCGGAGAGCCTCGATCCGGAAACCGCCATCAACCGCAGCTACCTGCCGCAATGATCCGGGACTGATCCAAGGGTGCGGCCCCTGCCCCGCGCGGGGGCCGCAGACGGAGAGAAGAACATGAGTATCGACCAGGACGCGATCCGGTTTTCCGACGTGGGCATGACCTTTCTGACCGATCACGGGCCGCTGACGGCCCTGTCGGGGGTCGATGTCGCGCTGAAGCGGCACGAATTCGTTGCCGTGCTGGGCCCCTCGGGCTGTGGCAAGTCGACCCTGCTGCGGCTGACCTCGGGGCTGATGAAGGCGACGCAGGGCACGGTGTCGGTCTTCGGCCACCCGGTCAGCGAGCCGCGCGACGACATCGGCATCGTCTTCCAGCAGGCGACCCTGCTGCCCTGGGCCAATGTGCTGGACAACGTGACCTTCCCGGCAAAGCACAAGCGCGGCCGCGTCAGCGCCAGCGACCGCGACCATGCCCGCCAGATCCTGGCGACCTGCGGGCTGGCGGGGTTCGAAAGCCGCCTGCCCTCCGAACTCTCGGGCGGCATGCAGCAGCGCGTCGGCATCGCCCGGGCGCTGTTCCTGAACCCCGACATCCTGCTGATGGACGAACCCTTCAGCGCGCTTGATGCCCTGACCCGCGACGCCATGGGGTTCGAGCTGCTGCGGATCTGGCAGGCCAGCCCGAAGACCGTCCTGTTCATCACCCATTCCATCCCCGAGGCCGTCATCCTGGCGGACCGTGTCGTCGTCATGTCGGGCCGCCCGGGCCGGGTGATCGCCGACATGGAGGTGCCGCTGGGCCGTCCGCGCGACGAAAGCAGCCTGCGCAGCCCCGAGATGCAGGATTACATGGCGCATCTGCGCTCTCTTCTGATCCGCGAGGAAGTCGCCTGATGACCGCGCCCGCCGACGTTTCCACCGCCACCGGCAAGACCACCGCAGCCCCCGTGAAAGCGCCGAGGATGACGCTGTCCGAATGGCTGATCCGGACCCCGGTGGTGCTGCCGCTGCTGACCTTCGTGCTGATCCTCGCCCTGTGGGAGGGCGGCACGCGGCTGTTCAACGTGCCCAGCTACGTGCTGCCGGCCCCCTCGCGCATCCTGGAAGGCTTCAGCGCCATTCCTGCAAGCCGCTGGGTCGAACATGTCTGGTCCACCCTGCGCGTGGCGCTGATAGGCTATATCGCCTCCATCGTCATCTCTTTGCCGATCGCGGTGGGGCTGGCGAAATCGCGGCTGCTCAGCCGGGCGCTCTATCCGCTTCTGGTGGTGATCCAGTCGGTGCCGATCGTCGCCGTGGCGCCGATCATCATCGTGGTGCTGGGCACCGATGACCTGCCGCGCATCGTCATCACCTTCATGATCTCGTTCTTCCCGCTGGTGGTGTCGATGACCACCGGCCTGATGGCCACGCCCCCCGAGCTGATCGAGCTGTCGCGCTCCCTGCGCGCCCCCGTCTGGCGCGAGATCAGCCAGATCCGCCTGCCCTATGCGACGCCCTACATCTTCTCGGGGCTGAAGATTTCGATCACCCTGTCGGTCGTCGGTGCCGTGGTCGCCGAATTCGTCGCCGCCGAGGCCGGGATCGGCTATTTCATCCAGTTCTCGACCTCGATGTTCAAGCTGCCGCAGGCCTGGGCGGGCCTCGGCATCCTGCTGGTGATGTCGCTGGCGCTGTTCCAGGTCGTCAACCTGGCGCAGAAGATCCTGTTCCCCTGGTCGCTGCCGAAGGAGCGCCGCTGATGCTGATCGCCAATATCCGTCATGGCCTGACCGGTCGCCTGGGCACGGATGAACGCTTTGAGGGCGCGATCCGTATCGAAAACGGGCGCATCGCCGAAATGGGCGCGCTGCGGCCCCGCCCCGGCGAAGAGGTGCTGGATGCCACCGGTTGCACGGTGATCCCGGGGCTGGTGAACACCCATCACCACCTGTTCCAGTCGGTGCTGAAGGCCGTGCCGAAGGGCATGAACATGCCCCTCGATCCCTGGCTGATGCATGTGCCCTACGCGCTCTGGCCGCTGCTGGACGAGGAAACCTTCCGCGTCGCCGCCCGTATCGGCCTGACCGAACTGGTGCTTTCCGGCGCGACCACCGTGGCCGATCACCATTACGTCTATTCGCCGCGCTACGATTACGACCCCTCCGAAGTGCTGTTCGAGGAAGCCGCGCGCATGGGCGTGCGCTTCGTGCTGGGGCGCGGCGGCATGACAAGGGGCCGCGCCTTCGACGATCCCGCCATCCCCCCCGCCCCCTGCGAGACGCTGGGGCAGATGCTGGCCGGGATCGAGGCGACGGCGGCGCGCTGGCACGATCCTTCCGATCTGGCGATGACCCGTGTCGCGGTGGCCCCCACAACGCCCAACTTCAACCTCGCCCCCGAGGAACTGTCGGAAATCGCGCGCTTTGCCCGCGACGGCGGGATGCGGCTGCACTGCCACCTGTCCGAGAACCGCAACTACGCCGATTTCACCCTGGCGAAATACGGCAAGCGCCCGGTGCCCTGGCTGGCCGAGCACGACTGGCTGGGAGAGGACGTGTGGTTCGCCCATCTGGTCGACCTGGAGCCCTTCGAGATCGAGATGCTGGCCGAAACCGGCGCCGGCATGGCGCATTGCCCGAATGCCAATGCGCGCCTCGGCTCGGGCATCGCGCCGGCACTGGCGCTGCACCGGCTGGGCGGCCGCGTGTCGATGGGCGTTGACGGCGCCGCCGCCAACGAGGCCGCCGACATGGGCATCGCGATGTTCTCGGCCTTCACGCTGCACCGCGCGCTGCACGGCGCGGAGGCGCTGCGCGCCGAAGAGGTGCTGCACTGGGCCTCGGCCGGGGGGGCCGCCGTTCTGGGCCTGCCGAAATGCGGCACGCTGGCCCCCGGCATGGCCGCCGACATCGCCCTGATCGACCTCTCGGCGCCGCGCAACATGGGGCTGCACGATCCCGCGCTGGCCCCGGTGATCACCGGCGGCTGCGTCGTGAAACATTCCCTCGTCGGCGGGCGGCTCATCGTCCGCGACGGGCAGCCTGCGGGGCTGGATCTTGGCCGCCTGGCCGAGGACGCGACCCGCCTCACCCAATCCCTCATGCACAGGGCGGCGCAGATCGCCGAACCCGCATGAGGTCCACCCGGAGCAGAAGCGGGCAGCGCGGCAACGCGCGGGTCATTGCTCTCCTACTCTCAGGAGAAACTCCATGAACGATTATGCACTGACGGAACTGAACAAGGAAAAGGGCTTTGGCGGAGAGGGCCTGACCGTGGATCGCGAGATCCCGATCATCGACATGTCCGACTACTTCCACCGCAAGGCCGAGATCACCGAGGAACTGTGGAAGGCCGCGACCGAGATCGGCTTCTTCCAGCTGAAGAACCACGGCATCCCGCAGGAGCTGATCGACGAGGCCTTCTTCCTGTCCGGCCAGTTCTTCGACCTGCCGCAGGAGACCAAGGCCAAGTATCCGATGCTGCCGGGCACCAATTCGGGCTGGGAGTACAAGGCGCAGGTGCGCCCCTCGACCGGGACGCCCGACAACAAGGAAAGCTACCAGATCACCCTGCCCCGGATGAAGCCGCTCTGGCCGACCGGGGAAGAGGTGCCGATGTTCCGCCCCAGCCTGATGGCGTTCGAGCGTCACAACTGGGCGCTGGCCATGAAGGTGCTGTCCTGCTTCGCCGACAAGCTGGGGCTGAACAGCGATTTCTTCACCGCCCATCATGATCCCGAAAGCCCGGAATACCAGTCCACCGTGCGGCTGATCCATTACCTCGGGATGGAGGACGCCAAACCCGAGGACTTCAAGTTCTGGCGCGCGGGCGCCCATACCGACTACGACTGCCTGACCCTGCTGCACCAGCGCCCCGGTCAGGGCGGGTTGCAGCTGTGCCCCGGCAAGGATGCCCAGGGCCGCGCCATCGCCTGGACCGACGTGCCGCCGCTGGCGGGCGTCATCACCTGCAACATCGGCGACATGCTGATGCGCTGGTCCGACGACAAGCTGGTGTCGAACCTGCACCGGGTGCGGATGCCCAAGCCCGACGAATACCTGGGCCCGCGCTATTCGATCGCCTATTTCGCCCAGGCCAACAAGGACGCCGTGCTGGAAGGCCCGGAAGGCAAGTACGAACCGATGACCGCGCATGACTACATGCAGATGCGGCTGGGCGCGAACTTCGGCAAGAAATGACGCTCTGATGCCTTTCGGGGCGGGCCTTCCGGGGCCCGCCCCTTTCCTTCTGCGGAGGCCCCGATGCCCCAGACCCTGCCCGTCATCGACATTGCCGACCTGTCATCCTCGGATCCGGTGGCCCGCCAGCAGGTTGCCGAGAAGATCCGCCGCGCCTGCCTGGCGCATGGCTTCTTCTACATCTCCGGCCATGGCATCCCCCAGGGCCTGATCGAGGCCGTTCTGGACGAGACCCGCGCGCTGTTCGATCAGCCCGAGGCCGCCAAGGATGCGCTTTCGAAGGCGCTCTCGCCCTGCAACCGCGGCTACGAGACGCTGGGCGGGCAGACCCTGCAACCCGGCGCCCTGCCCGACCGCAAGGAGGGCTACTACATCGGCGAGGAGCTGGGCCCCCGCGATCCCCGCGTGGCGGAGGGCTGGTTCAACCACGGCCCGAACCAGTGGCCCGCCGACCTGCCGGGCTTCCGCCCCGTGATGATGGCCTATTTCGCCGCCCTTCAGACGCTGGGCGCCACGCTGATGCGCGGGCTGGCGCTCTCGCTCGACCTGCCCGAGGATCACTTCGACGGCTTCACCGAACAGCCGATGTGCACCCTGCGCCTGCTGCATTATCCCCCCGCCCAGCCCGACGTGGAGGGAGAGATGGGCGCCGGGGCCCATACCGATTTCGGCGGGCTGACCCTGCTGCTTCAGGACAGTGTCGGCGGGCTTCAGGTGCAGGCCGGGGACGGCTCCTGGATCGAGGCGCCGCCGATGCCCGGCACCTACGTGGTGAACCTGGGCGACATGATCGCGCGCTGGACCAATGAGCGCTACCGCTCGACCCTGCACCGGGTGATCAACCGCTCGGGACGAGAGCGCTATTCCGTGCCGTTCTTCTACACCGGCTATCCCCGGCACGAGGTCGCCTGCCTGCCGACCTGCCTCTATGCCGGGGAAAGCCCGAAATATCCCCCCATCACGGTCGAGGAGCACCTGCGCGCCATGTATGCGCGCACCTACCAGGCGGCGCGCTGAGGTCAGTCGAGCGCCACCACGTCCACCGCCTGGGAATTGCTCTGGCCGCCGGCGATGCGCAGCGCGCCCTTCACCGGGGCAACGTCGAAATAGTCGCGCCCGTAGGCGATCACCACGTGGTCCTGCCCGGCGCGCATGGCATTGGTCGGGTCGAATTCGACCCAGCCCATGTCCTTGCCGCACCAGGCCCGCACCCAGGCATGCATGGCATCCGCGCCCTCCAGCCGCTCCTGCCCCTCGGGCGGCAGGGTGCGCAGGAAGCCCGAGACATAGCCCGCCGGGATCCCCAGAGAGCGCAGCGCGCAGATCGCGATATGGGTATAGTCCTGACAGACCCCGCGCTTGAGGTGGAAGGCCTCTTCCAGCGGCGTGTCGACCATGGTGGCGGTGGAATCGAAGGTCATGCGCTCGTGCAGCGCATCGCTGATCGCCTCGGCGGTGGTCAGCGCGGTTTCGGCGCGGCGGGCGACCTTGGCGGCCCAGTCCGCCACCGCGCGATGCGTCCCCACCCGCACCGAGGAGAACAGGTAGTTCTGCGGCGCATCCGCCGCGATGGAGGGGGTGGCGGCCAGCTCTGCCTCGAAGCGCGAGCGGTCGGGCGACACGTCCAGCCCCAGATCCTGCGCGATGCGTTCGACCCGGGCGCTCATTTCAAAGCGGGTCTCGCTGAGGGCGGCGCCATAGGCGACCTCGGTGCAGTCGTTGCCGAAGAAATCGGTCCGGTGGATCTTCTCCGAGGGCGCCGGGTCCAGCTTCAGCGCCGCGTGCAGCACCCGCTGGACGCCCGGGATCTCGCGCGGGGCAATCCGCAGGATGTGGCGCCCGACATCCGCCGGGGCCTGGTATTCATAGGCGATGCGCAGCCGGATGTCGTAGATCATGGCTCACCTCAGGTAGGTCTCGGCCAGAAGGCCGGACAGCCGCATGGTCGCCGCCACGATCTCCTGCAGGCGGTCGGGGTCGATGTCTTCGGCCTGGGCGATCGCCAGGTCGGTATCAAGGCGCAGCACCTCGCGCCGGATCGGCGTCATGTGCGGATGCAGACCGGCCTCTCCCATGCGCTCCAGCCCGTCAAGCTGGCGCAGCATCTCTCGGCACTGGGCCAGCACGGAGCGCGGGTTTTCCGGATCCAGCAGCAGCAGGCTCAGGACGCTTTCGCGCGAAGTGAAGCTGGGGAATCGGTGGCGGTGGGTCATGATCGCATCGCCCGCCTCGATGGCGATGCCAAGCGCGCCTTCAGCGGCGCCCGGCAGGGTGAAGACCTGCAGCATCAGCGCATTGCCCGAGGCCCGTTCGACCGCGCGCCCCAGGCTGAGGAACCGCCAGCCCGCCCCGTGGTACATGTTGTCATGCACCAGCCCCGAGAAACCCGAGATCTTGCGCAGGAAGACCGACATGGCGCGCGCCGCATCATCGCCCGGCTTCAGGCGCGGCCCGATCCGCTGGACCGAGCGTTGCAGGTCGGTCAGCGCGTTCCAGCCATCGGTCGAGAAGCGGTCGCGGATATTGCCCGCGCTGGTCAGCGCCGCCTGGATGTCATAGCGCAGCCCGTCGGGGAAGGCCTGCGCCATGTCCAGGTTCATCGTCCCGAGCGTCGTCGACAGAAGCTGCATCAGCGGCAGGTCGGTGCGCCCGCTTTCCGCCAGTCGCAGGTGCCAGGCGCGCAGCAGGCGGAACTTCTGCTCGACCCGTTCGGAATAGCGGCCCAGCCAGAACAGGTTGTCCGCCGCCCGCGTCGGCAGGGCGCCCAGCTGCGGCAGGACATGGCGCGGCGCCCCCTTGGAGAGCAGCGTGTCGTCCTCGGGCTCTTCCGGGCAGACCACCCATACATCCGAGACCGAGCCCCCCTTCTGCACCGAGATATCCGCCGAGGCATCCGCCGGGCCGATGCGGGCAAAGCCGCCCTGCATGACCTGCCAGCCCTCGGGGCCGCGCGCCAGGATCACCCGCAGCGTCACCGGGCGGGGCTCCAGCCTGCCGGCCTCGGACAGCGCCGGCGCCGTGGAAAGCGAGACGATCTCCTGCGCGGCCAGGCGGCCGGCGGCCTCGTCGATCAGGGCCGGATCGAAGGGTTTGCCGCGCCGGGTCTCTCCGGCGATGATCACGTCGGGGCCATGGTCGAAGGGCAGCCGGTTCGACAGCGCCCGGTCGATGGTCATCCGCCCCGCATTGGCCTTCACGTAGTCGCGGGCCTCCTCGGCACCGCACCACCAGGTGGCGATATTGGGCATCGCCAGGTCGTGCCCCAGCCATTGCCGCGCGATCCGGGGGATGTAGGCCATCAGGGCGCGGGCCTCCAGCACGCCCGAGCCGGGCGCGTTGACCATGGTCAGGTTGCCGGCGCGCAGCGCGCCCAGAATGCCCGGCGTGCCCAGCTGCGAATGCTCGTTCAGCTCCAGCGGGTCCAGCCAGCCGCTGTCGAGCCGCCGCCACAGCACCGAGACCGGGGACAGACCGCCCACGGTCTGCACCATCAGCTTGCCGTTCTTGACCACCAGATCCTCGCCCTGGACCAGCAGGAAGCCCAGGTAGCGCGCGATATAGGCGTGCTCGAAATAGGTGTCGTTCATCGGGCCGGGGGTCAGGATGGTGACCCGGCTGTCGTCATTGTCGCGCAGCGCCAGCAGCGCGTCGCGGAAATTGCGGAAGAAGCCCGCCAGCCGCGCGACATGGCTGTCCGAGATGATGCCCGGGAAACTGCGCGAGGTCGCCATGCGGGTTTCCAGCGCGAAGCCCGCCCCCGAGGGCGCCTGGGCACGATCCCCCAGCACCCACCACTTGCCATCCGGCCCGCGCCCGATGTCGAAGGCGACCATGTGCAGGTAATGGCCCGATTTCGGCGCCACCCCCACCATGGGGCGCAGCCATTCGGGGTTCGCGGCCAGCAGTTCCGCCGGCACCAGCCCCTCGCTGACCAGCGTGCCGGGGCCGTAGAAATCGGCCATCATCCGTTCCAGCAGGTCCGCGCGCTCGATCAGCCCCTCCGAGATGCTCTGCCATTCGGCCTCGGCGATCAGCAGCGGCAGATGCGAGAGCGGCCATTCGCGCTCCTCGTGGGCATCGGGGCCGTAATGGCGGAAGAACACGCCCGCGTCGCGCAGATACTGGGTGCCGCGCGCCTGCGACAGCGCGATCTCGTCCGCAGAGAGCCGCGCGAGGCGGTCGAGGAAGGGCTTCCAGACCGGGCGGATCGTGCCGGTGTCATCCATCAGCTCGTCCGAGACGCCGGTCGTCGGGTGATAATCGGCCAGCAGCTCCTTCAGGCGGGCGGTGCGGGCGGCCTGCGCCGCGCCGGGGGGCTGGTCGGGCTGGCGGGCGGTCTGGCCCGACTGCCGCTGCACCTGCATCGGGCGCCCCTGAAGGGATTGCGACATGGAAGAGACCTGCACGTCATCCTGGCGCGGCGGTTTTTCCGTGGTCATGCCCGGCCCCTTCCTGCGCGATGATGTGCTGCCATGTGGCCCTCCCCCGGGAAATGAA
The DNA here is from genome assembly GCF_018760365.1 of Pseudooceanicola endophyticus. Lineage (GTDB taxonomy): Bacteria > Pseudomonadota > Alphaproteobacteria > Rhodobacterales > Rhodobacteraceae > Pseudooceanicola > Pseudooceanicola endophyticus. Next base: position 178,910 of record NZ_JAHIAB010000007.1, read on the forward strand.
GGGGCCGGGGAAATCCCCGGCCCGCCTCCTAGATGCCAGCAGGACGCCGGAGGTCAAGGGTCAGCGGGAATTCCCCGTGCCGGATTTCCTGCGGCGGCAGGTACAATCCCGGCGTGTGGCCGCGGGCCTCGAAGCGGGCGAGGCGGCGCGCCTCGGCCTCGTTGGCATTGACCGGGAAGGTTTCGTAGTTGCGCCCGCCCGGGTGGGCGACGTGATAGGTACAGCCGCCGATGGCACGCCCCGACCAGGTGTCGAAGATATCCAGCGTCAGCGGCGTGTGCACCGGCACCACCGGGTGCATCGCCTCGGGCGGCTGCCAGGCCTTGTAGCGGATCCCGCCGACCATTTCCCCCGAGGTGCCCGAGGCCGTCATCGGCACCCGGCGTCCGTTGCAGCAGACGGCATATCGGTTCGGATCCAGCGCGCTCAGCTTCACCTGCACCCGCTCGGTCGAGCTGTCGGTATAGCGCACCGTGCCGCCGATGGCGCCGGTCTCGCCCAGAACGTGCCAGGGTTCCAGCGCCTGGCGCAGCTCAAGATGCACGCCGTCGTATTCCGCCTCGCCGCAGAAGGGGAAGCGGAACTCGGACTGGGCCTCGTACCATTCGGGACGGAAATCGAAGCCGTGGCGGCGCAGGTCGCCCAGCACATCCATGAAGTCCTGCCACAGGAAATGCGGCAGCATGAAGCGATCATGCAGCGTGGTGCCCCAGCGGGTGAAATCGCCGCCGATCGGGCTGTTCCAGTAGCGCACCAGCAGGGCGCGGATCAGCAGCTGCTGGGCCAGCGACATGCGGTAATCCGGCGGCATCTCGAAGCCACGGAATTCGACCAGCCCCAGACGCCCGGTGGGACCGTCGGGGGAATAGAGCTTGTCGATGCAGATCTCGGAACGGTGGGTATTGCCGGTCACGTCCACCAGCAGGTTGCGCAGCAGCCGGTCGGTCAGCCAGGGAAGCGGCTGGATGCCCTGCCCCGGTGCCGGGATCTGCGCCAGCGCGATCTCAAGCTCATAGAGGTTGTCGGCCCGCCCTTCGTCCACCCGGGGCGCCTGGGAGGTCGGCCCGATGAAGAGGCCCGAGAAAAGGTAGCTCATCGACGGGTGGCGCTGCCAGTGCAGCACCAGCGATTTCAGCAGGTCGGGCCGGCGCAGGAAGGGGCTGTCGTTGGTCGAGGCGCCCCCCACCACGACGTGGTTGCCCCCACCGGTGCCCACATGCTTGCCGTCGATCATGAACTTGTCGGCGCCCAGGCGGACGTTGCGGGCATCCTCGTAAACGCCCGAGGTGATCTTCTTGCACTCCTCCCAGTCCGAGGCGGGCTGGATGTTGACCTCGATCACGCCGGGATCGGGGGCGACGCGGATCACGTTGATGCGCGGATCACTGGGCGGGGCGTAACCTTCGATATGCACCGGCAGGCCCACCTCTTCGGCGGCGTGCTCGGCGATGGAGAGCAGTTCGAGGTAATCCTCGATGGTCTGCACCGGGGGCATGAAGACGCAGAGTCGCCCGTCGCGGGGCTCCACCGCCAGCGCCGTGCGGACATGGCCGCCGATGGATTCGCCCACGTATTGCTGCAGCTGCATGTCCTGGGTGCGGCCATCCTCGCGGAAGCTGGCGCGGGGCTGGTCGCTGTCGGCGGCGGGCGTCGCCTTGCCCTTCACCGCCGCCATCTCCATCGCGGCGGCCTGCGCGCCGGAGGGGTGTTCGCCCTTGCGGATGCGCCGTTCGAAGCTTGGCAGGTCGCCGCGCGGGATCGTCGGATCGGCGGGGTGGATATAGGGATAGACCGCCGGCGACAGGTAGGGCAGCGACGACAGCGGCATCCGGTAGCCGACCGGGCTGTCGCCCGGGACCAGATACAGGAAACCCCGGCGGAAGCGCCACAGTTCCGTCTGCCAGCGCCCGGAAGAGGACCGCCCCTGCCAGCGCTGCACCGGCAGGATGTAGCCCGAAGGCTTGGTCAGGCCGCGATCAAAGACCTTGGCGATGCGGTGGCGGGCCTCGGCGTCCTCCAGCTTGGAATTGGCCGGGGTCACGTTGTCGGGCAGCTGGGCTTCCTTCAGGATCCATTCGGCGGGATCCTCGAAGGCGGGGGTCACGCAGTCCGCATCCAGGTTCAGCCCCTTGGCCATGGCCTTCAGCAGCTTCTCGGCATCCTCGGGGCCCACATCGGCGGTCTTCGATTCATCGGCAATCAGCGATCCCTCGTGCCAGATCGGCTTGCCGTCGCGCCGCCAGTAAAGCGAGAAAGTCCAGCGCGGCAGGGTCTCGCCCGGGTACCACTTGCCCTGGCCGTAATGCAGGAAGCCGCCGGGCGCGAAACGCTCGCGCAGGCGGCGGATCAGCTTGTCGGCCAGGCCGCGCTTCATAGGGCCGACGGCGGCGGTGTTCCACTCGGCGCTTTCGAAATCGTCGATCGAGACGAAGGTGGGTTCGCCCCCCATGGTCAGGCGCATGTCGGCGGCGGCAATCGCCTCGTCGACCTTGGCGCCAAGGGCATCCAGCGCCTCCCAGGATTCATCCGAGAAGGGCTTGGTGATGCGCGGGGTTTCCGCAACCCGCGTCACCGTCATGTCGAAATCGAACTCGACCTCCAGCCCCTCGTCCGCCGAATAGCCACCCGAGATCGGCGCGGCATTGCGGTAATGCGGCGTCGCGGCCAGGGGGATGTGGCTTTCCCCGGTCAGAAGCCCCGAAGTCGGGTCAAAGCCGATCCAGCCGGCGCCGGGCAGATAGACCTCGCACCAGGCATGCAGGTCGGTGAAATCGACCTCGGTGCCCGAAGGCCCGTCGAGGGATTTCAGGTCGGGCTTCAGCTGGATCAGGTAGCCCGACACGAAACGCGCCGCGAGGCCCATGTTGCGCAGGATCTGCACCAGCAGCCACGAGGTGTCGCGGCACGAGCCCTTGCCCGCCTCGAAGGTCTCTTCCGGCGTCTGCACGCCGGGCTCCATGCGGATGGTGTATTCGATGTCGTTCGACAGCCGCGCGTTCAGCGCCACCAGCATGTCGACGGTGTTCTGCTTGCTCTTGTCGAGCGTCGCCATGAAGGCCTTCAGCTCCGGCCCCATTTCCTCGGGGGTCATGTAGATCGACAGGTCTTCCTGGATCTCCTCGGGATAGGTGAAGGGCCAGGTCTCGGCCACTTCCTCCACGAAGAAGTCGAAGGGGTTGTAGACCGACATGTCGGCCACGACATCGACCTCGATCTTGAACTCGCGCACCGGCTCGGGGAAGACGAAGCGCGTCTGCCAGTTGCCGTAGGGGTCCTGCTGAAGGTTCACGAAATGCTTCTCGGGCGTGACCTTCAGGCTGTGGGAAATGACCGGAGTCCGGGAATGGGGCGCGGGGCGCAGCCGAATGATCTGTGGCCCCAGCGTGACCGGACGGTCGTATTTGTAATGGGTTACGTGATGAATCGCCGCCTTGATCGCCATGAGCTTTTCCGCTTGTTGCCCCTGAGGTTAACCTTCCACGGTTCTCCCCCGCCTTCAAACGAATGTGGAGGCGGATCGCTCACGCAAAGTCAACTGCGCCCGTTCTGCCCGATGGCTGATCACTTCCGCAACGTGACATGGGGGCCGCAGGCGGGGGGCCGTCACGCCGGGTCGAAAGCCGCCGCATAGGTCACCGCCCCCGATGGCGCGGGGCCGGAAAAGCGCAGCTGCATGAAGGCCTCGGGCGGGACGCCGGCCAGGCTCAGCCCCTCGGAGCGGGCAAAGCCGAACCGCGCGTAATACAGCGGATCGCCCAGCACCACGCAGCCCCGCAGCCCCATCAGCCGCAGCCGGTGCAGCCCCTCGCGCAGCAGCGTCCGCCCGATCCCCTGCCCCTGGCGCGCAGGCGTGACCGAGATCGGGCCCAGCCCGACCCAGCCCAGATCCCGCCCGCCGATCCGCACCGCGGAAAAGGCAGCATGGGCGACGATCTGCCCCTCTTCCTCGACCACCAGTGACAGCAGCAGCGCCCCGCTGGCGCGCAGCCGCTCGATGATCGCGGCCTCCTGTCCATTGCTGTGGCGCGCCCGGGCGAAGGCCGCCCGCGTCACCTCCGCAATGGCCTTGTGATCCCCTGGCCCCTCGTCCCTGATCCGCATCGCGCCCCTCCCTCCCGTATCGGCCCATTCTTGCATGGGGCGCAGGCCCCGGGGAACCGGCCTTGACGCGCCGATGCCGGGGAAGAGGCTTGGCGGCCACGCCCCCGCTGGCTAGAACGATACACCCGAGCCATGGAGGACCCGTTGGACAAGACCGCCCCCGCAACCGCCGCCCGCATCGCCTCTCGAATCGCGGAGGAGATCGGCGCCCGCCCCCAGCAGGTCACCGCCGCCGTGGGCCTTCTGGACGAGGGCGCAACCGTCCCCTTCGTGGCCCGCTACCGCAAGGAAGTGACGGGGGGCCTGGACGACACCCAGCTGCGCACCCTGGCCGACCGGCTGTCCTACCTGCGCGAACTGGAAGACCGCCGCGCCGCCATCGTCAAAAGCATCGACTCTCAGGACAAGATGACCGACGCGCTGGCCCGTTCCATCGCCCAGGCCGATACCAAGGCCCAGCTTGAGGACATCTACCTGCCCTACAAGCCCAAGCGCCGCACCAAGGCGATGATCGCCCGCGAACGGGGCCTTGAGCCGCTGGCCGAGGCGATCCTGGGCGATCACGGCAAGGATCCCGAGGCGCTGGCGCAGACCTACCTGAACGCAGAGGTCGCCGACGTGAAGGCGGCGCTGGACGGGGCGCGTGACATCCTGACCGAACGCATGGCCGAAGATGCCGACCTGCTGGGCCGCCTGCGCGGCTGGATGCAGCGCGAGGCCGTGCTGAGCGCCAAGGTCGTGCCCGGCAAGGAACAGGAAGGCGCCAAGTTCTCGGACTATTTCGCCCATGCGGAAAACTGGTCCAAAGTCCCCAGCCACCGCGCCCTTGCCATGCTGCGCGCCGCCAACGAGGGCATCCTGACGGTCGAGGTCACGCCCCCCGAAGACGCCGCCGAGCGCCCCGTGGAGATGATCTCGGCCCAGCTTCATGCCTCGGGCAACGGCCCCGGCGATCAATGGCTGCGCAAGGTTGCCGGCTGGACCTGGCGGGTGAAACTGTCGCTGTCGATGACGCTGGACCTGATGTCGGACATGCGCACCCGCGCCCATGAAGAAGCGATCACCGTCTTTGCCCGCAACCTCAAGGACCTGCTGCTGGCCGCCCCTGCCGGCACCAAGGCGACGCTGGGCCTTGATCCGGGCATCCGCACCGGCGTCAAGGCCGCCGTGGTCGATGCCACCGGCAAGCTGCTGGCAACCGACACGCTCTACCCGTTCCAGCCCAAGAACGACGTGCGCGGCGCCCAGCAGGGCATCCTGGCGCTGATCGCGAAACACGGGGTCGAACTGATCGCCATCGGCAACGGCACCGCCTCCCGCGAGACCGAGAAACTGGTCGCCGATACGCTGAAGATGATCCCCGACCACGTGAAGAAACCCCAGAAGGTGGTGGTCAGCGAGGCCGGCGCCTCGGTCTACTCGGCCTCGGAACTGGCGGCCAAGGAATTCCCCGGCCTCGACGTCAGCCTGCGCGGCGCGGTGTCGATCGCGCGGCGCCTGCAGGATCCGCTGGCGGAACTGGTGAAGATCGAACCGAAAAGCATCGGCGTCGGCCAGTACCAGCACGATGTCGACCAGCACCGGCTGAGCAAATCCCTGGAAGCGGTGGTCGAAGATGCGGTGAACGCCGTGGGCGTCGATCTCAACACCGCCTCGGCGCCTCTGCTGGCCCATGTCTCGGGCCTCGGCGCCTCGCTCGCCGAAGCCGTCGTCGCGCATCGCGAGACGAACGGCGCCTTCACCTCCCGCAAGGAGCTGCTGAAGGTCTCGCGCCTCGGGCCTAGGGCGTTCGAGCAATGCGCGGGCTTCCTGCGCATCCGCGACGGGGCCGAGCCGCTCGATGCCTCCTCGGTCCACCCCGAGGCCTATGGCGTCGCCCGCAAGATCGTGACCGCCTGCGGCCGCGACCTGCGCGACATCATGGGCCGCCCCGAGGCGCTGAAGGGCCTGCGTGCGGAACAGTTCGTCGATGACACCTTCGGCCTGCCCACCGTGCGCGACATCCTCTCGGAGCTGGAGAAACCCGGCCGTGACCCCCGCCCGACCTTCAAGACCGCGACCTTCGCCGAAGGCGTCGACCAGATCACCGACCTGAAACCCGGCATGGTCCTCGAGGGCACGGTCACCAATGTCGCGGCCTTCGGCGCCTTCGTCGACATCGGCGTGCACCAGGACGGCCTCGTCCACGTGAGCCAGCTTGCCGACCGTTTCGTCAAGGACCCGCACGAGGTCGTCAAGGCCGGCGACGTGGTCAAGGTCACGGTGACCGAGGTCGACGTGCCGCGCAAGCGCATCGGGCTCACCATGCGCAAGGACGGCGGCGCCTCCGCCAAACAGGAGCGCACCTCCCGCGACGCCCAGCCGCGACGCCCCGGCCCGGGTCCGAAACCGCGCGGCTGCAAGCCCCAGCACAGCGCCGGCCCGAAATCCGATGCCCCGGGCGCCCTCGGCGCGGCCCTGCTGAACGCGATGCGCAAGAAGTGACGCGAAGGGGGCGGCCCCAGAGCCGCCCCCATTTTCTTGTTCAAAATACCTCGGGGGAGTCCGCCGCAGGCGGACGGGGGCAGCGCCCCCTCCTCGCCCCGCTTCCGCCCGCTATCCCGTCACGCCAGGTAGGTCCCGAACCACTCCAGCGTCCGCGACCAGGCCAGATCCGCCTGTTCGGGATCGTAGCGCGGGGTGGAATCGTTGTGGAACCCGTGGTTGGCGCCCTCGTAGACATGGGCCTCGTAGGTCTTGCCCGCCGCCTCCAGCGCCGCCTTGTAGGCGGGCCATCCCGCATTGATGCGCTCGTCCAGCCCGCCGTAATGGATCAGCAGCGGCGCCTCGATCCGCGCCACGTCCTCCGCTTTGGGCTGGCGCCCGTAGAAGGGCACGGCCGCGCCCAGATCGGGGAAGGCCACCGCCGCCGCATTGGCCACCCCGCCGCCATAGCAGAACCCGGTGATTCCCACCTTGCCGGTGGTCATGTCGCTGCCCTGCAGGTAGCGCACCGCGGCCAGGAAATCCTCCAGCAGCTTGCCCTGGTCCAGCTGGGACTGCATTGCGCGCCCCTCGTCGTCATTGCCCGGATAGCCGCCCAGCGGCGTCAGCCCGTCGGGCGCCAGCGCGATGAAGCCGGCCTTGGCGACCCGGCGCGCGACATCCTCGATATAGGGGTTCAGGCCGCGATTCTCATGCACCACCACGACGGCGGGCAGCGCCCCCGAGACCCCGGTCGGACGCACCAGGTAGCCGCGCACCTCTCCATGCCCCCGAGGCGAGGGATAGGTGATGTATTCCGGATGGATATCGGGATCGGTGAAGGACACCTGCTGCGCCAGGGCGTAATCGGGCTTCATCGCCTCGTAGATCGCGGCAGCGGACAGGCCGCCCACGGCAAAACCCCCGGCCTTCTCCAGGAAGGCCCGCTTAGAAATCATCCCATGGGCATACTGGTCGTAGAGATGCAGCAGTTTCGGGTGAAAATCGGCAGAGGTCAGTCGGGTCACGGCAGGCTCCTGTCTGGGATGATGTCCCATTAGCTGCCGCCGAATGCCCCTGGGTCAAGCCTCCCTTTCCCGGGAGGCCCCGGAGGGCGCCCCTCCGCCGGTCCCCCGCGCGTCGCCCCCTTGGGACCGACGAAAACCAGCCCCCGGCATTACAAATCCGGGGGTCCGTAAACCCGTTGGGCGGCCATGACGGCCGTCAGCGCGCGGCGGTCAGCGTGCCGCGTGATCCCTGCGGGCCACCCGTGCCGGCACCAGGCTGGCACGGCGGCGCAGGGACAGAATCCCGAGGCCCAGCACGCAGACCGGTGTCGCCACCACATAGGCCAGAATCCCGCCCAGCAGCCCGCCTCCGGCCATCCCGGTGCTGACCGCGATCACCAGACCCAGGCCGCCGCCCGCGATTGCCAGACCGAAGCCGCGCGCCGCAGCCAGGGGCTCCGTGCCGTCCTGCATGATGCCATGCCGGGACTGTTCACGATCCGGGACCGTGAACTTGTTGCTGTCGAAAGCCATCTCTTCCCTCCAAGCTTCTCCCCAAGCTTGCAGAGGTTATGTTAACGGCTTCTTTCCTCCCGGCCAATCCCCCGGATCCGATTATCGCGATTTCGACAGATCCGGCGAAGCCCGGTGCCCTCCCCCATCGGCTCTGGCCTCGGGCGCGCGCGGGAACAGTCGCGCCACCCTTGCGCCCAGACGGTCGATATAGGTCAGCAGCACCGGCACCACGACCAGCGTCAGCACCGAGGAAGAGATCAGCCCGCCGATCACCGCATGGGCCATCGGCGCGTTCTGCCCCGAGCCGCCGTGGATGTTCAGCGCCAGCGGCAGCATCCCGAAGATCATCGCCAGCGTGGTCATCACGATGGGCCGGAACCGGGTATGGCCGGCCTCGACGAGGGCGTCGAACAGGTGCATCCCCGCCCGCACATGCTGGTTGGCGTTGTCGACCAGCAGGATGGCGTTCTTCACCACCAGCCCCATCAGCATGATGAACCCGATGGCCGAGAACATGTTCATGGTCGAGCCCCCCACCAGCAGCCCCAGCATCACCCCCACCAGCGCCAGCGGCAGCGAGGACATGATGGCAAAGGGTTGCAGGAAGCTGCCGAACTGCGAGGCCAGCACCATGTAGATGAAGATCAGCGCCAGCAGCAGCGCGGTGCCGGCGGTGGCCGAGGTCTCGGCAATGTCCTCGGCATCCCCGCCCATCGAGGCGGTGTAGCCCGGCGGCAGCGCCAGGGCGGCGATCTTCTTCTTCACCTCGGGCGTCACGTCGCCGGACTTGCGCCCGTCGAGGTTGGCCTCCACCGTCACCGCGCGCTGGCGGTCGATGCGGGTGATCTCTCCGGGGCCTTCGACGGCGGTGATCTGGGCGATCTGGTCCAGCCGCACCGTGCCCGAGCCATCGGAATTGGCGACGATCGGCAGGCTGCCAAGCGCCGTCGGATCATCGCGGAAGCGTTTCGGCAGCCGCACCGTCACGTCGATGGAATTGCCCTCCGGATCGGTCCAGTCGGCAACGCTCGATCCTTCCAGCATCGGGTTCAGCGCATTGCTGACCTGCGTCATGGAGACGCCCAGGTCCGACGCCGCGTCCCGGTCGATGCGCACCGCCAGCGTCGGCTGGGGATCATCCAGCGTGGTGCCCACATCCACCAGCCCCGGGATGGAGCGCATACTGGCGGCCAGCTGATCGGCCAGCCGGCCCAGCATGTCCAGGTTCTCACCGTAGATCTTCACCTGCACCGGGGCGGCAATGCCACCGATGCCCGGGTCGGCGGCGACCTTGTACTTGGCGCCGGGCACCGATTTCAGCGCGTTGCGCACCGGGCCGGTCATCTCCTCGGGGGTGCGGGTGCGCTCCTTCGGATCGCTCATCAGCGCATAGACCGTCGCCACGTTGGGAGAGCTCTGGGTGCCCGAATTCACCGTCGCATAGGTGGCCGTCACCTCGGGGAAGGCGCGCAGCACCGCATCGACCTGGGCGATCTTCTCGGCGGTGCGGTCCAGGGTCGATCCGACCGGCGTGGTCAGCTCCACCTGGATCTCTGAGTTGTCGGCGGGGGGCACGAATTCGGTGCCCACCAGCGGGAAGGTCAGGATGCCGGCCACGAAGGCGCCAAGCGCGGCCAGCAGCGTGGTCTTGCGCCAGCGCAGGCAGACCCGCAGCAGCCGGGTGTAAAGCCGGCCCAACCCCTCGAAGGCGCGGTCGAACTGGCCGATGGCGCGGCCCACCCGGCCCCGTTTCGCCCCCGGCACCGCCGTCGGATCGTACCAGACCGAGGACATCATCGGGTCCAGCGTGAAACTGACGAAGAGAGAGATCAGCACCGCGACCGACACGGTGATGCCGAATTGCAGGAAGAAGCGCCCGATGATGCCGTCCATGAAGGCCACCGGCAGGAAGACCGCGCAGATCGACAGGGTGGTGGCCAGAACCGCCAGGCCGATCTCGTTGGTGCCCTCCAGCGCGGCGGTGTGGTGGTCCTTGCCCATGTGCAGGTGGCGCATGATGTTTTCGCGCACCACGATGGCATCGTCGATCAGCAGGCCCACCGACAGCGACAGCGCCATCATGGTCATCATGTTCAGCGTGAAGCCCAGGAAGTAGATCGCCGCCATGGTCCCGATGACCGAGATCGGCAGCGTCAGCCCGGTGATCACCGTGGAGCGCCAGGAGTTCAGGAACAGGAAGACGATGACGGTGGCCAGCGCCGCCCCCTCGACCAGCATGGAGCGCACGGAATGGAAGCTGTCCTCCACCGGCTTGGCATTGTCGCGCAGGATCTTCAGGTCGACGCCGTCAAACGCGGCCTCGCCGCGCATCTTGGCCAGTTCCTTGCGCACGTCCTCGGCCACGCCCACGGTGTTGGCGCCCTGCGTCTTCACCACGTCGATGGCCAGCGCCCGCTTGCCGTCCAGCATCGCCAGGCTTTCGGGTTCGGCCAGCCCGGTGTCGATCCAGGCCACGTCCGCCAGCCGCACCGGCACGCCGCCGCGCTTGGCGATGATCACGTCACCGAAATCCTGCAACGCGCGGATGCGGCCCTGCACCTGCACCGATTGCTCGGCCCCGCCATCGCTGACCGATCCCGCCGGCAGGTCGATGGTGTCGGACGCCAGCGCCGCGGTCACCTCGGTCACGCCGATGCCAAGGGCCGCCTGGCGATCCGGATCCACATCCACCTGCACCTCGCGCGGGCGCCCACCGACGACCGAGGCCCGCCCCACCCCGTCGATATTGGCCAGCCGGGTCGCGATGTCGTCCTCGGCCATCTGGGTCAGATCCCCGACCCCGACGGTGGAAGAGCTGATGCCGATCGACAGGATCGGCAGCTCGTTCGGGTCGAAGCGCAGGATCTGCGGCGCCTCGGCGGCATCCGGGAAGTCGCCGGCGATCTGGTCGACCTTCTCGCGCACGTCCTGGGCGGCGGAGGCGCTGTCGACCTCGAGCTGGAAGGTCAGCAGCACGATGGAAGAGCTGGTCTGCGCCGTGCTCTCGATCGTGTCGAGCCCCGAGAGGGTCGAAACCGCCTCCTCGATGGGCTTGATGATGTCGCTTTCCACCGCCTCAGGGGTGGCGCCGGGATAGGAGGTGACGACGGCGACGATGGGAAAATCGACATTGGGCAGCTGCTCGACCGGCAGGCGGGTGTAGGAGAACAGGCCCACCACCAGCATCGCCAGCATCATCATGGTCGCAAAGACCGGCTGGCTGACGGAAATGCGCGTCAGGATCATGGGATCACTCCGTCTGCGGCTCTGCGATCACGTGGATCGCGGCCCCGGCGCGCAGCCCTTCCAGCGGCTGGGCGACAATGATGTCGCCGGCGGCCAGCCCGGAGGAGACTTCGGTGACGCGCCCGCCCTCCCAGGTCCGGGCCGTCTGCACCGCCTGGCGCGTCGCCACGCCGTCGACGACCTTCAGCACATAGGTCCCCTCCGGGTCCTGGCGGATTGCCTCGCTCGGCACGCCCAGGGCATCGGCCTTGGTCTCCATCACCAGCAGGCCCGAGGCGAACATGCCGCCGCGCAGCTGGGTGTCGGGATTGTCGAGGCCGACATAGACCGGCAGCATCCGCGTGCCGGAGGCGGCCACCGGGTTCACCCGGTCCACCACCCCGGTGAAGGCGGCATCGCCCAGCCCCTCGACCGTCAGCTCGACCCGCTGGCCGGCATGGATGCCCGGGGCATAGCGCACCGGCACATCGGCCTCGAACTCCATCCGGGTCAGATCGACGATCGAGAACAGCTCCGTTCCGGTGGCGACATAGGCCCCCGGATCGACATCCCGCTCCGAGATCATGCCGCTGAAGGGCGCGGCAATGCGGGCCTTGGCAATGGACTCCTCGGCACTTTCCACCTGGGCCTCCAGCGCCTTCAGGCTGGCGGCCAGCTGATCGACGCTGGCCTGATCGCTGTCCAGCTCGCTGGTGGCGACGACGCCGCGCTTGACCATGCTGCGGGTGCGCTCCAGCTGGGTCTGGGCCAGGCGCAGCTGGGCGCGGGTCGCCTCGGCATTGGCGCGCTGCTGGTCCAGGGTGTTCTCCAGCGTCTCGGTGTCGATCTGCGCCAGAAGCTGACCGGCCTGCACCCTGTCACCGGCACGCACCGCCACGCTTGCCAGCCGCCCCGACACCTCGGCCGAAAGATGCGCCTGGGTTTCCGGCGCCAGCGATCCGGTGACCTTCACCGTGTCGCGCAGCTCGGCGGGCTGCACCTTTGCCAGTTCCGAGGGCAGCATCTGAAGGGTGATCTGAGGGCTGTCGGTGCCGGTGGCGGCCCCGGGCGCGGGCGTGCGGTCCTGGCGCAGCCAGAGCGCGCCGCCCCCCAGCACCACCAGCCCCAGCACCACCCAGGGCCAGCGGCGGCGGCGCGGCTTCAGCCCGCGCGCGGCACGCGCCTGATCGGCGCGCTCGCGTCCGCTGAGCGCCCAGTCGGGTTTCTCGGGTCTGCTGGTTCCGTCAGCCATGTCGTCTCCGGTCGGGTACGGTCTCAGGGGTGGTCCGGGTCGGGGGCAGCCGGCAGGCCGTCCTCTCTGCCCGGCACGGCCCGTGCGTTGTCGATGTAATGCGCCGAACTGCGGTAGAAGGCGGCCAGCTCCAGCACCCGCCCCCGCGCCGCGCCCTGCCCCGGCGCGAACCGGGCCGAGAGCGCCTCGATCCGGGCGGCGTTGCGTCGGAAGCGCCCGGCAAGGGTACGCAGGACCGGGGCGTTTGGATGTGCCGCCAGTTCGTAAAGATCATGGCGCCCGCCCACCGGCGACACCCGTTCCAGCATCCCCTGCGCCGCCAGCAGCCGCGTGTTGGTCGAGACCGAGCCCTTCGAGACCCCGAGCGCCCCGGAGATCTGCCCCAGCGTGCGCGGCGCCCCCTCCAGCAGCAGGTAGCCGAAGACCTGGCCGGCAATGCGGGGCTTGCCCTGTTCCTGCATGACAAGGCCCATGAGTTCGATGAAATCGGTGGCGGCGTCGGTTGTCATGGGGGGACACTGGCAGAGGCGTTCCATTGGTTCAATTGGCACTGAACGGACCGAATGCGACAAATCCGACAGGAAATCGCGGTCCGGAGATGACCGCGGGACCGCGGTTCTTGCAGGTCTTACGGCCCCCGCTCCGTCTCCCTACGCCGAGGCGCGCCGAATGCGGTCGGCGCGGGCGATCAGGCTGTCCTCGGCGGCGCTGAGCGGCGCGACCTTGCACTGCGAGAGCCGCGCGGCCTCTTGCGCGGGCAGGCCCAGCACCCGCAGGATCGCCGCCACGGCCTCTTCGGCATGAGAGGGGTGGCCCTCGATCTCGTGGACCATGACGTTGAACATGCCCGCCTCGATGAATTCCAGCGCCAGGTGCATCGGCATGGTGCAGAACCGCCCCGTGCGGATGCCCCAGCCCAGGTAGTCCGGCATCAGCTCGTGAACCAGGCTGCCGGGGCCGCCGCCCTGGCGCCCCATCCGGGCATGGAACTGCGACAGAAGGGGATAGCGGCGGAAGGTTTCCACGAAGGTCAGCAGGTCGCTGGCCAGGGATTCGGCAGGATCCTTCACGCCCGGCTCGGCCGACAGCACCAGCGCCACCAGTTCGCGCACCACCGTCATCTTGGCGTCCTGAAGCGCGTCCTCAAGCTGGGTGTAGTAAGTGTAGAAGGTGCCCCGGGACAGGCCCGCCCCGGTCACGATATCCTCGATCACCACGTTTTCCGGCCCCTTGGCCGCAATCGCCAGCACGGCGGCCTCCACCAGCCGGGCGCGGGTCTTTTCCCGGCGGGTGGCGGCGGTGATCTGTCGGTGGTCCGGTCTCACCCCTGCTCTTCCTTCGGCGGACGCACCCCGAAGACCGCGCAGTAAAGCGCCGGCGCGAACAGGAGCGTGATGATCGTGCCCGCGATGATCCCGCCCATCATGGCATAGGCCATCGGGCCCCAGAACACCTGCCGCGAGATCGGGATCAGCGCAAGGCTTGCCGCTGCGGCGGTCAGCAGGATGGGCCGGGCGCGGCTGTCGGAGGCCTCAAAGACCGCCTCCCAGCGGGTGCGCCCCTTCGCCAGCAGGTCCTTCACCTCCTGGAACAGGATGACCGAGTTGCGGATCAGGATGCCGATCAGCGCCAGCACGCCCAGGATCGCCACGAAGCCCAGCGGCGCCCCCGATGGCAGCAGAGCCGCCACCACCCCGATCAGCCCCAGCGGCGCCACCGCAAGGACCACGATCATCAGCCGGAAGCTTTGCATCTGCACCATGACGAGGGTCAGCATGATCAGCAGCATGATCGGCACCACCGCCAGGATCGGCGCCTGGCTTTCACCGCTGGATTCCACCGCACCGCCCAGGGCGATGTTGTAGCCCGCCGGCATGTCCGCGCGGAACGCCTCTACCTTCGGCGCCAGATCCGCGACGATGGTGGCGGGCTGGGTATCGCCCAGAACGGCGCCCTCCACGGTGATCGTCGGCACCCGGTCGCGCTGGTAGATCACCGGCTGCTCGGTCGTCCATTCCAGCTTGGCGAAGGAGGACAGCGGCACCGGTTCGCCATCGGAATTTCCGAACTGGAGGTTTTCGAGCGTTTGCAGCGTGCTGCGGTCGCCCTCGACGCCGCGGGCCAGCACCTCGACCAGCTTGTCGCCGTCGCGCAGGTCGGTGACCGAGGACCCCGAGAAGAGCTGGTAGAGCACATTCGCCACGTCCTGCTGGGTCAGCCCCAGCTGGCGCAGCCGCGCCTGGTCCAGCTGCACCCGCACCACCCGGGCCGGTTCGTTCCAGTCCAGGCTGATCGCGGTCAGGCGGGGGTCCTGCCCCAGCACGCCGGCCAGCTTGCGCGCGGTGTCGCGCAGCACTTCCGGATCATGCCCCGACACCCGGTACTGCACCGGCTTGCCCACCGGCGGACCAAGCGAGAGGAACTTGGGGAAGAACTCCACCCCGGCGGTGCGCGCATCATAGGCGCGGATCTTCTCGGTCAGGGCGTTGCGGGCGGCAAGGCCCGGGGTCATGATCACCACCTGTCCCATGCTGGGCGTCGCGGTCGGCGCATCCAGCGTCAGGATGAAGCGCGGCGCCGCGCGGCCCACATAGGCGCTCCAGTAGGTGGTTTCGGGCTGCTGGGCGAGCCAGGCCTCGAAATCCGTGATCGCCTTGTCGGTGGCGGCGAAATCGGCGTTCTGGCGCAGCGTCACGTCGACCAGCACCTCGGGGCGGTCCGAGGTCGGGAAGAACTGCTGCTCGACCCGGCCCAGCCCGACGACGGAGGCGGCGAAGACCAGCACGGTCAGCAGGATCGTCACCCATTTGAAGCGCATCGCCAGGCGCAGCGCCCGGTGGAAGCCCCGGCGCAGGCGGCCCGGCGCATGGGCGTCGTGCTTCTTCATGCTTTTCGGCAGGAAGGTCGCCCCCAGCACCGGCGCGAACAGCACCGCGACGATCCAGCTGAGCACCAGAGAGATCGCGATCACGTAGAACAGCGAGCGGGTGTATTCCCCCGCCTGAGAGCTGTTCAGCCCGATCGGGATGAAGCCTGCCACCGTGACCAGCGTGCCGGTCAGCATCGGGAAGGCGATGGAGGTCCAGGCATAGCTGGCGGCCTTCACGCGGCTCTCGCCCTGCTCCATCCGGCTGATCATCGTCTCGATGGCGATCATCGCATCATCGACCAGCAGGCCGAGCGCGATGATCAGCGCGCCCAGCGACACCCGTTGCAGCGTCACCCCGATGGCATCCAGGATCACGAAGGTGATCGCCAGCACCAGCGGGATTGCCAGCGTCACCACCATGCCCGCGCGCACCCCCAGCGACACGAAAGAGACGATCAGCACGATGATCACCGCCTCGGCCAGGGCCCGCACGAAGTGGTTGACGCTGTCGTCCACCACATGGGGCTGGTCGGCGACGCGGGTCATCTCGATCCCCACGGGAAGCTCGGCCTGCACCTTGTCCATCAGCGTCTCAAGCTGCTTGCCGAAATCCAGGATATTCTCGCCGTCGCGCATCCCGATGGCCAGGGCGATGCCCTGCTTGCCATCCACCCGGAACAGCGCGGAGGGCGGATCCTCGTAGCCTGCCGTCACCGTCGCCACGTCCGAAAGCGTGAAGAAGGTGTCGCCCGCGCGCAGCGGCGCATAGGCCATCTCGTCGGCGGATTTGAAGTTGCCGGAGGTGCGCACCAGGATCTGCTCGGCCCCGGTGTGGATGATCCCCGAGGGCACGATGGCATTCTGCGCCGCCAGCGTGTCCAGCACCGTCTGCTTGTCGAGGCCAAGCGCGGCGAGGCGGGCATTGGAGAACTCGATATGCACCACCGGGTCCTGTGTGCCGACCAGTTCGACCTTGCCGGCGGCGGGCAGTTGCAGCACCGCGTCGCGGACTTCGTCGACCTTCTCCTCCAGCTCGCGCGGGGAATAGCCATCGCCGGTGAAGGCGTAGATGGAGCCGTAGACATCGCCGAAGTCGTCGTTGAAGCCGAAGCCCTGGAACTCGTCCGGCATCTGGCTCTTGATGTCCGACATCATCTGCCGAACCCGCAGCCAGATCTGCTCCACCTCGTCGCCCGGCGTGGTGTCGCGCAGCTCCACGTAGACGACGGCCTGGCCCGGATAGGTCACCGAATGGGTGTAATCGAGCGTATCAAGCTCCTGAAGCTTCTTCTCGATCCGGTCGGTGACCTGGGTGACCGTCTCTTCCGCCGTGGCACCGGGCAGCGTGCCGGTGATCACCATGGTCTTGATGGCAAAGCTCGGGTCTTCCTCGCGGCCCATGGAGCTGTAGGCATAGATCCCCGCCACCATCGAGATCAGCATCAGGAACCAGATGAAGGAACGGTGGTTGAGCGCCCAGTCGGACAGGTTGAACTTGGTCATTCTTCACGGGCTCCGACGATCTGGCCTGCTTTCAGCGATCCGGCGCCACGGGTGACGACCTCGTCGCCCACCGCGATGCCGCTGCGGATCTCGACCCGGGTGCCCAGCGGGGCGCCCAGCGTCACCGTCACGGCCTGCACGGCCCGGCTTCCGGGGGTGACGCGCCAGACGCTGGGGGCATCGGGCGTGCCGGCAATGGCGCTTTTGGGCAGGGTGATCACCTCTTCGCCGGTGACGGCATAGGTGGCGCGCACCAGCGATCCGATGCGGAAGGCGGGAAGGCCCGGGCCCTCGGCGATGCGCAACCGCAGGGTCCTGCCGCGCAGCCTGTCATCGGCCACCGGCTCCACCAGGCGCAACGTGGCGCGGGCGGTTTCGGCATCGCCCTCCTGCCGGCGCAGGGTGAAAACCGCATCCGGCGGCAGCACCGAAAGGAATTCGGCCGGCACGTCAATCACCGCCTCCCGTCCCGTCAGATCCGCCAGCGTCAGCACCGTGGTGCCCGAGGCGACCACAGTGCCGACCTCGACCGGGCGGGTCAGGATGATGCCGTCCGAGGGCGCGGTCAGCGTGGCGTAGTCCAGCGCATCCTGAGCGCTGTCCAGGTCGGCCTGGGCCGAGGTCACACTGGCAGCCGCGGAATCGTAGCTGGCCCGGGCGGATTCCAGATCGGACTGGCTGGCGATGTTGCGCGCCTTCAGCGATTGCGTGCGCTCCCAGCTGGTGCGCGCGTAATCCGCCTGCGCCTGCGCAGAGGACAGCGCCGCCTGGGCGGCATCCACATCCTGTTGCAGCGTCACCCGATCCAGCGTCGCCAGCACCTGGCCCTTCTGCACCCGGTCCCCCACCTGCACCGGCAGGGTCGCGATGCGGCCCACGGTCTGGAAGGCCAGGTCGGTTTCATGGGCGGCCTCGACCTCTCCGGGGAAGGCGCGTTCGCGTGTCGGGTCCGCCGTCACGATTTCCGAGATCACCGGGCGGGGCGTTGCGGCGGCCCCGGTATCTGTCCCGCTCTCTGCCCGGGTGTCCGCCTGTGCGGGCAGCGCCAGCAGGGCCAGCAGCGCAAGGGTCATCGGCGCCTTCATGGCTGCACCTCCTGTCCGGCTACGGTCCGGCCCGGGTAAAGCCCCTGGGCGCCCTGCCCCACCACGACCTCTCCGTCCTTCAGCCCGGAGGCCACCAGGATCGAGTCGTCGGTAAAGGCCGAGATGGTGATCGCACGCAGCGACACGGTATTGTCCGCGCCCACCACCCAGACCGCCGGCCCCTCCGCGGTCGAGGTCAGCGCCGTCCAGGGCACCGTGATCTCGGGCGGCAGCGGGAAGGTCAGCATCCCCTCGACCGCCTCGCCGATGGTCAGGGTCCGGGCGCTGTCCTCGTCGATGCGGGCCTTGGTGGTCACCGTGCCGTTGTCGGCCACCACCGGAGAGATTTCCGAGACCGTGGCGGTGACCGCCTGGCTGCTGTCGCCGGTCACGGGCCGGATCGACACCCGCGCGCCAAGCGCCTGGTCCAGGTCCTCCATGTCGGGCGCCAGAAAGACCGCCTCGCGCCCCGAGACCCCGGCCAGCGTGACGATGGCGGTGCCCGCGCTGACCACCTGCCCCGGCTCGGCCGAGCGTTCGGTGACCACCGCATCCTCCACGGCGCGCAGCACGGTATCCTCCTCGGTGCGGCGGGCGGCGGCCAGCTGGGCCTGGGCCTGGTCCCGCGATCCCTTCGCGGTCAGGTAGCTTTCGGTCGCGCTGTCCAGATCCGCCTGGGTGCCCGAGCCGCGCTCCAGCAGGCCCTGCGCCCGGTCCCGCGCCTGCCGCGCCTGCACCAGCGAGGCCTCGGCCGCCTGCAGCGCCGCCTGGGCCGAACGCAGGCTGGCCTCGGCCTGCTTGGGATCGATCCGGGCGATCTCCTCTCCGGCATGGACCACGTCGCCCACATCCACCGAGACGGAAATCACGCGGCCGCCATCGCGAAAGCCCGCCGAATAGCTTTCAAGCGCCTCGATCGTGCCGGACAGGCGGAAATCGCGCAGCGGCGTCACCGTCTTCACCGGGACCAGCTGCACCGGCAGGGCATCGCCCGCCAGAACGGCGCAGGGGGCCGCCAGCGCCAGCGCGCAGAGGGCAGTTGCGGTCAGTAAGGTCCTCATTCCGGCCTCCGGTCGGGTGGCTTCGGGCAGCGCACGCCGCCTTGCCCGCAGGCCCGGCCACATGTCGCCTTCACCTCGACTCACATTGACGTCATTGTCAAGTTGACACGGATGTCAGTTTGTCGCGGGGCGGAAACCCGACAAATTTCTCGACGGAAACGGGGCAAGATCCCGTATCATTGCGAAACCTGCCCGCAAAACCGCCCTGCCCGCCGCCCGAGAAGGACCCTTTTGCCATGCGCGTGATGCTGAGACTCGTGATCGTCGTGACCCTGACACTGATGGCGGCTGGGCTGGCGATCTTCGAGGGAGAGCGGCTGTGGCGCGCCGTGACCGCCGGGGCGGAGGGCGCGGGCCAAGGTGCCGGCGGGCCGCCGGGCATGGGCGGGCTCGGACGCGGGACGGGCGGCTACAGCGCCCCCGAGGCCAGGGTCGCCACCACCGCGCCGACCCGCGTCACCCCCGAGATCGCCGCCTATGGCCGGCTGGCGGCGCAGGCCCGCGCCAGCGTCTGGGCCCCCGCCGCGGGCACCGTGGCCCTGGTCCGCGACGGGCTGGCCGACGGCACCCGCGTCCCCGCCGGAGCGCTGCTGGTGCAGCTGGACGATGCCGCTGCCGGCACGGCGGTGCAGCTGGCAGAGGCGGCGCTGCACCGCGCCCGGCTGGCCCAGGAGGAGACCACCCGCCAGGCCGAGGCGACCCGCGCTGACCTGGACCGGCAGCAGCAGATCCTGGAGATCCGCCAGGCCGAGGCCCGGCGCATCCGGACACTGCTGGACAAGGGATCGGGCGTGCAATCCGACCTCGACAGTGCGCGGCTGGCAGTGATCGACGCCGAGCAGAGCCTGGTCGACAGCCGCAACATCCTGGCCGAGCTGGCCAATACCGCCCGCCAGGACGCGCTGGAGGTTTCCGATGCCGGGGCCGAGCTGGCCAGCGCGCGGCGCGCCCTGGGGGATCTGGGCATCCGCGCCGGGATCACCGGGGTCTTTCACGGCACGGTGCCGGTGGTGGGCGAGGCGCTGTCCTCGGGGGCCGAGCTGGGCGTGATCACGGATCTCGACCACCTGCAGGCGCGGCTTGATCTGACCGCGCAGGAGATCGACCGCATCCAGGCCCCCGGCGGCGGGCTGCAGCCGCTGGCGGTGACGCTGCAGAGCCCCGGCGGGACCCGCAGCTACCCGGCGGTGCTGTCCCACGTGACCCTGGCCGAGGATGACACCACCGGCACCGCCCGCACCGTGATCGCGCAACTCGACCCCGCCGGCTGCCCCTGCCCCCTGCCCGGCAGCTTCGTCACCGCGCGGATCGCGGAGCCGGCGCTGGAGCAGGTGGTCGTGCTGCCCGCCACCGCCCTGTCGGTCGATGGCAAGGCGCTGGTGCTGGGCCAGGACGACCGGCTGCGCGAGGTCCAGATGACCGTGCTGCGCCGGCTGGGCAACAATGTCGCCGTCGCGGCCCCCGAGACGCCGCTGACCTACGTGCGCGAGCGCAGCCCGCAGCTGGGCGCCGGGCTGCGCGTGCGCCCGGTGCCGGCCGAGACCGCCACAGAGGCCGCCACAGAAGCCGGGGGGCAGGCCGATGCCGGGGCCCCGGTGCCCGGGACCCGCGCCACCGGCCTGGCCGGACCCGGCGCGTCCCGCGCCGGCTCCGGCGGCGCCCCGGACGGACCGATGGTGCCCCTGGACGACAGTCGCCGGGCCGCTCTGGCGGCGCAGGTCCGTGCCTCGGACCTGTCGGAGGGCGCCCAGGCGCGGATGCTGGCGCTGCTGCGCCGCGACGAGGTGCCCCAGGGACTGATCGACCAGCTCTCGGCAGGGAACTGAGCCATGGGGCTGCTGCGCTTCTTCACCCGCCACGGCACCGCCGCCAACCTGCTGCTGGTCGCCATCGTGGCCTTCGGTCTCTATGCCGCGACCCAGATCCGCGCGCAGTACTTTCCCGACGTGGTGTCGGAGGCGATCACCATCACGGTGAAATGGGACGATGCCTCGGCGGAGGATGTCGACAAGTCGATCATCGCCGTCGCCACCCCCGACCTGCTGGAGGTCGAAGGGGTCAGCGACCTGTCCGCCATCGCCCGCGACGGCCGCGCCCGCATCACGCTGGAGTTCGAGCCGGGCTGGAACCTTGACCGCGCGATGAACGAGGTCGAGGCGGCGATGCCTGCGGCCTCGGCCCTGCCGGGTGGCGCGGAAACGCCGGTGATCCGGCGCTCGGCCTGGCGGGACGGCGTGCTGACGGTGGTGCTGTCGGGCGATCTGGACCGCCCGCAGATGGAGCGGCTGGGCGAGACGCTGAAGGGCGATCTGCAACGCGCCGGGGTGACCCGGATCAGCCTGCGCGGGCTGACCGCGCCGCGCATCGCGGTGGTCGCGGACCCGGCGGCGCTGGCGGAATACGGGCTGACCCTGTCGGACCTTTCCGACCAGGTCGAGACCGAGGCCACCGAAGCCTCGGGCGGGCAGCTCTCGGACAGCGCCACCCGGCTGCGCGCCGGGCATGACCGCCGCGATGCCGACAGCATCCGTGCCATCCGCATCGAGACCGACCGCGGCCCCGTCGCCCTGAGCGACCTGGCCCGGGTTACGGTGGACAGCGCCGGTTCGGGGCGGGCCTATTTCATGGCGGGCCGCGCCGCCGTGACGATCGCGGTGGATCGTGGCGTCGGCGGCGATGCCCTGAAGATCCAGAAGACCGTGCGGCAGGTCTCGGACCGGTTCCTGGAAAGCGCTCCCCCAGGGCTGAGGATCGACCTGATCGACAACAAGGCCGCCCGGATCTCGGACCGGCTGGCGATCCTGGTCGACAACGGCATCTTCGGGCTGCTGCTGGTGCTGGGGCTGCTCTACCTGTTCCTGTCTCCCTCGGCGGCGCTCTGGGTCGCCGCCGGCATCCCGGTGTCGCTGGCCGCGGGCATCGGGCTGATGTGGCTGACCGGGCAGTCGCTCAACATGATCTCGCTCTTCGCGCTGATCCTGTGCCTTGGGATCATCGTCGACGATGCCATCGTGGTCGCCGAACATGCCGAGTACCGCCACCGCAGCCTTGGCGAACGCCGCCCCCGCGCCGCCGAACGGGCGGCGATCCGGATGCTGGGGCCGGTGCTGGCCTCGACCGTGACGACCGTGGTGGCCTTCCTGTCGCTGCACTGGGTGGGCGGCCATTTCGGCAGCTTCATCGCGACGATCCCGCTGGTGGTGGCCGCCGTGCTGGTGGCCTCTCTGGCGGAATGCTTCCTGGTGCTGCCCCATCACATGGCCCGCGGGCTGGGGCGGCTGGACGATGGCCCGCTCGGCGCGCCGGCCCGCGCCGTCACCCGCGGCTTCGACCGGATGCGCGCCGCGATCTTCGAGCCGGCGCTGCGATGGGTGATCCGGCTGCGTTACGCGGTGCTGCTGCTGGCCGTGGCCGCCACCCTCCAGGCGGTACTGATGATCCAGACCCGCGAGGTGCAGTGGCGCTTCTTCCAGTCCCCGCGCAGCGACACGATCACCGCCAATATCGCCATGCTGGACGGCGCCACCCGCGACGACACCCTGGCCATGCTGAAGGAGGTGGACCGCGCTACCCGGGCCGTGCGCAGCCGTTTCACCGCCGACTACGGCGCCGATCCCGTGCAATACGAGATCAGCCAGATCGGCGGCACCGCCGGTCGCGGCCTGGCGATCGAAGACGACAAGGACACCGACCTGCTGGCCGCCATCAGCATCGGGCTGATCCCTCCGGACCAGCGGCCTTACGGCAGCGATGCCTTCGTGCAGGCGCTGGAGGCCGAGCTGCGCAAGCCCGACACGCTGGAAACCTTCTCGTTCCGGGCCGGGCGCTACGGACCGGCCAGCGACGGGCTGAGCGTGATCTTCGCCGGCGACGACCTGGAGAAGCTGAAGGCGGCCTCCCTGGCCCTCCAGGAGCAGCTGGCCGGGATCCCCGAGGTCAGCGGCGTCCAGGACGACATGAGCCGCGGCACCATCGACCATGCGCTGAGCCTGAACGCCTATGGCCGGGCACTGGGGTTTCAGGTGGGCGCGCTGGCCACCGAATTGTCGGCCCGGCTCTCGGGGCTGACGGCGCTGACCTACCTTGATGGCAGCCGCGAGGCCGAGATCGACGTCGAGCTGCCAGAGGGCGCGATCAGCGCCGGCTATCTTGACGAGATCCGCCTGCAGTCGCAGGTCACCGGCGAATGGGTGCGCCTGGGCGAAATCGTCGATGTCGCGCCCCGCCCCGCCCTGGGCAGCCTGCGCCGCGAGAACGGCCGCAACCTGCTGCATGTGACCGGCGACCTGGACGACAGCGACGCCGCCCGGGCCGAGGCGGTGCGCGACCGGCTGAACAGCGGGATCCTGCCCGGCATCGCGCAGACCTATGGCGTGGACTACGCCCTGGGCGGCCAGGCCGAACAGGAGCGCGCCTTCCTGAGCGACGCCATGAAGGGCTACCTGATCTGCCTGATCGGCATCTACATGACGCTGGCCCTGGTGCTGGGCCGCTGGGGCCAGCCGCTGGTGATCCTGGCCGTTGTGCCCTTCGGCCTGATCGGCGTGGTCTGGGGCCATGCGCTGTGGAACATGCCACTGTCGATCTTCTCGGTCGTCGGCATGATCGGCATGAGCGGCATCATCGTGAACGATTCCATCGTGCTGGTCTCGGCCATCGACGAGAAGCTGCCCAGCCGCGCCACCATCCCGGCGGTGATCGAGGCCACCTCGCAGCGACTGCGCCCGGTGCTGCTGACCACCCTGACCACGGTGCTGGGCCTGGCACCGCTGCTGACCGAACGCTCCAGCCAGGCGGAATTCCTCAAGCCCATGGTGGTGACGCTGTGCTACGGGCTGGGGCTGGGCTTCGTGCTGGTGCTGCTGGTGGTCCCCTCGGTCGTGGTGATCAAGCACGACCTGTCGCTGGCGTTGCGCAGCACCCGCCGTCTGCCCGGCCTGCTGGCCCGGCTACAGGCCCGTCGCCGCAGGGCCGCCTCCAAACCGTACGAAATGTGATAAAAAAATCAGCTGCTTCGCAAAGCTTTGCCGAGCCCCCTACGGAAGCCATTAAATGATTTGCAACGCCGATTTCCAAAGATAGCCTCTCAGTAGAGGGGTCCGACCGGTTCGCAACCGGATAGAGAGACAGGCATACGATCATACATGCGCAAGCAGTTCTCGGCGTCGCCCGGAGGGTACAGGGACACCATCGCACAGGTCCTGAACAGCCGTTTCATGCAGCCCCTGCTGATCGCAGCGGCGGTGCTGTGCATTCTGACGATCCCGGCGCTGAACTTCCTTGTCAGCAACCGCTTCTCGGAGGCGCAGATCGCCGCCAACCAGCTGCCCACCGCCCTGCAGCAGCTGGAACGCAACATCGGCTACTCGGGCTTCATCCACAATTTCAAGAATGCCATCCTGCGCCCGGCGGAGCCGCGCTACTACGACCTCGCGATCGAGGATTACGAATCCGCGATGGTCGAGCTGCGCACCATCGACAGGCTGGTCGAGGCGCTGGACCGGCCGCTGGACATCTCGGCACTGGAAAACACGCTGGAACAGTACCGCAGGAATATCGACGTGGCCCGCACTGCCGCCGCCGGCGGCGCCAGCATCCCCGAGGTCGACGCCCTGGTGCGGGTGGATGATGCGCCGGCACGCCGGGACCTGGATGCGATCCACGACCAGGCCCAGGCGGCACTGGACGACTGGCTGCGCCGGGACCGGCTGATCGCGCGGCTGCAGATCCTGGGGCTGACGCTGCTGCTGCTGACCATTGCCGCGGTGGTGATCCTGATCCTGATCGGCACCGGCAAGGCCCGTCGCGACCGTCTGCGCGAGGCCGGAGAGCTGAAGGACCGCATCAATGCCCTCAGCCAGCTGACCGCCGGGATCGCCCATGACGTCAACAACCTGCTGGCCACGATCTACTACGCCGTAGAGCTGGCGCTGGACGACAAGATCCCCGACACCTCCGCACGCTTCCTGGAAAGCGGGCGGCGGGCGATCCTGCGCGGCCAGGCGCTGACCGGTCGGCTGCTGGCCTTTGCCCGGCCCCAGCCCGGCCAGGCCCGGAGCCTGTCGGTGCAGGCGCTCTTCTCTGCCGCGGAGGCCCGCCTGGCCCCCGACCTGGCCAGCGGGGTCACCCTGCACCTGGCCGAGGACCCCGCCGGTCTGACCCTGTTCTGCGACCAGACCCAGATGGAGGAGGCGCTGTTCAGCCTGTTGCAGAACGCCAACGAGGCGATCCAGCGCAGCGGCAAGGGGGGCCGGATCACCCTGACCGCCCGCAAGAGCCCCGGGTTGCAGGCCTTCATGCGTACCGATCGCGACACCACGCGCCCGGCGCTTGGCATGGCGATGACACCTTCGGCGGCGAAATCCCCGGTGAAGGGCCTGGTGGAGCTGATCGTGGAGGACGACGGCCCCGGCATGTCCGCGAACATCCGGCGCCGCGCCTTCGAACCCTTCTACACCTCCAAGGCCGACCACGCGGGCTCTGGCCTGGGACTGGCGATCACCTACGGCTATGTCCAGAGCACCGGCGGCGACATGAAGATCACCTCGCGCCCCGGGGCCGGGACGGCCGTCCACATGCTGCTGCCCCAGGGCGGCAAGATCCGCCCCGCCGAGGACACCCCGCCCGAAGAGGCCTTCCCCCCCGAGGACAGCAGCCCGTCCCACAAGGGCAACCGCGTCCTGCTGGTCGAGGACGAGGCGACGCTGCGCGACCTGATGCGGATTTCGCTGGAGAACAGCGGCTACCTGGTGCGGGTCGCCGATGATGGGGCCAGCGCCCTCAGCCAGCTGCGCGCCGGAGTGGAGTTCGACCTGCTGGTGACCGATATCGTGATGCCCGGCCCCATCGACGGCTTCCGCCTGGCCGAGCATGTCGCCCGGATGCGGCCCGGCGTGCCGATCCTCTACCAGACCGGTAACACCGGCCCGGATCTGGCCGCGCGGATGGTGGTGCAGGCGCCGATCCTGCTCAAGCCCTGCTCTCCGGAGGACCTGGAGACCGCGATCCGCACGGCGCTGGACCTGGCGGCGCAGCGCAGGGCCGACGCGCAGGACTGAGCCGCGCCTCAGCGCCGGGCCCGACAGCCCGGCGCGTCAGCCCTTCAGCAGGTCATCGATGGCGGCATGGAGCTTTTGCGGCGGCACCGGCTTTTCCAGCCGGATATTGGCGCCGGTGGTCTCTGCAATTTTCAGGAAATGCCCCTCCGAGGGGCCGCCCAGCACACCGGACATGGCGATGATCGGCACGCTGCGCTCGGTCGCGACGGGGCCGGTGCGCGTGCCGTTGCGCAGGAAACCGATCAGCCGCAGCCCGCCACTGCCCACCTGCACCCCCTTCTGCTGCACGAAGAGATCGGTGATCACCAGATCGTAGGCGGTGGCGTCGGCCTTCGCGATGGCCTCATCCGCCGAAGCGGCGATATCGACCTGATGGCCGCGCTTCTCGATGATCAGCGACAGCATGACGGCCTGGTCGACCTCGTCTTCCATGAGCAGGATGCGTGCCATCGGACCTCCGCAGGCTGGGGCGCTCCCATGACATAATCCGGACCGCCCCGCCTTCAACATCTTGATGAATTGAAAAGGTAAACTTGCGGTGCACCCCGGATCACTCTGCCGCAGCGCGGCGTTGCCGGCACTCTGGCGCGGCCAGCGCCGTCCAGGCGTCATATTGCGACAGGAAGACCTTGCCGTTCATCTGGTCGAGGAAATGCGTGCTCTTCAGACGGTCCATCACCGGCCCCTTCACCTCCGAGAGGTGCAGCCCGATGCCGGCGGTGCGCAGCCTCCGGCTGATCGCCTCCAGGCTTTCCAGCGCCGAATAGTCGATGGAGTTCACCGCCGAGCACATCAGAACCACGTTCTTCACCCGGCTTCCCCGGGCCAGCCGGTCGGCGATCTGGTCTTCCAGGAAATGGGCATTGACGAAATAGAGGCTTTCGTCGACGCGCAGCGACAGCAGCGCCGGGTCGGTCAGCACGTCGTGGCGGTTGATGTTGCGGAAATGCTGGCTGCCCGGCACCAGCCCCACCTCGGCGACATGCGGCTTGGTGGTCTTGTAGAGATGCAGCAGGATCGAGATGCCGACCCCGGTGGACACGCCCGCCTCGACCCCCAGGCCCAGCGTCACCAGGATGGTCGCGGCAACGGCCCAGAAATCGGCCTTGGAATAGGCCCAGGTCTTTTTCAGGATGCTGAAATCGACCAGCCCCAGCACGGCCACGATGATGGTGGCGGCCAGCGTCGCCTTGGGCAGGTAATGCACCAGCGGCGTCAGCAGGGCGGCGGCAATGGCCAGGCCAACGGCGGTGAAGGCCCCGGCAGCGGGGGTGCGCGCCCCGGCATCGTAGTTCACCACCGAGCGGGCAAAGCCCCCGGTCACCGGATAGCCACCGGTGAAGGCCGCGCCGATATTGGCCGCGCCAAGGGCGATCAGCTCCTGGTCCGGGTCGATGCGCTGGTTCTCCTTCGCCGCGAAGGTCTGCGCGACCGAGATGGACTCCACGAAACCGATGATCGAGATCAGCAGCGCCGGCACGAACAGCGTGCCCAGCAGCGCCGGCGACAGGTCCGGCAGGGTCAGCGGCGGCAGCGCCTGGGGCACGTCGCCGACGATGGCAACGCCATGGGCACCAAGGTCGAAGGCCCAGACCGCCAGCGTCGAGGCGATGATCGCCAGCACCGGGCCGGTCTTGGCCAGCATCCCCGCCAGCCCGGGCTTCAGCCCCAGCCGGACCAGCGCCCCCTTCATCCCCTTGCGGACCCAGAACAGGAAAGCCGTGGCCAGCACGCCGATCACCAGCGTCACCACATGGGTCTGGCCGATATGGGCAAAGATGCTCTCGATCACCTCGGGCATGGTGTCGCCCGAGGCCTGCACCCCCAGGATCGACTTCAGCTGGCTGACCGCGATCAGCAGCCCCGAGGCGGTGATGAAACCGGCGATCACCGGATGCGACAGGAAATTGGCGATAAAGCCCAGCCGGAACAGCCCGGTGAAGACCAGGATCGCGCCCGAGAGCAGCGCCAGCGTCAGCGCGGCAGTGGCATAGCCCATGGAGCCCTGCTGGGCCACCTGCCCCACCGCCGTCGCCGTCATCAGCGACACGACCGCCACCGGCCCCACCGCCAGCGCCCCCGAGGTGCCGAACAGCGTGTAAAGCAGGATCGGCACGATCGAGGCGTAGATCCCGGCCTCGGGTGGCAGACCGGCCAGCAGCGCATAGGCCAGCGACTGCGGGATCAGCATGATCGTCACGATCAGCGCCGCCATCAGGTCGTTGGACAGCGTGGGCCGGTCATAGGCACGGCCCCATTTCAGGATGGGCAGGTAGCGGGAGAGGACGCGGGCGGCCATCGGAAGATCCTTTCAGGGCGAGAGGCAGCACCTCCCGCGGGCGGGGCACGTGGTCCGCAGGGGTGGGCCACGGGACGTTTCTCTGGATCGAACGGCTCAGAGCCCGTTCAGCGGCACCTTGAGGAAGCGCTTGCCGTCTTCATCCGCCGGCGGCAGCTCTCCGCCGCGCATGTTGATCTGCAGCGAGGGGATGATCAGCTTGGGCATCGCCAGGGTGGCGTCCCGCTCGGTGCGGAACTTGACGAAGTCTTCCTTGGTCTTGCCTTCGCCGACATGGATGTTGTGGGCCTTTTCCTCGGCCACGGTGGTTTCCCAGCGGATGTCGCGGCCGTTGGGGCCGTAGTCGTGGCACATGAAAAGACGGGTCTCTCCGGGCAGCGCCAGCACCTTCTGGATCGAGTCGTACAGCGTCGCCGCATCGCCGCCGGGGAAATCGGCGCGGGCCGATCCGCCATCGGGCATGAACAGCGTGTCGCCGACGAAGGCCGCGTCTCCGATCACGTGCACCATGCAGGCGGGCGTGTGGCCGGGGGTGTGGATCACCCGGGCGGTCATGGTGCCGATGGTGTAGGTATCGCCATCCTCGAACAGCCGGTCGAACTGGCTGCCGTCACGCTGGAACTCCGTCCCCTCGTTGAAGACCTTGCCGAAGGTGTCCTGCACCACGGTGATCTTGGATCCGATACCCAGCTTGCCGCCCAGCTTCTTCTGGATGTAGGGCGCCGCCGAAAGGTGATCGGCATGGACATGGGTCTCGATCAGCCATTCCAGGGTCAGGCCGTGTTCCTCGACGAAGGCGATCATCGTGTCGGCATGGTCATAGGTGATCCGCCCGGCGGCATAGTCGATGTCCATGACGGAATCGATGATCGCGCAGGCCTGCGAAGCCGGGTCCTTCACCACATAGGAGATCGTGTTGGTGGCCGCATCGAAGAAGCCGGTGACATCCGGATGGACGGGGGCGTTTGAATGCTCGGTCATGGCAGGGACTCCGGTCGGTAAGGTGGGTTCAGGAAGCGTGCGCTGCCTGGCGTTGGGACTGGACCATCTTCACCCCCCGCGCAATGAGCAACCCGGCAATCAGCGCGCCGACGAAGAGGAAGACCTGGGGGATGCCCGTTCCGAGGGCCGGCAGGGCGCCGCCCGGGCAGAAGCCCGCGATGCCCCAGCCAATGCCGAAGGTCAGCGACCCCAGCACCAGGCGGGTGTCGATCAGGGTGGTGCCCGGCAGCTGGAAGCCGGTTTCGAACAGCGGGCGCTGGCGGCGGAAGACCAGCCGGTAGCCGGGGATCGCCACCAGCAGCGCGCCGCCCATGACGAAGGCCAGACTGGGGTCCCATGTGCCGGCGATATCGAAGAAGTTCAGTACCTTGGCCGGGTTGATCATCCCCGAGATCGCAATGCCGGTCCCGAAGACCAGCCCGATGAGAAGAGCGGTAAGGTAGCGCATCAGAAGCCTCCCAGCACGTGGCGGGTGATGAAGACAGAGAGGAAGGCGCCGGCCATGAAGACCAGCGTGGCGATCATCGAGCGGCGCGAGAAGCGGGCATTGCCGCAGACCCCGTGCCCCGAGGTGCAGCCGCCGCCGTAGGACACGCCGATGCCCACCAGCACCCCGCCCAGCACGATGGCAAGGTTGCCGATCGGGATCTGCACGACCGGGCCCTTGCCGGTCAGCAGCAGCAGCGCCAGGGGTGCGGCCATCATGCCGATCAGCAGGCTGGCGCGGATGCCCCAGTCCTGGGTGATCCGCGTGCTCAGCAGGCCCGAGAGGATGCCGGTGGCACCGAAGATGCGCCCGTGCACGGCCATCAGCAGGACCGCGGCCGTGCCGATCAGCAGGCCGCCTCCCAACGAGGCCAGGGGGGTGAATGCGGTTTCCATGTCCTGTCCTTCCATCCGCCGGGGCGCGGGGCCCCGGCCCGGTGTGTTTCATGAAACGCTGTGTCGCACGTCACCTGCCATTGTGACGGTGACTAGATCACCGAACCAAGAAAAAGATGCAGAAAATCGAATGCCGGCCCGAAATCCGCCCGCGCCCCGAAATCCGGTCAGCCTGCCGAGCGCGCCATGCGTTCGAGCCCGGCGCGCCCGGTGATCTTCACGGCGCCGCGGGATTGCTCGACCCAGCCGCGGCGCTGGAAATCCGCCAGCGTGCGCGAGATCACCTCGCGCGCGGTGCCCAGTTCGTTGGCCAGCACCTGATGGGTGGCATGAACCGTGTCGTCGGTCCCGGCCAGCTCCAGCAGGCGGGCGGCCAGCCGCACGTCAAGGCGCTGGAACACGATGTCATCGATCAGCGTCAGCAGATCGGTGATCCGGCGCGAGAAGGCACGGAACACCATTTGCCGGAACAGCGGAGAGCGCGCCACAAGGCTGTCGAAGGTCACGCGCGAGATCGCCAGCGCCTCGACGTCGGTCTCGGCGACGCCATCGGCAGAGTAATCCTCGTAGGCCAACATGCAGGCGGTGGTCATCACGCAGCTGTCGCCGGCATGAACCCGGTAGAGCGAGACCTCGCGCCCGGTTTCCGACTTCTGCTGCACCCGCACGGTGCCCTGCACCAGCATCAGCAGGTTGTCACCGCTGTCGCCGGGCTGAAAGATCTGCTCTCCGGCGGCATAATGCACCAGGCGACTGCCCTTCACGAGTTCCTCGCGCAGGTCCTCGGGCAGATCCGCGAGGCCGTCGAAACGCGCCAGCCAATCCTGTTTGAGAAAGGTCATCGGGGTCTCCGGTCGAACTGGCCCGAGTATAGGCCAGCCCCGGCAGAGGGAAAAGCCGCAGCGTGTCGCGCCCCCTGCCGTCCCCTGCCAGGAGCGGGCGGCGCTCCAATTACCATTAGTCGGATATCATTTTAAATAGATGCATCCCCACGGAATTAATGGAACCCTCATCCATTAGCGCTAACGCGGGTTTTTCCGACCCGCCCCATTAACGATACGATACGGTTTTCAACTGGACAGTCGCCGGGATCTCGACAAAGTGGCGGCACGGGTGGCCGCCAGCGGCGCCACCACGACGGAAATCGGTCACTGACGGACTGATTCGCCCCTTGTTTGTCCGGGTGTGTAGGACCAACAGAGCCAATAAAACTTGGCATCTGAGCGCGATTTCTATATCCGCCGACAATCCCCGGAACCGTCCCGTTTCTACCCGATCGCGCGATTCGCCTACCCCTTCGGATAGGACATCTTTCCAAAGAACACCCCGCTCTGCCCGAAGTAATATTGCTGGGCGGATGCCATTTACCTTAATCAATGGAACCCGGGACTATTCAAAACACGCCTATAATCCGCAAAGGAAACAAAATGGCTCGCATTCTTGTTCTGGGCGGCGACGGCTTCTGCGGCTGGCCCACTTCCCTTCACCTGTCCGCGCTCGGCCACGATGTCGCTATTCTGGACAATCTTTCCCGCCGCCGCATCGACGCGCAGCTGGGATCCGACAGCCTGACCCCGATCGCGTCCATCGAGACCCGGATCGCTGCCTGGTCCGACCTGACCGGCCGGGACATTGCCTTTTACAACACCGATGCCGCAGATTTCGCGGCCCTGCGCCAGACCCTTGCCACGGTCCGGCCCGATACCATCATCCATTTCGCCGAACAGCGCGCCGCCCCCTATTCGATGAAGGGCGCCGAAGAGAAGGTCTACACGGTCAACAACAACATCGGCACCACGCACAACCTGCTGGCCGCCGTGACCGAACTGGGCCTGCACACCCATATCGTCCACCTGGGCACCATGGGCGTCTACGGCTACGACGGCGACGGGCTGGAGATCCCCGAAGGCTACCTGAACGTCTACGTGCCCGGCGACAACAAGCAGATCTTCCAGCGCGAGATCCTCTATCCGACCAACCCCGGCTCGGTCTACCACATGACCAAGTCGATGGATCAGCTTCTGTTCCAGTTCTACGCCAAGAATGACCGGCTGCGGATCACCGACCTGCACCAGGGCATCGTCTGGGGCACCCAGACCGAGGAAACCCGGATGGACGAGCGGCTGATCAACCGCTTCGACTATGACGGCGACTACGGCACCGTGCTGAACCGCTTCCTGATGCAGGCCGCCATCGGCCACCCGCTGACGGTGCACGGCTTCGGCGGCCAGACCCGCGCCTTCATCAACATCCAGGACACCGTGCGCTGCGTGGCGCTGGCCGTGGCCAACCCGCCCGAGGAAGGCGACCGGGTGAAGATCATCAACCAGATGACCGAAACCCACCGCGTCCGCGACCTGGCCCGGCTGGTCAGCGCCGTCACCGGCGCCCGGGTCGCGATGGTCGAGAACCCGCGCAACGAAGCCCCCGAGAACGAGCTTCGCGTGTCCAACAAGACCTTCCTGTCGCTCGGCCTCGATCCGATCACGCTGAAGAACGGCCTGCTGGACGAAACGCTGGAAATCTCGCGCAAATACGCCCACCGCTGCCGCAAGGACATGATCCCCTGCGTCTCGACCTGGACCCAGAGCCAGCACCCCGGCGTCGTCTCGAACGAGGTCCCGCTGTTCGCCGTGGGAAAGTAACCCCCGATCAAAGCTAGACGAACCGCCTGACCGCCCGTGCCCTTCGGGGCGCGGGTGCTTCGGTGCGGCCCAAGACATTTAGGTACGAATTCATGCGACTGTTTGGCCTGGCCCTTCTGGCCTTCCTGCTGGCCGGCGCGGCCGTGGCGCTGTCCTACCTGCGCGCCGACGACATCCTGGTGAAGGCCCGCGACCTGGTGAGCAACCCGCCGCTGCGCTTCGAACAGGTGACGCCGGTGCAGTCGCACCCCAAGGACCAGACCACCCTGACCCTGCGCGCCGACCCCGAGGCGCCGATGATCCTGTCGGGCGTGCCCGCCTACCAGGGGGCGGCCTTCGTGCTGCCCTTCGATGCCCGCCCCACCGGCGGCACGCTGGTGATCGACACCACATCCCAGACCCTGCCCGGGATCGAGGCGGTATTGCGCGTCACCCTCAACGGCACCCGCCGCGCCGAGCTGCTGCTGGGCGCCGGCCACCTGACCCGCCGGATCGAGATCCCGCTGACCGCCGAGGAGCTTTCGGGCGGCGTGCTGCCGGTCTCCTTCAGCCTGCAGGGCCATGGCACCAACGCCCCCTGCTCCGAGGACGGCATTGGCGCCGTGGTCGAGATCGAGCCCTCCAGCGCGCTGCACCTGGAACTGGACAAGCCGGTCTCAAGCCTGCGCGACCGGGTCATCGCCTGGGGCGATACGGTGCGCATCGGCTGGCCCGAGACGCTGGACCGGGACACCCGCCAGCAGCGTCTGGCCCTGGGCGCCGCGCTGATCCGCCAGCACTATGCCCTGGCCTTCCGGACCGCCCCCGGGGCCGACGCCCTGACCACCGAAGACCTGGCCGCGCTGCAGGCGCTCCGCCCGCTGCCCACCGCCCTGCGCACCCGCAGCGAGGCCGAGGTCCTCAGCTATAACTGGCCCGTCGACCTCTCGACCCTGGGCGGCAATGGCGGCACCCGGCATTTCTACCGCGACACCACTTGGCGCGCGCGCTTCGATCCCGGCCAGCTGCCCGAGGGCGAGGTGCCCCGGACCCTGCATCTGAAGATGGCGCTCGGCCCGCTGCCGCGCGATACCGACTGGACCGTCTCGGTCACCGCGAACGGCAACCTGGTCAGCGCGGCCAAGCTGCCCGGCGACATCGGGACCTACACCCCCGAAATCGCCCTGCCCGCCCTGCCCGCCAACCAGCCCGCCACGATCGAGATCACCGCGACCTCGGATTACGACATCACCGGGATCTGCAACAACGGCCCGCAGCTGCTGGCCGAGCTTCAGCCCGGCACCACCGTCACCGGCGGGCCCAGCCCTCTGGCCGATCCGCTGGGCGCGCTGCGCCGCCGCATCGCTCGGGACGGGCATCTGGGCGTGACGCTCGGCACCGAACTGACCGGCCCCGAGGCCGCCCGGATCGCGCCGCTGATCGCCACCCTGGCCCCCGCCGGCACCGCCATCACCGCCGGAGACGACAGCGCCCACCCCCTTGCCGTCGCCGTGTCCGGCGCCCTGGTGGCGGATGCCGCGGCGCTGACCCGGCCCGGCTGGGACCACTGGGTGATCTGGTCAGATCCCGACACCCAGCTGCCGCGCGCCCTGCCGCTGGCACAGGCCGAAAGCCGCTACGGCGGGCTGATCTGGCCGGCGGCGGTGCTGCTGTCGCTGCCGGTGCCGCCCCGCCCCGCCACCGTGCCGCAGGATCCCGCCGCACCGCAGCCCGCCGCCGTGCCGATCCGCTGAGGTGACGCCATGGCAATGACCGAGACCGACAAGCGCAGCGAGATCATCTTCGACTCCGTCGACAGCAACCCGCGCCGCTTTGCCGTCGCGGTGCCGCAATGGAAGGCGCCCGCCACCCTGGTCAGCTTCGTTCTGATCGCCTGGGGCCTGCTGTGGCTGCGCGGCCTGCCCGGGATGGACCGGGTCTTCACCGGCCATGACTTCCTGCTGACCGACTATGCGGGCAGCCATTCCATCGCGGTGCGGATCTTCGTCCTGGCCTTCTTCCTGGCCTTCTCGCTCTTTGCCACGGCCTCTTTTCTGGGACGGCTGATGTTCCTCGTCGACCTGCTGGTCACCTATGCGCTGCTCTGTGCGGTCCTCGATCTGGCCAATGGCGTGATCGCCACCTTCGGAGGCATCCGCTACCCGATGGCCCTGACCGAGATCGCCAGCGGCATCTTCGGCTTCGCCCTCTTCGCCTTCAAGCTGCTGGAACGCGGCCAGATGCCCTCGCGCATCCAGATGGTCTACCGGCCCGGGCGCACCGGGCCGGCGCTGGTCCGGCTGATTGTCACCCTGGCCCTGGCTGCCGCCGGCGCCTGCTGGGTCGCCGCGCTGGATCTGCCGCTGGTGCACTGGCTGCGCGCGGTGTCGCTGCTGGGGGGGATCGGGCCCGGGGTCTTCCTGTTCCTGCCGCTGTTCTTCGTGCAGATCTACCTGCTGGGCCGCTGGGACGACTGGCGCGTGCAGCGCCGCCGCATCCGCGATCCCTTCACCCCGCCGCTCAGCATCATCGTGCCCGCCTACAACGAGGAATACATCATCGCCCGCACCATCGAGGCGATCGATGTCGCCGCCTCGAACTATGCCGGGCCGGTGCATGTGCTGATCCTCGACAACAACTCCTCGGACCGGACCGGCCAGATCGCCCGCGACGCGCTGGCCGCCTGCCGTGCCGCCACCGGCGAGGTGCTGCACATCCCCACCCCCGGCAAATCCCACGCGCTGAACGCGGGCCTTGCCGCCGTGCAGACCGAGTTCCTGATCCGCGTCGATGCCGATACCCAGCTGGGCCGCGACAACCTGGCCCGGGCGATGCAGTATTTCCGCGATCCCGGCGTGGGCTGCGTCGGCGGGATGCCGATGCCCCCCGGCGGCGGCCCCTTCGACAGCGCCCGCCTGCTGGAGGTCATGGTCAAGCACGGCTTCTATTCGGTGGGCTTCACCGCCATCAACTGCGTGGTCGGCATCCCGGGCATGTTCGTGTGCTACCGCACCGCCCACCCGCGCGAGCTGGGCGGCTTCGTCGAGGGCATGAACGGAGAGGATACCGACATTTCCCTGCGCATCGGAGAGATGGGCTATCTCTCGGTGGTCGATCCCAACATCCGCTACATTTCCGAGGTGCCGACCACCTACCGCCACATGCGCGAGCAGCGCATCCGCTGGTTCCGCTCAGTCTACCACATCAGCGCACGCTGCCGGGACCTGATCTATTCGCCCTGGCCGACGCTGCGCGGCAAGCTGCTGCTGCCCTTCATGCTGGTGAACTCGGGACGCCGCACCATGCTGCTGCCGCTGTTCCTGTTCGGCCTGATCGAGCATTTCGGCCAGTTCAACCCGGTTCGCCCGGTGCTGTGGTCGGCAATCCTCGCGCTGCTGATCGGGGCGCCGGCGCTGATGGCGATCTTCGCCGCCTGCGCCAATGGCCGCCCCGGCGCGATCCGCGCCATGGGGCCCTACCTGCTGTTCCGCTTCCTGAGGGCCTATTTCACGCTGGAATCCATGCTCTCGATCCGGATCACGCCGCGCCGAGAGGATCTGGCCCGCGCCTACCTGAAGAACATCGTGCCGCGCAAGCCGCTGCGGGTGGCCTGAAACGCGGAACCGGAGCCGCCCCTACTGCCAGGCCGCCACGGGTTCGCGGCTGGGCCGCGCTGCGGGCGCGACCGGGCCCGGCGCGCCCAGGGTGCCGCCATGGCAGATGTGATCGGACAGCAGCGCCGTCGCCCGCGCCCCGTCCCCCGCCAGCACCGCCGCGACCAGGATCCGGTGCTCGCGCAGCGTCAGCGCCGTGCGCGCCGCGATGCGTTCGTTCTGATGCCGCAGCACCGCCATTTTCGGCGCAATCGCCCGGTAGCTGTCGGCCAGGTAGCTGTTGCCGGCGGCGTCGATGATTTCCTGATGGAATTCGGTGTCGACGGCGCGGTATTCGAAATCATCGCCCAGTTCCAGTGCCGCCTCCATGCGCAGCACGCAGTCCTGCAGCCGCCGCCCCAGACGCGCCGCATCCTGCTGCATCGCCGTGGCAAGGGCCGCCCCCTCCAGCGCCACCCGCACCGCGCTGATCTGCGCAAGGTCCTGATCCTCCAGCTGGAAGACGAAGGTGCCGCGCTGCGGCACCACCTCGACCAGCCCCTCGGCCTCCAGCCGGTTGATCGCCTCGCGGATCGGGGTGCGGCTGACGTTGAGCTGCTGCGCCAGACGGACCTCGGACATGTGGCTGCCCTGCGCCAACCGCCCGCCGATGATCCAGCTGCGCAGCATAGAGGTGACCTGTTCCGTCAGTGAGCGGGGCTTGAAGGGGGGAGCATTCATCGTGTTTTCCTGGCTTGGACTGGCTGGGAAACGCCGCATTTACCCTGCGTTTCTAGACCGTTACCGCCCCACGGGGCACTGCCAGAACATTAGCCGTATGCTCACGATATTTTTAGCTATAGGAAATCATAGCTGGATTTTGCCGATGAAACTCATTCTTCCATGAAGCGGCTCAGCGCTCGGGCCTCCTGATCCCCCATCAGCGCCCAGGCGGTTTCCATGTGGGATTTCATGATCGCCCGCGCCGCGCCCGCATCGCCCTCGCGCAGCGCCACCAGAAGGCGGCGGTGGAAATCGTGGCCGCGCAGGCGCAGCTCCGGATTGGCGGGCGCGTAAAGCTGGCGCGACACGGTGATGTCGGTCAGCAGCTTCACGGTGAATTCGATCACGAAGCTCAGCAGGCGGTTTTCGCCCTGCGCCGCCAGCAGCGCGTGGAATTTCAGAGAGGCAACATGCTGCGCGCGCTCCTCCTCCGGGGTGGCGGCGGGGCTGGCGTAGTCCTCGGTCAGGGCCTCCAGCTCGGCCAGCGCCTCCTCCGAAAGCCGCCCGGCCAGCGCCGCGACCAGCTCTGGCTCCAGCGCGCGGCGCATCTGGTAGGCATCGCCGATGGTCAGGTCCTGAAAGTAGAAGTAGTTGCCCAGCAGCGCCGTGGCGCGTTCGGTGCTGACCGCATGAACGAATGATCCCCCGCCCGGCCCGGTGCGGGTGCGGATCAGCCCCTGCGCCTCAAGGATGCGCATCGCCTCGCGGATCGTGCCCTTGGCCATGCCGAAGGTCTCGATCATCTCGGGTTCGCTGGGCAGGCGGTCGCCGGGCTTCATGGCGCGTTCCACGACCATGTCCTTGATCGCCTCGGCCACCGCCGCCGGGCGCGAAAGCTTCGCTTCAGGTTTCGAGCGGGTGGTGGCAGGCGGCAAGCTGGTCCTCTCCCATCTGGCGCAGCGCCGGGTCTTCGCGCCGGCAGAGGTCTGTCGCCCGAGGGCAGCGCCCGGCAAAGGCGCAGCCCGCAGGCGGGTTCAGCGGATCGGGCAGTTCGCTGCCCTTCTGCTCGGGCGCGCTCAGGGGGCGTCCCACCACCGGCGCACTCTCCGCGAGAAGCCTAGTATAGGGATGACGGGGAGAATTGAATATCTCTTCCGCCCGCCCGACCTCGACCACGGCGCCGAAATACAGCACCACAACCCGGTCCGAGATCGCCTCGACCACCGCGAGATCGTGGGAAATGAAAAGGTAGGTCAGCCCCAGGTCGCGCCGAAGCTGCCCCAGCAGGTTCAGCACCTGCGCCTGCACCGAGACATCGAGCGCCGAGACAGGTTCATCCAGGATCAGGATCTCGGGGGCGGCGGCCAGGGCACGGGCGATGCCGATCCGCTGCGCCTGCCCGCCCGAGAATTCATGCGGGTAACGTTCCAGGAACTCCGCGCGCAGGTTCACGCTGCCGAAGATCTCGGCGATGCGGGCCTCGCGCGCGGCGCGGTCCATGCCGTGCAGCTGCTTCAGCGGCACCTCAAGGATCTGCCGGATGGTCTTGCGCGGGTTGAGGCTGCTGATCGGGTCCTGGAAGACATACTGGATCAGCCGTCCGAAAGCCGCCGGATCGGCGGTATCAAGCGCCTTTCCAGCAATCTCGATCTGCCCCGTCGAGGGCGGGATCAACCCCACCAGCATCCGCGCCAGCGTGGACTTTCCGCATCCCGATTCCCCCACGATGCCAAGGGTTTCGCCCTTTCTGACCTGAAGCGAGAGCGGCCGCACCGCGCGCACCCCGGGCCGCGCCTTGCCGAACAGGGGCTTGGGCAGCGGGAAGGTCTTTGACAGCTCGGTGATGGTCAGGGCGTTCATCTCGGCACTCATGTCGGGGCCTCCTCGGGGAACAGGCAGCGCACGGCGCGGGGGGCGGCCCCTTCCAGCGCGATCTCGCCGCGCCGGCAGGCCTCCTGCGCCTTCGCGCAACGCGGGGCGAAGGCACAGCCCTCGGGCAGCTTGTCGACCACCGGGGGCAGCCCGGGGATCGCGGCCAGCGTGCGGCGCCCGCCGCCCAGCTCGGGCACGCAGGCGATCAGGCGTTTCGTGTAGGGATGGGCGGGCGCGTCGAGGATCTGCATCGTCGGCCCCTCCTCGACGATGCGGCCCGCATACATCACCGCCACCCGGTCGCAAAGCTGGGCGACGACGCCGAAATCATGGGTGATGAACAGGATCGCAAGGCCCCTTTCGCGCCGCAGCTCGTCCAGCAGCGACAGGATCTGCGCCTGCACCGTGACGTCGAGCGCGGTGGTCGGTTCATCCGCGATGATCACCTCGGGCTCGTTGATCATGGCCATGGCGATGCCGACACGCTGGCGCATGCCGCCCGACATCTCGTGCGGGTAATTCTCCAGCCGGCTTTCGGGGTTGGGGATGCGGACAGCCTCCAGCATCTCCAGCGCGCGGGCGCGGGCCTGCGCCTTCGGCAGGGCGCGGTGGCTCCGGATCGCCTCGATCAGCTGGTCGCCGATGGTGAACAGCGGATGCAGAGTCGCCAGCGGATCCTGGAAGATATAGGCCACCTTCGCGCCGCGCCGCGCCCGCAGATCCCCGGGCCGGAGCGAGAGCAGATCGGTGCCGTCATGGCGCACCGCCCCGCCTGTGATCACACCCGGAGGCGAGGCCACAAGCCCCATCACCGACAGCGCCGTGACGGATTTCCCGGACCCGCTTTCACCAATGATCCCAAGGCATTCTCCTGGCTTCACATGCAGCGAGACATCGTTGACCGCGCGGTAGACCCGGCGCCCGACATGGAACTGGGTTTCCAGGTTCTGCAGATCCAGCACGCCCTGCTGCGGTACCTCGGGCACATGCTCGCGCGCCACCCGGGTGGCGGCGCGGGGCCGCGACAGGGCGCCCGATTTCAGCCGCGGGTCCAGCGCGTCGCGCACCCCGTCGCCCAGCAGGTTGATCGACATCACGATGAGGAAGATCATGATCCCCGGCACGACCGAGCTGTGCGGCGCGGTGATCAGCGCCGCGCGCGCCTCCCCCAGCATGGAGCCCAGATCCGCCTGCGGTGGCTGGCTGCCCAGTCCCAGGAACGACAGGCCCGCGGTCTCCAGGATCATCCAGCCGACGGTGGTCGAGATGCCGATGACGATGACCGGCAGGACGTTGGGCAGCAGCTCCGACAGGATGATCCTTGTGTGCCCCAGCCCCGACAGCCGCGCCGCGTCGATGAATTCGCGCCCCGCAAGGCCCACGGTCAGGCCCCGGATGTTGCGGGCGAAGAAGGGCACGTTGACGGCGGCCACCGCGATCAGCGCATTGACCAGGCCCGGCCCCAGGGCCGCGACGATGGCCAGCGCCAGCAGGATGTAGGGAAAGGCCATCAGCATGTCGATCAGCCGCATGATGACATTGTCGGTGCGCCCGCCGAAATAGCCCGCCACGATCCCGATGGCCGATCCCGTCACCGCCGCCCCCAGCGCCGCCACGGTCCCCACCGCCAGGCTGAGCCGCGTGCCAAGCAGCAGCCGCGACAGCAGATCCCGGCCCAGATTGTCGGTGCCCAGCAGATGGCCGGGGCTGAAGGGCCGGGCAAAACGCTCGGCCGTGTTGGTGACATCGGGCGGTTGCAGCGGCAGCAGCGGCGTCACCAGCGCCAGCGCCACGATCCCCGTGATCACGACGCCCCCCAGCGCCGCCAGACGGTTGCGCAGCAGCAGTTTCAGAAATCCGCTCATGCCTTGATCCTCGGGTCCAGAAGGCCCTGGACCACGTCCACGGCAATGTTGAAGACCACGTAGCAGGCCGCCACGAAGACCACGCCGCCCTGCACCAGCAGGATGTCGCGCTTCAGGATCGCATCGACCAGCATCCGCCCCACCCCGGGCCATTGAAAGACCATCTCGATATAGACCGCCCCCGACAGCACAAAGCCCGCCTGCAGGCCCAGCACCGGCAGGATCGACACCATGGCGGCCTTGAGCGCATGGCGCAGCACCACCCGGGTTTCGCTGACGCCTTTGGCGCGGGCGGTGCGGATATAGTCCTGGCGCAGCACCTCCAGCATCGCCGATCGGGCCATCCGCGCGATCACCCCGGTGGCCACGGCGGCCAGCGCCAGTGCTGGCATCGCCAGGTGGCGCGCCAGATCGGCCAGATCGCCGCCGCCATAGATCGCATACATCCCCGAGACGGGCAGCCATTTCAGCCGCACCGCGAAGATCAGGATCATCATCATGCCCAGGAAGAAGCTCGGCACCGAGATGCCGATCAGCACCACGAAGGTGATCGCCCGGTCCGCCCAGCCATATTGCCGCGCCGCCGAGACGACGCCCGCCAGCACGCCGAGGATCGCGCAGAGCACGAAGCTGGTCCCTGCCAGCACCATGGTGGCGCTGAAACGATCCAGGATCTCGTCCAGGACGGGACGGTTCAGCGCATAGCTGCGCCCGAAATCCCCGGTCAGCATGTGGCCCAGCCAGATGAAGTAGCGCTGCACCAGCGGCTTATCGAGCCCGAGCGAGGCATTGATGCGCGCGACGTTCTCGGGCGTGGCATAGCTGCCGAGGATGGCGGTGGCGGGGTCTCCGGGGATCATGGCCATGATGAGGAACACGATGACCGTGATCCCCAGCAGCACCGGGATCGCCGAGACCAGGCGCCTCAGGATATAGCCCGTCATCAGAGCTCTCCTCGTCTGGCTGTCGGATGGCGGGGGCGCCGCGACGCCCCCGGGATTCAGGCGGGATCAGGCCTTGGTGACCTTGCCCAGCTCCAGCAGGAACGAGGGCTGCAGGGTAAAGTGCGACACCGCCGCCGAGGTCACGGCGTTCTGCTTCCAGTTTGCCACGAAGACCCAGGGCGCGTCGTCATGGACGATCCCGGCCATCTTGCGATAAAGCGCGCCGCGCTTGTCCTGATCGGTTTCCTTGCGGGCCTCTTCCAGCAGGCTGTCGACCTCCGGGTTGGAATAGTAGCCGGAGTTGAAGCCGCCCTGATCGGGGAAGGCCGCCGTGCGCAGGGTCAGGAAGGGCAGCGTGTCGGGATCATTGGTCATCCAGGCCATCTCGGCCATGTCGGCCTGCCCCTCCAGCCCGGGGTTCACCTTGCCGAGGAAGGTGTTCCATTCGAAGGTCTCGATCTTCACGTCGAAGCCCACGGCCTTCAGATCCGCCTGGATCGCGGTGCCCATCGGGATCGGGTCCAGCATCCCCGATCCGCCCTCGGTCACGTAGAAGGTCACCGACAGATCCGTGGCGCCGGACTGCGCGATCAGCGCCTTCGCCTTCTCGGGATCGTAGGGATAGGGCTCCAGGCTGTCGTCATAGGCCCAGGAGAACGCCGGGGCGACGGGACCGTTCGACACCGCCGCCGTGCCCTCCAGCACATCCCCGCAGAGCGCCTTCTTGTTGATCGCGTAATTCGCCGCCTGCCGCAGCAGCTTGTCGGCAAAGGGGCCGTCCTTCATGTTCAGGATCAGGAACCAGACATGGGGCCCGGCCTGCTCGGCCAGCTTGAAATCCTGGGTCCGGAACTGCGCCAGCGCCGTCGGCGGCACCTCGACCATCATGTCGATGCCGCCCGACAGCATCTCGGCCACGCGGGTATTGGCATCGGTGATGGGCCGGAAGACCAGCGCCTCCAGCTCCGGGGCGCCATCCCAGTAATCGGGGTTCTTCTCCAGCACCACCGCCTCGTTCGAGCGCCATTCCTTGAACTTGAAGGGCCCGGTGCCGACCGGGCTGCGGCCAAAGTCCTTCCCCCCCGCCTTCACCCCCGCGGGCGAGACGATCAGCCCGGTCGGATAGGCCAGGTTCGACAGGAAGGGCGCATAGGGTTCGTTCAGGGTGAACTTCACCGTCCTGGCATCCACCGCCTCGGTCTGCGTGATGGCCGAGAAGAAGAAGGCCAGCGGGAAGGGGCCGGTGTCGTGATAGGGATGATCCTCGACCAGCATCCGGTCGAAGTTGAACTTCACCGCCTCGGCATCGACGGGCGTGCCGTCATGGAACTGCACGCCCTCCTTGAGGGTAAAGGTATAGACCGTGCCACCCTCCGAGATCTCCCAGCCCTCCGCCAGCGCCGGCTCCACCTCCAGCGTGCCGGACTTGTAGCGCACCAGCCCGTCGTAAAGGTTCACCAGGATGCGGAAATCATTGACGGCGGTGTCGGCGGCCGGGTCCAGCGACTTCGGCTCGGCGATCTGGCCGACGATCAGCACGCCGGCGGGCGTCTGCGCCAGCGCCGGGCTGGCCGCACAAAGCGCCAGCGCGCTCACCGCCATGGTCGATCCTGCCAGGCCAAGGAAGCCCCGGCGTGTCCAGCTTGCAGATGTCATCTCGGGCACTCCCCTGTTGGTATGGAATCGAATTTATCATGATAATTTGCCCGGTCAAATTTTTCATGATAATTAGGGGCAGATCAGACGAAAGCAGACCATGACCTATTCGATTCTTGTGCGAGACCCAGACACCGGCAGCCTGGCGGGGGCGGCCACCACCGGATCGCTCTGCGTGGGGGGCTGGGTGCTGCGGGGCGACCTGCGGGCCGGGATGTCGGCCTCCCAGGGGGCCTCGCCCTCGACGCTCTGGGGCGGGGACGTGCTTGCGGCCATGCGCGCGGGCGCGACCGCCGCCCAGGCGGTCCGCCAGATCACCGGGGCCGACAGCGGGCGCGGCTACCGCCAGCTCTCGGCGCTGGCCCGCGACGGCATCGGCGCCAGCTTCACCGGCCCCCTCAACACCCCGCAGATGGGCGGCCTGGTCTTCGACAACGGCGTGGCGGCGGGCAACCTGCTCTCCAGCACCGACGTGATCGCGGCGGCAGCCGAGACCTGGCAGCAGACCCGCGGCCCGATCGGAGAGCGCCTGATCGCCGCCCTGCGCGCCGGAGAGGCCGCCGGCAGCGACAGCCGCGGCCTCCTCTCGGCCGCCCTGCTGATCCTGCACCCCGACCAGGCCCCCCTCACCCTGCGCATAGATTACCACCCCGGCGACCCGATCGGCGCCCTCGCCGATCTCTTCGCCCGCGCCACCAGCGGCGACTATGCCTTCTGGGCCCGCCAGGTCCCCTCGCTCTCCCAGCCCGAACGCGGCCTCGACTGAACGGCCCTCGCCCTGCCGTTGCACCGGGCACGCGCCCTCCCTGTCATCTGGCCGCAAATATCCCGGGGGAATCGCGCCGCAGGCGCGATGGGGGCAGCGCCCCCGCCGCCCGTCCATCCACAACCTGCACAGGAATTGACCATTTGCCCACGAACGGGAAAAGTCCCGCAACGGCATCATCCCGCTTGACTTGCACCCCCGCCCTGTCGCCCTACTCAGTCACCGGATCATCTGGGCAGGCACAGGCCCGATT
The DNA here is from genome assembly GCF_018760365.1 of Pseudooceanicola endophyticus. Taxonomy (GTDB): domain Bacteria; phylum Pseudomonadota; class Alphaproteobacteria; order Rhodobacterales; family Rhodobacteraceae; genus Pseudooceanicola; species Pseudooceanicola endophyticus. The sequence goes on from NZ_JAHIAB010000007.1 coordinate 223,529, forward strand.
CACTCAGGAAGCGACAGGTCAGCGACATGAAGAAATCCCTCATGGTCTCCGCCCTCGCGCTCGTGGCCTCGGCGGCTGCGGCGCAGGCCGAAACTCTCACCATTTCCTGGTGGGGCTACAACGGCGACAAGCTCAACGCCAACATCATCGAGCCCTTCAAGCAGAAGTGCGGCTGCGACGTCGTGTTCGAGACCGGCAACAACGCCGACCGTCTGGGCAAGCTGGCCGCGCGCGGCGGCAAGGGCGTCGACGTGATCTTCCTGACCGACGCCTATTCCCAGGTCGGCATCGAGAACGGCGTCTTCGCCAAGTTCGACCGCTCCAAGCTGACCAACCTCGACAAGATCTACCCGATCGCCCGCGATCCCCAGAACGGCTACGGCCCGGCCTATACCGTGGGCCGCATCGGCATCGTCTACGACGCCGACAAGGTGGCGCCGATCACTTCCTGGAACGACCTGTGGCGCGATGACCTGAAGGGCAAGATCTCCCTGCCCAGCATCACCACCACCGCCGGCCCGATGTTCGTGGTCGAAGCCGGCAAGCATGCCGGTGTCGATGCCTACGAAGACCCCGATGCCGCCTTCAAGGCGATCGAGGAGATCAAGCCGAACACCGTCAAGAACTACAACACCGGCTCCGAGATGGTGAACCTCGCCTCCACCGGCGAAATGTCGGTCACCATGACCCAGGACTTCACCCTGAAGTCTCTGAAGGACGCGGTGCCGGGCATGACCTGGGCGAACCTCTCGGATGGCGACATCGCGGTGCTGAACACCGTGAACATCCCCAAGGGCGCCTCCAACCCGGAGCTGGCCTACCAGTTCATCGACTTCCTGCTCTCGACCGAGGTGCAGCAGAAGGAAGCCGAACAGGGCGTCGACGCGCCGATCAACATGGACGTCAAGCTCTCGGCCGACCAGGCCAAGATGTGGACCTATGGCCAGGACCAGATCGACGCGCTGAACATCATGGATTACAGCAAGATGAACGAGGCGAAGACCGACTGGGTCGATCGCTGGAACGAAATCTTCGGCATGTGATCACAGCCCGCCGGGGGGCCTTCCCCCGGCACCAGACAGCAACCGGGACGCGGGGTCAGCCCTCCGCGTCCCGTCTTGATTTTCCGGCCCGGCCCCCCCCCGCCCGGCCCATTCCCGGAGAAGGAGCAGCCAATGTCTCCCCGTCAGCGTGCCTGGGTGCTCTCGGCCCCCGCGCTTTTGCTGGTCATCGTCTTCCTGGGCCTTCCGGTCCTCTCGACGCTGGCCACAACCTTCGGTGACCCCAAGGGTCCCTTCCATCAATATGCCGCCTTCTTCGACAGCAAGCTGCGCATGCGCGTGCTCTGGCGCACCCTCGAGGTCGCGCTGGTCACCACCGCCGTCTCGCTTTTCGTGGGCTTCGTGACCGCCTGGGTGGTGTCGAAGGCACCGGCCCGCATCAAGTCCCTGCTGATCATCGCGGCGGTCTTCCCGCTGCTGACCGGCGTGGTGGTGCGCTCCTTCGCCTGGCTGGTGATCCTGGGCAAGAACGGCATCGTCAACGAGACGCTGCTGCGCCTGCACCTGATCAGCGAGCCGCTGAACATGCTCTACACGCAGTTCTCGGTCACCATCGCGATGATCTACCTCTTCGTGCCGCTGATGATCCTGACGCTTGTGGGCGTGCTGGAAGGCATCCCCCAGGACCTGACCGATGCCGCGGCAAGCCTGGGGGCGAAGCCCGCCGCCGCCTTCCGCCAGGTGGTGCTGCCGATGGCGGTGCCCGGGCTGATCGTCGGATCGGTGCTGGTCTTCACCGGCTCCTTCACCAGCTACGCCACGCCCCAGCTGCTGGGCGGAGAGCGCCAGATGATGATGGGCACCTTCCTGTACCAGCGCGCCATGGTCACCTTCGACTGGGTCGGCGCCTCGACCATCGCCGCCGTCATGGTGGTGGTGACGCTGGTCACCGTGCTGATCATGTCGAAACTGGCGCAACGCCTGAACCCAGTCGCGGGGTAAGATCATGAAAACCAAGACCCACCCGCTGCTGATCGCCTTCGCGGCCCTCGTCTTTGCCTTCCTGATCGGGCCGCTGATCATCATCATCGGCGCCTCGCTGTCGGATTCCAGCTTCCTGACCTTCCCGCCGCGCGGCCTGACCCTGCACTGGTACGAGAACGTCTTCGCCATCTCGGCCTTCCCGCGCACCATGTGGACCAGCTTCCAGCTGGCGGTGGGCGGCACGGCGCTGTCGATGTGCATCGGCATCCCCGCCGCCTACGCCATGGCGCGCTACCGCATCCAGCTGCCGCGTTTCCTGGGCAATATCTACGTGCTGCCGATCCTGATCCCCGAGATCGTGCTGGGCTTCTCGCTGATGAAGTCCATGGCCATCGGGATGGACATGCCGATCATGGCCTCGCTGATGATCGGCCATGCGCTGATCGTGCTGCCCTACTGCGTGCGCGTCGTCGGCGCCTCGCTGAACTCCTTCGACTTCTCGATCGAGGAAGCGGCGATCAGCCTGGGTTGCCCGCGCTGGAAGGCCTTCTTCACCGTGGTCCTGCCGAACGTCCGCGCCGGCATCATCGCGGGCTTCATCCTGGCCTTCATCACCTCGATCAACGACGTTTCCGTCTCGATCTTCCTGACCGGCCCGGGCGTCTCGACCCTGCCGATCCAGATCCTTGCCCATATGGAGCAGTTCTTCGATCCGACCATCGCCTCGGTTTCCGTGCTGCTGATGTTCGTGACCGTGGCCGTGATGGCCGTCGTCGAACGCACCCTGGGCCTGACCTTCCTGACCAAGTGAGCGCCATGACCGTTTCCCTGTCCCTCGAACAGATCACCGCCCATTACGGCGCCACCAAGGTTCTGGAAGACCTCTCGCTGCATGTCGGCGAGGGAGAGCTGGTGTCGCTGCTGGGCTCCTCCGGCTGCGGCAAGACCACCACGCTGCGGCTGGTGGCGGGCTTCCTCGAACCCACCTCGGGCGCCATCAAGCTGGGTGAACGTGACCTGACCCGCCTGCCCGCCCATGCCCGCGACATCGGGCTGGTGTTCCAGACCTATGCGCTGTTCCCGCACCTGACCGTGCGCGACAACGTGGCCTTCGGGCTGAAACAGCGCAAGGTCGCCACCGCCGAGCGCAACCGCCGCGCCGACGACATGATCGAGCGCGTCGGCCTTGGCCACCTGGCCGATCGCTACCCGGCCAACCTCTCGGGCGGTCAGCGCCAGCGCGTGGCGCTGGCCCGCGCCCTGGTGATCGAGCCGCCGCTGCTGATGTTCGATGAGCCGCTCTCGAACCTCGATGCGAAGCTGCGTGTCGACATGCGGGTCGAAATCCGCCGCCTCCAGCAGGCCAACGGCACCACCGCGCTCTACGTGACCCACGACCAGGAAGAGGCCTTCTCCATCTCCGACCGCGTGGCGATCATGAACGCCGGGCAGATCATGCAGCTCGACACGCCCGAGGTGCTGTATTCGCGCCCCGCCAACGCCTTCGTGGCGGATTTCGTGGGCTTCGAGAACATGATCCCGATGCGCGCCATCGGCGAGGCCGGCGATGCCGTGCGCGCCGAGATGGCGGGCGGTGCCACGCTCGACTTCCCGAAATCGCAGTTCACCGTGCCGTCGCAGGACTTCGTGCTGGCAACCCGCCCCGAGGGGCTGGCGGTGTCGACCACCGACTGGGGCATCCCGGCAACGCTGGGCCTGCGCACCTATCTGGGCCGCGCCTACCAGTACCAGTGCACCACCCCGGCAGGCGAGGTGAAGGCCAACGGCCCGCTGAGCGCGCCCTATGACGAGGGGCTGCACGTCAACCTGATCCCCCTGCCCGAGCAGTGCTGCCTGCTGCCCGCAGCCTCGGCATGAAGATCCTGACCAATGCCCGCATCCTGACCATGGATGCGGGCCTTACCGAGCACGCGCGCGGCTGGATCGCGCTGCAGGACGACCGGATCGTCGCGCTTGGGGACGGCCCCGCCCCCGAAGGCGAGACCGAGGACATGGGCGGCGACCTGATCCTGCCCGGCATGGTCAATCCCCACTGCCACATGCCGATGACCCTGTTCCGAGGTCTGGGCGAGGACGTGGATGACCGCCTGTTCCGCTATATCCTGCCGCTGGAGCGCGCGCTGGTCACCGCCGATGTGGTCGAAACCGGCGCCCGCCTTGCCGCGCTTGAGATGATCCGCGGCGGCGTCACCTGTGTGGCGGACATGTATTACTTCGAGGACCGCATCAGCGCGGTGCTGGACGAAAGCGGCCTGCGCGGTGTCGTGGGCCAGACGCTGGCGAATTTCGCCGCCCCCGATCATGGCTCCATGGACGAAGGCTTTGCCCGGCTCGACGCGCTGGCGGACCTTTACGCGGATCATCCGCGCATCACCGCCTCGGCTGCGCCGCACGCGCCCTATTCCACCGGCCTCGAGGTGATGGCCCGGGTCGCGCGCTGGAACGAGGGGCGCGGCCTGCCCGTGCAGATGCACCTGGCCGAAACCCGGCCCGAGCTGGACTGGGCCGAGCGCGAACACGGCTGCACCACGGTCGAGGTCGCCGAGCGCGCCGGTCTGCTGAGCCCGCATCTGGTCGCCGCCCATTGCATGTACCCGACCGGGGCCGACATGGACCTGATGGCCACGCGCGGCGTCAACGTGGCCTACAACGCGCGTTCGAACGGCAAGGCCGGGCGCGGCATCGCCCCGATCAACGCCCTGCGGGCACGCGGCGTGAACGTCGGCATCGCCACCGACGGGCCGATGTCGGGCAACACGCTGGACCTTTTCAGCCAGTTCGGCCCCGCGACCATGTTCCAGAAGATCGCCGCCGGCACCCGGGGCGCCTTGCCCTGCGTCGACGTGATCCGCATGGCCACGATCGAGGGCGCGGCAACGCTGGGCATGGCCCATCGCATCGGTTCCCTTGAACCCGGCAAGCAGGCCGACCTGATCCGCATCAGCCTGGACGATCCGCGCCTGCATCCGATCTACGACATCTACTCCATGCTGGTCTTCGCGACGCTGGCCAGCGACGTGCGCGCCACCATGGTCGCCGGGCAATGGCTGATGCAGGACCGCAAGGTGCTGACGCTGGATGCGAAGAAGGCGATGGCGGACCTTCTTCAGGTGGCCGACCGCTTCAAGGCCCGCATCGCCGAAATCGACAGGGAGCATCTGCAATGATCGTCATCGACACCGATCCCGGCCTTGACGATGCGCTGGCGATCCTGTTCGCGCTGCGCTCGCCGCTGCTGGAAGTCGCGGCGCTGACCTCGGTTTCCGGCAATATCGGGCTGGGGCTGACCACCGCCAATGCGCTGAACCTCGTGGCGCTGGCCGGCTCTAAGGTTCCGGTGCACCCGGGCGCCGATGCCCCCCTGGCCCGCGCCCATGAGCCCGAAATCGCCATTCACGGCGATGACGGTCTGGGCGGCGTGGTGCTGCCTGCCAGCCCCGAAGCGCCCGCAGGCTCCGCCATCGCCGCACTGGCGCAGCTGCTGATGGAGCACCCGGCGGACAGCCTCGATCTGCACTGCCTCGGGCCGCTCACCAATATCGCGCTGCTGCTGGATCAGGCCCCCGAAGCCGCCGCCCGGATCGGCCGGATCATCGCCATGGGCGGCGCCGTCGACACCCACGGCAACTTCGGCCCCGGCAATCGGGCCGAGTTCAACCTGGGCCAGGACCCGGAGGCCGCGCAGCGCGTGCTGCACGCCGGGCTGGATGTGGTGCTGATCCCGCTGGATGCGACGCGCCAGTTCCGCGCCGATGCTGCCTGGCTTGCCGCGCTGCGGGCCACCGGACAGGTCGCCGCCGTCACCTCCGCCGATCTGGTGCAGGCCTATTTCGGCGAGACCGAGCGCGAAAGCCGCCCGCTGCACGATCCCTGCGTGCCGCTTTACGCGCTTTTCCCGGATCTGTTCACCGTCGAGACCCGCCCCCTTCAGGTGGACGGGATCGGCGCGCTGGTCGAGGGGCCGCATCCGATCCGCGTGGCGATGGGCCTTGATGCCCCCGCCCTGCGCGCGCACCTGCTGGAGGGGCTGGCCGCCTAGGCCAGCTCTTCCTCCACGATGGCGCGCCAGAAGGCGACGCCATGGGGGATGCAGGCATCGTTGAAATCGTAGTTGCGGTTGTGGTGCTGACCGTTCACGCGGGTTTCCCCCATGCCCAGCCAGACATAGCAGCCGGGCACCCGGGTTCCGAACTCGGCGAAATCATCCCCGGCGGTCGAGGGCGGGAAGCTTTCGCGCAGCAGATCCGCGCCCAGAGTGGCCCGCACGGCGCGGCGGGCGGCCTCGGTCGGGGGCTCGGCATTCACCACCGGCGGAATCCGGCGGGTGAAGGTATAATCCGCCTCAATCCCGTAGCTGGCGGCCAGACCCTTCGCATGGCGCCCGATGGCCTCTTCCAGCTGGTCGCGCACCGTCGTCGAATAGGCCCGGGCGGTGCCGCCGATGCGCACCACCTCGGGGATCACGTTCAGGGCGTTGAAATCGCCCGCCTCCAGCGCGCAGGCGCTGATCACGGCGGGTTCCAGCGGGTCGACCTCGCGCGCGACGATGGAATGCACCTGGCCCAGGAACTGCCCCGCCACGGTCACCGCATCGCGGCCCTGATGGGGCTTGGCGCCGTGCGAACCGATGCCCCGGAAGGTCACCGTCCAGCTGTCCGAAGAGGCCAGCTGAGGCCCCGTCACCGCCGCGATCACCCCCAGATCCAGCCCCGGCATGTTGTGCAGCCCATAGGCCGCATCCACCGGGAACTGGTCGAAGAAGCCGTCCGCCACCATGGCCGCGCCACCGCCGCGCCCTTCCTCGGCGGGCTGGAAGACGAAATGCACCGTGCCGGAGAATGCACCCGACGCCGCCAGCGCCTCGGCGGCGCCCAGCAGCATCGTGGTGTGTCCGTCATGCCCGCAGGCATGCATCTTGCCGGGGCGGGTCGAGGCATAGGGCAGCCCGGTCTCCTCGGGCATGGCCAGCGCATCCATGTCGGCACGCAGAAGGATCGCCCGGTTGCCCGACCCGCGCCGCAGCGTGCCCACCACGCCGGTGCCGCCCAGCCCGGTCGTCACCTCGATCCCGGCGGCCCTGAGGCGCGCGGCGACGATCCCGGCAGTGCGGGTTTCCTCGAAGCCAAGCTCGGGGTGGGCATGCAGATCGCGCCTGAGCGCACTCAGTTCCGCGAGGGTATCCGCGTCCATCAGCGGTTTCGTCATGACTTGCTCTCCCATCCCGGTCGGGGCGAGGGTAAATCCGGAGCACTTAGACACAAGGGGGAAGCGACGTGAGGACCGACGTCTGGCAGCAGCTGCACACCGACCTGACGCCCGGCGTGCAGCCGGACCGGGAAACCTATGCCGTGGCGATGGGCGACGCCCAGTTGCTGCTGCCGATCCGCACCCTGCCTGACGGGGCGCGCGGCACCGCCTCGCTGATCCTGAACCAGGCCAGTTTCCCGGTGCTGGATGCCATCGCTGACCGCGTGGCGGCGGCGCTGGAGGGCCATGCGCCCGAGGTGATCATCGCCGTGCCGACCCTGGGCCTGCCGCTGGCCGAGGCCGTGGCGCGCCGTCTGGGCCATGCCCGTCTGGTGCCGCTGGGGACCAGCCGCAAGTTCTGGTACGACGAGGCCCTCTCGGTCGAGCTTTCCTCGATCACCACGCCCAGCGGCGGCAAGCGGCTTTACGTCGATCCCCGGATGCTGCCCCTGCTGGAGGGCAGGCGCGTGGCGGTCGTCGATGACGTGCTCTCCTCGGGCAAGTCCATCGCCGCCGTGCTGCGGCTGATGGAGCTGATCGGCGTCGCCCCCGTCGCCATCGGCGCCGCGATGCTTCAGGGCACCGGCTGGCAGGCCCATGTCGGCGCCGTGCCGGTCGAGGGCGCCTTCGCCACCCCGATCCTGACAAAGACCCCGGAGGGCTGGACATGACCGAGATCACCGCCGCGGGCGAGGCCCGCCTCCGCCAGACCCTGATCGCCGTCGCTTTGGGCCGCAAACCCGCCGACCTGCTGCTGCGGGTGGGCCGGCTGCTGGATACCAACACCGGCCTCTGGCGCGAGGATGTCGAGCTGGCGATCCACGCGGGCCGCATCGCCTGCGTGGGCCCGCGCGGCAGCTTTGCCGGGACCGCCCTTCGGACCGTCGAGCGCCCGCAGCTCTCTGCCGTGCCCGGGCTGGGCGAGGTACACAAGCATATCGAAAGCAGCCACGTCACCCCGGAATACGAGGCCGCGCTGGTCATCCCGCGCGGCAACACCTGGACCTGCGAGGCCAGCCACGAGTTCTCGAACGTGGTGCCACAGAAGACGCTGGAGTTCTGGCTGGCCCCGGCGCGGGCCGGCTCGCCGCTGAAGATCTTTCCCCTGCCCGGTTCCGCCGTGCCGCCCACCGCCTGGGAACACGGCGCGCATCTGGACGGGCAGGACCAGTCCCGCTTCCTGACCCAAAGCCTGATGGCCGCCGGTCTGGACGAGGTGATGGACTGGCCCGCCGTGTCCGACCCCGCGAACCCCGCCCATGATCGCCTCTGGTCGATGATGGAGGCCACCTGGGCCGCCCGCGCCGTGGTCGAGGGGCACGCCGCCGGGATCCGCGACCTGCCCAACATCAACGCCTTCGCCGCCTCCGGCATCGCTTCGGACCACGAAGCCTGGACCGCCGAGGAGGCCTTCGACAAGCTTCAGGCGGGCCTTTTCGTCGAGATCCGCATCCACACCGGCCCCGAGATCATCGCCGGGCTGCTGGAACGGGGCCTGACCGACTGGTCGCAGGTGGCGCTGGCAACAGACGACCGCCCCGCCCAGGAGGTGCTGGCGACCGGGGCCACCGACCGCAACGTACGCATGGCGATCGATGCGGGGCTGGCCCCGGAAAAGGCGATCCAGCTTGCCACGATCAATCCGGCGCGGCACATGCGGCTGACGCCCTGGGTCGGGTCCCTGACCCCGGGCCGCTTTGCCGATATCGTGCTGCTCTCGGATGTCGAACGCTTCGAGATCGCCGAGGTCTGGGCCGATGGCCGGCAGGCCTCGGACGGGACCAACTACCTGCTGGAGGTGCCCAGGATCGACTGGCCGGACTGGGCCCGCCAGACCGTCAACATCGGGCGCGCGCTGAGCGCGCAGGATTTCGCGATCCCCGCCCCCCGCAAAAGCGCGACGGCGCAGGCCGCCGTGTTGCGCCCGTTCCACTGGACCGACGATTTCCTGACCTTCGATCTGCCCGTCGCCGAGGGCCTGGTGCAGCGCGACGAGAGCCGCAACATCACCAAGTTCGCCATCGTGGACCGCTACAGCGGCACCGCCTCCGTCTCCAAGATGTTCTGGCTGGGCTGCGGCCCGAAGGACCCCGGGACGGCGCTGTGCTGCTCCATGGCGCATGACAAGCACAATGTCTGGGCCGTGGGCTCCTGCGATGCGGCGATGGCACTGGCGGTCAATACCTGCGCCCAGATGCAGGGCGGCTGGGTGCTGGTCCATCGCGGAGAGGTCGTGGCACGGGTCCCCTATGAGATCGCCGGCCTGATGACCGCCCGCCCCGCCGAGGCGCTGGCGGCGGACATGGCGGCGCTCTATGCCGCCGGAGAGCAGGTCGAATGGATGTTCGAACCCTCGTTCCACCCCCGCTGGGCGCCGGGCTTCCCGGAGCGGCTGGCCTTCGCGACGCTGACCTGCTCGCCCTGGCGGTGGAACCTGGTCGCGCCCTCCGACCATGCGCCGGAGGGGCTGGTTCAGGTGCAGACCGGGGAAACCCACCCGGTCGTGTGGTAGCTCAGTCGCGGCGGCGCAGCTCGCTGAACAGGAAGATGCCGTAGCAGATCAGCACCAGCCCGACCATCGCGAACCAGGTGATCGCGTAGGAGAGGTGCGAGTTGCGGAAGGCGATCACCGTCTGGCCGCCCTTCGGCCATTCGGGGCCCGCCACGGCGTCTTCATCGACGAAATAGGGCGCGGCATTGTCCAGGCCCTTCGCGGCGCTCATCGCGGCGATGTCGCGGCGATACCACTTGCCCGCCGCCGGGTCGTCCTTCTGCGAGAAGAGCCACCCCTTGGACTGGCTGATGCGCAGCAGGCCGGTGACCGTGACCTCGCCCTCGGGCGGGGTGCGGGTGGCGGGATCGCGCAGCTTCTCGGGCACCAGGCCGCGGTTGATCCAGACCAGCGTGCCGTCGTCGCGTTTCAGCGGCGTCATCACCCAGTAGGAGGGGCCGTAGTCGGAGGGCGTGTAGACCTGAAGCTCGTCCTGGTTCAGGAAGCTGCCCTTCAGGGTCACCCGCAGGTATTCGGCGCTTTCGGTGGTGACGTCCGGCCAGTCGCCGGGTCCGGGCGCGGGCACCGGATCGGCATGGACGCGTTCGTCCACCCGCTGGATCAGGTCCAGCTTCCAGTGCAGCCGGTGCACCTGCCAGATCCCGAGGCTGGCAAAGCCCCAGAGACCGAAGAGAGCGAAGAGCGTGACGATGATCGTCAGCGGCCATCGGATGTTGCGCGTCATGGGCGCCTTCCATCTTTGGGTCAGGAACGGAAACGGGGGACGGATTGCCCGCCCCCCGTCTGTGGTGTCGTCAGTGGCCCGGGGCCGGTCTCAGTGACCGGTTTCCTCGGTGCCGCCGTGCTCCATGTTGTCCATGTCCAGGGGCATGGCTTCGCCGCCCTGGGCATCCATCAGCGCCTTCATGTCGTTGGGCATCGGCATCATGTTCTCGTTCATGTTGTGCATGACCCAGAGCGAGCCTGCCATGACGATGACCAGGATGACGATGGCCAGCATGGTGGCCGCCATGGTCCAGCCGCCCTCGCCCTTGGTGTCGAGGTGCAGGAAGTACACGAGGTGCACGATGATCTGGATGGCACCCAGACCCATGATGATCCCGATCTTCATGTTCGAGGACATTGCCGGGTCGCCCATGACGATCCCGAAGGGGATGATCGTCAGGATGATGGACATGGCGAAGCCCATCATGAGCTTGCCCATCGTGCCGTGGCTGTGCGTGGTGGGGGTGCTCATATCAGATCAGCCTCACGAGGTAGACGAAGGAGAAGACGCCGATCCACACGAGGTCGAGGAAGTGCCAGAACATGCTGAGCGTACCGAGACGACGCATGTTGGCCTCGGTCAGGCCATGGATGCGCAGCTGCACAGACAGGGTGATCAGCCAGATCAGGCCCGAGGTCACGTGCAGACCGTGGGTGCCGACCAGCGTGAAGAACGCCGACAGGAAGCCCGAGCGGTCCGGACCCGCGCCGATGTGGATCAGGTGACGGAATTCGTAGAGTTCCATCGCGATGAAGCCCGCACCGAAGATCGCGGTGATGATCAGCCACAGCGAGGTGCCGTCAAGCTTGCCGGCCTCTGCGCGCAGCATCGCCACGCCGAAGGTCACGGACGAGATCAGCAGCAGGGCCGTTTCGATCAGGACGAAGCCCGGTTCGAACAGGTCCTTGGGCGAGGGACCGCCTGCATAGTTGTATCCCAGCACCGCGTAGGTCGCGAAGAGCGTGCCGAAGATGATGCAGTCGCTCATCAGATAGATCCAGAAGCCAAGCGGCGTCGGGCTATCGTGATGGCCGTGGTCGTGCCCATGGGCGTGATCGGCGGGATGGGAGGGGCCAGCAGGCCCCTCCACGCGTCCGGTCAGGGGGGTGTCGATCATGGTCATGCGACGGTTCCCTTGCTTTCGATCTCCGCGATTTCCGACACCGGAATGTAGTAGTCGCGGTTGTAGTTGAAGGTATGGGCGATGACGGTGCCGATCATGAGCACGAAGCTAATGATCGCCAGCCACCAGATGTACCAGACCATGGCGAAGCCGAAGACCAGGGCCATGGCGCCAAGGACCACGCCGGTGGCGGTGTTCTTGGGCATGTGGATCGGGCTGTAGTTGCCGGACCACTTGAAGCCTTCCTGCTTCATGCGCCAGAACTCGTCCTTGCCGCGCACATGCACGTCCTCGGGGAAGTTGTAGTACGCCGGCGGGGACTGGGTTGCCCACTCCAGGGTACGTGCATTCCACGGGTCAGAGCCGCAGGCCAGCTTCTTCCGGTTGATGGTCGAGTAGAAGAAGTTGAAGAAGGCGAGCAGGATGCCGGTGAAGATGCACAGCGCACCGATCAGGGCGATGACGAAGTAGATCTGCCAGGCCTGGTCCATGTAGGACTGCATCCGGCGGGTCACACCCATCAGGCCAAGCGCGTAGAGCGGCATGAAGGCCAGGTAGAAACCGACGAACCAGAACCAGAACGATGCCTTGCCGATACGGTCATCCAGCTTGAAGCCGAAGGCCTTCGGCCACCAGTAGGTGACGGCCGCGTAGACGCCGAACACCACGCCGCCGATGATCACGTTGTGGAAGTGCGCAATCAGGAACAGCGAGTTGTGCAGCTGGAAGTCGACCGGCGGAATGGCCAGCAGGACGCCCGTCATGCCACCGATCACGAAGGTGACGATGAAGCCGGTGGTCCAGAGCATCGGCACTTCGAAGCGCACGTTGCCCTTGTACATGGTGAACAGCCAGTTGAAGATCTTCACGCCCGTCGGGACGGCGATGATCATCGTCGTGATGCCGAAGAACGTGTTCACCGCCGCGCCGGAGCCCATGGTGAAGAAGTGGTGCAGCCAGACGATGAAGGACAGGACCATGATGGCCATGGTCGCCCAGACCATCGTCTTGTAGCCGAACAGCGGCTTGCCCGAGAAGGTCGCGACGACCTCGGAGAAGACACCGAAGATCGGCAGGATGAGGATGTAGACCTCGGGGTGGCCCCAGATCCAGATCAGGTTGACGTACATCATCGCGTTGCCACCAAGGTCGTTGGTGAAGAAGTGCGTGCCGACGTAACGGTCAAGCAGCAGCAGCGCGAGGGAGACGGTCAGGACCGGGAAGGCGGCGACGATCAGCACGTTGGTGCAGAGCGCGGTCCAGGTGAAGACCGGCATGTCGAACAGCTTCATGCCCGGGGCGCGCATCTTGAAGATGGTCACCAGCAGGTTCACCCCCGACAGCGTCGTCCCGATACCGGCGATCTGAAGCGCCCAGAGGTAGTAGTCCATCCCGGGTCCGGTGGAATAGGCCGCGCCCGACAAGGGTGGGAAGGCCAGCCAGCCGACGCGGGCGAATTCACCGATGAACAGCGAGATGTTGACCAGCAGCGCGCCTGCCACCGTCATCCAGAACGCGAAGTTGTTCAGGAACGGGAAGGCCACGTCGCGGGCACCGATCTGCGTCGGCATGACGAAGTTCATGATGCCGGTGATGAAGGCCATGGCGACGAAGAAGATCATGATCACGCCGTGGGCGGTGAAGACCTGGTCGAAGTGGTGCGGCGGCAGGTAGCCCTCCGATCCACCGGCGGCCAGGGCCTGCTGGAGGCGCATCATGATCGCGTCGGCGAAGCCGCGCACGAACATGATGAAGCCAAGCACCATGTACATGATGCCGATCTTCTTGTGGTCGATGGAGACGACCCAGTTCTTCCACAGCGGCGCCCAGAGACGGAAGTAGGTCATCAGGGCCAGCACGATCAGACCCCCGATGGCGACACCCGCGAAGGTGCCGACCAGGATCGGCTCGTGGTAGGGGATCCAGTCAAGCGTCAGTCGGCCGAAAAGCGGCGACCACGTTTCCTGGGGGGAATGTGTGACTTCAGTTGACATGCGTGCCTCGCTGAACTTCCAGGGAGGACAGCTCTTCCTGGTCGTGGGATTCGGTGGGCTCGGCACCCTCGTTGATCGGGTTACCGAAGCTGTCGATGGCGCGCTCGTCGTCGTACTCGTAGGCGGGCTTGTTCTTGATGCCAGCCAGGCCGCCACCGCCCTGCTTGTCCTGCATCATCATGGTGCTCATGCAGACCTTGCCGGGTTCAACACACAGGCCGACCACGCGGTCGAACAGGTTGTCCTCGACGGAGGAGTAGTAGTGCACGGGCTCCGCGATGGTGGGCTTTTCAAGCTGCAGGTAGGAGGTGCGGGTCAGCGGTGCATTGCTGGCCGCGGCCTTCTGGATCCAGCCCTTGAAGTCGCCTTCGCTCATCGAGATCGTCTGGAACGTCATCTTGGAGAAGCCCGGGCCCGAATAGTGGCCGGAACGGCTCTCGAAGGTGCCTTCCTTGTCGGCGATCATGTGCAGCTTGGTTTCCATGGCAGGCATGGAATAGACCATCCCGGCCAGGGCCGGCACGGCGAAGGTGTTCATGACCGTGGAAGAGGAAAGGCGCAGGTTGATCGGGTGATCGACCGGGATCGCCAGCTCGTTCACCGAGGCCACGCCATACTGCGGGTAGATGAAGAGCCATTTCCAGTCGAGCGACACCGCTTCGACCTCGATCGGGGTGTCCTTGTTCTCCAGCCCCGCATAGTCGAGCGGGCGGTACGGATCCAGCCGGTAGGTATAGATCGCGGTGAAGATGCCAAGGGCGATCACGATCAGGATCGGAACGCCCCAGACGACGACTTCGATCTTGTTCGAGTGGGTGAACTCGGGATCGTAGTCGGTCTTGTCCTGACGGGAGGAGCGGTATTTCCAGGGGAAGTAGACGGCCATCACCACGACAGGGATGACGACGATCAACATGATTACAGTCGAGATGACCAGCAGATTGCGCTCTTGCGCGGCTACCCAGCCGCTGGGGAAGAGCACCTCATACCGGCATCCCGACAGCGCGACCGTCATGGCCAGCGCGAAGAGGATTTTCCAGGGTCTCAGCAATGTTCGTCTCATGAGGCTACACGGCCGCGAGGAACATGCCCTACGACCGGCGGTAAGGTTGCGGCGCGTCTATAGAACGATGGGCGCGTCGTGGGAACACCCGTGCGATACGGGGGCGACGCCCCTAGCAGTAGGCGGCAATGTGCCGCACCGGAAGGGCCTTTACCGTTCTCGGCCTCAGGTTGAAGGCCACTCGCGTCACCTGTTAACTCTTGGATTTCGCTGCGCCGCGGCGCCTCTACCACCTTGTGAAACAGAGGTTCCGGCCTGATTTTTCAAAGGCTAGGCGCGGCTTCGCTGCGCCCCCGATCCCGGTCGGGTGGTCACGCTCCGGACACGATATGGAGATCGAAATTAACCTTTGAAGAGGGTCAGGTATGCAACGTAAGCATGGCGGACTCTCACTCAGGTCATGGCTTTTTCGGCCCAGATCAACATAAAGTTGTAACAGTTAATGCCAAACTGTCGCGAATATGCGTCTATTGGACAAAATGACCGTCGGCCCACCCTCTCGCAGAGGCCAGGCCGACTCATGCCAAACGTTAACACGGCTGCCGCCGAGGGCAGCAGAAAACGTGAACTCAGGCCGGGGCGCCGGCGGCCTCGAAGGGCGCGAAGAAGCGTTCGGCCATGACCGTGGGATCGCAGTCCATGCAGACCAGCGCCGGGGTGCGGCCACTGTCGGGCGCGCGCACCATGCGACCGATCTCGGGGCCTTCCAGCACGCAGGCCAGCGGCGTCTCCTCCAGGGTGAAGAGCTCGGGCTCCAGGCAGGCGATCACGGCCATCGGATCGTGCAGGCCGCAGCCGACTTCGCCCTTGGAATGGTAGAACTCCAGGTAGAAGTGGCTCATGGCCTTCAGGAAGCTGCCATGCTCGGGATGGGCCGCGGCCAGGCGGTCGAAATCCGGGGCCTTCAGCAGCACCTGCATGGTGACATCAAGGCCCACCATCACCACCTTCGCCCCCGAGGCCAGCACCACGTCGAGCGCATGGGGATCGTGCCATGTGTTCGCTTCGGCCACGGCCGAGACATTGCCCGGCGCGTCCAGCGTCCCGCCCATCACCACGATGCGGTCCACATTGGTCGCGAACTCCGGATCCAGGCGGATCGCCTCGGCGACATTGGTGATCGGGCCGATCGGGCAGAGCACCAGCTCTCCCTTGTGCGCGCGGGCCATGCGGACCAGGAACTCGGGCGCGGTTTCCGAAAGGGCGGCGCGCGCGGGCGTTTCGGCCGGCAGGTGGCCAAAGCCCTCGGGACCGTGGACGATATGCGCGGGCTCGAAGGGCGGCAGCTCCAGCGGCTTGCCCGCGCCCTCGGCCACGGGAATGTCGAGGCCGGCGCGTTCCACCAGGCGCAGCGCATTGCGCGTCGCCTGCTCGATGGTGACGTTGCCGAAGACGGTGGTGAGGCCCAGCAGCTCGATCCCGGGGTGCAGGGCGGCGAAGAGGATCGCCATGGCGTCGTCGACGCCCGGATCCGTGTCGATGATCATTTTCATGGGCAAAGGATTTGCTGCGCGACGCGAGCCGCGTCAATCCTCCACACGCGCAGCGGCCCCTGCCCCGCCGCTTTTTTATGCGCCCCCGAGGGCCCGGGCCAGCGCGTGCCACGAGGCCTTCGGGGTGCGGACCATGGTGTCGAAATCCACATGCACCAGGCCGAAGCGTTTTTCGTAGCCCAGCGACCATTCGTAATTGTCCATCAGCGACCAGACGTAATAGCCCTGCACCGGCGCGCCCGCGGCAATGGCCGCACGCACCGCCTGAAGATGGTCCCGCAGGTAATCGATGCGCGCCGCATCCGGCACCGTGCCGTCGGCCTGCACCGCATCGGCATGGGCCATGCCGTTCTCGGTCACGATCAGCGGCAGGTCCCCGGTATAGTCGCGCGCGGTGCGCAGCAGGAAATCGGTCAGCCCCTGCGGATAGATCTCCCAGCCGGTCTGGGTCTTGGGCAGCGGCCCCCCGACCTCCTGCAGATGCGGCCAGGAACCGGGCGCCGGGGCGATCAGCTTGCGGGTGTAGTAGTTCACCCCCACCCAGTCGAGCGGCCGGGAAATGGTGTCGAAATCGTCCTGCCAGCCCTCCGGCATATGCGGCGCGAAGCCCTCCATCACCGCGTCCGGGTAGGCGCGGTGGAAGACCCCGCCCAGGAAGAAGCGGTTGTAGATCGCGTCATAGCGTTCGGCGGCCAGCACGGCATCGGGGGTGTCGTCGGCGGGGGTGGACCATTCCATGTTGAAGACCCCGCCCAGGTTGCCCATCCCGAGGCCCCGCATCACCTCGATGGCGCGGCCATGGGCCAGCAGGACATAGTGCATGGCCCGCGCCGTGGCGCGGATATCGCGCAGGCCCGGCGCATGGGCGCCCCAGAAATGGCTCAGCCAGCCGACGCACCAGGGTTCGTTGATCGGGACGACGGAATGCATCCGGTCGCCGATCCGGCCCATGATCACCTCGGTGAAATCGGCGAACCAGCCGGCGATGTCGCGGTTGCGCCAGCCACCCAGGTCCGCCAGCGCCGAGGGCAGCTCCCAGTGGTAGAGCGTCGCGGCGGGCTTCAGGCCGCGTTCCAGCAGCGCATCGGTCAGCCGGTCGTAGAAATCCAGCCCCTCCTGGTTCACCGCCCCGCGCCCCTCGGGCAGCACCCGCGCCCAGCTGGTGGAAAAGCGGTAGGCGTCAAAGCCCGCGTCGCGCACCAGGTCCAGGTCCCCGGCGTAGCGCAGGTAATGTTCGCAGGCGCGGGCGCCGTCCTCGCCGCGCACCACGTTGCCGGGGGTGGCGGCGAAACTGTCCCAGTGGGTGGGACCGGCGCCGCCGAAGCCGTGCCCCTCGATCTGGTAGGAGGAGGTGGCGGTGCCGAACTGGAAACCGTCGGGAAAGTCCTTGCGGGTGGGAAGCATGTCAGCCTTTCACGGGAACGGGGCCGGTAGAGCGCCCGACCACCAGCTCGGCCTCGAGCATGTGGGTGACCGGGGCGGCGGCGGGATTGGCGATCAGCGCGACCAGCTTTTCCGCCAGGATGATCCCGGCGCGCCGCACCGAGGACCGCGTGGCGGTGAAGATCGGCACGTCCTCGCCGTTCTTCAGGTAGGACAGGTCGTCGTCATGGGTGATGACCGAGACGTCGCGCCCCATCCGCAGCCCGGCCTCCTGGATGGCGCGGCGCACGCCGATGGCCGCCAGCATGGAAGAGGCCAGGATCGCCGTCGGCGGCGCGGCCAGCGCCAGCATGTCGCGGGTGCGGGCAAAGCCGAAGCTTTCGGTCATCTCGTCGCTGGCCATCAGCGCCGGATCGGGGGCGATACCGGCCCCGGCCAGCGCCTCGGTGTAGCCGGCGCGGCGGCGGCGGGCGAAATCCATCGTCTCGTGGCCGTTCAGCAGGCCGATCCGGCGGTGCCCCAGATCCAGCAGGAAGCGCGTGGCCCTCTGGAACGAGCGGCGGTTGTTGACGTCGACCCAGTTGTAGGGCCCCGCCTCTCCGGTCGAGCGGCCATGCACGATGAAGGGCAGCCCGATCTCGCGCAGCAGGGGAATGCGGGGATCCTCGACCAGCGGCCCCTGCAGGATCACCCCGTCGACGGCGCCGCGGGCGTGCAACTCCCGGTAGACCTTGCCCTCGTCCTCGTCCAGCACCCGGCTGATCATCATGTCGTAGCCATGCCCGGCCAGCGCCTGGGTCGCCCCGGAGACGAAATCGCCGAACACCGGGTTGACCATCTCGTGCTGGATCGAGGTCGGGATGATCTGCCCGATCACCATGGAGCGCCCGGTGGCCAGCCCCTTGGCCCGGCTGTTGGGACGGTAGTTGTACTGTCGCGCGGCCTCTTCCACCCGCAGGCGGGTGGCCGTGCTGACCTCCGGATAGCCGTTCAGCGCCCGGCTGACCGTGGTTTGCGACAGGCCCAGCTTTTCCGACAGGGTCTTCAGGTTCATGGTTCCAAAGCGCTTTCAAATTTTGTGACTCACATCTTTTAGGCGAAATGAGGCGCAGGTCAATCCGTTTGAATTCTCACATTCAGACTGCGATATTCATGCGCATTTCAAGGAAAAATTCACGGGATGTTGACAGCGGGCCGAAGCATCGCATTTAACATTCCAAGTCAAAGCGCTTTGAAACCCGAGTCGGAGGAGGGACCAGAGCGCCGGAGATTTCAATCGGGAGGAGTATTCATGAGAAAGACATTTCTCACGGTGACAGCCGTTGCGGCGCTGGCATCCGGCATGGCGCACGCCGAGAACGTGACCGTCTTCGGCCCCTGGCTGGGCCCCGACCAGGAGGACGTGGAAGCGGTGCTGGACGGCTTTGCCAAGGCCACCGGCTTTACCTATTCCTACGTCGGCTCCGACAGTTTCGAGCAGCAGATCCGCATCGATGCGGAGGCCGGATCGGCCCCCAACATCGCGATCTTCCCGCAGCCGGGGCTGGCCGCCGACATGGCGCGCGGCGGCTTCCTGACCGCCCTGCCCGACAACACCGCCGACTGGCTGAAGGAGAATTACGCCGCCGGCGACAGCTGGGCGAAGCTTGGCAGCTTCAAGGGACCGGACGGCACCAGCAAGGTCTACGGCTTTCCCTACAAGGTCGATGTGAAATCGCTGGTCTGGTACGTCCCCGAGAATTTCGAGGACATGGGCTACGAAGTGCCCAAGACCATGGAAGAGCTGAAGGCGCTGACCGAACAGATGGTCGCCGACGGAGAGACCCCCTGGTGCATCGGCCTGGGCTCGGGCGGGGCGACCGGCTGGCCGGCGACCGACTGGGTCGAGGACATCATGCTGCGCAACAACCCGCCCGAGGTCTACGACGACTGGGTCAGCAACAAGATGCCGTTCAACGATCCCCGCGTCGTCAAGGCGATCGAGGATTTCGGCTGGTTCGCCAAGGATGATGCCAAGGTCGCGGGCGGCGCCGCCGCCGTTGCCACCACCGATTTCCGCGACAGCCCCAAGGGCCTCTTCTCGATCCCGGCGCAGTGCTACATGCAGCACCAGGCCAGCTTCATCCCCAGCTTCTTCCCCGAGGGCACCGAGATCGGCACCGATGTCGATTTCTTCTACTTCCCCTCCTATGCCGACAAGGACCTGGGCAACCCGGTGCTGGGCGCCGGCACGCTGTGGTCGATCACCAATGACAGCAAGGGCGCCGAGGCGCTGATCCAGTACCTCGAAACCCCCGAGGCGCACGAGATCTGGATGGCCCGTACCGGCTTCCTGACGCCGTTCAAGAAGGTCGACACCTCGGTCTTCGGGGATCCGACCATGAAGAAGATGAACGAGATCCTGCTGCAGGCCACCACCTTCCGCTTCGACGCCTCCGACATGATGCCGGGTGCGGTGGGCGCGGGCAGCTTCTGGACCGGCATGGTCGATTTCGTCGGCGGCAAGTCGGCGCAGGACGTGGCCGACGACATCCAGGCCTCCTGGGACGCGATCAAGTAAGCCGCCACCCCGGGGGCCCCGCGGGGCCCCCGTCGCGACGCACATGAGGGCACCATGAACCCAGCACTTCAGGCCGTCATCACCATCGCCATCGGCGTCGGGGGCTGCATCGGCTATTTCTACCTGGCCAACCTGATCCTCGACAAGGTGCTCTGCCCGGCGCGCGGGCCCAACATCGGGCGCAACATCAACCGCGCCAACATGATCCGGCCCTGGCTGTTCCTGTTCCCGGCAATCTTCGCCCTCGGCCTCTACCTGGCCTACCCGGTGGTCGAGACGATCCGCCTGTCGCTGACCCACCGTCTGCCCGGCGGCGGCTACGAATGGGCGGGCCTGTCGAATTACCGCCAGATGATGCACGAGCCGAAGTTCTGGGAGGCCATGCGCAACAACATGCTCTGGCTGATCGTGGTGCCCGCCGCCGCGACCGCCTTCGGGCTTCTGGCGGCCCAGCTGACCGACCGGATCCGCTGGGGCAGCCTGGCGAAATCGCTGATCTTCATGCCGATGGCGATCTCCTTCGTGGGGGCGGCGGTGATCTGGAAGCTGGTCTACGACGCCCGCCCCGCCGGGTCCGAGCAGATCGGCATCCTGAACGCGGTCTACATGGCGCTTGGCGGTGACACCCCGCAGCAATGGCTGACCGTGCCGTTCTGGAACAACTTCTTCCTGATGATCGTGCTGATCTGGATCCAGACCGGCTTTGCCATGGTGATCCTCTCGGCCGCGCTGCGCGGCATCCCCGACGAAACGGTCGAGGCCGCCATCGTCGACGGCGCCAACCCGTTCCAGATCTTCTTCCGCATCAAGGTGCCGCAGATCCGGAACACCATCGTCGTGGTCTGGACCACCATCACCATCCTGGTGCTGAAGATCTTCGACATCGTCTTCGCCATGACCAACGGCCAGTGGGAGACCCAGGTCCTGGCCAACTACATGTACGACAAGCTGTTCCGGGCGAACGACTGGGGCGTCGGCTCTGCCTCGGCCATGGTGATCATGATCCTGGTGCTGCCGATCCTGGTCTGGAACGTGCGCAACGCGCGCCGCGAGATGCGCTGAGGAGACCCCATGGACAATATCGCCGGCAAGAAAAGCGCGCTGAGCTGGGCCGTGCACCTTTCGGTGCTGGTGCTGGTGGTGCTCTGGCTGCTGCCCACCGCGGGCCTCTTCATCTCGTCCTTCCGGACCGCCGACCAGATCGCCGCCACCGGCTGGTGGAAGGCGCTCTTCGCCTCCGAGCAAAACCTGGCGCTGCGCACCGGTGCCCCCGACAGTGCCCGCCAGGCAGGCGGGCTCTACGTGATCGAGGGCAACCTGCTGGAGGGAGAGAACCCCGATGCCCGGATCGCCACCTGGGGCACCACGCCGCGCCAGCTGGACGAGTTCAAGGCCGGAGAGACCGGCACCACCCGCGACGGCGCCAGCCTGACCCTGAAGGCCGACGGCAGCTACCGGATGGAAAGCCCCAGCCCCTTCGAGGGCAAGCGCGGAGAGCGGCTGTTCGCCGTGGCCAAGCTGCCGCCGAAGTTCACCCTGGCCAACTACGCCCGGGTGCTGTTCAGCGGCAATGCCACCGACAGCATGGCCAAGGCCTTCTTCAACACGCTGACGGTGACGATCCCGGCGACGATCATCCCGATCCTGATCGCCGCCTATGCGGCCTATGCGCTGGCCTGGATGAACTTTCCCGGCCGGGCGCTGTTGATCGCCGTGGTGGTGGCGCTGCTGGTGGTGCCGCTGCAGCTGGCGCTGATCCCGCTGCTGAAGCTGCATCTGGCGATCGGCATCGGCAAGGGCTACCTGGGGGTCTGGCTGGCCCATACCGGCTTCGGCCTGCCGATGGCGATCTACCTGCTGCGCAACTACATGGCCGGCCTGCCGCGCGACATCATCGAGAACGCCCGCGTCGACGGGGCATCGGAATTCGAGATCTTCCGCAAGATCATCCTGCCCCTCTCCTTCCCGGCGCTGGCCAGCTTCGCGATCTTCCAGTTCCTGTGGACATGGAACGACCTGCTGGTCGCGAAGGTTTTCCTTATCGATGCCACGGGGAAGACCACCGTGATGACCGCGCAGATCGTGGAACTCATGGGCACCCGCGGCGGCAACTGGGAGATCCTGGCGACTGCCGCCTTCGTCTCCATCGCGGTGCCGCTGATCGTCTTCTTCGCCATGCAGAAATACCTGGTGCGCGGCCTGCTGGCCGGCTCCGTCAAATAGGATCTTGCCAATGACCTCCCAACTGAAGACCGAAACCCCCGGCGGGGCAGACTGGTGGCGCGGCGCGGTGATCTACCAGATCTACCCGCGCAGCTTCCAGGACAGCAACAATGACGGTATCGGCGACCTTGCCGGCATCGCCATGCGGCTCGAGCACGTCGCCAACCTTGGCGCCGATGCGGTCTGGATCTCTCCGTTCTTCACCTCTCCGATGAAGGACTTCGGCTATGACGTCAGCGATTACTGCGCGGTCGACCCGATGTTCGGCTCGCTCAGCGATTTCGACGCGCTGATCGCGCGCGCCCACGAACTGGGCCTGCGGGTGATGATCGACCTGGTGCTGTCGCATACCTCGGACCTGCACCCCTGGTTCCTGGAAAGCCGCACCGACCGGGAAAACGCCAAGGCCGACTGGTATGTCTGGGCCGATGCCAAGCCCGACGGCACGCCGCCCAACAACTGGCTGTCGATCTTCGGCGGCTCCTCCTGGCAGTGGAACAGCTCGCGCCAGCAATACTACCTGCACAACTTCCTGACCTCGCAGCCGGACCTGAACTTCCACTGCACCGACGTCCAGGAGGCGCTGCTGGATGTCGCGCGCTTCTGGCTGGAGCGTGGCGTCGACGGCTTCCGCCTGGACACGATCAACTTCTACACCCACGACGCGGCGCTGACCGACAACCCCGCCCTGCCCCCCGAGCGGCGCGAGGCCAAGACCGCCCCGGCGGTGAACCCCTACACCTGGCAGGACCACCTGCACGACAAGTCCCAGCCCGAGAACCTGACCTTCCTGCGCCGGCTGCGCGCGGTGATGGAACCCTACGGCGCCGCCGCCGTGGGCGAGGTCGGCGACGACCAGCGCGGGCTGGAGATCCTGGGCCAGTACACCGCCGGCAATGACCTGATCCACATGTGCTACGCCTTCGAACTGCTGTCGGGCGACGCGCCGCAGGGCGATTACGTCAAGCAGGTGATGGAGGACGTGATGCAGGCCGCCCCCGACGGCTGGGCCTGCTGGGCCTATTCCAACCACGACGTGGTGCGCCACGCCACCCGCTGGCACCTGACCCCGGACGGGCTGCGCGCCTATTCGACGTTGCTGATGTGCCTGCGCGGCTCGGCCTGCATCTACCAGGGCGAGGAACTGGGCCTGCCCGAGGCGGAAGTCGGCTACGACGACCTCCAGGACCCCTACGGGATCGAGTTCTGGCCCGAGTTCAAGGGCCGCGACGGCTGCCGCACCCCGATGGTCTGGGAGGCCGGCGCGCCCCATGCGGGCTTCGGCTACGGCAAGCCCTGGCTGCCGGTGTCGCCGCTGCAGGCCGCGATGGCCGTCGACACCCAGTCGGACGAGCCGAATTCGCTGATGACCCATTACCAGCGGGTGATCGCACTCCGGAAGGCGCATCCGGTGCTGCGCACCGGCACCATGGAGGATCTGGAGGCCGAGGGGCCGCTGCTGCATTTCCTGCGCCGCGACGGCGCGGAGGAGATCTTCTGCGCCTTCAACCTCGGCACCAAGACCGCCTCTGTGCCGCTGCCGGCGGGGGAATGGAGCAATATCGGCAAGGGCCTCCTGGGATCGGCGAAACGCGCCCAGGGCCTCGACAGCGTGACGCTGCCGGGCTGGGGCTTTGTCATACTGAAACGGGAGGAATAAGGCACCATGGCTCAGCTCAAGCTCAGGGACGTGGAAAAGACCTATGGCGGGCTCGTCAACGTCCTGAGGCATATCGACCTGGAGATCGAGGCCGGCGAACTGATCGTCTTCGTCGGCCCTTCGGGCTGCGGCAAGTCCACGCTGCTGCGGATGATCGCGGGGCTGGAGAAGATCTCGGGCGGGACACTCGAGATCGACGGGCAGGTCATGAACGACGTGCCCCCCGCCCAGCGGGGCATCGCCATGGTGTTCCAGAGCTACGCGCTCTACCCGCACATGACCGTGCGAGAGAACATGGCCTTTGCCCTGAAGATCGCCAAGAAATCCAAGGCCGAGATCAATGCCGCGGTCGAGGAGGCCGCCCGCGCCCTGCAGCTTGAGCCCTACCTGGACCGTCTGCCCAAGGCGCTGTCCGGCGGGCAGCGCCAGCGTGTCGCCATCGGGCGCTCGATCGTGCGCGACCCGAAGATCTACCTCTTCGACGAACCGCTCTCGAACCTGGATGCGGCGCTGCGCGTCGCCACCCGGATCGAGATCGCCCAGCTGAAGGAGCGGATGCCGGACCGCACGATGATCTACGTCACCCACGACCAGGTGGAGGCGATGACGCTGGCGTCGCGCATCGTGGTGCTGGCCAACAAGGGGATCGCCCAGGTGGGCACGCCGCTGGATCTCTACGAACGCCCCGAGAACGAGCTGGTGGCGCAGTTCATCGGCTCTCCGGCGATGAACCTGCTGCCCGGCACCATCACCGGCACCGGGGCGCAGACCACCGTGCAGCTCGATCACGGAGAGATCGCGGTCTCGGCCATCCCGACCACCGACGGCGACATGGGCAAGGCCGTCAACATCGGCATCCGCCCCGAGCACCTGTCCCCGACCGAGGGGCCGGAGGCGCTGTTCCGCGGCCGGGTCGACTATTCCGAGGCCCTGGGCGAGGTGACGCTGCTGTATTTCGAGGCCCGCGGGGCCGAACCGGCGCTGATCGCCAAGCTGCCCGGCATCCATGCCGGGCTGCGCGGCCAGACCGTGGCGCTGCGCGCCGATCCCGACCGCGTGCACCTGTTCCACGAGGGCCGCTCGATGCGGCCCGCGTGAGCGACGGCGTTCAGGCGGTCTGGTCTTCGGGCAGCCGCGCCAGCAGATCGGCCAGCGGGCGCACCCCCTCGAGCAGATCGCCCTCGGCATGGGGCACCGCATAGACGGTGGCCCCAGCCGCCAGCCCGGCGCGCATCCCAGTGGCGCTGTCCTCGACCACGGCGCAGGCCTCGGGGGCCACGCCCAGCAGCAAGGCGGCGCGCAGGTAGGGTTCTGGCGCGGGCTTGCCCTGCACCACGTCGTTGCGGGTCACGCTGACCAGACCCGGGCGCTCCAGCCCGAGGGTCGCGATATTGGCCGCCACGATCATCCGGTCGGAATTCGACACCAGCGCCTGCGCCACCCCCAGCGCCGCCAGCCGATGCCAGAGCGCCAGCGTTTCCGGGATCGCCGGGATCTCGGGCGCATGAGAGATGTAGTCGGCAAAGCGCCGCTTCGTCCATTCCGCCATGCCCAGCGGCAGGCCGTAATCGCTTTGCAGCAGACCCAGGGACATTTCCTCGCTGCGGCCCACGGTGCGTTCGTGGAAATCCTCTGGCAGGGTCACGCCGACGCTGGCGGCCACCCGGCGAAAGGTCTCCAGGTGCAGCGGTTCGCTGTCGGCCAGCGTGCCGTCGATGTCCCACAGGACGGCGGCATGGGGAAAACCTTCGGTCATGCGCGGCACGCGGCGGGACGGAGGGGCAGGAACACGGGGGATATCTCCTTCAGGGCAGGTTGCCCCCATGTTAGCGGTCCCGGCGGGCGCGGGGCAAGCCGGGCCGCCCCGCAGGACCTGCCCGCTGCCCCTGCGACAGCCAGATGCCCCATGGGCAAGCGCCCGCCCCCGTGGCACTCTGGTCGCAACCTGACCCCGGGAGCCCGCCCACCATGTACCCCCTGCTGTCTTCCTGCCGCCAGCACCCCCGGCTGGGCCTTGCCTTCGGGCTGGCGCTGGTGGTGGCGCTGATCTGCCTGCTGCGGCTGGGGCTGGTGCTGGCCGACTGGCATCCCCCCGACCGTCACGAAATCGAGCCCTGGATGACCGTCGGGCTGATCGGGCGCATCAACCATGTCAATCCGCGCCGCATCGACCAGGTGGCCGGCCTGCCCTCTCCCGGCAAGCACCCCTACACGATCGAGCAGATCGCCCAGATGCAGGGCACCGACACCGCCACCGTAATCGCCCGAATCGAGGCCGCGATCACCCAGCTCAAGTCCCAGGCCGCGCCATGAGCCTGACCGAATGGCTTCTTGCGCTGGTGCCCAGCTACGGCCCGCCGCTGCTGGGCGGGGTGATCTTCCTGTCCTGCTTCGCCCTGCCGCTGCCGGCCTCGATGATGCTGATGGCGGCGGGCGGGTTCTCGGCGGTGGGGGATCTTTCGCTGCCACTGGTGCTGGCGGCAGCGGTCCTCGGGCTGATTGCCGGGGACCAGTGCGTCTATTTCGCCGGGCGCTACGGTGGCGCACGGCTGATGCAGCACCTGGCACGCCGCGCGGCGCCGATCCGGCGCGCCCGCGACATGCTGGTCGAGCGTGGCGGCATCTTCCTGTTCCTGTCGCGCTGGCTGTTTTCGCCGATCGGGCCTTACGTGAACTTCGCCGCCGGGGCCTCGGGGCTGTCGTGGCCGCGTTTCGTCCTGTGGGGCACCCCGGGGGAACTGGTCTGGGTCAGCATCTACCTGGGACTCGGCTACGGCTTTGCCGGCCAGCTGGAGCAGGCCTCGGACGCGGCGCTTTCGGCGGTGCTGGCGCTTGGCGCGGGGGCGCTGGCGCTCTGGCTGGGCCGGGTGCTGATCCGCGCCCACCGCCGGCGCCGCGAAGCGGGCAGCGATGCGCTGCAGCAGGCCGCCCCGCCGCGCTAAGCCCGTCCCTGCCTTGACACTTCCGCCCCGGGGCTTCCTTCTGCCTGCACGCCACCAGGAGACCCGGGATGAAGACCCAATTCGACGCGGAGCTTGAAGACCGCCTGACCCGCTATGCCGCCATCGACAGCCAGAGCGACGCGGCCTCGCCCAGCCGGCCCAGCAGCCGCAACCAGTTCGCCATGCTGAGCCTGCTGCGCGACGAGCTGACGGCGATGGGCGCCGAGGAGGTCACGCTGACCGATTACGGCGTCGTGCTGGCGACCATCCCCGCCACCGCCCCGGGCCCCGTTGTCGGCCTGCTGGCCCATGTCGACACCGCCCCGCAGTTCAACGCCACCGGGGTGAAGCCCCGGGTGATCCGCAACTACGACGGCCAGGACATCACCTATCCCGACAACAACGAGCTGGTGCTTTCGCCCGCGGCCTCGCCCTACCTCGCCAGCAAGACCGGGCACGACATCATCACCGCCTCCGGCACCACCCTGCTGGGCGGCGACGACAAGGCCGGCGTCGCCATCATCATGACCGCCGCGCGGCACCTGCTGGAAAATCCCGAGCTGCCGCATCCGAAGCTGCGCCTGGCCTTCACCCCCGACGAAGAGATCGGCCGCGGCGTCGGACCCGAGCTGCCGAAGGACCTGGCCTGCGACTTTGCCTATACCTTCGACGGTGGCCGCGTCGGCGAGATCGAATACGAGACCTTCTCCGCCGATGGGGCGGTGGTCACGGTGCGCGGCGTCTCGATCCACCCGGGCTATGCCACCGGCAAGCTGGTGAACGCGACGCATCTGGCCTCCAAGATCGTCTCGATGCTGCCGCAGGCCACCATGACCCCCGAAACCACCGCCGAGCGCGAAGGCTTCATCCACATCACCAACATGACCGGCGATGCCTTCGAGATGACGCTGACCCTGATCCTGCGCGATTTCGAGCGCGAGGGGCTGGCGGAAAAGGGCGATCTGCTGCGCCAGGTCTGCGCCGCCGTGCAGGCCGGCGAACCCCGCGCCCGCATCACCTGCGAGATCTCTCCGCAGTACCGCAACATGCGCTACTGGCTGGAAAACGACATGACCCCGGTGGAACTGGCCTGGGCGGCGGCGCGCCGTGTCGGCCTCGATCCGGTCTCGGTGCCGATCCGCGGCGGCACCGACGGATCGCGTCTGACCGAACAGGGCGTGCCCTGCCCCAACCTGTTCACCGGGATGCAGAACATTCACGGACCGCTGGAATGGATCTCGGTACAGGACATGGGCGCCGCGACCGGGTTCTGCCTGGCCCTGGTGGCCGAGGCCACCAGCCGCTGATCACGACACCGAGCGGCGGTTCACCTCCTGGTCGGAGTAGAACTGCCGCTTGTTCTCGTACATCTTCATGTCGGCGCGGCGGGCCATGGCTTCCATGGTCTCGCCCGCGATCCGGGTGGCATGGCCGATCGACATCGACAGCGGATGCCCGGAATGGAAGGTATTGTTCAGCTTGATCAGCTTCTCGAGGTTGCCGATCAGCTCGCTCACGGCATCGTCGGCCGCGCGCGGCATCAGCACGGCAAATTCGTCGCCGCCGATCCGGCAGGCCTTCTGCGCGCCCCCGGACACTTCCTTCAGCACCTCGCCGGCGCGCCGCAGCAGCTTGTCGCCGGCATCATGGCCCAGCCGGTCGTTGGTGTCCTTCAGGCCGTTCAGGTCCACCACCACGATGGAGGCCGGGCTGACATTGCGCCGCTCCATCCGGTTCATCTCGTCCGCGAAGAAGGAACGGTTGTGCAGCCCGGTCAGCACGTCGTGTTTGCCGAGGTATTCCAGATAGGCCTCGGCCTTCTTGCGCGCGGTGATGTCGGTCAGCGACACCAGCACCTGCGACCAGTCGTCGGAATAGCCCGGCAGCACCGAAAACTGCATGATCAGGTGCCGCTCGGTGCCGTCGAGCGCGTAGTTCACCACTTCGCGGGTATGGAAGGTCTTGCCGTTGAACAGGTCGATCAGCTGTTCGCGGAACTGTTCGTGCATCCCGTCGCGGAACACCTGGCCAAGGTTGTCGAGCAGATGGTTGCGGTCGCGCGCGGCAAACAGCCTCAGCGTCGCCTCGTTGACATCCAGCACGCGGATCTCGCTCATGCATTTCTCGACGAACTCGGTATGGACGTCGGTAAAGACCCGCAGGTCGCTGATGCCGATATCCTTGAGTTCCTCCAGCAGGTTGCGGATCGAGGAGAAATCCTCGACCCAGAGCGAGACAGGGGAATGATCGAAGATGCCGCGGGCATAGGCGTGGCTCGCCTCGCTCTCGCGCAGGGCGGTTTCGCGGGCGGTGACATCCTCCAGCGTCAGCAGCAGCTGGGACAGATCCTCCTCATGGCCCGGCAACACCACCGCGTTCAGCTGCACATCAAGGCGCCGCCCGTCCAGCGTGTAGTTCACCGCCATGCTGGAGAAATTGCGCTGCCCTTCCCAGAGCTGCGACAGCTCCTTGATATGGGTCTCGAACATGTCGTCGCGGAACACCTTGTCGAGGTTGGCGACCAGCTCTGCCTCGTCGGTGGCGCCGAACATCTCAAGCGTGCGGGCGTTGACCTTCAGCACCTTGATCTGATGCGCGCAGTCGGCGACCCGGGCCGGATCGGCCCGCAGGAAGGCTTCGAGGTCTGTCACCCCGTCCTGCTGCCACTGGCGGAACAGCGCGGCGACCCCGCTGAAATCCTCGAGCCAGAGCGAGACCGGCGCCAGGTCAAACGTCGCCGAAAGATCCAAAACGGCGGACCGGACATTCATTAAGCTACCCTCAAAAATCTCTGACGGGGCGGCATCCGACGCGCCCCGTGCACCCCCATATGTCATTTGCGAACCGGCTGCGTTTTCCGCATGTCCTGGCTGGCGGCATTCTGGCTGGTCCCAGGCGTGCGGCCCTTTGCCGACCTGCGCGCCACAGCCGAATGTCATAGCTCTAAATACGCATGTTAACCTAATGGAGGCAACGGCCTGCCCCCGAGGTCCCGGTTTGCGCCGCTGTTCCGCCGACCGGCCCAACGCGCGTCGGACCACGCCCGGCCGCGGACAGGGTGCGGCGTCCGTCCGAAGGACGGCTCAGCGGTCCGGCTTTCCGCAGTCCCGGCAAGCCCCTGATGAAAGGGCCTCATTTCAATAAGTTGTGTATACACGTCCCGTGTACAACCTGACTTGGTGTATACAGGCGCCCCCTTCGGGACCGCGCCCGCACGGGGCACAAGGACGGGCCAAGGGCCAGCCGGGCCGGGCTCTTGACCCGCGCGGAAAAGGTTGACGAACCTGCACAAGAAATTGTGATGATTAACGCATCGCCACGCTTGCGGAAATGACCATCCGGCACCGTCCGGGCCCTAGGGGAACTGGTAGCTGAAATTCACGGCAAGCTGCCGGTCGTCGAAGAAATCGACGCTCGAGTCGATGCGCGACAGTGCCACGGTCATGCTCAGGTCCCGGCTGATCTGAAGCAGCCCGCTGACGCCGATCCCCCGGTCGATCCGCTCCTGGCCAAGGAACCAGGTCCGCGCCGAGCGCGACACCGACAGCCCCACCCCGGCGACCCGTCCGGCGATCCGCCAGCGGATGTCGCCCGACAGCCCCAGCGCCAGGCCGTCCTCGTCTTCGGCCGGGGTCGTGACATCGAAGGTCAGCCGCGTGGCATCGCGCCGCCAGACCGAATCCAGCGTCAGCTCGACCATGTCGCGACGCCGATCCTCCTGCCAGGCGCGCAGCAGCGCCGCGCCCAGCTCGTGCCGGGTCTGGCCGCGCTCGAACAGATGGGAGGCCGAAAGCTCCACCAGGTCCTGGGTGACATCCGACAGCACGCGGTGGTTCTCGGCATGGACCAGACAGCCATCGACGAAGGTCCAGCCCGCGACATGGTTGCGCGAACAGACCGAAACCCGCCCCCGCCTCTGGGTCATGTCCTCTGACAGGGCCCGCATTCCCGCGACCTGGCCGCGCATCTCGATGTAGCGCCCCTCGGACCAGCCGAACCGGACGAGGCCGTCATAGCCCAGCCCCGCCGCCCAGGCATCGCGGGCGCGCAGATCCTCGCGCAGGGTGAAGGTCAGGCCCGCCAGGGTCAGCTTGTCCTGCGGCGCGCCGCCGTTGAAATTGGGCACGTAGGACAGCGTCGGATACAGCGCCTGGGCCGCGTCGATGCGGTGAAACCCCTTGCCCTCAAGGTAGAAGCCCTGCCGCTCCAGCAGGGTCTTGAGATCCAGCGCGGTGCCCAGATCCGGCCCGCCCGAGGCCAGCCCGTGCGCCAGCGCATAGGTCCGCAGCCGCTCCGAGACGACAAGCTGCGCGGTTTCCCGCAGCTGTTCGGAGCTTTCGGTGCGCCCGGTCGCGGGGCCGCTGCCCCAGCCGGCATCTTCCTGCGCCCGCGCCGGGCCTGCCAGCACCAGTGCCAGAAGCGCGGCGCCCCAGACGCCCCTCCAGATCCTAGTCGTCATAATTCAGCTGGCTGCCCCAGAAGATGCCGGTGGCGTCCAGGCTGTCGCCCGAGACGCTGAAGATGCCCGAGGTGGTCATGTTCTCGACCAGCCGCGACAGGCCGTCCTCATCGCCATTGATATTGCCGCGCAGCTCGCCCGAGGCGGTCGTCGTCTCTCCGGTGCTGGCCGAGCGCGAGCTGAGCGTCACGTCGCCGCCGAAGGTCCCGGTCAGCACGTTCAGCGGCACTTCCGCCGTCAGCTCGGTCTCGATGTCGGAACCGTTGTCGGGATCGTAGGGGGTGCGCAGGTCGATGGTGACCGTCTCGCTGTCGAAATCGACCACCAGGTTCTCCAGATCGCCGACCCCGACCTGCAGATCGCCGCCATCGACCGAGGCATAGACCTGCGCGCTGCCGCGGAAGTAGTACTTGCCCGAGGCGATCAGGTCGCCGTTGTCATCGACATTGTCGAAGGGCCCCTGGTCGGCGGTCAGGCGCAGGATGCGGACGACGGTGGCATCGTCCTCCTCGCTCGACATCTGGGCGATGACCTCGATGTTCATGTTGTCGAGGTACTTCTGCTCGGTCAGCGTGATCAGCCGCTTGTAGCCCGCCGGACTGTCGCCGGTGTCGAAGGCGTTCAGCACCGTGGCATCGTCGGTGCCGGTGCCGGTGGTGATCCGCGCCCGGGTATAGCCGGTGTCGTCGGTGACGTAGCTCTCGATGCCAGGGGTGTCGATCTCGGTCCCCTCGGAGGGGGCATTGCCGGTCGAACCGCCACCGCCGCCCCCGCCGCCGCAGGCCGCCAGACCCAGCAGCAGGATCCCCGGCAGAACCCGGGCCGAAATGCCGATCGCCTTGCGCATGGTCAGTTCCTTAGTAGGTGGCGGCCAGGGCCGCCCGGGTTTCTGCGGTCGACAGTTCGTTGTTCAGGCGTTCGAACTCGGTCCGGGCCTCTTCGCGCTTGCCCATGTTCAGCATCGCATAGCCGCGCATCAGCGCCAGGTCCCGGGTGATCGCGCCGCCTTTCAGCTTTTGCAGCGCATCGAAATACTGCACCGACTTGGCGTACTGGCGGGTGTTGTAGGCCCGCACGCCGCGCTGATTGAGGATCTGGCCCTCGATCTCGCGGCGCTGATCCATGGTGAAATCGCTGCTCGCGGCCACGCGGGAGGCATCGTCGGTCATCTCGCGCTTGAGCAGGGCCAGCGCCATGCCGAAACGGGCATCGCGGGCCACGGTGCTGCCCAGCCCACCCTGCGCCGCCATGGAGAAATAGGACAGCGCTTCCAGCGGACGGTCCAGGTTGTAGACGCACCAGGCGCGCTCATAGGCGATGTCGAGGGACCGGGGATTGGCCGAATCTGCGGCACAGGCGGCCCAGCTGCCGGTCTTGGCATCGGCCCGGGTGCGCGACAGGCGGTTGTCGCCGGAACGCGGCAGGCTGGTCTGCACCGGCGCGGGGCGCGGCGTGCTGGGCGCCCGCGCGACCGGAGCCGTGCGCGGCGCGGCGCTGGTCGTCGTGCTGCGCGGCGCGGGCGTCGTCGTCTTCGTTGCGCTGGTGGTGGTGCCCTGGGTCAGGCCTCGCCCGGCCAGCAGCCGCTGTTCCAGCGCGTCGAAGGTGGCGCTCTGGGTGACGAAGCGGGCCTTTGCGGCATCCACCAGCCCCTCCAGCTGCTGCGGCGTGGTCACGGCATCGGACTTCTCGATCGTGGCCACCAAGTCGGGGATGCCGTTGCAGGTGGCGACGATCTGCTGGTAGGTCAGATAGGCCCCGGACTTGTTGCCGGCCTGTTCCTGCAACAGGGCAAGGTTCCAGGTATTGTTGATCCGGTCGCAGCGCAGCAGCGCCGGCGTGTCCGAGACCAGCTCCAGCGCCGAGGCGACATCGCGCCCGGCCACCGCCGCATCAAAGCTTTTCTGCGCCTGGGTCAGCTTGATCTGCGCCTGCAGGTCCGACGGCACCGTCCAGCTGGGATACTTTTCCTTGGTCTGCGCGATCAGCGCCTGGGCGCCGGTGATATCGTTGCGCGACAGCCGGGCGTAGATATTGGCGATCTCGGTGGTCGGGCCGGTGACCAGCAGCTGCTTGAGGTCACTGGGCGGCGTCCAGCCCGGGAAGGCCTTCTGCAGGCGGCTGACCTCGGCGGTGACCGCAGCGGTCTGGTTCTGCTCGATGTAGAAGCGCAGCGCCCGCAGGTCCTCGTTGCTGGGGGTGGCATCCTGGGCCAGGGCCGACAGCGGCAGGGTCACGGCCACCAGGCCCGCCAGAAGCACGGAGCGCAGCGCATGGGTCGGGGTTTTCAGATGGGCTGGCATGTCGCGGCGCTCTGCACTTGGGAAATCAGGGTCATGAGGTGAAGGGTCGCCGGATAATACGGCTGATCCACGGTCAGGTAGAACGGGATCTCGGCGCCATGGGCGATATCGGCGGCGCAGTTCACCAGCGCCGCGATTGCCCCGTAGCCGACATTCGGGCTGGTCTCGAGGACGCGGCCGGTGCTGCGGTCGAAGACCGTCACGTAGCTGTCCTGCCCGGCCTGCCCCGCCTGTTGCGCGTTGCGATAGGCCTGGGCCTGCTGGCTGACCGCAAGGCTGGCGCCGTTGCCGGACCAGATCTGGAACAGCGCCACCCGCATCGCCTCGTAGCCGTTGTTGAAGGACTTGCCCGGCGCCGCCCGGTTGCCCGAGGCGGTGACCAGGATCCAGTCCGGCACCAGCCCGCCAGCCGCAAGGCCCGCCACC
The DNA here is from genome assembly GCF_018760365.1 of Pseudooceanicola endophyticus. Taxonomy (GTDB): domain Bacteria; phylum Pseudomonadota; class Alphaproteobacteria; order Rhodobacterales; family Rhodobacteraceae; genus Pseudooceanicola; species Pseudooceanicola endophyticus. The sequence continues at coordinate 257,686 of NZ_JAHIAB010000007.1, forward strand.
AGCATCTCTCCGTCGGTGGCGCAGGTGGCCAGCGCCTGGACACCGGTGATCTGGGCCAGCTCGCGCATCGCGCGCGGCATGTAGTAGGAGGGGTTGATGATCATCCCGTCGTCGCGGGCGAAACCGTCGGCAGCCGGCGTCAGCAGCAGCCGCCCCGACCCGTCGGGCGAAGGCACCACGCATTTCGCCACCAGCGCATTGGCAATGGCGCCGGCCCGTTCGATCAGCGCCGGGTTCTGATCGCGCTGGCCGCGGATCGCCAGCGCCCAGGCATAGAACAGGTCGCCGTCGCTGGCATTGTTGCGGTCCGGCACCCGGGTCGCCCCGGAAGGCAGCCAGCGCCAGGCCAGCAGCGCATCGGCGCGCACCGCCAGGTTGGCCTCGGTCCAGCGGTAGATCAGGTCGAAGGTCGGGTTGTCCTCCATCATCGCCGCCAGCAGCAGGCCGTAGCCCTGGCTTTCCGAATGGCTGGCGCCTTGCTGAAGGGCATCGACGACCCGGCCGTCGCGGGCCAGGTAGGCGGCTTTCCAGGCCGCCCAGGGCGCGACCAGAAGATCGGCCACGGTCTGGGGGGCCTGCGCGTCCGGCAGGCCCGGGTCGGCAGCGTCCTGCGCCAGGGCGGGCCGCAACTCCAGGCCGGAGCCCAGGATCAGCCCGGTGGTGCCCGCGGCCAGTCCGCGAAGAAGGGTTCTGCGGTTCATTGCTTTCGTGCCCCCCGGGTGGAAATGACGAAGACCAGTGCCACGATAACCGAAATCACGGTCAGCCCAAGCAGCACGGCGACGAAGAAGAACGGAGACCAGGAGGCGTAATTGCCTGCCACGGCCCGGAAGTTGCGCGGCGTCAGCGGCTCATGCAGAACCGGTGGCCGCGAGGTGTCGGTCCAGCTGGACCAGGTGCCGTCGGAGGCATTGAGCAGGGCCACCCGGCCATGTGGCCCCTCGGCCGAGATCCGCGCCTGCGCCACCGCCTGGGCGGCAAAGGCCGGATCGACCTGCGGCCCCAGCACCAGCCACATGTCATCGGGCATGTTCTGGTCGGGGATCACCAGCGCGGCATCGGCCTTGCGGGAGGAAAGCCACAGGTTCAGCGGCCCCTCGCCGGGCTTGGCCAGGTCGCGCAGATTCTGCGCCAGTGCCGCCGCCGTCTGGCGCACCGCCGGCATGAACCAGCTGCGCGTCGAGGGATCCTGGATCGGCTGGGTCAGCGCCGCGGGGCGCGAGGCATAGAAGATTTCCTCGAATTCGCGGCGGGTCAGGCCAAGCGCGCCAAGCTTCAGCTGGTCCAGGCTGCTGGCGTCGATGACATGCAGCGCGGCGCTGCCGATCTGGGTCACGCCGTCGATCGGGCGCAGCGCGGTTTCCAGCGCGTGCAGGGTGCGTTCGGCATGGCTGCCGGCGGCTCCGTCGGCACTGACCTGATCGGGGCGCACCGCCGCCAGCGGCGCCCGCAGGTCGAGCGTGGTCATTTCCGGCATCTTCGGCACCAGCAGGGTCGAGTCCGGGTTGATGGTCAGCAGCGGCGTGTCGTAGGTCGGGCAAGGCAGGTCGGCGGGATCGCCGGGCACCATGGCCTCGAAGGTGACCTGGTTGACACCGGGATGCATCAGCCGCGCCGGGAAGCCCACGTCCAGCAGCGGCAGCATCTGCCCGGCCCCGCCCTGGCCCAGCGGCAGCAGGCGCACGGTGGTTCCGTTCACCTTCACCAGCATCAGCGCGTTGTAGGGCAGCCCGTCGGCGAACTGGTAGCTGAGCCGCAGCAGCCCCTCCTGAGAGGAAAGCTCCAGCCAGTCGCTGGGCAGCCGGAAGGCCACCTGCTGTTCGGAATAGTGGTTGTAGGTCGACAGGTCGGTGAACTTCAGCGCGCGCAGCGTCTCAGCCGTGCCGGGCGCCAGGTGCGCGACATCGCCGACCGGCCCCGGGGCCGGCAGGAACTCGTCCAGGCCGCGCAGGTCCAGCCCGTCGCCCGAGGGAGTTTCCGACAGCACCAGCACGGCGGCCCCGTCGGCCCCGCGGCGGATCTCGGCGCCGGCGGCCCCGGGCACGACGCTGATCCGGGCGATCGGCGCGGCGGCCAGCGACATGTCGTAGGGGCTGAGCGTCTCGAGCGTGACCGGCGTGCCGTTGCGCAGTGCCGAGAGCCGCTGCGCCAGCTCCTTCAGGATGCCCGGCGGGCTGCCCTTGGGCAGACGGACCGGGATCGACTGGCGCAGCGAAAGCTGGGCCTGAAGCGCGGCGGCAAAGCCCTCGGAATCCAGCGGCAGGCTGCCCGGCGTCACGGTCACGCCGCTGTTGTTCAGATCGAACTCGGTCCAGATCTCGAAGCTGGCATCGGGGCCGCAGAAGATCCGGTGCGATTCCTGCACCGTCACCTCGATCACGTTGTCCCCCGTCACCAGCAGGTTCTTCGGCAGGGTGATCGGCTCGAACCCGGTGAAGGCATGGGGCTGGATCGGATCGACCTCGGTGCCGTTCACCCTGACCCGGATCTGAGAGCGCTCCGGCAGCACGTTGATGCTGATCCGGTAGGACAGCCGCAGGTCGTTGGCGGCCTCGGCATTGGGGACATTGACGTGGAAGGTGCGGCTGGCGCGTTCGCCCGACAGCCGGACGATGCGGTTCGCGCCGATGGCCGGGCCATTCACGACCTGCATCGGCAGCAGCACATCCTGCACCGGCGCGACGCTCTCGACACCGGCCCCGGTGGGCAGGGCCATGTCGGTGCCGCTGCCGCGCACGTAGCTTGGCATCTCACCGGCGCTGCCTGCCTGGGCGGGGGTCGCCGCCGCCGGGGCCGCGTCGGAGGACGCGGTGGCCCGCGGTTCCAGCTTCTGCATCAGCGGACGCAGATCGACCGTGGGCACGCTGTCCTCGCTCTGCTGGGCCAGAAGCGGCTGCGGCGCGGCGGCCAGGGCGATGCCGGCGCAGACCGCGACCACACCCAGCCCGCGTCCGATTTTCAGGGTCTCTGCAGCGCTCATGAGGCTTCCCTCGTTTCCCGGGCCAGGCGCGAGAACTCGTCGTCCTGGGCCTGGGCGGTCTTGTCATCAAGGTCGACACCGAAGGCCAGAAGGTGCGCGGCCTTCTTCTCGGCCGGGACGGTGGCGGCGATCCGGGCCCGGCGGCCGGGCTCCTTGGCGAAATCGGCGATCAGGCGCGGTGTGCCGCGCACGAAGAGGCCCAGCAGGTAGACCAGCCCGCCCAGAAGCCCCTTGCGGTTGCTGCTGGCAGCGCGCATCCGGCGCCAGTTCTCGCTGTCGCCAAAGATCAGGAAGGCCACCGTCTCGCGCACCTTGAGGTCCTGGTCGGCGTCGATCAGCAGACCCAGCACCTGGCCGCGCGGCGTCGTCATCACCGACATGACCTTGGCACGCACCCGGGTCTCAAGCTTGGGCGACTCGGGGAAATGCGGCTTGAACCAGATCTTCTTGCCCTTGATCTCCTCGGAGTGGCGCCAGACGTTGGACACGCCTTCCACCAGGACGCGGGCGCCGCTGGTCGACGCATCGAGGATGCGCGCGGGCAGTTCCTCGTCCGTGGTCTCGGAGGCCCAGAAGGTGCCCTGCACGTTCATCGGCACCCGCGGCGAGGAGCGGCGCTGCTGCTTCTCTGCCACCGCGCGATAGGCGATCGAGACCAGGATGAAGTTGAAAAGGGCCCAGCCCCCCACCACCGCGAGGACCGAGTGGTCCCCGGGGAACATCACCCAGCGGATAGCCAGCGCCACCACCCCGGCGGCCATGCCCAGCCAGAGCACGGTCAGCGGCCAGTGGATGCCCGAGATGTAGTTCTCGGCCAGGGTCTCGTCCTTGGCGGTCACGGCGAAGCTGGCGGCGCGCGGACGCAGCACGGTCTTGAAGACCGCCTTGGCCAGATAGGGCGCCTGGGCGACCTCGTAGATCTCCGAGATCATCGGCCAGCGGGTCCGGGCATAGAGCGCGTTCTGCACCAGGAAGGCGGTGGCCAGGTAGCTCAGCATGTAGGCCATGACTTCCGGGAAGCTGGCGACGAAGATCTCGACCCCGAAGAACAGGTAGACCAGCGGGATCAGCAGGTAGGTCAGCCGGATCAGCGGGAAGAGCCAGAAGCTCATGGAGTTGATGTAGCACAGCCGCTGCTGCAGCCGCAGGCCCTTGCGGAACAGCGGCCCCTTCAGCAGCAGCATCTGCATCATGCCGGTGGCCCAGCGGCCGCGCTGCTGGATGAAGGAGGCGAAGGTTTCCGGCTGCAGCCCGGCGATCATCGCACGGTCGATGTAGAGGCTCTTCCAGCCCTGGGAGTGGATTTCCAGCGCGGTCTCGGCATCCTCGGTGATCGTCTCGCCGGCGAAGCCGCCCACGCTGTCCAGCGCGGCACGCCGCAGCACCGCCGCGGAGCCGCAGAAGAAGGCCCCGCCCCAGCGGTCCAGCCCCCGGTGCACGGTGGAATAGAACATCTCGTTCTCGGGCGGGCACTTGTGGCTCAGCTCGAGGTTCCGCTGGATCGGGTCGGGGTTGATGAAGAAGTGCGGCGTCTGCACCAGGAACAGCTTCGGATCATCGACGAAATAGCCCACCGTGCGCGCCAGGAAATCGCGCGAGGGGACGTGGTCCGCATCGAAGACCACCACCAGGTCGCCGTCCAGGTGCTCCATCGCGGCGGACATGTTGCCGGCCTTGGCGTTCTCGTTCTTGGCGCGGGTCGAATATTTCACCCCGAGGCGGGCGCACAGGTCCTGCAATTCCGCGCGGCGGGCCCGGGCGGCCTCGGCGATGTCGGGGTTGGAATGGTTGCAGCGCTGATCGGTGCCGCCGTCATCGCACAGCACGACCGTGCGCTTGTCCTTCGGGTAGATCATGTTCTTGGCCGCCGCGAGCGTGATCGAGAGCATCTCGGTCGGCTCGTTGTAGGAGGGCACAAGGATGTCCACGGTCGGCAGGTTCTCGGGGTCGACCTGAGGCGGGAAGCGGCGCTGCGTCGGGTCGGCCGAGATGAAGGCGTTCAGCATGAACACGCAGATCGAGTAGGTCTCGACCAGCAGCAGGATCACCGCAATGATGAAGGGCAGCGGGTGGCTGGGCTCGGGCAGCGTCTCGATCACGCGCCAGATCCAGTAACGCATCACCAGCACGCTGGCCGTGGCCAGCAGGAAGAAGCGCGGCACGATGCGGTTGGCGAAGGGCTTGAGCGCGGCCACGATGACCACGGCGACAATGCCCAGGAAGGCCTGCCCCGCCGTCGAGGTGGGGACGCTGATCAGCACCGCGATCGGCACCAGCAGCACGCACCACAGCACGAAGATGGGTGCGTTGCGGGTCGTCTTGTTCCGGAAAAGGCGGCTCATGGTTGTGTCATTCGCTCCTGTCGGCCCTCGCCGGCCTTACTGAAGGGGCGCCGCCAGGGGCGACAGCATCCGGTTGCCGCCCTGCGGGGCGGAGGGGCTGGAGATCACGCCGAAACTGATCTGGGTGTCGCGGATCGGCGCCAGCGCCTCCTGGACCGTGCCGTTGACGCAGTTGCGCATCAGCATCTCCAGATCCGCGGCATTGCCCGGCAGTTCCCGCGCGCCGCTGGTGGTGCGGCGGAAGGCCAGCACGCAGACCGTCGAAACGCCGGTGCGGTATTCCTGCCAGAAGTAGCTGCCCAGGCTGTCCTCGGCGCTGTTGAGGTTCTGCTCGTCCAGCTTTTTGAACGGCGCCGGCACGCTGCCGAAACGCTCTGTCAGCCCGGCAAGGGTGAACCGCCCGACCGAGGACAGACCGTTGCTGGCCCGCGCCCGCACCCACAGGAAGTTGTCGCCCGGCAGGGTGGTCTCGTTCTGCAGGCCGATCAGCTGCTCGCGGTCGCGCCCCAGATCGCGCTGGACCATGATCAGGGTCGGCTTCGGCGCCACCCACATCTGCTTGAGGCTGCCAATACGGTACTGGACGGTATCCTGGATCGCCTGGCGTTCGAAGGGCATGAGGCCCGGCGCAGTGCAGGCCGCCACCAGAAGGGTGGCCGCCAGGGCAAGATTCTTTAATGACATGATCGCGCGTCTCGGGGGGTAATCGGATTTCATAACGGCTTGTCGTCCAAAATACACGCGACTCTCTGACGCGTAATCACCAAGTTAACATAAGGTTAAATCTTGACGGGATTGGACCTGAGTCCCCCCCTGCGCTTCAAGCGGCAATTAAGGATAGGGTTGCGCAAATGTCGCAGGAAAATGGATAATTTCCGCCTGTTCTCCCGACTCACTCAACCTGTACACACCCCGCTTTCCGGCCGGCCCGTGCAGCGTGCACAAAACAACGTCAGGACGATCCGTGGCATACCGGCACCGGGCCGTCCCGAACGGTCCATTTTGCTCAGGTGAGCTGACGCGCCTTGGCGTCAAGGCCTTGCGCCGCGACGTCAGGTGAGGCTAACTCGGGGGACGGACCGTCGCCCCCGTGAGCGTTGCATCTGGATACCATACCGCGCGGAAACGAAAAAAACGCTTTGAGAGCCTTGCAGTAACGCGAAAGATCTTGCGAGAAATATTCTCGCGGATCCCGTCGCAGTCAGCGGGCAGCAACGTTCCGGCACATATGAAAAGCGCAACCGAAGCCCCCCAGACCTGGAAAGACATCGAGGTGCAGGAAACCGTGCCTACAGACCGGAAAAAGGCACGGGAAACCCTGCTCGGGCAGCTCATGCAGCTTGCCCTGAACGCCGCCGACGACGATTTCGACGTCGCGGTGCGTGGCACCCTCGGACACCTGGCCGATTACTATGGCGCCGGGCGCATCGCGATCTACGGCCGGCGCGCCGACGGCGGGCTGCGCAAGCTGTTCGACTGGACCCACCGCAGCGGGATGCCCCCCCTGGGCCCCGAAACCGTCGATGCCCAGGTGCTGCCCGAGACGCTGGAACAGATCCAGAGCGGCAGCGGGCTGCGGCTGCCCCGGGGCGCCGCGAATCCCTTCCTCGACAGCGCGGTCTACCTGATGCCGATGTTCTCGGGGCGGCGCATGGCCGGGGTGCTGATCTTCGACCAGGGAGAGGTGCTGGAAGCCGGCGCACTGCGCGACCCCAACCTGCTCAGCATGATCGCGGACCTGCTGCTGACGCTGACCCAGCAGGCCCGCCCCCGGCTGGACGCGCAGGGCCAGTCCGGCGATCCGCTGTCGAACGAGATCCGCACCGCCGCCCACTGGGCCATGCCGGACCTCATGTTCGAGATCGGCCCCGACGGGCGGCTGCGCAGCGTGGTCTCTCCGGACAGCCCCCACGAGATCGACGCCCCCGGCCTGATGGCGGGCGCCCTGCTGGAAGAGGCCCTGCCCGCGGACCTGGCCCGCGACCTGCGCAACTACATGCGGGAAATCGACGAGAACGATCGCGTCCAATGCCGCATCCACCGGTTCAGCACCGCCAACAGCAGCGCCTGGTACGAGGTGTCGGGATCGCATTGCGCGCCACGCCGCCGCGGCGAGGGGCTGGGCTACCTGCTGGTGCTGCGCGACATCACCGACCGGATCGAAAGCGAGACCGAGCTGCAGCGCCTGGGCCGGGTGGTCGAGCTGATGACCAACCTGGTCGCCATCATCGACACCGAGGGGCTGATCACCTGGGCCAACCGCGCCTTCGAGACCCAGACCGGCTACAGCCTGGCCGAACTGCGCGGCCAGCGGATGCAGGAGATGATCGGCGGCGCGGCCCGGGGCACCGACACCGCCGAGAAGGTGCTGGCGGCGCTGCTGGCGGGCGAGGGTTGCGAAGGCCGCGACATCTGCTTCGACCGGAACGGCCGACCCTTCTGGATCACCTTCAACATGCAGCCGCTGCACGACGCCCAGGGCGCCCTGTCCGGCTTCGTCATCGTCGCGACGGTGATCACCAAGCAACTTGAACTGGAAAACGCCCTGCGTGCCGAGCGAGACTTCCTGTCGACCGTGACCGAGACCGGGGTCTCGGCGCTGGTGGTCTGCAGCGCCGATGGTCGCTGCATCTTCAGCAACTCCGAAGCCGGGCGCATCCTCGACAGTTTTGACCCCGGGCGCAGCCTGCCGGCAGCCCTCTGGCCGTTCAGCCCGGTGGTGACCAACCCCGCCTCGGCGGCAATCCCCTTCTCCGACGTCGCCACCACCCGGGCGCCGGTGCGCGACCTGATGTTCTCAAGGCCCGGGGCCGAGGGGCGGCGGGTGATCTATTCGGTCAATGCCTCGCCGCTGAGCGGCGCCCAGCCCTCGGGGCAGCGGGTGATCTCCCTCACCGACGTGACCGCGCGTTTCGATGCCGACGAGGCGCGCCGCGCGGTGGCCGAGAAGGCGCTTTACGATGCCGACCACGACCTGCTGACCGACCTGCCCAACCGGCGCCATTTCAACCGGATGCTGGGACGGGCGATGGATGCCGGCGGGCTGGGACGGGTGTATGTGCTGTCGATGGACCTCGACAAGTTCAAGCGCATCCGCACCGTGCTGGGGCAGGACATCGGCAACCGGCTGATCTGCCTGCTGGCCGCGCGCATCACCGCGATCCTGGGCGGCAAGACCCGCCTGGCGCGCACCGAAAGCGACTGTTTCGTCGCCTTCGTGGATTGTGACGGCCCCGAGATCGCCGAGCGCATTGCCCATACCCTGTGCCAGGCCATTGCCGAACCCTGTGAGCTGGACGGCGCCACCTTCTACCTGACCTCCAGCATCGGCATCAGCGTCCAGGAACCCGACGATGTTTCGCCCGAGGCGCTGCTGCGCAAGGCCGAGCTAGCGATCGAGATGGCCAAGAGCGCCGGCGGCAACCGCTTCGCCCATTACTCGGCCGGGATGGAGCAGCGTTTCGCCCGCAGCACGGAGCTGATCCAGGCCCTGCGCCTCGCCCTGAAGCGGCGCGAGTTCCAGCTGGTCTTCCAGCCGAAATTCTCGCTCCAGGGAGAAGAGCGGCTGGTCGGAGCCGAGGCGCTGCTGCGGCTGAATTCCTCCAGGCTGGGCAAGGTGCGCCCCGACGAATTCATCATGGTGGCCGAGACCTCGGGGATGATCACCGAGATCGACTACCACGTGATGGAGCTTTTCGCCCAGCAGATGGGCCGCTGGCATGGCGCCGGACATGCCCTGAACGCCAGCATCAACATCTCTCCGCGCAGCTTCGAGGCCACCAGCCTAGCCCCCCGGATGCTGGAGGTCCTGGCGGCCCATGGCGTGCCCTACTCTGCCGTGACGGTCGAGATCACCGAGACCTCCCTGGTGGCGGCCTCGGGCAATGCGCTGGCCAATATCGATCAGCTGCGCGACAGCGGCATGGCCATCTCGGTCGATGATTTCGGCACCGGCTATTCCTCTCTGAGCTACCTGCAGCGGCTGATCGCCTCCGAGATCAAGATCGACCGCAGTTTCATCACCCCCCTGTCGCGTCCCGAGGCCAACGAGGGCGCCACCACGATCCTGCGCGCGATCCTGGCCCTGGCCGACCGGTTCGGGCTTCTGACCGTGGCGGAAGGGGTCGAGACCGAGACCCAGAAGGCCTGGCTGCGCCGCGAGGGGTGCTCGGTCATCCAAGGCTATCTGGGCGGGCGGGCCGTGCCGCCGGAGGATTTCGAACGGCGCTACCTGCTGGCCCCGATGGCCTGAGCCCCTCAGGTTCCGAGCGCCTCGCGCAGCGATTGCGGCACCCGTCCGCCGTCGAGATCGAGATCGGCGACCAGATCGCCCAGGTGGCGCGACATCTCCGCCTCGGCCCGGTCGGCATCGCGGGCCTCGAAGGCGCGTTGCAGCCCGGCATGGGACATCCCGGCGGCCTCGCTTCGCCGCCAGTACAGCGACAGGATCAGCGAGGACCGCGCGATCAGTTGCAGGAGGATCTCGGTCAGGGTCTGCTGGCCGGCGATGCGGGCGATCTCGGCGTGGTAGTCGCCGGAAAGCCGCGCTCCCGGGCCGCTTGCGGACGTGGCATCCGGGGACAGGTGGCTGCGCAGACGGTCCAGATCGGCGCCGGTCATGCGGTCGGCGGCCCGGCGGGCCAGCGGCGGTTCCAGCAGCAGGCGGGCCTCGAAGACTTCCCGGGCCTCGCGCGCCGAGGGCCGGGCGACATAGGCGCCCCGGTTGCGGCGCAGTTCGACCAGCTGGCGATGGGCCAGCGCCTGCAGCGCCGCCCGGGCCACGGTACGGCTGACACCGAAGACCGCGCCCACCTCGTCCTCGTTCAGCTTGGTGCCCGGTGCGATGCGGCGGCCATGGATCGCCGCGGTCAGGTCTTCCGCGACCCGCTCACTGCCGTTCACCTTGTCTGCCATCGCGGAACACCCTCCCCTGCTGCGGCGGGACGGTGGCCCCGCAGGGCTGGAACGGCAAGGGCAGACCGGCCCCCGGGGCCGGACGCCGGGCCCGGGTCCGAAATTTCAGCAGCCTTTGCCTGCCCTCAGGGCAGCCGGATGCTCAGGCCCGGATATAGGACCAGCCTTCCGACTGGCGTTGCGCCAGATGCAGCACCGCCGCCGGAACCACGACCAGATCCGCCGGCGCCGAAAGCCCGGCCCCGCGCAGGCTGTTGGCGCAGAGCCGAAGCAAGGCATCCGTCCCGGGATCGGGCTGCGCCAGCGCAGCGGCCACGGCCCCGGCATTCACCACGATCTCGACCTCCGTCCCCGGCGCGGCGGCCAGCAGGTTGCGGGCATTGGCCCGCGCGCGCGGCAGCGCCGTTTCCTCGGGCACATGCAGGAGAACCTTAAGCGGGACGGTCGAGGGGGACATGGCGATCTCCGGTCCGGCCCGCAGGACGGACACCGCGGGCGCCAAAACAAAAAACCTCCGCAGCGAAAGCTGCCGAGGCTGGAAGATTGGTTGCGGGAGTAGGATTTGAACCTACGACCTTCAGGTTATGAGCCTGACGAGCTACCGGGCTGCTCCATCCCGCGCCAATGACCGCGTTTGCGGCTTGCGTCTTGATCCCTGGCCGGTAAGTCCCGGGACCCGATCCTCCACCCGGGGGCGAGGACCGTCTTAATTGGTTGCGGGGGTAGGATTTGAACCTACGACCTTCAGGTTATGAGCCTGACGAGCTACCGGGCTGCTCCACCCCGCGCCAACCACCGTATCTGCGGTGTGGGCCTCATCTACTCTGTGCCCCGGGCGGCTGCAAGAGCGGTTCGCCCATATTTTGACAAAAACTTCATGATCGCAGCGTCAACTTTCAGGATTCCCGAAAACCGTTGGATTTTACCGGGAAATCCTGAACCGTCAGGCCCCCAAACCCCTCCCGGAGGCGGCTCAGAAACGAATCCGGACATGGCAGCCGACAAAGCTGGTGGCGGCGACATCGGCCATCTCCACATCGCCGCGTCCGGTCGAATCCCAGGCCTCCTTGGCCAATCCGGCCCCGAGGGAAAAGAGGCAGGTCTGCAGCGGGGTCATCTGCTGCTGTTCGGCCAGGACCGACAGCGCCGCCCCGGAGAGGTAATGCAGCTGCTTGTCGTAATCGGGCACAGTGAAGACCCCCGCAGACAGCAGGAGAAGCGGTTCCATGGACGAAATCCCATCAATTTTCGGATAAGGCGAAGTTACGTCAGGGAGGGCGTCCGGCCCAGAAGAGTCTGAAGAACTCGTTAACGCGCGAGAGTGGACGGGATCAGAACAGGTCGCGCAGCGCCTCGTCCAGCACCAGCCGGAAAGCCGCCCGCCGGACCTGCTGCATGTCGATGCCATGCAGCGCGCCCTTCTGGCGGCGCGCCGCCTCCAGTATCGGGCCGGCGCGCTCTGCCGCCATCGCGGAGGGCACGCGGGGCGCAACCTCGAACCGGGCGCGGATCCTGGCCTGCACCGTCTCGGCACGGCGCCAGCCCGCCAGGAAACTGCGCGAGGCCTCGGCGCTGGCGGCCCGGGCCAGGGCCGCGCGTTCGCGCCGCCGCGCCTCCTGCCCCGGCAGCGGCAGGAACCGCAGATGCAGCAGCGCCAGGTCGGGCCGAAGCGCAAAGCGGGTCCGGCTGCCATGCCCCCCTGCCCCCAGCCGCACCGGACCGGTCAGCAGGCAGGGCTTGCTGTAGGCCCCGCTCAGCACCCCCTCCCCCGCCTGCCGCAGCACCGGGCGCCGCAGGTCGATGGGGTCCGGCTGGTCGGGGAAGAGCTCATAGCCGGCCGGGGCGCTCAGCCCCTGTGGCGGGCAGGCCTGCAGGTGCGCCGCCAGGGACAGGCCCGGGGTCAGCGGCAGGATCAGTTCATCCACGTCACCGACCACGACGATATCGTAGATCCGGCTCAGCCCCGAGGCGATATCGGACAGCATGGCCCATCGGCGCTGGTCGAACCGGGCATCTGGCGGATCGCGGGGGATCGCAAGCACATTGGCCCCCTCCGCCTGCGCCGCCGTCCCGGGATCACCGCCATGGTTCAGCACATAAAGATGCGCGCGCCCGACCATGGCGCCGTAATAACGCAGCCACAGATCCAGGAAGGCCTGATCCTGCCAGACCATGGTCACAAACGCGATCCTCATGCCGCCAGCCCTCCGCCGCACCGCCAGCCTATCCCGCGAACCGTTACCAGCAAACGAATGACGCCATCCGAGCATTGCCAACAGGACCGGAAGCCGCCCCCCCTCCAACCGCGGTCTCTTACGAGCATCTGAGCGACGGGGACCGGACGATTTTGTCAGCGAAGGTGAACACGCTTGCGGAGGATCTTTCGACGCTGGAAGGCAAGCTGGGCCTGGGCTGAGGCCCGGTTTCAGAGGCAGGGCTTTGGGGCCGGACGTTTGCGCGTCCGGCCTTTTTCCTGGCGGGTTTCAGGGGCGATATCCCATCTGCCTGTCGATCCAGGCGATGAGGATCTGCCGGATGCGGTTCTGCTGATCTTCGGAGAGGGCACGGCCCTTCGGGATGGCGTGCCAGGTCTGGAGGCATCCGCGGCAGCAGCAGGCGGTGGCGTGCTGGGCGACGAAGACGGGGTGGCCCCGCATGGGGGTCTGCTTGCCGTCGTTTTTCGGGTCTGCGGGGGCGAGGCGCTGCGCGATGAAGTCGGCGGCGTGCCGGGCGATCACGGATCTCCCCTTCTGGTCCGCATAGGCGCGCTCCTTCGGCCCGAGGCGGAAGCCGGCGCGGAAGGGGGAGCGGGCCAGCCTGTCGAAGAGCGGGTCATCGGGTCTCATGACCTGAGACTAGGCCGGGCGTTATTTGATCTGAAGGGGATTACAAACGCCAACGGCCCCGAGCTGTAAGCTCGGGGCCGTTTTGATTATGTCATCGTATATGAGGTTTTTTCTAGGTCTGGCGGTGACTTACTCTCCCACGCC
>NZ_JAHIAB010000008.1 GCF_018760365.1 Pseudooceanicola endophyticus
CCGCGGATCGCCCGGGCCAGCTCGGGCAGGGGGCAGGGTTTCGACAGCACCGGCACCGCCAGCGCCTGCACCTGGGCGGCATCGTATTCGGCAAAGCCCGTGATCAGCACGATCGGCAGGCCCGGGTGGCGGCGGCGCACCTCCTGCGCCAGGGCCACCCCGGACAGCCCCCCGGGCAGGACGATGTCGCTCAGCACGAGGTCCGGCAGCCGCCCGGCCTCCAGCCGCGCCCGCGCCACCACCGCCGAAGGCGCCGTCTCGACCACATAGCCGATGTCGCGCAGCAGGTCGGCCATCGGCTCTCTCAGCTCGGCATTGTCCTCGACCAGCAGGATGCGGGCGCCCCGGCCCAGCGGCACCGCGTCGGGCGGCACCGGAGCCAGCGCCCCCCCCTCGGCCGAGACGCGCGGCAGGCAGAGGCGCACCGTCGTCCCCTCGCCCGGCTCGGAATAGATCAGAAACCGCCCCGCCGCGCGGGTCACGAAGCTTTCGACCATCGCCAGGCCCAGCCCGGAACCGCCCGAGGCCACCTTGGTCGAAAAGAACGGATCCGCCGCCCGCCGCCGGACTTCCTCGGTCATGCCGGGGCCGTTGTCGCTGACCGCGATCTCGGCCATCGGGCGAGGCTGGCCGGCGCCGTCCCCCGCATCAAGGTCGCGGCAGCGCACGGCGATCCGGATCCGGTCCCCCTGCCCCGCCTGCTGGATCGCGTCGCGGGCGTTCAGCACCAGGTTCAGCAGCGCATTCTCCAGCTCGCCGCCGTCGCAGCCCAGGAACAGGTCCTCTTCGGGCAGCGCAACCTCCAGCCGCAGCGCCGCGCCGATCGCCGGGGCCGCCAGCGCCTCGACCTCGCGCAGGCTGTCGGCCAGCCGCACCGCCCCGCCGGCCTGCGCCCGCCGTCGCGCGAAGCCCAGCAGCCGCCGCGTCAGGGCGCTGCCCTGCTCGACCGAGGCGATGATCCGGTCCAGCACCGTGGCACCCGGCCCCTCGGCGGTCAGCCGGGCAAGCTGGGCGTTGTAGAGGATGGTGGCCAGGATATTGTTGAAATCATGGGCCAGGCCACCGGTCAGCAGGCCCATGGACGACAGCCGCTGCGCCCGGATCAGCTTCTGGCGGGTCAGCTCGTTCTCGTCGTCATCCTCCAGGATCAGCACATGGGCCAGAGCGCTGTGCGGATCGGTGACGCGATCGATGGAGACGCGGACATAATGCGGCTCCGCCCCGGGGTCGGCGCGGAACAGGTAGACCGCGCCGCGCAGCAGCACGTCCCGGGACAGCCGGTCCAGCGGGTCCTCTCCCGGCGGCAGGGCCTCTGCGCTCAGCGGATCGAGGAAGACGGCCCGGGGCGGCCAGCGGCGCGGCACGGCTCCCTCCGGCAGCGACAGAAGCTGCCGGCCGCTGGGATTGATCACGGCGATCCCGCCCGCGGAATCGAATCCGAAGATCGCCTGGCGGGTGCTGGCCAGGATCGCGGCCAGCCGGTCACTGACGGCGGTGGTCTCGGCCCGCAGCCGCGCCTCCTGGCGGCGCGCCCGCCAGGTCTGCGCCAGAAAGGCCAGCGCCCCCAGAAGGGCCAGCGCCCCGCCCATCGCCAGCGCGCCATGCACCCGCGCGCGGGTCCAGAACGGCGGATCGTCAAACCAGCGCCGCACTAGGGTCTGATATTCGAGCGAGCCCAGAAAGCCCGGGATCACCACGTTCAGCCGGGCCTTCAGATCGCCCAGACCAGCACGCATCGCGATGGCAAGCTCTCCACGGAAGACCGGGGCGGCCAGCCGGTGCACCTGCCCGGCCTCGCCGCGCCCGGAGAGGTAATCCTCGAAGGAGACGGCGGGAAAGATCACCGCATCCAGCCGCCCGCTCCGCAGCGCCTCCACCCCGGCGGCGGCATCGGCCACAGGCAGCAGCGCGCGGCCCAGGTCCCGCGCAACCTCAGAGCGGATCGGGCTGGTGGCCAGGATGCCGATGCGCATCCGCCCCGGGTCCAGCCCCAGACCGGCCCGCGCCGCCGGTACGAAGACCGCGTATTCGATGGTCTGCACCGGCAGGGAGAACTGCATCCACTGGATCTCCTCGCGGGTGATGCTGCGCGCCGGAAGCAGGTCGAAGCTGCCGGGCCTCGGGCCGCGCAGCCAGTCCTCGGGCGTCACGACCTTGAATCGCAGCTTCAGGTCCGAACGTGCGGCCAGCGCCTTCAGCGTCTCGACCGAGAAGCCTGTGACCGAGCCGTCGGGCCGCACCACCTGGTAGGGCGGAAAGGGCTGCACGCCGACGGTCAGCACCTCGGGGATCGGCACCGGCGGCACCATCGACCAGCGGGTGCGCAGATCCGTCATCGCGCCCGAGGCCTCAAGCCGGGTCAGGGCCGCCTCGATCCGGGGGGCCAGCGCGGCGCGGTCGCGGTTGAGCAGCAGGTGCTGGACCACCACCTGGGCCGGCGGAAAGACCGGTCGGACCAGACCCGAGATGCCCGACAGGCGCAGCGTGCGTTCGGCAAAGGTATGGGCCATCAGCACGCCATCGACCCGTCCGGCCAGAAGCTGGGCGAAGGCCACGATCTGATCGTCGAAGACCACCCGTCTGGCGCCTTCGGGCAAGGCCAGCCGCGCCCCTGCGGTGCCCTGCATGACGCCGATCCGTCGCCCGCCCATTCCCGCCAGCGTGACCTCGGCGGGTTCGGACTGGCGGACATAGAGCAGCAGCTGCACCTCGGCCACCGGGGCCAGCGCCAGGTTGCGGGCGCGCAGCGGCGGCAGGTCGGCAATGAAGGCCAGGTCGCTGCGCCCGTCACCGATCGCCTCGATCAGCTGGCCGGGGGTGTCGTAACGTTCGAACCGCAGGGCAAGGCCCGCCTCCCCGGCGATCATCCGCGCAAGGTCAGCGGCGAAGCTGCGCACCTCTCCGGCGTCCGAGACGAAGCCCAGGCCGGCACTGTCGGTCCAGGGCACCCGCAGCGCCTCTGCGTCCACGGGGGCCTGTGCCTGCGCACCGGAGGGCAGGGCAAGTGCCAGGAAAAGCCCCGCCAGGACCGCGAAGATCCCGGGCCGCCGCCTGCATCCGGGATCGGCATTCCGCCGGACAAAGCGGCGAAGCTGCGGGGGAAGGGCGACTTTGATCATGGTCTTCCGACGTTTACGATGGCACTGTGCCCGCACAGGGCCCCTCAGGAACCGGAGAAGCGCATGGCCGCGGGCAGAACCGTCATGCTAATCGACGACAATGTAGACTTCCTTTCCATCGCCTCGGAGGCGCTGGACATGCTGGGCTATGCCGTCGAGGCCCTGTCGGATCCGGATCGCGCCCTGGTGCGCGTCGCCGAGGGCCCGGCCTTCGACATTCTGGTGGTCGATCTGAACCTCGGCCCCGGCCCCAGCGGGCGCCATCTGGCCGAGGCCGCCCTGGCCGCCCGTCCCGGCCTGCCGGTGATCCTGCTGACCGGCGCCGCCGATCCGCAGCACGATCATGGCCCCGCGATCACCGAGGTCGTCGCCAAGACCGCCGGCATCCTGGCGCTGAAGGCGGCGCTGGAGCGTGTCAGCGCGCCCCGCGCATAACCCTCACCTGACCGTCCCCGAAAGGCCCCTGATGTCCGACACCCTTCCCGGCCCGCGCCTGCGCGGCGCGCTGCTGACCCTCGCCGGCTGGATCGCGATCACCCTGCTGAGCGGTCATGTCCTGCATCCCGAACAGCAGTCCCTGCAGGACCTGGCCACCGGCGACATCGCCTGGCAGGTGCTGGCCGCCGGGCTGTTCCTGATCGTGGTGCTGCGCGCGCGCGGATGGCGCAACCTGCGGCTGGGCTGGCCGGAACGCGGCACGCTGCGGCTGCTGTGGCTGCCGGCACTGATGCTGGGGCTGCTGTTCGGCGGCGCGCTGCTGCTGGGCCTGCCGGCGCCGGCGATGATGGGGCTGCTGCTGGTCAACGCCCTGCTGATCGGCTTCTCAGAAGAGGTGATGTTCCGCGGCGTGCTGTTCCGCGGCCTGCGCAGCCGGCTGCGAGCCTGGCCGGCGATCCTGCTGACCTCGGGCGGGTTCGGCGCGGTGCACGTGCTGAACGGGCTGGTCACCGGGGATTTCGTCGCCTCGGCGGTCCAGGCCTGCAATGCCGCCGGCACCGGGCTCTTGCTGATGGCGCTGATGCTGCGCACCGGTTCGCTCTGGGTGGCGATCCTCTACCATGCGCTCTGGGACTGGGTGACCTTCCTGGTGGCTCTGGCCGCCCAGGCCCGCATGAGCCAGACCGAGGTGCAGCAGATGGCCAGCCAGGGCATCGGCCTGAGCCAGGCGCTGATGCCGCTGGTGCTGGTGCTGCCGGGGGTGTTCTACGCGCTCTTCCTGCTGCGCCGGGGCCGTGCCGCGCTCTGACGCGGCCCGAAGCGCGCGTTCAGCGGAAATCGCCGCTGCGGATGCCGTGTTTCGCCAGCTTGTCGTAGAAGGTCTTGCGCGGGATCTGCAGGCGCGCCATCGCCTCGGTCGCGTTGCCGCCGGCCTGGCGCAGGGCGTTCCTGAGCAGCGCCGCCTCGTAGCGGCTGACCAGTTCGGCAAGCGAGGCGCCTTCGCCCGGGGCCTCGGGCATGGCCTCCAGTCCCAGGCAGTAGGTTTCCGCGAATTGCTCCAGCTCGCGCAGGTTGCCCGGCCAGTCATGGGTGTCCAGATGCGCCTGATCGACCTCGCTCAGCGGCGGGGCGCGGCGCCCGGTGCGTTCGGCGAAGCGCTGGACGAAATGACGAAACAGCAGCGGCACGTCCTCGCGCCGGGCGCGCAGCGGCGGCAGGGTCAGCGACAGGCCGGAGAGGCGATAGTAAAGGTCGTCGCGGAACCGCCCGGCGGCGACCTCGGCGGCCAGGTCCGTGCGGCTGGAGGCAATGACCCAGAGATCGACGGGGCGGGGCGCGGAGGCGCCGGTGGGCCAGACCGTGCCGGTCTCGATCACCTCCAGCATGCGGGCCTGAAGCCCCGGCGGCAGCGCCTCGATCCCGTCGAGATAAAGCATCCCGCGCGAGGCGCTCTCGATCCGGCCATAGTTGCGCAGATGCGGGCCGCCGCTGGCCACCGTGCCCAGGTATTCGGCATCGAAACGTTCGGGGGCGATGGCGGCGCAATTGACCGCGACGAAGGGCCGTGCCCGGCGCGGCGAGAGCGAATGGATATGGCGCGCCAGCCGTTCCTTGCCGACGCCGGCCTCGCCCAGGAAAAGCGCGTTGATGCCGGCGCCGGCGATGTGATCGGCGGTCTCGCGCATGTGGCGGATCGCCGGACTTTGACCGACCAGCCCGTCGGCGGGGCTGACCTGGGTCTTGTCCTGGGCCATCTGCTGGGCCTGCCGCAGGCGGCGGTTCTCAAGCACCAGACGGCGGGCGGCCAGGGCGCGGCGCAGCGTCGCCTCAAGCGGGCCGCGGCTGACCGGCTTGGTCAGGAAGTCGTAGACCCCGTCGTGCAGCGCCTGCACCGCCATCTCGACGTCGCCATGGCCGGTCAGCAGGATCACCGGCAGCTCCGGGTCCAGCGCCCGGATCCGCGCCGCCAGCTCGATCCCGTCGATCCCGGGCATCCGCACGTCCGACAGCACCACACCGGGCCAGTCCGGCCCCAGATCCGCCAGCGCCTCGGTCGAGATCGGGAAGGGTTCGGGGGTGAAACCCGCCATCTTCAGACCCTGCGCCTGGGCGGCCAGCAGGGCGGCGTCATCCTCGACCAGGCGGACCAGCCCGGCGCTGTCGGGGGCGGCGGTGTCGCTCATGGGGCGCTCCATCGTTGCAGCTCCAGCCGGAAGCAGGCGCCGGACAGGCCCGGGCGCGGGTCAGGGCGCAGATCGCCACCGAAATCACGCACAATGCCCTGGCAGATCACCAGACCCAGCCCCAGCCCGCCGGGCTTGGTGGTCTGGAACGGGGTGAAGGGCGCCTCGGCCACCTGCGGCGCCAGACCGGGGCCATTGTCGGAAATCCAGATCCGCACCCGCTCCTGCGATACCTCAAGGCGCATGTTGATGCGCCCGTCCTCGCGCCCGGCCAGCGCCTCCTGGGCATTCTGAAGCAGGTTCACCAGCACCTGTTCCAGCCGCACCGTCTCGGCCATGACGCGCAAGTCGGCAGGGATCGGATCCGAGCGCACCTCGACCGGGTTGGAAGCCCGCCGGCTGGCCGCCAGCCGCAGCGAGGCCAGCCAGGCCTCGGCCAAGGACACCGGCGCCTGTTCGCCCCGCGCCTTGCGGGCAAAGCCCTTCAGGTCCGAGGTGATCGTCTCGATCCGGTGCGACATGGCGACGATCTGGCACAGGTTCTCGCGCACCGGAACATCGCCCTCGGGCAGCATGTCCTGCCCGTATTCCGCCAGCAGCCGGATGGTCGAGAGCGGCTGGTTGATCTCATGCGCCACCCCGGCCGAAATCTGCCCGAGCGAGGCCAGCTTGTTGGCCTGTACCAGCGCCGCCTGCATCCCCGCCAGCTGGGCCTCGGCCTCCTCTCGCTCGTGGATCTGCTGGGACAGCGCGCGGGTGCGGGTCTCGACCGCGCGTTCCAGCCGGTCGCGGTAGCGCGCGGCCTCGGTCTGGCGGCGGCGCATTCCCTGCCACAGCAGCAGCCCGCCCGCCAGCATCAGGGCCACCACCAGAACCGCCACCGCGGCGCGCAGGTAGACCGGCCCGCGCGGCAGCGTCAGCACCAGCGCCCAGTCCGAGCGCGGCACCGGGGTCGAAACGCTCCAGTGTCCGGTCGCCGGGGCTCTTTGGAAGCGCAGCGCGGGGTCCGAGGTCAGCGTGACCGTGCCGGTCGCATCGACGACATAGCTGGGCCGGGCGGAGGCCCGCCAGTTGGCTTCCAGCGCGTGGAACTCCAGCTTGACGACGACGACGCCCAGGGGATCGGCCTTGCTGCCGATGCGCCGCGACAGGTAGAGCCCGGGCCGGTGGCTGACCGATCCGAGCGCATATTCCCGCCCCTCTCCCGAGGTCAGCGCCTGGGTGACATAGGCACGGTAGCCGTAGCTGGAGCCGACGAAGGAGCCGTCTTCGTCCCAGTTCGAAGCCGAGGTGGCATTGCCCTGGTCATCGGTGACATACAGCACGCTGGCGCCGATATCGTCGTTCAGCGCTTCAAGCCGGCGCGACAGGGCCAGATGGGCGGCCTCGGAGGGCGCCTTCTGCGCCGCGACGACCTGCGGATCGCTGGCAAGCACCGCGCCGGCGGTCTGCTGGCGCGACAGTTCGGAGGCAATGGACAGCGCGCGGGTGCGGGCATCGGTGCGCGCCTCGGCGCGCAGGCCGGCCAGGGCGACCTCGAAGGCGATGAGCCAGACCAGCGCCAGCAGCACCAGCCCGGCAGCCAGCGGCCAGATCCAGCCCGGAAGGCGTTTGAGGACGGAGGGAGGAGTCGGGGTCACGGCGCTCCGGTGCGATCAGAAGTGTTTCGAATTCCGCACTAGCAGAAAATACCCTGTGTGGAAACCGAAACACTTCTGGGCACCCTCTCTGACAAATCATCAAGAAAAACGGCAGTTTGCCGGAAATGTCATCAGGTTGGCACGTTTTCGCTGCGCTTCCTATCCTGTGGGCCGAACCATAGCATGTGGAGGAGCAGATGCACTTCGAACCCGGCCCTGCTGCCGCGCCCAAACATATCCCCTTCTATCGCCATCTCTATTTCCAGGTGCTGATCGCCATCACGATCGGCGCGCTGCTGGGGCATTTCTACCCCCAGACCGGCGAGGCGATGAAGCCGCTGGGCGATGCCTTCATCAAGCTGGTGAAGATGATCATCGCGCCGGTGATCTTCCTGACCATCGTCACCGGCCTCGCGGGGATGGGCAACCTCAAGCAGGTGGGCTCCGTCGCGGCCAAGGCCTTCGGCTACTTCCTGTTCTTCTCCACCCTCGCGCTGATCGTCGGCCTGATCATCGCCAACGTGGTCCAGCCCGGCGCCGGCATGCATATCGACCCGGCCTCGCTGAACGGCGATGCGGTCGCAAGCTATGCCACCAAGGCACATGAGACCTCGCTTCAGGGTTTCCTGATGGGGATCATCCCGACGACGCTGCTGTCGGCCTTCACCGATGGCAACATCCTGCAGGTCCTGTTCGTCGCGATCCTGTTCGGCATTTCCTGCATCCTGGTGGGCGATCACGCCGCCCCGGTGGTGAACTTCTGCGAAAAGACCTCGATCATCATGTTCCGCCTTGTGGCGATCCTGATGAAAGCGGCACCGATCGGGGCCTTCGGCGCCTTCGCCTTCACCATCGGCAAGTACGGCATCGGCTCGATCGCCAACCTGGCGATGCTGGTCGGCACCTTCTACCTGACCGCCGTGATCTTCGTGGTCGGCGTCCTGGGCATCGTCGGCAAGCTCTGCGGCTTCTCGATCTTCAAGCTGATCGGCTACCTGAAGGCGGAACTGCTGCTGGTTCTGGGCACCTCGTCCTCCGAATCCGCGCTGCCCGCCCTGATGCAGAAGATGGAGCGCGCCGGCTGCGCCCGCCCCGTCGTCGGCCTGGTCGTGCCCACCGGCTATTCGTTCAACCTGGATGGCACCAACATCTACATGACGCTGGCCGCGCTGTTCATCGCGCAGTCGATGGACATCCACATCGGCCTCGGCGACCAGATCCTGCTGCTGCTGGTGGCAATGCTGTCCTCCAAAGGGGCCGCAGGCGTGACGGGGGCGGGCTTCATCACCCTCGCCGCGACCCTCTCGGTGGTGCCCACCGTTCCGGTCGCCGGCATGGCGCTGATCCTGGGCGTCGACCGCTTCATGTCCGAATGCCGCTCGCTGACCAACTTCATCGGCAACGCCGTGGCCACGATCGTGGTCAGCAAGTGGGAAGGCAAGCTCGACCACGAACAGCTGACGAAAGCGCTGAACGGCGACCTGCCGCCGCTTTCGGCCGAACCCGAGGCTCAGCTGAAACCGGCGGAATAAGCACCCGCCAGATCGCAAAAGGGCCCGGAGCATCGCTCCGGGCCCTTCGCATTTCCAGAGAGCGCCGGGCGCGCGCGCGATCCGCGCGCCGCGTTCCGGGGGCCTCGATGGCCCCGGAACGCGCCCCTGCCGTCACAGGATCGACTGCCCCGTCGCGGCCCAGTCCCTGGCGAACTGCTCAAGCCCCCTGTCGGTCAGCGGATGCCCGGCCAGGCCCTTGATCACCTTCGCCGGGATCGTCGCCACGTCGGCGCCGGCCAGCGCCGCCTCCTTCACATGGTTCGCCGTGCGCACCGAGGCCGCCAGGATCTCGGTCCCGAAGGCGTAATTGTCGTAGATCTCGCGGATCTCCCGGATCAGCTCCATGCCGTCCAGGTTGATGTCGTCCAGCCGTCCGACGAAGGGGCTGATGAACGTCGCCCCCGCTTTTGCGGCCAGCAGCGCCTGGTTGGCCGAAAAGCACAGCGTCACGTTCGTCGCGATCCCCTGGCCCGCAAAATGCCGGCAGGCCTTCAGCCCGTCCAGCGTCAGCGGCAGCTTGATCACCACGTTATCCGCGATCTGCGCCAGGCTCTCGCCCTCGGCGATCATCGCGCCCGCCTCCATCGCCGCCACCTCGGCCGAGACCGGGCCCTCGACCACCGCGCAGATCTCCGCGATCACCTCGCGGAAATCGCGGCCAGATTTGGCGATCAGCGTCGGATTGGTGGTCACGCCGTCCAGCAGACCGTAATCGTTCAGCTCGCGGATCTCCTCCACGATGGCAGTGTCGACGAAGAATTTCATCTCGTTCTCCTGAAAGGGACTTGGGGAAAGGCTGCGGCCCCCGAAGGGGCCGCGCGGATCACACCGAAAGGAAACCGCCGTCCACCGGCAGCACCGCGCCGGTGATCATGCGCGCGTCCTGCGACAGCAGCATGGCGATGCTATCGGCGACCTCCTCGGCCTCGGCAAAGCGGTTCATCGGGTGGCGCACCATCATCGGCTGGGATTTCACCGGATCCGACCAGGCCTCGACCGCGAGTTCCGTCAGCGTGATCGTCGGCGCCACGCAGTTGACGCGGATGCCATGGGGCCCGAATTCCTTTGCCATGACGCGGCTTGCGCCCTCCAGCCCCGCCTTGGAGGCCGCGTAGCACAGGTGTTCGGTGAAGCCGCGATGCCCGGCAATCGAGGTAATGTTGACGATGGCCCCGCCGCCGCCCTCTGCCACCCGGGCCCGGGCGAACTCCTGGCAGGTGATCAGGGCGGCGCGCAGGTTGATGCCCAGCACCGCCTCATAGCCCGCCTCGGTCATCTCGAAGCTGCTCTCCAGCACGTTGATCCCGGCCGAGTTGATCAAGAAATCGGCCGGGCCCGCCTCGGCCATGGCGGCGCGGGTGGCGGCGGGGTCCTGCAGATCCACCGCGATCGAACGCCCGCCGATCTCGGCGTGCAGGGTTTCAAGGTCGGCGGCGGTGCGGGTCATGGCGATGACCTCGGCGCCGCGGGCGGCCATGGCCAGGGCACAGGCACGTCCGATGCCCTTGCCCGCGCCGGTGATGATGACGGATTTTCCGGAAAACTGCATTCTGCCTCTCTCAGGCCAGGTGATGTTTGACACGGGCGATCAGGCCCGCAGCGGTGATGCCGAATTCGGCGTAAAGACGCTCTGCCGGGGCCGAGGCGCCAAAGCCCCGAAGGCCCAGCACGTCCTCCTCGGTCGCGACATAGCGGGTCCAGCCGAAGGTCCCGGCGGCCTCGATGGCGACGCGGGGGGCGGTACCCAGAACGGCGGCGCGATAGGCGGCGGGCTGGGCCTCGAACAGCTCCCAGCAGGGCATGGAGACGACGGCGGCATGAATGCCCTGGGCTTTCAAAGCCTCTGCCGCATCGACCGCGATGGCGACCTCGGTGCCGGTGGCAAGGATCGTCGCGTCTCGGGGGGCGTCGGTATCGCGGATCACATAGGCGCCCTTGGCGGAAAGGTTCTCCTCTCCCGCACCACGCAGCTGCGGCACCGCCTGACGCGACAGCGCCAGAAGCGAGGGCGTCTTGCGCGCGCGCAGCGCGATCTCCCAGCATTCCAGCGCCTCGACCGCATCGGCGGGGCGCATGACATTGAGGTTGGGCATCGCCCGCAGCGCGGCCAGGTGTTCGACCGGCTGGTGGGTGGGTCCGTCCTCTCCCAGCCCGATGGAATCATGGGTCATCACATAGACCACCCCCACCCCCATCAGCGCCGACAGCCGGATGGCGTTGCGTGCGTAATCCGAGAACACCAGGAAGGTGCCGCCATAGGGGATCAGCCCGCCATGGCAGGCGATGCCGTTCATCGCCGCCGCCATGCCGAATTCCCGCACACCGTAAGAGACATAGCGCCCGCCATAGGCGCCGGGCTGGAAATCGCTGTCGACCGCCGGCACCCGCGTCAGGTTCGATCCGGTCAGGTCGGCGGATCCGCCGATCATCTCGGGGCAGGCTGCGGTCAGGGGGGCAAGGGCCAGCTGGCTGGCCTTGCGGGTGGCAACGTTCTGCGGCGCCTCAAACAGCGCCTGCCGGGCGGCTGCCACGGCGGCGTCGAACCCTGCGGGCAGGTCCCCGGCCATGCGGCGGGTGAATTCGCCTCCCTTGTCCGAGGCGGCCAGCCGCCCCTCCCATGCGATGCGATCCGCCTGCGCGCGGATGCCAGCCGCGCGCCATTCGGCCAGCAGATCGTCGGGGATGCTGAAATCCTGCGGCCCCAGCCCAAGCGCCTCGCGCGCCATTGCGCGTTCCGCGTCGCCCAGCGGAGAGCCATGCACGCCCGCCGTCCCGGCCTTGTGCGGCGCCCCCAGCCCGATCACCGTGCGCATCCGGATCAGCACCGGGCGGTCAATCCCCTTGGCCTGCGCGATGGCCGCATCAACCTGCGCCACCGAATGGCCGTCGCAGGACAGCACCGCCCAACCCGCGGCCTCGAACCGGCCCGTCACGTCCTCGGTGAAGGCCTTCGAGGTCGGCCCGTCGATGGAAATCCCGTTGTCATCGTAGAGCACCGTCAGCCGGTCCAGCCGCAGGTGCCCGGCCAGCGAAATCGCCTCCTGGCTGATCCCCTCCATCAGGCAGCCGTCACCGGCAAAGACCCAGGTGCGGTGGTCCACCAGATCATCGCCGAACTCGGCATTCAGCTTGCGTTCCGCCAGCGCCATGCCCACGGCGGATGCGAGGCCCTGCCCCAGCGGGCCAGTGGTGACCTCGATCCCCTTGGCGTGGCCGTATTCCGGGTGGCCTGCGGTCTTTGCCCCCCACTGACGGAAGTTCTTCAGCTGTTCCAGCGGCATGTCCTGATAGCCCGAAAGGTGCAGCAGCGCATAGAGCAGCATGGAGCCATGCCCGTTCGACAGCACGAAGCGGTCGCGGTCCGGCCAGTCGGGGCTCGAAGCATCAAACTTCAGATGCCGCATCCACAGGGCGGTTGCGGCCTCAGCCATGCCCATGGGGGCCCCGGGATGGCCGGAATTGGCGGCCTCGACCCCGTCAATGGCAAGGCCGCGCAGGCAGTTCGCCAGGGCAAAGGCATGGGTATCCTCGCGGGCCGTGGCGAGGGCGGTGGAAATCACGTTCATGTGGTAACCTTCTCGAGGGCGTGGCGGATGTCCCGCGCGGTGGATTGCAGCGCCAGGAAGGCGCGGTAACGGGCGTCATGCAGCGCCTTCAGCCCCGTGTCCGGCTGGCACAGGGTGGCGACGCGCGACAGGGCGGGCATCGCGGTGGGCAGGTCCGGGAAGGCCCCCGCCGCCACCGCCCCCAGCATGGCCGAGCCCAGCAGCACGGGTTCCTCGCAGGCCGTGACCTCGACCGGGAGGCCCGTGGCATCGGCCAGGATCTGGCGGGTCAGCGGATGCGCCCCCGCCCCCCCCGAGACCGAGATGGTGCGAATGGGCGCGCCATGGGCGGATTGCGTCTCGATGATCTGGCGCAGGCCGTAGCCCAGCCCGCAGACCCCCGCGACATAAAGCGCGACAAGGCTGTCGGTGCCTTCTTCCATCCCCTGCCCCGCGATCACGGCGCGGGCATGGGGATCGGCAAAGGGCGCGCGGTTGCCGAGGAACTCCGGCACCACATGCAGGGTATCGGCCAGCCGGACGGCCTCCGAAGCGCTACCCGCCAGCGCCAGCGCGCGGTCGGCCAGATAGGGGACCAGACCCTTGTCACCCGCCGCTTCGGTGGCCGCGGCGGTGGCGGGGTGCAGCTGCACCAGCTGGGCGATGGCGGCACCGGCGGCGGACTGGCCGCCCTCGTTCAGCCACATGCCCGGCACCATCGCGGAATAGTAGGGCCCCCAGACGCCCGGCACGAAGGCGGGTTCGGCGGTGGTCGTCATGGTGCAGGAGGAGGTGCCGAAGACATAGCCGAGGCAGGCTGTGGCATCCTGCGCGCCGCCCCTGGCCGCAACCGTGCCGATGCCGCCCGCATGGGCGTCGATCAGCCCGGCGGCGACGGCGGTGCCGGGATTCAGCCCCATGGATCGGGCGGCCGTCTCGGTCAGGCCCTGGCCGAGGGCGGTGCCGGGATGCACGACCCTTGCCCCGATGCGCGCAAAGCCCTGGTCCGCCAGATCCCCCAGCCCGATGGCGTGGAAATACGCCGGATCCCAGCGGTCCTCATGCGCAAGGTAGGTCCATTTGCAGGTTACCGTGCAGGACGAGCGCTCCGTGGCGCCGGTGGCCTTCCAGGTCAGGAAGTCTGTCAGGTCGAAGAAATGCTGCGCGCCTTCATAGACCTCGGGGCGGTTTTCCTTCAGCCACAGCAGCTTGGGCGTTTCCATTTCCGGAGAGATCACGCCGCCCACATATTTCAGCACGTCGTGGGACCCGGCGTTGATCCGTGCCGCCTGATCCAGCGCGCGGTGGTCCATCCAGACGATGATGTCGCGTTCGGGATGGTCCGGCTCGCCCACCGGCAGGCCGCCTTCGGGCCCCTGCACCACCAGCGAACAGGTGGCGTCAAAGCCGATCCCGGTGATGGAGCCGGGCGCCACGCCCGATCCCCGCACGGCCTCGGCGACGCTCTCGCAGACGGCATCCCAGACCTGGATGCTGGATTGCTCGACATGGCCGGCGTCGGTGCGGTGCAGGGTGAGGGGGCGTTTCGCGGTGGCCAGCAGCTGGCCGCTGGCATCGAAGACACCCGCACGGGCCGATCCCGTGCCGACATCCACGCCGATGAAATGCTGGGACATGGGATTTCCTTCGGGGCTTTGAGGCTGCGGGAGGCACGCCCCCCGCAGCAGGGATCACATGCGGGCGAAGGCGGTCGGCAGGACCACCAGGTCGCGCACCGTCACCTGACGGCGCCGGGTCAGCATGAACTCGACCGCCTCGGCGACCTCTTCGGCATCCATCAGGGCGCCTTCTTCCTTGGCCTTGCGCAGGTTTTCCTCGGGCCAGTCGGCCAAGAGGGCGCTGATGACGGGCCCGGGCGAGACCTGCGCCACCCGCACGCCATAGGGGATCATCTGCCGCCGCACGCCCTGCACGAAGCTGGTGATCGCCCATTTCGAGGCCGAGTAGACCGGCTCCCATTCCGCCGGGAAGTGACCCGAGATCGAGCAGGTCACGACGATATCGCCGCTCTTGCGTTCCATCATGTGGGGTACGACGGCCTGGATGTTCTTGATCGCCGCATTGACGTTGAGGTTCAGCATCCGGTCAATCGTGTCGGCATCGGTGTCCCACAGGTCACCGCCGATATAGGTGCCGGCATTGCAATAGAGGATGTCGATATGGCCGACCTTCTCCAGCACCTCGGGGACCATGGCCTTGCAGCTTTCGGGGTCCAGCAGGTTGGTGACCTGGGGGATGGCCTTCCCGCCCAGCTCGGCGGTAAGGGCGGCCAGGGCGGCCTCGTTCCAGTCGGCCATGACCACGGTCACGCCATTGTCGAGAAGCATCTTCGTGGTGGCCAGCCCGATGCCCGAGGCCGCGCCGGTGACGACGGCAATCTTGCCTTCCAGCGATTGAGACATGCACGTTCTCCAAAGGATTTCAAAGGGGAGAGAATTGGTGCGCGCGCCCCGAAGCGGGAGGGCGGGGGCGCGCGCCAAGGATCACCATTCGCGGCCGATGTAGATCGCCAGGAGGATGATGGCGCCCTTGATGACGTCCTGAAGATAGGGGTTGATGCCCATCAGGTTCAGACCGTTGTTGAGGATCCCCAGAAGGATCGCCCCGATCAGCGTGCCCAGGATCAACCCGCGGCCGCCGGCAATCGCGGTACCGCCCAGCACGACGGCGGCGATGGCATCAAGTTCGAAGCCCACGCCCGCATTAGGCTGGCCCGACATCAGGCGGCCCGTCAGGACGATCGCCGCGAAGGCCGAGGTCAGCCCCGAAATGCCGTAGACCGCCAGCTTGACCCGCTGGGTCTTCACGCCGGACAGTTTCGCCGCCAGCTCATTGCCGCCGATGGCATAGACATGGCGTCCGAAGGGCGTGCGTTGCAGCAGCACCCAGGCCAGGGCATAGATCACGAACATGAGGATGACGGGCACCGGGATGATGCCGATGCGGCCAATGCCGAACCACGAGATCCAGCCGGGCAGGCCCGAGATCGGGTAGCCGCCGGAATAAAGCAGGCCGAAGCCGCGCGCCATGCCCATGGTCGCCAGCGTCACGATGATCGCGGGCATCCGCCCCCAGGCCACCAGCACGCCGTTGAACAGGCCCAGCAGCACGCCGATCACCAGCCCGGCCAGCAGGCCGACGATGCCGGGCATCCCGAAGTTGACCATCAGCCCCGCCGAGATCGTGCCCGCCAGCGCCATCACGGCGCCCACCGACAGGTCGATGCCGCCGGTCAGGATCACGAAGGTCATGCCGACCGCGATGATGCCGACGATCGACACCTGCCGCAGCACGTTCAGCAGGTTGTTGACCGAAAAGAAGTTGTCCGAGGCAAAGCCCATCAGGACCGAAACGACGATCAGCCCGATCAGCGGCAGCGCCAGCGGCGATTTCAGCAGGCCCGCGACGGAAAACCCCGTGCTGCGGCTCTGCGATGGTACGGTGTTGGCATCATGCGACATTCTGGACCCTCCCGGTCGTGGCATGGGTCATGATCTGTTCCGAGGTGATCTGATCGCCCTCGACCGTCGCGACGATCCCGCCCGAGCGGAAGACGCAGACGCGGTCCGACATGCCGATGACTTCGGGCAGTTCGGAAGAAATCATGATGATGGAATAGCCCTTGGCGGTGAATTCGCGCATCAGGGCATAGATCTCGGCCTTGGCACCGACGTCGATGCCGCGGGTGGGCTCGTCGAAGATCAGCACCTTCATCTGGTGGTTCAGCCAGCGCGCGATCACCACCTTCTGCTGGTTGCCCCCCGACAGCGTGTCGACGCGGGCATGGGGCCCCTGCGCCTTGACGCGGACCTGGGCCATCGCCTCTTCGGTGGCGGCCAGTTCCTGCTTCATGTCGATGAACCAGTGGTTCTTGCGGTACTTGCCGTAATTGTTGATCGAGATGTTCTGAAGGATCGGGAAGCTGGTGATCAGCCCCTGTTCCTTGCGGCTTTCCGGCAGCAGGCCGATGCCATGGGCCAGCCCCTCGGCGGGTTCGCGGAAGCGCGTCTCGGCGCCGTCGACCAGCACCTTGCAGCGCACCGAAGGATGCGCGCCCAGCATCGCCAGCGCGGTTTCCGTGCGCCCCGAACCGACAAGGCCCGCAAAGCCAAGGATCTCTCCGGCGCGCAGGCGGAAGGACGACACCGGGCCGCCTTTCCTCAGCTGCACCTCCTCGCAGTCCAGCACCACGGGGGCATCGGCGGGAATGGCGGGCTTTTCGGGAAAGCTGTTCTCGATCCGGCGGCCCACCATCATCTCGACCAGGCGGTCGGTGTCGGTGTCGCTGACCGCGCAATCGCCGATGAATTCCCCGTCCCGCAGCACGGTGATGCGGTCGCAGATCTCGAAGATCTCCTCCAGGTGGTGCGAGATGAAGACGATGGCCACGCCGTTCAGGCGCAGCTGGCGCATCACCTTGAAAAGATGCTCGACCTCCGAAGGGGTCAGTGTCGCGGTGGGTTCGTCCAGCACCAGAATGCGGGCGTCCAGCGACAGCGCCTTGGCGATCTCGACGAACTGCTGTTCGGCGACCGACAGGCGGCTGATCGGCACGTCAAGCGGCAGATCGACGTCGAGCATCGCCAGGATCTCCCTGGCCCGCGCGGTCATGGCGCGGCGGTCCAGAAGGCCCAGGCGCGTCTTCATCTCGCGCGCGAGGAACATGTTTTCCACCGCCGTCAGATAGGGGATCAGGCTGAATTCCTGAAACACGATGCCGATCCCCGCCGCGATGGCGGCATCGTAATCGGCAAAGTGGCGCTCTGTCCCGTCCAGGACGATCTTTCCGGCGGTCGGCTGAAGGATGCCGCTGAGGATCTTCATCAGCGTCGATTTCCCGGCGCCGTTCTCGCCCAGAAGGGCGTGGACCTCGCCGCCGCGGATGCTCAGGTTGACCCCGTGCAGGACCTCGATCTTGCCAAAGCTCTTGCGGATCCCTTGCAGTTCCAGCATCGCTTCCTCCTGCTTGGTGTTGAGGGGGCCGCCCCCGGAAGGTTCCGGAGGCGGCAGAGGGGGTTACCAGGCAAAGCCTTCGGCGTTCTTCTGGTCCACGACTTCCACGTCGATCGGGACTTCCTTCGGCACCACCTGGGCGCCCCAGTGTTCCGCCAGCGCCATGCCGAGGGCGACGCGCACCTGATCGCGCGGGAACTGAGCCGTGGTCTCGATGAAGGGGGTGCCCTTGGCGATGGCATCGACCGCTTCCGGCGCCCCGTCGACCGAGGTCAGCTTGATGTCCTTGCCCGACCCCTGGATGGCGGCCAGAGCGCCCATCGCACCGCCGTCGTTGACGGAGAAGAGGCCGTTCAGGTTGGGATGGGACTGGATCATGTTCTCGACCACGCCCATGGCGACGGAGCGGTCCTGGCGACCGTTCTGGGTATCGACCAGCTTGATGTCGCTGTATTCGGCCAGCGCCTCCTTGCAGCCCTCGACCCGTTGCAGGATCGGCACCACCGGGATGCCGTCGAGGATCGCGACCTCGCCCTTGCCGCCCAGGTCCTCGGCCAGGTACTTGCAGGACTTGTAGCCGGCATCCTTGTTCTTGGAGCCGACGAAGCTGTCGACGGGGCCGTTGGCATTGGCATCCACCGCCACGACGATGACGCCCTGCTGCTTGGCCATGCGCACGGCGCTTTCGATACCGGCGGTGTCGGTGGGGTTCAGCAGCAGGATGTCGATGTTCTGCTGCAGCATGTCCTCCACGTCCGAGATCTGCTTGGCCACGTCATGGCCGGCATCGGTAAAGACCACATCGGCGCCGATGCTGGCGGCGGCCTGTTGCAGCGCCTCCTTCATGGAGACGAAATAGGGGTTGTTGAGTTCCTGGAACGTCATGCCGATCTTCAGCTTGTCGGCAGCGAAGGCCGGGCTGGCGGCGGCAAGGCCCAGGGCCGCAACCGAGGCGGCGCAAAGGAATTTCTTCATGGTGTCTGTCCTCCCAGTGGTGCTGACGGGCATGATCTGCCCGCCTCCGGGCGACGTCCTGTCGCCCGAATTCTAGAAAAGCGTATGTGTGACGGCTACTTGGCGGCGAAGGCCCCGTTGGCGGCAAAGGTCGCCCGGAATTGCGAGGGCGACATTCCTTTCAGTTTCAGAAAGTGTCGGTTGAAATTCGACAGGTTGGAAAAGCCGACGTCGTAGCAGATGTCGGCCACTCTGGCCTCGGGATGCGTGAGCAGGATCTGGCAGGCCAGATCCACCCGTAGCTGGTTCTTGTAGCGCACCAGCGTCGAGCCGGTGTGCCGTTTGAAGGCGCGCGAGAACGCCGAGGGGCTTTGCCCCACCAGCGCGGCCAGATCACGTTCATCGACGCTTTCGGCCAGGTTCTCGCGCAGGTAGGCGATGGCGCGGTTGACGCCGCTCTCATGCAGCTCCTGCAGGTCGAGTTCGTAGCTGAGGCTGGCCAGGACCTCCGGATCGGGGGCCTGCGACAGGATGTCGAGCACCTCCCAGAACAGCGCCAGGCGTTTCAGGCCCCGGGCCTCGACCAGAGCGCGCATCAGGGGCTCCACCCGGGCGCTGGTGGCACGATCGAACAGCAGCCCGCGGTGGCTGCGTTCCAGAAGCGGGCGCACCAGCTCCATCTCGGCCATGGTCTCCAGCGCGTCGGCGATGAAGCATTCGGGGAACTGGATCACGTAGGAACGCGCGGGCACGACCTGCCCCGGCGCGATGTCGGAAATCCAGTTCTGCGGCAGGTTCGGACCGGTCATGATCAGCTGGCCGGGGCCGAAGCTGCCGATATGGTCGCCGATGTAAAAGGTGCCGCTGGTGTCCACCACAAGGTGGATCTCGTATTCGGGGTGGTAATGCCAGCGCACGGTCCGGAACGGGTAGCCGTGCATCCAGGCGGCAAAGCTCTCGCCCTTGCGGATGTGGACCAGTTCCAGATCGGGTTGCATTGACGTCTCCTCCTGCCCCCGGGGTCCGGCTCCTCAACTGGCTGACCCGGGGTGTCTGGACCCTACCCCCGGTGGGACGGGGCCGCTACATCAGAACGGAATTTTAACCGATACTTTTTTGCATCAATCCGGGCCGGAACTGGGCAAAGGGAAACGCGCGCGGGCCGGATCTCGGGGCAGGTCATGCCGCAGCGCGGCGCAAACGCCCTTGTTTTACGGGATATTGAAGGGGAAACCGCCACATGATACAGGCTTTGGTATCGCTAACGGCAACGCAACTGCCCACGGGGGCATCATACTTTTTCCGGCGCCACGGTTGCGAATGGTGTCGGAGGGATTGCGGCCCGGGCCACGCCGCAGCGCAGCCCGGAGCAGGTCATGCGGGCATGACGATCTGCAGTTTCACATCCGTCTCGCGGGCCTCGACGGCACGGTCGAACCCGGCGATGGCCTCCTCGAAGGGCAGCGAGGCCGAGATCAGCGGCTTCAGGTCCACCTTGCCCGAAGCCATCAGCGCAATCGCCCGGTCATAGACATTGGCGTAGCGGAAGACGGTCTCGATCCGCAGCTCCTTCGCCTGCAGGCCGACGATGTCGACGGGCACCGGATCGACCGGCATCCCCACCAGCACCACCGCACCGCCGGGCCGCGCCAGCTGCGGCACGCCCAGAACCGCAGGCGCGGCGCCGGAGCATTCGAAGACGACGTCGGCGCCCCAGCCATCGGTCATCTCGGCCACCGCCTGGGCGGCGGATTTTTCGCGGATGTTGACCGTTTCGATACCGTCATAGGCGCCGATGATGTCCAGCTTGGGCTGGGCCAGGTCCGCCACCAGCACCTTGGCGCAGCCCCCCGCCAGTGCGGCCAGCGCCACCATCATGCCGATGGGTCCGGCGCCGGTCACCACGGCGATGTCGCCGGGCTGGATGCGCGCGCGCAGCGCCGCCTGCATGCCGATGGCGAAGGGTTCGGCCATGGCGCCCTCGGCAAAGCTGACCGCCTCGGGCAGCTTGTAGGTGAAGGCGGCGGGGTGGATGACCTCGGGCGTCAGGCAGCCATGCACCGGCGGCGTCGCCCAAAAGCGCACCGCCGGATCGACGTTGTAGATCCCGAGCTTCGCGGCACGCGAGGTCGGATCGGGGATGCCGGGCTCCATGCAGACGCGGTCGCCGGGGGCCAGATGGGTGACCGCCGCGCCGACCTCGATCACGGTGCCCGAGGCTTCGTGACCCAGCACCATGGGGTCGTTGACCACGAAATGGCCGATCTTGCCGTGGGTGTAGTAATGCACGTCCGAACCGCAGATCCCCACGGTATGGGTGCGGATGCGGACATCCGCGGGGCCGAGGGTTCCGGGAATGTCGAAATCCCGCAGGGACAGCCTGCCCTTTTCCTCCAGTACCAGCGCCTTCATCGGGTTCCTCCTCCTCAAGTCAGGGTTCTGATCCGATGTGCTGGCCCGACGCCGCGCGGAAGTAA
Source organism: Pseudooceanicola endophyticus (assembly GCF_018760365.1). GTDB lineage: Bacteria > Pseudomonadota > Alphaproteobacteria > Rhodobacterales > Rhodobacteraceae > Pseudooceanicola > Pseudooceanicola endophyticus. The sequence continues at coordinate 20,884 of NZ_JAHIAB010000008.1, forward strand.
ACGGAAACCCGGGACAGGACGCAATTTTTCCCCGGCGCTGGAAAAATCGTATCAGCCCGCGCGCCGGATCTGCGAAGAGGCGGGAAAAACGGGGCAATCCCGGCGGGATGCGGGCATTGCCCCGTGATACGATTCGGACCCCGGGATCAGGCGGCCAGCCGATGCCCGATCGCGGCGGCCAGAAGCGCCGCCGTTTCCTGGGCGAAGGCATGGGCCACGGCGCGGACATCGGCTTTGGCCGCCAGAGCGGTGGCCTGCGCCATCCAGTCAGTGGGATCGACGCTGCCATCGGAAAGGGTGGTGACCAGCGCCGCGAACTGGCCGATAGCCGCGCCGCCCTCCAGCTTCAGCCCCCGCGTCGCAAGGGTCAGCGCGTGGATGCCGTTCGCCCCTTCGTAGATCGCGGTGATCCGCGCGTCGCGCCAGACCTGCGCCAGCCCGTATTCTTCAAGGTAGCCGTAACCGCCCAGCACCTGGATCCCCAGATCCGCCGCCCGGATGCCGGCCTCGGTGGCGTAAAGCTTGCACAGCGGCGTCAGGAACTCGATCAGGGCGGGCCGGTCGCCGCGCTCCAGTTCGCCAAGCGCGATATGGACCATGGCGCGCGACACCTGCGCGGAGATGCGCTGTTCCTCCAGCATCCGCTGCACGTCCGGGTGATCGGCCAGCACCGCGGGGCTGCCATCGGGCAGGCGCCCCTGCCTGCGCTCGCCCGCATAGGCTGAGGCAATCGCATGGGCGCGGGTGGCATGGGCCACCCCCTGCAAGGCCACGTCGAGGCGCGCGTGGTTCATCATCGTGAACATCGCCGCCAGGCCCCGCCCCTCGGTGCCGATCAGCTCGGCCTCGGCGCCGTCGAACTCCACCTGGCAGGTGGGCGAGGCGTGCAGGCCCAGCTTCTCCTCGATCCGGGTGACGGTGATGGCGTTGCGCCCCGTCCCGGTGTCTGACCGGCAGAGGAAGAGGGACAGCCCCCTGACCCCCTCCTCTGCCGTACCCGTGCGTGCCAGCACGAGATGCAGGATCCCCTCGGACATGTCCTGATCCCCGCCCGAGATAAAGATCTTCTGGCCGGTGATCGCCCATCCGGTCGCGGTCGCAACGGCGCGGCAGCGGATGGTCGACAGGTCCGATCCCGCCCCGGCCTCGGTCAGGCACATGGTCGAGAGCCACTCTCCGGAGGTGAGGCGCGGGATATAAGCTTCCTGCTGGGCGGGCGTGCCATGCGCCAGCAGGGTCGAGATGGCGCCGGGCACCAGCCCCGTCACCATCTGAAGGGAATGGTTGGCGCCCGAGAAGATCTCGGACACGGCGGCGGCGGTCAGGTGGTCAAGCGCCTGGCCGCCGAAAGCCTCGGGCGCGGTCAGGCCCTGCCAGCCGCTTTCGGCAAGCTCCACATAGGCGGCGGCGAAACCGTCGGGCATCTTCACCCGGCCCGCGTCCAGCCGGCAGCCCTGACGGTCGCCGGGGGTGTTGAGGGGCGCCAGCACCCCTTCGGCGAAGGCGGCGAAATGGCCGGCAATCTCGGCCGAGAATTCGGCGTCCCAGTCGGGCAGATCGCCCGCGAACAGCGCGAAACTGCGGTAGATCTCGTCCACCGGGGCCTGAAAGGGGATCATGCGCGGCCTCCCTCAGCCCGTCACGCCCAGCAGGCGCAGGGCGTTTTCCTTCAGGATCAGCGGGCGCACCTCGTCGCGGAACTCGGCCTTGTCGAAGGCGTCCAGCCATTTCTCGGGCGCGATCATCGGCCAGTCCGATCCGAACAGCATCTTCTTCTTCAGCAGCGTGTTGGCGTACTGGACCAGGATCTTGGGGAAATACTTCGGCGACCAGCCGGACAGATCGATGTAGACATTGGGCTTGTGGGTCGCGACCGAAAGCGCCTCTTCCTGCCAGGGGAAGGAGGGATGCGCCAGGATGATCGGCATGTCGGGGAAATCCACCGCCAGATCATCCATGTACATCGGGTTGGAATACTTCAGGCGCATGCCGTTGCCGCCGCGCATCCCCGACCCGACCCCGGTCTGCCCGGTGTGGAACAGCGCCGGCACGCCCGCCTCGGCAATCGCTTCGTAAAGCGGATAGGCCATGCGGTCGTTGGGATAGAAGCCCTGCATCGTGGGGTGGAACTTGAACCCCCTGATGCCGTGGTTTGCCACCAGATCGCGGGCCTCGCGCGCGCCAAGCTTGCCCTTTGCCGGGTCGATCGAGGCGAAGGGGATCAGGATGTCGCTGTGCTTCGCGCAGGCATCGGCGACCTCGTAGTTGTTGTAGCGGCGATAGCCCGTCTCGCGCTCTGCATCGACGGGGAAGATCACCGCCGCGATGTTCTTTTCGCGGTAATGGGCCGCGGTCTGGTCGATGGTCGGCGGATGCGCCCAGGGGGCGTTGAAATACTGCGCCATGGTCGATTGCAGCTCATCATAGCCGTCATCAGCATGGCAGCCGCAGGATTCCTCGGCATGGGTGTGGAAGTCGATCGCGCGGACCTTGTCGAAGTCGATCATGTCATTCTCCTCAGACGCGGATCAGCGCCGGGTCTTCATTGTCGTAAAGGCGTTCCAGCAGCGCCGCTCGGCGCGTCAGGATCTTGCGCACGTTGAGCGAGCCCTTGTCGGTCACCTCGTGATCGGCCAGCGACGGCGCCTCGGAGAGCATCAGCGCCCGGGTCACCCGCTTGGCAGAGCCCGAGGTCGTGGCGTTCAGCGCCCGCAGCGCTTCCTCGATCTTCGCGGCCAGGTGGGGCTCGATCAAAGCGCCCTCGGCCTCGGTCGCCTCGGCGGAAAGGCTGGCCTGCGGGAACAGGAAGACGCCGATCTCTCCCCGGTCATGGCCGCAGATCACCACGTCCTGCACCAGCCCCTTCAGCCGGTCGAGGACATTCATCCGCAGCGTGCCGGCCTGCACCCAGGTCCCGGTGGAAAGCTTGAAATCCTCCGAGACGCGGCCATCGAAGATCAGCCCGCGCGAGGGATCGTCGGGGTTCACGAAGCGCACCGCGTCGCCGGTGATGAAGAAGCCCTCCTCGTCGAAGGCCTCGGCGGTCTTCTCGGGGGCGGCGTAGTAGCCCTTGGTGACGTTCGGCCCCTTCACGCGGATCTCGCAGCGCATCTCGTCATCGGGGATCAGCTTGACCTCGACGCCCGGCAGCGGCACCCCGATGATGCCCGAGCGCCCGATGGGTTCGTGCACCATGACGCAGGCGGGGGCGGTTTCGGTCAGCCCCCAGCTGGAGGCCATCAGCGGCAGGCCGCCGCGCGCCTCGATGCAGAAGCGTTCCAGCCGCAGCCAGACCTCCTGCGGCAGAGAAGCGCCGGCGTAGAAGATCAGGTCCATGTCCCGAAACAGCGTGTGGCGCAGGGCCTCTTCTTCTTCCGCGGCCTCGGTGATCATCTGGAAGCCGACGGGAACGTTGAAGGCCAGGGTGCCGGGGCGTTCGCGGCGGCTGGCCAGGGTCACCGGGAAGGCCCGCTTGGTGGGCTTGCCGTGGTCGATGGTCAGGGTGCCGCCATGGGCCAGCATCATGTTGACGTTGTGGCTGCCGCCAAAGACGTGGTTCCAGGGCAGCCAGTCGGTGACCCGGGGCGGATGGGTCGAGAGATAGGGCATCACCGCCGACATCTGCGTCTGGTTGGCGCACATCATGCCATGGGTGGTCAGCACCCCCTTGGGATCGGAGGAGGAGCCGGAGGTGAAGAGGATCTTCGCCAGCGTCTCGGGCCCGACGGTGGCGTGCACCTTGTCGAGGTCGGGATGCTCGGTCGTTTCCAGCATCTCGGAGAAGGCGGTGACGGGACGCGGCGCGCCGCCGGTCTGGGCGGCAACGCATTCGACACCCTCCAACTGCGGCAGTGCCAGCGCCCTGGCGTAGCGCCCGGCATCATCGACGAAGGCCATCTTCGGGCTCACCTTGTCCAGCACGTAGACCAGCCGGCCATGGGCCTCTTCGATCAGGGAATACTGCTCGGCCAGGGGGACAACCGGCACGCCCACGTACTGCGCAGCCAGCGACAGCAGCAGGTGGTCGACGCCGTTGCCCGACATCAGCGCGATGCAGTCGCCCTGCCCCAGCCCCCGCTCCAGCAGCGCCGAGGCGACGGCGCGCACCTGGATCAGCAGCTCTCCGTAGGTCACGTTGCGCCAGGGGCCGCGATCCAGCCCCGGCGTCACCCGTTCCGAGATCGCGACGCGGTAGGGCGCCTCTTCGGCCCAGCGGTGCAGCCAGGTGCCGGTGTTGGGCACGACCTCTCCCATCGGCTGGCGGGCACGCAGGCGGATCGTGCCGTCGGGCCGGTCCTCGCGCAGCGTGTCATGGGCGATCCACTGCGTCTTGGTATTGGCGCGCGCCCAGGCCGCGCGCTCCTCGATATTGTCCTGCATGAGCGGCGGGATATTGGTCATCGAGAAATCCTCCATCGTCTCCTCCTCCTCAGGCGGGGTTCAGCGGAACACGGGCGCGCGTTTCTCCAGGAAGGCGCGCAGCCCCTCCTCCGCGTCCGGCGTGGTCTGCACCAGCGCGGCACAGAGACTTTCGGTAAACAGCCCGTCGGCGCGGGACATGTCGTTGATCCGGCTCAGGGCCTGAACCATGAAGTAGTTGGACATCGGCGCGTTCCCGGCGATCTGTTCCGCCAGCTTGCGGGCCAGCGGCAGCGCCTCGTCCGCGCCGACGCTGTAATGGGCAAGACCCAGCGACAGGCCCTCGTCGGCGTTGTACTTGCGCCCGGTCAGCATCATCTCGACCATGCGGTCGGGGCCCAGGATGCGCCCCACCCGGACGCTGGCGCCGCCGCCCACGAAGATGCCGCGCCGCCCCTCGGGCAGCTGGAACATCACCGAGGGTTCCGCGATGCGCACATGGGTGGCCGCCGCCATTTCCAGCCCGCCGCCGATCACCGCGCCGGTCATGGCGCTGATCGTCACCCGACCGCCGAACTGGATCATGTCCATGACCCGGTGCCAGTTGCGCGAATGGTAGACGCCCTCCTCGGCCGAGCGCGCCACATGTTCCGACAGGTCCAGCCCCGAGCAGTAATGCCCCCCCGCCCCTGTCAGGATGACCACGCGGATCTCCTTTGGCAGGCCGGCATAGGCGGCCTCCAGCGCGGCGATCAGCCCGTCGGACATCGCGTTGCGCTTGTCGGTGCGGATCAGGGTGATGGTGGCGATATGGCCGTCCAGCGCGGTGGTGAGGAATTGTTCGGGGGCGGACATCAGCATCTCCTTCGGAGCTGTCATTTCGGGGCAAGCCGGACGGCACTGTCGAGGCGGATCACCTCGCCGTTCAGCAGCGGATTTTCGATGATCTGCTGGACCAGCATGGCATATTCGCCGGGCCGGCCCATGCGGGAGGGGAAGGGAAGCCCCGCTTCCAGCGTCTTGCGCACGTCAGGGGGCAGGCCCGCGCTCATCGCGGTCTCGAACAGGCCCGGCGCGATGGTCATGACCCGGATGCCCCAGCGGGCGAGTTCGCGGGCCGCCGGCAGCGTCAGTGAGGCGATACCCCCCTTGGAGGCCGCATAGGCCGCCTGGCCGATCTGGCCGTCCTGGTAGGCGACCGAGGCGGTGTTGACGATGACGCCGCGCGCGCCGTCCGCATCCAGCGGATCGGCAGCGGACATGGCCTTGGCGGCATGGCTCAGGACCACGTAGCTGCCCAGCAGGTTGACCCGCAGCGTGCGCTCGAAAGCGTCGATGGGCAGGGCGCCGTCGCGGGGCAGGATGCGGGCAGCGGTGCCGATCCCGGCGCAGTTCACCACGATGCGCGGCGTACCGAGCTGCGCGGCGACCGTCGCGAAGGCAGCCTCGACCGCGGCACTGTCCGCGACATCGGCGGCAACCGCGATCCCGCCGATCTGGTCCGCGACGCGGGCGGCGGCGGCCTCGGACAGGTCCATGACGGCGACCTTCGCGCCCAGCCCCGCCAGGCGGCGGGCGGTGGCTTCGCCAAGGCCGCTCCCGGCCCCGGTCACAAGCGCGATGGTATCGGAAATCTCCATGTTCAAAAGTCCTTACATGAAGCCGCGCAGGGCGAGCATGGTGGCAACCAGAGCCAGATCGGCCAGGATGAAGGGGACGATCCCGGCAAAGATCTGCTCCAGCCGCACGTAGTCGCGCGCGACGGAATGGATGACGAAGACGTTCAGACCCACCGGCGGCGTGATCATCCCGATCTCCAGCAGCTTGGCGACCAGCAGGCCGAACCACAGCTTGTCGACGCCGTGTTCCGCCAGCACCGGCAGGAACAGCGGCAGGGTCAGCAGCAGCGCCCCGATGGGCTCAAGAAACATGCCGATGACCAGATAGATCAGCACGATCAGCAGCAGCAGCGTCAGCGTGCCCAGCCCCAGCCCGTCTACGAAATCGCCCATCTGCATCGACAGCCCCGACATCGCCACCAGCCGGGTGAAGAGGTTCGCACCGATGGCGATGATGAAGAGCGAGCCCGAGGACAGCAGCGTATCGACCAGGCTTTCCTTGAAGCGCGCCCAGCTGAGGGTGCGGCGCCCGATGCCGATGGCCAGCGCCATGAAACTGCCGAAGGCGCCCGCCTCGGTGGCGGTGAAGATACCCGAGAAAAGCCCGCCGAAGACCGCACCGATCAGCAGCAGCACCGGCCAGATCTCGAGCGTCTTCTTCCAGCGGTCGCCCATCGAATGGCCAGCGGCGCGGGGCAGGCGTTCGGGGTGGCGCCACCAGACGATCAGCACGGCGGCGACGTAGAAGGCCAGCGATCCGAGACCCAGGATCAGGCCACCCAGGAACAGGTCGTTGATCGAGGTTTCGGCCTGGATGCCGAACAGGATCAGGATGATCGAGGGCGGGATCAGCGCCCCGATGGTGCCCCCGGCGGCGACCGATCCGGTGGCGATGCGCAGATCGTAGCCCGCCCGCGCCATTTCCGGCACCGCGATCCGGCCGATGGCGGCCGAGCAGGCCACCGACGAGCCCGAGACCGCCGCAAAGCCCGAGGCCCCGGCGAGCGAGGCGATGGCCAGCCCCCCCGGCAGCCAGCCCCACCAGACCCTTGCGGCCTCGAACAGGCCGCGGGTCAGGCCGGAATGGAAGGCGATGTAGCCCATCAGCAGGAACATCGGGATCGAGGACAGCGTCCAGCTGGCCGAGGTGGTGTAGGGAATGGTCGAGAGCATCGACATCGCCGGGCGCAGCCCCGCGACCGCCCAGATCCCCACGAAGGAGACCGCGATCAGGCTGGCGGCGATCGGCACCCGGAGGCCGATCAGGACCAGCAGTGCGACAAGGGCCAGAACCCCGATGGTGACCGGATCCATCAGATTTCCTCCTGCATGTCTTCCAGGGCGCCGACCGGATCGTCGTCATGATCGCCAAAGCGGCCCGTCAGGGTTTCGAAGATGCGGATCAGCAGCACCACCAGCGCCAGGGCGAAAGAGATCGGCAGGATCCAGTAGCTGGGCCAGGTGATGAACTTCAGCGTGCCGGCCTCGATATAGGCGCCGCGCGACATCTGGCGGATCGCCTCCTGGCCGGAGCCCCAGGTCATCACCGCCAGCACTGCGGTAAAGATCCCGAAGCCCAGCATCTGCACCACCCGCAGCGGCACGCCGCGCAGGTTGTGGGTGAAGACGGTGGCCTCGATATGGCGGCGCTTCAGCTCGGTCAGCGCCAGCGGCAGCACGCTGACCGCGACCATGTAGTACTTGCCCACAAGGTCGGGGGTAGCGGGAAAGCCGGCGCCCAGAAAGGTGCGCGTGAAGACGTCGATCACGACCTGAAGCATCATCGCCAGCAGCACCAGCGCACCCAATACCATGCTCAGCCGCGCAATGGCGGTTTCGAGAAGGTTCAGCATTTCGGTCTCCGGGGGAACGGGAAGATCGGGGGCGCGCCGGTTCGGGGCGCGCCCCCCGGGCCGTCACTCGCCGTAGGAGGCGAGGTCGATCTTCGACCAGATTTCCTTGGTGCGCAGGGCGGCCAGCTCATCCGGGGTCATCTCCGGGGTGATCAGGCCTTCCCACTTGTCGATCAGCGCCTTGTAGCGGTCGATCTTGGCCTGGGCGTCGGTGACGCCACGGCCTTCAAGGATCGTCGCGGCATTGGCCAGACGCTCGGCGTTGAAGCTGTCGCGGGCGTCGATCAGGCTCTGGTCCGGCGCGATGAAGGTCACCAGCTTCTCGGCGCGGACCTCCTCGATCTGCTTGCCGAAACCGTCCACCCCCGCGACCAGCCCGTATTGCGAGGCGGTGGCAAGGGCGCCGCGGTCCTCGGCGCTCATCCGGTCCCAGAGCATCTTTGAGGCCGTGGTGGTGGCGGCACCGTTGAAGACCCCCTCCTCGATCTCGGTCACGTAATCGACGACATCGCCCAACCGGTTCGCGATCACCTCGTGCGGAGAGCTGAAGGTGGCGTCGATCACCCCCTGGCTGAGGCTCTCGAACAGCTCGCTCGAGGGCATCTGCACCGGGGCGCCGCCGGTCTTCTCGATGAAGGCGGCATAGAAGGGCGAGCCCGAGCGGATCTTCAGCCCCTTCATGTCCTCCAGCGTCTTCACCGGCTTGGTCGACAGGATGTCGTAAAGCGGCGTCGCGTCCGAGCCGAGGTAAACCTGGCCGTTGCGCTTGAATTCCGCCTGGCAGGGGGCGCAGGTGACGACATATTCCGTCACCGCCGCCGAAACCACCTGCGCCGAGGAGCCCAGCATCGAAAGCTCTGACATCATGGCGCTTTCGGGATAATCGGCGATGAAATAGGGCATCAGCAACGGGCCGAAATCGGTCACGCCGTCGCGCAGGCCGGTCGACATCTCGTTCGGGGCGACCAGCCCCGAGGGCGTGTCGCGGCCCTTCCAGCGGCCGTCGGTCAGCTCCGAAAGCTTGGCGAACATCGCCGGATAGACATCCTTGGCGATGGCGTGGTTGGGGCCGAAGCCGCTGGTGGCGCGGATCGTGTCGGCCTGGGCGCTGGCAGCCGCCAGCGCAGCGACCGAACATGCAAGCACGGTCGCGGCAATGCGCGTTTTCATGGTATCTCCTCCCTGTGTGCAACCCGGGCCAGCGCTCCTCTCGCTGGCCGGGGCCCTCCCTCTTCAGCGCGCCCGCCGGGCCTCCAGCCGTTCCAGAACGGCCATCAGGCGGGCACGGTCCTCCGCATCCAGACAGCCGACGACCGCGTCCTCGACCTGCCTGACCCGAAGGGCGGCGCGGTCGCGCAGACGGCGACCCCGCAATGTCGCGGTCAGCGCATAGCGCCGCCGGTCGGTGGGAACCTTCTTGCGTGCGATCAGGCCGCGATCCTCCAGCTCGTCGATGACGACGACCAGGTTGGAACGCTCCATCTGCAACGCCTCTGCCAGCTCGGACTGCACGATCCCCGGATTGTCGGTGATGATCGACAGGCAGGAAAAACTGACCACCCGCAGGTCATCCTCGGCCAGAACGCGCTGCGCCTCCGGCTGGATCTGCATGTAGGCCCGCTTCATCCGGTATCCGATCAGGTTGCCAAGCACCGTATCCTCCACGCCCGACGCCTCCCGATGGTCCGGATTCTCTTCCGATTTCGGCATCCGCTCCTCCTCTTATCGGAACGCTATATGGGATAATGATTATGGTCAATAACTATATTGTGGAGGCCGATTTTGCGGAAATTCTTCGCTCTATCCCACTGAATTTACATGACATGTGAGTCGGATCGCCCCGAGAAGGACAGGAGGGCGCCTCCGGTTTTTCCGCCAGAATCCGCTAGCCTGCGACCCGGGCACGATAGGCCGAGGGGGTCTCTCCGCGCAGCGCCCGGAAGCGGCGGGAAAAGTAGGAAGGATCCTCGAATCCCAGCCGGTAGCCGATCTCGGCGGCATTGATCCGGGTGAAGGCCAGCAATCGCGCGGCCTCGGTCATCACGGCAGTCTCCAGGTAGCGCGAGGCGCTGAGGCCGGTGGCGGCACGACAAATCCGCGTCAGGTGGCCCGGCGTGATCCCGAGGGCGCGGGCATGGTCGGCCACCCGCCAGCCCTCGCCCAGATGGGCGGCCACCTGCGCCTCGAAGGCGCGCATCCGCAGATCGGCGGGGCTGGCAGGCGCGGGGTCCTGGGGTTGATCGGCGGCCAGGGTGGCGAACAGCGCATGGGCCAGTGCCACCAGCCGGGTTGCGCGAAAAGTGCCAGAGCTGGCGAATTGCTGCGCGATTTCATCCATCAGGGTGACGGCGAAATCGGGCGCCTGGCCGCTGAAAGGCGCGCGCAGGGCCTGTCCCAGATCCCCCGAAGCCCGCGCCATCCCGGCGATCACCGTGGCGGGAAAGGACAGAACCAGCCCCTCGCAGCCCTTGCGGAACTGGAAGGCATGGACGATGCCCGCCGGCACGAACAGGAAGTCTCCGTCCTGCAAACCACTGTCCCGCCCGTCCAATCGCACCTTCGCGGCGCCCTGCCGCATGAAGAAGACCTGCACCATCTCGTGGTGGCGATGCGGGGAAATCACCCAGTCATGCAGACGCGCCCGGTCCCAGATCCGTTCGCAGTGGATCACGTCCGGAAAGGCACCGGTTTCGCCAAACAGCGTGAAGGCGGGGATGAGGTCAGTTCGCATCATGCCCGAAAAGTACCAGCCTTTGCGAGGCCCGTCCATTCGCCCCGCCCTGGCCAAGGTCTATCTTCGCCGCAGATTTTAGGAGGAAATCACCCATGGATACCCAGGTCGTCATCATCGGCGGCGGGCCTTCCGGCCTGCTGCTGTCGCAAATGCTGAACCGCGCGGGGATCGCCACGACCATCCTGGAACGTTCGACCCGCGAACACGTCCTGTCGCGCATCCGCGCCGGGATCCTGGAATGGGGTTCGGTCGAGATGCTGCGCGAGGCGGGCGTGTCGGAGCGGATGGACCGCATGGGCCTGCCCCATGACGGCACCTACATCACCGACGGCGACCGGATGGTGCATATCGACTTCAAGCGGCTGACCGGCAAGCAGGTGATGGTCTACGGCCAGACCGAGGTGACCGAAGACCTTTACGGCGCGCAGGATGCCATGGGCACGACGATCCTGCACAATGTCGAGGACGTGGTGATCAAGGATCTGGATGCTTCCCAGGCCAAGGTGTCCTTCACCGTCGCCGGCGAGCGCCGCAGCCTCAGCTGCGCCTATGTCGCCGGTTGCGACGGCTTCCATGGCGTCAGCCGCAAGACCATCCCCGAGGAAAAGCGCCGCGAATTCGAACGGGTCTACCCCTTCGGCTGGCTGGGCATCCTGTCGCGCACGCCCCCCGTCCATGACGAGCTGATCTATGCCAATTCGGACCACGGCTTTGCCCTGGCCTCGATGCGCAGCGAAAGCCTGGTGCGCTACTACGTCCAGGTGCCGCTGAGCGACAAGGTCGAGGACTGGTCGGACGAGCGCTTCTGGAGCGAATTCAAGCGCCGCATCCCCGCCAGCGCCGCCGCCAGGCTGATCACCGGACCCTCGATCGAGAAAAGCATCGCGCCGCTGCGCAGCTTCGTGTCGGAGCCGTTGCGGTGGGGCCGGCTGTTCCTGGTGGGCGATGCGGCGCATATCGTGCCGCCGACCGGCGCCAAGGGGCTGAACCTGGCGGTGTCGGACGTGCATTACCTGTCCGAGGCGCTGATCAGGGTCTTCAGGTCGGGCGATGAAAGCGGCATCGACGGCTATTCCGAACGCGCGCTGGCGCGGATCTGGAAGGCGATGCGTTTCTCCTGGCAGATGACGACGATGCTGCACCGTTTCGACGGCGAGGACAGCTTTGCCGCGCAGATGCGCCGCGCCACCCTGGCCCATCTGGCCGAATCCGAGACCGCCCAGAAGGACCTGGCCGAGAATTACATCGGCCTGCCCTTCTGACCCATCCGGCCTGCGCCCCTAGGCGCGGCGCAGGCCGTCGATGAAGATGTCGAGCAGACGCAGCACATGGGCGCGCCACTCCGGCCCCGGTTCGCGCGCATAGCAGAAGGCGTACATCGTCTGCAGCAGATCCTCGGCGGCAATGCCCTCGCGGATCTGGCCGCGTGCCACGCCCGCCGCCAGCAGCCGGTTCAGCGCCCGGACCACGCGACCGGTCAGCTCTGCGTAGGTCTGCTTGGATTCCTCGCTCATCACCACCGAAAGCGCGCCGAGCATCCCCCGCTTGGTCTCGACCAGGGCCACGTTGGCATGAAGCCAGCCGCGCACCGCCTCCAGCGGCGCCTCGCCCGGTTCCAGCGCCTCGGCCTGCTCCACCAGCCCCTCAAGGTCCTGCCGGAACACCGCATGGAACAGCACCTCGCGGTTCGGGAAATGCCGGTAGAGCGTGCCGATTCCCACGCCCGCGCGCCGCGCCACCGCTTCCAGACTGGCCTCGGGGCCGCCGCCGCCCAGCACCTCGCGGGCCGCGTCAATCAGCTTTTCACGGTTCTTCTGGGCATCCGCCCGGGGTTTGCGCATCTGGGCCTGCAAGAAATCGTCACCCCGCCCTTGAAAACGGAGGGTGCCTCCGTATTATTATCCCATCAGCCGCCCCGACCGGCGCGGCTGGCCCGATCATACGGAACTCTCTCCCCGGGCGCGAGGCCCGGATCTTCGCATAATCGTCACATGAGCCAAGGGGGGACGCATGTCACTCTCCATCACCCTGACCCTGAACGGGGTCACCCGCGCCATCGCGTTCGAGGACGCGCGCGTGACGCTACTGGACCTGCTGCGCGACCGGCTGGACCTGCCGGGCACCAAGAAGGGCTGCGACCGCGGCCAGTGCGGCGCCTGCACCGTGCTGGTGAACGGGCGGCGCACCACCGCCTGCCTGACGCTTGCCGCGACCCTGGAGGGCGCCGAGGTCACCACGATCGAAGGGCTGGCACCGGAGGGCACGCTGCATCCCGTGCAGCAGGCCTTCATCGACAACGACGCCTTCCAGTGCGGCTACTGCACCCCCGGCCAGATCATGAGCGCGGTCGGCCTGATCGCCGAGGGCCGCGCCGGCACCGATCCGGAGCGCATCCGCGAAGGCATGAGCGGCAACATCTGCCGCTGTGCCGCCTACCACGGGATCACCCTGGCGGTGCAGCAGGCCACCCGCAGCATGGTCCATCCCGACACCGCCGCAAAGACCGGAGACGCCGCATGAAGCCCTTCGATTTCAAGCAACCCGCAACGCTTGAGCAGGCCCTGACGCTCTGGCATCCCGGCGCCGCCTGGCTGGGCGGGGGCACCAATCTGGTGGACCTGATGAAGATCGGCGTCGCCCGACCCGACACCGTGATCGACATCACCCGCATTCCCGGCCTATCAGAGATCGATCTGGCCGACGACGGCAGCGCCCGGATCGGCGCGCTGGTGAAGAACAGCGACCTGGCCGATCACCCGGGCTTCGCCGCGCGCTTCCCCATGGTGGCCGAGGCGCTGCTGTCGGGCGCCTCGGGACAGCTGCGCAATGCCGCGACGCTGGGCGGCAACCTGATGCAGGCGCCCCGCTGCCCCTGGTTCCAGCTGCCCGAAAGCGCCTGCAACCGCCGCAATCCCGGCAGCGGCTGCGATGCCCGGCAGGTGGGCGGGCTGGCCCTGATCGGGGCAAGCGAGGGCTGTTCGGCGATCCACCCCAGCGACCTCTGCGTGCCGCTGCTGGCGCTGGACGCGGTGGTCGAGGTCGCCGGCCCCGACGGGCACCGCGAGGTTCCCTTTGCCACGCTGCACCGCCTGCCGGGCGAGCATCCCGAAACCGCCACCACCCTCGCCCCCGGAGAGCTGATCGTGGCGCTGCGCCTGCCCGCCGGGGCGGCCCGCTTTGCCGGTCATGCCGCCTATCTGAAAGTGCGCGAGCGCACCTCCTTCGCCTTCGCGCTGACCTCGGCCGCCGCCGCGCTGGAGCTGCGCGACGGGCGCATCACCGCTGCCCGGCTGGCCCTGGGCGGTATCGCCCCGAAACCCTGGCGCGTCCCCGAAGCCGAGGCGCTGCTGATCGGCCAGCCCCCCGGGGCCGAGGTCTTTGCCCGCGCCGCGGCCCATGCGCTTGAGGGCGCCGACCCTGCCGCGCGCAAGAACTGGCGCCGGCTGCTGGCGATCCGCACCGCCCAGAAAGCCCTGCACATGGCGGCCCTCGGCACCCCCGAAACCCTGCCCGCCCTGCCCGGATCGGTCTTCCGTTCCCCCGCCCAGGAGGTATCCCATGCCTGAGATCGCCCAGCCCTTCCGCTTCGGCTCCAACGCCGGGCAGCCGGTGACCCGGCGCGACGGTATCGCCAAGGTGACCGGCGCCGCCGCCTTCGCCGCCGACACCGCACCTGCGGGCCTGCTGCACGCGCTCTGCGCCCCCGCCGCCATCGCCCGGGGCCGCGTCACCCATCTGGATATCGCCCGCGCCGAGTCCCATCCCGGCGTGGTGCGCGTGCTGACCCCCGCCAACCGCCCCTTCCTTGAGGGCGATCCCGCCGAAAAGCCCACCATGTTCTCGTTCCGGATCGAGGTCTTGCAGGACGACAGCGTGCGCTATGCCGGCCAGCCCATCGCCATGGTCCTGGCCGAAACCCCCGAGGCCGCCGCCGAGGGCGTGCGCCTGCTGAACCCGCAATACGCCGCCGAAACGCCCCGGGTCACCCTGGACGAAGAGGCCGCCTACCCGGTGGAACCGGGCGGGTTCGGGCGCCCCGCCGCCACGCTGCACGGCGATATCGAGGCGGCCCATGGGGCGGCGACCCGGGCGCTGGATGTGACCTACACGACCGCGCCGCAGTACCATAACGCCATGGAAACCCACGCGGTCGTGGCGGAATGGACGGGGGACCGGCTGCACCTGGCGCTGCCCAGCCAGGCCCTGGCCATGTCCTGCGCCGCCTATGCCTGGTTCTTCGGCATCCCGGTCGAGAACGTCACCCTCTCCAGCCCCTATCTGGGCGGCGGCTTCGGCTCCAAGGCGATCCCCACCGGCCCGCAGGTGCTGGCAATCCTGGCGGCGCGCGTCCTGGGCCGCCCGGTGAAGCTGATGCTGCCGCGCGCCCAGATGTTCGGCCCCACCGGCCATCGCGGCGCCACCCGGCAGCGGCTGCGGCTGGGGATCGACGATGATTTCGCGCTGACCGCGCTGGATCACGACAGCCTGTCCGAGACCTCAAGCTTCGACGATTTCCACGAACCTGCCGCCAATGCCTCCCAGGGGCTCTATGCGGCGCAGGCGCTGCGCTCGACCCACCGGGGCGTGCGGCTGGATGTCGGCACCCCCGGCCCGATGCGCGCGCCCGGAGAGGCCTCGGGCTCCGCCGCGCTGGAATGCGCCATGGACGAGATGGCCGAGCAGGCGGGCCTCGATCCGCTGGCCTTCCGGCTGCTGAACTATGCCGAGACGGAGCCCGGCACCGGGCGGCCCTATTCCTCCAAGGCGCTGCGGGACTGCTACCGACTGGGAGCCGAGCGTTTCGGCTGGGCGCACCGCCCGCTGACGCCGCGCCAGATGCGTGACGCCGAGGGCATGCTGGTGGGCTGGGGCATGGGCACGGCGCTGTTCCCGGCGCCGATGTTCCAGGCCCAGGCCCGCGCCACGCTGAACCCCGACGGCACCGCCCTGGTCGAGACCGCCGCCGCCGACATGGGCCAGGGTGCCTGGACGGCGCTGGCGCAGATCGCCGCCGATGCGCTTGGCCTGCCGCTGGAGAAGGTGACCTTCCATTCCGGCCATTCCTCTCTGCCCGATGGCGGGGTCGCCGGGGGATCGGGGCATACCGCCACCGCCGGCGGCGCGCTCCATGCCGCCGGGACCGACGTGATCCGCCAGCTGGCGGAGATCGCCACCGCCGATCCGGCCTCTCCGCTGCATGGCGCCGGCAATGCCCGGGTCGCGGCCCGCGACGGACAGCTGTTCCTGGTGGATGACGAAACCCGCGCCGAGGCCTTCGAGGCGATCCTGGCCCGGCATGGCGGCCAGTCCCTGACCGGGGGCGGCAGCGCCGCGCGTCCGCCCGAGGATGCGCAGCGCCACGCCATGTCCTCTCATGGCGCGGTCTTTGCCGAGGTGAAGGTGGATCCGGAGCTGTGTCAGGTGCGTGTCACCCGTCTGGTCGGGGCCTTTGCCGCCGGACGGATCATCAACCCGCGCCTGGCCGACAGCCAGCTTTACGGCGGCATGATCTGGGGCATCGGCATGGCGCTTCACGAGGAGGCGCATCACGATCCGCGCACCGGGCGGGTGCTGAATGCCGATCTGGCGGGCTACCACGTGCCGGTGAATGCCGACGTGACCGGCCTTGAGGTGCTGACCGTGCACGAGGAGGATCCCCATGTGAACATCCTCGGCATCAAGGGCGTCGGAGAAATCGGCGTCACCGGCACCGTCGGCGCCATCGGCAATGCGATCTGGCACGCCACCGGCAAGCGCATCCGCCGCTTTCCGATCCGGATCGAGGATCTGCTGGCCGAATGAGCCACCGCGGGGGGCCGCAACGCCCCCCGCCCTGCCTGCGATCACGGCGCCCCTGCAAGGGCGCACCGATCAAGGGGCGGGAAACCCTTTCGCCCGGGCCCGGCTGCGCTTATCTGTCGGGCAACGAACCGAAAGGGCCACAGCATGTACACCGGCATCGTCCAGACCGTCGCCTCCGTCGCCTCCGTGACAGAGCACAAGGGTTTCCGCAGCTTCGTCATCGACATTGATCCGGACCACCTGGAGGATCTGAAGATCGGCGGCAGCGTCGCCATTGAGGGGGTCTGCCTCTCGGCAACCGTGATCGAGGGCTCGAAGGTCTCTTTCGATGCCATGACCATGACGCTGGAGCGCACCAACCTGTCCCGCCTCGCCCCCGGCATGGCCGTCAATGTCGAACGCTCTGCCAAGATGTCGGACGAGAACGGCGGCCATCCGATTGCCGGCCACATCTCCTGCACCGCCGAGATCGTGGCGCTGAAGACCGAGGAGGACGGCGCCTTCCTGCGTTTCCGCGTGCCCGCCGAATGGTCGAAATACATCTTCGACCGGGGCTTCATCGCGATCAACGGCGCCAGCCTGACCGTCGCCGAGGCGGAAGGCCAGGAGTTCACCGTCTACCTGATCCCCGAGACCCTGCGCCAGACCACCTTCCGCGACTACCAACCCGGCGATCACGTCAATATCGAGGTCGATCACCAGACCAAGGTCACCGTCGACGTGATGGAGCGGACTCTGGAAAGGCTGATGCCGCAATACCTTGGCGGGCGCTGAGCCGCGCCGCCTCGCCTGATGCGGCAGGCTGAGCCAAAGCTTGCCCAGCCGCGCCCCCTGCCCCCGGACCCGCCTTGCGGGTTCCCAGGGGACACGGCACACCGCGCTGACGCTACGTGCCAGGATTTTTTTCACGAAATCGGATTTTTTCGGAACGGAACCCGACGGCCGCTGCGTTCAATACCTATCGCAATCAGGCAAGTGACCATAATCATGAACAAGACTTTTGCACTCGCAGTGACCGCCCTTCTGGCCTTCGGCCCGGTCTCCGGCGCCTTCGCGCAGACCCAGGGCAACATGCAGCAGCAGCAGGATTGCACCTCCAAGTCCGGCTGCAAGGATCAGAAATCCACCCAGCAGAAACAGCATTCCACCGCCCCGGCGACCTCGACCACGCCGAAGGCCTCGAGCCACCAGACCGCGACCAAGCAGCAGCCCGCAGCGCAGTCTTCCTCGACCGCGAAGGCCGCCACCAGCAAGGCCAAGGCGCCCAAGGTCGGCGAAAGCGGCAAGTCCGGCCACAAGTTCACCCCGGCTGCGAACAGCAAGCTGGGCAAGGCCCCCTCGGGCCAGGAATATCGCGTCGTCAACGACTATGTCGTGCTGATCACCAAGACCACCCAGGCCATTGCCAAGGTCGTCGGCCCCGCCGCCAACTACAAGTAATCGCAGCGTTACCGCGCAATGAGAGGCCCCCTTCGGGGGGCCTTTCCCGTGTCAGGCGCCAGGCGTCACCAGGTGGTCGATCAGCAGCCGCAGCCGCCGGGGCAAGGCCCGGGCCGCCGGCCAGACCAGGAAGAATTCGCCGGTCTCGTCCACTTCCTCCTCCAGCACCCGCGCCAGCCGGCCCCGGGCCAGGTCCTCTGCCAGGATGAAATCGGGCAGCCAGGCGATGCCCATCCCCGCCACCGCCGCCGTCCGCGCGCCCTCGATCGCGGTCGTCACCAGGCGCGGGGCCGACAGGTCCAGCACCCGGCCATCACGCGCCAGCCAGGGTTGCAGCCGCCCGGTTTCGGAAAAGCGGAAAGTGATGCGGTCATGGGCTTCCAGCGTTTCCAGTGTCGGGGTGCCATGTGCCGCCAGATAGCCGGGCGCGGCAAAAAGACCATGGCGATAGCTGCCGAAGCGCCGATGTTTCAGGCTGCTGTCGCGCAGCGGCCCGTTGCGGATGCCCAGGTCCACCCCCTCCTGGATCAGGTCCACCATGGTATCGGCAAAGCGGATGTCCAGCCGCACCCCCGGATAGCGCGCCAGAAAGTCCTTCAGCCGCGCGTTGACCAGGTGATAGCCCACCAGCGGCACCGTCAGAACCACCGGCCCCTCGATCCGCTCGGTCCTGTCGCGCGCCTCCGAGACGACCTCTTCCAGCATGTCGAGCGCCGGGGCCAGTCCCGTCAGAAGATGCCGCCCGGCCTCCGTCAGCTCAAGCTGGCGGGTGGTGCGGCGGAACAGCGCCAGCTCCATCTCCTCCTCCAGCCGCTGGATCGCCTTGCCCACCGCCGAGGCCGAGACCCCCAGCCGACGCCCCGCCGCCGCGAAGGAACCGAGCCGCGCCGTGGTGGCGAAACTTTCCAGAAGGGTCAGGCTGGGCAGCGCCATTCGGGAATTCCTATCCTGAATATACGGAATTAATGGATTATTACGGATATTTCCTTGGGTCGTACAGTGCCTGGGTCTCTCCCCGGACCTGCAAGGAGTTCCCGATGACCCATGTCCTTCCTCCCCTCGCGCGGCACGCCGCCACGCACAGGCGGATGGTGCTGTCGATCTGCCTGGCTGCCGCCGTCATGCCGATGACCTTCACCGGCGGCGCCATCGCCACGCCCGAGCTGGGGCGCAGTTTCCAGAACACCGGCCCGGCGCTGAGCTGGGTCGTAAACGCCTTCATGATGGTCTTCGGAGCCCTGCCGCTGATCGCCGGGGCGCTGGCCGACCGGATCGGCCGGCGGCGGGTGTTCCGCTTTGGCGTGACGGGCTTTGCACTGACCGGCGTCGCACTGGCCCTCGCGCCCTCCCTGCTGGTGATCGACCTGCTGCGCGGGCTTCAGGGGGTCTTTGCCGCCGCCACGCTGGCGGGCGGCACGGCGGTTCTGGCGCAGATCCCCGACGAGGGACCCCGGCGCCGCGCCTTCTCGATGATCGGGGCGACCTTCGGACTGGGGCTGGCCTTCGGACCGCTGGTCGCGGGCTGGGCCCTGTCGCTGGGCGGCTGGCGCGGCGTCTTCCTGGCCGCCTCGGCGCTGGCCGTTGCCTCTCTGATCAGCGGGGCGGGGGCCGTGCCGGAAAGCCGGGCACCGCAGGCCGGACGCTTCGATGCACCCGGGGCGGCCCTGTTCGCCGGGCTTCTGTGCAGCCTGACCGCCTGGGCGATCCTGGTGCCGCAAAGCGGCCTGATCGCGGGACCGCAGGGCCTGCTGATCGCCGCCTTCGTGCTGCTGCTGATCGCCTTCATCGCCTGGGAACGCCGCTGCCCGGCGCCGATGTTCGACCTTACCCTGCTGCGCGACCCGGCCTTCCTGGGGGTGCAGGCCCTGCCGGTCGCCACCTGCTTCGGCTTCGTCTCGCTTCTGGTGATCGTGCCGGTCCAGCTGATCGGCGCCGGCCATTCCGAAGTCATGGCCGCGGCAATCTCCCTGGCGCTCTCGGCGCCGGTCTTTCTGGTGCCGATGCTGCTGGCACGCTTCAGCCCGCCCCGGCGCGACCGTCTGATCGCGGGCGGGCTGTCGCTGGCCGCGCTCGGGCTGTTCGCCCTGGGGCTGACGCCCTTCGACGGATCCCTGGCGGCGCTGATCCCGGCCCTGCTGCTGATCGGTCTCGGCTCGGGCCTGCCCTGGGGGCTGATGGACGGCCTCGCGATCGAGGTGGCACCGCGCGACAAGGCGGGCGTCGCGACGGGGATGTTCTCGACCGTGCGGGTCGCCTCCGAGGGGATCGTGCTGGCGCTGGTCTCGGCGATCTATGCCGGGCTGATCACCTGGCTGGGTGGCACCGACAGCGCCACCGCCTCGGGGATCGTGGCGGGCGGCGCGGTGCCCCGGGCGCTGCATCCGGCGGTGACCGAGGCCTGTCGGGCCCTGTTCTGGGGCCTTGCCGCGCTGACGCTGCTGATGGCGCTGCTGATCCGCCGCAGGCTCGGCCCGCGCTGAACACGGGCCGGGGCCGGCTTATTTCGCAGCCATCGCGTGGCTCTTCTTGGCTGCGGCCGACATCTCGGTCGCGGCGGCGGAGAACACCTTGTTGGCCTCGTCCGTGACATCCTTGAGCGCCGCGATCGTCAGCTCGACCGTGTCGACCTGCATCTTCTTGGAGATCTCGGCAAAGGCCGCGAGATGCTCTGAGGAAAGCGCCGAACAGGAGGCCATGCATTCCGACATTGCCTCGACATAGGCGGCGGGTTCCTTCTTGGCCTTGGTCAGCTCGTAGAGCTCGGCGATGGTGCCCTTGCTCCATTTCGAGGCAAGATCGGCAGCCTTTCCGGAGGCTTCGATCACGGCACCGGCGAAATCCTCGCCAAAGCTGGCCTGCGCCTTGAAGGCCTTTTCCATCGCGCTGTTGTCAACCGGGAAGGACCCCATGAAATCCTTCATGATTGCGGAGAAGTCCTGAGCTTTTGCCATTGGTTCCTCCCATACTGGCAGCGGAACAGGTGTCCGGCCGGAAAGACCGCACTGCCGTCCCATGGTCATAGTGGAATGCTGCAGCGCAGAAATGCAAGGAATTTCTCGGCAATGCTACGGGCTGCGAGCGCATTTGCCCGCAGCCGCCGTCTTTGTCCCGGGGGCCCTCAGCGCCACCAGACCAGCCGCGCATCGAGCGCCGCGAGGAGACCGTACAGCACCAGACTGCCTGCCGAGGCCACCAGAACCGCCGCCCAGACCGTTACGTAATCCACCACCGAGGTCGCCTGGTAGATCACCTGACCGATGCCGGAATAGGCGCCCAGCATCTCGGTCACGATGACGGTGATGGTGGCGCGCGACAGGCCCACCCGCATCCCCGTCATGATCGAGGGCATGGCAGCGGGCAGTTGCAGCTTCAGCAGCACCTTGAAGCGGCTGGCCCCGAAGCTGCGCAGCAGGTTCACCTGATCGCGAGGGCTGGATTGCAGGCCGGTCACGGCATTCAGCAGCACAGCGAAGCTGACCGCCAGCGCCGCCATGGCGATCTTGGATTCATCGCCCATGCCGAACCAGATCAGCGCCAGCGGCACGAAGGCCGCCGTCGGCACCGAGGAGATCGCCACCGCCACCGGCATGACGAAATCGTAGATCCAGCCCGACAGCACCATGACCACCGCCAGACCCAGCCCGATGGCCGTGCCGATGACGAAACCGATCAGCGTGTTGCCAAGGGTGACGGTGATGTTGCTGCCGAGCTTGTCGCTCTGGTCCCAGATGCCGCCGAAGATCTCGACCGGGCCGGGCAGGATGTAGGTGGGCAGCTTGAACATCAGCACCGCCAGCTGCCAGACCACGAACAGCAGCAGCACCGAGATCGCCGGCATCAGGGCCTTCTTGAAACGGGTCATGTCATTTCCACCAGATAAAGCGTTTCTCGATGCTGCTGAGCAGCACGAACAGGATCTGCCCGATCACCCCCAGCAGCAGGATCAGCAGCCAGACGCGCTCGGTGTCCTCGAAGTAGAGGCTTTGCAGCAGCAGCGTGCCAAGGCCGGTGGTATCGCCGAACCATTCGCCGACCAGCGCGCCCACAAGGCTCAGCTGGATGCCGAGCTTGAGGCCCGTCATGATCGAGGACAGCGCCGTCGGCAGCGACACGGTGCGGAAGATCCGCATCTCGCTGGCGCCGAAGCTGCGCAGCAGGCGGATCAGCTCGGGGTCGGTACGATCCAGCCCCCGCGCGGTGTTCACCGCCACCGGGAAGAAGGTAAGATAGAGCGCGATCACCACCTTGGAGGCCATGCCGTTGCCGAACCAGATCACCACGATGGCGCCGAAGGCGATGATCGGCACCGTCTGAAGCGCCACGAAGATCGGCAGCAGCATCTGCTCGGCCCGCTTGGAGCGCCAGAAGAGGATGCCGCTCAGGATGCCGATCAGCCCCCCGGCCAGGAAGCCGAAGAAGGTCTCGGTCAGGGTGTAGACGGTGCTGTGCAGCAGGTCGGTCCAGATCTTGGCGCCACTGGCCAGCACATCGGGCAGGGGCGGCAGGGTGCGCGCCGAGATGCCCAGCAGCGGCACCAGGATCAGCCACAGCAGGAGCACGATGGCCCCCACCGCCGGGGCGCTGCGCAGGACCCGCGCCGTGGGAGAGAGAGGTTTGTCGGTCATACGTCCATCTGTTCTGAGAGGCCGCCCTGCCCTGCGCCGGGGCTGCGAAGACAAAGGGCCATTGTTTGCATACAGAAAACGCCGTTCATTTCTCTTCCGCCAGAAATCTTGGTCAAACAGGCGCCCAAAATCCGTAATTTCGCGTGGGAGCCCGCTTGCATGACCGAAAATGCGGCGAATTTTCGCGAGGCCCTCCAAATTTTCGCCTTTCCGAATCCCCTGGTGATGATTTTGCATACACAGAAAGAGTGGGCGGCGTAGACCGATCCCATGGACATGACTTCCCTGTACAGGCTTTCCCTGACCGAGACTTCCGAGGCGCTGGCCTCGGGGCGGCTGCGGGCGCGCGACCTGACCGAGGCCCTGCTGGAGCGGATCGCGCAAACCGAGCCCCGCTTTCATGCCTTCGCCCAGCTGACCCCGGCCCGCGCCCGGGCCGAGGCCGACCAGGCCGATGCGCTGCTGCGCGCCGGCCACAGCCCCGGGCCGCTGTGCGGTGCGCCTGTGGCGGTGAAGGATGCGATCGACGCGCCGGATCAGCCGGCGCTCTTCGGCAACCCGGTGCTGCACCGGGGCCGCAGGGGCGGCCCTTCGGCGGTCGACAGCCGCCTGCGCGCCGCCGGCATGGTCCGCATGGGCGCCCTGACCCTGACCGAGGGCGTCTGGGTCCAGCACCATTCCAGCGTGACCGAGCCGGTGAACCCCCACGGCGCCGATCACTGGACCGGCAATTCCTCAAGCGGGTCGGGGGTGGCGCTGGCCGCAGGCATGGTGCCCGCCAGCGTTGGCACCGATACCGGCGGCTCGATCCGGCTGCCCTCGGGCTGTTGCGGGGTGACGGGGCTGAAGCCCAGCTGGGGGCGTATCGGGGTCTCGGGGGTGCATCCGCTGGCGCCCTCCTTCGACACGGTGGGCCCGATGGCACGCACCGCCCGCGACGTGGCGCTGCTGATGGATGTGCTGGCGGGGCCCGATCCGCAGGATCCGACCAGCCTGCGCGCCCGCCCCCTGCCCTGCCGGGTCGAGGGACGACCAGACCTGCGCGGCTTGCGCCTGGGCCTGCCCGAGGCAGAGATCGCCCAAGCCGACGACAGCGTGCGCGCGGCGCTGGCCGGGGCGGCAGACACCTTTGCCCGCCTGGGCGCGACACTGGTGCCGCTGGCCCTGCCCGACCCCGAACCCGCCATCGACGCCTGGAGCCTCCTGCTGGCCGCCGAGGCCGCCCGTATCCATGCCGAAAGCTACCCCGCCCACCGGGCGCTTTACGGCAGCGCCCTGAGTGCCCTGATCGAACGGGGTCTGCGGCATTCCGGCGCCCAGATCATCGACGCCATGGCGCTGCGGCGGAGCTACAGCGGCGCGCTGGTCGCGGCCTTCGAGGGGCTGGACGCCGTGCTGCTGCCGGCGCTGCCGGTGGGCGGCCCGTCGAAGGCCTACATGGCCGCCTTCCCGTCGGACCGTGCCTCCAGCCAGGTGATCGGGCGCTATACCGTGCCCTTCAACATGAGCGGTCTGCCGACCCTGACCCTGCCCTGCGGGCGCAGCGCCGAGGGCATCCCGATCGGAATGCAGCTTTGCGGCAACCGCCTGGCCGAACCGGTGCTGTGCCGGATCGGGGCGGCCTATCAGGACGCCACCGACTGGCACGGGGTCGCCCCCGACTAGACCGGCCAGGCCGGCAGAGGGCCAAGGCCCCGCGCCGCCAAGGCCGCCCCCAGCAGATCGCAGTCGGCCCCCGGCGCCAGGGCGACCCGGTGATCATGGGCCAGATAATCCTGCACCTGATCAACAAGGTAGGAAAGCGCCCGGTCGCGGGCGTCGGTTTCCAGCCCGTCGGGGGGCAGTTGCAGAAGGCCCCAACCCTCGGCCTCCATCCGGGCACACAGGGCCGCGTCGTTCATGCCGCCTTCGGGCAGAACCAGAACGCTGCGGCTGCGCGGCGTCCGGCTGTGGGCCTTGGGCGCCTCCTTGCGGGCGGGCGGCGGCGTCGGCTCGGCCTCGTGGCGAGGGCTGTTGAGGAAGGCGCGCACACGCTCCAGCTCCTGCGGCTGGTCATAGCCGACAAGCTCCGTCCCGACCCCGATCAGGCGCGGCTCTGCCAGGCCCCGGGCGGCGAAGACCTCCAGCAGGACCTCCATCCAGACACCGCGCCCGTAGACATGTTTCGAAGGATGATGCATCGGCCGCCCGCCCCATCCCTCTGCGAAAGAGGTTACGCCGACCCCGCTGGAGGGAGAGCCGTCGATGCCGAACAGCACCACGTCCTCGGCCTCGGCCGCCCCGGCGCCCTCCAGCAGGTCGGCCACGGTTTCGGCCAGGGCGCGGCAGTGGCGACGGTAGCCGGGGGTGTCGTATTGCGGGCGCGACTGCCACCAGCGGCCACATCCCAGAAAGGTCATCTCCGGGCAGGGCATCTGGAGGATCCGGTAATCGGCGGCGCGCAGGATCTCGACCAGCGGGAACATCGCGCCGGCGCAGACCTCGAATTCGGCGACCTTGGCATTCTGGTTGGCAAGGCAGTTGGACAGCACGGCCAGGCGTCTGGGCATCTTGGAATCTCCGGGGGAAAACACGACGGGCGCCCCGAAGGGCGCCCGGATCTGCGTCAGGCGGGATGGATCACTTGTCCATCAGCTTGTCTTCGGCGGGCACCTTGTCCCAGAAGGAGGGGTCGAAGGCGTCCGAGATCTCGACCGGCTTGGTGATCGCCTCGTATTTCACCAGGTTCTTCTCGACGGCGGAAATGGCATCGAGGTTCAGGTAGCCCAGCCCCTTGGAGGCGCCGGTGGAGCCGGTCATCAGGTCCTTCACCTTGTCCAGCATCTTGGCCTGGTGATCGCGGTCCAGGCCGGTGCCGGCATCCATCACGATATCGACGGCCTCATCGGGGTGCTGGAAGGCGTATTTCCAGCCGCGCAGGGTGGCGTTCAGGAAGGCCTGCACCACCTCGGGCTTCTCGGCGATCATCTTGTCGGAGGTGATGATCGCATCCTGCTGAGAGGTCATGCCGCTGTCTTCGGGCGAAATCACCGTCAGATCGGTCAGGCCCTTTTCCAGCAGGGTGTTGTATTCATTGTAAAGCGTCGCGGTGGCCACATCGAAATCACCGTCGATGAAGGGCTGCAGCGTCACGGATTGCGAGATGATGTCGACATCCTTGCGATCGATCCCGTTGGCCGCCAGCACCGAATACAGCACGTATTGCGGGCCGGTGAACCAGGTGGCGACCTTCTTGCCCTTGAAGTCGGCGGCGGTCTTGATGCCGGAATCGGGCTTGGTCACGTAGACATAGGGGGTGATCTGCTGATCCATGCCGATGGCCTTGATCGGCAGGCCCTTGGCGCGCGAGGCCAGCACGCCCTCGGTGCCCGAGGCGATGCCGAAGGTGTCGGCGCCCGAGGCGACCAGGGTTTCCACGTTGATGTTGGGGCCACCCGGCTGGATCGTCATGTCCAAGCCGGCGTCCGAATAGAAGCCCTTGGCCTTGGCGACGTAAACGCCGGCGAACTGGGCCTGGGTCAGCCATTTCAGACGCAGGGAAACGGCTTCGTTGGCATGCGCGGACGCCGCGCCGAACACGGAGACAGCTGCGAGAAGCGAGGCGGTGAGGATCTTTCTCATGGTATCACGTATGCAATCATTCTGTTTCGGGATACCTAACCTTAGATACCTCGAAGCATTTCCGGAGAAATTATCGCTAGAATCCGGAAAAATTGCATATGACGCTCAAATCCTCGCCAGCGGAAGGCAGCTGCTTCGGGAACTGCGTGATATTGAAGCGGGTTTGAAACCTTATTTATGCAGATACGTGATTTCTGCATCCAAATCACCCAAACCGCGCCCGAGTCACCCTGCCCGGGCGCGTTACAGCCCCGGACCTCAGCCCAGAAGATGCGGGGGAATGGTGGCGATGAAATCCGACAGATGATCGCCCAGCAGGCGGACATGTTCGCTGGCCGCAACCATGGCGGCATCGGAATCCCCGGCCTCGATGGCGTCGATGATGCTCTGATGCTCGGTCAGGGTGGCGCGCATCTTGCCCGGCTGGAAGGTCACCTGGCGGCGATAGGGCGACAGGCGCAGCCGCAGCGCGATGGTCTGGTCGGCCAGGAAATGGGTATGCGCCGCGAGGTAGAGAAGATCATGGAACTCCTCGTTGATCTTGTAGAAGGCCTCGGGCTCGTTCTCTTCGAAGGCGCGCACCAGACGGGCCTGGACCTCGGACATGCGGTCCTTTTCCTCGCGGGAGGCGCGGCGCGCGGCCAGCCGGGCGCACAGCCCTTCCAGCGCCGCCATCAGGTCGAACATCTCGATCAGCATCGGGATCGACAGGGTGGCGACCATGGTGCCCTGACGGCCTCGGACCTCGACCAGGCCGGTGGCGACCAGCGCCTTGATCGCTTCACGCACCGGGGTGCGCGAGACGTTGAACCGCTTGGCGATCTCGGTTTCATCCAGACGGTCGCCGGGCTTCAGCTCTCCGGCCACGATCATCCCTTCCAGATCCCGCCGCAGCTCCTCAGCCCGCGTCGGCTGGCGACGCCCCGTGGTTTCAGAGCGGGTCTCAAGTGTCTGGGTCATCGGGATACTTTCTTTGTTGGTCAGGGCAATCATGGCATGCGGGGCCATTTATACCAAATCGGCGCGTTGTATATGCAAAATCTGCATGAAGGTGTTCTGGTCAGCGCAAAACCAGCGCGGCAAGTTCAGCCTTCAGGAACGGCAACAGCGCGTCGGGGGCCTCGATCTGGGGGAAATGCCCCTGACCATAGACGGTTTGGGGCACGTCACGCAGGCATTCCAGCGGATCGCGGCGATGGGCCGCATCCACGACGCCCGAGTTCAGCAGCCGCAGCGGAACGGCAAGGGCCGGCAAGCGATCAGCAATGCGCCAGGCGAACATGGCGTCGCGCAGCGCCAGAAGATCCTGCGGGTCGGCCTGAAGAATATCGCGGGTCATCGCGGCGCGCAGCGCGTCCGAGGTATCGGGTGCGGTGATCGCGTCGATCATGGCGCGGGTCTGGCCCGGCAGATCGGCGCCGAAAACCTTGCGGCGAAAGGCGATCTCCTCGGGCGGGGCCCCGCCGTAGAAGACCTTGTCGGCCAGCGTATCCAGCCCCAGGATCCCCGCCACCCGCTCCGGCGCAGCCAGGGCGGCCTCGACCGCGACGGGACCGCCCATGGAATGGCCCAGCAGCAGGACATCCCGCAGATCCGCCTGCACCAGGGCGGCGGCGATGCCCCGGCCCAGGGCCGGCAGATCGACCGGACCGTCCAGCGGCAGCACCGGGCCGCCGGGCATGTCCACAAGCCACAGCACATAGTCCCCGGCAAGACCGGGAAGCAGCGCATCCCATTGCCCCGCCTCCCCGCCCCAGCCGTGGATCAGCACCAGGGGCCGCCCCTGCCCGCCCGCGCAGGTCAGCCGGAACCGACCCACGGGCTGGACAATATCGAGGCGGTCCCCGGCCTTCATGCGGGCAGGCCCAGCTTGTCGCGCAGCGTGCCCTCGGCATAGGCGTTCTTGTAGAGGCCCCGGTCCTGAAGGATCGGCACCACCAGGTCGATGAAGTCGGTGAAGCCCTCCATGAACCAGCCGGGCATGATGTTGAACCCGTCGGCGGCGCCGCTTTCGAACCAGTCCTGCAACGTGTCGGCGACCTGCTCGGCAGAGCCGCAGAGCACCCAGTGCCCGCGCGCCGCCGCGACCAGAGCGTAAAGATCGCGCAGGCGCATGTTCTCGCGCCGCGCCTTCGACAGCATGGCGGCGGCGAAGGCGTGATAGGCGTCGTTCTCGCCCAGATCGGGGATCGGCCCGTCCAGATCATAGCCCGACATGTCGGTGTTGAACCGCTCCGACAACATGCCAAGCGCGGTGTCGTCATCGACGAAGCTCATCAGGCGAGAGAGCTTTTCGCGCGCCTCCGCCTCGGTCCGCCCGACCACGGGCATGACGCCCGGCAGCACGACCATGCTGTCCGCCCCGCGCCCGTTCTTCGGCAGCCGCGCCTTCAGACCGTCGTAGAAGGCAATCGCCTCGTCGCGGTCCTGGGTCACGGTGAAGACCACGTCGGCATGTTTCGCCGCCAGCTCCTGCCCGGGCTCGGAGCCCCCGGCCTGAAGGATCAGCGGGCGCCCCTGCGGCGGACGGGTGATGTTGACCGGCCCCTTCACCTTGAAGAATTCGCCGTCATGGTCGATGGCGTGAATCTTCGCGGCGTCGAAATACTGCCCCGTTTCGGGATCCTTCGGCGTCGCGCCCTCTTCCCAGGCGGTCCAGAG
The DNA here is from genome assembly GCF_018760365.1 of Pseudooceanicola endophyticus. Classification (GTDB taxonomy): domain Bacteria; phylum Pseudomonadota; class Alphaproteobacteria; order Rhodobacterales; family Rhodobacteraceae; genus Pseudooceanicola; species Pseudooceanicola endophyticus. The sequence goes on from NZ_JAHIAB010000008.1 coordinate 49,598, forward strand.
GGCATTGACCACCGCGATGAATTCCGCCGACATCTCGTAACGGCGGGCATGGTCGGGATGGACCTTGCCGAAATTCGCCGCCGCCTGCGGCGCAGAGGTGGTGACGGAGTTCCAAGCCGCCCGCCCGCCCGAGATATGATCGAGCGAGGCGAAGGCGCGCGCCAGCGTCCAGGGATCGCCGTAGGTCGTCGAGGAGGTCGCACCGAGGCCGATGTGCTTCGTCACCATCGACACGGCAGACAGCATGGTCAGCGGTTCCAGACGCGAACAGTAGGACGGGTGGGCCTTGGGATCGGCATTCAGGTTGTCGCCCATGAAGATCAGGTCGAACAGGCCGCGCTCGGCCTCCTGGCAGATCGCGGTGATCTGGCCGATATCCTCGAAACTGTCGACGGCGCCGGGCATCCGCCAGCCGGAAATGTGGCTGCCCGTCCCCAGAAGGAACAGGCCAAGACGCATCTGGCGGCTCATGCCCGGTACCCCGCATCGCCGCGATCCAGATCGCGCAGCAGCGCGGGCCATTCGCGTTCGCCCGGGATCAGGATATCGCCCTGAAGCTCCCAGAACTGGCGGGCGGCCTTTTCGCAGACATCGTGTTCGGGGATGACAAGGCCGATCCCCGAGGCGCAGGCGGCCTGCATCTGAAGCTGGATCTTCGCGGCGCGCTCGAAATAATAGAGCAGCATGAAGGCCTCTCCGGGGGTGCGGCCCACGGTCAGGATGCCGTGGTTGCGCATCAGCATGACCGGGTTGTCGCCCAGATGCGCGACGATGCGCTGCTGCTCGGCCTCGTCGATGGCGACGCCTTCGTATTCATGGAAGCCCTGGCGGTTGTAGAAGCGCATGGCAAATTGCGACAGCGGCAGCAGGCCGTCGGGCTGGCCCGACACGGCGGTCGAGGCATCCGAATGGGTGTGCAGCACGCAATGGCCATCCTCCCGCGTCTTGTGGACGGCGGCATGGATGACGAAGGCGGCCTTGTTCACCGTATATTCGGTGTCCTCGATGATGTCGCCCCGGGTGTTGATCTTCACCAGGGAAGAGGCCGTGATCTCGTTGAACAGCAGGCCGTAGGGGTTGATCAGGAACTCGTCCGACTTGCCCGGCACCCGCATCGAGATGTGGTTGTAGATCAGGTCGTCGAGGCCCAGCTTGGCCACCATGCGATAGGTCGCGGCCAGCGACACGCGGGCCTGCCATTCGGCGTCATCATAGCGCTCGGGTTTCGGATATTCGGTCATGTCGGTCCCTCTCAGGATCTTTTCGGGGAAGGGTCAGCCCTTGATGCCGCTCATCGCCATCCCTTGCGTGAAATACTTCTGCAAGAGGAGGAAGAGCAGGATCAGGGGCAGCGTGGCCACCGTGGCACCGGCGAAGGTCTCGCCCCAGTTCGGCAGCTGCGTCGGAGAGCCCTGTTGGGCAATGGCGACCTGGATCAGCTGGATCTCGGGGGCCTGGGCAATCACCAGGGGCCACAGGAAGCTGTTCCAGGAAAACAGGAAGGTCACCAGCCCCAGCGTCAGGAGGGGCACCTTGACGTTGGGCAGGATGACGGAAACGAAGGTGCGCAGGTGGCCGGCGCCGTCGATGCGGGCGGCGTCCTCCAGATCGCGAGGCAGTTCCTCGAAGGATTGCTTCAGCAGGAACAGCCCGAAGGGCGAGGCGATCCAGGGGATCATCACCCCCAGCAGGGTATTGTCGAGGCCGAGTCCCGAAACCACCTGGTACAGCGGCACCAGCATCGCCTCGACCGGCAGCAGGAAGGTCAGCAGGATCAGCGCGAAGACGACCTTGCTGCCGCGAAACCTGATCCGGGTCAGCGCATAGGCCGCCATGGAACACAGCACCAGCGTCAGCGCCACCTGCGCCGCCGAAACGATGGCGGTGTTGAGCAGCGCGTGCAGAATATTGGTGCGCGCAAACAGGGTGCGGTAGTTCTCCAGCACCGGGTGCACCGGCAGGAAGGTCTTCCACGACAGCGGTGTCACATCGGCAAAGATCGTCAGCTGCGGCTTGAAGGAATTCGACACGATCCACAGGAAGGGCGTGAAGAAGCACAGAACGATCGCGACAAGGATCAGCGACACGCCCAGGACGCGGCGGGAGCGGGAGCGGTTTTCGGTCATCAGTAGTTCCACCTTGCGCGCAGGATCCACATTTGCAGCAGCGAGATGCCCAGCACGATCACCAGCAGCACCAGCGACAGCGCCGAGGCATAGCCCGCGTTCTGCATCACGAAGGCGGTCTTGTAGATGTGGTAGACGATCAGGTTGGTGCTGTCGCGGGGGCCGCCGTCGGTCATCAGGAAGGCCGGCGCGAAGGCCTGCAGGGAAAACACCGTCATGATCACCACGACGAACAGCGTGGTGCGCGACAGCAGCGGGATGGTGATGTTCCACAGCACCTGGCGTTTCGTGGCGCCGTCGATGCGGGCGGCCTCGGCCAGTTCGTTCGGCACGCCCTGAAGGCCGCCCAGGAACAGGATGGCGGCAAAGCCCACCTGCTGCCAGGCGGTCATGATCGACACCATCAGCAGCGCCTGATCCGGCGAGGTCAGGAAGGGCTGGCGCGGCAGGCCAAGGGCGGTGATCACCCCGTTCAGCAAGCCGTTCGACGGGTCCAGCAGGAAGTTCCACATCGTCGCCACCACCACGGCCGAGGTCACCACCGGCAGCATGATGATGGTGCGCACGAGGCCGCGCGCGCGCAGCTTCGAATTCAGGAACAGCGCCAGTGCAAAGCCCAGCGGGATGACGATCACCACGACGCCGAGCGCGAACAGGAAGGTCGCCGCCAGGCTTTCGCGCATGTCCTCGTAGTCCAGCATGTCGGTGAAATTGCGCAGGCCGACGAACTTGGCCGCATGGGGGTTCAGCAGCGAGTAATCCAGCACCGAGTTCTTCGCCATCATCGCCAGCGGCAGGTACTGGAAGATCAGCAGCAGCAGCAGGAAGGGCGCCAGAAAGGCCAGCGCCGTGGCGGTGTCGCGGCGCCTGCGGCGGCGGCGGTCGGGGGCCAGGCCCGCCATATCGGATGAGGTCTGCTCGAACGTCGCGGACATGCGGCCTCCGTCGGGATCGGGAAAAGGGCCGGGCCCCCGAAAGGGCCCGGCAGTCGGGGAGGTCAGCGGCGCATCGCGCGATCCACTTCGCGCTCCGCGTCCTTCATCGCCTCTTCGGGATCGCCGCCGAAGGCGACCGAGCGCAGCGCATCGGTGACGATCCGGTCGTACTGGGCGAAATAGGGGCTGGGCGGACGCGGCTGGCCCCAGTGCTCAAGCTGGTCGACGAAAATCTTCATCGGATAGCTCTGATACTCGGGGAAGCGCGGGAAGAGCGATTTCAGCGTCGGCAGGTTGCCGCGCTCTTCGACGTTCATGTAGGCATATTCGCCCCATTCCATGTCCACCGCGAACTGCGCGGCGATGTCGGCATGTTTCGAACGCGCCGTCACGCCGATGGTGGTCGATCCGGTGTGCACGATGGGCGTCTTGAAATAGGGCATCGGCGTCACGCCCCATTCGATCACCGGATCCTTCAGCAGCGCATTGCCGGCAGCGGGGGTATCGACATAGAAGCAGGCCTTGCCGTCGAAGAAGGCGTTCGGGATGCCGGCCTTGGGCGCCACGCCCTCGGAATTGAAGAGCGAGCGGTAGAATTTCAGCGCCTCGATCGCCTCGGGCGTATCCAGGTAGCCCTTCACGGTCGAGCCATCGGGCGCCATCGCCCAGAAGGTCTTGTAGGCGGAACTGGAGGGATCGGCCTTGGGATCACCGGCAGAACGCTGGTAGATCAGGTCGTTGTAGACCAGACCGGGCTGACCATTGCCAAAGCGGGTCGGGCCAAGGCCCCAGATCTCGGGCGCGCCGGGCTCGCCCTTCTGGCAGGCCTTGAAGGCGGCCAGCGCCTCGGGCCAGGTCCAGGCGTCCTCCAGCGTCTTCGGCGGGTGGATGCCGGCAGCGTCGGTCAGGGTCTTGTTGTAGTACATCGCCACGGTGGTCTGCTCGATCCCCGGGGAATAGACATGGCCCTGGTAGGAATGCTCGGCCTTCGTCGCGGGCAGGATATCGTCGCTCCAGCCCTCGGGCAGGTACTTGTCGAGCGGCAGCAGGATGCCGGCCTTGGCGTAGGACTGGGTGTTCGGCCCGTCATAGACCAGGATATCGGGCGGATTGTCCGAGGAGGCCTGCACCGAGATCGTGTCGGCAAGCTGCGCGAAGGGCACCTCGTTGATCTCGAACGAGACGCAGGGATGGTCCTTCTGCCAAAGCTTCATCGGCGCGGGATAGGGATAGTTTCCGGGAGTGCGCAGGATGCGCAGCGTCACCGGATCACCATCGCATTGCGCGTCCTGCGCGAAGGCGGGTGCCGCCGCAAGGGCGGTTCCGCCTGCCAGCACCGCAAGGATGAGGGTTTTCATGAGAGGGCTCCTGTCGGGTTCGGGTTCTTGTTGTTTTCAGACGTATTTCAGACGGCGCGGCCCGTTTCCGCGTCGAACAGAGAGATCCTGTCGGGCGCCAGCGTCAGCCCGATCACCGCGCCCGCGCGGGGCGCCTGCGCGGGCGGGACCAGCGCCGTGCAGGGCTGATCCGCATGGCTGAAATGCACCAGAGAGGTCGCGCCCAGCAGTTCCACCAGATCGGCGCGCGGGCTGAGGATCGCAGCCCCCGGCGCGGCAACTGCGAAAGCCTCGGGGCGGATGCCGACATCCAGCTTGCGCCCCTCGGCCAGCGCGTGGCCGGGCGGCAGTGCCAGCACCAGACCGGCGCCCAGATCCAGCGCGCCCTGGCGCACCTCCCCGGCCAGGAAATTCATCTGCGGAGAGCCCAGGAACCCCGCCACGAAGCGGGTCGCGGGGCGATCATACAGCTCCTGCGGGGTGCCCTGCTGCTCGATCCGGCCATCCTTCAGCACCACCACACGATCCGCGAGGGTCATGGCCTCGACCTGATCATGGGTGACGTAGACGGTGGTCGCCGACAGGCGGTCATGCAGGCGGCGGATCTCGGCACGCATCTGGCCGCGCAGCTGCGCATCCAGGTTCGAAAGCGGCTCGTCGAAAAGGAAGACTCCCGGTTCGCGCACAATGGCGCGCCCCATGGCGACGCGCTGACGCTGCCCGCCCGACAGCGCCTTGGGGTGCCGCCCCAGCAGAGCGCTCAGCCCCAGGGTTTCGGCGGCGGCCTCGACCCGGCGGCGGATCTCGGGTTTCGGCACCTTCGCCAGCCGCAGCCCGAAGCTCATGTTCTGGGCGACGGTCATGTGCGGATAAAGCGCGTAGTTCTGGAACACCATCGCGATGTCACGCTCGCGCGGCTCCAGCCCGTCAACCCGGCGGTTGCCGATCCAGATCGCGCCCTCGGTCGGTTCTTCCAGCCCGGCGATCATCCGCAGCGTCGTCGACTTGCCGCAGCCCGACGGCCCCACCAGCACCAAGAATTCGCCATCCTGCACCTCCAGATCAAGGCCCCGGATCGTGTTGGCGGTGGCGCCCTCGTAGGTCTTGCCGATGCTTGCGAGTCTGACCTGAGCCATGACGATCCTTTCCGGAAGGCGGATATTCGGGGAGTACACCGGCACTGAAGCCGCGCAATTGGCATCCGTAAAGTCATTTCATGCATACACATGGGAATTTTCAGGACGTGACTTCCCGGGCTGTTCACTTTCAAGGCGCCGCTTCCGGAAGCCCGCCCAAAAGGCAGGCACGTAAAAATATGCTGGATAAACAGACAATCATAAGGAGGAAATCTCTGGATTCCGCCAACCCTCCGCAAATGAAGTATGGACAGGGCCTTGCGATTGCGTATGCAGATACAAGACTTTTGTATTCATTTTGGAGACTTCGATGGAACTCAACCTGACCGGCAAGACGGCCCTGATCACCGGCGCCTCCAAGGGGATCGGTTACAGCTGCGCCCTGACCCTTGCGGCAGAGGGCTGCAACCTGCACCTCGCGGCCCGCAACGGCGCGGCGCTGGCGGCCCTCAAGGCAGAGATCGAAGCCAAGCACGACGTCACCGTCACCATCCACCCCGCCGATCTGGGCTCTGCCGAGGCGATGATCGCCCTCGACGCCGCCGCCGGCGACTACGACATCCTGATCAACAACGCCGGCGACATCCCCGCCGGCCCGCTGGAGGAAGTCACCGACGAAGCGATCCGCACCGGGTTCGAGCTGAAGGTCTTCGGCTACATCACCCTGTCGCGGCTGTTCTGGCAGAAGCGCAAGGGCAAACCCGACAGCGTGATCATCAACGTCATCGGCAACTCGGGCGAGAACTGGGATGCGGCCTATTTCGCGGGCTCGACCGGCAATGCCTCTCTGATGTCCTTCACCAAGGCGATCGGCGGGCGTTCTCTGGATGAGGGCATCCGCGTCGTCGGCGTGAACCCCGGCCCCGTCGACACCGACCGCATGTTCAAGATCATGAAGCGCAAGGCCATCGACATGCTGGGCGATGAGAGCCGCTGGAAAGAACTTTACGAGAAATACCCGGGCAAGCGCCCCGCCACCGCCCAGGAAGTGGCCGACCTCTGCGCCTTCCTGGCCTCGCCCAAGGCCGGCTACATCACCGGCACCGTGGTCACCATCGATGGCGGCATCTCGGCCCGGGGCTCCGTGATCTGATGGCCGACCTCTCTGTCCGGAACCGGTATTTCGACGATCTCTTCTCCACGCCGGACCTGGCGTGGATGGGGCAGAACACCAACCACATCCCCGCCCACCCCGCCGTGACCGCCGCCATGGTGGCCTCGATCGAGGCGGGAGAGTTCAACGCCTATGCGCCCCCCCTGGGGTTCGAGGCCCTGCGCGCCGCCATCGTCGAGGATTTCGGCGTGCCCGGCCTTGAGGCGCTGGTGACCGAGGGCGGCGTGAACGCGCTGGCGCTGATCACCCGGGCGCGTGCCAAGCCCGGCACCACGCTGGTCACCACCGACCCCACCTGGAAATGGCCCTGCCAGTTCGCCGAGCAGCAGGGCGCCGAGGTGATCCAGACGCCGATCTACGGTCCCGAGACCGGCTACAAACTGACGCCCGACCTGCTGCGTGCCCATATCGACGAACGTTGCGCGATCCTCTACGTGGTCGATCCCAATAACCCGCTGGGCGTGACCTACTCGGCCGAGGAAATCACCGAGTTCGCCGCCATCGCGAAGGAGAACGGCGCGCTTCTGGTGCATGACTGCACCTATCGCGACTTCGCCGAGGGCCACACCCCCGCCGTCGCCGTGGATGCCGAGAACTGCATTTGCTCGCTCTCCTTCTCCAAGTGGCTGGGCCTTGCGGGGATGCGCATCGGCGGGCTGGTCGGCCGCCCCGAGCTGATCGCCGAGCTGGCCGCGGTGTCGACCTCGGTGCTGGGGGGCAACGTGGTGGCGCAGCGCGGCGCCATGGCCGGCCTCAAGGTCAAGGCCGAATGGATGGCCGAGGTCCGCCGCATCGACTTCGCCAACAAGGTCAAGATCAGGGCGGCAGCCGAAGCCATCGGCATGACCGTGCCGGTCTGGCCCTCGCATGGCAACTTCCTGGTGATCGAGACCGGTGCCACCGGCGTCACGCCGGAGGCCATCGTCGAGGCGGCGCGCCTGGATGGCGTGATGATCCGTCAGGGTGCCTACCATACGGCCGCGTTCGGCGACCGCTTCATCAAGGTGTCGACCACGGTCCCCGAGGCCTGGGCCGACAAGCTTGCCACCAACCTCGCGGGGTATGTCGAGACGGCCAGGGGCCTGACCGACGTCCCCGCCCTGTTCTGAGAGGGTGATCATGTACGCGACCGCACAGGACGGCACGAAGATCTACTACGAAACCGCCGGAGAGACCGGGACCCCGATCCTGTTCATCCATGAATTCGGCGGCAATTACGACGCGTGGGAGCCTCAGATGAGCTACTTCGCGCGCCGTCACCGCTGCATCACCTATGCGGCGCGGGGCTATGCGCCCTCCGACATTCCGACCGATCTGGAGCAGTATTCCCAGGCCATCGCGGTCGAGGATGCGGTGGCGGTGCTGGATGATCTGGGCATCGAGAAGGCCCATATCGTCGGCCTGTCGATGGGCGGCTTTGCCGTGGTGCATTTCGGCCTGACCCATCCCGACCGCGCCCTGTCGCTGACCATCGCCGGCGCGGGCTATGGCTGCGAGAAGGAGACGGAAGAGTACTTCAAGGGCGTCTCCCTGACCGTGGCCGACAAGTTCGAGGAAGATCCCGTGGCCTTCGCCGAGGTCTACGGCCGGGGCGCCAGCCGCGTCCAGTTCGAGAACAAGGACCCGCGCGAACATCTGAAGTTCGTCGCCCGCCTGGCCCGTCACGACAAGGTCGGCGCCGCCAACACCATGCGCGGCGTGCAGGCGCGCCGTCCCTCGTTCTGGGATCTCGAAGAGGGGCTGAAGGCCTGCACCCTGCCGACGCTGATCATGGTCGGCGACGAGGATGACCACTGCCTGCAGCCGGGCATCTACCTCAAGAAGATGATGCCCGCCTCGGGGCTGCTGATCCTGCCCAAGACCGGCCATACGCTGAACCTTGAGGAACCCGCGCTGTTCAACCTCCACCTGGCCGAGTTCCTGGCCCAGGCCGAGGCCGGTGCCTGGAAGCAGCGCGATCCGCGCGCCGATCCCGGCCAGGTCATGCGGACGGACTGAGCCATGACGGATGCCCCCCTGATCAACCCCGACCGGCTGTGGAAACGGCTGATGGACATGGCCCGGATCGGTGCCATCCCCGGCGATGGCGTGAACCGCCAGTCGCTCTCCGCCGAGGACCGCGCCGCCATGGCCTGCCTCATCGGCTGGGGCCGCGCCATCGGCCTGACGCCCGCCTTCGACCGGGCCGGGAACCTGTTCCTGACGATGGCGGGGACGACCGGGGGGGCGCCGGTGCTGATCGGCTCTCACCTTGACAGCCAGCCGACGGGGGGGCGTTTCGACGGCGTCTACGGCGTTCTGGCCGCCTTCGAGGCGCTGGAAACCCTGCATGAGGCCGGGATCACCCCACCCCGCCCGATCACCCTGGTCGCCTGGATGAACGAGGAAGGCAGCCGCTTTGCCCCCGGCATGATGGGATCGGAGGTTTTCGCGGGCGTGCGGACCCTAGACCAGATCCGCGCGGTCACCGATGCGGAGGGCATCAGCGTCGGGGCCGAGCTGGACGTGCTGGCCGAAAGCTTTGCCGGCATTGCGGTGCAGGAGCCGGGCTTTGCCCTTCATGCCTATCTAGAGCCGCATATCGAACAGGCCGACCACCTTGAGGCGACGGCGAATGTGATCGGCGCGGTGACCGGCATCCAGGGCAAGAAGACCTTCGAGGTCACGATCCTCGGACAGGAGGCCCATGCGGGCACCGAACCCATGGCGCGGCGCCGCGACGCGGTGCAGGCCTTCGCCCGGGTGGCGCTGGCCATGCAGGAGGCCGCGCTGGCCGCCGGCGAGGACATCCGCTTTACCATCGGCCGGGTCGAGGTGCTGCCCAATGCGCCCTCCGTCGTGCCCGCCCGGGTGCGCTTCCGCATCGACCTGCGCCATCCCGAAAACGCCGTTCTGGACGCCACCGCCACGGCGATTGAGGCCGCCTGCGACCAGGCCGCCCCCTGCGAGGTGCAGATCCGCCCCATGGTGGATGCCCCCGCCAACGCCTTTGCCGCCCCCCTGCGCGCCGCGATCCGCGACAGCGCCAAAAGCCACGGCTTTCCCGCCACCGACCTGCTGTCGGCGGCGGGTCACGATGCCCGCCACATGGCGCCCCTCGCCCCCTCGGCGATGATCTTCGTGCCCTGTCGCGGCGGGCTCAGCCATCACCCCGACGAATGGGCCGATCCCGCCCATCTGGCCGCCGGCGCCCAGGTTCTGCTGGATGTCTGCCTGCGCGCCGCTGCCACCCCCGACCAAGGAGACCTCTCATGACGATGAACGACATGGCGGAAATGCCGGTCCAGCTGCCGACCGATCCGAAGACCGGCGCCGAGGCGCGGGGCCGCTACTTCAACTCCGGCAATGCCTTCAACATCAAGCTGCCCCCGGTGCCGCCGCGCATCCTGCGCGAGGAGCCCGCGCAGGCGCTGGCCAAATCCGCGACCGGCTGGGTGCTGTGCGATCTTTCGGCGGAACTCGACTGTCCCTTCCCCGCCACCACGCCGCTGATGCTGGCGCGCTATGCGACCGTGCTGGCGGGCGAGAGCCTGGACACCACCTTCACTTGCACCGCCTCGATCTGGTACGTGATCGAGGGGACGGCCACGATCCATGTGGGCGAGGAGACCGCGATCCTGGGCAAGGGCGATGTCTTCCTGCTGCCCGGCGGCGTCGAAAGCCGCATCGAGGCCACGGCAACCTCCGTCTTCTGGGCCGTCGGCAACGATCCCCAGCTGGCGTTCGAGAAGGCCGCCCCGATCACCGGCCCCGAAGCCGCCACCGCCTTCGTCCACTACCCCGCCGCCGAAATCACCCACCAGCTCGACGTGGTCTACAACCGCGATGCGAACGAGACGACCTCGGGCCACGCGCTGATCTTCTCGGCCGAGCAGACCGAGGCCTCGCGCAATATCGCCCCCACCCTGACGCTCTCTCTCAACACGCTGAAGCCGCACAGCTTCCAGCCGCCGCACCGGCACAACTCGGCGGCGCTGACGCTGGCGGTGGCGGGCGATCCTGCCTATTCCATGGTCGATGACCTGAAATGCGACTGGTCTCCCTGGGCGACGCTCTTGACCCCGCCGACCGCCAAGCACAGCCATCACAATGACGGCGACACCAGGGCCGAGTTCCTGATCGTGCAGGACGGGGGCTTCTACTACCACGGTCGCACCATGGGGTTCGAATTCTTCTGATGCGCCTGATCATCGACACCGATACCGCCGGGGATGACTGCTTTTCGCTGCTGCTGGCGATGAAGACCCCCGGCGTGACGCTGGAGGCGGTCACGATCTGCAACGGCAATGTCGATTTCGACCAGCAGGCGGAAAATGCCCTGGCCACGATCGAGGCCGCCGGCCTGTCCGGGCAGGTGCCGGTCTACCTTGGCGCCCGCAAACCGCTGCTGGCCGAATGGGAGCCCGCCCAGATGCACGGCGCCGACGGCATGAGCGGCGCGAACCTGCCCCGCGCCCGCCAGCGCCCCGAGGATCAGCACGCGGTCGATGCGCTGATCGAACGCATCATGGCCGCCCCGGGCGAGATCGAGATGATCGCCCAGGCGCCGCTGACCAACCTGGCGCTTGCCGTCACGAAAGAGCCGCGCATCGCCAAGGCGCTGAAACATCTGTGGATCATGGGCGGCACCGACAACTCGGTCGGCAATGTCACCCCCTGCGCCGAGTTCAACTTCTACGTCGATCCCGAGGCCGCCGAAATCGTCTTCCGCGCCGGGTTCGACATCACCGTCTCGACCTGGACGCTGACCATGCGCGCCTCGACCTTCGATGCGGACCAGCTGGCGCGCCTCGATGCGCTGGAAACGCCGCTGTCGGAATTCTACCGCAAGGTCTCGGACACGCCGCGCAAGGTGGCGCTGGAACGCTACGGCCGGGTGATCTGCACCCATCCCGACACGCTGACCTGCGCCTGTGCCATCGACCCCTCGATCATCCGCGCCGCCCGCCCCGCCGTGGTCCGGATCGAGACCGCCGGCAAGATCACCCGCGGGTTTTCGGCCATGCATCCGGCCAAGCTTGGCGCGCGCTGGCCCGAGTACCACGACAACGCCCGCATCATCGAAGACGCCGACAACACCGCCTTCTTCGCCATGCTGGAACGGGCGTTCTCCGCATGACCCTCCCTCCCTTCCCCTTTCCCGGAGCCCCCGATGTCCGCTGACCAGAAGCCGATCCTCGATCTGCGCAACCTCTCCAAGACCTTCGGCGACATGAAGGCCCTGACCGATGTCAACCTCGCGGTGCAGCCGGGTGAATTCGTTACCGTCGTCGGCCCCTCGGGCTGCGGCAAGTCCACGCTGTTCAACATCGTGGCGGGGCTGGAAGAGCCCGACACCGGCGCCACCGTGCGCTTCGAGGACCGTTCGGTCATGGCAAAGGACCTGCTGGGGCGGGTGTCGTTCATGCCGCAGCGCGACCTGCTGCTGGCCTGGCGCAACGTGATCGACAACGCCATCCTGCCGCTGGAAATGGAGGGCGCCAACCGCGCCGAGGCCCGCAAGGAGGCGGCGCGGATGCTGCCGGAATTCGGCCTCTCGGGCTTTGACGGCAAGTACCCGCATGAACTTTCGGGCGGCATGCGCCAGCGCGTCGCCCTGATGCGCACCTTCATGTTCAAGCGCGACCTGATGCTGCTGGACGAACCCTTCGGGGCGCTGGACGCGCTGACGCGCACGATGATGCAGCGCTGGCTGCTGGATGTCTGGCAGAAGCACAAGCGCACCGTCCTTTTCATCACCCACGACGTGGACGAGGCGATCTTCCTGGGCGACCGGGTGCTGGTGATGTCGGCCCGCCCCGGCACCATCAAGCTGGAACGCCGGATCGAGCTGGAGCGCCCGCGCGGCGGCAACGTCGTCACCGCGCCCGAGTTCATCGCGCTGAAACGCGAGCTGCTGGAAGCCATCGAAGAGGAAAGCATGAAGACCTTCGGCCCCGTCGGCTGAGGGTCCGGGCGCTCTGGACAATCCCGGCGCGGTGGTTTCCTTTCGCCCCGGAGGGCCCCGGCCCTTCGCGAAGGAGAGGAGACCGCCATGCAGATTTCGATGATCATCAACGGGGCCGATGCCCAGGCCTCTGACGGGCGCTGCTATGACCGGCTGGACCCGGTGACCGGCGAGGTCGCCACCCGGGCGCCCGCCGCCACCCCCGAGGACGTGGCCACCGTCGCCCGCGCCGCCGGGGCCGCCTTCCCCGGCTGGGCCGCCACCGCCCCCGCCGAACGGCGCGCGCTGCTGCTGAAGGCCGCCGATGCGCTGGAGGCGATGACGCCCGAGATCGTCGCCACCGCCATCACCGAGACCGGCGCCACCGCCCCCTGGACCGGCTTCAACTGCATGCTCTCTGCCGGCATCCTGCGCGAGGCCGCCAGCATGACCACCCAGATCACCGGAGAGGTGATCCCGTCGAACAAGCCCGGCACCCTGGCGATGGCGCAGCGCAAGCCGCTGGGCGTATGCCTGGGCATCGCCCCCTGGAACGCGCCGGTGATCCTGGGCACCCGCGCCGTCGCCATGGCCATCGCCTGCGGCAACACCGCGATCCTGAAGGCCTCAGAGCTGTGCCCGGCCACCCATCTGGCCATCGGCGAAGCCTTCCGCCGCGCCGGCTTCCCGCCCGGGGTGATGAACGTGATCACCAATGCCCCCGAGGATGCCGCGCAGATCGTCGGTGCCCTGATCGCCGCCCCCGAAGTGCGCCATGTGAACTTTACCGGCTCGACCGCCGTGGGCCGGATCATCGCCCGCGCCGCCGCCGATCAGCTGAAGCCGGTGCTGCTGGAACTGGGCGGCAAGGCGCCGCTGGTGATCCTGGACGATGCCGATGTCGAGGCCGCAGTGAACGGCGCGGCCTTCGGCGCCTTCATGAACCAGGGCCAGATCTGCATGTCCACCGAACGGATCATCGTCCACGAGGGGATCGCCGACCGCTTCATCCCCGCGCTGGCCGCCAAGGTCGCGGGCCTGCCGGCGGGCGATCCCCGGGACCAGGTGGTGCTGGGCGCTCTGGTCACCCCGGAGGCGGCGCAGAAGATGGACCGGCTGATCGCCGACGCCACCGCCAAGGGGGCTACGCTGCTGGCCGGCGGCACCCGCGACGGTGCCGTGGTCGCGGCGACGCTGCTGGATCACGTGACCCCCGAGATGACGATCTATGCCGAGGAGAGCTTTGGCCCGGTGAAGCCGATCATCCGGGTGCGCGACGACGAAGAGGCGATCCGGGTCGCGAACGACACCGCCTATGGCCTCTCGGCGGCGGTCTACGGATCGGACATCACCCGCGCCCTCTCGGTCGCCGACCGGATCGAAAGCGGGATCTGCCACATCAACGGCCCCACGGTCGCCGACGAGGCGCAGATGCCCTTTGGCGGCGTGAAGGATTCGGGCTATGGCCGCTTCGGTGGCAAGGCCGCCATCGACGCCTTCACCTCGACCCGCTGGGTCACCATCGAGGATCCGCATCAGCACTTCCCGTTCTGAACCGCCCTTTTGCCAGGCGTTGACAGCGCCCCCCGATTGATCGCAGCCTGACCTCCGGAGGATCCCGCCCGCGCGGGACAGGAGGACGGGGCGCCAGGGCGCGCCCCGCATGGCACGGCAGAGGAGGCCCGCCAGATGCGCGATCAGGACAATCCCCCCGGGCTGAGCGCCGGGGGGGCCATCTTCGGTACGCTGAAGGCCCTCGGCGTGGATTATGTCTTTGCCAATTCCGGCACCGACTTCCCGCCGGTGATCGAGGGTCTGGCCACTGCCCGCCAGCAGGAACTGCCGCTGCCCCAGGCCATCACCGTCCCGCACGAGATGGCCGCCGTCAGCATGGCGCATGGCTATTTCCAGATCTCGGGCCGGGCCCAGGCGGTGATGCTGCACACCAACGTGGGGCTGTCGAACGGGGCGACGGGGGCGATCAATGCCTCCTGTGATCACATCCCCATGCTGCTGATGTCGGGGCGCACGCCGGTCACCGAAGAGGGGCGCTTTGGCGCCCGTACCGTGCCGATCGGCTGGGGCCAGGAGATGTACGACCAGACCGCCCTGGTGCGCGAGGCCACCAAGTGGGACTATGAGCTGCGCTTTCCCGAACAGCTGCCCGATCTTTTCGACCGGGCCCTGGCCATCGCGCGTTCCACCCCCGCCGGTCCGGTCTACCTGAGCCTGCCGCGCGAGGTTCTCTGCGCCCCCGTCGATCCCGCCACCCTGGGCCATCCGGCCCGCATGACCCCCGCCCTGACCGCCCCGCCGCCCGAGGCGCTGGCCCGCGCCGCCGCCCTTCTGGCGGGGGCACAAACGCCGCTCATCATCAGCCAGCGCGGAGCCGGATCGGCGCGCGCCTTCGAGGCCCTGTCCGCCTTCATCGACGACTGGGCGATCCCGCTGTCGCATTACTGGGCCAACCAGATCTCGGTCCCGATGACCCATCCGATGCAGATGGGCACCGACCCCGAGGCGCTGTTGGCCGAGGCCGACGTGGTGCTGGTGATCAACAGCCTGGCGCCCTGGTCGCCGGACCGGGTGCGGCTGCGCGACGATGCGAAGGTCATCCACCTTGGCCCCGACCCGCTGTTTTCCCGCACCCCGGTGCGCAACTTCCGCGCCGACCTGACCCTGCCGGGGGAAACCGCGCCGACCCTGCTGGCGCTGATCGCGGCCATGCAGGCCCACCCCCGCGACAGGGCCCGCATCGCCCAACGCCATACCCGCATCCGCGCCCTTTCGGAGGCCCGCCGCACCGATGTCATCGCCCGGGCCGAGGTCGGCTGCCGCGCCCCGATGACCAAGGACTGGGTCAGCCTGTGCCTGAGCCGGGCCCTCAAGGGCCGCCCCGCCACCGTCTATCACGAGCTTGGCTGCCCGCTGGAGCCACTCTCGCCCGATCAGCACATGGGCTATGTCCAGGAGCCCCATTCCGGCGGTCTGGGCTGGGGCTTTCCGGCGGCCCTTGGCGCGCAGCTCGCCGATCCCGAAAGGCTGGTCATCGCCACCATGGGCGATGGCAGCTACATGTTCGCCAACCCCACCGTCTGCCACCAGCTGGCCGAGGCGCTGGCCCTGCCGGTGGTGGTCCTCGTGCTCAACAACGGCGAATGGGGGGCGGTGCGCAGCTCGGTCGAGGGGCTCTATCCCGGCGGTGCGGCGATGCGGGCGAATGCCGTGCCGCTGACCGCCCTGACCCCCAGCCCCGATTTCGCCCGCGTGGCCGAGGCCAGCCGTGCCTGGAGCGAAACCGTGACCGAGGGCGCGGCGCTGCCGGCCGCCCTGGAGCGCGCCATCGACATCGCCACCCGCGAGCGGCGCCAGGTACTGCTCAACATTGCCATCGCCCCGACACAGGCCTGAGGCGATAGGATATTTCCCCTTCCCGCCGGACGGGAATCGGCTAAGGTTCAGGTCCGCACCGCGCAGGAGGAGGCCGGTGCGGGCCGGACCCGACGACCAGATGCGGGCCGGTCACCGAAACGGGAGGAGAAGATCCATGCTGACACGCCGTCACCTGCTGGCCGGGATGGCCGGCGGCCTTGCCCTGCTGGGCGCGGGCCCCGCCAGCGCCGCCGAATACGAGTTCAAGCTGCACCACTTCCTGAGCGCCAATTCCCCGGCCCAGACCAAGATGCTGGAACCCTGGGCCAAGGCGGTGGAAGAGGCCTCGGGCGGCAAGGTCCATATCGAGATCTATCCCAGCATGACCCTGGGCGGGCGCCCGCCCGAGCTGGTCTCTCAGGCGCGCGACGGGGTGGTGGACCTGATCTGGACGGTGAACGGCTACACCCCCGGCCTGTTCCCGCGCACCGAGGTCTTCGAACTGCCCACCGTCTACCGCAACGACCCTGCGGCGACCAACCTGGCGATGGCCGATCTGCTGCCGGATCTTGCCGGCGAATACAAGGGGCTGGAGGTGATGTTCCTGCATGTCCATGCCGGCCAGGGCATCCAGATGCGCGACAGCGCCGTGCACATGCCCGCCGACCTCATGGGCAAGAAGATCCGCGTGCCGACCCGCACCGGAGCCTGGGTGATCGAGGCCCTGGGTGCGGCCCCGGTCGCCATGCCGGTCCCGGAACTGCCGCCGGCGCTGCAGAAGGGCGTGGTGGACGGCGCCTTCATCCCATGGGAGATCATTCCGCCGCTGAAGATCCAGGACCAGACCGAATACCAGATCGAGGGCAAGGACGAGACCCGCTTCGGCACCACGACCTTCCAGGTCTCGATGAACAAGGGCCGCTGGGACGGCCTGCCCCCCGAGATCCAGGACGCCTTCCGCGCCGCCTCTGGCCCCGACTGGCTGGCCGAGGTCGGGGCGATCTGGCGCGCCTCGGACGATTTCGGCATCAAGCTGGCGGTCGAGAGCGGCAACACCCACATCGTTCTGACCGAGGAAGAGACCGCAGCCTTCGAAGAGGCCATGCAGCCGGTGGTGGACCGCTGGGTCGACGAGGTGAAGGGCAAGGGCATCGACGGTGCCGGGCTGGTCGAGAAGGCCCGCGCCGCCACCAAGGCCCACGCGACCCGCTGATGGGCAGCCCGGTCGCGGCCCCCCGGGAAGGGCAGGACGGCACCGGGTTCACCGGCGCCGTCACCCGCATCGTCACGTTCTGGGCGCTGCTGGGCGGGGCGCTGCTGCTGATCGTGGTGGCGCTCAACATGGCCTCGGTGATCGCGGGTATCTTCGGCGCCCCCCTGCCCGGCGATTTCGAACTGACCGAGATGGGCGTGGCCGTCGCGGCCTTCGCCTTCCTGCCCTATTGCCAGATCACCGGCGCCAACGTGACCGCCGACATCTTCACCTCGGGCGCTTCGCCCCGGGTGATCGCCTTCCTCAGCCTGATCGGCGCGCTGGTGGCGCTGGCCTTCAGCGCCCTGCTGATCTGGCGGATGTACGCGGGGCTGCTGGATCAGAAGGCCTACGACTACACGACGGCGATCCTTCAGGTGCCGCACTGGTGGGCCTTCGTGCCGATCCTGGCCTCGCTCGGGCTGCTGGCCCTGTCGGCGCTTGCCTCCCTGATGCAGGAGGCCCGCCGCCTGAGCCCGGAGGGAAAGACCGATGAGTGATGCGCTGAGCCTCGGGCTGGGCGGTCTGGTGGCGCTGATCCTGCTGATCGGCCTGCGCCTGCCGATTGCCTATGCGATGATCCTGGTGGGCGGCATCGGCACCGTACTGATCAGCGGCCCCGCGCTGGTGCTGAGCCAGCTGAAGACGCTCGCCTACGGGCAGTTCTCGATCTACGATCTGTCGGTGGTGCCAATGTTCGTGCTGATGGGGGCGATTGCCTCCAAGACCGGGCTGTCGCAGGCGCTGTTCCGGGCGGCGAATGCCTGGCTGGGCTGGCTGCCCGGCGGCACCGCCATGGCCGCCATCGCCGGTTGCGCGGGCTTCGGGGCGGTCTGCGGATCGTCGCTGGCCACCGCCTCGACCATGGGCAAGGTCGCCCTGCCGGAGCTGCGCCGCTACAACTATTCCGGCGCGCTGGCCACCGGCACGCTGGCGGCAGGGGGCGTGCTGGGCATCCTGATCCCGCCCTCGGTGGTGCTGATCATCTATGCCATCATCGTCGAGGCCAATATCGTCACCATGTTCATGGCGGCCTTCCTGCCCGGTGCGCTGGCGGTGATCCTGTTCCTGCTGACCATCGCCGCCTATGTGGCGATCCGCCCCGAGGCCGGCCCCAAGGGCGGCACCCCCGACCGGGCCGAGTTCACCGCCGCGACCCTGGGCATGATCCCGGTGCTGATCATCTTCGGGCTGGTCATCGGCGGCATCTACCTGGGCTTCTTCAACCCGACGCCGGCGGCGGCGGTGGGGGTCTTTCTGGTGCTGGCCTTCGGGATCGTGCAACGCCGCCTCGGCCTGCCGGCGCTGCGCGAGGCGCTGCTGGAGACCGCCGCGACCAGCGGGATGATCTACCTGATCCTGCTGGGCGCGGAGATGCTGAAGATCTTCATGTCGCGTTCGGGCCTGCCGCAGGAGACCGCCGCCTGGGTGGTGCAATCGGGCCTGGCGCCGATGCTGGTGCTGATCCTGCTGCTGGTGGCGCTGATCCTGCTGGGCTGCCTGATGGATTCCCTGTCGATGATCCTGCTGGTGGTGCCGTTCTTCTGGCCCGTCCTGGTCGAGGTCAACGGCGGCCTCTACCAAGGCGCCGAAGGCGCGGGCTTCGGCATGAGCACGGAGGACCTGAAAATCTGGTTCGGCATCCTTGCGCTGATCGTGGTGGAGCTGGGGCTGATCACTCCACCGGTGGGGATGAACGTCTTCGTCATCTCCTCGCTGGCGAAGGATGTGCCGATGGCCCAGACCTTCCGCGGCGTGGCGCCCTTCTTCGCCGCCGAGATCCTGCGCGTGGTGCTTCTGGTGGCCTTCCCGATCCTGATCCTGGGCTTGCCACGGCTGCTGTCGTGAGCAGAGAAAGAAGCGACGGGATTGCCCCGCCCGGAGAGATCCGGGCGGGGTTTTCCGTTCAGAAGCTCTTCCAGTCGCCGGATTGCTCGAAGGCATGGGCGGCGCGGTAGATCGTCGCCTCATCGAAATGGCGCCCCACCAGCATCATGCCGACCGGCAGCCCGTCGGACAGGCCGCAGGGCACCGACATCGCCGGGTGATGGGTGATGTCGAAGGGACAGGTGATCGCCACCGGCTGGTGGGCATGGGTCACGATCTCGGCAAGGGTGGCATCGGGGCCGGGCAGCGGCTGGGCGGTGACGGCGGTCGTCGGCATCAGCAGCAGGTCGACCTGCGCGAGCTGGGCATCATAGGCGGCGCGCAGTCGGCGCGAGATGTTCATCGCCTTGCCGTAGTAGCGCGTGCCGTATTTCTGCGTCACGTAGCGCCCTGCCAGCAGCGCGATCTTGGCGGTGGGCGAAAGATCATCCGCCGAACGCCGCCAGCCCCGGTAGTGGTCCATCATCGAGACCGCATAGAGATCCTGGCGCGAGGCGCCGTAACCGTCGCCCTCGAACATGGTGGTGAAGGCGCCCTCGGTCACGATGGGTTCGAAGATCGCCCCGGCCTGCTGGTGCATCGGCACCGAGACCTCGATCACCTCGGCACCAAGCGCCTCCAGGCGCTTTGCCGCCGCGCGGACCTTGGCATTGACCGCCTCATCGGCGAAACGGCTTTCGAAGCCTTCCTTCAGGATGCCGATCTTCAGGCCGCGAATGTCGCCGCTCAGCGCCTTGGTGTATTCGGGCACGACGGGCGCCTTGATGCGGGGATCGAAGCCGTCATCCCCGGCGATCACCTCCAGCAGCAGGGCGTTATCCTCGACCGTGCGGGTCATCGGGCCGGCGTGGTCGATCTGGATCTCGATGGGCATGATGCCGGTATAGGGCACCAGGCCATGGGTCGGCTTCATGCCGTAGATGCCACAGAAGGACGAGGGCATCCGGATCGAGCCGCCCTGGTCGCAGCCGATCGACATGTCGACCTCGCCGGTGGCGACGGTCACGGCAGAGCCCGAGGAAGAGCCGCCGGCGGAATAGCCATGCCGCCAGGGGTTGTGGACAGGGCCGGTCGCATTGGTGAAGGAGCTGCCGGTCATGCACAGCAGTTCGCAATGGGCCTTGCCGACGATCTCGGCGCCGGCGTCCAGCATCCGGGTCACCACCGTGGCGTCGAACTCGGGCACGTAGCCTTCCAGATGCGGCGTGCCGTTCATCATCGGCACGCCCGCCAGCATCACGTTATCCTTGAGCGAGACGGTCTTGCCCTTCAGCTTGCCACTGGCCGCCCCCTTGACCGAGCTTTTCCAGTACCAGGCATTGTGGGGGTTGTCCTGCGGCAGGACGCGGTGGCCGGGGGTGCGGGGATAGCGGACCTCGGGCACCTCGTCGGCCATCTGGGCGACGACGGTGTAGGAAGAGAGGCGCTCGGCGATCGCGCTCTGGTAGGCGTCCAGCTCGCTCTCGGAGAAGGACATCCCGTAGGTCTCCGCGGTCTTGCGAAGCTCTTCGCGGGTGGGTGCATGAACTGCCATTGTGCCGATCCTGATTGACTGCATTTCCGCAAGGCTATGCGAGCGCGTCGGGATCGGCTTGGCTGCCCCAGCCAAAGTCATGGTCCGTATCGGCCAGGGATCGGGGCGCGTGCGGGCGCAGTGTCAGTAGCCGCGCCCGGGATCGTAAAGGCTCTGCATCGGGCCGCCTTCCAGGTAGGCTAGGAGGTTGCCGCTGACCTTGACGAAGAAGCGATCCTCCTCGGGGCCGCCGGTATAGCTGACATGGGGGGTCAGCAGGATCTTCGGATGGGTCCAGAACGGGTGCCCCTCGGGCAGGGGCTCGGGCGCGGTGACATCCAGCGTCGCCTGCGCCAGCTGACCACTGTCAAGCGCGGCCAGAAGCGCCGCATCGTCGATCAGACCGCCCCGGGCCACGTTGACCAGATGCGCGCCCTGCGGCAGCGCCGCCAGGAACGCCGCGTCGATCATGCCCCGGGTCTCCTCGGTCAGCGGCGCGGCGACGACCAGGTGATCGGCCATGGCCGCGACCTCCAGCGGATCGGTCGTCATCTCGACCCCGGCCATGCCGCCCGGACGGGCGGAGCGGCGGCTGGCCAGGATGCGCATGTCGAAGGCCAGCGCGCGGCGCGCGACCTCTTCGCCGATGGCCCCGAAGCCGATCAGGCCCAGGCCCCTGCCCTGCACCCCGCCCATCGGGATATGCTCCCAGTCCTGCGGGCGATGAACCCGGCGGCCCTCCAGGTCCTTGGAGACACGCAGCACTGCGGCCAGCACGTATTCGGCAATCTGCGGTGCGGTCAGCCCCTGGCCGGTTGTCACGATGCGGCCCGCCTTCAGCCAGTCGGGATAGGCCTCGGTGCCCACCGAATAGGTCTGCACCCATTTCAGCGCCGGCAGCGCCGGGCCCTCGCCCGGGGCCTGTCGCCAGGACGGCATCGCGCGGGTCAGCAGGATCTCGGCCTCGGGGGGGATCCGCCAGGGGGCGTCGCGGTCGAGGCAGTCGATCACCACAGGGGCGCAGGGCAACGCGGCGATGCGCTGGCCGAAAGCGGCGCTGATCTGGTTGACGATCACCGGTCCGGTCATGGCGGAAACTCCTGGGAAAGCACGTCGGGCTGGCCGCCGGGCGGCCGGTTGAATGCCCCCTGTCTGGCCGCTTCATCCCCGGAAGGCCAGACCTGCCCCCCTTGATCCGGCCCGGAAATCCCGGCCCTGCCCGCCCAGTGATCATTTCGGCGCGGGCCCATCGCCCCCTTGAAAAATACCTGTAGCGGCAGAACACCTTATCGCCTGATACCCCAAAGGTATCTCCGTATACCGGCGCAGGCATTGAGCCACCGCCCCGCCCTGCGCATTCTCCCCCCGCAACGCACTGATCGGGAGGAGACGACATGCGTAACATCACCCTTGAGAACATCACCGAAGCCGTGGTCGCCTCGCTGGGCGCGGAGATCCCCGCGCGCAACCGCGAGATCCTGGAATCCGCCCTCAAGCACATCCACCTGTTCATGAAGGACGTGAACCTGTCCTACGACGAATGGATGGAGGCGATGGAATGGATGCGCCGGGCCGGCGACATCTCGAGCGACGCGCGCAACGAATTCATCCTGATCTCGGACATTCTCGGCGTCGAGGTGCTGGCCGACATGATCGACAAGAAGCCCACCCACAACGAGACGATCTCGACCGTGCTGGGCCCGTTCTACCGCGACAACCCGCCGGTGCTGCCCAAGGGCGCCTCGATCATCCAGAAGGACTTCGAGGGCCAGGAAACGGTGCGCGTCTCGGGCCAGATCCGCGACACCGACGGCACCCCGGTGCCCGGCGTCACCATCGACGTCTGGGAGGACGCGCCGAACGGCCTTTACGAACAGCAGGACCCCGATCAGCCCGATTTCAACCTGCGCGGCCGGCTGGAGACCGACGCGGAGGGCCGTTACGAATTCGTCGGCATCCGTCCCGTCCCCTATCCGATCCCCTATGACGGCGCGGCGGGCGAGCTGCTGAAGTACATGGGTCACCACCCGATGCGCCCGGGCCATATCCACTTCATGGTGATGAAGGACGGCTACAAGACCCTGATCAGCCAGATCTACGACAGCGAGACCGAGTACCTCGACAACGACTCCGTCTTTGCCGTCAAGGAAGACCTCATCGGCGAGCTGAAGCCCGCCCCCGAAGGCGCCGACACCGATTACGTCATGACCTTCGATTTCGTCATCCGCAACAACGCCGTGCTGGCCCAGGCGGCGGAATAACCTCCTTCGGGCGGCCCCCGCACCGGGGGCCGCCCCAGATCCAATGATTGAAGGCTCTCCATGACCATGTCCCTCGCCGCCACCGTTCCCCTGCCCGCCCCGGACCTGATGCGCGACACGGCCATCCGGCAGATCTCGGTCCGGATCATCGAGGCCCCCACGACCCGCAAGCACCGCCTTTCCAACACCTCGGTCAGCCATCAGGGCTATGTCTTCGTCGAAGTGCTGCTGGAAAATGGCGTCACCGGCTATGGCGAGGGTTCGACCCTGGGCGGGCCCCGCTGGGCCGAGGAAAGCGTCGAAGCCATGAAGGCCAATATCGACGCCTACCTGGCCCCGGCGCTGATCGGGCAGCCGGCCTGCAACCTGGAGTCCGCGACGATCCTCATGGACAAGGCCGCGAAGCGCAACTTCACCGCCAAATCAGCCGTCGACATGGCGCTGATCGATGCGATAGGCAAGACGCTGGGCGTGCCCGCGCATGTGCTGCTGGGCGGCGCCGTGCGCACCCGCTTCGATGCGATCTGGGCGCTAGCCTCGGGCGATGCGGTCCAGGAGGTCGAGGAAGCCCAGAAGATGATCGAAAGGGGCTGGTTCAACCGCTTCAAGATCAAGCTGGGCTTTGCCGATCCCCAGACCGACCTGAACCGCCTGGCCGCACTGAAGGCCGCCCTGCCGGAGGGCACCATGCTGGTGGCCGACGTCAACCAGGGCTGGTCCGAGGCCGAATGCATCCGCTATCTGCCGGTGCTGGCGGAGCTTGCGGTGAGCCTGGTGGAACAGCCGATCGCGGCGGGGCAGACCGAGGCCTCGGCCCGCGTCGCGCAGCGCTCCTCCCTGCCGATCATGATGGACGAGAGCGTCTCGACCCTGTCGGAGGCGGCGCGGGAGACCGCCGCTGCCACCGGCTCGGTGCTGTCGCTGAAGCTTTGCAAGCACGGCTCGGCGCACAATCTCAAGCGGGTGGCGGGGATTGCCGCGGCGGGCGGCGTGCAGATGTACGGTGGCTGTCTTCTGGAAAGCTCCATCGGGGCGGCGGGGCACTTGCACACCTTCGCCACCCTGCCGAAACTGGAATGGGGGACCGAACATTTCGGCCCCAAGATCCTGGTCGAGGACCTGGTCACCGACAGCCTGCGCTACGAGGGCTTCCAGGTGCATCTGCCCGAAGGCCCCGGCCTGGGCGTGACCCCCGATTTCGACCGGATCGCAAAATACGCAAGGAAAGACTGACATGAGCGACAGCGATCTCATGCCCCGCTTCCAGGCCATGGGGGCGGCCCTTGGCAGCCGTCCGCATCTGGCCCGGCTGGGGGCGCTCTTCTCGGAAACCGTGCTGATCGAGGTGGACGGAGAGGAACTGTACCTGACCTTCCATCGTGGCACGCTGGAAACCATCACCCCCGGCCCCTCGCGCAAGATCCCGTGGCGCTTTGCCATCCGGGTCGACCGCGCGGCGCTGGACAAGTTCTGGGCGCCGATCCCCGAACCCGGCTTCCACGACATCTTCGGCTTCGTGAAAACCGGGCGCGGCCGGATCGAGGGCGATATCCTGACGCTGGTCAAGAACCTGCGCTTCTTCAAGGAATTCATGGCACTGGGGAGAGCAGCATGAGCCTCGAGCCGATCATCGGGCGCTATGTCACCATTCAGGCCGAAGGCCGCGCCCACCGTATCTACTTCGAGGAAGCCGGTCAGGGTCAGCCTGTCATCTGCTTCCACACCGCCGGCGCCGACACCCGGCAATGGCGCCACATCATGAACGATGCAGAGATCACCCGCGATCACCGCATCATTGCCGTCGACCTGCCCTGGCATGGCAAGTCCCTGCCCCCCGAAGGCTGGCAGACCGAGGAATACCTGCTGACCACCGGCTTCTACATCGAGGTCGTGCTGGCCATGGTGAAGACCCTCGGGCTGGAGAACCCGGTTTACGCGGGCTGCTCCATGGGCGGGCGCATCGCGCTGCAGCTTGCGCTGAAACACCCTGCCCCGTTCAAGGGCTTCATCGCCATCGAGGCCAGCGACTTCCAGCCCGCCTGGTACGACATCGACTGGTTCCACCGCCCCGACGCCCATGGCGGCGAAATGGGCGCGGCGCTGGTTTCGGCCAATATCGCGCCCCAGGCGCCGGAGGCCGAGCGCTGGAACACCCAGTGGATGTTCATGCAATCGGGGCCGGGCGTGTTCCGGGGCGATCTGAGCTTTTACACCAAGGACGACAGCCTGGTGGGCCATCTGGGCGGCATCGACACCTCCGCCAAGCCGGTTCACATCATGGTCGGGGAATACGACATGACCTGCACCCCCGAGGATGCGCAGCGCACCGCCGCCGCCATCCCCGGCGCCACGCTTGCCGTCATGCCCGGCATCGGTCATTTTCCCATGAGCGAGGATCCGGACCGGTTCCGCCCCTTCTTCATCGAGGCTCTGGAGAAGATGGCCTGAGGTCCGGCGGTCCCCGCAGGGGGAGAAAGCGTTGGAACTCAGACGACTGAAATACTTCGTGGCCGTGGCCGAGGAATTGCACTTCGGCCGCGCCGCAGCGCGTCTCGACATGGCGCAACCACCGCTGTCACGCCAGATCGCGGCGCTGGAAAAGGACCTGGGCGTCCAGCTTTTCGATCGCTCGCGCAGCCAGATCCGCCTGACCCAGGCCGGAGAGGTGATGCTGGAACGCGCCCGCGACATGCTGGAGCGCCTCGACAGCACCTGGCGCGAGGTGCGCCTGATCGGACAGGGCGGCGCCGGACGGTTGCGTATTGCCTTCGTCGGCTCCGCCACCCACGGCCCGATGCCGACGCTGATCAAGTCCTACCGGATGCATTACCCCGACGTGGACCTGTCGCTGGCCGCCATGAACAACGCCGAGCTGGAACGCGCCCTGATCCAGCAGGATATCGACATCGCCATCGCGCGACCCCGGCTGGAGGGCGACGATTTCCGCTCGGCCCTGCTGATCGAGGAGCCGCTGGTGCTGGCGCTGCCCGACAATGCCCCCCTCGCCCACCAGATGCCGCCGATCCGGCTGCGCGACCTTGCCGGAGAGACCTTCGTGCTGTTTCCCCGCCGGCCCCGCCCCAGCTTTGCCGATCACGTCCTGAAAACCTGCGAGGGCGAGGGCTTTACCCCCCGCGATCAGGTCTTTGCCCAGGACTACCAGACCGCGATCTCTCTGGTGTCGGTCGGAGTCGGGCTGTCGCTGGTGCCGCAGAGCGTCGCGCAGGTGAAACGCCCGGGCGTCTTCTTCCGCCCCTACGAGGGCCACAACCCCGGCACCTCGCTGACGATCCAGGCCCGGCGCGACAACCGGAAACCGCAGGTGATGAACTTCTTCGAGGTGGTCCGGCGATTCACCAGGGCCCCCGCCGGATGAGAAAACGACTCGGTTTCCGGGCCCTTCTGCAACAGATTTCCCCCGAGGCACCGGAAATCCGCCCCTGTGGAAAACCGGCACAAATCCCATAAGTCCATGTTATTATTGGTAATTTATCAATCACCAGACGCTGACCATCTCAGCCACGTCGATGCATGTCAGTAAATTCTGGATTTTACGAGATACGTTGATATAAGAGTCGAAAAAGAACCGCAGGCAGGAACAGGACAGCGCGTGGCAGACCTTCTGGCATCTGAGCAGCTGATGCGATTCAGCGAGATCATCGATTCCGCGCTCACGCAGCAGCGGGAACTTCTGCATTCTCCCGACAAGCGGAAATCCGACAAGCCCCTGCGCAGTTTCTCGGTCCGGGAAGTGTCACATGCCCTGCGGGTCAAGTACAACTCCCTGCGGCAGTACCTGAACACGCTGGAGGGCATGCCTGCCGGCACGCTGGAGGCCGGAAACCGCAAGTATTTCACCGCCGACGAGGTCAACCAGATCCTCGAGGTGCTGATGGCCGAAGGCAAGATCGGCCCCGAGCGCTTTCCCCGTCGCCAGCCCGGCGATGACCAGGCCCGACTGGTGGTCTACAACCTCAAGGGCGGGGTCTCCAAGACCTCGCTCTCGGCCAACCTGGCGCAGTTCCTGGCCCTGCGCGGCTATCGGATCCTGGCGATCGACCTTGATCCGCAGGCCAGCTTCTCGGACATGTTCGACATTCAGGCCGATGTGGACGAGCTGCCCTCGATCTACGACGTGCTGCGCTACGAGGATCCCCATACCGGCGCGGCGCCGCTGCCGATCACCGAGGCGATCCAGGCCACCTACGTCCCCAATATCGACATCGTGCCCGGCTCCATGTCGATGACGGAATTCGAATTCGAGACCTCCGCCTCTTTCCGCGCCGGCGACGGGGGTACCCCGTTCCACCGTCGCATTGCCGATGCGCTGGAACTGGTGGACGACTATTACGACCTGGTCCTGTTCGACACCCCCCCGCACATGAGCTTTGCCGTGATCGCGGCCGTCTATGCGGCCCGGGGAATGCTGATCCCGCTGTCAGCGGGCATGCTCGACGTGGTTTCCCTGGCGAAGTTCCTGGAACTGGCCGCCGGCACCATGGAGGTGGTCGAGCAGCACCAGGACAAGCGCTATGATTTCATCCGCTTCGTGCTGACGCGCTATTCGGCTTCGGACCCGGCGCAGCTGCAACTGTCGTCCTTCCTGCGCACCCATCTGCGCGACGCGATGCTGAAGCATGACTTCGTCAGCTCAACGGCCATTGCGGATGCCGGTAACACCATGAATCCCTTGCTGGAAATCGATCCTTCCGGCTTCAACCGAAAGACCTACGACCGCATTTTCGAAAGCCTCTCGGGCATCGCCGACGAGGTCGACGCCGAGATCATGCGCTCCTGGGGACGGATCCCCTTTGAAAGGGAGGATGACTGATGGCCCGCAAGCCCCGCACCGCCTTTCCTGCCACGCCCGGTTCGGGCGCCGCCGACACCCCCGAGGAAGCCGGGCGCAAGCCGCGCCGGGCGCCGATGTTCGTGAAGGGGGCGGCAAGCCTCGACACCGCGCAGCAAAGCGCCGCCGCCGAGACGCGGATGTACCGCATGCTGCCGGTCGATCTGATCGACCCCTCGCCGATCCGCGACCGGATCGACATCAGCGAAGACCTTGAAACGCTGAAGCGCAGCCTGGCCGAGGAAGGCCAGCAGATCCCGATCCTGGTGCGCCCCAAGCCCGGCGACCGCTACGAGATCGTCACCGGCCGCCGCCGCCTTCAGGCCACCAAGGAGATCGGGCGCGACCAGATCCAGGCCTTCGTCCGCCGGATGAGCGACGAGGAGGCCTTCATTGCCCAGGGGGTCGAGAACAACGCCCGGCTTGAGACCTCCTTCATCGAACGGGCCCGCACCATCCTGTCGGCGCTGGAGACCGGGTTTACCCAGGTCCAGGTCGAGAAGTTCCTGGGCGTCGACCAGACGATGATCAGCCGGATGAAGACGATCTACACCGGCCTCGGTGAATCCCTGGTCATGGCGATCGGACCCGCGCGCGGCATTGGCCGGCGCAAGTGGGAACGGCTGCAGAAGCTGGTTGCCGAAAGCGGCAGCCCGACCGAGATCCTGGCAACCGAGGTCCCTGCCCTGCCCGACAGCGTGGAACGTTTCGACGCCCTGCTGGAGGTCATGGAGCGGCGGGCGCCTAAAGCGCCCCGTGCCGCCCCGGCACGGGTGAAAAGCGGCACCGATCTGGGCCATGGGCTGACTGCAAGCCGCAAGGGTAAGGCCCTGACGCTGAAAGGTGGGCGACAGACCCCCGAAGCGCTTCTGGAATTCCTCGAGGCGCGGCTGCCCGCGCTTCTGGAAGAATTTACCGAAAAATCCAAGTGACCGCGGACAAACCGCGGCACCCCACAAGCAGCAAGGAGCAGACAGGAAGGTAAAAAAAGACCCCCCAAAGCCGAAGCTCTGAAGGGCCGTCATGTTGTGTAGCAACTTCCTGATACCCCGATTAGCGCCTTCGTACAACACCGAACTTCGGTGAACGGTCTTCTTTTGCCGTCTGATACAGGCATGAAACACGTTAATCCGGCAGATTTCCTGTCCGGGACCGGGGATCTTTTGTCCGATCCCCTGGTTCCTGCCCCCCGCCCCGGCCATTTCATCGTGGATCGCTGGGAGGTTCTGCAACTGGTCAAGGACACGGCCCGCCAGACCGGTCTGGGCGAACGAGAGGTCGCTGTCCTGGCCGCGCATCTGAGCGTCCTGACCAAGGGCCCTGTACGGGCCGACCAGCTGCTGATTTCCTATGCCCAGGTGGCAGGAATGCTGGACCGGGCGAATTGCATGGATGAACGCCGTTTCCGACGCGGAGAGGCTCGGCTGGAAGAGCTGGGCTTTGTCACCCGCAGGCTTAGCGGCAATGCCCGGCGCTACCCGGTCCGTGACAGTTCCGGCCGGATCGTCGACGCCTATGGAATTGACCTGCGTCCGCTGTTCCTGCGCCTTGAAGAACTCTTGGCCCTGCGGGCAGAAGGAGCCGAAGAGACCTGCCGGCGCAATGCGCTGCGCTCGCGGATCAGCGCCGCCCTGTCGGCCCAGAGACGTACCCTGGAGGCCCGCCTCGGCGCCTTGCCCGCGGACATCCGGACCCTGCACCAGGATCTGCGCAACCTGCTGCGCCGCGCCGGCACCTCCGAGGCCGAGCTGCGCGGTGCCCTGAGAGCCCTGGAGGATCTCGCCCCCCCTGCCCTGCCCGCCGAGAGCGCTGCGCCGGAAGTTCTGCCGGACAGTTCGTCCGCCGATGCCGGACAGAGTGCCCGGCACTCAGAACCCCAAGAAAAAGAATATACAAGGTCCGAGCCCCAGCCTGCGAGTGATCTGCACAGACTCTGGCCCAGCCTGCCGGAAGTTGCCGCGCTTTACCCCTCTCCGCCCCGAGATGCGCCCAGCCTTTTGAAAGTCATTTTTGAATTTTCGGGATTCCTGGGGCTTAGAAAGACAAGCCTTGTCGCTTCGATCCGAGAGGCCGGCCCTGAACGGACCCTGTGCTTCCTTGATAGGATGGCGGCTAGGCTCGACCAGATCCGTCAACCGGACAGTTATCTGGCAAGCCTGTCACGCGGTGCTGAGAAACGGCCTATGACCGCGGTCATATCCGCCAGGATGGCCGCATCGCATTTATGACCGCGGTCATAGAGATCTTTCGCGCGGCTCCACCAAAGCTTGCCCCTTGTGCCCGGCCCGGGCTGGGGGCATGACGGGCCCATGGCACAGAAAAACGAAGCAAACTGCACCCTTGACCGCGAAGCCGGGACCTTCACCTTGGCGCTCGGGACCTGGGAAAATACCTATCCTGTCGCGGATCTGGACCGGTGGCTGGCCTTCTACAGATCCCAGAGGGAGCATTTCCCGAAGTCGCTGGACACCTATGACCGCACGATTGCCCTGCTGGAACAGGCGCAGGCCCGATTGCAGGGCTGATCCGCACCAGTTTCGGGGAAATCGGGCACTTCGGCAGGAGAAGGCTTGTTCCCGCGGCTCGGAACGGCAGAAACTTCGGGGATGGCGCGGTGATACGGCACATCTGTTCACGCGATCCGAGGGATAAGGGGCTTGCAGGTCCGCGCAGGGACCCGGGGCCAGGAACGAAAGTACAGAGCATGACCGTGGATCAAGACCCATCTGCCATCCCGTTGCCGCAGGGCAGCGCCGCCCAGATGCCCCCCGAGGCCCTGTCGCGGTATCGCGCCTTCATGCGCCGCGAGGCGCCCAAGGTGCAGGATGACTGGATGCAGGTTGACATCTACAAGGCCACCATCGAGGCGCTGGACCCTTCGATGGTGAACCGCCTGCACGAGCTGACAGTCAGCGTCTTCTGGCCGCACCGTGCCCCCGATATCGAGCTGGTCGTCGGGCTGGGCACCGGCTACGTCGCCCTGGACGAGATCGGGCGCCCGCTAAGCTCGGTCATGGGGTTCTGCAGCGACCCCGATTTCGCCATGCTGGGGATGATGGTGACGATGCCGCGCCTGCAGGCCCAGGGCACCGGCGGGCGTCTTCTGCGTCGCGTGATGACGGATTGCCAGGGACGCGACCTGCGGCTGTCGGCGACGCGCCAGGGCTACCGGCTTTACGAATCCGCGGGTTTCACGCCGGTCGGTCTGGTCTACCAGCATCAGGGCATTGCCCGGGCGATCCGTCCGCCCGCATCTGTACCGGGCCTGTCCCTGCGCCCGCTGGAGCCGCGCGACATGGAGGCTGTTCTCGGCCTCGACCTGCATGCCTTCGGGGCCGCGCGTCGGGCGATCCTGGATGTGCTTCTGGGGGCGTCCGAGGCCATCGTGGCCGAACGAGGAGGCCAGATCGAGGGCTTCGCGATGATGCGGAACTTCGGCAAGGGCAAGGTGATCGGCCCGCTCATTGCCGAACAGGACGACGTGGCGATGCAGCTGGCCGCGCATTTCATCATGGCGCAAGAGGGGTCGTTCCTGCGCCTCGACACGATTGTCGAGAGCGAACGGTTCGAGGCCTTCCTTTCGGCTGCGGGGATGGGGGTCTACGACACGGTGACGGACATGCGCTTCGGTCGGTTGCGCCGGGCCACCACGGGGCCGGTCACCTACGGGCTGGCCATGCAGTCGCTGGGATAGAAAAGGGGGCCTTTCGGCCCCCTTTCTTGTTACGAGATCCGGTCCTTCAGACCGAAGTACATGCCCACCAGGGGCAGGAACCATGGCTTGCCGGAATGCAGCGGCACCTTCGGCCAATCAAGGCCCTGCAACGGGTTGGTATCGGTCCGGCCCATGGCCTGATCCGCCAGGACCTGGCCGATCAGCGTCGACATCTGCGCGCCGTGGCCGGAATAGCCCATGCCGTAGATCATGCCGTCGACTTCGCCGGCACGGGGGTAACGGTCCTTGGTCATGCCGACCATGCCGCCCCAGCAATAGTCCAGATCGATCCCCTTCAGCTGCGGGAACATCCCCTCAAGCCCGGCACGCAGCACCACGCCCGACTTCGCATCCGAGTTCTGGTCGGAAGTGGCCGAAAAGCGTGCGCGGCCGCCGAAGATGATCCGCTTGTCCGGGGACAGGCGGAAATAGTTCCCGATGCTCATCGAGGTCACGTAGGTGCGGTTGCCGGGCAGGGTGGCCGCGATCTCGTCATCGCTCAGCGGACGGGTTGCGACGATGAAGGACCCGACCGAGATGATGCGGCTGCGGAAATGCGCCAGCGGCGCCTGGGGCACGCTGTTGGAATAGGCATTGGTCGCGACGATCACCCGGTCCGTCAGGATCGCGCCCTTCGGCGTTTCGATCCGCCAGCCGCTGCCATCCCGGCGCCGGTCGATCACCGGGGCGTCTTCCCAGATCCGCGCGCCGTGGCGATGCGCCGCTTCGGCCAGGCCGTTCACGTAACGCCCCATGTGCATCATGGCCGACTTGCCGTACAGCATGGCGCCATGGAACGCGTCCGAGCCGACCTCGGCGCCCAGTTCGGATTTCTCCAGGAAACGGGTGTCGGAATCGACCTCGCGGTGGATGGTCTCGAAATTGGCGCGCAGCCCGGCAACGTGGCTGGGCTTGGAGGCCAGCTTCAGCTTGCCGGCCCGGCGGAAGTCGCAGGCGATGCCTTCTTCCGCGATCACGTCCTCAATCATGTCGATCGAACGGTCGTAAGCCTGCCACAGCGCCTTCGCGCGCTCGGCACCCAGATGGGCCTTCGCCTCGCCATAGCCGTGCGCCATGCCGTTGTTGAGGTGCCCGCCATTGCGCCCGGAGCCGCCGAACCCGACGTGGCGGGCCTCCAGCACCGCGACGCTTACCCCTTCACGGGCCAGCTTGCGGGCGGCATTGAGGCCGGTGAACCCGGCCCCGATCACGACGACATCGACCTTGCCTTCGACCGGGCCGCTCTGGCCATGGGCGAAGGGGACGGAGGTGTCGTGCCAGTAGGATTTGAATTGCATCGCGGTGCGTCCTCTCACAGGCCGACGACGGCGGGAAGCTCGGAGATGTCCTTGATCTCGGTGTAGCCGTAGTAGGGGTTCGCGGGCTCATGGCCGCGGTTGACCCAGACCTTGTTCTTGATCCCCATGTCATGCGCCGTCATCAGATCGTAGCGGAAGCTGGAGGAGACGTGCAGCACGTCCTCGGGGCCACAGCCCAGCTGGTCCAGCATGTATTCAAAGGCTTTCATCTGCGGCTTGTAGGCCTGCGCATCCTCGGCCGTGTAGACATGGGCGATCGGGGCGCCCAGCTTGGCAATATTGTGCGGGATCTGGCTGTTCATGGAATTCGTCAATGCAACCAGAGGGATATGCGGTGCGATCTTGGCAAGGCCAGCGGGCACGTCGGCATTCGGACCCCAGGTCGGTACGCGCTCGTAGATCTTGACGGCGATCTCCGGATCGAAGGCCACGCCGTTGCGCTTGCAGGTGCGTTCCAGCGAATTGTGCACCACCTCGGCATAGGGCTTCCAGGCACCCAGCACCTCGTCCAGGCGGTAGGCCGAGAAATCGCGGATGAAGGTCTCGATCTTCTCGGGGCCAAGCTGTTCGCCGTAGAAATCACGCGCGGCACCGGCCATGTCGAAATAGATCATGGTGCCGTGGCAGTCGAAGGTGATGAATTTGGGGCGGAAGGTCATGTCGTTCTCCGGAGTCCTTGATGCCGTCATGTTCACCCGGGCCGGGCCACAGCGCCTGCCGCGTTTGCCACTTTCAGCGCAGGAAATTGCGTTTGTCGCGCGGAAGGCGGCAGGCCGTGCCGTGGCGGTGGCGCTTTCGGTGCCTTCACAGGCGGCGGACAGGGCAGGGTAGGGGGGCAAACGACACCCTACCGGAGAGACAGATGACCCTGCTCGTGCCCCTTGAGACCCAACCGACTTTCGATCCCCGCCCCGGTGAGGCCGCCCCCGAGCGCCTGATCGAAGGCGCGCCCAGCTACAAGACCTGGGAACTGGATACCGCCATCGCCGAGGCCGCCCAGTGGGGCAAGGTGCGCACCGGCATCTGGGAAGCCACCCCCGGCAAGACCATCTCCATGAAGGGCGAGACCTTCGAGTTCTGCCACATCCTGTCGGGCCGCTGCGAGATTGCGGAAGACGGTGGTGCCTCCCATGTCTTCGGCCCCGGCGACAGCTTCGTGATGAAGCCCGGTTTCGTCGGCACCTGGAACACGCTGGAGACAGTGCGCAAGATCTTCGTGATCGCCTCCTGATGCGTGCCGCCGAGATCCTGGAAAGGCTTGTGGCCTTTCCCAGCGTCGTCGGCACCCCGAACGGCGCCCTGATGGAGTATGTCGCCGATTACCTGAAGGCCCACGGCGCGCAGGTGAACCTGCTGCCGGGGCCCGAGGGCGACCGGATGAACCTGTTCGCGACGCTGGGCGATGCCTCGGTGCCGGGCTACATCCTGTCGGGCCATGTCGACGTGGTGCCGGCGGGTGAACCGGGCTGGGCCGCCGATCCCTTCGTGCTGCGGCGCGACGGGGACCGGTTGATCGGGCGCGGCGCCTGCGACATGAAGGGGTTCGATGCCGCCGTTCTGGCCGCCGTGCCGGAGCTTGCCAACATGGCGCTGAAGGCCCCGGTGCACATCGCCTTTTCCTATGACGAGGAAGCTGGCTGCAAGGGCGTGCCGCACCTTCTGGCGCGCCTGCCAGAGCTTTGCGCGCCGCCCCTGGGCTGCATCGTGGGCGAACCTTCGGGGCTGGTGCCGGTGCTGGCCCACAAGGGCAAGGCCGCGCTGAAGCTCTCGGCCCGGGGTGTTTCGGGGCATTCGTCGCGTCCCGACCTGGGGGTGAACGCGATCCATGCGCTGCTGCCCGCACTTTCTGCCGCCGTGGTCCAGGCCGAGGCCCTGAAGACGGGACCGCAGGATGCACGCTTCGCGCCGCCCTGGTCCTCGCTCCAGATCGGCACGCTGTCGGGGGGGCAGGCGATCAACATCATCCCCGATGCCGCCGAAGCCAGGGTCGAGGCCCGCGCCATCGCCGGTGTCGACCCCGAAGAGATCCTTGCGCCGCTGATCGGCCTGCCGGGGGTGGAGGCCGAATGGCTCTCCAGCTATCCCGCTTTGGCGCTGCCCGAAGGGCATCCGCTGGCCGATCTGGCCTGCGCGATCTCCGGCAACCCCGCGCTTCAGGCGGTGTCCTACGGCACCGAGGCGGGGCTGTTCCAGGCCGCCGGCGTGCCTTCGGTGATCTGCGGACCGGGCGACATCGCCCGCGCCCACAAGCCCGAGGAATACCTGACCGAAGCCGAGCTGACCGGCGCGGTCGAGATGGTGCTGGCCCTCGGGCGGCATCTGTCCTGAACACGGCATTTCCTGCGGCGGCCCCGCCCTGCCGCAGGGAAAACTGCTGCCGGGGCAGGGGATCAGGGCGAACATGCCGCCATCCCCACGCTAGCCTGACGGTGGCAAGACAAGAAGAAGAGACCCCCATGACCGCAGCCTCCTCCCTCGCGGCCGCCACGCCCGAGATCACCATCCAGCCCTTCACCCCCGCCCATATCCCCGGGGCGCTGCGCCTGTCGCAGGAATGCGCCTGGCCGCACCGGGCCGAGGACTGGGCGCTGACGCTTGGGGTGTCGCGCGGGGTCGTGGCGCTTGAAGGAGAGACGGTGGTCGGCACGGCGATCTGCTCGGCCTTCGGCACGGCGGCGACGGTCAACATGATCATCGTGGCGGAACGGATGCGCGGCTGCGGCCTGGGCCGTCGGCTGATGCAGGCGGTGCTGAACCTCGGCGCCGGGCACGAGCTGCGGCTGGTCGCCACCGCCGACGGCCTGCCGCTGTACGAAAAGCTGGGTTTCGTCGCCACCGGCCAGATCCTCCAGCATCAGGGCATCGCCCGGGCCAGTGATCCGCGCCGTGACATACGGCAGGGTACGGTTGCGGATCTTGACGCCTTCGCCGCCGCCGATCTGGCCGCCAGCGGGCTGGAGCGCGCAGCCCTTCTGGCCCGCATCGAGGCCGAGGGCGAGATGCTGGTGACCGAGGGCGGCTTCGCCCTGCTGCGGCCCTTCGGGCGCGGCCATGTCGTCGGACCCGTGGTGGCCCGCGATCTTCCGACCGCCCGCGCGCTGATCGCCGCGGCGGCCACGAAATGCGAGGGCCGTTTCCTGCGCATCGACCTGCCCGAGACCGCAGGCCTTTCGGATTACGCCGAAAGCCTGGGCCTCGCCCATGCCGGTGGCGGTGTCTCCATGGTGCGTGACGCAAGGTCCCGCACCGACGCAGATTTCACAACCTACGCCCTTGTCTCTCAGGCACTGGGCTGAGCGGAGCATATCATGCTGACAAATTCCCTGGTCGAGCTGGACCGCCAGCACCTCGTCCATCCCGTTTCCTCCTTCCGTGGCCACGAGGCGCGCGGCGTGCGCGTGCTGACCGGCGCCCAGGGCGCCACGGTCACCGATTCCGAAGGCCGCCAGCTGCTGGACGGCTTCGCGGGCCTGTGGTGCGTCAACGCCGGCTATGGCCATGAAAGCATCGTCGAGGCCGCTGCCGAGCAGATGCGCAAGCTGCCCTACGCCACCGGATACTTCGACCTGGGCGCCGAAGCCCCGATCAAGCTGGCCGCCGCCCTGGCCGAACGCGCGCCGGGCGACCTGAACCATGTCTACTTCGCGCTTGGCGGCTCGGACTCGGTCGACAGCACGATCCGCTTCGTGCGCTACTACTGGCATGCCAAGGGTGAACCGCAGCGCGACCAGTTCATCTCGGTCGAGCAGGGCTACCACGGCTCCTCGACCATGGGCGCCGGCCTGACCGCGCTGCCGGGCTTCCACGACGGTTTCGGCGTGCCCTACCAATGGCAGCACAAGATTTCCTCGCACTACACCTATCGCAACCCGATCCAGGGCGATCAGGCGATCATCGACGCCTCCGTGGCCGAGCTGAAGGCCAAGATCGAGGCCATCGGCCCCGAGAAGGTTGCGGCCTTCTACCTTGAGCCCATCCAGGGCTCGGGCGGGGTGCTGGTGCCGCCGAAGGGCTGGGTCAAGGCGATGCACGACCTCTGCGCCGAATATGGCGTGCTGTTCATCGCCGATGAGGTGATCACCGGCTTCGGGCGCACCGGCCCGCTGTTCGCCTGCTCCGAGGAAGAGATCGTTCCCGACCTGATGACCTGCGCCAAGGGCCTGACCTCTGGCTATGTGCCTATGGGCGCGGTCTTCATGCGCGACCATGTCTACGAGACCATCGCCGAAGGGGCAGGGGCGAAGGCCGTGGGTCACGGCTTCACCTATTCCGCGCACCCGGTCTCGGCTGCGGTGGCACTGGAAGTGCTGCGCCTGTACGAGGGCGGCCTGCTTGAGAACGGTCGCAAGGCCGGAGCCCGGCTGATGGAAGGGCTGAACGGCCTGAAGGATCACCCGCTGGTCGGCGATGTGCGCGGTCGCGGGATGCTGGCGGCGGTCGAGCTGGTGACCGATAAGGACAAGAAGACGCCGCTGCCCGCTTCGGTGCAACCGGCAACCCGCCTCTTTGACCGCGCCTGGGAACAGGGCCTGATCATCCGTTCCTTCGCCCAGGGCATCTTCGGCTATGCGCCGCCGCTGTGCTGCACGATGGAAGAGATCGACCAGATCGTCGAACGCACCCGCAAGGTGCTGGACCTGACGCTGGAAGACGCGGACGTCCGCGCGGCGCTGGCCTGATGGCGCTTCTGTTCCTCTCCACCCCCGAACGGGGCGCGGTCTGGAAGCAGGTCTTCGCCGAGGCCGGCGAAGAGATCGTGATCGGCGCCGATGCGGTCACCGACCCGGCCGCGATCACCCATATCCTGTGCTGGTCCCCTCCGGGGGACCTCACGCTCTATCCCAACCTTCAGGCGGTGATCTGCTCGGGCGCGGGTGTCGATCACATCCGCCCCGTGCCCGAGGGCGTCGCGCTGGTGCGCACGCTTGCCCCGGGGATCGAGGGCATGGTGCGCGACTGGGTGGTAATGGCCAGCCTCATGCTGCACCGCGACATGCCGGCCTATCTGGATCAGGCGGGG
Organism: Pseudooceanicola endophyticus; assembly: GCF_018760365.1. Lineage (GTDB taxonomy): Bacteria > Pseudomonadota > Alphaproteobacteria > Rhodobacterales > Rhodobacteraceae > Pseudooceanicola > Pseudooceanicola endophyticus. Next base: position 87,360 of record NZ_JAHIAB010000008.1, read on the forward strand.
CAGGGGCTCTGGCAGGAACATCCGACCCGCCAGGCGCGCTCGCGCCGGGTCGGGATCATGGGCACGGGCCGGATCGGGCGCAAGGTGGCCGAAACGCTTCGGGCGCTCGACTTCCCGGTGCTGGGCTATTCCCGTTCGGGCCGCCCGGTCGAGGGGCTTGAGGTCTGCGGGCAGGATATGCTGGATACCTTCCTCGCGCAGACGGATCTGCTGATCTGCCTGTTGCCGCTGACCGACGAAACCCGCGGCCTGATGGATGCGGCCTTCCTGGCGAAACTGCCGAAGGGCGCGCTTCTGGTCCATGCCGGGCGCGGGGCGCAGCTGCATCTGGATGCGCTTGGTGCGGCGCTCGACAGCGGTCAGATCGGGGCGGCCATGCTGGATGTCACCGATCCCGAACCGCTGCCGCAGGACCATTGGGCCTGGACGCATCCGAAGGTCGTGGTGACGCCGCATATCGGTTCCGTGACGGATTACGAAGAGGGCGCGCGCCATGGGCTGAACGTGATCCGGGCAGGGCGCGCAGGTGAAGAACTGCCCGGTCTGGTCGATCCGGCGCGCGGGTACTGAGCCCGCATACCGAGGCGGGCGCAGCAGACCGCCGGATCTGCTGCGCCGCGCCCGAATAGAGAAGAAAATGCCGCCTCCCGCATGGATTATGGATCCATGGACCCGCCCATCCGGGAGAGGCTGATCCCAGGGCCGGGATCCAGCCCCAGGCATCCCCCAGGACCGTCCGCGCCCCTCCCGCGCGGACTTCAGCAGAAGGCCAGCCACCCTCAGTGGCTCTTCCAGGAAAGGACTGCCGTGATGACGGCGATGACGACCGTGAAACCCCTGACCGAATTCTCCTATGTCACCTTCGACGTGGTGGGCACGCTGATCGACTTCGAAGGCGCCATCAAGGACGGGCTTGCTGCCATCGCCGAGAAGGCCGGGATGGACATCGACGGAGAGGCCGCCCTGGCGATCTACCGCGATGCCCGCTACGAGCCGGACGCGCTGCGCTTCCCCGATGATCTGGGCCGCTGCTTCTCGCGCATTGCCGAGAAGACCGGCCTGCCCGACACCGAGGAAAACCGCCAGTTCATGATCGACATGGTGGGCGATGCGAAACCCTTCCCCGACAGCGCCGCCGCTATGGCCAAGCTGAAGGCGCGCTACAAGCTGATCGCGATGACCAACGCGCGTCGCTGGGCCTTCGACAAATACGCCGAGAAGCTGGGCCAGCCGTTCTGGGCGGGCTTCACCACCGACGATACCGGCTGCGAAAAGCCCAACCCCGACTATTTCCACCAGGTCTTCGCCTATGTGGAGAAGGACGGCGGCTCCAAGGATGACATCCTGCACACCGCGCAAAGCCAGTACCACGACATCGGCATCTCGCGCGAGCTGGGCATGACCAATGCCTGGATCCAGCGCCGGCACGCCCAGAAGGGCTATGGCGGCACGATCGAGCCGAAGGAGTTCACTGAGCCCGACTACCACTTCCACGCCCTGGCCGAACTGGCCGAGGCGGCAGAGGACGCCTTCGCGACGAAGGCATGATCCGGCCCCAGGCGGCCTGAAGATCGCCGGACGCCGTTCAAACACACCAACGAGGAGTAGACCATGACGAAGACCCCGACCAACTGGACCCATCGCGACGATGCGATGGTCGAGCACATGATCCGTCGCGGCGCCAGCCGCCGCGACCTGCTGAAGATGCTGATGGCCTCGGGCGTCGGTGTCGCGGCCGGTGGTTCGCTGCTGATGCGCGCCACCACCGCCGTCGCCGCCACCCCGGTCTCGGGCGGTTCGCTCCGCGCGGCCGGCTGGTCTTCGTCCACCGCCGACACGCTGGACCCGGCGAAGGCGTCGCTGTCGACCGACTACGTGCGCTGCTGCTCGGTCTACAACCGCCTGACCTTCCTGGACGAGCACGGCGAAGTGCAGATGGAACTGGCCGACGACATCGCCACCGACGATGCACAGACCTGGCAGATCACGCTGAAGTCCGGCGTCACCTTCCACGACGGCAAGACCCTGACCGCCGACGATGTCGTCTACTCGCTGAAGCGTCACCTCGACCCGGCCGTGGGCTCCAAGGTGAACTCCATCGCCAAGCAGATGACCGAGATTTCCAAGGTCGACGACAAGACCGTGAAGATCGTGCTGGCCGCCGCCAACGCCGACCTTCCGACCATCCTGGCGCTGCACCACTTCATGATCGTGGCCGATGGCACCACCGATTTCACCAAGGCCAACGGCACCGGTGCCTTCGTCATGGAAACCTTCGAGCCGGGCGTGAAGTCCGTCGGCGTGAAGAACACCAACTACTGGAAGCCCGAAGGCCCCTACCTCGACAGCTTCGAGTTCTTCGCGATCTCCGACAACAACGCCCGCGTCAACGCGCTGATGTCGGGTGACATCCAGCTGGCGGCCTCGATCAACCCGCGCTCCATGCGCCTGCTCAAGGGCAACTCCAACGTCGCGACCTCGGTCACGACCTCGGGCAACTACACCAACCTCAACATGCGCCTTGACCTGAACCCCGGTGACAAGGCCGGCTTCGTCGAGGGCATGAAGTACCTGATCAACCGCGAGGCCATCCAGAAGTCGGTGTTCCGCGGCCTGGCCGAGATCGCCAACGACCAGCCGGTCTCCTCGGCGAACCGCTACCACAACCCGAACCTCAAGCCGCGCGAGTTCGACCCCGAGAAGGCCAAGGCGCTGTTCGACAAGGCCGGCCTGCTGGGCACCGAGATCCCGATCGTCGCCTCCGACGCGGCCACCGCCTCGGTCGACATGGCGACCATCGTGCAGCAGTCGGGCGACCAGATCGGCATGAAGTTCAAGGTCGATCGCGTGCCCTCCGACGGCTACTGGTCGAACTACTGGCTGAAGGCGCCGGTGCACTTCGGCAACATCAACCCGCGCCCGACCCCGGACATCCTGTTCTCGCTGCTCTACGCTTCGGACGCGCCCTGGAACGAAAGCCAGTACAAGTCGCCGAAGTTCGACAAGATGCTGGTCGAGGCCCGTGGTGCCCTGGACGACGCCAAGCGCAAGGAAATCTACTGGGAGATGCAGGAAATGGTCGCCAACGAGGCCGGCACCGCGATCCCGGTCTACATTTCCAACGTCGATGCGCTGTCCTCGAAGGTCGGTGGCCTCAAGCCCAACCCGCTGGGCGGCATGATGGGCTATGCTTTCGCCGAATACGTCTGGCTGAACGCCTGATCCCCTGCCGGGCGGGTCGCTCCGATCCGCCCGGCCCCCGATACGACACCAAACGCCGAGGTCGCCATTGCTCCGCTCTCTCACCACATGGATGCTCGTCGGCCAGCGCCTTGCCATCGCGCTGCTGACCCTGGTCATCGTTTCCTTCGCCGTCTTCTTCGCAACCGAGCTTCTTCCCGGAGACGTGGCCCAGATCCTGCTTGGCCAGGCCGCCACGCCCGAGGCGGTGGCCGGTCTGCGCAAGGCGATGGGCCTCGATGAACCGGCCATCTTGCGGTTCCTGGGCTGGCTGGCGGGGCTGCTGCACGGCGACCTCGGCACGTCCTACGTCAACCACATGGCGGTGGCGCAGCTGATCGGAGACCGGCTGGTCAACTCGTTGAAGCTGGCCGGCATCACCACGCTGGTCTCGGTGCCGGTGTCGCTGGTACTGGGCATCTCGGCGGCGATGTGGCGCGGCTCTATCCTGGACCGGGTGGTCACGGTGTTGACCATCTCGGTGATCTCGGTGCCGGAATTCATGGTGGCGACGCTGGCGGTGCTGATCTTCGCGGTCTGGCTGGGCTGGCTGCCGGCGCTGTCCTACGCCGCCGACACCAGCAGCTTCACCGCCATTCTGAAGGCCTATGCCATGCCGGTGATCACGCTGACCTTCGTGGTCTCGGCGCAGATGATCCGCATGACCCGCGCCGCGGTGATCGAGACGATCAACACCCCCTACGTGGAAATGGCCCTGCTGAAGGGCGCGCGGCGCTCGCGGATGGTGCTGCGCCATGCCCTGCCGAACGCCCTGGGCCCGATTGCCAATGCCATCGCGCTGTCGCTGTCCTACCTCGTCGGCGGCGTGATCATCGTCGAGACGATCTTCAACTATCCCGGCGTCGCCAAGCTGATGGTGGATGCGGTCTCGACCCGGGACCTGCCGCTGATCCAGTCCTGCGCGATGATCTTCTGCGTCAGCTACCTGTCGCTGATCACCCTCGCCGACCTGATTGCCATTCTCTCCAACCCGAGGCTGCGCCGCTGATGACCGACAAGGCTCTTTCCTTCCGCCTGCCGACGCCCCGCAACCTGGGCTATTCCTTCAACTGGGTGGGCCGCATCGGTCTGCTGGTGATCCTGTTCTGGGCCGTCGTCGCCATCATCGGCCCCGAGATCGCCCCCTATCCCCCGGGCGAGATCGTCAACTGGGACTACTTCACCCCGATGTCCCATGATTACCTGCTGGGCACCGACTACCTGGGCCGGGACGTGCTGTCGCGGATCCTGATGGGCGCGCGCTACACCGTCGGCATCGCGCTGGTCTCGGTCTTCCTGGCCTGCGCGGGCGGCGTCATCCTGGGCATGGTCGCGGCTGTCGTGGGCGGCTGGTTCGACATGATCCTGTCGCGGCTGCTGGATGCATTCAACGGCATCCCCTCGCTGCTCTTCGGGCTGGTGACCGTGGCGGCCGTGGGATCCTCCATCCCGGTTCTGGTGCTGACGCTGGCGGCGATCTACCTGCCCGGCAGCTACCGCTTTGCCCGCGCCCTCTCGGTCAACGTCAACACCATGGACTTCGTCACCGTGGCCCGCGCCCGTGGCGAAAGGACCCCCTACCTGATCCTGCGCGAGATCTTCCCGAACATTCTTGGCCCCGTGCTGGCCGACCTTGGCCTGCGCTTCGTCTTCATCGTGCTGGTGCTGTCGGGCCTGTCGTTCCTGGGTCTGGGCGTGCAGCCGCCCAATGCTGACTGGGGTGCGCTGGTGCGCGAGAACATCGAGGGGCTGTCGCTGGGCGCGCCGGCGATCCTCTTCCCCTCGGTCGCCATCGCCTCGCTGACCATCTCGGTGAACATGTTCATCGACAACCTGCCCACCAAGATCCGCGACAGGAGCTGACCCATGAGCACCCCCCTCGTTTCCGTCCGCGACCTGAAGATCGGCGCCACCACCGACAGCGGCCGCCACGTGGAGATCATCAAGGGCGTCAGCTTCGACATCGCCCCCGGAGAGATCGTGGCGCTGATCGGCGAAAGCGGCTCGGGCAAGACCACCATCGCGCTGTCGCTGATGGGCCATACCCGCACCGGCTGCCGGATCGAGGGCGGAGAGATCCGCCTGGGCGCCAACACCGTCACCGCCATGAGCGAGGGCCAGCGCGCCGAGATCCGCGGCACCGAGGTCTCCTACGTGCCGCAATCGGCTGCCGCCGCCTTCAACCCCAGCCAGCGGATCATGGACCAGGTGATCGAGATCACCGCGATCCACAAGCTGATGCCGCGCGACGCCGCCGAGAAGAAGGCGGTTGAGCTGTTCCGCGCCCTGGCGCTGCCCCATGCCGACACCATCGGGTCACGCTATCCCCACCAGGTCTCGGGGGGGCAGCTGCAGCGGCTTTCGGCGGCGATGGCGCTGATCGGCGATCCGAAGCTGGTGATCTTCGACGAACCCACCACCGCGCTCGACGTGACCACCCAGATCGAGGTGCTGCGCGCCTTCCGCTCGGTGATGGAGAAGGGCGGCATGGCAGGCGTCTACGTCAGCCACGACCTGGCCGTCGTGGCCCAGATCGCCGACCGGATCATCGTGCTGAAAGGTGGAGAGATCCAGGAAGAGGGAGCGACCCAGCAGATCCTCGACGCCCCCGCCCATCCCTACACCCGAGAGCTTCTGGCGGCCTTCGAACCGGTGCTGCACAAGCCGCTGGAATTCGACGATGCCGACCACCAGCCGCCGATCCTGGAGGTGCGCAACCTCTCGGCCGGCTACGGGCCGATCCGCAACGGAGAGCCGGGGGCGAAGATCCTCAAGGATATCAACTTCGCGCTGGAACGGGGCCGCAACCTTGGCGTGATCGGGGAAAGCGGCTCGGGCAAGTCGACCCTGGCGCGCGCCGTAGCGGGCATCCTGCCGCCCTACCGGGGCGAGGTTCTGGTCGACGGTTTCCAGCAGGAGGCGAGCCTCGCGCAGCGTTCGAAGGAACAGCTGCGCCATGCCCAGATCGTCTTCCAGCTGGCCGACACCGCGCTGAACCCCGCGCAGTCGATCGAGACCATCCTGGGCCGCCCGCTGACCTTCTACCACGGCATGAAGGGCAAGGCCCGCGAGGCCCGCGTGATCGAGCTTCTGGACATGGTGCGCCTGCCGGCGAACCTGCGTCACCGGCTTCCGTCCGAACTTTCGGGCGGGCAGAAGCAGCGGATCAACCTGGCCCGGGCGCTGGCTGCCGAACCCCAGCTGATCCTCTGCGACGAGATCACCTCGGCGCTCGATACCGTGGTTGCCGCCGCGATCATCGACCTGCTGAAGGAGCTGCAGCGCGAACTGCGGCTGTCCTACATGTTCATCAGCCACGACCTTTCGACGGTCGAGGCGATCTGCGATGACGTGCTGGTGATGTACAAGGGCGAGGTGGTCGAACGCCTGCCTGCCGCAAAAATGAGCACCGATGCGACCCATCCCTATTCGCAGCTTCTGGTGTCCTCGGTGCCGAAGCTCGACACCGGGTGGCTGTCCGGCCTCGAGCAGGACCCGGCGCTGCTGGAACGCTTCGGCAACCGCTGAGCCGCCGGCGGGGCAGGGGGGATCGCCCCTTGCCCCTACAGCTTGTCGGCGAACAGCCGGCTGAGCGGGATCTGGGTCTTGGCGAAGGGCGTCTTCATGACGACGAAGCTGAAGTACTTGTCGATCCCCACCTCGTCGCGGTCGATCAGCGCCTCGATGATGGTCTGGTAGTCCGAGATCGACCCGCAGACGAATTTCGCCAGATAATCGTACCCGCCCGAGACCAGGTGGCATTCGACGCAGCTGTCGACCTTTTCCAGCGCGTCCTGGAAACGGGCAAAATCGATCTGGCGGTGGTTTTTCAGGGTGAATTCAGTGAAAACTGTCAGCGTTTCCCCCAGCTTCGGCACGTCGATCTGTGCCGCGTAGCCGGTGATATAGCCCGACTGCTGCAATTTCTTCACCCGCATGAGGCAGGGTGAGGGCGACAGGGCAACCTTGTCGGCCAGCTCCACGTTGGTGATCCGCCCATTGCGCTGCAACTCGGCAAGAATCTTCAGGTCGATCCGGTCGAGCTTGTATCGGGCAGTCATGCGGGGCGTTCCCAAGTCTTTGTCATTGTGGTCTGAAAAGGCCAGGTGGCCTGTCGTGTCAATCGCATTCGGAAGGATATGCCGTCAGCCTGCGGGAATTGGCAGATGGCGCTGATGCGGTGATGGTACTCCTGTCTCAAATACCGGAGTGAGACGCCATGACCGCCCCCCTTCTGCCCATCGTAACACAGGATCTTCCCCCCGAGAGCGCCGATTGTGTCGTCATCGGTGCGGGCATCGTGGGGGTCAGCACCGCCTACTGGCTGGCGCGGGCCGGGCAGCGGGTCGTGCTGGTCGAAAAGGGCCGCGTCGGCGCCGAGCAATCCAGCCGCAACTGGGGCTGGTGCCGCCAGCAGAACCGTGACGCCCGCGAACTTCCGCTGTCGACCCAAAGCCTCGGCCTCTGGGAAGAGATGACCAGCGATATCGGCGAGGACCTGGGCTTTCGTCGCTGCGGCCTGCTCTATCTTTCCCGCGATCCGGCCGAGATCGAGGGCTGGGCGAAATGGGGCCGCTTCGCGCGGGGCGAGGGGATCGACACCCGGATGCTGGACGCGACCGAAGCCGCCGAGCGTGGCCGTGCCACCGGCCAGTCCTGGGCGGGCGGGGTCTGGTCGCCGACCGACGGCATCGCCGATCCCTCGCGCGCCGCGCCGCTGATCGCCAAGGGCGTGATGAAGCATGGCGGCATCGTCGTGCAGGGCTGCGCAGCGCGCGGGCTGGAGCTGGAGGGCGGCGCGGTCAGTGCGGTGGTGACGGAAAAGGGCAGGATCCGCACCCGCCAGGTGGTGCTGTCGGGCGGCGCCTGGGCGGCCAGCTTCCTGCACCAGCAGGGCATCGCCTTCCCGCAAAGCGCCGTGCGCTCTTCCATCCTGTCGGTGGGGCCCGGGGTTGAAGGTCTGCCGCCGGCGCTGCACACCAAGGACATCTCGGTCACCGCGCGCGGCGATGGCGCCTGGACGCTGGCGATCTCGGGGCGGGCCAGCCTGGACCTGACGCCGGGCGCGCTGATGGGGCTGAAGCATTTCCTGCCGATGGCCGCAAAGCGCTGGCGGGTGCTCTCTCCGGGCGGGTTGCAGGCCTGGCGCGCCGGGCACGAGACCCGCAAACGCTGGGCGCTGGACCGCGAAACCCCGATGGAGCGGATGCGCATCCTCGATCCCAAGCCCTCTGCCGCGTTGATCCGCGAGACGCTGAACAATGCCCACCGCCTGCTGCCGGCGCTGAAGGGCCTGCCGGTGCAGGCGACCTGGGCGGGCTATATCGACAGTACTCCCGACGGCGTGCCGGTGATCGACACCGACATCGGCCTGCCCGGGCTGACGCTGGCGGCGGGCCTGTCGGGCCATGGCTTCGGCATCGGGCCGGGGGTCGGGCATCTGGTGGCCGACATGCTGCTGGGCCGCGATCCGATCACCGAAACCCGCCAGTACCGGCTGGCGCGCTTCGGCCAGTCGCAATGGGGCAAGGTGTCGGAGTTCTGATCTCATGCCGCGAACCGGGTGATCGCGAAGGGCGCCAGCGGTGTCTCGCAGCGGCCCCGGTCGATCAGCTCGGCCATGGCATCGCCCACGCCCGGGCCCAGCTGGAAGCCATGGCCGCAGAAGCCGAAGGCATGGAACAGCCCCGGCGTGGTGCCCGAGGCGCCCATCACCGGCAGCCCGTCGGCCACATAGCCCTCGCAGCCCGACCATTGCCGGATGATCGCCACATCGGCCAGCGCCGGGCACAGCTGCACGACCTTGCGCAGCTGGGTTTCCAGCCGTGCCGGATCGGCCTTCGCCAGCCCCGAGGCGCCGACCGGCGTGCGCGCCACCCCGCCGCCGAAGACCACGTTGCCGCGTTCCACCTGGCGCAGGTAGGCGCCGGCATCCTGGCTCCACATGCCGACCACCGGCAGGATGCGGTGGGGCAGGGGTTCCGTCACCGCCATCTGCGGGCCATGGGTGCTCAGCGGGACGGGTTCGCCGAACTGGCGGGCGATCTCGCGGCCCCAGGCGCCCGCGCAGTTGACCAGCACCTCCGCCCCCAGCGTGCCGCGCGCGGTCGAAACCCGGAACCCGGCAGCGGTGCGTGTCACGTCGGGCTCTCCGGCCTGGTCCAGGATCTCGACCCCGAGGCGCGCCGCCGCCTGCGCGAAGGCGGGGCCGACCAGACGGGGATTGGCGCTGCCGTCCTGCGGGGAGAAGCTGGCGCCGATCGCCTGCGGCCCAAGGCCCGGAAAGCGGCGGCGGATCTCGGCGGGGGACAGTGCGTCGATCTCCAGCCCCCAGGCGCGGGCCTCTGAGGCAAAACGCTCCATGTCGGCCTGGGAGGCGGCGTCGAAGATCAGCCGCAGGTGACCGGTGGCGCGGAATTCCACATCCTGGCCCAGCAGCTCTTCGGCGCGGTTCCACAGCGCGAGCGAGCGATGCGCCAGCGGCAGCTGTGGCAGGTAGCGCCCGGTGCGGCGGATATTGCCGAAGGAGGCGACGGTGGCCCCCGCGCCGATATGGCCGCGCTCGATCAGCTGCACCCGATGGCCCCTGCGGGCCAGGAAGAAGGCCGTGGCCGTACCCATCAGCCCGCCGCCCAGAACGATCACCTGCATGTCTGCCCCTTTCGTTGCCCCCAGAAGAACGCGCCTTGACGGCCCGGGTCAAAGACGGGAAACGGAGAGAGTCATAAGCCGAACCTATGGATGAATGATGCGCGCGCGCCAGCTGGAAATCTTTACCGCCGTCATGCGGGCCGGAACCGTCACCGAGGCGGCAAGGATGCTGAACATCTCTCAGCCCGCACTCAGCCAGATCCTGCGGCATACGGAGGATGAGCTGGGCTTTGCCCTGTTCGACCGCGAAAAGGGCCGCCTGAAACCCACCCCCGAGGCGCAGGAGCTGTACCCCGAGGCCGAGCGCCTGTTCGGAGAGCTGGAGGGGCTGCGCCGCAAGACCGCCGATCTGAAGCTGGGGCGGGCGGGTCTGGTGCGCATCGGCTGCTCGACCCCGCCGGCCATGTCGCTGCTGCCGCAGGTCATGGCGGCCTTCCGGGTCCGCCATCCCGACATCGCGCTGCGCTGCAACGTCGCCCCGGTCATGTCGCTGCGCACCATGCTGCGCGAGGGCGACACCGCCATGGCCATCGCCCTGACCGACCGGATGCCCCCCGATATCGAGGTCGAGGTGCTGGGCCGCACCGGCTTTTGCTGCCTGCTGCCCGAAGATCACCCCCTGGCCGCGCAGGACCAGATCGCGCTGGCCGACCTGTCGGAGGAATTCGTGATCTCCTACCGCGCCGCCACCCGCCCGCACGAAGAGCTGGACAGTGCCGCCCGCCGCGCCGGGCTGCGCTTTGAGCCGCGGCTGGAAATCGACACATCGATCTCGGCGGTGGGCTTCGTGCAGGCGGGGCTGGGCATCGCGGTGGTCGATTCTCTGCTGCCCTGGGCGCAGTTCGCCGGCCTCGCGGTGCGCCCGCTGGCCGGATCCCCGGCGCTGCCGCTGTCGCTGCTGACCCTGCGCGGGCGCAGCCTGTCGCGCCCCGAGGAGCTGATGCGGGCGCAGATCCGTGCGCAGGTAAGCTGATCCCCAACCCATAGGCTTTGCTTATGGGGTCGCCCGTCTTCCGTCTTGGACCTGGCGCGTCTGCTCTGCTCGACTGGGGCAAACGAACGGAAAGGCGATCATTCATGGACGGTCTCACCCCTGCAGAGGACTGGAAGATCGGTGTCGACATTGGCGGCACCTTCATGGACTTCTGCGCGCTGGAGGCCCGCTCCGGGCGCATCGCCTCGCTGAAGGTGCTGACAACGCCCGAGGATCCGGGCGCGGAGCTGCGCCGGGGCCTCGATCTGCTGGCCGAGCGCGAGGGGCTGTCGGCCGAGGCGGTCAGCCGCTTCGTGCATGGCACCACGGTCGGCATCAACACCATCATCCAGCGCAAGGGTGCCAAGCTGGCCATGGTCACCAACGCGGGCTTCGAGGACGTGATCGAACTGGCCCGCCTGCGGATGCCCGACATGTATTCGCTGTTCTGCCAGCGCCCCGATCCGCTGGTGCCGCGTGACCGCATCTTCGGCCTGCCGGTGCGGATGCGCGCCGATGGCCGGCGCAGCGATGCCCCCGAAGGCGCGGTGGCCGAGGTCGTCGCCAAGGCCCGCGCCGCGGGCGCCGAAGGCATCATCGTCGCCCTGCTCCATGCCTGGCGCGACAGCACCCAGGAGGCCGAGATCCGCAAGGAAATCGAGGCGCTCGCCCCCGATCTTTTCGTCTTCACCTCCTCCGAGGTCTGGCCGGTGATCCGCGAATACGAGCGCACCTCGACCGCAATCCTGAACGGCTATGTCTATCCGCGCGTCTCGGGCTACCTTGAAGCGCTGGAGGCACGCCTGAAGGCCCAGGGCGTTCCCGCCCGCGCCATGCTGACGAAATCCAACGGTGGCGTGATGACCGCCGCCGAGGGGCGCCGCGACTGCGTGTCGATGCTGCTGTCGGGTACCGCCTCGGGCGTCATCGGGGCCGCCTGGCTGGCCCGTCAGGCCGGTGAAAGCCGCATCCTGACGCTGGATATCGGCGGCACCTCGGCCGATTTCGCACTGATCATCGACGGAGAGGTGCAGTTCGGTTCGGACGAGCTGGTGGGGGAATTCCCGCTGCACATCCCCTCTGTCTCGGTCAGCTCGATCGGGATCGGCGGCGGCTCCATCGCGTCGGTGGATGACCATGGCGTGCTGCGGGTGGGCCCCGAAAGCGCGGGCTCGAACCCCGGGCCGGCCTGCTACGGGCGCGGCGGCGAACGGGCGACCGTGACGGATGCCATGGCGGTCTGCGGCTGGCTGGGCCATTCGGAAATGGCCTACGGGCAGCTTGACATGAATGTCGATCTGGCCCGCGCGGTCGTGGGCAAGCTGGCCGCGCAACTGGGGCGCGGCGTGGAGGAAACCGCGCAGGCGATCCTCGACATCGCGATTTCCGAGATGTTCGTCGAGGTCGAGAAGCTGTCGTCGCGCGCAGGGGTCGACCTGCGGGACTTTGCGCTGATGCCCTTTGGCGGGGGTGGCCCCATGCTGGGGGCGTTCCTTGCCAAGGAACTGGGGATGGCGCGCGTCGTGGCGCCGCGCCGTCCGGGCGTCGTCTCGGCCCTAGGGGGGCTGGTCGCGGATCTGAAGGGCGATTTCATCCGCACCGTCTTTGCCGATCTGGACAGCGAACGCCTGCCGCTGCTGGCCGATCACTTCCGGGCGCTGGCCGCCGAAGGTACCGCCTGGCTGACCGCCCAGGGCCATGAGGGCGCCGCCGACCTGAGGCTTTCCGCCGACATGCGCTACGGAGGCCAAAGCTACGAGATCGAGGTGGCGCTGGAGCCCGACTGGCTGTCGGACCTGCCGCAGATGGCCCGCGCCTTCCACGAGACCCACCGCCGGATCTACGATTTCGACGACCCCGAGGGCCGGATCGAGATCGTCAACCTGCGCCTGTCTGCCATTGGCGCCGGGCCCAAGCCCGATCTGGCGGAACTGGCCCGGGTCGAGGCGGCTGAAAGCCGCGACGTGCAGGTCCATATCGGCGGCTGGCGCCCGGTGCCGCTGCACAACCGCGCAGGGCTTGCCGCCGGAACGGTCTTCGACGGCCCCGCCATCGTCGCCCAGGAGGACACCACCTTCGCCATTCCCCCGGGCGCCCGCGCCCGCGTGGACGAGACGCTCAACATCCATCTCAGCTTCGAGGCCTGATCCATGTTCGACAAGATGACCCTTCAGGTGCTGGCCAACCACGCCCGCGCCGCCGCCGAGAACATGGCCCACACCCTGCACCGCACCGCGCATTCCGCCTTCGTGAAGGAAACGCAGGACTTCACCGTCATGCTGATGGACCAGCGCGGCGATACCTTCGCCGTCCCGATGGAGCTGGGCGCGACCTGGTACCCGGGCCTGACCTATGGCCGAGCCATCGACATGGTGCAGGATTACCGGCCCGGCGACGTGGCCTTCACCAATGATCCCTACTCGGGTCACGTGGCGACCCATGCGCCCGACACCCACCTCTGGAAGCCGGTCTTCGCGGAGGGAGAGATCGTCGCCTGGACCGGCGGGCACATCCACAACACCGACATGGGCGGTGCGGTGCCGGCCTCTCTCTCGCGTTCGCTGACCGAGATCCACCAGGAAGGTCTGCGCTTTCCGCCGATGAAGCTGGTGCGCGAAGGCGTTTTCGACAGCCAGATCCTGCAGATCATGTCCACGAACGTGCGCAAGCCGGCGCTCAACATCGGGGACATCAAGGCGCTGGTCGGCGCGCTGAATACCGGTGAGCGCAAGGTCCATGCGATGATCGACCGCTTCGGCAAGCAGGGCTTCCTTTCGGGTGTCGCGGCGCTGATGGAGCAGGCCGAGGCCCAGGCGCGCTCGATCCTGTCGGAGATCCCCGACGGCGAATACGTCTTCGCCGATTACGCCGATGAGGACAGCGACCAGGCCAACCCCTGCCGCCTGAAGCTGACCCTGACCATCCGGGGCGACGAGGCGATCCTGGACTTCACCGGCTCCGATCCGCAGCTTGCGTCCTCGCTCAACGTGCCCTCGGGCGGGGATCCGCGCCACACGATGCTGCTGGTGGGCGTCTACTACGTGCTTTACACGCTGAACCCGCGCATCCTGCTGAACACCGGCCTGACCCGGCCCTTCACCTGCATCACGCCGGAAGGCACGGTGCTGAACCCGGTCTCGCCCGCCGCCGTCGGGATGCGCTCGCTGACCTGCGCGCGTCTGCGTTCGGTGATCTTCGGCGCCTTCGTCCAGGCGATCCCCGACCGGATGCCCGCGGCCCCCGCCGGCAACAACTGCATCGTCAACGTGATGACCCGGGACGAGCGCAGCCAGAAGACCGTGATCGCCGCCGTGAACCCGGTGGTGGGCGGTGGCGGCGGGATGCCGCACCGCGACGGCACCAACGGCTCCGGCGCCGATGCGGCCTATCTGAAGAACACCCCGATCGAGATCACCGAGACCGAGGTTCCGGTCGAGTTCGTGAAATACGGCCTTGCGCAGGACACCGGCGGGGCAGGGCGCTGGCGCGGCGGCCTCGCGACCGAGATGGCCTTCCGTGTCTTCACCCCCGACAGCCGCATCACGGCAAGGAACCGCGACCGCAGCTTCTTCCGGCCCTGGGGCACGGAGGGGGGCCGCGCCGCTGGCCTTGCCGACATGGTGGTGAACCCCGGCACGCCCGAGGAACGCCGCATGGGATCGAAGGATACCGCGATCCTGCAACCGGGCGACGTGCTGGAGGTGCGCTCTGCCGGGGGCGGGGGCCGTGGCAACCCGCTGGATCGTGAACCCTGGCGGGTGGCCCGCGACGTGGCCCGCGGCTATGTCTCGACCGAGGCCGCCGAACGCGACTACGGTGTCATCCTGAAGGATGGCGAGGTGGACGAGGACGCAACCGCCAAGGCCCGCGCCGCGATGCCCGCGCCTTCGGATGCCTTCTTCCACTACGGCCCCGAACGTGACGGCTACGAGGCACGCTGGACCCCGGCTGCCTATGACCGGCTGACCCAGATCCTCGCCGCCCTGCCGATCCACTGGCGCTTCTTTACCAAGACCGAGATCTTCGCCCGGATCGAAGGCTCGGGCGCGGCGGCGGTGGAGGCGGCCTTCGAGGCCACCTGCGCCCGCTTCCCCGAACTGCCACGCCCCGCGTCCTATGCCGAGGCCGCCGAATGAGCCAGCCGCGTCTTGTCCGACTGGCCGAGACCGCCCGCAGCCCGGTCCGCTTCAGCCTTGATGGCGAAGAGCTGACCGGGCTGGAGGGGGATACGGTGCTGACCGCGATCCTGCTGTCGCGCCGCGCCCTGCGCCGGGCCGAGTTCGGCCCCGAGGCGCGCGCCGGTTTCTGCCTGATGGGGGCCTGTCAGGACTGCTGGATCTGGCAGGAGGAGGGCGGGCGGCTGCGGGCCTGCTCGACCCCGCTGCGGGCGGGGATGCGGCTGCGCTCCGATGCCGGGGACTGGCCGGGGGCCGGGGCATGACCCGGGTGCTGATCGTCGGCGCGGGGCCTGCGGGCATCCGCGCGGCCGAGGTGCTGGCGGGCGCGGGCCTGTGCCCCACCGTGGTGGACGAGGGCGCGCGGGCGGGCGGCCAGATCTACCGCCGCCCGCCTCTGGGCTTTGGACGGACGCCGGAAAAGCTCTATGGCTCCGAGGCCGGAAAGGCGCGCGCGCTGCATGGCCGCTTCGACTGGCTGGTGGCGCAGGGCAAGGTCTGGCACCTGCCCGAAACCTCGGTGCTGGCGCTGCGCGACGGCGTGGCCCATGTGCTGGGCGAGACGCGCCGGCAGATCCCCTATGACCGGCTGATCCTGGCGACCGGGGCCACCGACCGGCTGGCGCCGGTGCCGGGCTGGCAGAATGCCGGGGTCTATTCTCTGGGGGCGGCGCAGATCGCGCTGAAGGCGCAGGGTGTGGCGCTTGGCCGGCAGATCGTGCTGGCGGGTACCGGGCCGCTGCTGACCCTTCTGGCAATGCAGCTGCGCGCGGCGGGGGCCGGGCTGGTGGCGGTGCTGGACACCGCGCCGATGCGCGACCAGCTGCGCGGCGGGCTTGCGATGGCGGCGGCGCGTCCGGTGGTGGCGCTGCGCGGGGTGTCGATGCGGGCCCGGCTGGGCAATCTCTATCATGCCGGCGTCACGCTGGAGCGGATCGAGGCCGATCCCGACCATGGCGTGCAGGCGCTGCACTGGCGCAATGCGCGCGGTCAGTCCCACCGCACTGCCTGCGACATGGCCGCGCTTGGCTGGCACCTGCGGGCCGAGACGCACCTGGCCGATCTGGCCGGTGCCGAATTCGACTGGTGCCCGAGTGCCCGCCAGTGGCTGGTGCGCTGCGATGACATGGGGCGCGCGGGCAAGGACCTTTACCTGGCAGGGGATGGCCAGCGCCTGCTGGGCGCCGACGGGGCGGAACTGGCCGGACGGCTTGCCGCCATCGCGCTGCTGCGCGACCTTGGCCGCCCGGCCCCTGCCGCCTATGGCCTGCTGCGCCGCCGCGCCCGGATGCAGCGCTTTGCCAATGCCATGGCCCGCGCCTTTCCCTGGCCCGCCGAAGCCGTGGCGGCCCTGCCCGACGACACGGTGATCTGCCGCTGCGAAGGCGTCACCGCCGGCACCCTGCGCGCCACTCTGCCGGCCTCGGGACCGGAGGCAAACCGCGCCAAGGCGCTGTCCCGCGTCGGCATGGGGCGGTGCCAGGGCCGCTATTGCCAGCTTGCCGGGGCCGAGATCATCGCCGCCGATCAGGGCCTTGCGGTGCCCCGCGCCGGTCGCTTGCGCGCCCAGCCCCCGGCCCGGCCCGCGCCGATCGGGGCCTGGCTTTCCACGCCGCCGGAGCGAGAGGCAGAATAATCTGCCAGCCCGCCGCATCCCGCAGGTAATTCTGCTGCACGCCCGCTTTCGGCACCATGCACCGGGCGGGCCGGTCCAGCCTGTTCCCAAGACGGAAGGAACTTCTTCATGCACGGCTTCGACATCCCGCTGCCCTCGGCCCATTTCATCGCCGGTCGCCTGGTCCCCGCCCCCGAGGCGATCGAGGTCCTCTCGCCCTCGACCGGCCAGCGCATCGGGGCGATCCCGCGCGCCGATGCCGATGTGGTCGATCAGGCCGTCACCGCCGCGCGCGACGCCCTGCGGACCTCGGGCTGGGGCGGCATGGCGCCGCGCGCCCGTGCCCGTGTCCTTCACGCCTGGGCCGACCTGATCGAGGCCGAGGCCGCCCCGCTGGCCCGGCTTGAAGCCATCTGTTCCTCGCGCCCCGCGGCCCAGGCCGAAACCGGCGACGTGCTGGTCACCGCCGAGCAGATCCGCTTCTTCGCCGAATTCGCCGACAAGGAAGGGGGTGCGCTGGTGCCGACCCCCGACAGCAGCTTCGGCTTCATCTCGGACCATCCCTATGGCGTCATCGGGGCGATCACGCCCTGGAACTTCCCGATCTCCATGGCGGGCTGGAAACTGGGCCCGGCGCTGGCAGCAGGAAATGCCGTGGTCATCAAACCGTCCGAGATGACGCCCTGGACGACGCTGCGTCTGGCGGAACTCTCGGTGCAGGCGGGGATGCCCGCGGGGCTGATCAACGTGGTGATGGGCGACGGGCCGGTCACCGGCAACGCAATCACCGGGCATTCCGGCATCGACAAGGTCTCCTTCACCGGATCGACCCGCGCCGGCGCCGCCATCATGGAGAACATCGCCCGCCACGGCATCAAGCCGATGACGCTGGAGCTGGGCGGGAAAAGCCCGATGCTGGTCTTCGAGGATTGCGATCTCGACCTGGCCGCCGAGTGCCTGGACCGGGGCATCATGCCCAATGCCGGGCAGTTCTGCGTCGCCGGTTCGCGTATGCTGGTGCATGAAAGCATCGCCGAGGCCCTGGCAGAGCGGCTGCGTGCCCGTTTCGCCTGCTACCGTCCCGCCGACACGCTGGCGCCCGAGGCCGGGTTCTCTCCGATCATCTCGGGGCGGCAGATGGCGCGGATCGACAGCATCGTGCAGGCAGCCGCGGCCCAGGGCGCCGAGATCCTCTGCGGCGGCCAGGCCTTTGACCGCGAGGGCAGCTATTACCAGCCGACGCTGATTGCCGGCGTGACCCAGTACAGCCCCGCCGTGACCGAGGAGATCTTCGGCCCCGTCGCCACCTTCCAGACCTTCCGCGACGAGGAAGAGGCGATGACGCTGGCCGCGCATCCGACCTATGGTCTGGCGGCGGGCCTGTTCACCGGCGACCTCAGCCGTGCGCTGCGCCTGACCCGCCGGCTTGAGGCCGGGACGGTCTGGGTGAACCGCTACGGCCGCTCGCGCGATCACATCCTGCCCACCGGCGGCTGGAAGGCGAGCGGGCTTGGCAAGGATCTGGGCCGCGAAGCCTATCTTGCCAACCGCCGCACGAAATCCGTACTCATCGACCTGTAAGATCCGGAGCCCCCGATGACCAACTACCGCCTTGCTCTCATTCCCGGCGACGGGATTGGCGTGGACGTGACCGATGCCACGATGGAGGTTCTGCGCGCCGCTGCCCGGAACCGCTTCACGCTTGAGGCCGAGACCTTCCCCTGGTCCTGCGAATACTACCTCGAACACGGCCAGATGATGCCCGGGGACGGGATCGAGACGCTGAAGGGCTTCGACGCGATCTATCTCGGCGCCGTCGGCTGGCCCGCGACCGTCCCCGACAGCGTCTCGCTGCACGGGCTGCTGCTGCCGATCCGCAAGGCCTTCACGCAATACGCCAACATCCGCCCCCACCGCCTGCTGCCGGGCGTCGAGGGGCCGCTGAAGGCCGAGGGCTTCGACATCCTCTGCATCCGCGAGAACACCGAGGGCGAATATTCCGGCGCCGGGGGCCGGGTCCACATGGGCCAGGACAACGAGGTCGCGACCGAGGTCGCCGTCTTCACCCGCAAGGGCGTCGAGCGGATCCTCCGTTTCGGCTTCGAACAGGCGCGCGCGCGGCGCAAGCACCTGACATCCGTGACGAAATCCAATGCCCAGAAATATTCCATGGTGTTCTGGGACGAGGTGACGAAGGAAATCGCCGCCGAATACCCGGACGTCACCGTCAGCCACATGCATATCGACGCCATGGCCGCCAAGATGGTGATGGCACCGCAGGATCTGGACGTGATCGTCGCCTCGAACCTCTTCGGCGACATCCTGACCGACCTCGGCGCGGCGATCCAGGGCGGCCTCGGGTTTGCGGCCTCGGCCAATATCTGCCCCGACCGTACGGGACCGTCCATGTTCGAGCCGGTGCATGGCTCGGCCCCCGACATTGCCGGCAAGGACATTGCCAACCCGATCGCCGCGATCTGGTCCGGCGCCATGATGCTCGAGCATCTGGGCGAGGCCGAAACCGCCGCCGAGATCCTCTCGGCCATCGAGGCCGCCACCGCCCAGGGCATCGGCACCCGCCCCGGCAGCCATTCCACGTCCGACATCACCGCCGCCATCCTGGCCGCGCTGGAGGCCTGAGAGCATGACCGTGCAAGACACTTTCCCCACCGATATCCGCGCCTCCCTGAAGGATCCGGAGCTGTTCCGCGAAGCCGCCCTGATCGGTGGTGACTGGATCGCCCGGGCCGACATGGACGTGATCAACCCGGCAACCGGCGCGGCCCTGGGCCGGATGCCCGACTGCACCGCCGCCGAGACCGAGGCCGCCATTGCCGCCGCCGCCGAGGCGATGACCGGCTGGAAGGCGAAGACCCACGCCGAGCGCGCCGACATCCTGATGGCCTGGTACACCCTGATGCTGGAGCACGCCGACGATCTGGCGCTGATCCTGACCGCCGAACAGGGCAAGCCGCTGGCCGAGGCGAAGGGAGAGATCCTCTACGGCGCCTCCTTCGTGCGCTGGTTCGCCGAGGAAGCCCGCCGCATCAACGGCACGATCATCCCGAGCCCGGTGCCCGGCAAGAAGATCTTCGCCATGAAGGAGCCCGTCGGCGTCTGCGCGATCATCACGCCCTGGAACTTCCCCAATGCGATGATCACCCGCAAGGTGGCCCCCGGCCTGGCCGCCGGCTGCACCATGGTCATCAAACCCTCTGATTTCACGCCCTATTCGGCGCTGGCGCTCTGCGTTCTGGGCGAACGCGCGGGCATTCCGGCGGGGGTGCTGAACTGCCTGACGGGCCGCCCCGAGGAGATTGGCGGCACGCTGACCGCCTCGCCGGTGGTGAGGAAGCTCTCCTTCACCGGCTCGACCCGCGTGGGCGCCCTGCTGGCCGAGCAATGCGCGCCGACGCTGAAGAAGATGTCGCTGGAGCTGGGCGGCAACGCGCCCTTCATCGTCTTCGACGATGCCGATCTGGACGCCGCCGTCGAGGGCGCGATGGTCAGCAAGTTCCGCAACGGCGGCCAGACCTGCGTCTGCGCCAACCGCATCCTCGTGCAGTCGGGCATCCACGACGCCTTCGTCGCGGCACTGGCCGCCAAGGTCGATGCGCTGCAGGTCGGCCCGGGCCTGGCGGAGGGCACGACCATCGGTCCGATGATCAACGCCGCCGCGATCACCAAGATCACCGCCCACGTGGAGGACGCCCTGTCGAAAGGGGCCGCCCGCGCCACCGCGCCGCGCGACCTTGACGGCCAGTATGCCGATCCGGTGGTGCTGACCGGCGCCACGACCGAAATGCGCCTGGCCTCCGAGGAAACCTTCGGCCCCGTCGCCCCGGTCTTCAAGTTCGAGACCGAGGCCGAGGCGCTGGAGATCGCCAACGGCACGCCCTTCGGTCTGGCGGCCTATTTCTACACCACCGACATGGCCCGCGCCTTCCGCTTCGGCGAGGCGCTGGAGGTCGGGCTGGTAGGGCTGAACACCGGCGCGGTCAGCCATGCCGAGGCCCCCTTCGGCGGCGTCAAATCCTCCGGCCTCGGCCGCGAGGGCGCCCAGGAGGGCATCGAGGAATACCTCGAAACAAAGGCCTTCCACTTCGGCGGCCTCTGAGCCCGGGCAAGGGACATCGGGAAAATGGCAAGGGGCGCATCCGCGGATGCGCCCCTTTGCTTTCGGGCGGCGCGCTCAGGCGCCGATGATGCTCCGGGCCACGGGATCGACCGTCGCGGGGCCGGCGGGGGGAGCCGGCCTGCCGATGGTCCCCGAGCGCGTCCGGAAGGCCTGGGACAGCCGCAGCGCACGGGCCGCGCCCGTGGGGTCGTGCGCGGCGAGGATCCGGGCACGGTCTTCCCAGACCTCTGCGCCCCACATCCCCTCGCCGGTGGCGGCAATCCGGCGCACGGCGCGTTCCGACAGGGCCAGCGCCTCCGCGCTGCGCCCCTGCTGGTGGTGTGCCAGCGCCAGAGAGCTCCAGAAATAGGGCTGGCAGACCCCCAGGCCCACGGCATCGGCGCCAGCCAGCAGGCCGGTCAGTCGCTCCGGCGCATCGGGGACATTGTCGCGGCAGTCGTAGCTTGCCTCCCAGATCCGCGCCACCAGAGACCAGAAGGCGGCGCCCTGACGGTCGGCCAGCTCGATCGCGGCGGTCAGGTTGCGCCGCGCGGTGGCGTCCTGGCCGGTGGCATATTCGGCCATGCCGCTGACCACCTTCAGCCAGGGATCCTGACCGGGGCTGGACAGATGCGCCATATGGGCGACGGCGCGGTCATGGGCGGCGTGCCCCTCGGCCAGGGCGCCGCGCCGGATCAGGATGTGGCAGCGCGCCGAGAGCACCGAAATCAGCGGATCGGCGCCCAGTTCCAGGAATAGGCGTCCGTCGCGGTCCGGATCATAGATCGCCTCGACCTCGGCCGCGGCGGCCAGCGAGCGGTCGAACCGGCCGGAATAGAAGTGCAGCGCGGTGACATTGACCAGATGCATCAGCCGGTCATGGGGCTGGGCGGGGTCTGCGGTCAGGGCCATCTGGCGCACCATCGGCACGCAGGTCCGCACCTGACCCGAGATGATGCGATGGGCAAACAGACCATAAAGCGCGCGCATCCGGTCGCCGCTGCGCATCTCGGCGCCCTCGAGGCCGGTCTCGAGGTGGCGATAGGCGCGTTCCACGTCCGGATGGGCGAAACCAAGCCGCTGCACCCGGGCACTGGCCAGAAGCGTCAGCACCTGCACCCGTTCCTGGGCACGGGCGGGATCGCGGGCCAGGGCTTCCTCGGCGGCTTCCAAATAGCGTTCGGCCAGGTCGAAGTGGGCGGCGGCCAGGAACTTGAACCCGGCGGCGATGCAGGGGGCGATGCACAGGTCCGGCTGGTCGGATTGCAGCGCGTGATCGGCCAGCCATTCCGGCAGCGTGGCGCAGAGATCGGGCGAGAGGTCCTGCAGCAGCGGCACCAGGCGGCCATGCAGGCTGCGGCGGTGGCCGGGGGGCAGCATCTCGTAGGCGGCATCGCGCAGCAGCGGGTGGGTGAAGGCGACCTCGGCCCCCGAGCAATCGACCAGCCCGCGCGCCGCCAGGCTGTCCAGCCCCGCGCGCAGCGTCTCGGGGGGGGTGCCGGTCAGGGCGGCGATCAGCGGCAGGCTGGCGCCGCGTCCGATCAGGGCGGCGGCCTGCAGCACGTGGCGCAGCTCTCCGGTGGCGGCGATGTTGGATTGCAGCGTCGCCTCGATTGAGGGCGGCAACTGGCCGGGCAGGGTGCCGCCGTTGTTGCGCGCCGCTTCGCGCAGCGCGCGCAGGTACAGCGGGTTGCCGGCAGCGGTCTCGATGATGCGGGCGCGGGTGGCCGCGTCCAGCGCCTCGCCCTCGGCCTCCAGAAGCCGGGCGCTGGCACTGTCGGACAGCGGGGCCAGGCTCAGCACCGACAGGGCGGCGGGGCCGAAGCTCTCGGCGATGCCGGTGTCGGGCCGGGCATAGAGCACCAGACGGCTGCCCTCGGGCACACCGCGGGCCAGCAGGCCGGCGATGACGCTGCGGCTGTCATCGTCCATCCAGTGCACGTCGTCGACATGCATCGTGGTGGGCGCCTCGGTCATCATCTGGTGCAGCAGGGCCACCAGCGCCTCGATCCGGCGGGTCCGGCGCAGGCTGGCGGTGGCGCCGTCATTGCCTGCGGGGGCGGCACCGCGGGCCTCGGCCAGGGCCTCCAGGTGATCGCGGTCCAGGCGCAGGGCCAGCCGCGCCTGCTCCTCTTCGCTGCCGAAACGGTCCTGCAGCCAGACGGTCAGCGGATAGAGCGGCGAGCGGGTCAGGTTGGAACGCGAGTCGATCTGGATCAGGTCCATCGTCGCACCGCTGCGCGCCACCAGCTCGGCCCGCAGGGCGGACTTGCCCATGCCGGCAGCCCCCTCGACCAGGAAGGCACGGGTGCGGGTGGTGCCGAT
Source organism: Pseudooceanicola endophyticus (assembly GCF_018760365.1). GTDB lineage: Bacteria > Pseudomonadota > Alphaproteobacteria > Rhodobacterales > Rhodobacteraceae > Pseudooceanicola > Pseudooceanicola endophyticus. The sequence continues at coordinate 110,456 of NZ_JAHIAB010000008.1, forward strand.
GCGCCCGGTCAGGATGCTGCGCAGCACGCCGTCGCGTTCGGCAAGGCCGGTGCGGGCATCCTCTCCGGGACCGGACAGCGCCTCGACCCGGGCGACCGAAACGGGGGTGTCGAAGCCGCGGAAGGTTTCCTGGCTCAGCGGATCGGCGGTGACGCGGACCACGCGTTGCGCGGCGCGCAGCACCGGGGCCGTGGCGCGCACCATGCCGGGGCCGGCGCTTTCGGCGACCCGGGCAGCAATGTTGACGTCAAGGCCGGTGACCTGGGGGATCAGCTCTCCGCCGCCGATGCGGCAGAGCACGGCCCCTGCATGAAGCCCGATGCGCACGCGGGCGCCGTCCAGCTCATCGGGGATGCGTTCGGCCAGGGCCAGCGCCGCGGCGATCGAGGCGCCGGCGGCATCCTCGGCCTCCTCGGCCATGCCGAAGGCGGCCAGAAGGCCGTCTCCGTAGTGTTGCAGCAGCCGCCCGCCGCAGGTCCGCACCTGGGCCTGGCCGATGCGGTGGAAGCGGTCCATCAGGTCGGTGTATTCCTCCACCCCCAGCTGCGCCGCCAGCCGGGTCGAACCGACCAGATCCGCGAACATCAGCGTCAGGATGCGGCGTTCGCCCTGCGGTGCGGCGGTGCCGCGCTGCAGTCGGACGCCACAGCTGCCGCAGAAGCGCGCGCTGTCGGAAACCGGCGCGGTGCAGCGGGGGCAGAGCGCGCTCAATACGTTTCGCGGAGCCAGGCCTCCGCCTCCGCTGCCTTGGCAACCCGTCGGGAATCGAGGGGGTTCGTCATCGACCAGGAACTCCAGATACGGAAGGCGCCGGGCAGGCCGCGCGGCGCTTTCGGACCAAGGGCGGGAACGGCGCCCTCGTAGGCGGGGAAGCCGAGCGGATCGGGATCGCGGACGCGGACCTGCCCGGAGGCAGGCGCGATCCAGCAATTCGACAGCTCGAGGTTGAAGGCGTTGAACAGCTGCTGGCCAAGCGGCGTGCGGGTCACGAAGGCGGTGCCCAGAAGCTGCGTGATCGCCCCGAAGGCGGGGTGATCGGGGGCAAAGACGGTCTCGTCGCGCTCCTGGAACTGGGCTTCCAGCGACAGGCCCGAGGGGTCGGTCGCCACGAAGGTCGCGGCGTCCTGCTGGATCGTCGCAGGCTTCTTGTTCATCGCGTAGAACAGCTTGCCGGCGGCAATCGCGCTTGGATTGTTGACGTAGAGCCGGCGCGGATAGAGCAGGTCGGCCTGCCCGGTCTCATCCGAGCGCAGGCCCGGGATCGCGAAGGTCGCCTCGCCATAGGGTTTCATCGCCATGAAGCCCGGCACGAAGGAGCCGCGCACATGTTCGTAATGGCAGAACGACAGCCCCACCGGGTGATAGCCCGGCTCCACCAGATCGGAGGCGCCCAGGTGCAGGCCCGGGGGCAGCAGCGCTTCGACCTCGGCGCGGGGCATGGCGTAGAACATGAACCAGCCGGTCATCTTGCCCTTGGCATAGAACCCGTCCAGCGGCCAGCCCGCCGCCGTGGCAGAGAGCGACTGGTACTTCGCCGTGCTGGCAATGGTGCTGTTGGAGGAGATGTCGGCGCCGCCGTTGATCGGCAGGTTCTGCCCGCTGATCGCATTGGCGGCGGCCAGGCCCGACATGGTGGCGGCCTCGACGCAGCCGGCATTCAGCCCGCAGCGTGTCCAGTCGCCGGCAAGGTAGAGGTTGTCGAAGCCGCTTTCATCGGGGGCGAGGCGATGGAAGACGCTGCCGGCGGTCGAAAGCACGTAGCGCTCCGAGCCCTCCATGTTGACCCGGGCATATTGCCCAGCAAGGCCGCGACCCGGCGGATAGAAGGGATCGGCGACATCGGGCAGGTTCGGCCAGAGCTTCGGCAGCTCGGTCTCTGTCCATTGCGCAAGGTCCGCGCGGAACTCGGGCAGGGTCTCTCCGTCCGGGGCGGGGGCGCAGAAATAGGCGATCGAGGCGGGGCCGGGGTTTGGCCAGTCCTCGCGGTCCAGCAGGTGGCTCATGTCCGCCCAGGTGTCCAGCGGCTCGGCGAAGCCGGTGATCACGGTGCGCAGCGGGCCGTTCGGGATCGCCTCGGGCGGGTTCGAGGTTTGCACCACGTCGCGCCAGCCAAGGGCATCGGCGGTCTCGGTCATCCAGAACTGCGCGGCATGGGTGCCGACGGTCTGCACCTCGTCCAGCATCCGCTTCCAGCGCGGCGAGGCCTTGGCAAGGTCCTTCGTCAGATAGGGCAGGGAGCCCATCGAAGCGCCCAGGATCAGCGTGTCGAAATCGCGCCCGCGCTCCAGCGTGAAGGGCTGGCCGGTGGGGGCCTCGTGCTCGAAGTTGATGCCCGAGGCGCGCAGCTCCTCGCCGTTCTCAAGCTGGTCCCAGAGCGGTTCCGAGGGCCAGCAGGGCAGGCCGCGCACGGTGACGAAGGGGTCGTAGCTGTCGCCAGCAAGCCGGGCCTGGCGAACCATCTCGATCTTGCCGATGCCGGTATTGGCGGGGCCGATGCGCAGCGCGGTGGCGGCGCTGAAGAATTCGAACTTCACCCCCTTGGCGCGCATCACCTGGTAATAGGGGCCGAAGATCGTGTCGCCCATGCCGGCCTGCATCTTCCAGAAGATCGCGCCGCAATAGGTCAGCGTCAGCCGCCCCATGGCGCGGATCGCGGTGCCGGCCCCGGCGTTGCGGTCATGGATGTCGCCAGCGTGGAAGCCGAAGACGAAATCGTAGCAGCCCCGCATCAGGACGGAATCCAGCACCGCCTCGCTGGCGCCGTTGCCGCGCAGCCAGTCGGTGAATTCCCATTGGTCCAGGATGTCGTAACCGCGCAGGAACACGCGGCTTTCCACCAGACCCCGGGCACAGGCTAGCCCCAGATCCAGCAGGTAGAGCGCGCGCCGCGTGGCGTCGTTTTCCAGGTTCTCGGGGGTTTCGAGCTTGTGGACGCGCGATTGCAGCCCGCGGATCAGAGAGCCCAGCAGGGCGTTCACGCTGGCCTTGTGGGCGCGCGGGTCCATCGGCATGGTGCGCGCCAGCGTCAGCAGGCGCAGATGCGCGGCCTTCAGCGGCGACAGGCGGCGGGCGGCCTCGGCGCTTTCGGCGCTCTGGGCCTTGCCGAAGGTGCCGGTCTCGATCAGCTTCTGAAGCGCCTTCAGCGCCCGCAGGAACAGCACCCAGGGCGCCGGAACCTCGTTGCCGGTGCCGGGCAGCTTGTCGTTGGTGGGCAGGTCGATCAGCCAGGGGCGCCATTCCTCGCCGACCTTCTCGGCCAGGAACAGGTGGTCCAGCGGCTTGAAGGCGGCCTCGAAGGTGCCCAGCGGGGCTTCGGGATCGCGCAGGCCCATCTCGGTCAGCTCTGCGTAGCAGGCGCGCATGTTGCGGAAGGCGTTCTCGTAGAAGCCGGCCCAGACATGCAGCCCGTGTTCCTCGATCCGGGCGCCTTCGGCCATGTTGCGCCCCGAGGCCCCCTTGCCCCCCAGCCGCCAGCCCATCTGGTAGACCGTGATCTCGTATTTCTCTTTCCAGTCCGGATCCTGCAACAGGCCCCAGACGGCAGTCATGGCTCCGACGCCCCCGCCGATGACCGCAATCTTCTTGGTCAATTTCCCACTCCCCAATAGCGGTAAGTCCGCAGCGCGCCATGTCGACCCTTGGCGGCGCGCATGGGCGGCGGCACGAAATTAAACACGTGCTACCGTTAACAACTTGTCAGGATATATTAAATCCCAACGTTTACCGCCAGTTCGAAACGTTGATCTGGCAGTGCCCTGCGGCAAATCGTGGCATTCGTGCCGCGTCGGCCATCATTCCGCGGCGGGTGTCGCGGTGCCGGTGCCGGCCTGCAGGGCCTCGGGGACCAGGATGGTGATTTTCTGGCGGGCGGTCTCGATGATGCCGGCGCGGGCCAGGGCCGACATGGTGCGGCTGACGGCCTCGCGGTTGGCGCCGACATTGCCGGCGATCTCCGCATGGGTGGGGGCACCGTTGATCAGCCCGCCGGGATGGAACTGGCCGGTTTCCAGCGCCAGCCGCGCCAGGAAGCCGCGCACGCGCTCTTCGACGCTCTGGCTCAGCAGGGCGGCGACCCGTTCGGTCAGCGCCCGGACCCGGCCCGACAGGTCGCGGATGATCTGGAGTTTCAGGGCCGGAACCTCTTCCAGCAGCCACAGGAAACCGGCCTGGCCGAGCACGAGGACCTCGGTCGGCTGCTGGGCGTAGATGCTGACCGAGCGCGGCCCGTCATCAAGGGCGGCCAGTTCGCCCAGGTAGCTGCCCGGCCCCATCTTCGAGAACACCAGTTCGCGGCCATCGGCGGTCCAGTAGATCGCCATCACGGCGCCGGAGCGCACGAAGTAGACATCGCCGTCGCGGCTGTCGCGGTCAAAGACGATCTGGCCGGCATCGTAATGCCGCCGGGTCCAGCGCAGGGCGGGCGCGCGCAGCAGGTCCGCCGGCACGCCAGCCAGCAGCGGAAGCTGTCCCAGTTCCGCGATCTCGGCCTCTGTCATACCCTTTGCCCACCGTTTCATGCGCCGTTTTCCGGTTCATTAGCATGGGGTTCGACGGCATGACAACGCCTGCCCCGTCGCAAGGGGCAACTTGCGGCAGGTGGGCAGGGAGACGGGATTGCGGCTTGGGCGGTGCGGAGTCCTTTCGGGGTCAGAGCGGGCCGGGGCGCCTTCGGGCGCGGCGGCGGGTCAGGCTGTAAAAGGGTCCTGCGCCTGCGGCGGGCAGGCGGCAGGCGCAGGACCTCGGGCTCCCGATCGGCGCCAGTCGCGGTTGAAGCGACCGGCACGGGTCCTCCCCCCGCCACCGGGGCGAACGCGCGCCGGGAACGGGGCCCGTGCCGCACACCTCTGGAGGAAGGTGGGCACGGATCGGGAAGCAGACGAATGGGCGGAACCTGGGCGTCCGGCCCGCAGGAGAGTGGAGCGCTCCTGCGGGCCGGAGCCGGTCGATCCGCAGCCGCGCCCCCCGGCCGGAGGGGACCAGCATTGCCGGAACTGCGTGGCGGCGCTCGTAGGCGCGGGCGCCGTGGGGGCACGCAGCGGCATCCGTGATGGCAGTCATGGGCAGTCCTCTGGGCTCGGGGCAGGCAGAACGGCGGGCGGCGGATCAGATCAGGCCCTGGCAAGGGGCCCGATGCGGGAAGGGGTGGGGGCCGGCGGGACCGGCCCGGTTAGGGTTCGGTTCAGGCCGCGGCCAGCTTGCGCGGCGCATCCAGCGGCAGGACCTGGGTTTCGACGCGCAGTTCGGTGTTCAGGACGCTGCGGGCAAGGCTGTCGGCGGTGCTCCATTCGCGGGAGGCGCCGTTGACGAAGCCTTCGTTGACCACCAGCGCCAGCTCCTGATCGCTGCCGGTCAGGCTTTGGCGGACGGCCTCCAGCTCGGTGGTCAGGCGGCGCCAGAGGCCGCGCAGGCGGGCCAGCATGGCGCTTGCGACGCCGGTGGCGCGCAGCGCCTGCTGGGCGCCGGTCTCGAGGCCGCGCAGGGCCACCAGCTGGTTCTGGTCATCGCCCAGCTGGCCCTGATCGACGCGGATCTGTTCGAAGTCGCGACCGATCTTGCTGCGCATCATGTTCCAGGTCAGGCCGCCGCCAAGGGCGGCCAGGCCACCGGCGCCGGCAACCACCGCAGAGGTCCCGCCATGCACCGGCGACAGCGCGACGCCCACCACCATGGCCAGCAGCCCGCCCGCGATCACCAGCGCGCCTGCGGCAATCGCCAGGTTCTCGGTGTGGATGCTGTCCTGCAGCCCGGTGATCGCCGCGTTCATGGAACGGATCTCTCCCTGGAGGCTGAGGTCGGTGGACTGGATGCCGGTGATCCCGGCGGAAAGCGTGTCGTAGGCGTCCTGCATCTTCAGGCTCCAGTGGCGCAAGCTCATGTCCTGCTCCTGCAGGGCGGTTTCGATCCGCGCGACCTCGCTGCGCAGACCGTCGATCATCGCGCAGACATCGCGCACATGCGGGTCCTCGGCGCCGCGGGCGGCCGGGTTGGCCTCCGCGATGCGGAAGATCCGATCGGTCAGGGTGGCATGGGCGGCGCTGTAGGAGACCACCTGGGCGGGCAGGCAGGCCGTCATCGCCGGGCCGATATCCTCGATCCATTCGGCGGCCAGGACCTTGGCATGGGTCAGCTTGGCCTGCAGCGGCTCGAACCAGTCGGGACGGCTGGCGGGATCCTCCTCCCAGGCGGGCAGGGGCGACAGCCGGGTATTGAGGACACCGTGGCAGGCCGCCGTGATCACATGCACCGACGTCACCCCGGAGGCCGTGGCGGCCGAGGTCTGAAGCACCCCTGCCATCGCCGGGGTCAGCGCGAAGACCTCAAGGTCGCCGCTGCGGCCGTCGTGGCTGATGTGGTACTGGCGGGCGCCGTCCTGCAGCAGCCAGCTGGTGCCACCGGACAGGATGTGGACCTGGGCGGCGGCGCTCAGCCACAGCCCGTTGTCGCGGAAGCTGTCGGAGAGCCGGCGGGGCAGGGCCTCCAGCCGGTCGCCGTGGTTGCTGTCCAGCACGGCGACATCGGCGGGCGAAAGCCCGGACACGGTAAAGATGAAGACGGGTTTCAGCTCGGATTCGGCCCGCAGCATGGTCAGGGGCATGTCACGTCTCCTTGGGAAGCGTATGCAGTCTGTACGTTTCGGGCGGGACCGCCGGGGCGGTCTGGCTAGAAGATGGTTTGCGGGGCAGGTTGTTCGGTGGTCAGCGCCACCGCCTTGCCTGGCAGGATGTTCTGGCTGGGGAAGGTCACGCAGCCATGGGCGAGGTCTGCCAGCGCGCGCCAGTTGCCGACGGCGGCGGGCAGGGTCGAAAGGTCGATCAGGGTGGCCGGGTCGGCACCGCCATCCAGCGCCCGAAGCGCGGCGGCCAGCTTGGCGGCCTCGGCGCGCCAGGTCCGGTCGAGGGCGGGCAGGCAGTGCGACAGCCCGGCGACCTGCAGGTGCAGGCGGCGGATCATCCGGGTCACCGCCTCGGACATGGCGGCGGCCTGGCCGGAGGCGCTGGTGCCGGTGCGGCGGGCAACCAGGGTGTCGATGATCTCGGCAACCTCGGGATCCGAGACGATCCGGTCGTAGGCCATGCCTTCGGTGGAATGGATGGTGTCGGTCAGCGTCAGGAAGGGCATCTCCCGGCCCAGCTCTCCGGCCAGGGTGAAGGAGATCGTTGTCGGGGTCTGGTAGAAGGTCGTGCCGGCGGCGATGCGCGGGGCGGTTATGCCGTCCTGAAGCGCGAAGAGCCGGTCGAGAAGCGCGCCGACCAGCTCGGCGATGGCGGTGACCTGGCGGATTTCATGGGCCAGCCCGGCGCGGGCCTGGGACAGGCTGTCGCGCAGCTCGGCCTCGATCATGGACAGGGCGCCCAGCTGGCCCTGAAGGCGGGTGGCGGCATCGCGGGTCTTGGCGGCGCAGCTTTCGGCGGCCCCGTGCAGGCGCTCCAGCAGGCCGCGCACGGCGGCCCGGTCTGCGCGCAGCGCCGGCAGGGTCTGGGCGGTCGTGGCGATCAGCGAGGCATAGGTGACGAAGGGGGTCAGGATGTCGGCGCGGATCTTCGGGGCCTCGTCCTCCCAGATATGGCCCTGACGCACCAGCTTGGCCAGGCGCAGGCGCAGCGGCGAGATCCAGAGCGGTTCCGGCGACAGCGTGCTGAGCCGGATCTGCGCGGCCGACCTTGCAAAGCCCGCGACCGACAGCGTCTGCGTGAAGGCACCTGCCAGATGACTGCTCGTCTCGGTCAGGTCGGGGCTGAACATGGTCGGGTCCTTTGCGATGCGCCGTGGCGCCAAATGCGTCTCTTGCCCGATGCATAGCGCCGCTGCCGGAGGGCTTCTGTGCGCGGGGACACATAACGTGAAAAATCTTCCGTCTCCGGAGCCTTTCCTTGCGGCATCCGGTCCGATCGCTGTTCTTGCAGGAAAAGGGGGGGGGCGGAATCGCAAGGGGCGCGCCCGAAGCGCGCCCCTTTCCGGCCGTGCGATCACTCAGTAGGCGGCGTCGGGCAGGCCGCAGAACGGATCGACCGGAGAGCGGCCACGGAAGTCCGCCCGCCCCATCAGCGCCTCAAGCACTGCGGCCTGCATGCTGTCCATGGTCGCATAGGCGTTGATCACGCAGGGCATCCGCGGTGCGTCGTAAAGGTAGTAGGGATAGCCGAAGCTGATCAGCGCGCAGGGCACGTCATGCCAGGGCCGCTCCATCGCGCGCAGGAACTGCCCGGTCAGGGATTGCCAGTTCATGAAGATCCGCTCGCGCGACAGCAGGGTTTCCTCGGCCATGACGTAAAGCACTAGGTCATGGTCCTTCCAGGGCTGTTCCTGCCATTTCAGCGCCTCGTCGGCGGGGTCATGCACCGTCACCTCGAAGCCCTCGGCGCGCAGCATCCCGATCAGCGCCGGCGGGCCGGATCCGTGCAGCGGAGAGACGACGCCCGAAGTGTAAAGGTAGATCCGGCGGTGCCGTTCGACCGAAAGCGGCAGCAGGCCCTGCACATCCTTGACCAGCGTCGGCGCGCGGGCGGTGACGGCGCGGGCGGTGGCGCGGTCCGCCTCTGTGCCGATGGCCTCGGGGCGCTGCGGGCGCGGCCCCTCGTGCAGCCCGAGCGAGGCCTTCAGACCAAGCGAGCGCCACAGCGCCTCGTCCAGCCGTTCCCGGCTGAGCCGGCCATCCTTCAGCGCCTCGGCGACAAAACCCGCATCCGCGACCGGATCGTCGGAGAACAGGATGATGTCGCAGCCGTTCTCGATCACCTCGGGGATCATCTGCGCGCGCGGACCCCAGGCGCCGAACCCTGCCATCATCGTGGCATCCGAGACGATGACCCCGTTGAAGCCCAGCCGCTCGCGCAGCAGGTCGCGGTTCAGCAGACGGCTGACGGAAGCGGGTCGGAACTGTTCGATCCCGGCATCGGGCCAGAGCTCGCGCACGAAGGCGGGCAGGGCAATATGGGCGGACATCACCGATTTCACCCCGGCTGCGATGGCCGAACGGTAGAGATGGCCAAAGCTGGCCTCCCATTCGTCCAGCGACAGCGGGTTGATGGTGGTCACAAGGTGCTGGTCGCGGTCGTCGATCCCCTCGCCCGGCCAGTGCTTGACGGTGGCGGCGATGCCCTCGGCCTGGAAGGCCTCGATGGCGGCCAGGGCATGGGCGCGGATGCGCTCCACGTCCGAACCAAAGCCGCGCGTCGCCACGATGGGCGAGCGGAAGGCGCGGTTGATGTCGATGACCGGGGTGAAGGACCAGTTGAGCCCGAGCGCCGCCGCCTCGCGTGCCATCAGGCCAGAGATCGCCCGGGTCGCCTCCACGTCATCGACGGCGGCCAGCGCCAGCGGGTTCGGGGCCTCGGCGCCGAAGGGCAGGCTCATCCGGCTGCCTTCCAGGTCGGCGCTGAAGAAGGGCGGCACCTTGGCGTCGCGGCGCAGGGTGTCGAGGAAACCGGCCTCTTCGGCCTTGCCGCCGAAGAAGAAGCGGGTGATCCCGGCGGGGCCGAAGGCCTTCAGCCGCGCGGCCTCGGCGGGGTCGAACCCCATCGAGGAGATCACGAAGAGCTGGCCGATCTTCTCGGCCTCGGACAGGCCGGCATGGGTGGCCGCGACCCAGTCGATGGCCTCGGGGGCAAGGTCGAAGGGGGCGGCGGCCAGCATCCGGCGCAGCTGTTCTGTCATGGAAATCTTCCCTGTGGGCAAGGCTGCGGCGCGGGGCGCGCGCCGCAGGCAGGTTTATTTCGCGCCGCGCACCGGCAGGATTGCCAGGGCGCCGCAGAAGGTCGCGGCGGCGGCCACGAAGAACAGCAGGGCATAGTTGCCCCCGCCTCCGAGCGCGATGATCAGCGGTGCGATGGCCGGCGCCAGGGTCTGGGGCACCGCGTTGGCGATGTTGATCACGCCCAGGTTCTTGGCGGCCTCGGTCTCTCGGTTGGGCAGCACGTCGACGACCAGCGCCTGGTCGATCGAGAGGTAGACGCCGAAGCCCGCGGCGGCGATGGCGATGCCGATGTAGAACCCGGTCAGCGAATTCAGGCTGACCATCACTGCAAGACCCAGGGCAAAGACCACGGCGGCGATGAAGACGAAGACCTTGCGCTTGCCGGTCTTGTCGGACTGGTAGCCGGCGAGGGAGGCGAAGATGACCACCATGACCGTGGTGATCAGGGTCGACAGGAACATCATGTTCTGCACGCCCGAGGGGGCGACATGGAACAGGTCGATCAGCACGTAGACCTGGTAGGCCAGCAGCGTCGCGATGCCGTAGAACACCAGGAAGCGCGACAGCCAGGCCCAGGCGAAATCGGGGAATTCCAGCGGGTTCACCCAGAAGGCGCCTAGGATCGTGCCGATCCCGGTCCGGCGGCGCGGCGCCGCGGCGCTTGCAGGCGCTGCGGGATCGGCATTGGTGAAGCAGAACAGCCAGACGGTGACCATGCCGAACAGCGACGGCCACAGGAACATCGGCATGCCCCCGGTGCCCACCAGAGCGACGATGCCGGTGCCGACCATCATGCCGATGTTGGTCGCCATCCCCGAGATCGCCGAGACCCGCCCGCGCTGATGTTCCGGCACCTGGTCCGGCACCACCGCGCTGATGGCTGCCAGCGTGGCGTTCATCGCCGCCTGGGCCAGGCACCACAGAAGCGCGATCAGTGCGATGCTCTGGGTCTGAGAGATGATCATCAGGGCCGCCAGCCCGACCAGCGTGCCGCCCATCATCCAGGGCCGGCGGCGCCCGAAGCGCGACCCCGTGCGGTCCGACAGCATCCCGAACAGAGGGTTTGAAATCAGCGCGGCCAGCGCGCCCAGCCCCAGCACCAGGCCGAGGTTCGCGCCCTTCGACGCCGGGTCGATGTTTTCGATGCGCACCGCCAGGGTCAGGATCGGAGGCGTCATCAGGGCCGTGAAGGTCCCGATATAGGCCAGTGCGTAGCGGACGAAGAACCAGTTGGAAACGGCGGCGGGCTCTGTCGCGGTGCCGCGCGGCATCGGCGCCGCCAGGGCGTCGGCATGAATATCTGTGGCCAATCTGTCCTCCCATGACAGTCAGATGCCGCGTCCGGACCTCCCGCTGCGGCGTTCGGATAATTTACATACTAAGTGATAGGTAAAATGCAACGGCGGAGTCGGGCCGGGGTCTGGAGCCGGGGTCCGGACTTGGCATTTTCCGCTGTGGCTGGCAGGGTCGCGCGGTCCGAAACCATGGGGAGAGAGCCCGCTTGTCCGCTACCGATCCCGCCCGGGTGCCCCCCGGGGGAAAGCCGCGCCGGGGCCGTCCCCGCGCCGCCGCCACCCCGGAGCGCCGCCGCCAGATCATCGCCGCCGCAACCGAGGCCTTCGCCCAGCAGGGCTTCAACGGGGCGTCCTTCGCGGCGATTGCCGAACGGGTGGGGATGACCCTGCCGGGGTTGCTGCACTACTTTCCGCGCAAGACCGACCTGTTGCTGGCGATCCTCGACGAACGTGACCGCGAGACCGTGGCGCTGATTGCCGCCCATACCGGCGGGCCGCAGGGCGGCTGGGCGGGGATGAAGCGCGCCCTGCACGAGCTGTGCCGCCGCAATGCCGAGATCCCGGAAATCGTGCAGATGTTCTCGGCCCTCAGCGCCGAGAGCCTGGGGCGGGAGCATCCGGCCAGGGGCTGGTTCGAAACCCGCACGCGGGAGGTGAACGCGGGCCTCGCGGCGATGCTGGAGCAGGCGCGCCTGAACGGTGAGATCCGCGCCGATGCCGATCCCGGGATCATCGCGACCGAGATCGCGGCGACCATGGACGGATTGCAGATCGCTTGGCTCAGGATGCCGGACCGGGTGGATCTGGTCCGGCAGTTCGATCTTTACCTCGAGCGGCTCGACGGTTCGATCCGCGCGTCCTGAGGTGGCAGCGGGCCGATCAGTGGCGGTGCCACCGGTGCCGCGGCGGGCACCCGGGCGCGTTCGCGCCAGAGCGGGGGCAGCCACAGCAGGGCCAGCACGTAGAGGCCCAGGGTGGTGTTCACCAGCACCCCGCCGCCGCTGTGGCTGGCGTCGATGTAGCGCAGCGCATAGACCAGCACGACGTGCCAGGCGTAGACATGCAGCGAATGGCGCCCCAGCAGGCACAGGGCGGGCCGGGTGAAGAACCAGCGCATGCCCTGCGACAGGGCGCGGATCCAGGCCTGCGGGGCAGTGGCGCCGCCGATGGCCAGCCAGGCGAACAGGAAGGCCGCCGCGGCAAAGTTCAGCAGGTAGACCGGGCCGAAGTTGGAGCGCTGCTCGAAGGGGGCAAAGACCTTCAGCATGGCATCGGGCATCAGCCCGTGGGCGGTGGCGATGCGCAGCGGCGCGAAGAACAGCATGAACAGCCCCGCCACCAGCGCGAGGTCGCGGGTGCGCGGCCCCAGCAGGTTCTCCCACTTGATCTGCCCCGAGACCCAGAGCCCACCCAGGATCACGCCGGCCATGAAGGGCAGCTGCCAGCCCATCGGGTCGAAGGCCATGCGCAGGCCCTGCTTGTCGCCGGTCTCAAGAAGCTGGTCGAGCGGGATCGAGAAGATCTGCATCACCCCCAGCTGGCAGGCGGTCCAGACCAGTGCGGCGGCCCCCACGGCCAGCATCCAGCGCCCCGCCATGACCCAGCGAAGCACCATCGGGGCCGCCGCCATGAACAGGATGTACATCGGCAGGATGTCCATGAAGGTGGGCTGGAACATCAGCGTCAGGATGGCGAAGACGCGCACCGGGTCATCCAGCCGGGCGGTCGCCAGCCAGTTGTGCCAGGCCTCGACCCCGCCGGGCAGCAGATCACGCGCCAGAAGTGCCGTGAAGACCAGCCCGATGGTCCAGAGCCAGAGCTCGATCATCCGCGACCGGATCGAGGCGCGCATACTGGCCTCGCCCTTGCGCAGCAGGCGCCGACCCTGCACGATGCCGATCATCAGGCCCGACAGGAACACGAAGCCCTGCGCGCTTTCGACGAACATCACCTGGCGGAAATGCACCTCGGTCAGCCACAGGCCGCCCTGCAGGATCAGATGCGACAGGGTCATGGTGAGCAGGAAGAACCCTCTCAGCCCGTCCAGGTAGTCGTAGCGTTTCGCGGTCAGTGCTTCCAAGGGTCCGTACCTCGACAGGATGCGCCGCCGGGGGGACCGGCCACGCGAATTTCGGGGAAGTATCCGCAGCTCATGCGGTCTTCAATACAGGGCGTCGCGCCGGCAGACGCGACAGGTGGACTGCGCAAAGTTCCGCTTATCTCAAGGTGTTGTGCGGCACAGTTGCGCCCATGTCGGGCCTTGGTTGTGCATCCTGAGGCGGTCCGGCGCGCATCGTCCGGGGCGGGCGTCTTCTCCTTCGTCCTGGGCCGGGATGGCCCCTGTGCCGGCTGCGGTGCGCAGGCCGGGTTCTGGCATAACGCGACTCGGGGCAGGGGTGTTCCCGCCTGAGGTCATGGATGCGCCAGAGCCGTGCGGATTCGGTGAAGATCCGCCGAGCCCCCGGAAATCCGGCCCGCCCCGGACCGGGGCGGGCCGGGCGCTCAGCCGTCGGTCGAGCGGCTCAGCGCCTCCCAGCCGGTGATCTCCCGGTCGAGGGCGGCAAGGCGAGCGCGCACCAGCGCCAGGGCGTCGCTGCCCAGCAGCAGCTGCGGCGGCGGAGCGTCGGAGTCCACCAGGCGCAGCACCGCCTGGGCCAGCTTCTCGGGATCCCCGGGCTGGGCGCCGTGACGTTCTTGCCGGGTGCTGCGGATCGGATCGAAGAGCGCGTCGTAATCGGCAATCGAACGCGCGGTCCGCACCATCGAGCGTCCGGCCCAGTCGGTCCGGAAGGAGCCGGGGCAGAGCGTGGTCACATGGACGCCGAAGGGCGCCATCTCGGCGCGCATCACCTCCGAGATGCCCTGCAGCGCGAACTTGCTGCCGCAGTAGTAGGCGATGCCCGGCAGGGTGATCATGCCGCCCATCGAGGTGACGTTGACGATGAACCCGGCGCGCCGGCTGCGGAACCGCGGCAGGAAGGCCTTGGCCACGGCCACCGCGCCGAAGACATTGACGTCGAACTGGCGCCGCATCTCTTCCAGCGGGGATTCCTCCAGCACCCCCTCATGGCCGTAGCCTGCGTTGTTGATCAGCACGTCGACGGGCCCATGGTCCGCCTCGGCCTGCGCCACCAGGTCGGGGATGCGGTCGAACTCCGTGACATCGCAGAGCAGCGTACGGACCTTTGGCAGGCGGTCTTCAAGGGTGCGGCGCGCCGCTTCGGAGCGGACGGTGCCGATGACCCGGTGGCCGGCGCCCAGGGCAGCCTCGGCGATGGCAAAGCCGAAACCAGAATTGGCGCCGGTGATGAAAAAGGTTCTGGCCGTCATGGCGATCTTCCTTGTTGAGGGATACAGGACTTTGCAGATAGTCTTGGGGCAGCCGCCGAAATACGGCGATTTCTCTGCATGACTTGTCTGATCCTATGATTCCTGATGATATCCTGCGGCTGGCCTCGGGGCTTGCCCCCCGCCCCGGCTATAATCCGACGGCCCTGGCCGAGGTCCGTCTTCTGCGCTCCGAGACCGTGCTGGAGGACGTGCCGGTGCTGTACCGGCCCGGCGTGGTCTTCGTCCTGCAAGGCGCCAAGCAGGGCCTTCTGGACGGGCAGGTCTACCGCTACGACGCCGATCACTACCTGGCGGTTTCGGTGCCGGTGCCGTTCCGCATGGCCTCCCGGGCCAGCGCGGCCCGTCCGCTGCTGGCGCTTTACGTGGAGTTCGACATGGTGCTGGCGGCGGAGATCGCGGTGGCGCTGGAGGGGCGGGCGGTCGCGCCTGCGCGCGGCCTTGTCTCAAGCCCGATGGACCTGCGGATGCGCGATCTCCTGCGCCGGCTGCTGCAAACGCTGGCCGATCCGCAGGAAAGTGCGATCCTCGGGCCGGCCCTGCTGCGGGAGTTGCACTACCGGGTCCTGGTGGGCCCTCAGGGCGGCGCGCTCCGGGCGGCGCTGCGGCACCGGGGCACCGCCGGGCGCATCGTGCGCAGCCTGGGGCGGATCCGGGTGCAGTTTGCCAGCGGGCTGTCCGTGGCGGATCTGGCGGCAGAGGCGGGGATGAGCGTGCCGTCCTACCACGCCCATTTCAAGGCGCTTACCGGGACATCCCCGCTGCGCTACATCAAGGCGATGCGCCTGCATGAGGCGCGGCTGATGATCGCCCGCAACCACGGCCCGGTCACCACCATCGCCGCCGAGGTGGGCTATGCCAGCGCGGCCCAGTTCAGCCGGGATTTCCGCCGCCATTTCGGCCGCAGCGCCACCGAGGAGGCCCGCTGGATGCGGCTGCACCTGGGCGAGGGGGCCTGAGGGCGCCGGACGATCAGGGATCGAGCCGCAGGGTGAAGCGCGGCGGGTGGCTGTCGCGGCGTTCAAAGCCGAGGTCCGCGTAGAAGGCCTGGGCGGCGTGGTTATCCGGGTGGGTTCCGACGGTCAGGACGCGGCAGGACCGGGCCATGGCCTCGCGCCGGCAGGCCTCTACCAGGCGGCGCCCGATGCCTTCGCCACGCCGCGCGGCGTCGGTGAACAGGTGGTGCAGGTCCATGCCCCGGGCGCCGAACTGCAGCTGGATCAGCCCGCACATCACCGCATATCCGACGAGGTCTTCGCCACTTTCGGCGACCAGGGCGCAGATCCAGGGCGGATCGCCGAACAGGTCGCGTTGCAGGGCTTCGGCGGTCAGGGTCGGGACATCGCCGTGATGTGCTGCCAGCTGGCCGACCATCTTCAGGATCTGCGGGACATCCTGCGGGCGGGCGGGACGGATGAGGGGGGGCGGGGTCATGCGGGGCTCCTGACCCGCCGCGGGGTCAGCGCCGTGCCACCCTGCGGCGGCACCATGGGACAGGCTACCGCGTCCGAAACGGGCGGTGGCGATAGGAAACGGAAAGGGCGGGGCGGAAGACGGTCATGGGCGTACCCTGGGCCCCGCCGGGCGGGGCGTCAAGCGCGGGCCGCCGCCGGTGCCCCCCGCCCGGGCAAGCGCCTGCGGGACAGGCAGCCGTGGCTCAGGGGCGGGGCGTCCAGCGGGCCGGATCGCTGCGCAGGGGGCCGGCCGGATGCCGCCAGCGTACCGGCTGCCCCGGGATGCGGAGCGGAAAGCGGATGCGGTGGGCCGGGCCCCAGCCGGTGGCCTCGGTCTGCGGGGCAAAGTCCCGGGGAAGGGGCTCTGGCGGGATGCCCTGCGGATCCCGCGTGCCGGCAGAGATCAGAAGGGCGGCGGTCCGGGCTAGCGACAGGCGGGCCGACAGGATCTCTCCGGTTGCGCCCCGCCGCCGCAGGACGCGCAGCACCGCCGCGGCCATCAGGTAGCCGGTGGCATGATCCAGCGCCTGGACGGGCAGGGGCACCGGGCGGTCGGCCCCACGCCGCCGCATCCCTTCGGCGGCGATGCCGGTGCTCATCTGCAGCAGGCTGTCGAAGCCGCGCCGACCGGCCCAGGGGCCGCTCCAGCCATAGGCATCAAGGCTGACGTCGATCAGGCCGGGGGCCAGCCGCCGCCGCTCTGGCGCACCGTAGCCCAGGCGGTCCAGGGCGCCGGGCCGGTAGCCGTGGACCAGCACGTCGGCCTCTGCCAGCAGGGCTTCGAAGCGCTGCCGGTCATCGGCGCGGTGCAGATCCAGCCCGGCGCGGCGCTTGCCAAGGGTCACCTCGGGCTCCACCCCCGGCTCCTGCCAGCCGGGCGGATCGAGGCGCAGCACATCCGCGCCATAGCCGGCCAGAAACCGCGTCGCGACCGGCCCGGCCAGGACCCGCGTCAGGTCCAGCACCCGCAGGCCCGGCAACCGGGCTTCCCGGGGGGCCTCTCCGCTCAGCTCCCAGGCGATCAGCGGTTCGGCGGCCACGGCCCGGCCCTGCGGATGATCCGCCCAGGCCTTAAGGTCGCGCATGGCGGCGGCGGCGCCGCCCGCCGCCAGGATCGCGGTCTCGAGCATGTCGCCCGTCCAGCCGGCAACGGCCTCGGCAACGCGGAGCCGTTCGGGCGCGCAGTCCAGGACCCGCAGGGCGGCAGCCCGGTGATGCGGCGCATTGGTGTGCAGCCGGATCCAGCCATCCGCCGTCCGGTAGTCCCCCGCCACCGGGTCCCAGGCCGAGGGCAGATCCCAGCCCCGGGGGCGCAGCGTCATGGCAAACCACAGCTGCGCCTGCCGCTGGTCGATCAAGACCTCTCTCGCACCGCTCAGCGCCGCGCATTCCCGGGCCGCCGCCCCGAGGCTGGCGAGGATCAGTTCGCTGACCGCGAAGCAGGCGCGCAGCGGCGCGGCGGGATGCAGGCCGATCGTGACCTCGGGCGTCAGGGCGGAGCCGAGGGCGTCGCGGATCTGGGTGTCTATGGTCTGGCTCATGGCGGGCTCCCTGCGGTCGGGGCAGTCCACACCGGGATTGATCTTGGGTAAATCTTGATCAAGATAATCAATATGAAAAATGCGGACTGGATTGATGCGGGCACGGCCTGCGCGCTGCTCGGTGTCAAGCCGCAGACGCTCTATGCCTATGTCAGCCGGAAGAAAATCCGGGTGCAGGTCGACCTGGCCGATGCCCGGCACCGGCTGTACGCCCGTCCCGATATCGAGACGCTGGCGCGCCAGAACCATCGTCCGCGCGCCCGGGCCGAGGTGGCCGAACAGGCGATCCGCTGGGGGGATCCGGTGCTGTCCACCGCCCTGTCGGAAGTCCGGGAGGGCGGCCTGTGGCTGCGGGGGCTTGCGGTGGAGGATTGCGCCGAGCGGATGACGCTGGAGGAGATGGCCGCGCATCTGTGGGACGTGCCGGTCGCGGCCTTCCCCGCCAGCGAGGGCCTGTCCGCCGGCTCAGAACCGCTGGTGCGGGCGCTCGCCGGGCTGACCCGGGCGGTGGAGACAGCGGGTCCGATGCAGCCGGGACAGCGCGCGGTGCTGGCCGCGCAGGGGAGGAGCCTGCTGTCGGCGATGGGCGGCGCGCTCATGGGAGGGGCGGGTGGCGGTCCGATGCACCGGCGCCTGGGCCGGGCCTGGGGACTTGCCCCGCCCGCCTGCGAGGATCTGCGCCGCGCGCTCGTGCTGCTCAGTGATCACGAACTCAACCCTTCGACCTTCGCGGTGCGGGTGGCGGCCTCGACCGGGGCCAGCCTGCCGGCGGCGCTGATCTGCGGTCTCGCGACGCTCAGCGGGGCGCGCCATGGCGGGGTGGCCGTCCAGGCGCTGCGGGCCCTGCGGGCGGCCCGGGCGGACCGGGTCGATACCTTTCTTGCCCGCGCGCCCGATCCCTATGCCTTCGGTTTCGGGCATCCGCTATACCCGGACGGAGATCCGCGCGCGCGCCATCTGCTGGCACGATTGCCCCGGGATGCACCGGCGCTTGGCGCCGTGCGGGCGCTGTCCGACCGGCTGGGCCTGGCACCCAATATCGACGCGGCGCTGGCGGCGTTGACGCTGGCCCATGGCTTGTCGGACGCGGCGGGCTTCGCGCTGTTCGCCACAGCCCGGTCCGCCGGCTGGGTGGCCCATGCGATGGAACAGGTCGACAGCGGCGCCCTCATCCGTCCGCGCGCGCGCTATGCCGGGAAGGTCTGAGGGCGGTCGGCTTGCGCTTTGGCGACCGGCTGGCTATCCCGTCCCGGTTGCGTCTCAGGCATGGGGGTCCGATGGCCAATCCTGCACATCTGCCGCTGGGCAGCCTGCGCACCTTCGAGGTGGCCGCCCGGCACCTGAGCTTTCACCTGGCCGCCGCCGAGCTGAACGTCTCGGACAGCGCCATCAGCCACCAGATCCGCAAGCTGGAGGGCGTGCTGGGCTTCGCGCTGTTCCGCAAGGCCGGGCGCGGCGTGCAGCTGACCGAGGCCGGAGAGATCTTCGCGCGCGACGTGTCGGCCAGTCTGCGCCAGATCTACGGCACGGCGCTGCGCCTTGCGGAAAGCGGGGTCGAGGGCGGGCGGCTGGACCTGCTGTGCCCGCCGATGTTCGCCAGCGGCTGGCTGTCGCGCAACCTGGCCGATTTCTGCGATGATCACCCGAAGGTCGAATGCCATATCCGGCTGGCCGACAACCCCGCCATCTCCGAACAGCTGGGCGAGGCCATCGGCATCACCTTCGGCACCGGCGACTGGCCGGGGCTGGTGTCGACCCTGCTGAGCGAGACCGCGATCGCGCCGGTCTGCGCGCCGGCGCTGCTGAACCGGATCGGACATCCGCTGCGTCGCCCCGCCGACCTGGCCGAGGTGGTGCTGCTGCACTGGGACAATGGCGAGGAATGGCGGCGCTGGCTGGCGCTGGCGGGGATCCGCGACACCGCCCGCTTTGCCCGCAACGTCTACTGCAGCGATCTGGGCACCGCCATCGACCTGGCGCAGAACGGCGTCGGCTGCGCGCTGGCCAGTGACACGCTGGCGCGGGGCGACCTGGCCTCGGGACGGCTGATGCGGCCGTTCCGGCAGGCGATCCGGCCCAACGGCGGCTGGTACGTCACCCATCGACCCGAGATCCAGGAACGCCCTGTGGTGCGCCTGTTCCTGGGCTGGCTGCTGACCCGCTTCGGCCAGGGCGCGGCAGAGCCCGGCGGCTGAACGGGGCCGATCTGCATGTATTTTGATCACGCCGCAGGGGCGGGACCCGGGACAGGCGCCGGTCGCCCGTGTCTCCGGGGGCGCAGGGGCCATCGGGAAGGGCCGCAATCTCATGAGAAATTCTCACCTTATCGGGTATTTCCGTCGGGGAATGGCGCCCGAAGGGGCGGACTCATGAGAAAATCAGAATGATCATGTGAAAATCCATCATTTGTGCTTGGCGGCGCGGCCCGGGATAGCTCCGGGCGACGCTGAACGACCGACCCCCGGGAGGCCAAGATGACCGAGAAACTGCGGGCCGAGGGCATCCGCAAATCCTATGGCACCCACGAGGTGCTGCGCGGCGTGTCCCTGACCGCGGGTGCGGGCGACGTGATCAGCCTGATCGGCTCGAGCGGCTCGGGCAAGAGCACCCTGCTGCGCTGCCTCAACCTGCTGGAGCGCCCCGATGCGGGCCGCATCCTTCTGGAGGGCGAGGCGCTGGCCCTGGCCCGGCAGAGGGATGGCCGGTTGGGCGCCGCCGATCCGAAGCAGCTGCGGCGGATGCGGGCGCGGCTGTCGATGGTGTTCCAGGATTTCTGCCTGTGGTCGCACATGACCATCCTGCACAACCTCACCGAGGCGCCGCGCCAGGTGCTGGGCAAGAGCCGCGCGGAGGCCGAGGACCTGGCGCGGCGTACCCTTGCCAAGGTCGGCCTGCCCGAAACCGTGCTGAACCGCCATCCCGGCCAGCTCTCGGGTGGTCAGCAGCAGCGGGTCGCCATTGCCCGCGCGCTCTGCATGGAGCCCGAGGTGATGCTGTTCGACGAACCCACCAGCGCACTTGATCCCGAACGGGTGGCCGAGGTGCTGAAGGTCATGCAGGCGCTGGCCGAGGAAGGCCGCACCATGATCGTCGTCACCCACGAGATGGGCTTTGCCCGCCATGCCTCGACCCGGGTCGTCTTCCTCGAAGAGGGCCGTATCGGCGCCGAGGGCCCGCCCGAGGACATTTTCACCCGCACCGAAAACCCCCGCCTGCAACGCTTTCTGGCGGGCCGGCTGCAGCCCTGAACGCCCCCGGCGCGGCGCCTGGCCCGCCGGATCCGATCCCCAAAGACCTCAAGGAAGACCCGATGAAACGCCTCTCTGCCTGCCTTGCCGCGATGGTTGCCCTGGCCGTTCCGGCCCATGCCGAAACGCTCAGGATCGCCACCGACGCGACCTTTCCGCCCTTCGAATCCCTGGATGCCGACGGCAAGCTGGTGGGCTACGACATCGACCTGATGACCGCCGTCTGCAAGGCGGCCGCGCTGGCGTGCGACATCCAGCCCGCTGCCTGGGACGGCATGATCCCCGGCCTGATGCAGGGCAAGTACGACGCGCTGATCTCTCAGCTGACGGTGACCGACCAGCGCCGCAAGATCATCGCCTTCTCCGATATCTACAGCCACCCGATCTTCCGCTTCGTGGCCAGGAAGGACAGCGGCATCGACATCTCGCCCGAGGGGCTGGCCGGCAAGACCATCGCCGTGCAGACCGGCACCCCGATGGACAAGTTCGTCACCGCGGAGTTTCCCAAGGCGAAGATCAAGCGCTACGACAGCGGCTCGGCCACCTACCTGGATCTGACCGGCGGTCGGGCGGACGTGACGATCAGCTACGAGGCGCAGATCCGCTATTCCTTCCTGAAATCGCCCGAGGGCGCCGATTACGCCCTGACCGGCCCGCGCTATACCGGTGAGGACAGCCCCGAGCTGGGCGAGGGTGTCGCCATCGCCCTGAACAAGCGCGATCCGGAGCTGGTGAAGGCGGTCAACGCGGGCCTTGCGAAAATCCGCGAAGACGGCACGCTGGCGGCCCTGAACAAGACCTATTTCGGCGACTGAGCCGCATGGTCGTGCAATTTGCCTCCACGATCCTGGCTGCGGCGGGCCTGACGCTGCTGCTGGCGATCGGGGCGCTGGTCCTGGCCAGCGCCCTGGGGCTGGCGCTGGCCGGGGCGCGGCTGTCGGGGCGGCGCTGGCTGGCCGGGCTGGCCGTGGCCTTTACCTTCGTGATCCGGGGCATCCCCGACCTGGTGATGATGCTGCTGGCGTTCTACAGCCTGCCGGCGCTGATCAACCAGCTGCTGGAGCGGGCGGGGATCGATCTTTATGTCGATTTCTCGCCCTTCGCGGCGGGCACCGTGACCCTGGGCATCCTCTTCAGCGCCTACATGTCGGAAACCTTCCGAAGCGCCCTTGGCAACATCCCTGCGGGCCAGATCGAGGCGGCGCAGGCGCTTGGCCTGCATCCGCTGCGGATCTTCCTGCGGATCACCCTGCCGCAGATGGCCCTGCTGGCGCTGCCCGGTTTCACCAACAACTGGCTGGTGCTGGTCAAGGCGACGGCCCTTGTCTCGCTCATCGGGTTGCAGGACGTGATGTTCCGCGCCAAGGCCGCCGCCGAGGCGACGGGCCAGCCCTTCACCTACTACCTTGTCGCGGCCGGTTTCTACCTGCTGGTCACCCTGGGCTCGACCTGGGCGCTGGCGCGGCTGGGCCGCCGGCTTGATCCGGCCCGGACGGGAGCGCGCGCATGAACTGGTACGTCGTCACCGAGAACCTTGGCCAATATGCCGCCGGCGCCCGGCTGACCCTGCTGCTGACGGTGGTGTCGCTGCTGCTGGCCTTCTGTCTTGCGGTGCCGCTGGCCTTTGCCCGCAACAGTGCCGACCGCCGGATTTCCGGCGCCGTGCAGGTCTACACCACGCTTTTCCGCGGTACGCCGCTGCTGGTGCAGCTGTTCCTGATCTATTTCGGCCTGGCGCAATTCGGCTGGCTGCGCGCCAGTATTCTGTGGCCCTGGCTGTCCAGCCCGCTGGTCTGCGCCATCCTGACCTTCGTGCTGAACTCGGGTGCCTACACGACCGAGATCTTCGCGGGCGGTCTGCGCGCCATCCCGAAAGGAGAGGTCGAGGCGGCCCGCGCCTGCGGCTTCTCGCCCCTGCAGGCGGCGCGGCGGATCCTCATCCCCGCCATGCTGACCCGCGCCCTGCCGCTTTACGGCAACGAGGTGATCATGATGCTTCATGCCACCTCGCTGGCCTCCACCGTGACGCTGCTCGAGGTGACGGGCGTCGCCCGCAACCTGACCCTGAACTACTACATCCAGCTTGAGCCCTACGCGGCGGCGGCGCTGATCTACCTTGGGCTGACGGCCGTTCTGGTCGGCGGCTTCCAGATCCTTGAGGCCCGCCACGCCCGCTACCTGCGGCTGCGCCGCTGATCCATCGCGCGGGTTCCCGTGGCCCGTGCCCCTGCCGAAGGACATCCGATGACCTCTTCTCCCAACCTCGGTGCGCTCTATGGCGCCGCCGGAACCGAGACCACCTTCCTGGGCCTCGCCGCAGCGCCGGAGCTGTCCGCCGTCACCGCGCCCATGGCGCTGATCGGGGCGCCGGGCGCCACGCCCTATGCCTCGGTCGGCTCCTACTGTGCCGAGGGGCCCGATGCGCTGCGCCTGGCCACCCGCGCCTTCACCGCCAACCTGGATCACCACGATTTCGATCTGGGTGGCCGGCTCTTTCCCCGGCCCGAGCTGCGCGCGGTCGATTGCGGCAACCTGCCCCACCAGGAGGGGCAGCCTGCCGCCAACCGCGAGGCGATCCGCACCGCCATCGCCACCCTGCTGGAGCGCGGCGCCGTGCCGCTGCTGATGGGGGGCGACGATTCCGTGCCGATCCCGATGCTCGAGGCGGTGAATGCCCGGGCTGCCGCCGAGGGGCGCAAGCTGACGGTGTTGCAGATCGACGCCCATATCGACTGGCGCGACAGCCACATGGACGAGACGCAGGGCCTGTCCTCGACCATGCGCCGCGCCTCCGAGCTGAGCCAGGTCGAACGCATCGTCCAGGTGGGCGCGCGCGGCATCGGCTCTGCCGGGGTCAACGATGTCGCCGATGCGCTGGCCTGGGGCGTGACCTTCGTGCCGGGCCGCACCTTCCACCGCATCGGCGCCGCCGCCGTGCTGGAGATGATCCCGCGCGGCGCCGACGTGGTGATCTGCATCGATGCCGATGCGCTTGATCCGGGGATCCTGCCCGGGGTGATCGGGCGGGCGCCCGGGGGGCTGAGCTATGGCGATGTCTGCGACCTGATAGAGGGGGTGGCGGCGCGGGGCCGCATCCGGGCGATGGATTTCGTCGAATTCATGCCGGAACGGGATGTGGACGGCATCGGTGCGCTGACCTTCGCGCGCATCATCATGACCTCGATGGGGGTGATCGCGCGGGCCGTCGACGCGGGCTGAGCTTTGCGGTCGGTCGGGGATCACTCCATCCCGACCGACCCGAAGGTGTCGCCGCTCCAGCGCATCCGCGCGGCGCAGCCGGGGGGGCGGTCGGCCTCGCGGCAGGTCGCGTCATCGAAGAAGATCCGCATCGCGCCCGGGGTGCCGGGCACCGGTTCCAGCGCGCGACCGTAGAAGATCATCGGCGTGCCGGTCTGGGTGGTCAGGATGTCGAAGCGGCAGATGCCATCCGTGCATCCGGGCGTGCGCCCGTCGAACAGCCCGCCGCTGCAGGTCAGGTCGCGGGCGTTCAGAACCAGGTCGGGCAGGTCGTCTCCGGTCAGATCGACGCTTCGGTAAACCCCGGCGCCGGCGATGAAATCTCCGCCCGCGCATTGCCCGCGCAGCACATCTTCGGCCCGGGCAAAAAGGGCCGGATCAAGGTCCGCCGGCGGGATCGCGGCGGCGTCCGGCGCGGGGGGCGCCATGCCGCAATAGTCCAGCATCCGGGCCATGCCCCCGGCCAGCCCGTCACCGGACAGGGCGAACTGCGCGACGCCCTGCTGCGGGGACAGGGCTACCTTGGTGCCTTCCAGTGTGGCGGCGATCAGCGGGGCGTCGGCGGTCAGGTCGGCCACCCAGCCGGTGCCGCCCAGGACGTCGTAGAAGAAGTCCGGCATCTCCAGCGCGCTGCCGCGAGCCTGGCCCTGAACGCGCTGCGGATCGGGCACCTCGGCCCCGTAGGGGCCCAGCAGCGCCGTGCCGGCCAGCAGGTTCAGGTGCCCGGGGCGGGAAAAGATCAGCTCTTCCCAAAGGCCGCCCTCGTCACTCAGAACGGTGCCGCACTGGAAGGCCAGCTGGTTGTCGTCGCGCACCAGCCGGGCCGAGCGGAAGCGGCCCGGGTCCTCGTGGATCTGGTAGCTCTAGTCATGGGCCGGGGCGGTCTGGGCCGCCAGCGGCCCGGCGGCACCCAACAGGGCCGCGATGAGGCCGAGTGCTTTCATGGGATCCGCTCCGGGAATGCTCTGGTGTCGTGAGGGCGGGCGCGGTGGATGTAACAGAGCCTTGCATTCCCGGGCACGGGGGGCAAGCGCGGGGCTGTTCCGGTCAGCCGGTGCTGGTCGTCTGGGCGAAGCGGCGGCGGTATTCGCTGGGGGTGACGCCGTAGTGGCGGCGGAACAGGCGCAGCAGGGCGCTTTCGCCATCGCAGCCGACCTGCCGGGCGATGTCCTTGAGGCTGAGAGGCCCGGAGGCCAGGGCCTGGGCGGCGGCTTCCAGCCGGAACGCCTCGACCGCCTGCGCCGGAGAGCGTCCCGTGGCCGCGCGGTAGCGGCGCCGGAAGGTGCGCTCCGACATTCCGGCCCGGGCGGCCAGCGTCTCCAGGTCGAGCCGCGCGCCCAGATGCGCCATGATCCAGCTGTCGAGGGCGGCAAAGCTGTCGTCGGCGCGGCTCTGGGCCTCCAGCGGCACCGAGAACTGCGCCTGCCCGCCGTCGCGGGTGACATAGACGACCAGCGTCCGGGCCACCGCCATGGCCATGGCGCGCCCGTGGTCGCGGGTGATCAGCGCCAGCGCCAGGTCGATGCCGGAACTGACCCCGGCGGAGGTCCAGAGGCCGTGATCCTCGATGAAGATCGGGTCAAGCTCGATCCTTGCCTCGGGGCAGCGGCGCTGCAGCTCGCCGCTCCAGCGCCAGTGGGTCACCGCCCGCCGTCCCGACAGAAGCCCCGCCGCGCCCAGCAGGAAGGCCCCGGTGCAGACCGAGCAGAGCCGCCCGACCCGGGGGCCGTGCGCCGCCAGCCAGGCCGAGAGCGGACGGTCCTGCGGCGGGCGTCCGGTGGTGCTGCCGCCCGGCACGATCAGCGTGCCGATTGCGGCGGGGTCCAGGGTGTCGGCGGCCACCGTCTCGACCATCAGGCCCGGGCCGGTGCGCAGCGGGCCGCCCCGCGCCGAGGCGGTGACCAGGCGGTAAAGCTCTTGTCCGGCCTCTGCGTTGCACGAGGCAAAGGCCTGCATCGGCCCTCCGAGGTCGATCATGTTGACCCCCTCGGAGGCGAGGAGGACAACAAGGTGCGGGGTCTGGGTCACGCGGCGGCCATCCTGTTCTTGCGGTGCCAGCCAAGGGTGACCCAGCTGGCCAGCGCAAGCAATGGCAGGACCGCAAGGTTCAGTGCCTGCCAACCCAGCACGGCCTGGAGCGGCCCGGCAGAGAGCGCGCCAAGCGCCGTGGCACCATAGCGCAGCATCTCGGCAAAGCCCTGGGCGCGGGCCCGTTCGCGGGGCGCATGGCTTTGCGCCAGAAGCGTGGTGCCGCCGACAAACAGAAAGTTCCACCCCAGCCCCAGCAGCATAAGCGCGACATGGAAGCCCAGGTCACCCTGTGCCGTAATCCCGACCACGACGCAAAGCCCCAGCACCGCGAGGCCGCTCTGAAGCATCCGGCCCAGACCCAGCCGCGCGATCAGCAACCCCGTAAAGAGCGAGGGGCCGTACATTCCCAGCAGGTGCCACTGGATGATGCTGGTGGCGCGGTCGACCCCCAGCCCGCAGGCCACGGCGGCCAGCGGCGCGGCGGTCATCAGCGTCATCATCACCACCCCGGCGGTGATGGAGGTGACCAGGGCCGCGCGGTAGTCGGGCCGGGCGATCAGGCTGCGCAGCGCGGGCCGGAGCGGCGGCAGGGCCTCCTCCGGGCGGGGCGCCTCGCGGTAGGCCAGCATCAGCAGCAGCGACAGCGCCGCCAGGATCGCCACCGCCAGGTAGGCCCCGGCAAAGAAGGGATCGCCCAGCCAGCCGCGGCTGTGCTCGGCCAGAACGGGTCCGGCGAGGGCGGCGATCAGCCCGCCTGTCAGCACCCAGGAGATCAGCCGACCCTTGCGTTCGGGCGGGGCGGTATCGGCCACGGCCAGACGGTAATACTGCGAAAAGGCCTGCCAGACGCCGACCAGCGCGGTGCCGAGGCAGAACGGCCAGAACAGCCCGTGCAGTACCGCCCAGACCGAGATCGCGCCGCCGCTCAGCCCGGCGGTGCTGCCCAGCAGGAAGCCGCCGCGCCGTCCGATCCGCTCCATCAGGCCGGAGGCGGCCCAGGTGGTCAGGGCGGTGCCCACGGTGATCAGCGCGAAGGGCAGGGTGGCCAGCCAGGGCGCCGGAGAGAGCTGGAAGCCGACGATCCCGGTCAGCGCCAGATCGATGGAGATCGCGCAGATGAACAGCGCGTTGCAAAGCATCAGGAGCATCGCATTGCGCGAGATCCCGGTGAAGGGGCGGGGCATGGGCGGTCCTTTCGTCCTGTCATGTGCCGACAGGATGCCGGGGATGCGGCTGGCCCGGTGGCCAATCATCCGGCAGATCTGGCCAGTTTCCGCGCCATGCCCCTTCGGGTCAGGTCAGCCAGGATTCGTCCAGCACCGTCGCGGCCCGGGTATTTGCCAGCACGGCCAGGCGTACCGCCTCGGCCCCGCCGCTGCCATCGAAGTCGATGTCCAGCGCCGCGTCCCGCCGACCCGAGAGGCTGAGAGAGAGCATGTTGCCGCTCAGCGCCTGGGCAAGGGTCAGCCCCTGGCCCGCCAGCAGCCCCGAGATCCGCAGCCCGTCGCCGGAGGCGAGCGAGAAATCGGCGATCAGGTCGCCGGCTTCCTCCAGCGCCTCGAAGACGAAGACATCGGCGCCCAGCCCGCCGCGCAATATGTCCGCGCCCAGCCCCCCGCTCAGCACGTCGTTTCCGGTGCCGCCGTCCAGGCTGTCGGCGCCTTCGCCGCCCAGCAGGGTATCGTTGCCGGCATCGCCGTAAAGCCGGTCGACCCCGGTGCCGCCGTCCAGCAGGTCGTCCTCGGCGCCGCCACGCAGCAGGTCAAGGCCGTCGCCGCCGCGCAGCACATCGCCCCCCGCGCCGCCGTCCAGCTGGTCGTTGCCCGCCCCGCCCTCCAGCGTGTCCAGTCCCTGGTCGCCAAAGAGACGGTCATTGCCGCTGCCGCCGGTGATCAGGTCATTGCCGGTCCGCCCGTACAGCAGGTCGTTGCCGTCCTCTCCGTGCAGGGTGTCGTTGCCATCGTCGCCGTAAAGGCTGTCATCGCCCAGCCCCCCCGAGAGCAGATCGTCGCCCAGCCCGCCCAGCATCCGGTCGCGTCCCGCGCCGCCCGAGAGCAGGTCGCGGCCCGCATCGCCGGACAGCTGGTCGTCCTGGGCGCCGCCCAGCAGCGTGTCGTCCCCATCGCCGCCGATCAGGATGTTGCGCCCGTCGCCGCCCTCCAGCTGGTCATTGCCGGCTTCGCCGCGCAGCTGGTCATCGCCCGCCCCGCCGCGCAGGGTGTCGTTTCCGGCCCCGCCGAAGGCGCGGTCATTGCCGTCGCCGCCATCGATCAGGTCGTCGCCGGACAGGCCGTAGAGCAGGTCAAGGCCGAAGCCCCCCAGCAGCGTGTCCTTGCCCGTGCCGCCATAGGCGCGGTCATTGCCGTCGCCCGCCTCGATCAGGTCGTTGCCCGCCCCGCCGTTGGCCAGATCGTTGCCCGCGCCCGCCCGCAGGGTATCGTGGCCCTCATCGCCCTGCAGGTTGTCGATCCCCGAGCCTCCCAGCAGGGTATCGTTGCCGGTGCCGCCGATCAGCAGGCCATTGCCGCTGCCGCCGTCCAGCAGGTCGTCGCCGGAGTCGCCGCGCAGCTGGTCGTTGCCCGCCCCGCCGGTCAGGCTGTCGTTGCCGGTGCCGCCGAAAAGGCGGTCATTGCCGGCCTCGCCGTCGATCAGGTCATTGCCCGCCCCGCCAGAGGCCAGATCGTTGCCCGCGCCCGCGCGCAGGGTGTCATTGCCCTCGTCGCCCTTCAGATTGTCGATCCCCGATCCCCCGGTCAGCAGATCCCGCCCGGCGCCGCCGACCAGCAGACCGTTGCCGGCGCCGCCGTCCAGCACATCATCGCCCGAGCCACCGAACAGCCGGTCGACGCCGATCCCGCCCAGCAGCGTGTCGCCCCCGGCCCCGCCATAGGCCAGGTCGTTGCCGGCGCCGCCGTCGAACAGGTCATTACCCAGTCCGCCGTCGCCGATATCGTTGCCGGCCCCGGCGGTCATCCGGTCATCGCCCTCGTCCCCGGTCAGGTTGTCGTTGCCAGTGCCGCCGATCAGGGTGTCATTGCCCGCGCCACCCGCAAGGGTGCCGTTCCCGGTGCCACCGTCGACCAGATCGTCGCCCGAGCCGCCGAACAGCCGGTCGACGCCGATCCCGCCCAGCAGCGTGTCGTTGCCTTCCCCGCCATAGGCCAGGTCGTTGCCCGCCGAGCCGTCGAACAGGTCATCGCCCAGACCGCCCTCTGCAAGGTCGTTGCCCAGCCCGCCCAGCAGCGTGTCGTTGCCGGCCAGGCCGCTCAGGGTGTCGTTGCCGGCGTTGCCCTCGATCCGGTTGGCGCTGGCATTGCCCAGGATCCTGTCGTGGCCAAGGCCGGTGCGCGCGTTCTCTATCACCGTGGCGCTGCCGATGGTCAGAACCTTGCCGGCGATCGTGCTGCTCTGGCCGGCCCCCAGGTCCAGCACCACCGAGCCGCGCAGCGTCCGCAGGTCCAGCGTGTCGCGCCCGCCATCGACATCGCTCAGCAGCCAGCCGGTGCCCCAGCCACGCAGCACCGCGTCGGTCACCGAGAAGAGCGTGTCGATCCCGGCCTCCGGATCCGTGACGGTCGCGCCGTCGCCCGATCCCGTGCCGCTCAGCAGGGCGGCCAGGTCGGCCCCGGCGCTGATCCCGCTGAGGAAGGCCAACCGCTGGGCGGCCCCCGCGCCGCTGCCGTCGGCATCGATCATCAGGTCGGCGCCGCCGGTCGCGGCCTGCAGCCGGATCACCCCCGCCGCGATGGCATCGCTGAGCGCCGAGGCGCCGGTCAGGCCCAGCCCGGCCAGCAGGCCGCCCAGGTCGATCCAGTCCCGGTCCGCCAGCGACAGGTCGGCGATGGTGTCGCCGGCCTCCGACAGGGCGGTGAAGATGAAGGCATCGCTGCCCGCCCCGCCCCAGAGCGTATCCGCCCCGCTGCCGCCGATCAGGCTGTCCTGACCGTCGCCACCGCGGATCAGGTCGTTGCCGCCGCCACCCGACAGCAGGTTGTCGGCGGCATTGCCGGTGATCGTGTCGTTGCCCGACCCGGTGAAGGCGTTCTCGATCACCGTGCCGCGGGCGATGGAGAGGACGTTGATCTTGCCGTCGACGTCGGAATAGGCCTCGGCGTTCAGGTCAAGGCGCTGCGCCGCGGCGCGGCTCGCGAGGTTGATCGCATCGCTGCCGCCATTGTCCAGCAGGCAGACCGCCCAGCCGGTCAGGGTCATGCCGGTCTGGCTGACATTGGCATTGTCGCCATAGACGGTGTTGCCGGTGTTCACCGTGGTCGCGGCGCCGTAGAGATTCTGGATCGCCACGATGTCGGCCAGCTGCGGCGTCGCGGTGAAGGCGTAGCTGTTGGCGATGTTGGGATTCTGGCTCTGGCTGAAGTAGGACATCACCGACATCGACCAGCTGTCGTTGGCAAAGACCGCCTGGGTGTTGAAATCGGCGGTGCCGTTGTAGTTGCCGGCATGGCCCAGCCCAAGGGCATGGCCGATCTCGTGGATGTAGGTCTGCAGGTAGTAGTCGCCGTAGCCCTGCCAGCTGTCATGCACGTTGACATTGGACGAGACGATGCGCTCCCCGATGGTGGAGGAGGTGGCATAGGCACCCGATTGCGACGATCCGAAGGTGATGTCGGCGCCGCTGGCCTGCACGAAGGTCAGCCCGGTGACCTGCGACCAGGCATCGAGCGCCTTCAGCGCCGTGGCCTTCGCGGTGCTGCCGAGCGCGGTCAGGTTGACGGTCAGCGTGCCGCCGCTCTGCACATCGAAATGCCGGCTGCCAGAGCCGACCGAGGCCCAGAACCCGTGGGTCAGCTGGTAGGCGGCCTGGTCGACGCTGTAGGTCGGCAGCGCGGCTGCCGTGGGGACGGCGCCGGTACCGGTCGTGGTCAGGTTGACCAGTCCGTGGCTGTCATAGCCCGTCGCGGAAGGGTTCAGGGCTTGGCACATGAGGCACATGGCATCAACCTTTGGGGCGCGGACCGGGGCCGGGCGCGGAACAGAAGGGGAAAGGCGGTTCAGAGGGGCAGGTCGGAGGCCCGGACCAGCGCGGTGGCGAAATCCTGCAGCATGGCGTCGGCCAGCGGCTGATCCAGCACCGTGAAGGCCACGGGCGGTCCGCTGACGGCAGGATCGGGGCCGACCTGCCAGCAGAGTTGCCCGCGCAGCCCGCCCGGCGGGCCGTCGAGCGACCGGTAGCGGATCAGCAGCCCGGTCGCGCCGGGGGGAAGGGGATCTGAGGCCCGCGCCAGGGCCGTGCCCGGGGCCCGGTCGGACAGGGCCGTGTCCAGCGCCCGGTAAAGCGCCGCGCAGAGCGCGGGGGCGGCATCGCAATGGAACAGGATCTGGCCCGGGGGGGCGCCGGCCCGGGCGCCGCCCGCATCGGGCAACCCGCACATCAGCGCCGCCGCCACGGGGGGCAGCAGCAGGCAACGCGACAATCGGTCGGTCATGGACGCTCGGTCTCCTGGTCAGAGGCCCCGGGTTCTCCGGTCGGTGACGCGGCCGTTACTGGCGCTGCCCGGGTTGCACCCTAGCGCCGGGATATGGCCGAATTGCGGCGGGGTTTCGTGGCGTCACACTTTGGCAAGTGACTGACATCAGGACAATTTTCCGCCGACTCCGGTGGCGGGGCCGGGCGCCGCCCAAGACTGTGGCCAGAATCGGCACGCCGCTTGATCTCGATCATGGCCGGAGCGGGCGCTCCGGCGCAGGCTGGCGGCGATCTCAGGGAGGTTCCGATGACCCGGATTGCCCTTCTTCTGGGGGCGTCGGGACGTTTCGGGCGCGCCTGCGCCACCGCCTTCGAGGCCCGGGGCTGGCAGCTGCGCCGGTTCGACCGGCAGCGGGACGACCTGATGCGCAGCGCCCGGGGCGCCGATGTCATCGTCAATGGCTGGAACCCGCCCTACGGCGACTGGCCCCGGCTGCTGCCGGAGCTGCACGGCCAGGTGATCGCCGCCGCCGCCCGCCGGGATGTGCCGGTGATCCTGCCGGGCAATGTCTATGTCTTCGGGCCGGCCACCCCGCCGCCCTGGTCCGAGACCTCGGCCCATGCCGCGACCCATCCGCTGGGGCGGGCCCGGATCCGCATGGAGGCGGCCTACCATGCCGCGGGCGTGCCGGTGATCCTGCTGCGGGCCGGAGATTTCCTGGACACCCGGGCCTCCGGCAACTGGTTCGACGCGCTGATGACCCGGGGGCTGGAGCGGGGCGTGCTGCGCTATCCCGGGCCGGTGGATTGCCCCCATGCCTGGGCCTTCCTGCCCGACCTGGCCCGCGCGACCGAGGCGCTGGCGGCCCGCAGCGATGCCTTCGACGGGTTCACCGACATTCCCTTCCCCGGGCTGGCACCCAGCGGCACCGAAATGGCGGCGGCGCTGGCGCGTGTGCTGGGCCGTCCGGTCCGGCTGCGCCCGGTGCCCTGGGGCCTCCTGCGGCTGGCGGCGCCGGTCTGGCCCACCGCCCGCGGGCTGGTCGAGTTGCGCTATCTCTGGAACACGCCGCATTGGCTGGACGACCGGCGGTTCCGGGCGTTGCTGCCCGGGCTGGTGCCGACGCCGCTTGACGCGGCGCTGGCGGCGGCCCTGCCGGAGCGGTTGCGGGCCTGAGCGTCAGGCGCTGCCGCGCCGCAGGATGGTGCTGTCGACCACGGTGACCGGGGGCACCTCTTCTCCGGCCAGCATCTCTAGCAGCAGGGCGGCGGCGCGGGTGCCCATCTCGGTCGCGGGCTGTTCGATCGTCGAAAGGGCGGGGCGGAACAGCGCGCCGACGGCAGCACCGTCGAACCCCATCACCGCGACCTCCGAGGGGACCTCGATCCCCTCGTCCAGCAGCCGCTTCAGCAGGGCGAGCGCGGCATCATCGGAACAGCACAGCGCGGCGGTCGGGCGCGGTGCCATCGCCAGCAGCTGCTCGGCGGCGGCGAAACCGATGTTGAAACCCTCCTGATAGGCGCCCACGCCCTCGGTGCGCGTCAGGGCGCTTTCGGGCAGGCCGTGGCGGGCGATGGCCTCGCGGATACCGGCATAGCGGTGCACCTCGTGGTAGACGCCGTCGGGACCCGCGACATAAAGGAACTGGCGGTGCCCCTCGGCGATCAGCAGTTCGGTCGCGGCGCACATGATCTGGTGTTCATTCGTGATCACGCTGGGCACGCCCTGGTCGCTGATGTCGTGCAGCATCGCCACCACCGGCAGCCCGAGATCCTTGAGGGACCGCCCGCCGACGCTGGGCGGCGCCGAGGACAGCACGATGGCCCCGTCGACCGTGCCGCTGCCGGCCAGGTTGATGATGTGCTGTTCGGTGGCTTCCTCTCGGTCGAGGTTGGCGATCAGGATCTTGAAGCCGTTGCGTGCCAGCAGGCCGTCGATGCCCGCCAGCGCCAGCGGAATGATCTGCGAGGCACCGTAATACAGCGCCCCGGGCAGCACGATCATGATGGTCTTCGACTTGCCCATCCGCAACGAGCGCGCCGCCGCATTGGGCGTGTAGCCCAGCTTGCGCGCCGCCTCGGCGACGCGGGTGCGGGTCTTTTCGTTCACCCGGCCCGGATTGGTCAGCGCCCGGCTCACGGTCGAGACGGCGACGCCTGCGGCCTCGGCCACCTGCTTCATGTTCGGGGCTGCGCCGCTGACGGGCGGAGTGGGTTTCTTCATGCGGCCTCCCGGCGCCCTGTATCTGCCTGCGCCCAATATTTGGTCGGTCGCCGCAACGTCCAGCCAGTTTAGCGGCCTCGCAAGCGGAAAATGGATTGTGACGACGCGACAGTTTCGCCATGGTCGCATTATGGCAAACGATTGCCAAACGTAAATAATTGAAATTAAAAGACTGAGCGCGACTCGTTTCGCGACATTCTTGGGCAGGAGTCGGGCATGTCTGACAAGGCGGAGCTGCGTTTCGGGGTCGATCTGGTCACCTTCCATCACCCGGGGTTCTGGGGTGTCGAGGATTATGCCGGCATCGCGCGCCGCGCCGCCGAGGACCCGCTGGGCTTCTGGACGAAGATCCTCGATGCGGTGGCCGAGACCGGCCTTGAAGGGATCGAGATGACCTTCCCGCCCTTCGACTGGCAGGGCGCGGTGGCGGCCTTCGGCTCTGAGGCGGGACTGGCAGAGGCGCTTTCGGCACGCGGCCTTCGGCTGTGCAGCGGCTTCTTCGCCGAGCTGGCGCTTGGTGCCGATCTGACAGATCCGGCGGTCGAGGCCGGGATCCTTGCCAGCGCGGCACGCTACGGCGATTTCCTCGCGGCCTGCGGGGCCGAGGTGATGGTGGCCGGCCTGCCGATGCGCCAGACCCCGGGGGAAACGCCCGCCCGTTTCTTCGATTTCGACGCGGCGCGGGCGCTGGCCGATCTGCTGAACCGGCTGGGGGCGCTGCTGGCGGCGAAGGGGCTGCGCCTGGCGTTGCACACCGAGGGGCATTCGGTCTTTGCCGCCGCCCGCGATGTCGACCTGATGCTGCTGCTGACCGATCCGGCCTATGTCGGCCTGTGCCCCGACACCGCGCATATCCTGCTGATGGGCGGCGATCCGGTGCAGCTGGTGGAACGCCACCACGAGCGGGTGGTGATCGCGCACTGGAAGGATGCCACCGGCCCGATGCCCGCCGACACCCCGATCGACGATCTGATCCACGACCGCCACCGCCCCTATTTCTGCGGCTTCGGCCTGGGCCGGGTCGACTGGCACGCCTGGATGCGCCTGATGCGCCGGCGCGGCATCGGTGGCTGGGCGATCCTGGAACTGGACGCCGCCCCCGATCCGGTGGGCGACCTGACGCGGGGCCTTGGCTTCGTGCGCCAGGCGCTGCTGCCGATCCCGGCCTGACGGCCCCCCATAATAACCAAGCATAATCCAACAGGAGACAGACGATGAAACTTGCTTCCCTCTTGCTTGCCGGGGTCGCTTTCGCGGCCACGACGGGGATGGCAGCCGCCGAGGATCTGAAGGCCGAGGTCTTCACCTCCTGGACCACGGGCGGAGAGCTGAAGGCGGCGGATGCCATCAAGCAGGCCTTCGAGGCCCGCGGCGGCACCTGGGAGACCTCCTCGGTCGCCGGTTTCGAGAACGCCAATGCCGCCTTCCAGAACCGCATGATGGCGGGCGATCCGCCGGCCGCCAAGCAGGTCGTGATCGGCATGGAGCAGCGCGAATACATCGACGGCGGCCTCTACATGCCGATCACCAAGGTTGCCGAGGCCGGCCACTGGGCCGATGTCATGCCCAAGGCGATCTACGACAACGTCACCTTCGATGGTGAGGTCTACGAGGTGCCGACCGGCATCCACGGCGAAAGCTGGATGTTCTATTCCATGGCCGCCTTCAAGAAGGCCGGGATCGAGGCCGCGCCCGCCGACTGGGACAGCTTCTTTGCCGACATGGACAAGCTGAAGGCGGCGGGCCTGACCCCGATCGCCTGGGGCGGCCAGTCCTGGCAGGAAACCAAGGTCTTCAACATGATCCTGCTGAGCCAGGTCGGCCTGGACGGCTTCCGCAAGATCTACATCGACCGCGACGCCGCAGCGATCAAGTCCGAGGGCGTGCGCAAGACGCTTGAGATCTTCGGCAAGCTGCGCGGCTACATCGACGAGGGCGCGGCGGGGCGCAACTGGAACGACGCCACGGCGATGGTGATCAAGGGCACTGCCGGCGTGCAGTTCATGGGCGACTGGGCGAAGGGCGAATTCAGCAATGCGGGCGAAACCGCCGGCGTCGATTACGGCTGCGCCCTGGCGCCTGCCAGCCCCGGCATGATCTACATCGGCGATGCCTTCGCCTTCCCCAACCTCAAGGGGGCCGAGGCCGCGCAGGATCTGCTGGCAGAGGTGGTGATGGATCCCAAGGTGCAGGTTGCCTTCTCGCTGGCCAAGGGGTCGATCCCGGTGCGCACCGATGTCGATACCAGCCAGTTCGATGTCTGCACCCAGCAGGCGATCACGCTGATGAACGACGGCAAGATCGTGCCCGAACACGCGATCACCCTGACGCTGGAGCAGACCGGCATGCTGACCGATTTCGTCGGCGATTTCTTCTCCAACCCCGAGGCCGATCTGGACGACGCGATGGAGAGCTTCGCGGAAGTCTTCGAATAACCTCCCCGACTGGCGCAGGGTCCGTTTCCGGACGGCCCTGCGCCATTTTTTCCGCGCAGACGCCCGGGCGGGCCGGAGCGTGAAGGACAGGACATGAAACACAGGATCAAGCGGTCGCTGATGCCCTTCGGGGCGCTGCTTCCGACCTGGCTGGCCGTGGTGCTGGTCTATATCGGCGCGATGGTCTGGACGCTTCGGCTGTCCTTCACCAATTCGCGGATCTTCCCGACGGACCATTACGTCGGCTTCGCGCAGTACGAAAAGCTGCTGTCGTCGTCGAAATGGATGGCGGCGGCGGGCAATCTGGTGGTCTTCGGCGTGCTCTACATCGCCGGTTGCCTGGTGATCGGCTTCCTGCTGGCGGCGGCGCTCGACCGGCAGGTGCGCTTCGAAAGCCTGTTCCGCACCATCTTCCTTTACCCCTATGCCATGTCCTTCGTGGTCACCGGGCTGATCTGGCAATGGCTGATGAACCCGCTTCTGGGGGTCCAGGCCAGCGTTCAGGCCTGGGGCTGGAGCGGCTTTTCCTTCGATCTTCTTTCCAGCCGGGAACTGGCGATCTACGGCGTGGTCATCGCCGGGGTCTGGCAGGGTGCCGGGCTGGTCATGGTGATGATGCTGGCGGGGATGCGCGGCATCGATACCGAACAATGGCGCGCCGCGCGCATCGACGGCATCCCGGTCTGGCGGACCTATGTCTCGGTGGTGCTGCCCCAGCTTGGTCCGGCGCTGGCGGCGGTCTCGACCATCCTGACCATGGGGGTGATCAAGACCTACGACCTGGTGGTCGCGATCACCAACGGCGGCCCCGGCACCGCGACCGAGGTGCCCGCCAAGTTCATCATGGACAACCTCTTCCAGCGTCAGAACCTGGGCCTCGCGACGGCGGCGGCGGTGATGCTGCTGATGAGCGTCCTGATCGTCGTGGCGCCGTTCCGCTTCGTTTCCTCGATGCGCGCAAGGCGCAAGGCAGGTGTCCTGTGAGCGTCGCTTCCGTCACTCCCCGCGGGCCAAAGCCCGGTCGGCTGACCCTGGGCCGCTTCGGCCTCTATGCTTTCCTGATCTCGGCGGCGCTGTTCTTCTCCGTGCCGCTCTACGTGATGATCGTCACCTCGCTGAAGACCATGCCGGAAATCCGCGCCGGGGGCATCTTCTCCCTGCCGCAGGGGCTCGACCTGTCGGCCTGGAAGACGGCCTGGTCGGGGGCCTGCGCGGGCACCGAATGCGCGGGCGTGCAGGCGGGGTTCTGGAACTCGGTCCGCATCACCCTGCCGGCGGTGGCGATCTCGGTTCTCGTGGGGGCGGTCAACGGCTACGCGCTGTCGTTCTGGCGCCCGCGTGGCGGCACGCTGATGTTCGGCCTGCTGATGGCCGGCGCGCTGGTGCCCTATCAGGTGTTCCTCTACCCGCTGGTGCGCTGGTTCGCCACGGGGCATCTTTACAACTCGCTGCCGGGGATCGTGCTGGTGCACATCCTCTTCGGCCTGCCGCTGGTGACGCTGCTGTTCCGCAACTACTTCGTCACCATCCCGGAGGAGCTGTTCAAGGCCTCGCGCCTTGACGGGGCCGGCTTCTGGAGGATCTTCGCCGAGATCATGCTGCCGATGTCGGTGCCGATGCTGGTGGTGGCCGCGATGATGCAGTTCACCGGGATCTGGAACGACTTCCTGCTGGGTCTGGTCTTTGCCGGGCGGGAGAACCTGCCGATGACCGTGCAGCTCAACAATATCGTCAACACCACCACCGGAGAGCGGCTCTACAACGTCAACATGGCTGCCACGATCCTGACCGCGCTGGTTCCCCTCGTCATCTATTTCGTGTCCGGCCGCTGGTTCGTCCGCGGGATCGCCGCCGGCGCCGTGAAAGGCTAAGCCATGCAATCTGCCGTTTCCGTCAAGGATCTGAAGATCGCCTATGGCAGCACTGTCGTGCTGCAGAACATCAACCTCGAGATCGCGCCGCGGGAATTCCTGGTGCTTCTGGGGGCCTCGGGCTGCGGCAAGTCCACCCTGCTGAACGCCATTGCGGGCCTCACCGACATCGCCGACGGAGAGGTCTGGATCGAGGGCAGGAACGTCACCTGGGCCGAGCCCAAGGACCGTGGCATCGGCATGGTGTTCCAGAGCTATGCGCTCTATCCGCGGATGAGCGTGCGCAAGAACCTCGGCTTCGGTCTGCGCGTCGCGGGCCTGCCCAAGGCCGAGATCGCCGCGCGGGCGAACCGCGCCGCCGAGATGCTGCACCTGACGCCGCTGCTGGACCGCCGCCCGGCGGAACTGTCGGGCGGGCAGCGCCAGCGGGTCGCCATCGGGCGCGCGCTGGTGCGTCAGGTCGACGTGTTCCTCTTCGACGAGCCGCTCTCGAACCTCGATGCCAAGCTCAGGAACGAGCTGCGGGTCGAGATCAAGAAGCTGCACCAGGATCTGGGCAACACGATGATCTACGTGACCCACGACCAGGTGGAGGCGATGACGCTGGCCGACCGGATCGCGATCATGAAGGACGGGGTGATCCAGCAGCTTGCCGCCCCGGCCGAGATCTACCATCGCCCCGCCAACCTTTTTGTCGCGGGCTTCATCGGCGCCCCGGCGATGAATTTCATCGAAGGGCAGATCGTGGCGCGCGGCGCGGGCCATGCCTTCGTGGCGGGCGGGCTTGATCTGGATCTGGCCGGGTATCAGGGCGCCCCGCTGCCCGGTCCCGCAACCCTCGGCTTCCGCCCCGAGCATCTGATGCCCGAAGCCGGCGGCGGCCCGGCGATCGAGGGCACGGTCAGCGTGGTCGAACCGATGGGCGCCGACACGGTGGTCTGGTTCAGCCACGAGGGCCAGAGCCATTCGCTGCGCCTGATGGGCGACACCGGCCTGCGTCCCCGCGACCCCCTGCGCGCCGGGATCGACATCACCCGCGCCAATCTTTTCGGAGCCGACGGCACCCGCCTTTGAGCTTTGCCCGGGCGCGCCCGGGTCCGCCGACCCAACGTACTGGAGAATGACATGTCCCGCACGCGCTACGACGCGGTTGTGATCGGGTCCGGCCCGACCGGATCCTTCGCGGTCAAGGAACTGACGGAGCAGGGGCTGAACGTGCTGCTTCTGGAAGCCGGCCCCGAGGTCGGCCCCGAGGCCTTCGACCCCAATCGCAAGAAGCCGCCGCAAAGCGACATCAACATCTGGGAACGCGCCCGCGCGACCCTGAAGGGCCAGCCGGTGCAGGCCCGTGCCGCCTTCTTTTCCGAAAAGCTGGCGCATCTTTACGTCAACGACCGCCAGAACCCCTATACGACGCCGAAGGACGCCCCCTTCCTGTGGATCCGCGGCAAGCAGTCGGGCGGGCGGATGCATACCTTCGGGCGGGTGCTGCTGCGCTGGACGGATGATGATTTCAAGCTGAAGACCCGCACCGGCAAGGGCGCCGACTGGCCGATCCGTTACGATGACATTGCCCCCTTCTACGACGAGGTCGAGGGTTTCCTGGGTCTTTACGGCCAGAAGGACGACATCCCGACCTTCCCCGACGGGGTCTATGCCCACGAGGCCCAGCTGAACCCCGCCGAAACGCGCTTCAAGACCGACCTGGAGGCGCTCTGGCCGAACCGACGCGTGACCACCTGGCGCTACATCGCGACCGAGCCCGAACGCGTGCCCTCGCCGCTGCGCGCGGCCCTTGCGACGGGCCGGCTGAGCGTGCGCTACGACAGCATCGCCCGCAAGGTGCTGACCGATCCGGAAACCGGTCGCGCCACCGGGGTCGAGCTGCTGGATGCAAAGACCCGCGCGGTGGAAACGGTGGAGGCCGATGCGGTCGTCCTGTGTGCCTCGGCCATCGAAAGCGTGCGGCTGATGCTGAACTCGACCTCCGAGGCGCATCCGCAGGGGCTTGGCAACAGCTCGGGGACGCTGGGGCGCTACTTCATGGACCAGCTGCCCTGCCTCGCGGTCGGTTCCTACAGCCGGGCGAAAGGCTGGACGCTCGACACCGCCTCGCCCGAGGATCCGTTCTACCCGCCCAGCGGCGGCGCCTTCATCCCGCGTTTCGTCGCCCCCGATGGCAGCGCCGAAAGCCTTTACGATTTCCAGGCCACCGTCGGGCGCATCCCCGTGCCCGAGGATCAGGATGCGCGGTTCTCGGTCTTCGGCTTCGGCCAGATGATGCCCGCGCCCGAGAACCGCGTGACCCTTGATCCCGGGCGCAAGGATGCTTGGGGCATCCCGGTGCCGCATATCCGCTGCAAGATGGCCCCCGAGGACGAGGCGCTGCTGGCCGAACAGGAAGAGACCCTGATCGACATGGCCGAAAAGACCGGCGCCAAGCTGGAATTCATCGGCTCTCCGAACGGGCTGCGCGAAATGGGTCGGGGCGCCTATCCCGATGCCGATGCCTTCAGTCGCTTCATCTTCCGCAAGTGGTTCGCCAGGACCATGGTCATGGGCGCCGCGATCCACGAGACGGGCGGTGCGCGCATGGGCGAGGACCCCGCTGCGTCGGTACTGGACGGGATGAACCGCTGCTGGGATGCGCCGAACCTGCTGGTGACCGATGCCTCGGCCTTCTGCACCAGCGGCGTCACCGGCACCACGCTGACCGCCATGGCACTGACCGTGCGCGCCTGCAGGGCCCTGGCCGCCGATCTGAAGCAGGGCTGAGGGGGCGGCGATGAAGACGATCAAGGGGCCGGGCCTGTTCCTGGCGCAGTTCGCGGGCGATGCTGCGCCCTTCGACAGCTGGGAGGGCATCACCCGCTGGGCCGCCGGCTGCGGCTATCTGGGCGTCCAGGTGCCCAGCGGTGATACGCGCCTGATGGATCTGGACCTGGCCGCCGAAAGCCCCGCCTATTGCCAGGAGCTGCTGGGGCAGGCGCAGGAGAACGGCGTCACCATCACCGAGCTTTCGGCGCATCTTCAGGGCCAGCTGGTCGCGGTGCATCCCGCCTATGACACGGCCTTCGACGGTTTCGCCCCGCCGCAGCTGCGCGGCAACCCGGCGGCGCGTCAGGCGTGGGCGGTCGATCAGGTGAAAAAGACGATCACCGCCTCGCGCAACCTCGGCCTGACCGCCATGGCAAGCTTTTCCGGTGCCCTCGCCTGGCCCTATCTCTATCCCTGGCCGCAGCGCCCTCCCGGCCTGATCGAGACCGCCTTCGACACGCTGGCCGCGCGCTGGCGTCCGATCCTCGATCATGCCGAGGACTGCGGCGTCGACATCTGCTACGAGATCCACCCCGGAGAGGACCTGCACGACGGCATCAGCTTCGAGATGTTCCTGGACCGCGTGGACGGGCATCCGCGCGCGAAGATGCTCTATGATCCGTCGCATTACGTGCTGCAATGCCTCGATTACCTTGCCAATCTGGACATCTACGCCGAGCGGATCGGCATGTTCCACGTCAAGGATGCAGAGTTCACGCCCTCGGGGCGGCAAGGGGTCTATGGCGGTTACCAGCCCTGGCTGGCGCGCGCCGGGCGCTTCCGCTCGCCGGGGGACGGGCAGGTTGACTTCGGCGCGGTGTTCTCGAAACTCACGGCCATGGGGTTCGATGGCTGGGCCGTGGTGGAATGGGAATGCTGCCTGAAACATGCCGAGGACGGCGCGCGCGAGGGCGCGCAGTTCGTGCGCGATCACATCATCCGGGTCGCCGACCGGGCCTTTGACGATTTCGCCGCCGCCGGTACGGATGCGGCGGCCAACCGCAGGATGCTGGGACTATGACGATGGCACGGATCAGGCTGGGGATGGTCGGCGGCGGCAAGGACGCCCTGATCGGAGAGGTGCACCGGCTGGGCGCACGGCTGGATGGCCAGTTTGATCTGGTCGCGGGGGCGCTGTCCTCGACCCCGGAGAAATCGCTGGAAAGCGGGCTGGCGCTCGGGCTTGATCCGGGGCGCTGCTACGGCAGCTTCGCCGAGATGGCCCGCGCCGAGGCCGCCCGCCCCGATGGTATCGAGGCGGTGGTGATCGTGACGCCGAACCATGTCCATGCGGCGGCGGCATCGGCCTTCCTGGCCGAGGGCATCCACGTGATCTGCGACAAGCCCCTGGCCGCCACGATGGAGCAGGCGGGGATGCTGGCCGATGCGGTGCAGGACAGCGCCGCGCTGTTCATTCTGACCCACAACTACACCGCCTATCCGATGATCCGCGAGGCCCGCGCGATGATTGCCCGGGGCGATCTGGGACCGCTGCGCGTCGTGCAGGCGGAATATGCCCAGGACTGGCTGACCCGGGACAGCACCGGGAAGCAGGCGGACTGGCGCGGTGATCCGGCCCGCGCCGGCATCGGCGGCGCGGTGGGCGACATCGGCACCCATGCCTTCAATCTGGCGGGCTTCGTCACCGGCCTGCGGGCCGAGGCGCTCTCGGCCGATCTGCAAAGCTTCGTGCCGGGGCGGCGGGTCGATGACAATGGCCACGTGATGCTGCGCTATGGTGGCGGCGTGCGCGGGATGCTGTGGTTCTCTCAGGTGGCGGTGGGCTGCGGCAACGGGCTGCGGCTGCGCGTCTTCGGTGCCGAGGCGGGGATCGAATGGTCCCAGGAAGAGCCCGAGCTGCTGTGGTACACCCGGTTCGGCGAACCCCGCCAGCGGCTGACGCGTGCCGGGCCGGGAACCGGACCCGCTGGACTCAGCCGCACGCCTTCGGGCCATCCGGAGGGCTATATCGAGGCCTTCGCCAATCTCTACACCGAGGCCGCCGCGGCGATCCGCGCGGCCCGGGCCGGCAACGGGCGCGACATCGGCCTGCTGCCCGGGCTGAAGGAGGGGCTGGAGGGAATGCAGTTCATCGCCGCCTGTGTCGAGTCCTCGGCGCAGGATGGCCGCTGGCTGCCGCTGGATCCGGTCACGGCCCCCTGATCCGCCCAAGAGGCGAGTCTGCAAGGCGCGGAGCCCCGGTTCCGCGCCTTTTCGCGTTCCCTGACCCCGCCATTTCGCGCCGGGCGGGTGGCCCGGGACGTCCTGCGCCGAAAATTCATGCAGCCGAAAGGCGCGGGGATCACAGCCCCGGGCGTTGCGGCAAAAGCATTTGACGGCCCGGGAAATCCGCAAATACCGTTTGCATACTAATGAGTGTCCGATCCTCGGGATCTGCCCTCGGTTCCGGCCTGCGGCCGGGTCCCGGGCGCGGCTCCCGCACCCCGAACGTGCCCGGCTGTCCGGCGCGCGCAGGGTGGCGGCATGTCTGCTGCCGGGTCGGAAAGAAGCCGCCAAAAAGGCGGACCGGGTCGAAAGACCGTCCAACAGCTTAGGGATCTGGAGCTTCGCGAGATGATGAAGAGAAGAACGCTACTGACGTCGATGGCCGCGCTTGGTGCGGTCGGGGCCCTGCCGGCACGCCTGCTGGCGCAGGGGGCGACGATCAAGATCGGGGACATCAACTCCTACACCGCGCTTCCCGCCTTCACCGAGCCCTACAAGAAGGGCTGGACGCTGGCGATGGAGGACATCAATGCCAAGGGCGGCGTGCTGGGCAAGCAGCTTGAGGTGATCAGCCGCGATGACACCGGCGATCCCTCCACCGCCATCCGCATCGCCGAGGAGCTGGTCTCCAAGGATGGCGTGGCGATGCTGTTCGGCACCTACCTTTCGAACATCGGCCTGGCGGTCTCGGATTTCGCCAAGCAGAAGGAAGTGTTCTTCCTGGCCTCCGAACCGCTGACCGACGCGATCATCTGGTCGAGCGGCAACAAGTACACCTATCGCCTGCGCCCGGCGACCTATACCCAGTCTTCCATGCTGGCCGAGCAGGCCGCCAAGCTCGACGTCACCAAATGGGCGACCGTGGCGCCGAACTACGCCTACGGCAAGGATGCGGTCGCGGCCTTCAAGACCGCGCTGAAAAAGCTCAAGCCCGAGGTCGAGTTCGTCGAGGAACAATGGCCGCCGGTCTTCAAGATCGACGCCGGTGCCACCGTGCGCGCCCTGGAGGCCGCCAAGCCCGAGGCGATCTACAACGTCACCTTCGGCGCGGATCTGGCGAAATTCGTCCGCGAGGGGTCGCTGCGCGGCCTCTTCGATGACCGTTCCGTGGTCTCCCTGCTGACCGGCGAGCCCGAGTACCTTGATCCTCTGGGCGATGAATGCCCCGACGGCTGGATCGTCACCGGCTATCCGGGCACCGACATCAAGACGCCCGAGCACGAGGCCTTCGCCAAGGCCTATATCGACCGCTGGGGCGAAGACCCCAAGACCGGCTCGGTGGTGGGCTACAACTCGCTTCTCGCCGCTGCCACGGCGATGGAGAAGGCGGGCTCCACCGACACCGATGCCATGCTGGCCGCGATGGACGAGCTGCACGTGAAGGCCCCCACGGGCGAGTTCTACTTCCGGGCCGCCGACCACCAGTCCACCATGGGCGCCTGGGTCGGCAAGACCGCGCTGGTCGACGGCAAGCCGAAGATGATCGACTGGAGCTACGAGGACGGCGCCGACTTCCTGCCCTCCGAGGAAGAGGCCGCCAAGCTGCGCCCGGCCAGCTGATCGCCTTTCCCGGCGCGGTCTGATCCGCGCCGGTCCGGGCGGGGGGCCAGCCGCCGCCCGCCTTCCCGACGTTTCTCCAGAAGGGAGACCCGCCATGGGTTTCTACCTCGCGCAGCTCCTGACCGGGCTGGCCAATGCCTCTTCGCTGTTCCTGATTGCCTGTGGCCTGTCGATCATCTTCGGCGTGACCCGGATCGTGAACTTCGCCCATGGTTCCTTCTACATGCTGGGCGCCTATCTTTCCTATACGCTGGTCACCCATCTGAGCGCCCTTGGCGCGCTTGGCTTCTGGGGCGGCGTGCTGGTTTCGGCGCTTCTGGTGGGGGTGATCGGGCTGCTGGTCGAGGTGCTGATCCTGCGCCGCATCTACCGCGCCCCCGAGCTGTTCCAGCTGGTCGCCACCTTCGGCATCCTGCTGATCATCGAGGACGCGGCGCTGGCGATCTGGGGCGCCCAGGACCTGCTGGGGCC
The DNA here is from genome assembly GCF_018760365.1 of Pseudooceanicola endophyticus. Taxonomy (GTDB): domain Bacteria; phylum Pseudomonadota; class Alphaproteobacteria; order Rhodobacterales; family Rhodobacteraceae; genus Pseudooceanicola; species Pseudooceanicola endophyticus. The sequence continues at coordinate 155,354 of NZ_JAHIAB010000008.1, forward strand.
GCGCGCCCCGGGCCTGTCGAAGGCCGTGCGCATCCTGGGGGAACCCATTCCGCAATATGATCTGGCGCTGATCGTCATCGGGCCGGTGGTGCTGGGGCTGATCTGGCTGATCTTCCACCGCACCCGCTGGGGCGTGCTGGTGCGCGCCGCCACCCAGGACCGCGAGATGGTCGGCGCCCTTGGCGTCAACCAGGCGCTGCTGTTTTCCTCGGCCTTTTTCCTGGGCTCGGTCATGGCCGGTCTGGGGGGCGCGTTGCAGATCCCGCGCGAGGCGGTGAACCTGAACATGGACCTTTCCGTCATCGGCGACGCCTTCGTGGTGGTGGTGATCGGCGGCATGGGCAGCGTCACCGGCGCCTTCATCGCGGCGGTGCTGATCTCGGTCCTCAATGCCTTTGCGGTGCTGGTCTTCCCGCAGATCTCGCTCGTGCTGCCGTTCATCGTCATGGCGCTGGTGCTGGTGGTGCGTCCCTACGGCCTGCTGGGCAAGCCCGGCAGCGAGAAGGGCGCCCCTGCCGATCCCGAGGCGCCGCTGCGCCCGCTGAACCCGGCCGGGCGGCTGGCCATGGGCGCCGTGGTGGTGATCCTGGCGCTGGTGCCGCTGGTCTCGGCCGATTTCACCATGATCCTGCTGGTCGACGTGCTGATCGCGGTGCTGTTCGCGGCCTCGCTGCATTTCATCATGGGCACGGGGGGCATGATCTCTTTCGGCCATGCCGCCTATTTCGGGGTCGGCGCCTATGCGGCGGCGCTGGTCGTCAAGTGGCTGGGCCTGTCGATGGTGCCGGCGATGATCGTCGCGCCCGTGGCCTCGGGGCTGGCGGCGCTGGTCTTCGGCTGGTTCTGCGTGCGCCTGTCGGGGGTTTACCTTGGCATGCTGACGCTGGCCGCCGCGCAGATCGTCTGGGGCGTCACCTTCCAGTGGCAGGACGTCACCGGCGGCGATGATGGCATCATCGGCGTCTGGCCGGCGAAATGGGCCAGCTCCGAAACCGCCTATTTCTACCTGGCGCTGGTGCTTTGCGCGGGCGGCGTCTGGCTGCTGCGCCGCGCCGCCCATGCGCCCTTCGGCTACATGCTGCGCGGCATCCGCGACAGCGAGATCCGCGCCGAGGCGATCGGCGTCGACACCCGCTTCCATCAATGGATGGCCTTCACCTTCGCGGGCACGCTGGCGGGGCTGGCGGGGGTGGTGTCGGCCTTCGCCAAGGGCTCGGTCTTCCCGGATGTGCTCAATATCTCCAGCTCCATCGACGCGCTGATCATGGTGCTGCTGGGGGGTATCCACACGCTGCTCGGGCCGCTTCTGGGCGCCTCGGTCTTCGTGCTGATCGAAAGCTGGGTGACGCGGCTGGAATACTGGCGCTTCATCTTCGGCCTGATCATCCTGGGCGTCGTGCTGATCGCCCCCGACGGGCTGGCCGGGGCGCTGTCGCGGCTGCTGGCCTTCCTGAAGGCGCGCATCCGGCCCGGCACCGATACCAAGAAGGAGGCGCTGCATGGGCAACGTTCTTGAGGTCCGCTCCCTGTCGAAGAGCTTTGGCGGCATCCGCGCCGTCCGCGACGTCAGCTTCGATCTGAAACGCGGAGAGTTTCTGGCCCTGATCGGCCCCAACGGGGCCGGCAAGACCACCTGCTTCAACATGCTGAACGGCTACCTGCGGCCCGACACCGGATCGGTAAAGCTGCTGGGGCGCGAACTGGTGGGCATTCCGCCCCGCAAGGTCTGGCGCATGGGGGTCGGACGGACCTTCCAGATCACCGAGACCTTCCGCTCCATGACGGTGCTGGAGAATGTCCAGATGGCGCTGATCTCGCACAACCGGCGGATCTTCGACCTGTTCTCGAAGGCGACGGCGCTTTACCGCGACGAGGCGCTGAAGCTGCTGGAGCTGATCGGCATGGCCGCGCAGGCCGACCGCCCCTGTGCGGAACTGGCCTATGGCGATCTGAAGCAGCTGGAGCTGGCGATCGCGCTGGCCCATGATCCCGACCTGCTGCTGATGGATGAACCCACCGCCGGCATGGCGCCCAACGAACGCATCGCGCTGATGCAGCTGACCGCCGACATCGTGGCCAGGGGCCATGTCAGCGTGATCTTCACCGAACACGACATGGATGTGGTCTTTGCCCATTCCCACCGCATTCTGGTGCTGAACCGAGGCGAGCTGATTGCCGAGGGCACCGGCGACGAGATCCGCGCCAATGCCCTGGTCCAGGAGGTCTATCTGGGCGGCGGCAGTCTGTTCCACGAAAAGGAAACCGCCCATGCTTGAGGTCCGGGAGCTGAATTCGCAATACGGCGGCGCCAAGATCCTGCACGGGGTCACCATGACGCTGGGCGCCAACGAGGTGGTGGCGCTGCTGGGACGCAACGGCGCGGGCAAGTCCACGACGATGAAGTCGATCATGGGCATGGTGCGGCAGAAAAGCGGCTCCGTACTCTACGAGGGCGCCGAGATGCTGGGCCGCCCCAGTCACGTGATCTGCCGCGCCGGTGTCGGCTATGTCCCCGAGGAACGCCGCATCTTCAAGGAGCTGACGGTGGAAGAGAACCTGTCCGTCGGCAAGCGCGAGAAACGCGCCGATGCCCCGGAATGGACCCTCGATCACCTTTATACGCTGTTTCCGAACCTGAAGGAGCGGCGGCGCAACCTTGGCAAGCACCTCTCGGGCGGGGAACAGCAGATGCTGACCATCGCGCGCACGCTGATGGGCAATCCCAAGGTGGTGCTGCTGGATGAACCCTCCGAAGGCATCGCCCCCGTCATTGTCGAGCAGATGGCCCATGTCATCGCCGAGCTGAAGCGCGAGGGGCTCTCGGTGCTGATCTCGGAACAGAACCTGCATTTCGCGCGGCTGGTCTCGGACCGGGCCTATATCATCGAGAAGGGCCAGATGCGTTACGAAGGCACCTTCGCCGAGCTGGATGCCCAGCCCGAGGTCAGCGCGAAATACCTCGCGGTCTGAGGGCTGCGGGGGGATTGCCCCGGGCGGCGTTCCGGGCGAGGCTCGGGGCCGGATCTGCCCGGGGTGGAAAGGAATTGGCTTTGGCATCTCGACAGTTACGCTTCGTCCTCAACGGTCGGCCCGTGCAGGGCGAGGTCGATCCGACGCGCTCTCTTCTGGATGTGCTGCGCACCGATTTCGCGCTTAAGGGCCCGAAATACGGCTGCGGCAAGGGCCAGTGCGGCGCCTGTTCGGTGCTGGTGGGCGGGCAGGTGGCGCGGGCCTGCGTGCTGCGGGCGGGGCGCGTCGCGGGACAGGAGGTCACCACGCTGGAAGGGCTGGCGCCGGACGGCAGGCTGCATCCCGTGCAGCAGGCCTTCATCGACCGGCAGGGTGCCCAGTGCGGCTATTGCCTGAACGGCATGGTGATCTCGGCGGTGGCGTTGCTGCGGCAGGACCCGGCGCCGGACCGGGCGCGGGTGGAGGCGGCGCTGCGCGACAACCTCTGCCGCTGCGGCACCCACCGGGAGATCGTCGCCTCTGTCCTGCTGGCCTCCGGAGCGCAGGCCGATGACTGAGGGCGGCATGATCTCGGTCTACGAGGACCGGCCCGAGGGGCGCATGACCCATGTGCAGATTGACGGGCGCGGCCAGGTCACGGCCTTCAACGGCCATGTCGATCTGGGCACCGGCATCCAGACCGCGCTGGCGCAGATCGTCGCCGAGGAACTGGGCTGCACGCTGGAGGCGGTGACGGTGGTGCTGGGCGACACCGGGCGGACCCCGAACCAGGGGCCGACCATCGCCTCCGAGACGATCCAGGTGGCGGCGGTGCCGCTGCGCAAGGCCGCCGCCCAGCTGGGGCAGTTCCTGGCGGGCGAGGGCGCGCGCCGCCTGAACGCCCCCCTGGCCGAGGTCGAGACCCGCGAGGGCCGGGCGCTCTGGCAGCAGACCGAGGTCGCCTTTGGCGATCTGGTGGCCGGGCACAATCTGGCGATGCGGCTGGATCCCGACATGCCGGTGAAGGATCCGGCAGGCTACCGCATCGTCGGGCGCCCCGTGGGCCGGGTCGATCTGCCGGCCAAGGTCACCGGGCAGTTCGACTACATCCAGGACATCCGGGTGCCGGGCATGGTGCATGGCCATGTGATCCGCCCGCCCTATGCCGGGCGCGACAGCGGCCCCTTCATCGGCACCAGCCTGCTGGGCTGGGACGAGGCCGCCATTGCCACCCGCCCGGGCTTTCTGGCCGTGGTGCGAGAGGGCGATTTCCTGGCCGTGGTGGCCGAGACCGCGCATCAGGCCCGGACCCTGGCCGAGGCGCTGCCGGTGCACTGGCGCCAGCCGCCCCCGGGGCCCGACCTGTCGGACCTGCGCCACGCGCTGAAGGCCGCCCCCTCGATGCCCCGGGTTCTGGAACGCAGCGGCGATGTGGAGGCGGCCCTGGCCGGGGCCGATCACCGGGCGGCGCGCAGCTATGTCTGGCCCTATCACCTGCATGGCTCCATCGGGCCGTCCTGCGCGGTGGCGGACTGGAACGGCGGCGCCCCTGTGGTCTGGTCCGGCACCCAGAACCCGCACATGCTGCAGGGCGATCTGGCGCAGCTGGTCGGGCTGGAGCCCGACCGGATCGAGGTGCGCCGCCATCAGGCTGCGGGCTGCTACGGGCGCAACTGTGCCGATGACGTGGCGGGCGATGCGCTGCTGCTGGCGCGCGCCCTGGGCCGTCCGGTCCGGGTGCAGCTGACCCGCGCGCAGGAACACCTCTGGGAGCCGCGCGGCGCCGCCCAGCTGATGGAGGTCTCGGGTGGGCTGAAGGCAGGGCATCTGCACGCCTATACGCTCGACACCTGGTATCCGTCGAACCGCGGCCCGAACCTGGCGCTGCTGCTGACCGGCCGGATCTCTCCGGAACCGCGCTCCGCCGACATGGGCGACCGCACCGCGATCCCGCCCTACCGCATTGCCCACAAGCGCATCACCGTGCACGACATGGCGCCGCTGGTGCGCGCGGCCTGGATGCGCGGGGTCTCGGCGCTGCCCAACACCTTCGCCCATGAAAGCTTTGTCGACGAGATGGCCGCAGAGGCGGGCGAGGATCCGGTGGCCTTCCGCCTGAAGCACCTCGACGATCCGCGCACCCGGGATCTGGTGATCAAGACCGCCGAAGAGGCCGGCTGGCAGGCGCGCTCCGGCCCCCGGCTGCGCCGGGAGGGGCGCATGGCCTATGGTCAGGGCTTTGCCTTCGCGACCTATGTGCACGGCACCTTCCCGGGCACGGCGGCGGCGTCCTCTGCCTGGGTCTGCGACGTGGCGGTCGACACCCGGACCGGAGAGATCACCCTGACCCGCGTCTTCGTCGGGCAGGATCAGGGTCTGGTGATCAACCCCGACGGGGTGCGCCAGCAGATCCACGGCAATGTCATCCAGACCGCCAGCCGGACCCTTCTGGAAGAGGTGACGGTGGATGCGATCACGCCGGCGCCGCAAAGCTGGGGCAGCTACCCGATCCAGAGCTTCGATACCCTGCCCGAGATCCGCTCCATGCTGATCGCGCGGCCCGGGGATCCGGCGCTTGGCGTCGGTGAAAGTGCGGCCGTTCCGGCGGCGGCGGCAATTGCCAATGCGATCTTCGATGCCACCGGCGTGCGGCTGCGCGAGGCGCCCTTCACCCCGGAACGGATGCGCGCCGGGCTGGCAGAGCTGGGCGGCGCGCCACCGCTCCCGGCGCCGGATGCCGGGCAGAAGCCGCGCCGGCGTCGCTGGGCCGCCTGGGCGGGCGGGATCGCCGGGGCGCTGACCCTGGGGGCGGTGGCCCTGCCGATGGCACGGGCGCTCCCGCCACAGGCGGCACCTTCGGCGGCCAGCTTCGCGGCCCCGCTGCTGGAACGCGGTCGCCAGGTCTTCGCGACCGGCGATTGCGCGGTCTGCCACACGGCGCAGGACGGTTCCCCCAATGCCGGCGGGCGCCCGATGAAGACGCCCTTCGGCACCGTCTTTACCACCAACCTGACCCCGGACCCCGAAACCGGCCTTGGCAACTGGAGCTTTGCCGCCTTCGACCGGGCCATGCGCCGGGGCATCAGCCGCGATGGTCACAACCTCTATCCGGCCTTCCCCTACACCGCCTTCGCGAAAATGGACGGCGAGGACATGTATGCCCTCTATGCCTATCTGCAAACGCTTGCGCCGGTGCGCGCCGCGGTGCCGAGGGCGCGGATGGTGGCGCCGCTGAACCTGCGCCCGGTGAATGCCGCCTGGAACCTGCTCTACCTTGACCGCGCGCCGCTGGTCGACGATCCGGCGCGCTCGCAGGCCTGGAACCGGGGCCGCTATCTGGTCGAGGGGGCCGGGCATTGTTCTGCCTGCCACAGTCCGCGCAGCGCGCTTGGCGCCGAGAAGGGTGGCGCGGCGGCGCTTTCGGGCGCCGAGGTCGATGGCTGGTGGGCGCCGGCGCTGGCGGGCACGGCCCCGGCGCTGCGCGGCTGGGACGAGGACCGCCTGTTCGCCTATCTCGGCACCGGCCATGCGCCGGGACTGGCCAGCGCCGCCGGTCCGATGGCGCCGGTCGTGGCAGGTCTGGCGACCCTGCCCGAGGCCGACCGCCGCGCGATGGCGGTCTACCTTGCCAGCCTCGCGGCCCCCGACGTTGCCCCCGCCGCCGTGCCCACCCTCGCAGAGGTTACGCCCGGCCCCGGTGCGCGGCTGTTCCGGGGCGCCTGCGCCAGTTGCCACGAACCGGGCCTGGCCGGTGCGCTGACGGCGGCCCAGGTACCGCTGGCCCGTTCGGCGGCGATCCGGGCGCCGACGCGCGCGACGCTGCGCAGCCTGCTGAGGGAAGGCATCACCGCCCCGCTGGAGCTGCCCCTGCGCGACATGCCCGCCTTCGGAGAAGAGCTTTCGGACCACCAGATCGACCAGATCGCCGACTTCCTGCGTGCCCGATACGCCCCGGATCTGAAGCCCTTCCCGGACTCCTGAAAATTTACGTCCTAGCGTAAGAAAGTAGAATTTGCGCCATAGCGTAAATTGTGCAATCTTACGCCGTGGCGTAAATTCAGGGGGCACAGATGCGGCAGGCTCTTCGCACGGCGGATCAGATCGGCGAAGCGCTGCGGCGCGCCCGCAAGGCGCAGGGGCTGACCCAGGGCGACCTGAGCGCGCGCACCAACCTGCGGGTGGCAACGATCTCTTCTCTGGAAAACGGTGAGCCGGGAACGCGGCTCGCCACGCTGCTGAGCGTTCTGGCCGCGCTGGAGCTGGAGCTGCAGCTGGAGCCGCGCGCCGGCGGTGCCGATCCGGAGGACATCTTCTGATGGCCCGCACGGGCGGGACGGGCCGGATGCGGCTTCAGCTGAACGGGCGCCACGTCGGCACGCTCGAGATGGCGCGATCGGGGGCGATCAGCCTGACCTACGCGCCCGGGTGGCTGGGCTGGGAACATGCGATGCCGGTCTCGCTTTCGCTGCCGCTGCGCGAGGCGCCGCACCGGGGCGCCCTGGTCAGCGCCTATCTTGAGAACCTCTTGCCCGACTACCAGCCGATCCGCACCCGGGTTGCGGCGCGGGTCAGGGCGGGCGGCACCGATGCCTGGCACCTGCTGGAGAAGATCGGTCGCGACTGCGTGGGCGCGCTGCAATTCCTGCCCGAAGGCACGCCGGAGCCCGCGCCGGGGATCGACGGCACGCCGCTGTCGCAGGCGCAGGTGGCGGCGCTGCTGCGCAATCTTGCCGTGGCGCCCCTGGGCCTGGACGAGGGCGAGGATTTCCGCATCTCCATCGCCGGGGCACAGGAAAAGACCGCGCTGCTCTGGCACGAGGGCGGCTGGCTGCGCCCCGCCGGTCTGACCCCCACGACGCATATCTTCAAGACCCAGCTGGGGGTGCTGCCGAACGGCATCAACCTGTCCGACAGCGTGGAAAACGAATATCTCTGCATGTCCTTCTGCCGCGCCATGGGCGCCGATGTGGCCGAGGTCGCGATCCATGATTTCGAGGACATGCGCAGCCTCGTCGTCACCCGGTTCGACCGCCGCCGCACCGCCGATGGTCGCCTGATCCGCCTGCCGCAGGAGGATTTCTGCCAGGCGCTCGGCGTGCCGCCGGGGCTGAAGTACCAGATGGATGGCGGCCCCGGCATCGCCGAGGGGCTGGGGCTGTTGCAGGGCAGCGACCGGCCCGGCGCCGACCAGCAGGCCTTCCTGCGCGCGCAGCTGCTGTTCTGGCTGCTGGGGGCGACGGATGGCCATGCCAAGAACTTCAGCCTGGCGCTGCGGCCCGGCGGCGGGTTCCGCATGACGCCGCTTTACGACGTGCTGAGCGCCCAGAAGGCGATGCAGGACGGCCAGATCCGGCAGAACCGGCTGCGTCTGGCGATGGCGGTGGCCGGGCATTACCGCATCAACGAGGTGGTGCCGCGCCATTACCTTGAGGTGGCGCGGGCCTCGGGCCATGGCGTGGCGCTGATGCAGTCCCTTCTGGAGGAGGTCGCGGCCCGGGTCGAACCGGCGCTGAGCGCCACGCTGGAGGCACTGCCGGCGGACTTTCCCGCGCCCCTGGCCGAGGTCACCGCCGAGGGCGTGCGCGCACGCGCGGCAGCGCTGGCCGCCGCGCTTTAGCGCCCTCGGCTCAGGCGTAGATCCGCTTCAGCGTCAGGGCGTGGTCGGCCAGCGCCGCCTCGGTATCGAAACGGGTGAAGGCCTTCTGCTCGACCACCGGGACGCCGTTGATGAAGGCGTAATCCACCTGGAACGGCCCGCAAAGCACCAGTGCGGCCAGCGGATCGCGCTGCGTGCCTGCCAGCCCCAGCTGGTTGAGGTTGACCGCGATGACGTCGGCGGCCTTGCCCGGGGCGATCTGGCCGATGTCGTCGCGCCCCAGCAACTTTGCGCCGCCGCGCGTTGCCATCCACAGCACCTCGCGCGCGGACATGGCGCCCGGTGTGCCGCCGAAGCCCCCGCGCCCGCCCGGTTTGGCCGAGAGGTACTGGTTGGGCGCCACCCGTTGCAGCATCATGCCCATCCGCGCCTCGAGGAACATGTTCGACGTATCGTTGGAGGCCGAACCATCGACCCCCAGCCCCACCGTCACCCCGGCATCCAGCATCTCGCGCGCGCGCATGATGCCGAGGCCGCAGCGCATGTGCGCCGAGGGGCAGAAGGTGGCGCCGGTGCCGGTCTCGGCAAAGGCGCGGATCTCCGCATCGTCGAGGAAGATCGCATGGGCGAACCAGACGTCCTCTCCCAGCCAGCCGACGCTTTCGGCGAAGCCGACCGAACGCATCCCGTAGATCTCCTGGCAGTAGACCTCCTCGTCCAGCACCTCGGCGATGTGGGAATGCAGGCGCACGCCGTCGTGGCTGCGGGCCAGCTGCGCGGCCTCCTTCATCAGCCCGGGGGTGACGGAAAACGGCGAACAGGGCGCCACGACGATCCGCGTCATCGCCTGGTCGGACATGTCGTGGTAGGTCTGGATCAGCCGCTCGGCATCCCTGAGGATCGCCTGTTCATCCTCCACGCAGCTGTCGGGGGGCAGGCCGCCCTGGCTTTCGCCCCGGCTCATGGCGCCACGGGCGGCGTGGAACCGCATCCCCATCTCCTGCGCGACGCGGATCGGCGTGTCCAGCGTGCAGTTGTTGGGCATGATGTACTGATGATCCGAGGACGTGGTGCAGCCCGAGGCGATCAGCTCTGCCATGGCCATGCGGGCGGTGGTCTCCATCGCGGCATCGTCGATATTGGCCCAGATCGGGTAGAGCGTCTTCAGCCAGACGAACAGCGGATCGTCCTGCACCATCACCCGGGTCAGGTTCTGGTAGAAGTGGTGGTGGGTGTTGACCATGCCGGGCATGACCACGTGGTCGGTCATGTCGATCACCCGGTCCGCGCTGACGCCTTCGAAGGCCGCCATGGGGCCGACCTTTTCGATCACCTTGTCGCGGATCAGGATGCCGGCGTCGGACAGCTCGGTGCCGGCATCGCGGGCGGTGCCGTCGAAACAGGCGAGGCTCGAGATGTTCTTGAGAAAGGTGGTGGTCATCGTTCGTCCCGGAAATAGGGTTGGGTCAGCCCCTCGGGGGCGGCCATCAGGCGGCGCATCTTCTGCCAGGCGAGCACGGGAAGGATCATCAGCACGATGGTGCCCGCATAGGGCAGCATGGCCAGGATCGGCGCCGCGACCGGCCAGTTGCGGGCCTGACCGACGAAGCCGAGCGCGGTGATGAAGCCGAAGAGCAGCGCCGCCAGCACCGTGTTGATCGGTCGGAAGCCCGCGAAGATCACCAGCGCAACGGCGATCCAGCCGCGCCCCGCAACCACGCCCTCGGACCAGGAGGGGACGAAGGCCAGCGTCAGGTAGCCGCCCGCGCCCGCCGCCAGCGCCGCCCCGATGGAGGTGTACCAGAAGCGCATCTTCAGCACCGGGATGCCGGCGGCATCGGCGGCGGCGGGGTTTTCGCCCACGGCGCGCATGTTCAGCCCGTGCCGGGTGTGGAACATCAGGTAGTGCAGCGCCAGCGGCAGCACCAGGAAGATGATGTAGACCAGGATGTTGCTTGAGAAGAAGGCGCGCCCGAAGAAGGGCAGGTCCGAGAGGACCGGAATGTCGAGCCGCGCGAAGGTCGCCTGCGCCGGCGCGCCCGAGAAGGGCTTGCCCAGGGTGGAGGCAAGGCCGGTGCCGATATAGGTCAGCGCCAGACCGGCAAGGACCTGATTGGCGCGCACCACGACGGTCGCCAGCGAAAAGATCATGCCCGCCAGAAGGCCCACGCCAAGGGCCGCCGCCATGCCCAGCCAGGGCTCGGGCGTGACCGAGACGACGGCGATGCCGGTCATGGCGCCAAGCGCGATCAGCCCCTCGACGCCCAGGTTCACGACGCCGACGCGTTCGGCCAGCACCTCGCCCAGGGCGGCAAGGGCCAGCACGCCCCCGGCCAGAAGCGCGGTCTGGATCAGGCCTGCAAGAATGTCCATGTCAGCGTGTCCCCGCGGGCTTGGCGTTGCGGATCAGGCGGTAGCGGGCGAATTCGTCGCCGATGGCGGCGTAGAACAGGATCAGCCCGGTGACCGCCAGCACGGTCTGGGTGGTCAGCCCCTGCGGTTGCAGGATGATGCCGCCGTTCAGGATGACGGCCATCAGCAGCGCGGTGAAGATCACGCCCAGCGGCGCGGCGCGCGCCAGCACCGCGACCATGATGCCGATATAGCCGAAATTGTTGGAAATCCCGCCCTGAAGACGGTGCACGGTGCCGGCGACCTCCATCATGCCGCCCAGGCCCGCAATGGCGCCCGAAACCAGCATGACGGTGATCAGGTGGCGCCGCACGGGCATCCCCGCGTAGCGCGCGTTGCCGGGGTTCGATCCGCCGATGCGCACCTCGTAGCCCCAGCGGGTAAAGCCGAAGGCCACCGCCAGCAGCACCGCCAGGATCAGCCCGACGGGCAGGCCCCAGTGCACGATATCCCAGACGGCGGGCACCTCGACCGGCAGGCGGGCGGTGGTGGCCAGCGCCATGCCCGAGGGATCCAGCCAGGGGCCGGTCGCCACATAGGTCACCAGAAGGGCGGCGACGAAGTTCATCAGCAGCGTGGTGATCAGTTCGGACACGTCGGCATAGGCGCGCGCCAGCGTCGGGATCAGGATCCAGAGCGCCCCGGCGGCCATGCCCATCACCGCCATCAGCGGCAGGATCAGCGCCGGGGGCCCGGGAAGGAACAGCGCGACGCCCGCCGCCGCGAAGGCGCCGAGGTTGAACTGGCCCTCCGCGCCGATGTTCCAGACGCCGATGCGCAGCCCCACGGCCACCGCAAGCCCGGTATAGAGCAGCGGCGTGAACAGCAGCGCCAGATCGGCCATGCCGAAGCTGGACCCGAAGGTCGAGGAGATCACCTGCGCCCCCAGATCGAGCGGGTTCTTGCCCGTCGCCGCCAGGATGATCCCGGCCGTCACCAGCGCCAGCACGACCGAGATCAGCCGCGCCGAGAGCGAGACCAGCGGCGAGGCCGCGGGCAGGCGTTGCAATCGCCAGGTGCTCATGCCGCGCGCCTCCCGCCCATCATCAGGCCGATCTCGTCGATGTCGACGCCCTCGGCGGGCAGGATGCCCATGATCTCGCCGTGAAACATGACGGCGATCCGGTCGGCCAGGTTCATCAGCTCTTCCAGTTCTTCGGAGATCAGCACCACCGCGACGCCGCTGTCGCGCAGCTCTACGAAGTAGCGCATCATCGTGTTGATGGCGCCGACGTCCAGCCCGCGCGAGGGGTAGGCCGCGATCAGCACCTTGTCGGCGATCCGCATCTCGCGACGCGCCACCAGCCGCTGCTGGTTGCCGCCCGAAAGGTTGCGGGCGGGCATGGCGAAATCGGGCACCGCGACCTCGGCGATCTTCGCGATCTCGCGGGCCAGGTGGAAGGCCTGCCGGGGCAGGTACCACGGCCCCTTCGCGAGCGGCGCGCGGTCGTATTCGCGCAGCACCGCATTGTCGGTGATCGGCAGGGCGGGGGCCATGCCGGCATGCAGCCGGTCCTCGGGGATATGGCCGACACCGGCCTGCGCCATGGCACGCGCGCCGCTGCGCGAGACGTCTTGCCCTTCCAGCAGCACCGCACCTTCGCTGGGGGTGCTCATGCCGGTCAGAAGGTGGCTCAGTTCGCGCTGGCCGTTGCCGGCGACCCCGGCGATGCCCAGCACCTCTCCGGCATGGAGCGTCAGGTTGATGTTTTTCAGAAGGGACAGGTCGCCGGCGTTCAGGGAGACATCGCGCAGCTCCAGCACCGGGGCGCCGATACCCGCGCCCTCGGGGCGGCCGCGCAGGGTGTTCAGCACGATCTCGCGCCCCACCATCATCTGCGCCAGACCCTTTTCCGAGCAGTTCTCGGTCCATTCGGTGGCGACCTTGCGACCGCCGCGCAGAATGGTGACGCGGTTTGCGATCTCCATCACCTCGTCCAGCTTGTGAGAGATGAAGATCACCGCATTGCCGCGCGCAGTGAAGGCGCGCAGCGCGACGAACAGTTCCTGCGCCTCTGCCGGTGTCAGCACGGCGGTCGGCTCGTCCAGGATCAGCACGCGGGCATCGCGGCTGAGCACGCGCAGGATCTCGACCCGCTGCTGCTCGCCGGTGGACAGGTCCGAGACCCGCGCGCCCGGGGTGACGGCCAGCCCCAGATCCTGCGACAGCTTCAGCGTGCGCGCCTCAAGATCGCGGGCGGAGATGCGCGCGGGCGTCTGCGACCAGCCAAGGTGCACGTTCTCGGCCACGGTGAAGGCCTGCACCAGCTTGAAATGCTGGTGCACCATGCCGATCCCGGCGGCGATGGCCTCGACCGGAGAGGCAAAGGCCATGGTCTCGCCATCCACCACGATCTCTCCGGCATCGGCCTGATAGATGCCGGTGAGGATGTTCATCAGCGTGGACTTGCCGGCGCCGTTCTCGCCCAGAAGGGCGTGGATTTCGCCCGGGTAGATCGCAAGGTTCACGTCCTCGTTCGCGATCACGCCGGGAAAGTACTTGGCCACGCCGCGAAGCGCGACCAGCGGCGGCGTCCCGGGCTTCAGCCCGAGACGCGATTGCACGGATTCCTCGGCCATGGATCAGCCGTCGAGACCGGAGACACCCTCGATCGACCAGTTCCAGTGATAGAGCTCCTGCTCGGTCATGGTCTGGCCCTTGGCGACCTTGATGTTGCCCTTGGCGTCCTTGATCTCGCCGACGAAGGGGCTGTAGCCCTCGGTCATCATCTTGGTGCGCACGGCATCGGCCTTGGCGGCGACCTCGGCGGGAACGGTGGCGCCCCAGGCATCGCGGTCCACGCCCCCGCCCATCGGCAGCAGCTCGTAGGTGGGGGTCCAGGAGCCCTCAAGGCGGCGACCGACCTGCTTGACGTAGAAGTCGTTGAAGTTGACCACGATGGAGCTGATGTAGGCATCCGGCCCGTAGCGGCGCAGGTCGGTGTTCCACATCACGGCCTTCTTGCCGCGATCCTGCGCGACCTGAAGGTAGCCGGCCTCGTCCATGATCCCGAACAGCACGTCGCAGCCGTTGTCCAGCAGCGCGGTGCCGGCCTGGGTGGCGGCCTGGGGATCGAACCAGCTGTTGATCGAGATGCATTGCAGCGTGGCGTTGGGGTTCACCGTGCGGGCGCCCATCAGGAAGGCGTTGGTGCCGGAATAGACGGAGGGCACGGGGAAGGAGGCCACGTAGCCCAGCTTGCCGGTGGGCGACATGGCGCCGGCGGCGATGCCCGCGACATAGGTCGGGTACCAGTGCTGCACGTAGTAGGTGCCGAGGTTGTCGAGCGGGTTGCGCCCGTCGCATTCGTAGAAGCCGACCTTGGGCGCGCGCTTGGCGACATCATACAGGAAATCGCCGTAGTTCGAGGTCGCGAAGACCATGTTGGCGCCCTGGCTGACGAACTGGCGGAAGATCCGGGTGGCGTCGGCGGAATAGGGGATCGATTCCACATAGGTGGTCTTGATGCCGGGGAAGGCGGCCTCGACGGCCTTCATCCCCTGGTCATGCGCCCAGGTCCAGCCCTCGTCCGAGGTGGGGCCGGTATGGCCGAAGGCGATCAGCGCCTCCTCGGCCTTCACGGGGGCCAGCGGGGCCGCCGCATGGGCCGGACGGATCAGCCCGGTCTGCGACAGCACGAGGCCGGCACCCGCGGCGGCGCCCATGTTCAGAAACCCGCGGCGGGAAAGCTCTTTGGTGGAAATCATTCGGTTCGACCCTCTGGCTGTGAGCGGCGCTCTGTTCTGGTGGAGTGGCGCCTTCCGCCCCTGTCGGGCGCGGTCCGGTCGGCAGGACCGGAGGGCGTCGGGGCGGGGCTGGGGAAAACCTGCGGCATCGGTGGTCCTGGTGCCAAGATCGAAAAAACAGATGCTGTTGTTGCGTTTTCAACAACACTTGACCCGGGAGGGTGCACTTGCCTTACTGGGCGCGACACAGGCCCCGACCGGGCCGTGACCCCTACAGGAAAGCCTTGAAAACAAGGCGCAAGACCCCTTTCATGACGCAGCGACAGACGGCGACTTTCACCTTTCTCGGGACCCTTCCCGAAGCGAGTTTCATCGAATTCGCGCAACACAGGGCGGGGCGACTTTCGCTCGGTCTGCGCGTGGTTGCCCAAAATTCGACCACTGCGACGCTCTGCGTGAGCGGCCCGGTCGATCTTGTCGAGGCGTTCGAGATGGCGATGAGTCTCGGCCCTGCCGATTGCCTCGTCCGGGAGGTGATCCGGACCGCCACCCCCTGCAACCGGAGTGAGAAACCATGACGATCCCGGGCTGGAGCCCCATTGCGCTGTCGCGCGACATCGAAGCGGGCAGCTCTGCCGGCACCCTGCTGGAGGGCCAGGAGATCGTGGTCTGGCGCGATCAGGCCGGCACCGCCCATGTCTGGGAAGATCGCTGCCCGCATCGGGGCATGAAGCTGAGCTTCGGTTTCGTGCGCGGCGACCATATCACCTGTCTCTACCATGGCTGGGCCTTCGAGGGGTCGGGCCGCTGCACTGGCATCCCCGCGCATCCCGCGCTGGACGTGCCCGCGACGATCTGCGCGACCACCTATGCCGCGACCGAGGCCGCCGGGATGATCTGGGTCTTCCAGCCGCTGGGCGATCCCGCCGGGCCGCCCCCCGATGACGCGACGGTGACGCCGGTGCGCTCCCTCGTGCTGGACGTACCGCTTGAGGCCGCGCTGGCCGCCCTTCCCGAAGCCTTCGAAGGCCCGCTGATCCGCGAGGGGCAGGTTGCGCTGCTGGATGCGGGGGCGGTGCAGCTGCGCATCGGGCTTCAGGCGCTCTCGGCGACCCGTTCGGCGCTGCATATCACCGCGCTTGGTGCGCCGGGCACCGGGCTGCTGCTGGACCTGCTGGAGCGCGCGCAATGGCTGCGCCGCCTCGCCGGAGAGGAGATCCCGGCATGAGCGCGCCCGTTCTGTCGAATTACGACCTTGATGATCAGTGCTACCGGCTGCGGCTGACCGCCTCGGTGGCCGGGGTGGCGCTGGACCTGGTGAACCTCGATGCCTTCCCGGGGCGCGATCACCTGTCGCGCGGCTATCTGGCGAAGAACCCGCTGGGGCGGCTGCCGACGCTGGAGCATGACGGTCTGGTGCTGTGCCAGCCCGCCGCGATGCAGCTTTATCTTGCCGGGCTGCCCGGCGCGCGGGCGCTGATCCCCGCTGACCCGGCCGAACAGGCCCGGATGCACGACTGGCTGATCTTCGCGGACCGCGATCTGGCGGTGGCCAGCGCCGCGCGGGCCTGCGCGCTGATGGATGCCCCGGGCGACGAGGTCGCGCTGAGGGCCCGCAGCCGCGCGCTGCTGCGCCTCCTCGAAGACCACATGACCCGCCAGGGCACGCTGGGGCAGGGCTACGTGGCGGGGGCAACGCTCAGCCTCGCGGATCTGGCGCTGTTCGTGCCCTTCGCGCTGTCGCGCGATTTCGGCATCGACCATGACGATTTTCCTGCCCTGCGCCTCTGGGCGCGCCGGGTGCGCCGCTGCGAGGGGTTCATCACCATGCCCGGCATTCCCGATTACCACTGATCCCCGGAGGAGATGACATGACGAAGATCACCCGTTTTTCCGTGGCCCCGCTGTCGGGCATGACCCGGCAGCTGGCCGATGTCGCCTCGGGCCGGGCCGAGCCCGACCTTGTGATCACAGGCGCGCGGGCGCTGTCGACCTATTCGCAGCGCACCCTGCCGGGCAAGGAGTTCTGGCTGTCGGGCGGGCGCATCGCGGCGATGATGCCGGCGGGCAGCTACAGGGGGGCGGCGCCGCGCTATGATGCCGGCGGCGGGATCATCGCCCCGGGTCTGGTCGATCCGCATATCCACATCGAAAGCTCGATGATCACCGCCTGCGCCTATGCCGAAGCCGCGCTGCTGAACGGCACCACCACGATCTTCTGCGACAGTCACGAGATCGGCAACGTCATGGATGTGGCCGGCGTCGAGGCGATGCTGGAAGATGCCCGCCAGGCGCCGCTGTCGATCTTCCTGACGGTGCCTTCCACCGTGCCCGCGACCTCGCCCGAGCTCGAAACCGCGGGCGGAGACCTGACGCCCGAAAAGATCGCGGCCCTCTTCGACAAATGGCCCGAGGCCGTGGCCCTGGGCGAGAAGATGGATTTCGTCCCCGTCGCCATGTCCGACCCGCGCAGCCATGCCATCATCCAGGCGGCGCTGGAACGCGGGCGCCCGGTTTCGGGCCATGTCTACGGGCGCGAATTCGTCGCCGCCTATGCCGCCGGGGGCGTCACCGACACCCATGAGGCCATCGACGTGGATATCGCCGAGGACCTGATGGAAGCCGGCATCTGGCTGTTCCTGCGTGGCGGCCCGCCCACCACGCCCTGGCATTCGCTTCCCGAGGCGATCAGGGTCATCACCGAACGCGGCGCCAGCCCCAAGCGGGTGGCGGTCTGCACCGATGACCGCGACGCCGACGACCTGATGCTCTTCGGGCTCGACTGGGTGACGCGGCAGGCGGTGGCCTGCGGGATGAAGCCCGAAACCGCCTGGTCCATGGGCTCGCTCCACGGTGCCACGCGGTTTGGCATGGGCGACGAGATCGGCGGCCTGGGCGGCGGGCGGCGCGCCGATCTGGTGCTGCTGGACGACGATCTGAAGCCGGTGAACACCTGGTATGGCGGTGAACTGATGGTCGAGCACGGCAAGGTCACGCCGCGCCTCGATCAGGCGCTGTCGCAGCCCTACCGCTACCCCGAGGCCGCCTATCACACGGTGAAGCTGCCGAAGGGGCTGAAGCTGACCCCGGACCTGCCGACCGCGCCGGTCATCGCCCATGCCATCCGGACCGAGCTTCCGGGCATCACCCTGCCGCATGAAAAGATCCGGCTTGAGCCCGCGAACGACTGGCAGAGCCATTTCGACACCCACGGCCTGTGCTTCGTTACCGTGGTGGAACGGCATGGCAAGTCGCAGGGCAACGTCGCCCATGGCCTGCTGTCGAATTTCAACCTGAAGGCGGGGGCGGTGGCCTCCTCGGTCGGGCATGACAGCCACAACATCATCGTCGCGGGCACCAACGAGGCCGACATGGCCGTGGCCCTTCAGGCGATCGAGGCGGCGCAGGGCGGCGTCTGCGTCGTGATGGACGGCCAGGTCACCGCCATGGTCGAACTGCCCGTTGCGGGGCTGTTGTCGGACAAGCGCGTGGGCGTCGTCGCAGAAGAGGTCAAGGCGCTGAAGGTCGAATGGGAAAAGGCCGGCTGCACCATCCCCTACATGGGCTTCAACCTGATCCCGCTCTCGGTCATCCCCGAGATCCGCATCACCGACAAGGGGCTGGTTTTGGTGCCGGAAATGGCGATCCAGCCGCTTTTTGAATCGGCCGAGTGATGGATCTTCACCGGCTCGGCCTCGTCTCCTCCCGCGTTCACCACTTCATGCTGGTGGCGCGGCTGGGCTCCATCCGGCAGGCGGCACTCTCGCTCAATGTCGCGCCCTCCTCGATCAGCCGCACGATCAAGCAGCTGGAGGAGGATGTCGGAATGCCGCTGTTCGAACGCACCAAGCAGCGGCTGCGGCTGACCTCGGCCGGAGAACTGCTGTCCTACCACCTGCAACAGTCGAGTTCGGAACTGAACCGGGCGATGACGGGGCTGAGCGATCTGCGCGGGCTCAGGCGCGGCTCGGTGACGCTTGCGGTGATCGAAAGCGTTGCGCGCGGCATGGTGCCCGAGGTGCTTTCGTCCTTCTGGGTGCGTCATCCGGAGGTCAGCGTGGATGTCCGCGTCACCTCCGGGCAGGAGGCCGCCGACATGGTGGCGGCGGGCGATGCCGATCTGGCGGTGGCCTTCGACGTGCGCCTGCCGCGCCGCGCCCGCCGGATGGCGGCGGTGGCGCTGCCGCTGGGCGTTCTGGTGCCGCCCGGCAGCCCGCTGACCCGCCATGAAGGGCCGCTGAAGGTCTATGATCTTGCAGGGGAAAGGGTGATCCTGTCGGACGGATCGCTGACCCTGGCGAACTCCGTCGAACAGGTCTTTGCCGGCTCTTTCGTGGAACTGTCGCGGCGCACCAGCACCAATTCCATCGCGCTGATGGTGGATCTCGCGACGCGCGGGCTGGGCACTGTCATGCAGACCCGCCTGGGCGTCGAGGCCGAGATCGCGCGCGGTCAGCTGGTGTTCATCCCGCTCAGCGATGCGCGGCTGGCCTCGCGGCGCCTGACCCTGATCGGGCGCCCCAAGGGCGAGACCTCGGAAGCCGCCGAGGCGCTTGGCAACAGCCTGACCCGGATGATCGAGAGGTTCTGAAAGGTGTTGCATAAAGGCGAACATCCGGTTCCGAAATGAGCGTCTTTTCGGAACACCTCGGCTCTGACAGGCTGGCCCCTGAAAGACTTCTGAAAGAGATCCCCCCATGCAACAAAGCGCCGTAGACGCGGTGATCCGCGGCCTCAGGCGGGCCGGAGTGAGCATCGTCTGCTACCTGCCCGACAGCCTGTTCAAGGAACTGTACCCGGCTCTGGATGCCGATCCCGACATCCGCACCATCCAGGTCACCAACGAGGGCGAGGGCGCGGCGATCTGCGGCGGGGTCTTCCTGTCGGGAAAGCGCGCCGCCCTGGTGATGGAGAACTCGGGTCTGCGTGCCTCTGTCGAACCGCTGGCGCGGATGGGCCTGGGCGCCGGCATCCCCGTCGTCATGCTGATGAGCTATCGCGGCGACATGGGCGAAAACAACTGGTGGGCCGTGCCGCATGGCATCACCATGGAGCCGGTCCTTCAGGCGCTGCGCATCCCCTACGTGGTCGAACGCGAGGAAGCGCGCATCGAACAGGCCATCGTGGATGCCTACGAGCTGGCCTATTCCTCCTACTACCACACGGCCGTGGCCCTTTCGGGGAGCATCGTGCGATGAAACGCTTTGACTGCATGACGAAACTGGCCGCCCGGCTGGAGAACGAGCTGGTGATCCTCTCGCTCGGGGCCTCGGTCGATGAATGGTACAATGCCGCGCCGCATATGCGCGAGGCGTCCCTCTTCCAGCAGCAGCTGGGTTGCGTGACGCCGCAGGCCTTCGGTCTGGCCGCCGGCCTGCCGGAGCGGCAGATCGTGTCGCTGGATACCGATGGCGGGCTGCTGTTCAACCTTGGCATCCTGGCCACGGTGGGCAACGAGAAACCGAAGAACCTCTTCATCGTGGTCTGGGACAACGAACAGTACCAGTCGATCGGCGGCCCGAAGACCCACACCGCCTCGGGCACCGTGGATCTGGCCGCCATCGCGCAGGGCGCGGGGGTGAAACACGCCTATACCGCCCGCACGCTTGAGGACTTCGACGCCCATTGCGAAGCGGGCCTCGCGGCGGGCGAACCCTATATCGTCGTCGCCAAGGTCGCCGGCACCGTGCAGCCGGAAATCAAGCGCAAGCATTCCGACGGGCGCGAGGACAAGTACATCTTCGTGCGCCATGTCGAGAAGACCGAGGGCATCACCATCATGGGCCCGTCGGAGCACAACTGATGAGCGGCGCGGACTACATCGTCGTCGGATCGGGATCGGGGGGCGCGCCGGTGGTGCGCCGCCTGCTGGAGGCCGGGGCCTCGGTGATCCTGATCGAGGCGGGCGAAAGCACCCTGGGCGTCCCCGAGATCGAGGATGCCGCCGGCTGGTTCGCCCTGCAAAGCGGCCGCTGGGACTGGGGGCACCGCTACACCCCCACGGAGCGCATCCTTGGGCGCGAGATCCCGATCCCCCGGGGCCTTGGGCTGGGCGGCAGTTCCGCCACCAATGCGATGATGTGGTATCGCGGTGTCCCGGCGGATTACGCCCGCTGGGACGCCGTTGCGCCGGGCTGGGGCTGGGACGACTGCCTGCCAGCCTTTCGGGCCTGCGAGACCTGGCATGGTGCGCCCGACGCCCTGCGCGGCGAAGATGGCCCGATGCAGATCACCCCGCCCGATCCCGATCATCCGCTGACACAGGCCATGCTGGGCGGGGCACGGTCGATGGGCCTGCCGGAAAACGCCGATCCGAACGGGTCCGAACCCCTTGGCGTGGCGCTGGCGAATTTCAACATTGGTCCCGACGGGCGGCGCTGGACCTCGGCCATGGGCTATCTGGAGCCGGTCCTGAACCATCCCGGCCTGACCCTGCTGACCGGCGCCCGGGCAACCGAAGTGCTGTTTGACGGCGACCGCGCTTGCGGCGTCACGGTCTGGCGGAGCGGTCAAAGCGAAAGGCTGGAAGCCACCCGTGGCGTGATCCTGGCCGCCGGGGCGCTGGAAACGCCGCGCCTGCTGCAGCTGTCGGGCATCGGCCCCGAGGCCGAGCTGGCCCGCCTTGGCCTGCCCCTGCGCATCCGCGCCGAAGGGGTGGGCGAGAACCTTCAGGATCACCCGCTGATCCGGGCGCTGAACTTCCGCGCCTCCCGCCCCCTTGGCCCGATGAAGGGCAATGGCGGGGGCACGCTGACGATCTGGAAATCCGATGCGGCGCTGGAGCAGGCCGATCTGCTGGCCTTCCCGGTGCAGGGGCGCTCCGCCGTGCCGGCGCTCTGGGATCACTACGATCTTGAGGGCGACGTCTTTGCCATCGGCCTTGGCGTCATGCGCTCGCATTCGAAGGGCCGGATGCGGCTGGGCGGGGCGGCCCCCGATGCGCCCCTGGACATCCAGCCGAACCTGCTCTCGGATCCGC
This sequence comes from Pseudooceanicola endophyticus, assembly GCF_018760365.1. Taxonomy (GTDB): domain Bacteria; phylum Pseudomonadota; class Alphaproteobacteria; order Rhodobacterales; family Rhodobacteraceae; genus Pseudooceanicola; species Pseudooceanicola endophyticus. The sequence continues at coordinate 176,977 of NZ_JAHIAB010000008.1, forward strand.
GCGACCTTCAGGCGCTGATCCGGGGTGTCGAATTCCTTCAGGACATGGTGGCAAGCGCGGGCTTCGGGGACCTCTTCGCGGGTTATGCCGCCCCCGACACGAAGCTCACCGGCGCCGCGACAGAGACCTTCGTGCGCCGCGCCACCTCGACCTTCTTCCATTGCTGCGGCACCGCGCGGATGGGGCAGGGGGACGATGCCCCCGTCACCCCGCGCCTCGCCGTCAAGGGCGCCCGCGGCCTCTGGGTCGCCGATGCCTCCGTCATTCCGGACATTCCCGCCTGCCACACCCATGCCCCCGTCACCATGATCGGTGAACGGGCGGCCCAATTCGTACTGGAAGATCAATGACCGACATGATCCTGACCGCCGATGCCGTCGTCACCATGGACGCCGATCTGCGCGTGATCGCCGGCGGCGCCGTCGCGGTGAAGGGCGATGCCATCGCCGCCGTGGGCCCGAAGGCCGAGGTGCTGGCCGCCCATCCCGACCTGCCCGTGAAGGACATGGGCCGCATGGTGCTGATGCCGGGCCTGATCAACGCCCATGCCCATTCCGGCTTCCTGCGCGGCACCGCCGAACACCTGCCGGTCTGGGAATGGCTGACGAAACACATCAACCCGATGCACCGCTGCCTGCTGTCAGAAGAGGCCGAGGCGGCGAGCTACCTTGCCTATGCCGAAAGCCTGCTGGGTGGCACCACCACCATCGTCGACATGTGGCGCTACATGGACGGCTCGGCCCGGGCCGCCGAAACCCTGGGCAACCGGCTGGTGGCGGTGCCCTACGTGGGCGAGCATCCCGATTACGACTATTTCGACACGCTCGACATGAACGAGGCGCTGATCGAGCGCTGGCATGGCGGGGCGGACGGGCGCGTCAACGTCTGGGTCGGTCTGGAACACCTTTTTTACGCCGACGAGAAGGGCCAGCAGCGCGCCATCGACATGGCCAAGAAGCACAACACCGGCTTCCACACCCATTCCTCCGAGGCCGAGATCGAGAAGCAGGGGTACGTGGACCGCTACGGCAAGAAGCCGATGCAGGTCTTCAAGGACCTGGGCTTCTTCGAGACCCCCTGGACCATGTTCGCCCATGCCGTCTGGCTGGATCAGGACGAGGTGGAGCTGATCGCGCAGCACAACGTCTCGGTCGCGCACAACCCGGTGTCGAACATGAAGCTGGCCTCCGGCATCGCGCCGATTGCCGAGATGCTGGAGCTGGGCGTGCCCGTCGGCATCGGCACCGATGGCGAGAAGGAGAACAACAACTTCGACATGTTCGAGGACATGAAGGTCGCCTCGCTTCTGGGCAAGCTGCGCCACCGCGACGCCGCCGCCATGGACAGCTGGCAGGTGTTGAAAATGGGCACTTCGCTTGGCGCGAAGGCCCTCGGGCTGGGTGATGTCACCGGATCGCTGGAGGTCGGCAAGAAGGCCGATATCATCGCCCTGCGCGCCGATCAGCCGCGCATGGTGCCGTTCCATCCCGATGGGCCCTGGTTCAACCTGCAGCACAACCTGGTCCACGCGGTGCGCGGCAGCGACGTGTCGATGACCATGGTCAACGGAGAGATCGTCGTCGAGGACGGCCAGCTGAAGACCGGCAACATGGCCGAGATCATCGAACGCGTGCACCGTCTGGCGCCCGCGCATTTCACCCGCCGTCAGGCCTGGCTTGACGCCAATGGCGGCGGCACCCGGCAATGGACCGACAACTGAGGATCGCCTTCCCATGACACGCACCACCGACAGGGTCGCTCTGGATGACTGGTATGCCGTCGCCTCGATGGGCGATCTACACCGGGCCGAGGAGACCCGACTTCTGGGCCAGCAGATCACCGTGGGTCCCGGCCCGCAGGTCATCTGCGATGGCGCGGCCCTGCCGGTGCGCGAGAAATACGGCTGCCTCTGGACCACCCTCGGCCAGCCCGCGAAGGAGATCTTCGAGATCGAGGAGGCGAACGACCCCACCCGCCGCTTCGTGCCCTGCGGCTGGGTGAAGATGCGCGCCTCGGGGCTGCGGGTGGTCGAGAACTTCCTCGACATGGCGCATTTCCCCTTCGTGCACGCGGATATCCTGGGCTCCGAACCGCACACCGAGGTTCTGCATTACACCACCGAGATCCGCCGCGACGTGGACGAGGTCTGGGCCACCAACTGCAAGTTCTTCCAGCCGCAGATGACCGCCTCGCGGCCCGAAGGCGAATTCGCGCAGCTGATCTACCGGGTGCCGGCGCCCTTCGTCGTCATGCTGTACCGGGTCGTGCCCGACAGCGGCGGGGTGCTGGACGCGATCGCGCTGTTCATCCAGCCGCTGGAAGAGGGGCTCTGCCGCGCCCAGCCGGTCATGTACCTGACCGACCAGACCGCGAGCCACACGGAATTGCTGCGCTTCGAACAGGTGATCTTCCTTCAGGACCGCATCATCGTCGAGAACCAGCGCCCGCTGCTGCTGCCGCTGGAGCCCCGCGCCGAGATCCCGACCCGCGCCGACGGCTCCTCCGTCGCCTATCGCCGCTGGCTGAAGGAGAAGGGGCTGACCTACGGCACCACCCTGCCGGAGGCCGCCGCATGAAGATCCTGCACCCCGCCTCTCTGACGCAGGCGGCAGAGATGATGGCAGAGGGCGCGGTGCCGGTGGCGGGCGGCACGGCGTTGCAGCTGCAATGGTCGCAGGGGCGCGCGCGCCCCGCCGTGATGGCCGAGGTCGGCTCGCTTTTGCCGCGGGGCATCCGGGGCCTGACCATCGGCGCGGCAACCCCGCTGGAAGAGATCCGTCGCGCCGGCCTGCCGCTTTTGTCTGAGGCGCTGCGCGACGTGGCCGCCCCGGGCATCCGGCGCATGGGCACGCTGGGCGGTCAGATCGGTTTCGGCGCCGGTTGCCTGATGCCGGCGCTTCTGGTGCTGGGGGCGCAGCTGGAGACCACCGAGGGCCCGCGCGCCCTGGCCGAATATCTGGCCGAGCCGCGCGGGTTGATCCTGTCGGTGGCGATCCGCCCCGCCGACCGGCACGGCTGGCGCAAGACCGGCCTGCGCGCGGCCTTCTCCCCTGCGATCCTGACCTCGGCCTTCGCGCTGAAGATGAAGGGATCGCGGATTTCCATGGCGCATCTGGCGGTTGGCGGCGGCCCGGTTCCGCCGCGCCGCCTTGCGGGCACCGAGGCCTGGCTGGCCGGGCAGGACCCCGCGACGCTGGACCCGGACGCCCTGCGCGCCCGGATCGAGGCCGAGGTCCAGGCGCCGGACTGCGCCTTCCGCTCTGCCCGCTACCGCCGCCGGATCGCCGCCAATGCGCTGGCCTTCGGGATCACCGGGCAGCTGCCCGCGCAGCCCGGGCGCCGGACCCCGATCCCCGCACGCGCCCTGCCGCCGCAGCAGACCGTGCTGGGCCGCGCCAGCGGGGGCGAACGCTGGCAGACCCGCCCCGACATGCCCGCCAAGGTGCGCGGCCAGATGCCATACCTGACCGATCACCGCGCCCCGGACATGCTGGTGGGCCGCATCCTGCGCGCCGCCCATCCCCATGCCGAGATCCTCTCGATCGACACCACCGAGGCCGAGGCGCTTGCCGGCGTCGAAGCCGTGGTCACCCATCGCGACATCCCGGGCCTCAATGCCTTCGGGATCGTCTTTCAGGACCAGCCGGCGCTTTGTGCCGACAAGGTGCGCCATATCGGCGACATGGTGGCCGCCGTCGCCGCCCGCGATGCTGCCACCGCCGAGGCGGCGCTGGCGCTGATCCGGGTCGCCTACCGCCCGCTGCCGCTGGTCACCGACATGGCCGCCGCCCTGGCGCCCGGGGCGGCGAAGGTCCATGCGGGCGGCAACCTCGTCTCGGAGGTAGTGCTGGAACGCGGCGATGCCGAGGCCGCCTTTGCCACCGCTGCCCATGTGGTCGAGGCGACCTATACCACGCCGCGCCAGATGCATGGCTTCATGGAGACCGAGGGCGGCTGGATCGCCCCCGAGGGTGACGGGCTGCTGGTCTGCGTCGGCGGTCAGCACGGCGCCCGTGACCGGCTGCAACTGTCGCGCATCCTTGCCCTGCCCGAAGCGAAGATCCGTGTGATCACATCCCCCATCGGTGGCGGTTTCGGTGGCAAGGACGAACTGACGGTGCAGCCCGCGCTGGCGCTGCTGGCGCTGAAGACCGGGCGCCCGGTGCGCCTGCAGCTGTCGCGCGCCGAAAGCACCCGTGCCGGGATCAAGCGCAACCCGATGACCATCCGGATGCGCACCGCCTGCGACGGCGAAGGCCTCCTGCTGGCGCAGGAGGTGGCGCTACTGGCCGACAGCGGCGCCTATGCCTCGCTCTCTCCGGGGGTGATGGAAACCGCGATGGAACATTGCGCCGGGCCCTATGTGATCCCCAATATCCGCACCCGGGGGCGGCTGGCCTATACCAACAACGGCATCGGCGGGGCTTTCCGGGGCTTTGGCTGCAACCAGATGACCTATGCGGTGGAATGCCAGATCGACCGGCTGGCGGCAAAGGCGGGCCTTGATCCCGCGGCCATGCGGCGGCGCAACCTGCGCGTGCCCGGCAGCCCGGGCTATCTGGGGCAGGCCGTCGGCCCCTCGGAGCGGCTGCACGAGATGCTGGATGCCGCGCAGGCCTCTGCCATCTGGGCCCCCTTCGAGGTCGCGCCCGAGGAGATCCCCGGCACCGGCATGGCGCTGACCTACCAGGGCACCGGCCTTGGCACGATCCCCGAGGACGAGGCCCGTTTCGCGCTGCGGCTGAAGGACGGCAAGGTGCAGGCGCTTTGTGGGCTGGACGAGATGGGGCAGGGCCTTGTCGCCTCGCTCCATGCCGCCGTGGCCGAGCGTCTGGGCTGCGCGCGCAGCGACGTGGAGGTGATCTTTGGCGATACAGGTGCCGCGCCCGACAGCGGATCGACCACCGCCGCGCGCGGGGGCTACGTGGTCTGGAAGGGCGTCTCGGAAACCGCACCGGGCCTGTCCGCGCGCCTGTTGGGGCAGGCTGCGCAACGCCTCGGCCATGCGGTCGAGAGCCTTTGCATCGTGCCGGGGGGGATCGGCGCGCGGGGCGCCAACGCCCCGGCACCGCTGCTGCGCTTTGCCGATCTGGGCGATGTCACCGCCGAGGAGGCCCATTACGCCTTCCCGAAAAGCGATTACTTCAAGGGCAATGCCCGCTTCCTGTTCACCTATGGCGCGACGCTGGCCCGCGTTGCCGTCAATCGCATCACCGGCGCGGTCCGGCTGGTCCGGCTCGAGTTCCACTCGGCCGCGGGGCCGGTGATCGATATGGCCTCCTACCTTGGCCAGATGGAGGGGGCGCTGATCCAGGGTGCGGGCTTTACCCTGAGCGAGGACATCCTGATGCGGGACGGCCAGATGGTGACGAAGAATTTCGACACCTACGCCATGCCCGGGGTGCGCGATGTGCCCGGGGAAATGCATGTCACCGCCCATGAAACGCTGGATCCCGGCGATCCCTTCGGGCCGCGCGGCGCCGGAGAGATCGGCTTTTCCTCGATCACCCCGGCGATTGCCAATGCGGTGGCCGATGCCACCGGGCGCTGGCCCGCCACCGCCCCCTTCCCCCCCGAGGAGATCCTGGCGATGAGCGAAGCGGAGAGCGCGGCATGAGCGTCACCTTCATCCTGAACGGCCTGCCCGCCACCATCGCCCCCGAGGCGACGCTGGCCACGGTACTGCGCGACGATCTGGGCCGCACCGGCACCAAGATCGGCTGCGAGATCGGTCGCTGCGGCGCCTGCATGGTGCTGCTGGACGGGCAGGCGGTGAACAGCTGCCTGCTGATGGGGTGGCAGTTGCAGGGCCGCGCCGTCACCACCATCGAAGCGCTGGAGACCCTGCCCGTGGGTTCCCTCCTGGCGCGCGCCATGGCCGAGGAGAACGCCTTCCAGTGCGGCTATTGCGCGCCCGGCGTGATGATGACCCTGGCCGGGCTGTTCTCGGCGCGTCCCGATGTCGATGACGCGGGGCTGCGCGAGGCGCTTGAGGGCAATATCTGCCGCTGCACCGGCTACCATTCCATCCTGCGCGGCGCTGCCCGCGCCCGCGATCTGATCAAGGAAACCTCATGAGCCTGACCCTGCGCCCCCATCCCCCCAAGACCGACGGTGCGCGCCGGTTCCTCGAAGGCGGTGCCAAGCCCGTCCTGATCGGCGCCGAATGGTCGGTGCTGGAGCAGCAGTTCGAGACCTGGGATCCCGCCACCGGCCAGCACCTGGCCAGCCTCTCGCGCGCGGGTGCGGCAGAGGCCGATGCCGCCGTTGCCGCCGCCCAGGCAGCGCTGGAAGGTCCGGACTGGGCCGGGATGCTGCCCGCCGCCCGCCAGGCGCTGCTGTGGAAGATCGCCGATCTGATCGACGCCCATGCGGAGGAGCTTTCGGAGCTGGAAAGCCTCGATCAGGGCAAGACCTATGCCACCGCCCGCTTTGCAGAGATTCCGGCCTCGGCGGCGCAGTTCCGCTATTACGCGGGGCTGGCGACCAAGATCCACGGCCAGACCATCACGCCTTCCATCGGCTATGCGCCGAAGGGCAAGCAGGTGATGGCCTATACCCGCCCAGAGCCGATTGGCGTGGTGGCGGCGATCACGCCCTGGAATTCGCCGATGCTGATGGCGTCGATGAAGCTGGCGCCGGCGCTCTGCGCGGGCTGCACGGTGGTGCTGAAACCGGCCGAGGAAACCTCGCTCACCGCGATCCGCCTGGTCGAGCTGATGCAGGAAGCCGGGCTGCCTGCCGGTGTCGTCAACCTGCTGACCGGCCATGGTCACGAGGTCGGCGACGCGCTGGCGAAACACCCGGGCGTTGCCAAGGTGGCCTTCACCGGTTCGACCGAGGTGGGGCGGATCCTGCTGAACTCGGCGCGCGGCAACCTCAAGAAACTGACGCTGGAGCTGGGCGGCAAGAGCCCTGCCATCGTGATGCCCGATGCCGACCTGTCGCTGAGCGTGCCCGGCGTGGCGCGGGGTATCTTCGCCAACTCCGGTCAGGTCTGTGTCGCGGGGTCGCGCATCTACGTGCACCGGTCGGTCCATGACCGGTTCTGCGAGGGGCTGGCCGCCGAGGCCACGCGGCTGAAGCTGGGCCATGGCCTTGATCCCGAAAGCGACCTTGGCCCCCTGGTCAGTGAGGCACAGGCGGCGCGGGTGGCGCGCTATGTCGACGGCGGCCGCGCCGAGGGCGCCGAGGTCATTGCCGGGGGCGCGCATCTGGGCGGGGCCTTCTACGCGCCCACCGTCGTCACCCATACCCGCCCCGACATGGCGCTGATGCGCGAGGAGATCTTCGGCCCGGTCACCGCCGTCACCCCCTTCGACAGTCCCGAAGAGGTGCTGGCGCTGGCCAATGACACCGAATACGGGCTGGCGGCCTCGGTCTGGACGCAGGACCTCTCGTCGGCGCACCGGCTGGCGGCGGGCATCCGCGCGGGCACGGTCTGGGTCAACTGCCACAGCTACTTTTCCCCCGAGCTGCCCAAGGGCGGCATCAAGGCCTCGGGCTGGGGCGTGGAGAACAACCTGGCGGGCCTGTCGAACTACCTTGAGGAAAAGACCGTCTGCATGGTGATCTGAGGCGAGGGGGGCCGGATCCCGGCCCCCGACACCTTATTCCGCCAGTGCGGCGATGATGCGCACCCAGGAACGGATGCCCCCCTCGAAGGAGCCGAGGTTGTATTTCTCGTTCGGGGAATGCACCCGGTCATCGCCCAGCGAGAAGCCGACCATCAGGCTGTCGAGGCCCAGCGTGGCGCGGAAATCGGCCACGATGGGGATCGAACCGCCGCCGCCCACCAGCACCGGGGGCTGCGGCCATTCCTGGGCCAGCGCCGCCTTCACCCCGTCGTAGACCGGCCAGTCCCAGGGCATCTGCACCGCGATGGCGCCGCCGTGATCGGCAAAGCTGGCGCTGCAGTCGGCGGGCAGGCGGTCGCGCACATGGGCGCGGAAGGCAGCGCGGATCTTCTCGGGGTCCTGATGGCCCACCAGCCGGAACGACACCTTGGCGGTGGCCTCTGCCGGGATCACCGTCTTGAAGCCCGCGCCCGCATAGCCGCCGGCGATGCCGTTGACCTCGGCGGTGGGGCGGGCCCAGACCAGCTCCAGGTGGCTGCGCCCGACCTCTCCGGAGAGCTGCGACAGCCCGACCGCACCCAGCGGGTCGCGGCCTTCCGACAGCGCCGCCCATTGCGCCTTCAGCTCTTCCGGGACCTCCTCCACGCCGTCGTAGAAGCCGGGCAGGGTGATCCGGCCATCGGCATTGCGCAGGTCCGCGAGGATCGCCGAGAGGATGTGCAGCGGATTGGCCGCCGCCCCGCCGAAGCCGCCCGAATGCAGGTCGCGGTCGGCGGCGCGGATCACCACCTCCTCGCCCACCAGCCCGCGCAGGGAGGTTGTGATCGAAGGCGTCTCGGCATCCCACATGCCGGTGTCGCAGATCACCGCGAAATCGGCCTGAAGCTCGGCCTTGTTTTCCTCAAGGAAGGCGGGCAGCGAGACCGAGCCGCATTCCTCCTCGCCCTCCAGCAGCAGGGTGACGCCGATCGGCAGGCCACCGGCGGCCTCGCGCCAGGCGCGCAGCGCCTCGACGAAGGTCATCAGCTGGCCCTTGTCGTCCGAGGCGCCGCGCGCCGCGATGATCTTGCGCCCCGAGGCCTCGGTCAGGATCGCGGGGTCGAAGGGATCGCGGGTCCAGAGCGCAAGCGGATCGACGGGCTGGACATCGTAATGACCGTAGAACAGCACATGCGGCGCGCCCTCGGGGCCGTCGAGGCGGGCCAGCACCACCGGATGCCCGGCGGTTTCGCGCACCGTTGCGGCCAGCCCAAGGGTTTCGAGATAGGCGGCCAGTGCCCCGGCGGCCTCGCGGCAATCGCCGGCATGGGCCGGGTCGGTCGAGACGGAGGGAATGCGCAGCAGGCCAAACAGCGTGTCGAGGCTGGAGGGCAGGTTGGCATCGGCCCGTGCCAGCACGGTATCGAGGGGGGCGGTCATCGGTTCAGCTCCTTGCGGTATCCTGGGAGGGGGCGGCGGCGGCATCGAGGGCAGCGCTCAGATCGGCCCAGAGCGGCTCGGCGCCCTCCAGCCCGACGTGGATCCGGACCGAGCGCGGGTCCATGTTGAAGGCGAGCGCGGCATTGGGGGGCGCGGCCTGCGAAAGGACCACCTGCGCCGGCACCACCAGGCTTTCGTGGCCGCCCCAGCTGACACCCAGGCGGAACAGACGCAGGGCGTTGCAGAAGCGGGGGATGTGGATCCGTTCGCTGACGGCGAAGGACATCAGCCCGGACCAGCCGGTCAGCCCCGGCGGGAGGGTCGCCAGGCGCGAGGGATGCGCGACCGAAGTCACCTGCGGATGCGCGGCCAGGCGGTCTGCGATCAGCGCGGCAGCCTCCTGGTGGGCCTTCATGCGCAGCGGCAGGGTGCGCAGCCCGCGCAGCAGCAGCCAGCCGTCCATAGGGCTGCACTTGCCGCCCAGGTAGGGCAGGGCCTCGTTGCGGACGCGGGTGACCAGCGCCTTCGGCCCGGCGATGACGCCCGCCACCACGTCGCTGTGGCCCCCGAGGTATTTCGAGGCGGAATGCAGCACGATGTCGACGCCCAGCCCCAGCGGTTGCTGGAAGATCGGCGTGGCCCAGCTGTTGTCGATCACCGAAAGCACGCCGTGGCGCCGCGCCAGCGCCGCCAGTGCACCGACGTCATGGGCTTCGATCACCCAGCTTGTCGGGCTTTCGAGGTAAAGCAGCCGCGCGCCGGGCAGGGCGGCCTCGACGGCATCAGGATCGCTGCCGTCCACGTAATCGACCTGGATGCCGAACCGCGCGCAAAGGGTTTCGAAGAAGCGGTAGGCGTCGGGATAGATGCTTTCCAGCGCGACGATGCGGTCACCGGGGCCCGCGAAGGTCAGCACCGTGGCCGAGATCGCCGCCATGCCGCTGCCGAAGGCGCAGGCATCCTCGGCCCCCTCCAGCTGCGCCAGCTTCTCTTCGAAGGCGCGGACCGTGGGGTTGAGGCCGCGGGAATAGACCGGGCGGGCCAGCTCTCCTCGGTAGGTCGCGAGCATCTCGTCGTAGTCGCGGAAGGTGAAGAGCGAGGTCTGCGCGATCGGCGGCACGACCGCATCCAGCGGCACGTCGTGATCATGGGCGACGATGGTTTCGGGCAGCAAGAAAGACGTCATTTCGAAAGGACCTCAAGGTCTTCCTCGACGATGTCGAGGATGCGGGTGGTGATCGCGACGGCCTGCGCGGGATCGCCGGCGGCGATGGCCTCGTAGAGGTCGCGATGCAGCGGGAAGGAACGGGCGGCGAAATCGGGACGGTCGAAGGGCTGGTCCCAGAACCGTTCGAACCCTTCGCGCATCTGTTCAAGCAACTGGCGGAAAAGCGGATTTCCGGTGGCATCATAGATGGCCAGGTGGAAGGCCAGATCGGCGCGCCCCGCCGATCCCTCCCGTTCATGGGCCTCTTCCATGGTCAGCAGGCAGGCCTCGATCTGGCGCAGGTCCGTTTCGCTGCGACGGGCGGCGGCGATGGCGGAGGCCTGCACCTCAAGCCCGCGGCGCACCTCCAGCGTCAGCCGCAGCGCATCGCCCAGGCTGGCCGCGTCGATCGACAGCGGCATCTGGATGGTCGAGGCCGAGACCCGGCGCCGCAGGTAGGTGCCGCTGCCCTTGCGGATCTCGACCACGCCCAGGGCCTGGAAGCGCCCGATCACCTCGCGGATGGTCGAGCGTCCGACGCCCAGCGTTTCCATCAGAACGCGTTCGGCAGGCAGCCGGTCGCCGGGCTTCAGCTCTGCGGTCTGGATGAAATCGGCCAGGGCCCTGCTGACCAGGCTCACGCGGTCCTGTTTTTCGAGCGGTCCGAGCGTGACCTGCGGTTTCGGGGCGGGGCGGTCCATGAAATCTCCTGCGATGCGATTGACAATTGGTCTGACGTCTTACCAGTGTCAAGGTGCCAGAGGGCCCCACGGAGGCCCATCCGGCGCGACAGAGAGGCCGCGGTCAAAGACCGCGCAAATAAAAATAAGGGAGAATCCGCATGAAAGTTCGCCTGCTCGGCTACGGCGCCGCGCTCGCCCTCGGGGCTGTCCTGGGGAGTCCGGCCTTCGCCTTCGAGGGCACCAGCGTTTCGGCGCCGTCCTGCGACTACGGCGGCACGATCAAGTCGATCGCGGCGACCGATGAGCTGACCGTCACCGTGACCATGTGCAAGCCCGATCCGGCGTTCAGCGCCAAGATCATCTTCCCGGTCTTCGGCATCCAGCCGTCCGAACACATCGCCGCGCTTGGTCCCGAGGGCAAGCTGCTGGACGATCCCATCGGCACCGGCCCCTTCAAGCTTGATGCCTGGAACCGCGGCGATTCCATCGTCATGAGCCGCAATGACAACTACTGGGGCAAGGAACCGGCCTACGACAAGCTGGTGTTCCGCTGGAACGCCTCGGGGGCGGGTCGCCTGAACGAGCTGCGCGCCGGCACGGTGGACGAGATCACCAACCTCAGCCCCGACGATTTCGACGCGGTGGAAAACGATCCCTCGCTGCAATTCCTGCCCGTGGCCTCGCCGAACTCCTTCTACCTGGGCATGAACAACACCTACAAACCCTTCGATGACGTGCGGGTGCGCCAGGCCATCGGCATGGGCATCGATCGCCAGCGGATCATCGACTACTATTATCCCGAGGGCTCCGAGGTGGCGTCGCATTTCACGCCCTGCTCGCTTGAGAACGGCTGTGCCGGGGATGACTGGTACGCCTTCGATCCCAAGAAGGCGAAGGAACTGCTGGCCGAGGCGGGCTATCCCGACGGCTTCAAGACCAAGATCTTCTACCGGGACGTCTTCCGCAGCTACCTGCCCGAGCCGGGCTCCGTCGCGGTCGAGATCCAGACCCAGCTGAAGCAGAACCTGGGCATCGACGCCGAAGTCGTGCCGATGGAATCGGGCGAGTTCATCGACGCCGCCGCGCAGGGCCGTCTGGATGGCTTCCACCTGCTGGGCTGGGGCGCGGACTATCCCCATGTCACCAACTTCCTGGACTACCACTTCTCGTCGAACACCAAGAACTTCGGCAAGCCGCAGCCGGCGATCTACGAGCCGCTGGCCAAGGCCGCGACCATCGCCGATCCCGCCAAGGCCGAGCCGCTCTATGCCGAGGCCAACGACGAGATCAAGAAGCTGGTGCCGACGGTGCCGATCGCCCATGGCGCCTCGGCCTATGCAGCGCAGGCCAACCTGACGGGGGGCGAGGTGCCCGCCTTCGGCGCGATCCGCTTCGAGGACGTCAATCCCGGCAAGGATACCTTCGTCTTCATGCAGAACGCCGAGCCGATCAGCCTTTACTGCCCGGATGAATCTGACGGCGAGAGCCTGGCGGCCTGCACCCCGATCACCGAGACGCTGCTGCGCTACGATCCCAAGACCAAGAAGATCGGGCCGAACCTGGCGACCTCCTGCGATGCCAACGAGGACAGCACCGTCTGGACCTGCCACCTGCGCGAGGGCGTCAAATTCACCGATGGCAGCGCCTTCGATGCCAATGACGTGGTGGCCAGCTGGGGCGCCGGCATCGATGCCGCCAACCCCGCGCATGTCGGCAATACCGGTGCCTTCACCTACTATGCCTATCTCTTCGGCAGCCTGATGAACGCCAAGTAACCAAGGCAGGACAGGCGGCTCCCTTCGGGGGCCGCCTTTTCCGATCCAAGGAACGCCCATGCTCTCATATGCGCTCAAAAGGATCCTGATCTCCGTTCCGGTGATCTTCGGGATCCTGCTTGTCACCTTTTCGCTCAGCCGCCTGATCCCCGGTGATCCCTGCAAGGCCATGCTGGGCGAGAAGGCCACCGAGGCCACCTGCCAGGCCTTCAACCACGCCCAGGGCTACGACCAGCCGATCCCGCTGCAGTTCGCCTTCTACGTCGGCAAGATCCTCCAGGGCGATTTCGGCACCTCGGTCCGCTTTTCCCGACCGGTCACCCAGATCATCATCGAACGCCTGCCCCTGACCGCCGAGCTGGCCCTGCTGGCGCTGATCGTGGCCACCATCACCGGGGTCGGTCTGGGCATCCTGGCCGCACGGCGGCACAATTCCTCGGTCGATATCGGCACCATGATCCTGGCCAATACCGGGATCTCCATGCCGGTGTTCTGGCTGGGGCTGATGCTGGCCTATGTCTTCGGGGTCTGGGCGCGGGGCACGCCGTTCTGGCTGCCGCCCTCGGGGCGGCTTTCGGCCGGGGTCGTTTCGGTGCCGTTCTACCAGGCCTGGGGCTGGCAGCTTTCCGGGGGCTGGGCGCAGGTCGCCACCTTCTTCTCGAATTTCTACATCTTCAACGCGCTGGTCACCGGCAACTGGCCGGTGTTCTGGGATGCGCTGCGCCACATGATCCTGCCGGTGCTGACCCTGTCGACCATTCCGATGTCGGTGATCGCACGGATGACGCGCTCTTCGCTGCTGGACGTGCTGGGGCGCGACTACGTGCGCACCGCCCGGGCCAAGGGCGTGCCCGACAGCCGGCTGGTGCGGCGCCATGCGCTTGGCAATGCGCTCTTGCCGGTGATCACCATCCTGGGCCTGCAGATGGGCGCGCTGCTGGGCGGCGCCGTGCTGACCGAGACGGTCTTCGGCCTCTCGGGGGTCGGGCGGATGCTGGTGGATGCCATCTTCTCGCGCGATTTCCCGGTGGTGCAGGCCTTCACGGTGCTGATCGCCGTGATCTACGTCGTCATCAACCTGATCGTCGACCTGTCCTATTCCTACCTCGATCCCCGGATCCGGCCGCAGTGAGACCGACATGACCAAGATGAAAACCGCCGTGGCCGCGGCCGAGGCCAATATCACCGCAGAGACCCTGATGGGCCCCGCCGTGCCGATGTGGAAGCGCACCTGGCAGCGCCTTCTGCGCAAGCGTTCGGGGCAGGTCGGGCTGTTCATCATCGGCTTCATGGTGGTGATCGCCCTGGCCGCCCCCATCCTGGCGCCCTACGATCCCGACCAGGTGCTGATCGGGGTCGAGCACGTCAAGCGCCGCGAGGCGCCCTGCATCCACCTGCTGGGCTGCGAGGCCAGCAAGCCCCAGCACATCATGGGCACGGATGAAAACGTCCGCGATGTCTATTCCCGCATCCTTTACGGGGCCCGGATCAGCCTGATGATCGGCATCGTCACCGTCTCGGTCTCGTTGATCTTCGGGGTGCTGATCGGCGCCGTCGCGGGGTTCTTCGGCGGCTGGACCGATACCATCCTGATGCGCTTCATGGATGTGATCCTGGGCTTCCCCTCGCTGCTGCTGGCCATTGCCATCGTGGCGGTGCTGGGCCCGGGCATCCAGAACGCGCTGCTGGCGGTCTCCATCGTGTCGCTGCCGGCCTATGCGAGGGTCACGCGGGCCAGCGTGCTGTCGGTGAAGACGCTCGATTTCGTGGCCGCCTCGCAGCTTCTGGGCGCCTCGCGCTGGCGCATCCTGTTCCGCCGCGTGCTGCCCAATGCGCTGACCCCCATCGTGGTGCTGGCAACCCTGGGCATCGCCACCTCGATCCTCGATGCGGCGGGGCTGTCCTTCCTGGGCCTGGGCGCCCAGCCGCCAATGGCGGAATGGGGCACCATGCTGGGATCTGCCAAGGACCAGATCTTTTCCGCGCCGCATCTGGTGTTCTTCCCGGGCATCGCCATCATGCTGACGGTGCTGGGCTTCAACCTGCTGGGTGACGGGCTGCGCGACGCGCTCGACACGCGGCTGAACTGAGGAGGGCCGCCATGTCATCCCCCCTGCTTCAGGTCTCGGACCTCGATATCGCCTTCACCAGCCCGGAAGGGCCGCTGCGGGCGGTCCAGGGCTTCTCGCTCGATCTGGCGCGCGCAGAGACCGTCTGCATCGTCGGTGAATCCGGCTGCGGCAAGTCGATCACCTCGCTTGCGATGATGGGTCTGCTGCCGAAGGCGGGCCGGGTCACCGGCGGAAGCGTCCGCTTCGACGGCACCGACCTGCTGGGCCTGTCGCCGCGCACGCTCTCGGGGCTGCGCGGCAACCGCATCTCGATGATCTTCCAGGATCCGTCCTCGGCGCTGAACCCGGTCCATACCGTGGGCCGCCAGATCGCCGAGGTCTTCATGCTGCACCAGGGCCTTGCGCGGCGCGCCGCCGAGGCGGCTGCGGTCGAGGTGCTGGCCGCCGTGGGCATCCCCGATCCGAAACGCCGCATGAAGGCCTGGCCGCACGAGCTGTCGGGCGGCATGGCGCAACGGGTGATGATCGCCATGGCGCTGGCCTGCCGCCCCGAGGTGCTGATCGCGGACGAACCCACGACCGCGCTCGACGTGACGATCCAGGCGCAGATCCTCGACCTGATGCGCGATCTCCAGAAGGAAACCGGGACCGCGATCCTGCTGATCACCCACGATCTGGGCGTGGTGGCCGAAATGGCCGACCGGGTGGCGGTGATGTACGCGGGCCAGGTGGTCGAAACCGCCGAGGTCGGCGCGCTGTTCCGCAGCCCGCGCCATCCCTATACCCGTGCCCTGATGCGCTCGGTCCCGGTGATCGGGCGACGAACGGCGCAACTCGAGGTGATCGAGGGACGGGTGCCGCCGCTGGAGCGTCGCCCGCCGGGCTGCCTGTTCCATCCCCGTTGCAGCGCCTACCGCGAGGTCCGCGATCCCCGCTGCACCACCGAAGCGCCGCCGCTGAGCAGTACTGCCGGCAGCAGCTGCCGCTGCTGGCTGGTCGATCCCGAAGACCTGCGCGGCCCCGAAGACCTGCGCGGCAAGGAGACGACCGCATGACCGCCCTTCTGGAACTTTCCAACGTCAGCAAGAGCTTCGACCTGCGCGCCGGGCTTTTTCAGAGGGTCATCGGCCATGTGCACGCGGTCTCCGGCGTTTCGGCCCGGGTCGAGCGCGGGCGCACCCTGGGGCTGGTGGGGGAATCCGGCTGCGGCAAGTCCACCCTGGCCCGCGTCATCGTCGGCCTGCACGGGCTGAGCGGCGGCGAGGTGCGCTTTGACGGCCAGCCCGTGCAGGGTCATGACCGGGCGCTGAGCCGGCGCATCCAGTTCATCTTCCAGGATCCCAATGCCTCGCTCGATCCCCGGGTCACGGTCGGAGAGTCGATCGGCGAGGGGCTGGTGATCCACGGGATCGGCGATGCGAAGGCGCGCAGGGCCGCCGTCGGTCGGATGCTGGAGGTGGTGGGCCTGCCCCCCGAGGCCGCCGACCGCTTTCCCCACGAATTCTCCGGCGGGCAGCGCCAGCGCATCGGCATCGCCCGGGCGCTGATCCTTGAGCCGGAGCTGCTGATCTGCGACGAGCCCACCTCGGCGCTGGATGTCTCGGTTCAGGCGCAGGTGCTGAACCTGCTGATGCGCCTGAAGGAGGAGCTGGGGCTGACCATGCTGTTCATCTCCCACAACCTCGCGGTGGTGGAGCATATCGCCGATGACGTCATGGTCATGTACCTGGGCCGCGCGGTCGAGATCGCGCCGGTCGCCACCCTGTTCGCCACGCCGCGCCATCCCTATACCCGCGCGCTGCTGTCGGCGACGCCGGTCGCCGATCCGACCCGGCGGGGCCAGCGCATCCGGCTGGAGGGCGACATTCCCTCTCCGGTGGCGCCGCCGCCGGGCTGTGCCTTCCACCCGCGCTGCCCTCTGGCAACCGAGGTCTGCCGCAGCACGCCCCCCGCGCTGCGCGAGATCGGCGAGGCCCAGGTCTCCTGCCATCACGCCGAGGGCTGAGCCTTGGAAAAGCAGACCTATTTCCGGGGTGTCTGGGGCGGTGCGCGCGAGGTCAGCCTGCCGATCGGGCTGCACGGGCTGTGGAATGCCTGCTCGGTCTTCGACGGGGCCCGGGCGATTTCCGGGCGGGTGCCGGACCTGCTGGAGCACTGCCAGCGGCTGGTGGATGCGGCCCCCTCGATGCTGATGCAATCGCCGCTTTCGGCGGAACGGATCGCCGCGCTGGCGCTGGAGGGGATCGCGCGCTTTCCCGATACGGCAGAGCTGTACATCACGCCGCTGCTGTTCTCGACCGGAGAGGGGCTGATCCCGGATGCCGGCGCCACCGAGTTCATGCTGTCGGTCGCCGAGGCGCCGCTGCCGCGCCGGGGGCTGGAGGTCTGCACCGGCATCGGCATCACCCGTCCGGCGCCGGGCACCATGCAGACCGCCTACAAGGCGTCCTGGCTTTATGCCAACGCGGTGCCGGCGCGGCGGGCGGCGCAGCAGCGCGGCTTCGACGATGCGGTGATGCTGGCGCCGTCGGGGCAGGTCGTCGAATTCTCGACCGCGAACCTCTGGCTGGTGCGCGACGGGCGGCTGGTGACACCGCCCGATGCGGGTTCCATCCTGCCGGGGATCACCCGGGCCCGGGTGCTGGATCTGCTGCGGGCGGCGGGCCTTCCCGTGGAGGAGGCGCCGCTTTACCCCGCCGATCTGGAGGCCGCGTCCGAGCTGTTCTCGACCGGGAATTCCGGCCAGATCCGCCCGGTCACCCGGCTGGATGCGCGGGACATGGCGCCGGGGCCGGTCTACCGGCAGGTCCACCGGATCTATTGGGACTGGCTGCAAACCCAGACGGTCGCGGCCTTGCAGGCCCGGCTGGCGGCCCGCGCCTGAGGCGGCTCAGATCAGATGCAGCCGGGCGCCCGCGGCGATCAGCGCGCGGGTGGTCGGATCATCGGCGGGCAGGTCGGTCACGATCTGCTCGACCGAGGCGATGTCGCAGATCCGGTGCAGCGAGGGCTTGGTGAACTTGGAGCCGTCGGCCAGCACGATGATCCGCCGGGCCGCCTTCATCATCACCCGCATGTTCTCGGCCTCGTCCTCGAGGAAGGTGGTGATGCCATGTTCCAGAGAGATGCTGTCGGCGCCCATGACGAAAGTGTCGAACTGCATGTTGCGGGTCGCCTCGCGCACCATCCAGCCGGTCATGCACATGGAGGCGGCGCGGACCGTGCCGCCGGTGACGATGACATTGTGCTTTTCATGGGCCAGCGCGGCCAGCGCCACCGTGAGCCCGCTGGTCATCACCGTCATTGGGGGCAGCGCGCCCATCTCGCTGGCGAAGCTTTCGGCCGTCGAACCGTTGTCGAGCAGGATCGCGTTGTCGTCGCGCACCAGCTCGATCGCGGCGCGGGCGATGGCGCTCTTGCGGTCAGAGTTCAGCTTGCGCCGGTCGGAGGCGCGCGGCTCGACCACGCTGCGCTCTCCGGTGGCTTCGCCCAGGCGTTCGGTCACCAGCGACAGCGCAAGATCGATGCGGAATTCCGACAGGCCAGAGCGCCCGTAGCGCTTGCAGAAGCGGATCATCGTCGGTTCCGAGGTGTTCAGCGTCGCGCAAAGGTCCTTGCTGGTCTGGCGAATGAACTCCTGCGGGTGATCCAGCGCGAAGGTCGCGATGATCTTCATCTTCGGCGACAGGGAGGGCAGGCTTTGCCTCAGGACGTCGAACATGTTTTCCCGGTCTGCCGTGTCCTGCATGATCTGGCCTCCTTTTTCTGTGTGCTTAAGTGAAGTCTGGTGCCAGATCAATTTGCATTCAGTTTGCAACAGGTGTCATCCGGCCATGGGGTCGCGGTCGGAACAGGCCGCCGTCGGGATCCTGCCGGGCCACCCACAGGTAGAAGGCCCGCTGGGTCAGCCGGGCGGCGGCGGCCTCGTCCAGCACCACGGTCGCATCGGTGTGCATCTGAAGGGCGCTGGCGGGGCAGAAGGCCGATAGCGGTCCTTCGATCATCGCGGCGGCGGCCTCGGCCTTGGCGGCGCCGGTGGCCAGCAGCACGATGCGCCGGGCCTCCAGGATGGTGCCGATGCCCATGGTGATCGCGGTGCCGGGCTGGGGCTCTCCGGGACCGAAGAAGCGGCTGTTGGCCTCCAGCGTGCTGGGCGCCAGGCAGGTCACCCGGCTGCGCGAGGCGAGCGAGCTGGTCGGTTCGTTGAAGCCGATATGGCCGTTGGTCCCCAGCCCCAGCAGTTGCAGGTCGATCGGCCCCTCGGCGGCAATGCGGGCCTCGTATTGCTGGGCTGCGGCCACCGGATCCTCGGCATCGCCGCGGGGCAGGTGAGTGGCGCCCCTGGGAAAGTCGACATGCCGGAACAGCCGGTCCTGCATGTAGTGGCGGTAGGACTGCGGATGCGCGCCCGAAAGCCCGACATATTCATCCAGGTTGAAGCTGCGCGCGCCCGCGAAGGAAAGCCCGCCCGCGCGATGCGCCTCGATCAGCCCGGCATAGACCGCCTCCATCGTGCCGCCGGTCGCCAGCCCCAGCACCGAGGCCGGGTTGCGGTGCATCTGTTCCGCGATCAGCCCGACAGTGCGGGAGACGGCCTGTTCGGCGGAGGGCTCGATCAGGATGCGCATGGTCTAGCCTGCCGGAACCCGGCGCCAGTCGGCGTCGAGCGCCAGCACCAGATCCAGCGGCATCCCGGGCGCCAGCGCCGGAGAAGGCTGGCCGATCACCGCGTTCGGCACGTCGGTACACATGGCGATGGCCTCGGCCTCGGGCAGGCCGACCTTCAGGACCAGGTTGCGCAGGCACTCCAGCAGCGTGACATGGGCACCGGCCAGCGATCCGGCGGCATTGACCAGCTTGCCGTCCTTCACGTCGATGCGTTCGCCGTAGAGGGTGAAGTGATCCGGGCCGCCGATGGTCGCCATGGCGTCAGAGACCGCGAACATGCGCCCGGCGCGGGGCCGCGCCCGGCAGGCCAGCGCCACCATGTCCCAGTGGACATGATGGCCGTCGACGATGATCCCGGCGTGGCAGTCGGAATTGATGGCGGCGGCGATCACCCCCGGCGCGCGCGATTCCATCTGAGGCATGGCGTTGAAAAGATGGGTGAAACAGGTGATGCCAGCGGCGATGCCCGCGCGGGCTTCCTCGGCCGTGGCCGCCGTGTGCCCGGCCGAGACGACGACCCCCAGTTCGTGCAGCGCGCGGATGTCGGCGGGATCGACCCGCTCGGGCGCCAGCGTCACCATTACCGGGATGCCGGCGGCGCGCAGCGGCGCCAGAAGGCCCGGCAGTTCCGGGTCGAAGGGGCGGATGAAGCCCGCGTCGTGGGTCCCCTTGCGCGCCGGGTTCAGGTAGGGCCCCTCGATATGCAGCCCGGCAAGGCCGGGCAGACCGCCGGGGCGGGTCCAGGCCGCAAGCGTCGCCGCAATCGCCTGGCGCATCTGGTCCAGAGAGGTGGTGATCAGCGTCGGCATCACCCAGCCGGTGCCAACGGCGCGCTGCGCCGCGACAATGGCGGCCAGCCCCTCGGGCGTGGGATCGGAGTTCAGCATCACCCCGCCCGAGCCGTTGACCTGAAGATCGGTGCAGGCGGGCATCAGCAGCGCCACCTGCTGTCCCTGGTCGCCCGGCTGGCGGGGCCGGATCGCGGTAAGGGTTTTCCCGTCATGCTCTGCCACCAGGTCCGCGTGCAGCGCGCCGTCGCGCCAGATCCGGTCGGGAAGAAGAAGGGTCATGATTTCAGCTCGATATAGGGACGCAGGGCGGCTTCGACATAGGCGTCGATGACGGCCTGGGAAAGGGGCAATCCGGTTCCCTGCAAGGCACGGGCGCGGGTCAGGGCGGCAGGCGTCAGGTATTGCGCCAGCAGCGGCAGCGGCGGGGTGGCGGCGTCGAGGCGTGCGTTCATCGCGGAGACGGCCTGTTGCGCGCGGGGCTGCGCCCAGAGGTAGCGGATTCGGTCGGCATAGCCGAAATGGCGCAGCAGGCGCTGTGCCTCGGGCGTGCCGTGGTAATGGCCCTGCCAGACGCCGGGATTTTCCAGCATCAGCTCTTCCATCAGCAGGCCGAGGTGCGGCGCACCGCTGAGCCAGCCATCGACATGGGACAGCGCGTAAAGCGCCTCGCGCAGCGCGAAGCTGAGCGCGGGGCCGACTTTGAGCACCGCGAAGTTGCGCCGCGCCAGATCGGCAAAAACCGGAGCGGCCTGGTAATCGGTGGAATGGGCTTCGAAGGCGATGCCGGGGCGGTCGGCCAGCGCCGCCGACAGGGCATCGGGCTGGGCGCGGTCGAAGGGATGGACATGGGCGGGGGCGAATTCCAGCCCCGGCTGGACCACCAGCCAGTGCACCCGGCTCCAGGCGTCCTGCAGGCCCAGGGCCTCGAAGGCGGCCTGGGTGATGGTCAGGGTGCGGCGGGCGGCCTGCGGATCGGTCGGCGTGACCTCCTCGGCATCGTTGCGCGCGCCGCCGGGGGGCGGCACCTCGGTTCCCACCACGTAGGAGACCGTGCCGGGGCTTGCGGCCTCGGCCACCGCGGCAAGCCGCGCGGCGCGTTCGGCGGCCAGGGCATCGCCGACCTGCGCGGGCTCTCCGGCGCAGCCCTCGGAGCAATCCAGGTGGACCTTGCTGAAGCCCGCCTGCACGAAGGCGCGGATCATGCCCTCGGCCTTCTCCATCGCGGCCTCGGGCGGTTCGGATTTCCAGGCCTGCGGTCCCAGGTGATCGCCGCCGAAGGCCAGCAGGCCCCTCGGGCAGTCCAGCCGGTCGGCCAGGGCCTGCACCTCGGCGATGAACTGCGCCGGGGTCAGCCCGGTATAGCCGCCGAACTGGTTCACCTGGTTCGAGGTCGCCTCGACGATGATCTGCGCGCCGCTGTCGCGCGCCAGGCGCAGGCTGGCCCGCAGCACATCGGGATGGGCCGAACAGACCGAGACCCAGGCGGTGCCGGTCCCGGCGCGGGTCCGGGCCACGCCCTCGTTGAAATCGAACATCAGCTTGCCTCCGTCTTGAATTCCAGGCCCCGGGAAAGGGCCAGATGCGCCATGCCGCGGGCGCCGGAACTGTCGCCGTGCTGTGCGATGCGCAGTTCGGGCAGGCGGGCCGGGCCCAGCCGGTTGGCCTCCAGCGCGGCGGCGAGGCGCGGGATCAGCCCGGGCAGGCGCGAGACGCCGCCGCCGATGACGATGCAGTCGGGCGCCAGCATCAGCTGGATGGTCAGCAGGCATTCCGCCGCCAGATCCGTCCACAGATCGAGGATCGCGGCCATCGCGGGCTCTCCGGCGGCGGCACGGGCCACCAGCTCCGGCCCCTCGACGGGATGGCCAAGCTTCCATTCCGACAGCCGCGCGAAGGCCGATCCAGCCATGTAGCGTTCCATGCAGCCGGTCTTGCCGCAGCCGCAGGGCGACAGCGGCAGGTCATGCGGGATCAGCTTGCGGGCGGTCATGCCGACATGGCCGATCTCGACCGCCAGCCCGCCGTGGCGCGGCACCATCTGGCCGTTCAGCGCCTGACCGGCGCCGACCCCGGTGCCGATGATCAGGCCGACGACGCTTTCGAACCCCTCCCCGGCGCCGCCGTTGGCCTCGGACAGGGCCAGGGCCATGCAATCATTGGCCAGGGGAAAGCGCCGGTGAAAGAGCGCCTCAAGCGCCTGGCCAAGGTCGCGCCCGGTGATCGGCACGTTGGAGGCGAAGGCCAGCCCGGTGTCGGGATCGACCAGCCCCGGCACGCAGATGCCGATCGGCAGGTCGGACCGGCCCGCGCGGTCGCACAACCAGCGGATCTGAGCGGCAAGAGCCGTCAGGAAGCTGTCGAAATCGGCGGTCGGCGTCGCAATGCGCCGGCTGTCCAGATCGGCCAGATCGGCATCGAACAGCCGGGCCTCGATCTTGGTGCCGCCCAGATCGATGGCGCCGCAGGCGGGCAGGCCGGTCATGCCGTTTCGACTTCCCAGGGGTAGAGGGTGACGCCAGCGACCACGCGCGACAGATTTCCCTGATCGGCGAAAGGGTTGTCGATGTTCAGCCCAAGCGCGTCGGACCACATTACCGACCAGACCTGCCCCGCCAGCACGTAAAGCACGCCGTCCCAGCCGGCATGTCCGGTGCCCTCAAAGCCGATGTCGCAGCCCTTGGGGCCCAGGGTCAGCACGGTGGCATCCGGGTATTGCCGGGCGATTTCGGTCGCGACATCCATGTCGTAGCGGGCGGTATGGGGATGGGGGTGGATCATCACCGCGAAACGCGCGCCGGGGGCGGCGGCGGCCTTGGGGCCGTGGCGGTAGCCCAGCGTGCTGTCCCATTGCGTCAGGCTTTGCCCGGCGGTCAGTTCCAGCACTTTCAGGGCGGCTTCGCGCGCCACGCCCTTCAGCGCGCCAGAGCCCAGGAAGATCGCCCGCTCGGGGCGCGGGACCGGATGGGCAGAAAGCCGGGTCAGCAGCGCTTCGGCCTCGGTCGCCAGATGCGCCATGCGGGCGGGCACCCGGGTCGGATCCTCAAGCACTGCAAGCGCCGAAAGCAGCATGGTGGTGAAGCTCGAGGTCATGGCGAAGCCCGCATCATGGGTCGCCTCGGGCAGCAGCAGCACCCGGGTTTCGCCCGTGCCGGTGCCCGGGCGGGTGGCCAGCGCGCCCTCGGGGTTGCAGGTGATGTGCAGCCGGTGCGCCTGAGGGGCGGCACGGTCCAGCAGGTCCAGCAGGCCGATGGTTTCAGAGCTGCTGCCCGAGCGCCCGAACTGCACGATCAGCACGTCCTCGGGCACCGGCAGGTAATCCTGCGGGCAGGCGACGATATCGGTGGTGGGGACGGCGCGCAGCCGCAGGTCGGGATGCGGCTCGGCAGCGAGGATGTCGCCCAGGTAGGCCGAGGTCCCGGCGCCGCAGAACCACAGCTCCCGGATGCCCTTGTCGGCGATCCAGTCGCGGATCGCGGCGGCGCGGCCTTGCAGGGGGGCGGACCAGTCACGCCAGATCGCGGGCTGGCGCAGGACCTCGGTCCAGGTTGCGCAATCGGCGGTATAGCTCATGACGGTCCCTTTCAGATCTCTTGAGTGTTTGTATTGCTAACATCAAATGTTAGTCAATCTGTCCATATGGTAATTCTTGACGGTTGACCGTCATTTCGGCGCGGGCAGAGAGACGGAAGTACGGTTGCCAGTCGAATTGGCGCTGGAACGGCCAGCTGGGGACCGGGCGCAGGCGGTTCGGCAGGGACTCGATGTCCTGATTCACCGCGCCCTCGGTCAGGGCCATCAGCGCCGGGGCCGCCAGTGGCGACAGGTCGGGCGAGAGGTAGCCGGATTTCACCACCAGCATCGGCAGTTCCGCGGGTTCCAGCCCGAAGCGGCGGAAATCCTTCAGGTCGTGGAAGGGGCGGCGGCGCTGCGTGACGATGACTCGCAGCCCGTCGATGCGCAGCAGCGCTTCGACGCTGCGCGCCTCCGGCTGGCCCAGCACCGCCAGCACCTCGGCCTGTGCCGTGACGACCGGACCGTCCGAGCCGAAGGCATTGCCGATCCGCACCGGGATCACGGCACCGGCGCCGGCCGCATGGGCGGCAAGGCTGGTAGGCGCGTCGGCGATGCCGGCAAAGACCGCGCCGGTCAGGCCCCGCGCCAGCATCGCCGCCAGCACATCGGCCCGGTCGCCGACGCCGCCCCCGGTCGGGTTGTCGCCGCTGTCGGCCAGGATCACGGGACCGGTCGTCACGGCCATGGCCAGATCCAGACACTCGGAGAGCGGGGCCGTGGTCACATCAAAGCCGAAGCTGTCCCGCGCCTCCCACCAGGCCCCCGCCAGCCGGTCCGAGGCCGCCTGCATGGCCGCCGGATCGGTGCCGGTGACCACGGCGCAGGCGGTGGCCCGGGGCGTGTCGGCCCAGACATATCCGACCATCATGTTGGCATCGAGCACGCCCGCGCCGCGATCCTCTTCGGGCAGGCGGGCATAGATCCCGGCGGCGGGCGCGACCCGGGTGGAAGAGCGTTCCCCGGGCAGCAGCACCGGCACCGGGGTCCAGCCCACCATCGGGCGCGGCCCGCCCTTCAGGTGATCCACCAGCAGGGTGCGGGCGCGGTTGCGGGTCTCGGTGACATCCTCGTGCGGGGCGGTGCGATAGGCGGCGAAAATGTCGATCGCATCAAGGATCGGCTGGGTGACATTGCCGTGCAGGTCATAGGCAACGGCAAGGGGCACTTCGGGGCCGATCAGGGCGCGCACCGCGCCGATCCAGTCGCCCTCGGCGTCCTGCATCCCCTCGACATGGACGGCGCCATGCATCAGTAGCAGCACGCCATCGACCGGCAGCACCGCGCTGAGCTGTGTCAGGAAACGATCCCGGAAGGCGCGGTAGGTTGCGGCCGCGACAGGCCCGCCGGGAACCGAGCGGGCATGGAGCAGCCCCAGAAGGGTGACCTCGGGATCGGGGAGCAGCCCCATGGCGTCGGGCAGGTCGGCGCCTTCCAGCACGGTGAAATCGGCCTCGGTCTGGATCAGCGGATTGCCGGTCGAACATTCGGTGTGCAGGCCGCCGGTGGCGATGCGGATCATCGGAAGGTCCTTTCTGGCTCAGAGCCGCGGCATCCGGGCCGAGAGGGTGGCGAAACGCGGCCAGTTGCGGGCCGATTGCGGGGTCCAGCCGGCCTCGGCCACGCCATGCAGGCGGGGGTAGACCATGTGGTTGAAGAGCTCGGGCGTGTAGATGTGCTCGCACCAGATGCAGGCCTGGATACCGGCCAGGGCACCGCGCTGATCTTCGGGCAACATCCCTTCGGGATCATGGGCATAGCTGACCTCGGGCGTCACAGTTCCGGCCCAGGCGGTGCCGGGTTCCGACCAGCCCTCGGCCTGCACCATGTCGAGGTAATAGGCCTGCCCGGGACTGGCGATCACGCGATATCCTTGCGCGGCGAGAGCTGGCACCAGATCGGGGCGCTGCCAGGCCACCAGCAGGGTGTTTTCCTGATCGACCCCGGCGCCATGGCTGACCTCGTCCCAGCCGGCCAGCTCCTTGCCGTGGTGGCGCAGCATCTGCTGGACCCGGCGCAGGAACCAGGACTGGATGGCGGCGGTGCCCTGCAATCCCTCGGTCTGGGCCAGCCTCTGGATCGCGGGGCTGTCCATCCATGCCCCCTCGGGCACCTCGTCGGCGCCGACATGGATCCAACGCCCGGGAAACAGCTCGGCAAGCTCTGCGATGACGGTTTCAAGGAAATCCCAGGTCTGCGGCAGCGCCGGGTTCAGCGCATTGTTCGGATAGCCCTGGACCGAACGGTAGCTGTCGGCGGGTTCGTCCGGGTCGACCAGATGGGGCAGGGCAGCGAGGACCGCCGTGCAATGGCCGGGAATGTCGATCTCGGGGAGGATCTCGATCCCGAGGGCGGCGGCATGGGCCACCACCGCGCGCATTTCGTCCCTCGTGTAATGACCGTGGTAGCGGCGTTCGACATGGGCGTACTGGCCGGGCAGGGCCAGGCCGGGGCCGCGTTCGGCGCCGCTGCGCGTCAGTTCGGGATAGGCCAGGATCTCGGCCCGCCAGCCCTCGTCATCGGTGAGGTGCCACTGGAAGCGGTTCATCCGCGCCCAGGCCATGGTGTCGAGGAACCGCATCACCTGCGCCACGCTCCAGAAATGCCGCGAGACATCCAGATGCGCGCCGCGCCAGCCGAAACGGGGCGCGTCCGAGATCGCGCCTGCGGCAGGCAGTTGGAACTGCCCCGGTTCCGACAGCGCGCCATGGGTCATCTGGGCCAGGGCGACAAGGCCGTTGAAGCGTCCCTGATCGCTGCCGTACCGCAGGGTGATGCCCTCCGGCGCAAAGTCCAGACGGTACCTTTCGCCGGGCAGGTCGGTGGGGATGAGGGTCAGGGTCAGGCCATCGGTGCCGATATGCAGCGGCGCGGCGGCCTCGGGGAAGAGGCGCTTGTGAAGGGCCGCGACCGTGTCGAGCGCGGCGCGGTCGGCGGCGGGGGCCGTGGGGGGCAGGCTGATCGGGTGACCCGGCTGCCAGGCGTCGATCTGCAGCGCGGCGGGCCAGGGGATCGCCATCAGCGGCAGGTCCAGCGGCGTTTCGGGGACCTGTTTGGCCGGCCCCGGACGCGGGGTGCCGGGGCCGGGATGCAGATCGCCCACGGTGACGGGGAGGGCGGCGCCGTCCCGCAGCAGCACCGCCGATTTCGGCCCGTCGGTGCGGTGCCGGGGCGGCAGGCCGCGGGCGCCGATAAAGCCAAAGCTCCAGGTGCCGCCGGGGGGCACCACCAGCCCGGCGGGCATGGTAAATTCATGGTAATTGGCGAAGCGGCGGCCGATATCGGCGCCGAAGACCTGGGCGTCCTCGGCCATCCGGGTGATCGAGGCCATGGCCAGCACGGCCCCCGACAGCGGCTGGTCCGAGAGATTGTGCAGCACCATCTCGATCCGGCAGTCGGCCAGTTCGGGGGCGCCATTGGTGAAGGCTTCCAGCCTGTAGGTGGTCATGTCAGCCCCTTCCGGGAGGATTTGTTTTGCTAACGGCGGATGATGGCATTGCCGTCATTGTCAGTTGACAAGGCCCGGGCAAGCGTCTTGGGTTCCCGGCAAACGTCCCCGTTCCGAAGGTGCCCCGATGCCATCCATCTGCCCGTTCCCCGCCGATCCCGACCGCGCCCAGATCTGGAAGATGCTGGTGCCGCGCGACATCGCGGCCTATGTCGCCGGGGATTTCGACCGCGTGGCCGGGGATTTCCTGCCCGAGGAGTTCCTGGGCGTCGATGCCGGGCGTTCCACTGACCCGCGCGACTGGCGGCTGGCCTATCCGACGCTGGAAAGCTACCGGGCCGAGTGGCTGCGCCAGTCGGCCAGCGATGCCGCCACCGGATGGGCCGAGGATCTGGAGGCCGCCATCCATCGCAACACCCGGCTGGAGCATATCGAGATCGCCGGTGACCGGGCGCTCGCACGGAAGGAGTTCCTGGGCGATCTGCACCGGGCCGATGGCGGGGTCGTGCGGATGGAATGGATGACGATCTATCATTGCAAGCGGGTCGAAAAGCGGTGGCGGATCTGCGGGTTCACGGGCTACCTGCCGCATCCCGCGGCAGGCTGAGGCGGCTCAGCCCGCCTCGGAGGCGGCCATCATCAGAGCAGGGTCGAGCGCGCTGAGCGCGACATGGCGCTCGAACGCCTGCCCCTCGGCATCGAAGAGGTGGCAATCGGCGGCGGACAGGCCCAGCGACAGCGGCGTGCCGGCGCGGGCCGGGGCGCTGCCGGGCAGGATGGCGTTGAAGGCGGTTTCCTCTTCGCCATGGGTCGCATAGGCGACGGTCTGCATCCCCAGCCGCTCGATCACCTTCGGCATCAGCGACAGGCGCAGATCGCCGCCCTCGGCGCTCAGGTGTTCGGGGCGGATGCCCAGGGTCAGGGCCTGTCCGGCGATACCGTCGCGCGGGCTGACCGGCAGGGTCAGGCGCCCGGCGCCCGGCAGCTCCACCGTGACGCCCGTGGCATCGGCGCCCAGGCAGGTGACGGGCAGGAAATTCATCTTGGGATTGCCGATGAAACCCGCGACGAAGACATTCGCGGGCTTGTGATACAGTTCGAGCGGGCTGCCCACCTGGCTGATCCGCCCGCCGTCCAGCACCACGATCCGGTCGGCCATGGTCATCGCCTCGACCTGGTCATGGGTGACATAGATCATCGTCGCGTCCAGTTCCCCGTGCAGCTTCGACAGCTCGACCCGCATTTCGGCGCGCAGGGCCGCATCGAGGTTCGAGAGCGGCTCGTCGAACAGGAACACCTGCGGATCGCGCACGATCGAGCGTCCGATGGCGACCCGCTGGCGCTGCCCGCCGGACAGCTGTCCGGGCTTGTGGCGCAGCCGTTCGTCCAGCTTCAGGATCGAGGAGGCGCGGCGCACCCGGGCATCCAGTTCCGCCTTCGGCATCTTCGAGACCCGCAGCGGGAAGGCGATGTTCTCGTAGACCGACATATGGGGATAGAGCGCATAGCTCTGGAACACCATCGAGATCCCGCGCTTGACCGGAGGCAGGTCGTTCACGCGGGTGCCGTCGATGGCGACCTCTCCGCCCGAGATCTCTTCCAGCCCGGCGATCATCCGCAGCAGCGTGGACTTGCCGCAGCCCGAGGGGCCCACGAAGACGACGAATTCGCCATGGGCAATATCCAGGGACACGCCCTTGATCACTTCCATCGTTCCGTAGGTCTTGCGGACCTCGGTCATCTTCAACTGGCCCATGGGCTGCTCCCGCTCGTCGGTCTTTCTGAAGGGATGGGCGCGGCACCGGGGCGCCGCGCCCGGGGGGGCTTACTGCGCGTCCTCGAGGTTTTCGGCAGCGGTCTCGATCGCTTCCTTGGGATCGACCTCGCCCAGGATGACGCCCTGCAGCGCCTCGTTGATCGAATCCTGCATGGAGACGTAATCGGTCACGAAGGGCTCGGGACCACCGGCGGGAATGATGTCGATGAAGGGCTTCCAGCTGGGATCCTTGGCCAGCAGCTCATCGACCTTCTGGCCGCCGCGGATCGGGGTGTAGCCCTCGGCGATGTCATAGGCCATCTGGTGATCGGGGCTGGTCAGGAACTTGGCCAGCGACATGGCGGCGTCTTCCTGGCCCGAGCCCTTGAACACCGCCAGGCTGTCGGTGATCAGCAGCGAGGAATGCTTGCCCATCGGCCCGGCGGGCACCGGCACGACGCCCATATCGACATCGGCGGGCACGCGATCGTAAAGCCAGTGGCCGTCGATCATCATCGCCGCCTTTTCCTCTCCCATCAGGGTTTCCAGCTTGCCGCGGTTGTAGGCGACGGGGCCGGGTTCGGCATAGGGCACGAGGTTCTTCACCAGCTCCATGGTCTGGACGTTGTTGGCGCTGTCGAAGTCGATGTTGCCGTCGGCGTCGATCACCTGGCCGCCGTTGGAATAGACCAGGTTCAGGAACTGGTGCATCGAGTTGTCGAAGGAGGCGCCGGCCATGGCATAGCCCGCCGCATCGGTCTTCTCGGTGATCACCTTGGCATCGGCCAGCAGCTCATCGAAGGTCTGGGGGCCCTTTTCAGGATCAAGTCCGGCTTCCTTGAACAGCTTCTTGTTGTAGAACAGCGCCTTGGTCGAGAAGGCGCGGGGCAGGCCCCAGATCTTGCCGTCCCAGGTCACGGTGCCCAGGATCGGCGCGGCATAGCTGGCCTTTTCCTCGTCGGTCAGGTCCATGGGGATGATCAGGCCGTTCTTCGCCAGCTGCTTGAGCGTGCGCGAGCCCATGTAGGACAGCGCTGCCGGGTTGCCGGCGGCGGCCAGCGTCATGGATTTCTCCTGGCACTGGCCCCAGGGCACGAATTCCACCTCGACCTTGAAGTCGGGGTTCTGCTTTTCCCAGTCCGAGATGAGGCCCTGCTGGACGGGAATACCCGGGGTGGTGTCGTCACCGCACATGATCATGTGCAGGGTCTCGGCGCCAAAGGCGCTGGTGGCGGCGGTGCTGGCCAGAAGGGCGGCGCCCAGCAGCGTGGTCATCTTCTTCATGTCAGTGAACTCCCTGTTGCGGATCTTTGGTTTCTTGGTGTTGGACCCGGGCCTTGCGGCTGCCCGTGTCATTCCTTCACGGCGCCGGAGGTCAGCCCGGCGACGATGAATTTCTGCAGGAACACGTAGAGAAGCATCACCGGGATGATGCCGATGAGGCTGGCGGCCATAAGCTCGTTCCAGACGACCTTCTGGCGTCCGAAGAACTGATAGAGGCCGACCGGCAGGGGATTGAGCTCGTTGACCGAATTGAAGGTCAGCGCATAGAGGAACTGCTGCGCATAGGCGGCGATGAAGGTGGTGATGGCGACCACCATGATGCCGGGCAGGGCCACCGGGATGATGACCCGGACCAGGATGTAGAGACGGCCCGCCCCGTCCACCAGCGCGGCCTCTTCCAGCTCCTTCGGGATCTTCACCAGGTAGGAGCGCAGCAGCCAGATGCCGGTGGGGATGACGAAGGCCACCCCCGGCGCGATCATCGAGATGTAGCTGTTGAGCAGCCCGAGGCTCTGCATCACCTTGTAGAGCGGGATGATCAGCACCGCGCCCGAGACCATGTTGACCGACAGGAAGGCCCCCATCAGCAGGCCCCGGCCACGGAACTCGAAGCGCGAGAAGGCATAGGCGGCGGGGATGATGGCGATCAGCCCCAGCACGGTGACGGATCCCGCCACGAAGAAGCTGTTCAGCATGTAGCGCCACAGCAGCGGCACCGATTGCCACATGGTGACATAGGCCTTGAAGGACATGTGGTCGCTGACGAAGCGGTAGGGCACCGAGAACAGGCTGTCGAGCGGGCGCAGCGAGACCAGGAAGGCCTCGAGGAAGGGGGCCAGGATGAAGATCAGCAGCACGGCCATGCCGAGGTAGATCAGCAGGTATTCCCACCAGCGGTAGCGGTTGATCATTTCACGTCTCCCCGGCTCGAGAGTTTGCGGATCAGCGCGAAGTAGAGCGCCGAGAATAGCGACAGGAAGATCACGATCATGACGGCGCGGGCCGCGCCCTCTCCGTAATGGAAGCGCGAGATCGCGGTCTTGTAGGTGTCGATGATCATCGTGGTGGTGGCGTTGCGCGGCCCGCCCTCGGTCAGGATCCAGATGATGTCGAAGGAATTGAAGGTCCAGATCGCCGAAAGCAGCGACATGGTGGCGATGGCCGGCATGATCAGCGGCAGGGTGATGCGGCGGAAGCGGTAGAAGCGCGAGGCGCCATCGGTCCAGGCGGCTTCGTAAAGGTCGCGCGGCACCCCCTGCATTGCGGCCAGCAGATAGACCGCGACCAGCGGCGTGCCGATCCAGACGTCGGTGACGACGGTCGAGAGGAAGGCGGCATTCTTGTAGGCCAGAAACTCGAACGGGCCCGACAGCAGGCCCAGCCGCTGCGCCAGCCCCGAGATCATGCCGAACTGGCCGTTGTACATCCAGCCCCAGATGAAGACGCCGATGGCGACGGGGACGATCCAGGGCGGCATGATCAGGATGCGCGCCAGCGTCCGCCCCGGCACCGCCGCGTTCAGCAGCACCGCCGCGTAAAGGCCGATCAGCAGCTTCAGGCTGACGCTGAACACCATCCAGACGAAGGTCCGCCCGATCACCTCGGGGAAGCGGCGGGCGAACATCTTCTGGTAATTTTCCAGCCCCACGTAATGGGTGACCGGGTTCATCGAGGCATCGGTGAACGACAGCCGGACCGTCTCGGCCAGGGGCCAGGCGACGATGATCAGCGTCACCGCCAGCGCCGGCAGCAGCAGCAGGTAGGGGAACCAGTCGACGGGCTTTTTCGGGGCCGGGGCGGACATCGGATCAGGCTTCCCCGCGCAGGCCGTAGCTGTCGAACCTCTCCCACAGGGGGGTCATGTCGACGACGCTGCGGCTGACCCGGGCGCGGTCCATGGCCAGCGCGGTCAGCCCGGCCTCCAGCGCGTCAAGAACGGTGACCTTCAGCGGCACGCCGTCGTCGATCCAGGCGGCAATGTCGCGCGCCATGGCATCATCGGCGCCGTAGTGATTGGCCCGCGACGGGCCGACATGGGCGTTTTCCGACAGGGTTTCGGCGGTGAAGGCGTCGGTCAGCTTGAAGGTGTTGCGGATGAAATCCCCCTCGGCCATGCCGCGCGATCCCATGACCGCGAAATGCCGGAACTCGTCGGGGACGTTCATGTTGGTGTGGAAGGTCATCGACACGCCGTCCTCGTATTCCACGATGGCGGTCTGGTAGTCGATGATGTCGGCATCGCTTTCGAAGATCGCGTTGCCGCCGCCCCAGCGGGGCTTGAAACCGTTCACCCGGTTGGCCTTTTCCGGCAGGAACCGCTGCGCGATGCCATCGTAGTCGGGCATGGTCTCGGGGCGGTTCTCGGGGGTGAAGCTTTTGCGACCGCCGAAGGAAGAGATGTATTTCGGCCGGCAGCCCACGACGCCCTGGTAAAGGTCGATGTCGTGGCAGCATTTCTCAAGCATGAAGCCGCCCGAGTATTTCGTGTAGCGCCGCCAGTCCTGCATGAAGAAGGCGCCATGGTAGCCGCCGATATGTTCGGAGGCCTCGATCGAGACGATCTGGCCCAGCTGCCCCTTGGCCTGCGCCTCTTTCAGCATGATGTAGAGCGGCGAGTAGCGCAGCACGAGGCCGATCATGATCCGCTGATGGCCGCCGCTGTCGCGCAGCAGTTCCAGCAGCTCGAAGGTTTCCTCCTCGCTGACCACCACCGGCTTTTCGGCGAAGATATAGGGCACGTCGGCTTCGATCGCGGCGCGCAGGTGGTCGATATGCATGTGGTTCGGAGAGCCGATCATCAGCATGTCGAGGTCTTCGGCGGCCAGCATCGCAGCCAGGTCGTCATAGGCGGTCAGGGTCTGGCCGATCTGGCCCTCAAGGTAGGCGCGCCCGGCCGGGGTCGGGTCGGCGAAGGCCACGAAATCGTAATCGGGCTTGGCCTCCTTGAAGAGCGCCGCGACGTGGGAGATGCGGGCGCCAAGCCCGACGATGCCAACTTTCATGTCCTTGATCCTTTTGCAGTCATGGCTGTCCTGAGCGCCTGCACGAGGGCGCGCTGCGTGGCCCGCATCCCCGCTGCCGGCGCAAAGCCCAGGGCGCTTTCGCGGGCCGCGCGCTGCGGGTCCGCCGGGATCACGGGCCCCGCGCAGGAGGCGTGCAGGCTGCCTGCGCCGGTGCGTTCCAGCAGGGCTGCGGCATTGGCCGCCGTGATCCCGGCACCGGGCATGATCTCGATCCGGTCGCCGGCCCGGCGCACCAGCGCGGCCAGCTGCGCGGCGCCCTCGGGGGCCGATACCGCCCCGCCCGAGGTCAGGATGCGGTGAAAGCCCAGGGCAATGGCGCTCTCCAGCGCCGCTTCGGGATCGGGCGTCAGGTCGAAGGCGCGGTGCAGGACGATCTGCAGGCCCCGCGCCGCCGCGATCAGCGGTGTCAGGGCCGCAGTGTCGAGCCGACCGTTGGCATCCAGCACGCCGATGGCGACGCCGGCCAGCCCGGCCTGCCGGGCCAGCGCGATCTCGCGCCGCATCTGCGCCAGCTCGGCGGGGCTGGCCTGAAAGGTCCCGGCGCGGGGGCGGATCAGCGCGATCACCGGCACCGGCAGCCGGGCGGCGGTCTCCATCAGCGCGCCAGAAGGCGTCAGCCCGCCAAGGGCCAGCCCCGCGCAAAGCTCGATCCGGTCGCAGCCGCCCGCCACGGCCTGATCCGCGCCGTCCGGCGTGTCGACGCAGACTTCCAGCATCGGCGGGCGGCGGTCTGGCGCAGGCATGGGCGAAAGGGGGGGAGGCATCGGGATCACCGGTCAGCGGATTTGAGGGCACGCTGCGACAGAGTCCTTTGCTGCGTCCATCAAAAATGACGATCCAAGTATCATCATGTTAGCGTTTGCTTCAAGAAACCCTGAGGATGCCTATGAAATGACCAAAGGCCTGTCATCGGAAACTTCCGTGTCGGGCCGGGGAAGGAGACAGGCCCACCCCGGCTGGAACGGAGAATAACAATGCAAAACAATATTATAATGGGGGTCCGGCAGCATTCTTCGGGTTCCTTCGACCGCCTTTCGGGGCTCAATCCGCCTCCGGGGCGCCGGAATTCGACCCTCGGGGCTTGCCTTGTGTTCCGGCTTTGTAAGATTGTTTTGCTAAAATACGGAATGTGACATGCCACCCAAACCTCATCCCGCCCCCGAACGCACGGCCTGGCAGGTGCTGCTCTGCGACTCGCTCGAAAAGGTCTTTCCCGACACGGCGCCCCGCCCGATGTCCCCGGCGAGCGAGCTGGCCGGCTGGCCCGGCGCAAGGGTCTCGGTACAGCTGGCGGTGCGGGCGCCTTCGGTGCCGATGGGGCGGGTGGTGCCGCCCCCGCCCGAGGGGCTGGTGCCGTGGGTGCATCTGGTCGCACAGGCGCCGGAAGGCATTGCCATCGCGGCCAGTGCCGTCGATCTGGTGCCGGCGCGTTTCCTGGCGTTCGAACAGCATGACGAAGGCTATCTGCGCGACACGGCCGGCCTCTGGCCCGATGTGCTGCGGCCCCTGGCGCCGGGCGAGGGGGTGAAATGCTATCCCGGGCAGTGGCAATCGGTCTGGATCGACCTGGAGATCGCCGCGGATGCCCCCTGCGGCCCCACGCCCGTGACGCTGGCGTTGTGCCTGGCCGACGGCACAGAGGTCGCGCGCCATAGCCTGAACCTGGACATCCGCGCGGTCAGGCCGGCCCCTCTTGGGATCGTCAACACGATCTGGATGCATTGTGACGGCATCGCCCGGCAGAGCGGATCCGAGCCGTTTTCGGCGCCCTTCATGGCGCTGGCCGAAAGCTGCATGGCGGCGGCCCGGGACCTGGGCTGCAACGCGCTGCTGGTGCCGGTCTGGACCCCGCCGCTGGATACCGAGGTCGGGGCCGAGCGGATGCCCACCCAGCTGGTGATCATTCGCGAACCTTCCCCGGGCCGCTATGCCTTCGACTTTTCCCGGCTGGAGGACTGGCTGGCGCGGATGCGGTGCCTGGGCTTCACCCATCTGGAATTGCCGCATCTTTTCACCCAGTGGGGCGCAGAGGCGACCCCGGCGATCTATGTCGAGGGCCAGCGCCGCTTCGGCTGGGACGTGGCTGCGACCGACCCCGCCTATCGCCACTTCCTGGAACAGTTCCTGCCCGCGCTGCGCGATGTGCTGGAGCGGCACTGGGGGCTGGCGCATTGCCTGTTCCATATCTCGGATGAGCCCGAGGCCCATATGGCCCAGGCCTTCGGTGCCGCCCGCGCCGTGGTCGAGGATCTGCTGGAAGGCTGCACGATCATCGACGCGATGAGCGATATCGCGCTTTACGATCAGGGCCTTGTAACGACGCCGGTGGTTTCGACCGACCACGGGCAGGATTTCCTGGATCGCGGGATCGCGGATTTCTGGCTGTATTACTGCGTCGCCCAGCACCGCGACGTGGCGAACCGCTTCTTCGCGACCCCGCCTGCGCGCAACCGGGTTTTGGGCACGCAGCTCTGGCTGACGGGGGCGAAGGGCTTCCTGCACTGGGGGCTGAACTTCTGGAACACGGCGCATTCGAAGCGCCCCGTCGATCCCTTCCGCGAACCCGATGCCGGGGGGGCTTTCCCGGCGGGCGATCCCTTCGTGATCTATCCCGGGCCGGACAACTGCGCCTGGCATTCGATCCGCGGCCGTGTCGTGGCCGAGGCCTTCGCCGACCTGCAACTGATGCAGAGCCTGGAGGCGCTGGTCGGGCGGGATGCCGTGCGACAGATCGTCGATCCCGAGGAGGCGCTGACGCTGACCTCCTATCCGAT
Source organism: Pseudooceanicola endophyticus (assembly GCF_018760365.1). Lineage (GTDB taxonomy): Bacteria > Pseudomonadota > Alphaproteobacteria > Rhodobacterales > Rhodobacteraceae > Pseudooceanicola > Pseudooceanicola endophyticus. The sequence continues at coordinate 213,024 of NZ_JAHIAB010000008.1, forward strand.
GGATCCCGATCACTACCACCGGCAGCGGGCGACACTTGTGCGGGCGCTGGAGGTCGCAGAGGTTCAGAGTAGGTCGTAATCGACGTTATGTTAATGATTTGTCAACCGCTCTGATTGCGCATCGGGATCAGGCTGGCTTTCGGTGTTGAAACGGGGGGCGGTGCTTCCCTTCGGCTCCCGCTTCTTTTCGCGGGTTCAACTGTCATCCGGATTGGAATTGAAGCGTCTTGACGTTCATGGCGCTGGCGGGGCTGCCTTGGGGCGCCCCTGCCCATGCCGGAACGCTGCGGGGTGGCGCTAGAGCGCGCGTTCCATGATGAAATTGGCCTTCAGGTAAAAGTCCTTGGGGCGCCGGATGTGCGACAGGATCACTTCGCGCAGCGCCTCCGGATCGCCCCGTCCGAGGATCTCGATCATGCGGAAGTGCTCTTCGATGGCGATCTCGCGGATCGCGTCGTTCGGAAAGGCCCGCGTGCGGATCGGATGGGTCGCGAAGGTGTAATGCGCTTCGGAATCCCGCCAAAATCCATCCGGATTGCTGCAAAATGAACGAATTTCGATAGTCTTTGATCGTTCGCCAAAAGCGCACGGGACCGGGCCGACGTAACCTTGTTCCCATCCGAAGAAGAACAGGAACCGGACCATGCGTATCATCACTGCCCTTGCCTGCACGGGCATCACCCTGTCGGCCCTGCCCGCAGCGGCACAGGATTTCACCCTTACCAGCACTGCGATTGCCGAGGGCGTCCAGCTGCCTCCGGCCCAGGTGTTCCAGGGCTTCGGCTGCGAAGGCGGCAACACCTCTCCGCAGCTGGCCTGGTCCGGCGCCCCCGAGGGCACGAAAAGTTTCGCGCTCACCGCCCACGACCCCGATGCCCCGACGGATTCGGGTTGGTGGCACTGGCTGGTCGCCAACATTCCCGCGACCACCACAGAGCTTGCGACGGGCATCAGCGGGTCCCTGCCGGAGGGCGTGATCGAACTGGCGAATGACTACGGGGCCACCGGGTTCGGCGGCGCCTGCCCCCCGCCGGGCGAGGTGCATCGCTACATCTTCACGGTCCATGCACTGGGCGTCGAGACGCTCGATCTGCCCGCGCAGGCCTCCAACGCCCTGGCAAGCTACATGATCAATGGCAACAGCATCGGCCAGGCCCGCCTGACCGCGATCTACAAGCGGTGAACGGGTCATCTGCGGCGCGCCGACGGGCATGCCGCAGATCATCATCGCCTGGTATCTTCCCGTCATCGCCCCTGCTTCCGGGGCCCGGTCAGGACGATGAAGGGTCGCTGCGGATGCCCGCCCCGCTCATCGCCACGGGGGATCAACCGCGCCGCGTGAAGGTGATCGGATACAGACGGTTTCGCGTTCCGCCACATCCGCAGGATCACCCCGGCCTTCGGAAACGGCGCTGCTGCCGCGTGATCCCGCCCAGCCCCGAGGACGCGGCCTAGCCCGGATTGAAGGGCAGGGCCGGCCCGGCGGGGCGCAGCTTGCCCGGGCTGAAGATGACGACATGGGACAGATCCGGACGTGATCGGGACGCATAGAGCATGGCCTCCGCCCCCAGCTCTCGGGCGGCATCCGAATAGGCCCAGGTCGGAGACGGCTTCCCCGCGGCATGGAGATCCTGCCAGACCACGGAAGCGGCGCGGTTTGCGCTTTCATCGGCGGCCCTTTCCACGGACAGCCACATCGGGACCAGCATCCGGGCAACGCCATCGCTCAGGTAGCGCCGGATCGCGATGCCGGCGCCTTCGGCGCTCAGGGACGCATATATCGCAATCTGTCCGGAATGGTGAAAGCGTCCGACCGGAGCCCGCGCGGGCAGGCCAGGCTCTGCCAGATCGGCTGAGGGAATGATCCGCCAGACAGGCCCCTCGAACTTGGATATCGGTTTCATCGGACCCCCGAGGCTGGGAAACGGGCCTTCCCCGAAGAAGCACCGCCCAAGCGAAACCTAGCGCGGGTTCCCCGGGGTCCGCAACATCGCGAAAAGATCGCCGGGGCCTTGGGGCAAGCCATTAGATCGGTTTGCCATGCGATCCGCCATCGGTATCCGCCAGATTTTCAGCCTCCTTTGCGCCGAGCCGCCTTGCGGAGGGCCCTTCCGCTTCTGCCGGGGCCGTGATGCCCGCACAGGTGGTCCGTTGACCGGCCCGCCCCGGCACGCGGGCACCCGGGCGAAAGGCCCCCCGCACCCGCAAGCCGGCGCTGCATCATGCCGGGAAGCGGGCCGTCTGCCCCTGCGCGCCACGGGCGGGATCAGTCCAGCAGCTGCACCGGGCTTTCCCACTGGATGAGGATGGTGCAGCCCTCTTCCGACCAGACGCTGTGGACGGTGCCGGCGGGATTGCAGACCAGGGTGCCCGGCCCGTAGCAACCGTGTTCGTCGGACTGGCTGCCCTCAAGCACAAGGATGGTTTCCAGCCCGGTGTGCAGGTGACGCGGCACCGAGGCGCCCGGCGCATAGCGCAGCAACGCCCAGACCGGCCCCTCCTCTGTCTGCCACAGGTAGTGCACCTCGACCCCCGCGCGCAGGAAGGGCTGGAACGGCAGGTCGCGCCAACCTGAGGGGATCAGCGCCGGAAAGAACTGCGGATCAGGCATCGAGGGCCTCCAGAACGGCATCGCTGGGCGCGGCCCAACCGACGATGCCCTGCTGCGCGGTCATCATGGCGATGGCTGCCGCCTTGAATTCGGGAAAGTAGCTTTCGGTCGCATCGGTGACGATCAGGCAGTCGTAGCCGCGATCATTGGCCTCGCGCATGGTGGTCTGGACGCAGACCTCGGTGGTGACGCCGGCAAAGAGGATCTGGCGGATGCCGCGCGCCTGCAGCGCCCCGGACAGGCCGGTGGCGTAGAAGGCGCCCTTGCCGGGCTTGTCGATCACCAGCTCTCCGGGAGCGGGGGCCAGCTCGGGCAGGATGTCGGCGCCGGGCTCGCCCGCGATCAGGAGCCGTCCCATCGGACCGGGATCGCCGATCCTGAGCGCGGGGTTGCCCCGGTCGCGCTTGGCCGGGGGCAGATCCGACAGGTCGGGCCGGTGGCATTCGCGGGTATGGACCACCATCAGCCCCGCCGCCCGCGCGCCGCCGATCAGCCGCGCGACCGTCGGCACGATGGCCTGCAGCCGCGTGACATCATTGCCAAGGGCGGCCCCGAAGCCCCCCGCCTCGATGAAATCGCGCTGCATGTCGATGACGATCAGCGCCGTGGTCGCGAGATCGAAGGCATAGTCAAAGGGGGTCGCGGTCATGGTCTTCATGCGGCGTGTCCTGCCATGTAGCGGCCCAGTTCCGCCGGTTTCGCCTGATCGGCCCGGGCCTCGTGGGTGATGTGGCCATCGCTCATGACCAGCACGCGGTCGGCCAGTTCCAGGATCTCGTCCAGGTCCTCGCTGATCAGCAGCACGGCGACACCATCGTTGCGGGCCTGCATCAGCCGGTCCCGGATCGCCCGCGCCGCCGAGAAATCCAGCCCGAAGCAGGGGTTGGCGACAACCAGAAGCGCCACGTCCCCGCTGAGTTCGCGCGCCAGCGCCGCGCGCTGGACATTGCCGCCCGAAAGGTCCCGGATCTGCGCCTGCGGGCCCCGGGTGCGGATGTCGAAACTGCGGATCAGCTCCTCGGCGCGGCGGGCCATGCGGGCCCGGCCCAGGAAGATCCGCCCGCCCGTTCCGTTCCGCCCGCTGTCGAAATCGCGCAGCGCCAGGTTCTCGGCCACGCTCATGTGCGGGGCGCAGGCGTTGTGCAGCGGCTCTTCCGGCAGGTAGCGGACCCGGTGGCGCCGCGCCTGGGCCCGGGTGGCGGCATAGGGCGCGCCCTGCACCGTCATCGCCCCCGACAAAAGGCGCCGCTGACCGGTCAGGACCTCCATCAGCTCGACCTGGCCATTGCCCGAGATGCCGGCAACGCCGACGATCTCTCCGGCGCGGACCTTCAGATCCTCTATGCCGATCTCCTTGAAACCCGAGCGATCCCGGGCTCTTGCACCGCGAAGCTCAAGCACTGCGTCACCCGGCGTCCCGGTGCGCGGCGGGGCGCTGCCGATCTGGGCCTTGCCCATCATCATCGCCGCCATGTCCTCGTTCGTCAGCTCCGCAACCCGGCCCCGGCCCGCCAGCGCGCCCCGGCGCAGCACGGTCACGTCATCGGCAAAGGCGCGCACCTCGCGGAACTTGTGGCTGATCATCAGCACGCTCAGCGCGCCCGAAACCGTCAGTGCCTTGACATGGCCCAGCACCTCGTCGGCCTCGTCCGGGGTCAGCACCGAGGTGGGCTCGTCCAGGATCAGGAAGCGCGAGCCGAGGTAGAGCTGCTTGAGGATCTCCAGCTTCTGCTTCTCGCCGGCGGCAAGGCTCGAAACCGGGCGATCCAGCGGCACCCGGAAGGGCATCCCGGCCAGAAAGGCCTCGAGCCGCGCCCGTTCCGCCGCCCAGTTGATCAGCGCCGGGGTGTCGCCCCGGGAAATGACCAGATTTTCAGCTGCGCTCAGCGAGGGGACCAGGGTGAAATGCTGGTAGACCATGCCAAGACCAAGCGCCTGGGCATCGCGGGGATCCTGGATGCGGGCCTCTCGGTAATCGACCAGAAGCGCGCCCGAGGTGGCGTGGTAAAAGCCCATGATGCATTTGACCAGCGTCGACTTTCCGGCGCCGTTCTCGCCCAGAAGGGCATGAAAACTGCCGGGCGGCACGCTCAGCGACACATTGTCGAGCGCGGTGAAATCGCCGAAGCGCATCGTCATGCCGACGGCCTCGAGGCTGGGCGCAGGGGCGCTCATGCCGCCAGACCCGCGATCAGGCTGGCGCTGTCGGAGACGCAGCCGAAGACCCCGCCCTGCATCTGGATCATGTGCAGCGCGGCATCGTGGTTGGCCTTGTCGGTCGCGCCGCAGCAATCCGCCAGCAGCACGCATTCGAAGCCACGGTCGTTGGCCTCGCGCATGGTGGTATGGACGCAGACATCGGTGGTGATGCCCGCCAGGATGATGTTGTCGATGCCCTTCGTCCTCAGGATCAGCTCAAGATCCGTGGCGCAGAAGCTGCCCTTGCCGGGCTTGTCGATGACGACCTCTCCGTCCAGGGGCGCCAGTTCCTCGATGATGTTCCAGCCGGGTTCGCCGCGCACCAGGATGCGCCCGCAGGGGCCAGTGTCGCCGATCCCCGCCCCTATCTGGCGCGAGCGCCAGCGCTTGTTGGGCGGCAGGTCCGACAGGTCGGGGCGGTGGCCCTCGCGGGTGTGGATGATCAGGAAGCCCCGGGCGCGCAGCGCCTCCAGCACGGCCCGGATAGGCGCGATCGGGGCGCGGGTCAGCGACAGGTCATAGCCCATCCGGTCGACATAGCCGCCGGGTCCGCAGAAATCGATCTGCATGTCGATGACGATCAGGGCGGTGTTCTCGGGGCGCAGGTCGCCGTTCCAGGGCCAGGCATAGGGGACGGAGGCAATGGTGCTCATGAGGGAGGGGTCCTTATTTCGTGATGCTCAGCTCTCCCGGGGCGCCGGTGACGGCGCGTTCGGTCGAGGAGGTTGCGATGAGGATGCCGAGGGTCAGCACGTAGGGCGCGGCGTAGAACAGGTAGTAGCCTTCGGTGATGCCCACCGATTGCAGGGCCGGGCCAAGGGCGCCCGCGCCGCCGAACAGCAGCGCCGCCCAGAAGCAGTTGATCGGGTTCCAGCGGGCGAAGATCACCAGCGCCACTGCCATCAGCCCCTGCCCCGAGGAGATCCCCTCGTTCCAGGACCCGGGGTAGTAGAGCGACAGGTAGGCCCCGCCGATCCCCGCCAGAGCGCCCCCCGCCGAGGTGGCCCAGAGGCGCACGCGGTTCGGCCGTATCGCTAGGGCCCGCGCCGCGTCGGTGCTGTCGCCGACGACGCGGATCGTCAGGCCGACGCGGGTGTTCTTCAGCATCCAGGCCAGGAATACCGCCAGCGCGCCGCCCAGCAGGAACAGCACGTTGACCTGCAGTGCCGCGCGCAGCTGCGGGATGTCGGACCACCCGCCGAAGGGGATCGCCGGCAGGCGCGGCGCGGTCGGCTGGATGTAGGCCTTGCCGAAATAGAAGGCGAGGCCCATGCCGAGGATCATCATCGAGATCCCGATGGCGATGTCGTTCACCCCCTTGAAGCTGCACAGCCAGCCGTGCAGCATCCCGAAGATCCCGCCCACCAGCGCAGCGCACAGCACGCCGACCAGCGCCGAACCGGAATGGTAGGACATCGCGTAGCCCGAGACCGCGCCGAGGATCAGCGTGCCCTCGAGCCCGAGGTTGATGCGCCCGGAGCGTTCGGTCAGGCATTCGCCCAGCGAGACGAAGAGGAAGGGCGTGGAGACGCGGATCGCGCCGCCCAGGATCGCCAGCGGAACGGCCCAGAGGCCGAGGTCGACAGGATCAGCCATTGGACATCCTCCGGGTCAGGCTGCGCAGCGCCGCCGGAAGACGGCCCTGGATGGTTTCGCTCAGCAGCACGATGATGAAGACGCAGCCCTGCAGGACCAGGATCGTGGCATCGGGCAGGTCCATGCGGCGCTGCACCAGCCCGGAGGAGGCCTCGATCCCCGCCAGGAGGACGGCGACGGGGATGATCGCCAGCGGGTTGTGCCGGGCCAGGAAGGCCACCAGGATGCCGGTATAGCCCACCCCCGAGATCAGCGAGGCATTGGCCGTGCCATGCACCGCCGCGACTTCGAAGAACCCGCCGAGGCCCGCCAGCGCCCCGGCCAGCGCAGTGAAGCCGATCACCAGGCCCGCCACCGGAAAGCCCTGCACCTGAGCGGCGCGGGGGTTGTCGCCGGTGACGCGGGCGGCAAAGCCCAGCGTCGTGCGCTCGATCAGCAGCCAGGCCAGCAGGCAGGCCAGCACGCCCACCGCGACGCCCCAGTGGGCCTGCAGGACGGGCATGTCGCCCACCCGCAGGCTCTCGGGCAGGGGCCGCGTCGAGGGCTTGTTGAGGCTGGCGGGATCGCGGAAGACGCTTTCGACGAAGTGGTTGAAAAGTGCCGTGGCGATATAGGCCATGAGCAGCGAGGCGATGGTCTCGTTCACGCCGCGCCTGACCCGAAGGGCGCCTACGATGCCCAGCCACAGCCCGCCCAGGGCCATGGCGGCGATCACCATGACGGCAAAGCCCAGGGGCGCGGGGACACCGCCCAGGGCGGCACCCGACACGGCGGCCGCCAGCCCGCCCAGCACGATCGCCCCCTCGCCGCCGATCACCATCAGGCCCAGCCGCGCGGGGATCGCGACGCAGAGACCGGCGAACAGCAGCGGGCTGACCCGCGACAGGGTGTTCGGCCAGGAAAACGCGGTCGAAAAGCCCGCCCGCCAGACCAGCGAGAAGAACTCGACCGGGGATTTCCCCTGCACCAGCAGGAACAGGGAAAACAGGACGCCACCCGCGATCAGCGCCATGAGGGGGATGAGGAAGGCCTCGAGACGGGGCAGGAGCGGCAGGCCCCTGCCGCGCCCCGCCACGGGAACGGCCGTGCTGATCTTGCTCATCGGATCAGCTGGTCGAACCCAGGACGCCATCCACGAGGTAGTTCATGGATTCCAGCGCCACGTCGTCCTCGGGGAAGGCCTGGCCCTCGGTCGCGATGACATTGCCCTTGTTGTCCTTCAGCGGTCCCTTGATGACGGCAAAGCCGCCCTTCAGGATCTCGGCCTTCGTGGCCTCGAACTGGGCGCGGGCGGCCTCGGTCACGGCGGGGCCCAGCGGCGACATCTTGATAAAGCCCTCGGCCAGTCCGCCGCGCACGAAATTGGGGATGGTTTCCCCGGCCATCTGCGCAGTCACCATGTCGGTATAGACCTTGGCCCAATTCCATTCCGCCCCCGTCAGGTACTTTTCCGGCGCGAGAGAGGACTGGTCGGCATGGTAGCCGCAGACATAGGCGCCGCGGGCGGCGGCGGTTTCCACCACCACCTTCGGCCCGTCGACATGGCAGGTGATCACATCGGCACCCTGGTCGGCCAGGGCATTGGTGGCCTCGGCCTCTTTCACCGCCAGCGACCATTCCCCGGTAAAGATCACCTGGCAGGTGATCGCGGGATCGACGGCACGGGCGCCCAGCAGGAAGGAGTTGATGTTGTTGAGGACCTGCGGGATCGGCTTGGCGGCGACGAAACCGATCTTCCTGGTCTTCGTCATGTGGCCGGCGACGATGCCGTTCAGGTACTGGCCCATGCCGATATAGCCGAAGTAGGAACCCGCGTTCTGCGGGTCGCCCTTCTGCCACAGCCCGCCGCAATGCTCGAACCGGACCTTGCCGTATTTCGGCGCGGTTTCCTTGATGAAGGGGTCGTAATAGCCGAAGGAGGTCGGGAAGACGAGGCCGGCACCATCGAAATTGATCATCGATTCCATGGTGTTGACCACGTCATTCGACTCCGGCACGTTCTCTTCCTCGACGACGGTGACGCCGGCTATCGCCTTCAGGGCCGCGGCGCCCTCGGCATGGGACTGGTTGTAGCCGAAATCGTCTTTCGGCCCGACGTAGATGAAGCCGACGGTCAGCTTTCCGGCGGCATGGGCGGGGCGCAGGCCCGCGGGCAGCGCCACGCTGGCGCCGACGGCCGCGGCGGAGGATTGCAGGAAACGTCGGCGCGACAGCGCGGCAATGCGGGTCATCTCTAGGTCCTCTCTGTGGTGGGAAACCGGTCCTCGTGGCGGGACCGTCTGGATTGAGAGGACTGTAGCCAGCCCGAGCGCTGCTGACGTCTGCTAAAAAATCCCAACTCCGCTTCCGAAAATGCACCGGTCCGGGGTCAGGCCGGCAGGGCGCGCATTTCTCGGCCCAGGTCCTGGGCGAACTTGGCCGAGGCGATGGGCAGGGTGCGCCCCTTCATCTGTCCCAGCAGCAGCGCGGCGGGCGCCAGGTCACGGGTGGCGATGGGCCGCGAGATCAGGCCGCTGTCCGGCCCCAGCCGCAGCCCGATCGGGATCTGGAAGGACAGCACGTCCTCATGGGCCACGTAATGGCGCATGAAATCGAAGCTGTCGGCCTCGATCAGCGGGCTGAGCGTGCGCGAGGCCCCCGCCAGCGCGCGTTCCATCAGATCGCGCACCGCATAGTCCGAGGACGGCAGGATATAGGGGAAATCAAGGCATTGGCGCAGCCGCAGCTCGGGCTCGGCGGCCAGGGGATGGGCGCTGCGCATCACCGCGTGGATCACCTGGGGCACGGCCATCAGCACTTCGAAATCGACCAGGTGCACCGGCTCAAGCACCAGGGCAAGGTCGCTGCGGAAGCTGGTCAGCTCTTCCTCGGCGGCGGCACGGTCGCGGATCTTGACCCGGAAGGTGACCCCGGGATGGGCCCCCCGGTAGGCGGCGATGCGGGCGGGCAGGAAATAAGGGCTGAGGGCCTGGGAACAGGCGATGGTGACATGGCCGCGCCGCTCGCCCGACAGATCGGCCAGCTGGCTCTGCACCCGCTTCAGATCCGAGTTCTGGGCGCGGAAGTGCTGCACCAGCATCTCTCCGGCGGTGTTCAGCCGCACGCCTCGCGGCAGGCGTTCGAAGATCTCGTAGCCGAAATCCTCCTCAAAGCGCTGAATGCGCCGGTTCAGTGCCGAGGCGGTGATGTTCATGTCATCCGCCGCCTTGCGGATCGACCCGACCCGCATCACCGCCTCGATGTAGTGGAAGTCCTTGAGGTGCCGCATCCCTGTCTCCGCCGTCCGGGTGCTGCATTTTTCGCAGCGCTTCGGCGAAATCCTAGACCCTGCCGGCAGCGCTTGGAAGCCGTGCGCGGGCCCGGCCCGGGGGAAGGCCGGGCCGGACGCCCATTCCCGTGGCGGCGGCGCCCTTCAGGCGCCCGGGGCCCTTGGCGGCAGATCGGCGGGGGCCTTTGTGCGCGCATCAAGCGACCACATCTCGCGGATGTCGAAGCCGCTCAACAGATGGGCCAGCACGGCCATGGCGGCATGGCCGATCAGATAAGCCCAGACCAGGTTCGCCAGCGCCTTGTGGATCAGCATGATGGCGCCTGCGGCCTCGGGATCGGGGGCGCCCGACAGCAGGTAGAGCGTGCCGGTCGCGGCCATCACCGTCATCAGGCACAGGCCCAGACCATGCACCGCCGAGGCCAGCGGCGTCTCGGGACCGTGTTCGGGAAAACGCAGGCGGCTCAGCTGCCGCAGGTGCTGGCCGATATCCGCCCCCAGAAGCCCGCGCCGCCGCGCCGAGAGCCAGGGGAACAACGCCCCCGGCGCGCTGCCGCGCCGCCGCGCCAGGGTCCACAGCCAGAAGGCCAGCACCAACCCCAGAGAGGCAAGGCCGCCCAGCTCGTGGAACGTGTAGAGCAGGTTACCCGCGTGGCCATGTTCCTCGGGCTCCATGCCGAGCGAGGTCAGCAGCTGCACCAGGATGGCCAGCGCCAGCCCGGCATGAAGCAGCCGGGTCGGCAGCGCGTGGCGCGTGGCAAGCGGGGGACGGGAAGACGGGGAAACGGACATGGCTGAACTCTCTGGCAAGACCGGGACCGCGCCGGAAGCGGCGCTGTCCCGTTTTGTCCCGGCCAGCTTCCAGCCGCCTTGCCCGAAGATTACGATTTCCCAATGTTGCGGTCAGGAGATCGCAGGACCGGCCCCCCATCTGTTCCTCATGACCGCAACAAGGGACAGGAGGTCCTGAACATGGAACGGATCAAGATGACATGCGCCGCCCTGCTGATGGCCGCGGTGGGCCTTGCCGGGCTGGGCTTCGGCCTGGTCGCACTGCTGGTGACCGCCGTGATCGGCGCGGTGGCGATGCTGGCCGCCCGGATCGCCGCGCCGGTGCTTCTCAAACGCGCCGAGGCGCAGATGCAGGCGATGCACGGCGCGGGCTGGCGGGACGGCCCGGTGATCCGGGTGCGGATGCCGCAGTAAGCCCTGCAGATGCCGCCGGGGCCGGTCGGACACGGGCCGGGCCCCGGAAGACGTGGCGGCGCTCAGACCTCCGGCTGCTCTCCGCCGGCAGGAAAGACCAGCCGCACGCGCAGGCCCCCGCCCTCGGCGTCCTCCAGGCCGAGGGCGGCGCCATGCTGGTCGGCAATCGCCTTGACCAGCGCCAGCCCCAGCCCCGATCCGGGCGTGCTGCGGCTGGCTTCCAGCCGGACCAGCCGCCGCAGAACATCCTCGCGGCGCGCCTCCGGGATCCCCGGACCGCCGTCGCTGACGCTCAGGACCCGGCCCTCCAGCGCCAGCCGGATCGGGGTGCCCGGGGCATGGCGCAGGGCGTTTTCCACAAGGTTGGCAATCAGCCGGGCCAGAAGGTGGCGATCGCCGGCAACGGGCCGCGGCGCGGTGACGCTGCAGTCCAGCCGCGCCCCCGCCTCCTCCACCGCCGGGGCGTAGATTTCGGCCATGTCCCGCACCAGCGCGCCCAGGTCGACCGGGGCAAAGCCGTGGCGCCCCTGCCCGCCCTCCAGCTGGGCGATCTGCAGCAGCGACTGGAAAGTGCCGATGATCCCCGCCGTCTCGGCCTGCGCCGCATCAAGGGAGGTCCGCGCCGGAACCGGCAGAGCCTCTGCCCCGACCCGTTCCAGATGCACGGCGACCCGCTGGATCGGTGTCTTCAGGTCATGGGCGATGTCCGAGCCGATCTGGCGCAGGGCCTCCGTCGCGGCTTCCTGGGCACTGGCCATGCGGTCAAGGTCGCGGGCGATGTCGCCCAGATCGGTATCGGGAGGGGTCCCGCCGACCCGCGCCGTCAGCCGCCCGGCGCTGAGCGCCTGCAACGTGCCCCGGATCGCCTCGACCCGGCGCCCGGTACGGCGCACCACGACGATGGCCAGCCCCGACGTGATCGCCAGCGCCGGCAGGAAGCTGAACCCCAGGATCGCCAGGAAGATCTCGTTCAGCTCGGAGAGGGCACGGCGCCCGACCAGCACCGCCACCCGGCCCTCCGGCAGCGTGGCCAGAAGGATCCGGTAGCTGTCGGCGGGATGGGCCAGGGGCAGCGCATGGCCCGAAAGCAGCCCGCCATCGCGCAGGCTGGCCGCATCCAGGCTCTCGGGCAGGTTTCCGATACTGTCGCCGCCGGTCTCAAGGCGAATCAGCAGCGTATCGGGGCGCGAGGTCGCGGCGATTTCCTGCACCCGTTCCAGGCGTTCCTCGGGGCGGCCTATGGCACGCAGCTCGGCCACCACCTGCAAGGCACGGCCGTCGATCTCGGCGCTGAGGGTGCGGTGCATCAGCACGTAGGCGGTGCCCAGCCCCGCCGCCAGGAAGACCGCGAAGACGGCGATCAGCGCCACCGCCAGGCGCAGCGGCGTGGAGCGCAGCGCCCTCATGCGCAGATCCGGTAGCCCGAGCCGCGCACCGTCTCGATCAGGTGGGTATCGAAGGGCTTGTCGACCTTGCCGCGCAGGCGGCTCATGTGGCTTTCCACCACGTTGGTCTGGGGATCGAAATGGATGTCCCAGACGGATTCCAGCAGCATGGTGCGGGTCTGCACCCGGCCCTTGCGGCGCAGCAGGTGTTCGAGCAGGGCAAATTCCCGGGGCTGGAGGTCGATCTCTTGGCCCGCACGGGTGACACGGCGCGACAGCAGGTTCATTTCCAGGTCGCGGGCGCGCAGCACGGTGGGTTCGTCCGAGGGCGGCGGACGGCGCGCCAGCGCATTCAGCCGCGCCGAAAGCTCTCCGAAGGCGAAGGGTTTCACGAGGTAGTCGTCGGCCCCCGCATTGAGCCCGGCAATCCGGTCCTCGATCCCGTCGAGCGAGGTCAGCAGCAGCACCGGCACCGGGTTCTTCGAGGCCCGGAGGGTGCGCAGGATCGACATGCCGTCGACATTGGGCACCATCCGGTCCAGCACCATGACGTCGTATTCCCCCGACATCGCCTGCACGAGGCCGGCGCGCCCGTCGTCGAACAGGTCGACCACATGGCCCTCGGCGCGCAGGCCGCCGGCCACGTAATCCCCGGTGGTGACGTCATCCTCGATGACCAGAATATGCATCGCAGCCTCCGTTGCGCGGACCGCCCGGGCGGCGCTCCGCTCCCGTTCTAGCGATCCCGGGCGGCGCTGTCAGTCCCGCAGGGCCCGGGCGGGCAGTTCGCTGACCGTGGCGCGCTCTGGATCGATGATCCAGGTGCGCGCGGGGCCGGCGGGCCGGGCGATCTCGGCCCGCAGGGGCCAGGTGCGGGGGGCATCGCCCGGGCCTTCGGCGGCCCAGGCCAGGGTTCCGGCAAGGCTTCCGGCGACGGTCAGCGGAAGCAGGCTCAGCGGCAGACGGCGTTTCATCAGGCAATCCTTTCGGGTTGTGATCAGGTCCGATCCCGATCTGGGTCCCGTTCCTCGCCTGCGGATGACGCCAAGATTGGCATTTCGCAATCTTCGGCCCGGCCCGCCGCAGCGCCGCCGGGCCCAAGGCGGGCTCAGCCCTGGGCGCGGTGCAGCACGCCCCGGCGTTCGAAACAGCGGCGAACCTCGCCGATGCAGCGCTGGAACTCCGGATCGGCGTGGGCTTCGGCCCATTGCCGCGGGCGCGCCATGTCGACCTTCAGGTCCAGGTCGATCCGCCCCGGGCGCGGCGACAGCACGATCACCCGGTCGGCCAGGAAGACGGCCTCGTCGATGCCGTGGGTGATGAAGATCACGGTGTTGCCCAGCCGCAGCCACAGTGCCTGAAGGTCGATGATCATCTGTTCGCGGGTCAGCGCGTCCAGCGCCCCGAAGGGTTCGTCCATCAGCAGAAGACCGGGCTTCTGGATGATCGCCCGGCAGATCCCGGCCCGCTGGCGCATCCCCCCCGACAGTTCGCTCGGCTTCTTGGCGCCGAAACCGGCCAGCCCGACATCCGCCAACAGCTGTTCCGCCGCCGGGACATGGGCCTTGCGGTCCAGGCCCTTGATCTCGATCGGCAGGAGCACGTTGTCGAGGACGCTGCGCCAGGGCAGCAGATAGTCGGACTGGAACACCACACCGGCCTCGGGATGGGGCCCGCGTGCCGGGGCGCCGCCGATCTCGACCAGGCCGGTGCTGGCCCGATCCAGCCCCGCGAGGATGTTCAGCAGCGTGCTCTTGCCGCAGCCGCTGGGGCCGACAATGGCGATGAATTCGCCCGCGGCCACATCCAGCGACAGCCCGTCGAGCGCGCGGATCAGCTCTCCGGTCTCGGTCTCGAATTCCTTCACCACGGCGCCGAGGCGGACGGAAACGCCGGTGGGGCCGGCCTGATCACGGGTCAGTTCGGATGTCATGGCCAGCTCCTCAGCGCATCTTGCCCATTGCCAGATCCTCGATCAGCCGCAGGATGGCATAGAACGCCAGGCCCAGCAGGGCGATCGCGAAGACCGAGGCAAAGTTCAGCGTGGTGTCGAAATTGGCATTGGCCTGCAATTGCAGGTAGCCCAGGCCGCGCTCGGCGGCGACATATTCGCCGATCACCGCGCCTATGACCGACAGCGTCAGCCCGACCTTCAGCCCGCCGAAGATGTTCGGCAGCGCCGCCGGCAGACGGATCTTGAAGAACACCTGGCGTTCGCTGGCCCCCATCGACTTGGCGAGGTTGGCGAATCCCGGGTTCAGTTCCTTCAGGCCGACGACCGTCGGCACCAGGATCGCGAAGAAGGAGATCAGGAAGGCCAGGAAGATCTTCGGCCCCCAGCCATAGCCGAAATACAGCACCACCAGCGGCGCCAGCGCCACCTTCGGCACGGTCTGCAGCGCGATCAGCAGCGGATAGACGGCGACCTCGACGATGCGGGAATAGAAGATGCAGAGCGCGATGATCACCCCGGCCAGCACCGCCATGGCGAAGCCCACCGAGATCTCGATGGCGGTGGTCACCCCCTGCCCGAGGAACAGCTGCCAGTCCGAGACCAGCCGCAGCAGGATCGCCGAGGGCGGCGGCAGGATGAAGGTGCTGACATCGAAGACGCGCACGCAAAGCTCCCAGATTCCCAGAAGCACCAGCCCGAGGACCGGCGCCGCCAGCTTCTCGAGGGTGCGGATGCGCCGGCGGCGGCGCATCCTTTCTGCCCGGCTATGGTCGGTGCCCCGCCCGGGGGCCGCCGCAGGCTGATCCGCCCGTGCCATAGTCATGTCCTTTCTCCGCCGCCGTCTCAGGGCAGCAGTGCATTGGTGTAGTAATCGGCCACCGGCAGGACCTTCATGTCGCTGTCGGCACCCGAAAGCAGCGTCAGCGCCTGGGTCAGGGCGGCCTCCTGGACATAGCCCATCGGCTTGCCCTCGGTCACCGGGATCGCGGCGGTCGTGGCCTTGATCTGCGCGACCAGGATCGCGGGCTTGGGCGGGGCGGCCCAGTCCTTGCTGATGTCCTTGGCCGCCTCTTGCGGATCGCGGATCGCGACCTCGGTGCCTTGGTTGAGCGCGCTGAGGAAGCGGGTCACCATCCCGGGCTTGTCGGCAATCACCTTGTCGGAGGCCACGACGGCCAGACCCGGCAGCACCAGGCCGTACTTGGCCAGGTCCAGCCGCACGAAGGGCGTCTTGACCATGCTGTCGAGGATCGGCGCATCGACGTTCAGATAGG
Organism: Pseudooceanicola endophyticus; assembly: GCF_018760365.1. Taxonomy (GTDB): domain Bacteria; phylum Pseudomonadota; class Alphaproteobacteria; order Rhodobacterales; family Rhodobacteraceae; genus Pseudooceanicola; species Pseudooceanicola endophyticus. The sequence continues at coordinate 228,517 of NZ_JAHIAB010000008.1, forward strand.
AGCCGATGGCGTCGATCCTTTTGGTCATGAACATCGAGGTGCGGGCATCGGTGTTGAGCGAGACCAGCTTGATCTTGCCGCAGTCGATCTGGTTGATCTTGCAGAACACCGGCAGGTAGCTGGTCACGGTGTCCCCGGGCGAGGTCGGCAGCGACTTGCCCTCAAGATCGGCGGGGGTCCTTACCGGGTTGTCGGGGAAGCTGAGGATGCCCAGCGGCGCCGCCGGGTGGTAGAGCGCGACGATCTTCACCGGCATCCCCTGGGAGATCGCCGAAAGAGCGAAGACACCCGGCATCACCACCAGGTCTTCCTCGCCCTGGACCAGCCCCGAGAGTGCCGCGGAAGATCCCGCGCCCTCGCCCAGGTGCACGTCCAGCCCCTGATCGGCGAACAGCCCCTGTTCCTTGGCGACATAGAAGCCCGCGTATTCCCCCTTCAGTTTCCAGGAGAAGCGCACGTTCACCGCATCCGCGGCCTGCGCGGCGGTCGTCAGCAGGCAGCTTCCCAGCAGGGTCGCGGCCAGGACGGAAACCTTCCAGGACTTGATCATTCTCGTACCTCTCTGATGTGCCTTTGCGGCGCCCCCCGGCGCCCGCCTTTCAGTCTGCCGCCAGCTTGCCCGGGTTCATCAGGCCCAGCGGATCGGCCTCGCGCTTGAACTCGGCCTGGGGCGCGTCGACCTGTTTCCAGCCCGCCGCCGACAGCTTGCAGGTATGCGGGTTCGACAGCTCGATGCCGATCGCCTGAAGCCGCGCCAGCAGCCCGTCCAGCGCCGCGCGGTCGCGGTAGCGGAAGATCGGCAGACCCGAGACCATCAGCTTGCCGAACTTGCGCTGGAATTCGAAATGCAGCACCAGATCCTCGGCGAAATCGCGTTCCAGAAGAGCGATCAGGCGCGCTTCCTCTCCCTGGGGGAAGCGGATCTGCAGATAGCTGAGCGCCGGGTCGATCTTGATCGCGTGCCAGGTGGTGTGGTTCCAGCAGAATTCGTAGAGCGGCGGCAGCGCGCCCTTGTTCTCGAAGGCTGCGGCCTCGGCGGCAGCCGCGTCGCGGGCGTAGACCGATGCCCCGCCATGTGCGGCCGCCATGGCCCGGGTCGCGGGCGCCTGGGCGGCATTGACCATCACGATCACGATGGCCTTTCCGGCCGGCACCACGCCCGAGAGCTTTTCGAGGTAGCGCACCGCGCCGGCATGATGGACCGAGACCAGTTTCTTGACGATGGCCTCCGTATTGGTGAACTGCGCCGCGAAGGCTGCGGCCTCGGTCAGGCTGTCGAAGGCCAGGATCTCCTCGGCCCAGGGGTATTTCGGCGCCAGCGGCATCTCGACCTCGGTGATCACGCCGTTCAGCCCGTAGGCATGCTGGACCTTCAGCACGTCGCGGTCGCGCAGTTCGATCAGGCGCGGCGTCTCCTCCACGGTCATCAGCTGCACCCCCAGGATCGCCCCGGTGTCCGACAGCTGGCCCCAGGTGCAGGAGCCGACGCCCCCGGCCCCGCCCGCGATGTAACCGCCCAGCGTTGCCAGGCGGCGGGTCGAGGGGAAGAGCCGCAGCTCCCATCCCGTGGGCGCGATCTCGCGGTCGATGTTGAGCAACCGGCAGCCGGCTTCGAACCGTCCGACACCGCCCTCGACCGAGACCACCCTGCGCAGCCGGGTCATGTTGATCAGCACGCCGCCCTCCAGCGGCACCGACTGGCCGTAATTGCCGGTACCACCGCCGCGCACGGTGACCGGCACGCCGCGCCGGGCGCAGGCCGACAGGATGCGGCCCAGGTCTTCACGCGTTTCGGGGATCGCCAGCAGGTCGGGCAGCTTGTCGTCCAACTCCTCGCGCAGGATCGGCGAGAACCAGTAGAAATCGCGGCTGTTGGTGCGCAGCGCCTCCTCCCGGACCAGGGTGATGCCCTCAAGGTCCTGGCGCAGCGCCCTGATCACGTCGGGGGTCATGCCGGTTCTCCGGTACGGGGGACGGCGGCGGACGGGCCGGGTACGGGCGTGTAGCGGGCGATCTCGCGCAGCAGCTCGACCATGCCGGCCACCTGGTGCGCCACGATCCGCTCTCCCAGCTCGGCAGAGCCGCCCGAGGCATTGCCGACCGCGCCATCGGCATTCACGTCCTGGATGATCCAGGCCATGTTGTGCTTGCCGGTCAGCCGAAGGTGCTTGAAGTCGCGCTCCAGCCGGGCGCTGGCGGACGGGAAGTCGCGCAGCTGGTCATGACGCACGAGGTCTGGCCGGAAGGCCATCATCAGGGAGGTTTCGACCAGCCCGGCATGGACGCCCCACCGCAGCTCATCGGCCTCGACGCTGCCCTCGGGCACGCCGAAGCGGTTCCACTGGGTGGTCACCACCATCATGTCGAGTTTCTCGCGCAGCGCGCGGGCGACGATGTCCATGACCTGGTTGTTGCCGCCGTGGGAATTCACGATGACCATCTTGCGCAGACCCGCGCGGTGCACCCCCTCGCCAAGGGCGGTCCAGGCGGCGATCAGCACCTCGGGGGGCAGCGTCAGGGTGCCAGCACTGCGGATATGTTCGTTGGACTTGCCGACCTGCTGCACCGGCAGCACCACGGCGCGCAGCCCCTCGGGCAGCGCCCGCGCCAGCCGCTCCAGCATGCCGCGCGCGATGGCGCTGTCGGTGGCCACCGGCAGATGCGGACCATGCTGTTCGGTCGCGGCAATGGGCAGGATCGCGATGGCATCCTCCGCCGCCAGGCGGCCGAACTCCTGCGCGGTGTACTCTTCCCAGTAAAAATGGTCGCCCATGTGCTTGCTCATGTGATCGCCCCCGTTCGGCCCGGCCCTGTTCGCGGCCTGACTAAGCCCTGGGGTGAGATCCTCAAACCATCATTTTCATCTCGGGGCGAGACGTTTCAGGCATCACCCTTCACCCGCCCTGCCCCGCCATCAGCGCGTCCAGCTCGCGCCGCAGATGTTCGATGAAGCGGCTGGTCAGCGGATCGATCATGCCCTTGCTGCGCGCCACCAGCTTCAGCGTCTGGGTCGTCGCCGGGCGCAGCGGCAGGTAGCGCAGCTCGCCCCGGGCGATCTCTTCTCCGACGTCGAGCGGGTTCAGCAAGGAGACCGAGACCCCGTCGCGCAACAGCTGCTTCAGCATCTCGATCGAGTTGGTCTCGACCACCGGGACGGGCATGTCGGGCAGCCGCGCCAGGGCAATGTCGATGAAGGAGCGCAGCGTCATGTTCTTTGCCGGCAGCACCAGCGGGTAGCCGATCAGGTTGTGCGCCCGCCCCTCGGACTGGCCGGCCAGATCGTGATCGCGGTGCACCACCAGCCCGATCGGCACCTCGTAATGCAGCACGGTCTTCAGGCCCGGATGCGGCAGCAGGTTGAAGCCGAGCGCCAGGTCGCTTTCCCCCGACAGGGTGGACCCTGGCAGGTTGTCCGCAAAAAGCGCCTGCAGGTCCAGCGTGGCGCCGGGATGATCCGCCAGGAAACGCTGGACGATGCCCGGGATCGGCCCGCCCGCCAGCCCCAGCGTCGTCGCCACCTTGAGCTGCCCGCGCTGCAGCCCCTTCAGCCCGTCAAGCCGCAGCTGCAGCCGTTCGAAATTGCGCAGCGTCTCGCGCACATGTTCGATCAGCACCTCTCCGGCGGCGGTCAGCCGCAGCCGGTTCGGCATCCGCTCGAAGATCGGCTGGCCCAGCTGCGCCTCCAGCGCCAGGATCTGCCGGTTGATCGAGGTGGACGACACGTTGAGCCCCTTCGCCGCCTTGCGGATCGAGCCGCAGCGGGCGACTTCGTCGAGATAGCTCAGCATACGGGCGTGCAGCATGTCGGTCTCCGGTCGGCGGGGTCCGGGGGCGCGCAGCCCCGCAGCCCGAAGATTGGGTCGGATCGCGGCGCAGGTCAAATCCGTCCCGGGGTCAGCCCGGCCCGACCTGCGCGCCGGTCGGGCCGGGCCTTGTGCCGGACGCGAAACGCTGCCAGCCTGCCCTCATTCCGGGTTTCCACTCAGGCAGGATCATGACCGACCGCCCCTTCCGCCCCCGCGCCCTGGGAGAGATCGCCCTGCGCTGCCGCGACTTTCCCGCGATGCTGCGGTTCTACGGCCAGGTGCTGGGCCTGCCGCGCCTGAGCGGTTCGGCCCGCGGCACCCCGGGAGAGGGGATCGCCTTCTTCGCCCTTGGCGAAAGCCATGGCGGTCATGTCGCCGTTCTGGCGCTTTTCGCCGCCCCTCCCGACACGGATCCACCGGCCACCGGCGCGGGGTCTTCGCTGCATCACCTGGCGCTCAGCCTGCCCTGGGAGGAGCAGCCCCGGGCCGAAGCCTGGCTGCGCGAAGCCGGGCACGAGGCGCGCTGGCAGGCCTTCCCCTGGGCCGGCTGGCGCGGCCTGTTCACCCGTGATCCCGATGGCAATACCGTGGAGCTGGTCGCCGCCGACCCGGACTGGCACGTCCGCTGATCCGGCGCGCTCAGAACGAGGGGCCCTGCCACGGCGGCAGGGCGCAGAGCGTGTTGACCAGCCGCATCTGCTCCAGCGTCTCGCAGCGCGCGGCGCGCAGGCGCGGCGCCCCGAAGACCAGCGCCAGCCCCTTGGCCCGCGACACCGCCACGTTGATCCGGTTGCGCGAGACCAGGAATTCGAGGCCCCGCGCCGTCTCTTCCGCCGAGGAGGCCGTCATCGAGACCAGGCAGACCGGCGCCTCCTGGCCCTGGAACCGATCGACGGTGCCGACCCGGATCGCCTCCGGAAGGGCCTCGCGCAGGCCATTGACCTGGGCGTTGTAGGGGGCGACGACAATGATGTCCTCGGGGCGCAGGGGCCGCGCAGGACCGGTCTTGCCCTGCCACTGCCCGGCCAGCAGCGCGGCGCAGCACGCCCGGATCGCCGTCACCTCTTCCGGGGCGGTCTGGGCATTGCCGGCATGGGACACCGGCACCCAGTAGGCCCCCGAGGCCGGGAAACCGGGATGCGACAGCCCCTGCAGGGCGGTGTCGGGATGGCTGTCCAGCCGCCCGCCATAGACCTGGTCCGAGATGTAATCGGTGATCTGCGGATGCATCCGGCGGGTCTCGGACAGGAAGATGCCGCGATCGGGGGGAAAGGTCGTCTCTGCGCCCAGCAGCCAGTCGAGGCAGGACAGGTCGGCCGGGGGCGGATGCGCGCCCTGGATCACCTGCGGCAGCTGGCGCGGATCGCCCACCAGCACGAGGTTGCGCGCGGCCCGGCCCATCGCGGCCATGTTGGCCAGCCCGACCTGGCCGGCCTCGTCCACGAAAAGCCAGTCGAAGGCCTGGATGTTCTCGTCGCGGGCAAAGAAATAGGCGGTGCCCCCGACGATGTCGCCGCCCGCCGCCGCGCGGGCATTGTCGGTGGTGCGCTGCACCGGGCTGTCGGGCGCATAGCCGTCGGGCCCGGCCCCCAGCTTGTGCACCAGCGTCGGCGGCACGGGCAGCGGCGCCTCGGCCAGGGCGGCGGCGACACCGTTCAGCAGGTTGCGGATCGCCTCGTGGCTGTTCGAGGCAATGCCGACCCGCGCGCCGCCACGCACCAGCCCGAGGATCGCCCGGGCCGAGACATGGGTCTTGCCGGTGCCGGGCGGGCCCTGGATCGGCAGCACCGTCTCCTGCATCCGCGCGACGGCCCCGGCGATGGCCTGCACCGGATCCGTCCCCTCCAGCAGCGCCGCCGTCCCCGACAGGCGCGGGGCACGGCGTTCCAGCAGGTCGGCGACGGCGCGGTAGTGGCCCGGACCGCAGCGGTCGGCGATCACATCGCGCAGGGCGCTGGCCAGCACGCCGGCATTGACCGGGCGGTCCGGATGCAGGTCGAGGCGGTCGGCCAGCAACCCGGCCCGCGCGGCGCCGACCTTCAGCGTCACCTCGCGCCGCCACCGGTCCAGCGCCTCGATCGTGACCGAGGCCATGCCCTCCGCCTGCGGCAGGCTGGCCCCGCTGCCGGGACGCATCCGGCTTTCCTGCGCCGGGTAGCGGTAGTGCCGCCGGACCGAGCGTTTCACCGGCTCTGCCGGGCCAAGCGCCACCAGCCCGCCAAGCGCATCCAGATCCTCGATCAGCGCCGCGCCGTCGCGGGCGAAACTGTCGAAGATCGCCCACCAGGCGGGCTTGGCCTCACGCGTGTGGAACTGGCCCAGGTCAAAGAGCAGGGCCCGCAGATCGGCGGGCAGATCGGCGGCCTCAAGCATCTGGCGCAGGGCGGCGGTCTCGGCCTCCTCCTCGGCCTCGCGCGCCTGCGCAGCGGGCTGGGCCGGGGGCCAGGCCCCCTCGGGGCGGACCGAAACCAGCCAGTCGCGCAGGCCCAGGATGCGGTCGCAGTCCTGCACAAGGGCCTCGGCAAGGGCGTCGGGAATGCCGGGATCCATGGTGCGGGGCACCGCACCGGGAAGATCGGCGCGAAACAGCGGCAGTGCCTCCAGCGCGGACCCCGGTTCGGAAGTCATCAGCCCTGCCCGTGCCACGGCCTCCAGATCGACGAAACGCTGTTCGCGCAGCAGGCGATCCAGCAGCGCCTCGGCGGTGCCCAGGCTGGCGACCAGCCGCCGCAGCGCCTGCACCGGCGCCGGGCCATGGTGATAGATCCGGGCCTCCGGCGCGCCCTCCAGCGCCCCGCGCAGCCGGTCGGCCAGCCGGGCCAGCCCAAGGGCCGGGTCGGGATCATGCAGCAACGTCACGCCGCCCGCGTCGCGCAGCGCATGGACGGGCGCCCCGGCCCCGGCGCAGGCATAGGCCAGATCGCCGGGTGCAGGCGCCGGCAGCGCGGCCAGGCCCCGGCCCGGACGTTCGGGGCGCAGCGCGATCTGCGGGGTCCCGCTGCGCCCCGCGACCTGCAGCTGCGCCTGCTGCCGCAGCCGCTGCAATGCGTCCGGGGCCATCCCCGCGACCGGCCCGGAGCTGTCGGCCAGCGCGGCGAGGGTGGAGATCCCGGCGGCCTCCAGCGCGACGACCTGCCGGCGGGCGATGCCGCCGACGCCATGCAGGCTGTCCTGGGTGCGCCAGTCCGCCGCGCAGGCCCCGGCCCAGCAGCAGGCGGCACAGGCCGCGCAGGGTTCGGGGCGGGTCGGCGCGGGGTCGGCCACGAAGGCCTCCAGCCGGGCGCAGGCATCGCGGACATAATGGCGGACCTCGGACAGGCGCAGGGGCTCGGGCGGGCGGTCCGGGAGCACAAGCGTCGCGGTCCCGGGCGTCCCGCCCTGCAAAGCGGCCAACCGTTCGGCGGCCAGCACCAGATCGATGACAGCTTCGGGGGTTGCTTCGCTGCGCAGCTCCAGCCGGTAGCTGAAAGCGCCCAGCTCCGAAGGCTCGGCGTGGCGCCGCGCCAGATCGGTCCGTGCGATCCAGCCGCCGCCCAGGAAGACCGGCTGCGAAACCTCGGCCTGACCGGCACGCAGCGCGGCACGCGTCGCCGAAGGGTCGGGGGCCGCGCCAACCTCACCGGACTGGGACAAACCGGACGGGGCCACACCGGGCTGGGCCACACCGGACAGGGCCGCGAGATCGCGCGCGGTGGCATGGGGGCAGCCGGAGAACCGTTGAAGGTCTTCGGCGGACAGCAGGATCGCGCCGTGATGAAGCTGCATGGTCTGCGCTCGGGCTGGGGATGCCGGTGCGGGACCGGACGGGAAGCCCCAGATCGCGGGCCGGCCCCCCGGTTGTCAAGCCTGCCGCCCGGGCCGGCGGCGCTCAGGCATAGCGGCGGGCGCCCAACACGCAAAGCACCACGGCGCCGGTGCAGCCGACCATCGGCCAGGCGACGGGCTCTTTCAGGACCAGCGCCGCCAGCGCGAGCCCGAGGAAAGGTTGCAGAAGCTGCAGCTGTCCGACCCCGGCGATGCCCCCCAGGGCCAGGCCCCGGTACCAGAAGACGAACCCCACCAACATGCTGAACAGGCCCACGTAGCCCAGGCTCAGCCAGCCCGGCAGCGTGACCTGCGCGAACTGGCCCGGCCAGCTGACCAGCACCAGCACCGCCATGACCGGGGCCGCCATGAGAAGCGCCCAGCAGATCACCTGCCAGCCGCCCATCCGGCGCGACAGCAGCCCGCCCTCGGCATAGCCCAGCCCGCAGACCGCCACCGCCGCCAGCATCAGCAGATCGCCCCGGCCCGCGCCGCCGCCGCCCTGCCACAGGGCGAACCCCGCCACCACTGCCGCCCCCAACCCCGAGAACAGCCAGAAGGCCGGGCGGGGCCGTTCGCCCCCCCGCAAGACCCCGAACAGCGCCGTCGACAGCGGCAGCAGGCCGATGAAGACCACCGACCGCGCGGCGGTGACATGTTGCAGCGCCAGCGCCGTCAGCAGCGGAAAGCCGATCACCACGCCCGCCGCCACGATGGCCAGCCCGCGCAGGTCCTGTCGCCCGGGCCAGGCCTGGCGCAGGACCAGCAGGCAAAGCGCCCCGCAGAGCGCCGCGATCATCCCCCGCGACGCGGTCAGGAACAGCGGCATGAAATCTGCCACTGCCACCCGCGTTGCCGGAAGCGATCCGCTGAAGATGACCACGCCCAGCAGCCCGCTGCCCCATCCCGTCAGTTTCCGATCCATGTGCCGTGTCATGCGCCTGCGTCTCCGTTTTTGTCTGGATAGGCGGCGCTGCGGCGGCTAAACAGCAACAATTCAATACAATTTCACCAAACTGTATCGGTGCAATCTGCCATACAGTTTCCCGGAGACCCGATGCCCACAGCCCCCCGCCCCGGAACCAAGACCGACCGGCTGGTGCGCAGCCTGCGCGACCGGATCGCCGCCCGGGCGCTTGGGCCCGGCGACCGGATGCCCTCGATCCGGGGGCTGGCGGCGCAGATGCAGGTCTCTCCCTCCACCGTGGTCGAGGCCTATGACCGGCTGACCGCCGAGGGCCTGCTGCAGCCCCGGCGCGGCGCGGGCTTCTTCGTGACCCGGGCCGCCCAGCTGCCGCCGCTGCGGGTGGCGGCGATGGAACCCACCCGCCCGCGCGACCTGGATCCGTTCTGGGTCTCGCGCCAGTCCCTCGATCCGCAGCCCGGGGCCCTGCAACCGGGCTGCGGCTGGATGCCCGGCGACTGGCTGCCCGAGGCCGCGATGCGCAGCGCGCTGCGGGCCCTGGCGCGGGCGGAAACGTCGGTTCTGACCGATTACGCCCCCGCCCGGGGCTGTCCCCGCCTGCGCCGCCTGCTGCTGGCCCGCTGCGCCGAGGAACACCTGGCGCTGACCCCCGACCAGCTGATGCTGACCGCCTCGGCCTCCCAGGCGATGGACCTGATCTGCCGGCTGCTGCTGCGGCCCGGCGACACGGTGCTGGTCGACGATCCGGGCTATTTCAACTTTCACGCCCTGCTGCGCAGCCACCAGGTCCGGGTCGTGGGCCTGCCCCGCACCCCCGAGGGGCCCGACCTGGCCGCCTTCGAAGCGGCGCTGGCGCAGGGACCCCGGCTCTACCTGACCAATTCCGCGCTGCACAACCCGACCGGCGGCACCCTGTCGCCGCAGATCGCGCAGCGGCTGCTGACCCTCGCCGCCGGCCACCCCCTGACCATCGTCGAGGACGAGACCTTTGCCGATCTCGAACCCGAGCCCTCGGTCCGGCTGGCCGTGCTCGACGGGCTGGAGCGGGTGCTGCGGATCGGCGGCTTCTCCAAGACGCTCTCGGCCTCGGTGCGCTGCGGCTACATCGCCGGGCGGGCCGACTGGATCGAGGCGCTGACCGATCTGCAGGTTGCCACCAGTTTCGGTGGCCCCAGCCCGGTGGCCACCGAAGTGCTGCGGCAGGTTCTGGCGCAGGGCGGCTACCGGCGGCACCTGGCACAGCTGCACCGCCGGCTGGCCCGGGCCCGGCGCCAGGCCGTGGCGCAGCTCGCCCCGCTGGGGATCACGCCCTGGGTCCTGCCGCGCGGCGGTTTCTACCTCTGGACCCGCTTCCCGGAGGGCTGCGACACCGGAGAGGTCGCCCGTGCGGCGGCGGCGCGCAACGTCATCCTCGCCCCCGGCAATGTCTTCAGCCCGGGCCGGACGGCGGGCCGCTTCATGCGCTTCAACGTCACCCAGATGTCCGACCCGGCCGTCCTTTCGGCGCTGCACGGGGCAATGACCTGACGCAACGGCATCAACCGGAAGATTTTCAAGGAACCGTCAAGGTTTCGCCCCGATCCTGCACCGGAACCAGCCCGCGCGCGTCCCGGGACGGGGAACCAAGCGGGCCGCCGGGACTTGTTCCCATGCCGCCGCGCCTGCCCCCCCTCCCGGAGCGCGCCGATGGCCTGAGCAGAGACAACCCGGGTAAGGACCCCCATGTACGGATCGTTTTACAAGACGCTTGCCCAGTGGCAGGCCGCCACCCTCAGCACCTACCAGATGACCATTTCCGCCGCTTCGGTCATCCAGATGCGCGTGATGCAGATGTCGACGGGCACCATGAAGCCCGAGGAAGCCGCCCGGATGGTGCTGGAAAAGCCGCCGGTCTTCCTGCACGCGACCGAGATGTCGGCGCGGGCGCTGTTCTCCAACAAGGGGCTGGCCGCTGCGGCGCTGGCCGGGATCGCGCCGATCCGCAAGGCCACCCGCGCCAATGCCCGCCGGCTGAGCGCGCGCCCGCCGCGCCCCCTGCGCCGGCGCGGCTGACCCCGCCGTCGGGGCCGCCCGGCGCGCGGCGGCCCGAAGCCGCAGCCCCGACCTAAAGCAGCGGCCCCCGACCCCGTGCGCGCAGGGCACCGCGGATCGCCCGGGCCAGCTCGGGCAGGGGGCAGGGTTTCGACAGCACCGGCACCGCCAGCGCCTGCACCTGGGCGGCATCGTATTCGGCAAAGCCCGTGATCAGCACGATCGGCAGGCCCGGGT
>NZ_JAHIAB010000009.1 GCF_018760365.1 Pseudooceanicola endophyticus
TGGCCACGGCCAGCGGTTCGATGTCCTGATGCACATCCTCGGCGGCCACCACCAGGATCGCCCGGTCGGCGCCCATGGCCAGCGCGGTGCGCAGCGTTTCCTGCGCCTGCTTCACGCCGACGGAAACCGCCACGACCTCGGTTGCGACGCCCTTCTCCTTCAGACGGATCGCCTCTTCCACGGCAATCTCGTCGAACGGGTTCATCGACATCTTCACATTGGCAAGATCAACCCCGCTCCCATCCGCCTTCACGCGGACCTTCACGTTGTAGTCGATCACCCGTTTCACCGGGACGATAATCTTCATCTTCATGTTCTCTCTGGAAGGGTCCGGTCAGCCCCGCATCCGTTCGGAGCGCGGATCGTAGAGCGGTTTGAAGCTGGCTTCCGCGGCATGGCGGACACCGGCGATTTCGATGTCGTAGGACGAGGCCAGCATCTCGGCCATGGTTTCGCCCGGGGTGCGGCAGGGCACGTAGCCCATGCCGATCGCCCCGCCAAGCGCATGGCCATAGGCGCCCGAGGTGACGAAGCCCACGATCTCTCCGTCGCGCAGGACGGGTTCGTTGTGGAACAGCAGCGGCTCGGGATCGCTCAGGCGGAACTGTACCATGCGGCGCGACAGCCCGGCCTCGCGCTTGCGCAGCACGGCCTCCCGGCCGATGAAATCCCCCTTGTCGGTCTTCACCGCAAAGCCGAGGCCGGCTTCCAGCACATGATCCTCGTCGGTGATGTCATGGCCGAAGTGGCGGAAGGCCTTCTCGATCCGGCAGCTGTCCATGGCATGGAGCCCGCAGAGCTTCAGCCCCATGTCCGCCCCGGCCTCGACCAGGGTCTCGAAGACATGGGCGGCCTGGTCGCTGCTGACGCACAGCTCCCAGCCCAGCTCTCCGACGTAGGACACCCGATGCGCGCGGGCCAGGCCCATGCCGATCTCGACCTCGCGGGCGGTGCCGAAGGGATGCGCCGCATTGGAGAAATCGTCCGGCGACACCCGGGCCAGCAGGTCGCGCGACAGCGGGCCCATCAGCGGGAAGACCGCTTCGGAAGCGGTGATGTCGGTGATCACGACCAGCGCGTCGCCGACATGACGGCGCAGCCAGGCCAGGTCACGTTGCAGCGTGGCGCCCGGCACGACCAGGTAATAGGCGGTTTCCGACAGCCGGGTGACGGTCAGGTCGCATTCGATGCCGCCGCGCGCGTTCAGCATCTGGGTATAGACGATCCGGCCCGCCGGCACATCCATCTGGTTGGCGCAGACCTTTTGCAGGAAGGCCACCGCGTCCGGACCCTCGACGCGGATCTTGCCGAAGGAGGTCATGTCGAGCAGGCCGACGCCCTCGCGCAGGGCCATGTGCTCTCGCCTGGAGTTCTCGAACCAGTTCTGCCGTTTCCAGCTGTAGCCGTAGGCCTGCTCCTGCCCCGGATCGGCGAACCAGTTGGCGCGTTCCCAGCCGGCGGTTTCGCCGAAGACCGCACCGGCCTGTTCAAGCTGTGCATGGACCGGAGAGCGGCGCACGCCCCGCGCGGTGTCGGGCTGACGATAGGGGAAGTGGTCGGCATAGAGCAGGCCCAGGGTTTCCGTCACCCGCGCCTTCAGGTAGCGGCGGTTGCGCTGGAAGGGCTGGGCGCGGCGGATGTCGACCTCCCACAGGTCGAAGGGCGGCTCTGCGTCGGTCATCCACTGCGCCAGCGCCATGCCGGCGCCGCCCGACGAAATGATGCCGATGGAGTTGTAGCCGGCGGCGACCCAGTAGTTCTTCAGCTCGGGCGCCTCGCCCAGGTAGTAGCGGTCGTCGGGGGTAAAGCTCTCGGGGCCGTTGAAGAAGGTGTGGATGCCCGCCTCGGCCAGCATCGGCATCCGGTGGATCGCCTTCTCGAGGATTGGCTCGAAATGGTCGAAGTCATCGGGAAGCTGATCGAATTCAAAGCTTTCCGGGATGCCGTTCATGCCCCAGGGCTTGGCCTTGGGTTCAAACGCCCCCAGCAGGATCTTGCCCGCGTCTTCCTTGTAATAGGCGCATTCGTCCGGAACCCGCAGCACCGGCAGCTGCGACAGTTCGGGGATGGTCTCGGTCACGATGTAGAAGTGTTCGCAGGCGTGCAGCGGCAGGGTGACGCCATTCTGCCAGGCCAGGTCCCGGCCCCACATGCCGCCGCAGTTGACCACGTGATCGCAGTCGATATGACCCGGTGCGCCGTCCTGTTCATAATCGACGCCGGTGACACGGCCATCCTTCTGAAGGACCCTGGTCACCTTGACCTGCTCGGCGATGATCGCGCCGCGCTGGCGGGCGCCCTTGGCCAGGGCCAGGGCGATGTTGCCGGGATCGGCCTGGCCGTCATGGGGCAGATGCACGCCGGCGCGCACGCCTTCCAGGTTCAGATGCGGGTAGAGCGCGCCGACCTCTGCCGGAGACAGCTCGTTCACCTGGACGCCGAAGGCGCGGGCCTGGGCGGCCAGGCGCAGGATCTCCTCGCGGCGCTCATCGCTCAGCGCCACCGTCATGGAGCCGCACTGGCGGAAGCCCGTCGCCAGCCCGGTTTCGGCCTCCAGCCGGGTGTAGAGATCGGCGGAATATTTCGCCAGCCGGGTGCGGTTCTGGCTGGCCTGAAGCTGACCGATCAGCCCCGCCGCGTGCCAGGTGGTGCCCGAGGTCAGCTGCTTGCGCTCCAGCAGGACGATGTCGGTCCAGCCAAGCTGGGCCAGGTGATAGGCCACCGAGCAGCCGGAAATGCCGCCGCCAATGATGACGACGCGGGCTTTGGACGGGAGGGAGGGCATGACGGCTCCTGGCAATGGGGGGAGGACACCGGATCAGCCGGCGTGTCGTCATCTAGCCATGCGGATGTAAAATATGAAAGCATTTTTTTACATTGGTGGAGAAATTTTTACGATTGTTAAATTTCGTTGCCATTGCCGGCTATTCCCGTCACTTTCCCCAGGCCCCCGTCCCGGGCGAAAGGCAGCATGATGAACACTCAGGTCGGCGATGACATCCGGGCCCTGCGCAAGTCCCGGGGCATGACCCTGCAACAGCTGGCAGAGGCCGTCGGACGCTCGGCCGGCTGGCTGAGCCTGATCGAGCGCGGCAATGCCGATCCTGCCATCCGCGATCTGGAACAGATCGCCGCGCTGTTCGGCGTCAACATCTCATTCTTCTTCCGCTCTGCCAGCCGCGAGGCTGCTGAACGCGGGCTGATCCTGCGCGCGGCGGACCGGGTGCCGCTTGGCTCCAGCGACAGCGGGCTGGTCGAAGAGCTGCTCTCGCCGGTGCTGAGCGGCAGTTTCGAGATGATCAAGTCAACCTTCGCGCCGCAGTCGGACAGCGGCCCGCCGCGCCCGCCCCGCCCCAGGGAGGACGGCGGCCTGCTGCTGTCCGGACAGCTGACGCTGATCCTGGACGGCGAGGCCTTCGCGCTTTCGCCCGGTGACAGCTTCCAGTTCGCCGGCAAGCCTTACGGCTGGCGCAACGAGGGGGACACCCCCGCCGTGGTGATCTGGATCGTGTCGCCGCCCATCTACTAGCCGCATAATCTCAGGACATGGGCCCACAAGATTTTCCGCGCTTGGCGCGGCTCCGGTGGCGGCCCAGCATGGGGCAAATTCCCCAGCCAGCGGAAGATCATGTCCTCCTCCACGCCCCCCGATTACATCATCATCGGCGCCGGTTCCGCCGGCTGCGTCCTGGCCAACCGCCTGAGCGAGGATCCCGGGACCCGCGTGCTGCTGCTGGAGGCCGGGGGGCGCGACGGCGGGCTGATGATGACCATGCCGGCGGGCGTCTACCGGGTCTGGCACGATCCGCGCATCAACTGGAACTACCTCAGCACGCCGCAGCCGGGTCTTGGCAACCGCCAGATCGCGATCCCGCGCGGCAAGGTGCTGGGCGGGTCTTCCTCGATCAACTCGCTGGTCTACCTGCGCGGCCAGAAGGCCGATTACGATCACTGGGCGGCTTCTGGGCTGACCGGCTGGGGCTATGCCGACCTGCTGCCCTATTTCCGGCGCGCGGAACGTTCCGACCGGGGCGCCTCCGCCTATCGTGGCGACAGCGGGCCGCTGTCGGTCACCCGGGGCACGCTGCGATCGCCCATCTTCGACGCCTTCATCGACAGTGCCGAGGCTGCCGGCCATGCCCGCATCGACGATCTGAACGGCGCCGAGACCCTGGGCATCGGCCCGCTGGAGGCGACGCGGGCCAACGGGCGGCGTTGCTCGGCGGCGGTGGCCTACCTGCATCCGGTCCGCCATCGCCCCAACCTTCAGGTCATGACCCGGGCCCACGTCACCCGCCTGGTCATCCGCCGGGGCCGGGTGCGGGGCGTCGAGCTGCGGCGCAATGGCCGCACCGAGCTGATCGAGGCCGCGCGCGAGGTGATCCTGAGCGGCGGCGCGATCAATTCCCCGCAGCTTCTGTTGCTTTCGGGGATCGGCCCCGCCGCCCAGCTGGAGGCCCTGGGCCTGCCCGTCGTCATGGCGGCAGAGGAGGTTGGGCAGAACCTTCAGGATCACCTGAACATGAGCTTTTCCTGCCGGATCAGGGCGCCGGTCTCCCATGCCTGGATGGGCAGCGCTGCCGGCAAGGCACGGGTCGGCGCGCAGTGGCTGATGACCCGGGGCGGGCCTGCCGCCTCCAACATCTGGGAGGTCGGCGGCTTTGCCCGGGCCTTCCCCGAAACCGCGCTGCCGGCGGTGCATTACCACCTGGGTCCGATGAAGATCGACAAGCAGGGAGAGGTCTTCCGGCTGTCGCACGGCTTCACGCTGCACATGTCGCAGCTGCGCCAGCGCTCGCGCGGGGAACTGCGCCTGCGCAGCGCCGATCCCGCCGACGCCCCGCTGATCGACTTCCGCTTCCTCTCCGATCCCGGCGATCTGCACGAGATGCGCGAGGCGGTGAAGATGACCCGGGAGATCCTGTCGCAGGCCCCTCTGGCCCGGCTGGGCACCACCGAGGACCGGCCCGGCCCCGCCTGCCGCAGCAATGCCGAGATCGAGGCCTGGCTGCGCGAGACCCTGGACACCGAGTTCCACCCCAGTTGCACCTGCAGGATGGGCGCCGACGCGGGGTCGGTCGTCGATCCGCAGCTGCGCCTGCGCGGGATTGAAGGGCTGCGGGTCGTCGATGCCTCCGTGCTGCCGCATGTGGTGGGCGCGAACCTGAACGCCACGGTCATCATGCTGGCCGAGAAGGCCGCCGACATGATCCGGGGCCGCCCCGCCCCGCCCGCCGCCAAGGTGCCCGGCGCCAGTGCCGCCGAGATCGCAGAGGTGCAGGCGCTGGTGGGGTAGGCTCTCAGTGCTCGACCAGGGGCGGCGCCTGGTCTTCCAGGGCCGCGAATTCCGCCACCAGCCAGTCGATGACCGCGCGCACCGCCGGGCTTTGCCGCCCCGCCCCGCCCCGCGCCACCAGCGCGTAGCGATCCCGACCACGCAGTATGTGGCGGCTTGCCGGCACCAGCTCTCCGCTTTCCAGGGCGCTGCCGATGACGTGCCACCAGCCAAGCGCCACCGACTGGCCGCGGATCGCCGATTGCATCAGCAGGGCATAGTCGCCGAATTCCAGCCGCTGCGCCGCCGGCATGTCCGGCAAGTCCGTGCGGGAAAGGAACACGTCCCAGGGCACCCGCAGCTGGCCGCTCTGGCAGGCCAGCACATGGCCCGCGCCCCCCGGCGCATCCTCGATCCGGCCATTCTGCGCCAGATAGGCGGGGCTGCAGACCGGGATCACGCGTTCCTCGATATGGCAGCACAGGCTGTGGCCGGGCTCTTCCTCCCAGGCATGGCGGATCGCCAGGTCGGCATCGCCCAGCGGCCCCCCCGGTTCGCCGTGGATCAGCGCGTAGCGCAACGAGACCTCGGGCAGATCCTCCGTCAGGCGGCTGAAGCGCGGCATCAGCCAGTGCAGCGCGAAGGCCGAGGTCACCGACAGGGTGACGCTGCGCGATTCGCTCATCCGGGCGGCCAGCTCGTCCAGAACCAGTTCGATCTGGCCGAAACCGCCCTGAATGGCAGCAGTCAGCAGCTTGCCTTCCTCGGTCAGGCTCAGCCCGGTCGGCTGACGGTCGAACAGCCTGTAGCCCAGATGCCGCTCCAGCGCGCCGATGGCCCGGCTGATCGCGGGCTGCGTGACGTTGAACTCCCGGGCCGCAGCCGTGAAGCTTTGCAGGCGTGCGGCGGCTTCGAACATGAACAGCGCCCCCGTCGAGGGCACCTTGCTGCGCAGGGCCATGATCTCCTCCGGTCCGTGACCTCATAATCTCATGTCATGAGCCTGTTACTATTTCAACTTTTGAGCATGGAAATCACATAACTACGCTTCAGCAAGGCACCGCTGCCCATTTTCGCCTCGCGGAGTTTCCCTTGCGCCAGCTGCACCCCCACCTGTTTTCCGAAATCGACATTGGCCCGATGCGGGTCCGCAACCGCATCCTTTCCACCGGGCACCAGACCTACCTGTCGCGCGGCGGGCGCCCGAGCGAACACATGGTGGCCTATCACGAGGCCCGCGCCCGGGGCGGCGCCGGGCTGATCATCACCGAATCCGCACGTTTCCACGAAAGCTCGCTTTCGGATGCGCCGGACCTGACCATCCACGAGGACAGCGCCATCGCCCCCTTCGCCGCGCTGGCGGAGGCGGTGCATCGCCATGGCGCCCGGATCATCGGCCAGCTGTCCCATGCCGGGCGGGTCACCCGGCGCATGGGCGACGGGATGCGCGGCATCGTCTACGCCCCCTCGCCCGTGGCCGAGCACCGCAACCATGTCGTGCCCCGCGAGATGCCCGCCGGGATGGTCGAGGAGGTGATCGCCGCCGCCGCCGAGGGCGCGCGCCGCTATCGCGATGCCGGCTATGACGGGGTCGAGCTGATGGCCAGCCATGGCCTACTGTTCGCGCAGTTCCTGAACCCGCGCGTGAACCGCCGCAGCGACCGTTTCGGCGGAGCGCTGGAAAACCGGATGCGCCCGCTGGCCGACAGCCTTGCCGCGATCCGCCGCAGCGTCGGCCCGGGCATGGCGCTTGGCCTGCGGATCTCGGCCGAGGAGCTGGAGCTTGACGGGCTGGAACGCCCCGAGGTGATCGAGATCTGCCACCGCCTGGCCGGGGCGGGGCTGGTCGATTACATCAACGTCACCATCGGCTCCATGGCGGGGCTGGGCAGCTCTGTCCATGTCGTGCCGCCGATGGAACTTTCGCCCGCCTATGTCGCCACCGGCGCCGCCGCGATCCGCGCCGCGCTCGACATTCCCGTGCTGGTCGCGGGCCGGATCAACGACAGCGGCGTGGCCGAGCGGGTGCTGGCCGCGGGCCAGGCCGACATGGTGGCCATGACCCGCGCGCTGATCACCGACCCGGACCTGCCGAACAAGGTGCTGACGGGCCGCATGGACGAGGTGCGCGCCTGCATCGGCTGCAACCAGGCCTGCATCGGGCATTTCCATTCCGGTCACGCGATCTCCTGCATCCAGAGCCCCCGCACGGGCCGGGAGCTGCGCCTGCCCGGCCCCGAAACCGCCAGGCATCCCCTGAAGGTCATGGTGGTGGGGGGCGGCCCGGCCGGGCTGCGCGCCGCCATCACCGCCGCTGAGGATGGCCACGACGTCACCCTGCACGAGGCCGCCCCGGCCCCCGGCGGCCAGGCGCGGCTGGCGCAGATGCTGCCGGGCCGGGCGGAATTCGGCGGGCTGATCACCAACCTGCTGGGCGAGGCCGGGCGCCTCGGGATCACCCTGAAGACCGGCAGCCGCGTCGATGCCGCGATGATCACCGCCGAGGCCCCCGATTTTGTCGTGCTGGCCACCGGCTCGACCATGCTGCCGCCCGAGATCGAGGGCGAGGGCACCGTGCTGCCCTTCGAAGAGGTGCTGACGGGGCGTGCGCGCACCGGGGCGCGGGTGCTGGTCTGCGACTGGCGCTGCGACTGGGTGGGGATCGGCATGGCGATGCGGCTGGCCGCCGAGGGCTGCCATGTCCGGCTGGCCGTCAACGGCGCCACCGCCGGCCAGACCATCCCGCAATATGTCCGCGACCACTGGATCGGGCGCCTGCACGAGGCCGGGATCGAGGTCATTCCCTATGCACGCCTCTTCGGCGTGGAGGACGGCACCGCCTACCTGGCCCATGCCGCAAGCGACCAGCCGATCCTGTGCGAGGAGGTCGACAGCGTCGTGCTGATCAACGGCCGCGCATCGGACACTGCGCTGGCCGACGAGGTGGCCCGCCTCGGGCTGCCCTGCGTCTGCGTCGGAGACTGCAACACCGCGCGCACCGCCGAAGAGGCGATCTTCGAAGGGCTGGCGATGACCCGCCGCGCCCTGCGCAAGGTGACCCCCCCCTGCCCGGCCGAGGCCTCCTGAGGCACCGGCCCGCAGACCCAGACGACCAAGACGACAAGAACCCAGAAAAACCAAGCAACAGGGAAACCAAGATGAAAAAGACGTTTGCTTCCAGCCTTCTCGTGTTCGCCGCCCTGGCCGCCCCGGCCCTGGCCTAGGACGAGATCACCTTTGCCTCCTGGGGCGGCTCCTACCAGGAGGCGCAGCGCAAGGCCTATCTCGATCCGATCGAGAAGGAGACGGGCATCAAGATCCGCGAGGAAACCCTGGGCGGCCTGACGGAAGTGCGCGCGCAGGTGTTTTCGGGCGCCGTGACCTGGGACCTGGTGGACCTTGGCGCCACCGAATGCGCCCAGGGCCAGAAGGAGGGCCTGCTGGAGCCCCTCGACTACAACATCGTCAACGTCGACGGCTTCGCCAAGGATGCCTATGACAAGGACTGGGCGGCGATCATCTATTATTCGACCATCATCGCCTACAATCCCGAAGTGAAGAACCCGCCGAAGAACTGGACCGACTTCTTCGACGTCAAGGACTTCCCCGGCCGCCGTGCCCTGTACGGCCGCCCCCAGACCATGATCGAGGGCGCGCTGCTGGCCGACGGCGTGGCCCCGGACAAGCTTTACCCGCTGGACCTGGACCGAGCCTTCGCCAAGCTGAAACAAATCAAGCCCTCGATCGACGTCTGGTGGACCTCGGGCGCGCAATCCGTGCAGCTGCTGGCCGACGGCGAAGTCGACATGCTGGCGATGTGGAACGGCCGTGTCGACGCGCTGCGCGATGAGGGCATCCCCGTCGATGTCACCTGGAAGCAGGGCACGCTGTCGATGGACTGCCTGGCGATCCCGAAGGGCTCCAAGCACAAGGACGCGGCGATGAAGGTGCTGGCCAGGATGATCTCGCCCGAGCTTCAGGCCAACATGCCCAGCTACATCAACTACGGTCCGACGACCTCGCTGGCCTTCGAAACCGGCAAGATCACCGACGCGCAGAAGAAGATCAGCCCCTCCTCGCCCGAGCACGCCAAGGACCAGGCCGTCGTCAAGGCCGCCTACTGGGCCGAACACGGCGCCGAGATCCAGGAACGCTGGGACGCCTTCATGACCGAATGATCCCCGCCGCTTCCCGGGGGGGATCCCCCGGGAAGTCCCCCTGCCTCAACAGACGGAGACCGGCATGACCACCGCGGCCAACCTCGACATCATCGGTGTCGCCAAGAGCTATGGCACCTTCACCGCCCTCGACAATGTCAGTCTGGCCATCCAGCCGGGCGAATTCCTCACCCTCCTGGGCCCGTCGGGTTCGGGCAAGACCACCCTTCTGATGAGCCTCGCCGGCTTCGTGCGCCCGACCCGGGGCCACATCGTCTCGCGCGGGAAGGACCTGGCCCAGGTGCCCCCGCACAAGCGCAATTTCGGCATGGTGTTCCAGAGCTACTCGCTCTTTCCCCACATGAACGTGGCCGAGAACGTCGCCTACCCGCTGAAGCTGCGCAAGGTTTCGAAATCCGAGATCACCGAACGCGTCACCCGTGCGCTCGAGCTCGTGCAGCTCGCGCATCTGGCCGATCGTCCCATCGCCAAGCTCTCGGGCGGGCAGAAGCAGCGGATCGCGCTGGCGCGCGCCGTGGTCTTCAGCCCCGACGTGCTGCTGATGGACGAACCGCTTTCGGCGCTGGACAAGAACCTGCGCGAGGCCATGCAGTTCGAGATCCGCAACCTGCACGACAAGCTGGGCATCACCACGGTTTACGTTACCCATGACCAGCGCGAGGCGCTGACCATGTCGGACCGGATCGCGGTGCTGAAATCGGGCCGCATCGCCCAGATCGGCGCCCCGCGCGAGATCTACGATTATCCCACCGACAGCTTCGTGGCCGAATTCCTGGGCGAATCCACCCTGCTGCCGGTCGAATCTCGCGGCAGCCAGTACCATTTCGCCGGCACGCCCCTGCGCGTCGAGGCCGGCAGCCCCGATGCCCGCTTCCTGATGGTGCGTCCCGAAAGCTCGATTTCTGGGATCCCGCCTTCGGCGACAGCCACAACCGTTTCGATGGCAAGATCGAACGCAAGGTCTTCCAGGGCGACACGTTGCAGATCCAGGTGGTGCTGGACGGCGGCCAGACCCTGCTGATGCGCCGCTCGGCCCGCCGCGATGTGCTGGACCGGCTCGAGGCCAATGACGGCCGCGTCAGCCTGGCCCTGCACCGCGCGGACACCATCCTGGTCCCGGAGCACGCGGCATGAGCGCGGGCACCAACGACGGCCTGGGCTATGCCGGACCCGGCACCGACAACACCCGTGCCCAGGCTCGGATCGAGCGCCGCGACAGCTTCGTCAGCATGGCGCTGTCCTTCCCGGCCCTGCTGCTGGTGGTGGTGCTGATCTTCGGGCCCGTGGGCTGGCTGCTGGGCCTGTCCTTCGTCGATGACGGGCATTTCTCGCTTGCCAACTACCAGCGGATGCTGGCCCCCGCCTATGTCAGCATCTTCACCCAGACCTTCCAGATCAGCATCATGGTCACGGTCCTGGCGGTCGTGCTGGCCTATCCTCTGGCCTACCTGATGAGCCAGTGCTCGCGCACCGTGGCGGCGCTGCTGATGATCGGTGTCATGCTGCCCTTCTGGACCTCGCTTCTGGTGCGCACCTACGCCTGGATGGTGGTCCTGCAGCGGCGCGGCATCATCAACGAGGTGCTGCAATGGCTGCACATCACCGATGCCCCGCTGCGGCTGGTCAACAACATGACCGGCACCACCATCGGGATGCTGCATGTCATGCTGCCCTTCATGATCCTGCCGCTGCTCTCAAGCCTGCGCCAGATCGACCTGACCTACATGAACGCGGCCTCGAACATGGGGGCCTCGCCGCTGCGCGCCTTCTGGACGGTCTATTTCCCGCTGTCGCTGCCCGGTGTCTTCGCCGGCGCGATCCTGGTCTTCGTGATGTGCCTGGGCTTCTACGTCACCCCGCAGCTTCTGGGCGGCGGCAAGGTGATCATGATGTCGATCAAGATCCAGCAGAACGCGGCCCTCTATTTCAACTGGGGCGCGGCCTCGGCCCTTGGGGTGGTGCTTCTGGTGATCACCCTGGGACTTTTCGTGATCCTCGGGCGTTTCGCCCGGGTCGAAAGCATGTTCGGAGGCAAGTGATGCTCAACAGACCTGCAACCGACACCCAGATCACCCATCTGCAAAGGCTCTGGCTTTACGTGCTGGGCCTGCTGGTGGTGGCCTTCCTGGTCCTTCCGGTGCTGATCGTGGTGCCGATGTCCTTCAACGACAGCCGCTTCATGAGCTTCCCGCCCAAGGCGTTCTCGCTGCGCTGGTACCAGAACTTCGTCACCTCCCCCGAATGGCTTGAGGCGATCTGGGTCTCGATCCGGGCCGCCGTGCTGACCATGCTGATCGCCACGCCCTTCGGGGTGGCCACCGCCTACGGCCTGTCGAAATCGGGCTCGCGCTGGAGCGGGATCATCATGATGGCGGTGATCAGCCCGCTGATCGTGCCGGTGATCCTGGTGGCCATCGGCCTGTTCTACCTCTACGCACGGCTGGGCATGGTCAATTCCATGGTCGGGATCGTGCTGGCCCATGTGGTGCTGGCGACGCCCTTCGTGATCATCACCGTCTCCTCGGCGCTCAGCCATGTCGATGCCGGGCTGGAACGGGCGGCACGCAACCTGGGCGCCGGGCCGCTGCGCGCCTTCGTCAACGTCACCCTGCCGCAGATCCGCACCGGCGTGATGTCGGGGGCGCTCTTTGCCTTCGTCACCTCGCTGGACGAGGTCGTGATCTCTTCCTTCATCTCGGGCGGAGAGAACACCACCCTGACGAAGAAGATGTTCTCGGGGCTGCGCGATCAGGTCGATCCGACCATCGCGGCGGTCTCCTCGATCCTGATCGTGCTGTCGATCGTGATCCTGCTGGGGGTGACGCTCTACGACCGGCGCCGGGGCGCCGGCACCTGACGACGACACCGCCTGACAATGACAGTGGCGCGCGGCCCGACCGGTCGCGCGCCATTCACATCCGCGTGCCTCCTCCGCCGTCCCGGATCCGCCCGCCCCCGGGGCAGTGGCGCATCCGGCGCCAAAGCGCCCCATGATCAAGGACATGACCCGACGGAGATCTGCGCGCGGGTGCACAGCCAACCCTTCGGAAATGTTGTTTGTTCAATTTTGTGAAAAACAGAAACCGATGATCGGTGTCTAATCACCACCCGGTCACGGGGCTACACGGGGTGTTGAAAGACGCAGCCGTCAGCGTCCCGCCGGAACATTCACGAAAGACGCCCGACATGCACCGCGCAGTCCGCTCCCTGCCCGCCCTGATCGTCGCCTTCCCTGCCAGCGCGCTGCGCCATGCCGCCCGGCAGGGGCGCGACCTTGCCGCCGACGCGTCCTTCGTCGTGACCCGTTTCCCCCGCGCCGACCTGCCGCTGCCGATGGCTTCCGGCACCTAGGCCCGGCGCCCCGCGCGTCCGGCCCGGATCATCAGACAGTTCAGATCCTTGCGTCATCCGACGCATCCGGCGGCGGCCCGTGACGGGGGCGCCGCTCCTCCCCTCATGTCGTTTGAAACGGGTCCTGCGGTCATCGGCCAGGGTCCCGCCGGAACCATCTTCAGGAGATATCCCATGACCAAGTTCAGCCGATCCGGCCCCATCGCCGCCGCCGCGCTCTGCGCGCTTACCGCCGGAGCCGCCTCGGCCCAGGACTTTACCAGCGCCAACGGCGACACCGTGCATTTCTACGG
The DNA here is from genome assembly GCF_018760365.1 of Pseudooceanicola endophyticus. Classification (GTDB taxonomy): domain Bacteria; phylum Pseudomonadota; class Alphaproteobacteria; order Rhodobacterales; family Rhodobacteraceae; genus Pseudooceanicola; species Pseudooceanicola endophyticus. Next base: position 13,098 of record NZ_JAHIAB010000009.1, read on the forward strand.
CCAGCTGAACCTTGGCTACCTGGGCTTCGACGATGGCCAGGACACCGACAACGCCTTTGGCAACGTCGGCAACTCCACCTCGCGGCTGGGCTTCACGCTGGATCATGATGCCGATATCGGCGCCGTGCGCTTCCGCTTCGAGACCGGGCTGGGTCTGGGCTCCACCGGCAGCTTCTCGCAGTCGGGCGACGACCCCGAGGTCATCGACTGGAACCGCCGCCAGCTGCGCAAGCTGGAAGTCGTCCTGACCAACGACTACGGCGTGTTCTCGGTCGGCCAGGGCTCCATGGCGACCGATGGCGCGGGCGGTCTTGATGACAGCGGCACCACGCTGGCCGGCACCAAGAGCTTCGGCGATGTCGCGGGCTCCTACCTGTTCCGCAATGCCGATGGCACCCTCTCGAGCCTGAGCGTCAGCGACGTGTTCCACAACACGGACGGCAGCCGCCGGATGCGGGTGCGCTACGACACCCCCGAATACTACGGCTTCACCGTCGGCGCCGCCTATGGCCGCGAGGTCCTGGCCGAGGACAACGACAACGATTACTACGACGCGGCGGTCAACTGGGCCGGCGATGTCGGCGACTTCAAGATCAAGGCCTCTGTCGGCGCCAACTGGGTGGACCAGGCCGATGACGCCGGCACCGAGAAGACCGGCGTGGCCTCGGCGACCATCATGCATGCCAGCGGCGTCAACCTGACCCTGGCCGGGGGCGGCGACTTCAACTCCAGCGGCGACTGGGAATATGCGAAGCTGGGCTACACCACCGCCTCCTGGACCCAGGTCGGAGAGACTTCGGTGGCCGTGGAATACCTGGAAACCGACGATTACGGCGTCGAGGGCGCCCGCGGCGAGGCCTGGGGCCTGCTGCTGACCCAGAAGATCAAGCCTCTGAACGCCGAAGCCTATGTCGGCTACCGCCATTACGACGTCTCCGCGCCGGGCGCCTCCTTCCAGGACGCGCAATCGCTGCTGATCGGGTCGCGCTGGTCGTTCTGATCCCGCCACATGCGCGTCCCGGACGTCTGCCTGTAACCGGCGACGCGCAGCTCGGGGGACGGATCTGAACCCGTCCCCCTTCGCCGCCCCGCAGTGGCGGCGCGCCCGGTCCTCTCCCCAGGGCCGGGCGGCCCTGTTTCGGGCCTAAGAATGCGAAACGCGCCCCCTTTCGGGGACGCGTTCCCTGTCCGGATCGATCGGGGGCGGCCAGGCCGCCCCGGCGCGATCAGTACTCGACGACGGCGCGGATGGACTTGCCGGCGTGCATCAGTTCGAAGCCCTCGTTGATCTCCTCAAGCTTCAGCTTGTGGGTGATCATCGGGTCGATCTCGATCTTGCCGTCCATGTACCAGTCGACGAACTTCGGCACGTCGGTCCGGCCCTTGGCGCCGCCGAAGGCCGTGCCCTTCCAGACCCGCCCGGTGACCAGCTGGAACGGACGGGTGGAAATCTCGGCCCCGGCAGGTGCCACGCCGATGATCACCGACACGCCCCAGCCCCGGTGCGAGCATTCCAGCGCGTCGCGCATCACCTTGACGTTGCCGGTGGCGTCAAAGCTGTAGTCCACGCCGCCGATCTGGTCGATGCCGCGCTTGGTCAGATCGACGATCGCCTGGACGGTGCTGTCGACCTTGGAGGGGTTGACGAAATGGGTCATGCCGAACTTCTTCGCCATCTCGGCCTTGTCGTCGTTCAGATCGACACCGATGATCATGTCGGCGCCTGCCATGCGCAGGCCCTGGATCACGTTCAGGCCGATGCCGCCCAGGCCGAAGACCGCCGCGGTTGAGCCGATCTCGACGCCGGCGGTGTTGATCACCGCACCGATGCCGGTGGTGACGCCGCAGCCGATGTAGCAGATCTTGTCGAAGGGCGCGTCCACGCGCACTTTCGCCAGGGCGATCTCGGGCATCACGGTGTGGTTGGCGAAGGTCGAGCAGCCCATGTAGTGGTAGATCGGCGTGCCATCCAGCATGTGGAAGCGGGTGGTGCCATCGGGCATCAGGCCTTGACCTTGGGTGCCGCGGATCGCGGTGCACAGGTTGGTCTTGCCCGACAGGCAGGAGGCGCATTCGCGGCACTCGGGCGTGTAGAGCGGGATCACGTGGTCGCCGGGCTTCAGCGTGGTGACGCCCTCGCCCACTTCCAGCACGACGCCGGCGCCTTCATGGCCCAGGATGCAGGGGAAGATCCCCTCCGGGTCGGCACCGGAACGAGTGAATTCGTCGGTGTGGCACAGGCCGGTGGCCTTCACCTCGATCAGGACTTCGCCGGCTTTCGGCCCGTCCAGTTCGACTTCCATGATCTCGAGGGGTTTGCCGGCCTCGAGGGCGACGGCGGCGCGGGTTCTCATGGTGTTTCCTTCCGGAGTGTTCGGGGGACGTCGGGCCGCCCCGCCCGGAAGGGCCGACGATCCTGGATCCCGGGGAATCTGGGAAAACCGGGGCGCCCTGCGGCGGCTCCGGCTTTCGTCGGAACCATAAATCCTATACCCGGGGCTTCGGCGCAATCGGGATGACCGGCCTTTTCCGGACAAGTTGCCCCCAGATCGCGCACCCATGGTCCAAGCAGAGCCCGCATGTCCGACACCCAGAGCCGTCCCGTCCTGCCCGATACCCCGACATCCGGCCTTCGCACGGTGCAGATCGTGATCTACCCCGGCTTCAAGTGCCTCGAGGCCGTGGGGCCGGTGAATGTCTTCACCGCGGCCAACCGCGCCCTGGCTGCCGCCGACCACCCGGCGCGCTATGCGGTCGAGCTGGTGGCCCCGACCCCGGGCCCGGTGCCCTCGGAAAGCTTCCTGACCCTGACGGCGGAACGGGCGCTGGAGGATTGCCGCCCCGAGGACACGGTGATGATCGCCGGCGCGCTGGAGATCGAGGCGGCGCTGGCGGCCAATCCCCGGATCGTCGACTGGTGCCGCCGCCATGGCGGGCGGGCCGCGCGCTTTGCCTCGCTGTGCACCGGCACCTTCTTCCTGGCGGAGGCCGGTCTTCTGGACGGCTGCCGCGCCACCACCCACTGGAGCGTGGCCGAGCGCCTGCGCACCACCTATCCCGACATCCGCGTGGAAGCCGACGCGATCTTCCTGCGGGCCGGAAACCTTTACACCTCGGCCGGGGTCACCGCCGCCATCGACCTGGCCCTGGCCTTCGTCGAACAGGACTTTGGCCGCGACCTGGCGTTGTCGGTGGCGCGCGACATGGTGATCTACCTGAAACGCCCGGGCGGCCAGTCGCAGTTCAGTGCCGCCTTGACCGGACAGGCCCAGGCCCGCGCCGGCATGGCCGATATCCGAACCTGGATCCAGGCCAACCTCGACAGCAAGCTGCAGACCGGCGACCTGGCCCGGCGCGCCGGGATGAGCGAACGCAACTTCGTGCGCCAGTTCACCCGCGATGTCGGACAGAACCCGTCGGATTTCGTGATGAATGCGCGCTGCGAACGCGCCACCACCCTGCTGCTGGAGACGTCCCTGCCGGTCAAGACCATTGCCCACCGGGTCGGCTTTTCCTCCGACGACCAGATGCGCAAGGTGTTCAACCGCAAGTTCTCTCTGACCCCGCGCGGCTACCGCGAGCGGTTCTCGACCTCGGCCTAGGGTCCTGCCGCACCCTTGGGGCGCGGCAGGGAAGCGCGGCAGGTCAGGCCAGGTTCGCCTCGGCGAACTCGTAATTGGCCAGGTTGTCGAGGAAGTTGCTCACGTAGTCGGGGCGGCGGTTGCGGAAGTCGACGTAGTAGCTGTGTTCCCAGACATCCAGGCCCAGCAGCGCCGTGCCTTCGCCGGTGGCCAGCGGATTGACCCCGTTGGCCGTCTTGGTCACCGCCAGGGTGCCGTCGGCCTTCTGGATCAGCCAGGCCCAGCCCGAGCCGAACTGAGTGGTCGCGGCGGTCTTGAAGGCGGCCTTGAAGGCCTCGACCGAGCCGAACCCCTCGACCAGCTTGGCTTCCAGCGCGCCGGGGATGCCGCCGCCGTTCGGCGACAGCGCATTCCAGAAGTGGATGTGGTTCCAGTGCTGGCCCGCCTGGTTGAACACGCCGGCCAGGGCCGCGTCGCCATGGCTCAGCGCGATGATCTGCTCCAGGGTCTTGCCCTGCAGGTCGGCATTGCCCTCCACGAAGCCGTTCAGCGCCGTGACATAGGCCAGGTGGTGCTTGTCGTGGTGCAGCTCGAGCGTCTCCTGGCTCATGCCGCGTTCGGCAAGGGCGGAATGGGAATAGCTCAGGTTGGGAAGTTCGAAGGTCATCTCGGCTCTCCTTGCGGCCGGCGCTTGCGCGGCGCGGCCCGCATCGTTATTAAACAAAGCACGGACTTTGAAAAATATCGGAGCCATTATGTCAAGCCAGAACTTGGAAAAAGAAGAGGCCGCGCCCCGGGCCGCCTCCGACCGGCTGCTGATGACCCTGAAGATGCATGGTCCCCAGACCGCCGCCGAGGTCGGGCGCCGCCAGGGCATCACCGCAGAGGCGGCGCGCCAGCAGCTGCTGCGGCTGCACGAGGAGGGGCTGCTCTTGGAAGAGCGGCGCAGCGCCGGGCGGGGGCGCCCCGCGATCTACTGGCACCTGAGCGAGAAGGCGCAGGCGCGTTTCCCCGACACCCATGCGGCGCTGACCGTCGACCTCCTGCGCAGCATCTCCGAGGTGCTGGGCCCCGCGGCGCTGGAGCGCATCATTGCCGAACGCGAAAGCGCGACGCTGCGCCAGTACCGCAGCGCCCTGGCCGATTGCGAAGGCACCCGCGACCGGCTGGACCGGCTGGCCGCGCTGCGCAGCGCCGAAGGCTACATGGCGCAGATCGAGGAGGCAGAGGACGGCAGCCTGCGCCTGATCGAGAACCACTGCCCGATCTGCGCCGCGGCCCGGACCTGTCAGGGCTTCTGCCGGTCCGAGAAGGCGATCTTCCAGTCCGTGCTGGGCGCGGGCACCCTGATCGAGCGCGACGAGCATATCGTGAACGGCGGCCGGCGCTGCACCTACGTGATCCGGGACCTCGGCGCATGAGCCGCGTCGCCCCCGCGTCGAGCGAGCCCAGCCTGAAGGCCGCGCAGGCCGCCGGCCTCGACCAGGACATGATCCGGCGCGTCGTGCACCGTTTCTACGAACTGGTCCGGGACGATCCGCTGATCGGCCCGGTCTTCCACACCCGCATCCCCGAGGATCACTGGCCGCAGCACCTCGACAAGATCACCGCCTTCTGGAGCTCGGCCCTGCTGGGCACCCGCAGCTACGGCGGTCGCCCGATGCCCAAGCACCAGGCCATCGCCGAGCTGGAGGATGCCCATTTCCGCCGCTGGCTGGCCCTGCTGCGCCACACCGTGACCCTGCTGTGTCCGCCCCCCGTGGCGGCGGTGTTCATCGCGCGCTCCGAACGGATGGCCGAGGCGTTCCGGACCAACCTGTCCATGCACCGCAGCGCGGTGCCGACCTTCCTGCGCCCGCTGGAGCGCGAAGACTACCCCTGATCCCGACGGCCTCGCCGGAGCGCCGTTGCGACCACGGCGAAGACCTGACGGGCCCGGCGCCCGCAGCCGACGATCGCGGATGCAAAGGGGCGCCGGGGCGCACAGGTCACGGGACGGCGGAAGGCAAGGCGGCCCCTTGGGATCGCGAGCCGGGCGCATTCCTTCCGCAAGCCCCGGGGCGGCATGACCAGATGTTGCGTTCCGGTCAGGGAACCCCTGCGCGGCCCCGGCCGGACCGCTGGCCCGTTGTGCGCCGCGCCGCCCTGTGCGATGGCTTGCCGAAATGGGCCATTTCGATCTCAACCTCGTGCGCGTCTTCCTGGCGATCTGGGACCACCGCTCCGTGACCGCCGCCGCAGAGCGCCTCCAGCTGACCCAGCCGGCGGTCAGCCAATCCCTGCGCCGGCTCCGCGACCTCTATGCCGATCCGCTGTTCCTGCGCGTCGGCAACGTGATGGAGCCGACGCAGAAGGCGCAGGCGCTATGGGCCCCGCTGCGCGCCGCGCTGGACGCCATCAGCGCGACCGTGCTGCAGGACCGGGAGTTCGACCCGGCCGTTTCGGACCGGCGCTTCCGGGTCACCATGTCCGACATCGCGGAGGTCAACCTGCTGCCCCGCCTCGCCGCCATGCTGGAGCGCCAGGCGCCCCGGCTGCAGCTTGACGTCAGCCGGATGGAGCCCGGTCAGGTGGCCACGCAGCTGCGCGCCGGGCTGATCGACATTGCCCTGGGCCATGTCCCGGACCTGTGCGGCCCGGAGATCCGCAGCGTCACCTGCTGGAGCGACAGCTACGTCTGCCTGATGTCCGAGAGCCACCCGCTGGCCGGGCGCTCCGTCACGCCGGCGGACTTCGCCCGGCTGCGCTTCGTCGACACCGCCAGCCAGGCGCCGGGCTTCCAGCGCATCCGCCGCGCCCTGGCGGACATGAACCTTGAGCGTCAGGTGGTGATGACCACAGACCTCTATGCCGCGGTCCCCGAGATCCTGCGCCGCACCGGGCTGGTCGCGCTTTATCCCTATTCCGCCGCCCTTCAGGCCAATGCCCATGGCGACTTCTACCTTTCGCCGCTGCCCGGACCGCTGCCCCCGGCCGAGATCGCCGCGCATCACCATGCCAAGTTCGACACCGACCCCGGTATCCGCTGGCTGCACGGAGCCATCGTATCGGTGCTCAGCTCTCTTGCGCCGCCGCCCTTCGATCCGGAGGCCACCCGGTCATGGAACTGAGACAGGTCCGCCATTTCGAGGCCGTCGCCCGCCACGCCAGCTTTGCCGCCGCCGCGCAGCAGATGAACCTGACCCAGCCCGCGCTCAGCAAGTCGATCCGCGCGCTGGAAACCGACCTGGGCGTGCCGCTGTTCCACCGCAGCAGCACTGGCGTCACCCTGACCGAGTTCGGCGAACGCTTCCTGCTCTATGCCGACCAGGTGCTGAACCTCAGCGACGACGTGCGCGGCCAGCTCGACGAGATGCGCGGCGCCAAGCGCGGCTCGATCCGGATCGGCGCGCTGGTCTCCGAGGTGCGGGTCATGGTGCCGCGCGTCACCAAGGATTTCCTGCTCGATCACCCCGACGTCCAGGTCGATGTCACCGCCGAGACCAACCGCGGTCTGCTGAGTGCCCTGCACGAGGGGCGCATCGACATCGCGCTGGTCTCGGGGTTGCAACCCCAGGACGTGGGCCTGGTCCGGACCGAGCTGCTGACCCGCACTCCGATGGAGATCATCGCCGATCACACCCATCCGCTGGCGCGGCGCAGTTCCGTCGACCTGAAGGAACTGACCGAGTATTCCTGGGTGCTGCCGGTCAGCGGCGAAAAGGATCTGGCCACGCTCGAGACGCTGTTCCTGATGGCCGGGCTGCCGACCCCCGAGGCGATCTGCAAGACCACCTCCAACACCTTCCTGATCCCGATGCTGGAGGGCACCGAATGGCTGTCCTTCGCGCCGCGCACCGCGCTGTCCTCCTTCTTCGAGATGCAGGGCCTGGTGCCGCTGCCGCTGAGCGTGCCGACCTGGACCCGAGAGATCCACGCCGCCTACCGCGCCGCCGGCGCCAATCGTCCGCTGGTGCGTGCCTTCCTGCGCCGGCTGAGAGCCTTCTATGCCGAGCCCTTCGTCTCTGGCGGCGCCCGATAACTTCGGGATATGCAGCACATCATTTCGGATGATCCAGATTCAAGGCACTGTCCTTGAATGATTTTCCATGACATGCGCCGTGAAATTGGGCGCGCTTGATATAACTGAAAGTTCTCGAAACTCGATTTCAATTCATTTGTTTCATGGGTTGGATCCAGCCTAGGGTCCCCCTGTTCCCGACGGACAGGCCGGGTCGCCGCAACCAGAAACAGCCGATTTGACACCCGGGTCTCAGGATCCGGGCAGGCGCAGGGTTCCCTGTCTGCGCCTCCGGATCCGTGCGGCCCGGTCGTCCCGGGGGCCAAGAACCCTCGAACTCTCCACCGACAGGACGCACCATGCCCCCCCTTTCCCAGACCTTCGGCAGCCTGCTGCGCGCCGGCGCCGTCGCCGCCGTCAGCACCCTTGCGCTGGCCACCGCCCCCCAGGCCGCCGACCTGACCATCGGCCTGAAAAGCGAGCCGACCTCGCTGGATCCGCAGTTCCACGTGCTGGCCAGCAACACCCAGGTTTCCATGGCGATCTTCGAACCCCTGGTGGCCCAGAACACCGAGCTGGGGATCGAGCCCGACCTGGCGACCAGCTGGACCTTCGAGGGCACCGTCTGGACCTTCAACCTGGACCCGGCCGTCACCTTCTCGGACGGCACGCCCTTCACCGCCGATGACGTGGTCTTCTCGATTGATCGCGTCGCCAAGGTGCCCAACAGCCCCAGCCCCTTCACCCTGTTCACCCGCCAGATCGCCAGCGTCGAGGCGGTGGATGCCCATACGGTGAAGATCACCACCAAGGAGCCCTACCCGCTGCTGGTCAACGACCTGGCCTATCTGCCGATCCTGTCGAAGGCCGCCGCCTCGGGTCCCGCGCCCGAGGGCCGCACCACGACCGAGCTGAACCGCGGCGAAGGCCTGATCGGCACCGGCCCCTACAAGTTCCAGAGCTGGGAACGCGGCGCGAGCCTGGTGCTGGCGCGCAACGACGCCTTCCACGGCGCCGCGCCGGAGTGGGATCACGTGGTCTACAAGCCCATGGTCAACCCCGCCTCGCGCGCCGCCGCCCTGCTGGCCGGCGACATCGACGTGATGGAAGCCCCGCCCACCACGGACCTCAAGGACATGGAAGCCAACCCCAAGGTTTCTGTCGTGGCCGGTCCGCCGGCCCGCGTGCTCTACGTCGGCCTCGACCAGTTCCGCGATGCCACCCCCGGCGTCAAGGGCACCGCGCACAACCCCTTCCTCGACATCCGCGTGCGCGAGGCGATGTCGCTGGCGATCGACCGCAAGGCCATCGTCGCCCGGGTGATGGGCGGCGCGGCACAGGCGGCCGGGGATCTGGTGCCCGCGACCATGTTCGGCGCCGATCCCGGCCATGCCGAGGCGCCCGCTGCCGACATCGCCCGCGCCAAGGCCCTGCTGGCCGAGGCCGGCTATGCCAAGGGCTTTGATCTGGTGCTGGGCGCGCCCTCGGGTCGCTATGTCAACGATGCCCGCATCGCCCAGACGCTGGCCGCCATGTGGTCGCGGATCGGCATCCGCACCACGGTCGAGGCCAGCACCCCCTCGGTCTTCTTCAAGAACTACTACGACATGTCCTACAGCGCCTATCTGGCCTCCTGGGGCAACAACTCGGGCGAGGTCGGCACCACGCTGAAGGCGCTGGTCCTGACCCGCGATCCCGCGAAGGGCATCGGCACCGCCAACAACTCCGGCTACGCCAACCCCGAAGTCGACAAGCTGGTGCTGGAAGGGGCCTCCACCATGGATCCCGAGGCCCGCGAAGCGCTGCTGGCGCAGGCCGACAAGATCGTCCTCGACGATTACACCCTGCTGCCGCTGCATTTCGAGCAACCCCTCTGGGCGCTGCGCGCCGGGCTGACCTACGCCGCCCGTGCCGACCAGTACACCCTGCCGCAAGACGTCCACAGCGTGAAATGACCTGCGGGCAGGGGGGCCACCGGCGCCCCTGCCCCAACGGAGCCCGCCGATGCAAGCCTTCATCGTCAACAGAATCCTGCAATCCCTCATCGTCGTGCTGGTCATGACCCTTCTGGTCTTCGCCGGCCTCTTCGTCATCGGCGATCCGGTCCAGATGCTGGTCAGCCCCGACGCCACCGACATCGAGAAGGAGGCCGTGCGCCAGTCCCTCGGCCTCGACCAGTCCTTCGTCGTCCAGTACCTTTCGTTCATGCGCGATGCGCTGCACGGCGATCTGGGCAACAGCTTCCTGACCGGCGCCCCGGCGATGGACCTGATCCTGAAACGCATGCCCGCCACCTTCGAGCTGGTGATCTGCGCCATGATCCTGGCCACCGGCATCGGCCTGCCGCTGGGCATCCTGGCCGGCCTGCGCCCCGAGGCGCGCAGTTCCAAGACCATCATGGCGGGCTCCATCCTGGGCTTCAGCCTGCCGAACTTCTGGGTCGCGCTGGTGCTGATCATGATCTTCGCCGTCGGCCTGGGCTGGGTGCCGGCCTCGGGACGGGGCGAGACCGTGCAGATCGGACCGATCGCCGTCAGCTTCCTGACGCTCGACGGGCTGCACCACCTGATCCTGCCGGCACTGACCCTGTCGCTGACCAAGATGGCACTGATCATCCGCGTCGCCCGCGCCGCCACCCGAGAGGTCGCCGGGCAGGAATACATCAAGTTCGCCCGCGCCAAGGGCCTGCGCAAGAACCGCATCGTCGGCGTGCACCTGCTGAAGAACATCATGGTGCCGCTGATCACCGTCATCGGACTGGAGTTCGGGCGCACCGCCGCCTTCGCCGTGGTGACCGAAACCATCTTCTCCTGGCCGGGCATGGGCAAGCTGCTCATCGACTCGATCCTCACGCTCGACCGGCCCGTCGTGGTCGCCTACCTGCTGCTGATGGTCGTCTTCCTGGTCTTCCTGAACCTCGTCGTGGACCTGGCCTATCTCTGGCTCGATCCCGCCGCCCGCGAAAAGGGTCGTGACTGATGACCGACGCAACCTCCTCCCTGCCCCGCCGGGCCGCGAAGAAACCCTCGCGCCTGGCCATGCTGACCACCCGCTTTGCCGAGAACCGGCTGGCCGTCTTCGGGCTGTTCCTGGTCGTGCTGGCGATCCTCGCGGCGCTCTTCGCGCCCTGGATCGCGCCGCAGAACCCCTTCGACCTGGCGACGCTCGACATTTTCGACAGCATGTTGCCGCCGGGCAGCACCGGGTCGGAAAATGGCCTGCACTACCTGCTGGGCACCGACGCCCAGGGCCGCGATGTCTTCTCCTCCATCCTCTACGGGCTGCGCACCAGCCTGATCGTCGCCTTCTCCTCGGTCGGTTTCTCGATGGGGATCGGGCTGGTCGCCGGGCTGTCGGCGGCCTATTTCGGCGGCGCGCTGGACGCGATCCTGATGCGGATCGTCGATATCCAGCTGTCCTTCCCGGCAATCCTGGTGGCGCTCGTGCTGCTGGCGATCCTGGGACAGGGCGTCGACAAGGTGATCCTGGCGCTGATCATCGCGCAATGGCCCTATTTCGCCCGTACCGCCCGCAGCGCGGCGCTGGTGGAACGCAACCGCGAATACATCCTGGCGGTGCGCTGCCTGAACCTTTCGGCGCCGCGCATCATCGCCCGTCACCTGCTGCCGAACTGCCTGCCGCCGCTGATCGTCATCGCGCTGATCGACCTGGCCTCCTCCATCGCCATCGAAGCCACGCTGTCCTTCCTGGGCGTCGGCGTACCTGTCACCAAGCCGTCGCTGGGGATGCTGATCTCGAACGGGTTCGAATTCCTGATGTCGGGCTCCTACTGGATCTCGCTTTTCCCGGGCTTCGCCCTGGCCCTGGTGATCATGGGCATCAACCTCGCCGGCGACCACCTGCGCGACATCCTGAACCCGAGGAACAGCTGATGAGCACCGACATGATGAGCAAAGAGACCCGCGACGCCGACCTGGGCGCGCCGGTCCTGAAGATCGAGAAGCTGTGCACCTGGTTCGACACCCGCGAGGGCACCGCCCGCGCCGTGGATGGCGTCGACCTGGAGCTATACGAGGGCGAGATCCTGGGCCTTGTCGGCGAAAGCGGCTCGGGCAAATCCGTCACCGGCTATTCGGTGATGGGGCTGATCGACCCGCCGGGGCGCATCGCGGGTGGCCGCATCCTGCTGGACGGGCGCGACCTGACGCGGCTGTCGGAGGAAGAACACCGCCGGGTGCGCGGCAAGGACATCGCGATGATCTTCCAGGATCCCTCGATGACGCTGAACCCCACCCTGCGCATCGAGACCCAGATGATCGAGGCCGTGCGCGCCCATGAGGCCTGTTCCACCGCCCAGGCGCGGCGGCGGGCGAAGGATGCGCTGGACATGGTCGGCATCCCCTCGCCCGAGGAACGCCTGCGCGCCTATCCGTTCGAACTTTCGGGGGGGATGCGCCAGCGCGTCGCCATCGCCATCGCGCTGCTGAACAAGCCGCGCCTGATCATCGCCGACGAGCCCACCACCGCGCTCGACGTGTCGATCCAGAGCCAGATCATCTACGAGCTTCAGACGCTCTGCCGAGAGACCGGCACCGCGATGATCTGGGTCACCCACGACCTGGCGGTGGTGGCCGGCATGGCCGACCGTCTGGCGGTCATGTACGCCGGCCGCATCGTCGAGGTCGGCACCACCAAGGAGGTGATCGAGCAACCCGGTCACCCCTATACCCGCGGCCTCATGGGATCGGTGCCCATGCACGAGACCCGCGGCCGCCGCCTGGCGCGCATTCCCGGCGCCACGCCCTCTCTGCTGCACCTGCCGCAGGGCTGCTCCTTCCGCGAACGCTGCGCCCTGGCCGACAAGGCCTGCACCCGCATGCCCGAACTTGCCCAACATCACCAGGCCCAGTCGATCCGCTGCTGGCACCCGGGAGAGACCGACCGATGACCCAGACCCCCCATCTTGCGCTGGTGCCCGGCACCGCCCCTGCCGCCGCGCCCGCCCCCGAAACGCCCGTGATCCTCGAGATCGAGGGGCTGACCAAGAGCTTCATCTCAACCCCCGGTCTTGGCGGGCATATCGCCAATCTCTTCGGCGCCGGCATCAAGCGCCAGGAGGTCCGTGCGGTCTCGGGTGTCGACCTGAGCGTGAAGACCGGAGAGATCGTCGGCATCGTCGGCGAATCCGGATGCGGCAAGTCCACCGTGGCGCGGATGCTGGCCGGCATTTCCAATCCCACCGGCGGCGAGATCCGCTATCGCGGCAAGGCCCGTTCGAAGATGACCAGGGCCGAGCGCGAGGATTTCGCGCTCTCGATCCAGATGATCTTCCAGGATCCCTATGCCTCGCTGAACCCGCGGATGCGGGTGCGCGACATCATCGGAGAGGCGGCGGTGGTGCATGGCTACGTGACCCGCGCCGAGATGCCCGCCTATGTCGAGGATCTGATGACCCGCGTCGGCCTGGCGCCCGACATGGCCGACCGCTTTCCCCACCAGTTCTCGGGCGGGCAGCGCCAGCGGATCGGCATCGCCCGGGCGCTGGCGCTGAAACCCGACGTGCTGATCTGCGATGAAAGCGTCGCGGCGCTGGACGTGTCGATCCAGGCGCAGGTGCTGAACCTCTTCATGGACCTGCGCGACAGCCTGGGCCTGACCTACCTGTTCATCAGCCACAACCTGGGCGTGGTCGAACATATCTCCGACCGGGTGGTGATCATGTACCTGGGCCGGGTGGTGGAAAGCGCCCCCACCGAAGAGCTTTATGCCCGCCCGCACCATCCCTACACCCGCCTGCTGATGGATCACCTGCCGACGCTCAGCGTCGAGCGGCGCACCCACCGCCCCATCGCGGGCGATCTGCCCTCGCCGCTGGATCCGCCGCCGGGATGCCCGTTCAACCCGCGCTGCCCGCTGGCAACCGACCGCTGCCGCAGCGAACGCCCCGCGCTGCGCGAAGTGACGCCCGGCCATATCTCGGCCTGCCATTTCGACGATACCAGCAGCGCCGAAATCCGATGAAAGACAAGACCATGCAGAACGACACGCTTCCCCTTGAACAGGTCCTTGCGGCCATCGACGCCCGTGCCCCCGCCTTCACGGCCCTGGCCGACCGCATCTTCGACATGCCAGAGCTGCGCTTCGAAGAGGTGAAATCCGTGGCCGAGCAGATCGCCGCGATGGAGGCCGAGGGCTTTGCCATCACCCGCAACGTCGGCGGCCTGCCCACCGCCTTCATGGCCGAATCCGGAGACGAAGGGCCCTGCGTCGCCTTCCTGGGCGAATTCGACGCGCTGGCGGGGCTGTCGCAGGAGCCGGGCGCACTGGAACCGAAGACCGACACCCCCGGCGCCTCGGGACATGGCTGCGGCCACAACCTGCTGGGCTCGGCCTCGGCGCTGGCGACCGTGGGCCTGCGCGATGCGCTGCGGGCGGCGGGCGTGAAGGCGCGGGTGCGCTACTACGGCTGCCCGGCGGAAGAGGGTGGATCGGGCAAGACCTACATGGTGCGCGCCGGTGCCTTCGATGGCGTCGATGCCGCCTTCACCTGGCATCCCTGCGTCTTCAACTTCGTGCAGTCGGCGGTGACGCTGGGCAATATCCAGGCCTATTTCCGTTTCACCGGGCGTCCGTCCCACGCCGCCATGTCGCCGCAGGTCGGTCGTTCGGCGCTGGACGCGATGGAGCTGATGAACATCGGCATCAACTTCATGCGCGAACACATGCCCGATGACGCCCGCATCCACTACTCGATCATCGACGGCGGCGGCATTTCCCCCAACGTGGTGCAGGGCCAGGCCGAGGGGCTCTACCTGATCCGCGCGCCGCGCTCGGAGGATGTCGAGAGCCTCTATGCCCGGGTCACGCGCATCGCCGAGGGCGCCGCGCTGATGACCGACACCACCTTCGAGGTCTTCCTGGACCGCGTCACCGCCGAGATGCTGCCGAACCGTCCGCTGGAGGAAGCCATGCAGCGCAAGTTCGACGAGATCGGCGCGCCGCCCTTCGACAAGGCCGATTTCGCCTTCGGGGATGCGCTGCAGAAGGCCGCGCTGACCCAGGAGGACATCGACGCCTGCGCCGTGGCCTATGGCGGGCCCGACGATTATTCGAAATCCTTCCATGATGCGGTGCTGCCGATTGCTGCCAAGCCCGGCGTCCTGATGGGATCGACCGATGTGGCGGACGTGTCCTGGGTCGTGCCGACGGCGCAATGCCTGACCGCGACCCATGCCATCGGCACGCCCTTCCACGCCTGGCAGACCGTCACCCAGGGCAAGCTGCCTTCGGCGCACAAGGCCATGGTCACCGCGTCGAAGGTCATGGCCGCCACCGCGCTGGAGGCGGTGCAGGACCCCGACCTGCTGCGCCGCGCCCGGGAGGAGTTGACCAAACGCCTGAAGGGGCGCGACTATTTCCAGCGTTCGACCCTGAACGCCGATCTGACCCCGCCGACCTCTTCGGTCCGCCAGCACTGAGGAAACCGCCCATGCCCCGGCTTCGCCCGCAACACCTGGCCCTGCCCTCGGGCGGCACGCTGCACTGGCAGGAAGCCCCCGGGGCGGGCGACCCGCTGCTGCTGCTGCACGGGCTGGGCGGGGCCGCCACGGTGGAATTTCCGATGTTGCCGGAAGCGCCCGGCCTGTCCGGACGCCGGACCCTGCTGATCGACCTTCCGGGCTTCGGCCTGTCCCGCGACGCCCCGCAGCGCGGCATCGCGGGGCTGGTCGACGGCCTTGAGGCGCTGGTCACGCATCTCCGAGCGAAGCGGTTCGCGCTGATGGGCCACAGCATGGGCGGCCTCGTCGCCCTGCTGCTGGCGGCGCGCCATCCCGAGCGGATCTCGGCGCTCTGCCTGGCCGAGGGCAACCTTGCGCCCGGGCACGGCCAGCTCAGCCGCGGGATCGCGGCCATCCCCCTTGAGGACTGGTGTGCCGGAGGCCGGGAACGGGTGGCGGATCGCCTGCCCGCAGGCTTTGCAGACACCTTCCGGCAGGCCGATCCCGCCGCGCTCTGGCACGCCGCCCGCGATCTGGACCGGGGCACCAGAGAGGACTGGCGGGCCCTGTTCAGCGGGCTGAAGATGCCACGCAGCTACCTGATCGGTGAACGCAGCAACGCCTGGAACCTGGACTGGCTGGATCTGGCCGGGCTGCAGCGCGCCGGCATCGCGATCCGCACGGTCACCGGGGCCGGGCATTTCATGGCCCAGGACGCCCCCGCCGCGCTGGCCGCGCAGATCGCCGCCGCCCTCGATGCGCCTCAGGTGCCGGTCACGGTGGGGATGCGCGGATTGTCCGGATCCTGCTGAACCCGGGCCGCCACCGCCACGGTCAGCGCCTGCGCCAGGCACATCGGCGCCGCGAGCGAGCGCGAGAAGGTGTAATCGTGCTCGGGCACGGCAAACAGCACCCGCGCCGTCTTCGCCAGCGGTGACAGCGTGCTGTCGGAGATCGCGATCACCGGCACCCCGGCAGCCCCGGCCTCTTCGACGATATTGACGACCTCGGTCGCGTAGAAGCGGAACGACACCGCCAGCAGCACGTCGTCGGGGCGCATGGTCCGCGCCATGTGGGTTGCCAGCCCGCCGCCCTGCGACAGCAGCAGACAGCGCTTGCCCAGCATGGTCAGCACGTAGCGCAGCAGCTCCACCACCGGGGCCGAGCGCAGCTGGCCGATCAGATAGACCGTGCCCGCCCGTTCGATCAGGTCGGCGGCGGCGGCCAGATCCTCGGCCGGGGTCTCCTCCAGCAGATCCTGGAGCGAGGCCATGTCGCGCACCACCAGCTCGCGCAGGAAGCCGAATTCCGAGCGGTCCTCGCGGTTCGCCAGATCGGCGCTGAGCGCGGCCTTGCGGGCCTCGAACCCCGGGGCGGCGGTGGCCAGGCGCTTCTGGAACAGCCCCTGAAGATCCTTGAAGCCGCGATAGCCGAAGGACTGGGCAAAGCGCACGAAGCTGGAGGCATGGATGCCGCATTGCGCCGCGATGGCCGTCACCGACAGCACCGCGACATCGTTGGGGTTCTGCGTCAGGAAGACCGAGATGCGCTGGTAGGTGCTGCTCATCCGGTCATGGCGGTCGTGGATCTCGCGGATCAGGTCCTCGTAGGTTTCGGGCGGGGTCCGCATCGGATCGGTCTTCCTCTCTGCCATGGGACCTCTTTAGCAACGCCGGGCAAGGCTGTGCAATATTCGTTGCAGACCCCGGATCAGGCGGTCGCGCGCGCAGGGTTGACCACCAACCCCGGGTCGATGGTGCCCGCCAGGAAGTCGAGCGCATTGGCGATCGCCGCCAGCGCCATGCGTTCGCCGCACTCGTTCGTCAGCCCGGCGATATGCGGCGAGAGCAGCACGTTCGGCAGATCGAACAGCGGTGAGGTCCCGTCGGGGGGTTCCGCATCGAAGACATCCAGGCCCGCCGCCGCCACCTGACCGGTGCGCAGCGCCTGCGCCAGCGCCGCCTCGCAGACCACGCCGCCCCGGGCGGTGTTCGACAGGATCATCCCGGGCTTCATCGCCGCGAAGGCCTCGGCATCCAGCAGGGGCCGGGCGGCGCGCGGCACATGGACCGACAGGCAATCGGCCCAGCCCAGCCCCTCGGCCAGGGTGGTGACGGGGCGCACCGGCCCCTCGGGCCAGCCGGCGCCCTGCAGGAAGGGGTCGAAGGCGCGCACCTCCATGTCGAAACCCGCCGCCATCCGCGCCAGGTGCCGCCCGATCCGCCCATAGCCCAGGATCAGCAGCCGCTTGCCGGAAACCTCGCGTTGCAGCAGCCGGTTGCGCCAGTTCCACTGGCCGGAGGTGCGCACCGCCAGATCCGCCGCCCGGGCCTGCTTGGCCACCGCCAGAAGCTGCATCATCGCATGTTCCGCCACCGAGACCGAATTCACGTCGCCGACGATGGTCAGCCCGATGCCGCGCCGGTTCAGCGCTTCCAGATCGACGGAATCGTATCCCACCCCATGCCGCGACACGACCCTGAGCCGCCTGGCCCGCGCGATGGTTCCAGCCCCGAGGGGCTGGGTGCGGATCACCAGCGCGTCGGCCTCGGCAATGCGCGCGGCGCAGGAGGCTTCCGAGACTTCGGTGATGTAATCCACCGTCACGCCCTGCGCCGCGACCTCGCGCAGCAGCGCCTCGCCTGCGGGATGCAGCTGTCCGGCCACCAGAAGACGGGTCATCAGTAGGCCCCTTTCACGGGTTCGGGGGCGGGATCTGCCGGCGTCTCCTCGGTCAGGCGGCGCCATGTGGCGACCGATTGCGCCGCCGCCGCCGCCAGCAGCCGCGTATCCCCCGACACCGTCGTCATGTCAAAGCCCCAGCCCACCGCGCGGGCCGCGTATTCCGGCGTGCCGCAATGGATCGCCGCCTTCAGCCCGTTGCGCTTGCAGGCCGCGAGGATGGTCTGGATCGCCGCGATCACCTCGGGTTCCTCGCGGTCGAAGGCCGGGGTCAGCCGCCCCTCGGAAAGCGAAAACGCCAGATCCGCCGGACCGATGTAGATCCCGTCCAGACCCGGGGTCGCGGCGATCTCCTCGAGGTTCTCCATCGCCTCGGCGGTCTCGATCATGGCCCAGGCCAGGACCTCGCGGTTCGCCTCGGCGGCATAGTCGGCGCCGGCGGCAAAGACCGCGCGGGTCGGGCCAAAGCTGCGTTCGCCCAGGGGCGGATAGCGCATGTAGCGCACGAAATCCTCGGCCTGGGCGCGGGTGTTGATCATCGGGCAGATGATGCCGTAGGCGCCCGCATCCAGCACCTTCATGATCCAGGCCGGATCCAGCCAGGGCACCCGCGCCATCAGCACCTTGTCCGAGGCGCGCATGGCCTGGAACATCGCCAGCACGTCCTTGTAATCGACCGCGCCGTGCTGGATGTCGATCGAGATCGCATCATAGCCCTGCGCGGCCATGATCTCGGCGCCGAAGGGGCTGGCGATGGACAGCCATCCGTGCAGCACGGGGCGGCCCTCGGCCCAGATCTGGCGCAGCTTGTTCTTCTTCATGGTCATTCCTCCGGGTCTGTCAGTGGGGCGCGCGCAGCGCGTCGGGATCGGTGTCGGCGTCGGGGGTGGGAGCCTCGCGGTGGCGCTGCCACAGGACCGCCCCCAGGAAGACGGCGGCCAGCAGCAGCAGGGTCAGGCTGATCGGCTGGCGCAGGAACTGCGTCCAGTCGCCGTTGAAGACCAGCATGCCACGGCGCAGGTTGGATTCCATCAGGCTTCCCAGGATCAGCCCCAGGATCACCGGCGCGGTGCCAAAGCCGTAACGGTTCAGGAAGAAGCCCAGCAGGCCGAAGCCGAACATCAGCCAGACCTCGAACAGCGATCCGTTGACCCCGTAGACGCCAATCACGCAGAACATCAGGATCATCGGCATCAGCAGGCGGAACGGCACCTGAAGGATGCGGATGAACAGCCGGATGCCCAGCAGCTGGGTCAGGAACATCACCACATTGGCCAGAAGGAAGGCCAGCAGGATGCCGTAGAACAGCGTCGCCTGCTGCTCGAACAGGCCCGGGCCCGGGCGCACGCCCTGGATCGTCAGCCCGCCCATCAGCACTGCGGTCGCCACCTCTCCGGGCACGCCCAGCGTCAGCATCGGGATCAGCGCGCCGCCCGCCGTGGCATTGTTGGCGCTTTCCGAGGCGATGACCCCCTCCGGGTGGCCGGTGCCGAATTTCTCGGGCGTCTTCGACATGCGCCGCGCCTGGTCATAGGACAGGAAGGAGGCGATGGAGCCCCCGGCCCCCGGGATCGCGCCGATCACCGTGCCGATCACCGTCGAGACCGAGATCACCTTCCAGCCCCGCGCCAGCAGGCGCCAGGGGATATGGGCGGCGCGCGGCTGGGCCATCGTCTCGGGCGGGGTGGTCAGGCCGGTGCGCTCGGCGATGTCCTGAAGCACCTGCGACACCGCGAAAAGGCCGATCAGCGCCGGCAGCAGGCCGATGCCGGTGATCAGCGCGGGCTGGCCGGCGGTAAAGCGCAGCACGCCGGTCATCGGGTCCGATCCCACCGTCGCCAGCCCCAGCCCCAGCAGCCCCGCCGCCACCCCGCGCAGCACCGATCCCGACGAGACCGAGGCAATGATGACGATGCCGAAAACGCCCAGGGCAAAGAACTCGGCCGGGCCGAAGGCCAGCGCGAAGCGGGCGATGGGCGGTGCAAAGAGGATCAGGAACAGCGCCCCGATCACCCCGCCGATGAAGGAGGAGGCCAGCGCCAGGCCCAGGGCCTCTCCGGCGCGGCCGTTGCGCACCATGGGAAAACCGTCGAGCGTCGTGCAGACCGAAGAGGGCGTGCCGGGGATGTTGAGCAGCAGGGCCGGGATCGCGCCGCCGGCAATGGCGCCGCAGAAGGCGCCCAGCAGCATCCCCATGCCCATGATCGGCCCCATCCCGAAGGTCAGTGGGATCAGCAGCGCGATCGCCATGGCCGCCGACAGGCCCGGCAGCGCCCCCATGATCAGCCCCAGCAGCGTGCCCGCCAGGATGCCCAGCAGCACCCGCAGATCGGCAACCATCGCCAGGGAGTCCAGTAACATGTCCATCCGGTGTCTCCTTTCGCTTACGGGAAGACCAGGCCGAAGCCACGGGTGAAGGTCAGGTAGGAGGCCAGCGCCACCAGCACGGAAAAGAGCGCCGCGCCCGCGAGCCCCTTCCAGGTCGGGCGGGGGGCGGCTGGCTCCAGCAGGCGGGTGCACAGCAGTACCGCCAGGAACAGGAAGCCGATGGTTGCGGGCAGGAAGCCCAGCCAGCCGATTACCGCAACATAAAGGCCCAGCAGCCCCGCCGTGGCCACCAGCCCCAGGGCCGGCAGGCCGCGCAGGCCCGGGCCAGAGCCGGTGCGCGCAGCCCGCAGGTCCTGCCACAGCAGCGCCAGCATCACCGCGACACCCAGGCCGCTGATCACGCCGGGAAAGGCGCCGGGGCCGATGCCCATTCCGCCCTGCGGCATGTTCAGCGCCGCCACGGCCCCGCCCAGGGCCAGCACCAGCAGCGCCAGGTCGAAGAAGATCTTTCCGGAGAGCATGTCATATCCTTCCCGTCCGAGGGCCAGAAAGGGCGGGCCCCGAAGGCCCGCCGCAGGTCACGAGGCGGGGGTTACTGGGTCGCCACCGCTTCGGTCAGGGGCAGGAACAGATCCTGTGCCTGCTGCACGAAGGCCTGAAGATCCGCGCCGTAGATCGGGTTCAGGTCGAAGCCGAGGTTGGTCATGGTCTGGCGGAACTCCGGATCCTTGACCGCCGTCTTCAACGCGTCCTCCCAACGGGCCAGGATGGCCGGATCGACCCCCTTGGGCGTGGCGATCCCGCGCCATTGCGCCGTGGTCAGATCGACGCCCAGATCCTTGAACAGCGGCACGTCCTTCAGCAGCGCCGAGGGCGCCGTGGCGGCCAGCGGGATCAGCCCGCCCTCGCCTTCAATCGCTGCGGCGGCATCGGAGGGTTGCAGCACCACGCCGTCGATATGCCCGCCAAGGGCCGCCGCCGCCGCATCGGCATTGCCGCCGTAGGGAATGAAATTCGCCTTCAGGCCCAGGTCCTGCGCCATGGCGATGGTCATGATATGCCCCGAAGAGCCCACCCCCGCGACACCCAGCGTCACCGGCTTTTCCTGCGAGGCGGCGATGAAGCTTTGCAGATCGCTCCAGCGGTCCGAGCGGGTGACGGTCAGCACGTAGGGTTCCTCGGTGATGCGGGCGATATAGTCGAAATCGTCGACCTTGAAGGTCACGTTGCCCATCCCCACAAGCGTGAAGATCGCGTTCAGCGGCACGGTGACGGTATAGCCGTCAGGGCGCGCCGCCAGCGCCTGCATGTAGCCCACCGCGCCGCCGCCCCCGGCGACATTGCGCACCACCACATCGGTGCCAAGCGCGCTTTCCAGCGGGCGTTGCAGCGCCCGGGCAAAGCTGTCGGCGCCGCCCCCGGCGCTGTAGGGCACGATGATGGTCACGGGCTTGGCGGGAAACTCCCGCGCCCAGGCCGCCGGGCTCAGCGTGGATACGGCCAGCGTCAGCCCAAGGGCCGCGGCCTTCACGAGGTTCGCGATCATGTTGTCCTCCCATATGATCTGGCCCGGCGGGGTGCGACAAGGCGCCCCCGGCAGGCCGGGCGGTCCCGGGCGCGCCCGAAAACCGGTGATGATGTGCAATGACTGTTGCGCCGTCGCGCGCCGCCTCCTGCGGGGCAACGGCCTCCTCCCGTCATGGCGGCCTCCTGCAACCGCCGGGGTCAGGTTGCAACGTTTATTGCCAACATTGCAAGTTGCAATTTTTAAATCACAGCTGTGCCGATACCGTGCCGCGGCCTCTCGTCCCGGAGGCCCTTGATCTGAAATATCAATCTGCCCTGCGCCGCCGCGAGGATTTTCCATGGCAGGGAGGAAGGACGCGCCGGGCGCCCTGCCGGCAGGGACTCAGGCTACGCACCGGAAGGCCGGAAGGGGCACCACGCGATTTCGCCGCGAAACCGGCCCGAGGCGATCTCTAGAAGAGGCTTTGGGCCACGATCCGGGCGCAGTCGGTGAACGGCAGGATCTGCCCGGCCTCGGCCAGCGGGCGACCGGCAGCCAGCAGCGGCACGCGCTCTCGGGTGTGGTCGGTACCGACCCAGCTGGGATCGTTGCCGTGATCGGCGCTCAGCAGCAGCTGGTCGCCGGGCCGCAGCCGCGACAGTACCTCGGGCAGGCGCGCGTCGAAACGCTCCAGCGCGGCGGCATAGCCGGAGATGTCGCGGCGATGGCCGTAATGGCTGTCGAATTCGACGAAATTGGCGAAGACCAGATCCCCCGGAGCGGCGGTGCCGGTGGTCTCGATCAGGTGGTCGAACAGCGCCATGTCGTCGGGGCCCTTCAGCACGCGGTCGATCCCCTTGCCGGCGAAGATGTCGCCGATCTTGCCGATGCCGATGACCTTGCCGCCCCGCGCCTGCACCCGGTCGCACAGCGTGTCCTGCGGCGGCGTGATCGCATAGTCGTGGCGGTTGGCGGTGCGGCGGAACCCGGTTTCGGGACTGCCCAGGAAGGGCCGGGCAATGATCCGCCCGACGTTCATCGGGTGATAGATCGCGGCCGCCGCCTCGCAGAGCGCGAGCAGCCGGTCGAGGCCGAAGCGATCTTCGTGGGCGGCGATCTGCACCACGCTGTCGGCCGAGGTATAGACGATGGGCCAGCCGCTTTGCAGATGCGCGGCGCCGTATTGCGCCAGCAGGTCCGATCCCGAGCCGTGGCAATTGCCCAGCGTCCCCTCCAACCCGCCGGCAGCGCGCAGCCGCGCCAGCGTCTCGGGCGGGAAGGCCGGAATTTCGCGCGGGAAATAGTGCCAGTCGCGTTCCAGCCGCAGGCCCGCCAGCTCCCAGTGGCCGGTCTGGGTGTCCTTGCCGGCGGAATGCGATTCCAGCACCGCCCAGGAGGCCGCCCCGCCGGCTGGATGCGCCCCGGGATAGCCCTTGCCGGAGGCCAGCCTCAGCGCCGTATCCAGCCCCAGGCGGTCCATCTGCGGCAGGTGCAGCGGCCCTGTCCGGCCCCGGTCGTCGCAAGCCCCCGCCGCGCAGGCCTCGGCGATGTGCAGCAGGGTATTGGCCCCGGTATCAGGCTGCCCGTCGTTGAAGAACTGCCCGGCATCGGGCGCCCCGCCGATCCCGAAGGAATCCAGCACGCAGAGAAACACCCGGGCCGCGTCCTCAGACATCTGCCACCTCGGAGCGGAACATCCGGACGGGCCGGTGCGGAAGGGGAACGGAACCTAGCATGGCGCCGTTAAAGCACCCAACCCGGGAGCTGAAAAGAGGTCTTGCCGCCGCGCCCACCCCGCCCCGCTGGCGGGGAGCCGACTGCCCAAGCGTCATCTCAATTTCAAGACACATGAGGATTTCACGGCGGAATTCTGACCGAATTTTGGGCAGACACGGCGAAGTGTCCAGGGAAATATACCGAACTTCCATCTACATCTCGTCCCCTTTATCTTTGATAAATTTGAGATTTGATGGCCCCACCCGCCGATCTGAGCGCTTGCAGTTCCCGCCGAGGCACGTTTGGATCATTCCCGAGACAACCGCCCGACAAGACCGGGCAGGGCCAGGAAGAGACGCAGCATGACACAGGCAACCCCCCAGGCGGGCAAGGTGAACTTTGTCGAGCTCGGCGCCCGACTGCGGGCCTACCGCATGGGTCGCGCCCTGACCCCGGAGGCGCTGGCTGCGCGGCTGGGCATCTCGCGCGCGGCGCTCTACCGCGCCGAGAAGGGTGAAATCGCCAAGATCGAAATGCTGACCGCCATCGCCGAAGAGCTGCGCGTTTCGCTGCCGTCCCTGCTGGGGATCGGGATCGAATATGTCGACAACGCCGTCAGCTTCTTCGAACGAATGCGCCAGATCGAGGAGGATTGCGACCAGATCATCGGCCTGTTCAGCCCGATTTCCTACCTGGTGACAACGGCGGGCTACGACCGCGTCCTGTCCGATGTCATGACCGAGGGCACCCCGCAAGAGGAACATGAGGATGTCACGCAGATCATTGAAATCCTGAAGAAAAGAAAAGACCGTTTTGCGGCCAGGCGGCCTCTTCTTGCGTCCATCGTGTCGGATGCCGACATAGGGCGCTTCCTGCGCGAGGGGCTGGTGGGGCGCATGGACCTGCCCGAGGAAACCCGCGCCGAACGCCGCCGCATGGCCCTGCGCGAAGCCCGCAACATCAGCGCCCTGCTGCGCGATCCCCAGATCGGCCTTCAGGTTGGCGTGGCCCGTGAACCGATCCCGTCGACCTCGTTCCAGATCGTGCGCTCGGCGGCGGGATCGACCCTGACGATCAGCCCGTTCCGCCTGGGGCACAACCCCAACACCCGTATCGGCGTCGGGCTGATCACCTCGGCCCCGGAGGCGCTGGACCTGCATGAAAAGATCACAAGGCGGCTCTGGGCTTCGTCCCTGAAGGGGCGCGAGGGCGCCGATCATGTCGATGCGCTGATCGCGCAGCACGGCATCGCCTAGCCTGCCCTGATTTTGAGCGGCCCCGCCGGGCCGTCCGGAAAAGATCCGGAGCGTCTCATTTTTTAGATTTTTCGAGTTGACCCCCGCGCCAAGGCAGTGCTCCTGTCGCCTCAGAAGCAGAGCATATTTCGGGGAGTTCCAGATGTTCAGAAAGACCTTTCTCCTGTCCGGCGTGGCGGCGTTCGGGCTGATGCTGGCAGGGGCGGCCTCCGCCCAGACCTATGTCGCCAAGATCGGCCACCTGGAAAGCGCCCAGCAGACCCGCAACCAGACCCTGGAGAAGGTCGCGGCCCTGGTGAAGGAGCGCACCGGCGGCGAGGTCGAATTCCAGATCTTCCCGCAGGGCCAGCTGGGCGACCAGCGCCAGATGAACGAGGGCGTGCAGCTGGGCACCATCGAGGGCACCGTCGCCCCCGCCGCCTTCCTGGGCGGCTTCAACCCGGTCGTGTCGATCCTGGACATCCCCTACCTGCTGCCCGAGGACCCCGAGAAGGCCCAGGCGCTGCGCGACGGCCCCTTCGGCCAGCAGCTTCTGGACAGCTTCAAGGACAAGGGCATGGTGGCGATCACCCTCTGGCCGAACGGCAAGAAGCAGTTCACCTCCAACAAGCCGATCGACAACCTGGCGGAATTCGCCGGCCAGAAGTTCCGTGTCATGGACAGCTCGATCCTGATCGAGCAGTTCAAGGCGCTTGGCGCCTCGGCGATCTCCCTGCCCTTCGGCGAACTTTACACCTCACTTCAGACCGGCGTCGTGGATGGCGAGGAGAACCCGCTTGATACCATCGCCTCGATGAAATTCTACGAGGTGCAGAAGAACCTGGTGGTGTCCGATCACGGCGCCATGGAAGACGTGGTGCTGTTCAACCCGATGTGGTGGGCCAGCCTGCCCGAGAAGGACCAGAAGATCATCGTCGACACCTTCCACGAGGTGATCCCCGAGATGACCAAGGCCAAGGCCGCCGCCGTCGAGAAGGCGCTGGAAACCGTCAAGGCCTCGGGTACCAACGTGCGCGTGGCCGGCCCCGAAGAGCGCGCCGAGCTGCGCGAGAAGACCTTCGGCCCGGCCTCCGAAGCCTATGTGGCCAAGGCGGGCGATGCCGGCAAGGCGCTGCTGGCGACCTACGAAAAGGAATATGGCGCGCTCGGCCAGTGATCCGCCGGCTGCCCCGTAGGGGCCGCGCCCCTTGCCACCCTGTCGAAGGCCCCCTCTACGGGGCCTTCGTTGCATTTCCACAGTAACGGAGGGACAGGCCGATGAAGGTCCTGAAGCTTCTGCGCCTTGCCGAACGGTCCGTCCTGGTGATCCTGTTCCTGGCCATGGTCGCGCTCTTCTTCACCAGCGTCATCGCGCGCGAGATCGGCGGCAACGTCGCCACCAGCATGGCCTGGGTGGAAGAGGCCGTGCGGCTGATGAACATCTTCCTGGTCTTCCTGTCGCTGGGCCTGGCGCTGGAACGCGGCAAGCATGTCGCGATCACCAACCTGCGCGACCGCCTGCCCGAGCTGCCCCGACGCATCCTGCGCGCCGTGATCGACCTTGCCGGGCTGGGCTTCTCGCTCTACCTCGCCTGGCTCGGCACCGAGATGGTGCGCTTCGTGCTGAAGATGGGCCAGACCTCTCCGACGCTGGGCATCCCTATGGGCTGGATCTACATGGCGCCGGTGCTGGGCTTCGGCCTGCTGGGGCTGCGCTACGGCCTCAGCCTGTTCGGCCTCTATGACCGCTACACCGAAGACATGCCGGCGGAGGCCACGCCATGATCATCGCCCTGATCGTCCTGCTGGCGGTGGCCCTGCTGGCCGCCGGATTCGAAATGCTGATGGTGCTGGGCGTTCCGGCCCTGGTCTACAAGCAGGCCTTCTGGCCGAACCTGCCCGATGCGGCGGTGGTCCAGAAGATCCTGGGCGGCGTCGATCACAGCACGCTCTTGGCCATTCCCTTCTTCATCTTCGCCGCCAACCTCATGGGCTCGGGGCAGATCGCGGGCCAGCTGGTCGGCGTGGTCAAGGCACTGGTCGGCCATACCCGTGGCGGCATGGGCCATGTCACCGTCGGCGGCTCCATGGCCTTCGGCGCAGTCTCCGGCTCGGCGCCGGCGACGGTCGCCGCCATGGGCCGGATGGTCTACCCGGAGATGCGCGCGGCAGGGTTTTCCGAGAAATTCAGCCTCGGGCTGCTGGTCTCCTCGGCGGAAACCGCGCTGCTGATCCCGCCCTCGATCACCTTCATCGTCTATGGCTGGATGACCGGCACCTCGATCTCGCGGCTGTTTGCCGGCGGGCTGGCGGTGGGCATTGTGCTGGGCCTGGCCTTCGCGCTGTTCGTGCGCATCCAGGCGGCGCGCGACGGCGTCACCTCGGCGCCCCGGATGCCCTGGAACGACCGGTTCCGGGTGATCTGGGCGTCGAAATGGGCGCTTGGAATGCCGGTGATCATCCTGGGCGGCATATACTCCGGGATTTTCACCCCGACCGAGGCCGCCGCCGTCAGCGTCGTCTACGCGATCCTGGTCGAGATGGTGATCTTCCGCAGCCTGTCGCCGCGCGCCCTCTTCCGCCTGACCGAGCAGAGCGCCGTCAACACCGCCATCATCTTCGTGCTGCTGGCGATGGGCGGGCTGATCAGCTTCTTCGTCACCCTGGCCCAGGTCCCCAACGAGATCCTCGCCTTCCTGCAGGCCATCGACGCCAACTGGATCAGCTTCCTGATCGTGGTGAACATCTGCTTCTTCATCGCCGGCATGTTCATCGACCCGAACTCGGCCCTGCTGATCCTGGTGCCGCCGCTGTTCCCGGTCGCCACCGCGCTTGGCATCGACCCGGTGCATTTCGGCATGATCGTGACGCTGAACATCAGCCTCGGGATGATCACGCCGCCCTTCGGGCTGGACATCTTCGTGGCCTCCTCGACGCTGGGCAAGCCGGTGACCGACATCATACGCGGCGTCTGGCCCTTCGTGCTGGTCAATATCCTGGTGCTGCTGCTGATCACCTACGTGCCACAGATCTCGCTCTTCGTGCCGAAGCTGATCTTCGGATAGGACGGCAACGGGGGACTTCGGCCCCCCGTTCTGCATCCGGCGCATGGCCTTCCACCTTCCGCCATTCCGTCGCTGCATAGCGGCAATTCCGAAACGATGTTAGCGCCAACAAGCGATCCCGCCTATCTCTGTCTCAAGACAAACACACCGATTCAGACCAAGGATGATCGCCATGACCACGCAGACGACGAACCTCCCCGTCTTCGACCGCCTGACCCTCGCAACCCCCTTCGCAGCGCCCCTCGGCAACCCGATCGCCGCCCTGCGCCGCCTGTTCACCGTTCGCCGCGCCGTCGCCGAACTGCAGAACCTGTCGGACTACGAACTGGACGACCTGGGCATCGGCCGCTCCGAGATCCGCGCACGGGTCGAAGCCGCGCTCTGAGGCGCACCATCGCCTTCGGGCGATCCTGACGGGGGCCCCCAAGGCCCCACCCCGGCGCGCGATCCCGCCCGCCCCTGATCCGCCCCCTGGGCCTTCGGCGCCGCACCCCGACCGGGTGAGGCGCCGTACTTGTTTCCGGGATCCGGGCCACCAGCGGCAGCCCGCCGCCCGTCCGGATAATTCCTGACTTTTTTACTTGAGTATAGATCCCAAACCTGACATGCGCGGGGCAGAAGCCAGCCCGCGCCTTTCGCGCCTCGCCCGCCTGATGACCCGCGATCCCCTTGGGATCATTTGCAGGATGGGAAAAACATGACGCGCCCTCTTACCCGGATCCACTCTGCCACCCCCGTCGGCGAACCGGCCTTCGCCTTCCTTGAAACCGACGGCCCCCGCATCGCCGGCCCCGAGGCCCGCGCCCTGCCCCAGGGCACCTCCGAAACGCTGTCCGAGCGCCTGGCCGAGGCCCTGAAGACCCTGCCCCGGGACGGGCTGATCGGCGGCGCGCTGCCCTTCGACCGCAGCGCCCTGGATATCTTCTGGGCCAGCGACACCTCGGCCACCAGCCGGCGCCCCGGCGGGCTGATGCCCGTGGCCCTGGGGCTGAGCGCCGAACCCGCCGCCTCGGCCTATGCCGCCGCCGTGGAACGCGCGCTGGAGCGCATGGCCCTCAGCACCCGGCTGGAAAAGGTCGTGCTGGCCCGCTCCCTGGCCTTGGACTGCGCCACCGAGATCGACCGTGCCGCCCTGCTGGAGGCGCTCTCGGGCGATCCTTCCGCCACCGCCTTCGACGTGCGCCTGCCCGGCGACACCCCCCGCCACCTGATCGGCGCCACGCCGGAACTGCTGCTGCGCAAATCGGGGGCCGAGATCAGCTCTCATCCGCTCGCAGGCTCCGCCCGGCGCAGCCGCGATCCCGTCGCCGACCGGGCGGCCGCCGACAGCCTGTCGGGCTCGCCCAAGGACCGGCGCGAACATGCCTTCGTGGTCGAGGCGATCCTCGACACGCTGGCGCCGCTCTGCCGGACGCTTTCCGCGCCCGAGGGCACGACCGTCACCTCCACCGGCAGCATGTGGCACCTGGGCACGAAGATCATCGGCAAGCTGAGCGATCCGGAGACGCCCGCGCCGGTGCTGGCGGCCCTCCTGCATCCGACCCCGGCGGTCTGCGGCACCCCCCGCCCCGAGGCCGCCCAGCTGATCGCCGATCTGGAGCCGCGCGATCGCGGCTATTACGCCGGTGCGGTCGGCTGGTGCGACGCGCAGGGCGACGGCGCCTGGTACGTGGCGATCCGCTGCGCGGAGGTCTGCGGCACCCAGGCGCGGCTGTTCGCCGGCGCGGGCATCGTGCCCGGATCGGATCCCGCCGCCGAAGCCGCCGAGACCGGATCGAAATTCGCGGCCATGCTGGAGGCCTTCGGCCTGCCGCGTGACGCCGCCCTGACCCTGACGGAGTAAACCGCCCCATGGCCCTGCCCGGCATTGCCCCCTATCCCCTGCCCGCCCCGGGTGACCTGCCCACGCCCCGCGCCCCCTTCCGACCGGAACGCGACCGCCTGGCGCTGCTGGTCCACGACATGCAGCGCTATTTCTGCCGGCCCTACCCCGAAGACACGCCGCTGCTGCCGCTGGTCGCCAATATCGCCCGGCTGATCGGCGCTGCCCGCGCCGCCGGCGTGCCAGTCTTCTGGACCGCCCAGAAGGGTGACCAGTTCCGCCCGGACCGTGGCCTTCAGGCCGATCTCTGGGGGCCGGGCATGTCCGCGATCCCCGAGCACGAGGAAATCCTGCCCGCCCTCGCCCCGCGCGCGGACGAGATCGTGCTGCACAAGCACCGCTACAGCGCCTTCCAGCGCTCCAACCTGGAGCACCTGATGCGCGCGCGCGGCCGCGACCAGCTGATGATCACCGGGATCTATGCCCATATCGGCTGTCTCTGCACCGCGACCGAGGCCTTCCAGCGCGATATCGAACCCTTTGCCGTGGCCGATGCCCAGGCCGATTTCGACCGCGCCCGCCACGACATGGCGATGAACTGGGTCGCGGCAACCTGCGGCGGCGTGCTGTCCACCGACATGGCGGCGGAGGCCCTGGCATGAAGCTTTCGGGGTTCGACGGACAGACCGCCTTCGTGACCGGCGCTGCTGGCGGCATCGGCCAGGCCATGGTGCACCTGCTGCGCGAGGCCGGTGCCCGGGTGCTGGCAACGGATCACCCCGATGCCCTGGCGGCCCTCGCGCCGGCTTCCGATGACCGGGTGCTGTGGCGACCGCTCGACGTGCGCGATGCCGAGGCCGCCGAGGCCCGCGTGGCCGAGGCAGAGGCCCGTTTCGGCCCGCTTTCCCTTGGCGTACATGCGGCGGGGGTTCTGGCGACCGGCAACGTGCTGGACTGCCCGCCCGCCGAATGGCAGCGCGTGATGGAGATCAACGCCGGTGGCACCTATGCGGTGGGCCGTGCCATGGGTGCCGCGATGGCGCGCCACGGCGCCGGGGCGATGGTGGTCATCAGTTCCAACGCCGCCGGGATTCCGCGCGCCGGGATGGGGGCCTATGCGGCCTCCAAGGCGGCGGTGACGATGCTGACGCGCTGCCTCGGACTGGAACTGGCCGCGCAGGGCGTGCGCTGCAACATCCTGGCGCCGGGCTCGACCCTGACGCCGATGCAGACCGGCATGTGGGCCGACGACAGCGGCGCCCGCCGGGTGATCGAGGGCGACCTGGCCAGCCACCGCACCGGCATCCCGCTGGGCAAGCTGGCCACCCCCGAGGACATCGCCCGCGCCGCGATGTTCCTGCTGTCGCAGGAAGCGGGCCATATCACCATGGCCGATCTCTATGTCGACGGCGGCGCCACGCTGCGCGGCTGAGGCAGCGCAAGTTCAGACCAGGGCGACCCCGCCCTGGTCCTTCAGCGTCTTCAGCACGATCTCGGAACGCACCTGGGACACCTGGGGATGCGGCAGCAGGCGGTTGTGGATGAAATCCGCGAAGGCCGCCAGATCGGGCACCCGGATCTCGAGCACGTAATCGGCATCCCCCGAGACCGAGAAGGCCGTGGTCACCTCGGGCTGGGCCTCGATGAACTGGGCGAACAGGTCGTCCCGGTCCTGGCCGTGGTGGCGCAGGTTGACCCGCGTCACTGCCCTGAGGCCGAAACCCAAGGTGGCCGCGTTCAGCTTCACCACGTAGCGCTCGATGATGCCGCGGGCCTCCAGCGCGGCGCGGCGGCGCGACACCTGGCTGGCCGACAGGTTCACCCGCTCTGCCAGGGCCGCATTGGTCAGGCTGCCATCGCCCTGAAGCGCGATCAGAATCGCGCGATCAAAGTTGTCCATGCGCATTTCATGCACCTCCCCCTCTGGTTGTGAGGGTATCGTGCAAATGGCCCTCTCTCCAATCCTCATTTTGCGCCCCCCGCGCGGGCGATCCGCGCCAGACTGGTTGCAGGAGCAGAGGAGACACCCATGGGACCCTTCCCCCACGACGCCCCCAGGGCCACCATCACCCCCGAGAACCCCGCCGGCACCGACGGGTTCGAATGGGTCGAATTCGCCCATCCCGAACCGCAGGTACTGGACCGGATCTTTCGCCAGATGGGCTTCGTGCCCGTCGCGCGGCACCGCAGCCGCGACATTACGCTCTATCGTCAGGGCGACATCAACTACCTGCTGAACGCCGAGCCCGGCAGCCATGCCGCAGGTTTCGTAGAGGCCCACGGCCCCTGTGCCCCGGCGATGGCCTGGCGGGTGGTCGATGCCCAGGTCGCGCTGCGGCGCGCGCTGGATCTGGGCGCACAGGAATACACCGGCCCGGGCAAGTCGCTGGAGGTGCCTGCGGTGATCGGCATCGGCGGCTCGCTGCTCTATTTCGTCGACACCTACGGCGACAAGGGCAGCTGCTACTCGGCCGAGTTCGACTGGCGGGAAGGGGTCGATCCGCGCCCCGAGGGCTTTGGCTTCTACTACCTGGACCACCTGACCCACAACGTGATCCGTGGCAACATGGACACCTGGTATCGTTTCTACGCCGAGACCTTCAATTTCCGCGAGATCAAGTATTTCGACATCAAGGGCAAGCAGACCGGCCTGACCTCCCGCGCGCTGACCAGCCCGGACGGCAAGATCCGCATCCCGATCAACGAAAGCGCCGATGCGCACAGCCAGATCGAGGAATACCTGCGCGAATACAAGGGTGAGGGGATCCAGCACATCGCCATCGCCACCGAGGATATCTATGCCGCGACCGATGCCATTGCCGGGGCCGGCATGGACTTCATGCCGCCGCCACCCGATACCTATTACGAGATGTCGCACAAGCGGGTGAAGAACCACCAGGAGCCGCTGGAGCGGATGCAGCGCCACGGCATCCTGATCGACGGTGAGGGCGTGCTGGGGGGCGGCGAAACCCGCATCCTGCTGCAGATCTTCTCGCAGACGGTGATCGGGCCGATCTTCTTCGAATTCATCCAGCGCAAGGGGGATGACGGCTTTGGCAACGGCAACTTCCAGGCCCTGTTCGAGTCCATCGAAGAGGACCAGATCCGCCGGGGTGTCCTGAAGGACACCGCCGCCGAATAACCCGGTGGCCTGGACGGACTATCGTGCCGCCCCGCCGCCCGGCACCCCGGTCTGCGC
Source organism: Pseudooceanicola endophyticus (assembly GCF_018760365.1). GTDB lineage: Bacteria > Pseudomonadota > Alphaproteobacteria > Rhodobacterales > Rhodobacteraceae > Pseudooceanicola > Pseudooceanicola endophyticus. Next base: position 45,693 of record NZ_JAHIAB010000009.1, read on the forward strand.
CGCCGCGCGGATCGAGGGGGTGCTGGCGCTCTCGGTGCAAAGCGCGCAGGGCGCCCTGCCGCTCCTGCTGGCGCGCACGCCCCTGGGGCTGCGCGCCTATGTGAACGCCTGCCCGCACCAGTATCTGCCGCTGGATTATCGCGGGCCGCAGGTGCTTTCGGCCTGTGGCGGGGCGCTGCTGTGCACCGCCCATGGCGCCCGTTTCGACATTGCCACCGGCGCGGCGCTGGCGGGGGCGGATTGCGGCCTGGATCCGGTGCCGCTGGAAGAACGCGACGGCATCGTCTTCATCGCCGGTTAGGACAGCGCCGCCCCCGCCGGAGCGGCGCAGATCGCTCAGGCCTTCGGGGGCAGGATTTCCTGCACCTTGCGCGCCATCGCCGCGCCAAGCTTGAGGTTGCTTTGCGCGCTCAGGTGCAGCCCGTCGACGCCGTCGGTCTCGATCACCTCGGCGGCGTTCAGGAAATGCACCTTCATGAAGGCGGCCAGGCTTTCGTAAAGCGGCCCGAGGGCCTCGGTCTTTTCGCGTCCACCGACGAACATCTCGGCGAAGAACGGGTCTTCCAGCTTGCCCATCACGGGCGGCGCCACGACCAGAACCTGCGGCGCAGGATAGGTGGTGCCCCCCGCCCCGGCCGAGGCCATCACCTGCCCGATCAGCAGCTGCATGCCGGTGACGATGTCGAAGGGCGTGCGGCGGAAGATCGTCTTGGTGTCGTTGCTGCCCAGCATGAGGATGACCAGATCCAGCGGCAGATGCGAGGCCAGCGCGGTCGGCAGGTGCCGGCTGCCGTTCAGCCGCGGATCGGTGGGATCATCGACTGCGGTTGCGCGCCCGCTCAGCCCTTCCTCGACCACCTTGTAGCCCGCCCCGAGCGCCCCGGCCATGGCGCCGGTCCAGCGCTGCTCGAAGGGATAGCGCGTCGTGGGCACCGACTCGGGCACGGGAATCCAGCCCCAGGTCAGGGAGTCGCCAAAGCACATGATGGAATAGGAGTCGGACATGATCTTGCCTCTCGGTCTGTTGCCCGCCCAGCGGAGCCAGAAAGCCCCGCTGCCGTCGAGCCAAACTGCCGTGAGCCGTGGCACCTCTCCACATCACGCCGCATATTGCCTATTTTAACAACCAAACACACATACATTGCCCCGCTGACCGGAACGGATCCCTGCAGGGGAAGCGCCTGAAACCGGGACCGAAATTTGCAGGAAACATGCTGATTCTGTGTGAAAACAGGAATTTTCCTGAAACATCCGCCCCGAATTCCTGAACAGCCCCGATTATCGGAGGCCGCCCCATTCCGGCGCGCAAAAATGTGGCGTTTACAGGGCCGAATGTGCTTTTGGTTGCTTTTCGTTAGCGGTAGCGCCAAAAACCTACCATATACTCGGGTTACAATCTGCGCAGCCACAGAGGACCCGAACCCATGACGACATCCCCCACCGCCCGCAGCCGGGGCAGCCGGCCCGGCACCGGCCTGCCGGTCGGACGGATCGGCCTGTGGGCCTTCATCCTGCTGACGGTGCTGTTCTTCCTGGCGCCGCTCTACGTGATGATCGTCACCTCGCTGAAGACCATGGACGAGGTTCGCCTGTCCTCGATCTTTGCGCTGCCGATGCACCCCACGTTCGAGGCCTGGCGCTTTGCCTGGAGCGAAGCCTGCACCGGCATCGAATGTCATGGCCTGCAAAGCGGCTTCTGGAACTCGGTCCGCATCACCGTGCCCAGCGTCGCGGTTTCGGTGCTGCTGGGGGCGATCTCGGGCTATGCGCTGTCCTACTGGAAACCGCGCGGCGGAGAGATCCTGTTCGCCCTGCTGATGGTCGGCGCCTTCATTCCCTACCAGCTGTTCATCTATCCGCTGGCCTTCGCCTTCGCCAAGACCGGGCTGGCGAACACGCTGCTGGCGGTCGTCATGGTCCATGTCTTCTTCGGTCTGCCCATCGTCACGCTGATCTTCCGCAACTACTACGCCGGCCTCCCGCATGAGCTGGTGAAGGCCGCGCAGATCGACGGCGCCGGGTTCTGGCGGATCTTCCGCTCGATCATCCTGCCGCTGTCGCGCCCGATCCTGGTGGTGGCGGTGATCCTTCAGACCACCGGCGTCTGGAACGACTTCCTGTTCGGGCTGATCTTCGGGGGCACCAACAACCAGCCGATGACCGTGCAGCTGAACGCGCTGGTCAGCGCCCAGTTCGGCGAAAAGCCCTACAACGTCCACATGGCCGCGACGATCCTCACGGCCCTTATTCCCCTCGCAATCTACCTCGCCTCCGGCCGCTGGTTCGTCCGCGGCATCGCGGCCGGCGCCGTCAAGGGATGACCCTCATGCAAGAAACCTCTGTCGAAGTCCGGGACCTGAAGGTCAGCTACGGGTCCTTCAATGTGCTCGACGGCCTCAGCCTAGATATCTACCAGGGCGAATTCCTGGTGCTGCTGGGGTCCTCGGGCTGTGGCAAGTCCACCCTGCTGAACGCCATCGCCGGGCTTCAGGACACCGCCGATGGCAGCATCGCGATCTCGGGGCGGGACGTGACCTTCACGCCGCCCAAGGACCGCGGCATCGGCATGGTGTTCCAGAGCTACGCGCTCTATCCCCAGATGACGGTGGCGCAGAACATGGGCTTCGGCCTGAAGGTGCGCAAGATGAAGGCGCCCGAGATCGAGGCCCGCATCACCCGCGCCGCCGAGATCCTCCAGATCACCCATCTGCTCAAGCGCAAGCCCTCGGACCTGTCGGGCGGGCAGCGCCAGCGGGTCGCCATCGGGCGTGCCCTGGTGCGCGATGTCGATGTCTTCCTTTTCGACGAGCCGCTTTCGAACCTGGATGCGCAGCTGCGCACCGACCTGAGGGTCGAGCTGAAAAAGCTGCACCAGAACCTCGGCAACACGATGATCTACGTCACCCACGACCAGGTGGAGGCGATGACGCTGGCCGACCGGATCGCAGTGATGAAGGACGGGCGCATCCAGCAGCTGGCCCCCCCGGATGAAATCTATGCCCGTCCCGCCAACCTTTTCGTGGCCGGTTTCATCGGCTCTCCGAAGATGAACCTGATCGCCGGCTCGCTGGAACAGGGCACCACGTTCACCGCCCCCGGCCTGCGTATCGCCCTGCCCGGTATCCAGGCGCGTCCGACCTCTGGCGGCCTGACCCTGGGCCTGCGCCCCGAACACCTGACCCTGCTGCCCGAAGGCGCCGTGGCGACCGGTCCCGTGATCGAAGGCACGGTCGATCTGGTCGAGGCGCTCGGCCCGGAAACCATCGTCTGGCTGCGCGCCGGGGACAGCACGATCGCGCTGCGCTGCGATCCCCGCTCCGCCCCCGCCCAAGGGGCCACGGCCCGGGCCCTCATTTCCCTCCAGGACGCCTCTCTCTTTGAAACCGAGACCGGCGACCGCCTTGATTTCCGACCCCTCCCTTGACTGTGAAGGACTGATCCGATGACGAAACGCAAGTTCCGCAGCCTCCTTCTGGGCGCTGTTTCCCTGGCCACCCTGGCCGCCCCCCTGCAGGCGCAGGACCTGACCGCCGACGTGATGCACTGGTGGAACGCCGGCAACGAGGCCGAGGGCGTGAAGGTGCTGGCAAAGGCCTATGACGCCGCCGGGGGCACATGGGTCGACCGCCCCGTGCCGGGGATGGAGGCCGCCATGGCCACCGGGATTTCCGCCGTGGTCAGCGGCACCGCCCCCGCCGCCATGCAGTTCAACATCAACCGTCAGCTGAAGGAACTGGCCGCCTCGGGGATGCTGAGCGATGTCACCGACTACGCCAAGCGCGACGGCTGGATCGACCAGGTGCCGCAGGCGCTGCTGAAGTCGATCAGCGTCGATGGCCATATCTACGCCCTGCCGGTGGTGGTGCAGAACTATACCACCGTCTGGACCGTCAAGAGCACCTTCGAGAAGGCCGGCGTGACCTATCCGAAGACCTGGGACGATTTCATGGCCAGCCTGGAGGCCTTCAAGAAGGCCGGCATCATCCCGTTGGCGAAAAGCGGCGAACCCTGGAGCGACATGCTCTTCGTGCAGGCGATCATGCTGTTCAGCGGCCATCGCGACATGTTCGATGCGCTGTTCACCGAAGGCGATATCGACAAGCTCAACAGCCCCGCGTTCCTGGACGTGGCCAGGACCATCCGCCAGGTCGTCGCCTATACCGATCCGGGCGCGCCCAGCCGCACCTGGGACCAGGCCGATACGCTGCTGGTGCAGGGCAAGGCCGCCTATACCTTCATGGGCGACTGGGCCAAGGGCAGCTTCACCTCTGCCGGGCTGACCCCGGGCCAGGACTTCACCTGCGAGCTGGGCATCGGCAAGAACCAGTTCTTCGTGCTGATCGGCGATACCTTCGTGCTGCCGAAGAACGCCAAGAAGACCGAGGCCCAGTCGCTGTTCGCCAAGGTGGTGATGGATGCGCCGACCCAGGTCGATTTCACCAATGCCCGGGGCGGCAAGTCTCCGCGTCTTGATGCCGTGCCGACGCAAAGCGACGGCTGCACCGATTATCAGCAGCAGTTCGCGGCCAATGGTGGCACCCAGCTGATGAACACCTCGGCCGAGATGTCGGGAGATCGCTTCGGCGCGGTGAACGACGCGGTGTCGCAATACATCAACACCCCCTCGATGACGCCCGAGACCTTCCAGCAGATGATCGTCCAGGCCATCGAGTCCACCGAGTAACGGGCAGCCCCTGCCCGCCCCCGCCTGTGTCCCGGCCCGACCGCTCCTCCCCGGGGCGGGCACAGGCGGCCCTGATCCTTCCAGTCGAGGAAATTCCATGTCTTCTGCGCGCAGCCGCAACCGCTCGCGTCCCTCGCTCGCCGCGGGCCTCTCGCTGGGGCCGGCCTGGGTGATCGTCGTGGCGATTTACATCGGCACCGCCATCTGGACGGTCGCCATGTCCCTGACCACCTCCAGGCTACTGCCGACGGCGCAGTTCGCGGGCCTGTCGCAATACCGGCGCCTGTTCACCACCCCGCGCTGGATGCAGTCGCTGGAAAACCTTGTGCTGTTCGGCGTGGTCTTCATCGTCGTGGCGCTGGTGCTGGGCTTCCTGCTGGCGGTGGCGCTGGACCGCAAGATCCGCTTCGAGGGCGCGATCCGCACCATCTACCTCTATCCCTACGCGCTGTCCTTCATCGTCACCGGCGTGGTCTGGAAATGGATGCTGGATCCGACCATGGGCATCCAGAAGACCATGCATGACCTCGGCTGGACCAGCTTCAGGATGGACTGGGTCGTCGACATGCACATGGCGATCTACGCGCTGATCCTCGCCGCCGTCTGGCAGGCCACGGGGCTGGTCATGGCCCTGATGCTGGCGGGGCTGCGCGGCGTCGATGGCGACCTCTGGAAGGCGATCGAGGTGGACGGAATCCCGACCTGGCGCGCCTATGTGGCGATCATCCTGCCGATCCTGAAGCCCATCGTGGTGACAGCCACGGTGCTGCTGGGCGTCGCGGTGGTGAAGGCCTACGACCTGGTGGTGGCGCTGACCGGCGGCGGCCCGGGCTATGCCACCGACATGCCCGCGAAATTCATCATGGATTTCCTGTTCCAGCGCGCAAACATCGGCCTGGCCTCGGCGGCAGCCACGGTGATCCTGCTGATCTCGGTGCTGGCGATCCTGCCCTGGATCTACGTCACCTACCTGCGGGCGCCGCGCCGCTAAGCGGCGCGACCCCGAAGCGTTGCCCGGGCGCTCAGCCCGGGTAGCGACGCATCAGGAACAGGTAGAGCCCCGCCCCGATCCACAGCGTGCCCGCCGCGATCCGCAGCGAGATGTCGAAGCCCGTGTTCATGTCGGTCGTGTGATGCATCACCAGCTGGACCAACGGCGGGCCGAGGATCTGGCCGATGGCGAAGGCCGCCGTCAGCAGCCCGATGAACTGGGCCGGGCGGTGCGGCTGCAGCCGGTGGGCATCGTCCATCGCCAGGAAGTTGATCGCGGTGAAGGGCAGGCCCGCCAGCACGCTGCCCAGCACGAAGCCCGGCAGGCTGGGCCAGACCGTCGCCAGCGCCACCCCCGCGCCCTGCATCAGGTGGCAGCCCACCAGCAGCGCGCGCGGGCTGCCAAGGCCCGCGATCCGCGTCACCAGCAGCGATCCCGCCGCCGCCGCCACCCCGTAGATCGGCCAGAACAGATCCAGCCAGACCGAGGGCGGCAGCGCCGCGCGCGCGATCACCGGCAGGTAGGTCGCGGTGATGATGTAGCCAAAGCCCGCGATGCCGTAGGCCAGGATGAAGACCGGCAGCTGCAGCCCGGCAACGGGGGCCGCGGCGGACGGCACGCTGCCCTTCGGGCGCGGCGCGGCGGTGACCTCGGCCTTCGGGTCGACGATGCGCCAGACCAGCGCCGTCAGCGCCAGGCCCACCACGGCAAAGCCGCTCCAGGCGGCGCGCCAGTTCCAGTGCGCGGCGATCATGCCGGTGGCCACCAGACCCGAGACCGCGATCCCCAGGCCCACGCCCATGAACATCGCACTGCCGAAGGCACCCTGCCCCCGCCGGGACAGCGCCCCCATGCACCAGCGCGCGGCATGGACCAGCGCCACCGCGCTGACCACCCCCGAGACAAAGCGCAGCCCCAGCCACAACCGCCAGTCGGCGATCACCATGGCGGCGGTCGCCAGCACCGTCAGCACCAGCCCCCACCGCACCAGGCGGGCGCTGGAATGGTGGTTGGGGATCCACATGCAGCCAAGCGCCCCCACCAGGTAACCGGCATAGTTGACCGAGGCGAGCGTGCCGCCGAACCCCAGGTCCAGCGCCTTTTCCGAGATCATCAGCGGCAGGATCGACGTGTAGGAGAACCGCCCGATCCCCATCGCGATGGCAAGGCAGGCGGCCGCGGCCACGACAATGGCCAGCCCGCCGGTTTCGCGTCTTTGCATCTCCATCCCGGGTCTCAGCCCGCGACCAGGAAGGCCGACAGCCACAGGCCCACCCCGAAGGACAGATGCGCCGAGACGGTCTTGAGGGTGCCGCGCCAGGGCTGCGCCGCGCGCCACCCGAACAGGCCACCGCCCATGGCGGGTTTCAGGAAGAACATCGGCGCCGCCAGCGTCAGCGCCCCGAAGAGCAGCGCATTGGCGAGGCCCGGCGCCGCCCCGAAGGCCATCAGCGCCAGCAGGTAGACCAGCCCGTAGCCCACGCCGATGACGTAGTGGAACACCCAGCCCACGGCGTTCTCGCCGGGCAGTGCCGGGCGGCTGGCGAAGTCGGGGTCCATCAGGCGGCCCTTCGGCACGCCCAGCACCCAGCGACCGACGCTGCGCCAGTTCGGGACCTTGTCCTCGGTCAGCTTGATCACCAGCGCCTGCCAGAGATCCGAGACCACCGTCGCGCCCACCCCGAGAACGAGGGTTTCCGTCACAAATCCGTTCAATGTCCTGTCCTTTGTCCCGGGGACCGTCATGCAAGCGGCCCCGACCGGCATCCGGTCGGGGCCATGTCCGTCGCCATGTCCTTGCGGATCAGACCTTCGAAAGCGCCCAGTCCCAGTCCGCAGAGCCGATCTGACGCCGGGCCCGCAGCAGCAACATACGGGAATATTTCGCGAAATCGAACCCGATCGGAGAGTTCTCCGACTGGTAGATCGCCCAGAGGCCCCAGCGGACCATGGCGACGCCGATATAGAGGTAAGTGCGCGCCAGAACGTCCTCGCGCACCTGGCCCTCGTACATCTCCAGCATCGAGGCGACGCCGCGCAGATCGTCGAAGAAGATCTCGAAGCTGAACATCGCAACGTCCCAGTAGGGATCGTTGGCGGCGGCATATTCCCAGTCGATGATGCGGATCTCGCCCGCATCATTGCGCATGTAATTGGAAATGTAAGCGTCGTTGTAGCACCCGGCCAGCGACACGCCCGAGGCTTCGATCGCGGCCTTCGCACGGCGGCACTGCCAGATCAGCTGATCGATGTCGGCGGGCACCTGCGCGGACCGGCCCACCACCTTGGCGGTGAAATCCTCGAACTGCTGGAGGCCGGTGTTCACCAGATCCAGCTTCAGGCTGTCGTGGACATCCTTGTAGGCCGCCATGATATTGGCGCGCACCGTGGCATCCTGGGCATCATCGACGCCGCAGCTGGTGAAGCCCTGGAGGAACTCGTGCACCTCGATGCCGGCATCGCCGTCATGGAAGAAGACCTGCGGCCCCACCCCCTTGGCGGCGGCGATCTTTGCCGCGCTCAGCGCGGTCTCGCGGTCGATGAACTGCTCGGTGCCGGGGCCGTGCAGCTTGACGAAGAAGGTCTCGCGGGTGGCCTGATCGACGACGCGCCAGTTGATGTTGGTGATCCCGCCGTTGATGCGGAAGGCCTTCATGTCGCGGCCCCCGAACAGCGGGACGCGGGCGATGGCCGCGGTAATGTCGGTCATGTCCATGATCAAACCTCGCGCAGGAGCCGCGCCATGTCGAAGACCGACAGGTGCAGGCGGAAGCGGACCAGCCGGTTGGCGGCATATTTGTAAAGCTCGGGGCCGCGGCGGTCGGCCTCGGTTTCCCCGATCAGCGCCCAGAAGGCCCAGAGCGCATCGTCGTAAAGCCCCCAGAGCTTGAGCCGCGCCATCTGCGACGCGGTGGCGGGCGCGCCGGCATAGGCGGCGATCAGGCGGGCGCGGTCGTCGTCATCGACGCAGACCTCATGCGCCAGGGCGCCCAGGTCGCGGAACGCGTCCCCCATCACGCAGCGGTCGAAATCGAGCAGCCGGATATTGCCCTGATCATCGGTCAGCACGTTCGACAGCGTGTTTTCGCCATGCAGCGGCACCGGGGCCTCGGTGACGCGCGACAGCGCCTCAAGGATGCGGGTAATCCACTGTGCGATGCCGGTGTCGTCCATGCGGATGGTGACCGGAAGCGGGGCCGCGTCGCGGGACCGCCAGCGCGCCAGCAGGGCCTCGAACTCTTCCGCCGGGCTCAGCTCGGGGGCGGCAAAGCCCGCCTCGTGCCAATCCTTCTTGGCATCGACCAGGGCGGCCAGCATGGCCGGGTCCAGGAAATCCTTCGCCGAGGCCATGCGCCAGGGCGCTCCGAACTGCATGGTGATCAGGCTGCGGGTCTCTTCCTGCACCGCGACGACCGCAGGCCCAAGGCCTGCGGCGCCGGCATGACGGGTGGCGCGCGACGCCTCGGCAAAGCCGAAGGGGTAGAGCGATCCGTCATGATAGGTCTTGACGATCTGCGCCCCGGCATCCCCTTCGATGCCGGTCAGCAGGCCATCAAGTCCCATGTGCATGGGCATGGCGATGGCGGGCAGGGCATCACCCCGTCCCTCGGCCTCGGTGGCGGTGCCAAGGCGCTCCAGCGCGGTCTGGTGGCGCGCCTTCGTGGTGACGGGCATGTCCTGGGTCTGTCTCGTCATGTCCTCGCTCATCTCAGATCTCGGCGGGAAAATCGCGCAGCTTGCCGCGCGCGGCCTCGTAGGCCAGGCAGGCGCGCAGGATGTCGATATCCTGCCCCAGAGAGCCGATCAGCTGAAGCCCCACCGGAGAGGTCCCCGAGAAGCCGCACAGCACGGTCGCCGCCGGCTGGCCCGACTGGTTGAAGGGGGCGGTGAAGCCGACGTGATCATGGGGATGTTCGGGGTCGGCGGCCACGGCCTCGGCCGCGTAATTGGCCATCGGCATGGTCGGGGAAAGCACCATGTCGAAGCCGCCCACCGCGCGTTTCAGCATCAGCTGGGCCTTCTCGACCGTGCCGAGCGCCTTGGCGAATTCCAGAGCGGTCATCGCCGCGCCGCGATCGGCGCAGGTGGTCAGGATCTCCAGCATGTCGCCGCGCCGGTCCTCGGGCAGGCCGGCACGTTCATAGGCAGCCTTGACCGAGAAGTAGCCGGACAGCGCCCGCAGGAAGGGGAAGCCCACGGGGTTCTCGATCTCGATGATCTCGGCACCAAGGCCACGGAAGACCTCTGCGGCCTGACGGATCAGGTCGGCGACGTCGGCATCAACCTCGGGGCCGTCCCCGACCGAGAGCATCAGGCCGATGCGCTTGCCGGTCAGGTCCATCGGCGCCAGCACCTCGGGGATGGTGGCGCCGGGTTCGAAGGCGCGCTCATCGGGCTGACCCAGCACCGACATCATCAGGATCGCGTCCTCGACGGTGCGGGTGATCGGCCCGGCGGACCGGTCGCGGCTGTAGGGCAGATGCGGGATCGCGCCGGCAGAGGGCTTCAGCGCCACCAGGCCGCAGTGGCTGGCGGGAAGACGGACCGAGCCGCCGACATCGCTGCCCACGGCCACCGGCACCAGGCCCGCCGCGACGGCGGCCGCCGACCCGGCCGAGGAGCCCCCGGTGTTCAGCGACAGATCCCAGGGGTTGCGCGTGACCCCGCAGGCCGAGCTGACGCCCGCCCCGAGGAAGCCCATGTCGGGCATGGTGGATTTCGCGAAGAGGATCGCGCCGGCTTCGCGCAGGCGGGCGACCGGCGGGCTGTCCTCGGTGTCGGGGGCGACGTCGCGCCGCGCCTTCAGGCCGCGCAGCATGGTCATACCCCTGACGGCGATGCTGTCCTTGATGACCACCGGCACGCCATCAAGCGGCCCCTGGGGCGCCCCCGCGACCCAGCGATCCGCCGAGGCCCGCGCCTGTTCCATCGCGCCCTCGGCATCGACCTCGTAAAGCGCGTTGATCTTCGGGTTCACGACCTCGATGCGCGCCAGAAGCGCCTGCATCACCTCGACCGGAGAGAGCGAGCCATCCCGGTATCCGTTGAGAAGTTCGGTTGCGGTAAGCGTCCACATGGGGGCGACCTTTTCTTGGCTGTCGGGCGTGCGCACACGCGCCGGTGTTCGGGGGGACGGGCGCTCAGGCGCCGGCGAGGCAGGGCGCGAGGGCCTTCAGCATCTGTTCATGCAGCTCGGGCGTGGCCGAGGCCAGCACGTCGCCCTTGCTGTCAAGGCCCAGCGGGCGGCCCGACCAGTCGGTGATCACGCCACCGGCGCCCTCCACCACCTGCACCACCGGCAGATAGTCGTAGGGCTGCTGGCCGATTTCCAGCACGATGTCGCAATGCCCCGAGGCCAGCAGGCCATAGTTGTAGCAATCCCCGCCGAAGCGCAGCAGGTGCACCGACCTGTGCAGCGCCTCGTAGGCGGCGCGGTCCGCACCGGTGTAAAGCTCGGGGTCGGTGGTATAGGCGCGCGCCTTCGACAGCTCGGTGCAGCCGCTGGCAGTGCAGGGAGTACCGTTGAAGGTCGTGGGCGCGCCGCGCATGCCCTGCCAGCGCTCATTGAAGGCGGGCATGTCGATCTGGCCCAGCACCGGCTCTCCGTCGCGCAGCAGCGCCATCAGGTTGCCAAACAGCGGGTGCCCGGTGACAAAGCTTTTCGTGCCGTCGATCGGATCGACCACCCAGACCTCGCGGGCGGACATGTTCACCGGGTCCTGTTCCTCGCCGAAGATGCCGTGCTCGGGGAAGGTCTCGGCAATGCGGGACCGCAGATAGGCCTCGATCTCGCGGTCGGCGACGGTGACCGGGGAATGGTCTTCCTTGTCGTCCACTTCCAGCGCGCTGCGGAAGTAGCGGTGGGCGATCTTGCGGGCATTGTCAGCGACATCCGCCGCGAAGACGAGTTCAGGGAACGAGGTCATACTGTGTTTCCATGCGATTCTGAGGCATTCCGGGGAGGATCACCTCCTGCTGACGCCAACATTCCCCACAAACACACACCCAGCAAGGCATTTTCCGGGGATTTCGGGCAATAACCTCCCAATTTGACAAACAAACACACATTCACGCTCCGAATGCCGCAATTCCCATCAGCTTTCGGCGCTGAATTAGGCACAGAGTCATACATACCCACACCTGCTGTGGACTTTTGCCGGGCTGCGGGGCACAGGATGGGGCGGCACAAGCGGGAGGCCCCATGTGGACGCATGAACGACAGGCGCAGATCCTCGCCCGGCTGGGCAAGGACGGCAAGGTGGCGGCCAACGATCTGGCCAGCGAATTCAGCGTCTCGCGCGAGACGGTGCGCCGCGACCTGATGGACATGGAAAAATCCGGCCTGCTGCGCCGGGTCCATGGCGGCGCAGTGCCCTCCCTCGCGCCCGAGCCCGAACCCGCCTTCGCGATGCGGCAGGAACAGTTCGCCTCCCAGAAGGAGGCCATCGGCCAGACCGCCTGCGCGCTGATCCCCACCGGCAGCACCTGCTTCATCGACGCCGGCACCACGACCTCGGCCTTTGCCCATGCGCTGGCGGCGCGCGGTCGCATCCGGGTGATCACCAATTCGCTGGAAATCGCGCGGATCATGGTCACCGGAGAGGATTGCGACACGCTGCTGCTGGGCGGCGCGCCCCATGCCGACGTGCCCGCCACCTACGGAGAGATGACCCTGGCCGAGATCGACCGCTTCCGGGCCGATTTCGCCGTGATCTCTCCGGTGGCGGTGGATCGCAACCGCGGCGTCACGGATTACGAGCTGCACGAGGCCGAGGTGGCGCGCAAGATGATCCGCAATTCCCACGCCTGCATGGTGCTGTGCCATTCGGCGAAGCTGAACACGGAAAGCCGGGTCTCGATCTGTCGCCTGGACGAGGTCGACCTGCTGGTCACCGACGCCCAGGCCGAGCCCTACGAGCTGCCGCGGGGGACGACCCATTACGCCCCCGCAGTCGGCTGAGCGCACGGCCTAGTCCAGCAGCGGCACCGTGTCGGACAGGTCCTTGAGGCCGACGCCGGTGACCCCCAGCTTGCGGGCATAGCGCACCAGCCAGTTGATCTTGTGGGTGGCATCGGCAAGCGACAGGCCGCCCTTTCCGTGGATGTTGGACACGCAGTTGCGGGCGCTGTCGGGGGTGCCCACCTTCGGCGACCGGGTCAGATAGGCGCCCAGGCTGTTGGTGACCGACAGGCCCGGGCGCTCGCCCACCAGCACCAGCACCAGATCGGCACCAAGCGCCGCGCCGACCTCATCCCCGATGCCGACGCGGCCCTGTTCGACCAGCACCACCGGCGCCACGTTCAGATCCGCAAAGGCCGCCAGAAGCGCGGCCACCAGCGCGCCGCCATTGTCGTTGACCGCATGGGCCGACAACCCGTCGGCCACCACGATAGCCAGATCGAACGGCCCCTTCGGCAGCCGCGCCAGATCGGCCTCTCGCAGGCGGCGGCCCAGGTCGGGGCGGCGGATGTAGACCTCGCGCGAGTCGGCGCGGCTGTGCACGGCGATCGCCTCGGCCGGGGCGATGGCGCGAGTGACGCCAGCCCAGTCCACCGGCATGGTGATCGCATCGCGGGCGCTGGCATGGCTGGCCTGGAAATCCAGCACCGCCGAGAGCGGCGCGGCCCCGGCGCCGGGCTCCAGCCGCAGCCGCGAGGGGGTCAGGCGTTTCAGCGCGCGGAAGGCCTCTTCAAGCTCGCTCATCTCAGGCCACCTTTCCCAGACGCTTGACGAAATGGTTCATGTCCGACAGCGCGCCGGTGCCATCCGACAGGCCGACCTTCTGCAGCCAGGCGTCGAATTCCGGCGCCGGGCGGGTACCGAAGCGGCGCTGCATCCAGCGCGCATCCTCGAAGGCGAGCGACTGGTAGGACAGCATCACGTCATCCGATCCCGGCACGCAGATCACGAAATTCACCCCCGAGGCGCCCAGCAGGCACATCAGCGTGTCCATGTCGTCCTGATCGGCATCAACGTGGTTGGTGTAGCAGACATCCACCCCCATCGGCAGGCCCAGCAGCTTGGCGCAGAAGTGGTCCTCAAGCCCGGCGCGGATCACCTGTTTGCCGTTGTACAGGTATTCCGGCCCGATGAAGCCCACGACGGTATTCAGCAGCAGCGGATCGAAAGCGCGGGCCACCGCATAGGCGCGCACCTCAAGTGTCTGCTGATCGACGCCATGATGCGCCTCCGCCGAGAGCGGCGCGCCCTGCCCGGTCTCGAAATACATGACGTTCTGGCCCAGCGTGCCACGGTTCAGCGACAGCGCGGCCTCGTGCGCCTCTTTCAGAACCGAGAGCGAGACGCCGAAACCATCGTTCGCCGCCTGCGTCCCGGCAATCGACTGGAAGACCAGATCCACCGGCCCGCCGGCCTCGATGATCTGGATGGAGTTCGTCACATGGGTCAGCACGCAGCTTTGCGTCGGCACGTCGAATTCCTGGCGGAACCCGTCCAGCGCCTTCAGCAGATCCGTGCAGTTGGCGATACTGTCCGAGGCCGGGTTGATGCCGATCACCGCATCGCCCGTGCCCTGCAGCAACCCGTCGAGGATCGCCGCCGCGATGCCGCGCAGATCGTCCGAGGGGTGGTTGGGCTGCAACCGGGTCGAAAGGTGCCCCTTCAGGCCCACGGTGTTGCGAAAGCGCGTCACCACCTCGATCCGGGAGGCGACCTCGATCAGGTCCTGGTTGCGCATCAGCTTGCTGACGGCGGCGACCATCTCGGGCGTCAGGGCGGGTGCGGCGCGGGCCAGCGCCGGACCGTCGGCGGCCTCGGAAAGCAGCCAGTTGCGCAGATCGCCCACCGTCATCGACCGGAACGGCGCAAAGGCCGCGACATCGTGGGTATCAAGGATCAGCCGCGTCACCTCGTCAGCCTCGTAGGGGATCAGCGCCTCGGTCAGGAAGGTGGTCAGCGGCAGGTCGGCCAGCACGTAGCGCGCGGCCACGCGGTTGGCTTCGCTGGAGGCGGCAAGGCCCGCCAGCTCGTCTCCCGAGCGCAGCGGGGTGGCGGCGGCCATGACCTGGGCCAGGGACTGGAAGCGGTGCGTCTCGCCACCGGCGACATGCGAATAGCTCACGGGAGGGATCGTGCCTTCTGCTGGGTCCGGACGGGCCGGAGAGGGGAGAAGGCCCGCGCGCTGCGGGCCCTCCATGTGCGTTCAGTTGGCAACCGTTGCGCCGTAGATGGCATCGGCCACGTCGGCGGGGAACTTGCCACCCAGCCCTTCCAGGCCGGTGTTGGTCATCTCGACCGCGGTGATGTGGCAGACCGGGTCGATGAACCAGGTGTGCCCGTAGACCCCGCCCCAGGAATAGGTGCCCTTTGGCTGCGGCGTCTTGGCGGCCACCGGATCCAGCAGCACCTTGCCGCCGAACCCAAAGCCATAGCCCGGCCCGTTGGTCGAGACCGGCAGATCGCCGATCTGGTTCTGCATCATCTGCGTGGTCAGCGCCGGGGTCAGGATGTCGCCGCCGCCCTCCTGAAGGGTTTCGAGCAGTTTAAGCACATCGCCCGCGCTTGAAACCATGCCCGCACCACCCGAGGGGAAGGGCGTGTCCTTGCGGGCACGGGAGGGCGAAAAGCGGATCGCGGCCCCGGGGACCGAGGTCACAAGCTGCGGATCCACCATCCGTTTCGCCCCATCGGGCGTGTTGTAATAGGCGGCAGTCAGGCGGTCGGACTGGGTAGAGAAGCCGGTATCCGTCAGACCCAGCGGCTTGGAGACCAGCTGATCCACGGCCTGCGGCAGCGGTTCGCCGGTGATCTTCTCGATCACCGCGCCCATCACGTCGACGGCCACCGAATAAGCCCAGCCCTTGCCCGGAGGATAGGCAAGGCCGGCGGCCGAGATGCGCTTCATCTCCTCGTCCATGCCGATATCGACCTCGTCCAGCCCGTCCGAGACGCCGGCCTTGTGATAGGGGCCGTCGGGCTGTTCCATCAGCCCGTAGCCCAGGCCCGCGGTATGGCTGAGCAGCTGGGAAATCAGGATCGGCGGCGTGCTGCCATCGGCCAGCGCCGGCTTGAAATCGGGCAGGTATTTCGTGACCGGATCCTCCAGCGACAGCTTGCCCTGCTTGACCAGCGCCAGGGCGGCGGTGGTGACGAAGGACTTGCTGACAGAGGAAAGACGGAAGATCGCGTCCTCGGCCATCGGGATATTGGCCTCGCGGTCAGCCAGACCGGCGGCGCGGCTGTAGACCAGCTTGCCGTCCTTCATGATCATCACGACGGCGCCGACGATGCGGTCGTCGCGAATCGCGCTGTCGATCGCCGAATCCACACCGGCACTGAAATCGACATCGCAGCTGCCAGCCTGGGCCGCACCGGCCATCATGGCCAGCCCGGCGGCTGCCAGCACAAGGGTCTTCCTGTTGGTATTAGGGCGCATTCCGCCTCCTGTTGGTGCTTGGGTTGCAGGGTCCATCCTTCTGGCCCCGATCTTTTCCGGCCGCCGGTCCGCCCCGCGGGGCTGGCGGTCCACCATCTGCCACCCCGGGGGCGGCATGTGAGGTTTGTTGGCGACCTGAGGCGATTTGTGGAGGATTCTCTCAGGACGGGCATGCAAGGTTTTTCAAACGGCTATTATTTGATCTGCTTTTATGTGTATTTGTGCGCTTACTCGTCATTGTGCAAAAATTTGCGCCCAAACACAGCTCAAAATTCGGCTGATCACGGGCCTTTTTGCCGGGATCTGCATCCGAACGCTTGACCGAATTGTGCACATGTGTGGTTTTGTGCAGGAGGTCGCACAACAACCACAGGACGATGACCATGACCGCATCCGCCTTCTTCCGTCCCCCGGCCGCGCCCGGCGCGGACCGGCGCGCCGGACAGGCCCGGTCGCATGGCCTGTGCTGGCTCCGGACCGATCCCGCGGGAAGGGCGATGGCCCGGACGATCCGCTGAACGACAAAACAACAGGGAAATCCACATGAAACTGAACCGCAGAAGCTTCCTGATGGTCACCGCTGCCATCCCGCTGACCGCCGCTCTGGGCGCGCCGCTGGCAGTCAAGGCAGGCGAGACCGGCACCATCCGCTGGCTGAGCCCCGAAAACACCACCGGCAACTGGGACCCGTCGATGAACACGACGCTGGCCAACACCCGGATCGAATTCATCGTCTTCGACACGCTGCTGCGCTACCCGATGACCGGCGACGACCTGCTCAAGCCCGAGCTGCGCCTGGTCGAAAGCTACGAGATGACCGACGGCCACACCGTCGATTTCGTGCTGAAGAAGGGCATCAAGTTCCATGACGGCTCCGAGCTGACGGCCGCCGACGTCAAGGCGACCCTCGAATACTACTCGCGCGAGGGCGCGGCGCGCGCCTTCTACCCCGGCCCCGTCAAGGTCGAGGTCAAGGATGACCACAGCTTCACCGTCACCACCGAGACCTTCCCCGCCCACTCCTTCCTGTTCCTGCAGGTCTATTCGCCGATCCTGCGCGCTGCCGATGTCGCCACCCCCGAAAAGCTGGCGGGCAGCATGATCGGCACCGGCCCGTTCCGCTATGTCGGCACCACCACCGACGGCCACAACTTCGAGGCCTTCGCGGATTACTGGGGCGGCGCCACCGGCAACATCCAGAAAATCCAGAACCGCTACGTCCCCGATGGCAACGCCCGAATGCTGGCGCTGATGTCGGGCGAGGCCGAGGTCATCGAACGCCTTGAGCCCGAGCAGTACGACAGCCTGAAGAAGAACAAGGATGTCGCCACGCAGAAGGTGAACTCGGTCGAGAACCGCTACCTGCACTTCCGCTGCAACAAGCCGCCGTTCAACGACTACCGCGTGCGCCGCGCCGCCGCCGCCGCCATCGACCGCGAGGGGCTGCTCTCGCTGATCGGCGAGGCCGGCTACGGCGCCGACAGCGTGCTGCCGCCGATGAAGCTGGGCTCCACCCCGCAGCCCGATTACGGCAAGTACGACCCCGAGCTGTGCCAGAAGCTGCTGGCCGAGGCCGGTTATCCGGGCGGCAAGGGCCTGCCGCCGCTGGAATACATCACCTCGACCGGCTTCTACCCGAAGTCCAAGGAAATCTGCGAGGCGATCACCGCCATGCTGCAGGCCGAGGGCTTCCCGGTGACGCTGACGGTGATGGAGGTCGCCGCCTGGAACGACGCCTATTACAACGTCAACGCCGGCAACATGATCGACGGCGGCTGGGCGCCGAACTCTCCCGAGCCCAACATCCAGCTGATGCTGCAGTACTACTCCAAGGTGGGCCTGGTGACCGGCGTGAACGAGCCCGAGCTGGACAAGGTGCTGCTCAAGCAGGTGGCAGAGACCGACATGAACACCCGCGCCAAGATCATCTCGGACGAGGTGCTGCCGATGGTGGCCGAGAAGCTGCCGAACCAGGTGCTGTTCAACTCTGCCATGATGATCGCCACCGCTGCCAAGCTGACCGATGTCACCATGACCGCCGCCGGCGACATGGACTTCACCGGCGCCACCATGGCCTGAGGCCTTCCGGAGCGGGTCCCTGCGCGGGGCCCGCTTCCCGCGACCCAGTCCGCGTGACCACGATCAACGACCCCGAGGACCAGACATGATCGCCACCCTCTCCTTCCTCACGAGACGCCTGTCGCAGGGCGCGCTCATCGTCTTCCTTGCCGCGCTGATCGTCTTCACGCTGCTGCGCATCGGCCCGGGCGACCCCGCCCGGATGCTGGCGGGCGGCCTTTCCGACCAGGCCAGCGTCGATGCCCTGTCCAAGCAGATGGGCCTGGACGATCCCTTCATCGTCCAGTTCGGCAAGTATATCGGTGGCATCGTCACCCATGGCGACTTCGGCCATTCCTACATCCGGTCGGAAAATGGCCAGTCGGTCGGTGGCGGCCATGGCGACAGCGCCGGTGCCTCCAACCGCGCCTCCGTCATCAGCCTGATCCTGGGCCGCCTGCCGCTGAGCCTGGCCCTGGCCGCCGCGGGCCTGGGCCTGGCGCTGGTGATCTCGGCTCCGATCGGGATCTGGGCGGGGCTGAGGGCCGGGAAATGGCCGGATTCAGTCACCATCATGGGCTCTTCCATCCTGGTCTCCATGCCCAGCTTCTGGATCGCCGGCCTGCTGGTCCTGCTGGTCTCGATCAAGCTGCAATGGCTGCCGGCGGTGGGCTACAGCGGCCCGAAATACCTGATCCTGCCCGCCATCGTGCTGGCCATCGAAATGGCGCCGATCTTCATTCGCACCTGGTCCTCGGCGATCTCGAGCATGACCCGGCGCGACTTCATCCGGGTGGCCCCGGTGCGCGGCCTGGGCAGCAAGGCTGTCTTCACCCGCCACGTGCTGCGCGGCGCGGCGGTGCCCTTCATCAACACCCTCGGCGTCATGCTGACCAGCCTGATCGGCTCCCTGTTGGTGATCGAATACGTCTTCGACTTCCCCGGCCTCGGCAAGCTGACCGTGGAGGCCGTGATGCAGCGGGACTTCCCGCTGGTGCAGGCCATCGCCATCGTCATCAGCACCTTCTTCGTGCTGGTCAACATCGCCGTCGACTATGTCAGCGGCCTCTTCGACCCCCGGCTGGACTACTAAGGGAAGGCGTGTTTCCATGAGCTCCGTTACCACCAACCCCGCCGCCGCCAAGCCCGCCCAGCCCTCGACCAGGGAACTGGCGATGGGCAGGCGGATCTGGCTGGCCACCCGTTCTTCTCCGTGGTTCCTGATGGGCGCCGTGCTGTTTGCCCTGCTGCTGATCATGGCCGTCGTCTCGGTCTTCGTGTTCCAGGTCGATCCGACCAAGATGAATTTCGTCGACAAGTTCAGCCCGCCGATGGGCGCCGAGGGCGCCAAGTCCCAGTTTCCGCTGGGCACCGACCAGCTGGGCCGCGACATGCTTTCGCGCACGCTGGTGGGGCTTCAGATCACCTTCCTGATCGGCCTGACCGCGACGGCGCTGTCCTTCATCATCGGCTCGGCCGTGGGTCTTTACGCCGGTTTCGTCGGCGGCAAGATCGACCAGATCCTGATGCGCATCGTCGACATCCAGATGTCGATCCCGCCGATCATCCTGGCGATCACCATCCTGGGCCTGGCGCGCGCCACCCCGGCGCTGGTGATCTCGGTTCTGGTGCTGGCGACCTGGCCGAACTATGCCCGCCTGACGCGCTCCGGCGCGCTGGCCGAGCGCAGCCAGGAATATGTCCGCGCGGCCCGGGTTCTGGGCGCCTCCAACATCCGCATCATCCTGCTGATGGTCGCCCCGATCGCCCTGCCCCCCATGGCCTTCGCCGCCGTCTTCGATCTGGCCCGCATGATGATCTTCGAATGCGTTCTGGACTTCCTGGGCATCGGCCTGCAGCCGCCCACCCCGACCCTGGGCGTGATCATCGCCGACGGCCGCAAGTACCTGATGAACGCATGGTGGATCGCCGTCCTGCCCGGTGTCTTCCTGATGCTGCTGCTGCTCTCGCTCAACATGATGGGCACCGCACTTGAACGCGCCCGCAACGCCGTCTTCGAAGGAGCGAAATGATGACCAAAGAGCTTCTGAAAGTCACCGACCTCAGCATCGCGAATGTCGGCCCCGCGACCCCGCGGCCGATCCTGAAGAACCTGTCCCTGTCCGTCGCCGAAAGCGAGACGCTGGCGATCCTGGGGCGCAGCGGCGCCGGGAAAAGCGTGCTGGGCCGGGCGCTGATGGGCTGGGTCGACGCCCCGCTGGGCGTCACCTCGGGCCGCATCACGCTGGAAGGCCAAGACGTTCTGGGCGCCAACCCCGATGCCCTGCGCCGCATCCGTGGCACCGGCATCGGCTATGTCGGCGCCGACCCCACCCGGGTCTTCGACCCGACCCTGCCCGTGGGCCGCCAGATCGCCGACAAGTACCGCGCCGTGCGCCCCGAGGTTTCGGCCAAAGAGGCGATGGAGCGGGTGCACGAGCTGTTCTCTCTGGTGCGCATCCCCGAGGCGCGTCACCGCATGGCCGAACTGCCGTCGAAATATTCCGGCGGCATGATCCAGCGCGCCGCCATCGTGGACGCCATGATCGGCGAGACCAAGCTGGTGATCGCCGACAACGTCACCCAGCCGCTGGACGTGACCGTCGCCGCCCAGATCATCCGCCTGTTCCAGGATCTGCGGGAACGCCTTGGCACGGCCTTCCTCTTCATCACCTCCTCCGTGCCCACCATCAAGGACTTTGCCGACCGCATCGTCGTTATGGACCAGGGCGAGATCGTCGAGGAAGGCCCGACTCCGCAACTGCTTGCCGCGCCCCGCACCGAGGCCTCCGAGAAGCTGATCGCGCAATCGCCGCGGATCTGGGGCACCACCGCCCCGGAAAGCCTCTCGGCGGAAGACATCCGCGACATGCCCCCGGCGCTGTCGATCACCGCGCTGCGGCGCACCTACAAGGTGCCGCGCAAGGACAAGCTGTTCGGATCCGTCTTCGTGCAGGCCGTGCGCGGTGCCGATTTCGATGTCTATCCCGGTGAAAGCCTGGCCATCGTGGGCGAATCCGGCTGTGGCAAGTCCACCCTGATGCGCCTGCTGACCTGGCTGGAGGAACCCGATGACGGCTCCGTCCAGTTCCACGGCAAGAACGTCGGCAGCTTCACCGCCAGGGAACGGTTCGACCTGCGCGCCCAGCTTCAGCTGGTGCTTCAGGATCCCTACGGGTCCATCCCGGCGCACTGGACCATCGGGCGCACGATCTCGGAATCGCTGCGGCTGCATTCGCCGCTCAAGGGCAAGGCGCGCCGCGCCAGGGTCGAAGAGACCATGGCAGAGGTCGGCCTGGATCCGGCGCTGTATGACAAGCTGCCCTCGGGTCTCTCGGCCGGTCAGCGCCAGCGCATCAACGTGGCCCGCGCCATCGTGCTGGAACCCACCGTGCTGCTGCTGGACGAGACCTTCTCGGCGCTGGACCCGATGGAGCAGACCCCGCTGATCGAACTGTTCCGCAAGCTGCAGCGCGAACGGTCCATCACCTGCATCTTCATCAGCCACGATCTGGCACTGGTGCGCCGCGTCGCCAGCCGCGTTGCGGTGATGTACCTTGGCCGGATTGTCGAGATCGGCTCGAACCACAATGTCTTCTCGCGCCCGCTGCACCCCTATACCCGCGCGCTGCTGTCGGCGGCCCCGACCATCGAGGACAGCCCCTACGATCCGAACGAATGCCTGGTCGATGGCGAACCTCCCTCGCCGATCCGGCTGCCCAAGGGCTGCGCCTTCGCGGATCGCTGCCCGGTGGCCCAGGAGGCCTGCATGAGCTCCGATCCGGAGCTGATGCGCGCCTCCGAACGCAGCCGCGTCGCCTGCCACTTCCCGCTGGCGGCCCTTGAACCGGCCTCGGTCAAGGACGCGGCCCATGTGGGCTAAGGACCGCCACCACCTGATCCTCGCCAAGCTCTCGGTCGCCGAGCGCGTCAGCGTGGACGAGCTGGTGGTGGACATGCAGGTGTCGCGCGAAACCATCCGCCGCGACATCGTCCAGCTGGAGGGCGAGGGGCGCCTGCGCCGCGTCCATGGCGGGGCGGAACGCGCGGCGGTGCAGAACGAACCGATGTTCGAGGACCGCAAGCGCGTCAATGCCGCCGCCAAGAAGCGCATCGGCATTGCCGCCGCGCGCCTTGTGCAGCCGGGGATGATGGTGGCGCTGGATGCCGGCACCTCGACGCTGGCCTTCGCCACCGCCATGGCGGGCATTCCCGACGTGGCGGTGATCACCAACTCGGTCGATGCCGCCCATGCGATCCTCGCGATCCGGCCCGATGCCGACATGGTGCTGATCGGGGGCCGCGTGGTCCCCGAGATCCCCGGCACCTTCGGAGAGATGGCCACCACCCAGATGCGCCGGCACAGCGCGGACCTCGCGATCTTCTCGCCGGTCGCGGTCTCGGCGGACCGCGGCGCCACGGATTTCCACATGTCCGAGGCCGATTTCGCCCGCGCCATGATCACCTCTTCGAAGAAGGTGGTGGCGCTGGCGGACGGATCGAAACTGGGCGGCGTCAGCCGGGTCGAGGTCTGCACCTGCCGCGAGATCGACACCCTCGTCACCGACAAGAGCGCCGATGCGGCGCGGCTGGATCCGCTCAGGGTGGCGGGTCTGGCGGACATCATTACCGCTTAATCACTTCAGGACAGATTTCATGATCCAGGATACCCGGGCCGGGCAGACCCTCGCCCTTGCCGGCGAGATGGCCGATACCGCACGCGGCATCGCGCTGGACTATTTCCGCACCACGCTGCCCTACGAGAGCAAGCAGGACGGATCGCCCGTGACGCTGGCCGACAAGACCATCGAGGCCCGCCTGCGCGCCCTGATCGAAGGCACCTTCCCCGAGGACGGCATCGTCGGCGAGGAACAGGACAGCGTGCGCATCGACAGCCCCCGGCTGTGGATCGTCGACCCGATCGACGGCACCAAGAGCTTCATGACCGGAATGCCGACCTTCGGCTGCCTGATCGCCACCTACGAGGACGGCGCCCCCGATCTGGGCGTGATCGAGCTGCCGGCGCTGAACGAACGCTTCGTCGGCAAGACCGGCCGCGCGACCGAGTTCAACGGCACCCCCTGCCACACCCGCGCCTGCACCCGCCTGGCCGAGGCCATCGTCTATGCCACCTCTCCCGACATCTTCACCGAGGCAGAGCTGGCGGCCTTCGACCGGGTGTCGAAACAGGCGGCGATCCGGCGCTTCGGGGGCGATTGCTACGCCTATGCGCTGCTGGCCTCTGGGCATGTCGATCTGGTCATCGAATCCGAGCTGAAGCCCTTCGATTACCTGGCGCTGGTGCCGGTGGTGCAGGGCGCGGGCGGCGTGATCACCGACTGGACGGGCCAGCCGCTGACGCTGGAAAGCGATGGCCGGGTCATCGCCGCCGCCACGCCCGAACTGCATGCAGAGGCGCTCGCGGCGCTGGCCCTCTGAGGGGCCGCCCCCACATCCCCCGCAGCCCGACACGCCGGATTCCCCAGGGGTCCGGCGTTCTGCTGTCGCAATATTGGGCATCCGCAGGGCGCGGTTCAATTTTAGGGTGCCTAAAATCCACACTTCGCGGCATTCTGCATCCATTCCCCTTGCCCCAAGGGCCCCGACTCGCTCAATTTTAGCCTGACTAAAACGCGAGGAAGGATCCGATGGCACCCGAACCGGCCGACACCGCAGGCAGCGTCGGCGACCGGCTGCGCCGCCGTCGCCAGGAACTGAAGCTGACGATGAAGCAGGTGGCCGAGGCGGCGGGCTTTTCCATCGGCTACATTTCCCAGATCGAACGCGGGCTGACGACGCCATCGCTGACCGCCCTCGGGCTGGTGGCCGAGGCGCTGGACGCGCCGCTGGCGGATTTCTTCACCCAGCCTGCCGCCGCCGGTCCGGTGACCCGCCAGGGCAACCGCGCCACCTTCAGCGTCGGGCTGGGCCAGGGCACCGTCTACGAACGCCTCTCGGCGGCCTTTCCCGGCAATGTGCTGCGCTCGGTCATCATGCACGAGGCGCCCGGCCACCGCTCCGACATCACCGCCCATGACGGCGAAGAGATCTTCTACATCGTCGAGGGCGCCCTGACGATTGAGGTCGCCGGAGAGACCTACGTGCTGAACAAGGGCGACTCGATCCATTTCAAGTCCTCGCTGCCCCATGTCAGCTGGAACCACACCACCGAACCGACGGCGATCCTGCACACCTGCACCATCGACGTCTTCGGCGACGACCGGCACCCCCATGCCCCCTCCGGGGACCGCCTGTCGCTGCGCCGCGCGGGCAAGAAGGCCCAGACCATAACACCGGCACAGACCGGCCAGGGAACCCTGGACAACCAACAGGAGTAAGTGATGGCACCCGAATTCTCCAAACGTCTGGGGGCGGCGCTGCTGGCGGCGACCTGCCTGACCACCACGCTGGCGGCAGCGCAACCGGCGCTGGCCCATGGCGTGCTGCGCCTCGATGAATCCGCCCCCGGCGACATCGACCCGGCCACCGGCAACGACAATGCCGACACCATCCTGTCGATCAACCTCTACGACGCGCTGGTGGCCCCCAAGCAGGGCGGCACCGGCTATGTCCCGCTGCTGGCCAGGAGCTGGAGCACCGAGGACGGGCTGACCTATACCGTGGATCTGCGCGACGACGTGACGTTCCTCTCGGGCAACCCGATGACGGCCGAGGACGTGGTGTTTTCGCTCGACCGGATGAAGGCGCTTGGCCAGGGGGTGTCCTACCTTTTCGACAAGGTGGAAAGCGCCAAGGCCGTTGATGCCCATACCGTGCAGTTCACCCTGTCCTCCAAGTTCGCGCCCTTCGTCGCCGCCCTGGTGCGCCTGCCGATTTTCGACAAGAAGACCGTGATGGACCACCTCGAACCCGGCGACACCCAGATGGGCGACTGGGGCACCAAGTGGCTGTCGCAGCATTCCGCCGGCACCGGCGCCTATTCCGTCGTCTCGCACAATCCCCAGGAAGAGACGGTGATGCAGCGCAATCCCGACTACTTCCTGGGCTTCGACGAGGCCGCGCCCGACACCGTGCGGCTGCGCTATTCGCTGGAACCCGCCACCGTGCGCACCCTGATCGCGCAGGGCGAACACGACATCTCCTCCCAGTGGCTGCCGCCCGAGGTGATGAGCGCGCTGGCAAAAGGCGGCGCGCAGCTGCTGAGCGAACCCGCCGCCGGGGCCTTCTACATCAAGTTCAACACCCGCAAGCCGCCGCTGGATGATGCCAACTGCCGCCTCGCGCTGGCCAATGCCTTCGACTACGCCAGCGCGCTGAAGCTGGTCGCCGTCTCCAAGGACATCAGCCAGGGCACCGCCCCCACCGGGCTGATCCCCAAGGGGCTGATGGGCGCCGATGACGAAAGCCATACCCTGAAGCAGGACATGGCGAAGGCGAAAGAGTACCTGTCGCAGTGCAAGTACACGCCCTCGGACTACACGCTCGACATTTCCTGGATCGGCGAGGTGCCACTGGAGGAACGCTTTGCGCTGCTGTTGCAGGCCAACTTCACCCAGCTGGGCTTCAAGGCCGAGATCCGCAAGATGCCCTGGGCGCTGTTCGCCTCCCAGGTCACCAGCCCCGAGACCACGCCGATGATAAGCCAGGTGCTGAACACCACCGCCACCGGGGATCCCGACGCGCTGCTCTACAACATGTATCATTCCTCGGCGGCGGGAACCTGGGCCTCTCCGGAATGGCTGAAGGACGATCAGGTCGACAGCCTGCTGGACGAAGGCCGCACCGAGACCGACCCCGAAAAGCGCGACGCCATCTATCATCAGCTGAACGACCGGCTGATGGCCCTCGCGCCCTCGATCAACATGTACGACGCGCAGGAGGTCTTCGCGGGCTCCACCCGGATCAGCGCCCCGGCCCTGTCGGACCCCGAGAAGAAATTCCCGCTCAGCCCGTTCGGCTTCACCTTCCGCCTGATCGATGTGAAGGACTGAGCGCCCGCGCCCTGATGGCGGAGACCTCCGCCCGTTCCGGGGGCCCTACGGCCCCCGCCCTCCGCGCGCCGACCCCTTGAGCGCGCGCGCGCCCCGAGAGGACCTGAAATGCCCCCCGCCCTCAGAGCCGTCCTCGGCAAGCTGATCACCACGCTCATCGTGCTGTTCGGCGTGTCGATCCTGATCTTCTGCATCGCCCGGATCATCCCCGGCGATCCCGTCCGCATCGCCCTGGGCCCGAATGCCAGCCAGGACATGGTGGATGCCCTGCGCGCGCAGATGCACCTCGATGCGCCGCTGGTGACGCAATACGTCTACTTCCTGCGCGATGTGCTGCACGGCGATTTCGGGATGTCGCTGTATTCCAAGCGCCCGGTGATTGCCGACATCGCCCAGTTCCTGCCCGCCACGCTGGAACTGATGATCGTCGCCGGGATCATCATGGTGGGCGTCGGCCTGCCGATGGGGATCCTGGCCGCGCGCACCCGCGATCGCTGGCCCGACCACCTGGTGCGCGTGATCACCCTGCTGGGTGTCTCGGCACCGGGGTTCGTCTGGGCCGTGGTGCTGATGCTGATCTTTGCCTATTTCGTGCCGATCTTCCCGATCGCGGGGCGGATCTCGAACAGCTTCCAGATTCCGCAGGTGACCGGCTTCATGCTGGTGGACACGCTGCTGGCCGGCAACCTCGCCGCCTTCGCCGATGCCTTCCGCCACATCATCCTGCCCGCCTGCGCGTTGGCGGTCACCGGGATCGGCCAGTCCGCCCGCCTGACCCGCGCCAACATGGTCGAAACCTACCGCAAGCCCTATGCCGAGATGGCCCAGTCCTACGGCTTTCCGGCCGGTCGCATCGCCCGGCGCTATGTCTTCAAACCCTCGCTGATCCCCTCGCTGACGGTGATCGGCCTCGATTTCGCCTCCATGCTGGGGGGCGCCTTCCTGGTGGAAAGCGTCTTCGCCTGGCCCGGCCTCAGCCGCTACGGCGTCAACGTGATCCTGGTGAAGGACCTCAACGGCATCGTCGGCACCGTGCTGGTGATCGCCGCCACCTTCCTGATCATGAACATCATCGTCGACCTGCTGGTCTGGTGGCTCAACCCCCGGTTCCGCCTCGGAGGGCGCAGCTGATGAAAAAAGCCTTCGCAATCCTGCTGTCGAACCCGCTCTCGGTGCTGGGGCTGGTGCTGATCGCCTTCGTCGTGCTGTCCGCCGTCTTCGCCGATGTCATCACCCCCTTCCCTTCGCACAGGGGCGCGGTGGTCGATTTCGCCAATTTCAACCAGCCGCCGCACTGGCCCAACATCTTCGGCACGGATCTGGTGGGGCGCGACCTATTCACCCGGATCATCTACGCCTACCGGGTTTCCCTGCTGATGGGCCTCTTCGTGCTGCTGATCGCGCCGCCCGTGGGTACGGTGATCGGCCTGATGGCCGGCTACATGGGCCCGAAGACCGGCTATGCGCTGAACCGGCTGACGGATGTCTTCCTGTCGGTGCCCCCGCTGGTGCTGGCGATGGCGATCATGGGCGTGCTGAAACCGACGCTGACCAACGGGATGCTGGCGATCACCGTCATGTGGTGGCCCTGGTACGCGCGCCTTGTCTACAACATCACCCGCGCCGAACGGGTCGAAGGCTACGTGCTGGCCGCCGAGGTCATCGGCGCCTCCAAATGGCACATCATGTTCCGCGAGATCCTGCCGAACTGCCTGCCGGCGGTGATCACCAAGATGACGCTCGACTTCGGCTTCGTGATCCTGATGGCCTCCTCCCTGTCCTTCCTCGGGCTGGGGGTGCAGCCGCCGACGCCGGATCTGGGCTCCATGGTGGCGGAGGGCGCGAAATACCTGCCCGACAGCTGGTGGCTGACCGTCTTCCCGGGCCTTGCCATCCTGATCGCCGTCTTCGGCTTCAACCTGCTGGGCGACGCCCTGCGTGACATGCTGGAGGCCGAGTGATGGACGATCTGACCCTGCGCATCCGCGACCTGAACCTGCGCTTCAAGTCGCTGTTTTCAGATACCGCCGTGCTGCACGGCATTTCGCTGCACATCCGCAGGGGCGAACGCGTGGCGCTGGTGGGCGAAAGCGGCTCGGGCAAATCCGTTACCGCACGCATCGTGCTGGGCACCCTGCAGGAGCTGAAGACCAGCCGCATCTCCGGCACGGTCGAGGTGATGGGCCGCGACCTGAAGAAGATGACCGAGAAGGAGCGCTACGCCCTGCGCGGGCGCGACATCTCGATGATCTTCCAGGATCCGACCTCCTCGCTCAACCCCGTCTTCAGGATCGCCGAGCTGTTCCACGAGGTTCTGAAGCGGCGCGATCCCGGCATTTCCGCCGCCGCCGCCCGCGCGCGCGCCGCGCAGATGCTGGCGCAGGTCTCCATCCACGAGCCCGAGCGGGCGCTCGACAGCTATGCCTTCCAGCTTTCCGGGGGCATGAACCAGCGCATCATGATCGCCATGGCGCTGGCCAATGAACCCGCGCTGCTGCTGGCGGACGAACCGGGCACGGCGCTGGATGTCACCGTGCAGGCCCAGACGCTCGAGCTGATGCGCGAGATGGTCGAGAGGAACGCCACGTCGGTCCTCTTCATCTCCCACAACCTCGGGGTGGTGCGTGAATTCGCCGACCGGGTCTATGTGATCTACAAAGGCCGTATCGTCGAACATGGCACGACCGAGGCGCTGTTTGCCGATCCCCGCCACCCCTACACCCGCGCGCTGATGGCGGCGGTGCCGCGCCTGACCGGCGGCGGCATCCCCGATGTGCCCGAGGTGTCCGAAAGCTTCTTCGACCCGATGATCACCCATGAGGGCCTGCGCGAACCGGAGCCGACACGATGAGCGTGCATCTTGAAATCGACAATGTCTCCAAGACCTTTCAGGTTGGCAGCCACCAGGTGCAGGCGCTGCGCGAGGTCTCTCTTCAGGTAACGCGCGGCGAATGTCTGGCGGTGGTCGGCGAAAGCGGGTCGGGCAAGTCGACGCTGGCGAACCTGATCCTGGGCATCCACGCCGCCAGCAGCGGCACGATCCGGCTGGACGGCACCGCCCTGCCCGACACCCGCGGCCCCGAACACCGCCGGCGCATCCAGCTGGTCCAGCAGAACCCGCTGTCGGCGCTGAACCCGCGCCGGCGCATCGGGGCCTCTCTGCGCCTGCCCCTTGATGTCTACGACATCGGCCCGAAGGCCGGACGCGCCGCCCGGGTCGGTGAACTGCTGCAAGAGGTCGGCCTGCCGGCGGACTTTGCGCACCGCAAGCCCTCCGCGCTTTCGGGCGGCCAGCGCCAGCGCGTGGCGATTGCCCGGGCGCTGGCCTGCGGCTCCGAGATCGTGGTGCTGGACGAGCCGACCTCGGCGCTCGACGTGCTGGTGCAGGCGCGGGTGCTGACGCTGCTGGACCGGCTGCGCCGCGACCGGGGCCTGACCTTCGTCTTCATCACCCATGACCTCTCTGTCGTGCGCAACATCGCCGACCGGGTCGCCATCTTCGAAAAGGGGCGCCTGGTCGAGACCGGCCCGACCGAGCAGGTCTTCACCGCCCCCGCATCCGACTACACCCGCCGCCTGATCGGCGCGGTTCCCGTCGTCTCCGACGCCGAAGCCCGGCTCAGAGACAAGCTTCTGGAGACTTCCAAGTGACCACGACCCCCTGCACGTCCGATTTCCTTGCGGCCATTGCCACCGAAGGCACCGCCCGGGCCGCCTTCGCGGCCCTGCACGCCCAGATCGAAAAGACCGTGGGCGCGAAAATCTTCACCATGACCGAGAACGTCCCCGAGAAGAACGCGAGCCGCCGCCTCTATACCTCGCACCCGGTCGAATACCCGACCTCGGCGCTGAAGCCCAACAAGCCCGGAGAGACCGATTGGACCGACTGCGTGATCACCCATCACAACACCTATGTCGCCAATGACCTGGCGACCATCGACACGGTGTTTCCCGATGCGCCGCTGATCGACTCCCTCGGGTGTCAGTCGGTGATCAACCTGCCGATCATCATCGGGGGCCAGGTCATCGGCACGCTGAACATCCTGCACGAGGCCGGCTGGTACACCCCCGAACGCGTCGCCGCGACCGAGGCCCTGCGCCTGCAAGCCACAACTGCCATGCTGCTGAGCCTGGCGCTTGACGCGAAAGAGGCCGCCTGATGGGCAAGATCACCCGCGTCGCCACCGATGTCGGCGGCACCTTCACCGATCTGGTGTGTTTCGAGCTGGACAGCGACACCGGCACCGCCACCGTGCGCACGGCAAAATCCGACACCACGCCGCCGAATTTCGAACAGGGCGTGCTGAACGTCATCGACAAGGCGGGGGTGGCCCCCGATGCCATCGACTTCCTCGCCCATGGCACCACCGTCGTCATCAATGCCGTGACCGAGCGCAAGGGCGTCCGGGTCGGCCTGATCACCACCGAGGGCTTCCGCGACACGCTGGAGATCGCGCGCGGCAACCGCCCCGACTTCTTCAACCTGCATTACGAGAAGCCCGAGCCCTTCGTGCCGCGCTACCTGCGCCGCGAACTGCCGGGCCGGATGACCTACACGGGCGAGGAATTCCGCCCGCTCGACCTCACTCCGCTGCCCGCGATCCTGGAGGATTTCCGCGCCGAGGGGGTGGAGGCCATCGCGATCTCCTTCCTGCACAGCTATGCCAACACCGCCCATGAAGAGGCGACGCTGGCCGAGGTGCGCCGCCTCTGGCCCGGCATCTCGGTGGTGGCCAGCCACCAGATCACCCGGGAATGGCGGGAATACGAACGCACCAGCACCGCCGTCCTGTCCGCCTATGTGCAACCCACGGCCGAAAAGTACCTGTCCAAGCTTGGCGGCGGGCTGGCCGCGCGGGGGCTGAAATCCGCGCCCTACATCATGCAGTCCAATTGCGGCGTCGACACGCTGGCCTCGGCCACCGAGACCCCGATCACCATGATCGAAAGCGGCCCGGCCTCGGGCTTCTGGGGCGCGGCGGAACTGGGCAAGCTGATCGGAGAGCCGAACGTGCTGGCGCTCGACATCGGCGGGACGACGGCGAAGTGTTCGCTGATCGAGGACGGCCAGATCCGCATCATGACCGACTACTGGATTGAACGGGACCGGACTTCGGCGGGCTATCCGATCATGGTGCCGGTGGTCGATCTGGTCGAGATCGGCAATGGCGGCGGCTCGATCGCCTGGGTCGATGATTTCGGCAAGCTGCATGTCGGGCCGCAATCGGCGGGCGCCCTGCCGGGGCCTGCGGCCTACGGCAACGGCGGCGGCCATGCCACGACCACCGATGCGAACCTCTGGCTGGGCCGGATCAACGCGCAGTTCTTCAAGGGCGGCGAGGCGCCTGCGGACATGGCCGCCGTCGAAGCCGCGCTGACGGCTGTCGGCGACAGCCTTGGCGTGTCGGTCGATGCGGCGGCGCAGGGGATCGTGCGGATCGCCAACAACAACATGGTCAATGCGCTGAAGCTGGTGTCGCTGAACCGGGGCCACGATCCGCGCGACTTCACCCTTGTCGCCTTCGGCGGCGGCGGCGCGATGCACGCGGTCGCCCTGGCGCAGGAGCTGGGCATGAAGAAGGTTGTGATCCCGCAGGGGGCCGCCGTCTTCTCGGCCTGGGGGATGATGATGTCGGACCTGCGGCGCGACTATTTCGTGACCCATCTGGCCGATCTGACCCCGACCGGCGCAGCCGAGATCGAGGCGCTCTTTGCCAGCGCCGAGGCCGAGGCCCTGGCGCAATACGGCGCCGAGGGGATCGCCCCCGAAAAGGTCAGCTTCCTGCGCTACGGCAAGTTCCGCTACCAGAACCAGGAGCACACGACCGAGGTGCTGATCGAGGACGGCACCCTCGCCCCCACGCGCCTTGCCGCCATCGCCGAGGATTTCCACGCCGCCTACGAGAAGGAATATACCTATCGCCTGGGCGCGCCGGTCGAGCTGGTCGGCATCCACCTTGTCGCCGCCGCCGAGGTCGGCAAGCTGAAGATGACCGCGCAGCCGCTGACCGACACCCCCGCCAGCACCGCGCAGAAGGCCACCCGCCTGGTCGATTACGCGCTGGAGGGCCGCCACGAAGCCACGATCTACGACAGCACGAAGTTCACCCCCGGCATGTCCTTCACCGGCCCCGCCGTGATCGAGGACCCGGGCACCACCATCGTCGTGCACCCCGGCAACCGCGTCTCCATCGACGGGTTCGGCAATATCCACATCGCCCTGGGAGAGGCCGCATGACCCTCGATCCGATCACCAACGAGATCATCCAGAACTCGCTTCAGGCCATCGCGGACGAGATGTTCGCGATCATGAAGAAAACCGCCATGTCCTCGATCATCTACGAGGTGCTGGACATGGGCACCGGCATCACCGATGCGCAGGGCAACCTTGCCTCCTCCGGGGCGGGCATCCCGGCCTTCACCACCGTGCTCGACAAGGCGGTGCAGGCGATCCTGCGTCACAACCCCGTGGAGCAGATCCGCCCGGGCGATGTCTACGCGACCAACGATCCCCATTACGGCGGGGTCACCCACCTCAACGACATCATCTTCGCCTTGCCCGTCTTCTCGGACGGCAAGCTGGTGGCCTGGACCGCCAATATCGCCCACAACTCCGACGTCGGCGGCATGGCGCCCGGTTCGCTTTCCGGCGAGGCGACCGAGATCTTCCAGGAGGGCCTGCGCCTTCCGGCGATCAAGGTGATCGACGCGGGGCAGCCCATCAAGGGCATCTTCGACATCATCCGGGTCAATTCCCGTATGCCCGAGGTGCTTGAGGGCGATGTCTGGGCCGCCATCGCCTCGGTCCGGATCGGTGCGAAACGGCTTGAGGAGCTGGCCGCGAAATACGGCACCGAAACTTTCGAGGCCTCGATGGCAAGCTTCATGGACTTCGGCGAGGAGGTCTCGCGCAAGGCGCTGAAGGATCTGCCCAAGGGCACCTTCGAAATGTCGGAAGAACAGGACGACGGCCTGGTCTACAACGTCAAGATCACCATCGCCGAGGATGCCTTCATCGTCGATCTGCGCGACAACCCCGACCAGGTGACGGGCCCGATGAATGCCTCGCGCGACGGGGTGACGATCTCGGCGCAGATGATCTTCAAGGCGCTGACCAGCCCCGAGACCCCGGCCAATGGCGGCACCTTCCGCCCGGTGCAGGTGCTGACCCGCGAGGGTTCGATCTTCAGCGCGACCGAGACCGCCGCCCATGGCTTCTACTACGAGACCGAGCTGCGCATCTACGACCTGATGTGGCGCTGCCTGGCCCCCGAGATGCCCGATCTGCTGCCGGCGGGGCATTTCGCCTCGATCTGCGGAACCTTCCTGGGCGGCATCCATCCCGACACCGGGCGCCAGTACACCATCGTTGAGCCGCAGATCGGCGGCTGGGGCGCCTCGCCCAAGCGCGACGGCAACCCGGCGATCTTCTCCAGCTTCCATGGCGAGACCTACAACTGCCCCGCCGAGATCAACGAGGCCCGCAACGGGCTGATCGTCGACCGGATGGAGCTGAGCCTGGCCGAGGGCGGCGAAGGGCGCTTCAACGGCGGGCGCGGCATCGTGCTGGATTACCGGGTGCGCGGCGAGAACGGCTTTGTCACCGCCGCCTATACGCGGTCGAAATTCCCCAGCTGGGGGGTGGAAGGGGGCCGCGACGGGTCCCCCAACGTGATCGAATACCGCCCCGCCGATGGCTCTGCCCCGACCCGCCACGCCTTCCTGTCGGGCAAGGTCACCCACCGCGACGACGTGATCCGGGTGATCACCGGCTCGGGCGGCGGCTATGGCGACCCGAAGCTGCGCGATCCCAAGGCCGTGGCCCGCGACATCCGCGACGGGCTGATCACGCCCGAGCGCGCGAAGGCGATCTACGGCACCGAAGGCTGACCGCCCCCTTTCCTGCCGCGCTGCGCCGCCGGCACCAGACATCCGAGGACACGACATGAACCAGACCCGCCTTTCCAACCTGCGTGCCGCCATGGCCGCTTCCGATACCGATCTGGTGGCCATCGGCCCCGGCTCGCACATGCTCTACCTGCTGGGCTACAATCCCCATGGCGACGAACGCCCCTGCCTGCTGCTGGTCTCTGGCGGCGGCGCGGTGATGCTGATGCCGCAGCTCAATGCCGCCAGCGCCCGCGAACATACCGATGTGCCCTTCTGCGAATGGGCCGATGCGGAGGGGCCGGTGGAAGCCCTGCGCGCCGCGCTTGAGAGCATCGGCGCCGACACAGCCGCCTCGGTCGTGCTGGACGAGACGATGCGCGCCGATTTCGCCTTCCTTGTCATGGATCACCTGCCCCAGGGCTGCCGCCGCCGCTTTACCGAGGATACGCTGGGCGCCCTGCGCGCCCGCAAGGATGCCGAGGAATATGCGCTGCTGAAGGCCTCTGCGCTGATCAACGATGCCGCCTTCGAAACCGCCGTCGCGGCGCTGAAACCCGGCATGAGCGAGCTTGAGCTGGGCGCGATCATCGAGGCACATTATGCCGAAAACGGCGCGACGGTGGCCTTCTGCATCATTGGCGGGGCCGGCAACGGCGCCTTCCCGCATCACCACACCGGCCACCGCCCGCTGCAGGCCGGGGATGCCATCGTGGTCGATATCGGCTGCATCAAGGACGGCTATCCCTCGGACATGACCCGGATGATGGTGCTGGGCGACAAGCCCGAGGGCTATGACGAGGTCCACGCCGTGGTCGAGGCCGCCGTGCAGGCCGCGCTGGCAGCCGCGAAACCCGGCGCCCGGGCCCGCGACGTCGATGCCGCCGCCCGTGGCGTGATCGAGGCGGCGGGTTACGGCCCGAACTTCCTGCACCGCACTGGCCACGGGCTGGGTGTCGATGTGCACGAACCGCCCTACATCACCTCGGTCAACGACACCGTGCTGGAGGAAGGCATGGTCTTCTCGATCGAGCCGGGCATCTACCTGGAAGGCCGCTTCGGCGTCCGGCTGGAGGACATCGTGATCCTGCGCGCCGACGGTCCCGAGATCCTGTCCTCGCTGCCGCGCAGCCTCGCCCGCGTCCCGACCTGAGGATCCCCCTCCTGCCCTCGCCCCCGGAAGGACCGCCCCTGGGACCGGGACGGTTGCCCGGGCCGGCATGTCCGCCGTGGTCTGCTGCGGCGGCCTGGTGCGGCAGCTGATCGCGCGGATGGCGCAGGCCTGGAAGGCAAGACAGGGCTGAACGGCGCTGTCGGCAAAGGCCCGCATGGCAAGGTTCAGCCCGGCGCAGAAAAGCTTCGTACGGCAGCCCCCCTGTTCCGGCCCGGGTCGCCGCGAAGCGGGCCAGCGCTACAGCTCCATGGACGCGCTCCAGCGCCGGTCGGCGGCGACCCGGGCACGGATCATCGCGATCTGCGCATCGGCATGGCCGGCGGCCAGTACATCACTGCGGTCGGCATCCCGCGCCGCGATGGCCGCCACCAGCGCCGCATGCGCATCCAGCCCGGCGACGGTCGGCAGCAGGTCGGGGGCAACGGCACAGAGCCCCGTCAGGCGGCCCCCTCGTCCAAAAGCCGGAGGCTCAGCGCTTCGAAATGCCGGTTGCGCGCCGCCCCGGCAATGCAGAGGTGAAAGGCATGGTCGGCGGCGATCACCGCCGCCCGATCCCCCGCCTCAAGAGCCCGGACCACATCCCGCTGGGCGCGGCGGATCCGCACCAGCTCTGCCGGCCCATGTTGCAGCGCCGCACCCCGGGCTGTGGCCCGCGCCATCAGCCGCAGCGCGTCGAAGAAGGACGGCAAATCCAGAAAGTCGATCTGCGCCACCACCGTTGCCCGGTTGTGCAGGGTGGTGACCAGCCCCCCGGCATCCAGCCGTACCAGAGCCTCGCGGATCGGCGTGCGCGACAGGCGAAAGCGCTCCGACAGGGTGGCCTCGTCGATCGGGCTGCCCGGGGGCAGCCGCAGGCCGAGGATCTCTTCGCGCAGGACCGCGTGGACATGGGCCACCCCCGATCCGCGCCGCGGCGTCCCCCGCCGCCTGTCCCGCCCCGTGCCATCCGTCATGCCGCCCTCCGGTTCTGCCCCTGCCCCCTCTACGCAGCGCGGCGCCGGTGCCTCCGTCTTGGGCAGAAGATTTTTTGCCCAGATGCGCCTGCCGCTTTTCAATTGAACAACGTTCTATTGAAACCTATCCTCCGCCGCGACCTTCCAGCCTGCCGACGGACCTTCCCCCATGTTCCTGATCTTCGTAGTCATCCTGGCCCTGACCGGCGCCTTTGCCGGGGTGGTGTCCGGCCTGCTGGGCGTCGGCGGCGGCATCTTCCTGGTGCCGGTCTTCCTGGTGCTGTTCCGCGCCTTCGGCGTCTCCGAAGAGGTCGTCATGCAGATGTGCGTCGGCACCTCGACCGCGACGATCATCGCCACCTCCCTGCGCTCCGTGGTGACCCACAACGGCAAGGGGGCCGTCGACTGGGGCGTGCTGAAAAGCTGGGGCCCGGCGATGGGGCTGGGCGCGGTGCTGGGCGTGCTGGCGGCCACCGCGATGCATTCGGACACGCTGATGGCGATCTTCGGCATCGTCGCCGCCCTGATGGGGGTCTACATGCTGGCCGGCGCCCCGCGCGGACGCCTGGCGCCCAGCCTGCCCGGCCCCGCCGTCTATGCGCCGCTTTCGGGCTTCATCGGCTTTGTCTGCGCCATGATGGGCATCGGCGGGGGCACTTTCGGGGTGCCCGCGCTGTCCGCCTTCGGCCTGCCGGTGCAGCGCGCCATCGCCACCTCGGCGGGCTTCGGGGCCGTGATCTCGCTTCCCGCCTGCGTGACCTACCTGCTGGGCAGCACCGGGAACGCGCAGACCCTGCCGCTGACGGTGGGCTACGTGAACCTGCCCACTTTCGCCCTGATCTCGCTCATGACCTGCCTTACCGTCCCTTTTGGCGTGCGGCTGGCGCATGTGTTACCAGCCGTTCGCTTGCGGCTGATCTTTGCCTTCTTCATCATCCTCGCCGCGCTGAACATGCTGCGCAAAGCCTTCTTCTGAAAGGAATCCCATGTCCGATCTTCCCTCCGATCCCGCAGAGCTCGGTGCCATCGAGGCCCGCCAGCTGATCGCCCGCAAGGCGCTGTCGGCGAAGGAGCTGGCCGAGGCCTGCATCGCCCGGACCGAGGCCGTGGACCATGCCGTCAACGCCCTGGTGGCGCGCGATTTCGACGGGCTTCTGGCCGGGGCCGAGGCCGCCGATGCCGCCCAGGCCCGCGGCGAAGTCCAGGGCCCGCTGCACGGCCTGCCTTTCGGCGTGAAGGACATG
Organism: Pseudooceanicola endophyticus; assembly: GCF_018760365.1. Taxonomy (GTDB): domain Bacteria; phylum Pseudomonadota; class Alphaproteobacteria; order Rhodobacterales; family Rhodobacteraceae; genus Pseudooceanicola; species Pseudooceanicola endophyticus. Next base: position 83,033 of record NZ_JAHIAB010000009.1, read on the forward strand.
ATCGACGTCAAGGGCCTGCCCACCACCTTCGGATCAGAGCTGTTCCGCGACAATATCGCGGTGAAGGACGATGCCATCGTTGCCGCGATGCGCGCCGCCGGCGCGATCCCGATGGGCAAGACCAACAACCCCGAATGGAGCGCCGGTGGCAACACCCGCAACCGCGTCTACGGCGCCACCGCCAACCCGCATGACCTGACGCGCACCTGCGCGGGCTCCTCGGGGGGCTCGGCGGCGGGCCTTTCGGCGGGGTATTTCCCGCTGGCAACGGGCTCTGACACCGGCGGCAGCCTGCGCAACCCGGCCGCCTTCTGCGGCGTCGTCGGCTACCGCCCTTCTCCGGGCGTGGTGCCGGGCAACACCCGTGGCATCGGCTATTTCCCGATGTCGACCTCGGGCCCGATGGCGCGCAGCGTCGCCGATGCCGCGCTGATGCTCTCGGTGCTGGCGCGGCCCGACATGAACGATCCCTATACCGCCGTGGTGAACGGCAAGACCGCCTGGGATCCGGCCAGCTTTGCCAACCTGCCGCGCCGCGACCTGTCCTCTCTCAACGTGGCCTTCACCGAGGATTACGGCTTCGCGCCCACCGAAAGCATCGTGCGCGACCACTTCCGCAAGGTGGTGCCGCAGATCGCGCCCTTCTTCGGCACGGTCGAGGACGGCACCCCCGATTGCAGCCATGCCGACCGCATCTTCTCGGTGCTGCGCGGTATCCTGTTCGTGTCGACCCACGGCAAGCGCGTTGATGCCCATCCCGACCAGGTCGGCCCCAACGTGACCGAGAACGTCATCGAGGGTCGCAGCTTCAGCCCCGATGACATCTCGGAGGCCCTGGTGATGCAGGGCAGCTACCACTTCCGCTGGCAGAAATGGTTCGAGACCCATGATTTCGTGATCTCCCCGGCGGTGACGATCAGCCCGCGCGACTGGCACGAGCTGTACCCGGCGGAAATCGACGGCCACAAGACCTCCAGCTACTACCACTGGCTGGCGATGGCCTATGCCTCGACCATCGCGGGGCATCCCTCGATCACCATCCCCTGCGGCACCGATGCGAACGGCATGCCCTTCGGGCTTCAGATCGTCGGCAAGCGTTACGACGACCTGGGCGTACTGGCCGTCGCGGCGGAACTGGAGGCGATCATCGCCGGCCTGTCGGACCTGGCGCCGAAGGGCCCGGACATCGCGGCACTGAAGGCCGCCGGGCCGCTTTCCGCGGTCGAGGGCTTCCTGAGCCTGTAATCCCCCGGAAGGGCGTCCCCGGACGCCCTTCCCGCCTCAGCCCAGGGTGAAGGCGGCGACGACCCGTTCGGCCAGCCGCGTCTCGACATCCTCGACGGCGCCGCTCAGCCCCAGGGCGCCGGCCAGCTGGCCGTTTCGGTAAAGCGGGATGCCCCCGCCCAGAGGCATGACATCGGGCAGCATGTGCACCGGGCGCCCGGCCCGATAGCTTTCGGCAAAGGCCCGGGTCGGGCGGTCGTACAGGACGGCGGTGCGCGCCTTCGCCTCGGCGGCACGGTTTGCCCCGGCAATCGCGCCATCCATCCGCGCCAGCAGCACCAGGTGCCCGCCGGGATCGCTGATCGCGGCGACCACCCGCAGCCCCTCCTGCTGCGCCGCCCCGTGGCAGCGCGCGGCCAGGTCCTGCGCTTCGGCCAGGGTGATCGCGGTCATGGCCGAGCCCCCGGCATTTTCGTATGAGGATCGTCCTTCGGACAGGAGATTGATCTTTTCATAGGAGTCTCCGAAAATAATCAGATAAAATGTTTCCGGGCGCAGGCCCGGCAATTCAGGAACAGGTCCCAGGACGATGACGGGAAAGACTTTCGTGACCGAGGCAGAGGGCGGCAGCACCGCAGACCGCGTGCTGCGCCGGATCCGCCACGACATCATCACCAACCGGCTGGGCCCCGGCGACCGGCTGCGGCTGGAACGGCTGCGCGAAGCCTATGGCGCCAGCGTCAGCACCCTGCGCGAGATCCTGAACCGGCTGGTGGCCGAGGGCTTCGTGGTGGCCGAGGGCAATCGCGGCTTCGGCGTCGCCCCGATCAGCGAACGCGACCTGCGCGACATCTGCCAGATGCGGCTGCTGCTGGAATGCCATGCCCTGCGCCGCTCGATCGAGGTCGGCGGGCTGGACTGGGAGGCACAGGTCGTCTCGGCGCATCACAAGCTGCGCAGCGTCGAGGACCGGCTGATCGGCGGCGACGACAGTCAGGTGATGACCTGGGTCCAGTACGACTGGGACTTCCATCATGCCACCGTGATGGCCTGCGACATGCCGGTGCTGAGCACGACCCATTCCAACATCTTCGACCGGTTCATGCGCTATCACCTCTACGTGCTGGATTTCCGTGGCCGTCCCGCAGCCGAGGAACATGCCCGCCTGCGCGATCTGGTGGTCGGGCGCGATGCCGAGGGCGCCGTGGCCCTGCTGAGCGCCCATGTGCGCGCCGGCATGGAGCACATCATCGCCAGCGGTCGCATCCCCGCCTGAGCGGGCTCAGGCCGCCGCGCGTTCGGCGGCCATCTCCAGCAGCAGGCGCACGGCATGGCCGTAGCCCCGCGTGCCCGTCCCCGCCATGACCGCCGTCGCCACCCCCGAGACCAGGGAATTGTGGTACATCGCCTCGCGCTTGTGGACGTTGGAGATGTGGAACTCGATCAGCGGGTGGGGATACATCTTCAGCGCATCCATGATCGCCATGGAATAGAAAGTGAAGGCCGCCGGGTTGATCAGCAGGGCGCAGGAGCCCTCGATCGCCTCGTGGATCCAGTCGATCATCTCGGATTCCGAATTGGTCTGGCGGAAGACCAGTCCGGTGTCGCCGGCGGCCTCGGCGCAGATCCGTTCGACCTCGGCCAGGGTGACATGGCCGTAGATATGCGGCTCGCGCTGACCCAGGCGGTTGAGGTTCGGACCGTTGAGGACATAGACGGGTTTGGTCATGTGCGTTTATCCATTGTAGCCAAAGAGGCGTGGCAGCCAGAGCGAGAGGTCCGGCACCAGCGTGATGAGGAGGAGCGCCACCAGAAGCGCCACCAGGAAGGGCAGCACCTCGCGGATGATCTGGCTGAGCTTGCAGCCCGAGATCGAGGTCATGACGAACAGCAGCAGCCCGTAGGGCGGCGTGATCAGCCCCAGCATGATGTTGACGACGCAGACGATGCCGAAATGCACCATGTCGATGCCAAGCGCCTGGGCGGTGGGGATGAAGACCGGCACGATCACCAGCAGGATCGTCGTGCCCTCCAGCAGGCAGCCCAGCACCAGCAGGATGGCGTTGACGATCAGCAGGAAGACCACCGGCGACAGGTCGAAGCCGGACAGCCAGGCGCTGAGGGTGGCGGGGATGTTCTCGACCGTGACGACGTAGTTGAAGACCAGCGACCCGGCGATCAGCATCCCGATGGAGGCGGTGGTGCGCGCGCTCGACAGCACCGAACCATAGGCCGATTTCAGCGTCACGCTGCGATACAGCAGAGCCGAGACCAGCAGAGCATAAAGCGCGGCGACGGCGGCGGCCTCGGTCGGGGTGGTGGCGCCGCCGTAGATCCCGCCCAGCAGCACCACCGGCATCATCAGCGCCGGCACCGCGTTGAAGGTGATCCGGGGCAGCGCGCGCAGCGGCACCGGGGGCTCGACCGGGAAGTTCCGGCGCCGGGCCGTGACCAGGATGATGACGACCTGCACCAGCCCCATCAGCAGGCCCGGGACCACCCCGGCCAGGAACAGGTAGCCGATCGAGGCATCCGAGACGAGCGCGTAGATCACCATCGGGATCGAAGGCGGGATGATCGGACCGATCACCGCGGTCGAGGCGGTCAGGGCGGCGGCGAAGGCGGGCGGGTACTTGCCCCCCTCGGTCATCATCCGCTGCATCATCTTGCCGGACCCAGCCGCATCGGCGATGGCCGATCCCGACATGCCCGCGAAGATGATCGACTGCGCCACGTTGACCAGCGCCAGCCCGCCCGGGAAACGCCCGATGAAGGCATTGCAGAAGGCCAGCAGCCGCAGGGTCATGTTGCCGGCATTCATCAGCTCGGCCGCGAGGATGAAAAGCGGCACCGCCAGCAGGATATAGCTTGAGAACATGCCGTTCAGCAGCTGCTCGGCGGCGGTGCCCATGTCCGACCCGCTCAGCAGCAGGTAGAGGATCGAGGAGGCGATCATCGCATGGCCGACCGGAAGCCCCAGCAGCGCCAGCAGAACGATCGACAGGACGGAGGCAGTGAAGGGATCGATCACGGCGCCTCCTCCCCGGGGCCGCGCGCGACCTCGGGCGGGGCGCCCCGCAGGGCCCGCCACAGCAACCAGGCGTAGCGCACCAGGATCGCCACCGCGAAGAGGATGTAGATCGAATAGACCAGGTCGAAGCGCAGATCGAGGTAGGAGGTGTCCTGGATCTTCATGAAGGTGACGAAATCGAAGGCCGCCGGCAGCGACACGCCGTAGAGGAACAGCAGCGCCGCGCAGGCCAGGATCGTCATGACCCGACGCAGCCGCGGCCCGACCATCGAGATCAGGAAATCAAAGCGGATCTCCTCGCGTTCACGCAGCACGAAGGCCGCCCCCCAGAGCACCAGCCAGACCCACATGATCGTGGTCAGCTCCGAGGCGCCGCCGCTGGGCAGGTTCAGCAGGTAGCGGAAGGCCACCTGCACGATGAAGGCGGCGAACATCACCGCCAGCATCAGGGCGGCCACATTCTCGGCCCGGCGCCGCAGCCAGGCCCCGATGACGATCAGTCGTTGCACGTCTCTCTCTCCTCTGGGCCGCCGCCCCCGGGGGCCGGGCGCGGCGGCATGGGGCCGGCCTCAGAGGGCGTTGATGCGATCCAGCATGCCCTCGGGCCAGTCGGCCGAGAACGCGGAGTCGAGGTACATCTTCTGCGCGTAGCTGCGGAACGCCTCCACATCGGGGGTGTTGATCGCCAGGCCCTGGTCCTTGAAGAAGCCCACCAGCTCCTGCTCGCGCGCGAGGTGCTGCTGGGTGCTCCAGGCGATGGCCTCGGTGGCGGCGGCCTGGAAGGCGGTGCGCTGCTCCTCGGTGAAGCCCTTCCAGACCTTGGCCGAGATCACCAGCAGGTCGTAGCCCACCAGATGAGAGGTCATGACGATCTGGTCCATCACCTCGTAGAACTTCATGTTCTGCACGTTGGGCAGCGGGTTGTCCTGGCCGTCGATGGCGCCGGTCTGAAGCCCGGTATAGACCTCGGCATAGGCCATCGGGGTCGGGTTGGCGCCAAGCGCCTTGCCCAGGAACTGCCAGGCATCGCCCCCCGGCATCCGCAGCTTGACCCCCGACATGTCCTCGGGCGTGCGGATTTCCTTGTCGATGCGCAGGCCCACCTGACGGGTGCCGAAATAGGTCGGCCCCAGGATGTGGATGCCCAGCTTGTCCTCCGCAAGCGCGACCATCTCGGCCCCGGCATCACTGTTGAAGAAACTGTTCAGGTGATCCGCGTCCCGGAACAGGTAGGCCGAGGTCAGGATCGAGAATTCCTTGATCTGGGTGGCAATGTCCTGGGGCGCGACATTGCCCATCTCCAGGTTGCCGCGCTGGATCGCGATGATCTCGGTCGTCTGCTTGAACAGGTTGCCGCCGTAATACAGCTCCAGCTTGGCGAAATCCGCGACCGAGGCCGCCAGCTTCTGCATCATCTGGGCGCGGATGTCCTGCTCCGAGAAGACCGCCGAGAAGCGCAGCTTCTTCGCCTCCTGCGCAAACGCCGGCAGCCCGGCCCCCGCGCTCAGCCCGGCTGCCGCCATGCCCCCCAGAAATACCCTGCGATTGGTCATGAGTTCCTCCCTCATATTCCACATACGATTCCGAAATCATATGATGATCCGACCATCCTAAGGTGAACTTCGCGATCAGGTAAAGCGGCAATACCGAAAAACCCGCAATGCGGGTTTCCGGTTGGTTGAACGCGGCGGCGGGCCTAGCCCTGGAGGTCGGCGCGCAGCCCCTCGGGCACCGGGTAGTTCCAGCCCGGATACATCTCGCAGATGACTTCCTTCATCTGCCGCAGCGGTCGCGAAGTGTCGCCGCAGCGGAAGCACATGAAGATCGGAGAGGTCGGCCCCTCTTCGATCGGGCGGTAGCAGACGCCCTCCAGACCGGAGCGGATCAGCGAATCCGGCACGACGGCAATGCCCTCTGCCGCCGCCACCAGGCCGATCGCGATATGCAGCTCGCGCGCCTCGTGGCCGATGCGCGGCGTCAGCCCGTGGTCATGGAACACCGCCAGCACCTGGTCGGCATAGCTGGGCCGGGGCCTGGCCGGATAAAGGATCTGCGGTTCCTGGGCAATCCGCCACAGCGGCAGCGGCGCATTGTCGGCGGCCAGGGGATGGGTCACCGGCATCGCCACCACCATCTTCTCCTCGCGCAGCAGCACCCGGCGCACCGCCGGATCCTCGAACCGCTGGGTGCCGAAACCGGCGTCGATGCGGCCCTCCTTCAGCGCCGCCATCTGCTCCAGGCTGCTCATCTCGACCAGTTGCAGCTCGACGTCGCGGGCGACCTGCCGGAAGCCCCGGATCAGCGCCGGGAAGCGACCGTACATCGTCGAGGCCACGAAGCCGAAGACGACGCTCTGCTTGCCCGAGGCGCTGGCGCGCTCGATCATCTGGCGGGTGGCCTCCGCATGGTCGAGGATCTGCTCGGCCTGCTTGAGGAACAGCCGCCCCGGCGCGGTCAGCCGCAGGGGCCGCACGCTGCGGTCCACCAGATCGGTGCCCATCTCCTCCTCGAGCATCCGGATCTGCCGGCTAAGCGGCGGCTGTGCCATGTTCAGCCTCTCGGCGGCACGCGAAAAATTGCGCTCGCGGGCGACCGCCACGAAGTAGCGAAGCTGGCGCATCTCCATACTATACCTCCCCGGTATGAAGACAGACGAACTTGATCTTGGCTTTTTTCCTCCCGCCGAGCGAGAGTCCATGTTGCCTGATTGGAGTTGGTAGCTGGAGGAGCTGCCGAACGGGAGGTATCGGGCGATACCGAAACGGTCTCATGGGTCCTGACGGACCCTGCCCCCGCGCCCCGGCGCGGGCCGGTGCCGCTGACCTTCCGTTGCCAGGCCATCCCCGCCGTCCGCGCCCGCGCGACGGGCGGCACCGTATGGAGGAAAGCACATGAGCACCCTGAAAACGCGGATCGAAACGGCGGTGGAGGAAGACCCCGCAACCGGCATCCATCGCTGCCGGCGCGACATCTTCACCGATCCCGAGATCTACGAGCTGGAGATGAAGCACATCTTCGAGGGCAACTGGGTCTACCTGGCCCACGAAAGCCAGATCCCCGGCGCCAACGACTATTTCACCACCTGGATCGGGCGCCAGCCCATCGTCATCACCCGCGACAAGCAGGGAGAGCTGCACGCGGTGATCAACGCCTGCGCCCACCGCGGCGCCATGCTGTGCCGTCGCAAGCACGGCAACAAGTCCTCCTTCACCTGCCAGTTCCACGGCTGGACCTTCTCCAACACCGGCAAGCTGCTGAAGGTGAAGGACGGCAAGACCGGCGGCTATCCGGAGGGCTTCAACAAGGATGGCGCCCACAACCTCAGGGCGGTGCCGAAATTCGCCAGCTACAGGGGCTTTCTCTTCGGCAGCCTGAACCCCGACGTTGCGGAGCTGGAAGAGCACCTGGGCGAGACCCGGGTGATCATCGACCAGATCGTCGACCAGGCCCCGGAGGGGATCGAGGTGCTGCGCGGCAATTCCAGCTACACCTACGACGGCAACTGGAAGCTGCAGATGGAAAACGGCGCCGACGGCTATCACGTCAGCTCGGTGCACTGGAACTATTCCGCCACCATGGGCCACCGCAAGGACGAGGGCACCAAGGCGGTCGATGCCAACGGCTGGTCGAAAAGCATCGGCGGCGTCTACGGTTTCGAACATGGTCACATCCTGCTCTGGACCCAGACCCTGAACCCCGAGGTCCGCCCGGTCTGGAACCACCGCGCCGCCCTTCAGGCGCGGCTCGGAGAGGAGAAGACCGCCTTCATCACCGGCCAGACCCGCAACCTGGGCCTTTATCCCAATGTCTACCTGATGGACCAGTTCTCGACCCAGATCCGGGTGATCCGGCCGCTCTCGGTCGACCGGACCGAGATCACGATCTACTGCTTCGCGCCGAAAGGCGAACCGGCCGAGGAACGCGCCCTCCGGCTGCGCCAGTACGAGGATTTCTTCAACGTCTCCGGCATGGGCACCCCCGATGACCTTGAGGAATTCCGCGCCTGCCAGACCGCCTACAGCGCTGCCGACGGCATCTGGAACGACCTGTCGCGCGGCGCCGTGCGCTGGATCGACGGGCCCGACGCCAATGCCACCGCCATGGGGCTGAACCCGATCCTGAGCGGCGAACGCTCCGAGGACGAGGGACTGTTCGTGCGCCAGCACGAATACTGGTCGCGCACCCTCGGGCAGGCGCTGGCCTCCGAACGCCGGGAGGAACTGGCATGAACGCCCCCTTCACGCCCCCCGATACCTCTGTCATCCCCCAGTTCCTCTACCGAGAGGCGCGGCTGCTTGATGATCGCGACTGGGATGCCTGGGTCGAATGCTACGCCCCCGGGGCCACCTTCTGGATGCCCAGCTGGGACGACGACGACCAGCTGGTCGAGGATCCGCAATCCCATGTCTCGCTGATCTACTACCCGAACCGCCAGGGGCTTGAGGACCGGGTGTTCCGGATCAAGACCGAACGCTCCGGCGCCACCATGCCCGAACCCCGCACCTGCCACATGATCGCCAATATCGAGATCCTCGAACAGCGCGACGGCGCGACCGACCTGCGCTTCAACTGGCACACGCTGAGCCATCGCTACCAGACCACGATGAGCTTTTTCGGCACCTCGTTCTACACGCTCGACACCTCCGGGGACACGCCCCTGATCACCGCCAAGAAGGTCGTGCTCAAGGACGATTACATCCACCAGGTCATCGACGTGTACCACGTCTGAGGGAGGGGCAGAGATGAGTTACCGCATTGCGCTGAACTTCGAGGACGGGGTGACCCGGGTGATCGCCTGCAACCCCGCCGAAACGGTGATGAACGCGGCCTACCGGCAGAAGGTGAACCTGCCGGTGGACTGCTCGGACGGGGTCTGCGGCACCTGCAAGTGCCGCTGCGAACAGGGCGCCTTCGAGCTGGGCGACGACTACCTGGAAGAGGCCCTGAGCGAGGAAGAGGCCGCCGGGGGGCTGGTGCTGACCTGCCAGATGGTGCCCGGGGGGGACTGCGTGATCGCGGTCCCGGTGCCCTCCTCGGCCTGCAAGCTGACCCCCGAGAGCCACGCCGGGGTGATCACCCGCCTCACCCGGCTGTCGGAGGCCACCTTCGAGCTGGGCATCACCCTGCCCGAGGGGCCCGATTTCCTGCCCGGCCAGTACGTCAACCTGGCGCTGCCGGGGCAGGAGATCACCCGCTCCTATTCCTTCAGCTCGGCCCCCGGCGCGCGCGAGGCCACCTTCCTGATCCGCAACGTGCCCGGCGGCCGGATGAGCCGCTACCTTTCGGAGCAGGCCCAGATCGGCGATGCCGCCAGCTTTACCGGGCCCTACGGCAGCTTCTTCCTGCGCGCCCGCACCCGCCCCGTGCTGCTGCTGGCCGGCGGCACCGGGCTGGCGCCGATCCTGTCGATGCTGGAGGTCATGGCCGCCGAGGGGGAGACCACCCCGGTGCATCTGGTCTACGGCGTCAACACCGATGCCGATCTGGTGCAGACCGAGCGGCTGGAGGCCCTGGGTGCCCGCCTGCCCGGCTTCACCTGGTGCGCCACCGTCGCCGATGCCGGCGCCGCGCATCCGCTGAAGGGCTACGTGACCGCGCATCTGGACGATGCGCAGCTGCACGCCGGAGAGGTCGACATCTACCTCTGCGGCCCGCCGCCCATGGTCGAGGCCGTGCGCCGCTTCCTGGCCGAAAAGGGGGTGGAGCCCGCGCATTTCCACTACGAGAAGTTCACCCCCTCGGCCACAGAGGCGGCGGCATGATCTGCCCCGACCGCTTTCGCGGCAAGGTCATGGTGGTGACCGGCGGCGCCCAGGGGATCGGCCACGGGGTCGCGGAACGCGCCTGCGCCGAGGGGGCCTCGGTGCTGATCGCCGACCGGGCGGAGTTCGTCGGGGACATCGCCCGGGCGCTTGATGCGGCGGGCCCCGGGCGGGTCCGGGCGCTGCAATGCGACCTGGAAACCCACGCCGGGGCCGAGGCCGCGATGCAGGCCGCTGCCGAAGCCTTCGGCGGCATCGACATCCTGGTCGGCGGTGTCGGCGGGGCGATCCGGATGCGCCCCTATGCCGCCTTCGAACCCGCCCAGATCGAGGCCGAGGTGCGCCGCTCTCTGATGCCCGCGCTCTGGGCCTGCCACGCGGTGATCCCGCATCTGCGGGCCCGTGGCGGCGGGGTGATCGTCAACATCTCCTCCAATGCCACGCGGGGCATCCACCGGGTGCCCTATTCCGCCGCCAAGGGCGGGGTGAATGCGCTGACCGCCTCTCTGGCGATGGAGCTGGCCCCGGAGAACATCCGCGTCGTTGCCGCCGCCCCCGGCGGCACCGAGGCACCGCCGCGCCGGGTGCCGCGCAACGCCGAGGGCGACACCCCGGCCGAACGCGGCTGGATGGAAGAGGCGGTGCGCCAGGTCAAGGGCTCAAGCCTGATGGGACGTTATGGCAGCATCGCCGAACAGGTCGCCCCGATCCTGTTCCTGGCCTCCGAAGAGGCCTCCTACATCACCGCCAGCACGCTGGTGGTGGCGGGTGGCGACACCGGCTGAACACCCCGCTGCGACACCGCTGCCCGTCCCGCCGTCTGCCCGGCGGGACGGGCGCTTTCCTTGCCCGCAACCGCGCCCAGCCGCGCCGCCCGCCCGGGAGACCCAGCATGAACCTCAAGCAGCTGACCTATTTCATTGCCGTCGCCGAAGAGCTCCATTTCGGACGCGCCGCCGAACGCCTCAACATCGCGCAGCCGCCGCTCAGCCGGCAGATCCGCCAGCTCGAACAGACGCTGGGCGCCACGCTGTTCGACCGCTGCCGCAACACCACCCGGCTGACCCAGGCCGGGGAACGGCTGCTGGAACGCGCCCGCGTCATCCTGGCCGAGATCGACGATACCTGCCACGAGGTCCGCCGGCTGGGCCAGGGCGCCGAGGGGCGGCTGCGGCTGGGCTTTGTCGGCTCGGCCACCTACGGCATCCTGCCGGCCATCGTGCAGCGCTACCGCGCCGCCTTTCCCGATGTCGACCTGTCGCTGATGCCGATGAACAACGACCAGCTGCAAAGCGCCCTGACCGCCCGGGATATCGACGTGGCGTTTTCCCGCCCCGCGCTCCGGGACGGCGATTTCGTGGTCCACCGGCTGGTCGAGGAAGAGCTGATCGCAGCCCTGCCCGTCACCTGGGAGATGGGCCATCCCCCCGAGCTGGACCTGTCCGTGCTCGACCGTACCAGCCTGCTGCTTTACCCGGAATTCCCCCGGCCCAGCTATGCCGACACAGTGCTTGCGGCGCTGGACGCGCGCGGCATCGACACTTCGCACCGGGTCTGGACGATGGACATCCAGACCGCGCTCAGCCTGGTGGCGATCGGCGAGGGGCTGTGCATCGTGCCCGCCTCGGTCGGCAGTTCGTTCCGCAACGGCGTCGCCTTCCGCCCGGTGCGCCCGGGCCTCGGCACCACGACGCTGGCGCTGAACCATCGCCTGGACGAGCGCGGCACCCATCTGCACAACTTCGTCCGCATCGCCCAGCGGGTGGCCCGGCACGAGGTCCGGGCCGCCGCCTGAGCCACGGCTCAGACCCCCAGCCACTGGTGCTGCACCCCGGTATCGGCCCGGATCGCCGCCGCCGAGCCGGTCCAGACCACCTGGCCGCGCCCGACCACCGCGACGTCGTCGGCCAGCGCCGTGGCGAAACCGAAGTTCTGCTCCACGATCAGCATCGACAGCCCCGCGCGCTTGAGCGCCTGCAGGCTGTCGTGCAGCTGCTGCACGATGATCGGCGCCAGTCCCTCGGTCGGCTCGTCAAGGATCAGCAGCCGCGGGTTCATCAGCAGCGCCCGCGCCATCGCCAGCATCTGCTGCTCTCCGCCCGACAGCTGCGTGCCGCCGTTGTCCAGCCGTTCGCCCAGGCGCGGGAACAGCGTCAGCACCCGCTCCAGCGTCCAGTCGCCGCGGAACCGCCGGGCCGTCAGCTCCAGGTTCTCCCGCACGCTGAGCGAGGGGAAGATGTCGCGCGTCTCGGGCACATAGGCGATGCCGGCGCGGGCGATGTCATGGGGCTGGCGGGGCATCGGCGCGCCGCGAAAGCGGACCTGCCCGGCGCGGACGGGCAGCAGGCCCATCACCGTTTTCAGCGTGGTCGACTTGCCCGCCCCGTTGCGCCCCAGCAGCGCAAGCACCCGCCCCGGCGCTGCCTGCACCGAAAGCCCGTGCAGCACCTGGGTTTCACCGTAGCCCGCGCAAAGCTGCTCCAGCTCCAGCACCGGCTCCATCGCCTGTCCGGCATCAAGCATCGCTCCAATCTCCCATGTAGATTTCCTGCAGCAGGCGCGATCCCCGCGCCGCTTCGGGCAGCCCGTCAAAGACGACCTCTCCGTAGTTCAGGACCGTGATCGTGTCGGCCACGTCGAAGGCCAGGTCCATGTCGTGTTCGATGATCAGCAGCGTCAGGGACCGCGGCAGATCGGCCAGCAGCCGGTGAAAGCCGCGCGCCATCTCGGGCCCGACGCCGCTGGTGGGTTCGTCCATCAGAAGCACCGACGGCCGCGTGGCCAGCGCCACGCCGACCTCCAGCTGGCGGCGCACGCCGTAGCTGACCTCGGAGACCCGGGCATGAAGATGCGGCACCAGCTGCACCATCTCGGCGACCTCGGCGACGATCTCGCGGACCTCGGGCCGGGCCAGGCTGTCCCCCCAGAGCCGCATCCCCTGGCCGCAATGCACCGCCGCCGCCAGCCCGAGGTTCTCTTCCACGCTCAGCCCGTCGAACAGCGTGTTCTTCTGGTAGCTGCGCGACAGGCCGCGCCGGGCCCGGCGCGCCACCGGCAGCGCGGTGATATCCTCTCCGGCCAGCAGCACCGCGCCGGAATCCGGCGCAAGCTCTCCGGCCAGCAGGTTGAACAGCGTCGTCTTGCCGGCGCCGTTCGGCCCCAGGATCACCCGCCGCTCGCCGCGTTCGAGGCGCAGCGACACCCCCCGCGTCACCTGCATGGCGCCGAAACTCTTGGTCAGGTCGCGTGTCTCAAGCATCGTTGGTTGCCTCTCTCGGGGTGTCCTCGCGCGTGGCATCGGCCAGCCTGCGGTCCAGCCGGGCGCCCCAGCGGGCCTCCAGCCAGCCGAAAAGGCCGTTGGCGCGGCTCATCACAACGGCGATCAGGATCAGCCCGACCACCAGGTGCCAGTGGCTGGTGACGCCGCTCAGCCCGTGTTTCAGCGTCACGAAGGCGGCAGCGCCCACCAGCGGGCCGACCAGCGTGCCCAGCCCGCCCAGGATCACCACCACCAGCGCCTCGCCCGAGGTGGTCCAGGCCAGCAGCCCCGGAGAGATGTACATCACCTGCATCGCCGCCAGCGCCCCGGCCAGCCCTGCCAGCATCCCCGACAGGCCGAAGACATCCGCCTTGACCCGCCAGACCGTCAGCCCGAGGGCGCGCATCCGCTGTTCGTTGTGCATGACCCCGCCCAGCGACCGGCCCAGCCCGGAGCGCAGCACCAGCACCGCCGCGCCATAGGCCAGCGCGGTGGCGGCCAGGCAGAACAGCACGAAGCTGCGGCTGTCGGACAGGTCGATGCCCAGCAGGCTCAGGTCCGGGCGGGGGATGCCGCCCAGCCCGTCGTCGCCGCCCAGCAGCGGTGTCTCGAAGACCCAGGAATAGGCCATCTGCCCGAAGGCCAGCGTGGCCATGATGAAGAAGATGCCATGGGCGCGGGCGCAGATCGCCCCGATGGCCCAGGCCACGGCGCCGGTCAGCGCGATCGCCCCCGCCAGGGCCGGCAGCGGCGCCAGCCCGGCATGTACGCAGAGCACCCCGTAGGCATAGGCGCCAAGGCCCATCAGCGCGCCATGGCACAGCGACACCATGCCGCCAAAGCCCGCCACCATGTCGAGGGCCAGCACCAGGATCGCCAGGATCAGGATCTCGGCCAGGATCTCCAGCCCGAAATAGCCGGCGGTCAGGGCCCGCAGCAGGGCCGCCGCAGCCAGCAGCGCCAGCACCGCGTAACGCAGGAAAGTATGTCGGAACATCGGGATCACCCTTTCGCCGGGAACAGGCCGGTGGGCCGGATCACCAGGATCGCGGCCAGCAGCCCGTAGATGAGAACCGAGGCCAGACCGGGCGCCAGCACCGCGCCGAAAGTCTGCACGAAACCGTAGACCAGGCTGCCGGCAATGGCGCCCTGCAGCGATCCCAGCCCGCCGATGACGATGACGATCAGCGTCGGGATCAGGATCTGCAGCCCCATGTCCGGAGAGACGCTGAGCAGCGGCGCGGCGACGGCCCCCGCCAGCCCCGCCAGCGCGCAGCCCAGGCAGAAGACGATGAAGAAAAGCCGCTCCACGTTGATGCCCAGGCAGGCCGCCATGGCATCGTTGTCGACGCCGGCGCGGATCATCGCGCCGATCTGCGTGCGCCCCAGCACGAAGGCCAGCGCCGCGAAGACCACGAGGCCCAGACCGATGACGAAAAGCCGGTAGAGCGGGTAGTCGATGCCCAGCACGCTCAGCCGCCCCTCCAGCAGCGGCGGCATTGCCGAGGCGAGCGCGATGTCGCCCCAGATCAGCCGCGTCAGGTCAAGCGCGACGAAGATCAGGCCGAAGGTCACCAGGACCTGCGCCATCGGACCGGAGCGGCGCATCCGCCGGATCAGCCCGCCGTACAGCAGCACGCCGATCACCGCGACGGCCAGCGGCGCCAGCACCAGGCCGGCCCAGAACCCCGCCACCGCCGAAACCGACGCCGCCACATAGGCCCCCGCCGCATAGAGCGCGCCATGCGCCAGATTGACGAAATGCATCAGGCCGAAGATCACCGTCAGCCCGATGGAGAGCAGGAAGAGAAGCATGGAAAGCTGCAGCGCATTCAGCGTCTGGAGCAGCCAGAAACCGGGATCGGTCGTCATGAGAGAGCCTCCTAGAAGCAGGTCCGGGTGGCGCGGCGCAGCCCCGGGGCCGCCTCCGCGCGTGCCCGGGATCAGTTGGCCACCGGGGCCATCTCGCAGCCGTTCGCGGCATCGGGACGGGCCGGCAGTTCCGCCAGGATCTTCTGGGTCATGCCGTCATCGCCCTGCACCGTCTCGTAGACGTAGATCGGCTGGACGATGTTGTTGGTGGCCGGATCGATCGAGGTCTGCCCGCGCGGCCCGGTGAACTGCACCTGGCGCAGCGCCTCGCCCAGCCCGGCCCGGCCCCGCGCCCCGGTGGCGGCGGCCTCGACCAGCGCCCGGGCGCTGTCGTAGCCCTGCACGGCATATTCCGACGGCAGGCGCCCGGTCCTTGCCTCGAAGGCGGTCACGAAGGCGCGGTTCTCCTCGGTGTCGATGGTGGGCACGTAATGCAGCGCCGTCACCACCCCCGCGGCCGCCGGCCCCTCGGCATTGACGTAAAGCGGCGAGGTCAGGAAACCGGAGCCGTAAAGCGGCAGCTCGGCCTTCATGCCGAAGCTGTCGTACTGCTTGACGAAGGAGATCGCCTCGCTGCCGGCATAGAAGACATAGACCGCCTGCGCGCCGCTGGCCTTCGCCTTGGCCAGGTAGGGCCCGAAGTCCTGGGTCTTCTGGAACGGCGTGAATTCCTGCCCGGCGATCTCGCCTCCGGCGGCGGTGAACCCCTCGACGAAGCCGCCGATCATCTGCCGGCCACCGGCATAATCGGGGGCCAGGGTGAAGACCCGGGTGATGCCCTGATCATGCAGCCACTGCCCCATCGGCCGGTTCACCTGCCCGTTGGAGAAGGACATCCGCGTGATCCACGGAGAGCAGGCCGACCCGGTGGCATCGTCATTGCCGGCATTGGCCACGATCAGCGGCACCCCGGCGCCATGGACGGCATCGCGCACCGCCCCCAGCACGCCCGAGCTGACAACGCCGGCGATCACGTCGACCTTGTCCTGCAGGATCAGCTTGCGGGTCTTGGCCAGCGCCACCGGCGGCTTGACCTCGGTATCCTCGCGGATCACCTCGAAGCCGCTGTCGGGCGCGAAGGTCTCGAGCCCAAGGTCGAAACCAGCCTCGATATCATTGCCAAGCGCGGCATAGACGCCCGAGAAGGGCAGCAGCAGCCCGACCCGGACCGGGTCTTCGGCATGGGCCGGCACGGCAAAGGCGGTGGCCAGCCCGAGGGCCGCCAGGACATGTCTTTTCATCTGTTTTCCTCCCGTTGCACCCTCCGGGGAGGCCACCCGCCCTCCTCAAGGCGGGGTCCGGGACGGACCCGGGCCATGGCGTCCCCCGATCGCGCGCCGCAGGACCGATCCTGCGCCCGCCGATCCGGGCTTCGCGGTCATCATGAAACGCCCCGCCCGGCAGGTCGATGCCGCCACCGGTAACGGCTGATACCCGCAATGATTGCAACGGGACGTCACGCACTCCCCCGAAACACGCCGGGCGCAACGCAAAGGGGCGCCCGAAGGCGCCCCTGTCTTTCGCTGTCGCGCGGATCACTCCGGCGCGTAGTCCGAGATCATCTTCAGGATCGCGTCGATGCGCTCGGGCTTCACGTTCGGCACGGTGCCCTTCATCTCGGTGGTGGCTTCCTTGAAGGTCGCCAGCTCTGCCTTGGAGGGTTCGTAGACCGCGACGCCTGCCGCCTCGAGCTCCTTCTTGTGGGTCGCCTCGGAATCGTCGACCCACTGGAAGACCTCGGCCAGGGCCTTCTTGGACGCGTCGTTCACCTGCTGCTTCTCTGCATCCGACAGATCATCCCACCAGGCGGTCGAGACCAGCGCCAGGCGCGCCGACATGATCACCTTGGCGTCGGTGAAGTTGCTGAACAGATCGGCCTGGCCGAAGGTCAGCGGCACCGAAGAGGCGTTCACATAGCCGTCGGCAATGCCGGTCTGGATGGCGTTCGGCACTTCCGAGAACGGGATGACCACGCCGTTGGCGCCCATCATCTTGAACATTTCCAGCTGCGAGGGGTCGAGGGCGCGCATCCGCAGGCCCTTCATGTCCGCAACCGTCTTCACTTCGTGCTCATCGTTGAAGATGCCCAGGAAGCCGCCGTTGGGCACCACGGCCAGGATGTGCATCCCGTCGGATTCAAGCTGCTTGTTCACCGTCGCGAGGTAGTCGCTCTCGGTGAAGAACTTGAACTCGTGATCGGGGTTCTCGAAGGCGTAGGGCAGCTGGAGGACGCGCATTTCCGGGACCATCTGGGTGGCCACGGCAAAGTTCGACATCGAGACGTCCAGAATGCCCGAACGGATCTGGTCCAGACGTTCGTCCTCGCCGCCGATGGCGTTCAGCGGGAAGGCCTCGGTCTTCCAGCCCTCGGCCTTGAGGTTGGTCAGCAGGTTGTCGGCATAGCGGAAGGTGCCGGATTTCTCGCGGTCGGGGTTGGCATCCAGGGCGATGTTGATCGACTGGGCGTCGGCCACGCCGCCGATGGCAAGCGCGAGGGTGAAGGCGGTGGTGGCAAGCAGGGTCTTCATGGTTACTCCAGCATGTTGGCTTCGGCTTCTTTGGCAAAGGCGATCTCTTTCGAGAGCACCCGGGGCGAGATGAGCGCGCCGAGACCGGCGAGCCCGTGCAGCAGGATCAGGAAGATGGCGACCGGCAGGGCGGTGGCCATCCAGGCGGTGGACACCCCAAGCCCCTCGGAGGTGCGGCCGATCTGGCGCTCCACGTAGGGCCAGGTGTAGTAGAGCACCGGCGCGAAGAAGATCCACGAGGCCAGGAAACGGGCGACCACCTGGGCCTTCTGCCGCCAGATCACGTGGCTGGGCGGGTGCACCATTGCCGGGTCGGCATGGGTGTGGAAGGCGCAGGACGCCCCCAGCAGCCCGCCCCAGACCATCAGCCAGCGCGCCAGCTCCTCGGTCCAGAACGGCGGGGAGGAGAAGATGTAGCGCGCCACCACCTGCAGCATCATCACCAGCAGCATGCCCAGGAAGCAGTAGGCCGCGATGCGCTTGGCAATGGTATTGAGCCGCTCGGAAAGGGCATAGAGCGCGTCGGCGAAAAAGATCATCGCAACTCTCCTCAGTTCAGGAAGCCGGTCAGGCGCGGCAGGAACAGGCTGATCTCGGGGACGAAGGTCAGGACCATGAGCACGCCAAGCTGCACCAGCAGGAAGGGGGCGGCGGCGCGGGCGATGCCCCAGTAAGGCGCCCCCGACACGGCCGAGACGACCAGCAGCGCGGCCCCGAAGGGCGGGGTCACGATGCCCAGCGTCAGGTTCACCACGATGACGATGCCCAGATGCACCGGGTCCGCGCCCATCGAGATGCCGGTGGGCACCAGCAGCGGCACCAGCAGCGCCAGCGCCACGGGGACCTCCAGGAACATCCCGGCGACCAGGAAGACCGCGTTCAGCAGCAGCAGGTACTTCCAGCCGTCAAAGCCCAGCCCGATCAGCATCTGCGCCAGTTTCGAGGGGATCTGCTCAAGCCCGGCAAGGTAGCCGAAGATCGCCACGCCCGAGAGCAGGATGAAGATCGAACCCGACAGGATCGCGGTGCGCTCCAGGCTTTCGATCAGCTTGCCCCAGGTCATCTGGCCGTAGATGATCCCGGCGATGATGGCGCAGCACACGGCGACGCCGGCGGCCTCGGTCGGGGTCATGATGCCGAAGACGATGCCCGACAGGATGATCACCGGAATGACGGTGGCGGGCAGCGCATAGACCGCGCGGCGCAGGATCTCGCGCAGCGGCACGCGTTCGCCCGAGGGGTGATCGTGCTTGTGCGCCATGTAGGCGTTGGCCCCGAACAGCGCGAGCGCCATCAGCAGGCCCGGAATGATGCCGGCGATGAAAAGCGCGGCGACCGAGGTGTTCATCAGCGCGCCGTAGAAGATCATCACGATCGAGGGCGGGATGATCGGCCCGATGACCGACGACGCGGCGGTGATCGCCCCGGCATAGTTCAGCGAATAGCCCGCCTTCTTCATCGCCGGGACCAGCGTGTTGGACACCGAGGCCGCATCGGCCATGGCCGAGCCGGAGATGCCCGCGAAGAACACCGAGGTCAGGATGTTGACGTGACCCAGGCCGCCCTTCAGCCGCGCCATCAGCGCCATCGCCAGGTCCAGCAGGGCCTGGGTGACGCCCGCGCGGTTCATGATCTCGCCCGCCAGAATGAACAGCGGCATCGACATGATGGAAAACAGGTCGATATGCGCAATGATGCGCTGCGGGGCGGCGGCCAGGAAGCGCACGCGGTCGGCCGCCACGAAGGACAGGATGGAGGCGGCACCGATCAGGTGCGCCAGCACGGCGCCGCCGGAGAGCAGCAGCGCGGAGAGGATGAGGATGGGTATTGCGGCCATTTACGGCTCCCTGCGTCTGAGTCGCTGGTCGGGGCCCGCTTTGGGGCGGGAAAACTTGAAATGCTTATTGAACGATGTTCTATAAAAGGAAATCCGGCAAGACGCCTTCCGGCCCGTCGCGCCCAAAACTGCCATAAATTTAGCCACGGGGATGCAGATTGACTCAGGACAGCGCACAAAAATCAGGCAAATCACCCAGAGGTCGTGCCGCAGTTGTGGGACTCAGCAAGGCACAGGTGGTCGAGGCCGCCATTCGCCAGATCGACGAGAAGGGCTTTGCCGGCTTCTCCCTGCGGGAACTGGCGCGCACGCTGAAGGTCTCTCCGACAGTGATCTACTGGCATGTCGGCGGCGCCAAGGAGGACCTTTTCGCCGAGATCGCCGCCTCCATCACCGGCGCGCTGTCCGAAGGGCTGGGCGAGGAACCCGACTGGAAGACCCGCCTGCGCGCGGTCTTCCTGCGCTATCGCAAGCTGGTGCACGAACATCCCAATGTCGCGCCTCTGCTGGGCGCGCAGATGAAGTCGAACGGCGTCGCCAATATCGACTGGGTGGAAACCGTGCTCTCGGCACTGCAGGATGCGGGCTACAAGGGCGATGACCTGCGCACCGCCTTCAACGCCCTGCTGGGCGGGCTGGTCGGCTTCGTCACCATGGAGCTGGCGCCCCCGCCCTCCGACAAGGCCACCGACTGGGAACAGCTCTTTGCCGAGCGCGTCGCCCAGATCGACCCGCAGACCCATCCGCTGACCCATGCCGCCCTGCCCCATATCACCAACCGCATCTTCGTGCTGCGCTGGCAGAACGGGGCCGACATCTCCTACGACGATGGCTTTACCCTGCTGCTCGATCTGCTGATCGAGGGGCTGGCCGCCCGCGCCCCCCGCTGATCCCCCCTGCTCCGGACCCTTTCCCGATGACCGACGCCTTCACCTCCGATCTTGACGCGGCGCTGGATGCCGCGCGCTCCGCCTATGTCGCCCGCAACCCCGGCAGCGCCGCCGCGCTGGAACGCGCGCGCCGCGTCATGCCGGGCGGCAACACCCGGACCTCGCTCTGGTCCGATCCCTTCCCGCTGTCGGTCGCCAGCGGCCAGGGCTGCCACATCCGCGACGTGGACGGCCATGACTACGTGGATTTCCTGGGCGAATTCACCGCCGGCATCTTCGGCCACACCGCCCCCGCCCTGGCCGAGGCCATGGCCCGCGTCCATGCCGAGGGCATCAACCTGTCCTCCCACACCCCCTACGAGGCCGCGCTGGCCGAACGTCTGGTGGCCCGCTTCCCCTCGATGGAGCTGCTGCGCTTCGCCAATTCGGGGACCGAGGCCAACCTGATGGCGCTGACCACCGCGCGGCTGGTCACGGGCCGGCCCCGCGTCGTCGTCTTCCAGGGCGGTTATCACGGCGGGGTGCTGACCTTCGGCCATGGCAATGCGCCCGTGAACGTGCCCTTCGATTTCGCCGTCCTGCCCTACAATGATGCCGGGGCCGCCCGCGCCGAATTCGCCGCCCACGGGCCCGAGATCGCCGCCGTGCTGATCGAGCCGATGCAGGGCGCCGGGGGCTGCCGTGCCGCCGACCCGCAGGTCCTTCAGCTGCTGCGTGACCTGTGCACCGAGACCGGCGCGCTGCTGATCTTCGACGAGGTCCAGACCGCCCGCATGTCCGAAGGCGGCGCCCAGGCGCGCCTTGGCATCACGCCGGACATGACCACCATCGGCAAGTTCTTCGGCGGCGGCCTGGCCTTCGGCGCCTTCGGGGGCCGGGCCGACATCATGAACCATTTCGACCCCACCCGTCCCGATGCCATCGGCCATGCCGGCACCTTCAACAACAACCGCCTGACCATGGCGGCAGGGCTGGCGGCGCTGGATCACTACCTGACGCCGAAGGCGCTGGACGCGCTGTTCGCGCGGGGCGAAGCCTTCCGCGCCGCGCTGAACGCGCGCTTCGACGCCGCGGGCGGGCTGTTCCACGTCACCGGCATGGGATCGATCATGAACATCCACGGCACCGGTCCGGAGGCCGCCAAACGCCTGCGCCTGCTGCATTTCCGGATGCAGGCCGAGGGGTACTACTTTGCCGCGCGCGGCCTCATCGCGCTGTCTCTGCCTATCGGAGCGGCAGAAACCGATGGTTTCCTCGACGCCATCGAGCGGGTGCTGGCCGCCTGACAGCCCTCCGCTTGACAGGTTTATAGAACAGTGTTCAATAAGCCCGAGAGACCGGCTCCGGCCGGTCTTTTCCATCTTGCCCCAAAGACAAGGTCCCCTCAGATGAACCTCCCCTTCTCCAAGACGCGCCGCATCGGCAACACGGTCTACCTCTCCGGTGAGCTCGGCTTTGCCGCCGACGGCACCGTCCCCGAGGGCATCACCGCCCAGACCGAGAACTGCCTGAACCGCATCCGCGCCACGCTGGAGGCCGAAGGCCTGACGCTGGCCAATGTCGTCTCCTGCACCTGCTACCTGACCGATGCCGCCGATTTCGCCGAGTTCAACGCGGCCTATGCCACCTTCTTCTCGGATCCGCTGCCGGTGCGC
Source organism: Pseudooceanicola endophyticus (assembly GCF_018760365.1). Taxonomy (GTDB): domain Bacteria; phylum Pseudomonadota; class Alphaproteobacteria; order Rhodobacterales; family Rhodobacteraceae; genus Pseudooceanicola; species Pseudooceanicola endophyticus. Next base: position 105,091 of record NZ_JAHIAB010000009.1, read on the forward strand.
ACCACCGTGCAATCCGGCCTGATGATTCCGGCCAAGCTGGAAATCACCGTCATCGCCGAGGCGTAAGCCCCTTCCGGACAGGAGACGTGCCATGTCGCAGATCATGGTTCTAGGCGCCGGCATGGTCGGCGTGAGCAGCGCGCTTGCGCTTCAGGCACGCGGTCATCAGGTCACCCTGGTCGACCGGCGCGGCCCGGGCCGCGAGACGAGCTTTGGCAATGCCGGCTTCATCCAGGCCGAGGCGGTCGAGCCCTACGCCATTCCCCGCGACCTGCGCACCCTCCTGTCCTACGCGACCGGACGCAGCAACGACATCGTCTACGATCCCGCCCAGCTGCCCCGGATCGCCAAGGTGCTGCTCGCCTACTGGCGCAACTCCGCCCCCGCGCGCCACCGCGCCATCGCGGCCACCTATGCGCGGCTCGCGCAGCGCTCGACTGCCGATCACCAGCCGCTGATCGCGGCCTCCGGCCAGGACAACCTGATCCGCCGCACCGGCTATGCCCAGGTGTTCCGCGATGGCTCCGTCTTCGACGGGGCCGCGCGCGAGGCCGAGCGGCTGAAGGCCGAATACGGCGTGCGGGTCACCGCGAAGGATGCCGCCACCTTCGCCAGCGCCGAGCCTGGGGTGAAACGCCCCGTCGCCGGTGCCCTGGCCTGGGACGACACCTGGACCTGCGCGGATCCGGGCGCCCTGACCGCCGGCTATGCCGATCTGTTCACCCGCCAGGGGGGCCGGTTCGTCGATGGCGATGCGCTCAGCCTGACGCAGAGCGCCACCGGCTGGCAGATCGACAGCGCCGAGGGCCCGGTCGAGGCGGAACAGGTCGTCGTCGCCCTGGGCCCCTGGGGTCCGGATCTGCTGAAACGTTTCGGCTACCGCGTGCCGATGCTGTGGAAACGCGGCTACCACGGCCATTTCGACAGCCCCACCCCGCTGTCGCGCCCGGTGATGGATGCCCAGAACGGCATCGTCATGACCCCCACCACCCGCGGCCTGCGCCTGGCCACCGGCGCGGCGCTGGTCGATCGCGAGGCACCGGCAGAGCCCAGACAGCTGGAGCGGGGCGCAAAGGCGGTATCGGACCTTGTGGATCTTGGCCCCCGGGTGCAGGAAGTGCAGTGGTTCGGCCACCGTCCCTGCCTGCCCGACATGCTGCCGCTGGTGGGACAGGCGCCGCGCCACCCGACGCTGTGGCTGAACTTCGGCCATGGCCACCAGGGCTTTACCCTGGGCCCGACCACCGCGCTCCTGCTGGCCGACGCCATGGACGGCCAACGGGACGATCTTGCGACGGCGCTGGCGCCCGCCAGCCGACCCGCCGCCATCCACTGACCGGAGTTGCCCCGATGCCGTCCGCCCGCCCCCCTGCCCTTCCCGGTGATCCGGTCTCGGCGATCCGCACCCCGGCGCTGATCGTCGATCTTGACGCCTTCGAGGCCAATATCGCCCGGATGCGCGCCTTCGTGCAGGACAGCGGGCTGCGGCTGCGGGCCCATGCCAAGACCCACAAATCCGCCGATATCGCCCGCATCCAGATGCGCGACGGCGGCGCCTGCGGGGTCTGCTGCCAGAAGGTCTCGGAGGCGGAGGCGCTGGTCGAGGCGGGCGTCACCGACATCCTCGTCTCGAACGAGATCACCGGCACCGCCCGTGCCGAGGCGCTGGCCCGGCTGGCCGAACGCGCCCGCATCGGCGTCTGCGTCGACAGCCTGGAGGGCGTCGCCGAACTGGCCGCCGCCACCGCCCATCACGACACCGAGCTGAGCGTTCTGGTCGAGGTCGATGTGGGTGCGGGCCGCTGCGGTGTCGCGCCGGGGGCCGCCGCCGTGCCGCTGGCCCGGGCCATCGCCGCCGCGCCGGGGCTGATCTTCGGCGGGCTTCAGGCCTACCAGGGATCGCTTCAGCACATCGCCGATCCGGCGGCCCGTGCCGCCGCCGCCAAGGCTGCGGCCCAGGCCACCCGCGACACGCTGAAGGCCCTGCACGCCGAAGGCTTCGACTGCGCCACCGTCGGCGGGGCCGGCACCGGCTCCTTCCGGCTCGACAGTGGCCTCGGCCAGGTGAACGAACTGCAATGCGGCTCCTACATCTTCATGGATGCCGATTACGACCGCATCGAGGAAATCGGCGGCGGTCGACCCGGAGGCATGGAGAACGCGCTGTTCATCCTGACTGAGGTCATGAGCACCGCGGTCCCCGGCAAGGCGGTCTGCGATGCCGGTCTGAAGGCCATGTCGCTCGACAGCGGGCTGCCGCGTCTGGATGCCGAGGGGCTGAGCTACCTCGTCGCCTCGGACGAACACGGAGAGATCGCCGATCCCGACGACCGGCTGGCGCGCGGCGACCGGCTGCGGCTGGTGCCGGGCCACTGCGACCCGACCTGCAATCTTTACGATCATTACGTCGCAGTGCGCGGCGATACGGTCGAGGCGATCTGGCCGGTCACGGCGCGCGGCTGCCTCTGGTAGCGCTCAGGGCGCTTCCAGATCGGCGCGGCGGGCGATGATCGCCGCCGTCAGCACCTCTGAAACCGCCCGCACCCGACGGGCGGCGGCCAGGTCCCCGTGGGTGACCAGCAGCAGCTCCCGCTGCATCCGTTCCCCCGAGGGCAGCCGGTCGCGCAGCAGGCGCAGCCCCGCCGCACGCGCCAGGAAATGCGGCAGCAGCCCGACCCCGGTGCCCATGCGCACCGCCTCGACCATGCCGGTCATGGTGTTGACCGCCATCCGCGGCGCCCCCTCGGGGCAAAGCGCGGCGGACCAGCCGGCGGGGGTACTCAGCCCGGGGTGTTCCGGCCAGATCACGTGGCGGTCGGGCACCGCCCCCCCAGCCGGGGCGTAAAGGCCGAACCCCACCTCTGCCAGCTTGCGCACCCGCAGGTTGCCGCGTTCGGGCCGCACCATGCGCAGCGCCAGATCGGCATCGTGGCGGTGCAGGTTCACCGTCGTCGACTGAAAGCTGATCTCAAGGTCGAGGCCCGGGTTTTCCGCCATCAGCGGCGACAGCGCCGGCAGCAGGACCGGCGTGATCAGGCTTTCGACACAGGCCAGCCGCACAAGGCCGCAGATCTCGGACTGGGCGGCAGTTTCGGTGCGCAGGTCGCTCATCGCCAGCTCCACCGCCTCGGCGCGCGGCACCAGCGCCCGCCCCTCGTCGGTCAGCGCATAGCCCGCCTGGTGGCGGCGAAACAGCGGCAGGCCAAGCGCCTGCTCCATCCGTTCGATCCGCCGCGCCATGGTCGCCACGCCCAGACCCAGCCCCCGCGCCGCCCCGGAAAGGGAGCCCGCCCGCGCCAGCGCCAGGAAGACCCGGGTATCGTCCCAGTTCAGCCGATCCATGCCCCACCCTCCCGTTTTCGGAAAACAGCATCCCGACCTTAGCTGTATCGCCCCGGAAACGGGAATGCGAGACCCGTGACAGACCAAGCACAGGGATCTCTCCATGTCTTCCACCTCCTCCTCCCGCGCGGTCGGGTTGACCGCCCTGGCCGCGATCTTCTGGGGCACGAATTTCGAAGCCACCCGCTTCGTGCTGACCGATCTTTCGCCCTGGACCGCCGCCGCGCTGCGCTTTGCCGTCGCCGCGGCGATCATCCTGCTGTGGCTGATCCTGACCGAGGGCATCGACCGTCGCGGCCTGGCGCGCAACGCCCCCGCCTTCGTGGTCCTGGGTGCCCTGGGCATCGCCGGCTTCAATGCCGCGCTCTGCCTCGGAATGGGCAGCTCCAGCCCGGTGACGGCGGCGCTGATCATGGCCACGACGCCGCTGTCGACGAACCTGATCGACGCGCTGGTGGCGCGCCGGATGCCGCGCCCGGCGGCGCTGCTGGGCATGGCGCTCAGCCTGACGGGCGTGGCCCTGACCGTCGGCGCCTTTGCCGGGGCGGCGCTGTCGCCGGGCGACCTGATGATCCTGGGCGGCAGCCTCTGCGTCTCCTGCTTCACGGTGTTCAGCCGCCGCTGGGTGAAAGAGTCGAGCCCCCTGGCCACCACCACCTGGACCATGGTCGCGGGCGCCCTGCTGCTGCTGACCGGCGCGCTGGCCTTCGAACATCCCCTGGCCGAGGCGCTGGCCGCACCGGCGCCGGTCTGGGGCGTGACCCTGTGGATGGCGATCGCCGGGTCGGTGCTGGCCTTCCTGTTCTGGACCATCGGCATCCGGGTGCGCGGCCCCGGCCCAACGGCGATCCTGTTCAACATCGTCCCGGTCTCGGCGCTGGTGATCGCGACTCTGGCCGGACGGATGCCGGGCCCCGCGCAGCTGGGCGGCGTCACCCTGACCATCCTTGGCGTGCTGGTCGCCAGCGGTCGGCTGCGGCTGCCCGGACGCCGGCCCGCCCGCGCCTGATCCGCCGCCCGCCCCGGGGGCGGTTCAGTCCTCGGGGGGGATGCGGGCGCGGAAGTCGCGCAGTACCTCCAGGTAGCCGGGGTCATGGGTCCAGGAGGGCAGCCCCTCCAGCAGAATGTCGGTGGAGAGGTCCGGGAAATGCGCCAGCCAGCGCCGACCCGCCGCCACCGCCCCCGCCCGGTCCCCCTTCAGCCACAGCGTGCCGAACATCATCCGGTGCGCCCAGTGCGCGGTCGGCGCGGCGCGCATCCCCTTCTCGATCAGCGCGACCGAGGCATCGTAGCGCGCCATCACCCGCAGCGCCGCCGCCCGCCCGAACTGCATGTTGAACAGGAAGGGGTCCAGCGGGCTGAGGTTCTCGGCCCGGTCGAAATGGGTCAGCCCCTCTTCGGGGCGGTTCAGGTAGACCGCGACCCAGCCCAGCCGCAGCCAGGCCCAGGCGTTGTTCGGATCCAGCTCCAGCGCCCGCAGCGCCAGCTCTTCCGAAAGCGGGAAATCCCGCAACGCCAGGGCCGCCGCGGCGCTGAGCGCGGTCAGCGTGGCGGGATTGTCCTGCACCCGGGGATAGGCGCGGTCGAAGGCCGCCCGGCTTTGCGCCCGCGCCAGGTCCGGGCGCGGCGTCCACAGGTAGCAGCAGTCATGGGCATGGCACCAGGCCTTCATCGCCAGCGCATGGGCGGCCTCGGGATCGCGGGCCACGGCCCGGTCCAGCAGTACCAGAGCGCGGCGGTTCTCCTGCGGGTCATGGACCCAGAAATGCGGCAGCGCGGTCAGCACCAGCTCGTAGCTGCTGCGGTCCTCGGGGGCGGTGCGCCGGGCGCGCAGGATCTCGGCGGCGCGCAGGTTCGGCGAAAGCTGCCCCGCGACATGGGCCGCGATGCGGTCCTGCAGATCCATCAGGTCATCCAGACGATCATCGAAACGTCCCGACCAGCGGGTACGCCCGTCGCGCCCGCCCACCAGCTGGACCGAAATCCGCACCCGGTCGCCGGAGCGCCGCACCGCGCCCTGCAACAGGTAGCTGGCCCCCAGCCGGGCGGCGATCTCGGGGACCGGCAGCGGGCTGGCGCGCAGCATCACCGTGGACTGGCGGGCGATGACGTCGAAATCCCGGCTTCGGCTGAGGGCGGCGGTGATTTCCTCGACGATGCCGTCGGCGAACATCTCGGAGGCGCCGGGGCCGAAGGCCTCGAAGGCCAGCACCGCCAGCGCCGGACGGTCCAGCCGGCGCGCGGGCGCCTCGGGCGCGGCGGGGGGAGCGGCCTGTCGCTGCGCCCGCAACCAGTCCTCGAAACCTTCCGAGGGCAGGTCGAAGCCGCTCAGGAAATCACCCTCGCCCCGCGCCACCTCGGTGGTGTCGGCAGCCAGCCAGATCCCCTGGCGGTCGGCGCCGATGCCATCGCCCAGCCGGCGCCGCAGTGCCGACAGTTCCTGCCGGAGCGAGGCCCGCGCCTGCGCCGCCCCGCGATCCGACCACAGCAGGTCCGCCAGCAGGCCACGCTCTGCCCGAAGCCCCGGCTGGCAGGCCAGATAGGCCAGCAGCCCCTGGGCGCGGCGCCCCAGCCCCTCCAGCGGCGCGCCGTCATGCTCGGCCAGGAAGGGGCCGGACAGGTGAAGCACAAGGCGGGGCATCGCAGACGGGCCTCCCAAGGTGGTTTTCACGCGGCATGACGATGTTTTGACGGAAGTATTGCACTCGCGCCATGGCGTTGCACCCGGAAATTCACGCAACCCTGACGTGGGTGGGCGCAGCATGGGATCACACCTTACCCCCGGAGAGAACCGATGACCCTGATGTCCACCCTGACCGCCCCCGCCCTGACGCTGACCGGCCTGCTGAAGGCCCGCCGCCCCGCCACCCGGACCGGGCAGGTCCGCGACCGGGCACTGGATGCCCTTCCGCGCGAGCGGCTGGAGGATCTGGGCATCGCCCCGCGCAGCGCCGCCAACCACCGCCACAGCGGTCAGGCCGGGCCGATCCCCCGCGCCGAGACCTGGTAACCCCGGCCCCGACACAGGACCCGACGACACGGGCCCCGACATGAAAAGGCCGCCCCGAACCCCGGGGCGGCCCAAATCCTTCTGGCCTTGGCGGCGCTTACAGCAGGTGCTGGTTGACCGGACGATCCAGCCCCAGGCCGTCGCGCAGCGTCTCGCCGGCATATTCGGTCTTGTAGAGGCCGCGCTCCTGCAGGATCGGGATCACCTTGCCGGCGAAATCGTCCAGGATCCCCGGCAGGTAGGCCAGCGGCAGCATGAAGCCGTCGCCGCAGCCCTCGCTCACCCATTCCTCCATCCAGTCGGCGACCATCTCCGGGGTGCCGCACATGAAGCGGTTGCCGCGCTTGTAGCTGGCCGCGATCTCGCGCAGCGTCTTGCCCGAGCGGATCAGCTCCACGATCTGGTTGAAATAGGCGGTGTGGTGGTTCGAGGCGGCGGGGATGCGATCCTCGGGGATCGGCGCATCCAGCGGCAGGTCCAGCAGCTGGGTTTCCAGATCCATCGAGAGATACAGCACCGAAAGTTCCGGCGGGATGAAGGAGCGCAGGTACTCGTACTTCTCTTCCGCTTCCTGCACCGTGTCGCCGATGATGACGTTCAGCCCAGAAAGCACCTTCAGCTGGTCCTGGGCGCGGCCGTATTTCGCCATCCGCCCCTTCAGGTCGGTATAGAAGGCGCGCGCGGCCTCCTTGCTGCCGCCGGTGCCGAAGACCACCTGCGCGGTGCGCGCGGCCAGCTCCTTGCCCGCATCCGAGGCGCCGGCCTGGATGATCACCGGGTGACCCTGGGGCGCGCGGGCAACGTTCAGACCGCCGTAGACCTTGAAGAATTCGCCGTCGTGATCGACCACGTGGTATTTCGCCGGATCGAACTGGCGGGCGCCTTCCTTGTCGAAGATGAAGGCATCATCCTCCCAGGTGTCCCAGTACTTCTGCACCACATCGACGCATTCACCGGCCTTCTCGTAACGGCGCGCATGGGGCGGCAGACGGTCGAGGCCGAAGTTGCGCGCCGCGTAGTCATTGGCCGAGGTCACCACGTTCCAGGCCGCACGCCCACCCGAGATATGGTCGAGCGCGGCGAACTGGCGGGCGATGTTGAACGGCTCCGAGAAAGAGGTCGACATGGTGCCGCCCAGACCGATGTGCCTGGTATGCATCGCCAGCGCGCTCAGCACGGTGATCGGTTCCAGCCCGTTCTGGTAGATCGGAGACTTGGTCCAGACCTCAAGGTTGTCGGTGCGGCTTGCCGGGGTATCGGCCAGGAAGAACAGATCGAACTTGGCCGCTTCCAGCTTCTGCGCATAGCGGATGTAGTGCTGGATGTCGGTATCCGCGCCGGGCTCGGCCTCGGGCATCCGCCAGGCTCCGTTATGCTGACCATTGGCCTGGAACAGGCAGGCGAGGGCGATCTGTGTCTTGCTCAATCTTCGTACTCCGTGTGGACCCGGGCCCCCGTGAACCGGGGCCGGGACGACGGGCGGTCGAAGGGTCGAACCGCCCGCGCTGATCTGGCCGGTGCGCCAAAGGCCCGGCTCTTGCGACAGCCTAGGCGCGGAAAGCGACAGGAAGACATTACAAATTTCCGCGCAGCCGGTTAGCGCCAACCTAACCAAGGGGGTCCCGGCAGAGGACGTGCCTACCTCCCTGACGCGGGGACAGCCTGACGCACCGCCCGCTCCAGCAGCGCGCGGCAAGCGACAAGCTGGGCGATTTCGATCCCCTCGTCGGGCTGATGGCCATCGCGCATCGTGCCGGGGCCGCAGACCACGGTGGGAATGCCGAGCGCCGCGAAAAAGCCCGCCTCGGTCCCGAAGGCGATCTTCACCGGCTCGGCGCCGCCATCGGGCAGCAACGCTGCGAAGGCGCGCACCGCCGGATCTTCGGGGTCGGCCTCAAGCCCCGGATAGCTGCCGGTCCCGGTGATCGTCACCCCCTCGGGCACCCGAAGCTGGGCCAGGATCTGCGCCGGGGTCTCGGTGGCCAGGTGGCGGATCTCGAACAGCACCTCGGCGCTGTCGGGCACGATGTTGAGCGCGACTCCCCCCTTCATCACCCCGGCATGGATGGTCGAACAGGCGGGATGCTGGTCCGGGTCCTGCGCGCCATGGGCCATCAGATCGGCCTGGACGCGGCGGATCTCTGCGATCAGGTCGGCGGCGGCGTGCAGCGCATTGGTGAAATCGGGGGCCATGGCGGAATGCCCGGCCTCGCCCGCCGAAAACGCCCGGTAGCTGGCCTTGCCCTTGTGGCCGATGGCCAGCTTCAGCAGCGTCGGTTCCCCGACGATGCACAGATCCGGACGGCCCAGCACCGGGATCACCTGGTCGATCATCTCGGGGATGCCACGGCAGCCGACCTCCTCGTCCCAGCTGAGCGCGATGCCCACGGGCTGGGCGGGCGGCGCCGCCCGCAGCCCCTCGGCCATGGCCAGAACGCAGGCGATGAAGCCCTTCATGTCGGTGGTGCCGCGCCCGTGCAGCCGCCCGTCCCGCTGCGTCAGTTCGAAAGGCGGCAGGGTCCAGTCCTGCCCCTCGACCGGCACGACATCGGTATGGGCCGAGAACAGCAGCCCGCCCGCGCCCGCGCCGAAACGCGCCAGCAGCCCGAAACGGTCGCCCGAAGCCGCCGGCACGATCTGCACCGCAAAGCCCGCCGCCTCCAGAAGCTGTGCACAATAATCAATCAGCGCCCGGTTCGGCCCGCGCGTAATTGTCGGAAAACCCACAAGATCCCCAAGGATCTGCTGCACTCTGTCGGTCTGCATGGCGGCTCCTGTCGTCCGGATGGCAGGCCCCGGCCTAGCGCCCTGCCCGGGGCATCGCCAGAACGATTTGCCTGAGCATCGCTTAGACGCGGGCTTGGTCCTGACGCGGGGTCGCGCAACTGCGGGCTGCACGACAAAGGGGTTTCCTAAGCAGTGCTACATCAAATCATAATTTTCCCGAACCCATCCGCCGACTAAGCTGATCGGGACAGGGGGTTTGCCCCCGCGTGAAAGATTTCAGGAAAGGGTTGGCTTATGCCGGTTGAAACGATCGATACGCTGGTCATCGGCGCAGGGCAGGCCGGCGTGGCGATGAGCGAGCATCTGGGCCGCAACGGCACGCCGCACATCGTCCTCGAAAAGGACCGGATCGCAGAAAGCTGGCGCACGCGCCGCTGGGATTCGCTGGTGGCGAACGGTCCCGCCTGGCACGACCGCTTCCCGAACATGGACTTCCCCGAGACCCCCGGTGACGGCTTCCCCCCGAAGGAAGAGATCGCCGCCTATTTCGAAGCCTATGCCAAGATGGTCGACGCCCCCGTGCGCACCGGCGTCGAGGTGACCGCCGTCGATCCGCTGAAGGGCCGCCCGGGCTTTCTGGTCACCACCTCTGCCGGCGCCATCGAGGCGAAAAGCGTGGTCGTGGCGACCGGCGCCTTCCAGACCCCGGTGATCCCGCCGATCGTGCCGCAAACCGCCGGCCTCAGGCAGATGCATTCCTCCGACTACCGCAACCCCGCCGATCTGCCGATGGGCGCGGTGATGGTGGTGGGCGCGGGCTCTTCCGGCGCGCAGATCGCCGAGGAACTGGGCCGCGCGGGCCGCAAGGTCTACCTCTCGGTCGGGCCGCACGACCGCCCGCCGCGCGCCTACCGGGGCCGCGATTTCGTCTGGTGGCTGGGCGTGCTGGGCAAATGGGACATGCAGGCCAGCGCGCCGGGCACCGAACATGTCACCATCGCCGTCTCGGGCGCCAATGGCGGCGAAACCATGAGCTTCCGCCGCCTGGGCCGCGAGGGCATCACCCTTGTCGGGCGCACCGAAAGCTGCACCGACGGCGTGCTGCGCTTTGCCCCCGACATCGAACGCAACATCCTGCGCGGCGACGACAACTACCTCGCCCTGCTGGACGAGGCCGATGCCTATATCGCCCGCAACGGCCTGGATCTGCCCGAAGAACCCGAAGCGCGCCAGCTGGGCGAAATGCCCGCCTGCGTCACCGATCCGCTGGAAACGCTGGACCTGAAGGCCGCCGGCGTCGGTACGATCATCTGGGCCACCGGGTTCTCGAACGACTATGGCTGGCTGCATGTCGATGCCTTCGACGAGACCGGGCGCCCGAAGCACCAGCGCGGCGTCTCGGCGGAAACCGGGATCTACTTCCTCGGCCTGCCCTGGCTGTCGGGCCGTGGCTCCAGCTTCATCTGGGGCGTCTGGCACGACGCGCGCTACATCGCCGATCACATCGCGATCCGCGCCGGTTACAACGCCTATACCCCCGATGCCCCGGCCGCCGCTCCGGCCGCGCAGAACGCCTGACCCTCCCTCTCGAAAGCACCGAAGATGGCTCATACCCGCATCCGTCCGTTCAACACCAAGGACACCTACCCCGAGCAGAACCTCGACAACGACCTCTGCCAGGCCGTCGTCGCCCGGGGCCGCATGGTCTTCCTGCGCGGCCAGTGCCCGCAAAACCTCGATGACGCCAAGAACATCGAAAGCCACGACCCCACCGTGCAGGCCCACAAGGTCATGCAGAACATCAAGCAGCTGATGGAAGAGTGCGGCGGCGGCATGGAACATGTCTGCCGCGTCCAGGTCTTCCTGACCGACGTGCGCCACCGCGAGGCCGTCTACCGCGTGATGGGCGAATACATCAAGGGCGTGCACCCGGTCTCCACCGGGCTTGTGGTCACCGCGCTCGCCCGTCCCGACTGGCTGGTCGAGATCGAGGCCACCGCCGTCATTCCCGATTGATCGCGACTCCCCGCGATCCCCAACTGCCCGGGCGACCCCTCGTCCGGGCCTTTTTACATTTTCCTGAACGGAGTCCCGCATGACCTTCTCCATCGTGGCGCGCTGCGCACAGACCGGCCAGTTCGGCATGGCGATCTCCTCGTCCTCTCCGGCGGTGGCGGCGCGCTGCGCCTTTGCCCGTGCCGGGGTCGGCGCGGCCTCCTCGCAGAACATCACCAACCCCGCCCTCGGCCCGATGATGCTGGACGCCATCGCAACCGGCGCAACCGCCCCCGAGGCCGTGGCCCGGGCCCGCGATGCAGACGGCTATGCCGATTTCCGCCAGCTGATCGCCATCGACGGCGCAGGCCGCACCGCGATCCATTCCGGCGCCCGCGCCCTGGGCATCTGGACCTCGGCCGAGGGCACCGACTGCGCCTCGGGCGGCAACCTGCTGGCCAATGACCAGATCCCCGCCACCATGGTGAAGGCCTTCGAGACCGCGACCGGATCGCTGGGCGACCGGCTGATCGCCGCGATGCAGGCCGGCATGGCCGCCGGTGGCGAAGCCGGTCCGGTGCATTCCGCGGGCCTTCTGGTCGTCGACAAGCAGGCCTGGCCCTATGCCGAGCTGCGCATCGACTGGCTGGACGACGCCTGCCCGATCGAAGCGCTCGCCCGCGCCTGGGAAGTCTACAGGCCCCAGGCAGACGATTACGTCACCCGCGCGCTGAACCCCGGCGACGCCCCCTCCTACGGGGTGCCGGGCGACGAATGAACCGGGCATCGCGATTGCCTGCACCCTGTGGCGGGGCTACAACCCCGCCACACACAGACCGGAGCCGCACATGCCCCTGAGGTTCACGCTCAGACAGCTGGAATATTTCGTCGCCGTCTGCGAATGCGGCTCCATCGCGCTGGCCGCGCAGAAGGTGAACGTGTCTTCGCCGACGATCTCGGCGGCCATCGGTCAGCTGGAGGCCGAGTTCGGCCTGCAGCTTTTCGTGCGCCGCCATGCCCAGGGCCTCTCGCTCAGCCAGGTGGGGGAACGCTTTCTGGTCGGCGCCCGAGAGGCCCTCGACAAGGCCCGCGCCATCACCGAGCTGGCCAATGACATCGCCGGCAACGTGCGCGGCAACTTCCGCGTCGGCTGCCTGCTGACCTTCGCGCAGATCATGCTGCCCAAGCTGCGCCGCGGCTTCGTCGACATGTATCCCGAAGTGACCTTCTTCCAGTACGAACGCGACCAGTCCGAACTGTTCGAGGATCTGCGCGCCGCGCGCATCGACGTGGCGCTGACCTACGACCTGAACGTGCCCGCCGATTTCCACTTCCTGCCGCTGATCGACCTGCCCCCCTTCGCCCTGCTGAGCGAGACGCATCCGCTCTCCAACAACAAGGTCGTCACCCCCGCCGAGCTGGCGGAATTCCCGATGGTGCTGCTCGATCTGCCGATGAGTTCGGAATATTTCCTGTCGCTGCTCACCGATGCGGGCGTCACCCCCAACATCGTCGAGCGCACCCGCGACATCGCGGTCATGCGCTCCCTCGTGGCCAATGATTTCGGCTATTCCATCGCCAATATCAAGCCGCTCAGCGACCGGGCGCCCGATGGCGGGCGGCTGCGCTACGTGCCGCTGGCCGCCCCGGTGCGGGCGCTGCGGCTGGGGCTGATGATGACCGCCGGGGCCGAAACCTCGCGCAACGTGGCGGCCTTCGTCGCCCATGTGCAGCACCAGGTCACCCCCGATACCGCCTTCGCCTATCAGGCATGACCACGTGACCCGGGACCCCGGGTCACGTGGGAAAGGACCTCAGTCCTTGTAGTCGGGGCATTCCTTGTCGAGGATCAGCTTCATCTCCTCGAAATGGCGGATCGAGAAATCGGCGATGCCTTCCCAGTCCTGCGCGGTCTGCTCGGCGGCCTCGGCCGAGAGATGCTTCAGCGGACGGCCCGTCGCCATCGCCGCCACGACGATCTGCGCGGCGCGCTCGAAGGTATAGATGTCGTCCCAGGCCTCGCCCATGGTGGCGGCGGTGACCATGACGCCGTGGTTGCCCATCAGCAGGCGCGAATGGTTGCCCAGAAGACCGGCAAGCCGGCGGCCTTCCTCGTCCGAATTCGCCATGCCGCCGTAATGGGTATCGACCGCGACGCGGTTGTAGTAGCGGGCCGAGTTCTGGTCGATCGCCGGCATTTCCGGCGGCTCGACCGAGGCCAGCGCGGTGGTGGCGACCGGGTGCAGGTGCATGATCACCCGCGCGGCCGGGCACAGGCTGTGGACCTGGCCGTGAATCACCCGGGCGGTGGTGTCCAGGTCATCGCGCTTCGCCGTCGCCTCGGGGTCGTTCATGTCCACCAGGATCAGGTCCGACGCCCGCACCCGGGCGAAATGCATCCATTTCGGGTTGATCAGGAAGCGTTTGCCATCGGCGCTCAGCGCCACGGAATAGTGGTTGGCCACCGCCTCGTGCATGTTGGCGCGCGCCGTCATCCGCAGCGCCGCCGCAAGGTCGATCCGCGCCTGGCCCTCGTCGAGCACGTCTTGATCCAGCATCCTAGGTCCTTCCTTCTGGCCGCCCGCAAGAGGCGCGGGCCGCAATATGTCCGCCCCAGACTGCGACCCGGACGGGTTAGGGTAAATAACAAAGTATCGCAGCTTTGATTAGCCCGGGACTAAGGATTACATCCTGAGCGGTGTCAGCTTTGCCGAACCCAGGTGCCCTCTGGTTAGCCCTGTCCTTCGCCCTGCTGAGAGAGAAGATACTTTCTTCCGGCCGTTCCGCGGCGCAGAATTGACCCAGCAAGACAGGGAACACAACCACGATGACAGCGCATTCCTCACCCGTGGCCGAGCTGGCAAAGACCATGTCCGCCCCCTTCGAGCAGGCTCAGGCCATGCCCGTCTCGGTCTATACCGATCCCGCCTTCCTTGCCGAGGAGCAGGAGAAGATCTTTGCCAAAAGCTGGATCTGCGCCGGTCGTGCCGACGGGCTGAAGAACCCCGGCGATTACCTGACCATGGAAATCTCGGGCGAGCCGGTGATCGTGCTGCGCGACCGCGACGGCCAGCTGCGCGCGCTGTCCAACGTCTGCCGCCACCGCATGTCCACGCTGCTGGAAGGGCGCGGCACCACGCGCGCCATCGTCTGCCCCTACCACGCCTGGACCTATTCGCTGGACGGCACCCTGCGCGGCGCCCCCGCGATGGAGCTGAACGGATCCTTCTGCAAGGAGCACATCGCGCTGCCGCAGATCCGCTGCGTCGACTGGCAGGGCTGGATCATGGTCACGCTGGATGCCGACCTGCCCGAACCCGCCGAGGCCCTGAAAGAGGTCGACGATCTGGTCGGCTACCTCGACATGTCGCGCTACCAGGAACTGTTCCGCGAAGAGCACCGCTGGAACACCAACTGGAAGATCCTGGCCGAGAACTTCATGGAAAGCTACCACCTGCCGGTCTGCCACGCAGGCACCATCGGCGGGGCGTCGAAACTGAAGGACATGGTCTGCCCGGAAGGCTTCGAAAGCTTCAACTACCACCACATCCTGAAGGATGAGCGCGTGCCGCTGGCCCTCGCCCACCCGTCCAACACCACGCTGGAAGGCGACGATCGCAAGCGCACCTGGCTGCTGGCGATCTACCCCTCGCTGCTGATCACCCTGACGCCGGGCTACTTCTGGTATCTCTCGCTGATGCCCGACGGCCCGGACCACGTGAAGATCCTCTACGGCGGCGGCCTGTCCCCGGAATTCATGGAAGACCCGAAGGCGCCCGAATATTTCGACGCGCTGAAGGCGCTGCTCGACCATGTCAACGAAGAGGACAAGGGCTGCACCGAGAAGGTCTGGAAGGGCATGCAGAGCAAGTTCGCCGCCCCCGGCGCGCTCTCGCATCTGGAACGTCCGAACTACGAATTCGCCCGCTGGATCCTGGACAAGGTCCAGGCCTGAGGTCGATCACCTGCCGGGAAGGTTTCATTCCCTGCCTCCGACCCGGCACGGGAAGGGCCGCGACAGCACTGTCGCGGCCCTTTCTGTTTGCCGCCCCCCGACGCCCCTCCGATGCCCCGTCCGGATGCGAAAAGGGCCGCGGCGGGTGACGCCACGGCCCTGACGGACTGCCTGTTTTCCGGGCGCTCAGCCCTTGGGCGGCGGGGTCGCCCCCACGGCGCCGACCTTCATCGCGGCCTCGCGCCCGCCGTAGCTGGCGATCAGCGCATCCTGATCCTCGAAGGCCATGGCATCGACCTCGGCGGGATTGCAGATCGCGTGCAGCGCCGCGTAAAGCTCGGCCCGCTTGGCCATGCAGGCGGGATCTGCGGCGCGGTTCACCGTCTCGCCCGGGTCGCTTTGCAGATCGAACATCTCGGGCGGGAAACCCTGGTAGTGGATCAGCTTCCAGCTGCCCTTGCGCAGCATGTAGCCGCCCGAAACCGCCCCCACCGCATGGTATTCGCTGAACACCACGCGTTCGGGATCCTCCAGCTCGGCGATCAGATCATAAAGCGAGCGTCCGGGCCGCGTGCCCTCCAGCGTCGCCCCGAAATGATCGAGGATGGTTTCCGAGATATCCAGAAGCGTCGCCGGGGTCCGGCACAGGGCGCCCTGCGGCAGGCCGGGACCGGCGACGATCAGCGGAACGGCGGCGCTTTCCTGGTAGAAGTTGCCCTTGCCCCAAAGCCCCCGCGTGCCAACATTGTCGCCGTGATCGCTGCTGTAGATCACCGTCGTCGTCTCCGAGAGGCCCGCCGCCTCCAGCGCATCGAGGATCCGGCCCACGTTGTGATCCAGATAGCTGCACAGCGCATAGTAGACCCGGCGCGCCATCTGGCGTTCGGCCTCGTCGACCATGCCGTCATCGCCGACGAAGGCCTGATCATGCAGCGCCACCCATGGGTGCTTTTCATAGCCATCGCGGGGATGCAGGCGCAGCGGCGGCAGGCAGCCCTCGGGGTAGAGGTCCAGGAAGGCCTGCGGCACCACCAGCGGGAAATGCGGCGCCACCAGACCCACGTAAAGGCACCAGGGATCGCGGCCCCCGGCGGCATCGGACAGCCAGGCGCAGGTCCTGTCGGTGACGGCGGCGTCATATTGCGTATAGGGGCTGTCGCCCGGGCCGATGTAATCGCCCAGCATCCGGGTGCTGCGCTGGCAGACCCGCTCATCCTCGCGGCGCAGCGATCCGTAGACCATGCCATGCCCGCCCGCGACATGCATCGGCAGGGTCTGGCGGTCAAAGCCGGTGTCGTCCTCGCTGTTACGGTAGTGCAGCTTGCCGATGGATTCGACGCGGATGCCGGAATCCTGAAGCCCATGGCCCCAGCCGCGCGGCTGCCCCTTGTAGGGCATCGCATTGTCCCACAGGCGGATGTCATGCACCCGTCGCCCGGTTGCGAAGGCGGCCCGCGCCGGCACGCAGATCGGCGAGGGCGTATAGGCATCCGTAAAGCGCACCCCCCGCGCCGCCAGCCGGTCGAGATTGGGGGTATGCACCGTCACGTCGGAGGCCGCGATCCCAAGGGCCGTCGCGGCATGTTCATCCGACAGGATCACCAGAAGGTTTCCGGCTCTGCTCATGGGTCTTCCTTTCAGGCGTCGCGGCAGGGGCACCCCCCTGCCCCGCCTCAGCCGCGCGCCGAGGCGAAATCGGGGCGCACCCGGGTGATCCAGTCCGGATCCATCTCGGGGGCGGCCTCGACCAGTTGGCGGGTATAGGGTTCGCTCGGATGGTCCAGAACCTCGGCCACGGTGCCGCGGTTGACCACCGCGCCCTGGCGCATGACGATCACGGTATCGGCGATCTCGCGCACGGTGGCCATGTCGTGGGTGATGAAGATCATCGACAGGCCCAGCTCTTCCTTCAGCTTGCGCAGGATGCGCAGCACCCCCGCCGCCACCAGCTGGTCCAGCGCCGAGGTCACCTCGTCGCAGATCAACAGCTCGGGTTCGGCGGCCAGGGCACGGGCAATCGCCACGCGCTGCTTCTCGCCGCCCGACAGCTGGTGCGGCAGCCGGCTGACATAGCTTTCCGGCAGTTCCAGCATGCTCAGAAGTTCCGCCACCCGGTCGCGCTGCGCCTGACCCTTCAGGCCGCGGAACAGTTGCAGCGGACGGCCGATGATCGTGCCGATGCTCTGGGCGCCGTTCAGCGACAGATCGGGCAGCTGGTGCACCAGCTGGATGCGCCGCAGCACCTCTCCGCGCCGGTTTTCCAGCTTCGGCAGCAGCTGCTGGCCGTCAAACACCATCGCCCCGTCCGAGGGCGGCAGCAGACCCACGACCGAGCGCGTCAGCGTCGACTTGCCCGAGCCGCTCTCGCCCACGATGGCGACCGTTTCGCCGCGATGGACATGGACGGTGACGTCCTTCAGCACGGTCTTCCCGCCCGAGGCATAGCTGGCCGTCAGATTGTCGAGGCGCAGCAGCGCGCGTTCGCCCTTCGGGGCCTCGAATTCAGGGCCGCGTTCGCTGGCCACGCCCTTGAGCAGCGCGCGGGTATAGTCTTCGGCGGGCGCCGACAGCATCTGCCGGGTCGGCGCGCTTTCCACCACCGCGCCATGGCGCATCACCATGATCCGGTCAGAGATCTGCGCGACCAGCGCCAGATCGTGGGTGATATACAGCGCCGCCGCCCCCGAGCGCGTCAGCGCCCGTTTCACGCAGCCCAGCACGTCCAGCTGGGTGGTCACGTCCAGCGCCGTGGTCGGTTCGTCGAAGATCAGCAGGTCCGGATCGGTGGCCATCGCCATGGCGATCATCGCCCGCTGAAGCTGCCCGCCGGAAAGCTGGTGCGGATAGCGCCCGCCGATGCTTTCGGGATCGGGCAGGCCCAGCTCTGCGTAAAGGTCGGCGGCCTTGCGCGCGATGTCGCGCTTCTTCATCGGGCTGCGCATCCGCAGCACCTCGGCGAACTGGTCGCCGATGGTATGGGCCGGGTTGAAATGGCTGGCGGCGGACTGGGCCACATAGGCCACCCGCATCCCGCGCATCTTCTCGACCTGGGCGGTCGGGGCGCTCAGCATCTCGACGCCGTCCAGATGCACCGTCCCCCCCGAGAACCGCCCCCCCTTGCGCACGTAGCCAAGCGCGGCCAGGCCGATGGTGGACTTGCCGGCGCCGCTTTCGCCGATCACGCCCAGGATCTCTCCGCGGTGCAGATCAAGCGAGACACCGTGCAGGATCTCGGACCAGGCGCCGTCCTTCTCGACCTCGATGCGCAGGCCGTCGATCTTCAGAAGCGGTTGGGTCATGGCAGGGCTCCGGCGCGTCAGGTCGTTGGGATTGCTCATCAGGCTCATCGGATCTTGTCCGTGGCGGCATCCGAGGCAAAGTTCATCGCGATCGCCATGGCGGCGATGACACCCGCCGGGAAGAAGGGGGCCAGCACCCCGAAGGTCAGCGCCGGGGCATTGTCACGCACCATGGAGCCCAGATCGGCAATCGGCGGCTGCACCCCCAGCCCCAGGAAGCTGAGCGAGGCGATGAACAGGAAGACGAAGCAGAAGCGCAGGCCGAATTCCGTCACCATCGGGCGCACCACATTGGGCAGGATCTCCCGGGTCATCAGCCACAGCTTGCTTTCACCGCGCAGCCGGGCGGTTTCGAAGAACTCCAGCGTGGTGATGTTCATCCCCGTCAGGCGGGCCAGGCGGAACACGCGGGTTGCCTCGATGATGGCGATGACGATGATCAGCACCGGCGTCGAGGGGCCGGTGGCGGTGATCACCAGCAGCGTCAGGATCAGCGAGGGGATGGCGATGATCAGATCGACGATCCGGCTCAGAACCATGTCGATGGCCCCGCGCGCGATGGCCGCCCAGAAGCCCAGGAAGATGCCGATGACGAAGCACAGCACGGTTGCCGCCAGCGCCACCATCATGGTGTTGCGGGTGCCGTACAGCAGCCGGGTGAACAGGTCGCGGCCCAGCTGGTCGGCGCCCAGGATCATGCCCTTGTGCTCGGATGTGGCCTGCCAGAAGGTACCGGACCAGGCCGATCCGACAATCTCGTTCGGGGTGAAGGGGGCGACCAGCGGTGCCGCGAAGGAGGCCAGAAGCCACAGCAGCACCAGGCCCATGAAGATCCAGCGCAGCGGCGAAAGAAGGCGGGAGGTCATAGTCATCAGCGCGGGAACCGGAGGCGGGGGTTGAAGGCAATGGCCAGCACGTCGGCCACGGTGTTGAGCAACAGGTAGAGGCCGGCGAAGATCAGGCAGGAGGCCTGCACCAGCGGCAGGTCGCGCTGCGACACGCTGTCGATCAGCAGCTGACCCAGGCCCGGGTAGACGAAGATCACCTCGACCACGACGACGCCGACGATCAGATAGGCCAGGTTCAGCACGATGACGTTGATGATCGGCGCCATGGCATTGGGCAGCGCATGGCGCAGCACACGGCGGCGCATCGGCACGCCCTTCATCTCGGCCATGGCCATGTAGGGGCTGTCCAGCACGTCGATCAGCGCTGCGCGGATCATCCGCATCATATGCGCCACCACCGAGAAGGCCAGCGTGATGGCGGGCAGGATCAGCACCTCGATCCGGTCCCCGAAGCTGGGGTCGGGCGGCAGCGTGGCAATCGGCGGGAAGATCTGGAAATGCAGCGCGAACCAGGCGACCAGCGTATAGGCCACGAAGAATTCCGGCATGGAGATCGCGCCCAGCGTCAGGATCGAGGCCGCCCGGTCGAACAGGCTGCCCCGCCACAGCGCCGAGCCGATGCCGAGCGCCAGCGCCAGCGGCACCGAGATCACCGCGCCCAGCCCCGCGAGGAACAGCGTATTGTAAAGCCGGAACGAGATCGCCTGCGCCACCGGCTCTCCCGAGCCCAGCGAGACCCCGAAATCTCCGTGCAGCACGCCGCGCGCCCATTCGAAATAGCGCAGCACCGCCGGCTGATCGAGCCCGAGCTTGAGGCGCAGCGCCTCCAGGGCCTCGGTGGAGGCATTGGAGCCCAGGATCGCCCGGGCAACATCGCCCGGCAACATGTCGACGGCGAAGAAGACCAGCGCCGAGATCACGATCAGCATCACGATGCTGGTCACGAGGCGCTGGAGGATGGTCTTTGTCAGGGTGCTCACGGAGGCTCCGGTCTGGTCGGGCCCGGCGCGGCCCTTGAAGGGTCGCGCCGGGGATCGGTTTCAGAGGGTCAGGCGAACCACCAGCGCTCGGGCGCACGCATGCTGTCGAGCTCGCGGTCGTTGCCCAGCTTCTCGGGCGTGGCGACCTTCTTGGTGGTGGCGTCGGTGAAGTTCGCGAAGGCGAAGATGTTGTTCGACCCGCGGTCGCGGATGATCTCCTGCATGTCGTAGTACATCTGGCGGCGCTTGTCCTCGTTCAGCTCCGAACGGCCCTTGATGACCAGCTCGTCCAGCTGGGGATCCTTCATCGCCGTCTCGTTCCAGCCGGCATTGGCCGCAGAGGTGGTGTAGACACCGCCGATCATGATGTCCTCGGTCAGGCGGCCCGACCAGCGGGTCGCGCACAGCGGCACATGGGTCCAGATCTTGTCCCAGTAGCTGTCGTCGGGAACGCGCTTGACGTCGATGTCGATGCCGGCGGCCTTGGCGTGTTCCTTGTAAAGGACCGCCGCATCCGTCGCGCCCGAGAACGGCACTTCGGAAACGTTCAGCGTGACCGCCAGATGATCCATGCCGGCCTTCTTCAGCAGCGACTTGGCCTTTTCGGGGTCATATTCGCGCTGCGGCAGATCGGCGTTGAAGTAGCGGTAGCTGGCGTTGATGGGCTGGTCGTTGCCCACGGTGCCGTAGCCGTTCAGGATGCGGTCCACCATGTCCTGCCGGTTGATGCCGTAGCGCATCGCATCGACCACCGCCTGGTTGGTGAACGGGTCCATGTCCATCATCATCGGGAAGCAGTAATGCGCCTTCGAGGACACCGACAGGATGTTGACGGTGGGCGCGGCCTTCAGCAGCTTCACGGTCTTCAGATCGACCTGGTTGTAGGCGTCGATCTTGCCGCCGATCAGCGCCGAGGTGCGCGCCGAAGGATCGGCGATGCCGATCAGCTCGACCGCGTCGAAGTGGGCGCGGCCTTCCTTCCAGTAGTTGGGGTTCTTCTTGAAGCTGGCGCTGACGCCGGGCTGCCAGTTCTCCAGGATGTAGGGGCCGGTGCCATTGCCGTCCTTGGGATCGCGGTTGCCATCGGCGACAATCACCGCGTTCGGGGTGGCCAGGATCGCCGGGAAGTCGACATTGGCGTTCTTCAGGGTGATCTTCACCTCCAGCGGGCCGGCAGCCTCGAAGGTCTCGACATCCTCCAGGAAGGGCTTGATCCCCGAGGTGGTGCCCTTTTCCAGGTGACGGCCCAGGGTGAAGACGACGTCCTGCGCATCCAGCGTCTTGCCGCTGTGGAAGGTGACGCCCGAGCGCAGCTTGAAGGTCCAGACCTTGGCGGTGTCGTCGCTGCCCCAGCTTTCGGCCAGTTCCGGGATCAGCGACCCGTCGGGGGCGATCTCGATCAGGCAGTTGCGGGCGCAGAGCTGGGCGATGTTGTAGAACTTGGTATCGTTCGACGTCACGTCCATCGTGTCGGTCGGAGAGAAGTCCCCGATGCCCAGGCGGAAGGTGCCGCCCTGTTTCGGTTCGGCGGCCTGCGCCAGCCCGGGGGCCAGCATCAGGCCCGCGCCCATCGCGGCGGTGCTCGCCAGGAAGCCGCGTCGGTTGAGGCGGAAGGTCTTGTCCATCGTGTTCTCCTGTCCGCGCCGGGAGGGTCGCGGGATCTCTGTTGGATAAGTGTCGCTGATCCCGGCGGGCCGCCTTCTGGCGGCGGGGGCCGGTCTTGGACGATCTCCCTCCGGCCTTCGCAAGAGCCGGTTGAGGACCGGGCGGATCACCCTGCCGGGTGGCCCTCCGGGACGCGGGAGGCAGTCGATCGTCTGGGCTGTGGCATCTGGTCGTCTTTCGTTCGGTGGCGGTCCCTGAGCGGGCTGGTCGGCTGACCCGGACACCCCGGTCCCTGCCCCGAGCAGACAGAAAGCTGTAGGGGAGATAAATTATGAATAACCGCACTACGACTTAGCTCAGGACTAACCCAGATCGCCGCAGATACGGTTATGCCTTCTCAACTCCGTGAACATATGCGCGCGTAGAAATGTTTTCGCAAGGAATTTCATCACCTTATGCGGTGAGCTTGCGTCAGGCGGGCCGGACAGGCGTTTATGCCCCCTGTCGCGCCCCCCCTGCCCTGCCGGTAGCGCCTCCTGTCGGGTCAGGCAGGAGCGCCTAATTTCTGGTCATTCGGGAAACCGCTCAGGCTTCTTCCATGCCGTCGAAGGCCCCGGGGTTCAGCTCTTCCCAGAAGGCGCGGATGGCCTCGGCGTTCAGCGCCGACATCCAGCCGTAGCGCTCGAAATCGTCCCGCGCCGCGCCTTCCAGCTGCGACAGGAACAGCCGACGGTCGGCATCGCGCTGCGTCGGCGTGCGGGCGGCAACCAGCTCCTGGATCCGGCCCAGCCGCCGGGCCCGGGGCGAGGACGGGTTTCGCGGCGAAACCTCGGGGGCGGCGGCGGGCTCCGGGTTGCCGTAATCTGCACGCAGCGCGGCGGTCAGGTAGCCCACCGCGTTCTTCACGCCCCCCTGCCCCGCGATGTAGTCGAGCTTCTGGCGCACGTAGTCCTCGCCATGTTCGCCGACCCATTGCCGGGCCAGACGGTCGCTGACGCCAAGCGCCCGGATGCGGGCATAGACGTCGGAGTTGCGCAGCCCCTCGCCGTCGTCCAGATCCAGGATCGCCAGCTGCGGGTTCTCGGCGATGCGGAAGCGGATGTCCGTCACCGTGCGGCCCATCTTGCGGACCTCGGGCGTCACCACGATGTTGGAGGTCTTGTTCACCTCGGCCACCGCCGGCTTGATGATCTTGGCGTTGAGATGCTTGAACGTCTCGTAATAGGGGCTGTCGGCCACCCCCATCAGGCGGCGGAACAGCTCCAGGCTCCACCAGCCGGTGGACCCCGTGCGCACGAAGCGGTAGCAGTTCTCGTAAAGCGCCAGCGCATGGCCCGAGGTGAAGCGCCGCTGGATGTTGAGGTTGATCAGCGCGAAGACCTTCGGGTCGTTCAGCTTCTCGGCCAGCGCCGGGGAATAGGCGTATTCGCAGACGCCGCCCTTCAGCTTGGCATAGGCCAGCAGCGCGCTGACCCCCCATTCCTGCTGGCCGTCGGCATCCAGCATGTCCCATTCGGCGACGGTCTCGGCCAGGCCGCGCAGGCTGGCCTTCAGCGTCTCCATGTCGTTCGAATTGTAGCCGATCATCAGGCAGAGCGTCTTGGCGTCGATCCGGTGCACCTGCTGGCTGACCAGCGTGTCATAGGCATTCAGCAGCAGGACGTTGGACAGCTTGCGCTGCAGCAGCGTCAGCTTGCCCGAGACGTGGATCGCCGCCACGTGTTTCTTGACGGCGCCGCGGCGCAGGCTTCCGGTCAGCCGGTCACGGGGAATGATGTCTTCCATGCGGGGGCCCTGTCTGTGCTCCGCCCGGGTCCGCGCACGGCCCGAGTCATTGTGCTCGGGACGAGTATGCCTGCATAAGGTGCCCAGGCGCAAGCGCGACGCTGGCACCTTTCGGGTCTCCCGGAAACGGGTACCTTGGCCTCTGTAGCCGGTTCGAAAGGTACCCGGCTACGGGATCGCCCCGCCGGAGCCCCCCGCCCCGTCCCGGGCTGCGGGCGCAAACAGACTCGAAACCTGGGGGAATTGCAGGCTTCGGGCAGCGAAAAGCCCCGGTTCCCGGGAATCGGTGCCCCTGATCCCGCAGATGGGTGCCTTTGGTCCCGGATCCGGCGCCCCCTGGTCCTGAAAACGGGAACCTATGAGCCCCTATCCGTCTGAGAACAAAAAGGTTATTCCGCCGGAAAGTCCTTAAATAGACTCTCAAAGAGCAAAAACACTTGCTGCTGCTGTCTGATTTTTGTCTCTTTTCAAGGAAATCGGTGCCGACTGATTCCCATTCCCCCAGACATGTGCGATAGTTTCCCGGATATCTGGTAAAACAGCGGACATGCGGAGTTTCCATGGCACCGAAATCCGGCAACGGGTCGTCTTCCGGCCTGCCCCCCTATTTCAACATCGATCCCGCGAAGGCCGCAAGTCTGCTGTCCGAGCCGATCACCACGACCCGTTTCGCCAAGGCCGCGAACTTTGCCATGCGGGGCCGCGATGATCTGGCTCGGCGCGGCTATGCGCCCGACGGAGAGAAGCGGCTGCGCAAGTTCTCCACCTGGGAAGTCTGCCGCTACCTGATCCCGGTCGGCGCCGGCCATCTGCGCCGGGTGCTGCGCACCCACCCCGAGCTGCCCCAGGGCACCGGCGAGGGCCATTCGAAATGGTTCACCCTGGAAGAGGTCCTGCGGCTGCGCGACCACTTCGCCGAGGAAGGCGATCCCAACCGCGAATATGCCGCCTGGCGCCCCGAGGGGCTGCCCGCCAAGGTCGTCGCCGTGGCGAATTTCAAGGGCGGCGTCGGCAAGACTTCGACCGCCGCGCATCTGGCGATGTCGGCGGCGCTCGATGGCTACAAGGTGCTGGTGATCGATCTGGACAGCCAGGGCTCGATGACCTCGATCATGGGCGGCAAGGTCGAGGACGAATGGCAGACCGCCTTCCCGCTGCTGGCGCGCGACTATGCCCGCCACCTCCAGGAAGAGAACCGGGTCCGCGAAGCTCAGGGCCAGGCCCCTTTCCCCTTCGACGAAACCCTGACCGAGGCGCTGACGGTTTCGCCGCGAAACCTCGTCCAGAAGACCCACTGGCCGAACATCGACCTGATCGGCGCGCAGCTGAACCTCTACTGGTCCGAATTCCAGGTGCCGGTCTGGCGGATGAACCTGCGCAGCTGGCCGCTCTGGGACGCCTTGCAGAACGCGCTGGAGGATTCCGGGCTGCTGGACGATTACGACGTGGTGCTGCTGGATACCCCGCCCGCGCTCGGCTACCTGACGATCAACGCGCTCTCGGCGGCCGATATCCTGCTGGTGCCGCTGGGCGCCTCCTTCCTTGAGTTCGACAGCACGGGGCGGTTCTTCGACATGATCTACTCGACCTTCGCCTCGATCGAAGAGGGCGAGAACCGGATCCGCCGCCAGGACGGCCTGCCAGAGATGCGCTTTGAATGGGACGCCGTGCGGGCGCTGGTCACCCGCTTCGATGCCGCCCAGCAGACCGATCTGGCCAACGTCATCCAGGCCTATTTCGGCGATTTCATGACCACCTACCGCCAGGAGATGACCGCCATGGTCGGCCAGGCCGGCGAGCAGGTCTCGGGCATCTACGAGATCGACTACCGCGACTTCAACCGCGACACCTACGTGCGTGGGCGCGAGACCTTCGACCGGACCTGGGCGGAGGTGAAGCAGGTGATCCTGGGAACCTGGTGGCGCGATCAGCAGATGGCCGCCGCCGAGCAGACCCCGCGCGCAGAGGAGGCGTAACCCATGGCCAAGCGTCGCAAGCTGGAAGCCCCTTCGGTCCAGGATCTGAACCGGCTGGAAGAGGAGTTTCGCCGCGAAACCCCCGCCGAGGGGGGCGGGCGTCCGCGTGCCTCGCTGGCCGCGCCCATCGCCCAGGTGGCCGCCGAGGCCGCCAGCAGCCACCAGCCGCGCCCCGCCGAGGAGCGCGCCGCCCAGGCCCGCGACCAGCGCGACGCCGAGCGGCTGCGCGAGGCCGAGGGCCGCGGGCTGGTCATGCTGGAGATCCCGCTGGACGAGATCGACCCCGATGCGCTGGTGCGCGACCGGGTGGTGCTGGATGCCGAGGAGATGCAGGAACTGCAGCTCTCGATCGCCGCGAACGGGCTGCGCCTGCCGGTCGAGGTCTTCGCGCTGGCCGAGGGGCAGGGCTATCGCTACGGGCTGCTGTCGGGCTACCGGCGGCTGCGGGCCTTCCAGGCGCTGAAGGGGGGAAACCCGCGCGCCGGGACCTACGACACGATCAAGGCCGTGCTGCGCGAGCCCGAGGCCATGGGCGGCACCTTCGCCGCGATGATCGAGGAGAACGAGATCCGCTCGGGGCTGAGCCATTTCGAGCGCGGCCGGATCGCGGTGATCGCCAGCCAGCAGGGCGCCTTCGTCAACGTCGAGGCGGCGGTGGACGGGCTGTTCCCGATGGCCTCGAAGGCGAAGCGTTCGAAGATCCGCAGCTTCGCGCTGATCTTCGAGGAGCTGGGCGACATGCTGGCCTTCCCGGATCTGATCCGCGAGAAGGACGGGCTGAAGATCGCCGCCGCCCTGCGCAACGGTGCCGAAAGCGCCCTGCGTGAAGCGCTGGCGCGCCGCCATGCCGAGACCCCCGACGAGGAGGCCGAGATGCTGACCGCCGCCCTGGCCGAGGTCACGCCGAGCGATCCCGATCCCCGCAAGGGGGGGCGCCCGAAGAAGCAGCCCGAGACGCGCTCGGTGCCGCTGGACAGCGGGATCGTGCTGGAATACGGGCCGGAGGGGAAGGGCTGGACCATCCGCCTGAAGGGCCGCCGTCTGGACCGGGAGCTGGTGGAGCTGGCGGTTTCCGAGCTGGAGCGGATGCTGTCCCGGGACCGCTAGGTCCTGGCGCGCCAGAGATTGAAAGCGCCAGAGATTGAAATCCGCCGCTATATCTGCTATCTCTATCTTCAACGGTAGCAGATATACGAGGTTGCCATGGCCATCCATCCCGAAAGGGCCCAACCGGAACGCACCCTGCTGGTCCAGGACGGGCAGGTGCGGGCGGTGGCCAGACATGCGCTTGAGGTGGACGTGCACCTGAGCCTCGGGGCCGACCGCGAGGGGCTGGGCGCCGCGATCCGCTCGGTGCTGGCCAATGCCGGCAGCGGGGTCAGCCCGCGCCGGGTGGAGGCGCTGGTTGCCTCGGCGGTCAGTGCCCGCATTGCCGACCGGCTGGAGCACGAGTTCGACGCGTTGCAGCGGGCCTATGGGGCGATGCTGGATGCGCGGATGCCCGAGGGCACCGACCAGGCGGTGCTTGAGGCGCTGACCCGCACCCGGCTGCGCCACGCGCTGCTGGAAGGGGCACAGCTGGTCGACCAGGCCCAGGCCTGCGAGCTTCTGGGGCGCTCCACCGCCAACCCCTCGGCCACTATGAAGCGGCTGGAGCAGAAGGGCCTGCTACGCTTCCTGCGCGCCGGGCGGGCGGCCTATCCGCTGTTCCAGTTCGACACCGACGCCCAGCAGGTGCATCCGGTGGTCCCACGCATCCTGGCCGCGCGGCCCGAAGGCATGTCGGATTTCGCCGTGCTGCAATGGTTCAGCGCCTGGCACGAGGAATTCCAGGGCCCGCCGCGCGATCACCTGGCCCGGGCCCCCGAGGCGGTCTTCCAGGCCTTCCTGCGCAGCACCGAGGCGCCGCAGCACGGATGATCTTCAGCCTGACCCTTCCGCCCGTGACGGCCTTTCGTCCGGGCGCAGAGGCGCATGTGGAGCTGCCCGAGGGCCGCGTGCTGCATCGCATCCACCCCGCGGCCTATGCGGCGGCGGCGTTCAATCCGACGGGGCTGGGGCAGGCGCGGTTTTCGCCGCTGCGGGACGGGCAGGGGGATGTGATCGCGACGATCTACGCCGCCGAAAGCTTCGAATGCGCCCTGGCCGAGACGATCCTGCGCAGCCCCGACCATCCGGAGGTGCCCGGCAGCCTGCGGGTGGAAAGCCCGGCCCGCTGGCGGGACTATTGCCACAGCACGGTGCGGCTGACACGGGCGCTGCGGCTGCTCGACCTCTCGACGCAGGGGCAAAGGCGCATCGGGGTGGAACATGCGGCGCTGACCGCAGGCCCAACCCGCAGCTATCCCGAGACCCGTGCCTGGGCGGAAATGCTGCACCGCAGCTTCCCCGGCATCGACGGGCTGCATTACCATTCGCACCAGTATGGTCCGGATGCCGCGATGCTGCTGTTCGGTGACCGGGCGGGGGATGCGCTGGTTGCGGCGGGGCTCAGCCGGGCGGTCGGCGATCCCGATTGCCACCGTGCGATCTATGCCCTGGGGCAGTCCCTGGGCATCACCTATATCGACCTCTAGGCGGGGCGCCCCCCCGTGTCTTCGGGACAGCCAAAGGGCCGGGCGGTGGAAACCGCCCGGCCCGGGACGCGTGCCGCGCCAACGCCTGTCGGGGGCGTTACATGAAATCGCGCGGGATCTCCTGCGCGAAGCTCTTGCGATGCACCTCGGTGCCATCCTCGTAGCCCACCACCTCGGCCGAGATCTGCCAGTGGGTCTTCGTGCAGGTCATCAGGGCGCGGCAGGTCGAACGGGTCTCCCAGCCCGGGCGCTGCACCCGGATCTCCCAGTCGATCTCGCCCCTGGAAGAGGTCGGATCGGTCCCGATCGACCAGTCCTCGTTGCGGATCTCCTGGGATTGCAGGCCGCTGGTCGGGTGCACCTCCAGCCCGGTGTCCTCGTAGATGCGGTAATGTGTGAGGCCGCTCATCTGGTCGCGTACCACGGTGCGGCGCGTCTCGGCCTCCGCCAGCATCTCGTAGACGGGCAGGGGGCTCGGGTTCTCGGGCTCGGGCACGGTGATGCGTTCATGCGCGCCCAGTTCGGGCAGGGCGAGGTGGATCGAGGAGGTGTCGATCACCAGGCCCGGCGCCTCTGGCGAGGGCAGGATCAGCGGCCAGTAGGAGGTCGAGAGCGCCAGCTTGATGCGGTGCCCCGGCGCGAAACGGTAGCCCATGGCATCCAGCTGCATCGTCACCTCGGCCATGCCCTCGGGCATCGCCTTGGGTTCGGCATAGCTGTCGCGATGGGCCAGGTTCAGCACGCCGTAGCAGGCCCGCGTCTCGGTGCCGTCGGGATGCACGTCGATGATCCGCACCGCCAGGTTTTCCCAGTCGGCGGCGCAGGCGACGTTCAGCGTCAGCTTCGGGGCGCCCAGGTAGACGGCCTCCGCCTCCAGCGGCGCGGTCTCGAAGCACAGCGATCCGCCGTTGTCGATGCGCTGGTCGCCGGCGATCTCGGCATCCGGCTTCAGGGTGAACCATTCGCCGGCGGCGATCCCGGTATCGAGGGGCGAGCGCAGGAACAGATCCCCCACGCCTGCGCCATCGGCGCCGCGCGCCAGCGCCCCGGTCCCGCCGACCGAGAAGACATCCTCGGACGGGGTGCTCCAGTGCGCCTTGGCGACCCAGTAGCCGGGATCACGGTCGCGCCAGGCGGCGGGGCGGGGGGCATCCAGGATATAGGCGCGCATCTGCGGCAGCGCCTCGGCGCCGGTGTCCTCGTCCGAGAGCCACTTTTTCCACCAGGCGATGGCCTCGGCGTGGAAATCGGCGCGCGGTTTCGGCCAGGCGAAATGCGGGTACTTGTGGATCCAGGGGCCGATCATCGCCTTGGCGGTGGCGGGCATCCCCTCGATCGCCTTCAGCGGCGTGTTGCGATAGCCGTCGGCCCAGCCTGCGATGACCAGGGCGGGCACCGGGAAGCCTTCGAAATCCTCGCAGATGGAGCCATGTTCCCAGAAGGCATCGCGGCGCTGATGAGAGAGCCATTCTTCCATGAAGAAGGGTTCGTCCTTCAGCCGTTCCAGCCACATCTCGCGCCAGCTGTCGCCGACCAGCGCCTTGTCGGGGCTGCGCGACTGGTAGGCCAGCATGGTGCCCGCCCAGGACAGCTGCGCCGACAGATGCGTGCCGTTCTTGTAATGGATGTCGTCGTTGTAGCGATCCACCGTCGAGGCGATGGAGATCACGGCCTTCAGCGGTTCCGGCTTCAGCGCGGCGACCTGGAGGCAGTTGAAGCCGCCCCAGCTGATGCCCATCATGCCGACATTGCCGTTCGACCAGGGCTGCGCCGCGATCCAGTCCAGCACCTCGCAGGCGTCCGAGAGTTCGCGGGGCGTGTATTCGCCGTCGATCACCCCGTCGCTTTCGCCCGAGCCGCGGATGTCGACGCGCACGCCGGCGATGCCGGCCTCGGCGAAGACCGGATAGGTGCTTTCGTCGCGCGGATCGGTGCCGCCGCGCTTGCGGTAGGGCAGGTATTCCAGAACGGTCGGCACGGGGGTGTCGGCGGCACAGGCGGGCATCCAGATGCGGGTGGCAAGCTTGGTGCCATCCTTCAGCGGGATCCAGATCTCTTCCGAGACGGTATGGGTTTCGGACATGTCTTTCGTCCTTCGTGAGGGGGGAGGAGGGGAGGGGGCCGGCGCGCACCGGCCCCCGGTTCTCAGGCGCGGCGGCGGGCCAGGACCTTTTCCAGCCAGCCCAGCTCCATCTCGGGAACGGAGGCGAGCAGCAGCGCGGTGTAGTCGTCGAAGGGCGGCGCAAGGACCTGGCTTTTCGGCCCGAAGCGCACCAGCCGCCCGCGATGCATCACCGCCACGCTGTCGGCGATGGCGCGCACGATGGCGATGTCATGGGTGATGAAGACGTAGGAGAGGCCCTTTTCCGCCTGCAATTTCAGCAGCAGCTTCAGGATGCCGTCGGCGACCAGCGGATCCAGCGCCGAGGTGGGCTCATCGCAGAGGATCAGCTCGGGTTCGGCGGCAAGTGCGCGGGCGATGGCGACACGCTGCTTCTGGCCGCCCGACAGTTCGGCGGGGTAGCGATCCAGATAGGCCTCGCCCAGCTCGATCTGGTCCAGCAGCTCGATCACGCGGGCGCGCCGTGCCGCGCCCCGCTTGCCGCTGTAGAAGGTCACCGCGCGGCCGATGATCTGCCCGACCGTCTGGCGCGGGTTCATTGCCGTATCGGCCATCTGGTAGATCATCTGCATCCGGCGCAGCTGCTCGCGTGTCCGCTTCTTCAGGGTGCGGGGCAGGGGGGCGCCGTCAAAGCTGATCTCGCCGGAGGCGGGGGGTAGCAGCCCGCAGGCGACCCGCGCCAGCGTCGACTTGCCCGAGCCGCTTTCGCCGACGATGGCCAGCGTCTGGCCGCGCGGCACGTGCAGGCTGACGTCGTGCAGCACCTGGAACGAGCCGTAGAAGGCGTTGATGCCCGACAGGCGCAGGAACTGGCCGGACTGGTCGGGCGCCTCCGCGTGGCGGATCGAGCGGACGTTGACCAGGTTGCGGGTATAGTCCTGGGTCGGGGCCTCGATGATCTGGCGGGTGGGGCCGTATTCGACCGTCTCGCCATGGCGCAGCACCATGATGTCATCGGCCACCTGCGCCACCACGGCAAGGTCGTGGGTGATGTAGAGCGCCGCGGTATGGGTTTCCTCGATGGCGGCCTTGATCGCGGCCAGAACCTCGATCTGGGTGGTCACGTCGAGGGCCGTCGTGGGTTCGTCGAAGACGATCAGGTCGGGTTCGGGGCACAGCGCCATGGCGGTCATCGCCCGTTGCAGCTGCCCACCCGAGACCTGATGCGGGAAGCGATCCCCGAAGCTGTCCGGGTCGGGCAGGCTCAGCAGGCGGAAGAGATGCGCGGCGCGCGCCAGCGCCTCCTTGCGGGTGGCAAGACCGTGGTGCAGCGTCGCCTCGATCACCTGATCGCCCAGCCGTTGCGCCGGGTTGAAGGAGGCGGCGGCGGATTGCGAGACGTAGCAGACCCGCGCCCCGCGCAGCGCCCGCACGCCCTTCTTGCCAAGCGCGAGGATATCGGTGCCCTCCAGTCGGACCTCGCCGCCGGTGATGCGCACGCCGCCGCGCCCGTAGGCCAGCGCCGCCAGCCCGATGGTGGACTTGCCGGCGCCGGATTCCCCGATCAGCCCCAGCACCCGGCCCTTCGAAAGGTCGAAGTCGATGCCCTTGACGATCTCGATGTCGCGGGGGGCTTCGCCGGGGGGATAGGCGGTGGCGCCGATGCGCAGGCCGCGCACCGAGAGCAGGGTTTCGGGGCGCAGGGTTTCTGGGTCAGCCATCGCCGCGCCCTCCCTTCAGGCTAGAGGTGCGCTTGAGCAGCCAGTCCACCACGAGGTTGATCGAAACGGTCAGCACGGCGATTGCCATGCCCGGCACCAGTGCGGCGGAGACGCCGAAGATGATGCCGTCCTTGTTGTCCTTGACCATGCCGCCCCAGTCGGGCGTGGGCGGCTGGATGCCAAGGCCCAGGAACGACAGCGTCGAGATGAAGAGCACCGCGAAGGCCAGACGCAGGCCGAACTCGGCCAGCAGCGGGGTCATGGCGTTGGGCAGGACCTCCTTGAAGACGATCCAGAGCGTGCCTTCGCCGCGCAGCCGCACGGCCTCGACGAATTCCATGGCGACAAGGTCCATCGCCAGGGCGCGGCCCAGCCGGAAGACCCGGGTGGCATCCAGCACGGCCATGACCATGATCAGCACGCCCAGCGTCTGGGGCAGCGCCGACAGCACGATGAGCGCGAAGATCAGCGTCGGGATCGACATCAGCAGGTCGTTCAGGCGCGACAGGCCGATATCGACCACGCCGCGCATCACGGCGGCCACAAGGCTGAGGATCACCCCCATGGAGAAGGCGATGACCGTCGCGACGGTGGCGACGAACAGCGTCATCCGGGTGCCCCAGATCAGCCGCGACAGCAGGTCCCGGCCCAGGTTGTCGAGGCCCAGCAGGTATTCGGGCGAGCGTTCGGCCCAGGGATCCCCGAGGATCTGGTTGGGATCATAGGGAGAGATCCAGGGCGCGAAGAGCGCGGCGAAGACGCAGAGCGAGATCCCCAGGATCCCGATCCAGGCCGAAAGCGGAACGGTTTTTAGGGTCTGTTTCATCGCGGATGCCTCAGGCGCGGGTTGACGAAGATCGACAGGATGTCCGCCGCCATGTTGAGCAGGATGTAGATGCCCGCGAAGACCAGGCCGCAGCCCTGCACCACGGGCAGGTCGCGCACGGTGACGGCATCGACCATGTACTGGCCCATGCCGGGATAGACGAAGACCACCTCGACCACGACGACGCCGACGATCAGGTAGGCCAGGTTCAGCGCCACCACGTTGATGATCGGCGCGAGCGCATTGGGCAGGGCGTGGCGCACGATGATGCGCAGCGCGCCCAGGCCCTTCAGCGTCGCGGTTTCCATGTAGGCGGAAGAGAGCAGCGACAGGATCGCGGCCCGGGTCATGCGCATCATATGGGCGATGACCACCA
The DNA here is from genome assembly GCF_018760365.1 of Pseudooceanicola endophyticus. Classification (GTDB taxonomy): domain Bacteria; phylum Pseudomonadota; class Alphaproteobacteria; order Rhodobacterales; family Rhodobacteraceae; genus Pseudooceanicola; species Pseudooceanicola endophyticus. The sequence continues at coordinate 138,174 of NZ_JAHIAB010000009.1, forward strand.
GAACCAGGGTGGCGACCGGCAGGGCGATGGTGTGCAGTTTCTCCCAGATCGACATGCTGTCGTAGACGGTGGCGGGGAAGGCCGCGACCGGGTGCTGGACCACCAGCCACAGGATCAGCAGGTAGGCCACGAAGAATTCGGGCAGCGACACGGCCGCCAGCGAAACCAGATTGATCAGCTTGTCCGGCCAGCGGTCGCGGTAAAGCACCGCCAGCAGGCCCAGGCTTACGGCGAGGGGCACGGCAATGACCGCCGCGCAGCCTGCCAGCAGCATCGAGTTGCCCAAACGGTGCCAGAGCTGGTCGGCGATGACCTGTCCACTGGCCCAGGAGGTGCCGAAATCGCCGTGCAGGATGCCACCGGCCCAGGCCAGGTAGCGGGTCAGCATCGGCTGGTCGAGGCCGAGCTCGGCGCGGATGTTGGCGACGGCCTGGGGCGTTGCCGCCTGGCCCAGATAGGTGGTGGCGAAATCGCCGGGCAGGGCCTCGATGCCGCAGAAGATCAGCACGGAGCTGGCCCAGAGCAGGACAAGGCCCAGAAGCAGGCGGCCCAGGATGCGGCTGCCCATCGGATAGTCGGACCGGATCTCGTGGAGCTTGCGGGCAAGCGTCCGCGGGACCGGCGTGTCGGAGCGGGGTGCGGTCATGTCAGATGACGGGGGGCGGCGGACCGCCCCCCGGTGCTCCTCAGGCCGAGAGCCAGCAGCGGCTGGCGACCTGACCGTTCGAGAGGTCGTTGCCCAGATCGTCCACCCAGCCCATCAGCTTCTTGGAGCGCGCGTTCAGGTAGTTGTTGAACACCGGCAGGATCAGCCCGGAGGTGTCGCGCACCAGCACGGCCATCTTCTGGTAAAGGTCGCGGCGGACCTCCTGATCGGTTTCGGCGCGCGCCTGCATCAGCATGGCGTCGAACTCGGGGCTCTTGAAATGGGTGTCGTTCCAGGTCGAGGTCGACAGCTGCGTCGTGGTGTAGCGGATGTCCTGGGTCGGACGGCCCCCCCAGTAGGAGGCGCAGAAGGCCTTCTTGTTCCAGACGTTGGACCAGTAGCCGTCATCGGGCTCGCGCTTGATCTGGAGGTCGATGCCGCAGGCCTTGGCGTTCTGCTGGAACAGCACGGCGGCATCCACGGCGCCGGTGAAGGCGGCATTGGCGGTGCGCAGCTCGATCGGGCCGGAATGGCCGGACTTCTTGTAGTAATGCGCGGCCTCCTCGGGGTCGTAGGCGCGCTGTTCGATGCCGGTGGGGGCCAGGGCATAGGCCTCGTTCACCGGGTAGTCGTTGCCGAGGGAACCGTAGCCGCCCAGGATCTGGTCCAGCATCGCCTGCCGGTCGATCGACAGCTTCAGCGCCATGCGCAGGTCGTTGTTGTCGAAGGGCGCCATGTCGCCCATCATCAGGAAGGAATAGAAGCCCTTGCCCTTGGTGCTGATGGTTTCGACATTGGGCGCGCGCTTGAGCAGCTTCATCGTCTTGGGATCGAGCGAGTTGATGAAATGCACCTTGCCCGAGGACAGCGCGGCGATGCGCGCGGTGTTGTCGTTCATCACCAGGATCTCGACGCTGTCGACGAAGCCGCGCTCCTCGTTCCAGTCGTTCTTGTTCTTGGAGAAGGCGATGCGCACGCCCGGCTCGAAGCTTTCGAGCTTGTAGGGGCCGGTGCCGACGGCGCTGTTGGGATCGTCCATCCCGCCGTTCTTCTGGATCTGCAGGTGGTAGTCCGAGAACAGCAGCGGCAGGTCGGCATTGCCGTTGGACAGGGTGATCACCAGATCCTTGCCGTCTTCCTCGATCTTGGTGATGTCGGCCAGCAGGCCGAGGGCCGCGGATTTGGAGTCCTTGTCGGAATGGCGGCGCAGGGTCTGGGCGGCGTCGGCGACGGTGAAGGGCGTGCCGTCATGGAAGCTGACGTCCTGGCGGATCTTGAAGCGCCAGGTCTTGGCGCCGTCCGAGGGCTCCCACGAGGTGGCCAGCATCGGCAGCGCCTCGCCCGAGACCGGATCGGTGGTGACCAGCCGGTCGCCCCAGGTGAAGGCGGCGGCGAACATGGTCGAGCCGGCATAGGTGCCCGGATCCAGCGTGTCGGTGGTCTGCCCGCCATCAAGGCCCAGCTTCATCGTGCCGCCGCGGGTCGGCGTTTCAGCCGCGCGGGCGCTGCCCGGCAGCCACAGGCCGGAGGTTCCGGCCACGGTCCCGGCGGCCAGCGCGGTCCCGAGGAAACTTCTCCGGTTCAGGCCATCGGCCGTTTCCGGGGTCTTGGTGCTGGCGGACATCTGGATCTTCATATGCGGGTCTATCCCTACCTTGTTGACATGACGAAGCCCCCGGCAGAAAGACGCGCCGGGGGCGCAATCTGCCGGACAAGTGGCGGTGGGGGCCGGGCGAGGGGGGCATTTCCCCCGAAGCTGGGACCGGACACCGCGGTCTTCTGGTTTATGCGCAAGGGGTGACAGCCTTCGAAAGGCTCGACAACTTCGCAAGTTGACGCTATCAGACGCGATCTGACGCGAGATGACCCAGGATGACCGTTAAAAATCGTGTGTACGCGGCCAATTTGCGCTACGCCTGCGACAGCCGGGCCTCGATTGCCCAAATCTGCCGCGACATCGGGCTGAACCGGCAGCAGTTCAACCGCTACCTGTCCGGGCAGACCCGGCCCTCGGGGCACAACGGCAACCGGATCGCGCGCTATTTCGGGGTCTCCGAAGAGCTTCTGTCCCTGCCGCCCGAGCGTTTCCGCGCCGCTTTCGACGGGGCGGGCAAGATCCCGATCCTGTCGCCGGGCAACATGCTGGACGATGGCTTTCCCGGCGATCTGGGGCAGTTGCGCAGCTACCTCGGCTATTACGAGACCTATCACAAGAGCCTGTCCTGGCCGGGGATGATCGTGCGCAGCGCGACGCTGCTGCGCGAACAGGGCGGGCGGGTCTACACCAAGTCGATCGAGCGCATGACCGACCCGTCCGAGGGCATCCGGCAGATGTCGAAATACGTCGGCCAGGCGGCCTATTGGCGCAACCGGATCTTCCTGGCGGAGTATCACCACCACCGCCAGCCCTTCCTGTCGCAGACGATCCTGCTGCCCTTCGGAGAGCATCAGCGCAACTACCTGAGGGGGATCTCGACCGGGGTGGCCTGGCGGCAGGAGAACCTGCCCTATTGCACCCGGATCATCCTGCGGGCGGTCGGGCGCAGCCCCGACGGGCGCGCCCTGTTGCAGAACTGCGGCCTGCTGGGCGAGGACAGCCCGGCGATCCCGCTGCCGGTGCGCCGCTACCTGAACGCGGAAACCGCGCCGCAGATGCTGACCGTGCCGCAGGCCTGAGGGGGGCTGGGCAGCGCCGCCCGGCGGGTCTAGGCTGGCCGGGATCTGCGGGAGGATGTGCCGATGCGGGAAATGCCGCTGTCGCGGGCCTTCACCTGGCTTGAACCGGGGCCGGTGGTGCTGGTCACCACCCGCGACCGGGCCGGGCGGGCCAATGTCATGACGATCACCTGGACCATGGTGCGCGGCTTCGATGCGCGCTTTGCCCTGACCACGGGGGCCTGGAACCATTCCTGGACGGCGCTGTGCGAGACGATGGAATGCGTGCTGGCGGTGCCCGGCGCCGATCTGCTGGATCAGGTCGTGGGGGTTGGCACCTGTTCGGGAACCGAGGTCGACAAGTTCGCCCGTTTCGGCCTGACCGCGCGCCCGGCCCGCCATGTCGCGGCGCCGCTGATCGCGGAGGCGCTGGCCAATATCGAATGCCGTGTCGAGGAGATCGTGCCGCGCCTCGATCTGGTGCTGTTGCAGGGGCTGGCCGCCTGGGAAAACCCCGACCGCCCCGACCGCCGGCTGCTGCACGCGGTGGGCGACGGCACCTTCACCGCCGATGGGGCGGGCTTTGACCGCCGCGAGGCGATGCGCAACCGCCTGCCCGGAGGGCTGTGACGCCCCGTGCCCCCGCGTCATGAGCAAAAGTCATGCCAGTCTGATGAATTGCAGAGTTCTCAGGCCCGGCCATTCCGGTCATAACCCGGGCAACAATGCGACATCGTATCATTTTGCGACACAGAGAGGGGCGGCGTGGCCTGGCGCCGGCCCGGAGACGGAACGCCATGCAGCACACGGAACCGAAACAGCCGCGACGGGCGGGCCGCCCCGCATGAGTCTGGTGGAACGGTCCTGGAGCGGCGGGATGCGGCTGGGGCTGGGCGTCTGGCTGCAGCTTGCGCTGCTGGCGACGCTGGTGCTGGGCGCGGTGGCGCAGCGCCCCGCCGTGGAAGAACTGGCGGGCGCGCTGGCCGGGCTTTGGGCGCTCAGCCAGTGGCGCCGGCTGCTGCCGCTGGCGCGGCTCTTCGTGGCGCTGGCGGGGCTGTCCTTCGCGCTGGTGCTGCTGCTGGCCCCGGCCGAGGGGCCGCGGCTGGTGACGGCGCTGGTGCAGGGCACAGGCTTTGCCGCGCTGATGATGGTGCTGGGGCTGTTGCGCCAGCCGGTGAAACGCGCCGAGGTCACCCGGGCGGCGGCGCAGTACCTGCTGTCGGCGCCGCCGCGCCGGCGCTACGGCGTACTGCTGAGCGGCGCGCAGTTCATGGCGCTGATCTTCAACGTCGGCATCATCGCGATGATCGGCGACCTGACCCGCGATCCCGACCACGAGGGGCCCGATGCCGATCCCGGGCGCCGGGCCATGGTGATGGCGGCGCAGCGCGGGGCGGCGCTGGTGGCGGTCTGGTCGCCGATGTCGCTTGGCTTTGCCATCGTCACCACCGGCATCCCGGCAGTGGCGCCGCTGGCGCTGATCGGCCTGGCCTTCGCATTCACCATGCTGGTGCTGGCGCTGTCGGCCTTCTGGCCGCTGCTGCCGGCGGCGGCGCGGCTGCCGCGCGGCCAGGCAGGCCCGCGGGCCGGGCGCGCCGGGGCCGTCGGCGCGGTGCTGGCAGTCAGTGCCGGGCTGCTGGCGGCCAACCTGACGCTGCACCACCTGACCGGCTTCGGCTTCACGCTGTGTTCGGTCATCGTGCTGCCGCTTTTCGCGCTGGTCTGGCTGGCGCTGGAGCGCGACGGGCGCGCCGATTTCGGCACCCGGCTGGGCCAGGCCCTGGCGGCGCTGGCGGATCTGCGCAACGAGGGGACGCTGTTCCTGGCGGCCAACGTGATCGGCGCGGCGCTGTCGCTGGCGATCCAGTCCAGCCCGCTGTGGCCGCTGCTGTCGGGCGCGGCGCTCTCCAGCCTGCCGGCGCTGCTGGGGCTGCTGGTTCTGATCCCGCTGGCCGCCGCGCTGTATCTGCCCAACACCATCATGGTGGTGCTGGCGGCGCAGATCTTCGGACCCACCCTGCTGGGCCAGGCGCATCCGCTGGCGCTTGGCCTGACGCTGTGCATCGGCTGGGGCCTGGCGATCTGCATCAACCCGATCAGCGCCATGAACCTGATCGTCGGGCGCTTTGCCGGGGTGCCGGCGGCGCAGGTGGCGCATCGCTGGAACGCGGGCTTCGTGGCCGCGACCGGTGCCCTGGCCGCGCTGACGATCAGCCTTGTCTACCGCATGGGCGGCTGAGCCCCCGCCACAGAAACGGAGTGTCCCATGACCCTGAGCGCCTTCGGACCGGATTTCCCCTTCGCCTATGACGACTGGCTGCGCCACCCCGCCGGGCTGGGCCGGCTGCCCGCCGACAGCCTGGGCGCCGAGGTCGCGGTGATCGGCTCCGGCGCTGCCGGGATCATCGCCGCCTACGAGCTGATGAAGCTGGGCCTGCGTCCGGTGGTCCACGAGGCGGCGCAGTTCGGCGGCCGCCTGCGCTCTCAGGTCTTCGAGGGCACCGACGGCATCGTCGCGGAACTGGGCGGGATGCGCTTTCCGGTCTCCTCGCGCGGGTTCTACCACTACCTCGAACTGACCGGCTGCGAGACCCGCCCCTTTCCGAACCCGCTGACCGAGGCCGCGGGCTCCACCGTGATCGACCTGGAGGGCGAGACGCATTTCGCCCGCCGCCTCGAGGATCTGCCGCCGCTCTACGCCGAGATCGCCCGCGCCTATGACGCCGCGCTGGCCGAGCAGGCGGATTTCCCGGCGCTGCAGGACGCGATCCGGCGCCGCGACATCCCGGCGATCAAGGCGATCTGGGATCCGCTGGTCGCCGCCTGGGACGAACGCACCTTCTACGATTTCGTCGCCGGCTCCGAGGCGTTCCGGGCGCTGGACTTCCGCCACCGCGAGGTGTTCGGCCAGGTGGGGTTCGGCACCGGCGGCTGGGACAGCGATTTCCCCAATTCCATGCTGGAGATCCTGCGGGTGAACCTGCTGGGGCTGGATGATGCGCAGCGCTACGTGGTGGGCGGGGTGGAGCAGTTGCTGCACCGGCTCTGGGCCGCGACGCCCGATTGCGCGCACTGGCCCGAAGGCACCTCGCTGGCGGGACTGAACGGCGGGGCGACGCGGGGGCGGGTGACGGCGCTGCGCCGGGCGGGATCGCAGATCCTGCTGCGCGACCAGTGGGGCAACGAGACGACCTACCCGGCGGTGCTGGCGACCTGCCAGACCCACCTGCTGACCACCGCGATCGACGTGGAGGAAAGCCTGTTCGACCAGAAGACCTGGATGGCGCTGGACCGCACCCGCTACATGCAGGCGGCCAAGACCTTCGTGGCGGTGGACCGGCCGTTCTGGAACGACACCGACCCGCAGACGGGCCGCCCGCTGATGTCGATGACGCTGACCGACCGGCACACCCGCGGCACCTATTTCTTCGACAACGGGCCGGATCGCCCGGCGGTGATCTGCCTGAGCTATTCCTGGATGACCGATGCGCTGAAGGTGCTGCCGCTGCCGGTGGAAAAGCGGGTCGACCTGGCGTTGCGCGCGCTTGGCCAGATCTATCCCGGGGTCGACATTGCCGGGCATATCCGCAGCACCCCGATCTGCGTCAGCTGGGAGGCGGACGAGAATTTCCTGGGCGCCTTCAAGGGCGCGCTGCCGGGGCATTACCGCTACAACCACCGGATCTTCGGCCATTTCATGCAGGCCGACCTGCCCGAGGCCGAGCGCGGGCTGTTCGTGGCCGGCGACGGGGTCAGCTGGACCCCGGCCTGGGTCGAGGGCGCGGTGCAGACGGCGCTGAACGCGGTCTGGGGCATCATGACCCACATGGGCGGCGCCTGCGCACCCGAGAACCCCGGGCCGGGCGATCTTTACGCCGAACACGGGCCGGTGGCGCTGCGCGACGGGGCGGGGGCTTGACCCGGGGCGGGGGGCTGGGGCTTTCATGGGCGCGGGCGGCATCGCCCGGCCCCGCGTGAAAGGCCTCCCCTTGCAAGCGTTCATCGGCATCCTCAGCCTTGATACCCGGTTTCCCCGCATCCCGGGGGACGCCGGCCATCCGGGCAGCTATCACCTGCCCGCGCGGGTGCGGATCGTGCCGGGCGCCGAGAGCCCGCTGATCGTGCGCGACGGGCGCCCCTCGGAGGCGCTGGTGGCGGCCTTCTGCGCGGCGGCGCAGGCGCTGGAGGCCGAGGGCGCCTGCCTGATCACCTCGACCTGCGGGTTCCTGGTGCAGGTCCAGGCCGAGATCGCCGCCAGCGTGCGGATCCCTGTGCTGATGTCGGGCCTGTGCCTGCTGCCGGTGCTGGGCGCGATGACCGGCGGGCGCCCGGTGGGCGTGCTGACGGCCGATCGCGGGGCGCTGCGCGACGGCGCGATCCGGGCGGCGGGGGCCAGCCCCGGGGCGGTGCGGATCGGCGGCCTGGAGGACAGCGCGCTGTTCCGGGGCACCTTCCTGGCTGCCAAGGCAGAGCAGAACCAAGCCTTCGACCGGGACGCGATGGAAGCCGAGGTGGTCGCGGCGGCACAGGCCCTGGTCGGGCGCCACCCCGAGATCGGCGCGATCCTCTTCGAATGCGGCAACCTGCCGCCCTATGCCGCCGCGGTGGCAGCGCGGACCGGGCGGGCGGTGTTCAGCCTGCTGGACGCGGCGCGGCTGGTGGCGGGGCCGGGGGCGCGCGTCTAGCGCCAGGGCGGACGGGCCAGCTCGGCGCGGCGCTGCGCCTCGCTCAGGCCGATGTCCTTCAGCCGTTCGGGGGGCAGGCGGCGCAGGGCGCGGCGACTGTGCCAGCGCCGGTGCCAGAGTTTCAGACGCGACAGCACGGCGCGGCCTCCGGGGCGGAGACGATGGGCGGGGGTCAGGATTTCATGTGTCATTCCGTCTTATCGGCGATAGGATGGCGCCTGAAAAACGATGAGTTCTCACGTTGCATGACAAGAAACCTCACATGAAGCGGGGGGCTTTGCCGCTGAATGCGCTGCGCGCCTTCGAGGCGACGCTGCGGCTGGGACAGATGAAGCTGGCTGCCGAGGAACTGGGCGTGACCTATGGCGCGATCAGCCGGCAGGTGCGCGGGCTGGAGGCGTTGCTGGGAGTGACGCTGTTCGAGGGGCCGCGCAACAAGCTGGTGCCGACCCCCGCCGCCCAGTCCCTGCAGCCGGCCCTTCAAAGCGCCTTCGACGGCATCGAGGAGGCGCTGGCGCGGCTGCTGGGACAGGAGCGCCGGCTGGTCGACCTGTCCTGCCTCAGCACGCTGTCGATGCGCTGGCTGATCCCGCGGCTCTATGATTTCCAGGACGCTCACCCGCAGATCGAGCTGCGGCTGAGCGCCGCCGACGGGCCGGTGGATTTCCGGCGCGACCGCCACGACCTGGCGATCCGGGTGGGCCCTGGCCCCTGGGCGCCTGCCGAGGCGGTCGCGCTGTTCGAGGATCGCGTGGGGCCGGTGCTGGCGCCGGGGCGCTGCCCGGCGGGGGCGGATTGGGCGGCGCTGTCGGCGCTGCCGCTGCTGCACACCCGCACCCGGGCCGGGGCCTGGGCCGACTGGTGCGCCGGGCAGGGCCTGCCGCTGCCCCCCGGCGGCCGCAGCTTCGAGCATTTCTACTTCCTGCTGGAGGCCGCGACGGCGGGGCTGGGCATGGCCATCGCCCCGGAGGTGCTGGTGCGCGACGATCTGCAGGCCGGGCGGCTGGTGGCGCCCTTCGGCTTCGTGCCCTCGGGGCAAAGCTATGTCTGCCTGGCGCCGCCGGGGCTGCGCCCCGAGGCCGCGCTGGTGCGCGACTGGCTGGTGGCGCAGGCCCGGACGGCGCAGGACCTGCCCCGCCCGGGCCGCTGATCAGCCGATCCCCGTCACGCGTTTATATTGTTAACTGCGTTATCGAGGGCATTTTTGAGGCGCGCGAACATTTCTTCGACTTCGGGTTGCGTGATGATCTGTGGGGGGGCGAGGGCGATGCGGTTGCCGATCAGGCGGGTGATGAGGCCGTGTTCGCGGGTCAGCCGGTCGAGCATGGGCATGATCTGGAGGGCGGGATCATGCATGGCGCGGGTGTCCTTGTCGGCGACGATCTCGAGGGCGCCGATCAGGCCGATGCCGTCGATATTACCGACCAGCGGGTGATCCTCCAGCGCCTTGAAGCCGGCCAGGAAGGTCGGTTCGAGGGACTTGACGTGGGTCACCAGGTCCATTTCCTCGTAGATGGTCAGCACCTCGTGGGCGACGGCGCAGGCGACGGGGTGCCCGCTGTAGGTGTAGCCATGGGTGAAGCTGCCGCGCCTGTCGCTCTGCTGCATCATGCCCTCGAAGACGCGGGGGCCGACGATGACGGCCGAGATCGGGATGACGGCAGCCGAGAGCGCCTTGGCGCAGCAGATCAGGTCGGGCTTCAGGTTGTAGGTCTGGCTGCCCCACATCTCACCGGTGCGGGCGAAGCCGCAGATCACCTCGTCGACGACGAAGAGCACGCCGTATTTGTCGAGCACCGCCTGGACCTTCTCGAAATAGCCCTCGGGCGGGGTGATGGCGCCGCCCGAGCCCAGCACGGGTTCGGCCCAGAAGGCGGCGATGGTCTCGGGGCCCTCGCGCAGGATCAGCGCCTCGATCTCCTCGGCGAGGCGGGTGGAGAACTGCTGCTCGCTCTCGCCGGGCTCGGCCTTGCGGTAGTAGTAGGGCATGGTGACATAGTGGAAGTCGCTGAAGGGCAGGCCGTAGCCCTCGTGGAACTTGGTCTTGCCGGTCAGGCAGGAGGTCAGCGTGCCGGTGCCGTGATAGCCCTCGTGGCGCGAGATGATCTTGCGCCGCTTGGGTTCGCCCATGGCATCCCAGTAGTACCAGACCAGCTTCAGCGCGGTGTCGTTGGCCTCGGTGCCCGAGGATTGCAGCAGCACCTTGTCCATGCCCTCGGGGGCGATGTCGGCCAGCTTGGAGCACAGCTGCGCGGCCTGCGGCGTGCCCGAGCCGCGGAAGTTGTGGTAATAGCCCAGATCGGTGATGGCCTGTTTGGCGACCTCGGCCAGGCGTTCGTTGCCAAAGCCCAGGGAGGAGCACCACAGCGCCGCCGCGCCCTCGATGTAGCCCTTGCCGGTCTCGTCGAAGACCTGGATGCCCTGGCCGCGCACCAGCAGTTCGTTCGGGCCGGTTTCCAGGTGCCTGCGCAGGTTGGTATGGGGGTGGATCTGGTGCGCCGCATCCATGGCGGCGATGGAATTGGGAAGCGGTTTGTTCATCGAGGACAGCCTTTCATCGTCTGGATGTCGATGCGTCGCGGGCGGGGCCCGGCCGGTCGGAGGGGATCGGCGACCGTTCCGCACAGCAGAACAGCGTTATGCAAAATAGAACAATTGCCCTCTGATCCGTCAAGTATCTCTCCGGCCTTCCCGCAGGCGGGCTCTGGCGGTGGCGCGGCGGTTGCCTGTTACGTAGGCTCTTGTCAGCTCGGAGGTTTGTTGTTCTACTTAATACAAGTGTATTCTACCTAGCAGAACGGCAAGGCAGGCGCCTGCCCTCTGCCCCGGCAGCTTTGGGGGCATCTTGGCCGACATCAAGAAACTGACGATGGTCTTCGCGGCGGCGGGTCTGGGCGGCGCGCTGACCCATGCGCTGCACGTGCCGCTGGGCTGGCTGATCGGCGCGCTGCTGGTCAGCGCCGGGCTGACGCTGGCGGGGATGGAGATCCGGGTCGACAGGATCCGCTCCTACGGGCTGGTGGTGCTGGGCCTGTCGCTGGGCCAGAGCTTTACCCCCGAGATCATGGCGCAGCTGCTGGGCTACCTGCCGCTGGTGCTGGTCAGCGGCATGTTCACCCTGCTGTCGGGCATGGTCTTCCTGGGGCTGTTCACCCGCGGCGCGGGGCTGGACGGTTCGACGGCGTTCTTCTGCACGATCCCGGGCGGGGTGGTGCTGATGGCGGTGCAGGCGCAGCGGGCCGGTGCCTCGGAGGCGCATGTGATCCTGGCGCAGACGGTGCGGCTGACGGTGGTGGTGCTGATGTATCCGCTGCTGCTGCGGATCTTCCTGCCCGATCACGTGGCGGCGGTGCAGGATGCGGTGCAGGTCGCGGTGCAGGGGATCGGCCCGGCCGAGCTGCCCTGGCTGGCGCTGCTGCTGGCGGGGGGCGTGGCGATCGCGCATCTGGCGCGCTATACCGTGCTGCCCAATCCCTGGATGATCGCGCCCTGCCTGCTGGCCATCGCGCTGCAGCAGCTGCAGCTGGATCCGGTGGCGCTGCCGCGCTGGATCGTCACCGTCTGCCAGGTGATCCTGGGGGTGTCGCTGGGGGCGCGGATGGTGCCGGAGTTCCTGGCGCGCTCGATGCGGCTGGTGGCGATCTCGGTGCTCTCGACGGTGGGGCTGACGCTGCTGCTGCTGGCGGCGGCGCTGCTGATGTCGCAGTTCACCACGATGGACCAGGCGGCAGTGCTGTTCGGCATGTCCCCCGGCGGCATGCCCGAGATGACGGTGGCGGCCCGCGCGATGGGCGTCTCGGTGCCCCTGGTGCTGAGCTTCCACCTGGTGCGCATCCTGCTGGCGAACCTGATGCTGGAACCGGTCTGGCGGCTGCTGAGCCGGGGCCTCAAGATATGACGAAGGCAGCCGGCCCGGGCGGGCCCGGCCAGGAGAGGCCAGGAGAGGACAGGACGATGAAGGACCAGGCGATGACCCTGCTGACAGTTGAGAACTACATCGACGGCGCATATGCCCCGGCGGCTTCGGGCGGCTGGCTGACATGCGAGGATCCCTATGCGGCGGCGCCCTGGGGGCGGATGCCGCGCTCGGGTCCCGAGGATGTCGACCGTGCGGTCGCGGCGGCGCGGCGCGCCTTCACCGCAGGCCCCTGGGCGCGGATGACCGCCCCGCAGCGCGGCGCCCAGCTGCACCGCATCGCCGAGGCGATCGCCGCCCATGCCGAGGAACTGGCCCGCATCGAGAGCCGCGACAACGGCAAGACCTACCGCGAGATGCTGGGCCAGCTGAAGCGGGTGCCGGAATGGTACCGCTTCTATGGCGGCCTGTGCGACAAGATCAACGGCGCGGTGCTGCCGACCGAGAAGCCCGAGATGATGAACTACACCCGCTACGAGCCGCTGGGTGTCATCGGCATGATCACGCCCTGGAACTCTCCGCTGATGCTGCTGAGCTGGAAGCTGGCGCCGGCGCTGGCGGCGGGCAACGTGGCGGTGGTGAAGCCCTCGGAATACACCTCTGCCTCGGCGCTGCGCTTTGCCGAGATCCTGACCGAGGAGGCCGGGCTGCCGGCGGGCGTGCTGAACGTGGTGACGGGGCTGGGGGCAGAGGCCGGGGCGGCGCTGACCGCCCATCCCGATGTCGCCAAGGTGGCCTTCACCGGCGGCATCGGCGGCGGGCGCGCGGCCTACATGGCGGCGGCGGCGAACCTGCGGCCGGCCTCGCTGGAGCTGGGCGGCAAGTCCCCGAACATCATCTTCGCCGATGCGGATCTGGAACAGGCGGCGCGCGGCGTCGTCTCGGGGATCTTCGGCTCGGGCGGGCAAAGCTGCGTGGCGGGCTCGCGCGCGCTGGTGCACCGCTCGGTCCATGATGCGCTGGTGGCGCGCATGGCCGAGCTGACCGGCAAGATCCGGCTGGGCGACCCGATGGAGGACAGCACCGATATCGGCCCGGTTGCCAACCGCGCCCAGTACGACCGGATCATGACCTGCATCGGCTGGGCCAAGGAAGACGGCGCGACCTGCGTCACCGGCGGCGCGGCGCTGGCCGATCCCAAGGGCGGCGCGGCGCTGTTCGTGGCGCCGACGATCTTCACCGGCGTGGCGCCGAAGGACCGGATCGCCCAGGAAGAGGTCTTCGGCCCGGTTCTGGCGGTCCTTCCCTTCGACACCGAGGAAGAGGCCATCGCGATCGCCAACGACAGCGCCTTCGGCCTGGGGGCCGGGATCTGGACCCGCGACGTCGCCCGGGTGCACCGGGTCGCGGCCCGCATCGAGGCCGGCACGATCTGGGTCAACAGCTACAAGGGCGGCTCGCATATCTCGCCCTTCGGCGGCTACAAGCAGTCGGGCATCGGGCGGGAAGGCGGGATCGAGATGATCCACGACTACCTGCAGGTCAAGAGCATCTGGCTGAACCTGGCCGAGGAAGCGCCCTATCCCTTCCCGCTGTGAGGCCCTGGGGGAGGGCTTTGGGGGAGACCTTGGGGAGGGCGCTCAGAGGCGCCCTTCCCAGAGTTCGTAGAAGCGCGCGCCCAGCGAGGCGCAGCAGGTCGCGGCGCCGTTCATCAGCAGGGGCTGGATCTCGTCGATCTTCGCCGCGGTCAGCCGCGAGGCCGGGCCGGAAACCGTCAGCGCCCCCAGCATGTCGCCATCCGCGCCGAAGATCGGCACCGAGAGCCCGGCGATGCCCGGCCCGCGTTCCCCGATCGAGATCACCGGCAGCTCTTCCAGGATGTCGAGCGGCGCCGGCTGGTCGCCCCGCATCATGTCGTATTCGATGAAGACATGGCTGGGCGCGCCCTTGTCGATATCCACCGCATCGCCCTCGGCGATATGTTCGCGCAGCAGCTGGTTGGTATCCTCGCGGTACAGGCAGACGCGCTTCTGGCCCTCGCGGCGGAAAAATGAGGCGCTTTCGCCGGTCGCCGCCACCAGGCGCTTCAGCACGGGCCGGATCTCGCCCTCCAGGTTGAAGGTGGACTGGTAGATGCGCCCGACGCGGAAGGCCTCGGGGCCGACGACATAGGCCTTGTCGGGGGTCATCCGCAGGTAGCCTGCCGATTGCAGGGAGACCAGCAGGCGCAACACCGAGCTCTTGACCAGCCCGGTGCGCTGGCTGATGTCACCCAGCGTCAGGCGCTTTGAGGAGGAGTCGAAAAGGCTTAGGATTCTCAATGCCTTGTAGACGGCCTCCACGCCCTTTGTCTTCAACGGTGCCGGCGCCTGGTAGCCACTTTTTTGATCCTCCAACGGGGACCTCCCTTTGCAGATGCGGAAAATCGCTTTGCCGCGTGTCGATGAACTTGACGCTCAAATGAGCATTCCACACAATTCTACTAAGCAGCAAGTTATTCCGTACAGTAGAATATGGCAAAAGGAAAACAAACCCGCCCGGGCGCCTGCGCAAAGACCCCGGCTTGCTGCGCCAACAAGGAGATGGACATGACGAAGACAAAAGACACCAACGGCACGGTCCTGGCCGGCGCGGCGGCGCGCCGCTTCAACCGCCGCACCCTGCTGGGCACTGCGCTCGCCGCCGGGGTGGGCACGGCCGTCTCGCCGCTCTATGTGCGCCGGGCCTTCGCCAGCAGCGGCGAGCTGAACATCCTGTGCTGGTCCGACGAGCTGCCCGACGAGGTGCTCTCGGGCTTCAAGGAGGCCACCGGCATCACGGTCAACAAGACGCCCTTCTCCTCGAACGAGGAGGCGATCAACAAGATGCAGGCGACCTTCGGCGAAGGCTTCGACCTGGTGATGCCCTCGTTCAACCGCGCTTCCGAGTTCCAGTACATCGAGGTGCTCAAGCCCTTCGACGAGGCCCGGCTGAACCTCTCGGCCTACGAGCCCTCGATCCTGAAGGCCTCGCAGAAGATCTGGACCTGGGACGGGCTGTATCACGTGCCCCACGTCTGGGGCACCGAGGGCATGGCCTGGAACACCAGCACCGGCCTTGATTATTCGAAATCCAGCTATGGCCTGCTGTGGGAGCCCGAATATGCCGGCAAGGCGCAGCTGCGCCCGACCTCGGGGCTGCTGGGGCTGGGCCTGTGGCTGGATGCCACCGGCAAGCTGCCGTCGAACCGGATGCTCGACTGCTACAAGGACCCCGACACGATGCGCAAGATCTACGAGGAGATCTATGCCTTTGCGGTCGGCAAGAAGGCCAACTTCAAGCAGTTCTGGGACAGCGCCGACAGCATCCGCGCCGGCTTCACGCAGAACGGCTGCCTGGTCGGCCAGACCTGGGACGGCCCGGTCAAGTCGATGGCCAAGGCCGGCGAGCCGGTGGCCTTCGTGGCCCCGCAGGAAGGCGCGCTGACCTGGATGGACGGCTTCGCCCTGTCGGCGGCGGCGCGCAACACCGATGAGGTCTATGCCTTCTTCGACTACATCCTGAAGCCCGAGACCGCCGGCAAGATCTGCTCGCTCGGGGGCTACAACCCTTCCGTGAAGGGCGCCTCGGACTTCCTGAGCGCGGAAGACAAGACGCTGTTCACCCAGGCCTATCCGGAAGACGCGCTGGACAAGCTCTGGTGGTACCCGGCCAGCCCCGAGTGGTTCAACCCGATCCGCAACGAATACGCCGAACGCTTCAAGGTCGCCTGAGCCCCCCTTCCCGAATGACCGGCGCGTCCGTGCCCGCGGGCGGCGGACGCGCCCAGCCCCCAAAGTGAAAGCAGACTCATGACGAGCGCAATCGAACTTGAGAAGGTGCGCATCACCTTCGGCACCTTCACGGCCGTTCATGAGACGGACCTCCAGATCCGGGACGGCGAATTCTTCTCCTTCCTGGGCCCGTCGGGCTGCGGCAAGACCACGTTGCTGCGCACCATCTCGGGCTTCGTGCAGCCCAGCTCGGGCCATGTGCGGATCGGCGGCGCGGACATGGCGGGCATCGGTCCCAACAAGCGCCCCACGGCGCTGATCTTCCAGAACCTCGCCCTGTTCCCGATGATGAGCGTGGCCGAGAACGTGGCCTACGGGCTGCGGGTGCGCGGCGTCGGCAAGTCCGAGCGCGAGGCGCGGGCGCTCAAGCTGCTGGACCAGGTGGCGCTGAGCCCCCATGCCCACAAGAAGGTCTCGGCGCTTTCCGGCGGGCAGAAGCAGCGGGTGGCGATCGCCCGGGCGCTGGCGGTGGAACCCAAGGTGCTGCTGCTGGACGAGCCGCTCTCGGCGCTGGACCTGAAGCTGCGCCAGCACATGCGCCGCGAGCTGCGCGAGATCCAGCAGCGCGTCGGCATCACCTTCATCTACATCACCCATGACCAGGGCGAGGCGCTGAACATGTCCGACCGGATCGCGGTGATGAACGCGGGCCGGATCGAGCAGGTCGGCCATGGCCGCGAGATCTACGCCAATCCCCAGAGCGCCTTCGTGGCCTCCTTCGTGGGCGAAAGCAACGTGATCCCGGGCCGGGTCGCGGCGGTGGGCAATGGCCTGGCCCATGTCGAGACGCCGCTGGGCCGGCTGGCGGGGCGCGTCGGGCTGGGGCCCGACGGCAGCGCGCCGATCGCGCTGTCCGCCGGCGACGAGGCCCAGCTCTTCGTGCGCCCCGAGCAGATCCGCCTGGTCGCGCCCGATCAGCCCCGCCCCGCATGCGGCTTCGGCGCGCGGCTGCGCGACCTCTCCTTCGAGGGCTCGATGACCCATCTTGAGCTGGACGCGGGCCTGGGCATGCCCTGCAACGCCAGCTTCATGACCTCCAACGCCGGCGCGCTGCCCGAGATCGGCACCGATCTGGCGCTGCAGTTCGACCCGCTGGACGCCATCGTGCTGCGCCAGGAAGGCCGCGCGGCATGAACAACCTCGGGATCACCTTCGTCGCAACGGCGCTGATGCTGGCGCTGTTCTTCTTCCTGGTGCGCTACGACCGGCACCGCGCCGTCACCGCCCAGGTCGGCTTCTTCCGCCGCAACGGCGCGCTGGTGGGCACCTACCTGGTGCTGGGCGTCGGCATCTGGATGCTGTTCACCTTCATCATGCCGATGGTCTTCATGGTGGACCTGTCGTTCCACCACAAGCTGCCGCCCTCCAAGGTCGGCGGCCCGGAGGATGTCTATACCCTCGACAACTACCGGATGTTCCTGTTCGGCTCGACCACCAGCACCGACAGCCTGAACTGGCTGCACCTGCGCAGCTTCTTCATGACGATCTTCATCTCGATCCTGATCACGCTGGTGACCTTCGCCATCGCCTATCCGCTGGCCTATTACATGGCCCAGGTGGCGCGGATGCAGGTGCTGCGCCTGCTGCTGCTGCTGCTGGTCATTCCCTACTGGGTCAACGACATCCTGCGCGCCTTCGCCTTCCGCATCGTGATGGCCGAGAACGGCTTCCTGAACCAGTTCCTCCAGGGCATCGGGCTGACCCATGGCCCCATCGACTTCCTGGGCCAGAACATCGCGCTCTATGTCGCGCTGTGCTACTCGCACCTGCTGCTGATGACCTTCCCGCTCTACAACGCCATCGAGGCGCAGGATCACAACCAGATCGAGGCCGCCCGCGACCTGGGCGCGCCCTGGTGGCACATCCACCTCTTCGTGGTGATGCCCCATGCCAAGCCCGGCATCGCCTCGGGCATGACGCTGTGCTTCATGCTGACCGCCGGCGCGGTGGCCACGCCCATGGTTCTGGGCGGCCCCAACTCGCTGTGGTTCACGCCCATCGTCTACGACCGCTTCTACCAGCTCTTCGACTGGCCGCAGGGCGCCGCCTACGCGATCGTGCTGCTGCTGGCCTGCATCGCCTTCGTCTTCGGCGTGCTGAAACTGACCGGGCTCAAGCTTGGGGAAATCACCAAATGAACGCGCAAAAGATCAACTCCGCCCTGGTCAGCCTGTACCTGGTGCTGTTCTTCCTGTTCCTGCTGGGGCCGCTGCTGGTGATGGCCGTCTCGGCCTTCAACACCCCCAGCTATCCCCAGGTCTGGCCGATCAGGGGGGTGACGCTGAACTGGTTCGTCCAGCTGTTCCACGACAAGGAGATGCTGGAGGGGCTGCGCACCTCGGTGGTGATCGGCGTCAGCGTCTCGATCCTGTCTGTGGCGATGGGCCTGGCCGGGGCGCTGGTGATGACCCAGCTCTTCGGCACCTCGCGGGCCTATTACTACTTCCTCGTGGTGGCCCCGGTGCTGATCCCGGGCATCGTGCTGGGCATCGCGACGGTGGTGTTCTGGCGCGACTTCACCGGGCTGCTGGGGCTGCGCTCGCTGCTTTACAACGGTACGGTGCTGACCATCCTCGCGCAGTCGAGCTTCGTCTCCTCCTACTGCATGCTGATCATCCTGGCCCGCCTGCAGCGCTTCGACGTCTCCCAGGAGGAGGCGGCGCTGGACCTGGGCGCCAGCTATCCGCAGGTGTTCCGCGACGTGCTGCTGCCCTATCTGCGCCCGGCGATCCTGTCCTCGGCGATGCTGGGCTTCCTGACCTCCTTCGAGAACTACAACGCCACCACCTTCGCGATCCTGGCCGACAAGACCCTGACGACGGTGCTGGCCTCGCGGGTGCGGATGGGCTCCTCGCCGGTGATCTCGGCGCTGGCGACGGTGATCGTGGTGCTGACCATCCTGGCGGCGCTGATGTTCGAATGGGTCAAGCGGCGCGAGCAGCGCCGGCAATGGTCGCGGGAAAAGGAGGCGCGCGAGAGCGAGCGCCTGGAAACCGCCTGAGGCCGCAAGGGCCTTGCTGAAAGCCTGAGGCCGCAAGGGCCTTGCTGAAAGGAAGTCATATGTCACCGAAGGTAGATCAGGTGGTCACGCAGGACGTGCTGCCCGACAGTGCCGATGTCGTCATCGTCGGCGCCGGCATCGTCGGGATCACCACCGCGCTGTTCCTGGCCGAGCGCGGGCTGCGCGTCACCGTGCTGGAAAAGGGCCGCGTCGCCGGAGAGCAGTCCGGCCGCAACTGGGGCTGGGTGCGCGAGCAGCTGCGTTCCCCGGTCGAGCAGGGGCTGGCGATCCTGTCGCTGAAGCTGTGGCGGGGGATGTCCGAACGCATCGGCGCCGATGCCGGCTTCCGCAAGACCGGCATGATGGTGGTCTCGAAGGATCCCGCCGAGCGCGCCCGCTGGGAGGCCTGGCAACGCCAGATGGCGCCCTATGACCTGCCCGGCGGGATCCTCGAGGCCGAGGAGGTGCGCGCCGCGATCCCCGAGACCGCCGAGCCCTGGACCCATGCGATCCATTCCCCCGAGGACGGCTGGGCGGAGCCCCGGATCGCCGTGCCGGCGATGGCGCGCGCTGCCATGGCGCGGGGCGCGGTGATCGTGCAGAACTGCGCCGTGCGCGGCTGGGAAAGCGAGGCGGGCCGGATCGCCCGCGTGGTCACCGAACGCGGCACGATCCGCACCGCAAGGGTGGTGGTCGCCGGGGGCGCCTGGAGCGCGATGCTGCTGCGCCACCAGGGCATCCGCTTCCTGCAGTCGGGCGTCTACGGCACCGCCTTCCGCACCGAGGCCGCCCCCGAGGTCTATGCCGGCGGCGTCGGCAGCCCGCTGTTCTCCTATCGGCGCCGCGATGACGGCGGCTACACGGTCGGCTTGCGCGGACGCGGCCGGATCGAGCTCTCGCCGATGGGGCTGCGCGATGCCTGGGCCTTCCGCAACCTGTTCTTCCTGCGCCGCGACCAGCTGACCTTCGCGGTGGGGAAATCGGCGCTGAACGGGCCCTTCGCGCTGCGCTCCTGGAAGAACAGCGGGCCCTCGCCCTTCGAGGAGGACCATGCCCGGGTCTATGATCCCCCCGCCGATCCGAAGCTGGTCGAGGGCGGCATGGCCGCCTTCCGCGCCGCCTATCCGGTGCTGGAGGGAACCGGCGTGGCCGAAAGCTGGGGCGGCGTCATCGACGCCACCCCCGACATGGTCCCGGTGATCGGCCCGGTGCCCCGCCACGACGGGCTCTTCGTCGCCAGCGGGTTCTCCGGACACGGCTTCGCCATCGGACCCGGCGCCGGATGGCTGATCGCCCAGATGGTCGCCGGCGAGGAAACGGACATCCCGGTGCAGGACTTCCGCTTCCAGAGGTTCGCGGAACAAAAACAACATCCCGTGCACCACTGGATCTGAAACTGGCGCCTTCCGGAAAACCGGAAGGCCAAGCCCCCGGGGACGCCCCCTGACGACCCGGGGGAACCAGCCGCCCCCCGCAACCAAAACATCGCAACAACCCCGGCTTGCCCCAGCTCCCGAAACCCCCCGCTGGATCAGACCAGCGGGGGCGACAGCAGATGCTTCCTCAGCTTGGCGGACTTTCTGCGGGTGCGGCGACCGCGAAAGCCGTGGCAATCGCCCCGCTGCTGGTCGTCTGTGATGAACAGGATGTCGGGGCGCCTCCGGGGCCGGTCATGGTGGAGCATTTCCGGAGCGGCGGGGGCCAGCCAGAACTGAAAATACCGGTTTGGCATGGTCGGATGACTGAACGGTCGTGGGACGAGACCGGCGGCAGCATCAGCGTCCTGACGGCGCGGGTCGCAAGCGGACGGGCCGCGACCATCGTGGCCCTGACCCATTGCCATGACCAGATGGCCGCCACTTGGGTGACGGTGCGGCGATCCGGGGACCTTGCCGGGGGCATTCGCTTTGCCGCCACCCGGCTGGGGCGGAATCAGGACGCCGGGAAGAAGATGCCGCTGCCCAGGCAGCCGCCGGGATCGAGCGCGGATTTGATCGCGCGCATCGCCTCGTACTGGGCGGCTTCCTTGCGGCTGGCCAGAACCGCCGCCTTGTGCCGCCCGATGCCGTGTTCGGCGCTGAACGAGCCGCCCAGATCATCGAGCACATCGTAGATCCGGCCCGAGACCTGGCGGATCAGCTCCGGATCCCAGTCCTGCGGGCGCTGTGCCAGCAGCGAGTAGTGGATATTGCCGTCGCCCAGATGGCCGATCGGCAGCACCCGCAGCCCGGCGGCCCGGGCAATGGCATCGGCACGCGCCAGGAAGGGCGGGACGTGCGACAGCGGCAGCGAGGCATCCAGCGCCACGAAGGGCCCGAGCCGCATCAGCATCTCAAGCGTGGCCTCGCGCAGGTGCCACATTTCCTGACGCTGGCGTTCGGAGCTGGCAAAGGCCCCGTCCAGGATCAGCCCGTCCTCCATCAGGTCCCCGATCACCGACATCAGCAGCGCCTGCAGAACGCTTTCCCCTTCGGCGGTGGGGGCGGCGTCACTGTCCCGGGTCGAGGCCAGTTCGAGCAGGAGGCCGGTGCGGGGGATCTGCTCCAGCGGGGCCTGGGTGCCGGGGATGGCGCCCAGGATCGCCTCCACGGTCTCTCCGGGCATCCATTCGAAGGCCTCGACCAGCCCGCCGCTGGCATCCTGGAGACGGTTCAGCACGGTCAGGGCGCTGTCGATGCCGTCGAGGGCCAGGAAGGCGGTGACGCGCACCTTCGGGGTCGGGACCAGCCGGACGACCGCCCCGGTGATGATGCCCAGCGTGCCTTCCGACCCGATCATCAGGTTGCGCAGGTCGTAGCCGCGGTTGTCCTTCACCAGCCCGCTCAGGGCATGGATGATCCGGCCATCGGGCAGTACGGCCTCGATCCCCAGGCACAGTTCGCGGGCATTGCCGTGGCGCAGCACGTTGGAGCCCCCGGCATTGGTGGCAAGCGCTCCGCCGATCATCGCCGAACCGCGGGCGCCGAACATCAGCGGATAGTCCAGCCCGTCCTCGGCAACGCGGGCCTGCAGGGTCTGGATGACCACGCCGGCGTCCACCGTGGCGGTGCGGGCGCCGGTATCGACCGCGCGGATGCGGTTCAGCCGGTGCAGCGACAGAACGATCTCGTCCGGATGGACCGGGACCGAGCCGCCGCAGATCGAGGTATTGCCCGACTGCACGGTGATGCGCATCCCCAGCTCGTTCGCCAGCCGGAGGGTCCGGGCGACCTCCTCGGGGCTGCCGGGGCAGACCACGGCGGCGGCCTGTCCCCGGACATGGCCGGTGATGTCGGCCAGGTGGCGGGCCATCTGCTCGGGTGCGGTCAGCACCTGCCGGGCGCCGACGATGCGGGCGAATTGTTCCATTCAGTCCTCCTTCGGTGCCGGCGGGCGGCGTGTCCGTCTGGTGCCCGGCCCCCGCGGTTTCCCGGCGCGGAGCGGGCTGGGGTCTATTCGGCGGCGGCCCGGGTGGCGGGGGCTGCGGATTTGCGGCGGTCGCCGTCGCGGCGGCGCGAGACCAGCACCACCACCAGCACGGCCGCCACCAGGAAGGCCACCGAGAGCGGGCTGCGGAACAGGAAGAACGGGTCCGCCCCGGAGACCGAGAAGGCCTGGCGGACCGCATTTTCCAGGTTGCCGGCCAGGATCAGGGAGATGACCAGCGGCAACGTCGGGATCATCAGCTTGCGCATCAGGTAGCCCAGCAGCGCGAAGGCGAAGGCGAAGACGAAGCTGTCGATCCGGGGATCCTGCACGTAGATCGCGGTCAGCGTCAGCAGCAGCACCATGGGCAGCAGGATCTGCTTGGGCACCCGGGCCATGATCCCGCAGGCGCGCATCAGCTGGCCGCCGACGATCCAGTTCAGGATATTGGCGAACATCATGGCGGTGAACAGGCCGAAGGCCGTGATCAGCTGGGGGTTCACCTCGGACAGGCTGAAGCGGAAAACTCCGGGGCCGGGGTTGAAGCCGCCGATGGAATCCGCCGCCAGGATCAGGAAGACCGCGCCGACGTTGCCGGGAATGCCGAGCGAGAGCACCGGGATCAGGTTGGCCCCCGAGACGGAGCTGTTGGCGGCCTCGGTTGCGGCAACCCCCTCGGGGGCGCCCTTGCCGAAGGGCACCTTGCCCTTGTGCATCCGGTGGCCGGCGACATAGCCCAGCGTCGCCGCCAGGGTCGAGCCGATGCCGGGCAGGGCGCCGACGATGGTGCCGATCACCGCCGAGACGCTGATGTAGGGCATCAGGCGCCAGCGCTCGCGCAGCGACAGGCCATTGTCGTTGCTGCGCGGTGGCGCCTCCGAGATCGGGCGGGCATTGTGGCGGGCGCGGAACATCTCCTCGAAGGCGGCCAGCACCTCTCCCAAAATCAGCACGCCTAGGATCGCGGTGCTGAGCGGGATGCCCTCGCGCAGGATTTCCGTGTGCATCGACAGGCGCGGATAGCTGTCCTGGCCGCTGGCGATGGAGGCGATAAACAGGCCCAGGAAGGCGGCCATCAGCCCCTTCATCGGGCTGGAGCCGACCACCGCCGCGATGAAGCTGAGCGACAGGATGATCAGCGCCGCCTTCTCGGTGAAGCCCAGGTAATGCTCGACCAGGACGGCCAGGAAGGGGGCGCAGGTGAACAGCACCAGATCCGAGAAGGTGTCACCGGTGACGGAGGCGAAATGCGCCACCCTCAGGGCCTTGCCGCTCTGGCCCCTGCGCGACATCGGGTAACCGTCGAGCGTGGTCATCATGGCGTCCGGCGTGCCCGGGGTCTGGAACAGGATGGCCGGCACCGCGCCGCCCACCGTGGCACCCTTCATGACGCCGACGAGAAAGCCCATGACCGGCAGCAGCGCATCGGGGGTGAAGCCGAAGACCTGCAGCAGGATCGGCAGAGACACGGCCATCAGGAAGGCCCCCGACAGGCCCGGCGTGGCGCCGCCGACGAGGCCGGTCAGGAAGCCGGCGATCACCATCAGCACCGCCGAGGAAATGCCGAGGCCGAAGATCGTGAAGGCCGTGGGCCCCTGGAAAAAGGCCAGGACGCCGGCCAGGACGTAGTGCAGCGGATCCATCACCAGTCTCCGTTGGGGGGCAGCAGCAGGCTGTCGAAGGGCAGGTCGAACACGGCGATCAGGAGCAGCGTGAACAGGAACGCCGCGACCAGCCGGCGGCGGCTGAAGTGACCTTCGATCGCGGCCATCAGGCCCCAGGTCATCCAGGTGCCGCCCAGCAGGAAGCCGATGTATTTCCACGGCGCGTCGCCGCGCACCTCGCGATAGCCGCTGCCATCGCCCAGCAGCGCCCAGGCCAGCGGGCCGGCCCAGAACATCAGCACCATGGCGCTGGCCATGACGCCTGCCAGCAGCGCCAGGAAGGCCAGGCTGTGGCCATCAAGCGGCGGGGCGGACTCAAGGGTTTTCGGTCGCCGCCATTGCAGGACGCCGTGGATCGCGGCGCACAGCGCCACGGCGGCCATGGCCAGCTGCGGCAGGAAGGCGTCGCCGATCTGGGTCTGGCGGCGGTAGGTATAGACGGCGGGCGTCTGGCTGTCGGACGGGATCCAGATCAGCACCGCGACCAGTCCGAGGACCAGCATCACGACGGCGATCCAGAGCTCTGCTTTGCGCTCCAGCATGAAGACCTCCTGGAACCGGAAGGACGGGACGCCCCCCGCCGGTCCTGCGGGGGGCGGGCGGGCTCACTCGGCGGCGTCGTCGATCAGCTTGGTCGCCTGGTCGTAGCGCTGCTGCATCGCGGCGCGCAGGGCCGCGCCCTGGACCACCTCGGGGCCGGAGAAATTCCTGACCGTCAGGGTGTGCAGGGCGCTGTCGGGATCGTTCAGCAGCCCGGCCACCGCCTGCTCAAGAGAGGTTTTCACCTCCTCGGGCAGCCCGGCGGGGGCGATCAGCAGGAACTTGGCGCCGAAATCGTAGGGCACGTCGTATTGCGACAGCAGCGGCGCATCGGGGGACATGATCAGCGGCGTCGCCTCGCCGGAGGCCAGGTTCACCAGATCGCCCGAGCTTACCGAACTGGCCTGCGTCCCGCCGGCCCAGGCAATGTCCACATCCTGCGCCATCACCGCATTGACGCCGCCACGCCCGCCCTGGACATTGACCGAGGTGAACGCGACCCCGTTGTGCTTGCCGATGACATAGGTTCCGTCGGACAGCTGCTGGGTCATGGCGGCAAAGCTGATCTTCTGGCCGGCCCTGGCCGCCTCGATCACGTCGCCAAGCGTCTTCCACCCCCGGTCGGCCCGCGCCACGATGCCCACCTGGGATCCGGTGACGCTGGAAAGGAAATCGAAGTCCTCCAGCCCGTAGGTCGGGATCATGGCGATCTGGGGATCGTAGGCCAGCGACTGGCTGACGGTGAAGCCGATGGTCAGCCCGTCGGCGGGTTCCTTCTTCAGCGCCTCGGCCATGGCGGCGCCGCCGCGCCCGGCGATGTTCTCGGGGACGACGGTCCAGCCGTAGGTGGCCGAGAGCGCATCCGAAAGCACCCGCGCCAGGCTGTCGGCGCCGCCGCCGGCCTGAAAGCCGATCATCATGGTGATCTGGCCCGAGGGGGTCCAGGGCAACGTCGGGGTCTCGGCCTGGGCGCCAAGGCTCAGCGCTGCCGACAGCGCGCTTGCCGCTGCGAAGGTTCGTGCGAAATGGGCCATTGTTCTCCTCCCTGAGATGGCATCCTTGGCAGGCCGGTCGGAGCCGGTCTAGCTGGGGGCGGGTGAGGCCCCCTTGGGTCCGACCTGCAGCGCCTCCTCAACGCCGCCGAAGGTCATGACCAGGGCGTTTTGCCGGTCCTTGGCCGCCCGGTCCGTGGCGACCGGATCGCAGATCCGGTGCAGGGCGGCGCGGAACTGCTCCCTCACGTCCGCATGGGCCGGGTCGGCGGCCAGGTTCCGGCATTCCCGCGGATCGCTTTCCAGGTCGAAAAGCTCGGGCGGGTAATCGGGGTATTCGTGGTATTTCCAGCGCGCATCCGCCAGCATGAAACCGCCGCAGTCCGAGGCCACGGCATGGTATTCCGAGAACACCTGACGCGCCGGATCCTGGTGCCGCATCACCGTCAGAAGCGAGGTGCCGACCCAGGCGGGATCGGGCGGCAGGCCCAGGGCATCGGTGATCGTCGGCGTCACGTCCAGCAGGCTGACCGGGGTCACGTTGCACGCCCCTTTCGCAATCCCGGGCCCGGCCAGGATCATCGGGATGCGCGTCGATTCACCGTAGAGCACGCTCTTGCCCCAGCGACCGCGCTCGCCCAGCGTCTCGCCGTGGTCGGAGGTGAAGATGACGGTGGTCCGCCCGGCCTGTCCGCTCGCGTCAAGGGCATCGAGGATGCGGCCGATCTGGTCATCGACGAAACTGCACAGCGCATAGTAGCAGGCCACCGCAAGGCGGCGTTCATCGTCCGAGGCGAAATCGGCATCGGGGTCATGATAGGCGCTCATCCGCGCGAGCCAGGGATGCGGCTGGTAGCCCGGGCCGGGGCGCAGCGCCGGCAGCGGCATGTCTTCGGGCGGGTACATGTCGAGGTAGCGTTGCGGCACGATCAGCGGGAAATGCGGGGCCACGAAACTGGCGAAGAGCGCCCAGGGCTTGCTTTGATCGGTGGCGTGCAGGGCTGCCACGGTTTCGGTGGCGACCCGGCTGTCATAGCGGTTGTATTTCGATTCGCCCGCTCCGATCCCGCCGATCATGCCAGGGGGGGCTGGCCGTGCGGGCAGCGGATCGCGGACCGAGCCCCAGACCTGCCCGACCCCGTCGAGGATGTGCAGCGGTTCGATCTGGCGCACGAAGCCGGTGTCGTCCGAACCGTTGCGGTAATGCAGCTTGCCGATGCTGACCGGCGCGATGCCCGCATTTTGCAGCACATGCCCCCAGGAGGGCAGGGCGCCGTCATAGGCCAGGGCATTGTCCCAATAGCCGCATTGATGCACGTAGCGCCCCGTCGCGAAGGCGGCGCGGGCGGGCACGCAGATCGGGCTGGGGGTATAGGCATTCTCGAACCGGACCCCGCGGGCGGCCAGCCGGTCTAGGTTGGGGGTGCGCACAAGGGGATGGCCCGCGCAGGACAGGGCAGAGGCCTGCTGCTCGTCCGTCATGATGACAAGGACGTTGCGGTGCGGCTCTGGCATGGCGGTTCTCCTCCCCAGGAACTTCCTCTATCAGATGCTGTAGAGATGATACTCGATTTATGGAGACAAATCCACAATAATGGGGATCTGTCATGAATAATGGAGGCGCCGATGCAGAGCCGAAAGCAGGACCTTGCCGATGAGCTTCAGCGCATTGAGGCGCTGGAACAGCGGCTGACGTTCCGGCTGCATGTCCTCAGCAAGCAGATCGACCAGCAGGCCAGCGCGCTGTTGGAGGGATCGGCGCTGAACCTCTCGGCCTACCGGTTCCTGACCACGGTCGAGAGCCTCGGGGACAGTTCCATCGCGGATATCGCCCGCTTCATGGCGATGGACCGTGCCCTGGCCAGCCGCACCGCCAGCGACCTGGAGCGGCGTGGGCTGATCGGTTTTGACAAGGCCCCCGACAACCGGCGCAAGAAGCTGGTGCGGATGACGCCCGAGGGCCAGGCCCTGCTGGACCAGATGATGCCGCGCTTCGAGGCGCGGCGGCAGAGGTTGCGGGACCGGCTGGGCCCGGACCGGTTCGCGGTGCTGAACGAATGCCTGGACCTGCTGCAGGAGGCGATCCGGGAGTGATCCCCCGGACCGCCCCCGGACCTGTCGCGGAGGCGGATCAGAACCCGGCATCCTGCAGGGCGGCATCCCTGCGGCGGGCATAATCCGCCGCGGCGGCTTCCTTGACCGGCCCGTAGCCCCGGACCTCCATCACCAGCGCGGCGATCCCGGCGGCCTCGTCGCGGTTGCCGGCATTCAGGCTGGCGGCCAGCCGCCCCAGCAGGGCGCAGTACTCCTCGATCATCCGGCGCTCCATCCGGCGCTCGGCGGTGCGGCCAAACGGGTCGAGCGCGGTGCCGCGCAGGCGCTTCATCCGGGCCAGCGCCTTCAGGCCGCCCTGCATCCAGGGACCGAAGCTGCGCTTGAGCGGACGGCCCCGCCCATCGGTGCCGCTGTTCAGCATCGGCGGTGCGAGGTGGTGGTGGACGGTGAAATTGCCCTCGAAGCGCTGCTTCAGCCCCTCGTAGAAGCCGGTCTGGCTGTGCAGCCGGGCGACTTCGTATTCGTCCTTGTAGGACATCACCTTGAAGAGGCCCTTCATCGCGGCCTCGGTCAGGGCGCCGGCACCGCCGGTCGCCAGCACCTCGGCCTTGCGGACGGCGGCGATGGCGTCGGTGTAGCGGCGGGCCCAGGCGGCATCCTGGTAATCGCTCAGGAAGGCGGCACGGCGGGCGATCTGCGCGTCCAGGGTCTGCACCGGGCTGACCGGCAGGTTGGCGATGCGCTCGACCGCGGCGCGGTCGTTGATGATGATCCGGCCCCAGGTGAAGGCGGCCTTGTTCAGGTCGGGCTTCACCCCGTTCAGCTCGATCGCGCGCATCAGCGCATCCAGCGCCAGCGGCACCAGACCGGCCTGCCAGGCGGCGCCGAGGATCATCACGTTGGCAAAGACGCTGTCGCCCAGAAGTGCCTCGGCCAGGCGGTTGGCATCCAGCGTTTCCAGGGCGTTGCCATTGACGGTGGCGCGGATCGCCTCAAGCCGCCGGGCGGCGTTCAGATCGGCATCGCGGTTCTGCACCAGATCGCCCGTCGGCATGACGGCGGTGTTGACCACGGCGCGCGTCACCCCGGGCCGGTAGGTCATCGAGGCCTTGGGCGAGGTGCTGACCACGAGATCGCAGCCGATCAGCGCATCGGCCGAGCTGGGCTCGATCCGGACCTGGTGCACCTCGGCATCGCTGCGCGCCATGCGCAGGTAGCTGAGGACGGGGCCGAACTTCTGCGCGAAGCCCATGAAGTCCAGCACCGAGGTTCCCTTGCCCTCAAGGTTGGCGGCCATGGCGATCAGCTGGCCGACGGTGACGACGCCGGTGCCGCCGACGCCGGTCACAAGGATGTCCCAGGGCGTCGCGAGGTCCGGCATCTGCGGCAGCGGCAGCGCGGCCGAGAGGCGCTTGAAGGCGTCTGTGTCGGCGCTGGCGCCGGGCTTTCTGAGGGTGCCGCCCTCGATGGTCACGAAGCTGGGGCAGAAGCCGTTGACGCAGGTGAAATCCTTGTTGCAGGTGTTGAGGTTGATCTGCCGCTTGCGACCGAACTCGGTCTCCAGCGGCTCCACGCTGAGGCAGTTCGATTCCACCGAGCAATCGCCGCAGCCCTCGCAGACCAGCGGGTTGATGACGGCGAATTTTTTCGGGTCCTCCATCTTGCCGCGCTTGCGCATCCGGCGCTTCTCGGTGGCGCAGGTCTGCTGGTAGATCAGCACGGTGGTGCCGGGGATCTCGCGCAGCTGGCGCTGGACGCGGTCCATCTCGGTGCGGGGGTGGAACTCTACCCCGGCAGGGAAGTCGGCCTTGCGGAAGGCCTCGGGCTGATCGGAGACGACGACGACCTTGCGCGCCCCCTCGGCGGTCACCGACTGGGCGATTGCCGCGACCGAGATCGGGCCGTCGACATGCTGCCCGCCGGTCATCGCCACGGCCTCGTTGAAGAGGATCTTGTAGGTGATGTTGGTGCCGGCGGCGATGGCCTGACGGATCGCGAGCGAGCCCGAGTGGTAATAGGTGCCATCGCCGAGGTTCTGGAAGATGTGCTTGTTGCCGTTGAACCGCGCGCGCGAGACCCAGTTGACCCCTTCACCACCCATCTGGATCAGCGAGGTGGTGTTGCGGTTCATCCAGCTGGCCATGAAGTGGCAGCCGATGCCGGCCATGGCCTGCGACCCCTCGGGCACCTTGGTCGAGGTGTTGTGCGGGCAGCCCGAGCAGAAATAGGGCGTGCGGGTCGCCCCCTTCACCAGGATCGGCGCGGGTTCGGGAACCACCTTGTCGGCGATCTCGACCAGCTCGATGTCGATGAAGTTGCGCTCCAGCCGGGCGGCGATGTGGCGGGCCAGCATGACGGGCCCCAGCTCCTGGGTCCAGGGGATCAGGCGGTCGCCCTTCTCGTCGCGCTTGCCGACCATGCGGCGCGGTTTGCGCCCGGGGAAGTCGTAGAAATACTCCTTCAGCTGGCTTTCGATGATGCCGCGCTTTTCCTCGATGACCAGCAGCTCTTCCTTGCCCTGGGCGAAGGCCAGCGCGCCCTCGTGCTCCAGCGGCCAGACCATGCCGACCTTGTAGATGTCGATGCCCAGCTCGGCGGCGCGGGCCTGATCGATGCCCAGCAGCCGCAGCGCCTCCAGCACGTCGAGGTGCGACTTGCCGGTGGTGACGATGCCGAAGCGGGCGCCCTCGTGGTTCCATTCGGCACGGTCGATGGGGTTGGCGCGGGCGAAGGCCAGAACGGCGGCCTTCTTGGGCTCCAGCCGGGCCTCGATCTGGGGCCCGGGCAGGTCGGGCCAGCGGTAGTGCAGACCGCCCTCGGGCGGGGTGAAATCGGTGGGGAGGACAAAGCTGCGGTCCGCGGGCAGTTCGAACGACATGCCCGATTCCACGGTTTCCGAGATCGCCTTGAAGCCGACCCACATGCCGGAGAAGCGCGACAACGCATAGCCGTATTCGGCGAAGGGCAGGAATTCGGCCACGTTGGCGGGGTTCAGGATGGGCATGAAGAAGCCCATGAAGGCGACGTCGGACTGGTGCGACATGGAGGAGGAGACGCAGCCGTGGTCATCGCCCGCGACCACCAGCACGCCGCCATGCGGAGAGGATCCGTAGGCGTTGCCATGCTTGAGCGCATCGCCCGCCCGGTCCACCCCCGGCCCCTTGCCGTACCACAGGCCGAAGACGGCCTCGCAGGTCTTGTCCGGATCGCTTTCGACCTGCTGGGTGCCGATGATCTGGGTCGCGCCCAGTTCCTCGTTCACTGCCGGGATGAAATCGACGCCGGCCTCGTTGACCAGCCTGAGGTTGCTGGTGACTTCCAGGTCGATCCCGCCGACCGGTGAGCCGCGGTAGCCGGAAATGAAGCCGCGGGTATCAAGCCCTGCGGCGCTGTCGCGCCGCGCCTGGTCGAGCGCCATGCGCACGATGGCCTGGGTGCCGGTCAGGAACACGCGGCCCGTCCGGCGCGTGTAGCGGTCCAGCAGTTCGTAATCCATCTGGATCGGCATCTGGTCGTTCATGGTTCCTCCCCCCTGAAGCGCCACAAGGATGTAGACAAGTCCTCATCCCTCGATGCTAACTCGCAAAGGTTGAAAGGCGATTCCTAAACACATCAGATCGGAGGAGATCCTGATGTGATGCCATCAACAGGAGGGAAGAGGATGAAACAGGATTTCATAATTGGGACATTGGAGACTCGCATTCTCGGGGCGCTGCAGCGCGATGCCTCGATCAGCATGGCCGATCTCGCGCAGGAGGCGCGCAGTTCCACGGCGACCTGCTGGCGCCGGATCCGCGACATGGAAGAGGCCGGGGTGATCGGTGCGCCGGTTCGCATCGTCGATCCGGCGCGGGTCGGGCGCGGCATGGATGCCTTCTGTCAGGTGCGGATGAAGGCGCAGAATGCCGGGGCGCGGGCGGCCTTCCAGAAGGCGATGGAGGCGGAGCCCTCCATCGTCGAGGTCTACTCGATTTCCGGGGACTGGGATTACCTGCTGCACCTCGTGGTGCGCGACATCGCCGATCTGGAATCGATCCTGATGAACCGCGTGCACGAGCTTGACTGCGTGGCCAGCGCCTCGACGCTGTTCGTGCTGCGGCGGGTCAAGCATACGACGGCAATCCCGGTCTGAGCTTTCAAACATCACGGGAATGGTCCAAAGTGGATATTGATGTGATGTTATGGAGGGCGCGATGCAGATGGCAGAGATCCGGGAGGGCACGACGCCGCGCGCGGCGGCCTTTATCGTCACGCTGTACGGGGATGCGGTGGAGCCGCGCGGCGGTCAGCTCTGGATGGGCACTCTGGTCGAGAGTTGCGCGACCCAGGGCCTGAGCGAGAGCCTGGTGCGCACCGCCGTCTCGCGCCTGACACAGGCCGGCCAGCTGGAGGGCGACCGGATCGGGCGGCGCAGCTATTACCGCCTGACCGGGCGGGCGCAGGCCGAATTCCATCGCGCCGCCCGGGTGATCTATGCGCCGCCGCCCCCGCCGCAGGGCTGGCTGGTCGCGCTGGAGGCCCCGGCGGCGCTGCCGGGCGACTGGATGGCGCTGTCCGGATCGGTGGCCATTGCGCCGAACCGCTCTGATGTCGCGCCCGTGTCCGGCCCGGTTCTGTCGGCAGAGGCTCTTGGCAATGCAGCGGAAATGCAGGCCGTCGTGGCCCGCTGCCGGGACCTGGCGCCGGTGGCGGAGGCCTACCGCAACTTCCTGGCCGCCTGGGCCGCGCCGGATCCGTCAGAGGACGATCTGCCGGGGGCCGAGGCGCTCGCACGGCGGCTGCGGCTGGTGCATCTCTACCGGTTGGCGGCCCTGTCGGACCCGCGCCTGCCGCCCGAGGCCCTGCCGGACGACTGGCCCGCCGCCGCTGCCCGCGCGCTGTTCGTGCGGTGCTACTGCGCGCTGAGCCCCGCCGCCGACCGTCTGATCGGCGACAGCTTCCGCGATTGCCAGGGGCTGCTGCCGGCGGAAACCCTGCATACGCAGCGCCGGATGGACCGGCTGCGCCGGGAACTGGCGCTAAGCCCCCGTGCCGGCTGAACAATTTCAGACCCCCTGATAAATTGTCACAGAAAAATCAAAAATGACTGGATTGATGTAATGTCCTGATCAATAATGTGACCGTTCGGTCGGGGAATGGAGGCTCCGGCGGACAGGCAAGACAGCGGGGAGGACACGATGTCAGAGGCTTTCATCTGCGATGCGCTGCGCACGCCCATCGGCCGCTACGGCGGGGCGCTGTCGACGGTGCGCCCCGACGATCTGGCCGCCGTGCCGATCCGCGCCCTGATGGAGCGCAACCCCGCCGTCGACTGGGAGCAGGTCGAGGACGTGATCCTGGGCTGCGCCAACCAGGCCGGTGAAGACAACCGCAACGTGGCCCGCATGGCGGTGCTGCTGGCGGGCCTGCCGGTGGGCGTGCCGGGGACCACGGTCAACCGGCTCTGCGGGTCGGGCATGGATGCCATAGGGCTTGCCGCCCGCACGATCCGCGCCGGCGACGCCGAGATGATGCTGGCCGGCGGCGTCGAAAGCATGTCGCGCGCGCCCTTCGTGATGCCCAAGGCAGAGAGCGCCTTTTCCCGCAAGGCCGAGGTCTACGACACCACGATCGGCTGGCGCTTCGTCAATCCGAAGCTGCACGCGGCGCACGGGTCCCATTCCATGCCGCAGACCGCCGACAACGTGGCCGCAGATTACGGTATCAGCCGCGCGGACCAGGACCGTTTCGCCGCCGAAAGCCAGCGCCGCTGGGAGGCGGCACAGCAGGCCGGCATTTTCGCCGAAGAGATCACTCCGGTCAGCGTGCCGCGCCGCAAGGCCGATCCGCTGGTCGTCGACACCGATGAACACCCCCGTCCCGGGACCACGGTCGGGCAGCTTGCCAAGCTGCGCGGCGTCAACGGGCCCGAGCTGAGCGTGACCGCCGGCAATGCCTCGGGGGTCAACGATGGCGCGGCGGCGGCGCTGCTGGCCTCGGAAAAGGCGGCAGCGACCAACGGGCTTGGCCCCAGGGCGCGGATCGTGGCGATGGCCGCGGCGGGCGTGCCGCCCCGGATCATGGGCATCGGGCCGGAACCGGCGGTGCGCCGGGTGCTGGCCAAGGCCGGGCTGACGCTGGGCCAGATGGACGTGATCGAGCTGAACGAGGCCTTCGCCGCCCAGTCCCTGGCGGTGCTGCGCGCCCTCGGACTGCCCGATGACGCGGGCCATGTGAATGCCAACGGCGGGGCCATTGCGATGGGCCATCCGCTGGGCATGTCGGGGGCACGCCTTGTGCTGCACGCGGCCAACCAGCTGCATCGCACTGGCGGTCGTTACGCGCTCTGCACCATGTGCGTGGGCGTGGGGCAGGGGATCGCCCTTATCCTGGAACGGGTCTGAGAGGAAACAGCCATGTACGCCCAGATGATCAAGTCGGAAGGTACCAAGCGCGAGGACATGTCGCCCCAGGAACTGGCGTTCCAGGCGCGCATCGATCGCGGTGAAAAGATCGAACCCAAGGAGTGGATGCCCGAGGGCTACCGCAAGACGCTGATCCGCCAGATCGGCCAGCACGCCCATTCCGAGATCGTCGGCCAGCTGCCCGAGGGCAACTGGATCACCCGCGCCCCCACGCTGGAGCGCAAGGCGATCCTGCTGGCCAAGGTGCAGGATGAGGCGGGCCATGGGCTCTACCTCTATTCCGCCGCCGAAACGCTGGGCGTCTCGCGCGATGAGCTGTTCGAGAAGCTGCATTCGGGGGCGATGAAATACAGCTCCATCTTCAACTATCCCACCCTGACCTGGGCCGACATGGGCGCGGTGGGCTGGCTGGTCGATGGCGCGGCGATCATGAACCAGGTGCCGCTGCAGCGGACCTCCTATGGCCCCTACAGCCGCGCCATGATCCGCATCTGCAAGGAGGAAAGCTTTCACCAGCGGCAGGGCTATTCGATCATGATGACCATGGCGAAGGGGACGCCGGCGCAGAAGGACATGGCGCAGGATGCGCTGAACCGCTTCTGGTACCCGGCGCTGATGATGTTCGGCCCCTCGGACAAGGACAGCGTCCATTCCGAGCAGTCGATGGCCTGGAAGATCAAGATGAACACCAACGACGAGCTGCGGCAGAAATTCGTCAACGAGACGGTGCCGCAGGCGGAATACCTCGGGCTGAGCGTCCCCGACGAGACGCTGGCCTGGAACGAGGAAAAGCAGGGCTACGACTTTGCCGAGCCCGACTGGTCCGAGTTCTTCGAGGTGATCAAGGGCAACGGTCCATGCAACCGCGAACGGCTGGAAGCCCGGGTCACTGCCTGGGACGAGGGGGCCTGGTTCCGCGAGGGGCTGAGCGCGCACGCGGAAAAGGCCGCCGCCGCCCGCATGGCGGCTGAGTGACAGGCAGAGGGAGGAGCACGTCATGACACACAAGCAATGGCCCCTTTGGGAAATCTTCATCCGTGGCCAGCACGGTCTGAACCACCGTCACGTCGGCAGCCTGCACGCGCCCGACGCCGAGATGGCGATCAACAACGCCCGCGATGTCTACACCCGCCGCAAGGAGGGCGTGTCGATCTGGGTGGTGCCCTCGAGCGAGATCACCGCATCCAGCCCGTCCGAGAAGGGTCCGCTCTTCGATCCGGCGGAAAGCAAGGTCTACCGGCACCCGACCTTCTTCGACATCCCCGAGGAAGTGGGGAAGATGTGATGACCGGGATCGCTGAGCTTGAGGCCCCGCTGGCCGATCCGCACCTGAGCGACGAGGCGCTGCGGCCTGCCTTCTTCGAATGGCTCTGCCGGATGGGCGACAGCACGCTGATCCTGGGGCACCGCACCTCGGAATGGTGCGGCCACGGGCCGGCGCTGGAAGAGGATATCGCGCTGGCCAATACCGCGCTGGACCTGATCGGGCACACCCAGTTCTGGCTGGGCCTGGCCGCAGAGGTCGAGGGCAAGGGCCGCAGCGCCGACCAGCTGGCCTATCTGCGTGACGCCTGGCATTTCCGCAACCTGCTGCTGGTCGAGCTGCCGAAGGGCGACATGGGCCAGACGCTGGTGCGCGAATTCCTTTTCGATGCCTGGCATCACCTGCAGCTGGACTGGCTGGCGGCGAACTCCTCCAGCCCGCGCGTGCGCGAGATCGCCGCGAAGGCCCTGAAGGAAGTCAGCTACCACCTGGAACGCGTCTGCGACCTGGTGATCCGGCTGGGCGACGGCACGGAGGAAAGCCACCGCCGCCTGCAGGATGCGCTGGACCGGCTCTGGCCCTATACCGGAGAGATGTTCACGGGCGACGCCGTTGATGCGACCGTCGCCGGAGCCGGGATCGCGCCGGATCCGGCCAGCCTGCGCCCCGCCTGGGACGCGCTGGTGGACGAGGTGCTGGAGGCCGCGACCCTGACGCGCCCGCAGACCCGCCCCGATGCCCAGAAGGGCGGCCGGCAGGGCCGCCATACCGAGCACCTGGGCTTCATCCTGGCCGAGATGCAGTTCCTGCAGCGGGCCTATCCCGGCGCGACGTGGTGATGTCATGGGCACCGACACGCTTCCCGATCTGACCCAGATCCGGGCCTGGCTGGACGAGGTGCCGGACCCGGAAATCCCCGTCGTCTCGGTCACCGAGCTGGGGATCATCCGGGACCTGCGCTACGAGGGCCGGACCCTGGTGGTGGCGGTGACGCCCACCTATTCCGGCTGCCCCGCCACCGCCGTCATCGACCTGATGATCGAGGAGAAACTGCGCGACAAGGGCGTGCAGGACCTGCGGCTGGAACGCCGCCTGTCACCGCCTTGGACGACCGACTGGGTGACGCCCGATGCCCGCGAGAAGCTGCGCGCCTTCGGCATCGCGCCCCCCATCGACGGCACCGCGCCGGACGGACGGCTGGCGGGACGGGCCAGCCGGATGGCCGGGGCATCGAACCTCTCCGTGGCCTGTCCGCGCTGCGGCTCGACCCATACCGAACAGCAGAGCCGGTCGGGCTCCACCCCGTGCAAGGCCGCGTGGCGCTGCCGGGACTGCCTGGAGCCCTTCGACTACTTCAAATGCATCTGACGACGCCCGGGAGGAGGGCAAGACATGGCACGATTTCATCCGCTCGAAGTGACCGACATCCGCCGCGACACCCGCGATGCGGTCGTCGTTACCCTGAAACCCCGGCCCGAGGATGCCGAGGGCTTCGCCTTCACCCAGGGCCAGTACCTGACGTTCCGGCGCGCCTTCGACGGCGCGGAGCTGCGCCGCTCCTACTCGATCTGCGCGGGCCTCGACGAGGGCTGCCTGCGCGTCGGCGTGAAGCGGGTCGAGGGCGGCGCCTTCTCGACCTTCGTGAACGAGGAGCTGGCCGTTGGCGACACGCTGGAGGCCATGGCCCCCTCGGGGCGCTTCTTCACGGTGCTCGAACCCGACAGGGCGCGCCACTACCTGGGCTTTGCCGGCGGTTCGGGCATCACCCCGGTGCTGTCGATCCTGAAGACGGTGCTGGCGCGCGAGCCCGCCTCGACCTTCACGCTGGTCTACGCGAACCGGCAGACCAGCTCCATCATGTTCCGCGAGACGCTGGAGGATCTGAAGAACCTCTACCTCGGGCGCCTGTCGGTGATCCACGTTCTGGAAACCGAGGGCCAGGAGATCGACCTGTTCACCGGCCGCGTCGATGCCGCCAAGCTCGAGATGCTGTTCCGCCTCTGGGTCGATCCCGGGACCGTCGACACCGCCTTCATCTGCGGCCCCGAGCCGATGATGCTGACCATCGCCGAGAGCCTGCGCCGCCACGGGCTGAGCGACGACCAGATCAAGTACGAACTGTTCGGATCCTCCCAGCAGGGCCGGGCGAAGGCGCCCGCCGTGTCGAAGGTGGCGCGCGAGGCGCAGGGCACCTGCGAGGTGTCGGTGACGCTGGATGGCACCACGCGCAACTTCACCATGCCCAAGGACGGCGAGGCGATCCTGGACGCGGCGATCCGCAACTCGATGGATGCGCCCTATTCCTGCAAGGCGGGCGTCTGTTCGACCTGCCGCGCCAAGGTGATCGAGGGCGAGGTGGAGATGATCCAGAACCACGCGCTGGAGGATTACGAGGTGCGCGCCGGCTACGTGCTGTCCTGCCAGTGCCTGCCGGTCTCCGACAAGGTCGTGCTGAGCTACGACGAATGATCCCGGGGCCGCGCGGCCCCGAGCGACACAGTCCGACAACGAACCGGAAGGACATCCCATGAAGGATACCGCAGCGACACCGCGCCGCCTGGAAAGCTATGTCGCGGGCGCCTGGCGTACCGGGCACGGAGAGGGCCAGCCGGTGCTGAATGCCGCCACCGGCGCGGTCCATGCGCTGATCGGGACCGAGGGGCTCGACATGGCCGAGGCGCTGGACTTCGGGCGCCGCAGCGGCGGGCCTGCCCTGCGGGCCATGACGATCCACGACCGCGCCCTGATGCTGAAGGCGATCGGCCTGAAGTTGCTGGAGATCAAGGAGGAATTCTACCTCGAAAGCTTTGCCACCGGGGCCACGCGTAAGGATGGCTGGATCGATATCGAGGGGGGGATCGGCACCATGCTGACCTTCGCCAGCATGGCCCGGCGGGAATTTCCCAATGCCCATGTGCTGACGGAAGGCCCGGTCGAGATGCTGTCGCGCGACGGCAGTTTCGTGGGCCAACACATCCTCAGCCCGATGCAGGGCGTGGCGGTGCATATCAACGCCTTCAACTTTCCGGTCTGGGGGATGCTGGAAAAGATCGCCCCCTCGCTGATCGCGGGGATGCCGGTGCTGGTGAAGCCGGCCTCCCAGACCGCCTATCTGACGGAACTGGTGGTGCGCCGGATGCTGGACACCGGGCTGCTGCCCGCGGGCGCGCTGCAGATCGTCACCGGCCCCGCCCGCGACCTGCTGGAGCATGTGAGCGAACAGGACGTGGTGACCTTCACCGGCTCTGCCGCGACGGGGCGCAAGCTGCGCGCGGGCCGCGCGGTGGTCGAGCATTCGGTCCGCTTCACCATGGAGGCCGACAGCCTGAACGCTGCCATCCTGGGGGCGGATGCCGGGCCGGGCAGCGAGGAATTCGACCTGTTCGTGCGTGATGTGGCGCATGAGATGACGGCCAAGGCCGGGCAGAAATGCACCGCCGTGCGACGCATCCTTGTTCCGGCCGCCCATGAGGAAGCGCTGATCGGGGCGCTTTCGGCGCGGCTGGCGAAGACGGTGATCGGCCTGCCCGACGACGCGGGTACCCGCATGGGCGCGCTCGTGTCGCTTTCGGACCGCGAAGGCGTGCGC
This sequence comes from Pseudooceanicola endophyticus, assembly GCF_018760365.1. GTDB lineage: Bacteria > Pseudomonadota > Alphaproteobacteria > Rhodobacterales > Rhodobacteraceae > Pseudooceanicola > Pseudooceanicola endophyticus. The sequence goes on from NZ_JAHIAB010000009.1 coordinate 176,742, forward strand.
GCCAAGATCGCCGAACTGGCAAAGGAGGCCGAGGTCGTCTTTGGCACCCCGAACGAGGTCTCCGTGGCCTCGGGCGATGCCGAAGCGGGTGCCTTTCAGTCGCCCGTTCTGCTGCGCGCGCAGGATCCGCTGAACGCCCGCGCTCCGCATGAGGTCGAAGCCTTCGGCCCGGTCGCGACGGTCATGGCCTATGGCGATGCCGACGAGGCGGTCGCGCTGGCAAGGATGGGGCGCGGTTCCCTCGTCAGCTCTGTCTACAGCAACGATGCCGGGTTGGTGGGCAAGCTGGTTACCGGTGTCGCACCCTTTCATGGCCGGGTCCATATCGGCAACCGCGGTTCCGCCAAAAGCTCGACCGGGCACGGCTCTCCGCTGGCGCCGCTGGTCCATGGCGGTCCCGGTCGCGCGGGCGGCGGCGAAGAGATGGGCGGTATGCGCGGCGTGAAGCATTTCATGCAGCGCAGCGCCCTTCAGGGCACGCCCGAGATGCTTTCGGCCGTGACCGGACAATGGGTGCCGGGCGCGCCTGCGCAGGTCGATGTGCATCCCTTCCGGAAATCCCTGGCCGAGCTGAAGATCGGCGATCAGGTCGTGACCGCCGCGCGCGAGATCACCGAGGCCGATGTCGAACACTTCGCCCATTTCACCGGCGATACCTTCTATGCCCACATGGACAGCGCGGCGGCGCGGGCGAACCCCTTCTTCGACGACCGCGTGGCCCATGGCTACCTGATCGCGAGCTTTGCAGCCGGTCTCTTCGTCTGGCCCGATCCCGGCCCGGTGCTGGCGAATTACGGCGTCGACAACCTGCGCTTCCTGACCCCGGTCTACTTCGGTGACAGCCTGAAGGTGCGGCTGACCTGCAAGCAGATCAACCCGCGGGCAGGCGGCGATTATGGCGAGGTCCGCTGGGACTGCTGCGTCACCAAGCAGGACGACACGGTCGTTGCGCAATATGACGTGCTGACCATGGTCGCCAAGGTCTGGCCGCCGGCGGGCGATGTGGCGTGATGGGCATCTATGCCTATGACGGCCTTGTCCCGGTGGTCGATCCGGAGGCCTATGTCCACCCGGAGGCGACCCTCGTGGGCGACGTCATCATCGGGGCTGGCTGCTATGTCGGCCCCGGGGCGGTGCTCCGCGGCGATTTCGGCCGGATCGAGATGCGCCCCGGCTCCAACTTCCAGGAAACCTGCGTTGCCCATGCCTTTCCCGGCAAGGACGTGCTGGTCGAGGAAGAGGGACACGTGGGGCACGGTGCGGTGCTGCACGGCTGCAGGATCGGGCGCAACGCCATGGTCGGCATGAATGCCGTGGTGATGGACGAGGCCGTGCTGGGCGAGAACGTCATCCTGGGCGCCATGAGTTTTGTCCGCGCGGGCATGGAGATTCCGGCGGGACACATGGCGCTCGGATCCCCGGCGAAGGTGATCCGGGCCCTGAGCGAGGAGGAGATCGCTTGGAAACGCGCGGGCACCGGCGTCTATCGCCAGCTGGCCTTCGAGGCGGGCCGGAAAATGGTGCCGTCAGAGCCGCTGGCCGCCCCCGAACCGGACCGCCGCCGTGCCGAGGCGCCGCGCTACGATCCGCTGGTGCTGGAACGGCGCCGGTTCAGCGGACAGCCTTGACCCCTTCCAGGATCAGCGTCGTCGCCATCTGCGCGTAATCGGCCCGGCTGATCTTGCCGCCCTCGCGGAACCACATGTAGACCCAGTTCATCATCCCGAAAAGCGACATGGTGACGGGCATCAGCAGCGGCCGGTCGGGCCGGTCCAGATCGGGATGGATGGCGCGGATCACGTCCGAGAAATGCCGCACGATGGCGCGCTCCAGCGTGACGATCTGGGCTTTCTGGTCCTCCGACAGGGCGGGCCCGGCGTTCAGCTGCACCTTGTGCTGGTCATCGGCGCCCCGGTAGGCGTCAAGCACGGTCATCACATAGGTCTCAAGCTGGCTCCGGTGATCGAGGGCGGGATCGCGGGCCGCCTCCAGCGCCTCGTCCAGCTCCTGCAGGTGGCTTTCGATGATCGCGAAGATCAGCGCGTCCTTCGACGGGTAGTAGTGATAGAGCAGCGACTTCGAGACCCCCGCCTGCGCCGCGATCTGGGACATGGAGGCCTTTTCCATGCCCTGGGTCGCGAAGACATGGGCGGCGGTAAGCAGCAATCCGTGCCGCTTCTCGTCGAAGTCGCTGGCGCGGGGTCTGGCCATGAGGGTCTCCGGGGTCGTCTGCGAGGGTCTGTCGGGGGTGTAGCCGAGCCGGGTCCGCCGCGCCAGCGCAGCGCGGCGATCCCGGGCCGGGTGTGGCGCGGGGTCTACTTCGGACGGTTGTCCAGCACGCGCATCGCCTTGCCCTCGGAGCGGGGCACGGCGCCCGGATCCCGGACCTCGATCCGCGCCGAGACCCCGATCACCGATTTCACATGATGCGCCAAGGCCCTGGCCGAGGCCTGTCGGGCCTCTTCGCTACAATGCGCGGGCGTGGCCTCGGCATGGATGACCATCGCGTCCATGCGCCCCGCGCGGGTCAGCTCGATCTGGAAATGCGCCGCCAGCCCCGCGACCTTCAGGATCTGTTCCTCGACCTGGGTCGGGAAGACGTTGACGCCGCGCAGGATGATCATGTCGTCGCTGCGCCCGGTGATCTTCTCGATCCGGCGCATGGCGCGGGCGGTGCCGGGCAGCAGGCGGGTCAGGTCGCGGGTGCGGTAGCGCACCATCGGCAGGCCTTCCTTGGTCAGCGTGGTGAAGACCAGCTCTCCCAGCTCGCCATCGGGCAGCACGGCGCCGCTCACCGGGTCGATGATCTCGGGGTAGAAGTGATCCTCCCAGACATGCAGCCCGTCCTTGGTCTCCACGCATTCCTGCGCCACGCCCGGCCCCATGACCTCGGACAGGCCGTAGATGTCGACGGCGTGCATGTCGAAGGCCTCTTCGATCTCGGCGCGCATGGCGTTGGTCCAGGGCTCGGCGCCGAAGATCCCGACCTTGAGGGAGCTTTGCCGCGGATCGAGGCCCTGGCGGCGGAACTCGTCCAGGATCGACAGCATGTAGGAGGGCGTCACCATGATGATGTCGGGCCGGAAGTCCTGCATCAGGGTCACCTGGCGCTCGGTCATGCCGCCGGACATCGGGACTACGGTGCAGCCCAGCCGTTCGGCGCCGTAATGCGCGCCCAGCCCGCCGGTGAACAGGCCATAGCCATAGGCGTTGTGCAGCATGTCCCCGGGCCGCCCGCCCGCCGCCCGGATGGAGCGCGCCACGAGGTCCGCCCAGGTCGAGATGTCGCGCGCGGTATAGCCGACCACGGTGGGCTTGCCGGTGGTCCCGGAAGAGCCGTGAAGGCGCACCAGCCGTTCGCGCGGCACCGCGAACATGCCGAAGGGATAGCTGTCGCGCAGGTCCTGCTTAACCGTGAAGGGGAATTTCGACAGGTCCGCCAGGCTGCGGAAATCGTCCGGATGCACCCCCTCGGCGTCGAAGCGGGCGCGGAAGAAGGGCGAATTGTCATAGGCATGGCGCAGGGTCCGCGACAGGCGCCGGGTCTGCAGATCGGTGATCTCGTCGCGGCTGGCGATCTCGATCGGGTCGAGCATGTCGCTCTGCGGGGTCAGGTCGTTCATGGTGTCTCCTCCTCGGGGCGCTCTCCCTGCGCCCGGTGCGCTTGGGGTCAGGCTTCGGGCAGAAGCGTGCCCCGGATGGTGCGGGACTGCCCGCGGAACTCCGCGAGCGTCATGTCGTCCCCGGCGCGCGAGATCCGCACGTCGTAGAGGCCCGAGCGGCCCTGGCGCGCGACCTCGCGCGCTTCGGCGATCAGCACGTCGCCCAGCCGTCCCGGGGCGATGTAGGTGATCGAGCACCCCTGACCTACGGTCCGCGCGTCATAGGTGTTGCAGGCAAAGGCGAAGGCGCTGTCGGCGAGCGTGAACAGGTACCCGCCGTGGGCGCTGCCGTGGCCGTTGGTCATCTCGGGCGTGACGGTCATGCGCAGCCGCGCCCGGCCCGGCGCGACCCAGAGGACCTCCATCCCGAGGGCCCGGCTGGCGCGGTCCTGCGCCCACATTCGCGCGGCGCAGGCTTCGGCGAGGGATTGCGCAGAGCGCTCCGGTGCGGGCTGCATCACAGCCCCCGGAAGGCCGGCGCGCGCTTTTCGAGGAAGGCGGTGACCCCCTCGGCGTAATCGGCGCTCTGACCGGCGGCGCGCTGGCAGTCGCGTTCCTGGTCCAGCTGCTGGTCAAGGTCCTGCCCGGCGGCGGACTGGATCAGCCGCTTCGTCAGCCCCAGCCCCAGTGTCGGCCCGCCGGCCAGACGGGTGGCGATGCGGGTGGCCTCGTTCATCAGCTCCGCATCCTCGACCGCCTTCCAGATCAGGCCCCAGTCCTCGGCCTGCCCGGCCATCAGCGGCTCTGCCAGCAGGGCCAGTCCCTTGGCGCGCGCCTCTCCGACAAGGCGGGGCAGGGACCAGCTGCCGCCGGCATCCGGCACCAGTCCGATCTTGGCGAAGGCCTGGATGAACTTCGCCGATTTCGCCGCCAGCACGATGTCGCAGGCCAGCGCGATGTTGGCCCCGGCGCCCGCCGCCACGCCGTTGACCGCGCAGACCACCGGTTTCTCAAGCGCCCGGATCAGCCGCAGCGTCGGATTGTAGAAGGTCTCGAGCGTGTGGCCCAGGTCCGGCGCGCCCGTCCCCTTGCGGGGATCGCGGTCGCCCAGGTCCTGCCCGGCGCAGAAAGCACGCCCCGCTCCGGTCAGCAGGATGGCCCGCACCTGCGGGTCGCGGCCCGCGCGCTCGATCTGGGCCCTGAGGGCCAAGTGCATCTCTTCGTTGAAGGAATTCAGCTTGTCCGGGCGATTGAGGGTCAGGCGCAATACGCCATCCCCGAGCCTTGCCAGCACGGTTTCTTCGGATGTCATCGGTGTCCTCCTGCCGCCTCTTCCCTGCGGCCCCGTCAAAATCCTTGCATAAGCCGACCGTTCGGTCAATGAATTGAATCGGCAAAGATCGCAAAGCCGCCCTGGCAGGTGGCCCGGCTTGAGGAGGCCGGTCGAGCGCGATCCGGACAGGAGAGGAGCCCCCCATGTCGCTACTGAGCATCGCGCAGCACGGAGAGATTGCCGTCGTCACGCTGGACAATCCACCGGTCAACGCCATCTCGGCGGCGGTCCGGCAGGCGCTGGTCGCGGCGGTGGCGCGCTGCGATGCGGACGCGGCGGTGCGCGGCGTGGTGCTGTGCTGCGCCGGGCGCACCTTCCTGGCCGGCGCGGACGTGAAGGAATTCGGCCTGCCCCCGGTGCCGCCGCATCTGCCGGACGTGGTGGCGGCGATCGAGGGGGCGGCCAAACCCTGGATGGCGGCGATCCATGGGGCCGCGCTTGGCGGCGGGCTGGAGATCGCCATGGCCTGCCGGTTCCGCGTCGCCGCACCCGATGCCCGGCTTGGCCTGCCCGAGGTGACCCTGGGCGTGATGCCCGGCGCCTCCGGCACGCTGCGCCTGCCGCGGCTGATCGGTGTCGCGGAAGCGGCCCGGATGATCCTGACCGGGACGCCCGTCGCGGCGCCCTGGGCCCAGAAGGCCGGGCTGATCGACGCGCTGATCGGGGGCGATCTGGCCGAAGGCGCGGCTGCGGTGCTGGCCGAGCGGCTGGCCGCACCCGTGCCGGTGCCGGTCTCGGCCCGTCCGCTTGGCCCCTGCGCGACCGAGGTCTTGGAGGCGGCGGAGGCGCTGGCGAAGCGCGGTGGCAAGGCGGCCCGGGTCGCGCTCGAGACCCTGCGTTATGCCACCGAGGTGCCTTATGAGGCTGCGCTGATCCGCGAGCGCGAGAATTTCCTGGCCCTGCGCGCCTCGCCCGAGGCTGCGGCCCTGCGCCATGTCTTCTTTGCGGAACGCGCCGCGCCGCGTCCGGTCGCGCTGAAGGGGGTCAGCCCGAAGACGCTTGGCGCGGTCGGGGTGGTGGGGGGCGGCACGATGGGGGCGGGCATTGCCGCCGCCTGCCTGCTGGCGGGGCTGAAGGTGCATCTTCTGGAACGTGACACCGCCAGCCTGGGGCGCGGGCGCGACACCATCGGGCGCACCCTGCGCAGTGCCGCCGCGCGCGGCAAGCTCCCGGTGGAGGAGGCCGAGGCGCGCCTGGCCGGCCTTGGGGCCCATACCGATGCCGCCGGGCTGGCGGCCTGTGATCTGGTGATCGAGGCGGTGTTCGAGGACATTGCCGTCAAGCGCCAGGTCTTTGCCGATCTCGACCGGGCCTGCCGCCCGGACACGGTGCTGGCGACCAATACCTCCTACCTCGATCCGCGCCGCATCGCCCAGGGCCTCAGCCATCCGGAGCGCTTCCTGGGCCTGCACTTCTTCAGCCCCGCGCATGTTATGAAGCTGCTCGAGATCATTCCGGTGCCGCAGACCGCGCCCGCAACGCTGGCGACGGCCTTTGCCCTGGGCGGCAGGCTGGGCAAGGTGCCGGTGCAGTCGGGCATCTGCGAGGGGTTCATCGGCAACCGGATCCTCAAACGTACCCGCGCCGAGGCCGAGGCCCTGCTGCGCGCGGGGGTGTCGATCGCAGAGGTGGATGCGGCCATGCGCGGCTTCGGGTTCCGCATGGGCCCGTTCGAGACCCAGGACCTGGGCGGGCTCGACATTGCCTACCTGCAACGCGAGGGCGCGCGGGCCGAGGGCCTCGAGGTGGCCGAAACGCTGGGAGACATCCTGGTGCGGGCCGGACGCAAGGGGCAGAAGACCTTTGGCGGGTGGTACGATTACGCCACCGACAGCCGCCAGCCGGTGACCTCGGCCGAGGTCGCCGCGCTTCTGGCGCCCCATGTCGCCGCTCCCGCACCGCTGCCGCCCGCGTTGATCGTCGCCCGGATGCTGGCGGCCATGGCCGCAGAGGGGCGGGCGATCCTGGACGAGGGGATCGCGGGCGGTCCCGCCGAGATCGATCTGGTGCAGATCCACGGCTACGGTTTCCCGCGCGAGAAGGGCGGCCCGATGTATCATGCCGAGGCCGGGCTGTGCCCGGAAGCGCCGGTGCGGGCGACGGCCTCCTGAGGGGGCGGGGCAGGCGCAGCTCCGACCCAGGCGGGCTCCAAGGAAAAAGGCAGCGCCGGGGCGCTGCCTTTCACACTTTTCAGGGATCATGCGGGCGGGGCGACCGCCCGCCTGCCATCAGAAGTGGACCGAACGGGCGGTGCCGGGCTTTTCGAGCGGCGGCGCGAACTTGGTCAGGTCGATGCCCTTGACGGCAGACTTGTATTCCTCGGCAGAGGGGGTGCGGCCCAGGATGGCCGAGAGCACCACGACCGGGGTCGAGGCGAGCAGGCTTTCGCCCTTCTTCTCGGCCGAGTCTTCCACCACGCGGCCCTGGAACAGGCGGGTCGAGGTCGCCAGAACGGTGTCGCCCTTGGCGGCCTTTTCCTGGTTGCCCATGCACAGGTTGCAGCCGGGACGTTCGAGGTAGAGGATGTTCTCGTACTCGGTGCGGGCCTTGGCCTTCGGCATCATGTCGTCGAATTCGAAGCCCGAATACTTCTGGAGGATCTCCCAGTCGCCCTCGGCCTTCAGCTCGTCGATGATGTTGTAGGTGGGCGCGGCGACGACCAGCGGTGCCTTGAACTCGACCTTGCCGGTTTCGGCCTCGAGGTTCTTCAGCATCTGCGCAACGATCTTCATGTCGCCCTTGTGCACCATGCAGGAGCCCACAAAGCCCAGGTCAACCTTCTTCTCGGCACCGTAGTAGGAAACCGGGCGGATGGTGTCGTGGGTGTAGCGGCGCGACGGGTCGGCGTTGTTGACGTCCGGGTCGGCGATCATCGGTTCGTCGATCAGGTCCAGGTCGACGACGACTTCGGCGAAGTACTTGGCACTGTCGTCCGGGGTCAGCGCCGGGCGTTCGCCCGAGGTGATCTCGGCGATGCGCTTGTCGGCCTTGTCGATCAGGCCCTGAAGGGTCTGGGCCTCGTTGTCCATGCCCTTGTCGATCATCACCTGGATGCGCGACTTGGCCAGTTCGAGCGAGCCGATCAGCGTGTCGTCGTTGGAGATGCAGATGGAGGCCTTGGCCTTCATTTCCGCGGTCCAGTCGGTGAAGGTGAAGGCCTGGTCGGCCAGCAGGGTGCCGATGTGCACTTCGATGACGCGGCCCTGGAAGACGTTGTCACCGTGCTGCTGGAGCATCTGCGCCTGGGTTGCATGAACCACGTCGCGGAAGTCCATGTAATCCTTCATCTCGCCCTTGAAGGTCACCTTGACGGATTCCGGGATCGGCATGGTGGCTTCGCCGGTGGCAAGCGCCAGGGCCACGGTGCCCGAGTCCGCCCCGAAGGCCACGCCTTTCGACATCCGGGTGTGGCTGTCGCCGCCGACGATGATGTCCCAGTCGCTGACGGTGATGTCGTTCAGCACCTTGTGGATCACGTCGGTCATCGAATGGTAGACGTGCTTGGGATCGCGCGCGGTGATCAGGCCGAAGTTGTTCATGAAGGACATGAGCTTGGGAATGTTGGCCTGGGCCTTCTTGTCCCAGACGGACGCGGTGTGGCAGCCCGACTGATAGGCGCCGTCCACGATCGGAGAGATCACGGTGGCGGCCATCGCTTCGAGTTCCTGCGCCGTCATCAGGCCGGTGGTGTCCTGCGAGCCGACGATGTTGACCTTGACGCGCACGTCCGAACCCGCGTGCAGGGTCTTGCCCGGGGTGACGCCGACGGCATTGCGGTTGAAGATCTTCTCAACGGCGGTCAGGCCCTGACCTTCGATGACGACCTCTTTGGAGGCGGCATAGACCGGGGTGGCCTCGACGCCGAGGGTTTCGGCGGCGAAGGTCTGGAGTTTCTTGCCGAAGACCACGGCATAGGAGCCGCCGGCCTTCATGAATTCGACCTTGGCGGGGGTGAAGGCGGAAGCGACATCGGCCAGCTTCTCGCCATCCTCGCTGTAGAGCGCCTTTTCCTTGGTGTTGATCTTCAGCACGGTGCCGGTCTCGACCGAGTATTTCTGTTCGAGGATCGGGTTGCCGTCGTTGTTCAGCATCACCTTGCCGTCTTCATCGACCTTCTTGACCCAGTTCTTCAGGTCGAGGCCGATGCCGCCGGTGACGCCCACGGTGGTCAGGAAGATCGGCGAAATGCCGTTGGTGCCGGCGACCACGGGGGCGATGTTGACGAAGGGCACGTAGGGCGATGCCTTCTTGCCGGTCCACAGCGCGACGTTGTTGACGCCGGACATGCGCGAGGAGCCCACGCCCATGGTGCCCTTTTCCGCGATCAGCATGACGCGGGCATCGGGGTGCTTGGCCTTCAGGGCCTCGATCTCGGCCTGGGCTTCGGGCGAGATCATGCACTTGCCGTGCAGTTCGCGGTCAGAGCGCGAGTGCGCCTGGTTGCCGGGCGACAGAAGGTCGGTCGAGATGTCGCCTTCGGCGGCGATGTAGGTGACGATCTTCACCTCTTCCTCGACGTCGGGAAGCTTTGTGAAGAACTCGGCCTTGGCGTAGCTTTCCAGAACGGCCTTGGCGACGGGATTGCCGGCCTCGTAGGCGTCCTTCAGGCGTTCCATGTCGGCATCGTAAAGGAAGACCTGGGTCTTCAGCACGTCACCGGCCTGGGCGGCAATGTCGGCATCCTTGCCAAGCGCGAGGTCCAGCAGCACGTCGACGGACGGCCCGCCCTTCATGTGCGAGAGCAGCTCGAAGGCGAAGGCGGGGGTGATTTCCGGAACGATGGCCTCGCCCAGGATGATCTTCTTGAGGAAGGCCGCCTTCACGCCTGCGGCCGAGGTGGTGCCGGGCAGGGTGTTGTAGATGAAGAACTCCAGCGAGTCCTTGCGGTACGCGTTCTCCGCGTCCTCGATCTGGGTGATCAGCTCTTCGACCAGGGCGCCGTCTTCGATGGGCTTGGGATGCAGGCCCTCGGCTTTCCGCGTTTCGATTTCAGTCAAATAGTCGGTGTACAAGCTCATGATGACCCTGGCGATTCGAGGTTGCTACGGTATAACGCACTGAACCAGGAGGCTTTCTGGCCAGTGGTAAAAACTTTGCATACATAAGTATACCTGTTTTGCCCCAGCGGCAAGAGGCAGTTCGTGCAAATGCCGGATAAGTCCCTGATTTTGCCCCGTCTCGCCGGGGCGCGACGGGGGCGGGGCGGGGCTGCGTTCAGAGGATCTGGCAGCCGTCCTCGAAGGGCAGGCGGGGCAGGCGGTCCCAGACCTTGGCCGGATCGCCGTAGCCGAGATTGATCACGAAGTTCACCTTCCAGGTGGTGCCGGCGAAGAAGCTTTCGTTGACGCCCGCCGCGTCGAAGCCCGACAGCGGGCCGGCATCCAGGCCCAGGGCGCGGGCCGCGATCAGCAGATAGGCCGCCTGAAGAGAACCGTTTCGGAAGGCGGTCTCTTCCGCCAGGGCCGGGCTGGAGGTGAACCAGGAGCGCGCATCGCCGTGGGGGAAAAGCTGGGGCAGCTTCTCGTAGAAGGCGGTGTCATAGGCGGCCAGCACCGTGACCGGCGCGGTCATGGTCTTCTCGAGGTTGCCCTTCGACAGGTGGGGGCGCAGTTTCTCGCGCGCCTCGGGCGTGGTCAGGAAGACGAAGCGGGCGGGTTCGCAATTGGCCGAGGTCGGGCCCAGGCTGGCCATCTCCCACAGCCGCTCCAGAAGCGCGGGGGCGACGGGGATGTCGCGCCAGCCGTTCTGCGACCGGGCCGTGTAGAAAAGCTGGTCGAGGGCGTCCTGGGACAGAGGCGGGGCGGCGGACAGGGTATCGGTCATCGGGGCTCTCCTTGGAAACGGGGGGGACCCGACCGGGCTTGGCGTTCCCTTCCCCTTGCGGCAAGGCAAGGCCCGGGAATGCGTTTTGCATTTCCCGCGCCGGTGCCGCTTTCGGTGGCAGCCGCCCGCCGGCGGGGCAGCGTTGCACCGCTTCCCCCCCTCGCCTATCCTGAGCCGCGCGAAGGGGAAGACCGGAATGAGCACACAGCTGGGCGCCGATATCCGCGCGTTGCGACGCAGCCGCAACATGACGCTTCAGGCGGTGACCTCGGTCATCGGACGGTCCCCGGCCTGGCTGAGCCTGATCGAACGCGACCTGACCCGGCCCTCGATCGGCGATCTGGAGCTGATCGCGCAGGTCTTCGACGTCAGCATCAGCTTCTTCTTCCGCTCCGAAGCGCAGGATCCCCGGGAACAGGGGGTCGTGGTGCGCGCGGCCCGGCGCGCCCGGCTGGGTTCGGACGAGAGTGGCCTGGTCGAAGAGCTGCTCTCGCCGACGCTGGGCGGCGGGTTCCAGATGATCCGCTCTGTCTTTGCGCCGCGCGCCAGCAGCGGCGGGCCGCGCCGGCGCCGCCCGAAGGAGGACGGCGGCGTTCTGGTGGCGGGCCGGCTGACGCTGTGCATCGGCGACAGGCGTTTCGATCTGGAAACCGGCGACAGCTTCCAGTTTTCGGATGATACCTACGAATGGGAAAACCCCCATGATCAGCCCGCCGAGGTGATCTGGGTGATTTCGCCACCGGTCTACTGAGCTTCGGATCCGAAATCGCCGCAGGAAAATGCCGCGCCATTTCCGCATATCTCGCATTCGCGCTGCAAATTTCAGCGATGCTTCCGGAAAATGCCAGCGCTGTGCCGAAATCGGGCGAAATTGCACGGCGGGGTTTCGGAAAGGCATGACAGCCGGGGTCGGGCATCGCTTGACTGGATGAAACCGTCCGGGAGTTTTGCGATGCTCGACGATCGAGACCGGAAATTGCTGACCCTACTGCAGAAGAATGCCGACATGCCGATCGGAGAGATGGCGGACCTGGTGTCGCTGTCCTCCTCGGCCTGCTGGCGACGGATCAAGCGGCTGACCGACGAAGGGTTCATCCTCAGCCGCGTGGCCGTGCTGGACCGGGGCAAGATGAACGTGCCCCTGACGATCTACGTGCTGATCCGCACCTCCGACCACTCGACCGGCTGGACGGACCGGTTCCGCGATGCCGTGGCCGAGATCCCCGAGATCTCGGAAGCCTTCAGATTAACCGGAAACATCGACTACCTGTTAAAGGTTGTGCTTCCCGATGTCGCGCATTGGGACATGATATACCAGAAGCTTGTCAGACGTCTGAATTTCTCTGACGTTTCGTCCTACATTGCCATGGAAGAGATGAAGAATACCGGTTTCGTGCCGACGTCCTACATCTGATTCCCGGGCCGTATTTCCAGAATGAAAAAGCCGGTGGGGCAACCCTCCGGCCCGATTGCATTCCGCGTGATGGCGAATGAATGTGCGGCAGATTCATGTCGCATAATCCGAAAATACGCCATCTGGTTACGCAATTGCCGCGAGATTGGTAAAAATTATTTTGCAAAAACGCCTTTCCGCCGAAATTTCGTGGCGCACAGTCTTGGCGATCAGGCCGAAGTCGCAAAAACTTTTCATCAGAAGAGGCTTACCCTGAACGTAAGGCGGCGGATCCCGTACCGGCCGCGCCCACCCTCCCAGGTTCCGCAGATCGCGGCAGCGGCCCGCCGAAGACCGCCCCTCCCAGCGTAGCGAAAGGATGTCATGTCGACCTTTGCCCAAGCTCCCAGCCCGTTGCCGCCGCTGTCGCAATGGGACGTCTCGGCCCGCGATGCGGTGGCCGACACCGGCCTGCCCGCGCTCGAGGCGGCGCTGCGGGACGAGTTGCAGCGCCTGTGCCTGCCGCGCCCCGCCTGGGGCCTGCCCGCCCCCGACCCCGAGATGCTGGACGTGCTGGTGATCGGCGCCGGACAGTTCGGCATCGGCGCCGCGGCGGCGCTGCGGCTGAACGGGATCACCAATTTCCTGGTGCTGGACCGGGCCGAGCCGGGGCAGGAGGGGCCCTGGGTCACCTATGCCCGGATGCCGACGCTGCGCTCGCCCAAATATCATCCCGGCCTGTGCTTCGGCGTGCCGGCGCTGACCTTCCAGTCCTGGTACCGCGCCGCCCATGGCGAGGCGGCCTGGCATGGGCTTTACAAGATCCCCAACGCGGTCTGGCATGGCTATATTTCCTGGGTGCGCGACGTGCTGGCCCTGCCGGTGCGCAGCCGTTCGGAGGCAGTGGATCTGCAGCCCCGCACGGATCACGTAGAGGTGGTGCTGGCGGATGGTGCGCGGCTGCGGGCCCGCCGCGTCGTCATCGCCAATGGCCGCGCCGGGGCCGGCGGCTGGGCGAAGATCCCCGGCGTCTCGGAGGATCTCTGGCCCGATCTTGCCGCCCATACCGCCGAGGAGATCGACTTTGCCGCGCTGAAGGGCAAGCGCATTGCCGTCATCGGCACCGGCTCCTCTGCCTGGGACAATGCCGCCACCGCACTGGAAACCGGTGCACGCTCGGTCGACATGTTCGCCCGCCGCAAGGTGGTGCCGCAGCTCAACAAGGGGCGGGCCTCCAGCGGGATTGCCTTCCTTGACGGCTGGATCGAGCTGTCGGACGCGCAACGCTGGGAACTGGCCTGGTACATGGAGAGCATGGGCGCGCCGCCCCCGCACGAGACGATCCTGCGCACCGCCCGGCTGGAGGGCTTTGCCACGCATTTCGACTGCGGCGCGATCCGGGCCGAGCGGCGCGACGGTCAGGTCGCCATCGAGACCGAGAAGGGCCCATCGGGCGATTTCGATTTCCTGATCCTGGGGTCGGGCTTCTGCATCGACCTGTCGCGGGACCCGCTCTATGCCACCATTCTGGAGGACATCACCCTCTGGGAGGACCGCTATGCGCCGCCCGCCGGGCTGGAGAAGCCGGCGATGGGGCGCCAGCCCTACATCGGCCCGCATTTCGAGCTGATCGGCAAGGGCGCGCAGCCGCTGGACCGGATCTACATGTGCAACGCTTCGACCTTCGTCAGCGCCGGCACGATGACCTCCGACGTGCCCTCTCTGGACGTGGCGCCGGCGCGGCTGGCGACCGGCATCGTCAAGGCGCTCTTCGCCGAGGATTTCGACCGCTATTTCGAACGGCTTCAGGACTGGGAGGAAGAGCACGAGATGAAGCCGACGCCCTTCTACGCGCCCGAATACGTCAACAAGACCGCACGCTGAGCGGCGCCGCCCCTGCCGGACCCGGGAAGGCCCGGGGCCGGAACGACCCGGGACCCACGGGCCGCGATGCCCGCGTCCCCAAGAAGACCATCAAGAGAAGACCATAAAAACAAAAGGTTCATCCTCCCAACAGAGAGAAGGAATACTGCCATGACCGGCCGAGTTTTCCAGAATATCCCTGATCAGATCCCCGCGGGCCGCACGCTGGTCCGTTCCGCCGCCACCCTCAGCCGCCGCGCCTTCGGGGCGCTGGCCCTCTCTGCCGCGCTGGCAGGCCCGACCCTAGCCGAAACCTCCGGCGATCCCGTCTACATCGGCGTTTCGGGGCCGATGACCGGCCCGCAGGGCCAGTATGGCGAGATGTGGAAGATGGGCTTCGACCTGGCCCTGGAAGAGATCAACGCCGACGGCGGCATCAACGGCCGCCCGCTGGACTACATCTTCGAGGACACCCAGAACGATCCCCGCCAGACCATCGCCGTGGCGCAGAAGTTCATTGCCGATCCGAAGATCTCGGTCGAGGTGGGCGATTTCTCCTCCACCTCCTCGATGGCGGCCTCGCCACTGTATCAGCGCGGCAAGCTGGTGCAGTTCGGCTTCACCAACTCCCATCCCGATTTCACCAAGACCGGCGATTACATGTGGTCGAACTCGGTTCCCCAAAGCCAGGAACAGCCGCTGCTGGCGAAATTCGCCACCGAAGGGCTGGGGCTGAAGAAGATCGCGGTGATGTATCTCAATACCGACTGGGGCAAGACCTCCAAGGACCTGTTCCTGAAGGCCGCCGCCGATGACGGCGCCGAGGTGGTCGCCGCCGAAGGCTATCTGGGCGACGAGAAGGATTTCCGCGCCACCCTGGTGCGGGTGCGTGATGCCAAGCCCGACGGGATCATGCTGGAAAGCTACTACAGCGACGCGGCGCTGATCGTGCGCCAGATCCGCGATCTGGGCATCGATGTGCCGATCATGGCGACGGGCTCGATCTATTCGCCCGATTTCATCAAGCTGGCGGGCGATGCCTCTGAGGGGGTCTATACCTCGGTCTACTACGCGCCGCAGTCGCCGCGTCCCGAGGTGCAGCATTTCGTCAAGGCTTTCACCGAGAAATACGGCTCCGAACCCAGCCATTTCAGCGCGCTGGCCTATGACACCTTCAACCTGCTGGCCACCGTGATGCGCGACTACGGCACCTCGCGCGAGGACGTGAAGGAAGGGCTGGGCAAGATCCACGACCTGCCCAGCGTCATGTTCCCGAAAGTCAGCTTCGACCCCGAGACCCGGCGCGTGGCCGGGCCCGAGGTGACGCCGCTGGTGGTCAAGGACGGCGAATTCGTCGTCTACAGGCCGCAGGGCTAGGGCAGAGGTCAAGGTCTCCCGTCAAGGCCTGCTCCTGAGGCTCCCGTGCGCGCGCCGGGCAGGGCGCGCGCTCCCGCTCTCTCCGAACACAAGGACATTCCCATGACCGAGCATCGCCTCCTCCCGGCGCTGAGCCGTCGTCTTTTCTGCCAGCTCGCGCTGGTTTCGACCCTGGCCGGCCCGGCACTGGCCGCCACCTCGGGCGATCCCGTCTACATCGGCGTTTCGGGGCCGCTGACAGGGCCGCAGGCCCAGTACGGCGCCATGTGGAAACAGGGTTTCGACCTGGCCCTGAAAGAGATCAACGCCGACGGCGGCATCAACGGTCGCCCGCTGGACTACATCTTCGAGGACACCCAGAACGATCCCCGCCAGACCATCGCCGTGGCGCAGAAGTTCATCGCCGATCCGAAGATCTCGGTCGAGGTGGGCGATTTTTCCTCCACCTCCTCGATGGCGGCCTCGCCGCTGTATCAGCGGGGCAAGCTGGTGCAGTTCGGCTTCACCAACTCCCACCCCGATTTCACCAAGACCGGCGATTACATGTGGTCGAACTCGGTTCCCCAAAGCCAGGAACAGCCTCTTGTCGCCCGCCACGTGGTCGAGGACATGGGGATGAAGAAGATCGGGGTGATGTACCTCAACACCGACTGGGGCAAGACCTCCAAGGATATCTTCGCCAAGGCCGCCAGGGATCTGGGCGCCGAGATCACCACCGAAGAGGGCTATCTGGGCGACGAGAAGGATTTCCGCGCCACTCTGGTGCGGGTACGCGACACCCATCCCGACGGCCTGATGCTGGTCAGCTACTATGCCGATGCGGCGCTGATCGTGCGCCAGGCGCGCGAGATGGGGATCGAGCTGCCGATCTTCGCCGCCGGCGCCAATTCGCCCGAGTTCATCAAGCTGGCCGGGCCCGCCGGCAACGGTGTGCACACCGCGATCAACTTCGCCGAAACCTCGACCCGTCCCGAGGTCGAGCATTTCGTGGCGGCCTTCAAGGAAACCTATGGTCAGGGCCCGTCGCATTTCGCGGCCATGGCCTATGACACGTTCAACCTGCTGGCGGCGGTGATGCGCGAATACGGCACTTCGCGCGAGGATGTGAAGGAGGGGCTGGGCAAGATCACCGACGCCAAGAGCGTGATCTTCCCGAAAGTCAGCTTCGATCCCGAAACCCGCCGCATCTCGGATCCTTCGGTGACCGAGCTCGTGGTGCAGGACGGCGGCTACACCGTCTACCAGCCGGCCAGCCAGTGAGCGGCCATCCCGTGACAGGCCCGCGTTGCCTGCGGCCCGTGGGGCCGCAGATGACCGGATTGGAGACCTAAGACATGGAATTCATATCAAATCTCGTGTCCATGCCCTGGCTGGACTACTCGATCTCGGGGCTGGTGATCGGCTCCATCTACGCGCTGATGGCGATTGGCCTGGCGCTGATCTTCGGGGTCGCGAACCTGATCAACTTTGCCCATGGGGCGGTGTTCACGGTGGGCTCCTACATCGGCTGGACCTGCCTTGTGGCGCTGCATCTGCCGCTGGGCGTGTCGATCGTGCTGGTGGCCCTGGGCACCGGCATCGTGGGGGCGCTGATCGAATGGCTGGCGATCCGGCCGCTGAACCGGCAATCGCGCATCGCGCCGCTGCTGTCGACCATCGGCGTCGGGCTGATCCTGGACCAGGTGATCCACATCGTCTTTTCGCCGACGCCGCGCGCCCTTAGCGCCAATATCCCGAACTGGCGCATCCAGGTCGGCAACGGCACCATCGGTCCCATCGACATCACCATCGCGCTGACCGCGATCCTGTCGGCGGGGCTGCTGTACCTGTTCCTCTACAAGACCAAGCTGGGCATGGCGGTGCGGGCCACCGCCCAGGACGATGACGCGGCCAAGCAGATGGGCGTGAACATCAACCGGGTGAACATGACCGTCTTCGGCATCGCCGGGGCGCTTGGCGGCATCGCCGGGCTGCTGGTGGGGCTCTATTTCAACTCCATCGATCCGAATGCCTCGTTCCAGATGATGCTGAAGGGGATGGTCGCCATCGTCATCGGCGGCATGGCCAACGTGCCGGGTGCCATCGGCGGCGGGCTGATCCTTGGCCTGATCGAAAGCTACGGCATCGGGCTGTTCGGCGCCAGCTACCGCAATCTGTTCGCCTTCGCGGTGCTGCTGATCATGCTGCTGTTCCGCCCCAACGGCCTGTTCGCCCGCAAGGGCGAACGCCATGCCGAGCCGATGACCGGCACCTTCGTCAGCCAGTCCAAGCCCGTGCGCATCCCGAAACAGCTGATCCTGGCGCTGGTGGTGGTGGCGCTGCTGCTGCCGATGGCGAACCAGCCCTACATCACCCAGATCATGACCAATGCCTATCTTTACGGGCTGGCCGCGCTGGCGCTGACGCTGGTGTCGGGCACTGTGGGTCTGGTCTCGATCGGCCATGCGGCGCTGCTGGCGCTTGGCGCCTATGCCTCGGCGCTGGCGACCACCAAGGGGCTGCCGGTGGGGCTGGGTCTGATCTTCGGCGGGCTGTTCGCGGGCATCGTCGGCACCGTGCTTGCCTATCCGGCCTTCCGTCTGCGCGGTCATTACGTGGCCATCGGCACCCTCGCTCTGGGCGAGATCGTGGCCCTGGTCATCCTCAACTGGACCCCGGTCACCAATGGCGCGCTCGGCGTCTTCGCGATCCCCCCGCTGGAGCTGTTCGGCGTGCCGCTTTACGGCACCAACCAGAGCTACTGGTTCGTGCTGGGGCTGCTGCTGGTGTTCTGCGGCCTGCAGGTCAGGCTGCTCAACTCCCACCTGGGCCGGACCTGGCGCGCCATCCGCGAAGATACCGTCGCGGCCGAGACCTACGGGATTTCCTCCAACTACTACAAGGGTCTGGCCTTCGGCTTTGCGGGCTTCACCGCCGGGATCGCGGGGGCCGTCACCGCGCATCAGTGGTCCTTCATCAACTACGACAGCTTCAACCTGCAATTCTCGGTTCTGATCCTGACCATGGTGCTGCTGGGCGGCATGGGCAACGTGTCCGGCGCGGTGCTGGGGGCCATCGTCATCGCGGCGCTGCCGGAATTCTTCCGCGCCGTCGCCGAGTACCGGATGCTGTTCTACGGCGCCGCACTGATCATCCTTATCCGTTTCCGGCCTCAGGGCCTTCTGGGGAGTGGCTGAACCATGTCCGACCAACCTATCCTGACCGCCACCGGCATCACCCGCCGCTTCGGAGGCATCACCGCCGTCGACCAGGTGAACCTGCATGTCCATGAGGGCGAGTTCCTCTCGGTCATCGGGCCCAATGGCGCCGGCAAGACGACGCTGTTCAACCTGATCTCCGGGCAGGACCGCATGAACGGTGGCACCGTCACCCTGGACGGGCGCGACATCACCAACATGCGGCCCCACAAGATGGCCGAGATCGGCGTGGCGCGCACCTTCCAGCATGGCCGGGTCTTCGGCAACCTGACCGTGATGGACAACGTTCTGGTGGGCTGCCACACCCGGATGAAGGCCGCGCGCTCCTCCGTGCCGGTGGTGGCGCCGGTGCTGGAGATCCTGAAGGCGCTGATCCGGCCCGCGTCCGTGCGGGCCGAGGAAGAGGCGATGCGCGCCGAGGCGCGCGAGATCATCGCCACCTTCGGCGAGCGCCTGACACCCCGGATCGACAATCCGACCTACTCGCTCTCCTACGCCAACCGCCGCCGGGTCGAGATCGCCCGCGCCCTGGCCCTGCATCCGCGCATCCTGATCCTGGATGAGCCCACCGCCGGCATGAACGAAAGCGAGACCGCCGAGATGCAGGAGATCATCGCCGGTCTGAAGGCCGAAGGGCGCACCATCCTGCTGATCGAGCACAAGCTGAACATGGTCATGCAGCTGTCGGACCGGGTGATGGCGATGGACAACGGCCGCGTCATCTCGGAAGGCAAGCCCTACGAGGTGCGCAACGACCCCAAGGTGATCGAGGCCTACCTTGGGCATTCCACCATCGGCGGCGGGCGCCCGGCCTCGGGCGATCCCGACGAAGGCTCTGCGGTGGGCGTCGCGCGCACGCGTTGCGATGCCCCGGTCGCCGGTCAGTTCACCCTTGCAGGAGGTTCGCAATGAACAAGCCGCTTCTGGAGATGAAGAACATCAACTCCTTCTACGGACCGGTGCAGGTGCATTTCGACCTCTCGATGACGGTGCCGGAGAATTCGATCGTCTGCCTGCTGGGGGGCAATGCCTCGGGCAAGTCGACGACGATGAAGACGATCCTCGGGCTTCAGGTGCCGAAATCGGGCACCGTCAGCATGGAGGGGCGCGACATCACCGGCCTGCCCACGCCCGAGATCGTGCGTTCCGGAATCGCCACCGTGCCCGAGGCGCGGCGTCTCTTCGGCGACATGACCGTGCGCGAGAACCTGATGATGGGCGCCTATACCCGCACCGACAAGCCCGCCATCGCCGAGGATTTCGAACGTATGCTGGAGCTGTTCCCGCGCCTGAAGGAGCGCGTCTCGCAGAAGGCGGGCACCATGTCGGGGGGCGAGCAGCAGATGGTGGCCATGGCCCGTGCCCTGATGGCGCGGCCCAAGCTGATCTGCATGGACGAACCCACCATGGGCCTCTCGCCGCTGTTCGTGGACCGCGTGCTTGAGCTGATCGCCACCGTGCGTTCCACCGGCGTGTCGGTCTTCATGGTGGAACAGAACGCCTCCATCGCGCTGTCCATCGCCGATTACGGCTATGTGCTTCAGACCGGGCGGATCATGCTGGAGGGCCCGGCGTCGGACCTGCTGGCCGATCCGCGCATTCGCTCCGCCTATCTGGGCGAGGATATCGCCGCCTGATCGCGCAGGCCCTGCGGGCCGCCTCCGGTGGCGGCCTGCATTCCCCCTCTCTCTCCTGACATTGCCACGAAAGGAGTCCGGCCATGCTGGACAAGACCGCCGATCTTCTGCCCGAACTGACGGGCGGCGCGGGCCTGACGCTTGCCGCCAGCCGTCCCGCCGCCTTCGAGGCCCTTGCCGCCTCTTACGAGGCGCTTCTGGGCCCTGCCTCCTCGCCGCATCTGAGCGCGAAGGAGAAACGCCTGGTCGCCACCGCCGTCGCCCACTGGCACGCGGAACCCCTTGCCGCCGCCTTCTACACCGCCGAGGCCGAGGCCGCCGGGGCGGGCATCGAGGAGATCAGCGCCGCCAGGGAAGGCCGCGCCGAAGATCCCCGCCTTCAGGCCCTGCTGGCGCACGCCCATATGCTGACCTTCGCGCCCATCGAGGGCAGCCCGGAAAAGCTTGCCACGCTGCGCGCCGCCGGGGTTTCCGAAGACGGGCTGATCGCGCTGTCGCAGCTGACCGCCTTCCTGTCCCACCAACTGCGCGCCGCCTTCACGCTGCGCCTGCTCGGAGCCTGAGCCATGGCCGAGAAGATCCCCTTCACGATGGAGAACCTCGTCTGGCGCTCCTGGAGCAATCCGATGGTGCTGGAAGAGTGCACCGCCGAACAGATCGACGTGCTGGAGAAATCCGATCCCGTCGCCAAGACCCATGAATACTATCTGACGCTGGTGCGCGATCCGGCGGCGCTGCTGGCGCGTTCGCAACTGTTCAACGCCATCATGTACACCCGCGAAGGGGCGCGGCGCGCCGACAAGGAATTCGCCGCCACCGCCGAAAGCCTGCTGAACGGCTGCGTCTTCTGCGCCTCGGTGCATTCGCGGCTTTATGCGACCTTCGGCAAGGACCGGCCCACCATGGAGGCCTTCATGAAGGACGGGCTTGGCGCCGACCTCAGCCCCCGTCTGCGCGCCATTGCCGAATTCGCCACCGCCCTTGCCGCGACTCCCCCGGTGGCCGGTCCCGCCCATGTGGCGGCGCTGGAAGCCGAGGGGATGAGCCGCGAAGAGATCCTGGATATCGCCAATGCGGTGGCGATGTTTGCCTGGGCCAACCGGCTGATGCTGACTCTGGGAGAGCCGGAATACGCCGCAGCCTGAAGGACTTGGCCGATTGTACCGGGACCGTCCGCGCCAAAGGCGCCGGGCGGTCCCGTCATTTCGGGGCGGCGGGACGCTGCGTTTACCTGTCTTTCATAAGTAATTCGATTTGATTTATTAAATGTCATCTGTAAGGTGTGCCCCGGGAAGGAGAGCACGTCATGGATCGACAGAACCGCCAGAGGCAGGACCGCGGGGCCAGAAGGGGCCTTGTGCGCTCTTGCCGTGGCCCGTCTTCGGGACAGGTCCCGAAGCCTGCCGGTCCGGGGGCAGCCGTGTCGCTGCGCCGCCCGCCCGTGCTCCCGACAGATTGATTTCATCCTCAAGAGGTTTTCCAATGACCGGAAAGACGCCGTTCGTCGAACGCGGCATGTGGCTGCCCTTTGTCCTGCTGGTGACCTGTTTCGCCGCCTGGGGCGTGGCTGCCAACATGACCGATCCGCTGGTGCAGGTGTTCTCGCGCATTTTCTCGATGAGCACCCTCCAGGCTTCGCTGGTGCAGTTCGCCTATTACGGCGCCTATTTCCTGCTGGCGCTGCCGGCAGCCTTCATCAACCGCCGCTTCACCTACAAGACCGGCCTGCTGACGGGGCTGGGCATGGCGACGCTGGGGGCCTTCCTGTTCTACCCGGCCTCAATCGCCATGACCTACGGTTTCTTCCTGGTGGCGCTGTTCTGCCTGGCCGGCGGGCTCTCGATCCTGGAAACCTCGGCCAATCCCTTCGTGATCTCCATGGGCCCCGAGGCCAACGCCACCCGGCGGCTGAACCTGGCGCAGGCCTTCAACCCGGTGGGCACCAATATCGGCGTGCTGCTGTCGGCGACGCTGATCCTGCCGCACCTGAACCCCGCCACCGATGCCGAGCGCGCCGCCATGGCGCCCGAGGCGCTCGACAAGATCCGCCATTCGGAGCTTTCGGCGGTGATGGGCCCCTATGTGGGCTTTGCCGTGGTGCTGCTGGTGATCTGGGTGCTGATCGCCTTCAAGAAGATGCCCGCCCGCGACGAGGCCGTCGCCCATGACGCCGCCGAGGTGCATTTCGCCGCCACCCTGAAACGGCTGCTGAAGAACCGCCACTATGCCTTCGGCGTGCTGGCGCAGTTCTTCAACGTTGCCGCGCAGACCTGCACCTGGACCTTCACCATCCAGTACGTCATCGGCGCCATCGGCGGCACCGAGGCGCAGGCGGGCTGGTATCTTCAGGCCAGCCTGATGGTCTTCCTTGTCGCGCGCTTCGTCATGGTGGGGGCGATGGCTTTCATCCGCCCCTCGGGCCTGCTGACGCTGATGGCGGGGCTGGGCGTGGCGCTGTGCTTCTTCGCCGCCGGCAATCCCGGCATGGCGGGGATCTGGGCGGTCGTGGCGCTCTCGGCCTGCCTGTCGCTGATGTTCCCCACCATCTACGGCATCGCGCTGGAAGGGCTGGGCGAGGATACCAAGTTCGGCGCGGCGGGCCTTGTCATGGCGATTGCCGGGGGCGCGGTCATGCCGATGATCCACGGTGCGGTGCTGGATGCCTACGGTCCGGCAGTGGCCTATGTCGTGCCGGGTCTGTGCTTTGGCGTGGTCACGCTCTACGGGCTGTTCGACCTTCGGGCCGGTCGGCGCGCCCATGCCCGGGCCGATGCCATGCGCTGAACGCAGGGCAGGGTTCAAATACCGGATATTGCGCAGATGTTTGCGCTAACGATATGAAGGGGGCAACCATCAACAGGAGTCCCCTTCATGCTGGGTTTCTTTGCTCTCTACTCTGATCGCCGCGCCACCCGGGCGCTGGCCAAGCGCCGCCGGTTCAGCTTCTTCCTGCTGCCGCACGAAATCGCCGCCCTGAACGGCTGAGGGCCCGGCCCCCGGGGCCGGACCCGGCGACCGCAGCAGGTCGCCCCAGAACAGGCCGTCCGGGTGTCAGGATCTGACCTGCACCCAGAGCGCGCGAAGCGTCACCAGCGGCGGCAGGGCGAAGGCCCAGAAGCCAAGGCTCGTGACCGCCAGGGCGGCTGCCGCGCAGCCGATGGCAAAGACCACCACCGCCGTCAGCATCCGCAAAAGCCGGGGTTTCACCACCTCGGGCGCTTCGCCGCGCCCCGACATCAGGCTGCCGAGGTCCAGCATCAGCTGGGTCGTCGTGCCGGTCATCATCGTGGTGGGGGGCGCCGAAGAGAGGTGCAGCTTCTGGGTGGCGTTCTGGATCGCCATGCCGGTGACCAGCAGCATCCCGGCCAGGATCATCGGTGCGCTGTCGGCGCCGTGATCGCTGCCGAAGCCTATCGCGGCGGCACCGCCGAGGATCAGCAGCACGGTTTCGGCCAGCAGAAGCCTGCGCAGGTGGCGCGGCGCGGCTCCGCCCAGGCGCAGCGCCAGCGCCTGCACCGCAAGGATGGTCACGCAGAAGACCGGCAGCGCCAGCAGCTTGGCCACCAGCCCGCTGCTGCCGTTGGCGATGACGCTGCCGATGGTGACGAAGTTGCCGGTGACATGGGCGGTGAACAGCCCCTGAAGCATCAGGAACCCGGCGGTATCGACATAGCCCGCATTCAGGCTCAGGAGCGTCGGGACCGAAGGGGCGCTCAGCGCCGCGCCGCTGCGGGGCGCCTCAGTTCTGGATGACATCGGACCACTCCGGGTGACGCAGCGCCTGGGATCGCACGAAGGGGCACAGCGGCACCACCCGCTGTCCCCGGGCACGGGCATCCGCGATCAGGCGTTCGGCCAGGGCGGCGGCAACGCCGCGCCCGCGCAGGCTGTCGGGGACCATCGTGTGATCGGCGATCACCAGGCTGGGGGTCACCTTGGAAATTGTCAGCTCTCCGGCTTCGGCGATGCCGTCGACCCTTGCGCTGTAGCGGCCCCTGGTCTCGGTCTCCTCGAAGTCTATCCGGATATCGTCATCGCTCATGATCTGCCTTTCTGGGCTGGGTCGTTGGCCTCGCGCGGCCCAGGCCGCCGGGCCGCGCGATCCCCTCAATCTCGGGGCTGGCGGACGAGCCGTCTTGAAGGATCGGGCGGTGTTTTGTCCCGGACACTCATCCGCTCAGCCCGTCCCGCTTCGGCAGTGTCTCAAGGTCGTGGTCCCAGTCGGCGCGGCTGGCATGGCACAGATGCGCCTCGGGGGCGATGTCGGGCGCGGTGTCGAGGCATCCGGCCGGCACAACCAGCAGGGCGCCGTCCATCTGTTCGCTGGGCAGGGCGGCGCCGCAACGGGCGCAGAAGCCCCGGGCATGGCGGGTGCCGGGCAGCTGGAACAGCCGCCGGCAGGCCGGATCGCCCTCCCAGGTGATCGTCGCGACGCAGGAGAACAGGTTGGCGGCAAAGGCAGAGCCGGTGTCCCTGCGGCACCGGCTGCAATGGCAGAGGAAGAAATGTTCGAAAGCGCCCGCGATGCGAAAGCGCACGGCGCCGCAGAGGCAGCCGCCGGTGGTGATCTGGCTCAGGGTCCCGTCCTCCTTGCGGCGTGACCCGAAGCTTGCCCCGGACGCGCCCCTGCGGCAAGCGCGCGTCCGGGGGCGATCTCAGAAGATCTCGTCGTAGGCGAAGAGCGCGGGGGAACCGCCGGTGTGCAGGAACACGGTCGTTCCGGGCAGCTGGCCCGCGCGGGCCATGGCGATCAGCCCGGCCATGGCCTTGCCGCTGTAGACCGGGTCGAGGAAGATCCCCTCGAGCTGCGCCAGCAGGGTCACGGCCTCGATCATCTCGGCGGTGGGCTGGCCGTAGCCGGGCCCGACCTGGCTGTCGTCGACCTGCACCGCGCGCCCCGAGGCATCGCCGAAGCCATGGCTCTGGACCGCCTCGGCGATAAGGCCGGCGACCTTGGCCGAGAGCTCTCCGGCGCTGGAAGAGACCGAGATGCCAAGCACCGGGATCGCCGTGCCCAGCACCAGCCCGGCCTGGGTCCCGGCCGATCCCGAGGCGGTGATGATGCGGTCGGGGCGCAGGCCCAGGGCGCTGGCCTGGCCTTCCAGCTCCTGCGCGGCGCGGGCATAGCCAAGCGCACCGGTCACGTTGGAGCCGCCCACCGGGATCACGAAGACCTTGCGCCCCTCGGCCTCCAGCGCGGCGATGGTGCGCGTGATGACCGGTGCGGCGTCCTGGCCGGCGGGGACGCGGCGGATGTCGGCGCCGACCAGCCGGTCCAGCACCAGGTTGCCGCCCCGCCCGTAGGCGGCCGAGCGGTTGGGCACGGCCTCAGCCAGCACCAGCACTGATTTCAGCCCCAGCCGCGCGGCGGCGGCGGCGGTCTGGCGTGCATGGTTCGATTGCAGCGCCCCCGAGGTCAGTACCGTGTCGGCCCCCGCCGCAAGGGCCGCGTGCATCAGGTATTCCAGCTTGCGCACCTTGTTGCCCCCGGCGGCAAAGCCCGTCAGGTCGTCCCGCTTCATCCAGATCTCGGCGCCCAGTACCTCAGAAAGGCGCCCGAGGCGCTCCAGCGGGGTGGGAAGTTGCGCCAGCAGGACGCGGTCCTGCTGTTCTTTGGTCGTCTGGTCCTTCATCGGGAAGCTGCCTTTCCAAGGGTCTGTGTAGAGGGGGCACCACCGGCCAGCAGATCGCGGGCGCAGAGGTAGCCCATGATCATGTGCGGGCCGACGGTGGTTCCGGCCCCGACGGAGCGGGTGCCGATCGGGTTCGCCATGGCATTGCCCGCCGCATAAAGACCGGGGATCGCCCGGTCGGCGGGATCGAGGACGCGGCCATGTTCATCGGTGCGCGGCCCGCCCTTCGTGCCCAGGATCGAGCGGTTCACCGGCATTGCCAGGAAGGGGCCGGCCTCGATCCGGCCAAGGGCGGCGTTGCGGCTGCCCGGCGCCCAGTTGCCCGAGCGGAAGCGTTCCCACATCGGTTCGCCGCGCTGGAACTCGGGATCGTGGTTCTGCGCGCAATAGCCGTTGTAGGTGGCGACCTGTGCGGCCAGCGCCTGCGGGTCGAGGCCGATCTTTTGCGCCAGCGCCTCGATCGTGGGGGCGCGGCGGATCCAGTTGCGCGCCCTCAGCGCGTACCAGCTGAATGGCAGAGAGCGGAACAGGAAGCGGCGGTCGCAGATCAGCCAGGCGGGCAGGTTCAGCGGCTGGCCATCCGGCCCCTTCGCATTCAGCGCCTCGCCCAGGTTGTAATCGTATTCACTGACAAAGCGCTTCGCCTGCGCGTTGACGATGATGCCATGCGGCCCGACATGCCAGGCCACCGGCATGCCATGGGCGCGCCCCTCGTAGCGGGTGGGCAGGGCCGGGTGGACGTTCGCCTCGCCCATCTGGTCAAGGGCGGCGCCGGCCGAAAGCGCCAGCGACACCGCATCGCCCGAATTGGTGTCGGGCGTGCACAGCCAGTCGGTCTTGCCGGGAAAGTGCTGGGCGTAAAGCGCGCGGTTCCATTCGAAGCCGCCGGTGGCCAGCACGACGCCGCGGCGGGCGCGGATGCGGCTGCCGTCCGACAACTGCACGCCGCACACCCGGCCCGCGTCGATGTCCAGCGCGGCAACCCGGGTGTCCAGCCGGATCTCGGCCCCGTGCTTCAATGCGCCGCCGATGATCCCGGCCATCAGCGCGCTGCCCTGGCCGCCGGTGTTGGTGGCCCAGCGTTTCAGTAGGGTGAAGCCCATCTTGCGCAGCGTGTGGAAGGGCCGGCCCCAGGGGTTCGGGCTGAACATGTCGTGGTAGGTGAAAAGATGCGGCAGGGTCGAGCGGCGCATCTTTTTCGCGAAGGGCCCGGCATGGTGCCGTGCCAGCGCCAGCGGCGAAACCATGCGCCCGCGCGGAAGCGCGCCCGGCACGTCGACGGGATCGGGTTCGGGCGTGCAGGCGAAGGTCAGCGCGGTCTCGTCCTCGACCATCTTCAGCATGGCGCCGCCGTGGTCGCACATCGCCTGCCAGTGGGCGGTGAAGCGGTTGGCGCTGTCGGGGCCCAGGGCATTGCGGAAATAGGTCATCGCTGTTTCGGGGGCGTCGGTGATCCCCTCGCGCGCGGCCACATGGTTGGCCGGCACCCAGACGCCCGCGCCCGACATGGCGCTGGTGCCGCCGATCAGTCTGCTTTTCTCCAGCACGATGACGCGCAGCCCGTCCTTTGCCGCTGCCAGCGCACAGGTCATCCCCGCCACGCCCGAGCCCAGGATGATGACATCGGCCTCTGTGGACAGATCATTCATTTGGAATGGTATCCTTCCTGCTATATGATACAGCTTTGGTCGCGCGCCGCGGCTCCCCTGCTGATGAGGTCCGGCCCCGCACCGGGCCGATGACCCAACGGATCCCCACGCCATGCCCGCCACCGCCTCCACGCCGATGCTGCCCTATGCCGATCTTGATGAAGAAAAGCTGGGCCTGATCACCGCCTTCATGGCGGTCTGCGACAACGGCAGCTTTGCCGCCGCCGCAGAGGCGCTGCGGCTGACCCCCTCGACCGTCAGCCGCAAGGTGATGCGCCTGGAAGAGCGGCTGGGGACGCGGCTGTTCAACCGCACCACCCGCCGCGTCGCCCTGACCGAGGCCGGTGTGATCTACCTGCGGTCCTGCCGGCAGGTGACCGAGCTGCTGATGACCGCTGAGGCTGAGGTCTCCTCGCTTTCCGTCTTCCCGCACGGGCTGGTACGGATCACCATGCCGGTGGCCTTCGGGCAGCGCACCCTCGCGGGGATGCTGTCGGAATTCCTCCAGATCTATCCCCGGATCGAGATCGAGGCCTCTTTCAATGACCGTTTCGTCGACATGATCGCCGAGAACTACGACCTCTCGATCCGCATCGGCAAGCTGCCGGACAGTTCGCTGGTGGCCAAGAAGCTGGCCTCGAACCGCCGGCTGCTGGTCGCCTCGCCTGCCTATGTGGCGCAGTACGGCGCCCCGGTGGTGCCCTCGGACCTCGCGCATCACGAATGCATCCGCTACCTGCTCTACCGGTCGTCGGGGAACATCTGGCGCTTCGGGCGCGGCGACGGCAGCCGGCGCGAGGAAACCGTCAATGTCGAGGGCTCCTTCCGCTGCGACAATTCCGAAAGCGTGCAGACCTTTGCGTTGCAGGGGCTGGGGATCGGCATCGTGGCGGATTACATCTGCCACGATGCGCTGCGGCGCGGCGATCTGGTGCGCCTGCTGCCGGAGTGGAACGTGCTGCCGGAAAGTGGCATCTACGCCTGCTGGCCGGGCAACCGGATGCTGATGCCCAAGGTGCGACACCTGATCGACTTCCTGCATGCGAAGCTGCAGCAGACCCCCTGGGACGACATCGGCTGACCCGGCACGCATGGCCTAGTACCCCCCGCTGAAGCGCGGCCGCGCGGTCGAGGCGCGCACCATGTCGATCATGGTGATGAAGTCGAAGACCGGCAGCCCTGTCGCGGCCTGCACGGCGGCGGAATAGGGCGGCAGGTTCGAACATTCGATCAGGATCGCACGGATATCGGGGTTGGCCTCGACCATGGCGCGGGTCACGGCGACGGTCTCGGCCTCCACCAGATCGGTATCAAGCACGCCTTCCTCGTCCAGGATCGCGCGGCGGAAGGCCGGCTGGTCTTCCATCCCCGCGACATGGACGGTGCGGTTGCGCTCGGGCCAGGCCATGTCCAGCAGCCCGGCTTCAAGGCGGGCCTTGTGGGCACAGACCACGCCGATCTCGCCCCCGGGGGGCAGCAGGCTGGCGATGAAGCGCAGCTGCAGCAGGCTCGACATCATCACCGGCACCTTCACGGCGGCGGCGACGACATCCTGGTACATCAGCATGTAGCCGCAATCCGAGGTGATGGCCTTGCAGCCCTCGGTCTCCAGCTTCCTTGCGGCCTCGACCATCGCATCGACGGCAGAGGCCTCGCCGCGCTCGACCAGCGCCTCGATGGTTACGCCCGCCACGGTCTCGTAGAGCACCGGGTAGCCGTAGGTCGCGGCATTGCCGACATCGCCGGGCGGGAAGGGGTTCCAGCATTCCATCAGCAGGATGCCGATGTCGTGGCCATAGCTCTGGGCGCCGCGGCGGGCGTGGTAGATCGCCATGCAGGTCAGGCCTCCTCGGCCAGGGCGGAAAGGTAGCGGAACGGGTCGGAGTTGAAGATCGCCCCGCCCGAGACCAGCAGCGTTGCCCCCGAGACATAGGAGGCCACATCCGAGGCCAGGTAGACGGCGGCGCCGGCCACGTCGTCGGGCTGGCCGATGCGGCCCAGCGGGTAGAACTTGGCCTTGTCGGCGATGGCTTCGTCCGAGGTCAGCACATGCTCCAGCAGCGGGGTCTGCACGATGCCCGGCGCGATCGAGTTCACGCGGATGCCGAAGCGGCCCAGCTCGACCGCGAGGGTGCGGGCGATATGGGTGATCGCCATCTTGGCGGCGCCGTAGCAGCCCTCGCCGCCGGGGCAGGCATTCAGCGCGTCGAGCGAGGACATGAAGATCAGGCTGCCGCCGGTGCCGCCCTGCTTCATGGCCCGCGCCGCCGCCTGGGCGCCGTAGACATAGGACGAGACGTTCAGCTTCCACATCGCGTCGAGCGAGGCCGCGTCGACCTCGGTCCAGTCCTTCATGGCGCCGTCGATGAAGCCGCCGGCATTGTTGACCCAGGTGTCGACCTTGCCGAAGGTCGAAAGCGCGGCATCGGCCAGGGCGTCCACGGCCTGTTGCGAGGTGACGTCGGTCGGCACGGCCAGGGCCTTGCCGCCCTTCGCTTCGATCTCGGCCACGAGGGTATCAAGGTCGGCCTTGCCGCGCGCGGCGACGACGACGCTGGCGCCCTGTTCGGCATAGGCCAGCGCGATGGCGCGGCCCAGACCCTTGCCCGCGCCGGTGACGACGGCGACCTTGCCGGTAAGAGAGAAGTCCATAGGGTGTCCTTTCACCTGAGGAGAAGCGTGTTGCGATACAGCCGCATGGCGGCATCCATGGCGTCGCGGCGCAGGGCGCGGCGGCCCTGCGGTGCGGCGGTTTCCACTGGCAGGGGCAGGGGCCCGGCCCGGCCCAGCACGATATCGGCCAGCATCCGGCCGAAGTAGCAGTTCGGTGCGATGCCGCGCCCGTTGCAGCCGACGGTGCCGATCAGCCCCTCTTCGGGGGACATGAGCCGGGGCATGTGATGCGCGGTCAGCCCCAGCGTGCCCTGCCAGACATGGCTGAAGTCCTGTTTCGGCAGGCCCGGCCATAGCCGGTTCAGCGCCCGCTGCGCCCAGGCCTGCGGCCCGCGCGTGCCATCGGGCAGAAAGCCGAGCGATCCGATCATCAGCCGCCCGCCGGGATCGAAGCGGAAGAACAGCGGGATCCGGTGGGTGTCGTAAAGCGAATGGCCCTGCGGCAGGATCCGCGCCTGCGCGGCGGCTGACAGCGGCCGGGTGGCCACCCCGAAGGCGCCGCAGGTCACCAGCGGATCGGAAAAGGCCGGATGCAGCGATCCGGTATAGGCATTGGTCGCCAGGATCACCTTGTCGGCGCGCACCGCGTGGCCGGGGGCGGTGCGCAGTTCCCAGCCCTGATCGCTGCGGCGCAGTCCCAGCACCCGGGTTTCCTGGTGTAGCCGGGCGCCGGCGGCCTGGGCCGCGCGGGCCAGACCGCGCGCGAAGGCCAGCGGCTGGATCGTGAAGCCGCGCCGGTCCAGCATGGCGGCCTGCCAGCGGCGGCTGCCGGTCAGCGCCTCCAGATCGGCGCCCCGGATCATCTCGACCGGCTGGTCCAGGGCCTGCCATTCGGCGGTCTGCGCCTCCAGCATCCGGGCCGAGGCCCGGTCATGGGCGGCACGGATCACCGGGCGGAAATCGGCGTGGCAGTCGATCCCCAGCGTGTCGATCAGGTCGCGCACCAGCGCCGGGGCATCGCCCAGATCGTTCAGGAAGACCTCGGCCTGGGCAGGGCCCAGGGCGGCGCGGATCTGCTCGGGGCCAAGGAACTGGCCCGGATTGACCATGCCGGCATTGCGCCCCGTTGCGCCCTCGCCTATCTCGCCGGCCTCCAGCAGGATCACCGAGACGCCGGCCTGCGCCAGCCGCAGCGCCGCCGTCAGCCCGTTGAAGCCGCCGCCGATCACCGCGACATCGGCCTCTGCGGGTGCGTCAAGCGGCGGCGCGGTCACCGGTGCGCCTGCGGTGGCGTGCCACATGGCGGAGGGCAGGGCGCGCTCGGCCCCGGCAAGGTGGCTGCGGTGCGGGACGGGGGGCGTCTCAGGCATGAAGGGCCTCCCGCGCGGTCATCTCGGCCTGCCAGGTGCCGTCTCGGTGGCAGGCGGCGCGGCGCCCGTCGGCATAGTGGTCCTCGGGCATTTCCAGCGCGCAATGGTCCGTCGCGAAGGGGCAGCGGGTGCGGAACCGGCACCCCGAGGGCGGCGCCATCGGGCTGGGCAGTTCGCCCTCCAGCATCAGCGGTGTCAGCCCCGCCTCCCGCCCCGACAGCGTGGTCGAGATCAGCGCCCGGGTGTAGGGGTGGCGCGGCGCGTGCCAGATCGCCTCTACCGGGCCTGCCTCGACGATGCGGCCAAGGTACATCACCGCGACCTCGTGGCTGACATAGCGGATCACGTCGAGGTCATGGCTGACAAACAGCATCGACAGGCCGCGCTCGGCCTGAAGCTCTACCAGCAGGTTCAGCACCTGCGCCTGCACCGAGACATCGAGGGCCGAGACCGGCTCGTCGCAGATCAGCAACTCGGGGTCGAGGATCAGGGCGCGGGCGATGCCGACGCGCTGGCGCTGGCCGCCCGACAGCTGGTGCGGCAGCCGGTCAAGGAAAGCCTGAGGCAGGCCGACGCGATCCAGCAGCGCCCGCGCCTTGGCGGCGCGTTCCGTCCGGCTGCCCAGGCGATGCACATGCAGCGGCTCTTCGACCAGCTGGCGGATCGTGGAGCGTGGGTTCAGCGATCCCATGGGATCCTGAAAGACCATCTGGATGCGGCGGGCGCGGGCCAGCCGCGCCGCCTGCCCGCGTGTCATCAGCGCGTTGCCATCCATCCGCAGGGTGCCGCTGGTGGGCATCTCAAGTCCGGTCAGGGCGCGCGCCAGGCTGGACTTGCCACAGCCGGATTCCCCCACCAGCCCCAGGGTGCGGCCTGCCGGGATCTTCAGGCTGACGCCATCCACCGCGTGCACGGCGCCGCCCCGGGTCGGGTAGACAAGGCCCAGGTCATTGATTTCGAAAGACTGCATCAGAAGGCCCTCGCGTGGTCGGTGGATGTGCCGGCATGGTGGCAGGCGGCCTTGCTGCCCGAGGTGGCGGGAGGCATCGCGGGCCGTTCCTGCGCGCAGAGCGCGCTGGCGCGCGGGCAGCGGGGCCGGAAGGTGCACCCGCTCGGGCGTTCGTTGGGCTGGGGCACGGCGCCCGGGATCTCGGTCAGGGGGGCGGCACCTGCGGCGATGGCGCCGCGGGGACGCGCCGAAAGCAGGCCTTGGGTATAGGGATGCCGGGGCGCGGCGAAGACGGCGTCGGCAATGCCGGTCTCGACGATGCGACCGGAATACATCACCGCCACCCGGTCGGCGATCATGCGCACTGCGGGCAGGTCATGGGTGATCATCAGGATCGACAGGCCGATGTCTGCCTGAAGCTGGCGCAGCAGGGTGATGATCTGGGTCGAGATCGTCACGTCGAGCGCGGTCGTGGGTTCGTCCGCCAGCAGCAGCTCGGGCTCCCCGGCCAGGGCGATGGCGATCATCACCCGCTGGCGCATCCCCCCCGAAAGGCGGTGGGGATATTCGTCCAGCCGCTTGCGGGGCTCGGGGATGCGCACCAGCTCCAGCAGTTCGACCGCGCGGGCCCGGGCGGCGGCGCCGCGCAGGCCCTTATGCAGGCGCAGCGCCTCGGTGATCTGCCGGCCCACGGTCAGCACCGGGTTCAGGCAGCCCAGCGGATCCTGGAAGATCATCGCGACCCTGCCGCCGCGCACCGCCCGCATCTGCCGGGCCGAGAGCGTCGCCAGATCGGTGCGGCCCAGATGGATCTGCCCGGCGGCGACGCGCATCGCATCCGGCGGCAGCAGCCCCAGGATCGCCAGCGCCGAGAGCGACTTGCCGGCGCCGGATTCACCCACCAGCGCCAGGGTCTCTCCGGGGCGGATGTCGAAGCTGACGCTTTCCAGAAGGGCTGCGGGCTGCGGGCCGGTGGTCTCGATCCGCAGGTCCGAGACGGTGAGGATGGGGGCGGGATGGCTCACGGGATCAGCGCTTGCGCAGATGGGGGTTGAAAGCGTCATTGATCGCATCTCCCAGGAGGTTGAGGGCAAGAACGGTGAGGATCACGAAGCCGCCGGGGATCAGGGCGATGTACCAGGCGGTACGGATCGCCGGGCGCCCGAGGTTGATCATCGTGCCCCAGCTCATGACGTTGGGATCGCCCAGGCCCAGGAAGGCCAGGCCGGCTTCGGTGATGATGGCGGTGGCGACCAGCACCGATGCGATGACGATCACCGGCGACAGCGCATTGGGGATCACCTGGGTGGTGATGATGCGCAGGTCGGTCATGCCGATGATCCGGCAGGACTGGACGAATTCGCGCTTCTTCACGCTCAGGACCTCGGCGCGCATCAGGCGGGCCACGGCGGGCCAGCTGACCAGAGAGATCGCCAGCACGATGGAATGGATCGTCGGCGAGGCGACGGCGACGATGACGATGGTGAAGAGGAACGAGGGCACGGTCTGCACCGCGTCGGTGAAGCGCATCAGCACCGCATCGGTGCGCCCGCCGAAATAGCCCGCGCAGGCGCCCACCGCGATGCCGATCACCAGCGAGACCGAGGCCGAGACCAGCCCGACAAGGAGCGAGATCTGCGCGCCCCAGAACATCGCGGCGGTCATGTCGCGGCCCAGCACGTCGGTGCCCAGCAGCGCCGGGCCGTCGCCGGGCCAGGTGTAGGGCCGCCCGACCATGGCCCAGGGACCCATCGGGAACAGGATCGGTGCCAGCGCCGCCATGGCGACGACGATGCCCAGCAGGGCCAGCCCGGCGATGCCCTTGGGGGTGCCCAGGGTGCGGCGCAGCATCTGGAAGCGGGGCGGTCGTGCGGGGCGGGCCTTGGCGGCGGTGGTGTCGGGAGTGGTGTCCATGGCGGTCATTTCGTCAGCTCCACGCGCGGATCGAGTTTCATGTAGAGAAGGTCCACCAGCAGGTTCACGATGACGATGATGAACGAGCAGACGATCAGGATCCCCAGCAGGAGCGGGAAATTGCGGGCGAAGACGGCGTCATAGGCCAGGCGTCCGACCCCGGGCAGGCCGAAGATCGTCTCGGTCAGGACGGCGCCGCCGAACAGCTCGGTGATCTGGAGGCCGGCCATGGTGATCACCGGCAGCAGCGCGTTGCGCAGCGCATGGCCCAGGATCACGCCGCGTTCGGACACGCCCTTGGCGCGGGCGGTGCGCACGTAGTCCTGGGTCAGCACCTGCAGCATCGAGGCCCGCGACAGCCGGGCGTAGATCGCCACGTAGAAGAGCGAGAGCGAGACGACCGGCAGCACCAGGTGGCGGCCCATGTCGGCGGCGGTGGCCAGGATCCCCTCTTCGGCGCCGGCGGTGGTCAGACCCGAAAGCGGGAACCAGCCCAGCTGCACCGAGAAGATCAGCATCAGTGCCAGCGCGG
Source organism: Pseudooceanicola endophyticus (assembly GCF_018760365.1). GTDB lineage: Bacteria > Pseudomonadota > Alphaproteobacteria > Rhodobacterales > Rhodobacteraceae > Pseudooceanicola > Pseudooceanicola endophyticus. Next base: position 211,627 of record NZ_JAHIAB010000009.1, read on the forward strand.
TCAGGAAGATCGGCGTGGCGTAGCACACCAGCACCACCATCGACAGGATCACGTCGGTCAACTTGTGCGCCTTGCGGGCGGCGAAGACGCCGGTCAGCGTGCCGATGAAGACCGAGGTGATCACCGAGAGGATGACCAGCAGCGTGGTTGCCGGCAGGCGTTGCAGCACCACGTCCAGCACCGGCTGGGAATGCGGCCAGCTGTAGCCCAGGTTCCCGGTCAGCACGTTGCGGATATAGTCGAGCAGGCGGATCGGCAGCGGGTCATCCAGCCCGAAGCGCGCACGCAGAGAGGCCATCAGATCGGCATCCATGTCGCCGCCGCGCCCGGCCAGCACGTCCACCAGATCGCCCGGCACGGCATTCAGCAGGATGAAGTTGCCCACGATGATGATCAGGATCACCACGACGGCCTGAAGCAGCCGGTTGCGAAGGTAATGTCCCATCGGCAGAGCCTTTCGTTGCGCGTTGAAATGCAGGCGCCCCCCGCGTGCATCGACGCGCGGGAGGCGGGAAGACGATCAGGCTTTGGGATCGACCCAGACTTCGGCGAAGTCCGCATAGGTGCCGTGGGCATTGATCGTGTGATTGTGGACGCGCTTGTTGGCGACAGTCACGCTTTCCACCGCGACCAGCGGCAGCACCGGCAGGTCGGTCATCGCGAGCTTCTGGAACGCGTGATAGAGGCCGATGCGCTTTTCCTCGTCCATCTCGGCCGAGGCGGCCTCGAGGATCTTGTCCATCTCGGGGCTGTCGTAATGGGAGCCGTTGGAGAAGCCGACGCCCTTGGCAAAGCTTTTCGACCAGTAGGTGCGGTGGGTTCCGATGGTCGGATCCGAACCACCCGTCAGCAGGTTCACCGTGAACTGGAAGTCGCGGTCGGTGTAGACGCGCTTGACGAAGCCGGCGAAGTCCTCGTTGCGCACGGTCAGCTTGACGCCGATGCCGCGGAAGGCCTCGCGCAGGTAGTTGGCGGTCATGTTCTGGTATTCGCCGTAGGGCAGGGGATCCACCGTCAGCTCAAGCGTGCCGCGCTTGTAGCCGGCCTCTTCCAGCAGCTTGACCGCCTTCATCGGATCGTAGTCGTAGCGCGGCACGTCCGTTTCGTCGTAAAGCTGGGTCAGCTGGTAGTGCAGCGGCGTGTTGGCGACCTTGCCGTAGCCGAAGAACACGTTGTCCACGAGCCACTGCTTGTCGATGGCATAGGCCAGGGCCTCGCGCACCTTGGGGTTCGACATGACCGGATCATCGAGGTTGAACTCGATCATCTGCATCTCGTTCTGGAACTCGTAGCCCTTGGTGGTGATGTCGAACTTGCCGCTGGCTTCGAGGCGCGGCAGGTCGGGCTTGGGCAGCAGAGACTGGTTCACCAGGTCGAATTCGCCCGATTCCAGCCCGGCGGTGACGGTCGCGGGATCCGAGACGAAGCGGAACACCAGCTTGTCGAGATGCGGCTTGCCGGCATCCCAGTAATCCTCGTTCTTCTCCAGCACCAGGTTGTCGCCCGACACGAAGGAGACGAACTTGAACGGGCCGGTGCCGACGGGCTTGAGGTTGTAGGGGTTGGTCATCGGATCCGTGCCCTCGTAGAGGTGCGCGGGCAGCAGCTGGGTCTGCTGGGCGGCCAGCGATTTCAGCATCCCCGGAGAGGGCGCCGTCATCACGAAGACCGCGGTGTGATCGTCGGGCGTCTGGACCTCGGTCACGTCCTTGAAGATCGTCCGGCCGCGACCGTGCAGCACCTTCCAGACCTTCATGCAGGTATAGGCCACGTCCCTGGAGGTGAAGGGCGTGCCGTCATGCCATTTCACGCCCTGCCGCAGGTGGAAGGTGACCGTCTTGCCGTCTTCGCTGACATCATAGGAGGTCGCCAGCTGGGGCTGGATGTTCATGTCGAAATCGTAAGTGAACAGGCTGTCCGAGATCTTGGCCGAGACGACCTGTTCGGCACCGGCGGTGGTCATCGCCGAGGTCAGGATCTGCGGGCTGGGCGAGATCACGAAGGTCAGCGTGCCGCCCTCGTGGCCGACGGGGTCGATCGTGGCCCAGGCGGGGCGCCCGGCAAGGGTGGCCAGCGCCACGGTGGAAAGCGAGGACAGCAGCATCTGTCGGCGGGTCAGCGTCATGGTTGGTCTCCTGTTGGATCTGGGGATGCGGCCCGCTTGGCGCGGGTCTCTGCGGGGGGCTTGGTCTTCACCCGGCCCACGGCGAAGGCCGGGGCGTCGTGGACACGGATCGGGGGCACCTGGGAACGCCAGGGCTCGACCTCGACCAGGCAGCTCTGGGCGGCCGGCCCCTGGGACAGGGCCGAGGTCGGGCGGTCATGGGTCAGGACATTGGGATTGCCATGCAGGTCGAGGCATCCGGGCTGGCCGGGCAGCAGCGGGTCGTACCAGGCGCCGGTGGCCATCTGCACCACATCCGCGCGCATCGCCGCGTTCAGCGTGACGCCGGCCAGGCAGGCGCCCCGGTCATTCCAGACCCGCACCACGTCGCCGGCCTTGACCCCGCGTGCGGCGGCGGCCTCGGGGTGCATGACCAGCGGTTCGCGTCCGCGGATCTTGGAGGCCTTGCTGCCGCCCACCGGATCAAGCTGCCCGTGCAGCCGGTGCTTCGGCTGGGTGCTGAGCAGATGCAGCGGGAAGCGGCGGGCGCGCGGCGCGGTCAGGCCTTCGCGCGGGGGCAGCCAGCTGGGGTGGCCGGGGCAGTCGGGATAGCCGAAATCGGCAATGGCCTGCGAATAAAGCTCGATCCGGCCCGAGGGGGTGGCGAGGGGGGCGCCCTCGGGATCGGCGCGGAACGCCTCGAACGAGGTGAAGGGCGTGGCCGAAAGCGGCTTTTCGAAAAAGCCCTTGTCCCGCCAGGCGGCGAAATCGGGCATTTCGACACCGCGCCGGGCGGCCTTGGTGCGGGTCTCATCGTAGAGATGCGCGATCCAGGCTGCGGCATCGCGGCCCTCGGTATAGGTCTCGGCGACGCCCAGGCGCGCGGCCAGATCGGCGAAGATCGCGTAATCGTCGCGGGCCTGGCCCGGCGGCTCGGCCACCTTGCGCATGGCGATCACGTAGCGGTCGTTTGAAGAGGTGGCGATATCGTCGCGCTCCACCCCCATGGTGGCGGGCAGCACGATGTCGGCATGGCGCGCGGTCGCGGTCCAGACATGGTCGTGCACGATGATCGTCTCGGGGCGCGCCCAGCCCTCCAGCAGGCGGTTGATATCCTGGTGGTGGTGGAACGGGTTGCCGCCCGCCCAGTAGACCAGCGTCGGTGCGGGCAGGGTCAGGCGCTGGCCATCGTAGGCCATGTCCGTCACCTCGCCCAGCAGGTAGTCGGTGACGCGGGCCACCGGAATGTAGCGGTTCAGCGGGTTGTCGAGCACCGGCATCGCGGGGCTGGAGAGCCGCGCCACCGGGTTGCCCGATCCCGCCATGGACCCGAAGCCGAAGCCCAGGCCGCGCCCGCGCAGGCCGATCTGGCCCAGCAGCGCCGCCAGTGCGATCCCCGCCCAGAAGCATTGTTCGCCGAACTCGGCCCGTTGCAGCGACCAGTTGAGGTTGATGAAGCAGCGGCTGGCGGCCATGCGGCGGGCAAGCGCGCGGATCGTCCCTGCGGGCAGGTCGCAGATCCGCGCGGCCCAGTCGGCATCGAAGGGACCACCGCCATTGCCCTGCCGCAGGTAGTCTAGGAAAACCTCCGCGCCGGTGGTGCAGCGCGCGAGGAAGGCGTGATCGGCCAGATCCTCGCTCAGCAAGGTGTGGCAGAGCGCCAGCATCAGCGCGGTGTCGGTACCGGGGCGCACCGCCAGCCATTCCGAGCGGGTGTCATCCACGTCCGATCCCAGCGGAGAGATGTTCACGATCCGCCCGCCGCGCGCCACGAAGGCCTTGCGGTAGCCGCCCTGCACGTGACTGCCGACGCCGCCGCTTTCGATCTGGCCATTGCGCGAGGGCAGGCCGCCGAAGCTGACGAACAGATCGCACCCCTCCAGGATCGCATCCCAGCCGGTCACCGGGCCGTAAAGCATCTCGTTGCTGCCCAGGACATGGGGCAGCAACACCATTCCGGCGCCGAAGCTGTAGTTGTTGCGCTGCTCGACCCCGCCGCCGATGGCGTTGATGAAGCGCTTCAGCTGGGTCTTGGCATGATGGAAGCGCCCGGCGCTGGACCAGCCGTAGGAGCCCGCGAAGATGTGGTCGTTGCCCCGGGTGCGACGGACGCGCTCCAGCTCTCGGGCCACGAGGTCCAGCGCGGTGTCCCAGTCGACCTCCACGAAGGGGTCGGCGCCGCGTCCCGGTGCGGGGATCCCGGCGCGCCCCTCCAGCCAGCCCTTGCGCACGGCGGGCCGCAGGATGCGGGCGGCATGGGTGCGGTACTGCGACAGCCCGTCCAGCAGCTCCGAGGGGGCGGCATCCCGGGCGAAGGGGGTGATGTCGAGGCCGCCGTCGCTGCGGGCGGTGGCCTCGAAGGTTCCCCAATGTGTCGAGCTGATGGGCAAGAGCGGCATCCGATGTTCAGGTTCGGTTGTCGCCAGTGTCACTCGGCCCTGCAGTGCAATAAACGGAGCCGTACGCAATATATTCGTGCGCCGGGCGCACGGGTTTGCCGCCGATCTGACATTTTCAGACCGGCGCCCGCCCAAACGGAACGTTTTTATTTCGGAGCGCTTGCGGCGGCGCCGTCAGGCGTGGGCAGGGGCGGGGCTCAGAGGGGCTGTCCCAGGGTCAGCAGCGCCTGGCGGAAGCCCGGCTCGCTCAGAACCACTTCCCCGGCGCCAAGCGCCCGGGCGTGCTGCAGCGCGCGCGAGACGAGCACCTGCGCGGTTTCCACCGCCTGCGGCAGCGCCAGTCCGCGCCCGATTCCGGCGACGATCAGCCCGGCGAACAGGTCCCCGGTCCCCGGGAGCGCGATGGGCAGGTGCGGCGTCGGGTGGCGGGATGTCCCCTCGGGCCCGAGGATCACGCTTTCGATATGACCCGGGGCGGTGTCGGCCAGGGCGCAGCCGGTGGCGATCAGCCGGGCATCGGGATGCAGGTTCAGCAGCGCACGGGCCGCCGGCAGGTCTTCCAGAGAGGTGATCTGCCGACCGGTCAGCCAGCCCAGCTCGAACGGGTTGGGGGTGGCGATGTCGGCCAGCGGCAGCAGTTGGTCGCGCATCACGTCGGCGATGGTTTCCGGCACGTAGAGGCCGGGCCCGGCATCGCCCATGACCGGATCGCAGATATAGGTCAGGTGCGGGTTGGCGGCCTTCGCCTCGGCAACGAAATCGGCCACCTGCCGCGCCACCTCGAGCGAACCGATGTAGCCGGTCAGCAGGAAATCCGCCCGCGCCGGCAGATCACGTTCCCGCGCGCCGCGCAGCAGGTCGGCGAAGAACGGCCCGGGCAGGGCCTGGCCGCGCAGCGTCGGGTAGTCGGGCGTGTTCGAGAAGACCACCGTCGGGATCGCGGCCACTTCCAGCCCCGCCGCCTGCATCGGGAACAGGCCGGCGGAATTCCCGACATGGCCGAAGACCACCTGGCTCTGGATCGAGATCACGAAGGGGGGGCGGGTCATGGGGACCTCCGGAGATTGCACCGCTTCGCGATACCGCCCGGCGCGGCGGGGTTCAACCGATACGGCGCCGGTTGCTGCGGCGGAGGCGCGCCATGCGGGGCGTTTACGGAGGCCGCAGGTTGTGCCTACGCGCCCGACAGCGCACAATGCGGTATGCGATTTTGGCGATTTGACATCCCCGGGCCAATGAAAGAGTAACGGGCTCCCGCAATCGGAAGGTACAGGGTTGTGCTTTCCTGTCGCCGGCTGCCGAAAGCCAGGGGCGGATCTGCCGCGATCCGCCGGCCCAGGCACCGACCCTCAGACGCCCCAGGGCCCGCCCGCCGAGGGTCCCAGGCAAACGTCTTTCATCAGGTTACAGACGATCATGACCGCAACTGCCGATACCCCTTCCGATCCCTCTCCTCCGGCCTTCATCGAAGACAGGGGCGATGACACCAGCCTGGGCCAGGCCGACAACCGCCAGTTCCTGCGCCGTCTGCTGCTGACCGGGCTCAAGTCCCAGCGATGGACCTATGCCATCGCCATCGTCGCCATGATCGTGGCCGCCCTGGGCGCGACCATGACCGCCTGGGTGATGCAGGGGGTCGTCGATGCCATGAGCGCCAACAAGGACCGCGACGACGTGATCATCGTGGCCGCCACCGTGGCCGGCATCTTCATGATCAAGGGCATCGCGACCTATGTCCAGACCGTCTACATGACCCGCGCCGGCAACCGGATCGTGGCGATGCTGCAGTTGCAGTTCTATGAACGGCTGCTGTCGCAGAGCGTCAGCTTCTTCAACATCAACGAAAGCTCGCAGCTGCTTCAGCACACGTCGCGCAGTGCCCAGAACGCGCGCCAGATCATCGACCTGATCGTCAGCTCGACCGTGCGCGACGTGCTGACCCTGATCGGCCTGGTCTGCGTGATGTTCTACCAGCAGCCGCTGCTGACCGTGGTGTCGCTGGTCGGCGGCCCGATCATCATGTTCGGGGTCCGCACCATCCTCAAGAGCGTGCGCAAGATCGTCGCCAAGGAAACCGCCTCGCTGACGGCGATCCTGAAGGTCACGCAGGAGACCGCGCGGGGCTTCCAGATCATCAAGCTCTTCGGGCTTGAGCCGACCATGGGCAAGGTGATGAAGGACGCGGTGGAGCAGGTCGAGGACCGTTCCAATGCCGTGGCCCGGCTGAACGCCATCACCTCGCCGCTGGTCGAGACGCTCTCGGGGCTGGTGATCGCCGCCGTGGTGCTGATCAGCGCCATCGACCTGGTGGACGGCAACCCCACCACCCCCGGACAGCTGATGTCCTTCATCACCGCGCTGCTGATGGCCTATGAACCGGCCAAGCGGCTGACCCGGATGCGGGTGAAGATCGAAAGCCTGATCGTGCCGCTGCGGCTGATGTTCGACCTGCTGTTCCAGCCGCTGACGGTCGAGGATGCGGTCAACAGCAAGCCGCTGCCCGATGGCCCGGGCGAGATCACGCTGCGCAACGTGCACTTTGCCTACCGCGATGCCGAACCGGTTCTGAACGGCGTGTCGATGACCTTCCAGGCCGGCAAGACCACCGCCATCGTCGGCGCTTCGGGCAGCGGCAAGTCCTCTCTGATGAACCTGCTGATGCGGCTTTACGACCCGACCGAAGGCAGCGTCTGCGTCGATGGCATGGACCTGCGCCATGTCACCACCCGCTCCCTGCACGAACGGCTGTCCTTCGTCGGCCAGGATACCTTCCTGTTCTCGACCTCGGTGATGAACAACCTCAAGCTGGCGCGCAAGGAGGCCACGGAGGAGGAGATCGTTGCGGCGGCCAAGGCGGCCCATGCCCATGACTTCATCATGGAGCTGCCGCAGGGCTACGACACCGAGATCGGCGAGAACGGCGCCTTCCTGTCGGGGGGCCAGCGTCAGCGCCTGTCGATCGCCCGCGCCTTCCTGCGCAACGGCCGCATCCTGCTGCTGGACGAGGCCACCAGCGCGCTGGACGCGACCTCGGAAAGCCTGATCAAGGAGGCGCTGTCGCGGATCTCGCAGGATGCGACGACGGTGGTGATCGCGCACCGTCTTTCGACGGTGATGGAGGCCGACCAGATCCATGTGCTCGACAAGGGGCGGATCATCCAGTCCGGCTCTCCGCAGGACCTGCTGAGCCGACCGGGGCCGTTCCGTGCCTTCTTCGACCAGCAGAACAGCACCGCCGCGCCCGAGGCCGGCTGAACGCCCGTCCGGCGCCGGGCCCGCCGCGCGCCCGATCCCCACAAGGGGCCCGGTCTGAGGACCGGGCCCTTTCCATGTGGCAGGGCCGCTTCGGTCCCGGTCCTGCGGACCAGAGGGCGCCAAGACCCTCCGATCCCCCTTCTGATGGTGATCCGAGGCTTCCTCTCTGGATGGACGGGTCAGGGCAAGGCGGGATGGTCCGGCAACGGGTTGCAAGCGGCGCAGGTTGGGCATGGCCGCGTTTCGCGGCGCAGGGGCCGCCCGGAGGAGGCGCGGGGAAGTGATCCCGGGGGGGATCGGACGGACATCTCAGATCTGGGATCCCGACCCCGCGCGGCCTGGCCTGCCGCAGGGTCCGGCGCCGGTCCGGGAACCTCTGTCCGCTGAACCGGCTCCTGGCGCAATCGAACCGGCGCCGCCTGATCGTGCCGCGCAGACAAAGCCTTGCCGTCCCGACGACAGGGACCGGCAGGATCCCCAGACCGCCTGCCGCGCCGCATATGCGGACCATGGCGTGGCCTTTTCGGGGGACTGGGCCTTCGACCGCGATGTCGCCCGCCATGGCAAGGGCCCTGACCTGATCGCGCACGAAGTCGCAACGGGCCGCAGGACAATCCCTTCTTCAAAGGGGGAATGCCGCACCCGGGTCAGCGGCCCGGATCTTCTCCAAAGCGGGTGGTTTCAGCCCTGCCTGCAGCTGCCGGGCGGTCCGTTGCCCAAGCCCCCGGAATGCGGGGCCGGGATTTGCGGCGCCCTCCTTTTCTGGGCCGCGTCTGCGGCATGGGGCTGCGGTCGGGACCCTGTGGAAGGGCGCTTTGGGGGGCCGGGCCCGGTGCCGTGCGCCCTGGCCGCTGCGGCCCGGGTTGCCTGGGCGCTTGTGATCCCCTATCGCCCCGCTCCGGACGGGGCCGTTGCGGCAAAGGACAGGGCATGAGGCATCTTCGGAAGAAATCCTTCGGCAGTCCCGGCGAGGCGCAGCGAAGACGGGCCGCTGGCCGAACCCATGGCGGTGCCCGGCGGGACCCTTGCCTGCATGTCGCGCGGCCATGATCCCTGTGGCGTCGGCCACAGGTTCGGGATGTAGTGTCGGAACGTGAAGGAGGGCCCCTTGCGCAACACGCGCTTCGTCGTCGCATCCGAGGTCGGATGGATCGGGACCCGGCAGGCGATCTGACCCATTGTGCGGGCTCCGGAGGGCGCCCCGCAGCCCAGTCATTGCCCCGCACGGCGGGGGCTTCGGCGGTTCGTCCCGCGCAGGAGACGCGGACCAAGCCGGATCGAGGAGGAGAGAAAGATGCGCCATTCCGGCACGGAGTCCGCCCGTATCGCGGTCGCCGGCAACGGCTCCGCCCCCCATGTCCGCCGCATGGGCCTGCTGGTCCTGGTGGCCACCTTCGGCGGGTTGCTGTTCGGCTATGATACCGGGGTGGTCAACGGGGCGCTCGGGCCGATGCGGATTGACCTGGGACTGACCGCCATGACCGAGGGCCTTGCCGTCTCGATCCTGATCTTCGGCGCGGCTCTTGGTGCGCTCGGCGGAGGGTACATGGCCGACCGGATCGGGCGGCGGCGCAACATCCTTTACTTGTCGGTGCTGTTCATTCTGGGGACCGTCGGGGCCGCCTGTGCGCCCGACTGGCAGGTGTTGTCGTTGTTCCGCTTCATCCTGGGGCTGGCGGTGGGCGGTGCCTCGACCACGGTGCCGATCTACCTGGCGGAATGTGCCCCGGCCGCGCAGCGCGGCGGCCTGGTCACCCGCAACGAGCTGATGATTGTCTTCGGCCAGTTCGCGGCCTTCGTGATCAATGCGCTGATCTACAATATCTGGGGGGCGCATCCCGGGGTCTGGCGGTACATGCTGGTGATTGCCGTGCTGCCGGCCATCGCGCTGCTGCTGGGGATGCTGAGGATGCCACCCAGCCCGCGCTGGCTGTCGGCGACCGGGCGCCATGACGAGGCGCTGGAGGTATTGCGCTCGATCCGCAGTGCAGAAGAGGCGCTGGAGGAACACCACGAACTGCGCAGCCTGCGCCCGAGCAATCCGCAAGACCAGGCGCTGTGGCGCGAACCCTGGGTGCGGCGGCTGATCCGGATCGGCGTCGGGCTGGGGATCTGTCAGCAGCTGACCGGGATCAACGCGGTGATGTACTACGGCACCCAGCTGTTGCAGGACGCGGGCTTTTCCGCCGGGGCGGCCATCATCGCCAATATCCTGAACGGGGTGGCAAGCCTCGCGGGGATCTCGGCGGGCCTGCTGGTGATGAACCGGGTGAACCGGCGCTGGCTGCTGCTGGGCGGGTTCGGCCTGATCGCGGTGCTGCATGTGCTGGTGGGGCTGGCGGCGCTGTGGATGCCCGACACCGCCCTGAAACCCTTCGTGGTGATGAGCCTCGTCGCCGGCTTCGTCTTCATCATGCAGGGCAGCGTCGGCCCGCTGGTCTGGCTGCTGCTGGCCGAGATCTTTCCGCTGAAGATCCGCAGCTTCGCCATGGGGGTCTGCGTCTTCGCCCTCTGGGTCGCCAACGGGATGCTGACCTTCGCCTTCCCGCCGCTGGTCGCGGGGCTGGGCATCGGCCCCACCTTCTTCCTGTTCGCCGCCATCGCCCTGGGCGCGTGGATCTTCGTCTGGCGCGCGGTGCCGGAAACCCGCGGCGTGTCGCTTGAGAAGGTCGAGGCCGGCTTTCGCGATGGCAGCCTCTGAACCGGCGGGTGTCGGGCCCCCGCAGGGGCCCGGTTCACAGGGCCGCCTCGATCCGCAGGGCCATCGCCAGCAGCATCCGGTCGGCGCCGATCGGGGCCTCCAGCATCATCCCCACCGGCAGGCCGTCCGCATCCAGCCCCGCCGGCAGCGTCAGCGAGGGCTGGCCGGTCAGCGTCGCCAGCGCGGTCTGGCGGGTGACCACGGGCATTGTCGCGCGCGCCTCTCCGTCGATCTGGAGGACCGAGAACTCGGCCTCGGCGGGGGGCTGCACGGGGCTGGTGGGCATCACCACCAGATCGACGCCATGGTTGGGGAAGATCGCCCCGAAACGCGCCTGAAGCGTGGCCCGGGTGCCGGACAGGATTTCGGCATAGGTCCCTGCGGTCTCTGCCGCCAGCTTCGGTACGGCGGCGAAGATCGCGCGCACGTCGGGGCTTGAGAGGCTGGCGGCGAAATCCGCCCAGGCGATGCCGCGCGCCTCCAGGAAGGTGCTCCAGTAGGCCAGCGTCTCGTTGAAGACCAGCGGCATGCCGACCTCGTCCTCCCAGCGGTCGAAGTCGAAGGCGGGCAGGGGGATGATCTCGGCCAGACCGGCGGCGACGAGCCTGTCGAGCGCGCTCCGGAAGGTGGCCTCCAGGGTGGGGCAGTAGCCGGGCAGGGCATCGGCGGGCAGGCCCAGGCGCAGCGGCCGGTCGGGCAGGGCGGGCAGGGTGGCGTCCTCGGGCACGATCACCGCGTCGATTTCGGCGATGTCGGCGACGCAGGCGGCCAGCACGCCGATGGTGTCGCGGGTGGGCGAGAGGTTCAGCACGCCATCCCCGGGATAGCGTCCGCTTGAGGGGCGCAGGCCCGCGACGCCGCAGAAGCTGGCCGGGATGCGCACCGAAGCCCCGGTATCGGAGCCAAGCGCCGCCGGCACCAGCCCGCTGCCCACCGCCGCCCCCGATCCCCCCGAGGAGCCGCCCGCCGTGCGTCCCAGATCGAAGGGATTGCGCACGCTGCCATAGCCGCCATTGTCGGAGGTCACGCCGAAGGCCAGCTCATGCATGTTGAGCTTGGCGGGCACCCAGGCGCCGGCGGCGCGCAGCCGGGCGACCACGGAGGCATCCTGTGCGGGCCGGTTGCCCGCCAGCGCAGGCGCGCCGCCGGTGGTGGCAAAGCCGGCCACGTCGATATTGTCCTTCACGCCGATGGGCAGGCCGGCGAGCGGGCCCTCGCAGGCGCGCGGCGGGGTGAAATCCGCCGCGATCACCGCATGCAGCGGATCGGCCTTGGCGCGGGCTTCCAGCCGGGCGGCCAGGGCGGCCAGGGCGGGCAGGCCGTCAGAGGCGATCTCGGCGCGGGTCTGCGCCAGGCTCAGCGGGCCGAACTGGCCGGGGGCGGGACGGATTTCGGGGGTCTTGGTCATGGTTCAAACCTTCATCTGTTCGCTCAGGGCGGCGCGCAGGTCCGCCCCGGCGTCCTTGCGCAGGACCATGGCGCCGTGGTCGAGGACGAGGGCGCGGGCCCTGGCCAGTGCGGGGGCGGCCAGCAGCGCAGAGGCCACAGGCGCCCCGGTGCCCGATTTCAGAAAGCTGCGCCGATCCATGCGATGTCTCTTGTTGCGGTGCGCCCGCGCCGGGGCGCCTGTTCCGTTCCCAGACCTACGGGGCGTCCGCAGGAGGCGGGTATCGTCAGAAACAACGATGGCGCCCCGGGGGGCGGGCCGCACTGCAGGAAGGTGGTCAAGAAACGGGCAGGGAGCGGGGAAGGCATCCTTCCCGGAGGGCCGTGTCCGCCGGTTGCGCTTTCCCCGCCCCCGGGCCCGGCGCTAGTCCTGCCCCTGTCGCCCCGGGCGGGGCGCTTCGGACCATCCACGGGATTGCGCCATGTCCATCCAGATGCACCAGCTTCAGAAATTCGGAGAGATCGTCCGCACGCTCGAAACCTTCGACGGGCCGCAGAACATCCGCGAAGCGGTCTTTCCGCAGATCATTGCGCTGGTTGAAGCCGATTTCGCAGCCAGCTACCGCTGGAACAACCGCAAGCGCATCTCCGAAGATGGCCTCTATCACAACATGTACGAGACCGCCGGGCGCGACCATGACGGCTATTTCCAGTTCCGCGATCCGATCACGATGCGGATGCGGGCGGCGGGGCGGGCGGCCAGTGTCGACGAGGTGATCGACCGCAAGGCGCTGGAGGCATCGGAGTTCTGGAACGGCTTCCTGCAACGCGACGGGCTGCATTTCGGAATGAACATCTTCCTGTTCGACGGGGCCGAGGACCTGGGGGATTTCCGGCTTTGGCGCAGCCGCGATCACGGCCCCTTCGCCGAGGCTCAGGTCACGCTTCTGGAGGCGTTGCGGCCGCATCTGGGGCGCGCCCTCTCGCGCCAGTCCTGCCGCTACGCGGGCCTGACCCCACGCGAGCAGGAGGTGGTGCACCTGGTGGCGCGCGGCTGCCGGGACCAGGACATCGGCCGCATCCTGCGGATCTCGATCTCGACCGTGCGCACCCATCTCAACAAGGCGATGGAGAAACGCTGCTGCGCCAATCGGGCCGAGCTTGCCGCCAGCCTGCGAGCGCTGTCCTGACGGGTATCCCGGGGCAAAGCCGCGCGTCCATCCGGCTCTCCGGATCCGGCCCTTTCGAAGCGGCCCCTTCGGATGTTGGGGCGCTTTGCATGTGATGCAGGGCGGGACGGCGGCGCAATATTTCCGAACAGATCGGGAAATGACCTGCGGGAGTTGAATTCCCTCAGGTTTCTGAATGGATTTGCTTTTCCATCAAGGTGTCCGGAGGATCTTCTGCGCCATTATGTTGGGCGACAGGTCTTTCATATGCATTGCGATTGGCATCGTGGCATATTCGAGTTGTAATTCCGTCTGGATCCGAAAAGCGGGCCATTTTCGATGTTCTGGCGGCAGAGCTGGCCCAAAAGCCGGAAGATCGATAGAAACTGGGGCGGTGCCATCGCCCCTGGCGGCGGCGCGATGATCGCCGCATCGGAGCCGAGGCCTGGGACAGCGTCCTGCCGGAGATCGCCTTTCGCCGGGCCCGAAGCGGATCCGGCTGGTCCGTCCGGCACAACGGGCCCGGCCAGCCCGGCGGGGGTCTTTCGCGCGGGATGGATTGACAAACCTGACTGTAATAATCAGGAATGACCCGCGCGGCGCCCCGGGGGCTGCGTCTTCCGTTCCCGTACCGATCGTTCCGACATGCTTCCTGCCGCGCAGTCCCATGACCTTATGCCCGCCGCCCTGCCCCCCTTCCGGCCCCGGATGGAGGCCCGGACCCGGGCGCTGCGCACCCTCGCACCGCTGAAATTCCGCCCCCTGGCCGGGGCGGTAGCGGATCTGTGGCAGGTTGCCGGAGAGGCCGGAGCCGGGGGCTTCTACCGCTCGCCCGATCCGCGGCTGGTGGTCTTCACCGGGCCGCGGCCACCGCAGATGGCCTTTCGCACCGCCGCGCAGGCGCCGGATCGGCTGGGCGTGCGGGCGATGTTCGTGCCGGCGGGGGTGCCGCTCTGGGCGCGGCTGCTGAAGGCCGAGACCTTTGGCCACGTGGATTTCCACCTCGATATCCGGTCGCTGCGGCGGCGGCTGGCGGTCTCGGGCGACAGTCACCTGCCGCAGGGCGCGGTCTTCGCCGGGAACGGTGCCGATCTGGAGACGCTGGCCGGGCTTGCGGCGGCCGAGGTGGCCCGCCCGGCGCGCGGCGACATGGTGCTGGACGGTTTGTTGCAGGCGCTGCTGGGCGCCGTCCTGCATCCCGAAACCGATGCCGGGGAAGCCGTGCCGCAGGCTGCCGGGCTGCGCCCGCACCAGGCCCGCCGGCTGGAGCATTACGTCCAGACGCATCTGGAGGACCCCCTGGGGGTGGCCGAGCTGGCGGGCCTCGTGGGGCTGTCGGAAAGCTGGTTCAGCCGCGCCTTCAAGCAAAGCTTCGGCCTGACCCCCAAACGCTGGATCGCGCAGCGCCGGGTCGCGCGGGCGCAGCAGCTGATCCTGGAAGAGGGCCTGTCACTGGCCGAGGTCGCCTTGGCCACCGGATTTGCCGACCAGGCCCATCTGTCGCGGGCCTTCAGCCAGGCCGTGGGAATGCCGCCCTCGCGTTGGCGGCACATCCATGCCGGCAGCACCGGGGCCGGGCACGATCAGCCGCCGCCATTTCCCTGATTTTCCCGGACTGCGGCGGTTTCGGACAAATCGCGGCAGGGATCTTCAAGACGCTCCGGGAAAAGTTGACTTAAACCATCAGGAAAATGCGCAAGGGACATGCATATGAAACACGGCTTTTTCCTCCTGGCAGGTGTCAGCACGCTTGCCCTGATCAGCGGGGCGGCCCTGGGCCAGGAGGCAGAGGGCCTCGATCTGGCGCCGATCACCGTGCAGGGCACGGAGGATCCCACCGGGCCGGTCGCGGGCTACGCCGCCGGGACCTCGGCCTCGATCAAGAGCACGCGTTCGCTTGGGGAGGTGCCGGCCTCCGTGACGGTGGTGACGTCGGACCAGATCGACGACACCGGCGCCGGCAACCTCTCGGAGGCGCTGAACTATGCCGCCGGCGTGGTCACCGAGGCCTATGGCGCCGACCCGCGCTTTGACTCCATCGTCGTGCGCGGCCAGGACCTGCAGAACCAGATCTACCTGAACGGGCTGCATTTCAGCCGCTCGACCCGGCCCGACTATGGCGCCCCCTCGCTCGACCTCTACGGGATGGAACGGGTGGAGCTGCTGCGCGGCCCGCAATCCACGCTTTACGGCGCGGGCTCGCCCTCGGGGATGGTGAACCTGGTGCAGAAGCGCGCCCAGATGTCGGGCGATACCTCCGAGATGGGCGTCGAGCTGGACGGGAACGGCTCCTGGCACCTGTTCGGCGATTTCAACAAGGTGGTCAGCGACCGGCTGGCCTATCGCATCGTGTCGCGGTCCGGAAACGGCAAGACCGGCATCCCGGAATACGACAACGAGGGCACCTACCTGGGCTTCGCCCTGCGGGCAGAGGCCACCCCCTCGACCACCGTCGAGGTCCTGGGATCCTTCCAGAAGGACGATCCCGATGCCCCCGCGGGGGTGCCCAACGACTTTGTCGGTCTTTATGACGGCAAGGACCTGCGCGATTTCTACTTCGGCAACGAGGCCAACGAGACCGGTGATCGCCGCACCGCCAACCTTGGCGTCCAGATAACCCATGCGCTGGACAACGGCTGGACGCTGAACGGCAATGTCGGCGCGACGAAGTTCGACTGGCAATACAGCAACCTCTCGCTCGGCAGCGTCAGCGGGACCCGGGTGGCCCGGACCCTGCTGGATCAGGACGAGGCCGCGACCTCGCTTGCGGCGGACCTGCGGCTGAGCGGCGAGGTGCTGACCGGCGCGCTCAGCCACCGGCTGACCTTCGGTGCCGATGCAAGCCGCTTCCACGAGGCGGCAGGATCGGTCTTCTACTACGGCCAGCCCGAGATCGACTATGCCGATCCCGATTACGCCGCCTTCGATCCGGTCACCAGCGGCGGCACCTATACGGCGGACAAGACCGCGACGGTGCGCCAGCTGGGCGTCTACGCGATGGACGAGATCGAGATGGGCCGCTGGCGCGCCTCTGCCGCCCTGCGCCACGACTGGAACCGCGCGCGCGGCGAAAACGTCACCAGCTACGGCATCACCGACCTGGACCGCAACGACAGCGCCACCACCGGCCAGGCCAGCCTTGGCTATGGCTGGGACAATGGCCTGTCGGCTTACCTGGCCTATGCCACCTCCTTCTCGGTCTTCGCAGAGCCCGATGCCGACGGCAACACGCTGAAGCCGACCGAGGGTGCGCAGTGGGAACTGGGCTTCAAGTACCTGCCGCCCGCCACCGACATCTACCTGACCGCCGCGCTCTACCAGCTTGACGAGCGCAACCGCTCGGTCGCGCAGACCGTCGGCGGCACCACGGTCTACAGCCAGGTCGGCAAGTCGCGGATCCGCGGGCTTGAGCTGGAGGGCCGGGCCAACCTTGCGGACGGCTGGAGCTTTACGGGCGGCTATTCCTACACCGACAGCGAGATCATCGGCGGCTCCAACGACGGCAACCAGCTGGGCCTGACGCCCGAGCATACCGCGAAGATCTGGCTGTCGAAGGAGATCCAGAGCGGCCCGCTGCACAGCCTGACTCTGGGCGCGGGGGCCCGTTTCATCGGCGCGCGCTATGCCTTCAACGAGAATACCCAACGCCTTGATCCGGTGACCCTGCTGGATGCCGGCATCACCTACCGCAGCGAAGGCGGAACCGAGCTGCGGCTGAACGTCACCAACCTCACGGACGAGGTCTATGTGTCCTCGGTGGGCTATTTCTCGACCTACTACGGGGACGGGCGGACCCTCTCGGCCAGCCTGACGCGTCGCTGGTAAGCGGTTCCGGCCGGTTTTGCCTGCTGCGCAAGGCCGCGCCGTTGCGCCGCAAGCCCGGGCGGGCGCTGCCCGATCCACAGGCAAACCCGCAGTTGGCGCGGGCAGGGGGACGGATCCTGCCCGCGCCGCCCGTCCGCGTGATACACCCCGGCTGACTGCCCCTTCCCGAAAGACCGCCCATGCTGCGCCAGTTCTTCGAATATTACCGACCCCACAAGCGGCTCTTCTGGATCGACTTCGGCTCTGCCGTGCTGTCGGGCCTGCTGGAGCTTGCCTTTCCGCTGGCGATCACCGCCTTCATCGACCATCTGCTGCCACTGGGCGACTGGGGGCTGACGGTGCTGGCGGCGATCGGGCTGCTTGGGGTCTATGCGCTCAATACCGCGCTGATGGGCGTGGTGATCTACTGGGGCCACCGCCTGGGGATCGAGATCGAGACCGAGATGCGCCGCCGTGCCTTCGCCCATGTCACCCGGCTGTCCTGGTCCTGGTTCGACCGCGCCCGCACCGGCAAGCTGGTGGCGCGCATCACCCGCGACCTGGAGGAGATCGGCGAGGTGGCCCACCACGGCCCCGAGGATCTGTTCATCGCCATCATGACCTTCGTCGGGGCCTTCGTGCTGATGTTCCTGATCCATCCGGAACTGGCGCTGATCACCGCCGTCATCGTGCCGGTCACGGTCTGGATTGTCACGATCTACGGTGCCCGCATGACCCGCAGCTGGCGCGAGATCTACGCCCGTGTCGGCGCCTTCAACGTCCGCCTGGAAGAGGCCATCGGCGGCATCCGCGTCGTCCAGTCCTTCGCCAATGAACGCCACGAGGAGGCGCTTTTCGCCCGCGACAACGCCGCCTATCGCCAGACCAAGCTGGAGGCTTACGGGCTGATGGCCCGGGCCAGCGCGATCCATTACATGGGCCTGCGTTTCGTGCAGGTGGTGGTCATGGTGGCGGGCGCGGCCTTCGTGCTGCGCGGCAGCCTCGAGGTCGGTGGCTTCGTCGGCTTCCTGCTGCTGGTCAATGTCTTCTTCCGCCCGCTGGAAAAGATCGCCGCCGTGATCGAGACCTACCCCCGCGGCATCGCCGGTTTCCGCAGCTACCTGGAGCTGCTGGAGACCGCGCAGGACATCACCGACGGTCCGGGCGCGCGGCTGGCGGGCCCGCTGAAGGGGGCGGTGCGCTTCGAGGATGTCTCCTTCGCCTATGACGGTGCGCTGCCGGTGCTGCGCGGTGTCAGCTTCGAGGTCGCCCCCGGCGAGACGGTCGCCCTTGTCGGGCCCTCGGGCGCGGGCAAGACCACCGCGCTGGCGATGCTGCCGCGCTTCTACGACCCCACCGGCGGACGGATCACCATCGACGGCGTCGACATACGCGACTTTACCCTGGAAAGCCTGCGCACGCAGGTCGGCACGGTCAGCCAGGATGTCTTCCTGTTCGGCAGCAGCCTGCGGGAAAACATCGCCTACGGGCGCCTTGGCGCCACCGAGGAGGAGATCCTGAAGGCGGTGCAGGAGGCCCAGCTGGGCGATCTGGTCGCCCGCCTGCCCGAGGGGCTGGATACCCTGGTGGGCGAACGCGGCGTGATGCTGTCGGGCGGGCAGAAGCAGCGGGTGGCGATTGCCCGGGCCTTCCTCAAGAACCCGCCGATCCTGGTGCTGGACGAGGCGACCTCGGCGCTGGACCGCGAGACCGAGCGCGAGATCCAGGCGGCGCTGGAGCGGCTTTCGGTGGGGCGCACGGTGCTGGTCATTGCCCACCGGCTTGAGACCATCCGCGATGCCGACCGCATCCTGGTCTTCGAGGCGGGACGGCTGATCGAGGCCGGCAGCGACAGTGAGCTGCGCCGCGTCGGCGGGGTCTACGCCCGCCTGCAATGAGGAGAAGGGCGCTTGGCCAGGGCGGATGCCGGCAAGGTGTCCGGTCGCGGGCTGATCGCCCTTCTGCCGGATCGCCGCTCAGCCGGTCCGAACATTGCGAGGGGCGCCCGTGGACGCCCCTCTGCCGATGGTATTTCAAGCGCATCCCCCTGAAAACATGGGGGGAAGGCCCCCGATGCGCGGCAGGCGCCTGCGCAGCGGGGTTTCATCCGCTCAGGCGGATTGCGCGTAGCCGCCGTTGTAGTCTTCGCTTTTCCGGCGGATCTTGGAATGCTCGACGATCCGGTCCCGGGCGATGCCGCGGAAGTCCTCGATCGAGGCATAGCCCTTGCGTTCCAGGTAATCCGCCAGGTCGCCGGTCAGTTCCTGGATCAGCTTGATCCCGACGCCGCCGCTGCCCTTTTCTTCCATCGCGGCGGTGCAGACCTGCAGGTTGCCGGCGCCGTGGACGATGAAGTTGAACGCCTCGCGGAAGCCCTTGATGCCGCCGATGCCGGAAATCGCCTGGTCCGGATAGGCCTTGGACAGGGAGTTCACCTTCTGCAGCGCCTGGTTCAGGATCGCCAGCCCGCCCTGACCGCCCGAGGTCACGAGGCCGTCGACCTCGACCTCGAACTTCATCGTTTCGGGGTCCATCAGCGGCAGCGAGGGGAAGGTGTTGCAGAGCGAAATGCAGTCGGCGCCCGCGTCATAGGCCACGCCCGCCGCCTCGACGAAAGAGGAGGTCGAGGGGGTCAGCTTGACCCAGACGGGCACGTCGACAACCTCTTTCACCGCTTTCAGGACGGAACGGATGACCGCCTCGTCATTGGCGATATGGGCGCCCATGTCTTTGCGGTCCATGTGCGGGCAGGAGAGGTTCAGCTCCAGCGCGTCGCAGCCCACCCCGATGACCGAGGTCGCCAGCGTCTGCCAGTTCTTCATCTCTTCCGCGCTGCCGGCACCGGCCATGATCGAGGCGATGACCATGCGGTCGGGATAGGCCTCCTTGATCTCCTTGAGGTCGGGCAGCCACTGTTCCAGCGGCTGGTCCGAGATCAGCTCCCAGTTCCAGGAGGAATGCGAGACGGTGTTCGCCCGCTTGTTGCGCGAGACATAGGGTTTTTCCTCGCCGGTGCGCTGGTAGATCGTTTTCGGCCCGGCGACGTTCTCCACCGGGTGCAGGCCGATGGTCTTGGTGACGACACCTCCCCAGCCGGCCTCGAAGGCCTTCATGATCTTGGCCTTGCTTTCGGTCGGCGGCGCCGAGGCCAGAACGAACGGGTTCACGAACTCGAGACCGGTAAAGTTTGTCTTCAGATCAATCGCCATGGCGCTTCCCTCCTGTTGTTGAAAACAGGGACCCATATTTTTTACCAAAAAGTCAATAAATTCCCAAGGCGGCCGCGCAGCCGGTGCGAAAGCGGGCGTGTTTTGGCCCTTGGTGATTAAACCGCGGGCAAAGCCCCCCTTGTGCGCCCGCCCGGAGCCCGGGCGTGGCAGGCGTTTGGGGGACCGGTGCCTGGACTGCATATGGAGGCTGTGGCAGAGCCTGAGACGCGCCGGGTCATTACATGGAGCCGTGTAAGGCCAGGTCTCGCGCAGACTTTGGAGACATAATCCACATTATCACATGCCTGAGCCTGCGCATCGGCGCCAAGCCCGCCCGGTCCGGACCGGTCAATAAGAACATGCCGGGGCGATGCCTCCCGGTTGGTCCCGACGGGCCGGTACGATCAAGGACATCCGGCGACGCAGAGAAGCGGGCCGGTGACGGCCCGTGCGGTCTCTGAACGGGTCCTCGGTGCCGCCTGCATGGCAATTCGCCCCGGCGCAGAGGATAGGATCCCGCGCGCCCTTCCAGGGACCTCGATTGCCATAGATGGCCCACGTGAGTGCAAAATCCGGGCAGACTTCCCCGCAGATACGACGAAATTTTCCTCATGCCACGCCGTGCCTCTCCGGAGAGCACACTAAAATTCATCGAAATTCGCCGGTAACATTCGAAAATTTTCGCCATCCTGAGGGGTAATTGACAAAACTTATCAGATACTTGGAATGCTCATCACTTCTTTGCCTTGTCTTTCCACGGCCATGCCGGGCCAAACACCGACAGGGAAACCAGGCAAATGAGAGAAGAACTCAAGGGACTGAGCGCCCGTATGCTGGCCACTGCCGCATGTTTCACGATCACCATGGCCGCCGGTCCGGCCAGCGCCGAAACCTGGCGCAAGGCGACCAAGGTGCCCGCCGACAGCTTCGGGGGACGCCTGCATCAGGAGTGCGCGGAGAAGGTCAAGGACTCCATACACGGCGATTTCAGGATCAACGTCTACCTCTCCGGGCAGTTCGGCGATGCGCAGACCGTGCTGGAGCAGGTCTGCTCCGGCATCATCGACATTTTCGTGAATGACGTGAGCCATCTCAAAAGCTTCAACCCCGACAGCACCTTGGATCTCCGCGCCGTTCCTGTTCGACAGCCGCGCGCACTGGTTGGGCTTCATGAAGTCGGACTACTTCCATTCGATCCCGAATTCGATCGAGAAGAAGGATAACATCGGCGTCATCGGCGAAGTCGGGCCCTTCGGTCGCGGCTTCCGCGTGCTGGTCACCAAGGACGACGTGAAATCCTTCGATGACATCAAGGGCCTGAAGCTGCGCCTGACGGACATCCTGCTGATCCACCGGTCCGGCGACACCAGGTACGCCTGCTGGGGCGGTGTCATCACCAATGCGGCGGCGATCTGCGGCTTCAAGGCCGGCATCGTCGACGGCCCCGTGACCGACGTGAACGAGATCCGCCGCACCGCCTTCCCGATGTGGAGCCGTGGCCGCTCTTCGGTGACCACCAAGCTTTATGCCCAGTCCGGCGCCTTCAACGTCCCCGTCTCCATCGGGGGCGTCACCGTGCCCCCCGGCGATGCGGTTCTGGCCGATGAAAGCGGTGTCATCCTCCTTGACCCCGCCGAGGCCGTGGCCGACCGCGCGCCTGGCCTGCAGGCCGCCGAGCTGACGCTGATCGCACGGCTGAAGGCGGGCGAGGCCCTGGGCCAGATCACCGGCGCCTCCAGCATGATTGCCGAGCGGCTGTAACCCATGAACATCGACGCGCTGCGTGATGGATGTGGGGCTTTTCGGCGCCCTCGATCCGGGTTGCGATGGACCTTGGTGCGCCGTACGCCTGTCGAGACGCGCTCGGAATCCCGTATCATCACCTTCCCGCGCGGTTCGCGCCCCTATCTCGACGTGATGCAGCGCCTCTCCGCGATGCGCCTGCCCGCCTTGCCGGCAGTGTCGGGCTGCACCGCGCTCTTCCCCATGCGCACCATGGCCGAGCGCGGCCTGGGGTGGCGACACAGCCGCGCAGCATGGCCGGTGAGGCCCGCCTCCAGGAGATCGACATCGGCGTCACCCTGCCCCCGATGAGCTTTGCCGCTGTCAACGAGCCCGCCGCCGCTCCGCCGATCTACGCCCTGACCTGCGCCCTGGCCGCCGATGCGGCGCGCAGCTATGCCCGCCGCATCGGCAGCGGCGTCCATGTTCCCGCCACGCTGGACTTCCCGATGAACAGGGCGAAGGCCGGGCCCTGGCCCGACCGGTCCGGTGCCGGTCGCGGGCCGGGGATGCCGCGACGGAGCCATGCTCTGGAAGCAAGGCAGGTTTGGCGAGACAGCGATGGTGCTGCGTCGCAGCAATTGCTACCTAAGGATCACGGCACAGCGATGTGCCAAAGAGTTTCCTGGACCTCTCTCCTCCTCCCTGAGGTCCGGAAATCAGCGGCGGCCCCTCTCCTCCTCCCTGGGGTCGCCGCGCTCCTCCCTCCTCTGGATTTCAGATGTTTTGCAACGCCTTCCAAGGGCGTCTTCGGCATGTAAAAACCGCGCCCGGTCATCGCCGCGCCTGCGACCGGAGGAATGGGCCATTCAACGGGCCTGCAATGTCCCTTCATGCGATGCCCCCCGGTGCCATGAAGCGCCTGGCGCAATTCTGGCCGCTCATGCGGATCATCGGGCCATGGCGCAGCGCGACCCCTACAGGAGAGGCCCGCCGGGATGGCGCCGTGCCCTGCCGCCGGAATGGGCCGGGTTCAGTAGATCGTTGCGGCCTCCCGCACCGGCCGGAAGGCCTCTTCCAGCCGGGCATATTCCTCCAGCAGCCAGTCCAGCACCCGTTGCACCGCCTCACGCTGCGCGCCGGGATTGCCGCGTGCAACGAAGCAATAGGTGTCCTGGTCGCGCTGGAAGCGGCGGCTGGCGGGCACCAGCTCTCCGCTTTCCAGCTCTCCGGCGACCACGTGCCACCAGCCAAGGGCCACGCATTGCCCCTTGAGCGCCGATTGCAGCACCAGCCCGTAATCCGAGAAGGCCATGCGCGACGCCCCGGTCATCGGATCCAGCTGCACCGCGTTCAGGAAGACTTCCCAGGTCTCGGCCTCCCACATCCTGGCGGTCAGCTCTCCCAGGGAATGGCGTTCGGGCTGCACGTCGGGGTCGTCGATGTAGCCATGGCGGGCCAGGTAGTCGGGGCTGCACACCGGGATCACCAGCTCGTCGATGGCGGGCCAGATGGTGATGCCCGGGCCCGGCGCCCAGTCATAGCGGATCGCCAGGTCGGCCCTGCCCATCGGCCCCTCGGGCTCACCGTGGATCAGCTCGAAACGCAGGGAGATGTCGGGCATCAGTGCCTTCAGGCGCGGCAGGCGGGGCATCAGCCAGTGCAGCGCGAAGGCCGAGGTGATCGACAGCGAAACGGTCTGCTCCTCGGCCAGGCTCAGCTTCAGCTCGTCCAGCGCGTGCTCGATCTGGGAAAAGCCGCCC
This sequence comes from Pseudooceanicola endophyticus, assembly GCF_018760365.1. Lineage (GTDB taxonomy): Bacteria > Pseudomonadota > Alphaproteobacteria > Rhodobacterales > Rhodobacteraceae > Pseudooceanicola > Pseudooceanicola endophyticus. The sequence continues at coordinate 235,139 of NZ_JAHIAB010000009.1, forward strand.
TGCAGCGCCTCGTGCAGGAAACGCCCCTGCTCGGTCAGCTCCAGCCCGGCATGGTTGCGTTCGAACAGCGGACAGCCCAGGTGCTGCTCCAGGGCGCGGATCGAACGGCTGACCGCCGGCTGGGTCACGTTGAATTCCCGCGCTGCATTGGTGAAGTTCAGGTGCCGGGCGGCGGCGTCGAACACGAAAAGCGATCCCGTCGTCGGAACCTTGGAGCGCAGCGTCATACTAGGCCTTCCTGCTTGCCATTACCTGCTGTCATGGTGGCAGCAGAATTTCAACCTTCGTCCGCCGCCCGCCGCCGCCTAGTCTGAAGGTCGGGCGGGCATCGCCCGGTGGGTGGCAGGCAAAGGCACCGCCGGGATCGAATGCCCGGAAAAGCTACAACCACAAGGCGCGCCCGGCCCGGCCCGGTTCCGATCCGGGACCGACCGGGGGGCTGCAGCGCGTCTTCCTGCGGACATCCCGGGGATCCGCCCGGGGCAGCTCCGCTGACCATAAGGCCATATCATGACTGCTGACCTGCTGATCTACAATGCCGACGTCGTGACGATGGACCCGCTGCTGCCGCGGGCCACGGCCCTTGCCATCCGAGAGGGGCGGGTGATCGCCCTGGGAGAGGAGGCCGACCTGCGGCTCCGCTTTGCCGGCGCGGCCCGGCAGATTGATGCCGGAGGGCGCCAGATCCTGCCCGGCCTCCAGGACCTGCACATCCATCTTCAGGACAGCGGCTATTACACCGGCACGATGGCCGATCTCTATGCCTGCCGCAGCGAGGCGGACCTGACCCGGGCGCTTGGCGATTTCGCCGCCAGCCATGACCGCGACTGGGTCTTCGGCGTCGGTTTCGCCTGCGGCCACTTCTCGAATGCGAACCTTGGGCGCGCGGTGCTGGACCGCATGGTGCCGGATCGCCCGGTGCTGATCTACGGTTCCGACCTGCACAGCGCCTGCCTGAATTCGCGTGGCTGCGAGCTGCTGGGCCTGACCGCCGAAACGCCCGATCCCTACAACGGCCATTTCACCCGCCGCCCCGACGGGACGCCTACGGGGATGCTGCATGAACAGGCGATGTACTGGGCCAGGGACCGGATCGGAGAGATCCCCGACAGCGCCTACCGCTTCGGTGTGCAGCACGGGCAGGCGCTCTGTCACAGCCTGGGCATTACCGGCATCATCGACCCGATGGTCCAGCCTCGCCACGCGCGCGTCTATCAGTCCATGGCCGAGGACGGCACGCTGAAGCTGCGGGTTGGCGGGGCGATCCACATCACCGCGGACGAGGCCCTGCCGGAGGCCATGGCGCGGGCACTGCGGATGCGCGCCGCCCATGACCACCCGCTGTTCCGGCTGCATTCGGTGAAATTCTTCATCGACGGCGTTCTAGAAAACCGCACCGCCGCCATGCTGGAGGACTATGCCGATGCCGATGGGGGCAATGCCCCGCTGATGTTCCCGCCCGAGCAGTTGAATGCCCTGTGCATCGCCTTCGACGCCGCCCGGTTCCAGCTGCACATGCACGTGATCGGAGACGCCGCCGTCAGGGCTGGGCTGGACGGACTGGAGGCGGCGGTGCGGGAAAATGGCCGCTGGCCCGCGCTGCACCAGATGACCCATCTCGAATGTGTCCGTCCCGAGGACATTTGCCGCCTGGGACAGCTGGGCGGGGTCGCCAATATCCAGGCGCTCTGGGCGCGGCGCGAACCCTCGGTGACCGAGGTGGCGATGCCGATGGCCGGACCCGAGCTGGAGGACTGGATCTATCCCTTCGCCTCCCTGCTCG